>CBDAPN010000001.1:0-42841 GCA_965198415.1 Endozoicomonas sp.
CACCCGCGAGGGCGGACTGAGCCTCAGCGGTGTGGAAGCGGGTGCCACCGTTGAGTACAGCATCGATGACGGGGAGACCTGGCAAACCGATTTCACACCCGTAGAGGGTTTGAACCAAGTTCAGATCCGCCAGAGCGATGCCGCCGGTAATGCCTCTGAAAGCAATAGCTTCGACTTTACGCTGGACACCAGCGCCGACAGCGACGACAACCTGAGCGTCACGGTCGACACGGTGATCAACAACGCCGGAAAAACTCAGGTCATCAGCACGCTCAGCGGCGTGGACAGTGACGCCGACACCGTCGCAGTGACCTTCACCGACAAAAATGACAAAAAAATCACCGCCAATGCGACCTACAACGACAGCAAGAAAGCATGGGAAGTCGGCCAGGCGAACCTGAGCTCGCTGGCGGATGGTGAGATCCGCGTCAGCGCTGAGGTGATGGACACAGCCGGTAACAGCAAAACCGTTGCAGCCAAGCTGACGCTGGACACCAGCGCCGACAGCGACAACAACCTGAGCGTAACGGTCGACACGGTGATCAACAACGGCGAAAAAACTGAGGTCAGCAGCACGCTCAGTGGCGTGGACAGTGACGCCAAGACCGTGGTGGTGACCTACACCGACAAAAATGGGAAAGAAGTCACTCGCCAATGCGACCTACAACGACATCAAGAAAGAATGGGAAGTCGGCCAGGCGAACCTGAGCTCGCTGGCGGATGGTGAGATCAGCGTCAGCGCCAAGGTGACGGACACAGCCGGTAACAGCAAAACCGTTGCAGCCAAGCTGACGCTGGACACCAGCGCCGACACCGACAACAACCTGAGCGTAACGGTCGACACGGTGATCAACAACGCCGGAAAAACTGAGGTCAGCAGCACGCTCAGTGGCGTGGACAGTGACGCCAAGACCGTGGTTGTGACCTACACCGACAAAAATGACAAAAAAGTCACCGCCAATGCGACCTACAACGACAGCAAGAAAGAATGGGAAGTCGAGCAGGCGGACCTGAGCTCGCTGGCGGATGGTGAGATCGCCGTCAGCGCCAAGGTGACGGACACAGCCGGTAACAGCAAAACCGTTGCAGCCAAGCTGACGCTGGACACCAGCGCCGACAGCGACAACAACCTGAGCGTAACGGTCGACTCGGTGATCAACAACGGCGGAAAAACTAAGGTCAGCAGCACGCTCAGTGGCGTGGACAGTGACGCCAAGACCGTGGTTGTGACCTACACCGACAAAAATGACAAAAAAATCACCGCCAATGCGACCTACAACGACAGCAAGAAAGAATGGGAAGTCGAGCAGGCGAACCTGAGCTCGCTGGCGGATGGTGAGATCGCCGTCAGCGCCAGCGTGACGGACCAAGCCGGTAACGAAAAAACTGATTCAACCGACTTGACGCTGGACACCAGCGCCGACAGCGACAACAACCTGAGCGTAACGGTCGACTCGGTGATCAACAACGGCGAAAAAACTAAGGTCAGCAGCACGCTCAGTGGCGTGGACAGTGACGCCAAGACCGTGGTTGTGACCTACACCGACAAAAATGACAAAAAAGTCAGAGCCAATGCGACCTACAACGACAGCAAGAAAGCATGGGAAGTCGAGCAGGCGAACCTGAGCTCGCTGGCGGATGGTGAGATCGCCGTCAGCGCCAGCGTGACGGACCAAGCCGGTAACGAAAAAACTGATTCAACCGACTTGACGCTGGACACCAGCGCCGACAGCGACAACAACCTGAGCGTAACGGTCGACACGGTGATCAACAACGGCGAAAAAACTAAGGTCAGCAGCACGCTCAGTGGCGTGGACAGTGACGCCAAGACCGTGGTTGTGACCTACACCGACAAAAATGACAAAAAAGTCAGAGCCAATGCGACCTACAACGACAGCAAGAAAGCATGGGAAGTCGAGCAGGCGAACCTGAGCTCGCTGGCGGATGGAGAGATCGCCGTCAGCGCCAGCGTGACGGACCAAGCCGGTAACGAAAAAACTGATTCAACCGACTTGACGCTGGACACCAGCGCCGACAGCGACAACAACCTGAGCGTAACGGTCGACACGGTGATCAACAACGGCGAAAAAACTAAGGTCAGCAGCACGCTCAGTGGCGTGGACAGTGACGCCAAGACCGTGGTTGTGACCTACACCGACAAAAATGACAAAAAAATCACCGCCAATGCGACCTACAACGACAGCAAGAAAGCATGGGAAGTCGAGCAGGCGAACCTGAGCTCGCTGGCGGATGGTGAGATCGCCGTCAGGGCCAGCGTGACGGACCAAGCCGGTAACGAAAAAACTGATTCAACCGACTTGACGCTGGACACCAGCGCCGACAGCGACAACAACCTGAGCGTAACGGTCGACTCGGTGATCAACAACGGCGAAAAAACTAAGGTCAGCAGCACGCTCAGTGGCGTGGACAGTGACGCCAAGACCGTGGTTGTGACCTACACCGACAAAAAGGGCGGGGAAGTCAGAGCCAATGCGACCTACAACGACAGCAAGAAAGCATGGGAAGTCGAGCAGGCGAACCTGAGCTCGCTGGCGGATGGTGAGATCGCCGTCAGCGCCAGCGTGACGGACCAAGCCGGTAACGAAAAAACTGATTCAACCGACTTGACGCTGGACACCAGCGCCGACAGCGACGAACAACCTGAGCGTAACGGTCGACTCGGTGATCAACAACGACGGAAAAACTAAGGTCAGCAGCACGCTCAGTGGCGTGGACAGTGACGCCAAGACCGTGGTTGTGACCTACACCGACAAAAATGACAAAAAAATCACCGCCAATGCGACCTACAACGACAGCAAGAAAGCATGGGAAGTCGAGCAGGCGAACCTGAGCTCGCTGGCGGATGGTGAGATCGCCGTCAGCGCCAGCGTGACGGACCAAGCCGGTAACGAAAAAACGATTCAACCGACTTGACGCTGGACACCAGCGCCGACAGCGACGACAACAAGCTGACCGTGAAGGTCGACTCGGTGATCAACAACGCGAAAAAACTAAGGTCAGCAGCACGCTCAGTGGCGTGGACAGTGACGCCAAGACCGTGGTTGTGACCTACACCGACAAAAATGACAAAAAAATCACCGCCAATGCGACCTACAACGACAGCAAGAAAGCATGGGAAGTCGAGCAGGCGAACCTGAGCTCGCTGGCGGATGGTGAGATCGCCGTCAGCGCCAGCGTGACGGACCAAGCCGGTAACGAAAAAACTGATTCAACCGACTTGACGCTGGACACCAGCGCCGACAGCGACGACAACAACCTGAGCGTAACGGTCGACTCGGTGATCAACAACGGCGAAAAAACTAAGGTCAGCAGCACGCTCAGTGGCGTGGACAGTGACGCCAAGACCGTGGTTGTGACCTACACCGACAAAAAGGGCGGGGAAGTCAGAGCCAATGCGACCTACAACGACAGCAAGAAAGCATGGGAAGTCGAGCAGGCGAACCTGAGCTCGCTGGCGGATGGTGAGATCGCCGTCAGGGCCAGCGTGACGGACCAAGCCGGTAACGAAAAAACTGATTCAACCGACTTGACGCTGGACACCAGCGCCGACAGCGACGACAACAAGCTGACCGTGAAGGTCGACTCGGTGATCAACGACGGGAAAAAACTAAGGTCAGCAGCACGCTCAGTGGCGTGGACAGTGACGCCAAGACCGTGGTTGTGACCTACACCGACAAAAATGACAAAAAAATCACCGCCAATGCGACCTACAACGACAGCAAGAAAGCATGGGAAGTCGAGCAGGCGAACCTGAGCTCGCTGGCGGATGGTGAGATCGCCGTCAGCGCCAGCGTGACGGACCAAGCCGGTAACGAAAAAACTGATTCAACCGACTTGACGCTGGACACCAGCGCCGACAGCGACAACAACCTGAGCGTAACGGTCGACTCGGTGATCAACAACGGCGAAAAAACTAAGGTCAGCAGCACGCTCAGTGGCGTGGACAGTGACGCCAAGACCGTGGTTGTGACCTACACCGACAAAAATGACAAAAAAGTCACCGCCAATGCGACCTACAACGACAGCAAGAAAGCATGGGAAGTCGAGCAGGCGAACCTGAGCTCGCTGGCGGATGGAGAGATCGCCGTCAGGGCCAGCGTGACGGACCAAGCCGGTAACGAAAAAACTGATTCAACCGACTTGACGCTGGACACCAGCGCCGACAGCGACAACAACCTGAGCGTAACGGTCGACACGGTGATCAACAACGCCGGAAAAACTCAGGTCATCAGCACGCTCAGTGGCGTGGACAGTGACGCCAAGACCGTGGTTGTGACCTACACCGACAAAAATGACAAAAAAGTCAGAGCCAATGCGACCTACAACGACAGCAAGAAAGCATGGGAAGTCGAGCAGGCGAACCTGAGCTCGCTGGCGGATGGAGAGATCGCCGTCAGGGCCAGCGTGACGGACCAAGCCGGTAACGAAAAAACTGATTCAACCGACTTGACGCTGGACACCAGCGCCGACAGCGACAACAACCTGAGCGTAACGGTCGACACGGTGATCAACAACGGCGAAAAAACTAAGGTCAGCAGCACGCTCAGTGGCGTGGACAGTGACGCCAAGACCGTGGTTGTGACCTACACCGACAAAAAGGGCGGGGAAGTCAGAGCCAATGCGACCTACAACGACAGCAAGAAAGCATGGGAAGTCGAGCAGGCGAACCTGAGCTCGCTGGCGGATGGTGAGATCGCCGTCAGCGCCAGCGTGACGGACCAAGCCGGTAACGAAAAAACTGATTCAACCGACTTGACGCTGGACACCAGCGCCGACAGCGACAACAACCTGAGCGTAACGGTCGACTCGGTGATCAACAACGGCGAAAAAACTAAGGTCAGCAGCACGCTCAGTGGCGTGGACAGTGACGCCAAGACCGTGGTTGTGACCTACACCGACAAAAAGGGCGGGGAAGTCAGAGCCAATGCGACCTACAACGACAGCAAGAAAGCATGGGAAGTCGAGCAGGCGAACCTGAGCTCGCTGGCGGATGGTGAGATCGCCGTCAGGGCCAGCGTGACGGACCAAGCCGGTAACGAAAAAACTGATTCAACCGACTTGACGCTGGACACCAGCGCCGACAGCGACAACAACCTGAGCGTAACGGTCGACTCGGTGATCAACAACGGCGAAAAAACTAAGGTCAGCAGCACGCTCAGTGGCGTGGACAGTGACGCCAAGACCGTGGTTGTGACCTACACCGACAAAAAGGGCGGGGAAGTCAGAGCCAATGCGACCTACAACGACAGCAAGAAAGCATGGGAAGTCGAGCAGGCGAACCTGAGCTCGCTGGCGGATGGTGAGATCGCCGTCAGGGCCAGCGTGACGGACCAAGCCGGTAACGAAAAAACTGATTCAACCGACTTGACGCTGGACACCAGCGCCGACAGCGACAACAACCTGAGCGTAACGGTCGACTCGGTGATCAACAACGGCGAAAAAACTAAGGTCAGCAGCACGCTCAGTGGCGTGGACAGTGACGCCAAGACCGTGGTTGTGACCTACACCGACAAAAATGACAAAAAAGTCACCGCCAATGCGACCTACAACGACAGCAAGAAAGCATGGGAAGTCGAGCAGGCGAACCTGAGCTCGCTGGCGGATGGTGAGATCAGTGTCAGCGCCAAGGTGACGGACACAGCCGGTAACAGCAAAACCGTTGCAGCCAAGCTGAC
This sequence comes from Endozoicomonas sp., assembly GCA_965198415.1. Classification (GTDB taxonomy): domain Bacteria; phylum Pseudomonadota; class Gammaproteobacteria; order Pseudomonadales; family Endozoicomonadaceae; genus Endozoicomonas. The sequence continues at coordinate 5,697 of CBDAPN010000001.1, forward strand.
GCTGGACACCAGCGCCGACAGCGACAACAACCTGAGCGTAACGGTCGACTCGGTGATCAACAACGGCGAAAAAACTCAGGTCAGCAGCACGCTCAGTGGCGTGGACAGTGACGCCAAGACCGTGGTTGTGACCTACACCGACAAAAAGGGCGGGGAAGTCAGAGCCAATGCGACCTACAACGACAGCAAGAAAGCATGGGAAGTCGGCCAGGCGAACCTGAGCTCGCTGGCGGATGGTGAGATCGCCGTCAGGGCCAGCGTGACGGACCAGCCGGTAACGAAAAAACGGATTCAACCGACTTGACGCTGGACACCAGCGCCGACAGCGACAACAACCTGAGCGTAACGGTCGACTCGGTGATCAACAACGGCGAAAAAACTGAGGTCAGCAGCACGCTCAGTGGCGTGGACAGTGACGCCAAGACCGTGGTGGTGACCTACACCGACAAAGATGGGAAAGAAGTCCTCGCCAATACGACTTACGACGCAATCAACAAACAATGGAAAGTTGAAAAGGCGAACCTGAGCTCGCTGGCGGATGGTGAAATCAGTGTCAGCGCCAAGGTGACGGACACAGCCGGTAACAGCAAAACCGTTGCAGCCAAGCTGACGCTGGACACCAGCGCCGACAGCGACAACAACCTGAGCGTAACGGTCGACTCGGTGATCAACAACGGCGAAAAAACTAAGGTCAGCAGCACGCTCAGTGGCGTGGACAGTGACGCCAAGACCGTGGTTGTGACCTACACCGACAAAAATGACAAAAAAATCACCGCCAATGCGACCTACAACGACAGCAAGAAAGCATGGGAAGTCGAGCAGGCGAACCTGAGCTCGCTGGCGGATGGAGAGATCGCCGTCAGGGCCAGCGTGACGGACCAAGCCGGTAACGAAAAAACTGATTCAACCGACTTGACGCTGGACACCAGCGCCGACAGCGACGACAACAAGCTGACCGTGAACGGTCGACTCGGTGATCAACAACGGCGAAAAAACTAAGGTCAGCAGCACGCTCAGTGGCGTGGACAGTGACGCCAAGACCGTGGTTGTGACCTACACCGACAAAAATGACAAAAAAATCACCGCCAATGCGACCTACAACGACAGCAAGAAAGCATGGGAAGTCGAGCAGGCGAACCTGAGCTCGCTGGCGGATGGTGAGATCGCCGTCAGGGCCAGCGTGACGGACCAAGCCGGTAACGAAAAAACTGATTCAACCGACTTGACGCTGGACACCAGCGCCGACAGCGACAACAACCTGAGCGTAACGGTCGACTCGGTGATCAACAACGGCGAAAAAACTAAGGTCAGCAGCACGCTCAGTGGCGTGGACAGTGACGCCAAGACCGTGGTTGTGACCTACACCGACAAAAAGGGCGGGGAAGTCAGAGCCAATGCGACCTACAACGACAGCAAGAAAGCATGGGAAGTCGAGCAGGCGAACCTGAGCTCGCTGGCGGATGGTGAGATCGCCGTCAGCGCCAGCGTGACGGACCAAGCCGGTAACGAAAAAACTGATTCAACCGACTTGACGCTGGACACCAGCGCCGACAGCGACAACAACCTGAGCGTAACGGTCGACTCGGTGATCAACAACGGCGAAAAAACTAAGGTCAGCAGCACGCTCAGTGGCGTGGACAGTGACGCCAAGACCGTGGTTGTGACCTACACCGACAAAAATGACAAAAAAATCACCGCCAATGCGACCTACAACGACAGCAAGAAAGCATGGGAAGTCGAGCAGGCGAACCTGAGCTCGCTGGCGGATGGTGAGATCGCCGTCAGGGCCAGCGTGACGGACCAAGCCGGTAACGAAAAAACTGATTCAACCGACTTGACGCTGGACACCAGCGCCGACAGCGACGAACAAGCTGACCGTAACGGTCGACTCGGTGATCAACAACGGCGAAAAAACTAAGGTCAGCAGCACGCTCAGTGGCGTGGACAGTGACGCCAAGACCGTGGTTGTGACCTACACCGACAAAAATGACAAAAAAATCACCGCCAATGCGACCTACAACGACAGCAAGAAAGCATGGGAAGTCGAGCAGGCGAACCTGAGCTCGCTGGCGGATGGAGAGATCGCCGTCAGGGCCAGCGTGACGGACCAAGCCGGTAACGAAAAAACTGATTCAACCGACTTGACGCTGGACACCAGCGCCGACAGCGACAACAACCTGAGCGTAACGGTCGACTCGGTGATCAACAACGGCGAAAAAACTAATGTCAGCAGCACGCTCAGTGGCGTGGACAGTGACGCCAAGACCGTGGTTGTGACCTACACCGACAAAAAGGGCGGGGAAGTCAGAGCCAATGCGACCTACAACGACAGCAAGAAAGCATGGGAAGTCGAGCAGGCGAACCTGAGCTCGCTGGCGGATGGTGAGATCGCCGTCAGGGCCAGCGTGACGGACCAAGCCGGTAACGAAAAAACTGATTCAACCGACTTGACGCTGGACACCAGCGCCGACAGCGACAACAACCTGAGCGTAACGGTCGACACGGTGATCAACAACGGCGAAAAAACTAAGGTCAGCAGCACGCTCAGTGGCGTGGACAGTGACGCCAAGACCGTGGTTGTGACCTACACCGACAAAAAGGGCGGGGAAGTCAGAGCCAATGCGACCTACAACGACAGCAAGAAAGCATGGGAAGTCGAGCAGGCGAACCTGAGCTCGCTGGCGGATGGAGAGATCGCCGTCAGGGCCAGCGTGACGGACCAAGCCGGTAACGAAAAAACTGATTCAACCGACTTGACGCTGGACACCAGCGCCGACAGCGACAACAACCTGAGCGTAACGGTCGACTCGGTGATCAACAACGGCGAAAAAACTAATGTCAGCAGCACGCTCAGTGGCGTGGACAGTGACGCCAAGACCGTGGTTGTGACCTACACCGACAAAAAGGGCGGGGAAGTCAGAGCCAATGCGACCTACAACGACAGCAAGAAAGCATGGGAAGTCGAGCAGGCGAACCTGAGCTCGCTGGCGGATGGTGAGATCGCCGTCAGGGCCAGCGTGACGGACCAAGCCGGTAACGAAAAAACGGATTCAACCGACTTGACGCTGGACACCAGCGCCGACAGCGACAACAACCTGAGCGTAACGGTCGACTCGGTGATCAACAACGGCGAAAAAACTAAGGTCAGCAGCACGCTCAGTGGCGTGGACAGTGACGCCAAGACCGTGGTTGTGACCTACACCGACAAAAAGGGCGGGGAAGTCAGAGCCAATGCGACCTACAACGACAGCAAGAAAGCATGGGAAGTCGAGCAGGCGAACCTGAGCTCGCTGGCGGATGGTGAAATCAGTGTCAGCGCCAAGGTGACGGACACAGCCGGTAACAGCAAAACCGTTGCAGCCAAGCTGACGCTGGACACCAGCGCCGACAGCGACAACAACCTGAGCGTAACGGTCGACACGGTGATCAACAACGGCGAAAAAACTAATGTCAGCAGCACGCTCAGTGGCGTGGACAGTGACGCCAAGACCGTGGTTGTGACCTACACCGACAAAAAGGGCGGGGAAGTCAGAGCCAATGCGACCTACAACGACAGCAAGAAAACATGGGAAGTCGAGCAGGCGAACCTGAGCTCGCTGGCGGATGGTGAAATCAGTGTCAGCGCCAAGGTGACGGACACAGCCGGTAACAGCAAAACCGTTGCAGCCAAGCTGACGCTGGACACCAGCGCCGACAGCGACAACAACCTGAGCGTAACGGTCGAACGGTGATCAACAACGGCGAAAAAACTAAGGTCAGCAGCACGCTCAGTGGCGTGGACAGTGACGCCAAGACCGTGGTTGTGACCTACACCGACAAAAAGGGCGGGGAAGTCAGAGCCAATGCGACCTACAACGACAGCAAGAAAGCATGGGAAGTCGAGCAGGCGAACCTGAGCTCGCTGGCGGATGGTGAAATCAGTGTCAGCGCCAAGGTGACGGACCAAGCCGGTAACAGCAAAACCGTTGCAGCCAAGCTGACGCTGGACACCAGCGCCGACAGCGACAACAACCTGAGCGTAACGGTCGACTCGGTGATCAACAACGACGAAAAAACTAAGGTCAGCAGCACGCTCAGTGGCGTGGACAGTGACGCCAAGACCGTGGTTGTGACCTACACCGACAAAAATGACAAAAAAGTCACCGCCAATGCGACCTACAACGACAGCAAGAAAGCATGGGAAGTCGAGCAGGCGAACCTGAGCTCGCTGGCGGATGGAGAGATCGCCGTCAGGGCCAGCGTGACGGACCAAGCCGGTAACGAAAAAACTGATTCAACCGACTTGACGCTGGACACCAGCGCCGACAGCGACAACAACCTGAGCGTGACGGTCGACTCGGTGATCAACAACGGCGAAAAAACTAAGGTCAGCAGCACGCTCAGTGGCGTGGACAGTGACGCCAAGACCGTGGTTGTGACCTACACCGACAAAAAGGGCGGGGAAGTCAGAGCCAATGCGACCTACAACGACAGCAAGAAAGCATGGGAAGTCGAGCAGGCGAACCTGAGCTCGCTGGCGGATGGAGAGATCGCCGTCAGGGCCAGCGTGACGGACCAAGCCGGTAACGAAAAAACTGATTCAACCGACTTGACGCTGGACACCAGCGCCGACAGCGACGAGAACAACCTGAGCGTAACGGTCGACTCGGTGATCAACAACGGCGAAAAAACTGAGGTCAGCAGCACGCTCAGTGGCGTGGACAGTGACGCCAAGACCGTGGTTGTGACCTACACCGACAAAAATGACAAAAAAATCACCGCCAATGCGACCTACAACGACAGCAAGAAAGCATGGGAAGTCGAGCAGGCGAACCTGAGCTCGCTGGCGGATGGAGAGATCGCCGTCAGGGCCAGCGTGACGGACCAAGCCGGTAACGAAAAAACTGATTCAACCGACTTGACGCTGGACACCAGCGCCGACAGACGACAACAAGCTGACCGTGAACGGTCGACTCGGTGATCAACAACGGCGAAAAAACTAAGGTCAGCAGCACGCTCAGTGGCGTGGACAGTGACGCCAAGACCGTGGTTGTGACCTACACCGACAAAAATGACAAAAAAATCACCGCCAATGCGACCTACAACGACAGCAAGAAAGCATGGGAAGTCGAGCAGGCGAACCTGAGCTCGCTGGCGGATGGTGAGATCGCCGTCAGCGCCAGCGTGACGGACCAAGCCGGTAACGAAAAAACTGATTCAACCGACTTGACGCTGGACACCAGCGCCGACAGCGACGACAACAAGCTGACCGTAACGGTCGACTCGGTGATCAACAACGGCGAAAAAACTAAGGTCATAAGCACGCTCAGTGGCGTGGACAGTGACGCCAAGACCGTGGTTGTGACCTACACCGACAAAAATGACAAAAAAATCACCGCCAATGCGACCTACAACGACAGCAAGAAAGCATGGGAAGTCGAGCAGGCGAACCTGAGCTCGCTGGCGGATGGTGAGATCGCCGTCAGCGCCAGCGTGACGGACCAAGCCGGTAACGAAAAAACTGATTCAACCGACTTGACGCTGGACACCAGCGCCGACAGCGACAACAACCTGAGCGTAACGGTCGACTCGGTGATCAACAACGGCGAAAAAACTAAGGTCAGCAGCACGCTCAGTGGCGTGGACAGTGACGCCAAGACCGTGGTTGTGACCTACACCGACAAAAATGACAAAAAAATCACCGCCAATGCGACCTACAACGACAGCAAGAAAGCATGGGAAGTCGAGCAGGCGAACCTGAGCTCGCTGGCGGATGGTGAGATCGCCGTCAGGGCCAGCGTGACGGACCAAGCCGGTAACGAAAAAACTGATTCAACCGACTTGACGCTGGACACCAGCGCCGACAGCGACAACAACCTGAGCGTAACGGTCGACTCGGTGATCAACAACGGCGAAAAAACTAAGGTCAGCAGCACGCTCAGTGGCGTGGACAGTGACGCCAAGACCGTGGTTGTGACCTACACCGACAAAAAGGGCGGGGAAGTCAGAGCCAATGCGACCTACAACGACAGCAAGAAAGCATGGGAAGTCGAGCAGGCGAACCTGAGCTCGCTGGCGGATGGTGAGATCGCCGTCAGCGCCAGCGTGACGGACCAAGCCGGTAACGAAAAAACTGATTCAACCGACTTGACGCTGGACACCAGCGCCGACAGCGACAACAACCTGAGCGTCACGGTCGACACGGTGATCAACAACGCGGAAAAACTAAGGTCAGCAGCACGCTCAGTGGCGTGGACAGTGACGCCAAGACCGTGGTTGTGACCTACACCGACAAAAATGACAAAAAAATCACCGCCAATGCGACCTACAACGACAGCAAGAAAGAATGGGAAGTCGAGCAGGCGAACCTGAGCTCGCTGGCGGATGGTGAGATCGCCGTCAGGGCCAGCGTGACGGACCAAGCCGGTAACAAAAAACTGATTCAACCGACTTGACGCTGGACACCAGCGCCGACAGCGACAACAACCTGAGCGTAACGGTCGACTCGGTGATCAACAACGGCGAAAAAACTGAGGTCAGCAGCACGCTCAGTGGCGTGGACAGTGACGCCAAGACCGTGGTTGTGACCTACACCGACAAAAAGGGCGGGGAAGTCAGAGCCAATGCGACCTACAACGACAGCAAGAAAGCATGGGAAGTCGAGCAGGCGAACCTGAGCTCGCTGGCGGATGGTGAGATCGCCGTCAGCGCCAGCGTGACGGACCAAGCCGGTAACAAAAAAACTGATTCAACCGACTTGACGCTGGACACCAGCGCCGACAGCGACAACAACCTGAGCGTAACGGTCGACTCGGTGATCAACAACGGCGAAAAAACTGAGGTCAGCAGCACGCTCAGTGGCGTGGACAGTGACGCCAAGACCGTGGTTGTGACCTACACCGACAAAAATGACAAAAAAATCACCGCCAATGCGACCTACAACGACAGCAAGAAAGCATGGGAAGTCGAGCAGGCGAACCTGAGCTCGCTGGCGGATGGTGAGATCGCCGTCAGCGCCAGCGTGACGGACCAAGCCGGTAACGAAAAAACTGATTCAACCGACTTGACGCTGGACACCAGCGCCGACAGCGACGACGACAACCTGAGCGTAACGGTCGACTCGGTGATCAACAACGGCGAAAAAACTCAGGTCAGCAGCACGCTCAGTGGCGTGGACAGTGACGCCAAGACCGTGGTTGTGACCTACACCGACAAAAATGACAAAAAAATCACCGCCAATGCGACGTCAGCGCCAGCGTGACGGACCAAGCCGGTAACGAAAAAACTGATTCAACCGACTGACAACAGTGACGCCAAGACCGTGGTTGTGACCAACCGACAAAAAGCATGGGAAGACCTACAACGACAGCAAGAAAGCATGGGAAGTCGAGCAGGCGAACCTGAGCTCGCTGGCGGATGGTGAGATCGCCGTCAGCGCCAGCGTGACGGACCAAGCCGGTAACGAAAAAACTGATTCAACCGACTTGACGCTGGACACCAGCGCCGACAGCGACAACAACCTGAGCGTAACGGTCGACTCGGTGATCAACAACGGCGAAAAAACTAAGGTCAGCAGCACGCTCAGTGGCGTGGACAGTGACGCCAAGACCGTGGTTGTGACCTACACCGACAAAAATGACAAAAAAATCACCGCCAATGCGACCTACAACGACAGCAAGAAAGCATGGGAAGTCGAGCAGGCGAACCTGAGCTCGCTGGCGGATGGTGAGATCGCCGTCAGCGCCAGCGTGACGGACCAAGCCGGTAACGAAAAAACTGATTCAACCGACTTGACGCTGGACACCAGCGCCGACAGCGACAACAACCTGAGCGTAACGGTCGACTCGGTGATCAACAACGGCGAAAAAACTGAGGTCAGCAGCACGCTCAGTGGCGTGGACAGTGACGCCAAGACCGTGGTTGTGACCTACACCGACAAAAAGGGCGGGGAAGTCAGAGCCAATGCGACCTACAACGACAGCAAGAAAGCATGGGAAGTCGAGCAGGCGAACCTGAGCTCGCTGGCGGATGGTGAGATCGCCGTCAGCGCCAGCGTGACGGACCAAGCCGGTAACGAAAAAACTGATTCAACCGACTTGACGCTGGACACCAGCGCCGACAGCGACAACAACCTGAGCGTAACGGTCGACTCGGTGATCAACAACGGCGAAAAAACTGAGGTCAGCAGCACGCTCAGTGGCGTGGACAGTGACGCCAAGACCGTGGTTGTGACCTACACCGACAAAAATGACAAAAAAATCACCGCCAATGCGACCTACAACGACAGCAAGAAAGCATGGGAAGTCGAGCAGGCGAACCTGAGCTCGCTGGCGGATGGTGAGATCGCCGTCAGCGCCAGCGTGACGGACCAAGCCGGTAACGAAAAAACTGATTCAACCGACTTGACGCTGGACACCAGCGCCGAGCGACGACGACAAGCTGACCGTGAAGGTCGACTCGGTGATCAACGACGACGAAAAAACTCAGGTCAGCAGCACGCTCAGTGGCGTGGACAGTGACGCCAAGACCGTGGTTGTGACCTACACCGACAAAAATGACAAAAAAATCACCGTCAATGCGACCTACAACGACAGCAAGAAAGCATGGGAAGTCGAGCAGGCGAACCTGAGCTCGCTGGCGGATGGTAAGATCGCCGTCAGCGCCAGCGTGACGGACCAAGCCGGTAACGAAAAAACTGATTCAACCGACTTGATGCTGGACACCAGCGCCGACAGCGACGAGAAGAAGCTGACCGTAACGGTCGACTCGGTGATCAACAACGGCGAAAAAACTAAGGTCATAAGCACGCTCAGTGGCGTGGACAGTGACGCCAAGACCGTGGTTGTGACCTACACCGACAAAAATGACAAAAAAATCACCGCCAATGCGACCTACAACGACAGCAAGAAAGCATGGGAAGTCGAGCAGGCGAACCTGAGCTCGCTGGCGGATGGTGAGATCGCCGTCAGCGCCAGCGTGACGGACCAAGCCGGTAACGAAAAAACTGATTCAACCGACTTGACGCTGGACACCAGCGCCGACAGCGACGACGACAAGCTGACCGTGAAGGTCGACTCGGTGATCAACAACGACGGAAAAACTAAGGTCAGCAGCACGCTCAGTGGCGTGGACAGTGACGCCAAGACCGTGGTTGTGACCTACACCGACAAAAATGACAAAAAAATCACCGCCAATGCGACCTACAACGACAGCAAGAAAGCATGGGAAGTCGAGCAGGCGAACCTGAGCTCGCTGGCGGATGGTGAGATCGCCGTCAGGGCCAGCGTGACGGACCAAGCCGGTAACGAAAAAACTGATTCAACCGACTTGACGCTGGACACCAGCGCCGACAGCGACAACAAGCTGACCGTAACGGTCGACTCGGTGATCAACAACGGCGAAAAAACTGAGGTCAGCAGCACGCTCAGTGGCGTGGACAGTGACGCCAAGACCGTGGTTGTGACCTACACCGACAAAAATGACAAAAAAATCACCGCCAATGCGACCTACAACGACAGCAAGAAAGCATGGGAAGTCGAGCAGGCGAACCTGAGCTCGCTGGCGGATGGTGAGATCGCCGTCAGCGCCAGCGTGACGGACCAAGCCGGTAACGAAAAAACTGATTCAACCGACTTGACGCTGGACACCAGCGCCGACAGCGACGACAACAACCTGAGCGTGAACGGTCGACTCGGTGATCAACAACGGCGAAAAAACTAAGGTCAGCAGCACGCTCAGTGGCGTGGACAGTGACGCCAAGACCGTGGTTGTGACCTACACCGACAAAAATGACAAAAAAATCACCGCCAATGCGACCTACAACGACAGCAAGAAAGAATGGGAAGTCGAGCAGGCGAACCTGAGCTCGCTGGCGGATGGTGAGATCGCCGTCAGCGCCAGCGTGACGGACCAAGCCGGTAACAAAAAAACTGATTCAACCGACTTGACGCTGGACACCAGCGCCGACAGCGACAACAACCTGAGCGTAACGGTCGACTCGGTGATCAACAACGGCGAAAAAACTGAGGTCAGCAGCACGCTCAGTGGCGTGGACAGTGACGCCAAGACCGTGGTTGTGACCTACACCGACAAAAAGGGCGGGGAAGTCAGAGCCAATGCGACCTACAACGACAGCAAGAAAGCATGGGAAGTCGAGCAGGCGAACCTGAGCTCGCTGGCGGATGGTGAGATCGCCGTCAGCGCCAGCGTGACGGACCAAGCCGGTAACAAAAAAACTGATTCAACCGACTTGACGCTGGACACCAGCGCCGACAGCGACGAGAACAAGCTGACCGTAACGGTCGACTCGGTGATCAACAACGGCGAAAAAACTGAGGTCAGCAGCACGCTCAGTGGCGTGGACAGTGACGCCAAGACCGTGGTTGTGACCTACACCGACAAAAATGACAAAAAAATCACCGCCAATGCGACCTACAACGACAGCAAGAAAGCATGGGAAGTCGAGCAGGCGAACCTGAGCTCGCTGGCGGATGGTAAGATCGCCGTCAGCGCCAGCGTGACGGACCAAGCCGGTAACGAAAAAACTGATTCAACCGACTTGACGCTGGACACCAGCGCCGACAGCGACGACGACAAGCTGACCGTGAAGGTCGACTCGGTGATCAACGACGACGAAAAAACTCAGGTCAGCAGCACGCTCAGTGGCGTGGACAGTGACGCCAAGACCGTGGTTGTGACCTACACCGACAAAAATGACAAAAAAATCACCGCCAATGCGACCTACAACGACAGCAAGAAAGCATGGGAAGTCGAGCAGGCGAACCTGAGCTCGCTGGCGGATGGTGAGATCGCCGTCAGCGCCAGCGTGACGGACCAAGCCGGTAACGAAAAAACTGATTCAACCGACTTGACGCTGGACACCAGCGCCGACAGCGACGACAACAAGCTGACCGTAACGGTCGACTCGGTGATCAACAACGGCGAAAAAACTAAGGTCAGCAGCACGCTCAGTGGCGTGGACAGTGACGCCAAGACCGTGGTTGTGACCTACACCGACAAAAATGACGGGGAAGTCACCGCCAATGCGACCTACAACGACAGCAAGAAAGCATGGGAAGTCGAGCAGGCGAACCTGAGCTCGCTGGCGGATGGAGAGATCGCCGTCAGGGCCAGCGTGACGGACCAAGCCGGTAACGAAAAAACGGATTCAACCGACTTGACGCTGGACACCAGCGCCGACACCGACAACAACCTGAGCGTCACGGTCGCCCCGGTGATTAACGACGATGGAAAAACTAAGGTCATCACCACGCTCAGCGGCGTGGACAGTGACGCCAAGACCGTGGTGGTGACCTACACCGACAAAGATGGCAAAGAAGTCCCCGCCAATACGACTTACGACGCAATCAACAAACAATGGAAAGTCGAAAAGGCGAACCTGAGCTCGCTGGCGGATGGTGAAATCAGTGTCAGCGTCAAGGTGACGGACCCAGCCGGTAACAGCAAAACCGTTGCAACCAAGCTGACGCTGGACACCAGCGCCGACACCGACAACAACCTGAGCGTCACGGTCGACACGGTGATCAACAACGCCGGAAAAACTCAGGTCATCAGCACGCTCAGCGGCGTGGACAGTGACGCCAAGACCGTGGTTGTGACCTACACCGACAAAAATGACAAAAAAGTCACAGCCAATGCGACCTACAACGACAGCAAGAAAGCATGGACAGTCGAGCAACCTGAGCGCGCTGGCGGATGGAGACATCGCCGTCAGAGCCAAGGTGACGGACACAGCGGTAACAGCAAAACGGTTGCAGCCAAGCTGACGCTGGACACCAGCGCCGACAGCGACAACAACCTGAGCGTCACGTCGACACGGTGATCAACAACGGCCTGAGGTCAGCAGCACGCTCAGTGGCGTGGACAGTGACGCCAAGACCGTGGTTGTGACCTACACCGACAAAAATGACAAAAAAATCACCGCCAATGCGACCTACAACGACAGCAAGAAAGCATGGGAAGTCGGCCAGGCGAACCTGAGCTCGCTGGCGGATGGTGAGATCCGCGTCAGCGCCAGGTGACGGACACAGCCGGTAACAGCAAAACCGTTGCAGCCAAGCTGACGCTGGACACCAGCGCCGACAGCGACAACAACCTGAGCGTCACGGTCGACACGGTGATCAACAACGGCGGAAAAACTCAGGTCATCAGCACGCTCAGCGGCGTGGACAGTGACGCCGACACCGTCGCAGTGACCTTCACCGACAAAAATGACAAAAAAATCACCGCCAATGCAACCTACAACGACAGCAAGAAAGCATGGGAAGTCGGCCAGGCGAACCTGAGCTCGCTGGCGGATGGTGAGATCCGCGTCAGCGCCAAGGTGACGGACCCAGCCGGTAACAGCAAAACGTTGCAACCAAGCTGACGCTGGACACCAGCGCCGACACGACAACAACCTGAGCGTCACGGTCGACACGGTGATCAACAACGCCGGAAAAAAGGTCATCAGCACGCTCAGCGGCGTGGACAGTGACGCCAAGACCGTGGTTGTGACCTACACCGACAAAGATGACAAAAAAGTCACAGCCAATGCGACCTACAACGACAGCAAGCATGGAAGTCGAGCAGGCGGACCTGAGCGCGCTGGCGGATGGGACAGTCAGAGCCAAGGTGACGGACACAGCCGGTAACAGCAAAACCGTTGCAGCCAAGCTGACGCTGGACACCAGCGCCGACAGCGACAACAACCTGAGCGTCACGGTCGACACGGTGATCAACAACGCCGGAAAAACTCAGGTCATCAGCACGCTCAGCGGCGTGGACAGTGACGCCAAGACCGTGGTTGTGACCTACACCGACAAAAATGACAAAAAAGTCACAGCCAATGCGACCTACAACGACAGCAAGAAAGCATGGAAGTCGAGCAGGCGGACCTGAGCGCGCTGGCGGATGGATCGCCGTCAGAGCCAAGGTGACGGACACAGCCGGTAACAGCAAAACCGTTGCAGCCAAGCTGACGCTGGACACCAGCGCCGACAGCGACAACAACCTGAGCGTAACGGTCGACTCGGTGATCAACAACGGCGAAAAAACTAATGTCAGCAGCACGCTCAGTGGCGTGGACAGTGACGCCAAGACCGTGGTTGTGACCTACACCGACAAAAAGGGCGGGGAAGTCACCGCCAATGCGACCTACAACGACAGCAAGAAAGCATGGGAAGTCGAGCAGGCGAACCTGAGCTCGCTGGCGGATGGAGAGATCGCCGTCAGGGCCAGCGTGACGGACCAAGCCGGTAACGAAAAAACTGAGTTAACCCAGTTGACGCTGGACACCAGTCTTAGCACCCCCACGATGGAACTAAATAAAGAGTCTGATAGCGGAGATTCAAGCGACCAAATAACCAGCGTGAAAAAACCTGTTTTTGATCTCGGTGTAGACCCGGATGTAAACAAGGTCGTAGTGCTTGTTGAAACGACTAAGGACGTATATGTAGAACTCGCCGGAGATGCAGTTAAAACAGACGGCAGCTGGAGCTTTACACCTAAGGATGACTTGCCAGACGATACTTATAAACTGAAAGTACAAGTCACGGATGATGCCGGAAATATCGAGACTTCTGAATCGCCCTTGAAGGTGGTGATTGATACACAAGTTGTAAAACCAACCGTAAACTCTCAAGAAACACCGGACACTACGCCCATCATTACCGGTACTGCCCAGCTTGCGCCGGGGGATATTCTTGAAGTTACCGTCAGTGACGCAACTTATACAGTTACAACAGACAAGCTGGGGAACTGGAGTCTTAATTTAGAAAGCGCTGTACCAAACGCGGGCACATCACTGACTGCGCTGGAGGATGGAGAAACATACGAAGTAGTAGCATTGGTTCGAGACGTAGCCGGTAATAAGGTTGCAGACAGTACTAAGACTGAGTTGACCATTAACAAAGATGCGCCGGTTCTACCCACCGTTAACTCTTTGCTTGCAGATACGGACACACCAACGTTGACGGGTACGGCAGAGCTCTCAGTTGGTCAGTATCTGACAGTCACTGTTAATAATAAGACCTATTTTTATGATCCAACAGGCAGCATAACGTCCACTGTGGCATACGACAATGCCAGTAAAATCTGGGAGTTAAAGATACCTGAGGGAGATAAGTTACCTGAGAGGACTTACAATGTAGAGGCAAAAGTATCATCGTTGAGTAGCGATAGCCCAACGCTGGAAGATATTACGAAAAATGAACTGGCTGTCGACACCACGCCTGAGGCTCCTCTTATTTATGTCACAACCAAAGGCACTTCTTTGTACTCCGACTTTGAGGGGTTCGATATACCTGCCAAGGGCTGGAGTGGCGATATTAAAGCAGGTTTTGTAGGTTTCCAGACTGACAATAATAACGGAATTTTGGAAATCGGTAGAGAAACTGTTTATGGCGGAAGTAATCGTAACAATCACGTTATGGAATTGAAGGCCTTTACGGGGGATTACAATATCTATTCAGATATTAAGTCCATCAAAGGAGAGGTTTTACAGTTTACTTTTGATCACTCCGAGCGTGATAGTAGTGATTCTCGTGAACCTGCTATTGAGTCGGCCATACGAGTTAAGGTTTATGATCTCGATGCTGATGGCAACGTTATTAAAGAGACTTTGATCACAACCATTACACCACCTGAAGGTTATGGCCTTAAAACATACACATTTTACTTTGCAGCATCTGGAGAGAGTACGCGATTTGAAATTCTGGCTGACCAGCAAACTGATACCACGGGTGCGATTATCGACAACATTCGTGTTAAAACGGTCGGTTATCAACGCAGCGCAGAAATACCCCTGAATATTGCTGCATCCACGCTAAATGATACTGAGGCACTTGAGCTGACTGTTTCTGGTATTCCCAAGGGTGTCACTTTGACTGATGGTGAGCATACATTCACCGCCACTGAAGACAATGCAACTGTAGACATCAGTAACTGGACGTTTGCCAATATAACACTGAAGCCTGCATTGGATTTTGTTGGTAATGTTCCACTGACGTTTACTGCCGTTGCCGAGGATCAGAATGGGGATAGCAGTAGTAGTAGCAAGTTCAACTTTAACTACAAGGTGTTTCCGGATGTATTGCCTACAAACCGAAATGAGGGTGACATAGGAAACAACACTATTGATGGTACTGAAAGTAACGATGCCATTAATGGTCTTACAGGCAATGACACTCTTCAGGGCGCAGGAGGTGACGATATTCTCAGCGGTGATGAGGGTGATGATGTCATCAACGGGGGCTCTGGAAAGGACTTTATTGATGGTGGCGAAGGTGATGATGTGCTCACTGGCGGAGCAGGCTCAGACCTCTTTATCTTTAAAATCGACGACTTGCTTGACGGTAAAACAGTGCAGACTGATACCCTGACCGATTTTACTTTGGGTAAAGGCGCTAATGCTGACTTTCTGGATATTTCAGGCCTTATTGACTTTGGCGCTAATGAAACCATTGACTTAGCGACCCTTTTGGAAAAAGGCGTCACCGCAACCTACGAAGATGGCAAGGCGAGGATTGAGTTTACCAAAAATACTCAAGATGGTGACGGAGATAAACTCATCATAGTTTTTGCAAATACCGATGCTGACTCTGACACTGATGCCACCGATGTGCTGAATCAGTTAATTCAGAATGGCCAATTGATCGTCTAATAAAAGACTGATAACAAGTATTAATATTTTAAAGGAGCGAGAAAGGGATGTTTCCGAAAATAGTCAAAGTATCTGTCCTGTCTGTTGCGGTGTTGGTAGTAAATGCCCGGGCTGATAGCCTGTTGGATGCCATTAACCAGACGTTAGCCACCAATCCGGAGGTGTTAATTCGAACTACCGAGGCGGACGCACGGACGGATGAAGTGGCGCAGGCGAAGGCAAGGTATTTACCGACGCTGGATCTGACTGCGGGCATTGGTTACGAGAATAGCCGTAACAGTTCTACGACAGGTGCACTAAATGGTAGAAACAGCGAAAAAAGAACCCGCCGTGACGCCTCTTTGATCGCACGTCAAATGTTGTTTGATGGTTTTGATGTCAAGAGTGAAGTGGCAAGACAGATGGCTCGTCAGGCATCCGCAGCTCAGGATGTGTGTTCAATTGCCAGCAATACGGCGCTACAGGTCACACAAGCGTACATTAATATAATACGTCATCAGTCTATTGTTGAGCTGATGCAAGCCAACTCGCAAGAGCATGAGCGCATCGTCGAGTTGATTGAAAAACAGGGGCGCAAAGGCCGTAGCAATGAGGCGGACATCGCCCGGGCGCAAAGTCGGCTGGTGCTGGCCAAGGCTAATGAGATCAGTTCTGAGTCGGTGCTGCGAGACGTTATAACCCAATATCAGCGTTTGGTGGGTAATCTTTCGCAGTCGTATACCTTGCCAACCATTCCTGAAGGGACACCTGCTACTTTGGAGCAAGCATTGCAGCAGGGTATGGAAGCGCATCCGGTTATGAAACTGGCCATGGCCGATATCAAAGCGGCAGAGGCGCAGTATGAGGCCAGTAAAAGTACCTTTATGCCTCGCTTTGAGCTGGAGGTGGGCGCTAATTGGAGTGCCGACGCCAATGGTGGCAAGGGTGATAACTACAACCATGTCGCCAAACTCAACATGACCTATAACCTATACAGCGGCGGCAGTGATGCTGCTCGGCGCAGCCAGACCAGCAAGCTGGTGAACGAAGCCATTGAAGTGCGTAACCGGGCGCACCGGCAGGTAGAGGAGGAGATTCGTCTGGCCTGGGTGGCGGTGGACTATGGCATTCAACGGCTAAAGCCTTTGGAGGAATACGTCGATCAGGCCGGTAAGTCCCGGGAGCTGTATGACAAGCAGTTTCTGATAGGGAGTCGTACATTGATGGATCTGCTGGACAGCCAAAATGAATTTACTACGGCCAGACAGAGTGAAATTAACGCCCGCCATGATTTGTTGTTTAATCAGTTTCGATTGCTGAACAGCACCGGTGCGCTGTTAACGTCGTTAAATGCCAGCTTGCCGGTTGACAATGATTGTGGCCTGCAGGTGGTAGCTGCAAAGTAATGTTTTTGGATGAAATAAAGTCTTATATTTCGACTTCTTCTGATTAATTGGTCGGTAATTCAGTAAAACCCCCGAAGTTACACTTTCGGGGGTTAAGCGGCGAGTTTATACGAGAAGTTTTTTAAACTCTTAAAACATAAAACTACTAAATACAAAGCCTGCAAGCACCGAAAATACAATGGCCATCAAGCCAGGCAGCATGAAGCTGTGGTTAAAGACATATTTACCGATGCGGGTCGTTCCGGTGCTGTCGAAGTCGATGGAGGCAATCATTGGGCCGTAGTTAGGCACAAAGAAATAACCGTTGACCGCCGGGAACATGGCCACTAAAGAGGCCAGCGGCAAACCCAGTGCCACGCCAAGGGGCATGAGAGTGGAAACGGTTGCGCCTTGGCTGTTGACCATCACCGAGAGTACAAACAGTGCAATAGCAAAAGCCCAGGGTGCAGTATGCACCAAATCAGTGATGCTGCCTTTGAGCAGAACATCGTGGGCATCAAAGAAACTGTCGCCCAGCCACGCAATACCGAAAATCGCAATAATCGCCCGCATGCCCGCCACGAACACATCGCCACGACTGGCTTCACCCACATCCGCTTTGGCCAGCCAGACGATCAGTGCCGCCACCGTCAGCATAATGATTTCAATGGTGTGTGCCATCGCCATGGCAGTGCCATTAAACTGTGGGCGCAGAGCCGGGAAGGCACCCAAAATAACCACCATTACCGCACCGAGCAGGAACAGAAAAACAGAAATTTTTGCTCCGGGTTTAAGCGTTGCGACAGCCACAGACGCGGTTTCTTCCATCTTGCGATGGTACTCAGGGTCTTGCATACGACGCTGGAACTGTGGATCGTCTTTTAGTTCTTTGCCAAGCTTGTTGGTAATCAGGGCTGAGAAGAACAGGCCAATCATGGTTGCCGGAATGGTTACCCCAAGAATCTGCCCCAGCGTCACTTCGTAGCGGGAGGATAAAATGGTCAGCATGGCAACTGTGGCTGCTGCAATGGGGCTGGCAACAATACCCACCTGAGAAGCGATAACGGCTATTGAGATTGGCCGCTCCGGGCGCACGCCGGTGCGGCGCGCGACTTCAGCAATAACCGGCAATACCGAATAAGCAACATGCCCTGTACCGGCAAACATGGTGAAGAAGTAAGTCACCGCCGGTGCTATAAAGGTGATGCGTTTTGGGTTTTTACGCAGAATACGCTCGGCAATTTGCACCAGATAGTCCATCCCGCCAGCAGCCTGCATGCAGGCCGCTGCAGACACTACCGAGAGAATCATTAACATAACGTTAATTGGTGGTGCGGTGGGTTCAACGCCAAACAGGAACGACAAAATAGCCAGCCCCACACCGCCCATCAAACCGAGGCCAATACCGCCCATACGTGCACCCACCAGAATACACAAAATCACAATGGCCAGTTGTAGCCAAATCATTAACACCCCCAAACCGCTGCAACAGGCAGCTTTAAATGAAGTAAGAACCGCTTACCGCTGCGAGAGCCACACCGGTACCAGATCATCGAATAAAGAGAGGCATTGTACGGTAATCATTGTTTATTCAAATTGATCTACAGCAATCATATGCTTCTATTCGATGTAATAAGAAATCCGTTTTATCAGCAACTGACGATTAATAACTGTCGTTTTTATATGTTTTTTTATCTGAAAAAAAAACGACATGTTTCAGTTAAATAAAAACTGTTCAGTAAAATCAGGCCAGTTAAATAAAGCAAATAAATAATAACCTATCAAACCGGCGAATCAATATCCACAAACTCATGTTCAATGCCAGTCTCTTCATGAAGCCAGCGAGCCAGTGCCTGCACACCGTAGCGTTCGGTTGCATGGTGGCCTGCAGCGATATAATGAATGCCGTTTTCTCTGGCAAAGTGTACGGTAGATTCTGAAATTTCACCGCTAACAAACGCATCAACACCCAAGGCCAGTGCTTTATCAATCATGTTGTGCGCCGCTCCGGTGCACCAGGCCAGATTTTTAATGGGGTGATCGCCGCCGGCAATGGCTAAAGGGCGGCGCCCAAGTTTATCGCTGATGTCTTGACTCAGTTGCTCCAGAGTCATGGTTTTTTGTAGGCTTCCCCAGTTTCCAATGGAGATTCGGGCCTCAGGCTCCATGCCACCTTGAACTTCCCAATCCATTAATTTTGCCAACTGTACGTTGTTGCCAAACTCGGGGTGCGCGTCGAGGGGCAAGTGGTAAGCAACAAGGCTGATGTTATTAGCGAGCAATGTTTGAATACGCTGCCGCTTCATTCCGGTAATAACCGGCGCCTCCCCTCGCCAAAAATAGCCGTGATGCACCAGAAGCAGGTTGGCCTTAAGCTCAATAGCACGATCAATCAGTGCCTGACAGGCAGTAACTCCGGTAACAATTTTTTTAACTGGCGTATCAGGTGCGGCTTCAATTTGAATTCCATTAGGACAATAGTCTTTAAATTGTTCTGGCTGCAGCTCCTGATTCAGTAACGCGACCAGCTCTTTTAATGTAGTTTCCTGCGCTGCGGTTGACATTGGTTTTCTCCGTCCAAACTTAGCGGTATATTAAAAATGATCGAAGACAGTATAATCCCATAATTACCTTCCCCACGGGCTCTTAATGAAAAAACTGCTTAAGTCGGTTGGCGTTCCTGTTCTCCTCGGCATACTAGTTGCCGTTACCATACTACTTCTTCAACCGGGATTTGGCGGGGTAACGGAAAAATCCCGGGATCACTTCCTTGAGCAAGTCACTCGAGTATTTAGCTTTAATGGCCCGGTCTCTTATAGTAATGCAGTGAAAAAAGCCGCGCCTGCGGTGGTTAGCATCTCAACCAGCAGCCTCTCCCAGCGCAGCGATAGCAACCTGCCACTGCCTGAGAGAGCCAGTGCTCGTCATACGCCAGAGGGTTCTGGTGTCATCGTCGACCCTGAAGGGTACATTCTTACCAACCATCACGTTATCAATAATGCCGCCCGATTGATGATTACTCTGCGAGATGGCCGCGAAGTCAAGGCCGTCATCATTGGTACCGACCCGGAAAGTGATCTTGCGGTATTGAAAGTCGATTTGCAAAACCTGCCCTATCTGAATCTGGAGGATTCCGTTAATGCTGAGATTGGTGATGTTGTTCTCGCGATTGGCAACCCATTCGGACTCGGGCAAACCGTTACCATGGGTATTATCAGCGCCACAGGCCGTAATGACCTGCAGCTGAATACCTATGAAGACTTTATTCAAACCGATGCGGCGATCAATATAGGTAATTCTGGCGGTGCGCTGGTCAATGCCTATGGTGATTTGATCGGCATAAGCACCCTGCTATTTTCCCGTGGGGGCGGCAGCGAGGGGGTCGGTTTTGTCATCCCTTCTAATATGGCGCACTTTGTCATGGACTCCATCATTAAATACGGTCGGGTGATTCGGGGTTGGCTGGGTATTGAGTCACAACCGCTGAACTCCGCTCTGGCAGAAGCTTATGGCGTTAGTACCAAAATTGGCATATTAATTACCGGCGTTTACCAAGGTGGCCCGGCAGACATCGCTGGCCTTGTGCGCGGAGACATTCTCATTGGCATTAACGGACAAAGCACCCGGGATGGTCGCAAGGTAATGAACATGGTGGCTCGCATTCCCCCAGGGCAGCATATGACCATGCAGATCTTACGCGATGGCAAACAAGTTGAGTTAACGGCACAAGCGGCCACAAGGCCGCAAATTATTAATTAATGAGACTCTCTGACAACTGACCAAAGAAGCACTTATTCATCGAGCAATGTAGCTTCTTCTTGGGTTGAACAAAACCGTCGCTGTGTTGGATTGGCATCCGAGCTTTAGGCAATACTGTCATCCGATGACGAATCCTTATGCAAGAGTCGCTACTCATTAACTGCTGCGCTTTGAGAGACTTTCAATTCAATAACGCTTTCAGCCTAACCACCATTATTACCGAGACTCTCAATCTGTCGCAACGGCACCTGTTCAAACTCTGGTTCAACCTCTGGTTCAACCTCTGGAGTTGGACGGCAAGGAGCAAAGAAAAATGCCTTTGCCTGTGTAAGCGGTCGCCATAACAGATCCTGCCCCCTAATGCCGTTCTGATAGCCACTGTACCATTGCTTAATGGAATAAAGACTAGCGAGCAGTGCCACACTGCCAGAGGTACCCGCAGCAAGTAATGCATCTCGCGTGGCTGTTGAGGGCGATTCTGGGTGGGGCGATAAATTCCCCTCCTTGCCTTGGCAAAGCGCATGCCTGAAGCCCCTTAAATACTCTGCATAGCCCATTGACTGACTGGCAGGGGGCTCATGTGATACTTGAAATAAGTTTAAGTAGTCACACTCGTGATTGATCGCTTGGTTGCAATCCCCGGTGCTAAACTGCTTCCCGTTGATTTTGCTATTGCACAGCGTGAGGGGTTTTTCGAGTGGGTCGCCATGGACTTTAGTGCCGAAAGTGAGGTTAGATTCCGCCACAGTAATAAAGTCAAGGTGAATAGTTTGATCAGACTCACCAACCACAACACCGTTGACGGAGGAATTTGAAGTGCTCTTGGAAGTGCTCCGCAAAACCAAGGCATCACCAATCGTACTGTAACCATAAGCACCTCCAGCTATCAGGCCCTGAGTTGTATGATCGCCAGTCCCTTCCAGAGAGGATTCAAGCACGTTGACATGGTGCATGGTTGAGTTAAGGCTGACTCCAGCCGCAAAGGCCAGGCTTGATTGATTACCTTGTGTTTTTACTGAGCTGCCAGATATATCCAGAGCGTAGATTTTTGTTGACGGACCCTTAATAACTCCCGCCCCAATAGCAGCTGCACAGTGGGAGCCTGATGTGGAAACATGGGTGTTTCGTATGATCAAGGCCTTTATCGTTGCACTTTCGCTCATGTCTCCCGTCACCGCAGCGCAAGGGGAAAACTCACCTGAGGTTTTAGCGGAACTAGCAAACACCATGGGGTATTCAATGACTGTATTTCCCGCAACTTTCCCCGCAACAAGCCCCACGCTTGCCTGACTACCACTTGATTGCACTGTGCTACTGACCACAGCGCTTCTTCCTATCAATGCATTACCCGTGGCCTCCCCCACGATGCCACCGGCAGAGGCGTTATTTGCATGGGTGGAGACGTTGGAGGATCTCACGATCACGAAACGAATTGCACTGTTGCCTGATGCTTGGCATGCCACGACACCGGCAGGCTCCGCAGATTGAACGTCAGCATTAATAAAAGCAACGTTACTGATCTTTCCAATGAGGGATTGAATAAAGCACTGGCTAACGTTGCTAATGCTTCGCCCCTTGCCATTAATGTAACCGGTGAATGGATTTTTTTGGCTGCCAATAGGTTTCTTTATTTGGCTGGCGTCAATATTTACCGCTAGTACATAATGGCCATCAAGTGGTAGGTCGGGGTCAACTCCGATCTCGGACAGTGTAGTGGCATCTAGAATATGAATGGGGCGGCCTGCTGATGAACCGATCGCAGAGGCCTTACTGGCACCGATAACCGTAGAAATTGCTGCCGCCTGAACGATCAGTTTGGTTAGTGCGCCACTGGCTAAAGGGGTGCGCGAACTACTTTGGGAGTTGGCAGTGTTTGTGTCTTCAAAATAACGCACCAATGAGCTATGGAGTTTATCGGAGGATTGATGAGCAAGCTCCTTTAGGCACGGCTTTAGCAGATTAAATGCCCCAATGGCACAGTCCACATACCCACCGGAGGTTGTCAAAGGGGAAAGCTTAAGCAGCAAGGAGGAAAACTCCAAGACATCGATCGCATAATCAACAGAACGCTTAGGTTCTCCGCAAGAGTGGTCAATCTTATCAAAACCAATAGACGGTAAACCAACTTGTTTTGCAGGATCTTTGTACTTAGGGGCGACTTCACGAGGGTCAAGAGATTCGAAAAACGCAGTAAAAAAGGTGGTTACCGTTCTGCCCCAGGAATTAGCCGATACCTGAGCTTGCCTTGACTCAACGGGCTGCGTTTGTGATGGTGGCGTTACTATTGTTGGCTGTATTGAGCTTTGAAAGTGATTCAAATGAAATCTCCGAGTTTTTATAGTTTGCTATTTGCATATTTAAAAGATCCTTAGCGTTTTTCTACAGTCCATTAGTCCACCACAAAGGTACGATTAGTTCACAAAGTGGCAAGTATTCTACCGTAAGGTGCTTTTCCTGTGCGGCGGTCAACAATTTTACCAGCGTATGATAGAAGATATTCTTAGCGGTATTAATATTTTTTATAATTAAAAAATATTTTTAATTTCTAATAATGCTGAATTCCAAAAAATTCTTTAGATGAGAAGTACGAGTAGCCCTCAACCAGAGCTATAAAAAAATAGCCCTGGCTTTTATCGTGCTCGAAGTGATCAACCACATTTGCAGTAAATATGGCGTGATGGTGTTTCATCTCTATTTGTGTGTTTTCCTGCTTATGAAATCTTCGCGCTTGCTGGAGGCGTCATTTTATTCATAAGAGCGTAGAACCTAAACTTAGCTGCAGGAGGTGGTTTAATGGCATTTTTCTCTTTACTGGATATTCTAAAACCAGCAGCAAATAACTTCTCTGGCAGTTCAAATTGAGAGCACTCGATTGCGTTTTTAAAGCTATCAAACAGAACATGAGACTTTTCCCCAGTGTTGATATTATCAGTCTGAAGAAAATCAAGGCTAAATATTGGGAGTTTAAACTTACTCAGCGTGTCAATAAATTCAATATAATTTTTAAGGTTTTTTTGCTCATGGTTGCACTTTTCTAAAATACTCAATAATATTTTTTCCGACTTTACAGATAATTTTTTATTTGTTGAAAATAAAATGCCTAGGCAATCAGTTTTTTGTTTGATGTTATTAGCTTCAATTGCTTCTTCAGTACCACTCAGGCCTTGTAAAATTTCTGATAAAACTTTTTCTATTAAGTCGCTGACCAGCTCTGGGTATTCAAGAGTTAGTTCTAAATCATAATTTTTGCAAAGTGATAACCAGTGATACAAATCTGTGGTTGGTCTGTTTTTAGAAAGAAGCCAGAAGTAGATATCTTCCAAAAAGTCCTCGTATAATTCCTTACATTGCTCCCAGCTTTCCCTTACATCAACCTGTTGTTGCTTTGAACGACGTTTAAGAAACCGAAATTTTTCGTGTAATTCAGCAAAGTCAATATTTAATGGTTCACGGTTATACTGCCATGACTGGTCGTCTGACCTAATTCTAATTAGATCGTTCATTTCTTCAGAGAAAACAGAGGAAGTAAAATTTTGATAGGAATGTTTATTGGTTTTTTTATTCACACTATGGCTTAGGTCTGGCATTTTGATGCCATTTTTTTCACCTAGCGCATGAACTTCTTGATTTATAGTGAGGCCTAAAGAGACAATGTTATTAGCATAACCTCTATCTCCGTCAACTAACGAATTGATATAGTTGATAATTAATGGGTGATGATCATGAGGTGTTTTTTTATAATTATTGTCAAAAATATCCAGCCCAGCTTTCTTTAATTCGAGTAGTAACTCTAAATATAAGTTGTGCTTTGGCTCATTATGGGAGGCTTTATACATTAAATTTTTAATCCAAGCCTTTGTGTTTTCTGGCTCATGGTGGTGCTTACTCGCAACTCTTAGTTCAGTAATTTCATTGATGATTGTGCCTAATATTCTCTTATAAAAGATAAATGACGCCGGAGAAACATCTTCGCTAGAGTCGATAAGGACAGAAATGTGATTCATGATTTGAAATGCATCAGTATAGAGTGAATCCAGAATTTTATGAGGTACATCCTCAAAGATTATTCGAAGTAGCTCATTATATGACACTATAAAGTCAACTAATTTAGTTTCGTTTATGTTGTTGTCGACATAATCATTCATTAGACTTTTAAATTGCGGATTTTTCTTGGATAAATTGTGCTGGAGTAAATCATGACAGTATGCTTTAAAAATCTCAAGATCTTGCCGGTCAGATTCTGACTTGGGATTTTCTAACATAGATCTTAACGGAATTAAAATTCCTGCAATATCTTCGGGGTCATCAAAAAGTTTATTTATCAATTGATTGACTTTTTGATTGTTAGTTGGGTTTCTGATTGAGTGCTCTATCTGGTCAAAGTTATAATCATCTCTACGATGGGAAAAGCCTAGATTAAATAATCGAATGAGCTGCTGAAGTATTTTCATCTTTGCTATTACTTGAGAGTTATCGTTGTTACATATAAATTTAAAGCAGTATTCGAAATAATCTTGCAAGCTGTTTTTGAATTCACCAATTTCCATGTTTCCTAGTTCCTTTGCTATTAAATCAACGTTGCACTCAATTTCATCAGGTTTATCCACCTGAGAATCTTTAAGGAAATTGATCATTTCTACAAGTATATGTTCATCTGTGGGCGATGTACTTTCTTTTCCTTGTGATACTTCAGATTTACTCTGTAGCTCTTTAATGCAACAGCTTGATGAGTGATTGCTACCAATGGGCTTTAATGAAATAACTGATTTTTTATCCTGATCCTCTTCAGAGGAAGCGCTTGACTGGTGAGCACCGGCTGTTTGCATTGAATTTACAGGCGACTTTGGTTGAGTAATCGAGTTTTTTGAATGGCTCCCCTGAGGCGATTTTAATGAAATAGCTGGCTTTTTATCCTGATCCTTTTTAGAGGAAGTGCTTGACCGGTGAGCACCGACTGTTTGTGTTGAAGGTATAGGCGGCTCTGGATGAATAACTGAGTTCTCCGAATGACTTACTTTATTTTTCGGGTTTTGAGCCATAAAAAGTTTAGGATCGACAATAATGTTGATCTTTCGTTCTAAGATAGCGGTACGGATTGGTTGGGAATATCGGGCACTCGGATTTTTTAGCACCATTTGTTGGGTGACTTTTTTGGTAATGTCAACTTTATAAAGGCCAAGTGCTCCTAAGAATGCCGAACCTATTGCCATAGCGTAACGCAAAGGTTTGAAACGGTTTGTATTTAAATCTCTGCTGAATGTAAAGCTGGCTGCTGCATTGAGTTTTATTAATGACATAAAAAATCACCTAGTTGTCTAGCGTCAAGAAACTAAATGATTAAAACTAAAAAAACATCACTCTTTTTGTAAATTAGTTTTTACACTGAATCTATATTCAGCTTTCTGCAAACCTCATGCAGTAAAAATCAGGTCTTATATCACCGTTGTTTGAAACCCTAAATCGAAAGGTACTTTTTCGATATTTTAAAGCGATCGTGCTCAATTTAAGCAGATTACTAAGACATTTTCAGTGTTAGAAAATTGAGCCTAAAAAACTTACGTACTTTTCAGACTCAACGGTTGCTGCCGCAGTCGGCAGACTATTTGCTGGTAGCCTCTGCAGCAACTTTCTGCTTCAAATGAGCCTTCTGCTCATCGGACAAAAACGCAATCTGCAAACCATTCTCCTGAGCCTTGCGGATATCATGCGGAGTTAATCCGGCCGCCGGTGCGGCAATGTCATACTCATGGGGAAGCTCAATGCCTTCCACAGCAGGGTCGTCGGTATTAATGGTTGCCAACACCCCATGGTCAAGAAACTGTTTCAGCGGATGGCTTTCAATATTCGGGAAGGTGTTGGTCTGAATATTGGAGGTGAGGCAAGATTCAATGCCAATGTCGTGTTCTGCGAGGTAATCCATCAGTACTGGATCATAAATCGCTTTTACGCCGTGGCCAATTCGGGTTGCGCCCAACTCTCTGATAGCCTGCCATATGCTTTCCGGTCCGGCGGCCTCCCCTGCATGGACGGTGATATTGAGGCCAGCATCGCGAACCTGACGAAAATGGTCAACAAACAATCCACCGGGTTTTCCCAGCTCATCGCCTGCCAAGTCAATCGCCACCAGTTTATCTTTAAATGCGAGGCAGGCATTTAACTCTTTTTGGCAAGCCTCTTGCCCAAAGGTACGGCTGAGAATGCCAATCAAATTAGTTTCAACGCCAAAATCACGGCTGCCCCCTATCACTCCGTCAATGACCGCTTCCACTACGCCCTGCGGGTCGAGGTTGTGGGTCATTGCCATATAGTAAGGGCTAAAACGCAGCTCGGCGTAATCAATGCGGGCATTGAGCGCATCTTCTACGTTTTCATAGGCAACCTGACGACAATCGTCGTAACTGGCAAGCACTTTGACGCCCCAGTCCAGTTTGGCAAGAAAGCTGACTAAATCGGGCTCCTGACTGGTAACCTGCACATGGGGAATTAACTCTTCAAGGTTATTAGCGGGCAGTTCTAGATTGTGCTTACGGCCGAGTTCCAAAATAGTGGATGGACGTATATTGCCGTCTAAGTGGCGGTGGATATCGGTCACCGGAATTGACGCTGTAATCATTGAGGGAAATCCTGATTAAATGTTATTAAATTAAAAACTGCACAAAACTTACTGAAGAAGAAATATACAGGATTTTGACTTAATTGACCGCAAAGGATAACCATAATCATAAAAGGCAGAAGTTTTTTAGTATCTGCTGACGGTTTATAAAATATCCGGGCTAATAAACCGTTCATGGCAAACACGTTCAACGCAGGTTAAGCAAAGTTTCAGGAGGAGCAAAACGTTGGTCAATAAACGCTGCAGCTGGTGCCACGGCGATGAGCTTTACACCCAATACCACGATGAAGAGTGGGGTGTTCCTTGCTACGACGACCAAAAGCTTTTTGAATTTCTCACCCTTGAGGGCGCTCAAGCGGGGTTGAGCTGGATTACAATTTTGCGGCGGCGTGAAGGCTACCGGGAGGCGTTTCATCGGTTTGACGTTATGAAGGTGGCCAGAATGACAGAAGCAGATGTTGCAAGGCTGATGCAGGATGCAAGCATTATTCGTAACCGGCGTAAGATTACCAGCGTCGTAAAAAATGCCCAAGCCTTTATCAACATCCAAAAAGAATTTGGCAGCTTTGCCAACTACCTGTGGTCGTTTGTCAATCACCAGCCGGTGATCAATCACTGGCAAACGATGGCCGAAGTGCCCGCAACAACCGAGACTTCAGAGCACTTGAGCCGTGAGCTAAAAAAGCGTGGGTTTAGCTTTATTGGCAGCACTATTAGCTATGCCTATATGCAAGCGATGGGGTTGGTAAACGACCATCTGGTGAGTTGTCCATCATATGGTCAGCGGTAAAAGACTCATCCCAACAAAGTACATCGCCGGGTGTTTTCAATGATCTACTCGGCCACGGTAGTTTTTAACCTCGGAGCGACGTTTTTTTTCTGCGACTCGGCGCTGTTTGGCAGCCTTGCTTGGGCGGGTTGCTTTGCGCTGTTTTTTTACGACGGTTGCATTATTAATCAGCGTATGCAGGCGTATCAGGGCATCTTCTCGGTTTTTCTCCTGAGTTCTGAAGCGCTGCGCTTTAATAATGATCACGCCTTCACGGGTGATGCGGGAGTCGTTGTGGGACAACAGACGTTCTTTACAAAATTCAGGTAACGAGGAGTTATGAATATCAAAACGCAAATGTACGGCAGAAGATACTTTATTGACATTTTGTCCACCCGCGCCCTGGGCCCGGATGAAACTCAGCTCAATTTCATCCACCGGAATAGTAAAGTTGTTATGAATCATTCAGGTGCTCTCTGTCTTGCGTCAAGACCCATGGGCGCACAACGACTGCCCATAATTCCCGATTATTAGCAAACCATTGTTGTGCCTGTTCATCACTGACGGCGCCGAGTAAACCCTGTTCAACCCAGGCAGTTACGACCTGCTTATTGTCAACGGACATCTGATAGGCCACTTCAATCAAATCAAGCGTTATATCCACCCGCAAAACCACACCCTGAGCGAAATATCGCTGCAACTGTGACCATGGAATGATTGAAGTTTCCTGATTTAGTTTGGCTTTTTCCAGTGTTTTCTGACTAACCTCTGACATCCTGCACTTTTCCTGTTCTTAAATTTGCTATTGAAGAAAAAGCCGCAGAATAATTCCCTTGTGAATGGAAATGCAACCGCCCGGCTTTCATAGGTGCTTATTTATTTTTCTTAAAAGAGTTCAGGGCTTGATTCCTTTCTAGTGTTTTTCATTACTCACCACAACCTGAGGATATCAGCACGAACATTTGTCACGTTTCATGAAGGGGTTTTGTTTGGCAACCAACTCATACTGTGGGATTATGCTCATCCGATCGAATGAAGTTTGTCGTATATATGATCCTCACACCTGAAGGCCCGTTAAAAGACAACCCACGTTTAATGCGCGAGTTTATTATCCTTTCGTACATGATCGAGTTGTACTGTAAGCGCCACCATCAGCACCCGACATTGTGCAATGAGTGCCTTA
This sequence comes from Endozoicomonas sp., assembly GCA_965198415.1. Taxonomy (GTDB): domain Bacteria; phylum Pseudomonadota; class Gammaproteobacteria; order Pseudomonadales; family Endozoicomonadaceae; genus Endozoicomonas. The sequence goes on from CBDAPN010000001.1 coordinate 35,025, forward strand.
CCTTGCTGGCATTGTGCAAGCGCGGCTATGAAGACGGTTTTAATGGTACACCGGCAACGTACTTTGACCCTGAACAGCAGCGGCAGATGCGTGAGGTGATGAAGTGGGCGGGACCTCGGTTGTTTTTCAGGCATCCTGTGTTGGCAATACGGTATTTTCTCGATGACCTGAAGATGGCTGTTTCCTGAATTTTCGCTTTCAAGGGCAAAAGTGCGAAAGAGCTTTTGCGGTCTCACCTGAAGATGGCTGTTTCCTGAATTTTCGCTTTCAAGGGCAAAAGTGCGAAAGAGCTTTTGCGGTCTCACCCTGTTGATCGTCTCTGACACTCTCCGTCCTTTGGGTGCGATTTGGCGATGCTTTACGCAATCTCCGGTAACGTTCCACAATATCAACAAGTTTTCCTCTCAAACCTCAATCATGGTACGGGCTTTGCCTTAAAAAATTGAATTTTGAAGGGGGAAGTGAAGTGGAGTTTAACCGTAAGAGTATTGCGATTCTGCAAAAAATCAAACGCCTCGCAAAAGAAGAGCAGGGTTGTGTGATTCGTTATGATTCACCAACACTGGAAAACGAGCTTCGTACCCTCGTCAAAAGCGGTGTCAGTCGAGAGTTACTGGAGCTGATCGAGGCGTTTTTGCCCACTCAGGAGCCGCCACCGGTCTTTGTGGATCCGTCCCGGGTTTATCGTGGTTCTCACCTGCTGATTGATGATACTGAAAGAACGCCTAAACGTGCCAAGCGGATTTATCGTGGCCTAGTGGTTACAGACTGAGTCTTTTGCTGTCAGAAATACTATACGATAGTGCATTTTTGGTAGGAGTCTGTCCGGTTCAAGCACTTTTTTGAGGCAACTTTATGCAGTGGAATCGTATCCCTCGCATTTGCCTGTTTGGGGGATACTGGTGGGGTATCTGACTCTTGTCAGTATCCAGTTCAGTCAGGAGTCGGCTCACGGGCTGAGATGGCTCGATTGCCTGTTTTAAGATTTACGTTTTAATCCGCCGTTTCCACCCGAGTGGCGTTATAATCCGACCAATTCACACCTTCATTAAACCAGCAGCAAGCCAACCATAAATGGTCAGGCCCTTATGCGTCTCTTCGTTATTTATCTGCGTTTGCCATAAATATATACTGGGCGCCTTTTTGGGTATTAGCGGCCAGCGGGCATAGGAAAACCAATGAGCGAACTGATATTGATTCTGATCAGCGCCATACTGGTCAACAATTTTGTTTTGGTCCAGTTTTTGGGCTTGTGTCCGTTTATGGGCGTTTCCAACAAACTGGAGTCCGCCATGGGTATGTCTATGGCTACCACGTTTGTGCTGACGCTGGCCTCTGTTTGCAGCTATTTAACGTACAAGTACATCCTGCTGCCGCTTAACCTTGAGTTTCTGAAAACCATCTCGTTTATTCTGGTGATTGCCGTAGTGGTGCAGTTTACGGAGATGGTGGTACACAAAACCAGCCCATTGTTGCACAGGGTTCTGGGTGTTTTCCTGCCACTGATTACCACGAACTGCGCCGTGCTTGGGGTTGCACTGTTGAATACCAACCGTTTAAACAGCTCTTTGGTAGACTCCGCCACCTACGGCTTTGGCGCTGCCGCCGGTTTTTCTTTGGTGTTGGTGCTATTTTCAGCTTTGCGAGAGCGCATTGCTGCGGCGGATGTGCCCGCCCCGTTTCGTGGTGCGGCGATTGGCATGATCAGCGCCGGCCTGATGTCGTTGGCGTTTATGGGCTTTACCGGGCTGATCAAACTGTGATGCGCTGTATGCTGCAATAAATGCTGGCTAGTGATTGTGATAGATACTGTATAAACAGTGACATAAAAGTGTAAAAGGAGCCGTTGCGTTAATCCATGGAGATTGTTCTGTACGCCATTGGCGCTATTGTGGCGCTCGCCCTGCTTTTCGGCGCCATTTTGGGTTTTGCTGCCATCCGCTTTAAGGTGGAAGGTAACCCTGTTGTTGATCAGATCAATGAAATCTTGCCACAAACTCAGTGCGGCCAGTGCGGTTATCCCGGTTGTCGTCCCTATGCCGAAGCCATTGCTAATGGCGACGCTATCAACAAATGCCCCCCCGGTGGTCAGGCCACCATTAATGCGCTGGCGGATCTTTTGGATATGGAGCCAGAACCGTTGGATGCACAAGAGTCGGCACCTTCTGTGGCTTACATCCGTGAGGCCGAGTGCATTGGCTGCACCAAATGCCTGCAAGCTTGCCCGGTTGACGCCATTCTTGGAGCCGCCAAACAGATGCATACCGTGATTGCCGATGAGTGCACCGGTTGCGATTTATGTGTTGAACCCTGCCCGGTCGACTGCATAGAAATGCGCCCGGTCGAAACCACGGCGGGTAACTGGGTTTGGGCATTGCCACAGCCTGCCGGGGGTTTGATTGCCACCGACCGCCGGGGGCAAGTTTTATGAATAACATGATTGCAAGTTCTGAACGTCAAATCTGGCCATTGACCGGCGGGGTGCACCCGCAAGAAAACAAACACCAATCCACCAGTTGTCCAATCGCTACGCCACCTTTGCCTGAAACACTGGTATTGCCCATGTCGCAACACGCCGGCACAGCAGCGGAACCCGTGGTTGCGGTTGGCGATCGAGTGCTTAAAGGTCAGCTAATTGCTAAGGCTACCGGTTTTGTCAGCGCCCCTTTACACGCCCCGAGCTCTGGCGTGGTTACGGCGATTGAAAACCGCCCGATTCCCCACGCTTCGGGGTTTAGTGATCTTTGCATTGTGCTCAGCACCGACGGAGAGGATCGCTGGTGCGAACTCACAAAAGTAAGCGACTACCGGCAGCTCCCCCCCGAAACACTTGTGCAAATGGTGCGCAATGCGGGCGTTAGCGGCCTCGGGGGTGCGGGTTTCCCAACGGCGATCAAACTGGTACCTCAGAGCGCCACGCACACACTGATTTTAAACGGCACCGAATGTGAGCCGTACATCACCGCTGACGATATGCTGATGCGGGAGCAGGCTGGCGCCATTATTCAGGGTGCACAAATACTGCTGCACATCCTCGGCGCTAAAACCTGCCTGATCGGCATTGAAGACAACAAACCCGAAGCTATTGCCGCCTTGCAGCAGGCCGTTGCTGGCAGCAACATCGAGATTGTCATCTTCCCCACTGTCTATCCCTCCGGCGGGGAGAAACAGCTGATACAAATTCTCACCGGCAACGAAGTCCCCTCCGGTAAACTGCCAGCCGACCTTGGCATGGTGGTACAAAATGTCGGTACCGCAGTGGCGGTAAAAGAGGCCATAGTTGACGGCAAACCGCTGATCTCGCGCATCACCACCCTGACTGGCGCGGCTCTGACAGCCCCGCAAAATGTGCAAGCTCTGATTGGCACACCCGCCAAAGATTTACTGCAACACGCCGGTTTGCAGGAGTCGGAACTGTCCACTCTGGTATTTGGCGGTCCGATGATGGGCTTTGTGGTGGAGAGACTGGACATTCCAGTAATCAAAACCTCCAACTGCCTGATCGCCGGGACGCAGGAGGAGTTTCCTCCGCTGCCAGACGCCCAGGCCTGCATTCGTTGCGGCCATTGCGCCGAGGCGTGCCCGTCGTCCTTACTGCCACAACAGCTTTACTGGCATGCCAAAGCTGAAAACCACGAGCAGCTGATGCATCACAACCTGTTTGATTGCATTGAGTGTGGCGCTTGTGCTTTTGTCTGCCCGTCATCGATACCGTTGGTGCAGTATTACCGGGCATCCAAAGGTGCGATTCGCGCTCAGGAAGCCAAACACGCTAAATCAGAGCGGTCAAAACAGCGCTACGAAAATCGCTTAGCCAGATTGGAGCAGGAAAAAGCCGAAAAAGAAGCCCGGCGTAAAGCCAACGCTGAGCGCGCCGCCCGGCTCAAAGCCGCACCAAGCAGTGAGGAGGACGACCCAATTAAAGCCGCAGTGGCCAGAGCCAAAGCCAATAAAGCAGCTGGGCAAGCCAGGCCAGCTGAACTCTCTGCTCGGCAAAAAGAGCTGAAAATTCAGCTCTCTATGGCTCAGGCTCAGCTGAAAAAAACGGCTCGGGCGTTGGCGGCAGCAGAGGCCTCTGGGACGGGAGATACAGAACAGCTGAAGTCTAATCTGGCGATGCTAAAAGGGCAGGTCAGTAAACTGCAAAGTGAGTTTGATGATAAAAAGTCTGCGCCGCCAGAGCAGCAAACAAGCCCCGATGCACAGAAAAAACAGAAAGTTGAGTTGGCGATGGCAAGAGCTGCCCTGAAAAAAGCCGAACGAGCAATGGCCGAGGCCATTGAGGGCAACAGTGCCAACACCAAAGCGCTGCAACAGACTGTCGAACAATGCCGGGAAAAGTTACAAAGCCTTGAAGCGGCAGTGAAACCAGCATTAAGTGATGCCGAGAAAAAGCGCAAAATTGAGCTGGCCATGGCCAATGCGGCCCTGAAAAAAGCACAGCGGGCCTTGGCTGAAGCCGCAGACGGCGACACTCAATCCCTGCAGCAGGCAGTGGCGGCGTGTCAGGCCAAAGTGCAAAGCCTTGCCCCAGAACCTGCAAAAAGAAATACAGCCCCGTTGAGTGACGCCAGCAAAAAACTCAAAATCGAAGCCGCCATGGCCAATGCCGCCGTTAAAAAACTGCAACGTGCTGTGGCCAGCGCCGGTGCAGAAGAGCTGGCAACCCTCAAACAACAATTGGTAGCAGCGGAACAAAAAGCCGCTGCAATGGCCGCCGCCTTAAAAAAATCCCGGGAGAATGGCTTTGATTAACAGCAAAAGCGCCACGCGGGAATCGTCTCCCCATAAGCTAAGCCTGAACAGCACTCAGCGAGTCATGGGCTTGACGATCATTGCCACCTTCCCCGGCCTGCTGGCACAAACTGTTTTTTTCGGCTGGGGGACGCTGGTCAATGTGTTCTGGTGCGCCCTGATCGCTATGACCTGCGAAGCTTTCGTGGTCACGCTGCGTAAACGTTCGGTGCAATTCTACCTGAGCGATGGCAGCGCCTTGCTGACCGGCTTGCTGCTCGGGTTGGCGTTGCCCTCCTTTGCGCCTTGGTGGTTATCGCTGGTGGCTGTGGCCTTTGCCGTGGTTATTGGCAAGCATCTTTATGGTGGTCTGGGTCAGAACCCGTTTAACCCGGCGATGATTGGTTATGTGCTGGTGCTCATCTCTTTCCCTCAGGAGATGACCCGCTGGATGCCACCGTTGGGGCTTGAAGGTTACAACGGCAGTTTCAGCGCAGCACTGCAGACGATATTTGCCCGGGGCATCGATGTGGATGCCTTCAGTATGGCCACACCTCTGGACGTACTGCGGGAAAACAACAGCCTGACCATCAAAGAGCTGTGGCAAACCAACCCCATTTTTGCGGGGGTAGCGGGGCGTGGCTGGCTGTGGGTCAATCTGGCTTACCTTGCCGGTGGCCTGTTGCTGCTGTGGAAAAAAGTATTCACGTGGCACGGGCCGGTGGGCATGCTTGGTGCCATTGCTGTTATGGCGACCCTGTTCTGGAATGGTGTGGGCTCAGACAGCCACGGCTCACCGCTGTTTCACCTGCTCAGTGGTGCCACCATGCTGGGAGCGTTTTTTATCATCACCGACCCGGTCAGTGGCGCCACCAGCAACCGGGGGCGGCTCATTTTTGGTGTGGGCGTTGGTGTTATTGTCTACGTCATCCGCACTTGGGGCGGATACCCTGATGGCGTCGCCTTTGCCACCCTGCTGATGAACATGGCAGCCCCTACTATCGACTACTACACCCAGCCACGCACTTATGGCCATCAAAAAGCCAAAAAAGGCCTGCCAAAGAAGGATTGAAACATGAGTGACGGCCAGATTCCCCTCAAAGAGATCAGCACAACAGGCAGCATTGCCCGCAACAGTTTGGGTCTTGGGTTGTTTGCGGTGTTCACTGTAGGCCTTATTGCACTCACCTGGACCTTTACCCAGGAGAAAATCGACACCCAGATTCGCGCCTACGAAGCCAAAGCCCTGCTGCAAATTTTGCCCGCCAAAACCTACGATAACGTTTTGGTCGATACCAAAATAACGCTGCCACCGTCGCGGTTGTTATCCAGCCAAAACCAGCGCGAGGCTTACGTTGCTCTCAATAAGGGACAAGTGGTCGCCGTTATTTTGCCCGTTACCGCACCAGACGGTTACAACGGGCGCATTGAGCTGCTGGTGGGCATCGACCGCGATGGCATCCTCACCGGCGTAAGAGCGATTACCCACAAAGAGACGCCGGGTCTCGGTGATAAAATCAACACCAATGTTTCCAATTGGATTCTGGGTTTTACCGGCAAATCTCTTAATAATCCCTAAAGGCTGGGCAGTGAAGAAAGACGGCGGTGACTTTGACCAGTTCACCGGGGCTACTATCACACCAAGAGCTGTGGTTGCTGCCGTGCATCACGCACTGCAATACTTTGCGGCTAACCGCAAACGCTTGCTGAGTCCGCCAACGGAGACACACCATGAGTAACCCGGCACCACAAAACACGACCGTGAAAATCGCGTTGGATGGCCTTTGGAACAACAACCCTGCACTGGTTCAGTTGCTCGGTCTCTGTCCGCTATTGGGGGTTTCTAGCAGCGTGGTTAATGCCCTTGGCCTCGGCATTGCCACTATGCTGGTGGTGATGGGCTCAAACGTTGCTGTGTCACTCATACGACATCAGGTTAATGATGCCATTCGTTTGCCGGTGTTTGTGATGATTATTGCGTCATTCACCACCTGCATAGAGCTGCTGATGCAGGCTTACACCTATGAGCTTTACCGTATTTTGGGCATTTTTATTCCGCTGATCGTTACCAACTGCATTATTCTTGGCCGCGCCGATGCGTTTGCATCCAAAAACCCGGTACTACCCGCCGCCTTTGACGGCCTGATGATGGGCTTGGGTTTTGCGGTTGTGTTGTTGCTGCTTGGCGCTCTGCGTGAACTGATAGGTCAGGGGACTCTGTTTGCCGGTATGGAGCTGCTGCTAGGCCCCGTGGCTAGCAACTGGACCATCACCGTAATTCCTGATTACAAGCAGTTCCTGTTCGCCATTTTGCCACCGGGGGCTTTTGTGTTTATGGGCTTTTTGATTGCCGTGAAGAACATTATTGATCGGCGCCTCGCAGAACGCCGGAAAAATCTCGCGCTAGTAGCTCCGAGAGAAAGCCGACGGGTTCGGGTGACTGACAATATCTAGCCTGAGCGAAGCCAACGGACTCTGATTGCCTCGGGCAGAGGCGATTTCAGGGCAGTTGTTTGTGAGTAATGTCTTATGTGCACACAGTCAGGCTCATAAAAGATGATAAGCAGCACAAGCCTGTTATGAAAATATCGGAACATAAAGAATGGGGTAAGTATTCTTAATCACACTTACCCCAGAAGAAGATTGACTATTCATTTAACCGTTGCTGCAGAAGCGGCTGTTGGTGTTCATTGAGAGGAGCTTTTCATTAAAGCAAAACTATTATTTTCTTTGTAATTTGAGACTTCAATCATTGCACCTCAATACCCGTAATTATTGAGCAACTGCTCAATTTTGGCATCGCGCTTTCTATCCATTTCCACAAACTCTTGTGGTTGCTTTGAATAGAACTCTACCTCACGATTGTTATCAGTAACCACTTCATCGTATAGCAAATCCGCAGAAGAAAAATAGAAAGCGAAAGTTTGCATTAGATAGATCAATCCTCTTTGCATAATTCGCACCGTTATTATTACCTCTGTGTCGGTATCAGCTAATGCGGTGAGGTTTTGGGGGGCGGTCATCTCGAAATAGGCCGGGCGATATGAGTGTCTTGAGTCAACTTCTTGCACCACCCAGAATTG
>CBDAPN010000002.1:0-59060 GCA_965198415.1 Endozoicomonas sp.
TTGCTGTTTTGGGGGCTTTTGCAGGGTGCATTTCATCGAATGAAGCTTTCTTTGCCTTGGAATTGGCGGATATTCCTATTTTTTTATTAACCTTAAAGACCTTGACCGGGAGCAGGCTGAGTGACTTCCTAAAAGGCAACGAGTCCTTTTGCGATAATTTACTGAGATAGTTATGCATATCAATGGGCTTAACAGAGCGACCAAAAAAAAATGCCAATATCGAAAGCAGCGTTCTTTTAATACGACCGCCCTGGCACTCACTCCAGGTATATCGGAAGGCATCAAAGCCCATATATCTTATATGGTGTGCATTTTTTATAGGAATTTTCATGATATTGCTTGCCGTTAACCAGTTGGGTGACCTCTATGGCAATTGCGTACCTGTTTTACCCGTGAGATCGTAAATGCGGAGCCAATTACGCTATCGGCTGCCAAAGTACAGCTTCAAATGCCGTTATGCAAAAACGAAAACGGAGGCTTTATACCCCAAGCGAGCCAAAAGGGAGAGATTCCTGAGCCCGGCTCTGATGGTGGGCGTAGCTCAGTTGGTAGAGCTCCGGATTGTGATTCCGGCGGTCGAGGGTTCGAGCCCCTTCGTCCACCCCATCTAAATTGCCCTTTCTTCCCCCCTTCCCTGCTTATTTTATAGTTCTTTAGCATGCACAAACTCCTGTGTTACTGTCGCTTTGAAGCTATTTTAGCAAGGAACTTACCATGCGGATGAGTAAAATAATCGGCCACCGAGGCCTGGCAGCAGAAGCACCGGAGAACACACTGGCCGGTATTGGCCGGGCAGCGCAGCGGGGGCTTGAGTGGATTGAAGTGGATGCCACCTTGCTAGGCGACGGCACATGCGTTCTCTTTCATGACCGCAAGTTAAACCGTACCACCAACGCTAAAGGCCGGCTGGACTCTTTGGCGCTTGCCAAGCTCAATGAGATTGATGCCGGAGCGTGGTTTTCTCCCCGATTCGCCGGTGAGCGCATCCCGCAACTGACAGCAGCGCTGACGCTGATAAAAACGCTGGGGCTTGGCGTTAATATTGAGCTGAAAACCAACGGTTGTTCCCAAAGCCATTTGGTTACGGCGGTGTTGGAGGCGTTGCAGGCCACTCAATTCCCCCAGAACAAAGTGCTGGTTTCAAGTTTTAATTATCCGGCTCTGGTCGAATTTTCATCGCGCTCTGCCTTTGCTGTGGGCTGCCTGTTTGAACGGTTGCCGCTAAATTGGCGCAAGAAAGCGCAGCGGGTGGGTGCGGTAGCCATTCACCTCAATGATAAGCGGCTATCCCAAGCCCGGGTCGAAACAGTGAAATCCGCCGGGTACGAACTTTATTGTTATACCGTGAATCTGACAGCCACCGCCGAACGGCTACAGCAGTGGGGGGTAGATGGTGTTTTTTCAGATTACCCGTTGTGAACGCTGTGTTTTCAAAGCTCATCAACCTCCCGCAAATACCTGAATAGCTTTCTCGACGCTGCCGGTGGTTTATCCTGAGTCGCTTCTTTTTGTGCATTGCGAACCAGTTGGCGCAGATGCTGATGGTCCGCTTGCGGGTATTGCTCCAGGTACTGCGTTAGAGTGCCGTGGGTGTCGTCATCGTGGATGAGTTTATCCCGCCACCTCTCCAATTGATGAAAGCGACGGTTGTACTCATCGCTACTGGCGTCGAGCTGGTTTAGCAGCTGCTTTATGGGCTCAAGCTCCTGATCGGCCATCAGCTTGGCAACAAACCCCAAGTGCCGCTTGCGGGCATTATTGCTGGTGATGCGCTTGCTCTCATCCAGCGCCTCACGCAGGCGATCGTTCAGCGGCAGTTTGTCCAGCAAGGCGGGCTTAAACGTCATTAGGCGTGCGCCCATGGCCTTGAGCTCATCCATGTCCCGCTTGAGTTCAGATTTACTGACGTAGATGACTTCTTCACTGTCTTCTTCATCCCAGACTTGCTGGAGACGTTTCTTTTTACTCATAAAAAATGGCCGTTGATAAAAAGTTTCAGAATACGCCCAAAGCGCCTTCCAAGAGATTTAAAAGCGCCATTTTACGTCATAATGACCCACGGTTGGGATGTTTTTCTCGTGGATGCATTCTTGCTGATACAACGGCACAATAGAAACCAATAAAACAGATAACCTCGAGTTAAGGGCGAAATTATGGGTGAATCTTCCAATGCAGTACCGGACCCACGCAGCGAAGAGGCCAGGCTAAAAGCCTTGGCGGGCGATGTCCTCGACGAAGCCGCAAAACAGGGTGCTGATGCCTGTGAAGTGGGAATCAGCATGGATTCAGGCCTCTCAGCCAGTGTCCGCATGGGTGATGTTGAGACGGTGGAGTTTAACCGTGATCAGGGCTTTGGCATCACGGTGTATTTTGGTCACAGAAAAGGCTCTGCCAGCACGTCGGACAGCAGCCCAAGGGCGGTTCGTGATACCGTCAAAGCAGCCTGCGACATTGCCCGTTACGCCTCAGAAGACCCTTATGCCGGTTTGGCAGAGGCCGCTCTGATGGCTGACGCCGATAAACTGCCGGATCTCGACCTTTATCACCCATGGGACATCAATGCTGAGCAGGCCATTGAAATGGCACTGGAGTGTGAAAACGCTGGACGGGCCTACAGTAAAAAAATTGTAAACTCTGATGGTGCCAGTGTTTCCAGCCATCAGGGTTGTCGGGTGTATGCCAATAGTCATGGTTTTGTGGGCAGCTACCTCTCCAGTCGTCACAGTTTGAGTGCGGTGTTGATCGGTATGCAAGACGATGAGATGCAGCGGGACTATTGGTACACCGTCAGCCGCAGTGCCGACGGCCTTGAACAGGCTGAGGCAGTTGGCAACACCGCCGCCGAACGCACAGTACGTCGTCTGGGCGCCCGCAAAGTGGGAACAACAGAGGTACCGGTACTTTTTGTACCAGAAATGGCATCAAGTTTGATCTCCCATTTTCTTGGCGCGATCAGTGGCGGCAACCTCTACCGGCAGGCTTCTTTTTTGTTGGACCATTTGGGTAAGCCGGTGTTTCCACACTGGTTGCGTATTCACGAACAACCGCTTCTAAAAAACATGCTCGGCTCAGCCAGCTTTGATAACGACGGCCTAGCCACCCGCGCCAAAGACTTTATTACCAACGGCATTTTGCAGCATTACATTCTCAGCGTTTACTCCGCACGCAAGCTGGGCATGCCCCCCACGGGCAATGGTGGCGGAGTGAACAACCTGTTTGTTGAAAGCACCCAGAGCGATAAAATCGGCGATCAGCAGGCGCTGTTGCAGCAGCTAGACCGAGGTTTACTGGTCACCGACCTGATGGGGCACGGTGCCAACACGGTAACTGGCGACTACTCCCGTGGTGCTGGAGGTTTTTGGGTGGAAAATGGTGAGATTCAGTTTCCGGTCTCCGAGGTAACCATTGCCGGTAACCTCAAGGATATTTATCAAAACATCGCGGCCATTGGCAACGACGTTGATCAAAGGAGAAATATTCAAACGGGTTCAATATTGGTCAGTAATATGAAACTTGCCGGTGAGTAGCTTCAATGGGCAGGGAAGCCCTAGTTGTAGCTTATTGATCATTTAATCAATATGAGCAGAAGGCTGTTCGAGAATATCATCCATAACAGTAGCTTATAGTTGCTCCATTGATAGCCACGCATTCATAACGGTGGCTATCAAACTGAAATAGGGTTAAAACCCACCACTCCTGCATGATAGGTAACAGGGAGTATTGTTAGCCAAATATTTTCCAACGTTAAAATTAAATTGAACTTTTTTCTGATTATTCGCTCAAAGGAAAAGATAAGGTAAAACTATCGAGTGTACGAGACAAATAATTTTCGAGAAACTTAACTCTTCAGGAGAAGACATATGAAAATCAATCATCACCCAGAAAACAATCATTTATTGGCTTTGGGGCAAGAAAAAACACTATCCCATCAAACCAGCAACCATGACAAAAGTGGCTCTTTTGGTCATCATCAGGTCGCCAAGGTTTCTGATATTGACAATCAGCTGCTTGCTGAGAGTGAGGAGTTTTCCCGCTTGACGATCAAGCCAAATAAAGAAGAAAGTGAAGATTCCTTTACCGTCTCTGTTGAATATAACAGGACTATTAAGTTACTAAAAGAAGAATCCAGATTAAAGAAAATTGATAAATTAAATGCTGATATCTCTAATTTAAAGAATTTAATAGATTCATTAGAATCAGGGATTAACACGAATTCTACGTCCATTGACAGGCATAACAATCCCACTAACAACAAAAACTTGTTAAGCAAAGAAGAAATTAAAGAAAAAAGCGAAGAGCTTGACAAAAAAACTGAAGAGTTATCTAACTTAAACTATGAAGGAAGGTTCAAAAAAAGCCTATTACAACGCTTAAAGGACTACAAGGCTTCTGAGGAGTTTAAAGAGTATAAGGAAGCAATGATAATTATTAGGGAGAAAACTGAAGCGGATTACCTTAACGAAATTAAGATAGAGCAAGAAAATCAACCAGAGAAAACCAACCAGAAAATCAACCAGAAAATCAACCAGAAAATCAACCAGAGAAACAACCAGAAAATCAACCAGAAAATCAACCAGAAAACCAACCAGAAAACAACCAGAGAAATCAACCAGAGAAACAACCAGAGAAACAACCAGAAAACCCGGTGTTTCTCAACCAGAGAAACCCTCAACCAGAGAAACCAACCAGAGAAACAACCAGAGAAACAACCAGAGAAATCAACCAGAGAAACAACCAGAAAATCAACCAGCAAGCCAACCAAGAGATAATAAAAATGCAGAAAACAGTTTAAAGACTGAAACACTCTCATTGAAAAACTCTATAAAAAGATTCTTTAATGAAAAGCTATTCGATAATTTCAAGCTCTTCAAAAAGAAATAGCAAATTTTATAAAAAAAGCTGGAGGACAAACTGATACACTGCTAGAAAAAAATCCATTTTTTTTATTTGTAAGAATCAGTTTAAATCTCTAAATAAAACACCCACCTCAAACCCGGTGTTTCTCTGTAAGGCCAAGTAAATCTTTACTTGGCCTGATTTTTAAATCCCGCTTATACATAATATTTTTCATGAAACGGCTCTTAATTAATGAATATTTTTCATATTCTATTTTCACCAGATAAATTGTTAGTCATTCTGACACAATGGTTATGTATTCTGAACTTATTGGCTATTATTTTGGACACCAATGTTTGGGTAGGGAGCTGCGAGTACAGTTTTAAACGGCACCCTGAAGCTAGCGAAATACTCAGTGGATAGAATGTGAATATTAATGCATCTTCAGCAATGACTGCATCGGTAAGCCCCACGGCCAATGTACCAAAAAAACAAGCCGAAGCGTGGTGGCGCACAGTGAAAAAGGTGGCGGTCAAAAATTGGCTAAAGCTTTGTAAATATGTCAAATCTGCTGCGGTAGAGGTTAAAGAGTTTTGCAAAAGGTTTTGCAAAAACCTTTTTTTGATCACTCCGATATTACCCCACACAGATGAAATTACAGCTCTCAAGGCTTTAGCAGACAATAAAGAGAGTTGTTTAAGATTCTGCAACTCAGCGTTGGGGCTAGCCAAAAACCAGCATGAATACCACAGCAAAAGAAAAAAAGTCCTGCTAGAAAAGAGTAACGAGCTAGAACAACAGCTTCTAAAAATAAAAGCAGAGAATAATATTCCAGCTACCGAGCAACTAAACAGAACCTGTAGCATAATTTCGAAAAAAACAACTGAAGCTGACAATGAAAGAAACTCAGCAGCCAAGTTAGTTAAACAGCTAACTGAAATTGCCACAAACCTCAGCCAATCTATTGCTGTGGATGAAAAGAAAATTCAAGGTTTGTCGGTTTGATAGCGAGGTTTGAGAGTTTCAAGCCTCGCTAACGGCTCACTAGCTGTAAAACAGTGTTGCCAAACCAAGAAATGAGAAAAATCCTGTCACGTCTGAAACCGTTGTAAGAATAATACTTCCGGCTAAGGCCGGGTCAATATTCATAGACTTCAAAATCACTGGTAAAACCGCTCCGGTAACAACCGCCATACTCAGGTTAATGACCATGGCACAGGCGATTACCAGAGAGATAATCGGGTCGTTAAACCAGAACCAGGCAATAATGGCAACCAATGTCGCCCACAACAGGCCGTTGAGAAAACCAGCTGCCAACTCTCTGGTTAATAGCCACTTAAGATTGGTTTTGCTGATTTGTCCCAGCGCCATTCCCCGGATCACCAGAGTCAACGCCTGGCTGCCGGCATTCCCGCCCATGCCGGCAACAATGGGCATCAGTACCGCCAGTGCAACCACTTTATCAATGGTCTCCTGAAAAATACCAATGACGGATGCGGCAATAAATGCAGTCACCAGATTAAAACCCAGCCAAATCGCACGCCGCCTTGCGGTGCGTAGCGCAGGAGCAAAGGTATCTTCGTCATCGTCAAGGCCGGCCATGCTCATCATGGAGTGCTCGGCCTCCTCACGGATTACATCCACAACATCGTCAATGGTAATGCGCCCGAGCAGTTTACCGCTCTCGTTGACAACCGGTGCCGAGAGCAAGTCCTGTCGCTCAAACAGCTGCGCCACCTGCGTGTCTTCCATGTCGGCGGGAATGGGGTCAAGATCCGTCAGCATGACGTCTTTAACCAGTGCGTTCGGGTCGTTGGTTAACAACAGGGTGAGCGGCAGACGACCTATGTATTCGTCGTTGCGGCTGACTACCAGCAGGCTGTCGGTGGTATCGGGAATGTTATCGTGTCGGCGCAGGTAACGCAGTACCACATCTACAGTGTTATTGGGTCTTACGGTGATGGTATCGGTATTCATCAACCCACCGGCAGAATCTTCCGGATAGGCGAGGACTGCTTCAACACGCTGGCGATCCTGGGTGTTCATGGAGTCAAGCACCTGACGGGTGATGGTGCCGGGCAGCTGTTGCAACAGGTCGGCGATGTCATCCACATCCTGACCTTCGGTGATGGCCTTGAGCTCCGCTATATTCATTTGATCAAGAAAGAACTGACGCACATCTTCGCTTAACTCCTGCAGAACATCCCCCTCTTGCTCTCGATCAATCAGCCGCCATAAAAGACTGCGCAATTTTGGTGGGGAAGACTCCAGAAGGTGAGCCGTATCAGCCGATGGCAAAGTGTTCAGCATTCTACGCAATTCTGTTGAAACACCGTGTTCAAGTGCCTCATTGAGTTTTTTCAGCTCGGCTTCACCGATGCTCAATTGCAACTGCTGCACCATGATTTTCTGCCTGATCGGTTTATCAATACCCGCCTCGCAGTAGCTACATTTAACCCGGCTAAGACCGTAAAACTAAATGCAGCTTGCAGCGATGTTGGGTATATGGGGTTCAAATAGTAGGACTTTATCTTTTATTTTAAAAACGCTACTTACGCCAAGACGAGTTATTCGTCTTCACCAAAGCGGTCGTCTATCAGCTCGCACAGCGCTTTGCAGGCGGCTTCTTCATCGTGGCCGTTACAATGCAACTCCAGCTCTGAGCCTTGGCTCGCTGCCAGCATCATAACCGCCATAATGCTTTTGCCGTCTATCTTCCGCTCATTGCATACCACTTCGATGCGGCTGGTAAACGATGATGAAATGGATACAAACTTGGATGCAGCCCTGGCATGCAATCCTAATTTGTTAATAATTTTTTTCCGGTATGTAATCATTATTCGTGCAGCTCTCTGTGTCTGACCTGAACTCGATCCAGCTTATTGGCGAACAGCTCGCCCAGTGTTTTACTAATATAGACCGAGCGGTGCTGACCACCAGTGCAACCGATAGCAATTGTCATATAACTGCGCTGAGCAGACTCAAACCTTGGCAACCATTTCTCGACAAACGCACTGATATCTTCGGTCATTTCAATCACATCCGGATTATCTTTGAGAAAGTCAATCACTGGTTGCTCAAGCCCTGTGTGTACTTTCAACGCTTCAACCCAAAATGGGTTAGGCAGGCAGCGAACGTCGAAAATAAAGTCGGCGTCGGTGGGCACACCGTTTTTAAAGCCAAAAGACTGAAAAAGGACGGCCATACCCTGTTGTGCATCACCACAAAACTCCTGCTTGACCTGGTCGCGAATCTGATGGACTGAAAGCGGTGTCGTGTCGACTTTTACATCGGCCTCAATCAGTACCGGTTTCAGCAGATTTTTCTCCAACTCAATCGCTTCTCTTAACGAGACCTTGTCATTGCTCAGAGGGTGCTTTCTGCGAGTGGCACTGTAACGACTGACCAGTTTTTCGCTGTCGGTATCCAGATACAACACCTTGCAGTCAATACCCTGACTTCGCAGGCTAGCCAGCAAACCGGCAAAATCATCCAGAGCGCCGGGCACATTCCTGACATCGATGCTAACGGCCATTTTAGGTGGTTCGCAGTGATGATCTTTCAGGGTTTCGGGCAGCTGAATCAGCATGCTGGCGGGCAGGTTATCGACGCAGTAGAAGCCCTCATCCTCAAGGGTATGCAGAGCTGAGCTTTTTCCTGAACCGGATCGTCCACTGATGATGACAAGTTTCATTGGGTTTCTGTCTGCCTCCTAGCGTTGACCTTTAACTATTAAAGCAACTTTTTAGCAGTAAGCCTACCGTGTAGGCTGCCTGAGGATAACACCAGTAGAGAGGATGGTAGAAAATTTGTGAATTTTCCGGCTAATTTGCCGCTGCACAGGGCAGCCTATTCACGCCAGCCCCTGTAAATAAGCACACTATACGCTAATCATGGCAGTTCTTGTCAGACTAACGGCTAATTGAGCAAAGAGAGAATCACTAATATATTTTACATATACCGATCACTGTAATGTTTAAAAAAATCTTTCGATAGCAGCTTGGGCCATTATTAAGTTTTGTCAAGCCAACTGAGCGGGCATCGCTGTAATACCTGAGAGGCAAGATATTTAACCGCAAAGAGTTTAGCAAATTACGAGACATAAAGAGTATTACTAACCCCGGAGGAATAACCTATGAATAGCTGCAACAGCACAACAAATGGAAACAGCAATATTGTAGATTCTGCAAATTTTGACCACTACAGTCAAAATTCTAGTCCCTTTATAGTGGAGGGCAACTCCAAAAATAATATACCTTCCTTTAGTGCTAAGGATGCCACAGAAAAGACATCCAAAAACATTAAAGAGCGTGCCTGTAAACCCTTAAAAATTGCATTAAGCTATTTAAAAAATATTTTCAATAGATTTACTAGCTTTTTAAAGGGGTCTCAAAAAAAATATATTATTGATTCAGCAAATCTGCACAACGAAAACAGCTCCAGCACATGCGCTAACCTTTATGGTGAAGAGGGCACAAACCGGCTAAAAAATGTGGAAATAGCTAATATTATCGCAAAAACAGGTAACTTAAATTTATTAAATACCTCAAAAGAAAAAACTAAAAAGTCAGCCGCGAGAGGATTCTTTAAAAAATTCATTGGTCCTCATAAACAATCGGTTGACATAGTTGAAAAACCTATGAAAAACAATGAAAAACCTATGAAAAACAATGAACCAGAACTTATTAAATATAATACAAATGAGTGAAGGCCATTTAAGAAGCCACTAACGAGCTATAAGTATTATATTGATAAGAGATAAAAAATTAAACCGCAGTCGCCTAAAGGCTGCGGATATTTTTCTAATTTTAAAATCTTTCATAAAAACATCTAAGCACGATTTATCCTACCTCTGTATGAGACTTTCATCACCCTCCATTAATATTCAGCTTATGCTGGCAAACCAGCATTTGGAAATTATTTGTTATAATACAACAATTAGACTTTATTCAAGTCATATATATTTTCAGACTAGAAGTATTAGATTCATATTTTGATTAATACCTCACATAAAACCACTTAATTTTTCCTGAACAAGCTTATTCGGTGCTAATCTTTCTGTCATTTAAATTCTGTTAGAAAATCTAACGTGCTTGACATATACCAACACCCGTCACTGTTTTAAAATTAATTTACTTGGTGAGGTCAGCCAAGTGATAACCCCAAAGTAAAACTCAGTTAAGGAGAACAGATTATGAATAATTCTATAATTTCAAAACAAGGAATATTCACCCCTAGCCAAGATGTATTGAAGGCTGACAACCAACAGGATAAAACCAGTTTTGAACAAGGCCCTTTCATTAACCCAATAACAAGTAGCTCCGTTGCACCCAGCGATTTTAAAGCTAAATTGAAAAAAATCTTTAAAAGTATCAAAGAGCGCTCTATTCGGTGCATAAAAGCAATTAAGCGAAAGCTAAATTCTTTATATAAAAGAAGTATCGAAACAATAAAACCTAATCCAAAACTGTCAACAGCTGAAGACTTATTATCATGTGGCTATCGAGAAAACCATGCTGCAGAAACAAACATTGATACCGACCCCGAACAGGAGTTAATTACTGCTAAAAATAATGAATCTAAAAATTTCTTTAAAAGAGCTGCAAAAAAAATAAATACTGTTTACAGTAAACTCAAGATAACATCAAAAGAAAAATCTGAGCCAACCAGCCAATTTGAAGGTGGCTTTCGGTCGGATTGATTATTAATTTGTTAGGACTCGTTCATACTAACAATGAATGAGGGTTGTAATAAAACAATCCTATTACACGCTTTACATAACTTCAGGTTATTACTGAGCAATAGTTAACCTTCAACCGATAGTTAAAAGACAGTCATAACCTGCCATTTGAAAAAGCCTGATGCATGGTAAGTATCAGGCTTTTTTCTGGCTGACTGAGCAACTCTTCCCCGATGCGGTGAATTACTCAGTCAGGTTCGCATAAATGGTCTTGGTATCAGCGGCTGTGCGTATCTGCTGAAGTAACTTTGGAGAATGAAATTTCTCGGCCAGAGCCTGCAATATCTCCAGATGTTCCTGATTTTCTCCTTCTGGCACAATGAGGGCAAACACCATATCAATGGGCTGCTGATCCACCGAGTCAAAGTCTACCGGTTCGGCCAGGCGCATAAACAACCCGACTGGCTCCGGACAAGCTTTACAACGACAATGGGGAATGGCTATTTTGTTACCGAGTCCGGTTGTACCCAACCTCTCCCGCGAGATTAACGCCTCGAACAGATCTTTGGCGTTAATTTCAGGGACATCATCACTGATTCGGTCAGCGACAAATTCCAGAATTTTCTTTTTACTGACCCCGTGCACACCCTTCAGGGTGCGCTCGGGGGTTAGGATGCGATGAATAATCATGCTTAATTAAGATTGGCACCGTCTACTTCAAAGGATGTGGCCGTTGGCACCTTGCTGTCGGCTCAGAGCCTTCTCTTTATGTTTAACCAGTTGCCGATCCAACTTGTCCGAGAGCAGGTCAATGGCTGCGTACATGTCGTCGTGCTCGGCGGTGGCGTTTATTTCTGCACCACGCGTATGGAGAATGGCTTCTGCTTTTTGTACCAGCTTTTGTACACTCAGGGTGATCTGTACATTGGTGATGTGATCAAAGTGTGAAGCAAGGCGCTCCAGTTTTTTGCTCACATAGTCGTGCAGAGCTTTTGTTACCTCGACATGATGTCCACTGATGTTGACTTGCATGTAACGCTCTCCTGTATCCCATTTCCAGATAATCACCAGTGCTCGGGACTTTAGCACCAGCAGTTCACTGAAAACACCGCTGACTCATTTCCTTATTGAAGGCGAGACGGTGTTTCCGCTCAAACTGTTAAGGCCATCTTGAAACTCACGGGACAACTTCTTGGTGGCCACGGAAAATGCTTTTGCTAAATTCTAACACTGTCATTGCCGGTTAGTATGCTTTGTAACAAAAAAAACTCATTTGTCATGGGTCTGCACATCAAGGCACCAGTTGCTTGCGTTCATTAGAAGGTGGAAAGTTCATGGATTCGCGGTACTTAGCTATTGTGCGTCTGGCGACTTCTATCCCCTGATCTTTGAGAATTGTTGCAATTTTATTATCACTCAACGGTTTACGCGGGGATTCCTCGGCAATTAGCTTACGAATGTGAGCACGGATAGCGGTAGATGAGCACTCCCCACCCTCTGCGGTGCTAACATGACTGGAGAAAAAATACTTCAATTCATAGACGCCCCGAGGCGTATGCATATATTTTTGTGTAGTAACCCGCGAAATTGTTGACTCATGCATACCGACTGCATCGGCAATATCGGCCAGTACCAGTGGTTTCATTGCTTCATCGCCCTTTTCCAGAAAGTCTTGTTGATAGTCAATAATCTGACTGGCAACTTTCATCAGGGTCTCATTACGACTCTGCAGATTTTTCAGGAACCAACGAGCCTCTTGCAGATGGTTCTTCATAAAAACGTTGTCGCGGCTGTTATTCGCCCGTTTTACCATGGAGGCATAGTTGTTGTTTATGCGCAGCTTCGGCAATGCCTCAGAGTTTAGTTCAACAGTCCAGCGTTCTTTGATTTTGCGAACGGAAATATCCGGAACAACGTATTCCGCTTCGGACTGATCGATGGCATTGCCAGGCTTGGGGTTGAAGGTCCGGATGAGCTGTAGAGCGTTCCTTAATTGCTCTTCTTTAAACTTACCGCGTCGCATGATGCGCGCGTAATCGCGTGTACCCAGCGCTTCCAGAAAGTTGTTGATCAGCTTTTCGGCATTTTGCCAATGGGGGGTACTGGAGGGAAGTTGTTTAAGCTGCACCAGCAGGCACTCTTGCAGGCTGACACTAGCGCAGCCGACGGGGTCAAACTGCTGAATACGGTGTTGCAGGACGTTGATTTCTTCGATTTCCAGCCCGTCCAGCTGTGGTTGCAGGGCGGTAAACAGCTCCTGCGGAGGACAGGTGAGATAACCCTCCGGGTTCACAGCTTCAATGATTGCCAGCCCAATCAGACGATCACGGTCGCTCATTGGGACCATATCCAACTGCCACTCCAAATGGTCCTGCAGCGAGTCAACAGTGGATGACTTGCCCAGCGGGTCATAATCGTCATCGCCGGATTTGGCGGGTAAGCTGGAATAGACTTCATCCCACCCTGAGTCTACCGGCAGTTCGTTGGGAATGCTTTCTGCCCATTCTGCCATCTCCTGAGGCTCTGGCTCACGGTTGGCTTCACTCAGGTCAACCAGCTCTTCTTTAGGGCTTTCAGGTGCTGGGTCGTTCTGGCTGTCGTCAGACTCCAGCATGGGGTTTGATTCCAGAGCTTCCTGAATCTCTTGTTGCAGGTCCAGTGTAGATAGTTGCAGCAGTCGAATGGCCTGTTGCAACTGTGGCGTCATCGCCAGCTGCTGACCCATTTTAAGCTGTAAGGTAGGCTTCATAGGCAACTGTATACCTTTACTTCGTTATCCGTGCGAACCGAATCAATTTAAAGCAAACGGACCAAAAACCGGTAACTTTGGGCACGGGCGTTATCTGCGATCACTTTCCATGTGGGGTTGATTATAAACCCATTGTCGCCTCTAAAAATAGCTACCTATAAAAATAGTCGTCTCTGAGCTAGCTGGCAGATAATTAACATAACTTTTGTCGTTTACTTGTGTTTACAGGTTGAACTGATGCCCAAGGTAAACGTCTCTGACTTTCTGATTGGAAAGCACTGCGTAGCTGTCCCCTTCGGCAATGATGTGGCCCTCACTGACGATGTAGGCTTTTTCACAAATATCGAGAGTCTCCCGGACGTTATGATCAGTGATCAGCACCCCAATGCCCCGGTTCTGCAGATGACGAATAATGGATTTGATATCCCCAACGGAAATCGGATCAACACCGGCAAATGGCTCATCCAGCAAGATAAAGGTGGGGTCGGTGGCCAAGGCTCTGGCAATTTCTGCCCGTCGTCGTTCACCGCCAGAAAGTGCCATGCCAGCACTGTTGCGAATATGGCCGATGTTAAATTCATCCAACAACGATTCCATTTTCTCATACCGCTGTTGCTTATTAAGGTTTTTCCGGGTTTCTAAAATGGCCAGTATGTTGTCCTGGACGCTTAGGCGGCGAAATATTGATGCTTCCTGAGGCAAGTAGCCAACACCGGACTGCGCCCGCTTATGCATCGCCTCAAAGGTGAGGTCTTGCTGATCAATACTGACCTTACCACCGTCTGCCTTGACCAACCCGACGATCATGTAGAAACAGGTGGTTTTTCCGGCACCGTTAGGCCCAAGCAGCCCGACGATCTGGCCGCTGTTAACTTGCAGCGAGACGTCTTTAACAACCTCCCTGCCTTTGTAGCTTTTACTCAGATGTTCTGCCTTTAGGGTTGTCATCCGTTTATCTGCCTGGATTTAAGAATAGGTTGGCCCGGCAGGACAGTTTTCTGCTGCCAACGTGGTGCCATACGCTTTGGGTCATGGTTGTTTGTTGTGCGACTGTTTGGGTTGAATCACCATTTGCACCCGCCCGTTGCCGCCTTGATTCGAAGCACCTTTGGCCACCACGGTCTGACCGGAGATGTCGTAGTCGATCTTTTCGCCTTTGAAGGTGTCCCCTTTTTGGGCAAACTGGGCATTTTTAAGCAGCTCAACCGTTTCATTAGCGACATCGTACTTGATGGTTTCTCCCCAAGCCTGAACCACACCCTGCTGCTTGGATTGCAGCTCCTCAAAATAGGCTCGTTCTTTACCACCGGTGGCCACCACTTTGGTGATTTCACGGGTGGTTGAGTAGATGGTGATGACATCACCAGTAATGCGGGTGGTGCCCTGAATCATCACGACGTTGCCCCGGTAGATGGAAATGCCTTGCTTGTTGTCAATGTCAGCGGTATCGGAGTTAATGCTGATGGGCTGCTGGCGGTCGGAGGGTAACGCCAAGGCCAGACATGGCAATAACAACAAGCCAGCGATCAATACTTTAGTACGATTTAATTTGCGGTTTAAGCAGTCAGTCATACACTGCCCCTGTGTGGTTCTTTGGCCTGAATAAAAGGCACGGGTTGTTTATTCTGGTTCATAAACCCCTCGCACTCTGGATTTCAGTTGCAGCTTGCCCTGTTTGTAATAAGCCGTCATGCCAACGGCACGGGTTTCACCAATATTATTGGTGATTAGCACCGGGCGCTCGGTTTCAACTATCTGCTGATCGGGGAAGATGGTAATGAAGTCGGTGTCCATACGAAGATCCTGCTGCCGGGCACTGCTGCCGGCTGTTTTTGGCGGACCGGTTTGGATTACGACGACGTCATCCCACAGCTCAATGTCTTTGCCGCCGGGTAGAATTTTACCGTTTTCTGATTGGGACGTGGTGATCTGGCCGTTGTCAGAATAGCTGGTCAAAAAAGGGCGCTGCAACAGCGTATTATCGTTGTGGAGGTAGTGGGTGATGCTCTGCGCTTGTAACTGATAGTCCAGAGCACCGTTTGGGTCATACTCTTTGATCAAGGCGCCGATCAGAAAATAATCAGCATTTTGACGGATAATTTCTGCCCGGTTGTCAATGGTTGGCGCTATTGAGCCACTGTAAGTCCAATAGCCAATGGCAATGGTCACCAGGCAGGCGGTCAAAATCAGCAGTTGGTTACGGTAGTTCATCCGATTAGCCTAAGCATTAAGTTCTGAGCAAACTCAACCACTAAACGACACCCGCTTTGAGTAAGTCATGCATGTTGATCGCACCGACAGCCTGATGGGTTTCATCGACGCAGATGAGGGCGTTGATCTTTCGATCATCCATAATTTTCAATGCTTCAGCGGCGAGTATGTCCGGCGTGATGGTTTTACAGCGGGCTGTCATTACTTCGTCAATGATGGTGTTGCGCGGATCAACGCCGTGATCAAGGGCGCGGCGCAGGTCGCCGTCAGTAAAGATACCGAGAACTTTGTTGTTTGCATCAACAACGGAGGTCATCCCCAGCCCTTTTTGGGTCATTTCCAGCAGGGCGTCACCAAGGCGGGTGCCGCTATTCACTCTGGGGATTCGATTACCTTCGTGCATAATATCCTGCACTTTCAACAGCAGCCGACGACCAAGCGCACCACCGGGGTGTGAGAAGGCAAAATCTTCAGCGGTAAATCCCCGGGCTTCCAGCAAGGCTATAGCAAGGGCATCACCCAATACCAACTGTGTTGTGGTGCTTGATGTTGGCGCCAGATCCAGCGGACAGGCTTCTTTATCGACTCCGGAGTCGAGATTAACCTCCGCCGCCTGAGCCAGCGTAGAAGACGACTTGCCCGTCATACTGATGGTGGCCGCACCCATGCGTTTAAAAAGTGGCAGTAAGGTGATGACTTCTGAGGTCTCACCGGAGTTGGAGATCGCCAGAACCACATCACCGGCAGTAATCATGCCCATGTCGCCATGGCTGGCCTCCCCCGGATGGACATAAAATGCTGGTGTTCCGGTGCTGGCCAGTGTGGCGCTGATTTTGCGGGCAACATGCCCGGACTTACCCATACCGACAACAACGATGCGCCCCCGGCATTCCAGCATTAACCGACAAGCCCGGCTAAAATCCTCACCAATGCGAGGCAACAGGGCTTGTATGGCTTCCATTTCTATCTGAATGGTGCGACGACCAATTTCAATAAATGTCTGGTCAGTGGTCATTTCAGTACAGCCTATCCTTTAAGGCCTGATAAGGCCTTTCTTTGTTGGGCATTAGACAGCGTCTTTAAATCGTGGCTCAAGGATAACCTTTAAGACTTCTGTAAGAAATAGCTTGCGTTCAGAAACTATTCATCATCAGTGCCACCGCAACGAGGTATTGCAGAGCAATACCTTGACTCTACACCACTTGCACATAGAGCCAGACGCCGTAGCCAAGATAACCAGCCAGCAGCGTGATACCACAAATGCGTCCCAGTGTTTTGGGTTGTTTTCCAAGCAAAGTCACCGCAGCCAGAAACAGGGTAAATCCCAGCATGACCGGATAATCTCGCGCAAACACAGAAGCGTTTAGCTCACCGGGAGCCACCAGCCCGGGCATCGCCAGCACGGCCAGCAGATTAAAAATATTAGAACCCACGACGTTGCCAAGGGCGATGTCGTGGTGGCCTTTTAAGGCACTGGCCACGGAGGCTGCCAACTCCGGCAGACTGGTGCCGATAGCAACCACGGTCAAACCGACCACCAGCTCACTGACTCCTAGCAAGGTGGCAATTTCGGTAGCTCCCCAGACCAAAATCTGTGCACTGACCAGCAACAGCAACAGCCCGCCAAACAGCTCAACATAAGCTCTAGCGGAAGGTAACGATTCGATGGTCTCTACTTCTGTTAAGGGCTCTTGCGGATGCGCTTTTTGCCAGAACACCATTAAATAAAGTGTGGCCACCAATCCACAGAGCAACACCAGGCTTTCAACCAGACCAAGATAATTGTTCATCAGACAGGCACCGGCGATCAGTGTGACCAGCACCAGCCAGGGAATCTCACGTTTTGCCAGCGACGCCTTGACCGGCAGCGGGGCAATCAAGGCTGTCACACCGAGCACCAGCCCCATGTTGGCAATATTGGAACCGATGGCGTTACCAACGGCGATGTCCGTATGCCCTTCAAAGGCTGACATCAATGACACCAATATTTCAGGTGCCGATGTGCCAAGGGAGACCACCGTCAAGCCAATGAGCATGGGTGATATTCCCCAGTTTTTTGCGGTCGCTGCGGCTCCACCCACAAAGCGGTCGGCACTCCAGGTAAGCAATACAAAACCAAAGACAATGGCGGCAGCGGCATAAATGGCGGGACTCATTATGGTTTTTTTCTCGATATTTTTTCAAAGTACGGCAGTTTATGGAAAACCCAACAACCAATGCAACCGCAATTCTTCTCCACGGGCACGAATGTACGCCAACAAGTTAAAATTCATGTATTTGACTATGTGATTAGTATTTTGTAACCAACGAGTGCAATTTTTCCGTAACATGTAACTTTTGAATAAATATAAAGGTTATGTCTTTTTTCTCGATGATTATTTGTTGGCCATCAAGTTTGGCTTTTGGGAAGAGTAAAAAGTCTCAATGGAGACCTACAAGGAGGTACAACAAGTATACGAAAGCAGTCATAATAGCGTATGTTGATGTTTTTAGGAGGACCTCCGCTTTTTTGTCGACAAGAGTATTCAGGCAAAGTCTTCTAAATAAAAACTCAACAACACATAATTTGGATGATTTTTTCACTCCTATCTGTTGCATGGATCAGCGTACCCAATGATGAATTCTGTATCCTCAGACAATGCGGGCCTTCAGAAAAACCGCACAGGTAATTTTATTGAGATTCGCGGTTTGACCTTTTACCGCGGTGACCGTGCGATCTTCGATAACATTGATCTGGATATTCCCCGCGGCAAAGTGGTGGGAATAATGGGGCCTTCGGGCACTGGCAAAACAACCCTCCTACGCCTGATGGGGCGCCAGCTGCGTCCGGATGACGGGACAATTGTCGTCGATGGGCAGAACCTGGCGGATTTGTCCCGGGATCAACTGTTCATACTTCGTCGTAAAATGGGCATGCTGTTTCAAAGCGGTGCCCTGTTCACGGACTTGAGCGTATTTGAAAACGTGGCCTTTCCGCTACGCACCCATACCCGGCTTTCAGAGTCAATGATTCGCGATGTCGTACTCATGAAACTGCAAGCCGTAGGACTTCGTGGCGCTTGGTCACTGATGCCCAGTGAGCTCTCCGGCGGCATGAACCGGCGCGTTGCCCTCGCCCGCGCCATTGCCCTGGACCCGGAAATGGTCATGTACGACGAACCTTTTGTGGGTCAGGACCCGATTGCCATGGGGGTGCTGGTGGACTTAATTAAAAAACTGAATCAGGCCCTGGGCATCACCAGCGTGATCGTCTCCCACGATCTGCACGAGACCGCCAGCATTGCCGACCTACTCTATTTAATTGCTGACGGCGACGTCATTGGCTTTGGAACCCCAGAAGAAATGTTGAACTCAACAGATGCCAAGGTACGTCAATTTATGCAGGGTCTCCCCGACGGACCCGTTCCTTTTCACTACCCTGCCAACGACTATCAGGACGACCTTCTGGAGGCGGAGAAAGAACAATGAAGCTTGATACTCAAAACCGCCTGATCCGGTTAGGACAGTTTGGCCTCAGTCAAATTCAATCATTGGGGCGGTGCGGCGTATTTCTGTTTCTGGCTATTTTTTCTCGCGCCGGTTTCAGTGGCCGTGGCGCACTGCTGATCCAGCAGCTCTACAGCGTTGGTGTTCTGTCGTTAATTATTGTAACGGTGTCTGGTCTTTTTATCGGTATGGTGCTGGCACTGCAAGGTTACAGCATTCTCATTCGCTACGGTTCCGAGGGTGCAGTCGGTCAGCTGGTCGCTTTAAGTTTGGTACGTGAACTTGGCCCGGTGGTAACTGCGCTTCTGTTTGCCGGACGGGCGGGGTCAGCCCTGACTGCAGAAATCGGCCTGATGAAAACCACCGAGCAGTTGTCCAGCATGGAGATGATCGGGGTTGATCCATTGAAAAGGGTTATTGCACCAAGGTTCTGGGCCGGTGTAATCTCCATGCCGCTTCTGGCCTCCATTTTCAATCTTGTGGGCATCCTTGGTGGTGTCATGGTTGGAGTAGACTGGCTGGGAATTTACGAAGGTTCATTTTGGAGCGGTATGCAACAAACCGTTGACTTTGTCGATGATGTCGGCAATGGCATGCTGAAGAGTTTGGTTTTTGGTGTTGTGGTGACTTGGATCGCTGTGTTTCAGGGGTATGATGCGGTGCCTACCTCAGAAGGCATAAGTCGTGCAACAACAAGAACCGTAGTATACTCCTCGCTGGCAGTACTCGGGCTTGATTTCATTCTGACCGCAGTTATGTTTGGAGAACTTTAAAAATGCGGATGCGTACGATAGAAGTCAGTGTTGGTGCCTTCATGCTGGCGGGAATACTGGCACTGCTGGTGATGGCAGTAAAAGTGAGCGGTCTGTCGATTGACGGTGCCGGAAAAACCTACGAGCTTTATGCCTACTTTGATAACACCGGAGCTCTCAAACCTCGCGCGCGCATATCCATGGCGGGAGTGACGGTGGGTAAAGTCAAAGAGATCACTCTGGATAAAGACACATTTATGGCTAAAGTAGTCATGGATATAGATCAGCGAATTGACAACATTCCCATTGATAGCACTGCGTCAATCGTCACCTCAGGGCTGTTGGGGGAGCAGTACATCAGCATCAGCGCCGGTGGCGATGATGCCTCTCTTGTTAATGGCGAGCGTTTTGAAGATACCCAGTCTGCCCTTGTACTGGAAGATTTAATCGGTAAATTTCTTTTAGGCACGGTAAGCAAAGACTAGGTCTTGAAAAGCGAATCAAGAATGAATAAGGAATGGTCGGAATCAAATGATGTGCAACAAATACATTAAACCTGTTCTGTTTCTGCTGTTTTTACAGTACGCATCAGTCGCTCTGGCTGAGCAGTTACCGCAAAAAGAAGCTGAAGCTGTGACGCGCCAGCTGTTGGCAACGTTTGACAAAAATGTCCAAAAATACAAAAAAGACGACAGCGCTTTCATTGCAGAAGTGGATCGTCAATTATCTCCAGTGGTGGCGTTTGACTCCATTGCCCGGGGGGTGATGGGCAAGTACGCCCGACGAGCCAAGGCAAAGCAGATTGAACAATTTACCAAAGTGTTTAAAAACAGTTTGATTAGCTTTTACGCCAAGGCACTGCTTAAACTGGACGAAACACGACTTACCATCGAAAAAGTCGATGAAGTTCCCAAAAAAGTGTTAAAAAACTACAAAGCTGGCAAGGCACGACTGATTCCGGTGGATATGACGGTTCGCACCTCCACCGGTGTCGTGGCACTTTCTTACTCTATGGTTTTCAAAGATGACCGCTGGAAAGTACGGAACATTATTGTCGATGGCATTAACATAGGCATCCAATTCCGTAACCAGTTTGCTGACGCCATGAGCAAACATGGCGACCTGCAGTACGTTGTCGATAACTGGGCAGACATTATGAAAGGCGTTGCGACTAAAACCAGCAAGGCTAAAAAAAAGTAGGATAACATCATGCTGGAAGCCATCAGCCCAGGCCAGTTCAAACTGGTAGGCGTCATTAACTTTGAAACATCCCCCGCCATTGAGCAGCAAGGCCAAAGGATGTTACAGGTCAGCACAGATGAGCACTGGCAAATTGACTTAAGTGGGGTAATACAGGCCGACAGCTCAGCGCTGTCGGTTTGCCTCTCTTGGGTGCGTCTGGCGCGAGCGCAGAAAAAATCCATTAAATTTAACCACATGCCCCTAGATTTGGCCGCCCTTGCCGAGGTGTGCACAGTACAAAAACTGCTGCAACAATAATTGCGCTTTGTCTCTTCACTTATAACCAATAAACACCACAATCAGTGCCGGGGCTATCAATAACCCCGCTGCTCAGATATGATTGGCCGATTTTTCTAATTAAATTTTCAGTATTTTCAAGAGGTAGGATGATGCAAGCTGACGAGGTAAAGGCGCTGCTACAAAGAGAGATTGCAGATTCACAAGTGATTGTAGAAGGTGAAGGGTGCGACTTTCGCCTCACCGTAATCAGCGACCAGTTTGAAAACAAAAGGCCGGTTCAGCGTCAGCAGCTCGTTTACTCTCATCTCAATCCATTCATTACCAGTGGTGCAATTCACGCGGTTACCATCGTGGCATTGACCAAGGCCGAAAAACTGGGTAAGTGAGAATCATGGATAAACTAATTATCACCGGCGGTACCCGTCTTGATGGCGAAATCCGGATTTCTGGTGCCAAAAACTCCGCACTGCCAATACTGGCGGCAACGCTATTGGCCGATACCCCGGTCACCGTATGCAACCTACCTCATTTGCACGATATCACCACAATGTGTGAACTGTTTGGTTGCATGGGCGTTGAACTGCTGGTGGATGAAAAAATGAACGTTGAAGTTCATGCCAGTACCATTAAACACCTTAAAGCGCCTTATGAATTGGTTAAAACCATGCGAGCGTCCATTTTGGTGCTCGGTCCGCTGCTCGCTCGTTTTGGCCACGCTCAGGTTTCACTGCCCGGCGGCTGCGCTATAGGCAGCCGCCCGGTTGACTTGCACATTCGTGGCTTGCAGGCCATGGGGGCAGATATCGCAGTGGAAGGCGGTTACATCAAAGCCAGCGTCAAAGATCGTCTGCAAGGCGCCCATATTTTTATGGATACCGTCACGGTAACCGGCACCGAAAACATCTTAATGGCAGCCACCCTCGCCAAAGGTGAAACCCTCATCGAAAATGCCGCCCGTGAGCCAGAAGTGGTGGACCTGGCAGAATGCCTTATTGCCATGGGCGCACAAATTGAAGGCCATGGCACCGATATCATCCGGGTTCAGGGTGTCGAAAAACTCAACGGCTGCACCTATTCCGTACTCCCTGATCGCATAGAGACTGGCACTTATCTCATTGCTGCCGCCGCCACCGGTGGGCGTATTCGCCTGAAAGATACCAAGCCAGATATCCTCGACGCCATTTTACTCAAACTCCGTGAAGCCGGTGCCAGCGTTGAATGGGGCGATGACTGGATTGAACTGGACATGAAAGGCCAGCGCCCCAAGGCCATTGACCTTAAAACCGCACCTTACCCAGCCATGCCAACGGACATTCAGGCACAGTTCACTGCCCTGAACACCATTGCCGAAGGCACCGGGCGGATCACGGAAACTGTGTTTGAAAACCGTTTCATGCACGTTCAGGAAATGAAGCGCATGGGGGCGGACGTCGATGTTGAAGGCAACACAGTGATCATCAAAGGCGTCCAGCAGCTCAAGGCCGCCCCGGTGATGGCGACGGATCTCAGAGCTTCTGCCAGCTTGGTCATTGCCGGTCTTTTGGCCGAGGGGGATACGATGGTTGAACGCATCTATCACATTGACCGCGGCTATGAATGCATTGAAGAGAAACTGCAACAACTCGGTGCCAAAATCCGCCGCATTCCTGCATAACGCTTTTTGTCAGGAGCTTTTCACAGCAGAAAAGCTTAACCCTCGCGCAGCTGCACCAAACAGCTGGCGACTAAGCAAAACAGTACAAAAACATTGGATCCACTCCCACGCACGAGTGCTTAACTCAAGTTTCGCAGCTGAAAGCGCTGCGAAGCTTGCAGCTCGCCTACACAGGTTTTGCTCTGAACGTGACTCAACCTCACCTGCATTAACTGCAACGCTTAAGCCTGCCGCTTTAAAAGCTAATTTTTGGTAATTCAGGCTTGGCACTTAGAAGATCAATGTTTGATATCATGGAGCCGGGAAACAAAAGGAATCACACCGTGACAACAAAAATAACCGCAAACCACCACTCACTGACTGCTACGGATGGCAGAAAAATTACCGTTCGCTGCTGGTTACCGCAAACAGAGGTCAAATACGCCATCGTACTCAGCCACGGCATGGCCGAGCACATTGACCGCTACGAGCCGTTCTCAAGATTCTGCAACCAACAGTCAATTGCCGTATTTGGTGCCAACCATCGTGGCCACGGCAAAGACGCCGATCTCCTCGGTCACTTCAACGACACAGAAGGCTGGCAAAAAGTGATTGATGACCTGCATCAGGTCGTCGGTTTTGCCGCTGAGCATTCCGGGCAACCGGTCATACTGATCGGACACAGCATGGGATCATTTATTGCCCGCCAATACGCTGCTGCTTATGGTAGCCATTTGGCCGCTTTGATTCTTTGCAGCTCCAATCATCAACACCCGGCACTGTTCCATCTAGCACGTTTTATTGCCAAAACTCAGGCCGCAGCACAAGGTAAACGACACTACTCGCGTCTTTTACAGTGGCTGAGTTTCAGCCAATTTAACCGAACGGTGAAGCAAGCCAACACAGAATTTGACTGGCTCTCCCGCAATGAAGATGAAGTCAAAAAATACATCAATGACCCACTGTGCGGTTTTTTGTGCAGCACAACATTCTGGCACGACTTTATGGGAGGGTTGATCAGCATTAACTCAATGACCACCGCGCGAAAAATGCCATCTGAGTTGCCGGTTTATCTGGTCGCCGGTGATAAAGATCCGGTTGGCCGCATGGGTAAAGGCGTGCGGTCGTTGCAACAGTTTTTGCTGTCTGCCGGCATCAAACAGGTGGATATGAAACTTTATAAAAATGGCCGCCATGAAATGTTTAATGAAATCAACCGTGAGGATTTTTACCAAGGGCTGATGCGCTGGATAACCAAAACGCTGGCGGCGTAACCTTGCAACCTTATCAGGGACGATTAGGAGCACACAGAATGAACTGCTGCGTCAGCAGTAAGTTAGGTTGAAAACGGGTGAATTTTTAGGCTCAATTTTCTCACATATACATAATAAGTCGTCTATCTTATAAACGTCACTCAATGATTGATATGAAAGATTGCCTCCATGTTTGTGATGTGCAGCAACTGGCTCTTTATCGTCCTGCGTATTCCGGCAAGCCACCGTTCAGATCAGTCATCCACTTGTAAAAAATCAGCCAGTTAACTTCTCTGTTTTTCTTTATTTACCGATTGATTACTCCTGCCACGTAGTGTATTTGGGGACGCAATAATGCCTGTGCTGAAAAAAAAGTTACTCTTAATACTCACCCTAATAGCATTACCTTTGTTCGGTGCTAGCGAATTATTTGCCTGTTGTTATTTAACCAAGGATGAGATGCATGCCTTAAACCGCCACTTCAACAGCCTCCTGCGGGAGAGCAAGCCGAGCTATTGGGGCAACTGGAGCCTTGATACGGAGATTAAACCCGGCGCCATTGGTGTTGTAAATACCACCACAGGAACGTTTCACCCGGCAGGCAGACAACTTAAGAATATATCAATCACGTCAGAAAAAATGTCCAGTAAAATGAAGCTAGCAACCAAAAGTGTTATCGGGCCGCAGATTGTCACCTTTTCAGTCAAAGACAAAATAAAAAAGCTAACCGCAAATACAAACCTGAAGTGGCGATTCGTGAAGCGCGGTGCGATCTTGTCCCAGTGGAACCTAGCCTCGGAAGATAGCCTGAAACAACCGTTCGAAGTCATTAAGAGCAATATGGACCTGTTGAAGCTGGTCGCTGAAGACATGGAAATGTACAACAAGGCAGACGATGGCATCACTCAGGGCTTTGGAGTAATCACCGGAGTCCTGATGGCCAAAAGCGGCATGAATGTAGCCTCACTGTCCGATAATACCCATTGGAGCATCAGTGGTCAGGCCAGTGCCTTGAAAAGCATACTTGGGTACGGTTCAGCCAAGGCTTCCTACAGCAGTGCAGGTGGTGACTCCAACGTGGTGAGCGTTCTCTGGCCCAGCACACCTAATACAACCACCGATAAACTGGTGCCCGTTGCTTATACATTCACTTCCATTAACGGCACACAGCTAATGCCTTTTTGGACACAGGAAATTAACTCTTTTGAAATCGTGTTTAACAACCACGGCAGTTACATCGTAAAGACGACACTGACTTACCAAACACCCCACGGTGAGAAAAAAAAGCATCAGAATATTGGCGGCTTTACCAAACGAGTCATGAGTGATATCCCTTTGAATGCCACATCATTGAAGCTGGAGCTAGAGTTTGTCAATGCTACGTCTAACAAGAAAGAATACTATCACTGGCCCACACCCCTAGGCACATGGTCGAACGGGATGCGCCACATTGATATCCACGGTTGGTGGCCTGAGGAGCCAACATTTTCCATCCGGGAAAATAAAGTGGGTACGGTATTGTCCAACCTAGCACTGAATGATGAATACACGGCTGCACAAGAGTAGGTGGCATAAAGCCACAAGGGTTTAAAGGTTGCCGCGCAAGCTACGCGGCACTTGTCTTTTTTTAACCGCTCAGGCCAGCATAGGCTTAAGAAAGCGCCCGGTGTGCGACTTTTCAACGTCGGCCACCGCTTCAGGAGTGCCGGTAGCGATAATCTCACCACCACCATCGCCCCCTTCAGGCCCCAGGTCAATAATCCAGTCAGCAGTTTTGATCACATCCAGATTGTGTTCAATAATCACCACACTGTTACCGGCATCCCGTAAACGGTGCAACACCTGTAATAGTTGTTCAATGTCGTGAAAGTGCAGACCGGTGGTGGGTTCATCCAGAATGTAAAGTGTTTTGCCCGTGTCCCGTTTGGATAACTCTTTGGCGAGCTTAACCCGCTGAGCCTCCCCTCCGGAGAGCGTGGTGGCGTTTTGTCCCAGATGGATATACGACAGACCCACATCCATCAGCGTTTGCAGTTTGCGTTTTACCGCCGGAATCGGGTCGAAGTATTGCAGCGCCTCTTCGACGGTCATCTCCAGCACTTCATTAATATTTTTGCCCTTGTATTTAACTTCCAGCGTTTCACGGTTGTAGCGCTTGCCCTTACAGACGTCGCAAGCCACATAAATATCCGGCAAAAAGTGCATCTCTACTTTGATTACGCCATCCCCCTGACAAGCCTCACAGCGCCCGCCTTTGACGTTAAAACTGAAACGCCCTGGCTTATAACCCCGTGAGCGTGCTTCCTGAGTACCGGCAAACAACTCCCGAATAGCGGTAAAAATGCCGGTGTAGGTGGCGGGGTTAGAGCGGGGAGTGCGCCCAATGGGGCTTTGGTCTATATCAATACACTTATCAAATTGACTGATACCCACAAGGTTTTTATAAGGCGCCGCCGTTAAGGTGGTGGCTTTGTTGAGAGCAGTGGCAGCCAACGGGTAAAGGGTGCCATTGATTAAAGTGGATTTACCGGAGCCTGAAACACCGGTAACGCAAGTCATCAGGCCAACGGGGATTTCCAGAGTGACATTTTTCAGGTTATTGCCGCTACAGCCGGTGAGTTTGAGAATTTTTTTACTGTTAGCAGGTGTTCTTTTGGCCGGAACATCAATTTTTCGCGCACCACACAGGTACTGACCGGTCAGCGACTCCGCGTTGTCCATGATTTGTGCAGGCGTACCTTTTGCCACGATAGCCCCGCCATGAATGCCCGCCCCCGGACCAATATCAATGACATGATCGGCACTGCGGATCGCGTCTTCGTCGTGCTCTACGACGATGACTGTATTTCCAAGATCCCGCAGGCGGGTCAGCGTATTGAGCAGGCGTTCGTTGTCCCGCTGATGCAGGCCTATACTCGGTTCATCCAGAATATACATAACGCCCACCAGCCCGGCACCAATCTGACTGGCCAAACGAATCCTTTGTGCCTCACCACCAGATAAGGTGTCAGCACTGCGCTCCAGATTCAGATAGTTCAGCCCCACATTGACCAAAAAGCTCAGGCGGTCACATATTTCCTTGAGTACCTTTTTGGCAATTTCCCCTCGCCTGCCGGGCAAATCCAGAACCTGAAAGTAAGACAGCGCTTTCTCTACCGGCAAGCGCACCAGATCCGGCAGGGTCTCATCACCAATAAAGACGTTGCGCGCTTCCAAACGCAAACGGGCACCCTTACAGGACGGGCAAGGTTGAGTGCTCAGGTATTTTGCCAGCTCTTCTCGCACAGATTGTGACTCGGTGTCCCGAAAGCGTCGTTCAAAATTGGGAATAATACCTTCAAAGCTGTGCTGCCTTTCATACACATCGCCACGATCATTCACATAGCTGAAATTAATATCCTCACGACCAGAGCCGTGTAAAATAACCTGCTGCTGCTTAGCGGTTAGGTCATCAAACGGCGTATCAATGCTGAACCCATAATGAGTAGCAAGGGATTTTAACAGGTGGAAATAGTAAACACTGCGTCGATCCCAGCCGCGAATAGCCCCCTCTGCCAGCGTCAGCTCAGGGTGCTGCACAATGCGGTCTTCGTCAAAAAACTGTTTAACGCCCAAACCATCGCAAGTGGAGCAGGCTCCGGCGGGGTTGTTGAAGGAGAAAAGTCGTGGCTCAAGCTCATTCAGGCTGTAACCGCAGGTGGGGCAAGCAAACCGTGATGAAAATACAATGTCGTCTTCTCCCTCATCGTCCATGTAACTGATGGTGGCTAAGCCATCGGTCAGGTCGAGAGCGGTTTCAAAAGATTCTGCAAGGCGCAACTGCAGGTCTTCACGTACTTTAAAGCGGTCAACCACCACTTCGATGGTGTGTTTTTTCTTTTTGTCCAGTTTGGGCAGGCTGTCCAGATCAGTAACGATGCCGTCAATTCGTGCTCGAATAAATCCAGTGCTTTTCAGCTCATTGAACACATGCAGATGCTCACCCTTACGCCCCCGGACCACGGGCGCCAGTAGCATGAGCTTGGAACCTTCGGGTAACGCCAGCACCTGATCCACCATCTGACTAACGGTTTGCGCCTCAAGGGGGAGGTGGTGAGTGGGGCAGCGTGGAATGCCTACCCGTGCAAACAACAGACGAAGATAGTCGTAAATCTCAGTGATGGTCCCCACCGTTGATCGAGGGTTGTGGCTGGTGGATTTTTGCTCAATAGAGATTGCCGGGGAGAGCCCTTCGATGTGATCCACATCCGGCTTTTCCATCATCGAAAGAAACTGGCGGGCATAGGCAGAAAGTGACTCAACATAACGACGTTGGCCTTCTGCGTAGAGGGTGTCAAAGGCCAATGAAGATTTACCAGAGCCTGATAAACCGGTGATCACAATCAGGCTGTCACGGGGCATTTCCAGATTGATATTCTTGAGGTTGTGTGTACGGGCACCCTGTACGATGATCTTTTCCACGCCGTTTCTCCGCGCCGGTGGGTAAGCCAGCCACCGGTATCTGCGGTGGGCCGACTCTGAAAGCAAACGGAGTATTATAAGTAGTCAATGGCCAAGTCTGTAGCGAAAATCGCCACATCCAGAAATAACATCCATAGGTGACCGTTGAAATAAGGCCCGCCATTTTTGTTAGTGAAGTAACCTGCACAGCGGCAGTCCCATTTAAGAGCTGCGGAATCCATGATCAGCGAGAGCACACTACCCGAGTGGGAAGACGCAAACTTTTTGGCATGATCGAACCAAGTAGTCGTTTCATCGCTATCTTTTTCGCTAGGTACTTCCGGTGCTTTAAGACTGAAAACATTCGGCTTGGCTTTATCGGCCATAAAAAACGGACTGAACTTTTTCTGGGCATGATGGATAAAACTTGCTGAGTAATAAAATAAGAAAAATCTCTGTAAATTGGTGACCTTTTTGGGTGCGCCAGAACAAGGGCATATTGGCGGCGAGAAAACACTAGCACCAGAATCCCAGATTTTATAAGCATGGATCGCCAGATGAGCCCAGGAAAGCACCTCTCTGGTGGTGACTAAGTACCGCTTAACCTTTTGCTTGTTGAACTTAACGTCCACTGCCGCCAGCTCAGAAACTTTGTTGTCTGGCTTTGATAGCTTGCAACGGGAGTTTTTGAATTGCTGCCGTGTTTCTTTGTTATCGGTACTGGAAATTTTGCACTGGGATTGACCACCATCGGCTGTTTCCACCGTGTAACTGAGGGAAAGAGAAACTCCAGCTTCATCCTCAGCCCGGCCCTGTGTGGCCAAAAACAGTAAAATCAAAGCGACAAACAGTACAGGCTTAGACATTAAGTATGTTGTATTTCGGGACATAATTCACAAAAGTTGTTGGTTACGTTTTTTGGGACTTAGGTTTATTTTCAGGCGCTATTCTTTAGCCGTTTTTTACACAGACGATTTAACCGTTATTGTTCTTCCTGATGGTTTTCATGGGCTTAGTATTGAGCCGCTTTGGCAAGCGTCATCCAAGCCTTTAAAGACTCTATTTATAGTGGACATTCAGCACTTTACTCTGTGACATTTTGTCGCATTGCCAACAGAGCTTTTTTTGCCTTCCCCCGTGGCATAAAGAATGAAAACCCTGCTAGACTTAGGCGCCGTTTTGCTTATAACGACGATAAAACTCTGGACGTTGCTGTAGCCCCATGTCATTTGCTGAATTAAAAGCCGCGCTCTCTCTCACCATGGTCTTCGTTTTTCGCATGCTCGGACTCTTCATGGTGCTGCCGGTACTGGCGCTTTTTGCCGAAAGCCTTCAGGGAGCCTCCCCCGGCCTGATTGGTCTGGCAATTGGTGCCTATGGCTTCAGCCAGGCGCTGTTGCAAATCCCCTTTGGCTGGTTATCTGATCGTTGGGGGCGCAAGCCTGTCATCCTCCTTGGGTTAACCATCTTTTTACTAGGCAGCCTTGTGGCCGCTGAAGCGACCAACATCGAATGGGTAATCGTCGGGCGGATTTTACAAGGGTGCGGGGCGATTGCTGGCGCTGTGTCAGCACTCATGGCCGACCTAACCCGAGATCAGCACCGCACCAAAGCGATGGCCATGATTGGCATGGGGATTGGCGTGGCATTTGCCATTGCTATGGTACTTGGGCCGTTCATTAGCAATATCTGGGGACTTTCTGGCTTGTTTTTTTCCAACGCCCTGATGGCGGTGGCAGCCATGCTGGTGATTATCTTTTTGGTGCCAACGCCACTGGTAAAAAGGCGTGACCTCAACTGCTCGGTGGACCGCTCCGGCTTAAGACAAGTGTTCACTAACCGGGATTTACTCAGACACATCGTCGGCATTTTTACCCTGCACTTTGTTCTAATGGCACTGTTTGTATTTGTGCCCGCCCTGCTTGATGAAGGGTTTGAACGCTCCAGTCATGGTGGTATCTACCTCTTGGTGCTTGGGCTTTCTTTTGTAACGATAGTGCCTGTCATTATCTTCAGTGAACGCCAACGGATACTAAAACAGTGCTACAGCATAAGCATCCTAATGCTTCTGGCGGCATTTATCTTTTTGTATCAGGGCCAGCTCAGTAACCAGACGTTGCTTGTGGGTCTGTTTGCCTTCTTCTGTGGGTTTAACTTCCTTGAAGCAACGCTGCCTTCACTGGTGAGCAAATTATCGCCCGCAGGAACTCGCGGTACGGTGATGGGTATTTACTCTACCTGCCAGTTTCTGGGCGCTGCACTCGGTGGAAGCCTTGGCGGACTGGCTCTGCAACATGGTGGCATCGCCGGCACTCTGATACTGTGTGTAATACCCACTGCACTGTGGTGGTGGTTGTCTGTTACTATGAAGCACCCTCCTTATGTCAGCACCATGGTCATGGCTCTGTCTTCGCAATGCGAAGATGCCGAAGCCGTTGGTGACGTGCTGGCGGGTATTGTGGGGGTTAAAGAGGTGACCGTGTTGTCTGCAGAGAGAACCGCCTACCTGAAAGTTGATAAACAAAGGCTGGATCTCTCTGCACTCAGGCAGTTTGGGCAGTGTTAGGAGGCTCTCCCGAGAGTCTTCTCTGGCAGCCCCCTGACCCTAACTCTGATTGACAAAAACAAAAATAACGGGAACTTCCAACCAATTTGGGGTTCTAATAACATTTACGGGGTAGCTCCAGCGAGTCTGCTCCTCAACACCTTCAACACCCAGAGGCTACCCCCGGAGTTGTTGCAGGTAGTTTGTATGAAATCTGATGAAAAGTGACGGAGAAGCTCAATGGCTCGTGGCATTAACAAAGTAATACTCGTGGGTAACCTCGGTAAAGACCCTGAATTCAGATCTACTGCCAGTGGCAGCTCTGTAGCAAACTTGGCCGTTGCAACCAGCGAATCCTGGAGAGACCAAAACACTCAGCAAATGCAGGAACGGACAGAGTGGCACAGGGTTGTCATTTTTGGCAAGACGGCTGAAATTGCCCAGCAGTACCTGCGTAAAGGCTCCAAAGTCTACATAGAAGGCAGCCTGAGAACGAACAAATGGCAAGACCAGAACGGTCAGGATCGTTACACCACTGAAATTGTTGTTTCTGGTTACGGCGGACAAATGCAAATGCTCGACAGCCGGGACAACATGAACACCGGCGGCGGTTATCAACCGCAACAATATCAGCAACCACAACAACCGCAACAATATCAGCAACCGCAACAACAACACGGCGCTCCCCAACAACAGCCGCCGCAACAGTTTAGCTCAGCTCCCCAGAAACCAGCTCAGCCCAACCAACAGCAACCAGCAGCTCAACCCGCCGGTGGCTTTGATGACTTTGATGATGACATTCCGTTCTAGGTCACATATCTTTAAAAAATGTTGATAAAAACCATGAAAAGACCCGTTTTCTGGGTCTTTTTTGTTATTGGCTAAAAATAACTAACCTCACCGTGAGCACATTCAGCATGTTTGTTCTGGTCATTTAAGGAAATCAAAGAACACTGCACGACAACATAAAATTGTTCCTTAATGACTTGGCAGCAAGGAAGCCCCTTCCCGAAAGAGTCAACTACCACCTTCTGCAAGAGCTACTCGCCACAATCCATTAGAGCCAAATTATATTGGGTAGAAAGCGACGTCTGTGGCGATGCCTGCCAATGGAATATCCCAGGCTTCGGTGGGGATTGAGTCGACTTTCTGGCATTCATGGGCAAGACCAATCAAAATGGGTTTACTTACCATTGTGACGAACGCAAACGTTCGGTCGTAGAATCCGCCACCCATTCCCAGTCTCTGCCCTTTAAGGTCAAATCCTGTCAGAGGAACAAACACCACATCCAGATCTTTTGGCAACACTGTTTTAGCGCCTGCCAGTTCAGGCTCAGGTATGCCAAACCGATTTTTTTTGAGAGGAGTATCAGGGGTGTACAAAATAAACGACATCTCCCGCTGCTCTCCAATAACCGGCAAATAGCAATTAACACCCGTTTGCCAGAGGTATTTTTGCAAAGCTTCGGGGTTGATCTCCCCATCATTTGAGAGATAAACAGCAACATGTTGACCAGCCAATAGCTTCAGTTGCGATTGCAACACTTTACAAAGTGCCTGGCCAGCTCTGCACTGCTGTTCAACGCTCAACGCTCGTCGCCGCCTGCGCAGCATATTGCGTAACTCAGAACGATTGTATTTGCTAGATTTCACAACAGCGCCGGGATTATTTGAGGCAGCGAACGCTTTATCGTCAGGCATATAAACTCATTCCATTTCAAATCTTGACTTAACAGAATTTTTCCATCGTTGCATTTTAAAGCTGTATTGAATGCCCCAACTTATAAAGCATCCAA
Source organism: Endozoicomonas sp. (assembly GCA_965198415.1). Taxonomy (GTDB): domain Bacteria; phylum Pseudomonadota; class Gammaproteobacteria; order Pseudomonadales; family Endozoicomonadaceae; genus Endozoicomonas. The sequence continues at coordinate 32,864 of CBDAPN010000002.1, forward strand.
CAACCGACCGTAGCCAATACGCTCCTGCTCAAGGCGGAGTCTATCGCCATAAACATTATTCTTGAGGTTATTAAACAGCTGTTGCTCTTCTGGAGTAAGTTGCGCCAGTTCGCCAAGAAACCGCTTCTCTTGTGGCTCCTCTGTACAAAGATCAATATGCTGATTCAGTGTTGCCTGATCCATCAACAGTGAACGTGCCTGAGGAAAGTACTGGCGCAGACGGGAGAGAATGGCAAAGCCGTGGGTATCAATATCGCCCCAGTAAACGATGTCTTTTTTCTGCAGCCAGGCAATGGCAGACAATGAGTTAATGCCGTAACCGAGCCCAAAAACCACCATAGCGTTAGGCACCGATGGAAAAGCCAGCCCGTTGATCTTGTTTTCGGTGATAAAGACAACATCGGGGCCCGGATCAAAAAACTGAGAGACGGGCACGGTGATGTCGGTCATCGGACCTGGGTCGTCTAACAGCCGATAGCGAATCAGCGGTTCATCATAACGCAGGCCAAAACGGCGTTCAAAACCGTGCCCTGCCAAGCCAGTCACCCGGTCATCAAAGTCTTCTGGTTCCAATACCTGACTCAGAAGTTCCGATAAGATGCCTTTATTCTGCTCGATAAATTTACTGTCTACCCCCTGAATATCCAACTGTCGTATAAAACGATCAGGCTTGGGATTGCGCTGAAAATAACGACACACTTTCAGCAATTGGGGCCAGCTGGCCACCAGCTCAAGGGCTTTTAAGGGTTTCTTGGCCAGCCAGGGTTTTAACTCCACCAGCTCACGACTGGTGGTGCCCACCAGTTCATCAAACTGGCGAAACGACCGCTTCTTGCCAATAAATCCAAGCCAATCGTCACGGTTATCAAACAGAATTTGCTCAGGAATACTCTGAGAGTCCATCAACTGATGCTTAATGCTGCGATACTCCAAACGATACCCACTGCCTTGTACCGCTTTACTGTTACTGTGCAGCTGAGCAATCCACGCCTTGACGTTAGAATACTCTTGAAGCAGCACCTTGCCCGACGGCTTGCGAAAAGGAATTTCCAGCGGGAACAGTGTTTCACCTTGCAGCACGCTTTTCAAAAAAGCCCCGGACGACCAAGGGCGCAGGGCTTTTTTCTTCAATTCACTTTGACTAATCATCTCAAACAGAAACTTCCGCAGTAGCTACAGTTGGCTTTTGTCGTTCAATTTCCAACCGCTTCTCATGCCGATATTCCTCAATGGTCAGGTTGCGAAGCATAGAGTGATTCCCCCCCTGATTATGAACAAAGTGGACAGAGTTCACATAGTCCTCAATCACATGGATTTTTTGCAGCGGCGTCACGATCAGCAGTTGCAGGTTCAGCTTGCGAAACAACTCCAGTCCATAGCGGGCGGACTCATCGGAGCCACGACCAAAGGCTTCATCAATCATAACAAAGCGAAAGGATCGTGACCGACTCTCTCCCCACTCCAGCCCGAGCTGATAAGCCAGTGCCGCCGCCAAAATGGTGTAGGCCAGTTTCTCTTTCTGACCACCGGATTTACCGCCGGCATCAGAATAAAACTCTTTCTCACTGTCGTCTTCCCGGTAACGCTCAGAAGCGTTGAACAGGAACCAGTTACGTACATCCGTAACTTTTCGAGTCCAGCGTTTGTCCAGCTCGCTCTGACCTTCCCGACCATTAAAGCGTTCGACAATGGCTTTTACCTGCAGGAATTTGTTTTCCGCATAGGCGTCGTCACTGTTGTCTGCCGCCAAGGTATCGCCTAAGCAGTTACGCAGGTCAATTTTGAACTGGTTAATTTCCGGGTCCCGATGATTGTCAGCCACCAGCCGTATATAAGTGCCTTCACTGTAATCAATGGCGGCCAGAGACCGGTTAATTGTGGCTATTTTATTGCGAATCGTCTGTTGCTGATGGTCCAGCCAGTTCTGAAACATAGCCATATTGTGGATGGTGCCTTCATTGAGCATCTGTTTAAAACGCTGCTCATGTCGGGGCAGGTCCTCATCCTGAAGGGTATCTAGCATGGCAGAAAACTCAGCCACGGAGCCCATGTCGGCATCCACCTCCCGGGTCTCTTGCGGATAAGCGTTTTTGTAATCCGCCATCTGGCCGGTGATTCTGGCAGACAGATCACGGGATTTGCGCTCTTGGGAATCCAGCCGATTTTGCAGCCAGCCGCGCATGGTTTTCTGACAGTTGTCGCAACTTTCAATGGAGATTTTTCGATCCGACAGTGCTTCTGACTCCATCTCCTTAAGGGTTGCAAAACTCTGCTTGCGTTGCTCCTCGGACAACTCTTCAAACTGTTGCCGGGACTGTTGCAGCAGTTTGTGGTCTTGCTTGAGTTTTTCCTCCGCCGTGCCAGATTCTCTGGAGAGTTTACGCTCCTGCTCCTCTTTTTCACGAGCAATTGCTTCGGTTCTTTCCAACCGTTCCCGCAGGGTACGCAGGATGTCTGAGCCGGTTTCCAGCTGCTTTTTTTCTTGCTCCAAAGCGTCCATCTGGATCGCCAATGGCTGCCAGTGAATTTCGGCAAAGCTGTCGTATTTTAGCAATAGCTCCAGCTGCAACTGACGGTTATTGAGCCGTTTCATTTGCTGGCTGAATTGCGCCTGCGCCGAAGCAGACTCAAAAATCGCCTGCTCCAACTGCTTACAGGCTGCTTCAAGGGTGAAAATTTTCTCCCGGTTACTCCAGCCCAAAACAAAGCGAGAGCGGTCGTCAATACGAAAACGGTCGTCTTTTTCATGGCGACTGCCACCACTTTTGATCTGACCGGCGACGGTGATGGCACGGGTTTCACGACGAAAATCCGTAAGCTGATCACAACAGATGTAGTCGAAACGCTGCGCCAACTCCTGTTCTAACCAAGCGTAAAACTGGCTATCGGTTTTAATGGAAATTTTACGACACAGTGAACGGGAGTCCACATTGCCAATGATGCTGCGAGCCGATTGTCGAACCCGATAGTAGACCAGTCGCCCCTTGAGGTGGGTGCGATCCACATAATCGGCCACTGCCTGATAATGTTCATCAGGCACCAACAAACTCAGGGCAAAGTTGTGTAATACCCGCTCAACTGCCCCTTCCCACTGCTTGTCTTCTTTGTGCACCTGCAGCAGCTCACCGGCAAAAGGCAGGGTCGACTCTGGCAAATTCAGACTTTCACTCAAGGCTTGGCGAATGCTCAGGTTACGGCTTGGAATGTTGGACTGACGACTTTTCAGGGAAGTGATTTCCTCGGCCAGCTCACTGTGCTGAGTACGGAGCGCTTGTAACTCTACCCCATGCTCAACCTGACGGTTTTGTAATTCAGTCGTCTCTTTTTCCAACGATTCAAGGCCGCTTTTGGCCTGCTCTCGATTGCGAAAAAAACCATCGTCGTCTGCAGGCGATGCCAGTTCCAGCGTTTGGCAGAGGCCAAGGTAGTCGTCACACGCTTTAGTGATGCGCTTACGCTCCCGATTCAAACGTTCCAACTCGGTTTTCAGCTGCGATATGCGCTGCCCACCGTTTTGGTCAATGGAGCGCTCCAGTTCACGGCTAGTGGTATGCAGCTCTTCAATGGCCATACGCATTTCTTGCAGGCGGGCTTCCAGTTTTTGCTGTTCTTGCTGCCGCCTTTCAATACGCTGGGTGAGCAGGGTAATTTTTTTATCGGCAAAATAGCCATACAACGCTTCTCGACACTGCCGCAAGGTGGCGATGGTGGACTCAATGGAGGTATAGGTATCGCAGTTTTGAATCAGTGGTGAGAGCAGGTCAATTTGTTGTCTTGCTTTGAGTACCGCTTCGTGGGTGCGGTTAAGGTTGTCAAACTGACGACTAAGATCGTTTACTTTCTCCTGAGCATCAGTGCTTTCGAGCATGTGACTACGGACAAACTCTGTCAGGTTACCCACCGACTTCATGGAAACCGTTTGGTAGAGCAGATCCAGCGCCTGATCGTTCTCAATGCCCATTTGACGACGAAATTCCGCCTGATACTGAGTAAAGCTGTCAAATAGTTTGGTCAGCTCTTGCCTTTTCAGTTTCTTTTTCAGGTCGCTGATGTCACTGCCAAAGCCGCTAAACTGTTCGCTGATCGACAGCGGTTTGCGCGCTACCACATAAAAGCGATCCGGCGTGTTGCTGTTGTCACGGCTCCAGAACACCTGAGCGAGAGTGATGGTCTGATCAAAGCCTTCGTTGACAAAGCGAGCGAGCAGCACGCTGTAGCTATTGTGATCGCGCAGTGCCACAGCTTTGGCGCTCAGAGTGTCGTCGTCTTTGGCACTTTTATAGTAGCCGCGCACGTAGGAGGTGAGATTGCGCTCTTTTGATTCAGCCCCCGCCGCCTTGTTGTAGGTGATCTTCTGGCTTGGTACCAGTAGCGTGGTGAGGCCATCCACCAAGGTGGATTTTCCTGAGCCTATATCACCCGTTAGTAGGCTGTTATCGCCACCGGGGTTTGCGACCCAGATTTTTTTATGAAAGGTACCCCAGTTCAGCACCTCCAAACTAGCCAAGCGAAAGCCAGCTCTTACGGGGTGTTCTGGACATTCCTCAAAAAAATCAAACGACTGTGTTTGCATGATCCCGATATACCTTTAATTTGTCGTTAAAATCTGCCAGCCAGTCAGCGTCTACTAGCGCTTTGATAATGCGCCTTACTTCCCAGGCAGGCGGATTACCGGGCATTTTTTTCAAAAATCCAAATTCAGATACTTTGTTGATGTGAGTATCAATCTGGTCAAACAGGCGCGCTTCATTGGCACGTTCCGGCAGAAAGACCCGCATCATTTCCACTATTTGTTCCCGGCTCAGAATTAAGCGTGCTTCACCACCACCGGCGTCTTGCTCCACCATTTTTTTGCGCAGCAATACGCAGAGCAAGCTAACGGGAAAACTAAGGGGGCGACGGGCAACTAATCTGGGCATTTTGGCCAGCTGTGGATTGCTTTCATCCTCCTCATGCTGACGTAAAAAGGCATAACCTTCGGCTTCGTCAAGAATCAAATCCAACCCTATGACGCGTACATAGTCCAATACCGACGCATGAAGCTCTTCCAGTTGTTGCCACACGGCGGGTTGCTGGTCACGGTAGACGACACCCTTCATTAAGTTAACAACTACCAACCCTAGGTTGGCGCAGGATGTTTCATCATTCATTGGCAAAAAATCACTGTAGTTTAACGGGTAAATATGACCGAAGGCATAAATGCAGATTTTTCACAGCCGTGGCTGTCCTGCCACTGTATAGCCTGATTTTCCAGCGTGTTGACCACCGCACGATCCGACTCTGAGGCAATGTGCAAATAGGCGACAATTTCACTTAATCCTTTTTGCACCGGGTAAAGCTCGGTCAACTCAGCCAAAGTGATTTGCGAACGGCTCTGCAAGGCAAAGCGAATCTGTGCTTTTAATTCCTGCTCATCCACATAGTGCTGAGTGTATAAAGCGCTGGTGTCCACATCGGCTTCACCTTCTTCGGGCACTTCATCTATTACCGGGCGCAGTGCCGGGCGAAACAGTCCACGGGCCATAGGCAAGGCTAATTCAGGTTTGAGTGGCGCGAGGGTAGTGAACATCTTTTCAACCGGTGGGTTCTGACGAACGACAATGGCACTTTGTTCAATCTCCCGCACAATTTCCATTATGCGCCGGTTTTCCAACCAAGCCTGATCGTCAAGGTAGCGACGCAGTTGCTCCACCAGCAAACCGCAGGTGCTGTTGACCTTTTCACCGGCTTCGAGCAGACGAAAACGGATACCATCAAGCAGTGGGTCTTGTGCTTTATTCAGGGAGTCAATTTCCGGTAACCGCAACACTTTGTGCAAAGTGTCTTGCAGCTCCTCTTGACTATTAGGCGACATTAGCCAACTCCAGAATGCTTTAAAACTGCGCCCCTGGTCCGATTCGGTGATGGCGTCCTGCTCGGAGAAAATAGTGTCCAGCATCTGCCCTTTGCCACTGCTGCTGGTGGTAATGCGTTCACGCACGCCACGATCCAGTGTTCGGAAGTTTTCTTCAACCTGACGAAAGTCGGACAACAGTTGTCGCGCGGTATCTTCTGCCTGAAGGAATTTCTCTTTAATGCGGGTGCTGTCATGGGGAGTGATTTGACCAGCCTGAAGTTGGGCGATCTTGCGCTCAAGGGCGGCTTTTTTCTGTTCCAACTGCTGTATACGTAGAGTTGGGTCGGTTTCGGTGTCATCGGCGATCTCCCGCAATAAACGGAAGATGGTTAGTAGCCGCGACTCGGTGCCGACAAACTGCTTTTGTTCAAAACCGGCAACCCATTCGATGACTTTTTCTGTGGCTGGAGTCAAATCAAATAGCGGTTCGTCACCGGCGACAGGGTAGTATTTGCGCAAATACCCCTGTTCACCGCTGGCCCAGTCGTTGAGGTAATCACGCCCTTTACGGGGAAACCGGTTCTCGCCGGTAGTCTCCCGCAGATGGTGCAGATAATCATCAAGCCGGGTAGTCAATTCCTCGGCGGTAATGGAGCGTTGATTAGTAATGATAAATGCACGAAAAAGAAAGCTAATAATCAGCGGGGCGCTATCCGCTTGCAATAAGCGCCAGGCAGGATGGCTGCGTAGGCCTGAGATTCGATTAAAGTCCATTGAACTGATCAGACTGTGAATGGTTGCTGGATAATAACCGAGGATGACTGTCAATTCCTAGGGGGTTAGCAGTTAGAACCACCTCTGGCGTATGAACGTCGGGTGAAGAGAGGTCATCTGCCAGAATCTCCCTCTCTTGAACCTCGATTTCATAATCTTTCAAAATGCTGGATTGAGTTATGGTACTAGCGAAGCTGGGTCAACATGAGTCCAAGCTGCTTGAGAGCACGGCAAGGATTATTGGCAGTCTCAGCCAGCGACTGACATACTTCCATTGGGGCAGCCTCTCACTGATTCTTACTAGAAAGGTGTTGTATTTCAGTGAGCATAATACCTGTGAGTGGTCGTTAGCCAAGATGGGCAGGTGAATTTCGATGCTGTACTACATCCATTGTCCTGCAAGACCGGAGAATACGGTCAGTTTAAGACTCTCACCCCTTGATAAGATAGTACCAAGCAACTATCTAAATCGGTTCCTTAAATTTAACACCTTTACTTCTTTCGAAATTTTCTACTGTGAACTTTGTGAGATGTGATTGAATAGCATTGATGTGTAACTTTGGCGTGATTGAACCCGCTACACCACCCCCAATTGCAAAAGGTTGCTCTTTGTTTTTAATTGAATCCTGATTTTTCCACCCAAGTATGCCCCACCCATCATGGCGCAAATTAGATAAATTTTGCATGCAAGTATCAAACTCTTCTTTGGTACAGGCTACTTTTCTTTTATTTTTGTCGTAGGTCATTGTTGAAACTGGAAGTATGCGGAATTTTTGTTGAAGACTTTTGTATTGGTCTTCATTCTCCATCAACTGTTCCATTAGTTGAACCACTTCTGCCTGATTAGCGCCAGACGTATTGGTTTTCCATTCCCCTTTATCATAACAATTGAGGATATGCTTTGTTTGTTCATGATTTGCAGAATAGGTAACTGCAACCCCAGGTAGATCAGGATATTTGGCAATAAGTTCCAAAGCCCAGTCGAGTATTTGGCTAGCCTGCTCTTGGGGTGTCATTTTTGAGTAGTCCATATACATAGGGGCTACTGAATATAAATTCATTAATCTAAGGTCGCAATGCTTTATTCCATTATTGCGTTCTTTCTCAACACTGGCCACAGGATTGGTAGTAACTGGAAATGGATTTTCTTTATCAAAAACTTTTCCCTTAGCAACAGGGTTTGTACCGGTCTTAGGTAAGGTGGTGAAGCCATTATTAGGCTGAGGAGCCTTGTTGTCTACATTATTATTGCGAACCGGCTTTGTGAGATAGTTATATAGAGTAGCCACCCTATCAATACAATACTCGACAAAACTTTTGAGTTGCTTGTATATTTCGTTCGGGATTGAAGCAATGTAGCTGGCTACGGATTTTACACAAGAAACACTTCTATCAAGCCAACCCTTATTTTTATCGTTCTCAACCGTTGGAGCAGGCTGACCTAATGTTTGGCAATTATTAACAGACATTTGCATAGAACTAAATCCTCAGTTTAATTTACTGTCAATCAGGCCGGAAAATTACGAAGTGTAGGCTGTTTTTTCCGCATACCGCTTGCACTGATAAAGAAACTAAGATATATGCCTCGTTTGTTATTCTTCAACAGCATTTAGTTTAATGACCTTTAATCGGATTGCCCGCCCTGTGAGTTTCCGAGGGTAGGCTCTTAGATCCCACGGCCTTTGCTGGTCGATCTCATTAATTCAAAAACACTGTTTTAGACCAATGAAAAGCCAAAAGGTTTCAGTGGATGGTAACTATTTTATTAAGTTTTAGTAATAAAAAGCCTTTCAGTCAGAACATGAGAAAAATTTCCATTCCCACAAAGACGTGGGAATGAAGTCACTAGTTTTATTCGACAACAGGCTCAGGCTTTTGGCACTGAGCCATCCAGTAGATTTTTACCCCTTCACCAATCTTTTTGGTGCCACCAAACCATCCTCATTGATTTCACCAATACCGAGAAATACTAAATCCTCACTGTCTTCATTGACACCGTAAATACGCACACTGCCACTGGCCGGTGCTTGGGGTACCTGCACCGGGTTACCTTGGGCAATATAGTAGCTACTGGTTTTGCCCAGTTTGACCTGAGGCCAGTCACTCACTGCACTGTCTTGTGCTAATAGCAAGGCATCAAGCACCTGATCACCTGCTTTATTGCGAACCCGGTTTAACTCTTTCAGCAGCTGCCATTGTTCGGGGTGGTCTTTTTCCATCTTGCCTCGCCCCAGTTCTTGCGCCACGCCGGAGAGCTCGGCGTACTCAATACGCTGCTCAACACTCAGCGCAGCTTCACGAGCCTCATCGCGCATGGCCGTTAGCTCATCAAGGGTATGAGCCTGATGCTCGGTGTAAGGCCCAGCCTTGAGGCGTTTGAGTTCAGCCACATGGGCAAGACAACCTAGCGCCTCGCCAATATCTTCAATCAGTGTGCGAATATAAGTGCCTTTAGTGCAATCCACCTCAAGGATGCATTCGTCGCCGTCAAAATCCAGCAGCTCCAGACGGTGAATGGTTATTGTGCGAGAGGGGCGCTCAACTTCAACGCCTTCACGAGCGTACTCATAAAGTGGCCGACCATTGTGCTTAAGAGCAGAGTACATGCTGGGCACTTGTTCTACATCACCACGGAATCTGGGCAAAATGGCTTCTACATCAGAGCGGGTAACAGTAACGGCCCGCTCTTCTACAAGCTCCCCTTCCCGGTCACCGGTGGTTGTGCGAACGCCCATTTTCATGGTGGTGCGGTAGGATTTATCAGAGTCGAGCAGGTACTGGGAAAACTTGGTGGCTTCACCAAGGCAGATCGGTAATACCCCGGTCGCCAGTGGGTCAAGGCTGCCGGTATGCCCCGCCTTTGCCGCATTAAAAAGACGCTTGACTCGCTGCAACACTTCATTAGAAGAAGCACCAAAGACTTTGTCCACTACAATAATGCCGTTAACCGCACGACCACGGTTAATACGACGACCTCTTCTGGCCATAATTTACTCCTCAGAATCTTCTGTTTTTCCTTTATCCCGGGCATCTCTTGCCACTGCCTCATCAATTAATGAGGAGAGGTAGGCTCCACGGCGCAGGCTGTTGTCAAAGTAAAAACGAAGCTTTGGGGTAAATCTCAACTTAACGGCACGAGCCAGCTGGGATCGCAAAAAGCCCGATGCCTGATTGAGGATTTGCAGGGATTCATCAATACTTTGCTGATCTTCAACACCTAAAATAGAGACGTATACATCAGCAAATGCCAAGTCGCGGCTCACTTCAACCGCACTGACAGTAACCATACCAAGACGTGGGTCTTTCATTTCCAGTTGAATTACCCGGGCCAGTTCTTTTTGGATCTGCTCAGCAACTCTCTGGGTTCGACTGTACTCTTTAGCCATTGGGGAATTTCTCCAGATGAAACCACAAAGCGTTATCGCAGCACCCTTGCCAATCCCATCTGAAAAGCCAGCACCGGGCCAGCTGGAAAAGGGGCTTTTTGCCTTTATTTCTTTGTGATTCTTGAAAAATACTGAATTTTATTCTGACCTGAAGAGCGGTCAGGTATATATCAGAAAGCCCGCGGTTAAGGCCGCGGGCTTTGTTGTATTGGTTTAGGTCAGGAGGTTAGCCGTCAGTAGCCAAGGTGCTGCTGACGATACCAGCCGTTAAAGCGTACGCTGTACTTCAACGGTCTTGTAAACCTCGATCTTGTCGCCAGGCTTCACATCGTTGTAGCTCTTAACGGCAATACCACATTCCATGCCGTTACGAACTTCATTGACGTCATCTTTGTAGCGACGCAGGGATTCCAACTCACCCTCATAAATGACCACGTTGTCACGCAGTACGCGGATACGATCATTACGGTACACAGTTCCTTCAACAACCATGCTACCGGCAACCGCACCAAATTTTGGTGAACGGAATACTTCACGAACTTCAGCCACACCAACGATCTGCTCGCGGGTATCGGAACCAAGCATGCCACCGAGCGCTTTTCTGACATCGTCAATAATGTCGTAGATAACGCTGTAGTAACGTAGGTCGAGCTCTTCAGACTCAATCACTTTGCGGGCAGTAGCATCAGCACGGACGTTGAAGCCAACGATGACCGCATTGGAAGCCAGAGCGAGGTTTGCATCGGTTTCAGTGATACCACCGACACCGCCAGAAATGACTCGTACTTCGACCTCTTCGTTACCCTGCTCTTCCAAAGAAGCGGTGAGCGCCTCAAGAGAACCGCGTACATCGGCCTTGAGTACGATGTTGAGCGTTTTCTTCTCTTCACTGCCCATTTTGGAGAACATGTTTTCCAGTTTGGACGCCTGCTGACGAGCCAGTTTCACCTCGCGGAATTTGCCCTGACGGAACAGCGCAATTTCACGGGCTTTACGCTCGTCACGAACAACGATCATTTCGTCGCCGGCATCCGGTGTTCCATCAAGACCGAGAATCTCAACCGGGATAGAGGGGCCTGCTGCTTTAATGGCTTTGCCATTTTCATCCAGCATTGCACGAACACGACCGTATTGCTGGCCAACCAGAATGTTGTCACCCTGATTGAGCATTCCGGCCTGCACCAGCACAGTAGCTACCGGACCCCGGCCTTTATCCAGACGGGACTCAACAACCACACCTTTTGCCGGACCTTCATCAGGCGCCGTCAGTTCAAGCACTTCTGCTTGCAGAACCACGGCTTCCAAAAGCTCTTCAATGCCCTGGCCAGTCAATGCTGATACCGGCATGAACTGGGTGTCACCACCCCACTCTTCTGGAATAACGTCACGGGCAGAGAGTTCATTCTTCACGCGATCAGGGTCGGCATCTTCTTTGTCGATCTTGTTGACAGCAACCACGATCGGCACACCGGCCGCTTTTGCGTGCTGTACGGCTTCTTCAGTCTGAGGCATTACGCCGTCATCCGCTGCAACCACAAGAATGACAATATCCGTCGCTTTGGCACCACGGGCACGCATCGCTGTAAATGCTGCGTGACCCGGCGTATCAAGGAACGATACCATGCCACGGTCTGTTTTTACGTGGTAAGCACCAATGTGCTGGGTAATCCCACCGGCTTCACCAGCCTGTACCCGGCTTTTGCGAATGTAGTCCAGAAGCGACGTTTTACCGTGGTCAACGTGCCCCATAACAGTCACTACCGGAGCACGCGGCTTGGCTTCGAAAGTGACTTCGTCGAGCTGTTCATCAACCAACGTATCTTCAATGGCGTCGGCTTTGGTCAGCTTGTATTTGTGGCCCATTTCTTCGACCACAATACTGGCGGTGTCCTGATCAATAACTTGGTTGATCGTTACCATGGAACCCATTTTGAACATGGTTTTAATAACGTCTGCCGCCTTCACCGCCATTTTACCGGCCAATTCGGCAACGGTAATGGTTTCAGGAATTGAGACCTCTCTCACCACGGGCGCCGTTGGCTTGGTAAAGCCGTGTGCAGCCATAGACTCCGGTGCTGTAGCTCGTGCTGTCTTGCGACCACCACGACGCTCATCACGCTCTGAGTTGCGACGGCCACGGCGGGGCAGATCATCGTTGTAGCTACGGCGTTCTTTGCCTTTGCTGCCTCGTTTGTTGCGAGACTTACGGTCATCTGCTGGTGGCGGTGGCGGGGCATCACCAAAAGAGGGAGCCGCTGCCGGTCCCGGCGCACTGCGTGGCCCACGGCTTGGACGGGCGCCACGATCCGGACGTGCATCACGGGTGGTGCGCTCGCCAGAACGAGTACCTCGATCACCAGAACGAGCATCGCGCTGGGGGCGTCCCTCTTTTTGACCCCGGCCTTCTTTCTGACTGCGATCATCTTTGCGCTGACCACGGTCGTCTTGTTTTCTGTCCGCTTTAGCGCCAGCGCCTTTAGCCGCAGCGCCGTTACCGGCTGAGCTTTTGGCCTTTTGAGCGCCTTCTGCTTTTTTCTGCTCTTCAGCGTCGCGCTTAACGTAGGTGCGTTTCTTGCGCACTTCAACGTTAACGACTTTGTTCTTGCCTGTACTGCCGCCAGATACCTTCATGCGGCTGACTGTTTTACGCTTGAGCGTAATTTTGGTCGGCTCAGAGCCGGTACCAGCATCACCATGCGCTCGCTTCAGGTGAGCGAGCAGCTGCTGTTTCTCTGCATCGGACACAGATTCTTTGCCGCTGCTTTTACTCAAGCCTGCGTCTTTCATCTGCTGCAACAACCGCTCCACGGGAGCGCCGACCACTGCTGCGAGTTGCTCTACGGTTACATCTGCCATTAACACTTCTCCTCTCAGTGGCCCGCTCAGTTACCCGCTTCTTCAAACCACGGCTTGCGCGCTGTCATGATTAACTCACCAGCACGATCTTCGTCCATACCTTCAATATCCAGAAGGTCGTCAACGGACTGCTCAGCCAGATCTTCCATGGTCACAACTCCGCGGCTGGCCATTTCAAAAGCCAGATCCTGATCCATACCCTCCATATTCAGAAGGTCCTCAGCAGGCTGGACGCCATCGAGCTTCTCTTCCTGAGCAATGGCTTGGGTCAACAGCTGATCCTTCGCTCTTGAGCGCAACTGTTCAACTATATCTTCATCAAAACCTTCGATAGCCAGCATCTCTTCCATGGGAACGTATGCAATCTCTTCCGTGGTGGTAAAGCCTTCTGCAACCAGCAACTCGGCCAGATCTTCATCAACACCGAGTTTTTCCATGAAGGTCCGGGCAACACGACCAGCTTCCTGCTGCTGTTTGGCGGAGGCATCCTCTTCGGTCATGACATTGAGATTCCAGCCAGTCAGTTCACTGGCGAGGCGGACATTCTGCCCACCGCGACCAATGGCCTGAGCCAGGTTGTCTTCACCAACGGCAATATCCATGGTGCCTTTGTCTTCATCAACCACAATGGAGGCTACTTCAGCGGGTTGCATGGCATTAATTACATACTGAACCGGGTTGTCATCATAGAGCACAATATCAACGCGCTCGTTGCCCAGCTCACCAGAAACTGCCTGCACACGCGCACCACGCATGCCGACACAGGCACCTACCGGATCTATACGGCCATCGTTGGTTTTGACGGCTATCTTTGCGCGCGAACCGGGATCACGGGCCGCTGCACGAATTTCGATCACTTCTTCCGAAATTTCCGGAACTTCAATGCGGAACAGCTCAACCAGCATGGCGGGCGCTGTTCTTGATAACATCAGTTGTGGGCCACGACCTTCAGTGGACACTTCATGGAGTAACGCACGAACGTGTGCGCCCACTCTAAAATTCTCGCGGGGTAAGATCTGATCTTTTTTTAATACCGCTTCCGCATTATTGCCTAAGTCAATAATCAGGCTGTCGCGGGTTATCTTTTTAACAGTACCGGAAATGAGCGTACCCATTTTGTCCTGATACTGTTCAACCATCTGCAAGCGTTCGGCTTCACGGACCTTCTGTACGATAACCTGCTTGGCGGTTTGGGCAGCAATACGACCAAAACCTACCGACTCAACAGGCTCTTCCCAGACACTGCCAATCTCCAGCGATTCATCTTGCTCTTTGCCTTCGTCCAGAGTCAGATGCATGCCCGGAAACTCAAAATCCTCATCGGCGACCACGGTCCAGCGGCGAAACGTATCGTATTCACCATTTGCCCGGTTGATCGCTACACGGATATCCACCTCGGTTTCGTATCTTTTTTTAGTCGCAGTCGCCAGAGCGGTTTCCAGCGCCTCAAAGATAACCTCGGGCGGTACTCCCTTCTCATTGGATACGGACTCTACGACCAACAGAATATCTTTACTCATGCTCTGCCTCGCCTATGCTGAACCAGTCCATCCCTATGCCAACACTGGCCGCTAACCGGGATATCCGCCCGGTATAAAGGATAATTCAGTCGAACTGTGGTATCACCTGCGCCTTCTCAATACTCTCGATGGGCAACAGAAGCTCATGGCCATCGGCCTCCAAAACAACATCCTGATCTTCAATTCCTTTGAGGATGCCGCGATATTTTTTGCGCCCCTCAAAGGGCACTCTCAGGCGGACACTGACCATATGACCGGACATTATTTCATACTGCTCAAGTCTGAACAGTGGTCTGTCCAAGCCCGGGGAAGATACTTCCAGGGTATATTCGTCCGAAATTGGGTCTTCTACATCCATGACAGCACTGACCTGGCGGCTAACTTTTTCGCAGTCGTCCAGGTTTATGCCATTTTCGGAATCAATATAGATCCGAAGCAGTGAATTCCGCCCACGGGAAATAAACTCAATACCCCAGAGGCAATAATTAAGCGATGTTACAATCGGCTCAATCAATGCCTCCAGCTGCGACTGCTTACCTGCCACGTCTGAACACCTGCTGTAAAAACAAAAAAAGGGCTATAAAGCCCCATAGGTTTGCACAATAGCCAAAAGCTACTACACATCAATTACTCGCTACCTAATAAAAAACCCCAAGAAGGGGCTTTTAAGAGTTTGGTAGCGGGGGCTGGATTCGAACCAACGACCTTCGGGTTATGAGCCCGACGAGCTACCAGGCTGCTCCACCCCGCATCAAAGCGGCCAATAGTATACTGCGACTAAAGCCCACTGACAACCTCTCCTAACAACCGAATCAACTGTTTGTTCAACAAAACTCAAAGAACAATTAACTCACTTAACTTGTACTCAATTCGCAAATACGAACCCTAACTGCAAAACAGGGTAGTTACTGCAAAAACAGCTTAATTATGTGCCTTTTCTGCAAGCTGTCAACACGATAACCCCAGAAACAAAAAAAGCTGCAATAACACTTTATAGCGCTTACAGCTTTTGTTTGTATTTGGTGCCGAAGACGAGACTCGAACTCGTACGCCTGTTAAGGCACTGCCCCCTCAAGACAGCGTGTCTACCAATTCCACCACTTCGGCTTAACTGCCGCTCTCAGCGACAGGGGGGATTATTTATGAAAACATTTTTTAAATCAACAGGTTTTAAACCAATTAGTTTTAAAAAATTATTTCGTTTGCTCAGAGGCAGCTGAACCGTCACTCTCAACGGGCTGAGACTCTAACACAGGTGCATCACTTTCTGCAGAGCCTTGCGAAGAATCCACCGAAAAAGGTGCATCGTTTGCAGGCGCTGATTGCTCAGTCTTTACAGCAGGCAAGCCGGCGCTGGCAACGCTGTCTGCCTTTTGTCTGGCCAGAACTGCCAGGCTAATACTGGTCACAAAAAATACAGCTGCCAGAATTGCAGTCGTTCGACTGAGAAAGTTAGCCGACCCCTGACTTCCAAACACCGTTTGCGAAGCCCCGGAACCAAAACTGGCTCCTGTTTCTGCACCTTTGCCTTGCTGCAGCATGATTAGACCAATCACGCCAACAGCTACCAGCACGTGCACTAGAAGAATAATGGTTTCCATTACTAACCCGCAGCGTGACAAATCACCTTGAAATCAGCCGCCACTAACGAAGCACCACCGACCAGGCCACCATCTACATCGGGCTGACTCATCAGTTCTGCTGCATTACCGGCATTCATGCTACCACCGTACAGAACACGAGTTCTGTCCGCCATGGCCTGATCGCTCGCTTCAAGCAGAGCCCGGATGTTCGCATGAACTTCCTGCGCCTGCTCTGGCGTTGCTGTCAGACCGGTACCGATAGCCCAAACTGGCTCATAGGCAATTACAAAATTAGTCAAACGCTCCGGACCTGCAGCCCGAAGCACAGTGTGAATCTGATGCGTTACCACATTCATGGTGTCGCCAGATTCGCGCTCTTTGAGAGTCTCACCAACACACAGTACTGGTACCAGACCCTGATCAACCAGAGCGCAGAATTTCGCTGCCACATCTGTATCGGTTTCCCCAAAAATGGAGCGCCGCTCAGAGTGACCGATTAAAACATACTCACAACCAAGGTCTTTGGCCATAAGAGGAGAGATTTCACCAGTAAATGCGCCAGTGAGTTTGTCCGACGTGTTTTGCACACCGAACTTAACCGGCGAACCTGCCAGCATATCCCGCACCTGCTGAACGTAGATACTCGATGGAAAAACAAGCACCTCAGCCTTGGTTTCAAGCCCTGAGAGGATGCCATCAATTAGCTCGCGGATACTGTCGGAAGAGCCATTCATCTTCCAGTTTCCGGCTACCAGTGGCTGACGCATTTCGCTTACCTCTTTCATCGCGAGGCGGGAATACTAACCCGAATATTGAAAACTTACAATAAGTCAACAATATAGAAAGTGCGCCGACAGTTTTCCTTGCCTGAAAATACAAACACTGCCACCGCAACAACGAACCCAAAGAAAAGTCGCCGCCAGACTTTAACCCCGCAATGCTTTTTACTTCATCGCAATTTGAACGACATCGGCTAGCTTTTCCGCCTGACGCTGCACCAAAGCAGCGTCTTCACCCTCTACCATTACCCGAATGACCGGCTCTGTGCCTGAAGGTCTTAGCAGCACCCGACCTTTTCCAGCCATTGCAGCTTCTGCCTCTTTGATGGCAGCTGTAATTGCAGGAATACTTTCAGTGTTGCGCTTATGCTCTACCCGCACGTTAATCATCGTCTGCGGATACAGCTGGATACCTGCCACCAGTTCCGCAAGGGACTTGCCTGACGTTTGCATGGACTTCAGGACTTTCAATGCCGCAAGAATGCCATCGCCGGTATTAGAAGCGTCACGGCAGATAATATGCCCCGAAGACTCTCCACCTAGTTGCCAGTTATTCGCCAGCAGCAGTTCATTGACGTAACGATCCCCCACATTCGCTCTGGCAAAAGGAATACCTGCAGCTTCAAGCGCTTTTTCCATGCCGAGGTTGGTCATTAATGTACCGACCACTCCACCATTTAACTTACCACTGGCCTGACGATCCATGGCAATAATAAACAGTAACTGATCGCCGTCTACTATCTCACCTTTGTCGTCCACCATAATGACCCGGTCACCATCACCGTCTAAAGCAATGCCTAAGTCAGCACCGACTTCTTTCACTTTTGCAGCCATTGCGCCGGGGTTAGTGGAGCCAGCATTTTCATTGATGTTTACACCATCGGGGTGAATGCCAATGGCAATCACGTTGGCACCCAGCTCGCGAAACACAGCAGGACCGACCTGATACGTTGCACCATGCCCGGCATCGACCACAATTTTCATACCGCGCAGGTCCAGCTGCTGGGACGTGCTGCCTTTGCAGTACTCTATGTAGCGGCCCGCAGCGTCGTCCATGCGGGTTACTTTGCCTAAATTTTGCGAGTCGACCACCTCAATGTCAGAGTCCATCAACGCTTCGATTTTTTCTTCTACTTCATCAGAAAGTTTGGAACCGTCTCCAGCAAAAAATTTAATACCATTGTCGTAAAATGGATTATGGGAAGCGCTTATAACAATACCGGCCTGTCCATTAAATGTGCGAGTCAGATAGGCAATACCGGGGGTGGGCATTGGGCCGGTGAGCACCACATCAATTCCCGCTGCTGAAAGCCCTGCCTCTAACGCAGATTCAAACATATAGCCCGAAATACGAGTATCTTTGCCGATAATAACCTTGCCTTCACCCTCTTCTGCCAGCACCCGTCCGGCTGCCCAGCCCAACTTCAAGACAAAATCCGGTGTTATCGGAAACTTGCCAACTTTTCCCCGCACCCCATCGGTACCAAAATATTTACGCGCCATAGTCGTTTACCAACCGATCTTTAAAACATAGCCGACAATAATCTCACTCATTAACATGAACCGCCAGTACCAAAAGAAGCCATGCTAATAGACGGCACTCAACCCTTACTAAGACTCACTAACCGCCTGCAAGAGCCGCAAAACATCAACCGTTTCCTTCACATCATGCACACGCAAAATGTGGGCTCCGCCCTGAGCTGCCAGCATCGCTGCAGCCAGACTGCCAGGCAGCCTGTCCGCCGTATCCCGATCCAGCGTTGCCCCAATAAAGGACTTACGCGACATACCCGCCAAAACCGGCAGCCCCAGTTGATGAAAACGATTCAACCCCTGCAGCATTTCCAAATCATACAGCGCAGTTTTGCCAAACATCCCACCGCCAAAACCCGGGTCTACAATCAAGCGCTCCTTGTTAATTCCGGCCGCTTCACAGCGCGCAATACACTGAGCCAGATATTGACTGACCTCACTCACCACATCCTGATACACCGGCACAAAACCAGGCTCGGGCTGCTCTACCAGCGAATGCATCAGCACAACAGGCACAGCAGTTTCTGCCGCAGCTTCCAAAGCGCCCTCACGATGCAGTGCACGCACATCATTAATCATTCCGGCGCCTGCATTTACCGCTTCCTTAATCACCAGAGCAGAACTGGTATCCACGGAGATCACCACATCAAAACGCTTAGCCAACCCTTCAACAACCGGCAATATGCGCTCCAACTCTTGCTCCTGACTGGGCGCACGCGAAGCCCCCGGACGGGTCGACTCACCGCCAACGTCGAGAATCTCAGCACCGTTGTTGATCATTTGCTCCGCCACATTCAGCCAGTTATCTGTAACACGGCTTTTATCGTAAAAGGAGTCGGCAGTGATGTTTAAAATTCCCATTACCCGCGGCTTGTTGAGGCGCAGTAACTTCCCCGCACAATTCAATGTAAATGCTTTGCTCATAAAATTTCCTCAAGCTAGCTGTCGCATTGGAGCCTAACTACCAGCCTCATCAACTCAACCGAAATTAACGACTACCGTTTCACTGTTTTCCAGCGCCCTACTCGTATTGTGTTTTAACGGGTGCTGAACAACCACTGACCAAGGTGACGATAGTATTGCGATAACGCAAATCCGCCAAGCAGTATGCAGCTAATTTCTGGGCTCGAGCTAACAGGAAAGCGAGAAGTCTTTGAAATGCGACCAAATGTTATCACCCAATGTTAAAAACAAAGGAACTGTCTAATGAATTCGATGATTAGCGACCCGCACGTTTTACTACCAAAAGATGCAGGCTGCAATAATTCTGCAACACCCTGCAATCATCATGTGCTTTTTCTTCTTAAGGAAAAGCATTATGAATATCAGGCACTATAAAAGAAGACACTTTTTAAAGTTAGCGTCCAAAGGCGTTGGGTTAGCAATTATTTCTACTGGCTTAGCTGGCTGCCTGAAAGATTCAGATTCACCGACCAAGTCCATTCCGATAGTATTTCAACACGGTGTCGCCAGTGGCGACCCTACACAGAACGCCATTATTCTCTGGACTCGCGCAACCCCAACAGAGGCAGATTTTAACGGTGAAATCCCTGTAACATGGGAAGTGGCAACGGATGCCGCGTTTCAAAATCTGGTCACTAATGGCAAAACAACAATCAGTGCATCAACAGATTTTACGTTAAAAATTGATGCCATCAACCTAACCCCTGATACCGCCTACTATTATCGTTTTATCAGCGGCGAAACCACCTCGCCCACCGGCACCGCCAGAACACTACCGCTGAGAGATGTTACGGCCGTTAAGCTCGCCGTCATGTCCTGTTCGAACTTTCCCGCGGGTCATTTCAACGTTTATGACCTGGCCACTAAACAGACAGACCTGAATGCAGTGCTACACCTTGGAGACTACATCTACGAATACGGACCGGGTGGGTATGCCAGTGAGAATGCTGCTCAATTGGGCAGAGAAGTACAACCCGCTGCCGAGCTGATGTCCCTGCAAGACTACCGCACCCGCTACGCACAATACCGCACCGATAGTCGTTTACAAAAACTCCATGCCACACTGCCATTTATTGTGGTCTGGGATGATCACGAAATAGCTAACGATACCTGGAAAGACGGCGCAGAGAATCACCCAGCCGAGGTTGATTTTGAAGAACGAAAACTGGCAGCCTTGCAAGCTTACTTTGAGTGGATGCCCATCAGACCCGTCATTAAAGATAACAACGAAATTATTAACCGAAGATTTACGTTTGCAAACCTAGTCGACTTATACATGCTGGATACCCGAGTGGTAGCCCGCGATCAGCAACTGGATTATGCCAACTACATAGACCCAGCCACCGGCAACATTGATGATGCAGGCTTTACCGCAGCAATAAGCGACACCAACAGAACATTATTAGGCGCAGAGCAGCTGCAATGGTTGCAAGGCTCAATGGCAACATCAACCGCCACTTGGCAGGTGCTAGGCCAACAAGTGCTGATGGGGCGAATGCTTTTGCCAGCATCAGTAGCAACACGACGACTATCAATTAATCAGTATGCTGAGCTAGGAAAGCTGGCTCTGTTGGCTCAACGAGCACAGTCCAATGACCCAACTCTTACCGCCGAGGAGTTGGCCTATCTTTCAGCCAACCAAAACAAGCTCACACCTGAAGTTCTGGCGCTTTTGCAACTGCCCGCCATCCCCTACAATCTGGACGCTTGGGATGGATACGCTTACGAACGGGAAGTAGTGCTAGGTACTGCAAAAAAATACAACAAGAACCTCGTCGTATTGGCCGGTGACACGCACAATGCATGGGCCAATAACCTCAAAGACGCCAATGGCGAGCTGGTTGGTGTGGAATTTGCCACCCCCTCAGTCACTTCACCGGGACTCGAAACTTATTTATCCATTGCACCTGAGCAAACTGCTGTGGCAGAAGCTGGGGTAGTGCAGTTTGTGGAAGATCTGCAATACCTCAATGCCAGCGATAGAGGGTTTATGACAGTGACATTTACTCCTGAAAAGGTCACCACGCAATGGCACTATGTGGATACGGTTCTTTCAACTCAATACCTTGAAAGAAATGACCGAGGGCAGACTGCACAATCACTTGCTGGTAACCCAGGCATTATGTTAGTTGCGGATAACTAACGGAAACACGGGAAGGTTTTACTTTTTTCGAGCAGCTTTTTCATTCTATGCAAAACAAAAGCAACACCCCCGGTTTTCGAGAAAGCGCCTGCAAACTCTTAACCTCAAGAAAAGAAAGACCTTCACAAAACGGACTTACTACCAAGTACTTAAGAGGCTGTTATCAACAGCCACCCAAATAATCAGCCAGAGAAGAATTGACCTTCATACATCAGCTCATGCTTTGACAGACCAAAAAAAAGGGCAGGAAAACCTGCCCTTAAAAATCAGTATCAACGCTTCAAATCAGTGCTCTCCTGCGGGGCCTCCGATGGAGCTATCGCTGTCACCCGCTGCCGGCTTTTTTTCAGCTTCTTTTTTAGTAGCTGCGTTAATGCCACTATCACCATTATCCTGATCACCGGAATCTTTTGGAGGACGAACATCTCTGCCTGCCATAATGTCATCAATCTGATCAGTATCAATGGTTTCATACTGCATCAGAGCGTCGGCCATTTTGTCCAGTTTATCCCGGTTATCAATCAGTATTTTATGAGCACGATCGTAACACTCATCAATGACATGGCGAACTTCCTGATCAATCAGCTTAGCGGTTTCGCCTGAGACGTTCATCCGCGAGCCGCCACTGCCATAGTTTTTGCCAAGAAAGACTTCGCCTTCTTCGTCGTCATACTGCAGCGGTCCGAGTTTTTCAGAAAGCCCCCATTTCGTCACCATGCTTCTGGCAATTTGCGTGGCACGCTGAATGTCATTGGATGCGCCAGTAGTGACACCATCTTTACCCAGCGTCATCTCCTCGGCAATACGCCCACCAAACAAAGAGCAAACCTGACTCAACAATGCCTGACGACTCTGGCTGTAGCGATCTTCCTCAGGGAGAAACATGGTAACACCCAACGCCCGGCCACGAGGAATGATGCTGACTTTGTACACAGGATCATGATCTGGAACCAAACGGCCAACAATGGCATGCCCAGCCTCGTGGTAAGCGGTGTTACTCTTCTCTTTATCACTCATCACCATGGACTTGCGCTCAGCGCCCATCATGATTTTGTCTTTGGCCATATCAAATTCTTTCTGACCCACCGTCCGCTGGTTAGCCCGAGCTGCAAACAGCGCGGCCTCATTGACCAGATTGGCCAGATCAGCTCCGGAGAAGCCCGGCGTGCCACGAGCTATAACACCCGGCTGCACATTGTCAGCGACCGGCACTTTACGCATATGCACTTTCAGAATCTGTTCACGACCCCGAATATCCGGCAGTCCGACCACCACCTGACGGTCAAATCGTCCGGGGCGCAACAAAGCCGGATCCAGTACGTCCGGACGGTTTGTTGCTGCAATAACGATAATACCGTCGTTAGCCTCGAAACCATCCATCTCTACCAGCAACTGGTTGAGAGTCTGCTCACGCTCATCGTGGCCACCCCCCATACCAGCACCACGATGACGACCCACCGCATCAATTTCGTCGATAAAGATAATGCAAGGTGCCTGTTTTTTTGCTTGCTCGAACATGTCACGAACCCGAGAAGCACCAACACCCACAAACATTTCGACAAAGTCAGAACCGGAGATAGTAAAGAACGGTACCTTAGCCTCACCTGCAATAGCTTTGGCGATCAGAGTTTTACCGGTACCCGGAGGACCCACCATGAGCACGCCTCGGGGAATTCTCCCGCCCAGACGCTGAAACTTACCCGGATCTTTAAGGAAGTCGACCAGTTCTTGTACATCCTCTTTCGCCTCTTCAACACCGGCGACGTCGGCAAAGGTTGTTTTGATTTGATCTTCCGAGAGCAGCCGCGCCTTGCTCTTACCAAAGCTCATCGGGCCGCCGCGACCACCACCGCCGCCCTGCATCTGGCGCATAAAGAACATAAATACTGCCAGAATGACCAGAATCGGAAAGCTGGCAACCAACAGCTGAGTCCAGATACTTTGCTTTTCAATAGGCTTGGATTCAACCTGAACTTTGCCCAGCAGCAGCTCATCCATCAATTTGTTGTCAGGCACTGCAGGTGGAATGTTAGTTTCAAAGCGCTCGCTGTTACCGAGCATACCGGTTATGGAGAATCCATCAATGACAACTTTGCTGACCTGACGGTTCTCCACCATGTTAATAAATTCGGAATATGCAATCTTTTGAGTAGACGACTGCATGCCATCAAAATTCTTGAATACGGTCAAAAGCACCAAGGCGATAATGACCCAGAGAATTAAATTTTTTGCCATATCATTCAAGGGGCTGACCTCTCTTGAGCGTACTTATGCTTAAGGTAATCGTTGGAATTGAGCACTTTCCTCAGGCTCACTTAGTCTATTAATAATACCAGTAACGATACACGATCATTGGACTGTGTGACAGTAATTGTCATCTATCAGTCTGATTAATGCACTCTATAGTTGTACTTATGAAACCTTCAAAATGCGTTATTTCACTAGAGCTGAGTGTATCAGGCCTACACAGCCAGTCAGTTAAAATGACAACAGAAATGACAACGTTCCATATTTTCCCCCGCAACAGGGTTTCAAAAATCTCACCAGCAAGCCAACAATAATAAGCATTTGTCGTTTTTGTACCGTATAGACACTGGCTGTAAAAGCCATGCAAGGCCCACTGAGGTTATCAAGGGTTAGCACGAAAGCCCGAGGCTAGCAGATACACCTCTCTGGAGCGGGACCGGGAAGCCACAGGCTTGCGAGTCTGCACTTTACTAAAGCTGGTTTTCATATCTTTCAAAAAGGCATCGAAACCTTCGCCCTGAAATACTTTGACCAAAAACACTCCACCTTTACGCAAAACCTGTCTGGACAGATCAAGCGCCAGCTCCACCAGGTACATGGCATTGGGCTGATCAACAGAGAGTGATCCACTCATATTGGGGGCCATATCAGAAATTACAAGATCCACTTTATCGCCGCCAATGGTTTTGAGTATTTGCTCAAGCACTGCATGCTCAGTAAAGTCACCCTGCACAAAATCAACACCAGCAACGGCATCCATTGACAGGATATCAGAGGCAACAACTCGCCCCCCCTCACCAACTAGCTCAATGGCGACCTGAGACCATCCGCCGGGAGCTGCCCCCAAGTCCACCACCTTGCATCCGGGTCGGATAATTTTATCCTTCTCCTGAATCTCTAGCAGTTTATAGCTGGCACGGGATCTCCACCCATCTTTTTGCGATTGCTTTACATAGTGGTCATCAAAATGCTCTTTCAACCAACGCCCACTACTCTTAGATCTCGCCATAATACTCTTGCAGAATCGCCCATAAACCATTTAACAGACACATTCACCATGAAAATTGGTTAAAATTTGTGCCTATTCACAAAGATGAAAATAGCCAGTGCAACCACGCGCAAAACCATACAGATTTGCAATATAGTACCGCCTTTTAAGCCTCGCTCCCACTAGGATCATGAAAACGAGACTCAGGAGAAACTGCATGGGTATTAGCGCCCAGTTGCACCAAGATTACTGCCTGAGAATAGCGCCCATCGCCAAGCAGTAGGCAAGTCTATTCTCGGACAATCTGGCATGGATCTTACCGTATCCATCAAAAATAGTCGCTTCACTTTACCCGTGATTGCGTAAAGCATCACTTTTATGCCCTTTTGGTGCGATAGGTGGGAGTGTGTGGCCTTTTTGTTCACAGTGAGCATCAACCCACAACAACTCTTAACATCTACAAACAGGAGAATCACTCCCACTGATACCAATACGTTTCGACCATCATTTTTATCTAACTGCATATGCAGTAATGAGAAGATCTCTGTTAGAATGAACAGTTACCTACCATAAAGACAGAATGATACCCCTCGTCGTCTTTCAAGTTGCTCTGCAGCTAAATCTTGCGAGCACTTCAAGTTACATTTAGCAGTATCAGGAATAGAACACATGAGTTTAAACGCCACTAAAAAGAAACACTTTCGCTCTATTGGCCACAATTTAAACCCAGTCGTCATCGTCGCCGACAAAGGACTGACCGACAGCGTAATAGAAGAAACGCTAAGGGCACTGAGTGATCACGAACTAATCAAAGTAAAGTTTTCCATAGGAGACCGGGACATTCGTCAGCAAATGATTAATGAGCTGATCATCGCCACAAATGCCAATCTTATTCAGACCATTGGTAAAATCGCCCTAATTTTCAAAGCAGCCGACAAACCGAATCCTGCGCTTTCAAACCTACTACGAAGCCAAAGCTAAAAAGCTATACAAAAAAACTGCCAATTGCTGACGAAAATCGGGGTACATCTGAGAAACCAAAGAAGTTTTCAGATACTTCAGTCCTATTCCCACTGAGCACATACAATACAAACAAGCACAAACCCCGATCTACAGCTACGCTTTGATGCACTTTTTAGGATGAACGAATCATGAGTTTAAGAGTTAAATTCTATGAAGCCACCCCTCTGCGGCAACAGAATATTGACCTGAAAACCAAAAAATTTCTGAACAAATAACATCATTACTTACTAAAAATGTCCGAATCTTCAAGTCAGTTTTCTGCTGCCTCGTTACAAGGTCGCCTAGAAAAGCGCTAGCCTCAAGCAGACTCGCAAATTACGCACGCCAGCCAACCACCCGAATTCTTTCGGAAGGTCTTACTTAACCAACTCATGATATAGCTATATGAATAACGCTTTTGGGCGGCGAAATAAGTGAGCAACTAAAACAGGTAGGAACGAATAGAAGAAGAACAGCACGAAAAGAGAAAAAAATAAATTATAAAAAAGCCGGGAAAACCCGGCTTTTTTAATTGGCTCACTCAGCTTCAGCGGACTCGACTGCCTCATCAACAGGACGATCCAACA
>CBDAPN010000003.1:0-12364 GCA_965198415.1 Endozoicomonas sp.
GGTCAGAAGTGAGCATTGAAGCCACTAGGAAAATAGCGATGAAGGCCTATCTTGAAGCAAGACAATCTGAAGACTTAAGAAGAGACATTGCTTCCAGACTACAATTTACCGATGGACCATTCTTTCCAGGTGATAAAATCTTCTATTGGAATCCCAATGCCAGTAAGATCAAGCCACACGGAGGTAAAAGTTCTTCATGGATAAAAGGAAAGGTCATTTCTCAAGATGGTAGTATGATAACCATTGACCTAGGAACTCGTGTTTTGAAGGTTAACTCTTCCAAGATCAGAAAAGATCATCAACCCATTGAAGATGTTGACATTCCTTTAGAGCCTGTCGCTATGCACGTTACCGACAAAACGGTATCTGCCAGAGCTGCCGATAATACGGCATCAGCGTGCCATGCCGACACAACGGCAAGTAATGGATGCAACTCAAGAAAAGAGACAGATCCTGCAAGTAAGTTACTTCATGCAGATGCATTATTGTCAGGACCCGAAGGAGTAGCTTATGGAACTTATAACTGGGAACCAATAACCAAAGGAAAGATAGATTTCTTAGAATTGTTCTCAGGTTCTGCAAGACTGTCTCAAGTTGCAGCCATGAATGGCCTTAAGGTTGGCACGCCGATTGACCTCCGAACAGGTTTTGACATCTTGAAGGTTGAGGGTCGTAAGAGAGCTATGGAGATCATTGAACGTCAAGAACCATCAGTTGTTTTTATGGCTCCTGAATGTGCACCTTGGAGTCAGATGACAAATATCAATGATCGTAATTTAAGAGATGAAAAGAGATCCAAGTATATGCCCATGGTGGAATTTTGTGTTCAAGTTGCCATTTATCAGTTGAAAAGAGGAAGACATTTTATAATGGAGAATCCTCAAGGTTCAGCACTTTGGTGGCAATATGTTTTCAGAAGAATCATTGAACACCCACAAGTAGTTTGGGATACTTTGGACATGTGTGCTTATGGAATGCAAGATCCTAATGGTTACTACTATTATAAGCCCACTTCTCTTTTACATAGCTTTCCAGATGGAACTCTTGATCCTGTTTTTAAAAGGTGTCCAAACAAAACCCTCGGGGGTGCGTCTCACATCCACCAGCAGCTTGAGGGATCAGCGCCAGGACATGGAAGTCGGACCAAACTTGCACAGGTTTATCCTTATCGTTTTTGTTCACAGCTTATTCGTAGTTTGATTTCATATGGTAATCTTCGTTCGTTGAGACCTGCACAGACTCTGTTGGTGGAAGAATTGCTTGAGTGTCTCACCGCAGAAGAACTCCAAGATGTGACTGAGAATACACAAGAGCTTGAACATGAACATGTGCATTTTTCGTCAAAGATTCCTATTCCTGTCAAGGAACATCATCTCAGATATGCAATGCATCAAATGAATATGCTTTCGGGCAAGACAGAGTATCCACCAACTCTTGTCAATTTACAAGATGATGTATCCATATTGCGCCAACACTTTATTCCGACACATGCTTTTGAAAATGCCGTAATTTTACGTGGAACTTTTCTTCCATTACGAACAACTTATGGAAACAAGAGAGGAGCCTTGCTCATGTGGAAAAAGAAAGATGTTAGTCAGATGTATGTCCTTGATACTCATTCACTTGATATTCGTCACTTGAAACCCAATCAATGGACATGTGTGTTTTTATGGAACTCAAATGGCAACATGCCAGCAAACCCTGAGGTACCACATCAACAACAACCAATTGAACCACCTCCTGGTTTGCCACCTCTAGACAATCAACCACCCGTTGATCCTTATGGTGATGTTCCTATGGATCCTGATGTTAATATGCCTGGACCACCTTTGGTTCCAGATGATGATCATCCAGAATTTCCTGAAAATCCACCACCGGATGATCCAATGCCTCCTCAGGATCCACCACATTTTCCATCAGACAACACACCGCCACCTGGCTTTGATCCTGGTACACAACCACCAGATCCACCAACATCTTCTCCACATACACCTAATCCTGGTCCATATCCACCTGGACCTCCACATCAAGGTTCTTCAGTTCCACCTGCACCACTTCCACACCAACCTACACCATCCTTTACACCGCCAACTACTACACTTCCACTCCAACCTTTACCAGCTAATGCGTTTGTCCCAACTTTGGTTGTACCTCCTACTGTTGCTGATACGCCTATGCATCATTCTACTAAACGTGAACAACATGTCCCAGCTTCTTCACCACCGAAGAAGGCCAAAGCTCCTGCTCCTGGGAATCAAATGATTGCTCCCTCCGGTTCTTCGTCTCGCAACCATTTGGGGGGTGATGTTCCAGTTTCTATTTCTTCACAATCTTCAAAACCCAAAGAGAACAAACCAGACATTGAACCTGAAGATGAAGATGAAACTGACCCACAAGCAGGACCTAGCTCAGGGACACCGTTACTTCCGATAGATGATGACGATGCAGCGAATGTACCAGTTCCAAATGATGACAAAAGTGATACCTTAGAATACCACAGTAGTCCTGAAGGATTGACAGACTCAGATGATACAGTTGAATACCAAGATCTTGTAATTAATGATGATGAAAGTTGGTCACTTCTCACTGAAGAACAGAAGCTTTGTTCCAACACAGGATCATTCAGTGTTCCAAGATACATAGATAATTCACCTGTTGATGTCACTGGAGTCCGCTCGTCGAATTCGTATGAGACCAGCACATGGACATACCGTGGTCAAAACAATGTGCGCAAGAACTATTCCGACATCACGGAACTTTACGAGCATTTAACTCCTGAAGATAGCGCATATATGACATTGTATCAATCACTTGACAAGTCATCACTATTGGTAGGTAAGAAACGCAAGGAAGCAACACAGCAGGAAAAACGAGAATTAGCCAAACAGTTCTTGGAAGCCAAAAAGGCTGAGTGCCAATCATGGTTTGACAACGATGTTTTTGAAATTGTCGATCTTCGAAAGATTCGTGTCAGAAACTTTGTCAAAGGCCGATGGGTTCTTACTGTCAAGAAGGATAAAGATGGTAAGTTCCTCAAATGTAAGGCAAGATGGGTACTTAAGGGTTTCCAAGACAAACAAAAAGATTCTCAACAAACAGATAGTCCTGCAGCATCCAGATCAGGATTCCGATGTGCAACCCAGCAAGCCGCTAATCTTGGTTGGGATCTTTATCATATGGACTTGAAGACAGCCTTTTTACAGGGTGAAGCCTATGATGAAACCCGTGACATCATTTGTGAGATTCCTAAGGAATGTGGATATCCTCCACACATAGGTGCTAGGATGAAGAAGTCAGCCTATGGTCTCAATGATGCACCTAGAAGATGGTGGCAAGTTGTAGATAAAGCTCTCTTAAGTTATGGTTTAGTACCAACCAGAGCAGATCGTTGCACATATATCCTGTATGGTGAAAAGAAATTCTCAACTTCCGTGACTAAGAAGGAACCTCAGAAGGAACTTGTTCTTGAAGATGCCTTAGAACTACTGATGAATGCTTCAGTAAGAAACAATTCACAAGGCAGAAAACCTGAAGGTTTCATTTGTCTTCATGTAGACGATCTCTACATGGCAGGAAGTCCTGAGTTTGAAAAACGAGTACTTTCCAAGATTCGTAAGGACTTCAATGTTGGTAGTGAGGACAAAAATGATATTATGTTTGTGGGACAACGTATTAAGTGGAAGAATCATGACAAATTTGGAAGTTATGTTTCTTGTGATCAGAAATTAGCAGTTGATCAGTTGGAAGAAATCAAGGTTGAAAAACACATGAAGGATAATGATCCATGCTCTCCATCTATGCACACCGCCTATCGATCCGTCTTAGGACAACTCAATTGGTTACAGAGTCGAACTCAATGTCACATTTGTTACAGGTTTTCTCGTTGTGCATCAGCTGCCGCAAAACCAACAATTGCAGATGTAAGAGAAATCAATAAGACCGTTCGCACTCTTAAAAGCCAATACATCGATGCCAGGTTTTGGCCAGTAAAAGGACCCCAAAGGATCATAGGTATGCCAGATGCTTCTTATAGGAATAACGCTGATAAGTCCAGCCAGAGAGCACATGTGATTTTTATTGCTGAGGACAGAAAAATTGGAAGACAAGGTCAGAAAGGTGAACACAAGGTCCATACAAGAGGATCAGTAGTTGATTATGAGAGTCACAAGATAACAACTACAACCCAATCAACTACAGTTGCAGAACTCAATGCACTTATGAAGTGTTTTGGAACTTGTCTGTTTATTCGTGCTTTATGGGCTGATGTTACTGGTGAGATAATTCCGATTCATATTAGAACTGATGCCAATAACCTTGTTACTACGGCACAGACTACTCACTTACCGGAACAAAAGGAAACCCATCATCTTATTCAGATGCTAAGACACGAAAGTAACACAGGTCAACTTGATGATTTGTCTCATATAGCCAGTGAATATTGTCTTGCAGATCCACTTACTAAGTCGTCAGCTAAACCCGATCAGCTTGTCAAGACAATTGAAACTGGTGTTATGGAAAATGTCGATGTGCATCCACCTTTCCGCTCGTTGCTCAAACACAAGGCTTTCTTGTGTCAATGGGTGGCTGATCACATGCATGATGCACGACATGGATTAGCATTCATGAATGAAGACATTTCCATTGAGATGCATAACATTTTTACGACTTGTTAATCGTTATTGACCTGAGGGCTAATCGGGAGCCGCATGCAGACATAGTTCAACACCCAATTTTCTTTTCAAGAAAATTTGTGTCTGCAACTTTTCTTTTTCGCCATTTGTCACACTGACCGCCATTTCGTCCGCCGCCACGGACGCATTTTTCTCCTGAAATCCGACACAACGGATATATTTTGTGCATCTCTCTGACTCCGATATAACGGAGATTTTCTCTTTACATTGATTGCTCCCTGAATTTCCGATACAACGGAATGGGAAAAGGTGGACACAAAGGAAAAGGTGGACAGAAAGGAAAAGGAAAAGGTGAAGAAAGACCTGAGTGGGAAAAGCCTAAAAGAGACGCAGATCTCGAACGCAGATTTAGTGCACCACCATCGGCGACATCCCACAATGTCAATGCGTTCTTGTTATGCCTGTCGTTGTACCTCAGAAATATTGTTGAGCCTTGGGAAGAATACTTGCCCACTGTACCAATCCTTGAAACGTTTGGAAGATTTCTGTCCTGGGTTTTCAGGCATAACCCTCAGATTTTACACAACGACTTATCATTGACATTAAATGAACTTTTCTGGTTTCCACAATTTCAGCAACACATCAACAACGGCCTCAGTTACATGCAAGATCCACTCTACAGACAGGAACCAATATTTGGAGTAATTGATTGTCGAGAGGTAAGGGATGAATGTCATAGACAGAACATTCGATTCGAGTCCGTCCAATACTTTGTACCTTTCGTCTGTGTTACGTGGCTGAATGGAAAAGGACGTTTTTCTCTAGCTGTTCAACGAGAAGGCGTAGCTCAGACCCCTGCCGATGAAGACTGGAAAACGCCTCCAATGAACAATGCTTTGATGTTTGACTATATCCGATACAACGGAGTTATTCGTGGATCAAACATCTTTTTCAAGGCACAATCAGGACACACCAATATCAGACGAGCACAACGTCCTGGTGTCGAATACGATTTTCGACACAACATGCTGATGCATAAAACGACGGCATACAAGTTTGAGGAAATCAAGGCCAGTCGACACCTGAAGGTGATGGGAGGACGTGATATCCACCTTGTGCCGGTGGAATTTCTTTATCACGATCCGGACATGCTCCGACAATACGGAGAAAGAGTGATCCTTTTGAACTTGCATCAAGAAGAAACTCGCAAGGCACTCAGATCAGCACGAGAGACTCCCAACGGCTACATCCTACTGAATGAAGATGTTCCAATGGAACGCTTTGAAGCCGTGTACGCCCTTGAGAAGACCCAATGGGAGCTCGCTTTTACACCAACAACTGCTCCGAGATACAATGATTCTCATGGAATAGATGATGCCCAAGCTTTATGTTCATATTTTAGCAGATGTTACAGTGTGAAGAGACCTGTCAGTTTTGAAGAACTTGACGCCTCGCTGAAGAACCGAGTGACAGCAATTGGGCATCACTATGAGCAGAACCTCCGACACACCGGAGTATTTGGAGACGCTCCAGCATCAGCATCCGCCGAAACACCGGCGCAGAAGGCAGAAAGAAGAAGAGACAAAACAAGGATGATTGATGCAGTGGTTCAGGACTTGACTTCGGCAGTCAATGAAGAAGCTAAGAAGATCCATCCCAAGGAGATGCCGAAACCCAAGAGAGATCCACCTGAACTACCAAAGGATGTGGAGGCAGGCAAAAAGAAGACGAAACCACCACCGGAATGTGCCACGGGCAAGTTGCCTCCTCCGCAGTTCAGAACAGAGCAGCAAACCACCGATACAACGGTGAAGTCTGAACCAAAGCAGTCTGAAGGTCCTCCACCGCCACCAAAAAGGCCAGCTCCTACGAAGCCAGTGAAACAAGAAGAGAAGAAGACAAGGACAGAAGTAACTGGCGGAGAACCTTCATCATCATCATCAACAAAACCTCCGGTTCCGATTCCGCCTCCAGCACCAGAAAAGAAACCAAAACAACCAGATTTTCCACCACCATCTCAAGGACCAAAGCAACCGAATTATCCACCTCCAGGTATGGCGAATTTTCCGAATCTACCAACTCCACCAGCACCTCCTCGACATGATGAACACGGACGACGACGCATTGATGTGCTTGGTGATTTCTACAAGAAAATGACCGGATCCGATACAACGGATACACGAGAACCACTGCCGAGACACCGGCAAGATCCACCTCAAGAGGAAGACGAAAGAGAACGTGAAGCTTTTGACCTGGAATATCACGACAATTCCGACTTTGATGCCTATGTGGCAGTCATGAATGAAATTGAACATCTTGTGCCAGATTCACAAGAAGCCAAGAGAAAAAGGGCAGTCGTTTGGGACAGATTGGCGTATCTCGTAGAGTCAGGAATTACTACCGGGTCTCGTTTGCTGGATCGCATGATTGCGCAGGGTAGAGACTCGATTGAGATCGCCCAATACACCTATTTTTCAAGAACAGTCCCAACACCGGCTGAACATTTTGAACGCCAAGATCCCGGCGAAGCCGGTTCAATCATTCGTCCGCACCTTATGATGAAGATCGAAGACGACGAATTCAACTGGGATGTGCTCGACGCATTGAGGGACCTTGGTCGCAACTGCCTTGCGGGGCGTTCTGTGTTGTCAGACCACCCTCGAAACAACTCTACTGAAGAACACAATGTCGACACTTTTTACATTGCTTTGACAGTTTTGAATCTTGGCAAAATCAATCGAATTCCACACTTCGCAGGGAAGAAACGGTACGGCCGCGAAATCCGGGATGTCCCGCATTTGATCAAGGAGAAGTTAGTTCTACCTCATGTTGTTCTCAACAACCCAGGCCATATTATCACTCTCTGTGAGTCGTATGATTTTACTGAATACAATGAACTTTGCATTTCATATGGCACAATTGGAATTCAATGTATGTCCGACAAACCGGACCGATCACCTCCTTTGGCACTCTTTGTGAAATCGCCACACGGCATGATTGAAGTTTTACACCACTGGGACCGTTCGAAGAAAACCGGATCAAGGACCGATATGTGGATCATTCATGGTGTAATTTTCCTGGTGACTTTTGGACCTCGTACTCATGACATTCACCCAGGAACAAGAGAGCGTCAAGAACACCGATACACCGGTGAGCCAATTGATTATTATTCCATTGTTCATGAAAATCGAAGGAATATGCACGGAATCACCACAGTTGAGACAGAGGAAGCTGACCTGGATGAGATTGAAACTTATCAAGAAATCATTGACAATCGTGACCCACCTGTCAGAGGATATCCAGAGTCATATGTTCAACGCATGGGTCTTGCTGAACACCGAGTTTTGGTTGTGCACGTCAATTCATATGCCTATCATCACTCGAGACAACGGGTCAGGGAAGAATTACGTTCAATTTTCAGCAAGGCATTGCAATGCATGGTTGACTTCATCTGCGGTGACTTTAAC
Organism: Endozoicomonas sp.; assembly: GCA_965198415.1. Taxonomy (GTDB): domain Bacteria; phylum Pseudomonadota; class Gammaproteobacteria; order Pseudomonadales; family Endozoicomonadaceae; genus Endozoicomonas. The sequence continues at coordinate 8,099 of CBDAPN010000003.1, forward strand.
CAGTTTGCCAACAGGCAATTTAGCCGAGAAACCGGCGGTTCAATTTTTGGTGGCATTGTTCTTGAGGTACTTGAAGACGCCATAAGGGCCCTCAATCAACAACTCTGGAGAGAGAACTGGATTACATTTAACATCAGTTCATCATCTGCACCACAAGATGTGTTTGATTCAGTTTTTGCAGACAATCACAATGAAATGGACTGCATGTTATGCATTTCCTTATTCTATAATAAACAGAAATTTCAGGTCAAGCGACCGCCTGTTCTTACAGATGAATTTTGTATGTCGCATGATCTTATTCACAGCGTATCCGAAAGGCCGCGACAACTGACTGTGTACGACCTGTGCCTTAGATTTTCTGATACAGCTTGGCATTCGCCTCTCTTGGTCCGAGTCAATTCACATGCATTGAAGAACAAACGCACTAGAGGACCGGACGCTCAGAACTATCGAAATCAACGATACCGCTCCAGGCAACAGGAACAGAGCAACTGGCAAGATGATTGGTACCAGCAAGGCCGATACTACGGCGAAGGAGACGATTGGTATCAACAAGGCCGACACTACGGCGAGAGAGAAGGACCATACACTTCCCAATCTTCATCATCGAATTGGAGAGAACCCAGATGGCAAGGACAACAATGGGAAGGTTGGTATGGAGGACATCGCTAAACCGATACAACGGTTCTTTTGTGTGCTTGTTGAAGCTGTGACCATCACCGATACAACGGTGCCTATCCTTCTCAGGACATTGCATGTTGCATGGAGTATGGGAGCTCTGTACTTGCCTGAATTTATGTACAACATCAATCACGAATTCGTTTGTTCGTACTCGGTCTTTCATTTTCTGGAACTTTGCTTGCTCACAGCAGCACTCGTAGGTCTCACCTTTCTCAGTGTCATTCTGTACAGTCGTATCTTCGTATAGATCATTTTTGGTAAAAAGCATGCTGCAGTCCAAAGAAAATTTGTGTCTGTTTGTTTCCTGTTTTTACTCTTTTGGGGAACCCCTAAAGACATGGACTTACGCAATGCTTACATGTATAGTTTACCACGTCATCTTACTGTATAGCTGAACCTCACAAACGTATGTCTATGACAACGTTTGGCTCAAGACTTAGCACTTGCAATAGAGTCTTACAAAAAGAGCGCTTGCTGACCTACGGTGTTATTAGTCCAGGGCAATCACGGGGAATTTCTGACAAAGGGAGGGTGGGATGAGGTGCGATCCAGACGGCCCTAAATGGACGGCCCGGAGCGGGGGAGGAATCATAGCCGTGAGCAATGCCATCTGCAAATCGCCCACTCCTCTACCTTCAGCTCGCATCTGCATCACACCTTTGATCAACTTCTACTGATCCTCTTCATACTCCATGGCTCCAACCTTCTCTGCGCCATTGTACACACCAACCATGTACACCAGCTTCCTCATCGTATGACAAAGTAGCCTCTTTGTTCCAAGGTCAGCAATGTTTGCTGGTGTAGCAACAGCTGCTACAGACACCTTCTTTTCCAATTCCATCCATCCATCCATCCCTCCCTCTCCTCCATCCATCCATCCATCCATCCATCCATCAGTCAATCAATCAATCAATCAATCAATCAATCAATCAATCAATCAATCAATCAATCAATCAATCAAATCAATCAATCAATCAATCAATCAATCAATCAATCAATCAATCAATCAATCAATCAATCAATCAATCAATCAATCAATCAATCAATCAATCAATCAATCAATCAATCAATCAATCAACCAATCAATCAATCAATCAATCAATCAATCAATCAATCAATCAATCAATCAATCAATCAATCAATCAATCAATCAATCAATCAATCAATTCACCAATCAATCAATCAATCAATCAATCAATCAATCAATCAATCAATTCTTCAATCAATCAATCAAATCAATCAATCAATCAATCAATCAATCAAATCAATCAATCAATCAAATCAATCAATCACTTCACCAATCAATCAATCAATCAATTCACCAATCAATCAATCAATCAATCAATCAATCAATCAATCAATTCACCAATCAGTCAATTAGTCAGTTAGGTTCTTAAGTCAACTAATCACCCACAATGACAATGTAGTGAAGTGCATGGACTGGTATAAGCAGCAATTACCTTGACCAACGACCACGTGGTGCGAGCCCAGGTCTTCAAACCTAGTTGTGCTGAGGGCCACGAGCCCAAGTGGATGTCTCCTTCATGACGAACACTCTGACAAAGCGTGAAACGTGAACCAACAGAAGATGACTGAGAAAGTCATATGCCTTTATACTGCCGAAGGTGGAGCGATAGGCAGAGCAAATCCGCTTGCTCGAATGGGGACGTCATGCCAGTACGACGAAATGGAAGAATCAGATTTTTAATGAAGGTACAACAACTGCAACGAAGATAGCACCCAAAAAGGACCAAGACAACAAGAAATGCAGCAACCAAAGCTGCAAGAAAAAACAGAAAAGCAAGAGGTGACAGCGCCTGGATTGTACCATGAGCCAAAAGCATCTGAGAGCAGAAAACGAAGAGGATGAGGAAGCCTATGTCGATATGTTTTGCCACCTTCGGCGTCGGTATAATTGGTTTTTGCTAATTTGTTTGTTGGCAATGTTTGGCCTGAACGACTTAAGATGTTTTGCTTCAATTCAGAAACGTCCAAGTTCGGAGTATGATATGCTGACTGTTGGGCGCTTTGCCCGGGGACCTTCTTCGCATGAAGATCGCACCTTAGCAGCGTGGAGCCAAAAAAAAACCTATGGTAACTCCCTTTCTCTGAATGTAAGAAAGGCTCATCCTTTACAATTTCACCAAAGCCTTCGCTCGTCACATTCGTCTACCTGCACTTTTTTCGACTCAGGCGTAGGCGCTTTTCTTTGGAATTTTACCAAAGCCTTCGTCTTGTACGCACTGCTGCATTGGGCTGGGTTCGCACCTTCAAACGAAGATTTGGCATTTCGCGATGGCGTTTGCCACTTGATGAATCTTTTTCTGCGGACGATGTTCAAGCTAAGGCAGCGCCCGATCCATTTTTGGAATTTCTTTGACCACTGAGCTGAGCAATAGTCACCTTAAAACTGGAGCTGGGAAAATCGCAGGCGCAGAGTTGAGCAGCTACCTCAAAACTGGAGCTCGGAAAGCAGAGGTTCAGCAATAGCTGCCTTAAAACTGGAGCTGGGAAAGCAGAGGTTGAGAAACAGCTACCTTAAAACTGGAGCTGGGAAAGCAGAGGTTGAGCAATAGCTACCTTAAAACTGGAACTGGCAAAATCGCAGGAGCAGAGGTTGAGCAATAGCTATGGAGCTGGAAAAGCAGAGGTTGAAGAATAGCTGCCTTAAAACTGGGTCTGGGAAAGCAGAGGTGAGCAATGGCTGCCTTAATTTTAATTCCCATTGTGTAGCGTTAGGTTTTCACCAACTGGACCGCCATAAGGCAAGCAAGACTGGTGACTGTAGAAAACTACTGGGCCAGCCCTACGGTGGAAACGCGTCCTCAATGACAAAAATTCGGAGCATGTTTACATTGATATGCTGCAGCCTTGCCGGGCTAAAAATGTTTTGAGGACGGGTTTCTGCTGTAGAAATGTTCTGGCACAGGACAAAATCAAAGTACGCCGAAAACTGTACCTGAGCTTGCCACACATTGGCATTCTAGGGGTCCCCAGTCCAAATTGCATGCTTCATCTGCAGTTTTGGGATGGGCCAAGGCAGAATACATCTCAAAAATTACGCTTTCTCGAGATTTCACCATACGACGATGGGAATGGACGGAAGTACGATGGATGGACTTTTTATCTTCCATGGCGCCTAAATCAAATGCTTTTTTTGACTTGAAAACGTGCCTCGGAAAAAGTTCAGGCACAGTAGGCCACCACCTCTTCGACACAATGTGCCCCACCGCTTTTTTAGCGACTCTGACTGCTAAAACTTGTTTCATCTGCACTCAACCACAAAATGCATTTTTGCTGGCCCAGCTTGCGCTAGGAGGTAATCGAGCAAATGGTAAAAAGTCGTTCCTGGTAGAGTTTCCGGCACAAAAAAAGAACCAAAATGGTTCCAAAATCTGGGTCGTTTTTTTTTCCTGCAATGCCGGACTAGTACAAGACATGGTCGGTCAACTACTGGAAATTGTAAAGACTGCTTTCGAAAATCTCCCTGGAAGCAGAACCCAAGACAAAAACAACACCCACACAACCAAACAAACACAAAACCCACACAAAAGCCAAGCGACAGCCAGGCAATACTGTGGGGGG
>CBDAPN010000004.1:0-12600 GCA_965198415.1 Endozoicomonas sp.
ACTTTTTCCGAGCGCCCGTATCAGTTCATAAACATTCAAAAGGGTTTATTAACCTGTTGAATTTGTGATATAAAATCCCTATTGATACGTTTTTAATGGTTCAAAAAAGGTCATTAAAATCGTCTTCAGTTCTGTACTTTGCCAAGACCATTGCCAAGACCAATTCGAACATCAACCAATAAGAATGAGGTCATGGTATGAGCATCATTACAGACAAACAACTCGAATCCATGCTGATCAAAAGCAACCCGGATAAAAAAACCATCAGCGAAGAGCTCGGTCATCGTGGAGCCGGTCGACTCGTCGCAAAAAAGCTGAATTGCGGTTCGATCGAATTCAGATTTAAGTATTATCGCACTCGCACACAGCCCGTCGAGATAACCATTGGCCGCTACCAGTCACAACGATCAAAAACCAAAGTAGGCATACGTACGTCAGAGGCTCGGAAACAAGCCATAGCATACAGCCAGCAATTACAACAGGGTATTGATCCGAAAGAGCACCTCGCTGAACAGGAAGAAATCGCACGTCGGGAACAGGCACTCCTTGATGCCGAAACCAATCGTGGTACTTTTAGCCAGCTGCTTGAAGTCTACATCAGCACCATGAAAAAAGAAGGTAAGACCAGTTGGCCGGAAGTTGAGAAGGACCTGAAGCGTTATGTCTCAAAGCCATTTCCGGCGCTGATGAAAGTGCATGCCAGGGATATTGAGCCGATAGACATTACCAATATCCTCGCAGCGATGGCAAAAAAAGGTCTGACCACGATGATGAACAGGGTGCGATCATACCTGCATAAAGCCTTCAAGGTCGGCTGTCAGGCGAATCTCGACCCGCTGCTGCAAGCTGAGCAAAATATTGACTTCCAGCTCAAGCACAACCCGGTCACACTGGTACCGAGGCAGAAGCAGTATGAGCGCGTCGGTGAACGCACGTTATCTGAGGTCGAGGTATCGACATTCTGGCACTCAATGAACCTCTACATGGCACTGCATACTGAATACCTTTTCAAGCTGCTGCTCGCCTTGGGTGGTCAGAGACCAAAGCATGTGATTAACACGCCTTGGAAAGCCTACGACTTCGACGAAAAACTGGTCACTATTGAAGACACGAAAAACGGTTCTATCCACGTCGTACCGTTAAATGACCTTGCGATAGAGATTTTGCAGGCAGTGTCGGTATTCACAGGCAACTGCAAGTACCCGTTCCCGAAAATGCGTGGTTCTGGCTTTCTGGTTAATGAGCCTATACGAATTGATTCGCTTAACACATCCATGCGCCGATGCTTCAAGGGTGAAGATATGGAGCATGCGACACCAAGGGATCTTCGACGTACCTGCAAAACGCTGATGGGTAAGGCCGGACTACTGAAAGACATTCGTGATCGTATTCATAACCACGCACTGACTGATGTGTCGTCAAAGCACTATGACCGCTACGACTACCTCAAAGAAAAACGTGAAGCGCTTGATCGCTGGGGGGTTACTCTTCGATCGATCATCGAGCCTGGTAGTAATGTCATACCACTGGCACAGCAGGCTTCATGACCTTAACCTGATCATTCAAAGGGTACTCCAACTTGGGTACCCTCAGACTATTCTTCTCCCTTTTGCTATCTTACAAGCAGGCATTTCAACGCTCCGTCATGTCGGCGGCAAAATAAAGCAAAAAGTATGCCATTATCCCGTTAGTTGGAAATATCAAATCTATGAAAGGTAACGTATTTATAAACCTGCACGAGAGACACTGTTAACTGGGATACTTTTGAAAGATAAATGCTTTTTCGGTCATTAACTTAATTTGCCTGTTTACTATATCCCTGATCTTTCAATGTAGAGACATAGTACTAGCCACATTGACAACGCCTGATCCCGTCGCATATAAACAGAATCTTTGATTGATTCATAAGAGTTTTGTCGGTTCGATTTTAGCCGAGTTTCCCACTTTCCTCGACTTCAAGTTCACCTCCTGCCAACACTCTCAAGGAACAAGAGACCATGACCACGTTACAGACCCTGCTTGACGAATTCACTGAAGCCACCCGCAACAATCGTGACAAGGGCACTCAGTTTGAAAAGCTCATCGTCAACTATTTGATGACTGACCCGCAATACGCTGACAGGCTCTCAGAGGTATGGCTGTGGTCAGAGTGGCCGAATCGTTGGGGTAGTGACGATGGCATTGACTTGGTCGCCCGTGAGCGGGGTACGGGTGAATACTGGGCTATCCAGTGTAAGTTCTTTGATCCGGCATCCACGCTCGACAAAGGCGGCATAGATTCATTTCTGGCCGCATCTGGCAAGCAATTCAGCACCACCGAAGGCACATACGGTTTCAGCACACGCCTGATCGTATCCACCACCGAGAAGTGGTCGTCAAAAGCAGAGAAGACTCTCGAAGCACAGACAGTCCCTGTCAGTCGAATGTTTTTTAAAGACCTAGCTGAAAGCCCCATCGACTGGAGTCAGTTCAGTCTCAGCAACATCAAAGACATCAAGCTCAAGAAAAAACACGAACCTCGTGAACACCAACGGGAAGCCATCGACTCTATAAAAAAAGGCTTAGAGCAACACAGCCGGGGCAAAATGATCATGGCCTGCGGTACGGGGAAAACCTTCACTGCCCTCCGCCTCATGGAAGAAGTCACACCCGACACTGGTCGTATACTGTTTCTGGCTCCTTCCATCTCGCTGGTATCACAATCACTGCGAGAATGGACAGCTCAGGGTATCAGCCCCATCAATGCCTTCGTCGTCTGCTCTGATTCTAAGGTAGGCAAAGACGAAGAAGACATCAGCCTACATGATCTGGCTTACCCGGCCACAACGGATGCGCGAAAGCTAGCCAATGCCGCAAGCATCGTCAGCAAAGACCGCCGTACCATCGTATTCTCTACCTACCAGTCAATTCAGGTGGTCAGTGATGCACAGAAGCAAGGCCTTGGCGACTTTGATCTGATTATTTGCGACGAAGCACACCGCACAACCGGCCTGACCTTAAAAGACCAGAACTCCTCTGAATTTGTCAAAGTTCATGACAACGACATCGTCAAGGCAGACAAGCGGGTTTACATGACCGCAACGCCCCGAATCTATGCCGACAAATCCAAAACCAAAGCCAATGAATCCAACGCTGTGCTGTTCTCGATGGACGATGAAGAACTTTATGGCCCCGAGCTTTATCGGCTTGGGTTTGGCAAGGCGGTCGAGAAAGGCCTGCTGACTGAATACAAGGTGCTCATCGTCGCCGTCGAAGAAAACAAAATGGCGAAGCTGGTGAACGATTACAACGCCTTCAAAGTCGCCGACGACAAAGCCATTGATATGAAGCTGGCGACTAAAATCATCGGAAGCTGGAAAGGTCTTTCGAAGCAGGGACTGGTGATGGTTGACGACGAAGGTGAGCAGGAAGACCTGACGGAAGATACTGCCCCGATGCGAAGAGCCGTGGCATTCTCCCGATCGATCAAAGATTCGAAGCAAACCACTGAGATATTCTCGAAACTGGTGGAAACTTACCAGAACTCCTACCGCACCGTGGACAGTTCGATGGTCAGCTGCGAACTCGATCATGTCGATGGCAGCATGAACGCCCATGTGCGACAGGAGAAACTGGGTTGGCTGAAAGATGACATATCAGAAGGCGACTGCCGCATTCTGTCTAACGCTAGATGTCTTTCAGAAGGTATCGACGTTCCCTCCCTCGACTCAGTGATCTTTTTCGATACCCGTGAATCTATCGTCGACATCGTGCAATCCGTCGGTCGTGTCATGCGGAAAGACCCGGCTGGCAAAAAGAAATATGGCTACATCATTCTCCCGGTCTGTATGCCATCTGAGCGGGTGCAGGATTACAACAGCTACATCGACAGCGACCCGCAGTTCAAAGGTATCTGGAAGGTCATCAAGGCGCTGCGTGCCCACGACGAATCACTGGTGGACGAAGCCACGTTCCGCAAGAAAATAGAGTTCATTGGCGGTAAGCGCGGTGGTGGCTCTGGTGGCGGCGGTAGTGGTGGCAACCTCGACCTGCCGTTGGACATCCCGAACCTACCCTTCGATGAAGTGAATGAGGCGGTTTATGCTGCTATCCCGAAAAAGCTAGGTGACCGGGAATACTGGAGCGAATGGGCAAAAGGTATCGGTAAAACCGCAGACAACCTGATCGCCCGTATCAAGTCGCTGATCAAAACCGATCCATCACTCGCTGATGAATTCAACACCTTCCTGAAAGGCTTGCAGGACACTCTTAACCCTGCCGTCACCGCCGATGAAGCCATTGAGATGCTGGCACAGCACGTTCTCACCTTGCCGGTGTTCCAGGCACTGTTTACAGGTAACGAATTCCCAGAGAAGAACGTGGTGGCAAATGCCCTGCAAAAAATCGTCGATCGACTGGATGAGTCCGCCGTTGCCAGTGAAACCGAGGACCTGAAAAAGTTCTACGACAATGTTCGTGAACGCATTAGCCTGGCCAAGAGTGATAAATCGAAGCAGGGTATTATCCGCAACCTGTACGACACGTTCTTTCACAATGCGTTCCCACGCATGGCAGAGCGCCTTGGCATTGTTTATACGCCGATTGAAGTAGTGGATTTTATTCTGAACAGCGTTCAGGTGACGCTGGACAAGCATTTCGGCAGTAAACTGGGTGACAAGGGCATTCATATCCTTGACCCGTTCAGCGGTACCGGCACCTTTATTGTGCGGCTGATTCAGTCCGGGTTGATCAATAACGATGATCTGCCTCATAAGTTCAGCAATGAACTGCATGCCAATGAAATTGTGCTGCTGGCCTATTACATCGCCACGGTCAACATCGAGACTGCCTACCACGGTCAAACCGGGAAGTACCTGCCCTTTGATGGAATGGTGCTGACTGATACCTTCCAGATGACTGAAGACGATGATCTGGTGGATCAGGTGGTACTGCCTGAGAATAATGCGAGAGCCACGAACCAGTTAGAACAGCCGATCCGGGTGATTGTGGGGAATCCGCCGTATTCGGCACAGCAAGGTAGTGAAAACGATAATAATAAGAATCTGGCATATCCAACTCTGGATGCTCGTATTCGTGAGACTTACGCAAAACAATCAAATGCGAGGCTGGTGAAAAATCTGTATGACTCATACATTCGGGCAATTCGCTGGGCATCCGATCGTATTCGGTGAGCGAGGTATTGCTGCATACGTGACGAATGGCTCATTCCTCGATGCGAATAATATGCTGACGGCCTGCGTAAATGTTTGATTAATGACTACAGCCATCTCTATATCTTCAATCTGCGAGGTAACGCTCGTACACAAGGTGAAGAAAGGCGTAACAGAAGGTGGCGGCATTTTTGATTGCAGGCTCTCGCACCCCTGTCACAATATCCATCATGATCAAAGACCCAGAGCATGTCCGGTGCCTGCGAACTTTTTTACCATGACATCGGTGACTACCTGAGCCAGCAAGAGAAGCTGACCATTATTGAAGATTTTGCCAGTGTTGATGGCATTAAAGTGGCAAAAGATCACGCCAAATAAAGAAGGTGACTGGCTGAACCAGCGTGATGACCCGGCATTTGATAGACTTTATTCCTCTGGGTAACAAAGAAGCCAATACTGGATTTGTATTTTTGATATTTACTCTCAAGGGGGTACTGAGTTCACGTGATGCTTGGGTATATAACTCAAGCCGTGATGATCTTTCTGATAATATTGAGAACATGATTGCTGCCTTCAATAAAGATCGAACCCAGGTATCAAGAATTATGTCATGGAAAAAGCAAAGACAACTTTCCGAAAGTTGAAGATGTGATTGATACCGACCCGCGAAAAATTAGCTGGTCACACAATCTGAAGGCAGACATTAGACGTGGCAAAGTACACTCTATCAAAGCTGATCATCTAACCATTAGTGCATATCGACCATTTGTGAAACAGTGGGCATACTTTGACCGACAACTTAATGAGCGTGTATATCAACAGCCAAAGCTGTTTCCTACCTCCGAGCATAAAAATATTGTTATTTCTGCCGCAGGAGTAGGTGCAAATAAGTCTTTTTCGGCTATTGCATCTTCGAAATTGCCAGACTACGAACTAGTTTCCAAAGGGCAGCACTTCCCTATGTACTGGTATGAAAAAGCTGATCAGGATCAAGGCAACTCGAGCCACAGAATGATATGCTGGCAGGCGTAAGAACGGATGCAGCTGATGAATACGGCTACATTCGTCACGATGCAATCAGCGAATGGGGCACTCGACAGCTTCCGTGACCACTACAGTGATGACACCATCACCAAGGAAGACATCTTCTGGTACGTCTACGGCATTCTGCATTCAGCTGAGTACAAACAACGCTTTGCTGCTGACCTGAAGAAAATGCTGCCACGTATTCCGTTTGCTGGAGACTTCAGAGCCTTCAGCGACGCAGGCCGTAAGTTGGGTGAGTGGCACCTGAACTATGAAACCATCGAGCCATTCCCGCTGGATGAGCATGGCGGCAAAGCTCAAAATCTGCTGATGGAAGACAACGATTACCGGGTATCAAAAATGACGTTCGGCAAAAAAGGCAAAGACAAGGATAAGACCACCATCGTCTATAACGGCAATATCATACTTGAAGGTATCCCTCTGGAGGCTTATGAGTACGTGGTTAACGGTAAATCTGCCATTGAATGGGTGATGGAGCGATATCATGTCACGGTTGATAAGAAAAGCCACATCAAAAACGACCCGAATGAATGGTCTGATGACCCACGATATATCGTTGATCTGGTGAAGCGCATTGTCCGTGTAAGTCTGGAGACCGTGAGAATCGTCAAGGCGCTGCCACCGCTGAACGAGTCCTGATCATCAGCTGTTCATTTCACCGCCTGTGATCACTTTCAGGTCGGTGTATCCCACCCTCACCATCAGCTCCCGCAACAGGGGCTGATACTCTACTTCGGTAGCCTCTGCCAACTCGCTGACCAACTCAGGGCTGGCCGCACCATGCTGCCCTGCACTCTGGTAGCTGAGTATATGCCCCTTCCCGTTTGCCGCTTCCTCGGGAAACAGGGCAACCACGTCACCCTCAGGAAATTTTCGAAATACTACCTTCATCGTTGAATTCGCCTTTATTGTTGTTGGAGCACACTTTGATGAGGTAAAAGTAGACCATCACACGGTCTGGCGGCGAGATTATTAACGTACACCCGCTCCATTTCCTTCACGCTATGCTTAGGATTCAGCAATCTTCAAAGCATAAGGGCAGGGGGAGCGATATGAGCAAACACGAATCCTGGCGAACACGGCAGTACTGGGCTTCTGTTGGAGGGTTTCTCATTGAGGAGTTTCAGGCCATCAAGGCGGATAGAAAACAGAACATCGGCAAGCGGTATATTGATGGCGTTATTGTTCTGGGTGAGCAGCCTGGCCGACAGGTAGGCGGAACCCGCGACCTTATAGATAAAGACATCATTGTGGTGCAAACAAACCAAAACCGTTTGGGAATGTACCTGATGGGACAGGCGTTATTCTCCACTCAAATCATGGCTCGTTTTCATCCTAGGTCGATCAGGCCGGTTGCCATTTGTGGCAAGCCTGACCCTGAAATGGCTGCACTTTGCCGGGCTCACGATATTGAAGTGGTGGTCATTCCGGATTCGGCGAAAACCAGCTGACGTTTTTGATCGCCATGCACCAGACACATAAAAACGATGTGCTTTATCTGTAGTAATAGTTTTTATTAATCATGAAGGTTTATATAATTAAAAATATTCATAACCTTTAACTTCAGTAGGTTACAACGACAATCCTGCATATAACCCTCTCAAGTTAATAATATAAACGCCTTTCAATTGAATGACTTACTCAGTCAGATTGACATAACAACCACATTCTTTTTACGCACAATTTTTTTCCTGTAACCGGGACGACCCGAACTCTTCTGCTCCGTGATCATAGCAAATGAACCCTGATGAACCGTCAGGCGTTCGCTCATTCAACTGAACAGGAGATTCTGAATGAAAGCCATCGAGGCAAAAAACTCAACCACCATCGAGCGCATTTTGCGCCTTCCTGAAGTAGAGGCCATTTGCGGCATCAAACGCAGTTCTATTCGCCGCCTTGAGTTGGCAGGTAAATTCCCCCGCAGGGTCAAGATTGGTGCTCGCAGCGTAGGCTGGAAGGAGTCAGAAGTACGTGAATGGCAGGCAAGGCTGCTGAATGCGGAGTTGACTCATCATGGATAAGGCCAAAACAGAAAACCCGTCAGCGGCAACTGACGGGCCTTCTACACCATCGACCCAACATTCACTCGTTAAGGAAAACGTCATGGGTAACAACAACGGAAGCATCGACGCTTCCATGATCATAATAGCGGAAACCAAACGCTTTCTCGACTGCCTCGGTCAAGGTGAACAGCAGTTCACTTTTCAGACCATCCCGGTCAATCCTAGGCAAAGCATGCGCATGCCGAGAGTGCTTCATGGCACTTTTGAGCAGCATGTTGAGACGCTGACAAGTGCGAACCTGAATGGTGATGGTATCTTCGTCGCCATCAACCAAACCAATGGTGAAGGCCGTAAAGCCACCGATATTGTCCAGGTTCGAGCGCTTTTTGTTGATCTGGATAATGTGCCACTTAGCGCCTTCGATAGCGCCGAGGTGCCGGCCAATATCATCGTAGAGTCCAGTCCCGGCAAAGGTCATGGTTACTGGCTTATCAATGATTGCAGCCTTGGCGATTTCAGCATTATGCAAAAAGCACTGGCTCGACGATTTGGCGGTGATCCAGCGGTTTGCGACCTGCCCCGAGTGATGCGCCTTCCGGGATTTATACATACCAAAGGAGCGCCTTTCACCTGCAAGATCATCAATATCAACAGCAGCCAGCCCTACAGCATGGCATCGCTTTCAGCCATGATTGATGAAGGCCAGGCTACCCTGAACACATCAAAGGCATTGCCGAACCTTACCGGAACCTATGTTGCCAGCATGAACAGAAGTTATGGTGATGGTGAGCGCACCCAGGCACTGGTTTACCTTGCTGGTAAACTGATTGCAGAAGGCCACGACGATGACGAAGTCTTCAAAAAACTCGGAGAGTGGAACGATAGGAACACCCCTCCTCTGGACCCAGCGATAGTTAGCCGTACGATTGCCAGTCTTCGCAGGACGCACAGCCGCAACCATCCCGACAAGGATGACATCATTAAGGCCATGAACGCGAAGTATGCCGTTGTCTTATTGGGCTCAAAATCGGTTGTCATCTATGAGCACGGCGATGATGTGAAGTTTCTTCCCCCGGCTGATTTTGATAATCAGTTGGCTAACCAGCGCTTGCCTGACGGCAAGCCTGTTGCGAAATACTGGCGCACTCATAAGGACCGGCGGACGTACCAGGGGGTTACCTTTGACCCTTCCGGAAAGGCATCACCTGACCTGTATAACCAGTGGTCTGGTTTTGCGGTTCAGCCTGAAAAAGGTAGCTGTCGTTTATTTCTGAATCATGTGCGAGAAGTCATCTGTGACAATAAGGAACCGCTGTATGAATACATCATAGACTGGATGGCAGACATCGTTCAGAACCCGGCAAAACTTCTCGGTGTCGCTCTGGTGCTAATGGGCGGGCAGGGTAGAGGCAAAGGCATTTTTGCCGAGTATTTTGGTCGTATCTTCGGTCAGCACTTCCAACGGGTCTCGAACCCGGAGCATCTTGTTGGCCGCTTTAGCGGTAATCTGTCCAAGACGCTTCTGGTCTACTCTGATGAAGCCTTTTGCAGCCGGGACAAGTCAAAGATAGGTGCCCTGAAAACCCTGATCACCGAGGCTCGCCGCACTGTTGAGTCGAAGTTCAAGGATGCTCTTGAGGTATCCAACTTTGTCCGTCTGATCATGGCCAGTAATGAAGACTGGGTGGTACCTGCCGAGTTCGATGAACGCCGGTTCTGTGTGCTTGAAGTCAGCGGTACACGCAAGGGTGATGATGCTTACTTTAAGGCCATCCTTAAGGAGCGGGATTCCGGAGGGACTGAAGCTCTGATTGATTACCTTCTACAGCGGAACCTGTCTGACAAGAACCTGCGAGCATTTCCGGTAACGGGTGCCCTGATTGGTCAGAAGCTGAAGAATCTTCGATCTCATGAACTCTGGCTTTACGATGTTCTTCAGATAGGAGAAATTCATGGCAAGCCCGTAAACGAGAGCATTGTCAAATCGAGCCTCTACGGCCACTATACGGAGCACTGCCAGAAGATAAAGCGACGTTATGTTGAAGATATCAGCACCTTCTTCAAGACGCTGTACGACATTCTTCCAAGCATAATCCAGTCTCGACCTCGCAAGGATGGCCACCAGGAAAGGCATATTCAGCTCCCACCGCTGGCTGAAGCCAGAGAGGCCTTTGAGAAATGGATAGGAGGCAAAGTCCCGTGGATCGAGTGAAGCCCTGATCGGCCTTACGTCTAACCTATGCGAGCCGGGCATTTATGCCTGGCTTTTTTTATGACTTGATTATGTTCCGGTGATCAAAATTACATCTTGATGATTTTGAGATGCGAACTAATACCGACACCATAGCATGAGCCTTATTCTGGATAACCTGCTAGCTCCGCTCAAGGCCATATCTGCGGATTCAGAGTGCTCTTTCAGAATACCTAACAGCATCGACCTCAGAGGTACACGTTCTCATTAATGCACATCAATACGATCATCCCTTCAGTTTATGTCTGCCTGCACGAAAATGGTTTACCTTAAGTCAGATGATTACCACAGGTGATATTTTAAATTCGATTTCGGCCTATCGGTCTCAGGAGTATACTCGCTTTTAAATGATCGGTGACCTAAAAACTCATGCACTGTTTGATGTAAAAAAGCAGTGTCATTAATAGCACTCTGCCTTGTCATAGTGTTTGCTGCTGCCTGATTAACCAATGCCTTCGTGCGCCAAGAAGCACAAGCAAAACGTGTTCGCAGAGCATGTGTCACGGTTCCTGAGAAAAGCGGCTTACAGAGGGATAGTAGAAGCAGAGTCAACCTAACCACCTCATCCTCAACTATTGTTTTTATAATATCTGTATCCATTTTTATATAAGAGTGTGAAAATAAGTTGGATCACCTAGCTCAGATTAATGCAGGGTCAAACCTGTTTTTGAAATTTGCTAAAAATTCTCGCGGGGTCGAAAAGTGGAAATTCCTGGGACTCCTAACGGCGAAACGACCTTGCCCCCCCCCCCATAGCCTGAAACAACTTTAATCCTACCCAAAGGACATGAGGTGAACCTCGACCAGCAGTAATGAATCGTCAAGTATCAGGTTGGTTCTGTTATGACAGCATTGCTAAGCAGGCTCAGAGAAAATTCAGGTATCAGTGATACGAAAGGAATAGTGCGGGAAAATGGAAAGAATGCACTTTGCCAAGACCACTGCCAAGACAAAACACTCAGACACAAAAAAGCCTGTAGTGTATAATTACGCTACAGGCCTTGGTATGTATGGTGCCGGCACCAAGAGTCGAACTCGGGACCCACTGATTACAAGTCAGTTGCTCTACCAACTGAGCTATACCGGCAAGGAACGAGGTGAATAATATTTGCGGCGGGGGGCGTTGTCAACGTCAAATATAAAAAGAGCCTGTAATTTCTTCCTTTTTACCAAATCACCATATTTTTGGATAACAGCATCGGGAAAGATGCTTATCAAAACGCTTGCAAAGCATTCCTTCGCGCAAGCACTGTTGCTTTACGGTCAATTAGCAAAACCGGCGTAAACCCTCGCTGTTATGCCCTCGGGGTGCGGTAGGGTCGGGAGCAGTTAACTACTCAACGTGCTCCATAGCAGTAGCACTGCCATGGATCGTTAACCATTTATAACTGATTGTACCATTGTCCTAGAAGTTGCTCTCTCTTCTTCCGTCATCTTGGTTAGGTTGGCCAGTGGCATGACATGAGTTTGAACTGACTGGCTATAAATCTTGCTGGCATTTTTAACAATGGATTCATAACTATCAAAAACTAAACCTGCTGGTGCTGCCTGAAACATCGGGTTTGTTGGTACTTTGGCGTGGCAGCTGGCGCAGCGGGCGGTGACAATTTCAACAACTCGCTGTTGGTCAACAGCGGGTTGTGCTGCCACTGGTATTGCGGATGGTGATTGGGGGCGTATCACGAAAGCCAAAGAGAGCATAATGACCGCAGCCACAGGCCACAGCCAGTTGAGAACAATGCCTTGATTCCTGCGATTAAAAAAGTGTCGAACCAGCACTGAAGCCAGTGAAATAACCGCCAGAATTAGCCAGTTCCATTTATTCCCGTAAGTCATGGCGTAGTGACCACTGATCATTATAAACAACAGTGGAAGTGTAAAATAATTATTGTGCCTGGAGCGTTGTAACGCATGCTGTGCTATGGCGGCATCAAAGGAGGTGTCGCCATTTTCTGCGGCGGCTACCAACTTGCGTTGGGAAGGAATGATTACCCAAAACACATTACCCACCATCAAAGTTCCTATAAGCGCACCCACGTGTATATAAGCTGCGCGATTACTGTACACCTGGGTATAGCCCCACGCTGCAAGCACCAGCAGTGTGAATAAAACGGAACTAAAAAGCAGTTGTTGTTTAAATAAGGGGGTT
>CBDAPN010000005.1:0-3070 GCA_965198415.1 Endozoicomonas sp.
TCAGCTGCACAGAATGAGTGGCTTGATGAGAAACAAATAATGCAAAAAGCGCAGCAGGCGACTTTGCCCTCTGAGCTACCTGTTGAGTACTTCTTCTCCCAAAGCAAAATGGAGACAATCCGCATTTCACCCACTGGTGAGTATTTTGCTGCCATTGTTGAAAGCGAAGACCGGGGCAAACTGGTGACTTTCACCCGGCAGATGCAAGTGGTGCAAGTGTTCGATTTTGGCAAAAACGTCTATCCGCAAAGGGTAGATTGGCTGAGTGACAAGCGATTTATCGCATTTACGTCAATGAAGCGCGGTTCGGTCTATCAAGGGCGGTTAGGAACCAACGACATTTTTGTTTCTGATTATAACGGGCAAAAAAAGCGCTACATTTTTGGTGGCAAAACCGACGATGCCAGCAAGTTTGCCTCGCCTAGTATGATCAGTATGCTCGCTAATGACCCTGACCATATTCTGCTTTCTCAATACAAATATGGTGCGGTGCCTACAGCTTATAAGGTGAATGTCTATACCGGTAAAAAACGCAAAGTGTCGGTGGTGCCGGATTGGGGTCCTAAATCCAGTGGCGGTGGATTGGTTGCGGATCAGACCGGACAGCTGCGTTTGGCTTATCAGACCACGGAAGACAGTCAGGTTAAAATTTATTACCGCAAAAGCGAGGCCAATTCTTGGGAGAAAATCGATGAGTTTGATGAGTTCAAAGATGGCTCCTTTTCCCCCAGCATGTTTTCTGCGGATAATAAATACATTTATGCCACATCGACCAAAGGTGGCGGTACCAACATCATTGTCAAATACGACCCTGAAAGTCGTAAGTCTGAGAAAATTTATCAGCACCCTGTCGTTGATAGTGACATAGTGTTCGTTAATGATTTTAAGGGGAAGCGCCACTTCCATGGTGCTTTTACCATGGACGGGCTGCCTGAAAAACACCTTTTAAGCGACTCTGCGGTTGTCGTTGAATACGATAATTTCGAAAAGCAAATGAAAGCCACTTTTCCGGGTAAAGAGGTCAGGTTCCTCAATAGCAGCTGGGACGCCAAATTGCAGCTGTGGTATGTGTACAGCGATACCGATCGGGGCACCTACTATTTATACGACAAAGAGCAAGGGCTCTCAGAGCTGATTGCGCCTCACCCCTGGAAGCGCCCAGACCTCATGGCGCCGATGAAGCCGGTAAGCATTACTGCCCGGGATGGTCTGGTAATGCATGGCTACCTGACCCTACCCAAAGGCAAAAACAAAAACCTACCCTTGGTAGTAAACCCCCACGGTGGTCCGCACGGCCCACGGGATAGGTGGGGCTATAACCCGGAGGTGCAGTTTTTGGCTTCACGGGGCTACGCCGTGTTGCAAGTCAATTTCCGCGGCTCTGGTGGTTATGGTCACAACTTTCAGTACGATGCCTACGGTAAGTGGGGGCAGGAAATGCAGGACGATCTGACCGATGCCACCTTATGGGCTGTTAAAGAAGGCATTGCCGACAAGAACCGGCTGTGTATTTATGGTGCCAGCTATGGCGGTTATGCCTCATTAATGGGCGTGGTGCGTGAGCCTGACCTTTATCAGTGCGCCATTGGCTACGTGGGGGTGTATGACTTAATCCACCAACGGGATAATTGGGATGGTCGAAAAACCCCGTCTTCGCAACGGTATTTTGCCCGTGCCGTGGGTTCTGATGAGGAAAAGCTGAAGCGGATTTCAGCGGCCTATCAGGCGGACAAGATCAAAGCGGACGTGTTCATCGTTCATGGCGGCAAAGATGCCCGTGTACCGTGGGGTAACGCCCGCATTTTGCGCGAGGCCTTTGACGAACTGAATAAACCCTACGAGTGGATGCTGGCGCCTAAAGAGGGGCATGGTTTCAGAAAAGAAGAAAATAATTACGAACTTTACAGCCGTATGGAGCAGTTTTTGCAAACGCACATTGGCGGTTAATTACAGTATTGGGGCAGATCACGCTGTGCCGTGAAGTTTGTACTGTGACCTTAAAACCCGGTTTCAGGGACGAAACCAACACAATAAACACACATAGGATGATCTAATGAAGTTTGAGCCATCAACGTTGTCATCGGCGATTCGCCATGTGGTGCTGTCGGCGTCCCTGTTATCTCCGGGTATTGCGCTGGCTGAAGAGTCAACCGATGAAAAGAAAAAAGTGGAGCGCCTGGAGAAGATAAAAGTCACCGGCTCCCGTCTGCAGGCTATTGATGTGGTTGGGGCGTCGCCCATTCAGGTGATTACCCGTAAAGAAATTGAAAGCGGCGGGTTTGCTAACTTAAGCCAGTTGGTTGATTCCGTATCTTCCAACAACGGTGCACTGCCGGAGACGTTTTCTGGTGGCTTTTCCGATGGAGCAAAAGGCGCCTCCCTGCGCTCAGCGGGCTCTAGCCGCACCTTAACCCTGATTAACGGCCGCCGGGTTGCCACTTACGGTTTTGCTGAAAACCTCACCGACAGTTTCGTCGATCTGAACAGTATTTCACTCGGTGCTGTGGAACGTGTTGAAATTTTGCTTGATGGCGCTTCGTCAATATACGGCTCCGACGCAATGGCCGGCGTAGTTAATATTATTCTCAGAAATGATTACGAAGGGCATCAGGTGTGGGCGGATGTCAGCGCACCAAAAGGCGGTGGCCAAACGGCTAATGTCAGCTATTTAGGGGGTGCGAGCACCGATAAATCCAATGTTATGCTCAGCCTTAGCTACAGCGCTACCAAGCCGTTGACGCTTTTTGACCGTGAGTACAGTAAGGAGCCGCTGAAGAGTAAGGTTTCCAGTGATAGCATTAAGGATGGTCGGCAAAGTTACGGTGGCCCCGGAGCGCCATTGGTTACTAATCTTGCCACTAACAAGCGGGTAGCGACTGACGAATGCAGCACAGGTGAGAAGTTTACTTATCCAACAAGTGGTAATACCTATTGCCTGAATTATTTTGACGAAACTTATATACCGGAAAGAGAGAAGGTCTCGGCAGTGATGACTGGGGCTTATAACCTCGATAATGGCGTAGAGTTATTTGCTGATGCTCAGCTGTCAATGAGTAACACCAAGTATGAA
>CBDAPN010000006.1:0-6142 GCA_965198415.1 Endozoicomonas sp.
GGATGACCACAAAGTTCCAGTAATTAGCTACTGTTTAGTCTACTGTTTACTCCAGCCATATGTTGGAGCTCGTCTGTTCCCGAAAGTTTCTCGATGTCCCTGGAGGTAGTTGGCAATGCGCAACATGGCAAAGTGCATTGATTCAGTTACTTCTAGAATAGTTCCAGAATAGCGTTGGACTTTGGCCCCCAGGTATTGGCTGTCCGATAGATGACCTGGTGAGACCTGGAGGCTTCTTTCAGTGCTAAGGATTGCCATTTGTAGTGTGTGATTAGTTACAGGGAACTCGCCAGTTGGCAACCATCAGGGGGCTATGCCAGTGCTTTGGGCAGGCATGCGCGAAGCAGTGGAGCAAAGCTCTGCTTGTTCGCACAGCAATTCAGTGTGCCAGCACGAGACATGGCAATGCCATTTTCAAGGCAATGCCTCCTTCAGGCTGATGATGACCCAACTGGCCATCAGCGGCTCGCTCACATTTGCTCGCGCTGCGGCAATTCCGGCTGCCTGGTCTGCGCTGGCCTCGGCCGTCCCGTCCCCTCTCATCCTCGGTGGCGTGCACAGGATATTTGGGACTGACTCTAGTTTTCTTGTGAAATAGCGGGTAAAGTTTTATTTCTGTTTTTCAAGAGTTTTCTGCAAGTATTAACAAAACTTCCATTTTGGCAGGGGGACTGGGCGCTGGGCTATCGTTCTATCATTCCTGGTATTTCCTAAGTTCCTAAGTCTTAAGTCGTTCGGCCACTCGTATATACCATGTTTATAACTAATAATTGCCCATCGTTTCACTTGTGGTGAAAAAAAAAATTTGGTAAAACATCGAAAAGTCTCAAAATATTGTGAAAATGATTGTCTGCAAAATTTCCTTTTGCCTTTTATGTCTTTATTAACAGCTAAATCTGTTAAAAACAGTCATATTTGGGCTAGAATTTATTTTATCTTTCTGAAAAACGTCCTAAAACAAACTTGAAATTCTTTTAATACAAAATTTCAACCTCAGTGAAAAGCTCGGAAAAGCAGTTACCAAGTAAGGCAAATTCTAGGACCTTTTTGCTACTTAATTGCTCTAATTTTTGGTTAAAACAGTGTGAAGGGCCTTAGAGTTACCAAAATAGTCAGAGAAATTACGTTTGAAGGGGTCTGGGGCGAGTTAGAATCAAAGAAAAGTTTCCAGAGACAATAACTCACAAAATATTTTGAGACTAACGTTAGTTTTCTTGTGAAATAGCGCACTACGGGTAACGTTTTATCTCTGCATTTCAAGAGTTTTCTGCTAGTATTATCGAAACTTCCATTTTGGCAGGGGGACTGACTGGACACTGGGCCATCATTCTATGGGGTTTAGACACTTTCCTGGTATTTCCTAAGTTCCTAAGTTCCTAAGTCTTAAGTCGTTCGGCAACTCGTGAGGCAACTCGTATATACCATGTTTATAACTAGTAATTGCCCATCGTTTCACTTCTGGTGAAAGGAAAAGTTGGTAAAACATCAAAAAGTCTCAGAACATCATGAAAATGATTGCAGTCCCACTGGGGTTTTCCAAACTCCTCCTTACCTGCACAGTGGTCCCTCTGCCCCCACCCCCTGCCCCCCTGCCCCTCTGCCCAGAACATGGGGTGTTGGTTGGGGGAGTGTTTGGCGGTAGAATGTTGTTTATTCCTCCTCTGGAGCCTGGAAGTTGGCCTCGTTTTTAGTGTTTGGAGCGCTTGAACTTCTGCAACGTGGAGCTTGCCCTGCTGCCTACTTTCTCCAGCTCTCTATCTTCCGCAATGTAGAAGTTGCCCTTGCACTGGCCTCTTGGAGCATTTTGCCTCCCCCCCCCCCCCCCCCACCCCCCCACTCCCCCCAGACAAAGTGCGGTGTGCAAAATGCCCTCCTGTCCGGCTTGTCTGCATCCTGGAAAAGATTCCTGGCGTGGAACCGGCCCTAAGGCCTCGTTTGGTGCGTAGTTTCTCCTGCTACACAGTGCAAGTTGCCCTCCATCCTGGCTTTTTGAGCTTTGATCTTCTATAGTGTGAAGGTTGCCCTCCTGTGTGGCATTTTGGTGTTTTCACCTTCTACCTTGCCTGAATTGCTCCAGCATTGTATCTTCTGTAGCGTGCATGTTGCTCTCGTGCCCAGTTTTTGGGGGAGTTTTTCCTGCTGTAGTGTGCAAATCACCACGTCTGGAGGAACTGTCGTCACCGACTTTGGACAGCAGGTGAGAAGTCCAGGAGACACTCTTCCGCAGTTTGGTGGGGAGGTGGGGATGCCTTCAACTTTACTTCATAAAACTCTTCATTCTATCGGCTGCTATTCTGCATCTCTACCTTCTTATCTTCTATAGCGCTGAAGCTGTCCCCCTTGCCTGCCTTTTTTAGTTCTATCTTCCATAGCACCGAAGTTGCCCTGCAGCATGACGTTTTTTTTTTGCTGTGTGTGTGTGTGTGTGTGTGTGTGTGTGTGTGTGTGTGTGTGTGTGTGTGTGTGTGTGTGTTATCTTCTAGAGGGCTGAAGTTAACCTGTTGTAGCCTGGAAGTCTTCCACGAACATGGCCTTTTTTGTATTTTATCCTTTGTAGCTCTCTTGCTTGGCTTTTTTGGAGTTTTATCTTCTATAGCGCTGAAGTTAACCTGCTGCCTGGAATGTTGAGCATTTTATCTGCTGCAGCGTGGAAGTCTTCCATGTGCCAGGCCTTTTTTACATTCTACATTCACTGACTGGGAAATTGCCCTTGTGCCTGCCCGCTAGGGTATCGGGTGTAGATGCCAGCTGTGCATAATGCCGAAACCCGGGATTGAACCAGGGACCTTCAGATCTTCAGTCTGACGCTCTCCCAACTGAGCTATTTCGGCTAGGCCCCCTGTCATCTGACAGATTACTTTTGTAACCATCAGCATGGAAGCTGAAGCAGCAACTAGCTAAGACGCTGCGAGTAGGGTTCGAACCTACGCGGGAAGATCCCATTAGATTTCAAGTCTAACGCCTTAACCACTCGGCCATCGCAGCTTACCTTACAGTCCAGGGCACCCTTGCAAGACCAGGTCTGCTGGGTGATGTGAGTTTTGCCTCGAAGAAACAGGGGACACCCGGGTTTGAACCGGGGACCTCTCGATCTGCAGTCGAATGCTCTACCACTGAGCTATATCCCCACGTGAGAGAAAGCTGGTCTTCAACGATGAGCTTGTCAGACATTGTTCTCCCAGGCTGAGTTTTGCTTTGCGCTCGCTAGTCTAAACCGCACCAAATTGGCACAGATGGGACACGTCACCGGGAACTGCATGGGCTGGACCCCATACCAAGATATTGGTCTTCCCGCACCGGGAATCGAACCCGGGCCGCCTGGGTGAAAACCAGAAATCCTAACCACTAGACCATGCGGGAGATGGCTGCCTGGACAAAATGAGCAGACCCTAAGACATGTGTTGACAACGCAGCTCCCACCCGCTAATCCAGCACCAAAATAAGAATGGCTGGCACAGTTCCGTTCTGCTTAAGGCAGCTGCTTTCAAGCCTTTCCTTGTTTAGTGGCTCACTTTTTGATTCTGGGGAGTAGCTTGCCGCAATGAAAACTGACACGGCTGTTTCATGTCTGATTTGTGTTGAGTTGCATTATTTGCTGTCCGACTTGGAGTGTCCTTCAGTCTTCTCGATCTACAACTTTGAGTCATTTCACAACTTGCATGCTGCATGAGTGGTTCAGTGGTAGAATTCTCGCCTGCCACGCGGGAGACCGGGGTTCGATTCCCCGCTCATGCATATGGCTTTTGGCAGGATGTTTGAAGATAGCACAATTCACTTTTAGTTCGCTTGATTTGAAGAGGGCCTGGCAGCAAGAGGTAGGTTGGGCAGCATAACCAAAGTGTCTCGGCGCCACCAAATTCCGTGATTAGATGGCATGGCAGGTCGATCAGCAAAAGGCAATTTCTACCCAGGCAGTTCCAATGATCCGCTGCATACGAAGCCCTGGCCATGACCCAGGCCTGGCTTTTTCAGTGCAGTTCTGATTCACAGTGGGCAGGGGTGATAATAGCATGCCGATGATGCAGGACAAGGACAGAGCTACTTCTTCTCTGGCAGAGGCACTTCTTGAAGTACCTCCCCGTAGAGTGTTTTAACTTGATCAGTAAGATGGTTTTCCCCCTCCCAAATACCACAGCAAGTCGATATTGCGACTACCCCGGAGCTGATACATACCTTAAGTCAGTGACTGAATCGAAGTATGACTTATTTAATCTGTGAAGCGCTAGGACAAGCTAGAGAACCAGGTGGTCAGTACGAACGTTTTACTTGTGGTGTCGGCAAACAAGCCAAGGTGTCATTGCCAGTCGCTGCTGGTGAAAAGAGCCACTCCTCCAGGAGCAAATGGGAAGCATGCTTTTGCAGAACCATATGAAGCATGGCGTTTGCCCTGGGCTTGTACTTTGTTTCACTCCGACCACTAAACGATGTTTCTACCGCGGCCATAGGCCTGCACAAAACAAGGCAATATTGTGACAAACCCAGGGCCAGTACAAACCCTGAGTCAGTGACTGACTTGTAGTAGGACTGAGTTAATCTGTGATACGGCAGAATGGTCTCCCACATGCACTCCCTCCTACTTGGTGGGTGCAGGCAAGCAGTTGCTGCTGCCTGTGCCTTTTTCACTGGCCGTGGACCTACAGTGTCTGGCATCGGTGTCAACTAGTTTTGGCTAGAGCAAGATGAAGCAGGGAGCTAGGTAGCTGCTTGCATGCAAGGACTGTGTTTTCACTTTGTTCACTAAAAGGTGTTCTTCCCCCACCCAAATACCACTGCAAGACGATAGTGCGGCAACCCCAGAGGTGATACATACCTTAAGTCAGTGACTGATTTTGTAGTATGACTAATTAATCTGTGAAAGCAATGTCTGACCTGCGCAGTCAGACACTCGCAGCCACTGCTTCGCTTGTGGTGAGGAGTATAGACTGTCACCACGCATTAATTGACACGGAGAGCAACGATGTGGTGGATGGCCTTTGCAAGCTCTGGAAACAAAGTTTCAAGTTACCTGTGGGCTTCTGTTTTCTTACAGACCCAACAGTGTTGGAAAGTGCCTGCGACTAGTCAAGCCAATCCAGAGTGGGACTGTTGGGTTGGCTTACCGAGGCTTATTGGGGGCATACCAGCTCCGGCGTGCTGCCACTGGTGTCACAGGTGTTGGAACCTCCAAAGGGCGCTCCAGGCTGACCTGCTTTGTCGAGTCAAAGGGCGGGAAGGCATGCATGCGCAGCAGAGGCTAACATACATACATACATACATTTTCACTTTGTTTACTAAAAAAAGCCAGTTTACCCCCGCCCAAGTACCACTGCAAGTCGATATTGCGACAACCCCGGAGCTGATACATTTTTTTTTTTTTTTTTTTTTTTTTTTTTTTTTTTTTTTTTTTTTTTTTTTTTGGGGTCCCGAAGCACCCCTGTTTTTCTACTAAATCTATTTACATGTTCTATACTATACTGGTTCATCTAAATAATGAACCAGTTTTTACAGGTTTTTACCTTTATGTGGGTGTACCCTTTAAGTTTGTTTTGTTTTGGGAGGATAAGCCAATTAGGGTACTACAGTATATATATATATCCCAGTATATATCCTAATATAATCCTATCCTAGTTTCATTTATTTACTTATTTTATTTGTATGGTATGTTTACACGTTATCTGTGAATGGTTGGTGGTTCTAAAATTTATTTTGGTTTTGTAAACCTATTTATTACGTTATTTGTGTGTATGGTTTTTTGTTTTTTGTGAGGCTAGGTTGTATTTGTTGTCGCGGGTTATTGCCTCCCTTCGTTAAGGGGGCAATATTCCCGGTCAACCAACAAAATACAAGCTAGGCTCACCTTTGAAATTACTTTCATTTTTAACAAATTGTAGCATTTCTATATTGTATGAGTTCTTCGAGAAAGAATAAAAAATTCAGCGATATTCTAGGTATTTGTTGTATTATTCGTCTGCTAACTCAGGGTTTTAGTTTAATTGTCGAAGAAACTTTGCGAAACTTTTGAAAGGACCAAATTTGTTTCTGTGTCTTTTCGCTTGTGGTTGTGAAACACATTATATGGCACTTTTTTACCATTACTCGTGAACGATTTTCTTTATGTATGAAATCTCAATGCGCTGGCGGTGGGAGTGTTGTTTTTCGGTTC
>CBDAPN010000007.1:0-82165 GCA_965198415.1 Endozoicomonas sp.
ATACCCCTCGAAGTTCGGCGCCACAAGTAAGAATTTGAGAATTTTCCGCCAAGTCTTTGAAGAATGCCACTTAGACGCATTTACAGAGAGTGTGCTGCAGACACCAACCGCCCCTCCTGAACGTCTGCCATCAATCAGGTACTTTCAATTCTTTCTGGTCAGTCCCGCCTAAGCAGGACCTGAGAAAAATCGCCTATATACTCATCGAGTTGGCCTTCTCCACGGAAATCTTTAGTAAAAGGCGAAAGATTTGTGCGTGTATGAAGAAAGCCCAGAGCTGGGCCGGCCATTCTTACACAGACCGGTTCAAAGCAACTCGTCATTTGATTGTGGCGAAGACAAGGAGGCGCCAGATGCCTCATTATAACAAAGGAAACCACCGTATCCCAGTGGGTCGAGGAAATGAAGGCACTCCCGAAGGCGGGCGGTGCTTCCGATACCCCTCGAAGTTCGGCGCCACAAGTAAGAATTTGAGAATTTTCCGCCAAGTCTTTGAAGAATGCCACTTAGACGCATTTACAGAGAGTGTGCTGCAGACACCAACCGCCCCTCCTGAACGTCTGCCATCAATCAGGTACTTTCAATTCTTTCTGGTCAGTCCCGCCTAAGCAGGACCTGAGAAAAATCGCCTATATACTCATCGAGTTGGCCTTCTCCACGGAAATCTTTTTTTTTTTTTTTTTGTAAAATATATATTTACAAATATAAATATTTACAGCTTCTAACTATATTTACAGTTTTTTTTTTTTTTTTTTTCTAATATAAAATTACATGGTACTTGTTGTCTAGCTAATAATCGTAGTCTATTTCTTTTATTAATTCAAGAGACAGAGCCCGAGTTAACAGTCTTCATAAACATATATGAAAACTACTAACAGGAGCTCTGCCGTTTGGCTTGATAGTGTATTGGATTTTCTTATTTTCTTAAAGGTGTATTGTTAGGCCATTGCCTATGACCGAACATAGTGCTTCGTTTATACAAAAGTTTTTCTTAAAGGTTTCTAAAGTTTCTTGTCTTAAGTGCTTTTGAAAATTTATTCTTATTATCTCTCTTAACTTAGTGATGATTTTCTTGATAATGACGTCATTAGTAAGGGATTTCTTTTGATGTTTCAATAAATTTCTAGCTATCCATATTTCTTTTAGTATTGTTATATGGATAGTTAGAAGAAGTTTCTTAACTTTCTTGTCTTTTACAAGGGCATTTAAAATGAGTACGCAGTTTGTCGATGTCATTTTCGCTGCGCTGTTGAGTTTATTTATTATTTGAAAGAAATATTTCCATATTTTGTATTTATCTGTGCACTCGTATAGTGCGTGCAGTATGGTTTCTCTCTTGGTTTTGCAATTGTTGCAGAATGGGGTGAGGTTGTTTTTGTTGTAGGCGTTATCGTATATCTTTTGATTAACATATAAGACGCGATGCAGTATTTTGAAATATATGTTATTTTCTTGGGGCATATTGTAGGAATTGAATGTGTTTTGCCACATACATTTCCATGGCAATATTTCCTGCCTGATGCTATTCCACTTCATTTCCGAAGCGATTTCATAATTATTGGTGTGTTTGTCTACAATTGTTCTGTATATGTTTTTCGTAGTTGCTTCTTTTTTAAGTATATCTTTTATGTTGTCTTTTGTTAAGGGTAATATATCGGAGTAGCAATCCGGTACGTAGGAATCGTAATTTTTTGGGATTACGTTGCTACGTAGGAATTGCCAGTGTGGTGTAAAGTTATGTATCTTGGAAGATACCCAGTATCTTCCAAGATACGTCCAGATATTATTGTTGTCTTGTTTTGCTAGTTGTAGTAGGTATTTAATTCTTAGTGCTTGGCCTTGGATCAGCGGCACCAATATTCCGAGTCCCCCTCTGTCTCTAGGGAGAAAGAGGGTTTCTCGAGCTATTGGTTCGGCCGCCGATCCTTTCCATAAGTAGCCAAATACAATTTTGTTTATTTCGGGTATAAGATCTTTTGGTATTGGGAAAACGTTAGCCATAAACCACAGTTTTGACAGTATCAAAGTGTTTATTACTACCGTTTTCCCTTTTAAAGAAAGGTTTCTTTGGGATTGTGTTTTCGCGCATTCTTCCATTTGGCGAATGCAGGCTTGCATGTTGAAATATTTTGTGTGTTGGTAATCGTTGTTAAAGTGTACACCTAGGATCCGAACGAATTCGTCAGTGCACCATGTTATAGGGTATTTTTGGCATATTCTAGCGACGGTGTTTGTTTGTATTAGTAAGCCTTTTGTTTTATGGGCATTAAGTGTACATCCTGTAGCTTTTTCGTATTTTGAAAATTTTTCAAAGAGTAGTGGTATGTCCTCAAAGTTGGACGAGATAAAACTAGTATCATCTGCGTATTGCGATAATTTAAGGTTTTCTTTTTTGCCGGGTAGATTAAAACCTTTAATATCTTTGTCTTTTAGAATGTCGTGAGAAAACACGTCATTCTGGACGCAATAGAGAGGGAAAGAGAGGGGACAGCCTTGCCTAACACCCCTTTCCAAAAGGAATTCTTCGGACATGTGTCCGTTATTTTGTACTTGGGAGTAAGTTTCGCAGTATAAGATTCTTATAAATTCAACAAATTGTTGAGGATAGTTCATTCTCTCAAGGCATCTGAACATGTAGTCTCTATCTACTTTATCAAATGCCTTTTCTTGATCAAAACTTAAAATGTATGTTGGAATATGTTTTTTATTGGAATAGTTAATTAAATCTCGAATGGTGAAAAGATTGTCATATATATGACGTCCTGGAACTGCCGCCGATTGCTCTGATGAAATAATTTCACTGAGCGTCGGCAGCAGTCTGTTCGTAATAGTTTTAGTGATTATTTTATAATCAACACATAAAAGGGAGATTGGTCTCCATTTAGCTATATTTGTTTCTTCTGGTGTTGTTTTAGGTATTAGCGAGATAATTGCTGTTTTCATTGTTTTTGTGATTTCTTTTTTTCAAAGAATATGTAATTGACTAGATTTGTGAAATCCTCTTTTATGAGGTACCAAAAGGTCCGATAGAACTCCATTGGTATACCATCTTTACCAGGAGCACTATCTTCGCTCATATCTTTTAAAGAATTATATATTTCTTTCTCTGTAAAGTTTTCTTTTAACTTGTTGTGCCAATTGTCTGATATTTTTTTTTCATAGTTATTAATAAGTTTATCTTGTTCTGATTTGTTTATCTGAGCTTTTTTATAAAGCTCTTCGTAAAAAGTTTGTGCCGATTTTAAGATTTCTTTATCGGTTGTGACTGTCTTACCGGATTTATCCTTAAGTGCTGTAATTGTTTTGTTTTTTTGAAAAACAGACTCTGCTGCATAAAAGAATTTAGAAGGGGTTTCTTCGTTTTCAATGAATTTGGTTCTACTTCGAACCATTGCTCCTTTCAGGGAGCGTTCTTCTATTATATCGATGTTGTTTTGGATTTCATTGATTTTTTCGTGATCTATAGGGCGTTGTTGGTAGAGCGAGTCGATTTCGGCCCTATACTCTACTAAAAGTTCGTTTTGGTTTTGTTTGAAGTCTATGCAAAAATCTTTGGTTATACCTTGTATATATTGCTTAGCCATGTCCCACCACTTAGTTTGGTCGGGGTAAATGTTTTTCTTATTTTTCCAATTTATCCAAAAAGTTTCAATTTTTTGTTTGTAGTCTTTATTTTCTAAAATACTGGTGTTTAACTTCCAGTACGAAGGACCTCTTTTGTTTGTCGTGATATTTTTTAACGACAGAGTTATCATGTGATGGTCTGATAATTTGTTTTGTATAATATCAGAGCGGATACTAAATTGTTTTTCCGCTTGGTTCCACATATAGAAACGGTCGATTCTGGACTTAAAGTCCAATATACCGTTTTCGTATGTAAATTTCATTTTGAACTTGTTTTGAGTTCTCCAAATGTCCGTTAGATTACAGTTTTGTTTAATTTCGTTTAATTCTTCTAATCCGTATAAGTGTTGTCTATTGGGGTTTCCTCCTTGCCTATCCATGGTCAGATTTTCGACCATGTTGAAGTCTCCACCCAATATGACTTCATATTTAGGTGTGACGTAACCTTTTAATTTGTCAAAGAATGTCTTTCGTTGGAGGGGTATGTTGGGAGCGTATATGTTGGTTATTTGAAATTTATTTTTTTGAGTTTCGACTGTAACCGAGATTATACGGCCTGCCTTATCAGAATTTTCGAGTTCTACTTTGAAGTTTTTTGATTCTTTGCAAAGTATTGCTACTCCGCTTTTAGTGCTATTAAGCGATGAAAAGAAAGCGCGACCTATCCAGTCCTTTTTCCAGGGGATAACGTCTTCGTCAGTGCTATGTGTTTCCTGTAGAAGTATTATATCAAATTTCGAGTTTCGAAAAGTTTGGAAAATTCGTTTTCTTTTGTTGTTGTCTTGAAGACCTCGAACATTTAGCGACGCAATTTCTAATTTAGACATATTGAAAAATTAACGCCTTTCGTGAGAACCGAACCTGGACGAAAGCGGTACAAACTTAAAGTGTTACCAACAAGCTATGCCGACACAGTTGTTGGTAACAAAAGAAATAAACTATTTACAAATATATACAAACTACCACTTGGGAAGAAAGTGTAGTTATCTGCTGTCTTTACAAACAAGAAACTATTTGTCTAGCTAAACTTCCTAGAACAAAACCAAGGCAGGCAAATATTCCAGAAAGAAGAGAGTGAAAAAATTAGATAAAAAAGAGCTTTGTTGTTCTCGCTTAGGGTGTAGAGATTTGAGATGTGTTTGTCTAGTTAGCTAAACTTTACTTCTACTTAAAGTAGTTGCTTAGGGCGGAGCTTGCAAGGTGCGTTCATCTCGCAATCTCTGCATCCTAAGCAAATACTTTTCGTAGAAGCCCGTGTGGACGAAGCTATCATGCATAGCTTCGGTGCTAATGTTTTTCTCTCTTTTCTTTCTTAATTTTTCGTAAAAGGGTTTGTGCTCTGCTGGAACCTTGTTGATGTCCCGGGCAGTCTCGGCGAGACAGACCATGCTAGCAATAACACCGTCTATCTCGTCGCTACGATCCTCCCCGAGGACCTCAACAATGTTCCGGAACTCATGTTCCTCCAACTCCCTAACAATAGTAGTTAGTTGGCTGATCATGAGTTCCATATCAGAGCCCATACCCTTTTTTTCTTCTTTCTTTTTTTTATGACATGGTTCGCCTGCTTCTTCTTGCCGGTTTCTTTTCGAAGAGAAGCCGACATCTTTCTCTTCAACTGTTTTGAAACTCGCAGTGGATTCCTCATCCGAGTCACCCTTCTGTGAATTTCCTTCAGTCTCCGAGGTTGACATCGACTCCTCTTTATCTGAGTCCGGCTGTTGTTTTTGGTTGTCCGTCTGGTTTTTGGCTTTTCTTGCTGAGTATGGTTGCCCAGTGTAATACACTAGGCACCATCTGTTGAATATTCTATGAGACCTGGGTATGTGCTCATAGAGTTCTGTGATGATGAAGGATCTTGATCCTGTTTCATACCTTTTGTTTTTATAAGAACTAGTGTCCTTTCTAATATCTATGACACCACCAAAGTGATTCTGC
This sequence comes from Endozoicomonas sp., assembly GCA_965198415.1. Taxonomy (GTDB): domain Bacteria; phylum Pseudomonadota; class Gammaproteobacteria; order Pseudomonadales; family Endozoicomonadaceae; genus Endozoicomonas. The sequence continues at coordinate 5,563 of CBDAPN010000007.1, forward strand.
ATTTCATATTCAAGTGCGTCATCTGAGACGTTGGGGTGCACCCCATGAATGGACACCCGCAGCCGTCTAAATGCATTGCACCTGAATATTACTGTGCTTCCTCGAATGGTGATGTCATAGCAGAGGAATTCTTGTGCAGCCTTTTCGGAGTCGAATCTTATTTCGACTGATTTGTTGGATCGTGACACTTGTAATAGTTCTAAATGTTCCAATAGATTCAACTGCTCTAAGCAGTGCAGAACATCTTCATTCTTCACGTCAAATTTTTTTGACTTGTCTTGTCGATAAAAAAACATACCTTGGATCCTTCCTGGTGGGTACAAACCCAAGGTCCTCCTTGTATAACAGGTTTTCCCTTTGCCCCTCTACTGTGGAACGGGTGGGTGGTTTACCTGCTGCCTGTACATCCGGTGTAGTTGTTGTCTGTTCGTTTTCTTGTGTTTGTGTGTTGATTTCTCCCGTTGTGGCTTCTTCTCGTGACAGTCATCATCCTTCTTTCAACGTTAGTTGGTGTTTCGTTGATTGATGTCTATTTAATTAGAAATTAATTAGTGAAAGTAATTAAGGGCAAATATTTGAAATATTTGCTTTGTTGCAAAAATCTGGTGAAAGATTTGTGCGTGTATGAAGAAAGCCCAGAGCTATACACAGACCGGTTCAAAGCAACTCGTCTGATTGTGGCGAAGACAAGGAGGCGCCAGATGCCTCATTATAACAAAGGAAACCACCGTATCCCAGTGGGTCGAGGAAATGAAGGCACTCCCGAAGGCGGGCGGTGTCCGAATCGAAGTTCGGCGCCACAAGTAAGAATTTGAGAATTTTCCGCCAAGGAAGATGCAACTTGCATTTCTGCTGCAGACACCAACCGTGAACGTCTGCCATCAATCAGGTACTTTCAATTCTTTCTGGTCATAAGCAGGACCTTCGCCTATATACTCATCGAGTTGGCCTTCTCCACGAAATCTTTAGTAAAAGGCGAAAGATTTGTGCGTTGAAGAAAGCCCAGAGCTGGGCCGGCCATTCTTGGTTCAAAGCAACTGTCTTGTATAACAAAGGAAACCACCGGATCGGTGCTTCCGATACCCCTCGAAGTTCGGCGCCACTCGTGGGTGCCACTTAGACGCATTTACAAGAGTCTGCTGCAGACACCAACCGCCCCTCCTGTGCCATCAATCAGGTACTTTCAATTCTTTCTGGTCAGTCCCGCCTAAGCTTGAGAAAAATCGCCTATATACTCATCGAGTTGGCCTTCTCCACCCTTTAGTCGAAAGACTGTGACCGGTTCAAAGCAACTCGTCATTTGATTGTGGCGAAGACAAGGAGGCGCCAGATGCCTCATTATAACAAAGGAAACCACCGTACCAGTGGGTCGAGGAAATGGAAGGCGGGCGGTGCTTCCGATACCTGCTGCCTGTACAGAATTTCCAAGTCTTTGAAGAATGCCACTTAGACGTAGTTGTTCCTGAACGTCTGTCAATCGTTTTCTCTGTGTTTGTGCCTAAGCAGGACCTGATCGCCTATATACTTCGAGTTGGCCTTCTCCCCGTAAGCCCAGGCTTCGGCCATTCTTGATAGCAACTCGTCATTTGATTGTGACAAGGAGGCGCCAGATCATAACAAAGGAAACCACCGTATCCATTCGAGGAAATGAAGGCACTCCCGAAGGCGGGCGGTGCTTCCGATTCGAAGTTCGGCGCCACAAGTAAGTTCCGCCAAGTCTTTGAAGGTACAGAGAGTTTGCAGACACCAACCGCCCCTCCTGAACGTCTGCCATTGTACTTTCAATTCTTTCTTGTCCCGCCTGCTGAGAAAAATCGCCTATATACTCATCGAGTTGGCCTTCTCCACGGAAAAGTAAAAGGCGATTTGTGCGTGTATGAAGAAAGCCCAGAGCTGGGCCGGCCATTCTTACACAGACCGGTTCAAAGCAACTCGTCATTTGATTGTGGCGAAGACAAGGAGGCGCCAGATGCCTCATTATAACAAAGGAAACCACCGTATCCCAGTGGGTCGAGGAAATGAAGGCACTCCCGAAGGCGGGCGGTGCTTCCGATACCCCTCGAAGTTCGGCGCCACAAGTAAGAATTTGAGAATTTTCCGCCAAGTCTTTGAAGAATGCCACTTAGACGCATTTACAGAGAGTGTGCTGCAGACACCAACCGCCCCTCCTGAACGTCTGCCATCAATCAGGTACTTTCAATTCTTTCTGGTCAGTCCCGCCTAAGCAGGACCTGAGAAAAATCGCCTATATACTCATCGAGTTGGCCTTCTCCACGGAAATCTTTAGTAAAAGGCGAAAGATTTGTGCGTGTATGAAGAAAGCCCAGAGCTGGGCCGGCCATTCTTACACAGACCGGTTCAAAGCAACTCGTCATTTGATTGTGGCGAAGACAAGGAGGCGCCAGATGCCTCATTATAACAAAGGAAACCACCGTATCCCAGTGGGTCGAGGAAATGAAGGCACTCCCGAAGGCGGGCGGTGCTTCCGATACCCCTCGAAGTTCGGCGCCACAAGTAAGAATTTGAGAATTTTCCGCCAAGTCTTTGAAGAATGCCACTTAGACGCATTTACAGAGAGTGTGCTGCAGACACCAACCGCCCCTCCTGAACGTCTGCCATCAATCAGGTACTTTCAATTCTTTCTGGTCAGTCCCGCCTAAGCAGGACCTGAGAAAAATCGCCTATATACTCATCGAGTTGGCCTTCTCCACGGAAATCTTTAGTAAAAGGCGAAAGATTTGTGCGTGTATGAAGAAAGCCCAGAGCTGGGCCGGCCATTCTTACACAGACCGGTTCAAAGCAACTCGTCATTTGATTGTGGCGAAGACAAGGAGGCGCCAGATGCCTCATTATAACAAAGGAAACCACCGTATCCCAGTGGGTCGAGGAAATGAAGGCACTCCCGAAGGCGGGCGGTGCTTCCGATACCCCTCGAAGTTCGGCGCCACAAGTAAGAATTTGAGAATTTTCCGCCAAGTCTTTGAAGAATGCCACTTAGACGCATTTACAGAGAGTGTGCTGCAGACACCAACCGCCCCTCCTGAACGTCTGCCATCAATCAGGTACTTTCAATTCTTTCTGGTCAGTCCCGCCTAAGCAGGACCTGAGAAAAATCGCCTATATACTCATCGAGTTGGCCTCCCGAAGGCGGGCGGTCTCCGATCGAACGGAAATCTTTAGTAAAAGGCGAAAGATTTGTGCGTGTATGAAGAAAGCCCAGAGCTGGGCCGGCCATTCTTACACAGACCGGTTCAAAGCAACTCGTCATTTGATTGTGGCGAAGACAAGGAGGCGCCAGATGCCTCATTATAACAAAGGAAACCACCGTATCCCAGTGGGTCGAGGAAATGAAGGCACTCCCGAAGGCGGGCGGTGCTTCCGATACCCCTCGAAGTTCGGCGCCACAAGTAAGAATTTGAGAATTTTCCGCCAAGTCTTTGAAGAATGCCACTTAGACGCATTTACAGAGAGTGTGCTGCAGACACCAACCGCCCCTCCTGAACGTCTGCCATCAATCAGGTACTTTCAATTCTTTCTGGTCAGTCCCGCCTAAGCAGGACCTGAGAAAAATCGCCTATATACTCATCGAGTTGGCCTTCTCCACGGAAATCTTTAGTAAAAGGCGAAAGATTTGTGCGTGTATGAAGAAAGCCCAGAGCTGGGCCGGCCATTCTTACACAGACCGGTTCAAAGCAACTCGTCATTTGATTGTGGCGAAGACAAGGAGGCGCCAGATGCCTCATTATAACAAAGGAAACCACCGTATCCCAGTGGGTCGAGGAAATGAAGGCACTCCCGAAGGCGGGCGGTGCTTCCGATACCCCTCGAAGTTCGGCGCCACAAGTAAGAATTTGAGAATTTTCCGCCAAGTCTTTGAAGAATGCCACTTAGACGCATTTACAGAGAGTGTGCTGCAGACACCAACCGCCCCTCCTGAACGTCTGCCATCAATCAGGTACTTTCAATTCTTTCTGGTCAGTCCCGCCTAAGCAGGACCTGAGAAAAATCGCCTATATACTCATCGAGTTGGCCTTCTCCACGGAAATCTTTAGTAAAAGGCGAAAGATTTGTGCGTGTATGAAGAAAGCCCAGAGCTGGGCCGGCCATTCTTACACAGACCGGTTCAAAGCAACTCGTCATTTGATTGTGGCGAAGACAAGGAGGCGCCAGATGCCTCATTATAACAAAGGAAACCACCGTATCCCAGTGGGTCGAGGAAATGAAGGCACTCCCGAAGGCGGGCGGTGCTTCCGATACCCCTCGAAGTTCGGCGCCACAAGTAAGAATTTGAGAATTTTCCGCCAAGTCTTTGAAGAATGCCACTTAGACGCATTTACAGAGAGTGTGCTGCAGACACCAACCGCCCCTCCTGAACGTCTGCCATCAATCAGGTACTTTCAATTCTTTCTGGTCAGTCCCGCCTAAGCAGGACCTGAGAAAAATCGCCTATATACTCATCGAGTTGGCCTTCTCCACGGAAATCTTTAGTAAAAGGCGAAAGATTTGTGCGTGTATGAAGAAAGCCCAGAGCTGGGCCGGCCATTCTTACACAGACCGGTTCAAAGCAACTCGTCATTTGATTGTGGCGAAGACAAGGAGGCGCCAGATGCCTCATTATAACAAAGGAAACCACCGTATCCCAGTGGGTCGAGGAAATGAAGGCACTCCCGAAGGCGGGCGGTGCTTCCGATACCCCTCGAAGTTCGGCGCCACAAGTAAGAATTTGAGAATTTTCCGCCAAGTCTTTGAAGAATGCCACTTAGACGCATTTACAGAGAGTGTGCTGCAGACACCAACCGCCCCTCCTGAACGTCTGCCATCAATCAGGTACTTTCAATTCTTTCTGGTCAGTCCCGCCTAAGCAGGACCTGAGAAAAATCGCCTATATACTCATCGAGTTGGCCTTCTCCACGGAAATCTTTAGTAAAAGGCGAAAGATTTGTGCGTGTATGAAGAAAGCCCAGAGCTGGGCCGGCCATTCTTACACAGACCGGTTCAAAGCAACTCGTCATTTGATTGTGGCGAAGACAAGGAGGCGCCAGATGCCTCATTATAACAAAGGAAACCACCGTATCCCAGTGGGTCGAGGAAATGAAGGCACTCCCGAAGGCGGGCGGTGCTTCCGATACCCCTCGAAGTTCGGCGCCACAAGTAAGAATTTGAGAATTTTCCGCCAAGTCTTTGAAGAATGCCACTTAGACGCATTTACAGAGAGTGTGCTGCAGACACCAACCGCCCCTCCTGAACGTCTGCCATCAATCAGGTACTTTCAATTCTTTCTGGTCAGTCCCGCCTAAGCAGGACCTGAGAAAAATCGCCTATATACTCATCGAGTTGGCCTTCTCCACGGAAATCTTTAGTAAAAGGCGAAAGATTTGTGCGTGTATGAAGAAAGCCCAGAGCTGGGCCGGCCATTCTTACACAGACCGGTTCAAAGCAACTCGTCATTTGATTGTGGCGAAGACAAGGAGGCGCCAGATGCCTCATTATAACAAAGGAAACCACCGTATCCCAGTGGGTCGAGGAAATGAAGGCACTCCCGAAGGCGGGCGGTGCTTCCGATACCCCTCGAAGTTCGGCGCCACAAGTAAGAATTTGAGAATTTTCCGCCAAGTCTTTGAAGAATGCCACTTAGACGCATTTACAGAGAGTGTGCTGCAGACACCAACCGCCCCTCCTGAACGTCTGCCATCAATCAGGTACTTTCAATTCTTTCTGGTCAGTCCCGCCTAAGCAGGACCTGAGAAAAATCGCCTATATACTCATCGAGTTGGCCTTCTCCACGGAAATCTTTAGTAAAAGGCGAAAGATTTGTGCGTGTATGAAGAAAGCCCAGAGCTGGGCCGGCCATTCTTACACAGACCGGTTCAAAGCAACTCGTCATTTGATTGTGGCGAAGACAAGGAGGCGCCAGATGCCTCATTATAACAAAGGAAACCACCGTATCCCAGTGGGTCGAGGAAATGAAGGCACTCCCGAAGGCGGGCGGTGCTTCCGATACCCCTCGAAGTTCGGCGCCACAAGTAAGAATTTGAGAATTTTCCGCCAAGTCTTTGAAGAATGCCACTTAGACGCATTTACAGAGAGTGTGCTGCAGACACCAACCGCCCCTCCTGAACGTCTGCCATCAATCAGGTACTTTCAATTCTTTCTGGTCAGTCCCGCCTAAGCAGGACCTGAGAAAAATCGCCTATATACTCATCGAGTTGGCCTTCTCCACGGAAATCTTTAGTAAAAGGCGAAAGATTTGTGCGTGTATGAAGAAAGCCCAGAGCTGGGCCGGCCATTCTTACACAGACCGGTTCAAAGCAACTCGTCATTTGATTGTGGCGAAGACAAGGAGGCGCCAGATGCCTCATTATAACAAAGGAAACCACCGTATCCCAGTGGGTCGAGGAAATGAAGGCACTCCCGAAGGCGGGCGGTGCTTCCGATACCCCTCGAAGTTCGGCGCCACAAGTAAGAATTTGAGAATTTTCCGCCAAGTCTTTGAAGAATGCCACTTAGACGCATTTACAGAGAGTGTGCTGCAGACACCAACCGCCCCTCCTGAACGTCTGCCATCAATCAGGTACTTTCAATTCTTTCTGGTCAGTCCCGCCTAAGCAGGACCTGAGAAAAATCGCCTATATACTCATCGAGTTGGCCTTCTCCACGGAAATCTTTAGTAAAAGGCGAAAGATTTGTGCGTGTATGAAGAAAGCCCAGAGCTGGGCCGGCCATTCTTACACAGACCGGTTCAAAGCAACTCGTCATTTGATTGTGGCGAAGACAAGGAGGCGCCAGATGCCTCATTATAACAAAGGAAACCACCGTATCCCAGTGGGTCGAGGAAATGAAGGCACTCCCGAAGGCGGGCGGTGCTTCCGATACCCCTCGAAGTTCGGCGCCACAAGTAAGAATTTGAGAATTTTCCGCCAAGTCTTTGAAGAATGCCACTTAGACGCATTTACAGAGAGTGTGCTGCAGACACCAACCGCCCCTCCTGAACGTCTGCCATCAATCAGGTACTTTCAATTCTTTCTGGTCAGTCCCGCCTAAGCAGGACCTGAGAAAAATCGCCTATATACTCATCGAGTTGGCCTTCTCCACGGAAATCTTTAGTAAAAGGCGAAAGATTTGTGCGTGTATGAAGAAAGCCCAGAGCTGGGCCGGCCATTCTTACACAGACCGGTTCAAAGCAACTCGTCATTTGATTGTGGCGAAGACAAGGAGGCGCCAGATGCCTCATTATAACAAAGGAAACCACCGTATCCCAGTGGGTCGAGGAAATGAAGGCACTCCCGAAGGCGGGCGGTGCTTCCGATACCCCTCGAAGTTCGGCGCCACAAGTAAGAATTTGAGAATTTTCCGCCAAGTCTTTGAAGAATGCCACTTAGACGCATTTACAGAGAGTGTGCTGCAGACACCAACCGCCCCTCCTGAACGTCTGCCATCAATCAGGTACTTTCAATTCTTTCTGGTCAGTCCCGCCTAAGCAGGACCTGAGAAAAATCGCCTATATACTCATCGAGTTGGCCTTCTCCACGGAAATCTTTAGTAAAAGGCGAAAGATTTGTGCGTGTATGAAGAAAGCCCAGAGCTGGGCCGGCCATTCTTACACAGACCGGTTCAAAGCAACTCGTCATTTGATTGTGGCGAAGACAAGGAGGCGCCAGATGCCTCATTATAACAAAGGAAACCACCGTATCCCAGTGGGTCGAGGAAATGAAGGCACTCCCGAAGGCGGGCGGTGCTTCCGATACCCCTCGAAGTTCGGCGCCACAAGTAAGAATTTGAGAATTTTCCGCCAAGTCTTTGAAGAATGCCACTTAGACGCATTTACAGAGAGTGTGCTGCAGACACCAACCGCCCCTCCTGAACGTCTGCCATCAATCAGGTACTTTCAATTCTTTCTGGTCAGTCCCGCCTAAGCAGGACCTGAGAAAAATCGCCTATATACTCATCGAGTTGGCCTTCTCCACGGAAATCTTTAGTAAAAGGCGAAAGATTTGTGCGTGTATGAAGAAAGCCCAGAGCTGGGCCGGCCATTCTTACACAGACCGGTTCAAAGCAACTCGTCATTTGATTGTGGCGAAGACAAGGAGGCGCCAGATGCCTCATTATAACAAAGGAAACCACCGTATCCCAGTGGGTCGAGGAAATGAAGGCACTCCCGAAGGCGGGCGGTGCTTCCGATACCCCTCGAAGTTCGGCGCCACAAGTAAGAATTTGAGAATTTTCCGCCAAGTCTTTGAAGAATGCCACTTAGACGCATTTACAGAGAGTGTGCTGCAGACACCAACCGCCCCTCCTGAACGTCTGCCATCAATCAGGTACTTTCAATTCTTTCTGGTCAGTCCCGCCTAAGCAGGACCTGAGAAAAATCGCCTATATACTCATCGAGTTGGCCTTCTCCACGGAAATCTTTTTTTTTTTTTTTTGTAAAATATATATTTACAAATATAAATATTTACAGCTTCTAACTATATTTACAGTTTTTTTTTTTTTTTTTTTTCTAATATAAAATTACATGGTACTTGTTGTCTAGCTAATAATCGTAGTCTATTTCTTTTATTAATTCAAGAGACAGAGCCCGAGTTAACAGTCTTCATAAACATATATGAAAACTACTAACAGGAGCTCTGCCGTTTGGCTTGATAGTGTATTGGATTTTCTTATTTTCTTAAAGGTGTATTGTTAGGCCATTGCCTATGACCGAACATAGTGCTTCGTTTATACAAAAGTTTTTCTTAAAGGTTTCTAAAGTTTCTTGTCTTAAGTGCTTTTGAAAATTTATTCTTATTATCTCTCTTAACTTAGTGATGATTTTCTTGATAATGACGTCATTAGTAAGGGATTTCTTTTGATGTTTCAATAAATTTCTAGCTATCCATATTTCTTTTAGTATTGTTATATGGATAGTTAGAAGAAGTTTCTTAACTTTCTTGTCTTTTACAAGGGCATTTAAAATGAGTACGCAGTTTGTCGATGTCATTTTCGCTGCGCTGTTGAGTTTATTTATTATTTGAAAGAAATATTTCCATATTTTGTATTTATCTGTGCACTCGTATAGTGCGTGCAGTATGGTTTCTCTCTTGGTTTTGCAATTGTTGCAGAATGGGGTGAGGTTGTTTTTGTTGTAGGCGTTATCGTATATCTTTTGATTAACATATAAGACGCGATGCAGTATTTTGAAATATATGTTATTTTCTTGGGGCATATTGTAGGAATTGAATGTGTTTTGCCACATACATTTCCATGGCAATATTTCCTGCCTGATGCTATTCCACTTCATTTCCGAAGCGATTTCATAATTATTGGTGTGTTTGTCTACAATTGTTCTGTATATGTTTTTCGTAGTTGCTTCTTTTTTAAGTATATCTTTTATGTTGTCTTTTGTTAAGGGTAATATATCGGAGTAGCAATCCGGTACGTAGGAATCGTAATTTTTTGGGATTACGTTGCTACGTAGGAATTGCCAGTGTGGTGTAAAGTTATGTATCTTGGAAGATACCCAGTATCTTCCAAGATACGTCCAGATATTATTGTTGTCTTGTTTTGCTAGTTGTAGTAGGTATTTAATTCTTAGTGCTTGGCCTTGGATCAGCGGCACCAATATTCCGAGTCCCCCTCTGTCTCTAGGGAGAAAGAGGGTTTCTCGAGCTATTGGTTCGGCCGCCGATCCTTTCCATAAGTAGCCAAATACAATTTTGTTTATTTCGGGTATAAGATCTTTTGGTATTGGGAAAACGTTAGCCATAAACCACAGTTTTGACAGTATCAAAGTGTTTATTACTACCGTTTTCCCTTTTAAAGAAAGGTTTCTTTGGGATTGTGTTTTCGCGCATTCTTCCATTTGGCGAATGCAGGCTTGCATGTTGAAATATTTTGTGTGTTGGTAATCGTTGTTAAAGTGTACACCTAGGATCCGAACGAATTCGTCAGTGCACCATGTTATAGGGTATTTTTGGCATATTCTAGCGACGGTGTTTGTTTGTATTAGTAAGCCTTTTGTTTTATGGGCATTAAGTGTACATCCTGTAGCTTTTTCGTATTTTGAAAATTTTTCAAAGAGTAGTGGTATGTCCTCAAAGTTGGACGAGATAAAACTAGTATCATCTGCGTATTGCGATAATTTAAGGTTTTCTTTTTTGCCGGGTAGATTAAAACCTTTAATATCTTTGTCTTTTAGAATGTCGTGAGAAAACACGTCATTCTGGACGCAATAGAGAGGGAAAGAGAGGGGACAGCCTTGCCTAACACCCCTTTCCAAAAGGAATTCTTCGGACATGTGTCCGTTATTTTGTACTTGGGAGTAAGTTTCGCAGTATAAGATTCTTATAAATTCAACAAATTGTTGAGGATAGTTCATTCTCTCAAGGCATCTGAACATGTAGTCTCTATCTACTTTATCAAATGCCTTTTCTTGATCAAAACTTAAAATGTATGTTGGAATATGTTTTTTATTGGAATAGTTAATTAAATCTCGAATGGTGAAAAGATTGTCATATATATGACGTCCTGGAACTGCCGCCGATTGCTCTGATGAAATAATTTCACTGAGCGTCGGCAGCAGTCTGTTCGTAATAGTTTTAGTGATTATTTTATAATCAACACATAAAAGGGAGATTGGTCTCCATTTAGCTATATTTGTTTCTTCTGGTGTTGTTTTAGGTATTAGCGAGATAATTGCTGTTTTCATTGTTTTTGTGATTTCTTTTTTTCAAAGAATATGTAATTGACTAGATTTGTGAAATCCTCTTTTATGAGGTACCAAAAGGTCCGATAGAACTCCATTGGTATACCATCTTTACCAGGAGCACTATCTTCGCTCATATCTTTTAAAGAATTATATATTTCTTTCTCTGTAAAGTTTTCTTTTAACTTGTTGTGCCAATTGTCTGATATTTTTTTTTCATAGTTATTAATAAGTTTATCTTGTTCTGATTTGTTTATCTGAGCTTTTTTATAAAGCTCTTCGTAAAAAGTTTGTGCCGATTTTAAGATTTCTTTATCGGTTGTGACTGTCTTACCGGATTTATCCTTAAGTGCTGTAATTGTTTTGTTTTTTTGAAAAACAGACTCTGCTGCATAAAAGAATTTAGAAGGGGTTTCTTCGTTTTCAATGAATTTGGTTCTACTTCGAACCATTGCTCCTTTCAGGGAGCGTTCTTCTATTATATCGATGTTGTTTTGGATTTCATTGATTTTTTCGTGATCTATAGGGCGTTGTTGGTAGAGCGAGTCGATTTCGGCCCTATACTCTACTAAAAGTTCGTTTTGGTTTTGTTTGAAGTCTATGCAAAAATCTTTGGTTATACCTTGTATATATTGCTTAGCCATGTCCCACCACTTAGTTTGGTCGGGGTAAATGTTTTTCTTATTTTTCCAATTTATCCAAAAAGTTTCAATTTTTTGTTTGTAGTCTTTATTTTCTAAAATACTGGTGTTTAACTTCCAGTACGAAGGACCTCTTTTGTTTGTCGTGATATTTTTTAACGACAGAGTTATCATGTGATGGTCTGATAATTTGTTTTGTATAATATCAGAGCGGATACTAAATTGTTTTTCCGCTTGGTTCCACATATAGAAACGGTCGATTCTGGACTTAAAGTCCAATATACCGTTTTCGTATGTAAATTTCATTTTGAACTTGTTTTGAGTTCTCCAAATGTCCGTTAGATTACAGTTTTGTTTAATTTCGTTTAATTCTTCTAATCCGTATAAGTGTTGTCTATTGGGGTTTCCTCCTTGCCTATCCATGGTCAGATTTTCGACCATGTTGAAGTCTCCACCCAATATGACTTCATATTTAGGTGTGACGTAACCTTTTAATTTGTCAAAGAATGTCTTGCGTTGGAGGGGTATGTTGGGAGCGTATATGTTGGTTATTTGAAATTTATTTTTTTGAGTTTCGACTGTAACCGAGATTATACGGCCTGCCTTATCAGAATTTTCGAGTTCTACTTTGAAGTTTTTTGATTCTTTGCAAAGTATTGCTACTCCGCTTTTAGTGCTATTAAGCGATGAAAAGAAAGCGCGACCTATCCAGTCCTTTTTCCAGGGGATAACGTCTTCGTCAGTGCTATGTGTTTCCTGTAGAAGTATTATATCAAATTTCGAGTTTCGAAAAGTTTGGAAAATTCGTTTTCTTTGGTTGTTGTCTTGAAGACCTCGAACATTTAGCGACGCAATTTCTAATTTAGACATATTGAAAAATTAACGCCTTTCGTGAGAACCGAACCTGGACGAAAGCGGTACAAACTTAAAGTGTTACCAACAAGCTATGCCGACACAGTTGTTGGTAACAAAAGAAATAAAGTATTTACAAATATATACAAACTACCACTTGGGAAGAAAGTGTAGTTATGTGCTGTCTTTACAAACAAGAAACTATTTGTCTAGCTAAACTTCCTAGAACAAAACCAAGGCAGGCAAATATTCCAGAAAGAAGAGAGTGAAAAAATTAGATAAAAAAGAGCTTTGTTGTTCTCGCTTAGGGTGTAGAGATTTGAGATGTGTTTGTCTAGTTAGCTAAACTTTACTTCTACTTAAAGTAGTTGCTTAGGGCGGAGCTTGCAAGGTGCGTTCATCTCGCAATCTCTGCATCCTAAGCAAATACTTTTCGTAGAAGCCCGTGTGGACGAAGCTATCATGCATAGCTTCGGTGCTAATGTTTTTCTCTCTTTTCTTTCTTAGTTTTTCGTAAAAGGGTTTGTGCTCTGCTGGAACCTTGTTGATGTCCCGGGCAGTCTCGGCGAGACAGACCATGCTAGCAATAACACCGTCTATCTCGTCGCTACGATCCTCCCCGAGGACCTCAACAATGTTCCGGAACTCATGTTCCTCCAACTCCCTAACAATAGTAGTTAGTTGGCTGATCATGAGTTCCATATCAGAGCCCATACCCTTTTTTTCTTCTTTCTTTTTTTTATGACATGGTTCGCCTGCTTCTTCTTGCCGGTTTCTTTTCGAAGAGAAGCCGACATCTTTCTCTTCAACTGTTTTGAAACTCGCAGAGGATTCCTCATCCGAGTCACCCTTCTGTGAATTTCCTTCAGTCTCCGAGGTTGACATCGACTCCTCTTTATCTGAGTCCGGCTGTTGTTTTTGGTTGTCCGTCTGGTTTTTGGCTTTTCTTGCTGAGTATGGTTGCCCAGTGTAATACACTAGGCACCATCTGTTGAATATTCTATGAGACCTGGGTATGTGCTCATAGAGTTCTGTGATGATGAAGGATCTTGATCCTGTTTCATACCTTTTGTTTTTATAAGAACTAGTGTCCTTTCTAATATCTATGACACCACCAAAGTGATTCTGCATTTCATATTCAAGTGCGTCATCTGAGACGTTGGGGTGCACCCCATGAATGGACACCCGCAGCCGTCTAAATGCATTGCACCTGAATATTACTGTGCTTCCTCGAATGGTGATGTCATAGCAGAGGAATTCTTGTGCAGCCTTTTCGGAGTCGAATCTTATTTCGACTGATTTGTTGGATCGTGACACTTGTAATAGTTCTAAATGTTCCAATAGATTCAACTGCTCTAAGCAGTGCAGAACATCTTCATTCTTCACGTCAAATTTTTTTGACTTGTCTTGTCGATAAAAAACATACCTTGGATCCTTCCTGGTGGGTACAAACCCAAGGTCCTCCTTGTATAACAGGTTTTCCCTTTGCCCCTCTACTGTGGAACGGGTGGGTGGTTTACCTGCTGCCTGTACATCCGGTGTAGTTGTTGTCTGTTCGTTTTCTTGTGTTTGTGTGTTGATTTCTCCCGTAACTGTGGCTTCTTCTCGTGACATTGATGAGTCATCATCCATTCTTTCAACGTTAGTTGGTGTTTCGTTGATTGATGCAGCCATTAAGAGATTCGATTTTATAGTCCTGGGACTCTATTTAATTAGAAATTAATTAGTGAAAGTAATTAAGAGCAAATATTTGAAATATTTGCTTTGTTGCAAAAATCTGGTGAAAGATTTGTGCGTGTATGAAGAAAGCCCAGAGCTGGGCCGGCCATTCTTACACAGACCGGTTCAAAGCAACTCGTCATTTGATTGTGGCGAAGACAAGGAGGCGCCAGATGCCTCATTATAACAAAGGAAACCACCGTATCCCAGTGGGTCGAGGAAATGAAGGCACTCCCGAAGGCGGGCGGTGCTTCCGATACCCCTCGAAGTTCGGCGCCACAAGTAAGAATTTGAGAATTTTCCGCCAAGTCTTTGAAGAATGCCACTTAGACGCATTTACAGAGAGTGTGCTGCAGACACCAACCGCCCCTCCTGAACGTCTGCCATCAATCAGGTACTTTCAATTCTTTCTGGTCAGTCCCGCCTAAGCAGGACCTGAGAAAAATCGCCTATATACTCATCGAGTTGGCCTTCTCCACGGAAATCTTTAGTAAAAGGCGAAAGATTTGTGCGTGTATGAAGAAAGCCCAGAGCTGGGCCGGCCATTCTTACACAGACCGGTTCAAAGCAACTCGTCATTTGATTGTGGCGAAGACAAGGAGGCGCCAGATGCCTCATTATAACAAAGGAAACCACCGTATCCCAGTGGGTCGAGGAAATGAAGGCACTCCCGAAGGCGGGCGGTGCTTCCGATACCCCTCGAAGTTCGGCGCCACAAGTAAGAATTTGAGAATTTTCCGCCAAGTCTTTGAAGAATGCCACTTAGACGCATTTACAGAGAGTGTGCTGCAGACACCAACCGCCCCTCCTGAACGTCTGCCATCAATCAGGTACTTTCAATTCTTTCTGGTCAGTCCCGCCTAAGCAGGACCTGAGAAAAATCGCCTATATACTCATCGAGTTGGCCTTCTCCACGGAAATCTTTAGTAAAAGGCGAAAGATTTGTGCGTGTATGAAGAAAGCCCAGAGCTGGGCCGGCCATTCTTACACAGACCGGTTCAAAGCAACTCGTCATTTGATTGTGGCGAAGACAAGGAGGCGCCAGATGCCTCATTATAACAAAGGAAACCACCGTATCCCAGTGGGTCGAGGAAATGAAGGCACTCCCGAAGGCGGGCGGTGCTTCCGATACCCCTCGAAGTTCGGCGCCACAAGTAAGAATTTGAGAATTTTCCGCCAAGTCTTTGAAGAATGCCACTTAGACGCATTTACAGAGAGTGTGCTGCAGACACCAACCGCCCCTCCTGAACGTCTGCCATCAATCAGGTACTTTCAATTCTTTCTGGTCAGTCCCGCCTAAGCAGGACCTGAGAAAAATCGCCTATATACTCATCGAGTTGGCCTTCTCCACGGAAATCTTTAGTAAAAGGCGAAAGATTTGTGCGTGTATGAAGAAAGCCCAGAGCTGGGCCGGCCATTCTTACACAGACCGGTTCAAAGCAACTCGTCATTTGATTGTGGCGAAGACAAGGAGGCGCCAGATGCCTCATTATAACAAAGGAAACCACCGTATCCCAGTGGGTCGAGGAAATGAAGGCACTCCCGAAGGCGGGCGGTGCTTCCGATACCCCTCGAAGTTCGGCGCCACAAGTAAGAATTTGAGAATTTTCCGCCAAGTCTTTGAAGAATGCCACTTAGACGCATTTACAGAGAGTGTGCTGCAGACACCAACCGCCCCTCCTGAACGTCTGCCATCAATCAGGTACTTTCAATTCTTTCTGGTCAGTCCCGCCTAAGCAGGACCTGAGAAAAATCGCCTATATACTCATCGAGTTGGCCTTCTCCACGGAAATCTTTAGTAAAAGGCGAAAGATTTGTGCGTGTATGAAGAAAGCCCAGAGCTGGGCCGGCCATTCTTACACAGACCGGTTCAAAGCAACTCGTCATTTGATTGTGGCGAAGACAAGGAGGCGCCAGATGCCTCATTATAACAAAGGAAACCACCGTATCCCAGTGGGTCGAGGAAATGAAGGCACTCCCGCAGGCGGGCGGTGCTTCCGATACCCCTCGAAGTTCGGCGCCACAAGTAAGAATTTGAGAATTTTCCGCCAAGTCTTTGAAGAATGCCACTTAGACGCATTTACAGAGAGTGTGCTGCAGACACCAACCGCCCCTCCTGAACGTCTGCCATCAATCAGGTACTTTCAATTCTTTCTGGTCAGTCCCGCCTAAGCAGGACCTGAGAAAAATTGCCTATATACTCATCGAGTTGGCCTTCTCCACGGAAATCTTTAGTAAAAGGCGAAAGATTTGTGCGTGTATGAAGAAAGCCCAGAGCTGGGCCGGCCATTCTTACACAGACCGGTTCAAAGCAACTCGTCATTTGATTGTGGCGAAGACAAGGAGGCGCCAGATGCCTCATTATAACAAAGGAAACCACCGTATCCCAGTGGGTCGAGGAAATGAAGGCACTCCCGAAGGCGGGCGGTGCTTCCGATACCCCTCGAAGTTCGGCGCCACAAGTAAGAATTTGAGAATTTTCCGCCAAGTCTTTGAAGAATGCCACTTAGACGCATTTACAGAGAGTGTGCTGCAGACACCAACCGCCCCTCCTGAACGTCTGCCATCAATCAGGTACTTTCAATTCTTTCTGGTCAGTCCCGCCTAAGCAGGACCTGAGAAAAATCGCCTATATACTCATCGAGTTGGCCTTCTCCACGGAAATCTTTAGTAAAAGGCGAAAGATTTGTGCGTGTATGAAGAAAGCCCAGAGCTGGGCCGGCCATTCTTACACAGACCGGTTCAAAGCAACTCGTCATTTGATTGTGGCGAAGACAAGGAGGCGCCAGATGCCTCATTATAACAAAGGAAACCACCGTATCCCAGTGGGTCGAGGAAATGAAGGCACTCCCGAAGGCGGGCGGTGCTTCCGATACCCCTCGAAGTTCGGCGCCACAAGTAAGAATTTGAGAATTTTCCGCCAAGTCTTTGAAGAATGCCACTTAGACGCATTTACAGAGAGTGTGCTGCAGACACCAACCGCCCCTCCTGAACGTCTGCCATCAATCAGGTACTTTCAATTCTTTCTGGTCAGTCCCGCCTAAGCAGGACCTGAGAAAAATCGCCTATATACTCATCGAGTTGGCCTTCTCCACGGAAATCTTTAGTAAAAGGTGAAAGATTTGTGCGTGTATGAAGAAAGCCCAGAGCTGGGCCGGCCATTCTTACACAGACCGGTTCAAAGCAACTCGTCATTTGATTGTGGCGAAGACAAGGAGGCGCCAGATGCCTCATTATAACAAAGGAAACCACCGTATCCCAGTGGGTCGAGGAAATGAAGGCACTCCCGAAGGCGGGCGGTGCTTCCGATACCCCTCGAAGTTCGGCGCCACAAGTAAGAATTTGAGAATTTTCCGCCAAGTCTTTGAAGAATGCCACTTAGACGCATTTACAGAGAGTGTGCTGCAGACACCAACCGCCCCTCCTGAACGTCTGCCATCAATCAGGTACTTTCAATTCTTTCTGGTCAGTCCCGCCTAAGCAGGACCTGAGAAAAATCGCCTATATACTCATCGAGTTGGCCTTCTCCACGGAAATCTTTAGTAAAAGGCGAAAGATTTGTGCGTGTATGAAGAAAGCCCAGAGCTGGGCCGGCCATTCTTACACAGACCGGTTCAAAGCAACTCGTCATTTGATTGTGGCGAAGACAAGGAGGCGCCAGATGCCTCATTATAACAAAGGAAACCACCGTATCCCAGTGGGTCGAGGAAATGAAGGCACTCCCGAAGGCGGGCGGTGCTTCCGATACCCCTCGAAGTTCGGCGCCACAAGTAAGAATTTGAGAATTTTCCGCCAAGTCTTTGAAGAATGCCACTTAGACGCATTTACAGAGAGTGTGCTGCAGACACCAACCGCCCCTCCTGAACGTCTGCCATCAATCAGGTACTTTCAATTCTTTCTGGTCAGTCCCGCCTAAGCAGGACCTGAGAAAAATCGCCTATATACTCATCGAGTTGGCCTTCTCCACGGAAATCTTTAGTAAAAGGCGAAAGATTTGTGCGTGTATGAAGAAAGCCCAGAGCTGGGCCGGCCATTCTTACACAGACCGGTTCAAAGCAACTCGTCATTTGATTGTGGCGAAGACAAGGAGGCGCCAGATGCCTCATTATAACAAAGGAAACCACCGTATCCCAGTGGGTCGAGGAAATGAAGGCACTCCCGAAGGCGGGCGGTGCTTCCGATACCCCTCGAAGTTCGGCGCCACAAGTAAGAATTTGAGAATTTTCCGCCAAGTCTTTGAAGAATGCCACTTAGACGCATTTACAGAGAGTGTGCTGCAGACACCAACCGCCCCTCCTGAACGTCTGCCATCAATCAGGTACTTTCAATTCTTTCTGGTCAGTCCCGCCTAAGCAGGACCTGAGAAAAATCGCCTATATACTCATCGAGTTGGCCTTTTCCACGGAAATCTTTAGTAAAAGGCGAAAGATTTGTGCGTGTATGAAGAAAGCCCAGAGCTGGGCCGGCCATTCTTACACAGACCGGTTCAAAGCAACTCGTCATTTGATTGTGGCGAAGACAAGGAGGCGCCAGATGCCTCATTATAACAAAGGAAACCACCGTATCCCAGTGGGTCGAGGAAATGAAGGCACTCCCGAAGGCGGGCGGTGCTTCCGATACCCCTCGAAGTTCGGCGCCACAAGTAAGAATTTGAGAATTTTCCGCCAAGTCTTTGAAGAATGCCACTTAGACGCATTTACAGAGAGTGTGCTGCAGACACCAACCGCCCCTCCTGAACGTCTGCCATCAATCAGGTACTTTCAATTCTTTCTGGTCAGTCCCGCCTAAGCAGGACCTGAGAAAAATCGCCTATATACTCATCGAGTTGGCCTTCTCCACGGAAATCTTTAGTAAAAGGCGAAAGATTTGTGCGTGTATGAAGAAAGCCCAGAGCTGGGCCGGCCATTCTTACACAGACCGGTTCAAAGCAACTCGTCATTTGATTGTGGCGAAGACAAGGAGGCGCCAGATGCCTCATTATAACAAAGGAAACCACCGTATCCCAGTGGGTCGAGGAAATGAAGGCACTCCCGAAGGCGGGCGGTGCTTCCGATACCCCTCGAAGTTCGGCGCCACAAGTAAGAATTTGAGAATTTTCCGCCAAGTCTTTGAAGAATGCCACTTAGACGCATTTACAGAGAGTGTGCTGCAGACACCAACCGCCCCTCCTGAACGTCTGCCATCAATCAGGTACTTTCAATTCTTTCTGGTCAGTCCCGCCTAAGCAGGACCTGAGAAAAATCGCCTATATACTCATCGAGTTGGCCTTCTCCACGGAAATCTTTAGTAAAAGGCGAAAGATTTGTGCGTGTATGAAGAAAGCCCAGAGCTGGGCCGGCCATTCTTACACAGACCGGTTCAAAGCAACTCGTCATTTGATTGTGGCGAAGACAAGGAGGCGCCAGATGCCTCATTATAACAAAGGAAACCACCGTATCCCAGTGGGTCGAGGAAATGAAGGCACTCCCGAAGGCGGGCGGTGCTTCCGATACCCCTCGAAGTTCGGCGCCACAAGTAAGAATTTGAGAATTTTCCGCCAAGTCTTTGAAGAATGCCACTTAGACGCATTTACAGAGAGTGTGCTGCAGACACCAACCGCCCCTCCTGAACGTCTGCCATCAATCAGGTACTTTCAATTCTTTCTGGTCAGTCCCGCCTAAGCAGGACCTGAGAAAAATCGCCTATATACTCATCGAGTTGGCCTTCTCCACGGAAATCTTTAGTAAAAGGCGAAAGATTTGTGCGTGTATGAAGAAAGCCCAGAGCTGGGCCGGCCATTCTTACACAGACCGGTTCAAAGCAACTCGTCATTTGATTGTGGCGAAGACAAGGAGGCGCCAGATGCCTCATTATAACAAAGGAAACCACCGTATCCCAGTGGGTCGAGGAAATGAAGGCACTCCCGAAGGCGGGCGGTGCTTCCGATACCCCTCGAAGTTCGGCGCCACAAGTAAGAATTTGAGAATTTTCCGCCAAGTCTTTGAAGAATGCCACTTAGACGCATTTACAGAGAGTGTGCTGCAGACACCAACCGCCCCTCCTGAACGTCTGCCATCAATCAGGTACTTTCAATTCTTTCTGGTCAGTCCCGCCTAAGCAGGACCTGAGAAAAATCGCCTATATACTCATCGAGTTGGCCTTCTCCACGGAAATCTTTAGTAAAAGGCGAAAGATTTGTGCGTGTATGAAGAAAGCCCAGAGCTGGGCCGGCCATTCTTACACAGACCGGTTCAAAGCAACTCGTCATTTGATTGTGGCGAAGACAAGGAGGCGCCAGATGCCTCATTATAACAAAGGAAACCACCGTATCCCAGTGGGTCGAGGAAATGAAGGCACTCCCGAAGGCGGGCGGTGCTTCCGATACCCCTCGAAGTTCGGCGCCACAAGTAAGAATTTGAGAATTTTCCGCCAAGTCTTTGAAGAATGCCACTTAGACGCATTTACAGAGAGTGTGCTGCAGACACCAACCGCCCCTCCTGAACGTCTGCCATCAATCAGGTACTTTCAATTCTTTCTGGTCAGTCCCGCCTAAGCAGGACCTGAGAAAAATCGCCTATATACTCATCGAGTTGGCCTTCTCCACGGAAATCTTTTTTTTTTTTTTTTTAAAACATATATTTACAAATATAAATATTTACAGCTTCTAAGTATATTTACAGTTCATTTTTTTTTCTGATATAAAATTACATGGTAGTTGTTGTCTAGTTAATAATCGTAGTCTATTTCTTTTATTAATTCAAGAGACAGAGCCCGAGTTAACAGTCTTCATAAACATATATGAAAACTACTAACAGGAGCTCTGCCGTTTGACTTGTTAGTGTATTGGATTTTCTTATTTTCTTAAAGGTGTATGGTTAGGTCATTGCCTATGACCGAACATAGTGCTTCGTTTATACAAAAGTTTTTCTTAAAAGTTTCTAAAGTTTGTTGTCTTAAGTGCTTTTGAAAGTTTATTCTTATTATCTCTCTTAACTTAGTGACGATTTTCTTGATAATGACGTCATTAGTAAGGGATTTCTTCTGATGTTTCAGTAAATTTCTAGCTATCCATATTTCTTTTAGTATTGTTATATGGATAGTTAGAAGAAGTTTCTTAATTTTCTTGTCTTTTACAAGGGCATTTAAAATGAGTACGCAGTTTGTCGATGTCATTTTCGCTGCGCTGTTGAGTTTATTCATTATTTGAAAGAAATGTTTCCATATTTTGTATTTATCTGTGCACTCGTATAGTGCGTGCAGTATGGTTTCTCTCTTGGTTTTGCAATTGTTGCAGAATGGGGTGAGGTTGTTTTTGTTGTAGGCGTTATCGTATATCTTTTGATTAACATATAAGACGCGATGCAGTATTTTGAAATATATGTTATTTTCTTGGGGCATATTGTAGGAATTGAATGTGTTTTGCCACATACATTTCCATGGCAATATTTCCTGCCTGATGCTATTCCACTTCATTTCCGAAGCGATTTCATAATTATTGGTGTGTTTGTCTACAATTGTTCTGTATATGTTTTTCGTAGTTGCTTCTTTTTTAAGTATATCTTTTATGTTGTCTTTTGTTAAGGGTAATATATCGGAGTAGCAATCCGGTACGTAGGAATCGTAATTTTTTGGGATTACGTTGCTACGTAGGAATTGCCAGTGTGGTGTAAAGTTATGTATCTTGGAAGATACCCAGTATCTTCCAAGATACGTCCAGATATTATTGTTGTCTTGTTTTGCTAGTTGTAGTAGGTATTTTATTCTTAGTGCTTGGCCTTGGATCAGCGGCACCAATATTCCGAGTCCCCCTCTGTCTCTAGGGAGAAAGAGGGTTTCTCGAGCTATTGGTTCGGCCGCCGATCCTTTCCATAAGTAGCCAAATACAATTTTGTTTATTTCGGGTATAAGGTCTTTTGGTATTGGGAAAACGTTAGCCATAAACCACAGTTTTGACAGTATCAAAGTGTTTATTACTACCGTTTTCCCTTTTAAAGAAAGGTTTCTTTGGGATTGCGTTTTCGCGCATTCTTCCATTTGGCGAATGCAGGCTTGCATGTTGAAATATTTTGTGTGTTGGTAATCGTTGTTAAAGTGTACACCTAGAATCCGAACGAATTCGTCAGTGCACCATGTTATAGGGTATTTTTGGCATATTCTAGCGACGGTGTTTGTTTGTATTAGTAAGCCTTTTGTTTTATGGGCATTAAGTGTACATCCTGTAGCTTTTTCGTATTTTGAAAATTTTTCAAAGAGTAATGGTATGTCCTCAAAGTTGGACGAGATAAAACTAGTGTCATCTGCGTATTGCGATAATTTAAGGTTTCCTTTTTTGCCGGGTAGATTAAAACCTTTAATATCTTTGTCTTTTAGAATGTCGTGAGAGAACACGTCATTCTGGACGCAATAGAGAGGGAAAGAGAGGGGGCAGCCTTGCCTAACACCCCTTTCCAAAAGGAATTCTTCGGACATGTGTCCGTTATTTTGTACTTGGGAGTAAGTTTCGCAGTATAAGATTCTTATAAATTCAACAAATTTTTGAGGGTAGTTCATTCTCTCTAGGCATCTGAACATGTAGTCTCTATCTACTTTATCAAATGCCTTTTCTTGATCAAAACTTAAAATGTATGTTGGAATATGTTTTTTATTGGAGTAGTTGATTAAATCTCGAATGGTGAAAAGATTGTCATATATATGACGGCCTGGAACTGCCGCCGATTGCTCTGATGAAATAATTTCACTGAGCGTCGGCAGCAGTCTGTTCGTAATAGTTTTAGTGATTATTTTATAATCAACACATAAAAGGGAGATTGGTCTCCATTTAGCTATATTTGTTTCTTCTGGTGTTGTTTTAGGTATTAGCGAGATAATTGCTGTTTTCATTGTTTTTGTGATTTCTTTTTTTTCAAAGAATATGTAATTGACTAGATTTGTGAAATCCTCTTTTATGAGGTACCAAAAGGTCCGATAGAACTCCATTGGTATACCATCTTTACCAGGAGCACTATCTTCGCTCATATCTTTTAAAGAATTATATATTTCTTTCTCTGTAAAGTTTTCTTTTAACTTGTTGTGCCAATTGTCTGATATTTTTTTTTCATAGTTATTAATAAGTTTATCTTGTTCTGATTTCTTTATCTGAGCCTTTTTATAAAGCTCTTCGTAAAAGGTTTGTGCCGATTTTAAGATTTCTTTATCGGTTGTGACTATCTTACCGGATTTATCCTTAAGTGCTGTAATTGTTTTGTTTTTTTGAAAAACAGATTCTGCTGCATAAAAGAATTTAGAAGGGGTTTCTTCGTTTTCAATGAATTTGGTTCTACTTCGAACCATTGCTCCTTTCAGGGAGCGTTCTTCTATTATATCGATGTTGTTTTGGATTTCATTGATTTTTTCGTGATCTATAGGGCGTTGTTGGTAGAGCGAGTCGATTTCGGCCCTATACTCTACTAAAAGTCCGTTTTGGTTTTGTTTGAAGTCTATGCAAAAATCTTTGGTTATACCTTGTATATATTGCTTAGCCATGTCCCACCACTTAGTTTGGTCGGGGTAAATGTTTTTCTTATTTTTCCAATTTATCCAAAAAGTTTCAATTTTTTGTTTGTAGTCTTTATTTTCTAAAATACTGGTGTTTAACTTCCAGTACGAAGGACCTCTTTTGTTTGTCGTGATATTTTTTAACGACAGAGTTATCATGTGATGGTCTGATAATTTGTTTTGTATAATATCAGAGCGGATACTAAATTGTTTTTCCGCTTGGTTCCACATATAGAAACGGTCGATTCTGGACTTAAAGTCCAATATACCGTTTTCGTATGTAAATTTCATTTTGAACTTGTTTTGAGTTCTCCAAATGTCCGTTAGATTACAGTTTTGTTTAATTTCGTTTAATTCTTCTAATCCGTATAAGTGTTGTCTATTGGGGTTTCCTCCTTGCCTATCCATGGTCAGATTTTCGACCATGTTGAAGTCTCCACCCAATATGACTTCATATTTAGGTGTGACGTAACCTTTTAATTTGTCAAAGAATGTCTTTCGTTGGAGGGGTATGTTGGGAGCGTATATGTTGGTTATTTGAAATTTATTTTTTTGAGTTTCGACTGTAACCGAGATTATACGGCCTGCCTTATCAGAATTTTCGAGTTCTACTTTGAAGTTTTTTGATTCTTTGCAAAGTATTGCTACTCCGCTTTTAGTGCTATTAAGCGATGAAAAGAAAGCGCGACCTATCCAGTCCTTTTTCCAGAGGATAACGTCTTCGTCAGTGCTATGTGTTTCCTGTAGAAGTATTATATCAAATTTCGAGTTTCGAAAAGTTTGGAAAATTCGTTTTCTTTTGTTGTTGTCTTGAAGACCTCGAACATTTAGCGACGCAATTTCTAATTTAGACATATTGAAAAGTTAACGCCTTTCGTGAGAACCGAACCTGGGTGAATGCGGTACAAACTTAAAGTGTTACCAACAAGCTATGCCGACACAGTTGTTGGTAACAAAAGAAATAAACTATTTACAAATATATACAAACTACCACTTGGGAAGAAAGTGTAGTTATCTGCTGTCTTTACAAACAAGAAACTATTTGTCTAGCTAAACTTCCTAGAACAAAACCAAGGCAGGCAAATATTCCAGAAAGAAGAGAGTGAAAAAATTAGATAAAAAAGAGCTTTGTTGTTCTCGCTTAGGGTGTAGAGATTTGAGATGTGTTTATCTAGTTAGCTAAACTTTGCTTCTACTTAAAGTACTTGCTTAGGGCGGAGCTTGCAAGGTGCGTTCATCTCGCAATCTCTGCATCCTAAGCAAATACTTTTCGTAGAAGCCCGTGTGGACGAAGCTATCATGCATAGCTTCGGTGCTAATGTTTTTCTCTCTTTTCTTTCTTAATTTTTCGTAAAAGGGTTTGTGCTCTGCTGGAACCTTGTTGATGTCCCGGGCAGTCTCGGCGAGACAGACCATGCTAGCAATAACACCGTCTATCTCGTCGCTACGATCCTCCCCGAGGACCTCAACAATGTTCCGGAACTCATGTTCCTCCAACTCCCTAACAATAGTAGTTAGTTGGCTGATCATGAGTTCCATATCAGAGCCCATACCCTTTTTTTCTTCTTTCTTTTTTTTATGACATGGTTCGCCTGCTTCTTCTTGCCGGTTTCTTTTCGAAGAGAAGCCGACATCTTTCTCTTCAACTGTTTTGAAACTCGCAGAGGATTCCTCATCCGAGTCACCCTTCTGTGAATTTCCTTCAGTCTCCGAGGTTGACATCGACTCCTCTTTATCTGAGTCCGGCTGTTGTTTTTGGTTGTCCGTCTGGTTTTTGGGCTTTCTTGCTGAGTATGGTTGCCCAGTGTAATACACTAGGCACCATCTGTTGAATATTCTATGAGACCTGGGTATGTGCTCATAGAGTTCTGTGATGATGAAGGATCTTGATCCTGTTTCATACCTTTTGTTTTTATAAGAGCTAGTGTCCTTTCTAATATCTATGACACCACCAAAGTGATTCTGCATTTCATATTCAAGTGCGTCATCTGAGACGTTGGGGTGCACCCCATGAATGGACACCCGCAGCCGTCTAAATGCATTGCACCTGAATATTACTGTGCTTCCTCGAATGGTGATGTCATAGCAGAGGAATTCTTGTGCAGCCTTTTCGGAGTCGAATCTTATTTCGACTGATTTGTTGGATCGTGACACTTGTAATAGTTCTAAATGTTCCAATAGATTCAACTGCTCTAAGCAGTGAAGAACATCTTCATTCTTCACGTCAAATTTTTTTGACTTGTCTTGTCGATAAAAAACATACCTTGGATCCTTCCTGGTGGGTACAAACCCAAGGTCCTCCTTGTATAACAGGTTTTCCCTTTGCCCCTCTACTGTGGAACGGGTGGGTGGTTTACCTGCTGCCTGTACATCCGGTGTAGTTGTTGTGTGTTCGTTTTCTTGTGTTTGTGTGTTGATTTCTCCCGTAACTGTGGCTTCTTCTCGTGACATTGATGAGTCATCATCCATTCTTTCAACGTTAGTTGGTGTTTCGTTGATTGATGCAGCCATTAAGAGATTCGATTTTATAGTCCTGGGACTCTATTTAATTAGAAATTAATTAGTGAAAGTAATTAAGAGCAAATATTTGAAATATTTGCTTTGTTGCAAAAATCTGGTGAAAGATTTGTGCGTGTATGAAGAAAGCCCAGAGCTGGGCCGGCCATTCTTACACAGACCGGTTCAAAGCAACTCGTCATTTGATTGTGGCGAAGACAAGGAGGCGCCAGATGCCTCATTATAACAAAGGAAACCACCGTATCCCAGTGGGTCGAGGAAATGAAGGCACTCCCGAAGGCGGGCGGTGCTTCCGATACCCCTTGAAGTTCGGCGCCACAAGTAAGAATTTGAGAATTTTCCGCCAAGTCTTTGAAGAATGCCACTTAGACGCATTTACAGAGAGTGTGCTGCAGACACCAACCGCCCCTCCTGAACGTCTGCCATCAATCAGGTACTTTCAATTCTTTCTGGTCAGTCCCGCCTAAGCAGGACCTGAGAAAAATCGCCTATATACTCATCGAGTTGGCCTTCTCCACGGAAATCTTTAGTAAAAGGCGAAAGATTTGTGCGTGTATGAAGAAAGCCCAGAGCTGGGCCGGCCATTCTTACACAGACCGGTTCAAAGCAACTCGTCATTTGATTGTGGCGAAGACAAGGAGGCGCCAGATGCCTCATTATAACAAAGGAAACCACCGTATCCCAGTGGGTCGAGGAAATGAAGGCACTCCCGAAGGCGGGCGGTGCTTCCGATACCCCTCGAAGTTCGGCGCCACAAGTAAGAATTTGAGAATTTTCCGCCAAGTCTTTGAAGAATGCCACTTAGACGCATTTACAGAGAGTGTGCTGCAGACACCAACCGCCCCTCCTGAACGTCTGCCATCAATCAGGTACTTTCAATTCTTTCTGGTCAGTCCTGCCTAAGCAGGACCTGAGAAAAATCGCCTATATACTCATCGAGTTGGCCTTCTCCACGGAAATCTTTAGTAAAAGGCGAAAGATTTGTGCGTGTATGAAGAAAGCCCAGAGCTGGGCCGGCCATTCTTACACAGACCGGTTCAAAGCAACTCGTCATTTGATTGTGGCGAAGACAAGGAGGCGCCAGATGCCTCATTATAACAAAGGAAACCACCGTATCCCAGTGGGTCGAGGAAATGAAGGCACTCCCGAAGGCGGGCGGTGCTTCCGATACCCCTCGAAGTTCGGCGCCACAAGTAAGAATTTGAGAATTTTCCGCCAAGTCTTTGAAGAATGCCACTTAGACGCATTTACAGAGAGTGTGCTGCAGACACCAACCGCCCCTCCTGAACGTCTGCCATCAATCAGGTACTTTCAATTCTTTCTGGTCAGTCCCGCCTAAGCAGGACCTGAGAAAAATCGCCTATATACTCATCGAGTTGGCCTTCTCCACGGAAATCTTTAGTAAAAGGCGAAAGATTTGTGCGTGTATGAAGAAAGCCCAGAGCTGGGCCGGCCATTCTTACACAGACCGGTTCAAAGCAACTCGTCATTTGATTGTGGCGAAGACAAGGAGGCGCCAGATGCCTCATTATAACAAAGGAAACCACCGTATCCCAGTGGGTCGAGGAAATGAAGGCACTCCCGAAGGCGGGCGGTGCTTCCGATACCCCTCGAAGTTCGGCGCCACAAGTAAGAATTTGAGAATTTTCCGCCAAGTCTTTGAAGAATGCCACTTAGACGCATTTACAGAGAGTGTGCTGCAGACACCAACCGCCCCTCCTGAACGTCTGCCATCAATCAGGTACTTTCAATTCTTTCTGGTCAGTCCCGCCTAAGCAGGACCTGAGAAAAATCGCCTATATACTCATCGAGTTGGCCTTCTCCACGGAAATCTTTAGTAAAAGGCGAAAGATTTGTGCGTGTATGAAGAAAGCCCAGAGCTGGGCCGGCCATTCTTACACAGACCGGTTCAAAGCAACTCGTCATTTGATTGTGGCGAAGACAAGGAGGCGCCAGATGCCTCATTATAACAAAGGAAACCACCGTATCCCAGTGGGTCGAGGAAATGAAGGCACTCCCGAAGGCGGGCGGTGCTTCCGATACCCCTCGAAGTTCGGCGCCACAAGTAAGAATTTGAGAATTTTCCGCCAAGTCTTTGAAGAATGCCACTTAGACGCATTTACAGAGAGTGTGCTGCAGACACCAACCGCCCCTCCTGAACGTCTGCCATCAATCAGGTACTTTCAATTCTTTCTGGTCAGTCCCGCCTAAGCAGGACCTGAGAAAAATCGCCTATATACTCATCGAGTTGGCCTTCTCCACGGAAATCTTTAGTAAAAGGCGAAAGATTTGTGCGTTTATGAAGAAAGCCCAGAGCTGGGCCGGCCATTCTTACACAGACCGGTTCAAAGCAACTCGTCATTTGATTGTGGCGAAGACAAGGAGGCGCCAGATGCCTCATTATAACAAAGGAAACCACCGTATCCCAGTGGGTCGAGGAAATGAAGGCACTCCCGAAGGCGGGCGGTGCTTCCGATACCCCTCGAAGTTCGGCGCCACAAGTAAGAATTTGAGAATTTTCCGCCAAGTCTTTGAAGAATGCCACTTAGACGCATTTACAGAGAGTGTGCTGCAGACACCAACCGCCCCTCCTGAACGTCTGCCATCAATCAGGTACTTTCAATTCTTTCTGGTCAGTCCCGCCTAAGCAGGACCTGAGAAAAATCGCCTATATACTCATCGAGTTGGCCTTCTCCACGGAAATCTTTAGTAAAAGGCGAAAGATTTGTGCGTGTATGAAGAAAGCCCAGAGCTGGGCCGGCCATTCTTACACAGACCGGTTCAAAGCAACTCGTCATTTGATTGTGGCGAAGACAAGGAGGCGCCAGATGCCTCATTATAACAAAGGAAACCACCGTATCCCAGTGGGTCGAGGAAATGAAGGCACTCCCGAAGGCGGGCGGTGCTTCCGATACCCCTCGAAGTTCGGCGCCACAAGTAAGAATTTGAGAATTTTCCGCCAAGTCTTTGAAGAATGCCACTTAGACGCATTTACAGAGAGTGTGCTGCAGACACCAACCGCCCCTCCTGAACGTCTGCCATCAATCAGGTACTTTCAATTCTTTCTGGTCAGTCCCGCCTAAGCAGGACCTGAGAAAAATCGCCTATATACTCATCGAGTTGGCCTTCTCCACGGAAATCTTTAGTAAAAGGCGAAAGATTTGTGCGTTTATGAAGAAAGCCCAGAGCTGGGCCGGCCATTCTTACACAGACCGGTTCAAAGCAACTCGTCATTTGATTGTGGCGAAGACAAGGAGGCGCCAGATGCCTCATTATAACAAAGGAAACCACCGTATCCCAGTGGGTCGAGGAAATGAAGGCACTCCCGAAGGCGGGCGGTGCTTCCGATACCCCTCGAAGTTCGGCGCCACAAGTAAGAATTTGAGAATTTTCCGCCAAGTCTTTGAAGAATGCCACTTAGACGCATTTACAGAGAGTGTGCTGCAGACACCAACCGCCCCTCCTGAACGTCTGCCATCAATCAGGTACTTTCAATTCTTTCTGGTCAGTCCCGCCTAAGCAGGACCTGAGAAAAATCGCCTATATACTCATCGAGTTGGCCTTCTCCACGGAAATCTTTAGTAAAAGGCGAAAGATTTGTGCGTGTATGAAGAAAGCCCAGAGCTGGGCCGGCCATTCTTACACAGACCGGTTCAAAGCAACTCGTCATTTGATTGTGGCGAAGACAAGGAGGCGCCAGATGCCTCATTATAACAAAGGAAACCACCGTATCCCAGTGGGTCGAGGAAATGAAGGCACTCCCGAAGGCGGGCGGTGCTTCCGATACCCCTCGAAGTTCGGCGCCACAAGTAAGAATTTGAGAATTTTCCGCCAAGTCTTTGAAGAATGCCACTTAGACGCATTTACAGAGAGTGTGCTGCAGACACCAACCGCCCCTCCTGAACGTCTGCCATCAATCAGGTACTTTCAATTCTTTCTGGTCAGTCCCGCCTAAGCAGGACCTGAGAAAAATCGCCTATATACTCATCGAGTTGGCCTTCTCCACGGAAATCTTTAGTAAAAGGCGAAAGATTTGTGCGTGTATGAAGAAAGCCCAGAGCTGGGCCGGCCATTCTTACACAGACCGGTTCAAAGCAACTCGTCATTTGATTGTGGCGAAGACAAGGAGGCGCCAGATGCCTCATTATAACAAAGGAAACCACCGTATCCCAGTGGGTCGAGGAAATGAAGGCACTCCCGAAGGCGGGCGGTGCTTCCGATACCCCTCGAAGTTCGGCGCCACAAGTAAGAATTTGAGAATTTTCCGCCAAGTCTTTGAAGAATGCCACTTAGACGCATTTACAGAGAGTGTGCTGCAGACACCAACCGCCCCTCCTGAACGTCTGCCATCAATCAGGTACTTTCAATTCTTTCTGGTCAGTCCCGCCTAAGCAGGACCTGAGAAAAATCGCCTATATACTCATCGAGTTGGCCTTCTCCACGGAAATCTTTAGTAAAAGGCGAAAGATTTGTGCGTGTATGAAGAAAGCCCAGAGCTGGGCCGGCCATTCTTACACAGACCGGTTCAAAGCAACTCGTCATTTGATTGTGGCGAAGACAAGGAGGCGCCAGATGCCTCATTATAACAAAGGAAACCACCGTATCCCAGTGGGTCGAGGAAATGAAGGCACTCCCGAAGGCGGGCGGTGCTTCCGATACCCCTCGAAGTTCGGCGCCACAAGTAAGAATTTGAGAATTTTCCGCCAAGTCTTTGAAGAATGCCACTTAGACGCATTTACAGAGAGTGTGCTGCAGACACCAACCGCCCCTCCTGAACGTCTGCCATCAATCAGGTACTTTCAATTCTTTCTGGTCAGTCCCGCCTAAGCAGGACCTGAGAAAAATCGCCTATATACTCATCGAGTTGGCCTTCTCCACGGAAATCTTTAGTAAAAGGCGAAAGATTTGTGCGTGTATGAAGAAAGCCCAGAGCTGGGCCGGCCATTCTTACACAGACCGGTTCAAAGCAACTCGTCATTTGATTGTGGCGAAGACAAGGAGGCGCCAGATGCCTCATTATAACAAAGGAAACCACCGTATCCCAGTGGGTCGAGGAAATGAAGGCACTCCCGAAGGCGGGCGGTGCTTCCGATACCCCTCGAAGTTCGGCGCCACAAGTAAGAATTTGAGAATTTTCCGCCAAGTCTTTGAAGAATGCCACTTAGACGCATTTACAGAGAGTGTGCTGCAGACACCAACCGCCCCTCCTGAACGTCTGCCATCAATCAGGTACTTTCAATTCTTTCTGGTCAGTCCCGCCTAAGCAGGACCTGAGAAAAATCGCCTATATACTCATCGAGTTGGCCTTCTCCACGGAAATCTTTAGTAAAAGGCGAAAGATTTGTGCGTGTATGAAGAAAGCCCAGAGCTGGGCCGGCCATTCTTACACAGACCGGTTCAAAGCAACTCGTCATTTGATTGTGGCGAAGACAAGGAGGCGCCAGATGCCTCATTATAACAAAGGAAACCACCGTATCCCAGTGGGTCGAGGAAATGAAGGCACTCCCGAAGGCGGGCGGTGCTTCCGATACCCCTCGAAGTTCGGCGCCACAAGTAAGAATTTGAGAATTTTCCGCCAAGTCTTTGAAGAATGCCACTTAGACGCATTTACAGAGAGTGTGCTGCAGACACCAACCGCCCCTCCTGAACATCTGCCATCAATCAGGTACTTTCAATTCTTTCTGGTCAGTCCCGCCTAAGCAGGACCTGAGAAAAATCGCCTATATACTCATCGAGTTGGCCTTCTCCACGGAAATCTTTAGTAAAAGGCGAAAGATTTGTGCGTGTATGAAGAAAGCCCAGAGCTGGGCCGGCCATTCTTACACAGACCGGTTCAAAGCAACTCGTCATTTGATTGTGGCGAAGACAAGGAGGCGCCAGATGCCTCATTATAACAAAGGAAACCACCGTATCCCAGTGGGTCGAGGAAATGAAGGCACTCCCGAAGGCGGGCGGTGCTTCCGATACCCCTCGAAGTTCGGCGCCACAAGTAAGAATTTGAGAATTTTCCGCCAAGTCTTTGAAGAATGCCACTTAGACGCATTTACAGAGAGTGTGCTGCAGACACCAACCGCCCCTCCTGAACGTCTGCCATCAATCAGGTACTTTCAATTCTTTCTGGTCAGTCCCGCCTAAGCAGGACCTGAGAAAAATCGCCTATATACTCATCGAGTTGGCCTTCTCCACGGAAATCTTTAGTAAAAGGCGAAAGATTTGTGCGTGTATGAAGAAAGCCCAGAGCTGGGCCGGCCATTCTTACACAGACCGGTTCAAAGCAACTCGTCATTTGATTGTGGCGAAGACAAGGAGGCGCCAGATGCCTCATTATAACAAAGGAAACCACCGTATCCCAGTGGGTCGAGGAAATGAAGGCACTCCCGAAGGCGGGCGGTGCTTCCGATACCCCTCGAAGTTCGGCGCCACAAGTAAGAATTTGAGAATTTTCCGCCAAGTCTTTGAAGAATGCCACTTAGACGCATTTACAGAGAGTGTGCTGCAGACACCAACCGCCCCTCCTGAACGTCTGCCATCAATCAGGTACTTTCAATTCTTTCTGGTCAGTCCCGCCTAAGCAGGACCTGAGAAAAATCGCCTATATACTCATCAAGTTGGCCTTCTCCACGGAAATCTTTAGTAAAAGGCGAAAGATTTGTGCGTGTATGAAGAAAGCCCAGAGCTGGGCCGGCCATTCTTACACAGACCGGTTCAAAGCAACTCGTCATTTGATTGTGGCGAAGACAAGGAGGCGCCAGATGCCTCATTATAACAAAGGAAACCACCGTATCCCAGTGGGTCGAGGAAATGAAGGCACTCCCGAAGGCGGGCGGTGCTTCCGATACCCCTCGAAGTTCGGCGCCACAAGTAAGAATTTGAGAATTTTCCGCCAAGTCTTTGAAGAATGCCACTTAGACGCATTTACAGAGAGTGTGCTGCAGACACCAACCGCCCCTCCTGAACGTCTGCCATCAATCAGGTACTTTCAATTCTTTCTGGTCAGTCCCGCCTAAGCAGGACCTGAGAAAAATCGCCTATATACTCATCGAGTTGGCCTTCTCCACGGAAATCTTTAGTAAAAGGCGAAAGATTTGTGCGTGTATGAAGAAAGCCCAGAGCTGGGCCGGCCATTCTTACACAGACCGGTTCAAAGCAACTCGTCATTTGATTGTGGCGAAGACAAGGAGGCGCCAGATGCCTCATTATAACAAAGGAAACCACCGTATCCCAGTGGGTCGAGGAAATGAAGGCACTCCCGAAGGCGGGCGGTGCTTCCGATACCCCTCGAAGTTCGGCGCCACAAGTAAGAATTTGAGAATTTTCCGCCAAGTCTTTGAAGAATGCCACTTAGACGCATTTACAGAGAGTGTGCTGCAGACACCAACCGCCCCTCCTGAACGTCTGCCATCAATCAGGTACTTTCAATTCTTTCTGGTCAGTCCCCGCCTAAGCAGGACCTGAGAAAAATCGCCTATATACTCATCGAGTTGGCCTTCTCCACGGAAATCTTTAGTAAAAGGCGAAAGATTTGTGCGTGTATGAAGAAAGCCCAGAGCTGGGCCGGCCATTCTTACACAGACCGGTTCAAAGCAACTCGTCATTTGATTGTGGCGAAGACAAGGAGGCGCCAGATGCCTCATTATAACAAAGGAAACCACCGTATCCCAGTGGGTCGAGGAAATGAAGGCACTCCCGAAGGCGGGCGGTGCTTCGATACCCCTCGAAGTTCGGCGCCACAAGTAAGAATTTGAGAATTTCCGCCAAGTCTTTGAAGAATGCCACTTAGACGCATTTACAGAGAGTGTGCTGCAGACACCAACCGCCCCTCCTGAACGTCTGCCATCAATCAGGTACTTTCAATTCTTTCTGGTCAGTCCCGCCTAAGCAGGACCTGAGAAAAATCGCCTATATACTCATCGAGTTGGCCTTCTCCACGGAAATCTTTAGTAAAAGGCGAAAGATTTGTGCGTGTATGAAGAAAGCCCAGAGCTGGGCCGGCCATTCTTACACAGACCGGTTCAAAGCAACTCGTCATTTGATTGTGGCGAAGACAAGGAGGCGCCAGATGCCTCATTATAACAAAGGAAACCACCGTATCCCAGTGGGTCGAGGAAATGAAGGCACTCCCGAAGGCGGGCGGTGCTTCCGATACCCCTCGAAGTTCGGCGCCACAAGTAAGAATTTGAGAATTTTCCGCCAAGTCTTTGAAGAATGCCACTTAGACGCATTTACAGAGAGTGTGCTGCAGACACCAACCGCCCCTCCTGAACGTCTGCCATCAATCAGGTACTTTCAATTCTTTCTGGTCAGTCCCGCCTAAGCAGGACCTGAGAAAATCGCCTATATACTCATCGAGTTGGCCTTCTCCACGGAAATCTTTAGTAAAAGGCGAAAGATTTGTGCGTGTATGAAGAAAGCCCAGAGCTGGGCCGGCCATTCTTACACAGACCGTTTCAAAGCAACTCGTCATTTGATTGTGGCGAAGACAAGGAGGCGCCAGATGCCTCATTATAACAAAGGAAACCACCGTATCCCAGTGGGTCGAGGAAATGAAGGCACTCCCGAAGGCGGGCGGTGCTTCCGATACCCCTCGAAGTTCGGCGCCACAAGTAAGAATTTGAGAATTTTCCGCCAAGTCTTTGAAGAATGCCACTTAGACGCATTTACAGAGAGTGTGCTGCAGACACCAACCGCCCCTCCTGAACGTCTGCCATCAATCAGGTACTTTCAATTCTTTCTGGTCAGTCCCGCCTAAGCAGGACCTGAGAAAAATCGCCTATATACTCATCGAGTTGGCCTTCTCCACGGAAATCTTTAGTAAAAGGCGAAAGATTGTGCGTGTATGAAGAAAGCCCAGAGCTGGGCCGGCCATTCTTACACAGACCGGTTCAAAGCAACTCGTCATTTGATTGTGGCGAAGACAAGGAGGCGCCAGATGCCTCATTATAACAAAGGAAACCACCGTATCCCAGTGGGTCGAGGAAATGAAGGCACTCCCGAAGGCGGGCGGTGCTTCCGATACCCCTCGAAGTTCGGCGCCACAAGTAAGAATTTGAGAATTTTCCGCCAAGTCTTTGAAGAATGCCACTTAGACGCATTTACAGAGAGTGTGCTGCAGACACCAACCGCCCCTTCTGAACGTCTGCCATCAATCAGGTACTTTCAATTCTTTCTGGTCAGTCCCGCCTAAGCAGGACCTGAGAAAAATCGCCTATATACTCATCGAGTTGGCCTTCTCACGGAAATCTTTAGTAAAAGGCGAAAGATTTGTGCGTGTATGAAGAAAGCCCAGAGCTGGGCCGGCCATTCTTACACAGACCGGTTCAAAGCAACTCGTCAATTGATTGTGGCGAAGACAAGGAGGCGCCAGATGCCTCATTATAACAAAGGAAACCACCGTATCCCAGTGGGTCGAGGAAATGAAGGCACTCCCGAAGGCGGGCGGTGCTTCCGATACCCCTCGAAGTTCGGCGCCACAAGTAAGAATTTGAGAATTTTCCGCCAAGTCTTTGAAGAATGCCACTTAGACGCATTTACAGAGAGTGTGCTGCAGACACCAACCGCCCCTCCTGAACGTCTGCCATCAATCAGGTACTTTCAATTCTTTCTGGTCAGTCCCGCCTAAGCAGGACCTGAGAAAAATCGCCTATATACTCATCGAGTTGGCCTTCTCCACGGAAATCTTTAGTAAAAGGCGAAAGATTTGTGCGTGTATGAAGAAAGCCCAGAGCTGGCCGGCCATTCTTACACAGACCGGTTCAAAGCAACTCGTCATTTGATTGTGGCGAAGACAAGGAGGCGCCAGATGCCTCATTATAACAAAGGAAACCACCGTATCCCAGTGGGTCGAGGAAATGAAGGCACTCCCGAAGGCGGGCGGTGCTTCCGATACCCCTCGAAGTTCGGCGCCACAAGTAAGAATTTGAGAATTTTCCGCCAAGTCTTTGAAGAATGCCACTTAGACGCATTTACAGAGAGTGTGCTGCAGACACCAACCGCCCCTCCTGAACGTCTGCCATCAATCAGGTACTTTCAATTCTTTCTGGTCAGTCCCGCCTAAGCAGGACCTGAGAAAAATCGCCTATATACTCATCGAGTTGGCCTTCTCCACGGAAATCTTTAGTAAAAGGCGAAAGATTTGTGCGTGTATGAAGAAAGCCAGAGCTGGGCCGGCCATTCTTACACAGACCGGTTCAAAGCAACTCGTCATTTGATTGTGGCGAAGACAAGGAGGCGCCAGATGCCTCATTATAACAAAGGAAACCACCGTATCCCAGTGGGTCGAGGAAATGAAGGCACTCCCGAAGGCGGGCGGTGCTTCCGATACCCCTCGAAGTTCGGCGCCACAAGTAAGAATTTGAGAATTTTCCGCCAAGTCTTTGAAGAATGCCACTTAGACGCATTTACAGAGAGTGTGCTGCAGACACCAACCGCCCCCCTCCTGAACGTCTGCCATCAATCAGGTACTTTCAATTCTTTCTGGTCAGTCCCGCCTAAGCAGGACCTGAGAAAAATCGCCTATATACTCATCGAGTTGGCCTTCTCCACGGAAATCTTTAGTAAAAGGCGAAAGATTTGTGCGTGTATGAAGAAAGCCCAGAGCTGGGCCGGCCATTCTTACACAGACCGGTTCAAAGCAACTCGTCATTTGATTGTGGCGAAGACAAGGAGGCGCCAGATGCCTCATTATAACAAAGGAAACCACCGTATCCCAGTGGGTCGAGGAAATGAAGGCACTCCCGAAGGCGGGCGGTGCTTCCGATACCCTCGAAGTTCGGCGCCACAAGTAAGAATTTGAGAATTTTCCGCCAAGTCTTTGAAGAATGCCACTTAGACGCATTTACAGAGAGTGTGCTGCAGACACCAACCGCCCCTCCTGAACGTCTGCCATCAATCAGGTACTTTCAATTCTTTCTGGTCAGTCCCGCCTAAGCAGGACCTGAGAAAAATCGCCTATATACTCATCGAGTTGGCCTTCTCCACGGAAATCTTTAGTAAAAGGCGAAAGATTTGTGCGTGTATGAAGAAAGCCCAGAGCTGGGCCGGCCATTCTTACACAGACCGGTTCAAAGCAACTCGTCATTTGATTGTGGCGAAGACAAGGAGGCGCCAGATGCCTCATTATAACAAAGGAAACCACCGTATCCCAGTGGGTCGAGGAAATGAAGGCACTCCCGAAGGCGGGCGGTGCTTCCGATACCCCTCGAAGTTCGGCGCCACAAGTAAGAATTTGAGAATTTTCCGCCAAGTCTTTGAAGAATGCCACTTAGACGCATTTACAGAGAGTGTGCTGCAGACACCAACCGCCCCTCCTGAACGTCTGCCATCAATCAGGTACTTTCAATTCTTTCTGGTCAGTCCCGCCTAAGCAGGACCTGAGAAAAATGGCCTATATACTCATCGAGTTGGCCTTCTCCACGGAAATCTTTAGTAAAAGGCGAAAGATTTGTGCGTGTATGAAGAAAGCCCAGAGCTGGGCCGGCCATTCTTACACAGACCGGTTCAAAGCAACTCGTCATTTGATTGTGGCGAAGACAAGGAGGCGCCAGATGCCTCATTATAACAAAGGAAACCACCGTATCCCAGTGGGTCGAGGAAATGAAGGCACTCCCGAAGGCGGGCGGTGCTTCCGATACCCCTCGAAGTTCGGCGCCACAAGTAAGAATTTGAGAATTTTCCGCCAAGTCTTTGAAGAATGCCACTTAGACGCATTTACAGAGAGTGTGCTGCAGACACCAACCGCCCCTCCTGAACGTCTGCCATCAATCAGGTACTTTCAATTCTTTCTGGTCAGTCCCGCCTAAGCAGGACCTGAGAAAAATGGCCTATATACTCATCGAGTTGGCCTTCTCCACGGAAATCTTTAGTAAAAGGCGAAAGATTTGTGCGTGTATGAAGAAAGCCCAGAGCTGGGCCGGCCATTCTTACACAGACCGGTTCAAAGCAACTCGTCATTTGATTGTGGCGAAGACAAGGAGGCGCCAGATGCCTCATTATAACAAAGGAAACCACCGTATCCCAGTGGGTCGAGGAAATGAAGGCACTCCCGAAGGCGGGCGGTGCTTCCGATACCCCTCGAAGTTCGGCGCCACAAGTAAGAATTTGAGAATTTTCCGCCAAGTCTTTGAAGAATGCCACTTAGACGCATTTACAGAGAGTGTGCTGCAGACACCAACCGCCCCTCCTGAACGTCTGCCATCAATCAGGTACTTTCAATTCTTTCTGGTCAGTCCCGCCTAAGCAGGACCTGAGAAAAATCGCCTATATACTCATCGAGTTGGCCTTCTCCACGGAAATCTTTAGTAAAAGGCGAAAGATTTGTGCGTGTATGAAGAAAGCCCAGAGCTGGGCCGGCCATTCTTACACAGACCGGTTCAAAGCAACTCGTCATTTGATTGTGGCGAAGACAAGGAGGCGCCAGATGCCTCATTATAACAAAGGAAACCACCGTATCCCAGTGGGTCGAGGAAATGAAGGCACTCCCGAAGGCGGGCGGTGCTTCCGATACCCCTCGAAGTTCGGCGCCACAAGTAAGAATTTGAGAATTTTCCGCCAAGTCTTTGAAGAATGCCACTTAGACGCATTTACAGAGAGTGTGCTGCAGACACCAACCGCCCCTCCTGAACGTCTGCCATCAATCAGGTACTTTCAATTCTTTCTGGTCAGTCCCGCCTAAGCAGGACCTGAGAAAAATCGCCTATATACTCATCGAGTTGGCCTTCTCCACGGAAATCTTTAGTAAAAGGCGAAAGATTTGTGCGTGTATGAAGAAAGCCCAGAGCTGGGCCGGCCATTCTTACACAGACCGGTTCAAAGCAACTCGTCATTTGATTGTGGCGAAGACAAGGAGGCGCCAGATGCCTCATTATAACAAAGGAAACCACCGTATCCCAGTGGGTCGAGGAAATGAAGGCACTCCCGAAGGCGGGCGGTGCTTCCGATACCCCTCGAAGTTCGGCGCCACAAGTAAGAATTTGAGAATTTTCCGCCAAGTCTTTGAAGAATGCCACTTAGACGCATTTACAGAGAGTGTGCTGCAGACACCAACCGCCCCTCCTGAACGTCTGCCATCAATCAGGTACTTTCAATTCTTTCTGGTCAGTCCCGCCTAAGCAGGACCTGAGAAAAATCGCCTATATACTCATCGAGTTGGCCTTCTCCACGGAAATCTTTAGTAAAAGGCGAAAGATTTGTGCGTGTATGAAGAAAGCCCAGAGCTGGGCCGGCCATTCTTACACAGACCGGTTCAAAGCAACTCGTCATTTGATTGTGGCGAAGACAAGGAGGCGCCAGATGCCTCATTATAACAAAGGAAACCACCGTATCCCAGTGGGTCGAGGAAATGAAGGCACTCCCGAAGGCGGGCGGTGCTTCCGATACCCCTCGAAGTTCGGCGCCACAAGTAAGAATTTGAGAATTTTCCGCCAAGTCTTTGAAGAATGCCACTTAGACGCATTTACAGAGAGTGTGCTGCAGACACCAACCGCCCCTCCTGAACGTCTGCCATCAATCAGGTACTTTCAATTCTTTCTGGTCAGTCCCGCCTAAGCAGGACCTGAGAAAAATCGCCTATATACTCATCGAGTTGGCCTTCTCCACGGAAATCTTTAGTAAAAGGCGAAAGATTTGTGCGTGTATGAAGAAAGCCCAGAGCTGGGCCGGCCATTCTTACACAGACCGGTTCAAAGCAACTCGTCATTTGATTGTGGCGAAGACAAGGAGGCGCCAGATGCCTCATTATAACAAAGGAAACCACCGTATCCCAGTGGGTCGAGGAAATGAAGGCACTCCCGAAGGCGGGCGGTGCTTCCGATACCCCTCGAAGTTCGGCGCCACAAGTAAGAATTTGAGAATTTTCCGCCAAGTCTTTGAAGAATGCCACTTAGACGCATTTACAGAGAGTGTGCTGCAGACACCAACCGCCCCTCCTGAACGTCTGCCATCAATCAGGTACTTTCAATTCTTTCTGGTCAGTCCCGCCTAAGCAGGACCTGAGAAAAATCGCCTATATACTCATCGAGTTGGCCTTCTCCACGGAAATCTTTAGTAAAAGGCGAAAGATTTGTGCGTGTATGAAGAAAGCCCAGAGCTGGGCCGGCCATTCTTACACAGACCGGTTCAAAGCAACTCGTCATTTGATTGTGGCGAAGACAAGGAGGCGCCAGATGCCTCATTATAACAAAGGAAACCACCGTATCCCAGTGGGTCGAGGAAATGAAGGCACTCCCGAAGGCGGGCGGTGCTTCCGATACCCCTCGAAGTTCGGCGCCACAAGTAAGAATTTGAGAATTTTCCGCCAAGTCTTTGAAGAATGCCACTTAGACGCATTTACAGAGAGTGTGCTGCAGACACCAACCGCCCCTCCTGAACGTCTGCCATCAATCAGGTACTTTCAATTCTTTCTGGTCAGTCCCGCCTAAGCAGGACCTGAGAAAAATCGCCTATATACTCATCGAGTTGGCCTTCTCCACGGAAATCTTTTTTTTTTTTTTTTTGTAAAATATATATTTACAAATATAAATATTTACAGCTTCTAAGTATATTTACAGTTTTTTTTTTTTTTTTTTTTTCTAATATAAAATTACATGGTACTTGTTGTCTAGCTAATAATCGTAGTCTATTTCTTTTATTAATTCAAGAGACAGAGCCCGAGTTAACAGTCTTCATAAACATATATGAAAACTACTAACAGGAGCTCTGCCGTTTGGCTTGATAGTGTATTGGATTTTCTTATTTTCTTAAAGGTGTATTGTTAGGCCATTGCCTATGACCGAACATAGTGCTTCGTTTATACAAAAGTTTTTCTTAAAGGTTTCTAAAGTTTCTTGTCTTAAGTGCTTTTGAAAATTTATTCTTATTATCTCTCTTAACTTAGTGATGATTTTCTTGATAATGACGTCATTAGTAAGGGATTTCTTTTGATGTTTCAATAAATTTCTAGCTATCTATATTTCTTTTAGTATTGTTATATGGATAGTTAGAAGAAGTTTCTTAACTTTCTTGTCTTTTACAAGGGCATTTAAAATGAGTACGCAGTTTGTCGATGTCATTTTCGCTGCGCTGTTGAGTTTATTTATTATTTGAAAGAAATATTTCCATATTTTGTATTTATCTGTGCACTCGTATAGTGCGTGCAGTATGGTTTCTCTCTTGGTTTTGCAATTGTTGCAGAATGGGGTGAGGTTGTTTTTGTTGTAGGCGTTATCGTATATCTTTTGATTAACATATAAGACGCGATGCAGTATTTTGAAATATATGTTATTTTCTTGGGGCATATTGTAGGAATTGAATGTGTTTTGCCACATACATTTCCATGGCAATATTTCCTGCCTGATGCTATTCCACTTCATTTCCGAAGCGATTTCATAATTATTGGTGTGTTTGTCTACAATTGTTCTGTATATGTTTTTCGTAGTTGCTTCTTTTTTAAGTATATCTTTTATGTTGTCTTTTGTTAAGGGTAATATATCGGAGTAGCAATCCGGTACGTAGGAATCGTAATTTTTTGGGATTACGTTGCTACGTAGGAATTGCCAGTGTGGTGTAAAGTTATGTATCTTGGAAGATACCCAGTATCTTCCAAGATACGTCCAGATATTATTGTTGTCTTGTTTTGCTAGTTGTAGTAGGTATTTAATTCTTAGTGCTTGGCCTTGGATCAGCGGCACCAATATTCCGAGTCCCCCTCTGTCTCTAGGGAGAAAGAGGGTTTCTCGAGCTATTGGTTCGGCCGCCGATCCTTTCCATAAGTAGCCAAATACAATTTTGTTTATTTCGGGTATAAGATCTTTTGGTATTGGGAAAACGTTAGCCATAAACCACAGTTTTGACAGTATCAAAGTGTTTATTACTACCGTTTTCCCTTTTAAAGAAAGGTTTCTTTGGGATTGTGTTTTCGCGCATTCTTCCATTTGGCGAATGCAGGCTTGCATGTTGAAATATTTTGTGTGTTGGTAATCGTTGTTAAAGTGTACACCTAGGATCCGAACGAATTCGTCAGTGCACCATGTTATAGGGTATTTTTGGCATATTCTAGCGACGGTGTTTGTTTGTATTAGTAAGCCTTTTGTTTTATGGGCATTAAGTGTACATCCTGTAGCTTTTTCGTATTTTGAAAATTTTTCAAAGAGTAGTGGTATGTCCTCAAAGTTGGACGAGATAAAACTAGTATCATCTGCGTATTGCGATAATTTAAGGTTTTCTTTTTTGCCGGGTAGATTAAAACCTTTAATATCTTTGTCTTTTAGAATGTCGTGAGAAAACACGTCATTCTGGACGCAATAGAGAGGGAAAGAGAGGGGACAGCCTTGCCTAACACCCCTTTCCAAAAGGAATTCTTCGGACATGTGTCCGTTATTTTGTACTTGGGAGTAAGTTTCGCAGTATAAGATTCTTATAAATTCAACAAATTGTTGAGGATAGTTCATTCTCTCAAGGCATCTGAACATGTAGTCTCTATCTACTTTATCAAATGCCTTTTCTTGATCAAAACTTAAAATGTATGTTGGAATATGTTTTTTATTGGAATAGTTAATTAAATCTCGAATGGTGAAAAGATTGTCATATATATGACGTCCTGGAACTGCCGCCGATTGCTCTGATGAAATAATTTCACTGAGCGTCGGCAGCAGTCTGTTCGTAATAGTTTTAGTGATTATTTTATAATCAACACATAAAAGGGAGATTGGTCTCCATTTAGCTATATTTGTTTCTTCTGGTGTTGTTTTAGGTATTAGCGAGATAATTGCTGTTTTCATTGTTTTTGTGATTTCTTTTTTTCAAAGAATATGTAATTGACTAGATTTGTGAAATCCTCTTTTATGAGGTACCAAAAGGTCCGATAGAACTCCATTGGTATACCATCTTTACCAGGAGCACTATCTTCGCTCATATCTTTTAAAGAATTATATATTTCTTTCTCTGTAAAGTTTTCTTTTAACTTGTTGTGCCAATTGTCTGATATTTTTTTTTCATAGTTATTAATAAGTTTATCTTGTTCTGATTTGTTTATCTGAGCTTTTTTATAAAGCTCTTCGTAAAAAGTTTGTGCCGATTTTAAGATTTCTTTATCGGTTGTGACTGTCTTACCGGATTTATCCTTAAGTGCTGTAATTGTTTTGTTTTT
Organism: Endozoicomonas sp.; assembly: GCA_965198415.1. Classification (GTDB taxonomy): domain Bacteria; phylum Pseudomonadota; class Gammaproteobacteria; order Pseudomonadales; family Endozoicomonadaceae; genus Endozoicomonas. Next base: position 48,605 of record CBDAPN010000007.1, read on the forward strand.
TTGAAAAACAGACTCTGCTGCATAAAAGAATTTAGAAGGGGTTTCTTCGTTTTCAATGAATTTGGTTCTACTTCGAACCATTGCTCCTTTCAGGGAGCGTTCTTCTATTATATCGATGTTGTTTTGGATTTCATTGATTTTTTCGTGATCTATAGGGCGTTGTTGGTAGAGCGAGTCGATTTCGGCCCTATACTCTACTAAAAGTTCGTTTTGGTTTTGTTTGAAGTCTATGCAAAAATCTTTGGTTATACCTTGTATATATTGCTTAGCCATGTCCCACCACTTAGTTTGGTCGGGGTAAATGTTTTTCTTATTTTTCCAATTTATCCAAAAAGTTTCAATTTTTTGTTTGTAGTCTTTATTTTCTAAAATACTGGTGTTTAACTTCCAGTACGAAGGACCTCTTTTGTTTGTCGTGATATTTTTTAACGACAGAGTTATCATGTGATGGTCTGATAATTTGTTTTGTATAATATCAGAGCGGATACTAAATTGTTTTTCCGCTTGGTTCCACATATAGAAACGGTCGATTCTGGACTTAAAGTCCAATATACCGTTTTCGTATGTAAATTTCATTTTGAACTTGTTTTGAGTTCTCCAAATGTCCGTTAGATTACAGTTTTGTTTAATTTCGTTTAATTCTTCTAATCCGTATAAGTGTTGTCTATTGGGGTTTCCTCCTTGCCTATCCATGGTCAGATTTTCGACCATGTTGAAGTCTCCACCCAATATGACTTCATATTTAGGTGTGACGTAACCTTTTAATTTGTCAAAGAATGTCTTGCGTTGGAGGGGTATGTTGGGAGCGTATATGTTGGTTATTTGAAATTTATTTTTTTGAGTTTCGACTGTAACCGAGATTATACGGCCTGCCTTATCAGAATTTTCGAGTTCTACTTTGAAGTTTTTTGATTCTTTGCAAAGTATTGCTACTCCGCTTTTAGTGCTATTAAGCGATGAAAAGAAAGCGCGACCTATCCAGTCCTTTTTCCAGGGGATAACGTCTTCGTCAGTGCTATGTGTTTCCTGTAGAAGTATTATATCAAATTTCGAGTTTCGAAAAGTTTGGAAAATTCGTTTTCTTTGGTTGTTGTCTTGAAGACCTCGAACATTTAGCGACGCAATTTCTAATTTAGACATATTGAAAAATTAACGCCTTTCGTGAGAACCGAACCTGGACGAAAGCGGTACAAACTTAAAGTGTTACCAACAAGCTATGCCGACACAGTTGTTGGTAACAAAAGAAATAAACTATTTACAAATATATACAAACTACCACTTGGGAAGAAAGTGTAGTTATGTGCTGTCTTTACAAACAAGAAACTATTTGTCTAGCTAAACTTCCTAGAACAAAACCAAGGCAGGCAAATATTCCAGAAAGAAGAGAGTGAAAAAATTAGATAAAAAAGAGCTTTGTTGTTCTCGCTTAGGGTGTAGAGATTTGAGATGTGTTTGTCTAGTTAGCTAAACTTTACTTCTACTTAAAGTAGTTGCTTAGGGCGGAGCTTGCAAGGTGCGTTCATCTCGCAATCTCTGCATCCTAAGCAAATACTTTTCGTAGAAGCCCGTGTGGACGAAGCTATCATGCATAGCTTCGGTGCTAATGTTTTTCTCTCTTTTCTTTCTTAGTTTTTCGTAAAAGGGTTTGTGCTCTGCTGGAACCTTGTTGATGTCCCGGGCAGTCTCGGCGAGACAGACCATGCTAGCAATAACACCGTCTATCTCGTCGCTACGATCCTCCCCGAGGACCTCAACAATGTTCCGGAACTCATGTTCCTCCAACTCCCTAACAATAGTAGTTAGTTGGCTGATCATGAGTTCCATATCAGAGCCCATACCCTTTTTTTCTTCTTTCTTTTTTTTATGACATGGTTCGCCTGCTTCTTCTTGCCGGTTTCTTTTGGAAGAGAAGCCGACATCTTTCTCTTCAACTGTTTTGAAACTCGCAGAGGATTCCTCATCCGAGTCACCCTTCTGTGAATTTCCTTCAGTCTCCGAGGTTGACATCGACTCCTCTTTATCTGAGTCCGGCTGTTGTTTTTGGTTGTCCGTCTGGTTTTTGGCTTTTCTTGCTGAGTATGGTTGCCCAGTGTAATACACTAGGCACCATCTGTTGAATATTCTATGAGACCTGGGTATGTGCTCATAGAGTTCTGTGATGATGAAGGATCTTGATCCTGTTTCATACCTTTTGTTTTTATAAGAACTAGTGTCCTTTCTAATATCTATGACACCACCAAAGTGATTCTGCATTTCATATTCAAGTGCGTCATCTGAGACGTTGGGGTGCACCCCATGAATGGACACCCGCAGCCGTCTAAATGCATTGCACCTGAATATTACTGTGCTTCCTCGAATGGTGATGTCATAGCAGAGGAATTCTTGTGCAGCCTTTTCGGAGTCGAACCTTATTTCGACTGATTTGTTGGATCGTGACACTTGTAATAGTTCTAAATGTTCCAATAGATTCAACTGCTCTAAGCAGTGCAGAACATCTTCATTCTTCACGTCAAATTTTTTTGACTTGTCTTGTCGATAAAAAACATACCTTGGATCCTTCCTGGTGGGTACAAACCCAAGGTCCTCCTTGTATAACAGGTTTTCCCTTTGCCCCTCTACTGTGGAACGGGTGGGTGGTTTACCTGCTGCCTGTACATCCGGTGTAGTTGTTGTCTGTTCGTTTTCTTGTGTTTGTGTGTTGATTTCTCCCGTAAGTGTGGCTTCTTCTCGTGACATTGATGAGTCATCATCCATTCTTTCAACGTTAGTTGGTGTTTCGTTGATTGATGCAGCCATTAAGAGATTCGATTTTATAGTCCTGGGACTCTATTTAATTAGAAATTAATTAGTGAAAGTAATTAAGAGCAAATATTTGAAATATTTGCTTTGTTGCAAAAATCTGGTGAAAGATTTGTGCGTGTATGAAGAAAGCCCAGAGCTGGGCCGGCCATTCTTACACAGACCGGTTCAAAGCAACTCGTCATTTGATTGTGGCGAAGACAAGGAGGCGCCAGATGCCTCATTATAACAAAGGAAACCACCGTATCCCAGTGGGTCGAGGAAATGAAGGCACTCCCGAAGGCGGGCGGTGCTTCCGATACCCCTCGAAGTTCGGCGCCACAAGTAAGAATTTGAGAATTTTCCGCCAAGTCTTTGAAGAATGCCACTTAGACGCATTTACAGAGAGTGTGCTGCAGACACCAACCGCCCCTCCTGAACGTCTGCCATCAATCAGGTACTTTCAATTCTTTCTGGTCAGTCCCGCCTAAGCAGGACCTGAGAAAAATCGCCTATATACTCATCGAGTTGGCCTTCTCCACGGAAATCTTTAGTAAAAGGCGAAAGATTTGTGCGTGTATGAAGAAAGCCCAGAGCTGGGCCGGCCATTCTTACACAGACCGGTTCAAAGCAACTCGTCATTTGATTGTGGCGAAGACAAGGAGGCGCCAGATGCCTCATTATAACAAAGGAAACCACCGTATCCCAGTGGGTCGAGGAAATGAAGGCACTCCCGAAGGCGGGCGGTGCTTCCGATACCCCTCGAAGTTCGGCGCCACAAGTAAGAATTTGAGAATTTTCCGCCAAGTCTTTGAAGAATGCCACTTAGACGCATTTACAGAGAGTGTGCTGCAGACACCAACCGCCCCTCCTGAACGTCTGCCATCAATCAGGTACTTTCAATTCTTTCTGGTCAGTCCCGCCTAAGCAGGACCTGAGAAAAATCGCCTATATACTCATCGAGTTGGCCTTCTCCACGGAAATCTTTAGTAAAAGGCGAAAGATTTGTGCGTGTATGAAGAAAGCCCAGAGCTGGGCCGGCCATTCTTACACAGACCGGTTCAAAGCAACTCGTCATTTGATTGTGGCGAAGACAAGGAGGCGCCAGATGCCTCATTATAACAAAGGAAACCACCGTATCCCAGTGGGTCGAGGAAATGAAGGCACTCCCGAAGGCGGGCGGTGCTTCCGATACCCCTCGAAGTTCGGCGCCACAAGTAAGAATTTGAGAATTTTCCGCCAAGTCTTTGAAGAATGCCACTTAGACGCATTTACAGAGAGTGTGCTGCAGACACCAACCGCCCCTCCTGAACGTCTGCCATCAATCAGGTACTTTCAATTCTTTCTGGTCAGTCCCGCCTAAGCAGGACCTGAGAAAAATCGCCTATATACTCATCGAGTTGGCCTTCTCCACGGAAATCTTTAGTAAAAGGCGAAAGATTTGTGCGTGTATGAAGAAAGCCCAGAGCTGGGCCGGCCATTCTTACACAGACCGGTTCAAAGCAACTCGTCATTTGATTGTGGCGAAGACAAGGAGGCGCCAGATGCCTCATTATAACAAAGGAAACCACCGTATCCCAGTGGGTCGAGGAAATGAAGGCACTCCCGAAGGCGGGCGGTGCTTCCGATACCCCTCGAAGTTCGGCGCCACAAGTAAGAATTTGAGAATTTTCCGCCAAGTCTTTGAAGAATGCCACTTAGACGCATTTACAGAGAGTGTGCTGCAGACACCAACCGCCCCTCCTGAACGTCTGCCATCAATCAGGTACTTTCAATTCTTTCTGGTCAGTCCCGCCTAAGCAGGACCTGAGAAAAATCGCCTATATACTCATCGAGTTGGCCTTCTCCACGGAAATCTTTAGTAAAAGGCGAAAGATTTGTGCGTGTATGAAGAAAGCCCAGAGCTGGGCCGGCCATTCTTACACAGACCGGTTCAAAGCAACTCGTCATTTGATTGTGGCGAAGACAAGGAGGCGCCAGATGCCTCATTATAACAAAGGAAACCACCGTATCCCAGTGGGTCGAGGAAATGAAGGCACTCCCGAAGGCGGGCGGTGCTTCCGATACCCCTCGAAGTTCGGCGCCACAAGTAAGAATTTGAGAATTTTCCGCCAAGTCTTTGAAGAATGCCACTTAGACGCATTTACAGAGAGTGTGCTGCAGACACCAACCGCCCCTCCTGAACGTCTGCCATCAATCAGGTACTTTCAATTCTTTCTGGTCAGTCCCGCCTAAGCAGGACCTGAGAAAAATCGCCTATATACTCATCGAGTTGGCCTTCTCCACGGAAATCTTTAGTAAAAGGCGAAAGATTTGTGCGTGTATGAAGAAAGCCCAGAGCTGGGCCGGCCATTCTTACACAGACCGGTTCAAAGCAACTCGTCATTTGATTGTGGCGAAGACAAGGAGGCGCCAGATGCCTCATTATAACAAAGGAAACCACCGTATCCCAGTGGGTCGAGGAAATGAAGGCACTCCCGAAGGCGGGCGGTGCTTCCGATACCCCTCGAAGTTCGGCGCCACAAGTAAGAATTTGAGAATTTTCCGCCAAGTCTTTGAAGAATGCCACTTAGACGCATTTACAGAGAGTGTGCTGCAGACACCAACCGCCCCTCCTGAACGTCTGCCATCAATCAGGTACTTTCAATTCTTTCTGGTCAGTCCCGCCTAAGCAGGACCTGAGAAAAATCGCCTATATACTCATCGAGTTGGCCTTCTCCACGGAAATCTTTAGTAAAAGGCGAAAGATTTGTGCGTGTATGAAGAAAGCCCAGAGCTGGGCCGGCCATTCTTACACAGACCGGTTCAAAGCAACTCGTCATTTGATTGTGGCGAAGACAAGGAGGCGCCAGATGCCTCATTATAACAAAGGAAACCACCGTATCCCAGTGGGTCGAGGAAATGAAGGCACTCCCGAAGGCGGGCGGTGCTTCCGATACCCCTCGAAGTTCGGCGCCACAAGTAAGAATTTGAGAATTTTCCGCCAAGTCTTTGAAGAATGCCACTTAGACGCATTTACAGAGAGTGTGCTGCAGACACCAACCGCCCCTCCTGAACGTCTGCCATCAATCAGGTACTTTCAATTCTTTCTGGTCAGTCCCGCCTAAGCAGGACCTGAGAAAAATCGCCTATATACTCATCGAGTTGGCCTTCTCCACGGAAATCTTTAGTAAAAGGCGAAAGATTTGTGCGTGTATGAAGAAAGCCCAGAGCTGGGCCGGCCATTCTTACACAGACCGGTTCAAAGCAACTCGTCATTTGATTGTGGCGAAGACAAGGAGGCGCCAGATGCCTCATTATAACAAAGGAAACCACCGTATCCCAGTGGGTCGAGGAAATGAAGGCACTCCCGAAGGCGGGCGGTGCTTCCGATACCCCTCGAAGTTCGGCGCCACAAGTAAGAATTTGAGAATTTTCCGCCAAGTCTTTGAAGAATGCCACTTAGACGCATTTACAGAGAGTGTGCTGCAGACACCAACCGCCCCTCCTGAACGTCTGCCATCAATCAGGTACTTTCAATTCTTTCTGGTCAGTCCCGCCTAAGCAGGACCTGAGAAAAATCGCCTATATACTCATCGAGTTGGCCTTCTCCACGGAAATCTTTAGTAAAAGGCGAAAGATTTGTGCGTGTATGACCCAGAGCTGGGCCGGCCATTCTTACACAGACCGGTTCAAAGCAACTCGTCATTTGATTGTGGCGAAGACAAGGAGGCGCCAGATGCCTCATTATAACAAAGGAAACCACCGTATCCCAGTGGGTCGAGGAAATGAAGGCACTCCCGAAGGCGGGCGGTGCTTCCGATACCCCTCGAAGTTCGGCGCCACAAGTAAGAATTTGAGAATTTTCCGCCAAGTCTTTGAAGAATGCCACTTAGACGCATTTACAGAGAGTGTGCTGCAGACACCAACCGCCCCTCCTGAACGTCTGCCATCAATCAGGTACTTTCAATTCTTTCTGGTCAGTCCCGCCTAAGCAGGACCTGAGAAAAATCGCCTATATACTCATCGAGTTGGCCTTCTCCACGGAAATCTTTTTTTTTTTTTTTTTTAAAACATATATTTACAAATATAAATATTTACAGCTTCTAAGTATATTTACAGTTGTTGTTTTTTTTTCTAATATAAAGTTACATGGTACTTGTTGTCTAGCTAATAATCGTAGTCTATTTCTTTTATTAATTCAAGAGACAGAGCCCGAGTTAACAGTCTTCATAAACATATATGAAAACTACTAACAGGAGCTCTGGCGCTTGACTTGATAGTGTATTTGGTTTTTCTTATTTTCTTAAAGGTGTATTGTTAGGTCATTGCCTATAACCGAACATAGTGCTTCGTTTATACAAAAGTTTTTCTTAAAAGTTTGTAAAGTTTCTTGTCTTAAATGCTTTTGAAAATTTATTCTTATTATCTCTCTTAACTTAGTGATGATTTTCTTGATAATGACGTCATTTGTAAGGGATTTCTTCTGATGTTTCAATAAATTTCTAGCTATCCATATTTCTTTTAGTATTGTTATATGGATAGTTAGAAGAAGTTTCTTAACTTTCTTGTCTTTTACAAGGGCATTTAAAATGAGTACGCAGTTTGACGATGTCATTTTCGCTGCGCTGTTGAGTTTATTTATTATTTGAAAGAAATGTTTCCATATTTTGTATTTATCTGTGCACTCGTATAGTGCGTGCAGTATGGTTTCTCTCTTGGTTTTGCAATTGTTGCAGAATGGGGTGAGGTTGTTTTTGTTGTAGGCGTTATCGTATATCTTTTGATTAACATATAAGACGCGATGCAGTATTTTGAAATATATGTTATTTTCTTGGGGCATATTGTAGGAATTGAATGTGTTTTGCCACATACATTTCCATGGCAATATTTCCTGCCTGATGCTATTCCACTTCATTTCCGAAGCGATTTCATAATTATTGGTGTGTTTGTCTACAATTGTTCTGTATATGTTTTTCGTAGTTGCTTCTTTTTTAAGTATATCTTTTATGTTGTCTTTTGTTAAGGGTAATATATCGGAGTAGCAATCCGGTACGTAGGAATCGTAATTTTTTGGGATTACGTTGCTACGTAGGAATTGCCAGTGTGGTGTAAAGTTATGTATCTTGGAAGATACCCAGTATCTTCCAAGATACGTCCAGATATTATTGTTGTCTTGTTTTGCTAGTTTTAGTAGGTATTTTATTCTTAGTGCTTGGCCTTGGATCAGCGGCACCAATATTCCGAGTCCCCCTCTGTCTCTAGGGAGAAAGAGGGTTTCTCGAGCTATTGGTTCGGCCGCCGATCCTTTCCATAAGTAGCCAAATACAATTTTGTTTATTTCGGGTATAAGATCTTTTGGTATTGGGAAAACGTTAGCCATAAACCACAGTTTTGACAGTATCAAAGTGTTTATTACTACCGTTTTCCCTTTTAAAGAAAGGTTTCTTTGGGATTGCGTTTTCGCGCATTCTTCCATTTGGCGAATGCAGGCTTGCATGTTGAAATATTTTGTGTGTTGGTAATCGTTGTTAAAGTGTACACCTAGAATCCGAACGAATTCGTCAGTGCACCATGTTATAGGGTATTTTTGGCATATTCTAGCGACGGTGTTTGTTTGTATTAGTAAGCCTTTTGTTTTATGGGCATTAAGTGTACATCCTGTAGCTTTTTCGTATTTTGAAAATTTTTCAAAGAGTAGTGGTATGTCCTCAAAGTTGGACGAGATAAAACTAGTATCATCTGCGTATTGCGATAATTTAAGGTTTTCTTTTTTGCCGGGTAGATTAAAACCTTTAATATCTTTGTCTTTTAGAATGTCGTGAGAAAACACGTCATTCTGGACGCAATAGAGAGGGAAAGAGAGGGGACAGCCTTGCCTAACACCCCTTTCCAAAAGGAATTCTTCGGACATGTGTCCGTTATTTTGTACTTGGGAGTAAGTTTCGCAGTATAAGATTCTTATAAATTCAACAAATTGTTGAGGATAGTTCATTCTCTCTAGGCATCTGAACATGTAGTCTCTATCTACTTTATCAAATGCCTTTTCTTGATCAAAACTTAAAATGTATGTTGGAATATGTTTTTTATTGGAATAGTTAATTAAATCTCGAATGGTGAAAAGATTGTCATATATATGACGTCCTGGAACTGCCGCCGATTGCTCTGATGAAATAATTTCACTGAGCGTCGGCAGCAGTCTGTTCGTAATAGTTTTAGTGATTATTTTATAATCAACACATAAAAGGGAGATTGGTCTCCATTTAGCTATATTTGTTTCTTCTGGTGTTGTTTTAGGTATTAGCGAGATAATTGCTGTTTTCATTGTTTTTGTGATTTCTTTTTTTTCAAAGAATATGTAATTGACTAGATTTGTGAAATCCTCTTTTATGAGGTACCAAAAGGTCCGATAGAACTCCATTGGTATACCATCTTTACCAGGAGCACTATCTTCGCTCATATCTTTTAAAGAATTATATATTTCTTTCTCTGTAAAGTTTTCTTTTAACTTGTTGTGCCAATTGTCTGATATTTTTTTTTCATAGTTATTAATAAGTTTATCTTGTTCTGATTTGTTTATCTGAGCCTTTTTATAAAGCTCTTCGTAAAAAGTTTGTGCCGATTTTAAGATTTCTTTATCGGTTGTGACTATCTTACCGGATTTATCCTTAAGTGCTGTAATTGTTTTGTTTTTTTGAAAAACAGATTCTGCTGCATAAAAGAATTTAGAAGGGGTTTCTTCGTTTTCAATGAATTTGGTTCTACTTCGAACCATTGCTCCTTTCAGGGAGCGCTCTTCTATTATATCGATGTTGTTTTGGATTTCATTGATTTTTTCGTGATCTATAGGGCGTTGTTGGTAGAGCGAGTCGATTTCGGCCCTATACTCTACTAAAAGTTCGTTTTGGTTTTGTTTGAAGTCTATGCAAAAATCTTTGGTTATACCTTGTATATATTGCTTTGCCATGTCCCACCACTTAGTTTGGTCGGGGTAAATGTTTTTCTTATTTTTCCAATTTATCCAAAAAGTTTCAATTTTTTGTTTGTAGTCTTTATTTTCTAAAATACTGGTGTTTAACTTCCAGTAGGAAGGACCTCTTTTGTTTGTCGTGATATTTTTTAACGACAGAGTTATCATGTGATGGTCTGATAATTTGTTTTGTATAATATCAGGGCGGATACTAAATTGTTTTTCCGCTTGGTTCCACATATAGAAACGGTCGATTCTGGACTTAAAGTCCAATATACCGTTTTCGTATGTAAATTTCATTTTGAACTTGTTTTGAGTTCTCCAAATGTCCGTTAGATTACAGTTTTGTTTAATTTCGTTTAATTCTTCTAATCCGTATAAGTGTTGTCTATTGGGGTTTCCTCCTTGCCTATCCATGGTCAGATTTTCGACCATGTTGAAGTCTCCACCCAATATGACTTCATATTTAGGTGTGACGTAACCTTTTAATTTGTCAAAGAATGTCTTTCGTTGTAGGGGTATGTTGGGAGCGTATATGTTGGTTATTTGAAATTTATTTTTTTGAGTTTCGACTGTAACCGAGATTATACGGCCTGCCTTATCAGAATTTTCGAATTCTACTTTGAAATTTTTTGATTCTTTGCAAAGTATTGCTACTCCGCTTTTAGTGCTATTAAGCGATGAAAAGAAAGCGCGACCTATCCAGTCCTTTTTCCAGAGGATAACGTCTTCGTCAGTGCTATGTGTTTCCTGTAGAAGTATTATATCAAATTTCGAGTTTCGAAAAGTTTGGAAAATTCGTTTTCTTTTGTTGTTGTCTTGAAGACCTCGAACGTTTAGCGACGCAATTTCTAATTTAGACATATTGAAAAATTAATGCCTTTCGTGAGAACCGAACCTGGACGAAAGCGGTACAAACTTAAAGTGTTACCAACAAGCTATGCCGACACAGTTGTTGGTAACAAAAGAAATAAACTATTTACAAATATATACAAACTACCACTTGGGAAGAAAGTGTAGTTATCTGCTGTCTTTACAAACAAGAATCTATTTGTCTAGCTAAACTTCCTAGAACAAAACCAAGGCAGGCAAATATTCCAGAAAGAAGAGAGTGAAAAAATTAGATAAAAAAGAGCTTTGTTGTTCTCGCTTAGGGTGTAGAGATTTGAGATGTGTTTGTCTAGTTAGCTAAACTTTACTTCTACTTAAAGTAGTTGCTTAGGGCGGAGCTTGCAAGGTGCGTTCATCTCGCAATCTCTGCATCCTAAGCAAATACTTTTCGTAGAAGCCCGTGTGGACGAAGCTATCATGCATAGCTTCGGTGCTAATGTTTTTCTCTCTTTTCTTTCTTAATTTTTCGTAAAAGGGTTTGTGCTCTGCTGGAACCTTGTTGATGTCCCGGGCAGTCTCGGCGAGACAGACCATGCTAGCAATAACACCGTCTATCTCGTCGCTACGATCCTCCCCGAGGACCTCAACAATGTTCCGGAACTCATGTTCCTCCAACTCCCTAACAATAGTAGTTAGTTGGCTGATCATGAGTTCCATATCAGAGCCCATACCCTTTTTTTCTTCTTTCTTTTTTTTATGACATGGTTCGCCTGCTTCTTCTTGCCGGTTTCTTTTGGAAGAGAAGCCGACATCTTTCTCTTCAACTGTTTTGAAACTCGCAGAGGATTCCTCATCCGAGTCACCCTTCTGTGAATTTCCTTCAGTCTCCGAGGTTGACATCGACTCCTCTTTATCTGAGTCCGGCTGTTGTTTTTGGTTGTCCGTCTGGTTTTTGGCTTTTCTTGCTGAGTATGGTTGCCCAGTGTAATACACTAGGCACCATCTGTTGAATATTCTATGAGACCTGGGTATGTGCTCATAGAGTTCTGTGATGATAAAGGATCTTGATCCTGTTTCATACCTTTTGTTTTTATAAGAACTAGTGTCCTTTCTAATATCTATGACACCACCAAAGTGATTCTGCATTTCATATTCAAGTGCGTCATCTGAGACATTGGGGTGCACCCCATGAATGGACACCCGCAGCCGTCTAAATGCATTGCACCTGAATATTACTGTGCTTCCTCGAATGGTGATGTCATAGCAGAGGAATTCTTGTGCAGCCTTTTCGGAGTCGAACCTTATTTCGACTGATTTGTTGGATCGTGACACTTGTAATAGTTCTAAATGTTCCAATAGATTCAACTGCTCTAAGCAGTGAAGAATATCTTCATTCTTCACGTCAAATTTTTTTGACTTGTCTTGTCGATAAAAAACATACCTTGGATCCTTCCTCGTGGGTACAAACCCAAGGTCTTCCTTGTATAACAGGTTTTCCCTTTGCCCCTCTACTGTGGAACGGGTGGGTGGTTTACCTGCTGCCTGTACATCCGGTGTAGTTGTTGTCTGTTCGTTTTCTTGTGTTTGTGTGTTGATTTCTCCCGTAACTGTGGCTTCTTCTCGTGATATTGATGAGTCATCATCCATTCTTTCAACGTTAGTTGGTGTTTCGTTGATTGATGCAGCCATTAAGAGATTCGATTTTATAGTCCTGGGACTCTATTTAATTAGAAATTAATTAGTGAAAGTAATTAAGAGCAAATATTTGAAATATTTGCTTTGTTGCAAAAATCTGGTGAAAGATTTGTGCGTGTATGAAGAAAGCCCAGAGCTGGGCCGGCCATTCTTACACAGACCGGTTCAAAGCAACTCGTCATTTGATTGTGGCGAAGACAAGGAGGCGCCAGATGCCTCATTATAACAAAGGAAACCACCGTATCCCAGTGGGTCGAGGAAATGAAGGCACTCCCGAAGGCGGGCGGTGCTTCCGATACCCCTCGAAGTTCGGCGCCACAAGTAAGAATTTGAGAATTTTCCGCCAAGTCTTTGAAGAATGCCACTTAGACGCATTTACAGAGAGTGTGCTGCAGACACCAACCGCCCCTCCTGAACGTCTGCCATCAATCAGGTACTTTCAATTCTTTCTGGTCAGTCCCGCCTAAGCAGGACCTGAGAAAAATCGCCTATATACTCATCGAGTTGGCCTTCTCCACGGAAATCTTTAGTAAAAGGCGAAAGATTTGTGCGTGTATGAAGAAAGCCCAGAGCTGGGCCGGCCATTCTTACACAGACCGGTTCAAAGCAACTCGTCATTTGATTGTGGCGAAGACAAGGAGGCGCCAGATGCCTCATTATAACAAAGGAAACCACCGTATCCCAGTGGGTCGAGGAAATGAAGGCACTCCCGAAGGCGGGCGGTGCTTCCGATACCCCTCGAAGTTCGGCGCCACAAGTAAGAATTTGAGAATTTTCCGCCAAGTCTTTGAAGAATGCCACTTAGACGCATTTACAGAGAGTGTGCTGCAGACACCAACCGCCCCTCCTGAACGTCTGCCATCAATCAGGTACTTTCAATTCTTTCTGGTCAGTCCCGCCTAAGCAGGACCTGAGAAAAATCGCCTATATACTCATCGAGTTGGCCTTCTCCACGGAAATCTTTAGTAAAAGGCGAAAGATTTGTGCGTGTATGAAGAAAGCCCAGAGCTGGGCCGGCCATTCTTACACAGACCGGTTCAAAGCAACTCGTCATTTGATTGTGGCGAAGACAAGGAGGCGCCAGATGCCTCATTATAACAAAGGAAACCACCGTATCCCAGTGGGTCGAGGAAATGAAGGCACTCCCGAAGGCGGGCGGTGCTTCCGATACCCCTCGAAGTTCGGCGCCACAAGTAAGAATTTGAGAATTTTCCGCCAAGTCTTTGAAGAATGCCACTTAGACGCATTTACAGAGAGTGTGCTGCAGACACCAACCGCCCCTCCTGAACGTCTGCCATCAATCAGGTACTTTCAATTCTTTCTGGTCAGTCCCGCCTAAGCAGGACCTGAGAAAAATCGCCTATATACTCATCGAGTTGGCCTTCTCCACGGAAATCTTTAGTAAAAGGCGAAAGATTTGTGCGTGTATGAAGAAAGCCCAGAGCTGGGCCGGCCATTCTTACACAGACCGGTTCAAAGCAACTCGTCATTTGATTGTGGCGAAGACAAGGAGGCGCCAGATGCCTCATTATAACAAAGGAAACCACCGTATCCCAGTGGGTCGAGGAAATGAAGGCACTCCCGAAGGCGGGCGGTGCTTCCGATACCCCTCGAAGTTCGGCGCCACAAGTAAGAATTTGAGAATTTTCCGCCAAGTCTTTGAAGAATGCCACTTAGACGCATTTACAGAGAGTGTGCTGCAGACACCAACCGCCCCTCCTGAACGTCTGCCATCAATCAGGTACTTTCAATTCTTTCTGGTCAGTCCCGCCTAAGCAGGACCTGAGAAAAATCGCCTATATACTCATCGAGTTGGCCTTCTCCACGGAAATCTTTAGTAAAAGGCGAAAGATTTGTGCGTGTATGAAGAAAGCCCAGAGCTGGGCCGGCCATTCTTACACAGACCGGTTCAAAGCAACTCGTCATTTGATTGTGGCGAAGACAAGGAGGCGCCAGATGCCTCATTATAACAAAGGAAACCACCGTATCCCAGTGGGTCGAGGAAATGAAGGCACTCCCGAAGGCGGGCGGTGCTTCCGATACCCCTCGAAGTTCGGCGCCACAAGTAAGAATTTGAGAATTTTCCGCCAAGTCTTTGAAGAATGCCACTTAGACGCATTTACAGAGAGTGTGCTGCAGACACCAACCGCCCCTCCTGAACGTCTGCCATCAATCAGGTACTTTCAATTCTTTCTGGTCAGTCCCGCCTAAGCAGGACCTGAGAAAAATCGCCTATATACTCATCGAGTTGGCCTTCTCCACGGAAATCTTTAGTAAAAGGCGAAAGATTTGTGCGTGTATGAAGAAAGCCCAGAGCTGGGCCGGCCATTCTTACACAGACCGGTTCAAAGCAACTCGTCATTTGATTGTGGCGAAGACAAGGAGGCGCCAGATGCCTCATTATAACAAAGGAAACCACCGTATCCCAGTGGGTCGAGGAAATGAAGGCACTCCCGAAGGCGGGCGGTGCTTCCGATACCCCTCGAAGTTCGGCGCCACAAGTAAGAATTTGAGAATTTTCCGCCAAGTCTTTGAAGAATGCCACTTAGACGCATTTACAGAGAGTGTGCTGCAGACACCAACCGCTCCTCCTGAACGTCTGCCATCAATCAGGTACTTTCAATTCTTTCTGGTCAGTCCCGCCTAAGCAGGACCTGAGAAAAATCGCCTATATACTCATCCAGTTGGCCTTCTCCACGGAAATCTTTAGTAAAAGGCGAAAGATTTGTGCGTGTATGAAGAAAGCCCAGAGCTGGGCCGGCCATTCTTACACAGACCGGTTCAAAGCAACTCGTCATTTGATTGTGGCGAAGACAAGGAGGCGCCAGATGCCTCATTATAACAAAGGAAACCACCGTATCCCAGTGGGTCGAGGAAATGAAGGCACTCCCGAAGGCGGGCGGTGCTTCCGATACCCCTCGAAGTTCGGCGCCACAAGTAAGAATTTGAGAATTTTCCGCCAAGTCTTTGAAGAATGCCACTTAGACGCATTTACAGAGAGTGTGCTGCAGACACCAACCGCCCCTCCTGAACGTCTGCCATCAATCAGGTACTTTCAATTCTTTCTGGTCAGTCCCGCCTAAGCAGGACCTGAGAAAAATCGCCTATATACTCATCGAGTTGGCCTTCTCCACGGAAATCTTTAGTAAAAGGCGAAAGATTTGTGCGTGTATGAAGAAAGCCCAGAGCTGGGCCGGCCATTCTTACACAGACCGGTTCAAAGCAACTCGTCATTTGATTGTGGCGAAGACAAGGAGGCGCCAGATGCCTCATTATAACAAAGGAAACCACCGTATCCCAGTGGGTCGAGGAAATGAAGGCACTCCCGAAGGCGGGCGGTGCTTCCGATACCCCTCGAAGTTCGGCGCCACAAGTAAGAATTTGAGAATTTTCCGCCAAGTCTTTGAAGAATGCCACTTAGACGCATTTACAGAGAGTGTGCTGCAGACACCAACCGCCCCTCCTGAACGTCTGCCATCAATCAGGTACTTTCAATTCTTTCTGGTCAGTCCCGCCTAAGCAGGACCTGAGAAAAATCGCCTATATACTCATCGAGTTGGCCTTCTCCACGGAAATCTTTAGTAAAAGGCGAAAGATTTGTGCGTGTATGAAGAAAGCCCAGAGCTGGGCCGGCCATTCTTACACAGACCGGTTCAAAGCAACTCGTCATTTGATTGTGGCGAAGACAAGGAGGCGCCAGATGCCTCATTATAACAAAGGAAACCACCGTATCCCAGTGGGTCGAGGAAATGAAGGCACTCCCGAAGGCGGGCGGTGCTTCCGATACCCCTCGAAGTTCGGCGCCACAAGTAAGAATTTGAGAATTTTCCGCCAAGTCTTTGAAGAATGCCACTTAGACGCATTTACAGAGAGTGTGCTGCAGACACCAACCGCCCCTCCTGAACGTCTGCCATCAATCAGGTACTTTCAATTCTTTCTGGTCAGTCCCGCCTAAGCAGGACCTGAGAAAAATCGCCTATATACTCATCGAGTTGGCCTTCTCCACGGAAATCTTTAGTAAAAGGCGAAAGATTTGTGCGTGTATGAAGAAAGCCCAGAGCTGGGCCGGCCATTCTTACACAGACCGGTTCAAAGCAACTCGTCATTTGATTGTGGCGAAGACAAGGAGGCGCCAGATGCCTCATTATAACAAAGGAAACCACCGTATCCCAGTGGGTTGAGGAAATGAAGGCACTCCCGAAGGCGGGCGGTGCTTCCGATACCCCTCGAAGTTCGGCGCCACAAGTAAGAATTTGAGAATTTTCCGCCAAGTCTTTGAAGAATGCCACTTAGACGCATTTACAGAGAGTGTGCTGCAGACACCAACCGCCCCTCCTGAACGTCTGCCATCAATCAGGTACTTTCAATTCTTTCTGGTCAGTCCCGCCTAAGCAGGACCTGAGAAAAATCGCCTATATACTCATCGAGTTGGCCTTCTCCACGGAAATCTTTTTTTTTTTTAAAACATATATTTACAAATATAAATATTTACAGCTTCTAAGTATATTTACAGTTCTTTTTTTTTCTGATATAAAATTACATAGTACTTGTTGTCTAGGTAATAATCGTAGTCTATTTCTTTTTTTAATTCAAGAGACAAAGCCCGAGTTAACAGTCTTCATAAACATATATGAAAACTACTAACAGGAGCTCTGGCGCTTGACTTGATAGGGTATTGGATTTTCTTATTTTCTTAAAGGTGTATTGTTAGGTCATTGCCTATGACCGAACATAGTGCTTCGTTTATACAAAAGTTTTTCTTAAAAGTTTCTAAAGTTTCTTGTCTTAAATGCTTTTGAAAATTTATTCTTATTATCTCTCTTAACTTAGTGATGATTTTCCTGATAATGACGTCATTTGTAAGGGATTTCTTCTGATGTTTCAATAAATTTCTAGCTATCCATATTTCTTTTAGTATTGTTATATGGATAGTTAGAAGAAGTTTCTTAACTTTCTTGTCTTTTACAAGGGCATTTAAAATGAGTACGCAGTTTGACGATGTCATTTTCGCTGCGCTGTTGAGTTTATTTATTATTTGAAAGAAATGTTTCCATATTTTGTATTTATCTGTGCACTCGTATAGTGCGTGCAGTATGGTTTCTCTCTTGGTTTTGCAATTGTTGCAGAATGGGGTGAGGTTATTTTTGTTGTAGGCGTTATCGTATATCTTTTGATTAACATATAAGATGCGATGCAGTATTTTGAAATATATGTTATTTTCTTGGGGCATATTGTAGGAATTGAATGTGTTTTGCCACATACATTTCCATGGCAATATTTCCTGCCTGATGCTATTCCACTTCATTTCCGAAGCGATTTCATAATTATTGGTGTGTTTGTCTACAATTGTTCTGTATATGTTTTTCGTAGTTGCTTCTTTTTTAAGTATATCTTTTATGTTGTCTTTTGTTAAGGGTAATATATCGGAGTAGCAATCCGGTACGTAGGAATCGTAATTTTTTGGGATTACGTTGCTACGTAGGAATTGCCAGTGTGGTGTAAAGTTATGTATCTTGGAAGATACCCAGTATCTTCCAAGATACGTCCAGATATTATTGTTGTCTTGTTTTGCTAGTTGTAGTAGGTATTTAATTCTTAGTGCTTGGCCTTGGATCAGCGGCACCAATATTCCGAGTCCCCCTCTGTCTCTAAGGAGAAAGAGGGTTTCTCGAGCTATTGGTTCGGCCCCCGATCCTTTCCATAAGTAGCCAAATACAATTTTGTTTATTTCGGGTATAAGATCTTTTGGTATTGGGAAAACGTTAGCCATAAACCACAGTTTTGACAGTATCAAAGTGTTTATTACTACCGTTTTCCCTTTTAAAGAAAGGTTTCTTTGGGATTGCGTTTTCGCGCATTCTTCCATTTGGCGAATGCAGGCTTGCATGTTGAAATATTTTGTTTGTTGGTAATCGTTGTTAAAGTGTACACCTAGAATCCGAACGAATTCGTCAGTGCACCATGTTATAGGGTATTTTTGGCATATTCTAGCGACGGTGTTTGTTTGTATTAGTAAGCCTTTTGTTTTATGGGCATTAAGTGTACATCCTGTAGCTTTTTCGTATTTTGAAAATTTTTCAAAAAGTAGTGGTATGTCCTCAAAGTTGGACGAGATAAAACTAGTATCATCTGCGTATTGCGATAATTTAAGGTTTTCTTTTTTGCCGGGTAGATTAAAACCTTTAATATCTTTGTCTTTTAGAATGTCGTGAGAAAACACGTCATTCTGAACGCAATAGAGAGGGAAAGAGAGGGGACAGCCTTGCCTAACACCCCTTTCCAAAAGGAATTCTTCGGACATGTGTCCGTTATTTTGTACTTGGGAGTAAGTTTCGCAGTATAAGATTCTTATAAATTCAACAAATTGTTGAGGATAGTTCATTCTCTCTAGGCATCTGAACATGTAGTCTCTATCTACTTTATCAAATGCCTTTTCTTGATCAAAACTTAAAATGTATGTTGGAATATGTTTTTTATTGGAATAGTTAATTAAATCTCGAATGGTGAAAAGATTGTCATATATATGACGTCCTGGAACTGCCGCCGATTGCTCTGATGAAATAATTTCACTGAGCGTCGGCAGCAGTCTGTTCGTAATAGTTTTAGTGATTATTTTATAATCAACACATAAAAGGGAGATTGGTCTCCATTTAGCTATATTTGTTTCTTCTGGTGTTGTTTTAGGTATTAGCGAGATAATTGCTGTTTTCATTGTTTTTGTGATTTCTTTTTTTTCAAAGAATATGTAATTGACTAGATTTGTGAAATCCTCTTTTATGAGGTACCAAAAGGTCCGATAGAACTCCATTGGTATACCATCTTTACCAGGAGCACTATCTTCGCTCATATCTTTTAAAGAATTATATATTTCTTTCTCTGTAAAGTTTTCTTTTAACTTGTTGTGCCAATTGTCTGATATTTTTTTTTCATAGTTATTAATAAGTTTATCTTGTTCTGATTTGTTTATCTGAGCCTTTTTATAAAGCTCTTCGTAAAAAGTTTGTGCCGATTTTAAGATTTCTTTATCGGTTGTGACTATCTTACCGGATTTATCCTTAAGTGCTGTAATTGTTTTGTTTTTTTGAAAAACAGATTCTGCTGCATAAAAGAATTTAGAAGGGGTTTCTTCGTTTTCAATGAATTTGGTTCTACTTCGAACCATTGCTCCTTTCAGGGAGCGTTCTTCTATTATATCGATGTTGTTTTGGATTTCATTGATTTTTTCGTGATCTATAGGGCGTTGTTGGTAGAGCGAGTCGATTTCGGCCCTATACTCTACTAAAAGTTCGTTTTGGTTTTGTTTGAAGTCTATGCAAAAATCTTTGGTTATACCTTGTATATATTGCTTAGCCATGTCCCACCACTTAGTTTGGTCGGGGTAAATGTTTTTCTTATTTTTCCAATTTATCCAAAAAGTTTCAATTTTTTGTTTGTAGTCTTTATTTTCTAAAATACTGGTGTTTAACTTCCAGTACGAAGGACCTCTTTTGTTTGTCGTGATATTTTTTAACGACAGAGTTATCATGTGATGGTCTGATAATTTGTTTTGTATTATATCAGAGCGGATACTAAATTGTTTTTCCGCTTGGTTCCACATATAGAAACGGTCGATTCTGGACTTAAAGTCCAATATACCGTTTTCGTATGTAAATTTCATTTTGAACTTGTTTTGAGTTCTCCAAATGTCCGTTAGATTACAGTTTTGTTTAATTTCGTTTAATTCTTCTAATCCGTATAAGTGTTGTCTATTGGGGTTTCCTCCTTGCCTATCCATGGTCAGATTTTCGACCATGTTGAAGTCTCCACCCAATATGACTTCATATTTAGGTGGGACGTAACCTTTTAATTTGTCAAAGAATGTCTTTCGTTGGAGGGGTATGTTGGGAGCGTATATGTTGGTTATTTGAAATTTATTTTTTTGAGTTTCGACTGTAACCGAGATTATACGGCCTGCCTTATCAGAATTTTCGAGTTCTACTTTGAAGTTTTTTGATTCTTTGCAAAGTATTGCTACTCCGCTTTTAGTGCTATTAAGCGATGAAAAGAAAGCGCGACCTATCCAGTCCTTTTTCCAGGGGATAACGTCTTCGTCAGTGCTATGTGTTTCCTGTAGAAGTATTATATCAAATTTCGAGTTTCGAAAAGTTTGGAAAATTCGTTTTCTTTTGTTGTTGTCTTGAAGACCTCGAACGTTTAGCGACGCAATTTCTAATTTAGACATATTGAAGAATTATGGCCTTTCGTGAGAACCGAACCTGGGCGAAAGCGGTACAAACTTAAAGTGTTACCAACAAGCTATGCCGACACAGTTGTTGGTAACAAAAGAAATAAACTATTTACAAATATATACAAACTACCACTTGGGAAGAAAGTGTAGTTATCTGGTGTCTTTACAAACAAGAAACTATTTGTCTAGCTAAACTTCCTAGAACAAAACCAAGGCAGGCAAATATTCCAGAAAGAAGAGAGTGAAAAAATTAGATAAAAAAGAGCTTTGTTGTTCTCGCTTAGGGTGTAGAGATTTGAGATGTGTTTGTCTAGTTAGCTAAACTTTACTTCTACTTAAAGTAGTTGCTTAGGGCGGAGCTTGCAAGGTGCGTTCATCTCGCAATCTCTGCATCCTAAGCAAATATTTTTCGTAGAAGCCCGTGTGGACGAAGCTATCATGCATAGCTTCGGTGCTAATGTTTTTCTCTCTTTTCTTTCTTAATTTTTCGTAAAAGGGTTTGTGCTCTGCTGGAACCTTGTTGATGTCCCGGGCAGTCTCGGCGAGACAGACCATGCTAGCAATAACACCGTCTATCTCGTCGCTACGATCCTCCCCGAGGACCTCAACAATGTTCCGGAACTCATGTTCCTCCAACTCCCTAACAATAGTAGTTAGTTGGCTGATCATGAGTTCCATATCAGAGCCCATACCCTTTTTTTCTTCTTTCTTTTTTTTATGACATGGTTCGCCTGCTTCTTCTTGCCGGTTTCTTTTCGAAGAGAAGCCGACATCTTTCTCTTCAACTGTTTTGAAACTCGCAGAGGATTCCTCATCCGAGTCACCCTTCTGTGAATTTCCTTCAGTCTCCGAGGTTGACATCGACTCCTCTTTATCTGAGTCCGGCTGTTGTTTTTGGTTGTCCGTCTGGTTTTTGGCTTTTTTTGCTGAGTATGGTTGCCCAGTGTAATACACTAGGCACCATCTGTTGAATATTCTATGAGACCTGGGTATGTGCTCATAGAGTTCTGTGATGATGAAGGATCTTGATCCTGTTTCATACCTTTTGTTTTTATAAGAACTAGTGTCCTTTCTAATATCTATGACACCACCAAAGTGATTCTGCATTTCATATTCAAGTGCGTCATCTGAGACGTTGGGGTGCACCCCATGAATGGACACCCGCAGCCGTCTAAATGCGTTGCACCTGAATATTACTGTGCTTCCTCGAATGGTGATGTCATAGCAGAGGAATTCTTGTGCAGCCTTTTCGGAGTCGAATCTTATTTCGACTGATTTGTTGGATCGTGACACTTGTAATAGTTCTAAATGTTCCAATAGATGCAACTGCTCTAAGCAGTGAAGAATATCTTCATTCTTCACGTCAAATTTTTTTGACTTGTCTTGTCGATAAAAAACATACCTTGGATCCTTCCTCGTGGGTACAAACCCAAGGTCTTCCTTGTATAACAGGTTTTCCCTTTGCCCCTCTACTGTGGAACGGGTGGGTGGTTTACCTGCTGCCTGTACATCCGGTGTAGTTGTTGTCTGTTCGTTTTCTTGTGTTTGTGTGTTGATTTCTCCCGTAACTGTGGCTTCTTCTCGTGACATTGATGAGTCATCATCCATTCTTTCAACGTTAGTTGGTGTTTCGTTGATTGATGCAGCCATTAAGAGATTCGATTTTATAGTCCTGGGACTCTATTTAATTAGAAATTAATTAGTGAAAGTAATTAAGAGCAAATATTTGAAATATTTGCTTTGTTGCAAAAATCTGGTGAAAGATTTGTGCGTGTATGAAGAAAGCCCAGAGCTGGGCCGGCCATTCTTACACAGACCGGTTCAAAGCAACTCGTCATTTGATTGTGGCGAAGACAAGGAGGCGCCAGATGCCTCATTATAACAAAGGAAACCACCGTATCCCAGTGGGTCGAGGAAATGAAGGCACTCCCGAAGGCGGGCGGTGCTTCCGATACCCCTCGAAGTTCGGCGCCACAAGTAAGAATTTGAGAATTTTCCGCCAAGTCTTTGAAGAATGCCACTTAGACGCATTTACAGAGAGTGTGCTGCAGACACCAACCGCCCCTCCTGAACGTCTGCCATCAATCAGGTACTTTCAATTCTTTCTGGTCAGTCCCGCCTAAGCAGGACCTGAGAAAAATCGCCTATATACTCATCGAGTTGGCCTTCTCCACGGAAATCTTTAGTAAAAGGCGAAAGATTTGTGCGTGTATGAAGAAAGCCCAGAGCTGGGCCGGCCATTCTTACACAGACCGGTTCAAAGCAACTCGTCATTTGATTGTGGCGAAGACAAGGAGGCGCCAGATGCCTCATTATAACAAAGGAAACCACCGTATCCCAGTGGGTCGAGGAAATGAAGGCACTCCCGAAGGCGGGCGGTGCTTCCGATACCCCTCGAAGTTCGGCGCCACAAGTAAGAATTTGAGAATTTTCCGCCAAGTCTTTGAAGAATGCCACTTAGACGCATTTACAGAGAGTGTGCTGCAGACACCAACCGCCCCTCCTGAACGTCTGCCATCAATCAGGTACTTTCAATTCTTTCTGGTCAGTCCCGCCTAAGCAGGACCTGAGAAAAATCGCCTATATACTCATCGAGTTGGCCTTCTCCACGGAAATCTTTAGTAAAAGGCGAAAGATTTGTGCGTGTATGAAGAAAGCCCAGAGCTGGGCCGGCCATTCTTACACAGACCGGTTCAAAGCAACTCGTCATTTGATTGTGGCGAAGACAAGGAGGCGCCAGATGCCTCATTATAACAAAGGAAACCACCGTATCCCAGTGGGTCGAGGAAATGAAGGCACTCCCGAAGGCGGGCGGTGCTTCCGATACCCCTCGAAGTTCGGCGCCACAAGTAAGAATTTGAGAATTTTCCGCCAAGTCTTTGAAGAATGCCACTTAGACGCATTTACAGAGAGTGTGCTGCAGACACCAACCGCCCCTCCTGAACGTCTGCCATCAATCAGGTACTTTCAATTCTTTCTGGTCAGTCCCGCCTAAGCAGGACCTGAGAAAAATCGCCTATATACTCATCGAGTTGGCCTTCTCCACGGAAATCTTTAGTAAAAGGCGAAAGA
Source organism: Endozoicomonas sp. (assembly GCA_965198415.1). Lineage (GTDB taxonomy): Bacteria > Pseudomonadota > Gammaproteobacteria > Pseudomonadales > Endozoicomonadaceae > Endozoicomonas. Next base: position 72,157 of record CBDAPN010000007.1, read on the forward strand.
TTTGTGCGTGTATGAAGAAAGCCCAGAGCTGGGCCGGCCATTCTTACACAGACCGGTTCAAAGCAACTCGTCATTTGATTGTGGCGAAGACAAGGAGGCGCCAGATGCCTCATTATAACAAAGGAAACCACCGTATCCCAGTGGGTCGAGGAAATGAAGGCACTCCCGAAGGCGGGCGGTGCTTCCGATACCCCTCGAAGTTCGGCGCCACAAGTAAGAATTTGAGAATTTTCCGCCAAGTCTTTGAAGAATGCCACTTAGACGCATTTACAGAGAGTGTGCTGCAGACACCAACCGCCCCTCCTGAACGTCTGCCATCAATCAGGTACTTTCAATTCTTTCTGGTCAGTCCCGCCTAAGCAGGACCTGAGAAAAATCGCCTATATACTCATCGAGTTGGCCTTCTCCACGGAAATCTTTAGTAAAAGGCGAAAGATTTGTGCGTGTATGAAGAAAGCCCAGAGCTGGGCCGGCCATTCTTACACAGACCGGTTCAAAGCAACTCGTCATTTGATTGTGGCGAAGACAAGGAGGCGCCAGATGCCTCATTATAACAAAGGAAACCACCGTATCCCAGTGGGTCGAGGAAATGAAGGCACTCCCGAAGGCGGGCGGTGCTTCCGATACCCCTCGAAGTTCGGCGCCACAAGTAAGAATTTGAGAATTTTCCGCCAAGTCTTTGAAGAATGCCACTTAGACGCATTTACAGAGAGTGTGCTGCAGACACCAACCGCCCCTCCTGAACGTCTGCCATCAATCAGGTACTTTCAATTCTTTCTGGTCAGTCCCGCCTAAGCAGGACCTGAGAAAAATCGCCTATATACTCATCGAGTTGGCCTTCTCCACGGAAATCTTTAGTAAAAGGCGAAAGATTTGTGCGTGTATGAAGAAAGCCCAGAGCTGGGCCGGCCATTCTTACACAGACCGGTTCAAAGCAACTCGTCATTTGATTGTGGCGAAGACAAGGAGGCGCCAGATGCCTCATTATAACAAAGGAAACCACCGTATCCCAGTGGGTCGAGGAAATGAAGGCACTCCCGAAGGCGGGCGGTGCTTCCGATACCCCTCGAAGTTCGGCGCCACAAGTAAGAATTTGAGAATTTTCCGCCAAGTCTTTGAAGAATGCCACTTAGACGCATTTACAGAGAGTGTGCTGCAGACACCAACTGCCCCTCCTGAACGTCTGCCATCAATCAGGTACTTTCAATTCTTTCTGGTCAGTCCCGCCTAAGCAGGACCTGAGAAAAATCGCCTATATACTCATCGAGTTGGCCTTCTCCACGGAAATCTTTTTTTTTTTTTTTTTTTTTTTTTTTTTTTAAAACATATATTTACAAATATAAATATTTACAGCTTCTAAGTATATTTACAGTTCTTTTTTTTTCTGATATAAAATTACATAGTACTTGTTGTCTAGGTAATAATCGTAGTCTATTTCTTTTATTAATTCAAGAGACAAAGCCCGAGTTAACAGTCTTCATAAACATATATGAAGACTACTAACAAGAGCTTTGGCGCTTGACTTGATAGTGTATTTGGTTTTTCTTATTTTCTTAAAGGTGTATTGTTAGGTCATTGCCTATGACCGAACATAGTGCTTCGTTTATACAAAAGTTTTTCTTAAAAGTTTCTAAAGTTTCTTGTCTTAAGTGCTTTTGAAAATTTATTCTTATTATCTCTCTTAACTTAGTGATGATTTTCCTGATAATGACGTCATTTGTAAGGGATTTCTTCTGATGTTTCAATAAATTTCTAGCTATCCATATTTCTTTTAGTATTGTTATATGGATAGTTAGAAGAAGTTTCTTAACTTTCTTGTCTTTTACAAGGGCATTTAAAATGAGTACGCAGTTTGTCGATGTCATTTTCGCTGCGCTGTTGAGTTTATTTATTATTTGAAAGAAATGTTTCCATATTTTGTATTTATCTGCGCACTCGTATAGTGCGTGCAGTATGGTTTCTCTCTTGGTTTTGCAATTGTTGCAGAATGGGGAGAGGTTGTTTTTGTTGTAGGCGTTATCGTATATCTTTTGATTAACATATAAGACGCGATGCAGTATTTTGAAATATATGTTATTTTCTTGGGGCATATTGTAGGAATTGAATGTGTTTTGCCACATACATTTCCATGGCAATATTTCCTGCCTGATGCTATTCCACTTCATTTCCGAAGCGATTTCATAATTATTGGTGTGTTTGTCTACAATTGTTCTGTATATGTTTTTCGTAGTTGCTTCTTTTTTAAGTATATCTTTTATGTTGTCTTTTGTTAAGGGTAATATATCGGAGTAGCAATCCGGTACGTAGGAATCGTAATTTTTTGGGATTACGTTGCTACGTAGGAATTGCCAGTGTGGTGTAAAGTTATGTATCTTGGAAGATACCCAGTATCTTCCAAGATACGTCCAGATATTATTGTTGTCTTGGTTTGCTAGTTGTAGTAGGTATTTAATTCTTAGTGCTTGGCCTTGGATCAGCGGCACCAATATTCCGAGTCCCCCTCTGTCTCTAGGGAGAAAGAGGGTTTCTCGAGCTATTGGTTCGGCCGCCGATCCTTTCCATAAGTAGCCAAATACAATTTTGTTTATTTCGGGTATAAGATCTTTTGGTATTGGGAAAACGTTAGCCATAAACCACAGTTTTGACAGTATCAAAGTGTTTATTACTACCGTTTTCCCTTTTAAAGAAAGGTTTCTTTGGGATTGCGTTTTCGCGCATTCTTCCATTTGGCGAATGCAGGCTTGCATGTTGAAATATTTTGTGTGTTGGTAATCGTTGTTAAAGTGTACACCTAGGATCCGAACGAATTCGTCAGTGCACCATGTTATAGGGTATTTTTGGCATATTCTAGCGACGGTGTTTGTTTGTATTAGTAAGCCTTTTGTTTTATGGGCATTAAGTGTGCATCCTGTAGCTTTTTCGTATTTTGAAAATTTTTCAAAGAGTAATGGTATGTCCTCAAAGTTGGACGAGATAAAACTAGTGTCATCTGCGTATTGCGATAATTTAAGGTTTTCTTTTTTGCCGGGTAGATTAAAACCTTTAATATCTTTGTCTTTTAGAATGTCGTGAGAAAACACGTCATTCTGGACGCAATAGAGAGGGAAAGAGAGGGGACAGCCTTGCCTAACACCCCTTTCCAAAAGGAATTCTTCGGACATGTGTCCGTTATTTTGTACTTGGGAGTAAGTTTCGCAGTATAAGATTTTTATAAATTCAACAAATTGTTGAGGGTAGTTCATTCTCTCTAGGCATCTGAACATGTAGTCTCTATCTACTTTATCAAATGCCTTTTCTTGATCAAAACTTAAAATGTATGTTGGAATATGTTTTTTATTGGAGTAGTTGATTAAATCTCGAATGGTGAAAAGATTGTCATATATATGACGTCCTGGAACTGCCGCCGATTGCTCTGATGAAATAATTTCACTGAGCGTCGGCAGCAGTCTGTTCGTAATAGTTTTAGTGATTATTTTATAATCAACACATAAAAGGGAGATTGGTCTCCATTTAGCTATATTTGTTTCTTCTGGTGTTGTTTTAGGTATTAGCGAGATAATTGCTGTTTTCATTGTTTTTGTGATTTCTTTTTTTTCAAAGAATATGTAATTGACTAGATTTGTGAAATCCTCTTTTATGAGGTACCAAAAGGTCCGATAGAACTCCATTGGTATACCATCTTTACCAGGAGCACTATCTTCGCTCATATCTTTTAAAGAATTATATATTTCTTTCTCTGTAAAGTTTTCTTTTAACTTGTTGTGCCAATTGTCTGATATTTTTTTTTCGTAGTTATTAATAAGTTTATCTTGTTCTGATTTGTTTATCTGAGCTTTTTTGTAAAGCTCTTCGTAAAAAGTTTGTGCCGATTTTAAGATTTCTTTATCGGTTGTGACTATCTTACCGGATTTATCCTTAAGTGCTGTAATTGTTTTGTTTTTTTGAAAAACAGATTCTGCTGCATAAAAGAATTTAGAAGGGGTTTCTTCGTTTTCAATGAATTTGGTTCTACTTCGAACCATTGCTCCTTTCAGGGAGCGTTCTTCTATTATATCGATGTTGTTTTGGATTTCATTGATTTTTTCGTGATCTATAGGGCGTTGTTGGTAGAGCGAGTCGATTTCGGCCCTATACTCTACTAAAAGTTCGTTTTGGTTTTGTTTGAAGTCTATGCAAAAATCTTTGGTTATACCTTGTATATATTGCTTAGCCATGTCCCACCACTTAGTTTGGTCGGGGTAAATGTTTTTCTTATTTTTCCAATTTATCCAAAAAGTTTCAATTTTTTGTTTGTAGTCTTTATTTTCTAAAATACTGGTGTTTAACTTCCAGTACGAAGGACCTCTTTTGTTTGTCGTGATATTTTTTAACGACAGAGTTATCATGTGATGGTCTGATAATTTGTTTTGTATAATATCAGAGCGGATACTAAATTGTTTTTCCGCTTGGTTCCACATATAGAAACGGTCGATTCTGGACTTAAAGTCCAATATACCGTTTTCGTATGTAAATTTCATTTTGAACTTGTTTTGAGTTCTCCAAATGTCCGTTAGATTACAGTTTTGTTTAATTTCGTTTAATTCTTCTAATCCGTATAAGTGTTGTCTATTGGGGTTTCCTCCTTGCCTATCCATGGTCAGATTTTCGACCATATTGAAGTCTCCACCCAATATGACTTCATATTTAGGTGTGACGTAACCTTTTAATTTGTCAAAGAATGTCTTTCGTTGGAGGGATATGTTGGGAGCGTATATGTTGGTTATTTGAAATTTATTTTTTTGAGTTTCGACTGTAACCGAGATTATACGGCCTGCCTTATCAGAATTTTCGAGTTCTACTTTGAAGTTTTTTGATTCTTTGCAAAGTATTGCTACTCCGCTTTTAGTGCTATTAAGCGATGAAAAGAAAGCGCGACCTATCCAGTCCTTTTTCCAGAGGATAACGTCTTCGTCAGTGCTATGTGTTTCCTGTAGAAGTATTATATCAAATTTCGAGTTTCGAAAAGTTTGGAAAATTCGTTTTCTTTTGTTGTTGTCTTGAAGACCTCGAACGTTTAGCGACGCAATTTCTAATTTAGACATATTGAAAAATTAACGCCTTTCGTGAGAACCGAACCTGGGCGAAAGCGGTACAAACTTAAAGTGTTACCAACAAGCTATACCGACACAGTTGTTGGTAACAAAAGAAATAAACTATTTACAAATATATACAAACTTCCACTTGGGAACAAAGTGTAGTTATCTGCTGTCTTTACAAACAAGAAACTATTTGTCTAGCTAAACTTCCTAGAACAAAACCAAGGCAGGCAAATATTCCAGAAAGAAGAGAGTGAAAAAATTAGATAAAAAAGAGCTTTGTTGTTCTCGCTTAGGGTGTAGAGATTTGAGATGTGTTTATCTAGTTAGCTAAACTTTGCTTCTACTTAAAGTAGTTGCTTAGGGCGGAGCTTGCAAGGTGCGTTCATCTCGCAATCTCTGCATCCTAAGCAAATACTTTTCGTAGAAGCCCGTGTGGACGAAGCTATCATGCATAGCTTCGGTGCTAATGTTTTTCTCTCTTTTCTTTCTTAATTTTTCGTAAAAGGGTTTGTGCTCTGCTGGAACTTTGTTGATGTCCCGGGCAGTCTCGGCGAGACAGACCATGCTAGCAATAACACCGTCTATCTCGTCGCTACGATCCTCCCCGAGGACCTCAACAATGTTCCGGAACTCATGTTCCTCCAACTCCCTAACAATAGTAGTTAGTTGGCTGATCATGAGTTCCATATCAGAGCCCATACCCTTTTTTTCTTCTTTCTTTTTTTTATGACATGGTTCGCCTGCTTCTTCTTGCCGGTTTCTTTTCGAAGAGAAGCCGACATCTTTCTCTTCAACTGTTTTGAAACTCGCAGAGGATTCCTCATCCGAGTCACCCTTCTGTGAATTTCCTTCAGTCTCCGAGGTTGACATCGACTCCTCTTTGTCTGAGTCCGGCTGTTGTTTTTGGTTGTCCGTCTGGTTTTTGGGCTTTCTTGCTGAGTATGGTTGCCCAGTGTAATACACTAGGCACCATCTGTTGAATATTCTATGAGACCTGGGTATGTGCTCATAGAGTTCTGTGATGATGAAGGATCTTGATCCTGTTTCATACCTTTTGTTTTTATAAGAGCTAGTGTCCTTTCTAATATCTATGACACCACCAAAGTGATTCTGCATTTCATATTCAAGTGCGTCATCTGAGACGTTGGGGTGCACCCCATGAATGGACACCCGCAGCCGTCTAAATGCATTGCACCTGAATATTACTGTGCTTCCTCGAATGGTGATGTCATAGCAGAGGAATTCTTGTGCAGCCTTTTCGGAGTCGAATCTTATTTCGACTGATTTGTTGGATCGTGACACTTGTAATAGTTCTAAATGTTCCAATAGATTCAACTGCTCTAAGCAGTGAAGAATATCTTCATTTTTCACGTCAAATTTTTTTGACTTGTCTTGTCGATAAAAAACATACCTTGGATCCTTCCTCGTGGGTACAAACCCAAGGTCTTCCTTGTATAACAGGTTTTCCCTTTGCCCCTCTACTGTGGAACGGGTGGATGGTTTACCTGCTGCCTGTACATCCGGTGTAGTTGTTGTCTGTTCGTTTTCTTGTGTTTGTGTGTTGATTTCTCCCGTAACTGTGGCTTCTTCTCGTGACATTGATGAGTCATCATCCATTCTTTCAACGTTAGTTGGTGTTTCGTTGATTGATGCAGCCATTAAGAGATTCGATTTTATAGTCCTGGGACTCTATTTAATTAGAAATTAATTAGTGAATGTAATTAAGAGCAAATATTTGAAATATTTGCTTTGTTGCAAAAATCTGGTGAAAGATTTGTGCGTGTATGAAGAAAGCCCAGAGCTGGGCCGGCCATTCTTACACAGACCGGTTCAAAGCAACTCGTCATTTGATTGTGGCGAAGACAAGGAGGCGCCAGATGCCTCATTATAACAAACGAAACCACCATATCCCAGTGGGTCGAGGAAATGAAGGCACTCCCGAAGGCGGGCGGTGCTTCCGATACCCCTCGAAGTTCGGCGCCACAAGTAAGAATTTGAGAATTTTCCGCCAAGTCTTTGAAGAATGCCACTTAGACGCATTTACAGAGAGTGTGCTGCAGACACCAACCGCCCCTCCTGAACGTCTGCCATCAATCAGGTACTTTCAATTCTTTCTGGTCAGTCCCGCCTAAGCAGGACCTGAGAAAAATCGCCTATATACTCATCGAGTTGGCCTTCTCCACGGAAATCTTTAGTAAAAGGCGAAAGATTTGTGCGTGTATGAAGAAAGCCCAGAGCTGGGCCGGCCATTCTTACACAGACCGGTTCAAAGCAACTCGTCATTTGATTGTGGCGAAGACAAGGAGGCGCCAGATGCCTCATTATAACAAAGGAAACCACCGTATCCCAGTGGGTCGAGGAAATGAAGGCACTCCCGAAGGCGGGCGGTGCTTCCGATACCCCTCGAAGTTCGGCGCCACAAGTAAGAATTTGAGAATTTTCCGCCAAGTCTTTGAAGAATGCCACTTAGACGCATTTACAGAGAGTGTGCTGCAGACACCAACCGCCCCTCCTGAACGTCTGCCATCAATCAGGTACTTTCAATTCTTTCTGGTCAGTCCCGCCTAAGCAGGACCTGAGAAAAATCGCCTATATACTCATCGAGTTGGCCTTCTCCACGGAAATCTTTAGTAAAAGGCGAAAGATTTGTGCGTGTATGAAGAAAGCCCAGAGCTGGGCCGGCCATTCTTACACAGACCGGTTCAAAGCAACTCGTCATTTGATTGTGGCGAAGACAAGGAGGCGCCAGATGCCTCATTATAACAAAGGAAACCACCGTATCCCAGTGGGTCGAGGAAATGAAGGCACTCCCGAAGGCGGGCGGTGCTTCCGATACCCCTCGAAGTTCGGCGCCACAAGTAAGAATTTGAGAATTTTCCGCCAAGTCTTTGAAGAATGCCACTTAGACGCATTGACAGAGAGTGTGCTGCAGACACCAACCGCCCCTCCTGAACGTCTGCCATCAATCAGGTACTTTCAATTCTTTCTGGTCAGTCCCGCCTAAGCAGGACCTGAGAAAAATCGCCTATATACTCATCGAGTTGGCCTTCTCCACGGAAATCTTTAGTAAAAGGCGAAAGATTTGTGCGTGTATGAAGAAAGCCCAGAGCTGGGCCGGCCATTCTTACACAGACCGGTTCAAAGCAACTCGTCATTTGATTGTGGCGAAGACAAGGAGGCGCCAGATGCCTCATTATAACAAAGGAAACCACCGTATCCCAGTGGGTCGAGGAAATGAAGGCACTCCCGAAGGCGGGCGGTGCTTCCGATACCCCTCGAAGTTCGGCGCCACAAGTAAGAATTTGAGAATTTTCCGCCAAGTCTTTGAAGAATGCCACTTAGACGCATTTACAGAGAGTGTGCTGCAGACACCAACCGCCCCTCCTGAACGTCTGCCATCAATCAGGTACTTTCAATTCTTTCTGGTCAGTCCCGCCTAAGCAGGACCTGAGAAAAATCGCTTATATACTCATCGAGTTGGCCTTCTCCACGGAAATCTTTAGTAAAAGGCGAAAGATTTGTGCGTGTATGAAGAAAGCCCAGAGCTGGGCCGGCCATTCTTACACAGACCGGTTCAAAGCAACTCGTCATTTGATTGTGGCGAAGACAAGGAGGCGCCAGATGCCTCATTATAACAAAGGAAACCACCGTATCCCAGTGGGTCGAGGAAATGAAGGCACTCCCGAAGGCGGGCGGTGCTTCCGATACCCCTCGAAGTTCGGCGCCACAAGTAAGAATTTGAGAATTTTCCGCCAAGTCTTTGAAGAATGCCACTTAGACGCATTTACAGAGAGTGTGCTGCAGACACCAACCGCCCCTCCTGAACGTCTGCCATCAATCAGGTACTTTCAATTCTTTCTGGTCAGTCCCGCCTAAGCAGGACCTGAGAAAAATCGCCTATATACTCATCGAGTTGGCCTTCTCCACGGAAATCTTTAGTAAAAGGCGAAAGATTTGTGCGTGTATGAAGAAAGCCCAGAGCTGGGCCGGCCATTCTTACACAGACCGGTTCAAAGCAACTCGTCATTTGATTGTGGCGAAGACAAGGAGGCGCCAGATGCCTCATTATAACAAAGGAAACCACCGTATCCCAGTGGGTCGAGGAAATGAAGGCACTCCCGAAGGCGGGCGGTGCTTCCGATACCCCTCGAAGTTCGGCGCCACAAGTAAGAATTTGAGAATTTTCCGCCAAGTCTTTGAAGAATGCCACTTAGACGCATTTACAGAGAGTGTGCTGCAGACACCAACCGCCCCTCCTGAACGTCTGCCATCAATCAGGTACTTTCAATTCTTTCTGGTCAGTCCCGCCTAAGCAGGACCTGAGAAAAATCGCCTATATACTCATCGAGTTGGCCTTCTCCACGGAAATCTTTAGTAAAAGGCGAAAGATTTGTGCGTGTATGAAGAAAGCCCAGAGCTGGGCCGGCCATTCTTACACAGACCGGTTCAAAGCAACTCGTCATTTGATTGTGGCGAAGACAAGGAGGCGCCAGATGCCTCATTATAACAAAGGAAACCACCGTATCCCAGTGGGTCGAGGAAATGAAGGCACTCCCGAAGGCGGGCGGTGCTTCCGATACCCCTCGAAGTTCGGCGCCACAAGTAAGAATTTGAGAATTTTCCGCCAAGTCTTTGAAGAATGCCACTTAGACGCATTTACAGAGAGTGTGCTGCAGACACCAACCGCCCCTCCTGAACGTCTGCCATCAATCAGGTACTTTCAATTCTTTCTGGTCAGTCCCGCCTAAGCAGGACCTGAGAAAAATCGCCTATATACTCATCGAGTTGGCCTTCTCCACGGAAATCTTTAGTAAAAGGCGAAAGATTTGTGCGTGTATGAAGAAAGCCCAGAGCTGGGCCGGCCATTCTTACACAGACCGGTTCAAAGCAACTCGTCATTTGATTGTGGCGAAGACAAGGAGGCGTCAGAT
>CBDAPN010000008.1:0-128483 GCA_965198415.1 Endozoicomonas sp.
TGCTGCGCTGAAAAACTCATCCAGTGACGTTTTTTTTACTTCTGATGTTACGGCCTCTATTGCCATGCCATCCCCTTCGTAGATGGCAACGTGATTGACTGCCATGCCATCACGACCAGCAAATAGACGACTAATAATCGGCTCTTGTTCGCCACCCATGCGCAACTGAAAGAGTAAATCACCGGGAAGCAAATCTTCAGCGATGACGAGATCGGGCTGTGGTGTATCCATAATAAAAACTCACTGCCTGCGCAACAACTCCAGAACCTGACGGGTATCAGGATGAACACCCCGCCAAATGGCAAATTGTTCCGCTGCCTGTTCAACCAGCATCCCCAGTCCGTCAATGGTTTTTTTTGCACCCTGTTGGCGACACCAGCGATTGAAAACGGTTTCATCTTTGCTGTACATCATGTCATAACAACAGGTGTTTTGATCAATGACATGATCGGGAATAGGTGGTAAATCCCCCTTCAAGCTGGCCGTGGTGCCATTAATAATCAAGTCGAAACGGCCTTCTAAGTGCTCAAAACTACAGGCACTAATGGGTGCTTGTGGAAATAGCTCAACCAGTGTTTGCGCTTTACTCAGGGTGCGATTAGCAATAACCAATTCTGCCGGTTGCTCTGCCAACAGAGGCTCAAGGACACCGCGCACGGCCCCCCCAGCGCCCAGAACCAGAAGTCTTTTGTTGCTTATATTGATGTGATGATTTTTTTTCAGATCACCGACCAAACCGAGCCCATCGGTATTGTCGCCATGAAGCAGACCCTGATCATCTTGCCAGAGCGTGTTGACTGCCCCTGCTTTTTCCGCCCGTAGTGTTCTGTGGGTAGATAATAGCCACGCCTCTTCTTTGAATGGAGTGGTAATACTGAGGCCTAGATCACCGTTTTCAAAAAACGCCGCAACCGCTGCCCGAAAACCGCCGTTATCGACCAGAATCGCACTGTAACGCATGTGCTGGTCAGTTTGTTGTGCAAACAGTGTATGAATAACGGGCGATTGACTGTGGGCTATTGGATTACCCATAACTGCGTAGCTATCTACTGGTCCGGCCATTATCTAACCCTCTTGATTTACACCCAGTCTTTCGGTTTTAAAAACTCATCGTATAACCGGGCCTCTTCACTGCCTGGCTCAGGATGCCAGTTGTAATCCCAGCGCACATGAGGTGGCAAAGACATTAGAATAGACTCAGTTCGTCCACCGGACTGCAATCCAAATAATGTTCCACGGTCGTATACCAGATTAAACTCAACGTACCGTCCTCTTCTGTACTCCTGAAATTGCTTATGCTTTTCAGTGTAAGTAAGCGTTTTACGACGCTGGACAATGGGCAGATACGCCTTGATGTAGCTGTCACCTACGGCCTGCATAAACTCAAAACAACGCTCAAAAGGCCACTCATTTAAATCGTCATAAAAAAGCCCGCCAACGCCACGGGGCTCATTGCGGTGTTTGAGGAAGAAGTAGTCATCACACCATTTTTTATAGCGTGGGTAGACCTCTGCTCCAAATGGCTCACAGGCGTTTTTGGCTGTTTGGTGCCAGTGCTGACAATCTTCAGCAAAACCGTAGTAAGGCGTCAGGTCATAACCGCCACCAAACCACCAGATGGGTTTTTCGCCTTCTTTATGGGCAATTAGCATACGCACATTGGCGTGGGATGTGGGTACAAATGGGTTATACGGATGAATCACCAAAGACACTCCCATCGCCTGAAAACTTCGCCCCGCTAATTGAGGTCGGTGCGCGGTGGCGCTGGCAGGTAACTGCTCCCCTTTTACGCAGGAATAATTGACACCCGCCTTCTCAAAAACCTGCCCACCTTCAAGTACCCGGGCTTTGCCACCGCCACCGCCGTGGTAATTCCATTCATCTTCCCTGAAAGCACCATTTGTTTCTTCAGCTTCAACCGCAGTACAGATGCGGTTTTGTAAATCCAATAAATACTGCTCAACAAGATCTACTGTTGGATCTGACATTTTTGCAAAAGCCTTAATAAGTTGGGTTAACCCGCACGAACCAGTTTGCCTGAGCGTAAATCCTGAATAACTGAAGGGGTTTTCTGCTCACCGGTGACGCCCGGAACTACGTAGTCAAGTTCGTTAGCGAAGGTTGCATTCACGTCAGCCATTGTCAACAAAGGCTCGTTACCAGCAAGATTGGCTGAGGTGGATACCAGCGGATGCCCCGTCGCTTCACAGAGTGCCCTGACCAGCGGATGCCCACTGACCCGAACCGCTACGGTATCAAACTGCCCACGCACCCATGGTGGTGCCCAGCCATTAGGGTCTGGAATCAGCCATGTGTAAGGGCCTGGCCATGAGGACTGAAGCTTCACTCTCTCTTTTTGAGACAAGGGAGCCAGCAGAGGCAGGAACTGCTCTTCACAGGCACCAACGAGTATGACGCCTTTTTCAACAGGACGCTGCTTTATGGCAAGAATTCGGTTTACTGCCCGTCGATTCCACGGATCACAACCCAGCCCCCAGACCGCTTCTGTAGGGTAAGCAATGACCCCTCCGCTTTTTACCACTTCAGCGGCTTTTTTAATATCCATCTGACAACGATTTCTCTTTTAAAAACAAAAAAATTGATCAAATAACACGTTGCTATTCAAACACAGAGTCACCAGAGGCAAAAAATACTGCAAACCATTAACGGTTAACAGTCGTCTAACCCAATCGTATAAATCCGCCGTGGGTTGACTCAATGACGCCGTCGAGCTCCATATTGGTGAGAATGACCGAAAGCTCGGCATACGGTATGCCTGATAAAGCGCAAATTTGATCCGCACTGACCACATCAAACCCCATCGCTTCAATAACTTTCAGCCGCAATGGGTCGGTTTCTTTCGGCTCCGCTGTTGCCGGTTGGTCAGTTGGCTTACCTGCAACCACCGAACGAAGCTGTGGTGCCAGTTCAACCAAGATATCATCAGGGTTCTCCACCAGAACCGCACCTTCGCGAATCAGCTTATGGCAGCCCCGACTCAGAGGGTTCAGTACCGAACCCGGAATGGCGAACACCTCACGCCCCTGCTCTGCAGCAAGCCGGGCTGAGATCAAAGAACCGCTCTCAATGGCTGCCTCAACCACCAGAACACCGAGAGAGAGACCGGATAAAATACGGTTTCTGCGCGGAAAGTTTCCGGCAAATGGTTTTGTACCGATAGGAAACTCACTAATTAACGCGCCCTGAGTGGCAATGAGCTGATAGAGATCTTTATGCCTGGCAGGGTAAATTTGATCGACACCAGTACCAAGAACCGCAACCGTTCCACCGTAACAACCCAGAGCACCCTGATGCGCTGCAGCGTCAATACCCAGTGCCAAGCCACTGGTCACCACCAGACCGCTGCGGGCGAGATATTCACAAAACTCCTGAGCTACCCGCCGACCACTAGGCGTCGGCCGCCGACTGCCAACCACGCCAATCTGCGGCTCTGTGAGCAGATGATGATTACCAACAACGTAAAGCACAACCGGGGCATCCGGTATCTCTTTAAGCGCTGCCGGATAAAGGGGGGACTCCGGCGTTAACAGGCTATGCGCCTCACTGGACTCAAGCCAGCCTTTGGTGTGGCTAAGCTGTTTGTTGATCGCTGAGTTGTTGCTGGCTCCAGCCAGAGCCTGCGCCAGTTTAGCGGGTATAACGGCTTTTAACTCATCGTAAGAGAGTGAGAAAAGGTGAGAGGGGTGTTTAAACCGCTCAAGCAACTGAGCGGACTTTATCGGCCCGAGGCCGGGTATTAATGACAGGGTTAACCAAGGGGCTAATTGCAGCCAGTCTTGCTGGCCTGTTGCAGACGTTACCATCAAATAATCTTCCCAATGATGTGGACTTATTCTGTTTATTGACAGCGTTCAGCCCCACATCCGGGAAAACATTGTTCGCTTACCTATGGTTGTGGGCTTTTGAGGATATAGCCAATTTCTATATCTTCTTTGACTGATAGCACAATACCATAGCTCATTTTTTCAAAAGGTCGATAAACCATCACCAGCCCAACTCGCTCTGAAGGCAAGACAACCTCTTCGTTGGCAATGGCATCAAACACCGTGTTCGACTGACGATATACCGCAAAAATATCACCCTGACGCAGGCTTTCCCGTAGCCCTTTATTAATTACAACTGTGTCGAACTTGGATATTTTTGAGTTACCGTTGAGGTTGTGGGTAACGATGCCTTCAACGGGCGCATCCGGTGCTTTTGGGAAGAACGTGGTTACCAGCCCACTGGCTTGTTGTCTTACAAGACGATCCCCGGGCTTTAACTCCATATGGCTTTTCTGAATCACCATAGAAGCAACATCTTGTTGCAACCTGCTCAGATGGGTAGTGCCAACGTCTATGCCGATCAGGCCGAGCATTTCTTTGGTCTTAGGGTCAAAAACCACTTCCCCGCGACGAACAACATCAAATTGCAAGTGTTGTCCTGAAAAGGCTCCCCGGGCGTAGACTTTATCTCCAGCACCAGAAACCAGTTTGTCCCCTTTTGCGGCAAACACGTAAGGGGTGTTATTCAGCTGATCTTCACTGGCGAACACATAGCCACCTTTGAGGTAACTATTGATAGAATTCAAAGGAATCGCTGGAATCGCCGAATCTCCGGGCATTACCCGAACCTTGGGGCTCAACTTAATGGTTCGCCCGCTGCTGCCACGCTGGGAGATCATTAATTTTGGTCGCCCATTAATGTACACGAGGCTGACAATATCGCCCGGGTAGATCAGGTGGGGATTGGCTATCTGTGGATTAACGTGCCATATCTCTGGCCACAGCCAGGGGCTGTCCAGAAATGTCGTGGAAATATCCCACAGCGTATCGCCTTTTTTTACGGTGTATTTGCTGGGAGAGTCTGCCTTTATCGGGCTGTCGTAAGTCAGGCCCAGTGTGGACATGCAGAGCAGGATTCCTGCCAGAGCAAAGCGTCTCATTATCGTCCCGATCCCTTGAATGGTTTTAGTTAAACGGCTTTATGCCAGTTAATTTATATGAAAATCCAGCGGCTGTGGTTATTTTTAACCGGCGAAAAGCTGCGTTGAATTTTTGCTTTTAAGGCCGTCAGCGCAGTGTATCAACCCACTGCACAATACGCTCTTTTTAGTTCTCGGCTTAGTGATGTGATTCTCAAGATGCAAGCCACACAACATACACAATGAACGCTTCAAAAGTATACAGCTCGCCAGACAACCGCTGTTGTGCTTGCCTTGTACTGTTGAGTAGAGCGTAGGAGCATAAAAAATGAGTCAGTCCGGTTTTTTCACTTTCGGCCAGAGGTAAGTCTATCAGTGCGCTAGGTACATAATGAATTTGGAGATATACTGAAAAATTAATGAATAAGTTACCTGTTCAACCTGAGATCACCAATGGCTCTACTGGAAATACTTGAATACCCTGACCAAAGACTACGCACAATCGCCAAACCGGTAGTCGAAGTCAATGATGACATCCGTCGTATTGTTGATAACATGCTGGAAACCATGTACAACGCCAATGGTGTAGGCTTGGCGGCAACACAGGTTAATATTCATCAGCGCATTGTGGTGATGGATCTTTCAGAAGACGCGAATGAGCCACAAATCCTGATTAACCCATCCTACGAACCCATTGGTGATGAAAAGTCTGACCTGCAAGAAGGGTGTCTCTCGGTTCCCGGCTTCTATGAACTTTTGGACCGCTATGACCGGGTGCGGCTCACTGCACTGGACCGTGATGGCAATGAATACAGCAAAGATTACGACGGCTTGGCGGCAGTTTGTGTACAGCACGAGCTGGACCACCTGGAAGGCAAGTTATTCATTGATACCCTTTCCCGGCTCAAGCAAGACCGTATCAAGAAAAAGCTTGGGAAGAAAAAGCGATAAGCCCAGGAAATCATGTTCAAACAAGCGGTGCATCAATTAACGTAATGCGTTGATGGCACCGTTTTCATTTTCTGTTAATTCTGAGCCCTCTATGAAAAGCCTTAGAATCATCTTTGCCGGAACCCCAGAGTTTGCCAGGGCGCACTTGCAGGCCATTTTGGGTAGTCAGCATCAAATAGTTGCTGTCTATACGCAACCAGACCGACCTGCCGGGCGCGGCCAGAAGTTGATGCCATCACCAGTCAAAGCTCTCGCCCTTGAGCGTTGCATCCCTGTTCATCAGCCCAAATCGCTACGCAATGAAGAGTCACAGGCAACACTAGCCTCCTACAATGCAGACCTGATGGTTGTAGTCGCCTACGGTTTAATTCTGCCTCAAGCGGTGTTGGATACACCAAGACTGGGCTGCATTAATGTGCACGGCTCCATTTTGCCAAAATGGCGAGGTGCTGCCCCCATTCAACGCGCCATTGAAGCGGGCGACACCGAGTCCGGAGTCACCATCATGCAGATGGACGCAGGACTTGATACCGGCGATATGCTACTCAAAGCCTTTTGCCCAATACTCTCCACCGACACCTCATCCCAACTCCATGACCGGCTGATTGAAGTGGGCCAACCCGCCTTGATACAGGCGCTCAGTGACATCGCCAACGGTACCACAAAACCAGAAAAACAGGACGAACCGCAAGCAAGCTACGCCCACAAAATGAGCAAAGAAGAATCAACACTCAACTGGCAAAAAACCGCCCTGACTCTGGACCGACAAATTCGCGCATTTAACCCCTGGCCAGTAGCTACCACCACTTTGGACGACACCACGATCCGCATTTGGGAAGCCACGGCATTAAAGGAAAATACCTCCAACCCTCCCGGCACACTGATCGCAGCAGAAAAAACTGGTCTGGATATTGCCTGCAGCGAAGGAATACTAAGAATTACTCGTCTGCAATTGGCAGGAAGCCGCGCCATGACGGTTCAAGAGCTACTGAACAGCAAAAAAGCGCTATTCAGTGTCGGGAAACAATTCAGTTAATTTATGGCCAAACAATCTTCCGTACGACAATTGGCAGCTAAAGCCATTACCCGGGTGACTCACGGCGAGTCACTGAACAGCGTACTTCCCCCCTTGCAAGAAAAGCTCGCCAAAAAAGATCAACCCCTACTGGCTGAGCTTTGTTATGGCACCTTGCGTTACTACCACCGCCTTGATGCCTGGCTGAAATTTCTCACCGAAAAGCCTTTAAAAGAGAAAGAGCAAGATATCCACAACCTGATTCTGGTGGGCCTTTACCAGCTTTTTTTCACCCGAATTCCGCCCCATGCGGCCATTGGTGAAACCGTGCAAGCCACACGATCTTTGGGTAAAGCCTGGGCACGTGGTCTGGTTAACGGCATCCTCAGAAATGCCCAGCGCCGTTTTGAGGAACTAAACGACTCTGGCAGAACGCAGCCCGGTTTGCGGGTTTTCCCATCCCAAGTGGCTAATCAATGCGATAAAACGCGCATGGCCGGCGGACTATCAAGCCATTCTTACTGCCAACAACCAGCCACCGCCAATGACTCTGCGGGTGAATGAACAAAAAATTCAACCCTCGCGCTACCTGAAAAAACTGCTGGATGCGTGCCTACAAGGACGATTGTCCAGCGTTGCGCCACAAGCTATCACCCTCAGCCGACCGACTCCGGTTGAAAAACTGCCCATGTTCGCCACCGGTGCCGTCAGCGTTCAGGATGAGTCGGCCCAGTTAGCCGCCACACTGATCAAAGCCAAACCCCAAGACCGCATTCTTGACGCCTGCTGCGCCCCGGGTGGTAAAACCTGTCACTTACTGGAGCTAAACCCGGGCATCACTGTTGACGCTCTCGACGCCGACAGCAGCCGACTGGAACGGGTCAGTGCAAACCTGCAACGCCTTGAATTAAACGCCAACATCCTTTGCGGCGACGCCACCAACGTACAAGCATGGTTTTCTGGCCAACCCTACGACCACATTCTGTTGGATGCCCCTTGCTCTGCCACCGGAGTTATACGACGCCACCCAGACATCAAACACTTGAGAAAAGCCGAAGACATCACCGCCTTAGCCCAGCTGCAGAACCAAATTCTGCATGCTATCTGGCCTTTACTGAAACCCGGCGGCACGCTACTTTATGCAACCTGCTCAATTATGCCCGAAGAAAATCATCTGCAAATTGAACACTTTCTGGCAGAAACCCCGAACGCCCAACTGCTGCCCATTGAGGGCGAATGGGGCATCGATACTGGCTTTGGTAAACAGCGATTACCGGGCACGGGCGATGGCTTTTTCTACAGCCTGATGGTCAAAACGGACTCATAAATGAAAATCATCATTCTCGGTGCCGGTCAAGTGGGCGGCACTCTGGCAGAAAACCTTGCCAATGAAGAAAATGACATCACCGTGGTGGACACCGACACCACGCGGCTTCGAGAACTGCAAGACAAAGTCGATATCCGCACCATTCAGGGTAAGGCGTCATTTCCCGGCGTGCTGAAGCAGGCCGGCGCTGATGAGGCCGACATGCTGGTGGCGGTCACCAACAGCGATGAAGTCAACATGGTGGCCTGTCAGATTGCCTACACCCTGTTTCAAACCCCGGCAAAAATTGCCCGGATTCGTCAGGCTGCATACCTGAAAAACGAAAGCCTCTTTGCCAATACCGCGCTGCCCATTGATGTACTCATTAGCCCGGAACAAGTGGTTACTAACTACATCACACGGCTGTTGGAGCGCCCCGGCGCTCTGCAAGTGCTTGACTTTGCCGACGGCCGCGTGCAGCTGGTCGCCATGAAAGCCTATTATGGTGGCCCGCTGGTGGGGCATGAGCTGCGCTATATCCGTGAGCACATGCCGAGTATTGATACCCGGGTTGCCGCCATCTTTCGCCGTGGTAACGCCATCATGCCAAAAGGCACCACTGTTATTGAGGTGGACGACGAGGTATTTTTCATCGCTGCCAGAGAAGATATCCGCGCCGTAATGAGCGAACTGCAACGGCTGGATGATGATTACAAGCGCATCATCATTGCCGGTGGCGGCAATATTGGCCTGCGCCTCGCTCAGGCCGTAGAAGGCCAATATAAAATAAAAATCGTCGAGCAAAACATGGAGCGCTGCCAGTTTCTTTCCGAAACGCTGACCAAAGCGATGGTATTTTGTGGCAACGCCTCAGATAAAGAGCTGCTCATCAGTGAAAACATCGAAGAGACCGATATCTTCTGCGCCCTCACCAACGACGACGAAGCCAACGTTATGTCCTCCATGCTGGCGAAGCGTTTGGGCGCCCGCAAGGTAATGGCGCTGATCAACAACCCCGCCTACGTTGATCTGGTTCAGGGTGGTGAAATTGACATTGCAATCTCGCCACAACTGGCCACCATCAGCAGCCTCCTCAAGCACGTCAGACGCGGTGACGTAGTAAACGTTCACTCACTCAGGCGCGGAGCAGCAGAGTCTATCGAAGCCATTGCCCACGGCGACGAACAGTCATCAAAGGTCGTTGGTAAAACCATTCAGAACGTAGAGTTACCCCAGGGCGCCACCATTGGGGCGATCGTGCGTGACGAGCAAGTACTGATTGCCCACGATACCACCAAAATCGAATCCGGCGATCACGTCATTCTCTTCCTCACCAACAAGCGCAAAATTCGTGAAGTTGAGCAGCTGTTTCAAGTGGGGCTTGGGTTCTTCTGAGTGTTTGACAAAGCAATTACGCAACGGAAAAGCCAGCACCACAAAGACGCTACTTTTCCCAGCTCTTGCTTTTAAATAGAACGGACTCTGATAATCCACTTATGCCCAAGAGCGCTGCCACAACCCCCTTTGCGTTCTGGTGCAATTTTCTGTAATTTCACCAACAATTGACGGCTCTTTTTTCCCAGGGACCGGGAATGATCTACCGCTGTAAAAATCACAATTTATTGCTCTGGCAAGCCGCCACGGAAGACGGCCATAACAAGCAGGAACACTATGCAGTTTCAGGTTATTTTCCCTATTTTGGGTATTTTGTTGGTATTGTTTAGCACCTCCAGCCTTCCCCCCATCCTCGTTGCCCTGATCTACCAAGAGCAGGAAATATCCGTATTCATCCACACCTTCTTGCTCACGCTGTTTTTGGGCGTGCTGCTGTGGTTTCCATTTCGCCATGTTAAAGATGAGCTGAGAACCCGAGAGGGTTTTCTGGTGACCGCGCTCTTTTGGATTGTGCTTGGCTCCGTCGGGTCTTTGCCATTTCTGTTAATGGAGAGCCCCGCGCTTAGCGTCACCGATGCACTGTTTGAATCGTTATCCGGTCTGACCACCACCGGAGCCACCATTTTGACCGGAATCGAGCAACTTCCACGCTCCATTTTATTTTACCGCCAGCAACTGCAATGGCTTGGTGGCATGGGAATCATTGTGCTTGCCGTTGCTATTTTGCCAATGCTGGGCATCGGCGGCATGCAGCTGTACCGCACCGAAACTCCGGGGCCAATCAAAGACACCAAGCTCACACCAAGAATTACCGAAACCGCCAAAGCGCTCTGGTTTCTTTATGTGTTTCTGACTGCTACCTGTGCCTTGGCTTACTTTTTGGCCGGCATGAACCTGTTTGATGCCATCTGCCACAGCTTCAGTACCATTGCCATTGGCGGTTTTTCCACTTACGACGCCAGCATGGGACACTTTAACTCTGGGCTAATCACCTGCGTAGCCACTTTTTTCATGCTGGTTGCCGGGGTAAATTTTGCCCTGCACTTTACCATGTGGCGGCATAAGAGCATCGCCCACTACTTTCAGGACCCGGAATTGAAATGGTTTTTGGCTATTTTAGGCGTCGTCAGTCTTATTACCGTTGGCACGTTATTTCTTTCTGAAACTTACTCGCTCGGTCAGTCATTACGCTTTGGTTTGTTTGAAGTGGTGTCGGTGGCCACCACCACGGGCTATACCTCATCATCGAGTTTTTCCGCCTGGCCGATGTTTCTGCCGCTGATGCTGTTTTTTACCAGTTTTATGGGCGGCTGTGCCGGCTCTACCGCCGGAGGAATGAAAGTCATTCGAGTGGTACTGATCGCCAAACAAGGCGTAAGAGAGCTTCGTCGTTTGGTTCACCCTAATGCCGTGTTTACCATTAAAATTGGCGGCAAACCGGTGGCACCGAGGGTTGGTGAAGCGGTGTGGGGATTCTTTGCAATCTATATTTTGATGTTCATTGTGTTGTTTTTAGCCCTGTTAGCAACGGGGCTGGATTTCACCACGGCTTTCTCAACCATTGCCTCATGCCTGAACAACCTCGGCCCGGCGCTCGGTGACGCAACATCAAGCTACCAAAGCCTGCCCGACGGAGCCAAATGGATTCTGGCATTTGCCATGCTGCTTGGTCGTCTGGAGATATTTACCTTACTGGTACTCTTTACCCCAACCTTCTGGCGTTACTGACAGTTAACCTTGGGAATTGGATTCCATTGAGGCTACTATCCGAAAATTGCGCCCTACTGGGCGCTTCTTAAGCTATTCGTGTTAACCGCCATGTCTGGCAAGCCACCCTCTGACCCATTTCAACCGCTAAACCAGCTTATTAACCACTGCTTTTGAGTGCTTTTTTCAATAACGCACAGCGCGAAAGTAACTCACTACGACACAGTTATCCAAAAGACTTACCCACGTTTCTCACAACTTATCCACAACTTAAACTTACTGGCAAAAATCGCTATAATCCCCTGTTATTTTACAATCGAACCCGGACTGCCACCGGGAACCAAAGCCAAGTGCCACAAAAGCTCAAGAGTGAATGACACATTTGCCCCTGAGCTGCCAAGAGGTAAAAAAGTGACTTCCCAGAGCACGCCAGATACCCATACATTTCAGGGGCTAATTCTTGCCCTACAGCAATTCTGGGCCCAACAGGGCTGCGTTATTCTGCAACCGCTGGATATGGAAGTGGGTGCCGGTACTTTCCACCCGGCCACCTTTTTGCGTGCCATCGGCCCGGAAAACTGGAATTCTGGCTACGTACAACCAAGCCGCCGTCCAACCGATGGCCGCTACGGTGAAAACCCCAACCGCCTGCAACACTATTATCAGTTTCAGGTGGTAATGAAGCCCTCTCCTGACAACCTGCAAGAACTCTATCTGGACTCGCTTCGCACCTTGGGCATTGACCCGCTGGTACACGACATCCGTTTTGTGGAAGACAACTGGGAATCGCCAACACTCGGTGCCTGGGGTCTGGGTTGGGAAGTGTGGATGAACGGCATGGAAGTCACCCAATTCACCTACTTTCAACAAGTAGGCGGAATTGAGTGCTACCCGGTAACCGGCGAAATCACTTACGGCCTTGAACGTCTGGCGATGTATGTGCAGTCTGTGGATAACGTCTACGATCTTGTTTGGACTAACGGCCCGCACGGACCGGTGACCTACGGTGATGTTTTCCATCAGCAAGAGGTGGAAATGTCCACTTTCAACTTTGAACACGCCGATACCGACGAGCTGTTTAAACATTTCGATTTCTACGAGCGTGAGTCGCAAAAACTGGTTGCAAATAGCCTGCCCCTGCCCGCTTATGAATACGTGCTGAAAGCATCTCACACCTTCAACCTGCTGGATGCTCGCCATGCTATTTCGGTAACTGAGCGCCAGCGTTACATTCTGCGCGTCAGAACACTGGCCAGAGCCGTTGCTAAAGCGTATTTCGATAAACGTCAGGCACTTGGTTT
Source organism: Endozoicomonas sp. (assembly GCA_965198415.1). GTDB lineage: Bacteria > Pseudomonadota > Gammaproteobacteria > Pseudomonadales > Endozoicomonadaceae > Endozoicomonas. The sequence goes on from CBDAPN010000008.1 coordinate 12,600, forward strand.
CCCACTTGCGGATGAGCGCATTCGCAATGAAGTTATGGCTGCCATCAGTAAAGATGCAGCAAAAGAAAGTGCGCGGGAGGGAAAGTAATGAGTCATTCTGCTAATCAAATGCCAACAAAAGAAGACTTTCTGGTGGAGCTGGGAACGGAAGAGTTGCCACCCGCTGCCCTTAAGCATCTTTCTGAAGCGTTCACCCAAGGTATTATTTCTGGCCTTGAAAAGGCGCAAATTGAATTTTCTGGCTATCAGTCCTTTGCCGCTCCTCGTCGCTTGGCGCTGTTGATCAAAGGCCTTGACACTGCCCAGCCGGATCAACAGTTAGAGCGCAAAGGCCCGGCAGTAAAAGCCGCCTACGACGCCGAAGGCAATCCCAGTAAAGCAGCGCTTGGCTTTGCTCGCTCCAACGGTGTTGACTTTGCAGAGCTAGAACAACAGGAAACCCCCAAAGGCGCCTGGCTGGTTTATCGCTCAATTAAACAGGGCGAGCAAACCCATAACCTGCTGCCAGATATCATTACCCAGTCGTTAAATAACCTGCCCATCCCCAAACGCATGCACTGGGGAGCAAGCCGTACTGAATTTGTGCGCCCGGTAAAATGGTTACTTGTGTTGTTAGGTAATCGCGTTGTTGATTGTGAAATTCTTGGCCTGAAAGCCGGTAACACTACCCGTGGCCACCGCTTCCATGCAGACCAAGCAGTCGCCATCACCAACCCCGAAGACTACGCCCAAACTCTGCATGAAAATAAGGTTATTGCCTGCTTTGCTACCCGTAGGAGCATCATCAGCGAGCAGGTTCAGTCCGTGGCCAACGCCATCAATGGCCATTGCGTGGCTGACCCTGAACTGCTTGATGAAGTCACCGCTCTCAATGAGTGGCCGGTTGCCCTTGCTGGTCGTTTTGACGACGAATTCCTAACTGTACCCTCAGAAGCCTTGATCTCCTCGATGAAAGGTCATCAGAAGTACTTCCACGTTGTCGACAGCGAAAATAAGCTGCTGCCACATTTTATCACCGTCGCCAATATCGAAAGTGCAGAGCCTCGCCGTGTGGTGGAAGGTAACGAAAAGGTGATTCGTCCTCGCTTGGCAGATGCCAAATTTTTCTACGACACTGATCGTAAAAAAACACAAGACGACCGTCGTAATAGCTTAAAGTCTATTATTTTTCAGGCACAGTTGGGTTCTGTTTTTTCCAAAACCGAGCGAATCGCACGTCTGGCGTCTTTTATTTCGCAAGCCGAAGGTGGTAATGCCAAACTGGCAGAACGTGCCGGTCAGCTTTGTAAGTCAGATCTGGTTTCTGAAATGGTGCTGGAGTTTCCAGAGCTGCAAGGCATCATGGGTCAATACTACGCTGACCACGATGGCGAAAATCCTGAAGTCAGTAAAACACTTTACGAGCAATACATGCCACGCTTTGCCGGTGACCAACTGCCTTCAAACCTGACTGCGTGCGCCGTCGCTATTGCCGACAAAGTGGACACCATTACCGGTATTTTTGGTATCAACCAACTACCCACCGGCAGCAAAGATCCGTTTGCCTTGCGTCGTGCAAGTATTGGGGTTCTGCGAATCATTGTGGAGAAAAAGCTCAACCTCGACCTTAAAACTTTAATCAAGCAGGCGGCTGATGGTTATCAGGAACAAGGCATCACCCTTCCAGCGCTTGATAATCTTAATGCAACAGCTGTCAATTACATGCTGGAGCGGTTTGATGCTGCTTATCAAGAAGAAGGTGTGGCGGCTGAAATTATTAACTCGGTAAAAGCCCTGCGCCCAACCCGACCACTGGATTTTGACCTGCGTATCAAGGCCATCACTCGTTTTTACGCTATGGACGAAGCCGATGCTTTGGCTTCTGCCAACAAGCGGGTTTCTAACATTCTGACAAAAGCCGGTGAGATTATTATTCCCGATGCGTTGGACGAAACACTGCTTAGCGAAGCGGCGGAGAAAGCATTGGCAAAAATAGTGTTCAGCAAAAAGCAAGAGATCGCCCCGGCACTGGCCGATGGACGTTATGCTCTGGTCATGGAGAGCCTTGCCGCCTTGAAAGAGCCTGTGGATCAGTTCTTTGATCAGGTGCTGGTTAATGCTGAAGACGAAGCCCTCCGCCTGAACCGCTACGCCCTGCTTAAACAGTTGCGTAGCCTGTTCCTTCATGTGGCGGATATCTCTTTGTTGCAAAAAAGCTAAGTGGTGCGGCGTAAGCCGCACTTTTTTTATGTATTTATGGAGCTGCTCCATGACCAAGCTTGTCATTCTGGATCGGGATGGGGTCATCAACCAAGATTCTGATAATTACATTCGCTCGGCCGAGGAGTGGATTGAGATTGCTGGCAGCATTGAGGCGATCGCCCGATTATCCCAAGCCGGTTATAAAGTGGTTATTGCAACCAACCAGTCGGGCTTGGCCAGAGGTTTTTTTACCACTGAAACGCTCGATGCCATGCACGAAAAGCTATTAAATCTTGTTAAAACCCAAGGGGGCACGGTGGATGGTATCTACTTCTGCCCCCACGGCCCCGATGACGATTGTCGTTGCCGAAAACCCAGAACCGGCCTGATTGAAGAAATCTTTTCTCACTTTGATGCCCGCAAAGCAGACACATGGTTAGTGGGTGACTCCTTAAGAGATTTACAAGCAGGTATTGATAGCAGCTGTAAAGTAGCACTCGTTCTTACTGGCAAAGGCCGTAAAACTCAAGCTACACTATCTCAGTCACGCACTGGCATTAAGGACGTTCCAGTTTACAAAAACTTAAACAGCTTTGTAGAAGCTTTACTTTCAGAGGGAATTTAATGTTTTCAGCTGTCGCTTCTGTAACCCATGCAGCAGCCAATGTACTCTCGTTGATAAGGACCATTGTTTTTTATTTGTCTCTGGCTACATGGACGATTTTCTGGTCTACCTTGATGGTTTTTTTCATTCACCCTTTTTCATTCAAGCTTCGACACCGAATTTTTGTTAGAACTTGGGCGGTCGTATCAGTCAACCTTTGTCGCCTTATTTGCGGGATTAACTGGACTGTGAAAGGTGCAAAAAACATTCCTGACACACCTTGCGTCATAATCAGCAATCACCAAAGCACTTGGGAAACCTTCTTTCTTCAGACGCTGCTGACTCCCCAAACTCAGGTTATAAAAAAGGAGCTATTAAAAATCCCATTTTTTGGCTGGGCCTTTATGACCATCAAACCCATTGCCATTAACCGTAAAGACCCCCGTCAGGCACTTCAACAGGTCAGAGACCAAGGCAAAGCAGCGCTTCAACGGGGTTCATGGGTGCTTATTTTTCCAGAAGGAACTCGAACCCCTCCCGGGGAGCTCAGTAAGTTTTCCAGAGGAGCGGCGGGTCTGGCCAAGGCAGCAAAGACAAACATTTTACCCATAGCCCATAATGCCGGTATCAACTGGCCTAATAGCTCATGGCTTAAAATTCCGGGTACTATACAGGTGGAAATCGGGCCGGTTATTGAAATGGAATCGCTGTCCACCGCAGAAGCGAACAACAAGGCACAAAGCTGGATTGCAGAAGCGCTAAAGAAAATGGATTGAAAGGAAAGCTCGCAATGTCACAGGATATTGCAATGAAAAAAAAGCCGGCTTAGCCGGCTTTTTTTATTCCATATATTTTTCAACCAACTGAATCATGATATGGATAGCTTTGATATGAACCTCCTGAACTCGATCCGCATAACCAAAGTGTGGAACCCGAATCTCCACATCGGCCATACCGGCCATTTTACCGCCGTCTTTGCCAGAAAGAAGAATTACCTTCATACCTTTTGCTCTGGCAGCTTCAACAGCCTTAATTACATTAACAGAGTTACCGCTGGTACTTATGCCAAGCAGCACATCTCCTGCCCTGCCAACGGCTTCAACGTAACGTGAAAAGACAAACTCATAGCCAAAATCGTTAGACACACAGGAGAGGTGGCTTGGGTCAGAAATTGCAATGGCTGCGTAGCCCGGGCGATTTTCCCGGAAGCGACCCGTCAGCTCCTCAGCAAAATGCATGGCATCGCAGTGGGAACCGCCATTGCCACAGGAGAGTACTTTACCGCCGGATTTGAACGTTTCCGCCAACAGCTCTGCTGCTTGTTGTATGGACTCAATATTGGCGTCATTGTCCAGAAATCGGCTGAGTACAGCAGCCGCCTCCTTTAACTCCTTGCGGATAATTACTTTAAACTCTGAAGACATAAACTACCTGCAAGGGGCGCCATCGGCACCCCGGATTTATTAAACATCCAGATTAGAAACATTCAGCGCATTGCTTTCAATAAAGTCCCGACGCGGCTCCACATGATCGCCCATCAGCGTGTTGAAGATCTGATCCGCCGCAATGGCATCTTCAATAGTGACTTTAAGCATTCTGCGCACATCAGGGTCCATGGTGGTTTCCCATAACTGATCCGGGTTCATCTCACCAAGACCTTTGTAACGCTGGATATAGTGACGTTTGGTGGATTCACTCATTAGCCACTCTAGCGCCTCTTCAAAAGAGTCAACCTCACGCTTGCGCTCCCCTTTTTGAATAAAGGCACCCTCTTCAATCAGCCCTTGCAGTTTACTGCCAAGGGAAACAATTTTTCCGTAATTGGTTGTGGAGAAGAAGTCAGCACTCCAGCGATAGTGGCTATCAACTCCGTGGGAAATGATGGTGACTTTCGGTAGCCACACATTCAGCTCTTTATCTTCTTCAACCGAGAACGTCATAGTGCTGCCAGCGGTTTTCAGGTTTTCAATGCGTTCACTCAACTGCGCGACCCATGCTTCCATGGTGCTTTTATCAGCCAGACTCTCGGCGGTAATAGCTGGCATGTAGATCATTTCCCGCAGCACAGCGGCTGGGTAAATGCGCGAAAGCTTATCGGCCACTTTATGCACATTGCGGAACTCTTTGACCAGCTCCTCAAGGGCTTGGTCAGCGATGCCCGGCGCATTCGCGTTAACGTGCAGGCTGGCATTTTCCAAGGCTGACTGAGTCAGGTAACCGTCGAGGGCTGCGTCATCTTTCAGGTACTGCTCTTGCTTGCCTCGTTTCACTTTGTACAGTGGCGGCTGGGCAATATAAATGTAGCCACGCTCAATCAGCTCCGGCATTTGACGGAAGAAGAAGGTCAGCAGCAGTGTGCGAATGTGCGATCCGTCCACGTCCGCATCGGTCATGATGATAATGTTGTGGTAACGAAGTTTCTCAATATTGAACTCAGAGCGACCAATCCCACAACCAAGGGCAGTAATCAGAGTGCCTACTTCCTGTGAAGAAAGCATTTTATCGAACCGGGCTTTTTCTACGTTGAGGATCTTACCTTTCAATGGCAGGATGGCCTGAGTTCTGCGGTTACGGCCTTGCTTGGCAGAACCACCGGCAGAGTCACCCTCCACAATATAAAGCTCGGAAAGCGCTGGGTCTTTTTCCTGACAGTCCGCCAATTTACCCGGCAAACCAGCAATATCCAGCGCCCCCTTGCGCCGAGTCATCTCTCGCGCTTTACGAGCCGCCTCACGAGCTCTGGCAGCATCGAGCATTTTGCTGACGACGGCTTTGGCTTCTTGGGGGTTTTCCTCCAGATAGTCGGTGAGGAACTTAGCCATTTCCTGTTCAACTGCAGTTTTCACCTCAGAGGAAACCAGTTTGTCTTTGGTTTGCGAGGAGAATTTCGGGTCCGGCACTTTGACGGAGATGATCGCCGTCAACCCTTCTCGGGCATCATCTCCAGAGGTGGCAACTTTGGCGTTTTTCTGGAAACCTTCCCGTTCAATATACCCATTCATGCTTCGGGTCAGGGCTGCTCGAAAGCCAGCAAGGTGGGTACCACCATCCCGTTGGGGAATATTATTAGTGAAACAAAAGACGCCTTCCTGAAAGCTGTCGTTCCACTGCATAGCCACTTCGACACCAACGCCATCGTCACGAGTGGTGTTAAAGTGGAATACCTTGTTGATGGTGGTTTTGTTATTGTTCAGGTGCTCTACAAATGCTTTTAAACCACCGTCGTACTTGAAATCGTCAACTTTGCCGCTGCGCTCGTCAGTCAGTTGGATATAGACACCTGAGTTCAGGAAAGAGAGTTCGCGAAGCCGCTTGGCAAGAATATCGTAGCTGAATTGAATGTTTGAAAAGGTTTCCGGTGCCGGAATAAAGTGCAACTCGGTTCCGGTAACATCGGTTTCACCGATGACTTTTAACGGCTCCTGGGGTACACCCTGCTGGTAAATTTGCTGGTGCACTTTACCATGGCGACGAATGGTCAACTTAAGCTGACTGGACAACGCATTGACAACAGAGACGCCAACGCCGTGCAAACCACCGGAGACCTTGTAGGTGTTGTCGTCAAACTTACCCCCTGCATGAAGCACCGTCATAATGACTTCAGCAGCCGAAACGCCTTCTTCTTCGTGAATATCTACCGGTATACCACGACCGTTGTCTTTCACTGTGATGGATTCATCGGGGTGAATTATTACGGAAATTTTATCGCAGTGCCCAGCCAGCGCTTCGTCGATGGAGTTATCAACTACCTCAAACACCATATGATGCAAGCCGGTGCCATCATCAGTATCACCAATATACATCCCTGGGCGCTTGCGGACGGCATCCAGGCCTTTGAGGACCTTAATATTAGATGCGTCGTAATTTTGTTCACTCATTCTCTATCTCCAAAGACTCAGCGCGCCGAATGCTTTGCTGACCAGGGTTTTCATCCAATGTTATTTGCCCATGTTTCACGTGAAACATTTTTATTTCTGTTTCAGTCAACCAGCAATATTCTAGTGCCTCCTTCTCAACACAGGTGATGAAGGTTTGGCAGTTCATTTTTTGGAATAACCGACATAGCTTTTGTCGGTTGGGGGTGTCCAACTCTGATGGCAGATCATCTACCAAGAAGACGCACTGTTTATCTTGTAACTCTTTATAAAGAAAACCCTGCGCCAATTTCAGTGCACAGACCACTAGTTTTAATTGCCCCCGTGAGAGCACATCAACCGCACTCCCTTTACCTATGCGAACCCTGAGGTCAGCCCGTTGTGGTCCCGCATGGGTATAGCCTGACTGCGTATCCCGGCTTAAACCGCTCTCTAGGACTTCGTTCAACTCTCGGTCTTTATCCCACCCACGGTAATACTGAATCGAAAGATGCTCAAGATCGGTCAATTCTGACAGTACTTTGTTAAATACCGGAGTTAATCGCTGGATATAATCGTCTCGCAACCGATCGACTGCATTGGCTGCTTTTTCGAACTCCATATTCCACGAGTTCAATTCAGAACGAATTATTCTACCATGGCGAAGCAAACTGTTCCGCTGTTTCAACGCCTTCTGCATCCTTTTCCACAAGGGCAAAAAGTCCTTGTGTTTCACGTGAAACACACCCCAATCGATAAAGTTTCGTCGCAGCTTGGGGGAACCCTCCAAAAGTCGAAACGTATCAGGGTTGATGACTTGCAGCGGTAGCAGCCTTGCCAGCTCAGACGTTGATCTTAAGTTCTCCCCAGATACGCGAATTTGCAAGGACTCATCACGAAGATTCCTGGAAACTCCAACCGGCAGCAAGCCGTTATTAACAGCTAACCGGCCAAAAACAGTACAGGCGTCAGACTCCCGATTAATGACCGGCTTAATTCTGATAGAGCGAAAGGAGCGAGCCAAACCGAGAATATGAATCGCCTCAAGCACACTGGTTTTGCCGCTGCCATTAAGTCCATAAAATACATTGACAGCGGGTGAGGGTTTCAGGGTGGCGGAAGAGATATTTCTAATATTGCTGATGGCGAGTTGCTGAATCATAGTTACATGGCCGGAACAGAGGTGGCTATAACCGGCCACCTCCCTAACCCAAGACCGTCACATCCTCATAGGCATAATAACGTACACGGAATCACCAGAGTCAGATTCTTCGAGAAGCGCACTGCTGATCGGGTCAGACAGTGTTATCTTGATATTTTCACCAGACAACACAGAAAGCACATCCAGTAGATAGCCAACGTTAAAGCTAATTTCAATGGCATCGCCATGGTAACCGACGCTTAACTCCTCTTCAGCTTCTTCCTGCTCCGGGTTGTTGGCAACAACTTTTAACTGCCCATCAGAAAGCATTAAACGCACACCACGGAATTTTTCATTGGAGAGAATTGAGGCTCGCTGAAAAGAATGCCGCAGCGCTTGACGATCACCAACAAGGATATTGTTACCGCCTCTGGGAATTACCCGGTTGTAATCCGGGAATTTACCATCGACCAGTTTTGAGGTGAAAATAAACTCGCCGGTTGTTGCCCGGATATGTTTGGCACCAAGAGCAATATGAACACTTTCATCTCCTTCCGTTAGAAGACGAGCCATTTCAAGAATGCCTTTGCGTGGCACAATGACTTGGTGTGTGTCTTGCTGATTGATGTCAGCATCGACACTGCACATGGCCAAACGATGCCCATCAGTAGCTACGGCACGAAGGGTGTTTTGACTCACTTCCAGCAACATACCGTTCAAATAATAACGAACATCCTGCTGAGCCATGGCAAAGCCGCTACGATCAATCAGGCGGCGAAGACGGGACTGACCAATAGAAAAGGAAATTGAGCTGGCCTCTTCTTGAATACTGGGAAATTCATTAGCCGGTAACGTCGACAGCGTAAACCGTGATCTGCCCGCCTTTATTTTAACCCGATGATCATCTTGACTGAATTCAATCAGCGCCTGCTCCGGCAGTGATTTGCAGATATCCATCAATTTACGGGCAGGAACGGTAACCTCCCCTCCTTCAACTACGTCTTCCAACTTAACGCTGCCTACCAGCTCAACTTCAAGATCAGAACCTGTTAATGAGAGGAGATCTCCATCGACCACTATCAACACATTCGATAAAACCGGCATAGTATGTTTTCGCTCAACCACTCCTGTAACCAGCTGCAGAGGCCTGAGCAACGCTTCCCGATTTATGGTAAATTTCATCGCTTTCCTTTCTCTTATTGCAAAAAGGTATGCACCTTTTTATCAAGTTGAAATTGAAATTAGCTTGTCAACGACCGTAATAAATTTTTGTAATCGCTTTTTATTTCGTTATCAATATCCACCAGTTCTTTAACTTTGCGGCACGCATGAAGAACGGTTGTATGATCACGCCCACCATAGGCATCACCAATCTCAGGCAAGCTATGACTGGTGAGCTCTTTCGAGAGCGCCATGGCGATTTGTCTTGGCCTTGCTACAGAGCGACTGCGCCGTTTGGAGAGAATATCTGCCACTTTAATCTTGTAGTACTCAGCAACGGTACGCTGAATATTATCTATACTGACTTGTTTATCCTGTAATGCCAATAAGTCTTTTAAGGACTCACGGATCAGGTCAATATCAATTCGCCGCCCCATAAAGTGGGCACTGGCGATAACTCGCTTTAATGCCCCTTCAAGCTCTCGAACATTGGAACGAATACGCTGAGCAATAAAAAAAGCAGCCTCATGGGGAAGCTCGACTTTTTGCTGCCCGGCTTTTTTCATCAAAATAGCGACACGGGTTTCAAGCTCAGGCGGTTCCACCGCTACGGTTAGACCCCAGCCAAACCGTGACTTTAACCGCTCTTCAACACCACTGATCTCTTTTGGGTAACGGTCGCAGGTGAGAATCATCTGCTGACCACCCTCAAGCAAAGCGTTAAAGGTGTGAAAGAACTCTTCCTGGGAGCGCTCCTTGCCGGCAAAAAACTGGATATCATCAATTAGCAGCGCATCAACAGAACGGTAGTACTTTTTAAAATCATTAATGGCGTTAAGTTGCAATGCCTTAACCATATCCGCCACGAACCGCTCCGAATGTAAATACACCACCCGCGCATTCCGATTCTGCTTGACCAGAAAGTTACCAACCGCCTGCATTAAGTGTGTTTTACCCAAACCAACACCACCGTATAAAAACAGTGGGTTATAAGACGCTCCAGGATTTCCAGCCACCTGCCGAGCCGCTGCCAGAGCCAGCTGGTTTGACTTACCCTCAACAAAGGTTTCAAAGGTAAATCCGGTATTTAACGAGCTGTGATGCTTGATTGAGCCTTCGACTTCTACTTGTCGATGAGTGGCCAACCCCCCTTGTGCCGCCTCACTGCCAGACTCCTTTAGTGGATTGACTTTAATCGGTGCTGAGTCATCAGCACTGACCAGATCAGGCTCAGGGGTATTGTCCTCGGCGACAGACAAGGATGAGACAAGTTCGTGGGTGACCACCGATCGTTCGAGGGCGGCATGCTTCAGAGGGTTTTCTACCGGCTTTTCCGAAACCGGAACCGTTGACCTGTGAACCGGTTTTGCAGAACGCTTGCTTAATGAAGGCGGTCGGCGACTGGAAACAGCCAGAGCCACGGCCGGAGAGTCGCCGTCGGACAACATATCCAGAATTTCTTCAATCCTTGGCAAAAACTTTTCTTTAACCCAATCAGCAACAAAGCGATTGGGTGCCAACAAGCACAGATCGTGTTCATCCCCCATCACTTTTAACGGGCGAATCCAGGTATTGAACTGCTGTGAAGACAGCTCATCCTGCAAAACATCAATACATTTTTGCCATAGCTCAAGGGGCACAGGCACTCTCCTGATACAGATCTGATACGGATATCACTGAAGCGGGTCAGACAGCCTACTGAAGACCTTCAGGTACAAAATCACGGTTAGTCAGTTGGGTTTTTAACAAGACTGGTCAACTGGTTTGGTCAAAAAGAGCAAATTGTATCCCTTCTGGTAAAAGTTATCCACATTGCGTTTACCGTCTGGCTCGATAAAAAAATAATATTATATTTATCAATAGGTTATATAAAAACAGGACACGCTATCAGAAAAATAATACCCCGCTTCAAGCCTGTGGGTATCTGGGTTGAAAAAGCCCATGGAGGCCTATGACTTTCCTGTGGATAAATAGCCAGGCAATCTTGTTGTGGATAACCAAGCCACTTATCCACAGCTAACAAAGAGTAAAGCAACAAGATAACAGCACAGTGTCTACAACCCAATGCACAGCCTTAACGACAGGTAATTACAACAGAAAATAGACTTATCCACAGAATCAAGGTTCCTTAATAATTATTGCAATATCAAAAAACACTACATAAGAAATAATTCATTAATATTTTTTATAGACAAAAAAGTTTCCTACAGTGTTCGCAACCATTAACACCCCCATCATCATTTGTTTCAGATAAGGTAAGCGACAGAGTGAACAGCTATAGATAGCAACAGCGTACTTCTTGACAGATGCAAATTGACGCTAACTTCTCAATTCCTTAGAATGCCCGTCTTTTTGTAAATCCATTAAGACGAGAAAACATCATGAAAAGAACTTTTCAACCAAGCAACCTCAAACGTAAACGCGCCCACGGCTTTCGTGCACGTATGGCTACCAAGAACGGTCGTGCCTTAATCAACCGTCGCAGAGCTAAAGGCCGTAAGCGTTTGTCAGCTTAATCAATGCCTGCTGTTACAGTTAATTTGTTGCAGTTAAAGAGTGTATCAGTGTGAGCCTGTCTTATAGCCGTGCATCACGGCTGCGCTCTGCGGCTGAGTTCAAACAGGTATTTGATAAAACAGATATCAAGGTATCCACCAAAGAACTGCTGATGCTGACTAAAGTAAACACTTTGGGTAGTGCAAGGTTGGGCTTGGTTGTAGCCAAAAAGAATATTCGTACAGCTGCTGATCGGAATCGGGCCAAACGTCATATCCGGGAAACCTTCCGCCACCAACAGGGTGAGCTAGGAAACCTGGATATTGTTGTTTTAGTACGTAAAGGTTTTAACGAACTGAATGATGGCGACCTTAACCGACTGCTCAATAAACAGTGGCGCCGGTTAAAACGAAAGCTGTACGAACACAACACCCCGGCATGACCCCGGGTTTCTTTGATATCCGTCCAACCTGAATGAACAATCTGGCAGGTTGTCCAGCATTACGCCTGTCTGGTCGAACCCAAAGCGAGACTACAAGGCGCCTGAGTCGGTAAACGATCGGTAAATAAAGGCATTAGTATGGGCAAAATAGCACGTGTTCCCCAAGCCATTGCGATTGGGCTGATCAAGTTCTACCGCTATGCAATAAGTCCACTAATGCCAAGTCGGTGTCGTTTTTACCCCTCTTGTTCTGCCTATGGGCTGGAAGCCTTAAATCGTCATGGTTTTCTGACTGGTAGCAAGCTTACCTTGCTCCGACTACTGCGTTGCCATCCCTGGCATCCAGGAGGATTTGACCCGGTACCGGAAAATAACTCTGGTGCACAGCGGAAACAATCAGACAATCATATTCACTCATCTGAATGTGTGGCCCGGAACTCATGGATTTCCAAAGAACACTCTTGATCGGAGCCATTGTCGTTGTTGGGGTTTTAACCCTGCAGCAATGGAACGCCGATTACCCGGGAAAGACTCAATCGTCTCCCGTAATAAAATCAGTCTCCAGCAATAGCTCTGGATCTGATATGCCCGCTATTGATGATGGCGGCTCTATCCCTACCCACGACGTAGGTTCTCAAAAACCATCTACGCAGTTGATCAGCGTCAAAACCGATACGGTTGATGCGCTGATTGACCCCTCTGGTGGTGACATCATCAGCCTCACTTTGCCAAAATACCCCGCCTCTTTGCCTGAAGGAGGTGAGCCGACAACCCCTTTTCAGCTGTTGGTTAATAGCCCAGACTGTGAAGGAGAGACCACCTGCGTCTTTACGGCACAAAGTGCTCTGGCCAAAAGTGATGGCCCCGATAACAATAACAACCGCAGTGTTTATCGAGTCGCACGGCACGAGTACACATTGGCAAATGGTGAAAACAACCTGACCGTTGACCTGCACAAAAGTGAAAACGGGGTTGATATTACTAAAAGCTTTACCTTTCACCGTGATGAGTACGATATCTCCGTCAACTACAAAATCGTTAACAATAGCGATAAAGTGTGGCGAGATAGGTTTTATGCCCAGCTGAAGCGTGATAACTCAGAGGACCCAAGCCAACTAAATTCCAAAGCGCCGATGAATACGTACCTTGGTGCTGCTGTTCGCTCTAAAGATGAGCCTTACACTAAACTGCCGTTTAAGGATATTACCGAAAAGCCTTTTACCGAAAAGGTAACCGGTGGTTACGCGGCGATACTGCAGCATTACTTTGTCAGTGCCTGGATTCCAGACCAAAAGCAGAGCCATACGTTTTTTGCTCAGGGGCGCAATGGGTATAACTTTGTTGGTTTTCAGGACAGCAATCTGGTGGCCAACCCCGGCGAGACCGTCAAGACCGGCGCAACCCTCTACGTGGGACCAAAAGATCAGGACAAACTTAAGGCACTCTCAGACGGCCTGGAGCTAACCGTTGACTACGGTATGCTTTGGTTCCTAGCCCAGCCACTGTTCACCATTTTGAAGTGGATTCACTCTCTGGTGGGTAACTGGGGATGGTCGATCATTTTGCTGACCGTTTTGGTGAAGGCTCTATTCTACCCATTGAACGCAACCAGCTTCCGTTCTATGGCTAAAATGCGTAAGTTGAGTCCAAAGCTTCAGGAGATGAAAGAAAAGTACGGTGATGACCGTCAGAAAATGTCTCAGGCTATGATGGAACTGTACAAAAAGGAGAAGGTCAACCCAATGGGTGGCTGTTTACCAATCCTTGTACAGATGCCAGTGTTCATTGCCTTATACTGGACTTTGCTGGAATCTGTCGAGCTGCGTCAGGCGCCGTGGCTGGGCTGGATTCACGACCTGTCACAAATGGACCCCTACTTTATCTTGCCCCTAATCATGGGCGCTTCGATGTTTATTCAGCAGATGCTGAATCCAACGCCTCCAGACCCAGTTCAGGCCAAGGTGATGAAGATGATGCCAATTATCTTCACCTTCTTCTTCCTGTTCTTCCCCGCAGGCTTAGTGCTGTATTGGGTGACTAACAACGTGCTGTCGATTGTTCAGCAGTACATTATTACCAAGAAGATTGAGTCTGAAGGTTAACCCTGCTGCGGAGCAGCTTAAAACTGCTCCGCTCTCCCACCGCTTCCTCAGCACAGTATCTACCGCAAAAAAAGTCCAAAAGCAGATCAAAAAACAACTGATCCTACAGCCTGTTAATTTACCAACAGAATATTCCTACAGCTGATCTTTGTTGAACCGATAACCAGTTAGAAACAGATTTTGACTGTTCTTTTTGCGTTAAATAATGGGCTAACTGGATCAAAACGATGATAAAAAAACTAATCACGACAGCTATTCTAAGCAGTGTTATCGGGAGTGCATTTGCCAATCCGGAACTCGGTTACATGACCGTAAAATCTGGTAGTAATGGCTTTATAAATGCCACCATTAATCTTGATGCAATGCCTGAAGAGCTTGCCAACAAGTCGTTGAAAGTCAAACTAGGTTCAATTACCGACTTCTATCGTCACGATATTGAATACGACCAGCATGTTTCCAGCCTGCGATTTTCGCTGGACAAAGACACAAATGGGAAACCACTAATTCGCGTTCGCTCTATTCGCGAAATAAGCACTAATCAATTACAAGCCGTGGTTAAACTGCATGTTGGTCGACAGAAAATTTATGGTGTTTATGACCTTCAGGCCACATCGACAAACAACGTAGCTCTGAATCTCCTCAACTCAGACTATAAACCAGAGCCCAAATTGCTCGTTGCTAAAGCACACCCGCCAAAATCAAAAAAGATCTCCAAGCCTGCTTCCATTGCTATAAAAAAACTACCTGAAAAAGAGCTGGCTGCTATTACTGAGGTCGTATCAGAGGGGCAATATCAGGTGATGCCGGGTAAAACCCTGAGTCAGATTGCAATGGAGTTGTATCCGCAATACCCACAAGCCGATGGTTGGAAGGGGTTGATGGGGCAAATATTTAACGCTAACCCCGATGCATTTATTGATGCAGACATTAACAAGCTCCGGGCAGATGCTGTTCTTGACTTACCACAGCCAACCATTGCAAACAGCAACATAGAAAAAGCGCCTGCTGCAAAGCCTGCAATGAGACCTTCACTAATAAATGAACCAAACGATCAATACCTGGTAGCAAAAGGTGAAACCATCAGCGCCATAGCAATGGCACTGACCGAGCGCTACCCACAAGCTGGCAGCTGGCAAGCCATAAGTAACCAACTGGTGGCTTCAAACCCTGACGCATTTATTGATGGCGATCCCAACAAGCTATTGGCTAATGCAACGCTCACTCTTCCTGATGCCTCAGAGATTTCCTTTGAAAACAGCACCGTTGACGCAAAAGCAATCATGACATCCCCACAGGGAAATAGTGAAATTAATCAAGCCATGCTGCGTATGACCCGACCGGTACCAACTGAAAAAAATATGACCACCCCGGAAGAAGGTTATGCTGTTTCCAAGGGGGAAAGCATTAGTTTTATTGCACAAAAATTATCGTCTAATTACAGCGATTCCACGGACTGGAAAAACGTTATGGCAAGTCTAATTGAGCTAAACCCCGACGCCTTTATTGATAACGATTTAAACAAGCTACGTTCTGATGCAATTTTGGTAATACCTGAAGAGAAAGATATTGCCATAGAGGCCGAAAATCAGGAGTTGCCACAAAGCTCAATTCCAGATATCTCTTTAAAAAAACCAGCTCCAACAGTTAGTGAAACTTATCGAGTAGTTAAAGGCGACAGCTTGAGTGTGATTGCATTCAAACTATTATCTGAATACCAACGCTTCGATAATTGGTATGCATTGATGCAAGAGTTGGTGAAATTAAATCCTTCAGTATTTAAAGATAACGACATTGGCGTCATACCTGTAGGAACCGTATTAAAACTTCCCGCCTCTGATAGTAAAGAGCAAGAGAAAGCCAGCACTTCATCAGAAGGTCACTACATAGTTACCGGTGACTATTCAATCAGTATGATTGCCATCCAACTGATTGATGATTTTCCTCAATACCAGCACTGGACCGAACTTATGCAGGACCTGTATCAGCTAAATCCCCAGGCATTCGCCAACAGTGACATTAATCAACTGCAGTCCAAAGCCCGTCTTAAACTTCCCGTTCGTCATCAGGTATAAGGTGTGTACTAATGGTTGAACGGAGAATAGACTATGCCACCGATTATGCAGTTATTAATGGCGAGTTATGTCCGATTTCAGCAACCTTCACCAGGATACCATTGCCGCTCAGGCCACCGCATCCGGACGCGGTGGCGTGGGCATTGTCCGAGTTTCCGGCCCTGATGCTCTGCGAGTCGCCAGAGAAGTACTGAAGTTCGAACCAACCCCCCGCACTGCCCACTACACCCCGTTTTATGATGCCGATGGCCAGATTTTGGATGAAGGCATCGCGCTTTACTTTCCTAACCCCAACTCATTTACCGGCGAAGACGTTCTTGAACTGCAAGGGCATGGCGGTCCGGTTATTCTGGATATGCTGCAAAAACGGATATTTGCCCTGGGGGTTCGTCAGGCCAACCCCGGAGAGTTTTCCGAGCGGGCATTTTTGAACGACAAGCTCGACCTTGCCCAAGCCGAAGCCATTGCCGACCTGATTGACAGCTCTTCCGAGCAAGCTGCCCGCTCTGCGCTGCGGTCACTGCAGGGCGCATTTTCCCGGCGGGTTAACGGGCTTGTTGAATCATTGATTGAGCTAAGAATTTATGTGGAAGCCGCCATCGACTTCCCTGAAGAAGAGATCGACTTCCTTAACGATGGCAAAGTCACCGGCGAGCTGGCCAGCATCATACAGCAACTCAACGACGTTATCCGTGAAGCTGGCCAAGGCGCCATACTGCGCGATGGGATGACCGTAGTCATTGCCGGGCGACCCAATGCGGGTAAATCCAGTCTGATGAATGTTTTGGCGGGACGGGAAACCGCCATTGTGACTGACATTGCCGGTACTACCCGGGACGTTCTCAAGGAGCACATCAACATTGACGGTATGCCTCTGCATGTCATTGATACCGCAGGTCTGCGTAAAACTGACGACAGAGTTGAACAAATTGGCGTTGAGCGGGCTTTTCAGGCCATTGAAGATGCCGACCGGGTACTGCTAATGGTGGACGGCTCTTCAACCAGCGCAACCCATGCCCACGACATCTGGCCGGAGTTTGCTGACCGCTTGCCAAACCGGCAAAAGCTAACCATCATCCGCAATAAAATTGACCTCACCGGTGAGCAGCCTGGCCTTAAAACAGTTGACGATGTGCCGTTAGTGCGTATCTGTGCAAACGACCAACAAGGAGTGGCTGCCCTTAAAAATCATTTAAAAGCCTGTATGGGGTTTGAGGGAGCAATGGCGAGCAACTTTTCAGCAAGGCGCAGACACCTTGAAGCCCTGCGCCAGGCGGGTGAATTTATTGACAACGGTCGCCAGCAGTTGGAAGCCATGGGCGCAGGGGAGTTGCTGGCGGAGGATCTGCGTTTGGCACAAAAAGCACTCGGAGAAATCACCGGAGCCTTTTCCAGTGATGACCTTCTCGGGCGGATTTTCTCGTCGTTTTGTATCGGGAAATAAATCCAGAAGCAAACGACTGTGTTAGCTATGATCAGTGACGCTTTTTCAGTACTGGGGGGCTTTTGAATAGACTCTGCGAACACAGCAAAAAAGGCACTAAGTCAACAGGTATGATACTGTCGATTACATGCTTTAGAAAACCGCCTGACGCACCGTCTTACCGTTTCGGTGTCAGGGAATACTCACGGACAATCAGGACAGTCAGATGAACAAAAAACTCGATGTAGTGGTATTTGGTGCTACCGGCTTCACAGGGCAGTTAATCGCACGCTACCTTCACCGGCAATATTCCGGGCTGAACTGGGGAATGGCAGGACGTAATCTGGAAAAGTTGCAAGAGGTACGCAGCGCACTGGGGATTGATGAGTCCATTCCATTGTTGCTGGCCGACGCTACCGACAGCGGTTCAATGGCAGAGTTGGCGGCACACACAAAAGTCATGATTGCGGCTGCTGGTCCTTATCAGCTTTACGGCGAGCCTCTGCTCAGCGCCTGCGTTCATGCTGGCTGTGACTACGTTGACCTCTGTGGTGAGCCCACTTGGATGCGACAAATGATCGAGCAATACAGTGATGCGGCCAAAGCCAGCGGCGCCAATATTGTCCACTCGTGCGGCTTCGACTCAGTGCCATCAGACCTCGGTGTGTGGCAATTGCAGCAATTGGCTCAGAAAACCTTTGGCGCACCGTTTAACCGCGTAAAGGCGCGGGTTGAAGCCATGCAGGGTGGCCCCTCCGGCGGTACCATTGCCAGCTTTATGGTATCGGCTCAAAGTGCCAGCCAAGACCCTAAAATTGGCGCACTAATGATTGACCCATTTGCCCTGACTCCGGGGGCTCGTGGCGTTAAACAACCCTCGGGAAACAAAGTCTTATTCGATGAAGCATTAAATAGCTGGGTTGCCCCATTTGTTATGGCGGTCATCAACACCAAAAACGTCCATCGCACCAACGCCTTGCTGGGTAACCCCTATGGTCAGGAGTTTCAGTACGATGAAATGGTCGCCACTGGCAGCGGCGAGCAAGGTGAGCAGGCCGCCAAGAACATGGCAAAAGGCAATGGGCTGACCGGCAAAGGGAGTATTCCTAAACCTGGAGAAGGCCCAAGTCCTGAAGAGCAAGAAGCGGGTCACTTCACCATTGCTTTTCATGGTGTTAGCGAGCAGGGCAACCTATCGGTTCGCATCAGCGGCGATAAAGATCCCGGTTACGGTTGTACCAGTATGATGATCGCCGAGTCAGCACTGTGTTTACTGGAGCAAAGCCAACACCTTGGTGGTGGTTTCTGGACTCCGGCAGCTGCCATGGCGCAACCGTTGATTGACCGCCTGAGCAATGCTGAAGTATTGCACTTTAGTGTTGATATGAAATGATTAAAAACCTGCCATCGGCGGGTTTGCATTGCAAATAGATAACCTCGGCTTTCACGCTGAGGTACAAGACTTCAATCAATAACGAGCTAACTTTTTTGAACATTCAAGCAGACTTGGTTCTCGTTGCAAAAAGTTTGTAATGGGCTGCTCATGTTTGACCGAATTACAGCCTTTGCCTAACACTCTTTCATGGGCTAATAAGTAGATGCATAACAAGTGATTAGTTTGTGGATAAGCTGTTACTTAGCGGTGTAAACTTTATGTCAGCATAAGAAACCTGTGGATAAACATAAAAGCAACATAATGCAATTCACTTTGAGTTGCTTAAAGAGAGTATCAGTCGACACTTATCAAACAGTTGTTGTGCGCGTTCACGCTCCACTTGCTCAATAACCCTGCACTTATGTTCGCTGACTATATGTGACGCCAGTTCAGAAGCTGTTATAAGCAATGGTTGTCGCCAAAAAAAGTTTGCATCGTCTTTGGTTGTAGCGGCAAAAATCACCGTATCAATTTCAGCCCAAATACAGGCGGACATGCACATAGGGCACGGTTCACAGGTGCTATACAGACTGCACCCCCGAAGGCATCCTGCCCCCGTTTTTTTGAACGCATCACGCAGAGCATTCATTTCACCATGACAGGTGCGATCTTGATCTTTAATAACCGTATTGTATGCCTGAGCGATCAGCTCACCTTGAGAGTTATAGATTGATGATCCAAAAGGTGTTGGGTAATGAGTCGATAAACTGCTGCCAGTAAATTCCACCAACTCACGCATGCGTTTTGAATGCAGTTTTTTTTCGATCTGTGTTGTAACTCTTACCATTAAGCTTACTGCCATTATTAGAGTACGAAATTATTAAACTGTAGCCTATTGCAGGCTGAGCAGTGGGCACACTGATGTGTCGGTAGCCAAATTGTTTCACTTTGCTAATAACAATTATTTTTTTAAATATGGAAAATAATTTAAAAAAATGGAGCCTGTTGTTGAACTAAATCTTACTTTTTCAGGCTCCGTCTGGAGTTAAATTTTATTCACCTAATCAGAAGTTGCCTTACCCTTATTCAAATAAAAATTAAAGCTATTATATAGCGTGTTAACTTTTGGTAATAGGTTTTCAAGAAGTTTTTGATCGATATGTTCTTTATCTGAATCGCGTTCTTGGAGTTTTTCTAACATTTTGCTTTGGCTTCGTTCAATGTCTTTTTCTTTTTTTATGGAGCTGTTAAAAGAGCTTACACCATAAAGTTTAAGTTCTTTCAACAGTTCCTTTCTTGATTTCATAATTTCGCACATAGAGACGCCTTTTTTAATCGTAATTAAATATTTCTGTAACAGGCCTTCTAAAATAAATTTGGTATGCTCAAAGTGTTCTATTAACTCATCCAAAGATATTTCCCCGTTTATTTTACTATGGCTGTCAATATTTTCTATTACCTTTTCACCCGAACCTATAGCCAACCCGATAAATGAAATAATACTATCAATTTGTAAATTTATTTTATTAATGCTATTCATTCTTTCTTTGATTTTCGAAAGGTTTTTTACCTTGATTTCAGAATTTGGGAATCGATCATCGAGGAATTTCTTTGATTCACGGGGTTTATCGATTTTTTTTCTTTCGTCTAATGAAGCTTGTAACTGGAGATGGATATTTTCAGCTATATCAATAGCCTTAACAGTTGACGTGATTGTATTAAGGCACTCATGAAGAATTTTAGATGCGACTTCCGAATAAACCCATAATTTATGACTGTCGGCTTTTAAATGATTAGCCAAACGCTTTTCCACCCAGTTACGGATATCGGCAAATGGATGTTTTGTGTCTAAAGATTTTAATGTATTGTTAACATCCACAATAAGACTGCTTTGTTTTTTGGCCTTATTCTTAGGAGTAAATGTTCCCTCAGCCTGAGATTTTAATTCCTCTTTTCTAGGCTCTATTCTCTGTTTTTCTTTGAATACGAGATACAGGCGATTAGTTCTTTTTGGTTTCGTTATCTCTGCAGCCATATTCTCAATTTCTTTTTTTAGTTTTTCGTCGGCTAGCTTTTCTTTTGCTTCTATTCTGTCAATTTTTTCTTTTAAAATATCTACTCTATTATTTAAATCTGTAATATCTTTTTTGGAATGTTCACTTGCCACGTTTTTTAAAACGTTATTTATCCTTGGAATCCAGAACTGGTCTAAGTTCTGCAACAAGTAGTGTGTAGCATTTCTATCAAAAAAAGTTGTACACAAGTCCAGTTGTTTATCGATATAATTAATAATCGCACTTGTATGACGGATTATTTTCTGCTGATAATTTTTTTTAGGATTCAGCAAAGAGTGGTGAAAAATTGGTAATTTTGATGCACAGTCGTATAGCGAGAAATAGTAATCAGAGCTATTTTTTTTTGAGTAATAGTGATCAAGTCCGCCAATAATTAATTCAGGGAGAGATTCTATGAGAGTTTCTGTTTCTAATTTTACAAGGTTATTTTTATATCTCACCTGATTGTTCTTTTCTCTTGAGCAGTTATGAATTTCTCTTTGAATAACGGGTAATAATGCCTTATGAATATGAGACTGATTTAAAAGAGTGACCAGACACATAATCATTTCTTGGTATGTACTTTCTAACTCTATTTTTAAGCAGCTAGCTAGTTTTAAAGGCGTTAAAATACATGAGAAAACAGATAAAACTGCTTCTGGGATATCCATAAACTTCTGATCAAGTGCTAAATGAAAAGCTAAGTGTGACATAAGCTTAGATTTATATAAAATGCTATCATTAATTTCTCTAGATGGATTTTCTGGGTCAAAACATTGGTAGTTTTTAATAATTGCTTCGTTTATTATGTTAGAAAACATTATTATCTCTGTGGAGTGGCTAAGATCAAAGATAAATTTTTTGTCTTCTTTATCGATATGGCTTGTTAATGTGTTGATTCTTTTGTTATCTAGAAAATCAATAAAGCTTGTGTTAGCATGAATTATTCTGAAGTCAGGAAGAAATATATTACTGAGCTTTACAGGCTGACTATTTCTGTAAGGCAAAAATGCTTCTATAGCTTGAAATAATAATTGCTCTGGTGATAGAAAAAATTTTCTTGCTTCTTTCATTTCTTCATTTGAAGTTTTTACGTCTTCAAGGTCTTTATATTCTTGTGTTTCTTCAATTCCAAAGGTTATTGATTTTATAATTTTCTTAATTTCAGTGTTCTTACTATTAGTAAATTCAAAAAACAGTTTTCTGTTAAGTTGAGCCTTGTTTTTATTGATTCTTTTTCTGACTTTTTGGGATCCTCTGTCATTAATTCTATACAGTTTTTTTGTAAAATCATCGAACTTGGCATCATCTTTTTCCTGTGAAGGGACTAAAGACATGTTATCAAATTCTAATTCTATTTCTGGCAGCTTTTCCATTTGTTGATTTAATTGGTATGTCGTGGATAAGTCAGTTTTTTTTGTAATAGTTTTTTTTGGTATAAATGCAACGGCTTCAGGGTTCAAGCTTGGCTTGATAAAACTATCTGTTGATTCAATATCATAAACTCTCACAGTATTCAAAAGGTTTGCATTGCTCTGTAAATACGTACAACCCAATTGAGACTCCTCATATTGAGCTTGCACTTGGATATAGGGGCTTTGAATTTGTGTATATGGATTTTGATCATGCACATATGGGATTAAAATATTCCCGTTTTCGACAGTAATGGAATTGTTCCCGTCATAAATAAAATAAGGCACTGCGTAAGGATTTGCTGTGATATGCCATTCATGAATAGCTTTATTAGTTATTGGTAAGTTGACAGGGATATAATTAGGTTGACTGTAATCACTGATTATTTCGAAATTATGATTTGGATCAATCAATGTTTGTTGTACACCATTAAAATTGTATATTGGATAGCTCATATTAAACTCTAACGAAATTATTAGGTAAAAATGCTCGTTTATCTCAATATGAAATTAAGATAGTAAAGCATCGTGTAATATTGTGCTTTCATAAAGAATTGATGAAAGCAAGTAAGTATTAAAGCACTATTTTTTTAAATTTAAAGATTTATTTTTCTTGAGAGTGATTTTTCTTGGCTCTTTGGTTTTGTTATGACGAAAAAAGAAAATCCACTGCTCATATTGAGTATCACTAAAACAGATGTACTTAATTTATAGGCATTCATGAATACCCTCTTCGCCACACAACGTTTGTCAGCAAAAAAAGGATACAGCCAATCAATTTCGCATTATAGCCTGCCCCTCCCCGTTAAATAACATTAACTCATGGGGGGGGATATCGAGTTGCACCGAGGAGTCTGCCTGCACCGGGTTTCCATGTTCAGAGATTAGTTGGTAACTGCCTTGGCAGCACTCCAACCGTATTTCACTGCGAATACTTCTCCCCATAAACTGCTGTTGAGTAATAATAGCTTGTGGAAAAGTTTCCTCTGATTTATCCACAGGTGAGACGTGCAGCATTTGTGGGCGGATAAAAATTTCCAGATGGTCTCGGTTATGCACAGGCAGCGGACTTGTTGACTTTACTGGCCCCATTGGGGTTGTGACATGGAACTCGTCTTCTATTTTGGCTGGCAACACATTCCCAGAGCCCATGAAGTCGGCGATGAAGCGGTTTTCTGGCTGATGGTAAAGCTCAAAGGCTGTTCCCTGTTGCATAACTCTGCCCTCCCCCATTACGGCGATGGTGTTAGCAAAAGCAAAACCTTCTTCCTGACTGTGGGTAACAAAAAGACCAGCGACGTTTTGCTGGTTGAGGATTTCGCGAATCTCATGCACCAAGTGTTGGCGAACTTGGATGTCGATGTTTGAAAATGGCTCATCCAGCAACAAAACGGAAGGCTTGTTAGCCAGCGCCCTGGCAATGGCTACCCGTTGCTGCTGGCCACCAGACAGTTCGTGTGGATAACGTTTGTTCAGGCCGTGCAGGTTTACCAGTTCGAGCATCTCCTCTACCCGTTGTTTAATTCGCCCGCTGGCCTGTTTTCTCAGGCTAAAAGCGACATTATCAAACACCGAGAGATGGGGAAACAGCGCATAATCCTGAAAAATCATGCCGACTCCTCGCTGCTCCGGCGGCGTGAGGCGGGTTGGAGAGCTAACCTCTTTGCCGTGCAGAGCAATGGTGCCTGATTCTGGTGTAATTAAACCGGCAATAGCTTTTAATAATGTGGATTTACCACAACCACTGCGCCCTAAAAGACAGACTATCTCACCCTTTTTAACACTTAGGTTCAGCCCTGAGAGAATTGGTTTTTTGTTTTCATGATAAGTACAGGTCAGGTCAGTGATCTTTAGCGTGCTCATGACTATTTCTGCCTCTCAAGGTAGCGATTCAGTAGAGTAAGTGGCACCAATCCGATGAGCACTAGTACCAAGGCGGCAGGTGCCGCATATTCCAGCTGTTCATCGGAAACGTATTGAAAAACCCGGGTAGCCAGAGTTTCAAAATTAAATGGTCTGAGCAGGAGTGTGGCAGGTAGCTCTTTCATGCTTTCAATGAATACCAGTAACAACCCTGCCAACAGGCCTTTGTGAATGAGGGGGAGGTGAATGCGTTTTATGATTTCCTGCGGGCGGCAACCGAGGGTGCGGCTGGCCATATCCAGCGATGGAGGAACACGGGCAAGGCTGGATTCAACGCTACCAATGGCAATGGCAGAAAATCGAACGACGCAGGCAAAAATAACGGTAATGATGGAGCCACTGAAAATCAGCCCGATCGGGCTCAGGTTCCAGTCAATTAACAAGTTATTTAGTAAGTTATCCGACAGTGTGAGTGGAATTAACACACCAATAGCCAGTACATTACCGGGCAAGGCGTAACCGGTTGCAGAAAGCCGGGCGGGTATTCGGGCTATTGTCGTGTTTTTCAGCCGTTGATAAATAGTCAAGAAAATAGCAATAAACCCTGCAGCAACAGCGGCAGATCCGGATACCAAAAGGCTGTTAAAGCCATACTCAATCAGTTCATCGCTTTGTGAGTGGTAGGTGATCAGATAATCAACCAGCACCAGTGCAGGTAACAAAAAGCCAAGTACTACTAAAGACCAGCACCAGATAAGCGCCAGCCATTTTTTGGCGCCAGAAAGCTCCACCCATTCCGGGGGCTCTTGTCCGGTCGTTTTCTGATAAAGCTGCTGTTTGCGGCGGCTGTATTTTTCAGAGCTGATCAATAGCGTTACCACCAGTAACATGACGGCGGAGATTTTTGCCGCTGCATTTAAATTTCCATAACCGAGCCATGTGTCGTATACGGCAGCAGTCAGAGTGGGTACGGAAAAGTAGCTCACCGTAGCGAAGTCGCCCAGCGCTTCCATTGCCATCAGTGCTAGCCCGGTGATAATAGCAGGGCGAGCCATAGGGAGTGTGACCCGGAAAAAACTTTGCCAGGGAGTACAACCAAGTAAACGACTCGCCAGCATCTGACTTTTTGATTGTTCCAAAAAGGCGGTTCTGGCCAGCAGGTAGAGATAGGGATAAAGCACCAGAGCGAGGATAAAAACTGCCCCACCCAGGCTGCGTATTTCAGGAAACGAATAATCGGCTGCTGACGTCCACCCAGTCAGGGCCCGCAGGCTCCGCTGCACTGGCCCGGCAAACTCAAAAAGGTCAGTGTAGATGTAAGCAATAACGTAAGAAGGCATCGCCAGCGGCAATACAAGTAACCATTGCAGTTGGCTTTTTCCAGGTATTTTCGTGTTTGCCATTAGCCAAGCTGCCGGGATAGCCAGTACAGCGCCAAGGGTGGCAACGCCCAGAATCAGCAGAATGCTATTCGTTATGTAAGTGGTTAAGACGGTGTTCCAAAGGTGCCTGAATAATTCATCAGCAGGTACCAGCGCTTCTATTACCAAAGCGATAACGGGTGAAAATAGCAACAGGGCCAGCAACCAAGTGCCAGCCCGCCAATATAGAGGTAAAGAGTGACTCATCTTTTAAAGGTCAAATTTTACTTCATCCAAAAGGCGTTGCGCTTTAGTACGGTTGGCGGCAATTCGGGCAATGGGCAAAGCATCTGCCTTGAATTCACCCCAGGCCGCAACGGTCTCGGAGACGGCAACGTTTGGATTTACCGGGTATTCCATGTTGTCTTTGGCGTAAATACTTTGTGCTTTTTTACCGGAGAGGTATTCCATCAGTTTGCGGGCGTTCGCTTTGTTGGGGGCGTATTTAGCCATGGCCATGCCGCTGATGTTTATGTGCGAACCGACGTTTTTCTGGTTAGGGAAGTTGAGATAAACGGCATCCGCCCAAGCCTTTTGGTCTTTGTTTTTCATCATTTTGCCAAAGTAGTAGCTGTTGCCTAGAGATACATCGCAAACACCTTCTTTAATGGCTTTTACCTGAGCACGGTCATTCCCTTGCGGACGACGGGCGAGGTTTGCTTTTACATCTTTGAGCCATTGCCGTGTTTCTGATTCACCGTTATGGGCGATCATGGAAGCAACCAGCCCTAGGTTATAGGGGTGTTTACCGCTACGGGTACAGATCTTTCCTTTGAATTGTTTGCTGGCTAAATCTTCGTAGTTGATATCCTGCGGCTTGGCACTGCGCTTGGAGCTGTAAATGTTACGCACCCGTTTGGTGAGGGAGTACCAGCGGTTATCCGGGTCGCGCAGGTGGGCTGGGATGTTGTTGTTGATGGTTTTACTGTTCACTGGTTGTACTAGCTTACGATCTACCAGATCAAAAAGACTTATCATGTCTGATGTCAGGACGACATCCGCCGGACTGTATTTACCTTCCCGCGCTATTCGCTCTTCCAGCCCTTTTTTGGCAAACACCACATTCACTTTAACGCCGGATTGCGCTTCAAAATCCTTAAGCATCGGTTCGATTAAAAACGGCTGTCGGTAGGAGTAGATATTGACCTCTTCTGCTGCATGAGCCGTCAAAGTGGCTAAATAAACAGTGAGAGCCGAGGCGGCGGAGATAATGGTTTTCAAGGGTTTTTTCATAGTCATTATCAGATCCTTTGATCGTTCATTGCGCAAATAAGAATTATTATCGTTTGAGGATTTTACGGATTTCTTACCCATTCGCAACCACTTTAAATAAGTTAACGATATTTTGAGCTTTTTTAATCTTTTGAAATGGTTAGCGATACTGGGCTTGGCAGTCATCGAAACTCTATGAATGGGTGTCAGTATTCGCTACCAGCCTCTTGGTTTCTTCCCTCCTCAGATTACTTTCAAGCCTTGTGGATAATTTCAAAGTAAAAAAATCACTTAACGATGGCTTAGGCCCTGAACTGTAAGGCTTGTAGGGCTATATCTGTTTGTTCATCAAATTGTGGATATATACAAAGAAAAACTATTAACAATACATGGGATAAGTTATTAACAATTTTTCCCTGTGGGTAAGTCTGAAGTTTTCCACACATTATTGACAACTTAACTTATGCTTTACCCCAGCATTACAACAACTTTATTCATCATATAACTTATTAAAAAATAAGAAATTTGTACACTTGCCCACAGATTTTATGCACACTAATAATAATAAATAAAATAAAAAACACTAAAAACAGCTTATCGCTGTTATTACTGTTAATTGACTACAGGTTCTTATTAAGAAGTGCCACAGATTCAGCACTACGGTAGGTAGCAATACGCAAGCTCTAAAGATGAAAAGCTGTTTTTAGAAGAAGAGTCCGACCAAACCACCAAAACCTTCAGATCACACGTATAACGAGCGGGGTCACAGCCTGCGATAACCGGTGTATAATTGCCGCCCCTTATTCATTTGACTCAACAGGTAACAAACCTTGGCAGTGGACTTTCCAAACCAGTTTGATGTGATTGTGATCGGCGGTGGTCACGCAGGTACTGAGGCCGCTCTCGCTTCGGCGCGCATGGGCGTAACAACATTATTGTTAACCCATAACATCGAAACTCTGGGGATGATGTCCTGTAACCCGGCCATTGGCGGCATTGGTAAAAGTCATCTGGTAAAAGAGGTGGACGCCCTTGGCGGTGCCATGGCCAGAGCCACTGATTTGGCCGGTATTCAATTCAGAATTCTGAATGCCCGTAAAGGCCCTGCGGTGCGTGCCACTCGTGCACAAGCGGATCGGGCTTTATACAAAGCAGCCATTCGCACCATTTTGGAAAATCAGGAAAACCTGTGGATATTCCAGCAATCCGCTGATGATCTGGTGGTGGATGAAAAGACCAACACAGTGCGTGGCGTGGTCACCAACATGGGGGTACGTTTTCTGGCGGCCAACGTGGTGCTGACAGCAGGCACCTTTTTGGGTGGACGCATCCATATTGGTCTTGAGAATCACAGCGGTGGCCGTGCCGGTGATCCGCCATCCATCGCCTTAGCTAACCGCCTCAGGGAGTTGCCTCTGGATGTAAAGCGTCTAAAAACCGGAACACCAGCCCGCATTGATGCCCGCAGCGTGAATTTTTCGGTGATGGAAGAGCAGCCGGGAGATACACCGTTGCCGGTAATGTCTTACCTTGGCTCTGTGAACGAGCATCCTCGGCAAGTGCCATGCCATATCACCCATACCAATGAACGCACCCATGAAATTATTCGTGGTGGTTTGGAGCGTTCACCGATGTTTACCGGGGTAATTGAAGGAGCCGGTCCACGCTATTGCCCCTCTATAGAAGACAAAATAACCCGTTTTGCAGATAAAACTTCCCACCAGATATTTCTGGAGCCAGAGGGGTTATCCACAAATGAGCTTTACCCCAATGGTATCTCCACCAGTTTGCCCTTTGATGTGCAGGTAAATCTGATTCACTCCATTAAAGGGTTGGAGAATGCTCACATCACCCGGCCAGGCTACGCCATTGAGTACGACTATTTTGATCCGAGAGGGCTGCAATACTCCTTGGAGACTAAATCCATTGCCGGGCTGTTTTTCGCTGGTCAGATCAACGGTACCACTGGCTATGAAGAAGCCGCCGCTCAAGGCTTGCTAGCAGGCATGAATGCAGCATTACGCGCACAAGAAAAAGAGCCTTGGTGCCCCCGTCGTGACGAAGCCTACATTGGTGTATTGGTAGACGACCTGATCACCAACGGTACCAGCGAACCCTACCGTATGTTTACCAGCCGTGCGGAGTATCGCCTGATTCTGCGCGAAGATAACGCCGATCTGCGCCTCACCGAAAAAGGCCACGAACTGGGCTTGGTAGACAATGAACGCTGGAGCGCCTTCAGCGAGAAAAAAGAGCGCATTGAGCGCGAATCTCAGCGCCTTGCTGGTGCTTATGTGCACCCGGGCAGCCCGGAGGCTGAGTTGTTAACAGGCAAGCTTAGCCGCCCCATCAGCCGCGAATACAGCTTACTGGAACTGCTACGCCGACCGGAGCTCACCTACAACGATGTGGCCGCCTTAGTGGGTGAGGCAGAAACTCACCCTCAAGTGGCGGAGCAGGTTGAGATTCAAACCAAGTATCAGGGCTATATTGACCGGCAAACAGAAGAGATCGAACGGATGCGACGCTATGAAAATACCCGCATACCCAAAACGCTGGATTACACCCGTATTGAGGGCTTGTCCAACGAACTGAAACAAAAGCTCACCGATGCCCGGCCAGAAACCCTCGGCCGTGCTTCGCGCATTCAGGGTATGACACCGGCTGCGGTATCGTTGTTGCTGATTTACATGAAAAAACGATCAATGGCCGCTTAAACCAGCAAAAGCCAATGCAGAAAACGCTGCATTGGCTTTTTTCAGTGTAAATAGCTGGAAATGCCGTTAATTAGCATCTGCACGGCCAGCATAATCAGAATCATCCCCATCAAGCGTTCAATGGCAAACACTCCGCGCTCACCTATAACCTTCATGATTCGTCCTGAACACACCAAAATAGTAGCGCTCACTAGCCAGGCAATAAAAACCGATAAGACCAGTTTTAAATCCTCATGGGGATGCTGAGTACCCAGCAAAATCAGGGTGGCCAGAATTGAAGGCCCGGCAATCAGTGGTGTGGCCATCGGTACAATGAACGGTTCGCCAGCTGGCGTGCTACCGATAATGCCGCCGCCTCTAGCGGGAGGAAATATCATTTTCAGGGCGATAAGGAACAAAATGATTCCGCCGGCGATGCTGACGGCTTCTTGTTGCAAGTTCAGCAGCGAAAGCATCCTGTCGCCGAGAAAAATGAACAACAAAAGTATAAAAAGAGCAATCAGCAGCTCTCGAATCAGTACGACGGTTCTCCGGCTTTCAGGCACGTCCTTCAGGGCCGCCATGAAAATGGGCATATTGCCCAGCGGGTCCATAATCAAAAACAGCAATGTAGCGGTTGAAAGAATATCCATAAATCAAAAACTCGTAGAGTGAGCAAGGCGGGCTTATAACATAAGCACCCAAGCAAATGAAATGTAATTTATTTGGGGGTTAATCCTTGAGGAAGATGCTAAGTAGGGAGTGTTAACCACTCCCTCATTCCTTCTAAATGGCTAGATGTTTTGCTTTAATGGCAGCGAGTATAGAGTCTTTGGTTTTTGCTCCATTAGTAGAATCAGAGAGAGTTTTCATAAAAATCTGCAAAGGCATTTTCTGAATGAAATTTTCTTGCCGCCATCTCTGCTTGAATCAGCTCTTTTTTATCAAGGCGATTATCTATAGATTCTACGTATTCCTGCTCGGCGGCATCTTTCTTTTTACGAGACTCTTCCATAATTTTTGCTGCTTGAGAATTAAAGTATTCGGTACTAGAAACATCCATAGTTATTACCTCGTGTGGTTTTTGTTGGGGTGACAACAATCTGTTGATAAGTTTCATAGTAGTTATCGAACACTGATTCCGTCATTAATACTTAAGTTTTAACAACTGAATAAAAATCGTAATCCTATGATTTTTAAGTTAAATTTTATCCGGTTGAGTTTGCGGGTTACAGCGTTAATTTTCCAGATAACGGTTTTTCAACTTCACATAGTTACCGGCGGTGTACTTAAAAAAGCGGCGCTCTTTGGCCGAAATCGCCCGGGTTTTGGTGGCCGGACTTCCTTTATAGACAAAACCGCTCTCCAGCCGTTTACCCGGAGGAACCAGGCAACCTGCGGCAACAATCACCTCCTCCTCAATGATGGCGCCGTCCAAAACAATGGCACCAATACCGATCAGGCAGCGATTATGGATAGTGCATCCGTGCAGTACCGCTTTGTGTCCAATCGTAACATCGTCACCAATGGTTAAAGGGTGGCCTTTTGGGTTGTAGTCGCTCGCGTGGGTGATGTGCAGCACAGAGCCGTCCTGAATGCTGGTTCGAGCACCAATAGTGATGCTGTGCATATCCCCGCGAATGACGGCAGTTGGCCAGACGGAGCTGTCATCACCGATGATGACATCCCCAATAACCACGGCGCTGTCGTCAATGTAGACAGCGTTGCCTAAAACCGGCTCTTTCATGTTGAATGTTCGCACGGCTTTACTCATAGAAAAGACCTCACTCTCAAGTACTTTTTTAAGCCTGTTCTTTAACAGTTCTGGAATGTTGCTTGAATTCCTGACAGGATGCACCCATCTACTCAAACAATAACTACATAGCAGCGTGACAGAGAACTGTATTATGACCAACCCATTACTGATATCCAGCGAGCTTCCACCATTTACCAAAATTCTTCCCGAGCACATTCGTCCTGCCATAGAATCCATTATTCACGATAACGAAAAGGCCATAGCAACCTTGCTGGCTTCTGGTGCAACCCAAAGTTGGCAGTCGTTGCAGGAACCCCTCGACCAGCTCAACGATACCCTTGAGCAGGCTTGGTCACCGGTTGGTCACATGAATGCTGTAGTCAACAGTGAACAGCTTCGGGAAGCTTACAACAGTTGCTTGCCACTGCTGTCTGAATACTCCACCCGCATTGGCCAGAACCGTGCACTCTTTGATGCTTATCAATCCTTGGCAGACTCTCAGGCATACGACAAGCTCGATAGTGCCCAACAAAAAGTCATAAACGACACGTTAAGGGATTTCCGCCTCGCCGGTGTTGCCCTTGAGGAAGACAAAAAAGCCCGTTATGGGGAGATCAAAAAACAGCTCTCAGAACTGACCAGCAAATTTTCCGATAACGAGCTGGACGCCACCATGGCTTGGAGCAAACTGATCACCGATGAGTCTGAGTTGGCCGGACTACCAGAAACCGCCCTTGCGGGCGCCAAACAGCTGGCACAGTCGAAAGAAAAAGACGGCTGGTTGCTTAATCTGGATTTCCCCAGTTACTTCCCGGTGATGACTTACTGCGACAACCGTGCACTGCGTCAGGAAGTTTACACCGCCTTCGCAACCCGTGCTTCCGATCAGGGCCCTAATGCCGGTGAGTTCGACAATAGCGACAACATCAATCAAATCCTCAAGTTACGCCATGAACTGGCTCAATTGCTCGGGTTTGACAACTACGCTGCGTATTCGCTGGCCACTAAAATGGCGGAATCACCAGACAAAGTCGTTGCGTTTCTTGAAGACCTTGCCGCAAAAAGTAAACCGCAGGCTGAAAAAGAGTTAGCCGAGCTACAAGCCTTTGCCAAAGAAGCGTACGGCGTTGATGACTTGCAAGCGTGGGATGTCGGCTACTACGGAGAAAAACTGCGTCAGCAGCGTTACGCCATCTCCCAAGAAGCCTTACGCCCGTGGTTTCCGGCGGAAAAAGCAATTTCTGGCATGTTTGCCGTGGTAAAACGTTTATTTGGTGTTGAGTTTGAAACAGTGAATGATGTCGAAACCTGGCATAAAGACGTTCGCTTTTTCAATATTACCCGCAATGGAGAGGTCATTGGGCGCTTCTATCTGGACTTGTTTGCCAGAGAACACAAACGCGGTGGCGCTTGGATGGACGTTTGCCGTGCCCGCTGGAAAAAAGACAGCAAAACCCAGCTGCCTGTAGCGTACCTGACGTGCAATTTCACCCCGCCGGTGGGTGATAAGCCAGCACTGTTGACCCACAATGAAGTAGTTACCCTGTTCCATGAGTTTGGCCATGGCCTGCACCACATGCTCACCCGGGTGGATTATGCCGCAGTTTCCGGCATTAGCGGTGTGGCTTGGGATGCGGTGGAGCTGCCCAGCCAGTTTATGGAAAATTGGTGCTGGGAAAAGGAGGGGCTGGCGCTCATCTCTGGCCATTTTGAAACCGGTGAGTCACTGCCTGACGCCATGCTGGATAAATTACTGGCGGCCAAAAACTTCCAGTCGGCCATGATGATGGTACGGCAGCTGGAATTCTCTCTGTTTGACTTCAAATTGCACAAAGAGTACCAGGAAAATGTTGACGTACAATCGGTGCTCAATGCCGTGCGTGAACAGGTGTCAGTGGTGATCCCACCGGCGTTTAATCGCTTCCAGAACAGCTTTAGCCACATTTTTGCAGGAGGTTATGCTGCTGGCTACTACAGCTACAAATGGGCCGAAGTGCTCTCAGCAGATGCGTTCTCCCGGTTTGAAGAAGAAGGTATTTTTAACCGGGCAACTGGAGAGTCATTCCTCCGGGAAATTCTGGAAAAAGGGGGTTCTGCTGAGCCTATGGAGCTGTTTGTCAACTTCCGTGGCAGAGAGCCTGAAATTGATGCACTGTTGCGTCATTCAGGCATTGAAGCGGCCTAAGAAAAATAAGCAACCGGCAAGCTGCCGGTTGCGTACAAGGGGCAGGTAATAAGTAAGGGACAAAAGCCATGAGAACTAAGCGCTTCATTGCAGGAGCTGTATGTCCTTCCTGCGGTAGCATGGACTCCATCCGGATATTTCGTAGTGAGACTGAAAAGGACTACCGCGAATGCGTGGAGTGCGGCTTCAGCGATATGATGAAAGAGGAGCCAAGATTAAACGGCGACCTACCCGAAGCCCGAATAGCCAGAGAAGAGAGCGTTTTAGAAGAACAAACCGAAATTATCCGATTTGTGGACGCTGCTCCCCCTGAAAAGCATTGACGAAAACCTGAAAAAAACGCCGACGCTCAGGCGACGGAAGTAAACTTTAGCTCAACTCCCAAATTATTCGACAGGCAGTTGCAGTGCGCCCAAGCCGCAATCCACTGCTCAGTGTTGCGATTACGAATAAACTCCCGAAAGCGCTCTTCCTGAAAAACTGTTGGTGAGCGCATCATCTCACTCACTGTTTTATCCACAGCCCCATCCAGCTCATTGGCAAAAGAATCACCAATAATTGAGTGGATAATCAGATTAGCCCAAGTCATGTTCATCGGGATCAGGGTAGAGCCGGTTTTTACAAGATAATGGTCATTAACCTCCTCAATGAGCCGGTGGGCAAAGTAAGCCCTGTGCAACAACACGTCCAACCCTTGCAATGAGCCGGTGGCAGGAGAGATGAAGTTCTCTGCCGCTATCTGCAAAAAAGGGGTGATGAACTGCTGAATGTCCGCCGCCTCAGCCGCAGAATAGAACGCTTCAATAAAGTCCGGCACATGGTCAATGTAATCGGTGGCGAAAGACAGCAATGTCTCATTGGCGTTATCTTTTGGTAGTTCAATCGTGTGGTGCAGAAGTTCTGTCTGAGCACAAATAAGCGACTGAAGATGTTTATTATTAGTTTCTTGCGCCTTCATCAGAGCGATGCAGGTGCGGATTTTTTGTACATCCATGATTTTCCCCTGTGTTTATCTCGCTATCCGATAGCACCATAAAAAAACACAATACTTTATGTTACACAAGTACTAAAACGTCAGCACATGCAAAGGAAAATAATGCGCCACTGTGTTTATGCGGCGAATGTAGGGGGGCTCATGAAAAAATCGACTCCAGGACCGCTAAATATCAAATCATTCTCAACCCGTTAAAGGGCAGATAACGAGCTGATTAACGGCTGGAAAAGTCCAGAGTTTTACCCACAATGGCGAGGAAAGCCGCAGTATTGAGTAGTAAACCAGCTTTATGCTGGATACTCAGCGGGGAGCTCTGTGCTGAAGCTAGGCCTTTAGAAATGTTCTTGCATTTTACTGCGGTTAACAGTGAGTTTATCTTATCCAACAGTTGATCCGAATCACGCACAATAACAGAGTTGGCAAGAGCCCTGAAAATACCAATAACAAAACCTAACACACCATGGCAGTAATCTTTCCGGTCACCATTAAGCGCACTTTTCACCAAACCATCGTCATAAACTGGCTGAGGCGGTGATAGCTCATATTTAGAAAATCAACAAAGCGGCGTTGATAATCTGCATAAAAGGTTTTTGTCGTTGAACCAATTGATGTGATGTTTAAAAAAATACTAACGACTGTGGCGATGTAAGATGTCAAACCATAAAAACACCTGCAGTGCCGAGGAAGCTTAACGAAAGAAGATTTGGAACTAAAGTAAAAGCAGTTTTAGTCACACTGATAAATACCGATTTGGTATCGGCAGTACAACGAATATCATACTGCAGTCGTATGAAAGTTAGCACTGGATTGAAATAATTTAGATTAGTTTAAATTCAGTGATTCGTGATTGAAGGAAAAATGGATTTAAAGACTGATGAAGCAACAAAGGGAAAATTACAACCTTCTACAACTAATGATTATTACTAAAACCAATGGAGTACTTATATGCCAATACTGGCATTCAATTTTCAGCACAGAACATAATTTTAGTTAACTATTGGCTAAGCATTCCAAGTTTGCAAGGTGTTACTTTGATAGTTTTTCAAGGTTGATAGCAGCGTATAAAAAATTCGATAAAAAGGTAATAACATCGTAAACTTAATCCTTCAGAATCAATGCATATAACCAATTGAATCAAAGCTGAAGGTAACATCATGCCAAATCAAATCTCAAGCCAAATTACAGAACTGCACAATAGTCAGACACCAGAAAGTACTAGTCGTTCTTTCGATAAGGTGTTACAACATAGTGCAATGAACTCGAATAACCGGCGTTGGACTATATGGACATTACCAAAAAAGGGAGAAACATCCAAACCTCTGGAATCTAATCAACTATTAAATAGGGAAGAAACACAGCAAAAAGATTTAGACTCACGAAAAATTGAGAAACCAGCAGTTAACAGGTATCAAAACAATTTTAATCTCAGTTATGCCAAAGTTACTGCCAATACTGGGGATAATTCCAATACACCCATTTTGAATGACACTACTTCATACAATGAAGAGCTTACGGTTGATGGAGCAATAAATTGTGATTCTAATCCTTCGTATAAAAGAGAAGGTGAAAGAAGTATTAGTTATTCCGAAATCGTCTGTAACCCAGAAAGTAAACCGAAGACTACAGCAACGCCATTAAAGGCAGTGAAAATTAATAAGATTGCAAGAGCTGATTTTTATCAGATAATCGACAAAAACAAACTTCCCTATTTAAAAAAAGGTAAAGACGCTTATGAGTCTTACTTGCAGTTTCTTAAAGATCCAGGAAGTTTTAGTAACAAAAATGAAGTGTTTTTTGTGCAACAAGTCTGCTATTACCTTATTCGTAGTAAAGGAGTATGGGCCACTACTGCTTTTGAGTACATGATACGACACTATCAGCAAACGAAAAATCTTCAGGTTTTTGAGAAATTGGCCAAAGGTTACTTGTCAGGTGTAGAAAATTTAAGCATTAAAGAGTTCAGTGAAGACAGAAATAAGGCTATAGCCCGAGACTTCGTCGATATTTTTAAATCGCAAGCGATGAAATTATTGAGCTTTATTTCAAGTGATAAATTTCAGATAGAAATTACACGGTTAATTGAATCACTATGTTTTATGTCCAGAGTTGTTGAAGACTACACACCGATTTATTTACTTCATAAGCTTAAGGTTATCAATAAGGTTTTTAGCATAATTGAAGAAAAATCTAAAATTATAAGATCTGAAGTTGAAGAAGTGAAAAAAACAAATGCTGAAAAAGATTTCTGTCAGGGTATGCATTGTTTATTTACTTTTTTAAAGACATATAGCCATCGAGAAATTTCAAATCATGAATGTAAAATAAATTCTGAGGTTATCGAAGGAGAAAATGAATATGCCATGAGAGCATTAGAATTGGCCAATCAAACTATAATTCATCTTAAAATAAAAAAATATCAAAATCGTATGCAAGTTGAGATTGCAAGGTTGGTTTTAAAATATAGAAACGTACTTGAAGAACATAACTCTCTACAAAATATTATACAAATATATGAAAAACAGAGAAATGAATTAGAAAAAATAGACGATGATTATAATGGCTGGAAGAATACGCTGTTAGCTCGTTTTCAGATATCTCTGGTCGATGCTTGCTCTTTTGAAATGCATAAAAAATTAACGGCAAATAATCCCAGAAATTTTAAGAGCAATATAGAAAAATTAACGAATGAAGCGAATAATTTAAATAAATACGAAATGTTCTTTAAGTCTCACTCACAGTCAGAATTTATAAAATATAAAATCACGCAAGGGTATGTCTCATCGATAGTTAAGCGACACAATATACTTAAATCAATTACTGACCAAGAATTGAAAAAACTAATTAGAAAAAATGTTGAAAAACTGAACCAGTTGGTAGAAGAAGTGGAAAGTTTTATCAGCCATAGCGAAATAAATGTAATACAAAAAAATATACATATGTATAATAAAGAACGATTACTTACTCAAAAAATAGAATGGCTAATATTATCAAGAGATTATGAAGGAAAGTTGAGTGCCGAAAAAGAACTGAAATCAATAGACTTCAATTCTAAAATGGGAAAACATTACAAAGCTCATACGCTGTTTGAGGAGTTTAATGAACACGAAGAATCAATTAAAATACTTGAAGCAATTTTGAATGAAAATTCTAAACATAGAACAGTATATAAAACATATCGCATGATGTCTTTTTGTTACTTCGATAGGTATGAAAAGGACTCCTGCACTGCCCATAAATGGGCAGTTAAG
The DNA here is from genome assembly GCA_965198415.1 of Endozoicomonas sp. Taxonomy (GTDB): domain Bacteria; phylum Pseudomonadota; class Gammaproteobacteria; order Pseudomonadales; family Endozoicomonadaceae; genus Endozoicomonas. The sequence goes on from CBDAPN010000008.1 coordinate 50,292, forward strand.
GCTTTATATTATGCACACCAAACGTATTTGAAATGTTCAGACAAGTCTTTGTGCTGGGGGGTTTATTCCCGTGCCTGTGAAGCAATGAGTTGTACTAACCAAGATATCCGTAAATTTTCAAGTCAGTTACCTGGGGGGTTGAAAGATAATTGTGGATCTTGGGAAGATTTGATCCGAAAAATACACAGTTTATATAAGGATTAAATCGACGTAGATCGGTCAGAACGATGGCGCAGGGCAGTAATCGGATGAGCATCAGGTCGGTAGATATTTGCTGAAAACAGGAATATCTATCAAGCTTGGTTCAGCTGGCCTCCTGCTGCCACTGTGAAGGCTTTGCGAAACCGTTAAGCTTGAGTGGCAGCAGTGAGACCAGCGCAAAATTCAAGAACATGACCTTTCAGTCAGGGAAAAACTTGAGAGTCGAGTTACACAAGCACTAAAACGTCAGCACATGCAAAGGAAAATAATGCGCCACTGTGTTTATGGGGCGAATGTAGGGGGGCTCATGAAAAAATCGACTCCAGGACCGCTAAATATCAAATCATTCTCAACCCGTTAAAGGGCAGATAACGAGCTGATTAACGACTGGAAAAGTCCAGAGTTTTACCCACAATGGCGAGGAAAGCCAAAGTATCGAGTAGTAAACCAGCTTTATGCTGAATACTCAGCGGGAGCTCTGTGCTGAAGCAAGGCCTTTAGAAATGTTCTTGCATTTTACTGCGGTTAACAGTGAGTTTATCTTATCCAACAGTTGATCCGAATCACGCACAATAACGGAGTTAGCAAGAGCCCTGAAAATACCACTAACAAAACCTAACACACCATGGGAGTAATCTTTCCGGTCACTATCGAGCGCCCTTTTCCCAAACCATCGATTATAAACTGGCTGAGTCGGTGATAGTTCATGTGTTGAAAACCAACAAAACGGCACTGATAATCTACATAAAAATTTCTTGCCGTTGAACCAATAGATGTGATGCTTCAAAAAATACTAGCGACTGTGGCGAAGCAAGGTGTCAAACCATAAAAACACTTACATTGCCGATGGGGCTAAAGTAAAGCAGTTTTACTCACACTGACAATTACCGCTTTTGTATCGGCAGTACAACGATTATCATACTGAAGTCGTATGAAAATTAGCACTGGATTAACATAATTTAGATTAGTTGTAACCCAGTGATTCGTGATTGAAGGAAAAATGGATTTAAAGACTGATGAAGCAATAAAGGGAAAATTACAATTTTATATAGCTAATGATTATTACTGAAAATAAACGGGGTACTAATGCACCAATAATAACATTCAATTTTCAGTGTAGAGCATAATTTTAGTTAACCATTGACTAAGCATTCCAAGTTTTCAAAGCGTTACTTTGATAGTTTTTCAAGGTTGATAGCAGTGTATAAAAAAATTCGATAAACAGGCAATAATATTGTATGCTTAGTCCTTCAGATCCAGTGGATACAACCAATAGAATCAAAGTTGTAGGTAACATCATGCCAAATCAAATATCAAGCCAAACCGGACAACGATACGACATTCCTCAGGCACCAGCAAATACTAAACGACCTTACAGTGAGGCATTAAAATATCCATCTAGTGTTGGGGGGAATTCAAAACTTGATCAAACGTCAGGTAGGAAAGGAATTCCTGAAACAATATTAGGCAAACGACAAGTTAAGCCATTAGTAGATAACAGGGATCAAACTAATCTTAGTACCAATTATGCAGGAGTCACTGCGAGTACTGCGGATAATTCCAACACTTTCAGTTTGAATGACACTACTTCAAACAATAAAGAGCTTGTGGTTGGTAAAAAATCAGATTGCACTTCAAAGCCTTCTTATAAAAAAGAAGGTGAAACCAGTGTTAGGTATTCCAGAATGGCTTGTAATCCAGCAAGTAAACCGAATACTACAGTAACGTCATTAAGCCCAGTAACAAATAAAAAGATTCTAGAAAATGATTTCTATCAGATAATAGAAGCAAAAAAACTCCCCGTCTTAAAGAAATGGAAAACCCCTTATCAAGCTTATCTACACTTTCTTAAAAATCCCGGCAGCTTCAAGAGTGATGACGAAGTTTTCTTTTTACAACAAGTCTGTTATTACATTTTTCGTAATAAAAGAGAGTGGTCTTTCACTGGTTTAGAGTACATGATACGCCACTATCAGCAGACAAATAAGCCTAGAATTTTCGAAAAATTAGCTGGAATGTTCGTAACAAGTTTGAACCATCTAAATAATGAAGAGTTTAAAAAAGAAAGAAATAAAGCTATATCTGAAGAGTTCATCAACATCTTGAAATTGAAAACGGGAAATATGTTAAATGTTTGTTTACGTGAAAATCTGGAGTTAGTAATCGCACCTTTAACTGGAGTAATATGTTTTATGTCTAGAGCGATAGACGACTACACACCCATTAAATTACTTCATGATCATAAAGTTATCGATGAACTTCTTCGTTTAATAGAAAAAAAATCCTTAATTATAAGGTCTGAAATAGATGGAAAAAAAAGATCAAAGGCTGAAGACGACTTACAAACTGCTTTAACTTCTATGTTTACTTTATTACATACATATCACTTCCAAGAAATATCAGGCCATGAATGCAAAAAAGAAATAGATTTTAGAGGGCGAAAGAAAAAATATACTGAAAAAACTTTAAACTTGGTTGAAGAAAATATAGATTATATTAAAAAAACCGGAAATAAAGTACATTTGAGAATAAAGGCTGCGTGGTTAGTATTGAATAATTATAGCAAAATTAATGAGCAGATTTCTATGCAAAATCTTGTTCAAGTTTATGAAAAAAAAATAACAGAGTTAAAGAAAATAGACAGTGAATATAATAAACTGAAAAACCCTATTCTGGCTAAGTTGTATATAGCTGTAACCGACTGTTACTCTATTCAGTTACATAAAGAGTCAAGGAAAAAAAATTCAATAAGAGTAAGTGAATTGCTAGGAAAGTTAACAGAATCAGTTTCTGAATTAGCTAACTATGAACAATACATTAAGTCAAAATCAGAGTTGCAAAACTTCCAAGTAGATAAATGGTATTTCTCATCGATGGTTGAGCGACAAATTACAAGTCAGTCAGTAAGTGGCGAAGAGCGGAATAAGATAGCTAGGGATTTTGTTAAAGATCTGGAACTTTCGATCGAGCGGGTGGACAGTTTTATCCCTAATGGCCCAGAAATGAAAAAACAAAAAAAAGGCAGTATTTACAATAAGGAACGACTGATAATTGAAAAAATAGCATGGCTACTATTATCAACAAGCAGTGAAGAAAGGTCGAGAGCTGAAAATGTCTTGAGATCAACTGATTTCAATTATTCAATGGGAAAGCATTATAAAGCCATTACACTTTTCGAAGTATTTGATGACCATAAAGGAGCTATTGAATTACTTGAAAGGAAATTGAATGAACATTATAACCCTGAAACAGTATATAGAACACTCCGATCACTCTCACACTGTTACTTCGATATGTGTCGCAAGGACCAATACAATGCCGATACTTGGGCAGTCAATGCATTACATTATGCACATCAAACATACTTAAATTGCCATGACAAGTCTATGTGCTGGGAAGTTTATATACGTGCCTGCGAGGCAATGAACACTGCAAATCTCGATATCAATAAATTTTTAATGTATTTGCCAAAAGAATTGGAAAAACAAAGCAGTTCTTGGATGGTTGCTATCGATACAATGGAAAAAATTTATAAGGCTAATAAACTTGACTGTGACAACCCGTAGTTTCAAGAGTGCAATCTAACTAAGCCAAAACCAATTAGATATGCTTCTACCTATTCAGCTATATAAAAGGAGCATGTACATTAAGGAAACCAGTAGGCTGTCTGAGTAATGACAGCCCTACATTCTAGCCAAATGAAATCTACCCTATTCTAGGACAGCTCTCCAACCAATGAAGTCAACCAAAAAAGAGCTGAAATTATCTTGACTTTAATTTCAATACCACTATTTGAAATCTGAGGCAGGATCGGTCGTAAGAAATATATGATCATTTTGTAGGCTCACCTTACGAAGAAGTAATTTAGCTATTTGAACGCAATGTTTAATTTGATTTTAAGCTTTATGATGGTCTTTTAATTTGTATAGTGCTGTTTTATTATTTCATGCCTTATAACAATGAAAATATTCGATAATTAGGAAATAAAAGCATAAATTTATCTTCTTAAATCCTCTGCATGTGAAAATTGAATCAAAAGATTAGGTACAAACGTGTCAAACCAGATTGCAAACCAAACGCCAGTCTGCACCTATAGTCAGGCACTAATAGGTAGCATAAAGAACAAGAATGATCGACCTGCCATTCAGTGCTCCGGCTCAACCACTTGTTCAGGATCTAATTATCTTGAACACACCCAAATACCGGGTAGCGGCAGCATAATGCCATCTAACTCTAAATTAAGCTCGCGAAAATCTAAGCGAATAGATAATAAAACGGATAAAAATGAATTTCACCCCACGCAAACTGAAGCCTCACTTAGTAAAAGCCTCTTGAAAAATGCTGAAAACAATAATAGAGGAAAAAAAATGCTGAGTTATTCTGAAACAGTGTCTCGACCTTGTTCTAAACCTGAAGTTCGATCAAAAAATAGTGTAATTCCAAAAGACGAGTTTTATGAGCTTATGGGAAAAGCTAAACTTCCCGTCTTAGAAAAATGGAAAACTCCTTACGAAGCTTACTTATATTTTCTTGAGAATCCAGGCAGTTTCTGTGGTGGTGATGAACTGTTTTTTGTGCAACAGATTTGTTACTACCTTTTCAGTAAAGGAGCAGGCTGGGGCATCACGGCATTTGAATATATGATAAAACACTACCAGCACACAAACAATCTTAGAATTTTCGAAAAATTATCCGGAGTTTATATAATATATGCAGATGAATTAGTTGATAAAGATTTAAAAAAAGAAAGAGAAAGAAAGAGTGTTATAGCTAAAAACTTTATCGAAATTTTTAAATCAAAAGCAAAGGAGCTTTTTGATTTTATTCCAGATAAAGGGTTTGGTTCAAAAGGAGTGAGATTAATTGAAATGTTATGCTTTATGTCTAAATCAATTAACGATTATTCATGCATTGATATTCTCCATAGTCTGAATATTTCCGATAATTTTTTTGATTTGCTCGAAACAAATGTTAAGATTTTAGCGTCCGAAAAAGATCAAGATAGAAGAAAAGCTATTCAATTTTGTTTTACTAGAGATGTGTATTGTGGATTTAGGCTTATAGATGCATATTACTATAAAAAAAATTTAGATGATCAGAACAGAACAAAAAGTGTTTTTTTCAATAAACAAAAAAAACATTTATTCCAAATTCGGAGTTCAGCCGAAAGTGCAATAAACCACCTTAAAGAAGGACGTAGTAGATCATATATTGTAGTTCAGACCGCCGGGTTATTATTAAAAAATGATGGGGTGTTTGATACACAGGTGAGGCCAGGGGAAACTATGGTGTTGCTTGAGAAAAAAATTAATGAATTAAAGAAAATTAAAGATGATTTTGATTGGAGAAAAGAGAAATACTTGGCTTTAATGCAGCGCAAGCTCGTCCAAGTTTATTCTATTTCCATGTATTCAGAGTCAATGAAAGAAAATCCGAGAAATATAATAGAGTTATTAGAAAAATTTGAAAATTCAATCAACGATTTAAGTCAATACGAGATGTTTTTTGAATCTTGTTCAGAGTTAGAAGGTCAGTTGTATGGATTGAATCTGGGGTGTTATTTATCAGCCGTTAATCGATATAAAATAACAACTTTATTGAGGCCTCAAGATTTGAGTAGAAATTTTAGTAAGGAGATAGATGAAAATATTGATAAATTGGACGAGTTATTAACAAAAGTGGATTTTTTGGTTAGAGGTACAGCAAAAAATAAAGAAGAATACCTTTACAGCAAAGAAAGATTAGTTGTAGAAAAAATATTATGGCTACTGTCATCAGGAATTAGTGAAAAAAGATCGAAAGCCGAAAATTTGTTAAGGCAAACATGTTTTATTTCCCAAATGAGAAAAAAGCAAAAGGCTGAACTGCTTTATACAGAGTTTAACGATCACGCAGGTGCTATTCAATTACTTGAAAATGTATTGTTGGAATATACCAAACCTACATCAGTGTATAGGACATACCAAATGCTTTCCATCTGTTACCACGATAGATGCTTTAAGGATAATTGTAACGCCCATAGTCATGCAAAATTAGCTCTGTATTATGCTTATCAGGCGTATTTAAAGCGCACTGATAAGTCCTTTAGCTGGGGAGTTTACGCTCGTGCATGCGAGGTAATGAAGGATACAAATCAAAGCACTAATGAATTATCAAATGTTTTACCAAAGGAGCTTGAAGATTACAGGTCTTCTTGGGACGCTATACTGAATAGAATATTCATGCTATATAAGCGAAAAATTGATTCTGATGTTTCGTGTTATCAAAAAAACCGATCACTTGGCAGGAAAACTGTTAAGTTAAAATCGGTTCGAAATAGTTCTGTTCTACCAGTGGAAAAAAATAAAAATTTCCGTTAGGAGTTTAACCAATAGGCTATTAGGTTAGGTTTTAACTACTATAGCTTATTGGTTGACTTGAAAATCTGGTATTAAGAAACTGATTTTAGTTTACCGACGCTTTTTATTGCAGCGCTAAAGGCGTCTTTTTCTTTCATTAGTGTTTGCGACTAGCCGGATCGCTGCACTGTGTATATCAATTCCATACTTAAACTCAAATCAATGGCACTTAATTAAGGCTCCAACCCGGAAATATCAAGGCTTGCTCAAGAGGGAAAAATGACTATAAAAGTCGAGAAGACTTCACCCCCGAGAGCAAGCCATGACCAAGTTTAGCCCAGAGTACCTGAATCTCGCTGATGACCTCCTCAAACAATTTGCACTGGCAGGAGATGACAGCCTTTGCACCATACTGAATAAGAACAATATTGCTACCCTCCAGACGCAATATACAGGTGGACGAGTTCGTCTAGCGACAGGGCAGAATCCGGAAAAAAAAGACAATAGTGCATACTGCAAAGCCAGGCACCGACTCACTGAAGCCAGTATCAATTGTGACAATCCTTTTAAATCCTGAACAGTATTCAAAAAACGAAATTATCGGGCTGTACCAAGAGCGTTGGCATGTAGAACTCGACTTTCGGGCGATCAAGAGCCTGATGCATATGGATATACTGCGATGTAAAACATCGGAAATGGTCAGGAAAGAAATAGACGTTCACCTGTTGGTTTATAACCTGATACGGGCACTTATAGTACGGTCGGCGGTACGGCTAAAAAACAAGCCCCGGGAGATCAGTTTCAAAGCTGCACAAGAATGCCTTCAGGAGTTTCATGTGCTGTTGCTTCAGTCAGACGTTTGCCTGTTGCAGAGGCTGGTTGAATACATGGTATCGATCACAGGAGAGCACAAAGTAGGAAATCGTTAGGGCCGGCACGAGCCACGAGCGGTCAAAAGACGACCAAAGCCTTACAAACGGCTCCAGCACTCAAAAGCACAAGCGCGCAGACTCAATGAATACCAGCGGTTGAAGGCTTAAGTCAGTGCCATTGAATTAGATATGCTTCTACCTATTCAGCTAGATAAAAGCAGCATGCACATTAAGGAAACAACCAGTAGGCTGTCTGAGTAATGACAGCCCTACCTTCTAGCCAAATGAAATCTACCCTATTCTAGGGCAGCTCTCCAACCAATGAAGTCAACCAAAAAAGAGCTGAAATTATCTTGACTTTAATTTCAATACCACTGTTTGAAATCTGAGGCAGGATCGGTCGTAAGAAATATATGATCATTTTGTAGGCTCACCTTACGAAGAAGTAATTTAGCTATTTGAACGCAATGTTTAATTTGATTTTAAGCTTTATGATAGTCTTTTAATTTGTATAGTGTTGTTTTATTATTTCATGCCTTATAATAATAAAAATATTCGATAATTAGGAAATAAAAGCATAAATTTATCTCCTTAAATCCTCTGCATGCGAAAATTGAATCAAAATATTAGGTACAAACGTGTCAAACCAGATTTCAAACCAAACGTCAGTCTGCACCTATAGTCAGGCACTAATAGGTAGCATAAAGAACAAGAATGATCGACCTGCCATTCAGTACTCCGGCTCAACCACTTGTTCAGGATCTAATTATCTTGAACACACCCAAGTACCGGGTAGCGGCAGCATAATGCCATCTAACTCTAAATTAAGCTCGCGAAAATCTAAGCGAATAGATAATAAAACGGATAAAAATGAATTTCACCCCACGCAAGCTGAAGCCTCACTTAGTAAAAGCCTCTTGAAAAATGCTGAAAACAATAATAGAAGAAAAAAAATGCTGAGTTATTCTCAAACAGTGTCTCGACCTTGTTCTAAACCTGAAGTTCGATCAAAAAATAGTGTAATTCCAAAAGACGAGTTTTATCAGCTTATGGAAAAAGCTAAACTTCCCGTCTTAGAAAAATGGAAAACTTCTTACGAAGCTTACTTATATTTTCTTGAGAATCCTGGCAGTTTCTGTGGTGGTGAGGAACTGTTTTTTGTGCAACAGATTTGTTTCTACCTTTTCAGTAATAGAACAGGCTGGGGCATCACGGCATTTGAATATATGATAAAACACTACCAGCACACAAACAATCTTAGAATTTTCGAAAAGTTATCCGGAGTTTATATAAGATTCACAGATGAGTTAATTGATAGAGATTTAAAAAAGGAAGGAGAAAGAAAGAGTGTTATAGCTAAAAACTTTATCGAAATTTTTAAATCAAAAGCAAAGGAATTTTTTGATTTTATTTCAGATGAAAAGTTGGGTTCAGTAGGAATGAGGTTAATTGAAATGTTATGCTTTATGTCTAAATCTACTAATGACTATTCATGCATTGATATTCTCCATAGCCTGAATGTTTCCGACAAATTTTTTGATCTGATCGAAACAATTGTTGAGGCTTTAGCGTCCGGTAAAGATCAATTTAGAGGAATAAATGTTGAAAATTTTTTTACTGAAAATATGTATTGTGGACTTAGGCTAATAGATGCATATCACTATAAAAAAAAATTAGGTGATCAGGGTAGAACAAAAAGTATTTTTTTAGATAAACAAAAAAAACATTTATTTCAAATTCTGAACTCAGCTGAAAGTGCAGTAAGCCACCTTAAAGAAGGACGCAGTAGATCATATATTGTATTTCAAATCACCAGATTATTATTAAAAAATGATAGTGTATTTGAGGAACAGATGAAACTATCGGAAACTATTGTGTTGTTTGAGAAAAAAATCAATGAATTAAAGAAAATTAAAGATGATTTTGATGGGAGAAAAGAGAAATATTTGGGTCGAATGCATAACAAGCTCGTCGAGCTTTATTCTCTTTCCATGTATTTCGAGTCAAACAAAGAAAGATCGGAAAATATAATAAGATTATTAGAAAAATTCGAAACTTCAATCAACAATTTAAGTCAATATGAGATGTCTTTTAAATCTTGTTCAGAGTTAGAAGGTCAGTTGTATGAGTTGAATTTGGGGTGTTATTTATCAGCAGCTAATCGATATAAAATAAAAACTTTATTGAGTCCTCAAGATTTGAGTAAAAAATTTAGTAAGGAGATAGATGAGAATATTGATAAATTGGACGAGTTATTAACAAAAGTGGATTCCCTAGTTAGAGACACAACAAAAGATAAAAAAATATACCTTTACAGAAAAGAAAGATTAGTTATAGAAAAAATATTATGGCTACTGTCATCAGGAATTAGTGAAAAAAGATCGAAAGCCGAAAATTTGTTAAGGCAAACATGTTTTATTTCCCAAATGGGAAAAAAGCAAAAGGCTGAACTGCTTTATACAGAGTTTAACGATCACGCCGGTGCTATTCAATTACTTGAAAATTTATTGTTGGAATATACCAAACCTAAATCAGTGTATAGGACATACCAAATGCTTGCCATCTGTTACCACGATAGATGCTATAAGGATAATTGTAATGCCCATAATGATGCAAAATTAGCTCTGCATTATGCTTATCAGGCGTATTTAATGTGCACTGATAAGTCCTTTAGCTGGGGAGTTTACGCTCGTGCATGCGAGGCATTGAGGGATACAAATCAAAGCACTAATGAATTATCAAATTTTTTACCAAAGGAGCTGGAAGATTACAGGTCTTCTTGGGGCGCTATACTGGGTAAAATATTCATGATGTACAAGCGAAAAATTGATTCTGATGTTTCGTGTTTTCAAAAATACCGATCACTTGGCAGGAAAGCTGTTAAGTTAAAATCGGTTCGAAATAGTTCTGTTCTACCAGTGGAAAAAAATAAAAATTGCCGTTAGGAGTTTAACCAATAGGCTATTAGGTTAGGTTTTAACTACTATAGCTTATTGGTTGACTTGAAAATCTGGTATTAAGAAACTGATTTTAGTTTACCGACGCTTTTTATTGCAGCGCTAAAGGCGTCTTTTTCTTTCACTAGTGTTTGCGACTAGCCGGATCGCGGCACTGTGTATATCAATTTCATAATTAAACTCAATTGTCTCCCCAGCAAGGTTAAGATAATATAATCCGTTATCTTTCCAAGGTGTCTAAGAAGATAAAAACAAGCAAATAATAATAATGCAAACTGAGCTAGGAGCTTTTCGTGAAACTCAATAAAATCGCAATGACTGTCGCTATGGTTTCCATGGCAGGCGTAGCCCAATCGTTTGATGCTAAAACCATGGCTCAGGGTGGAGCAGGTGTAGCCTTTGGGGATTATACCCAACACATTCTGAACCCTGCCCACCTGACAACCTACGACGAGGATGATGATCTTGGTGTCAATCTGGGTTTTGGCGTCCTGTTGCAGGATAAGGACGATCTGGTTGATACGGCTGATAAAGCAGCAGACGCAGTGAATGCACTTGATGACCTGACAGGGGATTATCAGGCTAAGGCCCAGCTGGCGCTGGATTCATTGGAACGTCTGACCAATAAGCACCTTATGGTTGAGGTTGGTGGGAATGGGTTTGTAGCGATTCCGAACAGTGTGGCTCCGGCCAGTCTCTTTGTGAACGGGTCCTTAAAAATGGCATCCGGGTTTGGTGAAATCAGTGCTTCAGACCGTGCATTGATCAAAAAGGCTATTGCTAATGGTGTGGCTGATGCGATTAAGGTAGATGATCTGGATACTAAGGTGGACGCTAGTGCGGTAATGACGTTAGATGTCGGCGTTGCCACTGCTCAAAAGATAGATACACCTTTGCCGGGAGAAGTGAGTGTCGGCGGGGCGGTTAAATATCAACAGGTGACTCTGATTGACTATAGCGAAGCCGTGGCGAAGTTTGACGGTGATAAGCTGCTGGATACTGAAACCAGTGACAGTAACTTGAATATCGACCTTGGGGCAACCTATCAGCATAACGATATGCTGTCTTTAGGCCTGACGGCAAAAAATCTGATTAGCAAAACCTATGCATCGAAAGTGTCGGGCTCAACGTTCAAGGTAGAGCCTGAAGTAACGGCTGGAGCTGCGGTTAGTTACGGTGTTGTCTCGTTGCTGGGGGATTTACAACTGACCTCTACCGGTGGTTACGGTGCAGTTCAGGAAAATCGTTTTGCCAATATCGGTGCGACTATGGATTTCTGGGAGCACGCACGCCTTTCAGTCGGTTACCGGACAGACCTTGAAGATAATGCAGTGGATGTGGTCACTGCCGGGTTGGGGGTTTCTCCGTGGGATCTGTTTGGCCTGACGGCGGCGGTAATGGTTGGCGAAGACAATGCCTTTGGTGGGGCGTTGCAGTTTAGTGCGAAATTCTAGGAGCGTATTCGGCCTGCTGTTTGCAGGAAGTCTAGCGTACCTGTGACTGCTCCCTGCCCTAACGCACCTAGGGCTAAATACCCAAAGGGCATAAATACCCAAAGGGCATAAATACCCAAAGGGCATAAATTCCCAAGGGCATAAAGGCGGGGCCTCTGACTTCACAAGCAGCCGCCGGTCGTTATAGACCGGACTATCTGTATATGCATGATCATCGTGAGACGACTTATGCAGTTTGTAAGTAGCTTCTTAAATTAATACCCTAAAACGACAAAAAGCCCGTAAAAAACGGGCTTTTTGATATGGCGCGCTCGGGAGGATTCGAACCTCCGACCGCCTGGTTCGTAGCCAGGTACTCTATCCAGCTGAGCTACGAGCGCGTTATGTACATTGTTGATCTGGCGGTGAGAGAGGGATTCGAACCCTCGGTACGCGATTAACGCACACACACTTTCCAGGCGTGCTCCTTCAGCCACTCGGACACCTCACCGTTTGCTCCGGCCGTTACCGCCCCGAACAGGTGGCGTACTTTATATCACCTGCACCACAAAGGCAAAAAAATATATACCTGATCGCTAAAAAGTTAACCCGGATGCTTTTGACCGGATTTTTGTGCACGACCACACGGATTTGGGAGCCAATAACGCATACACGGGGCTTCTTCTTAAAAGCCGCCTAGCGCAAGCGATTCAGACCAAACAGTTTACTGAGCATTTTCTCCAGCAAAGCAGTGGGCACTAATGATTTGAGCAGAGGAAATGTCCGACTGCCGTTACCAAGGCGGAGAATATTCAGGTTGCGTCCGGACTCCAGTTTATTGATTAAGTCGCAGCAAAAGCGCTCAGCGGATGTTGGGTTGTTTTGTGAAGCATTTGCACGTTTATGCAGGCTTTTCTCAATGGGCATGTAAATGCTGTCTGGCTTTAAAATCTTCTTGAGTGCTGCGGTGGCGTTTGTTGCAAAGTGTGACTTAACTGCGCCGGGCTGAACCGAAATGACTTTCACCCCAAAGGGTTTCAGCTCCATTCGCAGCACATCAGAAAGCGCATTAAACGCCGCCTTGGACGCACAATAACTGCCAGAGAAGGGCGTAAACAACACACCAGAGACACTGCCAATATTAATAATTGTGCCCGCTTTTCGTGCGCACATAGCGGGTGCCACGGCACGAATTAACGCCATAGGTGCAAATACATTAGTGGCAAACTGGTGTTCCAGCTCTGCTATGGGCAGGTCGATTAACGGTCCCATGCTGCCATAGCCGGCATTGTTTACCAGTATGTCGAGGTGTCCGTCGCTATTGATTATGTGTTGTACTGTCTCTTGAACTTGGTCTGGGCTGGTGACATCCAGCGCCAGTATTTGGATGCCTAGCTTTTCCAGCTCCTGAATGCTCTGCAACTTTCGTGCAGTCGCCCAAACACGATAGCCTCTTTGACGAAACTCTAAGGCCATAGCTCGTCCTATCCCAGAGGAGCAACCGGTAATCAGTACGTTTGTGGGTTTTGCTGTTGTCGTCATTACGCGCTCATTTCGCTGCGAACTATTAAAAGAACCGTTATTTGACAAATTCTAATCAGAATTTTGCACTGACTGCTATATCTAATAGTTAACTAATGTGTTTAGGGAATACATACAATGACATATTTTATCCGAGCCAGTCTGATTCTGCTTTTATCGTTGCCGGGCTTTTGCTTTGCGTCCGTTAATGAGGAGGCCATTTTCTATTGGAATAGCCCGGAGTCGATGTCACTGCAAAAAAAATTACCGCAAACCGCTGACCTTTGGCAGCTGATGCCCCGGATGGTCACACAAAAAAATCAAACCTACTGCGGTATTGCCAGCGCTGTTATTGTGCTGAACACCCTGAAGAGTAACCAGCCCGGCGACCCGATGTATTACCCATATCACTACATTACTCAGGACAGTTTTTTTACTCCCGCGGTACTGCCTTTTCTGGCACCAAAGTCGGTGATGATGCGCGGTAGTAATATGTCGGAGCTGCAGCAGGCCATCAGCTCTCACGGTGTGCGGGTGCAAGCCATTGGTGGCGATAGCCTGAACCCGGAGGATTTGCGGCAGTTTTTGCAGGAAAAACTGAACAGTAGTGAGCATTTTGTGCTGGCTAACTATCTGCGAACAGGGGTTCATCAAGACGGCGGCGGACATTGGTCGGTTCTTGGTGCTTACGATGCAGACAGTGATCGGGTATTGATTATGGACGTCGCCCGCTATCGTTATGCGCCGGTCTGGGTGAAAACTTCTACCCTACTAAACGCTTTAAACACAGTTGACTCTGGCGGTACCACAAGAGGTCTGTTGGTAATTTCCCGGTGACATACTTTCTTCACTAAATCGACTTGCCGATTCTAGTGGGGGCTGCTAATCGGGAATTAGGTGCAACCCACTGTGTCAAATAACATAGCCTTTCGCTGTCGTACAGGTTGTCGAACCACGACAGGGAAACTCTTTACGCATACGCTGTGTGCCAGCGCATCGGCAGTAGAAGCCAGAAAATGGTTTGATTTGTTTCTCGTAGTTAGTTAAGCAACGGTGGCGCTTGAGTATTTGGCCAGAGGCTTATCTGTCTGTTGAGTAGGCTGTTGTCTCAGTCACCAAGGCCATTATGCAGTGCATTGAAGTTAGTTCATGGGCTTGCTCTACGTAAGCCTCGCTATCCATCTCCATCCAAACCTTCAAAGGTCGATGCTTTCCCACCAATGAGAGGCTAGGGATGGAGAATTGTGCAAGGTTCGTTAAATCGCAATTAATTGTTGGGGCTGTCGTCTGGGCGAAACTGTTTTTCGTATTCGGACCATTGGTATTCCGAGGGTTCCTGCTCTAGGCGGGCTAACTCATCTTCTAGTGAAGTGCTCTGATTTTCTTGCATAGCAAAGTCGTTTTCCAGATCAGACAGCTTGGACTCAAGTACAGAGAAGTCCGCAAGTTCTTGTTGTTCGGGTTTCGTCTGGGGTTCGGTTTCAGGTGTGTGATTCTCTTCTTCGGCTGACAAGGCAGCATCAGCAGATTCTGTAGGCGTTTCGGTGCTCTCTTGGCTTTCCTGCGAAGGTTCGGCTGTTTTGGTGGCAGGCTCTTCCACTGGCGGCTCTTTCAGCTCTTCAGCTTTGTTAGCCTTTTTGGCTTTTTTTGATGCTTTTTTTGCGGGCTGTTTTGTTTTATCAGGCTCGGCGGTTGCTTCTAAAGCTTCCAGCTCTTGTGCTTCAAGGGGTTCTAGGTCGGCAGTTTCGAGGGTTTTTGCAGGTAGTTCTTTTTTAACCCGAACGCCCAGAGCCAGAAATTGGTCAGCTTGGGCAATGAGATTGCCACGGCCATGTTTTAGAGTTCCCATGGCGTCATCGTAGGTGGTGCGGGCATTGCCAAGCTGGGTGTCGAGCTTTTCCATTTTCTCTACAAATATCCGCAGTTTGTCGTACACCTGCCGGCCTTTGTCGGCCAGTTTACGGGTGTTGGCGTTCTGCCGCTCAATGGTCCACAGGTTGGCCACGGTCTTTAAGGTTGCCAGCAGCGTTGTAGGCGTTACCACTACGATGCGTTTTTCAAAGGCGTCGTTGAATAGTTGTTGGTCGTACTGGAAGGCAGAAATGAAAGCCGGCTCAATGGGCATAAACATAAAGACAAAATCCGGCGCCTTGATCTCGGGCAAGCTGGGGTAGTCTTTCTGGTTAAGGCTGTTAATGTGGTTACGAATGCTCTGAATATGCCGAGCCATGGTGGCTTCGCGGTCAGCGTCCGTTTCGGCATTTACGTAGGCCATGTAATCCACCAGCGATACTTTGGAGTCAATGATCAGGTGTTTGCCTTCTGGCAGGTGGACGATAAAATCAGGGCGCTGGTTTTGGCCGTTTTCATCTTTGAAGTTGGCCTCACGCTGGTACTCTTGCCCTTTGATCAGGCCGCTGCTGTCAAGAATGGTCTCAACCTGCATTTCGCCCCAGTTGCCCTGTAGTTTTTTATCACCTTTCAGGGCTTTGGCCAGGTTTTGGGCGTCGTCGGTCATTTTGCGATTCAGCTGGTGCATGGTTTCGAGCTGCTGCTTAAGAGCCGCACGGCCAAGGTTATCTTCTTTATGGGCTTCTTCGATTTTGTTACGAAACTCACCCAGTTGCTCTTTGAAAGGGGTTAGCAGGGTGTTGAGTTGTTCGTGGTGCTGTTGCGAAAGGACTTTGCCTCTGGCTTCAAAAATTTCGTGGGCGAGGTGCTTGAACTCTTGTTTTAGGGCATCTTTGTTTTCTTGTAGCTGCGCTACGGCTTTTTGGTTTTGCAGTTGTTGTTCTTCCAAGCGGGTCTCAAGCTCTTTTGCCCGTTGTTCGCTCTGACTGCGTGCGGATCGCTCACCAGCGAGCTCCTGAGCCATGTCCTGTTGTTCTTTGTTTTTTTCGGCATCACGTTTGCGCTCAGCGATCAACATGGCTTCCAGACGACCAGCTTTAATCTGGTGTTGACTGAGCTGCTCATTGAGATTTTTGGTCTCTTTTTCCAGGTGGGTACGGCTCTGGTCCAGTTGCTCTTGCAGGTTCTTTTTCTGCTCAGTGAGCTCAATCTGCAGCTCAGTTTTTTGGTCGGTAGTTTGACTTAGCTGGGTTTGCAGAGAGTCCAACTCACGTTCCATTTGTGATGCAAGATTTTTTTGTGTTTGTCGGCTCATAAACCACGCCAGTGCAAAGGATAGCAGCGAGGCTATGGCAATAATAATCAGGGCGGTAGGCGTCATGGGTTACTCTCTCTAAGCGTCAGTTGGAACTATCTACTGACAACTCAGACAGGTTCTTAAATAAAAAAGTTCAGGTCAATCGAAAAAAAATCTCATTGACCTGAAATCGGCGCCTATAACTGGAAAAATGGCTGGAGAAGTCTGGGCACGAGACCTTTAAAACGCAGTGGCCCGTCGGTGGCTATCAGGCAGATACAACCTTCGTGGGTGTCGGCTACTGGCTGGTGGGTTATGTCCGGGTCTACATCGGCCACATCACCCGCCGAAAAACGTCCAAGTTCATCACTGTAAGACCCTTTGAGTACCAAGGTCAGTTCTGAGCCTCGGTGGCCGTGGGATGGCATGCACGTACCAGCAGAAATTTTGAGCAGCCGCAGTCTGCCCCGGGACGCCGGTAGAATAAATTGCTTCATGCCAGGAGCCATAGTGCGCCAATGGAGGTCACTAAACCAAGACCCAAGTAGCGGGCGCAGGGGCTCAGGGATATCGCCCTCTGCTTCCCGGTTATGCAGGGAGATTTCTTGGTCGTGTTCAATATCAAGCAGTGCCATCATTTGGGCCCGCTTACCATCGGAGATCGTTGCAGCGGTTTCCTGCTCTAGCAGCACCATACCCATTTGTTCTGCGTCTGCCACTTTGCTGCGGCACTGATCGCACACAGATAGGTGGCAGGCCACGGCCAAGGCCAGAGAGTCGGGCAGGCTGCCAGCGCCATAGCTGAGCAGCGTACTGTCATCGGGGTGGTGGTTACAGCTCATGACCGACCTCCAATACGAACCCGCAATTTATCAAAAGCCAACCTCAGGCCGGACTTGACGCTACCGATGGGCATGTCCATATCTTCTGCTATTTCCCGGTGCGATTTTCCTTCGAAATACACTTTGTACACCAATTGAGCTTGTTGTTGAGGAAGGGCATTTAAGGCTTCGCTCAACCGATCAGAGTCACACACGGCCAGACTTGGCGTGTAATCTACCTCGGGATAACTGTTTAAAGGGGAGAGCAACTCAGGCTTGTCTTTTCGCAGCCGGTCGATCCAGAGATTCCTAGCGATACGATAGATCCAGGTAGATGCAGTGGCTTTTGACGGATCGTAACTGTCGGCCTTGCGCCAAACAGACAACATGGTCTCTTGTACCAACTCTTCCGCCAAACCTTCGTGAGCCCCTTTTTTGATTAAAAAACTTTTTAAACGCGGAGCAAAGTAATCATAAATAACCATGAACAGTGTTTTGTCGCGACGTTGTGCTAACTCAACCAGAATCTGCTTGAAATCCTGCTTAGCTGCCTGGTCGGGGTTCGATTCCATAAGGGGTTCTACAAGCCGTAGTTGCACCATAATTTCCGAATCTTCTAATACATGACACTCAATACGCAAATAAAAAAGAATTCGGATCATCATGTCGCTTAATTGAAGACCAAAACCTGATGCTGCTATTTTATAGTAGACAGTGTGGCAAACGGCCTGTTTTCTCGTGATCCGGTTTCAATACGCTGCACGTAGATACAGCTAGCAGTTTTGGTCTATTTGTATAATTTTTTTGCAGCGAATAAAAGCAACAGGGAGCCTCATTAGTGTCCACTAAAGGAATGAACATCGCCGTAGTCGGTTCGGGTATCAGTGGCTTGTCGTGTGCCTGGTTACTCTCCAAGCAACATCAGGTTACCCTTTTTGAAAAAGATGATCGTTTCGGTGGCCACAGTCATACGGTCTCTGTCGATAGCGAAAAAGCGGACAGCGAAAAAAAAGACGCCAAGTCTGTACCCGTTGATACGGGATTTATTGTTTTCAATGAAAAAACCTACCCAAACCTTGTCGCCTTTTTTAAGCATCTGAAGATCCCATACGTTCCCACAGATATGTCCTTCGCTGTCTCTTTGAATAACGGCTCCCTTGAGTATGCAGGCACCGACTTGCGAGGACTTTTTGCCCAGAAAAAAAATCTTTTTCGCCCTGGTTTTTGGTTCATGCTGGCTGACATTCTGCGTTTTTACCGTAACAGTGAGCTGTGGCTAAAAACGACGGACGCTTCTTTAACGCTTGGGCAGTTGCTGCACCGTGAACGGTTCAGTTATCGCTTTATCCACGACCATCTGATCCCTATGGGCTCCGCCATTTGGTCTACACCGGCGGATAAAATGCTTGATTACCCGGCACTGGCGTTTCTGCGCTTCTGCTCAAACCATGGTTTGTTGCAGATTTCGGATCGTCCACAATGGCAGACTGTAAAAGGCGGAAGCCGTGAATATGTGCAATGTATTATTCAGCATCTTGGCGATACAGCTCTGACTAATCGCTGTATCCGTAAAGTGAAACGCTTTTCTGATCGAGTTCAACTCACCGACTTTCAGGGTAAGGAGTGGAGTTTCGACCATGTGGTCATGGCCTGTCATGCCGACACCACTCTCAATCTGTTGACGGAGCCGGATGAGCTTGAGCAAAATTTACTGGGTGCATTTACTTTTCAGCGCAATAAGGCTCTGTTGCACAGCGATGAAAGACTCATGCCTGAAAGTAAAAAAGCCTGGGCCAGCTGGAATTATCTGGGCTCAAAAAGCTCTGCCAGTAATCAAGGTCCTGCGGTCACTTATTGGATGAACAACCTACAGCACCCCATTAAGCGCCTTGGTGCTCCACCGCTGTTTGTCACTCTGAACCCTGAGCAGGAGCCAGCCCCTGAGCTGATTCATGGCTGTTATCTTTACGATCATCCGGTCTTTGACCGTGCCGCCATTGAAGCCCAGGAAAAAATGTGGGAACTTCAGGGAAGAAACCGAACTTGGTATTGCGGCGCCTGGATGGGCTATGGTTTTCACGAAGATGGGCTGCAGTCGGGTCTGGCAGTGGCAGAAAGCCTTGGCGGAATTCGCCGCCCATGGCAGGTTGCAGGTGAAAACGACCGAATCCATCGAACCGATCTTTTCGGCAAGAGTTGTGGTAATAAAAATACCGATTTGCAGCTTATACTTCAGGAGTCGTAAGAATGCAGTCTTCTGTCTACACAGGGACATTGATGCACCACCGATTCAAGCCCAAAAAGCACCGTTTTTCTTATCGGGTTGCCTCCTGGTTGCTGGATTTGGATGAGCTTGCGGAGCTTGATCGCAAGCTAAAGCTGTTTTCGGTTAGCCGTTTTAATCTGGTCTCGTTTTATCCGACAGATTACGGTGATGGTTCTGAGACCCCACTGAAAGAGCAAGTTCTGCAACTTCTGCAACAACACAACATGACACCGCCAGACTCCATACGGATCTTGTGTTATCCGAGAATTATGGGTTACACCTTCAACCCGCTTGCGGTTTACTTTTGTTACAAGGAGCAACGGCTCACTGCTATTATCTACGAAGTCAGTAATACTTTTGGTGAACGCCATGCTTATCTGGCGGAAACCGATGACCAGAGTTTTTTTCAGCACGATAAAACAGTGCTGCAGCAAAAGGCAGTAAAATTACTGCATGTTTCGCCATTTTTTCCCATGAACTGTTCTTACCATTTTCGCACCCGGCCACCAGCAGATCAGGTCACTCTTGGCATCAACTTAAATGACGACAACGGCAAGCTTTTTACCGCTGTTTTTAATGGTCAACAGCAAAACATTGATGATGGCTCGATTTTGAAACAAGCACTGCTTATCCCGTTGCAAACCTTGAAAGTTGTCGGTGCTATCCATTGGGAAGCGCTGCGTTTATGGCTTAAGGGCATTGCCATACATACTCACAAACCCAAAGATGAGTTTTACAGCCACAGCCGTGCACACAGTTTAATGAACAGGGAGAACAAATAATGAGTTCAACCAGCTCCACGGAGATGAGAGCCAGACCTGCCTTCTCTGCTTTTAGAAAAATACTTCTCTGGTTGGAAAAGCGCCTGACAAAAGCCGGTGTATCCCGCATTGAACTGCGAATTGATAGCGAAACACATATTATGGCCGGTCAATTAAAAGCCGGTATTCCCGTCCCTTCTTTGCACATTCACAATCCGCTGTCGCTGGCTCGGCAAAGCAGCCAGGGGTTGTTGGGCTGGTCGGAGGCTTTTTTAGACGGTGACTGGAGCTCTCCAGATCTAAAAGCACTGATCGACTGGGCCATGTTCAATGAAGAGAATCTTGAGCAAGAGATATCCGAAGGTTGGTTTAGCAGACTAATCAGAAAAGTGCGCCATAAAATGAATGACAACAGTCGTAAGGGAAGTCGGCGCAATATTTCAGCTCACTACGATCTGGGCAATGACTTTTACCAACACTGGCTTGACCCAACCATGACTTATTCCAGTGCCTTGTATCTGGATGATCAAGACGACCTGGAAACAGCGCAAAAGAACAAATACAACACCATTATCGACTGGCTTGATCTTCGCGAAGGTCAGTCCGTTTTGGAAATTGGTTGTGGCTGGGGTGGTTTTGCCAATGCCTTGCGCCAGCGCCATGGTGGCGATTACCACGGTATCACCCTTTCCAAAGAGCAGCTTGCCTTCGCCCGTCAAACTAACAAGATGCTGTCACCGGATGCTTTTAGCCTGACAGATTATCGGGATATTAAAAACGAGTATGATCACATCGTTTCCATAGAAATGATTGAAGCGGTGGGCGAAAGGCACTGGCCGGTTTATTTTCAGAAAATTTTCAACAGCCTCAAACCCGGCGGCTCTGTGGTGATTCAGGTGATTTTAATTGACGATTCCCGTTTTGAAGGTTATCGAAACAACGTCGATTTTATTCAACGGTATATTTTTCCGGGCGGAATGTTGCCTTGTGACAAGGCCATGAAAGAGCAGGCACACAACGCGGGCTTATCAATTAGCAATCGTCTGTCGTTTGGGTTGGATTACGCAAAAACTCTGGCTGAATGGAAAAATCGGTTTTTCGCCGCTTGGCCTGCTATTGAACAACTTGGGTTTGATGAACGCTTCAAACGGCTCTGGCATTTTTATCTGGCTTACTGTGAAACGGGTTTTCAGTTCAAAAGCATTGATGTGTGCCTGTACAAGCTCACCAAACCTCGGGAGGTTCTATGTTAGCTAGCATGCCTGTTACTATCAAAAAACTGGCAATAATTATGAAAAGCAAGCTGGAACCCGTAAGAAAAAAGTGGATATTTGGCCCGTTCCTGATCTTTCTGTTTACGCTAACGGGGTGCTCTACGATGGATATTAACGACTATACCGACAGCGATCCACAACTGAAAATTGAGGAATACTTCTCTGGTGAAACCGTTGCCTGGGGCATGTTTCAAGATCGATTTGGCAATGTTCAAAAGCGCTTTAAAGTGCTTATGAGTGGCAAGGTAGAAGACGGGAAGTTGGTACTCAACGAAGACTTTATCTACGCTGACGGGACCCAATCAAAGCGGATTTGGACCATAAAGATTCTTGGCAATGGCCAGTACGAAGGCGCAGCCGGAGATGTGGTTGGTGTTGCCATTGGTAAAAGTGCAGGCAACGCTTTTAATTTCAAATATCAGATGCGTCTGCCCATCAGCGGTAGAGAGTGGGTAGTTTCATTTGATGATTGGATGTTTCTGCAAGAAGAAGGCGTACTACTTAATGTTGCCACCATGAGTAAATGGGGTATCAAACTGGGAACTTTGACCGTTGCTTTTGAAAAGCCGGGCAGTAAATAAGGCAAGACGCCATGGGTGAAATAACGTTTGCTAAAACCGCTGTTGTTTGGATTACCGGCGCAAGCCAAGGCATTGGCGCTGCCGTGGCTTTAGCTATGGCTCGTGAGGGATTGACCATAGCCGCTAGCGCCCGAAATGAAGAAAAACTAAACAATCTTGCTGCTCAGTCGGCAGCGCTTAAGGGTAAAATTATTCCTTATCCACTGGATGTCACCGATCAGAGCGCCGTCAATGCCACGGTTAGTAAGATCATTAACGACCATGGTCAAATTAATCAAGCCATTTTAAATGCCGGCACCTACTTGCCAGAGGTGGCTGAAGCGTTTAACAGCCAAGCTGTACGCCAGCAAGTGGAGTTGAACCTGATGGGGGTGTGTCACTGTATTGAGCCACTGATTTCACAAATGAAATCTCAGGGGCAAGGTACGATCGCTATCAATGCGTCTTTGGCCGGTTATCGTGGCTTGCCCCGCTCAGCCGGTTACGGTGCCACAAAGGCAGCGTTAATTAACATGGCCGAATCGTTGCAATCTGAATTACCCGCTTTGGGGATAAACATTAAATTGATTAACCCGGGGTTCGTGAAAACCCCGCTAACGGATAAAAACCGTTTCCCTATGCCTTTTTTGATTGAAGCCGAACAAGCTGCCAGTATCATTGTTAAAGGGATGAAAAGCCGTAAGTTTGAAATTCGCTTTCCCTGCCTTTTTGCCGGCATTGTTGGCTTTATGCGCTACTTGCCTTATTCGCTTTATTTTTATCTTATTGCCAAGCTGTAGCTGGCTGGACAGCCTCACTCAAACCCCATAGACTCTCGGACGAACCGTCTCGGGGATTTTGTGATGCTGAAAAGTCCCTGCGACACTTGCAGAAAATAGTACTATTGCATAGTCCCGCTTTTATTATGTCCCGCCACTCTCACCAATAGAAATCGTTTATGGAGATCCTGGCCTATGCCTTCTACTCCCATTGCGCTAACCATTGCCGGTTCTGACAGCGGCGGTGGTGCCGGAATTCAGGCAGATTTGAAAACGTTTTCTGCACTCAAGGCATACGGTTGTAGCGTTATTACCGCCCTTACGGCACAGAATACTCTAGGGGTTCAGGGTATTTTTGATGTTTCCCCGGCTTTTGTTCAGCAGCAACTGGACTCTGTTTTTTCTGACCTGAACGTATCCGCTGCTAAAGTGGGTATGTTGAGTCAGCCGGGTGTGATTGATGCCGTGGTGCAAGCGATCAGTAAATATCAGCCAGAGCATTTGGTGGTTGATCCGGTCATGGTGGCTACCAGTGGCGATGTGCTGCTGCAGGAAGACGCTATTGACAGCCTGCGTAACACTCTGATTCCAAAAGCTACGCTGATTACTCCTAACTTGCCAGAAGCTGCGGTACTGCTGGATTGTCCCTGCCCGCAATCGCTGGATGCCATGGAGGCCATGGTTGAACCGTTAATGGCGCTTGGCGCTGGTGCGGTGTTACTCAAAGGCGGTCATCTTACTGCAGCAGGGGGCAAGGCAGTGGATCTGTTCTATGACGGTCAGACCCTGCACACCCTGCAATCACCCTGGATTGCAACTCAAAATACCCATGGTACCGGTTGTACGCTGTCGTCTGCGGTAACGGCTTTACTGGCCAGAGGTTTCCAGCTAAGTAAAGCCGTCAGTGATGCCAAGGAATATATCGCTCGTGCGATTGCCCACGCAGACACCCTAAATATTGGTTCCGGCCACGGGCCGGTTCATCACTTTTATCAGAGTTGGTAAGGGCGCTACAGAATGTTTGACGTAGTGGTGCGCGATGCCAGTTTGCGCTTTGGCAATCGCTGTGTATTTGAAGGTCTCAACTTGACCCTGAAAGGTGGGTGCTGGACGTGCCTGCTTGGTGGTAGCGGTGTTGGGAAAACCAGCCTTTTACGTCTGATTGCCGGGCTACCAGCGGGTAAAACCACTGGCGAAGTGCGTTGTCAGGATGGCTTTACAATCAATCGTCGTGTCGCCTGGATGGCGCAGGAAGACCTGCTTATGCCCTGGTTCACGGTTTTTGAAAATATCACTTTGGGGCAACGACTGCGCCGCAGCATAGTCGGCATATTGAAGCGCCAGCCACTGTTAACCAATGAGGTTCAGGAACGGGCGTTGTCGATTTTGGAGCAGGTGGGTTTGGCGGACAAGGCTCAGGAGTTGCCTCAGCATCTCTCCGGCGGCCAGCGCCAGCGGGTGGCGCTGGCCCGTACATTAATGGAAAACAGCCCGGTGGTGTTAATGGATGAACCCTTTGCGGCTCTGGACGCCATCACCCGGCTAAACCTGCAAGATCTTGCCTGTGAGTTGTTGCAAAACCGCACTGTTTTGCTGATTACCCATGATCCTCTTGAAGCCTTGCGTTTGGGGCATGAGGTTTATCACTTGCAAGGACAGCCCGCTTGGCTGACCGATGCGATTATCCCACCCGGGGCGACCCCTCGCTCTCTTGCTAACAATGATCTTATGGCGTTGCAGGGAAAGCTGCTGGAACGCTTGCAACATGAGTCCCATTGAGGAGAACGGTCGATGAAAGACACTCTCAAACCTTTGATCGCTCTCATTGGCATTCTTTTGCTGTGGCACGTTATGGTGGTTGGCTTTGAAATGCCGGGGTATATACTGCCAAGCCCATTAAAAGTCGCGCACAGCATCGCTGCCAATACCAGCTTGCTATGGGAGCACACCTTGGTGACGCTCACTGAAATGTTACTGGGGCTGTTTTTTGGGGTCTTATCGGGCGTTTTGCTT
This sequence comes from Endozoicomonas sp., assembly GCA_965198415.1. Taxonomy (GTDB): domain Bacteria; phylum Pseudomonadota; class Gammaproteobacteria; order Pseudomonadales; family Endozoicomonadaceae; genus Endozoicomonas. Next base: position 75,236 of record CBDAPN010000008.1, read on the forward strand.
GCGCTGATTCTGACTTACTTCACTATTTTAAGGCCATGGCTGCTGCCAATCCTGCTGATCTCCCAGGCGATGCCGGTATTTGCCCTGGCACCTGTACTGATGCTTTGGCTTGGCTACGGTCTCACTTCCAAAGTGGCGATGACGGTGTTGGTGATCTTCTTCCCAGTAGCCACCTGCTCCTACGATGGCCTGCGGCACACCAATCAAGGCTGGCTAGATATGGCGCAAACCATGGGTGGCAGCCGGCTCTCTATTCTGCATAATATTCGCTGGCCTGCTGCCTTGCCGTCTCTGGCCTCTGGCGTGCGTATAGCGGTAGTGGTTGCCCCCATTGGTGCCGTCGTTGGTGAATGGGTAGGCTCCAGTGCAGGCCTTGGTTACCTAATGCTGCAGGCCAATGCAAGACTCTGGGTGGATCAGATGTTTGCCGCCCTTGCCGTGCTGGCTATATGTTCCGTGACCCTTTACTACGTTACTGACCGCCTCCTTCGCAAACTCATTCCCTGGCAACCGGAAACCTCTCTGGAGTAAGCATAATGCTGAAAAACCTCATTTTATGGGCTTTAACGATGGCTCTGTCTGTGCACCTGCAAGCGAATACGCCGCAAGCGCCCGCAAAAGAGCTGACACTGATGCTTGAGTGGTTTGTAAACCCCGATCATGGCCCCATCATCATCGCCAAGGAAAAAGGCTATTTCAAAGATCAGGGGCTTAATGTCACTATTCAGGAGCCCGCCGACCCCAACCTTCCCCCCAAGCTGGTGGCCGCAGGCAAAGTTGACCTTGCTGTTTACTATCAGCCAAGCCTGATCCACGGTATCGCCAGCGGCCTACCCCTGGCCTGGGCGGGTACGCTGATTGCCACACCGCTTGATGGTCTGCTGGTGCTGGAGAAAAGCCCGATAAAATCCCTCAAGGATATGAAAGGCAAAACCATCGGGCTCAATATTGGCGGTATTGAAAATGCGATTCTCAACACGCTGTTTGAGCCCTACGGCTTTGGGGCTAAAGACGTCAAACTAGTGAACGTTGGCTGGAACCTGTCGTCTTCGTTATTAAGCGGACGAGTGGACGCCATTATGGGCGGTTATCGAAATTTTGAGCTGAACCAACTGCAAATTGAAGGCAGTAAAGGGCGCATGTTTTATTATGAAGAGCATAACATTCCACCCTACGATGAGCTGATTTTCATCGCCAACAGCAAAAAGCACGACAAAGACGCCAACCGACGCTTTTTGAAAGCGATTGAACTGGGCACTCAGTTTATTGTGAATAATCCAGAAAGGTCCTGGGCAATATTCCGCGATTACAGCCCGAAAAAGCTCGATAATGAACTCAATCGTCGCGCTTGGTTTGATACAATCTCCCGGTTCGCTCTGAGGCCCGCTGCAAAAGATTTGAGTCGATATAAAACCTTTGTAGAGTTTCTGTATGAAAAAGGTGAACTGAAGAAAAAAATCAATATGAGTGAGCAAATGCTTGCGCTATAAGATTGTGGTTGGCTCGTCCGGCTTTGCCGGACGTTGACTTAGAGCCTGTCAGAAAATCGATGAAAAACGGCGGCTTACTCTGGCAGGCAGGAACTGATAGAGATCAGATTTCTGTACAAGAACAGATAAAGAGCACTTTCCATGCCGGATTGCTCAGAATACAGTCAAAATTGACGGATTTTAAGTACACCACACCCTCATATAAGGCATGATAAACAACAAATTGATACGCGCCAGCCTGGAAGGCTACTGACGATCTCTGGTCAGCAGGATTTTATCCAACCGCTTCAGGTTACCGGCGACAACCGCCAATGCAACACACTGCTGTCCGGTTAAAAAAACGGATGAGTCTGAAGGTGCCTGTCCTTACTGGTTTTCAGTAAATAGTGATTATCAAGACAGCTATGTTAAAAACCAAAGGACAGGTATAAAACATATCAACAGCATGTTGGTTTGCCCGACAACTTGGCTATTTCTCTTCACTATTTTGGCTTTGCTGATAGGGTCATTGCCAATGAAGTCCAAAACAGCCTGATAATGTATGATTCCAGCATAAACTCTGTTGACCAAGCTACGATCAAAAGTTGCTGGCATGCTATTATGCCAATTCTAGGTAAGTACCCATCTGTATTTTCACTGGTGTCTGAGACGCACTCTTCCCAATTGATCAGCGACTGGCGGGATGCTGATGGTAATCCGGTGAGCAGAGTGCTGCTGAACAGCTGGAATTTTCTGTTCCGGGAAGATGATAAGGATGATTATATTCAACGATTGCTGGACAAGATTGGTTAACCTTTAAGGATTGGTGGTGGGACAGCTGCTTTGTTATGCCCGCAATACAACCTCACAATACAACAAGGGAGCTGAGGATTTGACGCAGCGCATCCAGATAGAAGAGATAGTTGGTGAGTCGAATCAGGGGCGCAGCGGCGGGGTTTTCCGCTGTATTGGTGATGATGAAGAGAGTTACTTTCTGAAAGGTCTCGGAGTCGGCAGGCCCGATCTGGCGAAAGAATGGATTTGCGCCAATCTGGCCAGAGCCTTTGGGCTCCCGGTTGCAGGCTTTGCTCTGGCGGAACTGTATCACTATGTACGAGAGTTTCTCACAGGATTGGCAAAGGCGTATTGGTCATGGTACCTGCTTTGCCTCCCGTGAAGTGAAAAACGTACAGTGGTTAGAATCAGGCGCCATGTCTGCAGTTGTACCTGAACCGTTGCAGAATGACCTGCTCGTTTTTGATCGCTGGATCAGAAATGAAGACCGAACCCGGGGCAATACCAATTTACTATGGGTTTCTCGTCAGGATAAACTCGTGGTCATTGATCACAATATGGCGTTTGACCCTGCTTTTGAAACAGCGTCCTTTTTCCGGAACCACATATTTGCTTCAGCAAAAAAGCGTGTTTTTTCGGATCTTGCTTCTATTGATCGAATATCAAGTCAAGATGCAGGCGGCTCTGGCCGACTTCCATCAGTGGGCGGAAATTGCCCAAAATGAATGGCCTTGGCTTGACCTTGAGGAAACCCGTGAGTTTGAGCTAGACTCTGACGCCCTATTTGCCATACTGAACGAATACTCTACCGACGAATTCTGGAGCATGAGATGACAAAATACGCTTGCCGTTATGCTATTGTGCAATTCATGCCTTATCCGGAGACAGGCGAGTTTGCGAATGTTGGTGTTGTTGCCGTAATCCCTCAGAAAAACAGTTTCGTTTTCAAGTTGGAACTGACCAAATACAGCCGGTTGACCAAGTTTTTCAGACATCTTGACCATACAGTATTTACTCAGGCAATCAAGCACTTGAATGAAGAACTGCACTACCTCGCAGAGACTGTAAGCAATCAGGGTATTAACGCTATTCAAGCTTTCGAGCTGATCGTTCGTCCACTGGAAGCGATTCTGCGCTTTAGCAAGGAACGGGTCAAAATGACCGAGAAGCCCCAAACAATTGCCGCTGAGCTGTTTGATCGCTTTGTACTCCACGACTTTGCCCAGAAAAAGAACTATGAGCAGGAACTGCAAAGACGGGTTGGTCAGCTGGTGCGCAAGCTGAATCTTCGCCATCAGTTCAAGAAAGAAAAGATTGGGACACTGTATCCGGTCAATATGCCACTGGTTCAAAATACCGAGGAAGGACAGGTAAGAGCCATTCAGCCTTTGCATTTTGACCGCGACGAGCCTGAGAAAATCATTGAGCACGGTAATTTATGGATTGGCAAGTTGGGCACCTTGCAAGAGCTCAAAGAACTGCCTGACGATATTCTGATCCCGGTAGAAAAACCAACTCATAAAGGTGATGTTCAGACAGCTTGGAAGATGATCAGGGGTCGTTTGAAAGACTTCGGTGATATCACCGATGCCAGCAATGATAAGCAGATTGAGAAGTTTGCGAAAATCAAAGGGGGTATAGCTTTTAAACATTAGCTTTATACTGCGCCAGATCTGGCGCAGTGCCTTTATCTCTCCATCCTGAATAAATGTTCTGGTCAAGTAAAACTGAACACTAAAATTTGAGAATTTACGCGATTAATCTTGACATAACTAACGCGCTTCGCTTGTTGGCTACCCACTCCGATGCAAGATTCGCCAGCGCAACCTTTCATCCTTTTGGGCACCTCTATAAAACAACTGCTCTAATCTAACTGGCGTCTCGTTACTATTGGCTGAGTGAAGACGCTCAGATTGGTAATACTTCATGTATGCAGCCACATCGCTTTTCATGTGCTTGCGTGTTGGATGGTGCACCTTAAATAGCCAGTCGTGCTTGAGGCTACCAAAGAAACGCTCAACCACAGCATTATCAGCCTCAGCACTGACAGAGTATGGCCAACGTCGAACTCACCCATGCTTGAGGTTACCAAAGAAGCGCTCAACCACAGCATTATCACAGCAAGTACCAACATCACCCATGCTGGCTCTCATACCATAGCTTGGCAGGCCGCTTAATCCATTCATAATAAGCAGACCTGCTAACCTTCATGGTTCGGCATAGTAGATTAATGGGGTAGTGCGCCGACTCCTTTTTGATGAACGGAAATTTTATTTCATTTCCTTCGCAAAGAAGGCACTCGCCTTTTTTAATATTTCTTTCTCCATACGAAGATTCTTAACTTCCTTACGCAGCCTGTTAAGCTCGTCTCGTTCATCTTCTTTTAAAGACAATCCAGCATTTTGCTTTTCAATTTTGGCCTTCCATGTGTACAGTAGGCTAACTGCAATACCCAATGATTTAGCTGCTTCTGGCACGCTGTAGCCTTGCTCAGTTACCAATGCAACCGCTTCTTCCTTAAATTCCTTTGGGTAACTTTTTTGTGTTTTCTTTTCGCTCATTGTGACACCTAAAATGGTTGATCGTATTGTCTCGTATTTAAGTTTCCGGTGCTATTAGACCACTACAATGTTCACAAAAAAATCAATCCATATAGCCAGCAAACTTAACAAAGTTATTGATAATTTGAATTTAATTTCTTGAGTGTGAATACATAAATGATTTAACAAAACACATATTTTTATATTTCATAATTCACTAATGCATATAAGCAAATAGTCTAAAAAAATGGTCAGTAATGGGTGACTAATTTTTGGGTTTCTGTTTCAGCGACAAGCTATTAGCTATACAATGCGGTGCTTTTGATTATCCAGCGGCCCACACAAAAATCGAATTAATAACATTACTCAGGAGAAACCATGCCTTTAGCAGTACTGGCCAATATTTCTATTATGATCGGGTTGTTATACCTGCTCTATCGTTTTCAGCAACAAGGGATGTCATTTACCAAGCGTTTATTTATTGCCCTTGGCATGGGGCTTAGTTTTGGTACCGCTTTGCAGCTGTTTTATGGCTGTACTTCGCAGGTCGTTACCGAGTCCATCAGCTGGTTCAATATTGTCGGTAGTGGCTACGTTGGCTTGCTGAAAATGATCGTGGTGCCGTTGGTGATGGTGTCGGTGATATGCGCCATTTTGAAGCTGCGAGGCGCAGGTTCGCTGGGAAAAATCAGTGGTTATATTCTGGCCTTGTTTATGGTCACTGTGTCGGTAGCAGCAGTGATTGGGATTCTTTCGGCGCTAGGGTTTAATTTAACCGCTGAGGCTATTGACTCCGGTGCCCGTGAAGCTGCCCGGGGGCAGCAGTTACTCTCCACCGCCACTCAGGTTGAAAACCTATCCATCCCCAATATGCTCATCAGTCTGATTCCTTCTAACCCATTTTTGGATATGACCGGGGCTCGTAGCACTTCCATTATTGGCGTTGTGATTTTTTCGAGCCTGATTGGCGTCGCCACCCTTAGTCTGCACCGCAAACAGCCCGAAGTTGCCGGTCACTTTGAGCGTGGTGTAAACGTTGCTCACGCGCTGGTTATGCGTATTGTGGCCATGATTTTAAACTTCTCCCCGTTTGGTATTGCGGCCTTGATGACTAAAATGGTGGCTGGCAGCAATGTTCAGGACATTTTGAATTTATTCAGTTTTGTTCTGGCCTCCTACTCGGCTTTGTTCGCTGTTTTTGCCGTACATTTGCTATTGATTGCCATGACAGGCGCCAGTCCAATTCAGTTTATTAAAAAAATCTGGCCAGTGCTGACCTTTGCTTTTACTTCCCGCAGTAGCTCAGGCACCCTGCCACTGACCATCCAGACGTTGACAAAAAATCTTGGCGTTTCTGAGGGTGTTGCTAATTTTGCCGCCACTTTTGGTACCACTATTGGCCAAAACGGATGTGCCGGTATTTATCCGGCCATGCTGGCGGTAATGATTGCCCCCACCGTGGGTATTGACCCCACCAGTCTGAGCTTTATTGGTACATTGGTTTTAACTGTTGCCATAGGCTCTTTTGGCGTTGCCGGTGTGGGCGGCGGGGCAACTTTTGCGGCCTTGATTGTACTCTCCGCCCTCGACCTTCCCGTTGCGCTGGCTGGGCTACTAATATCCATTGAGCCGCTGATTGATATGGGGCGAACCGCTATTAATGTCAGTGGCTCGATAACCACAGGCTTTGTGGGTGGCCGCTTGCTGGAAAAGGTGAATATGGAAACCTTTAACGATAACTCATCCTCGCAGCTGGATATGGATGCAGTGTCCTGAGCGCAGTGAGTCGCAAAGGGGTGCTATTTACCGGTAGCACCCCGGGCAAACTCAGCCATCTTTTTTCTTCTTGGCTCGCGGGTGCGCTTTGTCGTATACCGCTGCTAAGTGTTGAAAATCCAGGTGAGTGTAAATTTGGGTTGTGGAAATATCGCTATGACCGAGCAGCTCCTGCACTGCACGCAAATCACCACTGGACTCTAGCAGATGGCTGGCGAACGAGTGCCTGAGCATATGCGGATACACCCCTGTCTCCATGCCTGCCTCGCGGGCGAACGCCTTGATGCGTTTTTGAATCTGCCGGGCGCCAAGGCGCTTACCTGATCGGGATAAAAACAGTGCACTTGCTGCATCAACTCCAGCCAACAGCTCCCGAAAAGTCAGCCAGTGCTTTATCGCCTCCCGCGCTTTGCTGCCCACGGGTAGCACTCGCTCCTTTTTGCCTTTACCCAGCACTTGTACTTGTGAGTAATCTTCAGAAAAGCTTTCAAGGTTCAAGGCCGCCAGTTCCGCCAGTCGCAGCCCAGAGGAGTAAAACAACTCTATGATGGCCAGATCCCGGGATTTTAGCGGATCGTCATCTATCGGGTCTGCCAACAGTTTACTTACCTGATCAACATCCAATGTTGTTGGCAACGGTCTGCCCGTTTTGGGGGCGCGCAACAGCTGAGCCGGATTTTTATCTACTGCGCCCTGCGCCAAAAGGTACTGATAAAAACGACGCAGTGTAGAGACCAGTCGCTGCAAACTGCGGCTGGAGAGGCCATCCTCATGCCAGAGCGCAAGCCAGTACTTAAATTGTTTTTCACTAATCATTGCCCACGATGAAATATCAGCAGCCACGGCTTCCTTCTGCACTCGGGTCAGATCACGCCGATAGGCCGAAATGGTATGGGCAGAGTGCTGTTTTTCAAAACGCAGGTAATCCAGAAAAGCGATGACTGTCGCTTGCATGCACTGTTGATCGGGTGGGTTCTCAATCACGGCTGAAGATGCCGAGCCAGAATGCGGCTAAGCACATCGCCAAGGTTGCTGATAAACAGGTTGCCCATATTGGCTTGGTAATGGTTTCTATCGCTACTGCCAAGGGCAAGAACCCCAAGCTGCTGCGGCTCATTAAGTGCGTAGTTCAGCGGAATAATGGCCACCGAGCCGATCTTTTCCGCCTGATTGGCAAACAAAAACTCCAGTTCGCTGTGGCTGACCTGCCCACAGATTGCTTTCGTCTGGGTGATGATTTTGCCCAGCGCTGCGTTCATGACTTCCGTATGCTCAATACGCACCGGCAGATTCAGTGGCCTTGAACTGCACAGAATTAACGAATGAAACTCAATGCCAAATTCATGGTGCAGGCTATCGTGGATCACATCCACCAGATGCTCCAGATTTTTGCACTCCAGTAACGACAACATCAGTAACCGCATACGTTCAAAGACTTTTTCGTTATCTTTAGCGTTTTGCGTCAAACGGGACAACTGCCGTCGATACGCCAAAGATCGCTCCCGCAGCAACGCCACCTGACGCTCTACTAAGGAGACACTATCACCCCGTTGGTGAGGAATTGTCAGCTTGAGCAGCAGGTCATCCCGATCAATGAAAAAGTTCGGGTGTTGTTGGAGGTATTTTGCCACCTGTTCAGAAGTCAGGGCTGGTGTCTCCCTTTCTGGTTCGGCGATTTGCTTTTTCATTATCTCAGGCCTTTTAAAACCGCGTGTATCCTTCGTAAACTCGGGTTGCAGAGCCGGTCATCATTACCGGGCTACCGTCGCCAGACCACTGAATGGTGAGACTGCCACCGGGCAGATTGACTTTTACGCTCTCGCTCAGTAAACCACGCAGGCAACCGGCGACAACCGCCGCACAGGCTCCGGTACCACAGGCCAGTGTCTCTCCTACGCCCCGCTCAAAGACTCGCAGGTTGATTTCATTTTGGTTGACCACTTCCATAAAGCCGACGTTGCATTTTCTGGGGAAGTCAGGATGCACCTCAATGGCTGCCCCCCAGGTTTGTACCGGCGCATGAAGCACGTCGTCTACCTGAATAACGCAGTGTGGGTTGCCCATGGATATTGCCGAGATTTCAATCTCCTGATCATCCAACTGTAACGGATAAGTAGCGCTTCGCTGTTCGGCATTAAACGGCACCTGTTCAGGTTTAAGCCGGGGCATACCCATATCAACCGTGACATCGCCGTTACTGTGCAGGCTCAATTCAATATTGCCGCTGGCGGTTTGTACTCGGATTCGATTACTGCCGATCAGTTTTTTATCGCGGACAAAGCGGGCGAAACAGCGGGCGCCATTGCCGCATTGCTCGACTTCGCTGCCATCGGCGTTGAATATACGGTAACGAAAGTCCATATCCGGGTTAGTGGGTGGCTCAACCAGCAGTAGTTGATCAAAGCCGACACCAAAACGCCGGTCAGCAAGGCGGCGAATTTTTTCCGGTGGTAGCCGCAGATTCTGAGACACCATATCGACCACCATAAAGTCATTACCCAGACCGTGCATTTTGGTGAAATGTAAAAGCAAGCAAAAGGCCCTCGTCAGTAGTCATCATTATGGTAACAGGCTTTCTAGTTCAAGCAGCTCGGCGATGGTTTCTCGTCGGCGTACTTCATAGGCCTTGGTGCCGTCGACCATTACTTCAGCTGCACGACAGCGGGTATTGTAGTTGGAGCTCATGACAAAGCCGTAAGCCCCGGCGCAGTGAACCGCCAGCAGGTCTCCTTCACAAAGGGCCAGAGTGCGCTCCTTGCCGAGAAAATCACCGCTCTCACACACCGGCCCGACGATGTCGTATACCAAAGGCTCAACTTCCGGGCGGGGAACGGTGTTGGTGATGGTGTGCCAAGCACTGTAAATGGCCGGCCGTAGCAGGTCATTCATGGCGCCATCGACAATAGCGAAGTTTTTTTCGTCGGTGGATTTGAGCAGCTTAACCCGAGTCAACATAATACCCGCCAAAGCGGCAATGGAACGACCGGGTTCCACCAACAGGGTTAAATCGCCATAGCCCCGCTCAACAAGGCGCTGCTTGACCGCCACCAGATAATCCCCGGGCGTAGGTGCTACTTCCTGATCGTATTGAATCCCGAGTCCACCGCCGATATCGAGGTGCTGCAGATGAATCCCCTGCCCCTTGAGCTGATCCATCAACCACAGCAGACGCTCCAGAGCGTCCAGAAATGGCTCTGTGGTGATGAGCTGTGAACCGATGTGGCAATCAACACCGACAATGTTGATGTGGCTCATCTCTGCCGCCCGGCAATAGACGGCAGAAGCTTTATTAATATCAATACCGAATTTGTTGTCTTTTAAACCGGTGGAGATGTAGGGGTGAGTCTTGGCGTCCACATCCGGGTTTACTCGCAGGGAGATGTTGGCGCGAATGTCCATGCTTTGGGCTACTTGCTGTATGTGCTCCAGCTCCTGCTCCGACTCAATGTTGAAGCAGTGTACGCCCACTTCCAGCGCCCGGTGAATTTCGTGGGTCTGCTTGGCAACGCCGGAAAACACCACTTTTTTAGGATCGCCACCAGCGGCCAGCACCCGCTCTAACTCACCAACAGAGACAATATCAAAACCGGCTCCGAGTCGGGCCAGCACGTTGAGCACGGCCAGGTTGCTGTTAGCCTTCACCGCATAACAGATTAAGTGGGGCCATGGAGCCATCACCTGATGATAAGCCTGAAAACCGGTTTCAAGAGCTTGGCGGGAATAGACATACAATGGCGTACCAAAGGTTTGTGCTAGCTGCTGAACAGGCGTTTGTTCTGCAAACAGCTCTGTTGCCTCGCTTGCAGACCCACTGACTGGTGAAGGTTGATAAGTAAGCCACTCCATAAAAGCGCCCGTTCCCCTATTAGATGTTGTGTCGTTATTGATTATTGGTTGCCAGCTCGCTGGCAGCGGTTGTTGGTTGGTAAAGGTTGCCCTTCTGCCCGCAGCCAGCGAGCAGAATGACCAGAACAGCAGCAGTAAACCATTTCATAGCCATTTCCTTTATAAGCAATGGGGACAGTATAACTGTCGAATCCACTCTGGCTCTAGCCCTACCGATAAATCACGATGCAAGCTAAAATTCGCACAACCAAATTGCACACGATAATTGAAGCTGAGACTGCTATGACTAAGAACGCCCCCATGAGTGAAAAGCACTACAATGAGTTGCTCGATGAGCTGATGCTGGCCATTGAAGACGCCATCGACGAAACCGGGCTGGATATTGATTACCAAACTTCCGCCGGCATTCTCACTCTGGTGTTTGCCAACCAGAGCCAGATTATCCTTAGTCGTCAAACCGCTTTGATGCAATTGTGGATGGCCGCTCGCAGCGGTGGATTCCACTTTAACTATGACGAGGAACAGGCGCTTTGGCTGCATGATGGCAGTGGTGAGACTTTTTCAGCGGTATTGAATCGTTGCCTTAGCGAGCAGAGCGGAGAAGACATTCAGCTTGGTGTTTGATGGAAAGGGCTGAGGGGTTGCGAATTATTAACGCTAATGCGTACTGATGTCGTTTTTTCACTGCTAAGTTTTGTTTGCACGGCACAGTCGTTATTTCATGGCCTATACTGCACCGCATTATGAAAATAACGACAATATACAGCTTCAGGAGGTAGTTACAGTGAGCGACCTGTACAAAGCGGATTTTTATCAGTGGACCCGTCAGCAAACAGATTTATTGCAACGCAATCAGTTCCGTTCTCTGGATCTGCAAAACCTGATTGAAGAGGTAAAAGATCTGGGTCGGGAGCAACTCAACACCCTTGAGCACCACCTGAGCGAAATACTCTCCCTGATGCTAAAGCGTCAGCTTCGTGCCATCAAAGAAGACATACGAACTCTGAGCCGCTGGTATCGTAGCTGGTTTATGGTGATTGATTACAACTTGGAAAAACAGCGAAAAACGGTCAAAGGCCTGCTCAAGAAAAATCCGAGCCTGAACGAGCTGCTAGAAGAGAGTTTGCTAGAGTGCTACCCCATCGCCTGTCGCAGAACTGCCGAGGAGCTGGAGATTTCTGAAGATGAGTTTCCTGATACGACCCCATGGTCAGTAGAGCAGATACTCTCCGATGAGCCGACATCAAAGTAAATAAAAACCCGCCAGTGGCGGGTTTTTTGTACCGGAAGAGTCCGGTGTGAGCATGGTGTAAAGCGGTTGCTTTGGTCTTAGAAGTAGTAACGAGCCTGAACGACAACTTTGTCTTTTACTTCAGAACCATCGGACTCTTTGCTCTTGTCAAACTGGTAAGTACCGGAAAGCTGGACAGGGCCTTGAGTGTAAACAGCGGCAATCGGGAAGTATTTGAGTTCACCCTTGCCTTTTACCTTACTTTTATCTTTCAGCTGGTTGTAGCCAGTTTCAAACTTGATCATGTCGTTCAGCTTGTAGCTGGCATAGACCTCGATGCCGTCAGCTTTTTCAATTTGCCCCAGGTAATCGTTAGGATCTGAGTTTTTTAGCTTAGTGTAGGTAACTGCACCGTAGATGGCGTCTGCTTCAAACTTGGCACCAAAGACAGTAGATTTGTGCTTACTACGGCCTGAAGTTTTGGCTATATTATCTTTACCTTTAACCTTGGCTTGATTATAAGCCGCACCAAAGCTTAGGCCCATTGGCAGGTCGTAGCTAGCAGCAATGGCGTAAGAGTTGTCACGCTTAATCTTTGGAGCATTTGGATTTGATCCGTCTGTACCAGGTCTCGCTTGCCCAGCTGCGCCTGTGCAGAAATGTTCAGGCCCATGCTGCTGAAGTTGTACTGAAGAGCGTCGTCAGCACGGGAAGTACCCAGAGACTCGCCATAAGTACCGTAGGTGCCGGTAGCATCACCACCAACCACAGCGAATTGGTCAGTGTATTCAGAAATCATGAAGTAGGTAGACCATTGCTTACCAAAGGTCAGGCTGCCGAGCTGTTCGTTTTTCAAACCAACATAGCCGAGGCGGTTTTTGAAGAAGCTTTTTGATCTGTCGGTATTAGTGACATCAAAGCCCCACTCAACTTTAGAAAAGGCAGTGGTATCTTGAGTCATCATGTGCTCAAAAGCGAAGTTGATGCGGCTGCTGTCGCCTGCGGATTCGCCCTTGTCCTGGTCAATGTAACGCATGCCTGCGTGACCACCGATAGAAGCTTTGTTAGTACCGTCGTCAACAACGGTGATAGCCATAGCCTGGCCGGCCATCATGGAAGCAACAACGGCTGCAAGGATTTTCTTCTGCATGGAGTTTACTCCTGAGGTTGTGTGTGATGTGTGTGCTTAAAATTGTCGACTTTCTTCTTATGCATGGTGTGAGGCTTTTACTTAACCAATGCGGACGACTTATTGTGGAAGGATATTCAATAAATTTCGCACTACCGTCACATTAAAAAAACGAATACTCCTATGAGTCCACCGACTGAGGATAGGTTATATTTTGGTTTTGTCATCATTATTTGCGTTTAAAAAATTGCATCGTTCATCGATAAGTTTATAAAAAACCGAGAGAAAGAAAGTTTTGCTGCATCAAAAGTGCGGGGTAGGTATTTTCCGTTATTGATTAAGGCGTCGGCGTTCTGATTTACGAAAATTTATACCCTGATAATCCTTAAGCATATAACCAGGGCGACTAAAAATAAGGGAATTATGGCAATGGATTGTTACCGCGTTATTAAATATCGAACATAATCACGAGTACTAAAACGCACAGTCCAGACCCATTTGCCAAAAGCCAATCTCTAAACGGGTCGCCTCCCGAAAGGTTTGGCACAACGACTCCATTCGTGCCGGATTAAAGCGTGATCTGGCCAGATGATCTAACTTCTCCACTTGCTTTGTGGCCATTGCCAGAAAGTCATCGCTACCGTAGGTTTCAATCCAGGTTCGGTAGGGGTTTCCTTTGAGTGAGTCAGGGTTGTTTATAAGGCGGTAACCAATCTCTGCATAGCCTACTGCACAGGGTGACAGTGCCACGTAAAGATCCAAAATATCACCGGACATCCCCCGCTCCAGAACGTAGCGGGTATAGGCCAGATTCGCCCGTGCTTCTGGCTGGCTGATGACATCGGCTTCCGTTAAGCCCCACTCCCGGCAATAGCCTAAATGCAAGGTCATCTCCCCGAGGATATTGCTAACCGATTCGTTGGCAGCCTTTATCTCCTCAAGGTTATCGGCTTTGTATGTAGCAAGGGCGTAAGCTCTGGCAAAGTGCATTAAAAACAGGTAGTCCTGCTGCAGGTAGTGGCGGAAAGAGGCCAGCGGCAGTGAGCCATTGGCAATTCCCTGCACAAAGGGGTGGTGTGTATATTCTTGCCACTCATTTTGGCAAGCGGCTTTCATCTGCCCATACAGCGTATCCGCACTATTGAATAGTGGTGTGTTTGATTCCATGCCGAGAGCCCCCGATTGAGAACTGTTAAATGTACGAGTTGTCTGCGCCTTTTGGTGGCAGGCGGTGAACAAGAATCAGCGGCCGCGTAAAAACAGTTTATCCAGCTGGTCCATGGTCAGCATAGTCCAGGTTGGGCGACCATGGTTGCATTGTCCGCTGCGCTCGGTCTGCTCCATATCTCGAAGCAGAGCGTTCATCTCTTCAATGGAGAGTTTGCGATTTGCCCGCACCGAGCCATGACAGGCCATGGTTGCTAGTATTTCGTTGATATGGGCTTCAATACGATCACTGGTGCCGTGTTGCATCAGGTCAGACAACACATCCCGTAGCAGTTGCTCTACATCGGCATTGTGCAGCATTACCGGAATTTGCCGAACCAGTAGAGTTTCCGGCCCCATGCGTTCAAGCGTCAGCCCCAGCCGGGTAAAGTAGGCGCTGTGTTCTTCTGCACAGTCTGCCTCCCGCTCACTGACCGACACGGATTTAGGCACCAGTAACGGCTGTGCACGAATACCTTGCTCTTGGTACGACTGCTTCATGCGTTCATAGGTGATGCGCTCATGGGCCGCATGCATATCCACCACAATCATGCCCTGATCATTTTCTGCCAGAATGTAAACGCCTTTTAGCTGGGCAATGGCAAAGCCTAACGGTGGTATCTCGGCATCGCTTTTTGGCAGCGGTGCAGAAAATGGCATAGGGGCTTCTTGTACAACGGTGTCGCCGCCCATCGCTTGTGCGGTATTGGCTTTAAGTGCATCAGCAGAGGCGGCATAGAGCTGACTGTAAGCTTCGATCTGTCGTTTAACCTGCTCGGCGGATGGAGCCTGCGAATGAGCGGGGCGATGTGTATTGGAATTGGCAGGAGCGCTGGCTAACGGCATGGCTTCCTGGCCCTTAAACTCTCCGGCATCGACGCCGGTTGCCTTGGGCGGCAGGCTGGTTGGCGCCAGTTGATCTTCCGGGCGAACTTCACCTAAAGCGCGGTTTAGGGTGCTGAACAAAAAGCCGTGCACGGTGCGGCCATCACGAAACCGCACTTCATGTTTGGTGGGGTGCACATTCACGTCCACCATGGCCGGGTCCAGCTCAAGGTAGAGAACAAACGTCGGATGCCTGCCGTTATACAGCACATCCCGATAGGCCTGACGAACCGCATGACCCACCAGCTTATCGCGAATCACACGACCATTAACAAAGAAATACTGCAAATCAGCACTGGACCTTGAAAACGTTGGCAGGCCAACCCAGCCAAACAGTTTCAGGCCAGAGGTCTCAACATCAATAATAACTGCGTTTTCAATAAATTTAGGGCCGCACAAAGCAGCAACTCGCCGGTCTTTTTCTGCCTGAGTTAATGCCGGGCGTAACTGATGCACACTGCGTTGGTTATGGCGCAGGGTAAAGCCCACATCAAAGCGCGACAGGGCGAGGCGTTTGACCACCTCCTCAAGATGGGAAAACTCGGTCTTTTCTGTACGCAAAAACTTGCGCCTTGCAGGCGTGTTAAAAAACAGGTCTTTGACTTCGATGGTGACTCCCACCGGATGCGGTGCCGGCATCACCTGAGCATTCATGTCCCGACCTTCTACCCTGACTTGCCAACCGGACTCCTGATCCTGAAAGTTAGACGTCAATGTCAGCCTTGAAACGGAGCTGATGGAGGCCAGCGCCTCGCCACGAAAACCCAGCGTAGCGACACCTTCGAGGTCTTCGAGCTCAGAAATCTTGCTGGTAGCATGGCGGGAAAGCGCCAGCGCCAGCTCGTCTTTGGGGATGCCGTGGCCGTCATCGCGGATGCGGATTAACTTAACACCACCGCTTTCTACCTCAACCGTCAGCTTTTTTGCGCCAGCATCAATGCTGTTTTCCAGCAACTCTTTAACGACAGATGCCGGGCGTTCCACCACCTCACCAGCGGCTATCTGGTTTGCAAGTCGGGTATCGAGGAGGCGAATGGGTTTCATAACGTCGTGGTACTCTTTTTTAAACAACACTATTTGGGTATGACCAACACCTGACCCACACGAATTTTATTGGCGCTGGTCAGACGGTTGGTCCGTTTCAGTAACTTTGTGCTCACATCAAACCGACTGGCAATGCCCGACAGCGTATCCCCCGGTCGGACAGTATAGCGGGACGGGGTGATTTTAAGCCTATCATCTTGTTTCATTCTGGCAATCAGTGTGTCTGGTGGTGGCTTCTGATGGAACCAGTGTTTAGTACCGTCAAAAATCGCTTTGGCCATCGCTTTTTGGTGACTGCGACTTTTGAGCTTTCTGGACTCTTCCGGATTGGTTATAAAGCCGGTTTCGATCAAAATGGATGGAATGTCCGGAGACTTTAATACCATGAAGTTGGCCAGATCCACATGCTTTTTGTGTAAGCGATTGATGCCGGACATATTCATCAGGACTTTATCGCCTACCTCAATACTCAAAGCGCGGGAAGAGGTGATGGACAGGTCAAACAGAACCTTATTCAGCATATCGTCATCGTTAAAAGACGTTCTGGCTTCACCACCGATTTTATCCGTCTCATTTTCACGAGCTTCCAGCCAACGAGCCATTTGTGACGTGGCGCCTTTTTGTGACCAGGCAAAAACAGAAGCGCCTTTGACCCGGCGATCTTTAAAACCGTCGGCATGAATCGAGATAAACAGGTCAGCTTTATTTTCCCGGGCTATCTGTGTGCGACGGCGTAGGTCTATGTAGTAGTCCCCAGTCCTTACCAGCACCGGCTTGAAGCCCTTTTCTCGCTGCAGCAGTGCAGCCAGATCTTTGGCAATGGCCAGCGTTACGTGCTTTTCATAACCGCCACCGTGGGCAAGAGCACCGGGGTCCTCGCCGCCGTGGCCGGCGTCAATGGCGATGATAATATCCCGCTGCCCTGCTGGCTGAGGTTTATGGGCTGGTACGACCTTTTTGCTGGCCTCATCAAACAGATCAATCACTAAGCGGTGACCATAGGTCGCGTTAGGGTTTAGCAGGAAGCTTTCGCTGGTAACCCTCTCGCTAAGATCAAGAACAATGCGGTAGTCTTGCTGGTTTCGGGTGCCGTAGCGAATTTTCTGGATCGGTGTGCCTTTAAGCTGCAAATCGGTTAATGAGCCACTCAGTCTGGCATCGCTTACATCAATAACCAGGCGACTTGGGTTATCTAAATGAAATCTTTTGTGGGTAACGGCACCAGAAACATCAAATACCAGGCGTGTTTTATCTGGCGAGCGCCAGAGCCTGATATTATTAATGAGTTTTTGTACTGCTGCGACAATCTCAACTTTCAGCGCTGCCAGCCCGACCAGCATAAACCCTAAACGTTTGAGAAAAAATCTTCGGCTTCTGTCGTTCATTAATTGTTCAGGGTTATGATCAGCAGCACTGAGCACAGGCGCTGGTCTGGTGTCAGAGCTGGAAGTTATACCAATAACACTTTTGCCGAATAGTGCTTGCAGAAGTCGGCGAACAGTCCCTGTTCTCGAAGTCATGCACCCTCCTGCAGAGCCTTTATTCTTTTCAGGGCTTCGCTTCCGGTGGTGGTTCCTGCGACGATTGTCGCTTTTCTTCCGGGCAGATCATAAGCAAAAGTGATTTCCAGATCAGCCTGTGGTAGCTCACCTTGCCCGCGGGATGGCCACTCCACCAAACAAAGCGCCGCATCACTGAAGTAATCACGACCGCCAATAAACTCCAACTCCTCCGGGTCCGCCAAACGATAAAGGTCAAAGTGATACACTTTCAAGCCATCCACGTCATAAGGCTCAACCAGCGTATACGTTGGGCTTTTCACTGCCCCCTGATGACCAAGGTGGCGCAGTACACCACGGCAAAATGTCGTTTTACCGGCACCAAGGTCGCCGTAAAGAAACACCACCCCGCGCGCTCCCAAAGCACTGGCCAGATGACCCCCAAAGGCAACCATTGCCTGCTCATTGTCGATCAGCAGTTCGTATCTGCCTTGCATAAATAGTTCCGCACTTTTTAACTATGCTCACAACAGCCAAATGGCTGTGCCAGCTTTTTATTCATGAGCCAATTATTGAATTCAGCCGTTGCCTGATAACCGGGATCAACTCTGTTGCCCGCAAACCGTTTTCACCCTGCTGCAGCACCAAGTCATCCGCTGCACTAGCATGGAGCCAGGCGGCCAGTTGCGCCACCTTAAAACCATCCAGCCCTCGCGCCAGCAGTGCCCCAATAACCCCGCTGAGAACATCACCCATACCCGCTACGGCCATTCCCGGATTACCCGCTGAGCACAGGGCAATGCTTTGCCCGTCACCGATCAGCGTGCCGGCACCTTTTAGCAGTAAGGTGATGTTTGCCTCACACCATTGCTGTAATTGTCTATGAGAGTCCACTAACGCGGCAAATCTATTTTTCTGGATGCTGGTAATATCCTGACCAGACAAACGCGCTAACTCGCCCGGATGCGGAGTAAAAATCATTGGCGACTTGCGCCCTTTTAACAGTTGTGGGTTTTCTGCCAGCAGATTCAGGGCATCCGCATCCAGCACTAACGGGCACTCAAGTTTCAGTGCCTCGCTCAACATTTGCAGCGCCCAGCGGTCACGGCCAAGACCGGGGCCGATGACGATGGCACTTTTTCCTTCGCCCAGATAGCCAAGGTCTGCGTCCACCGACGTTCCCATTACCTCCGGGCAGCGTACCGCCAAAGCAGAAAGGTGGCTGCTGTGTGTTACCACCGTAATGCGACCGGCGCCACAGTAAAGCGCCGATTCTGCTGCCATCAGAATCGCCCCGGGCATCCCTAAGTTGCCGCCGATCAGCAACAGGTGACCAAAGTCGCCTTTGTGCGCCGCCGGGCTTCTGGGCATCAGCCAGTTTTTGAACTGCGCGCTGGTGATTCGGCGGCATGTTGAAGGAGCCGCCTGATACACGGATTCAGGAACTCGCAGGCTGTTGAAAACCAGTTCGCCGCAATACTCTGGCCCAAAGCCGGTCAATAGCCCTTGCTTTAAACCGATGAACGACACCGTCATACTTGCCTTAACCGCCACGCCCAACGGCATGCCGGTATCGGCATCAAGGCCGGAAGGGATATCTACCGCACAAATCGTTAGCCCTGACTGGTTGAGCTGGGTAATAACCTGAGCGTAATCTGCACGTACCTCGCCAGACAGACCCGTACCGAGTATGGCGTCCACCACTACATCGCCATGCAGGGACTGGCGGGAGCTAAAGGGCTGGATTTTTACTTTGGCCGCCACACAAGCCTGCCACGCTGAATGGGCGTCACCACAAAGCTGCTCCGGTGCTTTAAGCGTCAGGACTTCAACCAGCAGCCCCTTTTCTTTGGCCAGTTTGGCGAGCAAATAGCCATCACCAGCATTATTACCACCGCCACAAAGCACCAGCAGTGATTGTGTCGCTGGCCATTGGCGTGAAATTGCCGACATAACAGCCCGCGCCGCACGTCCCATTAATTCAAAACCGGGAATGCCCTCGTTGTGGATTGCTGCATAATCCAGCTTTCGAACTTGCTCAGCGGTATAGAGTGTCTCTGGTAAGCTCTTATTCATAAGCGTGCCCGTAATGCTACAATGCCAACCCATTATTAGCGCGGACCTTGCTGTAACAGAGGTTTAGCGCAAACAGGAACATGCCGTGTCCGGTCGGGTTAAGGTCAAATAAAGAGGGTCAATTAAATTCAGTGACTGAAAAGCCACCATCTACATTAAGCACATTTGCAGAAGATTCACCAGCACTGGCGCAATTGGCAGAAAAAATTCGCATCTGGGCTAGAGAGCTCGGTTTTCAGCAGGTAGGCATTACCGAGGCTAAAATTCCCGACAGCGATATTGAACACTTGCAAGTCTGGCTCAAAAAAGGCTACCACGGTGATATGGGTTTTATGACGAAGAATAACACCCTGCGTACACAGCCGAACCAACTGCACCCGGGTACCTTGCGCGTCATTTCGGCGCGGATGGACTACCTGCCCGCAGATACCCAAACCGTCAAGTTACTGAGTGAGCCGGAAAAAGCCTACGTTTCCCGTTATGCTTTGGGGCGAGATTACCATAAAGTGATTCGCAAGCGTCTCACCCAGTTGGGGAAACAGATTGAGGCGGCGGTGGACACACACCATTACCGCGCTTTTGTCGATAGCGCACCGGTGATGGAGCGCCCTCTGGCACAACAGGCGGGATTGGGCTGGATGGGCAAGCACTCACTGATTATCAATCGAACAGCGGGTTCGTTTTTCTTTTTGGGGGAGTTGTTTACCAATTTACCCTTGCCGTTGGATCAACCCTACGAAAAAAACCATTGCGGCCGCTGTTCTTCCTGCATGGATAAATGCCCGACCGGGGCTATTGTTGCCCCCTATCAGGTTGATGCCCGTCGTTGCATCTCTTATCTGACCATCGAAAACAAAGGCGCTATTCCTACAGAGCTGCGCCCACTCATGGGTAATCGCATTTACGGTTGTGACGATTGTCAGTTGGCTTGCCCTTGGAACCGCTTTGCCAAGCCAACCAATGAGGGTGATTTTCAGCCTCGTCATCATCTGGACGCCAGCGATCTTGTGGATCTTTTTAACTGGACAGAAACTGAGTTTTTGGAACGTACCGCCGGCTCACCGATTCGCAGAGCCGGTTATGCCAGCTGGCTGCGCAATATCGCCGTTGCCCTTGGCAATGCGCCGGCCAGTGCCAGCGTTGTTTCTGCTTTAAAAGCGCGCTTTGCGCAGTTATCTGAACCTTATGGCTCTCTATCAGCTCAAGACTGTGAACTGGTAAAAGAGCATATTGAATGGGCTTTGGATATGCACAGGCAGCCGCATTGAAAAATTGTTCTTAATACTCAATAAAGCGGATAGATGCCTTCTATGGATAACTCATAATTCGAGCCGTATTGACTGTCCACAATACTGACCTCAAAACTATCATCCTGAAAGCGAACCAACAGGTATTTCTGGTAAACCGCAGAGCCGCCAAGAAATACCGGGAGGTGCTGACCGGGGCCGTAGAAGTCCCACAGTGTGTCAAAATTAAACAGGCCAACATAAGAGTGCAGATGCCCGGCAAAAATAGCGGAAATCTTGAATCGGCGTAAAATGTCTTCTATGTCCGGCGTAAATTTGGATATGTGATAATTCAGAATAATATGTTTACCTTCCTTAGTGGCCTGTTCCAAATCGTTAATCAGCCACTCTCTGGCAGGATGAACATGGACGTAATCCCGGCGGGCCTTACCAAAGTTCCAGCCATTCCAGCCAACGGTGTAGCTAGGGTAATTATTGAGTTGAACGAAGTGGATATCACCCACATCCCAAGAGTAAGCAAAGCTTTTACCGTACCTTCTTCGCAGCGAAGGAAAGTCGTAATATGTGCCAGAGTCGTGGTAATCAAAACTGCGAACATTTAATGAATGCACATGATCTTTAAGGAAAAGAATCATTCTCTTAGCACAGCTATTTTCAAAACAATCATCCACATTGTTGCTGATATCATGATTACCAAGGCCGGGGTAGATGTTCATGTTTAAATTTCTATGATACAGGTCATAATAAGCTTCCAGTTGCCAGTCATGACCGAATGCAGTCAAATCGCCATTAATCACGACGCCAGCAAACTGGTCTTTCCCTATGGTATTTTGAATGGCGTTCAGGCTCTGAACGTGATTCATATTTTCTTGCCAAGCCTTATTCTTGTCGCTGCAGTTTTCAGAAGAAGTTTTACACGACCAGGGGTACTGCGGGTCTGACATAAATGCCATATAAAAATCGTTGTAGTTAAATTGAATCAGTTGGGCATAAGATAATGAGTCGTTATACTGACTCGGTACAGCTTCTGTGGATTGGTAGTAAGTCTGACAAGCGCCACTTCCGTCTGTGTGTTCGCAGGCTTTTAGTGCGTGGCCGGACGCTAGCCTGATGGACGAAATTGAATCATTGGCAAAATGCTGGTTGCCATAAAACTCTTGAGATTCTACCTGAGAGCCACACAGAGAGGACTCCTGACCTGAATAATGCCGATGCTCATATAGGCTAGTGCAATTTTCTTCTGCAGCAATGACTTGATTTACTAAAACTGTGCCTAGCAATAAGACCGGAAGTTGTTTAACAGCAAACGTATTGAAAACCCCATGAAATCTTTTCAGCATTTATCTTCCCTTTATATAGCTCATTAGTAATTGTTGGTTTCTGCTCACGGACCTTTCAAGGCATATGACGGTAAGCTAACTAACGGTTTTTATCGGCTCATAACGGTTTTCTCAAAGAACATCCTCTGGGTAATGGCAATAGATCAGAAGTCTTAAATTATCCGCTCTGGATGAACAAAAAATAATTTGAGCATCAGTCGGTTAGGCGTGGACGATTACGGAATTATTGATATTTTTATCTCCACAAAAAGCAGCATGGCAGAAAGTATCCAAGCTCGGTCACATCCGTGAAGGTGTAAACACGTTGTGCAGTTGATTTTGGCTTTTGCAAAATAGTTTAACTGCACCGCTAACCTCCATTAACCCTTCGAGTTACTAGGGCACGAAACTATTGTTAGCATTTATATAAATGAATTTTTGCCGGGAAGTGCTTCATGCTTACTTTTATGCCACGGATCAATATAGTCCCGAAACGCATAAAATTTGCCAGCCAAATCGTTAAAGTGATCATAAGAATGCCCATACAGAGATTGACAGATTCTAGCTCCATTACTTATTGAGCAAAAATCAAAATAGATGTCTTGCATAATGTGGGCAGCAGTTGAAAACTGTGCACCAAACTGAACCCTGAATTCAGGGTGGAAATTTTTAAGCTTTTGATCGAAGGCGTCTCCTTTTAATAAATCCGGATTTAAAAACCAACTTCTGTCCATTTCATAGTCGAAAGCGTGCTGGATAATCTCATTCACTTGGTTTTCAACCATTAATAGGGCTTCTGAGCGCCATTTCTGCTTTACTTCAGCAAAATTTGTCTTTGAACGCGCAACTTCACTGTAGATGAAGGGGATATCGAAACTTTTATTTCTTAGAATCCACTCTCTGTTCTGTATAAAATGCAGTCGAGCTGTATGATTTGTTATTTTCTTTATTTTTTCATCTATGAATGATTCTATGTTGTCGTAGTTATTGTATTCAGAGTTTTGAGCAAGCATCATATTATTCAACGTATTTCTGGCTGAACGTGCTTCTTCCCAATGTTTGTCTATTTCATCATTATTGTATTGGTTCGGATTACGTTTATTATAAGTGCACACTCCGGTTTTTTTGTAATTGACCAACTCCCAGCTTTCATTACTTAGCCCAGCATGATCATTTTCTTTGTTGTCGTTTTCAGTATTTAGTGTAATATCAGCAGCTGGCCTAACGAGTAAAGTTTCTAACTCTTGATCAGTCTTTTGTTCACCCTCGACAGTGGCAGGGGTTGTAATATTTTTTTTCTGAACTTTATGTTGTTCTCTATTTTTCGGTTTTTCGATATAAATAGCATGGCTTACACTGCTAGACTTTACGTCTTTAGTTGATGCATCTTCTTTGGCTTTTGATAACTCGTTAACCTTTTCCTGTACCAGACGACTTTCAAATTCATTTCTAAATCGAATAGCTCTTATTTTTTGTGATCCTGTATAAGTTTCTAAGAACGTCTGATAGCCCTTCCATTGCTCATAAGCATTTTGGTAATCTTTTTTTATTTCATAAACACGGCCTAAATTTTTCTTCAGTTCAGGATGTTTTTTGGCACAGGCGCTGTAATGTATAATTGCTTTTTCTAAACACTCTCTTCTGCATTCTTCAGATATTTCACTTTCTTTAGATAGTTTTCGCTCATAAAGAGCACCCAGCAAGGCTTTGATTCTCAGGTCGGCACTTAATTTTTTATTCTTCTCAAGGGATTGAATGGCGGCGTCAAACTGGTTAATTGCAATCATTGAAAGTGCAATATAAAAAGAAGCTATATTGATTTTTGCATGCTTTAAGGCTGAATGAAAGGCTTTCGTGTCTTTTGTGAAATAAAAAAACAGCGCGGATTCTTCAGCAGTTTCTTGAAGTAAGCGGCCACGCTTTTTATTTCCAGTATTGTGAAATTCATGCATATTTTTTAAGTAGCTACTCTTATAAGCTTCAATCCCTTCAAAGTTGTCTTTGTTGATAAAATTATTCTTAATAAACAGTAAGTAATCTATTGCTTCATCTGGATTCATTTTTCGATAATATGGCCAGTCCGAAAAGCCAAGGTTGTTCCATGTTAATGAGATCAGTCTCATCAGGGTTAAATTTGCAGTATTGGAAATACACTTCTCATAGCTGTCAACGTCACCCTGATGCCTCAAGAATATGTCTGTGCTAATGTTGGCAGAAATAACCTCATATTCATTTTTTGCGGCATTATACAATGATAAAATTAATTCTCTAAATCTTGCTTCATCTCTTGAGCTGGACCTCACTGTAGTAATATAGTCATTTGTTATATTTATTATTGCCTCTAGGCTGCAATAACGGTACATATTAGTATCTACTACTTTACGAGCTATGCAATGTAGCAAGTCACTACTTTTAGCAAACTCTTCATAATAAGCTTTCTCTTTTTGACCATTTATCCTTGAAGGCTTGGTGTTTTTACTTTTGTTAAATAATATCATTCGCGTAGCTTGTTCCCGAATTTTATGAAAATCGGCAAGAGATTGTAAGAATAAGAATGAAACTACATGCTTTTCAACTGTTGGCAACGTTTCATTCGACTTCAAATAAGAAAAATAGTTATTAAGATGCGTGGTGTTTATTTTATTAAAATCTTTCGTCGAGCAAGTAGAATAGAATTTATATAAGTCATAGATTTTTAAAACCTCGCGTTCTGGCTCGGTGATAATAAAATCAAAGTCCCCATCACTTTGGGGTAGTGCTTCTAACACATGTTCAAATTTTTCTCTGTCAATGCCTGTTGGTAAGCCTGGGAAAAATATATGTAAGTTAGGGCTGTTATGAAATGGGTCAGGCGTGACTTTGTTGCCAAATAGCATTCTGTTTAAAACGTTTTCAATAATCGAAGCAGCGGCTAGTTTGTAGTAAACTGCTCCGGGGTTTTTAATCTCCTTTGATTCAGGAGATCCATTTTGATTATCTTGGTTGTTGGAGTAAGGAGTGATTTCCGAGGGGGCCTTGAAATGATTTTTGGCTTCCTCATATTGATGTTCTAAGCATGTTATTATTCCTTGATAACTTATTACCTTAGAATGAATTTTATCAATTTCCTGTTTTAAATTTTCTTCGCTAAGCAGAGTAGAACAAATATCTTTATTTGCTTTTCCTATGAAATTAACAACCTTTTCAGCCTCTTGAACAGATTTCTTAGATAGGCCGAATGCAGAGATATTATCTGCTACTTTTTCTGCCGGTGGCTGTTTTTTTTCTGTTGATGGTGAATAGCTTGAATTTATCCCGCCTGTATTGTTAAAACCTATATTCATAGTTTTCCCCATTAGAAATTATATGATCATTGGTGCAAGGCTTGTCGCTGTATTGTTAACCTTGGGATCATCGCAAATAACTGCTTATCAACAAGCTGGCTGAGACAACTGAAGGAAAGGTCCAGACCACTTGGCTAAAGCAAACCTGAGTATTGTTAACTTTCACAAGGCCGAATACCTTTACTGGTATTGGCTGCTAAGACTTTTGCGATTAGTTGCAGCTAACCACAATTCTTATCTTTGACACCTGAAATCATAAAAAGTTTCATTAGCCATGCAATAGATCCCTGACACCGATATAATGCCCGGAATTTCAATAACCGGGCTTTAATATCAAGTCGGCCAGATTCGACGGTCGTCAGAGGTCGGTTTTGGCAGTACTTTCATCTTTTTAGAATGAGGCTCCGGGTTGCTGTTCAAGCATGGCGCCTGTCCAGGAGAAGAGATCAATGTCGGCACCAGATGCATCAAAGCGGGACGTACAAGTCAGTAACCAGCAGTGGGGTGGGCGCTTTAGCGAGGGCGTAGACGCTTTTGTTGCCCGTTTTACCGCCTCTATAGATTTTGACCGTCGCCTCTACCGCCACGATATTCAAGGCTCTATGGCTCACGCCAAGATGCTGCACCAGTGCGGAATTTTGCGCGAAGATGAACTCAGTGCCATCCTTACCGGCCTTGAGGGTATTCAAAAAGACATAGAGCAGGGGCTAATTGACTGGTCGGTTGAGCTTGAAGATATTCATATGAATATTGAAGCCAGGCTCACCGAGCGCATTGGTGACGCTGGTAAAAAGCTGCATACTGGCCGCTCCCGCAATGATCAGGTTGCGACAGACATACGTTTATGGCTGCGTGAAGAAACCGATCTTATCCTCGCAGAACTCAAGCGGCTGCAACAAGGTTTGCTGGATGTCGCTGAACGTGAAGCAAAAACCATCATGCCCGGTTTTACCCACCTGCAAACCGCACAGCCGGTGACGTTTGGTCATCACCTGATGGCATGGTATGAAATGCTTACCCGGGACGCAGAGCGTCTACAGGATTGTCGTAAACGCATCAATATCAGCCCGTTGGGGGCAGCTGCTTTGGCAGGAACCACTTACCCTATTGACCGGGCGTTTACCGCTGCAGAGCTCGGCTTTGAGCGACCATCGCGCAACTCGCTGGACTCAGTAAGCGACCGGGATTTTGCCATCGAGTTTTGCGCTGTTGGCGCGCTGATTATGACGCACTTGTCGCGTATGTCTGAAGAGTTGGTGCTCTGGACTTCGGCGCAGTTTGACTTTATTGATCTGCCTGATCGCTTCTGTACCGGCTCATCCATCATGCCGCAAAAGAAAAACCCGGACGTACCCGAGTTGGTACGAGGTAAAACCGGCCGGGTCAATGGCCACTTAATCGCTTTGTTGACCTTGATGAAGTCGCAGCCTCTTGCTTACAACAAAGATAATCAAGAAGATAAAGAACCACTGTTTGATACCGTCGATACCTTAAAAGACTCTCTGCGCGCCTTCGCCGACATGGTGCCGCACATTCAGGCTCGTAAACACAATATGCTAGAAGCCGCCCGTCGTGGTTTTAGTACCGCAACCGATTTGGCTGACTATTTAGTCCGCCGTGGCATGCCCTTCAGAAATGCCCATGAAGTGGTGGGCAAAGCGGTGGCGTTTGGTCTGCACGAAGGTCGGGATTTATCGCAAATGACTCTGGCTGAATTGCAGGTTTTTTCCACCAGTATTGAGCAGGACGTGTTTGAGGTATTGACACTTGAAGGCTCTGTAAGTGCCCGGAATCACCCCGGTG
Source organism: Endozoicomonas sp. (assembly GCA_965198415.1). Taxonomy (GTDB): domain Bacteria; phylum Pseudomonadota; class Gammaproteobacteria; order Pseudomonadales; family Endozoicomonadaceae; genus Endozoicomonas. Next base: position 102,424 of record CBDAPN010000008.1, read on the forward strand.
GCACGGCGCCTGAGCAGGTCCGCCAAGCGGTGGTAAACGCGCGCAAAACCTTACTATGAGCAATTTGTGAGCCCATGAGTGTGTTGTTACATCAGATTGTTTTGCAGCAGGCTGAACGTTCGCCGTTCACCAAAGCGCTCGGCTGCAAAGAGCAGTGGTTTGATTACCAAAGCGTTTCAAGGCAGGTTCGTGCCGTTGCCGCCGGGCTACAGAAGTTGGGTCTTGATCGCCATGAGCGGATCGCTATTTACTTACCAAAAACTCCCGAAGCGGTGTACAGCTTTTTTGGTGCCACAGCCGCTGGTGGCGTTATGGTGCCTGTTAACCCGGTGTTAAAAGCGGCACAGGTTTTTCATATTCTGAAAGACTGCAATGTTCGCGTACTGATTACTAATAAAGCCCGTTACCAACAGCTAAAAGCAGACATCGATCAATGCCACGATTTGCGTCAGGTTATATTGGTGGATGCAGCTTTGGGAGCTGAAAACCCAACAGCCACTCACACATTGCTGGACTGGCATAGTTTTCTTCAGCCCTACGGCTTTTGGCAACCTGTTGCTAGTATCGATGCTGATATGGCAGCGATTCTTTACACCTCCGGCAGTACCGGAAAACCCAAAGGGGTCGTACTTTCCCACCGTAATTTGGTGATGGGTGCCACCAGTGTTGCCGAATACCTTGGCAATACGCCGGAAGACCGGCTGCTCTGTGTATTACCCTTCAGTTTTGACTATGGCTTCAGCCAGCTAACCACGGCGTTTTTGGTGGGCGCTAGCTGTTACCTGCTCGAATATTTGCTGCCAAGGGATGTTATCAAGACGGTGCAAAAACAGCAGATTACCGGGCTTGGGCTGGTTCCGCCGCTGTGGGTGCAGATTGCTGAGTTGACGTGGCCAGAGGGGGCAGGCGACAGCCTTCGTTATTTCACCAACTCCGGAGGCGCAATGCCAACGGCAACTCTGGCGGCGCTGCGAGAGCGTTTTCGCCATGCTAAACCCTATCTTATGTACGGCCTGACCGAAGCGTTCCGCTCTTGCTTTTTGCCACCGGAGCAGGTGGATCAACGGCCTGGCTCCATCGGTAAGGCCATACCTAATGCCGACGTTATGGTGGTAAACGATCAGGGTGAGCCTTGCGCGCCCCATGAGCCTGGTGAGTTGGTACATCGTGGTGCATTGGTTAGCCTCGGCTACTGGAATGACCCTGAGCGCACGGCTGAACGCTTTCGGTCAGCACCTTGTGCCATTCCTGAAATAGTAAACGAGGAGCTGGCCGTGTGGTCTGGTGATGTTGTGCGAAAAGACGACGAAGGATTTATTTATTTTGTTGGTCGTCGCGATGACATGATTAAAACCTCCGGCTATCGTGTCAGCCCCACCGAAGTTGAAGAGGTTGCTTATTCCTCAGGGTTAGTGACTGAGGCAGCTGCCATTGGTGTACCCCATGCCAGTTTGGGGCAGGCCATTGTGTTAGTAGTGGTCAGCAGTGATAACAGCGCCACGGATGAAGCGTCGCTGATTCGCCATTGCCAGCAGTGTTTGCCTGCTTATATGGTTCCGCTTCGGGTTATGCAGCAATCTGAGCTGATCAGAAACCCTAATGGGAAAATTGACCGTAAGCCTTTGTTAGATGAGTACCGAAGCCTTTTTCAAGGCGATTAAAGAGTCATCTGTCTTGTAAATAAAAGGCATTGAAAATTTGATTTATGAGTAAAAGTCATCACCGGCTGGAAACCATCCAGTCCACAAATAATCAATTAATGATTGCCGGGCATACTGTAACGGAGCTGGTTCATATGGTCGGTACCACGCCCTGCTACATCTATGATTGTCAGGCATTGGGCGCCAAGGTTGCCGAATTTCGTCGGCAGATGCCGACTAAACTGAGGCTTCATTACGCCATTAAGGCCAATCCAATGCCCGCCGTGGTTGGCTTCATGGCGCAACAAGTTGACGGCTTGGATGTAGCGTCACATCAGGAAATGCTGGTTGCTTTAGGGAGCAGGAAAGACCCTGCTAACATCAGTTTTGCCGGGCCAGCAAAAGGTGAACATGAGTTAAAGGCTGCGGTTGCTGCGGGCATTACCATCAACGTTGAGTCTCCTCTGGAGCTGGAGAGGTTGTATCAGTGTTACCATCAGCTTGGGATTCGGCCTCGTGTTGCGTTTCGGGTAAACCCGGACTTTGAGCTGAAATCGTCAGGTATGAAAATGGCGGGTGGGCCCAAACAGTTTGGTATTGATGCTGAACAAATGCCGTCTATTTTAGCCAGCCTTGATGGTGATAAGCTCGACTTTCAGGGGTTTCATATTTTTTCTGGCTCACAAAATCTCAAAGCTGAGTCACTTATTGAGTGCCACCAAAAAACCTTTGCTTTGGCTGCAAGCCTTGCAGATCAGGTTGCGGCTCCGGTTAAGTATGTCAATATTGGCGGCGGTCTTGGCATTCCATATTTTCCTGGTGAACAGATGCTGGAGTTAAGTGCCATTGCACAAAATCTTCAAGCTCTGCTAAATAACCTGCCGCAGTCGCTTAAATCAGCCAAGTTTATTATGGAGCTTGGTCGTTGGCTGGTTGGCGAGGCAGGTTACTATATTTGTCAGGTGACGGATAAAAAAGTGTCTCGTGGGCAGACTTTCCTAATGACTAATGGCGGCTTGCACCATCACTTGGCAAATTCAGGCAATTTTGGTCAGGTAATTCGTAAAAACTACCCAGTGGTTTTAGCCCATTGCCTTAACAGTGAAGAGACGGAAACTGTGGAAATTGTTGGGCCGCTTTGTACTCCTTTGGATGTTTTAGGCACCAAACTAACGCTGCCAAAAGCCGAAGTGGGTGATTATATTGTGGTACTTCAATCCGGGGCTTATGGGGCAACTGCGAGCCCGCAACAGTTTTTGAGTCATCCACAAGTGGTGGAGGTGATGTTGTAATTTTTGGGGCTACTTCCAATCAATGAACCTGTACAAGACAAAAAACTGCTGCTGGTTTGGTGTTTGTAAGAATAAATTAAAATGAGGCTGTCCGAGAATAAACGAAACGTTCAGGCGGGCGTTATTCTCAGGCAGCATTCTGGTAAAAATGTCAGTCAGAAGCGATGGTCAAATGGCTGAAGTTATCATCATCAAGACGACCGTTTTGATGTTCATTCATTTTAATCATTAAGCGAACATTGTTGGATGAGTCTGCATGTTGCATGGCTTGTCTGGCGCTAATATGCCCATTTTTATACAGGCTAAAGAGAGACTGGTCGAGGGTTTGCATGCCACTGTCTTTGGAGCGCGTCATTAGTTCATGAATTTCGTCTATTTTGCCCTTCTTGATTAACTCGGCCATTGCTGGGGTGTTAAGAAGAATTTCATGGGACGGGCTAACTTTTTTGCCATCTTCAGAAGCAATTAATTTTTGCCCAAGAATACCATTGAGACTCAGGGACAGATCCATGAGAATTTCCTGATGCTGCTCTTGAGGGAAAAAGTGAATGATGCGCTCCAGAGCCTGATAGGTGCTATTGGCATGAAGCGTTGCAATGCAAAGGTGACCGGTTTGTACAAATTCAATAGTATGTTTCATGACCTGTGGCGAGCGGATCTCACCAATGACAACTAAGTCAGGCGCTTGGCGTAAGGCGTTGGTGAGCCCTTCTTCGTAGCTGATGGTGTCCAGCCCCACTTCCCGCTGAGTGACAATGCAGTTATTGTGGCTATGGATAAACTCAATGGGATCTTCAATGGTGATAATGTGCCCGGCACCGGTCTTTGCTTCAGTGCAGTTACGATGATTCACCATTGAGGCCATCGATGTCGATTTACCAGCCCCTGCCGCACCAATAATCAAAATAAGACCACGCTCTTGCCAAATTAAATCGCAAAAATGCTCTGGCAGGCCAAGCTCTTGTGGAGAGGGTATATGGTGGTGAATCCGGCGGATTACCATCCCTGGCTCGCCCTTTTGAAAGAATGCACTCACCCGAAAGCGTCCTGACTCTTCATCTTGCAGGGCGTAGTTGCATTCACGCTTGTTTTTGAACTCGTTTTGCTGCCCTTGATCCATGATTTTTTCAATAATCTGATAGGCTTGCTCCCGGGTGAGGGAGGCTTCAGTTATTGGTGTCAGCTGACCACGAATTTTCAGGCAGAGCGGATAGCCAACCGTAAGGAACAGTTCAGAGCCGTTTTGGTTGGCCAGTTGAGCGAGGGCTTTGTTGATATCCACAATTGAGAGCTTCGGTTGATAGAGACTCTTAAATTGTCGGCTTGTTCAACGGGCTCTTAATGCTTGGCAGATGTCCTCCTCAATGTCTTCTGGTTTGGTGGTGGGTGCGTAACGATTGACCACTTCCCCTGTCCGGTTGAGTAGGAACTTGGTAAAGTTCCATTTTATTTTCTGCGTACCGAATAATCCCGGAGCTTCTACTTTCAAATCTTTATACAGCGGTGCTGCTGAGTCACCGTTGACGTCTATTTTTGAAAAGACAGGGAAAGTAACGCCGTAATTTTTTTGGCAAAATGCGCCAATTTCATCATTCTCTCCCGGCTCTTGGTGGCCAAACTGGTTGCAGGGAAAGCCAAGGATAACCAGCCCCTGATCTTTATATTTAGCATAAAGCTCTTCAAGACTCTGGTACTGAGGCGTAAAACCACACTTGCTGGCCGTGTTCACAATTAATACGACACTACCCTTGAACTCAGACAGCGCTTGCTCAGTACCGTCGAGCAATGGCATGTTATATTTTTGAAGTTCCATCAATTAACCTCGCTGTTGGCCTTCTTTATGGTTATCACTTCAGGCGAACCGCCATCTAGGCGATCCCATCTAGGCGATCCCATCTATTCTCGGACAGCTTTTGAGGGCAAATCGTTTGGGCCATCGCCCACAAAAAATGTCAGGCATTAATAATGAACAGAATGGGGTGGGAGAACAACAAAAAAAGGCCTGAAAATCAGGCCAAAAAGATGAGGATTTGCGAATCACTGGCATTTGCCAGTTTAGTCAGGTCTGAAATTTTGGTCGATGGCAGTACCTCCGTCGTTGGTGGTTGAACAAGGGGCGGCTCAACAGTGCTTGGGGAGAGTCAGGTTGAGCCTGAGTAGTTAATAATGAGAATGATTATCATTTTAGTGGTGTATGCATAGGGAATGCAACCCCAAAATACAAAGAATTTATTCATTTGGCCGTAATTTATTAGAAGCGCTGTAAAACAAGGCTTTATTGTGAGCATAAACGCCAGCATCATTGGGTTTTGTAACTTGGGGAGAGGCATTGAACAGACGACTGGGGATTTTACTGTGCGACGAGCATCATCCTGATTCCATAAAGCAATTTGGCACCTACGAGCAAGATTTCCGGCAGATGGTCAATAGCGTAATGCCTCAGCAGTGGCAATATTCTGCCTGGCGCTGCTACGAAAACGATTTTCCCGCTTCAGTTAAGCAGTGCGATGCCTGGGTCATCAGTGGGAGTAAATCGGCCGCCTATGATCCCGATCTGTGGATTCATAAACTCAAAGAGTTCATTGTCAAACTGGAGCAATCCGGGGTGCCGGTGGTCGGTATCTGTTTTGGTCATCAGATTATTCATCAGGCGCTTGGTGGTCAGGTGCAAAATTTTTCTGGCGGTTGGGGGATAGGTGCTTACCCGGTGCAAGCAGTAGACGACTTTGGGTCATTCAAAGCTGGTGACACAATCCGAGTTCTGGCTGTTCATCAGGATCAAGTAATGAAAATGGCGCCGGGCTTTACGTTGCTGGCGACTTCAAGTTTTTGCCTACATGCAATTACTAGAAAAGGAACGTCTATTTTGACTTGGCAGGCGCACCCGGAGTTTGTTGATGGTTTTTTTAAGGATATATGCACCAGACTCAGGGGAATAGCAGAGGACAACCTGATAGATCAAGCACTACAAAAAGTTGGTCTTGAGGATAACCGCTCACAGGCAGCCCACGCCATTGTTAACTTTCTGGCGGCAATTAAAGAATGAGCATCAAGGGCTATTTTTCAGCTTGATGCCAGCTTTATTGCACAGCTCGTCCACCAGCAACCCGCAATTACCCTCGCTAACATGATCGCGAGGGATCATCTCAAGCCAGCCGCCTTTACCTTTTATAACTATAATGTTGTCGTCTACTGTCACCATTTTCACTTGTTTGTAATGACGAAAGGCAGGCTTTAACAAAGATGAGGTGATGCAAACCCCATCCTCTTTCAATTCAAGCGTGCGGGTCTCCAGCACCAGTGAGGGTTGATAATTAAGGCCAAAACGCTTGTGAACAGCGTACTTAAGGGCAAGGTTGAGCACCCAGAACGTAATGAATGCCGAGCCAAAAAGGCCTGAAAGTAAAATGGTGCTCAGGCTGTTACGAAAAATGATCAGTGGCAGTAATAAGCAGGACAACGAAGCCACCCAAATCAGTAAAGAGTGCTTCGGGCTGTATTTGATCATCAGCTGATTAATGCGGTTCTGGGCTTGCCCAGTGATGGTATAGGTAACTTGCATGTTTCAGAGCGACTCTGCCTTACGGTATTGACCTTGGTAATCAAACAGCTTTTCAATAATTTTCCAGTAATGTTTTTCTTTGTGAGCAATCACAAAGTCTGGCTTGCGAAACTTCTTCTGATTGTGGATTACCTGTTCAATAGACGACGCCTTGAACGTTTCCCCACGATTGATCAGCGCATGCTTGCCAAAATGGTGGTAGAACGCACCCTGTTGAGCCGGGGTATCGAGCCGGAAAAACTCATGTACCTGAGCGCCATCTTCATCGTGATAGATGATTTTAAGCCGCTGTTCCCCACGTTCGTTTGGGCTGGCGGTAATCTCCATGCCTGAGCATCGGATCACCAGACAGTTTTTCAAGTTCAGGGCATCACGTAATTTTTTATCCGGATCAATGAGCATATGCTGACAGCTGTTGCATTTTCTGGCCGCAATATCATTTTCAGCACCGCACTGTCCACACTCTTTAAAGCGATAGCGAAATTCACAGCGCTCTTTTTCATTGTCAACTTCAGCAAAACCCTGACATCGTCTGCCGTAATGCTCAATAAGATCGTCATCGTCGTCTAGAATGCCCCAAAAATGGTTGTTGTGACCACAAGCCGGGCAAGCAACCGTGACAGGCACGGCTCTGGAATCAGGCTTTGGCTCCCCAACTTCAGGGCTGTATAAACTGAATCGATTACCCGCATAATCAATTATCAGGCAATCTTTTTTGTCGGGAGCCAAGCGCAACCCCCGCCCCGCTATTTGCTGATAAAGGCTAACGGACTCCGTCGGCCGCAAAATGGCAATAAGGTCCACATGGGGGGCATCAAACCCCGTCGTAAGTACTGAGACATTAACCAGAAACTTCAGCTGTTGCTGTTTGAAGGCATGAATTAAACGGTCTCGCTCTTTGGCGGGTGTATCGCCAATAATGAGGGCGCTTTCTTCCTTGGGTAAATAGCCCATAACCTCCCGGGCATGGTCAACTGTCGCCGCGAAAAGCATTACCCCCTTACGATGACTCGCTTCTTCTTTGATTTGGGTAACGATTTGCCGGGTCGCCCGTGCCTCGCCCTGCAATAACTGATTAAGTGCCTGTTCGCCGTAGCGGCCAAAGTTGTCTGTGGTTGATAATTGACCGAAGTCGTAGAAAGCGATCGGGGCATCAACGACTTTTGGTTGAGTGAGATAACCGTTATCCACCATATAAGAGAGCGGCAATTCAAAAAGACACTCTTTAAAAAAGCGCGACGCTTCGGTTCGCACGGTACCTTTTTTATTTGCAGACCGGTGATACTGGTATAGCCAGCCCATTCCCAAGCGGTATGGAGTTGCAGTGAGCCCAAGTACCTTCAGACTGGGGTTTAACTGCTGAAAGTACGTAATCACTTTGTGGTAGCTCGAATTCTTCTCCATGGCTACCCGATGGCACTCATCAATGACCAGTAATGTGAACGCTTTTTCTTGTGGCGAAAAGTGCTCCAAGTTTCTTACGACGCTCTGCACACTGCCAAACACCACCGACTCAACGGTGTCTTTTTGCCCCAGCCCGGCACTGAAAATTGAAGCGTTTAAGCCATAGCTTTCATACTTGGCGTGGTTTTGTTCTACCAGCTCCTTAACGTGCGCTAACACCAGAACGCGCCCTCGGGCAAGGCGAGCCAGTTCAGCGATGACCAAGCTTTTACCAGCGCCGGTTGGTAAAGTCAGCAGTGCCGGGTCGTTGGACGTGCGAAAATGACGAATCACACACTTAACAGCATCTGTTTGATAGGGACGAAGCTTAAAAACCATCGCAGGGTTAAACCTTAGTGGAGCGATGGGGTAGTTTGCAGATAAATTCGCACAATTTAAAGCCATGTGAGCACTGGCACTCCCCACTCTATCGAACCCAAAGGGCATAAATACCCAAGGGGCATAAATACCCAAGGGGCATAAATACCCAAAGGGCATAAAGGCATGTTTTACGCAATCACGGGCTAGCCCTTTAAAGTAACGGTTTTTGGCAGCAGCACTTTCAAGCTATGATCGGCTTATACAGACCAGTAGGAAAAAGCTATGAAGCCTGAAACCATTGCCCTCCATGTAGGCTATGAGGGAGACCCAACCAGTCATGCGGCCACAACGCCTATTTATCAAACAGTGTCGTACACCTTTGACGATACACAACACGGTGCAGACCTGTTTGACCTTAAAGTGGCTGGTAACATTTACTCACGCATAATGAACCCTACCAATGCCGTTCTTGAAGCAAGGTTGGCTGCGCTAGAAGGCGGGGTTGGCGCACTGACCGTAGCCTCCGGTATGATCGCCATCACCTATGCGATTCAAACCATTGCGGATGCGGGCAGTAATATTGTTTCAACCAGCCAGCTGTATGGCGGTACCTATAACTTGTTTGCCCATACCTTTCCTCGACAAGGTATCGAGGTGCGATTTGCTTCCTATGACGATTTTTCCGCCTTGGAAGCACTGATTGATGAGAACACTAAGGCTCTATTTTGTGAGTCCATTGGCAACCCTGCCGGGAATATCATCGATATTCCAAAACTGGCTGAATTGGCACACAGACACGGCGTTCCTCTAATTGTTGATAACACCGTGGCCACTCCCATTCTGTGCCGTCCCATTGAACTCGGTGCTGACATCGTCGTGCATTCGCTGACAAAATACATAGGTGGTCACGGCACAACGCTCGGTGGAGTGATTATTGACAGCGGCAAGTTTGATTGGGCGGCAAATAAACAACGCTTTCCAATTTTGAGTGAGCCGGACCCTTCTTATCATGGTGTCGTGTATACCGAGGCCATGGGGGAAGCTGCATTTATTGGTCGAGCGCGGGTAGTTCCATTGCGAAATACGGGCGGTGCTCTGGCTGCACAAAGCGCATTTCAATTGATGCAAGGGCTTGAAACACTGGCGTTAAGGATGGAACGGCATTGTGAAAATGCTGAAAAAGTTGCTTCCTATCTGCAACGGCATCCTCAAGTCAGCTGGGTCAACTACGCAGGCTTGGTCGATAGCCCCGACCATGAAACCATGCACAAAACGACAATGGGTAAAGCCTCAGGTATTTTGAGCTTTGGCATTAAAGGTGGAAAAGAAGCCGGTGCTCGTTTTATTGATGCGTTGCAGATGATTTTACGCTTGGTAAACATTGGTGATGCGAAAACATTGGCTTGTCACCCAGCTTCAACAACGCACCGGCAGTTAAGCCACGAAGAGCTGGAATCGGCTGGTGTCAGTGAAGATATGGTGAGGCTGTCTATTGGCATTGAACATGTAGACGACATTATTGCAGACATTGAGCAAGCGCTAGAGTCTAGTGTCGCCTAAGTTTGAAAGCTGTTCAGTGCTATTAGTCTGAACAGATTTGATTAGTCGTTTAATGGTAAATTTTATCCGGCAGCCAAGTGACCAGCTCTGGCCAAATAGCAAGGGTACACAGCAAAGCCAACTGAATGGCAATGAACGGGATGACCCCTTTGTAGATATCGGCAGTGGTCACTTCAACAGGTGCTACTCCCCGCAGATAAAAAAGTGCAAAGCCAAAAGGTGGAGTCAGAAAAGACGTTTGCAGGTTCATTGCAATCATAATTCCAAGCCACACCGGATCGAGCCCCATTGCTAGCAGTACCGGGGCAACCATGGGGACAACAACAAAGGTAATTTCAATAAAGTCGAGAATAAAACCCAACAGAAACATCACCACCATGACAACAAGGACTGCTGTAAATACGCCACCTGGCATATTGTTAAAGTAATAATGGATCAGCTCCTCACCATTAAAGCCGCGAAAAACCAGTGAGAAAACAGAAGCTCCAATTAAAATCAGAAACACCATACAGGTGACCTGTGTCGTTGAACGCACGACTTCTCCCATGGCTCTGATCGTGAGATTTCTACGCAGCAGCGCAAGAATGATGGCACCAACGGCACCCACACTGGCGGCTTCGGTAGGAGTGGCGGCTCCGGCCAGAATAGAGCCGAGAACGGCAGCAATTAAGAACAGAGGTGGTAACAGATTAACAATCAAATGACCTTTGTCGTTCATTCTGTTGATTTCGTTGTCACTGAGAGCCGGTGCTGCTTCTGGCTTAACGCGAGCAACAACGAACAGATAGACTGTGTAGGCAAAAACCAGCAGTAAACCCGGGATAATCGCCCCGACAAATAAATCTCCGACGGACACTGTATCGGGAGCGAAGATCCCCTGTTTGATCTGTGCTTGCTGGTAGGCACTTGAGAGCACATCACCTAGTAATACAAGGGCAATGGAAGGGGGAATAATTTGCCCAAGGCTCCCGGTTGCACAAATGGTACCCGTTGCTAATGCTGGTGAATAACCATGTCGTAACATAGTTGGCAATGACAGCAGCCCCATAGTGACGACGGTAGCCCCAACAATGCCGGTGCTGGCAGCTAACAACATACCAACGACAATAACTGAAAGACCCAGCCCACCACGGGTTTTGCCAAATAGACGCGCCATACTTTCCAGCAGGCTCTCGGCGACTTTTGACTTCTCCAGCATTACCCCCATAAAGACGAACAAAGGCACTGCGAGCAGGGTTTGGTTGGTAATAATGCCAAAAAGACGACTGGGTAAGGCGTTCATCAAGCTGAGATCAAATACCCCAAACAGCGACCCAACACCGGCAAACAGTAGTGCGGTTCCAGCCAGAGAAAATGCCACCGGATAGCCAGCAAGCAGTACAAGACAAACCGTAGCAAACATTAGAAAAGGAATGGCGTTCATCATCTCGCTACGCCTCCTTTTCTTTGTCGAAAATAATTGTCAGGGAGTGCAATAGCTCTGCTATTGCCTGTAGTAAAAGGGTGGCTACCATTACCATGATCAGGCTTTTTAGTGCATAAACAAAAGGTAAACCGCCCGGGTCCTGTGATGTTTCCATAACGGCCCAGGAGCGAGCGATATAGTCCCAGCTCACTATCCCAATAAAAAGACAGACCGGAATGAGTAAAAAAATGGTGCCAAGACTGTTAATAAGAGCCTTCTGTTTGATGCTCATTTTGCGATAAAAAACATCCACCCTGACGTGGCCATTGTGCTTGAGTGTATAGGCGCTGGCTCCCATAAAAACGACAGTATGCAGGTACATGGCAGACTCTTGCAGAGCAATGGAGCCAATGTTCAAGAAGTAGCGAAAAACAACTACAGAACAGACAGCAAAAACCAGCAATAAGGTCAGCCAGCTGATGAGCCTGCCGGTAAATTCAGTGAATTGGTTAATGGTGAATACAATGGCTTTGATGCCGGTGGGACTCATACAATCTCTCCCCTGCAGCCAGGAAAGGCTGGCTGCTTATTATCATTTTTATTATGGTTTTGTATGCCAAACGCACGACAAATGAACTAACCAAAAGATATAAAACCGCCCAATTATAGGCATTTATGTAATATTTGATCAATTTCCTGCACACAACGTCACAAGAAAATTTCAGAGAAAAAATAAGCCTTAACAGAACTGTAATATTCGGGCTCTATATTTGGATTCCAGAGTTAAGTAAGGAGGCTGGTGCCTCTTAACAGTTCTGCGCTGTTAGCTAATCATTTAACGAGGCATAAAAAGCCAGGAGAGAAACATGAAACTGAAAAGAATTGTGACCACATTGTCCACTGCGCTGGCACTGACTATTGCAAGTGGTTCAGCCTTTGCGAGCCAATTGGACAGATCATTGCCGCAATACAATAAATCCAGCGGTGTCTCCGGTAATCTGTCGTCTGTTGGTTCGGACACTCTGGCGAACTTGATGACTCTTTGGGCTGAAGACTTTAAGCGTATATACCCAAACGTTAATGTTCAGATTCTGGCAGCGGGTTCTTCAACTGCCCCACCCGCCCTGACCGAGAGCACATCAAACTTTGGCCCGATGAGCCGAAAGATGAAAGATAAAGAGCTTGAAGCATTTGAAAAGAAGCATGGTTATAAGCCAACGGCAATACCCGTAGCCATTGACGCTCTGGCAGTTTTTGTTAACAAGGATAACCCCATTAAAGGCCTGACGATGGCAGAAGTGGATGCCATTTTTTCATCAACTCGCAAATGTGGTGAAGCTAAAAATGTGAATACTTGGGGTGACCTTGGTCTTACGGGTTCATGGAAAAACCGCTCTGTGCAGCTTTACGGGCGTAATTCAGTGTCTGGCACTTATGGCTACTTCAAGAAAAAGGCACTGTGTAAGGGTGACTTTAAAAACAGTGTCAATGAGCAGCCAGGCTCTGCCTCTGTCGTACAATCGGTTTCTGCTTCTTTGAACGGCATTGGTTATTCTGGTATTGGATACAAAACCTCCAGTGTAAGAACGGTTGCACTGGCTAAAAAAGCAGGACAGGCTTTTGTTGATGCAACGCCGCTCAATGCAGTTGACGGTAGTTACCCTCTTTCACGCTTTCTTTATGTGTACATCAACAAACAACCTAACAAGCCACTGTCTCCGCTGGAGCGTGAGTTCGTAAAATTGGTGTTGTCAAAACAGGGACAGGAGGTTGTTTTAAAAGACGGTTATATTCCTCTTCCCGGCAAAGTAGTTGATAAATACCTGGCTCAGCTAGGGCTGAATAACACCACGGTTGCCAGCAAGTAATGACTGTTGGTAACTATTGAAGTTATTTTAAAACCTTGTTCCCTTGGGAATGAGGTTTTTTATTGTTGTATGAATGGTAATGTGCCAAGGGTTGACGCCTTTATGACAATAAAATGTGCGGACTGAGGCCGCTGATCCCGCAGGGAACCGGCAGGATAAACCGTATGGGTATTAACGCTTTGCTGTACTAGAAAACCCAAGTGAAAGGATTTGAAAACCTGGGCTAAGCAGTTAACAAGACAGAGTATATGTTTTTAATAGTCGAAAAATGAACGACACTTCATTATTTAAAATTAACGGCTCTGCAAGGCTCTAACTTCCATGCTGACAATTCCATTCTGTGACTTCCAATTATTCTGTTTGATACGTCTACTTTTTTGTAACTCAACCATAAAAGGCCTTCTGTTATACCTTGCTGTTGGAAACTTTTGGCTAAATTTATTATCTTGGATTTGGTGGTTTTCAGGAATTCATTGGATGTTTGATATGATTTCAGGTATTGACCAACATTTGAAACAAGACGCTTGATATTCACTCGGACCATTTTATTTTTGTATATTAAACCAAAACCTTCTGTACCAGTATTAAGGTGACCAGAGTTGTTCTTATAGTCAGGAGTTGTCTGGTTCTTTTCAAAAGGAGCTATGCGTTTTTCTTCTAAAGGGGTTTTTTTTATTGGATAGCAGATCCAAGTTATCCTGGTGTTTGGTGCCGAACAAGTGATTAATTAAACCATCCTGATTATTATCAGGAAAATGGCTGTGATGCTGCTTGGGTGAATTAATAAAGTTATTTGCCGAAGTTTTTCTTACGGTGAATCCGGGCAAAGCCTTTACAAATAACGCATTAGGAAACTCTGATCTGAGTTGGTTAACAGTCTCTGGCGTAATAAAAACTGTATGTTGCCAGATAAACGCCTTTAAAGCCGAAGCAGCAGATTTTATTGTACGGGTGACGATATTCGATTTTGCATATTCAACATGCCAGCAATAAGAAAAGGTCTGTGCTGGGTTCAGGTCAACTGTATTCATAATTACTCCTGATACAATCGTTGTGTGAATCAATTGTTCTTGATTAATTAATTCGCCGACTCTTTAAATATAAAATTGTGTCGTGTGAGATTTACACTTTCATGGCACCATCTTCAATCTGCTGACATATAGTACAAGGCAGGCTCTGTTTTTTGTGATCATGAAGAGGTTTTATTTCAATTGTAACTTTAACGTTTAACATGTCTTCTTCATAAGGATTGGTTGTGTGCCAGGCTTTTTCATTGTAAGTGAAAATAATATGAGTGGTATTTTTATTTTTCAATTTTTTAGCAAACTCTAGGATTCCATTCTTTACAGACGGTAAATCTTCGTTTGATAGTGGAATGAATTTTTTGGCCACGGCGTCAAAGTTGTTTATAAAATGGTTTAAGTTGAAAATTAGGTCATGATCTTCACTTTCTAACGCTTTGTTTTTAAGATCTCCTTTTTTGCAGAGTAAGCCTTTCTTCAGCGTTTTGCTGGGACTGACTATAGAAAATATACCATCCTCCATCCATAAGTTGGTATTCAGTTCTTTAGTGTATCTTTCAAGAGTTATTTTGTCGTTTTTTAGGTCGGCTTTTCGGTTTTGTATTTTTGTCTTAGGTGGGGTGCTACCACTCCAAGAAGCGCTGTCGGATGTATTTTGTGACATTTTGGACGTAACAGACACCACCGTAACTGTGTATTTTCCAAAAAAAACCTTTAACAGCCGCAATCGCTGATCTGGCAAAACGGATCAGTGCATTGGCGCTTTTGTACTCTTTCCATGCATGCCGGAAAGCTTCTATTGAACCTAAATTGATAGTACTCATAGCCACACTTTATTTCTGTAAATTAGTTTTGTATGCAGTTGAAGGTTTAACCATTTTAAGATTTATTCAAATCCCTAATTTAGACACTGAATTTTGCTAAAGGTTCTCTGACCCGGTGCATTTTTTCTTAAAAATACACCGGTTCCTATAGCTTTTTCTTAAAGAATCATTGCCGCCACCCAAGCGAACAGGATCATCGGGATATTAAAGTGTACGAAAGTTGGAATGACGGTGTCCCGTATGTGGTCGTGCTGACTGTCAACATTCAAGCCGGCGGTGGGGCCGATGGTTGAGTCTGATGCGGGGGAGCCTGCATCACCAAGGGCACCGGAAGCGCCAACGATAGCCGCAGTTGCCAGTGGAGAAAAACCCAGGCTCAGTGCCATTGGCACATAAAGAGTGGCAATAATAGGCAGGGTGGAAAAAGAAGACCCGATGCCCATGGTGATAAACAACCCTACCAATAACATCAAAAGTGCAGCCAATGCTTTGCTGCCAAAGACCATTTGTTCCACCATGGCCACCAGTGCCGGGATGTCGCCGGTGGCTCGCAAAACCTCGGCAAACCCTGAAGCCGAGATCATAATAAAGCCGCACATTGCCATTAGCCGCACGCCTCTGTTAAACACGTCATCGGACTCGCGCCAATGAATCACACCTCCAATCAGCATCAGCATAAAGCCGGTCGCAGCGCCCAGTGCCATGGAATTGGTGGTCAGTTGCACGCCCAATGTGGCGGCGATGGAGATGAGTGTGATGAGCAGTTTCTTACCTTCAATGGCAGGTGTTGCATCAGAGGTTGCGGTTTTTGTGTCATCAATGTCGTATTGGCGAGGCTTACGATAGCTCCAGAAAATGGCGGTGAGCAGGCCTATAAACATGCCAAACACTGGTAGTGACATCGCCAGCGGCATGAGCCCCGGATCAATCTCCAAACCGTTTTTGTTCAGGTTACCGGCCAAAATCTGGGTCAGATAGATGTTACCAAAGCCAACAGGCACCAGCAGATAAGTGGCAATCAAGCCAAAAGAGAGGGTGCTGGCAACGGCTCGGCGGTCCAACTGCACAGAGCTGAAGACGCCTAACAGCGGCGGAATCAGAATAGGGATGAAGGCAATGTGCACTGGCACGACGTTCTGGGAGGCGAAGGCCATTAGCCCAATACTACCGAGAATGGATAGGCGGATACCCGCCTTTTTACGGGTTTTGCTAACACGCTCGATAATGCGCCCTGCCAGCCACTGGGGGATGCCGGTGGTGGAGATGGCCATGGCAAACGCGCCAAGCATACCGTAACTGATGGCAATGCTGGCGCCACCGCCAAGCCCTTCGGTAAAGGCTTTTAAGGTGGTGTTAAAGTCCAGACCACCGGCGAGCCCGCCGCCAATGGCGCCTAAAAACAGCGCAAGCACAACATTTACACGCAAGACACTCAAAGTCAGCATGATGGCAACAGCCAAAATGACAGCGTTCATATATTTCCAGTTTTGTTATTTTGGAGCGTGAAATCTAACCCTGTAGCCGCTTGGCTGTTGCAGAGGATGATTCACACCCAACAGTTTAGGGGGCGCCCTGAGCTTTACTATGTGTGTGTATGAGGCTAGAAGCCAAGGCGTAAAATGCAAATGCTCAGAATTAGTGGTGGTGTCGGTGCAGGGAGGGAGTTGCGGTGTGGGCAAGACGGTAGGGCTTAGCGGTTTGCGTTCGTACTAACATTGTTAATTTCTCTGGTCATTATTCCCTTACGATTGCGCTTGGCATTTTGGGTATTGCCAAGCGTGGTGTCAAAATACATGGATTTGCCCGCGTGGGCAATCGTTTTGTAAACAAGAGCTCCCGTTTAACCTTCAAGATTTTTTCGCTTTTACAGTGGCAGGCATTGTTTTAACAGGCTCAATATGGCCGTTTCACTTTGGCTGTAACAATAGTGTCATATTCCTCTGTCATATTTTTGTCACATTGATCTTATATGTTACGCCCATGATTTAATCCGGCTGTCGCTATGTACCAAAAATCGATAGATAACAGTCCGGGTATTGATTTCAATACACCGGCATTAAAAAAATATCGTTCACTGCGCTTCTTAAAAGACCACCTCGCCCGCTGGGGTGTGCTGCTGGTGGTCTGGGCGTGATTTTGGCGATTCTTTTGATTTTCTTTTATCTGCTCTATGAAGTGTTACCGCTTTTTAAAAGCGCGGAAATTACGCCTGTCTCTTCGTACTCATCACCACAGCAAAGTGCTCCGCGTTGTTTTTGGCGGTGGAAGAGCAGGCAGAAGTTGGCATGGAAGCAGAGCATTCCGGGAATTTGCGTTTTTTCGCTACAAATACCGGGAAGTGGCTGAAAAATGTGGCGCTGCCCGTTACCAGTGAGGTGTCCGGGTTGTCAGTGACGCTTCGGGGTCAGGCCTGATGGCAGCGGGGCTTGTTAATGGTTCGCTGGTTGTGTTCAAGCAGGGCTATAAAGTCACGTGGCCCGATGATAAACGCAAGATTTCACCTCTCATCAGTTACCCCTATGGCGATGAGGTGCTGCCCATGGCCAACGGACCCATAGACCAACTGGCAATCAGCGATGGTGATGACCAGTTATTGATTGCCGCCACCAGCAATCAGCAAGTTGTGATGAGCGCTTATGTGAAGGAAGAGGACTTTCTCACGGAGTCGGTCACTATCGAGCGTCAGGAAGTTGTTCTGCCTTTGGGGTTGGCGAAACCCGTTCGCCAATTGCTCATCGACCCAGAGCAGCACTGGCTCTACGTGCTCAGCGGCGAAAACCAACTAACCGTTGTTAATATTCGCAATATTGAGCGCCCGCAGATCCATGAAACCCTCAATCTGGCAGACACCCGGGTCACTACTATTGAGTTCCTGCTTGGCGGTGTTTCGCTGCTGGTGGGTGATGATAGGGGCAACATATCCCAGTGGTTTATGGTTCAGCAGGGAGAGGGCTGCAACTGAAGAATATTCGCTCCTTCAGCTTGGGTGATGGTGCGGTGGATAAGATTGTGCCGGAGCACCGTCGCAAAGGGTTTTTGGCTGTAGATGTTAATGGGCGGGTGGGTCTGTTTTATACGACCTCAAACCGCACTTTGCTGGTGGAGTCGCTGGCTCAGGGTCCGATTGAGCAGATGGCAGTAGCGCCAAGGGGTAATTATCTGCTGCTGCAAAGTGCTGGTGAGACCCGCTTTTTGCAAATCGAGAATGAGCACCCAGAGGTCTCTTGGTCGGCACTTTGGCAAAAAGTTTGGTATGAATCCTACAATCAGCCCGATTATATCTGGCAGTCGTCGGCTTCTAATAACGACTTTGAGCCTAAGCTGAGCCTGATGCCATTGTCGTTTGGTACGCTCAAAGCGGCCTTCTATGCCATGTGCTGGCAACACCGCTGGCGATTTGCGCCGCCATTTTTACCGCTTACTTTATGGCGCCTTCCATGCGCCGCAAAGTGAAGCCGGTAATTGAGTTAATGGAAGCGTTACCAACGGTTATTCTCGGCTTTCTTGCCGGGCTCTGGCTGGCGCCGTTTATTGAGAATCAGTTGGTGGGCATTTTTGCCATGCTGCTGTTTGTTCCTGCCGGTATTTTGCTCTTTGCATTTGCCTGGGACAGCTTGCCTTCACCACTTCGCCACCGGGTTCCGGATGGTTTGCAGGCGGGTCTGCTGGTTCCGGTGGTATTGCTCAGTGGAGCGCTGGCGATGACGCTCAGCTCAACTTTGGAGACCGCCCTGTTCGGTGGTGATATGCGAACATGGCTCACTACTGAGTTGGGTATTCCCTACGATCAACGTAATGCTCTGGTCGTGGGTTTGGCCATGGGTGTTGCGGTGATTCCGACCATCTTTTCCATCGCCGAGGATGCCATTTTCAGCGTGCCTAAGCATCTGTCTTATGGTTCGCTGGCGCTTGGCGCAACGCCTTGGCAGACCCTGACCCGGGTGGTTTTGCTGACTGCTAGCCCCGGTATTTTCTCGGCGGTGATGATCGGCATGGGCCGGGCGGTAGGAGAGACCATGATTGTCCTGATGGCAACCGGCAACACGCCGATTATGGACGCCAATATTTTTGAGGGCATGCGTACACTGGCCGCCAATATAGCGGTTGAGATGCCTGAGTCGGAAGTGGGCAGCAGCCATTATCGTATTCTGTTTTTGGCGGCGCTGGTGCTGTTTTTGTTTACCTTTGTGGTGAATACCGCAGCGGAGATGGTGCGACACCGTCTGCGTAAAAAGTACAGCTCACTTTAAGTGGAGGAGGGAGAGAAAATGACGATGAAAAAGACCCTTCGAAATACCACAAAACGTTCTGAGTGGTTTCACAGCGGTTCGCCGTGGGTTTGGTTGAATGCAGGAGCCGTGGCGGTCAGCTTGGTGCTGGTGCTTGGACTTTTAGGGTTAATTGCCGTGCGTGGGCTTGGGCACTTCTGGCCTGCTCAGGTGCTGGTGGCGGATTATCAGGCGCCAAACCAAGCCAGCCACACCGTGGCCGGTGAAGTTGCCGACAGCGAAGAGGTGCCGGCAAACCGGTTAGAGTCCACAGGCCTTGTCATTGTGGATGAGCAGCAGCTATTCACCCGCAGCTTGCTCAAACAGGGGAACCGTGATTTAAGTGGCACAGATTTCGTCTGGATTGTGGATGAGTGGCTCAGTAACCGCCAGTATCCGCAAGAGATGATGGTGCTTGAGCGGCGGGAGTGGGGTAATTTTTACGGATTTTTGCAGGCGGTAAAAGAAAACGGTGCTGTTGTTGCCAGTGGCAATTCGGTGGTGTCAGTATTCCATCAACGCCTTAATCGTACCCTGAAAATATACGACGCTATTTATCAGATAGAAAAACACGACATCGGTGCAATCAATTCAGGCATTGAGCAGCTTCGGCTTAAAGAGCGTCGGCTGGAGATGAATGACCGCCTCGATGCAGTAAAAAAAGCAGAAATCGCAGCCGAACGTGCCGTGCTGAATAAAGAGTACGAGGCGCTGGAGGAGCAGCTGGGTGACCTGTATCAGTCGTTTAACCGGGACAGTTTTGTAGCCAAAACCGCCAACGGCAAACACTGGAGCAACCGATCAGTAAGGTGGTGCGAGCTTATCAGCCCAATAACATGTCATTGATGGATAAGATCGCCTTTTATTTTGACAAAGTGGGTGAGTTTATTCTTGATGACCCTCGGGAAGCGAACACCGAAGGCGGAGTATTTCCGGCCATTTTCGGCACCGTAATGATGGTCATTTTGATGTCCATTATGGTGACGCCGTTTGGTGTGATCGCCGCTGTTTATTTGCGGGAATACGCCAGTCAGGGATGGTTGACCCGCGCCATCCGGGTGGCGGTGAATAATTTGGCGGGGGTTCCTTCCATTGTTTACGGTGTGTTTGGCCTTGGCTTTTTTATCTACTTTGCCGGTGCCCACATTGACCAGCTGTTTTTTGCTGAGGCGCTGCCTTCTCCTACTTTTGGTACGCCGGGGCTGCTTTGGGCGTCGATTACGCTGGCGTTGTTGACTTTGCCAGTGGTCATTGTGGCAACAGAAGAAGGGTTATCGCGTATTCCCCGCTCCGTGCGAGAAGGGAGTTTGGCTTTGGGAGCGACCAAAGCGGAAACACTGTGGCGAGTGGTGCTGCCCATGGCCAGCCCGGCGATGATGACGGGGTTGATTCTCGCCGTTGCTCGGGCGGCGGGTGAAGTGGCACCGTTAATGCTGGTTGGGGTAGTGAAGTTGGCTCCAAGCCTGCCGCTGGATGGCAACTACCCGTATTTACATCTGGATCAGAAATTCATGCATTTGGGCTTCCACATTTACGATGTTGGTTTCCAAAGCCCCAATGTGGAAGCGGCACGGCCACTGGTGTACGCCACGGCACTGTTGCTGGTGATTGTTATTGCGGTGCTCAACCTGTCTGCGGTTGCTATTCGCAACCATTTACGAGAAAAATACAAGAGCCTTGAGGGTTGATGGGTATGGCTTACGACGTACTGGAAAGAGAGCCAAAAGAGACGCTGGACGCAACGCTGAGTGAGGCACTGACTGTGAAACCAACTGACAGCGACCCTGTTATTGAAAAGCCTGCCGGCCAACGCTTTGCCAGAGCGTTGGCTACTGATGGTCGCATGGCATTGAATCTTGAAGATGAGCAAACCTGCCTTCGGGTCGCTGACCTGAACCTGTTTTATGGTGAGAAGCAGGCGTTGTTTGATGTCTCAATGAAGATACCGCAAAAGCGGGTGACGGCGTTCATCGGCCCTTCTGGCTGCGGTAAGTCCACATTGCTGCGTAGCATGAATCGGATGAACGATCTGGTGGATGGCTGCCGTGTTGAAGGGAAAGTTCTTCTTGATGAGGAGAATATTTATGAAAAAGGAGTGAATGTAGCGGACCTTCGTCGTCGGGTGGGCATGGTGTTTCAAAAGCCCAACCCGTTCCCGAAAAGCATTTATGAAAATGTTGCCTACGGTTTGCGAATTCAAGGCATCAACAAAAAACGGGTGCTCGATGAAGTGGTTGAGTGGGCGTTAAAAGGCGCGGCGCTATGGAATGAGGTGAAGGATCGCTTGCATGAGAGCGCATTGGGGTTGTCGGGTGGACAACAGCAGCGTCTGGTCATTGCCCGCACCATAGCCGTTGAACCGGAAGTGCTGCTGCTGGATGAACCGGCCTCGGCGCTGGATCCGATCTCTACCTTGAAGATCGAAGAGTTGATTAATGACCTGAAATCCAAATTTACCATTGTCATTGTCACTCACAATATGCAACAGGCGGCCAGGGTTTCCGATTACACCGCTTTTATGTACATGGGGCGCATGATTGAGTACGGCGACACCGATACGCTTTTTACCAATCCCAGCAAGAAACAGACTGAAGACTATATTACCGGCCGGTACGGTTGAGGATCACCCAATGCCAAACCAAAACGATTTGCTGACCCACCACATCTCCCAGCAGTTTAACGATGAACTTGAAGAACTGCGAAACCATCTGCTCTCAATGGGGGGGATGGTTGAAAAGCAAGTGAGCGATGCCATCTCTTCGCTGACTAATGCAGACAGCGATCTGGCGTCGCTGGTTTGTGAAAAAGACACGGACGTCAACTTTATGGAAGTCACCATTGATCAGGAGTGTTCGAGGATTCTTGCCCGTCGACAACCGGCCGCCAGCGATTTACGGCTGGTAATTGCCTGTACCAAAGTAGCGACCGATCTTGAGCGCATTGGCGATGAGGCAGCAAAAATTGCCCGCTTCGCCATAAAATTGTCAGAACAGGGTGAAGCACCTAAAGGTTACATTGAGACCCGTCATATAGGCAGTCATGTTCGTCAGATGACGCAAGACGCTCTGGACGCCTTCGCCCGTTTTGATGCCGAAAAAGCCTTGGCGGTTGCCAAAGAAGACAAGGCGGTCGATCGGGAATACAAAAGTGCTACCCGCGAACTGGTAACTTACATGATGGAGGACCCCCGCTCCATATCCAGAGTTTTAAACATCATGTGGGTGCTGCGTTCTCTTGAGCGCATTGGCGATCACGCCAGAAATATTGCCGAGTATGTTATTTACCTTGTAAAAGGAACTGATGTTCGCCATATCGGTTTAAAACGAATGCAGGCAGAAGTTTTTGATGAGCAGGATTAATTAATTACTTGGGTAAATAAATTTTTAAATGGCATCTTTCATTAAAAAGATGCCATTTTTTATTAAACTTGAATTTTATTTTTTCTAATTAATATTTTCATAGCAATAAAAATAACCGTGAAAAATAAACTAACCTATATTTATTAAAACCTTTCAGACAATTCCGCAGTTTGCTTCTGAATTCTCCTATAAAAATCACGGATGAAATAAATCAGTAGGAAACTATGAATTACTCCGGTACTATCAATGAAGGCTGGGACGTCCCTGATGAGCCACCAGCCAATGACGACAATCTCCTTGAATGCCTCGCCTTACTGACACGCTATTACGGTAACCCTTATTCGAGGGAATCCTTAAAAGCAGGAATGCCATTGGAAAACGGAAAATTTAGCGCAGAAGTATTTATCCGTTCGGCAAACAGGGCGGGGCTGGTTTGCAAGACGCACAAAAGAAAGATTGCTAAAATCTCCTCTTTAGTGGTGCCTGCGGTTTTATTATTAAACGAACGCAAATCCTGTATTTTAACGGCCATCGACCATGAACAGGGCACGGCTCAAATCGTTATGCCTGAAACCGGCGAAGGGTCGAAAACCATAACGATTGAGGAGCTCGAAACTTTTTACAGCGGTTATGTCATCTTTGTTCGTGAAAAACACCGCTACGACCGGCGCACACCAGAGAAATTAAACGTTAAATCCCGGCACTGGTTTTGGGGAACCATTTTGGGCTCCTGGAGAATTTATCGGGATGTACTGTTGGCCTCGTTGTTAATCAACATATTTGTGGTGGCCAGTCCGCTGTTTGTGATGAACGTTTATGACCGGGTGGTTCCCAATCAGGCTTTTGACACGCTGTGGGTTCTCGCCGTGGGTGCGTTTATTGTTTTTAGTTTCGATTTTGTGCTCAAAATGGTGCGAAGTTACTTTATTGATCTGGCCGGTAAAAAGTCGGATATTCTGCTGTCGTCCACCATTATGGAGCAGGTGCTTGGTTTAAGTATGAAGGCTAGGCCTGCTTCTGTGGGGTCGTTTGCCAAAAACTTGCAGGACTTTGAAAGCATCCGCGATTTTATTACCTCCTCAACGGTAACCGCACTGGTGGATTTGCCATTCACCTGCATCATCCTCTTCGTGATTTTCATGCTGGGCGGCCCTGTTGCCATTGTGCCGCTGGTGGCTATGTTGTTGATTGGCCTTTACAGCTTTCTTATTCAGGAGCCCCTGAAAAACTCGATTGATAAAACATTGCGCTCCAGCCAGCAAAAGAACGCCACACTCATTGAAAGTTTGGCGGGCATGGAGGCGTTGAAAGTTGCCCAGGCCGAAAGTGAAGTTCAGTACAAATGGGAGAAGTCGGTCAGTCATATTGCCAACTGGAGTATTAAAACCAAACTCCTGAGTGCTTCTGCCACCACATTCAGCGCTTACGTTCAGCAAGTGGCCAACGTCGGCATGGTGATTTTGGGTGTGTATCTCATCTCCGCCGGTGAGTTGAGCATGGGGGGATTGATTGCATCGGTCATGCTCTCTGGTCGCTGTTTGGCACCCATGGCGCAAATAGCCGGATTGG
Organism: Endozoicomonas sp.; assembly: GCA_965198415.1. GTDB lineage: Bacteria > Pseudomonadota > Gammaproteobacteria > Pseudomonadales > Endozoicomonadaceae > Endozoicomonas. Next base: position 126,557 of record CBDAPN010000008.1, read on the forward strand.
CAACCCGTTATAACCAGTCCAAGTCTGCTCTGGATGCTTTGAATCAGGTCATGGCCATGCCAACGGAGCGCCATGATGATCGTGACTACGTCAATCGACCTGAATTAAAAGGCAGTGTGGATTTTGATGGCGTGAACTTTTCTTACCCGGAGCAGGAAGTTCAGGCGCTGCGGGACGTCAATATTAAAATCAAAGCGGGTGAAAAGGTGGCCATCATCGGTCGTATTGGTTCTGGTAAGACCACCATCGAAAAACTGATTATGGGACTGTACGAGCCGGACGAAGGCGCTGTTCGCATCGATGGGATCGACCTGCGGCAAATCAACCCGACCGATTTACGCTCAAGCATTGGCTGTGTCAGTCAGGATATCACCCTGTTTTACGGCTCAATCAAAGACAACATTACCCTCGGGGCAAACCATGTTGATGACAGTCAGTTGTTAAAAGCGGCCGAGATTGCTGGTGTTACAGAGTTTGCCAACAAACACCCTAACGGGCTGGACATGGTTGTGGGCGAGCGTGGTCAGAATCTTTCTGGCGGTCAGCGCCAGAGCATCGCCCTGGCCCGCGCCCTGTTGATGGACCCGCCCATTCTCGTGCTGGATGAGCCTTCAAGCTCCATGGACAACACCACTGAGCTGCGAATGAAAGAGCAACTGCAGCAGCGCTGTGACGATAAAACTCTGATTCTGGTCACCCATAAAGCCTCGATGCTGTCGTTGGCGGATCGTTTGATTGTAGTGGACAGTGGTCGTGTCGTTGCGGATGGCCCAAAAGATCAGGTGCACGCTGCTTTGAAGCAGGGCAAGTTAAAAATTGAATAGGTTGGAATTATGAGCAGCAAGAGCGATGGAAAGCACAATAGCTCAGAGGAAGAGCCAATGAAACCAGAGGTTGAGTCATCAAAGCCTGAAGATTATCAGGAAGACGACAGCAAAAAAACGACAGAAGATGTTAATGAGTCTGTCGGTGGAGTGATGGAAGGAGCAGATAAAGATATCCCTAAAGAGGATATGGAGTACGTCTCCGATGCCAATGCCGCCTTGTTAATGAAAACGCCCAGAGGTGGCCGTTTATTGATTTACACCATGTTGCTGGCGTTGGTTTCAGCGATTGTTTGGGCTAGCCATGCCAGTCTGGATGAAATCACCCGGGGCATGGGTATCGTTATTCCTTCATCCCGTTTGCAAGTGGTACAAAACCTTGAAGGCGGTATTCTTGATGAAATTTTCGTGCAGGAGGGCGAACAGGTGGTTGCCGGCCAGCCCCTAATGCAACTGGACGACACACGGTTTGCCTCCAGTTTTCGCGAAAGTGATATCGAGTTTCAAAGCGAGATGGCCAAGGCTGCACGATTAAAAGCCGAGTTTTCTGGCGGCGCTTTGGTCTTTCCGGAGGAGTTAATGGATCACCCGGACTACGTAAAGCGGGAAAAAGACATCTACAAACAGCGTACAGACCGGTTAAATTCTGAGATGGAGGTGGCCAGCAAGCAGGTAACTCAGGCTGAGCATGAGTTGGCTTCAGCCAAGGAGCAGCTGAGCTTTTTAATCACCAGTTTTGAGCTGGGGCAAGATGAACTCGAACTGACTGTACCGCTGGCAGAGCAAGGAGTGGTGTCAAAGGTTGAGCTGATTCAGTTACAACAACGGGTGAATGACCTTGAATCGGAAAAACGCCGTACGGAACTGAGTATTCCCAAGTTAAGGGCTGGCTATCAGGAATCGTTAGCGCGCAAAGATGAGATTTTGCAAAAGTATCGCTCTGAGGTCGCACAGGAATTGAAAGAGACGGAAGTACAACCTTGATCAGCTCAGTGAGTCCCACTACGCCCTCGAAGATCAGGTGGAGCGTACCTTGGTGCGCTCACCGATGGAAGGTATTGTGAAGAAAATTCACATCAATACCATTGGCGGTGTGGTTCAGC
>CBDAPN010000009.1:0-7853 GCA_965198415.1 Endozoicomonas sp.
GCTCGGAAACGTTTAAAATTTTCATCAACCAGCCAAGCGACCACCCGCCGCGTAGCCACATACTTGGAAGCTTCCACATGCACTGATTGATCCGCAGGTGTCTCAGGATGAAGTAAAGTGAGCAACTGGTCAACGGGTGTGGCAAGAAACCACTCCTGGATAAGGCAAGGCTCGGGCTCCTCCCAAATCTTCCTGCGCTTCCTTGAAGCATTCTTTGCATATTCCAAAGCAAAGTCCAAGCAATAGTTTGACAGGCAGAAGATGGCTAAGACCACACGGCACATCCTTTGGGTAAGGCCTTGCCTTTGTCGAATCGCATCTTCTCGGCGGCGCTTCTGCTCTAAGGATTTCAAAGCATGGTCCACCACTCGAAGCTCCTGCCATTTGAGACCAGGACATGGATTCACTGGCAGGCCACAAAAAGGTTTGTTTACCACATCGAAATTCCCCTATAGCCATGCAACCGACATTCCAGAATCAAATCTCAGTGGGTGCTGCCAACATGTGAAATATTCATGCTCGCATTGCAGATTGCAAACTCCAAGTTCCAGTCTTTCGAATAACAGCAGCAATACCTTACCCATAATTTGGGTCAATTTTGCACCGAAGCAAACATCAGTTTTCCCAAAACTTGTTTTGAAGCAGGAAACTTGCTCCGACCCCTTTCAAAACAATATCCTCAAACACAAAGGGCCGCCTTAATGTCTTGTGTCTACGTGAGGAAAAAAGCCAAAAGGAAAAGGTCTTGGCCATGCGGGAAATTACAGGCGCCGACTTTGCGCTAACTGTGGGGGGCATTAAATTTGAAGGTAAAAAAATTATATTTCCAGGGCCCTAAAACAAGAACCCCATCTCCTCCTCCAAGTGCATAATGCTAGCACGTCATGGCTACAGCACCCGAACCACAGTGCGATCCACACAAGTAGGTAGATTTATCTCAAATATGAAAATCACAGTTTTCTTGAATTGCTTGAGCAGGGTAAGAAATATAATACAAGTCAAAGAAAGAATGCGAAACTCACTAGTTCCCATTTGGCATGAATTTGGATTCCCCCAAGAAAAACGGTGATTCAAAGACCGCTTGTGCCTGAAGATTTGAGACACACACCACAAATTGCACTCATGATCAATGGAATCGCGCAAGTGGTTTCGAAACAACCAAATCCACAAGTTTCTTGTTGAAATTCATAAATTCACCACAAACAAACATGATCAATGGAATCATGCCCCGTTGAAAATCGAACTTTCTCCAAAAACAAAAATGATCAATGAGCGCGAAGTTCTGTTCAGCCACCCAGGCGGGTCGAAGACCAGCAAGCTTTCAATTTCTTAATCGTTCTAAAGCACAAACAAATCACCTGGCATGGCATCGAAATTGAGTATTGCACCAGAAACATGCAGTGTCAACACACATATCTGCACCGTCGAAGATGCGCTCGTTCAAAACACAAATCACCTGGCATGGCATGGATATGTAGACTTGCTTCGAAAACAATGTCAACACACATGAACCTGCACTGTTCATGATGCAATCGTTCGAAAAACAAACAAACCTCCTGGCATGGCATGGAAATGTTATATTGCTTCCAAAACAATGTCAACACACATGAGAATCTGCACCATTCAAGATGCAATCGTTCAAAACACACATCACCTTGCGTGCCATCGCACTTGAAAATTGCTTCGAAAATAGCGTCCACAAATCACCTGCATGGCATCGCAATTGAAAATTGCTTCGAAAACAGTGTCAACACACATGAGCCTGCACTGTGGTGCAATCATTCGAAAAACAAACAAATCACCTGGCATGGCATGGATATGTAGAATTGCTTCGGAAACAAGATGCAATCGTTCAAAACACAAACTTAATCACCTTGCATGGCATCGCAATTGAAAATTGCTTCGAAAATAGCGTCAAAACAACACCTGGCATGGCGTCGCAATTGAATATTGCTTCGAAAACAATGTCAACACACATGAGCCTGCACTGTTTATGATGCAATCATTCGAAAAACAAATCACCTGGCATGGCATGGATTTGTAGAATTGCATCGAAAACAATGTCAACACATGAGAACCTGCACCATTCAAGATGCAATCGTTCAAAAGACAAGCAAATCACCTTGTATGGCATCGCAATTGAAAATTGCTTGGAGAATAGCGTCAAAAAAACACCTGGCATGGCGTCGCAATTGAATATTGCTTCGAAAACAGTGTCAACACACATGAACCTGCACTGTTCATGATGCAATCATTCGAAAAACAAACAAATTATACCAGCATAGACCCAGATAGCAAAAACCAACTTTTGTGTTATCAATGTAAAGAAAAAATGCCCCCCGCCCAACCATAGCACACTACAATGGCACCCTGCAATGGCACCACGCCCACTCCCCAAAAGTTGGTCGTCACCCTCCAGCACACTACAATGGGACCCTGCAATGGCACCACGTACTCCTCCAAAATTGGCCGTCACCCTGCCCCCACCATAGCACACTACAATGGCACCCTGCAATGGCACCACGTACTCCTCCAAAGTTGGTCGTCACCCTCCCCCCACAACGATAGCGCACTACAATGGCACCTTGCAATGGCACCCGGCAATGGCACCACGTCCACTCCCCAGAGTTGGTCGTCACCCTCTCCCCCAACCATAGCACACTACAATGGCACCCTACGATGGCACAGCAATGGCACCACGTCCTTTGCACCCTGCAGTGGCACCCTGGTGCCACGTCCAATCCGCCAAAGTGGTTCGTCGCTCTCCCCCCCTATTGGAAGTAAGAACCTGCCCTATAGCTATCGCTATCTGGGGAATCACCTGGCATGGCAGGGATATGTAGAGTTGCTTCGAAAAAAATCGCTACATGTGTCGTAAGAAGGCAAGCTTAATCATAAGCAGGCAAGCAGCGCACACTTTTTCTCCCTGACTAGGATATGGGTTGGATTTTTGGGCTCGTGGCCTCCGTCCGAAAGTGTTGGAGTCTTCTCACGGTGACAGGATTCTCTTCAAGAATCCAGACTCGAAAAATTTGGTCTTCGATCAAATGGTAAACCTTTATGTGAACAAGTTCCACTGTGACAAATGGGTATGGAAATCAAATGACCCTCCATACCTATAATGAGAGGAGGACACGAGTCAATCCTAGTCGGAAGAATCGAAGGTGTTGCCTTCGTAAGAGATTTAATGTAATATGTGTGAATGTGATATGGTGGATGAGAGTGTGTAATGAACGAGATGAAGGTGAGGGTGGGTGGGGTGAGAAATTTTCAAATCAAAAGTACAAGGAGGGCACTTGTACCAAAATGAGCCACGAGCAAATAAACTCAAATGAATACCAAAACATCAAATTGGACAATCCAACAACAGTCAGGTCATGGTAACTTCTTCACAGAGGTGTTGGACACATTTGTGATTGTTACAGCGCACAAACAAGTATGTGCTAACCAACAATGTCCACACCCATGAGAATCTGCAACATTCAAGATGCAATCATTCAAAACACAAACCAATCACCTTGCATGGCATCGCAATTGGCAATTGCTTCGAAAATAGCGTCAACAAATCACCTGGCATGGCATTGAAGTGGAATAATGCTTGCAAAGCAATGTCAACAGACGCGAATCTGCACCGTTCAAGATGCAATAAAAACAAAAAACATGAACAAATCACCTCTAAATTGAATATTGCACTGGAAACCGTGTCAACAAATCACCTGGCATGGCAGCGAAATTGAAAATTGCTTGCAAAATGGTGTCAACAGACATGAATCACAACTTCAAAAGTGGCAAGCGTGCGACAAGCAGACTGCTAGGGTGACTTCCAAGAGAAGCAAAACCATTGGTGCATGGTATCTGACGTCTCGCTTGAAACAAAGTCCAGTGGCATCAAAGCAAAGTCAAACAAAAAAGGTTCACAGACCCGACATTCTCACAATGTCGGAACACGTTGTGCAAACTGTGGCAGCCATTTAGATGAAATTGCGTCTTCCACTCGTGTGTAGCGACTGTCATCTTGGATATGTATCGAGATGTTCAAATCACAATCTATAGTCACCTCATGGCTCCTCTTTTGCAAGTCGCATCTTTTGCAAGTCGCACACGGCGACAGGTGAGTGACCCCAAACCCCCGCTCCCCCCATGCAATGTTGAGCACACATTCAGCATGAGCCGTGAAATTTGGAAAGAAAATCAAACTATACCTCTTTTTGTTGTCACAACTCACCACGTCACCGGACGAGCCCATAGAGTTCTAACATATAACCTTTCTGCTTACTCCAACATTGCCTTGGGGGGCCGGGGTTTCAACCCCGCAATTGTCGCACAACTTCTGCAACGATTGCACCCACGTCCACTGCAGCGGGCGGGTTTGGCATCACAGGCATATCATCCGTGAAACCCGGCTGCATGACAAACTTTGCGAAGCACTTGCCACACGGTTTAATCGTTCGGTCCGGATTCTGTTGCACATACGAGAAGCAGAACGTGTTCAGCCTCTTTTTCAGCATCGCGATGTCGTCCGGATGTGCACCTGGATGCTCAAGATCTGAAAGCTTTCCGCTGATGAAAACTGGACAGGATCCATGTGGATACTTCCAGGCTGCATCTGATTCAAACGTGTTCGACTCTGCCTCTTCAAGGTGCAAACTGTCAAGAAAACTGGGGGCTGTTTCAGTCTCGAAGTTTTCTGGAGTTTCAATCCCCAAAAAAAGTCGTGGGAAAATGATTTTTCTGCAAACGGATGTTGTTGACAAGTGTTGACAATCCACATTGCCTGCACAAATCTTGGAAGGTGTTTGAAATACCTGCAAACGGTTCAGTGGCTCATCATGGCTCATCCAGTTCGGAATGATGGCTCACTTAGAGCTGTGGATATATGATATATGATAAAGTTAAAGGATATAGGATACATGATATATGATATTTGCATGCAATATACTTACACGAAACCGCGAAAGATCGTAGATACACGCTGTGGAGCACTTTTCCTTGTAATTTACAGCATTTTCAGGGTGTAGTATCTCAACCCTTAGATACTACACGCTCCGCGCTGTGGTAAAAACACCGATGTGCTTCAAAGTGCTGCGCCTGCCACGAAAAACGTACTACACGCTCCGGACTGTGACAAAACGACGATTTTGGACCAGGGTGAAGTATTGCCCCGCGCCCTACTACACGCTCCGCGCTGTGGTAAAACGCAAATTTTTCAAGAATTTATGCATCGACATTCAAAGAATTATATTAATGTTAAATATTTGAAAGACTGTAGATACTACACGCTGCCCGGCGGAGCACTTTTCCTTGTAATTTACAGCATTTTCAGGGTGTAGTATCTCAACCCCGAGATACTACACGCTCCGCGCTGTGGTAAAAACACCGATGTGCTTCAAAGTGCTGCACCTGCCACGAAAAACGTGCTACACGCTCCGGACTGTGACAAAACGACGATTTTGGACCAGGGTGAAGTATTGCCCCGCGCCCTACTACACGCTCCGCGCTGTGGTAAAACGCAAATTTTTCAAGAATTTATGCATCGACATTCAAAGAATTATATTAATGTTAAATATTTGAAAGACTGTAGATACTACACGCTGCCCGGCGGAGCACTTTTCCTTGTAATTTACAGCATTTTCAGGGTGTAGTATCTCAACCCCGAGATACTACACGCTCCCCGCTGTGGTAAAAACACCGATGTGCTTCAAAGTGCTGCGCGACAGCAACAGCAACAGCAACAGCAACAACAACAGCAAACACAACAACACCACCAGCAACAACAGGAACGAAAACTTCCACCAACACCACCAACCAACACCGCACCAACCAACACCACAACACCACCACCACCACCAACACCACCAAGCAAACAACACCAAAACCAACACCTAAACAACCCACCCCAGCCAAGAGCCCGTTTCGGGTAGAGCTCCAGAAGGAAGTAGGCACCTGCAGGTGAAAGAAATACGAAGTCACACAGCTACAGCTGCTACGAAATGCTTGCAAACATCACCACATGTGCACAGCTTTTTCGCCATCTCGGTCGAAATCCGTGTGCAGAGGTCTTCCAGGCAGGACTTTTGCCTTTGCCTTCTCTTTTGCTTTGACTGCTGGTGCCACGTCACTAACTCAGCTAGGTCTGTGGGCTTCAGCTTTTGCAAGTGTTTCCACAAACCGGTCAGTCTTCTAGGCACGAGCCTTTGCCTTTGCCTTCGCTTTTGCTTTGACTGCTGGCGCCAACGTCACTAACTCAGCTAGGTCTGATGGCTTCAGCTTTTGCAAGTGTTTGCGCAAACGGGTCATCTGCCTCTCCTTGGCTTTGAGCTCCTTGGCGGCTGCTTTGCGGGCAGCTGTGAGTTGTGCTTTGCGCTGCTTCAGCTCTTGTATCTTTGACGGCAAAGACGGAGCTGCTGGCGGCAAAGACGGAGCTGCTGGCACAGCGTCCTCCATGGCGCCAAAAACGAGAACTTTTTTGGAGCTGAAAACCTGCCTCGAAAAAAGCTACTGGCACAGTAGGTGCTGCATAGCGATGTGGAAGCTTCTCAGAAAACATTGAAGTGGATTCAGCATGTGCCTCACAAGCAATGCAAGTCTAAGACTCTTACTTTTTCTCATTCTTGGTGGAAACTCACTCTAGAAGGGGAGGATCCATTTGCGCTGGCACCCAAAACAAAGACGTGTAAGGCACCCGTCTTCCTTTAGGAAACAAAGATGCTACACTGTCAAAATCGGGGCAGGGTAAAGGTGAGACACAGAGTCGTGGCGCAGCGATTTGAGCAAGCTCCGGAGTCAAGATTCCTCCTGGAATAATGCCAGTCCGTTCAAAAGCTTTTTTCCACTTCTTTCCACAAAGGTATTGACGGCAGACTTTGCCGAGGCATTCTATCCACGCTTCCAAGGAGACTTCTCCCGCCAAGCTTTCATTTTGCAACAACAGCTTCACAAGGTTGACCTTGTACCCGGCAAACATCGCCACATCTGCCGGCTGCACCAAACTCGTTAAACGAGCCGGTACGTAGGCCAAAAAGAAGCCTAAGGAGGACGCCTTCTCAGCAATGACCGGGCTCAAGTGACATGGAGCCATGTCAAGCAAAAGAATCGGCTGGAATTCAGTAAACGGCAACAGACGACTTGCCAGCAAATCAAGCCATTGCAACATTGTAGAAGTTGTGTTCCATGCGGTGTCCCGCCGCCATATCTGTATCTGCGGGTGCTCAACCAGTGTGGCCGCTGCAGGCATAGAGCGTTTGGCGCCCAAAAACACCTGAGGTAAGTGAGGCTGAACGCTCGTTTCCGAACACATGCAGGCGATATGCGTGACTGAAGCTCTCCGCTGATCTTTCTGGCAAGGTCTCTTGGGTCCCAGTCGCGTAGGCCACCACCTCTTCGAGACAATGTGCCCCACAGCCTTCTTAGCGCCCACTCTGCTAAGACTTGTTTCATCTGCATTCAGCCACAAAATACGTTTGCCTGGCCCAACTTGCGCTGCAAGGTAATCGAGCCACCACCAAAAAGTCGACACCTGGCCGAGTTCCCGGCCCAAAAAAAGGAACCAAAATGGTTCCAAAATCTGGGCCTTTTCAAAAAGATTCTCACTACAACACCACAAAAAAAAAGTTCCAAAAATTGGGCTCCGGCCCTGCCTTAGTTTGAACATGGTCCGCAGAAAGAGGTTCAGCAAGTGGCAAATACCGGCGCGAAATGCCAAATCTTCGTTTGAGGGTGCGAACCCAATGCCGCCCAGCTGAATTCAGCTGTGCACCAGAACAACGATCGACTCGAAATCCATGTTGAAGATCAAAGCGTCTCAGCTCAACCCCATACTGCGCTACCAGCTGTAGAGCATCTGGAGCTCGGAA
>CBDAPN010000010.1:0-2500 GCA_965198415.1 Endozoicomonas sp.
GCATGTCTCAGTATAAGCAGTCAAATGGTGAAGCTGCGAATGGCTCATTAAAGCAGTTATAGTTTATTTGATGGTTGCTGCTACATGGATAACTGTGGTAAATCTAGAGCTAATACATGCATCCAAGCCCGACTTTGCAGAAGGGTTGTGTTTATTAGATCCAGAACCAACCCAGGCTCCGCCTGGTCATGTGGTGATTCATGATAACTTGACGAATCGTGCGGCCTTGCCGACGATGCGTCATTCAAGTTTCTGACCTATCAGCTTCCGACGGTAGGGTATTGGCCTACCGTGGCAATGATGGGTAACGGAGAATCAGGGTTTGATTCCGGAGAGGGAGCCTGAGAAACGGCTACCACATCTAAGGAAGGCAGCAGGCGCGCAAATTACCCAATCCTGACACAGGGAGGTAGTGACAAGAAATAACAATACAGGGCATCCATGTCTTGTAATTGGAATGAATAGAATTTAAATCTCTTTATGAGTATCAATTGGAGACGACTTTTTGAAATCCAGGTATTGTAAGTGCTGAGAGTATCCTTTGTGATACGATCCACTGAGATTCATCCTGAGTTTTTCCATCTGCTACCATCATCTTCTTTTCGTTACAGAACTACAAACAACTACTGGCAGTTTAAAAAGGCTTTCAACTGATCATTTCAATTTACACACATTGAACATGTTACATTTGCTGTTTGAAACCCAGGTATTGTAAATGCTATTGAACATTTTACATGTGCTTTTTGAAATCCAGGTATTGTAAATGCTACTCAGACACCCTTCAGGGGTGGACTGGGGGAACCTGGATAGCTATGCCAGCTGGACAGCCATGGGTGTCCATTGGATGTGCATCCCTGGATAATCTGGATATCTAGTGGACTGGGACAAGCTGCATATCCATAGATTGTGGGATCCGTATGGATAAATGATGTCTCTGTCAGTGGATGGGAGACGGTTTTGAGAGGAAAGACTGGGGCAGTCTGCAAATCCATGGATACCCATTGGATATCCATGGCATTGGCATCCCTGGGTAGACTGGGACAGCTGGAATCCTGGGACAATCTTCACCCTTCAAGGCAGACTGGGATCCTGTCTTCAGGGTGGACTGGGGGCAACCTGCAAATCCATGCATACCATTGGATATGCATGGCATTGGCATCCCTGGGTAGACTGGGATCCTGGACAATCTTCACCCTTCAAGGCAGACTGGGACAGCGTGGGACAGTGTGAAGTGGACCTTCATGGCATTGGCATCCCTGGGTAGACTGGGACAGCTGGAATCCTGGGACAATCTTGGATCTTAGACACCCTTCAAGGCACACAAATCCATGGATACAGATTGGATATACATGGCATTGGCGTCCCTGGGTAGACTGGGATCCTGGAAAATTTTAAGAATTACAGGCAGACTGGGACAGCGTGGGCAGTGTGAAATGGAGCTTCATGGCATTGGCATCCCTGGGATCTTGGATCTTAGACACCCTTCAAGGCAGACAAATCCATGGATACCCATTGGATATCCATGGCATTGGCATCCCGGGGTAGACTGGGATCCTGGGCAATCTTCACCCTTCAAGGCAGACTGGGACAGCGTGGGACAGTGTGAAATGGACTGGGACAATGCATACCCATTGGATCTTCATGGCATTGGCATCCCTGGATAAACTGGGACAGCGTCCTGTCTTCAGGGTGAACTGGGACGATATCCATGGCATTGGCATCCCTGGGTCGGCTGGAACAGCGTGCAATCCGAGGACAATCTTCTAGGACAATCTTGGGTCTTAGACACCCTTCAAGGCAGACTGGGACAGTGTAGAATCCTGTCGTCAGGGTGGACTAGGACAATCTGCAAATCCATGGATACCCATTGGATATCCATGGCATTGGCGTCCCTGGGTAGACTGGGACAGCGTGGAATCCTAGGGCAGTCTTGGATCTTAGACAGACTGGGACAGTGTGGAATCCTGTCTTCAGGGTGGACTGGAATGGATACCCGGGACAATCGCCGCTGTCCAGGGTGGGCTGGAACACACTGGGACAATCTGGATGTTGATGGATCTCCATGGGCAGTGCCATGGCTGGCGAGGGTATCCATGTGATTGACATTTGCATCCTGGTAGTTGAATCAAAAAACTGAAAAAAAACTTTGATTTTTCTTCCCTACTTCCTTGGTGGCTTAGACTGCAGCCTTTCAGGGTAGACTTCTGGGACAAATCTGGCATGTGAGTGATGGCATTGGATGTATGTCAATGGCACTGGCATCCTGGGGGCTGGATCAAAGAGGAGCGGATTTTTTTTGGGCTCCTTCCCCACTTCCTGTGGTGCTTTAGACTGCCGTCTTTGAGGGTAGACTTCTGGGACTGTCGGGCTCCTTCCCCACTTCCCACTTCCTGTGGTGTCTTTGAGGGTAAACTTCTGGGACATTCTAGCTCCTTCCCCAGTTCCTGTGGTGGCTTAGACTACAGTCTCTGAGGGTAGACTTCTGGGACAGTCTGATTCC
>CBDAPN010000010.1:72500-73628 GCA_965198415.1 Endozoicomonas sp.
GAGGGTAGACTTCTGGGACAGTCTGGCATGTGAGCGATGGCATTGGATGTCAGTGGCACTGGCATCCTGGTGGCTGGATCAAAAAGGGGACAGTCTGGCATGGGAGCCGGAAGCTGTGGATCCTGCTTTGGTCATTTCCATGGTCAATTTATATTTACTGATATCGGTTTGATTGTTTTGGTTTGGGGTGTGTGTGTGTGTGTTTTGCTTTGTTTCCTTTGTTTCCTTTGTTTTGGTTGGGTGTGTGTGTGTGTTGTTTTGCTTCTTTTGTTTTGATTTGGTCTGTGTGTGTGTTTTGGCTGGGTCTGCTTTCTGTATGTTGTTTTGTTTTGGTTTGGTGTGTGTGTGTTTTGTTTTGCTTCTTTTGTTTTGATTTGGTCTGTGTGTGTGTTTTGGCTGGGTTTGCTTTCTGTACGTCGTTTTGTTTTGTTTGGTGCAGGTTGGTCCGTGTGTGTGTGTTGTGTGTCGTTTGTCTTGTTGTTTTTTTGTTTTCTGTGTTATGGGTTGGTTTGGTTTCTTTGCCTTGCTTTGGTTGGTTCCGGTTTGGTGTGGGGTGTGGGGAGGCCAAGTGCGAAGGAAACCTTGTTTTCAAGTATGGCCTCTGAAAAAATTAGCCTTAACTACTGTTACAACATGCTTTTAGAATCCAGAACATCAACCAAAACAACACCAGAGTGCCCAAAATAATCAATTATTGCCCCTGCAAATTTCAAAATTTTGATCAACATAAAAATTAAAATTAAAGAAATTCAAAGTGACATTCCTTGTGGGCGACACCCACAAACAGCACATAAAAAGCCTAGACAGGTTGCCTTGCTGCCACTGCGGCGATGGTGCCTGTTACGGACCTTAGATGAAAAGGATGGCGTGCACAAGCGGCACTTGGCCGGTGATTTTTGAATGAGCCATGCTTAATGTAGTTGTGGCCAGATATGGAGCTAGTTTTGGAACGGGCTCCTCTGAGAAGACCATGAGGTGCGGCTGTTTGCAGTGCAGCTTGTGGTCTGAGCTGACGTGAGCAGGTCTCATGAAGCGCATAGCGCGAGTCCTAAGCTTGGCTTAGCAACTTGAGGCGCAAGTCTTCCATGGAGGGCTTGTGCCACGAAGAAACCTGGTTGATCCTGCCAG
>CBDAPN010000011.1:0-35255 GCA_965198415.1 Endozoicomonas sp.
TTTTCATCATACCCCCTCGAATAAAAAATCTAGCATTTCATTTTACCGTTATTTAACAGTGGCTTAGACTATGAAAACGATTACAGTAATTAATTTATAGCCACACTGACACTTATGACTCTTTTGGCAAACCGCTACGCTTCAATCGGCTGTTTTAAAGCCAACCGCACAATGACTGACGATCCACCAAAAGGACATGACAATGAAAAAAACGATTTTAATTACTGGCGCAACAGACGGCGTTGGTCTGGCAACAGCAAAAGAGCTGGCCCGGCAAGGGCATCATTTGCTGATCCACGGCAGAAATCCACAAAAGCTCAAGAGCGCGCAAAAGCATCTGACGGAAATCAACCACTCAGTCACAGCGCTCCTGTGTGACCTGTCCGACCTTGGCCAGACAAAAGAGTGGATTCAATCCTTGCTTGAAGATTATTCATCGCTGGACGTGCTAATTAACAATGCCGGCGTGTTCAAAACCCCGGTTACGCACACAGCGGACGGCCTTGATGTCCGGTTTGTCGTAAACGCCCTCTCACCTTATATGCTAACCCGGGCATTACTGCCCATAATGAGAATCAGTAGTCGTGTAATAAACCTGTCTTCGGCGGCCCAAACCACTGTCAATATAGCTGCCTTAAAGGGTAACAAACATTTGAATGACAGTGTTGCCTATGCTCAGAGCAAACTCGCCCTTACTATGTGGTCACACTTATTGGGAATGCAACTGAAAGACAATGGACCAACAATCGTTGCCGTTAACCCTGCCTCTTTTCTTGGCAGTAAAATGGTACAGGAGGCCTACGGTATAACAGGTAATAGCCTGCAAATCGGCGCTGATATTGTCGCTAAAGCCGCACTTTCAGAAACCTTCGCCCATGCTCACGGCCGCTACTTTGATAACGATGCAGGATCGTTTGCTAACCCACACCCAGACGCCATGGATCTTAAAAAGTGCCAGCAGCTGGTCAGTGAGCTGGATAGTTTGATTTAGACCTTTTGCTTAAGCTCAACGCTCTCAGGCATAGTAGCAGGTTCAATTCACGGCTTGATTTGCTAATAAAACCCAACGGCATTGATCGTTCGAAAGGTAATCAAAGTGAACAGAAATAACGCTGCAAAGATTGCCATGGTGGTGGGAGCCACCGGTGCAACCGGACAAGCACTGATGAAAGCGTTGCTAGCAGGTAACGATTACAGTGAAATTATTGTGCTGCATTACCGCCCCACTCCCTGGGCCAATCAGGCAAAAGTTCGTCAAATTACTTTGAACTTCGATCAACTGTCTGAGCTTGAAATAACCAACCCAGTGGACAGCGTGTTTTGCTGCCTGGGCACAACCCTTAAAAAAGCTGGCTCAAAACAGGCTTTTTCAAAGGTTGACCATGACTATGTACTAGCGCTTGGCAAGTGGGCAGTGAATCACGGCCAACCTGCTTTTCACCTGATCAGCTCCCATGGCGCCAACGCACGTTCGTTGGCTTTTTACTTGCGAGTGAAGGGCGAAACAGAAAACGAAATCAAGGCTCTGGGGCTAGCTGCGCTGACCATTTACCAACCATCTTTACTGCATGGAAAACGCAACGACTTTCGCTGGCTGGAATCGGTGGCTTTTTATGCAACATCAATCATTGCTACTCTGCCCGGCCTGGCCATGCACCGCCCCACGCGCATTGAGGCATTGGCCAAATGCATGTATCAACAGTCGTTAGCCAATACCTCCGGCCTGTGCATTTCCAATCCGGTTGATATTGCCGCTTACGAATAAGGAGAGGGGATTTGGCCGCACCCGCTGAATTACCAGAAGGCTACTACCTCGACAACTTTCAACAACTGCTTCAATTTGTGCAGTCGCAGTATGTTGACCTGCTGAACCAATCTGAACAGGCGTTCTTGACCGAATTCAACCGGCTCAGTACCGATGCCAAAAAACTTTATGTCCGTTTAATCCAACGCAAAGGGCCTGTTTTTCGCTCCGATAAACTGAACTATCCAGAAATTAATGCCCTCGAACGGGCAATAGATGAACTAGCAGAAGCCGCACTGTTGCAAATAAACCCAGTGCCTGACATCACTACTCTCGCCAGCCTGATGATCAAAACTGAGCTACTGAGCATGTTCCATAATGAGCTTGCACCCTATCAAAGCGAGCGTAAGGGCATGCTTGTTGAACGACTCTTGTCTCTCAACGCTACGGCACCCGCACTGCCATTTACGGTTTTACAACCGTTATGCCGTGAAGACTTAAACACTTTTTTGTTTCTGTTTTTTGGCAATTCAAGTCAGGATATGACCGAATTTGTGTTGCAAGACCTCGGACTGACGCGTTTTGAGAACTACCCCCTGTCTTCCCGCCTGTTTAACCACCGCCATGAGCTGGAGCAAGGACTTCATCTTTCTTACCTAAGACGACGTTTTCACGACCAAGCGTTAAACCATAATGAAATCCTACAACTCTTAAATGAACTTCCGCCGTCGTCTGAATTCAAACACCCGGTGACTCAACGCCGCTACAGTAAGCTAATAAACACCATGGCCAGAGCGCTCGAACGACAAGGCGCACTACAGGAAGCAAAACAATGGTATGAATGCACTCACTTGCCCCCATCAAGAGAACGCCAGACTCGTATTTTAGCGAAACTTGGAGATACTAACGCAGCGCTGGCACTGTGCACGGCAATAAAGAGCAATCCGGCCAGTAGTTTGGAGCTCGCATTTGCACAGCGTTTTGCCAGAACACTAGCGGGAGAGAAACGCCAACGCCAACGCTTTGCAGAGTCGAATCTTTATTTAGAAGACAACGGAATGCGGGTAGAGTTTCAGGCACAAGCCCATTTTAACAGCCACGGCTGGCAGGCAGTCTATGTAGAAAACACGCTGATTACCGGCTTAGCAGGCTTGTGGTTCTGGGACATTATTTTTGCCGATATTAAGGGCGCTTTTTTCCATCCGTTTCAGACGGCCCCCGCCGACCTAACGACACCGGACTTTTACCCGCGTCGCAAAGCAATGATTGATCAAAGACTGCAAACCCTGATGGAAGGAAACATTCTTCACCTCCTCAAACAAACCTACCAACAAAAAAAGGGTGTAAGTAATCGCCTGGTTAACTGGGCTGCACTCAACCCAAAGCTGATTGAGTTGGCAGCGACAATCATTCCCACTCAACACCTGTACCTTATGTTTAAACAGTTAATGTTTGATATAGGGCACAACAGAACCGGTTTCCCTGATCTGATTTTGTTCGATCAGCACAAGCTGAGATACCAATGGGTAGAGGTAAAAGGGCCGGGCGATCGTTTGCAGGAAAACCAGAAGCTATGGCTTGCTTTTTTCCAGCAACATGGCATTCCGGCAGAGGTTGCATTTGTACAATTTTTTAATTGACTACATTTTTAAAGGGAGCTAAATGAGCTTATCCAACAAAATCTGCCGGGCTTGTTTAATGTCGCCCTTATCCACCTCGATGAAGCGGTCAAACTGCTGCGAAGCATCTTGAAAACCCGCTTCGACCAAGTCTTTACTCAGATTATCGCTTGGGGATAGTCCCAATATCTTACGTGCCTCTTGCTCAGCGGCTTGTTGTTTTATTTTTTCTGCCTGCCTGCGCTCTTGATTAATCTGGTCTTCTTTAATCTGGTCATCAATGGCTCGCTCAAGTGTCATTCTTGCGTCCTTGAACAGGGTGAAAAACCGGTAAAAAGTGGTCTCATCAACCCCTCTTTGCACGATTGTCACCAGTCTTTCATTCAGAGCCTTCCTGACCAGCGCTTTATCCATGTATATAAGGTCATCCGCTGTATCACAATTGATGCCCAGTAACTTGGCGGCAGCTAAGCCATTTTTTGGAGAGACCCAGCTGCATTGTTGATCAGAGTGACTATCAAACACGACGCTTTTTAACGATTTTATCACGCGCTCTTTAATCGGCGTTTTGTAGAGCTTTTTATAATATAAATGGTTTTCATTAATTTCATGATTTGTCAGAAACATGAAGTCAGGGATAACCTTTAGGCAGTAAATGATCGATTTTGCCAGAGAAACCACAAGACCAGTAACGACACCTGCCGTAAGAATACTGGTCGGGGTAAGACTGGCACAGGCGATCACCAAGCCTGCCAGCGCACCATAAACCGCGCCTGCCACCAGACGACTGCCTAAAAAAGTTACTCGGTTATGTTTAACATGATCCCCCATAAACGGCAGTTTCTTAAGCGGTTTGAAGCTTAAAAAATTACCAATGACCGGAACTTTTTCCAGAGGGATTTTATCCAGTCGGATAGGAAAGCGTCTTAAGTTATCTTCAGAAAGATACCGTAAAAATGCCTCGCCTACGGCCTCACAAAACATAACGCCGACACCAAACATTGCTGCACTGAAAATAATCGGCACGGCCATTGAAGCCACAGCAAAGGCCGCTGCTGACATCGCCCAAACAGCACAATAGCCGCCCAGCTTAACGCTATCTTGCAAATGCAGGGTTACCAGCTCACAAGTACGAATCACACGCTGACCTAAGTGCTTGGCACGCTCTTTAAAGCTGAATGCATTTTTGGGAATATAGGCATCCACACACTCTCTAATGGCTATATCGTCAAAAGGCATTGAGGCGGGCGCCGCAGCAGCCATTGGTACAGAGGCATCAGGCTCGGTGATCAAATCGGCGAGTGCATCAATTGTCACTTTCATAGAATTATTTATACGACAGTCTTAATCCAGACATTGTTTTGAAAACTACTCATAACTATAGATGGACATACCTTTCTTGCAGCAACTTCTGCCAATAAATATGAAAGACATATTACAAGAGTCATTAATACTGCGATAATCAGCTGTTATCCCAATAAAAGGCAGTAGCAGACTATGATGATTGTTCGGCCCATACATGAGCGTGACCGGGAAGCTCTGTGGAGAGTGGCAAATCAGACAGGTGCTGGTTTCACCTCCTTGCAGCCTAATAGAGCGATGGTGGATAAAAAATTAGCGTGGGCGCTTAATTCGCTGCATGAAGCGGAAGCGGCCCACGTTGATACCGACCCTAATAAAGAAGAGCATACCGAGCAAGCAAAAACCTCTTCACTCTATATGTTTGTATTGGAAGACACGGACACCGGTCAGGTTGTGGGTACGGCTGCCATAGAGTCCGCCGTAGGGCTTGATGCGCCTTGGTACAACTATAAAGTTAATAAACAAGTTCATGCCTCCCAGCAGCTCGATGTCTATACCATGGTGGACACACTGATGCTGTGTAGCGATCACACCGGTTTTTCTGAACTTTGTACCTTGTTTCTGCAACCGGATTATCGCCACTCAAAAAACGGTTCGTTTCTCTCCAAAAGTCGCATGATGTTTCTGGCTTCATTTCCGCACCTATTTAACGCTAACGTCTTTGCTGAAATGCGCGGGTGCTGTGATGAAAATGAAGTTTCCCCATTTTGGGAGGCGCTTGGCAGGCACTTTTTTGCAGTTGACTTTACAAAAGCAGACCGCCAGTCCACCGTCGACAAAGCCTTTATTGCTGAACTATTGCCCCGCCACCCTATTTATACTAACTTGCTGCCGAGCGAAGCGCGCGAAGTGATTGGCGTCACCCATGAAAGCACGACACCCGCCCGACACCTACTGGAATCCGAGGGCTTTCATTACACCGACTACGTCGACATTTTTGACGGAGGCCCCTTACTTGAAGCGCAGGTCAAGGATCTGCGTATCGTTCGGGATAACAGGCAGTACAAAGTTAAAATTGTCGATTCCAACACCACAGACCAGCGCCGCTGGCTGATGGCCAATAATGAACTGGCAAACTTTCGCTGTATTACAGGCAATTTGTCGTATGAGGGATTTGAGTTTGTCAAAATCACTAAAGAGCAAGCCCAAGCCCTGAACATTGAAGATGGCCAATTGCTGCGCGTGGTTCCGTTATCCAGCCGCCCCTGAATACCTTGAGTAAACATCCGATTAAGAGGAGATAAATCCGTGTCAAATACAAACGAACATGATTGCCTGTTCATTAATGGGCAGTGGTGCAGCGCAAAGGGCAAGCGTTTTTCATCCAAAGTTCCGGGCACAGGTACAGCATTTTGGCATGGTGGCAGCGCCTCCACCGAACAAGTGGATCAGGCCGTGAACGCCGCCCGAGCTGCCAGCCATAGCTGGGCTTTTTCGCTTTTTTCTGAGCGAGAGGCTGTTGTTCAGGCATTTGCTCAACAACTAGAACAAAATAAAGAAGCACTGGCTGAGCTAATAGCCAAAGAAACCGGCAAGCCTCTTTGGGAAGCAAAAACAGAAGCGGGGGGTATGGTTAGTAAAATTACCATCTCCATCAAGGCCTACCATGAACGTACCGGCACAGTGGAAAACGCCATGCCTGTAGGGCGGGCGGTCATTCGCCATAAACCCCACGGCGTTGTTGCGGTGTTTGGTCCTTATAACTTTCCCGGGCACCTGCCTAACGGACATATTGTCCCTGCCCTTTTGGCTGGCAATACCATCGTCTTTAAACCCAGCGAATTAACCCCTGCTGTGGCAGAGTTCACCGTTAAGCTTTGGCAGCAGGCGGGCTTGCCTGCGGGGGTGCTCAACTTGATTCAGGGTGAAAAAGAGACCGGTATCGCACTGGCAGGTCACCCGGGGCTTGACGGACTTTTCTTCACCGGCAGCTCAAACACCGGCAAAATCATTCATCAACAATATGGCGGTCAGCCGGGCAAAATTCTGGCACTGGAGATGGGAGGCAACAACCCTCTGATTGTCACTGAGATGACGGATATAAAAGCCGCATTACACGACACCATTCAATCAGCTTTTATCACCGCCGGCCAGCGATGCACCTGTGCTCGTCGTCTTTTTGTTCCTGCAACCCCTTGGGGTGATCAGTTTATTGCGGCTCTGGTAACAGCCACGGCCAACATAAAGGTCGGCCAGTGGAACGATGAAGATGCACCGTTTATGGGAGCTCTGATTTCAGAAGATGCTGCCTTGCGGATACTGGACGCTCAAAAACACCTGCAAAGTGTGGGTGGCAACAGCCTGTTAGCGGCAAAGCAGATCGAAGCCGGTACCGGACTTTTATCACCGGGAATTATTGATGTAACCACAGTACAAAACCTGCCCGATGAAGAGTACTTTGGCCCACTATTACAAATACTCCGCTATGAGCACTTTGAAGACGCCGTAGAAAAAGCCAACGACACCCGCTTTGGCCTTTCAGCAAGTTTGTTTAGTGAATCATCAGCTCAGTATGACTACTTTTTGCAGCGAATTCGTGCCGGTATTGTCAACTGGAACCGCCCCACAACCGGTGCCAATAGTGCAGCCCCATTTGGTGGACCAGGCGACAGTGGTAACCATCGCCCCAGTGCTTTCTTTGCCGCTGACTATTGCGCTTTTCCAGTAGCCAGTGTTGAGTCCGAAGCACTCGAACTGCCAAAAACACTGTCACCAGGCCTGCAAATATAGACAGGCCAAGCGGCAAAACAGGAAGGAACATGAACAAACTCAATGATATTAAGCAGTACCTTTGTCCGCCGGGCTTTGGTGTTTTTACCGTGCAAACGGCAAAAGAGCGAAAAGATCGCTTAACCAGCAAACTGTTCGGATCAACAGACAAAGAAACCATTGAAACGCAATGGAAGCTATTGATTGACAAAATTGCAACCGACAGTCGTCCTTTATTGCTCGGGATTCCATCAGACTGTGGTGGCGGCATTCACCGTGGTGCAAACTGGGGGCCGCTGTTTCTGCGTGATGCCTTGCTGCAACACCATGAAGCGGCCTACCTCTCCACACTGGACATTGGCGATGTGCGAGTCATTCCGCACCTCCTTCACGACAAGTATTTAAATGAAGAAACCATTGAAAATACCCGTAAAGCACTATACTCAGGAGCGCCCCTGCCGGTTTCACCGCTGAGTATCACCGCCAGATGCTTGGATGATATTTATGCCATCAATCCCAAATCAAAGGTTTTCAGCATGGGGGGCGACCACTCGGTCAGCTTTCCACTGGTGAAGTCCTGGCTGCAAAGCAGAAACCGACACGGCACCAAGGCAGCACTGATTCACTTTGATGCCCACACCGATCTGTTAAAAGAGCGGCTCGGCATTGATTACTGTTTTGGCTCCTGGCTTTATCATGTGCTTGACGACCTACAAAGCCCGGATCTCTGTTATCAATATGGAATTCGATCCACAGGCAAATCCCGTGGGCACTGGGAAAACAGCTTTGGCATTAACCAGTACTGGGCAAAAGAGGTCACTGAGCAAGGAGCCGAGGCACTGGCTCAACAGGCCGTGAACGAACTTAAAAGTAAGCAGGTTGAAGAAATTTACATCTCCTTCGACATCGACGCTCTGGATGAGTTCTACGCCAAAGCCACCGGAACGCCGGAGCCCGAAGGCTTAACACCCGACGACTGTCTGACCATGATTTCGATATTTAACGACAACTTTCAACTGACCGGCGCCGACATGGTGGAAATCGCGCCAATGGTCGGTCTTGATCAAGACAGCTCATTACGAACACTGGAAAGTGGCGCCGCCATCAGCGCCAAATTGCTTGAAGGGCTACAGTGAGTAGCCCGCTCGGTAGAGTAGATGCGAAAAATTAAAAATCTCTTGCCTGAAGATTTTCTCCTGAAATATTGGCAAAAAAAACCACTACTGATTCGCCAAGCCATTCCCGGCTTTGAGACACCCATTGCTGCGGATGAACTGGCTGGATTAGCGTTAGAAGAAGAAGTTGAGTCAAGGCTGATTCTTGAAAAAGGAACCGTCCCGTGGGAATTACGACACGGGCCGTTTACTGAAGACACCTTCCGCTCCCTCCCAGAAAGCCATTGGACGCTGCTGGTGCAGGCAGTTGATCATTGGGTACCGGAAGTTCATGAACTGCTGGAGTATTTTCGTTTTTTACCGAGCTGGCGCCTTGAAGATATCATGATTTCCTACGCCGCTGACGGTGGTAACGTTGGGCCACACTATGATCAGTTTGACGTTTTTTTGCTGCAAGCAGAAGGAAAACGGCATTGGAGTATCGGCGCTCATTATGATGATCAGGCACCAACAGTCGCTAATACGCCCTTACATATTCTTGCTGAGTTTAATCCTCTTGAAGACTATGTTCTTGAGCCGGGTGATATGCTCTATCTCCCGCCCGGGGTTGGTCATCACGGTGTGGCAAAAGGAGAGTGCATGACCATTTCTATTGGTTTTCGCGCTCCGAGCCATCGGGAAATTCTGATGCAGTTTACCGACTTTGTTGCGGACCGGCTCAGTGAAAGCCTTCGTTATGCCGATGGCGACCAAAAGCCGGTACAAAACCCGGGAGAAATTGATCAGGAGGCCATTAACCGGGTACAGGAAATCCTTAAACAGTACGTAAACGACAGACAACTTATAGCCCAATGGTTTGGCGAGACAATGACCGAGCCAAAGCATCCTCAAACCCCAGCGCAAGAGCACATTGCAGACTGGCCAGCTTTACGCTCAGCGTATGGACACTTACCTTTAAGAATCAGTGAAGGTTCAAGAATTGCTTTTATTGAAACACCAACCCCTACGGTCTTTAGCGATGGAGCTGCTCACCCGTGCGCTGACATTGAGCTGATAACTCTGGCAAAATTACTCAGCGGCCATCATGTTTTGACTCCCAAACAGTGGACCCACTGTACAAATAAAGAGTCTCAAAACTGGCTTATCCGTTTGCTTAACTCAGGTTTTCTTTTTCCTGACTTTTCAGCATAGAAAGTTGAATCGCTTAGCATAGCATTACGTTTTGTAACGCCCGCAGAACTGCCGGGATGGAATAAAGTTAACAAACTCTGTCGTTTTGTCTTTCAGACCTGCGAATTGGCCTAAAGTGTATATGCCAGCAAGAATTTTGCGGGGATATATGATGATCCGGCTATTTTTTCAATGCAGACTGATACTCATCGGTCTGCTTTTGTGTACTCATCAATCGACTTCCGCAGCCTACAAAGGTAGCCAAGCCTTCAATCAAACCAAAGCGTTCAATATGCAGGTCAATACTGCCACCGGAACACTCAGCTTTACCTACCCTCTAATTGAAGCACATGGGGTGCATATGCCGCTGAAGGTAAACCTGATCTACAGTTTTAATTCTCAGGGCATGTTTGGTCTACCCACTGGCTGGCAGCTGGATTTGGATCATATTACCGAACACACCGCCGAGCTCGGTGGTATGCAATGGCTAATTGATGATTTATGGCAGGATGAAACTGGCTTCGTTTCCGGGCTGAAATACTACAACCAACACGGCACCCAATTTCGGGATAAAGGTCAATCGCTGCCTATTCCTGACTACCCAAAACTAAACTATCGCCATGTATCACAGCATAAAGACGGCAGCCGTCAGTTTTTTTCCAGCGAGGGGTTATTAATCCTGCAGGTTGACCGCTTTGGTAACCATGTGCAGTTCATTTATGAAGAGCCAACTTACAGCCTTGAATCCGCCAAACTTGCAAGCATCAAAGACGATTATGGCAACATTTATCACTTCAGCTATGAACCGGGTGTAATGATTATCCACGGCCCTGATCATCGCGAGCAGAGGGTCTACTTTAGTAAAGAAGGTGTCATACGAATTGAGAATCCATTAAAACAAAACTACAAAATCACCTACATCAACCAGTTTAACAAAAACCTGCTTCACACTATGGAAACGCCCGAGGGGCTAATCACTCTGGTGAGCTATGGCGGTATTTTTTACACTGGCGACAAAGGTGAAAAGCAAATGCCGGTGGTGAAGCGCTTTCAACAGTTTGATCAGGCTGATATGAAAGTCCATCACGAAGTTTACTACAAGTTCAGCGAGGACAATAACTACACCGGCTACCCCACCTACACCCTGTTGAGCCGTGGCGATAGCCTAATGGACAGCAATGACCAATCCTATAGATACAGCGTGGCAGTCACGCACATTAATAGTGAACAACAGCATCAACAGGTTTATGAGTTCAACTATCTACATCTGCCAGTTGAGATTAGAACACTACGACAAGGGCAGCCTTATCTGAAAACTACCTACCAGTATGCAATCTCGCCGTTTAAATACAGCCGTTCAACCAATTACGACAAACCCACTGAGGTGACCCATTACGTCTGGAATGATTCCATTTATATGCCCAGCGATAAAACGGCTACCACCTACGACCGCTTCGGCAACAAGCTGAGCGAGACCCATTCAGTCTATGATCGCCAGCGCCAACAGTGGCAGGCGCTTACAGTGACTAGCAGCCGCTACTTTACCGACCATTACAGCCTGTTGGCCGAACACACCCTGATTGACCTGCTTAATCGCAGAGCCATTCGCAACAGCTATGAGCTGGCCCCGGATGGCAAAACGCACAGCCAGCAGCGCTTGGCCTGGAAGCCGAATCAGCAAGACTGGCAAGACTGGCAACAACGGGATTTGATTCACGATGAGAAAGGACGACAAATCTCTGCGACACACCGCTGGCTAAGAAAAAACCAACCCGGCATTCAGTCGACAAGCCATCACACCCATTACCAATTCGACCCAACCACTGCTGAGCTGGCCATCACCAAAATAAGCGACCAAGGCCGTAAATATAAAAGCGTTTTAGATACCCGCAACGCCAGACACCTGAAAACCATAACCCCAAAAGGTGAAGTCACCAGCTACACCTACGATGCCCTAAACCGCCTACTTACCCATACCGATCCAGCGGGCTACGTAACCCGCCGTACTTACGAAACATTCAGTACCAATGGACAAAACACCGTCACCACGCAGAGCCCATTGGGTTATACACAACGGATGATATACGATGCATCCAAGCGTTCTACTCGCCGACAGGATCTGCATAAAGGCCAGTGGCGCACCTTATCCAGCCAGTCCTACGACGCCTTTGGCAAAGTAGTCAGCAAAACCAATATTCTCGGCCTCACCACTAACTTTACCCATGATGAGCAGAGTCGGCGCACCAGCACCACTGACCCTTGGGGCAATGAGCACCGCATTGACTACAATGATCCCGCCATGACCACCACCACCAAAATCAATGGGCGCCAGCACCAAGTGATCAGAAAAATCCCTTGGGAGCGCAAACGAATCACTTGGCACTATCCGATCCCGAACAATCCTCACGATCAGGCCACCGAGTTGGTGGAAAACATCGTGGTACAAGACGCCCATAAAAAAACAGTCAGCACCACTACCTCACTGATTCACCTACACACCCAAAAAAAACGCGAAACGGTCACCAATCAACTACGCTACGACCCCCAACAAAACCTGATTACCTCAGATACCCACACTTGGGACGGCCTGCACGGACACAAAACCCGTGAATACGACCTGTTGAACCACCTCTACACTTGGCACAAGACGCTAAAAACACCAGCATACACCAGCAGCCACAGCGGCTACCGTTACCTCTACGACAGCGATGGCTTACTGACGGAGGTAGAATCCCCAAAAAACGCTGATGGCAACCGTCTTACCCTAAAGCACCACTACGACAAAAACGGCCGTGAAATAGAGAAAGTCCTGCAAAACGGTCATCTCATCAATTACCAATACAACAACCGGGGCCTGCTAACCCAGCACGCTTGGAACCGCAACCATAAGCGCCTTATTGTCAGTCATCAGTACGATGCCGATGGTCGGCTGGTAAAGCTAAGCGACAGCGACGGACAATCGATGCACTATCGCTATACGCCAAAAGGCCAGCTGCTGGAGATAACTTACCCGGATAACCGATCAATTCTCTATACTCTGGACGACTACGACCGAGTCATTTCACAACAAGACGCTAACCAGACCGTACAGCACTTTTTTTACAACACTGAAGACAAAGGACGTTTATCTAGCCTGCAAGTGAATGGCAGCCGCATCGACTTTCATTACGGTGAAGACGATAACGGACAACGCGGACAGCTGGTTAAAAGAACCACCAGCGCACAAACAACGGGTGTAACGGAAACCTACTTTCGCTATGGCGCTTTCGGGCAAATGGTGGAGTCAACCAGCAGCAACTCAAAAGCGCAATACAGCGTAAGCTACAACCAAAAACCACGAGGCGAGCTATTCAAACAAGTACAGAAGCTGGCAAAAAAAGGGCAATCGTTACAGCAGCACACGACGGAATACCGTTACGATGGGATGCAACGACTCACCAATGAGGTGCACACCGACCAAACCACCAGCTTCCAAAAACGCTACCACTACGACGGCAACAACAACCTACGGGCCGAGGAGAACCACAGCAACTGCGGCCCAAGCCAGAGCCTGCAGTACTCATACAACAACTTGGACCAGTTGATAAGCATCCGCAGAGGTGATAGCACAATACCGATACTACACGATATTAACGGACGCCTGACGCAAGACCATAAACAGACTAAATATGAGTATGACGACGCAGGCTTCTTACTTCAGGTACAGCCAAAAGCACAGCCAGCGACTCACTACGAATACTGGCCGAATGGCTTACTCAGCCGCCGCAGCACAGTTAACTCACAAAGCCACTTCTACCCGGATCACCATCAAAATATTCAAACTGTATTGAGAGACGGCCAATGGCGCTCACTGGTGCGGCATGGGAAAAATATTTTAGGCCGACAAACCGACCAGAGTCTGGATCAATTTTTTAAGGTTAATGAGAGCACCGGCGCGGTTTTGCAACAAAACAAAGGCGAGACTCAGCTACAACTACAGCGCTACGATGCCTACGGCAAACCGCTGCAGCACTATGCAACAGACACTACTGACTTTAGCTGGGATCAAGAGTTGAACGACCCACACACTGAACTCACTTACCTAAGACACCGGTTTCATAACCCGGAACTCAGGCGCTTTATCACCCGAGACAGCAAAGCCGTAGATAATCGCTATGCCTTTGCCCACAGCGATCCAATCAATTACATCGACCCAACTGGGCATAACGCTATAGGGAAGTATGTAGGTGGCAGTATCTCAATTGCGCTTTCGCTAATGGGGCTTCTGCTGGCGATACCTTCGGCAGGGGCTTCATTGGGTTTTTCCGCGGCTGGCAGTACCGCCTCTACGACATTTTTTGCCGGAATAGGTCTTGCTGGAGGGGTGTCGCTTATTGGTTTACAGGCTGCACTGGATGCAGGCAACAAATCAGCTGCCCAAGCGTTGGCCATTGTTGATGATATTTTCAAAGCATTAGCCGGACTGGATTTCGTAGCAGCTGTTGCCCCAAAAATCATCAAACTGTTCGCACAAACGGCTATTAAGACAATTAATGCCGCTAACCACGCCTATGGTCGTGTGTTCGTTGTTACAGGGTTCGATAGCATAATCAGTCGTGAAGCGATTATCGAGTCAGCAAGAGGGGCTGTAGAGCAATCCGTGACCGGCGAAGTAACACGTGAAGAATATATGGAGGATCATAAAAAAAAGTATAGCGACAGACCAAGCAAAGAGACTGAAGCTGTAGAGTCAATAGACATACTAGTAAACAGTATTAATGATGATTTCGTACGGAATTCATCTGAGCAACACAACAATACTCATTCACTGTGCTCTAAATTGACTCTCTGCCCAGAAAACCAGCCTACCAGCGCAACAAATATCATCGCCGCTTATGAGCCAAAGAAATCTTTTGAACCAATAAGTCGGGGCGTGAAAGACCACTCCACTAATTTATTAGAACACCGTTCAACCTCAGGGAAAACCACTGCTGCTGAACTGCAACTCTATTCAGGAAGATTACCAGGATTTATAGACCGCTTAGATTGGTCCACGGGTGTTGTCAGGGATTGAGGTGGTTGTCCGGTAACGCTTTAAAGACACCATGAAATCTCTCCTTGAGCCCAAAAAAAGACGCAATAACCTTGGCCGGGGGATTTTTTTCTGAAGGAGCAAGGTAGCCTCTGGCTAAGCGCTATTGGAACGATCATCTTACGAATTTTCTGCCAAGTGATAAAATTTAATCGCTCTAACTTTGAGATATCTCTGCACTTCAGTGAAAATAATTTTTACCAAAACATGGCTTTTTTACGACATTATTCTTATTGCCTGCCATACTATCTGTGTGTATCTGTTGAATCACTAACGCACAAGCCAGAAAATTTACACGACTAAGTATATGACTGGCATTCAAACGACACAGTATTTTTAATTTCAAGAGTTTAAAAACAAATTTCAAAGGAGTTATTTGGTCATGGTCGTTAATTTTAAGGAAGCACCACGCTAACTTTTTTTATGTTATTAGTTTAAATAATAGATGTTTTTTTCGAGTAAAAAAGAAACACCAATAAAAAATCATGCTCTGATATAACAGCAAAGCAACGAGCAATGGCAATGATCGCCAACCATGATTCGCTTTGTGGACCTTTATGAAGATGTATTTGAAGCTGCTTATTTTTTTCCTGATTTTGACTGTATGTGTGCGGTATTATTCTGCCGACCTGCCGTTATTACGATCCCCCATGACGGTATTACTGGAGGATCAGATCCAACCTCGCTACATCAGCCTGGCCTTTGAAGCGTCAGCGTTGCGAAATATGGCAGCGGAATTTTGTCAGAATCCACACAATAAAAACTTCGGGCTTTTGCAACAACAGTGGCGAATCACCATGCTCAGCTGGCAGTCTGCAATGGCCTGCAATCTGTTAGATGCGATAGAACCTATAGACGCCCCCAGCCTTCTAAACAGCGTCAGTAAAAATACGCCGCAAGAGCACGGTAATCATTGTTGGTCAGATCAGGCCATTCTGCTCACTGAAACCAAACACGAACCGTACCTTAACAAGCAAGCTGCCACGGCAGAAGACCGCACTCTCTTGCAGAGTCTGCGTACAACCGAACACCTGTTGTTTGACACAAAAACAAAGCAATCCATGGCCTTAAAGAAAAATGAGTACTGCCAGTTCTTGCTTGATACAACAGAAGTGCTGCTTACCAACGCCACAAAGCTGCAAACACAATGGGGGGCTTTAGGAAGTTATCAACAAAAACTGATGAAAATTGAGCGCAATGAATACGGTCTGGGTCTGGAATTTTGGGTGCTCAATAGTTTGCTGATAAATACCGGGCGTTTGCAAAATGAATTGACCCAGTTGCAGGCCAAGCGCTGGCGCAGCCGACAAACTGTGGAAAATATTCGAGCCGTTTTGGCAACCTTTGATACGCTGGTTGCCTTGGCTATTGAGCAATCATCAAGGGTTGAGCGGGCAAATGCCTGGCAGCCTGTGGTGCAGGCACTGGACAACCTTTCACTGTCCATAAAAAAACTGCCCATGGATTTTACATCGGGCAGTGAGGAGATGCTGCACCATGCACAAAGGCAGCTGCTGGCTCTGACCAAAGGAATTACAGAAACCGCTTACCAACTAGGCGTTAGAATCGGAGACTTTTGAGCAGCCTCCGCTCAATTTACAGTGCCGGTTGTGCGGTAGCAGTGCGTTTGCCAGCAGCCACCATAAACCAGATCAGTGCACACGCCCCAAACGCAATGCCTGCTGGGTAAGCAATGGTTTGGGAGAGGCTAAAGCCTTCCGGAGCCATCATAATATAGGTTGTACAAACCGCAGTCATGAAGGTTGCCGGCACTGAGGCCAGCCAATGGCTCTTTTTCTGGTAAACCATATACATCGCACACGCCCAAAGCACAATGGTGGCCAACGTCTGGTTGGAAAAGGCAAGGTAGCGCCAGATAACCTCGAAGTTAATGAACGTCATAGCGAAACCAATCGCAAACATCGGTACCGCCAACAGCAGACGGTTTTTTATGCTGTTTTGGCACAGGTTAGTGGCATCTGCAAAAATCAGCCTGACACCACGAAAAGCGGTATCACCCGATGTAATAGGACAGGCAATAACGCCTAAAATTGCCAACAAGCCACCAAAAGGCCCCAGCAGCCCACTGCACACTTCATTCACAACCAAACCCGCACCACCTTGTTCCAAAGCAGTGTTTAAGCCATCCAGACCATTTGGAAAAAACGCCATTGCGACCGCTGCCCAAATCAAAGCAACCACACCTTCGGCAATCATTGCCCCATAAAATACCCGGTGTCCGTAGCGTTCGGTCGGCAGGCAACGAGCCATCATCGGCGATTGAGTGGCATGAAAACCGCTAATGGCGCCACAGGCGATGGTGATAAACAGCATCGGCCAGGCAGGCAAACCGTTAGGGTTGGACATTGGGTTGGTTATTTCAGGAATGGGTAACCCTTTGATTACGATCATCCCCCCAACCCCAAAGGCCATAATCAGCAACGTCAGCCCAAACAGTGGATAAATTCTGGAAATAACCTTATCCACCGGTAAAATCGTGGCCAGAAAGTAATAAGCCAAAATAATCGCCAACCAGAAATTGGCATTGGCAAAAATGCCTGTCATGCCGAGATTTGCCAGCAATTCAGCCGGGCCCATCATAAAAACCACGCCCACCAGCACCATCAATATGACCGAAAAGACGCGCATCACTTTACGAGCCCACTCTCCCAGATAATGGCCTACCACTTCAGGAATGGACTGCCCGTTGTGCCGTAACGACAGCATGCCGGACAAATAATCGTGTACCGCCCCGGCAAAAACACACCCAAAAGCGATCCACAAAAAAGCAATCGGCCCGTACAAAGCCCCCATCACGGCGCCAAAAATAGGCCCAAGACCCGCAATATTAAGAAATTGAATAAGAAAAATTTTATGCCACGGTAGCGGTAAAAAATCGACATCATTACGCATTGAGTAAGCCGGCGTTTGCCGGTTCGGGTCGGCTCCGAAATGACGGTCCACCCATCGACCATAAATCAGATAACCCATAGCCAAAATGGCTAAAGCACCCAGAAAGCTGAACATATTTACTACCTCTTAGATAGACGAAACCAACAACAGTTGCAGAGCTTGATACGGTGTTTATGTACAAGTTAATGCATGGTTGATAATTGGCAACTATCCGAGGCGATCCAACCAAAATTAACAGCTTAACTGGGCGATAGTGCCTAACCATCTCCCGGAATATCCCATTGAGGTAGCCTGAAATGAGGCGAATTTTAAAAACCGTCAACCCACAAGATGCCTGCGGATACCCGCCCCTCTAAACATTGCAAATCCGCTTATAGGCTATATGATTGACATTTAATTTATGAGCTGAGCACAGCCTTATGGCCATCAAACCCTTCTTCGCAGGCAACATTGATCCGGATTTAGCAAACGAAAAGATGGAACACTGGCTGGCTGAGCTGCGCCCTTTTTATTTGAATTCACCAGAATACCAGAAGCTCTCTAAGGCCAATAAAAAAGCCGCAGGCAGCTGGTTTGATCATTTCATGTTCTTTTTCCTCAACTGCATTGACGAAAACATGAAAAACCTTGATGCCGATGCCGCCGAAGAGATCATGCTTTCGCTCTACCCAGATCAAATCAACTGCTCTGACCAACAGGTAAAAACCATTGTTCCCGAACTTATTGCCTACTGGCAGTTCTTGCATCGAGAGCTGAACCAAGGCAAAAAGCAGCAGCTTAAACACGCCCCGAGGGTGATTTCATTTTTGCAAGGCATCCAAAAAAATTACCTGCAAACCTTCAGACAGCATGAAGACAACACAGAGTCTGAATTAACCCTTGAAAAGTTATTGACAATCCTTGGTGTAGAAAGCCCTATAGAAGCCAGCTCGGACGACAACGCAGGAGAGTGGCTTGATGAATTAATCTACGATGCTGCCATCAACCTGTCACAGTACAAAAACAAAGCCGCGCCACCGCAGCACTGGCTGCAACTGCGAGAGCTGCCTCTGGCATCGGTACTGATTCAACACCTCTGCCACGAAGGCATTGATCCTTCACTGCCCAACGCCCACGAGGCCGCTTATGAACTTCTAAACTGCGCTTTGCAGGAAGTCTTTATGCAGGTCCGCCAAAAAGACAAAGCGGCAATCAAGTTCTGGCACGAGACTGAACAAACGATCATCCAAAGTGCACAAAAAAACATGCTAGACCCTGAAGGTACAAACATCCTCGTTACTACCCTCACCAGTCACAAACAGTTTTTGTCAGAGGAATTTATCAACTTTCTTGAACGATGGAACCTAGAAAACGCCCCTGAGATTGACTTAGAGGAAATCATGCCAAATACCATCGAAGAGTCGACCCGGCGCATGCTGGAAGAGATACCCGATGAGTTTACTCTGGCCTCTGTCCTCAATGAACAGCTGGCGTTTATGCCAGCAGAAGGGCTTGAGCTGGTTAGCCATATATTAGTGTCATCAACAAAAGGTGCCAACGGCATTGCCCTGATGGCGCTGGATAACAACCCACAGCGAGCGCAGACCGTTATTCACGTATTGAGCCAGGAGCCAAAATACTTGCCACCCACCAGTCTCGCCCGCCTGATCCGCATCCGCAACTGGCTGGCCAAACCGGTGCAAAAGGATGTAGACAAACTCATTCAGGCAGCACGAAAAAAAGGCGTCGTGCCAAGCTCACCCCAGCCATTGGACACCAGCAACATTCTGGAAACCCACATGACTGCCGTTGACGGCAGCGGTAGCCAAGGTGTCATAATGACGGTCCGCGATGGCAGCTTATACCGGCTGATCTCGTTTGTCTTAAAAGAGTCTGTGGGCGTTATCGACGTGGTGGTATCGCCGCAAACCAAAAAGCAAGAGATACAGCAGTACGTATCAATGCTGAAAAAACAGGCCAGAGCTTTTGAGAAAATATCCCTTGAACTTATTCACATGGTGCTGCCGTTTTTTCTTGCCCTCAACTTAAAAAGCGGCATCGCCATTGACCATGAATTAATTCAGGTTATGGAGCTCCTCGGTATTGAGGACTGGAACCCCAACAATACCGACCTGCGTCAACTGTACGACGTGCTACTGAAAGAAATACCCACCACCGAAGAAATCACCGCAATACAAAAACGTTCAAAGAACTGGACCAAAAGCGTGGTGGGCGAATCCTGGTTTGAAGAGCCAGAAAGAGAAGTTACCCTGCAACAAATCCACAGTTACAGCGCATTTTTTGACGCAGTAATTGAGCCAGCCCGAGAGAAATGGGGCGAACGCATGGGCCGCATGGCTCTATGGGCTTTTTACAGCGGCAATAAAAATCGCCAAAAGCAATGTCGGGATTATGCCGTGGTCAGCTGGTTACTGGAGCACAGTAAAATGCCAACCCGGGACATCAGCTTGCTTGATGCCATTGCCCGAAACTCAATGTAACCGCAGCGCCAACTTCAACGACGGTCAACAGGTCGGTTGCGTAAATCAGGCAACCGGCTTTTTAATGCGATACTCTGCCGAACGCGCATGGGCCGTTAACGACTCCCCTCTGGCCAGAACCGAAGCCACTTTACCCATTGTTGAAGCCCCTTCTGCGGAAAAGTGAATAACAGAGGAGCGTTTCTGGAAATCATAAACGCCCAATGGCGATGAGAAACGGGCGGTACCAGAAGTTGGCAGCACATGGTTTGGCCCGGCACAGTAATCACCTAGGGCTTCTGCCGTATATCTGCCCATAAAAATGGCACCGGCATGGCGTACTTTTGGCAGCAACGCCTCGGGGTTTTCAACCGAAAGCTCCAGATGTTCCGGAGCAATTCGGTTAACCAATTCACAGGCCGCGTCCATATCGGGTACCAAAATCAGGGCGCCACGATTATTAAGCGACGCTAAAATGATGTCTCGGCGCTCCATGGAAGGCAGGAGTCGTTGAATACTGTCCAACACCTGATGCAGAAAATTCTGATCCGGCGACACCAAAATCGACTGGGCAACCTCATCGTGCTCTGCCTGTGAAAACAGGTCCATGGCAATCCAGTCGGGATTACTGCGCCCATCGCACACCACCAGTATTTCAGAAGGCCCGGCAATCATATCAATACCCACCTGACCAAAAACCTCTCGCTTGGCGGTGGCTACATAAATGTTGCCAGGACCAACAATTTTATCGACCCGGGGAATCGTTTCGGTGCCATAGGCCAGAGCTGCTATGGCCTGAGCGCCACCAATGGTAAATACACGATCGACACCGGCAATAGCGGCTGCCGCCAGCACCAGTTCATTTAACTCCCCAGCTGGAGTGGGCGTTACCATCACCACTTCGGGTACACCAGCCACCGCAGCAGGAATAGCATTCATTAAAACAGACGACGGATAAGCTGCACGACCACCGGGCACGTATAACCCGACCCGATCCATTGCTGTAACTTGCTGCCCCAGCAACGTGCCATCGTCTTCCTGATAACGCCAGGAACTTTGTTGCTGATGCTGGTGATAATCACGAATACGACGGGCGGCCACTTCTAACGCTTCCCGCTGGGCAGATGAAATCTTCGTCAGTGCTTGCTGTAAACGCGCCCGATTCAGCACCAAATCATCCATAGTGGAAACCGGATGCCCATCAAAACGACGAGTGTAATCTATAACCGCCTGATCACGATGGGTACGAACCCTG
Source organism: Endozoicomonas sp. (assembly GCA_965198415.1). Taxonomy (GTDB): domain Bacteria; phylum Pseudomonadota; class Gammaproteobacteria; order Pseudomonadales; family Endozoicomonadaceae; genus Endozoicomonas. Next base: position 21,418 of record CBDAPN010000011.1, read on the forward strand.
TGGATAATCTCTTTTACCTGCTGCTGTACGCTCTCACTGGAAACAGAGTCCCACGCCAATAACGCATCCAGTTGTGATGAAAACTCCACACTACTGAAATCCAGCTGTGCCGGATTGACCACCGTTTTCATATGTGCACCTCAGGTTCTTTTTTAACTGCACCTGCCAGTTGTTCCAAAAGCCCACCGATCAGCTGATGCTTCACTTTCATGGAAGCCTTATTGACCACCATTTTTGCGCTGATCTGAGCAATCAACTCTCTGGGTTCCAGACCATTGGCACGCAATGTATTGCCGGTATCCACCACGTCAATAATGACATCCGCCAACCCAACCAAAGGCGCCAGCTCCATAGAACCATAGAGCTTGATGATATCGGCCTGAACACCCAACGCACCGTAATACTGCTTGGCAACATTGACAAACTTCGTGGCAACTTTTAACCGCCCGGACACTGACCCAGTACCAACTTTTGCCGCAGTCATCAGTTTGCACTTGGCAATATTTAAATCCAGCGGTTCATAGAGCTCGGTGCTGTTGTGCTCCAAAAGAACATCTTTACCAGCCACGCCCATATCGGCGGCACCGTACTCAACATAGGTGGGGACATCACTGGCTCGAACAATAAGCAGATTAACCTGAGGATGTGTCGTGGCGATCACGAGTTTTCGGCTTTTTCCCGGATCTTCAACAGGCTCAATTCCGGCCACTTTTAACAAAGGGAGGGTATCTTTAAGAATACGCCCTTTCGATAGCGCAATGGTGATCTGGCTCAACATACCTCTCTCCGGCGGCTTTAAGATCGACTGAAAAGTCATGTAACTGGCAAAAAATTACTAAAAACCCAATGTAGCTTGTTTTTTTTCTTCTAGACTATGTTTTACAAATGTAAAACTGTTAAATCTTCTGCCTCAAACAGCCTGCCGCGCAAGCACTCCCTGAATGGCACCGAAGACTTTTATTCTACGGGTACAACCCCAACGGGGTACCTATTTTCACGGCGGTTTTTCCCAGACACCCCATGAAAAAGGAATACATGCTAACACAATTATTACAAAATATGCCTGCTCACACCGGAACTAGCCGCACAAAATACCAACAGTAGAAAAAGCACGACAATGTCAACCATTAAGTCGTTGTTCTGAAATTCTTCAGAGGCTATAGTAACTCTAATAAACTAGCATTCAGGGAAGTTATGAAAGAGTCCGATTTCATTGCCCTCGACGAAAAAATCAACTATCTGACAACTCTTTGTCAGAAGCTGAGCAGGGAGAACAGGCAGCTTCGACAGGATGAAAAATCCTGGAGAGCTGAAAAAGCAAGGCTGATGGAGAAGAACGACGTTGCGCGCAACAAAGTGGATGCAATGATTCAGCGTCTCAAATCTTTGGAGCATGAATCATGACGGATAAAACATCGGTCGCATCGGTTAACATCCTAGATAAAGAGTACCGCGTCGCCTGCCCTAATGAAAATCAGGATGCGCTGTACTCAGCGGCCCGCTACCTGAACGACAAAATGCAGGAAATCCGCTCTTCTGGCAAAGTCATAGGCACCGAACGCATTGCTGTTATGGCCGCACTGAACATCAGCTACGAGCTGATGCAAAGCCGTGAGCAAAATGAAAAAGACTCACAAAACACCCGGGAACACATTGACCTCCTCGTGAGCAAGCTAAACCAAGCCTTAGCAGTGGTTGATCGTTAAATAACCCACCGCAATTTAAACGACATTCGTTATATAAAAAAACTTACAGACAATCATAAAATTGTCGATATAATGCCCTACAACTTCCCTGGCCTGTTTGCCAGTCATCATACGTCCCGAGCCGATACTCCTACCCAGGGAGCTCCTGCCAGATGCTGGAGTGCAAGTCCACCACGCAGTGGAAAGCCCGAATCATCTCAGCAGCTCCCACCGTGACCGTTACGGCCACGGGCAAACGTGGCAGCGGCAGGGTGGGGAGGTTTTATACATTGCCTCTCATATCCTACATACTCATCTATTTTCAACAAGTTAGAACACTACCTCATCACCAAACCCTGCCTTCCCTATATCAAACATACGTTCCATTTAATTCATAATTACCATACAGTCTCAACAAAAACGCCCCAAAAATCGCCCGCATCCTCCTTGATGTAAGATGCCAGATTCACTTAGACCACTACAGTTAGCTTAGGAATAAGGTATGCATTCCCACAGAGGACCGTGGGGACGAGGTTAAACATTCCCATAAGAGCCAAACCCATCAGCAAAGCCACCTAGCGGCCGAGCAATATTATCAAGCTCTTTTTCAAGTCTCACCACTTCAGCATATTCGGGTATAAGCGTTTTTGTACAATAACAAGTCCAGTCACCTGTTTCACCATCTTGTTCAACAGTAGGTTTAAACCCCAACTTTTTAACTTTAATAGCAACTTGGTCACCAGTTTCTTTTGAAGGAACAGCCACAAAGAAATCTATTTCTAAAGGTTTAGATAACTCAAACCCATTAGCTTGGAACTCTCTCAATGCATTTCCAGTTTCATCATCCGGTATAGAGCTCAATCCACAACCCTCCCTCGCAGAAATCTCACAGAGCTAATCAACGTGAGTTCGACGTAAAAAAGACAAGGAGCCTCCAGACAACTTAGCTATCTTTCGGGTACCAAACCACAGACAGCTAACCGGAGGCTCCATGTCTATGACCAGTGTATTCTGTGATGTCGATGATTTCTGTCTAATTTTTGAACCACAATGGCATAAGCAGCTTATCTGCAATGACAAAAAATCACCGGTTATATCAAAACTGACGCTCAGTGAGATAATGACCATCATTATCTGCTTCCATCAGAGCGCCTTCCGGGATTTCAAGCACTATTACCTGAGCCACATTGTCCGGCATAAATCAGACAGTTTTCCCAACCTGGTTTCTTATAACCGTTTTGTTGAGCTGATGAAGACGACATTGATTCCATTGACTGTTTATCTCAAAACAAAGTGCATGGGAAAGCCTACAGGTTTGTCGTTCATTGATTCTACGCCTATCGTCGTTTGTGATAATCATCGAATCAATAACCATAAGGTGTTCAGAGAAGAAGCTAAACGTGGAAAGACATCTACTGGCTGGAAGTATGGATTCAAACTTCACTTGATTATCAACCATTGTGGGGAAATCCTGTCCTTCTGTCTCTCAACCGCCAATACCGATGATCGCAAGCCTGTACCTGACCTTGTAGAGGATTTAACGGGTTGGATTTATGGAGATAAAGGGTATATCTCAGAGAAGTTAGCTGGCTGATTGAAAGAGAAAGGCCTGAATTTAATGACGAAAGTTCGAAAAAACATGAAGCCGAAAGAGCTGAAGGCCTTTGATAAAGCCATGTTGAGAAAGCGAGCCGTGATCGAGAGTGTTAATGATCAGTTGAAAAATATTTCGCAGATAGAACACACTCGACACCGCTCACCATTCAATTTTGCTGTAAAGCTGATTGCTGGCCTCATCGCTTATACAATGCAACCAAGAAAGCCTCATATAAATGTTTCCGCACTAACAGAGGGTGTCCCTATGGCTTTCTGAACGTCGAACTCACGTTAACAAGCTGATCCGTTCGATCGTTCTTCAGGCCACCAGGCAGCACTGGCTGGTTGAAAACCAGTTGCACTGGGTTCTGGACGTAGCTTTCAATGAAGACCGTTGCAGGGCAAGGGAAGACTCCGCGGCGGAAAACTTGTGGTTGGGATGAAAACTATATGATGAAAGTGCTTGAATTGATTAATTCTTGATCATGTTTTTGCCCTGCGGACGTGTCACAGGGAGGAGTACAACGACAATCCCGTCGACACGCTTGTTAAGTTTCAGTTTATTATCTTTGGTGGTAAATAGATTGTAAACTCATTTAATGGCTCAATAAGCACACTATATGGATTAACTTGTTCACTCTCATAAACCAATCTCATTCGACTGAGAAGCTTAAAATCTGCTGATATTAAACTTGCAGGTTTTACCTCCAGTTCTTTATGCCATACCCTATATGTGCCAAGTTTACCGTCTGTCCGATAGTAAAAACCAGCCAATGGATGAGTAAGATAGACTAATGCTGATTCTGTATCTGGGAAACCTGGAAAGTCTAATTCATTTTTACTTGACTGACTTAGTTTTACTGAAGCAGGTGCCCAATCTCCTTCAGTATTCATAGAGTATCTTTCGTACAATCCAGTTTGATTATTAAATTGGCAATCAAACTCAACTTTCCCTGAGTACCAAGGTAACTTCCATAAATACTTTGGAACAGCTAACGTCCATGAATCCAGTGTAGTGCCCAAAAACCATACACACCTTTCTCCCGTTTCTTTATCGATGATATAGATTCGATAATTTGTTTGCCCCATTGTGAACTTTGGAAAAGGGAAAACAGCAGATGTAAAATCAACGTCAATAAAAGGGACTACCGAAACTAACCCTAATTTCTCTTCGCCTACTTGAATTGTATCTAATACAAACCTATCAGGAAATAAGCCATCAAACCTTTCAGCAGGCACAGCATAAGTTATTATTGCAAAGTGCTTTAATCCACAAAGTATATCTATCCCTTTTGGTGTTTGTCTTTCTATAAGGCAGTCTTTAAATCTTCTCTGTTCCTGCATATTGCTTCCTAGAAACTTAACGCTTAGATCACAGGAAAAAATAGCTCAAAATTTTTTGCTTGTAGCAGCAAATTTTTAAGCCTTCACCTAGGCAAAGACGATAACGGCATACTTTTTCCTGTGTATCGTCTTGTTAAATTGCCGACCTCATTTTCTCTATGGGTAACCGGTACAATTTTTCATCCTCAAACGATGTTATTCCGTTCAAATTCTCAACTCATTCTGCTTCATTTAAGCTCTTTTTGTCAATCCTGACCTTACGACGCGCACAAGTTATCCTAAGCTATAGTTTTCACGGTAACATCAAAATCTAAAACCCATGGAATGGTTAATAGCGGATCAAAACAGAGATGGAGATGTTTTTGCATCCACTCAACATTTTCATCAATCTTCTTTAAACCACACCTGACGGAATCATCACTCACAATTTTTTTCATGCCGAGAAGTTGAGCATTTACATTATCACTAGTTATCGTTCCGATATGCGCATAACGTTTGCGTCCTGAAAGAATGGAAAGCATTATTGAGCTAATCACATCCACTTTTTCAGGGTATTTGGGCTTTTATAAGTTAGCGGGCAATCGTTAACCCAAGGTTCAAATCGGTGCCTAGTTTTTAAAAACTGGATAAAAAAAGCAAGCTGCCCCACATGTATTTGTCCGAGTTAATGGACTTGCTGCTCTCAGTGATGACCTGAACCCAGGTCTCATCAGATTAATCAGTGGTTGCAGCGACGTAGAAAGACGAATCAGTGAGTTGGCCATGGTCGTGCGTGTCACACAACCGCCGTATCGCTTGAGAATGTTTTCCTGCCGGTAAAGTGGCAGTGCGTCGCAGTATTTGGAGACAATGATCCAAGCCAGAGTGCTGACAGACAGTGATGATTTGGGCAATGGGTGTTTTGGCAGAGCGACTGCTTTCTTCACCCGCTTTTCTTGACCGTGCTCGTCTGTTGCCGGCTAGACGGGTAGAAGCAGCCAAGACTTGCGGACAGGATTGTATAACCGTCACAACAGACTTTCTGAGCCAAGGCACTGCCTTGCCAGATTTTACCAACCCCGGTTGGTCTGCATACTTATCAAATATCCGGACTGATGTCTAATACATAAGAGGTAATACGATTACACACCGCTGAAATTTCCTGTAAGATGGACCCCGTTATTTTTCTGTATTAGTATCCTAACTCTGACCCAGTCAGCAAAAATCCCGAACTGAGATATGAGCAAATGTATGGTGCTCTTATTCTTATTGCACTGCATTCACCTAGAGGCATGCAGGTTCAGGCATGAAAATTTGATCCGGTGTTGCGTTAATCCACCCAAAACGATGGACGGTAGTGTTGCTAAATGAAAAGCATAAACCTCTCCAGCCCGCCGTGCCCAAAACCTTCAACATAATAAGCTCCTGAGTTTTGATCCACGGAACAAACAAATACACAAGTCAATGGCACTGACTTAAGCCTTCAACCGCTCGTATTCATTGAGTCTGCGCGCTTGTGCTCTTGAGTGCTGGAGCCGCTTGTAAGGCTTTGGTCGTCTTTTGACCGCTCGTGGCTCGTGCCGGCCCGGACGATTTCCTACTTTGTGCTCTCCTGTGATCGATACCATGTATTCAACCAGCCTCTGCAACAGGCAAACGTCTGACTGAAGCAACAGCACATGAAACTCCTGAAGGCATTCTTGTGCAGCTTTGAAACTGATCTCCCGGGGCTTGTTTTTTAGCCGTACCGCCGACCGTGCCATAAGTGCCCGTATCAGGTTATAAACCAACAGGTGAACGTCTATTTCTTTCCTGACCATTTCCGGTGTTTTGCATCGCAGTATATCCATATGCATCAGGCTTTTGATCGCCCCTCCTGCCAGTGCAAATTGTTTGATGAGGTCATCAGCAAGATTCAGGTACTCTGGGCTAAACTTGGTCATGGCTTGCTCTCGGGGGTGAAGTCTTCTTGACTTTTATAGTCATTTTTCTCTCTTGAGCAAGCCTTGATATTTCCGGGTTGGAGCCTTAAGTCAGTGCCATTTATGTATAGATTAATCGCGTAAATTCTCAAATTTTAGTGTCCAGTTTTACTTGACCAGAACATTTGGAAAACAGGGCTTTTGCAGACATCGGTAAACAGCCAAAGGGGTGATTATACAGGCTTTTTCTTTGCATCGCTGTTCAATTAGTGATCATATTTTTGCCCTGACCCGACCCCGGTTTCCCCTCGAAGTTAAGATCGAATACTTAAAACCCCCATAGCTAAAGAAATAAGTAATGTAACAGCTCCAAAGGTTAAAATGAAAATAGATGTGCGATTTGCAAAAGCAGAATATTGATTATTATTTCTAAAACTTTGGAGTAACAACGATATAGTGATAAGGGCTAAGGTAGAGGTAAAGTAAATAATAACCGATATTTGTGAGATCATGACGCTTTCAACACCACCAAAACCATAAAACTTATATTCCATCCAGAGCACTTCTAAAAGTCTCTCCACCAGTAGTGCTAACTGGATTGAGGCTACACCGAAAATTATATAACTTAAAATAGGTATTCTATTCCCGACAATTTACAACAGATATTAAGCCGTATTTTTTTAATCTCACCTGTCCTAGACCAAAAAAATGGAGCAAAGTTATCCTTTTCTGTAGTTGTTATTGTTTCCTCGATTAGCTGTTTGACCTCTTCCCACTCATGAGCATCTTTAGCTGCAATGCAACCGATAGTACGCCCAAGCTTATGAAGTCTGATGTTTGTTCTTCCGGTAGTCTGGTGAGTATCATCTCATGACTGTTCATCAATTGCATCCAATCTATAGAAATCATCTTTGCCTGCCCTTTCTAATAAGTCATATGAACCAAGAGGGATTGGCTCACCAAACGGCTTACCGTCAGACTCAGCTTCAAGCTTAACCGTTTTACCAGAATTAATATCGCTCAAGATTAGAAGGCCTGTATCTTGACAATATGGGCTACTAGCCAGAAGCCCAAGCTCGTCAAAATATATGATTGAATTTGAGAAACCGTATACGTAATTATTTGCACCTCCAATCATTCCAATCGGATCACTCTGCACATAGCGCCCAAGCCCCGGCGCATAATCCGGAAAATAGTTGTAGTCCAACCCCGTCTCAACACCAAAATACTGCCCCGGAAACCGCAGATTATTCCGTAGCTCACTCTCTGCCCAAACCCCAGTTTCCCCAAAGGCCCTGACCTTGGCTTTCCAGGTCACTTTACCATTTCTACGAAACGCTTTCTGCGGCGTGCCCAGGTGATCATTAATGTAAAAATGCACCCGGTTGTCCGTTGTGCGGGTAAACAGCGGATCAGTCATCCACACGCTGTTGGGCTTCCAGCTGTATTCCTGAATCAGCTGACCATTGTCGTCATACTCCCCCACCATGCATTCCTGATTATACAGGTAGTGAACGGTGCGTTTGTGTTACCTCCTTCCGCAGGTTGTCCCGGTGATCACACACTGAAGTGATGTCTTTCATCTTGAGAGAATTCAAGATGAAAGACCCGGCCCCGGTTTTCATTGCACAACATCGTAGTTACAGAAAACCATGAAAAACGGCCGCTTATTCTGGCAGGCAGGAACTGATAGAGACCAGATTCCTGCACAAGAACAGATAAAGAGCACTTTCCTGCCGGATTGCTCAAAACACAGTCAGTTTTTAAGTACACCAAATCCTCATGCAAGCATGATAAACAACTCTGGAAGGCTACTGACGGGCTCTGCTCAGAATGATTTTACCCAACCGCTTCAGGTTACCGGCGACAACCGCCAATGCAACATAGCGTTTAAAACCTTCAATGCCATCTGGACATTTGTCGAGACCATTTGCTTCCAGTGCGTTGATGTCGGACTCAACAGCGGAGTGTTTTCTTTTTGCCCGGATAAATTCCGGGTGAGACTCCCGCTTTTTATCACTGCCTGAAAAAACCTCGCATTCTGAAGAGCGTCCAGATTTTCAAGATTTCAGAAGCCTTTGTCGTAGCTCACCTTGCCGAAAACCGTTTTTTTGCACCTTATTAGGCACTGCAACCTGGTCATCTGTTTGCTTTCTACCATGATTAAAACCGAATTATCTTGACGCAGACTTTAACTCCACGGGAGTTCCGGCTTGCCTTTGCTAATCCACTCGGTGTGAGGCTAACTCATGATGGGGAATGCTCAATAAAAATCAGGTCTATCTGATGGCGGCTATGAACAATGTGATATTGAAGATTTTCCAGCCTTGGCTCATCTGGTTGCTGTTTGGCCAGCAAGGACAAGGTCAACTCAGCCTTGCGGATAATTGAAAGGCTGTCTTGAGGTACTCAAGATGAGCCATTTCACGTCGTGTTGTCGTAAGTCGCTGTTGTTTCAGGTTTCGTGCTTTGTTGTAACGCTTGCGGTGCTGCCTCTTAAGGCATTCAGACTCCTCCCGGAAGTTGGTACTCAGCTGACGCAAACTCGATAGTTTTACGGCAAGCGTCGCTCAGCAAGCTGTCGGTAGGGAAAACACGGCCAGCCAATATGTTTTTCACCTTATATTTCCGATGTGAAGTAGTTGTTATCCTGCTAATGTCTGGATGTGGTAAGGTGCAAGCTGTGTTTAGTTGCCAAGTTCATTAGCCAGATTCTTTGCATAGTCGCAATTAGTGACCAGTCGAGTGTACCAAACACCAGTATTTTCCAGAACTCCAAGCCGAGGACTGACCATTCTTTAAAATCTGTAGAAGTCATGGTGATACCTGAAAAAATTCAAGCTCAATGTCCATATGTGCTGTAAAGCCTTCGTAATAAAAGACTTTGTCATTACCCCCATAGATGTTAGACAGGCACTAGTTAGTGAGGTCTGCATACTCAGTAGTTAAGCAATCTCTAATAAGAATTTTTCCAAGCCAGTAGTCTTCAGCGAAAAAATCATGTATTTCAGACATAATCTTCAGACCAAAAAAACCTCCATTCTGAATGTTGATTTTGATTTCTAATTCTTTATTAGTACCTATCATCTTTATCTTGATTTTATGCTCATAGTAACTCTGATTATTTGAAAACAGATGCTTTTCACTCCAAGTCTTGTTGTTTAAGTCCTTCAGGTCGTAGAAGGTAACAAGCCGTTTTTCTTTATTATGTTGCGCTAAATCAAGCTTGTTTAGTTGCCAAGCGAGAGATTCTGCATCATTGGCTGTTAAAATCGAGTGATATAAAAAAATGATAAAGCCTTCGTAATAAAAGACTTTGTCATTACCCCCATAGATGAGCCGACCTTTCAACCTGTTCAAAGTATTCTTCACATTGAAGAGCATCCACACCCCCCTTGCAATCCTGCGCTAGCACAGATGACAGAAGCACCCAAACCAGCACCTTTATAGACATTTGGTATAAGGTCTAATTGTTGCAGCATTGTATTCCATTTTGGCCCAAGGCTTCTGCCTGGAAAATCTCTATTTCCGGTAGCAAATGGATCATGCTTATAGTGCCTTGTTACATGCACATAGTTACCATTCCATTTGTTGTGACCTTTGATAAACCATCTGCCAAACCTGTTATCTAGCAGTGGCTTGTAGAACTTACTGGTGGCTCTGATATATCTACTTGGAATCCAATGGGAAAACTGAAAATTCTTTGCTTTATTACCGGCAGCACGCCAACCCGCTGTTCCTCCGCTAAGAAAGCCAACAGTGATGCCAGCAATTTCACCTCGGGAAAAATGTACCGAACATTTGTCAACAACTGAATTGATACCTAACTGGTTGCGAGCCCAGTCAGTCAAGCCAAATGATAGCGTGTCACCAAATCCCGCTGCAAAATCTACTGTACTTTGGTCAAATGATGCACCTCCCGTGGCATCATAGATAAATCCCCAAACTGGATCCATACTCCACAAACCATAAGTGTCGTGGAATCTTAATGGGTTTGAATAAACATACCCATATGAATTAAGCTCACCATTCGGCCCAATAGGGTCTCCCTGAACATAACGGCCTATGTTAGCCCAATAATCTCGCTGAAAATTATAATTTATCCCCGTTTCCGAATCAAAATACTGCCCCGGAAACCGCAGATTATTACGCAGCTCGCTCTCTGCCCAAACCTCAGTCTCCCCAAGGCGCTGACCTTGGCTTTCCAGGTCACTTTACCATTTCTGCGAAAGGCTTTCTGCGGCGTGCCCAAGTGATCATTAGTGTAAAAATACAACTTATTATCCGCTGTGCGGGTAAACAGGAGCTCGGTCATCCACACGCTGCTGGGCTTCTAGCCGTATTCCTGGATCAGTTGACCATTGTCGTCATACCCGCCCACCATGCCTTCCTGATAGTACAGGTAGTGAACAGTGCGGTTGTGTTACCTCCTTCCGCAGGTTGTCCCGGTGATCGCACACTGAAGTGATGTCTTTCATCTTGAGAGAATTCAAGATGAAAGACCCGCCCCCAGTTTCACTTATTTTAGTTCTTGCCGATTTATCTCGGCGCACTGGGTGTCCCTTATTTTCGCGCTGGGTGTCACTTTATTTCTCAACGAAAAAAAGACTGAATGGATAAGATGCTTCCTGAGATAATCCCCATACAGGCAAATAACCAAAATACCATTTCATTTTGAGACTGGGTCTCAAAAATACCTAGCCACGTAGAAGCATAATACCCAATAAGCCCAAAAAACATGCCGATACCTATCCCCCCCAAAAAAAGGAGAAGGGGAACAAATAAAACAAAACGTAGGTTTTTTCTTATCTTCATACACTGCTGTCCGGTTAAAAAATAGGAACAGATAAGAAGTACCTGCCCCTGTTGGTTTGCAGTGAAATAGCCGTTATCGAGACAGCTATTTCAAAAACCAAAAAAGACAAGCATGAAACATCATAACAGCGTTTTCCAACAGTTACTGAAATTCATTCCACGCCACCAGTTCCAAAAGGTGGTTGACCGCCACAACGGGAATCACCGAGTCCGAACTACCGAGCGGCCGGTCAGGCGCATCAGGCCATCCACGGTCTGGGTCATAATGGTGCCGCCGGGGTAGCTGATCCGCCCTTGGCCGGGGATCAGTACGGCAGAGAGCCGGTTGGCCTTGTCTACCCGGTACTCGTAGCGGATGTTTTCCGGGTTGGCTGTGCGGTGTTGGTTTGGGAATCAGGTATGCGTTCCCACGGAAACCGTGGGAACGAGGTTAAACTATTGCTCCGTAAGCTTACTCCTCAACTCTTCTACGACTTGTATCATAGCCAAAAGTGGATCAGTCTCATCCTGAGAATAGATGCTACACGAAGCCATATCTTCTGGATAATTAAAATCCGCATAGACCTCTTGTAGGCGATCAAGCTTGGTCTGTTCATCATCATTAGACTCTGCAATGCTAATAAGATGAGCCAATCGCCATTTATCGAGATCATTGGTGCTATCAGATTGCTCAACCTGATGCGATATCAGGTTTAACAGCTCATCATCTCCCAAAGTTTCTCCAGCGGCTATTATTGAAACGTCCTCATCATCATTACCATTGATGAGAAGATCGACAGCATAATCAATTGCATCTTTCCGACTTACCCAACCTTTCCCAAACCCAAGCAAAATAGTTGGCCAGCACAAGAGGCCTAAATTTATTAATACTTTAATTGGCGACATGAGATTGCTCACTATTTCTTGGGAATTTGGTTGGGTAGACCAGTAACTTTACCACCTGGTATGAATCGTCGATGAGTGACACTGCCTTGATCAACAATCCACTCAAAAACACCATCGACTCCGTTATTACTACCTTGGAGCTGTCTTAATTCAGATATCCGAACAACTTTACCGCCCGGCCCTTTAGTTGGAATGTCAAACTTGGCTGCATCACCAGCATAATTATCAATAATGTCGTTGAAGCCATGCTGACCATCAGGGAGCTTATTAGCACTTCCTGTGCGAGGCTTGCCAATTACAGAATTGTCTATTCTCTTTGTAACACGAGCTCCCTTAACCTTCAGGGCAAACGCATGAACGTTATTTGATCAAACCAAGAATATTGCAGAGATAATCCTCACTCCAGCCACAGTTTTTCCGCTTGTTCTTTATGCCAACCTTGATAGAGGTATCCTGCTTTAAAAGGTTCAGCGCAATTTGTCTTGCAATGGCAAGATTCTCAGCTGCATTGCCCTGCCTGACTCGAGACTGATCCTCTGAAAAAGCAACATCCAGAACCCAGTGCAAGCTATTCTCCACTTGCCAGTGGAGACGTGTTGCCTTGAGTACTTCGTCTGCTGTCATAGCCTTACTGCTGATGAAATAGCGGATAAAGCTCCGTCCTTTATTACCTTTGGCTCGATCTAACTGGACAGCAGCTACTGTTTTAGCCTTCCATCTGGTTGCATTGGGGCAAGCTGACAGATCATTTAACACCCAGCAACGACGGTGCTCCTTGCGTCCGTGCCCTTTATCCAATTGCTCACCATAATGAGCTTGATCAGGACTGTCGGTGGGGTTTTCTTGCCAGTAGTTGGAAAAGTGCTGGTCCAACTCACCATAGAGCTTGCGCTGGTTATTCTTCACCGCCAGGAGATAATCCGCTCTAGACTTCAGAATCTTGTCAGCAATGCGTTTTTGGCAGCTCATCGCATCAGCCGTTACCAAACAGCCCTGAATTGACAGGTTATCCAGTAACTCTGGTACTGCGGTAATCTCATTGGATTTACTGTCTACCTTGTATTGGCCGAGGCTGATTCCAGCCTCGGTGGACCAAGCGTTCACCATGTGAATGGCGCTGGATGATTTGCCCCGTGAACCCCGTACAGTCTTGCCATCAAGGGCTACAACGCCAGAGAGAGGGGTGTCAATCAGCATATCTTTAACCCACCTGGTAAACAAATCTCGAAATTCTGCCGGATCAAGGAGCGAATAAATTCTGTTAAATGTGTCGTGTGATGGAATACCACCTGGTAGCTTGAGGTGTTGCCGGAGCCAGTCTTCCTTACATTCAGCACATAGAACAATGCTATCCCAGTCATCTGCACCACAGAGGAGACCAACAATGGTCATGAAAACGACTTCTCCCATGATATGGGTGCATTTGGCAGATTGCCGAGGATCAGGCAACTGGTGAGTACGTTCGAGAAGAGACTGAATTGGCATAAAAGGTGAGAATTTTCCAGAGCAAAGGGGGGTATGGCAAGAACAATTTCAACAACTATTGGTCAAGAAATGTTCATGCGTTTGCCCTGCCTTAACCTTCTCATTTCCACCGCCCACTCCATGCGCA
>CBDAPN010000012.1:0-96841 GCA_965198415.1 Endozoicomonas sp.
GCCAACAGCTCAGCAAGGGCTGCACACCAAAGTATCACTGATGCATCGCACCCAAGCGAGCCCCCGCCAAGTTACTTATCAGTTGTGAGTGAGACAAGAGAGCCCGAACCGGTGGCAGAAGCACCTGATCAAGACCCTTCCAATTCTATAATAAGGACAAGACACCTAGAATCACCAGCTCACCAAGAGGTAAGCCCACCTACGCATGAAAGCGGGGAGCCCGGGAGTCTTGATAGTAATACTGACCCTTCTGATCAAACGTTAGGTGACTTTTTAATAGGCTTAGGCCAAGAAGGTCGTGAAACTGCGCTCCGTAATCTTGTCAGTACTTTGTTCCACCCCACTTCAGATTAACGACACCTCCCCTTCATTGCTAAGGACACTGATTCAATACCCGGATCAAGGGAGGGGGGATAAGAAACTGGAGAAATTAAGGCCGTGTGTTTTAAACATTATATGATTCAATGACTGATCATATGACACTCTATAACTCTGATTAGTTGTGCAGGTACGAACTCAGGTGGTGAATGACTCGACTGTGTTGCATGACGTGTATGAGAAGGTTATGAAACGATATTATGCTGTTTTCTTGTTATCAGTGCTGGCTTTTATCTACCCGGTTTCAAGTATCTCTGCATACAGTGGCAGTCAGGCTTATAACTACTCTCAGCACATGCATGCGTCGGTTAATGTTGCAACTGGCACTTTTAATTTTTCTTATCCTTTGATCCACACCTCGGGCATTCACCACCCGTTCACCGTAAAGCTGAACTACCGCTTCAATGCCTCCGGCGCATTTGGCCTGCCAAACGGGTGGCAACTGGATCTGGACCATATCAACAACAACGTCGTCAACATGGGGGGGCAGTGGTTAATAGACCCGCTTTGGCACGATGAGACGCTGTTCGCCTCCGGCTTAAAGTACTTCAACCAGCACGGCACCCGGTTTGTGGATAATACCGTGGGACAGCTCATTCCCGATGAAGACACGCTGTTTTACCGCTATCGCTCACAGCATAAAGACGGTGTGGTGAAATACTTTTCCCATGCAGGGCTGTTAATTTTACAAAAAGACCGCTTTGGCAATCGCATCACCTTTGAATATCAAGAGGGGGCAAAAAACATTGAAGAGGCAAGGCTGGCGGCAATAACAGACAACTATGGCAACCGTTACACCTTCCGCTATGAGCCGGGTGTAATGGTGGTGCACTACCCCGATGCCAGAGCGCAAAAAATTTTCTTCTCTCCCACCGGCGTTGCAACCATTATCAACCCAATGCAGCAGCGCTATGAATTTAAATACATCAACTACAGCGGTTATAACTTAATAAAAACCATCAATCCGCCCACTGGTCTGGTTACCCAGTTAAGTTACAACACCATTCCCTTTAAAAGCCGTGGGGGCGAGGGTGTATTGCCGGTGGTCTCAGAGTTTAAGCAGTTCGACTCAGTGGATAATAAAATTCACCATGAGAGCCACTATAGCTACTCTTCAGAGAGTAACTATACCGGTTACCCTTTATACGCCATGTCAGACTCTGCTGATAGCCTGATGGACAGTAATGACCAAAATTACCATTACTCCGTTACTGTCAAACAGGTGGACAGCAATGCAGATGCGCCCTTAGTGCATAAAAAACTGTATCGTTACAATTACCTGCATTTACCCACAGATATTCGCACCTTTACAGGGCAAAAAGAGTTTTTAAAAACTGAGTACACCTACGATATCAGCCCTTTTAAATACAGCCGTTCGACCAACTACGACAAACCCAACAGCACCGTTCATTTATTATGGAGTGAACAGCAGCAACAGCACATTCCTACTAACCGGGTTGACCACCAATACGACTTATTTGGCAATAAAACCCATGAAAGCCACTGGGTGTATCACCGCCCCAAACAGCAGTGGCGCCAATACAAAGCCACCACCCACCAATATTTCACCGGCAGTTACAGCTTGCTGATGGCAACCGTGCATCAGGATCTGGTGTCTGGCAAAGCCATCAAATCGGTGTATCACCTCTCCCCATCGCGGAAAACCCACAGCACCAAACAGACCTTTGGCAGGCAAGACCAACACATCAA
This sequence comes from Endozoicomonas sp., assembly GCA_965198415.1. Lineage (GTDB taxonomy): Bacteria > Pseudomonadota > Gammaproteobacteria > Pseudomonadales > Endozoicomonadaceae > Endozoicomonas. The sequence goes on from CBDAPN010000012.1 coordinate 2,089, forward strand.
TTTATGGCACCCCTGGCAACAAGAGAGTTACTGCCACGATGACGCCGGGCGGGTCATTAAAACTCAGCGAAAATGGCTGGCACAAGGGATGCCCGGCGTGCAGCAAACACACAAAAAAACGCACTACCACTTTGATAAGCACTCCGCCATCTTGACCGTGCAACACGAAAGCAGCCTTGGGCATGTCAGCCAAAAACTCACGGATACCAGAAATCGGCACGTGATCGCCCATATTTCCCCCATGGGTGAGAAGACCAAATTCCACTACAACAACATAGGGCAGTTAACGGCAAAAACCGACCCCGAAGGCCATGTGCACACCATACGACACTACACATTCGCTCAGGACGGCTTCAACGCTAAGGTGATGGAGTCACCGCTGGGCTTTAAAATGCGCCACAAAATGAATGCTGCCGAAAAAACCACCGTCATCGAAGAGTGTTTACACGGTCAATACCACGCCATTGCTCAAAAAGAGTACGACGCTTTTGGTAAAGTGGTGGCCAATATCAACCGTTTTGGGCAGGTGACCCGCTATCAATACGACGACCTACTGCGACTGACGGCAAAAACCGACCCCTGGCGCAATAAAACGCAATTCGTATACGACGATGAAAACCTGATCACACAGACCTTATTTAACGGCAAAAAACATAACCAGACCCAAAAGACCCCCTGGTTATTAAGCGAGACAAAAACCCATTACCCCCTCAACAACACGTCCCACACAGCGGTGCAAACCACCACCCAAAAAAACGGTTTCGAGAAAGTGGTGGTAAAAGAGAGCGCCCTGCTTGACCTCCCCTCCCAACAAAAACACTCAGTGGTGACCAGCCGCTACGAATACGACACCGGTCATAATAAAACGGCCATAGAAACCCGCAGTTTTGATGGCCTGACTGTGGCAAAACATATTACTTATGACCTTTTTAACAACCGTTACAAGGCCATTAAAAAACAAAACAACAACGGTCAACTGAGTATTCACTACGGTTATGACTACGTTTACGACACCGACAACCAGCTAACCCAAGTCATCAGCCCGGCAATGGATTATCACAACAGGTTAGTGACCGAACACCACCGCAACAGCAATGGTCAGGAAATTGAGCGGGTCAACCCCGATGGCAGCCGGGTTCACTACCAGTACACCCCACGGGGTCAGCTGCAATCGGCCCGCTGGAATCGCAACTATAAAGCCTTTCAGGTACATTACCGCTACGACCCCGACAAGCACTTAACCAAAACCTCTGACTCCGACGGCCATGAACAACACTTCCAGTATGACCTGCGGGGCAATCTGACCCGCCTTATCTTCCCGGACCAGCAACAACAAAGCTATGCCTACGACAACACCAATCGACTGGTACGACAGGAAAATATAGGCAATCGGGTGCTCACCTATCACTACGATGAAAAAGATAAAGACAAGCTCTCTGCCATAAAAAACGACGATAACCTGTTTCGCTTCACTTACGGTCAGGACAACAACGGCATAAATGGTCAGATACTGTCGATTGAACGGCAGATAAACGGCACTGAACCAACAAAAGAAACCTATACCTATGGCCCTTACGGACGCGTGGCCCGTTCAACGGTTACCAAAGGCCAAGCTGCCTCCAGCTATTTATCAAGAGAGTACGACTACCTGCCCAGAGGCGAACTGATCAAACAGACAACCCGCTCAGCATCTGCCACCGAAGCCATTACCTACCACTACGACGGCGTAAACCGGCTGATTAAAGAGACACACCAGAAAAAAGAGCACCAAAACCAGCACACCGAGCATGAGATCCGCTATCAATACGACGGCAATAACAACATCACCAAAGAACAAAGAACCCGTGGGTCTGATGCCCCTCTAACCCTTGACTACCATTACAACGCAGCGGATCAACTGACTCACATTAAACAAACCGACCGATGCCAAGCGCTGCACATTACCTATGATAAAAATGGCCACCTATTAACTGATCACCTCGGTCATCAATACAACTACGACGATCAGGGTCAGCTGTTATCGGTCAACGATGCCAACGGGCAGGCGTTGGTCAGTTTTCACTATTTACCCAATGGTATTCTTGGTCAACTTCACCACAAAAACAGTCGCCAGAGTTTTTACTACCATAAAAATAGCCGGGTACAAACGGTGCTCAAAAATCAAAAACTGTACGACTATGTGCAATACGGACACAATTTTATTGGCATTTTAAGCAAGGAAGGCGGTGACCATTTATTCATTTCCAATCAAAGCACCGGTGCCCGCCTTGGGGTAAATGCGCAAGGCACTAACGCCAGCCTGTACAGCTATGAAGGCTATGGTAAAACAACCCAATCTGCACAAGACGACTCCAGTACGGACTTTCTCTGGAATCAGGAATTGAGCGATAAAGCCACCGGCTTGGTGTATCTGCGCCACCGTTTTTATCACCCCCAACTGAAGCGCTTTATCCAGCGTGACGATCAACTCAACGACAACCGCTATGCGTACGCTGTCGCCAACCCCATTGCCTTTGTTGACCCCATGGGACGCTCGGCAATCGGTGACACCGTGTTCAAGTCTCTAAACTATGCGGCTGGTATAGGTATTGTCATTCTTTCAATGATTGGCGTGGCTTTGGCCATCCCAACGGGGGGTGCTTCTTTATCTTTAACCGCTGGGGGGGGCATGTTGGGAGGGGGCCTTGGCATTGTATCCGGGGCGTCATTGGTTGCGGCGCAGGGAACGATTGATTCTGGCCACAAAGGGGTTGGCAGCATACTTCGCCTAGAAAGCTATATTACCGGAAGTCTGGGCTTGCTTTTATCCATACCCTCCATTGTGACTGCTCTAGCGCCAGAAACTGCAGCACCCATCGCCCAATCGGCAAGCAGTTCCTCCGGCGCAGGTGAATCAGTTACCAGCACTATTGCCGGCACTATGTCGACTGTGGAGCCAGAAGTAGCACCACCAGGAGCAAGTTACGAGTCAGTAACAGCCGGTACTGCGAGTTCAAACACACCATCAGGTTCCTCCGCAGCGAGTGGCCGCACTTCAGGTTCGACAGTGCTCAGAAATGCCGCAATAGGTGCCGAGCAAGATGCCGCTAATGCAGGAGGAAAAAGCCCAGCGAACGATGTCGCAACTATTGGTAATACAAGAGAGTCACACCTTTCCAGTTTGATAGACCCAGGACCACCAAGCTACCTGGAGTTATTCCATAGTTTTAGGCCTGGAACCGGAGACATCGTGAATCCTTACGAACAGCTCGAGATTACTGCCAGAGAACTCTTTTATACTACCACACCGCCTGCGGTTACTGAATTTATTGAAAATACCAATCCCTATTTTGGTGCTTTCTTACGCGGTTGTTATCTAACCTTCAGCGCCACTCCTTTCGGAAATATACCTGCGATCGCAAGTATGTATTTCGGTCTTATCTCTGCCACATTGTGACGAAACTTTTCCCTAACGACACCTCCGATTCATTACTAACAACAGCTGGACTCAAAACCTTGACCAAGGGGAGGTAAGAAGCTGGAGAAACTAAGAAAATGTGTTTGTTACGCATTATATTATTCAATGACTCATCATATGAAACCATGTAACTCCGGTTACCTGTGCAGATACCAACTCAGGTAGTGAATGACCCGATTTGGTTGCATGACTTTATGAGAAGGCTATGAAACGATATTATGCTGTTTTGTTGTTATCAGTGCTGGCTTTTATCTACCCGGTTTCAAGTATCTCTGCATACAGTGGCAGTCAGGCTTATAACTACTCGCAGCACCTGCATGCGTCGGTTAATGTTGCAACCGGCACTTTTCATTTTTCTTATCCTTTGATCCACACCTCGGGCATTCACCACCCGTTCACCGTAAAGCTGACCTACCGCTTCAATGCCTCCGGCGCATTTGGCCTGCCAAAGGGGTGGCAACTGGATCTGGACCATATCAACAACAACGTCGTCAACATGGGGGGGCAGTGGTTAATAGACCCGCTTTGGCACGATGAAACGCTGTTCGCCTCCGGCTTAAAGTACTTCAACCAGCACGGCACCCGGTTTGTGGATAATACCGTGGAGCAGCCCATTCCCAATGAAGACACGCTGTTTTACCGCTATCGCTCACAGCATAAAGACGGTGTGGTGAAATACTTTTCCCATGCAGGGCTGTTAATTTTACAAAAAGATCGCTTTGGTAATCGCATCACCTTTGCGTATCAAGAGGGGGCAAAAAACATTGAAGAGGTAAGGCTGACGGCGATAACAGACAACTATGGCAACCGTTACACCTTCAGCTATGAGCCGGGTGTAATGGTGGTGCACTACCCCGATGCCCGAGTGCAAAAAATTTTCTTCTCCCCCACCGGCGTTGCAACCATTATCAACCCAATGCAACAGCGCTATGAATTTAAATACATCAACAACAGCGGTTATAACTTAATAAAAGCCATCAATCCGCCCACCGGCCTGATCACCCAGTTAAGCTACAGCACCATTCCTTTTAAAAGCCGTGGGGGCGAGGGTGTGATGCCAGTGGTCTCAGAGTTTAAACAGTTCGACTCAGTGGATAATAAAATTCACCATGAGAGCCACTATAGCTACTCTTCAGAGAGTAACTATACCGGTTACCCTTTATACGCCATGTCAGACTCTGCTGATAGCCTGATGGAGAGCAATAACGAAAATTACCATTACTACGTTACCGTCAAACAGGTGGACAGCAATGCAGACGTACCCACAGTACATAAAAAGGTGTACCGCTACAATTACCTGCATTTACCCAGAGATATTCGCACCTTCAAAGCCCAGAAAGAGTTTTTGAAAACTGAATACACTTACAATATCAGCCCTTTTAAATACAGCCGTTCGACCAACTACGACAAACCCAACAGCACCGTTCATTTATTATGGAGTGAACAGCAGCAACAGCACATTCCTACTAACCGGATTGACCACCAATACGACTTATTTGGCAATAAAACCCATGAAAGCCACTGGGTGTATCACCGCCCCAAACAGCAGTGGCGCCAATACAAAGCCACCGCCCACCAATATTTCACCAGCAGTTACAGCTTGCTAATGGCAACCGTGCACCACGATCTGATTTCTGGCAAAGCCATCAAATCGGTGTATCACCTCTCCCCGTCGCGAAAAACCCACAGCACCAAACAGACCTTTGGCAGGCAAGACCAACACGTCAATTTATGGCACCCCTGGCAACAAGAGAGTTACTGCTACGATAACGCCGGGCGGGTCATTAACACTCAGCGAAAATGGCTGGCACAAGGGATGCCCGGCGTGCAGCAAACACACAAAAAAACGCACTACCACTTTGACAAGCACTCCGCCATCTTGACCGTGCAACACGAAAGCAGCCTTGGGCATGTCAGCCAAAAACTCACGGATACCAGAAATCGGCACGTGATCGCCCATATTTCCCCTATGGGTGAGAAGACCAAATTCCACTACAACAACATAGGGCAGTTAACGGCAAAAACCGACCCCGAAGGCCATGTGCACACCATACGACACTACACATTCGCTCAGGACGGCTTCAACGCTAAGGTGATGGAATCGCCGCTGGGCTTTAAAATACGCCACAAAATGAATGCTGCCGAAAAAACCACGGTCATCGAAGAGTGGTTACACGGTCAATACCACGCCATTGCTCAAAAAGAGTACGACGCTTTTGGTAAAGTGGTGGCCAATATCAACCGTTTTGGGCAGGTCACCCGCTATCAATACGACGACCTACTGCGACTGACGGCAAAAACCGACCCCTGGCGCAATAAAACGCAATTCGTATACGACGATGAAAACCTGATCACACAGACCTTATTTAACGGCAAAAAACATAACCAGACCCAAAAGACCCCCTGGTTATTAAGCGAGACAAAAACCCATTACCCCCTCAACAACACGTCCCACACCGCAGTGCAAACCACCACCCAAAAAAACGGTTTCGAGAAAGTGGTGGTAAAAGAGAGCGCCCTGCTCGATCTCCCCTCCCAACAAAAACACTCAGTGGTCACCAGCCGCTACGAATACGACACCGGTCATAATAAAACGGCCATAGAAACCCGCAGTTTTGATGGCCTGACACTGGCAAAACATATTACTTATGATCTCTTTCGCAACCGTTACAAGGCCATTAAAAAACAAAACAACAACGGTCAAATAAGCACCCATTACGGTTATGACTACGTTTACAACACCGACAACCGGCTAACCCGCGTCATTAGCCCCAACATTGATCACCACGGCACGTTGGTGACCGAGCACCACCGCAACAGCAATGGTCAGGAAATTGAGCGGGTCAACCCCGATGGCAGCCGGGTTCACTACCAGTACACCCCACGGGGTCAGCTGCAATCGGCCCGCTGGAATCGCAACCATAAAGCCTTTCAGGTACATTACCGCTACGACCCCGACAAGCACTTAACCAAAGCCTCTGACTCCGACGGCCATGAACAACACTTCCAGTATGATCTGCGAGGCAACCTGACCCGCCTTATCTTCCCGGACCAGCGACAACAAAGCTATACCTACGACAACAGCCGTCGGCTGGTACGGCAGGAAAATGTAGGCAAACGGGTGCTCACCTATCACTACGATAAAAAGGATAAAGGCAAGCTCTCTGCCATCAAAAGCGACAACCACCTGTTCCGCTTCACCTACGGTGAGGACAACAATGGCAAGAACGGCCAAATACTGTCGATTGAGCGGCAGATAAACGGCACTGAACCAACAAAAGAAACCTATACCTACGGCCCTTACGGACGCGTTGCCCGTTCAACGGTTACCAAAGGCCACGCTGCATCGGACTATTTATCAAGAGAGTACGACTACCAGCCCAGAGGCGAACTGATCAAACAGACAACCCATACAGCATCTGCCACCGAAGCCATTACCTACCACTACGACGGCGTAAACCGCCTAATTAAAGAGACACACCACAAAAAAGAACACCAAAACCAGCACACCCACCATGAAATCCGCTATCAATACGACGGCAATAACAACATCATCAAAGAGCAAAGAACCCGTGCGCCTGATGCGACTCAAACCCTTGACTACCATTACAACGCAGCCGATCAACTGACTCACATTAAACAAAGCAACCCGGGCAAAGCGCTGCAGATTACCTATGATAAAAATGGCCACCTATTAACTGACCACCTCAATCAACAATACAACTACGACGATCAGGGTCTGCTGTTATCGGTCAACGATGCCAACGGGCAGGCATTGGCTAGTTTTCACTATTTACCCAATGGTTTTCTTGGCCACCTTCACCACAAAAACAGTCGCCAAAGTTTTTACTACCATAAAAATAGCCGGGTACAAACGGTGCTCAAAAATCAAAAACTGTACGATTATGTGCAATACGGGCACAAGTTTATTGGCAACCTGAGCAAGGAAGGCGGTGACCATTTATTCATTTCCAATCAAAGCACCGGCGCCCGCCTTGGGGTAAATGTGCAAGGCACTAACGCCAATCTGTACAGCTATGAAGGCTATGGCAAAACAACTCATCCTGCACAAGACGACTCCAGTACGGATTTTCTCTGGAATCAGGAATTGAACGATCAGGCCACCGGCTTGGTGTATCTGCGCCACCGTTTTTATCACCCCCAACTGAAGCGCTTTATCAAGCGTGACGATCAACGCAACGACAACCGCTATGCGTACGCTGTCGCCAACCCCATTGCCTTTATTGACCCCATGGGACGCTCGGCAATCGGTGACATCGCGCTCCGGTCTCTGAGCTATGCAGGCGGTATAAGTCTTGCCGTTATTTCTATGATTGGCTTGTATTTGGCCATCCCAACGGGGGGTGCTTCTTTATCTTTAACCGCTGCGGGGGGCATGGCAGGGGGGGTCCTTGGCACTGTCTCCGGAGCGTCATTGATTGCAGCGCAGAGTGCTATTGATACTGGCCACAAAGCATCTGGCAACATACTTCGCCTCGGCAGTTATATTACCGGGGGTCTGGGCTTTCTTTTATCTATACCCGCCATTGTAACCGCTTTAGCGCCGGAAACTGCAGCATCCATCGCCCAAGCCGCAACCAGTTCCTCCGGCGCAGGTGAATCAGTTACCAGAACTATTGCCGGCAGTATGTCGACTGTGGAGCCAGAAGTAGCGCCACCAAGTTACGAATCAGTTATTGCTGATTCGGTTAGATCAACCGAAGAAACAGGGCAAACCAGTAGTTCCACAGTGGCTGGTCACAGTGCAGGCTTGGAAACTACCAACGGGTCTGCAAGAAGTGCCGATGACGCCTGGCATACGCTCACTAATGCGGGGGAGGCAGGTGAAAACACACCGAGCTACTTCTCAGTTGTGGGTGAGACAGGTGAGCCGCAGCCTGTGGCGGGAGCAGATGATGACACCTATGATCCAAGCCTTCCTACTTATGAAAATATCAAACACCCAGCGCCACCACGCTACCACCGTATTGTCATTGAAAAAAAACCTTTCAAGCGTGTACTCAATTTTCTTAATAAGTTTTTTGGTCTTCATGGTCCTTCCAATACATATAGCAGTTACGACGGATCATTTTTCTAATAAGGCGCACTTCACTGTGGCTGGGCAGGAAGTTTGCCAAAACGTTGCTATACGCTTAAGAGCGCTCTTGGGGAAATGAGTCTATGTGCGACGCATTATCCAAAACACTATAAAATTATGCACTGGTTCTAGTGAGTCAGATTATTGTTCTATTGGATGGATAAAACACGTTTCAACAACCGTTCAACGTCTTCAGGTGGGTTATCAAGCAGCCTACTCAGACGGACTCCCGTTAATAGACAGCCACCTACTGCCGCAGGGGATTTGTTAGTCAAGTACTGGGCGAACGCCATGACTGACGCTACAATCCCCACTGACCGTCAACATGACTTTGCAGTGACGGAAACCACTGACCTAGAGGCAGACCAACAATAGCGCCCAAAGCGAGGATGGCAATCTATTCCCGGGCAGCCTCGGGCTCTGCTATCTCACTCTATTTTTGGCAGGAAATACAGGAAATTCATGTTTCAGCACACCATCCCTCTTGCGCAAAATCCCGGCGAAAAAACTGAGTGGGGAAACCTCTCTTTGGCAGGAGGCGCCCTGATCATTGCCGAAGCGGCCCGGGCAGACCAGCAACCGCTACTGGTGATCACTGCCGACAGTGCCTCTGCTAACCGGTTAGAAGAGGAGCTGGCATTTTACCTGGCCGCAGATGCAAGCATTGATGTGCAACAAATGCCGGATTGGGAGATTCTGCCCTATGACACCTTTTCGCCCCATCAGGACATCATCTCCCGACGGCTTGCCACCTTATACCAGCTGCCACTTTCTGGTGGCGGCAAAAAAATACTGATTATTGCCATCAGTACGCTGCTGGCGCGGTTGTGTCCACCGTCGTTTTTGCTGGGCAACTGTCTGTCGTTACAGGCTGGCGCCCGGTTCGTCATTGATGAGCACAGGTTGCAGTTTGAGCAGGCCGGATATCGCTCCGTTGACTCCGTACTCGAACACGGTGAGTTTGCCATTCGTGGCTCTATTGTCGATATTTTCCCTATGGGGGCGTCCACGCCCTATCGTATCGACTTGTTTGACGACGAAATCGAATCCCTCAGAACCTTCGACCCAGAGACCCAACGCTCCATTGATACCGTCCCGGCAATACACATGCTGCCCGGGCATGAGTTTCCTATGGATAAAAAAGGGCAGGAGTATTTTCGTCGTCAGTTTTTGGAAACCTTTGACGTTAACCACCGGGACTGCCCGATCTATCAGGACATCGGCAAAGGCATTGCCAGCCCCGGCATTGAGTACTACCTGCCGCTGTTTTTCGCTGAAACCGCGACGCTGTTTGATTACCTGCCCGCCAGCACCCGAGTGTTGATGGATGAGTCGGTAAGCGCCGCGCTCGACCATTATTACGCCGATGTCAAAACCCGCTATGAAAACCGGCGCATCGACCCACTGCGCCCATTGCTGCCGCCCCATCGCGTGATGATGCCACCTGAAGAGTTCTACAGCAGGCTCAACCAGTTTCCCCGGGTCACCCTGAGCGCCGAGCCGGTAAAAGCCGGTGGGTTTAACCTGGATCGCAGCGACCTGCCTGAGCTGACCATCAATGCCCGGCTAGAGCAGCCTCTGAAACCTTTGCAGGCACTGATCAACGAGGTTAGCCATGTGTTGCTGGTTGCAGAGAGCCCCGGGCGGCGCGAAGTGCTACTGGAGCTGTTGGGGCAAAACGGTATTTCACCCACACTCAGTGACCATTGGCTCGATTTTTTGCAGCAAAAGCCGGCATTGTCGGTCAGTATCGGGGGGTTGGAAAACGGCCTGTATCTGCCCCAACAAAGCATTGCCATCATTCCCGAAGCGCTGCTGCTTGGGCAGCGGGTGCAACAGAGCCGGCGGCGCAAAAGTGATGCCGAGTTCAGTGCCGAGCAGGCGATTCGCAACTTGACTGAGCTGCGCGTTGGCGCGCCGGTCGTGCACATTGATCATGGCGTTGGTCGCTACCGGGGGCTGGAAACCTTAGCAGTGGATGGCCAGACCACCGAGTTTCTCGCCCTTGAGTACGCCAGCGAGGCAAAACTCTACGTTCCGGTGGCATCGCTGCACTTGATCTCCCGCTATTGCGGCGCGGACGATGACATGGCGCCGCTGCATCGCTTAGGCAGTGAACAGTGGGGCAAAGTCCGGCGCAAAGCCGCAGAAAAAGCCCGGGACGTAGCGGTAGAGCTGCTGGATATTTACGCCCGGCGCGAAGCCATAACCGGTTTTCCTTTTACCGAACCGGAACAAAACTATCTGGCCTTTGCCGCCTCGTTCCCCTTTGAAGAGACACCGGACCAGCAACAGACCATCGCCGCCGTCGTGCGTGATATGTGCGCCCCAAAACCGATGGACCGACTAGTGTGCGGCGATGTTGGTTTTGGTAAAACCGAGGTAGCCATGCGAGCCGCGTTTTTAGCGGTACACAGTGGCAAGCAGGTGGCCATTTTGGTGCCCACTACTTTGTTGGCACAGCAGCACTATGAAAGTTTTCGTGACCGCTTCGCCGACTGGCCGGTGGAGATCGACGTCATCTCCCGCTTCAAGTCGCAAAAAGCGGTGGAGCGCATCAAAGAGCGGCTGACGGATGGCAAGCTGGACATCATCATCGGTACCCACAAAATTCTGCAGGGGAGCCTGAGCTTCAATGACCTTGGACTGTTAATCATTGATGAAGAGCACCGTTTTGGCGTGCGTCACAAAGAAAAACTGAAGTCTTTGCGCTCACAGGTGGATATCCTCACCTTAACCGCTACCCCCATTCCAAGAACGCTGAATATGGCCATGTCCGGCATTCGCGACCTGTCGATTATTGCGACGCCACCGGCGCGCCGGCTGTCGGTAAAAACCTTTGTGCGCCAAAATGACCAGCCGTTGGTAAAAGAGGCCATCTTGCGGGAGCTGTTGCGGGGCGGACAAGTGTACTTTTTGCACAATCAGGTCGACACCATTGACAAAGCAGCCAGTGACCTGCAGGCGCTGATCCCTGAAGCCAGGGTCATTATTGGCCATGGGCAAATGCGCGAGCGGCAATTGGAGCAGGTCATGTCAGACTTTTACCACAAGCGCTACAACGTGCTGGTGTGCACCACCATTATTGAGACCGGCATTGACATACCCAATGCCAACACCATCATCATCAACCGCGCCGACAAGTTCGGTCTGGCTCAGTTGCATCAGCTGCGTGGGCGGGTCGGGCGTTCTCATCATCAGGCCTACGCCTACCTGCTAACCCCACCACCCAAAGCTATGACTGCCGATGCCAGCAAGCGGCTTGAGGCGATTACCGAAGCACAAACGCTAGGCGCCGGTTTTATGCTCGCCTCCAACGACTTAGAGATTCGTGGTGCCGGTGAATTACTCGGTGAAGGGCAAAGCGGACAGATACAGAGCGTCGGGTTTACTCTTTATACCGAAATGCTCGAACGGGCAGTGGACGCCATCCGCAAGGGTGAAACCCCCGACCCCGAACAGCCGTTGAACTTTGGCTCTGAAGTCAACCTAAGGCTTCCGGCTCTACTGCCCGAAGATTACATCCACGATGTGCATAACCGGCTCATTTTATACAAACGCATTGCCGCCGCTGGCAGCGAAGATGACCTGAAGACCCTGCAAGTAGAACTGATCGACCGTTTTGGTCTACTGCCCGAGCCAACAAAAAACCTCTTTCGCCAAATGAAACTGAAGCTCAAATCGCAACAGCTGGGCATTAAAAAACTCGACGCCAATACCGGTCAGGCTCGCATCGAATTTGAGGAGCAACCCAAGGTGGATCCGATGGTCATCATTCAGCTAATCCAGAACAAACCCCAACAGTTCAAACTGGAAGGCAGCAGTATCTTAAAGTACATTGGCGAGATGGAAACGGCAGAACAACGGTTTAACGCAGTGGAAGCCCTGCTAAACGAGTTGACAGGCCAATAAACCCCGGGATTTTTTTATGAGCAAAGCGCAGTTTATCGTACTGGCTCTATTGTTTTCGTTGTCAGTCAACGCAACAGAGTCCGACCCACGCTGGTATCAGGCCGATCTTGTGGTATTTCGCTACATCAATAACAGCAAGGATGAACAGTGGCCACCGGTGGCGAACCATACGCCACCGGCAAACGCCATTGAGTTACGAAAAAACCTCAACTCAACAACGCAATCGTTTGATATTACTGAAGAAAGCGAACCTGAATTTTATGACATTCAGCGCGACGCCTATGTCTCATTACCTGAACAAGAGCGGTTGCTAAATGAGCAGGTTGAACGGTTAAACAGCAACCCCAACTATCAGGTAATCACCCAGAAGGCTTGGCGCATGCCCATCAGCGCCAATGGCGACCGGTTACCGGTGAAAATCCGTGCCGTTGCAGGACAAAATTACCTGCTTGAAGGCACAGTAACCGTGAGCGAAGAGCGCTTCTTTCATGTGGATGTTGACTTCTGGCTGAATACGCTGAGCCCTGAATCTCTGTACTCGGCTCTCTCCGGGCAGCCGAGCGCCAGCGAAGCGGACGCAGAAACACTGCTGAACTTTGAAAGGGGACCTGAGAACTTGCTGCAAGTGAATGCCCAGACGCCACCTTTGCGGGTAACGGAAAATTTCCACCTTGATCAACGACGAAGAATCAAAAATACCCGTGAGATTCAGTACATCGACTCCCCGGTCATTGGCGTACTGTTCAAGCTAACCCCTTATGAGCGCCCCAAAACCTTGGTGGAAACCGGTACTCCAGCTTCATCACAGTAGTGCCTAAAAAATAAAACATCATGAGTCGGCAGATTAACTCCTGATCTGCTTACTCATAATAAAGCTGTTCTTTTCACCTTCGCTTTTGTACTCCACCTGATCCATCAGGCTCTGCACAATCGGCAGTCCGCGGCCACTGCCTAGCCAGGCGCTCGGGTCGTCAGGGTCAGTGGTCAGAATTTTAACATCCAGTTTGTTGTGATCCATCTGCAAGCCCCAGTCACTGACGGTGAGCGTCAGTGAGGATTGCAGCAGATCAACGCCCACTTCAACCTTATGACCTTTTTGTTTTTGATAGGCGTGCTCAATGGCGTTGTTAACAATTTCAACCACACATAACTCCACCCGATTAACCTCAACCGGCGACAGGGTGGTCATCGCACAAAGACCGCGCACCGCCATTGCCACCAGCGTTGTATTTGCCAACTCACTGTCGATCTCCATGCGGACGGTCTGGCCGTTCATAATTACTTTTCCTCAAGTGCCTCAGCAACCGATGGGAGAATAGTAAACAACCGGTCCATGGAGGTCAGGTTAAACAGGTCCAACACCGCCGGTTGCGCTGCGGCCAGAACCAATTGACCGCTATCGCCGATCTTCTTGAGCGCCGAAACCAACGTTCCAAGTCCGCTGCTGTCCATAAAGCGAACCTCAGAGAGGTCAACCACCATCCGGCTACCTCCGCCATCAATCTGCTCAAATAGAAAAGTTTTAAACTGCTCCGCACTAGCAGCGTCCAGCCTTGCTTCTTCAATAGTGACTACTGTGCGTCCGGCTTCAGTATTTACGTTAAATGACATGGTGCTCTCCTTGCGTTAGTTTTCAGTGAATTTCTCAGGGCGCCACTCCATCAACAGGTACGTAACGTCATCTTCGAACACATCCTTGCCCGTCCAGCTGATAATTTGTTGTTCGACCTGTTGCAGGGTCATCTCTAAGTGGCTGCTGAAAGAGCTCTCTAGCAGTGCCGTCAACCGCTGCTCCCCAAACAGTTCTCCGACGGCGTTTTCGCTCTCGGTGACGCCATCAGAATACAAAAAGAGCCGGTCTCCCGGTTGCAACTGCAAAGTAACATTTTCGTAGTTCATGTTGGGCATCATGCCAATGGGAACTCCGGCACCCGTAACCCTTACGATCTGCTGACTATCCTTTTGTAACCACAACGGCGGCGGGTGACCAGCCAGAGACAGAGTCACCCAACCGGTTCGGCTATTAATGGTGCCATAGGCAATGGTGAAATAGTGCATAGCCTCCGTCGAAGCCTGAAAACGCTCATTGAGGCTGCACAAAACTTCATTAGGGTTGCGGATGCGATGGGAATCCATCAGTACTGAGCCCTTTCCCCTCTCGCCGAGAAAGTTATTCAGTGAGAAGGAGAGCAACGCCGAAGGAATCCCGTGACCGGCCACATCCAGCTGATAAAAACACAGAGTCTCTTCATTGAGCGGGTGGTAGCCAAACATATCGCCGCCAAGGTAGCGGCTTGGTTTGAAATACCAGTTAAATTCGACCTGCTGAATAGTGGCGGGTTCGGCCAGCAGGCTGGCCTGAGTCTGGGCGGCAGAGGTGAGGTCTTGCTCAATAATCTGGATTTTATGCTCAAGGGCCGCTTTAAGCTCAATGATACGAATGCCGGCATTCAGTCGGGCGCTCAGCTCATCAAAATCCACCGGCTTGTTGATAAAATCATCGGCTCCGCGGTTAATGCCTTCGACCATCGCCGCACGGTCCGACTTGCCGGTCAAAATAATAAAATAGACATAATGACCCATTTCACTTTGCCGAATCGCTTCGCAAAGGGCTATGCCATCCATGTTGGGCATCATCCAATCACTGATGACAATGCGAATGTGAGGGTTTTTGTCCAGAACCTGCAGAGCCTCATGACCATCCGCAGCCTCAAAAACCCGGTGCCCCTGTTTCTTTAAAACAACCGTGAGGATGAGCCTCTGATCACGGGCATCCTCAACAATCAAAATATCCATTCATTTAAATCAGTTTTCCCAAGACTAAGAATCTATCGGCCCATCGGCAAAAATCCTTCGCACCGGATAGGCAAACTCTGCTCCCTCTTCGGCAACAATTTGGGCGATCAATAAAAGAATGGATTGTTGAACTTTGAGAAACCCTACCCTGCCCGTTTGGGTGATGTGTGCCCTGACTTGGCAAAGCAGAGCCGAGTCGTCATAACGAATAAAAACAGCGTAATGGGGTTCGCGAGGGTCCACATCGGCAAGCTGAACCATGGCCTGTTCGAGTCGCTCAAGGATGACGGGTAAGATTGACAGATCTTCATAGCGCAACGTGAAATTCTCAATCATTCGACGATTACGCATCCGGGTGGCATTCTCGACCACGATACCGGTAAAAATTGAGTTCGGGACATAAATCGGGCGACGATCAAAGGTACGCACCTTGGTTAAGCGCCAGCCAACTTTTTCAACGTGCCCTTCAATGGCACGGTCCGGTGATCGTACCCAGTCGCCTTCTTTAAATGGGCGATCCAACATCAGCATCAGACCACCAAAAAAGTTAGACAGCCAATCTTTAGCCGCCAGACCGATGATAATACCGCCAATCCCACCAAAGGCGAGCAGTGTGGACAGGCTATAGCCTAACACTCGGGCAAGACTTAAAAACAGGCTCAAAACCACCAATAACTGAATGGTACGGGCAATCACCGAGTACGATAACCGCGCCGCCCAGCGCTGATCAGCACTTGCCAGGATATCTTCGGTACGTAAACTGAACTCCCACACCAGCCAAGCG
The DNA here is from genome assembly GCA_965198415.1 of Endozoicomonas sp. Lineage (GTDB taxonomy): Bacteria > Pseudomonadota > Gammaproteobacteria > Pseudomonadales > Endozoicomonadaceae > Endozoicomonas. The sequence goes on from CBDAPN010000012.1 coordinate 18,136, forward strand.
GGATAGGTAATCATCAGGATTCGTTCAAAAAGCTGTAATGTTTCATGCCATTCAGAGCTTTCGATTCCGGGCCAGGCATGAATGGTGTAGAGCACAAACAACAGCCATGGAACGGTCAGCAAAGGGCGCTTAACGATACCCCACAACAACCCAAAGGGTGTCTGCTCAACGCTCTTACGCTGCAGTAACCATTTCAGTCCCCAAAACAGCACGCCCGCTACGAGAAACGCCGTCAGTAAATGGTAATAAAAAGAGATCAACCCGGTATTCATGCAAAATTCTCAGCGCTTCAGTCAATAATATTTATAAATGAAAATTGTAGTTGGATTCAATGACAGAAAGCATTTCTGTTCCCTTATAGGGCTGCCGACCCCATCGGGTAAAGCAGAATGAGGAAACCTGAGCTTGCAAAGCCAGAAGTTTTTGGTGGATAGACAAGCAGACGTTCTATTAGTCAAACACTGGCGAGTATTCAGGTTGGTTTGCTGTCTTCACAGTAGGGCAGTCTGCTCTTGGACTGCCTAAAAAGCGTTAAAATCTATACGGCCTTGTTGCTTATATCACCATCTTTATGCCCAAAGGGCATAAAGACAATGCGTTACGCAAAATCTAGAAAAAATAGCAGAATGAACTTGGCTGCTACGACAGAATCAACCAAGTTGCCTTAACTATTAGCTGAATGCTGAGCTTGGTTGAACTTTTCTTCCAGCTTGTCCATTTCATCGAGAAACACTCCGAATTCAGTGGCTTGATAGCCTCGCGCCATCAGATAAGTCAGACCATCCTGAACAGTTACTGTCGTAATATCGCCGGACTGCGCACCTTTGATTTCTATCTGTGAATTTAAGAAGTTTTTAATGGAATCAAACCAACCCTTCAAGTTCTTCTGCAAATCAGGGTCATTACGATTCGCAGTTGCGGTTAAATTTTTGAAATCAATCAAATTACCTTTGCGTTGTGTAATACCCGTTAAAAATTGACGATCATAATTTGGATTATTATCAATCTGACCTTTCAATTCATTTACATCTTCCGCAAAATCATTAAGACTCATTGCATCATGCCAACGCTCTGCACGCTGATTTTGATCATCAAACCAACGAATATTCATGCTTAACTTGTTTAAACCCCAACAATGATTTATGTTGTTAATCAAATCAATAACCTTTACCCCTTGCGCAGGACCTTCCTGTGAATCGAAAATTTTATTAAACGTTTCATGCAATGCTTGCTTTAGGTTCTCTTTACTTTGAAACACCGTCTCAGCATGCACAGTGAAATTGGCAAACTTATTACTCAATTCTTGAAGCTCATCAAATTCCACCAATTTCGATTCATTAACTTTCTTTAACCTTCCTCTCGCTACACCTGAGTTAACTGTTGAATTAAGTTCATCAATATAAGTTGCGGGCGTAATTAGACCCGGATTGGTTTCGTCTCTATTATCACTATGCTTCAAACCGGCCCTGGCATTCTCCAGAATATCTTTTGATAAATTTAGTCCGGATCGAGCCTGCTCGGGCTCTAACGTTTTATTTTGCTTTTGAGGAGTCAGTTTGGCACCACTGAGATCTTGCGGTATTGGCGGTGGTGGTGGTGGTGGATAAGCTCCGGGCGTAACTAGACCCGGATTGGTTTCGTCTCTATTATCCATAGATTTCAAACCGGCCCTGGCACTAATCAGAAGATCTTTTGATACCTTTGGTCCGAATTGACCCTGCTCGGGCTTTAACGTTTTATTTTGCTTTTGAGGGGGCGGTTTGGACCCACTGAGATCTTGCAGTGTTGGCGATGGTGGTTTTGAAAATTGTGATGGCAGCGGTGGTGGCGGTGGTGGCGGCGGTGATTGTTTTGGTTGTTCCAATGACGCTGTTCCAGGTATTGAAGCAGGCGGCTGAGCCGGTTTACTCCCTGCGTTAGCGGATATATCAACTTCTTTACCAGACTCCGGCAGACCCACCATGCATTGTATACCAACTGTTCGCTGATTAATTGTTTTCTTGGGTACCGGATTTTCAGTGAAAGGGTTTGAGATCAAAAAGTTATACACATTGGTGCATAGTGTTACTAAACGCTTGCCACACCAGTTAAGAATGGTTACCGGCAGCTTAACGACATCCCAGATGATGTTACTAAAAGAGGAAGTTGAGCCAGTTGTTTTTTCCATTATAAAGCCTCATTATTTGGTTATTTCTTGGCACCTTAATTCCAAGGAAATAAAGTTTACAAAAACAAATCAATGCGATTTTAGTATTTCGTTACTAACTAAGTACCACACTTCGACAACTAAAATTTAGATAAGTTCAAAAAACAATACTATTCCCGTAACTCTATGCCGATTCGGCATTTTGAGACGAGCTTTCCAAAAAAGAATTAAGTCAGCTGAATATTGACCGGCGTACCGACCTCAACACGATCGTACAAATCCATCATGTCAATGCCACGCATGCGAATACAACCCCGGGAGCCAGGCTGCCCCATAACAGCAGAATCCACAGCGCCGTGAATGTAAATATACCGACGCATGGTATCCACGCTGCCAAGACGATTAAACCCCGGTTCCAGACCGCTAAGCCAGAGTATTCGGGTGAGAATCCAGTCTTTTCGCTGCGGGTATTGTCGGCTCAGCTGGGGGGAGTAAATCTCACCAGTAAAGCGACGACCAACAAATACTGCATTAAGCGGCAACCCGGTGCCGATTTTGGCTCTGATAGTGTGTGCCCCCAAAGGCGTTTGCCAGCTGCCCTCCTGCTGCCCGGTACCTTCGCTGGCGGTGGAGACCATGTAGGTTCGTTCGACACCATTGTTTTGATGAAGAACCATCGTTTGGCTATCAATATGGACAGTAAGGTGCATCATCGCTCCAATGTGATTCAGGTATGCGCCCTGAGGCCAGCTGCCATAAAGGGCACCATTTTTCGCATGATCTGCTCCAGATCATAATTCACGCCATAATCGGCTTCGGCAATGGCTCTTAAGGCGCTGGCACCTGAGAGGGTAAAAACCGCCGACCCAAGAATAAAATAGACTCTCCAGAACAGATCACCCACCGGCAAACCGGGACAGGCCCGCACCATGAGTTGCAGATAGGCCTGAAAAACCTCGCCATAAACATCCCGCAGGTATTTTTTCAAGTGCCCCTGCCCTTGGGTGTAAGCAAGGCCAATTAAGCGCATACACACAGAAAGATCTTCCGGATTACGCGGCTGGACGGCCATGATCTGATCCACCAGCAAGTGCAGGATCTCCTCTAAGTCCACCGGTTGGGATTTTTGCTCATAACCCGCCAGTGCCCCTGCCAGTTTATCGATAAAAGGATCCAGAAAACGGGAGAACACTGCCTGAATCAGCGCTTTTTTGGAACCAAAATGGTAATTGACGGCTGCCAGATTGACACCCGCTTTACTGGTTATGGAGCGTAGAGACGTTTCGGCAAACCCAAACTCCGCAAATAGCTTTTCGGCGGCGTCGAGAATTTTATCTACTGTCGCCGGTGGTGCTGTCATCAGCTGTGCCATGGTTCTTACCTACTTAAAACAGTCGTTTAAAACTAACGTTTGCGACTTGAAACATCAAGTTGGTTTTAGCAGCCCGCAACGGCTTGAACACAACGCGCTTCGTTCACGCCGTCTGGATAAGACCACAAACTTGAGAACCCGTTTTGCAAGTGATTGCAGCAGAAAAATTACTGTATATAATCACAGATACTGTACAAAAACACAGACATTTACCATGTATAAACTAACGAAACGCCAAAGCGAAATCCTTGAGCTGATCAAGTCCCACTCAGAAGAGACCGGCTACCCCCCCACCCGGGCAGAAATCGCCAAGACTTTTGGTTTCCGCTCCCCCAACGCTGCCGAAGAGCACCTAAGAGCCCTGGCTCGCAAAGGCGCCATCGAGATTATTCCCGGCGCCTCCCGGGGAATTCGCTTACCAGCAACGGAATTGTCAGGGCTACCGGTGGTCGGGCAGGTGGCGGCGGGCAGCCCTATCCTCGCTCAGGAACACATCGAAGACCACTTAGCCATCAATCCGGCGATCTTTTCCCCTAAAGCCGACTTCATGCTGCGCGTTAAAGGCATGAGCATGAAGAACGTCGGTATTTTTGATGGTGACTTTCTGGCTATACACAAAACATCCACTGCCCTCAACGGCCAGATTGTGGTCGCCCGAATTGACGACGAGGTCACTGTAAAACGGTTTGAGCAAGTCAAAAATAAAGTCTATCTCCACCCGGAGAATGACGAATTTTCTACTCTCGAAGTGGATTTGACCACCGACGCTTTTGCAATTGAGGGGTTGAGTGTGGGCGTCATCCGTAAGTAACTCACACGGGCACACTTTTTGCCCGTCAGCTCAACACCGTTCAGGAACCGTTATTGACCTAAAAACCGACCGTTGCAACCATTGCCTGACGACTGCAAACCCGCTTATTTTTTGTTGATCAATTCAACCCTTAAGCCGTTTTTTTTAAATTCGTATTAACAGCGCCCGAACACTGCTTGCCAACAAGCAGGCCAAAATCACTGTATGCAGGATGAAAACTACCGGTTTCAACAGGCAACACCAGCAACTACTCATCACTTTCTGAGAACCGGTCAAACTATCGCCCCCAGAGCCAAGCGATTATTGGCTGGAGACTTTCGACATTTAAAACAGTGCTCTGCCAGAAGTTGGCCTTCACAAGCGGGGCATGAGAGGTGACCGATTAATGCAAGATTCGATCTTCCGGGATATATTCGCTGGTCTCAGACTCGGTTTTACGCCCGACCTCTTCAATACAAGCGTCCAGCATAACTCGGGCGACCTCAAACTGATCCCCCTGAAGGAAGTCAAGAAGCTCTTTGGAAAATGACATTGTGATCAGAGGTTCAGCATTTTCTTCATCGCTGCGACGCAGCACGATCTCACCGGATGGCAACTCAACAATTTCAAGAAAAGTCGCTGACATAATTAGAAATACCAGATTCTGACAATATTGGTGCGGCATTGTGCATGACGCGTTATCGGCTTTCAAGGTTCATAGCAATATCAATACATTAATCGCACAACCGATCAAACCGTTATCGAACCGCTGCTTGAGCAGTGAATCGTTGGGTCAAACCGGGGCTCATTACCACTCAAGACTGAGATTGCGGCTGTAGGTTACCAGCTCTTTTAATGACTCCAGTACAGACCGGAACCCCTCGGGCTGGTCCAGGCGAACACTATTGACTGAAAACAACGGTATCTCATTACAGTCAATACCTTTACGCTGGATAGGCATTGAGCACTCCTCATGACTTTTTAACAGTGCCGACAACCAGCCGTCCTGCTGCTCCAGTCGCTCAATATACTGCAACTCCGAGGACAACTCACCCTTATGGTGCACGCTGTTGATGGCTTCATCCAGTGTCGGCAGCTGGTTCACCGGCAAACGGTAATTGGTCATAATTTCCGCCAGCAGTGACTGATAGGCCTGAATCATGGCATTCAGACACGCTTCACGAAAGGCGGGCTTGGCAAGATCGTCCGCAGCTTCCCAGGCTTCCATCAGCAGGCGGGAGTGAAACAACATTTTATTGGTATATCCTTGCCAATTGTTCGCCATAACCTACTCCAACTGTTAAACCAGACAAATAAAAATGCCGTTGAAAGGACAAGCCCAGAAAGTTCAGACCCAGCCCATTTAAGACTGGCGTCTTTGCAGTATGAGCCCTATTCCCACAGGGCTCGTTAAACTGTGGGTATTTCAGCGTTTGGACTCACTGGCCCATCGTGCGCCTATTGACTGAGGAACACTTAACGGCGCTTTTTGGTCTGTTTTTCATGCCAGCGCCCCTCGTCATAAGTGGCACTCCAGCCGGACGCTTTGCCATCAACTTCGCTCATCACGTATTGCTGTTTTGTCTTGCGGCTGTATCGGATGATCGCAGGGTGACCTTCGGGGTCCTGCCGGGGGGCATCCATAAGATAACCGTATTTGGGGTCAATCATGGCCTGATGGGGGAGCAACTCAGCCACCAGCGGCGCCCGGGTTTCCCGGTTTTTGGGGAACTGACTGGCCGCCAGAAAGAGCCCTGAGGCGCCGTCCCGCAGCACGTAATGGTCATCCACCTTGGTGCATTGGAGTTCTGGCATGGGTACCGGGTCCATTTTCGGTGGCGCAGGCTCTCCACTTTTCAACAGTTTGCGGGTATTTTTGCACTCGCTGTTGGTACAGCCAAAATACTTGCCAAAACGGCCGGTTTTCAACTGCATTTCACTGCCACATTTATCGCACTCAAGTACCGGGCCGTCGTAGCCTTTAATCTTGTAACTGCCCTGCTCCACCTCAAAGCCGGAGCAGTCCGGGTTGTTACCGCACACGTGCAGCTTGCGCTGCTCGTCGATTAAATAGCTTTCCATTGCGGTGGAGCACTTAGGACACCGATGCATGGCTCTAAGAGCGTTAACTTCTGCGTTTTCATCGTCGGTTTGCTCAGCCTCTTCACCGGGGACCAGATTGATGGTGGATTTGCAGCGCTCTTTGGGCGGCAGGGCATATCCGGAACAACCCAGAAATACGCCTGTGGATGCCGTGCGGATCATCATCGGACGGCTGCATGCCGGGCACTGGATATTGGTCAGTGAAGGCTCGTTGGCCCGCATACCGCCCTCATCCTGTTCGGCTCGGGTCAACTGTTCGGTGAAGTCTTGATAAAAATCATCCAGCACCTGTTTCCAGTTTTTCTCACCGTCGGCAATGTCGTCTAGCTGCTCTTCCATGCGTGCGGTGAAATGGTAATTCATCAGCTCATTAAAGGATTCGTTCAGTCGGTCAGTGACGATATCCCCCATTTTTTCCGCGTAAAAACGCCGGCTCTTGACCGACACATAACCCCGATCCTGAATCGTTGAGATAATAGAAGCGTAGGTGGATGGGCGACCAATTCCCTGTTTTTCCAGCTCCTTAACCAAAGCCGCCTCACTGAAACGCGCCGGTGGCCGGGTAAACAGTTGGCGTGGGTCCAGAGTTTGCAGCTGCAAAGGGGTACCTTTTGGCAGGTTCGGCAAAATGAGGTCTTCACCTTTGCCGCTCAGAGGCTTTTGCACCCGGGTGTAGCCATCAAACCGAAGGGTACGGCCACGGGCTTTGAGCTGAAACTGCTGCACGTCCACCGTTAATGAGGTACTGAGGTATTTGGCCGGAGTCATTTGACAGGCAACGAACTGACGCCAAATCAAGTCATACAGTCTTTGGGCGTCGCGCTCCATTCCCGCTAAGTCATCAAGGCTGGTGGTGACACTGGATGGGCGTATTGCCTCATGAGCCTCCTGAGCACCCTCTTTACTGCTGTAGACATTGGGCTGTTCAGGGCAGTACTCGTCGCCAAACTGCTCAGCAATGAATGAACGAGCACTCTCCACGGCGTCGGCACTTAAGTTGGTAGAATCGGTACGCATGTACGTAATATGACCGGCTTCGTAGAGTCGCTGTGCCAGCATCATGGTTTTCTTGACACTGAAGCCGAGCCGGGTACTGGCGGCCTGTTGCAGAGTTGAGGTAATGAATGGCGCTGACGGCTTACTCTGAGTCGGCTTGTCTTCCCGGTTGGTCAAACGGTAACTGGCTTGTTGCAGAAGACTAAGAGCCTCGTCTGTTTCCGCCTTGCTGCCCGGTCGAAAGTTGGCGCCTTGCGCTTTCATCACTTGAAAGCGCACCGCATCACCGCCTTCGGCCAATAGGTCAGCATAGACCTCCCAGTACTCCTGCGGCACAAAGCTGCGGATTTCGCGCTCCCGCTCTACCACCAGTTTCACTGCCACCGATTGCACTCGCCCGGCCGATAACCCACGGGCAATTTTAGCCCACAGCAAAGGTGAAACCATATAACCAACAACACGATCCAAAAATCGTCGCGCCTGCTGGGCATCCACACGATCCTGATTGAGCTGCCCAGGCGCCTCAAAGGCCGCTTTAATCGCCTTTTTGGTAATTTCGTTGAACACCACCCGACGGTAGCGCTTTGGGTCACCGCCAATGGCCTGCTGCAAGTGCCAGGCAATGGCCTCCCCTTCACGGTCCAAATCCGTCGCCAGAAAAATCGTATCGGCATCCTGAGCCAGACGCGTCAGCTCATTCACCACTTTTTCTTTACCGGGAAGCACCTGATATTGCGCTTCCCAGCCGTTGTCGGGGTTGATACCCATGCGCTCTATGAGCTGCTCACGGGCTTTGATTTTTTTACGCTTTGCCCGCTCCTCGGGCGAGAGTTTTCTGGACTCTGCCGCCGCTCGTGCTCTGGCCTTTGCGTCCACCGTCTTTTTGGGGCCACCGGCTGTTGGTAAATCCCGGATGTGTCCCACGCTGGATTTGACAACAAAGTCTTTGCCCAAATATTTGTTGATGGTCTTCGCCTTAGCCGGCGACTCCACAATAACTAGCGATTTACCCATGCTGTCTTACACGTCCTGTCATCTGTTCCGTTGTTCTGGCCAAAATCTATGTATATAAAAGCGACGCATCATACTGAATATCCAAACTAGTTGAAAAAAAGTTTGTTGCCAAAACAGAACCGGGATATAAAAATTGCTTCAATATATAAGGCGTAGTCAATAATCGGTCAAGGAAAACCCGAAAACTCTTTACTGAATCCACTGTACTCCGATCCCCCCAATAACCGTCAAACGCCTTATTTTTTCCTTATCAAAGCCGCCCATCTGCACGATTTTCAGCCTGCCACCTGCCTGATCAATACGTTGGGGCAACACCGCGATGTGACCACCAGCCCCCCTCCTCAACTGCCGTAAAGCGCTGGCATTGCTTGCCTTGTAAAATTAACGGCAGCAGGTGATGTTCGCTTAACACGCAATTACTGATAAGACAATCAGGCCAATGCCGACAGTACAGCCCAAAGCGTTGAGAAAATAGTTTTCGTTAGCAGAGGATAAAAAACGGGTAATCAAACAGCACGCCTCAGCAGGCATAGATGATACCCAGCAAAAAAACCACACATCAATCCACACGTTCTGTAGTACTGATTAAATGTTGGGGATTGACAAGCAGGCACTAAAGATCAGCAAACCAATGTTCGGTTATTTCTTGGCAGGTTATCTCTCGATAGAGAGGCTAGATAGTGACAAAATTTATAGTTAACCTTGGGAAAATTTGCTTAACAGCTCGGCCACGCAGCTGTTAATCCTTATCAATACTTAGGTTAATTTTACAGAACCACGGCAGTTTATATGACCAACCTGATCACTTAATGAGCACACCGTCTTTTCATCGGCGTAACGGTTTGTACCCACAAAACTTAAATATATCAATTGATCTGCCCGACCCGACCAAGACTCTTAGGCGTCATTAAAAACCCATAGACGCACAATTCTGGCTAAACTTTATTCCGTCAACGCGGTGAAATGTACTGCTTTTATCTCCATATCCTTCAGCTTGGTTCATAGACGCGAGATGTATAATGGCCGTTACCCTTCAGAGTTTATTGCTAACAATTTTTTTAACTGTTCATTCAGTTTTCACCGTCGCGGACTATAAAGGTAGCCAAGCCTATAACCATCTCACCAGTAGCAATATGTCGGTTAATACAGCGACAGGTACTTTTCGTTTCTCATATCCGTTAATACAGGCAAGCGGAATTCATGGGATTTTTCTTGTCCACTTGACCTACAACTTTGATTCAATCGGAAAATTTGGCTTGCCAATGGGCTGGGAGCTGGATTTGGATCATATTCAGGATAAAACAGCGGTTTTGGGCGGACAGCAATGGCTAATTGACCCAGACTGGCATGACGAACATCTGTTCGCCTCTGGCTTAAAATATTACAACCAGCACGGTACTGAGTTTATCGATGCCGGTCAAGAGCGGTTAATTCCGGGTGATGATTCGCTTTCTTACCGCTACCGCTCACAACATAAAGATGGCAGTGAAAATTACTTTTCCCACCAAGGCCTGCTGGTTTTGAAACAAGATCGGTTTGGCAACCGGATAGCCATTGAGTATGAACAGCCAACCCCCTACATCGACAAGGCCAGAATAGCAGCCATCGTTGATCATTACGGGAACCGCTTCACTTTCCTCTATGAACCGAACACCATTGTCGTTAAATATCCTGACGGCAAAGAGGTGCGGATCTATTTTAATGAAAAGGGCGTCTATGCTATCGACGATCCAATGCAGCAGCGCTATGAATTCAGCTACACCAACTCAGGCAAGTACCTCCTATTAGAATCTATTTCCACACCATCGGGGCTACTGACTGAGTTAAAATACGACAACCTTCCATACAACGGCAATCGTGGTAGGGGTTTTTTACCGATCGTCACTTATTTCAAACAGTCGGAGCTGGGAAGTTCAAAAGTCCATCATGAAACCTATTACCGCCACTCGAAAGATAACAACTACACCGGGTATCCTTACTACACGTTAAGCAGCTCATCAGACAGCCTGATAGAGAGCAACAACCAAAATTATCGCTACACTGTTGAAGTCAAACAAACCGATGGCAACCAGAATAACCCTACTGTCCATCACAAGGTTTATCAATATAACTTTTTACACTTACCCATGGAAATTAATACATTTAAAAATGGCAAAAACTATATAACAACCAAATTCTCATACCCGATCAGCGACTTTAAATACAATCGCTCCACTAATTACGACAAGCCATCAAGAATCACGCAGTACACTTGGAGCGAGACAAAAGAAAAATACATTCCTAGTAACCGTGTCGACATTCAATACGACGTATTTGGCAACAAAACCAGAGAGGATCGCTGGATTTACCATCGTGATGAGCAATACTGGCGCCCAATTCGCCAAATACAGCATCAATATTTTACGCAAAACTACAGTTTACTAGCTGAAACCGTTGATAGCGACATGGTCACCAACTCAACCATAAGAACCCAATACACTCTGTCGCCTTCAAAAAAAACACTTAATACAAAATCGATTACCACCCTTGACAAAATCAATCGCTGGCAACCCTGGAAAAAAATGGAATACCAGTATGACGATAGAGGCCGCGAAACATTGCGACAACTCAAGTGGATTGCTAAAGGAAAGCCGGGCATACAGCAAACCCTTAGAAAATCAAGCTATCTATTTGATAGCCAAACTAAAGTATTAACCACTGCACATGAAGACAGCCTCGGCCACGTAAGACAGGAGTTACGGGATACCCGCAATAATCAGTTGCTGAGTAAAATATCCCCATTGAATGAAAAGACCGAGTATCAGTACAACTATTTGGGCCAGTTAATTCGCCGCACAGACCCACGGGGCAATGTGTACACCCTGAAACATTTTATCTACAGCAGAGATGGACTCAACGCAACGGTGACAGAGTCTCCACTAGGCTTTCGCAAGCGTGAGCAAAAAGATCCTTCCGGGCGAACCACCTTGCGAGAATACGCTATTGGCGATCATTATCATGTGATTGAAGAGAAGCATTATAATGGCTTTGGAAAAGTGGCATCTCATAAAGACCAATACGGTCAAGTGAGCACTTATCAATACGATGACCAAATGCGAATGATCGTACATTCTGACCCCTGGTTAAATAAAACCACATTTTTTTATAACGATGAAGACTTATCCCTGGACGTCTACCTGAACGGTCATCAACACAAACAAATTAAAAAAACCCCCTGGCAACTGAGCACCAAGACCATTCATTATCCTCTGTCCCCAAAAGGTTCGGATTCTGGGACGGCTGTTGAAAATTCCATCATCCAAAATAGTTTACATCAGATAATCAGTGAAGAGAGCGCACTACTCGATACACGATCAGGAAACCGGCACTCGGTGATTAAAAACACCTACCAGTACGACCCAAGTCGCAATAAGACAACAATAAAAACGGCAGGTTTTGGTGGCATATCACTGGTCAAAAAAATAACTTACGATTTATTTAAAAATCGTTACAGCTTTGTGAAACGGCAAAAAAAAGATAACATTAGGCACTGCCATTGGGGCTATGAATATTACTACAATGCAAATAATAAACTGCAACATGTTTTTGCCCGAAGCAGCGGTAACAGCAAACGACTGATCAGCTCACATTTCTACGATAAGAGCGATCGCGAAGTTAAACGCAAGCTTGCCAATGGCAACAGTATCACAAGGGAGTATCTTCCCGGAGGGCTGGTAAAGTCCTTAAGCTGGAGTCGCCAAGGTAAAACCTACCAAGTATCTCACCACTACGATGCGGATAACCGACTAATCACAGTGCGGGATTCCGATAACCAACAACAACAATTCCAGTACGACCCGAAGGGCAATTTAACCAAACTGCTGTACCCCGACAACCAACAGCAGTCGTATAGTTACGACCCGGCGGGTCGGGTCGTCAAACAGGTAAATGTTGGCGGCCGGGCTTTTACTTTTCATTATGATGACAAAGACAAAGGAAAACTCTCGTCCATCTACAGCACCAGCGATATCGAAAACCAAGACGCCGACCACAGCGTACAATTCACCTATGGTAAAGACGACAATGGCGTAAACGGGAAACTCCTTGCAATAAAACGTGCCCTAGCCGGTGTTGGTGAAACAAACGAAAGCTACCGTTATGACGCCTTTGGACGTCTAACACAGACCGAGGTCAAATATGGGAATGGTACACCGGTGCTCTCTACCCGCTATCAGTTTTTACCTCGTGGTGAACTGATTGAACAACAAAACCAGACCCAATCAGTCCAGCACATCACTCGCTATAACTATGACGCTTTAAAACGCCTGACCAAAGAGACACACCATCAAAGCGGCACCATTAACACAGCAGCCAACGCTAGCCTGCCCCGTGAAATCCGCTATCACTACGATGGCAATAATAATTTGATTAAAGAGCAACGCTCATTACTCACCACCGGAGCAGAAGAAACCATTAGCCGCCATTATAATGCACTGGATCAACTGGTAAGCATTCATAATGAAAAACTCAATACCACCCAAACCCTTACTCACAACGCCTTGGGTCAAATTACTACGGATCATCACGGCAATAAACTTCATTACGATGATACCGGTTTACTGCAATCAGTCACCACAGCGAACAATCAATTGCTCGTCACTTTTCATTATTCACCGGATGGCATGCTGATGCGGACGCATACCGGGAAAAATCATCAGCAATTTTATTACGACCTGAATAAGCGTGCCTTAACCGTTGTAAAAAACCACAAGCGATACGATTTCATCCAGTATCAGAAAAAATACCTGGCAGCTCTGTCCAAAGAAGGCAGCAATCATATCTTTACTGCCAACCAGAGTACGGCGGCTCGGCTGGGATTAAACAAAAAAGGTCATAAAACAGCAGCTGTATACGCCTATGAAGGTTACGGCATGACAAAAAGCACCAACGACATCGGCACGAACCCCATGACTGATTTTCTCTGGAATCAGGAATACGCCGAAGAGATCACAGGGCTCATCTACCTAAAAAAACGTTTCTACCATCCAGAGCTGAGACGATTTGTTAGCCCGGACTATCTGCAAGTGGATAACCGCTACAGCTATGCCGATGCCAACCCCATTGCCTTTGTTGACCCTATGGGGCAAATGTCTATCGCCGTTCGGCGTGACCTGACCTATGCAGCTGCCGGTATAATTTCTCTTTTAGCTCTCTTTGCTGCGGCGGTAACCATTCCTAGTGCTGTCACCGCATTAACAGCATCAACCCTTGCGGCTGCTGCGGCTGCCCCAACCACCCTGATGTATGGCTTATCTCTCATAGGCGTTCAGGTCGCTTTAGATAATGGCGAAACCAAAATAGCGAAGGCGCTGCAATATACCGGCGCAGCCATTGGGACAGTGTCCCTGCTTGAAACTGCCCTGGCAATTGCACCGTCTGTTGGTGAGCTATTTGGCATCGAATCACGCTTTATTGCCCGCCTTGCCAAACCGCTGCGAAACGCCACGGCAAACGTGAATAGTGAATCAATCTCTATGTCCGACCTATCAACACCAAGAACCTCCAACCTAATGAATAATGAACAATGGACACCGGATTCAAACACCAACCGGGTAGCGGCATTTCAAAGCGATCCAGAGACAAGCAGTATTGCAAGCTCAGTCGATGACCTCATTTATCCGAGACCAAAAGGACCGACAACATCCACTTTTGAAACGACTGAACTTAAATCCCCTGAAGCGCCTCCAGAAGATCATACCTATGAGACGATAGACAGTCTTTTACACGATACGCTGTCAGCTGAACGTCAATACGACTATGTGATGGTCTCTGAAGAGTCAGCACTACTCAACCCCAGACAGAGCATCAACGTCAATCAAGACGTCGCAAAATGGTCAGCCTACTTCAATCAAGAGACAAACCATTTATTACTAATAATTGAATGATGGTGGCACAAACAGCAATTGGCAAGGGAAAGCCAGAGCTGCTTAAGGCATTTAAGAGCCGGTTCAGGCTATAGAGCTGAAGAAGTGGGAATTGAGTTGATAGGCAATCGCGGTTGGAGAGGCATTCGAGCCCTTCCATGTAGTAGTTCTGTCCTTACCGTACGAAAGAAGACACTTTATAAATAATTCTTATCTCAACAAAACCTACACCCAGAACTCATTCAGATGCGATGCACAGTAAGAACCATCAGAGGCATATGCAGCGATGTTTTGAGACACACGTAGCCTGATGAATGGCGGCAACCTTCGACTACAGCAAACCATTCTCGGACACTCAGATATAAAATGATTGTGAAGTACGCAAAGTTCATACGAAATACGTCGTACTATTAAATCCGCAAAAGAGAATGGACACTTGAGAAGAAATTGGGAAAGTTAGAACGATGTAGCATCAAAGAGATAAAGACAATCTATGGCGGTGAGGGAGGGATTCGAACCCTCGATACGGCTACAAACCGTATACTCCCTTAGCAGGGGAGCGCCTTCAGCCGCTCGGCCACCTCACCGGGAACGCAGGCTATATTACCGTGCCCCCCCTGGAAAGCAAGCCCTTTTTTTGGCCAACACCGAATCTTGTCATAGGGTTATTCACCTAAAAAAAGGTGTTTACGCGGATAGGTATTTGATCTGAAAATGCGTTTTTGAAAAAACAGCACCTAAAAGGCAATAAATAGAGGTATGAATATGAAAACACCCGGCGGGAACCGGGCATTTCGTTGAGTCAGAGGAAGATCGCTCAACGACGCAAATTGGCCAGAAAAAAGCAAACACTGCTATCAAATGGAGTTATTATACGCAAAGAGCCAACACACATTGTCTTTATCAGTCAAACTTAATAGGAATCCGATTCAGACTCATAAGCAGAGCCGTAACCTTCATCCTCAAAAGAGTGAGCAGAACCACCTTTTTTGTGCTCTCTCTCTTTCTGAATTCTTTGATAAATTTCTTCCCGATGGACAGCAACCTCCTTTGGTGCATTAACACCAATACGGACTTGGTTACCTTTCACACCCAGAACAGTGACTGTGACTTCATCCCCTACCATCAGGGTTTCTCCTACGCGGCGAGTCAGAATCAGCATTTCAATCTCCTTATTTACATCTCTGTTAAGTCAATAACCGTCAATTCTGAGCACGCTGGTGCATTGGTTAAGAAGCTGATGATATCACCACGGATAAGATGGGTGAAATTATACGACACCAACCTCAGTACAGACATTATCTGACCTTGAAACTGCGTTAGCATTCTGTTCAAAGTATTGAAGTATATGCCAGCTCAACCGTTAATGCTTAAGAATTATTCAGCGAACCCAGTCTAGCTACCAGTAACAGGATTTCCATGCGTATTTCTACCTGCAAAAAATCGTGTCAAAGTCCGGCAACCCTGCCCTGAGAGGTTACTCCGATGCATAAAGCATCCTGCAAAGGGCAGAATGAGCCTCTAATAAGGCTCACGGTTTTTCGTTGTATTGACTTTTTAGACCGCAGAATTTTGTATTGGTTCCCGATCAAGTTCAAAAGCTGAATGAAGTGCCCGAACCGCCAGCTCCAGATACTTTTCAGCAATGATCACAGACACTTTGATTTCAGACGTTGAGATAATCTGGATATTGATTCCCTCAGCCGCCAACGCCTCAAACATTTTGGTGGCAACCCCCGCATGGGAGCGCATACCAACACCCACAATGGAGACTTTGGCGATTTTCATATCGCCATCAAATTCCCGGGCGCCCAGCTCTTGCACCACCTCCTCAACCACCGTCAACACACGATCGTAGTCGTTACGGTGGACGGTAAAGGTGAAGTCAGTGGTTCTGTCTTCTGCGGTATTCTGGACAATCATGTCCACCTCAATGTTGGCACGACTGACCGGCCCGAGAATACGGTAAGCGACACCGGGGATATCGGGCACGCCTTTGATGGTCAGTTTGGCTTCATCTCGGTTAAACGCAATCCCGGAAACGACCGGTGACTCCATGGCGATACCCTCATCCAGTGTAATCAGTGTTCCAGGGCCGTCCTGGAAGGTGTGTAAAACTCTCAGGTTCACATTGTATTTACCAGCAAACTCCACCGCCCGGATCTGCAACACCTTAGAGCCGAGGCTGGCCATTTCCAGCATCTCTTCAAAGGTGATTTTATCCAGTCGCCGTGCGCCCTCTACCACCCGTGGGTCGGTAGTGTAAACCCCGTCCACGTCGGTGTAAATCTGGCATTCATCACCCTTCAGGGCTGCTGCTAAGGCAACGGCGGTGGTATCGGAGCCACCCCGGCCAAGGGTGGTAATATTGCCTTCATCATCACACCCCTGAAACCCAGCAACCACCACAACACGCCCAAGCTCCAGATCTTTTTCAATACGCTCGGTGTCAATGCTCTTTATGCGAGCTTTGGTGTGGGCATCATCGGTAACAATGGCCACCTGGCTACCGGTATAGGAGGTGGCAGGACAGCCCCGCTCATTCAGAGCCATGCACAACAGGCCAATAGTGACCTGCTCCCCGGTTGAGAGGATAACGTCCATCTCCCGGGGAGTGGGCTGTGACTGCATGGATTGAGCCAGCTCAAGCAACCGGTTAGTTTCACCACTCATTGCCGACACCACCACCACAATGTCGTGCCCCTGCTCACGGAACCCCTTGACCTTGTCAGCCACACCCTGAATTCGCTCAGTCGTGCCAACCGAGGTGCCGCCAAATTTCTGTACTATTAGCGCCATGTTGTTCTACTTTAATTTACCTGCACAAAACACACTAAGAACCGTGTTAACCCCAAAACCGCTCGCACATCCAACACACCTGCGGGGTGCAAAAATGTACCATGAAACCCCGCTGTGTTGTACGTCTGTTGCGATGAAAAGCGAGACCGGCGGTTATCGCTTACAATCGCTCTTCCAACCAACCCTGCACAGACGCCAGGGCTTTGGCAAGATGTTCCGGCTGCGACCCGCCACCTTGAGCAAAATCCGGGCGCCCTCCGCCCTTGCCGCCAAGCTGCTCTGCCACCATCTTCAGCAGATCACCCGCCTTAACGCGCTCAGTAAGGTCTTTGGTCACCCCAACGGCCAGCGGCACTTTACCACCGGCCTCGGTGGCCAAACAGACGATGCCTGAGCCCAGCTTGTTTTTCAGTTGATCCACCATATTTCGCAAGGATTTAGGGTCAACGCCATCGAGCTGCGTCACCAGCACTTGAACGCCGTTCACTGCCACCGCCTGAGAGAGTAAATCCGAGCTGCCGGCACTGGCCAGCTTCTGCTGCAGTTGTTGCAGCTCTTTTTCGAGCTGTTTGCTCTGGGTCATCACTGCCTGCAGTTTGGCATCCAGAGTTTCTGGTTTGGCTTTGAGGGCGCGACAGGCGTTATCAAGGTCAGCAAAACGTGCCTGCACGTATGCCTCAGCACCACTGCCGGTCAACGCTTCGATGCGCCGAACGCCAGCGGCTACGCCGCTTTCGCCAACAATGCGAAAAGAGCCAATATCGCCGGTGCGATTGGCATGAATCCCCCCGCACAGCTCAATAGAAAAGTTATCGCTGCCCATCGACAACACCCGCACCTCGTCGGCATATTTCTCACCAAACAGGGCCATGGCGCCACGGGCTTTGGCGGCGTCCATATCCATCAGCTCGGTTTGAACTGGTGTGTTGAGGCGCACCTGCTCATTGACCAAAGACTCAATGGCCTGCAACTGCTGTGGCTGCACCGGCTCTGAATGGGAGAAGTCAAAGCGCAGGCGTTCTGAATCCACCAACGAGCCTTTTTGCAGCACATGCTCTCCAAGCACCCGGCGCAGGGCGGCATGGAGCAGGTGGGTTGCGGAGTGATTTAGCGAGGTAGCGCGACGTTTTTCAGCGTCCACATCGGCAGCGACTTCTTCGCCAAGGCGTAACGCACCTTGAGTTACCTCCACCGTGTGCAGGTGATGATCGCCCTGCTTTTTGGTATCCAGCACCCGCCCGGAGCCGGTGGCAAAATTTAACAACCCGGTATCGCCCACCTGACCGCCAGACTCCGCATAAAACGGCGTTTGTTCAAGAACAACGGTGGCCTGCTCCCCCTCATTGACCTGACCAACGGGCTTGCCGTCCACAAACAGGGCATAGACCCGCCCCCGATCTGCCGTCGTAGCGTAGCCGGTAAACGTGGTGGCACCTTCAATCGTTAACGAACTGCTGTAATCCACCCCAAATTTACTGGATGCCCGGGCACGCTCACGCTGAGCTTCCAGGGCTGTTTCAAACCCCGCCAAATCCACCTTGAGGTTACGCTCCCGGGCGATGTCTTCGGTCAGATCGACCGGAAAGCCATAGGTGTCGTAGAGGGTAAACAGTGTGTCGCCAAGAATCACATCGCCGGTCATGGTGGCGATGCGCTCTTCAAGCAACTTCATGCCTTTGTCCAGCGTGCGGTTGAACTGTTCTTCTTCTTGCAGCAGTACCCGTTCAATTTGGGACTGGTTGCGGCCGAGGTCCGGGTAGGCGACCCCCATCACCCGAATCAACCCCGCCACCAGCTTATAAAAGAAAGGGTCTTTGGCACCGAGTTTGTGCCCATGACGACAGGCGCGGCGAATGATCCGGCGCAACGTGTAGCCACGACCTTCGTTGGATGGCAAAACGCCGTCACTAATCAAAAAACTGCAAGAGCGGATGTGGTCGGCAATGACCCGCAGCGAGGCTTCCGTGGTGGCCACATTTCCCAGTAAGGCGGAGGCATCATTGAGCAGTGCCTGAAACAGGTCAATCTCGTAGTTGCTGTGCACCTGCTGTAAAACCGCTGCAATCCGCTCCAGTCCCATGCCGGTATCTACAGACGGTTTGGGCAGCAGCA
The DNA here is from genome assembly GCA_965198415.1 of Endozoicomonas sp. GTDB lineage: Bacteria > Pseudomonadota > Gammaproteobacteria > Pseudomonadales > Endozoicomonadaceae > Endozoicomonas. The sequence continues at coordinate 37,371 of CBDAPN010000012.1, forward strand.
TCATTTCGCCATCGCTCTGGCGGTTGTACTGCATGAAAACGATATTCCAGATTTCAACAAACCGGTCACCGTCTTCATCGGGTGTGCCGGGACGGCCACCAAAAATCGCCTCGCCGTGGTCGTAGAAAATCTCAGTGCACGGACCACAAGGGCCGGTATCTCCCATCTGCCAGAAGTTATCCGAAGCGTAGGGTGCGCCTTTGTTATCACCGATGCGGATAATATCGTCTTTGGCGACGCCAATCTCGTTATGCCAGATATCAAAGGCTTCATCGTCGGCGGCATAAATGGTAACGCACAGGCGCTCTTTGGGCAGTTTCAATGTGCCGGTAAGGAAATTCCAGGCAAAATGAATGGCTTCTTTTTTAAAGTAATCGCCAAAACTGAAGTTCCCGAGCATCTCAAAAAACGTATGGTGACGGGCGGTATAGCCGACGTTGTCCAGATCGTTATGCTTGCCCCCGGCACGAACAACCTTTTGTGCCGTAGCCGCCCGCGTGTAATCGCGCTGCTCACGCCCGAGAAACACATCTTTGAACTGATTCATCCCGGCGTTAGTGAACAGCAACGTTGGGTCGTCATGGGGGGCCAGAGTGCTACTGGCAACCACCTCATGACCATTGTCGTTGAAGTATTTCAGAAATGCAGAGCGTATCTCGTTTGTTTTCATAAATATGCAGTTCCCACCGGGAAGGCGTGATTGTAAAAATAAAGTCGGCAGGCATTATATAGGATCGGCGCAAAAAAATGAGCCTTTCATCGCCTCTGGTCGGGGTATTTTTATCCCAGCAAGCATTTTATAAGGTGCATGAGAGCCAAAAGGCTGCCCCTGTAAGCCTGCCTAGCGGATAGGGCAGAAAATTGCGGGCAGTAATTTGCGCTCTGCTTGCCATTAAGGTTTGTGCACTCAACAGGCCACCCAAGCGCTTTAGACAACAACCAGTGAGCGTACGCCTGCAGTTCGTTATTTTTGCGAGATACGACAGCTTAAGGCCACCTCTGCAAGTGGTGAATCTTCAGCTCGACACCAGTGATTTTTATACTGATTTCAAATACCCTGCAGGCACTTTACCCAACCAACAGGCAGCGCATTGATGATACGAAAAGCCATTCCCAGTGACTGTGTGCAGATAGCTGAAATCTATAACGATTACATCTTAAACAGCACCGCCACGTTTGAAATTGCTCCGATTAACCCCACAGACATTGAGCACAGACTGGCCAACGCCCACTGTTTTTTAGTGTATGAAGAGGCATCACGGGTGCTTGGTTACGCTTACGCTGCCAAATACCATCCCCGCGCTGCTTATCGTTATACCGCAGAGTGCTCTATTTATCTTCGCACTGGCGAAGCGGGCCGGGGCTTGGGAACTGCTTTGTATGAAAAACTGTTCATCGACGCCAAAGCGTTCGGTATTCGTGAAATGGTGGCCGTTATTGCACTGCCCAACAGCGGCAGTGAGGCGCTGCATAAAAAACTCGGGTTTCGACGGGTAGGAGTCGTCGAGCGATGCGGTATCAAATTTGGGCAGGTCATTGATACTTCTATTTGGCAACGCTCCTTACTCGAACCGAATACGTCATTATGAACAGTGGCTGACTCAGCCAACTGCTTGGCAATAATCTATCAACAATCGCGCAGGCGAAGCGCCCCGACAAGAGCCAGCAACTGACACAGCAGTAACGGCGCAAACGCCCATTGGTAATCGTGGGTGGTTAACTCGCCCAGCCCCGAAGGGGCAAGGCTTTCAAGAATAAAACCAATGAACGGCTGCATAACCGGCCCAGCCATTAACATGCAGCCATTGGCAATAGCAAGATAGACCCCCACCCGCGCCGGATTGCTGATTTTTTTCACCACCGAAAACGCCAACATATAGCCACCGCTGCAAACCCCGGCCAGAAAACTGATCACGGCCAGCGTTTGCATTGAGCAGGAGCAAAAAATCAGCAAGCTGAAAAATATCGGTGCGGTGATCGCACAGGCGATCATGACGGTCTTTTTCGACTGCAGCAGGCTTGCCAGCCAGCCCAAAAAGGGCGCACCGATGGCGGCACCCACAAAGATAAACGCCACCATATTGGCCACCGCCTCCTGCTCACCGGGGAACCGTTCATAAAAGAAAGGTATTCCCCACAGCCCCCCAAAGCTGGCGATCATGGCAAACATGCCAAAGCCATAGAGACAGCACACCATCAAGGTGGCACGATCACCGGGTCGCGCTGCAACCTCAACTTCACCGCCAACAGGCACCGAACCCTCCGGCTTGCTTCTGACAAAAATCGCCATCAATACAGCCAGCAACACCCCAACAACAGCCACCACCTGCATCGCTCCTTGCCAGCCATAGTGCGCCATTAAATCGGGTATGAACAATGGCCCGATCCCACCGCCGACCAAAGCAAAGGCTTCAACCATGCCCACCATGGTCGGAAAGTAACGCTCCGGGAACCAGCGACTGGCCAAGGTCATACAGAGCACAATAACCGGCGAGGCAATAACCCCCATGGCGGCCCTTGATACACTCGCTGACCAGAACGATTGGGACACACTGAACCAGTAACAGGCACCGGCCATGAGCAGACTGCAGGCCACCAGCAGAGTTCGGGCATTGCAGCGGTCGGCAAGATAACCGCCAGGTATTTGAAAGAGCAGATAAAAGCAGAGTAAAACGCTGGTCAGCCAACCAATGCCTGAGGTGTCAAGATCAAAAGATGACATCAGCTGCGGCACCATAACGGACGGCGCCCCCTGCAGCATAAACTGATAAGAACAGAGCAGCGCCGCCGTTAAGCAGACCAACGCCCCTCTCAAACTGATGGTATTTGTCGCCACCGCAATGACTCCCTGATAAATTTTTCTGCGTCCCTGACGGACTCCCCCACAAACCGGGATGTTTGCAGTGGTTTCAGTATTTTGGTTGTCTGTTAGAGCCCGACGAGAAGCGAAAGTTCACTCTTAAAACCAAAAAACGTGACTTTTTTATCGACATCAAATTTCGGGAGTGTAACGGCGTTTTTCCAAGGCGAGAAACAAGCCTCCCCAAGAGGCCATTTGGGAATAGCTCTTGCCGCAAAGACGACAGAAGGTTGAAGGTAAAGTCAGCAAGTTGTTGCCCGATTTGCTGCCACGTTAGCGAACGGACTATTCTCAGGTAGCCTCATAGCCTAAGACGCTGGCTTAGCCGGGCATTACTGTGTCGATAATCCGCCCCATGGCCGGTGCCACTATTTCCATTTCGAGAATGACTGCCATCCCCGTTTGAAAGGCAACCGTCGTTGGCTCAGCGCACAACAGCTCGGTAAGCTGGCCAACCAGTGGCATGTGGCTGACCACCAGAATCACCTGGGCCTCGGGCAGCGTATTAATCACTTTAAACGGATCACCCTCGGGTATGAGCTGTGCCAGGGTTTCGACTTTGAAGCCTGACATCATCCCCAGCTGCACAAACACCCCACCCGCCACCGCTGCGGTTTGCTGCGCCCGCCGGTAAGGGCTGGCACAAATGCACTCAATGCTTTGACGGGCAAAGGTTTTTGCTAAAGCATTAGCGGTGCTGGTGACTTCACGAATGCCTTGGCCGGTAAGGTCGCGCTCTGCATCAGAAGGGGCGGACCACGACGCCTGGCCGTGGCGCATGATGATGAGTTTCATGTCTACTGGTTATCCGCATCATTGCCAGCACCCGGCCAGTCAGAAAACGGGTAAGGCTTGACCTCAGAGTTATAGGTAACAAAGCGGACGATCTGGTAGATGAACCGATTCAAGCTGGCGCTGAACGTCAACAGCCTTTTGTTAGGCTCATTCATAATAAAGCCGTGAATGGCCTGAATGACCCCAATCCACACCACCAGCAAGCCTGCAAGGTAGGCCGCCATGCCAAAGACCACCATAAAGACCAGCCGCAACCAACGGGACTCAGACTTCAGGTTGCTGATCAATTTTTCATCCATAAGCGTTCCTCTGCAGAAGCTATCTGAAAACTAAAGGTTTGGTAAAAGCGTATTTGTGAGTTCGTTATCCGCACAAAGCGTCCATAAACAAGACAGCAGCCGTTTTATCGAGACATAAATTCTACATCAGTTTTCTGCTCTTTGAGCATCATACCTTTTACCAGTGCGCTGATGGCATGACCGGCAAAAATAACACTGTACAACCCATCCACCAGCGGCATATAAACCCCGAGTTCGTCGGCTTTTTGCTTCACCTGCTGCAATGTATTCACCCCTTCAGCCACCTGCCCAAGGCGGGTCTGAGCTTCTTGCAACGAATAACCTTCACCGAGGGCGTAGCCAACCCGAAAGTTTCGGCTTAAATCGGAAGTACACGTTGCCACCAGATCACCCACCCCGGCCAGACCAAGAAAGGTCATGGGGTTGGCCCCAAGCGTAACGGCAAAGCGGCTCATTTCCGCCAGACTGCGGGTAATGAGCATACTTTTGGTATTCTCTCCCATGCCAAGTGCAGCGCCGATTCCGGAGACGATGGCGTAAATATTCTTCAATGCGCCAGCGAGCTCAACTCCATAGACATCGGTGTTGGAGTATACCCGAAAATAATCACAGTGCAGCACCGTCTGGATAGTCTGGCACAAATGCTCATCTTCGCTGGCAATCACGGTGGCCGTCATCGCTTTGGCGACAATCTCACGGGCCAGATTGGGGCCACTGAGCACACCAATACATACCTGTTCTAACTCTTCGGTGAGAATCTGGCTCATCAGATCAAAGGTGCCCGGCTCTATGCCTTTGGTTGTACTGACGACCATTTTACCACTGAGCCAGTGAGCAGCTTTTTTAACCACCTCGCGAAACGACTTACTGGGAATGGCGATAAATACAATATCAGCGTCTGCAATCACCCGAGAAAGGTCACAGTCGGCGGTTACAGAAGAGTGAATAGTGTATTCCGGCAGATAGCGGGCATTGATGTGCTGCTCGTTGATACTGCGAACCTGTTGCGAATCCCGCATCCACAGCTTCACCCGATGCCCGTTGGTGGCAGAAATATCCGCCAGCGCTGTACCAAAGCTACCGCCTCCGAGAACCGCAATATTATACCTGTTACCGACACCCTGCTCTGCCAGATTCTCTGCCCTGTTGGTCATATTGTTCTACCGCCGAATAGGTTTGCTCTTATATAAAGTCGTATTAAACCACAGAGACTGCTCGCCGCCCTAAACCCAAAGGGCATAAACACCCAAAGGGCATAAATACCCAGAGGGCATGAAGGCGAGGCTTCTGACTTCACAGGCAGCCGCCAAGACCGTACTTACGCTTGCCTCCATCAGCAGAGACGGGCAGCCCTTCAATCTTTGTCGTGGGTTACTCCACAACCCAAACGTGCAAAGCCATGGTTTTTGAGCATGTTTTTTACTTCCAGCGTCTCCACAATCACCGCTTGGTTTTCGTCAATGAGCGCTCTGGACAGTTTGTGCTGAAAGTCATTACGGGCAAAGGCTACACGCTCATGCGTCTTTTCTACAAGCAAAAAGCAACGATAATAGCCAGAATACCCCCGATTAGAAGCCCGCTACGGGCTTACGCCTTTTAGCCCTTTAGAGGCGATTGCACCCAGAGGGCATAAAGGCGAGAATTTACGGCGATTTTGCTAACACTTTTAGTCCGCACACCCCGAGGCGCCATTGGTGCACCACCAAACCAACTCAGGGCTCAACCCGATGAAACCACCGGTATTTCGCCTTATATTGCGATCACCAACAAAGACTCCCGGAACGAAGTCGCCCACTCGGACACTTTTCTTGCTAGCAAAGCACACACGAGTGTATTACCTTTAACGCTGTCGAGTGATATCACCGCCACGGTTACAGTGAAAATTTGTCGTAAATAATGCGTGTAAACAATACGCCAATAACAAAACTGCGAACAATATCATTGCGCCCGGGCCCCGGTTCAGTGTTGTCTTTTTGTTACAGATAGCCCTCCTGCACTATGACAGACTAACAGCAATGGTATAGTGCATTCTGAGGAACCATTGCGGAACCATAGTGATGCAAGGCTAATAGTTTTAATCAGGGTTTTACCCTGATTCAACCGCCGTACCGGCAGGGATGAAATGGTCAGCAGTGCCGATCATTCCTGGTGTCATTCTGACTTGTTGTCAAGCTGGCGCTGTACCTTCCAGGAACCCAAAAACAAATGAAGCAACCATTCAAAGAAGAGTCCTTCGACAAATTCGATAAAGATGATCTTTTGCGCTGTTCGCAGGGAGAGCTTTTTGGCGCCGGCAATGCACAGCTGCCAGCCCCCAATATGCTAATGCTTGATCGTATCGTTCGTATTGCAAAAACCGGTGGCACCTACGGCAAAGGTGAGATCATCGCCGAGCTGGACATCAACCCGGATCTCTGGTTCTTTGCCTGCCACTTCCCCGGCGATCCGGTGATGCCTGGCTGCCTTGGGCTCGACGCCATGTGGCAACTGGTTGGCTTTTATCTCGGCTGGATGGGCAACCCCGGGCGGGGCCGCGCGCTGGGCAGTGGTGATGTAAAATTTACCGGTCAGATTCTTCCCACTCACAAAAAAGTTACTTACCACATCAACATAAAGCGTATCATTGCACGCAAACTGGTTCTGGGCATTGCCGATGGCAGCGTCAGTGTTGATGGCCGGGAAATATACACCGCACAAGGATTGCGAGTCGGTCTGTTCCAGAACACTGATTCCTTCTGATGCCCATCAACTGGCATCTGGATACGATTTTTCTGACTTAAAGGCTATTTGGGTTTATATCAATGAAACGTGTTGTAGTTACAGGGATTGGCGTTACATCCTGCCTGGGCACTTCCCGGGATGAAGTAGCGCAGAGTCTTAAACTTGGGCGCTCCGGCATTCGTTACAACGACAGTTATCAGGAGCTCGGTTTTCGCAGCCATGTTTCCGGTACGGTCGACATCGACTTCCAGGATTTTATCGATCGCAAAACCCTGCGCTTTATGGGTAACGCCGCCGCTTACGCCTACATTGCCATGCAACAGGCAATTAGCGACTCCGGCCTGAGCGAAGCGATGGTCTCCAATCCTCGCACCGGCCTGATCGCCGCTTCTGGCGGTGCCTCTTCGGAAAACATCGTCGAATCCGCCGATATCATGCGGGAAAAAGGCGTCAAGCGCGTCGGCCCTTACCGGGTCACCCGTACCATGGGCAGCACGGTTTCTGCCTGTTTGGCCACGCCGTTCAAAATCAAGGGCGTCAACTACTCCATCACCTCCGCCTGTGCCACCAGCGCCCACTGTATTGGCAACGCCGTTGAACAGATTCAACTGGGCAAACAAGACATCGTTTTCGCCGGCGGTGGTGAAGAAGAGCACTGGACTCAAACCGGTCTGTTTGACGCCATGGGCGCCCTCAGCAGCAAACACAACGACACCCCGCAGCAAGCCTCCAGAGCCTACGATGCCAACCGTGACGGCTTTGTCATTGCCGGCGGTGGCGGCATGATTGTGGTGGAGGAGCTTGAGCACGCCAAAGCTCGCGGTGCCAAAATTTACGCCGAAATAACCGGCTACGGCGCTACGTCTGACGGCTTTGATATGGTTGCCCCATCCGGCGAAGGCGCTGCACGGTGCATGCGTATGGCAATGGCGACCGTCAAAGAGCCCATCGACTACATCAATACCCACGGCACCAGTACCCCGGTGGGTGATGTGGCAGAGCTTAAAGCGCTGGTTGAAGTATTTGGTGACCGGATGCCGGTGATCAGTTCCACCAAATCCCTGTCCGGCCACTCGCTCGGAGCGGCGGGCGTGCAAGAAGCCATTTACTGCCTGCTGATGATGGAGCGCAACTTCATCGCCGCATCGGCCAACATTGAGACCCTTGACGAAGCAGCTGCCAACCTACCGGTCTTGGTGGGCGATGCCCGGGAACAGACCCTGAACCGGATCATGTCCAACAGCTTTGGCTTTGGTGGTACTAACGCCTGTCTGGTGTTTGAGCGCTATCAAGGGTAACCCTGCTGCGGTTGTGCTGGCGAGCCTTTTTAAGACGGGTATCGCTCCAACCAAAACAAGTCATTCCCCCATTCGAGCCTCGTTCATCTTCCGGAACGAGGCTCAACACAATGGCCTGCGCTGAGGCTGTTTTTTCCATAGCCCGCCGCCCGCACAAACGCCACCTTTTGGCAAAAGCTTTCGGGTTGGCAGTTGTGGTCAGGCTGGAAATTCATCACACAGCCTGCGGCGCTGGCTCAATCACCCGCTGAAAGGGCGGCAATGAGTTTAAAATCATCTGGCCATAACGAGCTTTTACCAGTCGTCGATCCAAAATAGTAATGCGGCCGGTATCCTGCTCCGTTCGTAACAGACGACCGCAAGCCTGAACCAGTCGAATCGCAGCATCCGGTACGGTAATGTCCATAAACGGGTTACGCCCTTGCGCTTCAAGCCAGTCGGACAACGCCGCTTCCACCGGATCATCTGGCACCGCAAAAGGAATCTTGGCAATCACGACGTGTTCGCAATAATGGCCAGGCAGGTCAATACCTTCTGCCAAGCTGGCCAGTCCGAACAGAATACTCACCTCACCGTCGTCTATCCGCTGACGATGCTTTTTTAGCAACTCCTGTCGTGAATAGTCATCTTGCAGCATGATGCTGTCTTGGCACTGTGCCGGCATGCCGAAATGGACATCTTTCATCTGTCGACGGGAAGAAAAGAGCACCAATACGCCCTTAGGGCGCTGATCGCTGCCCAGTAAATCCGGTAACAGCTCAATAATTTCAGCGGTATGCTCTTGCGCATTGCGGGGGTCAAAGGCCATAGCCGGAATCACCAGCGTCGCCGCCTGCTGATGCAGAAACGGACTCGGCACGATTGTGCAATGCGCCTGTGCTGGCACACCGGAGCGCATGCGAAAACGCTCAAAGCTGCCCAACGCTGCCAGTGTCGCCGAGGTGACAATGGCGGCATAGGCCGGATTCCACAGGGTTTGCCACAGCGTCATGGCCGACATAATGGGGCTGCTGAACACTTCGAGCTCTTCCCCAAACGTGTTTTCTGACCACTTCAGCCAGCGCGCAGAAGGTGGCTCTCCCGCTGGGTCTTGCACGGTGTAGGTAAGCCAAAGCTGATAGTGGCTCTCCATACGCATCTGCATCGCGCCAATTTCCGGATAAAGCTGCTCGGCCTGCCAGCGTTCAATACCCGGGACATCGCCGTCCATGGCATCATCGAGCGCTTTGGCCATCTTTTCCAACAGGCCGCTGCATTTGCTGAAACCGGCTTTGAGTTGCTCTGCTTGTTGTCGTAGCTCATCTGGCACGATTCCCTCAGGAAACCGATACACCGCCACCTGCCCCTCCCCCTGTGCCGTGTAGTTGGGTCGTGGCTCAAACTGGGCAATGCTGTGCAGCATCTGGCGGGTATGGCCAAGGGAGTTGACGAGCCCATCAAACTCCGGCTGAATGCGCTCTAACAACTCCCCCAACACACCGGGCAGAGTCTGTTGGGTGAGCACTTTTTGCAGGTGACGCCCGGCTTTTTCCAGCCAAGTGATGGTGCCTTTCACCCGGAACTGACAGGTAAAGTGATCGATGGCTTTATCCGGCAAATGATGACCTTCATCAAAGATGTAAATCGTGTCTTTAGGTGGCGGCAAGATGGCTCCGCCACCGAGTGCCAGATCCGCCAGTACCAGGTCATGGTTGGCCACCACGACATCGGCACTTTCGAGATCCCCCCGGGCTTTATAAAACGGGCACTGGCGAAAGTAACCACAACGCCGTCCACTGCACTGGGCATGATCGGTGGTGATGGTGCGCCACTGCTGATCCTCCAGAGCGTCGGGCCAGCTGTCGCGGTCGCCTTCCCAGCTTGAGGTGCTGAACGCTTCAAGCATGCTCTGATAGAGAGCCAATGACGGCTGATCGGCCGCCTCGGCAAACATATCCATAAACGATGCCGCCGCTTTTTCTTCCTGCAGCAGGCGGTCAAGTTTGCTCAGGCAAGCGTAGCGTCCGCGCCCTTTGGCCAGAGTGTAGGAGAACTCAAGCCCGGTTTTTACCATGATGTCCGGCAAATCTTTGTTAATGACCTGCTCTTGCAACGTCACCGTAGCAGTGGCAATCACTAAGCGCTTATTGGCCGCCTGCGCCATGACCACCGCCGGTAGCACGTAGCCGACGGTTTTGCCGGTACCAGTACCCGCTTCAATAACGGTCACAGAAGGCGCAGAGATTCGGCGGCCTTCGCTGTCGGTTTCAACATTACCCAACGCCCGGGCGATCTCTGCAATCATCTGCTTTTGCCCGGCACGAGCTTTCAGCTCCTTGCTCTGCAAAAAGGCGCTGTACGCTTTTTGGATAATTTTTTTCTGGGGTTCTTCAAGCACTGCGCCAACCAATAACGTTTAATAGCAGAGGGATTGTAGCGAATTTGACCGGGCTTAACAGCGGTAGATGTCACTAAAGCTGTTCTGCGATAATTGAGGCTGCCACAACAAGATAACCACTCAACGGTGTATTAACTGCCATGCCCAACCTCCCAACTGACTGCCCCTGCGGCTCTAACACTCTGTTTAGCCAGTGTTGCGCACCATTGATCAACGGCGAACCCGCGCCGACTGCAGCCGCGCTGATGCGCTCAAGATACACCGCCTATAGCCTGAGCAACACCGGGTACCTTATTCGCACCACCCATCCGCAACAACAGAGCCGGGTGCGCCAACAACAAGTGTACCAACAAGCAAGCGACACCCTCTGGCAACGGCTGGAAATACTCTCCTGCGACCCCATAGACGAGCAAACCGGCACGGTTGAATTTAAGGCTTGGTTCACAGCAAACGGTAAACAGCAGGTTCATCAGGAACACTCCACCTTTTTAAAAGTCGATGGTCGTTGGTTTTTTATCTATCCGGGCATGGCATTAACCGTCAGCAGAAACGCCCCCTGCCCTTGTGGCAGCGGCAAAAAATATAAAAAGTGCTGCGCCTAACTCCCGATTGATGGCTAAGCGGCTGTTTGGGAAGCGGCTGCCTTCCTGCATTAGAAACCAATAGAAAGCAAAGAATTCTTCCCACAAAGGTGGTACGATAGCTCACCTAAAAAACCGATTACTTGAATAAGTGATCACGGCACGGTCCCTAACACCCGGTCAAGAGGTGGAGGGACTAAAGGACAAAACTGCCACTTCAGCAGTTTTCAGATAACAAACACTAAGCAAGGGGATTGACAATGACCATTTTAAAAAAATTGGGATTTGCCATTTTGGGGGCCGGTTTCGCCACCATCGCCACCACCGCTACCGCAACTACTAATCAGCAGTTTGTCACCATCGGCACCGGTGGTGTAACGGGCGTTTATTATCCAACGGGAGGCGCCATCTGTCGTCTGGTTAACAAAGGGCGTAAAACACACGGCATTCGCTGCTCTGTTGAAAGCACCGGCGGTTCCATTTACAACCTGAACACCATTGCCGCCAAAGAGCTGGACATGGGTATCGTGCAATCGGACTGGCAGTTCCATGCCTACCGCGGCACCAGCGCTTTTACCAAACAAGGAGCCAACAAGAATCTGCGCGCTATCTTTTCTGTGCACCCAGAAGCCTTCACCATCCTGGCCAGAAAAGACGCCGGCATCACCCGCTTTGAAGACCTCAAAGGCAAGCGTGTCAACATTGGTAACCCAGGCTCCGGCCAGCGCGGCACCATGGAGCAGCTGATGAATGAGTACGGCTGGACCAACAGCGCCTTCTCGCTGGTGTCGGAACTGAAAGCCGCAGAGCACGCTAAAGCCCTGTGCGACAACAAAATTGACGCCTTTGTTTACACCGTTGGCCACCCCTCCGGCTCCTTCAAAGAAGCCACCACCTCTTGCGACACTGTTGTGGTATCCATCACTGGCGATAAAGTGCAGCAGCTGATCAAGAAAAACCCTTACTACCGCACAGCCACTGTTCCCGGCGGCATGTACAAAGGCAACGATAAAGACGTGCAAACCTTTGGTGTAGCAGCCACTTTCGTTTCGTCCACCGACGCCAGCGAAGAGGCGGTGTATCAGGTGACCAAAGCCGTCTTTGAAGATTTGACCTCCTTTAAAAAACTGCACCAGGCTTTTGGCACCCTGAAGAAAGAAGAGATGATTTCCGACGGTCTGAGCATTCCACTGCATGAAGGCGCCAAGCGTTACTACAAAGAAGCTGGGCTGCTTTAATCACTTGCTCCCTTGTCAACCGGTGCATGGACAGCTTGCCCATGCACCCCCTTGCCGCCCGACCTGAAACTGGCGGCACTCTTTCCTGATGTCAGCCATCAATTACAGCTATCTATTTAAAGCAGCTAATGCACCCAATTAACCGACTCACAGGAAGAGCGCATTGATAACACAGGTACTTTATGGAAGTAGCCAACAACAACAAACAAGACTCCCCACCGGGCTCGTTTGAACCAAACGCCAGCGCCGAACAAATCGCCAGCGAATCAGAACAAGGCGGCCGCCAACCGGTGGGCATGGCCAGAAACGTATTGCTGTCTGTCGCCCTTAGCTGGTCACTCTTTCAGCTTTGGAATGCATCGCCACTGCCGTACATTTTCAAATTTGGAATTTTTAACGACGGGCAGGCACGGGCCATTCACTTGGCTTTTGCTATCTTTCTGGCTTTTATCGCCTTTCCTGCCAGAAAAAAATCGTTTTCCAACCAAGTGCCCATCACCGATTGGTTGCTGGCGTTTGCCGGCAGTTTCTCTGCCGCTTACCTCTATATTTTTCATCAGGAGCTGGCCAACCGTGCCGGCGCGCCCATTACACTGGATCTGGTGGCCGCAGGCACCGGCATGGTGCTGCTATTAGAAGCAACCCGTCGTGCACTAGGGCCACCGCTGATGGTGGTGGCGACAGTCTTTATAATTTACGCGTTTGCCGGCCCTTACATGCCGGACGTCATTGCCCACAAAGGGGCCAGTTTAAACAAGGCGTTATCGCACTTCTGGATCACCACCGAAGGTGTTTTTGGAGTGGCACTCGGGGTATCCACCAGCTTTGTGTTCCTGTTTGTACTGTTTGGTTCGCTGCTGGAAAAGGCCGGTGCGGGGCAATACTTTATTCAGGTGGCTTTCTCACTGTTAGGCCACCTTAAAGGTGGACCGGCCAAAGCGGCGGTGGTGTCATCGGGTCTTAGCGGCATTGTCTCCGGCTCCTCCATCGCCAATGTGGTAACCACCGGTACGTTCACCATTCCCCTAATGAGGCGAGTGGGCTTCCCGGCTCACAAAGCCGGTGCCATTGAGGTGGCCGCTTCAACCAACGGCCAGTTGACACCGCCCGTTATGGGCGCTGCCGCGTTTTTGATGGTGGAATACGTCGGCATTTCCTACATCGACGTCATTCGCCACGCGCTGCTACCGGCGCTGATCTCCTACATCGCCCTGTTTTACATTGTGCACCTTGAGGCCCTTAAAGCCGGAATGGAGGGTTTACCAAGAAGTGTGACCCGCAGCAAAACCCGTGCGCTACTGTCCTTTACTGGCACATTTGCGGGGCTTTGCCTGCTTGGCGCTGGGGTCTATTACGGGGTTGGCTGGACACGGCAATACATGGGTGACTACGCCCTTGAAACCATCGCGCTGGCACTCGTGGGCTGTTACCTGTTGCTACTGAAAGTGGCTGCCGCACAGCCGGATCTGACTCTAGACGACGAAATACGCAGCGTACCGGCCCCCGGCCCCACCATCAAACGGGGTCTTTACTACCTGCTGCCTTTAGTCGTTTTGCTCTGGTGTCTGACCGTTGAACGTTACTCTCCCGGCTTGTCTGCTTTTTGGGCAACGCTGGTGATGGTATTTATCACCCTGACCCATAAGACGCTGATCGATCTTTTTCGCCAAAAAGAGACGACCACCCACGTAAAAGAAGGCTTTTTTGACCTACTCGATGGCATGACCACCGGAGCCCGCAATATGATCGGGATCGGCGTGGCAACAGCAACTGCCGGTATCGTCGTGGGCGCAGTGACCTTAACCGGCATTGGCTTGGTGATGACCGAATTTGTAGAGTGGGTCTCTGGCGGCAGTATCATGCTTATGCTGTTGTTTACCGCCGTGATCTGTCTGGTGCTGGGCATGGGGTTACCCACCACCGCCAACTACATCGTCGTTTCCACCCTGATGGCGCCGGTTATTGTCACCCTCGGCGCCCAGCACGGCTTGATCGTGCCGCTGATTGCCGTACATCTGTTTGTTTTCTACTTCGGTATTTTGGCAGACGACACGCCGCCGGTGGGGCTGGCAGCCTTTGCTGCTGCGGCTATCGCCCGTTCCGATCCGATCAAAACCGGGATTCAGGGCTTCACTTACGATATCCGCACCGCTGTGCTGCCGTTTATGTTTATCTTTAACACAGAGCTGCTGCTGATCGGTGTTGACAGTATCACCCAGTTGATCATTGTCGTCTTTGGCGCCATTGCCGCCATGCTGGTTTTTGCCACCGCCACCCAAGGCTACTGGCTGACTAAAAATCGCTGGTATGAAACTCTGGCACTGCTGTTGATCGCCTTCACTCTGTTCCGCCCGGACTTCTGGTGGGATAAAGTCTACCCGCCCTATAACGTCGTGGAAGGCAGGCAGATCACCACCGCCATTGCCAACTTACCCGATCAAGCCAAGGCACGACTGTGGGTGAGTGGCGAAACGCTCGAAGGCAAACCCGTAAAGCAGATGGTGATTCTGCCCGCAGGCGCTCAAGCCACGGCACAAGAGCGGTTTCGCCATATGGGGCTTGAGGTGCTGATCAACGGTGATGAGCTGCTTATTGACATGGTCGACTTCAACAGCGAGGCACAAAAAGTCGGCATTGACTTTGACTGGCAAATCCAGCGCCTTGAAATGCCGGTAGAGCGGTTACCGAAACAGCTGGTCTGGATTCCTGCTCTGGCCCTGTTGCTGTTTATTTTTCTCGGGCAACGACGCCGGCAGAAAAATAGCCTGAAGGCTGCTTGAGAAGGGAGCTGTGGGGCGACCCCGTCTAGGCGACCCCGTCTAGGCGACCCCGTCTAGGCGACCCCGTCTAGGCGACCCCGTCTAGGCGACCCCCTAGGCAACCCCACAGCGATACAATAGCAAAGCGAGCCTGAACATTACCGGGTTTTTAAAAGGGCAGTCTCTCCTTGGACTGCCCAGCACTTTCTGAGCAACGCTCTAAATAATAAAGCGAACAGTTTAAATCAAATAACTTACAGGGACTCCTTCCTCTGCATCAGACCCACACGCAGGCGCCTGTTGCGTTACCCCTGAACGAACCTTCAGATAAAGCCTTTTTTTTGTATTTATTTTCAACCACTTTTTTACTCAAAGACTGCCTAAGAATTTTTATTTCGCAACTGTCACTTATCGACTGGCTTGACAGCAGTAAAGCACCATGACTGAAAGAAACGTGATCAGACTGATTAGCAAAGTGTTTTGAAATTAAATAACCCTCAGTCATTTTTATTTTCCGAAGCGACTGGGTTCTGGTAAAACACCCGTAGCTGTAACCACTCCTTTCTAAAAGAGCGTGCTTAGATGTATCTTTTTCAGCAGCAGATAGATAGCCACTCGACCTTTGATCTGCTGGGGTTTGGGTTTTTAACATTCTGCTGCCTGTTCTGTTTATAACAAAATTCTGATATTGATGCGGTATCTAAACTCATCTTGTACAGTCAATTAAAAACTAACGTATTAAATTCAATTAGCAAATGTATAACACACCAGTTAGTATTCCTAACAGATTCCCCCGCTGCCCTTTCTTCACGCAAACAATGAAGCTCAAAATAACACCCACTTTCCTATTCATAACGATCAACAAAAAAACCTTTAATTTGCTTAGCAAATAAATAAAGCGAATTTTACGTTTAAAATACAGTGATCAATCATCACGCCTAACTGGGTTAAAAACTCACTCCCCTCCTCCCCATTCAGCCACTGACGTCTGCATGCCTTAAAAATGCGGAACGTAAGTTGCAATACCTGCCGCTTTGTTAGCCCGCCTGCTATCACGCGCCTGCTATCACGCGCCTGAGAACCCACCATTGCAAAGCAACAGCCGCTTAGGCTCGTAAAGTGGAAACCACCAAAGCTGAATGAATTGAGGCAGCAGCATTAACAACCCATAGCCTCCTAATTACAGCAACATTTTTATAGTAATCAACAGGTTGAAAGGCTCACTTGAGAAAGTTAAACATGCATAAACAGTGCCATAAAACAAAAAATACAGCTTTGCCGCTATTAAACCGGGTCAGTTTAAGAAAAATAACCAAATTAAAATGATGCAAGCATAAAAAAACCGTCTAAAATTGATAAAATCAAAAAAATAATCATTGAATTCTCAATCAAAATATGAAATTTGCCATTCTCATGTTATTAATTGATTAATGACCGGACCAATTGTATGTCACAAACTTTGAGTCAAAGCACTGATGTCTCATCGGGAGGATGGGAAAAACGTGATACCGAATGGATGCTCACACTGTTTGGCACTGCCATCGGTGCCGGGGTACTTTTTCTGCCCATCAACGCTGGCCTTGGTGGAATCTGGCCCCTAATTCTGATGACACTCATCATTGGCCCAATGACGTTTCTGGCCCACCGCGGCCTGAATCGGCTCTGCCTCTCCTCCACCAACCCCCAAGCCAACATCACCGAAACAGTCACCGAACACTTTGGCGAGAATGCTGGCAGCCTGATCACATTTTGCTATTTCGCCTCCATTTTCCCGATTCTTTTGATCTATGGCATCGGCATTACCAATACGATCAGTTCATTACTGGTGAACCAGCTGGAACTCGAAGCACCAAGCCGAGCCATATTGAGCCTTGTTTTGGTGCTGACGATGGTCAGCGTTATGGTGGCGGGTCAAAAGATTGTATTAAAGGTGACCAACGCTATTGTCTACCCACTGATTATCGTGCTCTTTGGCACCTCGATTTACCTGATTCCACAATGGAACACAGCACAATTTGAAGCGACTGTTACCGTCGCTGATTTTTTCAAGACCGTCTTCCTGACCATTCCGGTGCTGGTCTTTTCCTTTAACCATTCACCGGCCATTTCCTCGTTTGCATCGGCCTATCGCCAGGAGCTGGGGGATCAGGCTGAACCTCACACCAGCAAAGCGCTGCTGCGAACCACACTGTTATTGGTGGGTTTCACCATGTTCTTTGTCTACAGCTGTGTTCTGGCGCTATCGCCTGCGGAGCTGTTGCAGGCCAAGGCCACTAACCTGCCCATCCTGTCAATCTTCGCTGAACGCACTGAGAACCAGATGTTTGCCTGGCTAGCTCAGATCGTTGCCATTGTTGCCATTGCTTCTTCTTTCTTTGGCCATTACATGGGCGCCCGTGAAGGCTTGCAAGGCATTATGGTTCAACGTGCCAAAGCCAGAGGACAGAGTGTCAATCTGAAAGCGATTGACCGGGGAATTATCGTTTTTATTACCCTTTCGGTCTGGCTGGTTGCTTATCTGAACGTCAGCGTCATGGGCATGATTGAGGCACTGGTTGCACCGGTGTTGGCGGTCATTCTGTTTATTTTACCGGTCTATGCCACCCATAAAATCCCGGCCATGGCGCCATACCGCACAAAAGCCAATGTTTTTACTGTAGTGATGGGGCTGATTGCAATTACCGGGTTCATTACCTCACAGCTGATTTAACAAACACCATACAACACAGTGCTCAAGGGTGCTTTTTAAACGCTATCCGTTGCGAATAAATCACCCAAGCGCTGCAAGAACAGGCTGCCAAGGAAGCCGCCCGGCCACCATTAAACGGTTAATGCAACACTAATAACGAGTCAGAAAATACCATGCTCAGTATCTTTGATATCTTCAAAACGGGCATTGGCCCCTCCAGTTCTCACACGGTTGGCCCAATGTGGGCAGGCCAGCGCTTTCTAGCCGAGCTTGGTGAAAAAGGGTTGCTCACCCGCATTGCCTCAGTGCGCGTTGGCCTCTACGGCTCTTTGGCACTCACTGGCATTGGCCACGGTACCGATAAAGCCACCCTGTTAGGTCTGGCAGGCTACCAGCCAGACACCATCGACCCCGATGAAGCAGAGCGGGTCTTTGCACAGATTAAATCCAACAAAACCCTGCCACTGGCCGGACAACACACCATTGAATTTGATTACCACCAGCACCTGATATTCCATCACGGTGAAACCTTGCCAGAGCACCCCAACGGCATGCGGATTTTTGCTGCTGACGACAGCGGCGAGGTGATCTATTTCAAGTCTTATCTGTCCATTGGCGGCGGCTTTGTGGTCTGCGCTGATGAGTACAATCAACCACAGGTTACTGAGCAAAACAGCTGCAACCTCCCCTACCCGTTTCAATCTGCTCAAGAGCTGCTGCGGCTGTGTAAAGCGCACGACTTAACCATTGCACAACTGGCCATAGAAAATGAAGTGGCTCGCCACCTAGGCGACAGGGAGCAGGTTAATAACAAGATTGACGCCATCTGGGCAGTAATGAGCGCCTGTATTGAGCGAGGACTGCAACAAGAAGGCACCCTGCCCGTCAGCGGACTCAAGCGCCGGGCTGCCGATCTCAATAAAGCTCTGGCCAACCAATCCACGTTAATGGATCACTTCGCCATAATGGACTGGATAACCCTGTTTGCCATGGCTGTTAACGAAGAAAACGCCTGCGGTGGCCGGGTGGTAACGGCCCCCACCAACGGTGCGGCGGGTGTGATTCCTGCCACTTTGGCCTACTACACCCGGTTTGTCTCCTGCAACAACCGCCAAGGAATTCGCGACTTTATCGCCACTGCCGCCGCCATCGGCTCACTGATCAAAATGAACGCCTCCATCTCCGGTGCCGAAGCAGGTTGTCAGGCTGAAGTTGGCTCCGCCTGCTCAATGGCCGCTGCTGCCCTCGCCGCCGTTCAGGGCGCCTCCATAGAGCAAGTGGAAAATGCCGCAGAGATCGGCATGGAGCACCATCTAGGCATGACCTGCGACCCCATTGCCGGGTTAGTGCAAATTCCCTGCATTGAGCGCAACGGGATGGCGGCCATCAAAGCCATCAATGCGGCGCGTCTGGCACTACGGGGAGACGGCAGCCACGCCGTTTCACTCGATAGCTGCATTGAAACCATGTACCGCACCGGTCTCGACTTACAGGCCAAATACCGGGAAACCTCCCTCGGCGGGCTGGCCATTCATGCGAAGGCTCAGCCGATTAAACTGGTCGATGCCGCCCCCTAATGAAGTACCCATAAGCCCAGCCCACCGGTCAGCCCAACAAAATAAGCATCGTATTAATTAAAAAGGCGAAGCCCACAGACTTCGCCTTTGAGGTGTACCTGAACAGGTAACAAAGGAGGGAGTACTTAAACCGCCATTTCCAACAACAGCTTGTTGAGCCGCTGCACATAAGTCGCCGGATCGTCCAGTTGTCCGCCTGCGGCCAGGTTGGCCTGATCAAACACGACCCGGGTCAGATCCGCAAAACGGTCTTCATCGACCTCGTGATCCAGACGGTTGACCAGAGGGTGGCTGGGGTTGATTTCAAAGATCGGCTTCGACTCCGGCATGCTCTGACCCGCCGCTTCCATCATACGACGCATCTGCAAGCCCATATCGTTCTGCCCCATGACCAGACACGCGGGAGAGTCGGTCAGACGGTGGGTTACGCGGACATCTTCAACATCGCCAGTCAAAACATCTTTGATGCGTTTTACCAGATCCTCGTTCTCTTTCGCTGCGTCTTCCTGAGCTTTTTTCTCTTCTTCAGAGTCCAGCTTGCCAAGGTCAAGGTCGCCACGGCCAATATCCACAAACGATTTACCGTCAAACTCAAACAGGTTAGACATCAGCCACTCATCCACCCGATCCGAGAGCAGCAGAACTTCCAGGCCTTTTTTACGGAACACTTCCAGATGGGGGCTGCTGGCAGCGGCTTTTGGGGTTTCAGCACTGATGTAGTAAATTTTGTCCTGCCCTTCCTGCATCCGTGATACATAGCCTTCAAGGGACTGATCTTGATCGGCTCCTTTGCTCTCGGTGCTGGTGAAACGCAACAATTTGGCAATGCGCTCGCGATTGGCATAATCTTCCGCCGGTCCTTCTTTGAGAACCTGACCGAACTCCGCCCAAAACTTGCTGTACTCTTGCGGTTCTTTTTTGGCCAGCTTTTCCAGCATGTCCAGCGCGCGCTTGGTCAGTGCGGTTTTCATGCTGTCTACCGCCGGGTCTTTTTGCAGAATTTCACGGGAGACGTTCAAAGAGAGGTTGTTGGAGTCCACCACCCCTTTGATAAAGCGCAGGTACATGGGCAGGAACTCTTCCGCCTGATCCATGATGAACACCCGTTGCACGTACAGCTTCAGGCCTTTTTGCATGTCCCGGTTGTAGAGGTCAAAGGGCGCTTTAGCCGGAATGAACAGCAGGCTGTTGTACTCTAACTTGCCCTCTACCCGGTTATGGCTCCACTTCAGCGGATCGGTGTGGTCGTGGCTGATGTGTTTATAAAACTCTTTGTACTCATCATCGGTGATCTCGCTGCGAGAGCGGGTCCAAAGGGCTTTGGCGGTGTTAACGGTTTCCCATTCGGGCGCTTGGTCGCTGGCCTCTTTTTCTTCGTCTGCTTCTGTGGCCATCGCTTCCTTACGCATCAGAATGGGTATGGAGATATGGTCTGAGTATTTGCGGATGATGTTACGCAGGCGCCAACCGTCGGCAAACTCTTCCGCTTCCGGCTTCAGGTGCAAAATGATAGCGGTGCCACGTTTCTCTTTTTCAATGGCCTCAACGGTGAATTCACCGGAGCCGTCAGACACCCAACGCACGCCCTGAGTAGTATCAGCTTTGCAGGTTTCAACGGTGACTTTGTCAGCCACGATAAAGGCGGAATAGAAACCGACACCAAACTGGCCAATCAGTTGCGTGTCTTTTTTCTGGTCACCGGTGAGGTTTTGCAGGAAGTCTGCCGTACCGGATTTGGCGATGGTGCCTAAATGGGTAATGACATCTTCCCGATTCATTCCAATACCGTTGTCTTCGATAGTGACGGTTTTGGCCTCGGCGTCAAAATCGACCCGAATTTCAAGTTGCGGGTCTTTTGCCAGTAAAGCACTGTTGTGCAGCGCTTCGTAACGGAGTTTGTCCACGGCATCCGACGCGTTGGAAATCAGCTCTCGTAAAAAGATTTCCCGATTGGAGTAGAGGGAGTGGATCATCAGGTGCAGCAGCTGCTTTACCTCAGTCTGAAAACCCAGCGTCTCTTTTTTTGTCTCGACTGTCATTGGAACCTCAACTTCTATCTAGCAAACGTTCTATTTATCACACAGAGTCTGTTGATAGTCAGGAGATATGGGCGGCAATCGAGATTTCAAGGCTTTTTAAAAATTACCCGAAAAACAACACATTTTCTGCAGCTTTTTCTGCCCCAACAACGGCTCAGCTATTGGGCAAATTATACTCACAAAGCACCTCCAGCACCCTTGAATGAAACTCCCTGCTGTAGAGGATGACCACAACCAACATGGCGACCAGCATCATGATCTTCGGCCCGATAAACCAACTTAATGTGGCCACAGCAAAATAATAGCCGCGCAAGCCATAGTTAAAATGGGTGGCGGCCAGGGTCATAATAAAACCACACGCCTGTGCATAGCGCTGCTGTTTTACCCGATCATCTTTTACCTCACCGGCCAAAGGCGCACTGCCCATGACCACACAGGCGGAATTATAGAGCCGCAAGCTCCAGGTAAACTCAAAAAATGAATAGATGAAAATAACCACCATAACCAGCATTTTCAGCTCACACAGCTCCCGGGTATTGTGGTTAACAAAAGGAATCGTCGCCAGCACATCAATGGCCTGCTCCGAGGCAGCGATGGCCGCAATCAAGCCGGCCATCACGAAAATGGAAGTGGAGGCAAAAAAACTCACGCTCGCGCGCAGGTTGCTTAACAAGCTGGCATCGGCCACTCGATTTTCCCGCTCCAGAATACGCATCATCCAGATGCTATGACACCGACCCAATGCACTTGAGAGGCAAACCGTACTGTTGGCCTTATAACTGGCATAAAGGGTGTAACTGATCCAGCTCACCAACAAAAACCCCAACGCCAAGTAATCCAATGGGCTACCCGCACTTTGCAACATACTGACTCACCCTTTATTCGAATAGCCCATAAATTAACTCAACTCTACCCCAAGGCATGTAACAACCCCTACCCGCCCACTGATGCATGAATCAAACCGCAGAGGCTTGGCAAAAACCGTACTCTGCAAAACGACGCGGCATTGCACCAACCACGCAGTTGTCATTTTTACAGTGCGTCGTAGGAGGGATAACGTTAAAAACTTCGGCAAGCGCAACGAAAGAAATTAAGCCGCTTTCAACGGCCACTCTATTGATGCACAATGACAAGCCAATTTCTGTGGCTTTTCACTATAGCCCAGCGATTTAATGTAGCCTGTAATACGCTTTGGGAACAAAATCATGCCTTAGAGCGCACACGGAGAATCAATGACACAAACGCAGTATTTTTGGGGTTGGGTTATCTATCTTTTTGGTGCCGCTGGCTGTCAACTCAGCCTGTGGCTGCTGATTCGCCACTGCCGACCTCGAATTAAACGCCCCATCATGATGTTTTTTGCCGTTCTGTTGTTTTTACCCGGCATCATTTTGCCAGGTCAGGCTTTTTGGGGGCCGGCTTTTTTGAACAGTATTTATGACGGGCTCAGCGACGGAGTTGACAGCATGTGGCGCAGCGGCCAGGCGGTAGTCATCTGTGCCACCGTGGCCTTTATCGCGGGGCTCTTAATGCCGGTCGGCAAAACCAGCGACCAAAAGCCAGCAGCGCCACGGCAAGGAAAACCCAAGACTCGGCGGCAAGAACCCTCTTATCAGGAAGGTACCCCAAAGTAGTTAGCGCAACACCCTCGGTGACAACGAACGTTAAGCAAGCACTGCTAGTACGACTCTGTTGTATCGTCAGGGTGCTGCTGTCGGTCTAAGTACATAGCCTATTGCTACCGACTTTCTCATCACGCACCGGCCTATTCCTGCGACAACCTCCCGGTGCGGCACATTTTTTAGCGACCAGAGTAACGACGTTTAATATTATGTGTGAACTTCTAGGAATGAGCGCCAACACCCCCACAGACATCTCTTTCAGTTTCTGTGGCCTGATGCAACGCGGTGGCAACACCGGCCCTCACAGCGACGGTTGGGGCATCGTCTTATACGACGGTAAAGGGATAAGAGAGTTTCGTGATCCCAAGCCCAGCTCTGAGTCTGAAGTGGCTTCACTCATTTGCAACTACCCCATTAAGAGCCACATTGTCGTGGGCCATATACGCCAGGCCAACGCCGGGCGAACCGCTCTGGAAAATACCCACCCATTTACCCGGGAGCTGTGGGGAAAGTATTGGACGTTTGCCCATAACGGTCAGTTAAAAGGGGTGAAAAAATTACCACTGCAGCACTACTTGCCCGTCGGCACCACCGACAGTGAACATGCCTTTTGCTGGATAATGGGTCATCTACGAGAGCGCTTTCCAAAGCCTCCAAGACGTGCGACTACACTGCAACGGTTTATCGAAAAACTCTGTCATCAACTGCATGAACTGGGTGTTTTCAACATGCTGCTTACCGACTCACGCCACCTGTTCTGCTACTGCACCACCAAGCTGCACTGGATCACCCGTCGAGCGCCGTTTAATCAGGCCAGCCTGAAAGACGCCGATTTTACCGTGGACTTTGCCAGAGAAACATCGTCAAAAGACATCGTCACCGTGGTGGCCACAGACCCACTGACCATTGATGAAGTGTGGCATCCGGTCAAGACCGGCGAATTGGTGGTGTTTGATCGCGGCGAGCATTACGAACATGAATAAGCCACAAAGGCAGCCTATTCCCGAATAAGCTGCTGATCATTTTTCTTTGCTGCCTTGCCCTGCTTGCGCAGCAGTGCCCGAAGCTGGTCATAGCTTAACCCGAGTTTGCCGGCCGCTTTTTTCTGATGGTGCTGACTGAGCGTCATGGCCTGTTGCACCATTCGTTGTTCAATATCTGCCTGAATGCCTTTCAGGTCGACACTTGCCCCAGCCGCCATCGCATCCAGGCGAGTCTCAATGAGCCCTTTTTGTACCGGCCCCGGCTCTTGCTCATTGGCCGTCGTCCCAAGCGCCGACAACCAGGGCGACTTAAACGGATCCAGAATCAGAGTTTCCACCACCGCCCCACCGTGGCAGACACTTCGCTCCACGGCGTTTTTCAGTTCCCGAATGTTGCCGGGCCAATGGTAATTGAGTAATGCCTCAATGGCTGAATCGGAGAAACCGGCAAACATTCCGTCATCGTCCTCATCATTCGCCAACTCCCGAGCCATGGCGAACGCAAAATGGTTTGCCAATTGTAAAATATCCTCCCGGCGCGCCCTTAGCGGTGGAATGGCAATGACATCAAAAGCCAGACGATCCAAAAGATCTTTGCGGAACTTGCCTTGGGCAGCCAAGCTGGGCAGGTTGTCGTTGGTGGCGGCAACCACCCGCACATCGACGGTTATAACCCGGGAGCTACCCACCCGATAAAACTCACCGTACTCCGTCACTCGCAGTAATTTTTCCTGCAATCGCGGCCCCATGGTGCCAAGCTCATCCAAAAATAGAGTGCCACCGTCGGCTGCTTCAAACAGCCCGGTACGCGCCTGACGAGCACCGGTAAAAGAGCCCGCCTCATGGCCAAACAGCTCAGAGTCCAGTAGCTCATCGTTAAATGCCGCACAGTTGAGCTTAACCAGACGCTGCTGCCACCTCGGTGAGAGGTAATGTAAACGACTGGCGATCTCTTCTTTTCCCGTTCCCCGCTCGCCAATGACCAGCACCGGCCGTTGGTGACGGGCGCATAAAGAAACAGACTCCATCATTTCGAGAAAAGCGGAGGATGAGCCGATCAAACCTTTCCTTTGGTTATTCATTACGGTGATTTTTCGTGTTGGTTTTTTTTGCTAATTATTGGTTTATCACACCATAAGCTGGTTTAAAAAACCATTCATATCATTAAGAAAAACTGCGCGACATTATGATAAATATTTAATAAACAATACGTTACTGTCGTTTTTCCATCTTGGCACGGTTCATGGAATATAGGTAATCAAAAACCAACCAAAGGAATACGACCATGAAAGCTTATCTTCAATCTGTTATTGTCGCTCTGACCATTACCGCCAGCCTGAACGTTCAGGCGCAATGCACCTTGGGCGTGAGCGATGCTCAGCTTGAAGTAATGAAGCAAGAGGCCATGGCGGACATTGAGCTGGGCATCAAGCAACAACTGCCCAAGGGCATCGCTCAGCAATACCAACAGCTAAAAGACCGGATTCGTACAGTGCAGCCAGCCAAAGTAACGGTAGAAAAAACGCCTGAAAAAAACAGCCAAGTAAAGGAGGCCTGATCATGAGCATTTTCTCGCGCCTGAGTGATATTTTGAACGCTAACATTACCAGCTTGTTAGATCGGGCTGAAGACCCAGAAAAAATGGCCCGCCTGATGCTGCAAGAGATGGAAGAGACCTTGGTGGATGTGCGCTCCGATGCCGCCCGATTAATCGCCGACAAAAAAGACGTCGAACGTCAACTGAGCAACATTGAAGCGAGCATAACCGACTGGACCGCCAAAGCCACGCTCGCGTTGAAGTGCGAGCGTGAAGATCTGGCACGACACGCACTGGCAGAAAAACAACAGGCACAAGCCGCCTGGCAGGAAAAACAGGGCTTTTTGCAAGAGATGGAGCAGCAGCTCACTCGCCACGACGACGACATCAAGCGGCTGCAGGACACCATGAAACAGGCGCGCAAACGCCTGGAATCGCTACGCCTGCGTAAACAGGTCAACAGTAACCGCCTGAAAATGCGCGAGCACTCCCGGGAGAATAACCGCATTCGCCAGGAATCCCGCTTTGAACAGATGGAAAAAGATCTGGCACACCTTGAAGGCCGGCTCGAAGCACAAGGGCTCGGGGGCGCTACCCTTGATGACGAATTTGCCACTCTGGCCATGAACAGTGCCGTTGAGCAGGAACTCAACGAACTCAAAGCCAGCCTCACCAGCAAAGACGAGTCCTGAGCTGACACAACAGTGTGTTTCAGGTTAACCTGACACCGCCTGTTCAAAAAAATATGACGCCTATTAGTCTGGGAGGACAACCTTAACCATGGAATCCGTCATTGAAGAAATTGTACCCATCAGTGCGATTCTTACGCTGTTTCTCTTTCTGCCTTGGCTGATCTTTCACTACATGACGCGCATACGTGAAGCTCGCAGCCTGGACGAAGAATCTCAGGCACTTTTTGAGTCCACCGTTGAAAAGACGGAGCTGATGGAAGAGCGCATTGAGGTGCTTGAACGAATTCTCGATGCCGAAGTACCCGGCTGGAGAAGCCATAAATGAAAATACTGCGAGCGATTTTCACCCAGCAACAACCAGGTGAAGCCTCATCTGCCGTCATGGGGGTCTGCAGTTACATTGCCAACCGCTTTCATCTGGATGTACTGGCAGTGCGTATTGCTATGATAGGTTGTGCTTACTTTCTTAATACGTCCAAAGTGATTTTGGCGTACATTGTCGTCGGTAGCGTGCTAAGCGTCAGCGGGGAACATTATTCACGAAAAGAGCGCAAGACGAAAAAAAATAAAAAGACCGCGTCGAAGAAAAACACCCTTTCCAACACAAAGTGCAACAACAAAGACGACAACAGCAAGAAAATCGACACACCTGAAAAGTCGACTCCCGAACTTTCAAGAGTCAGTGTGCAACAGTTGGAACGAAAACTGACCCGTCTGGAGAACAGGCTGGCGAGGCTGGAAACCGGCGTGACTTCCAACCATTTGCAGATGGCGCGAGAATTTAACAAGCTCAAGCCACAACAAGCTGAAGTGGCGTCTTCCTGATCCTATGCTGCAGGCTCTTCAAGCAGCCGCCCTCCGCTTTTAAAAAGAGTCCTCGCAGCCCATTTAACCATTTGCAGTCATGCTGATTAGCGTAACGGTGAGACATACACGGCCCGTCTTATAACTCAACAACTGATGCAGCCTTTCAGTACAGTAAATACTCGACAACTTTGTCGGTAGAATTCCCTGGCTAAATACTGAATAGCCATCAATTTTTCACTCGACCCACCCCGTTAAGATCTATACTCCAAAAGTTAATTCGTTCATTAAGAGGGTGAAACTATGTCTTTACAGAAGTCTCCTCAAGAAGGAAATTTCCATACAGATAAAAGACAGTCGTTGTTAGTAATCAGCGATGATGACGTGATCGCCTGTGGTGGAAGCGATATGGAGATTGTTGAACCCATAATCCGTGATAGTTTTTTAAAATTCGCTAGCGGTGAGTGCTGCTTACCCCACAAGACGATCACCAAACCGCCTTTTTCACCAGGACAAATGAACGTTATGCCCTGTGCGCTGAAAACACCCACTGGAGCATTATTTGGTGCTAAGTTAGTAAGGGTGGGAACCGCCAGTAAAGCATACCCTACGACCAGGGCCTGTGTTGCGCTATTCGATGAGGTAACCAATCAGTTATCCACCATCATCTGCAGTGATACGCTATCTGCCTGTCGTACAGGAGCCGCAACACGGCTTGCAGCCCGCTATGTTCTTTCAGGTACGTTAGAAAACGTTTTACTGATAGGCGCAGGCCCAAATATGAAGCAGCAGCTGATTGCTCTTCAGCCATTTTTGGATTCACACTCATGTATTAACGTTTTTTCGCGCGGGGATAGCAAATATGACTTTGCTGAAAGTATGAGAGAGTCAAGCAAAGGCAAAATACTCCCCTTGGACAACCTGGATCAGTCTTTAATTGCATCTACAGATGTTTTTGTGGGTTGTATACCCAACCCGGATATTGCCAACGCGCCCATTAAGAACGCAACCCTGAAAAAAGGGGCAACCTTTATTAATTTAGGACTATACGACACCGACATTGAAACAATGTGCGCTTTTGATCGTTACGTAACAGATAGCTGGGCAGAAATAAGAGCAAGGGGCGATATAGCCATGGTGGATGCCTTTGAAGACGGCTTAATCTCCACAAGCGATATTGTCGACCTTACCCCTTACCTGCATGGTCAGGAGTTGATAAGAAAAAATCAGGAAGAAAAACTTCTGGTCAGTATGGGCGGGTTAGGTTCCCATGATGTTCTGGTTGGAAAGTACATCTATGAACAGTGTGAAAAGCGTGGGCTAGGCACAAGAGTCATCCTAGATAAGTAAACCTTGCCAACTCACTGCCTATTGGCAATGTGTTGGCTTTAGGTGCCGCCGTGCTCACATCGTAAAACTGAGATAGGGTAGCCAATCTTTCAATACAAGCCACAACTGTGCAGCGACAATAACTTGTGCACCGGTATTATTCAAAGGTGTGGTTCAGGAAAGTTGATTTGTACAAAGGCATTTTTGAAACCCAACCTTTAAGCGATGAGAAATGAGTGATGAACATAAGCTGGCATTAGTTGCTGGCATTACACTTTTTTTGGAGCTTGCAGATACCGCATTAATACCGGCAATCGCTATTCCTTTGTCGCACAGCTTCAACGTAGGAGTAACCCAGATTTCCCGTCCTGTGCTGTGGTACTCGATTGGCGCTTGCCTGTTTGTTCCAACCATTTCTTGGATGTGTAAAGCGTATTCACCAAAAAAAATTCTGCTGTGGTCAATTGTTCTTTTTATGGGTACATCCGCAGTCTGTGGCTTATCGCAAAGCATGGGAGCATTTACTTGTGCTCGCTTTTTGCAGGGAGTTTCAATTTCTCTGACGTCTCCGGTGGCAATGATAATACTTATGGAGGTCTGTGAAAAAGACAAGGTAGTGTTTTACAACGGGATAGTCAACATGCCGGGTATGCTCGGCATCTCCTTTGGCCCTGCCATTGGGGGAATATTGTCATACTATTTTTCCTGGCGCTATGCATTTTACGCTAACATTCCGGTTTGTATTTTCTTATTTTTATTCATATGGACATCCATTGATATAAAAACTCAACACCGTAAAAGAAAAATTGATCTTTTAGGGTTCTTGCTGCTTTCAAGTGGCATTATTTTAATTACTGCTGGTGTTGATTCTTTACAGAGGGAAGAATTGCAATGGAGTCTTTATTTCATTCCAGTCGGTATGGCCGCCATTATGATATTTTTTTTCATCCACAAAAAAAAGCAGTCTGGTATTTTGGACTTTTCTGTTTTCAAAGACGAATCTTTTCTTATTGGTGCCATCATTAACCTTATCACTCGGATTAGTATGACCGGGATACCTATTGTGCTAGCTGTTTTTCTCCAGCAACATTACCATAATTCTATTAGAGAAGTAGGCATCAGCCTCAGTGTCATTGGCATCGCCGGAGCCATTGCCAAGTTATTCTCAGGTTATATTACCAAAGTTGGCTTACGAGCCAGCTTATTAATCAGTATTTCTATGACCGCATTTTGTATTATTTCAACCCACTATCTGAGTGGAAATATTTATTGTGTAAGAGATATAGCTATTTTATTTCTTTTCGGATTTTTCATGTCTATCTTGTATACCGCTATGAATGGCATGATGTTGGTCAGTATCAGTGTCGAGAAAATGGGGGATGCTTGCAATATTCAAGCGATTATCCAACAGCTTTTTACTGGCTTTGGCATTGTGTTTGCGTTACTAATGTACTCTTACTGCAAAAAACATACAGGTGAGTTGGTGCTTTCATATCAGTTAGTCTGTATCGCCAGTGCAACCATTATGGCCTTTGCTGCTTTTATAATACTTTGTGCAAAAAAAAAGCATGTCTATCAGGCAGTGTCTGAGTAATTATGGTTCTCACAGCACTCATGAGATTTTACTACTACAGTCTTGGCACCCATAAAAAGAGCCACACAATTAAACTTGCTACCACCAGCAAGCTTTCTTTTTATATTGTTCACTAACCCATAGTTTAATCAGATGATCAGCTTTATAGCGCTTTAGATTAAGGTGAGAAAAACATGGCCAAACTTTTCTCTATTTTAACGGGTGTCGTCGTTATCACTTTATTTACTGGCTCTGAGGTTAGCTTTTCTGAGTATAAGGGCAGCCAGGCTTACAATCATTTTAAACAACCCCATACTTCAGTAAATATTGCCACAGGCACTCTTAACTTTTCTTATCCATTAATCAAGGCCAGTGGTATACACTATCCGTTTAGCCTTAATTTGACCTATCAGTTTAATTCCACCGGAAAGTTCGGCCTGCCAAAAGGGTGGGAGCTGGATATTGATCACATTAACGACAAAACCCTGACCATAGGTGGGCAGCAATGGTTAATTGATCCTCTCTGGCATGACGAGACCTTTTTTGCCTCTGGATTAAAGTACTTTAATCAGCACGGCAGTAAATTTTATGACATTTACGAAGAGCAACCGATCCCAGCAGAGCCCTCTCTCTATTATCGTTATAAAGCAGCACTCAAAGATGGCAGTGTTAAATATTTTGCTAACGATGGACTGCTGGTTTTAGAACAGGATCGATTTGGTAATTGCATCAAAATTGAGTACGAACAGCCAATTTACAGCATTAAAGAAGCCATGATCTCAGCAATAACCGACCAATATAATAACCGATACACTTTTTCTTATGAGCCTAGCACCATTATCATCCATTATCCGGACTCAACTACCCAGCATATCAACTTTTCTCCAGAGGGCGTTCTTACAATTCGCAACCCGTTGCACCAGTACTTTAAATTTGAGTACATTGACTTTGATAAATACAAATTAATACGAACACTAAAAACCCCTAACGGCCTGCTCACCGAATTGGCTTACAGCAGAATTCCAATAAAAAACAGTGTGGGTACCAACACCTTGCCGGTGGTGACGCTGTTTAAGCAGTCAGATCTGGCTACGAATAAAATTCATCACGAAACCCATTACAGCTACTCCTCACAGAATAATTATACTGGCTATCCACAATATTCTATGTCCTACTCCGGGGATAGCTTGATCGACAGCAATGACCAAAACTACCGTTACACCGTTGACGTCAAACACGTCAGCTACGGCTCTGATGGTTCAATTATTCACGAAAAGCGTCATGAATATAATTACCTGCATTTGCCAGTCACTATTTACACCTATAAACAGGGTAAAATGTTTTTGCAAACGAGGTACGACTATTTAATCAGCCCATTCAAATACGAGCGCTCAACGAATTACGACAAACCGGTACGCGTTATTCACTCAATCTGGAGCCTTCACCACCGCAAATTTATTCTGAGTAATCGCACTGACCATGATTACGACTTATATGGTAATAAAACAAGAGAAAAACACTGGATTTACGACCGCGAACTCATGCACTGGCGCCAATTACGCGACATTCGACACACTTATTTCAACGATAACTTCAGTCTTCTATCAGAAACAATCGATAAAGACATGATCTCTGGTAAAGCCATAAAAACCGTTTATCATCTGTCCCCTTCAAAAAAAAACTATAACCGTAAAAGGACTTATTTCATCAAAGATGAAAAGAACACTATTTGGCAACCGTGGCAACAAGTTGATTATCGCCATGACCAAAAAGGGCGTGAGATTTCCAGTGAGCTGAAATGGCTAACCAAAGATATGCCGGGTGTGCAAAAAACTCATAACAAAACCCGCTACTACTTTAATGATCAGTCAAAGGTGCTAACCACAGAGTATGAAAACAGCCATGGGCATGTTACAAAAGAGCTTAAAGACACGCGAAATGACCGCCTTATTGCGCAAATATCAGCACTGGGAGAAAAAGTACAATACGGTTATAACGAGCTGGGTCAGATCATTCAGTATACCGACCCTGAAGGAAATATCTATAGCACAACCTATCAGACCTACGAGCGGGACGGCTTGAACTCATCAATAGCTCAATCCCCTCTCGGACTCAGGCAGCGTCAGCAACAAGATGCCTCCGGCAGGGTGACGGTCTATGAAGAAGAAGTGGACGGTCATTATCAGATCATTAAAAAAAGAGAATACAATGCCTTTGGCAAATTAACTTTTCAACAAGATCAGCTTGGCCGCCACACCTCCTATGAATACGATGATCAGATCCGACTGACTGGAAGTGTCGATACATGGCGCAATACAACCACCATTGTTTACGACGATGATCATCTTTTGCAAAACACATACGTCAACGGTTTTAAACATAAAACAATCAAACAAATTCCCTGGCGTTTAACCACACAGATAACCCATTATCCCGCTCGTCATTTTGCACATAACCCAGATGATAAATCGGCAGTTGCAAAGGGCAAAGTTAACGATACACAGGTCGTTGAGCAAGTGGTGAAAAAAAACGGATTTGATCAGATACTGTGGCAAGAAAGCGCGCTGCTCGATCTTAAATACGCTAACCGACATTCGATTATCAAAAGCACCTTTGATTACGATGCCGGGCATAATACTTCTATCATCCATACTCAGGGCTTTGATGATATATCACTGACCAAACGACTGTCTTATGACTTATTCAATAACATCTTCACTTATACCAAGTCACACAAAAACAACAATGTCCTCACGCACCACGACGGATATCGCCACATCTACAACTCTGAAAACCAGCTAGAGTGTGTTTTAGCGCCAAACTCGAAGACACCTGTCAACTCATTTCGTTATGACGGTAATGGCCGGGAAATTGAGCGCAAACTCGCGGATGGCAATGCCATCAAATATCAATACAATGCCCGGGGGCTGTTGAGCTATACAGGCTGGGAACGTGAGGGTAGGCCATACAAAGTATTCCATCAATACGATGCCGACGGACACCTGACGAAGATGTACGACAATGAGGGTCAAACACAAAAGTATCAATACGACTTGCGAGGTAACTTGACTCAACTTGTTTACCCGGATCAGCAGTGTCAAATTTATACCTACGATAAAAATGGACGGCTTACCCACTGGGAAGCCCCCGACATCACCTCCATCGCTTACCATTACAACGATAAAGATAATGGCAAAATCTCGGCAATAAAAAGTACCACTAGCCAGCTACGTTTTATTTATGGTGAAAACAGCAACGGACTTAAAGGTCAGTTACTTGCGGTGAAGCGCGAAATGGCCGGTTCAGGTAACAGTAAAGAAACGTTTACCTATGAACCTTTTGGGAACCTGGCGCACACAAACGTTACCGTTGACGACGACGTGCCACTATTCGCTGTGGACTACCAATTTCTGCCAAGAGGTCAGCTGATCAGGCAAGAAGTCCAAATGAAAAACGCAAGTCAACAGAAAAAAATCACACTTTATGACTACGATTCGCTCAACCGGCTCAAAAAAGAGTCCCATTATGAACAACAAAAATGCGTACAGGCTAAATCACCTCAACTTGAGATTCGCTACCAATACGACGGTAATAACAACCTGATTAAAGAGCAACGAATCTCGGCACAGGATTCAACCCAAACCACCTACCGCACTTACAACGACCAGGATCAATTGGTAAGTATTAAACACGATGAATCGGACAAAGGATACCCGATCCTTTACGACGTTAACGGTCGGATCTCCGTGGACTACAATGGCAATCGCTACCAATACGACGATGCAGGTTTATTAAGCGCCGTATTTGATTATAATGACAAGCAACTTGTGCGCTTTGATTATTTACCCGATGGCCTGCTAGGCCACATACAAAGCAATCAGAGTAAACAGAGCCTATATTTTGATAAAAACAACTTTACTTTAACCCTATTTAAAAATGATCAATGGCACGTTTTTTTAACGCATCAGCGGAAAAATTTAGCCGTATTAAGAAAAAATGGTGCTGATCATTTATTTATTACCAATCAAAGTACAGGTGCGCGGCTAACACCCGATGAATACAGCGACCAAGAAACGACACTGTATTCCTTTGAGGGTTACGGTCGGCAAAACACCAAAAACCAGCACCAAAAAAGTTCAGGCATTGATTTTCTGTGGAATCAGGAATTATTAGAAAAAAAATCAGGACTTGTCTATTTACGCAACCGTTTTTATAGCCCGCAGCATAAACGCTTTATTACCCGTGATAATGTCCACGTTGATAATCGCTATAGCTATGCATTGGCGAACCCCATTGCTTTTGTTGACCCATCCGGCCATGGTCAGAGCAACATAAATTACCTCTATGGCGGGATGTCTGTGTTACTTGGGCTGATTGGGGTACTGTTTGCCATTCCCACCGGGGGAGCTTCTATGTCGATATCAGCAGCTGCCGGTATGGCCGGTGGCGTCAGTACAGGCTTGTCCGGCTTGTCCCTTATGGCTTCTCAGGCAGCAATGGGGACCAGCAATAAAACCTTATCCAGAGTATTACAAATTGCCAGCCTCGGGATCGGAATGCTGGGTGCTATGGACGCAGTGATTGCCGTTGCACCAACCCTTGCCCGCTGGGCAGGCACTGACATCGAAATGCTGAATGACTATGTATGGTCAATTAAACCCCCCAAAAGTTTTGCTGCTGCGTTTCAGTCATTGCCCACCGTGGCCAAATCTGCGGTGTCAAAAATAGAAGTTGCTGAAGATGTGCTGCAAACGTTAGCAAGCGAGCAAAGCGATGCCGGATGGACAGAAGTATTACAAACCACTGAGGATATCGGTAAGGTAGGTACCAAAGTTTACGGCCTGGACAAATTCTGGAGCCGCGCCCGGCTGATCTACCACAGATTAACACCACAACCCAACCTTAATGGCCTGCTGACTAAACACTTTATCCCGCAGATAAAAGCTCTGAGACCGCCAGCACCGGCTAATGAAATGCCCACGTATCCGCGAAATTTATTTTTCGAAATTGCCCCCCCCAAAGTGGTGGCAAAACAACAGGCCACGAAATTCACAAAAACTTACCATACTGAATTTGTCAAACACCAAGGCGCCGCGCTCTCCAAAGAGTGGCTAGAACCTAAGCGGGAATATAAAGAACAGTCTTTAGATTACAGCTACCATTTCCACAATTAACCACACCGTCTGGCAGACAAAATACATTTCTTTAGTCAATTGACGTCACGCACACGGAGGCGATCTCCCGGTGCACGACAATATCGATGAAAATTAAGGCCTAACCTACCGCAAGGTGTGCTGGGCAGCTATTAACTCTTGACGGTGCTCACTTCAACTTCTATCTGTGGACACCGGTTAAAATGGGGCCGGGAACCGCTTAAATACACTGTTGATGTCGCTGAGTACATCGTTTGACAGTTGCAGATGGTAGGCGTCAATGTTCTCTTTTAATTGCTCTAAAGACGTGGCTCCAATGATGGTCGAACTGACGCCTTCCACCTGATACACCCAAGCCAGCGCCATTTGCGCCAGCGAAAGGCCATGACGCTGTGCCAATTCGGCGTAAGCCTCAATCGCTTCGTGCGTAGTCGGCGTATTGCGAAACAGCCCCTGCCTTTGGGCAAACGACCAGCGAGAACCCTCAGGTACCTGACCGTGGCGGTACTTCCCCGAAAGCACACCACCTGCGAGTGGAGACCAAGGAAGATAGGCGACATCGTTCAAAACACAGGATTCCAACACATAGTGAAGATCCTTAGCGTGAATCAAACTGAACTCATTTTGAATAGAGACCACTTTAGGCAGGTCATACTGTTCACTCAGTCGAACGTATTCGCCTATTCCCCAAGGGGTTTCATCCGACAAACCGCAGTAGCGAATCTTCCCCATTTGGATGCAGTCATCGAGCGCTCTGAGAATATCCAGCATCTGCGCTTCCTGCTGCGCCCGATCCACCTGCAAATGTGGCACCATGCCCGGCCAATGTCTGGAAAAATGCGGCGTTACACGACTGGGCCAATGCAGTTGGTAAAGATCAATGCAGTCCACTTGTAGCCGTTTTAGAGAACCCTCAACCGCTTCTTTTATACTCTTTCCACTGATTGGGCTACCGTCTCTAATCCACGAAATGCCAGGGCCGGCAATTTTTGTGGCGATAACCAGCCCATCGCGCTTACCGGGGTTGGCCCGAACCCACTCGCCAATAAATCGCTCGGTATCACCATAGGTTTCACCGTTGGGCGGCACCGGATACAACTCTGCCGTATCAATAAAGTTAATGCCTTGAGCCATCGCGTAGTCAATTTGCTCACAACAGTCGCGGCGGGAATTCTGCCTTCCCCAAGTCATGGACCCAAGACAGATTTCTGACACCTCTAAATCACTGGAACCCAATTTGATTTTTTTCACAGTCCAACCTCCAGTCGTTTATTCAGGGATGCGTCAGCTCATCACCATGACAGAACCGACGCTTTTGCCCCATTCAACACCTACATGAGCTAATTTTTTAATGCTCTGCTATACGATACAACTGCTTGATGAACGCCTCTTTTCGGTGTGCATCTGGCGAGTCAAGCGCAAACTTATTGTGAAAGTAGATCGTAAGTTGGCTGTCGTGATTTTTCAGAACGATGGTGTAACCATCATCCAGAGACTTTGCCATTACGCCATCGAGCCAGTGTGCACTGTCTTCCTCGCGTCGTTCACCATCCGCCACAATCGCTGCGAAAGCACGCAGACATTTTTGGATATTAAGATGATTTTCCATAGATAAACTTCCTTAAAGCGAGCCGGGTGATTTCAGCGAGGCAAAAAGAAAACAGTGCATAATAAAGACCGCCAATGTCACCATCGACCTCATGGAAAGGTAAGATTTTAAACGACGTCGGGTAGCTGAATCTAATGAGGTTAACTCCGTCAGTAGCGTCACCAGATAACAACCGGCCAGTAAAATCAACATCTGTCGATCTGCCAGCTGTGCCAGCAGTCCGGCAAAAATAGCCAGAACAATCAGATTACTGAACACAACTGTTTTCTTTACTTTCTTAGTATCGGTTTGTGCAGATGTACTGTAAATCGCCTGCCCCCAGAGCGAACCGGCCATAAAACAACAAATAAGAATGGAATAAAAAATGAAAATTTGCTCCCCAAAGAAGCCAAACAGCGACCGCTCTTTGATGGACAAAATCAAAGCAATAATAAACGGCACCGTACCTGACCAGGCAAGGCTGCTGGTTAGCTTTTTTAAGAATCCCATCTGTTTACCCTCTCAGGAGGTTTTTTAGTACTGTCTCGTACTAAAGCTGTTGACAAAAATCAGAGCGTTAAAACACCTTCTCAGACCCGGCTTACCCCCGTCAAGAACCTCTTGGCAAAGTAGCAAAATAGCTACTTTGTAGCAGCGTGGACAAGGTTTTTACAAGCGCATAAGGTTATTTACTCGACAAATCGCCAGTACTTTGCTTACCACTTCGTGGCCAGAGCAGGTTTAATATACGTAAACGGATGTGTTAGCCTGAATTAAGGCAACAGTGACGCCACAAAGAGCGAGTCAATAAGCATCGGTTTGACCGTCTAATTACTCAAAACAATATCGTTTTTAGCCCTGCGATAGCTGCGTTAAGTAAGATAGTCACTCAGGTCGACCTTTATCAAGGATTGATAAATAGGAGCCTCCGTCGTGTATATTTTGCGATTAAATACTGCCGGGCAACCTGTTGAGTGGCTCACCTGGCAAGAAGCAGTGTGCTTATATTCCAGAGCATTAGTGCGCTGGAGCCTTGGGGATATTATCTATCGAATCCACGGAGGCTATAATCGCTGGCTAGAAGATAGAACCATCGTTGAACTCCCCAGTATTATCGCCTGCGGCGGCAAGCGGCTCTTTGTGCAACGCAACAATCCAGCACTCACTAACGCCTCACTTTTTGCCAGAGACAATCATCAATGCATGTATTGTGGCAGCCACTCCTTGCGAAAAGCCCTGACCAGAGACCATATAGTGCCCAAATCCAAAGGTGGGATAGACGACTGGATGAACGTCGTTGCCGCCTGTAGGCGCTGCAATCAGTTTAAGGGGGACTACCTTCTGGAGGAAACCAACATGTCTCTGATAGCCCTGCCTTATCGGCCAAATGCCGCAGAATACCTCGCTCTGGTCAACAGTCAACGGATCCTCCCGGATCAGGCGGACTATTTAAGCAGCCAGTTTTCAAAAAATTGTCGCTGGCAGATAAAAAAAAGTATCCGCTCAAGCGGTATGTTGTCGCCTAATTAACGCTATTGCCACAACGGCTGCTGAGTTAGAATCTGAATCTGTTTATTCAAACCGGAAATAACCATGCCCCTTCAGCTCGACAAAGACGGCTATCTCACAAACCTTGACCAATGGAATACCGAAGTCGCCAACGAACTGGCCACCCTTGAGGGAATTGTTCTGACCCAAGCCCATTGGGAAGTCATCAACGCCTTACGCTCGTTCTACGCTCAGTACGAGCTGGCACCGAGCCAACGACCTTTTGTCAAACACATTGCCAATACACTGGGTAAAAACAAGGGCAACAGCATTTATCTGATGACACTGTTTCCCGAAAGCCCCGCCAAAGTCGCGGCGCGAATTGCCGGGTTACCAAGGCCTACTAACTGCTTTTAAGCCAAGCCTTCTTTTATCAGGCTTGCTTCGATATAGTTGTCAAAAATTTATTAAACCTATAACTGAGACGAACACCTACAATGAAAGTCGTCTGGCTACATGGCCCACCTGCAGCGGGTAAATTGACCGTTGCGAAAGTACTGCATACCGATCATGCTTTTAAACTGTTCCATAACCATCTGGCGGTAGACATTAGTCTGGCAATTTACGATGAGTTTGGTGAGAAAGACTTTTTTTCATTTACCAACAGCGTCAGGCGTCAGGTTTTGAGCAAGGCTAACAGCCTTGGCGTCATGCATTTAGTCATGACATACATGACCTGTGCAGAAAAGGATGACCCACAAATTAAAGAGTATCTAACGTTTTTCGCACAAGAAAACATTGAGGTTTACCCCATTCACCTGAGACCAGGAAATGATGAATTGTTATCCCGTGTAACATCTGCTGGGAGAATCAACACTTTTAAAATATCATCCGTATCAAAGCTCTCTGAGTTGTTACTTGATCAAACACGCTTCCAAGAAAAGGGTCTGTGCTTTTCTTCCGTGTGTTTTGATCCTGACCGGGTGATTGACATATTCGCCTGCTTTGTACCCAAATACTTATCTCTGTCTCTCAGGTGCATGTTGAAGCCGCGATAGCCTGAAACAGTGAGCTTTCTCCCAAGAAGCTTTGCAAATAGTCGGCAATGGCTTTGAATGACAGCCATCAACTCTTCTCCCTTTGATCATGTTTACCCCATATCAACAGCCGAAAAGACTAATTGGGAACAAATTTACCATCATACGGATACAGAAAGGCCAGTCATAAACAATCCAAGCTTTCTTTAGGAGATCTATTCGCCCATTTCCAGGCACAATAGCCCTGTTTTTGTAATTGATGGCAAGGTACAGGATGTTGATCCCAAATGCACTCACTCCAGAACGTTACATGCTTCCTTACTTGCTGGTGAAAACAGCCGAGCAATGCTTAAGCGCCTTTGAAAAATCGCTGAATTTCGCACGTCCAGCTGCAGGTCGTTGCAAAACTGTACGAGCTTGATGATTGCCACTATGAAACAATACATCAAACCTCTTGATGGAATTCAGTGTTGAACAAGTTTTGTAGCACAGTTTTTGTTACACATTTTTGTCGTGTACAAATCCGTGACGCTCGGACTTGTTACTTGATAAACATTTTCAAGTCGATTCAACACCCACTTTAACGATAGACAACAGTGAGTTTCTCCCAAAAGCTGCCTCTTTGATTATTGATCATATTCAACAGCCGAAAGAAAATTTCCATCAACACAAACCAATTTTTCATGCAGGCACAATGAATGAAAATCCATAACAACACTCACTCGGGGAACTGTTACAAAATTGACTTACTTGCTTCATTGCTTAGTATTTCGCACGTCACACTGCAAAAAAGCGAACTGAAGCAATATAACCTCAGTGTTAACGTTGCCGTGTGACTGCCTGCTTAGTCAGAAAATACGACCTCTTTACCGCAAAGCAGAACTTCTATGCAGAAGAAGCATTAGAAATAGGAGTACTGCTTTTAACTCCTATAGACTTATGGCTGACGTTTTCAGAGCTTTCTAGTTTTTTAATCACCCCATCCACAAGGGCCTTGATTTGTTTATCTATGGTCAATTCTTTAGCTTTATCATCTCGTGATCTGTTCGGATCACCAACTTTCAACGATTCAATTTCATCTATTTTTTTAAAAAAACCGGGTAAGGCTCTAAACCTTTTGCATTCGGTAGCATTATATAATCCTCGCTTGTAACAACTATTTAAAAATCAGTACCCAACAGAAACAGTTATAAATTAGTATCGACTCAATTGAGTGGCTGATGCAAACATCAGCCACAACGTTTTAGTACAAGTACAGTTAACGGATAAAAATCGTTTCCCCATGTACTTTTTTATATCGTTAAAAAAGCGGCTACGATTATTGTAAAAGGCATGGTAAGCCAGCGCTTCAATCATTAGTTACCACACTGCTCGTACAACCGACAGATTTCACGGCACCTGCCTAAAGCTCAGTATTTTTTCTCACTGCATTGGCCTCAGTTTCAAAACAGAAGTAGGCTTTTTAGATGAATTCATAGGCTGAACTAAAGCACGTTTTTTTTGCATACTCCATTGAGCGTCAGTCATAATTCCCCCTAACCATGATTGCAAAGTTATATTTATTTTCTGT
Organism: Endozoicomonas sp.; assembly: GCA_965198415.1. Taxonomy (GTDB): domain Bacteria; phylum Pseudomonadota; class Gammaproteobacteria; order Pseudomonadales; family Endozoicomonadaceae; genus Endozoicomonas. The sequence continues at coordinate 77,980 of CBDAPN010000012.1, forward strand.
TTATTTTTTAACAGTTCTTCTTTATTCCCATCTTCCATTCTCTCCTGTTTTGCTATTTTCTCTAACTGTGTTTTATAGGATTTACACTTTGCAGCCAGTTTTAAAGCACTTGTGTATTGATCTGATTTAATGAAGCTATACTGAGAGCCAGCAGGATCATTTAAGACATCAAGAATCTTTTCTCTATTTTTTATACTATCTCCACTGGCAAATTGATAAGCTGACGTTTTAAGCCCAGAACTTTCACACTGATGTAGTAAAGCGCTAACAATAAAATACCTCCCGTTTTGAATAGCCTCTTTGAGAATATCAGTAATACCCTCATGCCTTGCCCCAAACTCCCTCAATAGGATAATGGCTTTAGTACAGCGTGAACTTGCAGCATTTCTGAGTGCGTGCTTTGCTTTCTCCGGGCTGGCTCCGTAAATCAAAAGGAGCATGAGAATATTGAGCGCTTTATTGGCCTGAGCATTATTAGCCACCAAATCCAGTGGATACTGACGTATACCGTTTTCAATATGTGGGCAGTTAGGGTTATAACCACTGTCTAATAGGTAAATGATGGTTTCTAAGTCGCCATTTTTTAACGCCGTGAACAGCACTTGTGGTAATTTTTCGGATTGAGAGCGCTCGTCCATGGCTTTTATGATAGAATAATTATTTGACTCAGCAGCCGCAATCATTGGCAGTACATAATCTCCTTTATTATAGCGCTCAAGACTATCCACCTTACAGCCTTTATCCAATAGAAGTTCGACTGCTTGCACACTCTGTTTTTTTATAGCAGCCACCAAAACACGTTGAGGGATCGAATAGTTGACATTCTTAGACCGCTTGGATGTAATTAAGCATTTCATATTTGTAGTTGAATTATTAGCAGCTGCCGATTCAAGCATTTGTAAAAAGTTATTATCCTCAATTGGATAGTAAAGTATTAATTCAAGCATTTCAACGCAATCTTTTCTTACGACATCCATCAATAATGTTGGAAATGAATTTATAGGGCATTCATTTCTTAATAACCATCTGATCATACTTACACTTTTTTTCTTGAAAGCAAACTGAAAAAAACCATGATAGTGAGATCGGTTTATAATTTTTTTTGAACGAAGCAAATCAAGAAGTTTACCTAATAACCCCTCATACCGAGGGTCTTCCACAGCAGTTGGATTTTTATTATCGATACACTTTTCCATTAAATAGGTAAAAGCAGGCATAGCGTGTTTAAGGTCAGCCCCACGATTCTCAAGAATTTTAAACATTTCGAATGAGTAAGATTTTGCTGCGCTTATCAATGCATTTTCTATAAGTTTATCGCAGCTAAGATTCAAGCTCAGTCCGTTCTGCGGATCTAATAACATACTTATTATGCCTCTTTGACATCCTGTTATAGCTTCGTATAAAGCATCTTCAGCACCCTGAGCACTAAAAGACATCGTATTAGCATTTAAAAGATGATGAACCAGTGAAACAGAACCTTTTCTAACACACTGCAAAAGCGCAAAATCCATTACATCTTGGTGAGAGCGCTGAGTGTCCTCTGTATTTGACTCGTCGTTTACTGATTGCGCAAAGAAATTATCTAACTCCTTGGGGTCATGCAAATCAATGATTCCAATCAGTACATAAATTTGATCATTTTCACTCAGAGCAAAGGAGTTTCTGCTAGCTACCAATTCAGATAACAGAGACACTTCATCATTATCTAAGGCATAATCAAACGTTTTCTTGTAATAATGCGAACCTAGCTTTTCAAGCACTGATTTTGTTAATTTAAAGTCACGATTAGATAATGCATAATCAAGTACGGCTTTAAGTTTTTTAGGGCTACCTTTCAGAAGCTCTAGATGCTTACTGACTTCAACTTTGCCTCTAGAATTTAACGCTTTGTATAATGCTGGCACCACTTTTTCACATTCCTCCTTAGCCGCTTCACGTTCGGCAAGAGGTCGCGTCTTCAGTTCTACCCTTACTTTAAGCGCTTTACTATCACTCATTAATCTTGAACTTAATTCAAACCTTAGAGTCTTTGCAATGTCTGTGGGTATTGGTGGTATCAGGCTCTTTAATTTTTTTTTCTCACTCTCAGTGAGGCCTTTTGGATTAGCTCCTAACTGTATAACAAATTTGACCATGTTGATATTACGACTCAAAGCGGCGAGAACCAATGGGTGCTCACGTTCTTTCGAATGTTCGTTGAAATTATAGCTTGCATACTCTGGATTTCTTCTTAAGAAATTCTTTAGCTTTGCCAAATCTCCAAGCAGAATTAAATTCCATAAATTGGAAGCTAGATTACTGCCTATCTCATCCTCTGTAATAAGAAGCTTACCTTGCTCCCAAATGTGACCACTGACATATCCTCTTTTATCAAGGGGGGGACTGATAAGTTTTGCTTCATCACCGGAACTACTGACAGGTTTTCCTTTATCATTGGGACTGCTGTTAGATTTTGCTTCATAATCGGAACTACTGACAGTTTTTGTTTTATCATTGGGACTACTGACAGGTTTTGCTTTATCAAGGGGACGACTGACAGATTTTCTTTTATCAAGGGAGCGACTGATAGGTTTTGCTTCATCATCGGAACTACTTGAGCTATCACCGGAAATACTTGGAATATCACTGGAACTACTTGGAATATCACTGGAACTACTTGGAATATCACTGGATTCAGGAACTGTTACCCATCGTTGACCTCTTGTTTTACCCTGCGAATTCGTTAGCGATGAGGAAGGAACTTCAACCTTAGTATTGCCAGGAAGTGAATTATTAACACCCGGTTTCATATCCATAATTAGAACCTTAACGACTATTCAAAGCAAAAAATAATAAATTTGCTCTTGTTATAAAAACGTTTCGAATCCGTAATACTACTGAACACAGCGCTCACTCAATATTGACGGTTCTGTACGACTTAGCTCAAAACCCGGATCGATAGTACAACCTATTAATAAATTATGTTCTTAGTCGTACGTTTTAATACTTAAAAAGCATCACCGAGACAACGAGGTTAGAAGCCATTATTACATAATCATTATTTTTTTAAATAAACTTCTTGAAAAATCTTTCTTAGCTAGCATACATTACCTCCCATCAAACTTGACTGTTAAGGTTCGTTACATTATTTCGGGAGACTATTTAAACTTCCTTTTACATCGCACGCACAGAATTTGACGAAACACTTACACATAGATTGCTTGCACTAAAACGAGTGACGCCAAATACGCCTTAAGTCGGTGAAGCGTTAGCATATAACGGTACCAACTCTGCCATGATAACAAAGCAGCGAATCAATAGTGAAATCGCTATTTGAAGCGATAAAAAAATAAGGATACCAAAAAAAATTAACCACAGATCAGTCAGTATTGTTTCTGCTGTATTCCCCAACTAACATCAATCCAGATAAATGATACGGACGTCAAAAAAATGCATAGCACCCGCTATTCGCCTGTGATAACTGTTGTGGGTTGCCCCCCCCTATCCAGTCAAAATTGTTGCAATTTTTAGGGTCTCAGAACATCGCTCTATCCAAGAGCTCATGAAAACAGCCGACATCGCCAAGAAAAAACAAAAGGTGCACTTGGAGTGCCGTCAAAGCTCAATGCCAGATGCTACTGACTTAATAGCTACTTTAAACAAATTCATGATCAGGATTATCCATAAGCACAAGCGTAATCGCCTAACTGTGGCAATCCACCTATTTTAGAGCGCTGCGTTATGAACCGAAAAAAAACGACTTTGGACTATGTGTCGGTTACTGTAATGGGCTGGTTTATTACTGCGGGCGCAGGGAACACCGTACTTGGCCGCGGTTCATCCCTGCGGGCCAGTGAACATTAACATCCGTCGGAACGGTTCATCCCTGCGGGCGCAGGGAACACAGCAATCAGAGCCGCCATCCATGACTGCACTGCCGGTTCATCCCTGCGGGCGCAGGGAACACCTGGTGTTAACTTTTCTTTTTCTGCCGGTGAACGGTTCATCCCTGCGGGCGCAGGGAACACGGAGTATGTTTGACCATTTTACGGACTGTATGGCGTAATTTAGCGGTTCATCCCTGCGGGCGCAGGGAACACACGTCCCGGGCAAAAAAAACACTCCTCCTCGCCCCGCCGGTTCATCCCTGCGGGCGCAGGGAACACACGGGGGCGCTCAAGGGTGCATCTGCGAGGCCGAACACTCCAACTGCCTGATTGCCGGTTCATCCCTGCGGGCGCAGGGAACACTGTTCAAACCATTGTTGTGCGGATTCCCTGAGCGGTTCATCCCTGCGGGCGCAGGGAACACATAGAGCATGCCCAGCCGCGATCTTGTGGTCTCCCATCGGTTCATCCCTGCGGGCGCAGGGAACACTTTTGACAACCTTATTGTCATTTTTAACAATGCGGTTCATCCCTGCGGGCGCAGGGAACACTTCCCGGGAATAAAGGTAATCAGCCGCCCGGTTCATCCCTGCGGGCGCAGGGAACACCACAAACGGTTGTAGTGATCAATGCGTCGTCGGTTCATCCCTGCGGGCGCAGGGAACACTGTCATGGCCAAATGTCGAACGCGGTTCATCCCTGCGGGCGCCACGATAAATGGTGTTCCCGCACGGTTCATCCCTGCGGGCGCAGGGAACACTCAGTGCCAGAATGGAAGACCAGCCCAGCGGTTCATCCCTGCGGGCGCAGGGAACACTCTAACTGGCTCGGTTCATCCCTGCGGGCGCAGGGAACACGAATGTGCGGGCGCAAACACGTGATTCGTTATTGCACCGGTTCATCCCTGCGGGCGCAGGGAACACACCTGATCACCACACCGGTTCATCCCTGCGGGCGCAGGGAACACAACACTTCGGATTCATCCCTCAGGGAACACGTGGTTTTGGTGGAGGTGAGCGATTGTGTGGCTGCCGGTTCATCCCTGCGGGCGCAGGGAACACCTCTGCATATCTCTTTTTTCGGTTCATCCCTGCGGGCGCAGGGAACACTTTTGCCTCAAAATCTAGAAACGGTTCATCCCTGCTGCCACTTGAATTTCATGACAGGTTGCCAGCCGCGGTTCATCCCTGCGGGCGCAGGGAACACACTGCATATGATTATGCCCAGGCACGGGAAGCAAGTTATTTAATCCATTCGGTTCATCCCTGCGGGCGCAGGGAACACACCGTCACATGAAGATGGACTCAATGATCCAGACCGGTTTTGCGGGCGCAGGGAACACAAGCAAGGCCCTGACACAGAATTTTATGTGGTTCGGTTCATCCCTGCGGGCGCAGGGAACACTGACATGACGGTTCATCCCTGCGGGCGCACAACCGACGTTCCCTCGCTTCGCGGTTCATCCCTGCGGGCGCAGGGAACACTCGCATCGTCAACCACAACACGGTTCATCCCTGCGGGCGCAGGGAACACCTACTACTATTAACTGTAAGTGCAAATTGCGGTTCATCCCTGCGGGCGCAGGGAACACGCATGAATTGACAAGCGTGTTACGGTTCATCCCTGCGGGCGCAGGGAACACCAATAAATTTTACCATGAGCGGTTCATCCCTGCGGGCGCAGGGAACACATATCCGCAAGGGAAAGGCTACGTAGAAGAGGAATTTGTCCGGTTCATCCCTGCGGGCGCAGGGAACACTCACAGCTGTTAGGGTTCATTCAAATTCGCCTTGGTTATTCCGGTGGCGCGCGCTCATCATCCCTGCGGGCGCAGGGAACACACACTGCTGACAATAGCGACCCTGCGGTTCATTCAAATCGATCGTTCAGCCGGTTCATCCCTGCGGGCGCAGGGAACAGGATGATTCTGTTCCGGTTCATCCCTAGCGTCTGGTTTCATTGCATCACACGGTTCATCCCTGCGGGCGCAGGGAACACTACGCCCTAAGCCTAAATGCGGTTCATCCCTCGGGCGAGGGCTGGTTTTATAAAACCGGTTCATCCCTGCGGGCGCAGGGCAGGGAACACGGTTCATCCCTGCTTTAACAATCGGCGGTTCATCCCTGCGGGCGCAGGGAACTTTGACGGTTCAATGCGGTTCATCCCTGCGGGCGCAGGGAACACACACCTTTAGAACAGTTCCACGGTTCATTAATTAATGCTATGATGACGGTTCATCCCTGCGGGCGCAGGGAACACTCTAAAAAAATAAACTTATATATCAACAAATTACCAAGGTCAAAAAATCCACCAAAAAAACCACCCAATTTAGCCGCTGATTTCTCCATTGTTAAAGAACGAAAATTCAGGCCTCTTCTGGCTGAAAAAGCACCAGCCTCAGGCCATCATCGTCGATGGGTATGCGACGGTTTTTGCCGAAGGTCTGAAAGTCAAAGCCCGACTCATTATTAATGGCCCAGGCCATGGCCACATTGCCCTCCCCAGCCAGTGCCGTCACCTGCTCCCAAATCATCTCCCGTATCCGCAAAGACACATTGCCCACATAAACTCCGGCGCGAATTTCCAGTAACCAAACCGCCAAACGCCCCCGTAGGCGCGGCGGCACATTTTCTGTGACGACCACCAGCATACTCATCGTCAGGCACTCCTGTGACCATCGTCACCGATGGTTACCGGTTCGGGAATGGCGGGTGGCTGGGCGTCTTCAGGGGGTGGCGGTGGCTCAATATCACCGGCGGCTAATATCTCTTCGATGGTGGGGATGATTCTTTTCAACAACCGGGTTTTTCGAAAGCTGTCACGACAGGCGATACGCACATCCCGATCCGGCTGCTTGGTGCCTTTGGCCGCCAGCTGAAAAGCCACGGGTACCACGGTATCAAACTTAAACAGATCGGCAACGTCGTACACAAACGCCAAAGGCTTTCCCGAATGAATAAACCCGATGGCTGGCGCGTAGCCTGCGGCCAGCACCGCCGCTTCCGTAACACCATAAAGGCAGGCAGTGGCCGCACTCAGGCACTGATTGATGGTATCACCCGCAGCCCAGTCCTTCGGATCGTATTTACGGCCATGCCACTCGACTCCGTACTGTTTGGCCAACAGCTGATAGATCTTACGCACCCGGGCACCTTCGATACCCCGCAGCTGCTCCACCGAGCGGCGCAATGGCGCCGGTTCGCCAAAGCGAAACTCAAACATTTTGCGCACCACTTTTAACCGCAACGCCTCATCCAGCGCCAGCTTTGCCTGATAAAGCAGTTTGTCGGAACGGGCGCCGCCTGGTTGGCCGGCAGAATACAACCGAACACCGGACTCCCCCACCCAGATCAGTAAAGTGCCAGTGGCCGCCGCCAACTTAACCGCCGCATGGGAAACTCTGGTACCAGGCTCCAACATAATACAGACGACAGACCCCACCGGAATGTGCTTGCGTTCACCTTTTACCTCATCCATCACCACAAAAGCCCCGTCCCGCACGTCGATGCGCCCCATGCCCACAAACATCATCGACACCCTGTCTTTGATTGGGATGGGCTTTAGTGGAATAAACGACATATCACTTCCTTATTCAGTACCGCGCAGCTCAACATCGACGAATCATCAGCAAGCCGCAGCCAAACCCTTTAGACGGCCCCAGCCCACTGTTGAGCACATTGAGAAAGGCCGCAGCGTCGGTAACGGTTAACACGCCCTCGTAATCCATGGTGCTAAAACCTGAATTACGATGACTGCCCGGTTTCATCAAGGTATGCCACTGATAACTCGTGGCCTGCACCGAATCAATAGCAAAACCGTGGTGCTCGCCCCGTTTTATCAACCAGTGTTGTGCCGCCGCTGTCACCGCCCGCTCTTGCTCCTTAAAGAATTGTTTTTTAGCAGAGCCGTCGGGCGCTTTTACCACCAGTTTTTCCAGCAACCTTTTCTGAAGATGCTGTTTCTCAAACCGCTTCAGTACGATTTTTCGGTTTTGCGCATCGGTGCGGTATACATCAGACAACTGCAGTATGCCTTCCGTTGCACAGGCATTGAGAAGGTGTTGGTACTTGGCATCCATCACCACATCGTGGCGGCTGGCATTTTTCTTACCCTGTTCTCGTCGTGCCACCGTGGGGTTAGCACGCAACCGAAAGGCCAGTGTGTCGCCAGCTTGCAGTAATGGGTTGTAAGGTTTGCTCTCAACCTTAAACAGGGTTGAGTCCTGTTTTGGCCGCTGGCTGGAAAGCAGGTAATACAGTGGCAAACTTCTTTGGGTGCCCAGCTGCTCACGGCTGTTCTCTTCCCGAAACAAGTGGCGGGAGCCATCATCAAACAGTTGCCACAACAGCTGATGCACGCCGTAGCTGTTTTTACGCAACAAGCTTGCCAACGCCGGTTCAGTAGCAAAGGCGCCGGTCAGCTGAATACGCGACAGATACATCATACTGCCTCCTTGGTTGGCTGCCAGAGCCAGAGATTTTCCTGCCGCGGCTGAAACTGCCAACGGCTACGTGACAACGGTTGATCGTGGCGAACCAGCTGCTGCACCGCCTGAGGGGGTATCTGCACGGCGTCCCCGGTAAACTGCGCCAGTGAACCTTGCCAATAGAAATGACAGACCGCATCCGGCCTTAAATAACGGGATTCACTGACCCAATCCGGCTGATCAATGAGAAGTGGCTTTGGCTGATAGTCGTTCAATGCCGTGTAAAACCCATCAGCCGCAATCATTTCTGCCTGCAGTGGCGCCGCCAGCGGGCACGCCTTTCGGCCAAGGTAAAGCTGGTACTGTGGCCGCTGCAGTGCTGCCTGCAGCTGTTGCAGTGTCCAACGGGCCTGACCCACGGCAGTGAGGGCAACAATGGCCTGGGCATCGGTACGGTACTCCCGGCTCGATAGCACAGTTTTCAACCGGTCTTGACCAACGATAAGCTCATCCCGTCGGGTGCGGTAACGGAATTTCCCTACTGAATCCGGTACTTGAGCCGTGTGGTAGTCTTTTAACAAGGTGCCACTGCACACCTGCTTAATGGCCAGGGCGTAATGATCAGCCAGCATTTGTTGACCGTCGTCGTCTTCCCGACGAATACCCAATGCGGCACCCAACAACCCAAGCACGGCGGATTTGCCGGGGTAGCTGGCGCTGTGACGATTGGCTCCCATAGCGACCTCCCCCCAGCTCGCCATCGGGCCATAAAGGCGAAAGACCAGATAGTCCATGGTCTTCTCCTTATTTGCTAATAAAGGCCAGCAGTTCTTGCAAACTGCCTTCACCGGTCATGGCGTTTATTGCGTAGCGAGCATCGGCACAAGCGCCATACACCTGATCAAAGTTTTTCTGCTGCCGCTGAAGCTGTTCAATGGCAGCGGTTTGATAATCCTGCCCGCCAATGGGCTTTAAAAACGCCACCGATAACGAACGGGGCTGCTGATCACCGGTTTCTGCCAACACATAAGAGGCGTAGGCACGGGAACCAAAACTGTTTTGCTTGCCTTGCGGCGCTACTTTAGTGGCAACTTCCACCAGCGCAGCCATGACCTGCCCAGCCAATGCCTCGTTGCCATTGAGATTTTCTATCAGCAGTTCCTTATTGATGCAGATGTAAGAGTAAAACAGACCCGCAGCAAAACCGGTTTCACCAATATGGGCAGCACCGGCATCTTCATTGCCAGTATTCAGGTCATCAACAGCGGTAAAGTAGTCGTCTTCAATGGTGACCGGGTGAACCGAAATAGCGTGGGCTACCTGACAAGCGGCGTCTATATTAAAAGCCGGTTTTGACGCCAGCATTCTGCCAAACAGAGCGATGTCCGCCGCCATTTCTTCTTGGCGCAGCAAGTCAAGCTCCTCTTTTTCTGGCTCTCGCTGTTCAGTCAGTAACACCTGTACCAACGCATCCACCGCCTGCTGTTCGGCCGGGCTTATGTGCACCAGCTGTTCAATTTCCAATCCAGATAATGGCTTATCTTTTTCGTCCTTTTTTAATTTCCCAAACTGGTCTGCAATGGCTTGCGCCCACTGTTTGGCCTTTTTCTCCCCTACCCCGCCACGGTTTAGCGCGCCGAAAACCTGCAGGCCGAGCATTTTGGTACGAGTCCCCACATGCCCAGCCAGCGCACGTTGAAATAAATCTGAAGTCCGCCATGTACGTTTCAGGCTTTGGGAAGAGACCCGTAAACGATCACTGCCACCCATTTTGGCGGTTTTAGGGCGCCCCAAGTCATCGCGGTTCAAATTGGCCGGTGGGTATGAGGTCAATAGGTGCAGTTGCAAAAAACGACTCATGATGTTGCTTCCTTTTAATCAGTCTTTGAAGGCGTGGTAGTAATCGGATGCCCAGCGCACCATAAGACGCTGGTCTGGTTTTGCGGCCGGGCCATAGCGAAATTCGCTAAGCCAGTGCAAGCAATCATCGGCCAACGAGGCAATGTTGGCTTTACCGCCAACAAGGGCCAGCGCCCGGCAGATACGGGTGAAAAATTCCGTCTCACTGCGGCTTTTTTGCAGCTGCTGAAAGCGCAGTTCACTCATCGCTGCCTTGCCCCCGACCTCTTTTGGCAACGCCAGAGAGCGGGCAAAGCTGCTTTTCTCCTCAAGGGTTTTCACTCTGGCTAACGTTGCGGCGACAAAAGCAGCATCATTAAGAGGGATGCCTTTTTTGCCCTCGGCAACACCCCAGTATCCGGGCATCGTTTGCAAAAATTTGGAGAAAGCGGGGGTCATCAGAATATCATCGGGCTGGCGAGCCCGGCGCAGTTGCGCCCGGTCACCCCGGTTTTTATCCAAAGAGTCCCACCAGGCTATTAGCCTTTGGGTATCCTCAGGCTTCAGTTTGCGGTATGAAGTTGTCATTGTTTTCCCATTCAGTTGTCGGTGTTGAGCTCTTTAACGCAGGGCCATTGACTAAACTGTTTTTCAAGCGCTTTGCGCACGGAAACGATTCTTCTGATGTTGATAGTCTCCATATCCCCACTGAGCACTGTGTCATCGAATACTTCTAAAAAAACCTTTTTAAGAAGCAGTAACCACGCCTTTGCCACTGTTGGAGGAAAAATGCCGGAGGTAGCAGCCGCTGCCAAAGTTGGAATATGCCGATAAAAATCAGCTTCTGTTGCTTGCCAGATTCTCTGTTCAACACTTTTATTGCTTTTAAAGGCACTGATAGCTTGCTTGTTGCGCTCTTTTTCTGCTTTCGTTGTCCCCCACCACGCCTCTGAAATGGCTAAATATAATTTTTCAATGACTTTATCTGCCAAGTTGATGAGTTTACAAACCCATGCTGAGAGAACGGCTCTTTCCTGATCACCCATTTTAAAAGCAGGTAATGTTTTATCAATGTACCCCGTAACTTTGGCTGTATCCGCCCGATACCCAAAACACCGTATTGATATGCCCTCCGGTTCAGCCGCTGAAAATGCAACCTTAGCAACGGTTGAAATGGCCGTTGACGTCTTATCATCTTCTACACCACATACCAATGCAGCCCAGTCCCCGTAGCCGTAAGACATATCCTTACCTACCACACTGGCTGGAAATTGCTGCTTCTTTTTGGCGAGTTGATAAGGCGACAGTGGGTGAACCCACCCATCAGAATAGAAGACACCGTCCTTAATTCTTTTGTACGTTTTTACCCCATGAGTTATTTTTTCACCCGAAAGATCACACACACCTGCAACCGGTTCTATCAAAAGCCGCACTCTTCTGGGCAGAGGCCAATAATGTTGCAGAGGATTACAATCAAGCGGGGTAGTGCGCTCTTTATTTGGACTCACTTTCGTTTTGGTAAGCCATGGAAAAATATCTTCTGGGGATTTTCTACTCCAGTCACCGGGAATAAGAGCACCATGCTCACGACTAAGAACATTCAGCCACAGCTTTTCCCATAAGTTGCTTTTACCTATTGGAAAAACCAGTGATGTGACCGGCCCATTGCCACGAAGGCCGATGCGGTGTTGCCCCCATGCCAAAACACCGGAGGTTTGCAAATTAAACAAAGCCATAGCAGCCCAATAGGGTGAAATAACTTGGATGGTTGCGGATTTTACAAATAAATCGCTATTATCAGATCGAGTCTTTGAACTTAACTCGCCACCAATCAAATCCTCTATTAGCTGGGTGTCGCCATCAAAGTCGTCTATTTCCTGCATAAATGCAGGGCCATTAGCAAGATCTAACTCAAAAGCGAAAGCCACTTTATTAAATGCAACTTTTAACAACTGTGCATTGGGTTCTTCTAGTTGATCAAGCCAGTCATCCTCCTCCTGGGGTGCAAAGGTGCTTTGCAACAAACCAATCAAAAACTGGTATAACGCCCCCTGAAAGTCAGCCCGTGGGGCAGCAATCTCAACTGCCGGATTGTCCGTTTCAGCTATTTGCCAGGGGGCAATGTGGCCTTTACTACCGTCCGCCCGAAACACCGGAATCCATGGGTCACTAATCAGATTCATCTTCACTATTCCTTTGCAAGTCCCAGCCACCTGCGGGATCATAAAAACGTTGTATGGCCGCCACCAGTGGCAAAATTTCAAGCCACTTGAGGCTGCTGTGTTGCTGCTTCAATTCAGCTATGGCCTCGTCGTACACCGGAGGAATCAGCGCTTGCGCTTGGTGCCACTCACTTTCTGGCAGGCGTATCTGGCTTAACGCCAGCCGCTGCTCTGGATTGTCGCCCGCAGCCCAGGGTTGCAGGTTGCCATCGTCATCCGGCTGCACCAGCACCACTGTGACCGTTTCGGTTTCATTCAGGCGTGTGGGTATGCGGGTATCTTCATCCCAGCCATTGGCAGCGCCGCCACTGAGCCATGTGTAACCCTGATCCAGTTTGAGCCCGTTAAAGTCACCCATGCTTTTGCGGGCTCTGTCTTTTGCTTGTGCATCATCTGAAGACTTTTGCAAAACCTCAGGGATACGTTTCTGCGCTGCTTCGCCGTACACACTTTCTATCAGGTGTCGTGCATCTTCGGGCATAGAAAACCCTTGTTGCAGCACTGTGGCCGTTAACCACAGCTGCCCCACATGGCCATAGACGCTTTGGGTACCGGGCAACAGCGCTCGGAGCCATTGCTCGTTGGTGACGTTTTCAGGGTCAGGGGATAACAAATAGAGAACCGGAGCCGGTCGCTGCTCCTCGGTAACGTTTACGTTGCCAGCGGCGTCACGAACATGACGTTGCAAGCGCCCTGCGCGCTGAATCAATAAATCCACCGGTGCCAGATCGGAGATCATCACATCAAAATCCAGATCCAGGCTCTGCTCCACCACCTGAGTGGCAATCAACACTTGCCCGGCTCGCTGCAAAGCGGTGGACTCTTTACCAAAACGTTTAAGCACACCGGTTTCGATGGTTTTTCGGTCAATGACTGCAAAACGGCTGTGAAAAAGACTTAGTTTGTCGCCTATTTTGGTTTGTAACCGGTTATAGGCATTGCGGGCATCACCTATCGTATTTCTGATCCAGCAGATTGACTGCCCCGCTTGTGTCGCCTGCTCGATCACCGCCAGCGCTTGCTCTTCATTGGTTAAGCGTTGCGTGCTGACGGAACGTTTGACGCTTGGCCGTGTGTCAATGGCCTGCTCCTGCAACCCCTCATCACAGCAGTAAGTAACCAGTGGGTAGCCACTCTTTTGCAGGGCAGGCGCATCAAAACCACGCCCATTGACATAAGCCTTCACCAGCTGCGAACGAAACTGCTCCGGTAGCGTGGCGGAGAGTAAAATCGCACTGCCACCGCGTGCGCCATGCGCCTTGAGCAGAGCACACAACAGTTGCCGCATGTAAGGGTCATAAGCGTGCACTTCGTCTACCAGTAACACCTTATCACCCAGCCCCAGCATTCTCAGCGACTGGTGCCGGGCAGGTAAAACAGCCAGTAACGCCTGATCCACGGTTCCGACCCCCACATCGGCCAACAGTGCTTTTTTGCGGCTATCTGCTAGCCACTGATGGCAATAGGCGCTAGCGGATAGATCGCCACTTTGGTAGCTTTTGTCCGGCTTCTGCTCATCAATACCAATGGACGACTGAAAAGTGTCTGATAACTTACTGGCCCCATGGGCTAACACCAATGAGGGCTTTTGTGTGGCTTGAAACAGCTTGTCGTAACTGGCGGAAAGCCGTTGATACATACCGTTGGCCGTTGCCATCGTCGGTAGGCCAACGTATAAGCCATTGGCCAGCCCTGCGGCCATCAAACGGTGCACCAGCACCATCGCTGCCTCGGTTTTACCGGCACCGGTGACATCCTCAAGAATAAATAGATGAGGGCTGTCGCCCAACTCAGCTCGCTGGGCAAATAACTGCAGCGGGGTAGGTTCATTGATAAATTCAAATTGCTGCTGGATCGATTCAAACGAGGAAACGGTTTTAGGTAGCAACGCTGAGTTCGACAGCACCTTTTGTGCTGCGGGTAAAGCGAACTGTTGCCAGTAGTCTTGCAAGGACATTGGATCGGTTTGGTATTCAAATGCCGTTTGGTCGGAACCCAGCCAGTCCGCCAAAACGGCAACACCAGCCAGCTGCCACGAGGCTTTTTTGAACTGCGCTTTGTCGATGTTCGTCAATGGCGACAGCTCTGGCATCCACAGTCCTATAGCCTCCCGGCTGAAAGCGGCAGCGGCCGGAATGTCTTCTTCAGGAACAAGGCAAGTTTTGAGCACCCGATCTTTGCGTGGTGGCTGGCCGTGATGACCGCAGACTATTTCCAGCCAGGGGCTGATCTTACGCAGCGTTTTTTTATCCGGAAACAGGTCCGCCAAATGATTGATCAACTCTTTTTGCCATAACAAAAAGCCGAGGGAGTCGTGGCGGGTGTCGTATTTACGTCTGGGGTCCGCTGGCACCAAGTCATCAGAAAGGTCGGGTACCAGATTTTGAAAACCGCGACAAAATTTACCGATGTCGTGCAACATCAGACAGAAACTGAAAAACGCCTGTAACCACTGAGCTTGCACCCCCAGTTGCTGTGCCAGCTTCTGACATAAAGGCCGTGACGGGTCTAGTAGTAAGCGGCCGGTCGCTGCCACATCGAGGGAGTGATACGCCAGCAGGTGATAACGGTTTTTCTGTGCAGCCGAACCAGAGCCTGCTTTACCCCAATAGCGAAAAAAATCCATTTACAAATCAACCTAACGGTCAAAACTTAATGTCGACAAATTCTATCGAGAAAACCAGAGTAATAATATGATCCAGATCATTTTATTTCACCCCTAAAAACTAAACTCGCATCAACGTTTGTTTTTTTGTGATTCATCCCTTTAGGCGCAGTAAATACGAGCAATGTCGTCTTTTGTGCTGCGCTTTTCTTGGTTCATCCCCTGCGGGCGCAGGGAAC
Organism: Endozoicomonas sp.; assembly: GCA_965198415.1. Taxonomy (GTDB): domain Bacteria; phylum Pseudomonadota; class Gammaproteobacteria; order Pseudomonadales; family Endozoicomonadaceae; genus Endozoicomonas. The sequence continues at coordinate 93,177 of CBDAPN010000012.1, forward strand.
ACTAGAAATAAAAATTGACGACCGTGACTCGACGCGGTTCATCCCTGCGGGCGCAGGGAACACAAAATGTCGTTCTGCAATGTTCAGGCCGAGCAGAAAGTCGGTTCATCCCTGCGGGCGCAGGTAACACCGGCAATCAGTAACGGCAGCGTGCATGGCAACGTCTTCGCGGTTCATCCCTGCGGGCGCAGGGAACACAAAAAGGGGCGCAATGGTCAGGCTGGCGTTGGCGGTTCATCCCTGCGGGCGCAGGGAACACATTCACGAACATCCCGTATTCTAGTCGGATCAACGTCTTCGGTTCATCCCTGCGGGCGCAGGGAACACGCAAAGTTTGCAACGGCAGCATTAACAAAAGCGCGGTTCATCCATGCGGGCGCAGGGAACACTCAATGGTTGCCCCAAATGCTGGCCAAATGACCGGTTCATCCCTGCGGGCGCAGGGAACACAGTAATTCCTGCACAAATCATTTCATTAATATCGGTTCATCCCTGCGGGCGCAGGGAACACGCCATTGACTGGTGGAATGATCCGAAAGCCGCCGGTTCATCCCTGCGGGCGCAGGGAACACGGGCTGAATATCTTTTTAGTAAAGGTTCAATCCGGTTCATCCCTGCGAACGCAGGGAACACTGCAAGGTCAGGTGGTCTTGTCGGTGGTAATGCGGTTCATCCCTGCGGGCGCAGGGAACACTTCGTCCATTCGTCCACCTGCACATTGACACCGATCGGTTCATCCCTGCGGGCGCAGGGAACACCGCACGGGACTCACCGGAACCAATAATCACCCCGGTTCATCCCTGCGGGCGCAGGGAACACGGCAGTTCACCGGGCAACAGGGGCGGAACGATCGGTTCATCCCTGCGGGCGCAGGGAACACTGCGTGAGGGTGCTCCGGCGGCTCTGCAATCGCGGTTCATCCCTGCGGGCGCAGGGAACACTGCTTTAGGAGTTTAATTCGTGACAACACTCACGGTTCATCCCTGCGGGCGCAGGGAACACAACAAAACGGCGAAAGCCCATCGCGCCTGAACCGGTTCATCCCTGCGGGCGCAGGGAACACAAAACCGTAATCACTGTCCGAGCCGTAACAGGCGGTTCATCCCTGCGGGCGCAGGGAACACGAATTTGGTATATTACTTAATCCTACCTGCGACGGTTCATCCCTGCGGGCGCAGGGAACACGTAACGGATGGTGATACCCATACGGCTGAAGGCGGTTCATCCCTGCGGGCGCAGGGAACACTCCCGTAAAAATCGAATGTTGAATGCCCAGCCCGGTTCATCCCTGCGGGCGCAGGGAACACTTCATCCGAGCCGAAAAATCAACCTGCCAACTCGGTTCATCCCTGCGGGCGCAGGAACACAAAATCCGGGCAAATATCAAGCCCACATGTAGCGGTTCATCCCTGCGGGCGCAGGGAACACTCTGTTACTGCTGTTGCAAATCGCATCATGACGGTTCATCCCTGCGGGCGCAGGGAACACTCAATGGCACTGGTCAGCCGGGACTCCTCCAGCGGTTCATCCCTGCGGGCGCAGGGAACACTCGGTGAAGCGCTGGCGACATTCGGTAAAATTCGGTTCATCCCTGCGGGCGCAGGGAACACTCACGATCTCGTAGAAAAAAACGGTAAAACCGGCGGTTCATCCCTGCGGGCGCAGGGAACACGTTGGATAACGGGAGGTGCCGATATAGCGGGCCGGTTCATCCTGCGGGCGCAGGGAACACTTACGGAATCGGATATTGAATTTGGTATATTACGGTTCATCCCTGCGGGCGCAGGGAACACAGCCGCGCCGACTGCCTGAAGCATCACCAAGGCGGTTCATCCCTGCGGGCGCAGGGAACACTCTTTTTATTCAGTGGTACAAGGCACCGCTTCGCGGTTCATCCCTGCGGGCGCAGGGAACACTTTTTTCCGGAGTTTTTATGGTTATCGAATTTCGGTTCATCCCTGCGGGCGCAGGGAACACTACAAACATCGAAAAAAATTTAATCCGACAGCCGGTTCATCCCTGCGGGCGCAGGGAACACAATTAAAAACGGTGTTGAATACAAAGCCGCTACGGTTCATCCCTGCGGGCGCAGGGAACACGTTGTCATGATTCATTCATCTCATATGTTACAGCGGTTCATCCCTGCGGGCGCAGGGAACACGCCGTCTGGGCGTATTTCTAAGCAACGCACACCGGTTCATCCCTGCGGGCGCAGGGAACACACAATGTTCGCGCCTTATGAGGGGCGCCGCCCCGGTTCATCCCTGCGGGCGCAGGGAACACTCACGGCGGGCCCCGTCCCGGTGCCGGTCGTCCGGTTCATCCCTGCGGGCGCAGGGAACACCTCCACGTTTATCAACCGGCTTTTTAGGATAGCGGTTCATCCCTGCGGGCGCAGGGAACACGTATGATTCTAATTTATGCGCCGACGGTTATGCGGTTCATCCCTGCGGGCGCAGGGAACACCAGAGAGCCGATTTTACCAGTTTTTGTGTGCCCGGTTCATCCCTGCGGGCGCAGGGAACACTTTTTTCCGGAGTTTTTATGGTTATCGAATTTCGGTTCATCCCTGCGGGCGCAGGGAACACTACAAACATCGAAAAAAATTTAATCCGACAGCCGGTTCATCCCTGCGGGCGCAGGGAACACAATTAAAAACGGTGTTGAATACAAAGCCGCTACGGTTCATCCCTGCGGGCGCAGGGAACACGTTGTCATGATTCATTCATCTCATATGTTACAGCGGTTCATCCCTGCGGGCGCAGGGAACACGCCGTCTGGGCGTATTTCTAAGCAACGCACACCGGTTCATCCCTGCGGGCGCAGGGAACACACAATGTTCGCGCCTTATGAGGGGCGCCGCCCCGGTTCATCCCTGCGGGCGCAGGGAACACTTCATAATTAACGCCCTCAATATTAGTAACAACCGGTTCATCCCTGCGGGCGCAGGGAACACACTTTTCAAGTCGGACAATAATTTTTCATTGTCGGTTCATCCCTGCGGGCGCAGGGAACACTTGAACGGATACCATCAGAACAAAAAGAACGACGGTTCATCCCTGCGGGCGCAGGGAACACTCGCTAATTAAATCGGCTGATGATTGGGGGGGCGGTTCATCCCTGCGGGCGCAGGGAACACAATAAAATCGCAGGTAAAATCCAGTTCAAACGGCGGTTCATCCCTGCGGGCGCAGGGAACACTTTTGCGGCATAGATTGAAATGTTGCCGCGATCGGTTCATCCCTGCGGGCGCAGGGAACACATACCGACATAAGCCACAAGATCCTGAATTGCCGGTTCATCCCTGCGGGCGCAGGGAACACATACCGACATAAGCCACAAGATCCTGAATTGCCGGTTCATCCCTGCGGGCGCAGGGAACACTGATTGAAGCGGATGAACCCCATTCATTGCTGCGGTTCATCCCTGCGGGCGCAGGGAACACGATCCTGCCTATGACCAGCGTGTTGCTAATGACGGTTCATCCCTGCGGGCGCAGGGAACACAAAAGCCGCCTTCGGATAGCCATCAGTAATTTCGGTTCATCCCTGCGGGCGCAGGGAACACAAAAAGTGAGCAGGCACCGGCACCCCTCCCACCGGTTCATCCCTGCGGGCGCAGGGAACACCAACTTCTTGAACGGTGCTTGGCCATCAGTGACGGTT
>CBDAPN010000013.1:0-12587 GCA_965198415.1 Endozoicomonas sp.
CCATGCTTTCTTGCTGTCGTTGTAGGTCGCATTGGCGGTGATTTTTTTGTCATTTTTGTCGGTGTAGGTCACAACCACGGTCTTGGCGTCACTGTCCACGCCACTGAGCGTGCTGCTGACCTTAGTTTTTCCGGCGTCGTTGATCACCGTGTCGACCGTGACGCTCAGGTTGTTGTCGCTGTCGGCGCTGGTGTCCAGCGTCAGCTTGGTTGCAACGGTTTTGCTGTTACCGGCTGGGGTCCGTCACCTTGGCGCTGACACTGATTTCACCATCCGCCAGCGAGCTCAGGTTTCGCCTTTTCGACTTTCCATTGTTTGTTGATTGCGTCGTAAGTCGTATTGGCGGGGACTTCTTTGCCATCTTTGTCGGTGTAGGTCACCACCACGGTCTTGGCGTCACTGTCCACGCCGCTGAGCGTGGTGATGACCTTAGTTTTTCCATCGTCGTTAATCACCGGGGCGACCGTGACGCTCAGGTTGTTGTCGGTGTCGGCGCTGGTGTCCAGCGTCAGCTTGGCTGCAACGGTTTTGCTGTTACCGGCTGTGTCCGTCACCTTGGCGCTGACACTGATTTCACCATCCGCCAGCGAGCTCAGGTTCGCCTTTTCAACTTTCCATTGTTTGTTGATTGCGTCGTAAGTCGTATTGGCGAGGACTTCTTTGTCATTTTTGTCGGTGTAGGTCACAACCACGGTCTTGGCGTCACTGTCCACGCCACTGAGCGTGCTGCTGACCTCAGTTTTTTCGCCGTTGTTGATCACCGTGTCGACCGTTACGCTCAGGTTGTTGTCGCTGTCGGCGCTGGTGTCCAGCGTCAAGCTCGGTTGCAACGGTTTTGCTGTTACCGGCTGTGTCCGTCACCTTGGCGCTGACGCGGATCTCACCATCCGCCAGCGAGCTCAGGTTCGCCTGGCCGACTTCCCATTCTTTCTTGCTGTCGTTGTAGGTCGCATTGGCGGTGATTTTTTTGTCATTTTTGTCGGTGAAGGTCACTGCGACGGTGTCGGCGTCACTGTCCACGCCGCTGAGCGTGCTGATGACCTGAGTTTTTCCGGCGTTGTTGATCACCGTGTCGACCGTGACGCTCAGGTTGTTGTCGCTGTCGGCGCTGGTGTCCAGCGTCAGCTTGGCTGCAACGGTTTTGCTGTTACCGGCTGTGTCCGTCACGCTGGCGCTGACGGCGGATCTCACCATCCGCCAGCGAGCTCAGGTTCGCCTGGCCGACTTCCCATGCTTTCTTGCTGTCGTTGTAGGTCGCATTGGCGGTGATTTTTTTGTCATTTTTGTCGGTGTAGGTCACCACCACGGTCTTGGCGTCACTGTCCACGCCACTGAGCGTGCTGCTGACCTCAGCTTTTTCGCCGTTGTTGATCACCGTGTCGACCGTTACGCTCAGGTTGTTGTCGCTGTCGGCGCTGGTGTCCAGCGTCAGCTTGGCTGCAACGGCTTTGCTGTTACCGGCTGTGTCCGTCACCTTGGCGCTGACGCGGATCTCACCATCCGCCAGCGAGCTCAGGTTCGCCTGGCCGACTTCCCATTCTTTCTTGCTGTCGTTGTAGGTCGCATTGGCGGTGATTTTTTTGTCATTTTTGTCGGTGAAGGTCACTGCGACGGTGTCGGCGTCACTGTCCACGCCGCTGAGCGTGCTGATGACCTGAGTTTTTCCGGCGTTGTTGATCACCGTGTCGACCGTTACGCTCAGGTTGTTGTCGCTGTCGGCGCTGGTGTCCAGCGTCAGCTTGGCTGCAACGGTTTTGCTGTTACCGGCTGTGTCCGTCACGCTGGCGCTGACGCGGATCTCACCATCCGCCAGCGAGCTCAGGTTCGCCTGGCCGACTTCCCATGCTTTCTTGCTGTCGTTGTAGGTTGCATTGGCGGTGATTTTTTTGTCATTTTTGTCGGTGAAGGTCACAACCACGGTCTTGGCGTCACTGTCCACGCCACTGAGCGTGCTGCTGACCTCAGCTTTTTCGCCGTTGTTGATCACCGTGTCGACCGTGACGCTCAGGTTGTTGTCGCTGTCGGCGCTGGTGTCCAGCGTCAGCTTGGCTGCAACGGTTTTGCTGTTACCGGCTGTGTCCGTCACCTTGGCTCTGACGGCGATGTCTCCATCCGCCAGCGCGCTCAGGTCCGCCTGCTCGACTGTCCATGCTTTCTTGCTGTCGTTGTAGGTCGCATTGGCTGTGACTTTTTTGTCATTTTTGTCGGTGTAGGTCACAACCACGGTCTTGGCGTCACTGTCCACGCCGCTGAGCGTGCTGATGACCTGAGTTTTTCCGGCGTTGTTGATCACCGTGTCGACCGTGACGCTCAGGTTGTTGTCGCTGTCGGCGCTGGTGTCCAGCGTCAGCTTCGCTGCAACGGTTTTGCTGTTACCGGCTGTGTCCGTCACCTTGGCGCTGACACTGATTTCACCATCCGCCAGCGAGCTCAGGTTCGCCTTTTCAACTTTCCATTGTTTGTTGATTGCGTCGTAAGTCGTATTGGCGGGGACTTCTTTCCCATCTTTGTCGGTGTAGGTCACCACCACGGTCTTGGCGTCACTGTCCACGCCGCTGAGCGTGCTGATGACCTGAGTTTTTCCGGCGTTGTTGATCACCGTGTCGACCGTGACGCTCAGGTTGTTGTCGCTGTCGGCGCTGGTGTCCAGCGTCAAGTCGGTTGAATCCGTTTTTTCGTTACCGGCTTGGTCCGTCACGCTGGCCCTGACGGCGATCTCACCATCCGCCAGCGAGCTCAGGTTCGCCTGCTCGACTTCCCATGCTTTCTTGCTGTCGTTGTAGGTCGCACTGGCTCTGACTTCCCCGCCCTTTTTGTCGGTGTAGGTCACAACCACGGTCTTGGCGTCACTGTCCACGCCGCTGAGCGTGCTGCTGACCTCAGTTTTTTCGTCGCCGTTGATCACCGAGTCGACCTTCACGGTCAGCTTGTTGTCGTCGGTGTCGGCGCTGGTGTCCAGCGTAAAGTCGAAGCTATTGCTTTCAGAGGCATTACCGGCGGCATCGCTCTGGCGGATCTGAACTTGGTTCAAACCCTCTACGGGGATGAAATCGGTTTGCCAGGTCTTCCCGTCATCGATGCTGTACTCAACGGTGGCACCCGCTTCCACACCGCTGAGGCTCAGTCCTCCGTCGCGGGTGATGTTATCGCCAACGGTGCCGGTGTCTTTGGCCAGAGCCACCTCCGGCGTAGCGCCGGGGGTTTGATCGAGGGTAAATGCGATACTGCTGCTGGTGGAGATATTACCGACGGCATCGGTCTGGCGGATCTGAACCTGGTTCAAACCCTCTACGGCGGTGAAATCGGTTTGCCAGGTCTTCCCGTCATCGATGCTGTACTCAACGGTGGCACCCGCTTCCACACCGCTGAGCTGCAGTCCACCGTCGCGGGTGATGTTATCGCCAACGATGCCGGTGTCTGTGGCCAAAGCCACACCCGGCGCGGCGCCGGGCGTTTGGTCGAGGGTAAATGCGATACTGCTGCTGGTGGAGGCATTACCGGCGGCATCACTCTGGCGGATCTGAACCTGGTTCAAACCCTCTACGGGGGTAAAATCGGTTTGCCAGGTAAGCCCGCCATCGGTGCTGTACTCAACAGTGGCACCCGCTTCCACACCACTGAGGCTCAGTCCGCCGTCGCGGGTGATGTTATCGCCAACGATGCCGGTGTCTGTGGCCAAAGCCACACCCGGCGCGGCGCTGGGAGTTTGGTCGAGAGTAAATTCGATACTGCTGCTGGTGGAGATATTGCCGGCAGCATCACTCTGGCGTATCTGAACTTGGTTTAATCCCTCCACGGGTGTGAAGTCTGTTTGCCAGGTAAGGCCGCCATCAGTGCTGTACTCAACGGTAGCTCCGGCTTCAATGTCGCTCAATGCCAACGCACCGTTATTTGTGGAGAAGTCGCCATTAATGCCTGAGTCAACCTGCAGAGCCACTGTCGGTGATGTGGGAGGAGTTGTATCGAGCGCAATAAGGTCGTTTTCTGGGCTTCTGGCATTCGTGGTGGATATTAAGCCTGAACTGTTCGCTGAAAAACCGGCTGAAGGGTCAACTTCAATACCACTGAGGTTCTGTATGTTTTGGCTTCCAAAACCTCCATCATCAACATCTTCAGTTGGCTCTGTTTCCGTAACTTCAACTTGCTCCGCCTCGAATTCTATATCGCCATCTTCTATCAGGAAATCGGACAAAAGGGACGACATATCAGCTTCTTCGCTGTTGCCAAGCTGAAGCATTCGACCATCAATGAGGTTAATGTGTATGACACCGTCTACGCCGGTAATTACAACCTCATTTTGAAAAACAGTGTCTCCGGCCTCTATTTTGCGACGGACGCCGTCTGAATTAATAACCTCCACCTGACCGGCAGAGTAATAAATCGACCCAGCTGTCTTTCTTGAAATCATTTCTTGTACATTATCCATGAAAACTCCTTTTTTAGCTTTTTCAGGCAACTCCCAGCCTTTTGTTAATTTTTATAGTGGTTCAGCGTTCGCTAAATGCCAGTTGTTTGGCTCTGAGCACTGGCTTTAACAAATACTCCAGCAATGTTTTTTTACCGGTTAATATATCAACAGACGCCACCATCCCTACAATAATTGGACGACTGTTATCTCCTTCATCTCCCAGATAGCCTTTATCCGTTTTTATTCGCACCAGGTAAAAACTTTCTCCCCGTTCATCGGTAATTGTGTCTGCGCTGATGTGCGTCAGCTCGCCATAAAGCCCACCGTGAATGGTAAAATCGTAAGCTGTAAATCGGACCGCTGCCTTCTGGCCCGGATGTAAAAACGCGATATCCTGTGGCCTTATTCTCGCTTCTACTTCAAGGGTGTCGTCTACTGGTATCAACTCCATCATCACCATACCCGGTTGTACAACGCCTCCCTCAGTATTCACCAAAACCTGCTTTACCACACCTTTCATGGGTGCCCTGACTTGGGTGCGCGCCACCTGGTCGCTCACTGCCGTTTCTTTGGCGGATAACTCATGCAGTAGGGCCAGTGTTTCATTCAACTCAATGCGCGCTTTATTGACAAAGCTCAGGCGGATTTCTTCGATACGCTGTAACGTTTCTTCTTGTTGGGCAATAATTCGTTCGAGGTTTTTTTCAGCAATCAATTTCTCACCCTGAGTATCACTCACTTGTCGTTCAAGTCGCAACACTTCAACTCTGGAGACCGCCCCATCGGCAGACAAATCCTGAGCCAGACGAAACTCTTCATCCAATAGGCCAAAACGCCTTGTCATCATTTCGTGTTGGGCTTGTGTTTCGAGAGCTTGTTTTTTCTGCTGTACCAGTTGTTGTTGATATACGCCGATACTACTGTTCAGTTCGAGCTGACGATTCTTAAACAGTTCAATCTCCCGAGTGGCTAATTCCGGCACTTCGGTCACCAGCTCCGCTGGCAGGTCGGGCTCTGTACCTTCCACTTCGGCCAATAACCGGGCTTTTCTGGCCATCAATGCATAACGATTAGCCAACTGACCTTTTCGTGTTGCTGTAAAACGGGTGTCGTCCATCACCATCAGCACTTGCCCTTGCTCAACCAGATCGCCTTCAGCGACCAGAATACTCTCAACAATACCACCTTCCATATTTTGTACGCGTTGCACCTGGCTGGAAGGAATGACTTTGCCTTCACCCCGGGTTATTTCATCCAGCTCGCTCCAGCCAGCCCAGATAATAAACGTCAGTACGCTAGCAGCGACCACCATAATCAGCGGACGACTGCCTTTGGTTATGTTTTGAATTTCCTCGGCGCTGGCTTCATGCCAGTTCGATGATTTATTGTCGGAAGCATGCGTCATCTTACAGCGTCGCCTCCCCACCTACCTTGATGGTGCTTTTTTTCTGTCGTTCTAACAGCTCTTTAGCAGCACTATTAATGCTGATTTTGCCCTGATCAAGCACCACGATACGGTCCATGGTATCGAGCAGATTCATTTTATGGGTCACCATCACAACAGTGGTGTCTTTTAATTCCTGCAGTAGCTGTCGAAAACGAGCCTCGGCTTGTGAATCCATGGCGCTGGAAGGTTCGTCCAGAATGATAGCCCTTGGTTGCATGACCAAAGCACGCGCCAGCCCCACCGCCTGCGCCTGGCCACCAGACAAATGTCGTCCACATTCACCTACGATTAAGTCCAGACCAGCACTTCCCGCCTGAACAACACCCTGCAAACCCGCTTGTTCCAGCGCTCGCAGAATATCATTGTCGCAGATGCCATCACGGTGCATGGTGATATTATCCCGTAAAGAGGCATTAAACAGCTCGGTGCGTTGACCAACGAAGCCTACATGTCGGCGAAACCAGTTGGGGTCAATCTGACGCAAGTCAATACCGTCAACACCCACTAAACCTTGCTTTGGCTCCCATAACCCCATCAACAGTTGCAACAGCGTGCTTTTGCCAGAACCCATACGCCCTAGAATGGCTAATTTTGTGCCAGCGGGAATTTTCAGGTTGATGTCACTCAATAAATCTGGCGTATTTGGGTAATTAAACGTCAGATTATTTATGTAAAAGTGGCCTTTAAAATTCCCGGGGCGTAACAGCTGCCTCTCTTTTGGGTATTCCTGGGGCAGGTTCATGATTTGCCCGGTATGATTCAGCGCCTGAATGGTTTTTTCATACTGGTTTAATAAGCTGATGACTTGAGAAACTGGTGCTGCACAACGCCCGGATATCATCATGGTGGCAATCAGCCCACCCATGGAAAGCTCACCAGTGCTAATGAGGTACACACCAGCAATCACCAACGCCACGGTATTCAGCTGCAACATTAACGTGGTCATTTGGCCAGTGATGGTCTGTAAATGTCTTATTTTTAGGGAGGCATCTGCCACTGAACGGTTCAGGGTGCTCCACTGTCGTTGATTCTGCTGCTCCACATTGCAGTTTTTCACCTCAACCAGCCCCAGCAACAGCTCCATCAAGAAGTTTTGTCGTTTGGCGGAAGTTTTCTGCTGTGTGGCAATGACGTTTTGCAGTGGCTTGTTGAGTAACCACGCCACGACCAATGCGGTACCTATGCAAGTCACGGGAATCAATACCAACCAACCACCAAGCCAGATCACCAAAGCCAGAAACAAGACGACAAATGGCAAATCAATGAAGGCCATCACTGTCGTTGAGGTGATAAAAGAGCGAACACTGTCGAATTCAGCCAGCTGGTTCATCAGGTTGCCGGCACTGTCGGGTCGACTGGAAAGCTTTAACCCCAACAGACGATCAATCAGGCGGGAGGAGAGGGTTAAATCCACCTGCCGCCCGGCAAGGTCAATATAGCGGGCGCGAATCAGCCGAATAATGGCTTCAAAAGAGAAGGCGAGAATTACGCCTGTGGCCAGCATCCAGAGTGTTTCAAATGCCTGATTTGGAACAACTCTGTCGTACACATTCATAACAAACAGAGGTGAAACAATGGCAAAAAGATTGACCAGCAGGCTCGCCATAAACACGTCTCGATAGACGCGCCAGTAAGGCGACAGGGCATCCCAAAACCAGGAGTATGCTCCCGAGTGCTTTTCGTTATTAATCGGTGGTATTGCTGACACGACGTATTCTTTTCGTTAGTTTCCGGCGCTAACCCTTATTCTTACCACTGTGGCACAACAGAAAATTCGCTTCCTGCCAGGCACTGTAGACTAAGATATTTTCAACAAAAAATACATGGATTTTGTATGGATTTTGTGCGCATTTTTATTATTTTATCCGTTCCTCTCAAAGTAATAAATATCAACCTCTGACCTTTTCAAGTCACCAGCGTGACGCGGGAAGTGGGCAACCCAAATCAAATAAAGTCACGCAAAGATATATTTCTTTATTTATTGATTGTATACATTATGCATTACTTGTTATTCACTCTCGCACTAGACATTAGCCATTTGTCTTTTAGTAACCGGTAGGCAAGGACGTTTAAACCTGCCATAACAATAGAAAAAGGTACTAAGTTGAAAATTAAACCCATAACCTTGGCGCTGTTGTTCGCTAGTAGCCACACCGTCTTTGCAGTAACACCTGAAAGCACAAAAGTACGTCACCACCACTTGCCACCTCACATGTCCGGTGTGAATCAAGGGGTAGTTGAGCAAAATGAACAGCCTTTACCCTTCGATCAGCCTCTCCTGGAGCCTTCTGTACAAACATTTTCGGTAATCAGTGCTGCTGACAGTTGCAACGTGACTGCCAGCAACCTTGCCAGTGCAAACATAAACGACAGAGTTAACCAACTAAAAAATAGTACAAATTTCGAGTGCTTGAATAATAGCCTTTGGAGGGCAAGCAATAGCCTGTACAAAGCATTGTTTAATGAAGCAGCTATGATTCAAGTCGCTAATGCAGCTCGCACGCTGGCAAAAAATTACGATGGCACCAACAGCAATAACCTGCAGAACTTAATTGTGTACCTGCGAGTGGGCTTTTGGGCGCAGTGGGGTAATAAGGCAACCATTGGCGAATATTCTCAGGCTTTGACGGATGCTAACCATGCTTTTCTAGATACCTTCGCGGCCAACGCTAACTTCTATAACACCGATGAAGTACATGCAAAAACGGCCAAAGAAGCGATGATTCTGATGAACAACTTCTCCAGCCATCGCTACCTCCCGCAAGCCAAGCGTATTATTCAGACCTACGATAAAAACCGTGGTTTTTACATGCAAAATATGATGACCCAAGCGTTATCTCTTTTGTATCGGGGCAGCTGGAATCGTAAGTATCTGGATTTGGTAGAAAAGGATCAAAGCATTCTGAATGTACTGGATACCTTTTTGGACAATAACAGCGACTTATTAGGGCATCAAAATGAATATCAGTATACGGATGCCGTCAATGAGTTGGGGCGCTTTTTGAGCTACGGTAAGCAGGCTTCTGCAACCGCTAAGCCTTTGGTAAAAAAAATTCTCGATCGCTACAGCTTAACAGGTTATGGATCTAAAGCCTGGTTAAAAGCTGCAGCGCAGGTGGACTACGCTGATTCAAAAAACTGCAGTTACTATGGCACCTGTGGCTACAAAGCACAGCTTGAACGACAAGTGTTACCTATTAGTCACTCCTGCAGCACCACCTTGCGGGTACGCGCACAAGATATGACTCAAGAGCAACTGAATCAAATTTGCAAAGACCTATCAGTGCAGGAAGCCTATTTTCATCAAAAGCTAGCGACGGGATATACGCCGGTGGCCGATGATTTGAACACTACTTTGGAAATGGTGATTTATAACAGTAGTGCTGACTACCAAAACTACTCGGGAATTTTGTTTAACCATAGCACCGATAATGGTGGTATGTATCTGGAAGGTGACCCTTCAAAGGCAGGCAACGTGCCACGCTTTCTCGCTTATGAAGCACAGTGGCTAAGACCCGCTTTTAAAGTGTGGAATCTTGAGCACGAATATGTGCATTATTTGGATGGCCGTTTTAACCTGTACGGCGATTTTGCTGCCGGCAATGCCTACGACACCGTTTGGTGGAGTGAAGGTCTGGCTGAGTATGTATCGAAAAAGGACAAAAATGATAAGGCAGTAAATAAAGCCAGCAGTAAAACCCATGCGTTAAGCACCTTGTTCCGAACCGACTACAATAAATCATCCGCCCAAATATACGACTGGGGTTATCTTGCCACCCGTTACATGTTTGAGCGTCAAAAAATCAATGTGGATGATATTCTATCCAAGTTCAGGGTTGGAGATTTTAAAGCTTATGATGGTTTGCTTGCAGGATATGGCACTCGATTTGATTCGGATTTCTCCAGCTGGTTAGGTACTGTCGCCAGTAAAGAGGACAATGGCGGCAGCGATCCGGATAAACCTGTTGATCCAGACAAGCCTGTTGATCCTGATAAACCTGTTGACCCAGACAAGCCTGTGAATCCGGACAAACCTGACGAACCAACCACCCCAAAAGGCCCGGAGTTGAATAATGGGGATTCCCGAATTATCAGCGCCCAAAAAGGCCAGCAGCAAAAATTTGTGCTGAACATTCCCGCAAAAGCCAGTCAGCTCACCATTGAAACCTCCGGTGGTACCGGTGAAGGCGACCTGTATGTGAAATATGCCAGCCAGCCAACCATTGACGATTATGACTATCGGCCTTGGGTTGTTGGCAATGCGGAAAAAGTCGAGGTATCACAACCCAAAGCTGGTCAGTGGTTCGTCATGGTTAACCCGGACCAGAAGTTTGACAATGTGAAACTCACCGTCAACTGGAAAGAGGCTTCTCTAACCAACGCCTGCAAGATCTCCGGCCCCGTTGACTACGGCAACATTCAAAACGGTACTCCAACCTGTGTGAGCGCAGACAATGCCTCCTTCTATATTTGGGTGCCAGATGGCAGCAAAAAACTGTCGATCGTTAGCGACTACGGCTCCGGAGACACCAGCATTTACCACAAAGCCGTTAGCTGGCCCACTGTTAGCAGCTATGACAACGCTTCTACAAACGCTGGCAATAAAGAAAAACTGGTGATCAACAATCCGGTCAAGGCTTGGCATCATATCGTTCTGAAAAATCAGGGGGAGGGAATGACTCTACAGGTGACGGTTAAGTAACGTCAGTCAGGGCTTAAAGCCCTGACTTTTAAGAATTAGTGGTTATAGCGTTTTAGCCAAGCGTTAATATTGAAGGCGGGAATCCATTATTGGCAACGGATTCCCTTCTACTTTCAGGCAGCCTCCAACCGGCATATTTATATATAAAAACGATCTACATTTTTAATTCATTATTCAGATACGACTGATAGTATGCAGTCAAGATATCTCTGCTTTGGATTAAAAGGCATGTCGAATCAACAGTTTTTTTCACCCGACCGCTCCCAAGAAAAAACACAAGAACCGCCACAAGTAAGCCACCTTAAACAGCTGGAAGCCGAAAGTATCCACATCATTCGGGAGGTGGCAGCTGAGTTTGAAAATCCCGTCATGCTGTACTCCATTGGTAAAGATTCAGCGGTCATGCTGCATCTGGCCATGAAAGCGTTTTACCCCGGCAAGCTGCCCTTTCCTTTATTGCACGTAGACACCACCTGGAAATTCAAAGAGATGATTGAATTCCGTGACCAGCACGTAAAAAAGCTGGGTCTTGAGCTGTTGGTGCATACCAATCAGGATGGCATAACGCAGGGGGTTGGCCCGTTCACCCACGGCAGCGCCAAACACACCGACGTGATGAAAACCCAGGCTCTCAAACAAGCACTGGATAAATACGGCTTCGATGCCGCTTTTGGCGGCGCTCGCAGAGATGAAGAAAAGTCCCGCGCCAAAGAGCGCGTTTACTCATTTCGGGACAAAAACCACCGCTGGGACCCAAAGAATCAGCGCCCTGAGCTTTGGAATATCTACAACAGCCAAGTAGAAAAAGGTGAGAGCATTCGCGTCTTTCCCCTTTCAAACTGGACTGAGCTGGACATTTGGCAGTACATCCATCTGGAAAAAATCCCCATCGTTCCGCTTTACCTCGCCAAAGAACGCCCGGTCGTGGAGCGTGACGGCAACCTGATTATGGTAGACGATGACCGTATGCCGCTGCACCCCGGTGAAAAACCGCAGTTGCGTAAAGTGCGTTTCAGAACCCTTGGCTGCTACCCGCTCACCGGCGCGGTAGAGTCCGAAGCGGATACACTGACCAACGTCATTCAGGAAATGCTGCTAACCAAAACCTCCGAACGTCAGGGGCGGGTCATTGATCACGACAGTGCCGGTTCGATGGAAAAGAAAAAACAAGAAGGGTACTTCTGATGTCACACCAGTCTGAACTCATTGCAACAGATATCGAAGCCTACCTAGCCCGCCACGAGCAAAAAGAGATGCTGCGTTTTCTCACCTGCGGCAGCGTGGACGATGGCAAAAGCACCCTGATTGGCCGCCTGCTACATGACACCAGCATGATCTACGAAGACCAGCTGGCCGCCGTAGAAAACGACAGCAAAAGAGTGGGCACACAGGAGCTGGATCTGGCACTGCTGGTAGACGGCTTACAGGCCGAGCGCGAACAGGGCATCACCATTGATGTGGCCTACCGCTACTTCTCCACCGAAAAGCGCAAATACATCATTGCCGACACGCCCGGTCATGAGCAGTACACCCGTAATATGGCCACTGGCGCCTCCACCTGCGATCTGGCCATCATCTTAATTGATGCCCGCCAAGGCGTACTCACCCAGACCCGTCGTCACACCTACATTGCCAGCCTGCTGGGCATAAAGCATCTGGTGGTAGCGATCAACAAAATGGACTTGGTGGGCTTTAGCAAGGAGCGATTTGACGAGATTCGTAAACAGTATCTGGACTTTGCCGAATCGCTGCAGTTAGGAGACGTGCAGTTTGTACCGATTTCGGCGCTGGACGGCGACAACGTGGTGCAAAAAAGCGAGCGCCTGAGCTGGTATCGTGACCACACATTGATGGACATTCTTGAGAACGTTGAAATCAGCCGCAGCAGCAACTTTAATGATTTCCGTTTTCCAGTGCAGTACGTCAATCGCCCGAACCTGGACTTTCGTGGTTTCTCAGGCACCGTGGCTGCAGGCTCCATCAGCCCCGGCGACCGGATACAAGTGCTGCCCTCAGGGCAAGTCAGCGCT
>CBDAPN010000014.1:0-30909 GCA_965198415.1 Endozoicomonas sp.
TAGGGCACCAAATGCTCCGGCCATTTCCATGCCGTTAGTTTTAAACATTTGCACTGCACTAGCGGTCATGCCAGAAACCTGTTCGACCCATTGAGCCTTGCCCATTTCATCGGCCGACTGGGAAAAAATGCCGTACATAGTCCCCATGTATGAAGTAATGGTGTTAGTATCCGCTTTAGTTGCTGCTGCCAGCACCCCGGACGCATTGGTAAAAGACGCAAGCTCATCACCGGTTAGTCCACCGATTGCTGATTGTATGTCATAACTGGCTGAAACAAACTCTGACGCAGATTTACCGTATTTTGATGAAAAGTCGATTGCAGCAGATGACAGTTTCCCTAGTGCTTCTTGATTAACACCGAGACTTTTTACTTCACCCAGCGCGTTGTCCATTTCAATTGCGGGGCCAAGCATTTCTTGTATTGCCATCCCGGTTCCGACCAGCCCGGCAGCACCCACGGCCATGTCACTAAAACCGCTTTTTGCGGTACTTACCAACTCACCGATCTGGTTATTAATGCTCGCCACCGGCTTGCTGATTTTATCAACCAAGCCAATGGTGAACATCAGTTTTTCAAGTTGAGTAGATGCCATTTGCTTACCGTCTACCGCTAAATGCCTTTGCTGTTCCGTTTGCCTGAGATACTGTTACCCGTTCCCAGTAGTCTGTTTCAATAAAAAGTGCCCGAGCAAGGATTTCTTCAGTTATTTCATTGTGGGGAAACCACTTCATGGCATAACAGATTAATTGTTCTAATCCGTTATCCCTAATGGACCTAGCTCGGCTTTCTATTTTTTTACTGTAAATTCAACCTTTGGCTTGAACTCATCAATCACCAGACCAAATATGTCGGATGTCAATGCTTGCTCTCTGGCTTTATTTACAGCGTTTTTTGTTGCGTCATTGGCAGAACTACGAACCAAAAAATTATGCATGGGTGCAACTTTATTGTTTGGCTGCAGAGTATTGATGCAGTCATTGTAAAGAGTCAGCGTCACATGGAATTCCAGTTCTTCTACTTGGAGAAGATCTTGTGCGTCGTTGTCCAGCTCAAGCGTTATAACTTTATTACTCATGACTACCTCGAATAGACTTTAAGAAACTATCAAGTTGCTTTTCCTGCCTGTCTTCCAGCCTATTTATCATTTCTTTAAGCTCTGCCTTGCTTGGGTAGCTCTCTGCTACTTTCAGTTCAAATTCACTTTTCTGTCGTTCGTTATCTAAAGTTCGCTTGAACAAATACACGTTCCAAGCAACAAGGAAACCTACAACGTACAACAAAATGTTAAGCTCAGTTCCTTGATCCATAATGCCTCCATTCTTTACTTGATCTCTGGAAGATCTGAACGTTTTAGTCCGTTAATAATGTCTTCCGCCATCGCCCGGGTTAAATTATTAGTAGACTGTTCAGAAATTTTCCGCAGTCCAAAACAGACCATGCGAGACATAAACCGTTCAGAAACAACCTGAAACAGTATTTTCCCTGCCAGTGCTTTAAACGTTTCCAGCAGCATTTTTAGAAAAATTGTTGTCATGTGCAGTACCTTCTATATGCATCGGCGTAATCTTGATAGCTGGCTTTTCCTGCCTCCGTGTTCCAATATTTTTTTGCGTATTGTGCCAGATCATCAATATTATCTGCTGATGGCAGTGGTTCGGGTTTAGACATCAAAAATATTCGGGCGCAAGCAATAGCCATCTCAGTATCAAAAATCAACCACTCAAGATTCAGTAAAGATAGGTTAGGCATAGACCTGAATTTTTCAGGCCTTAATGCCATATACCGTTGCACTTCTTGAAAACCGACAGGCTCCATTTGTAGTATGCCTTTGGCTGGGCCTTTCCTTTGCTGGATATGACGGAATCCACCGGATTCATGGGCCGCAATCATCGCTAACAGTTGAACCGCCGCTTTACAGCAAGGCAATTCATAAATTTTCAGCGTCGATTGCACATAAAGTTCAAATCTTTGGCCCATTTTTATTTGTGCTACGTGTGTCATCGTATGTCTTTAGTCTCTGCATCAGATAAATAGGGCGTACCATTGAGCCTAATAAAATCAGGGCTAGTTACATCAAATGGCAGTTTTGTTTTGTGCGTGTCCCCTCCCTCTGGCTTGATATCCAGCAAATTAGCGATACGGATCATGCATCCAAACGCTTCAACTTTCATTTCTTCGGTTCCAGTGTTTGCGTAAGTGTTTATGTCGAATAGCGGTAACTGTTTCCAGCTTCCTGCACTTGCTGCCGCATCGTTTAACAGCTTCAAGTTTGCGGCGTCTAACTCAATCTCACCGCTTGCGCTAACGTCAGCATCAACAAACCCATTCGGTACTCCCCGAGTCATTGCTACAGTACGTTTGTCGTCAATATCCATTGTGAACGACGCAACATTAATCAGCATATCGCCAACGTTAATATCAAAACTTTTGCCTGAAATACGGCTCATTTTACGCCCCCTGTATGTTGTTCAAATCAAGCATGATGTTGCATTCAATGGATTTTGGTGAATGATACGGTGTCAGCTTGAAAAACACTTGAACTTTATATTTGGTCGGCCAGACAATACTGATGTCCGTATCTTTAGGCTGGCGAATTTCACCCGGGAACGTTTCTCCAGCAAATTTAATAGAATGGCTCATCTCTCGCAGTGGGCGCATAAAGTAAGTGCGATTGCTTTCAATCGACTGCGGTGTACTGTTCAAACGACGGTCAGCTACCCGTGCTACTGCAAGTTGGTAAATCCGACGTGCTGCTTTGTCGGCTACTCGCAAGTATTCAATTACCCAGTAGTCGCTGGTTGATGGTGCTAACGTGAAACCGTCAGATGTATAAAACCCCTCATAATCCTCGTACCAAGTCGGCACTGTATAACGGCCGTCGTCGTGCAATGCTTTCAGCACGGCTTTGGTCAATAGATCACCGTTTTTGTCAACCGGCTTGATAGCATAGTTACCTATTAAATAACCAGTAGCCGTTCGCATCGGTGAATCGGCAATAGAAGCTACTTTGTTGCACAGCCTGCCCGCCAGTGTTCCTTGAAAATCGTAATAGACTAGGGGTGTAATCATCACACGCTCTGCAGCAACATTTTCAGTAATAGCTTTAGCGGCGGTAACGTATTCAGACCAGGTTTCGCCCGCGCTGGCATCAGCATTCAACTGACGGAAACTCAAAATGAAAAACACACGACGCTGATAAGTCGAAATGATTCGCTTTGCCATAGTTTCAGCGTCTTCAACATTTTTTTTTGTGGCCACTGGGTCAGTCAGCACAACCGCTTCAACGCTGGTTTCTGCCAGTGCTTTGAACACCTCATCAAGCGGATTATCATCGTCTTTCACCGGCAGTGCATAGCCGAACCAGTTTTGTCCGCCATTGTTTTCTGCAGCAGTCAGCTGTGTTTTTAGATTACTGTCCTCAATACCTAATAATTTATCAAGGTCTGTGTCTTTATCAATAGGATGCACTTTATTCATGTCATCCGGCTTTGATTTTGATTTACCGCAAAACAGGAACAGGCGCTCGATCTCAGTCGGCTTGCCTTGGTTCAAGTTCAAATTGTTTACGGTCACCTCTCCCATTGACATGGGGCTAACTCCTTAAGAGCGGCGGCGCTCCTGTTCGTTTTTTAATTCCTGCGCCAAAATGGCGGTGCCGTCTTCCGGCGTAACTCCCAAAAACGGGCGCGCAGGTGTGTTAATAATCCAACTTGTTTTACCTTGCTTGCCTGAAAGAGCTCTTACCATGTAACCGGCATAACCCATTGACAGGTTTTCAGTAATCCATTTGATGCTGGGCTTTTTCGTTTTCACACGACCAGAACGGGTTTTTCCTGAATAAAGACGGAAACCGGAAGACAACAGTTCTTTTGCTTGTTTTCTGGAAGCCGGTTGTTTGTAGTCTGGCTTGCCGTATATTGCTGCCATTTTTTTATTGCTGAATTTTTCAGGGATGCCGTGTTGGTGACGGTAAGCGATTTCACCCTGAACACGATCTTTCCAAGTTACTGAAACACTGATGTCTGTCGTATAAGTGGTCATTGCTTTACCTATTTTTCGCAACACTCGGCCTTTTCCCGATTTGCGGCGCTCCATACTTTTGCCATCAACAGTTTTCTGTTTGCTCAAATTTGATCGAGCTTGTCGTCGGACGGCTTGCCCAGTCTTTTTCAAAATGCGCTTTCGACTACCAGGCGGCAGAGCCAGCAAGGCGATAGATTGAGTCATCCGCAACCGGGCTTTGTCATCAACAGACAGAGTGATTGATTCAGCCATTGTTTTGCAACTCCTTATTTGGATTTACGCCGTCAACTTCTTCAGCCGTTGTCACTAGTGGTTTGTCAATCAATTTCCAGCGCTTGCCCTGCCAGAAAATGTCGCCATCCGCAGAAACTTGAACCATGATAGGATCAGTAAAATCTAGGCTTATATCTACATCAAAGCTGCAACCCGATTTATCTAGTGGTGTTACATTAATTTGTGGATCAGCCAACCCCACCTGGTCTCGATCCGGGTCGTTATCTTGCAGCCATCCCGAAACTAGGGCTAAAATTTTTCGAGAATCATCGGGATAACGTTCAAAAAACAAGGTGCAGCTGCTGACCATTTGACCAATTTCTGAATACTCACCTTTATGCCGGGCTTCCGGCGTAATACGACAACTGTCTACCCAGCTATCGACATCTTCCTGATGGCAAAGGTTTTGTTTTAACAGATGCGCTGTCAGTTTTTGCAGTTTTAGGCTCATCAGATCAACTCAACATTAATGGTACCCAGTTTCAAAAAACGATTAATCGCTTCGTCTGCATACTGCAAATATTGATCCTCGGTTTCTTCGCTTGACTTTGCTTGATTTTCACCGGCTGCTCGTCGGTCCACTGCGGGAAAGTCACGCAGTACTGAAGCCTTGCCATGGCAAAAAACTGCACGAACATACAGACTAACTTGGATAGATTGAATGTTTATCTTCTCACTGGGGACATCTTCCAGCTTTTTGTAACCGGCTGCCGTTTTTTCATTGCGGTACTTATCTAACCGTGTATTGACATCAATCATTGCATCAATCAAATGAGCTTTTACCGTGGCTTCAGGAAGATCTGCAGGGACACGACAGTCATTAATAAAATCAGCTAGTTCCAAATCAGGCCAGAACGACTGATTACTGATTGTTTTTTTCGGTGTCTGATACTTTTTACCTGAAAAGCTCACAGCAGTTTTCTCCCAAACAACAGTTAAATAGGCCCGGGCTAACCCACGATGGATTAATTAGCAAAATGCTGTTCATGCCATTCGCTGCCCGGGGTGGGGGTGGTGATTTGGTTATTCTTGCTGTTGTTTTTTCAAAAGATTTTGTGCTTCAGCTAACTTAGTTTTAACCAGTGCGCCCAACTCCAGCGCTTTCGTTAATAACGGAATAGCCTCTGCTGTGCTGTCGTTACGATCTAGGGCGATCAATCCTGCCAGACGATAATACTTAGCTCGCAGTTCATCAGGAACATCAATCAAACCTTCGTGAACGGAATCAAAAAATTCATTAAAATACGGCGCACAACTTTGATTTTGATCAAATTTTCGCTCTGACCAGATCAGCACTTCATCAGCACAATACACAGGTAAAGAACGTTTGAACCTTGATGGCAAAACAAGGTTAATGCGCTTGCAATATGTCGACAGTTTCAGTGCTTGATCTAGCTCGTCACAATCAAACAACCAGACTAGATACCAGCCAAGCAGCAATGAATGGGGTTCATGGGGTTCATCCGCTTCAATCATGCTGTCTACATAGCTGCGATACTTGGGCAGCAACTGAGTACGCTTTATTTCTCTGCGTCGTTCTTTACTCTGGATATCCGCCAAACTTTTCAGGTCTTCCGCTAGGCTGACGTCCAACAGTTGCTGTCGCTGAGTATTTTGCATTATTGAATCAACGTTTAGATCGTTTTTTGCAGTAAGAACAATGCCGTCTTCAACACTGGCCTGCCACGATTTCATAATGCTCATGCTGTAGCCCATTCGCCTTCTAACTTGACTTTTTCAAAAGCCCAAGCAACAAACGCTTCAGGGGTTTCAACGGTATAGCCTTCATTCCTGCTGTTAAAATCTTCCCAGCGATCCTTTTCGGGTTTGTCTTTCAAGTGCCTGCGCCAGCTTTCTTCCTGATAATAGATAGACAGATTTTTTGTGGGTGTAATTACCAGTCCCCGGGGGGGGAAATTAGATGGCGTTTGCCAGTCGCCCACACCGCCAAAGGACATAAGGCTCTGAGTTGCTGAAGTTTTCTCTTTGGGGGATAAAGAAATGGATTTATAAAGTCGCTGCTTTTCCCAGAGAATTAGTTCATCACCAATCAGGACAGTCAAATCTTTACGCAAATACAACGGAATGCCAGTCACAAGATCACTCACGGCATGATCCAGACCTTCAAAGTCACCGCCTTTACCAACACGAATTTCTCCCGCTTTTTTCTTGCCCGTTTCCAAAATATTTTTGGGCAGGTTGTCACGCATGTATTGAATCCACCCCTTGTTAACATCCTGAAGCATGGGGTTTTTTGAAATGTCGGTATTCTTGGCAGCACTTTTGCCGTACCAGCCGACCAGTTCTCGGTCGTTAGCAATACGTTCAGTAGTGTAACGCTGGAAACGCTCGAACATGTTGGGAAACTTTGCCCAGGAGTCAAGTGTCACATAACGTATACATACATCAGAGTTCGTCTGAACAAGCACATACGGGTACGCAGACAGATTCAAAACATCACGCGGCACACGCTCTTTATCTGCGCTGGTGTCAATACGTCCAGAGATAGGCCCTGGTAGCCCTCCTAGGATATTTTCACCTTGCATATCGGTTACAGGAACAACGTTAATTTGCGGCAAAAAACCACTCTTTTCAACAATTTTGTCTTGCAGGGTCTGTGCTTTGGATGGCATAACAGAAAACTGTCGTTCAACAGAGTCAACACCGTAAGTGCTGGCCATCCCTTTTAAGATTTTTGAGAATTCCTTACGGGTACTTTCTTTCATTATTTTCAACCTCAGATAAATTGTTTTTCGTCGTTAGCTGCACCACCACTTTCAACACTGTTTGGATCGGTAGGCTCAATAATGGCCTCTATCCGTTCTTCCAATGCTCTGAATTTCTTAGTAATGGTATCCAAATCAATTTGGGTTTGCTCAAGTATTTTTTTTTGGTTAGAAAACGCTTCAACAGTTACTTCAAGTTCTTTTTCAGGTTCGGGACTTGGCTGCTTTTCCGTTTCTTCTTTTTGCGCCTTAAATGCCGTTGCTACCGATTCGGCAACGGCACTAGATATCGCCGTTGTCAGTTTTTCCATTTCTTCAGGCTTCATATAATCTTCCTCGTCTTCAGAGTCCGCTTCAGTACTGACGCTAAAAATTAGCGCTTTAAGTTTATCCAGCAAAGATTCGTCATTGTTTGAACTTGAAAATGGCAAATTTTCAATAGCCAACCCGGGTAAGATCTGCTCCCCTCGGTTAGCACGGAACTGCAACTGGCTGACACCGGCCGATGCCGGTTCATCCGTAACACCGATCTGCAACAGGTAACACTGATCAGTTTTACGAAAATTTGGGTGAAGTTTTATAGATGTAAACAATTTCTGGCCTGCTCGGTTCAGCCTAATTAAATTTTCATTAGGACATAAGCGAGCAAACAGGCTGACAACTTCGCCATTTTTTTCTGTTTTCAGTTCTTCAACAGTACCGTAATTGCCAGCCCACTCCGGTGAATAGTGCTCAAGCGTTATAACTGCCGGATAGGTTTCCTTTGAATACAGTTGTGCGGCATCAGTTAACCACGTTGACTCAATAGTTCGGCCATCGATGGTACTTCCTGATTCAGCTACCTTTACCCAGTCGGTAATGAGTTTCGGCATTTTGGCTACCTGATTAATTTTCAAAATGTCTACGTTGAGGTTAAATCTGTTTTTTTTTCAAAACCATAAAATTAAATCGGATACAGACAATATTCGATTTTTAACATTCTGATACTACATATTTTTGCATTAACATTAACGATATGAAGCAATATACAGAAGAAATAAAAATCGCAGCTCGTTCGCTGTATATCCGAAAATATACTATTCCTGAAATTGAGAAAGAGTTAAATGTACCCAAGCGAACGATTTACTATTGGCAAGAGAATGGCGATTGGCAATCATTCTTACGCTATGAATCGGTTGAAGAAGCCATCCAGCGCCGTCTTACCATCCTAGCAGAAAGAGATGAAAAGACTGATCGAGACCTGAACGAAATGGACAGGTTAATTAAGCAGCTACGCGATCTTGGGCGATTTCGACAGACTGAAATAGCTAACTCAAAACTTCGCTCTGAACCTGTTGACTCTGAGATGGTTCGGGATGTAGCAAAAGGCAACAACGTATCTGCAAACAGAAAGCGTAACTCAAAGAAAAAGAAAATTAAAAACGATGTAAGTATGCTAACTGCAAAAGATTTTAAGCAGAAATTCCACAAAAATTTTTTCCGATACCAGCATGAGCTGGCAGAAGCAAAACAGTATCGCAATCGCATGCTGTTGAAAAGCCGCCAGATAGGCGCGACATGGTGGGCAGCGCAAGAAGCTTTTGAGGATGCAGTGTTAACAGGAGACAATCAGATATTTCTTTCTGCTACCCGGTCGCAGGCGGAAGTGTTTCGATCTTACATCACCAATCTAACTAAAAAACATTTTGATATTGATCTGTCCGGCAACCCTATCATTCTGCAAACAGAAAAAGGCCCAGCCACGATTTACTTTCTGTCAAACAACAGTAAATCCGCTCAAAGCTACCACGGTCACGTTTATATTGATGAATTTTTCTGGATCAATAAATTCAATGAGCTTTACAAGGTAGCAACCGGTATGGCTGCACATAAAAAATGGCGGCGCACTCTACTCTCAACCCCTAGTGCAGTTACACATAACGCTTACGATTTATGGACGGGCGAACGCTACCAAAACCGTTTCAAACGCAAGCGGATAGAGTTTCCCGGGTTTAAAGAAATGCAGTCCGGCGTTCTTTGCCCCGACAAACAATGGCGGAAAATCATCACTGTAGAAGATGCTGAAGCCGGTGGCTGCGACCTGTTTGACATAAACGAACTAAAAATAGAATACAGCCCAGATGAATTCCGCAATCTGTTCATGTGTGAGTTTGTGGACGACACGATGGGAGTATTTCGACTGGCGGATCTTGAAAATTGCGGCGTTGATATTGAAGATTGGACGGATTTCGATAGCAAAGCGCAACGGCCTATTGCCAATTATCCGGTCTGGGGGGGTTACGATCCCAGTCGACACCGAGACGATGCCTCTTTTGTCATCGTCGCACCGCCTCTGATCCCCGGTGAAAAATTCAGGGTTCTGGAAAAACATCACTGGAAAGATCATTCTTATATTTGGCAAGCAGAACGGATCAAAGAGCTGATTGGCAAATATAATTTTCAATATATTGGCATTGATACTACCGGGCCGGGCATAGGTGTACTAGATATTGTCCGAAATTTTTTCCCGCTTGCAACGCCGATTCATTACAGTATTCCGACCAAAACGCTACTGGTACAGAAAGCAAAGGCGGTTATTGAGGGTAACAGGCTGGAATATCCGGCTGAATGGAATGATGTCAGCCACGCTTTTTTGACAATTCGCCAAATTAGTACAGGCAGCGGACAGATGACTTATTCAGCAGGACGAACACAGAACACAGGGCATGCCGATGTTGCTTGGGCAATTATGCACGCATTAATTAATGAACCTTTAGACAGTAGCCAACAGAACAAGAGTGTGCTGGCTCTGGGATAAGGAACTGACTATGAAACGACATAACAAAACACAACAAAAACCGCAAAGCGGTATAAAAAACAAAAAAAATGAAATTACAAACACCATGTCATTCAGCTTTGGTAATCCTGAATCAGTGATGGACGGTCACATTAATGACTATACAGGGCTATGGCTGGATCACAACGGTGATTACTACTTTCCACCGGTATCACTCACGGGACTGGCACGTTTGCTTCGGGCTAACGCGTATCACGGCCCCATCATTGAATTCAAAACCAATCTTGTAATGCGAGGTTTTAAGGGGTCAGAAATTTTGCCGCGCCGAGTAATGTACGCATGCGCTATGGACTACAACGTGTTTTCCAACTGTTATATTCAGCGCATCAGAAACGGAATCGGTGAAACTGTTTCTACTCGGCATCTGCCAGCACTGAACATGCGGAAACTGAAAGAGTCAGGTCGATATGGATTATTGACTAGAACTGGACAGTTGATCAAGTTCCGAAAGGGTGAGGTCGTTCATATTAAAAATTATGACGTCATTCAAACTATTTATGGTGTACCGATCTATCTGGGTGCTATCCAGTCAATGTTGTTAAATGAAGATGCTACCCTGTTTCGCCGCAAATATTATAAAAACGGCGCACACATGGGGTATATTTTTTATAGCTCTAGCGCGGGCCTGGCGAATGAAGATCAAGATGCTCTGAAAAAAGCCATCAAAAATTCCAAAGGCATAGGCAACTTTCGCAATATGTTTTTGCATATCCCTAACGGCAGAGAAAAAGACATTCAGATTTTACCAGTGGGGGATTTCACCACAAAAGACGAATTGGAAAAAATAAAAAACATTAGCCGTGATGACATCATTGCAGCGCATCGAATGCCAGCGGCAATGGCCTCTATCATTCCATCGGGTAACTCAAATTTTGGTGATATTACCAAGGTCGATGCGGTCTATGAGAAAAACGAAATAATCCCGATACGGGAACATCTAGAGATGATTAACGACTGGTTGCCAGCGAAAGGAATCATTCGTTTCTCACAACCCGAAAATGTATCATAATAAACATATAGGTTACTCGGCATTTAAAGGTAATAAATGTATGAGTGTTAGAGTGAGGTGCAATAGGTGTAATTCTCTGGCAACGATAAAAGATAGCCAAGTGATAACTAGTGATAAAAAAATACTCTATTGCACCTGCAACAACTATGAATGCGGTCATACATTTGCTGTTGACATGATATTTAGCCACACAATATCTCCGTCACGGCTGGATTTTTGCCAAGAAATAATGGAAAAAATAAAGAGCATGAACAGAGATCAGCAGCGGAAACTTTTTTCTAGTTTGTCTTGACGTACATAGCCGGGTTTTACCGGCTTTAATTTAATGAAACGTTACACAACTGTCATCAATTTAAACCGTTGCCCGTTTTTCACAAGAACACCTTCGGTCTGCAACAAGTCAAATGCTTCCTTAACGACTGGGTGCCGTACCTTCTCTTTTACTATAATGCTTCTTACGATGGGCTGAGTGCCGTATTCGCCACTGCGGACCCGTTGCGCCACTCGTTGCACTGCATCAGAGACCTGCAAAGCTTGCGACGGGGTAATATTTTCATGTACAGTTTGTCCAGTTTGTTTGAATTTATTGCCTTTTACCGAGTCGATATTTTCAAAAGCAGACTGGGCCAGCACCGTTTTAAGTTTCGAGTCCTTGGTGCTGGCACTATCTTCCTCTTTCTCTTTTCTTTCTGCGGTTTCCTCCTTTTTTATTTCTGGCATTCGCGTAGACAAGCAACGGATGGTGCAATAGTCCAGAAGCAGTGACAGAGCAAAAAACAATGTCAGCCGGATCTTCCAGCCGGCCTGGCCAATTACGGCATCAATAGTACCTGTTGGCACTGTTGCAACTATGGTTTCAACAGCCTGTAACCGGCTTAACAGATGATTGCGCTCTTCTGTCAGGCTTGCCACTTTACTGTCTAACTGGCTGATACCACGGGAACGGTACTGACCACTAGTGTCACGTTCAGAAACATTCAAGCGAATATCCATTTGTCGATTAATGTCATCTATCTGCTGTTTCAGTTGTTGTGCAACGTAACTGCCTGCTGTTGCGCTCTGCTGTTGCCGCAACGCTTCAGCCTTTTGTTTCTGCCAGCTGAACTCCATAAACGCCGATGTTGCGGAAACAGAAACAACAAGAAGTATCCAAGATAACCACAGATCTTTTTTGTCTCTAGAAAACAGATAAAGGCAAAATTGCAAAGCTACACCCGCAGCAATGGCCATCGCCTGCTCAATGGGAGATGCCACCATTCCGACCAAAGCCAGAACCAGTGCAGCGGTGGAAACTATAGCCAGCACCATTCCGACCAAGATTCTTGTTCCATATTCTAATAATGTCATGCGTCTTCCTTGATGGAGCTATAGCTCCATCAGTTTGTTAATTATTAATAAGTTTTTTTATTTTCCATACTTAAATTTAAATTTATCGAGATCTTTCTTATTCATTCGATGAACCCAAGCAGTAGCATATTTAAATGCTTCTTCGAAAGATTCACCATAAACCCATGACTTGTGTTTATGGCCCCAGCTATAACCAGCTGAAATTTTCGAATAATATCTTTTTACGGGGCAAGATATAGAAACAGCAAAACCATAAAAACTATTTGATATAAGATAATCTGCCACAAAACTATTAAGATCATTAGCAACGTCTTCATTATTAAAACTGGGACGTAAAGGCTTCATTGAAGCTTCAACCTCAACACCTTCATAAACCAAAGCATCGATGAATTCATCATGCAGGTTTTCAAAGCAGCGGGATTCAAAAGCTTTAGTTGCCAGAAGAGATCCAAGGTGAATAATGCCTTCTATTCTGAGATTTTTTTCAAAGCAAATTTCAGTTTGCATAACACAGCTACCATCTATTCCAAGGGATCGCTCCTGCAGAATAGGTAAATCTTCTTTTTGTAATTCCCCCAAAAAATCTTCAGCGTATTTTTGAGCTTTATCAATGTTCTCTACTGTTTCTCCAACCTGTAACCATCTGACCGCAGGCGCAAAAGACAAATCTCCAGTCTCACGATCAAAGAACATTTTTACTTCTGCGGGCCCTTTTTTCATAAAAGCCCTTTTTTCTTTGTCTGTTGCTCTCTTTAACCAAGTGTATTGGTTTTTGGTTAACTTCATAATTTTTAACTCCTACTTAATATAAAAAAAGCGCAAGCCTATATTTTATTCCATCGCTTCTTTAATACATCGATTGATATAAGCTACACGCCATGCTTGGGCTTTTTCCCAGATTCGATCAATACTTTCATCGTAAAACCAGTGATGAGCGGTATAGTTCCAATCACCCGCAAAAAAACCGGAATTTGAAAAAAACAATAGTGGAACAGGTGTTATTGCTTCTACTAAAAGCCCGAACCGATGTTTTTTTAAGCAAAAATCAATAAACCCTTTGACGCCAGTTTCAGGCCCATAATCTTCTGTATTTAGCATCCACAGTGGCAAGTGATTTTCAATCTCGACTCGGTTCACACCAACAATTCTAGTCAGTATTGTTTCTAGCTCTGCAGTCAAACATTTTTCACAATGAGCCAGTTCGGTACCTAGACAAATATTTTCCCCAATTTTCAAATGCTCTTTTTGTTTATGATTAAAAATATTGCCATCACAACCGTAAATTCCAAAAACAATTTCACCGAATAACCCGAGCTTAAGCCGATCATATTTTATTGCCTCATGCTCCCCAATAGCAGGTGAACAGATTTTCACCTCACCATCAAAGCCGATAATCTGAATATCTTTCTGTTCCTCACCGGCCAAAAAAATATCTTTTTCCTTTAGCTTTGCACAATCGAACCCGTCAATTTGTGTTTTGTTGATTTTTTTCACGATTCAACTTCTCCTTAATAGCCAAAACAACCCAACGGTTAACACTGCTTTCCTCGCGCTCTGCTGCCAGTTCAACCTGATTTTTTAATGATTTCATCAGGCGTATATGCACCTGATGATAATTACGCTCATGCATTTAATCCTCCTAAAAACATACCAATGTGATACTACGTGTATTCTACACCACTTTAGTACCATGGTGATACTAATATGGTATATAAAAAGCTATCTTTTGAGCCGTTCATACCCGCAGTTTCACCTGCGAATCCCCCCATCTCTTGATAAGCCGGTACGAATATCTGCAAATCAGAAAGGGCTGTCTGTTAATGCAGAACTACTAAGACGCATCCAGTTATCGTTGGACCTAGAAAATCTTCTTGAAGGAATACCAAGCGAATTTGAATCCCTACATGTAAAGATTGATCGCTTACTTAACGTCATTGATACAACTACTCATAGCAAAAGTGGAACCGACCCACTAAAATAAATTAGCCGGGTCTGTCTCAAGTGCTTAAAAATGTTATTTCCAGACGGTGCTGCTGTCCTGCCAGACATCAGCAGCCCGGTTTTTTCTCAAAAACCTGCAGGCTTCATCATGGTTTTTTTCCAACCAGTCCAAACCTTCTAAAACATCCCAAGCGGTATCAAACACAAGTTCCAGGGTGTTCGTTTTTCTCAACAGCCAAACAATTTGCGTCACCCCGTTGGCATGGGAAATAGTGCCAGTTGTCAGCAGAAAGCCTCTAGATTCTGCATATTTTTTCAGCAGTCCAGTATTTATATAAGTCAAAATTATCACCTTTTATAATCATTGTAATTTTGGGTGTTCCTTTTTTAGCAGTATCCTTTCCCCTCGCAATATGGGCATACTTGGGTTGAAAAATCATTTTCATCGCAATATCGGCATACTTTGGTGGTATGAACATTTTTATCATCAAAGTTTTCGCACACCTTCCCTGTGCCATTGCAATCTCGGCAGATTCTCAAGTGGCGGTTATTAATGTTGAGTCGCCGCCATCTATAGCAGAGTTCACTGAAAATTTTATCGCCATGATCGATGCCTTCATGTGGCTCACGCATCAGACAAACCCGGCCCTCTATAACCATCATTGCGTGTTGCATGTTTACCGGATCCAAACAGCAAAGGTCGGTCACGTCCAGCTGCCACTCCTCGCCGTTATAAGCGCTTAACAAAACCTGTGCTGCTGCACGCGACCCAGAAGTATCCAACCGAGCAACCTTTATCAAGGCTGAAACGGATTTGAAATATTGATCAGCAGTTATTACTTGGTTCAGCTTTGTCATTTGAGTTTCCATTTTTTACTTTTCCTCTTTTCCCCGTTTGTTGATCAGATTACGCAAAACAACCTGTGCGTGTGCATCAATTCGAGCTGCGTTAATGCAGTGCTGTAACTCTCTTAATGTCCAATGTTCTGTCACTCTCCCCCAAGTCATAGACTGACTGCGTTCCAGAGCATGGCGGCATTCGTTTAACCGACGCTTTTCGGCATTAAGCCGGTACCGCATATCTTCCCGAAAACTGTCGTTTTTCTGAGACTTCAGCCAGCTGGCCACCTCTTCTCGGCTTAGGTTGTCTAGGTAGTAACGTGCTAGGCAGTCACGTTTGTGCTCCTCGATTGGGTGAAGTTTTAACGGTTGGTGACTCACTGTTTTTTCACTCCTATGTTTTAGCATTAAGCGAACCCTTGTCGGAAAAAGGTAATTACAGTAATTGTCTTTTCCATATCTCTTACAGCCCCCGTTTTTTCTGGCTTTCAGCCAAACAGATAAAAGGTAATTATCAGGTAATCAATAGGTAATCAATAGGTTAACTTATTGATTTTAAAGGATTTTTTGAAAACAGAAAAAGTAATCATTTTGTAATTTCGTTTGGTAATTAAATTACCCTTTTATTACCAATAAATTACCTTTATACAAAATAGCTGAAACCCTTGTTATTACTGGCCTCTAGCCATTTTTTGTCTTGGCAATTACCTAAATTACCATTTTCCGACAGCCCCCATGATATTCTGTAAGTTGCACTTAGCATGTGCACACGCGCGTTAATATTCTGTAGTAATTCATTATTTTCTTGCTTTTTTAAAAACCCAGCATTTGGCTGTTCTATTCAACAAACGACTGTCAACTGGATAGTTCTTTGCTTTAAATGCATAGCGCTGTGAGTTTTCTAGCAACTTATAAAGCGCTCTCCAGTCGAAATTGTCTTGCTTGTGATTCTTTGCCACTTCTTTGAAATGCGGGAAATTGATGGCAATTTCGTCCTGATAAATTTTACTGTGGTTCACAAACTCGGTAGAAATTCCTTCCTCTAGGCAGTCTTTGTAAGGTGAGCCATTCAGGTACTCAAATGTATCCCAAAACTCAGAAACCATCGGGTGGTCGTCAGCCAGCCGTTCTTCCCTAGCATGTGCTCGTTCAAAAATGTAGGATTCCAGCATTTGGCAATACTGATCGTTCAGTTGCGGAAATAAAATCGGCAAAGCATACCCGATTGCAGCGATTTGGCTGTGACATTTGATAACACGCTCATTCTTAAGATTACCGTTCTGTGCAAAGCGAGCTTCGCACTCCTCAAATTTTTTAAAATATTTTTCAAGAATTTTTGCTTCGTTTTTTAACGCTTCATCCATAAAACCGGACAACTCATCTGATGTCATTCTCGCCAAAGTAGACGCTATGTCTTTGGTACCAGAACGATGATGCTTTTTATCGACATGACAATGGACAATACGCTGCAACAAAGCTTCCGAACCGTCGACTTGATTATTTTGTGAAATGATCAACGACGCCTGAAATAAATGCTCTTCTACTTCGTTATTGCGGCGCGCTACACCTAGTGTCCCTGTGCCTCGGCCGTTATACAGTTTTTTTAGCTGGTCAAAATTAACGCCCCCTTTTTTTACAGTGTCTTTGTAGTCCGGTGCATGGCGATCTGACTCAATTAAAACTACCGGAAAATTGGAGACATTACTGAACGTGCGGCGCAGGCCCGCAGGCGTTGCGTCGTTCAAATCAAAACCCTCATAATCCTCACGTCCAAGCAACGCCCAGCAAAACTCAATTGCTGTAGATTTACCTGCGCCTGGATCGCCGGTGTATTCTAAAAAAGGCCAGCTTTTTTGCTGTTTGCGTATCTGCTGGACAAAGAGCGACCCGAGAAAATACGCAAGTAAACACAGACCATGCCAGTGAAATGCCGTTATATAGTCTTCTATCCAGTTAGGCTTGTGTTCTCCGCCCGTGTTGATTTGCACTGACCTCAAGCTAGTTTTGATACCTTTTCCTGGCAGGTCAAAATAACCTTGCTTATTCAGTTCTAGGCGTTTTCCATTGTGGAACGCATGATCTTGAAATATCCAAGCATTTACTTCTTTGTCATAACCAATAAATGGTAAAGAAGTAACACGCTTCATTTGGCGATTTAGCCATCCATCACGCAGGTTTTTAAGTTGTCGAGCATTGCCGTCAAATGTTCCACCGTGCGTGTTTTTTAACAGAGCTTTGTTGAAACTTGCCGGGCTTTCTAAGTTGCCACCATCAAACTCAATTAATTCGCTGGGCGATCCGTTGTAATAGTCTACGTTGAATACATAGCGGCGTTCGCACAAAATGTCGTCGACCTGCTGATAAAGAAAATCTGGTTTGCAGTTGCTAATTCTGTCAATCTCAACTTTTTCTATAAATATTTTCTTCCCTTCGTTTGAATTAATGTCTATCGCCTGTACATCTTCTTCTTTCTTTTCTTTTCTATTGTTTGAAGATAGCGCCTCATCTACTTCCTTTCCCTTGTTAAATGCATAAATAGCACTATCATAATCGAGTACAAATTTGCTGCGTTTATTTCGCAAGTAGTAGTAATATGCTTTTTCCTCCGGTGAGGTTGCCATATGCATATAACCACGGTAAAAACAAGAATTAAAAAACTTGTCATCTAGCTTTTTCCCTCTATAGAGATCATCCCAATCGCCGGATACTGACTCTGGTGGAGTCAGAGCTACTTTGTAGGACTCGCCCATTTCCCGCAATTTCTTTGCGTGTTTTTTTGTGTATAACAATCCAGCTGGTTCATTATCCAGAGCTAAAACCCATGTAATGTTTTTCCCCTTGTTCTCTTTAATCAGATTCTCGGGGAAATTGTTGCAACTGAAAGCGGCCGCAGCTTTCTTGCCAACATGGTGCAAAGCTATAGCGTGAAAAATTCCTTCAACAATCCATATTTCGTCTTTTCGTTTTATTTCAACAGTCGGCGGTAGCCAAGCATCACCTTTATAAACCGAGCCATCATTTTTACGCACACCACCAAAATTAGCTTTTTGCCCATCACTTTTGGTTTTATCAATCAGCCGTTCCCAGTAACGTGTTTTTCTTTCGTCAATGTAGAATCGAATAGTGTCGCAAAATTGTCTAGTTTCTGGATTTCTCCAAGCTTCTTGTGAGTACCAGTTGCGGATCTTCGCAAGATCAAATTGCCGGTTTTGAGAAATATAGGCATCAGCAGTAGCCTGGGGATTCTCTTTTGTCTTTGGGAATCGCTTGCTGTAGTTTTCAAACAATTCCGGCAGCAAATTTTGAGTTGTTTCCTCATATTGGCAATTCCCTTCCCTAGAGCATTTGACCTTCCAAGGCTGACTTTTTCGGACAAAAAGCATTTTCTTGCCACAGCTTGGATTCGGACATTTCCCTTCGCGCAGATATTCTCCTTTATCTTTAAACTCAAATCGAGAATCGTTTAAGAGCGCTTGGACAATTTCATGCGCTTGAATTTTTTGGTAATTCATGAACATGATTCCTTTATTCTTTTTTTGATTCAAAGTCATTTTTTCTATCTTGAATCGCTTTCGTTAGCCCTTTCGGTGTTACCGGCGTTACTTGCTCTAGCAGGCTGGGATTTTGCTCTATTATCCAGCGGTTAATCACACTGCTCGGCCAAACCTCTTGGCCCAACACGATAATTGGTTTTGGGACCAAGCCTTCATTGCGCCTACGTAGCAAAGTGCTTTTACTGATGTTAAGCAGATGGCAGAGGGCTTTTTGGTTAAAAAGTTTGTCTTTGGCTGTATCAATCATTGCGAGTTACCTATTCGTTATTTAAAATAACCTTAAAGTTGCTTGACGCGCCATGAAGCGTTATGACGCACCATGAAGCAACGTATTAGTTACTTTACATACGTATAGGTTGTTTATCAAGACGCTAGATCAACATTTTATAAAAAGGACTTAGTTTAGGTATGGTGGTGTATATGAATAACGTCGCTAACGACATGGGAAACAGAATTCAGTTTGCGGTGGATCTTGCGAAAAAACAGGGAAAGGCAATTCAGGATCTTGTGGCTTATGTCGGTATTACAAAAACACAGTTGAGCCGCTACACAAAATCAATAAATGAGCCCACTGTCAGCCGGGTGGCTCGTTTGGCTGAGTTTAGTGGTGTTGATCTGGTCTGGCTGAGTACTGGTGAAGGCCACCCCATGGGAAAAAGCCCTTATGTCACCATCAGTTTTCATGATGACAGTCAAGAAAAAATCGGGCCTGTGAAATTCGAGCGTGATTATTTAGAACAAGTTCTTAGAATTGATTCAGATCAGTGCCTGATGTTTACCAATACTGGAGATGCCATGATCGGGCGCAGAATTATGAATGGTTGTCAAGTGTTAGTTGACCTCCGACGTAAATGTGGAGATGACATTTATCTGATTACTGTAAATCAATCTACAATAGTTCGTCGCCTACAATTTCTTCCAAATAACAAAATTAAGGTGATCTCTGATAATGATGCATACGATGATTACACCTTGCCAGCTGATGATGTAATTGTTATCGGTCGTGCAGCTTGGATTGGTGGTGGCAGATAATGGCTCGCGCTCTGTATTTTTACGACCCTACTTCTAAAAATTTTATCGGTGAGTTTCCCCATGATCCAGAAGTCGGTTTTATTGCAAGTCGTCGTGGTATACGCAGAAAGCTATGCTCTGCCAGTGATGTAGACCATCTGGCAGAAGATGCTTTAGAGCGATATGTCTGGGAACTGTATCTAGCGAAAGAAAGAACAATTCGTGATAAACAGAGAAAAGATAAGGCAAAGAAAGATAAAAACCGGCAGGCCCGTAAACGAATGCTGGTTTCTACAGCAAAGGTGAACTGGGAAAAAGAGCTCAGAACCACTAATCACAATCGTACTGTAAAAGAGTATATGCGTTCAGTGGATATGTATATTGAAGCTGTTGGAGACCACGAACTTAGAGACTTCAGCCGCAAAAACAATATCCAATATTTTGAATACCTTAGCTCTATGAAATGTTGTGGCAAAATCATCAGCAAAACTACTCAAAACAAACACATGCGACATTTGAATATTTTTCTGAACTGGGCATACGACCATGAAATTCTTGACAAACGCCACCGGCTGAAAAAAGCGGTTGCCCCTAATAAAGACATGGATACTTATACTTTGTTTGACTTGAAACGTGCTAGGGCGCTGATCAAGGATAAGTTGAACACATACACTCGACCAAAAGATATTCGTGCAGCCAAAAATATGGATCGGGCTTTTATGCTGGCCACACAAACATTGTTGAGACTTGGTCCGATTTGGGCGCTGCGGTTATCTGACATTGACCTTAAGCGTCGGGTGATCCGCATCCGTGATGTACCGGAACTGAACTTCTATCCCAAAAAAATGAAATTTCCGAACAAGCCCATTAATGACTATCTTTTCGAATTTTTAAAATATGATTTGAGTAAGCGCAGCTCACAGGAAAAGTGGTTTTTGGACAAAGGTGACGGTGAGCAATGGCTGAAAGATCGCGGCAACATTTCAATCTATGCCGCAAAAATTTTTACAGCCATCGGCTTGCCCAGAATAAAACCGTTTCACCATGGCATGCGAGCCACCATGATTACATATCTGTTACACAACGGGACCAATCCCAAGGAAGTGCAACAGCTGGCAGATCATAATGAATTGACTACCACTATGAAATATTTCAATGCTAGAACCATCGACCAAACAAAGGCTACTAACAACATCCCCGAACTTTAAGCATGTCAAATCCGTGTCAAATAGTATTCGCCCATTTGTAATTCCTTGTTTTATATAGGTGGTATTACGGATTCAAAATCCTATAAACGGTATTAAATCCTGTTTGTTATAAAATCCATTGACACGGTAAAAGCCCCGAAAACAAAGGGCTTTAGAGTAAAATAAAGTCTTTAAGACGTCTTGTGTCACTGTTGTGTCAAAGGTGTTTTTAAGGGAAAAAAGGCTGTTTTGTGTCAAATCCGTGTCAAAAATATTTTGTGACATGAGGCTGCAGACACATAAAATCATTGCAGTATATAAAGTGCCGGTGTGATGGAATTGGTAGACATGAGTGATTCAAAATCACTTGCCCTCTGGGCGTGGCGGTTCGAGTCCGCCCACCGGTACCAAATTTAGCCTTTTAAGGTTCATAATTTTAAAAAACGACTATGGCTTTCTATCTGCACAGGCTGCCGTAATTTTCTGTTTCTTTCCTATAGTGCAGTCAACCTTTACATATCTTCATTTACCTGCACCCATTGCAAAATGGTAGTTACGTAGCATACGCTAAAACTGGCGTTGTCTGGATTGCCATGCACTCAACCTGAAAACCTGCACAAAATGTTCGAAAAAACGCACAGGTAAACACGTTGGCGGGCAACGTCGGCAAGCCAACATTAATCAGCATTTAAGGTAACTGATAATGAAAAACATGAATGACGTCATGGCGGCGCTTTCTGATGAGCAGAAAAAGAACGATTATGAATTAGTCGAATTGCTGCAAAATGAATTTGCTGATTTTGATATTGAGGAAATTGCCGGACTTACTTACAGCGAAGTAGAGCATAAGCTAAATTGCTTTGAACTGTTAAATGGTGTTATCACTCGTGAAATAGAGAGCGAAACGCGCGATTTGGGAAAGTGGGCTTATTCATCTGAGAAAAACCTAGGGTTTGTTGATGAAGCAAGGTTGAATCTAAAAAGCGCAAGGGCTGGGCATTCAACATCCGATTTTTACGGGAACACTATTGAAGTTACTGAAAAGCCTATAACGGATGTTGAAGTATTTGAATTAGCATTTTATAACTATCATCACGAATGCTGCCTTGAGCAGTTGGAATATTTGGTTGATTTGATTCATTCTGCCAGTAATGATTTTTTGAATTCTAAAAAATCAGCAATCGCATAAAAAACGCGAATAAAACACAATACTAAGCGGCCGCTATCCCGGCCGCTTTTTTTTGTACTGGCAACGGCAACTAAAAAAAACCCTGAACGTCTAGACGTTATGTTTTATAGTATAACCACGTTGGCGGACAAGCCAACATTAATCAGCCATTTAAGTTAATTAGGATACTTTAAGATGACTAAAAAATATTATCTGATTTTCGATCAAAACGATTGTTGGGCGGCTAGCGAAGATCTAGATAGTGCTTGGGCTGATATTGCGGAAATGGTCGAGCATGATTATAACGATTATAACAATTCTCCGGGTTTTGACAGTTGGGACATTGAAAAGGATAGTTTCGATGGTACATTGATTGAGTATGCAAAGTCTCTTGAAATATACGAGCATGAGTCAAAAAATGGGAGATATGGTTTTTTTGTTGTTGAATTAGAGCGCGACAAGTTACCAAAGAATTTTAAAGAATTGGACGGGTTAGCATGGTGCGAGTTCTATCGCCAGCAGCAAGAGTTAGCGCAGGGATAGAAGTTAAAAAGCGGCAATAGCCGCTTTTTTTTAATTTAATTTATTGAGGTTTAATATCATGGATAAACACAACAACCGTCATAGACAAAACAAACTACAGCTACAAGCGCTGTTAAATACAGAACAGCAAAAAACGCTTTCATATGTAAAAAGTCGTCGCGGTATTTCATCAAATTCAGAATTGATTAGAGAGTTATTAAATGAGGAACGCTTGCGACTGTTAGAGCAGTAGTGGCCTTTTTTTCGGTCGGTCGCGGGCGGTGTCGCTGTGCTCGCGGCCGGGTAAAGCTGGGGTAATTTCCGGCTTTTTTTATTCTGTGATTGGATCCAGCCTACTCGATTTGTTAGAACCAATTTCCCCGGCAAACTTACTGATATCACCACTTTGATCTGGTGCCGGAACTTTTCCGCTGCTGTGTGTGTGTTTTGAGATTGTGTTCAGTGCTGACTGCATAACGTCAAGGCTATCTGACAATATTTTAAGTACATTCTCTTTGTCACTGCCGATCCACGTCTTCGGGCTTTTAAATAGCTGTTTGATACCTGCCTGACATTGACGGATTTTCCCCGCCTGGTCGCTGATATTCTCTGGTGTTGTGCTGTGCCAGTTCCCATTTTTGTCGTACCCTTGGTAAATCTCGGCCGATTGCTGCCAGCGACTTTCATCTTTATCAATGTCTGGCAGGTTGAGGTTAATGGGTAGCGTGGTTCGAATGTAAGGTTGATCAGGTCTTCCGAATGCAAAACAGTATTCAACAATGGAGCCAGGGTCAGGAAAAGCATAAAAACCACGGTAGTTTCCTGCGTAGGGAATAGATATTGGCACATCACGCAATAGTTCGCCCTGATTATCACCGTGCTGATTCAATGGCTGAATATCAACAGCGAACCGAGGTCGTTTCATTGTGCATAGGCCGCCACCTGTTGGAGCATCAGTAATTCGTTCGACTCTTGCCAGCATCGGCAGGTGATAGCCGGAAGTCAGCTCTGGGAACAGTCGCATTACAATTCTTTTAATGGCTTCCATGAGATCACCATCGTGTCATTGCTACACCTCAATGTATTAATAATTCCCCGATTGAACTGAACACCGGGGCGTAGACCGGGGATCATCATTAGCCGTGCGCTGTTGAATGACAGATGATCAGTAAATAGTTTGTCGGGGATCTGCACTGGCCTCGATGCCCATCGGCTATTTTTCCAGCTGCCCGCATACACAGAACCATCGCCCTGCTGCTGCCAAATGTAGCGCGGCACTCGGAAAACTCTGCCGATAGCGTCCATTGCCTGATAACCTCCGCCAACGTGATAAAAATGGCTGGCCTGCTTTTTAGTGTAATCAGCATCAGATGTGATCATTGCCAGTTCTGTTTTTTTGCTGATAGCGGCCAGCACATCAGGCAATGTGACATGACGTAAACCGAGTGGAATCTTGCGATTTAGTACGGCAGACAATTCACGGCAGAACAGCATTTGCTGTTGTGGGTTTACTGTGATCTGTCGGTCTATATAGCCGACGAAAAACCGGTATGACGCAGTGCCTTGCCAACCAACAGTAAACTGGACGACTCCATTTTGGGGATTGTCTGATCTGACAACAAATTTAGCCCTACCCGGGCTGGACAGTTCTAGGCTAACTTCATCGCTGATCAGCTTTGTATCAATGCCGTTAATCGTCAGCTGTTTGATGATTTTCACGCCAAAGCCTCATCCATTTTTTTCAGTATTCTGTAACCCATGCTCAATTGTTCTTCTGAATTTGTTGGCGGTGCTACTTCGCCTGCGGTTTCCCCCTCGCCGGACTGGTCTTTGGCAGCAGGCTGGGGCTGCCGTTGCTCGGTTTTTTCCGGTATTGATTGATATTCAGCAAGTGTAAAGTTGACCTGCCAAGCTTTTTGACCATCCACTTCAGATACTGTGAAATTATCCATAAATGTCACCTGCCGAACTTTCATAGCAGCGGCGGTTTCGTTTACTATATCGTACACTTGAAGATTCCCCGTGCTGATTTGTGCAGTAGCCAGATCACGCAGTCGTGTCAGATCGACACTCTTTTGAAATGGTATTTGTAGGCTAACTGATAGAGTGCATGGTTTTATGCCTTCTTCAGATCTGTCAGATCCGCTGGTTTGTCCTGAAATTTCTTTTGACTCGATTTTAAAATTAGCTCGGACATTTAATGAATGCCCAAGAATTGTTGTGTTGTTTAATGTCAGCATTTATTTACTCGATTAACTGTATATAAAATAAAAAAATTATAAATCCTTTTACTTATACGATGTGGGATGTTTCCAACCACTAAACGCAGTATCAAATGTAACACCTGTTGGCAGTTTTACATTTTTACTACCATTTCTAAAATTACAACCTGTAATAGCCGCTGCATTTTCAATTGTGAAAAAATCTGCATGGAACTCACAGTCTTTAATAACTGTATTCCCAGCCGGCGGTTTTCTGGGTGCTCCTATTGGTGTAGGTTTAGATTCTGTGCCTCCGACTGGGTTACGAAAAATACTGCCTACAACTTGCAAGAATTGTGGTTTTTTTGATGCAAAAACAACTCCAGAAACGGAACTATTAGATATTTTAGTACTATAAATTGTCACATTCATATTTATGTACACAAATGAGCAATCAGAAATAGTCAGGTTAATACTGGCTTCATTTATTACTTTCCTGTTAGATGGCATATCTTTTATCCCTTTATTCACATTGGCTTCATGGCTTGGTGTGGAATTTGAAATGCTGACTCTGTTGTCGTATGTCCCAGGTGCTCTCTCCATGT
Organism: Endozoicomonas sp.; assembly: GCA_965198415.1. Taxonomy (GTDB): domain Bacteria; phylum Pseudomonadota; class Gammaproteobacteria; order Pseudomonadales; family Endozoicomonadaceae; genus Endozoicomonas. Next base: position 25,246 of record CBDAPN010000014.1, read on the forward strand.
TAGCAAAATCTAATATCAACCCAAAAGAATAGTCATCTGTACTGTTTATTGTATCTATTACAATAGATGTGGGAGCTATAACTTTTCCAGTTATATTTTCTTTAACTTTCATTGCTACCGGAACTATTTCAGACGAACCCGGTGCAGATATGCTAGCTCTGGTTATGTTTGATATAGTAATGGTTTCAACTGATACAGTATCAACACTTGCACCCAGTGGATTATTCAACATATCAATGACGTAAAGGCTTTGCGTTAAATTATGTGAAAACTCAACGTCTGAAACTATCATACTACCAAAAAACTGTGTTCCGTAATCTGGGCGTGAACGAATTGCAGGCCCCCTTACACATTTACAATTTTTAACTGACAGAACCCCTCCTCCCCAACCATAAAAAAGCCCAATTTCATAAAGTACTGAGTTTGTAACATACACATTAAATCCGCTTTCGTGTATATCAACACGATTTAATGCACATCTGTCTAGGTACCACCCGTTTACAAAATTATTACCGTTTTGGCCCTGTAGTCCTGAGCCTGTGTGTCCGCGTGTATATATTTCAGCACCTCCACATATTTCAAATATATAACCACCTCCGGGTCTAGGCGTACCAGATGCTTTACAGTTATGCACGTCAACATCTGCTGACATATAAATACGAATCAAACTATGAGTAGCTTCTCTCGCTGATTTCCACTTAACAGTTAGACCATCTGATTCTACATTGTTTCGTTGAATATCTAAGATACGTTGATTATTCCATCCTGTATCAATAACGTTTATATGCGACAGTTTAATTCTTGTTTTAGATTGACGACGAACTTTTAAGCGTATATTAGACGCATAGTCGGTTAGGTCAACTGCCAGAGGTTGCGAAACTCTTCCATCAAAATATGTTTTAAAAGCTTGCTGATAATTAGTAGTTCCTGTTTCTTTTCTATCTGGAATTTTAAAATTGCACTCTAATAACACAAAACCATCTGTGTCAAAAATTCCTTTTGTTGGCGTAACGCTACCCTTTTTTAGATTTTCTGCCGACACTGCACCACTTAGCTGCTCTAAAGGTGATTCAGGATCAAATACAATATACATTGTTCTTATAGTAGAAAAATCAGGGTTAGGGTGTATACCATTTATTACATAAAGTTTTGCCCCTGCAAAATCTACGTTTGTGTTAATCACCACTCCTGCATCTGAACTTAAACCATAACTTCCAATACCATCATAACTGACACATAAATTTAAATAATTTCCAACTTTATGAGCTGCATTTATTGAATCTTTCGAACAATGGTTTTTCGAAAAACTTTTAGAAAAATGTATCACACGTACCTTATTGTCACTATTATAAATCCATTTTATACCTGATTTATCTGTAAATTTAGTAACCGCCTCACCTTCTGACGAAGGAAAATCATCATAATCTTTTTTAGTATCAGCACGCTTATAAGAAGCCCCATTAAAATCTAATATTTTGATAAAATATCTGTTTATGTTTGTATCGTTTTTTGCATCTTCTATTTTTTTGTGTGTGTGCATTGAAACTTCATCATGTCTTACAGCATGGTTGTTTTTTTCTGAAGCTACAATTCTATTATCTATAATAACGCTATTTTCTATATTTGCTATATTGCAAACGTAATGATTTACACCGTTACTATCAACGTAGTCAGTTTTTTCATTATTAGAAATAACAACATCAACATATGGCTTTACATCAGAAATTGCATTTCCTTGACAACTCACATCTAGCCATACTTTGTTAGGAACAACATCAATTAAAACACGTTTGCCATAAAACGGAAACTTTATCCCTCCAACTATGCCAGAAGTTCCTTTTAAAATATTATAATAGCCACTACTATCTTTAGTTACCTTGCAAGTATCCCCATAAAACAAACTTCTTCCAAAAGTATCCTGCCGTAAAACCCTCCCCCGCTCATCAATCCCATTCATCCGAGCAGAAAAATCAACCTGCCAAGACTTAGCATCAATCTTAATATCCCCAGTCTCTTTAGCCCCAGAGTACTCAATCATAAAATTGCGAGTCATAGCCACTTGCGGCGATTTAGTCTGAACCGGCAAATAACTAATCGCTACCACAACCTTACTTTTTGATGAATACAACCCAATCCAGTTGAAGTCGAAAGACTTACCGCCAGTTGTCAGCATCAGTGAGTAAACGACAAGATTCGGGTTGATATAACCGCTCTGGCTAACCGGTGCCTGCAAACTGATTTTATCAGCCGACGGAAGCTGTTCATTCCGGTCAACTGGCTTTGTGGGATCAAGGCCGGGGATGTTTGCCAGTACGATCTGGTCAATCTCCATAACCTCTTTTGCTGCTTGTTTTTTCGCAATCAGCTCTTCGCCTTTGAATGTAATTGCAGCCATAACGCTCTCCCCAAATCAATTAATTAAACTGGCAACGATGACTTTATGGTTTAAAGCCACTTCGTGAACCTGTGATGTAAATGTGGGTGGTTGCAGTCTGGCGGCAACCGTTTGGTATTGATGCGCGACTTCACCGCACCGCATGTACGCTTTAACAGGTGTTTCTAAAATAAAATTGTAACGGCGGCAAGTGCGGCCATATTGCCTAATTATTCTTTTCAACAATTCGGGGTTTTCTGAAAGCTGCTTGTCTTGTAAGTGAATATTAATAATGTCCCAATCCCAGCCGGGTTTCCGTTCTTCCGTGACAATATGTTTGATGCCTAGGCGGTCACAGATTTTAATAAAACCCTCTGCTGAACCCGCATCTCGGGCATTAACAAATGCGTGACAAACCCGTTTTCTGAACAACTGAATCGGTTCACCTTCAAACTGTTCAATATCACGCTGCCAAGCTAAAAGCCTAAGAATTCCTTCTGAGCAAGTCAAAGGATCTAACTGTTTAACTGGCCAGCGTGCCCAGTCTGCAATATTTTTAAACCATTTCTGTGCAGCATTTTTTAATTTCGTTAGTTCTTCGCCTGACATCCAATGCGGTAATTTGATGTTAATCATATTAAATCACCCGTACTTTTATTGTTCCCAGTGTCGGCAATGCCATCAGCGTAACCACGTCATCGTTTTTAAATTTTAGGCTTGCAATCTCATTAGGAAAGTTCCTGTGCAGGTCTTGCGTCAGTTTTGAAAATGAGAAACGGCTATTTGGCCATGTTTTAGTGACATCAAAATCCGTGTTTTGGCGAAATGCACATTTAATTAAATTTTCGACACGGTGTGCCAGTTTTAACTTATTTTCAGCGGTAATGTGATGTGCTGCCCAAATTGAAACTTGAACGTTGGTAATAACCGCTGGCATCTGGAAACAGATCATTGAATCACCGTGACCGTGATAACCATTATCATTGATGTGTTTGTTGATTCGGTCAACAAAAGCTTTAGGCGGAACACCGCTTTCAATCATGATGTAGCAGTTAGCCGATCCGGGCCCGCGCGGTGCATTGTGCTGAAAGTACAGATAATCAGTTCGGATTCCGGCAAATTCGGTGATGATCTGTTTGTACGCTGCATCGTGATGAAACTGGCCAACGGCTGTGAATTGGTTTCTGCACCTTAGACGCAGTTCGTCGTCAGATTCAGCGTCAGCGCCCGGTTTTTTCAGCCATTCATTATCGTTGTTCACATTAGTGACACCAGGAATGGGGTTTGGGAGTACTGAATAGTAACCAGGTGCCAAGTTATATCTTTGCCCGGGTTGAACCGCTTTTGATTTAGCATCAACGCTCAGTTTTGTATCTGGAAACGCTGTGTCTTCCGTTGTCATCAACTCATAAACTGTGTTGTTGATTGGTCTGGAATGAACATAGGTTCCGGCAGGAATAGTTATAGCCGTATCAGCCCTTTCCCGAGTAAATGTTAAAACGCCTTCAGCCTTCACCGCTTTTTTTCGCTTTAAGTTTAAACCCCAAGCCAGAATGTCAAGAAAAGTGCCTTTGGCAGTTTTGATAAACGAATTGGGCAGCAGATTATTAATTAAAAACTGAACAACCCACATTGCAGGTGCGGTAACAATCGCAGAAATTAAACGCCAAAACGGTGACCATTTTGAATCATTGCTGATTTTGCTTCCTTGGTCTTTATTGATTTTATCCCAGCGTGCCTGCATATCTTCCTGAGTTATTGGAATGCCTGCATCTCTAACGATTTTTTCAAAATCAGCTTCATGATTATCAATGGGCATGATGATACTCCACATCATTCGAACGCAGGCTGTAACCAATCCGGCCCAGAACTGTGTTTGCAGTCATGAATATTTTTCCAATGTTTTTTGTGTCTCGCTCAAGGATAATTGAACCCGGAATAATTCGAATATCATTTTCTACCATTCGTTCCAATCGGGTCATGTTTGCCGACCATTTCATAGGGCTGCGCTCTGCGATCAATTCGACCAGTATTCCTGACTCAATAATCATGTGTTTGATATCCTGAGCAATAGATGCCCGGTCTTTTACATAAATAGGCATGCCCGCAATATCTAGCGTAATGTCTCGATCAGTAATTAATAAATCTACAAACTTCCCCTCCATTTTAGCCCCCCGCCATCAGTAACATTTCTTCAATGTTGTGGCTATCTAGCTTTTGACTTGTTTCGATTTTCCCGATATGAACTTGTTTGCTGCTATTGCTGGAAACAGCATTACTGATCTGTTTTGTAACACCGCCGGGCGGAACATCTGCTGTCCGGCCTGCATCTAAGCTCCCTATTTTGGGTGCAGTGGTATCAACGTCACCACTAGCACCTATATTAATGCCAGGAATCATATTGATTTTGTCAATTACCCAGTCAATGATTTTTCCCAAAGCACGACCTGCTGTTGAGTCTTTGAACGCATCCCACAAGGCATTCACGCCCAGCCATGCGGCATACATAACTGCGGCCAGTGCGGCAACGCCCAGAACTATCAGAAAAATCGGGGAAGCAGCAAAAGCCAAAGCCGCATTTAGCAGCCACTGGGCAGCAGTCCATGCCAGTGTTACGCCCCGGATCAATTTCATGGTTAACATCATGCCAGCCCATGCTGTTTTACAGATGCCGGTAATCAGAGTAACGGCTGCCATAGCACCACCAAGTGCGACAATTCCAACAACGGTAAAACCAATCACTTTAGTCAGGTTTGGAAATTCCTGCGTCCATTCCATTACTCCCCTAGCACCATCTGCCAACCGAGTAATTAGTGGATTGATGACAGGCAACAGTGCTGAACCGATAGAAATTTGAACCGCTTCAATGCCCGCAGACAGACGTTCCCAAGGATCAACCATGGCATCAGCCATTTGTTCTGCGGATTCCATGCCTTTTGTTGCACCCAGTTTGCTAATGCTTTCAGACAAACCGTCAGTCTGATTCATTAGCATTTTTACCATGGCCACAGCTTCTTGTGATCCGAATGCTTTTGCCAGTTCGTCAGATTGTGCAAGTGTCAGGCTGTCACCATATTTACCCTGAATTTGTTCCAAAATATCCAGCACTCCGAGCATATTGCCTTGCGAGTCAGTAAAAGAAAGCCCCAGCGCTTCTTGAGCTTTTCCCGCACCGGCCAAAAAAGATTTGTATTTTGTTGCTGCTTCAGAACCGGACATGGTTGCTTGTAGAGTACCCATGATGGCCATCTGTTCAGCCATATCTACGCCCATGCTTGTTGCTGACGCAC
>CBDAPN010000015.1:5000-26297 GCA_965198415.1 Endozoicomonas sp.
GAAGTGAGAAGCTTCCCCGCCGGAAGACCAAGGGTTCCTGCGCAACGCTAATCGGCGCAGGGTGAGTCGGCCCCTAAGGTGAGGTCGAAAGACGTAATCGATGGGAAACAGGTCAATATTCCTGTACCCCTGTTGGCTGCGACGGAGTGACGGAGAAGGCTAGGTCAGCGCAGCGATGGTTGTCTGCGTTTAAGGCAGTAGGCCGGGGTTCCAGGCAAATCCGGAACCTCAAGGCCGAGAGCTGATGACGATCCTCCACGGAGGAGAAGTGATTGATGCCCGGCTTCCAGGAAAAACTTCTAAGCTTCAGGCCAACAGGGACCGTACCCCAAACCGACACAGGTGGTCAGGTAGAGAATACCAAGGCGCTTGAGAGAACTCGGGTGAAGGAACTAGGCAAAATGGCACCGTAACTTCGGGAGAAGGTGCGCCGCTGCCGGTGACCGGACTTGCTCCGTGAGCTGGCGGTGGTCGAAGATACCAGGTGGCTGCGACTGTTTATTAAAAACACAGCACTGTGCAAACACGAAAGTGGACGTATACGGTGTGACGCCTGCCCGGTGCCGGAAGGTTAATTGATGGGGTTAGAGGCAACTCGAAGCTCTTGATCGAAGCCCCGGTAAACGGCGGCCGTAACTATAACGGTCCTAAGGTAGCGAAATTCCTTGTCGGGTAAGTTCCGACCTGCACGAATGGCGTAACGATGGCCACGCTGTCTCCACCCGAGACTCAGTGAAATTGAACTCGCTGTTAAGATGCAGCGTATCCGCGGCTAGACGGAAAGACCCCGTGAACCTTTACTACAGCTTCACAGTGGATCTTGATGTTGCTTGTGTAGGATAGGTGGGAGGCTTTGAAACGTGGACGCCAGTCTGCGTGGAGCCAACCTTGAAATACCACCCTGGCAATATTGAGGTTCTAACCCGGGTCCCGGAACGGGATCGGGGACATTGTGTGGTGGGTAGTTTGACTGGGGCGGTCTCCTCCCAAAGAGTAACGGAGGAGCACGAAGGTTGGCTAAGTACGGTCGGACATCGTACGGTTAGTGTAATGGCACAAGCCAGCTTGACTGCGAGAGGTACATCTCGAGCAGGTACGAAAGTAGGTCATAGTGATCCGGTGGTTCTGAATGGAAGGGCCATCGCTCAACGGATAAAAGGTACTCCGGGGATAACAGGCTGATACCGCCCAAGAGTTCACATCGACGGCGGTGTTTGGCACCTCGATGTCGGCTCATCACATCCTGGGGCTGAAGCCGGTCCCAAGGGTATGGCTGTTCGCCATTTAAAGTGGTACGCGAGCTGGGTTTAGAACGTCGTGAGACAGTTCGGTCCCTATCTGCCGTGGACGTTGGAAGTTTGAGAAGAGCTGCTCCTAGTACGAGAGGACCGGAGTGGACGGACCACTGGTGTTCGGGTTGTGTCGCCAGACGCATTGCCCGGTAGCTATGTTCGGACGGGATAACCGCTGAAAGCATCTAAGCGGGAAGCCCCCTTCAAGATAAGACTTCCCTGGAGAGTCGATCTCCCTGAAGAGCCGTTAAAGACGATGACGTTGATAGGTTGGGTGTGTAAGTGCTGTGAGGCATTGAGCTAACCAATACTAATGACTCGTGCGGCTTGACCATATAACGCCAAAGCGATTTGAGAGCGCTTAAAAACGAGAGCGAGTTGGCAAAGAAACAGTCAACAGCAGACGGCATACACAAAGAGTGTACAGCAAGAAAACAGCTTAAAACGGATTCCGGCTACTGTTGGGAAGCAATTCCTGACATTAGCAACCAGTTAAGCCTGGCGACCATAGAAAGTTAGAACCACCTGAACCCATCCCGAACTCAGTAGTGAAATGACTTATCGCCGATGGTAGTGTGGGGTCTCCCCATGTGAGAGTAGGACATCGCCAGGCACCCATTAAAGAAAACCCCCGAAAGAGCAATCTTTCGGGGGTTTTTATTTGAGCTGATAATGAACCAGTTTGTTCGATGGATTCAAAGTAAGTTATCCTGTGAACGTAAAACTCCGTACTTTTAGTGCGGGGATGTAAGCTAGTCGGCGATAGCCCGATTAATGTGGAGTTTTCTGCTGTTGCACATATTGTTTAATTATCTCCATCGGTTCACCACCACAACTTGCCGCAAAATAACTAGAACTCCATAGAGCTGATTTCTGGATGGTATAACTTCAGCTTCCGGCTGGAGACACCTTTTCAAACCGCTCAGCGAGCCAAAAATAAAAAACGTGTTAAGGCAATTCACGCAAAAATAGCCAATAAAAGAAAGGGTGATCTACACAAATACAGCCGTAAGTTGGTCAACGAGAATGTGGCGATATTCGTTGGTAACGTCAATTTACTTGGTTTGGCAAAAACTAAAGTGGCTAAGTCTGTTTTAGACGCTGGGTGGGGAGTGTTAAAAACAATGCTGGAATATAAATACGACCATGCAGGCATTGTTTTTGAAGAAGTCAACGAAGCATACATTACCCAAACCTATTCGTGTTGCGGATGTATTTCTGACAACAGTCCGAAAGGTAGAGCAGGTTTGCGAATAAGAATGGACTTGCACGGAGTGTGGCGTACAGCATGACAGAGATGATAATGCGGCAAAGAACATTCTTGCGGTCGGGCATGATCGTCTAGCGGTAGGAATCCCCGCCTTTAGGACGGGGAGGATGTCAGAAACCTTCTTGTTGGTAACTAGGCAAGGTATGGCATCAAAAGTAAATAATTACCTGTCATCGTCGGACCAGTCTTGATCATCTTCAGAATTCTGACTGTTATTAGATGATTCATCAATATTAGACCTTCTTCCCGATAGCCTGTCTTTGAGAGCAGCGACAAGGTCAATTTCCTGAGTCTTACCAGCCTTACTGGCTGATTTACCTTCAGAGGGTTTATCAGCAGCAACGTTCGTAGTCGAACTATTTTTGTTTGTACTTTTTAATTTAATGCCCTCCCGAATTTGTGCCATCAGTGAGCCTCTCTCTTCTTGTTGAGGCTTAGCCTCAGTCTTAGCCTGAGCCACAGTCCACAGCCTAATAGCCTGGTCAGTCTTCTGCGTTCCTAGTAATGGCGATTGCGGTGCGATTGCGTTGGCGCTGGTACTGGCGATTGCGGTTGCGATTGCGTTGGCGCTGGTGGCGGTACTGGCGATTGCGATGTTGGCTGTACTTGCGCTGGCATTGATGTATTTTTCTCTGCTGTAACCGTTTGTACTTCATTGGCAGCAATCTGTGGTGAGGTGTTTACTTGCCCAGATTGAGGTGTGACTATAGCTGAGCTGAGCAGCTCTGCTGTTAACGTTGTCACACTGCTTTGTTTTAATGACTGAAACTCCGAGAGGTCTCTTATAGAATTACCATACTTAGCGATAAATTCATTAACTGGTCTAAGGAGAGTATCCTTGAGATTTTTTGCTTCTTCAATTTGTCTTTCCAATGAAAATTTCTCTTCAGTATTTTTGGTTACCTCTCTTTCTATCTCTTTGATCTCTCTCTTAGAGTATTTGACTTGTTTTTGATAATCTGGGCTTAGTCTACGAGCCAGCTTGAATTTTTTAATTCCACTTTGCTTGGCTTTAGCTCGCAATTCTCTTCGTTCTGTTTCCTTTTCTGTTTTATTCCTTTCTGCATTACTATTTTTTTGTTCAGCGGCTTTAAGCTTATTTTCTAGGCTCGATATAATTCTTTTTTGGTCAGTGTAAAGTTTTACTGAATTGTACACTTCTCTCATTTTACTTTCTAAGCTTTGAATAACTTTCTGTGTATCTTTTATCGCATTTTTATAAGATCTTGAATTAATGCCAACTGTATAATTAAGCGCATTAGATACTTTTTCTGATGTTGTTTTGATCCTATCTATGGAATTTTTAGTTTTGTTTAGGTCTTTTTCATGAGATTGGACTGAACTCAGACCGTTGCACCAGTTTTTAGATAGAAGTTTTCCCAGTTTATTTTTTTTGGCTTTGAAAGTTTCAGGAGCAATATCTTTTATGGTCTCAATCCAGTCGATAACGCATTCGCTTTTTCTGCATACTGTCTCATCGGCAGAAGATGAATTTAGGTCGGATGAATTAATGTGAGCTTCTAGGTTATCTACAATGATTTTGCATTGTTTACCAATCAATTTTTTTAAAGGTTCGACTGTCTTTGTTTCTATGTTTTTTCCAATAGACTGTTCAAGTTGCTCAACTCTATTGTGTAATTCTTTCAGTTTTTCGGTGTTATTTGCGGATTTTATTTCATTGGAGAAATATGTTTTGATGTCCTTATTAATCTGTTTTTTCAAACCTTTAAAATCAACGTATTTTTTTTCATTTTCGGGCTTTTCGGTCATAGCTGTTAATAAAGCTAAGAGATTTTTCTCAATATGATCGTTTTGGTTGGTATTATTAGCTGTTGTGGATTCGGTATTAATGCTACTGAGGATTGACGCACGTCTTTCTGCTAAGCCCTTTTGGAACTCAAATTTGTCTTTGCTGGCTGAAATTTTATTTCTGCTTTGGAAAATTCTCTTGGCTTTTCGGGAATTAAATGTTGCATCTTTTACAAGTTCACCCTTGTGGTTGAAAACTTTACTGATCTTGTTGTTTTCATCAAGACCATCAAAACTTTTGTTTTCGAATTGTTCGAACTGTACATGCCCTAAATTTTGTAGGCTTGCTGAAGGTTCCATTGTATTCTCCATTGTTTCTAAGTTATTTATTTTTCAATATTAGCTGATGCAATAATCTGGGTTTTATTACTGTCATTTTTATGGCTTGTTTGATCACAGGAGTATATTTTTCTTGTAATCATTTGAAAAGTGTCTGCGATCCCGGTTTATGATTGAGGTAGCTAAATGTAAACTGTCCCCGGCATATTAAGTGATCACTGCATCCTTTCTTGCCTTAGTAAAAACTTCTGATACCCCGCTATGTAGGTTTGGTCAGATGAAAGGGAGCGAAATGCTCACAAGCACTTTGAATATTCCCATTATCAAACTCATGAACATGGCCCAGGCAAAGTTATTTATCTCAAAACCGTCAACCAGTTTACTGGAAAAGGTCAGAATTAAGGCGTTAATTACCCACGTGAATAATCCCAGCGTAAGTATGGTGATCGGTAAAGCTAAAAGTAGCAGTATTGGTTTGACCAGTAAATTTAAGCAAGTTAACACTAATGCAACACAAAAAGCCGTTTGGTAGTTCTTAATATTAACACCGGAAAGCAGGTGGGCTGATATAAAGATTATGAACCCAAAAATAGCGAGGTTCACTATTTGTACCAAAAAAAATGACAGTGTTTCCATAGTCTTCAATTTTAGAAAAGTAACTTAAGCAGCAATGGCTGGGTTTCAGGTTGTTATAATTATAACCTGCTTTTTCTGTTTGTAGCACTTACTACTTATACTCTTTTAATGTATCTATTACCTGGCTGAGTGCGATTTCCAATGAGGGGATAAGTGCTGCTGCCTGATTCAGCTGGTTTGCCTGACCTACCTTTTCAATATTGGCAGAGATGGTTGCCAGTTGTATTGCACCGATGTTGTTACTGCTGGATTTGAGGGTATGAGCTGCTCTTATCAGTACTTCCATATCGGCATCTTTAGAGGATGACCGAATGTCGTCCATCAGTTTTGGAGCATCTTCAAGATAGCTGTTAATGAGTGTAGGAAACTCTTCTTCCATTAATTCTTCTAGTGCTGATAAGGTTGATGAGTCGATGATTGGGTGTTGATTATCAGTAATTTGTGTATCTGCTGGCGCGTTCTCAATCTTGCTGACAGACTTTTCTGGAGAGGTATTTTTTTCAATCAACCAATATTGTAGACAGTCGCGGATATTGTCGACTTTTACTGGCTTGCTGAGATAGTCGTCCATTCCTGCGGCAATACATTTTTCCCGGTCTTCTGGCATTGCGTTTGCCGTCATGGCGATGATGGGGGTTCTTGGTTTGTGCTGTTCTTTTTGACGAATGATTCCGGTGGCTTCATAGCCACTCATTTTCGGCATTTGGCAATCCATCAAGATCAAGTCATAACTGTGTTCGCTATGCATCGAAACGGCTTCTTTTCCGTCTCTTGCTATATCAGTGTGGGTTAAGCCAATTTTCTTTAGCATACTCACTGCTACTTTCTGATTAACAATATTGTCTTCTACCAAAAGAATACGGGTATTGTCTGCAAAAGTGGACGACGATGAGATTTTTTCGTCCGATCTCTTTTGTTCGAGGCTGTTGTGATGGTAATGCATGATCTGCATGGTGGTGTCGAGTAACCTGCATTGCCTAAAAGGCTTGGTAAGGCAAGCTGAGATGCCTGAACTGGTTTGTTCCTCTTGGGAAAGGTAGCCTTTAGAGCTGAGCATGATTCTACGAATGGACTTTAAATTATCGTCCCGTTCCATCATTTTTGAGAGCTCAAGGCCATCTATTTCAGGCATGTCCATATCAAGATATACAAGCTCAAAAGGCTGACCGTTCTCTTGGGCTTCGTTTAGTGCTTTAAGGGCTTCTTTGACGGATGCTGCTTCACTGTGATCGAGACCCCACGCTTTGAGGTAATGTCGCAGGATTTCCCGGTTGGTTTTATTATCGTCGACCACCAGCGCCTTTATTCCATCAAGAGCATGAAATACCTGAGATCGTTGGATATGTTTATTGTTTGACATGCCCATCTCTAGCTCAAATGTAAATTTTGAGCCAACATTTTCGATGCTGGTAACTTTGATTTCACCGCCCATTAGTTCTACGAGCTGTCTCGAAATCGTCAGCCCAAGCCCTGTTCCGCCAAATTTACGAGTGGTGCTGCCATCTGCCTGAGTAAATTCATTAAATAACGTTGGCAGTATGTTTTTGGGAATGCCTATGCCGGTATCTTCGACTGAGAATTCAATTTTTGCGTTTTCTTCAAACTGCTCAAGAAGGTTTACTTTTACAATGACTTCGCCTTCTTTGGTAAATTTAACAGCGTTGCCAATCAGGTTGGTTAGCACTTGTCGAAGCCGGACCGGGTCTCCTTTTAAAGCAACTGGCAGGTCAAGGTCGGCATAACAGTTGAGTTGTAACCCTTTTTTTCTGGCGGAGCCTGCCAATAAGGTGCAGACGTCTTCGGTTATGTCTCTGACGTTAACATCAATACATTCAATGGTCATTTTCCCCGCTTCAATTTTTGAGAAGTCGAGAATGTCGTTAATAACCTGCAATAGTGAGTCGGCTGAGGCATAAGCCGTATTAAGAAAGTCACTTTGGGTTTTACTTAGCGGTGTGTCTTTCAATAGGTCGAGCATGCCAAGCACACCGTTCATTGGGGTGCGAATTTCATGGCTCATGTTGGCAAGAAAGGCGCTCTTGGCTTTGGCGGCATCGAGCGCTGCTTCTTTGGCTTCATTGAGTAGAGTGACGTTTTCTTTTAGGTCTCTGTTGGCGGCTTTGAGCGCCTGAGTTCGGCTGGTGACGGTTGCTTCGAGGGTTTCCTGATTTTTTTGCAGTCGGTCGTCTCGCTCTTTTATTTGCAGAAGCATGTTATTAAAGCTGTCATAAAGTTGCCCAATTTCATCATTATCAAATTTTTGTACATGGTGGTCGTATTGCTGGTATTCGGTGATGTCGCTAATGGTATCGGCTAAATCTGTGATGGGCCGTCCTAGTAAGCGTTGTAGGTGAGAACTTAAAATTGCAGCGAGCAATACAGAAATTAACGCTGATATCAGTGCCAGTAGAAGAATGTGCGTGAGGTGGCGATAAAGTTCGCTTAGGTTTGACTGGATGTAAATGGCACCGATAAATTTACCATCCCAATTAATTGGGCGATAGAGGTGTAATTTCGTCTTGCCAAATAGGGTAACGGGTTGCTCCAGGTTTTCCAGCGTAAAGCCCCAGGGGTGTTTTTTGTCCCGATGATATGCGGCAATCGTTTCGCCTAATGAGTTTAATAAATAAGCTGATTCAATTTCGTCGGTATTGCGAAACCCTTTGAGCAACAGTTCGGCAGATTCTGTGTCTTCAAAAAGTAAAGCGGCTCGGGCATTGGCACTGATTACATCAACCAGTGTGTCCAGCTTGTTGGTTATTAACTCTCTGGAGTGAATAACCTCACTGATAGTCTGAATACTGATGGTGACTAATAACACCGTGTACGCCGATAACAACATGGCGTACCGGAGTTTTTTCTTGATGGGAAGATTTTTAAAAGAAAGCATAGGTTGTTATTTAACCACTTTTGCCAGTCCCATTAATTGCGGGTTGATTGTCAGCCCGGTATTTTGTGCAACGTTTTTATTGATCGCAAAGCGAATACGGCTACCGGCTCGGAACAGCTCAATTACCCCGCCTTGGTTCGCAAAGTTCTTGCTGTCACTGATGGTCAAAACAGGCTTATTTCGCAGTTTGTTAACGACCGCTGAGATCTGATCAGACTTTGTGTTATGGATGTAAATCAGGTCGCACAATTTACCCAGTGAAGCATTAGGGTGTTTGTGGGTGACTGAGATACGCCGTGCCAGGCTGAATTTATGGTTAATCTTGAAAATTTCGCTATTGATGGCTCCTTGGCCAATAACGCACAGAGTTAGGGTCTGCTTTTTTTCTGGCCATGATATGAATTTTGTGAGTTTATAGACAATGGCTGCTTTGACTTTGTCCGCCTTGGTAATTTCTGCGGCTTTAGCACTGCTTAAGCCACAAATTAAAAAAATTACCAGTGTTGTGTATATTTTTGAAATAGTCGGCATGAAGTTTTCCTCCCTCATCCGATTAATGTTGCCAGCGTAACTGAAGATACCAGGATCTCTGGATCTCAGTTTCGCCTAAGCCACTGAATATTTCATTGAATTCCAGTCGCTGTTTATCGATTAGATTTTTCCCGTTTAAAGAAAGCTCCAGGTCATCGCCTATTTTTTTTGCCACTCTGACATCAAGAGTTGTATATGCTCCGATTCGGGCATCTTTTAGGGTGTCCATGTATCTCACCCAAAAATCCAGATACCACTGTTTTGGCAGGTTCATATAGGAGCGAATATTGGCAGTATTATTAGCGCTAAGGTTCTCTAAAAGTTTTTCATTGGATTCAAGGTAAGCATTGGTAACATCTGAGCTGGTATCATCACTGAATGCATCGATGCCAAGGAAAGAGTAGTTAAGTTGCAGTTTCCACCATGGGGTTGCCTGCCAGTCTGCGGTGAGTTCGATGCCGTAGGTGTGGGCTGTGAGTCCATTTGAGAACGTTGTTGAGTAGGCAACGGAAGGCGAGGTGGCTGCAGAGCCGTCGTAAACGCACAAAAAGGCACCTGTTACAATTTCTTTCAAGCTTGTTCCATCTTGGCACCCTTGTTGGTCAACGTAGGCTAAAAGATCTTTGTACTGGTTGAAAAAGGCCGTGGCATCAAACAGCAAGTTACTATTAAAGTTTCTTCTGTAACCTACTTCTAGCGCAAATAGGTTTTCTGCGTCTAGCTTATTGTTGCCGCTTAGTGATAACTGGTCAGGAAGCGCTGTGCCGGGTACGGGCGCTTCTTCTTCGCGCAAAAATGTAATCCCCCGGGAGGTGACAGAGGTTTCGCTTATTGAGGGAGTTTTGAGCGCATTCGCTGCTTTTATCCACAGTGTTTGCTGGTCAGAAATTTTCCAGGTCAGGCTGGCGTTGGGTTGGAATTCGTAGCCGGTAAAATTGTTATGCTCAAACCGTGAGCTCAGTGTAAGAGACCATTGGGGGTTCAGTGTGATGTAATCTTGCACAAATGCGCTGTATAGCTCATCAGTTCTGCTAGTTTCTGGCAAAACGATGTTGTTCATTTTGCTCAGATTGTATTTAGTTAGCCGATAGCCTAGCCCCCAGATGATGTCATGTTGGCCTATAGGGCTGAGCTGGTGCTGGAACTCTACATCGCCAATATCTCTTTTTTCAGTTACTCGATAATCATAATTTTCATAGCGGTCATAGTAGGCTTTAAGGGCTATGTTACTGTCATTATCGAAATAATGTTTGTAATTGCCAATGAGGTGTCCGCCTTTTTGGTCGCGGCTTTGATTTTGTAATAACTCTTTTTTTAAGGTGGCTCTATTAAATATTTTCAGCGAAGGGCGCGTGGTACCGTTGTAAACTTCCGTTTGGACTGATGCTTCTGCCCCGGTGTCGGTGCGCCAATCGGCTCTGAAGCCTGCCCGGCTCATTTTCCAGTCATCATTGGCGTCAGAGCCGTCAGAGTTTGCCATGGCATCGCGGCTGAAGGATTTGAAGAAAGCTCGATAGTAACCGTCGTCGCTGATTTCGCCGCCGTAGCGGTACGAAGCAAAGGCTTTTTCTTCTGAGCCTGCTCCGATGGAGAGTAGTCCGCCTTGAGTATCTGCTGAGTGTTTAGTGATGATGTTGATAACACCGTTAACGGCATTGGCTCCCCACAGCGCTGCGCCTGGCCCGCGAATGACTTCAATGCGGGCGATGTCTTCCAACATGGTGTCCTGCACATCCCAGTTGACGCCGGAGAATAGGGGGGAGTAGACGGTGCGCCCATCAACCAGAACCAGTAATTTGTTGGCAAAAATGTAATTGAATCCGCGGGTGCTAATGGACCATGTGTTGCTGTTCAGCTTGGCTACCTGCATGCCCGGCACCATTCTTAATGCTTCTGGAATGGAAGTAACGCCGGTACGCTTAATGTCTTTGTCGGTGATCACATAAACTGCGGCCGGTGAATCCATTAAACGCTGTTTTCTTTTGGAGACGGAAGTAACGTCTGGAACATCCAGAGCGATCAGTTCTTCAAGGCTTAGGTCGAGAAGTTCGTCAGCAATTTCGCCAAGATTAATGTCAAGGTCAAACTCAGCCTTAAGGCTCAGCGGAACAACCAGCGTTGAAAAAACGCCAGCCAACAGCAGTGAGTTATAGAGTCTTTTCAAAGTTCTGCTCCGTTGGGTTAACTGAAGAAAGGTGCACTGCTGAATCACACTTTCTTAGAGATTATTAATTAATCGGTGTTATTTTAAAAAGATTAGTCGATTAACAAATTTTTATTCATCTACGTGATATTTTTTATTCGACATCAAAAATAGCCTGTAAGAATACGCCACCATCGGCAATCCCGGAACCGCAGCGGAATTCGTCACAATTGCTTTTAGGACCAAATTCTCTAGCTGATATCATTAAGAATCCTTTGCGTTCCTGTGGTGTTAGATTTGAATTAACGGCATAACTTAGGGCAATTAATCCAGAAACATGCGGTGCTGCCATACTGGTGCCTTGCAATTCAGCGTAAGATGGCTCCTCGGCAGATTCTAAGCCGGAGTTGTGGGTCGATAGAATACCATCTCCACCATCATGTGTTTCTCCCCCCGGCGCCATAATATTTACTGAATTACCGTAATTTGAATACCAGCTGCGGTTTCCGTCTCTGTTTATGGCACCAACGGTGATGACATTGTCGCAGTTGGCTGGGGCAAATAAATCGGCGTTTTGCATGGCATTTCCGGCAGCAGCAACAATGGTTATACCAGCATCGACGATTTCATTGATAGCATCCTGATAGGATTGAGGGCAGGTGTAAGCATAACCACCAAGGCTCAGGTTAATCACTTTGGCTGGATTTGGGTTGGCCGGAACCCCGAACACTGATAATCCGGCGGCCCAGCGCATGGCCGAGACGATATCTGAAGTGTAACCACCGCAACGGCCTAACGCTCTGACGGGAAGTATTTTGGTGCTCCAGACTATACCAGCAACGCCGTTACCGTCGTTGGTATTGGCCGCAATGGTGCCGGTGACGTGTGTACCGTGCCAACTGCTGCGTCTTGCTTTTTTAGGAACGGGGATGCCTTTATAAGAGCCGCAGTCGCCGGATTGTATGGCATCGCCGGTATCCATGGGATTGTTGTCCCAGCTGTCGCCGTCATTTGCCATCCAAGGGTTTGAAATAAAGTCGTAGCCGGGGAGGATTTTATTATTAATTTCCCGGTGTTTAGTAATGCCGGTGTCAATAACAGCCACCACATGTTTCGGGTCGCCAGTGGATATATCCCAGGCTGTTGGTAAATTGATACCGGCCGTGTTTTCAAAAAAATGCCATTGCGCATGAAAGAGTGGGTCATTCGGGATTTTAAAGGCAGTCATGACCAAGTCAGGTTCGACGTATTTTATCTGGGGGTCGTATTGTATTGATTTGGCCAGTTTATTGGCATCTTTGATTTTTAAGTGGGCACCAATTTCAAGTACTTCTTTTCTTTTGCCCATTGCTACACCATAGCCGCCGTAATCTACGCCCTGTTTGATAAAAGCTAATGCTCTGGCTTCGGTGGGTTTTTCTTTGTAATAAACGACTATCCGGTCGGTAGTCTGTAAGAAGTGCCTGTAGTTATCAATCTCAGCCTGAGAGATAAAAGTAGGTATTAAAAGTGTTGTTGTTAATGCACAGTTTAATAGCAAAGACTTCATCGGTTTCACCTGAGGGGGGCAGTGTTGTTTTTGGGCATTGGTCGCATGGTTTGGTCTATTTCAATGAAGCGAACTTCTTTCAAAGCCAACAATTTTTTTATGTCTGCAGATAAAGTGTTTGGGTTGGTGTTCTCAATGGTTATGAGCGCCGTTTTTTCATTAATTGGCCGTAACATGCGAATGACGCTGTCAGATTTAAGTCGTTTATTTAAAAAGTTTATTGACTTATCTTCGCCGGAGAATTGATCCGAATGAAAACCAATAAGTAATCGGGTTGAGTGATTTTCTGCGGGTGTTTCTGCAAAATCAATCGCAGGGAAATGGTGAGGGCTAATAAGCCGATCAGAATATAAGCTGGAGTTTTCATTAGTTAGTTAAATGTTGTCGGGTTAGAAATAAGTTTGGTGATTTTATAACCAGCCACTTCTTTATAGGTCTATTAAAAACATAGCACTTAATTAGAAACTGATTTTCGGAGTTTGCTTCTCGTTTGATTGGCGCGCTAAGGCATAGCGCTTTTGGTGGTGTGCTGGCAACCCTGTAAACTTGCGAACAAACTCGTTAGAATGCGTCTGTCATTGAAATCATAGACGATAATGAGTGCGTAAAAACTGATCTAACTGTAGCTTCCCACAAAGGGTGCAGAAAGTCAGATAGTACACAAAGACGACCGAGGATAATTAAATGAGCAATATACCTTCTGAGTTACGGTATCTGCGTTCCCACGAATGGGTCAGGCTGGAAGGAGAGGGTGTTGTAACTATTGGTATCACTGACCATGCCCAAGAGTCGCTAGGGGACGTGGTCTTTGTGGATCTGCCAGAGGTGGGCGCAACCCTTGGGGCGGGAGATGAAGCCGGAGCTGTTGAGTCAGTGAAGGCAGCTTCTGAGATTTATGCACCGCTGACCGGGGAGGTTGTTGCGGTTAACGAGACTCTTGAAGATGCTCCGGAAACCGTCAACAGCGATCCGTACAATGACGGTTGGTTCTTCAGAATAAAAATTCAGGACGACGGTGAGTTAGCAGGCACGATGAATGCCGAAGCCTATGCAGAGTTTGTTGAGCAGGAAGGTTGAGCCGGTTCACCCATGAATGACGCACAATTACTCCGCTACAGTCGCCAAATTATGCTGCCACAGGTAGATATAGCCGGTCAGGAGCGACTGCTGGAGGCGCGTGTATTAATTTTGGGTATGGGTGGCCTGGGTTGCCCGGCCGCGCAGTATCTGGTTGCGGCAGGGGTGGGGAATATCGTACTGGTGGACCCGGATACGGTGGACACCACTAACCTGCAGCGCCAGCTTCTCTACACCAGCGCCGACCATGGTTTGGCAAAAGTGCAGGCAGCTAAACAGTCGCTTCTTGAGATCAACGACGGTATTAACATCAAGGCCATTGCCGCATCGCTTGAAGGTGAGGCGTTGTTGCAGCAGGTGAGTAAAGCCACCGTAGTGCTCGATTGTACCGATAATTTCTCCAGCCGTTTTGCTATCAATGCTGCCTGCGTCAGGGCGTCAACTCCATTGGTTAGTGGCGCGGCTATACGTTTCAATGGGCAGTTGACGGTATATGACCGCACAGTGGCAAATGCCCCCTGTTACCGTTGCCTTTATGACGAGCAGAGTAATGAGAATCTAAGCTGCTCAGAGTCCGGCATTCTGGGGCCGGTGGTTGGCACGATAGGTACGATGCAAGCGCTTGAAGCGATCAAATTAATTGTGGGTTGTGGGCGCACGCTCAACAGCCGCCTGATGATTTTTGATGGCCTGACCACACAGTGGCAAACTCTGGCGCTAGAAGCAGATCCAAAGTGCCCTGTATGCAGTCATAAGCGTGACCAAATAAAATGATGTAAGCAGGCTGTTCAGGTATTGTCTTCTACGGCCTCCAGTAAGCGGATTTTGTACTCAGGGTCGAGGTCATTCCAGTGGGAACCTATGAGGGCCCCTTCCAAAGCGTAGAGTAAAACCTTTGAGACTTTGAACCCCGCGGTCACGGACTTTACAGAAGGCTGCAACGGAGCCGACCTCGTGTAACTGCTCAAGGGTTCTGATACCAACAGCGTTCAACCATTGTACCGACGTTTTACCAAGATTTTTTAGTTCGATCAGATCAGTTGCCATTTACCGGATCCCAAACTCAACTCCAGCGTCCGTACCAGAGACAGCATGATTATTGAAAGTCAGAATTCATTTTCTTCTAAGAATAGACCAGACTTTTGATGTCCTCCCAATAGAGTTATCAGTTATTACTTCAATTAAACAATTTTGTTAATTTATTGGTACGTTGGAACAAAAAAATAAAGTTTTTCGCTGCGCTGTGTTTTCTATAAAAGAACCCGGAACTCTGACGTATAATCCCCCTCATGGTAAAAAAAACGACGACTAAAAAAGGCAGGCCTGCCAAAAAAAACAAGCCAAGACCCGCCACGAAAAGTAAAAGGTCATGGTTAGTTCTGTTATTCAAAATGCGGGTTTACTCTGGCGACACTCATTAGTGCTTACACTGTTTACCTCGACGCAACGGTCACCCAGCAGTTTGAAGGAAAAAAAATGGGCGATTCCTGCCAAGGTTTTTGCTCGCCCGCTAGAGCTCCATGTGGGTAAGCGGATACTGGTGGAAGATCTGCAATCGCAGCTGCAGCGTCAGGGGTATCAGGCGGTTCGGGATGTGAGTCGCCCCGGCACGTTTTCCCGCAATGGCAACCGGTTTGTTATTTACAGTCGGGGTTTTTATTTTCCTGATGGCGTTGAGCCATCTCGTTATGTGGTGGTGAATTTCCATAATGACCAAATTGCCACGCTTACAGGAAAAAAAGGCAATAGTTTGTCATTGCTGCGACTCGACCCTCAGCCGATTGGTGGTATTTACCCGGCGAGTTACGAAGATCGTCTATTGATAAGAACCGCCCAGGCACCCCGTTATCTGGTTCCGGGGCTTTTGACGATTGAAGACCGGGACTTTTACCAGCACTTTGGTCTTTCGCCCGCATCCATTGCCCGAGCGATGGTGGCAAAACCTGAAAGCGGGTTTCTATCGTTTCAAGGTGGCAGCACCATAACCCCAGCAACTGGTTAAAAAATTTTTTTTCTCAGCAATGAGCGCACCATGCTGCGAAAAAAGCAAAGAAAGCCATTTATGGCGCTGTTACTGGAGTGGCGTTTACAGCAAAGAAGAGATACTGGAAAACCTATCTGAACGAAGTTTATCTGGGGCAATACGGTCGCCGCGCCATTCACGGTTTTTGGTCTGGCCAGTCAGTTTTTACTTCGCCCAAACCCCTTAAGGAGCTCAATCTGGCAAGGGACGGGCGTTATTGGTGGCCATTGTCAAAGGGTCCTTCTTACTATGACCCAAGGCGCTACCCAGAGCGAGCCCTCAAGCGGGCGTAATCTGGTGCTGGATGTACTGGCTGAACAGGGCATTGTGCCTGCGGCGGAGGTGGGAGCGCTCCAAGCAAACTACCGCTTGGCGTGGTGAGTCGTGAGTTGGTTAGCACCAATGACTTTCCCTGCCTACATTGACCTTGTTAAAGAGCAGCTGCGTAAAAGACTATGATGAAAAAAGGACCTCACCCATGAAGGGCTAAGGAATATTTACCAACCTTGACCCCCATTATTCAGCGTCAGGCTCCAAAACAGCGTTGCAGATACGTTGAAGGCGCTGGATGGGAAAAAATGCCTCAGAGCTGGCAAGGTGCCATGGTGGTCAGTTTCTGCCCAAAACCGGGCGACCTGCTGGGCAATTGTCCGGGCGATCGCTATGCCGGTTTATGCCGGATTTAACCGCGCGACAGAGGCGCAAAGGTCTGTAGGTTCTCTGTTTAAAGCCCGCCATTTATCTGGCGGCTTCTAGAGCGACCTGAGCAATATACTTTAAACGGACGCCGGTCAATGATTCGGCGGGTTGAAAAATAAGCGACGGTCGTGGTGGGTTTTTGGGAGCCGCGCAATTACAGCCGTAAATCCCATGGGCAGGTTTCCGCTCTATCAAGCGTTGGCAAAGTCTTACAATCAGGCTGCTGCCAATAACGGGGTATGAGTGTGGGTTTAAGCACCGTGTTTACAGACCATCAAGCGCCTTGGCATTGAGAAAAAAACTCCCTGCTTATCCGTCAGTTTTTACTGGGCTCGGCAGCTTTGTCTCCTATGGATGTGGGCCAACATGTTATCAGACTATCGCCCAGTGGTGGCTTTCAAATGCCGCTGCGGGCGATTGATGCCGTGGTGGACAGTCAGGGTAATCCCTCTGACCCGTTTACAGTCTCTCAGTTTAAAAAAAGTAGTGGATGCAGCCCCCATGGAGCTTTTTACGTACCGGCCCTTGGCAAGGTGATGACAGAAGGGCACGGGTAAAAAGTGCTTATCAATACATCCCGTCAAACATTAAACTTGGCGGTAAAAACCGGAAACCACTAAACGAGCTGCGTGATAGCTGGTTTGCCGGTTATTCCAACGAGTTTGCTCGCAGTTTGCCTGGGTAGGTTTATGACGACAAACAGCCCAACAGCGCTTACCGGCAGCAGTGGTGCATTAAAAAGTCTGGGGTCGTTTTTATGTCCGGCCTGCCGTTTGCAGTCCACGGTGGCATTGCAAGCCTGATAAACCTGAGCAGAGTTTGGGTAAGTGCAGGAGCGAACGGGTCCGCAGTCAACCGTTATTGCCAAGAGGCCTGAGCTACTGCCCCTATATCACCGGCTTCTGAAACCAAAAACGCTATGCTGGCTGTCCAGGCTGAAGGGGACGCTTTTTGGATAAATTAAAATCATGGTTTTTAATGATGTATTGCGAAAAATTCTGTGCATAAAACGCCGCTGTACTCCAGTCAAAGCACTTTCGCTCACTACTACTGACGGCACTATTGGCTGGGTGCTCTTCAACCCGTGGTGAAGGAGTCATCCCATGCTCGCGTTTGCGGTTTACCCCATTACTCAGCCAAGCGGTGGGCTGGACCGTCCAATCCGGGCGCCCTAGGCCCAAGCTGAAAAGCGCCTTGAAACCGGGCAAATGAGAAATTGCGCCGGCATCACCTGACATCTACTACCAAAATGGCGGTGTTTAAGAGAGCGGCAAGGGCAAAAACGATCAGGGCTCGTCAGCTGGCTCAAAAGAGCATTAGGCCTGAATCCGGGTTATCGTCCTGGAGCAGAAAAATTGAAACACTTCTTACGTGGGGTTATCCATCTGATTATGTCACAAAACTGATTTTTCTGAAAGCGCTTGTACTGCTTCGCGCCATTGAAGATGAGTTGCGTCGGCAGAACGCTTGGCAAAACCGTGCCACCATCCATTGAGGGCTATGAACAGTAAACACGCCATTTTGTGTAGATACCATGGCATTTAGCCAATGGCTGCAATGGATTTTTTGTGCCCCGCATCAGAGCCATTATTGGACAGTGGTGGTACGCTGCCAAGCGGTGCAAAATATCCGCCCCCTATGCAGAAAAGTGCGTTACCCATTGAAACAGCTCGAAGGTGAGAAGCTGCTGCTTATTATTGAGCAGTTTCGACCGGCTGATGCGCTAGCTCTTGCCCCGGCCAGTCCACGGCTTTCACAACGGCTTTAAGTCTTTTTGCGGTTGTCGTCCATGCTTAGCGTAATATGACCCGCACTGTGCAAGGCGCTCATTAACTCAAAAATTATCTTCAGAGTTTTGGCAGTGTGAACTGTCCGACTCTTTTTGTAAAAGCTTCTGCTTGCCTTTCAGCTCCAGACGCATCATTAACGTGAGAGTTTTCTGGCCAGGACAGGATATTTTTTGCCTGCTGAGCCACTAGGCGGACTTTATCCGATTTAAGTCTGGCGGCATTAATTAATGTTTCCAGTCGGCCAAAACGGATCTGCAGCTGAAAGTCGTCGGGTAAAACGGCAAGTGATGGGAGCCAACATTGCCGTTCAGGATTTCTTCGTCGTTTTCATTCTCATTGTTAAGTATGTCGCAAAGCCAGAGTTTTTGTTCGATGTCGACCGCAGGGTTTTGCAACAATTGCATCACCGTATTCACGGTCAGGTGGGTAGTGCTTTCAGCTTGTGACGTATATTCATCCCAGTGGCGTAACAGGTATTGATAGGTGGTGGCCGAATGAAAAGATTTCTCATTGCGGGCGAGCCAGTCAAGGCTCTCAAAGGAGAAGCGGCAGTTGGGGTGTTGGCAAATGGTTTCAAGCCGAGCTGCTGATGTGCGCTCAGGATTTAATTGGGCAATATAAATCGCCGGGAATGCCAACAGTAACTGTTGCACTGTCCCTTCGCTGATTGCCCGGGAGTGCATAATGTCACTGATCAGTTGTGCAAACTGCTCGTTGGAGGCAATCGCCTGTGAGGCCAGTGTTTCGGTATTTTCCGTCTGGGAGAGAAAATTCACTAAGCTGGCATCAAGCACGTTGCCATTGCTGGCAAAAACATGGCGAATATTGCCCCATGTGGTCGTTAACAGTTGCTTTTCGAGCAGTTTCGTACAGAGGCTGTGATCCTCCATATCTTTGATGTTGCCGATTTTTTGTCGGGTGTGTTGTAGTAGCTGTAGTTTGTCGTCAGTCGTCAGCTTTGGAGAGTTAAGCATTTCAATGAGAAAGTGTTGCTCCTCCTTGAGTCGTGGTTGAGCCAGCAAAATGTTCTTTACAAAGTCACCAAGGTGTTCATTCATCTGGCAGATCAGCTTATGGTGTCCGCACGTGGTGATGGCAGAATAACTGATCTTGGCAAGCTCTTCGGGCTGCTCATCGGTGGAGAAAGCCAGCAGCAGCCCAACCATGTGCGGATTCATTTCAAACAGATTATCTTCAAGCAGTTTAAAGGCTAGTTCTTGTGAGCAGTGTGGCAGAGCTATTCGGTCAAAACGTACGTGCTGACTTTTTAACCACGCCCAGATTTCCGGTCGTTCCTTGCCAAGTTCATAAATCGGCTGGATATCTTCTAGTGTGCTAACGGCAGAAGTCAGCGCACTGCTGAGAATTTCGCGGTCACTGGCATTAATAAAAGACAGGATGCAGGCAACAAAGCCGGCTTTTTGCGCTTGGTTTTTATCCAGGCTGGTGCCCGTTAAGTAGCCCATCAGCAGGCTGCGATTGTTAATGTAAAGGGTTTCAAATAATTGCCGCTGGTGGTTCGGGTTGTTTTGCAGGTATTGAGAAATAAACCCGAACAGCCTTTTGGCCTGTTGTTCCGAGAGGTCAAATAACTCAAATAAAAAGCTTTCGGCATCAAAGCCGTTGTAGCTTGCCTGTGGATTAGTCAGTAGCTCATTGACAATGGCATTGATAAAACCCTTCCCGTTAGTAAGAGCACTGGGGCTTAGGTGGTTGAGCAGGGCACTGGGAGAGTTAACCGGTTGCGTAAATTTGAAGTACTGTCCCGCACTGAGCCTGAGTGCAAGTCTTTTGTCGTCTGCGCCGATATCAATGGCGTTAAAACAGGAGAGGTAGTTGCTGTAGTCCTCGGCAAAATAACCGTGACGAAGCAGGTATAGCAGCGGAGCAAACTGTGGTTCGGCTAAACCCTTTATAAATGACTCTACAATGCCCAGTTTCAGGGCTTCAAAAAGTGTCGCTCCTTGCAGTTTACTTTTAGTGTATTGCAGCTGAGCCAGCTCGTTGGCATAGGAATCTTCGTTTTTTTCAGGGCTGCGAGAAAGTAACGTTTTACGATTAGCGCGTTGGCGGATCTCCTGATGATACGCTTTTAGCAGAGTTTGTTTGTGGGCTTTAAAATCCGTAAAGATCTGTTTTAAAACGCCGGTATTACGTGCAAGCGCTCCGTGCTCTTTTGGGTACAGGTTCTTGATGACAACCATGGCAAAGATTTTGTTGGCGTCGAGGTTGTCCATGCTGGTAGTCAAATTATGCAGGTAAATATCGAATTCGTTGACGATGTTGGTAATTTGGCGGCTGTCGTCAATGCATTCGGCCATCTTGGAAATGAGTTGCTGGTTCAGGTTGCCTGCCATGTTTTGTGCGTCGTTGGTGATGGCCTTGAGCGCCGTGAACAGTTGTGCGCCGTTACGGTTGGTTTGGGCAAATGGCACAATGGGAATGATAAGGTCGAAAAAACGTGTTCTGCTTTGAGCCGTGAATGTTTCGTCATCCACCGAGAAAATGAAACGAACCGCCGTGTTGCTTTGCCCGGGTTGATTGAGATTGGTATTGGCGTTTTGTAAAGCCCTCAGCTGCTCTGTGCTTGAAACATTTTCAATAACAACGGCGATCTGCTTCTGGCTCATCAAATGCGTGACATGACCAGCGGAGGTGCTGCCTCGGTGGTGGTCGTGCTTGCGCAGGCCGGTTAATTTCAGCATTCCCTCAAAGACAAACAGTACCAGCAATGTTGCGAGCAAAAACAGTGAAAACTCAGCAACCAGAGGGGCATATTTTTTCAGTAATACCGTGGTGTCATCGGGGAGATAAAATCTCAGGGCCTTGATGACGGTGCTTTTTTCGGGGTCTAGGTAACCGCTGAAAAAGCTGAAGGTGGCGATGGAGGTGCTGGTCAGCAGTGCAGCGCAAATGGCCAGAAATTTTTTCCAGTGGCGAGAGTGTGTCCCAGAAAAGGGAGCAGGTTTTTCAGCATTGGCGATCAGTTTTTGGGAGATGCTGTTTTGAATATCGGTTTCCGTGGCATCTGTTGCCGCTAGATGCAGGTATTCAAATTGCGGGTTGCGTTGGACAAAAGCTTGCAAAAATGCCCGTTTACTGGTGGCGCAGGTGCTGGAAATGGCGATGTTTCGGATGTGAGGCTGCTCATCAAGTGCCCCGAGTAACTCCCGCTCATAAGTGGTGATCTGCTGGCTGTTTAACGTTGGCGTATCCAAAGGCTGCAGGCGCGCCTGACCATTATGGCTGTCAAGATACAGGGCGGTCTCTTTCAGTGCCTGTTTAAGCAATAGCATTGGGCGGTTGGTG
>CBDAPN010000016.1:0-2967 GCA_965198415.1 Endozoicomonas sp.
CGACGTTAGCAGGAATCATCAGAAAAGTTGGTATTGTGGTGAGCTTATTGTGCAGTCGTTTCGCCATAGTAAGGAATCGTTGTTTAAAGAGGAGTCCATGACTTTTCACAAAACGGATACCGGCGAGCTGCTCCCGTTTTGGGTGCAACACTGTCAGAGCATTGGGCAAGAGACCGTCGAAAGGTTCTCTCACCCGGCGTTGCTATCCTGTTCGGATAAATTGGCGGTGGTCAATGTTTTTGGGTCGCTGCCAGCGAGAAACAGCCAGAACCTGTGCGCCCTGAAACCCGGCTCAACCTTGGCCTGACAGAGCTGTGGCTACTCCTTCTACTGCACAACTTCGATTTTGAACGTATCATTTGACAGTAATACACTAATTAAGCTCGATAGCGGCGTTTGCGTCGATTTTATCAGTGCTATGAAATAGACTGATGGCACTTCTATAATGCCTGGCTATTGCCGCAGGTTTTCATCTTCATTCAAGCAGCAAGAATCAATGAACGCTTCGCTACTCCAAGACTCCCCTCTGGGAAAGACACTGCGACAAGATATCGAACAAGGCGCACAATCGCTAAACCTTGAACTGTCGACCACGCAATCCGAGCTGCTCACTCGTTACGTCTGCTTGCTCAATAAGTGGAACAAAGCATACAACCTGACCGCAGTACGCGACCCTAGAGAAATGGTTTTCAGGCATATCATCGACAGCCTGAGCATTGTGCCACATATTTCTGGCGACAGGATTCTGGATGTGGGCTCTGGTCCCGGGTTACCGGGCGTGGTTCTGGCAATTATGTATCCAGCAAAAAACATTACCACCCTCGACAGCAATGGCAAAAAAACTCGTTTTATGTTGCAGGCAAAGCTGGATCTCAAGCTGGAGAACCTCGAAGTGGTCAATGCCCGGGTTGAGGCGTTTGCAAGCGTAACACCGTTTGATGTCATAACGTCCAGAGCATTCAGCTCACTGGCCAACATGGTCGATGGCACAAAACACTTATTATCGCCTTCAGGTGTTTATCTGGCCATGAAAGGGCTATATCCTGAAGAAGAATTGAAGGCGTTGATGGATCGTCATGAAATTGAGTTACAAGGCTGTGAACCCTTGAATGTACCGGGCACAGACGGCGATCGTCATCTGGTTATTTTGCGTAACAGGTATTAACGGCTGTGGCTAAAATTCTTGCGGTAACCAATCAAAAAGGCGGAGTTGGCAAAACCACTTCCTGCGTTAACCTTTCAGCCTCTCTGGCGGCCAGCAAGCAACGGGTGTTGCTGGTGGATGTTGACCCTCAGGGCAATGCCACTATGGGTAGCGGCATCGACAAGCATTCGCAGCCGCTGTCTGTCTACCATGTACTGACCGGGCGTTCTGATATCAGTGAAGCTATCACGCCTTCGGCGGATGGTGGTTATGATGTGCTCGGCGCAAACGCTGATCTCACAGCCGCCGAAGTTGAACTTATGAAAATGGACAATAAAGAGTTCCGGCTCAAAAGCGCCCTGGTCACGGTGGAAGATAAATACGACTTTGTGATGATAGATTGCCCGCCCTCACTCAACATGCTGACCATCAACGCTCTGGTAGCTGCCCGCGGTGTCATTATTCCGATGCAGTGTGAATACTATGCCCTCGAAGGGCTGACGGCTCTGATGGAAACCATTGCCGGGCTCAGGGATACTATTAACCCGGACTTGCACATCGAAGGCTTGTTGCGAACCATGTTCGACCCAAGAATGACGCTGACCACTGAAGTATCAAGGCAGCTCATTAGTCACTTTGGTGATCAGGTTTATCGAACCGTCATACCTCGCAATGTCCGCCTTGCTGAAGCGCCCAGTCATGGCAAACCGGTGCTGGCTTACGACAGAAACTCCCGTGGAGCCGTAGCGTATTTGGCGCTGGCCGGTGAGCTGGT
The DNA here is from genome assembly GCA_965198415.1 of Endozoicomonas sp. Lineage (GTDB taxonomy): Bacteria > Pseudomonadota > Gammaproteobacteria > Pseudomonadales > Endozoicomonadaceae > Endozoicomonas. The sequence continues at coordinate 1,920 of CBDAPN010000016.1, forward strand.
TCGCAAGCATGACATCAAGGGGCTTAGCAAGCCAGAAAGGAAAACAGGAACAGTCTGACACATGGCGAAACAACGTCTTGGTACCAATTTAAACGCCTTGCTAGGCGGTGCAAAGCTGCCCACAACGCTCTCTAATGACCTTTCCGTGCCGGCACTGATGAATGAGCCCATGGACGGCAAAATGAAAGAGTTGCCAGTGGAATTCCTGAAGCGAGGGAAGTACCAGCCCCGCCGGGATATGCACCCTGAAGCTTTGGAAGAACTGGCAGAAAGCATAAAAGAGCAGGGTATCATGCAGCCCATTGTGGTTCGTCCAACCGGGCAGGACCGTTATGAAATCATTGCCGGTGAACGACGCTGGCGAGCCGCACAGTTAGCTGGCCTTGCACAGGTACCGGCCTTAATTCGCGAAGTTCCCGATGAGGCAGCCATTGCCATGTCGCTGATTGAGAACATTCAGCGTGAAGACCTGAACCCGATCGAAGAAGCCATTGCTCTTTCCAGGTTGCAGCAAGAATTTGAACTGACGCAGCAGGAGGTTGCCCAGGCGGTCGGTAAATCCAGAGCGGGAGTTGCCAACATATTACGACTTATGTCGTTAAATCCCGAAGTCAAAAAAATGCTGGAGCATGGTGATCTGGAAATGGGTCATGCCAGAGCGTTACTAACCCTTGAGGCGGTGGCTCAGCTCGAAGTTGCAAGAATGGTGATAGCGAAAGGGTTGTCTGTTCGCCAAACAGAATCTCTTGTCCGCCGTATTCAGCAGGAAAAGGAAAAAGGCGCAAAGCAACCTAAACGCCTCGATCCGAACATTAAACAGTTGGAAGATGAAATTTCCCAAAAAATAGGAGCCCGGGTTGCCATTCAGTGTAATGCCAAAGGTAAGGGAAAGCTGGTTATCTCTTACAACTCGCTGGATGAGCTTGATGGCCTGCTGGAGCATATTAAATAAAAGACAGTAGAAGTATGGAGTCTTTCTACATAGTATGCAGAAACTACCCAATTCAGGTTTTGCCCATAAAACTGCAAACGCCTATTGATAAACATT
>CBDAPN010000017.1:0-40000 GCA_965198415.1 Endozoicomonas sp.
AGAGGTATTTTTTTCAATCAACCAATATTGTAGACAGTCTCGGATATTGTCGACTTTTACTGGCTTGCTGAGATAGTCGTCCATTCCTGCGGCAATACATTTTTCCCGGTCTTCTGGCATTGCGTTTGCCGTCATGGCGATGATGGGGGTTCTTGGTTTGTGCTGTTCTTTTTGACGAATGATTCCGGTGGCTTCATAGCCACTCATTTTCGGCATTTGGCAATCCATCAAGATCAAGTCATAACTGTGTTCGCTATGCATCGAAACGGCTTCTTTTCCGTCTCTTGCTATATCAGTGTGGGTTAAGCCAATTTTCTTTAGCATACTCACTGCTACTTTCTGATTAACAATATTGTCTTCTACCAAAAGAATACGGGTATTGTCTGCAAAAGTGGACGACGATGAGATTTTTTCGTCCGATCTCTTTTGTTCGAGGCTGTTGTGATGGTAATGCATGATCTGCATGGTGGTGTCGAGTAACCTGCATTGCCTAAAAGGCTTGGTAAGGCAAGCTGAGATGCCTGAACTGGTTTGTTCCTCTTGGGAAAGGTAGCCTTTAGAGCTGAGCATGATTCTACGAATGGACTTTAAATTATCGTCCCGTTCCATCATTTTTGAGAGCTCAAGGCCATCTATTTCAGGCATGTCCATATCAAGATATACAAGCTCAAAAGGCTGACCGTTCTCTTGGGCTTCGTTTAGTGCTTTAAGGGCTTCTTTGACGGATGCTGCTTCACTGTGATCGAGACCCCACGCTTTGAGGTAATGTCGCAGGATTTCCCGGTTGGTTTTATTATCGTCGACCACCAGCGCCTTTATTCCATCAAGAGCATGAAATACCTGAGATCGTTGGATATGTTTATTGTTTGACATGCCCATCTCTAGCTCAAATGTAAATTTTGAGCCAACATTTTCGATGCTGGTAACTTTGATTTCACCGCCCATTAGTTCTACGAGCTGTCTCGAAATCGTCAGCCCAAGCCCTGTTCCGCCAAATTTACGAGTGGTGCTGCCATCTGCCTGAGTAAATTCATTAAATAACGTTGGCAGTATGTTTTTGGGAATGCCTATGCCGGTATCTTCGACTGAGAATTCAATTTTTGCGTTTTCTTCAAACTGCTTAAGAAGGTTTACTTTTACAATGACTTCGCCTTCTTTGGTAAATTTAACAGCGTTGCCAATCAGGTTGGTTAGCACTTGTCGAAGCCGGACCGGGTCTCCTTTTAAAGCAACTGGCAGGTCAAGGTCGGCATAACAGTTGAGTTGTAACCCTTTTTTTCTGGCGGAGCCTGCCAATAAGGTGCAGACGTCTTCGGTTATGTCTCTGACGTTAACATCAATACATTCAATGGTCATTTTCCCCGCTTCAATTTTTGAGAAGTCGAGAATGTCGTTAATAACCTGCAATAGTGAGTCGGCTGAGGCATAAGCCGTATTAAGAAAGTCACTTTGGGTTTTACTTAGCGGTGTGTCTTTCAATAGGTCGAGCATGCCAAGCACACCGTTCATTGGGGTGCGAATTTCATGGCTCATGTTGGCAAGAAAGGCGCTCTTGGCTTTGGCGGCATCGAGCGCTGCTTCTTTGGCTTCATTGAGTAGAGTGACGTTTTCTTTTAGGTCTCTGTTGGCGGCTTTGAGCGCCTGAGTTCGGCTGGTGACGGTTGCTTCGAGGGTTTCCTGATTTTTTTGCAGTCGGTCGTCTCGTTCTTTTATTTGCAGAAGCATGTTATTAAAGCTGTCATAAAGTTGCCCAATTTCATCATTATCAAATTTTTGTACATGGTGGTCGTATTGCTGGTATTCGGTGATGTCGCTAATGGTATCGGCTAAATCTGTGATGGGCCGTCCTAGCAAGCGTTGTAGGTGAGAACTTAAAATTGCAGCGAGCAATACAGAAATTAACGCTGATATGAGTGCCAGTAGAAGAATGTGCGTGAGGTGGCGATAAAGTTCGCTTAGGTTTGACTGGATGTAAATGGCACCGATAAATTTACCATCCCAATTAATTGGGCGATAGAGGTGTAATTTCGTCTTGCCAAATAGGGTAACGGGTTGCTCCAGGTTTTCCAGCGTAAAGCCCCAGGGGTGTTTTTTGTCCCGATGATATGCGGCAATCGTTTCGCCTAATGAGTTTAATAAATAAGCTGATTCAATTTCGTCGGTATTGCGAAACCCTTTGAGCAACAGTTCGGCAGATTCTGTGTCTTCAAAAAGTAAAGCGGCTCGGGCATTGGCACTGATTACATCAACCAGTGTGTCCAGCTTGTTGGTTATTAACTCTCTGGAGTGAATAACCTCACTGATAGTCTGAATACTGATGGTGACTAATAACACCGTGTACGCCGATAACAACATGGCGTACCGGAGTTTTTTCTTGATGGGAAGATTTTTAAAAGAAAGCATAGGTTGTTATTTAACCACTTTTGCCAGCCCCATTAATTGCGGGTTGATTGTCAGCCCGGTATTTTGTGCAACGTTTTTATTGATCGCAAAGCGAATACGGCTACCGGCTCGGAACAGCTCAATTACCCCGCCTTGGTTCGCAAAGTTCTTGCTGTCACTGATGGTCAAAACAGGCTTATTTCGCAGTTTGTTAACGACCGCTGAGATCTGATCAGACTTTGTGTTATGGATGTAAATCAGGTCGCACAATTTACCCAGTGAAGCATTAGGGTGTTTGTGGGTGACTGAGATACGCCGTGCCAGGCTGAATTTATGGTTAATCTTGAAAATTTCGCTATTGATGGCTCCTTGGCCAATAACGCACAGAGTTAGGGTCTGCTTTTTTTCTGGCCATGATATGAATTTTGTGAGTTTATAGACAATGGCTGCTTTGACTTTGTCCGCCTTGGTAATTTCTGCGGCTTTAGCACTGCTTAAGCCACAAATTAAAAAAATTACCAGTGTTGTGTATATTTTTGAAATAGTCGGCATGAAGTTTTCCTCCCTCATCCGATTAATGTTGCCAGCGTAACTGAAGATACCAGGATCTCTGGATCTCAGTTTCGCCTAAGCCACTGAATATTTCATTGAATTCCAGTCGCTGTTTATCGATTAGATTTTTCCCGTTTAAAGAAAGCTCCAGGTCATCGCCTATTTTTTTTGCCACTCTGACATCAAGAGTTGTATATGCTCCGATTCGGGCATCTTTTAGGGTGTCCATGTATCTCACCCAAAAATCCAGATACCACTGTTTTGGCAGGTTCATATAGGAGCGAATATTGGCAGTATTATTAGCGCTAAGGTTCTCTAATAGTTTTTCATTGGATTCAAGGTAAGCATTGGTAACATCTGAGCTGGTATCATCACTGAATGCATCGATGCCAAGGAAAGAGTAGTTAAGTTGCAGTTTCCACCATGGGGTTGCCTGCCAGTCTGCGGTGAGTTCGATGCCGTAGGTGTGGGCTGTGAGTCCATTTGAGAACGTTGTTGAGTAGGCAACGGAAGGCGAGGTGGCTGCAGAGCCGTCGTAAACGCACAAAAAGGCACCTGTTACAATTTCTTTCAAGCTTGTTCCATCTTGGCACCCTTGTTGGTCAACGTAGGCTAAAAGATCTTTGTACTGGTTGAAAAAGGCCGTGGCATCAAACAGCAAGTTACTATTAAAGTTTCTTCTGTAACCTACTTCTAGCGCAAATAGGTTTTCTGCGTCTAGCTTATTGTTGCCGCTTAGTGATAACTGGTCAGGAAGCGCTGTGCCGGGTACGGGCGCTTCTTCTTCGCGCAAAAATGTAATGCCCCGGGAGGTGACAGAGGTTTCGCTTATTGAGGGGGTTTTGAGCGCATTCGCTGCTTTTATCCACAGTGTTTGCTGGTCAGAAATTTTCCAGGTCAGGCTGGCGTTGGGTTGGAATTCGTAGCCGGTAAAATTGTTATGCTCAAACCGTGAGCTCAGTGTAAGAGACCATTGGGGGTTCAGTGTGATGTAATCTTGCACAAATGCGCTGTATAGCTCATCAGTTCTGCTAGTTTCTGGCAAAACGATGTTGTTCATTTTGCTCAGATTGTATTTAGTTAGCCGATAGCCTAGCCCCCAGATGATGTCATGTTGGCCTATAGGGCTGAGCTGGTGCTGGAACTCTACATCGCCAATATCTCTTTTTTCAGTTACTCGATAATCATAATTTTCATAGCGGTCATAGTAGGCTTTAAGGGCTATGTTACTGTCATTATCGAAATAATGTTTGTAATTGCCAATGAGGTGTCCGCCTTTTTGGTCGCGGCTTTGATTTTGTAATAACTCTTTTTTTAAGGTGGCTCTATTAAATATTTTCAGCGAAGGGCGCGTGGTACCGTTGTAAACTTCCGTTTGGACTGATGCTTCTGCCCCGGTGTCGGTGCGCCAATCGGCTCTGAAGCCTGCCCGGCTCATTTTCCAGTCATCATTGGCGTCAGAGCCGTCAGAGTTTGCCATGGCATCGCGGCTGAAGGATTTGAAGAAAGCTCGATAGTAACCGTCGTCGCTGATTTCGCCGCCGTAGCGGTACGAAGCAAAGGCTTTTTCTTCTGAGCCTGCTCCGATGGAGAGTAGTCCGCCTTGAGTATCTGCTGAGTGTTTAGTGATGATGTTGATAACACCGTTAACGGCATTGGCTCCCCACAGCGCTGCGCCTGGCCCGCGAATGACTTCAATGCGGGCGATGTCTTCCAACATGGTGTCCTGCACATCCCAGTTGACGCCGGAGAATAGGGGGGAGTAGACGGTGCGCCCATCAACCAGAACCAGTAATTTGTTGGCAAAAATGTAATTGAATCCGCGGGTGCTAATGGACCATGTGTTGCTGTTCAGCTTGGCTACCTGCATGCCCGGCACCATTCTTAATGCTTCTGGAATGGAAGTAACGCCGGTACGCTTAATGTCTTTGTCGGTGATCACATAAACTGCGGCCGGTGAATCCATTAAACGCTGTTTTCTTTTGGAGACGGAAGTAACGTCTGGAACATCCAGAGCGATCAGTTCTTCAAGGCTTAGGTCGAGAAGTTCGTCAGCAATTTCGCCAAGATTAATGTCAAGGTCAAACTCAGCCTTAAGGCTCAGCGGAACAACCAGCGTTGAAAAAACGCCAGCCAACAGCAGTGAGTTATAGAGTCTTTTCAAAGTTCTGCTCCGTTGGGTTAACTGAAGAAAGGTGCACTGCTGAATCACACTTTCTTAGAGATTATTAATTAATCGGTGTTATTTTAAAAAGATTAGTCGATTAACAAATTTTTATTCATCTACGTGATATTTTTTATTCGACATCAAAAATAGACTGTAAGAATACGCCACCATCGGCAATCCCGGAACCGCAGCGGAATTCGTCACAATTGCTTTTAGGACCAAATTCTCTAGCTGATATCATTAAGAATCCTTTGCGTTCCTGTGGTGTTAGATTTGAATTAACGGCATAACTTAGGGCAATTAATCCAGAAACATGCGGTGCTGCCATACTGGTGCCTTGCAATTCAGCGTAAGATGGCTCCTCGGCAGATTCTAAGCCGGAGTTGTGGGTCGATAGAATACCATCTCCACCATCATGTGTTTCTCCCCCCGGCGCCATAATATTTACTGAATTACCGTAATTTGAATACCAGCTGCGGTTTCCGTCTCTGTTTATGGCACCAACGGTGATGACATTGTCGCAGTTGGCTGGGGCAAATAAATCGGCGTTTTGCATGGCATTTCCGGCAGCAGCAACAATGGTTATACCAGCATCGACGATTTCATTGATAGCATCCTGATAGGATTGAGGGCAGGTGTAAGCATAACCACCAAGGCTCAGGTTAATCACTTTGGCTGGATTTGGGTTGGCCGGAACCCCGAACACTGATAATCCGGCGGCCCAGCGCATGGCCGAGACGATATCTGAAGTGTAACCACCGCAACGGCCTAACGCTCTGACGGGAAGTATTTTGGTGCTCCAGACTATACCAGCAACGCCGTTACCGTCGTTGGTATTGGCCGCAATGGTGCCGGTGACGTGTGTACCGTGCCAACTGCTGCGTCTTGCTTTTTTAGGAACGGGGATGCCTTTATAAGAGCCGCAGTCGCCGGATTGTATGGCATCGCCGGTATCCATGGGATTGTTGTCCCAGCTGTCGCCGTCATTTGCCATCCAAGGGTTTGAAATAAAGTCGTAGCCGGGGAGGATTTTATTATTAATTTCCCGGTGTTTAGTAATGCCGGTGTCAATAACAGCCACCACATGTTTCGGGTCGCCAGTGGATATATCCCAGGCTGTTGGTAAATTGATACCGGCCGTGTTTTCAAAAAAATGCCATTGCGCATGAAAGAGTGGGTCATTCGGGATTTTAAAGGCAGTCATGACCAAGTCAGGTTCGACGTATTTTATCTGGGGGTCGTATTGTATTGATTTGGCCAGTTTATTGGCATCTTTGATTTTTAAGTGGGCACCAATTTCAAGTACTTCTTTTCTTTTGCCCATTGCTACACCATAGCCGCCGTAATCTACGCCCTGTTTGATAAAAGCTAATGCTCTGGCTTCGGTGGGTTTTTCTTTGTAATAAACGACTATCCGGTCGGTAGTCTGTAAGAAGTGCCTGTAGTTATCAATCTCAGCCTGAGAGATAAAAGTAGGTATTAAAAGTGTTGTTGTTAATGCACAGTTTAATAGCAAAGACTTCATCGGTTTCACCTGAGGGGGGCAGTGTTGTTTTTGGGCATTGGTCGCATGGTTTGGTCTATTTCAATGAAGCGAACTTCTTTCAAAGCCAACAATTTTTTTATGTCTGCAGATAAAGTGTTTGGGTTGGTGTTCTCAATGGTTATGAGCGCCGTTTTTTCATTAATTGGCCGTAACATGCGAATGACGCTGTCAGATTTAAGTCGTTTATTTAAAAAGTTTATTGACTTATCTTCGCCGGAGAATTGATCCGAATGAAAACCAATAAGTAATCGGGTTGAGTGATTTTCTGCGGGTGTTTCTGCAAGAATCAATCGCAGGGAAATGGTGAGGGCTAATAAGCCGATCAGAATATAAGCTGGAGTTTTCATTAGTTAGTTAAATGTTGTCGGGTTAGAAATAAGTTTGGTGATTTTATAACCAGCCACTTCTTTATAGGTCTATTAAAAACATAGCACTTAATTAGAAACTGATTTTCGGAGTTTGCTTCTCGTTTGATTGGCGCGCTAAGGCATAGCGCTTTTGGTGGTGTGCTGGCAACCCTGTAAACTTGCGAACAAACTCGTTAGAATGCGTCTGTCATTGAAATCATAGACGATAATGAGTGCGTAAAAACTGATCTAACTGTAGCTTCCCACAAAGGGTGCAGAAAGTCAGATAGTACACAAAGACGACCGAGGATAATTAAATGAGCAATATACCTTCTGAGTTACGGTATCTGCGTTCCCACGAATGGGTCAGGCTGGAAGGAGAGGGTGTTGTAACTATTGGTATCACTGACCATGCCCAAGAGTCGCTAGGGGACGTGGTCTTTGTGGATCTGCCAGAGGTGGGCGCAACCCTTGGGGCGGGAGATGAAGCCGGAGCTGTTGAGTCAGTGAAGGCAGCTTCTGAGATTTATGCACCGCTGACCGGGGAGGTTGTTGCGGTTAACGAGACTCTTGAAGATGCTCCGGAAACCGTCAACAGCGATCCGTACAATGACGGTTGGTTCTTCAGAATAAAAATTCAGGACGACGGTGAGTTAGCAGGCACGATGAATGCCGAAGCCTATGCAGAGTTTGTTGAGCAGGAAGGTTGAGCCGGTTCACCCATGAATGACGCACAATTACTCCGCTACAGTCGCCAAATTATGCTGCCACAGGTAGATATAGCCGGTCAGGAGCGACTGCTGGAGGCGCGTGTATTAATTTTGGGTATGGGTGGCCTGGGTTGCCCGGCCGCGCAGTATCTGGTTGCGGCAGGGGTGGGGAATATCGTACTGGTGGACCCGGATACGGTGGACACCACTAACCTGCAGCGCCAGCTTCTCTACACCAGCGCCGACCATGGTTTGGCAAAAGTGCAGGCAGCTAAACAGTCGCTTCTTGAGATCAACGACGGTATTAACATCAAGGCCATTGCCGCATCGCTTGAAGGTGAGGCGTTGTTGCAGCAGGTGAGTAAAGCCACCGTAGTGCTCGATTGTACCGATAATTTCTCCAGCCGTTTTGCTATCAATGCTGCCTGCGTCAGGGCGTCAACTCCATTGGTTAGTGGCGCGGCTATACGTTTCAATGGGCAGTTGACGGTATATGACCGCACAGTGGCAAATGCCCCCTGTTACCGTTGCCTTTATGACGAGCAGAGTAATGAGAATCTAAGCTGCTCAGAGTCCGGCATTCTGGGGCCGGTGGTTGGCACGATAGGTACGATGCAAGCGCTTGAAGCGATCAAATTAATTGTGGGTTGTGGGCGCACGCTCAACAGCCGCCTGATGATTTTTGATGGCCTGACCACACAGTGGCAAACTCTGGCGCTAGAAGCAGATCCAAAGTGCCCTGTATGCAGTCATAAGCGTGACCAAATAAAATGATGTAAGCAGGCTGTTCAGGTATTGTCTTCTACGGCCTCCAGTAAGCGGATTTTGTACTCAGGGTCGAGGTCATTCCAGTGGGAACCTATGAGGGCCCCTTCCAAAGCGTAGAGTAAAACCTTTGAGACTTTGAACCCGCGGTCACGGACTTTACAGAAGGCTGCAACGGAGCCGACCTCGTGTAACTGCTCAAGGGTTCTGATACCAACAGCGTTCAACCATTGTACCGACGTTTTACCAAGATTTTTTAGTTCGATCAGATCAGTTGCCATTTACCGGATCCCAAACTCAACTCCAGCGTCCGTACCAGAGACAGCATGATTATTGAAAGTCAGAATTCATTTTCTTCTAAGAATAGACCAGACTTTTGATGTCCTCCCAATAGAGTTATCAGTTATTACTTCAATTAAACAATTTTGGTAATTTATTGGCACGTTGGAACAAAAAAATAAAGTTTTTCGCTGCGCTGTGTTTTCTATAAAAGAACCCGGAACTCTGACGTATAATCCCCCTCATGGTAAAAAAAACGACGACTAAAAAAGGCAGGCCTGCCAAAAAAAACAAGCCAAGACCCGCCACGAAAAGTAAAAGGTCATGGTTAGTTCTGTTATTCAAATGCGGGTTTACTCTGGCGACACTCATTAGTGCTTACACTGTTTACCTCGACGCAACGGTCACCCAGCAGTTTGAAGGGAAAAAATGGGCGATTCCTGCCAAGGTTTTTGCTCGCCCGCTAGAGCTCCATGTGGGTAAGCGGATACTGGTGGAAGATCTGCAATCGCAGCTGCAGCGTCAGGGGTATCAGGCGGTTCGGGATGTGAGTCGCCCCGGCACGTTTTCCCGCAATGGCAACCGGTTTGTTATTTACAGTCGGGGTTTTTATTTTCCTGATGGCGTTGAGCCATCTCGTTATGTGGTGGTGAATTTCCATAATGACCAAATTGCCACGCTTACAGGAAAAAAAGGCAATAGTTTGTCATTGCTGCGACTCGACCCTCAGCCGATTGGTGGTATTTACCCGGCGAGTTACGAAGATCGTCTATTGATAAGAACCGCCCAGGCACCCCGTTATCTGGTTCCGGGGCTTTTGACGATTGAAGACCGGGACTTCTACCAGCACTTTGGTCTTTCGCCCGCATCCATTGCCCGAGCTATGGTGGCAAACCTGAAAGCGGGTTCTATCGTTCAAGGTGGCAGCACCATAACCCAGCAACTGGTTAAAAATTTTTTTCTCAGCAATGAGCGCACCATGCTGCGAAAAAGCAAAGAAGCCATTATGGCGCTGTTACTGGAGTGGCGTTACAGCAAAGAAGAGATACTGGAAACCTATCTGAACGAAGTTTATCTGGGGCAATACGGTCGCCGCGCCATTCACGGTTTTGGTCTGGCCAGTCAGTTTTACTTCGCCCAACCCCTTAAGGAGCTCAATCTGGCAAGGACGGCGTTATTGGTGGCCATTGTCAAAGGTCCTTCTTACTATGACCCAAGGCGCTACCCAGAGCGAGCCCTCAAGCGGCGTAATCTGGTGCTGGATGTACTGGCTGAACAGGGCATTGTGCCTGCGGCGGAGGTGGAGCGCTCCAAGCAACTACCGCTTGGCGTGGTGAGTCGTGAGTTGGTTAGCACCAATGACTTTCCTGCCTACATTGACCTTGTTAAAGAGCAGCTGCGTAAAGACTATGATGAAAAAGACCTCACCCATGAAGGGCTAAGAATATTTACCAACCTTGACCCCATTATTCAGCGTCAGGCTCAAAACAGCGTTGCAGATACGTTGAAGGCGCTGGATGGGAAAAATGCCGAAGAGCTGCAAGGTGCCATGGTGGTCAGTTCTGCCCAAACCGGCGACCTGCTGGCAATTGTGGGCGATCGCTATGCCGGTTATGCCGGATTTAACCGCGCGACAGAGGCGCAAAGGTCTGTAGGTTCTCTGTTAAAGCCCGCCATTTATCTGGCGGCTCTAGAGCGACCTGAGCAATATACTTTAACGACGCCGGTCAATGATTCGGCGGTCAAAATAAGCGACGGTCGTGGTGGGTTTTGGGAGCCGCGCAATTACAGCCGTAAATCCCATGGGCAGGTTCCGCTCTATCAAGCGTTGGCAAAGTCTTACAATCAGGCTGCTGCCAATACGGGTATGAGTGTGGGTTTAAGCACCGTGTTACAGACCATCAAGCGCCTTGGCATTGAGAAAAAACTCCCTGCTTATCCGTCGGTTTTACTGGGCTCGGCAGCTTTGTCTCCTATGGATGTGGCCAACATGTATCAGACTATCGCCAGTGGTGGCTTTCAAATGCCGCTGCGGGCGATTGATGCCGTGGTGGACAGTCAGGGTAATCCTCTGACCCGTTACAGTCTCTCAGTTAAAAAAGTGGTGGATGCAGCCCCCATGGAGCTTTTACGTACCGGCCTTGGCAAGGTGATGACAGAAGGCACGGGTAAAAGTGCTTATCAATACATCCCGTCAAACATTAAACTTGGCGGTAAAACCGGAACCACTAACGAGCTGCGTGATAGCTGGTTTGCCGGTTATTCCAACGAGTTGCTCGCAGTTGCCTGGGTAGGTTATGACGACAACAGCCCAACAGCGCTTACCGGCAGCAGTGGTGCATTAAAAGTCTGGGGTCGTTTTATGTCCGGCCTGCCGTTGCAGTCCACGGTGGCATTGCAAGCTGATAACCTGAGCAGAGTCTGGGTAAGTGCAGGAGCGAACGGTCGCAGTCACCGTTATTGCCAAGAGGCTGAGCTACTGCCCTATATCACCGGCTCTGAACCAAAACGCTATGCTGGCTGTCAGGCTGAAGGGACGCTTTTGGATAAATTAAAATCATGGTTTTAATGATGTATTGCGAAAATTCTGTGCATAAACGCCGCTGTACTCCAGTCAAAGCACTTCGCTCACTACTACTGACGGCACTATTGGCTGGGTGCTCTTCAACCGTGGTGAAGGAGTCATCCCATGCTCGCATTGCGGTTACCCCATTACTCAGCCAAGCGGTGGCTGACCGTCAATCCGGGCGCCTAGGCCAAGCTGAAAGCGCCTTGAACCGGGCAATGAGAATTGCGCCGGCATCACCTGACATCTACTACCAAATGGCGGTGTTAAGAGAGCGGCAAGGGCAAAACGATCAGGCTCGTCAGCTGGCTCAAAGAGCATTAGGCCTGAATCCGGGTTATCGTCTGGAGCAGAAAATTGAACACTTCTTACGTGGGTTATCCATCTGATTATGTCACAAACTGATTTTTCTGAAGCGCTTGTACTGCTTCGCGCCATTGAAGATGAGTTGCGTCGGCAGAACGCTTGGCAAACCGTGCCACCATCCATTGAGGCTATGAACAGTAACACGCCATTTTGTGTAGATACCATGGCATTTAGCCAATGGCTGCAATGGATTTTTGTGCCCCGCATCAGAGCCATTATTGACAGTGGTGGTACGCTGCCAAGCGGTGCCAATATCCGCCCCTATGCAGAAAGTGCGTTACCCATTGAACAGCTCGAAGGTGAGAAGCTGCTGCTTATTATTGAGCAGTTCGACCGGCTGATGCGCTAGCTCTTGCCCGGCCAGTCACGGCTTTCACAACGGCTTTAAGTCTTTTGCGGTTGTCGTCCATGCTTAGCGTAATATGACCCGCACTGTGCAAGGCGCTCATTAACTCAAAATTATCTTCAGAGTTTGGCAGTGTGAACTGTCGACTCTTTTTGTAAAGCTTCTGCTTGCCTTTCAGCTCCAGACGCATCATTAACGTGAGAGTTTCTGGCCAGGACAGATATTTTGCCTGCTGAGCCACTAGGCGGACTTTATCCGATTTAAGTCTGGCGGCATTAATTAATGTTTCCAGTCGGCCAAAACGGATCTGCAGCTGAAAGTCGTCGGGTAAAACGCAAGTGATGGGAGCCAACATTGCCTTCAGGATTTCTTCGTCGTTTTCATTCTCATTGTTAAGTATGTCGCAAAGCCAGAGTTTTTGTTCGATGTCGACCGCAGGGTTTTGCAACAATTGCATCACCGTATTCACGGTCAGGTGGGTAGTGCTTTCAGCTTGTGACGTATATTCATCCCAGTGGCGTAACAGGTATTGATAGGTGGTGGCCGAATGAAAAGATTTCTCATTGCGGGCGAGCCAGTCAAGGCTTTCAAAGGAGAAGCGGCAGTTGGGGTGTTGGCAAATGGTTTCAAGCCGAGCCGCTGATGTGCGCTCAGGATTTAATTGGGCAATATAAATCGCCGGGAATGCCAACAGTAACTGTTGCACTGTCCCTTCGCTGATTGCCCGGGAGTGCATAATGTCACTGATCAGTTGTGCAAACTGCTCGTTGGAGGCAATCGCCTGTGAGGCCAGTGTTTCGGTATTTTCCGCCTGGGAGAGAAAATTCACTAAGCTGGCGTCAAGTACGTTGCCATTGCTGGCAAAAACATGGCGAATATTGCCCCATGTGGTCGTTAACAGTTGCTTTTCGAGCAGTTTCGTACAGAGGCTGTGATCCTCCATATCTTTGATGTTGCCGATTTTTTGTCGGGTGTGTTGTAGTAGCTGTAGTTTGTCGTCAGTCGTCAGCTTTGGAGAGTTAAGCATTTCAATGAGAAAGTGTTGCTCCTCCTTGAGTCGTGGTTGAGCCAGCAAAATGTTCTTTACAAAGTCACCAAGGTGTTCATTCATCTGGCAGATCAGCTTATGGTGTCCGCACGTGGTGATGGCAGAATAACTGATCTTGGCAAGCTCTTCGGGCTGCTCATCGGTGGAGAAAGCCAGCAGCAGCCCAACCATGTGCGGATTCATTTCAAACAGATTATCTTCAAGCAGTTTAAAGGCCAGTTCTTGTGAGCAGTGTGGCAGAGCTATTCGGTCAAAACGCACGTGCTGACTTTTTAACCACGCCCAGATTTCCGGTCGTTCCTTGCCAAGTTCATAAATCGGCTGGATATCTTCTAGTGTGCTAACGGCAGAAGTCAGCGCACTGCTGAGAATTTCGCGGTCACTGGCATTAATGAAAGACAGGATGCAGGCAACAAAGCCCGCTTTTTGCGCTTGGTTTTTATCCAGGCTGGTGCCCGTTAAGTAGCCCATCAGCAGGCTGCGATTGTTAATGTAAAGGGTTTCAAATAATTGCCGCTGGTGGTTCGGGTTGTTTTGCAGGTATTGAGAAATAAACCCGAACAGCCTTTTGGCCTGTTGTTCCGAGAGGTCAAATAACTCAAACAAAAAGCTTTCGGCATCAAAGCCGTTGTAGCTTGCCTGTGGATTAGTCAGTAGTTCATTGACAATGGCATTGATAAAACCCTTCCCGTTAGTAAGAGCACTGGGGCTTAGGTGGTTGAGCAGGGCACTGGGAGAGTTAACCGGTTGCGTAAATTTGAAGTACTGTCCCGCACTGAGCCTGAGTGCAAGTCTTTTGTCGTCTGCGCCGATATCAATGGCGTTAAAACAGGAGAGGTAGTTGCTGTAGTCCTCGGCAAAATAACCGTGACGAAGCAGGTATAGCAGCGGAGCAAACTGTGGTTCGGCTAAACCCTTTATAAATGACTCTACAATGCCCAGTTTCAGGGCTTCAAAAAGTGTCGCTCCTTGCAGTTTACTTTTAGTGTATTGCAGCTGAGCCAGCTCGTTGGCATAGGAATCTTCATTTTTTTCAGGGCTGCGAGAAAGTAACGTTTTACGATTAGCGCGTTGGCGGATCTCCTGATGATACGCTTTTAGCAGAGTTTGTTTGTGGGCTTTAAAATCCGTAAAGATCTGTTTTAAAACGCCGGTATTACGTGCAAGCGCTCCGTGCTCTTTTGGGTACAGGTTCTTGATGACAACCATGGCAAAGATTTTGTTGGCGTCGAGGTTGTCCATGCTGGTAGTCAAATTATGCAGGTAAATATCGAATTCGTTGACGATGTTGGTAATTTGGCGGCTGTCGTCAATGCATTCGGCCATCTTGGAAATGAGTTGCTGGTTCAGGTTGCCTGCCATGTTTTGTGCGTCGTTGGTGATGGCCTTGAGCGCCGTGAACAGTTGTGCGCCGTTACGGTTGGTTTGGGCAAATGGCACAATGGGAATGATAAGGTCGAAAAAACGTGTTCTGCTTTGAGCCGTGAATGTTTCGTCATCCACCGAGAAAATGAAACGAACCGCCGTGTTGCTTTGCCCGGGTTGATTGAGATTGGTATTGGCGTTTTGTAAAGCCCTCAGCTGCTCTGTGCTTGAAACATTTTCAATAACAACGGCGATCTGCTTCTGGCTCATCAGATGCGTGACATGACCAGCGGAGGTGCTGCCTCGGTGGTGGTCGTGCTTGCGCAGGCCGGTTAATTTCAGCATTCCCTCAAAGACAAACAGTACCAGCAATGTTGCGAGCAAAAACAGTGAAAACTCAGCAACCAGAGGGGCATATTTTTTCAGTAATACCGTGGTGTCATCGGGGAGATAAAATCTCAGTGCCTTAATGACGGTGCTTTTTTCGGGGTCTAGGTAACCGCTGAAAAAGCTGAAGGTGGCGATGGAGGTGCTGGTCAGCAGTGCAGCGCAAATGGCCAGAAATTTTTTCCAGTGGCGAGAGTGTGTCCCAGAAAAGGGAGCAGGTTTTTCAGCATTGGCGATCAGTTTTTGGGAGATGCTGTTTTGAATATCGGTTTCCGTGGCATCTGTTGCCGCTAGATGCAGGTATTCAAATTGCGGGTTGCGTTGGACAAAAGCTTGCAAAAATGCCCGTTTACTGGTGGCGCAGGTGCTGGAAATGGCGATGTTTCGGATGTGAGGCTGCTCATCAAGTGCCCCGAGTAACTCCCGCTCATAAGTGGTGATCTGCTGGCTGTTTAACGTTGGCGTATCCAATGGCTGCAGGCGCGCCTGACCATTATGGCTGTCAAGATACAGGGCGGTCTCTTTCAGTGCCTGTTTAAGCAATAACATTGGGCGTTTGGTGGCGACTTTATCAGTTTTAACCGCATCCCAGCCCGCTTTTAGTGCGTTTATGTATTTTTTGGCAAGGCGGGAGAGCCCTGTTTTCAAAGTGAATGCCATAATGTTCCGCCGAATTTGTGCAGGCTTTTGGTTGATAATTATTGTTATTAGTTATTGAAAGTCGGCAGCTTCATGTGTTGGGTTAGCAAAAACGCCGTAAGCCAATCAATAGAGCGAGAAGCAGTCACTCTGCCAATTCAATGTGTATTTGTGTTGACTGCCAGCAGCTCAGCGTCAAAAATGGCAACTGTTGACGCTGCTCAAAAAGTGGCGTCAGCAACTATGCGACAATCCGGCGTTACCGAATCTGTGACCCGGATGAGAGTGTTCCTTAGTGTGCTGATTGGTTAATCTTGTGCTGAGATGGCTTATCGGTACACTGCTCCTACCCGCACAGGAATGTTGCGATTCTGCAAGCCAGAATTGTGAGTCTCAGGCAATGACAATTGCCCTTGGGTGAACAGCGGTGGTAAGTAGTGGAAAATCACTCATTGTTCGCCAATAACACTGTCTCTCGGAGGTTGTGTGGAAGTAGTCGACCTTACTGCGGTGACAGCAAATTGGTCTAAAAAATCGGAAATTTTCTGTCATTCTCGCTACAGGCGCTATTTTCGGACAGCATTCTGGAGTTTTACCAATAATTCATTCCAAATTTGAGCAAAGCCGAGGGTAAACACGTGGAGCTATTATCCGGCGCGGACATGGTAGTCCGATCACTGGCTGATGAAGGAGTCGAGTATATTTACGGGTACCCTGGTGGTGCACTTTTGCATGTGTACGATGCCATTTTCCGGCAAAAGACCATTACCCACATTCTGGTGCGCCATGAACAAGCCGCCACCCATATGGCCGACGGTTACGCAAGAGCGACCGGGAAGCCCGGTGTGGCACTGGTAACCTCCGGCCCCGGTGCGACCAACGCTATCACCGGTATTGCCACAGCTTATATGGATTCTATTCCGATGGTGGTGATTTCCGGTCAGGTGCCTTCTGCCTTTATTGGCAGCGATATGTTTCAGGAAGTGGACATGGTTGGTATTTCCAGACCCATCGTGAAACACAGTTTTCTGGTCAAGCGGGCGCAGGATATTCCGGAGGTGATCAAAAAGGCGTTTCATCTGGCGCAAACCGGTCGCCCGGGGCCGGTGGTGATTGATCTGCCCAAAGACATTACCGACCTTAGTAACAAGTTTGAATACCACTATCCTGAAAAGGTCAAAATGCGCTCCTACAACCCACCAATTAAGGGGCATAACGGTCAAATCCGTAAGGCGGTTGAGCTGCTGTCAAAAGCGAAACGACCCATAATTTACGCCGGAGGCGGTGTCATTTTGGGCAGGGCTTCTGACCAACTGACGGCACTGGCGAAAACTCTGAATGTGCCGGTGACCAACACACTGATGGGGCTTGGTTGTTTTCCGGGGTCTGACTCGCAATTTGTCGGTATGTTGGGCATGCACGGCAGCTACTGCGCCAACCAGTCGATGCACAATGCGGACCTGATTTTGGCGGTGGGTGTACGCTTTGATGACCGGGTGACCAACAACACGGCAAAATTCTGTCCGGGTGCGAAAATCATCCATATTGATATTGACCCTGCCAGTATCTCCAAAAATGTCCCCGCCGATGTGCCGATTGTCGGCCCCGTTGGTGCGGTTCTTGACACCATGATTCGCCAGTTGGAAGAGACCAAAACCCACATTGAGCAGCAGGCTTTGGAGAGCTGGTGGCAACAGGTCAATGGTTGGCGCAACAGTCAGGGCGGACTGTTCCCCTACAACAGGGGAGATGGCAAGGTACTGAAGCCGCAACAGGTTATCCAGACACTTTATGAAGTGACCAAAGGCACTGATACCTTCGTTACTTCCGATGTGGGTCAGCACCAGATGTTTGCCGCCCAGCACTATTTGTTTGATAAACCCAACCGTTGGATCAACTCCGGTGGCCTTGGCACCATGGGCTACGGCCTGCCGGCAGCGATGGGTATTAAGCTCTCTTTTCCTGAGTGCCACGTTGCCTGCGTCACCGGGGAAGGCAGTATTCAGATGAATATTCAGGAGTTGTCCACCTGCCTGCAATACGATCTGAACGTGAAAGTCATTAACCTTAATAATCAGGCTTTGGGCATGGTACGACAATGGCAGGATATGCAGTACGACAGTCGCCACTCACACTCCTATATGGATTCGCTGCCTGATTTCGTCAAGCTGGCGGAGTCTTACGGCCATGTGGGTATGAAAGTCACCGACCCGGCCAAACTGCAATCTGCTATGGAAGAAGCCTTTTCTTTGCAAGACCGTCTGGTCTTTATGGATATTCAGGTGGATACCAGTGAGCACGTTTACCCTATGCAGATCAAAGATGGCCATATGGCTGATATGTGGCTCAGCAAAACGGAGAGAACCTGATGAAGCGGATTATCTCTGTACTTGTTGAAAACGAACCCGGTGCACTGTCACGCATAGTAGGGCTCTTCTCCCAGCGTAACTACAACATTGAGACGCTTAACGTGGCGCCAACGGAAGATCAGACGCTATCCCGGCTGACGCTCACCACCGAAGGTAACCCGCAGGTGATTGAGCAGATCACCAAGCAGCTGAATAAGCTCGTGGACGTGGTGAAGCTGGTGGATTTATCGGAAGGTGCTCACATTGAACGGGAGATGATGCTGATTAAAGTTCGTGCCAGCGGGCCGGTGCGTGCCGAAGTGAAACGAACGGCGGATATTTTCCGGGGGCAAATTGTCGATGTTACCAGCTCTGTGTACACCATTGTGCTCACCGGCACTGGCGAAAAGCTGGATGCCTTTATTGACGCCATCGGTCAGACGCATGTTCTGGAGGTTGTGCGTAGTGGCGTAACGGGTATTTCCCGTGGGGAAAAAGTGTTGTCTTTGTAACGCTTGAGGATAAATGCAATGGCGGGAGTATCGCTGTCCCCGCTATTGTGAGGTTCGTTAAGCGTGGTTAGCTTGATTAAGGTTGGAAATCGGAGTGGTGATGTTGATCACAAACCGGTTTGGCAACTTTGTATTGGTTAGGCGGTGAACTCAGAAAACCCAGTCAAACAGGCTGGTCACTGCACTTTTACCAGAATGGCGCCCTCATAGCCAAAGAGGGTTATCGTGTTGATCGGTTCGCCCAATGAGCCATCGTAGCCCACTCGCCGATACCAGCCAGGCAGATTTACAGACCCTGAGCTGCTTGATACAAACTCCTCTCGCTGCCCGTAGAATTCGGTTCTGAATAACACCAGCCCTTTTTCATATTCTCTGGCCAGAATCATCTCTTTAGGGCCGCCCGACACGACTTCTTCAGCGCTGCGTTGCAGATAAAAAATATTTGAGGGTATTAGTTTTTGCGACCCGGTGGGGAACAGCGGGCTGACCAGCTCGGTCTGGTTGGCGTAGCCTACAATGGCATAGTCGTCTGTTGTGGTTCGAGCCATGTACGCGATGGGTTCTTTACCCGCAGGCAGGTAGGGTGTTGGATTGCCTAAATCGGCAGAGAGCAGCCCGGTGGGCAAGTAGGCAACATTTTTAGGAATACCACTGGTGTGATAGTTGGCTAATGTCGTGTTGGTGCTGCCATACTTCCAAGTTTGATTCCACATATGGAAAAAGGTTTTACCGGGCACATTGAGCAGGTAAAACTGCGCCAGTGATGCTTCAATGTCTTTCTCCCAGTTGACTTGTGTATTACCGAGCCGCTGGACCCGCCCACCCCAATTTACCTGAGCAGCGAGAACCGATATTCGGTTCATGTACGACAATGCAAAGGTGTCCCAGGCTTTGCTTAAACCAAACCAGCCACTAAAGCCGAGGCTTGGTCGAATCAACCCCTCGCGGACAAACACACTGAACGACGGTAAAAAAGCACCGGCACCGCCGGTTTTCGACCAAAGGTTGACCATGGAAATATTGGCACCGGTCAGGGCGTTGGTGTTCAGGCGAATGGTTTCTAGCGTACTGATGAACTGCTTTATATAGATTGATTGTGCCTGATCGCTATGAACCGGCAGCTGCAGTTCACGAACCTTACCGCCGGAGATCGGGTAAAATTCGTTTTTCAACAGTTTGAATAAATCGTCGTTGTAGGCCCCGCTAAGATTGTTTTGCTGCCACTGTTGCCGATAAAAGTCGGCCAGAAAAACGCCCAATTTCTTGTTGCCAAGATTTGGGCGACTCCAGGCTGAGCGAGTCCCCCACATTCTACCCAGTGGCCTCACTCTGGACTCCCACTCAAAGCGCGCGGTGGCAAACGGGTTGGCAAGGTTGCTGTATTCGCTATCGTCCAGATAGCCGTTGCCATCTTTGTCGTTGTCCGGGTCCCAGCCGGGAATACGACGGACATTCACCATATCGGAGCGCGCCTGAAAGCCTTTGTGCTTAATGGCGCTGGCGGGAATGGCGTATGTCATGGGCATCCAGTCTTTAATCTTTACGTCTGCGAGGCGCGGCACCGAGCCGCTTTGGCCTTCCCAGCGCAGGCGCACCACGTACATCCGCCCTTGGTTTAACAGTATGGATTTGGCAAAAGCTGGCCCGCCATTGCGGTTTGCACTGCCATCGTGGGTGGCCGCGCGCTGCCAGTCTGCCGGTGGAGTCCAGCGGATTTCACCATTGACCTTAAGGTTGTTTGTGCCATCAATTACGTCAAGCGAGCGCCAGTTGGAGACCATTCCACTGGCGGTGGCAGAAGGATACTCCACGATTAAACGCCCTTCCCCTGCGCTGGCCGATAAGTCCAGTTGCAGCCGGTCAAAGCGTTCAAACAGATAGACATACAGGCCGCCGCCGGTTGCGCTATGCTCCCACACCGGTTTGTCGTAGGGTGGGTGGTCGTAGATCAGGTAGCCGTAATGATCCGGTGATTCGGTCCAGCCAGCAATGGAGGGTTTTCTGGCAAAGGGGGTGTCGGTGCCGTGGGAGTCGTTTTCAATCAGTAATTCGGTGTCTTCGGCAAAATGCAGAAAGAGGCTCTCGTAACTTTCTCCACTGGCTTCTACTCGCTGGCGCAGATACATCTCCAGGCTGGTGGGTGAAAAGTCCAGCTTTTGGTTGTACATGTAGCCCATCGTTTCCGGGCCATTGGCTGAGCCTTTTTCGGAGCCGACAATCAGGTCAGCATTTTGCAGCTCCCAAGACTCGACCGACTCCGGCGTTGGAAACTTGGGCTGAAAATCTTGGTCGGTTGCCGCCTGATGGCCGCCGGGAATGATCCACGCGATTTTGGCGGACGGGAACTCAGAGTGAACAGAAAAAGCCGCCAGTGCCAGGGCAAGCATGATGGCGTTACGATAGATGATGTTCATAGTGACATTTCTGGCTGCTGTAGCTTTAAAGCATCGGCAGTGGCACCCGGTTAAAAGAGTCAACTGAACTAAATCAGACAATTAAATATAAATAGCCTCCCCCGCATTTATTTATGTGCATTTTATTGCCGCAATTTATTAACACGGTAGCAACTGAAGAACCTTTGGCTATAATTAGCCGGTTCAGCATTAATGGACTGAAATTGCTCTATTTGAAACAGAGACTTTTTCAAGGGGCAGAGCTATACCCGAAGCAGCCTATCAAGTATGGTGTACAGCCAATTGACTGATCGGCGTAATCGCCGCTCGTAATAAAAACCTGAAACTATCGAACCGTTAAGGGCCGGTGTTCTATTTGAGGAGTTGCTCAATGCAAGTGTATTACGATAAAGACTGTGACCTCTCCATCATTCGTGGCAAAAAAGTCTCTATCATTGGTTATGGCTCTCAGGGCCACGCCCACGCCAATAACCTGAAAGACTCCGGCGTTGATGTCACTGTCGGCCTGAAGCCCGGTTCATCTTCCCGTGCCAAGGCTAGCGCTGCTGGTCTTGCTGTTGCCAACGTCGCTGAAGCCGTGGCGCAGGCAGATTTGGTGATGATTCTCACCCCGGATGAGTTCCAGTCCAAGCTTTATCAAGAAGAGATTGAACCCAACCTGAAGCAGGGCGCTACCCTGGCCTTTGCCCACGGGTTTGCTATTCATTACAACCAGGTGGTTCCTCGCGCTGATCTTGATGTCATTATGATTGCCCCTAAGGCTCCGGGTCACACTGTGCGCTCTGAGTTTGTCAAAGGTGGTGGTATTCCGGATCTGGTTGCTATCTTCCAGGACGCCTCGGGCAAAGCTAAAGACGTTGCGCTCTCTTACGCCAGTGGTGTTGGTGGCGGTCGTACCGGGATCATTGAGACGACCTTCAAAGAC
This sequence comes from Endozoicomonas sp., assembly GCA_965198415.1. Lineage (GTDB taxonomy): Bacteria > Pseudomonadota > Gammaproteobacteria > Pseudomonadales > Endozoicomonadaceae > Endozoicomonas. The sequence goes on from CBDAPN010000017.1 coordinate 21,665, forward strand.
GAAACTGAAACCGACCTTTTCGGTGAGCAGGCGGTTTTGTGCGGCGGTGCAGTGGAGCTGATTAAAGCCGGTTTTGAAACGCTGACCGAAGCCGGTTATGCCCCAGAGATGGCCTATTTCGAGTGTCTGCACGAGCTGAAACTGATCGTTGACCTGATGTATGAAGGCGGCATCGCCAACATGAACTACTCCATCTCTAACAATGCCGAGTATGGTGAGTATGTTACGGGGCCAAAAGTCATCAACGATGAGTCCCGCAAAGCCATGCGTCAGGCGCTGAAAGATATCCAGAACGGTGAGTATGCCAAGAAGTTTATCGCCGAAGGTGCTTTAAATTACCCGTCTATGACGGCCTATCGTCGCAATAATGCAGCCCATCAAATCGAGACCGTTGGCGCCAAATTGCGTGAGATGATGCCTTGGATCACTGCCAATCAGCTGGTGGATAAAGAGAAGAACTGAGCCGGTTTTTCTTGCCGCTCCAACTCGGAGCGGCTTTTTTTTGATTGCCTGTTATAGATTGCGCGCGTTGTAAATTTCACTCATCGCTCTTGCCTCTCCTTTAAGAGCAGCCTTTCTTTTTGGGAAATAATCCAGTGCTTTGCGGTAATACAGCAGAGCCTCACCGTATCGCTCCTGTTGTAGCAGGTAGTCTGCGTACATTTCATTGGCAGGCTTAACCACCACCGGTATACCGTGTTCATGAACCATGTCGTCTTCCATCTTTGCGGCCTCTTTTAAGGCTGCTTCAGCGGTTTTGTGTTTGCCGTCCATCAGGTTGGCAAAGGCTTGTATCAGCAGGTCCATAATCAGGGTTGCGTCGTACTCTGGCGGAGCAAGAGTGGATAAGTCTTGCTTCATAAACTTTTTGTAGTCGGCATCGGCTCTTGCCACTTCTTCCTTGTTGTTGGTGCGCCAGCCAACATAAGCCCGGGCCATAATATTGGCACTGACTGCGGCGGATACCATATCTTTGTAGTCAATCGTCGTTTGTTTTACTTGCTGGTGTTCTTTGCTGGCCGGGTTGCTGTCAATCAGAAAGCCTGCTCTTGCAAACAGGAGGTAACGGCGGATGGTGCTCGAAGGGTTATTGGCGAAGGCGTGATAAAGAACGTTCATCTCTTTCAGTGCTTCGGCCTCCTGTTCTTGTTGCAAAAAGGCGTAAATAACCCAACCCTGGCCGTGGAATTCCCAAGTATCCGAGCTCATGTTCAGGTCGATGGCCCGTTGCTGTGACTGCTGTAAGGCGAAGCGATTAATATCAATCACCTGCTGCCAGTCTCCTATTGTGAAGTAGTAATGGGAGGGCATGTGTAGGGCGTGTATGGAGGCAGAGGCGACGTCTGCTAATGTCTCAGCGGCAAAGCGGCCTAAATAAGACTGCACTGGGTTTTCTGTGGCGTGCAGTAGGTAATGCAAGGCTCCGGGGTGCTCTGGGTTTTCTGCCAATACTTCTTTAAATAATGCAATGGCCTTTGAGTTAGTGGAGAAGTCCCGGACTCCCTGTCGTGTACCAAGTATGCTGTATCCGTAAAAAACCTTGACCGCATGAACCTTGGGGAATTGTTCATGCAGTGCAGCCATTTTGTCACGAAATTTCCAAGTGGGTGAGCCTGCTTTAAAGTTACTCAGTTTGTCGGGGTTGGGCGAGATGAGCGCCCGCGCGGCATCAATCAGACCTTGTTCCAGTGGCGACAGGCGGGAGAAATCGGCGTTGGCGTCCATGCGCTTGAGGGCGGATTGAGCCAGTTCATCATCAAAGGCATGCCAAACCAGCATTTGACTGGCAATTATTTCCCCCCAATAGGCCATGGCCATTTCAGGATCATGGCGCTGCGCCTCCCGCATTGACCAAATCGCTTCAGGAAACTCGTAAGTGTGCAACAGTTTCAGGCCAATCTGAAAATGTTGATAGGCTCGGGCGCTAGGGGTAGAAACTTGTAGTTCAAGAACTCCGAGGTTTTCTCCCTGCTTCCAGGGTGGAAACGCTGGAACATCATCGTGGTAGTGTGCTGCCTTGGCTGTTGTCAGAAAAAATAAGACGCCGGAGCAGGCAAGTGCCAATATTTTTTTCTTCATTATGAAAATCCTTTTTGGCGTTAGGGTTCATGGTTTAGTGGCCACTTAAGTTTCCAGGGTTGGTTAGTGAAGCTATCTGGTAACAGGTAAGAGAGCAGTGTTTGTTGTCCTGAAACAATAAATACCTCAACCGTCATCCCCTGGCGCAGAGGTTTGTCGGCGCCAAATCCGTTTTCATCTACCACAATAGAGACTTGGTAATACTCTTCTTTTTGGTGATCGCTTTGGTAGGTATCGGCGCTGATTTCGGCAATAGTGCCAGCTAAGCCGCCGTGGCTGCTGTAATCATAAGCTGAGACTCTGATATTGGCGGTTTGCCCCAGCCATATTTTGGCCCGATCTTTTGGCAGGATTCTGGCCTCAATCATCAACGGATCGTTTTCCGGCACGATTTCTGCCATGGCGCTGCCAGGGTTTACTACCTCCCCAAGGGTGCTGGTAATCAGCCGGTGTAAAGTTCCACTGACCGGGGAGCGGATTTCACTGCGAACCGCTTGCGCTTTGGAGGCGTTGATTTGGGCTTCAAGTAACGCCACTTTGGCGCTTTCGCGGTTGAACTCTTCTTGGGCTTTTTCCCGAAAATCACTATTAATCTGATTTTTTTGCAGATCAAGTTCTTTTAATTCCGCTAAGGAGGTGGTGAGTTTATGTTCCGATTGATTAATACGGGTCTCAATTCTCAGCACATCCATCCGTTTGGTGAGCAGGTTTGCCTTGGAGCCGGCACGGCCACTTAATAAGGACTCCAGCATATCCCGCTGTTCTTTGGCTACTGCCAGCTCTTTGCGTAGGTCATCAATGGTCTGTTGCATTTCTACGTGGCGAGCCAGTTGTTGGGTAGTTTGTTGTCCGAGAATGGCTTTTTGGTCTGCCAGCGCCTGTTGACGATTTATGTATAACTGCACTTCATTTTGCAGGTAGGACTCCATTTCTGGGCTTTCAACGGGCGTTGGCGTAAAGTCGGTGAACGCCTTTTCGGCATTTAAGCGTTGCAGGCGAGCTTTTTTTTCCATCAGCTCTTCGGTGAGTATTTCGGTCATTTCTTGCAGTTTTGGGTTGTCCACCACAAACATCAGCATGTTTTTTTGTACTTTTTGTCCTTGTGTGACGTGCAGCTCGGTAAGGATTCCACCTTCAAGGTGTTCAACAATTTTGTAATGGCTGTCGGCGGTGACTTTACCGGTGCCGTGTACAAAAATATCCACGGTAAAGCTGCGTGCCCAGCCTATAAAAAGCGTCAAGACAGTAAATACGACCAGAGTTAGGCTGTGGCGCAACAAAAAAGTTTTGAGTCGGTACCAGCTACGGCGTGATGTGAATTTCCACATGATTGCTTTCCACGCTGGTTTTTTTGATACGAATAGAAATGTTTTTAGGCAGAAGACCGTTTTTAATAAATTGGCCACGCAGCTCCATCATGCGGGTGTAAGAGATGTAGGACGAAGTGGTCACCGATAGGGTTTGTTGGTTTAAAAAACTGTTTAAAGAGATTTGTCCTTGCTGAAGCTGCTCTTTATTGTCGTTGATCCAGGCGTCTAAAAGTGCACTGTTTTCTTCGGACAACAAGGTTTCAAACTTGTCGTACACAACGACTAGGCTGTTTTCAGCCGTAATGATTCGAGCTTTGGACTCGTAGTCCGGGGGGCGCTGAGCGTTGGCTTCTTCTGGGATTTCTTGTTGGCTTTGGACGGATTCTTCAATGTTTGGAGTATCTTCAGGCTGTGGATTATTGGCCGCTATCTCCTGCACTGCGTTCTGTCCAACTTTCATGCTCACGCCAGCAATGACCATCAGTTGAATAAGTACTAGAAAAACGAAAACCAATAGTGCCGAGGAGACTATATCCACGAAACCGGGCCAGGGGTTGTCTTCGTTTTCTTCTGACATAGGGAGGGCTTTAAAGTGTCTGGAGTGATTCGAATAAGACTGTAATCGGCATGCCCTCGGATTTGCTTTATTGCAGACGTTATAAAAATTTTAATGCAGCCGATGAACATAAACAGTTTCTTGCATCAGGTTGTTTCATCTACGGCCTGAACTTCGTTTTGATGGTCGTTCTGGATTAAAAAAATGTTACGAAAAGGTGGTTTCTTTATTGCGCTGCTGATCAGCAGTTTTGCAGCTTGGCCTATGACGTTAAATGAGGCTATTGAGCTCTCTATTAAAACCAATCCCATTACTAAAACACTTGAGGCGGATGTAGGCATCAGTGAAGCGGGTTTGCAGCGGCTGCGTGGGGAGCGAAAGCAGCCGCTAGTGACGCTGACGTTTGAACAGAGGGCAGGAAAAGCGGAAGCTCAGCCGTGGGAGAATACCTCAACCAGCAAAGTAGAGATTAAGCAGTTACTGTATGACTTCCACCGAACCAAGTACCAGATTGATTCGGCAAAGGCTCAGGTCGGTACCCGAAGTTTTATGTTTGAAGAGAGTAAAGAGCGTCTTGCCTTATTGGTCTCTCGTGCTTATCTGGAAGTTCTGCGTTTGGATCTAACCCTTAGCCTGGTTGCAGAAAATATTGCCGAGTACGCACGTTTGCTGGAAACCATGTACCAGCGAGAGGCTGCAGGTGTTTCATCCTATTCTGAAGTGCAAAAGGTGGCCGCTTTATTGGAAGGTGCTAAAAAGGAGCGCATTCGTTTTAGTGCTGACCGCGACTTTGCTGTTGAGGCTTTTACCCTGATTGTTGGTGCGCCACCCCACGAGCTGGAAATGCCTGATATGGAGAGTTGGCCGGTTGTGGATAGTCTTGATGAGCTTTTGCGCTTGGCAAAAACCGACTACTACGGAGTTAAAGCAAAAAACCTTGAGTACGGTTCTGCCAGATCCCAGCTGCTCGCCAGTCGGCGAGATCTTTTTCCAACTCTTTCCTTTGAGGCAAACCTGTCCGGCAAATATTCGGATGTGGACGATAACGATTGGTCTGTGGATCAGAGCGCTAAACTGGTGCTGTCTTATAACCTGTGGGATGGCTCAGTGACCCGGCAGCAAATTCGGGAAAATGAGCTGACGTTACAGCGTACTGATTATCAGCGGGAAGAGTATCTTAATAATCTTGAGCGAGACGTCAAAGATCAGTGGCGGACGTTACAACGCATAAAAGAAGAAAAAGCCGCCAACGATAACTACCTGAAGGTTAGCGAGGAAGTTGTGCAACTGTATCGCCAAGAGTTTGAGCTTGGGCAGCAGAGCTTGCTGGATATCTCAACAGCACAGCAGGATTTGCATCGCTCCAGAACGGAAGATGTACGATTGTATTTTGCTTACTTCAACAGTGTGTTGAATATCTTGTTGTATCAAAACGCCGTTATTAAACAGGTCAAAAAGCAGTAATACAGGTAATGCTGCGACGCTAAAGAAGGCGAACAAAGGATTTGCATCGTGAGTGAACAAAAACGAGTCTTTGAGCAAAAGTCTCATGAAATTATCAAAGTTTATCGGCAAAGGATCGTACTGATATTGGTGAGCGTGCTGGTGTTGCTCGGTTTCAATATTGACATGCTGGTGAATATTCTTTCTGCAAATCGGGTATTGAGCCTGATTATTACGACGGCTTTTTTAGTAGGCATACTTCTGTGCTGCCGAAACTTCTACCGTTTGCAGTGCGATTTTAAGGTACTTTGTGATTTAGATCACTTACTGATGGTTACGCGGAGCACGCTGGCGCTGCGACAATACAGCGGTAAAACTTATTTGACCAGCGAGCTGTATGAACGACTTGAGACAAGTATTGAGTTTGACGACGACGGTAATATGACCAGTGGCCTTAAGCCGGCTGCCGCCCGAAGTTTGATTGATATGGTCAAAAATGCTGTTGTTGAGCGTCGCACATTAATCGGTTATTTCAGTAGCTTATTGGTTTACCTTGGGTTGCTGGGAACGTTTATTGGCCTTTTTGCTACTGTAGGCTCCATCACCGGAATCATAGGTTTACTTTCTGCGGGTCTATCCGGAGAAGACGATCTAACCAAAATGCTGGTTATGTTGATTCAGCAACTGGAGAAGCCGCTTTCGGGTATGAGCATTGCCTTTGGAACCTCGCTGGCAGGTCTTTGTGGCTCTATTGTTATCAGTGCACTGGCTATGAACGTTAACCGTGCCAGTGCATTGTTTGCCAAAATGTATTCCGACTGGCTCATTGAGTTTGTTTTAGCCAGAAACGATCAGGGTGCGCCCAATACCGCAAACCGGAGCAATGCTGAACTATTCGCTGCGCTGGCACCGGGCGAAATTGACAAGCGCTTGGAGCAGCTCGTTCTATCTAACGAGCAACAGTTATCGTTTATTGAGAGCCTTACAGATGTTCTTGAAAAGCAAGCAAAAGTTCTACAGTCCCAAGGAGAGCAACTTATTCAGCTCAGTCAAAAGGTGGTTGATAATCAGCTAGAGCAGCAACAGCAGCTGAGTCAGCAGTGGGATCGCCAGCATGCCTACCAGAGTCAGGCCACTACCATGCAAGATGACAGTCTGGAGTTGCAAAGGCAGTTGCAGGCACAAAGTGAAGAGGGGAATCGGGCGCTGGTAGCCATTGCAGATCAGCTTAATCAGCTGCCGGATACTTTGGGTGCTTTCACTGCGGATCAGGTGCAGCAGGCAACTAAGGCTTTGGAGCAGTCATTAAGTCAGCGAATTTTTGGCTTCCTGAAACGTTATCTTCGTCGTCTTTTCCGCATTAATCGCCAGCACCGCCAGCAGCAGGTGGCGAGCCTGAGTCGTGAGATTCGCTCCAGTGAGCAAGCAATTAATGAAACTACCGAAAAACAGCTTGCAGAGCAGATGAAGTCTATTCAGGGCAAGCAGGCGACGGTGATTATGAAATTGTTCCGCAGCATTCACCGCCTTTATCGACGCACTTTGAACCGTTGAAACTATTTGCGTCTCTGGTGGTTCATAGCCGCCAGAACCTCATCTCTAGGGCCATCCGCCACCACCTTCCCATCGGCCAACACGATGATCCGGTCCACCAGTTGCAATAGGGTGGGGCGGTGAGTAATTAGCAGTAAGGTCTGTTTTTTATCGAGATAATCAGAGAACTGTTGGCAGAACAGCGACTCATGGTAGTTGTCAAAGGCGCTGGTGGGCTCATCCAGAATTAGCAGTTCACCGCCGTGCAGTATGGCTCTGGCAAGGTTGATGGCCTGCTGTTGACCCACGGATAAGTTTTGCCCCTGCTCGGTGATCCGGTGGTCGTAACCACCGGGGCATTGGCCTATAAATTTATCCAGCCCGACCAGTTTGCAGACACGTTCGAGAGATTGTTTTCCAGCCCCTGGGTTACCCATTAATAAGTTGCTGCCAATGGTTCCTGAAAACAGTGTGGGTTGTTGTCGGGCTACGCCCAGAAAACGGCGGTAGTCTTTTACGTTCAGTCGCTCCAAGGGAATCTGGTTGATGGTTATCTCACCGCTATCGGGCTGCAAGTTGGCCTGAAGCAGATCAATCAAGGTGCTTTTTCCTGAACCGGATGCGCCAAGCAGTGCTACTCGCTCTGCGGGTTCTATGTTGAAGCTGATGTTGTCCAGTATTGGATGCACCGCACCGGGATAGCTGAAACTGAGGTTGTTAACCGCAATTTTGCTTTGCAAGGTGGTTAGGGGGTGGCGTAGGAGGCCGGGTTTTTCCTGCGACGTTTTTTTCTCAAAGAGCTGTTGTATTTCCTTGAGAGATTGCCGCGCCTGACTGATTCGGTTTAAGGCCATTGATAAGTTCGCCATTGGAGCGATGGCCCGGCTACCGAGAATAATGCAGGCAAACAGGCTGCCAGCGGCCAGTACACCGTCCTGAATCAACAGCACGCCAATTACCAGCATAAAAAAGACGACACTTTGAGAGGCTGTAGCCACCAGAGCGGTAATCATCGCCCCTGCTTGCTTGCTTTGAAATTCCCGACGACTAGAGCCCGCTACCAGTATTCGCCAGCGCGCCAAAATACCAGATGTTGTTGCCATTGAGCGAATTGTGTCCATGCCGTTGACGGTTTCGTGCAGAAAAGTCTGTTTATCGTGAGCATTGCGAACATTGGCGGCATTGCTGGCTTTGGATAGTTGGAAACTGACTAAAGAGAGGGTAATGAGCAGAAGTGCTATCGTAACGGGAATCCAGACCAATGGCCCTCCAATCCACCAGATGGCGAGGGAAAAAAGAACAAAGAAGGGAATGTCCAAAACCGACAGAAGCACTGAGCTGGAAATGCTCTCCCTTATGCGGGCAAAATCCTTGATCACTTGAATAACTTTCGCTGGCGAGGTGGTGAGCTGGTGCTTTTCCAGTGTTAATACTTTTTCCAGCAAACTGGTTTCGGCCTGATGGGTAATTGCCCGACAAGCGTCGTCAAGAAAGTAACTTCGCAGCCATCGCAGGATGAAGTCCAGCGTCAGCACTATACCCATCCCGACGCTGATGGTGAGCAGGGTGTCCATCGCTTGCCCCGGCAGTACCTTGCCAAAGACAAAATGGGTAAAGATTGGTAGCCCCAAAGTGAACAGATTGATGAGCAGCGTGATCAGCAGCACTTGCAGGTACTGTGGCCACAGTCTGCCAATTTGTTGTTTTAGCCAGTGACTGTTGGCGGGGCGGTTATGCTCTTTGTCTTTTTTGGGGTCTTGTGACAGTTGGTGGGTGATGCCGCAATAGTCTGCTTGCAGTTGATGCTCACTAAGCCAGTGCTCGGTACCGTCGGCTGCCATAATCCGATAGTTATGCCCCTGTCGTTCCTGTACCAGATAAAACGTTTTCTTATGCATTTGCAGCAGGCAGGGGAAGTGATCTTCTGTCAGTTCTGCCAGCTGAACTTGTTGGCGTTGGTGATAAAGGCCACGGGTGTCGGCGAGTCGGGCAAGGTGCTTTACGTCGAAAGGCTGCGAGGTGATGCTTTGGGCATAATCAGCAGGTAGCTCAACTCCCAATAACCGAGCCAGCAGTAGCACATTTTTTTCCAGGCTGGCCGATGGAGGCGTGTCGGTTTGCATAAGTCATCCGTTGACTTGTTTGATTGAGACTGCTTACTTTTAGTTTAAACGATGTACACCGTTATTGTGTGTGAGCCTGAGTCGTCATCGGGCGGGTCATAGCGGAAGCTTTGGTTTTCTGTAACGGTTGCGCCATTCACGGTGATGGTGTCTGTGGAATCGACTTTGATTTCTAACTGATTGCCTTCACCGGTAAGGGATGAGAAATCATCATTGGATAAAGCAATGGTATCGCTACCGTTCTTAGAAAAGTCGAGGGTTTCGATATTATCAATAATTGAGCCAAAATCGCTTAAGTTAAAGTTGCCGGCTTTTGTGCTGTGTAATGTGTCGGAGCCGGCTCCGCCATCAAGTTTGGTATTGGTTCCTTTTATGTCTGAGAAATCGATTTTCAGAAAATCGATTTTCAGAGTATCGTCTCCCCCGCCCGCATCAATATGGCGGCCTTGGTCGCCAGTCAGGGTGTCTGTGTACTTAGTTCCGATAACCTTTTCGATGGAGTACATGGTTTCTTTTTGACCTTCGCCATTGTTACGAATTTTAAAAGAGTTACTATAGGTAAAGTCGACTTCAACGCCTCCGGTTTCTAAATCTGAAAAGTCAATCGTATCAAATCCGCCCTCACCCGGTTTAGAGATGTCTTGTGTTGTTATTTCCACCAACGAATGTATCTATACCAGTGCCACCATAAAAAATGTCGTCACCCTCTCCGCCTTGCAGAGTGTCATAACCGATGCCGCCTTTGATTATGTCGTTACCTTTACCGCCGTATAGTTTGTCGTTACCTTCTCCGCCTTCGAGGGTGTCGTTACCATCTAGCCCTTTTAATACGTTTTCCTGAGAATTGCCAATTAAAGTGTCGTCGTGGTTGGTGCCGTTAATATTTTCAACTCTTTTGAGTTTCTCTTCCTCACCATTGACCGTGCCGTAGCCGTTATTGTTTAACGTGACTTTGATACTTGCGGACCACCCCTCGTAAATGACTGTGTCAAGACCGGAACCACCAATAATTTTGTCGCTAATGTTGTCGCTGGTAAATGTGTCGTTGCCGTTACCGCCGTCCATGGTGTTATTTTCGCCAGAGCTGGTAAATGTATCGTCTCCGTCACCGCCGTATAGTTTGTTGTTGTCACCAAACGTTGTAAACGCGTCATTGCCGTTACCGCCGTACGTTATTTTTCCCGCTACCACCCATGGTGTTTGTATTGCCATTACTTGTGAATGAGTCGTTGCCGTTGTCGCCGTGCAGTTCGTTTTCGTCACCCTGGCTTATGAGTGTATCGTTGCCATTGCCACCGTGGATTTTGTCTGTGCCGGTGAGGCCATTGAGATAGTCGTTTCCATCGCCACCATAAAGCTCATTGGCTTTGGAATCTCCTGTCAGGTTGTCGCTATTTTGGGTGCCGATGATGATTTCAATGTTACGCAAATAGTCCAGATTAGCTGTATTATCGTTGGCAATGTAAGTGGCCTGTTGTTGGGCAAGGCTGGCAGTCACGCTTCCTTTTACATCCATTTTGCTAAAGTCAACGGTGTCTGTGCCCTCGTGGCCGTCCATGACGTTATTGCTGGCGCTGCCAATAAATGTGTCATTACCCTGAGTGCCAATAATGCCTTCAATGCTGAATAGTGAGTCGGTTTCGGTGTCGCTTAGTTCGAGCTTTGAGTTGCCTTCAATGTCTGCTAAGTTGAAGGTTCGTCCTGTGACTAGATAGGAGTAATCAGCGGAGTCTGTGCCTTCACCACCACGAAGTGTGTCGTTACCCTGCGCTCCTTTTAGGGTGTCATCTCCATCGCCGCCTTCGAGCGTATCGTTACCGATGCCGCCATCGAGGGTGTCATTGCCGTCGCCTCCTGTAATTACGTCATTACCCTTGCCGCCTTCGAGCGTATCGTCACCGATGCCGCCATCAAGGGTATCACCTCCATCGCCGCCATCAAGGGTGTCATTGCCGTCGCCTCCTGTAATTACGTCATTACCATTGCCGCCTTCGAGCGTATCGTCACCGATGCCGCCATCAAGGGTGTCACCTCCATCGCCGCCATCAAGGATGTCATTGCCGTCGCCTCCTGTAATCACGTCATTACCATTGCCGCCTTTAATTTGGTCAATACCTGCAAGGCCAGACAAAACGTTATCCTGATCATCACCGACGATTACGTCATCATTTTCTGAGCCAGTAAGATTTTGAATGTTGATCAGTGTGTCGGTTCCAGCGCTGCTGGTCACTTTGCTCTTAGACAGGTCAGCATTGATTCCTTCTTGGTAGTTACTGTAATTCACCAAATTTGTGCCTTCGCCGCCATCAAAAGTGTCGCTGCCTTTGCTGGCGATGAATGTATCGTCCCCTTTATTACCGAAGAGTGTGTCGTCTCCTGCTTTGCCGTCAAGGGTGTCGTTGCCGTCACCGCCGGTTAGAGTGTTGGTTCGATGATCACCGGTAAGCTGGTCATCGAAGCGACTGCCTGTGAGGTTTTCAATGTTGGTAAACTGATCCACACTGTCGATGCTGTTAAACGCATACGACGCCTTGCCATTACTCAGGCTAGCGTTTACGGCAGAAGTGATTTCATTGCGGGCAAAGCTGATGGTATCTTCACCTCCCTGACCGTCAAAGCGGTTATTGTTGGCATCACCACTGAACGTGTCGTTAGCTTGTGAGCCAACAATGTTTTCAATGGAGGTCAATGTGTCGGTGTCGCCGTAGCCGTCGGTTACGGTGGCGGCGCCATTGTCGAGGGTTACTGTGATGCCCTTGTCTTGTTCTGAGTAATTAGCGGTGTCTGTACCTTCACCACCTGTTAATGTGTCGTCGCCTTTACCGCCGAATAGCTCATCGTTGCCCGCACCGCCGTTAAGCGTGTCTGCTCCGGCACCGCCACTGATGAGGTCATTGCCCTCAAGGCCTATTAACACATTGTTTTGGTCATTACCGGTAATGTTGTCGTCAAATGCCGTAGCAGTGAGGTTTTCAATGTTTATAAGTGTGTCTTTCTTTTCGGCTATACCGCTGGTCACTGTCTCGCTTTCTAAGTTGGCATCAATGCCCCACTGATGGCTGTTGTAATTCACCGTATCGGTGTTTTCGCCACCATCAAAAGTGTCGCTGCCGTTGCTGGCGATGAATGTATCGTCCCCTTCATTACCGAAGAGTGTGTCGTTTCCTTCTTTGCCGTCAAGGGTGTCGTTGCCGTCACCGCCGGTTAGCGTGTTATTGCCACTATCACCGCTGAGCTGGTCATTGAAGCGACTGCCTGTGAGATTTTCAATGTTGGTAAACTGATCCACACTGTTGGTGCTGTTAAATGCATACGAGGCCTTGCCAGTACTCAGGCTGGCGTTTACGGCAGAAGTGATTTCATTGCGGGCAAAGCTGATGGTATCTTTACCTTCCTGACCATCAAACCAGTTGTTGTTGCTGTCGCCACTGAAGGTGTCATTTGCTTGGGTGCCAACCACGTTTTCAATTTCAATTAGTTGATCCTCACCACCAGAGTCATCGGTTACGGTGGCCTTGCCTGCACTGAGTAGTACCTCAATACCTTTTTCTGTTTGCGAGGCGTAATTTACCGTGTCGGTGCCTGCACCGCCGTTTAGGGTATCGTTGCCGTTGCCACCAATTAAGGTGTCGTTGCCAGTGTTACCCTCAAGGCGGTTGTCGTCGCTGTTACCGGTCAGGGTGTCATTACGCAGGGTGCCGATGATGTTTTCAATGCTGGTTAACTGATCGTCATCACTGGCGTTGCCGGTGGTTACTGTCCCTATGGCCAGATCGGCGGTAATGGCTTCGTAGCGGTCACTGTAATTAGCGGTATCAGTGCCCTCGCCGCCGTTTAGGGTATCGTTGCCTAAACCGGCGTAGAGTATGTCATTGTTTTCGCCGCCGTTGAGAACGTCATCTCCGTAATCGCCCTTGAGGGTGTCTTCGCCGGTGCCGCCGCTTAGGGTATCGTTACCGAGCCCACCAAGCAGGGCGTCGTTATTATCACCGCCTTCAAGAGTGTCATCGCCGTCCCCGCCACTGAGCGTGTCGTCATCGGCGCCGCCCTTGAGGATATCATCGCCTCGTCCACCGTAGAGCTGGTCGTTGCCTTGGGCGCCGTTTAACGTGTCGTCACCCTTATCACCGTTTAATGTGTCGTTGCCGTTATTACCGTTAAGGGTGTCGTCACCTTCATTACCGCTTAATGTGTCGTTGCCTTCATCACCGTTGAGGAGGTCGTTATCCTCGCCACCATTTAACGTGTCGTTGCCAGCACCGCCAGCAAGAGTGTCTTTGCCATTGCCGCCTTGCAGTGTATCGTTTCCTGCGCCGCCGTTGAGTGTGTCGTCACCTAGGCCACCGTTCAGGGTGTTATCAACAGCATTACCCGTCATCTGGTCTGCAAAACGGGTTCCGATGATGTTTTCAATGTTGATTATTGTGTCCGTAAACCCGTTTCCGTCGGTGGCTTTGCCGTCAGTAAGGTTAACGTTAACTCCGATAGTGATGGGGTCGTTGGCGCTGTCGCGAAAATCCACAGTATCACTGCCCGCACCGCCATCAAGGTAGTCATTGCCCGTCCCGCCTTTAATGACGTCATCACCGGCTCCGGCATTCACCTGATCGTCGCCAACACCAGCGTCAATAGTGTCTGCTCCTCTTCCCGTGCGAATATCATCGTTGTTGTGGGACAGATTGAACACCAAGGCGGGTTTGCCATTGAGCTCTGCCTGTAAATCGTCCACATTTCGGGTGGAGACTGCATAGGCGGGCAGTCTAAAAACTTCCGGTAACCGACCAGTTTCTGGTTTGAACTGAACATCAAAAACCAAACCGAAGCTGGTGGCTATTGGGTTGGCATCAATGGGGTAGGTGATAACAAAATCTTTGGTGTTAATTAACCAGTGCTCTGAGGTTTCAGCGGTAGCTGCAATCTGTTTGGCGCTTTCTACAGTCCAGCCTTCTGGTAAGCCGAAAAGCTTGACTTGCTGTACAGTGTTACCAATTCCGGAACTGTCGATGGTCAGCAGGCGGGATATTGAATCCGCTGAAAAGTATTGCGGGTTATCACCTTGTACCGTCAAACCTGTGGTGTTCTCGGAGAAATCAATAACTTCATCATTCAGTTGCAAATTATATGACGTGTTGCTGGTGGATTCCTTAGAGCCACCACCGCCAAGATATTCGCTGCTGCTCTTGATTCCGGCAATGTTATTTAAGGCAACGTTAAACGTAGCGCCTGGGCTAGAATCGTTGTTGTTAATGCTGACGTCGGTGGTGGCTTCTGGCAGGCCAACAAACGGGTCTTTTGTCGCCGGGGGAGTTACTGGGTCGTTAGCAATTTGTTGAGGCTGTCTTGCTGTTGCTTCAAGCTGGTTGCTGATCTCCTCAAGCTCTTTTTGAAAAGCAGACAACATATCCTGCTCTTCAGGCGCACTCGGACTCATGTCGCTTTGTAATTCTTCCATGGCTTTGGAGAAATCTTCGCTGAACGATTCGGCTTCATCCAAAGGCTCCGGTACATTAACAGGCGTGGTTGCGTTGAGCTCGGAATGCTCCATCACTTCTTCGGAGTGCTCAGTTACTTCTTCGGGGGGATCTGCTGGAAATTCGTAAGATTTCGGTGGTAAAAAGGTGGAGTCTTCTGTTTCTTCCCCGAAGGGCATGGCGTGTTGAATATCGTGGGTGCCCTGGAAGTTGGCACGGGAGATAAACTGATCGCCGTTTAACACCTCACCGTTGGAAAAAGCCAGCTGCACCGACTGCCCGGTTGCTGTGTTGATGCCCCCCATCAGTATCATGTGCTCGGTTCCATCGGGCATAATAACAACAAAATCTGGCCCGCGGATCTCCATTTTTACATCTTCAGAAGAGGCTGCAATGATGTAGTTCCCGCTTGGTGAGGGTATTAATGCTTTGGTCGACTCGCTGCTTGCCCAATGGTTTGAGTGGTCGGGCTTAGATTGGCGATTTTCCATGTTCGTTCCCTGAAACACTAAAGTTTTTAACACTGATAGTTACAGATAAGTTTAAGAATTTTGAGGGTTACAATCAGGTAATGATGAAATAGGCAATAGCTCTTACCAGTGGTGTCCGACCAGCCATTGCGCCGGCGGCTGAGAGCTTTTACAGGCGTTTCAGTTTAAGATTTTAGGGTGGTTTGGTCTGATCGAATGCTTAGATTGTATCGTCTAGACCATGAACGGGGGGTGACCTCTTTTCTTGGGTTGACCGAATGTTTAATGTAACCGTATCCCGAAAAAAGAGTAATCGTGGTACAGTCTCACCAGAGTTCTGTAATGATGAGCAGATATATTCATGACTGAGAAAGAAAAACCGGAGAACGGTGATAAAGATGCCGTTGACGGCTTCTTCCCTGTTGACGAACACGAAGAAGAGGTGTTCGAAGAAGGGCAAGCCATACGCCGCAAAGGAATCTACCTCCTGCCCAACCTTTTCACCACTGGGAATCTGTTTGGTGGTTTTTACGCTATCATCGCAGCTCAGGCGGGGCACTTTGGCCTGGCTTGTATTGCGGTATTTGTGGCCATGATTCTGGACGGGCTTGACGGGCGCGTCGCCCGCATGACCAATACCATGAGTAAGTTTGGTGAGCAGTACGACAGCTTGGCAGACATGGTGACCTTTGGGGTGGCGCCCGCAATGATCACGTTCAGCTGGGCACTGCATGAACTGGGTAAATTCGGCTGGATGGTCGCGTTCATCTACGCCGCCTGCGCTGCCCTGCGCTTGGCTCGCTTCAATGTTCAAATTGAAGAAACTGACAGCCGTTACTTCACTGGCCTCAACAGTCCGTCCGCCGCGGCTTTGGTGACCGGTATGGTTTGGGCCTTGAGTGATTTTGGGTTGGACGGTGATTCCACCGTGGTTGCATTGCTGGCGTCATTCATAACCGGTGGAGCCGGAGTGTTGATGGTGAGCAACTTTCGTTATCACAGTTTTAAAAAAATTGACTTGCGCGGCCGAGTGCATTTCGTATTCCTGTTGATGATTGTCTTACTTTATGCAGTGGTATTTCTGGACCCGTCTCGCACTTTATTGATGATTTTCCTGGTCTATGCGGCTTCAGGACCGGTCACTGCCATCTGGCGGTTAGGTGAGAGTAAGCGACATCAGGCAGATTAATTCTGTAGCCCAACACAAAAAAAGCGACTTTGGTCGCTTTTTTTGTGGTTGTTTGTATTGTAAGAGCTAAGTAAAGAGATGAACTTTTGTTTTTTTGGGGTGTCTACGGATAACTTTATATTAAAACGAATTTATAGGTAAGTGTCTTATGACGTTCCCAGTTGGTGATTCTCAAATACTTCACGATATATTTTTACAAATAGAAGGCGAAAGTGCTCCGAAAAGTTATTTCAATGGCGGTGGATACAAATTAAAGCTGGGCAGACAGGAGGGATTTCAAAAAATGATATGCAAAGCAGCAATCTTGCACCCAATAAGAAACTCCGTGATGCCTGGGATGGGATCAAAGGTTCGGCTGAAGTAGGGAGCGTTTTTGGCTGCGAACCCGGTGCACGTGAACGTAAAGCCAAGTCTTGTGAAGAAAAGGATACTCATATCAAAACACAGATCGGTCTTGAAACTGTTGACAAGATAAAAACAAGGTCTCAAGAGTTGGATAATCAACAAAACAAAAAAGATAGAGAAGAAATACAACGTTTACACTCTGAAATTAGCGTGATGCTTAGAAATATGGAGGCTACAGAAAAAACGGTTCCATAGCATACCGAAATATTGATAATAAAAAGAAACCTTAAAAAGGAACGGCTATGCTGCTTAAAACAAAAAAGCCATCAGATATCAGTAGTAGCGAAATCACACCGGAATCAATCTATCATGAACGGCGCCGTTTTATTGAACTCTCTGGCCGTTTTGCTTTGGCAGGGCTTGGCGTTATGCTTACTGGCTGTACTCAGGAAGGCGAAGCTGTTACCAAAAAACCGCAATCAAGGCCTGCGCCAGCGCAAAAGAACTGGTTAGAGCGGCAAGTCCGTGCTGCTCAGCCTGGTCCCTATAGAAGCACGGAAAAACTAACGCCCCATCAAGACGTCACAACCTATAACAATTTTTATGAATTTGGCACTGGAAAAGCTGACCCAGCCAGAAATGCACACACGCTACAAACAGAACCTTGGTCGGTCGTCGTCGAAGGCGAAGTGGCCAAACCGGGGCGTTACCACTTGGAAGATATTCTCAAACCACACGTAATGGAGGAACGAATCTATCGGCTGCGTTGTGTTGAAGCGTGGTCAATGGTTATTCCTTGGATTGGCATTCCTCTGGGGAACATACTCAAACAATTTGAGCCAACCTCAAAAGCACGGTTTGTAGAATTTACGACACTGTACGACCCGCATCAAATGCCGGGTCAGCAAGCATCTTTTGGCTCTCTGGATTGGCCTTATGTCGAAGGTCTGCGTATTGATGAGGCAATGAACCCTTTGGCATTTATGGCCACTGGATTATATAACGATGTTCTACCCAATCAGAACGGTGCGCCATTTCGGCTGGTGGTGCCGTGGAAGTATGGTTTTAAAAGCATTAAATCAATTGTGAAAATACGCCTCAGTGAGCAGCAACCGAAAACAACTTGGGAGGTATCAGCTCCAAAAGAGTACGGCTTTTATGCCAACGTAAATCCGGCTGTAGACCACCCCCGATGGAGTCAGAAACATGAACGACGATTGCCGGGTACGCTGCTATCACCAAACCGAATCGAAACTCGACTTTTTAATGGCTATGAAGAAGAGGTAGCTCACTTGTATAAAGGGATGGACTTACGCCGATTTTATTGAGTGCCTGCTAAGAGGTTAACTGCCAATGCAAATGGTTGGACGAATGAAAGGGGTGGTCTTTATTGCCAACCTGCTGCCGCTGGCCTATCTGATAATGAAGGCTTGGGATAACACACTTGGAACTGACCCCGGGGCTGCATTCACTCATGCTTTGGGTGAATGGGCGCTCATTTTTTTGCTGCTCTCTTTAACGGTAACACCGCTGAGACGAATAACAGGCTATAACAAACTCATACGTTTTCGACG
This sequence comes from Endozoicomonas sp., assembly GCA_965198415.1. GTDB lineage: Bacteria > Pseudomonadota > Gammaproteobacteria > Pseudomonadales > Endozoicomonadaceae > Endozoicomonas. The sequence continues at coordinate 39,758 of CBDAPN010000017.1, forward strand.
TATGCTTGGTCTGTTCTCCCTGTTTTATGCTGGGTTGCATTTACTTGCTTATCTCGCGTTTATGCTGGCCTGGCAATGGCAGACACTACTGGAAGACCTTTATAAGCGTTCCTATATCATTATTGGTGCCTGCGCTTTAATAATTTTGCTGGCACTTGGTATTACATCAACGCAAAAAATGATGAAACGACTGGGCAAAAAATGGAGCCAATTACACCGGCTGGTTTATATCGCAGCTATTCT
>CBDAPN010000017.1:42500-83424 GCA_965198415.1 Endozoicomonas sp.
GGAGAGCGCCTGCTTTGCACGCAGGAGGTCTGCGGTTCGATCCCGCATAGCTCCACCAATTCCTGTCATTACAATAGGCAACCGATTCATTAAGCATATTTTGCTTTTCTTTCTTGATGAAAGAACGTTCTTTAACAATGTGGAATCCAAATTAAGCTGAATTGATTTAAACGACAAAAGCTAAGTTTTAGGGCGTGCGCTTTAAAGCTGAAGTTTTAAAGCTTGTGTTTAAAAACATACGTTGTCGTTTAAAGAAAATTCTTGCTGAGACACTCTCAAGTTAATGATTAGCAATAATCATAGCTAATGTGTATGGCGATGAATTCAAAACACCCTTTTGAATTCATAAGATCGTTTAAAGGTAGTTATAAGATTCATAACCCGCCAAGCCAATCTGAACCATCAGATCGCTTTGGGTTATATGGTCAAGTGACTAAGCGTACACGGTGGATGCCTTGGCAGTCAGAGGCGATGAAGGACGTGGTAATCTGCGATAAGCGCTGGTGAGTTGATAAACAAACCGTGACCCAGCGATCTCCGAATGGGGCAACCCACTTGCATAAGCAAGTATTCCTTAGCTGAATACATAGGCTTTGGAAGGCGAACCCGGGGAACTGAAACATCTAAGTACCCGGAGGAAAAGAAATCAATTGAGATTCCCCCAGTAGCGGCGAGCGACCGGGGAACAGCCCTTAAGCAATTAATGCGTTAGTGGAACACTCTGGAAAGTGTGGCCATAGCGGGTGACAGCCCCGTACACGAAAACGCATCAATTGTGAAAACGAGTAGGACGGGACACGTGAAATCCTGTTTGAATATGGGGGGACCATCCTCCAAGGCTAAATACTCCTGACTGACCGATAGTGAACCAGTACCGTGAGGGAAAGGCGAAAAGAACCCCGTTGAGGGGAGTGAAACAGAACCTGAAACCGTGTACGTACAAGCAGTGGGAGCCTGATTCGTCAGGTGACTGCGTACCTTTTGTATAATGGGTCAGCGACTTACTTTCAGTGGCAAGGTTAACCGTTTAGGGGAGCCGTAGGGAAACCGAGTCTTAATAGGGCGTGCAGTCGCTGGGAGTAGACCCGAAACCGGGCGATCTATCCATGGGCAGGTTGAAGGTTGAGTAACATCAACTGGAGGACCGAACCGACTATCGTTGAAAAGCTAGCGGATGACCTGTGGATAGGAGTGAAAGGCTAATCAAGCCCGGAGATAGCTGGTTCTCCTCGAAAGCTATTTAGGTAGCGCCTCGTGTCTCACCATCGGGGGTAGAGCACTGTTTGGGCTAGGGGGTCATCCCGACTTACCAACCCCATGCAAACTCCGAATACCGATGAGTGCAATCACGGGAGACACACGGCGGGTGCTAACGTCCGTCGTGGAAAGGGAAACAACCCAGACCGTCAGCTAAGGTCCCCAAGTAACAGTTAAGTGGGAAACGATGTGAGAAGGCCCAGACAGCCAGGAGGTTGGCTTAGAAGCAGCCACCCTTTAAAGAAAGCGTAATAGCTCACTGGTCGAGTCGGCTCGCGCGGAAGATTTAACGGGGCTCAAACTGTTCACCGAAGCTACGGGTGCTTAGCGTTGCTAAGCGCGGTAGAGGAGCGTTCTGTAAGCCGCAGAAGGTGTGCCGGGAGGCATGCTGGAGGTATCAGAAGTGCGAATGCTGACATGAGTAACGATAAGGGAAGTGAGAAGCTTCCCCGCCGGAAGACCAAGGGTTCCTGCGCAACGCTAATCGGCGCAGGGTGAGTCGGCCCCTAAGGTGAGGTCGAAAGACGTAATCGATGGGAAACAGGTCAATATTCCTGTACCCCTGTTGGCTGCGACGGAGTGACGGAGAAGGCTAGGTCAGCGCAGCGATGGTTGTCTGCGTTTAAGGCAGTAGGCCGGGGTTCCAGGCAAATCCGGAACCTCAAGGCCGAGAGCTGATGACGATCCTCCACGGAGGAGAAGTGATTGATGCCCGGCTTCCAGGAAAAACTTCTAAGCTTCAGGCCAACAGGGACCGTACCCCAAACCGACACAGGTGGTCAGGTAGAGAATACCAAGGCGCTTGAGAGAACTCGGGTGAAGGAACTAGGCAAAATGGCACCGTAACTTCGGGAGAAGGTGCGCCGCTGCCGGTGACCGGACTTGCTCCGTGAGCTGGCGGTGGTCGAAGATACCAGGTGGCTGCGACTGTTTATTAAAAACACAGCACTGTGCAAACACGAAAGTGGACGTATACGGTGTGACGCCTGCCCGGTGCCGGAAGGTTAATTGATGGGGTTAGAGGTAACTCGAAGCTCTTGATCGAAGCCCCGGTAAACGGCGGCCGTAACTATAACGGTCCTAAGGTAGCGAAATTCCTTGTCGGGTAAGTTCCGACCTGCACGAATGGCGTAACGATGGCCACGCTGTCTCCACCCGAGACTCAGTGAAATTGAACTCGCTGTTAAGATGCAGCGTATCCGCGGCTAGACGGAAAGACCCCGTGAACCTTTACTACAGCTTCACAGTGGATCTTGATGTTGCTTGTGTAGGATAGGTGGGAGGCTTTGAAACGTGGACGCCAGTCTGCGTGGAGCCAACCTTGAAATACCACCCTGGCAATATTGAGGTTCTAACCCGGGTCCCGGAACGGGATCGGGGACATTGTGTGGTGGGTAGTTTGACTGGGGCGGTCTCCTCCCAAAGAGTAACGGAGGAGCACGAAGGTTGGCTAAGTACGGTCGGACATCGTACGGTTAGTGTAATGGCACAAGCCAGCTTGACTGCGAGAGGTACATCTCGAGCAGGTACGAAAGTAGGTCATAGTGATCCGGTGGTTCTGAATGGAAGGGCCATCGCTCAACGGATAAAAGGTACTCCGGGGATAACAGGCTGATACCGCCCAAGAGTTCACATCGACGGCGGTGTTTGGCACCTCGATGTCGGCTCATCACATCCTGGGGCTGAAGCCGGTCCCAAGGGTATGGCTGTTCGCCATTTAAAGTGGTACGCGAGCTGGGTTTAGAACGTCGTGAGACAGTTCGGTCCCTATCTGCCGTGGACGTTGGAAGTTTGAGAAGAGCTGCTCCTAGTACGAGAGGACCGGAGTGGACGGACCACTGGTGTTCGGGTTGTGTCGCCAGACGCATTGCCCGGTAGCTATGTTCGGACGGGATAACCGCTGAAAGCATCTAAGCGGGAAGCCCCCTTCAAGATAAGACTTCCCTGGAGAGTAGATCTCCCTGAAGAGCCGTTAAAGACGATGACGTTGATAGGTTGGGTGTGTAAGTGCTGTGAGGCATTGAGCTAACCAATACTAATGACTCGTGCGGCTTGACCATATAACGCCAAAGCGATTTGAGAGCGCTTAAAAACGAGAGCGAGTTGGCAAAGAAACAGTCAACAGCAGACGGCATACACAAAGAGTGTACAGCAAGAAAACAGCTTAAAACGGATTCCGGCTACTGTTGGGAAGTAATTCCTGACATTAGCAACCAGTTAAGCCTGGCGATCATAGAAAGTTAGAACCACCTGAACCCATCCCGAACTCAGTAGTGAAATGACTTATCGCCGATGGTAGTGTGGGGTCTCCCCATGCGAGAGTAGGACATCGCCAGGCACCCATTAAAGAAAACCCCCGAAAGAGCAATCTTTCGGGGGTTTTTCTGTTTTATTAATGCGTCTTTTTTTAGCAGTCGTCTGAAAAGCCTGTATGTAGTGAGAACCATTGGAAAATGGAGAGTGTGTCGCAGGCGCACAAATCGGCGCCTTCAGGATGAGTCGTCAAGTTGTGGCAAAGCTCACGGAGAGGTGGTGATACGAAGTCTGTTGTCAGAAACCGGCTTCAACCCGCCTCAAGCTGCTCGAATGGCTAGAGAAAAACGTCACCCGCCTGATACATAAGGCGATGAGCTACACGCTTAGCCAGTAGCCAAGAGTAACAACATACGGTGAGAGTGGTGACTTGGGCATCAGTAGTGCTGCAGCGGAAAATGTTATCCGCCCATTCGCATTGGGTCGGCGCAACTGGCTATTTGCAGATACGCCAAACGATGCGAAAGCAAATAACTCACGTTCAATAGTTAATTGCTTGTTACTTTCGTCGAGACAAACCAATGGACGCTTTGGGTCGTAATGGTTGCTGGTAAAGATCCAGTGCGTCTTTTGCGAACGCTTTCAAGAACAGCCTCAACTACTCACGGCGGCAGTGGTTAAGCCCTAGCTCGGCAGTTACCCACTTTTTGGAGGTAAAAGATAGTTACTGCTTGGTGGAGGCAACTATCTTTCACCCTTTTTTTCTTAAACTTCAGCGGCGGTCGCCATCATTGCATCCCGAGCTGGTGTGGTTGGAGCTGAAGTGAGTGGGTAGGCAATGCGTTTTTTAGTATTAGCGTCAAATAAGTGAATGTGTTTTGGTTTGATGCTCAAACCCAGTTTGTCACCAATTTGAATTGGCGTGTGGCCTTCAGCACGGACAATCAGTTTTTGCGATTCGCTGCTCTGGGTGCGACAGTAAAGCAGCAAATCGGCACCGAGCGCCTCAAACAACTCCACTTCTACTTGTAACCAGGGATTCTCTTCGCTGATTTGTAAATGCTCAGGGCGTAGCCCAAGTTTGACCTTTGCCTAAATCAAGGCTGGCCGTTGGTGTTGGCAGCAGGAAGTTGTCGATTGCTATTCCATTGGCGGTAATGTCAGCGTCCAAAATGTTCATTGCTGGCGAACCGATAAAGGTTGCGACGAACACTGAGGCCGGGTTGTCGTATATCTCTAGCGGGGTGCCCACTTGTTCAACATTGCCTTTGTTGAGTACCACCAGCTTGTCTGCCAGCGTCATGGCTTCCACTTGGTCATGGGTTACGTAGACTGACGTGGTGCCAAGGCGGCGTTGCAGTTTTTTGATTTCCAGACGCATTTGCACGCGCAATTTGGCGTCCAGGTTAGAAAGCGGTTCATCGAATAGGAAAACTTTTGGCTCACGCACGATAGCACGCCCCATTGCCACTCGCTGACGTTGCCCACCAGAAAGCTGGCCCGGTTTACGGTCAAGCAGATCGTCCAGCTCAAGCATTTTCGCTGCTTCGCTCACCAGTCGGGCGATTTCTTTTTTTGATGTTTTGCGGTTACGCAGACCGTATGCCATGTTGTTGTACACCGTCATATGTGGGTACAGCGCATAGTTTTGGAACACCATTGCGATGTCGCGTTCACCCGGCTCAAGATCATTAACCGTAGTGGTATCAATGTTAAGTTCGCCAGAGCTGATTTGTTCAAGACCTGCAATCATACGAAGCAGGGTGGATTTGCCGCAGCCACTTGGGCCAACGAGTACCACCATCTCGCCGTCGCAGATATTGAGGTTAAGTTTTTTGATCGCCTGATAGCCGTTCGGATAACATTTAGCGATATTAGAAAGCGTTAACGTGGACATCTATTTCTCCGAATCAACCAAGCCTTTTACAAAAGCTTTTTGCATTGCAATGACCACAATCACCGGTGGCACCATCGCGATAATGGTGGTTGCCATAATCTTGTTCCATTCCACCACCCCGTCGACAACACCGAGCATCTGCTTAATGCCCATTACAATGGTGTAGTACTGTGTATCGGTGGTGATCAGCAGAGGCCACAAGTATTGGTTCCAACCATAAATGAAAGTAATCACAAACAGGGCAGCAATATTGGTGCGCGACAACGGCAGCAAGATATCGAAAAAAAACTTGATTGGTCCTGCGCCGTCAATGCGCGCTGCTTCTATCAGCTCATTGGGTACGGTCAAAAAAAACTGTCTGAATAAGAAGGTTGCAGTCGCACTGGCAATCAGTGGGATGGTTAAGCCGTAAAACGAGTTCAACATATTGAGATTGGTGATGACCTCAAACGTCGGCATGATGCGTACTTCAACCGGCAACATAAGCGTGAAGAAGATCATCCAAAATGCCAGCATTCGTCCCGGAAAACGAAAGAACACCACGGCATAAGCCGACATGATCGAAATGCTCAGCTTACCGATGGTAATGCACATTGCCATAATGAATGAGTTCAGCAACATACTGCCAATAGGTAAGGCATTGTTATTGTAAAGAGCGTCGTCACTGAGTAACTCGCTAAACACGCTAAAGCCTGCATCACCGAACCAAAGCGGTGTGCCAGTGGCAAAAGCGCTGTTTTCGTGGGTGGTTGCGACAATGGCAATCCAAACCGGCAGCGCAATGGAAATGATGCCAAGAATCAAAATAACATGACAAAACAGATTAAAAAGCGGTCTTCTTTCTACCATCAGTACGCCACCTTCTTCTCAACATATTTAAACTGAATCACGGTCAGCGCTGCCACCAGCACCATGAGAATCACCGACTGAGCAGCGGACGAGCCCAAATCCAAGCCGATAAAACCATCGTTATAAACTTTGTAAACCAAGGTCGAAGTACTGTTACTTGGGCCGCCTTGTGTCATGCTGTGGATGATGGCGAAAGTATCAAAGAACGCATAAACAAAGTTCACCACCAAAAGAAAGAAACTGGTTGGTGAAATCAGTGGAAAACTAATGGTGATAAAGCGTTTGATAGGCCCGCTGCCATCAATTGCCGCTGCCTCATGCAGAGATTTTGGAACCGACTGCAATGCCGCAAGAAAGAACAGAAAGTTGTAGCTGACTTGCTTCCATGTCGAGGTGATAATCACCATCCACATGGCATGGGTGCCGTTAAGTTTTGGATTCCAGTCAACGCCAAACCACTTCAAAATATCGGTTATCACACCGATGGTTGGGTCAAACAGAAATAGCCACAGCGAACCTGCCACAACAGGCGCTACGGCATACGGCCAAATCAAAAAAGTACGGTATACCGTCGCACCGCGCACAATTTGCTCAGCAAAGGCAGCAAGTACCAAGGCACTCACTAACGCCAGCAACGCCACACTGAGGCTAAATTGCAGCGTGGTCATTAATGACTCCAGATACAGCGGGTCATTAAGGAGATTTTCAAAGTTCTCCAACCCTACAAACTCACGGCTCATGCCAAAAGCGTCTTCAAGTTGTGAAGATTGAAAAATGGCTTGCCCTGCTGGCCAGATGAAAAACACCAGAGTGATCACCAACTGAGGTGCAATTAACGCAACCGGAAGCCATTTATGTTTAAAAACAACAGGTGAGGACATACAAATACCAAAGTAAAACAGGCAAAGAGTGAACCAGCCCCCACCCGGGCGGGTGGGGAGAGTGTTTATGCGATGGGACACTCAGTGCATTAAAGCTTGTTATTTTTGTGTGCGCTCAAAGCGGCTTAGTTGCTCGTCGCCACGGCGAACGGCATTGTTCAGTGCTGCTTGAGCCGTGACTTTGCCTGCCCATACGGCTTCTAGTTCTTCGTTGATAATGTCGCGGGTTTGCAGGAAATTGCCAAAGCGAATGCCTTTTGAATTTGCCGTTGGCTTAGTAGACGTCATCTGTAAAACAGCGGTGTCAGTGCCCGGATTTTTCGCATAAAAGCCCTGCTCTTTGGTTAGCTCATAAGCTGCTTTGGTGATTGGCAGGTAACCAGAAAACTGATGCCAATCCGCTTGAACTTCTGCAGTTGAAAGGTAAGAAAAGAATTTCGCCACGCCTTTGTATTCTTCGCTCGAATGGCCCCGCAGAACCCACAGTGACGCACCGCCGATAATAGTATTTTGTGGTTTATTAACCAGCGTAGAGTCGTATGGTAATTGCGCTACGCCGACATCCACACCCTTCATGTTCTCCTGAATACCAGCAAGACCTGATGAAGAACCCATAGTCATCGCACATTCTTGGGTATAGAACAGCGGCATGCCGTCCGACTTACGACCACCGTATTTGAAGATACCTTCTTTTGCCCATTGGCTCATTTGCTCAATATGATGAACAAACGCAGAATTATTGAACATAAACTCCGCATCCAGCCCACCGAAACCGTTGTTTCTGGTTGCTAAGGGTACATTGTTACGGGCACCAAAATTTTCGATTTGCGTCCAAGATTGCCAGGTCGTGCTAAAGCCACACTGTGCGCCAGAAGCCAGCAGCTTACGAGAGACTTTTTCCATCTCTTGCCATGTCTTGGGTGGGTTCTTAACGCCTGCTTTTGCGAACATCTCCTTGTTGTAGTAAAGCACTGGCGTCGAGCTGTTAAAGGGTAGCGAAAGCATTTTGCCTTCTTTGGTAGTGTAATAACTGGTTACTGCTGCAAGGTAATCATTTGGATTGAACGGCTCCTTGGTGTCTGCCATTAACTGATAAACGGGATAAATTGCTTTTTTTGCGCCCATCATGGTAGCTGTGCCGACTTCAAACACTTGCACAATGGCAGGCTGCTCTTTCGCACGGAAGGCTGCAATCGCACTGGTCATGGTTTCTGAGTAGCTGCCCTTATAAACTGGCTTAATCTCGTATTCTGACTGGCTGGCGTTAAAATCTGCGGTAATCTCGTTCAGCTTTTTACCGAGCGCACCGCCCATGGCGTGCCACCACTCAATCTCTGTTTTTGCTTGTGCCTGTGTGCTGAGCAAGACGGCAGCAACGGCAAGTTTAGCGAGATATTTAATAGCCATAATGGTTCCTTTTCATGGGATGGTTTGAACAGGGTTGCCCCTTTGCGAATGTTTATTTTTATAATTAGTCCGCGCCAAAAAATTCAAGTGAACACTAAATGAGCCAAATGACATTCTTGTTACAGAAAAATTAACTTATTTGAACACTGTTTTGGCTTCTATCTCAAGCTATGCGTGTGTAGAAAGTCAGCCACTACTTCAGTTGTGGTTAAGTTGTTTATACGACGATGAACTAATAGAATGCCACAAAACATTCATTATGCTGGACCGATTTGAAGCTCTTGCTTGAAGGTATTGACATCAGTTCTGTCTAGAAATTTAAACGTTATGACCATGAGCTGCACAATGCTGAAAAGCAGCGATAGTCATACCCCATCAATTATTCTGAAGTCGCCAATCCCGTTGAAGCGCAACTGAAAATACAACAGTTGCAGTCAGTGTTGGATACAGCGCTTCAGAAACTCGCATAAAACCACCCGAACACTGGTTCTGGCCGGTGTATGGCGAACTGAAGGAGTAGTCTTTACCCTGTCGCTAACCCTCTCTACACGACACATCAAGCCATTACTGAAAGACTTCAAAGGCGTATTGCTCACCGATGGCTACGGTGTTTATGACAGTTATTGCAAAAAACACCCTAAAATCACCCAAGCCCAGTGTTGGGTGCATACAGGTAGGTACTTTGACAGGGCGAAAGACGATGAACCTGAAGTCGTCGCTCATGCACTCGCCCTGATCGGCTAACTGTATCGTGTAGAAAAACGTATTCGTGATACCGGCACTATCGGAGACGAGAAGTAGTGCATTCGTCTGGAAGAGTCATTACCTCTTGTGGATGAATTTTTTGACTGGTGCCATAAGGAACGACAGAGACCGGAACTGACTAAAACGAACCCATTGAGCAAAGCGCTGGCGTATGACGAGAACTATCAAACGTCACTGAGAGTATTTCTGGATGACCCGGATGTTCAGATGGATACCAACCATCTTGAGCGATTACTCTGGTGCACCCCGATGGAAAGAAAAAACTACCTGGTCAGCTGTCGCCTGCAAGATATTGATCCCTACAATTACCTGGTTGACGTCCTTCAAAGAGTCAGCCTCCACCCCGCCCGACAAATCAATGAGCTGATTCCCCGGAATTGGAAAGAGCACTTTGCGAAATTTCGATTTTCTACGGAAATATTTCAGCCTCTTTTACAACAAAAAAAGCCCCAATCATTCAATAATGAAAAGGGCTTTAATATTCAGGCAAATAATCTCGATTGTGGTGATCTGCAAATCACGACTGGGGTTTGAGATAAGGACCGTTAGGGAGCTTTGTCGGATCCAGATACAACACCTGATAGTTGGCCTGTTGCGTCAATGGCATGTAATTGGGTGCTGCCCGGGTAATCGCAGCAGACACTGCCATCACCACCAAATCAGCCAGCGGGTTGCCAGAAGAATTGTTAACCTGAGGGCTATACTGCATGGTTTTATTGGCAGTCCACAGTTCTTCTCCGGTTTTGCCACTGACGATTCGATAGGTAAAGCTGACGGTCACCGTGGTGCTCAAGACAATATACTGGGCATCCCACTGGTTAATGGTCACATATAGGATCGAGTCGGCACCAAACATCGTGCCCAACTGAATCGGGTTAGCAGCGTGAACCAGATCAGCGTCGTACAGTCCCTCCCCTTCCAGTACCGTCTTTACTGTGTTGACCGGAAAAACATAATAGCCTTTCTCCGCCAATGGTACGGAAATAGTCGACAGGAAGTAATTTGGAGCATCAACATCAACAGATTCATTGACCACAGGTACCACAAGTATTGAGTTTGGGTCCGCTTGTTGAAAAGCGCTGAAGTCAACCTTGGGAGCCTGGGCAGCGCAACCGGTGAGCAGACTGATCCCCAGGGCAACCAACCATTTTTTTGCACTGGTAATCATCTTAACTTTCCTTCTGGTTATCAGCAGGCTTGCGTGTCAGGTTGTTGATCATGGTATCCATCAGGTGCCGACTTTCCGGCCAGAGATCCCGTTCTTTGGTGTAGTAAATAACCGCCTCATCCTTTTTGCCCTGATGTAACATCAGGGTTCCATACTCAGCATACATGCCAGGTGCTACACGACCATTGGCATCCTCTATGGCTGCAAGTAACTGCTCAGACAAAGCCGCCAGCTCTGCAGGGTCTTTGTAATAGCCATAAAGCCCGGATTCGTAGTCACCCCAGTGATACAAGCCCTGAGTGGTCTGGCATCCCGCCATTAACAATGAACCGGTGGCAACCGCCACTGTCATCAATTTTTTTGCGCTCAACATTAATAATCACCGATGGTAAACGTTTTGCTGACACCCTCAGCCACGAAGAACTTCTGACTTAAAACTGTCTCGCCAGCCCGTTTTATTTGCAGCCTATGGGTGCCCGACTCAATACGGAGACCGGTTTTTCCCGCAGAGAATTGCGTTGCGGCTCCTATTTCGATGCCATCAAGTATCACCACATCTCCAGGTTTGGCAGCAGCAAACATAATTAACGTGAGTTCGACGTTCAGAAAGCCATAGGGACACCCTCTGTCAGTGCCGAAACATTTATATGAGGCTTTCTTGGTTGCATTGTATAAGCGATGAGGCCAGCAATCAGATTTACAGCAAAATTGAATGGTGAGCGGTGTCGAGTGTGTTCTATCTGCGAAATATTTTTCAACTGATCATTAACACTCTCGATCACGGCTCGCTTTCTCAACATGGCTTTATCAAAGGCCTTCAGCTCTCTCGGCTTCATGTTTTTTCGAACTTTCGTCACTAAATTCAGGCCTTTCTCTTTCAGCCAGCTAAATTCTCTGAGATATACCCTTTATCTCCATAAATCCAACCCGTTAAATCCTCTACAAGGTCAGGTACAGGCTTGCGATCATCGGTATTCGCGGTTGAGAGACAGAAGGGCAGGGTTTCCCCACAATGGTTGATAATCAAGTGAAGTTTGAATCCATACTTCCAGCCAGTAGATGTCTTTCCACGTTTAGCTTCTTCTCTGAACACCTTGTGGTTATTGATTCGATGATTATCACAAACGACGATAGGCGTAGAATCAATGAACGACAAACCTGTGGGCTTTCCCATGCACTGTGTTTTGAGATAAACAGTCAATGGAATCAATGTCGTCTTCATCAGCTCAACAAAACGGTTATAAGAAACCAGATTGGGAAAACTGTCTGATTTATGCCGGACAATGTGGCTCAGGTAATAGTGCTTGAAATCCCGGAAGGCGCTCTGATGGAAGCAGATAATGATGGTCATTATCTCACTGAGCGTCAGTTTTGATATAACCGGTGATTTTTTGTCATTGCAGATAAGCTGCTTATGCCATTGTGGTTCAAAAATTAAACAGAAATCATCGACATCACAGAATACACTGGTCACAGACATGGAGCCTCCGGTTAGCTGTCTGTGGTTTTGGTACCCGAAAGATAGCTAAGTTGTCTGGAGGCTCCTTGTCTTTTTTACGTCGAACTCACGTTTGTTAGCTCAGCCACGGACGCCTCTATCGGAGTACTGTGGAAGTACATGATGGGGGACTGCGAGCCTGGATTTGAGTTCTCAGGAGTGGCTGTTCTAGCCATGCAGAACTGTGGCTATAGCTGCCTGAACCGAGGAACTGGTTTGGGAAAGGAAAAAAGGTCAATATCAAATCTCGGGTTTCTAACGAAAGAGTCCACGCTCTTTCTGAGGTTGTTGATAATACTCAGCTAAGATCTACCCCAAAGAAAAAATGCCGGCCATACACTCGTAAGAAAACCGTCAAAAATGCATGGGACAAGGCAGAAAATGGATCAAAAGAAAACTCAAAAAAATGTCCTGACTGCGGCAATGATGTGGTGGGGAATCCGCATAACAAAGAACTTAGAAACACACCCGATGGCTGGGAGCTTGAACATGTTGAAAAGTGGGAAAAAATAAGAAGAGGATTAGACAAAAAAGGTGCTAAACCATCTGAATATAATGATGCATATAATGACTTGAATAATACTATTTTAAGATGCAGGTCATGTAACAGAAGTGATAATCAGTTATAAGTAAAGATTTCATGTATGTATGATGCTTAAACCCTGTATTCAACAGATCTTAGAGGTGAATGGTGTTGCAAAGAGATGCCTTAAGAGCTCACTTCGATCAATTTTTAAGAAGTGAGCCGGATGAATTATTTAGAGAAAATACCTCAGAAATTACTGTTGCAAAGTTTTTAAACAGCCCTGAAGATGGGTTGGTCACTTATGTAAGTATAGGGCTAAGTGGTCATTTATTAGGGCAAGATAGTGGAAGGAAAATAAGGCAAGAATTACTTATTACTTCAGATATAAATTATGAGGGAATCGGGCAGGAGGATGTGATTTTTTCGTTGTGTAAGTTGATTTTGGAGGAGCACCGTGCAATTAAAGAGGGACAAGTGCTTGGTCCTTATAGTAAGTTATTCTCACAACAACACTCAATACAGCTGAGTTCATTATTATGCAGTCATCCTGCCTATTTTGACGAGGAGTTTTGCTTCTTTGAGGCAGGAGATATCACTGTTATTGTTGAGCTACTCCCTTTGCTTATTCATGAGGCTAGCTTTGTGAGAGCAAATGGTGAAGATGTTTTTTTTGAAATGATAGATGAAGGTGATGTAGATATATTGGATTATGTAAGAAAATGATACCTCGTTCCCACGGTTTCCGTGGGAACGCATACCTTATTCCTAAGCTAACATCGATCCAATCAAAACCCGAAAAACATCCGCTACGAATACCGGGTAGACAAGGCCAACCGGCTCACTGTCGTACTGACCCCCGGCTAGGGGCGCATCAGCTACAACCGTTACCAGTGGCAGATGCCGGTACATATCAGCTACCCCGGCGGCACCATCATGACTCAGACCGTAGATGGCCTGATGCGCCTGGCCGGCCGCTCGGTGAACGACCCGGCGGGCAACCCGGTCAGTGCCGAACAATGGTTTTACGACGGTGAAAACAACCTGCTGAAAATGATCAGCCGCGAAGAGCAAGCCAGCTATCAGTACAACACCTTCTACCAGCTGACCGGTGCCGTCTATGACAAACAGTCCGGTGAATTTATCCCCGACGCCCGCAGTGATGAAAGCTACCAGTACGATGGCGTGGGCAACCGAACCAAAGCAACCGTAAACCAGACAGAAGCAACGTCGTACTACAACGCCTTCAACCAGCTGATCCAACAGGGAAACACCCACTTCGAATACGACACTAACGGCAACCTGATCAAACGGGGCAAACGCAACGCCGATAACGACATCGCTATCGACCCCACCGGCATACAACCTTACTTGCAATACCTCTACGACAGCCGTGAACGCCTGATCGAAGTCAGAAAAGACGGCAACACCATCGCCCGCTACGGCTACAACCCCATGGGCGAACGGACAAAAAAAGAACTGCCCGAAACCGGCACCACCATCCACTACCTCTACAACGAACAGGGGTTGATCGGTGAATACAACGACAGTGGCCAACTGATCCAAGAATACGGCTGCAAACCCCAAAGCCTTTGGTCCACCGATCCACTGTTCACCCGAACCGTCGACAGCGCATCTGGCAAATCGAAGGTCCACTACTACCTCAACGACCAGCGCGGGCAACCCCAACGGGCGTTTACCCGCAACGGCGCCATCACCTAGCAGGCCAGAAGCGACAGCTACGGTCAGGCCACAATAAACGACAAAAGCACCCTTACCAGCAACCTGCGCCTGCCGGGCCAGTACTACGACAGCGAAACCGGCCTGTATGGTGGATTGAATGCTTATGCCTATGGATTAAGTAACCCGCTGACGTATATCGATAACAACGGTCAGTTGGCAAACTTTACGTTACAGGCCGTGTGGTGGGAATTGAGGCAGGCCGGAGCGGCTTATATTCGTTGCTTTGGTCAGTGTCTTGTTAGCTCAGCCACGGAAGCCTCTATCGGAGTACTGTGGCAGTACATGATGGGGGATTGCGAGCCGGGATTTGAGTTCTCGGGGATGGCTGTTCTAGCCATGCAGAGCTGTGGTTATAGCTGCCTGAACCCGATGAGCTGGGGTGGGAAGAGAGCGAAGGCCAGCAAGAAGTCTAAGGCTTATGAGAGTCGTGCGCATGGAGAAGAGGTTGACAGGCCACAAGGTGAATCGGCTGATGTTACAAAGATTGCAGACAACATCCCGCTAATTAATGGCAGGAAACCAATTAATAGTAAGTATGCGGGTCAAACGCACCCTTCTGGCGTTACATTTAATGATAAAGGTTTCCCTGATTTTTCCCCGTACGCTAAAGCGCAGGTTGACATTAAAGGTCTGACAGGCAACTATGCGAAAGACTCAGCAATGACAAATAAGGCTGTTGGCTTGAAGAGCACTCCAGATGGGTTCGTTTGGCATCATGTTGAAAACGTTAAAACGATGCAATTGATACCTAAAGAAATACACAATGCAGCTCGTCACACTGGTGGTACAGCTACATTGCGTAATCAATAGAGTTTGGAGATAGCTTAGTGGCTATAAAATTTTCAAAGCCTATTTCTATTGGGCAAAAAGAGATCGACCTTTTTGCTCAGGAAATAGGCTGTAGTTTGCCGAAAGACGTGCAGGAATATTTTCTTGAATGTAATGGTGCCAAACCTGAGGCAAATATTTTTGACGTAAGTGATAACAATGAGTCAGGTATTAATGAGTTAATTCCATTATCAAGTATTGTTGAAGAGCGTAAACTTCTTGATCATGTAGGCGAATACATTTATCCAATAGCATTGGCTGAAGGCGGCAATTACTTGGTTGTAGACTTTTCAAAAGATTCTTCAGTTTATTTCTGGGATCACGAAGAGCCTGAAAATCTCATAGTGTTAGCGACAGATATTTACGAGTTTATATCTAAGCTAAAGCAATTTGACCCTTATAGTGTTGAGCTAGAAGAGGGGCAAGTAGAATCAGTGTGGATTGACCCTGATTTTTTGAAAAGCCTTAAATAACTTCGTTCCCACGGTTTGAGGCTATCGCGAAACTAAGTAGGTCGGTAAACCCAAGGGGGTTGCCGACATAAAATCCACCTTACCTTGTTCCCAGAGTTTCCGTGGGAATACATACCTGATCCCCAAACTAACACCGTACGGCTACCCCGGAAAACATCCGCTACGAATACCGCGTAAACAAGGCCAATCGGCTCACTGCCGTACTGATCCCCGGCCAGGGGCGCATCAGCTACAACCGTTACCAGTGGCAGATGCCGGTACATATCAGCTACCCCAGCGGCATCATCATGACCCAGAACGTGGATGGCCTGATGCGCCTGACCGGCCGCTCGGTGAACGACCCGGCGGGCAACCCGGTCAGTGCCGAACAATGGTTTTACGACGGTGAAAGCAACCTGCTGAAAATGATCAGCCGGGAAGAGCAGGCCAACTACCAGTACAACACCCTCTACCAACTGACCGATGCTGTCTATGAAAAACAACCCGGCGAGTTTATCCCCGAAGCCCGCACTAATGAAAGCTACCAGTACGATGGCGTGGGCAACCGAACCAAATCATCCGTCAACCAGACGGAAGCAACGTCACACTACAACGCCTTCAACCAGCTGATCCAACAGGGAAACACCCACTTTGAATACGACACCAATGGCAACCTGATCAAACGGGGCAAACGCAACGCCGATAACGACATCGCCATCGACCCCACCGGCACACACCCCTATTGGCAATGCCTCTACGACAGCCGTGAACGCCTGATCGAAGTCAGAAAAGACGGCACCACCATCCACTACCTCTACAACGAATAGGGATTGATCTGTGAATACAACGACAGTGGCCAACTGATCCAAGAATACGGCTGCAAACCCCAGGGCCTTTGGTCTACCGACCCACTGTTCAACCGAACCGTCGACAGCGTATCTGGCAAATCGAAAGTTCACTACTACCTCAACGACCAGCGCAGGCAACCCCAAAGGGCGTTCACCCGCAACGGCGCCATCACCTGGCAGGCCAGAAGCGACAGCTACGGCCAGACCACAATAAACGACAGAAGCATCCTTACCAGCAACCTGCGCCTGCCGAGCCAGTATTACGACAGCGAAACCGGCCAGCACTACAACTGATTCCGCTACTACGACCCGAGCCTCGGGCGCTACCTGAAAAACGACCCGACTGGGCTGTATGGTGGGTTGAATGCTTATGCCTATCGATTAAGTAACCCGCTGACGTATATCGATAACAACGGTCAGTTGGTAAACTTCGCATTACAGGCCGTGTGGTGGGGATTAGGCCAGGCGGGAGCGGCGTATATCCGTTGCTTTGGCCAGTGCCTTGTAGCATCAGCTACAGAAGCCTCTATCGGTGTGCTCTGGCAGTACATGATGGGGGATTGCGAGCCGGGGTTTGAGTTCTCGGAGATGGCTATTCTAGCCATGCAGAACTGTGGCTATAGCTGCTTGAACCCGAGGAACTGGGGTGGGAAGAGAGCGAAGGCCAGCACGAAGTCTAAGGCTTATGAAAATCGTGCGCATGGAGAACATAATGTCGGTTCGAACAGAGCTGCTTGTACTCACAGAGAGTTGACCAATGCCGGTGAGAAAGATTCACATCATATTATTCAAGATGCTGCGGTTAAGAACATTCCAGGCTATAACAGGAAAGACGACCCCGCTGTTCAGTTATATGGACTTTCTACTTCTAAGGGGTTTGAGCACTATATTGCTACTCAAGTTCAGTGTCAGCGTGGAGGAGGTACTTATGCAGCTGAAAGAAGGATTGGATATAAATCTCTCCGGAAAGCATGGCTGAAGAAATCTGAAGCACGTGAACATATCAGAAGAGCTGATGAGTATTTTTATAGTTTAGGAGTTACCCCAGAAACGCAAATGAGGTCGGTTGGCAATCGTAATAGGTAGAAGGTACAAGCATGAATAGCGAGATAAAACTATTGTTGAAAAATTTGGTGTCATTGATGGTGCACTCAGAGATATCAGAAATTGTATTAAGAAAAGAGAATGGGAGGTTGTCAGAAGAGGAAATTAGAAGAGCGCTTAATGAATATCCAGGCAGTTTGTGCATGCCTGACGATATTGCGTTCGATAAGGCTGTTTCTTATGAGATATACGATGATGATACTCAAGCTAGAATTATTGAGTTTGATTTATGGTATGACGGTGAAGAGAGTGATCTAACTCTATCTATTGACGCCTTTAAGAATATAGAAGGTGGCTTTTCTATTTCGATTATCGACATACATGTCCTTTGATCACGAAGAAATTACCTCGTTCCCACGATTCTCCGTGGGAATACATACCTTATTCCTAAGCTAACATCGATCCAATCAAAACCCGAAAAACATCCGCTACGAATACCGGGTAGACAAGGCCAACCGGCTCACTGCCGTACTTATCTCCGGCCAAGGGCGCGTCAGCTACAACCGTTACCAGTGGCAGATGCCAGTACATATCCCCGGCGGCACCATCAAGTAACGAAAGCTACCAGTACGATGGCGTGGGCAACCGAACCGACCGGGCTGTATGGTAGATTGAATGCTTATGCCTATGGATTAAGTAACCCGCTGACGTATATCGATAACAACGGTCAGTTGGTAAACTTTGCATTGCAGGCCGTGTGGTGGGGGTTGCGGCAGGCGGGAGCGGCTTATATTCGCTGCTTTGGTCAGTGTCTTGTTGCATCAGCCACGGAAGCCTCTATCGGAGTACTGTAGAAGTACATGGTGGGGGGGGGGCGAGCCGGGGTTTGAGTTCTCGGGAATGGCTGTTCTAGCCATGCAGAACTGTGGCTATAGCTGCCTGAACCCGAGGAACTGGGGTGGGAAGATAGCGAAGGCCAGCACGAAGTCTAGGGCTTATGAGAGTCGTGCGCATGAAGGAAAGGTGGGAGGTAAGTCCTCGCATGAGCAGCTCAATAAGTTGGGGGCAAATGAAGGAGGTGGGTATAGCAATCCGAGCTCTACAAGTAATAGAGTAAGTACCTTAGAACCTGATCCTTATGCTAAAGAGTCAATTCCAGCTCATAGAGGAAGGCCAACTGCTTCGGAACAAAGGCAAGTTAATGAATTGATGGAAAAGCATGGTTGTCATACTTGCGGAACTAAAGACCCAGGAACGAAAAGTGGCAACGCTGTTGCTGATCATCAGCCTCCACAAAGTCTTGATGATCCAATAGAGTTTTATCCACATTGCATTCATTGTGCTAGAAGGCAGGGTGGTGATGTCAGGCAAGAGAAAGCAAAGAGAGGAAAATGATGAGGATATCTTTAGAAGTACCACATGCAATCATTTTTTTGTATGACTTATCATGTGAAAATGTAGTAATCCCTGACTACTCTCAGGAGTCAATTGTCGCTGCGAATGATTTCTGTATTTCAGTTGGTACTCAAGCTGAAATTGATGGAGCTGTTACCATTTGTTTGTCGAGTTATATAAGTTACTCGACCATTGAGGAATGTATAAAGGTCTTTCAGGGGGTTATTAACACACCAAGTCTTAACATTGCTCTCTCTACAAGCGAAATGGATGGTATTTTAAAGCTAGATGTTCAGAGCACTAAAACTCAGGTTTCGATTTGGATAGATGATCCTGACTTTCCTGCAACGGTTCTTATTCAGGCTCAGTGAGTGATGGTCTTACCTCATTCCCACGGTTGTCCGTGGGAATGCATACCTGACTCCCAAACTAACACTGCACATTCATCCCGTAAAACACTCGCTACGAGTACCTGGTAGACAAGGCCAACCAGCTCATTGCCGTACCCAACGAGCGTTCACCCGCAACGGTGCCATCACCTGGCAGGCCAGAAGCAACAGCTACGGCCAGACCACAATAAACGACAAAAGCACACTTACCAGCAACTTGCGCCTGCCGGGCCAGTACTACGACAGCGAAATCGGCCTGCACTACAACTGGTTCCGCTACTACGACCCGAGCCCCGGACAGAACTGTGGCTATAGCTGTTTGAACCCGAGGAACTGGGGTGGGAAGAGAGCGAAGGCCAGCACGAAGTCTAGGGCTTATGAAAATCGTGTAAGTGGTGAGAATGAGCCTAAGCTGAGACGTAAGAAAAATGGGCAGTTTGCATAAAAAACAGGTCCTAAAAAGAAAAAACCTGAATATACTTCAACTGATCGTAGAAATGATTGGAAGGAATAAGCGGTAAACCTAACGAGAGATGATTTTACTCCCGAGGACTTTGAGCGAATGAAAAAAGGGTTGCCTCCCCAGAGATACAATCCAGATAAAGGTGATATAGAATCTATGGAGCGATCCCATGGGCCCATACCTCTTAGGGATGGTGGTATTAAGACCGTGCCGAAGTGGCCTCAAGAACACGCTGCAGTTGATCCGCACCGTAAGCCTGGGTACTGATATGACATTACAGAATAAATTTATCCAGTCACTAGGAAAACCACTAGTTATTGATGGTATAGAAGTAATTCAAATTGATTATATTCCGATAAAGCAAGAAGTAGTAAATATAGATTTCTTAGGTGGGAACTCTTCACTAACGTGTGGAGTAGCTTTGAAGCCTACAAGTGGCTATGTCCTCTTGCCTAGTGGGGAAGAAGTAAAATCTCTGTACGTTTGGCATGAAAAGGCTCTAAGCAATAGGGTCAGTTATAAATTTTTCTGCTCAGAAGGTGCTTTAAAAGTTTGGAATATTTACAGGATAAAACATAAAAGTAGTTTAGTATCTGAATATGCTTGGACAGGTAATTCCTGTATGTCTGTTTCGTCACATGGGATTTACCATCGAAGATATGAGTGTAGTGATGGCATTGGACAAATGGACTTATCAAA
The DNA here is from genome assembly GCA_965198415.1 of Endozoicomonas sp. Taxonomy (GTDB): domain Bacteria; phylum Pseudomonadota; class Gammaproteobacteria; order Pseudomonadales; family Endozoicomonadaceae; genus Endozoicomonas. The sequence continues at coordinate 62,860 of CBDAPN010000017.1, forward strand.
CCACATTTTTGAACTTTCATTTTCAGGGATTTAATTCTTATCTCGTTCCCACGATCTTCCGTGGGAATGCATACCTGACTCCCAAACTAACACCGTACAGATTACCCCGGCGGCACCATCATGACCCAGACCGTGGATGGCCTGATGCGCCTGACCGGCCGCTCGGTGAACGACCCGGCGGGCAATCCGGTCAGTGCCGAACAATGGTTTTACGACGGTGAAAGTAACCTGCTGAAAATAATCAGCCGCGAAGAACAGGCCAACTACCAGTACAACACCCTCTACCAACTGACCGGTGCCGTCTATGAAAAAAAGCCGGTGAATTTATCCCCGAAGCCCGCACTAACGAACGCTACCAGTACGATGGCGTGGGCAACCGAACCAAAGCAACCGTCAATCAGACGGAAGCAGCGTCATACTACAACGCTTTCAACCAGCTGATCCAACAGGGAAACACCCACTTCGAATACGACACCAACGGCAATCTGATCAAACGGGGCAAACGCAACGCCGATAACGACATCGCCCGCTACGGCTACAACCCCATGGGTGAACGGACAAAAAAAGAACTGCCCGAAACCGGCATCACCATCCACTACCTCTACAACGAACAGGGATTGATCGGTGAATACGACGACAGTGGCCAACTGATCCAGAAATACGGCTGGAAACCCCAAAGCCTTTGGTCTACCGATCCACTGTTTACCCGAACCGTCGACAGCGCATCTGGAAAATCGAAGGTCCACTACTACCTCAACGACCAGCGCGGGCAACCCCAACGGGCGTTCACCCGCAACGGTGCCATCACCTGGCAGGCCAGAAGCAACAGCTACGGCTAGACCACAATAAACGACAAAAGCACCCTTGCCAGCAACCTGCGCCTGCCGGGCCAGTACTACGACAGCGAAACCGGCCTGCACTACAACTGGTTCCGCTACTACAACCCGAGCCTCGGGCGCTATCTGAGAAACGACCCGACCGGGCTTGTATGGTGGGTTGAATGCATATGCCTATGGATTAAGTAACCCGCTGCTGTATACAGACAACAATGGTCAATTACCCATTCTGATTTCGATCATTGCCAATATGGCAAGGTTTGCAGCGAGAAAATTTGTTGGTTGCTTTGTTGAATGTGCAATTGATGCAGGCATCGCCCTCACTGGTGATCTGGTATGGCAGAGTTTTCGAGGTGATTGTGAAATCAGTGTGCTGGAAGCATCTGCGGTAGCCTTGGGGGGGCGACAGGATGCTTGAACCCACTGAACTGGTTTGGTGGAAAGGGTAAAGGAACTGGTGCTAAAATCCAAGGGGAAAGGATAGATGCGCCTCCATCAGTTTCTGTCAAAAAAGATAGGAAGTTTTGGACTAAATCGGCGGAATTTGATGATAATAAAGTTTATCAGCGAGATGATCTTATTTATCCAAATCTTGTGGACGGCCGTGGAAGAAGTAACCTGGATAGAATGAATAAAGGTTTGGCTCCTATTGGGGCGGATGGTAAGTCAATTAACTTGCATCACATGACACAAAAACATGATGGTGCAATTGCTGAAATGACTCAAACATTTCATCAGAAAAATAGTAAGGTTATCCATATAAACCCAAGCTCTATCCCCTCAGGTATTGATAGGGCTGAATTCAATAAATGGCGTTCCCGGTATTGGAAGTCACGAGCAAATGAATTTTGACCCTTTAGATAGTAGAAACTATGAGTTTTCAAGACTTACAAAGAGCTTTTGAGCTAATAGATGACAATGGTGGCGACTTTGAGGGAAATAAAAGTGGCTCCTTAATTGCAAAAGCAGAGCAGGAGCTTAATGTCAGCTTTCCACCATCATACAAAAAATTTTTGAGTGTATATGGCTGTGGAGATATAGAGGGTTTAGAGTTCTATGGTCTTATTAATGAAGACTTTGAGAATTCTTCTGTACCAGATGCTGTTTGGCTGACATTAAGTGAGAGAAAGGTTGGTTTACCAAGAGAACTAATACTTGTTTATATGACTGGGGATGGGATTTATTATGCGATTGATACTGGTAATGTGTCAGAGAATGGAGAGTCTCCAATTGTTGCATATGAATTAGACGGTTTAACTCGCAAGGTTTATGATGACTATGGATTATTTTTGTTGTCTGAGTTGTTAACTGTTTGTTCAGAGTAAATAATCTATACCTCGTTCCCGCTGTCCTGAGGCTGTTACAAAAAGTATTTCGGACATCCGCAAACTTAACCTCTTTCCCACGGTCCTCTGTGGGAGTGCATACCTTATTCCTAAGCTAACACCGAGCCAATCATCCCGGAAAACATCCGCTACGAATACCGGGTAGACAAGGCCAACCGGCTCACTGCCGTACTGATCCCCGGCCAAGGGCGGATCAGCTACAACCGTTACCAGTGGCAGATGCCGGTGCATATCAGCTACCCCGGCGGCACCATCATGACTCAGACCGTAGATGGCCTGATGCGCCTGACCGGCCGATCGGAAAACGACCCGGCGGGCAACCCGGTCAGTGCCGAACAATGGTTTTACGACAGTGAAAGCAACCTGCTGAAAATGATCAGCCGCGAAGAACAGGCCAACTACCAGTACAACACCCTCTACCAACTGACCGGTGCCGTCTATGAAAAAAAGCCGGTGAATTTATCCCCGAAGCCCGCACTAACGAACGCTACCAGTACGATGGCGTGGGCAACCGAACCAAAGCAACCGTCAATCAGACGGAAGCAGCGTCATACTACAACGCTTTCAACCAGCTGATCCAACAGGGAAACACCCACTTTGAATACGACGCGAACGGCAACCTGATCAAACGGGGCAAACGCAACGCCGATAACGACATCGCCATCGACCCCACTGGCACACACCCCTACTGGCAATACCTCTACGACAGCCGTGAACGCCTGATCGAAGTCAGAAAAGACGGCAACACCATCGCCCGCTACGGCTACAACCCCATGGGCGAACGGACAAAAAAAGAACTGCCCGAAACCGGCACCACCATCCGCTACCTCTACAACGAACAGGGGTTGATCGGTGAATACGACGACAGTGGCCAACTGATTCAGTAATACGGCAGGAAACCTCAGGGCCTCTGGTCCACCGATCCACTGTTCACCCGAACCGTCGACAGCGCATCTGGAAAATCGAAGGTCCACTACTACCTCAACGACCAGCGCGGGCAACCCCAACGGGTGTTCACCCGCAACGGCGCCATCACCTGGCAGGCCAGAAGCGACACCTACGGCCAGACCACAATAAACGACAAAAGCACCCTTGCCAGCAACCTGCGTCTGCCGGGCCAGTACTACGACAGCGAAACCGGCCTGCACTACAATTGATTCCGCTACTACGACCCGAGCCTTGGGCGCTACCTGAGAAACGACCCGACCGGGCTGTATGGTGGATCGAATGCTTATGCCTATGGATTAAGTAACCCGCTGCTGTATGCAGACAACAATGGTCAATGACCCATTCTGATTCCGCCCATTGCCAATATGGCAAGGTTTGCAGCGAGAAAATTTGTTGGTTGCTTTGTTGAATGTGCAATTGGTGCAGGCATCGCCCTCACTGGTGATCTGGTATGGCAGAGTATTCGAGGTGATTGTGAAATCAGTGTGATGGAAGCATCTGCGGTAGCCTTGGAGGGGTGTGCGACAGGATGCTTGAACCCACTGAACTGGTTTGGTGGAAAAGCTAAACAACTTGGTACTCATAAGAAGGTTAAAAAAGTTACTTGAAGCACTGTTCAAAACAATAAGGCTGCAGGGGATGCAGCAAGGGATGTTATTGCAGAAAGGACTGTTGGTTTTATTGAAAAAACTTTCGAGTGACGGGGGGCTTAGAAGAGTAGATGTTCTTGATGGTACTACAGCAATTTAATCAAAAGTTGGTAGAATAGGCTTAACAAAGCGAGTCAGACAGGAGCTTGCAAGAGATGTGAAGATGCTTAGGTCTGGTCAAGTAGATAACGTACAATGGGAGTTTTCGCCTAGTGTTGTGACAGGAAAAAGTGGTCCTACTAAACCTCTTAGGCAGAAGTCCGAAAAATTTGGTATTGATATAGTTGAATAGGAATATGCAATTTTCAGATTTTATTTTTTCTTTATCAGAGGGTTTGGCAACTTCATTGGGCTCAATAGGGTTTATGAGGCAGGATGACTGTACTTACATCCGATTGAACGAAAGTCGTGAAGTTAATGTTCTTTCATTCCAGAAGCACTCGTCCAAACCTGCAGTAAGCGTAAATTTTGGGGTGCACTATACATTTCTTCCTAAATTGGGTAGTAAAGATTTACCTTTAGATGGAAGGCTGAATTTATCGGAATGTGAGATCAAAGTGCGCTTAACACCAAGCAGGTCAGAGAATGATTATTGGTGGCCGCTGAGTAAAGAGTCAATTAATCAAATTGTGGACATGATTGATCAGCATATGGAGAAGTTTTTCCAGAACTACAACATGAATAGTGCTATCTCAAGGCTATCAAATGTTGATTTGGAAGAGCAGCTACCTGAGATAGTTGGCATGCTAACAAAAGTAAGGGCGTGTCTGATTCTGGCTAGAATACATGAAGAGTTAGGAGATGAAAGCCTAGCAAAGGCTTTCGCCCATCTCGGAGTTAAAGCAGCAGGCATGGCTGTAGGCCCTAAAAAAGCCCTAAAAGAGATATTGAAAAGGGTCAAAGGTGGTTGATCCAGCTTGTTACCTCGTTCCCATGGTCCTCCGTGGGAATACATACCTGACTCCCAAATTAACAGCGCACAATCAACCCGGAAAACATCCACTACGAATACCGGCTAGACAAGACCAGCCGGCTCCCCGGCGGCACCATCATGACCCAGACCGTGGATGGCCTTCTGCGCCTGACCGGCCGCTCGGTAAACGACCCGGCGGTCAACCCGGACAGTGCCGAACAAGGGTTTTACGACGGTGAAAGCAATCTGCTGAAAATGATCAGTCGCGAAGAGCAAGCCAGCTATCAGTACAACACCCTCTACCAGCTGACCGGTGCCGTCTATGAAAAATAGCCCGGTGAATTTATCCCCGAAGCCCGCAGTGATGAAAGCTACCAGTACGATGGCGTGGGCAACCGAACCAAAGCAACCGTTAATCAGACGGAAGCAACGTCACGCTACAACGCCTTCAACCAGCTGATCCAACAGGGAAACACCCACTTCGAATACGACACCAAAGGCAACCTGATCAAACGGGGCAAACGCAACGCCGATAGCGACATCGCCATCGATCCCACCGGCACAAACCCCATGGGTGAACGAACAAAAAAAGAACTGCCCGAAACCGGCACCACCATCCACTACCTCTACAACGAACAGGGGTTGATCGGTGAATACAACGACAGTGGCCAACTGATCCAGGAATACGGCTGGAAACCACAAGGCCTCTGGTCTACCGTTCCACTGTTTACCCGAACCGTCGACACTGCTTCAAAATTGAAGGTTCACTACTTACACGCCCTATGGTGGGGATTACGGGAGCGGCGTATATCCGTTGCTTTGGCCAGTGCCTTGTAGCATCAGCCACGGAAGCCTCTATCGGTGTGCTCTGGCAGTACATGATGGGGGATTGCGAGCCGGGGTTTGAGTTCTCGGAGATGGCTAGCCATGCAGAACTGTAGCTATAGCTGCTTGAACCCGAGGAACTGGGGTGGGAAGAGAGCGAAGGCCAGTACGAAGTCTAAGGCTTATGAGAACAGAGGCCATGCTAAAGCCGGTAATTCTCAAGAAAAAATGAAACGTCAAGCACCTGATAAGCCAAGGGGGCAAACGTAAATCCATATACAAATAAAGAAGCCAAGGAAGCATCAGAATGGATGGGGTATAGAAAAATAGGACAAAATGCGAACAGCGATCCAATCTGTTACAATCCGAAAGGTGAGCCTCAATATTTAGTGAAATCTAATACAAGCATGCAGAGAATGAAATGTTCAAAGGCTACAAGTCTAAGAGTCAAGCTGAACGTGGAGTCTCTAAAAAAAAATCAGAGAGCCGAAACCTATGACAGTAGAGGAAAGAGGGTTGGAGACTAATGAAAACCGTTAAGGTGTGTAAATATAATTACAATGATCCGAGTTATGAAAAGGATTGGATGAGTATTGATGAATATTTTGAAAATCATAGTGCTTTTCAGGTAGAGGAAGAAATTTGGAAAGGATACTTAGCTGTAGAGCTTGGATTTATTGACTGCTTTGTAAGGATTATGACGCACTATGCGGATGAAGAATTCAAACTAACTCGGTTTTCGACGTATACAGATGATCTAGATGATGAGTTTGAGGGTATTCTGGAAAAGTCCTAAATCCAACGATTTTCTTGAGTAATATAGTTGAAAGATTTCCAGAAGCATCATTAGTAGAGAAAATACTAATTTTTCAATTAGCTGTTCGCGGATTGGCTTCATTTCAAATACGTGGTACGAAGTCAGGCGTAACAATTTCAACAATGGATGACTGTTTTTACTTTCTAGTCAATGCAGATGAGGCTGTATTGGAGAGTATTATTGACTGGAAGGATAATGTATATTCGTATCCATGGAGATAACCTACCTCATTCCCACGGTTTCCGTGGGTACGCATACCTTATTCTAAAACTAACACCGAGCCAATCAAAACCCGGAAAACATCCGCTACGAATACCGGGTAGGCAAGGCCAACCGGCTCACTGCCGTACTGACCTCCGGACAGTGCCGAACAATGGTTTTACGACGGTGAAAGCAATCTGCTGAAAATGATCAGCCGCGAAGAGCAAGCCAGCTATCAGTACAACACCCTCTACAGATGACCGATGTCGTCTATGAAAAACAGCCCGGTGAATTTATCCCCGAAGCCCGCAGCGATGAAAGCTACCAGTACGATGGCGTGGGCAACCTGGGGCAAGCGCAACGCCGATCACGAGATCGCCATCGACCCCACCGGCACACAACCTTACTGGCAATACCGCTACGACAGCCGTGAACGCCTGATCGAAGTCAGAAAAGACGGCAACACCATCGCCCGCTACGGCTACAACCCCATGGGCGAACGGACAAAAAAAGAACTGCCCGAAACCGGCACCACCATCCACTACCTCTACAACGAACAGGGATTGATCGGTGAATACGACGACAGTGGCCAACTGATCCAGGAATATGGCTGGAAACCCCAAGGCCTCTGGTCCACCGATCCACTGTTCACCTGAACCGTCGACAGCGCGTCTGGAAAATCGAAGGTCCACTACTACCTCATCGACCAGCGCGGGCAACCCCAAAGGGCATTCACCCGCAACAGCGCCATCACCTGGCAGGCCAGAAGCAACAGCTACGGCCAGACCACAATAAACGACAAAAGCACCCTTACCAGCAACCTGCGCCTGCCGGGCCAGTACTACGACAGCGAAACCGGCCTGCACTACAACTGGTTTCGCTACTACGACCCGAGCCTCGGGCGCTACCTGAGAAACGACCCGACCGGGCTGTATGGTGGGTTGAATGCTTATGCCTATGGATTAAGTAACCCGCTGACGTATATCGATAACAGCGGTCAGTTGGAAAACTTTGCGTTACAGGCCGTGTGGTGGAGATTGAGGCAGGCGGGAGCGGCTTATATTCGTTGCTTTGGTCAGTGTCTTGTATCATCAGCCACGGAAGCCACTATCGGAGAACTGTGGCAGTACATGATGGGGGATTGCGAGCCGGGGTTTGAGTTCTCGGGAATGGCTGTTCTAGCCATGCAGAACTGTGGCTATAGCTGCCTGAATCCGAGGAACTGGGGTGGGAAGAGAGCGAAGACCAGCAAGAAGTCTAAGGCTTATGAAAATCGTGCGCATGGAATGGGCGGTAAAAATCCGAAGGCTGAAGCAAATCGTGTTACAAACAGTGGAAAGAATTTTGCTGGAAAGCAAAGTCGGACTCAGCGTTTAAAAAATTTAGTAAACGATGATAAAGTTTCCTCTGCTGATAGGGGTTGGATTAGGCAAGAAATGAATGAAGTGGCTGCTGGTAAGAAAGGCCATTTAAGAAATCCGCCTGAAAAGGATTTGGCTCACGAGCGAGGTCGAGAAAATGCAAAGGGTTATGGCTATGAGCATGTGCATCTTCAGAATAGAAAAGATCATAGATCCCAGCATAAGCTTGATAATTGGGGTATTGATGTCTGGCAGTTATAGATAACACCTGTCGTATGGTATTATCCAAGGCCTAACAGATGAGGCAGTAATGGACAATATCGACGGTCGCAAAATCCCTGATCCGGTCAGAGAGCAAATTCGTTTCGAGGCTATAGAGAATTGGCTGGCAGGCATGACTCCTACCAGACTTGCCCACAAGTACGGAACCTCAAGAAAGATCGTCTATCAATGGATTGATCGATACAAAACAGGTGGTTGGGAAGGCCTGAAAACACGTAACGATATAGTCATTTTATAAAGAAGGTTGTTGGATGGAAGCAATTGTGGGCTTTGTACGATGATGGGTGGGCAATGTCGGAGTCAGATGATGGTCAGCCAATTTTTCCACTTTGGCCTGAAAAAGAATATGCAGATCTTTGTGTTTCTGGTGATTGGGGAAATTATACGCCGAAGTCCATTGAGCTGGATGAGGTTTTAGACAGCATGATTCCCATGTTTAGAGGAAGAGGTATATTGCCTGGAGTTTTCTTTACGATGAAAGATGGTAGCGTAAATGCGTCTGTTGATCAGCTAGAGGAAGATCTTCGAGCAGAGTTATCTCACTATGAATGATGAAATTCTCGTAAAATAATTTGTTTACCTTGTTCCCACGGTCCTCCGTGGGAATACATACCTGATTCCAAAACTAGCACTGCACATTCACCCCGTAAAACATCCGCTACGTATACTGGGTAGACAAGGCCAATCGGCTCACTGCCGTACTGATCCCCGGCTAGGGGCGCATCAGCTACAACCGTTACCAGTGGCAGATGCCGGTACATATCAGCTACCCCGGCGGCATCATCATGACCCAGAACGTGGGTGGCCTGATGCGCCTGACCGGCCGCTCGGTGAACGACCCGGCGGGCAACCCTGTCAGTGCCGAGCAATGGTTTTACGACGGGGAAAGCAACCTGCTGAAAATGATCAGCCGGGAAGAACAGGCCAGCTACCAGTACAACACCCTCTACCAGCTGACCGGTGCCGTCTATGAAAAACAGCCCTGTGAATTTATCCCCGAAGCCCGCACGAACGAAAGCTACCAGTACGATGGCGTGGGCAACCGAACCAAAGCCTCCGTCAACCAGACAGAAGCAACGTCACACTACAACGCCTCCAACCAGCTGATCCAACAGGGAAACACCCACTTCGAATACGACGCCAACGGCAACCTGATCAAACGGGGCAAACGCAACGCTGATAACCACATCGCCATCGACCCCACCGGCACACAACCTTACTGGCAATACCGCTACGACAGCCGTGAACGCCTGATCGAAGTCAGAAAAGACGGCAACACCATCGCCCGCTACGGCTACAACCCCATGGGCGAACGAACAAAAAAAGAACTGCCCGAAACCGGCACCACCATCCACTACCTCTACAACGAACAGGGATTGATCGGTGAATACGACGACAGTGGCCAACTGATCCAGGAATACGGCTGGAAACCACAAGGCCTCTGGTCTACCGATCCACTGTTCACCCGAACTGCTGATAACAAAGTTCACTACTACCTCAACGACCAGCGCGGGTAACCCCAACGGGCGTTCACCCGCAACGGCGCCATCACCTGGCAGGCCAGAAGCGACAGCTACGGCCAGACCACAATAAACGACAAAAGCACCCTTACCATTAACCTGCACCTGCCGGGCCAGTATTACGACAGCGAAACCGGCCTGCACTACAACTGGTTCCGCTACTACGACCCGAACCTCGGGCGCTAACTGAGAAACGACCCGACCGGGCTGTATGGTGGGTTAAATGCTTATGCCTATGGATTAAGTAACCCGCTGACGTATATCGATAACAACGGTCAGTTGGTAAACTTCGCATTACAGGCCGTGTGGTGGAGATTGAGGCAGGCGGGAGCGGCTTATATTCGTTGCTTTGGTCAGTGTCTTGTATCATCAGCCACGGAAGCCACTATCGGAGAACTGTGGCAGTACATGATGGGGGATTGCGAGCCGGGGTTTGAGTTCTCGGGAATGGCTGTTCTAGCCATGCAGAACTGTGGCTATAGCTGCCTGAATTCGAGGAACTGGGGTGGGAAGAGAGCGAAGACCAGCAAGAAGTCTAAGGCTTATGAAAATCGTGCTCATGAGGGAGGGAATAGAGACAAGAGATCTTATGAGCAGGAAGAATACAATAGAGAGTTATCAGCAAGTAGTCAGAATGTAGCCAGAGTACAAAGCAATGGCACTTTACCTAAGCCGCCAACTGGAAAAGGTAAGGCAGACCCGTCTGATCGTGATCCGAAGCGTTTGTTTACTCCTAAAGAGAGAGCAGAAAAACGAGCAGAGCAAGAAAATATGTGTGCTAATGGTTGTGGAATGGAAATTAACTCAACGAACTCTGCTGGGCACCACATAGATAGGCGGGCTGATGGTGGGCGAACTGATTCTGCTAACCATGCTGAAGTATGTAGAGATTGTCACAAGGGCTTACATTCAAAGTGAGAGGTGAAATATGGCTAATGCAATCGATGTTCTTAAAAATGAAGAGCATCAGGTTTTGGTTCCTACTCTTTGGAGGAGTACATTCGAATTTATTGTTGAGTCGTTTAGTCAGGGTGACTATCTGCTAAGCTCCAATCAAAAAGGAGTAAAACCCATATCGAAAGAGTTGGCAACAACGATCAAAAGAAACATTGAAGACTATGGTGAAATTTTAGATTTTCTTCATCAGGAGTCATGGGATACTTCGGTATGCCAGTGGATGTTGGAGTATTGGGAGGTTTATATTGATTTATATACAATGGAAGCCGGAAGGAGTGATTTGGTTTTAGCCGTCCGAGTTTATGAGGACGATGAGTCTTATATATTCGAAGTGCAATCAGTACATATACCTTAAGTAGGTGCCTCGTTCCCACGGTTTGAGGCTGTCGCAAAAGGGCTGCACTTGACAATACAGCGTTAAAAAGTGGCTCAAAATGCTCATTTACTACATGTAAACTGCGCTTTTTCGCCACTTTTTGCCTTGTCTTGCCTGCGCTCGCTACCTTTTGCGACAGCCTCGGTTTCCGTCGGAATGCATACCTGATCCCCGGATCACCAGTACAACACCCTCTACCAGCTGACCGGTGCCGTCTATGAAAAACAGCCTGGTGAATTTATCCCCGAAGCCCTCACGAACGAAAGCTACCAGTACGATGGCGTGGGCAACCGAACCAAAGCCACCGTCAACCAGACGGAAGCAACGTCACACTACAACGCCTTCAACCAGCTGACCCAACAGGGAAGCACCCACTTCGAATACGATACCAACGGCAACCTGATCAAACGGGGCAAGCGCAACGCCGATCACGAGATCGCCATCGACCCCACCGGCACACATCCCTACTGGCAATACCGCTACGACAGCCGTGAACGTCTGATCGAAGTCAGAAAAGCCGGCAACACCATCGCCCGCTACGGCTACAACCCCATGGGCGAACGGATAAAAAAGAACTGCCCGAAACCGGCACCACCATCCACTACCTCTACAACGAACAGGGATTGATCGGTGAATACGACGACAGTGGCCAACTGATCCAGGAATACGGCTGGAAACCCCAAGGCCTCTGGTCCACCGATCCACTGTTCACCCGAACCGTCGACAGCGCGTCTGGAAAATCTAAGGTCCACTACTACCTCATCGACCAGCGCGGGCAACCCCAAAGGGCATTCACCCGCAACAGCGCCATCACCTGGCAGGCCAGAAGCGACAGCTACGGCCAGACCACAATAAACGACAAAAGCGCTCTTACCAGCAACCTGCGCCTGCCGGGCCAGTACTACGACAGCGAAACCGGCCTGCACTACAACTGGTTCCGCTACTACGACCCTAGCCTCGGGCGCTGCCTGAGAAACGACCCGACCGGGCTGTATGGTGGGTTGAATGCTTATGCCTATGGATTAAGTAACCCGCTGACGTATATCGATAACAGCGGTCAGTTGGAAAACTTTGCGTTACAGGCCGTGTGGTGGAGATTGAGGCAGGCGGGAGCGGCTTATATTCGTTGCTTTGGTCAGTGTCTTGTATCATCAGCCACGGAAGCCACTATCGGAGAACTGTGGCAGTACATGATGGGGGATTGCGAGCCGGGGTTTGAGTTCTCGGGAATGGCTGTTCTAGCCATGCAGAACTGTGGCTATAGCTGCCTGAATCCGAGGAACTGGGGTGGGAAGAGAGCGAAGACCAGCAAGAAGTCTAAGGCTTATGAAAATCGTGCGCATGGAATGGGCGGGAAAAATCCGAAGGCTGAAGCAAATCGTGTTACAAACAGTGGAAAGAATTTTGCTGGAAAGCAAAGTCGGACTCAGCGTTTAAAAGATTTAGTAAACGATGATAAAGTTTCCTCTGCTGATAGGGGTTGGATTAGGCAAGAAATGAATGAAGTGGCTGCTGGTAAGAAAGGCCATTTAAGAAATCCGCCTGAAAAGGATTTGGCTCACGAGCGAGGTCGAGAAAATGCAAAGGGTTATGGCTATGAGCATGTGCATCTTCAGAATAGAAAAGATCATAGATCCCAGCATAAGCTTGATAATTGGGGTAAGCACAATAAAGAAAGGCCGGTTCAATGAGTGTTAGTCAAAAGCAAATAGAGGCAATTCTTAAGCTTCCTGCGCCTAAACGATATAGTCATTTTGTAAAGAAGGTTGTTGGATGGAAGCAATTGTGGGCTTTGTACGATGATGGGTGGGCAATGTCGGAGTCAGATGATGGTCAGCCAATTTTTCCACTTTGGCCTGAAAAAGAATATGCAGATCTTTGTGTTTCTGGTGATTGGGGAAATTATACGCCGAAGTCCATTGAGCTGGATGAGGTTTTAGACAGCATGATTCCCATGTTTAGAGGAAGAGGTATATTGCCTGGAGTTTTCTTTACGATGAAAGATGGTAGCGTAAATGCGTCTGTTGATCAGCTAGAGGAAGATCTTCGAGCAGAGTTATCTCACTATGAATGATGAAATTCTCGTAAAATAATTTGTTTACCTTGTTCCCACGGTCCTCCGTGGGAATACATACCTGATTCCAAAACTAGCACTGCACATTCACCCCGTAAAACATCCGCTACGTATACTGGGTAGACAAGGCCAATCGGCTCACTGCCGTACTGATCCCCGGCCAAGGGCGCATCAGCTACAACCGTTACCAGTGGTAGATGCCAGTACATATCAGCTACCCCGATGGCACCATCATGACCCAGACCGTAGATGGTCTGATGTGACTGACCGGCTGATCGGTAAACGACCCGGCGGGCAACCCGGTCAGTGCCGAACAATGGTTTTACGACGGGGAAAGCAACCTGCTGAAAATGATCAGCCGGGAAGAGCAGGCCAACTACCAGTACAACACCCTCTACCAGCTGATCGGTGCCGTCTATGAAAAACAGCCTGGTGAATTTATCCCCGAAGCCCACACTAACGAAAGCTATCAGTACGATGGCGTGGGCAACCGAACCAAAGCAACCGTTAACCAGACGGAAGCAACGTCACACTACAACGCCTTCAACCAGCTGATCCAACAGGGAAACACCCACTTCGAATACGACACTAACGGCAACCTGATCAAACTGGGCAAACGCAACGCCGCTAACGACATTGCCATCGACCCCACCGGCACACACCCCTACTGGCAATACCTCTACGACAGCCGTGAACGCCTGATCGAAGTCAGAAAAGACGGCAACACCATCGCCCGCTATGGCTACAACCCCATGGGCGAACGGACAAAAAAAGAACTGCCCGAAACCGGCACCACCATCCACTACCTCTACAACGAACAGGGGTTGATCGGTGAATACAACGACAATGGCCAACTGATCCAGGAATACGGCTGGAAACCCCAGGGCCTCTGGTCTACCGGTTCACTGTTCACCCGAATCGTCGACAGCGCATCTGGAAAATCGAAGGTCCACTACTACCTCAACGACCAGCGCGGGCAACCCCAACAGGCGTTCACCCGCAACGGCGCCATCACCTGGCAGGCCAGAAGCAACAGCTACGGCCAGACCACAATAAACGACAAAAGCACACTTACCAGCAACCTGCGCCTGCCGGGCCAGTACTATGACAGCGAAACCGGCCTGCACTACAACTGATTCCGCTACTACGACCCGAGCCTCGGGCGTTACCTTAGAAACGACCCAACCGGGCTGTATGGTGGATTGAATGCTTATGCCTATGAACTAAGTAACCCGCTGACGTATATCGATAACAACGGTCAGTTGGTAAACTTCGCATTGCAGGCCGTATGGTGGGGATTAGGCCAGGCTGGAACGGCTGATATTCGTTGCTTTGGTCAGTGCCTTGTAGCATCAGCCACGGAAGCCTCTATTGGTGTGCTCTGGCAGTACATGATGGGGGACTGCGAGCCGGGGTTTGAGTTCTCGGAGATGGCTGTTCTAGCCATGCAGAACTGTGGCTATAGCTGCCTGAACCCGAGGAATTGGGGTGGTAAGAGAGCGAAGGCCAGCACGAAGTCTAAGGCTTATGAGAGTCGTGCGCATGGAGTGGGCGGTGGAAATGAGAAGGTTAAGGGAACTCGTGTTACAAAGAAAGAAGGTAGAAACCTACCATTTACAGATAAAGACCGTGTTACTGAAATTAATAAAACGCTCGACCGCATAGATAATAATGGCCCATTCCCGCATAAGCGAGATGGTATTACTTTCAAAAACAGGGAGGGAAAATTGCCCGATGGAAATTACAAAGAATATACCGTTGATACTCCGGGAGCTTCAAACAGAGGGGCTCGTCAAATTGTGAGAGACCAGGATACTGAAAATACTTACTACACCGATGATCATTATAAAAACTTTATGCAAGTTGATGTAAAAAAATACTAATGGTTAATTTATCTGACTTAAAACGTGTTTCGTGGCAGTGCGTGCATTTCACACTGCCTGATAAAGCTTCTAGTTTGAAAGATCAACTTGCTAGCGAAGGCTTTCTTGTGAAGGAGTTAGATTCGTCGCTAATTAAAGACGATGAAAGCTTATTTTCAAGTGTGTCGAAGGCCTTAGGATTTCCTGATTATTTTGGCAGTAATTGGGACTCTATGGATGAATGTGTAAGCGATCTTGATCTTTCTTCATATTCTGGGGTTGTACTATTTTGTGAAAATGCATCAGAGTTATGGAGTGGCGCGGCCTATTCGGCGGGAAAGTTTTTAACTTTTTGGCAAAGTGCAGCAGAAATATGGGGAGGAGAAGAGAAGTCTTTCCACTTGTGCTTTGTTATTTGATGATTCTGCATTAACCTCGTTTCCATGGTCCTGAGGGGGTTGCAAAACTATGTAGGTTGGTAAACCCAGCGGGTTTGCCGGTATAGAAAGCTTGAAACTATTGGGCTTTCTGGAGAATTGTCGGCAAACCTTGCAGGTTTACCGACCTACGGTATGGCTTTTGCGACAGCCTCGGTCCTCCGTGGGAATGCATACCTGATCCCCAAACTACCACCACGCAACCAACCCGGAAAACATCCGCTACGAATACCGGGTAGACAAGGCCAATCGGCTCACTGCCGTACTGATCCCCGGCTAGGGGCGCATCAGCTACAACCGTTACCAGTGGCAGATGCCAGTACATATCAGCTACCCCGGCGGCACCATCATGACCCAGACCGTGGATGGCCTAATGCGCCTGACCGGCCGCTCGGTAAACGACCCGGCGGGCAACCCGGTCAGTGCCGAACAATGGTTTTACGACGGTGAAAGCAACCTGCTGAAAATGATCAGCCGGGAAGAGCAGGCCAACTACCAGTACAACACCCTCTATCATATGACCGGTGTCGTCTATAAAAAACAACCCGGTGAATTTAATCCCGAAGCCCGCTGTAACGAAAGCTACCAGTACGGTGCGTGGGCAACCGAACCAAAGCCACCGTAAGCCAGACAGAAGCAACGTCACACTACAACGCCTTCAACCAGCTGATCCAACAGGGAAACATCCACTTCGAATACGATGCCAACGGCAACCTGATCAAACGGGGCAAACGCAACGCTGACAACCACATCGCCATCGACCCCACCGGCACACAACCTTACTGGCAATACCGCTACGACAGCCGTGAACGCCTGATCGAAGTCAGAAAAGACGGCAACACCGTCGCCCGTTACGGCTACAACCCCATGGGCGAACGGACAAAAAAAGAACTGCTCGAAACCGGCACCACCATCCATTACCTCTACAACGAACAGGGGTTGATCGGTGAATACGACGACAGTGGCCGACTGATCCAGGAATACGGCTGGAAACCCCAGGGCCTGTGGTCTACCGATCCACTGTTTACCCGGACTGCTGATAACAAAGTCCATTACTACCTCAACGACCAGCGCGGGCAATCCCAACGGGTGTTCACCCGCAACGGCGCCATCACCTGGCAGGCCAGAAGCAATAGCTACGGCCAGACCACAATAAACGACAAAAGCACACTGATCAGCAACCTGCGCCTGCCGGGCCAGTACTACGACAGTGAAACCGGCCTGCACTACAACTGGTTCCGCTACTACGACCCAAGCCTCGGAAGCTACCTGAGAAACGACCCGACCGGGCTGTACGGCGGGTTAAATGCTTATGCTTATGGATTAAGTAACCCGCTGCTGTATGCAGACAACAATGGTCAGCTACCCATTCTGATTCCGCTCATTACCAATATGGCAAGATTTGCAGCGCGAAAATTTGTTGGCTGCTTTGTTGAATGTGATGTTGGTACAGGCATCGCCCTCACTGCTGATCTGGTATGGCAGCATTATCGTGGAGATTGCCCAGTAAATGTATTAGAGGCTTCTGCAGCAGCCTTGGGCGGTTGTGCGACCGGGTGTTTGAAGCCATGGAATTGGGCGGCAGGTAAAGCTAAAAATCTTGGGGCAAAGCTGCGAGGTGGTAAACCGAAGGTTGAAGCTCCTATTGTTACAAAGAGGGTAAGTAGCGGTGCCGAAAATGTAAACGCTCAATCTGCTCTTAGAGCAAAGCTTTCTGGATTAGAGAAAGCCCAGCAAAATGCGGCTACGACGCGACAACTATCAGATGGGCGTGTACGTTATTACACCAAGGAAGTTCAGGCTAGAAGTAAAGGGCCTACACGAGGAGCTTCGTTTGTAACTGAACATAACCCCAAAACTGGCAACGTAAGGCAGTGGATGGAAAGTTATGACCATTCAGGCCAGGTAAATAGGGTTCATCCGAAATCAATAAATGGCCAAACGGTCAATTCTCAACATTATCCACCAATTGCGAGGGAGTTGGGGTTATGACGCTAACAGCGAAAGAGCTTAGTAGAGTATTGCAAGTAGAGCTTGATAAAGGCTACGACGTTGTAAGAATAGCCCGCGTAGCTTTCAAACTATATCAAGATTATGGAGCTGAATTGACTCCTGATATTGATGAGAAACTTCTTCAGTTGATGGCTATGGAGGAAAGTCCTGAATTCGAGTTTTCGGAAGAAGAGTTAAAGGGACTCGTTCGCGAGTTGGCCGGATAGTTTTACCTCGTTCCCACGATTTTATCTCGTTCCCACGGTTTCCGTGGGAATGCATACCTTATTCCAAAACTACCACCGCACAATCAACCCGGAAAACATCCGCTTCGAATACCGGGTAGACAAAGCCAACCGACTCACTGCCGTACTGATCCCCGGCCAGGGGCGCATCAGCTACAACCGTTATCAGTGGCAGATGCCGGTGCATATCAGCTACCCCAGCGGCACCATCATGACCCAGACCGTAGATGGCCTGATGTGCCTGACCGGCCGATCGGTAAACGACCCGGCGGGCAACCCGGTCAGTGCCGAACAATGGTTTTACGACGGGGAAAGCAACCTGCTGAAAATGATCAGCCGCGAAGAGCAGGCCAACTACGAGTACAACACCCTCTGCCAGCTGACCGATGCCGTCTATGAAAAACAACCCGGTGAATTTATCCCCGAAGCCCCCAGTAACGAACGCTACCAGTACGATGTCGTGGGCAACCGAACCAGAGCAACCGTCAACCAGACGGAAGCAACGTCACACTACAACGCCTTTAACCAGCTGATCCAACATGGAAACACCCACTTTGAATACGATACCAACGGCAACCTGATCAAACGGGGCAAACGCAACGCCGACAACCACATCGCCATCGACCCCACCGGCACACAACCTTACTGGCAATACCGCTACGACAGCCGTGAACGTCTGATCGAAGTCAGAAAAGACGGCAACACCGTCGCCCGCTACGGCTACAACCCCATGGGCGAACGGACAAAAAAAGAACTGCCCGAAACCGGCACCACCATTCACTACCTCTACAACGAACAGGGATTGATCGGTGAATACGACGACAGTGGCCAACTGATCCAGAAATACGGCTGGAAACCCCAAGGCCTCTGGTCCACCGATCCACTGTTCACCCGCAACGGTGCCATCACCTGGCAGGCCAGAAGCGACAGCTACGGCCAGACCACAATAAACGACAAAAGCACCCTTACCAGCAACCTGCGCCTGCCGGGCCAGTACTACGACAGCGAAACCGGCCTGCACTACAGCTGGTTCCGCTACTACGACCCGAACCTCGGGCGCTACCTGAGAAACGACCCGACCGGGCTGTATGGTGGGTTGAATGCTTATGCTTATGGATTAAATAACCCGCTGACGTATATCGATAACAACGGTCAGTTGGCAAACTTTGCGTTACAGGCCGTGTGGTGGGGATTACGCCAGGCGGGAGCGGCTTATATTCGTTGCTTTGGTCAGTGCCTTGTAGCATCAGCCACGGAAGTGTCTATCGGTGTGCTCTGGCAGTACATGATGGGGGATTGCGAGCCGGGGTTTGAGTTCTCGGAGATGGCTATTCTAGCCATGCAGAACTGTGGCTATAGCTGCTTGAACCCGAGGAACTGGGGTGGGAAGAGAGCGAAGGTCAGTACGAAGTCTAAGGCTTATGAAAATCGTTCGCATGGAGTGGGCGGTGAAAGTCCAAAGGCTGAAGTAACTCGTATTACAAAGGGCGTAAAAGAGTTTGATACGGTACCTTACCGTCCAACCAATTCTCCTTTGGTAAATCACCATGGTGTTAACGATGTTTGGGCCAAAAATAATATTCCTGGATATAAAAGCAAAGCGGCTGACAACCCAACTATGGCTCTAAGTGTTGATGGACACAAAGCGGCACACAGAGCTGGCAATGATTATCTAAGAGAAACTATGGGAGCAGTGCGGGGCCAAGCTAAGAACCTTTCATCTAGGCAAATGCAAGAGATGGCGGAGAGGCAGTTCGATGCGGCGAATGTCCCGATGGAGGCTAGGCAGAAGTTCTACAATGAGTTTAATCGATATATTTACGGACAATAATTATGTATTCGTTGCTGAAGAAAATTAGAGATTCAAAGGGTTGTATTGTTTTGCCCCCTTCTGGATTACCGCTAATTAGTGCTGAACACTTTTTACCTAAAGATTTAGAAGAATTTTATAAGGAATGTGGGGGTATTAAGTTTTTTGTTGGTAGCGACTATGCCATGGATATTGTTGGCCCCGATAAGCTAGTTTTATCTAACCCAGTAATTTTACCAGAAGGCTGGGATGAAGACATAACTGTAAATGACTTCTCAAACGACTGGTACGTCGTAGCTGAAGCTGGGCCGGAGCAAAGAATATCGATTGACCTTGGTAAAGATCGTATCGGTAAATGCTACGACAGTTTTTGGGATATACATGCCTCACCAGGAGAGTGCCCTGTTCTAGCTCTTTCCTTTAGCGAGCTGTTAGAAAAAATTCTCAATTGCAAAGGCGGGTACTGGTTTTGGTTAGCTGACGATTTTTCTAATCTTGGTGACGCTTACGATTAAGCGGCTCAGTTCAGGTTAAGTGTTGGTACATCTCAAAGCCAGTGATGCTGGGAGATTCTCGGAATTACTGCATCTACCGCTTCATCATGCGCTCAACGGCTTATGGCATAGCACCAATAGTTATCTGGAATTGAGCCCGATTAAGCAATGTTACAAAGAGTGGATCTAAATAAAGGAAAAAAGGACAGTCATAAATTCGATGTTTAGGAGAAAGGTATACCTCGTTCCCACGATCCTCGTGTGAATACATATGTGCTTTGTCGTCTGATGCAGGACTATAAGCCAAAGGCACTGACTTAAGGCTGCAACCCGGAAATATCAAGGCTTGCTCAAGAGGGAAAAATGACTATAAAAGTCGAGAAGACTTCACCCCCGAGAGCAAGCCATGACCAAGTTTAGCCCAGAGTACCTGAATCTTGCTGATGACCTCCTCAAACAATTTGCACTGGCAGGAGATGACCACCTTTCCGCCATACTGAATAAGAACAATATTGCTACCTTCCAGACGCAATATACAGGTGGACGAGTTCGTCGTTTCCCTCCAGTGAAAACACTCACACTATTCATGCACCAAGTTGCCAGCTGCAACAAGTCTTGT
>CBDAPN010000018.1:0-13743 GCA_965198415.1 Endozoicomonas sp.
AAGTTGCTGGCCTTCTTCACTGCCGACACCCGTCAACCACTGTTGTCTCATGGTCACATCCTGGTTAACCGCTGCCAGAAAACGCAACTCCTGATTCAGCGATTGACGAAGGGGATTCGGTTTTTCTACCACCTTGACCACCTCTTTAATCACTTCAACCGGCTTTTCAATCTCGATAATTTTTTCAACTTCAACAATCTTCTCCACCACCCGAACTTCTGGTTCCCGTGCTGAAAGAGGCAGTATCTTATTCTCTTGCGTGTTGGCAATGGCGTAGATCAGCTGTCGTATCTCGCCGTCCTTCTGCATCAAAGTAAAGAGTTCCTGCCGAAAAGGACTTTCCCGGCTGATATCCGATGTGTCAGGTACGGGCTGGCCACCCACAGTTTCAGGTTGCAATGTATCCAAAGGGGTTATCCTGTTAAATAAACGGTCAAAGAGTCGTTTCAACGATCTGGTTACTGCAGAAGATCCCTGAACGCATTACGAACTCGGAGTGGATGGGAAAGGCTCTGACACCAGCGAACAATCTTCTCCCTTTCTGCCAGAGGCAGAGCCAGAAATCGCCGTTTCATGGTATGCACCGTATCGGCCGCAGGTTCCGGGTAAGGTGAGGGAATCTCCGGTATGGTCAACTGACCACAGAGTAAGGCGACATCTGCCGGGCTGAGCGATGACCAGAAATTCTCAAAAATCACCGGCAGAAAACTGAGCAATTGCTCACTTTCTGGCTGCATGGCAACTGTGAGGCTGGCCTTCAGCTCACTCTTTTCCAGCTGCAGTTGCAGTATTTCCTGCCGTAGCCGGTTCAGGTCCTGTTCTTTCTGAACCCGGGCCGGTTCCACGGTCTCTTCGATATTTCCCAACACATCCTGTAATCGGAGTGCTGCCTGAGGCAATAGCACCTCCTGCAACCATTGAATATCATCCCGTTCGCCGGGCAGGATAGCAGCAGCATTCAACAGCAGCGGTTCCAGCTGCAACAGCTGCCATTGACGACACAGCATCTCATCCAGATGCCGTGCCAGCTCCGTTAGTTGCGGGTATGCGGCTTCAGCGCATAGCACCCAGATTGCACACCGGGAAAGCTGATGCACACTGTTGATGCGACCATTCAAGGCCTGTAAACGACGGAATAACGGATCACCCATCCCCGCTTCCGTCGAGAGCCAACCCTGTTCACCGCTCAGGCTTGATGTTTGCCAGTCGGACAACGTTCGTTGAAAAAATGCCACCCGGTGCGGTTCAATCACCAAGGCATAGGTCTGTTGTTTAACGGTCATTGAGTTCTTACAATTTAATAGTTTCCCGCCAATACGGGATGATCAATGGTGGGTCAGTTTTTTACGCCTGCCTGAGAGCGTGTTGTACCGCATCCAGGTCCTGAAAAATCGCATCATCGGTTTTATCTGGCGACAGTTCTTTTTCTATCCGGAGCAGACGGTCTTCAACCTTCAGCTCCGCTGCCGGACCCAGTTTGCCGGTAAAGTAATTGATAAAATCCACCGGGTTCTCACTGCTGATCAGCTTTTCCAAACGCTGTGCATCAAAGTAGGTAGGGTTCGCGGCAGCCAGTAACCAGAGTTGGCTGCTGGTGCCGTCTGCCAGCTTCAGCTTTTCATCCAGAACATGGCTGCACACGGAGAGACCCGCAAGAATAGGGTCTTCGGGTGCGTATGTCTCGCTCTTTTTCGGGTCAAGCTCGAAATTGCGGATGGCGTCCATATACTTGTCATAACGATTAAACTGGTCAGGCGTGATGCCCTCATCAGCGGCCTGCATCGCCCGATCACCGATCTCTTCCACCTTTTCGTTCGGCTTGAGAATATCAATCACGGCCAGCACCACTTGTGACACCTTGACCACCTGATTAACCACCGCCAATTCCTTGCCCAATATTGGAGCCAGCACACCCAGCGATTTACCGATACTGCTTCCTATGCAAGTAACCGCACTACTGATGGAACTGACCGCACTGCTGATAGCATTGCTAACGCTGGACCAAATCCCCATAATCGTATCCTCGAAATATAATTAAAAACTCAGATGCTCTCACCCAAGGCAACAAGTATCTTTTTTGTAGGCCTGCTAGCTAGCACCGCCTCGACCTCAGCCATACCTTCAGCCATTGCCAGCCACAACAATGGTAATATCTGTGCTGCCAGCTGCCGTTCATCATCACTCCATTGACTAAACGAACAGGTATCAAGAAGCAACCGGGTCAGTTGCTCTGCCAGAGTATCTGCCGTCAGGTTCAACTCCGAAAGACAGGCAGACCAGCAGTGCTGAAAGCGCACCTGCACCAGGACCAGACGACTCTGTGCCTGATCTGCCGTCTGTCCCGCAAACCGGTTTCGATCTTGCAGCAAGCGCAATCCAATACTCACTAATCGCTGCCCATGCGCAACAAAGCACCTCAGGGATTCCGCTGAGTCGAAAATACCCGACTCACTGACAGTAGGCAATAGTCGATAACGCTGCTGCCACTGCTGCGCCTGCCCCCGTTGGCGAATTTGAGTCTCGCTGATTTCATTACCACTGGTATTCACATTACTCAGAATCTGCGCTCGCACCGCTCCGTGCCAGCCACCGCTGTAGATCACCGTTTCCCCTGCTTCCAAAGAAACCAGAAAGCCTTTCTGAGCATCATTCAAAGTCATCGCATCACCAATAGCATTGCGATCATCCGCAGCCAATAAGCGATGAACAATTTTGGTATTGGTGTTTTTGATGACATCGGCAACCAGCTTGTTAGGGATTTGATCAGCAATAATCAAACCTTCACCGTATTTACGTACCTCCGCCAGCAGGTTGGCAAACATCTCAACTCCCTGCTTACGGGAACCACTGTCTCCGGGTTCTGGTTTGGACAAAAGCCGGTGCGCTTCTTCAATCAGCGTCAGGTGATGAAAATCAGGTGTAAGGCTGTGGCGATGCTTCATGCACTCCGCCAGTCGCTGAATAACCAGCCCCATAAAAAGTGCTTTATCCTGTTCATCTTTGATCTCTTCCAGTTCAATCACAACTTTACGATCCAGTAGCTGGTCAAAATCAAAGGAAACGTTAGTATTGAGCATTCGGCCATTGGCGCCCAACGTCAGGTTACTCAGTCTGGCGACCAATGAGCCCCGGTACTTCTCTTCAAACTCGCTCCCCATACCCTTGGATTTGATGATCGGATCAAGACAGGCAATCATATCGGCAAAGGTTGGCCAGGCCCGGTTTTGAGGAAGCCAGGGGTCATCCACATAAAAGTTTTCGCCCAGATGGATATCCCAGCCTTTATTGATGTAGGCCTGAATAATCGCCTCTTCGACAATTTGCGGCATGGCTGCTTCCATAGGGAAGGCCGCACAGAGTGTGGAGCATAGTGATTTGATATGGCTGGCCAGATTTTGACGTTCAGATACCAGCTCAAAGGGATTCAGTCTGAATGGAGTAAGATCTTCCCGACCCAGCGCATAGTAGTCCATATCCGGACAGAGATTGTATAAAGCTCGGTACTCGGTTTTCGCCGGTTCAATCACCAGAAACGGCAACCCCGATTCCAGCAATAGCTTCATGCATGTGGTGGTTTTACCGCTACCGGTCACGCCGGTAATAAAGACATGGCGACTGAGCAGCTTACGGCTCAAGGTGACCGGATTATCTGCCAGTGGACGCCCATGATGAATCATGTGCCCCAGATCAATGCTATGGTCGCCGGGTAACGTCGGCGTATTCAGAGCAAAATCCACATTCTGACGGATTTTAAGCCCTGGTTGCTCCCGGGTCGGCAGGCCGGTCATCAACACCAATTCTTCGGAAGTCAGTCGGGTGGCAGCCAGCAAATCCCGCTGCTGATACAGGGGGATGCTGTGCATCAAAGCCTGACTTCCGCTCACGCCCCCATTGGGCAAGGCATGAGAGGAAAACAATGAAGCGAGTTGCACTGGCTTGCCATCACTGAGCTTATGAACCCGCAAGGGTGTCATGGAAGGCTGGTTGCCCTGAAAAATGGAGAGCACTCCCTGAGCCAGCCGCTCATATACCGACGGCTTGCTGGCCCCTACATACACAGAGGTGTTATACATGCCTTTGCCCTGACCAATCCGCAGTCTTTTAATAACGGTTTCATTCAGATGGGTTTGCATCTCTTCATAACGTTTATCCACCACCTCGCTGGTCAGGGCAATGGAGCTACCCCAGCTGGTGCTGTCCGAAGAGGATGAATTGGTGCCTTCGGTTTTGGACCAGTTTTCACCTTCTGAACGGTTGTTACTGGTGCCTTTCGTAGCTGAGTTATTGGTACCTGCGGTTTTATTGTAGGTAGTGCCATCAGAGGTACTTTTGTTGCTACCGCTACTACTGTTGGAAGCGTTTTTAGTATTCCCCCGACTTTCACTGTCTGAACGGCCTTTGGTATCACTCCAGCTTCGCCCTGTGGTGTTAGACCACTGACCACCTTTAGTATCACTGGTACTGGTACCGCTGGACTGTGAATTCTGCCCACCACTGTTGGCTGATTGCTGAACGGAACGTTTGATACGACTCGACAAATCAGTTGAAAGCTCATAGGCCTGATCCAACGCTTGGCTGATATCATTACCCGAAACCGGATTAGCAGCGATCACCATAATCCAGCTTTCACCACATAGAGAGTTAACCAGTCTCTCAATCCCCTGAAACTCCTCCCCTTCCAGTACCGTCTCTTCTTCATTAAAAGAAGGAACACCGGTAATCATGCCCATGTGCCGGGTTGCGTTCAGTTGTGTCTGAATATCACTGTTTTCCAGACGGACAGTCTGCAACCGGGTACCGGGGAAATTGCCTTCAAAAATAGATTTGAGGTTTTCACCGGTATCCGGAATATCCACCATGGCATTATCACTGGCCACACCGATATGGAGCCTGATACCAGAAGCATTACCAGACAGAACATAGACAAAAGTGCTGCTGCTGTGGCTAAGGCTGGCCACCACATTTTCCATAGACAGACGACGACCAGCGGCTTTACCTTCACTCAGTTCGGTGATGTGATACAGCCGCCAGTTAACAGATGCTCCCTGATACCTGCTTAGTGGTGGTAAATGGTTTAATTCAGGTCTCAGCCAGGTGAGAGCATGAAGATCAACAACAGAACCTTTGTTAACTGATGATGTGGGTTCGCGCTTCATTAATGATATGCTCGGTAAATATGGACGGGTGTATATTGTTTCGCAAATCACGAAACAATGTCTTGAGTTATGTCAGTAATTTGCTCAGTAATTAAACAGCCTTAAGGGGTTCAGCATAACCACCTCCCTCTGTACACCATTATGAGTAATGCTGCTCAAGCTTCAGCTTTTCCTGCTCCAGGGCGAACCTCTGTTTCTCAAGGTCGTCCAGCGTGCTATTCAGGTTTTTCTCCCGCAGATCCAACTCCTGTCCCCGCGCTTCCCAGGCAGCCATACGGCTCTCATAGAACAGCACCGTTGTGGGCATACTTCGATTATGCTGCCAGCGCTCATCCGTTAATGCCGACATTTCACGGACAAGGTCAGACTGTCGCTGCAAAGCTTCCTTAAAGGCTGCCTGTACTTGCTGCAAACGCTCAGGTCCTGATAACTCGACAGCTCTTTGCCCCGGATTTCTCCAGACCCGCCAACAGTCGGCCCCCAGATGTTTTTTGCAGACATCCTTGAGCATCCAAAGAAAATTATTGCTGTTTTCCGGGTCATCCAGAACACAACCGGCACTGAATTGATGACAATTGTCCAGCAGCACGTTGTAATCCCTGACACTAATTTCACGCTCATAGCGCCGAGCCCGTTCTGCTATGGCTGAATTGCCCACTGGATGACTGCCACCACAACTAATGTAAATACTCAAAGCCGGTGTCCCTTCCGTAAATTCTTCCGCTGTGACGATCTCAATCCAGCCTTTGCGATTGAGTTGCATGATTTCGCCATTACCCAGATAAACCCCGGAGTGTTCAGCAAAACTCGCCGCCAGATCGCAATAGAGGATACTCCCCACCATAGGCTCATCGACGGTATCCCGGATGTGGTTATCCAGAACATGGCCTACAGTATTTTCCAGAACTGTAGAGATAAAAAAGGATTTCAGCACAGAATTATTTCTTCTCAAAGACTGAATTAGATTAACTTAAGGTCATCTATGGAACGAATGATATAGCCGAAATCCGGCTTGGTTATTGATATGAATCAAACTTGCAATGTAAACTTCGGGCAAAAAGAGCTGCGTCAGTTATCAATGAGAAAAACTAAGAACACACCCAATCTTTTCAGCTTTGCCACCAGCGAACTATCCCAGGATGCGTTTATCTGCTGGCTGCTTTCCTGGGCTGAACCGTCATTCAAAGAGCAGGAACTGCATACCTGCAGTTTGCGTTTGTTATCTGAGTTATTCCTGAAACATGGTTCATCTTTGCCGAGCACTGTTCTGGTCAAGTAAAACTGGACACTAAAATTTGAGAATTTACGCGATGAATCTATACATCAATGGCACTGACTTAAGCCTTCAATCGCTGGTATTCATTGAGTCTGCGCGCTTGTGCTCTTGAGTGCTGGAGCCGTTTGTAAGGCTTTGGTCGTCTTTTGACCGCTCGTGGCTCGTGCCGGCCCGGACGATTTCCTACTTTGTGCTCTCCTGTGATCGATACCATGTATTCAACCAGCCTCTGCAACAGGCAAACGTCTGACTGAAGCAACAGCACATGAAACTCCTGAAGGCATTCTTGTGCAGCTTTGAAACTGATCTCCCGGGGCTTGTTTTTTAGCCGTACCGCCGACCGTGCCATAAGTGCCCGTATCAGGTTATAAACCAACAGGTGAACGTCTATTTCTTTCCTGACCATTTCCGGTGTTTTGCATCGCAGTATATCCATATGCATCAGGCTCTTGATCGCCCGAAAGTCGAGTTCTACATGCCAACGCTCTTGGTACAGACCGATAATTTCGTTTTTTGGATACTGTTCAGGATTTAAAAGGGTTGTCACGATTGTGCGCTTTTTATTCTTGATCACTCTGATGGTCAGTTCATCGGGTATCCATTGATTGTAGAAATCCCGGCTCATCCACTCCGGGCGGGATGGCTTCGTCAGGCGCATCAGGCCATCTTTTTTCCCCAGTTTCTGGTCGCACTTTCTCAAGTCCAGGTGGCGGGCACCATTTTTTTCGAACACGACATCAGTATTGCCCAACGGGAGCATGGCTATAAGAAAGTAGTTTTCAAAAATGGCGTCACCCAGCAAAATGTCTCCGTCTTTTAGAAATTTCAGCAGCTTGCGGAACAGAGCCATTTCTCCGGTTCTTTTTCCCTGATAAGCTGCCACGGCTGATCCCAGTAAGGCTCCGCTGCCTAACGTGACCAATATTTCTATCCGGAGGATGGGATACCCAACCCCTTTTTTTGCGAGCCGTGTTGCGGGTACGCTTGCTGGTTTTCGTCGGTGTCCGGCATGGATAATGTCGAACCGTCTGTTATGACCACTCTGCGATCATGCCAGCGCCATGTTTCCGGGCTGGCTCCGTCCAGATTTTCTCCGGATTGGGTCAGTAATGTTTTGATACTGGCTTCAGTGAGTCGGTACCTGGCTTTGCAGTATGCACTATTGTCTGTTTTATCCGGATTCTGTCCTGTCGCTATCTAGTCTCTGGCACTGGCAATTAAGGTATTACGACAAGACTTGTTGCAGCTGGCAACTTGGTGCATGAATAGTGTGAGTGTTTTCACTGGAGGGAAACGACGAACTCGTCCACCTGCATATTGCGTCTGGAAGGTAGCAATATTGTTCTTATTCAGTATGGCGGAAAGGCTGTCATCTCCTGCCAGTGCAAATTGTTTGAGGAGGTCATCAGCAAGATTCAGGTACCCTGGGCTAAACTTGGTCATGGCTTGCTCTCGGGGGTGAAGTTTTCTTGACTTTTATAGTCATTTTTCTCTCTTGAGCAAGCCTTGATATTTCCGGGTTGGAGCCTTAAGTCAGTGCCATTTAATTAAATACGTGAATACAGCAGGGCATTGTTATTCAGCTTTTTGCCCTTGCCTACTGATATTTAAAATAAGATTACATATTATGGTCTTTTAACAATTCAGCTAGGACGCCTTATGAAACAACGTCGGCTTATTTTTCCTATCGCTTTAGATCTTGGAGCCAAAACCACAGGCGTGTACGCCACATGCTACCCTGCTGGCTCAGATATTGAACAATTTAAAGATGACAAACACTTTAAAGTCGGTTTTGTTGCAAAAACGCCGGATTTCAAAGAAAAAGGCTACAAAGTGCTGCAAACAGGTCGCACAGCCAATCGGCATGCTCGACGTTGTAGAACGAGGAACTCGCAAGCTAAACGATTACTGATGCTCATACTGGAATCAGTTTATCAGTTTCCGGCTGAAAGGCACCGCGAAGCTATTAGCCACTTCATGAATCGCCGAGGCTTTACCTACCTCGAAAGTCAGGTTAATGGTGATGAGTTAGACGTGATCGAACCAGAGTGCATGGCAGACGTTGCTCAGCTTCTCCATGAAGAAGGTTTAGAAAATATCAGCGAGACGTTTAGTAAGCAGCCAGTAAGTGACGCTCTGAATGAGATAGTCTGCCATCACGCTGAGCAATTGCCTCGTATTATTGAGTTAGTACATAAATTGCAGGGCAACAGTAGGCTTACTAAGAAGCACCTTAAGCCACTTGCTCAAGCACTAGAGTTTTATCACAAAGACCTTACAGCGGGTGCACAGCACAGAAGGAAATATTTCAGTAGTATCAAAAATGATGTGCGTTTGTTAGGCAAGCATCCAGTTAAAGGTTGCCGTAAGTTGCTATTTAAGTTGCGAGACCATGGTAAGCGGCTGAAAAAAGATATGGTTGAGCACTTTTCTCAATTGGTATGCCATATCAACAATTTTGACCTCAAATTACTCAATCGAATTCTTAAACAAATCGATACCAACGCTTCGAAAGCCGATATCGAAGCGGTCGTCAGCCGTCATTTTGGTCGCTGGGTGTTGAAGCAGTGGGCAATGTCTCCGGCAAATGGTCAAGCTCGCCTACGAGAAATACGTGAGTTGCAACACGCATGGCGTGCATTTCAGGCTCACTCTCCAAATTGCGTACTTGAGTTCTTCCTATCAACACCACCTGAATGCACCATTCCACCATACGAAAGTCATACTAATCGCCGACCACCGCGATGCCAAACGCTTATTTTAAATGCGGAAGAGCTCAATGCCGTTTATCCGAACTGGGTGCAATGGCTCGAAGCGCTTCAACAGAGTGATCAGGCCTTGATAGAGGGATATGATTCAGCTTTACTCGAGGTGAAAAGTGGCGCAGGAAAACCATTGACTCAGAAAGATGAACGGAGGGCAAGAGCGCTGCAGTTCGTGCTTGATCGCAGTAAGAATGTCGACCCGTTCTTGCTTAATGAGCAGTGGTCGATCCTAAAGAAATACAATCAACTTAAACGCCAAGATAAGCCAGTCGATGAACAGCTTGCTCAGTTAGCGAATGCGGCCAAGCGGTCAGCACTACCGACACTACTCAAGCTACCGAAAGACTTGCGTATCAACAACGGTAGCTTTTGGCATCTAGTGAACCGTTATTTCCAAAGCCGCCGTAGGGCGCGTGATGGTCGATATTTTCTTAATTATGATCGCAGCCTGCCGGAATCTTCACGCTGGCAGTCGCGCGGAAAACTACTGAGAATGTGTGTGCATCGTCCACGTCAGTTAAGCCATCAAGCCATTACCGATGTTAGCTCCTTATTGGGCGTAACGGTTGAGCAATTACAAACCGACAATCTAGATGCTCTCCAAGCACGTTTGAGAACAGTTAGGGGGCTAAAAACCAGATGTGAAAAGGCTTACAGAGCACAGAAACGTTATGGAATGGATCTGTCACAACTTCTTCATATAGAGAAAGAGCTCATCGAGTTAAACACAAAAATGCCAGAACTTATGGAGTTACTGGCAGAGTGTCTCTCGCTTGAAGCAGAGAGAAAGCGAGTATTCATAGAGCGTAATCACTCTATATATGTATTAGCTCAATTATACCCATTGGTTTGGGGGGAACGCAGTGGTTTTGGTAAGACGTGTCCAGTTTGTGCGAAAGACAACAGCATGCGAATGATAAACGAAGCTGGAGTGGCGCAAGCGAGCCGATTGTCTACCTTGTCTATGCGGCTTATCGACGGCGCGCTTAAAAGAGTGCTCACTCACCAAGCCCATCACATTGCTCATCGTTTATGGCCAGATATTGAGCGCCAAGCTGAACTGGTGAGCAATATTACGCTGCCCCTTATCCTTGAGCAAAATCGATTCGATTTTACTGAGAATCTACCCTTACTTAAAGGACTGGCAAAACCCAAAGCGCAAGGTGCCACACTCGACTTAGCAGGAGAGAAACAACAACGTATTCGACTAGAATCAAAGGGAATTTGCCCATACAGTGGCAAGAAAACCTCAGAGCATAGTGGTGATATTGACCACATCATCCCAAGAAGTGGTGTTTATGGCACACTCAATGATGAAGCGAACCTCATTTATTCAGATTCAGTGGCCAATCGCCAAGTTAAACGCAATAACGTGCTTACGTTGAATGATCTTCATAGTGCCTATCTTAACGAACAGTTTGGCACTAGCGATGTAGAGGCCATTACACGATACATTGAGCAGCAGCTATGGAACGGTGCAAGCCGTTGGTTGACAAGCAAGGGTTTGTTTTTGGTGCGTATCGCCAGTTTATCGCGCTCGACGCATCTATTCGGGTTGCCTTTCGTCATGCTTTGTTTTTACCCGCAGATCACCCTCTCAGAGGATTAGTGATTGATGCTCTGGTTCATCGCAACAAATCACGAGTCAATGGGACTCAACGCTATATGGCTCAACTGCTTGCAGATGTGTTTATACAAAAAGCAAAAGGGACCAAGCTAGAAGGCAAACTAGCGTTTGATTTTTTCCAAGTCAGTAGCCGAGGCAGTGATGAAAACTCGACGGTCTCTCTGCGAAAAGTATTAAGCACCGCAACACTCCGCTATATGGTCGCATTAGAAGGCAAACTAGCGTTTGATTTTTTCCAAGTCAGTGACATAACACCTTTTGATAAACATACAGCCAAGGAACAGCATCCACAATCGCACGTGATTGATGCGACGATGGCATTTATGTTGGCATTAGATCAGCACCAAGGTGAAGGGGCTCTTCAATTGAACCTAGACCCACAGCAACCGATTTGGGGAGAAGTGGATGATGATGGCGTACTAACGGCAACACTCTTTGAACAACTTGCCATAACAGACGCGCAACGCTCAGCGGATGTAAACGTGGTACCAAGAAGCAGTTATCAGAGTGCTGAGTTATTAGCACAAGGGACTAAACCGCATCAGGCGATAAGTCGTTCAGTCTTTAAGCAAAACGCGATTGGCTTGGAGTTTTTCACGCTGTGTGAGCAAGATGGCAAACCCTATAAAGGATTCGTTCAATACACTGATTCAGGCATCGAATTTATCGAAGGGAATAAAAAAGCAGCAGACGTCAACATGGCGATGGTCGACTATGCTTTGGAACAACATTACTACCGAAAGCAGCAACATGGGAAATGGTGTGTCTTTCACCCCAATACACACAAAATAACTGCGCTGATGTTTGATGTGCTTGAGCGCGCCAAGCGTCCAGATTTTAACAAAAAAGCGCCAGACAGTCGGTTCGCCTTGTGGCTGTTTGGTAAGACAGGAGGCGCAGGACAATTGTTTTATTACTCAACCAACACTGGGTTAGAAAACGCACCAGGTACCATCGCAAAAAAGACATCATCACCGTATCTCGCTCAGTGGAAACGACATTACAACCAATGGTTGAAGATAGCGCCACAGACCAAAGTGAATGAAGGGAGTTGGGTCATACCCGCTGATCAACTTAACCAATGGCAGCACCACTGCCAGAAGGTCTTAGGGATTGCCACAACACCGCGTAAGCACAAGGCAGTGAAAGGGTATTCGATGAAAGCGAGGAGTAATGGTAGTGGTGTTATGGCGTTGATTAAACGCCGTTCGAAACATGGCGCAGTGTATCAGTTACAATCCTTCGATAACTCGGCGTTGACACCGGACGAAATCCCACAGCTTGCGCTTCAGTCACCCAACGTCGTTTTGTTTAAAGAGGATAGGATCACCAAGGGCTACAGCACGCCCTTAGTGAAAAAAGCAGAGTTTAAACCTCAGTCAATTACACTCGATAACTTCTTTAAGGTTGAGGAATGTGAAAAGCTCGGACTGAGTTTATCATCGATCCAAATTCAAGCTGTCAAAGCGACTCGAGTGGAAATTTATGGAGTACCGACTGATTGGATCGATAGCAAGCTAATTCTCAAAGGATCCGAGCAAGGTAAGGCTTGGCGTGATCAAAAAAGCATTACATTGAGTAACCAACCTCTTGTTGATGACGTGGTCCATCAATCAACTTTGCAAAGCATTCTCAGCCGAGGGTGCCAATCTGATAAGAAGATTGGCGTAAGTATTGATGAGGAACTAACAACACTGGCTATCCCTTATAAGTCGAAAAGTTTGGCAAAACTTTTGGATGAATAACAAAAAAGCGCTCTCGCGAGCGCTTTTTTGTTTACCAAGGGTGCGCGATGCAGAGCCTTGTTCATAGTTGACCGTAAAGTGATTTCAGCTTTACGGCTGACTTGTTGAGTTACCAATATTAATGTCTCATTGAGCCAATGACAATAATAAAGATGAGATTTATGCAGCATATCGTGATACAAGAATATGGAAAATCGCTTGGCGTTACTTCTGAGCGTTTGGTCGTTAAGGAAGGCAACTTCCCAACCAAAGAGATTCCGCTGAGAAAAATCAGCACACTGTCTATTCAGAAATCGGGGGTTAGCCTCTCCTCAAATTTGCTAGCAGCTTGTGCTAAATATGGCATTAAAGTTTTTATTGGCAATAGAGCTCAGGAACTGTGTTGTTTACAAGGCAATGCCCAGCATGCCGTTGTACAAAATCGAATACACCAATTTCGGTTTCTTGAAGAGGATAAACAGCGATATCGCATTGCGCGAGCGTTTATTTATGGAAAGATCCGTAATCAAAGAAGTACAGTTTTGTACTTCCACAAACAAAAGTGCAGCACAGCAAAAAAACTAGCTGCGAAGAGTCTGAGCGATGAGCTCGCACAACTCTCAGTGCAAGTGCGGGATTTGCCTTACAGTGCCAATTGGAATGCTGTGCTCATGGGGTTAGAAGGACGAGCAGCTGCCAGCTATTGGCAGGTATTAGGTAAACATCAGTGGTTAGGTCCCACTTTTCACGAGCGTATCGGTCGCGGCGCACAAGACCCAACCAATCAAGCATTAAACTACGGTTATGGCATACTCAGTAGCGTGGTGTGGAATGCACTGACTAACGCAGGTTTGGAAGTGTATTTGGGTGCACTACATGCCGTCAGGCCGGGTAAGCCAGCATTGGTGCTTGATGTGATGGAAGAATATCGCGCTTGGGTGGTTGACCGAGCGGTGATTAAGTTGAGAAGTGAACTCAAAGGCGATGAACTTAAAACCAAAACTCGTAAAAAGCTGACTGCGGATATTCTCTCAACACTGGCTAAACCTATTCCTTATAAAGGAAAGAAAATACGGCTAGAGAGCGTTCTCCAAAGGCAGTGTTATCGTTTGTGTGGCATGTTTGCTGATGAGAGAAAATACCGCCCATTGCTTTTCCGTTGGTGAGGTACTCGATGGCGAGAACAACCGAAGTG
>CBDAPN010000019.1:0-23289 GCA_965198415.1 Endozoicomonas sp.
ATGGTCGTGGTGCCGCGCGAGCCATGTTGTCGGCGCTTGAGGATGGTGGGCTGGATGTGGAAGATGTGTCGTATATTAATGCCCATGGCACATCAACACTGGCCGGCGACATTGCAGAAACCCGAGCCATCCATCAGGTGTTTGGTGATCACGCTACTCACCTCGCTGTCAGCTCAACAAAGTCTATGACCGGTCATCTGCTCGGTGCGGCGGGGGCGGTCGAGGCGGTGTTCAGTATTCAGTCTTTGATTAGCGGTATTGCACCGCCCACCATCAACCTGGATGAACCCGGAGCGGGCTGTGACCTGGATTATGTGCCCCATAAAGCCAGAGCATTGACGATGAATCATGTGCTGTCCAACTCCTTTGGGTTTGGTGGCACGAATGTATCGCTGGCTTTTTCACGGCTCCTTCCGTTTAACGGTTCTCAGGCGGCCTCCTGAGTAATTTTTGATTTTATGGTGGTGTGATGCGCACTGTTTATGTGAGCAGTAGCAGTTTGGGTGGACGGTAATGGGTGATATTCCTGTATGGATTAATGGTGCCGCACAAGCTATGTTACCCTGCTCAGACCGTGGGCTGGCCTACGGCGATGGTCTGTTTGAAACCATTCGGGTGGCCGCCGGGCGGCCAACTTTTGCGGATTTGCATTGGCAGCGGTTGCAATCCTCCTGTGCCCGGCTGCAGATCAGTTTGGATTTGGATCGGTTACGGGCGGAAGTTGATGCTTTTTTGCAGGCGCACCCAGTTCGGGTTGGCGTTTTGAAGGTGATCGTCACCAGAGGGAGCGGTGGTCGGGGTTATAATCCGCAGGGTTGTTCGTCCCCCCGGCGCATACTGTCGTTGCATCCGCTGCCTCAGTACCGTTGTGGTCAGCTCGGCGCCCGGGTTAAAGCCTGTGAACTGCGCCTTGGGCGCTCCATGGTGGCGGGTATGAAACATTTAAACCGGCTGGAGCAGGTGTTGGCAAGAGCTGAGTGGCAAGGTCAATCTTACGACGAAGGTTTGCTTTTTGATCTGGATGGCCAGCTGATTGAAGGTACCATGAGCAATGTGTTTTTAGTCACCCACGACGGCGAGCTGATCACGCCTGATCTGTCTTTTAGTGGGGTGGCCGGAGTCTGTCGTGAGTTTGTGATGGCATTTGCGCGCCGCCAAGGCATAGTGGTTCGGGAGCAGGCGGTAAAAACGCTGGTGAATGTTGCAGAAATCTTTCTTTGCAACAGTGTGAACGGTGTCTGGCCGGTGGTTGAATACGATGGTAAATCCTGGCCCGTGGGGCCGGTAACTGTGCTGATTCGGGATCGTGTACTGGAAGAATTTAATGCTTAGAACGTTTCTGTTCGCTGGTTTGCTGTTGATGGTGCTTGGTGTGGCCGCAGGTTTTTTGGGGTTGCGCTGGTATGGTGAGCAAACGGTTTTGGTTAACCGGGATACGGAGTTTGTGATTATACCCGGCGACTCGCTGGGACGGGTGGCGCAGCGTTTGGCGGCAAATCAGCTGCTTGAATACCCGGCGCTGTTTCGGGTGTTCGGCAGAATCAAAGGGGCAGCTTCCCAATTGAATGCCGGTGACTATTTGATTGCACCGGGAACCACCTACGCCGAACTGTTGCAGCAATTTGTCAACGGCGATGTGCGCTACTACAGTGTCACGCTGGTGGAGGGGTGGACGCTCAAAGAGCTGCTCAGCAATCTGAATCAGCAGCCAAAGCTGACGGCACCGGTTGAGCCACAACAGCTCTCTGCTTTAATGCAGCCGTTGATCAAAGAGGCCCCCCACTCCTTTGAGGGGTTGTTTTATGCCGACACCTACAGCTTTGAAGCGGGGGCGTCGGTCATCTCCGTGCTTCGCCGTGCTCATGCGCAGCTGAATCAGGTATTGATGGAGGAGTGGGGTCAAAAAGCCCAAAACCTCCCCTTTAAAAAACCCTATGAAGCGCTGGTGCTGGCATCCATTATTGAAAAAGAGACCGGCGAGCCCGCAGAGCGTGCGGATATTGCCGGCGTGTTTGTGCGCCGTTTGCAAAGGAATATGCGCCTGCAGACGGACCCTACGGTGATTTACGGCATGGGCGAGCGTTATCAGGGTAAACTGAATCGGGCCATGCTGCGTGAGCGTACCCCGTATAATACCTACGTTATTAAAGGCTTGCCGCCAACGCCTATTGCCATGGTTGGGCGCGAGGCCATTCGCGCAGCGCTGAACCCCACGGCAGGCAAAGCGCTTTACTTTGTTGCCCGTGGTGATGGTACGCACTATTTTTCCAGCACTTTGGCAGAGCATAATCGTGCGGTGAGAAAGTATCAGATTACTGAGCGGCGCAAGGATTATCGTTCGACGCCACAGTAACGACTATCGATTGAGAGGCTAATGGGCTTTTTTTTAACCATTGAAGGGTGCGAAGGCGCCGGAAAAACCACCGCCAAAGCGGTGGTGTTGCAGTGGCTGCAAAGGGCGGGCCATGACTTTATGGAAACCCGGGAGCCCGGCGGCACGCCACTGGCGGAGCAGCTGCGCGAGCTGGTGCTGGCCAGTCATGATGAGTCGGTGTCTGAGACCACCGAGCTGCTGATGGTGTTTGCCGCCCGCTGCCAAAACCTGACGTGGCGGATTGAACCGGCTCTGGCTGCTGGCAAAGTGGTGGTGTGTGATCGCTTTACCGATGCCACTTATGCCTATCAGGGCGGTGGTCGGGGCATTGATGAGCAACGCATTGCCCTACTGGAGCAGCTGGTACAGGGCGATCGTCGTCCGGATATGACGCTGCTGCTGGATGTGGAGCCGGAGCTAGGTCTCGCCCGGGCCCGTGCTCGCAGTGGGGCTTTGGATCGGATTGAACAGGAAGCCATTGAGTTTTTCCATCGAGTGCGGCAAGTCTATCTGGAGCGCGCGGCGCGATTTCCTGAGCAGTATGTCGTGATTGATGGCAGCCAGTCCATGGCCCGGGTTGAGGCGCAGATTATCAGTGCGCTGCAGATGCGTTTTTCAAAATAACAGCGGCTCTAAAGGGTGCAAATTGAAGATGACCACCGATTTTGTGATGCCATGGCAGGAAGCTCAGTGGCAACCACTGATTCACAACATGCACTCTGGCCGACTGCCCCACGCTCTGTTGCTCAGAGGGGCACCGGGTATTGGAAAGGGTACGTTTGCCAAGGCGCTGGGGTGGCGGGTTTTATGTGATGAGACCTCTGGCCTCTACGCCTGCGGTCACTGCAAAAGTTGTGCTTTGATACAAGCCGGTAACCATCCAGACCTACTGCATATTGAGCCCGAAGCGGTCGGAAAACCCATTAAAATAGATGCCATAAGGCAAGTAAATCTCTTTGCCCGCAAAACGGCGCAGCAGGGTGGTCAGCGGGTGATTATCATCAACCCGGCCGAAGCGATGAACATTAATGCAGCCAACGCACTGTTGAAAAGTCTGGAAGAGCCCGGTGGCAATACGGTGTTTATTCTCGTTAGTGCCCGCTCTGCGGACATGCTGCCCACAATTCGTAGCCGCTGTCAGATGGTCACCCTGCCAATGCCTGAACCGGCGTTGGCGAAAAACTGGCTGGCGCAGCACATTGCCGACCCGCAGCTGGTGGAGCAGCTGCTCAGCCTCGCCTCTGGCTCGCCCATGCTGGCTCGGGCCATGTTTGATGACAACACGTTGGCGCTGCGGGGACGACTGATTAATGCCTTGCCGGAGCTGTTTCGCGGAAACCTGACGCCGGTGGAAATGGCAAAAGAGTGGCAAAACGGCGACTTGGTTGAGCTGCTTACCTGGATGGGCAGTTGGCTCGACGACGCTGTAAAACTGCAGCTGACCGCCGATGAAAGCGTTATCGCCAACCGCGATCTGACAAGAATGCTGGGCTATTTTGCTAAAAAAGCCAAAGCGTCGCAATTGATGCGATTGCGAGACCGTATCATGCAGCAACGTCAGCAGTTGCTCGATGGGGCTAACCTCAACAGTCAGATACTGTTGGAAGGGCTGTTTAGCGAATATCTGGAGTTGGTTGTATAGTTGACAGTTGTCGACTATTTGGTCGTACAAATTCAGCCAGCCAAACAGGCTGGGTATTTCAACAAAATGAAGGAGAGTGCTGTCATGGGAAAAGGAATGCAGGGGTTGATGTCACTGACCATTCGGGACACCACCTCACTGTATGAGTCATATATGCCATTTGTGAGTGGGGGTGGTTTGTTCATACCCACTCACAAAGTGTACAACCTTGGCGATGATGTGTTTATTCGTCTGAGCCTGATGGATGAGCCGGAGAAAATTCCTGTACCCGGCAAAGTGGTTTGGGTAACACCTACCGGTGCCCAGGGCGGCAGACAAGCCGGAATCGGTGTGCAGTTCAATGACCCTACCGACAGTGTACGAACTAAAATTGAAACCTATATTGCCGGTGCACTGGCTTCGGGGCGACCCACCAGTACGATGTAATGCGTCGTGTTTTTTATGGGCAGGCTTGCCCATTTTCTTTGTGTTTTAATTCTCGCTGCGGCAAAAGCCAGAATTTTTCTGGCTTCTAGCCCGGGCATAACGTTAAGTTTTGTTCCTTGAGAGACTTCGTCACCTCAATGGATATCAGCGCTAAGCCAGGATCGACCTCTTTATGTTTATTGACTCTCATTGCCACCTTGATCGTCTGGATTTAACCGCCTATGGCGGCAATCTTGATCTGGCTCTTGAAGCGGCGAGGGCGGCGGGTGTCGATCGCATGCTCTGCATTAGTATTGACCTTGACAACGCTCCGGCGGTGATTGCCATCGCTGAGCGTTATCACGATATCTATGCCTCCGTGGGCGTGCACCCACTGGACTGCAAAGAGTTGGTTCCTGCCATAGAATCGGTGCGTACCCTCGCCCAGCATGAGCGAGTGATCGCCATTGGCGAGACCGGGCTGGATTACTATTATGCCACCACCGAAGGGTTGCAGGCTGTTCAGCGTCAGTCGTTTATAAATCACTTGGTGCTGGCGGCAGAGTTACAGTTGCCGGTGGTGGTTCACACCCGGGATGCCCGGGAAGATACCATCGACTTTATCCGCCAATACGGTTCAAAAGAGTCCGCCGGTGTGCTGCACTGTTTTACCGAAACGTTGGAGATGGCTCGGGCGGCGCTGGAGTTGAACTACTTTATATCCATCTCTGGTATCGTCAGTTTTCGAAACGCCTCAGCCCTGCGCGAGGTGGTCAAATACCTCCCCCTGGAGCGGCTGCTTATTGAAACGGATTCACCTTATTTGGCGCCGGTGCCACACCGTGGCAAACCCAATGAGCCTCGCTTTGTTGCTGAGGTTGCCCATTTTATTGCAGAGCTTAAAGGGGTAACGGTAGAAGAGCTGGGGCGGCAAACCTCTGAGAATTTCTACCGGTTGTTTTCAAAAGCGGCTTGAAGAGAGCGTTTGTTAAACGTGAATAGTCGTTTTCTAGAGCGTTATGAGTACGGGTTTAACCCGGCTCTAACGTACAGAATAAGGCGGTGAGTTAGGCGCAATAAATGCAATGAACGGTTATTTCTAATTGGTATTGGTAAAAATATCCTGTCCGCCAGTATGGCATAACACCGCCACTGTCATTATAATTGCGCCACCATTTTCATCGGTGATATTGCGGATTACGGCTCAGGTACGGAGTTTCCGATCATGCGTCGCTAACTATAAAGAACTTT
Source organism: Endozoicomonas sp. (assembly GCA_965198415.1). GTDB lineage: Bacteria > Pseudomonadota > Gammaproteobacteria > Pseudomonadales > Endozoicomonadaceae > Endozoicomonas. Next base: position 5,673 of record CBDAPN010000019.1, read on the forward strand.
AGTTCTAGAATTTCGATGCGTGTCTATCTGTTTGCCAAATAAAACGCTGCGAATGCAAGCAGGGTTTTCTGTGTCTCAGCGAACGGCCAGTGTACTGTTTGGGGAAAACGGTGCGGCAGTAACCTTGAAAACGGGGATTGCGAATTTCTGGTGCCTAAGGGCGTCTGCTTTACGCACGCCCTTTTTTAATGTGGTTGTCGCGGCTGAGCTCTTTAAACAGTCTGGGTACTGAAGTATTGGTTTTGTGATGTGTTGTCAGCGCCCCCGGGGGCTCACTAAACTGCTAACTGTTCATAAAGCCCCGCTTTACCGTCTGCTCGACCATTTCGGATCACCGGAGAGACAGGTTACTCCTGACCTCAACTTGATTGATTAGGCGAAAGGTATGATCAAAATCAAACAGGGGCTGGATCTCCCGATCTCAGGATCGCCTGAACAAACCATCACGGACGGCAAAGCTCCTCGCTCTGTGGCCGTGATCGGGTTTGACTACGTGGGCATGAAGCCCACCATGGCGGTGGCTGAGGGAGATCGAGTTAAAAAAGGGCAACTGCTCTTTACCGATAAAAAATCACCGGGTATCCGGTACACCGCTTTTGCTGGTGGTACAATTTCAGCAATTAATCGTGGCGAAAAACGCATCCTGCAATCCATCGTGATTGATGTTGACGGCCAGGAAGAAGAAGAGCAGTTCCACGCTTATCAACCTGAAGCACTGGCGGGTCTTAGTGCTGAGCAGGTGGAAGCGCTGTTGAATGAATCCGGCCTGTGGACTGCCCTTCGCACGCGCCCGTTCAGTAAAGTACCGGCGTTGGGAACACGCCCGGCTTCTGTCTTTGTCACAGCGATTGACACCCACCCACTGGCAGCCAATCCCGAGCTCATTATCAAAGAGCACGCCGAAGCGTTTGAGCAGGGGGTTAACATTCTGGGCAAGCTCAGCGGCGGTAAAATTTTTCTCTGCAAAGCACCCGGCGCTAACATTCCTGCCGGCATTGCAAACAGTGAAGAGTTTGCCGGACCGCACCCGGCGGGTCTGCCCGGTACGCACATCCACTTTCTCGACCCGGTATCGGCGAATAAAACAGTGTGGCAGGTGAACTACCAAGACGTCATTGCCGTTGGCAAACTGTTCACCACCGGCAAACTGTTTACCGACCGTGTGGTGTCGTTGGCTGGCCCTCAGGTTGAAAAACCACGCCTTGTTCGCACCCGCCTTGGCGCTAGCACTGATGAACTCTGTGCTGGTGAACTGAAGGCAGCGACAAATCGTATAATTTCAGGTTCTGTTTTTGGTGGTCGAACTGCCAATGGCCCGTTTGCTTATCTGGGACGTTATCACCATCAGGTCACCGTTTTGGAAGAGGGTAACGAGCGTATGTTGCTCGGTTGGGTTAACCCCACCGTGGATCGTTTCTCCATTTTGCGTGTCCTGACATCGGGTTTGAGCAAAAGTCGGCTGTTCAATTTTACCACCACCACCAATGGCAGCGAGCGTGCCATGGTTCCCATCGGTAATTATGAAAAGGTTATGCCACTGGACATTCTGGCCACGCAGTTGCTCCGCGCCATTATTGTCGGCGATACCGAAACCGCTCAAAAACTCGGAGCACTGGAGCTGGAAGAAGAAGATTTGGCTCTGTGTTCGTTTGTTTGTGCGGGCAAATACGAGTATGGACCTCTGCTGCGCGACAATCTGACCCGTATTGAGCTGGAGGGGTAATCAGTGAAATCATTAAGAACGCTCCTTGACTCGATGGAGCCTAATTTCGTTAAGGGTGGCAAATACGAAAAGTTCTACGCGCTGTATGAAGCCGTCGATACGCTTTTCTACACCCCGACCGACAAAACCCACAACACCAGCCACGTTCGTGATGCGCTTGATCTCAAGCGGATGATGGGCATGGTCTGGCTTTGCACCTTCCCGGCCATGTTTTTTGGCATGTGGAATGTGGGCTATCAAGCCAACACCGCCATCGCCAACGGTCTGGCCACTGCTCCGGCAGACTGGCATGGGGCGCTGATTGCCATGATGGCGGGTCACGATGCGGCCAGCTTGTGGGATAACATGATCTACGGCGCCGTCTACTTTCTGCCGATTTACGCCGTCACCTTCTTTGTCGGCGGTTTCTGGGAAGTGATGTTCGCGACCATCCGCAAGCACGAAGTGAACGAAGGGTTCTTTGTGACCTCCGTTCTGTTTGCATTGATTCTACCGCCATCCATTCCGCTGTGGCAGGTGGCTTTAGGGATCTCCTTTGGTGTGGTCATTGGCAAAGAAGTCTTTGGCGGTACCGGTAAAAACTTCCTCAACCCGGCACTGACGGGGCGTGCATTTTTATTCTTTGCCTATCCGGCTCAGATCTCCGGTGAGTTAGTGTGGACCGCCGCAGATGGCTTCTCCGGTGCCACCATGCTCAGCGTTGCCCAGCAGGGCGGTGTCGAAGCGTTGCACCACTCCATTACTTGGCTGGATGCGTTCCTTGGCTTTATGCAAGGCTCCGTTGGGGAAACCTCAACCCTGGCCGTGTTCATCGGTGGTGCGGTATTGCTGTTTACCGGTATCGCCTCTTGGCGAATTGTGGCCGGTACGCTGATTGGGATGATCTTCCTGTCTACGTTGTTCAATTTCATAGGCTCTGATACCAACCACATGTTCCAAGTGCCTTGGTATTGGCATCTGGTGTTGGGTAGTTTTGCATTTGGCCTGATCTTCATGACCACCGACCCGGTTTCTGCGTCGATGACCAACACCGGTCGCTGGTTCTACGGCATGCTCATCGGCATCATGGTGGTCATGATTCGTGTGGTAAACCCTGCTTATCCGGAAGGGGTGATGCTGGCCATTTTGTTTGCCAACCTCTTTGCGCCGCTGATTGACTACTTTGTGGTGGAAAGTAATATCAAGCGTCGGGAGGCTCGTGCCTGATGGGAAACGATTCAATTAAAAAAACGTTGTTGGTGACGGTGGTATTGTCACTGATCTGCTCAGTCATGGTATCTGCTGCGGCAGTGTTCCTTAAACCCGTTCAGGAACAAAACGTTCAGTTGGACGTGCAGCGCAATATTCTGGCTATCTCTGGCCTGACCAAAGACGCAAAAGCCCTGAGCCCTAACCAAGTGGCGGAACTGTATAAAAAGATTCAGCCCCGCTTGGTGGATCTGAAAACCGGCAAATTCGTTGACGAAGCCGATGGCCTGAAGGTGGGTCAATACAACCAGCGCATTGCCGCTAACGACCCCAAGGCGTCCCACGCTCTGTCCAGTGCGGCGGATGTCGCCGGTATCAAACGCCAGGCCAATGTGGCCAAAGTTTACCTGGTCGAAAATGGCGACAAAATGGAAACGCTGATCTTGCCGGTACATGGCTACGGTCTGTGGTCTACCATGTACGGTTTTCTGGCGTTGGAAAGTAACCTCAACACCGTCAAGGGTTTTGGCTTTTTTGAACAGGCTGAAACCCCCGGGCTTGGTGGCGAAGTCAGCAACCCAATCTGGAAAGCCCGTTGGCCGGGTAAGCAGATCTACGGATCTAACGGCAAGGTCGCTTTGCATGTGATCAAAGGCAGTGTGGACCCCAACTCCCCACAAGCCGTCAACCAGATTGACGGTCTGGCTGGTGCGACCCTGACCTCTAACGGCGTCAGTAACCTGATTAAATTCTGGATGTCTGACAGCGGCTTCAAGCTGTTCTTGAATAATTTAAAAGCGGGGAATGCATAATGTCGGTCAAGACCAAAGATATTCTGCTGGAACCGGTGGTCAACAATAACCCCATCACTCTGCAGATTCTCGGTATCTGTTCCGCTCTGGCGGTAACCACCAGTATGCAGGTCAGTCTGGTTATGGCGCTGGCGGTTATGGGCGTTACCACCTGTTCTAACTTTGCGGTCTCTCTGATTCGTAACCACATCCCAAACAGCATTCGCATCATCTGTCAGATGACAGTGATTGCCTCGCTGGTGATCGTGGTGGATCAGATCCTCAAAGCCTACGCCTTTGACATCTCCAAGCAGCTGTCGGTATTCGTTGGCCTCATCATTACTAACTGCATTGTCATGGGGCGTGCAGAAGCGTTTGCCATGAAGAACGGTCCGGCCATGTCGGCTCTGGACGGTTTTGGTAATGGTCTGGGCTATGGAGCCGTGCTGTTGGTTGTGGCATTTTTCCGCGAGCTGTTTGGTGCTGGCAACCTGTTCGGCATCGAGATTTTTGCTACCGTCAACAATGGCGGGTGGTACATTCCAAACGGTTTGATGTTGTTGGCGCCATCGGCGTTCTTCCTGATCGGCCTACTGATCTGGGCTATCCGCAGCTGGAAAACCGAACAGGTTGAAGAGGTGGAGTTTAAAATTGCACCGAATACCAAATTCAGTGAGGTGCACTAAATCATGGAACATTATATTTCCCTTTTTGTGAAAGCGGTGTTCGTGGAAAACATGGCGCTCGCCTTCTTTTTGGGTATGTGTACCTTTCTGGCGGTCTCCAAGCAGGTGAAAACTGCGGTGGGGCTCGGGGTAGCGGTGGTTGCCGTGTTGAGCATCACTGTACCAATTAACAACATCATCTATCAGAACATCCTCAAAGACGGTGCGCTGTTGCCTGGTGTTGACCTGAGCTTTCTGGGACTAATCACTTACATTGGTGTTATTGCCGCTCTGGTACAAATTCTGGAAATGTTTCTGGATAAATTTGTACCCGCGCTCTACAACGCCCTCGGGGTATTTTTACCCTTAATTACTGTGAACTGCGCCATCATGGGGGCCTCCCTGTTTATGGTGCAGCGCGACTACGATTTGGGTGAATCCGCTGTTTATGGCTTAGGTGCTGGCCTTGGTTGGGCGCTGGCTATTACGGCGCTGGCAGGTATCCGCGAAAAGCTCAAGTACAGTGACGTACCTGCCGGACTACGAGGCCTTGGCATTACCTTTATTACTGTGGGTCTGATGTCGCTGGGCTTTCTGTCATTCTCTGGCGTACAGCTTTAAGAGGACTGGAACGAGATGGATTTAAATATTATCTATTACGGCGTTGCCATGTTCACCGTGATCGTGCTGGTGCTGGTGCTGATTATTTTGGCCGCCCGCTCGAGACTGGTCAGCACCGGTGACGTCACCATCGGGATTAACGAAGACCCCGAAAAAGCGGTCACCACAGCAGCGGGGGGTAAGCTGTTAAACACCCTGTCCGGGGCTGGTGTATTCCTACCTTCGGCCTGTGGTGGCGGTGGAACCTGTGCCCAGTGTAAGTGTAAGGTGCTCTCCGGCGGTGGCGAGATGCTGCCAACAGAGCGCTCCCACTTCAACCGTCGGGAAGAAAAAGAGGGCTGGCGTCTTTCTTGTCAGGTAGCCGTAAAACAGGACATGGAAATTGAGGTTGAAGAAGAGCTCTTCGGCGTCAAGAAGTGGGAATGTGAAGTGGTTTCCAACGAAAACAAGGCCACATTCATTAAGGAGCTGGTGCTGAAACTGCCTGAAGGGGAAGATGTAAACTTCCGTGCTGGTGGTTATGTGCAGCTGGAATGTCCGCCCCATACCGTTGAATACAAAAACTTCGACATCGAAAAAGAGTACCGTGGTGACTGGGACAAATTTAACCTCTGGCAGTACGTCTCCAAAGTCGATGAAGAAACCATCCGCGCCTACTCCATGGCCAACTATCCACAAGAGAAAGGCTTGCTGAAGTTCAATATTCGTATTGCTTCACCACCTCCTGGTACTGACTTCCCGCCGGGCAAAATGTCCTCTTTCGTCTTTAACCTGAAGCCTGGCGACAAGATGACGGTGTACGGTCCCTTCGGTGAATTTTTTGCCAAAGATACCGACAACGAAATGGTCTTTGTTGGCGGTGGTGCCGGTATGGCGCCGATGCGCTCCCACATTTTTGATCAGCTTAAACGCCTGTCGTCTAAGCGTAAGATCTCCTTTTGGTATGGTGCGCGCTCGCTGCGTGAAGCATTTTATGTCGAAGAGTTCGACAAACTGGCAGAAGATAACGAGAATTTCACCTGGCATTTGGCCCTCTCAGACCCACTGCCAGAAGATAACTGGACCGGCTATACCGGCTTTATTCATCAGGTACTATTTGATAACTACCTGAAGGATCACCCTGCACCGGAAGACTGCGAGTACTACATGTGTGGACCACCCATGATGAACGCAGCTGTTATCAAGATGCTCGAAGACCAAGGCGTAGAGCCTGAAAATATACTGTTAGATGACTTCGGTGGCTAACCGCTGAATCAGTGCAAAAAAGGCCGGTGCTTTAAGCCCGGCCTTTTTTAATTGCGCTCAATAAACAAAAATAGCGGGACAGCCCCCTATAAAAAAATGTTTTGGGAATCATTTTTTTGACGTGCTTAAAAAAGCCATTGGCAATAAAAATACCCAACTTTGACCATCAGGATCGGAAAAAGATTTCCAATCTTTGAGTGTGAAAATTCTGCGTTCCTTTTGTGCACAAAAAAACGATTTCAGTAAAATGGGTTCATGACAAAGAAAACCGCATTGATGCCCATTTGGCCTAAATGTTCCATTGATACCCGATGAGATGGCTGAGCTACCAAAGCTTCATCAGCAGTAAAGAAGTTTATCCCTAAGCAGTGGAATCATCCGGGTCCAGGGGTTTTTTATTTTCTTTGTGTTGGTGCGGTGCTATGGTTTGGACAGCAATCAGCGCAGGAGAACTCAATGCGAAAAATAATAGCCATATTGGCCTTGATTGGTTTGACAGCAACGGCTAACGCCGCTTCGGTCTGGAAGGTCAGTAATGGTCATTCAGAGCTTTACCTTGGTGGTACTTTGCATCTTCTCAGTCAGTCTGATTATCCATTACCCCCAGAGTATGATGAGGCTTATGCAGCCGCTGACGCACTGGTATTTGAGACCGATATAGCCACCGTTGAATCACCTGAATTTGTTTCGCAAATGATGTCGAAGTTAATGTACAGTGACGGGAGGACACTTGCCGATGACCTCAATCCTGACACATTGCTACAACTAAAAAACTTTGTAGGCCGATACGGTTTAACGTTTGCCCAGCTGCAAATGTTTAAGCCAACGATAGTGAGCTTAACGCTCAATGTGATGGAGTTGCAGCGCCTGGGTTTGCGTGAGAAAGGTGTGGATTCGCACTTCTTTATGAAAGGCAGGCAAGGCAATAAAAGAATTGCCTGGCTAGAAACTCCCCTTGAACAAATTGACTTTATTGTCGGCATGGGCGCAGGAAAAGAAGACCAACTGGTTAAATACACCCTGCGTGATTTGGAAAACGTACCCACTATGCTCAAGCAATTGCGGGCGGATTGGTTGGCGGGTGATATGAGTGCATTAAATGAGCATGTATTAATAGATTTTAAACAAAACTTTCCTGACATTTACACCAATTTGATCGTGCTGAGAAACAATAACTGGATGCCAAAAATCGTCCAATACATGAACACACCCGAGGTTGAATTTGTCTTAGTTGGTGCCACGCACATGGCTGGCGACGATGGGCTGCTGGCGCAACTGAAGGAAGCGGGTTACACCGTGACGAAGTTGTAAGCACTATGCCAGTTTTACATCTGCAGCGGTGCAATGACTTTTGTCTTGATTAATAAGTAGCAGGCCATTTGAAGGTTGATAGCTAACGAATAACTACATTGGAGCCATAAGGCATGAACTCAACCACTGTTTTAATCACCGGTGCAACCTCCGGGTTTGGCTTAGCCAGTGCCAAACTGTTTGCTCAGAACGGTTACTCTTTGATTATTACCGGGCGTCGTTCACAACGGCTTGAGGCTTTGGCAGAGACTCTCGACACCCCTGTCCACCCCGTTGCTTTGGATGTTCGCAATTTGCAGGAGGTATCTGCCATGGTGGACACCCTGCCAGAGCGTTTTCGCAATATTGAAGTGCTGGTCAATAATGCCATGGTGGACACCCTGCCAGAGCGTTTGAAGTGCTGGTCAATAATGCCTGGCTGGGCACAGAGCCAGCCTGGGAGGCCAGCCTTGAAGATTGGCACACTATGATTGATACCAACATTACTGCTCTTGTGAATGTCACCCACAAATTGTTACCCATCTTACGAGCGCAGCCAAAGGCGTCGATTATCAACTTGGCTTCGGTTGCTGCTAACTGGCCGTATCCGGGTAGTAATGTTTATGGTGCAAGTAAGGCATTTGTTGCCCAATTTTCCCGCAATTTACGCTGTGATCTGGCCGGCAGTGGCGTGCGGGTAACCAGTTTGGAGCCGGGTATGTGTGAAACCGAATTCTCACTGGTGCGATTCAAGGGGGATCAGACAAAAAGTGATCACGTCTATCGGGGAATTGATCCGGTTAGGGCGGAAGATATTGCCAACATCATTCTCTGGATAGCACAGCAACCCGCGCAGATTAATATTAACAGCCTTGAAGTAATGCCTACTGCACAGGCGTGGGAGAATTTTAAAGTAGTTCGCACCGCCTCTTAGGGCTAAGAATCCTTAAAACACAGCAACCTAAAAACATGTTTTGATCTGCACCGACCTCTTTGAGGGTAAGCTGTACGGATGCAGTCAAAACATACACGGATAACTGTTTTCAGCAAATAGAGCTTGCTAAGTTGCGCGGTCTCAGAAGGGTAATCTATTGTCGGACACCCTCTGAAGGAATGTGCCAGGCATTTTAAGGCGAGTTTATCATTAAAGGCTCAATTTGTTGCAGAGACAGAATCTTGTAAACAGAACTTTATTTGTGCCAATTATTGAACTTAATGTATGGCTCGTGGTCGAAAGCAAGATAATTAGTGAACATCACGACTGACCAAACCCATTGAATCGAGCCAACGACTGAAACAAAACTTTATTTGTGCCAATTATTGAACTTAATATATGGCTCGTGGTCGAAAGCAAGATAAATAGTGAACATCACGACTGACCAAACCCATTGAATCGAGCCAACGACTGCTATGGAAAATAATATTTATTTTTGTAATCCCCTGTATAACATGCAGCAAGTAGCTGATAAAAATAGTGATTCGCAAGTAAATAACGAAACCGGGGAGATCAAAACCTCACCTGCACTCCTGCAAGACGGTCGGGTCGTGAAAGAAAGTACCAGCGACTCTGTATATCTTTCGGGGTCTCAATCGAATGTCGGAGAAAAAGAAGCGGGTCACCCGTTTGCTAGCTTTCTGCGTGTTTGTCAAGGCAAGCGTGACTATAATAACGAATCTGTACCAGAAATAACCCAACACCCCACTCCTGCCCAATCAAGCTGTGAAAAAATGCAAGTCATTCATGAGTGTTTTGGTATAGCAAATGACTCAAAACGGGGGCGAATTATTCATAAGAAACGTTTGGTTGGCATTTTGAAAAAATACAGTGAGCTAAAACAGCTAGCCAATACGTTAGATGAAGGTTTGGAATATTACATTCAACTTGAAGAATTTTATAAAAAAAATGAGCATATCATTCATACTCACCAAAACAATATTGAAAATGATATTAACCACCTGCAATCAGACTTTATTAAAACTGCCCTTAGTGTCATCTGTGAAGTGGTAGAAGAGTTAGCAAGTGAAGGTGTGCAAATCACTGGAGGCCTGGCAAAAAGCCTCCTCATATCAGAAAAAAGTAACAGAAAACGGGCGCTGCCTTTTAACGATATTGATATTGTTGTCCCCAATGGGTTTAGTGTAATAGATTTTTTAAATAAGATTGATGCAAAGAAATCCCCGATTGTTCCTCATCAGGGTGCCATTCATTATAATAAAAGTGATACTCATGAAACCATACAGACAATTTCAATTAAAACAAAAAATCCAGAAAGTAAGAAGGATTGCACCTCTTTATGGCTAGACTTTTGTACCTTGAAGAAAGAATCTCTACAATCGATTAGCTCCGTGCCAAAGGATGAAATAAAAAAGGCAGAGAAAATTAAAAAGGATTACCAAGGACTTCAACGCTACTTAGGCGCTGCAGGCAAGAGTTTAATCAGTATTCAAAACCAACGAAAAGAGCTTGGGGAGCAAGAAAGAAGAAACCTTGAAACGCTCAGTAAAGCCAACTTTTTCCTACAAACACTGCAAGAGATTGAGCCGGAAAGTAAAAAGGTTGCTTGGCGTAAGCGAGACATACCTGAAGCCTCTAAAGCGGTTGATATTACCACCTCATTGTCTCAAGCGCCTACTGCGTGTCAAAGAGGTGTAAACCATGAGACAGCCGGGGTTTTCAAGAAAGGGCGTTGCGAATATAAACCGGTGGCAGTGGAATCTGCACCAGTGGAAGTCAAACCTAAAAGAGAAAAAGCAAAATCTCAAATAGTGAAAGCGAAACCAGAATGGGTGGAAGTCAAACCTAAAAGAGAAAAAACGAAATCTCAAATAGAGCAAGCGAAACCTAAAGCAAGGCCAGCGAAATCAGAATGGGTGGAAGTCAAATCTAAAAGAAATAACGCTGATTCGAAAGTAGAGGAAGCTCAATCTACAAGAGAGCAAACCACAGTAAATCGTTTTTCGAAATCCACAATTTCCAATCAAGTGCAAGATGATACACCTAGTGAGCATAATAATGTAATTGACAAGCCTCAAGTTGAAGAAGAAATAAAGCAACTTATCGGTCTGAGTAAAAAGAAAGGGTTAATGATAGGGCAAAGTGAAAAAGTTGAAGAGCTGACCAATAACGCCCAGCAGCTGCCTCAGCGAAAACCGGAACTTAGTCAGGATGTAGAAAACCCTGTTGTACCAAGCAACGAGCACAGTGACAATGTTGAAGAAAATAGCAGTGATATTAAAGTTAGGTCTGTAAAGAAGAAAGCCAAAAGAAAAAATAAGGGTAAAAATGTTGCAAAGTCTGGCGCTGCTGAATTTCTAGCTCGAGTTGCACAGGAGGAAAAGAATATATTTAACTCAGCCGTTCATGCAAAAGCGGTTAAAGCGGAAGAAGCTTTGATTATTTATGAAAAATTCAAAGTTAAGTTTGAAGAGTTAAAGGAGAGGGATAAAAATTTTGAACCTAGAAAGAGTTTTGAGTACAGTGAAGATTATATTAGTAAAAATGAGTCTGAAGTGATCGAATACTTAGACTCATTTGCCTACGTTGAATCTACCGACTATCCCGAAGGTGAACGATCTTCTTATTCATATAGCGCTGAAATATTATTGTGCAGAGTGTATGAAAGCTTGCTTTTTTTCTGCAGATTTCATTTGGGTGTCGATGCAGAAGATATAAACAAAAATCAATATGAAACACCTGAGAAAATGCTCAGATGTATAATTAATCAACTGGCTAAGTTGACATTTAAGTCCGTTTTTTATTATTTAAAAAATTACCGCCATGGTAAGCAACTAAAAGAATGCTCAACTGAAAAAGATACTCTGTCTTCCTTGAATGAACTGTTGGATGATTTTAGTGCGTTTAGAAAGAAAGTGTCCTTAAAAATAACTGGCAAGCGATCAAATTTCAATTTAGTGAATTTATCTTTGGATGATTGTTTAACGACCAGTGCTGTAGTATTTAAATATTTATTACACTTTGATTACAGGGATTACAGTATTAATGATGTCTTTGCAAGTAAAATTCAACGCGGTGTTTTGCCCATAATTATTTCTGCTCATTTTGCATCTATTAAAAAATATAATAGTGCATTTAACTATTTCACCCGATGGTTTGACTCGATCTGTCAGTATGAACAAGACGCTTTAGAAAAGGAGTTTTATAGTGGTCATAAATACTTCCTTTTCGTGATAAAAGAGCCGGAGTTATTAGATAAAATTTCAAGAAATTTAATGAAGTATAATAGGTTTTGTTTCAAGAATTCGTTAACTTATGAATTTATGTTTAGGCTCAGTTTGCATGATAAAATAAACAAAAAACATTTAAAGTATTTTGATGGTCCAACTTCAATAGAAGATTTGGATGGGTTGAAAGATAATTATAATAAAATTAAAGGACTGGGTCTTTTGCTTAAAAGCGTTCCAGGTCATGAGCATTTAAAAGATTTTGTTCCTTCGGAAGATGGAACTAAGAAACTGTATTCACTTTTGAAAAATATAATTTCCAATGACCTGGAACTTTTCACTAGACAACATGAAGCAGCGGCAAAGGACGATGACCCTGATAAAGCCGTGGAGATGGCTCTTGACTCAATTAAGATAAGCATATCTCATGCTTGTCAGCACCTTAAATTATTGTACAAAATTAATTTTCAGTTAGATCTTGATAGCTTAGAATGTTTTGATTTAGGTATTCCGAGTACAATTTTAAGTTGTGCAGAAATGCACTTGCTGCAAGGGTGTATGAAAGCTGTTTGGGTTAATTTTTTTCTTTGTAATCATGGGAAGACTAAGAATTTTACAGAACTTTTGGTGCTGATTAATGAACTATTAAATAGTTACAGCTATTTGAAAAAAAATATCAACTTAAGCCTTGAGTACCAAGTGCAATCTTTGCAGGAAACTGGTACAAATATTAAAGATTTGCTCATATGTGCTGCTATTTCATTCAAGTATTTGTTTAATTTTGAAAACTCTCATTTTGAACTTGCTAAAAAACATTTTTCAAACATTGAAGGTGTTGTGTTTAAAATACTGCTTGCAAATTATTTGCTGGCTTCTAATAAGAAGTTTTTGGCTTTGGCCTTGTTCAAGAAATGGTTTTCGGCTGTTTCAGATAAGCATCAATGTGGATTTTCCACCTTGCAAGTCAAGTCGTCTGAATTTTTCGGTAATTTTCTTGTTGATGATGAAGTTAAAAACTATATCAAGGACAAGGTTAAGCCGAAAGGAATTGAAAATATTTATAATCATGTGATTAGAAATATTGATTATTTTTCAAACCTTTTTACAACAAAGCCAGCCAGCGATTTTTCAGCAGAGCTTCATCGTTTGGATTTACCTAGGTTTTTTCCTGCTCTGGATGAATTGAGTCCCGAGGGCGGAGCGCAACCTAATAGCACACATGACGAGACATCCGAAACCTAAGCCCAATTTGTTGGATGTTCAGGCCGGTGTGGTAGGCTATTCTCGAACAGCCGGTGAGCCCATTTCTTGTTTTGTCGTTAGAAATGGAGTCACAAAGAATACGTATAATACAAAGAAGAGTATGTGTTTTGATGCTTTCGTGGTTATGCTGGTAACTTTTTAAAGCACGTACGTGCTTTTTTTTGTCCGCTTGTACTGTCGATGGCTCAACAACCCCGTTGTGGTTACACTGAGTGATAAGCTCTTCAATGAACCACAGCTCATGAGCAGTGGTCAATAATACTCTGCTTCATTAGGGGTTCGATAGTGTCGATAAAAGCCCTGTTATCAACGTTTTTTTGTCGTTTAATTCTCTCTCACCGTGCGCCATACAAACTATAATTATGAAGAGTATTCAGGACGATACTTTGGAGAAGGAGTATGCCCAGAAAAACGACACCTGACGGAAATGTAGAGACCCGCTACTGGCATGTGCTCGAAGATGGCCGTACCCAGTGCGATGTCTGCCCAAGAGCCTGTAAGCTGAGAAACGGCCAGCAAGGGCTTTGCTATGTCCGGGCTTGTGAAGAGGGGCAGGTGGTTCTTACCAGTTATGGCCGCTCCAGTGGTTTTTGTGTTGACCCCATTGAGAAAAAACCTCTGAATCACTTTTTACCGGGTACACCAGTGCTGTCGTTTGGTACCGCAGGCTGTAATCTGGCGTGCAAATTTTGCCAGAACTGGGATATGAGTAAATCCAGAGCGATGGATACCCTCACCGATAAGGCATCACCACAACAGTTGGCTGCTACCGCTGAGCAGCTTGGTTGTCGGTCGTTGGCTTTTACTTACAATGACCCTGTGATTTTTCTCGAATACGCCATTGATGTCGCCGAGGCTGCCCGGGAAAAAAACCTGAAGTCGGTGGCGGTCTCTGCTGGGTACATCTGCCCACAGCCCAGAGAGGCGTTTTTTCGTCATATGGATGCGGCAAATATTGATCTGAAAGCATTTAGCGAACGCTTTTATCGCAAGGTATGCGGTGGGGCGTTGCAGCCGGTGCTGGAAACCCTTGAGTATCTGCACCATGAAACTTCGGTCTGGTTTGAAATTACTACCTTGCTGATTCCCGGAGAAAACGACTCCGACCGTGAGTTGAACGACATGTGTCAATGGATTGTTGATCATCTTGGGGTGAATATCCCAATACACTTCACCGCCTTTCATCCGGACTGGAAAATGCCGGATCACCCCCACACCCCGGCATCCACCCTGACCAGAGCCCGGCAGATTGCCTTGAATCACGGCATACATTACGCCTACACCGGCAATGTGCACGATTCAGATGGGGGCAGTACCCGTTGTTATCACTGCCATAATCTGCTGATTGAGCGTGATTGGTATGTTCTGGGCGAATGGGCTGTTACGGTGGCTGGTAACGATGGGGTTTGTCAGCACTGTGGCACTGCGGTTGCCGGTGTGTTTGAGCCGCAACCGGGTTGTTGGGGCAGTCGTCGTTTACCCGTTCGGATGGTGTCTTGATGGCGGTATTTTTTTATTGCTGGGTGTTGCGGCTGTCTTTTCAATGTAACGGGCAGATGATACTGAAACGATAATCCCCCTTTTAAATGCGTTACGGGCTGGCTCTTTTGGCCGGGAAACCTTATTATCGCTGCGGTTTAGTCTAGTCGGACAACCTTCGTTCTGATAGTGTACTTCAAAACAATGTAACCTCGTTGAGAATGATTGGAGTGAAACATGCAAATCGGCAAAATTGTTAAGGTGGCCTTTGTTGCGGTGGCCGCGACCTGGCTGGCAGGCTGTGCTACGAAAAATGAGCCTGCCACCGTCGAAACCACGCCACCGGCTGTTACACCGACGACAATTCAGGAAGATATCAAAGTTCAGCCCGTTCTTGATCCGGCTGTGCAAGCGGTTGTTGACAGCGGCAAAGTTAGTGAATCGCCGGTCGATATCCAGGCTCTGCTTGACAAAGACACCTTTTACTTTCCGTTTGATAGCTCAAATCTTGGTGAAGAGGCGTACAAATCTCTCGATGTGCATGCGGCGTATCTGACGTCTGATGCAGGTTACATGAAAAACATCGTTATTCAGGGACATACCGATGAGCGAGGCACCCGGACTTACAACCTTGCACTGGGTGAACGTCGTGGCAAGGCCGTCAAAGATTATCTGGTGCTCAAAGGGGTTGCCGCCAAACGTGTTGAGGTGATCAGCTATGGCTTCGAGAAACCTCTCGATCCGCAGCATAATGAAACTGCTTGGGCGTTGAACCGTCGCGCTGTTATTGTTACGCAGTAACTCTGCGGGGGTTGAATGAGTACAGAAATTATTAGACGACAACTGGGTTGGGTTTTGACATCGGTGTTGGCTGTAGTGTTTGGCAGTGCTGCCATGGCTGCGTCGATTCCTGTGGAAGACTCAAAGCCTATGGGGCAGTCAGGTGTTTCTGTCACCGTTGCAACCCCGCAAAACGACCACAGTCTCAATAGCACCGCGCACTTGCTCAATACCCTTGAGCAGATGCGCCAGCAGATTATGGAGATGCAGGGTCAGCTTGAAGAGCAGGCTTTTCGCATTAAACAGCTAGAGCAAGAGGGCAGAGACCGCTATCTGGATCTTGATGAACGTCTGTCCCGATTAAGCAGTCAGTCGGCTAATGACCTTGATACGGCTCAACCTCCCCTGCCGTCGCCAACGTTAGCAGGAGCCAGTTCGGCTGGTGTGCGTGAAGCGGTGCGAGTGGAGTCGCGCAAGATGCGCGGTGAGTACTCGTCTGGGGAGGCAGAAAAAAAACAAGGTGAGCCGACAGTAAAATCAGACAGTACTGAAAAAACAAAGCAGGCCGAAGAAGCTGCGTATCAAGCCGCCTTTGAGTTAATTCGCTCCAGACAGTTTGACCAAGCTAAAACCGCCCTGAAACAACAGCTAAAAACTTACCCTGATGGCAGCTATGCAGACAACGCCTATTACTGGCTTGGTGAAGTCGATATGGCGCAGGGGCGCTATAAAGAGGCAGGTGAGGAATTTCAAAAGGTGTTAAGCCTGTTCCCTGACAGCCCAAAAGTGCCTGATGCCAGCTACAAACTCGGCAGGGTTTATGACCTACTTGGCAAGCGGAGTAAGGCTGAGTCCCTGCTTGAAGCCGTGATCCAGAAATACCCAAACAGCGCTGCCGCCCGCCTGGCGGACACCTACCTCAGAACCATGAGTCCCTGATGCAGGCTTGGCCTGCAACTGTTTTATCCGCACGTTTTTGCCGGTGACTTGCGAGAATGGGGGGTTGTGCGGGTAGAGCCGCCTGAGCCCGGTCATCCAAAGCCTTCGGTGTAAAAACAGAGTATCGAGTCGGATATTCTGTTATCTTGTGGCACTTTCAGCATGCCCGGTTTAATCCTTGAGTGTTCTCGGCTTCGTGAGTTTGATGACTTGCGGGCTTATTTATGGTGATTGAGATTAGATCGGCGCAAAAAAATTATGTTGCCTGATACGCTTTGTTAGGTTTGGCGTTTGGGCAAGCGGGTTATTAAAACATTGGTTTAATCAGGTGCTTAGGATTACAGAAATTTTTTACTCGCTGCAGGGTGAAACCAGAACCGCCGGGCTGCCTACGGTCTTTATCCGTTTAACGGGCTGTCCTTTAAGGTGTCGCTGGTGTGATACCGAGTATGCTTTTAAAGGCGGTGAAATGGTGTCTTTCGATGACATCCTCAGCAAAGTTGCCGAATATTCACCGGGTTATGTAACGGTGACCGGGGGCGAGCCGTTGGCTCAGAAGGGGTGTTTTCAGCTTCTTGAACTGCTTGCGGATCGGGGTTACGAAGTCTCCCTTGAAACCAGTGGGGCGATGTCTCTGGCTGAGGTGGACCCAAGGGTTGTTAAAGTGATGGATTTGAAACCGCCGGCGTCCGGGGAGAGTCATCGCAACCGGTATGACAACATTCGGTTTCTCGATAAAAAAGATCAACTGAAATTTGTGATTGCTGATCGTGGCGATTATGACTGGTCGGTCTCTAAATTAATTGAATACGATCTGGCTAACCGGGTGTCTGATGTCCTGTTTTCTCCGGTAAGCGGCGAGTTGACGGCGGAATTACTGGCTGGCTGGATTCTTGCTGACCGTCTTCCCGTGCGTTTTCAGTTGCAACTGCATCGAATGATTTGGGGTGATCGTACTGGTGTTTAGTGTTGGTTCTAATGAATAACGTTTAACAGTGAACTCAAAAAAAGTTTTAGAGGATGTGCGGATGAAAAAAGCAGTTGTTTTGCTGTCTGGTGGGTTAGATTCTGCCACGGTGTTGGCAATGGCAGCGGCTCAGGGGTTTTCCTGTTACTCAATCAGTTTTGATTACGGGCAGCGACACCGTGCGGAGCTGGACGCGTCGAAGCGGGTGTCTGCGGCAGTGGGGGCGGTGGAGCACAAAATATTAACACTGGGGTTGCAGAATATTGGCGGTTCAGCCTTGACCGACCACGCGATTGCAGTACCAGATTTTGACGATCCGGACAAAGAAGCCGCGAGTGTGGTGCCTGCTACTTATGTTCCGGCCCGAAACACCATCTTTTTATCGTTAGCGCTTGGCTGGGCAGAGGTTTTGGAGGCGCGGGACATTTTTATTGGTGCGAATGTGGTTGATTACTCCAGCTACCCAGACTGCCGTGCGGAATAT
>CBDAPN010000020.1:0-4280 GCA_965198415.1 Endozoicomonas sp.
CGTCACCCATCACACCAAACAGCCTTAAGGGTACGAAGCACACAATAGTAGATTTATTTGCATTCACGTTTTTTCTTCTCAGCAAAGGACCTCACATTGGATTCTACTTTAATTTATACATTCCAAGTCATTTTTATTGTGTCTCCCACCTGACCCCCACCTCGTTTTTGTTTGCTTTCTTCTTTCATTTTCATTACTGAACGTGAGGTCAAACTTTACCGCATTTTCATCCCATGCAGCTAGCTGGCACGTAGTCAGGTTAGGATCCGACATTTTTATTCTTTTACAGTCAGGCTGGCTTCCATTTTCAGTTCTGCTTCCAGTACGCAAACCCTCGTTTTAGCATGTTGTGCCATCGAATGTTAAGCCCTGCGATGGGTTCAAATTTTCACACAGGTCATCCCCGCCACCCACATAGTACGTCTCTCTTTTTGTGCACTCACTAGCTGAGCAACTGTATGCCAAGGTATCACACTTCTGCAGTTTTGTTACAAAATCCAACAAAAGCCGAATAAATCTACATGATACCAACCATGACCAGTAACCCATCTTTCTAGGCTCCCTCGCCATCCAATTCCCACCCCATCCACAGACCCTCCTGTTGCCATCTGACCATCACCGAAAATGGCATGCCCTTTTGGTATTAACGTACATTCTAGGTCAGAATTGGTTCATGTCCACGTAGCATCCGCACTCACTTAAACAGTACCAAGTACACAAAAACTTAACCATTACCAAAGCAGACAGGGGAAATACGTGTGACAAACCATTAGGCAGTCACCCATGTAAATATGCTGGTGAGATGCTCCCCTCAGGCATCGGGATTCAACCGAACCAATCGACATGATATTAACCATGAGAGGTAGCCCATTCTGCTTTCATGGAGGCGCCCTGGCCATCAGGTTTCTGCTCTAGCTGCCCACATCCAGGTCCCTACCTGCATTTAGCCGATCTCCAACAGACTTCAATACTAACACCATCCTGATTTACCACCCAGCCGCAACAGTCCACCAACAAGCCTGCAACACAGTTATCTGCACATTACCTCATGTCCCGCCCGTCTCATTGCTTGCAAACGCCAATTGCGTGGCAAGAAGCGAGAAGACATTTCGCTCGTTTGAGGGATCGATCCAGGGCTTCTGCGGTGGAAGCACTTTGTCTTAACCAGCATGCCATCGTTATTGAAATTTTGGGAATTTTATTCTTTCCTTATGCCCATTGCCACAGCCCAGGATTTACCCTAGATACATCGCTCTTCCCGGCTGCTGCGCAAAATATTTTTCCCGGCCCCATCAAGCGCTGGGATTAAGCCGAATCAATCTACATGATACCAACGATGAGCAGTAGCCAATCTTTCTCTGCTCCCTGGCCATCCAATTTCCACCATATTCATAGACCCTCCTGTTACCATCTGACCATCACCCAAAATAGCATGCCCTTTTGGTAGTAACGTACACCCTAGGCCAGACTTGGTTCACGTCCACATAATATCTGCACTCACTTAAACAGTACCAAGTACACAAAAACTTATCCATTACCAAGGCAGACAGGGCAAATACGTGTGACAAGCAATTAGGAAGTCACCCTCACGCTCCGGGATTCAGCCGAATCAATCCACACCCCACCTCTCTCCCCCACCTTTCCCACCTTGCCACCTCACCTCTCTCCCCCACCTTTCCCACCTTGCTACCTGACATTTCTCTCCCACCTTTCCCACCTTGCCACTTCACCTCTCTCCCCCACCTTTCCCACCTTGCTACCTGACCTCTCTCCCCCACCTTTCCCACCTTGCCACCTCACCCTTCTCCCCCAGCATTCCCACCTCACCTCTATCCCCGTCTTTCCCACCTTGCCACCTCACCTCTCTCCCCACCTTTCCTACCTCACCACCCTCCAGCCTTTCCCAAGTTGCCACCTCACCATCCTCCCACCTTTCCCACTTTGCCATCTCACTACCCTCCCACCTTGTCGACCTTCGCAGCTCACTACCCTCCTATCTTCTCAGCTCGTTCCCCTCGTGCTCTGGGATTTAACAGTAGCAATCAGCATCACCACAAATAAGTTTTCTCACAGTCTGATCGAGGCTCAACCATTTCTTTGAAACACCAATCTGCGGTTACAAATTCCACACACTAGCAACTCACCCACACCCACATTTACAGCACCCCAATTGTCCTCACGTCCTTCAAGTAACACAAGGAACACCAGGACTAACTCTTCCACTAGGTAGACAGGGCAAACACGTGTGACTAATAGTCAGGCAGCTACTCATGAAAGCTGGCTGGTGATATGCTCCCCTCACGCTCTGGGAATTAGCAGAAGCAATCAGCATGAATTTAACCATTGGAGGTAGTCCATTCTGTTTTCATGGGAACTCCTTGGCTGTCAAGTTCCTGCCTTAGCTACCCACACACCTGACTCCGCTTTCCCAGTGGGTCTATCTCCAACAGATTTCCACACAGGCACTACCAACAATTACCATTCAGCCACAACAGCTCACCAACAACAACCCGCTCCACGGTCCCCGCAATTTCACGTTGTTGCTTGCACTAGGCAGATACCCAGCACCTTCTTTACCCCATAAGCTCCCTTCTCATTTCTTTCTAGGGATACATTAATACAACCCACAAAGACGTCTCCAAGCACTCTGCAATTCTGTGTTCATAGGAACTCCTTGGTTGTCAAGTTCCTGCCTTAGCTACCCACACACTTGACTCCGCTTTCCCAGTGGGTCTATCTCCAACAGATTTCCACACAGGTGCTACCAAACCCTCCAAACCCTCATTCAGGGAACTTCACAAGTGCCAAGCGTCGGATCCCCCAAAAGCTACAAACGAGCTTCAAGAATAAACAGATCTCTCTTCCCACCCACTATCACCCTTTCCAACTGAAGTATTTGTCTTGCATCTCAACTTTATCCCAACACCTCCAGTCTCCACACACCACCCAACACAGCCCTAACCCCGCCCACGTCACCTCTCAAGGAGAACCCACCTTTTGATAAAAGTAACTTCATATGTCCCATGGGTGCCTCCCCCTCCCCTCCCCCTCCGCCCAACCTAAAGCCCACCTATTGTACCTTATTGCAGTTGCGTCTTTCATGGCCTTTGACACTGTTCCACCCACTCCCTTTTGTGCATACCAAACCAGGTGGTTTGGGCCACTAACAGTGGATGTACTAAACCACGTGCCTGCATTCTTGCGATAGGAGTGCTGCATGTACCACACCACGTGCCAACCCTCGACCAATTAACTTAACATCATTCCACAAAAGGACACTGTGATACCTTATATAGCTCAACCACGCTACCCTTTAAATAGCCAAGTTCTCGCAATATTTTTCCCTTCTGCAACTAAAACAACGACACCGCATCATCCAGCATTACTGATAGATATTCTCCACAGCATGGTAGGTTATCGTTTTCATTGCATTTCATTACTAACACCGTTCTTTTTTACCTTCCTCCCACCACTTTCACCTCCTTTTGTCAACCATCCGGCTGGTCCAATCTCATTGACGCTATCATATCTATCACCCCACTGACAGAATTTTCGTAGCCCTGTCCCGACCTTCCCTCAGCCATTCACTTGATTAAGGCTGTGTCTGAGCTCAAAGGATAATATTCTTGGCTAGATTCTTAGCTCAGCCTACACACTTGCTGTCTGGTGGGCCCAGGCCTGTGAGGATATGGTTGATTTTAGACCTAGCCCGAAGCAGATGTCTTGACTCAAAAAATCAGGATGCTATAGGTAACAGCCTCTGATGAAGATATCTATAGTTCGAATGGCAACAGCTCTCAGGGGGCTTGAGCTCCTCAGCCCGCTCCTAGCATAATGTTCCTCTCAGACAGTGTCACACCCATCACACCAAACAGCCTTAAGGGTACGAAGCACACAATAGTAGATTTATTTGCATTCACGTTTTTTCTTCTCATCGTAGGACCTCACGTTGGATTCTACTTTAATTTATACTTTCCATGTCATTTTTTGTACACTCGCTAGTGGAGCAACTGTATGCCAAGGTAACACACTTCTGCAGTTTTGTTACAAAATCCAACAAGAGCGGAATAAATCTACATGATAAAACCATGAGCATTAGCCCATCTTTCTCCACTCCCTGGCCATCCAATTCCCACTCTATCCACAGACCCTCCTGTTACCATCTGACCATCACCCAAAATAGCATGGCCTTTTAGTAGTAACGTACACCCTAGGCCAGACTTGGTTCACGTCCACGTAGCATCTGTACTCACTTAAACAGTACCAAGTACACAAAAAAC
>CBDAPN010000021.1:0-33186 GCA_965198415.1 Endozoicomonas sp.
TGATATCGTGCAGATGAGGTAGGTTGCATACGGTGACCGGGGTATCGGCCAATAGCGTTGCCGCCAGTATTGGCAGAGCGGAGTTTTTGGCACCAGAAATCCGGATTTCGCCATCAAGACGGGTACCGCCGGTGATAATTAGTTTATCCATGATTCTCACTTACCCAGTTTTTCGGCCTTGGTCAATGCCACGATGGTAACCGCGTGAATTGCACCACTGGTAATGAATGGATTGAGATGAGAGTAAACGAGCTGCTGACGCTGAACCGGCCTTTTGTTTTCAAACTGGTCGCTGATTACGGTGAGGCGAAAGTCGCACCCTTCACCTTCTACAATCACTTGTGAATCTGCAATCTCTCTTTGTAGCAGCGCCTTTACCTCGTCAGCTTGCATCATCCTACCTCTTGAAAATACTGAAAATTTAATTAGAAAAAATCGGCCAATCATATCTGAGCAGCGGGGTTATTGATAGCCCCGGCACTGATTGTGGTGTTTATTGGTTATAAGTGAAGAGACAAAGCGCAATTATTGTTGCAGCAGTTTTTGTACTGTGCACACCTCGGCAAGGGCGGCCAAATCTAGGGGCATGTTGTTAAATTTAATGGATTTTTTCTGCGCTCGCGCCAGACGCACCCAAGAGAGGCAAACCGACAGCGCTGAGCTGTCGGCCTGTATTACCCCGCTTAAGTCAATTTGCCAGTGCTCATCTGTGCTGACCTGTAACATCCTTTGGCCTTGTTGCTCAATGGCGGGGGATGTTTCAAAGTTAATGACGCCTACCAGTTTGAACTGGCCTGGGCTGATGGCTTCCAGCATGATGTTATCCTACTTTTTTTTAGCCTTGCTGGTTTTAGTCGCAGCGCCTTTCATAATGTCTGCCCAGTTATCCACAACGTACTGCAGGTCGCCATGTTTGCTCATGGCGTCAGCAAACTGGTTACGGAATTGGATGCCTATGTTAATGCCATCGACAATAATGTTCCGTACTTTCCAGCGGTCATCTTTGAAAACCATAGAGTAAGAAAGCGCCACGACACCGGTGGAGGTGCGAACCGTCATATCCACCGGAATCAGTCGTGCCTTGCCAGCTTTGTAGTTTTTTAACACTTTTTTGGGAACTTCATCGACTTTTTCGATGGTAAGTCGTGTTTCGTCCAGTTTAAGCAGTGCCTTGGCGTAAAAGCTAATCAAACTGTTTTTAAACACGTTGGTAAATTGTTCAATCTGCTTTGCCTTGGCTCGTCGGGCGTACTTGCCCATCACCCCCCGGGCAATGGAGTCAAACGCCACCACTGGAGATAATTGACGATCCACTTCTGCAATAAAAGCGCTGTCGTCTTTTTTGTATTTTTGGACATTTTTGTCAAACGTTGCCAACAGCTGGCGCGTCACAGCTTCAGCTTCTTTTTGCGGTAACTGCTCAGCCAGAGCGACTGATGCGTACTGTAAAAACAGCAGAAACAGAACAGGTTTAATGTATTTGTTGCACATCATTTGATTCCGACCATTCCTTATTCATTCTTGATTCGCTTTTCAAGACCTAGTCTTTGCTTACCGTGCCTAAAAGAAATTTACCGATTAAATCTTCCAGTACAAGGGCAGACTGGGTATCTTCAAAACGCTCGCCATTAACAAGAGAGGCATCATCGCCACCGGCACTGATGCTGATGTACTGCTCCCCCAACAGCCCTGAGGTGACGATTGACGCAGTGCTATCAATGGGAATGTTGTCAATTCGCTGATCTATATCCATGACTACTTTAGCCATAAATGTGTCTTTATCCAGAGTGATCTCTTTGACTTTACCCACCGTCACTCCCGCCATGGATATGCGCGCGCGAGGTTTGAGAGCTCCGGTGTTATCAAAGTAGGCATAAAGCTCGTAGGTTTTTCCGGCACCGTCAATCGACAGACCGCTCACTTTTACTGCCATCACCAGCAGTGCCAGTATTCCCGCCAGCATGAAGGCACCAACACTGACTTCTATCGTACGCATCCGCATTTTTAAAGTTCTCCAAACATAACTGCGGTCAGAATGAAATCAAGCCCGAGTACTGCCAGCGAGGAGTATACTACGGTTCTTGTTGTTGCACGACTTATGCCTTCTGAGGTAGGCACCGCATCATACCCCTGAAACACAGCGATCCAAGTCACCACAACACCAAAAACCAAACTCTTCAGCATGCCATTGCCGACATCATCGACAAAGTCAACGGTTTGTTGCATACCGCTCCAAAATGAACCTTCGTAAATTCCCAGCCAGTCTACTCCAACCATGACACCACCAAGGATGCCCACAAGATTGAAAATGGAGGCCAGAAGCGGCATGGAGATTACACCGGCCCAGAACCTTGGTGCAATAACCCTTTTCAATGGATCAACCCCGATCATCTCCATGCTGGACAACTGCTCGGTGGTTTTCATCAGGCCGATTTCTGCAGTCAGGGCTGACCCCGCCCGTCCGGCAAACAGAAGCGCAGTTACCACCGGGCCAAGTTCACGTACCAAACTTAAAGCGACCAGCTGACCGACTGCACCCTCGGAACCGTAGCGAATGAGAATGCTGTAACCTTGCAGTGCCAGCACCATACCGATAAAAAGACCAGACACCGTTACAATAATTAACGACAGAACACCAACGCTGTAGAGCTGCTGGATCAGCAGTGCGCCACGGCCACTGAAACCGGCGCGAGAAAAAATAGCCAGAAACAGAAATACGCCGCACCGCCCCAATGATTGAATTTGACTGAGGCCAAACTGTCCTAACCGGATCAGGCGGTTTTGAGTATCAAGCTTCATTGTTCTTTCTCCGCCTCCAGAAGGTCGTCCTGATAGTCGTTGGCAGGGTAGTGAAAAGGAACGGGTCCGTCGGGGAGACCCTGCATAAATTGACGTACCTTGGCATCTGTTGAGTTCAACATTTCTTCTGGGGTTCCAAAGCCAATGACGTCGCCGTCAGCAATTAAATAGAGTAGGTCGGCAATGCTGGCGGTCTCGTGCAGATCGTGGGAGACGATCACGCTGGTGATGCCCAGGGCCTGATTCAGTTTTTTAATTAAGTCCACCAGCACCCCCATGGCAATCGGGTCCTGACCCACAAAAGGTTCGTCGTACATGACCATTTCCGGGTCCAGGGCAATGGCGCGGGCGAGGGCAACGCGCCGGTTCATGCCGCCGGAGAGCTCACTGGGCATCAGTGACCAAGCGCCACGAAGTCCTACGGCTTGCAGTTTCATGAGTACGACATCGCGAATCATTGACTCTGAAAGCCGGGTATGGGTGCGTAGCGGAAAGGCCACGTTTTCAAATACGCTCAAGTCCGTGAACAGGGCACCGCTTTGAAACAGCATGCCCATTTTACGACGAAGTATGAACAGTTGATCCCGGGACAAATCCGCCAGGTTCTGCCCATCGACGACAATTGTCCCGTCATCCGGACGCAGCTGGCGCCCCATCAGGCGTAGGAGGGTTGTTTTGCCAGTGCCCGAAGGCCCCATTATTCCCACCACTTTGCCGCGGGGAATATCCAGATCAATGTTATCGAAGATCGCACGGTCACCGCGGTAAAAGGTCAAACCGCGAATCTCAATAAAATTACCTGTGCGGTTTTTCTGAAGGCCCGCATTGTCTGAGGATACAGAATTCATCATTGGGTACGCTGATCCATGCAACAGATAGGAGTGAAAAAATCATCCAAATTATGTGTTGTTGAGTTTTTATTTAGAAGACTTTGCCTGAATACTCTTGTCGACAAAAAAGCGGAGGTCCTCCTAAAAACATCAACATACGCTATTATGACTGCTTTCGTATACTTGTTGTACCTCCTTGTAGGTCTCCATTGAGACTTTTTACTCTTCCCAAAAGCCAAACTTGATGGCCAACAAATAATCATCGAGAAAAAAGACATAACCTTTATATTTATTCAAAAGTTACATGTTACGGAAAAATTGCACTCGTTGGTTACAAAATACTAATCACATAGTCAAATACATGAATTTTAACTTGTTGGCGCACATTCGTGCCCGTGGAGAAGAATTGCGGTTGCATTGGTTGTTGGGTTTTCCATAAACTGCCGTACTTTGAAAAAATATCGAGAAAAAAACCATAATGAGTCCCGCCATTTATGCCGCTGCCGCCATTGTCTTTGGTTTTGTATTGCTTACCTGGAGTGCCGACCGCTTTGTGGGTGGAGCCGCAGCGACCGCAAAAAACTGGGGAATATCACCCATGCTCATTGGCTTGACGGTGGTCTCCCTTGGCACATCGGCACCTGAAATATTGGTGTCATTGATGTCAGCCTTTGAAGGGCATACGGACATCGCCGTTGGTAACGCCATCGGTTCCAATATTGCCAACATGGGGCTGGTGCTCGGTGTGACAGCCTTGATTGCCCCGCTGCCGGTCAAGGCGTCGCTGGCAAAACGTGAGATTCCCTGGCTGGTGCTGGTCACACTGATCGCCGGTGCCTGTCTGATGAACAATTATCTTGGTCTGGTTGAAAGCCTGGTGTTGCTCTGTGGATTGGTGGCCACACTTTATTTAATGGTGTTCTGGCAAAAAGCGCATCCGCAAGAGCCCTTAACAGAAGTAGAGACCATCGAATCGTTACCTTCCGCTAGAGCTTATGTTGAGCTGTTTGGCGGGCTGTTGCTGTTGCTGGTCAGTGCACAGATTTTGGTCTGGGGAGCTACCGAAATTGCCACCTTGCTAGGAGTCAGTGAGCTGGTGGTCGGTTTGACCGTGGTTGCTATCGGCACCAGTCTGCCGGAGTTGGCAGCCTCCGTGGCCAGTGCCTTAAAAGGCCACCACGACATCGCCCTTGGCAACGTCGTGGGTTCTAATATTTTTAATCTGCTGGCCGTACTGGCGATGCCCGGGCTGGTGGCTCCCGGTGAGCTAAACGCCTCTGTGTTTGCGCGAGATTATCCGGTCATGCTGGGATTTACCCTGTTTCTGGCTGCGGTGACTTTGCTTGGAAAACAACCCAAAACACTGGGACGCATTTGTGGTATCACGCTGCTGGCTGGTTATCTTGGCTACGGCGTCTGGCTCTATGTGCAAGTGGTGTAGAGTCAAGGTATTGCTCTGCAATACCTCGTTGCGGTGGCACTGATGATGAATAGTTTCTGAACGCAAGCTATTTCTTACAGAAGTCTTAAAGGTTATCCTTGAGCCACGATTTAAAGACGCTGTCTAATGCCCAACAAAGAAAGGCCTTATCAGGCCTTAAAGGATAGGCTGTACTGAAATGACCACTGACCAGACATTTATTGAAATTGGTCGTCGCACCATTCAGATAGAAATGGAAGCCATACAAGCCCTGTTGCCTCGCATTGGTGAGGATTTTAGCCGGGCTTGTCGGTTAATGCTGGAATGCCGGGGGCGCATCGTTGTTGTCGGTATGGGTAAGTCCGGGCATGTTGCCCGCAAAATCAGCGCCACACTGGCCAGCACCGGAACACCAGCATTTTATGTCCATCCGGGGGAGGCCAGCCATGGCGACATGGGCATGATTACTGCCGGTGATGTGGTTCTGGCGATCTCCAACTCCGGTGAAACCTCAGAAGTCATCACCTTACTGCCGCTTTTTAAACGCATGGGTGCGGCCACCATCAGTATGACGGGCAAGTCGTCTTCTACGCTGGCTCAGGCGGCGGAGGTTAATCTCGACTCCGGAGTCGATAAAGAAGCCTGTCCGCTGGATCTGGCGCCAACATCAAGCACCACAACACAGTTGGTATTGGGTGATGCCCTTGCTATAGCCTTGCTGGAAGCCCGGGGATTTACCGCTGAAGATTTTGCCTTCTCACACCCCGGTGGTGCGCTTGGTCGTCGGCTGCTGCTGAAAGTGCAGGATATTATGCACGAAGGTAATCGAATCCCCAGAGTGAATAGCGGCACCCGCCTTGGGGACGCCCTGCTGGAAATGACCCAAAAAGGGCTGGGGATGACCTCCGTTGTTGATGCAAACAACAAAGTTCTCGGTATCTTTACTGACGGCGACCTGCGCCGCGCCCTTGATCACGGCGTTGATCCGCGCAACACCATCATTGACGAAGTAATGACAGCCCGCTGTAAAACCATCACGCCGGACATACTCGCCGCTGAAGCATTGAAAATTATGGATGATCGAAAGATCAACGCCCTCATCTGCGTCGATGAAACCCATCAGGCTGTCGGTGCGATCAACATGCATGACTTACTCAAAGCGGGTGTCGTTTAGTGGTTGAGTTTGCTCAGAACTTAATGCTTAGGCTAATCGGATGAACTACCGTAACCAACTGCTGATTTTGACCGCCTGCCTGGTGACCATTGCCATTGGCTATTGGACTTACAGTGGCTCAATAGCGCCAACCATTGACAACCGGGCAGAAATTATCCGTCAAAATGCTGATTATTTTCTGATCGGCGCCTTGATCAAAGAGTATGACCCAAACGGTGCTCTGGACTATCAGTTACAAGCGCAGAGCATCACCCACTACCTCCACAACGATAATACGCTGTTGCAGCGCCCTTTTTTGACCAGCTATTCTGACAACGGCCAGATCACCACGTCCCAATCAGAAAACGGTAAAATTCTACCCGGCGGCAAAGACATTGAGCTGTGGGATGACGTCGTCGTAATCCAAACCGGTCCGCCAAAAACAGCCGGCAGCAGTGCCCGGCAGCAGGATCTTCGTATGGACACCGACTTCATTACCATCTTCCCCGATCAGCAGATAGTTGAAACCGAGCGCCCGGTGCTAATCACCAATAATATTGGTGAAACCCGTGCCGTTGGCATGACGGCTTATTACAAACAGGGCAAGCTGCAACTGAAATCCAGAGTGCGAGGGGTTTATGAACCAGAATAAACAACCCGTGCCTTTTATTCAGGCCAAAGAACCACACAGGGGCAGTGTATGACTGACTGCTTAAACCGCAAATTAAATCGTACTAAAGTATTGATCGCTGGCTTGTTGTTATTGCCATGTCTGGCCTTGGCGTTACCCTCCGACCGCCAGCAGCCCATCAGCATTAACTCCGATACCGCTGACATTGACAACAAGCAAGGCATTTCCATCTACCGGGGCAACGTCGTGATGATTCAGGGCACCACCCGCATTACTGGTGATGTCATCACCATCTACTCAACCGCCCGTGAAATCACCAAAGTGGTGGCCACCGGTGGTAAAGAACGAGCCTATTTTGAGGAGCTGCAATCCAAGCAGCAGGGTGTGGTTCAGGCTTGGGGAGAAACCATCAAGTACGATGTCGCTAATGAAACGGTTGAGCTGCTTAAAAATGCCCAGTTTGCCCAAAAAGGGGACACCTTCAAAGGCGAAAAGATCGACTACGACATCTCCGGTCAGACCGTGGTGGCCAAAGGTGCTTCGAATCAAGGCGGCAACGGGCGGGTGCAAATGGTGATTCAACCCAAACAGTCGCACAACAAACAACCATGACCCAAAGCGTATGGCACCACGTTGGCAGCAGAAAACTGTCCTGCCGGGCCAACCTATTCTTAAATCCAGGCAGATAAACGGATGACAACCCTAAAGGCAGAACATCTGAGTAAAAGCTACAAAGGCAGGGAGGTTGTTAAAGACGTCTCGCTGCAAGTTAACAGCGGCCAGATCGTCGGGCTGCTTGGGCCTAACGGTGCCGGAAAAACCACCTGTTTCTACATGATCGTCGGGTTGGTCAAGGCAGACGGTGGTAAGGTCAGTATTGATCAGCAAGACCTCACCTTTGAGGCGATGCATAAGCGGGCGCAGTCCGGTGTTGGCTACTTGCCTCAGGAAGCATCAATATTTCGCCGCCTAAGCGTCCAGGACAACATTCTGGCCATTTTAGAAACCCGGAAAAACCTTAATAAGCAACAGCGGTATGAGAAAATGGAATCGTTGTTGGATGAATTTAACATCGGCCATATTCGCAACAGTGCTGGCATGGCACTTTCTGGCGGTGAACGACGACGGGCAGAAATTGCCAGAGCTCTGGCCACCGACCCCACCTTTATCTTGCTGGATGAGCCATTTGCCGGTGTTGATCCGATTTCCGTTGGGGATATCAAATCCATTATTCGTCATCTGCAGAACCGGGGCATTGGGGTGCTGATCACTGATCATAACGTCCGGGAGACTCTCGATATTTGTGAAAAAGCCTACATCGTCAGTGAGGGCCACATCATTGCCGAAGGGGACAGCTACGCAGTGCTTTCCAATCAGAAAGTCAGAGACGTTTACCTTGGGCATCAGTTCAACCTGTAAACACAAGTAAACGACAAAAGTTATGTTAATTATCTGCCAGCTAGCTCAGAGACGACTATTTTTATAGGTAGCTATTTTTAGAGGCGACAATGGGTTTATAATCAACCCCACATGGAAAGTGATCGCAGATAACGCCCGTGCCCAAAGTTACCGGTTTTTGGTCCGTTTGCTTTAAATTGATTCGGTTCGCACGGATAACGAAGTAAAGGTATACAGTTGCCTATGAAGCCTACCTTACAGCTTAAAATGGGTCAGCAGCTGGCGATGACGCCACAGTTGCAACAGGCCATTCGACTGCTGCAACTATCTACACTGGACCTGCAACAAGAGATTCAGGAAGCTCTGGAATCAAACCCCATGCTGGAGTCTGACGACAGCCAGAACGACCCAGCACCTGAAAGCCCTAAAGAAGAGCTGGTTGACCTGAGTGAAGCCACCCGTGAGCCAGAGCCTCAGGAGATGGCAGAATGGGCAGAAAGCATTCCCAACGAACTGCCGGTAGACTCAGGGTGGGATGAAGTCTATTCCAGCTTACCCGCCAAATCCGGCGATGACGATTATGACCCGCTGGGCAAGTCATCCACTGTTGACTCGCTGCAGGACCATTTGGAGTGGCAGTTGGATATGGTCCCAATGAGCGACCGTGATCGTCTGATTGGGCTGGCAATCATTGAAGCTGTGAACCCGGAGGGTTATCTCACCTGTCCTCCGCAGGAGCTGTTTACCGCCCTGCAACCACAGCTGGACGGGCTGGAAATCGAAGAAATCAACGTCCTGCAACACCGCATTCAGCAGTTTGACCCCGTCGGCTGCGCTAGTATCAGCCTGCAAGAGTGCCTGCTGGTGCAGCTTAAACAACTTCCCTCCAGTACCCCCCATTGGCAAAATGCCGAAAAGCTGATCAACAACTTTCTGGAAGCGCTGGGTACACGCGATTACGCGCGCATCATGCGACGCGGTAAGTTTAAAGAAGAGCAATTAAGGAACGCTCTACAGCTCATCCGGACCTTCAACCCCAAGCCTGGCAATGCCATCGATCAGTCCGAAGCGGAATACGTTGTTCCGGATATTTCCGTTCGCAAAATCAAAGAACGCTGGACTGTTGAACTAAACTCTGAGGCATTGCCGAAGCTGCGCATAAACAACAACTATGCCTCCATGGTAAAACGGGCGAATAACAGCCGCGACAACGTTTTTATGAAGAACCATCTGCAAGAGGCTCGTTGGTTCCTGAAAAATCTGCAGAGTCGTAATGAGACCCTGATGAAAGTTGCCAGTCAGATTATTGACTATCAACAAGACTTTCTGGAAAAGGGCGATGAAGCAATGAAACCACTGGTACTGGCCGATATTGCCGATGCAGTCGGTATGCATGAGTCAACAATTTCGCGGGTTACTACACAAAAATATATGCATACGCCTCGGGGCGTCTATGAATTGAAGTATTTTTTCTCCAGTCATGTTAGCACCGCAGAGGGTGGGGAGTGCTCATCTACCGCTATCCGTGCTCACATTCGTAAGCTAATTGCCGAGGAATCCCCGCGTAAACCGTTGAGTGATAATAAAATTGCAACAATTCTCAAAGATCAGGGGATAGAAGTCGCCAGACGCACAATAGCTAAGTACCGCGAATCCATGAACTTTCCACCTTCTAATGAACGCAAGCAACTGGTGCCTTGATGTGCAGACCCATGACAAATGAGTTTTTTTTGTTACAAAGCATACTAACCGGCAATGACAGTGTTAGAATTTAGCAAAAGCATTTTCCGTGGCCACCAAGAAGTTGTCCCGTGAGTTTCAAGATGGCCTTAACAGTTTGAGCGGAAACACCGTCTCGCCTTCAATAAGGAAATGAGTCAGCGGTGTTTTCAGTGAACTGCTGGTGCTAAAGTCCCGAGCACTGGTGATTATCTGGAAATGGGATACAGGAGAGCGTTACATGCAAGTCAACATCAGTGGACATCATGTCGAGGTAACAAAAGCTCTGCACGACTATGTGAGCAAAAAACTGGAGCGCCTTGCTTCACACTTTGATCACATCACCAATGTACAGATCACCCTGAGTGTACAAAAGCTGGTACAAAAAGCAGAAGCCATTCTCCATACGCGTGGTGCAGAAATAAACGCCACCGCCGAGCACGACGACATGTACGCAGCCATTGACCTGCTCTCGGACAAGTTGGATCGGCAACTGGTTAAACATAAAGAGAAGGCTCTGAGCCGACAGCAAGGTGCCAACGGCCACATCCTTTGAAGTAGACGGTGCCAATCTTAATTAAGCATGATTATTCATCGCATCCTAACCCCCGAGCGCACCCTGAAGGGTGTGCACGGGGTCAGTAAAAAGAAAATTCTGGAATTTGTCGCTGACCGAATCAGTGATGATGTCCCTGAAATTAACGCCAAAGATCTGTTCGAGGCGTTAATCTCGCGGGAGAGGTTGGGTACAACCGGACTCGGTAACAAAATAGCCATTCCCCATTGTCGTTGTAAAGCTTGTCCGGAGCCAGTCGGGTTGTTTATGCGCCTGGCCGAACCGGTAGACTTTGACTCGGTGGATCAGCAGCCCATTGATATGGTGTTTGCCCTCATTGTGCCAGAAGGAGAAAATCAGGAACATCTGGAGATATTGCAGGCTCTGGCCGAGAAATTTCATTCTCCAAAGTTACTTCAGCAGATACGCACAGCCGCTGATACCAAGACCATTTATGCGAACCTGACTGAGTAATTCACCGCATCGGGGAAGAGTTGCTCAGTCAGCCAGAAAAAAGCCTGATACTTACCATGCATCAGGCTTTTTCAAATGGCAGGTTATGACTGTCTTTTAACTATCGGTTGAAGGTTAACTATTGCTCAGTAATAACCTGAAGTTATGTAAAGCGTGTAATAGGATTGTTTTATTACAACCCTCATTCATTGTTAGTATGAACGAGTCCTAACAAATTAATAATCAATCCGACCGAAAGCCACCTTCAAATTGGCTGGTTGGCTCAGATTTTTCTTTTGATGTTATCTTGAGTTTACTGTAAACAGTATTTATTTTTTTTGCAGCTCTTTTAAAGAAATTTTTAGATTCATTATTTTTAGCAGTAATTAACTCCTGTTCGGGGTCGGTATCAATGTTTGTTTCTGCAGCATGGTTTTCTCGATAGCCACATGATAATAAGTCTTCAGCTGTTGACAGTTTTGGATTAGGTTTTATTGTTTCGATACTTCTTTTATATAAAGAATTTAGCTTTCGCTTAATTGCTTTTATGCACCGAATAGAGCGCTCTTTGATACTTTTAAAGATTTTTTTCAATTTAGCTTTAAAATCGCTGGGTGCAACGGAGCTACTTGTTATTGGGTTAATGAAAGGGCCTTGTTCAAAACTGGTTTTATCCTGTTGGTTGTCAGCCTTCAATACATCTTGGCTAGGGGTGAATATTCCTTGTTTTGAAATTATAGAATTATTCATAATCTGTTCTCCTTAACTGAGTTTTACTTTGGGGTTATCACTTGGCTGACCTCACCAAGTAAATTAATTTTAAAGCAGTGACGGGTGTTGGTATATGTCAAGCACGTTAGATTTTCTAACAGAATTTAAATGACAGAAAGATTAGCACCGAATAAGCTTGTTCAGGAAAAATTAAGTGGTTTTATGTGAGGTATTAATCAAAATATGAATCTAATACTTCTAGTCTGAAAATATATATGACTTGAATAAAGTCTAATTGTTGTATTATAACAAATAATTTCCAAATGCTGGTTTGCCAGCATAAGCTGAATATTAATGGAGGGTGATGAAAGTCTCATACAGAGGTAGGATAAATCGTGCTTAGATGTTTTTATGAAAGATTTTAAAATTAGAAAAATATCCGCAGCCTTTAGGCGACTGCGGTTTAATTTTTTATCTCTTATCAATATAATACTTATAGCTCGTTAGTGGCTTCTTAAATGGCCTTCACTCATTTGTATTATATTTAATAAGTTCTGGTTCATTGTTTTTCATAGGTTTTTCAACTATGTCAACCGATTGTTTATGAGGACCAATGAATTTTTTAAAGAATCCTCTCGCGGCTGACTTTTTAGTTTTTTCTTTTGAGGTATTTAATAAATTTAAGTTACCTGTTTTTGCGATCATATTAGCTATTTCCACATTTTTTAGCCGGTTTGTGCCCTCTTCACCATAAAGGTTAGCGCATGTGCTGGAGCTGTTTTCGTTGTGCAGATTTGCTGAATCAATAATATATTTTTTTTGAGACCCCTTTAAAAAGCTAGTAAATCTATTGAAAATATTTTTTAAATAGCTTAATGCAATTTTTAAGGGTTTACAGGCACGCTCTTTAATGTTTTTGGATGTCTTTTCTGTGGCATCCTTAGAACTAAAGGAAGGTATTTTAGGTTCGGGGTTGCCCTTTATCAAGGGAATAGAATCATGACTGAAGTGGTCAAAAATTGCAGAATCTACAAGATTGCTGGTTCTATTTGTTGTGCTGTTGCAGCTATTCATAGGTTATTCCTCCGGGGTTAGTAATACTCTTTATGTCTCGTAATTTGCTAAATTCTTTGCGGTTAAATATCTTGCCTCTCAGGTATTACAGCGATGCCCGCTCAGTTGGCTTGACAAAACTTAATAATGGCCCAAGCTGCTATCGAAAGATTTTTTTAAACATTACAGTGATCGGTATATGTAAAATATATTAGTGATTCTCTCTTTGCTCAATTAGCCGTTAGTCTGACAAGAACTGCCATGATTAGCGTATAGTGTGCTTATTTACAGGGGCTGGCGTGAATAGGCTGCCCTGTGCAGCGGCAAATTAGCCGGAAAATTCACAAATTTTCTACCATCCTCTCTACTGGTGTTATCCTCAGGCAGCCTACACGGTAGGCTTACTGCTAAAAAGTTGCTTTAATAGTTAAAGGTCAACGCTAGGAGGCAGACAGAAACCCAATGAAACTTGTCATCATCAGTGGACGATCCGGTTCAGGAAAAAGCTCAGCTCTGCATACCCTTGAGGATGAGGGCTTCTACTGCGTCGATAACCTGCCCGCCAGCATGCTGATTCAGCTGCCCGAAACCCTGAAAGATCATCACTGCGAACCACCTAAAATGGCCGTTAGCATCGATGTCAGGAATGTGCCCGGCGCTCTGGATGATTTTGCCGGTTTGCTGGCTAGCCTGCGAAGTCAGGGTATTGACTGCAAGGTGTTGTATCTGGATACCGACAGCGAAAAACTGGTCAGTCGTTACAGTGCCACTCGCAGAAAGCACCCTCTGAGCAATGACAAGGTCTCGTTAAGAGAAGCGATTGAGTTGGAGAAAAATCTGCTGAAACCGGTACTGATTGAGGCCGATGTAAAAGTCGACACGACACCGCTTTCAGTCCATCAGATTCGCGACCAGGTCAAGCAGGAGTTTTGTGGTGATGCACAACAGGGTATGGCCGTCCTTTTTCAGTCTTTTGGCTTTAAAAACGGTGTGCCCACCGACGCCGACTTTATTTTCGACGTTCGCTGCCTGCCTAACCCATTTTGGGTTGAAGCGTTGAAAGTACACACAGGGCTTGAGCAACCAGTGATTGACTTTCTCAAAGATAATCCGGATGTGATTGAAATGACCGAAGATATCAGTGCGTTTGTCGAGAAATGGTTGCCAAGGTTTGAGTCTGCTCAGCGCAGTTATATGACAATTGCTATCGGTTGCACTGGTGGTCAGCACCGCTCGGTCTATATTAGTAAAACACTGGGCGAGCTGTTCGCCAATAAGCTGGATCGAGTTCAGGTCAGACACAGAGAGCTGCACGAATAATGATTACATACCGGAAAAAAATTATTAACAAATTAGGATTGCATGCCAGGGCTGCATCCAAGTTTGTATCCATTTCATCATCGTTTACCAGCCGCATCGAAGTGGTATGCAATGAGCGGAAGATAGACGGCAAAAGCATTATGGCGGTTATGATGCTGGCAGCGAGCCAAGGCTCAGAGCTGGAGTTGCATTGTAACGGCCACGATGAAGAAGCCGCCTGCAAAGCGCTGTGCGAGCTGATAGACGACCGCTTTGGTGAAGACGAATAACTCGTCTTGGCGTAAGTAGCGTTTTTAAAATAAAAGATAAAGTCCTACTATTTGAACCCCATATACCCAACATCGCTGCAAGCTGCATTTAGTTTTACGGTCTTAGCCGGGTTAAATGTAGCTACTGCGAGGCGGGTATTGATAAACCGATCAGGCAGAAAATCATGGTGCAGCAGTTGCAATTGAGCATCGGTGAAGCCGAGCTGAAAAAACTCAATGAGGCACTTGAACACGGTGTTTCAACAGAATTGCGTAGAATGCTGAACACTTTGCCATCGGCTGATACGGCTCACCTTCTGGAGTCTTCCCCACCAAAATTGCGCAGTCTTTTATGGCGGCTGATTGATCGAGAGCAAGAGGGGGATGTTCTGCAGGAGTTAAGCGAAGATGTGCGTCAGTTCTTTCTTGATCAAATGAATATAGCGGAGCTCAAGGCCATCACCGAAGGTCAGGATGTGGATGACATCGCCGACCTGTTGCAACAGCTGCCCGGCACCATCACCCGTCAGGTGCTTGACTCCATGAACACCCAGGATCGCCAGCGTGTTGAAGCAGTCCTCGCCTATCCGGAAGATTCTGCCGGTGGGTTGATGAATACCGATACCATCACCGTAAGACCCAATAACACTGTAGATGTGGTACTGCGTTACCTGCGCCGACACGATAACATTCCCGATACCACCGACAGCCTGCTGGTAGTCAGCCGCAACGACGAATACATAGGTCGTCTGCCGCTCACCCTGTTGTTAACCAACGACCCGAACGCACTGGTTAAAGACGTCATGCTGACGGATCTTGACCCCATTCCCGCCGACATGGAAGACACGCAGGTGGCGCAGCTGTTTGAGCGACAGGACTTGCTCTCGGCACCGGTTGTCAACGAGAGCGGTAAACTGCTCGGGCGCATTACCATTGACGATGTTGTGGATGTAATCCGTGAGGAGGCCGAGCACTCCATGATGAGCATGGCCGGCCTTGACGATGACGAAGATACCTTTGCTCCTGCGCTACGCACCGCAAGGCGGCGTGCGATTTGGCTGGGTTTTAATCTGGTGACTGCATTTATTGCCGCATCCGTCATTGGTATTTTTCAGGAGACCATTGATAAAGTGGTTGCACTGGCGGTACTGATGCCCATTGTTGCCGGCATGGGCGGGAATGCCGGCAGCCAGGCGTTGACTCTGGTGATCCGGGGAATGGCGCTGGGACAAATCAGCAAAACCAATCTTAAGTGGCTATTAACCAGAGAGTTGGCAGCTGGTTTTCTCAACGGCCTGTTGTGGGCGACATTGGTTGCCATTATTGCCTGGTTCTGGTTTAACGACCCGATTATCTCTCTGGTAATCGCCTGTGCCATGGTCATTAACCTGAGTATGGCGGTTGTTACCGGAGCGGTTTTACCAGTGATTTTGAAGTCTATGAATATTGACCCGGCCTTAGCCGGAAGTATTATTCTTACAACGGTTTCAGACGTGACAGGATTTTTCTCATTTCTTGGTTTGGCAACACTGTTTTACAGCTAGTGAGCCGTTAGCGAGGCTTGAAACTCTCAAACCTCGCTATCAAACCGACAAACCTTGAATTTTCTTTTCATCCACAGCAATAGATTGGCTGAGGTTTGTGGCAATTTCAGTTAGCTGTTTAACTAACTTGGCTGCTGAGTTTCTTTCATTGTCAGCTTCAGTTGTTTTTTTCGAAATTATGCTACAGGTTCTGTTTAGTTGCTCGGTAGCTGGAGTATTATTCTCTGCTTTTATTTTTAGAAGCTGTTGTTCTAGCTCGTTACTCTTTTCTAGCAGGACTTTTTTTCTTTTGCTGTGGTATTCATGCTGGTTTTTGGCTAGCCCCAACGCTGAGTTGCAGAATCTTAAACAACTCTCTTTATTGTCTGCTAAAGCCTTGAGAGCTGTAATTTCATCTGTGTGGGGTAATATCGGAGTGATCAAAAAAAGGTTTTTACAAAACCTTTTGCAAAACTCTTTAACCTCTACCGCAGCAGATTTGACATATTTACAAAGCTTTAGCCAATTTTTGACCGCCACCTTTTTCACTGTGCGCCACCACGCTTCGGCTTGTTTTTTTGGTACATTGGCCGTGGGGCTTACCGATGCAGTCATTGCTGAAGATGCATTAATATTCACATTCTATCCACTGAGTATTTCGCTAGCTTCAGGGTGCCGTTTAAAACTGTACTCGCAGCTCCCTACCCAAACATTGGTGTCCAAAATAATAGCCAATAAGTTCAGAATACATAACCATTGTGTCAGAATGACTAACAATTTATCTGGTGAAAATAGAATATGAAAAATATTCATTAATTAAGAGCCGTTTCATGAAAAATATTATGTATAAGCGGGATTTAAAAATCAGGCCAAGTAAAGATTTACTTGGCCTTACAGAGAAACACCGGGTTTGAGGTGGGTGTTTTATTTAGAGATTTAAACTGATTCTTACAAATAAAAAAAATGGATTTTTTTCTAGCAGTGTATCAGTTTGTCCTCCAGCTTTTTTTATAAAATTTGCTATTTCTTTTTGAAGAGCTTGAAATTATCGAATAGCTTTTCAGTAAAGAATCTTTTTATAGAGTTTTTCAATGAGAGTGTTTCGGTCTTTAAACTTTTTTCTGCATTTTTATTATCTCTTGGTTGGCTTGCTGGTTGATTTTCTGGTTGTTTCTCTGGTGTTTCTCTGTTTCTCTGGTTGTTTCTCTGGTTGTTTCTCTGGTTGTTTCTCTGGTTGTTTTCTGGTTGATTTTCTGGTTGATTTTTCTGGTTGTTTCTCTGGTTTCTCTGGTTGTTTCTCTGGTTGTTTTCTGGTTGGTTTTCTGGTTGTTTCTCTGGTTGATTTTCTGGTTGTCTGGTTGATTTTCTGGTTGGTTTTCTGGTTGATTTTCTTGCTCTATCTTAATTTCGTTAAGGTAATCCGCTTCAGTTTTCTCCCTAATAGTTATCATTGATTCCTTATACTTTTTAAACTCCTCAGAAGCCTTGTAGTCCTTTAAGCGTTGTAATAGGCTTTTTTTGAACCTTCCTTCATAGTTTAAGTTAGATAACTCTTCAGTTTTTTTGTCAAGCTCTTCGCTTTTTTCTTTAATTTCTTCTTTGCCTAACAAGTTTTTGTTGTTAGTGGGGTTGTTATGCCTTTCAATGGACGTAGAATTCGTGTTAATCCCTGATTCTAATGAATCTATTAAATTCTTTAAATTAGAGATATCAGCATTTAATTTATCAATTTTCTTTAATCTGGATTCTTCTTTTAGTAACTTAACAGTCCTGTTATATTCAACAGAGACGGTAAAGGAATCTTCACTTTCTTCTTTATTTGGCTTGATCGTCAAGCGGGAAAACTCCTCACTCTCAGCAAGCAGCTGATTGTCAATATCAGAAACCTTGGCGACCTGATGATGACCAAAAGAGCCACTTTTGTCATGGTTGCTGGTTTGATGGGATAGTGTTTTTTCTTGCCCCAAAGCCAATAAATGATTGTTTTCTGGGTGATGATTGATTTTCATATGTCTTCTCCTGAAGAGTTAAGTTTCTCGAAAATTATTTGTCTCGTACACTCGATAGTTTTACCTTATCTTTTCCTTTGAGCGAATAATCAGAAAAAAGTTCAATTTAATTTTAACGTTGGAAAATATTTGGCTAACAATACTCCCTGTTACCTATCATGCAGGAGTGGTGGGTTTTAACCCTATTTCAGTTTGATAGCCACCGTTATGAATGCGTGGCTATCAATGGAGCAACTATAAGCTACTGTTATGGATGATATTCTCGAACAGCCTTCTGCTCATATTGATTAAATGATCAATAAGCTACAACTAGGGCTTCCCTGCCCATTGAAGCTACTCACCGGCAAGTTTCATATTACTGACCAATATTGAACCCGTTTGAATATTTCTCCTTTGATCAACGTCGTTGCCAATGGCCGCGATGTTTTGATAAATATCCTTGAGGTTACCGGCAATGGTTACCTCGGAGACCGGAAACTGAATCTCACCATTTTCCACCCAAAAACCTCCAGCACCACGGGAGTAGTCGCCAGTTACCGTGTTGGCACCGTGCCCCATCAGGTCGGTGACCAGTAAACCTCGGTCTAGCTGCTGCAACAGCGCCTGCTGATCGCCGATTTTATCGCTCTGGGTGCTTTCAACAAACAGGTTGTTCACTCCGCCACCATTGCCCGTGGGGGGCATGCCCAGCTTGCGTGCGGAGTAAACGCTGAGAATGTAATGCTGCAAAATGCCGTTGGTAATAAAGTCTTTGGCGCGGGTGGCTAGGCCGTCGTTATCAAAGCTGGCTGAGCCGAGCATGTTTTTTAGAAGCGGTTGTTCGTGAATACGCAACCAGTGTGGAAACACCGGCTTACCCAAATGGTCCAACAAAAAAGAAGCCTGCCGGTAGAGGTTGCCGCCACTGATCGCGCCAAGAAAATGGGAGATCAAACTTGATGCCATTTCTGGTACAAAAAGTACCGGTACCTCTGTTGTTCCCACTTTGCGGGCGCCCAGACGACGTACTGTGCGTTCGGCGGCGGTGTTGCCAACTGCCTCAGCCTGTTCAAGGCCGTCGGCACTGCGGCTGACGGTGTACCAATAGTCCCGCTGCATCTCATCGTCTTGCATACCGATCAACACCGCACTCAAACTGTGACGACTGGAGAGGTAGCTGCCCACAAAACCATGACTATTGGCATACACCCGACAACCCTGATGGCTGGAAACACTGGCACCATCAGAGTTTACAATTTTTTTACTGTAGGCCCGTCCAGCGTTTTCACACTCCAGTGCCATTTCAATGGCCTGCTCAGCATTGATGTCCCATGGGTGATAAAGGTCGAGATCCGGCAGTTTATCGGCGTCAGCCATCAGAGCGGCCTCTGCCAAACCGGCATAAGGGTCTTCTGAGGCGTAACGGGCAATGTCGCAGGCTGCTTTGACGGTATCACGAACCGCCCTTGGGCTGCTGTCCGACGTGCTGGCAGAGCCTTTTCTGTGACCAAAATACACCGTGATGCCAAAGCCCTGATCACGGTTAAACTCCACCGTCTCAACATCACCCATGCGGACACTGGCTGAGAGGCCTGAATCCATGCTGATTCCCACTTCACAGGCATCAGCACCCTGTTTTGCGGCTTCGTCGAGGACATCGCCCGCCAAGGCTTTTAGCCTGGCCTCTTCGCTGCGTGGGTCCGGTACTGCATTGGAAGATTCACCCATAATTTCGCCCTTAACTCGAGGTTATCTGTTTTATTGGTTTCTATTGTGCCGTTGTATCAGCAAGAATGCATCCACGAGAAAAACATCCCAACCGTGGGTCATTATGACGTAAAATGGCGCTTTTAAATCTCTTGGAAGGCGCTTTGGGCGTATTCTGAAACTTTTTATCAACGGCCATTTTTTATGAGTAAAAAGAAACGTCTCCAGCAAGTCTGGGATGAAGAAGACAGTGAAGAAGTCATCTACGTCAGTAAATCTGAACTCAAGCGGGACATGGATGAGCTCAAGGCCATGGGCGCACGCCTAATGACGTTTAAGCCCGCCTTGCTGGACAAACTGCCGCTGAACGATCGCCTGCGTGAGGCGCTGGATGAGAGCAAGCGCATCACCAGCAATAATGCCCGCAAGCGGCACTTGGGGTTTGTTGCCAAGCTGATGGCCGATCAGGAGCTTGAGCCCATAAAGCAGCTGCTAAACCAGCTCGACGCCAGTAGCGATGAGTACAACCGTCGCTTTCATCAATTGGAGAGGTGGCGGGATAAACTCATCCACGATGACGACACCCACGGCACACTAACGCAGTACCTGGAGCAATACCCGCAAGCGGACCATCAGCATCTGCGCCAACTGGTTCGCAATGCACAAAAAGAAGCGACTCAGGATAAACCACCGGCCGCGTCGAGAAAGCTATTCAGGTATTTGCGGGAGGTTGATGAGCTTTGAAAACACAGCGTTCACAACGGGTAATCTGAAAAAACACCATCTACCCCCCACTGCTGTAGCCGTTCGGCGGTGGCTGTCAGATTCACGGTATAACAATAAAGTTCGTACCCGGCGGATTTCACTGTTTCGACCCGGGCTTGGGATAGCCGCTTATCATTGAGGTGAATGGCTACCGCACCCACCCGCTGCGCTTTCTTGCGCCAATTTAGCGGCAACCGTTCAAACAGGCAGCCCACAGCAAAGGCAGAGCGCGATGAAAATTCGACCAGAGCCGGATAATTAAAACTTGAAACCAGCACTTTGTTCTGGGGGAATTGAGTGGCCTGCAACGCCTCCAACACCGCCGTAACCAAATGGCTTTGGGAACAACCGTTGGTTTTCAGCTCAATATTAACGCCAAGCCCCAGCGTTTTTATCAGCGTCAGCGCTGCTGTCAGTTGCGGGATGCGCTCACCGGCGAATCGGGGAGAAAACCACGCTCCGGCATCAATCTCATTGAGCTTGGCAAGCGCCAAAGAGTCCAGCCGGCCTTTAGAGTTGGTGGTACGGTTTAACTTGCGGTCATGAAAGAGAACGCATGTGCCGTCGCCTAGCAAGGTGGCATCCACTTCAATCCACTCAAGCCCCCGCTGCGCTGCCCGGCCAATACCGGCCAGTGTGTTCTCCGGTGCTTCTGCTGCCAGGCCTCGGTGGCCGATTATTTTACTCATCCGCATGGTAAGTTCCTTGCTAAAATAGCTTCAAAGCGACAGTAACACAGGAGTTTGTGCATGCTAAAGAACTATAAAATAAGCAGGGAAGGGGGGAAGAAAGGGCAATTTAGATGGGGTGGACGAAGGGGCTCGAACCCTCGACCGCCGGAATCACAATCCGGAGCTCTACCAACTGAGCTACGCCCACCATCAGAGCCGGGCTCAGGAATCTCTCCCTCACCAGACGCGGCTGATTATAAGGAAAGCCGGTCGGCTTGCAAGTACGAAATTGTTTTTTTAAGGGAGAAACTCTGTATTTTCAGACTTTTGGCTCGCTCGGGGTATAAAGCCTCCGTTTTCGTTTTTGCATAACGGCATTTGAAGCTGTACTTTGGCAGCCGATAGCGTAATTGGCTCCGCATTTGCGATCTCACGGGTAAAACAGGTACGTAATTGCCATAGAGGTCACCCAACTGGTTAACGGCAAGCAATATCATGAAAATTCCTATAAAAAATGCACACCATATAAGATATATGGGCTTTGATGCCTTCCGATATACCTGGAGTGAGTGCCAGGGCGGTCGTATTAAAAGAACGCTGCTTTCGATATTGGCATTTTTTTTTGGTCGCTCTGTTAAGCCCATTGATATGCATAACTATCTCAGTAAATTATCGCAAAAGGACTCGTTGCCTTTTAGGAAGTCACTCAGCCTGCTCCCGGTCAAGGTCTTTAAGGTTAATAAAAAAATAGGAATATCCGCCAATTCCAAGGCAAAGAAAGCTTCATTCGATGAAATGCACCCTGCAAAAGCCCCCAAGACAGCAACTATTGATGGCACAAATCAACAGCAAGCATCGCTTCACAGGGAAAAATATTTTGCAGAGCATAACGTTCAGTATCGCAAGGGTGAGGTATTGGTTGTTGGTGCGGGCCCGGCTGGCTTGGTCGCTGCTTGTGAGCTGGCTTTGAAAGGGCACGCTGTAACTATTTTGGAAAAACGTTCCGCAGAAACCTGGGATTTGCGCTCTGGCATGATAGGGCTGACGGCAGGCTCAAGAGCTTATCTGGCTCAGTGCTTGTGGAACCTGCAACCGTCGCTGGGGGATGATTTTGTCTTTTCC
Source organism: Endozoicomonas sp. (assembly GCA_965198415.1). Taxonomy (GTDB): domain Bacteria; phylum Pseudomonadota; class Gammaproteobacteria; order Pseudomonadales; family Endozoicomonadaceae; genus Endozoicomonas. The sequence goes on from CBDAPN010000021.1 coordinate 22,068, forward strand.
CACAAGGACAAACGTGACATCACAAACCAAAAATCACTCAAGCAACTGTTAAAGCAGTTATCTGAAAATAGCAGTTCCAACTTTCATTATTTACAAACAGATGTGATGCAACGGATTCTTATCGAAGTGGCTAAGAAGCTTGATGTTGAAATAAAATTTGCAACCGAATTCTCTCTGGCTGAACCATCTCTTCAGGTTGCTAACTGTGGTAATAGCCAAATTGGTTTTGACCACATTATTCACGCCGATGGAAGCGGCCGGGCATCCAGAACTCTGCTCGAACAACAGCTTTTCGAGTGCGACCCTCAAATAAATGTTGTCAATACCCGGTTTAAAGGCAGTTCGCAAGCGTCTTATTTACGGTGTGATGGCATTGAGAAAATGTCGTTGTGTTACGTGCACGTCCCTGAGTTTAATAAACCACCGATTAAACCCGAAAATTTCGATCAGAACCCATTATTTAAAAAGCTCACGCAAACCAGATTAAATGATTATATAAAGCAATTTGAACAGCTCGGCTGGACCGGCTCCCCCGGGATTCCACGATTTTTATTCCATAAAACCAGTGAGCACTCGAATAAAGTCTGGTTGTCCGGGCAGGCTCCTGAGGGGCTAACGAAAGAGGAACTACTCAGTTGGAATCGCTGTATCCTTGAGCTGTGCGCTGAATCAACTTCCCTCAAAGGCATCGACTTTAGTCAGTTACACGTCGCTGGCGCTGAAAAAATTACCAATGAATCCTCAGAGAGAAAAATGAAAAAAACCGTAATAGGCGAAAATTTATTTGATATGGAAAAAAACAAACTGGTTGAGCCGGCTATAAAAATACCTTTTGGGTATAGCTTATCTGTCGGGGATGCTAACCAGTCTGCAAATTTTTACTATGGTGAAGGCGCCAACAACGCTTTTCAACAAGGGTTTGAAGCAGCGGTACAGTTGACGTCTATTCGGTGATTATCCGTTGCCACTACAAGCTTTTACCGCTCCATTGTTGACTTGCCCCGCCGTTATAGCTCAACAAACGCACAGCTTTGCTATCTTGTGCGCCGTCCAAAACCAGGCTGCTATTGACGCGAGCTCTAAAGGTCGCCCCCGCCCGCTCCCATTGGTGGTTGCGCGCACTGGGGGTGCAAGGCCACATAAAAGGTGTATTGCCCTCAACCCCGGGACCGCTATCTAAACAGAAGTTCGGGTTTTGCTTGTTACGCAGTAAACCCGTTGATGCTTCGTATTTCCACTGCTGCCAGTTCACATTAACGCAGTTCCAAACCACCGCTTCAGAGCCATTTGTTGGATTAACACCTTCAAAATCCAGACACTTGCCGCTGTTAGCCACACGTATCTCGTGATAACCCTTTGTATCCAATGGTTTGACGTCGTAGAGCGTGAACTCATCGTAACGTGGTGCACAGTCGAACTTGGCGTTTCGTTCGTTATCGCCATCAAGCGATGCACTCCACTCAAAACCACACTGGTTATCCGAACGAATAATGATGCGCTCACTGCTACCATTGGAGCGACTGATAAGGGTCAATGGGTCGGCAGTGCCGGCGCAGTCGAACTTACCGTCACGTTCACCATCGCCGTCAAGTTTGGAGCTCCACTCAAGGCCGCACAGGTAGCCATCGGCTCTGGATTTTATGTGACCACTGATGCTTACTTCACCAGCGGCATTCGTTTTTGCTTCATCGCTGGGGTAGAACTCCAGTAAATCACCTTTGGTAACACAATCAAACTTGGCGTTTCGCTCGCCAGTGCCGCGGTCGCCACCGGCCCATTGCAGCTCACAATTATTGGCTACCGATTTCATATAGAACTGATAAACACTGCCAGCTTTCATTGTCGTCAGAGGGATAATGCCTTCGCCATAATCAATGCGGTGAGCGGGGGTTACCCAATGGCCTTCTTTGACGGCATCGCTGTAGTTTAGCCACACGCTGTTCACGCTGGCCTCAGCTTTGGCACGCTTAAGCCACTCATTTTGCTGGCTATTGGTGGGGACGGCGAACTTCCATTCAGCCCCTTCTGCCGCACAAGCAGCCTGACCTTTGGCAGCGGTGTTTGCGTCTTTTGCCGTTGATATCCGCCAGTTTTTGCCCCCATTGGACATACAGGCAAAGCGATAGCTGACACCACAGGCAACATCGTTAAAACGACCGTCCACACCGGATACGGCGCAATCTTCATTACCCCCTGCATTATTTGGCTCATTTACACCCCAGCTCCAAACCGATGCCTTGAGCCTCGAATCACCAATGGTGATTTTATCCAGCGACAGTGCTCCAATACCGCATCGAGCTGCCTTGGCCGCCAGCGCCGCATCAATAGCCGGGCCCGGGTCACCGAATGTGGCGCTTAATTGGGTGGCATCTTCCCAGATACGGTGAGCACCATCTTGCTTGCTGGTATCCGCCAAACAGTCGGCTTCGCTTTTGTCTTTGATGGTTTGCCCACCGCCAGAGACGTAATTATGAATACTGTTCCAAGAGTAACCATCCCAGGCACCGCGACCCGAGCAGCTGCTACCCATAATGATGACCTGTTTACCCGCTTGCAGCACATCTTCTTCTGATGTGGTTCTGACCATTTCAGCAAAGCTTTTGCATTGGCCTTGGGGTTGTTTGTAAATCAGATCATCAATGGAGGCCACTGCTTTTTTTAGCTCGTTGTTATGCCCCTCGGCGTCGTCCTGAAAATACAACACCAGCACTTCTTTGGGGTTTTTACGCAACCAACTGCTGACCTCTTCAACGCCTTCATGCAAATAACGTTCAAGCCCGGAGCAGCCCACGTCATTGTCACCGGCATGGCACATCAGTAGCGCGCCACCGTGAGGAAAGTCTTTGGTTTGACGCACCCAGTGATAATCCATCTCAATGGTTCGCACCCCAAGCTCAAGCAGTTCGGTGATGGACAATGTATGGTTAGGGTCAATATGAACCAGAGAGCTGTAGGCGGTGCTGTTGTAAGCATTGTGCCCCATCACCTGAAACCCCTGAGAAAGTGGGACTGCATTATCCAGCAAATTCTGCTTTTCCAGCGCCTGGTACTCCCAGGATTGCTGGTGACTGGCAATGGCTGAATTATTAATTTTTGCTTTGGCAGATGCGCCACCAAAAATCGCATAAGTTGATGTACAGAAAAGTAGTAGGGCTATGTAACTTAATGTTTTATATAAGTATTTATACGTCATTTTTGAAGATCCTTATTAATTTAAGGCGGATCGCCAATATAAAATAATGCGATTAAAAAACAAACGAAAAGTACAAAAGGTAAAGAAAAAGTACAAAAAGTGACATGTGGGTCTGGCCAGCCTTGCCGAACGCTCTTATTTTTAACTGCCCAAGGCCGCAGATGCTCTAACCTCTCAAGCGTATCAGCATAAGGCAGCTCTTTTAGCAGAGAACAGAGCGTTACTGGTTTTAACGTTTGGCTTTTAAGACACCCTTTTCAGAGCGGGGGGGATTTCAACCAAGTTAGCGAAATTATTGAGGTTAAATATGAGGCAGCCTCTCAGGAGGCTGCTCAATGTTTGTAAAACGTTCAGCTCTGTACACGACATTTTTCATGAAGCCCTACACCACCGGTACTCGAAGAAGAGTGATAGCATCTTAATGAATTCATCAAGCCATGTTTCAATATGATCGAAAATTCGCTGGAGGTGATCCAGGCCTGCCCGGAAAAGGCTTTGTGCTTTTCTACCGTGGGTTTTGATCGTGATGGGATGCTCTTCGTTGACATATTCACCAGTCTTGTAGCTCCAGCAAAAAGCCAAAGCCAATACAGCCAGTAGCTTCGACAGTTTATCCCGGTCTTTCAGGTGTGTTTCCTCCATGTTGAAGCCGCGTCCTTTCAGAGCCTGAAACATGGTTTCGATCTGCCATCTTTGCAAATAATCAGCAATAGCTGCTGAAGGGTTTGCATCGCAGATCACAACCATCAACTCTTTCCCCTTTCTAGATGCTGCAAGGTAAACTATCTGCCCCCAAACTTTCCGGGGCTTTTTCATCGCCATGGTTTCACCAATACCTAACGAAAAGAGTCTTCGAACGGGAAGTTCTCTGTTTTGGTGCTTGTTGGGGACCAATGTGTTCACCGGAATGCGGATACAGAAAGGCCAATGATGCGAGCGCAGGTACTTTAACCATCGTATCCCCCTGAACTCTCTATCCGCCAACAGCCTCCGCACAGGCTGCTCCGGAAAGATTTTTTGAAAGCGCTCCAACAGATCGATTCTCTCCTGAGTGTTTGAGCACCCTTTTTTGGGCAGTAGTATCCAGAGTATAGGGATAGCCATGCCTTTGTAATTGATGGCAAGGTATAGGATGTTGATTTTGAACTTGCCAAACATCCAGTTAGTACGATCCATGCTAAGCATCCAGGCCCCTTCCGGGGCAAACAAATGAGCGATGAGTTGAGCGATGGTTTCTTCTTCAAATGCCACATCCTTGAAAAAGCGCTGGATTCTGCGATAGCAGGAAGGGGTGGCGGCCACGCCGGGAAACGTAGTGGCCAGCTCTGCCCAGTTAACAGTGCGTCGTTTGATGATGGCCACTATGAGAATAGACAGTGCATCCAGATGTGACTTGTGCCAGTGGAGATAGGGCTTAAACTGTTTGGTGAGTGAGTTGATGGGGTTCATAGCTGTTTGAAACCTTGGCTTTGACACTAAGTTTCATAGCAGGAATCCTGTCAGCTCACTTTTGAAGGGCTTACATGAATGTAAGCCCTTTTTTTGCCCGAACATCGGACCGTTTATTTAGCCCCTTATCTTTAAGGATTGTGGATATCCATTTCCCGCCCTTATTTGGGCCTTGTATCAAGAATAATTGGCCGACCAATCATTGTCCCATTGCAATGCCTTCACGACGGGGGTCGGACGCACCGATCAACTTGCCATCTTTAATCAAGATGGCTTGCAGGCCAGAGTTCATATCTCGAACGTTGACGCTAAAGCCCATTTTTTCCAAAGGTGCCTGCAGGCTTTCAGCATTGCTGCCTGCTTCAAGCTCATAAACGCCGCTGCGATTTTGCACATTCGGTGAATTAATGGCCTGTTGTACCGGCACGCCCCACTCAAGATGGCGAATCAGGGTATTGGCAACATAGCCGATGATTCTTGCACCACCGGGCGAACCAATGACCATATAGGGCTGGTTATTTTTCATGACAATAATCGGTGACATGGACGAACGTGGACGTTTACCCGGCTCAACGCGATTGGCAACAGGCATCCCGTTTTCAACCGCAACAAAGGAGAAGTCCGTCAGCTGGTTGTTGAGCAAAAAGCCATTACTCATCATTCTGGAACCAAAACCATTTTCAATACTGCTGGTCATGGAGATCATATTGCCTTCCTGATCCACAATGGAAATGTGGGTCGTGGAGGGCAGCTCCAGCGACTGGTCATCTGCCAGTGCTATTGGTTTGTCCCAGCGGGGTTGGCCGGGGGAGACCTGCTCCAGTGCGGTGCCTTTTTTAATCAGTTTGGCGCGGTGGGCAAGGTAGTCTTTGTCCAGAAGGCCTTGGGGCATCGGGACATAGTCGGTGTCGGCAATGTAGCGATTGCGATCAGCAAAGGCCAAGCGTGTTGCGTCGCCTATGATCTGCCAAGCTTGCGGACTCTCTTTGGGGTAGTTCTCAATGCCTGCATTTTCAATGATGCCGAGAATCTGGTTGACCGTCAGAACGCCGGAACTCGGTGGCCCCATACCGCAGATGTCGTATTCCCGATAGGGTGAGCAGACCACTGGTCGCTCTTTGGTGCGATAGGCTGTGAAGTCTTCTTTGCTGAGTAGTCCGGGGTTGCCTTTGGCATGCTGAACCTTTACAGCGATCTCTTTGGCAATGGCACCTTGATAAAAGGCCTCAGCCCCTTGTTTTTGGAGTATTTCCAGCGTGTTCGCATAGGCTGGGTTTTTGATGATGGTTCCTTCCGTTAATGGCTTGCCTTTGTCATCGAAGAAGTAGCGGCGGGTGTCTGGATAGGTTTTTAAACGAGCTTGATCCAGCTTAATCAGCTCTGCTAGCCTCGGTGATACAGCAAAGCCCTTTTCAGCCAAAACTTTTGCTGGTTCAAGCAGCTCAGCCCAGGGCTTTTTGCCATAGCGGGCGTGCAGGTCGCCCATCAGTTTGACCGTGCCCGGGGTGGCGACAGAGAGGCCGCCAACCACAGCATCAAAGAAGGCGAGCGGTTTGCCGTTTTTATCCTGAAACAGCTCCGGGGTTGCCGCCAGCGGTGCGGTTTCACGGCCATCATAAGTGGTTAGTTTCCCCTGTTTGGCGTCGTAATAGACCAGAAATCCGCCACCGCCAAGACCGGATGACTGAAGCTCAGTCAAACCCAAAACGGTTTGTGTAGCAATCATCGCATCCACAGCACTGCCACCGGCTTTCAGGATTTTATAGCCAGTCTCAACCGCCAGAGGGTTTGCTGCTGATATCATAAAGTGTTCAGCGGTCACTGCTGTTTTTGGTTTAAAGCCGGTGCTCGCTTCGGGGGCGACATCCATTGAGCTCTGCAAAGCCATCAGGCTAACAGGCAATACCAGCAGCGCCAGTGAAGCCATGAGTTTTTTCAGCATTGTTTACCTCTCCTCAAATTGACTGTAAATATACAAGCAAAATTTCCAACAGAAATAAATACCGTTGCCAAATATCCGCTATTGGATGCTGACCATTGTGTTAAAAAATTTGATTTGACTAACAGTAGTCTGACTTAACCGTTAGCGCACCAATAAATCCATTAAAATTTTGAATAAAAGTACTTTATTATCCTGTCAATGTGTATTTGTTTAGCTGATCAATTGTGTATCTGTTTCGTATACACCGTCCTGAGTGACCGTCTAAAAACGTTATTTTCATTAAAAAATGATTTGCGCGCCCTTGCGCTAAGTGATTGCATCACCTATCTATTTCACGATTAGCGCTGTAATTTACTTTATAACTAAAATAATAATAACTGCCCCTCATATATAAACATCGTCGTCTATAATTGAGTTTCAACTCTTCCCACCTACAGAGTTGAGCCTTCCTTTTTAATAGGTATAAAAGATGGTTTATATGAAAAACGTATTTATTATTCCGCTTGTGTTGAGCCTGCTGTTTTCTTATGCATCAACCAGCAGCGCGGTTCATAGTGTTAGTGACTTTTCTCCATCTGCGGAGCAAGAATTAAGCAGTGTGCTCCCCCCCTCTGAAACTAAAGAATCATACGATGAGGTGTACCAGAACCAATTTGTACCATTAATTAAAACAATCTCTGTGGTCAGGGACTATTTGGATTTGCTGATTGCCGCACGCCATGCGTTTTTGGAACCTGAGCGGCAGTATTACATTGATCGAATCAATGCAGATGTGAAGGCTTGGTGTCAATCCATGGGTCTGAAAGAAATTTATGATCTGCCTATAGAGTCCATCCGCAACCCTCACGATAAGAACTTAAATGCCATGGATTCAGCGAAAAGAGCAGACGATAGAGTCACCGAAGCAGGTTTGCTCCCAGAATCGCAGGCTTATAAAGTCTTTATTGGAAAATACTGGGCTCAAATTCCGTTAGCAGTCATTCAGGAAGCCATTGATCTGATGACTGTACGAGATCATGCAGCGTATTTGCGGATAAATAATTACTACAACTTAAGAAGGCAGCTTTCAATGAGTTATCGATAGAACCCGTAGCGCGGATATTTCATAGCTCGCGCGAGACTTTGCCACTCTAAAGGGTTTGTGAGACAAAGCCTCCATCCCGGTGATACAAAAACCTCTTGGAGTGGCAAAGAACACAGGAAAACGGGAGTATATTTAGGAAATACCGGGTTAGAGCCTGCGCTGGGCGGCATGGTCGATGTGTCGTCTGGTCGATGACAACGCTCTGCGGTCAAGTTAACGGGTCCATGGTGCTATGTTCGCACAGCATGTTAACACTCCGTTTGACACCGGCTCAGTGCAAGTATTTCCACAAAATCCTTGAGTTCTCCGGTTTGAGAAGAGTAGGCTTGCAAGAAGAATAAGTCAGAGTGTAGCCATTATTTATGACCGACAACATAACCATTGCCAAAGACCACCTGTTAACCCCTGCCAATATCAGCGACAGCGAACTGAGCAGAATCCTCGACACAGTACTTGGGCACAATGTGGACGCTGCCGACCTTTACTTTCAGTCCATGCGCCATGAATCCTGGGTGCTCGAAGACAGCATTGTCAAAGAGGGCAGCTTTAATGTGGACAGCGGTGTCGGCATCCGCGCCATGAGTGGTGAGAAAACCGGCTTTGCCTACTCTAATGAAATTATTTTACCTGCTCTGGAGCAGGCCGCTGGGGCCGCCCGGAGTATTGCCCGGATTGGTCAGCAAAAACAGGTGCAGGCTTGGCAGCGTAGCCAACCTCTGGCGTTGTACCCAAGCACCAATCCGCTGGACTCCTTATCCAGTGAAGACAAAGTCGCCCTGTTACAAAAACTGGACCAGGAAGCCCGCCAAAGTGATCCATGCATCAAGCAAGTAACCGCCAGCCTGACGGGCGTTCATGAAATGGTGCTGGTGGCAGCATCGGATGGTACTTTGACAGCGGATGTCCGCCCATTGGTTCGCTTGAACGTCAGTGTCATTGCTGAAAAAAATGGGCGCATTGAACGGGGCTCCGCCGGTGGTGGCGGGCGCGGTGATTACCTGCAGTTTTTATTGAACGACACCGGTTTAGAATACGCACGCAAAGCGGTGCAACAGGCGATGATCAATCTTGAAGCCGTGGCCGCACCCGCTGGCACCATGCCGGTGGTATTGAGTTCTGGTTGGTCTGGCGTGCTGCTCCACGAAGCCGTGGGGCATGGGCTGGAAGGGGATTTTAATCGCAAAGGCTCCTCCGCTTACGCCGGGCGCATTGGCGAGCGTGTTGCATCAGCACTCTGTACTATTGTCGACGATGGCACACTTGATGGTCGTCGGGGCTCAATGAATATTGACGACGAAGGGGTAACCACCCAAAACACAGTTCTGATTGAGAACGGTATTCTTAAAGGGTATATGCAGGATAAGCTGAATGCTCGTTTGATGGGTGCTGCTGCCACCGGCAATGGACGTCGGGAGTCTTATGCCCATTTACCCATGCCACGAATGACCAACACCTACATGCTGGCGGGTCAGCATGACCCAAAAGAAATTATCAGCTCGGTCAAAAAAGGCATTTACGTGGAAAATATGGGCGGCGGACAGGTGGACATTACCTCCGGTAAGTTCGTCTTTTCCACCACTGAGGCCTGGTTAATTGAAAATGGCAAAAAGACAGTTCCAGTCAAAGGCGCCACCCTGATTGGTAATGGCCCGGATGTAATGAATAAGGTTTCCATGGTAGGCAACGACTTGGCGCTGGACCCGGGCGTTGGCGTTTGCGGCAAAGATGGTCAGTCTGTACCCGTTGGTGTCGGCCAGCCGACGTTGAAAATTGATGAGATCACCGTTGGTGGAACGGCTTAACAGCCTGCTCTACAGCAGCAGAAAATTGACCACAAGGCTCAATATTCTGTTGCTGCGGCCAGCCATAAAACAGCCAGATTACAACAAGCCATTTATTGCACTTTTTATTAACTCATTAGATACAAACCCCAAACAAAACGAATGCAAAGCATTTAAATTAATGGTGTTTTCTTGCACTTATTAGAGATAATTATAATGCTTTTGTAATTCACCAGAATTTATTTAAACATTTGTTTTCAATCGTTTATTATGCTATCAAGTTTATTTAATTGATCGAAGCCACTCCCCATCTCACACCATTTCTTATCCAATCCATAATCCAATTCCGCACACACTTTCTTATACAGTTCCTCATAATATTCCTTATCCCAGTTCTTATCCCATTTCATATCCCGTCTCATATCCAATTTCTCAGCCAATCCCTCATCCAATCCCTCAGCTAATTCCTCTTCCAATTCCTCATACCATTTCTTATCGTTCACACCTAATTTCGGAGATGAAGACCTACCCACTGTGCATTTAGAAGAATCTCTAGGTTGATCATTGCTATTTGATAAAGAAACTGATTCTAATATGTCACAAAGGTGTGAAGTACGCTCCTTTTGACTTTCTTTGATTTGATTAGATGCCGGAGATTTTGCTAAAGGGTTCGCCATTTCGAAAAAAGCCAATCGCTGTTGCTCCTGGTGCTGGGCTGTGCATCAAACTTGTTTCTGATGAGGCTATTGATACATCTTTGCCCGGTTGTTGAATTGACTTTTTGATACTTAATTTTAGCGTATCCACTTCCTTTTCAACACAAGCAATTATTTTTTTTTGTTCCTCGCTAACTTTAGCTCCCTGAGCTTGCAATTCGTATATCTTGTTAAGATTATCTTTTATAACATTCAGTTCACTATATTCAACTCTATTTTCTTTGAGGAAATTGATTACTTCTTTAAATCTTTCGTTTAGCACTCCCGAGTCAACTCCCCAACCATTACCTTGAACGCAGTCCGAATATGACTGAGGAGAATCCACAACCATTGGTTCAACTTCACACTGAGAGACGCTCCATTGACAAAACTCCATAGGTTCATTACTAGCATGTTTATCATCAGTAGTAGCCGTGGTCAAAAGGTTTGCAGTAGAATATGAGGAACTGTTAATTGAGTTTGGCATGATTGCTCCAGTGGTAATTTCCTGTCAATGACAGACCAACATGCATTGGAGTTGCAAAATTTGCATTAGTTCCTCAGATCAGCAAAAAAATTTCAAACGCACCTTGCGTTGGTTCTGCAAAGACAGAACCGCCTCAGGCACTTAGCCATACCCCTCACAGTAGGCGCAAAATTACGCCTGTAAAGGGCTTAACACCATCACCCACTGTCTGTTTTTTTTAAGAGGCTGTCCGAGAATAGATAGCAGCAGTAGTCAGTTGATACAAAAAAATTCGGACTCTTCATCCCCCTCTTTTGCCATCATCGCTCAATGCTCACCCGGATGAACGCTAGTATCAAACACCTATTCTGAAGATATATTATTTATTTCTAAAGAGATAAACAGAAAAAATAAATTAATTTATAAAAAAAACACCTAAGTAATTTGGGTGTGCTAATTTGAGTTGAGGGTTTGGCTCTTAACCGATTTTTATAGACTGTTTACTAAAA
>CBDAPN010000022.1:0-24480 GCA_965198415.1 Endozoicomonas sp.
GAAGTGCAGCCTCAGGCACAGACAGCGGCACAACCAAAACCGATACCCAAACCGCAAACAACCGTCACTACTGAGGGCAAAAGTGATCAAAACGTTGCCAAAACCACCGACACAGCACCACAAAAACCTGACTCTGTTGAAGAGGGCAAGCCCCGCGAACGCATCGACCTGAAACACGAAATTGCCAGCCTTGAAGCGCAATTTCACCAGCAACGTCAGGAATACGCCAAGCGACCGCGCAAAATCCGATTGACGTCAGCGGCAACGATGGAGCAACCCGGCGCTTTTTATAAAGAGTCTTGGCGGCGTAAGGTAGAGCAAGTAGGAAACCTGAATTACCCGGAAAGCGCCCGCAAAAACAAGCTCTATGGCCAGTTACGACTGATGGTGGCCATCAACCGGGATGGAACGTTACGAGATATTGAAATTATGGAGTCGTCTGGCCACAAGGTGTTGGATGACGCGGCAAAACGCATCGTCAGACTGGCCTCTCCCTTTGCTCCATTTGATGACTCACTGAATCAATACGACATTGTTGAAATTATCAGAACCTGGCGCTTTGAACCGGGAGATAAACTGTTCAGCCAGTAGCTAGCTGGTTCAATGAAGGAAGTGAATCTAAGCTTGCCATAGACGTCTTTTATCCTGATACTGCCGCTATGAGTGTCCCATTTCAGAATTTCAAAAGCCATTTCCTGATCGCCATGCCGGGCATGGCCGATCCCTATTTCTCTGAAACTCTCACCCTGGTCTGCGAATACAACACCGATGGCGCGCTAGGCATCATCGTCAACCGCCCCAGTACGCTCATCGTCAGTGAGGTTTTTCAGCAAACCGGCATCCATAGCCCTGATAACGCTGGCATTGGCCGGCATATGGTTTATGCCGGTGGACCCGTTGCTCAGGAAAGAGGCTTTGTCCTTAACTCCGGTGAAAAACACTGGGGAGCCAGCTTGGAAATCGCTCCCGGGTTGCAACTGGTCTCATCAACCGATGTACTGGTCGCCATGGCCGAAGGCGGAGGGCCAAAACAGACCCTCGTGGTTCTTGGCTATGCTGGCTGGGGTGCCGGCCAGTTAGAAAAAGAGATTGCCGATAATGTTTGGCTCACCTGCGAAGCCAATCCGGGCATTCTTTTCGAGACACCTTATCACCAGCGCCTCAGTGCTGCCGCCAGTACTTTGGGGGTTAATCTCGACCTGATCTCTGATCAGGTTGGCCACGCATAGATCACCATGACTAACAAAAAACTAAAAACCCTGCTCGGCTTTGACTTTGGTACCCGTAACATCGGCGTTGCCACCGGACAGGTTATTACGCAAACCGCCTCTCCTCTCCCTTCGCTGAAAGCCAAAGATGGCATACCTGACTGGACTCAGATCGAGGCACTGATAACAGAGTGGAAGCCCGATGCCATCGTCGTTGGCATACCGCTCAATATGGATGGCTCTGAATCGGAAATGTCCCGCCGTGCCAGAAAATTTGGCAAACGGATTCACGGACGATTCAACCTGCCATTTTACGAGGCTGATGAACGACTCACGTCTTTTGAGGCCAAAGAGTGGGCCAACCGACTTGGCCATAAAGGGCATTACGGCTCACAGCCTGTGGATGCTATGGCGGCACAGATTATTCTGGAAGCCTGGTTAAACGACAGTAGTAATTCGCATCTGCTGGAACAAGCGCATTAGAAAGGACGCATTTATTCTGAGTTGTTACCCACCCCACCCACGTTACACAGCAAGAGAAACGTTGTAACAGAAAAGCAACGGCCATTGCTTGTATAAAAAAACGTCACTTCTCGCTTACCCCTTATTTACCAAGGCTTACAGAGATTTTTACTTAAATTGGCACAGTGCTTGATATACCAACATTGCAAAACAAAACTCGTCATATAATAACAACCACAACATTGACGAATCCCAGCCAATAAAAACAACAACAGCTGGCAGGGTTACTCAAGCAGACAGGTTTGCAAGGTAAAAGCCTATAAAATGGAGAAATTGCCAAGAAGACTGACTGAGCCTGCTACAGGTTACTAAAGACAGCACGGGCAATTCACAAGGAAGATATAAAAAGCGCTTTTTGTATCTGCAAACCTGTCTGCTTGTTTCTTTATTTCCCATCTTCTGCAAATGCACACCTTCAAACCCACGCTGATTTCATGCACTCAAGCTGTTTACAAAACCACCTGTGTTACGAATGTTACAAGTTAACCAGCGTACTCTTTGCAAGGTAACAGAACTAACGCACAGCAAATAGACAACAGAAACTGAATAATATTTTTTAACTTTATAAATCAGAAGGTTAGAATATTTTTTAAAAAATGGCATGCGAATTGATAAGACTCAGGTGTAAACAACAAATGCCACAACATAACAAAAAGAGTGGCTGCACTGAGACTCTAACAATAAGAATATTAGTCCAGTGAATTAGCGGATAAGTTTACATACTACGCAAACAGCATCAGCTGACTGAGTAATGGAACCACAGCCTTCATCGGGCTGCAAAGCCCAAGGGAGTTGTCAGCAATAACAACAATAAAGATGCGTTGTTGTGTGTAATCTTATCCGCTTACCTTTTTCCTCAGGAATCTGAAAGGTAAACTCGACGATATTCAGGGTTCCAGCGCCTGCCTTTCACTTTGGCTTCCAGATCATCTTGCCCTAACGCCACTGCGTCTTGCTCAGCTTGTCTCGCAACGGCAAGGGCGATCTCCCCGGTAACCTGATGAATGCGAGCCAGCTCAGGCAATAACGGCGCCTTTGGGTTCTCGGTAGCAGGCGACGCTTTAGCCAACGTTTCTACGGCAACATCCAGCATCCCGTCAGTTATCCGTTTAGCTCCACCGGCCAAAACACCCAGCCCAAGTCCAGGGAAAATATAAATATTATTGCACTGCGCAATCGGGTAGCTGTGGCCATCATACTCAACCGGATCAAACGGACTGCCCGTGGCAATCAGCGCACGCCCCTCGCTCCAACTGATGATATCTTCAGGTCTCGCTTCCACTTGGCTTACCGGGTTAGAAAGCGGGAAGATAATTGGCCGCTGATGATTATCAGCCATTTGCACAATGACTTCTTTGGTGAATAAACCCGGCTGACCGGATACGCCAATAATGGCATCAGGTTTTGCGTGAGTGACCACCTCTAACAAGTCAGGATTCCCATCGCATCCCCACTGGGCGAGGGCTGCACTGCTGTGCACTAAGCGCTGCTGGAACGGACGCAGGTTTTCCATTTGGTCATTAAGAATTCCAAAACGGTCCACCATAAATATTCGCTGACGAGCCTCGGAATCACTCAACCCCCGGCCCACCATCAGTCGCACCAACTGCTCGGCAATACCGCAACCGGCAGAGCCCGCACCAAGAAAAGCAATTTTCATGTTTTCCAGTGACTTTCCGGCAGCCTTGGCGGCAGCGAGCAAAGTGGCTGCGGTAACCCCGGCGGTGCCCTGAATGTCATCATTAAATGAACACAGTTCGTTGCGATACTTTTCCAACAGTGGCGTTGCGTGGCTTATGGCAAAGTCTTCAAACTGCAACAGCGCTTTAGGCCAGCGGCGTTTGAGGGCGCGGATAAAATCGGCCACAAAGGCAAAATACTCATCATCGCCAATACGCTCATGGCGCCAGCCAAGGTAGCTTGGGTCATTGAGTAATTGTTGGTTGTTAGTACCGCAATCAAGCACTATGGGCAGGGTTTTATTTGGCGCGATACCACCCACAGCACTGTAGAGGGAAAGTTTGCCAATACAGATACCCATGCCACCAATGCCCTGATCCCCCAACCCAAGGATGCGCTCACCGTCGGTAACCACTATCACCTCAATGTTGCGTTTGAAATTGGCCAGCATAGCGGCAATATTCTCCCGCTCAGGGTAAGAGATATACACCCCCCGCGGTCGGCGATACAGATCGCTGAAACGCTGGCAAGCCTGCCCGACCACAGGGGTATAAATGATAGGCAGCATCTCCTGTAAATTACGCTGTAATAATGCGTAGAACAGGGTTTCATTGGTATCTTGCAAAGAGCGAAGATAGATGTGCTTGAGGATTTGCGTTGGCTTAATTGAAAACGATTTATAAGCCCGCCGACACTGTTCTTCCATCGTCTCAACCCGTGGCGGCAAAAGGCCATGAAGATCAAGCTCAGTGCGCTCCTCCATTGAGAAAGCTGTGCCCTTGTTTAACAGAGAGTTTTCCAGTAGTAACCGGCCTGTGAGACCGGTATAAATGCATTGCTCTTGATCGCTCATTTGTTTCCTGTATTTGATCCGCCAGCTTGTAAACCGGCGTGTTCTTAATTGTTTGATCAGAATTCAATAAAAAGCATAGCCCTTTGCGTGGGCATAACAAATGCAACACTGTTGTTTACCAAATTTTGTGTAAAGGGATGCTTTTTACGACGATTTAGCTAAACCACCAACAAAACGCTTCTAAGCCTTGCTGATTATCCAAAAAATGACCGCCCCGCAGCATGTGTTACTTCGCCCCAGATGTTACGCCACCGCAGTGTAAACGGGTAACAAATGCTGCCAACTTAGCTGTAGTTATTTAAAACATCTACCCCTCGGAAACTACGTATTTCGGGCACTGCAGCAATAATCGGTGTTTTTGGCATGGTAGTTGTATTAAAGGAGATAACAACAATAATCAGCCCACAATAAAAACAACAACATGGGCAATGCCGACCTCCTCCAATAAAAATAATATGGGGGTTGGCAGTGATAAGCAGATGGGTTTACAAGGTGCTTTTTTGTGGATTAAGCACAAACACGGAAACCAGTCCGAAGTAATATCGGAAGACGATTCGGCAACAGGGAAGTTCCTAAAGCTATTAGCCGCACAGCTTGTAAACCCATCCGTTTATTTTCCCAAACCGCCTCCACCTCTTTGCACAGCTACCCTTGCTCCCCGACCGCCTCCTGTGAAAGCCTTGATTTTTTGGATCGCTTAAACTGGGAGAGCAGCATTCCCATCAACATTAAAAAGCAGCCGATCAATCCTGTTGAACCTAGCTGCTCATTCAACAACAACCAACCAGCCAAAACAGCAAACACCGCCTCAAGACTCATAATAATCGCCGCATGGGAAGCAGCAGCGTCTTTCTGGGCAACCACCTGAATAGTAAAGGCAACACCCGTTGACAAAATCCCGGCAAACAACAGTGGACCCATGCTCAAAAAGATGGCTTGCAGGCTGACTTCCTCCAAAAACACAGCCACTGACAGGCTGCAAAGAGCGGTCATCAGAAACTGCACAAGAGAGAGCTGCAAGGGGTGCACCCGTTGTGCGAGCCAGCCAATGAGGAGGATCTGCAACGCAAACAGGCAGGCAGAAACAAACGTTAATAAATCACCCGGATTTAAATTGACCCCATCTTTTACCGTCAGAAAATAGAGGCCAGCCAGAGCAATCGCACCACCTGCCCAAGTGACAGGGCGTGTACGCTGCCCCAGAAAGATACCGAAAAGAGGCACCATAATAATATAAAAGCCGGTAATGAAGCCGGAGTTTCCCGCCGTTGTGTACATTAGCCCCACTTGCTGAAATGAAGAGGCCAAAAACAGAACCACTCCGGTCAAAGGCCCCCATTTCAGTAGCAGCACAGAGTCATAATCGGGAGGGTTGTCAGCTGCTGCCATTTTTTTCCGGCTCTTCGCTTCCAGAAGGAAATAGACCGGCAGTAACGACAAAAACCCCAAAGCAAAGCGGCAGGCATTGAACCAGAACGGCCCCAGATGATCCATACCCTTAATTTGCGCGACAAAGGCAAAACCCCAAATCGCAGAGACTATCAATAGCAGTAAATCTGCACGTAATACTTTGTTTTTCACAAAAAAAACCAATGATTTTGTTTTTAGAATTTACTTGTAACGCAGGCTATTGTGCCACTATTTAGATCTTGACAAAAAGTAAAATTCTGCAGTTTGTACCGCTTTTTCCCTGACTTTTGCATCATTGCCATCGAACAGAGCGAGCCATACTATAACTCATAATAATTTTTCATCTACAGGATCTTCCATGGTCGATACGCATCAAACCTGCTGTTCCTCATTACCCGAATTGTCCGATGGCGATAAAGAGAGGCTGGCCAAAATATTTCAGCTGCTAGGTGACAGTAAACGGTTGCAACTGGTCATCGCCTGCCTGGAAGATCCACAACCGGTCTGCTGCCTTTCCGAAATCTCTGGCATGTCACAACCATTAACCAGCCACCACCTACGTAGTCTGAGGGAAGCACGAATCCTCAAGTGCACACGCCAGGGAAAACAGATGCTCTACGCGTTAGATGACCATCACATCCGTCATGTTATTCTTGATCTGGCGAGCCATGTGCAAGAGAAGGGTTAAACAAAGGCATTGGTAGCCGGTGGAATCATTAAGCCTCGGTTACTTTTTCTATGTAAGCATCATGGAAAATGTTCAGCAGCCTCTCAACAATCAATGCTAATATAACTGGATAAAAATAATGACGAACACTTAAAGCAGAATTAACCACAGAGCAGCCCTGATGTCACCTGAGAAAATTTATGTCACCCTTGGTGTAAAAAGTAGCCTTGAATTTAGCTGGCACACAAACCAAAAAGACTTTGCCGTAGTGCGTGTGCTGAAATCATGTGTCGCCTTATTTAAGGGTCTGTTAGGTGAATATAAAGTCAATGCCTTGTCAAATACGGTTATATCGCTCGTAAAAGCTCACCGCAATGCTTCATACGTCCCAATCATTGAAGTTGCTCTCAATAAGCGGGGCATTCAATTATGGTCACCGCAAAGTCATCTAACAACGACGAGCCTAGAAAGCAGCGCTAGTCACGACACTATATCCGAGCCTGAGAGAGAATTCTCACCAGATTTTCTAAGCGCAATTGAAGAATTAAATCAGTATGACGGCATTGATCCTCCACCATATGACATGAAAAAAGAATTTCGCGCTATCGAACATGAAATCAAGAAAGGTAAACTTAAAAAAAATCATAGAAACATATTGAATAAATACTTCGACATGTTTGTTAACCTCATGCACCAAAAGAATGTAAGAGAAAAAAAAAGGTTAATGCAAGCAGCTACTGCAGAGCGGTTAATACTTCTCGGGTTCACCCCTAGTAATAAAAAAACCAAGAAAACTGTAAAAGAATTAATTACAGAATCCAAGAAATCAGAGTTATTTCTTGCGATTAAAACCTCATACTATCTTAGGAGTGGAAGCCAGAACTATTCTCTAATTTTGAAAGACTTGAACAATATCCCTGATGTATTCAAATATCAAAGATTTGAAACAACGGTAGATATCGCAGCAGAGAGAGATGATTTGGTTACTGAAGCAAAAACTTACTTGATGCAGCAGTACTTTAATTTCGACATATTTAATTATGGCAAACAAGAATTAGAACCTGGTAGCGAATTAGAAAAACTCCAACGCTTAAATTTGATGTGTTGTATTTGTGATTTTATTAGCTATAGATTCTATGCAGACCCTGAGCATTTCAATAATGCACTAAGAAATCTTTTTGACCATATGAAAAACAAAAATATCAGTAAAAAGTCAATGAATAACTCTGAACTTCTGCTTGGCAAGGTTCTTGAAATTAAAGACAAAGCTTTAATTGAACTTCCAGAAGATCACACACACAACTTCTACAAATTTATGAGAGAAATCACCTACAAAGACGATCATCTGGACTCACATCTGAGAACTCTAAAAAAATTAAAAGAGCATGGGTTTAATATCTTTGATAAGGCTTACGCAAAAGACCCTGCCAAAGAGTTAACCCATCCACTTTTTTCGAATTTCTTCAAAGCCATTATTAACAACAAGTACTCTTACGCAGAAAAACTTATTAATATTGGCTTTAGAATATCTAATAAACAAAGAAAAATAATAGAAAAAATTTATGAAAGTCGCACAGGTAATACAACAACATCACAACAGCGGTTCAGAGGCTGCTTCAAATACTAGATTTGGCCACCAACAAGATTAAGCAACTAGGATAAAACAACTTCCGACTTATAAACTTTAAAACTCTACACCCATGTAAATTAATACGACTTGCCTTAGACGTAGTATGAATATGGGTTTGTAGTTACCTCTATACTTCCTGACACATACTTCACTCTACTCAAGCTATCATCAGCCCAAAACTGTTGACTCACGTAACTCATAAATTTATATTTATATCAAAATATATTTATATGTGCTGTTGCAGCATACTGTCCCTGCTCCATGCACATAACTGCCATCTAAGTGAGTGGTACCAATATGACTAGTGCACAATTAAGCTGGAACATCTCCGGAATGGACTGCCCAAGTTGTGCGGCCAAAATAGAAAAGGCCGTCCAAGGTCTGCAGGGTGTAAAAGCGGTGCGTGTGGCCTTTGCAACCGAGCGCCTGATTGTTGTTACAGAAAATGTGCAAAGCCCTGAGTTCATCAAGAAAGATGTTTTATCAGCGCTCCACCAGCTCGGCTTTTCGGCCACGGAGGGAACCGCGACCTCCAAAACCGAAAGCTTCCTGAAAAAGTACTGGCGCATCATTGCACTGGCAGCCGTTATGCTCATTGCCAGCATTATTCAAACTGCCTTTCCAACTGTTAGCTCCGGACTCTTCTGCCTGGCCACACTGTGTGGATTGCTGCCCATACTTGCCAAAGCCTGGCAACTGGCACACAAAGGCTCCCCCTTTTCCATTGAAACTTTGATG
Source organism: Endozoicomonas sp. (assembly GCA_965198415.1). GTDB lineage: Bacteria > Pseudomonadota > Gammaproteobacteria > Pseudomonadales > Endozoicomonadaceae > Endozoicomonas. Next base: position 8,709 of record CBDAPN010000022.1, read on the forward strand.
TCTGTTGCCGCCATTGGCGCTCTTTTTTTGGGCGAAACTGCCGAAGCCGCCATGGTACTTTTGCTGTTTCTGCTGGGTGAGCACATGGAGTCCTACGCCGCAGGCCGTGCCCGCCAAGGTGTACAAAAACTAATGGAGCTAACGCCACAGACCGCCTTGCAGATTAGTACAAACGGCCGACGAGCCGAAGTTTCCGCCCACAAGCTACAACCGGGTGACGTGATTGAAGTCTTACCCGGCAGCCGCCTTCCGGTTGATGGTGAATTATTAACTCCCCACACCAGCTTTGATGAAAGCTCTTTAACCGGCGAGTCGATTCCTGTTGAGCGTAATCAGGGAGATCATGTAATGGCCGGTTCACTCACGGTAAATCGGGTGGCTCGTTTCAGGGTGGTTTCAGAACCCGGCGACAACGCCGTGGATCGCATCATTCGCCTGATTGAAGAGGCCGAAGAACGCAAAGCACCGGTTGAGCGTTTTATTGATGCCTTCAGCCGCTGGTACACACCGCTGATGATACTGATTGCCCTACTTGTTGCACTGGTGCCACCGCTGGCTTTGGCGGCGCCCTGGCAGGAATGGGTCTACAAAGCTTTGACGCTGTTATTGATTGCTTGCCCCTGTGCACTGGTCATCTCAACCCCAGCTGCCGTAACCTCTGCTCTGGCAAGAGCCTCCCGCAATGGCGCTCTGGTCAAAGGCGGAGCGGCAATTGAACTGTTGGGAACGGTAAAAACCATTGCGTTTGATAAAACCGGCACCCTCACCGAAGGCCGACCGGTGGTTACTGGGGTGACACCTTTTGCGTGTACTGAAGAGGAGGTTATACGCTTGGCTGCAGCGGTTGAGTCCAGTTCAACCCACCCTTTGGCCAAGGCTATTGTCAGCAAAGCCAGTGAGCTTGGTTTAGTGCTGCCAGAGGCTACGGAGGTGGAAGCAAAAGCAGGCCTTGGTGTGCAAGGGTTGGTTGAAAACAGCACCGTTGTCGTGGCTTCACCCCACTATTTGCACAGCCTCATTGCTAAAACCAATGGTGCAACCGGGCAACTGGAGACGCTGGAAAGTAATGGCAACAGCATCGCCGTGGTGATGAGTGAACAGCGCCTGCTGGGTTTCATCGCGCTGCGGGATAACACAAGAAGCGGCGCTCAAAGCGTCATTGAATCGCTAAAATCCATGGGGATCACCAGCGTCATGCTCACCGGCGACAACCCCCGTGCAGCAGCAGCCATTGCTACAAAGCTAAAGATCGACTATCGCGCGCAATTACTGCCAGGTGACAAATCCTCCACCGTTGAGACGTTGCGTCAAGAAGGCCGCATTGCCATGGTGGGCGATGGTATTAATGACGCCCCCGCACTGAAAGCCGCAGACATTGGCATTGCCATGGGCTCCGGAGCCGATGTCGCCCTCGACACCGCTGACTGTGCGCTCACACACAATCGGGTGGAGGAATTGACGAGCCTTATCTCTCTCTCCCGCGCCACCATGGCCATTATTCGCCAGAACATTGCTCTGGCCGTGGGTAGCAAGGCGCTATTTTTGCTCACCACAGTACTGGGTATGACTGGCCTTTGGGTGGCGGTAATCGCCGACACCGGTACTACCGCACTGGTTACAGCAAACGCATTGCGCTTGTTACGCCGAAAAGATGAACACTAAACCTTCAGGGGTTTTGGGCGACTCAAAGTTAAATCAGTTCCGCCCGGAGACCCCACCTGTGCCACAAAAAAAACACCCATCAGAAAAAACTTCACCCGCCCCCGGTATCCACAACATTCTCGATACCGACGCCCGGCAAACCGTTGGCTTAAAAAACAGCACCAAGGCAAAGAGCAAAGCGGTTCATCAATACAAAGTTAAGCCAGAACCGGAACTGGAATCCCAGCTAAGTCAGGAGAAAGAAAAATCCGCCAGTAAACGGCAGTTGATTGAGAGCCTGCATCCGGGTGTTACCCTGAGCGATGGGGAAAATCTCAGCGGTGTCTCGCTGAATGAACGTGACCTCGAGCGGGTCCGTTTCAAAAATAGCCTGCTACAACGCTGCAAGTTCAAGGCCTCCAAACTACGGGATGCCCACTGGAAAAATTGCGACCTGCGCGGCGCGGATTTCAGGTTCGCCGATCTTCGCAACTGCATTCTCGATGGCTGCAATCTCAACGGTGCCGACCTTCGTCACGCTGATCTTACCAATGCCAGAATTATTGATACGGATCTTTCAGCTGCCAACTTTGACCGTGCCTGCCTTAATCAGGCGGTTATCGAAAATTGCGATATGGTGGCCCAAACCTTCCATAAAAGTTCCTGCCAAGAGCTGAATATATCCAACAGCGAGATAATCCATGGTTTTTTTGACCATGCGGATTTCAGCCGCTCATCCATCCAGAATATGGCGTTTCGCCACTGTACACTCACCCAGACAATATTTGACCATGCCGACATACAAACCACGATTTTTAAAAGCTGTGAAAGTTTTGAAGATGGCCCGTCTTTTTCCCACACTCAACTCCATGACGTGACCATCGCCGACTGTGAGCTACAGTCGGTAAATCTCACTAATACGCTGTTGTCGGGCTGTTTGTTTGAGCGTGTCAGGCTATCGGAGTCGCAGCTCGATAACACCGTATTTAACCAAGTGAATTTTAACGGCAGTTTTGTTAAAAACTGCTTCAGCGTTAGCAGTGCCCCGGTATTTAACCGCTGTCTTTTAACGCAATTGGTGATTGAGCATACTGACCTAACCAACGCCCGCTTCAGTAACAGCCGTTTTGTCGGTTCAGTTATTCGGGATTCCGACTTCCTTGAATGGCAACTGCATGAAACCGGAGTAGATCAGGACACTTTAATTGAGTGATTCAGAATTGCATTTCCCATATGCAATTCTGAAACGTTCTCAGGGAGTACAGCGATAAGCCTTGCCAACCGCAGTGGTATTGGTAGTACCTAATGAGCTAGAAGCCTTGGTATTTTGCATATCCTGAATATAAACAAGGTTGGCACCTAGCTTATAAGCCTGATTTCGCAGTTCGTTTCTGGCGCCAATGACCAGATTTTTATTGGGGGTAAAATCTCCGGTTATCCAATTCCCCTGCGACCCAACGACATCGCCAACATAACGGCACTTGGTGAGGTCCGGGGGGTAGTTAACCAAGTCAACATTCATTGCTTCTTGTTTTGCCTGCTTAGCGGCGCAGCCCATAAGGGCTGCGATACCAAAAGTACAAAATAAGGCTCTGATAAATAATGTCATGCTAACAACTCCTCTAGCAGCATTATCAGACTGCTAATACTATCTTTCTGTCAGAGCATTTTGCTTCGCTCTCAGGATAGGTTTAAGAAGATAGTCCATAATCGTCTTATCGCCAGTAATAATGTCCACATTGGTACGCATACCAGGAATAATCACCAGAGGCTTCTCTTCTGCCCCCACATAATTATTTTCGGTTTTAATGCGAACGATGTAGAAACTTTCCCCTTTTTCATCCTTAATAGTATCAGCACTGATGTGCTCCACCTCACCTTCGAGGCCACCATAAATGGCAAAGTCATAAGCGGTCAGCTTAACAATGGCGCGCATGCCCTGGCGTAAAAAGCCAATGTCTTTCGGTTGAATTTGCGCTTCTATTAACAAGTTGTCTTCTAAAGGCACAATCTCCAGCAGGCTCATTCCGGGCTGCACCACACCGCCAATGGTATTGATGTGAATTTTCTTCACAATACCTTCCATCGGTGAGCGCACCAAGGTACGCTCCACCTGATCTTCGAGGGCGTAGTGGGACTCACTGAGCTGATCAAGGTGTACTTCCGTCTCTTTCAATTCCTGTGCGACCTCAGAGCGATACTTTTGCAAAATCTCATCTTTGCGCGCTAACGATTCCTGATAGCCAGCCCGTAACTTGGGAATACTCAGTTCCGTACGGCGTTTTTCCGATTCAAGGTCATTCACCCGTTGTTGTAACTGAATCAGCTCAACCTTTGACACCACCCCTTGCTCTGCCAGCGGTACAGTCAGTTCGAGTTCATCTCGCCCCAGCTCAAAACTGGTGATTAAAAAGCTCAGCTGCTCCTTGGCTGAAGCCAACTCATGCTCAGCCTGAGTTACCTGCTTGCTGGCCACCTCCATCTCAGAATTTAACCGGTCTGTACGCTGTTTGTAGATGTCTTTTTCCCGGTTTACGTATTCCGGGTGATCCATTAACTCCTCCGGAAAGACCAAAGCGCCGCCAGAAAACTCGGCTTTTAATCGTGCGGCCTTGGCCATCTCGCTTTGAAACTCGATATCACTTTCGCGAAAACTGGAGGCAAACCGTGTGTCGTCCAGTTGCATTAGGGGCTGGCCGGCAATCACCTGTTCGCCCTCCTGCACGAAAATTTCATCAAGAATACCGCCTTCAAGGTTTTGTACCACTTGCAAACGGGATGAAGGAATAACGATACCCATGCCCCGGGTGATTTCATCCAGACTGGCATGGCTGGCCCAAACAATCGCTGAAACCAACGCCAGCAACATGGTGTAAATCAATAAACGGCCACCTCTGGGCGTTTTCATTAACAAGGCGGCATTGGCATCGGAGACGTACTCCATATCCTCTTTGGGGATATCTTTATCTGCTCCTTCCATCACTCCACCGACAGACTCATTAACATCTTCTGTCGTTTTTTTGCTGTCGTCTTCCTGATAATCTTCAGGCTTTTCTGACTCAACCTCTGGTTTCATTGGCTCTTCCTCTGAGCTATTGTGCTTTCCATCGCTCTTGCTGCTCATAATTCCAACCTATTCAATTTTTAACTTGCCCTGCTTCAAAGCAGCGTGCACCTGATCTTTTGGGCCATCCGCAACGACACGACCACTGTCCACTACAATCAAACGATCCGCCAACGACAGCATCGAGGCTTTATGGGTGACCAGAATCAGAGTTTTATCGTCACAGCGCTGCTGCAGTTGCTCTTTCATTCGCAGCTCAGTGGTGTTGTCCATGGAGCTTGAAGGCTCATCCAGCACGAGAATGGGCGGGTCCATCAACAGGGCGCGGGCCAGGGCGATGCTCTGGCGCTGACCGCCAGAAAGATTCTGACCTCGCTCGCCCACAACCATGTCCAGCCCGTTAGGGTGTTTGTTGGCAAACTCTGTAACACCAGCAATCTCGGCCGCTTTTAACAACTGACTGTCATCAACATGGTTTGCCCCGAGGGTAATGTTGTCTTTGATTGAGCCGTAAAACAGGGTGATATCCTGACTGACACAGCCAATGCTTGAGCGTAAATCGGTCGGGTTGATTTGCCGCAGGTCGATCCCATCGATGCGAACAGCGCCTTCGTCCGGCTCGTACAGTCCCATAATCAGTTTTTCGATGGTGGTCTTACCAGAACCAATACGACCGATGATGGCCACCTTTTCACCCGCTTTGATTTTAATATTGACGTCCCGCAGCGCCTGAACTTCCTGCTCCGGGTAAGAAAAGTTCACGCCATCAAAATCCACACTGCCTTTTAATTCAGGTCGATTGACGTAGTCACGATCATCATGGCGCTCCGTTGGCATGGCCATCACCTGATTCAAAGCATCCAGAGCAGACTTGGACTGGTTATAACGGGTTGCCAATCCGGCTATTTGCGCCATGGGTGCCAAACAGCGACCAGAGAGCATGACCGATGCAATCAATCCCCCCATGCTCAACTCACCGGCGGAGATGAGATACACACCCAAAATCACCATGCCGACGTTGGCCACTTGCTGAACGTAAGCGCTGAATGTGGTGGCAGAAGCACTCAGGAGTTTGGTTTTAATACTCCAGTTGGCAATATGACTGACCGACTTCTCCCATTTGTACTGAACTTCACTTTCGGCCTGGGCAACTTTCAACGCCTCCATGCCCGCCAAACTTTCAATGAGTGTGGCGTTCTTTTGCTGGCTGGAGCGCAATGTTTTATCAATCGAGTTTTTCAGGGGCTCCTGAATAAGAAAGCTGTAAAGGCCAATCAACAACATAGCCACCAGCGGCACAATGGCAACAGGGCCGCCCAGCATGAAAATCACAAAGAGGATGATGCAGGTGAATGGCAAATCCACCAGTGCGGTTACCGTTGAGGAGGTAATAAAATCGCGGATGCTTTCAAAGTCCTGCAAGTTTTTGGCAAACGACCCCACAGAAGCAGGCCTAGCCTTCATGCTTAAACCAAGCACCTGCTCCATAATGGTGGACGACAGCAGAATATCCGACTTTTTACCGGCCAGATCAATAAAGTAACTTCGCACCATTTTGAGCACAAAATCGAAACTAAAAACAATAAACGCACCCACGGCGAGAACCCACAGCGTGTCAAAAGCCTGATTGGGAACCACCCGGTCATAAACGTTCATCACAAACAGCGGACTGGCCACCACAAATATGTTGATTAACAACGAGGCCAACAGTACATCCCGATAAATTCTCCAGGAGCCCAAAATGGTTCCCCAAAACCAGTGCCGGGATTTAACGTTTAATTTCTCTGGTGTGCGCCGGTCGTAGCGGTGTTTTTCACGAACAAAGATGACATAACCGCTGTAAAAAGTTTCGAGCTCCTCAATCGTTATGGTTTTCGACCCTTCGCCGGTTTCAGGCATAACGATTTGAGCCGTGCCCTGTTCATGGTCGATGGCCGTTAAAATACAGGATTTGCGTTCGTTTAATAATAAGACCGCAGGCACCACTAAAGAGGAGATTTTAGCAATCTTTCTTTTGTGCGTCTTGCAAACCAGCCCCGCCCTGTTTGCCGAACGGATAAATACTTCTGCGCTAAATTTTCCGTTTTCCAATGGCATTCCTGCTTTTAGGGATTCCCTCGAATAAGGGTTACCGTAATAGCGGGTCAGTAAGGCGAGGCATTCAAGGAGATTGTCGTCATTGGCTGGTGGCTCATCAGGGACGTCCCAGCCTTCATTGATAGTACCGGAGTAATTCATAGTTTCCTACTGATTTATTTCATCCGTGATTTTTATAGGAGAATTCAGAAGCAAACTGCAGAATTGTCTGAAAGGTTTTAATAAATATAGGTTAGTTTATTTTTCACGGTTATTTTTATTGCTATGAAAATATTAATTAGAAAAAATAAAATTCAAGTTTAATAAAAAATGGCATCTTTTTAATGAAAGATGCCATTTAAAAATTTATTTACCCAAGTAATTAATTAATCCTGCTCATCAAAAACTTCTGCCTGCATTCGTTTTAAACCGATATGACGAACATCAGTTCCTTTTACAAGGTAAATAACATACTCGGCAATATTTCTGGCGTGATCGCCAATGCGCTCAAGAGAACGCAGCACCCACATGATGTTTAAAACTCTGGATATGGAGCGGGGGTCCTCCATCATGTAAGTTACCAGTTCGCGGGTAGCACTTTTGTATTCCCGGTCGACCGCCTTGTCTTCTTTGGCAACCGCCAACGCTTTTTCGGCATCAAAACGGGCGAAGGCGTCCAGAGCGTCTTGCGTCATCTGACGAACATGACTGCCTATATGACGGGTCTCAATGTAACCTTTAGGTGCTTCACCCTGTTCTGACAATTTTATGGCGAAGCGAGCAATTTTTGCTGCCTCATCGCCAATGCGCTCAAGGTCGGTCGCTACTTTGGTACAGGCAATTACCAGCCGTAAATCGCTGGCGGCCGGTTGACGACGGGCAAGAATCCTCGAACACTCCTGATCAATGGTGACTTCCATAAAGTTGACGTCCGTGTCTTTTTCACAAACCAGCGACGCCAGATCGCTGTCTGCATTAGTCAGCGAAGAGATGGCATCGCTCACTTGCTTTTCAACCATCCCCCCCATTGAGAGCAGATGGTTTCGCAGTTCTTCAAGTTCATCGTTAAACTGCTGGGAGATGTGGTGAGTCAGCAAATCGTTTTGGTTTGGCATTGGGTGATCCTCAACCGTACCGGCCGGTAATATAGTCTTCAGTCTGTTTCTTGCTGGGATTGGTAAACAGCGTATCGGTGTCGCCGTACTCAATCATGCGCCCCATGTACATAAAAGCGGTGTAATCGGAAACCCTGGCCGCCTGTTGCATATTGTGGGTGACAATGACAATGGTAAATTTGGATTTCAGGTCATTAATCAACTCTTCGATCTTCAAGGTAGAGATCGGATCCAGCGCCGAGGCCGGTTCATCCAGCAGCAGCACTTCCGGTTCAACGGCTATGGTGCGGGCAATGACCAGACGCTGCTGTTGTCCACCCGACAACCCCAATGCGCTCTCATGCAAGCGATCCTTCACCTCATTCCATAGCGCCGCGCCTTTTAACGCCCACTCAACCACTTCATCGAGCACCCGTTTTTTGTTGATGCCCTGAATTCGCAAACCGTAGGCAACATTTTCATAAATGCTTTTCGGGAACGGGTTGGGCTTTTGAAACACCATGCCCACCCGACGACGAAGGTCAGCTACATTCACTCCTTTTTCATAAATATTCTCCTCATCAAGAAGAACTTTCCCTTCAACACGGCAGCCATCCACCAGATCGTTCATCCGGTTCATGCTACGCAGCAATGTGGACTTACCGCAGCCAGAAGGGCCGATGAACGCCGTCACCCGCTTTTGCGGTATCTTCATTGAGACATCAAACAACGCCTGCTTCTCACCATAAAACAGGTTCAGGTCAGCGACCCGAAGGCAGGTTTGCTCATCTTCAAGATTCAATGCCATGCGACCATCAGTAGCCAACGCTCTGGCAAAGCGTTGGCCGGCAGGCTTTTCAATAACAGGGTCGCTGTCAGTTGGTTTCACAGTCAGTGCCTCACTCAGCGTTGCGTCCAGCGTCTCTTTTGGCTCTCTTTCCAGTACGTCGTAAGCCATACCCATCAACCCTCAAGGCTCTTGTATTTTTCTCGTAAATGGTTGCGAATAGCAACCGCAGACAGGTTGAGCACCGCAATAACAATCACCAGCAACAGTGCCGTGGCGTACACCAGTGGCCGTGCCGCTTCCACATTGGGGCTTTGGAAACCAACATCGTAAATGTGGAAGCCCAAATGCATGAATTTCTGATCCAGATGTAAATACGGGTAGTTGCCATCCAGCGGCAGGCTTGGAGCCAACTTCACTACCCCAACCAGCATTAACGGTGCCACTTCACCCGCCGCCCGAGCAACGGCGAGAATCAACCCCGTCATCATCGCCGGGCTGGCCATGGGCAGCACCACTCGCCACAGTGTTTCCGCTTTGGTCGCTCCCAAAGCCAAACTCCCTTCACGCACGGAGCGGGGAATACGCGATAACCCTTCTTCTGTTGCCACAATGACCACTGGCAAAGTCAACAACGCCAGCGTAATCGACGCCCAAAGCAGCCCCGGCGTACCAAAAGTAGGAGAAGGCAGCGCCTCAGCAAAAAACAGCTGGTCTATGTGGGCACCGGCAAAGTAGATAAAAAAGCCAAGGCCAAACACACCGTAAACAATGGAAGGAACCCCCGCCAAATTATTCACCGCCACCCGGATGGCGCGGGTCAACCATCCCTGACTGGCGTATTCCCGCAAATAAACAGCGGCGATCACACCAAACGGCGTCACCATAATGGACATCAAAATGACCATCATTACGGTGCCGAAAATGGCCGGAAATACTCCGCCTTCGGTGTTCGCTTCCCGAGGGTCATCGAGAATAAACTCACCCACTTTGTCGAAATAAAAGGCGATCTTATCCATCAATGACATGTTATTGGGCTGATAAGCTCGCACCACCTTACTGATGGGTTGCTCCAGTGTTTGCCCGTTGGCGGTTTTGGCTACAAAACTGTCCCGGTTAAACGACTGATACAGGTCACCCAGCTGCTCCTCCAGCGCCTCGTACTCTTTATTCAGCACGGCACGTTCGGCTGCGATTTCTGCTTTTTTTACTGCATCGAGGCGGTCATTCATCTCCAGCCGACGCTCTTTAAGCCGAAGCTGCTCAATGCCTGAATTGATTGCACCGATGTCGTGTTTTTCTATCTGATAAATAGCGTCGTATATTTTCAGGGTACGATTAAGGCGTTGATGGAATACTGACACCACCGAATTGCCACTGGCAACAACAGCACCGTTTTCTTTTACCGCCTGCAAAAATCCGTAAAAATTACCCCACTCCCGCCGCTCAAGCACCATCATCTCTTGCGGATACTGGCGGTTACTGAGCCACTCATCCACAATCCAGACGAAATCTGTGCCACTTAAATCACGGTTCCCCTGTTTGAGCAGGCTGCGGGTGAATAGCTGCTGCTCATCCACAATGACAAGGCCTGTGGACTCTAACCGGTTTGCCGGCACCTCTTCGCTGTCGGCAACTTCACCGGCCACGGTGTGGCTGGCTTGGTTTGGCGCCTGATAATCTGCCACCAGCACCTGAGCAGGCCAGAAGTGCCCAAGCCCACGCACGGCAATTAACCCTAAAAGTCCAAGCACCAGCACCAAGCTGACCGCCACGGCTCCTGCATTCAACCAAACCCACGGCGAACCGCTGTGAAACCACTCAGAACGTTTTGTGGTATTTCGAAGGGTCTTTTTCATCGTCATTTTCTCTCCCTCCTCCACTTAAAGTGAGCTGTACTTTTTACGCAGACGGTGTCGCACCATCTCCGCTGCGGTATTCACCACAAAGGTAAACAAAAACAGCACCAGCGCCGCCAAAAACAGAATACGATAATGGCTGCTGCCCACTTCCGACTCAGGCATCTCAACCGCTATATTGGCGGCCAGTGTACGCATGCCCTCAAAAATATTGGCGTCCATAATCGGCGTGTTGCCGGTTGCCATCAGGACAATCATGGTCTCTCCTACCGCCCGGCCCATGCCGATCATCACCGCCGAGAAAATACCGGGGCTAGCAGTCAGCAAAACCACCCGGGTCAGGGTCTGCCAAGGCGTTGCGCCAAGCGCCAGCGAACCATAAGACAGATGCTTAGGCACACTGAAAATGGCATCCTCGGCGATGGAAAAGATGGTCGGAATCACCGCAACACCCATGGCCAAACCCACTACCAGAGCATTACGTTGATCGTAGGGAATACCCAACTCAGTAGTGAGCCATGTTCGCATATCACCACCGAACAGGGCGGTCTCCAAAGTTGAGCTGAGCGTCATCGCCAGCGCTCCACTGAGCAATACCACCGGAACCAGCAGACCCGCCTGCAAACCATCCGGAATCCGGTGGCGAAGTGGTGAAGGCAAGCTGTCCCAGGCAAATGCAAAGAGCAAAATACCGGCAGGAACAAACAGCAGCATGGCAAAAATGCCCACCAACTGATTCTCAATAAACGGCGCCAGCCAGAGCCCGGCAAGAAAGCCGAGAATAACCGTTGGTAACGCTTCCATTAACTCAATTACCGGCTTCACTTTGCGGCGCATGGAAGGCGCCATAAAGTAAGCGGTAAAAATGGCGGCGCAAATCGCCAGCGGTGTTGCCAGCAACATGGCATAGAAGGCCGCTTTGAGCGTACCAAACGACAATGGCATCAGGCTCAGCTTAGGCTCAAAGTCGTTATTAGAAGCCGACGACTGCCAGATATAATCGGGCTGATTGTAGGATTCATACCAAACTTTTTGCCAAAGTGCCGACCAAGAGACCTCCGGGTGCTCATTCTCGATTTGCAAAAAGCGGGTCTCACCAGCACTTTGCAGCAGCAGATAGTTACCCCTTGGCGCTACTGCCATCTGCTCAATCGGACCCTGAGCCAGCGACTCCACCAGCAAAGTGCGGTTTGAGGTCGTATAAAACAGACCCACCCGCCCATTAACATCTGCAGCCAAAAACCCTTTGCGACGGTGCTCCGGCACAATCTTATCCACCGCATCATCACCCAAGCTGAAGGAGCGAATATTCTTCAGTTGCAGTCCCTCTCCCTGCTGCACCATAAACCACTGGGATATGTTGCCCCTATCATCACCCACCAGCAGCGAAACACCGCCAAGCAGGAACTCAATAGTAGTGACCCGGGTGTCTGCCAGATTGAGGGTTTCATGGATCTGTGGGCGCTCAATATTGCGAATATTAACAACGGTTAGTTGGTTTTCGCCGCTGAGCACGTAGAGCCAGTGCTGCTCTGGGTCGATGAGCAATTGGCGAACGGGTTTCGCCAACCCCAAAGGCAGAACAACTTCCTGACGCTCGATAGTGACCGACTCCGTGAGAAAGTCCTCTTCCTTCACATAAGCGCTCATCACAACTTGCTGATTGCTGGTGGCGGCAATCAATAACTGGTCATCACCATCGCTGATTGCCAGTTGGTCTATGGGTCCGTTGGCCATGGGCAGCACCTCATCGCCATAGGGGTAACTGATGAGAGGTGAAATCTTGCGTTTATCATCGGGCCACGTGACTTTATAGCCCTGCTTGAACACAACCAGCGAACCATTAACAAGCCCCGCTGCCATCAGGCCTGACCCCGAAGCGTCACTGACAACCCGGGACACCTCACTGGTAACGGGCAGCGCCACATTTTTCAGCCACTTCCCGGTATTTGTAGCGAAAAAACGCAAATTCCCGGAATGCTCTGCTTCCATGCCAACTTCTGCCTGCTCTTCCACCGCCAAAAACAACGGCGGAGCACTTTGCTGTGGTGATGAGTACGAAGAGACAGGCGTAATTTCCGCGCTTTTAAAAAGCGGTAACACTTCATAGAGCAGATAAAAGAAAATCAAAAGAATCGCCAAAATCACGCCCAGACCACCAGCAGCCACACCCCAGCGGGCGAGGTGGTCTTTTAAGAAGCGCAGTGAACGATATTTTTTTAATGCCGGTGTATTGAAATCAATACCCGGACTGTTATCTATCGATTTTTGGTACATAGCGACAGCCGGATTAAATCATGGGCGTAACATATAAGATCAATGTGACAAAAATATGACAGAGGAATATGACACTATTGTTACAGCCAAAGTGAAACGGGCATATTGAGCCTGTTAAAACAATGCCTGCCACTGTAAAAGCGCAAAAATCTTGAAGGTTAAACGGGAGCTCTTGTTTACAAAACGATTGCCCACGCGGGCAAATCCATGTATTTTGACACCACGCTTGGCAATACCCAAAATGCCAAGCGCAATCGTAAGGGAATAATGACCAGAGAAATTAACAATGTTAGTACGAACGCAAACCGCTAAGCCCTACCGTCTTGCCCACACCGCAACTCCCTCCCTGCATCGACACCACCACTAATTCTGAGCATTTGCATTTTACGCCTTGGCTTCTAGCCTCATACTCACACATAGTAAAGCTCAGGGCGCCCCCTAAACTGTTGGGTGTGAATCATCCTCTGCAACAGCCAAGCGGCTACAGGGTTAGATTTCACGCTCCAAAATAACAAAACTGGAAATATATGAACGCTGTCATTTTGGCTGTTGCCATCATGCTGACTTTGAGTGTCTTGCGTGTAAATGTTGTGCTTGCGCTGTTTTTAGGCGCCATTGGCGGCGGGCTCGCCGGTGGTCTGGACTTTAACACCACCTTAAAAGCCTTTACCGAAGGGCTTGGCGGTGGCGCCAGCATTGCCATCAGTTACGGTATGCTTGGTGCGTTTGCCATGGCCATCTCCACCACCGGCATCCCCCAGTGGCTGGCAGGGCGCATTATCGAGCGTGTTAGCAAAACCCGTAAAAAGGCGGGTATCCGCCTATCCATTCTCGGTAGTATTGGGCTAATGGCCTTCGCCTCCCAGAACGTCGTGCCAGTACACATTGCCTTCATCCCTATTCTGATTCCGCCGCTGTTAGGCGTCTTCAGCTCTGTGCAGTTGGACCGCCGAGCCGTTGCCAGCACCCTCTCTTTTGGCTTGATTGCCACTTATCTGCTGGTGCCTGTTGGCTTTGGTAACATCTATCTGACCCAGATTTTGGCCGGTAACCTGAACAAAAACGGTTTGGAGATTGATCCGGGGCTCATGCCGCTGGCGATGTCGCTACCAGTGTTTGGCATGTTTATAGGCCTGCTCACCGCCATTTTCTGGAGCTATCGTAAGCCTCGCCAATACGACATTGATGACACAAAAACCGCAATCTCTGATGCAACACCTGCCATTGAAGGTAAGAAACTGCTCATCACACTCATCTCCATCGCCGCCACATTGGGCGTGCAACTGACCACCAATTCCATGGCACTGGGCGCCGCGACCGGCTTTATGCTGATGCTGATTGGAGGTGTGATTCATTGGCGCGAGTCCGATGACGTGTTTAACAGAGGCGTGCGGCTAATGGCAATGTGCGGCTTTATTATGATCTCCGCTTCAGGGTTTGCCGAGGTGTTGCGAGCCACCGGCGACATCCCGGCACTGGTGGCCATGGTGGAACAAATGGTCTTTGGCAGCAAAGCATTGGCTGCACTTTTGATGTTATTGGTAGGGTTGTTTATCACCATGGGCATCGGGTCTTCTTTTTCCACCCTGCCTATTATTGCCACTCTTTATGTGCCAATGGCACTGAGCCTGGGTTTTTCTCCACTGGCAACTGCGGCTATCGTTGGCGCTTCCGGTGCCCTTGGTGATGCAGGCTCTCCCGCATCAGACTCAACCATCGGCCCCACCGCCGGCTTGAATGTTGACAGTCAGCACGACCACATACGGGACACCGTCATTCCAACTTTCGTACACTTTAATATCCCGATGATCCTGTTCGCTTGGGTGGCGGCAATGATTCTTTAAGAAAAAGCTAGAGGATCCGGTGTATTTGTAAGAAAAAATGCACCGGGTCAGAGAACCTTTAGCAAAATTCAGTGTCTAAAATAGGGACTTTGAATAAATTTTAAAGTCTTAAAATGGTTAAATCTTCAACTGCATACAAAACTAATTTACAGAAATAAAGTGTGGCTATGAATGAGTACTATCAATTTAGGTTCAATAGAAGCTTTCCGGCATGCCTGGAAAGAGTACAAAAGCGCCAATGCACTGATCCGTTTTGCCAGATCAGCGATTGCGGCTGTTAAAGGTTTTTTTGGAAAATACACAGTTACGGTGGTTTCTGTTACGTCCAAAATGTCACAAAATACATCCGACAGCGCTTCTTGGAGTGGTAGCACCCCACTTAAGACAAAAATACAAAACCGGAAAGCCGACCTAAAAAACGACAAAATAACTCTTGAAAGATACACTAAAGAACTGAATACCAACTTATGGATGGAGGATGGTATGTTTTCTATAGTCAGTCCCAGCAAAACGCTGAAGAAAGGCTTACTCTGCAAAAAAGGAGATCTTAAAAACAAAGCGTTAGAAAGTGAAGATCATGACCTAATTTTCAACTTAAACCATTTTATAAACAACTTTGACGCCGTGGCCAAAAAATTCATCCCACTATCAAACGAAGATTTACCGTCTGTAAAGAATGGAATCCTAGAGTTCGCTAGAAAATTGAAAAATAAAAATACCACTCATATTATTTTCACTTACAATGAAAAAGCCTGGCACACAACCAATCCTTATGAAGAAGACTTGTTAAACGTTAAGGTTACAATTGAAATAAAACCTCTTCATGATCACAAAAAACAGAGCCTGCCTTGTACTATATGTCAGCAGATTGAAGATGGTGCCATGAAAGTGTAAATCTCACACGACACAATTTTATATTTAAAGAGTCGGCAAATTAATTAATCAAGAACAATTGATTCACACAACGATTGTATCAGGAGTAATTATGAATACAGTTGACCTGAACCCAGCACAGACCTTTTCTTATTGCTGGCATGTTGAATATGCAAAATCGAATATCGTCACCCGTACAATAAAGTCTGCTGCTTCGGCTTTAAAGGCGTTTATCTGGCAACATACAGTTTTTATTA
>CBDAPN010000023.1:0-25729 GCA_965198415.1 Endozoicomonas sp.
CAGTCTTACCCCGACCAGTATTCTTACGGCAGGTGTCGTTACTGGTCTTGTGGTTTCTCTGGCAAAGTCGATCATTTACTGCCTAAAGGTTATCCCTGACTTCATGTTTCTGACAAATCATGAAATTAATGAAAACCATTTATATTATAAAAAGCTCTACAAAACGCCGATTAAAGAGCGCGTGATAAAATCGTTAAAAAGCGTCGTGTTTGATAGTCACTCTGATCAACAATGCAGCTGGGTCTCTCCAAAAAATGGCTTAGCTGCCGCCAAGTTACTGGGCATCAATTGTGATACAGCGGATGACCTTATATACATGGATAAAGCGCTGGTCAGGAAGGCTCTGAATGAAAGACTGGTGACAATCGTGCAAAGAGGGGTTGATGAGACCACTTTTTACCGGTTTTTCACCCTGTTCAAGGACGCAAGAATGACACTTGAGCGAGCCATTGATGACCAGATTAAAGAAGACCAGATTAATCAAGAGCGCAGGCAGGCAGAAAAAATAAAACAACAAGCCGCTGAGCAAGAGGCACGTAAGATATTGGGTCTATCCCCAAGCGATAACCTGAGTAAAGACTTGGTCGAAGCGGGTTTTCAAGATGCTTCGCAGCAGTTTGACCGCTTCATCGAGGTGGATAAGGGCGACATTAAACAAGCCCGGCAGATTTTGTTGGATAAGCTCATTTAGCTCCCTTTAAAAATGTAGTCAATTAAAAAATTGTACAAATGCAACCTCTGCCGGAATGCCATGTTGCTGGAAAAAAGCAAGCCACAGTTTCTGGTTTTCCTGCAAACGATCGCCCGGCCCTTTTACCTCTACCCATTGGTATCTCAGCTTGTGCTGATCGAACAAAATCAGATCAGGGAAACCGGTTCTGTTGTGCCCTATATCAAACATTAACTGTTTAAACATAAGGTACAGGTGTTGAGTGGGAATGATTGTCGCTGCCAACTCAATCAGCTTTGGGTTGAGTGCAGCCCAGTTAACCAGGCGATTACTTACACCCTTTTTTTGTTGGTAGGTTTGTTTGAGGAGGTGAAGAATGTTTCCTTCCATCAGGGTTTGCAGTCTTTGATCAATCATTGCTTTGCGACGCGGGTAAAAGTCCGGTGTCGTTAGGTCGGCGGGGGCCGTCTGAAACGGATGGAAAAAAGCGCCCTTAATATCGGCAAAAATAATGTCCCAGAACCACAAGCCTGCTAAGCCGGTAATCAGCGTGTTTTCTACATAGACTGCCTGCCAGCCGTGGCTGTTAAAATGGGCTTGTGCCTGAAACTCTACCCGCATTCCGTTGTCTTCTAAATAAAGATTCGACTCTGCAAAGCGTTGGCGTTGGCGTTTCTCTCCCGCTAGTGTTCTGGCAAAACGCTGTGCAAATGCGAGCTCCAAACTACTGGCCGGATTGCTCTTTATTGCCGTGCACAGTGCCAGCGCTGCGTTAGTATCTCCAAGTTTCGCTAAAATACGAGTCTGGCGTTCTCTTGATGGGGGCAAGTGAGTGCATTCATACCATTGTTTTGCTTCCTGTAGTGCGCCTTGTCGTTCGAGCGCTCTGGCCATGGTGTTTATTAGCTTACTGTAGCGGCGTTGAGTCACCGGGTGTTTGAATTCAGACGACGGCGGAAGTTCATTTAAGAGTTGTAGGATTTCATTATGGTTTAACGCTTGGTCGTGAAAACGTCGTCTTAGGTAAGAAAGATGAAGTCCTTGCTCCAGCTCATGGCGGTGGTTAAACAGGCGGGAAGACAGGGGGTAGTTCTCAAAACGCGTCAGTCCGAGGTCTTGCAACACAAATTCGGTCATATCCTGACTTGAATTGCCAAAAAACAGAAACAAAAAAGTGTTTAAGTCTTCACGGCATAACGGTTGTAAAACCGTAAATGGCAGTGCGGGTGCCGTAGCGTTGAGAGACAAGAGTCGTTCAACAAGCATGCCCTTACGCTCGCTTTGATAGGGTGCAAGCTCATTATGGAACATGCTCAGTAGCTCAGTTTTGATCATCAGGCTGGCGAGAGTAGTGATGTCAGGCACTGGGTTTATTTGCAACAGTGCGGCTTCTGCTAGTTCATCTATTGCCCGTTCGAGGGCATTAATTTCTGGATAGTTCAGTTTATCGGAGCGAAAAACAGGCCCTTTGCGTTGGATTAAACGGACATAAAGTTTTTTGGCATCGGTACTGAGCCGGTTGAATTCGGTCAAGAACGCCTGTTCAGATTGGTTCAGCAGGTCAACATACTGCGACTGCACAAATTGAAGCAGTTGTTGAAAGTTGTCGAGGTAGTAGCCTTCTGGTAATTCAGCGGGTGCGGCCAAATCCCCTCTCCTTATTCGTAAGCGGCAATATCAACCGGATTGGAAATGCACAGGCCGGAGCTATTGGCTAACGACTGTTGATACATGCATTTGGCCAATGCCTCAATGCGCGTGGGGCGGTGCATGGCCAGGCCGGGCAGAGTAGCAATGATTGATGTTGCATAAAAAGCCACCGATTCCAGCCAGCGAAAGTCGTTGCGTTTTCCGTGCAGTAAAGATGGTTGGTAAATGGTCAGCGCAGCTAGCCCCAGAGCCTTGATTTCGTTTTCTGTTTCGCCCTTCACTCGCAAGTAAAAAGCCAACGAACGTGCGTTGGCGCCATGGGAGCTGATCAGGTGAAAAGCAGGTTGGCCGTGATTCACTGCCCACTTGCCAAGCGCTAGTACATAGTCATGGTCAACCTTTGAAAAAGCCTGTTTTGAGCCAGCTTTTTTAAGGGTTGTGCCCAGGCAGCAAAACACGCTGTCCACTGGGTTGGTTATTTCCAGCTCAGACAGTTGATCGAAGTTCAAAGTAATTTGACGAACTTTTGCCTGATTGGCCCAGGGAGTGGGGCGGTAATGCAGCACAATAATTTCACTGTAATCGTTACCTGCTAGCAACGCTTTCATCAGTGCTTGTCCGGTTGCACCGGTGGCTCCCACCACCATGGCAATCTTTGCAGCGTTATTTCTGTTCACTTTGATTACCTTTCGAACGATCAATGCCGTTGGGTTTTATTAGCAAATCAAGCCGTGAATTGAACCTGCTACTATGCCTGAGAGCGTTGAGCTTAAGCAAAAGGTCTAAATCAAACTATCCAGCTCACTGACCAGCTGCTGGCACTTTTTAAGATCCATGGCGTCTGGGTGTGGGTTAGCAAACGATCCTGCATCGTTATCAAAGTAGCGGCCGTGAGCATGGGCGAAGGTTTCTGAAAGTGCGGCTTTAGCGACAATATCAGCGCCGATTTGCAGGCTATTACCTGTTATACCGTAGGCCTCCTGTACCATTTTACTGCCAAGAAAAGAGGCAGGGTTAACGGCAACGATTGTTGGTCCATTGTCTTTCAGTTGCATTCCCAATAAGTGTGACCACATAGTAAGGGCGAGTTTGCTCTGAGCATAGGCAACACTGTCATTCAAATGTTTGTTACCCTTTAAGGCAGCTATATTGACAGTGGTTTGGGCCGCCGAAGACAGGTTTATTACACGACTACTGATTCTCATTATGGGCAGTAATGCCCGGGTCAGCATATAAGGTGAGAGGGCGTTTACGACAAACCGGACATCAAGGCCGTCCGCTGTGTGCGTAACCGGGGTTTTGAACACGCCGGCATTGTTAATTAGCACGTCCAGCGATGAATAATCTTCAAGCAAGGATTGAATCCACTCTTTTGTCTGGCCAAGGTCGGACAGGTCACACAGGAGCGCTGTGACTGAGTGGTTGATTTCCGTCAGATGCTTTTGCGCGCTCTTGAGTTTTTGTGGATTTCTGCCGTGGATCAGCAAATGATGCCCTTGCCGGGCCAGCTCTTTTGCTGTTGCCAGACCAACGCCGTCTGTTGCGCCAGTAATCAAAATCGTTTTTTTCATTGTCATGTCCTTTTGGTGGATCGTCAGTCATTGTGCGGTTGGCTTTAAAACAGCCGATTGAAGCGTAGCGGTTTGCCAAAAGAGTCATAAGTGTCAGTGTGGCTATAAATTAATTACTGTAATCGTTTTCATAGTCTAAGCCACTGTTAAATAACGGTAAAATGAAATGCTAGATTTTTTATTCGAGGGGGTATGATGAAAAAAATTGCGCTTGGGCTGGCCGTTAGCTTGCTTGTGGGGTGTGCCACCTATGATTCAACTGGTGTTGCGAGCGTGCAGCAACCGCAGGCCGTTTATCAAGCGTTGGAAGAGCTGGACTATACGCCACTTAAAATATACGACGATAACCTGAAACAGGTTCGCCAGCTTACCCCACGGTCAGCAGTTTTGAAGTCAGAGGGGGCTCAATCGAGTGTATTAGGTTGGAAAATCCCGTCTTATGGAGTCTATCGCTTCAAACTGAGTAGTAGTATCAACCGTGCAAGATTTGGGCGGGATGCGTCAGCGTTTATGGCTGAGGTGCGGTTACTGGATAAAAAATTCAATGTCATTAAAACATTGCCAGCAAAGTCGTTAAGTTATCAAAAGCCGGGGTTGATGGAGGAAGAGTATTTCTATCACAGTTTTGTGGTGGATAACCGGGACCCGCTGTTGCCGCCGACAGAATACATAGTGGTGGTGATGACCGAAGCAGGGCGGCAAAACCAAATCATGGTGGTTGATCAGGAAAAAGAGTATGCGAAGGTTCGTGGAACTCTGCCACCGGCAACGGCAGACATTATGGCGACCGCATCTGAAAACGGCACCATAACCCTTGAAGCAGTGGCAGTCACCTCAACACCTATTGGCAGCGATGTGCCAGCTTCCGCTTATGTGCCTCCGGTGCCAAATGGTGCAAAAACTGAAGTGGAAAGCGATGTGGGGTATGACACCACTGGCATTAGTCGGGCTTATCGTGAACAGGTGCAGAACTTACTGCAAGCAGGGGATGTCATCAAAGCGCTTGAAATGAGGCAGAGCATTGATTCCCTCCAGATAGCATTGCAAAAAGACTTTGCTTCTTTATATAAAGGTGCGGGCGACAGCCCGTTGATTGATAAAAAAGTGTTAGACACCATGAGCCTGGAGCAGCGGCTTGCGGCGGCTTACAAAAATCAACTGCGGGCGTATTTTAAATTGGGTAAAACCCGCAAGGCTCTGGCTTTGTTGGATCAGGCAAAAAGCCTTAAAGGGCATGTGGACGGTTTGTTTTAACAGCTCCGGCGACATTGAAACGCTCTGTTTAAATAAGGCGTGGCTTGAGCCCGCCATTTTATTACCTGCGTTTTGGGTTTTGCTGGTGAGCGTCTGGAGGCAAAAGCAGCGTCGTTGGCAGTTTGTGAGCAGAATAAAAAAGGTGCTTAGCCTGCTACTCAAATGACATCTTACCCGACAGTTCAAAAACCTTTGAATCCATATTGACAGCTGCTTTAGTGGTTAGTAGAATTTCGCGTCCTTTTGTCTGGGTGACATAGATCACCAGACGTTGTTCTTTACAGATGCCATGGTTAGAACAAAATGAGCCAACAATCAAAACAGTCCGGTCAAAAGCAGTCCGGGCAAAAACAATCTGGTCATAAACAGTCCAGTCAGGCGCAGCAGATACGTATTCGCCTGAAAGCATTTGATCACCGCCTTATTGATCAGTCCACGCAGGAAATTGTAGATACTGCAAAGCGGACTGGTGCTCAAGTGCGTGGTCCAATCCCTCTGCCTACCCGAAAAGAGCGTTTTACCGTTCTGATTTCTCCACACGTCAACAAAGACGCTCGTGATCAGTATGAAATTCGAACCCATAAACGCCTTCTCGACATTATCGAGCCCACCGAAAAAACCGTAGACGCACTCATGAAGCTGGATCTGGCAGCCGGTGTTGAAGTGCAAATTAGTCTCGGTTGATTGCGGCCACGGGCGCCATATCAAAGTGTGCACACTTTTGTGTAACAGCTCTGAAGTGAGCGGCCATAGTGGGTATTAGCCCCGTACACGAGAGAGGATGAAATGACTAAAACTAAAATTGGTTTAGTCGGCAAAAAACGCGGGATGACCCGTGTTTTCACCGAAGACGGTGCTTCCATTCCGGTTACCGTAATTGAGGTTGATCCTAACCGCGTTACCCAAGTGAAAACTCTGGAAGCGGACGGATACACTGCAATTCAGGTAACCGCTGGCAGCAAGAAAAGCAGCCGTCTCAACAAGCCAGCAGCTGGCCACTTCGCAAAAGCAGGAGTTGAAGCCGGTGATGGTCTCTGGGAATTCCGTATCGACGCTGACGCAGAATACAAAGCTGGCGACGTTATTGGAGTAGACCTGTTTGCGCAGGGCGACATAGTTGATGTGACTGGTAAATCCAAAGGTAAGGGCTTTCAGGGCGGTGTTAAGCGCTGGAACTTCCGCATGCAGGATGCCACTCACGGTAACTCATTGTCACACCGTGCTCCTGGTTCTATCGGCATGTGTCAAACACCTGGCCGAGTCTTCAAAGGCAAGAAAATGGCTGGACATATGGGCGCTGAAAACGTGACCGTACAGTCCTTGGAACTCGTTCGCGTAGACAGCGAGCGTAACCTGCTGCTGATCAAGGGCGCAGTACCGGGTGCAACCGGGGCTGACGTTATTATTCGTCCAGCAGTTAAAGCACGTGCTCGCGCCTGAGGGGATTAAACGATGGAACTGAAGGTTAACGGCGCAAACGCCGTTCAGGTCTCAGACGTGACCTTTGGCACTGAATTCAACGAAACCCTGGTTCATCAGGCAGTCGTTGCATTTATGGCCGGTGCGCGTCAAGGTACCAGAGCTCAGAAGACCCGTAGCGAAGTTAGCGGCGGTGGTCGTAAGCCCTGGCGTCAAAAAGGTTCTGGTCGTGCACGCGCCGGAACTATCCGCAGCCCAATATGGCGCGGGGGCGGCAAAGCATTTGCTGCCAAGCCACAGAATCATGCTCAAAAGCTGAATAAAAAGATGTACCGCGCTGCACTGCGCTCCATCTTGTCCGAGCTGGTTCGTCAAGAGCGTCTGGTGGTGGTTGAGCAGTTCACTGTTGAATCTCCGAAGACCAAACTGGTTGTTGCCAAACTGAATGAACTGAATGCCAACGGCGCACTGATTGTGGCCGATGAAGTTGATCAGAATATCTATCTGGCCGCCCGTAACATCCCCTATGTAGATGTGCGTGACGTGCAGGGTATCGATCCGGTTAGCCTGGTTGCCCACGACAAAGTGGTTATGACTGTCGCTGCTGTCAAAAAGTTCGAGGAGATGTTGGGATGAATCAGGAGCGTATTTTTAAAGTTCTGCTTGGTCCGCACATTTCCGAGAAGGCAACTATTGTTCACGAAGAACACAATCAGCACGTCTTCAAGGTAGCCACGGACGCCACCAAGCTTGAGATTAAAAAAGCTGTTGAACAGCTGTTTGAAGTTAGCGTTAAAGCCGTCAGAACTGTTGTTGTCAAAGGCAAGACCAAGCGCACTCGTTTCGGTATGGGCAAACGCTCAGACTGGAAAAAAGCGTACGTCAGCCTGGAGCAAGGTCAGGAAATTGACTTCGCGGACGCGGATTAAGGAGCTAGAGAATGGCCGTTATTAAGTGCAAGCCGACTTCTCCAGGTCGCCGCTTCGTCGTCAAGGTAGTAAACCCTGACCTCCACAAGGGTCGTCCACACGCCCCCTTGTTGGAAAAGAAAGGCAAGTCTGGTGGTCGTAACAATGCTGGTCGTATCACTACCCGTCATCGCGGTGGTGGTCATAAACAGCACTATCGTATTGTGGATTTTCGTCGCAACAAAGATGGCGTTCCTGCCATTGTTGAGCGTCTGGAATACGATCCAAACCGTACTGCGCACATCGCCCTGTTGAAGTATCTGGACGGTGAGCGTCGTTACATTATTGCGCCTAAAGGCGTGAAAGCCGGTGATGAGTTGTTCTCCGGTGTTGATGCCCCCATTAAAGCGGGAAATACCTTGCCACTGCGCAACATTCCTCAGGGTTCCATCGTTCACTGTGTAGAAATGAAGCCTGGCAAAGGCGCTCAGATGATTCGCAGTGCTGGTGCTTCTGCCCAGCTGGTTGCTCGTGACGGTGCTTACGTCACTCTGCGTCTGCGTTCTGGTGAAATGCGTAAAGTATTGGCTGACTGTCGTGCAACTTTAGGTGAAGTCTCCAACAGTGAGCACAGTCTGCGCTCTCTGGGTAAGGCGGGTGCCAAGCGCTGGCGCGGTGTTCGCCCAACCGTTCGTGGTGTTGCCATGAACCCGGTTGATCACCCACACGGTGGTGGTGAAGGTCGTACTTCCGGTGGTCGTCATCCAGTGACGCCATGGGGTGTTCCGACCAAGGGTCGCAAGACTCGTTCCAACAAGCGTACCGACAAGATGATTGTTCGTCGTCGTAACGCGAAGTAAGCCTAGAGAGAGGATACGACAGTGGCACGTTCTTTGAAAAAAGGCCCATTTATCGATCTTCACTTGTTGAAGAAGGTCGAAGAAGCGGTTGAAAACGGCAGCAAGCGTCCAATTAAAACCTGGTCACGCCGTTCAATGATTTTTCCGGATATGGTTGGCCTGACGATGGCTGTGCATAACGGTCGTCAGCATGTACCGGTTTTCATCACTGAAGACATGGTTGGCCATAAACTCGGTGAGTTTGCTCCAAGTCGCACCTATCGCGGCCATGCAGCAGACAAAAAGGCCAAGAAGCGCTAGAGGGTAATGAAATGAAAGAAGTAGCTGCTATGCATAAAGGCGCTCGCATTTCTGCCCAGAAAGCGCGTCTGGTTGCTGATCAGATCCGTGGCAAGGCAATTAGCGAAGCCTTGGATCTGCTGACCTTCAGCCCGAAAAAGGCTGCAGTTCTGGTTAAAAAGGTGCTCGAGTCTGCAATTGCAAACGCTGAGCACAATGACGGCATGGATATCGATGAGCTGAAAGTGTCTACAGTCTTCGTTAACGAAGCCATGACGATGAAGCGCATTCGCCCCCGTGCCAAGGGTCGTGCTGATCGCATTCTGAAGCGGTCTTGCCATATTACGGTTAAGGTTGCGGAAGTCTAAGGAGCGATCAGATGGGTCAAAAAGTACATCCTAATGGAATTCGCCTGGGCATCGTAAAGCCCCACCGTTCAGTCTGGTTTGCAGATGGCAGCGATTACGCTGACAAACTGAATGCCGACCTGAAGGTACGCAGTTTCATTGAAGAGAAGCTGAAAAACGCTTCTGTAAGCCACGTTGAGATTCAACGTCCAGCGCAAAGCGCCCGTGTTACCATTCACACTGCTCGTCCGGGTATCGTGATTGGTAAAAAGGGTGAAGACGTTGAGAAACTGCGTCAGGCTGTGTCCAAAATGATGGGCGTGCCTGTGCATATCAACATTGAAGAGATCCGCAAGCCTGAACTGAATGCCATGCTGGTGGCTCAGAGTATC
Source organism: Endozoicomonas sp. (assembly GCA_965198415.1). Lineage (GTDB taxonomy): Bacteria > Pseudomonadota > Gammaproteobacteria > Pseudomonadales > Endozoicomonadaceae > Endozoicomonas. The sequence continues at coordinate 9,351 of CBDAPN010000023.1, forward strand.
GCTGGTCAGCTGGAGCGTCGTGTGATGTTCCGTCGAGCCATGAAGCGTGCTGTGCAAAACGCCATGCGTCTTGGTGCCAAAGGCATCAAAATTCAGTTGAGTGGCCGTCTTGGCGGTGCTGAAATCGCGCGTACTGAATGGTACCGTGAAGGTCGTGTGCCACTGCACACCCTGCGTGCTGATATTGATTATGCACACTACGAAGCACTGACCACCTACGGCATCCTGGGTGTGAAGGTCTGGATCTTTAAGGGTGAAATCATCGGTGGCATGGCCCCGACTGTTGAAGCCCCTAAAGAGCAACAGCCAGCTCGTCGCCCCAAGAAGCGTCAAGCTAAGAGTTAAGGAGCGCGGAAATGTTACAGCCCAAGCGTACGAAATTTCGTAAGCAGCAAAAAGGCCGCAATCGTGGTCTGGCGCTTCGCGGCTCCAAGGTTAGCTTCGGCGAATACGCATTGAAAGCAACTGGTCGTGGACGTATAACTGCTCGCCAGATCGAAGCGGCTCGTCGTGCCATGACCCGTCACATTAAACGTGGGGGTAAAATCTGGATCCGCATCTTCCCTGACAAACCGATCACCGGTAAGCCTCTTGAGGTGCGTCAGGGTAAAGGTAAGGGTAACGTCGAGTACTGGGTGTGCCAGATTCAACCAGGCCGCGTTCTCTATGAAATGGAAGGTGTGTCCGAAGAGCTGGCTCGTGAAGCCTTTGCTCTTGCAGCAGCAAAACTGCCGCTGGAAACTACCTTCGTTAAGCGGAGCGTAATGTGATGAAAGCTGCTGAACTGCGTGATAAGTCTGTAGAGGAGCTCAACACTGAGCTGCTCTCTCTGCTGCGGGATCAGTTTAATTACCGTATGCAGAAAGCTACTGGCCAACTGGGTCAGAGTCATCTGCTGAAACAGGTTAAGCGCGACATCGCTCGTGTGAAAACCATCCTGAACCAAAAGGCAGGAGCATAAGATGGCTGAAGACAAGAAGGTCCGTACCATGACCGGCAAAGTCGTGAGCGACAAAATGGATAAAACCGTTACTGTCCTCATCGAACGCCGTGTTAAACATCCGCTTTACGGAAAAATCGTTAAGCGGTCCACCAAGTTGCACGCTCATGATGAAAACAACGACTGCCGTATGGGTGACGTTGTAACCATCAAAGAGACGCGTCCTCTGTCAAAGAGCAAGACATTTACGCTTGTATCCATTGACGAGCGTGCTACTCAGATCTAAGGCTACGGTGCTTTGGGCTTGAGTGAATAATGACCGCTTCGGTTGTAATCGGGGCGGTTGTTTTTGTAAAAGCCGGCGAGTACCCGTCTGCAGTTTGGGCTTGGAGAATAAGCAATGATCCAGACAGAAAGTCAACTCGAAGTCGCTGATAACAGCGGCGCCCGTCGAGTTCAGTGTATCAAGGTGTTGGGTGGATCCCACCGCCGCTACGCTGGCATTGGCGACATCATCAAAGTGTCCGTTAAGGAAGCTATTCCTCGCGGCAAGGTCAAAAAAGGCCAGGTGATGAACGCTGTTGTTGTGCGTACCCGAAAAGGAGTTCGTCGTCCAGACGGTTCCCTGATCAAGTTCGATGGCAATGCGGCCGTTCTGCTGAACGCAAGCCTGCAGCCAATCGGTACCCGTATCTTTGGACCAGTGACTCGTGAACTGCGTGGTGAGCAGTTCATGAAGATTATCTCACTGGCCCCAGAAGTACTTTAACGGGAGCAGGTCATGAAAAAGATCCGTCGTGATGACGAAGTCATCGTAATTGCCGGCAAGGACAAAGGTAATCGCGGTAAAGTGAAAACCGTTCGTGCTGACGGCAAGCTGATTGTTTCTGGCATTAATATGGTCAAGAAGCATCAGAAGCCTAACCCAATGCTGGGCACCCCGGGTGGGATTGTCGAAAAAGAAGCCGCTATTGAGGCCTCTAATGTTGCAATTCTGAACCCTGATACCAACAAGGCTGATCGTGTTGGCTTTACCTTCTCTGAAGAAGGTAAAAAGCAGCGCGTATTCAAGTCTAACGGCAAGCCTGTTGACGAGTAAGGGGTGAAAAATGGCAAATTTTAAAACCAAATTCCGTGAAGAAATTCTGCCCAAGCTGAAAGAAGAGCTGGGCGTGAAAAACGTTCACGAAGTACCCCGCATCACCAAAATCACCCTTAACATGGGTGTGGGTGAAGCAATCGGTGACAAAAAAGTCATTGAGCACGCCATTTCTGACATGGAAAAAATTTCCGGTCAAAAAGCGGTTGTAACTAAGGCACGTAAATCTGTTGCGGGCTTTAAAGTTCGTGAAGGATGGCCAATTGGTGTCAAGGTGACTCTGCGCCGTGATCGCATGTATGAGTTCCTTGAGCGCTTGGTGTCTATCGCGCTTCCGCGTGTGCGTGACTTCCGCGGTCTGAGTGCCAAATCCTTTGATGGTCGTGGCAACTACAGCATGGGTGTTAAAGAGCAGATCATCTTCCCGGAAGTTGATTACGATAAAATCGACACCCTGCGTGGGCTGGATATCACCCTGACCACCACTGCTAAGAATGACGAAGAAGGCCGCGCTTTGCTCAAGGCTTTCAACTTCCCATTCCGTAACTGAGCAAGGTACGAGTTTTATGGCAAAAGTATCCATGAAGCAACGGGAGTTGAAGCGTCAGCAAACCGTTGCCAATTTCGCTGAAAAACGCGCACAGCTGAAAGCTGTCATCAGAAACCCCAACAGCACTGAAGATGAGCGTTGGGAAGCACAGGTTGCTCTGCAAAAGCAGCCGCGTAATGCGAGTAAATCTCGCCTGCGTAACCGTTGCCGCATTACTGGCCGTCCTCACGGTGTACTGCGCAAGTTCGGTTTGAGTCGTATCAAATTGCGTGAAGCGGCCATGCGTGGCGATGTTCCGGGTCTGGTTAAAGCCAGCTGGTAAGCGCATTTCATCTTCAGGAGATATAGATAATGAGTATGCAGGACCCGTTAGCAGATATGCTAACTCGTATCCGTAATGCCCAAATGGCAGAGCATGCCTCTGTCAGCATGCCATCTTCCAAAATCAAGGCTGCCGTTGCAGAGGTTTTGAAGGATGAAGGCTTCATCGTTGACTACAAAGTCGAGGGTGAAACAAAAGCAGAGCTGGTCATCGAGTTGAAATACTTTGAAGGCAAGCCTGTCATTGAAAGCCTTAAGCGTTCTAGCCGTCCCGGCCTTCGTTCTTACGCTGGCAAAGAAGCGTTGCCTAAGGTTAACGGCGGTCTTGGTATCGCTATTGTTTCCACCAACAAAGGCGTTATGACCGACCGCGCTGCCCGTGCAGCCGGTGTTGGTGGTGAAATTCTCTGCACTGTATTCTAAGGGGAGGGGTAATATGTCTCGAGTAGCCAAAAGCCCTGTTGCAATCCCTGCAGGTGTAGAGATAAAGCGCAACGGTCAGGTTCTTATCATTAAAGGGCCAAAGGGTCAGCTGGAACTTATTGTTCATAATAATGTCGAACTGTCCCAGGAAGAAAACGTTTTACTGTTTGCTCCACGCGACGGTGCCAAGCACTCCCGTGCTCTGGCCGGTACTATGCGCGCACTGATCGCCAACATGGTGACTGGTGTTACGGCTGGCTTCGAAAAGAAACTTCAGCTGGTCGGTGTGGGTTACCGTGCACAGGCAAAGGGTAACTCCCTGACCTTAAACCTGGGCTTCTCCCATCCGGTCGAATACGACCTGCCAAAAGGCGTAACTGCTGAAACCCCAACCCAGACTGAAATTGTGGTTCGTGGTATCGACAAACAGTTGGTTGGACAGGTTGCTGCGGAAATTCGTGAATTCCGTCGTCCTGAGCCTTATAAAGGCAAGGGTGTTCGCTACAGTGACGAACGTGTTCGTCGCAAAGAAGCCAAGAAAAAGTAAGGTAGGGTGAGATTATGATGGACAAGAAATCTTCTCGCCTGCGTCGTGCCCTTCGTGCAAGGGTCAAGATGCGTGAGCTGGGTGCCATTCGTCTGAGCATTCATCGTACGCCTCGCCACATCTATGCGCAGGTTATCGCCCCGAACGGCGACAAAGTGCTGGCAACCGCCTCCACTGTTGAAAAAGAACTGCGTAGCGATGCTACCGGTAATGTTGAAGCGGCTAAAAAAGTGGGTGCTCTGATTGCTGAGCGCGCCAAAGCTGCAGGTGTAACCAAGGTGGCGTTCGACCGCTCTGGTTTCAAGTATCACGGTCGTGTGAAGGCGCTTGCCGATGCTGCCCGTGAAGCCGGACTGGAATTCTAAGGGTAGGGCGTCATGGCAAGAGATAGAGATGATCGTAAGCCTAGCAACGACGAAGGCTTAATTGAAAAGCTGGTACAGGTAAACCGTGTCGCCAAAGTGGTGAAAGGTGGACGTATCTTTGGTTTTACCGCCCTGACTGTCGTTGGCGATGGCAAGGGTAAGGTCGGATTTGGTCGTGGTAAAGCTCGTGAAGTACCTGTTGCTATTCAAAAAGCAATGGAAGCTGCTCGTCGCAACATGATTCATGTTGACCTTAACGGTGACACCCTGCAATACCCGGTGAAAGCTCGTCATGGTGCTTCCAAGGTATACATGCAGCCTGCTTCAGCCGGTACCGGTGTCATTGCCGGTGGTGCGATGCGTGCCGTGCTTGAAGTAGCAGGTGTGCACAACGTACTGGCTAAGTGCTACGGTTCTACCAACCCGGTAAACGTTGTGCGTGCTACTTTCAACGGTCTTCGCGACATGCGTTCTCCTGAAGGTATTGCTGCCAAGCGTGGCAAATCGGTTGAGGATATCCTGGGGTAAGTTATGGCAGAGAAGATGATCAAGGTGACGCTCGTTAAGAGCACGAACGGTCGAATCGAAAGCCACAAGGCTTGCGTACGGGGTTTGGGTTTGCGTCGTATTAACCACACTGTTGAGGTGGAAGACACTCCTTCGGTTCGTGGCATGATCAACAAGGTAGCCTACCTTGTCCGGGTAGAAGGAGAATAACATGCGTTTGAATACTCTGCGCCCGGCTGATGGTAGCCGCAAAGAGGGTAAGCGCGTAGGTCGTGGCATTGGCTCCGGCCTGGGCAAGACCGGTGGTCGCGGCCACAAAGGTCAAAAGTCTCGCTCCGGTGGTTCTGTTAAGCCTGGTTTTGAGGGTGGTCAACAGCCATTGCAGCGTCGTTTGCCCAAGTTTGGCTTTACTTCCCGCAAAGCCCGTTTCAGTGCTGAAGTGCGTTTGCATGAGCTGAATAAGGTCAATGCGGATATTATCGATCTGGCAGCACTTAAAGCCGCTGACGTGGTTGGTGGTAGCATCAAGCGGGCGAAAGTGGTACTGTCTGGCGAATTGGCTAAAGCAGTCACCATCAAAGGTCTGGCTGTTACCAAAGGCGCCCGTGCTGCGATTGAAGCTGCCGGTGGTAAGATCGAGGACTAAATGGCTAAGACATTACCTGTTGGGAATCAAAGCGGCTTAGGCGAGCTGTGGTCTCGCATTAAGTTTGTGTTTCTGGCGATCCTGGTTTATCGGATCGGTGCTCACATTCCTGTGCCTGGCATCAACCCTGATGCTTTGGCTCGGATGTTTCAGCAAAATGAAGGCACTATTTTAGGGCTTTTCAACATGTTTTCCGGCGGTGCGCTGGAAAGGATGTCGGTATTGGCTCTGGGTATTATGCCTTACATCTCGGCGTCCATTATTGTTCAGTTGATGAGCGTAGTGAGTCCGCAGCTGGAGCAGCTTAAAAAGGAAGGTGAGTCCGGGCGACGCAAGATCAGCCAGTACACGCGCTACCTTACGGTTATCCTTGCCCTTGTCCAGGGGACCGGCATGACTGTCGGTCTTGCTAATCAGGGTGTTGCCTTCAGTACTGACCTCGGCTTCTATATAGTTGCCGTTGTTACGTTTGTTACCGGCGCCGTCTTCATGATGTGGCTTGGTGAACAGGTAACTGAGCGGGGAATCGGCAATGGTATTTCGATTCTCATCTTTGCAGGTATTGTCGCTGGCCTTCCAAGTGCGATAGTACGGTCTTTCGAGTCCGCGCGTCAGGGTGATATCAACATCCTGATGCTGTTGGCTGTGGCATTTTTGGCTGTGGCTATCATCGCATTTGTGATATTTATCGAACGGGGTCAGCGCCGGATAACCGTAAATTATGCCAAGCGCCAACAAGGGCGTAAGGTTTTTGCGGCTCAGAGCAGCCATCTGCCATTAAAAGTAAATATGGCTGGTGTCATTCCAGCTATTTTCGCTTCCAGCCTATTGCTGTTCCCAGCGTCTATCGCTCAGTGGTTCGGTCAGGGTGAAGGTATGGAGTGGTTGCAGGACATTGCTTTGGCGTTGGGTCCGGGTCAGCCGCTCAATATTATATTGTTTTCGGCCGGCATCATCTTCTTCTGTTTCTTCTATACTGCCCTTGTCTTTAATCCAAAAGACGTGGCAGATAACCTGAAGAAATCCGGAGCATTCATTCCGGGTATTCGCCCCGGAGAACAGTCTGCACGGTTTATTGATGGTGTTTTGACTCGCCTAACTATGTTCGGTGCGCTCTACATGACAGCAGTGTGTCTACTGCCACAATTTTTGGTAGTGTCGGCTAATGTGCCGTTCTATCTTGGTGGTACGAGTTTGCTCATTGTTGTGGTCGTAGTCATGGATACCATGGCTCAGGTGCAGTCGCATCTCATGTCGCATCAGTATGAGTCGCTGCTGAAGAAATCCAATCTTAAGGGCTATGGCGGTGGCGGTCTTGTCCGCTGAGCTAGGCTCTGCAACGGTTGTGGAGTAAGTTATGAAAGTACGTGCGTCGGTAAAAAAAATCTGCCGTAACTGCAAGATCATCAAGCGTAAGGGTAACGTACGCGTGATCTGTCAGGAGCCGCGTCACAAACAGCGTCAAGGGTAATCAATTTTCGGAATCTGCGGATTTCTTGAATTACCAGACTCTGGTGACTACAGGCAATTGCAACCGCTCATGGAAATACTTCATGGGCGGTTGTGTTTTGTGGGAAGGAGGATTACAATTTCCGCCCTTCAACTTGATGGAATTGTTTTTTGCGTTTTCAGTAAGAAATTTTCCGTCAGTATGAAAGCAGCCATTTCAGAACTGAGTTAAATATTATCTCACTCTCTTTAATGGTTACGTGTTGCGGCCTAATTTTGTTTTGAAATGCGAAATAGTCGTTACACGGTTAAATGTAATAACGGAGACGATTGAATGGCCCGTATTGCTGGCGTCAACATACCTGATAACAAACATGCAGTTATCTCGTTGACCTACATTTTTGGTATCGGTAAGCCCACGGCTGCACAACTGTGTGCCGCTTCTGGTGTGAGCCCATCTGCCAAAATATCTGATTTGAGCGAAGCTCAACTGGAAACCCTGCGTACTGAAGTTTCAAAACTGAATGTAGAGGGTGACCTGCGTCGTGAAATCAGTATGAACATCAAGCGCCTGATGGATCTGGGTTGCTACCGTGGTATTCGCCACCGTCGCAGTCTGCCCGTCCGTGGTCAGCGCTCGAAGACAAATGCCCGTACTCGTAAGGGTCCGCGCAAACCAATTCGTAAGTAAGTTCGTTGTAGTTCTTGTGATAAGAACCTGCAACGGCTTTTTTAATACAGGATTTGTTCTGATATGGCAAAGCCAGGTACTCGTGCACGTAAGAAGGTTAAAAAGTCGGTTGTGGATGGGGTTGCCCATATTCACGCTTCTTTTAACAACACTATCGTGACAATTACCGACCGCCAGGGTAATGCACTGTCTTGGGCAACTGCAGGTGGCTCCGGCTTCCGTGGTTCCCGTAAAAGTACACCTTTTGCTGCACAGGTTGCAGCTGAACGTGCTGGACGCGCTGCCGCTGAGTTTGGTCTGAAGAATTTGGATGTGAATGTTAAAGGGCCTGGTCCGGGCCGTGAATCCGCTGTACGCGCGCTCAACGCTTGTGGCTTCAAGATCAATAACATCACTGATGTTACCCCGATCCCACACAATGGTTGTCGTCCGCCCAAGAAGCGTCGTGTATAAGTAGGAGAACGGTAAATGGCTAGATATAGAGGCCCTAAGTGCAAACTGTCTCGTCGCGAAGGCACTGATCTTTTTCTGAAGAGTGGTGTTCGTGCGCTTGAGTCAAAGTGCAAGGCAGAAAATGCTCCTGGCCAGCATGGTCAGCGTCGTGGTCGTCTTTCCGACTACGGTGTACAACTTCGTGAAAAGCAAAAAGTTCGTCGTATCTACGGAGTGTTGGAAAAGCAGTTCCGTAACTACTACAAGGAAGCTGACCGTCTGAAGGGTGCTACAGGTTCAAACTTGTTGCAACTTCTTGAGTCTCGCCTTGATAATGTGGTTTACCGCATGGGGTTTGGCTCTACCCGTGCAGAAGCACGTCAGCTGGTCAGCCACAAGGCTGTCATGGTTAATGGCAAGACTGTAAACATCCCGTCTTATCAGGTTAAGCCTGAAGACGTTGTTGCTATCCGTGAAAAGGCAAAGAACCAGCTGCGCATCAATGCAGCGCTTGAACTTGCTGCCCAGCGTGGATTTTCCACATGGGTGGATGTGGATGCCAATAAAAAAGAAGGTGTCTTCAAGACGCTGCCCGAGCGGAGTGATCTTGCGGCCGACATCAACGAGAGCTTGATTGTCGAGCTGTACTCCAAGTAAGGATAGACAGTTAGGTGGGGTGTAACATCCATGCAGAATTCGGTTACTGAATTTCTAACCCCTCGGCATATTGATGTCGAGGAAATCAGCCTGACACGGGCGAAGGTCACCCTTGAGCCGCTGGAGCGTGGTTTTGGGCATACCCTGGGTAATGCCCTGCGTCGTATTCTTCTTTCTTCCATGCCCGGTTGTGCTGTGACAGAAGTGGATATCGATGGCGTCGAGCACGAATACAGTGCCATTGAGGGGGTTCAGGAAGACGTTATTGAAATCCTGCTCAATCTTAAAGGTCTGGCTATTCGCATGACTGGCCGTGACAGCGTTACTCTGACCCTGAGCAAAAAAGGCGAGGGTGTCGTGACTGCTGCTGACATCCAGCTGGATCATGATGTTGAAATCGTGAATCCCGATCATGTCATTGCCCATATGAATGACAAGGGCGATCTGAATATGAATTTGAAGATTGCTCGTGGTCGTGGGTATGAATCAGCCGACAGCCGTCGTCAGGATGAAGACGAAACTCGAGCTATCGGTCGCCTGCAGCTGGATGCCACCTATAGCCCTGTATATCGTGTTTCCTACGTCGTAGAAAGTGCTCGTGTTGAGCAGCGTACTGACCTCGACAAGTTGGTCATTGATCTGGAAACCAATGGTACTCTGGACCCGGATGAAGCTATTCGTCGTGCTGCAACTATTCTGCAGCAGCAGTTGGCGGTTTTTGTCGACTTAGAAGGCGAGTCCGAGCCTGAGCCAGTGAAAGAAGAAGACGAGGTAGATCCAATTCTCCTGCGTCCGGTTGATGATCTCGAACTGACTGTTCGCAGTGCGAACTGCCTCAAGGCAGAGAACATCTACTACATTGGTGACCTGATCCAGCGCACTGAAGTTGAGTTGCTCAAGACCCCGAATCTTGGCAAGAAGTCTCTGACTGAAATCAAAGATGTTCTGGCCTCGCGCGGATTGAGTTTAGGTATGCGTCTCGACAACTGGCCTCCGGCTAGCTTGAAGAGCGACGATAGGGTTTCTGCTTAATTGCAGCTGAGTGCTGTCACTGTTGTAGAAACAGAGGCAGTTCACAGTTAGAAGAGGAAGTTTGTGCCATGCGTCATCGTAAAAGTGGCCGCAAGCTTAACCGGAACAGCTCTCATCGCAAAGCGATGTTCAAAAATATGGCTGCTTCTCTGGTTGAGCATGAAGTAATCAAGACAACACTGCCAAAAGCTAAAGAGTTGCGTCGTGTTGCAGAACCGTTGATCACACTGGCCAAGGAAGATAGCGTTGCTAACCGTCGGCTGGCGTTTGATCGCCTGCGTAGCAAGGCTGCGGTTGGTAAACTGTTTAGTGATCTGGGTCCACGTTTTAAAGAGCGTCCAGGTGGTTATCTGCGTATCATTAAGTGCGGTTTTCGCCACGGTGATAACGCGCCAATGGCTTATGTTGAGTTGTTGGATCGTCCTGTTGATGAGGCAGTCGAGTCCGCTGAAGCTGAGTGAGCCAATTAAAAAAGCCGGGTTTTCCCGGCTTTTTTATAATTTATTTTTTTCTCTTTTCGTGCTGTTCTTCTTCTATTCGTTCCTACCTGTTTTAGTTGTTCACTTATTTCGCCGCCCAAAAGCGTTATTCATATAGCTATATCATGAGTTGGTTAAGTAAGACCTTCCGAAAGAATTCGGGTGGTTGGCTGGCGTGCGTAATTTGCGAGTCTGTTTGAGGCTAGCGCTTTTCTAGGCGACCTTGTAACGAGGCAGCAGAAAACTGACTTGAAGATTCGGACATTTTTAGCAAGTAATGATGTTATTTGTTCAGAAATTTTTTGGTTTTCAGGTCAATATTCTGTTGCCGCAGAGGGGTGGCTTCATAGAATTTAACTCTTAAACTCATGATTCGTTCATCCTAAAAAGTGCATCAAAGCGTAGCTGTAGATCGGGGTTTGTGCTTGTTTGTATTGTATGTGCTCAGTGGGAATAGGACTGAAGTATCTGAAAACTTCTTTGGTTTCTCAGATGTACCCCGATTTTCGTCAGCAATTGGCAGTTTTTTTGTATAGCTTTTTAGCTTTGGCTTCGTAGTAGGTTTGAAAGCGCAGGATTCGGTTTGTCGGCTGCTTTGAAAATTAGGGCGATTTTACCAATGGTCTGAATAAGATTGGCATTTGTGGCGATGATCAGCTCATTAATCATTTGCTGACGAATGTCCCGGTCTCCTATGGAAAACTTTACTTTGATTAGTTCGTGATCACTCAGTGCCCTTAGCGTTTCTTCTATTACGCTGTCGGTCAGTCCTTTGTCGGCGACGATGACGACTGGGTTTAAATTGTGGCCAATAGAGCGAAAGTGTTTCTTTTTAGTGGCGTTTAAACTCATGTGTTCTATTCCTGATACTGCTAAATGTAACTTGAAGTGCTCGCAAGATTTAGCTGCAGAGCAACTTGAAAGACGACGAGGGGTATCATTCTGTCTTTATGGTAGGTAACTGTTCATTCTAACAGAGATCTTCTCATTACTGCATATGCAGTTAGATAAAAATGATGGTCGAAACGTATTGGTATCAGTGGGAGTGATTCTCCTGTTTGTAGATGTTAAGAGTTGTTGTGGGTTGATGCTCACTGTGAACAAAAAGGCCACACACTCCCACCTATCGCACCAAAAGGGCATAAAGGTGATGCTTTACGCAATCACGGGTAAAGTGAAGCGACTATTTTTGATGGATACGGTAAGATCCATGCCAGATTGTCCGAGAATAGACTTGCCTACTGCTTGGCGATGGGCGCTATTCTCAGGCAGTAATCTTGGTGCAACTGGGCGCTAATACCCATGCAGTTTCTCTTGAGTCTCGTTTTCATGATCCTAGTGGGAGCGAGGCTTAAAAGGCGGTACTATGTTGCAACTCTGTATGGTTTTGCGCTTGGTTGCACTGGCTATTTTCATCTTTGTGAATAGGCACAAATTTTAACCAGTTTTCATGGTGAATGTGTCTGTTAAATGGTTTATGGGCGATTCTGCAAGAGTATTATGGCGAGATCTAAGAGTAGTGGGCGTTGGTTGAAAGAGCATTTTGATGACCACTATGTAAAGCAATCGCAAAAAGATGGGTGGAGATCCCGTGCCAGCTATAAACTGCTAGAGATTCAGGAGAAGGATAAAATTATCCGACCCGGATGCAAGGTGGTGGACTTGGGGGCAGCTCCCGGCGGATGGTCTCAGGTCGCCATTGAGCTAGTTGGTGAGGGGGGGCGAGTTGTTGCCTCTGATATCCTGCCAATGGATGCCGTTGCTGGTGTTGATTTTGTGCAGGGTGACTTTACTGAGCATGCAGTGCTTGAGCAAATACTCAAAACCATTGGCGGCGATAAAGTGGATCTTGTAATTTCTGATATGGCCCCCAATATGAGTGGATCACTCTCTGTTGATCAGCCCAATGCCATGTACCTGGTGGAGCTGGCGCTTGATCTGTCCAGACAGGTTTTGCGTAAAGGTGGAGTGTTTTTGGTCAAAGTATTTCAGGGCGAAGGTTTCGATGCCTTTTTGAAAGATATGAAAACCAGCTTTAGTAAAGTGCAGACTCGCAAGCCTGTGGCTTCCCGGTCCCGCTCCAGAGAGGTGTATCTGCTAGCCTCGGGCTTTCGTGCTAACCCTTGATAACCTCAGTGGGCCTTGCATGGCTTTTACAGTCAGTGTCTATACGGTACAAAAACGACAAATGCTTATTATTGTTGGCTTGCTGGTGAGATTTTTGAAACCCTGTTGCGGGGGAAAATATGGAACGTTGTCATCTCTGTTGTCATTTTAACTGACTGGCTGTGTAGGCCTGATACACTCAGCTCTAGTGAAATAACGCATTTTGAAGGTTTCATAAGTACAACTATAGAGTGCATTAATCAGACTGATAGATGACAATTACTGTCACACAGTCCAATGATCGTGTATCGTTACTGGTATTATTAATAGACTAAGTGAGCCTGAGGAAAGTGCTCAATTCCAACGATTACCTTAAGCATAAGTACGCTCAAGAGAGGTCAGCCCCTTGAATGATATGGCAAAAAATTTAATTCTCTGGGTCATTATCGCCTTGGTGCTTTTGACCGTATTCAAGAATTTTGATGGCATGCAGTCGTCTACTCAAAAGATTGCATATTCCGAATTTATTAACATGGTGGAGAACCGTCAGGTCAGCAAAGTTGTCATTGATGGATTCTCCATAACCGGTATGCTCGGTAACAGCGAGCGCTTTGAAACTAACATTCCACCTGCAGTGCCTGACAACAAATTGATGGATGAGCTGCTGCTGGGCAAAGTTCAGGTTGAATCCAAGCCTATTGAAAAGCAAAGTATCTGGACTCAGCTGTTGGTTGCCAGCTTTCCGATTCTGGTCATTCTGGCAGTGTTTATGTTCTTTATGCGCCAGATGCAGGGCGGCGGTGGTGGTCGCGGCGGCCCGATGAGCTTTGGTAAGAGCAAGGCGCGGCTGCTCTCGGAAGATCAAATCAAAACAACCTTTGCCGACGTCGCCGGTGTTGAAGAGGCGAAAGAGGATGTACAAGAACTGGTCGACTTCCTTAAAGATCCGGGTAAGTTTCAGCGTCTGGGCGGGAGAATTCCCCGAGGCGTGCTCATGGTGGGTCCTCCGGGTACCGGTAAAACTCTGATCGCCAAAGCTATTGCAGGTGAGGCTAAGGTACCGTTCTTTACTATCTCCGGTTCTGACTTTGTCGAAATGTTTGTGGGTGTTGGTGCTTCTCGGGTTCGTGACATGTTCGAGCAAGCAAAAAAACAGGCACCTTGCATTATCTTTATCGACGAAATTGATGCGGTGGGTCGTCATCGTGGTGCTGGTATGGGGGGTGGCCACGATGAGCGTGAGCAGACTCTCAACCAGTTGCTGGTAGAGATGGATGGTTTCGAGGCTAACGACGGTATTATCGTTATTGCAGCAACAAACCGTCCGGACGTACTGGATCCGGCTTTGTTGCGCCCCGGACGATTTGACCGTCAGGTGGTGGTCGGACTGCCGGATATTCGGGGTCGTGAACAGATTCTGAAAGTGCATATGCGTAAAGTGCCGGTCGCTGACAATGTGCAGCCGGGTGTTATAGCTCGTGGCACGCCGGGCTTCTCCGGAGCTGATCTGGCCAATCTGGTCAATGAGGCCGCGCTGTTTGCAGCTCGGGCTAACCAGCGGACGGTGGGTCAGAAAGAATTTGATATGGCCAAAGACAAAATCATGATGGGCGCTGAGCGCAAGTCCATGGTGATGAGTGATAAAGAGAAGAGTAACACCGCTTACCACGAGGCTGGGCATGCCATTGTTGGCCGTTTGGTTCCAGATCATGATCCTGTGTACAAAGTCAGCATCATTCCTCGTGGCCGGGCGTTGGGTGTTACCATGTTTCTCCCTGAGGAAGATCGCTACAGCCAGAGTCGTCAGGCATTGTTGAGTCAGGTTTGCTCTTTGTTTGGTGGGCGTATTGCCGAGGAGATGACGCTGGGTAAAGATGGTGTCACTACTGGCGCATCCAATGACATTCAGCGTGCCACGCAAATTGCCAGAAGCATGGTGACGAAATGGGGGCTTTCTGAAAAACTCGGACCGCTGCAGTATGACGACGAAGAAGGCGAAGTCTTTCTTGGCAAAAACTATGGCAGTGGCGGCTCGCGGATGAACGTCTCAGGCGAAACCGCTAAGCTGATTGATCAGGAAGTTCGCCATGTCATTGATGAGTGTTACGAACGTGCTCATAAAATACTGATTGATAACCGGGATAAACTGGACAAAATGGCCGACGCCCTGATGCAGTATGAAACCATTGATACTGATCAGATTGATGACATTATGGCAGGCAGAGATGTTCGTCCTCCAAAAGATTCCGGTGATCAGGATAATGGTGATAGTGGCATTAACGCAGCTACTAAAAAAGAAGCTGAAAAAAAGCCGGCAGCGGGTGACAGCGATAGCTCCATCGGAGGCCCCGCAGGAGAGCACTGATTTGAAGCGTTGATACTGATTTTTAAGGGCAGGTTTTCCTGCCCTTTTTTTTGGTCTGTCAAAGCATGAGCTGATGTATGAAGGTCAATTCTTCTCTGGCTGATTATTTGGGTGGCTGTTGATAACAGCCTCCTAAGTACTTGGTAGTAAGTCCGTTTTGTGAAGGTCTTTCTTTTCTTGAGGTTAAGAGTTTGCAGGCGCTTTCTCGAAAACCGGGGGTGTTGCTTTTGTTTTGCATAGAATGAAAAAGCTGCTCGAAAAAAGTAAAACCTTCCCGTGTTTCCGTTAGTTATCCGCAACTAACATAATGCCTGGGTTACCAGCAAGTGATTGTGCAGTCTGCCCTCGGTCATTTCTTTCAAGGTATTGAGTTGAAAGAACCGTATCCACATAGTGCCATTGCGTGGTGACCTTTTCAGGAGTAAATGTCACTGTCATAAACCCTCTATCGCTGGCATTGAGGTATTGCAGATCTTCCACAAACTGCACTACCCCAGCTTCTGCCACAGCAGTTTGCTCAGGTGCAATGGATAAATAAGTTTCGAGTCCCGGTGAAGTGACTGAGGGGGTGGCAAATTCCACACCAACCAGCTCGCCATTGGCGTCTTTGAGGTTATTGGCCCATGCATTGTGCGTGTCACCGGCCAATACGACGAGGTTCTTGTTGTATTTTTTTGCAGTACCTAGCACTACTTCCCGTTCGTAAGCGTATCCATCCCAAGCGTCCAGATTGTAGGGGATGGCGGGCAGTTGCAAAAGCGCCAGAACTTCAGGTGTGAGCTTGTTTTGGTTGGCTGAAAGATAGGCCAACTCCTCGGCGGTAAGAGTTGGGTCATTGGACTGTGCTCGTTGAGCCAACAGAGCCAGCTTTCCTAGCTCAGCATACTGATTAATTGATAGTCGTCGTGTTGCTACTGATGCTGGCAAAAGCATTCGCCCCATCAGCACTTGTTGGCCTAGCACCTGCCAAGTGGCGGTTGATGTTGCCATTGAGCCTTGCAACCATTGCAGCTGCTCTGCGCCTAATAATGTTCTGTTGGTGTCGCTTATTGCTGCGGTAAAGCCTGCATCATCAATGTTGCCGGTGGCTGGGTCTATGTAGTTGGCATAATCCAGTTGCTGATCGCGGGCTACCACTCGGGTATCCAGCATGTATAAGTCGACTAGGTTTGCAAACGTAAATCTTCGGTTAATAATTTCGTTGTTATCTTTAATGACGGGTCTGATGGGCATCCACTCAAAGTAAGCTTGCAAGGCTGCCAGTTTTCGTTCTTCAAAATCAACCTCGGCTGGGTGATTCTCTGCGCCGTCTTTCCAGGTATCGTTAGCTATTTCGTGATCATCCCAGACCACAATAAATGGCAGTGTGGCATGGAGTTTTTGTAAACGACTATCGGTTCGGTATTGTGCGTAGCGGGTGCGGTAGTCTTGCAGGGACATCAGCTCGGCAGCGGGTTGTACTTCTCTGCCCAATTGAGCAGCATTCTCACTGGCATACCCACCCGGTCCGTATTCGTAGATGTAGTCTCCAAGGTGTAGCACTGCATTCAGGTCGGTCTGTTTAGTGGCCAGGTCATAAACGTTGAAATGACCCGCGGGAAAGTTCGAACAGGACATGACGGCGAGCTTAACGGCCGTAACATCTCTCATTGGTAGTGTTCTGGCGGTGCCGGTGGGCGAGGTGGTTTCGCCGCTGATAAAACGATAATAGTAGGCGGTATCAGGGGTTAGGTTGATGGCATCAATTTTTAACGTAAAATCTGTTGATGT
>CBDAPN010000024.1:0-16037 GCA_965198415.1 Endozoicomonas sp.
GTACTGAAGGTTTCGTAGGAACTGCGGGTCACGTAGCCTGCCGGGTCGGTGTGGGTGAGCGGTCGGTTTAGGGCGTCGTAAGTGTAGGTGGTGATTTCGCCTTTGGGGGTGATGGTTTTCAGGTGTCTGGCATTGCGGGTATCCAAAACCACGGTGTATTCACGACCTTGGTCGCTCACTTTGGTGATGGTCAGCTCAGACGTGGCGGGGTCGAACTGGTAACGGGTGTGGTGGCTTAGCGACTGGATGCCCGGCTGATGGTTAACCAGCCAGCGATGGGTAGCGGAGCGTTGCCTGCCTTTATTATCGTATGTGAAATCCGTTTGCTGCCAGTTTTGCCAGTCTGCAAAGGGAGGCTTCCAGGTCAGGCGCGCATGGCTGTGGGTTTTGCCATCCGTTGCGAGGGCATAGCTTTTACGCAGGGTTCTGCCCCCGAGCAAATCGATTCGGGTGTGTTCGGCCAGCAGGCTGTAATGATCGGTGAAGTAACGGCTGACAGTGGCTTTCAGCGCCCTCCACTGTTGGCGCTCACGGTCATAAACTGACTGGGTCTCGCTCAGTTGGTTGCCGTAATGGTCGTAGGTGGTGGTGGTTTTGTCGCTGGGTACATAGTCAGTGCCGTTCCAGACGTAACGAGTCACCTCGGTGGGTTTGTCGTAATTGGTGGAACGGCTGTATTTAAAGGGTGAGATGGCATACTCATAGGTGGTTTTCAGATAAGGCTGCCCTTGTCGTAGGTTGCGAACCTCCACTGGCAGGTGCAAATAATTGTATTCATACACCTGTTGGCGCTGCTGTTTGCCATTAATCTGTGTGACTTCGACACTGTATTTATAAGACTGATCATTACTGTCCATCAGGCTGTCGCTCCGGCTTGATAGGGCGTACATGGGGTAGCCGGTGTAGTTATTCTCCTTGCTGTATTGGTAATAGGTTTCGTGATGGGTTTTCAGATCGCTCTGGTCATACTGCTTAAAACGATTCACCACCGGCATTTGTTTCTTACCACTGTCGTCAGTGTAAAAAATACCGCCGTAGCTCAGTTCAGTGAGCAGTCCTTCGGGCGTTTCCAGCGTGCGAATGAGGTTTCTGCCGAACTGGTTGATATAGGTCACTTTGTAGCTTTGCTTTAACGGGTTTTCAATTCTGGTCACGCCTTCCCTGGTAAAGTAGACCCGCTGTTCACGGTTGTCGGGGCTGTGAACAGTCAGTAAGCCCGGTTCATAGCTGAAGCGGTAAATATTGCCATAATCGTCTTTGATACTCGTAAGCTTGGCGGACTCAAGGTTGGTAATTGGTTCTTCATAACTGAACTGCACGTGGTTATCAAAGCGATCAACCTGCAGCATTAACAGCCCTTGATGGGAAAAATACTGACGACTGCCGTCTTTATGTTGCGATACGTGGCGATAGTTCAGGTTTGGGTAGCCAGGAACAGGCAACGCTTGCCCTTTATCCCGAAACTCGGTGCCGTGCTGATTGAAGTATTTAAGCCCGGAGGCAAAGCCGGTTTCGTCGTGCCATAAATTATCAATCAGCCACTGCATGCCGCCCAGCTCGGCGGTATGTTGGGTTATGTGATCGAGATCCAGCTGCCAGCCTGCGGGCAGGCCAAACATCCCTGTGGCATTAAAACTGTAGGTTAGGTTTACCTTGAGAGGCGCTCGTATTCCCTGCGCTTCAATCAGGGGGTAGTTAAGACTCAGGGTGCCGGTGGCAGTATTGACCTGTAGGTTGAATGCTTTTGCGTGGTTGTAAGCTTGGCTGCCTTTGTAGGCGATGGCTGGGCAGGTACACAACAGCAGACCGATAAACGTTAGCATGAACTGAGAAAACACTGGCGACATACTTTGTCTCTGTAAACTAATTAGTTGCTTTAACTACTGTAGAAGACGCCGGCACTTAATATGGCTTATTTATGAGAAGCTGTCTGAAAAGTATGCTTAAAAAGGGAATCTATTTAGCATTCAGTGGGTCATGGATGGGCGAATTAGCAGCCTGTCGGATTTAATTGCAATCTCGAAAAATATCACCTAAAAAATAATTGATGTTGATCGACGAACGACCATTGGCAGGTATTGGAAGGCTTGTTGAAGATGCGAGATTTGCCAAATAATAACAATTTTTTTTAAAAGACTCACAGATTTGATGAGATGAACAGAGCAATAATGGCCTACGTGCAAGGCAGAACCGTTTATATTTAAACTTTCCATTAGAATCCCAAGAATCTGGGTTGATCTATTGCTAAATAGCCAATATACCTGCGTGCGCTTTGCACTAGGACATGGATTCAATAAGTTTGACATGTAGCAAAACAGAGATATTACACTTCAGGCATCATACCCATTTTTCTGTTTTATGCCTGTTAAATATCACATCTGCCTTTCCACTGACGAATAGCAAAGCCTTAAACAAATTGTTCAGGCTAATAAAGTGGCGAAGCAGTTTCGTTCATGATCAAACAATGGAAAGTAAGCAGAGACAATTTATCATTTTTGCACTGATAAAAAGTGTTTTGTATAGTTATTGATCAGTTCGATAAGTAGTACCCATAAGCCAGCGAGGTGCAAACCCCGAATGGCAATAACAATAAAAATAAAGAGAACACTATGAAAATTAAGCACTTTGGATCCTGTATATTGGTCTGTGTTGCATTGATATCAGCGACCAGTCAGGCGGACAGCACTCAAGACGCAGTGTATCAATTAGCGCAAAAGTGTTATGCGATTCAGTCTCCCCATAATGGGCATTTTTTAAAAAAATACTACAAAGGTGGATTAATTGATAATGGGCTTGGATACCGTTTCGAATCAGTCGATGCCAGTGATGCAGCTCATTTCTTTATGAAACCAACCTCTTATAAGAATTACCTACTCACAGATAAAGACGGCCGCTATTTTGCCAGCCATTTACCCGCCGAAATCAGTGCAGGGCGTTATGCCGGTGAGTTTGCAGAGTGGAAAATCAGCGCAGAAAATCGGGGAGCTGAAGGCGTGTTGTTCAAGCTCCATGGCAACGGTTTAAAAATGGGGCTTAGCCATAATTGGAGTAATGGTAAGCTCTAGCGTGTTGTTTCCATGACGGTTTAAAAATGGGGCTTAGCCATAATTGGAGTAATGGTAAGCTCTACTTTTTTGACACTCAACCCGCACAACAAAACCAGTGAAAATACGTTCAGGCTGGTAGCCCAAAACGATTGCACCCCATTTCCTGAGATTGAAGTCAACGTTGCTGGCAATGTGGATAACCTGAAAGGCAATCCTGACGACCCGGTGCGGGGCTACGCTGATCCACACACTCATATTACGTCTTATGAGTTTATGGGCGGCAAAATGATTCATGGTAAACCGTTTAATCGCTGGGGAGTGACAGAAGCGCTGAACGACAGTAAAGCCGTTCATGGCCCAGATGGGTCGTTGGATCTTATTGGAAACCTGCTGGCCTACAACAACGTTGACTTTCGCTACGACACTCGAGGTTGGCCGGACTTTCCATCGTGGCCAAATCATGTGGATATGAGTCACATGAGTTATTACTACAAATGGATTGAGCGAGCCTACCTTTCAGGCTTACGTATCATGGTGAATCATTTGGTGGAAAACGAAGTGTTGTGCAAGCTGCAATCCACCGTCAACCCTGGAAGCTGGGTCAATCCAAACAGTTGTAACACCATGGACAGCATTCGTTTGCAAATTCAGCGTTTGCACGAGATGCAGGATTACATTGATGCTCAATCAGGTGGCCCCGGTAAAGGCTTTTTCCGCTTGGTCACATCTCCAAAACAAGCGCGACAGGTGATTGCCAATGGTCAACTCGCCGTGCTCATGGGGGTAGAGGCATCTGAGACGTTCAACTGTGGGAAAAAAGATAAATGCAGCCGAGAAACAGTCGAGGCGGGCTTGAATGAGCTTTATGACTTAGGTGTGCGGGTGATCTATCCAACCCATAAATTCGATAATCAAATGGCGGCCTCTCGGGTAGAGCACGATTTTATTAACATCGGCCAGTTGTTATCCACGGGGCACTTTTTTGAAACGAAAGAATGCGATGCTCATACAGGCACTGATAAAGCGTTTTACCCCGGATTTCCGTTGATTGGAGAAGTTCCATTCATTAAAGATATATTGGATGTTGCCAACCTGAATCCCGATTACGATGAGCATATTCAACATTGCAATAAACACGGTTTAAGTCAATTGGGGGTGTATTTGGTCAATCGCATGATTGATAAAAAAATGCTTATTGAAATGGATCATATGAGCCCTGATACCGCAACGGCAGTGATGGACATTGTGGAGCAACGCCAATACAGCGGGGTGATTTCGTCGCACAGCTGGATGAACACTGCGAAAGATGGCGGATTGCATAACAATACGCAGCGCATGATTGCTATGGGAGGCTTTGTTGCACCTTACAATGATGATGCAAACGAAATGGAAATAAGGGTATCTCGCTACCTTGATGAAATAGAAAAAACGCCGTTTCTTGCTGGAGTGGGCGTGGGCACCGATATGAGCGGCCTGGGCACACAGCCTGGTCCACGCAGCGATGTGGCTCGAAACCCATTGAAGTACCCGTTTACCTCAGAGTTTGGCTTGGTGTTTAACAAGCAGAAGTCCGGCAACCGAGTGTTCGATTTTAACAAAGAAGGCATGGCGCATTACGGTATGCTGGCGGATCACATTCAAGACATGCGTGAGCGGTCGTCTACTAGAGTGTATGAAGCGGTAATGAACTCCGCCGAAGCCTACCTACAAATGTGGGAGCGCAGCGAAAGCAACAAAAATCAGCGTTACATCGATCCGCTGGAGCCTTTTGTCAAAATCATTAATCGCTATTCGAACCGATGCATGGATATTTCAGGGAAAGACGACAATCTTACCAATGGTGCCAATGTGCAGCTATGGGCGTGTGACGATGATGCTTTTGATCAGCATTGGATTTATAACAAAGCTAAAGAGCGTTTTGAAAACCGAGCCGACCGCACCAAATGCCTCGATAACCGAGGGCAAGCGTACAACGGTGGTGAAGTGGTGATTTGGGATTGTGTGGACAGCGATAACTTACGTTGGACCTACAATGAAAACCGCTTAGCCAGTAAACACGATAGCAACATCGTTGCTGATGCTTATGCCCATTACAACGGAGGCAATGTCGGGCAGTGGACTTATCACCAAAAAAAATGGCAACAATGGGAGTTACGTCCGGAGTCTGCCATTCATCGGTGGGTGGATTTTCGAGATAAGCGCAGCGGTCACTGTTGGGATGCCAGCCAAAGCCAAGGCATTCAACTGAAAGCGTGTAATGGCTCGCCTGCTCAGCAATGGTATTTTGACCCCATTAAAGGCACCATCAAAAGTCAATTGGTGGGCAATCAGTGCCTTGCGGTGCCTGATGGTGACGCCAGTAACGGCAAGCAGTTAGGTATTGCGCCTTGTGATGAGCAAAGCATAAGTCAGCGGTTTACTAAAAGTGGTGATCGATTCAGCCCACAACTGGATACAAGGCAAGCCATCGATGCCTCTGGAACCGACGAGGGTGACCCGGTCATTCTGTGGGGACACCACGGTGGCCAAAATCAACAATGGCGAGCAGGGTTGAACTGACGAGAAAGGCAGCAAAAATCAGCTCTTTTAAAACAGGGTTCAGGTATGCACAAGGTTTAGAGCATCGGCTTTGGCGCTTTCGAGGAGACTGTAAACCAAGGCACTTGCTTTCGCACCGTTTGGCGTATCTGCAAGTCGAGTATTGGCCCATGGATGGCAATTAGAACCACAATTTTTGTTGGTTCTTTTGCTGTTCTATTGAGGGTGGTGAACGTTGAGCAGAGCGGCTTGCAAAAGGTTGTTTGACAGCTGCACAGCATCGCTCTATGATGGCGCGCTTATGTTAACAGGGCAATTACCCAAAACCTTCGACCCGCGCAAATTGGCGCGTCAAGGTTTACAGTTTGAAGGTTCGCTGGCGCTCAAGCAGTTTGATCGGCTGGTGGCCAGTCTCGCTGACGATCAGGGAGAAGTGAAGGTTTTCCTCCACTTTTATATGAGCGAAGACCACCGTATCGTGCTTGAGGGGCGCATTGAGGCAGAGTTGCATATGATCTGTCAGCGCTGCCTTGAACCTGCACCCTTTCCGGTGAGTACAGAGTTCAACCTGATGGGGGTGCTGAGCGATGATCAGGCCAAATCCCTACCAGAGGACTACGACCCCTTGATGCTCCAGGAGGAGCCCATGGCGTTGCTACCTCTATTAGAGGAAGAGCTTTTGCTAAGTCTTCCATTGGTGGCTTATCATCCGCCCGAGGCTTGTCAGGTTCAGCAGAGTTTCACTACTGAATCTGAGGCAGAGGCGCGCTCTTCTGCTGCAAAAGCAGAAGAAGAGCGTAAGCGGCAAAACCCTTTCAGCGTTTTGGCGGGTCTGAAAACAGACGCAACCGAACCGAAATAGAGAACCAGGAGAGAGAACACATGGCTGTTCAGCAAAATCGTAAAACCCGTTCCCGTCGCGGCATGCGTCGCTCCCACGACGCCTTAACCTCTGCTCAGGTATCCACCGAGCAGGCTTCCGGTGAGAGGCATCTTCGCCATCACGTATCTCCCGATGGTTTCTTGCGTGGCCGCAAGGTGCTTGAAGGCAAGCTGGGCGGGTGACTCAAGCGTTGCCAGGAAGCTCAGCAGCTTTGGGGCGAAAAATAGTGCTTGATATTATGAGCGGGGACGAAAGTCCCCGCTCTCGTATCCGGGCTGCTTTGCGGGCATTGGATGCCTATCCAGACCTTACTCTTACGCTTGTGGGTGATCAGTCTTTGATTACTGGTGAGCTGTCTCTCCTTGCTGCCGATTTCTCCCGCCTTGAAGTAATCCACGCTGAGAATGTGATTGGCATGGATGAAAAGCCATCCACCGCCTTGCGTGCCAAAAAGGGCAGTTCAATGTGGATTGCGCTGGAGCAGCTCGCCTGTGGTGCGGGTGCGGCTTGTGTCAGTGCTGGCAATACCGGCGCTCTCATGGCGATGGGGCGTTTCGCTCTCAAAACCTTTGTGGGGATTGATCGCCCGGCCATTGCGGCGGCGGTGCCAAGTGCTGCTGGTGACGTTTTGCTGCTGGATGTTGGTGCCAATGTGGATTGCTCTGCGGCCAATCTTTATCAGTTTGCTGTGATGGGTTCTCTGTTGGCGGCATCAGCAGGCGGGGGGAGTGCTCCGCGGGTGGGGTTGTTAAATGTGGGGACTGAGAGCATCAAAGGCAATGAGCAGGTCAGGCAGGCCCATCGCCTGCTGCAAGGCGATGAACGCTTGAATTATATTGGGTTTATCGAAGGCCATGATGTTTTTGCCGGGCGTGCTCAGGTGGTGGTTTGTGATGGTTTTGTGGGCAATATTGCTCTGAAAACCGGTGAGGGGGTCGCCTGCCTCATTCGCGACAGCCTGATGAATGCGTTTCGTCAGAGCCTGTGGCGCCGTGTTTTGGCGCTGTTGATTGCGCCGGTCATGCGCAAGCTCTACAAAAGCATGGACCCGGTGGTTTACAACGGTGCCAGTTTTGTCGGGTTGCAGGGAATTGTGGTGAAAAGCCATGGTAACTGCGATGAAGAGGGCTTTTTACGTGCCATTGTTGAGGCGGTGCGTCAGGTTGACAGTAATGTCACCGGTCGGCTTGCAGTGGAAGTGGAGTCCATGTTGAAGCAAGGCTGAGGGTGAAGGAGGTTTTCCGATACTGACTGCTGCGCTAAGGCGTTCATTTTTGCCCACTGTTTAATTGTGTGGCGTTACCGGGTTGCTTGTTTTTGCCATCGGAAACATAAATTTACTTACCTCTCTTCTTTCTTTTTCTATAATTGCTTCGTTTTTTTGGTGTGCACGGCGGCTTCATGAGCGCTTGTGTGCAGAGTTATCTTTATTTGGGCGCTTTGTTCAGGAGACTGTCTGAGAATATGCGGGGTCGCTTAGGCGGGCGCTACTCTCGAACGGCCTTCCGGCCGAGCTGGAAAAGGGATTCAAATGACGGACAAGCTGGCTTTTCTCTTTCCCGGTCAGGGATCGCAACAGGTCGGTATGCTGGCTGACTACCTCAATGAGCCACTGGTGCAGGCAACCTTTGCCGAAGCGGCGGATGTGCTGCACTTTGACCTGCTGGCCATGGTAGCCAACGGGCCGGCAGAGGCTTTGAATAAGACCGAAAATACCCAGCCCGCACTGCTGGTTTGCGCGGTGGCGCTGTGGCGCCTGTGGTGTGATCGTCAGGGCACCGCTCCAGCGATGCTGGCGGGCCACAGCTTGGGCGAGTACTCAGCCCTGACCTGCGGCGGTGCCATTGAATTTGCCGATGCCGTCAAGCTGGTGCAGCTGCGTGGTTTGTACATGCAAGAGGCCGTGGCTGAGGGCGCTGGGGCAATGGCTGCCATCATTGGGCTTGACGACGCCAGTGTGGTTGCTGCCTGCACCCGAGCCGCTGGCGATGATGTGGTTGAGGCGGTCAATTTTAATGCGCCGGGGCAGGTGGTTATTGCCGGGCAAGTGAACGCTGTGCAGCGGGCCATTGCAGAGGTGAAAGCGGCAGGAGCTAAGCGGGCTATTGAGTTGCCGGTGAGCGTTCCTTCCCATTGTGCCCTGATGAGGCCGGCGGCCGAGCGTCTGCGGGAAGTGCTCGACGGGACGGCAATCACTGCGCCGACGATACCCGTTGTTCAGAATGTTACCGCTGCGGTCTGTTCTGATGCGGTGCAGCTCAAAGCCAATCTTGAGGCTCAGTTAGTCAGTCCGGTGCGCTGGGTTGAGTCCATCGAGGCAATGCTGGCGCAGGGAGTTGGCCGTTTTGCAGAATGCGGCCCGGGTAAAGTGTTGGCTGGCCTGAATAAACGAATCGCACGACGTGCGCCCATTGCTACGCTGGAGTCCGCCGAGGCGATGGCTCAACTGCTGGCAGAAGCAAACCAATAAAGGAAAAGCGGGAATGACTGCTGAACAAGAACTGAAGGGCAAGGTAGCGCTGGTGACCGGTGCCAGCCGTGGCATAGGCCGCGCCATTGCCCTGAGTCTCGGGAAGGCCGGGGCGACGGTCATCGGGACAGCCACTACCGAGTCAGGGGCAGCGAAGATTAGCGAAACCTTTAAAGCAGAAGGTGTTTCCGGGCAGGGTATGGCACTGGATGTAACCGCCAACGGAGCGTGTCAGGCCATTGTTAAAGCGATCACGGCGCAGTACGGTGCGCCGCTGATTTTGGTCAATAACGCCGGCATCACCCGGGATAACATTCTGATGCGAATGAAAGATGCCGAGTGGGAGGATGTTCTGAACACTAATCTCAGCTCAATCTTTCACATGAGCAAAGCGGTGTTGCGGGGGATGACCAAGGCGCGCTGGGGGCGGATTGTTAATATCAGCTCGGTGGTGGGCTCAATGGGGAATCAGGGGCAGGCCAACTACGCCGCTGCCAAGGCCGGTATTGAAGGCTTTGCCCGGGCCATGGCCAGAGAGGTCGGCTCCCGGAACATTACGGTTAACTCCGTCGCGCCTGGTTTTATTGAGACCGATATGACCCGTGGGTTGCCGCCAGAGCAGCAATCTAACCTGCTGGAGCAGATCCCTCTGGCACGATTAGGGCAGCCAGAAGAGATAGCCGCTACGGTTGCCTTTTTGGTCAGTGAGCCCGCCGCTTACATTACCGGTGAGACATTACACGTTAATGGCGGCATGTACATGGGCTAAGAAGGCTGGCCCTTTGACTTTTTTTGATCGTAGCCGCTAAAAAGCCTTGGTTGCTTTGGCGATAAACAGGTAACCGTTTGATTGGCTAAAGGCAGCGCCGATCAGTTTTTTAAATTTGTTGAGAATGTTGGGTCAGCTAAGAGTTTTACCGGAACTGGCTTGAAATTCTCTTAAATGACCATATACACTAGTTCACCAGCAGCCACAGGCTGCACCGAATTTTGACAGGAGCACAGCAAGGTATGAGTACCATTGAAGAGCGCGTTAAGAAGATTGTTTGCGAACAGCTTGGCGTTAAGGAAGATGAAGTCACTAACAGTGCGTCATTCGTAGAAGATCTCGGCGCAGACTCTCTGGATACAGTTGAGTTAGTGATGGCGCTGGAAGAGGAGTTTGAGACCGAAATTCCCGATGAGGAAGCCGAAAAAATCACCACTGTTCAGGAAGCTATTGACTACGTAGTTGCCCATTCCTGATCTTGGTTGACTTGAATAGCCACGGTTAGAACCAGACCTATTCAAGCGCAAAGCAAAAGCCGCACGACAGTTGTCTGCGGCTTTTGTTGTTTATGCTGACTGGTTGGGCTATAACAGCCCTTTGTTGCGGTATAAATAACTGAATACTGTTCTTCGGTTCAATGGATAGGATGTCCAATCGCTAAATATCTACGGCAGGTCAGGGGAGTTAGCCTTGTCGCAAAAAAAAACGAAGCCAATAAACCAATACAAACGCAGAAGAGTGGTTGTAACGGGCATGGGGGTTGTTACTCCACTGGGTAATAATCTGCAAAATAACTGGTCGAATCTGATAGCCGGGCGCAGCGGTATTGATGTCATAAGGCACCTTGATACCGAGGGGTTCAGCGTTCGCATTTGTGGGGCGGTAAAAGATTTTGACCCCACAGAGTTTCTTGATGCAAAAGATGCCCGCAAACTGGACGTTTTTATCCAGTACGGTGCGGCAGCTGCAGCGCAGGCCATTGCTGATGCCGGTTTTGTGGTCGACGAAGCCAGTGCCCATCGCTACGGTGTGGCAATTGGTTCAGGTGTCGGGGGGTTAACGTCTATTGAGGCCAGCCACTCAGTGCTGTTAAACAATGGTTCTCGCCGTGTGTCGCCTTTTTTTATTCCATCGGCGATTATTAACATGGCCGCGGGCTGGGTCTCCATAAAGTACAACTTGCAAGGCCCTAACTTTTCCACCTCTACCGCCTGCGCCGCTGGCAGCCATGCCATTGCCTTAGCAGCCAGAACCATTGCCTTCGGCGATGCCGATGTCATGGTGGCAGGCGGTGCGGAAAAGGGCTCTTCAGCCCTTGGCATCTCCGGTTTCTCTGCCGCCCGGGCACTCTCTACCCGCAATGATGAGCCAACGAAAGCCAGCCGACCCTGGGATGCGGCCCGGGATGGTTTTGTGTTGGCCGATGGTGCCGGAATTTTGGTGCTTGAGGAGTATGAGCACGCCATCAATCGGGGCGCCACCATCTATGCAGAGCTTAGCGGAGTGGGCATGAGCAGCGACGCTTGGCATATCACTGCGCCACCAGAAGATGGCCGTGGTGCCGCGCGAGCCATGTTGTCGGCGCTTGAGGATGGTGGGCTGGATGTGGAAGATGTGTCGTATATTAATGCCCATGGCACATCAACACTGGCCGGCGACATTGCAGAAACCCGGGCCATCCATCAGGTGTTTGGTGACCACGCTACTCACCTCGCTGTCAGCTCAACAAAGTCTATGACCGGTCATCTGCTCGGTGCGGCGGGGGCGGTCGAGGCGGTGTTCAGTATTCAGTCTTTGATTAGCGGTATTGCACCGCCCACCATCAACCTGGATGAACCCGGAGCGGGCTGTGACCTGGATTATGTGCCCCATAAAGCCAGAGCATTGACGATGAATCATGTGCTGTCCAACTCCTTTGGGTTTGGTGGCACGAATGTATCGCTGGCTTTTTCACGGCTTCTTCCGTTTAACGGTTCTCAGGCGGCCTCCTGAGTAATTTTTGATTTTATGGTGGTGTGATGCGCACTGTTTATGTGAGCAGTAGCAGTTTGGGTGGACGGTAATGGGTGATATTCCTGTATGGATTAATGGTGCCGCACAAGCTATGTTACCCTGCTCAGACCGTGGGCTGGCCTACGGCGATGGTCTGTTTGAAACCATTCGGGTGGCCGCCGGGCGGCCAACTTTTGCGGATTTGCATTGGCAGCGGTTGCAATCCTCCTGTGCCCGGCTGCAGATCAGTTTGGATTTGGATCGGTTACGGGCGGAAGTTGATGCTTTTTTGCAGGCGCACCCGGTTCGGGTTGGCGTTTTGAAGGTGATCGTCACCAGAGGGAGCGGTGGTCGGGGTTATAATCCGCAGGGTTGTTCGTCCCCCCGGCGCATACTGTCGTTGCATCCGCTGCCTCAGTACCGTTGTGGTCAGCTCGGCGCCCGGGTTAAAGCCTGTGAACTGCGCCTTGGGCGCTCCATGGTGGCGGGTATGAAACATTTAAACCGGCTGGAGCAGGTGTTGGCAAGAGCTGAGTGGCAAGGTCAATCTTACGACGAAGGTTTGCTGTTTGATCTGGATGGCCAGCTGATTGAAGGCACCATGAGCAATGTGTTTTTAGTCACCCACGACGGCGAGCTGATCACGCCTGATCTGTCTTTTAGTGGGGTGGCCGGAGTCTGTCGTGAGTTTGTGATGGCATTTGCGCGCCGCCAAGGCATAGTGGTTCGGGAGCAGGCGGTAAAAACGCTGGTGAATGTTGCAGAAATCTTTCTTTGCAACAGTGTGAACGGTGTCTGGCCGGTGGTTGAATACGATGGTAAATCCTGGCCCGTGGGGCCGGTAACTGTGCTGATTCGGGATCGTGTACTGGAAGAATTTAATGCTTAGAACGTTTCTGTTCGCTGGTTTGCTGTTGATGGTGCTTGGTGTGGCCGCAGGTTTTTTGGGGTTGCGCTGGTATGGTGAGCAAACGGTTTTGGTTAACCGGGATACGGAGTTTGTGATTATACCCGGCGACTCGCTGGGACGGGTGGCGCAGCGTTTGGCGGCAAATCAGCTGCTTGAATACCCGGCGCTGTTTCGGGCGTTCGGCAGAATCAAAGGGGCAGCTTCCCAATTGAATGCCGGTGACTATTTGATTGCACCGGGAACCACCTACGCCGAACTGTTGCAGCAATTTGTCAACGGCGATGTGCGCTACTACAGTGTCACGCTGGTGGAGGGGTGGACGCTCAAAGAGCTGCTCAGCAATCTGAATCAGCAGCCAAAGCTGACGGCACCGGTTGAGCCACAACAGCTCTCTGCTTTAATGCAGCCGTTGATCAAAGAGGCCCCCCACTCCTTTGAGGGATTGTTTTATGCCGACACCTACAGCTTTGAAGCGGGGGCGTCGGTCATCTCCGTGCTTCGCCGTGCTCATGCGCAGCTGAATCAGGTATTGATGGAGGAGTGGGGTCAAAAAGCCCAAAACCTCCCCTTTAAAAAACCCTATGAAGCGCTGGTGCTGGCATCCATTATTGAAAAAGAGACCGGCGAGCCCGCAGAGCGTGCGGATATTGCCGGCGTGTTTGTGCGCCGTTTGCAAAGGAATATGCGCCTGCAGACGGACCCTACGGTGATTTACGGCATGGGCGAGCGTTATCAGGGTAAACTGAATCGGGCCATGCTGCGTGAGCGTACCCCGTATAATACCTACGTTATTAAAGGCTTGCCGCCAACGCCTATTGCCATGGTTGGGCGCGAGGCCATTCGCGCAGCGCTGAACCCCACGGCAGGCAAAGCGCTTTACTTTGTTGCCCGTGGTGATGGTACGCACTATTTTTCCAGCACTTTGGCAGAGCATAATCGTGCGGTGAGAAAGTATCAGATTACTGAGCGGCGCAAGGATTATCGTTCGACGCCACAGTAACGACTATCGATTGAGAGGCTAATGGGCTTTTTTTTAACCATTGAAGGGTGCGAAGGCGCCGGAAAAACCACCGCCAAAGCGGTGGTGTTGCAGTGGCTGCAAAGGGCGGGCCATGACTTTATGGAAACCCGGGAGCCCGGCGGCACGCCACTGGCGGAGCAGCTGCGCGAGCTGGTGCTGGCCAGTCATGATGAGTCGGTGTCTGAGACCACCGAGCTGCTGATGGTGTTTGCCGCCCGCTGCCAAAACCTGACGTGGCGGATTGAACCGGCTCTGGCTGCTGGCAAAGTGGTGGTGTGTGATCGCTTTACCGATGCCACTTATGCCTATCAGGGCGGTGGTCGGGGCATTGATGAGCAACGCATTGCCCTACTGGAGCAGCTGGTACAGGGCGATCGTCGTCCGGATATGACGCTGCTGCTGGATGTGGAGCCGGAGCTAGGTCTCGCCCGGGCCCGTGCTCGCAGTGGGGCTTTGGATCGGATTGAACAGGAAGCCATTGAGTTTTTCCATCGAGTGCGGCAAGTCTATCTGGAGCGCGCGGCGCGATTTCCTGAGCAGTATGTCGTGATTGATGGCAGCCAGTCCATGGCCCGGGTTGAGGCGCAGATTATCAGTGCGCTGCAGATGCGTTTTTCAAAATAACAGCGGCTCTAAAGGGTGCAAATTGAAGATGACCACCGATTTTGTGATGCCATGGCAGGAAGCTCAGTGGCAACCACTGATTCACAACATGCACTCTGGCCGACTGCCCCACGCTCTGTTGCTCAGAGGGGCACCGGGTATTGGAAAGGGTACGTTTGCCAAGGCGCTGGGGTGGCGGGTTTTATGTGATGAGACCTCTGGCCTCTACGCCTGCGGTCACTGCAAAAGTTGTGCTTTGATACAAGCCGGTAACCATCCAGACCTACTGCATATTGAGCCCGAAGCGGTCGGAAAACCCATTAAAATAGATGCCATAAGGCAAGTAAATCTCTTTGCTCGCAAAACGGCGCAGCAGGGTGGTCAGCGGGTGATTATCATCAACCCGGCCGAAGCGATGAACATCAATGCAGCCAACGCACTGTTGAAAAGTCTGGAAGAGCCCGGTGGCAATACGGTGTTTATTCTCGTTAGTGCCCGCTCTGCGGACATGCTGCCCACAATTCGTAGCCGCTGTCAGATGGTCACCCTGCCAATGCCTGAACCGGCGTTGGCGAAAAACTGGCTGGCGCAGCACATTGCCGACCCGCAGCTGGTGGAGCAGCTGCTCAGCCTCGCCTCTGGCTCGCCCATGCTGGCTCGGGCTATGTTTGATGACAACACGTTGGCGCTGCGGGGACGACTGATTAATGCCTTGCCGGAGCTGTTTCGCGGAAACCTGACGCCGGTGGAAATGGCAAAAGAGTGGCAAAACGGCGACTTGGTTGAGCTGCTTACCTGGATGGGCAGTTGGCTCGACGACGCTGTAAAACTGCAGCTGACCGCCGATGAAAGCGTTATCGCCAACCGCGATCTGACAAGAATGCTGGGCTATTTTGCTAAAAAAGCCAAAGCGTCGCAATTGATGCGATTGCGAGACCGTATCATGCAGCAACGTCAGCAGTTGCTCGATGGGGCTAACCTCAACAGTCAGATACTGTTGGAAGGGCTGTTTAGCGAATATCTGGAGTTGGTTGTATAGTTGACAGTTGTCGACTATTTGGTCGTACAAATTCAGCCAGCCAAACAGGCTGGGTATTTCAACAAAATGAAGGAGAGTGCTGTCATGGGAAAAGGAATGCAGGGGTTGATGTCACTGACCATTCGGGACACCACCTCACTGTATGAGTCATATATGCCATTTGTGAGTGGGGGTGGTTTGTTCATACCCACTCACAAAGTGTACAACCTTGGCGATGATGTGTTTATTCGTCTGAGCCTGATGGATGAGCCGGAGAAAATTCCTGTACCCGGCAAAGTGGTTTGGGTAACACCTACCGGCGCCCAGGGCGGCAGACAAGCCGGAATCGGTGTGCAGTTCAATGACCCTACCGACAGTGTACGAACTAAAATTGAAACCTATATTGCCGGTGCACTGGCTTCGGGGCGACCCACCAGTACGATGTAATGCGTCGTGTTTTTTATGGGCAGGCTTGCCCATTTTCTTTGTGTTTTAATTCTCGCTGCGGCAAAAGCCAGAATTTTTCTGGCTTCTAGCCCGGGCATAACGTTAAGTTTTGTTCCTTGAGAGACTTCGTCACCTCAATGGATATCAGCGCTAAGCCAGGATCGACCTCTTTATGTTTATTGACTCTCATTGCCACCTTGATCGTCTGGATTTAACCGCCTATGGCGGCAATCTTGATCTGGCTCTTGAAGCGGCGAGGGCGGCGGGTGTCGATCGCATGCTCTGCATTAGTATTGACCTTGACAACGCTCCGGCGGTGATTGCCATCGCTGAGCGTTA
>CBDAPN010000025.1:0-22422 GCA_965198415.1 Endozoicomonas sp.
GGCAACAAGACGGCCGCGAAAGCATTATTGCTTGCCAGTCATGTGCTGACCGCTTTAAGCACTGCAGGAACCTTAGGGGCTATTGCACCAGAATTGACCGAGTTTATACCAACAGCGCTTGAGAACCTGTTAATTCAAAAGGGCTACATTAATGTGTACATACCGGAAGTAGTGAGAAATCCGGGAATGCTTGAAACTATGGGATTATCAGAGGATAAAAGCCTGGCATCGACCGTAGCCCCAAGCACGACATTACGTTTCAACGCCGTTGAGTCAGTCAATAAAAAGATAAGCAATTTATTGGAGAAATCGCCTAAAACGCTATTTTTCGAACATGAACGAACTGAAATTGAACAAATTATTTATAGCCACGATGAAAGAGATCTGGCTTTACTGGAAGCAAAAGAGGGGAGTATAAGCAGTATAACCTCTGAGGGGCTGTCAAATTATTCAATTAGCCCGAATTTCAGTTCAAAAGAAGACTTTACCAGTTTAATCATCGCTTTTAGGCTCACCGGACCACAGACTGACTTTTCCAGTGCTGAGATCGGGTTATTGCATAAAGGTGCTTATTCTCTTGAGAATGGAACAGGCTCGGGACAAACAATCTCAACACAGCTAATGACTGACGAGACCCACATAAAGCCTATAAGCAATTACTATCAAAATTAAACTGTTAGTAGATAATTTCTTTTGGCTCTTAGCACCTTATGGCTGAGGGTGTCTGGGCAATGATTGATGTGACTGCTCTTTGCCCGATTGCACCAATAGGGCATAAAGGCGAGGGTTTACGACGATTTTGCTAAAAGTTTTTTTTAAGCCAATTTTCTGCTGCCATCACAGAGCTGACTATTTCCCGACAGCACCCTGAAAAGTCATTTCTTGACCCATTGCTTTTTATTTCTGACGTTTGCCCTAAATTGTATTAGTCAGACACTCTTTCAGAGGCAAAAGATGATGCAGCTGATTAGTCGGTGCAGACTGATATTCATCGGACTCCTGTTGTTTTCTCACCAATCCTCACATGCCACCTACAGGGGTAGCCATGCTTATAACCAGGCAAAAGCATTCAACGTTCAGGTAAATACCGCCACCGGAACACTCAGTCTTACCTACCCCCTGATTGAAGCGCAGGGAGTGCGAATGCCCCTGAAAATCCACCTGACCTACACTTTTAATGCTCTGGGCAAATTTGGCCTGCCCACTGGCTGGCAGCTGGATCTGGACCATATTACCCAACATACCGCCGAACTCGGTGGTATGCAGTGGCTGATTGATAATTTATGGCACGATGAGACTGGCTTCGCTTCCGGGCTTAAATACTTCAACCAACACGGCACCCGGTTTCTAGACAACGGTCAATCGTTGCCTGTTCCTGACTATCCAAACCTGAACTACCGCTACGTATCAGAACATAAAGACGGCAGTCGTCAGTTTTTTTCCTATCAGGGGCTACTCATTCTGCAGGTGGACCGCTTTGATAACCATGTACAGTTCAGTTATGAAGAACCGGTTACCAACCTTGAGTCCGCCCGGCTGGCCTGCATTAATGACAATTATGGCAACGTTTATCGCTTCAGCTATGAACCGGATACGCTGATTATTCACGGTCCTGATCACCGGATTCAACGGATCTACTTTAATAGCAAAGGGGTTACCAAAATTGAGAATCCGCTAAAACAGAGCTACAAAATCACCTATGCCAACCAGTTCGGCAGAAGCCTGATTCGCACCCTACAAACGCCCGAAGGGCTGATCACCGAGCTGAGCTACGGCGGTATTTTTTAC
This sequence comes from Endozoicomonas sp., assembly GCA_965198415.1. Lineage (GTDB taxonomy): Bacteria > Pseudomonadota > Gammaproteobacteria > Pseudomonadales > Endozoicomonadaceae > Endozoicomonas. Next base: position 1,789 of record CBDAPN010000025.1, read on the forward strand.
AAGGACGATCACAGTAAAAAGCAAATGCCGGTAGTGAAACACTTTAAACAGTTTGACCAAGCCAGTTTAAAAAACCATCACGAAGCCTACTACACGTTCAACAAGGGTAATAACTACACCGGCTACCCCAACTATTCCCTATCGAGCACCGGCGACAGCCTGATGGATAGCAACGACCAATCCTACAAATACAGTGTGAAAGTAACGCATATTAACGGTGAACAGCAGCGCCAGCAGGTGTATGAATACAATTATTTGCACCTGCCAGTTGAAGTGCGAACCCTGCGAGATGATGGGCAACCTTATCTGTTAACCACCTACGAGTATGCCATTTCACCCTTTAAATACAGTCGTTCAACCAATTACGACAAACCCACCGTAGTAACCCGCTACGTCTGGAATGGTAAGGCCTATATACCCAGCGACAAAACCACCACCACCTACGACCATTATGGCAACAACCTGAGCGAAACCCGCTCAGTCTATAACCGCCAGCAGCAGCACTGGCAAGTGATTGACGCCTCTTTCAGCCGCTATTTTACCAAGCACTTCAGCCTGTTGGCGGAACACACCCGGATTGACCTGCTCGGCGGCAGAGCCATTTGTAAGCGTTATACGCTGGCACCGAATGGCAAAACCCACAGCCAACAGCGCCTGATCTGGAAGCCCCCCCTTGGCAACTGGCAGGACTGGCAACAAACCGATTTAATCCACGACGACAAAGGACGACAACGTTCTACCACCCTGAGCTGGCTGATAAAAACCCAGCCAGGTATTCAATCACTAAGCAACCACACCCGTTATCATTTCGACCCCAACACCGGTGAGTTGACCATCACCAATGTGAGCGACCAGGGACGTGAGCATACAATGGTTGTGGATACCCGCAATGACCGACACCTGAAAACCATAACCCCAAAAGGCGAAGTCACCACCTACACCTACGACGCCCTGAACCGCCCCCTTACCCATACCGACCCGGCGGGCTACATCACCCACAGCAGCTACGAAACATTCAGTACCGACGGGCAAAACACCATTACCGTGCAGAGTCCACTCGGTGATGCACGACGAACAATTCACGATGCCTCGAAGCGTCCTATTCACCATCAGGATTTACACAATGGCAAGTGGCGCACGTTATTGAGTCAGTCCTACGACGCCTTTGGCACAATAGAGAGCAAAACCAATATTCTGGGGCTGACTACCACCTTTGCCTACGACGAGCACGGTCGGCGCACTAAGACCACCGATCCTTGGGGTAATGAACACCGCATTGATTACAATGACGCCGCCATGACCACTACCACTCGCATCAACGGGCGTCTGCACATGATGGTCAGCAAGGTGCCCTGGGAACGCAAGCAAATCACCCGTAATTACCCGGTCACCAACAACCCGTACGACCAGGCCATTGAGTTCGTCGAAAATACCGTGGTACAAGATGCCCACAAAAAAACGATCAGCACCACGAATGTACTGGTTAACCTGCACACGCAAAAAAAACGCAAAATGGTCACCAAGCGTCTGCGCTATGACGCTCAAGATAACCTAATCACCTCAGATACCCACACCTGGGACGGCCTGCACGGCCACAAAACCCGTCAGTACGACCTGCTCAACCACCTCTACACGTGGCACAAAACGCTAAAAACACCGGAACACATCAGCCGTCATTCAGGGTATCGTTATTTGTACGACGGAGACGGATTATTAACACAGATAGAATCTCCAAAAACCGATGACGGAACCCGTTTTTATCTGAAGCATCGTTATGACAAAAATGGCCAGGAAATAGAGAAAGTCCTGCAAAGTGGCCATCGCATCCAATACCAATACGACAACCGGGGTTTAGTGACCCAACAGGCCTGGAGCCGCAATGATAAGCGCTATGACATCAATCGACAGTACGATGCCGATGGCCGGCTGGTTAAATTAAGCGACAGCGACGGCCAAACTATACTCTATCGTTATACGCCAAACGGGTATCTGCTGCAGATGCGTTATCCGGATAATCACTCAATAAGCTACACACTGGACAACTTCGACCGCATCATTACGCAAAAAGACGCCAACCAGAACGAACATCACTTCAGTTACAAGCCAGAAGACAAAGGTCTTTTATCCAGCATCACGGCCAACAACAATCGTATCGACTTCCATTACGGTGAAGACGACAACGGGCGGCATGGAAAGCTGATAAAAAGAACCACCAACGCAAAAGCAACGGGAGCAACACAAACCCGCTTCCGCTATGGCGTATTTGGGCAAATAGTGGAATCAGCCAGCAACAACGCCAAAATGGAATACAGCGTCAGTTACAATTACACCCCCCGGGGAGAGCTATTCAAACAAGTACAGAAGCTAACCAGAAAGAGTCAAACGCCAGCGCAACAATATAGCACTGAGTACCGCTATGACGGCATGCAACGTCTTAGTGTTGAGGTGCACACCGATCACGCCGCCAGCTTTCAAAAGCGCTACCGTTACGATGGCAACAATAATCTGCTGACCGAAGAGGACCAAAGCAATTGCAGTCCGAGCCAAAGACGGCAGTATTCCTACAACAATTTGGATCAGCTGGTCAGTATCAAAGTGGGAGAGGTAATCAAAGCCGTTGTACACGACAGCAACGGGTACCTGATACAAGACCATAAAAAGACTCAATATAAATATGACGACGCCGGCTTTTTACTGCAGGTACAACCGCAAAAACAGCCAGCGATCCACTACAAATACTGGCCGAGTGGTCTGCTGAGTTACAGCAGCAGTGGCGATTCACAAAGCCACTTTTACCAAAAATACGATAAAAATATGCAAACGATCGTTAAAGATGGTCAATGGCGCTCGCTGGTACGACACGGGAACAGCATTGTAGGCAGACAAACCGACCAAAGCTTCGATCAGTTTTTCAAGGTCAATGAAAGCACCGGTGCTATTTTACAAAAAAACAAAGACGAAACGCAGTTGCGCCTGCACCGCTACGATGCCTACGGCAAACCGCTGCAGCGCAGCCCGGTGGACGAAACCTTCTTTACCTGGAATCAGCAGTGGACAGACCCTGAAACCGGGCTGACTTATTTACGACACCGGTTCCATCACCCTGAAATAAGGCGCTTCATCACTAGAGACAACGTGCATGTTGATAACCGCTACGTCTATGCCCATGGTGATCCGGTAAATTACATCGACCCAACAGGGCAAAGTGCTGTCAGCAGATACGCTGGTGGTGGTGTCGCAGTAGGAATTGGGTTGCTTGGGCTGCTACTGGCCATCCCTTCAATGGGAGCTTCATTCGGTGTTACCGCAACGGCGAGTACGTCCGCCTCCGGTGCGTTCTTTGCTGGCGCCGGTGTTGTTGCCGGTACACTATCGATTGGTTCACAGGCTGCACTGGATACCGATAACAAAACAACCGCCACAGCGTTAACCCTTGCCAATCATGTTTTCAATATTTTGGCACTGGGTGATTTCGCAGTTGCCATTGCTCCAAAGGTCGCACGACAGGTTGCAGAGTTGATTTCTTCGATAATCCACAGTGGAGAGTCAATTGCTTCTGAGACGAGTTTGGTATCAGAAGGTGTATTAGGTGCTGCTGAATCACAAAATAGCGCGGGTGGGAGTCTCGTAGAGGCTGGTTCAGCAACCCCTATCAGCCCGGGTATGAACGAAGGACTTGGCACATTAAACTCAAACGCCTTGAGTGAAACAAATGGTGAAGATATTAGAGGTTATATTTATTTTCCAGTTCAAAACGAAGAAACCCGAACTTACATTGAAGAATTAAGCAAGAATATCAACACTGAATTCAAAGATTTTAGTATTAATCAAAAAAAATGGTTGTATGCGTTCAGTGGCAAATTGCTACACGCTGAAGAAGTCAATCGTAGAACCATAGTTCAATTGCTTCATGAATTGCAAACAAATGATATCTTCACATCCAGTACTTTAGCCAGAGTAGCTAATCAAAGAAAAGCATTTAATTTTACAGAAACCGTAAATAAACAAATAATGTTAGGCATTGCTCAATATATATGGAGGGATAAAATGTTTCAGGGTAGGTAACTGAAGTTACCCAGCCGAAAGCATTCTCAACAGGTCAAAAGATGCTTTCAGCCCTGCCGTGTACATCTTTCTCTCAACCTGCACAGACACCACGTCGAGAGTGAAGGCTGAGTAGATTGACAGGCCTGTATGATTACCCTGCGTTTTCACCATTTCTTGTAGATTGTCTCAAGTCCTTTAGCATCTCAGTCCAGCCCATAACAGACTTACCTGCGGAAAAATCAACACTATCAATTTGCTTTGAGTGCCCCTGCAATTTATCTTCCAGGCTCAGCGACACGTTACGATTTGACTTGATGCCCATCAAAAAGCGCTTCTTGCATTGATGGCGAATAAACATCAATTTATTAACTGAATGCAGCAGATTCTACTAATGTTTATTGGGCTCGCAATCGGTTTAAAAGAGGCAAAAGATGTCGCAGTTATCTGGTCAGTGCAGGCTGATATTCATCTGCCTACTGTTGTCTGCCAATCAGGTGATCGCTGCATACAAGGGCAGCCACGCTTACAACAATACCAAAGCATTCAACGTGCAGGTAAATACCGCCACCGGAACCCTCAACCTGACCTACCCCCTAATTGAAGCACAGGGAGTACGGATGCCTCTCAAGGTTAACCTGACCTACAGCTTTAATGCCGTTGGCATGTATGGCCTACCCACTGGCTGGCAGTTGGATTTGGATCATATTACCCGCCACACCGCCGAGCTTGGCGGTATGCAATGGCTGATTGATAATTTATGGTATGATGAAACCGGCTTCGCTTCCGGGCTTAAATATTTCAACCAGCACGGCACCGAGTTTCATGATGAAGGTCAAGCGTTGCCTATTTCTGGCTATCCGAAGCTGAACTACCGCTACCTATCACAACATAAAGACGGCAGTCGCCAGTTTTTCTCCCACCAAGGGCTGTTAATACTTCAGGTTGACCGCTTTGGTAACCATGTGCAGTTCAGTTATGAAGACCCGGTTGACAACCTTCAATCCGCACGACTTGTCACCATTAAAGACAATTTTGGTAACCTTTACCGCTTCAGCTATGAACCGGGCATACTGATTGTTCATGGCCCGGATAACCGTGAACAGCGGGTCTATTTTAATGGCGAGGGCGTCACCAGAATTGAGAACCCATTAAAACAAAGCTACAAAATAACCTATATTAACCAGTTCGACAGAAACTTGGTTCGCACGCTACAAACACCCGAAGGGCTGATCACCGAACTGAGCTATGGTGATATTTTTTTCACCGACGACCAGGGTAAAAAGCAAATGCCGGTGGTGAGCCGCTTTAAACAGTTTGACGTGGCTAATTTACAAATCCACCACGAGACCTACTACAAGTTCAGCGAAGACAATAACTACACCGGCTACCCCACCTACGCCCTATCAAGCCACGGCGACAGCCTGATGGACAGCAATGACCAATCCTACAAATACAGTGTCGAAGTAACCCACGTTAATGGTGAGCAGCAGCGCCAACAGGTGTATGAATACAACTATTTACACCTGCCGGTTGAGGTTCGCATCCTGCATCAGGGGCAGCCTTATCTAAAAACCAATTACGAGTATGCCATTTCACCGTTTAAATACAGCCGTTCAACCAATTACGACAAACCCACCGAAATGATCCGTCACGTCTGGAATGGCACGACCTATGTACCGAGCGACAAAACCGCCACCACCTACGACCGTTATGGCAACAAACTGAGCGAGACCCACTCAGTCTATAACCGCCAGCGCCAGCAGTGGCATATGCTTGATGCTTCTGTCAGCCGCTATTTTACTGACCATTACAGCCTATTGGCGGAACACACCCGGATTGACCTGCTAGGAGGCAGAGCCATTCGCAAAAGCTACACGCTGGCACCGGATGGCAAAACCCACAGCCACCAGCGTCTGGCCTGGAAGCCCCCCCTTGCCGACTGGCAGGACTGGCAACAAACGGATTTAATCCACGACAACAAAGGACGACAACGCTCCGCTACCCTGAGCTGGCTGAAAAAAAACCAGCCAGGCATTCAATCGCTAAGTTACCATACCCGTTACCAGTTCGACCCCATCAGTGCCGAGTTAACCATCACCCAAGTGAGCGACCAGGGTCGTGAGTATACAAGGGTGGTGGATACCCGCAATGCCCGGCAGCTGAAAACCATAACCCCCAAAGGTGAAGTCACCACCTATACCTATGATGCCCTGAACCGCCAGCTTACCCACACTGACCCAGCAGGCTATGTGACCCGAAGCACTTACAAAACATACAGTACCGACGGGCAAAACATCGTTACCGTGCAGAGTCCACTCGGTAATACACTACGGGTGATTAACGATGCTTCCAAACGTTCCATTAGCCAACAGGATTTGTATAAAGGAAAGTGGCGCACCTTATCCAGCCAGTCCTACGACGCCTTTGGCAAAGTAACTAGCAAAACCGACATTCTGGGTCTTACCACCACCTTTACCTATGACGAGCAGGGCCGGCGCACCAAGACCTGCGACCCATGGGGCAATGAGTACCGCATTGACTACAATGACGCCGCCATGACCACCACCACCGGCATCAACGGACGCCAACATCTGGTGGTCAGCAAGGTACCCTGGGAGCGCAAACGGATCATCTGGCAATACCCGGTAACCAACAACCCCCACGACCAGTCCACAGAATTAATAGAAAAAACCGCAGTACACGATGCCCATAAAAAAACAACCAGCACCACGACCGCACTGGTTAACCTGCACACCCAAGAAAAACGTGAAATGGTCAGCAATTACCTGCACTACGACGCCCAACACAACCTCACCACCTCCGATACCCACACCTGGGACGGCTTGTACGGTCACAAAATCCGGGAGTACGACCTGCAAAACCACCTCTACACTTGGCACAAAACACTAAAAACACCAAAAGGCACCAGCAGCCATTCAGGCTACCGCTATCTTTACGACAGTGATGGTTTACTAGCGCAAACAGAGTCACCAAAAACCGCTCACGGAACTCGCCTTTACCTGAAACACCGCTATGACAAAAACGGTCAGGAAATTGAGAAAACCCTGCAAAATGGCCATCGCATTCATTATCAATACGACAACCGGGGTTTACTGACCCAGCACACGTGGAATCGTCACCAAACCCCATATACCGTGCGCCATCAGTACGATGGCGACGGCCGACTGGTTAAGTTAGGCGACAGCGACGGCCAAACCATGCACTTTTGCTATGCGCCGAACGGATACCTGCTACAAATGCGCTACCCGGATGGTCGATCAATCAGCTACACACTGGACGACTACGACCGAGTTATTACGCAAAAAGACGCCAATTCGCGCGAACAGCACTTCATTTACAATCCAGAAGACAAAGGCCACTTATCCAGCATAAAAGTCAACAACAGTCGTATCGACTTCCATTACGGGGAAGACGACAACGGGCGACGTGGGCAGCTAATAAAAAGAACCACCAATGCAGAAGCAACGGGAGTAACTCAAACCCAATTCCGCTATGGCGTGTTTGGGCACATGGTGGAATCAATCAGCACCCATCCCAAGATGCAATATGGCGTTAGCTATAACTTCAAGGCTTCGGGAGAGCTGTTAAAACAAGTGCAAAAATTGGCTATCAAGGGCCAACCACCACAACAGCATATAACAGAGTACCGATATGACGGCATGCAGCGACTTACCGATGAGGTACACACTGATCAAAGCACCAGCTTTCAAAAGCGCTACCATTACGACGGCAACAACAATCTACTAGCGGAAGAGGAGCACAGCAGTTGCGGCCCGGGTCAAAGCTTGCAGTATTGGTACAACAATCTGGATCAGCTGATCAGTGTCAGGCAAGGTGAGACAATAAAACCCATTGTGCACGATCTCAACGGACACCTGATACAAGATCATAAAAAGACTCAATACAACTACGACGACGCCGGCTTTTTACTGCAAGTACAACCGCAAAAACAGCCAGCGATCCACTACCAATACTGGCCGAATGGCCTACTGAACCGGCGCAGCAGCGGCGAGTCACAAAGCTATTTTTATGCGGATCAGCACAAAAATATGCAAACAGTGGTGAAAAACGGTCAGTGGCGCTCACTGGTGCGGCACGGGAACCGCATTGAAGGGCGACAAACCGATGAGGGTCTTGATCAGTTTTTCAAGATCAATGAGAGCACCGGCATGGTTCTGCAACAAACCAAAAACACAACGCAGCTGCACCTGCATCGCTACGATGCCTACGGCAAACCGCTACGGCGCACCCCAACAGACGACACCTTCTTTACCTGGAATCAGGAATGGACAGACCCCGACAACTGGCTCACTTACTTACGACACAGGTTTTATAACCCTGAGCTAAGGCGCTTTATCACCAGAGACAACGTGCATACTGATAACCGCTACGGCTATGCCCACGGCGATCCGGTGAATTACATCGACCCGACGGGGCACAGTGCTGTGGGCACATACGCCGGTGGTGGTGTCGCCATAGGAATTGGACTGCTTGGAGTGCTGCTGGCCATACCGTCAGTGGGGACTTCATTGGGCTTTACCGCAACGGCCAGTACCGCTGCCTCCAGTGCACTTTTTGCCGGAGCCAGTGTTGTTACCGGTACCTTGTTGATTGGCTCACAGGCAGCCCTTGATACCGGCAACAAAACAGCCGCCACTGCGTTATCAGTTGCCAGTCGTATTTTGGATATTTTGGCACTGGGGGAGTTCGCCGTTGCCATTGCTCCAAAGATCGCACGTAAGGCCGCAGGCTTGATTTCTTCGACCGTCGAAAGTAGCAGAACCATTACCACTGCTTCTGAGGCATCTCTGATATCGGAAGATGCAACAAAATCGGCTGCATCAGAAGTTAAGGCAGGTGGGGATGGCGTAAACTCTGCTTCAGCATCGAATACGAACGATACTGAACCCGTTGGCCAATTGAATGTAAAGCCCTGGGAGGAAATGAATAGTTCAGATGTTAAGAATTATCTATTTTTCCAAACTAAAAGCGACAGAATCCGGCGCAACTTGATAGAGTTTGAAAATCATATTAAAACTAACTTTAGCGACTTTAGTGATGATCATAAAGAGTGGTTATCCAAGTTTGGCACCAATTTGATGCTAGCTATAAGAATCAATGATCGCACTGTTTATCACATACTTCAAACCTTGGATACAAAGAACACCATTAACTATAAAAATATTACGACATTTATTTTACGTGGCGGTATAGATAAATGGAATAAGGAGGAAATCGGTGTAACAATGCGGGCCATTGCTAAGTATGCTCGAGAAAACAACATGCTATAAAATAAGTAAGAAATCTAACAAGCCCGATGTGTGCTGACCAACATAAGCATTTGATCAAATGAAACCAATGGATTTTTATTTATCTTGGCAAAACAGCCAACCGGCACCTGAACAAACTGTGAGCTCCCTATGCAATTAAAAAGAACCGATGAATTAATAAAAACCTTGTTCTAATATCAGTAAATTAATTAAACGGACTTAAATCGAATTTTTTCCCTTGTCAGTTAAATATGCTAGTCATTGCTGACTCAGGCAATTTCTATAAATTGGAAAAGCTCTAAAGTGGTCATTGCTGACGATCCTTATTGGCTCAATACGAATATTATAATGAATGTGACGCAGAGGGCATAAAGTTCATGACGGCATCGTTCAGGAAAAGTGACTCACATTCGGGGGCATTGATGTGCTAGAACAAATTAAAGTACAAATTGCCCACAGCGGGCTGAAGGCACTAATGAACTGCAAACACCTGGGCGACGATAAACCTATTACCGTCGCCTAAAGCGAAAACGTATACGACAACATCCTATAATGAAAGCCGCCTGATCAGTGCGGTTGATAATAAAAATCCCATTCATAACGTCGAGTCTCAGGGGCATATTCTAATATGAATGCAGATCTGAATACGGGGCCTTTTTCCATCACATTAGAACCCATTTCATCAACTACCCTCTTTTCAAGGCGCCAGTTTCCTAGTATCTCAAGTTTGTTCCCGGTAATAGTATAAGACAAATTACCTTCCTCATCTGGAATAACCAGATGATAACTTTCTCCCTGACGTAATAAGGATTTGTACAGACTCTTTAGTACTCCACGATTAGCGTATCCGCTTTCGAAAAGCGTATTTTTTATACCGGAATCTGCAGAATTTACATACTTACCTTGTTTCAGTAATGACTTGACATCAATGCCATCAACTGAATAACTGCCACTGCTTTTAATATCGGCTGCGGTAGATGCAATAGCGGGTTCATCATTTGTAAATGCTCCAGAACCAGCAATGTAATGCATCCCCTCGGAATTTGCTGCATAGTTACCCATTTGTGTAACAGTAGAAGTTGCTTCAGAAGCGGCAGACTCAGCGGCTTTAGCCCCCTTGATTAGCGGAGCAATTAACTCGGCGCCCTTTTCCACCAGCTTCGGAGCCACAGCTACCGCTATACTTCCAAGCGCCACTAAATCCGCAATACCACCCAGTACGGTTAGCGCTGTGGCGACTGCTTTATTGCCCGAATCCAAGGCCAGCTGTGAACCAGCTAACAGCGCTCCCCCGGCAATACCCGCCACGCCAGAGACTACACCAGAGACAGTAGAGCTGGTTGCACTCAAACCCAATGAAGCCCCCGCTGTGGGTATGGCCAGGATAGCTCCAAGCAGGCCAAGCCCTGCGGAGACACCAGCACCAACGTATCTACCCACAGCACTGTGCCCCGTCGGGTCGATGTAATTGACCGGATCGCCATGGGCATAGGCGTAGCGGTTATCAACATGCACGGTATCCCGGGTAATAAACCGCCTCAGTTCAGGGTGATGAAAGCGGTGTCGTAAGTAAGTGAGCCCGGTTTCAGGTTCTGTTAATTCCTGATTCCAAGTGAAGTCAGTGTCGTTTACAGGATGGTGCTGCAACGGTTTTCCATAGGCATCGTAACGATGCAAGTGCAGCTGTGTTTTGCCTTTCGCTTGTTGTAGCAACACACCGGTACTTTCATTGACCTTGAAAAACTGATCAAGACCCTGCCCGGCGTGTCTGCCGACAAGGCTTTTTCCGTGCCGGACCAGTGAGTACCAGTGACCGTCTTTAACCACCGTTTGTATGTTTTTATGGTTGTCCGGGTAGAAGTGGGTTTGGGAGTCGCTACTGCGCCGACGGCTCAGCAGCCCGTTCGGCCAATATTCGTAACGGGTCGCTAATCGTTTGTGTGGCTGCACCTGCAGTAAAAAACCTGCGTCGTCGAACTCATATTGAGTCTTTTTATGATCTTGCTTCAAATGCCCAATAGCGTCGTGCAGCACCGGGATAGTCACCTCACCCACTTTGACACGGGTTAGCTGATCCTGATTGTTATAGACGTACTGCAAGCGTTGACCCGGGCCGCAGTTGCTGTGATCCTCCTCCTCCAGCAGATTGTTGTTGCCGTCATAGCGGTAACGCTTTTGAAAGCTGCCGGTCTGATCAGTGTGCACCTCGTCGGTAAGGCGCTGCATGCCATCGTACCGGTATTCTGTCGTATAGTGTTGCGACGGCTGGCCTTTTTGCGAAAGCTTCTGCACTTGTTTGAACAGCTCACCCCGGGGGCTGTAGTTGTAGCTGACGCCGTATTCCACTTTGGGGTTGCTGCTGGTCGACTCCACTAGATGCCCGAACACGCCATAGCGAAAGCGGGTTTGCGTTTTTCCTGCAGCTTCTGCGTGGGTGACTCTCTTGATCAGCTTTCCACGTTGCCCGTTGTCGTCTGCACCGTAATGGAAGTCGATACGACTGCTGTTGACTTGCAGGCTGGATAAGCGGCCTTTGTCTTCTGTCTTGTAAACAAACCGCTGTTCGCTCTGGTTGGCGTCTTTTTGGGTAATGACCCGATCGTAGTCGTCGAGGGTGTAGCTGATTGATCGACCATCCGGGTAGCGCATTTGTAGCAGGTACCCGTTCGGCGTATAGCGATAGTGCATGGCTTGCCCATCACTGTCGCTTAGCTTAACCAGTCGGCGATCAGCATCGTACTGGCGACTGACGGTGTAACGCTTTTGGTTTCGACTCCAGCTATGTTGGGTTCGAAAACCCCGGTTGTCGTATTGGTAATGAATGCGATGACCGTTGTGCAGAATTTTCTCTATTTCCTGACCGTTTTTGTCATAGCGATGTTGCAGATAAAAGCCACTGCCGTGGGCGGATTGGGGAAATTCTACCTGCGTTAATAGCCCATCGCTGTCGTAGAGATAACGGTAGCCTGCATGGCTGCTGGTGAGTTCTGCGGTTGTTAGCGTCTTGTGCCAGGTGTAGAGGTGGTTCAACAGGTCGTACTCGCGGCTTTTGTGTCCGTGCAGGCCGTCCCAGGTCAGGGTATCGGAGGCGATCAGGTTGTGTTGGGCGTCGTAGTGCAGATGGTTGGTGACCATTTGGCGTTTTTTTTTCGTGTGCAGGTTAACCAATACACTCGTGTTGCTGATTGTTTTTTTATGAGCGTCTTTTATCACCGTGTTTTCCACTAACTCGATGGCCTGATCGTGGGGGTTGTTGGTTACCGGGTAGTGTCGTGCAATCTGTTTGCGCTCCCAGGGCACCTTGCTGACCACTTGTTGCGTCCGTCCGTTCATGCGGGTGGTGGTGGTCATGGCGGCGTCATTGTAGTCAACGCAGTGCTCATTGCCCCAGGGGTCGCTGGTTTTAGTGTGTCGGCCCTGTTCGTCGTAGGCAAAGGTGGTGGTGAGGCCGAGCATATTGGTTTTGCTCTCTACCTTGCCAAAGGCGTTGTAGGACTGACTGGACAAGGTACGCCACTGCTTTTTACGTAAGTCCTGTTCACGAATGGAACGGTTCGAAGCGTCATAAATCGACCGTCGTGCATTGCCCAATGGACTGTGCACGGTGGCGGTGTTTTGCCCGTCGGTACTGTATGTTTTGTAAGTGCTTCGGGTCACGTAGCCCGCCGGGTCAGTGTGGGTAAGCTGGCGGTTCAGGGCATCATAGGTATAGGTGGTGACTTCACCTTTGGGGGTTATGGTTTTCAGGTGTCGGGCGTTGCGGGTATCCAAAACCGTTGTGTGTTCACGCCCCTGATCGCTCACCTTGGTAACGGTCAGCTCAGCAGTGGCGGGGTTGAACTGGTAACGGGTGTGGTGGCTCACCGACTGAATGCCTGGCTTGTTTTTTATTAGCCAACGGCGGGTAGCAGAGCGTTGTCGTCCTTTGTCATCGTGGGTGAACTCCGTTTGTTGCCAGTCCTGCCACTTCTCAAGGGGAGGCTTCCAGGCCAGACGCTCGTGGCGGTGCGTTTTGCCATTTGCAGCGAGGGCGTAGCTTTTGCGAATGGCTCTGCCACCGAGCAGGTCAATCCGTGTGTGTTCGGCCAGCAGGCTGTAATGGTCGGTGAAATAACGGCTGACCGTCGATTCAAGTGCCTTCCACCGTTGGTGTTGACGATCATAGACTGAACGGTTCTCACTCAGTTTGTTGCCATAATGGTCGTAGGTGGTGACAATTTTGTCGCTCGCTACATAAATGGACCCATTCCAGACGTACCGGGTAACCTCGGTGGGTTTGTCATAATTAGTTGAGCGACTGTACTTAAACGGCGAGATGTCATACTCGTAGGTGGCTTTTAGATAAGGCTTACCCTGTCGTTGAGTTCTCACCTCAACCGGCAGGTGCAAATAATTGTATTCATACACCTGATGGTGCTGCTGTTTGCCATTAACGTGGGTCACTTCCACACTGTATTTGAAGGATTGGTCATTGCTGTCCATCAGGCTGTCGCCCCGGCTCGATAGCGGGTAGATGGGGTAGCCGGTGTAGTTATTATCCTCATTGAACTTATAATAGGCTTCATGATGGGTTTTCAGGTCGGCCCGATCATACTGCTTAAAAAGGTTCACCACCGGCATTTGTTTTTGACCATGGTCGTCTTTATAAAAAATGCCGTCATAGCTCAACTCGGTGATCAATCCTTCCGGCGTTTCCATAGTGCGAACCAGATGTCTGCCAAATTGTTTGACATAGGTGATGGTGTAGCTCTGCTTTAACGGATTATCAATTCTGGTGACCCCCTCCCCATTAAAGTAGACCCGTTGCTCGCGGTTATCGGGGCTGTGGACAACCAGCACACCCGGTTCATAGCTGAAGCGGTAAACGTTGCCATAATCGTCTGTAATGCTAACCAGTCTGGCGGACTCAACGCTGGTAATGGGCTCTTCATAATTGAACAGCACATGGTTACCAAAGCGGTCAATCTGCATGATTAACAGTCCTTGATAGGAAAAGAACTGCCGACTGCCGTCTTTGTGTTGCGATACGTGGCGGTAGTTCAGGTTCGGGTGGCCCGGCACAGGCAATGACTCCCCTTTATCCCGAAATTGAGTGCCGTGCTGATTGAAGTATTTAAGCCCGGAGGCGAACCCGGTGGCATCGTGCCATAAATTATCAACCAGCCACTGCATGCCGCCAAGCAGGGCGGTGCGTTGGTTTATATGATCAAGATCAAGCTGCCAACCCGTGGGCAGGCCAAACATACCAACGGCATTAAAGCTATAAGTCAGGTTCACTTTCAGCGGCATACGCACTCCGTGCGCTGCAATCAGGGGGTAGGTCAGGCTAAGTGTTCCGGTGGCTGTATTTACCTGCACGTTGAGTGCTTTGGTGTGGTTGTAGGCATGGCTGCCCTTGTACTCAGCGACAGTGGATTGACAAATAAACAAAAATCCGATGAATATCAGCCTGAACTGAGTAAACAGTCGTATCATCTTTTGCCTCTGAGAAGGGTTACTGACCTAGTAAACTTTAGGTCAATCTTCAAAAACAAAAGAAATTGTTTAATTATTCGCGCATAACTGAGTCTGTGATTTATATCCGTTTGCAGCCACAGCAGCAGGGCTGTCCATTCTCCGACAGCACCCTACGACGGAAGCCTCTTGATCAGTTAGTCTGAACTTGAAAAGTATAATTATAAGCTTCAGTTTCAGGTTGGTATTTTAGGTCGAGTAATGACTTGAATACGGGACTAGTTTCCCTCTCGGTGGCAATACCACGTTCATCAATCTTGAACCCTACAAGCTGCCAGTTAGCCTCTACCTCAAGATTGTTGCCAGTCACCCTATAAATTAAATTACCGCCCTCACTTGCCAGATTAAGTTGTTTGCCTGTTGCATTACCTACGGCTAATGAAACCTCACGAAATAACCCTTGATGCACATGCCCGGTTTCGAAAAGTTGATTTGCTACCCCCTGTTGTGCAAAATCGACTGCTTTATCTTCTTGCAATAATGCCTTGACATCAACGCCATCAACAGTGTAACGAGTACTGCGCGCAATATCGGCTCTGGTCACTCTAGCATCACCCTGGAGACCCTTAAAACTTCCAGAACCCGATACCTGTTCGAACTCTTTCGCCGTGGCCGCACTTTCATCCACCCCTGTCACCGCAGAACTTGCTTCAGAAGCGGCAGACTCAGCGGCTTTAGCCCCCTTGATTAGCGGAGCAATTAACTCGGCGCCCTTTTCCACCAGCTTCGGAGCCACAGCTACCGCTATACTTCCAAGCGCCACTAAATCAGCAATACCACCCAGTACGGTTAGCGCTGTGGCGACTGCTTTATTGCCCGAATCCAAGGCCAGCTGTGAACCAGCCAACAGCGCTCCCCCGGCAATACCCGCCACGCCAGAGACTACACCAGAGACAGTAGAGCTGGTTGCACTCAAACCCAATGAAGCCCCCGCTGTGGGTATGGCCAGGATAGCTCCAAGCAGGCCAAGCCCTGCGGAGACACCAGCACCAACGTATCTACCCACAGCACTGTGCCCCGTCGGGTCGATGTAATTTACCGGATCGCCATGGGCATAGGCGTAGCGGTTATCAACATGCACGGTATCCCGGGTAATAAACCGCCGCAGTTCAGGGTGATGAAAGCGGTGTCGTAAGTAAGTGAGCCCGGTTTCAGGTTCTGTTAATTCCTGATTCCAGGTGAAGTCAGTGTCGTTTACAGGATGGTGCTGCAACGGTTTTCCATAGGCATCGTAACGATGCAAGTGCAGCTGTGTTTTGCCTTTCGCTTGTTGTAGCAACACACCGGTACTTTCATTGACCTTGAAAAACTGATCAAGACCCTGCCCGGCGTGTCTGCCGACAAGGCTTTTTCCGTGCCGGACCAGTGAGTACCAGTGACCGTCTTTAACCACCGTTTGTATGTTTTTATGGTTGTCCGGGTAGAAGTGGGTTTGGGAGTCGCTACTGCGCCGACGGCTCAGCAGTCCGTTCGGCCAATATTCGTAACGGGTCGCTAATCGTTTGTGTGGCTGCACCTGCAGTAAAAAACCTGCGTCGTCGAACTCATATTGAGTCTTTTTATGATCTTGCTTCAAATGCCCGATAGCGTCGTGCAGCACCGGGATAGTCACCTCACCCACTTTGACACGGGTTAGCTGATCCTGATTGTTATAGACGTACTGCAAGCGTTGACCCGGGCCGCAGTTGCTATGATCCTCCTCCTCCAGCAGATTGTTGTTGCCGTCGTAGCGGTAGCGCTTTTGAAAGCTGCCGGTCTGATCAGTGTGCACCTCGTCGGTAAGGCGCTGCATGCCATCGTACCGGTATTCTGTCGTATAGTGTTGCGACGGCTGGCCTTTTTGCGAAAGCTTCTGCACTTGTTTGAACAGCTCACCCCGGGGGCTGTAGTTGTAGCTGACGCCGTATTCCACTTTGGGGTTGCTGCTGGTCGACTCCACCAGGTGCCCGAACTTGCCATAGCGAAAGCGGGTTTGCGTTTTTCCTGCAGCTTCTGCGTGGGTGACTCTCTTGATCAGCTTTCCACGTTGCCCGTTGTCGTCTGCACCGTAATGGAAGTCGATACGACTGCTGTTGACTTGCAGGCTGGATAAGCGGCCTTTGTCTTCTGTCTTGTAAACAAACCGCTGTTCGCTCTGGTTGGCGTCTTTTTGGGTAATGACCCGATCGTAGTCGTCGAGGGTGTAGCTGATTGATCGACCATCCGGGTAGCGCATTTGTAGCAGGTACCCGTTCGGCGTATAGCGATAGTGCATGGCTTGCCCATCACTGTCGCTTAGCTTAACCAGTCGGCGATCAGCATCGTACTGGCGACTGACGGTGTAACGCTTTTGGTTTCGACTCCAGCTATGTTGGGTTCGAAAACCCCGGTTGTCGTATTGGTAATGAATGCGATGACCGTTGTGCAGGATTTTCTCTATTTCCCGACCGTTTTTGTCATAGCGATGTTGCAGGTAAAAGCCACTGCCGTGGGCGGATTGGGGAAATTCTACCTGCGTTAATAGCCCATCGCTGTCGTAGAGATAACGGTAGCCTGCATGGCTGCTGGTGAGCTCTGCGGTTGTTAGCGTCTTGTGCCAGGTGTAGAGGTGGTTCAACAGGTCGTACTCGCGGCTTTTGTGTCCGTGCAGGCCGTCCCAGGTCAGGGTATCGGAGGCGATCAGGTTGTGTTGGGCGTCGTAGTGCAGATGGTTGGTGACCATTTGGCGTTTTTTTTTCGTGTGCAGGTTAACCAATACACTCGTGTTGCTGATTGTTTTTTTATGAGCGTCTTTTATCACCGTGTTTTCCACTAACTCGATGGCCTGATCGTGGGGGTTGTTGGTTACCGGGTAGTGTCGTGCAATCTGTTTGCGCTCCCAGGGCACCTTGCTGACCACTTGTTGCGTCCGTCCGTTCATGCGGGTGGTGGTGGTCATGGCGGCGTCATTGTAGTCAACGCAGTGCTCATTGCCCCAGGGGTCGCTGGTTTTAGTGTGTCGGCCCTGTTCGTCGTAGGCAAAGGTGGTGGTGAGGCCGAGCATATTGGTTTTGCTCTCTACCTTGCCAAAGGCGTTGTAGGACTGACTGGACAAGGTACGCCACTGCTTTTTACGTAAGTCCTGTTCACGAATGGAACGGTTCGAAGCGTCATAAATCGACCGTCGTGCATTGCCCAATGGACTGTGCACGGTGGCGGTGTTTTGCCCGTCGGTACTGTATGTTTTGTAAGTGCTTCGGGTCACGTAGCCCGCCGGGTCAGTGTGGGTAAGCTGGCGGTTCAGGGCATCATAGGTATAGGTGGTGACTTCACCTTTGGGGGTTATGGTTTTCAGGTGTCTGGCGTTGCGGGTATCCAAAACCGTTGTGTGTTCACGCCCCTGATCGCTCACCTTGGTAACGGTCAGCTCAGCAGTGGCGGGGTTGAACTGGTAACGGGTGTGGTGGCTCACCGACTGAATGCCTGGCTTGTTTTTTATTAGCCAACGGCGGGTAGCAGAGCGTTGTCGTCCTTTGTCATCGTGGGTGAACTCCGTTTGTTGCCAGTCCTGCCACTTCTCAAGGGGAGGCTTCCAGGCCAGACGCTCGTGGCGGTGCGTTTTGCCATTTGCAGCGAGGGCGTAGCTTTTGCGAATGGCTCTGCCACCGAGCAGGTCAATCCGTGTGTGTTCCGCCAGCAGGCTGTAATGGTCGGTGAAATAACGGCTGACCGTCGATTCAAGTGCCTTCCACCGTTGGTGTTGACGATCATAGACTAAACGGTTCTCACTCAGTTTGTTGCCATAATGGTCGTAGGTGGTGACAATTTTGTCACTCGCTACATAAATGGACCCATTCCAGACGTACCGGGTAACCTCGGTGGGTTTGTCATAATTAGTTGAGCGACTGTACTTAAACGGCGAGATGTCATACTCGTAGGTGGCTTTTAGATAAGGCTTACCCTGTCGTTGAGTTCTCACCTCAACCGGCAGGTGCAAATAATTGTATTCATACACCTGATGGTGCTGCTGTTTGCCATTAACGTGGGTCACTTCCACACTGTATTTGAAGGATTGGTCATTGCTGTCCATCAGGCTGTCGCCCCGGCTCGATAGCGGGTAGATGGGGTAGCCGGTGTAGTTATTATCCTCATTGAACTTATAATAGGCTTCATGATGGGTTTTCAGGTCGGCCCGATCATACTGCTTAAAAAGGTTCACCACCGGCATTTGTTTTTGACCATGGTCGTCTTTATAAAAAATGCCGTCATAGCTCAACTCGGTGATCAATCCTTCCGGCGTTTCCATCGTGCGAACCAGATGTCTGCCAAATTGTTTGACATAGGTGATGGTGTAGCTCTGCTTTAACGGATTATCAATTCTGGTGACCCCCTCCCCATTAAAGTAGACCCGTTGCTCGCGGTTATCGGGGCTGTGGACAACCAGCACACCCGGTTCATAGCTGAAGCGGTAAACGTTGCCATAATCGTCTGTAATGCTAACCAGTCTGGCGGACTTTACGCTGGTAATGGGCTCTTCATAATTGAACAGCACATGGTTACCAAAGCGGTCAATCTGCATGATTAACAGTCCTTGATAGGAAAAGAACTGCCGACTGCCGTCTTTGTGTTGCGATACGTGGCGGTAGTTCAGGTTCGGGTGGCCCGGCACAGGCAATGACTCCCCTTTATCCCGAAATTGAGTGCCGTGCTGATTGAAGTATTTAAGCCCGGAGGCGAACCCGGTGGCATCGTGCCATAAATTATCAACCAGCCACTGCATGCCGCCAAGCAGGGCGGTGCGTTGGTTTATATGATCAAGATCAAGCTGCCAACCCGTGGGCAGGCCAAACATACCAACGGCATTAAAGCTATAAGTCAGGTTCACTTTCAGCGGCATACGCACTCCGTGCGCTGCAATCAGGGGGTAGGTCAGGCTAAGTGTTCCGGTGGCTGTATTTACCTGCACGTTGAGTGCTTTGGTGTGGTTGTAGGCATGGCTGCCCTTGTACTCAGCGACAGTGGATTGACAAATAAACAAAAATCCGATGAATATCAGCCTGAACTGAGTAAACAGTCGTATCATCTTTTGCCTCTGAGACGAGTTACTGACCTAGTAAACTTTAGGTCAATCTTCAAAAACAAAAAGCAATTACTTAATTATTCACAATGTTTTGCAACCGATTTTCTGCCTTACTGACTGCGAGGTCACACGGATGAGCGCTATTCTTTAACAACCTACTATAATGAGCCATTTAATCAGGTACAGGCTTTAATTCCATCAAACATAATTTAAACAAGAGTCGTCATAAATTTTCGCCCCCGGCTAAAGCGGGGTAACGAAAATTTACGACAGTCTCCTGTAACCTATGCCTATAAATTAACGGCGTGGAACAAGCATCTGCCATGCGACTGATGAGTTATGAGGATCATATCTTATTGTTAATGTAGACTCTGAATCCTGGGCTGGTCTCGTACCAGCAATGGTATTATTTGCATCCAGACCAGCATCAAACTCAATATGGCCCGTTATACTAACTTCGCCTCTGTGAAATGTATAAGACAAACTATTTTCATTAAATGAATAAAAAAACTTTTGGCCGGCTTTTGCAGATGCTTCTGCTGTAATATCTTTAATCAGGTCTTCAGTCACATATCCTAATCCAAAAAGTTCATTGTCTACACCATGGCTGGAAAACGAGACGTTATCTGCGCTGTTTGCTATTGCCTTGACATCTCTACCATCGACTGTATAACTTTTACTTCTCTTGATAGCATCTACAGCTTTGCGGACTTGATTACTCCGCATTAGCTTATTACCGTAAAA
>CBDAPN010000026.1:0-27554 GCA_965198415.1 Endozoicomonas sp.
TTTATCACCCGTGATAACAAAGCTGCAGATAACCGCTACGCCTATGCCCACGGCGATCCGGTGAATTACATCGACCCAACGGGGCGTAGTACTGTGGGTGGATACGTTGGTGGCGGTGCAGTCATCGGAATTTCGCTTCTTGGACTTCTGCTAGCCATACCCAGTGCAGGGGCTTCATTGGGTTTCACAACAACGTTGAGTACTAACATCATGGGGGGGATCTTTACCGGAGCCAGTGCCGCTTCCGGTGGGTTCTTGATTGGCTCGCAGGCGCTCCTGAATTCAGGCAACAAAACAGCCGCCAAAGCGTTAACCATCACCAGTATTGCTTTGGGTGTTTTGGCAGCGCTGGATTTAACAATAGCTATTGCTCCAAAAATCGCACAAAAAACCATAAGGTTGATTTCTGGGGTAGCAAGGGGTGAGAATGCCATTGGTGGTAATGCTGAGGCGATTGAAATGCTCGCAAACGAAGCAGGCTCTTTAACTGAATCGGGTGAAAGTGCTCAAAACGGCTTTGCACCACGCCGCTCTAGTTGGGCCAGTAGTATAACCTCTACTGCTTCTTTCCAGTCCATAGATATGGAACCCGCAGAATCAGATGAATTAGCGGCAGGTCCACTGGTACAAATTATGAGTGAGCCTATTGCGGACCGACTAGAACAACCTGATCTAGTTAATTACATGGCACTGTTCAAGCAAAGAATGGCTTCGGAATATATCATGGAAATGAGCAAGGGGAAAAAACGATTCCTTAATGATTTTTTTAGTATGGTGTTTGTTTTCCAAGAGAACGCCCTAAATGATGCCTATGGGTCACTCGCTTTCTTTGCACCAGAAGAACATTTTACAAGGGAAGAAATGAAGCAGCTTGCATGTCATTGGCATCTTTTTGATTTTCCTCCATTAGTCTCAGGACGATTTATTCTTAAACTATTTTTGGATTATGCAAACTTTGCTTGCTTGCCAAGGGGCTGTTGACGTTTCAAAAAACTATTGAAGTTTGTCTGCAAGTCCGCAGTATAACGGTTACCACACCTGCCTACTGCGAACCTGCAATGCCCCGATTAATGCTCACTGACGAGTACTGGTCGAAGCTGATGAGTATTTTCAGTCAGATCAAGATCTACAACAAGCCCAACTTACGCTCCTATGTTGAGGGAATGCTTTATCGTATTCGTGTTGGCTGCCCATGGAGAGACCTTCCTGAAGAGTTTGGTCCATGGAATTCTATCTTCAAAAAGTTCAACGCATGGTCAGAGCAGGGTAAGTGGATGAAGCTCTTCGAGGCGTTGATTGTAGACCCTGACATGGAGTGGCTGTTCATGGATGGCAGCTATGTTAGGGCGCATCAACACAGCTCTGGAGCAGCTACTGGTGATCATGAAGCTATCGGTAAAAGTCGGGGTGGTAATACGACAAAGATTCACTTATCGGTTGATGCTTGTGGTCTGCCTGTGGCTTTTGAGATTACTGGTGGTGATGTTAATGATTGCACTGCAGCTCCTGAGTACCTGGCATTTATACAAATTGCACTGCAGCTCCTGAGTACCGCCCCCTTCATCCCGCCAAGTAACTCATAGCCCGCTCCAAACCACGAATGGTCAGGGGGTACATTTGCCCTTCCATCTGCTCAACAATCAAACGCGTGGACGCGGTAAACTCCCAGCCCGACTCCGGCACAGGATTAAGCCAGATCACCCGATCAAAGTGGGCTTTTAGTCGCGCCATCCAGACGTGGCCAGCTTCTGCATTAAAGTGCTCCACACTGCCACCGGGCGCCGTGATTTCAAACGGTGACATCGCAGCATCGCCGACAAAAATGACCCGATAGTCCTTCCCATAGCGATGAATCACATCCCACAAGTCAGTCCGTTGGTTGTGGCGGCGCTGATTATCCTGCCATACGCTCTCATACAGATAGTTGTGGAAATAATAGAACTCAAGGTGCTTGAATTCGGTTTTACAGCAAGAAAACAATGACTCACATAAACGCACATGGTTGTCCATAGAGCCGCCAATATCCATAAACAGCAACACTTTTACTGCATTGTGTCGCTCCGGCACCATTTTGATATCCAGCATTCCTTTACTGGCCGTCGAATGAATGGTGTCGTTCAGGTCCAACTGATCAGCCGCTCCTTGGCGGGCAAAGCGGCGTAAACGACGCAGTGCCATTTTCATGTTACGGCTACCCAGCTGCTCATTGTCGTCAAGATTTTTAAACTCCCGCTTATCCCAGACTTTCGCCGCTTTACGATGCCGTGACTCGTGCTGGCCGATGCGAATCCCCGACGGGTTGTAACCATAAGCCCCAAAAGGCGAGGTGCCACCGGTGCCGATCCATTTATTGCCCCCCTGATGCCGACCGCTTTGCTCCTGCATTCGCTCCTTGAAAGTATCGAGTAGCTCTTGCAGGCTTTTCAGGCTTTGAACACGGGCTTTATCCTCGTCGGACAACTGTCGGATAAAATCCTGCCGCAACCACTCTTCTGGAATAAGCGCCTCTAACAGATCGTCCATCGACTCCAGCCCGGCAAAGAACACCTGACAGGCTTTATCAAATTTATCGTAATGTCGTTCGTCTTTAACCAGCACCGTGCGAGCCAGTTGATAAAAACCTTCCTGATCGGCATAAACAAGGTGAGCATCCAGCGCCGCCAGCAAGTCAAGATACTCACGG
Source organism: Endozoicomonas sp. (assembly GCA_965198415.1). Classification (GTDB taxonomy): domain Bacteria; phylum Pseudomonadota; class Gammaproteobacteria; order Pseudomonadales; family Endozoicomonadaceae; genus Endozoicomonas. The sequence goes on from CBDAPN010000026.1 coordinate 2,684, forward strand.
GTGGTAGCCGGAACGCCAAAATTGCGCACGGTGGCAAAAAAATTGGTGAGCATAGCGGCACTATCCCCGGCGACTCATGAACGCCAAACGCTCCAGCAAGGTGACATCTTGTTCATTTTTTACCAGCGCACCGTGCAGCGGTGGAATGGCTGAACGGGTGTCACGGTTGTGTAAAACATCCGCCGAAATCTCATCGGAGTTAAGCAATTTTAGCCAGTCTATCAACTCTGAGGTTGACGGTTTTTTCTTCAGACCCGGAATATCCCGAAGCTCAAAAAATACCTGCAACGCCTCGTCTACCAGTCGTTTTTGTAAATTAGGAAAGTGCACCTGAACGATCTTACGCATGGTGGCGGCGTCGGGGAAACGAATGTAGTGGAAAAAGCAGCGTCGTAAAAAAGCATCCGGCAGCTCTTTTTCGTTGTTGCTGGTTATAATCACAATAGGGCGGTGCCGGGCTTGCACCTGCTCGCGGGTTTCGTACACATCAAACGCCATTTTATCCAGTTCTTGCAGCAGGTCGTTGGGGAATTCAATATCGGCTTTATCGATTTCATCAATCAACAGCACCACCTGCTCATCGGCGGCAAACGCTTCCCAGAGCTTTCCCTTGACGATGTAATTACCAATGTCGTGCACTTTTGCATCGCCCAGTTGAGAGTCCCGTAAGCGGGATACTGCATCGTACTCATACAACCCTTGCTGAGCCTTCGTCGTCGACTTGATATGCCATTGCAGCAGTTCTTTGCCGAGCGATTGCGCCACCTGCTCCGCTAACATGGTTTTACCGGTGCCGGGCTCACCTTTAATCAGCAGTGGACGTTGCAAGGTAATGGCGGCGTTAACGGCCAGCTTAAGTTCATCCGTGGCGATATACTGTTGGGTGCTGTCGAAACTCATAAGTCGGTTGTCTTATATCCTGATGTTATTTTTCTAAGGGCCTTCTATTCCCGGGCTATTGAGATGATTCACCCCTCCTGCACAACTTTAGCGCTGCTATGGAGCTAAACAGGATTGACCTAAGCGAACCAACAGGGCTATTTCACTACGTAAAAACCATATTGGCAAGAGCAGCTTGCAACTGCTTACCATGGGCGAACGAAGCAATCACAAAGAAATTATAGGGGAAAGCTTTATGCAGTTTGTGGTGGAGAGAAGCGCCTTGCAGGAGGTCGCCCAAGAATAGCGCCGACCCAGGCGCTATTCTCAAACAGCCTTTTAAAGGTCATGCAACGGATTGACAGCCCAAGGCGATACAAACAGCGCATTCAAAAATTCCGGATCTACGGACTCCACCCGATCATACTGCCACTGCGGTTTGTTATCTTTTTCCACCAAAAGCGAACGGACGCCTTCTAAGAAGTCTCCCCTCAATACCGTATTAACTGACAATATCAATTCGCTTTGCAACGCCTCTTTTAAAGACATATGACGTGCATTTTGCAGCTGCCGATAACTGATCGCAGCGGACAAAGGAGAACCGCCAAGCGCCGTTTTTCTCGCCGCCAGCAGCCACTCATCATCTGTTTCAAGACGCTCAAGGGCGACAAAAATGTCCGCCAAGGTGGGCTGATCCATCAGCCGGGCAATGAGATCCCGGTGCTCTCGCACTTTGGAATAGGGTAACCACCCAGAACTCTCTTCCCGATACTTTTGAATCACGCCATAAGCAACACCGTAAAGATTGTTATCTTGCCAGTCAGCTTCCTGCAACCCGGCCAGCACATTGTCACGAAAAGCGTGATCCACAAAGCGATTGGCCAAGCCTAAATAGATGGCATCTGCCGCATTCATACGGCAGCCAGTTAACGCCATAAACAAGCCGATTTTTGCTGGCAGGTGACTTAAAAACCAGCTGCCTGCCACATCCGGGTACAGGCCAATACTGATTTCAGGCATGGCCAAAAGGGAAGTATCGGTCACCACCCTGAACGATGCCCCAGCCATCAGGCCAACGCCGCCGCCCATCACCACGCCATTTCCCCAGCAAATAACCGGCTTTGGGTAGGTATGGATCAGGTAATCAACACGATACTCAGCGGTAAAAAAAGCTTGTGGCACATCGGGCAATGGGGAATCCACCAACGCTTGACGCAATGCCCGTACATGCCCTCCCGCACAAAATGCCTTTTCGCCGCTGCCTTGTATAAAAACAGCTGCAATGTCGTCGTTTTCCCGCCAGTGTGAAAGCTGCCTGAGCAACCCGTCAACCATCGACTGGTTCAACGCATTCAACGACTCGGGTACATTCAGCGTAATCAGGCCAATCTTTTTATTATTGCGTGCAGTCAGTTCATCAAAAAGAACGTCAGTGGACATAAAAATCCCTCCTGTTAACACCGACAGAAAAGCGACAATTGGCTAATTGTTAATAGGCAGATCATTGAGGCAGTCCATCTTTCGACACTCAATCCGATCAACCTCTTCACGGTAAGCACCTTTGTGGGGCTCACCAAATGAACGAATGACCAGCTTACCTCTGTCTTCAAGCAACCGGGCCAGAGCTGACTGCATGTCGGTAGGCGTTAACTGGCGAACTTCCTCGGCAATCTTCAGCCGGTTGTAAAAATCCTCTTCGCCGGTGGCGATACTTTGCCAGAAGCGCCCATTACGCTCATCCATGTTGTCGTCTTTTTTGAGCAAGTCGCCGATCAGCCCTTGGCGGTAGGTCTCCAACTCTTTGTCAGTCAAGTTTTTCAGCGCGCTTTTTTGACTGTTTAAAAATTGATTCACCCGATCTTCTATGCCGATAGGGTCAAGCTTTGGCGACTGCACCACAAATATAACGCCCGGATGCCGCTCAAAAGGCCGGGGGCCAGCAAAAACCACATAACCGAGTTGCTGCTCAGTACGCAGGCTATTAAAGAAAGGGTTACCGAGCAAACGGCCCAACAACGCATATTTTGCCCGTTCACGGTTGCTGGTTTGCGGCATTTGGTAGTAGCTGATCAACATTGAGTCATCATGCTCAATATCAAGGGTGAGTAGACGATTAGTGTCACCTAAGAGGTAAAAAGGCAGATCAAACCGGGCACGACGGTTATCGTCATTTAACAGGGCTGACTCAACCATTGCGGCCAAGGTACGCGCTTCTGCCTCACTGTGGTTACCATACACCAGCATCTCCACATGAATCTGGCGATAGAAATCCCGGGCGTACTCGACCAATTGCGAATAACTGATATCCTCAGCCGCCTTGAGTAAAACGGCATCTTCCGGATACGAGGGATATGTCACCTGATTCAATGCATCCATACCCAGACGATAGGGAGTCTGAAACTTTTTATTTTTCAGGCTGCGGATCAGCGCAGATTTCTCCTGCTCAAAGGCACTTTTGTGTGGCTTAAAGTGATCCACTGCCTTGAGAATATCTTCCAGAAGCACCGCCTGTTTATCCTGATAACCCGTCAAACTGATCAACAGACCACGCCGACCCGCACTAATGCTGTAATTCAATCCGGCTTCTTTAGCCGGATACCCGTACTCATTCAGGCTGCGTGATAACAGTGACTTATAAAGTTGAATCAATACATTGTCGTCAGGTGTTGCAGAAGCAAGCGGTGTGGAGATCATCACCCGGATATTGCCCCGGGGCATCTTAAAGCTGGTGTCGGTTAAACTCCAGACCTTCAACCCACTCTTATCAATAATGACCGAAGGTATATCTGCTTCACCGGTTTGTAACAACTTGAGGTTACTGGCAAGAAACGGGTTGGGCTCAGGAATGGTCAGCTCTTTGTGAGATACCGGGTGCTGCAACCGCTTAACCAGACTATCCGACAATGGTTTTATACTGTATTGGGTTTCAAAATAGGGCTCAACCCGATCCGTTGGTAAATCCTGCGCAATCACTACCTGACGCAGATTCTTCACCACCAACCGGTCGAGGAAGTCCCGCACCAGTTCAGGATCGTAACTTTCGTAGAGATAGTTTGCATCCAGAAGGTGCTCAGCGGGCAAATAGTGGATTCTCGCTGCCAACCCTGAAACCGTCTGTTGTGGATTACGATCCTCTTGATAACGAAAATCGAGTTCGGCGATCTGTTTACTCTCTTCATACAACCGCGGTTGTAAGCCTTTTTGGCGAATCAGCGCCAGATAATCAAACACCAGAGCGGTGATTTCATCAAGCTGAGCCAGCCCTTTAGGAGTCAGCTCCATTCTTATGGTGAACTCACTGTACTCATTGGGCAGGTCACTGCTGTAGGCGGCCAGAGAGTCAATCAGACCACGCTCTTTTAACAGACTGTGCAGGCTGCCTTTACCCTCATAGCCGACAATTCTGGCCAGATAGCCCAGCGGCTTGATTTTGTAATAAGGCTGAGTACTCGGCAGCGGAAAGCTCAAAGATAAAATTCGGGTGTCTTTTAATGGCACAATATTGATGCGCGCCTCCAGCTGCCCCGGGGCATAAGGTGGCTTGCCGGTGTGTATATCCGGTTTGGCACCGGCCGGAACAGCAGTAAAAGAGGTTTTGACCCACTTTTCCAAAGTATCCAGCGACTCTTTGCCATAGACGACAACACCCATATTAGAGGCCACATAATAGCGCTTGTAGAAATTGTGCAGGGACTGCCACAGTTTGCCGTCTTTATCACTGAGTGTGTCAAGATCACCAATGGTAAAGCGGCTCTTGGGGCTCTGCGGGTTGGAGGTGGCGTTGTTGGCCATAAACAGTCGCCAGCCGTCCTCCCTTGCGTGCAGACGGTATTCAGAATCTACGGCATTTTTTTCTCGCTCAACGTAGTTGGGGTCGAGCTTTGGAGCAATAAAGAATTGAGCCAGACGGTCCAGCGCCGGCTGCAGCTGGCCACTGTTAATATCAAAGTAGTAGTTGGTTCTTACATCGGTAGTGTAAGCATTACTGCTGCCACCGTGGGCACGAATGAACTCTGAGTAGCTGTCAACGTCCGGGTATTTCTCCGTCCCCATAAACAACATATGTTCAAGGAAATGAGCCAGACCCAGACGATTATCAGGGTCTTGGTAACTCCCGACATTAACATCCACAGCAGCAGCTGATTTATCAGTATCCGGATCAGAAATTAACAAAACCTTCAGGCCGTTATCCAGAATAAGGTAGCGATAGTCTCGATCATCAGCGGGGCTTTTTATCACTCTATTCTGGGGCACCAGGGCTTCTCTCTCCGTCGTTATCGAACAACCTGCTATTGAAACCATGGTTAATACTCCCAAAACCATTGACACCAGCATTGACACCTGTTTTCTACACATATCAGCATTTAATGTTTTGAACATCATAACGTCTTTCGGTTAATCCCTATGGGGTAATAGACACATTGTGACTTCGTGCAAACCAGCATGGCTCATAATGATTATAACTACAATACCCTTAACGCTCTTGTAGCTAACATTATAAGACACTGGTTTTTTGTTTTCTTTTGATGAATAATCGACACACTTTTTCGACATCACTTTCGTGTGTCATCAACATCATACTGTTTTATATTCCCCATGAAATTCCCCGGCCGTCGTAAGATCAAGCACTATTTTCCGGTTAATACACACAACCGCTTCGATATAGAAAGCTCCGTATTCGGTCAGACTAACACATACGTCTGTGGTATTGACCAAAACCTGGTAGACATCACCGCTCGGGCTGATGACGCCCTACTGCGTGATTTTGCTCTGGAAAAAGGCGGCTCCCAGTGGCTCGACGACGCTGAGGCCAACCGCCTCTACCAGCTGCTGCAAGACAAACAACTGATCGAAGACCAATATGCCGGTGGCACCATTGGCAACACGCTACACAACTACTCGGTACTGGCAGATGATCGCTCAGTACAATTTGGCGTGATGAGCAGAAACATTCATGTGGGTGATTACGCCTATCGCTATCTTTGCAACACCAGCAGCAAAGTAGACCTGACTTTTTTACAGCCAGTGAACGGCCCCATTGGCCGCTGTTTTGCCCTGATTACCGAAGACGGTGAACGTACATTTGGCATCAGCCCCGGTTTGATGAACCAGCTGACCCCCGAGTTTATTGAGGAAGAGATCATTGCCGGATCATCGGCACTGCTACTTTGCGCGTACACACTGGCAGACCCGAAACAGCCCATTTACCACGCCATGGTTAAAGCCGCGCAGCTGGCCAAACAACATCAAGTACCTGTTGTGCTCACACTCGGTACCCGTGGACTGGTAAGCGCCATCAAAGAGCAATTGATTTCGTTTTTACAAAACTATGTAAACGTTGTCGCCATGAATGAGGAAGAGTCTGAGGCATTGACCGGCCAGAAAGAGCCTTTGTCAGCACTGCAAAGTATACTGCAGTGGGTGGATATGGCACTGTTAACCGCCGGTGCGCAAGGGCTATATCTCAGTGGCTACACCGAGAAATCACAGGCCAGAGAGACCGAAAACCCCATTCGCTCCGGCAGTATCAGTGATTTTAACCGCTACGAATTCAGCAGGCCGATGCTACGAACAAACTGCGAAGAGCCCATGCAGGTGTTTTCGCATATCAGCCCGTATCTGGGCGGGCCAAAAAACATCAAAAGCACCAACGGGGCCGGAGACGGCGCCTTAGCCGCTTTGGTGCATGACATGGCAGCAAACGCTTATCATCGTCAGGTGCTACCCACCTCAGGCAAACACAGCAAACCCTGGCTAACCTACTCGTCTTTTGCTCAGGTGTGTAAATACTCCAACCGGGTAAGTTTTGAAGTACTGGCTCAAAGTTCCCCCCGCCTTTCCCGGGCATTGCCCGAACGGGAAGTCAGCCTGGAAGACAGCTATTGGGATCAGTAGGTGCGATAAATAGACGACTAACGATACATACTGAGCAGTAATTATGTAGCCGGGAGTATATTGATGTCTGGCAGTTATAGGTAACACCTGTCGTATGGTATTATCCAAGGCCTCACAGATGAGGCAGTAATGGACAATATCGACGGTCGCAAAATCCCTGATCCGGTCAGAGAGCAAATTCGTTTCGAGGCTATAGAGAATTGGCTGGCAGGCATGACTCCTACCAGACTTGCCCACAAGTACGGAACCTCAAGAAAGATCGTCTATCAATGGATTGATCGATACAAAACAGGTGGTTGGGAAGGCCTGAAAACACGTACAGGAAAAACGGGACCCAAACCAAAGCTATCTCCTGAACAGCAAGAGCGGCTCAGAGTACTGCTTAGAACCCAAACTCCGGTTGATTATGGCTACCAGACGGCACTGTGGACTTGCCAGATCATCGCAGATCTAATTGACCAGACCTTCCAGGTGAAATACACAGCGGCTCATGTTGGCAAGCTTTTGAAACAAATGAACTTCAGTCCTCAAAAAACTCGCTGGGGAGCCTGGGAACAGGACGAAAAAAAAAGTTAATGAATGGCTAAACATTCGTTACCCAGCCATTATCCAGCAAGCGGAGGAACAAGATGCCATCATTTTCTTTCTTGATGAGTCCACTGCGAAGTCTGAGAGTCATCGCGGTCGAACTTGGGGCATTAAGGGGCTGACTCCCGTTGTTAAAACCACTGGTTCAAGGCACAGACTAAACCTCATTTCAGTTGTTAGTTCAGAAGGCATCATGAGATACAAAACATTTACAGGCAGTATGGATCGGTTTGCGTTTGTTGATTATCTCAAGTCACTGGTTCGCAGCGTAGATAAGCCAATAATTGTGATCACCGACGGTCATCCTGCACATAGAGCAAAATTTACGAAGGAGTATGTAGAACAGGAACCAAGGCTCCTGGGGCTTCATCTGCTGCCAGGCTATTCCCCCGAACTAAACCCTGATGAGCAGGTCTGGAACCACCTTAAGGAAGAGCTTGGAAAGACAGCTCTGAAAACTAAGGAAGAGTTTATAGACTTCATCCGCAGCAAGATGAAGAGCCTGCAAAAAACGCCAGAAGCAGTGAAAGGCTTCTTCAGACTACACGACACCAGTTATGCTTGTAGACAGTGTTACCTATGATTGGTGAAGATCAATACATGCAAGCTACCCCTGAAGAAGATAGACGTCTTCCCCGTTGTATTTCAGGGCAATAATAAATCGCTTCTGCCCATGAGCTTTGACCTTGAGCCGGACAGATAGCACCGTCATGTATTTCCTTCGGACCGTTCTGATCCGGTTGCAGGTCAGGCTGCTTCCAGAACCGCGTCAGTTTGTTTAACGAGTTCATTAAAAAATCTCAGGCACTTATCCAGCTCATCCCGTTTTACAATGTGTGGGCCATTGATGTTCACGTCCATTCGGTGAACGGCTTCTCCTCGCTTCTTGATCCAGCTATTGAGCTGAGCTCTGGCCTGCTCCTGGCCGATATTTGACCAGAGCCAGTTGGCAGTGACATCAATGCCAAAAAAATTTTCAAACAGGTGCTTGGTTTTCAGGGAGTCTGGCGTGTTGAACCGTTTTAATTCTGTTTTAAAGTTCTTCTCCATGTAGTTACCAACATGGCTGCCTTTGAGTATGCCAAATTTCCGTTCAAACAATTCTGTAGCCACATCTTCCACATAGGTTTCCCAAGCGGTAAGAATCATGATCAGAGTAGCTCGCTTTAATACTTCTGGGCCAGATGAAGGCCTGTTATTGTTGATGGCGTCATAACAGGCTAATAATTCATCTACATCATTGGTTGCAATGATAAAATTCTCAAGCGCTTTGGACATCACTGTTCTCTTACTTATTATGGGGAAGCGTCTTACTTCCTTGGCCGGTGATGATTATGCCAGCAGAGAATGAAATCTCAAACAGGTCTACTTTGCTTGATGTTATTGCATATACACGATTCAATGTCGTATGGTATGAAAAACTAAGCCACATAAACAATCACAGAATAGAGTCTTAATGAGTAAGCAATCTATCGCTCAAATACCCAGCCGTAAGCAGAAATTGGAACAATTGATTGGTGAGTTGCAACAAGGATTGTTGGAAAGAGAAACCCAGACAAAACTGATATTACTGGCAGCACTGGCTGGTGAGCATGTTTTACTGCTTGGCCCTCCTGGCACAGCAAAAAGCGAGCTGGCAAAAAGGCTCAAAGAAGCGTTTGTTGAAGCCAACTATTTTGAAAGGCTGCTTACCCGGTTCTCTGTGCCTGAAGAGTTGTTCGGTCCTTTGTCTATTCAGTCACTGGAACAGGATCAGTATAAAAGGCTGACGAGTGGCTATCTTCCCCAAGCCTCCGTCGCTTTTATTGATGAAATCTTTAAAGCAAACAGTGCGATTTTGAACAGCTTGCTCACCGTATTGAATGAGCGGAAATTTGATAACGGAAACCGAAGAGATAACATTCCATTGATCTCGGTTGTTGCGGCCAGTAACGAGCTGCCTGAGGGTGAAGAACTCAATGCCTTGTATGACCGGTTCATGCTTCGCTGCTATGTGGATCAGGTCAGTGATGACAGTTTTGTTGAACTGTTGCAGCTGGATAATCAGAAGTGCAGCCCAGATCTGGATATCAGGCTTCGGGAAGATGATCTCGTGGAGGTTCAGGAGCTGGCGCAAAAGGTAAAGCTATCCTCTGCTGTCATTCTGTTAATGCAGGAATATCGTGATTTTCTTAAAGAGAAAGAAATATATGTCTCTGACCGCCGGTGGCGTAAAGTAGTTAAATTATTAAGGGTTTCTGCATTCACTAACGGTCAGAGCGAAGTTAGCCTCTATGATGCGTGGTTACTACCTCATTGCTTATGGAAAGAGCCAAATCAATTTGATGTACTAAATCAGTTTTATCGCGAGCGAATTTCTATTGATAGCGACTTTAGCCCTGTAAAAGTAACTGAAATTCTCAATAAGTGGGAGCATGTATTAAAAAGTGACCAAAGCAAATATGAGCAGGGAGTGAGTGATGCTGGCAAATTGCTCTATAAAGGTAAAGGTGGCGAACCAGTTGAGTCATCTACGACCCGAGAGCAAAAGAAAGATAGCGATGGCAACTTACTGTATATAGACCAATATGGTCGTAAAACTACTGAAAGCTCAAGATATCGGCATGAAAATGAACCTGTAATGGTGAAAGTTGAGAATGAACCATACATGGTTCCGATCAAACATTCTAAGGCACATGTTGAAAACCGGATATTTCAAGTCAGTCTTCTAGAAGCTGAGATTCATGATTACCAACAAAACCTTACACAACGTTTAGCGAGAGCTAGTGCAGAGCTTGGAGAGCACATCTGGGCAGGCAGAAGCTTGCTTTCGGATGTTATATATAATTTAGAGGCAGCAATTGCTGGTGTCTCTCCATTGCAAGATCGAGCAGCAAAGTTGGTATCGGGCTTCAAACAACTTCCCATTGAATCAGAAAAGAATTATTTATTTTTTGCTGATGAGGTTGATGAGAAAATAGAAGATGAGCTTGTTGATCAATAACCTCATAACGCTCCCTAAGGAAAGCCTCAAACTACAAAAAATTGAGGATAAGTATGCTCCTTTGTATGAGTTACCTGCCGAGCTTTTTGCTCCTGTTTTGACTCACTCTATGGGGCTACCGATACCAAGAGCTATTGCTGTAGGTGAATTAAGGCAACATTTACTGCAAGGGCAGCTTCCTTCTGGAAGCATTAGCTTGGCCTGCAAAGCCTGTGCAAACCCAATTGTTGCAATTCTTACAACGGTTAGGGATTGCTCGTTACTGCTACCAGAACGAAGAAGTAACTGACGCTCTTCTTGTTGATATTCTGAAAGCACTTGATGAGCAAAATGGTGTTTATCTCCAGAGATACCCTGCACTCGTTGAGTTATTGAAGAAGCAAGAGCTGGAGAAGCTGGAAGAAGCTCAGAAAGCAAAACGACATCGTAAGCAGAAAAATCCAGATAGACGGAGCAAGAGCCAAAAGATAGAACTCACTGCAGATCGCATAATAGAGCTGGAAACAGTTGCTGAGCAGGAGTGCTGGGAAGCCCTTTTTCCTATGATTTCGGCTGCGCTGGATCGGCAGTGGCTTGAGCGTCTTGAGGTTTGGAGAGAAGTTGAGTCGGTTTTTCGTGATCTCCAGCTTGTTGCACGACTTGGCTACGATCTGTGTAAAGGTATTTTCCAAAGTCATGGCTGGCTAAACATAGTTCGTCTTAGAGATCTGTTGGAAAAGCTCCCGGAGCTGCAAGATGTCATCAGGTCACTGGGGCGAATGCAACAGACCGATGGAGAGCCAATACTGGAAACCATTATGGAAGCTGTGAAAAGGCAGCAGGATGTTGTTCGGGAAGTTAAAAGCCCTCTGGTCCCCATGGAAATGCGCGGTGTCACACGGAGCGACTCTATAAGCCGAATGCTTCCACAGGAAGCCGCTTTGCTGGGTCATCCTGTACTGAAAGGACTATGGCATGCCAAAAGATCTGAGCAGGCTCTGTTGAGTTATGCGGTGGAAGGCGTTGAGCTGGAAACTATTACGACAGAGATTGAAGAGCAGCAGGAAATCACAAGGGAAGGCAAAGAGAAGCGCCTTGATAAAGGCCCTGTTCTGGTTTGTCTGGACACTTCTGGCTCTATGTCGGGCTCACCTGAGCAGATTGCAAAAGCTTTGGTTCTGGAGACTCTGAGAGTTGCTGGTAGCGAGAAGCGTGATTGCTATGTATACCTGTTTGGCAGCACGAACGAAGTTGCTGAAATGGAGTTAAGTGCTGATAGAAAAGGCATGGATCATTTAATTTCATTTCTCTCCATGTCATTCGGTGGAGGCACCGATGTTCAAGGGCCTGTAGAAAAAGCCCTGGCGCAGTGTAAGCAGGAGAAGTGGCAAAAAGCAGACATCCTGATTGTCAGTGATGGTGAGTTCGGGTATGCCGACAATTTGCTCCAGCGGGTGAAGAGGCGGAAGACCTCTCATGGCCTGAGAGTGCATGGCGTACTGATTGGCCATGGAAGTTCGATGATGGAAAAACTGTGTGACCCATTACACCATTTTGACGATTGGAGGACGTTACTGAATTGAGGGTTTAAATTGTAGAAGTGTGATTACCGAGGGAAACTGACGGGTTAATTACCGAGGGATTTTGTCGTCTCAGCGTAACAGCTCGCTGAGATTTCAGCAATCCAAATACCGATAGCTAGGCAACAACCTGTGATTTTAATCGCTCAAGCCGCTGTGCTGCCGTATTCAGCTTTTCCCGAACCCAGATGTTGCGAACACCTGATGGGCTTATATCCACGCTATGAAGGGCTTTCATCTGTATAGATACTTGTGCTTGCCCTAAATGGGGGTTATCCAAAGAGAAAGCTAAAACCAAAGCCTCTGTTGATTCTTGGGTTCGATTCTTATGGGGATGGTCGGAGCGGAATTGACGTTTCAGAGCCTTAGCCCTGTAGTGGTCTAATAGCACCGGACACTTAAATGCGAGACAATACGGTCAACCATTTTAGGTGTCACGGGTTTAAAGTTCATATTCAACAGGTTATCAGCCACTGCATCACTGTGCCTGCGCTGAGTCGTAACCTTATAGGCTAGTCGTTGCGTCACAACTAAATTGAGCTGCTTCATCAACTGACGAACACGGTAACGACCAATGACAAAGCCTTCTTTGCGTAGATTTTTCATCATTTCACGGCTCCCCAAACTTTGCCTGCTCTGGTTAAACAAGCGCTTTATCCGCCGGTACAGGTTCAGTTCTTGCACTGTTATGAGCCTGGCAGGCCGCTTAATCCATTCATAATAAGCAGACCTGCTAACCTTCATGGTTCGGCATAGTAGATTAACGGGGTAGTGCGCCGACTCCTTTTTGATGAACGGAAATTTTATTTCATTTCCTTCGCAAAGAAGGCACTCGCCTTTTTTAATATTTCTTTCTCCATACGAAGATTCTTAACTTCCTTACGCAGCCTATTAAGCTCTTCTCGTTCATCTTCTTTTAAAGACAATCCAGCATTTTGCTTTTCAATTTTGGCCTTCCATGTGTACAGTAGGCTAACTGCAATACCCAATGATTTAGCGGCTTCTGGCACGCTGTAGCCTTGCTCAGCTACCAATGCAACCGCTTCTTCCTTGAATTCCTTTGGGTAACTTTTTTGTGTTTTCTTTTCGCTCATTGTGACACCTAAAATGGTTGATCGTATTGTCTCGCATTTAAGTGTCCGGTGCTATTGGACCACTACACGGCTACATGTAATGGATGCTCAGAAACTACGTCAGGAGGCGGCTGAAGAAATTTCGGGGAATAACTGATTGATAATTACATCTTATATCCATGCTGGCTAAATTGCGGTTTGGTTTGGATGGCCTTAAAAAGAGGCCATCTTTTTTGTGCATACAGAAATAGTCACATCCCTAAATATCGAGGCGCAAATTTTCTTGTATTTCATCTATCAGTGTTTTTGGTACATCCCATTGCTGAGCAAGCTGACGCCAAGTTGATACGTGCTCAATAGTTGTATCAATAATATCGTCGATCTTTCTTTTGTTAAAAATTGGGCTTAGTTTTTCTAAGCTATAGAAATCACTTCGTGTAAAGTTATCTCTTTTACCACTCAAGCTCATCCAATGGCTATTCACCCATTTACTGCCTGGTTTGTAGCTATAGGCTAAATCATAAGCTGGTGCGAGAGACCATTTGTCTTTTTTCAGCATAAAGGCAAAGTTCTTTGAATGGTCGTCATGGTTTCGCGTAATGATGTTAAAAGTCATGCGCTTGAAAAGTTGCTCAGCTTCAAGAGCCGACAGCCTTAACTGCCTCGCTATGCCAAATAATTCGGCGTACGAAAATGAACCGGGTTTTTTATAGTCAACGTGTGCAAGACCGTTAAGTGTTTGTACGTGTACCTTCTTATTTCTAATTCTATCAAAACGCTGTGTAATGAAGTGTCTTCGATTACCTTCGTGAAGTAAGTGGCATGGCATCATATCGACACCGCACTTCTTAGCCATTAAGTGATAAATAAACTCCATTGCACCATACCCTAGTGGGTCACCGAAGGTTTCTTGATTCTTGTTATGTTCACTAACGCCATCAAATTTCATTAAATAATGAGTAAAACCACTTGGCACGTTGGCTTGGCCAGAACGAACCTGAGTAAAATCTTCATTAAATGCTAATACTGCTTTCGGTCTTGCTCCTCCAGCACTCATGCCAACAGATAATAAAGACATCATTGCCTCTCTATCGTCTTGACCATTTTGTTTGAGTTGTACTTCAAAATTATCTCGTGAATCTAAGATTTCCTGCGCAATTGAAACGAGCGATTGGATTTCTATCCGTTGTGAAGCATTCAAACTTCGTAACTGTGTAGCTGGTGCATATTCAAGAGCTCCCATGCCTCGCTTTCCCGTATATTGGAGACGCTGCAGCGGCGTAATGTCGCTCGGTAAACGGCCCTGACCTGCAACCCATGCGTTGAGAACTGCGTTACCAAAATCATCAGGTAATGAATCAGCAATTAACCCTGGCAGTCCTTTAAACGTATTGAAATTCAGCTCGGGAAAGCTATAAATTCGACCCGATAATGGCATTTTGATCGGGGACAGCTCGACGCCATTTTTTACGAAGCCTGGATCGTATTCAAATGACCCAAGCCCCTTTTGAGTATCAAAACTAACTGCGCCAACTACATCGTCTTGGTAAGTTATCTTAATGACTTCCATTACCATTCTGGAGTTTCCTCATCTTTGTTACTGCGCTGGCCAGAGGCTCTCTGCCTTTTTTTTCCTTGCAATTTGGCCAGCTGTAAGGGAGAAATTTCTTGTTTAGGGAGAAATAGATCAATTTGTTCTGTGAGGTCTAACACCATTAATATCGCAATCATGATATCGAGCTGCACTTTTCCTTTTTCTGCATTCAGAACCGTTTTGCGGGCAATGCCAGCAAGCTCTGCAACTTTGGATTGAGTGAGATCTCGATTTAGTCGAGCTTGCCTCAACCTTTCGCCGATCTCTTCTGCTAATGCTGTAGCTGTCAAGCCTTTCACTTTAAAGTCCTAATTTGGTCACTTTAAGTCTATTTTAGTCGACTAATGTTCTTAATTTAGGACCTTATATTAACACTGTCAAATGGGTTATTTAATATCCCTTATTGGTTACATTAAGTGGGTTTTTATTGGTTAGTGTCTCTTTTTGGGGACTTTGTGGTGTTTGTGTTAAACCGCTTCGGCAGGAGCTGGATGGTAGGAGCCTGGTTGGCCAGTGCTACAAAGCGTTAATATCCATACAGCCTCTCCTACACCTGCAATGGTCGATCCCCGGAGTCCATTAAGAGCCAAAAATTTTATTTGCCAATGCATAGCTTATTAATATCATTGCACGACGAAATAAAAATAATAGTGACAAGGATATGTCAGATAAAGGGCGGATTAATAAGCCTATATGCAAGTAAAAAAAACCGACTAAATATCGGTTTTTTTCGTTCAAGCTTAAACGGTATTAACTTTTTTCATTGACTTTCTGATCTCAATCGCTTCAGCGGTAATCTCTTTCTCTAATGCAGAAAATAGCTTTAACATGAAACAAAGCTCAGCTACTAAAAATAAAGGCCCAATGAGCAATTGTTTGATGTCATCGAAAAAGGCAGGTTTGGCTTTTTCGTAGTGATGACCGATAAACTGAAATACCCAACCGATAGAAAATATAACACCAGCGAGTAAATAGGCATTATCCGCACTAGCGTAGCTGTTTGCGTGTAGCCAAATTGGTGCGATTAAAGCAATGGCAACCACGCCCAACTTAAAGTCTAAGGCTAAGTAGTAAACAAAGATCAAAACAGCTAATACTTCCATTACATTGATTTGATAACCGGCAACCTGAAAAATGAAAGTGGCAAAAAAAAGCGCCGCTGACCAAAGAATCAAGGGAATCCCAACAAAATGTGTGGCTATGTTTTTGCTGTTTAGGTGTGAGCTTTTATAAATACTTAGCAAGGGCTTTAGTGATTTCATTGTTTCTCCGTTTATCGTTTTATTTATTGTTATTGACGGTATTTTTATTATTTTTGCAAGCCTAAGATAAGTTACAGCATAATGTTCAAAATTCAAGCTCTAATCTTTTGACCCATTTTTGGCGATAATTTGACTCCAGCAGCTTGAAGGGAGTTTCGCCGCTTTCCACCGGAGGATTTCTTTCAGGGTCGCATCCAAAACAACAACCGGGCATTTGTCACAGAAGTCGACCTGATTACTCATTAAAAATGTTTCAAGCTCATCCTCAACATAACCGCCAACCAAGAATGCAGCCTGAAACTTTCAGCAAAACGCCTTTAACCTTTTATTCATAACCCCCCATAAACGACAAAACCCTTACGACAGGTATCGTAAGGGTTAAGTTGTATGGCGGACCGGACGGGACTCGAACCCGCGACCTCCGGCGTGACAGGCCGGCATTCTAACCAACTGAACTACCGGTCCGCGTACAGGCACTGGCCTGATTTGGTGGGTGATGACGGGATCGAACCGCCGACCCTCTGCTTGTAAGGCAGATGCTCTCCCAGCTGAGCTAATCACCCAGAGAGGCCACAAAAACTGTGAACGTTTACCGCTTGTGGCTGCTCAAGAACGGAGCGAATTATATGCAGCTAACCATTTTCTGTGCAACCGTTTTTAGTGATTTTTTTTAATGGCCATATTGTATGCCCATGGCGATTGGAATCTGTACCGACAAACAACTGCAAAACAGTGAAAAAGTTGTCCGCAAGGTTTGCTACCATGTGTCTTTTCAATAAAACAATACCCCTTAATTGAAATGCCGGGGTTCCCCGGCCGAACAAGGATTCGATCATGTGGTTTAAAAGCCTTATTGTTTACCGGTTTACCCAGCCGTTTAGCCTCACTATTGAGGAGCTTGAAGAGCAGCTGCGCCAGAAGCGCTTTCGCAGCTGTAACAGTCAGGATATCAGCACCTACGGCTGGGTCCCCCCTTTGGGCAAACACGGTGACCAACTCACTCACGGGGCGAACGGTTTTCTGATGATTACTGCTCGCAAGGAAGAGAAAATCCTGCCCGCCAGTGTGATCAAAGATGCGGTGGAAGAGAAGGTAGAGCAAATTGAGCATGAGCAGAACCGTCAGGTTTTCAGCAAGGAGAAAAAAGCACTCAAAGACGATGTCCTGATGGAGCTGTTACCCAAAGCCTTCTCTCGCAGCCAAAACACCTTTGCCTATATTGATCCGGCCAAGGGCTGGCTGGTTGTGGACGCCAGTTCATTTAAGAAGGCCGAAGAGCTCACTTCCTGCCTGCGTGAGTGTCTGGGCAGCCTGCCCATTATCAACCCACCACTGAAGAACATGCCCTCTTTCGCCATGACCCGCTGGTTATCTCAAGAAGTCCCACTACCGGCCACTCTAACACTGGGTGACGAGTGTGAGCTGCGCGAGCCGGGCGATGAAGGCGGTCAGGTGAAGGTTAGTAAGCAGGTGCTAGAAGGTGAAGAAGTTGAGGTGCACCTGCAGGCGGGTAAGCAGGTGAGCAAAATGGCGTTAATCTGGAACGATGCTTTAAGTTTTGTGCTTGGGGATGATCTGGTCATTCGCAAGCTGAAGTTTCTCGACTCCGTGCAAGAGCAGCTCGATGAAGTGAACGCCGACACCGCCGCCGAGCAGTTTGATGCTGACTTTTCCATCATGACCCTGACGCTGCAACAACTGCTTGATGAGTTAATGAATGACCTCGGTGGCCTGAGTGAAGAGGCGCTACAACGCACGGAAGTGGCCAGCATAGCGGTTGGTTTAACCGCAAAAGAGCCGGCTTAAAGGACGCACACTGTCTTAAAATCGCTCCCACTGTTCATGGTGGGAACGCGGCTTAGGTCTGGGTATTGGCACCTTTCTGCACTAATGCAGCAAACCAAAGAGTTTAATCCGATACTGGGTGGCAACCGGGTTGCCCTGGCCGAGTTGATCAAATACTTTCAGCATCAGTAAACGGGCACCATCGTCACGGAACTGGCGGTCGTGGCGCACAATGGTCAGCAATTGCTCCAGAGCGGCTTCGTTTTCTTCTGCAATCACCAGACGAATGGCCAGCTGGTAACGGGCTTCGTGGTCGTGCTCGCTCTCAGCTAGTCGTGCCTCAAGCTCTGTTCGCGGTGGGGCGTCCACCACCATTTCATAAAAGGTGAGTTTGGCTTTGGGTTGGGCGATACCTTCAGCATCAGCAGGAAGGGCCGCCATCAGCTGCCGGGCTTCGTCAATGCGACCTAACTCCAGCAACAGGTTTACCTGCAACACCTGCAGGGCGTGATTATCGGGCTCATCCTGCAAAATATTTTGCAACAACTCCAGCGCTTGAGCGGGCTGCTCCGCCTCCATAAGCGATTCCACCTGCTGACGGATGATATCCGCCGGGCTCATGGTTAATGGGTCGAGCACTGAGCGCAGGGTCTCTTCGGTTTGCGGGCCGCTAAAGACCTGTACTGGCCTGCCCTGGTGCAGAATCACCTGTCCGGGCAACGCCCTGACCTGCAACTGATTGACCAGTTGCTGAGCCAGCATTTTCTCCTGTTCTGCATCGACTCTGGCCAGTATCAACTTGCCCTGATAAGCAGCCGCAAGACGTTCCAAATCCGTTAATTGCGTCGCACAGGCAGGGTCACTTTGCATGCCGATGTAAAGCAACACGGGATGCTCTGCCGATTGTGCCAGCACGGTTTGGATATTGTCTTGAGTAACATCCACTACGAAGTTCTGTTCATTCATCACATTAATCACCTTAAGCGCTCAAAAAGCCTTCAATTCAACTCAAAATTAAAACGGAATGATAGCGAGATCTTTATTGAACCGTAAGGCATATGTGTCCGAAGAAGAAAATTACCCGAGAAAATAAAAAAACCAACCAAAAACAGCGCCCGTTTGCTACCCTCAATAAAACGACAGTCGTCGATTTTATTCATCGCAAGCTGTTCACCTTAGTGAAATAACTGAACTACAGTTTATAAGGCCAGCAATCGGTACACAGGTGTATATGATGTCGCAGTTATTTGGTCAATGCAGATTGATACTCATCGGACTGCTGTTGTGTAACCATGCCATTGCCACATACAAAGGAAGCCAAGCCTACAACCACACAAAAGCATTCAACATACAGGTCAATGCTGCCACCGGAACGCTGAGCCTTATCTACCCCCTGATTGAAGCGCATGGCGTGCGAATGCCACTAAAACTAAACCTAACGTACAGTTTTAACGCCCAAGGCCTGTTTGGCCTGCCCACTGGCTGGCAGCTGGATTTGGACCATATTACTCAACACACCGCTGAGCTCGGCGGTAAGCAGTGGCTGATTGATAATCTATGGCACGACGAAACCGGCTTTGCCTCCGGGCTTAAATACTTCAATCAGCACGGCACCCGGTTTCGGGAGGTAGGACAAGGGCAGCCTATTCCCGGCTTTCCAAAACAAAACTATCGCCACGTATCGCAACACAAAGACGGCAGTCATCAGTTTTTTTCCCATCAAGGGCTGTTAGTACTGCAGACTGACCGCTTTAATAACACTGTGCAGTTCAATTATGAAGAACCGGTTGCCAATCTTAAGTCCGCCAAGCTTGCCAACATTAAAGACGAGTACGGTAATGTTTACCGCTTCAGCTATGAACCGGGCGTACTGGTTGTGTTATGTCCGGACAATCGGGAGCAACGGGTTTACTTTAATGAACAAGGCGTCACCCGAATTGAGAACTCATTAAAGCAGAGCCACAAAATCACCTATATCAACCAATTTGGCAAAAACCTGATTCGAACCCTCGAAACGCCCGAAGGGCTGACCACGGAGCTGAGCTACGGCGATATTTTTTACACCGACGACAGTGGCACAAAGCAAATGCCGGTGGTACAGCGCTTTAAACAGGTTGATCAGGCCGACCTGAAAACCCATCACGAAATCTATTACCAGTACAGCAAGAGCAATAACTACACCGGCTACCCCACATACACCCTATCAAAGCAGGGCGACAGCCTGATGGACAGCAATGACCAGTCCTACAAATACAGCGTAGAAGTTACGCACATCAATGGCGAACAACAGCACCAACAGGTTTATGAATATAATTATTTGCACCTGCCGGTTGAAGTCCGCACCCTACGACAGGGTCAGCCTTACCTGAAAACCACCTTCGAGTATGCGATCTCACCGTTTAAATACAGTCGTTCAACCAATTACGACAAACCCACCACAGTGACCCGTCACGTCTGGAGTGAATCCAATTATATCCCCAGCGACAAAACCGCCACCACCTACGACCGTTACGGCAACAAACTGAGTGAAACTCGTTCGGTCTACGACCGCCAACGCCAACAGTGGAAGGCGCTTGAAGCCACGGTCAGCCGCTATTTTACCCGCCATTACAGCCTGTTAGCCGAACACACCGAATTCGACCTGTTAAGGGGCAAAGCCATTCGCAAAAGCTATGGGCTGGCTCCGAACGGCAAAACCCACAGCCATGAGCGTCTGGCCTGGAAGCCGCCCTTTGGGGACTGGCAGGACTGGCAACAAACGGACTTAACCCATGATGACAAAGGGCGACAACGCTCAACTACCCTTCGCTGGCTAATAAAAAACCAGCCGGGAATCCAGTCGGTAAGTCATCAAACCCGTTACCAGTTCGACCCGGACACAGCCGAGCTGACCATCACTAAAGTGAGCGACGAAGGCCGTGAGCGTACCCGGGTGATCGATACACGCAACGCCAGACAACTGAAAACCATTACCCCCAAAGGTGAAGTCACCACCTTTACTTACGACGCCCTGAACCGCCCTCTCACCCAGACCGACCCAGCAGGCCATGTGACCCTCAGCACTTACGAAACCTTCATTGACGACGGCAGAAATACCACCACCTTACAAAGCCCACTCGGTGATACACGACGCATAATTCACGATGCATCCAAGCGCCCTGTTAGCCAACAGGATTTACATAAAGGTGAGTGGCGTAATTTATCCAGCCGTTCCTACGACGCCTTTGGCAAAGTAGCAAGCACAACCAATATTCTCGGCCTCACCACCACCTTTGCCTACGACGATCAAGGCCGACGTACCAAGAGCACAGACCCATGGGGCAATGAACACCGCATTCACTACAACGACCCGGCGATGACCACCACCAGTCATATCAACGGGCGCCAACACCAAGTGGTCAGCAAAGTGCCTTGGGAGCGTAAACGGATTACCCGTCACTACCCGATAACTAACAACCCTCACGTCCAGGCCACCGATTTGGTGGAAAACATCGTAATACACGACGCCTACAAAAAAGCGATCAGCACCACGACCGCACTGGTTAACCTGCACACCGAAAAAAAACGCGAAGAGGTCACCATCCACCTACGCTACGACGCACAACACAACCTGATCGCCTCAGATACCCACACTTGGGACGGCCTGCACAACCACAAAACCCGGGAATACGACCTGCTCAACCACCTCTACACGTGGCACAAAACGTTAAAAACACCACAGCACACCAACAGCCATACCGGCTACCGCTATCACTACGACAGCGATGGCTTATTAACACAGGTAGAGTCGCCAATAACACCTGACGGCAATCGTCTTTACCTGAAACATCGTTACGACAAAAACGGCCGGGAAATAGAGAAAACCCTGCAAAATGGTCATAAAATCCATTACCAGTACGACAACCGGGGCTTACTGACCGAACACGCATGGAGTCGAAACCAGAAGCGCTACGCCATCCGGCGTCAGTATGATGCGGATAGCCGACTGATACAGTTAAGCGACAGTGACAATCAAACCATGCACTATCGCTACACGGCAAACGGACACCTGCTCAAGATGCACTACCCGGACGACCGCTCAATCACGTACACCCTCGACGAATACGACCGGATCATTACGCAAAAAGATGCCAACCAAAACGAACAGCACTTCATCTATAAACCAGAAGACAAAGGGCATTTATCCAGCCTGAAAGTCAAGGGCAATAGCATCGACTTCTACTACGGAGTAGACGACAACGGAAAGAACGGACAGCTACTCACAAGAACCACCAAATCAGCCGCAACGGGAGTCACGCAAACCCACTTCCGCTATGGTGTGTTCGGGCAAATGGTGGAATCAATCAGCAGCAACCCCAAAGTCCAATATGGCATCAGCTACAACTACAAACCCCGCGGGGAGCTGTTCAAACAAGTGCAAAAACACTCTGAAAAGGGTCAACTGCCCCAGCAACATACAACAGAGTACCGTTACGATGGCATGCAACGCCTCACCGATGAGGTACACACCGACGCAACAGCCAGCTTTCAAAAGCGCTATCGTTACGACGGCAACAACAACCTGCTAGCCGAAGAGAATCATAGCAACTGCGGACCGGGTCAAAGCCTGGAATATGCCTACAACCAGCTTGATCAGCTGACCCATGTCAAGGCCGGTGGGGTCATCACACCGGTGCTGCACGATGCTAACGGGCACCTGACACAAGACCATAAAGCGACTCAATATGAGTATGACGACGCAGGCTTTTTACTGCAGATAAAGCCACAAAAACGCCCTGCAACCCACTACCAGTATTTGCCCAATGGCCTGCTGAGTCGGCGCAGCAATGGCGATTCACACAGCCAATTCTACCCGGATCACCATAAACACATACAAACGCTCGTTAAAGATGGTCAGTGGCGCTCGCTGGTGCGACACGGCAAAAGCATCATAGGCAGACAAACCGACGCGGGTCTGGATCAGTTTCTCAAGGTTAATGAGAGCACCGGTATGGTTCTGCAACAAGCCAAAGGCAAAACGCAGCTGCACCTGCACCGCTACGATGCCTACGGCAAACCGCTGCAACACCACCGGGCAAACGACACCGATTTCACCTGGAATCAGGAATTAACAGAGCCTGAAACCGGGCTGACTTACCTACGACACCGCTTTCATCATCCAGACCTCAGGCGCTTTATCACCCGCGACACCCTACATGTTGACAACCGCTACGCTTACACCCACGGTGATCCGGTGAATTACATTGATCCAACCGGGCACACTTCGATAAGCAAATACGTTGGCGCAGGTATCACTGTGGCCATTGGGCTGTTGGGGTTTCTGTTGGCCATACCCACAGCGGGGTATTCATTGGGCTTTTCCACGGCGACTGAATCTAGCATGACCGGAGCCTTCTTTGGCGGATTGAGTACCCTTGGCGGGGGATCACTCATTGGTTCGCAGCTGTCCCTTGATAGTGGCAATCAGAGCACTGCCAAGGCATTAAACATCTCTGGCATTATTTCAGATTTTCTCTCGGGCGTGATGTTGATAGTATCAATTGCTCCGAAGATCGTACTGACGGGCGCATGGCATCTGTCTGAAGCAATTGAAAAAGCCGGCTCTGTTGCTATCGAAAAAGCTAAGAGCTCACTCGCTGTGACTGCCTCCGCTTCACAGGAGGCAGTTCAGGCAGGTGAAAGCGCAACAACGGCAGCGGCCTCTGCATCATCGGCCTTGGGCGGCACTGCGAAGCGCATCAACAGGATGCTGCATGGAATTCCGGGTTTTAATGAACACTCCATATTGCGCAAGGGGCTGACTTACGTAACGCCACGTGATAGCCCATTGTTTCAAAACCATAGCAGCTCGCAAAGGCACTGGCTAAAGGACTTTTTTATTCGACTGTATAAAACCGAAGTAAACAGTGCGGACGATGTATTACCAATCATTCGAGAGTCTATGCCCGAAGATCTGTTTCAAGATGTCCATGAATCAGCAACCCACTTATCTGCCAACCCTATACTGCTCACTCATCCGAGTAACCACCCCTCGCTCTCAGACCTACTCAAGGAGGCTTTTAGGAAGTATGCACAGGAGCAACTTGCTGTCGATGGTCCGGCTGAAGACAGGCCTGAAATCATTGATCAAACACCCTCACCATGACACCGTTTGAGCAAAGTGCTACAGACCTTAAGGCCACCGTTACGAGCAGATAAATCCTGCTTATTAAGCTCAGAGAAGATTACGCTTTACCAACAACATCATTTTCATCACGACTGAAACAGACAGGCTCTGATGAAGAATCACAAGCTCCCCTTAATCCAAAAGCCCTTAGTTAAGTAATGTGTATGATGTCGCAACTATTTTTTCAATGCAGGCTGATATTCATCGGGCTACTGTTGTGTAATCTGGCCACTGCCACCTACAACGGCAGTCAGGCCTACAACCGCATAAAAGCATTCAACCTACAGGTTAACCCCGCCACCGGAACACTCGGTCTTACCTACCCCCTAATTGAAGCGCAAGGGGTGCGGATGCCACTGAAAGTCAACCTGACCTACAGTTATAACGCCCGGGGCATGTTTGGCCTACCCGCTGGCTGGCAGCTGGATCTCGATCATATTAACCAACACACCGCCGAACTTGGCGGTATGCAGTGGCTGATTGATAATTTATGGCACGACGAAACCGGCTTCGCTTCCGGACTCAAATATTACAATCAGCACGGCACCCAGTTCCTCGATAAAGGGCAAACGCTGCCCATTCCCGGCTACCCAAAGCTAAACTACCGCCACGTATCGCAACACAAAGACGGCAGTCGTCAGTTCTTTTCCAATCAAGGGCTGTTAATGCTGCAAGTGGACCGCTTTGATAACCGTGTGCAATTCAGTTATGAAGAGCCGGTTGGCAATATTGAGTCCGCCAGACTTACCCATATTAAAGACGACTATGGCAATGTTTATCGCTTTATCTATGAGCCGGGCGTATTGATTATTCTATGCCCTGATCAACGGGAGCAACGAGTCTACTTTAATGGCGAGGGCGTCATCCGCATTGAGAATGCCTTAAAACAAAGCTACAAAATCACCTACGCCAATACGCTTGGCAGCAACCTGATTCAAACTCTGGAAACGCCCGAAGGACTGACCACTGAACTGAGCTACGGCAGTATTACTTACACCGACGACAATGGTGAACAGCAAATGCCGGTGGTGAACCGCTTTAAACAGGTGGATCAGGGAGATCTGAAAACTCATCAAGAGGTTTACTA
>CBDAPN010000027.1:0-15034 GCA_965198415.1 Endozoicomonas sp.
GTGACTCATCAATGAGGCGGTGTAGGGCGTCGTGGCGATAGGTGGATACCGTTGTTTTTTTGCCAGCCTCGCTCGTCTGTCGGATCAGCTCACCCCTTGGTAAGAACTGATAGGTTTTGGTCAGCAGGGGGGCTTCTGCTTTGGAAACCTTTTCTTTGGCGACGCGGCCAAAAGCGTCATAGCTAAAGCGCTCTGTGGTTTTGTCAGTCGCGGCTATATCACGCTCAATAGTGAGCAGCTGGCCCTGCATGCCATTGTTGTCTTTGCCATAGGTGAGAAGTATCTGGCTGTTGTCGCTTTTGATCGCCGAGAGTTTGCCTTTGTCTTTGTCGTCGTAGTGGTAGTTAAGCACTCGCTGACCAATATTCTCTTGACGCACCAGCCGACGTTTGTCGTCGTAGTGGTAGCGCTGTTGCCTGTGCTGGTTGTAGGTGAGGCCGGTTAAGTTCCCAGCCAAGTCGTATTGGTATTGTTGGCTCTGGCCATTGCTGTCGGTCCTCTGGGTGAGGCGGCCATCGGCGTCGTAGCTACGCAAGGTCTGATACGGTTTGTCCCGGCGGGTCCAACTGCTGGCAGTGATCAGGCCCCGAGGGTTGTATTGCTGTTTGATGGCGTGTCCGTCGGGCAGTTCACGGGCCACTTCCCGGCCGTTTTTATCGTAGCGGTGGCGGGTGATGAGCGGTTTTTTTCCGGGACTGACCACCCGCTCTAGCTGGTTATCGGTGTTGTAGAGGTAGTTATAACCCCTATGAAGGCTCAGGCTACCGTTGTCGTTTTGTGTTTTGGTATAGCCATAAACATTTTTGAACAGGTCGTAGGTGATGCTTTTGCTCAGGGAGATGCCATTAAACCCATAGAAGTCGATTTTATTCTTGTGGTGGTCGGCATCGTATTGATAGTTTTTGCGCACGATGGAGTGCCGGCTGGCACTGTTCATATCAAACAGCGAGACCTCTTCGCGGATGAGCTCATTAAAGCCGTTTTTCTCTACGTAGCGATTAATGGCGGTTCTTGGCTCAGCCATTGGGTAGTGGGTGGTTTTAGTGGTTAAGAGCCAGGGGAGTTTTTTAATTTTTCGGTGCTGGTGACCATTGACGATGGCCTGTTGCGACAGGTCGTTATCGTCATAAATGAAGTGGGTTTTATTTGACCATGGGTCGATGCTTTCAATCAATCGCTTCTGGTCATCATACTCATAGGTGGTGGCGTGACCGAAACGGTTTTTGTGTACCGCTATCTTGCCAAAGGCGTTGTACTCTTTTTCTTCAATGACCTGATAGGTGTCGTTGATTAGTTCTTCCTTTTTTATGATTCGCCCACCGCCATCTCGCTGGGTGCGTTGCTTGAAGCCGAGTGGGGATTTAAGCACCGTTGCGTTGAGCCCGTCATCAGCGAAGACGTAGTGCTCAACTGCATGGATGTTGCCTTCGGGGTCGATATGTTGCGTCAGTTGGCCGAGGCTGTTGTAGCGAAACTCAGTTTTTTCACCGAGGGCTGAGATTCGGGCGATGCGTTGGTTATTGCGGGTATCAAGCACTTCGCGGGTTAAGTTGCCGAGGCTGCTTTCATGGATGGTGGTTAAAACAGCGGACTGTTTATCAAAGAGGTAATGGGTTTTCTTGCTGGATTTTTGTATGCCGGGCACCCCCTTTGCAATCCACTTCAGTTGCCTGAAAATTTCCCGACCCGAGTCGTCGTGGAAATAGTCAAGCTGCTGCCAAGGGCACCACAGGCCGGAGCTTTCACCCTCCATGGCAAAGACTGCCTTACTGGCGTGGGTTTTCTTTGAGGGCGAGAGGCGGTATTGGGTTTTTATGGCCTTCCCGGACACTCTGTCCCGGTCGATGGATTGGGCTCGTAGGCTGAAATGGTCGGTAAAGTAGTCGTGGTTTACTGTCCGCAGGGGGCGCCAGTATGATGCCTCGCGGTTATAAACCCAGTGACTGGCGGTGATTTTATTACCAAATAAATCATAGCCTTGGTCAGTGCGGTTACTTGGTATGTAGTCAGACAGGTTGTCATTCCAGCTTGAGTGGATGATGCTGGTTGGTTTGTCGTAATTGGTTGAGCGGCTGTATTTGAATGGGCTGATCTTATAGGTGAAATCTACTTTGAGGAAGTTTGAATTGCCTTTTAAAGTGCGAATCTCCACCGGCAAATGCAGGAAGTTGTAGGTGAAAATTTTATGATGAATCTTCGGGCCGGTTGGGTCTTGCTGCACCTGTTCAACTTCAACTTTGTAGCGATAGTTGAAATTGTTACTGTCCATCAAACTGTCCGTTGAATCCGACATGGTATAGAGCGGGTAGCCGGTGTAGTTGTTGCCTTTGGTGTAGTGATAATGGTTTTCGAAGTAGGTTTTTCGTAATGATTCGTCGTATTTTCGATAGCGAGAAACCACCGGTAAACTGCCAACACCAGTGCTGCTTTGAAACGGAATAGTTTCGTAAGTGAGCTCAGTAATCATGCCGGAGGGGGTGGTTACTGTTTCTAATAATGTATAGCCATTGAAATTAACGTATTTGAAGTCGTAGCGCTGGTTTAGGGGGTTCATAATGGTTGTAACCCCACTGGGGGAAAAATAAACACGCTGCTGTCGTTCATCCGGGTAGCGTACGATAAGAATGCCTGGCTCATAACCAAAGGTGTAACGGTTGCCATAATTGTCGGTAATGGCAGCAAGGCGGGCGCTGTGAACGCTGTTGACCGGCTCATTGTATTCAAAGGTGATGGCATTGGCGAAACGGTCCCGCTGATAAATCAGCAACCCCTGTGGGGAGAAGTATTTAACGCTGCCATCTTTATGCTGCGACTGATAACGATAAGTGAGGGACTCGTCTTCGGGAACGGGCAGGCCTTTGCCTTTATCTTCAAACCGGGTGCCGTGCAGGTTGAAATATTTCAAGCCGGAGCTGTAGAGTGTTTCATCGTGCCACAATGGGTCAATTAACCACTGCTGCCCTGCGATGTTGGCTGTTTTATAATCAACATGGTCTAAATCCAGCGCCCAGCCATGAGGTAAACCAAAGGCGCCTGTTGTTTTGAAGCCGTAGGTTAAGTTAATGGTAAAGGGTGCCTGTTTGCCGGTCATTTTAATCAAGGTGTAGGAGAAGTGAAAGGTGCCGGTGGCAGTATTAACGGAAGCGTCGAGATAATTAGCATTGTTATAAGCTTGGGAGCCTTTATAATTACTGTTTTGTGCGTAAACTGTGCAGCAGGTAATTAGTAGTAAAGCCAGAAAAGTTCTGATCATGGTTTCTCTCACAAGATGGCAAAATACACTGCTATGGTTGATTAAAGTGGGCATGATTCCACTTTAGTCAGTTTTTTAATATCAGATTTAAATAATGCAGTTGCTGGGTTGATATTGAAATCGATCCAACTCAATAGCATAGATTTTAGACGACAATAATCAGGCTTACTCTGAGGCTAACCAATAGCCTCAGAATTTGCTTTTGTTATTACCATTTAAAATAAATCATAATTGTGAAGAATTCAGATCTTCCGTTGATTTTAAGTTTAATAAACTGGTGTGTTCTGTTGATGTTGATAACTGTTCATTTAATCCTTTTGCCAGAAAGTCTGCAGAACGGGAGAGTCTTTGGGAGGCGCGTCGAGAAAAAGCAGTCGCTTCTGAGGTGCGTTGCGTATGACTTAAAACTGGGTTAGATTCGCTTAATCCCGGCGTAAATTCAGAGCTCAGGCTTGCCTTGTTGGACTCAAGTATAGTTTCAGCCACCGTTTCTACGGTTTCTGCGCCGTGGTTTGAAGCACCGAAAAGCGGAAAGTCTGATGCGTCTGCAATCAGGTCTCGTATGGCTTGCGCTGCAAGTCTCTGGACTGCGCCTTGGGTTTGTACCTGTCTGAGGGTTAAAGGTTCGGCATACTCTAATAGTTCAAAACCGATAGTACTGCTTGTTCTGGCAGCCGTGGCGCCTGCTTGGGTAAAGCTCGAAGTTAAGCGTGTAATCATTGGAACTACAGTGGATTTAATAAGAGGTGCCACTGCATAAATGGCCATCAGCCCTGATATAACGGACATAAGAGTGCCTATAATTTGAGACGCTTTTCCTAAACCGGCCTCGCCACTGTCGAGAGCGAGCTGAGAACCTATTAGCACGCCCCCTCCAACCGCTGCAAATATAGAAGCGGCAAATGTTGCGCCTAAGTGGATTTGGGAAGTTGCTGCAGTAGTAGCAGCTGTAGTGCCAGTAGCAGCTGCTACTGCACCTTCGTATTGAGCGATAAAAATTGGTGAAAGCGGTGTGGCAAGGAATATACCTACCAGGCCCGCTAAAGCTATTAATCCACCGAAAGTATAGGTCAATATTTGTTTTGCATTTTGCCCCTCGGGGTCAACAAAATCGATGGGGTTGGCCAGAGCGTAGGCGTAGCGGTTATCAACATGCTGATCATCACGGCTGATAAAACGTTTAAGTTGCGGGTGGTAAAAGCGGTGGCGTAAATAAACAAGTTCTGTCGCTTTATCTTTGAGCTCTTGATTCCAGTGAAAATCGCCAGGGGCGCTCTCTTGGTTTTTATCAAGGCTTTTGCCGTAACCTTCGTAGTGATAAAAGCGGGTGGTTTGCTCCTTGTTTGCATCTACGCTGAGCCGGGCGGTGGTGCTTTGATTGGCAATAAACAGCTGCTCGCCAACGCCTTTTCGTAGTACACCAACGTATTTGTTGCCGAGCTGAATGTAATCATGCAGTTTGCCGTTTGTTACGACCGATTGCGCCCGGCCATTGAGGTGATAATGAAACGTCTGAATGCCGTGGTCGTTGTGCAGCTGCGCCAGCATGCCGTCGGGTAAATAGTAGAAGTTGCTCAGCACCTTACCTTGGGCGTTGGTCACTGAGGTCAGTAATCCTAAGTCATCGTATTGGTATTGATTGCCTTGGTGGTCGCTCTGGATGCGGCCATTGTCGTCATGGCGGATGGTGTTTGTAGAGGCGGCATTTTTGGTGCTGACCAGCTGATCCAGATCGTTGTAAGTGCGGTGGATGGTTTCGTTGGCGCGTTGTTCTTTGAGCAGGTTATTGTTGCCATCGTATTGGTAGCTGATGCGCTGCTCGCCACTGCTGCTGTGGTGCGACTCATCAATGAGGCGGTGTAGGGCGTCGTGGCGATAGGTGGATACCGTTGTTTTTTTG
Organism: Endozoicomonas sp.; assembly: GCA_965198415.1. Lineage (GTDB taxonomy): Bacteria > Pseudomonadota > Gammaproteobacteria > Pseudomonadales > Endozoicomonadaceae > Endozoicomonas. The sequence goes on from CBDAPN010000027.1 coordinate 5,154, forward strand.
CCAGCCTCGCTCGTCTGTCGGATCAGCTCACCCCTTGGTAAGAACTGATAGGTTTTGGTCAGCAGGGGGGCTTCTGCTTTGGAAACCTTTTCTTTGGCGACGCGGCCAAAAGCGTCATAGCTAAAGCGCTCTGTGGTTTTGTCAGTCCCCGCTATATCACGCTCAATAGTGAGCAGCTGGCCCTGCATGCCATTGTTGTCTTTGCCATAGGTGAGCAGTATCTGGCTGTTGTCGCTTTTGATCGCCAGAGAGTTTGCCTTTGTCTTTGTCGTCGTAGTGGTAGTTAAGCACTCGCTGACCAATATTCTCTTGACGCACCAGTCGACGTTTGTCGTCGTAGTGGTAGCGCTGTTGCCTGTGCTGGTTGTAGGTGAGGCCGGTTAAGTTCCCAGCCAAGTCGTATTGGTATTGTTGGCTCTGGCCGTTGCTGTCGGTCCTCTGGGTGAGGCGGCCATCGGCGTCGTAGCTACGCAAGGTCTGATACGGTTTGTCCCGGCGGGTCCAACTGCTGGCAGTGATCAGGCCCCGAGGGTTGTATTGCTGTTTGATGACGTGTCCGTCGGGCAGTTCACGGGCCACTTCCCGGCCGTTTTTATCGTAGCGGTGGCGGGTGATGAGCGGTTTTTTTCCGGGACTGACCACCCGCTCTAGCTGGTTATCGGTGTTGTAGAGGTAGTTATAACCCCTATGAAGGCTCAGGCTACCGTTGTCGTTTTGTGTTTTGGTATAGCCATAAACATTTTTGAACAGGTCGTAGGTGATGCTTTTGCTCAGGGAGATGCCATTAAACCCATAGAAGTCGATTTTATTCTTGTGGTGGTCGGCATCGTATTGATAGTTTTTGCGCACGATGGAGTGCCGGCTGGCACTGTTCATATCAAACAGCGAGACCTCTTCGCGGATGAGCTCATTAAAGCCGTTTTTCTCTACGTAGCGATTAATGGCGGTTCTTGGCTCAGCCATTGGGTAGTGGGTGGTTTTAGTGGTTAAGAGCCAGGGGAGTTTTTTAATTTTTCGGTGCTGGTGACCATTGACGATGGCCTGTTGCGACAGGTCGTTATCGTCATAAATGAAGTGGGTTTTATTTGACCATGGGTCGATGCTTTCAATCAATCGCTTCTGGTCATCATACTCATAGGTGGTGGCGTGACCGAAACGGTTTTTGTGTACCGCTATCTTGCCAAAGGCGTTGTACTCTTTTTCTTCAATGACCTGATAGGTGTCGTTGATTAGTTCTTCCTTTTTTATGATTCGCCCACCGGCATCTCGCTGGGTGCGTTGCTTGAAGCCGAGTGGGGATTTAAGCACCGTTGCGTTGAGCCCGTCATCAGCGAAGACGTAGTGCTCAACTGCATGGATGTTGCCTTCGGGGTCGATATGTTGCGTCAGTTGGCCGAGGCTGTTGTAGCGAAACTCAGTTTTTTCACCGAGGGCTGAGATTCGGGCGATGCGTTGGTTATTGCGGGTATCAAGCACTTCGCGGGTTAAGTTGCCGAGGCTGCTTTCATGGATGGTGGTTAAAACAGCGGACTGTTTATCAAAGAGGTAATGGGTTTTCTTGCTGGATTTTTGTATGCCGGGCACCCCCTTTGCAATCCACTTCAGTTGCCTGAAAATTTCCCGACCCGAGTCGTCGTGGAAATAGTCAAGCTGCTGCCAAGGATACCACAGGCCGGAGCTTTCACCCTCCATGGCAAAAACTGCCTTACTGGCGTGGGTTTTCTTTGAGGGCGAGAGGCGGTATTGGGTTTTTTTGGCTTTCCCAGACACTCTGTCCCGGTCGATGGTTTGGGCTCGTAGGCTGAAATGGTCGGTAAAGTAGTCGTGGTTTACTGTCCGCAGGGGGCGCCAGTATGACGCCTCGCGGTTATAAACCCAGTGACTGGCGGTGATTTTATTACCAAATAAATCATAGCCTTGGTCAGTGCGGTTACTTGGTATGTAGGCAGACAGGTTGTCATTCCAGCTTGAGTGGATGATGCTGGTTGGTTTGTCGTAATTGGTTGAGCGGCTGTATTTGAATGGGCTGATCTCGTAGGTGAAATCCACTTTGATGAAGTTTGACTTGCCTTTTAAGGTGCGAACCTCCACCGGCAAATGCAGGAAGTTGTAGGTAAAAATTTGATGATGAATCTTCGAGCCGGTTGGGTCTTGCTGCACCTGTACAACTTCAACTTTGTAACGATAGTTGAAATTGTTACTGTCCATCAAACTGTCCGTTGAATCCGACATGGTATAGAGCGGGTAGCCGGTGTAATTGTTGCCTTTGGTGTAGTGATAATGGTTTTCGAAGTAGGTTTTTCGTAATGATTCGTCGTATTTTCGATAGCGAGAAACCACCGGTAAACTGCCAACACCAGTGCTGCATTTAAATGGAATGGTGTCGTAAGCGAGCTCACTAATCATGCCGGAGGGAGTGGTTACTGTTTTTAATAATGTATAGCCATCGAAATTAACGTATTTGAAGTCGTAACGCTGGTTTAGGGGGTTCATAATGGTTGTAACCCCACTGGGGGAAAAATAAACACGCTGCTGTCGTTCATCCGGGTAGCGTACGATAAGAATGCCTGGCTCATAATCAAAGGTGTAACGGTTGCCATAATTGTCGGTAATGGCAACAAGGCGGGCGCTGTGAACGCTGTTGATCGGCTCATTGTATTCAAAGGTGATTGCATTGGCGAAACGGTCCCGCTGATAAATCAGTAACCCCTGTGGGGAGAAGTATTTAACGCTGCCATCTTTATGCTGCGACTGATAACGATAAGTGAGGGACTCGTCTTCGGGAACGGGCAGGCCTTTGCCTTTATCTTCAAACCGGGTGCCGTGCAGGTTGAAATATTTCAAGCCGGAGCTGTAGAGTGTTTCATCGTGCCACAATGGGTCAATTAACCATTGCTGCCCTGCGATGTTGGCTGTTTTATAATCAACATGGTCTAAATCCAGCGCCCAGCCATGAGGTAAACCAAAGGCGCCTGTTGTTTTGAAGCCGTAGGTTAAGTTAATGGTAAAGGGTGCCTGTTTGCCGGTCATTTTAATCAAGGTGTAGGAGAAGTGAAAGGTGCCGGTGGCAGTATTAACGGAAGCGTCGAGATAATTAGTATGGTTATAAGCTTGGGAGCCTTTATAGTTACTGTTTTGTGCGTAAACGGTGCAGCAGGTAATTAGTAGTAAAGCCAGAAAAGTTCTGATCATGGTTTCTCTCACAAGATGGCAAAATACACTGCTATGGTTGATTAAAGTGGGCACGATTCCACTTTAGTCAGTTTTTTAATATCAGATTTAAATAATGCAGTCGCTGGGTTGATATTGAAATCGATCCAACTCAATAGCATAGATTTTAGACGACAATAATCAGGCTTACTCTGAGGCTAACCAATAGCCTCAGAATTTGCTTTTGTTATTACCATTTAAAGTAAATCATAATTCTGAAGAATTCAGATCTTCCGTTGATTTTAAGTTTAATAAACTGGTGTGTTCTGTTGATGTTGATAACTGTTCATTTAATCCTTTTGCCAGAAAGTCTGCAGAACGGGAGAGTCTTTGGGAGGCGCTTTGCGTATGACTTAAAACTGGGTTAGATTGGCTTAATCCCGGCGTAAATTCAGAGCTCAGGCTTGCCTTGTTGGACTCAAGTATAGTTTCAGCCACCGTTTCTACGGTTTCTGCGCCGTGGTTTGAAGCACCGAAAAGCGGAAAGTCTGATGCGTCTGCAATTAGGTCTCGTAAGGCTTGCGCTGCAAGTCTCTGGACTGCGCCTTGTGCTTGTACCTGTCTGAGGGTTAAAGGTTCGGCATACTCTAATAGTTCAAAACCGATAGCACTGCTTGTTCTGGCAGCCGTGGCGCCTGCTTGGGTAAAGCTCGAAGTTAAGCGTGTAATCATTGGAACTACAGTGGATTTAATAAGAGGTGCCACTGCGTAAATGGCTATCAGCCCTGATATAACGGACATAAAAGTGCCTGTAATTTGAAACGCTTTTCCTGCACCGGCACCGCCACCGTCGAGAGCGGCCTGAGAACCTATTAGCATGACCCCTCCAACCGCTGCGAATGCAGAAGCGGCAAATGTTGCGTCTAAGTGGATTTGGGAAGTTGCTGCAGTAGTAGCAGCTGTAGTGCTAGTAGCAGCTGCTACTGCAGCTTCGTATTGAGCGATAAAAATTGGTGAAAGCGGTGTGGCAAGGAATATACCTACCAGGCCCGCTAAAGCTATTAATCCACCGAAAGTATAGGTCAATATTTGTTTTGCATTTTGCCCCTCGGGGTCAACAAAATCGATGGGGTTGGCCAGAGCGTAGGCGTAGCGGTTATCAACATGCTGATCATCACGGCTGATAAAGCGTTTAAGTTGCGGGTGGTAAAAGCGTCGGCGTAAATAAACAAGTTCTGTCGCTTTATCTTTGAGCTCTTGATTCCAGTGAAAATCGCCAGGGGCGCTCTCTTGGTTTTTATCAAGGCTTTTGCCGTAACCTTCGTAGTGATAAAAGCGGGTGGTTTGCTCCTTGTTTGCATCTACGCTGAGCCGGGCGGTGGTGCTTTGATTGGCAATAAACAGCTGCTCGCCAACGCCTTTTCGTAGTACACCAACGTATTTGTTGCCGAGCTGAATGTAATCATGCAGTTTGCCGTTTGTTACGACCGATTGCGCCCGGCCATTGAGGTGATAATGAAACGTCTGAATGCCGTGGTCGTTGTGCAGCTGCGCCAGCATGCCGTCGGGTAAATAGTAGAAGTTGCTCAGCACCTTACCTTGGGCGTTGGTCACTGAGGTCAGTAATCCTAAGTCATCGTATTGGTATTGATTGCCTTGGTGGTCGCTCTGGATGCGGCCATTGTCGTCATGGCGGATGGTGTTTGTAGAGGCGGCATTTTTGGTGCTGACCAGCTGATCCAGATCGTTGTAAGTGCGGTGGATGGTTTCGTTGGCGCGTTGTTCTTTGAGCAGGTTATTGTTGCCATCGTATTGGTAGCTGATGCGCTGCTCGCCACTGCTGCTGTGGTGTGACTCATCAATGAGGCGGTGCAGGGCGTCGTGGCGATAGGTGGACACCGTTGTTTTTTTGCCAGCCTCGCTCGTCTGTCGGATCAGCTCACCCCTTGGTAAGAACTGATAGGTTTTGGTCAGCAGGGGGGCTTCTGCTTGGGAAACCTTTTCTTTGGCGACGCGGCCAAAAGCGTCATAGCTAAAGCGCTCTGTGGTTTTGTCAGTCCCGGCTATATCACGCTCAATAGTGAGCAGCTGGCCCTGCATGCCATTGTTGTCTTTGCCATAGGTGAGCAGTATCTGGCTGTTGTCGCTTTTGATCGCCGAGAGTTTGCCTTTGTCTTTGTCGTCGTAGTGGTAGTTAAGCACTCGCTGACCAATATTCTCTTGACGCACCAGTCGACGTTTGTCGTCGTAGTGGTAGCGCTGTTGCCTGTGCTGGTTGTAGGTGAGGCCGGTTAAGTTCCCAGCCAAGTCGTATTGGTATTGTTGGCTCTGGCCGTTGCTGTCGGTCCTCTGGGTGAGGCGGCCATCGGCGTCGTAGCTACGCAAGGTCTGATACGGTTTGTCCCGGCGGGTCCAACTGCTGGCAGTGATCAGGCCCCGAGGGTTGTATTGCTGTTTGATGACGTGTCCGTCGGGCAGTTCACGGGCCACTTCCCGGCCGTTTTTATCGTAGCGGTGGCGGGTGATGAGCGGTTTTTTTCCGGGACTGACCACCCGCTCTAGCTGGTTATCGGTGTTGTAGAGGTAGTTATAACCCCTATGAAGGCTCAGGCTACCGTTGTCGTTTTGTGTTTTGGTATAGCCATAAACATTTTTGAACAGGTCGTAGGTGATGCTTTTGCTCAGGGAGATGCCATTAAACCCATAGAAGTCGATTTTATTCTTGTGGTGGTCGGCATCGTATTGATAGTTTTTGCGCACGATGGAGTGCCGGCTGGCACTGTTCATATCAAACAGCGAGACCTCTTCGCGGATGAGCTCATTAAAGCCGTTTTTCTCTACGTAGCGATTAATGGCGGTTCTTGGCTCAGCCATTGGGTAGTGGGTGGTTTTAGTGGTTAAGAGCCAGGGGAGTTTTTTAATTTTTCGGTGCTGGTGACCATTGACGATGGCCTGTTGCGACAGGTCGTTATCGTCATAAATGAAGTGGGTTTTATTTGACCATGGGTCGATGCTTTCAATCAATCGCTTCTGGTCATCATACTCATAGGTGGTGGCGTGACCGAAACGGTTTTTGTGTACCGCTATCTTGCCAAAGGCGTTGTACTCTTTTTCTTCAATGACCTGATAGGTGTCGTTGATTAGTTCTTCCTTTTTTATGATTCGCCCACCGGCATCTCGCTGGGTGCGTTGCTTGAAGCCGAGTGGGGATTTAAGCACCGTTGCGTTGAGCCCGTCATCAGCGAAGACGTAGTGCTCAACTGCATGGATGTTGCCTTCGGGGTCGATATGTTGCGTCAGTTGGCCGAGGCTGTTGTAGCGAAACTCAGTTTTTTCACCGAGGGCTGAGATTCGGGCGATGCGTTGGTTATTGCGGGTATCAAGCACTTCGCGGGTTAAGTTGCCGAGGCTGCTTTCATGGATGGTGGTTAAAACAGCGGACTGTTTATCAAAGAGGTAATGGGTTTTCTTGCTGGATTTTTGTATGCCGGGCACCCCCTTTGCAATCCACTTCAGTTGCCTGAAAATTTCCCGACCCGAGTCGTCGTGGAAATAGTCAAGCTGCTGCCAAGGATACCACAGGCCGGAGCTTTCACCCTCCATGGCAAAAACTGCCTTACTGGCGTGGGTTTTCTTTGAGGGCGAGAGGCGGTATTGGGTTTTTATGGCCTTCCCGGACACTCTGTCCCGGTCGATGGTTTGGGCTCGTAGGCTGAAATGGTCGGTAAAGTAGTCGTGGTTTACTGTCCGCAGGGGGCGCCAGTATGATGCCTCGCGGTTATAAACCCAGTGACTGGCGGTGATTTTATTACCAAATAAATCATAGCCTTGGTCAGTGCGGTTACTTGGTATGTAGGCAGACAGGTTGTCATTCCAGCTTGAGTGGATGATGCTGGTTGGTTTGTCGTAATTGGTTGAGCGGCTGTATTTGAATGGGCTGATCTCGTAGGTGAAATCCACTTTGATGAAGTTTGACTTGCCTTTTAAGGTGCGAACCTCCACCGGCAAATGCAGGAAGTTGTAGGTAAAAATTTGATGATGAATCTTCGAGCCGGTTGGGTCTTGCTGCACCTGTACAACTTCAACTTTGTAACGATAGTTGAAATTGTTACTGTCCATCAAACTGTCCGTTGAATCCGACATGGTATAGAGCGGGTAGCCGGTGTAATTGTTGCCTTTGGTGTAGTGATAATGGTTTTCGAAGTAGGTTTTTCGTAATGATTCGTCGTATTTTCGATAGCGAGAAACCACCGGTAAACTGCCAACACCAGTGCTGCATTTAAATGGAATGGTGTCGTAAGCGAGCTCACTAATCATGCCGGAGGGAGTGGTTACTGTTTTTAATAATGTATAGCCATCGAAATTAACGTATTTGAAGTCGTAACGCTGGTTTAGGGGGTTCATAATGGTTGTAACCCCACTGGGGGAAAAATAAACACGCTGCTGTCGTTCATCCGGGTAGCGTACGATAAGAATGCCTGGCTCATAATCAAAGGTGTAACGGTTGCCATAATTGTCGGTAATGGCAACAAGGCGGGCGCTGTGAACGCTGTTGATCGGCTCATTGTATTCAAAGGTGATTGCATTGGCGAAACGGTCCCGCTGATAAATCAGTAACCCCTGTGGGGAGAAGTATTTAACGCTGCCATCTTTATGCTGCGACTGATAACGATAAGTAAGGGAGTCGTCTTCGGGAACGGGCAGGCCTTTGCCTTTATCTTCAAACCGGGTGCCGTGTAGGTTGAAATATTTCAAGCCGGAGCTGTAGAGCGTTTCATCGTGCCACAATGGGTCAATTAACCATTGCTGCCCTGCGATGTTGGCTGTTTTATAATCAACATGGTCTAAATCCAGCGCCCAGCCATTAGGTAAACCAAAGGCGCCTGCTGTTTTGAAGCCGTAGGTTAAGTTAATGGTAAAGGGTGCCTGTTTGCCGGTCATTTTAATCAAGGTGTAGGAGAAGTGAAAGGTGCCGGTGGCAGTATTAACGGAAGCGTCGAGATAATTAGCATGGTTATAAGCTTGGGAGCCTTTATAGTTACTGTTTTGTGCGTAAACGGTGCAGCAGGTAATTAGTAGTAAAGCCAGAAAAGTTCTGATCATGGTGACTCTCACAAGATGGAAAAATAAACTGCTACGATTTTGGATGACATCAGTAAAGATCAGTTGTAGGGTGTTATAAACCTAAAAAACAGAAACAGTATATATGCTGACACGTGTTACGGTGAAAAACTGTTATAAAAATCAGTCGTAAGGCTTGAAATTAGTTGGAATGAGCTGTTTTTGTTTATTTTACCGGATCTTATGTAAGCCGCAGAGCGTTATGATAACTGAACGGTTAGTGTTTTTATAAAGTGGTTTTCGAGGTTAAGCGAAGAGTGATCGCTATAAAATATTGTTAAAGCTTTGGCTGCAATTTCTTTTTGGTGGGTGGTTTCTACTCGTTTAAATGTTTCCAGAGTAGTTGCTAAAATGGATTTAGAAATAATCCTGATATAGTAATGGGGGCAGGAGTTAGAAGTTGTATGTCTCGCATGCTGTAATATACCCATAATGTCGTTTACTGTTAGATGCTGGGCATTGTGGTTACTGCCCAATGTATAGTAGCGGTAAGTTATAACTACCTTGGTTACAAAGAGTACACTTAAAGAAAAGATTTTCAGCATTCAATTACATCGTTTGGAACATTGCTGTATTTTTCTTTAGCTTTTTAGCAAATGCTGATTTTTTACTCATCGTAAAATAGATTCAATGATGAAATTAATCAGATTAGTGTTTATGTTTTGCATTACGATTGTTTGCTCTTCTAATCTTTTGGCGGGGCCGAATTTAGGTCAATTTATTTTCGGACCGCCGCATAGACTGAAAAGCCTCCCGTTAGCTGTTTGAGCAAGGCAGTGCACACTCTCTGTTGCAATGCCCATTACTTTTCTTGTAGTCGATTTTCTATTTAAGGATACAAAGGAGAGCAATCACCTTTGCAAAGACGCAATATTTAAGCTTGCCATCGGTGGGACTTTTTTGCATCTATCTGGCTGAGAAAATTCATGGGGCGCAATAATATAAAGGAAGCCCCGCCTGAGGCTGTTTATGAATAAATCACGGGTCAAATTGTTTGGAGTTACCCACCATCGCCATTTATTTTTCAAAGCGCTTCGTAGCGTTATGGACCCTGACGACAAAAAGTTTGACTTGGTCATGCACTTATAAATTATCCAGGTACTTTGTAATGGCATTAGCAACAAAATGTCCTGATACCCAGGGAGTACAATCAAAAAATTCTGGACACTTTGACATTATCATAACTGTCTCCATTCCAAGTTCTTTTATTGGCCAGTAAGAAGACACGATATCTACAGCTGCATTAATATTTTCAGGTCGGGAATAAACCATGGTGCCGACAATAGATTTCACAAAAGCTTTTTGTTCAAACGTTAGTGTTGAGTAAGATCTTTCCAGATTTTTACTGAACGCAACCAGGGCCTGAAGTTTTTCAGGATCTCTATATTTACTTCTCACATCAACACTTGGTCCTTCCAGTCTTACAATGCTTTCATCTGTGCTACTAGCTGTCACATTGCTACTACCTGTCACATTGCTACTACCTGTCACATTGCTACTACCTGTCACATTGCTACTAGCTGTCACATTGCTACTTATTGATGATCGTTCTGACTCATTCAAATGACTACCGAGTTCAGTAGAATCGAGACTAGGGTGTGACGACAGGA
>CBDAPN010000028.1:0-629366 GCA_965198415.1 Endozoicomonas sp.
TACCCGTGGCCTCCCCCACGATGCCACCGGCAGAGGCGTTATTTGCATGGGTGGAGACGTTGGAGGATCTCACGATCACGAAACGAATTGCACTGTTGCCTGATGCTTGGCATGCCACGACACCGGCAGGCTCCGCAGATTGAACGTCAGCATTAATAAAAGCAACGTTACTGATCTTTCCAATGAGGGATTGAATAAAGCACTGGCTAACGTTGCTAATGCTTCGCCCCTTGCCATTAATGTAACCGGTGAATGGATTTTTTTGGCTGCCAATAGGTTTCTTTATTTGGCTGGCGTCAATATTTACCGCTAGTACATAATGGCCATCAAGTGGTAGGTCGGGGTCAACTCCGATCTCGGACAGTGTAGTGGCATCTAGAATATGAATGGGGCGGCCTGCTGATGAACCGATCGCAGAGGCCTTACTGGCACCGATAACCGTAGAAATTGCTGCCGCCTGAACGATCAGTTTGGTTAGTGCGCCACTGGCTAAAGGGGTGCGCGAACTACTTTGGGAGTTGGCAGCGTTTGTGTCTTCAAAATAACGCACCAATGAGCTATGGAGTTTATCGGAGGATTGATGAGCAAGCTCCTTTAGGCATGGCTTTAGCAGATTAAATGCCCCAATGGCACAGTCCACATACCCACCGGAGGTTGTCAAAGGGGAAAGCTTAAGCAGCAAGGAGGAAAACTCCAAGACATCGATCGCATAATCAACAGAACGCTTAGGCTCTCCGCAAGAGTGGTCAATCTTATCAAAACCAATAGACGGTAAACCAACTTGTTTTGCAGGATCTTTGTACTTAGGGGCGACTTCACGAGGGTCAAGAGATTCGAAAAACGCAGTAAAAAAGGTGGTTACCGTTCTGCCCCAGGAATTAGCCGATACCTGAGCTTGCCTTGACTCAACGGGCTGCGTTTGTGATGGGGGCGTTACTACTGTTGGCCGTATTGAGCTTTGAAAGTGATTCAAATGAAATCTCCGAGTTTTTATAGTTTGCTATTTGCATATTTAAAAGATCCTTAGCGTTTTTCTACAGTCCATTAGTCCACCACAAAGGTACGATTAGTTCACAAAGTGGCAAGTATTCTACCGTAAGGTGCTTTTCCTGTTCGGCGGTCAACAATTTTACCAGCGTATGATAGAAGATATTCTTAGCGGCATTATTTTTTTTTATAATTAAAAAATATTTTTAATTTCTAATAATGCTGAATTCCAAAAAATTCTTTAGATGAGAAGTACGAGTAGCTCTCAACCAGAGCTATAAAAAAATAGCCCTGGCTTTTATCGTGCTCGAAGTGATCAACCACATTTGCAGTAAATATGGTGTGATGGTTTTTCATCTCTATTTGTGTGTTTTCCTGCTTATGAAATCTTCGCGCTTGCTGAAGGCGTCATTTTATTCATAAGAGCGTAGAATCTAAACATAGCTGCAGGAGGTGGTTTAATGGCATTTTTCTCTTTACTGGATATTCTAAAACCAGCAGCAAATAACTTCTCTGGCAGTTCAAATTGAGAGCACTCGATTGCGTTTTTAAAGCTATCAAACAGAACATGAGACTTTTCCCCAGTGTTGATATTATCAGTCTGAAGAAAATCAAGGCTAAATATTGGGAGTTTAAACTTACTCAGCGTGTCAATAAATTCAATATAATTTTTAAGATTTTTTTGCTCATGGTTGCACTTTTCTAAAATACTAAATAATATTTTTTCCGACTTTACAGATAATTTTTTATTTGTTGAAAATAAAATGCCTAGGCAATCAGTTTTTTGTTTGATGTTATTAGCTTCAATTGCTTCTTCAGTACCACTCAGGCCTTGTAAAATTTCTGATAAAACTTTTTCTATTAAGTCGCTGACCAGCTCTGGGTATTCAAGAGTTAGTTCTAAATCATAATTTTTGCAAAGTGATAACCAGTGATACAAATCTGTGGTTGGTCTGTTTTTAGAAAGAAGCCAGAAGTAGATATCTTCCAAAAAGTCCTCGTATAATTCCTTACATTGCTCCCAGCTTTCCCTTACATCAACCTGTTGTTGCTTTGAACGACGTTTAAGAAACCGAAATTTTTCGTGTAATTCAGCAAAGTCAATATTTAATGGTTCACGGTTATACTGCCATGACTGGTCGTCTGACCTAATTCTAATTAGATCGTTCATTTCTTCAGAAAAAACAGAGGAAGTAAAATTTTGATAGGAATGTTTATTGGTTTTTTTATTCACACTATGGCTTAGGTCTGGCATTTTGATGCCATTTTTTTCACCTAGCGCATGAACTTCTTGATTTATAGTGAGGCCTAAAGAGACAATGTTATTAGCATAACCTCTATCTCCGTCAACTAACGAATTGATATAGTTGATAATTAATGGGTGATGATCATGAGGTGTTTTTTTATAATTATTGTCAAAAATATCCAGCCCAGCTTTCTTTAATTCGAGTAGTAACTCTAAATATAAGTTGTGCTTTGGCTCATTATGGGAGGCTTTATACATTAAATTTTTAATCCAAGCCTTTGTGTTTTCTGGCTCATGGTGGTGCTTACTCGCAACTCTTAGTTCAGTAATTTCATTGATGATTGTGCCTAATATTCTCTTATAAAAGATAAATGACGCCGGAGAAACATCTTCGCTAGAGTCGATAAGGACAGAAATGTGATTCATGATTTGAAATGCATCAGTATAGAGTGAATCCAGAATTTTATGAGGTACATCCTCAAAGATTATTCGAAGTAGCTCATTATATGACACTATAAAGTCAACTAATTTAGTTTCGTTTATGTTGTTGTCGACATAATCATTCATTAGACTTTTAAATTGCGGATTTTTCTTGGATAAATTGTGCTGGAGTAAATCATGACAGTATGCTTTAAAAATCTCAAGATCTTGCCGGTCAGATTCTGACTTGGGATTTTCTAACATAGATCTTAACGGAATTAAAATTCCTGCAATATCTTCGGGGTCATCAAAAAGTTTATTTATCAATTGATTGACTTTTTGATTGTTAGTTGGGTTTCTGATTGAGTGCTCTATCTGGTCAAAGTTATAATCATCTCTACGATGGGAAAAGCCTAGATTAAATAATCGAATGAGCTGCTGAAGTATTTTCATCTTTGCTATTACTTGAGAGTTATCGTTGTTACATATAAATTTAAAGCAGTATTCGAAATAATCTTGCAAGCTGTTTTTGAATTCACCAATTTCCATGTTTCCTAGTTCCTTTGCTATTAAATCAACGTTGCACTCAATTTCATCAGGTTTATCCACCTGAGAATCTTTAAGGAAATTGATCATTTCTACAAGTATATGTTCATCTGTGGGCGATGTACTTTCTTTTCCTTGTGATACTTCAGATTTACTCTGTAGCTCTTTAATGCAACAGCTTGATGAGTGATTGCTACCAATGGGCTTTAATGAAATAACTGATTTTTTATCCTGATCCTCTTCAGAGGAAGCGCTTGACTGGTGAGCACCGGCTGTTTGCATTGAATTTACAGGCGACTTTGGTTGAGTAATCGAGTTTTTTGAATGGCTCCCCTGAGGCGATTTTAATGAAATAGCTGGCTTTTTATCCTGATCCTTTTTAGAGGAAGTGCTTGACCGGTGAGCACCGACTGTTTGTGTTGAAGGTATAGGCGGCTCTGGATGAATAACTGAGTTCTCCGAATGACTTACTTTATTTTTCGGGTTTTGAGCCATAAAAAGTTTAGGATCGACAATAATGTTGATCTTTCGTTCTAAGATAGCGGTACGGATTGGTTGGGAATATCGGGCACTCGGATTTTTTAGCACCATTTGTTGGGTGACTTTTTTGGTAATGTCAACTTTATAAAGGCCAAGTGCTCCTAAGAATGCCGAACCTATTGCCATAGCGTAACGCAAAGGTTTGAAACGGTTTGTATTTAAATCTCTGCTGAATGTAAAGCTGGCTGCTGCATTGAGTTTTATTAATGACATAAAAAATCACCTAGTTGTCTAGCGTCAAGAAACTAAATGATTAAAACTAAAAAAACATCACTCTTTTTGTAAATTAGTTTTTACACTGAATCTATATTCAGCTTTCTGCAAACCTCATGCAGTAAAAATCAGGTCTTATATCACCGTTTTTTGAAACCCTAAATCGAAAGGTACTTTTTCGATATTTTAAAGCGATCGTGCTCAATTTAAGCAGATTACTAAGACATTTTCAGTGTTAGAAAATTGAGCCTAAAAAACTTACGTACTTTTCAGACTCAACGGTTGCTGCCGCAGTCGGCAGACTATTTGCTGGTAGCCTCTGCAGCAACTTTCTGCTTCAAATGAGCCTTCTGCTCATCGGACAAAAACGCAATCTGCAAACCATTCTCCTGAGCCTTGCGGATATCATGCGGAGTTAATCCGGCCGCCGGTGCGGCAATGTCATACTCATGGGGAAGCTCAATGCCTTCCACAGCAGGGTCGTCGGTATTAATGGTTGCCAACACCCCATGGTCAAGAAACTGTTTCAGCGGATGGCTTTCAATATTCGGGAAGGTGTTGGTCTGAATATTGGAGGTGAGGCAAGATTCAATGCCAATGTCGTGTTCTGCGAGGTAATCCATCAGTACTGGATCATAAATCGCTTTTACGCCGTGGCCAATTCGGGTTGCGCCCAACTCTCTGATAGCCTGCCATATGCTTTCCGGTCCGGCGGCCTCCCCTGCATGGACGGTAATATTAAGACCAGCATCGCGAACCTGACGAAAATGGTCAACAAACAATCCACCGGGTTTTCCCAGCTCATCGCCTGCCAAGTCAATCGCCACCAGTTTATCTTTAAATGCGAGGCAGGCATTTAACTCTTTTTGGCAAGCCTCTTGCCCAAAGGTACGGCTGAGAATGCCAATCAAATTAGTTTCAACGCCAAAATCACGGCTGCCCCCTATCACTCCGTCAATGACCGCTTCCACTACGCCCTGCGGGTCGAGGTTGTGGGTCATTGCCATATAGTAAGGGCTAAAACGCAGCTCGGCGTAATCAATGCGGGCATTGAGCGCATCTTCTACGTTTTCATAGGCAACCTGACGACAATCGTCGTAACTGGCAAGCACTTTGACGCCCCAGTCCAGTTTGGCAAGAAAGCTGACTAAATCGGGCTCCTGACTGGTAACCTGTACATGGGGAATTAACTCTTCAAGGTTATTAGCGGGCAGTTCTAGATTGTGCTTACGGCCGAGTTCCAAAATAGTGGATGGACGTATATTGCCGTCTAAGTGGCGGTGGATATCGGTCACCGGAATTGACGCTGTAATCATTGAGGGAAATCCTGATTAAATGTTATTAAATTAAAAACTGCACAAAACTTACTGAAGAAGAAATATACAGGATTTTGACTTAATTGACCGCAAAGGATAACCATAATCATAAAAGGCAGAAGTTTTTTAGTATCTGCTGACGGTTTATAAAATATCCGGGCTAATAAACCGTTCATGGCAAACACGTTCAACGCAGGTTAAGCAAAGTTTCAGGAGGTGCAAAACGTTGGTCAATAAACGCTGCAGCTGGTGCCACGGCGATGAGCTTTACACCCAATACCACGATGAAGAGTGGGGTGTTCCTTGCTACGACGACCAAAAGCTTTTTGAATTTCTCACCCTTGAGGGCGCTCAAGCGGGGTTGAGCTGGATTACAATTTTGCGGCGGCGTGAAGGCTACCGGGAGGCGTTTCATCGGTTTGACGTTATGAAGGTGGCCAGAATGACAGAAGCAGATGTTGCAAGGCTGATGCAGGATGCAAGCATTATTCGTAACCGGCGTAAAATTACCAGCGTCGTAAAAAATGCCCAAGCCTTTATCAACATCCAAAAAGAATTTGGCAGCTTTGCCAACTACCTGTGGTCGTTTGTCAATCACCAGCCGGTGATCAATCACTGGCAAACGATGGCCGAAGTGCCCGCAACAACCGAGACTTCAGAGCACTTAAGCCGTGAGCTAAAAAAGCGTGGGTTTAGCTTTATTGGCAGCACTATTAGCTATGCCTATATGCAAGCGATGGGGTTGGTAAACGACCATCTGGTGAGTTGTCCATCATATGGTCAGCGGTAAAAGACTCATCCCAACAAAGTACATCGGTGGGTGTTTTCAATGATCGACTCGGCCACGGTAGTTTTTAACCTCGGAGCGACGTTTTTTTTCTGCGACTCGGCGCTGTTTGGCAGCCTTGCTTGGGCGGGTTGCTTTGCGCTGTTTTTTTACGACGGTTGCATTATTAATCAGCGTATGCAGGCGTATCAGGGCATCTTCTCGGTTTTTCTCCTGAGTTCTGAAGCGCTGCGCTTTAATAATGATCACGCCTTCGCGGGTGATGCGGGAGTCGTTGTGGGACAACAGACGTTCTTTACAAAATTCAGGTAACGAGGAGTTATGAATATCAAAACGCAAATGTACGGCAGAAGATACTTTATTGACATTTTGTCCACCCGCGCCCTGGGCCCGGATGAAACTCAGCTCAATTTCATCCACCGGAATAGTAAAGTTGTTATGAATCATTCAGGTGCTCTCTGTCTTGCGTCAAGACCCATGGGCGCACAACGACTGCCCATAATTCCCGATTATTAGCAAACCATTGTTGTGCCTGTTCATCACTGACGGCGCCGAGTAAACCCTGTTCAACCCAGGCAGTTACGACCTGCTTATTGTCAACGGACATCTGATAGGCCACTTCAATCAAATCAAGCGTTATATCCACCCGCAAAACCACACCCTGAGCGAAATATCGCTGCAACTGTGACCATGGAATGATTGAAGTTTCCTGATTTAGTTTGGCTTTTTCCAGTGTTTTCTGACTAACCTCTGACATCCTGCACTTTTCCTGTTCTTAAATTTGCTATTGAAGAAAAAGCCGCAGAATAATTCCCTTGTGAATGGAAATGCAACCGCCCGGCTTTCATAGGTGCTTATTTATTTTTCTTAAAAGAGTTCAGGGGGCTTGATTCCTTTCTAGTGTTTTTCATTACTCACCACAACCTGAGGATATCAGCACGAACATTTGTCACGTTTCATGAAGGGGTTTTGTTTGGCAACCAACTCATACTGTGGGATTATGCTCATCCGATCGAATGAAGTTTGTCGTATATATGATCCTCACACCTGAAGGCCCGTTAAAAGACAACCCACGTTTAATGCGCGAGTTTATCATCCTTTCGTACATGATCGAGTTGTACTGTAAGCGCCACCACCAGCACCCGACATTGTGCAATGAGTGCCTTACCTTGCTGGCATTGTGCAAGCGCGGCTATGAAGACGGTTTTAATGGTACACCGGCAACGTACTTTGACCCTGAACAGCAGCGGCAGATGCGTGAGGTGATGAAGTGGGCGGGACCTCGGTTGTTTTTCAGGCATCCTGTGTTGGCAATACGGTATTTTCTCGATGACCTGAAGATGGCTGTTTCCTGAATTTTCGCTTTCAAGGGCAAAAGTGCGAAAGAGCTTTTGCGGTCTCACCCTGTTGATCGTCTCTGACACTCTCCGTCCTTTGGGTGCGATTTGGCGATGCTTTACGCAATCTCCGGTAACGTTCCACAATATCAACAAGTTTTCCTCTCAAACCCCAATCATGGTACGAGCTTTGCCTTAAAAAATTGAATTTTGAAGGGGGAAGTGAAGTGGAGTTTAACCGTAAGAGTATTGCGATTCTGCAAAAAATCAAACGCCTCGCAAAAGAAGAGCAGGGTTGTGTGATTCGTTATGATTCACCAACACTGGAAAACGAGCTTCGTACCCTCGTCAAAAGCGGTGTCAGTCGAGAGTTACTGGAGCTGATCGAGGCGTTTTTGCCCACTCAGGAGCCGCCACCGGCCTTTGTGGGTCCGTCTCGGGTTTATCGTGGTTCTCACCTGTTGATTGATGATACTGAAAGAACGCCTAAACGTGCCAAACGGATTTATCGTGGCCTAGTGGTTACAGACTGAGTCTTTTGCTGTCAAAAATACTATGCGATAGTGCATTTTTGGTAGGAGTCTGTCCGGTTCAAGCACTTTTTTGAGGCAACTTTATGCAGTGGAAGCGTATCCCTCGCATCGGGATGTTTGGGGGATACTGGTGGGGTATCTGACTCTTGTCAGTATCCAGTTCAGTCAGGAGTCGGCTCACGGGCTGAGGTGGCTCGATTGCCTGTTTTAAGATTTACGTTTTAATCCGCCGTTTCCACCCGAGTGGCGTTATAATCCGACCAATTCACACCTTCTTTAAACCAGCAGCAAGCCAACCATAAATGGTCAGGCCCTTATGCGTCTCTTCGTTATTTATCTGCGTTTGCCATAAATATATACTGGGCGCCTTTTTGGGTATTAGCGGCCAGCGGGCATAGGAAAACCAATGAGCGAACTGATATTGATTCTGATCAGCGCCATACTGGTCAACAATTTTGTTTTGGTCCAGTTTTTGGGCTTGTGTCCGTTTATGGGCGTTTCCAACAAACTGGAGTCCGCCATGGGTATGTCTATGGCTACCACGTTTGTGCTGACGCTGGCCTCTGTTTGCAGCTATTTAACGTACAAGTACATCCTGCTGCCGCTTAACCTTGAGTTTCTGAAAACCATCTCGTTCATTCTGGTGATTGCCGTAGTGGTGCAGTTTACGGAGATGGTGGTACACAAAACCAGCCCATTGTTGCACAGGGTTCTGGGTGTTTTCCTGCCACTGATTACCACGAACTGCGCCGTGCTTGGGGTTGCACTGTTGAATACCAACCGTTTAAACAGCTCTCTGGTAGACTCCGCCACCTACGGCTTTGGCGCTGCCGCCGGTTTTTCTTTGGTGTTGGTGCTATTTTCAGCTTTGCGAGAGCGCATTGCTGCGGCGGATGTGCCCGCCCCGTTTCGTGGTGCGGCGATTGGCATGATCAGCGCCGGCCTGATGTCGTTGGCGTTTATGGGCTTTACCGGGCTGATCAAACTGTGATGCGCTGTATGCTGCAATAAATGCTGGCTAGTGATTGTGATAGATACTGTATAAACAGTGACATAAAAGTGTAAAAGGAGCCGTTGCGTTAATCCATGGAGATTGTTCTGTACGCCATTGGCGCTATTGTGGCGCTCGCCCTGCTTTTCGGCGCCATTTTGGGTTTTGCTGCCATCCGCTTCAAGGTGGAAGGTAACCCTGTTGTTGATCAGATCAATGAAATCTTGCCACAAACTCAGTGCGGCCAGTGCGGTTATCCCGGTTGTCGTCCCTATGCCGAAGCCATTGCTAATGGCGACGCTATCAACAAATGCCCCCCCGGTGGTCAGGCCACCATTAATGCGCTGGCGGATCTTTTGGATATGGAGCCAGAACCGTTGGATGCACAAGAGTCGGCACCTTCTGTGGCTTACATCCGTGAGGCCGAGTGCATTGGCTGCACCAAATGCCTGCAAGCTTGCCCGGTTGACGCCATTCTTGGAGCCGCCAAACAGATGCATACCGTGATTGCCGATGAGTGCACCGGTTGCGATTTATGTGTTGAACCCTGCCCGGTCGACTGCATAGAAATGCGCCCGGTTGAAACCACGGCGGGTAACTGGGTTTGGGCATTGCCACAGCCTGCCGGGGGTTTGATTGCCACCGACCGCCGGGGGCAAGTTTTATGAATAACATGATTGCAAGTTCTGAACGTCAAATCTGGCCATTGACCGGCGGGGTGCACCCGCAAGAAAACAAACACCAATCCACCAGTTGTCCAATCGCTACGCCACCTTTGCCTGAAACACTGGTGTTGCCCATGTCGCAACACGCCGGTACAGCAGCGGAACCCGTGGTTGCGGTTGGCGATCGAGTGCTTAAAGGTCAGCTAATTGCTAAGGCTACCGGTTTTGTCAGCGCCCCTTTACACGCCCCGAGCTCTGGCGTGGTTACGGCGATTGAAAACCGCCCGATTCCCCACGCTTCGGGGTTTAGTGATCTTTGCATTGTGCTCAGCACCGACGGAGAGGATCGCTGGTGCGAACTCACAAAAGTAAGCGACTACCGGCAGCTCCCCCCCGAAACACTTGTGCAAATGGTGCGCAATGCGGGCGTTAGCGGCCTCGGGGGTGCGGGTTTCCCAACGGCGATCAAACTGGTACCTCAGAGCGCCACGCACACACTGATTTTAAACGGCACCGAATGTGAACCGTACATCACCGCTGACGATATGCTGATGCGGGAGCAGGCTGGCGCCATTATTCAGGGTGCACAAATACTGCTGCACATCCTCGGCGCTAAAACCTGCCTGATCGGCATTGAAGACAACAAACCCGAAGCTATTGCCGCCTTGCAGCAGGCCGTTGCTGGCAGCAACATCGAGATTGTCATCTTCCCCACTGTCTATCCCTCCGGCGGGGAGAAACAGCTGATACAAATTCTCACCGGCAACGAAGTCCCCTCCGGTAAACTGCCAGCCGACCTTGGCATGGTGGTACAAAATGTCGGTACCGCAGTGGCGGTAAAAGAGGCCATAGTTGACGGCAAACCGCTGATCTCGCGCATCACCACCCTGACTGGCGCGGCTCTGACAGCCCCGCAAAATGTGCAAGCTCTGATTGGCACACCCGCCAAAGATTTACTGCAACACGCCGGTTTGCAGGAGTCGGAACTGTCCACTCTGGTATTTGGCGGTCCGATGATGGGCTTTGTGGTGGAGAGACTGGACATTCCAGTAATCAAAACCTCGAACTGCCTGATCGCCGGGACGCAGGAGGAGTTTCCTCCGCTGCCAGACGCCCAGGCCTGCATTCGTTGCGGCCATTGCGCCGAGGCGTGCCCGTCGTCCTTACTGCCACAACAGCTTTACTGGCATGCCAAAGCTGAAAACCACGAGCAGCTGATGCATCACAACCTGTTTGATTGCATTGAGTGTGGCGCTTGTGCTTTTGTCTGCCCGTCATCGATACCGTTGGTGCAGTATTACCGGGCATCCAAAGGTGCGATTCGCGCTCAGGAAGCCAAACACGCTAAATCAGAGCGGTCAAAACAGCGCTACGAAAATCGCTTAGCCAGATTGGAGCAGGATAAAGCCGAAAAAGAAGCCCGGCGTAAAGCCAACGCTGAGCGCGCCGCTCGGCTCAAAGCCGCACCAAGCAGTGAGGAGGACGACCCAATTAAAGCCGCAGTGGCCAGAGCCAAAGCCAATAAAGCAGCTGGGCAAGCCAGGCCAGCTGAACTCTCTGCCCGGCAAAAAGAGCTGAAAATTCAGCTCTCTATGGCTCAGGCTCAGCTGAAAAAAACGGCTCGGGCGTTGGCGGCAGCAGAGGCCTCTGGGACGGGAGATACAGAACAGCTGAAGTCTAATCTGGCGATGCTAAAAGGGCAGGTCAGTAAACTGCAAAGTGAGTTTGATGATGAAAAGTCTGCGCCGCCAGAGCAGCAAACAAGCCCCGATGCACAGAAAAAACAGAAAGTTGAGTTGGCGATGGCAAGAGCTGCCCTGAAAAAAGCCGAACGGGCAATGGCCGAGGCCATTGAGGGCAACAGTGCCAACACCAAAGCGCTGCAACAGACTGTCGAACAATGCCGGGAAAAGTTACAAAGCCTTGAAGCGGCAGTAAAACCAGCATTAAGTGATGCCGAGAAAAAGCGCAAAATTGAGCTGGCCATGGCCAATGCGGCCCTGAAAAAAGCACAGCGGGCCTTGGCTGAAGCCGCAGACGGCGACACTCAATCCCTGCAGCAGGCAGTGGCGGCGTGTCAGGCCAAAGTGCAAAGCCTTGCCCCAGAACCTGCAAAAAGAAATACAGCCCCGTTGAGTGACGCCAGCAAAAAACTCAAAATCGAAGCCGCCATGGCCAATGCCGCCGTTAAAAAACTGCAACGTGCTGTGGCCAGCGCCGGTGCAGAAGAGCTGGCAACCCTCAAACAACAATTGGTAGCAGCGGAACAAAAAGCCGCTGCAATGGCCGCAGCCTTAAAAAAATCCCGGGAGAATGGCTTTGATTAACAGCAAAACCGCCACGCGGGAATCGTCTCCCCATAAGCTAAGCCTGAACAGCACTCAGCGAGTCATGGGCTTGACGATCATTGCCACCTTCCCCGGCCTGCTGGCACAAACTGTTTTTTTCGGCTGGGGGACGCTGGTCAATGTGTTCTGGTGCGCCCTGATCGCTATGACCTGCGAAGCCTTCGTGGTCACGCTGCGTAAACGTTCGGTGCAATTCTACCTGAGCGATGGCAGCGCCTTGCTGACCGGCTTGCTGCTCGGGTTGGCGTTGCCCTCCTTTGCGCCTTGGTGGTTATCGCTGGTGGCTGTGGCCTTTGCCGTGGTTATTGGCAAGCATCTTTATGGTGGTCTGGGTCAGAACCCGTTTAACCCGGCGATGATTGGTTATGTGCTGGTGCTCATCTCTTTCCCTCAGGAGATGACCCGCTGGATGCCACCGTTGGGGCTTGAAGGTTACAACGGCAGTTTCAGCGCAGCACTGCAGACGATATTTGCCCGGGGCATCGATGTGGATGCCTTCAGTATGGCCACACCTCTGGACGTACTGCGGGAAAACAACAGCCTGACCATCAAAGAGCTGTGGCAAACCAACCCGATTTTTGCGGGGGTAGCGGGGCGTGGCTGGCTGTGGGTCAATCTGGCTTACCTTGCCGGTGGCCTGTTGCTGCTGTGGAAAAAAGTATTCACGTGGCACGGGCCGGTGGGCATGCTTGGTGCCATTGCTGTTATGGCGACCCTGTTCTGGAACGGTGTGGGCTCAGACAGCCACGGCTCACCGCTGTTTCACCTGCTCAGTGGTGCCACCATGCTGGGAGCGTTTTTTATCATCACCGACCCGGTCAGTGGCGCCACCAGCAACCGAGGGCGGCTCATTTTTGGTGTGGGCGTTGGTGTTATTGTCTACGTCATCCGCACTTGGGGCGGATACCCTGATGGCGTCGCCTTTGCCACCCTGCTGATGAACATGGCAGCCCCTACTATCGACTACTACACCCAGCCACGCACTTATGGCCATCAAAAAGCCAAAAAAGGCCTGCCAAAGAAGGATTGAAACATGAGTGACGGCCAGATTCCCCTCAAAGAGATCAGCACAACAGGCAGCATTGCCCGCAACAGTTTGGGTCTTGGGTTGTTTGCGGTGTTCACTGTAGGCCTTATTGCACTCACCTGGACCTTTACCCAGGAGAAAATCGACACCCAGATTCGCGCCTACGAAGCCAAAGCCCTGCTGCAAATTTTGCCCGCCAAAACCTACGATAACGTTTTGGTCGATACCAAAATAACGCTGCCACCGTCGCGGTTGTTATCCAGCCAAAACCAGCGCGAGGCTTACGTTGCTCTCAATAAGGGACAAGTGGTCGCCGTTATTTTGCCCGTTACCGCACCAGACGGTTACAACGGGCGCATTGAGCTGCTGGTGGGCATCGACCGCGATGGCATCCTCACCGGCGTAAGAGCGATTACCCACAAAGAGACGCCGGGTCTCGGTGATAAAATCAACACCAATGTTTCCAATTGGATTCTGGGTTTTACCGGCAAATCTCTTAATAATCCTAAAGGCTGGGCAGTGAAAAAAGACGGCGGTGACTTTGACCAGTTCACCGGGGCTACTATCACACCAAGAGCTGTGGTTGCTGCCGTGCATCACGCACTGCAATACTTTGCGGCTAACCGCAAACGCTTGCTGAGTCCGCCAACGGAGACCCACCATGAGTAACCCAACACCACAAAACACGACCGTGAAAATCGCGTTGGATGGCCTTTGGAACAACAACCCTGCACTGGTTCAGTTGCTCGGTCTCTGTCCGCTATTGGGGGTTTCTAGCAGCGTGGTCAATGCCCTTGGCCTCGGCATTGCCACTATGCTGGTGGTGATGGGCTCAAACGTTGCTGTGTCACTCATACGACATCAGGTTAATGATGCCATTCGTTTGCCGGTGTTTGTGATGATTATTGCGTCATTCACCACCTGCATAGAGCTGCTGATGCAGGCTTACACCTATGAGCTTTACCGTATTTTGGGCATTTTTATTCCGCTGATCGTTACCAACTGCATTATTCTTGGCCGCGCCGATGCGTTTGCATCCAAAAACCCGGTACTACCCGCCGCCTTTGACGGCCTGATGATGGGCTTGGGTTTTGCGGTTGTGTTGTTGCTGCTTGGCGCTCTGCGTGAACTGATAGGTCAGGGGACTCTGTTTGCCGGTATGGAGCTGCTGCTAGGCCCCGTGGCTAGCAACTGGACCATCACCGTAATTCCTGATTACAAGCAGTTCCTGTTCGCCATTTTGCCACCGGGGGCTTTTGTGTTTATGGGCTTTTTGATTGCCGTGAAGAACATTATTGATCGGCGCCTCGCAGAACGCCGGAAAAATCTCGCGCTAGTAGCTCCGAGAGAAAGCCGACGGGTTCGGGTGACTGACAATATCTAGCCTGAGCGAAGCCAACGGACTCTGATTGCCTCGGGCAGAGGCGATTTCAGGGCAGTTGTTTGTGGGTAATTTCTTGTGTGCACACAGTCAGGCTCATAAAAGATGATAAGCAGCACAAGCCTGTTATGGAAATATCGGAACATAAAGAATGGGGTAAGTATTCTTAATCACACTTACCCCAGAAGAAGATTGATTATTCATTTAACCGTTGCTGCAGAAGCGGCTGTTGGTGTTCACTGAGAGGAGCTTTTCATTAAAGCAAAACTATTATTTTCTTTGTAATTTGAGACTTCAATCATTGCACCTCAATACCCGTAATTATTGAGCAACTGCTCAATTTTGGCATCGCGCTTTCTATCCATTTCCACAAACTCTTGTGGCTGCTTTGAATAGAACTCTACCTCACGATTGTTATCAGTAACCACTTCATCGTATAGCAAATCCGCAGAAGAAAAATAGAAAGCGAAAGTTTGCATTAGATAGATCAATCCTCTTTGCATAATTCGCACCGTTATTATTACCTCTGTGTCGGTATCAGCTAATGCGGTGAGGTTTTGGGGGGCGGTCATCTCGAAATAGGCCGGGCGATATGAGTGTCTTGAGTCAACTTCTTGCACCACCCAGAACTGATCAACGTCGCTGCCAATGGCGTAGGCTGATAGCTTTCCTGCTGAGCGTTTACGCATTTTCATATCCAGCTCAAGTACGTAATCCGCTTTATTAGGAGGGGCTGTCATTATCCCGATACCGATCAGCGTGCGTTGCAACTGCTGCTCAAGATAGCGGGCACTTCTTAACGCCGATGGTTTGTGATCTATGCTGACCGAGTGGTCGTCTAACCGGCCTTCTGCAATGAGGCTATTGGCAATCTGCCGGGAAAGCATATTCCAATGTTGAGTCCAGCGGGCATGTTCTTCGTCCGACAGGTTTACTGCCAGAGTTTGCGATGAGGTTAGAAATCCGTACATCACCAACAGCGCGCAGATAAATTTTTGCAAGAGCGTTTGTTTGTTCACAATACATCCTTATACTGCTTTTTTTATTCACTGTAGCATGCGCTCGGATTGCTGCGAGTTGGGCTCAATGTAAGCCAGAAATCCGACGCTAGCCAATAGACAGCTCACCTGCGACGACAGCAAATTGGCCTGAAAACTCCCACTACTGTCTGCAAATCGATAAATCAAAGTCGCTTATTGGGCGCTGGCACTATAGAATGTCTCGACTTATAACAAGCTCAATATCCAATCACTGTTGTTTATCCAGCTATCAACGAATAAAGATAATGTTTAACCGAATACTGCCCATTTTTCTATCTGGCCTGATTATGCTTACCGGGGTGACTCAGGCAAATACGCCCGCAGACTTTACGCTGAATTTTGATGAAGACCCGTGGGCGGTTACGCTGTTTGATGAAAATCCCGTCGAAAATCAGGCACGTTTATGGTCTCAAACCAAGTTGATGTTCGGTCTTGGCGTTGGTGTTCTGGGTGCTTTGGCGGTCCTGCCGGAGTCGTTTACCAACTGGGAAAAGTCCGAAATGAAACAGTTCCACAAAAAATGGTGGGATAACGTCACTTCCGGCCCGGTGATGGATAAAGACGATTTCTTTCTCAATTACGTCACTCACCCTTATTTTGGTGGTGTGTACTATATGGTGGCGCGGGAGTCTGGCTATAACCAGTGGAACTCATTTGTTTACTCTTTTTTGATGTCCACTTTTTATTGGGAGTACGGCATTGAAGCTATTGCTGAAGTCCCTTCCTGGCAAGATATCATCGTGACTCCGGTTGGTGGCTGGCTCTATGGGGAGTGGGCTTTTAAGCAAAAAAGAATGATTGTTGACGACAATGGTCTACTTTGGGGCTCATCTGGCCTTGGTTCAACCGCGCTGTTTTTCCTCGACCCGGTTGACAGTATTGATCAATGGATTAATGGCGATGAAGAAGAGCAGCTAATTGAAGATTTGAACATCCGTCTGGCGTTTACTCCTACCTTCTATCATGTGCAAAACCAGAATAAAGATCGTAACTATTTTGGTCTTGTTGTGTCTTTTCGTATGTAAGTTGCTTTAATTTCATTCAGTTACATTTAAATACCGGCTTCAGGCCGGGTATCAATGCCCTGTTTTATCATATAGTTGACAAAACTCAGTCGCTTGTTCTTTGCAATAATAAGGAGAGCTTAAAACAGTTCCTAATGTGGCTCATTTGCTGAGTACACATCAGTTAACAAGGACGTTGACATGAACCGAAAATCCACGACACTGGCCTTGCCAGCTATTTTGATGACGCTGGTGCTGACTGGTAGTCTCGCTCTGCTGACCATTCACTTCAAGAATATCCTTCTCAAAAGCTACCAAACCAAACTTGAACAAGTGGCAGAAATCACCGCCAAAATCATACAAGATGACATTGAGCTGCACGGCGATGATCATTTCGATTTTGACATCATTGCCACAGACATTGGCGGTAGCTCTGGCATCAGGGTCACCATTATTGACGAGGGTGGGGTTGTCCTTGGCGACTCTCAGGTTCCAAACCATAACTTGGATGAAATGGACAACCACGGCTCACGGCCAGAAGTTTTACAGGCGCATAAAAATGGAACAGGCTTTTCAACACGCTACAGTGCAACCAAAGATTATGATCTGATGTACTTTGCAACAAAAGTTGAAATTACCAACAATCTCAGTGGCGAGGACACTCACCACTCTCTCAGTAAGCAATCTGACGTTTATGACGCTTTAATTATTCGCACGTCGGTGGCTCTAAACCTGTTTACCTATGAGTTAATGTGGATCTGGATCTGGGTGGCCGCCATCAGTTTATTGGGTGTTTTTGTAGTAATTATGATTACCCGGTTTTTCAGAAACCTGATGCACCGCCAAGCGAGGCGTGAACGGGAAATCCTTGAAACTGAGGTTAAAGAGCGAACCCACGAACTCAGTCTGATGCAACGCCTTGGCAGCCTTATGTCGGCCTGTACCACTATTGACAGTGCTGCCAACGTTGTTCACCCAATTGCTGGGCATCTGTTACCCGGCTGCCGTGGTGGTGCGATTACGCTGATCAAATCCTCGCGCAATCGCCTTGATTTGATCTCTCAATGGGGCGAAGAGTGGCAGGGTAGCCATCGCTTTGAACCCAGTGATTGCTGGGCATTGCTAAAGGGGCATACGCATTTTAGCAGTGAAGATGGTTTGGAAATTCGTTGCCGTCATAGCCAGAATGAAGACGACTTACTGCAAGTGTGCATTCCACTGGTCGCTCAGGGTGAAACTCTCGGTGTTCTGCATCTCAATTATTCAGACCAAAAAGCACTGGAGCATAATATTTCCAAAGCAGAGTCTATGGCTGAACAAATCGGTCTGGCTCTTGCCAATATGCGCCTGCGTGAGGACCTACGACAACAGTCGATCAGGGACCCATTGACCGGACTCTACAACAGAAGACACATGATAGATTTTCTTGAACAGCACACTTACGGTAGCGACTCTCAGCAAAGCACGCTATCGGTCATGATGATTGATTTGGATCACTTTAAACGCTTTAACGACACATTTGGCCACGATGCCGGTGACTATGTGTTGAAGCAGGTTGCCATCGAACTCAAGCAGTCTTCTCGCGAAACCGATTTGGTCTGTCGTTACGGCGGGGAAGAGATCTGTATCGTTTGTCCGGATACGAATTCTGAGACGGCAACAGAGCTTGGTAATATGCTGGTGGGTAAAATTGCCAATCAGGGCATGCAATTTAATGGTCAGTCTTTGGGTAGTGTGACCATATCCATGGGCGTTGCGACACGCTACAACAGTGAAACACCCCATGATCAGTTGTTAAAAGAGGCAGACAATGCGCTTTACATTGCCAAAGAAGAGGGACGCAATCGGTGCATTGTTTACAGCCCGGAACAGTCAGCATCCAAAGATGAAGGGACAATGACTTAGAGCGAAAGCCGTGATGATCAGGCTCATAATTAAATTGCAAAATGGCACCGAATGGATGCCATTTTGTTTATCAACAGCTGCTTTTTGATCGTCGTCTTGCTCGGATGGAGTCATCATTGCAAGCGCTTGTTTCCCTGCAATCTCATCAAAGGATGAGACTTATGCACCCGCCTATATTTCGTCGTAATGCACGTATTTTATTAATTAATAATGCTCCTTTTTTTTCATTGCTAAAATTTATTTAAAAAGGAATTCAAGGTGCGTCTAATGAAACAAAGGATTCAGCGAGGGTTTTCAGTAATTGAACTAATGATTGTGGTTGTCATTATGTCAATCATTATTGGTGTGGCCCTACCGCAATTACAGGGTGTTTCAAACACGATCAATTTTGATGCTATTCAGCGACAAGCCATCTCCAGTCTTTTTTTTGCCAGAACAGAAGCCATTAAACAGAGTGGCAATATTACTGTTTGTCCATCCAGTGACGGTGCAACCTGCCTTGTCAGTGCAAGTACTTGGAATGATGGTTGGATAACTTTTCGGGATATTGACGGCAATGGTTTACTGGATAGTCCAGTGGATCAACTGGTGAAAGTGGTCTCTCTTGCTGGCATTGCCAACCTGACTTGGGAAGGCACACGCAATATTACCTTTCGTGGCGACGGAGCTGTTTTGGATGGTTCTCAGGGAAATCTGAGGATATGTGAAATTAATGGAGGAACTCAGACTATTCGCGGTATTGCCGTAAACCTTACTGGTAGGGTTATTGAAAACAACTCGGTAACTTGTCCATAAAGTCTGGAAAAAAGTGTCAAACAAAAAGATGGCTCAAAATAATATTCAATTTCAAGGTTTTACGTTATTAGAAGTGCTTGTCTCAGTGTTAATTCTTGCCGCCGGTATGCTTGGGGTTTCAGTTATTCAATCAAGAAGCCTCGCCTATGGCCAAATTGCCCACTTAAACAATGCTGCAAACACCATTGCTTATGACATGCTTGACCGCATCAGAGCCAATCGGATTTTCTCTGTTGATGGTACGGGATACAGTGCCGGTTTGGGCAATATTCCCAGTGTGTATCCGGTGGACTGTGAGGTTAGTACATGTACCCCGAGCCAGTTGGCGAATTACGACATTGGTCAATGGAAGTTTATCCTCGATCAGCAGCTACCCAATGCGGACGGTACCATCACCTTTGCCAATGGCTCTGTGAGCAGGGTTTATACCATCACCATTTTCTTTGATGACAATAAAGGCGCCAGTGCTGCCAGAAGGTCAGTGGTTGTAGAGGGTGGCGTGTGAGCAAACAGCAGCACGGTTTTACTCTCGTTGAACTGATCGTTTCTATGCTGATTGGTCTGTTTGTTGTTATAGCGGCGGTGCGCCTGTTTACAGCCTCCAGTTTGTCTGACCGACTTAATTATCAGTTTGGGGTGATGCAGGAATCCGCAAGGAGTGCACTGTTTTCTATTTCAAATGATGCCCGCATGGCCGGTTTTAGTGGTTGTAGCGATGAGTTTGATACCTCTAATGTACTGATGAATAGCAATGCACTCGATCAGTGGCTGGTGACGGAGGCAAAGGTTCAGGGTATTAATCAGGCGGATGTCGTCAATATGGTGGACCCGGCAGCTACATCTGAGGGCATCATTATTTACAAAATGTCTGCGGATGAATTTTTTAATATTACCAGTCACGATGAAGCCACCGGTTCAGTAGTTTTTGATCGCCCGATAGCGGCAGATATTGCCGCAGACTCTCCGGTTGTTTTGGTGCGCCAGGATTGTCAGCAGGTGGCAATCGTTGCGGCCTCAACCGTTGCCAGTAACTCATTAACTTATGCCACGAGTGGTGGCTCGTCGTTTAATAACTGTTCTTTGTCGTTGCAAGGAAACTTTACGTGTTATAGCGGTAGTGTTGCTTTGGGGACAACTAATTTTAATCCGGGCATCATGAGCCCGCTGGACTCTGTTGTTTATTATCTGGCTCCTGATAACGGTGTCAGTACGCTGTTTCGCAAACGGGTTGGGGATGCCAATGGAGTTCCGGTTGTGGCGGGTATTGAGGACATGGTGGTGTATTACGGTCTGGATACTGACGGAGATGGCTCAAGTAACCGCTTTATTCGCGCCGGTGACCGTAATTTTCGCCACGCTCACTGGGCAACCGTGACCGCAATCAGACTGCACTTGCTGACTATTAGCCGTATCGAGTTAACGCCATCCCCGAGGGACTATTTTTTCAACGGCACCGCCATCACCGGAACCGATCAGTTTTTAAGAAGGGAATACGTGATGTCCATCGGCATCAGAAACTGAGGGTGGAAAACATGAGTCACAGTTCAGAGCAAGGCGCAGCCCTGGTTTATACCATGATATTTACCACATTGATGGTGATAGCTGGTTTGGCGTCGATGAGTTTTTCCAGTCTTGAGCAAATTGCATCGGCTAACTTCAGATCGAAACAAACGGCTTTTATGGCCGCAGAAAGTATCTTATTGGAAGCCGAGAGATGCATCAGTTTAGGGGGAGCATGCACTGACATTGCTGTATTTGATTCTAATTGTACTAATGGTCTGTGTTTTAACGGCATTGACAGGACGAGCACAGTAAGTTGTCAGGCGGGTAGCCAGGCGCCTTGGGAGCAAGCGGCGGTCTGGGCAGACAGTTCAAGGCATGCAGTGGCAACCAGTTTAAGTGCCGGTTTAACGGGACGCTATATTATCGAGTTTCTTTGTTATGTACCTAAAGATCCGTCAACAACCCCCAGTAAATCCATCGCCAGTGATTGGTCACAGTTTTATAGAGTTACGGCTCTCGCCGCTGTGGATATTGATGATGCAAGGGTAATGTTGCAATCAACTTTTAAATGGTAAGCGTAATAATGGATTTGTGCTTCAAGGCTGTATTTCGCCGTGCTGCTTACAACGTCATTTGGGCGATTTGGTGTGAATTTGTCTGGTTTATGAAGACGCAAAAAAAAATTGCGTTTTCACTGGGTGTATTTTTTCTACCGTTACTGTTTATACCGCCAACATTTGCTGCGGATGTCTCCACCTATTCCGCCCGACCCAACCAAAGCGCAAGTGAATCCCCGCCATTAATTATGCTGGCCCTGTCGCTAGATCACGAACTATTTCGGGAGGCGTACAGTGACTATGCCGATATTGACGGCGATGGACAGATCGATATTTCTTATTCCGATAAATTCGACTACTACGGCTACTTTGAGGCCAACTGGTGTTACAACTATGCCAACACGTTTGGGATTAATCATTTTAAACCCATTGCTGCTGCTACTGGTGCAAACGAACATTTTTGTACCACACCTACCGCGCCATGGAGTGGGAATTTTTTAAACTGGGCGACAATGACCCGAATGGATCTGATTCGCAAGGTACTTTATGGTGGTTTTCGCTCCTATGATTTCGCCTCATTAGTGCTCTTGGACCGCGCTACGATTCCTCTCGATTTTCATGCCTTTAGTAAAATTTACGAGGGGCCGGATGTTAACAAGCTAACACCTTATACTTCCTCTGCTATTACCATTTGCAATGTGAGCAATTCAATATATACCGGACCACTCATCCGGGTTAAAACCACCGTTGATAAAGACTGGGCCGCGCTGACTAGTGTACGTTGCCAAGGGGCGTCGGTGAGTGATTACATTGCCCGGATAGAGCCTTGTCACCCGTCACTAGATTCTGACAACTGTAAGTTATACGGCTCTGTCAAGAAGCCTGTTGGACTGATTCAAGAATATGAGGAGCAGGTTCGACTGGGTTTGATTACCGGAAGTTATCTCAGAAATGTCAGTGGTGGCGTATTAAGAAAGAATATGACGTTTGCTACTGATGAATATAATGTAACCAACGGCCAGTTAATTAATAACTCAGGCATGGTGGCAACGCTGGATAACTTTCGTGTTGCTGACTACAACTACGATGAAAACAAATATGAATGCAGTTTGTCTCCACCCGTTCCCTGCGGGGATTGGGGAAATCCTATTTCAGAAATTTACCATGAAGCATTACGTTATATTTCTGGTGAAACTTCGGCTTCAAGCGATTATTCAGTCAGCTTTGGAAGTGATCTTGGTTTACCAGCCCCTCCTTGGCAGGACCCCTATTCGGACACAAACCGCTGCGCTAATTGTGCCATTGTCATTCTCTCAACCGGGCAAAGTTCTTTTGATGGCGACGATTATAACAATATTGGCGACATATTAAGTGGTGGGCTTACACAGCTAAACCAATTAACCGACAATATTGGTAACAGCGAGTCTGGGCTCTCATTTCCCGGCAGTTTTTTGGTTGGCAGTAACGGCAGTGCCAGTGTTGCCCAGTGTGATCCCAAAAATCTTACCAGTCTTTCGCAAGCCCGGGGGATTTGTCCTGAAGTACCACAATATGAGGGCAGCTATTACGTCGCCGGGCTTGCGTCGTATGCTAGGCTCAACGACCTTCGCAGTGATCTGGAAGGTTTCCAGAATATCATCACTTACGGTATTGAGATCGGGCAAGTGGCACCATCACTGAAGTTTGCCGTACCTGACGGTCTTGGGGGAAGCTCGGTCGTTGATTTCTCACCCATCTGTCAAACTCACGGTTTTATCCTTGGGGAGCTGGTAGAGTCCGAGTATGCACCCTGTCGTTTTCAGGACATGGATATCAACAGTTATACTTATAACGCTGGCGGACTGCTGGAAAACATATCTTTGCGCATGGCTTGGGCGGATGAGGCATTTGGCGGTGACGGAGATACGGACGCCAGCGCATATTACACTGTCACTGTCGGCATAAACAGTTTGGTTATTCGTATCAATGACCCGAAGTTCAGGGGGGCTAATACTTTTCGTTTGGGCTACTCGCTATCAGGCGTGAAAGACTACAGTGGGATGGTATTTGATGCTGACTACTTAAGTGCTTATGCAGAAGCTGGTGGTACTAATGGACACTATGATGATGGCGACTCTCAATCAGCATTAATTATCAGTATTGGAACGGGTGGTGATGACTGCAATACTGCCACAGATTGTAAAGTGGCTACGCCCGAAGACGTAACAAAGCAATTTACTCCAGACAATAATAAAGCCAATGTTTTGCCTAAACCTCTGCAGCTAGCCGCAAAATACGGTGGTTTTACGGATTTGGATGGGGATGAAACCCCAGAGCACGACGCAGACGGGGATGGTACATCGGATGACTCCCGGGAGTGGGACAATAAAAATAATCGCACCGGTGCCACAGGAGCTGATGGTATTGCGGATAATTACTTCTTTTCGGATAACCCGCTGCTACTGAAAGAACAATTAACACGTATTTTTCAAGATGTAGAAAACCGGGTGTCGTCCTCTTCAAGCATTGCTCTGGTTGCCAATAGTTCCAGTGGTATCGGTACAGCGGTTCAGGCGCTATACCGGCCCCAAGTGGAAATCAATAAATCCAAACTTACCTGGATTGGTTTACTCAACAGCCTGTTTGTGGATACCTATGGCAACTTCCGCGAAGACAGCGATAAAAACGGGGTTCTGGACGACTCTGATTTTATAATAAAACAGATTTTTGATTCATCCTCCAATGAAACATTGGTGCAGCGATACACCTCCGCAGATGGTGGGAAAACACTGTTGGCACAGGGCAGCCCAGTGAGTCTGGAAGATTTAAAACCGGTGTGGGCTGCCCATGAGCAATTAATGAAAGTCGCCGACGTAATCACCCAGCGCCCTTACTCAGATACATCCGACACCGGGCGCCATCTGTTGACCTGGCTTGATTACGACGCTGACGATGTGGTTGATGCAGGAGAACAAGAGCCCCTGACTCAGGCAACGTTCGGTATTATTCATTCGGGCTATTTGGGTGTGACAGCGTTTGAATCGGAGGCATTGATCAAGTTCATTCGTGGTGAAGATCAGCCCGGTTTTCGCTCTCGTTCGGTGGATTATGACAACGACGGCACGAAAGAGGTCTGGAGGCTTGGGGATATTGTCAATTCCAGCCCGGTGCAGGTTGACGAACCCAAAGGCTTTTATACCGGAAACCGTTCCTACAATCCCAAAGACACAACGTTTACCAGCTTTCGCGAGTACTACAAAGATCGACGACGCGTAGTGTATGTTGGCAGCAACGGTGGGTTGATTCACGCTTTTAATTCCGGCTTCTGGGATGAGGCTAATAAACGATTTTTATTAAGTAACGGTTCGCAGTCGAGCCACCCGCTTGGTGGTGAACTGTGGGCCTATGCACCGATGAACCTGCTGCCTCATTTGCAATGGTTGTCAGACCCGGTCTACCCCCATGTGTTTTATATGGATGGCGAGCCACTGATTTTTGATGCCAATATCTTTCCTGCTGATGCGGATCACCCCGGAGGCTGGGGAACGGTTATGGTGATGGGGATGGGGCTTGGTGGCGGCAATTATACCAATTCGAGCCTTGTTCATGGCAGTGTCATCCAGCAATCGTCGGCTTATGTAGTAATGGACATTACCAATCCGGAAAAACCGCCAAAGTTACTGGCTGAAGTCAAGCACCCGCAGCTGGGCTTTACCACCTCCAGACCGGAGCTGATTAAGCGACGACTACCAAACAGCTCGGGCGACTATGGCAGCCCTTTGTCCAATGACTGGTATTTAGTATTTGGTTCCGGGCCCAACGGTACGGGTGATTCAGGCATTAGAAATGCTCTTGATAACGCTACCAGCGAGCAAACATTAAAAGTATTTATTTACGATTTGAAAAATAAACAGTTCCTGAGCCGCTTTAACCCCTACGACACTGGTATTCCAGAAGCCTATTCCGGCGATATGCTGGTGGTAGACTGGGATGATAATAATTACGACGATGTCGTCTATTTTGGCAGTATTAACACCAATCCACTCGGTGGCGCACTGTTACGAATAAACCTTGAAGAGCCTTCACCTAATGACTGGAATGTCAGCACGTTACTGAATATTGGTCGCCCGATTACGGCCAGTCCTCTGGCACTGACCAACAGCGATAACGAGCGCTGGCTGTTCTCAGGCACGGGCCGTTCACTGGTCGGCAGTGATCGTCTGGACACCGCTCAGGAGCATTATTTTGGCGTTAAAGAGCCCAGCGATTCTTCAGGTTTCACTTACGCTGAAGTCAATAAAAATAATTTGATTAACACGACCAGTATTCAAGTGCGTGCCAACGGTGATTTATCACCAACGTTTTTGATCAAGCCGGGCGTCTATGTGAATAATTTTGATGATCTACGTACCAGCATTAAGACCGAACCCGGTTGGATTAATGATTTTGAACGTGATGGCACCAACCCTAGCAGTAAAAACCTGAGCTCTGCGGTGAGTACGTTTTCAACGCTATTTTTCACGGAATACAAACCTCCGGCGGATCACTGTCTGATTGATGGCGACGGTTTCTTGCGAGCTCTGCACTATCAGACGGGCACAGCAGTGCCGGCCAAGGAGCGCCGATTACTTACCAAGGGCATAATCACCGACACTACGGTATCTGTTAACAAAATATCTATTGGGGAAGGTATCGCACCATCGCCAATAATTCATCGTACCGGTGATGGCAAAACAAAACTGATTGTACAGGGGCAACCGGGTGATATTTCAGATATTGATCTTGATGAAAAACCGGCCACGTTACCGCCTACGCCCTCTCCATTGACGGGAGAGCGCCAGTCCTGGAGGCAAATTCATGATATTCCCTGGTAAGCGCATGAAGAGAAAAGTTAAAGGATTTAACCTGGTTGAGCTGTTACTGGTTGTCACCATCATTGGCATTCTGGCCGCTATTGCTCTGCCAGCGTATCAGCAGTACGTGTTGGAAAGCCGACGCTCTGATGCTTACACGGCGCTCGCAATCGCGTCAGCCGAGCAGGAGCGGATTAACATCTACGATAACCGTTACACCGCCGACATTAATGCTATTGGCGGCAACGCCTCACCGGAGGGGCATTACTCCATCACTCTGGTCGCTACCGATAGCACGTTTACGTTAACGGCAACGGCACTGAGCAGTAGTCCGCAGTTTCAGGACCTGGGTTGCCGGTCATTGTCTCTGGACCATTTGGGGCGAAAAACCGGGCTGGATTCCAACGGCGTGGTGGCTACGGATTGTTGGTAGCTTTTTTTCGCCAGAAATAGCCGGTTTTTAGACCTGATTTTTGTCATTGCAAAGCAATCGTCTAATTTAAGACAGTTTAACGTTGGACTTATCCTGAATTTCTCTCCGCTAATCACCTGCCAATATTTCCTTTAAAGCCGCTGCCTAAATTTTATTTAAGAAAGGATTTCAGGGAAGGTACAGGTTTTGATTTTGAGCTATTCCCAAATGCTTAGGTTCAAAAATAAAGGCTTTACTCTTATTGAACTGATGATCACCGTGGTCTTACTGGCCATTGTTGTGAACATGCTGACACCGATCGGGCAGGTTTTAGAAAACATCCGGTTGGATTACTTGCATCAGCGTTTTTTTTCCAGTGCCTATTTCGCCAAAAGTGAAGCGATTAAACGAGCAGAAACCGTCAGCATGTGTCAATCCAATAATGGCGTTGTATGCCATCATGGCGCTAACTGGTCTGCTGGTTGGTTGGTCTTTGTCAACCGCAACGCTAATAATTCGGTAGACAGTGGCGAAGAAATTATTCGCGTTTATAACCAGTCCAGCCATTTGGCTAATATCGCCATCAGTTCCGGGCAATTATTGACCTATAACAGCAGAGGGGCTCCTCTTGTGCCAAGAACCTTTATATTGTGTCCGTTACCAATTCGGGCTGTGACAAGAAGGATGGTTAATATCTCTTACGTTGGCTTAGTGCAAAAGCAGGAAAGTGGAATTTGTCCGTAAGAGGTTGGGCGAGGCGTGTTGTTTGACCACCTGTTACTACTTCAGCACGAGCTGTCCGTATTTTTCCGGGCGACTGAGATTTTAAAACAATCAGGCATTGCGGCATCAAGTCATTAGGGGCGGTTAAACAACAACCAGCTCAACATCAACAAAAGGGTATTTTGCTTCCAGAGCTTGACTCAGTTTACTTTTCTTTTCTCGCCATACTGCTTCTTCTTGCTCCTTTAACTGCTTAAGCGAAACTCCGATGATAACCAGATAGCTAGAGCCAGTTTTGCTGATATAGAGCTTAGGTATTGAAGCAAAATGAAGGGAAACCAAATCCGTAATCTCCTGATGTTGCTCCTTGTTCTGCAGCTTTCCCCCAGCAAGCTCAACAAATGCTCCACGTATGATGCCGAGCGGTTGACCTATCATCAGTAACGCCAGAATCATCACCAAAAGGGCGTCACCAATATAAAGCAGAAAATCAAGCTTACTGCCAACTTCCACGTAACCAATAACGACCAGAATAGCGCCTGTTGAGGCAGACAAAACACCATCGATCAGAGACGATTTTTGATCGACCCTGAGCATAGAGCTACTGTTGGTAATCTTTTTGTTCTGGATGTAGTAGTAGGCCGACAAACCCCAACAGATTACGACCATAGCAATTGCATAATAAACAATCACTCCGGTTTTAATGGTCGGTAAAGTGGCGCCACTTAAAAAACTAATAATTCTGGAGCTGCTGCTGACAATCGCCGAAATAATCACACCGAGCAGCAGCAGCCCTTTAATTAAACTGTATAAAGCCTCACTAACATAAAGGCCGAACGGATACGTTTCATCACGTAATGATCTTATTTTGGTGATTTTGTAGGCAACTACTGAGCTAATAAAGAGAATGAAAGATATATTACCATCTAGTAACAAGACCTCTGAGCCCGATAAGCTATAAGCAGCCCATCCGCAGAAGGCCATTATCAGATTTGCAGCAACCCCAAACATTAATGCCCGCTTTTCGGTCGCCCCAATCTGTTCTTTCATCTATGTATCCTTTGTTGTGTCGTCAGTGAGACTGCCATCTGCGGGTCGTCGAAAAACCGCTGCGTCAGGAGCAAGCCGTAATCTGCTATGGGGGAACATACACAAGAATCCCTTTATTTTCATCTTGTTAATGATAAAACTATCTGGACCGATCTTAACGTTGGTGAGTAATCACCTAATGATGTCGTTCTGCGGTTGCAAGAAACTGCTGTTTGCGACGAGCCGACGCTCTGGCTCGTCAAGTCATTGCATGATAAACGGCATTCGTCACATATTGGCTGCTGCGTGCAGGTCTTCTGAAGCAGCCATGGTGAGAGTAAAAACAGGGCAGAAAAGAGCGCAGCTGATGCCGAGTAAACTGTGTTTGTATAAAAAAGCATCACACACTGAGCTTTATGGCCGTATATGGAATATCCGAGCTAATGAAAACAGGTAAAAATGTCGATATTCAGGAGGCAATCCGCAAATAGTCAACCTTACTGCGGCAATAGAAAACCAGAGAAACACCTACGAAGTAGGGTGAATATTTTGGCACTATTGCCTCAGCCTAATGGCTATGCGGCTATCCATACTGGAGCCTGTTGGCGGATAGGAATGTGTACAGAAGTTTGTTTTTGTTTTTCTAATGGGCATTTTTTTTATAAGCCAAAAACAGTATCATTGCGCACAGCCGCTAATGTGGGTCAGTCTAATTTGAAGTGTTTTTGTTTGGGTAGCTTCTAGCTATCACACCCATGCTCTGACGAGATTTTAGGCATTCGCAAGAGGTTCTATCAAAATACTGTCGTTATCCAACAAAAACCCTGCTGTTCAGGTAAATCTGTTATGCTGTTTGGGACAATTTGTTAGGGTTTGTGAGTGGCGGGCTGTGGTATGAACTGTGGCAAACGGATGGTGATAAACGGCATCCTGCCAATAATAAGGTTTGAGATTCATAACGAAAAGCTGGCTTTGTGCCCGTACGGTTGCGAATTTCTGGCTTCTGGTTATCACGTCCATGAACAAAAAGAAGTTATTGGGCATTCAGCCCGGATGGGGAGAGTAGGTTAATGAGTGACAACGGCGTAAACAAAGGCCGGCGCCGCTTTCTCGTTGCTGCGACCTCGGTGGTGGGGGCCGCCGGGGTTGTTGGGGTTGCTACGCCTTTTCTGAAGTCGTGGAATCCAAGTGCAAAAGCTAAAGCTGCAGGCGCACCTGTCAGAATTAATTTAAGTAAAATAGAACCTGGTCAACAGGTCGTATATGAGTGGCGAGGCAAACCGGTTTTTGTGTTGCGCCGAACAAAAGATATGCTTGATGAGCTGCC
This sequence comes from Endozoicomonas sp., assembly GCA_965198415.1. Taxonomy (GTDB): domain Bacteria; phylum Pseudomonadota; class Gammaproteobacteria; order Pseudomonadales; family Endozoicomonadaceae; genus Endozoicomonas. The sequence continues at coordinate 29,465 of CBDAPN010000028.1, forward strand.
TGGTCAGGACCCACGCCTGCGCGATCCTAAGTCTGAAAAATCTGAACAGCCAGACTATGCGACTAATGAATATCGTTCACGCAAAGAAGAGTTACTGGTGCTTGTAGGACTTTGTACACACCTTGGCTGTTCGCCTAACTTCATGCCAGAAGTCAAACCAATGGATTTCGATGTGAACTGGAAAGGAGGCTATTTTTGCCCCTGCCATGGCTCCAGGTTTGATTTGGCAGGCCGTGTTTATAAGGGGGTTCCTGCACCCACTAACCTGGTGGTACCGCCTTACTCCTTTGACGGCGATGATTTTTTGATTATCGGTAAAGACGAGGAGAACGCGTGATGGCTAATAAAATTATGGATTGGGTCGATGCCCGGCTTCCCGTCACCCAGGCGTGGGAGAAGCATCTCAGCAAGTATTACGCGCCCAAGAACTTCAACTTCTGGTATTTTTTTGGCTCACTGGCTCTGCTGGTTCTGGTCAATCAGATTCTCACCGGTATCTGGCTGACCATGAGTTACGTTCCCAGTGCTGAAGCAGCGTTTGCTTCCGTTGAATACATCATGCGTGATGTAGAGTACGGCTGGCTTATTCGCTACATGCACTCCACCGGAGCCTCAATGTTTTTTGTGGTGATCTACTGCCACATGTTCCGTGGGCTTCTGTATGGCTCTTACAAAACACCGCGGGAGCTGATCTGGATTTTCGGGATGGCGATTTACCTTGCTCTGATGGGCGAGGCATTCATGGGTTATCTGCTGCCTTGGGGGCAAATGTCCTACTGGGGGGCCCAGGTTATCATCTCACTGTTTGGGGCAATTCCTGTGATTGGTCCTGATTTACAGCAGTGGATTCGTGGTGACTTTCTGATCTCCGGCATTACCCTGAACCGCTTTTTTGCCCTTCATGTTATCGCCTTGCCGATTGTTATTCTTGGCTTGGTGGTGCTGCACATACTTGCTCTGCATGAAGTGGGTTCAAACAACCCCGATGGCATCGACATCAAGAAAAATAAAGGCCCAGACGGCGTACCGCTCGATGGCATTGCCTTCCACCCTTATTACACTGTTAAAGACATTGTGGGGGTTGTGGTATTCTTGTTTGTCTTTTGTGGCATTATTTTCTTCTTCCCGGAAATGGGTGGCTTCTTCTTGGAGCATGCCAATTTTGAACCTGCCAACGGGCTGAAAACACCGGAACACATTGCACCGGTCTGGTACTTTGGAGCGTTTTATTCCATTTTGCGCGCCATCACCTTCGACATTGGGCCTATTGACTCCAAACTCGGTGGCGTTATTGCCATGGGAGGCGCTATTGCAATCCTCTTTGTGCTGCCATGGCTTGATCGTAGCCCGGTTCGCTCCTGGCGCTATAAAGGAGTAATCAGCAAAATCAGTATTATTGTGTTTTCCTTTGTATTCATTCTGCTGACTTGGCTCGGAACCCAGCCAGCGACTGAAACCTACACGCTCATTGCCCAGATTTGTACGCTGATTTACTTTGCGTTCTTCCTGTTGATGCCTTTTTACACACGATGGGAACAGACCAAACCTGTACCGGAGAGGGTGACCGGCTAATGAAAAGAATAATACTGACCATCAAGCTGTTTTTGGTGCTGTTTTCATCCTCGGTTTTTGCGGCGGGAGGCTCCTATCCTCTGGATAAAGCGAATCTGGACCCGACGGATAAAGGCTCGCTACAACGGGGAGCAAAATACTACCAGAACTATTGTGCTGGCTGTCACTCTACACAGTACCAGCGCTATGAGCGGGTAGCAGACGATCTGGGCATTCCCCACGATTTGATGATGGAAAATCTGGTACTGGACAAATCTGCCAAAATCGGTGACCTGATGCACAACAGCATGGACCCGAAAGAGGCTAAATCCTGGTTTGGTGCGACACCACCGGATTTAACCCTGGTCTCGCGGGTTAAAGGTGGTCCGGACTGGATTTACACATATCTCAGAACATTTTATGAGGACCCAAAACGTCCTTATGGTGTGAACAACAAAGTATTCCCCGATGTCGGAATGCCTCACGTTCTTTTGGGATTGCAGGGAGTTCAGATTGACAGCTGTGGTACTACTGACCCAAATGCCCGCGACCCGCTGACCGGCGAAAAATTGTGTGGCTTGACTGTGGACCCCGCCAGAAAAGGCAGCATGACACCAGCTGAATTTGACCAAATGGTATACGACTTAACCAACTTTCTGGCCTATTCAGCAGAACCTATGCAACAACAGCGAAAAAGCATTGGCATATATGTCTTCCTGTTCCTCGCGCTTTTCCTGGTCGTTGCCTATCTGCTCAAACGTGAATACTGGAAAGATGTCCACTAATCTGGTCAGGGTATCTGACTGCTGATACCCATACAGTTTGTGCTGAAAGGCTAAGCTTCATTCCCACGGCTCTGCGTGGGAATGAACGCCCCCCCAAGCCTGAGCAAACAATCCTTTGATCAAGACGCTACCTGAGACAAAACTAGAACGCCTGTAAGGAGCTGCTGCGCCCGCAGCAAAGAGGTTAAAAAATCGAGTTTTTCTGTGTGCAAGCAATGGCATTTACCAAAATTTCAACACTCAATGGTGTTTAGGGTTTTAAGCGTTTGGTAGTTTTTCGAGAAATTCAGATCTTGCTGAATAATAAATTTAGGCAAATCTGGTTTTGGGGGTACGGGCTTTATTGCCTTAGAAGATTGATTAACTTCTAACATTGATTGAATTGTGGGAATAACCGGAGTGTTAATGCTAACGGACTTATCTGTGAGAGGGGTTTCAATATTAATTGGTTTCATTATTAGCGGATTTTCAATGCAAATGGGCTCTTTAGGATAAACTAACCACTTGATGTAAAGTTTTAATTTTCTAACCTTATTAATAACGTATTCAGATATTTTTTTTATAATATGAAATGCCCCGTTGCAAATGTATTTTATGGGATAAAAGCAACTCTGATTAAAAAAAGAGTTACTGTCATCAACTGAAGTAGTGACTGATGGCGTGCTTGTTAAAGAGTTGTACCGGTGAAACGAAAAATTGTGCACAATTATAGACCCTAAGCTTGCAGTAATTTCACACTCGTGATCTTAAATAGACTTTACATATTAAAGTCAGCCCGCAAAGACAAGTTTTCATGTATCAAGACCAAGAAAATTATTGTTAAAGACCATACACTTTTATAGACAATACCTTGATGTCAAATAGGTTAGTATTCCTGACATTTTTAGCCCTGTGCGTATTCGGTTATTGTGCAGCCTGTTTTCCGTAACAGACTCTGGCCGTTCGCAGTCGGGGTTGCTAAGATGCCCCTTTTTACAATTTCTGGTAGATGAACCATGAGTAAGTCACTTCGTGATCAGTTAATGAACGCGGGTCTGGCCACCAAACAGCAGGCTTTGCAGGCAAAAAGCAAAAACAAAAAGCAGAAAAAGCAGGCCGCTAAAGCAGGCGATTTGACGGAGCAGGAAAAACGCCGGGTTGAGCTGCAAAAAGAGCGTGAAGCAAAAGCTGAGAAAGACCGGGAGCTGAACCGGCAGTTAGAAGATGAGCGACAGCGTAAAGCGATTGACGCCCAGGTACGCCAGTTGATAGAAACCAATGTTCTAGGGCGGGACGGTGGTGACTCTGAATATAAATTTATCTATGACAACAAGATCAAGAAAATTTACGTAACTGCAGAGCAAAATACCCAGCTAGAACGGGGTTTGCTGGCCTTGGCAGTACTTGGTGACGATTTTTGGCTGATTCCGGCACCGGTTGCCAGCAAAATAGCTGAACGCAAGCCGGAGTCAATCGTGATGCAAAACGACAAGTCAGGCGATCTGACCGAGGAAGAACAGGATTGGTACGCCGATTATCAGATTCCGGATGACTTAATGTGGTGACAGGACAATAAAAGAGAGACGGTTCCATTTTTAGGGTTGCTGTCATACCTGACACAGTCCCTTGGGGCTAAGTTACCTTTAATGGTTTATTGACCCAATGATCAACAATAACGTCTATTAACCGTTCTGTTGTCAGCTTACGAGCCTCTGTCAGCACTCAGGCTTGGATCATTGTCTCCAAATACTGCCACGCACAGCCACTTTACCGGCAGGAAAACGATACGGCGGTTCTGTGATATACACGACCATGGTCAACTCACTGATTCGTCTGTCTACGTCGCTGCAACCACTGATTAATCTGATGAGAGACCACCAGAAAGAGGGTTTTGTTATCAATGCCGACGAGACCCGGATTCAGGTCATCAAGGAGAGTAGCAAGCCCATTAACTCAGACAAATACATGTGTCAGCTTGGGCGGGCTGCTTGTCGTTCGTAAATTCACCGACACTAAAAAAGCTCAAGCCGGGCAAGAAGGTTACGCCAAGGTTAGCAAAGCGGACGTTGCCTTGGACTAAATCCGTAAGCTCTATGCCATTGAAGCAGAAATTGAAAAGTTGTCGTCCACTGAAAAACTCACTATACGACAACAGAATATCCTCCTGCTTAATTCTGCACGAATGGCTAGAGAAAAACGTCACCCACCTAGTACCGGGCAGTTTGACATTCGATGAGCTACGCACTGAACCATGGCCATAGACTGGCTCAGATACTGTGAGAGTGGTGACCTGAGCATCAGTAATACCAGATCGGAATAGGTTATCCGCCCATTCGCAGTGGGTCGGCCAACTATTTTTGCAGATAGCCACCGCTCCCTAAGAACCGTACGTGCGATTTTTGGAGCCTTATGCATACCTGAATACGTCTGCTGCCTTTAGTTAAAGTTCAAGAATAAGAGAGTTCGGCAAGGCTGGCCAGTACGGTGGTTTAAACAATAGACAGTTTTTTGTTGTGGATGCCCCTCCCTTTGGACATTTTTTTAGCTCGTCTAAAATCATTATGTACATTGTGAATTCACCAGCAATGCCAATTGGGCCGTAATTTTGGGATGAGTAATGCTCAGGTATCGTCCCAAATGACGATATCTGTAAACATTCAGATAAACATATCACCAGCAGTACTCTAACTTATGAGATTACATACGTCCTAAGCAAAACTTCATTTAAATGCACCAGAAAAAGAGGGATACTAAGGACTCCCCTTCTTTCCATGATGAAGCTTCATGACAGTTAATATGTAACATCATCAACGATTCGAGCTAATGTTCTTGCCGATCACCACTCCCAAGGCAAAAACATAGTCCATCAAAAGAGTTTTTTCTTTTGCCACACTAATCAATGAACAGCGCCGCAAAGATCATAAAGCCTGTATAGAACAGTTAGCCCTTGTACCGATGTCTGCAAAAGCCCTGTTTTCCTAAAGATCCTACCGTTCTAATTCTCAAGAAACGCTCACTGACAAACGAGATCATGCAAAAAAACCATACATGTGCTGGCCGAGGTTGAATGTTCAGTCTGGTGTCGTGTGGCTGTTTGTGCCTGCTGAAAACTTTGCGGTGCGGACGACTGGAACAGCATTCGCCTGTTTGCTGGTATAAAGGTGTGCTGGCATCGAATGTCAATTTGGCAAAAACACTCATTGAGGCGCTGATATAATCCGGCGGAAAATCGCTGACCAATGTTTATCTGTTACCGCGCCCCTGTGTGACTTCCGTCAATCTTCAAAGAGATGGCGATGTTAATTGAGCAGGCGTTAGGCCACAATCCGTCTGTGAAGGTTATCTTTAGCTTTCGAACCTGTGCAATCAAGAAAGCCAAGTAAACTGGAAATCCATTAAATCCCTTGTGGATTGGCAGAAATTGAGTTGAGCATTTTGAAAACTATATGATGAAAGTTCTTGGATTAATTCAACATCATGTTTTTACATTGGGGGCAACTCGAAATCAACATCATGAAAAAATGAATGGCGGTTCACCACCGAAGATGCCCGGGTAAAGCTTAAGAAGCTCTACCCGTCAATCTTTTTGAAATTAAGTGCTAGCCACCAGCAGCAACCATCCCACCAATTATAAAAATCACCGTAAAGATTATGAGTCCTGGTTGGAGATAGCAAAGAAAAGCCAGCCCTCCTAGTAGCGCAAGCGATAAACAACCAACTGCAATCCCAATCATAATGTCACGCGCTAATCGAACAGCTTTACTTGGACGTTTTTTGGGAATAATGGACTCCGGTTTCTTTTTAATTGGCAAATCTGTTGGGTGCTTATTGCTTTCGATTTTATCGGTTGTGTTAGTTTTTATATGCTCTTCAGTAAATGGTGTTTCTTCTGTTTTAGGGTGTGCGGGCGCAATTGTACGCTTGGTATGTGATACTTTATTGGACGTAGCTTCATTCTTTGTACTGTTTTTAGTTTCAAAAGTGTTGCCTGCACTTTCTTTAGTTACGTCTAAATGATTAAATCTCCCAATAGGCTCTTGAGGCGATTGATCATTCGTATTGCTTGTATACGTATTTAAAGGGATTGATTCTGTCTTGTTAATGGTCATGTCAGGCTCCTTATGTATTTTTATTTCCTTTTTTAGCTTTGCTAAAGCACCAATTGCTTTCAAACTTCTATCATTAACGTATCCCACCTGCCAGACCATTTCAGTAACCAGCTTGTTAAGTAATACTTGCATTTTTGAACGATTTTGTATGGAAAATAAGATAATTTGGATTTATGCACTCCCATAGGGTCATGGGAGTCCATCTTCTATCGTGTCATACTTTGGGTTTACCGGCTCAAATCAATATCAATCAGCAGTGGGTCATGGTCAGATGACCGGAAAGGGCCCTGATCTTTAGGAAGATCACCGGAATACTTACCAGAGTATTCAAATAATTTGTTTTCTAATGAGTTAATGTGCCACTCCTGCACATGAGTCACGTGTTTTGCCAATGCTTTGCTGGCAATGGCGTGATCCAAAGCGCCGAGCTCTCCATCGTAAGAGTAAGAAAAGCTAATGGGTTTATTGGTGGATTTACCGAGGTGCTGCTTAGCAAGGTTGGTTAAGCCATAACCGTCGTGTAATGTTTGTTGGGGAATTCCCTGACAGTTGGCTATGGTGTGGCTTGATGAGACTACCGGCTGCTGCATGGTCTGACCATCAGTTAGCAGCCTTATGGGGTCTTCCTCGCCATAGGCGTTGAAATCACCAATAAGCAGTATGTGTTCAAAGGGTGATCTTTTTATGTGATCACCCAGCTGTTTGGCCGCTGCCACCCGCAGCTCATTGCAGCTTCCCTGTAGGTCATCCTGATAGTTCGGTGCGGTCGGCTTGCTGCCTTTTTTAATTCTGGTGCCATCAAGGGGTACTTTTCCGCTTTGATCGGCATACTCCATGTAATCTTCGTAGCACATCGACCCTTTAGATTTAAAATGATTAACGACAACGGTAAGTTTTTTACCAGACGATGCATCATGAAAGGTCTGCAATAATGAAGGGCGCATGGATTTGATCAGGGAGACCTTTTTTCCGTCTGTGCTGTGCAAGGTAAAGTGTTGCTCTGGCATTGGCAGTATTTGCACACTGCCTTGCAGGCTGACTTTTGATGGCTTATAGATTATCCCGACGGTAATGGCATCTGTACCAATGGGTACAAGGCCATAGCTGGTTACTGCTTTGTATTGCTCCAATTCTGGTAAGTGACGATTGACAGCCTCTAACAGATCATCAATGGCACTGCCGGGACCAAAGCCGTTATTTTCTAACTCCATTAGGCCCATAATGTCAGCGTCGAGCCGGGTGATTGCCTCAGCAATTTTCTCTCGCTGCAGCATGAGCTCCCCGAGAGACTTTGCCCCGCGGTTATCGCCAAGTGGGTTCTGCTTGTGATGATGCCGTACTGTATTGAAATAATTCAGCACGTTAAAACTGGCAATGCGAAGTTCACCGTACTGGTGTGAGGCGGGCCATCCTTCACGCTGGGAAAAGGTACGGTTAAAAGCATAGGAGTCAAGGTTGTGTATCGGTAGCAGTTGATAACGACCGTAACGATAGGTAACCACTGCCGTCAGGTTTGTAATGGTGTCGCCACCACGAATATAGTGGATGGTAGGTCCGAAGGATGGGTAATAATGAATCCGACCTTTGGTCTGGCGTTTTTCATCGGTGATCAGGGTGATTCGGTTTTGATTATTAGCTGCTGCCAGAAGTTTGGCGCCTTTGCTTAAGGGTGGGTGCAGTTGTGTGGGCTTAAACAGTGGGCCACCATGGCTGAGATCCATAGTGTTTCTGCGAGAGGCATAATCAAAACTGTAGTTTTTGGTAACGGTCAGGGCATTTTTACCACTAAAGTTGACCAGCATGCCCTCATAGCGCTCTAGCTTCTGTAAATTTATATTACGGGGTGGTTTGGCTATACGAACCTGATCAAGCGCATCTTTACCGCACAGGTCAATTTTTTCGGGTACCAACTGTGTCTGTCCATAATGCTCCTGAACTCTGCCACGTATCCGAACCCGGTCGCCGGGTTTTAGTTCAGGTTTTTGACTATAGACAAACACACCCTCAGACGTCAGTGGTTCATTGTCTTCATTGGTTTGGGGTTCCTGAATAAAAAATCCTTTTAGCCGTTGTGATGCATTAGCTGTCACAATGGCTTCAACAACCACCGGCGGTGGCTCTTTTTCACCCACAGGAATAATAGGGCGGGAAGCGTAAGGGCCCTGTATGGCACTGATCCGGGTGGCGCATTTGCCACAATCGGGGCTGATGGACTCTTGTGCACAGGCAATGGAAATCAGTAACGAGCTAATAAAGGCAAGGCGGGGGAGGGTGAGTCTTTTCATAGGGCATGAATCAGGCGATCAGTGAAGTGGTGATTGCAGGTTGGAAGATGGCAGTGTGGATAAAAAGTTGAAGAAAAGAGGATCGTGGTTAAATAAAAGTAGCTGTTTTTTTGCACTCGCGCTGACAATCTTTGCATTGCAGAATTAAGAAAATTTCAACAGCTGTTTACACAAAAAAGCCACAAAGAGGCATTGCTCATTGTGGCAATTTGCAGCAGCTTTTTGTCACTTGCGAATCACGCCGACAGGTTCAAAATCGTTCGTGTGCAGTGGTGTGTGTTTTTCAATGTATTCCCGCAGTGCATCGGCATCTACAAACCCGGTATCAACGTAGCCTTTTTTGCCCTTGAGATTGGGGTATCCGTCACCACCGCTGGCGGAGAAACCTAATAGGGCGATTGTGTACAGTTTGTCGCCTTTCACTGGCTTGCCATCTACCTTGATTGGGCCAACGATGTTGCCCTGACTTATCGTCATTTCGACACCAGAAAAATGGGTAAAAGCACCGGAGCCCGGCGGCATGGCGGCGAGGGCGGCAAGGTATTTTTTCAGTTTATCGCCGCGCATTTTAACGGTCACTAACGTATTGCCAAAGGGCAGTACGGTCAGCACATCTTTGTAGGTAATGGTGCCCGGTTCTATGCTGGCGCGAATGCCACCACCGTTCATAATGCCGATGTCAGCACCGGTTTTTGCCGTAAATGACCGGGTAATAAGGGTGGCAAGATTGGTGGGGTGATAACGCACTTCCTTGCGCTCACCTTTCAGGCGATGATCCACAAAGCCAACCTCTTTCTGCACCAGTTTTTGACCTTTTTCCTGATACGGGGTGAGCAGTGAGAGCATCTTAGTGTGTTGTGGAATTTTTACGACGGCATCTTTTTGGTTGATGGGAATTAACTCGTAGTCCACTAACTCAAGATTGCCATTACGAAACTCTAAGTCTGCGCGACCAACGTATTTGCCCCACTCATACGCTTGCATAATGTAGGTGTCTCCCTGTTTGTCCGGCTCAAAAAGGGGGTTTTGTGAGTGGCCACCGATTATTAGGTCAATGTCGTCCACACTGCGGGCCAGGGTGACATCCCCCGGAGCATTGACGCCATGCTCGGCATTTTGGTAGTGCCCCATATGGGTGAGCGCAATGACGATATTGGCTTTTTTGTCCAGCTCCGGGATCAGTTGGGAGGCGACTTCAATGGGGGAGCGAAACTCAAGGCCGGCCAGATTTTCCGGGTTGGTCTGTTTCGGGGTGTCGGTCGTGGTGAGCCCGACTACGGCAACTTTGAGCCCGTCAAAGTCGAACATAGCGTAGGGCTTGAAAAAGGGTTCATCGGTTTTTTTGTTGATGATGTTTGCCGAAAGAAAGGGAAAGTTCGCCAGTTGTTGTTGCATTTTCAAAATGTGTCGCGGGTTATCGAACTCATGGTTGCCAACGGCCATGGCGTCGTAACCCATCAGATTCATGCCTTTAAAATCCGGCACCGCATCCTGAAGGTCCGACTCCGGCACGCCGGTATTCACATCACCGCCAGAGAGCAGCAGTACATACCCACCTTCGGCTTTGACCTCTTTGCGGATGCGTTCGATCAGCGTCATTCGGGCCGACATACCGTAGCGACCCTTGCGGTCAGTCCAGAAGCGGCCATGATTGTCGTTGGTATGCAGGATGGTTAGTTTGTAGGTTTTGTTGTGCTGGTAGCTGTCAGGCTCTGTTTTAGCAGAGTTAAGAGTGTTGCAGGCACTTAGGAAGATCACCAGCAAGCAGAGGAAAACCCCAAGCAGGCCTTTAATTGGGCGAATAATCGGTTTCATAAGGCAGTACTCTGTACAGAAAAACAGAATTAGAGTGGCTGTCAGGAAACTTTTTCAGCTATAAGTTCTATGGGACGGCACAAAAATAGACGGGTCAACCAGACTACCACCGCAGTGTAGAAGACCATTTCGTGATAGCCCCTCAGGGAAAATATCAGGTAGAAAAAGCCTACTGTTTTTCACCACCATGCGATGCATTCCTCAAAGATTCAAGGAATAGCCTTCCAAGACATTAAAACAACAAGAGGTTCCCATTTGATCGGTGATACGGAAGGCCATGAGTACATTTGAAAACTATACTAGCTATATTATTTTAAACAGGAGTTCTTTGTCATGCTTAATAATCACAAATGGCTTTTGGTCTTCACCGTCGTGTTCTCCTGTCTGGTGTCAGGGTGCTCGGAAAAAGCGAGTCCCATTCAGAAACAAATAGAGGTTTTGATGTTTCACGTAAACCCTGAGGGCGTTGGCAATTCTGTGGGGAAGGTGATTATTCACCCGGTTGCGGGTGAAGATCAGCCCGGAATTCACCTACAGCCTGCACTGCATGACCTGCCTACTGGTGAACACGGTTTTCATATGCACCAAAATCCATCTTGTGAACCGGGGAAAAAGGATGGGAAAAAATATGCGGCACTGGCCGCCGGTGGCCATTATGATCCTAAACACACCGAGCATCATGAAGGGCCAACAGGCCATGGTCATTTAGGTGACTTGCCCATACTTGAAGTGGATGCCTCTGGTAACGCCCTTGAGGCGATGGAAGCGCCCCGGCTTAAATTCTCTGAACTTAAAGGACACTCGCTGGTGATTCATATCGGCTCGGATAATTATAGCGATCACCCCCCTATGGGTGGCGGCGGTGCTCGAATTGCCTGTGGCATTATCCATTGAACGACAATGGCCGACCGAAAGTCGGCCTTGCGCTATAAATAAGCACCAAACAGTTCATTCAAACCCTGACCCGGGTCATCTTGTCGCATAAAGGCCTCACCCACAAGAAAGCTTCTGACATTGCGTTGCACCATGGCTTCTACATCAGAGTGAGTGCTTATACCGCTCTCTGTGACCACCATCCGGCCTGGGGGAATGGCCTCTAACAACGCAAAAGTATTATCAAGGCTAACCTCGAAGGTGTGTAAATTGCGGTTATTGATACCCAAAATGGCTCCGGGCAAAGGCAGTGCCCGTTGCAGTTCATCCGCACCGTGGACTTCCACCAGCACATCCATGCCCAGTGACTGTGCTTGGGCGTTGAACTCGCTCAGTTGTTGGTCTGATAGTGCCGAAACAATCAATAAAATACAGTCGGCGCCGATCATTCTGGCCTCATAAATTTGATACGGATCTACCATGAAATCCTTTCTTAGCACCGGCAAAGAACAGGCCGCCCTTGCCGCTTGCAGGAAAGCTTCGCTGCCATGAAAAAAATCACGATCGGTCAATACCGATAAACAGCTGGCTCCGGCTCGCTCATAACTTTGAGCGATTTCTGCAGGGGCAAAATGTTGGCGGATGACGCCTTTGCTTGGCGATGCTTTTTTTATTTCTGCAATAATAGAAACCCGGTGTTGTTTAGTTTGCAAGTGGTTGGCAAATCCCCGTGTAGGCGTGTTGTTGTTGGCCAGCTCAATCACCTCAGACAACGGCTTTGTCCGGCGACGCTCGGCTACTTCTTCATGCTTGCGGGTAATGATTGTTTGTAAAATGGTGGGTAACGGCATGCGGTTATCCTTGCTGGGCATCGGTAGCAAATACACGGGTAAAGGCTGCTAGCTCTTTCATCTTTTCCAGAGCGAGGCCGCTGCTGATGGCATCTTGAGCGATTAAAATGCCCTCTTGGAGAGTGCTGGCCACTTTTGCCAGGTAAATAGCAGCACCGGCGTTCAGGGCAATCATGCTGGCGGCTTTGTCGGCGTGTGCGCTTTGTTGTTTACCCAGCGCGTCTTTGATAAGAGCCAGCGATTCGCTACTGTCTTTTACCTCCAGACCAATCAGTGTTTGGGAGCTGATACCAAAGTCTTCTGGTTTGATGGTGTATTCACTGATGCTTCCGCCCTTCAGTTCTGCAACGTGGGTTGCGCTGGCAAGGCTGATTTCATCCAGCCCGTCACTGGAGTGAACCACCATCACATGTTCGTTACCGAGCTCTCGCAGCACTTCTGCCATGGGGCGGCACAGTGCTTGGCTGAAGACACCGATGAGCAGGTTTTTGACATTGGCCGGGTTCGACATAGGGCCGAGAATATTAAACAGCGTCCGAATACCGAGTTCACGACGGACGCCGACAACATTTTTCATGGCGCTGTGATGGGACGGGGCAAACATAAATCCAACACCAATGTCGTTTATGCATCGCGCCACCTGTTCTGGAGTGATGTTCAGGTTTACGCCGGCACGCTCCAGCAAATCCGCACTGCCGCTGGCACTGGAAACGCCACGATTACCATGTTTGGCAACTTTAACCCCTGCAGCGGCACAGACAAACGCTGCCGCTGTGGAGACGTTGAACAAATGGGCACCATCGCCCCCGGTGCCGACGATGTCGACAAGGTTCTCCAGTGACTGTTCAGCCGCGAAGGTTACCGGTGTCGCCAGTTCGCGCATTACCATGGCAGCACCGGTAATTTCATCGATGCTTTCGCTTTTCATTCGTAAGCCCACCAAGAAGGCGGCAATCTGGGTGTCGCTGCACTGGCCGGTCATGATTTGCTGCATGACCTGAATCATTTCCTCCCGGCTCAGATCTAAGTGCTGCACAATTCGGCTGATGGCGTCTTTTATTAACATTGGGTTGGTTGACATAGTGACTTGCCCTGAAAGTTATGACCGTTGTTTGAGAAAGTTGGCCAGAAGGTCGTGACCTTGCTCGGTCAGGATGGACTCCGGGTGGAACTGTACCCCTTCAACCGGCAATGTTTTATGGCGAACCCCCATGATTTCGTCCGGGCTGCCATCGTCAAACTGGGTGTGGGCGGTGATTTCAAGGCAGTCTGGCAAGCTCTCTTTTTCGATGATCAAAGAGTGGTAGCGGGTGGTCGTGACCGGATTGTTCAGCCCCTTGAACACCCCCACGTGGTGATGAAAAATCGGTGAGGTTTTACCATGCATCACCTGTCGTGCACGGACGATTTTACCGCCGTACACCTGGCCAATGCTCTGGTGACCAAGGCAAACTCCAAGAATGGGTATTTTGCCCTGAAAGTGACGTATAACATCCATGGATATACCGGCTTCATCAGGTGTGCACGGGCCGGGAGATATAACGATGTGGGTGGGGCTGAGTTTTTCAATGTCTTCAAGGGTTATTTGGTCGTTACGGTGGACTTCAACCCGAGCGCCAAGTTCACCAAAATATTGCACCAGATTAAAGGTGAAAGAGTCGTAGTTGTCGATCATTAACAGCATGGGTTTTATCCTTTTAAAAATCCGGTTTGCGCCATGGCCACGGCACGAAATATGGCGCGTCCTTTGTTCATGGTTTCTTGCCATTCAAGGTCTGGGTCTGAGTCAGCCACAATGCCGGCTCCGGCCTGAATGTGCAGCTGTCGATCTTTAATGATCGCCGTACGAATCGCAATGGCGGTATCCATATTGCCGTTCCAGGCCAGATACCCCACGGCACCGCCGTAAATACCCCGTTTCACCGGCTCCAGCTCATCAATAATCTCCATTGCCCGCACTTTAGGCGCACCGCTTAGTGTGCCAGCGGGTAGGGTTGCTTTAAGAACATCCAGAGCGTCCAGGCCATCTTGCAGTTCACCGGTCACGTTGGAGACGATGTGCATGACGTGGGAGTATCGCTCAATCGCCATTTTTTCAGTCAGAATCACACTACCGGTCTTAGAAACTTTGCCAGCGTCGTTTCTGCCCAGATCAATGAGCATCAGGTGTTCTGCCAATTCTTTGGGGTCATTGAGCAGCTCTTGCTCCAGAGCCTGATCTTTTGCTTCGGTATCGCCGCGCTTGCGGGTGCCGGCGATGGGGCGAACGGTTACCTCGCCATCTTCAAGGCGAGCCAGAATTTCCGGCGACGAGCCCACCACATGGAAATTGCCCAGATCCATGTAATACATATAAGGCGACGGGTTAGTACTGCGCAGTGCCCGATAGAGATTCAATGGTGCGCTGTCAAAAGGAATGCTCATGCGCTGTGACAGCACCACCTGCATCGCATCACCGGCAAGAATGTAGTCGCGGATTTTATTCACCGCCGACTTAAACGGCGCTTCGCCAAAGCCGGAGAGAAAATCCTTTTCCGCCACCGGGTGCAGTGATACCTGAACCGGGGGTTGTATATTGCTGGTTTGTAGTTGGCGCACCAGATTATCAAGGCGAAACTGTGCTTTTTCCAGGGCAGCGGCTTCACTGGGGTTGGCGTGGGTAATTAAGATGAGTTTTCCGCTGAGGTTATCGAACACCACCAGTTCATCACTGACCATGAACAGAATATCCGGGGTGTCCAGTTCATCGGCTGGGGTGCTGTTATGCAGCTTTGGTTCGATGTAGCGAACGGTATCGTAACTGAAATAACCCACCAGACCACCCGTAAACCTTGGCAGGTTGGGTAATTCCGGCACCCGGTAACGTTGCTGGAATGTGTTAATGAACTCAAGGGGCGCCTCGGCGTTGTGCTCTTCGACAATCTGGCCGTCGGTCTCAACTTGTACACGATGGCCGGTGATGCGAAGTACGGTGCGACAGGGCAGGCCAATCATGGAGTAGCGCCCCCACTTTTCTCCTCCTTCTACCGACTCCAGTATGTAGGAGTAGCGACCGTTGGCCAGCTTCAGGTAGGTGGTTAAAGGGGTCTCCAGGTCTGCCAGAATCTCACGGACAACCGGAATACGGTTGTACCCTTCACTGGTCAGACGCGCAAAAATCTCAGGCGTCATAGTCAGGTTCTCAAGTCGGATGTAATGGATATCAACAGCGCTCTTTTAGTAAGAACGACCGGAAAAGGGCTGATCTGGGGGCGTTATCAGGCCCAGGGCCAGGAGACGGGAAGGAGTGATGGGCAGCAAGCGTGCTGACTGGGGTGAAAGTTACTGTATTTACCGGGATGGGCTACAAATTGCATTTGCCTGGCCATGATGGTATCCAAGTGTTTGAACATTATTGATTGGATATTTTGTGACAAAGAGTATATGAGAGTGGTTTTCATTGCAAACCACTGTGTCAAAAATTGAGCCACATTGGCGAGCTAGCAGGTAAGAGCTCGTCGCAAAATAACGGTCATAAATTAACCTACACTCTGGTTGTCAGAATTGGAACTTATGAGCATTTTCTGTTATGTAAATCTTGATAGCATCAGAAAGCAGCGATTTTGTGGTTTCGTTGTAATCGTAAAGACGAAGCTGTTCTGCAATGACCCCCATTTGATTTCTTGAAAATACGTTTTCGGGTTTATAGTCATTGAGAAGCTTCAGTATTGTGCTGATATTTTTATCTGGAATAAAAAGTGCTGAGAAACGAAACTCATGTAGCCATGTATTTTGAGGTTCGTTTAGCATGGGTGAATCAAAAGCTCTGTTTTTACCTAAAAGCATTATTTGATCTATCACTTCTTCACTGTCAGCGCTTTCATATAAAAGACTATTTAGGTGTGTCTCAAGAGCTTGTCCTAAGAGTCCCTTTATCGACAAGCCCCAAGGTTTTTTGGTGGGCTTGATCCACCGGGTATAATCATTGAACCCTTCAAACAGCCGATTCAGCCCACCAATATCACGAAAAAATTCAATATTGCCGCTGCTTGCTTTAACGATAAACTCTGAAACTGTTTTTATAATTTTTGGAGCAATCGATGTCACGAAATCCAATGTTGCCACAGAACCTAAAACCGCACTGGTAATAGTTAACGCTTTGGCCATGGCTTTGTTGCTCATATTCAGGGCTACTTGTGAACCGATGAGTGCGGCTCCTCCCAAGAAACTTGCTGCGCCCAGAACTCCTCCAGAAGCGGTAGCGGCAGTTACAGAAAAACCCAATGAAGTACCGGCTGAGGGTATAGCCAGGATAATACCAAAAATGCCAAGCCCCATCGAAAAAGCCCCGCTAATGTATTTACTCACGGCACTATGCCCCGTCGGGTCGATATAGTTTGCCGGGTCACCGTGAGCATATGCGTAGCGGTTATCTACGGCTTTGTTGTCCAGGGTGATGAAACGCCGCAGTTCCGGGTTATAAAAACGGTATCGTAAATAAGTGAGGTGAGTCGTTGGGTCGTACAACTCCTGATTCCAGGTGAAATCGGTGTCGTCTTTTTGGTTGCGTTGCAGTGGTTTGCCGTAGGCGTCATATCGATGCAGGTGCAACTGCGTTTGTTCTTTAGTTTGTTGCAGAACTGCGCCGGTGCTCTCATTAACTATGAAAAACTGATCAAGACCCTGACCGGTTTGTCTGGCTACAATGTTTTGTCCGTGGCGCACCAGCGAGCGCAGTTGGCCGTCTTTAATGACCGTTTGCGTATTTTTATGGTGATCCGGGTAGAAGTGGCTTTGTGAGTTTTCATTACTGCGGCGGCTCAGCAAGCCACTAGGCCAGTATTTGTAGCGGGTTACCGGTTGCTTTTTCGGCTTTACCTGCAGTAAAAAACCCGCATCGTCATATTCATATTTAGTCGCTTTATGGTCTTGCGTCATGCGTCCGTTAGTATCGTGTTCAACGGGTTTTATCACCTTGCCTATTCTTACATTAACCAACTGATCCAGATTATTATACGAGTATTGTCGTCGTTTCCCCGGGCTGCAGTTGCTTTGATCTTCCTCGGCTAATAAATTGTTATTACCGTCGTAAAGGTAGCGCTTTTGAAAGCTGTTTTTTTGATAAGAGTGCACCTCATCAGTGAGACGGTTCATGCCATCATAACGATATTCTGTCGTATGAGTTCTCGTCGGTAGACCTTTTTGGGTCAATATCTGTACCTGTTTGAGTAGCTCTCCTTGAGGTTTGTAGTTGTAGCTTACGCTATATTGTACCTTGGGAGTGGTGCTTATTGATTCTACAATTTGTCCGAAAACACCATAGCGAAAAGAGGTTTGTGTTACCCCTGTTGCTTTTGCATTGGTGACTCTTTTGATTAGTTGACCGTTTCGTCCGTTGTCGTCTTTTCCATATTGAAAATCAATACGACTGCCATTGACACTGATGCTGGATAAATGGCCTTTATCTTTTGCCTTATAAGAAAATTTCTGTACAGTCTCGTTGTCATTTTTTTGTTTAATTACACGACTGTATTTGTCCAGGTTGTAGTTTATCGAGTATCCATCGGAATAACGTATCTCCAGCAGGTGTCCGTTTGGTGTGTAGCGATAGTCTATGGTTTGCCCATCGCTATCGCTTAACTTAATCAGTCGGCCATCGGCATCGTACCGACGACTGACAGTATGGCGTTTTTGGTATCGATCCCAAGAGTGTTGGGTCAGAAAGCCGCGGTTGTCGTATTGGTAATTGATGTGATGGCCATCTTGCAGCGTTTTCTCTATTTCCCGTCCGTTTTTGTCATAGCGGTGTTTCAGAGAAAAGCGACTACCGTTAGAGGTTTTAGGGGACTCTACCTGCGTTAGCAATCCATCACTGTCGTAGTGATAACGGTAGCCTGAGTGGCTGCTGGTGTGCTCTGGGGTTTTTAGTGTTTTGTGCCAGGTGTAGAGATTATTCAGTAGGTCGTACTCGCTGATTTTGTGGCCGTGCAGGCCATCTGAGGTATGGGTATTTGAGATGATCAGGTTGTGATGGGCGTCGTAGTAAAGACGACTGGTGACTGATTCGCGCTTGTTTTGGGTGTGCAGGTCAACCACTGCGGTTGTGGTGCTGATTGTTTTTTTATGGGCGTCTTGTATTACGGTGTTTTCGACAAACTCAGTAGCCTGATCGTGAGGATTATTGGTTACCGGGTAGTCTCGGGTGATTCGTTTGCGCTCCCAAGGTACCTTGCTGACCACCTGATGCCGGCGCCCGTTGATTAGGGTGGTGGTGGTCATGGCGGCGTCATTGTAGTCAATGCGGTGTACATTGCCCCAGGGGTCGGTGGTTTGAGTGCGCCGACCCTGTTCATCATAGGCAAAGGTGGTCAAGAGGCCGAGAATGTTGGTTTTGCGTTCTACTTTGCCAAAAGCGTTGTATGACTGGCTGAATAAAGTGCGCCACTTGCCGTTATGCAGATCTTGTTGGCGAATAGAGCGATTGGAAGCGTCGTAAATGATTTGTTGTGTATTACCCAGTGGGCTCTGAACTTTTGCGGTATTTTGTCCGTCAGTACTGAATGTTTGGTAGGTGGTGTGGGTTACGTAGCCCGCCGGGTCGGTGTGGGTGAGCAGCCTGTTCAGTGCATCATAAGTGTAAGTGGTGACCTCACCTTTGGGAGTTACGGATTTCAGATGCCTGTTATTGCGTGTATCCAAAACCCTTATATACTCACGACCATGGGCGCTCACTTTGGTGATAGTCAGCTCGGCAGTGGCCGGGTCAAACTGGTAACGGGTGTGCCGGCTTAACGACTGCATGCCCGGTTGGTTTTTGGTTAGCCAGCGAAGGGTAGCAGAGCGTTGTCGTCCTTTATCATCATGGGTAAAATCGGTTTGCTGCCAGTCCTGCCAGTTTTCAAGGGGGGGCTTCCAGGTTAAACGCTCGTGGCTGTGCGTTTTGCCATCCGGTGCGAGCGCATAACTTTTGCGAATGGCTCTGCCTCCCAACATGTCCACCCAGGTTTTTGCAGCCAAAAGGCTGTAATGGTCGGTGAAGTAACGGTTGACAGTTGCTTCAAGCGCTACCCATTGCTGGTGTTGGCGGTCATAGACTGAATGGGTCTCGATCAGTTTATTGCCATAACGGTCGTAGGTGGTGGTGGTTTTGTCGCTGGGTGTATAGGCGGATTTATTCCAGACGTAGCGGGTCACCTTGGTGGGTTTGTCGTAGTTGGTTGAGCGGCTGTATTTAAACGGGGAGATCGCATATTCATAGGTGGTTTTCAGATAAGGCAACCCCTTTTGCAGGGTGCGGATTTCAACCGGCAAGTGTAAATAGTTATATTCATACACCTCTTGACGCTGCTGATCTCCATTAGCGTGTGTGACTTCCACGCTGTATTTGTAAGACTGGTCATTGCTGTCCATCAGGTTGTCGCCACGGCTCGATAGGGCATAGTTTGGGTAGCCAGTGTAGTTATTACCGTTATTGTGGTTGTAATAGATTTCGTGATGGGTTTTCAGATCGTTCTGATCATATTGTTTGAAGTAGTTCACCACCGGTATTTGCTTTTTACCACTGTCATCAATATAAAAAATACCGCCGTAATTTATTTGAGTCATCAACCCTTCGGGCGTTTCCACAGTGCCGATCAGATTTCTACCCAATTTATTAATGTAAGTGATTTTGTAGCTCTGCTTCAACGGATTCTCAATTCTGGTGACTCCTTTACCATTAAAATAGACCCGTTGCTCACGGTTATCGGGACCGACAATAATCAACGTTCCCGGCTCATAATTGATGCGGTAAACGTTGCCATAATCGTCTTTAATACTGACAAGCTTGGCAGACTCAAGGCTACTAACCGGCTGTTCATAACTGAACTGCACATGGTTATCAAAGCGGTCAGCCTGTAGTATTAACAGCCCTTGATGGGAAAAAAACTGATGACTGCCGTCCTTGTGTTGCGACACATGTCGATAGCTTAGCTTCGGGTAGCCAGGAATAGGAAACGATTGTCCTTTATCACAAAATTGAGTGCCGTGCTGATTGAAGTATTTAAGCCCGGAGGCAAAACCAGTTTCGTCGTGCCATAAATTATCAATTAACCACTGCATACCGCCAAGTTCCGCGGTGTGCTGGGTAATATGATCGAGATCCAGCTGCCAGCCCGTGGGCAGGCCAAACATGCCGATGGCATTAAAGCTGTAGGTCAGGTTCACTTTTAATGGCATCCGCACCCCCTGCGCTTCAATCAGTGGATAGCTAAAGCTGAGAGTTCCGGTGGCGGTATTGACCTGTAGGTTGAATGCTTTTGTTTGGTTGTAGGCTTGGCTGCCTTTATAGGCTATGGCTTGTGAGGTACACAACAGCAGTCCGATAAACGTCAGAGCGAACTGCAGAAACACTTGCGACATCTTGTGCCTCTGTAAACTAGCTACTGGCTTAATACACTTTAGAAGAGGCTGCAAAATTAAGAAACAAAGGATTTAACTACTTGCCATCATGGTTGGAACCATCACAGGTATTATGAGCATGACGCAATAAAACCGGATACGATTGTAAATACTCAAACTCGTTAATTGTAATATCTCAACTATCCAGCGTTGGGCTGAAGCAATTAAGACTGTACCGAACCTTGAATAAGGTTTTCTAAGATATTTCATTATGTTCCAACAGCTTCAAGTTATTATTAGCTTTTTATCACTACATTTGACTAGTAAGGAAGGCGATTAGACAACTGTGAACTTTTAATTCAGTTCGTATAAATCTCCCCGGCATACCAACGAATGCCTTTTCTTACCTCATCAGCGCTGCCTTTAAATGACAAGTTATTCGCGAAGTAGTGGAAATATTCCATATCTTTGTATGAAAACACTGTATTTGTTTTAAAGGCACGTAGCATTTTTAATACATCGTCAGCGGTCATTTTTTTTGGTAATAAATTGGTGCTAAATGCAAATAAAAGTCTTTCCTTGTCACCCTTGAAATCTGGAAAATTAGTGCCAATTATCTTGCTTAAATTATTTATTGTTAATTTGGCTTCTTCTGCATTTACCATGTGATTATTCAGATGCTCATAAAAATCAATCTGCTGCCATTCACTGCAAGGTCTTGACGCAAATGCGCCAAACTCTTCCACGTTGGCATTCGTTGGTGATGAAGTGGCACTCAGTGCGCCCTCGCCCTTCTCAGTCTGAGATTCAGCAGAAGTTGCTACACTGTCGGGTAGCAGAGCCACCTCAGAGGCTGCTTCTTCAATTGCGGCACTCCCCCCGACATTCTTAGCAATCCATTGTGTAGCCATTTCAGCGAGTTTTGGCGCCGTGGCTACCGCTAAGTCCACCAGCCCCAAAGCGCCTACAGCACCACTGGCAATGTCCAACGCTTTTGCCACAGCTTTGTTGCCACTATTCAAGGCAGCCTGTGAACCAAGCAGTAGTCCAGCCGAAACGATACCCGAGGCGGTAAAGAGTAAACCAGCAACATTAGCAGCCGTTGCACTCACACCTAATGAAGCCCCTGCTGTCGGTGCGGTAAAGAGAAGGCCAAGCAGTCCAATGCCTACTGCCAAGCCAGCACCAACGTATCGAGCTACCGCACTGTGCCCCGTTGGGTCGATGTAATTCACCGGATCGCCATGGGCATAGGCGTAGCGGTTATCAACATGTACATTGTCCCGGGTGATGAAACGCCGCAGTTCGGGGTGGTGGAACCGGTGTCGTAAGTATGTGAGGCCGGTTTCAGGTTCTGTTAATTCCTGATTCCAGGTGAAGTCGGTGTCGTCTATTGAGTGGTTTTGTAGTGGTTTGCCGTAGGCATCATAAAGATGTAGGTGCAGCTGTGTTTTGTCTTTGGTTTGTTGCAAAACGGCGCCGGTGCTTTCATTGACCTTAAAAAATTGGTCCAGCCCCTGATCGGTTTGTCTGCCGACAATGCTTTTTCCATGGCGTACCAGCGAGCGCCACTGGCCGTTTTTAATGAACGTTTGCATGTTTTTATGGTGATCCGGGTAGAAATGGCTTTGTGAACGGCCACTGTTGCGATGGCTCAGTAAGCCATTGGGCCAGTATTCGTAGCAGGTCGCTGGTCGTTTTTGTGGCTGCACCTGCAATAAAAAGCCGGCGTCGTCGTACTCATATTGCGTGCCTTTATGATCTTGAGTCAGGTGTCCATTGGTGTCGTGCAGTACGGGTTTTACCACCTCACCCATTTGGACACTGGTCAGCTGATCGAGCTGGTCGTAGGAATATCGCAGGTGTTGACCGGGGCCACAGTTGCTGTGATCTTCTTCGGCCAGTAAATTGTTGTTGCCGTCGTAACGGTAGCGCTTTTGAAAGCTGGCGGTTGCGTCGGTGTGTACCTCATCGGTGAGACGTTTAAGGCCGTCATAGCGGTACTCCGTTGTATGTTGCTGTGGTGGTTGCCCCTTTTTAGCCAACTTCTGTACTTGTTTGAGTAACTCTCCCCGGGGTTTGTAGTTGTAGGTTACGCCATAATGTACTGTGGGGTTGTTACTCGTTGATTCCACCCTATGCCCGAATACACCGTAACGGAAGTGGGTCTCCGTTGTTCCTGTTGCTTCGGCGCTGGTGATTCTTTTTAACAGCTGCCCATGTTGACCGTTGTCGTCTTTACCGTAATGGAAGTCGATACGACTGCCGTTAACCTTGAGGCTTGATAAACGTCCTTTGTCCTCTGGTTTGTAAACAAAGTGCTGTTCGGTCTGGTTGGCGTCTTGTTGCTTAATGACACGGTCGTAGTCATCAAGGGTGTAGCTGATGGAGCGGTCATCGGGGTAACGCATCTGCAGCAGGTGACCGTTGAGCGTGTAGCGATAGTGCATGGTTTGCCCATCGCTGTCACTTAACTTTGTCAGTCGGCCATCGGCATCGTATTGACGACTGACGACATGGCGCTTCTGGTTACGGCTCCAGGTGTGCTGAGTCAGCAAGCCCCGGTTGTCGTATTGGTAATGGATACGATGACCACTTTGCAAGGTTTTCTCTATTTCCCGGCCATTTTTGTCATAGCGGTGTTTTAGGTACAGACGATTGCCGTTAACTGGTTTTGGCGATTCTACTTGAGTGAGTAAGCCATCGCTGTCGTAAAGGTAGCGATAGCTTGAATGGCTGCTGGTGTGTTCCGGTGTCTTTAACGTTTTGTGCCACGTATAAAGGTGGTTCAATAGATCGTATTGGCGGTTTTTTTGCCCGTGCAGCCCGTCCCAGGTGTGGGTATCGGAGCTGATGAGGTTGTGTTGGGCATCGTAGCGCAGGTGGTTAGTCACTGTTTCACGCTTTTTTTTGCTGTTCAGATCAACCAGTGCGGTCGTGGTGCTGATCGTTTTTTTATGGGCGTCTTGTATTGCGGTTGTTTCCACAAACGCTGTCGCCTGATCATGCGGGTTGTTGGTTACCGGGTAGTGTCGGGTGATTCGCTTACGCTCCCATGGCACTTTACTGACCACTTGGTGCTGGCGCCCGTTGATGCGGGTGGTGGTGGTCATGGCGGCGTCATTGTAATCCGTGCAGTGCTCATTGCCCCAAGGGTCGGTGGTTTGAGTGCGTCGGCCCTGTTCATCGTAGGCAAAGGCGGTGGTGAGGCCGAGAATATTGGTTTTACTTTCTACTTTGCCAAAGGCGTCGTAGGACTGGCTGGATAGGGTGCGCCACTGCCCTTTATGCAAATCCTGATGGCTAATAGAGCGCTTGGACGCATCCTGAAGCGTCCGTCGTATATTACCCAGTGGGCTCTGCACAGTGACGGCATTTTGCCCATCGGTACTGAATGTTTTGTAGGTACTGCGGGTCACGTTGCCAGCCGGGTCGGTGTGGGTGAGTGGCCGGTTCAGGGCGTCGTAGGTGTAGGTAGTGACTTCACCTTTGGGGGTGATGGTTTTCAAGTGCCTGGCATTGCGGGTATCCATAACGCGGGTATGCTCACGACCCTGATCGCTCACTGTGGTGATGGTCAGCTCAGCAGTGGCAGGGTCGAACTGGTAACGGGTGTGGTGGCTTAGAGACTGAATACCCGGCTGGTTTTTAGCTAACCAGCGGCGAGTAACTGAGCGTTGTCGTCCTTTTTTGTCGTGAGTTAAATCCGTTTGTTGCCAGTCCTGCCAGTTGCCGTGGGGGGGCTTCCAGGCCAGTCGCTTATGGCGGTGGGTTTTGCCATCCGCTGCGAGGGCATAACTTTTGCGAATGGTTCTGCCCCCCAGCATGTCCACTTTGGTATGTTCAGCCAAAAGGCTGTAATGGTCGGTGAAGTAACGGCTGACAGTGGCCTCAGTCGCCTTCCATTGTTGGCGCTCACGGTCATAGACTGAACGGGTCTGGCTTAATTTATTGCCGTAATGGTCGTAAGTGTTGGCAGCTTTGTCGCTGGCTACATAGGTAGCGCCATTCCAGACGTAACGGGTCACCTCGGTGGGCTTATCGTAATTGGTTGAGCGGCTGTATTTAAACGGCGAGAGTGCATAGTCGTAGGTGGTTTTCAGATAAGGCTGCCCTTGGCGCAGGGTGCGGATTTCAACCGGCAAGTGTAAATAGTTATATTCATAAATTTGCTGGTGCTGCTGCTCTCCATTAACGTGCGTCACTTCCACACTGTATTTGTAAGACTGGTCATTGCTGTCGATCAGGCTGTCGCCACGGCTTGATAGGGCGTACATGGGATAGCCAGTGTAGTTATTATCATTACTGTAATGATAATAGGCTTCGTGATGGGTTTTTAAATTGGCCTGATCAAATTGTTTAAAGTGGTTCACCACCGGCATTTGCTTTCTACCACTGTCGTCAGTGTAAAAAATACCGCCGTAATTTATTTGAGTCATCAACCCTTCGGGGGCTTCTACAGTGCCGATCAGATTTATGCCAAACTTATTGATATAGGTGATTTTGTAGCTTTGGTGCAACGGGTTTTCAATTTCGGTGACGCCTTCGCCGTTAAAATAGACACGCTGCTCACGGTTATCAGGCCCGTGTACGATCAGTGTGTCCGGCTCATAACTGAAGCGGTAAACGTTCCCAAAGTCGTCTTTGACGCTGGCCAGTCTGGCGGACTCAAGGTTGACAACCGGCTTTTCATAATTGAACTGTACATGGTTACCAAAGCGGTCAACCTGCATTATTAACAGCCCTTGATGGGAAAAATACTGACGACTGCCGTCTTTGTGTTGCGATAGGTGGCGATAATTCAGGCTCGGATAGTCTGGAATTGGCAGTGCTTGCCCTTTATCCCGAAACTCGGTGCCGTGCTGATTAAAGTATTTAAGCCCAGAGGCAAAGCCGGTTTCGTCGTGCCATAAATTATCAATTAACCACTGCATACCGCCAAGTTCGGCGGTGTGTTGGGTAATATGATCGAGATCCAGCTGCCAGCCCGTGGGCAGGCCAAACATGCCGATGGCATTAAAACTGTAGGTCAGGTTCACTTTTAACGGCATCCGCACCCCCTGCGCTTCAATCAGTGGATAGGTAAAACTGAGAGTTCCGGTGGCGGTATTGACCTGTAGGTTGTAGGCTTTTGTGTGGTTGTAGGCTTGGCTGCCTTTATAGGCTATGGCTTGTGAGGTACACAACAGCAGTCCGATGAACATCAGGCCAAAATGCAAAAATAACTGCGACATCTGTTGCCTCTGTAAACAAATTACTGGCTTAATACACTTTAGAAGAGGCTGCCACATTAAGAAACAAAGGGCTTAACTACTTACCATCAATATTGAGCTGTCACAGGTATTATGAGCCTGATGCGGAAAAACCGGTTACGATGTTAAATACCCAAACTCATTCATTGTAATATCCGAACTACTCAGTGCCGGACTGAAGTAATTAAGAGTGTATCGAAGGTTGTGTAACATTTTCTCAGGTGCTTCATAATGTATACTTCAAGTCGCTATGAGCTTTTCAGAACAACTTTTGGCTGGCAAGGTGGGCGATTAAACCGTGAATTTTAAGGTTTATTGTTATAAAAATCCTCCCAATACGCATGAATGCCTACTGATACTATGCTAGCTATTTCTTCATCTTCAGGTGTAAACTCACTCGCGTCCATTGCGAGCGCGACCACTTCTTTGTCTGAAAATAATGTATTTACTTTATAGTCCTGTAGTAGTCGATATACCCATTGTTTATTAATATTTTCTGGACACATATTGATAGTAACAGCAATTGCATAAAAAACATCTTTCTTCTCACCTTTAAAGCTTTCAAAATCTTCCTTATGAAGAGTCTTCACTATTCTAGACATCATCCACTCAGCTTCATCCCGACTGCCGAGCTCACTCGCCAGCTTATGAAAAAAAGCAGCCGATTCAAAGTTAGGCAAACCTTGTGAAGAATGTCCGTCCAACCTATTCGATGGTGATGAAGTGGCACTCAGTGCGCCCTCGCCCTTCTCAGTCTGAGATTCAGCAGCAGTTGCTACACTGTCGGGTAGCAGAGCCGCCTCAGAGGCTGCTTCTCCAATTGCGGCACTCTCCCCGACATTCTTAGCAATCCATTGTGTAGCCATTTCAGCGAGTTTTGGCGCCGTGGCTACCGCTAAGTCCACCAGCCCCAAAGCGCCTACAGCACCACTGGCAATGTCCAACGCTTTTGCCACAGCTTTGTTGCCACTATTCAAGGCAGCCTGTGAACCAAGCAGTAGCCCAGCCGAAACGATACCCGAGGCGGTAAAGAGTAAACCGGCAACATTAGCAGCCGTTGCACTCAGGCCTAATGAAGCCCCTGCTGTTGGTGCGGCAAAGAGAAGGCCAAGCAGTCCAATGCCTACTGCCAAGCCAGCACCGACGTATCGAGCTACCGCACTGTGCCCCGTTGGGTCGATGTAATTCACCGGATCGCCATGGGCATAGGCGTAGCGGTTATCAACATGCACATTGTCCCGGGTGATGAAACGCCGCAGTTCGGGGTGGTGGAACCGGTGTCGTAAGTATGTGAGGCCGGTTTCAGGTTCTGTTAATTCCTGATTCCAGGTGAAGTCGGTGTCGTCTATTGAGTGGTTCTGCAGTGGTTTGCCGTAGGCATCATAACGATGTAAGTGCAGCTGTGTTTTGTCTTTGGTTTGTTGCAAAACGGCGCCGGTGCTTTCATTGACCTTAAAAAATTGGTCGAGCCCCTGATCGGTTTGTCTGCCGACAATGCTTTTTCCATGGCGTACCAGCGAGCGCCACTGGCCGTTTTTAATGACCGTTTGCATGTTTTTATGGTGATCCGGGTAGAAATGGCTTTGTGAACGGCCACTGTTGCGGTGGCTCAGTAAGCCATTGGGCCAGTATTCGTAGTAGGTCGCTGGTCGTTTTTGTGGCTGCACCTGCAGTAAAAAGCCGGCGTCGTCGTACTCATATTGCGTGCCTTTATGATCTTGAGTCAGGTGTCCATTGGTGTCGTGCAGTACGGGTTTTACCACCTCACCCACTTGGACACTGGTGAGTTGATCGAGCTGGTCGTAGGAATATCGCAGGTGTTGACCGGGGCCATAGTTGCTGTGATCTTCTTCGGCCAGTAAATTGTTGTTGCCGTCGTAACGGTAGCGCTTTTGAAAGCTGGCGGTTGCGTCGGTGTGTACCTCGTCGGTGAGACGTTTAAGGCCGTCATAGCGGTACTCCGTTGTATGTTGCTGTGGTGGTTGACCCTTTTTAGCCAACTTCTGTACTTGTTTGATTAACTCTCCCCGGGGTTTGTAGTTGTAGGTTACGCCATAATGCACAGTGGGGTTGTTACTCGTTGATTCCACCCTATGCCCGAATACACCGTAACGGAAGTGGGTCTCCGTTGTTCCTGTTGCTTCGGCGTTGGTGATTCTTTTTAACAGCTGCCCATGTTGACCGTTGTCGTCTTTACCGTAATGGAAGTCGATACGACTGCCGTTAACCTTGAGGCTTGATAAACGTCCTTTGTCCTCTGGTTTGTAAACAAAGTGCTGTTCGGTCTGGTTGGCGTCTTGTTGCTTAATGACACGGTCGTAGTCATCAAGGGTGTAGCTGATGGAGCGGTCATCGGGGTAACGCATCTGCAGCAGGTGACCGTTGAGCGTGTAGCGATAGTGCATGGTTTGCCCATCGCTGTCACTTAACTTTGTCAGTCGGCCATCGGCATCGTATTGACGACTGACGACATGGCGCTTCTGGTTACGGCTCCAGGTGTGCTGAGTCAGCAAGCCCCGGTTGTCGTATTGGTAATGGATACGATGACCACTTTGCAAGGTTTTCTCTATTTCCCGGCCATTTTTGTCATAGCGGTGTTTTATGTACAGACGATTGCCGTTAACTGTTTTTGGCGATTCTACTTGAGTGAGTAAGCCATCGCTGTCGTAAAGGTAGCGATAGCTTGAATGGCTGCTGGTGTGTTCCGGTGTCTTTAACGTTTTGTGCCACGTATAAAGGTGGTTCAATAGATCGTATTGGCGGTTTTTTTGCCCGTGCAGCCCGTCCCAGGTGTGGGTATCGGAGCTGATGAGGTTGTGTTGGGCATCGTAGCGCAGGTGGTTAGTCACTGTTTCACGCTTTTTTTTGCTGTTCAGATTAACCAGTGCGGTCGTGGTGCTGATCGTTTTTTTATGGGCGTCTTGTATTGCGGTTGTTTCCACAAACTCTGTCGCCTGATCATGCGGGTTGTTGGTTACCGGGTAGTGTCGGGTGATTCGCTTACGCTCCCATGGCACTTTACTGACCACTTGGTGCTGGCGCCCGTTGATGCGGGTGGTGGTGGTCATGGCGGCGTCATTGTAATCCGTGCAGTGCTCATTGCCCCAAGGGTCGGTGGTTTGAGTGCGTCGGCCCTGTTCATCGTAGGCAAAGGCGGTGGTGAGGCCGAGCATATTGGTTTTACTTTCTACTTTGCCAAAGGCGTCGTAGGACTGGCTGGATAGGGTGCGCCACTGCCCTTTATGCAAATCCTGATGGCTAATAGAGCGCTTGGACGCATCCTGAAGCGTCCGTCGTATATTACCCAGTGGGCTCTGCACAGTGACGGCATTTTGCCCATCGGTACTGAATGTTTTGTAGGTACTGCGGGTTACGTTGCCAGCCGGGTCGGTGTGGGTGAGTGGCCGGTTCAGGGCGTCGTAGGTGTAGGTAGTGACTTCACCTTTGGGGGTGATGGTTTTCAAGTGCCTGGCATTGCGGGTATCCATAACGCGGGTATGCTCACGACCCTGATCGCTCACTGTGGTGATGGTCAGCTCAGCAGTGGCAGGGTCGAACTGGTAACGGGTGTGGTGGCTTAGAGACTGAATACCCGGCTGGTTTTTAGCTAACCAGCGGCGAGTAACTGAGCGTTGTCGTCCTTTTTTGTCGTGAGTTAAATCCGTTTGTTGCCAGTCCTGCCAGTTGCCGTGGGGGGGCTTCCAGGCCAGTCGCTTATGGCGGTGGGTTTTGCCATCCGCTGCGAGGGCATAACTTTTGCGAATGGTTCTGCCCCCCAGCATGTCCACTTTGGTATGTTCAGCCAAAAGGCTGTAATGGTCGGTGAAGTAACGGCTGACAGTGGCCTCAGTCGCCTTCCATTGTTGGCGCTCACGGTCATAGACTGAACGGGTCTGGCTTAATTTATTGCCGTAATGGTCGTAAGTGTTGGCAGCTTTGTCGCTGGCTACATAGGTAGCGCCATTCCAGACGTAACGGGTCACCTCGGTGGGCTTATCGTAATTGGTTGAGCGGCTGTATTTAAACGGCGAGAGTGCATAGTCGTAGGTGGTTTTCAGATAAGGCTGCCCTTGGCGCAGGGTGCGGATTTCAACCGGCAAGTGTAAATAGTTATATTCATAAATTTGCTGGTGCTGCTGCTCTCCATTAACGT
This sequence comes from Endozoicomonas sp., assembly GCA_965198415.1. Classification (GTDB taxonomy): domain Bacteria; phylum Pseudomonadota; class Gammaproteobacteria; order Pseudomonadales; family Endozoicomonadaceae; genus Endozoicomonas. The sequence goes on from CBDAPN010000028.1 coordinate 59,476, forward strand.
GCGTCACTTCCACACTGTATTTGTAAGACTGGTCATTGCTGTCGATCAGGCTGTCGCCACGGCTTGATAGGGCGTACATGGGATAGCCAGTGTAGTTATTATCATTACTGTAATGATAATAGGCTTCGTGATGGGTTTTTAAATTGGCCTGATCAAATTGTTTAAAGTGGTTCACCACCGGCATTTGCTTTCTACCACTGTCGTCAGTGTAAAAAATACCGCCGTAATTTATTTGAGTCATCAACCCTTCGGGGGCTTCTACAGTGCCGATCAGATTTATGCCAAACTTATTGATATAGGTGATTTTGTAGCTTTGGTGCAACGGGTTTTCAATTTCGGTGACGCCTTCGCCGTTAAAATAGACACGCTGCTCACGGTTATCAGGCCCGTGTACGATCAGTGTGTCCGGCTCATAACTGAAGCGGTAAACGTTCCCAAAGTCGTCTTTGACGCTGGCCAGTCTGGCGGACTCAAGGTTGACAACCGGCTTTTCATAATTGAACTGTACATGGTTACCAAAGCGGTCAACCTGCATTATTAACAGCCCTTGATGGGAAAAATACTGACGACTGCCGTCTTTGTGTTGCGATAGGTGGCGATAATTCAGGCTCGGATAGTCTGGAATTGGCAGTGCTTGCCCTTTATCCCGAAACTCGGTGCCGTGCTGATTAAAGTATTTAAGCCCAGAGGCAAAGCCGGTTTCGTCGTGCCATAAATTATCAATTAACCACTGCATACCGCCAAGTTCGGCGGTGTGTTGGGTAATATGATCGAGATCCAGCTGCCAGCCCGTGGGCAGGCCAAACATGCCGATGGCATTAAAACTGTAGGTCAGGTTCACTTTTAACGGCATCCGCACCCCCTGCGCTTCAATCAGTGGATAGGTAAAACTGAGAGTTCCGGTGGGGGTATTGACCTGTAGGTTGTAGGCTTTTGAGTGGTTGTAGGCTTGGCTGCCTTTATAGGCTATGGCTTGTGAGGTACACAACAACAGTCCGATGAACATCAGGCCAAAATGCAAAAGTAACTGCGACATCTGTTGCCTCTGTAAACAAATTACTGGCTCAATACACTTTAGAAGAGGCTGCCACATTAAGAAACAAAGGGCTTAACTACTTACCATCAATATTGAGCTGTCACAGGTATTATGAGCCTGATGCGGAAAAACCGGTTACGATTTTAAATACCCAAACTCATTCATTGTAATATCCGAACTACTCAGTGCCGGACTGAAGTAATTAAGAGTGTATCGAAGGTTGTGTAACATTTTCTCAGGTGCTTCATAATGTATACTTCAAGTCGCTATGAGCTTTTCAGAACAACTTCTGGCTGGCAAGTTGGGCGATTAAACCGTGAATTTTAAGGTTTATTGCTATAAAAATCATGCCAATACGCATGAATGCCTTCTGATACTATGCTAGCCATTTCTTCATCTCCAGGTATAAACTCACTCGCGTCGATTGAGAGCGCGACCACTTCTTTGTCTGAAAGTAATGTATTTACTTTATAGGATTTTAGTAGTTGATATACCCATTGTTTACTAATATTTTCTGGAAACATATTGAGAGTAACAGTAATTGCATAAAAAAGATCTTTCTTCTCACCTTTAAAGCTTTCAAAATCTTCCTTATAAAGAGTCCTCACTATTCTAGTCATTATCAACTTAGCTTCATCCCAACTGCCGAGCTCTCTCATCAGCTTATCAAAATGAATACCCGATTCAAATTTAACCAAACCTTGTGAAGAATGTCCGCCCAACCTATTCGATGGTGATGAAGTGGCACTCAGTGCGCCCTCGCCCTTCTCAGTCTGAGATTTAGCAGCAGTTGCTACACTGTCGGGTAGCAGAGCCGCCTCAGAGGCTGCTTCTTCAATTGCGGCACTCTCCCCGACATTCTTAGCAATCAATTGTGTAGCCATTTCAGCGAGTTTTGGCGCCGTGGCTAGCGCTAAGTCCACCAGCCCCAAAGCGCCTACAGCACCACTGGCAATGTCCAACGCTTTTGCCACAGCTTTGTTGCCACTATTTAAGGCAGCCTGTGAACCAAGCAGTAGCCCAGCCGAAACGATACCCGAGGCGGTAAAGACTAAACCGGCAACATTAGCAGCCGTTGCACTCAGGCCTAATGAAGCCCCTGCTGTTGGTGCGGCAAAGAGAAGGCCAAGCAGTCCAATGCCTACTGCCAAGCCAGCACCGACGTATCGAGCTACCGCACTGTGCCCCGTTGGGTCGATGTAATTCACCGGATCGCCATGGGCATAGGCGTAGCGGTTATCAACATGCACATTGTCCCGGGTGATGAAACGCCGCAGTTCGGGGTGGTGGAACCGGTGTCGTAAGTATGTGAGGCCGGTTTCAGGTTCTGTTAATTCCTGATTCCAGGTGAAGTCGGTGTCGTCTATTGAGTGGTTCTGCAGTGGTTTGCCGTAGGCATCATAACGATGTAAGTGCAGCTGTGTTTTGTCTTTGGTTTGTTGCAAAACGGCGCCGGTGCTTTCATTGACCTTAAAAAATTGGTCGAGCCCCTGATCGGTTTGTCTGCCGACAATGCTTTTTCCATGGCGTACCAGCGAGCGCCACTGGCCGTTTTTAATGACCGTTTGCATGTTTTTATGGTGATCCGGGTAGAAATGGCTTTGTGAACGGCCACTGTTGCGGTGGCTCAGTAAGCCATTGGGCCAGTATTCGTAGCAGGTCGCTGGTCGTTTTTGTGGCTGCACCTGCAGTAAAAAGCCGGCGTCGTCGTACTCATATTGCGTGCCTTTATGATCTTGAGTCAGGTGTCCATTGGTGTCGTGCAGTACGGGTTTTACCACCTCACCCATTTGGACACTGGTGAGTTGATCGAGCTGGTCGTAGGAATATCGCAGGTGTTGACCGGGGCCATAGTTGCTGTGATCTTCTTCGGCCAGTAAATTGTTGTTGCCGTCGTAACGGTAGCGCTTTTGAAAGCTGGCGGTTGCGTCGGTGTGTACCTCGTCGGTGAGACGTTTAAGGCCGTCATAGCGGTACTCCGTTGTATGTTGCTGTGGTGGTTGACCCTTTTTAGCCAACTTCTGTACTTGTTTGATTAACTCTCCCCGGGGTTTGTAGTTGTAGGTTACGCCATAATGCACAGTGGGGTTGTTACTCGTTGATTCCACCCTATGCCCGAATACACCGTAACGGAAGTGGGTCTCCGTTGTTCCTGTTGCTTCGGCGCTGGTGATTCTTTTTAACAGCTGCCCATGTTGACCGTTGTCGTCTTTACCGTAATGGAAGTCGATACGACTGCCGTTAACCTTGAGGCTTGATAAACGTCCTTTGTCCTCTGGTTTGTAAACAAAGTGCTGTTCGGTCTGGTTGGCGTCTTGTTGCTTAATGACACGGTCGTAGTCATCAAGGGTGTAGCTGATGGAGCGGTCATCGGGGTAACGCATCTGCAGCAGGTGACCGTTGAGCGTGTAGCGATAGTGCATGGTTTGCCCATCGCTGTCACTTAACTTTGTCAGTCGGCCATCGGCATCGTATTGACGACTGACGACATGGCGCTTCTGGTTACGGCTCCAGGTGTGCTGAGTCAGCAAGCCCCGGTTGTCGTATTGGTAATGGATACGATGACCACTTTGCAAGGTTTTCTCTATTTCCCGGCCATTTTTGTCATAGCGGTGCTTTAGGTACAGACGATTGCCGTTAACTGGTTTTGGCGATTCTACTTGAGTGAGTAAGCCATCGCTGTCGTAAAGGTAGCGATAGCTTGAATGGCTGCTGGTGTGTTCCGGTGTCTTTAACGTTTTGTGCCACGTATAAAGGTGGTTCAATAGATCGTATTGGCGGTTTTTTTGCCCGTGCAGCCCGTCCCAGGTGTGGGTATCGGAGCTGATGAGGTTGTGTTGGGCATCGTAGCGCAGGTGGTTAGTCACTGTTTCACGCTTTTTTTTGCTGTTCAGATCAACCAGTGCGGTCGTGGTGCTGATCGTTTTTTTATGGGCGTCTTGTATTGCGGTTGTTTCCACAAACGCTGTCGCCTGATCATGCGGGTTGTTGGTTACCGGGTAGTGTCGGGTGATTCGCTTACGCTCCCATGGCACTTTACTGACCACTTGGTGCTGGCGCCCGTTGATGCGGGTGGTGGTGGTCATGGCGGCGTCATTGTAATCAGTGTAGTGCTCATTGCCCCAAGGGTCGGTGGTTTGAGTGCGTCGGCCCTGTTCATCGTAGGCAAAGGCGGTGGTGAGGCCGAGAATATTGGTTTTACTTTCTACTTTGCCAAAGGCGTCGTAGGACTGGCTGGATAGGGTGCGCCACTGCCCTTTATGCAAATCCTGATGGCTAATAGAGCGCTTGGACGCATCCTGAAGCGTCCGTCGTATATTACCCAGTGGGCTCTGCACAGTGACGGCATTTTGCCCATCGGTACTGAATGTTTTGTAGGTACTGCGGGTTACGTTGCCAGCCGGGTCGGTGTGGGTGAGTGGCCGGTTCAGGGCGTCGTAGGTGTAGGTAGTGACTTCACCTTTGGGGGTGATGGTTTTCAAGTGCCTGGCATTGCGGGTATCCATAACGCGGGTATGCTCACGACCCTGATCGCTCACTGTGGTGATGGTCAGCTCAGCAGTGGCAGGGTCGAACTGGTAACGGGTGTGGTGGCTTAGAGACTGAATACCCGGCTGGTTTTTAGCTAACCAGCGGCGAGTAACTGAGCGTTGTCGTCCTTTTTTGTCGTGAGTTAAATCCGTTTGTTGCCAGTCCTGCCAGTTGCCGTGGGGGGGCTTCCAGGCCAGTCGCTTATGGCGGTGGGTTTTGCCATCCGCTGCGAGGGCATAACTTTTGCGAATGGTTCTGCCCCCCAGCATGTCCACTTTGGTATGTTCAGCCAAAAGGCTGTAATGGTCGGTGAAGTAACGGCTGACAGTGGCCTCAGTCGCCTTCCATTGTTGGCGCTCACGGTCATAGACTGAACGGGTCTGGCTTAATTTATTGCCGTAATGGTCGTAAGTGTTGGCAGCTTTGTCGCTGGCTACATAGGTAGCGCCATTCCAGACGTAACGGGTCACCTCGGTGGGCTTATCGTAATTGGTTGAGCGGCTGTATTTAAACGGCGAGAGTGCATAGTCGTAGGTGGTTTTCAGATAAGGCTGCCCTTGGCGCAGGGTGCGGATTTCAACCGGCAAGTGTAAATAGTTATATTCATAAATTTGCTGGTGCTGCTGCTCTCCATTAACGTGCGTCACTTCCACACTGTATTTGTAAGACTGGTCATTGCTGTCGATCAGGCTGTCGCCACGGCTTGATAGGGCGTACATGGGATAGCCAGTGTAGTTATTATCATTACTGTAATGATAATAGGCTTCGTGATGGGTTTTTAAATTGGCCTGATCAAATTGTTTAAAGTGGTTCACCACCGGCATTTGCTTTCTACCACTGTCGTCAGTGTAAAAAATACCGCCGTAATTTATTTGAGTCATCAACCCTTCGGGGGCTTCTACAGTGCCGATCAGATTTATGCCAAACTTATTGATATAGGTGATTTTGTAGCTTTGGTGCAACGGGTTTTCAATTTCGGTGACGCCTTCGCCGTTAAAATAGACACGCTGCTCACGGTTATCAGGCCCGTGTACGATCAGTGTGTCCGGCTCATAACTGAAGCGGTAAACGTTCCCAAAGTCGTCTTTGACGCTGGCCAGTCTGGCGGACTCAAGGTTGACAACCGGCTTTTCATAATTGAACTGTACATGGTTACCAAAGCGGTCAACCTGCATTATTAACAGCCCTTGATGGGAAAAATACTGACGACTGCCGTCTTTGTGTTGCGATAGGTGGCGATAATTCAGGCTCGGATAGTCTGGAATTGGCAGTGCTTGCCCTTTATCCCGAAACTCGGTGCCGTGCTGATTAAAGTATTTAAGCCCAGAGGCAAAGCCGGTTTCGTCGTGCCATAAATTATCAATTAACCACTGCATACCGCCAAGTTCGGCGGTGTGTTGGGTAATATGATCGAGATCCAGCTGCCAGCCCGTGGGCAGGCCAAACATGCCGATGGCATTAAAACTGTAGGTCAGGTTCACTTTTAACGGCATCCGCACCCCCTGCGCTTCAATCAGTGGATAGGTAAAACTGAGAGTTCCGGTGGGGGTATTGACCTGTAGGTTGTAGGCTTTTGAGTGGTTGTAGGCTTGGCTGCCTTTATAGGCTATGGCTTGTGAGGTACACAACAACAGTCCGATGAACATCAGGCCAAAATGCAAAAGTAACTGCGACATCTGTTGCCTCTGTAAACAAATTACTGGCTTAATACACTTTAGAAGAGGCTGCCAAATTAAGAAACAAAAAATATTCCTTACTTTCTTATAGTCAAGATTGAAACCGTCACTGTCATTATGAGTTGGGCTCTGCAAGACAGAATGTGTTTTGAAGTCTAAAATGCTTTAAGGATAATTTTTGAACTTCACAACACTCAGTTGAAATGGTAAATATCTTGGTGCTTTCTCAAAGTATGCTGAATTTTATGCCCCCAAAATACTCCTCAGATTGTATAGACAAAGTGGAATTTTAAGTCGGTTTGAATTGTTAATAGAGGGTTGAATTTCAATGATGCAACCAGCCAGTCCCGTTTAAATACTGATCAAGCGCATTAGTCACCAAGTCTTCTGAGTTTTTTTCAAGATGAAACATGAAACTCAGATTCTTTATGGTTTGCATCTCAAAATGTGCAAATAGGTTCTTCGTTCCTAAGAAATCAAGCAGTCTTATTACATTTTCAGCATTAATTTCTTTGGCTGCCAAAAAGTGACTTGCAAGCGCATATAACCACTTCTTTTGGTTAGTCGTGAAATTGTCAAAATACCTCTTAACATAGTCTTCAAATTTGAGATAGTTATGAAAAGTTTGTGTGCTAACTTTTTGGGCAAGTAGATAATTTTGCGCGTCAACAAACTCAATTTCATCCCAGGTTTTATGCATGAACTCCCCAAACTCTTCACCTCTGTTCACATCAAGGCTGAAGCTTGATGTTGAAAATGCACCACTAACAGCATTCTCACCGGCATTAACTTCGGGCGTAGCAGAACCTATTGCAGCTCTTGGCATTTGAACTGCATCCAAAGCAATTGATTCAATTGCGCTGCCATTTCTAATGAACTCTGAGATCGCTTTTATAATCTTCGGAGCAATAGCTATTGTTAAATCCAGCGCTGCCAAAACACCCAAAGCAATACTGGTGATGGTTAACGCTTTGGCGGCTGCTTTGTTGCCTGAATTCAGGAGCGCCTGCGAGCCAATCAAGAACCCACCAGAAGCGGCACTGGCTCCGGTAAAGATCCCCCCCATGATGTTAGTACTCAACGTGGTTGTGAAACCCAATGAAGCCCCTGCACTGGGTATGGCTAGCAGAAGTCCAAGAAGCGAAATTCCGATGACTGCACCGCCACCAACGTATCTACCCACAGCACTACGCCCTGTTGGGTCGATGTAATTCACCGGATCGCCGTGGGCATAGGCGTAGCGGTTATCTGCAGCTTTGTTATCACGGGTGATAAAGCGCCTCAGTTGCGGATGATGGAACCGGTGTCGTAAGTATGTGATGCCATTTTCAGGTTCTGTTAATTCCTGATTCCAAGTGAAATCTGTGTCGTCGGTTGGGTTGCGTTGCAGTGGTTTGCCATAAGCATCGTAGCGATGCAGGTGCAGCTGCGTTTCGCCTTTGGCTTGTTGCACAACGGCGCCGGTGCTCTCGTTGACCTTAAAAAACTGATCCAGTCCCTGATCGGTTTGTCGCCCGACAATGCTTTTTCCGTGGCGCACCAGCGAGCGCCACTGACCGTCTTTGACAACGGTTTGCACCTGTTGGTGATGATCCGGATAAAAATAGCTTTGTGACTCGCCACTTTGGCGGCGGCTCAGCAGACCATTGGGCCAGTATTTGTAGCGTATTTCTGCCTGCTTTTGTGGCTGCATCTGCAATAAGAATCCTGCGTCGTCGTATTCATATTGTGTTGCTTTATGGTCTTGCGTCAGGTGTCCGTTAGCATCGTGCAATATTGGGGTGATCACCTTGCCTACTTTGATAGCTACCAGCTGGTCGAGATTGTTGTAGGAATAGTGCTTGCTTTGACCGGGGCCGCAATGGCTGTGGTCTTGTTCTGCAAGCAGGTTATTGTTGCCGTCGTAACGGTAGCGCTTTTGAAAGCTGGCGGTTTGGTTGGTGTGTACTTCATCGGTCAGTCGCTGCATCCCGTCATATCGGTATTCTGTTGTATGTTGCTGCGGCGGTTGACCCGGTTTCGCCAGTTTTTGCACTTGTTTGAACAGCTCGCCCCGTGGTGTGTAGTGGTAGCTTACGCCGTATTGCGCTTTGGGGTTGCTGCTGTTTGACTCCACCATGTGCCTGAAAACGCCATAGCGAAAGCGGGTTTCGGTTACCCCCGTTGCTTTTGCGTTAGTGGTTCTCTTGAGCAGTTGCCCTCGTTGTCCGTTGTCGTCTTCACCGTAATGAAAGTCGATTTGGCTGCCGTTGACCTTAATGCTTGATAAGCGTCCTTTGTCTTTTGGTTGGTAAACAAAGTGCTGTTCGGTCTGGTTGGCGTCTGTTTGCGTAATGACGCGGTCGTAGTCGTCGAGGGTGTAGCTGATTGAGCGGTCATCGGGGTAGCGCATCTGCAGCAGGCGCCCGTTTGGCGTGTAGCGATAGTGCATGGTTTGGCCATCGCTGTCGCTTAACTTTATCAGCCGACCATCGCCATCGTACTGACGATTCACCGTATGGCGCTGTTGGTGTCGGTTCCAGGCGTGCTGAATCAGCAATCCCCGGTGGTCGTACTGGTATTCAATTCGATGGCCGTTTGGCAGAGTTTTCTCAATTTCCCGGCCATTTTTGTCGTAGTGATGTTGTAAGTAAAGGCGGTTACCGTCAGTGGTTGTTGGGGATTGTACTGTGGTGAGTAAACCATCGCTGTCGTAGAGGTAGCGGTAGCCAGAGTGACTGCTGGTGTGCTCTGGTGTTTTGAGTGTCTTCTGCCAACTGTAGAGGTGGTTCAGAAGGTCATACTCGCGGGTTTTGTGGCCGTGCAGGCCATCCCAAGGTGTGGGTATCTGAGGTAATGAGGTTGTGTTGGGGGTCGTAGTGCAGGTGGTTGGTGACTGTTGCGCGTTTTTTTTGGCTGTGCAGGTCAACCAGTGCTGACGTGGTGTTGATCGGTTTGTTATAGGCGTCGTGTATCACGATGTTTTCCACGAATTCGGTGGCCTGATCGTGGGGGTTGTTGGTTACCGGGTAGTGTTGGGTAATCCGCTTGCGCTCCCAGGGTACCTTGCTGACTACCTGATGCCGACGCCCGTTAATTTCGGTGGTGGTGGTCATGGCGGCGTCATGGTAGTTAATGCGGTGTTCATTGCCCCAGGGGTCGGTGGTTTGAGTGCGTCGACCTTGCTCATCGTAGGCAAAAGTGGTGGTGAGGCCGAGAATATTGGTTTTACTTTCTACTTTGCCAAAAGCGTCGTAGGACTGACGGGACAGAGTACGCCACTGCCCTTTATGCAAGTCCTGATGGCTAATCGAACGTTTGGACGCATCGTTGATCGTCCGTCGTGTATTGCCCAGCGGGCTTTGTACGGTAATGGTGTTCTTCCGGTCGGTACTGAAGGTTTCGTAGGAGCTGCGGGTCACGTAGCCTGCCGGGTCGGTGTGGGTGAGCGGTCGGTTTAGGGCGTCGTAAGTGTAGGTGGTGATTTCGCCTTTGGGGGTGATGGTTTTCAGGTGTCTGGCATTGCGGGTATCCAAAACCACGGTGTATTCACGACCTTGGTCGCTCACTTTGGTGACGGTCAGCTCAGACGTGGCGGGGTCGAACTGGTAGCGGGTGTGGTGGCTTAGCGACTGGATGCCCGGCTGATGGTTAACCAGCCAGCGATGGGTAGCGGAGCGTTGCCTGCCTTTATTATCGTATGTGAAATCCGTTTGCTGCCAGTTTTGCCAGTCTGCAAAGGGAGGCTTCCAGGTCAGGCGCGTCTGGCTGTGGGTTTTGCCATCCGCTGCGAGGGCATAGCTTTTACGCAGGGTTCTGCCCCCGAGCAAATCGATTCGGGTGTGTTCGGCCAGCAGGCTGTAATGATCGGTGAAGTAACGGCTGACAGTGGCTTTCAGCGCCCTCCACTGTTGGCGCTCACGGTCATAAACTGACTGGGTCTCGCTCAGTTGGTTACCGTAATGGTCGTAGGTGGTGGTGGTTTTGTCGCTGGGTACATAGTCAGTGCCATTCCAGACGTAACGAGTCACCTCGGTGGGTTTGTCGTAATTGGTGGAACGGCTGTATTTAAAGGGTGAGATGGCATACTCATAGGTGGTTTTCAGATAAGGCTGCCCTTGTCGTAGGTTGCGAACCTCCACTGGCAGGTGCAAATAATTGTATTCATACACCTGTTGGCGCTGCTGTTTGCCATTAATCTGTGTGACTTCGACACTGTATTTATAAGACTGATCATTACTGTCCATCAGGCTGTCGCTCCGGCTCGATAGGGCGTACATGGGGTAGCCGGTGTAGTTATTCTCCTTGCTGTATTGGTAATAGGTTTCGTGATGGGTTTTCAGATCGCTCTGGTCATACTGCTTAAAACGATTCACCACCGGCATTTGTTTCTTACCACTGTCGTCAGTGTAAAAAATACCGCCGTAGCTCAGTTCAGTGAGCAGTCCTTCGGGCGTTTCCAGCGTGCGAATGAGGTTTCTGCCGAACTGGTTGATATAGGTCACTTTGTAGCTTTGCTTTAACGGGTTTTCAATTCTGGTCACGCCTTCCCTAGTAAAGTAGACCCGCTGTTCACGGTTGTCGGGGCTGTGAACAGTCAGTAAGCCCGGCTCATAGCTGAAGCGGTAAATATTGCCATAATCGTCTTTGATACTCGTAAGCTTGGCGGACTCAAGGTTGGTAATTGGTTCTTCATAACTGAACTGCACGTGGTTATCAAAGCGATCAACCTGCAGCATTAACAGCCCTTGATGGGAAAAATACTGACGACTGCCGTCTTTATGTTGCGATACGTGGCGATAGTTCAGGTTTGGATAGCCAGGAACAGGCAACGCTTGCCCTTTATCCCGAAACTCGGTGCCGTGCTGATTGAAGTATTTAAGCCCGGAGGCAAAGCCGGTTTCGTCGTGCCATAAATTATCAATCAGCCACTGCATGCCGCCCAGCTCGGCGGTATGTTGGGTTATGTGATCGAGATCCAGCTGCCAGCCTGCGGGCAGGCCAAACATCCCTGTGGCATTAAAACTGTAGGTTAGGTTTACCTTGAGAGGCGCTCGTATTCCCTGCGCTTCAATCAGGGGGTAGTTAAGACTCAGGGTGCCGGTGGCAGTATTGACCTGAAGGTTGAATGCTTTTGCGTGGTTGTAAGCTTGGCTGCCTTTGTAGGCGATGGCTGGGCAGGTACACAACAGTAGTCCGATTATTGTCAGCCTGAACTGAGTAAACAATCGCATCATCATTTTGCCTCTGCTAAGAGTTGCTGACTTAATCCACTTTAGATCAAACCTTAGTCTCGTTTTGGATTTTGAGCCGAGCACAGTGCTACGGGCAAGCAGGAGATTGGTGTAACCGATCGGTTAATTTTGGTACTTCTGCCTCACTAAATTTTGACTACACTATCAACCCCGAGGGCATAGGCCTTAAATCTGTTGTTATAACTTTTGATGCAAAATGATCAAAAGCATCGAATTAACGAGGAGTGGTAATGTTCAGGCAAACCCGCTGTTCACTACTGAAATACCCGCTATCAAGGCATTCGGGCAGAAAAGCCTGGGGTTATCCGCGGGCTCTTGACGAAGTTACTTCAGATGGTACGGACGACCATGAAGAGTGCGGCCCAGACTGGCGTTTCCCTTATCCGGGGCAGTGCAGCGGAGGTCGTAAGCACCGGCAGGCTTTGGTGGGGCGATACCCGGAGGCAGGATGGTCAATACAACGAATGAAGGGCTGACAGGTGGTTTAGTATTTATTCGCCACGGTGAAAGCGAAAACAACGTGCAAAAAATATATAACAGTGACCCGAAAAACCCGGCTTATCAGCCCGTCGGACTCACTGCAACCGGCCGTGAACAGGTGTTAGCAACAAGTCGTCGGCTGTTGTCGCAGGGCATTGATGGCCACACTATTGGTCAGGTGCTGATTTCCCCTTTGCCGCGAACCATAGCAACAGCCGCTATTGTTATGGATGTTTTAAGCATACGCAGCGACAAAAGCAAGGTGGAATTGCGAGCCACGGAGCAGCGTATGGGGGAGCGGGAAGGTCAGAGTTTTGATGATCATACCCCCTGGTTTGTTGAGCACCCTGAACGCTTCGGTGGAGAGAGCCGCAGTGCGCTGCAGAGCCGAATGGCATCACTGCTGCATGACATTTCTGCCCACTGGGACCTGAGTCGGCAGTTTGTCTTGATTATCAGCCACGGCAGCCCACTGCTTGTGGCGCAGGAATATCTAGGGCTTGGCAATCAGCGGCTTCAAACAGGCGGCTGTCGGGTCATCCCCTTTGCGCAAATAAAAACGCTTAAACCGAGGTTATACCCGCAGGCAAAAAAATATTAAAATCCAGAGCGGATACAGAAATGACGATGATGATAAAATGACAAACCAAACCGCCTTGATTCGACAAACTTTTCCTGTTGGGCCCTTGCAATGTAACTGTTCGATTATTGGTGATCCGCAGTCACGTAAGGCATTTGTCGTTGATCCCGGTGGCGATGCACAATTGATAATGGCCAAACTGCAGGAATTGAACCTAAAGGTGGTTGCCATTATTCACACGCATGCACACCTCGACCACTTTCTGGCCAGTGGCGATATTAAACAGCAGACTGGTGCTCCGATTTATCTGCATGAAGGCGACAAATTTCTTTGGGATAACCTAGAGATGCAATGTCGTATGTTTGGCGTTCCCTATCGGCCAGTGCCCGACCCGGACTATTGGCTACAAGACGACGAAGAACTACCTTGCTTTGAAGGGGTGGCTATGCATACACCCGGCCACACGCCCGGCTCTATGTGCTTTTGGTTTGAAAAGCCAAAATTGCTGATCGCCGGTGATACTTTGTTTCGTCGCTCTATTGGCCGCACTGATTTATGGGGTGGCGACTACAAAGCCATTGAGCGCTCCATCAGGCAAAGACTCTACACCCTTGACGAAGAAGCCGTTGTGGTGGCCGGCCATGGACCGGATACCACCATCGGGGAAGAGATTCGTGAAAACAGTATTCTTCGAGGCTAAAGATTATGATTGGTTTTATGGCAATTAATAAGATGATGGCCGTTAAAAAGTGGGTTGCAGTGACTATGCTGGGCCTTGTGCTCGCAGGCTGTCAGACTACTAACCCTTACACTGGTGAGCAACAGGCCAGTAAATCCACAGCATACGGCATTGGTGGTGTACTTGCCGGTGCGGCAATCGGAGCTATTGCTGATGGCAGCAAGGGGGCTGTAAAAGGCGCCATTATTGGTGGTGTTACGGGTACAGGTTACGGCCACTATCTGGATCGTCAGGAGGCGGTATTGCGTGAGGAGCTTGAGGGTACTGGTGTTCAGGTTTCTCGTCAGGGTGAAGAGCTCAAGCTGATTTTACCTTCCAATATTACTTTTGACTCCAGCCGCTCTGACATCAAATCGTCTTTCTACCCCATTCTCAGTTCTGTGGCGAAAGTATTTGATGAGTTCGACCAAAATCTGATCGAAGTGATTGGCTATACCGACAGTACCGGTGGTGACAGAATCAATATTCCCCTATCTGAGGCACGGGCTGAAAACGTTGCCAGTTACCTGGTTTTTCAGGGAGTAATCAGTGAGCGAATTGTCGCTTTCGGCCGAGGCTCCGCATACCCGGTTGCCAGTAATGCCACAGCCGCAGGTCGAGCGAAAAATCGACGTGTGGAAATAAACCTGTTGCCAGTGTTGCAGCGATAATCATTTTATGGGGCGGACATTTCCGCCTTTTTTGCTTTTGGTACGAATTCAGATAATAAAAATCAGAATTTTTTATATTTTTTGAATATATTGGCGCAATCGGTTGTCTAATGGTTCGGGTTAAATATTTTAATAACGCTGAATAAAGAGTGCTCACTATGCCGAACGGCCTGCCAATAAATTCATCCTCATTGGGTAGTTCACCTCAGTCAGTCATTTCTACTGCAAATGAAAGCAATCCATCGTACTGTTCTCGACTCTTACGCTGTATACAGCCTATTCTCTGTTGTCGGCGCAATATGCAATCTTCGCAGGATAACTCAAATATTGAACCAGGGAATCAAGCATTGGGAGACCGACCGGTTTCTTCGGTTACACTGGTGGCTGATGATGAGGCATTTTACCTTCCGCCCTTTGAGGAATTGAAAGAGTATATTCCTGAGGCTTCCGAGAAATTGGATTGTGCGATCCACATGGAACCAACAGAACAGCTTATCAAGTTTCGTAATGTATTTTTTGGTTATACAGCGTTTTATGAAGCTTGTAAAATGCGTAAGGGCTTAAGTCCTCTATCTAACGAAGGTGATATGGTAAATATTGAGCAGGTGTTTCGGGTCGTCCAAAATACTGGCATTGTTAACCCAGTATTTGATGCCGATATGGGCCATCAACCAGCAAGGCTTGTACTATAACCCAGTATTTGATGCCGATATGGACCATCAACCAGCAAGGCTTGTTATCGCCGACATTTGATCACAAACTTTGCAGTGATTGATAACATTTTAACGCCCCTAGAACACTTTGTACTGCTGATATGTTGTTCAGCGTTTTTAGTTGAAATTCGAAACCTACCAGATTTACAAGGGTTTAGGGGGTGCTTATTTGAGCGTGACTTTAATAGGGTTTTAACTGTACTTAATTGTCAGGAAGGACGGAGTAGTCAGGATTAAAATATATATTTCCATGGGCTAAAGCAGAAAATAAGCTTTTGAGTGAATCTGAGCAAGAGAGTACTTTTTCATCGAGAAGAGTGAATAATAGAGTATACAGGACATTTCCAAATTCTGGATCTATGCTTTGCCATCCTCCATGTAAACGAAAAATTTCTAACACTTTGTAGATGACTGCTAGGCAGTTTTTTTTATCCTCCTGTTTTGGGTTTTGAATTCCATATTTGCTGACCAAGTGATCGTACATTCTGTTTAATAGTTCTTTTTCTTCTGTGGATATTTTATCTAGGAGTTTTTCGTTTTTTGAGCCATTCTTAAAGGATTCAGCCAGATGTAAGATAGTGGCTATAATTTGCACTGTCTTGAATGAGTCCAAATCTTCAGTCTCGATTTCTTTTGCTTTTTTATTGGTTTGGATATTGGTAAATTCGTCTATAATTTCAATGGATTTTTTAAGATAGTTTTTTAGTCCCTCTTCAAGTTTTATATTTCTTGGGTGATCTAAGAAAGAGATGGTTATTTTATTTTCTTTGTTGAAGGAGACCATAATATTCCCGCTGTGAAAATCTCCATGCACTATGTCATGTTTGAGCATAATTTCATGCCACTTTTTATCTGATTCTTTTTTTATTGCTTTAACCAGTTCGGTTATAATTTCATTAAACTGCGTTTCATCTAAGTTAAAACCTACGGTTTTTTCAAGCTCAGGTTTCAAGTGAAGCAGTGTGTTAGGGGCGGCTTTAAGTTTATTTAATGACAGTCCATCCACTTTTTCCATTACTAATACCCCTTTACTACTGTCTTTTTCAATAACCTTAGGTACGGAAAAGGACAGTTTTAGTTTTAAGGGATTTTCAAATATTTTTTTATTTTCTATTATTACTTCAGTGCCGGGCTGCGATTTGGAAATTAGGTCTTTATACTGTTCTTGTCTAATGTGCTCTTTTTCTAAATTTGTTTCATCGCTAAAGCGTTTAAGACCAGATAAGATTTTAGTCGTAAACTCGTGTTTTGATTTGGCAAGAATAAAAAATAAAAATTTTATTACGGTTCTTGATATTTCAAGATCATCAATAGACTCTTGCATAACAACTTTAGCAACAGCTTTGCTGCCATCGGATTTCGTTACTTCAAAGCATGAGGCAATGGTACCTGTGCCTAAATTTTTTTCAATATTGTATTTTTTACCGTATTTATTGTTAAGTGTTTTTTGTGCACTTTCAGTAGAGACTGTGCATTTGTTATCACTTAGTGTTTTTCTCAGAGTTTTTTTGAGTTCTTCAATCTTTTTATGAACTTCTGTGGTGGAGAGCTTACCGTTTGATTGAATTGATTTTTTAAATACCCCGTCAACAAACTGGTCATTATCAAATAAGGGTTGAAAAGTTTTTATGAGGGTTGCTCCAACGTTATTAATAAGGTTTTCCAGTTTTTCAGGGGTATTTAACGGTCGCTTGAAAATAATGTGTTTTATTAGATAATAGGTGATCAGTGTGCACTTCTTGGCGGAGCGAATATAAATACTAATTTTTCTTGCAATATTGTTTAACGAGGATGGCATTACCGATTTACTGGCAGCCTGTTTTGTTACCGTCCTGCCTGTGCGGGAGGTACTAACTGCCGGCATAGGCTTTTTTTCTGCGACGGCAGGTAAAGGGAGCCCTGTACTTTCGTTAGAGAGTGTATTCGCAAGCATATCTTAAATAACCTTGGATGATTGGGTGAGGGAAATACAAATGAAACAACTTATTAACAATTTGGCCTCAACCTTCTTTTTTTGGAGGCTGTGAATTGTAATGTTTTTTAAAAGAATCTTCAAGAAGATCATTTGATTAAGTGTTATTTATCTTTACAGCTAGTTTATATACGTATTTTGTATTGATTAGCTGGTGGGGGTGCAGAAACGAATTCGTAGCTAATGAGTGTCAACTTTGACTATTTCGCCTTCTTCATTTTTAAGGTATAACTTTTTGATATTGCAAGCGCGCCGTGTGGTTTTGGTCTTTCTGCACACTGAATATTTCCGATTATCAGGGCTGTATTTTTTTAATAAACCGGAGCTGTCTGCAAGGTAAATTGGTACCTGTAATCGCTTTGCCAGTCTAATATCCTGCTCTGAAAAATAATGCCTCGAGCCTGAGCCTTTGCCGTGAGTATGCCATATGGCAACGAGTTTTAGGTGATTTGGGTAAGTAAGAGTTGCCGTTATTCGGTCAGCTCCACGCTGCCCGGCCTTAGCGGAGTAATAGAAGAGCGACCCGGTGCTGTCGGTAAAAACTCCGCCAATGAATTCACGGTCTTGTTTAATGGATGTTGGGTTGTGATTGTTTGCGGCCGAGACCACAGCCTCTAGCTCACTGGCAAAGGGTAACGGATAGAACCCCGGGGAAACCACTAGGGCCCGAGGGTTGCCAGAGTGCTCATTTGATTCACAGAAATATGGGTTAAGCAGAACCGCTATTAATAACCAGCAACGCATGATGTGTGCCTGTTTTAGAGTGTAAAAATGAGTGTGGAGGAAGTATCGGCACGGGGCTTGTCAGGGTTTAGGCTTATGTTTTGAGGGCTTGGTTATCGTCATTTTTATTATAAAGTTCGGGGTTTGTTCTGCCAGCTAGCTGCAATCGTGCGCTAGGGTTTGGCAGGAAATTGCCTTAAATGATTTTTGTTAATGTGGTTTCTGTACTACTTTTAATTGTCGTTAGCTCACTAATTGAGGAGTGAATAATGAAGTTTCGTTCTTTAGGTGTCTTTTTTTTACTGCTTTTTGTTCCCTTGGTACACGCTGAGTATTACCTGTACTTTATGAATAATACTCATGATGCACTCACATTGCATAACACTTGTGATTCTAGTCTTTCTTCATCGAAATGCTCTGTGCACAACAATGGCCAGCTCGAAGCCTTTAAACGCATACATAGCCATACCATCAATTATGATAGCGGGATTCACTTAAACCATCGTTATACCTTGATCAACTACTTCTCAATGCCGGGCGACGAACATCATGTGAGGAATAACTATTTTGAAACGACCTTTGAGGGCGATATTATTGGCAGCCATATTGTTGATATAAAGCTAACCATCAATGGTCATACCCATGTACTGCTTAATTCGAATAACTCAGAATACAAGGTAAAACATAACCAACTTGCCTCATTCAGCGTTAAACACAGTGACGGACATGAATATTTCTTTTATGTGAATACCCAAAAAGATCATTATAGCGATCAAGGTATCGACAGTATTTATTTTACAGTTCATACAAAGCCCACCATACTCTCTTCCAGTGCCGATAACGAGCTGACCGTTATTACTTACAATATTCAGTTATTCCCTGTTTATGCCGAGGTTGCTCTGGATCTCAACAAGCCGTCTACCCGAGTCCATTACCTGTCTAAAATGGATGCCTTACAACATGCGGATGTGGTTGTTTTTGAAGAAGCCTGGGATCATGGTAGTCGCGATATTCTTAAAAATATGATGCATAAAACCTATCCATATCAATATGACCCAGTTCCTGGTAACACCCATGGGCACCCCCTAAACAGTGGTTTGTTAATATTTAGTCGGTACCCCATGACCAAGAAAATGTTTGTTAATTACCAGGACCACCAATCTTTAGTGGATGCGGATCGGTTCTCCAATAAAGGCGCTGCTTACTTCAGAATTAATAAAAATGGCAAGGGTTACAATTTTATTGCTACCCATGCTCAAGCACAAAATGATGCTAAGTCGGTGAGTGTGAGACAAGAAGAGTTTAGAATCATTAAACAAAACATTATAGATAATCATTTCTTATCCATAAGCTCACATGAGCCATTAATATTTGTGGGTGATACCAACACTAGTTTCTATGATAAGAGTCAATTTGATTATATGAAGTCAACCCTTAATCTAAATTCAGATGGCGTGTTGAATAATCTATATAAAACTCCAAAGTTCAGTTATGACTCTAGCTTGAACCTGATGGTGTCTCCGTCGGTTACTGAGTATGGGTTGTATGATTTCGCTATGCCGGTTAAAGACTTCCTGCAGCCGTCCAAAATTCTGTCTCAAATCACCCCCCTTAGAGCAGTAGATCAGCAGAGTATGTACTCTCGTGCATGGATTAGGAAGCTCTATCATTATGGCGATATTGATTTGTCCGATCATTTCATGGTTCAGACTAAGTTTACTTTTTAGCCACTGTTTGGAGGCTGTAGCAGTAGTTAAACTACTCTTGGGCAGCCTCCGTGAAGGATTCAATCAGCCTGACTTTACGGTTTTTATCTGTCAATTCAAAAATTTCAGAGTGTTTAAGCAGGGAGGAGAATTTTTTATACGTGTTGCTAACAGCCATGGCCTCCTTGCTTAGCTCTGAAACTGACGCCCAGCCTTGATCGCATTTTGAGGTGTGTTGATAGGCTTGGCACAGTTGCACAATCTGCTGTTTTGAGACGTCTGGCTGCTGTTTGGTTTTTGCTACCTTTGCCGTTTCCCTCTGTTTTGCCTCTGCGGTTCCTTTTTTCTCATCCATGAAGTCGAAAGAGTTACAAGACTCTGGGAGCAATGACGAACACTTGCCTTCTATGCCAATGCCATGCACATAAGCTCCGGATTGCCGAAGTAGCTGGATCGGAGTTACAAAGTCACTGTCGTTTGTAACAATGACAAATGTCTCAATTTTACCGCTATAGACCAGTTTGAAGGCGTCGTGCATCAGCAAAAAGTCACTGCTGCTGTTTTTGTTGTCGTAGCTGAACTGATGAATTGTGCGAATGCCATGTTTTAACGCGGGCTTCTCCCAGCCTTTGGTGTGGGGTTTAGAGAAATCGGCATAGGCTCTAAGTATGGGCTTACCATAAGGAATGGATAATTGAATGGCAGTTTCTGCAAGCTGGCAGGAGATATTTTCTGCGTCAAACAAAATCGCTGTTTGCGCTGGAGCGTTGTACGCTACTTTTTTCTTAGGCTGATTCAAGCGAACTTCCTTAAATAAATGAATCAAGTGTACAGATTAACAGTAGTTTTCAGTGAACAGAAGCAGATTATGGGTCATGGACTTTAGCCATCATAGCTTGACAAAGGCACAATGCTTTAGGGTAAGGCTGTTCTGATTTTGTGGCATCATAGCACCATCTAATGATTTCTTTTTTACCAGCTATAAAACCCGCTATGCTGCTTCAAGACTATAAAAAAGACGATACATGGATAGCAAATGAAAAACGACAAACTTCCTATACTTACCCTGACTCATGTTCCCGGAACGTCACAATGGATTGTGGCTCGTGATGTTAACTGGTTCGGACTGTTCACTATTCCCCAAGGCTTCAGGACCGACCTTGCCTCTATTCCCCGTATTTTCTGGACTTTTTTACCTCGGGATGGAATATGGCTGGAGTCAGCAGTTGCCCACGACTATTGCTATCGACACCGCGACCATCCGGCATTGATGAAAAACGGTGTCTGCATGACCCGCAAAGCGGCAGATGAGCTCTTTTTAGAATCAATGAAGCGTTACGGGGTGAGTGCTGTGGCAAGAGCTGTGATTTACCGCGGGGTCAGAACATTTGGTCGCTTCTATTGGCAAGCACAGTGCACTGGTGAGTAGGCTGCCTCTAAGCAGGGGGCGGGGCCCAGACGGGTCGCCTAGACGGGGTCGCCCAGACGGTATTGGTATGGCAGAAACAAATTATTTAAAGCCGGGAAATGACATTTTTTTGTCACTTCCTACGACTTTTGTCTTTTAATTATGTGTGATGTAAATGAATGTCTTGCTGCGGAAATGGAATCGTGATTCCTTCTTTATCAAACCGTAGTTTTACTTCTCGGGTGATATCCCAATATACATCCCAGTAGTCAGCAGTTTTTACCCATGGTCGTGCAATAAAATCAACCGATGAGCTGTTCAGTGAGTGTAGTCGTATATTGGTTTCCGGCGTCTTCAGCACTTTCGGGTGGCTACCAATCACCTCCTCCAACACCGTTTCCACCTGATCAATGTTGTCGTGATAGGCTACAGCAAAGACCATATCTACCCGTCGAATGCGCTCAGCAGTAATATTTTTGATGGTTGCGCCCCATATTTTCGCGTTGGGCACCATAAACACTTGGTTATCAAAGGTACGAATGGTGGTGTTGACCAGACTCATCGTCCCCACTTTGCCAGAAACCCCGCCAGCTTCGATATAATCACCCACGTCAAAGGGGCGGTAGATCAGAATCATCATCCCGGCAGCAAAGTTGGAGAGTGTATCTTGCAGGGCAAAACCGATAACGATACCGGCAACACCTAAGCCGGTCAGAAGAGGTGTTAAATCCAGACCAACCTGAGCAAGGGCAAACAGAAACCCAAAAAACAGCACCAGATTACCGGCAGCAGTGATAAAAAACTCCTGTACCAGTGTGCTGAGTTTTGTTTTTTGATGTGTTACCGCGCGGGAGATGATCCGTCGAACCAAGCGGGCCAGCAGTATAGTACCGGCCATTAACAGTATAAAAAGCAACAGCAGAGAGAAAATACTGCCCAGATGGCTACTGAACCAAATCACAGCGTCTTCCCAGAGTCCTACGACAATGGTTCTTAATGTTTGTAGATTAACAACAGCCTCCGCCAAGTTGCCCGTTGTTTTAAAAATGAGCTCGTTGTAACTCTCCACAGGTAAGTTTTGCTCACCCATTAAGGCGACGATGTGTTTTAGATTTTTGACCGCACTTTTTACCAGACGATTTTGTGAAGCTATGCTTTTTATCAATGTGCTGCGGGCATCTGTTGGTAAGGATTCAAGTTGATCTTGCAGCAGCTCGCGTTGGCGGGCATTGATCCGCAGATAAGCAGCCATAAATTCGGCGTAAGTAGTGATTTTACGGTTGAGAGCCTGTTGCTCGACTTTGCCATCAAGCCCCAATGCCTGTAGGTGTTGCAGGTTTTTCTGTTGCTCACTCAAGAGCCAGTTGATGTAGCCATAGAGGTCGTCGATGTTAAACAGTATCAGCAATTGTTGTCTGGTATCCGCCAGTTCGTACTGTTCAAATAGTTTGCGAAGGTAGGTTGAGGCAGAGTCCAGCCGGGTTTCAATGAAGTTATTTTCTGCCTCAACAACCTCCAGAGCCAGCATTTTTCCTGCGGGGGTGGTGAGAGCCTGGCCCAAGAACGCATTTTTTTGTTGAATCAGCTGTTGAATATCCGCTCTGGCCTGCTGCTGCATTAAGTCACGGGTAATTTCTGACGTGCTCTTTTCCCAGCTTGCCTCCATCTTCGCCACCCGCTGACTGGTGGCTTTAATGTCAGCGATTATCGTCGTTTGTTGAGTGGTAAGGTCTGTCAGCTCTGACGCTTCAACCGTATTGCTCGCAAACAGGCCGGCACAAGTAACCAACAGCCACAGCAGACAAGTGACCTTTAACATGGCTTACCTCCCGGTTATTTGCGATCAAGTTTGAAAGCATGCTCGGTAATAACGTTTAACCCTTGCTGCTGCTTGCCCGGTGAGGCTTTGTTTTCTCGGGTTTCCAGCAGTTCAATGGTGAAATGATCACCGTAGAGTGCGTTAACTTGCTCAGGGGGTGTTCTGAAAGGAGGTGCAACGTCTTTGTTTTTATCATAATCGACGGTGATCAATAGCATGCGCTCAATCACCGGAGCGCTTCGCAAAAGTTGCTCTACGTAAGCAATTTGCTGTTTGGGTTCCAGAGCGACCAGAGCTGCCCGGTCATAAACGAACCGGGCAGAAATACTGGCTTCAGGGAGAGTAAAAAAATCCCCTTGTATCAGTGTCAGACCTTTTGCCGAGTAGTATTTGTGTTCATCTTTTATGTGTTGTTCGTAGCTTAAGCCGTGCTCAGCAAAAAACGATTCAATGGCTATTTCACTCAGTTCACAGCCGATAACGTATTGACCTTGTCGTTGTATTTCCAGCAGGTCGAGGCTTTTGCCGCACAATGGCACCAGTACCGGGTCGTTGGGCATTGCTTGCAGTGTGTGCCAGTGTTTGAGCAACATGGGATTGGTTTGCTCAAGGTGGAAGCCTATCTCGTTGTGCTTCCAGCGGTTATGCCAGTCAAGGTCGTTTGTGTTCATTGCAGTTGCTATCCGGTATTTGTGGTAGGACACTGTTTGAGCAACCATACCGGCTCTTAATGGGAAGATAAACTAAATGGTCGGAGGAATTGCAAGGCTATCGTCTTTTAACTCTTTTTGCATACAGGGACGCTTTCATGCAATTGATTTCAGCCAAGGCCTAATTGAGGGAATCCACGGCACGGGTAAGTCAACGTTAGGCAAAGCGCTGGCCAAAAAACTGGTCGCAATGGGGCTGACTGTTTCTTTGTACGACGAGTATGATCGCGCCAACCCCATCGATACCTGGGCTATTCGCATGATGCGTAAAAGCAGGGGAGAGCAGCGAGCCTATTTAGCCAAAGAAAATCATTTTCATACACTCATTGATGACCCTACGGTGGATACCTCTGCACAGTGGGCGACCTTTTCCTCGCAGTTGCACAACTCGCCACAGAATGTGGTTATTTTTGTCGGCAAGTTTTGGCAAAACTGTGTTATGCCGTTTTTTTTTCACAACGTTCCGTTGCCTGAAATTCTCAATCACCACCAACGGCTTTGCGGTGCTATAACCGCAGCAGATCCTTTGCTGGTTTTTTTATCCTGCGGTTCATCTGCCGAGGCACATAAGCCGTTGCTCCAGCGTGAAGATGAACTGTTGACGCCACTTTTATTGAATTTGTACGGAGCTTCGTTTTGGGTGCGTGAGCAGTATGCTAAGCATGACGCTCACACTAAAGACCAAGCGCCGGGTCTGCGTTATCTGCAGGAGTGGCACGCTGTTTTGAATGAGCTTTTTCAGGCGTTTCCATTTTCGAGGCTGGAGTTTGTGGATGGCTGGAAGCAGTGGGCGAGTAATGATAACTACAGTAATAAGGTCATCTGTGAGGTAATAAGCCAGTTGTCGCCAAATGGTAAGTAAGCTCCAACCCAACACGTGAAAAAGTAACCTATTCTGGATTTTGGCCTTCACTGATGTGATCTATTATTAGTTATTAGATGGACGTCGTGTGTTTTGTCTCTTGTTCGCCGTCGTTGGGTTGTGTGCCCGTAAGCCCGATCCACTGTTCGTACTCTCCATTGGAAGTAAAGGAAAGAAGATGAAAAGTGATTCTTTTGAGAGCTCTCAAGTTGCTGAAGGCTCTTTTAAAGCCGGAGGCTCTACCACAATCAATGACGCCGGTAAATCAATGGAATCTGCACCAGACAGTCGAATAGGCCGCAGTAGTCTCGACCCTGATTCTGTGAAAGGCAATATTGAAAATTATATTGGCTCGGTTGAAATTCCTGTTGGATTGGCCCGGCCGCTGCTGTTTAACGGAGAGTTTGCCACCGGAGAGATTGCTGCACCCATTGCCACCACCGAAGGAGCTCTGGTGGCTTCGATTTCCCGGGGGGCCAAACTGTTGTCATTAAGTGGTGGGGTGCGAACGCAGGTGCTTAATAAGCGCATGTTACGGGTGCCGGTATTCAGAATGAAAGGTATTCCCGAGGCCATGAGACTGGCTGATTTTTTAAGGGAGTCGCTGCCACGGCTGCAGGCGCTGGCAGGCCAAACGACACGTCACGGGCGCTTGATAACCATTGAGCCGGTTATTGAGGGGCGGCTCGTCCACGCGCAGTTCATCTACGATACCGAAGATGCAGCAGGGCAGAACATGACCACCGTCTGTACCGATATAACCTGCCAAAGCGTGTTGGCAGAGCTGAAAAAAATGAACCTTGAAGTGGAGTTTTTTGCCATTGACGGTGGGCTCAGTGGTGATAAAAAGGTTAATCACCTCTCCTTTCTTGAAGGTAGGGGAACCCGTGTTACAGCGGAAGCTCACATCAATAATGAACTTTTAAAGGATATTATGAAAGTAGACGCCGATGCGTTACTTAATTACACATACATCGGATGCAGTGCTCTGTATTTAAACGGTTCGATTGGGGCCAATATTAATTTTGCCAACCTGATCGCTGGAATTTTTACTGCTACCGGACAAGATATTGCCTGTGTGCATGAGTCCAGTCTTGGCCTATTCAAAGTTGAGCGCGCGCCCGGGGGAATTTACGTCAGTGTTTTGTTACCAGCTTTGATTGTGGGCACTGTTGGCGGCGGAACTGGCCTCCCGGCTCAGCAGGAGGCTTTGGCAATGATGGGTTGTGCCGGGGCTGGCAAGAGTCGTCGTTTGGCTGAGATTATCGCCGGCTACTGCATGGCGCTGGATCTTTCGACCATGTCGGCTTTGGTGCATGGCAGCTTTGCCGCAGCCCATGATCGCCTGGGTCGCAACCGTCCCGGAAAATAGATAATTATTGACGTATATATTTTACCCTTAAATTATCCGTGATTGCGTTAAGCATCGCCTTTATGCCCTTTGGGTATTTATGCCCTTTGGGTATTTATGCCCTCTGGGTGCGGTAGGGCGGGGAGTGTCAGTTAAAGAGTTGGCGAAATGTAACAGGGGCGAATGCCCGTTTGAGCGATTACCTGATTAATATCTTGATTCTGGTAGATGCCACATTGCAATAATAGTGTTTTGCAGCCCATGGCGTTACCGCCAAGAATGTCGGTGTGAAGGGTGTCCCCGACCATCAACACTCTGCCCGGATCTGTAATACCGTATCGCTGCATCGCAGTGGAAAAGATTGACAGATCGGGTTTGCCAAACAGTTTAGGTTTACCTTGCTGGCCTGTTTTTTCGACAAATTCTGCCAGAAAATAACCCGGTGTTGCCATTAACTGATCGCCGCTTGGAGCACCAACATCCGGGTTGCCGAGCAATAGTTTGAATTGACGACCCTGACCGCTTTGAATCAGGCTTTTCTGCATTGTTTCACTCCAACCCTTTCCGGTAAGAAACAACAGTGTGTCCACATGGGCAGGCACTTTTCCGTTCAGGTCATTGAGCCGCACGCTTTCCTGTAGCAGGTTATTAGAGGGGTGCTCTACTGCTGCGATAACGCCAAGGTGTCGTTTGTTGGGTAATGTTTTAAGGTATTGCTCGGTAAGATCAAGGCTCGTCAAAACTTCATCGCCTGAGAAGTCAAAGCCTCTGGCACGGTATTTTTCGGCTGCTATTGCCTGGTTGGTCATGGTGTCGTTGGAGACAACGCAAAAGGGTGTACGGTGTTGTCTAAGGTGCTTTATGGCTTCTATCGCCCCATTGAGTGGCGTGTTACCGCGGCATAAAACACCGTAGGAATCCAGTAAAATCAGATCAAACTGAGACACAATCTCACCAAGGCCGGTAATGAAAACGGGGGCCGAGGGTGGGTTCACAATGGGTGGATACCACTGAAGATTGCGAGCATAAACTGCATTGAGTAAGTCTGGAGCAAGCGGAATCATTGTATGGCCTGTTACTGGAAAACCCGCAAGTATATCAGAGTTCCGATGGCCTTGAGTCTCTTTACTGTGCCAGCCCTCTGTTGACTACGGCAACAGAAAAAATAAAAAATTAAGCTGATATTAAAAGGCAGGCGTTTGTATTGCAAAGGCACAAGACAGTGGTTGTGAGTCCGCTAAATTAGATTCGTCGAGCTTACTTAAGAGCAAAAAATCACTCTTGGTAAGCAGAGCTATTGCACCGCTTTTTTGCCGGAGTATCGGCTGATGGACTCTTATCACCTTTGTCGATAGTAGGTATAATAGATTGCTTATCAGCTGCAAAGTTTCACTTCAAAACTACTGCATTCGCTATCATCCTAAAGAATAATTTGATTTCAGGTAAGTCAGTTATGCGGTCAATATCCAAGCCAGAGCTTTTTATCTTACTGGCTTTCTTTTTTATACTGCCTCTTGCGGAAGGGCCAAAAAACCTGCTTTTAGTGGCTTATATCATTACATGGTGCGCACAAAGCTGGAAAGCCAGTGACTTTGGTGGAAAGCTAAGAGCCTGGGAGTGGGTTCTTCTTCTGTTTCTTGCGACGGGTTTGATATCAAGTTATACCAACCCGTTCGGCTGGGAGAAACCACTTAGTGGAGCACTGACGTTTGCTAAGCTTGTCATCCCGGCAATACTGCTTGCCAGAACTTCTATTGCTACAAAAAACAACACTCTTCTCGCTGCATCGATAATGCTAGGAACTTTTGTTGCCATTCTTATTTCGTGGTACGTGTGGGTTCGTGATGGTGGGGAATACCCAGAGCTAAACTCAGTGGGTCATGTTAATCAGTCGGCGTTGTATATTGCGCTCGCTTTTGGGGTCTCGTTGACGTTGTTTATGATGCAAAAAGGCTGGATAAAAATAGTCTCCGCAGCAGCCGTGCTGTTTTTTGCTATCGCAATGGTGCCGACCATCTCAATCACCGCTGTTGCTGTTATCCTTGCTATGGTTGTTGCAGCTATTTGCTTGAAATTCAGACCCAACAGCCAACATCTAGCGCTATTGGTGGCCGGTGTCGCAGTGGTTGGGAGCGCACTGTTTGTCGCCAGCGACTTTGTTCCGACCGTAAAGAGTTTTAAGGCTAATATTGAGCACCATATGCATGGAGGCGATACGGGCAACTCATTCTTAAGCAAACGAGACGATATTTTTAATACCGCTATGTTTGCACTCTCAGACTTCCCATTCTTTGGAGCTGGAGACCGACACTTTGCGGTTGCTACCAGCGAAGAGTACGTGCAATCTGTCGCAGCTAAACGGGGAGTCCCCTTCGAACCTGAGCAGTTTTTTCATACTAACCACGGCCATAATCTGATGACTTCCGTGTTACTAAACCGGGGTTATATCGGGTTATTTCTCATGTTGAGTTTTATCCTGATTGCAGCCTGTAAGCTCTTGAGCTGGCTCATGCAGTACTACTCGAACCGAAAGCTGGAGCTGGAGCCGGTCCTTGGTATTATGGTTGGAATCTATATTCTCGTTGGAGGCTTGGGGAACTCAACACTGTACGTTGAACACGGGCAGCTGGCGTTTTGTCTCGTCGGCGTATCTCTTGGGTATCTTCAGCGAAAGTCGGTAAGAGGTGCTGTTTCCAGCCAAGTTTGTTGTACCTCATAACTGAAGTTGCAACCAGTGAAAAAGAACACGACGACATGTGTTAATAACCTAGGGATGCTACACAATTTAGCTTATGAAAATTCTGGTGACCAAGTTTCGTAATCTCGGTGACGTTTTACTGTCAACACCCTTATTTGCCAGTTTAAAAGCCATCTATCCTGACTGTGAGCTGCATGTTTCTGTCAATGATTTTTGTGCTCAGATGGTTACTGATAACCCTCATGTGGATAAGGTTATCCCATACTGCAGAGGTAAAAAGAGCGAGCAGAACCTCTGGCAGCGCATTCATGCAGAGGTGCGGTTTTACTGGCAGTTTAAAGGCCAGTACGACCTTGCCATCAACCTTACTGAGGGTGACAGAGGTTGTATTATCTGCGCTCTTTCCGGCGCAGCACAGCGTATGGGTTATATAAAAAAGCCGACGTTTATTAATCGGCTGGCCCGTTTTACTACAGCGTTTAATAGTCAGAAGCGCATCCCGACTGTGCAGAAAGATCTGCAGTTTGCTGAGGCCATTAATCCAGAAAAAGTGGTGAAAAAAGTCACGTTGGGGTGGGGCAAAGAGCATGAACGTATGGTGGATTCTGTGCTGCTCGACTTGGGGTTGAGAGAGGGCTTTGTGATTGTGCACCCGGTATCACGCTGGATGTATAAATGTTGGGATTCAAAGAAGGTCGCTCAATGCATTGACCATATTCAAAAAAAATGGCAAAAGCCTGTACTGCTAACCACTTCCTCTGATGCGAAAGAAAT
This sequence comes from Endozoicomonas sp., assembly GCA_965198415.1. Lineage (GTDB taxonomy): Bacteria > Pseudomonadota > Gammaproteobacteria > Pseudomonadales > Endozoicomonadaceae > Endozoicomonas. The sequence continues at coordinate 88,138 of CBDAPN010000028.1, forward strand.
CAGCATGGCGGCAGAAATAGCCGGTCATTGCCAGCAAAAGCCACTGCAGTTACCGCAACCGATTAGCCTGCAGGCTTACGCGTTCCTTACTTCAAAAGCATGCCTGTTTTTTGGTGTCGACTCAGCACCAATGCATATTGCTGCTTCTACAGATACCCCTGTGGTTGCACTGTTTGGCGCTAGCGAACCCAACCTCTGGGGACCATGGGATAATGAACAAGGAAGTAACTATCAATTGATCACTGGCACTCAGAAAAACGGCCTGCACCGTGTAATTTCCAATGCGAATCTTGAACTCTACTTTGACAGTGGTCGCAAGTTATCACGGGGGATGATGGCTATTTCTTTAACCGACGTCATTAATGAGCTGGACAGTGTGTTTGCAAACCTTCTGGAAAATCAGCCAGCCAGTATAAACGACAAAAATAAGGCAACTACTCTGTGATAGAATGTATCTGCCCCACAGGATGTTAACCCAAGCAGGTCAAAATGAATCATAAATCCCATCTTCACTTTGTATTAAATGATAAAGAACGCTGGACCGACTTGCTGTCCGGTGATTTGCCAACACCTACAGATATTAAACACCGGATTATTACTGGAGAAGACATATGGGTATTATTGACCTATTTGCATTTCAGGCATGCCGGTTATGAGGTGACACTTGGCTCTAAACCGCTTTTGGACAAGATTAACGTTATTGATGGTGTAAAATCACGCCCTCAAAACACACATCCAGACTACTTTTATATTGCCGGTAGAACTGATGCTCATTACCCCGAATTAGCCCATTTTGTTCTTCACCAGAATTTAATCCCCACCAACCGGCATAATGAGATATATGTTCCCCAATGGCCACAGCCTGGCCTGATACCCCGCGAAAACAACCGTGGAAACGCAATTAAAACGGTTGCATTCTTTGGCCAGCCTAAACGAAACCTTGCTGAGGCGTTTCAATCCGATGCCTTTTTAGAGCAACTCAACCAGCGAGGCATCCAGTTCATTATCAAAGGTAAACGCAGTGATGAAGTTGAGTGGCATGACTACTCCAACGTAGACATAGTGATTGCGGTGCGTGATGTACCTGCAGAGCTACTCAGACTGAAGCCCGTTAACAAAGCCACTAACTCTTGGCTTGCCGGGGCGCTGTGTATAACGGGTGATGAGCCAGCCATTACAGCAGCATTCAACAGTAGCAAGGCAGTTTTACAGGCCACTACTGAAAAGGACGTATTGGCGATTATTGATCATTTGCAGGCAAACCCAGAGCTGTTTTCACAGCTGTTGGTTGAGGGGCAAAAGCTGGCTCAAGACTACAGTGAAAACTCCGTACTTTCTAGCTGGATTGAAATGGAGAAGTTGGTTACACCGACATTTATACAATGGAAAAAAACCGGCAAAGTTGCCCGCTTCCTTGACTATTCCAGAAGGCGAGCGCTCAACCGTATCAGTAAATTCAGGCACAAGTGGACTATTTCCCGACACATTTAATAATGTCATTCAGCTTTCTATACTTAAAATAACATTAGGAACATGGCCTTAGCCTAATGCGAAATGAAATTTAATTTTGTGCTTTAAGTAGTTGCGCTTTCGTGTGCCACAGTGCGACCCAATAGCTTGAACCGCACACATTGAATAGGGGCTAAGCCCCCTTTTTGAATACTAACTCCATTTCATCAACCATCTTGTCCTTGGTGCAATGGCTAATGGCAAACTCATAGCTGAAGTTGGCAAACTTCTCTCTCATCTGAGAATCGCTAACCAAAGAATCAATAGCCTCCTTGACCGTTGCTACATCCTTGGTCTTGACCAGCAAGCCATTTTTCTCAGGCTGTAAAACTTCTAAAATACTGCCAACATCTGTTGAAATAATGGGTAATCTGCACAGCATGGCCTGCATAATGCCCTGCGGCACGCCCTCATTACCGTATGATGGCAGGCAAAAAATATCCATTGCTTGCAACCAAGGCACTACATCCTCTTGGTTTCCGGGCATTGATACCTGGTTTTCAATACCGAGCCCGGCGATTTGTTGTTGAACATTGTTAAACTGCGGACCGTCGCCAACAATCAACAGGTGTAAATCATCTCGGCCAAGCTGGGCAAATGCTTTGATCAAATACTCATGTCCTTTCCATGAGCGTAACGTTGCCAAAATGCCAATGATCGTTTTATTCGCTGGTAGCCCTAACTGCTCTTTGACTCCTTTTTTATCCGTTGCAGGCTTAAAACGTATCTGATCAATACCTGTCGGAATGGACTTGATTTTTTCCAGAGGAATATTATTGTAACAATGCAGTGTCTGCCGTATCTGCTCTCCAGTGGTAACAATAAAGTCATTACCCTTGTTGTATAGCCACAATGTAAACCAGTTGTTGTGCACTGTTGTTGATAAGTGACGGGTTCTGATAATTCTGGGGCGATGTTTTTTCCATGCTAAACAAAGCGACACTAGACAGCTATCAGTTGAGCTATGGGTGTTAATCACATTAAAAGTGCTAGTGGAAAGATACTGGTACATGGCCGATAAAGAAGAGAGCTTTTTTTTCTGAATAGGCAAAGCAATTGCCGGAATGCCTCTTTTCAGTGCAGCTTCATAGATTTTCGAATGTCCGGGGCAGGCAATAGTCACTTTGTGACCACGCTCAATCATACCTTCAGACTCTGTCAAGGTACGTATTTCCTGACCGCCCCATCCACAAGATGACTCAGTGTGTAAAATTTTCATATACTTCTCAATTATTCAAAACCTGCCCATACAAAGATAGCAACTTCCTCATAAGATGCTCACTATCAAACGATTGAACCGTTTTACGAGCTTCGATACCAAGGCGTTCTGCATGGTTCTGATCAGAAAACGCACTGATAGCATTTGACAGTGCGGGTATATCCAAAGCGTCACAACAATAGCCGTTTCGACCTTGTTCAATAATCTCAGCGCCGCCGCAACTGGTACTGGTAATGACACCAAGACCCGATGCCATGGCCTCAAGAATAACGTTAGGAAACGGGTCGTAAACGGTGGGCAGTATAAAACCATCCGCAGTGCCATAAAACCGACAACTCTCGTTTTGTATGCCCATAAAATGAACACGATCAGCACAGCCAAGTGATTGCGCTAACTGCTGGTATTTATTTTCCTCTTTGTCTTTGCCAACAACCAGTAAATGAGCATTAGTCGCTGCAATGGCACGGATGGATGCAGCCAGCCCTTTTCGTTCATAGCCCGAGCCTACAAATAGCATAACGGTGGCATCATTCGTAATTTTCAAATCTTCTCTGATTTTTGTCCGTTCGGTTTGCTTCAGCCTTGGGTTGAATTTCTCCTGATCAACACTGTTGTAAATAACGTGGAGCTTATCTGGGTGAATGGAAAACTCACGACAAATTTCGTTTTTTACCATGTGAGAATTACAAATTACCGCCCGCAACTGTGGATGTTCGAACATCCGCTTCTCAGCGTCCATAACATAGCGGTGAAAACGGTCATTTTTCATACGCTTGGCATGGGCTGTGGAAATTATTCTGGCACGGTGTTCGAGCCAACACTTATGTACACCATCACCGGCTCGATAAATGGTACAGCCAGGTATACGTTCATGGCTTTGTACAATATCAAACTTACTGAAATGTTTTTGTGTAGCTTTGGCAAAGCCATATTCACGGCTGACTCTGCCCCACTTGAATGGGTTGCAAATTTCTACATGAAACGATGGGTCTGAATTACCCTGCCACTGTCTTGTTAATACCGTTATATCGAGAGGGAACTGTTTTGGGGTTTGTTGCGATAATGCCTTAAGTGCAGAGGCAACAAACCGCTCGGCACCACCGTCAGGGCGGTATTTTTGTCTGACTATGGCAAGTTTAATCATGATTATTTCCGTGATTAGCAGGTGTGCAGTTGGTATCCAGAGTCCAAAGAGTAGCGTATTTTTTGTAGGCGTATTGCAGCACCACTAACGGCAGTAGAAGCCAATGAGGGTGATCAAGCAACCCATTTCGCCGAGCTGCCTGCCTAGGTGCGTCCAGCACTTTTTGAATTTTGGTTTTCACTTTTTTGATCACTTGTTCGTTGGTAAACATTTTAGCCATCGGCCAAATTAATCCAAAAAAACTCCGATTTTTTATCTTCAATTTCCTATCATCCTCGCTATGTGGGCTCCCGACGGGCGCTATTATCGGGCCGCCTTCCGGCAAGTATGTTATTTATTTATAAATAAATAGCCAGAAATAATTAATTGATCAATAAAAAAGATACCAGGGTAATTGCGGTGTGCTAATTTGAGGTTAGAGTTTTATTCTTATCGGGTTACCAAAAAGTTTTTATTCTAATGTGCTTTGACCTTTTGTGGAGAGTGCCTGGAGTTATTTTATCAGTATCAGCCTGTAGAAACTGGGAAAGAGTCGTGAGCTTAAAAAATTCAGGTGAGTTGTTTTTAGCTCATGAGCCTGAGTGTGCAACAGTAAGATAAGCGAATTCTTTTATTACCCATACACAGGAAAATTATATGAATCTTAGATTCCACCACCTCGTGTTAGTAGCGGCGGCATTTATCTCCGCAATGGCAGTTGCTAAGTGCCCCAAAAGCAAAATCATCCCCCGTATGGGTGTTTACTATCTGTGTGCAAACAGGCTTTGGCATTATGATTGTGGCACTGCTTATATTTACAACTTTTCCCCCTATCACGGTACGCAGTTCGGTTTATTATGGAGCAAAAAACGGTGTGATTTAATTGGCGCTGAATCTGCTGCAAGCCTTTTCGATTGCCAAATTTACAAGAATCCTGAAGGCCACCGAGAGTGTCTTTTTGGGGGGGGATGAGGTCGTCAAAGATAGGTCATTTAATTAGATTACAAGCATTAGCTCTGAAAATAAGGGTTCACTATGACTAAGTCATTAATATAAATATGCTTTGTTAAGAAAGGTCGAGACCGGAGGTAACGAAATCAAAACTCTGCAAAACATTATGCTGCTTTGGCAAAGTTTATTTCGCTCACGACTTACTTTGCCCCACTTGAAGGGGTTGTAGGTTTCTTCATTAAACGAGGTTCTGTGTTACTCTGCCACTGTCTTGTTAATACCGTTATTTGTCAGTATCAGCCTTTAGAAACAGGGAAACAGTCGGGAGTTTAAAAATTCCAGGTGAGTTGTTTTTAGCTCATGAGCCTGAGTATGCAACAGTAAGATAAGCGAATTCTTTTATTACCTATACACAGGAAAATTATATGAATCTTAGATTTCGCCACCTCGTGTTAGTAGCGGCGGCATTTATCTCCGCAATGGCAGTTGCTGACTGCCCCATAAGCAAAAACATCCCCCATATGGGTGTTTACTATCTGTGTGCAAACAGGTATTGGTTTACTTATTGTGGCGTTGCTTATGATTACAGCTTTTCCCCCCCTCAACATCACGGTGTGCAGAACGGTTTATTATGGAGCAAAAAGCGGTGTAGATTAATTGGCGCTGTTTCTGCTTCAGGCCTTCTCGATTGCCGTATTTACAAGAATTCTGAAGGCTATCGAGAGTGTTTTTTTGGGGGGAATGAAGGCGTCAAAGATAGGCTATTTAATTAGATTAAAAGCATCAGCTTTGGAAATAAGGATTCACTATGACTAAGTCATTAGTATAAAACTGCTTTGTTAAGAAAGGTCGAGACCGAAGGTAACGAAATCAAAACTCTGCAAAACATCATGTTGCTTTGGCAAAGTTTCTTTCGCTCACGACTGACTTTTCCCCAGTTGAAGGGGTTGTAGGTTTCTTCATTAAACGAGGTTCTGTGTTACCCTGCCACTGTCTTGTTAATACCGTTATTTGTCAGTATCAGCCTGTAGAAACTGGGAAAGAGTCGGAGTTTAAAAGTTTCAGGTGAGTTGTTTTTAGCTCATGAGCCTGAGTGTGCAACAGTAAGATAAGCGAATTTTTTTATTACCCATACACAGGAAAATTATATGAATCTTAGATTTCACCACCTCGTGTTAGTAGCGGCGGCATTTATCTCCGCAATGGCAGTTGCTGAGTGCCCCATAAGCAAAAACATCCCTCATCTGGGTGTTTACTATCTGTGTGGAAACTGGTATTGGAATACTGAATGTGGGTCTGCTGATCATTACTTTTTAACGTTTGGTTTATTATGGAGCAAAAAGCAGTGTAATTTAATTAACGCTCTTTCTACTTCTGAATCAAGCCTTGGACATTGCCATGTATACAAGGATCCTGAAGTCCATCGAGAATGTATTTATGGTTGGCATGAAGTCGTCAAAGATAGGCTATTTAATTAGATTAAAAGTATCAGCTTTGAAAATAAGGGTTCACTATGACTATGTCATTAATATAAAACTGCTTTGTTAAGAAAGGTCGAGACCGAAGGTAACGAAATCAAAACGTTGACTAAAATCAATTTCGGTCTGTAGAAACCCGGGAAAAGCCGAGAGAAAACATTTTAGGTAAATTGGTGGCAGTTCTAGAGCCTGAGGGTGCAACAGTAAGAAAAGTGATTTCTTTTATTACCTATACAGAGGAAAATTATATGAACCTTAAATTTTACCACTTTGTGTTAGTAGCGGCGGCATTTATCTCCACAATGGCAGTTGCTTATTGTCCCGAAAAAAAATACATACCCCATTTGGGCACTTATTATTTGTGTGCAAAAACTGATTGGGGTACTGATTGTGGCGTTGCTTATGATTTCGACATTTTCGCCCCTCACCAACACGGTGTGCAGCACGGTTTATTATGGAGCAAAAAGCCTTGTTATGCCATTGAGGCTGCATCTGCTCCAAGTATTGCCATATGCCAAGTTACGAAGGGTCCTAAAGGTCATAGGAAGTGCATTTTTCATCAGAGTCATAAATAAAATTTTTATTGGTTAGGTTCTGTTGATATAAGTAAGTAATAGTATGGTGTCGTGTTTGTGCTTTCTATATGAACAGAGCCTGACTGGATGATGCGCAGGAAAAGTGAGAGAGAGTTTTTATAGGGCTGATTAAGTCGTTAAAGATGGGTTGCTTCATTAGATCAAAAAAATCAGCCTTGAAAATAAGGATTCAATACGACTAAGACAATAAGATAAAACTGCTCTGTGTAGGAAAGTGGTGACAGGGCTTAACGATATTAAAATGCTGGTCATGCATCAAAGCTGTTGATAGTGCTCTCGTGAAATAAATTCTCCGATCACTTTGTCATGTATTTCTACTGATCTCGAAAAGCAGATTGTCCTGGGCATCAGCCGCTTAAACCGAGTCCTCAAGGTCAAGTTTTGGCGCTCAATTCTTTGTGTAAAAAGTTTGCCTACAACATGCCGGTCTTCAGGTAAGTAAGTGCTGCAGAGCTTCCAGTCATCTGTACATTAATAGCTGAACTTATAGGGTGAGAGTCTCTTCAGCAGCTTTTTCAAAGTCTTGGTCGATCGACGTCCAAAAGCATGGGCAATTATTCGTTTAAAGCGAGGCTCCCAAGCGTAAAATAGCCAACGTTGATTTTTTCTTGTTTCCAACGAATGACCACTGTTCTTCCATCTCACAGAGTATCTCGACCTTGGCATTCTCAAAGGGAAGCTGGGTTACTGTTTATGGGGAGAGTTTTTTAAATGAGAGATAACGGTTGTAGGGCTGATTTTAAAGGCTCGACTGATACCCCCAGGGCAAAAACATGATCACTAATTGAACAGCGCCGCAAAGAAAAAGCCTGTATAATTACCCCTTTGCCTGTTTACCGATGTCTGCAAAAGCCCTGTTCTCCAAGTTCTCCTCGCTCACTGACAAGCGAGATCCCAAAAAAACCACACATGTGCTGGCCGAGGTCATGTTCATGTCTGTTTGTGCCATACTTTGCGGTGCGGACGACTGGAACAGCATTCGCCTGTTTGCTGAACATAAAGAGAGCTGGTTTCGCAAACACTTGACGCTACCTGGCGGAATTCCAGCCGCCATCACGTTCAATCGTATTTTTGCAGCCCTTGAGCCTGAAGAGTTCCGCTGCATTTTTATCCAATGGATCAAGGACGTACTGTCTGGCCTGGAGTTATCAGATAGCAGAATTATTGCCCTTGATGGCAAGACGGTGAAAGGCTCAGCCTGGAACAAGGGTAAAGACGCCATACACATGCTCAATGCCTGGTGCACGGACGCCGGACTTTCCCTTGGGCAGTATAAAGTCGACGCCAAATCCAATGAAATTACCGCTATACCTGAACTGCTCAAGTTGCTTGAACTCAGAGGCTGCCTGGTCACCATTGATGCCATGGGCTGCCAGAAAAAAATTGCAACAGCGATTCTGAAAAAAGGCGCAGACTACTTGCTGGCCGTTAAAGGCAACCAGAAAACACACTATGGCGAAATCACTCGCACCTTTGATCAACACTGGCAGGACAACCCTGAAGACACCCCAGATCAACACTTTTCACAGCAAGAAGGCAAAAAGCATGGGCGTGTAGAACATCGGCGCTGTTGGGTCAGCCATGACATCAAGGAAGGCTCGAAGGCTTCTGCATGGGGAGCAAAAACCATAGCGGCCATTCAGTTGGATAGCTGTCACAAAAGCAAAGTCAACACTCTGATTCGCTACTTCATATCCAGTCGCCAACTCTGTGCAGAAGAGGTTCTTCAGGCCACCAGGCAGCACTGGCTGGTTGAGAACCAGTTGCACTGGGTTCTGGACGTAGCTTTCGATGAAGACCGTTGCAGGGCAAGGGAAGGCTACGCGGCGGAAAACCTGGCAGTTACCCGACAGGTGACTCTCAATCTTCTCAAACTTGATACTTCTGTGAAGGCAGGCATCAAGAACAAGCGGAAAACTTGTGGTTGGGATGAAAACTATATGATGAAAGTGCTTGGATTGATTAATTCTTGATCATGTTTTTGCCCTGCTGATACCCCTCACCCCAGAGCCGTTCATGGTCATATCAATGACGCGTTCATGAGCACCTGATTGGTTGCCATTGTTTCGATACTCGAGTTGAAAGCTCTTGTTGCAGTTACGACATAGGTAACGTTGATGACCGGTATCCGCTTTTCCATTTTTTACGACACCCTCCGTCTTCTGACACTAGATACATGCAACTTGAATAACTACCATACAACACTCAGAACAAAAGGACAGGAATATACCAGATCAACAGGTTTGATTCATTACCGATTGTCGTTTACATCCCCGCCCTGAAGGACGGGGCTTTACGCTTTTTCGGTGACGCTATTTCTTAACGTCACTTTCCTTATTATTGGAAAGCCCGCTAACAATATCAGAAACTAATTTGACATTAAGAAGATCAGAAGTTGGAGTATTACCACCCGAACCATTAATTACCACATCAGGAGCATCAAACTGAACACTCGGCAAAACTTTTGTTAGAGCCTCTGTTTCTTGTAGACTCAATTCAGCCAGTTTAATTTCTTTGTCAATGGCCTGATATTTAGCTTTAGTCACTTTCGCCTCAGCCAATCCTCTATAATTAGTGAAGATCAATAGTCACTTTCGCCTCAGCCAATCCTTTTTCAAGTATTGCTTGACCTTCGTATTTTGCGGCAATTGCATTCGCTTTTTGGATACCTTCATTATCCTTTGCAATTTGCAATTCACGTTTCTTATCAATGATAGCCAGATCAGCAACCTTTTGTCGTTCAATGATTTCACGTTCAGCCTGCAATTTTGCCTCAGCAACTTTCTTTTCCGCCGCAATAATCGCTGATTCTTTATCAATCTTCAATTGGTTGGTTTTGGTGATCAAATCTCGCTCACCTTCAAGCTGTTGCGTTTTGGCTTCCTCTCTTAAAAGTTTTTGATTTTCCTCTTGCTTGATCTGCTTGGCAATATTGTCCTGTTTGCGGTCAATATAATCAACCAGTCGCCCAATTGGAGCAGCCTTTAAAAGATTGAAAGAGTTGGGAACGATGGTAATACCATATTGAGAAATTGATAGGGATCGGCGCTCTTTACGACCGTTGGCATCGGTAATGTAAACAACTTTTCTTACGAATTGTTCGTCAAGTTTGGTATCACCATCACGGTCTTTGCTGGAATCCGCCCTTTCAGTGTTGATTTTAACCTTCTCCACCTTGGTTACATACATTCCATTTTGGGATTGATTATCAACTAAACTTCTGAATTGATTTCTACCACCTTGAGCAAAATTACCGCCAAGCATTTGTCCGGCTGTATCGGCCACCAATGTGGTAGCAAAAGGCATAATCGTATTGCCCAAAAGGTTTGATTCAGATTTAACTGCTTTGTGCATCTCTTCTAAATCTTCGTCACTTGTTGGAATGGAATATCTCATAGACCATTCCACATTCATTTCGTATGAATCAGCAAATTGAAGGTTTGCAGGAGCAGTGTACAGCAATGATGTTTCAATTATGCTTTCATTGCTGGTTGATGCAATTGTACCCCGTTGGTTATAAGATTTTGTTCGTGAAACAAGTGGAAGTTTGAAGAAATAGCCTTCTTCTTTAATCCACTTGTATCCAAAAATAGGCTGTTGTAGTCGTGTACTGACACCTGAGTCGTTATACGAATACGACGAAAACATAAACACAATCGCAAACAAGCCCAAAAGTGTATATCCAATATTATGCAGGCTCAATATGCTTGCAACTTTATTTTCTAAAATTTCAGACATTTAATTCCCTATAGTTCTGCTAATTAATCAGATTTTAGATACTTGACCGTTGTTTAAGCGATAGGTGCTTTGGGTGTGCTGGCAACTGCATTCGGCCTCGCCTTCTAAGGGAAGCTCTAGCCGTTCACCATATTCGCTCATCCAGCCAATTTGTTTTGCGGGTACACCAGCCATGAGCGCATAGTCGGGCACATCTTTATTGACCACTGCACCGGCTCCAATAAAAGCATATCGACCAATGGTAATACCACATACTATTGTGCAGTTGGCGCCTAGTGTTGCCCCCTGCCTGACCAATGTTTCACGGTATTCATCTTTGCGGCTGATAGCAGAGCGGGGGTTGTAGACATTGGTAAACACCATGCTGGGGCCGCAGAATACGTCATCTTCAAGAATTACATTGTCGTACACAGAAACATTGTTTTGTATTTTAATGTTATTACCAATGTTTTGGTCAAGTAAAACTGGACACTAACATTTGAGAATTTACGCAATTAATCTATACATAAATGGCACTGACTTAAGGCTTCAACCCGGAAATATCAAGGCTTGCTCAAGAGGGAAAAATGACTATAAAAGTCAAGAAACTTCACCCCCGAGAGCAAGCCATGACCAAGTTTAGCCCAGAGTACCTGAATCCTGCTGATGACCTCCTCAAACAATTTGCACTGACAGGAGATGACAGCCTTTCCGCCATACTGAATAAGAACAATATTGCTACCTTCCAGACGCAATATGCAGGTGGACGAGTTCGTCGTTTCCCTCCAGTGAAAACACTCACACTATTCATGCACCAAGTTGCCAGCTGCAACAAATCTTGTCGTAATACCTTAATTGCCAGTGCCAGTGCCAGTGCCAGTGCCAGTGCCAGTGCCAGAGACCAGATAGCGACAGGGCAGGGCAGAATCCGGATAAAACAGACAATAGTGCATACTGCAAAGCCAGGCACCGACTCACTGAAGCCAGTATCAAAACACTACTGACCCAATCCGGAGAAAATCTGGACGGAGCCAGCCCGGAAACATGGCGCTGGCATGATCGCAGAGTGGTCATAACAGACGGTTCGACATTATCCATGCCGGACACCGACGAAAACCAGCAAGCGTACCCGCAACACGGCTCGCAAAAAAAGGGGTTGGGTATCCCATCCTCCGGATAGAGATATTGGTCACGTTAGGCAGCGGAGCCTTACTGGGATCAGCCGTGGCAGCTTATCAGGGAAAAAGAACCGGAGAAATGGCTCTGTTCCGCAAGCTGCTGAAATTTCTAAAAGACGGAGACATTTTGCTGGGTCACGCCATTTTTGAAAACTACTACAGCTAGGAAGGTCTATATCAAGGCTGACATGCTTGGCTACATGGGTTTGCACTCAGATGAATTGGCAACAGTGAGACTTAGACACCTGTCGTTACCGGCTTTGATACCTGAAAGGCACGCTACCGCCGGTCGAATTGTGGGTTTTTATCGAAACAACCAAGATAAAGTTGTGTGTTTGAGCATTGCATTTCGGTTTTTAGTCGATTTCTTGCTTTAAGCTGCGCTGTTTACCCTGCAGACAACGGTTGGTTAACTCGTTGGCTGACCAGATAAATAGAGAAAATTACCACGCATCCTTAAGTTCAGGCGGTCTATCATAGTCACGAATTGTACGTTAATCCACTACTAGTTTAATAGACGACAGACGGCCTCTCTATGCGGAGTTATACTCAGTGCCTTCGGGCTTGTCCTATTGGTCGAGGGTTCGCTTTAGTGGTGAGCCTGTAGCTCTATGCCTTTGCACCTGCGTAATCCGGCTATATACCTATATCTTTGCCCTTAAATGCTGGTAAGCAAGGCAGATATAAGGGTGTATAAAACTTGCGTCAGAATGGCAGGGTGGTAGGATTGCCGCCTTTTATTTACTCGTTCTGCGTTTAGACAGATTTTAAAGTGTGTACAACTGTGTGTACAAAAAAACTCCAGAGATTTGAGAGGCTGATAAAACATTGGAAATCAATAAGTTAAGAAACATTGCCATCATTGCCCACGTTGATCATGGTAAAACCACCCTCGTGGACAAACTGCTGCAGCAGTCCGGTACATTGGGTCGCAAAGACCAAGGTGCTGAACGCATCATGGATTCGAACGATCAGGAAAAAGAGCGCGGCATTACTATTCTGGCCAAAAACACCGCCATTGAGTGGCAAGATTTCCACATTAATATAGTCGACACCCCCGGACACGCCGACTTCGGTGGCGAGGTGGAGCGGGTGCTGTCCATGGTGGACTCGGTGCTGTTGCTGGTGGATGCCGTGGACGGCCCGATGCCGCAAACCCGCTTTGTTACCCAAAAGGCCTTTGAGCAGGGGCTGAACCCCATTGTGGTCATTAATAAAGTGGACCGCCCGGGCGCTCGCCCCGATTGGGTGATGGATCAGGTGTTCGACCTATTTGACCGACTCGGTGCAACCGATGAGCAGCTGGATTTCCCGGTGATTTACGCCTCGGCCCTGAATGGCGTGGCTGGCGATGACCCGGATAATCTGGCCGACGACATGACGCCACTGTTTGAGATGATTACCCAGCGCGTGCCTGCGCCTGCGGTCGATATAGATAAGCCGTTTCAGATGCAGGTCAGTGCGCTGGATTACAGCAGCTATGTGGGCGTCATCGGTATTGGTCGCATTACCCGGGGAACTCTGCGCCCGAACCAGCCGATTGTGCTGGTTGACCGTGATAATAACCAGCGCAAGGCCAGAGTGCAGCAGGTGATGGGCTACCTTGGCCTAGAGCGTATTGAGGTATCTGAGGCGCGCGCCGGGGACATTGTCTGTATTACCGGCATCGATAAACTCAATATTTCAGATACCCTGTGCGACCCGGAGCAGCCAGAGATGCTGCCACCCCTGTCGGTTGATGAGCCTACCGTAAGCATGACGTTTCAGGTGAATGATTCACCGTTTGCCGGGCAGGATGGTAAATACGTGACCTCCCGTAACATTCGCGAGCGTCTTGACCGGGAGCTGATCTCCAATGTGGCGTTGCGGGTTGAGCAAGGTGACGATGCGGATAAATTCAAGGTTTCCGGTCGTGGTGAGCTGCACCTGTCGGTACTCATTGAGACCATGCGCCGGGAAGGTTTTGAGTTGGCGGTCTCTCGCCCAGAGGTGGTGATCAAAGAGATCGACGGCGTGCGCCAAGAGCCTTATGAGCACGTGGTGGTTGATATTGAAGAGCAGCACCAAGGGTCGGTCATGGAGGCCATGGGGCTGCGCCGCGCTGAACTGAAAGACATGGTGCCGGATGGCAAAGGCCGGGTGCGGCTTGATTTCATCATGCCGGCGCGCGGGCTCATCGGCTTTCGTTCCCAGTTTCTGACCCTGACCTCTGGCAGCGGCATTCTTACCTCAATTTTTGATCATTACGGTGAAGTCAAAGGCGGTGATGTCGGTCAGCGCAATAACGGTGTACTGGTGTCCATGGTGAACGGTAAAGTGCTGGCTTATGCGCTGTTTAGCCTGCAGGAGCGTGGTCGGTTGTTTGTAGGTCCGAACGTGGACGTTTATGAAGGCCAGATCATCGGTTTACACAGCCGGGATAACGATCTAACCGTCAACCCGACCAAAGCCAAGCAGCTCACCAATGTTCGCGCTTCAGGCAGCGATGAGAACATCATTCTAACCCCGCCGGTACGTCATAGCCTTGAGCAGGCGCTGGAATTTATTGACGATGACGAGCTAGTGGAGGTAACGCCAAACCACATCCGTATTCGCAAGAAGTTTCTTAAAGAGCATGAGCGTAAGCGTGCCAGCCGGTCGAAGTAATCCATAGAAAGCCTCCCGCCTTTTTAATGCATTCCCACGTGCTTACGTGGGGATGCATGGTAGCCCATCTTTGCAGCGCGTAATAACCTTTGGCTAGGGGCGTTTTCACATCGGCAGCCAAATAATGCAACATGCCATAGCGACAACACTGGCATAATTCCGCGTTAGCTTGTCATACCTCGTCGCTGCAGCTCGAAAATGAAAGATATTCCCGACTAGATGACGATACTTGTATTGATGTCTGGCAGTTATAGGTAACATCTGTCGTATGGTATCATCCAAGGCCTCACAGATGAGGCAGTAATGGACAATATCGACGGTCGCAAAATCCCTGATCCGGTCAGAGAGCAAATTCGTTTCGAGGCTATAGAGAATTGGCTGGCAGGCATGACTCCTACCAGACTTGCCCACAAGTACGGAACCTCAAGAAAGATCGTCTATCAATGGATTGATCGATACAAAACAGGTGGTTGGGAAGGCCTGAAAACACGTACAGGAAAAACGGGACCCAAACCAAAGCTATCTCCTGAACAGCAAGAGCGGCTCAGAGTACTGCTTAGAACCCAAACTCCGGTTGATTATGGCTACCAGACGGCACTGTGGACTTGCCAGATCATCGCAGACCTAATTGACCAGACCTTCCAGGTGAAATACACAGCGGCTCATGTTGGCAAGCTTTTGAAAAAAATGAACTTCAGTCCTCAAAAACCTCGCTGGGGAGCCTGGGAACAGGACGAAAAAAAAAGTTAATGAATGGTTAAACATTCGTTACCCAGCCATTATCCAGCAAGCGGAGGAACAAGATGCCATCATTTTCTTTCTTGATGAGTCCACTGCGAAGTCTGAGAGTCATCGCGGTCGAACTTGGGGCATTAAGGGGCTGACTCCCGTTGTTAAAACCACTGGTTCAAGGCACAGACTAAACCTCATTTCAGTTGTTAGTTCAGAAGGCATCATGAGATACAAAACATTTACAGGCAGTATGGATCGGTTTGCGTTTGTTGATTATCTCAAGTCACTGGTTCGCAGTGTAGATAAGCCAATAATCGTGATCACCGATGGTCATCCTGCACATAGAGCAAAATTTACGAAGGAGTATGTAGAAAAGGAACCAAGGCTCCTGGGGCTTCATCTGCTGCCAGGCTATTCCCCCGAACTAAACCCTGATGAGCAGGTCTGGAACCACCTTAAGGAAGAGCTTGGAAAGACAGCTCTGAAAACTAAGGAAGAGTTTATAGACTTCATCCGCAGCAAGATGAAGAGCCTGCAAAAAACGCCAGAAGCAGTGAAAGGCTTCTTCAGACTACACTTTTCAGCTTCTGGTAGCTGATCCAGCAGGTCTGGTGCAGCCGTGCAATCGTTTACCTCACCCCCAGTGATATCAAAATCTATAGGGAAGCCCATGGCATCAACAGCCATATGAATTCTGGTGGTTAAGCCTGCTCTTACCAATACCTTCCGGATCCCCAGTTGCAGCTCCACTGCTGTGTTGATGAGCCTTGGTGTAACTGCCGTCTATGAACAGCCACTCAAGATCAGGATCTTGAACCAAGGCTTTAAAGATCTTCAGCCACTTTCCCTTGGCTGACCAATCGTTAAATTTCTGAAAGGCGGTATTCCACTTTCCAAACTCAGAAGGGAGGTTTCGCCATGGAATCCCTGTGCGAATGCGATAAAGCATGCCTACCACGGAAGTTTTGAGATCAGGCTTGTTATTTATATGAACTTTTTTGAGAATTGGCTGGAGCTTCAACTAGTGCTCGTCACTGAGTATGATGCGAGGCATATCAGGTTCGCATCAGTGCTGTGTAGGAACTGCAATGATACGAATCTGTAAGCCTTTCTCAAGCCTACTAAGAAAAGCTCAACACCCCCTAATGCAGATAGCCTCATATCCGGTTTCTGTTCGTCAGCTCGTAGTTTTGTTCCACGCTGCCTTCAGCCCGCACCTCACGATACAGGCCTTGTGCTTCGCTAGCCCTTCAGTCTCATCTGGTTGGACAGGGGGCTTTCACCCCCAAGCCGTGTAATGTGCTCGGCACACGTATGCATTCCCTCGGAGGACTGCGGGAACGAGGTGATATATGTGATCAACGCATTTGAATCATCACCGGTATTCGCAGGCATCTTGAGAAAGATACTTGCTTAGAGGGTTTCGCAACACTCTCAGGATCGCAGGAACGAAGTATAATTTACTCCAAATATACGCTGCTTATCACCGTTCCTTCTGGCATATTTTTAATTTTTCTTGCCAGATTAGACAACATCTTGTAATGATGGATTCGATCCATGAGACCCAAGTTGTCTACAGTTAAATCCCCTCCTGATACTAGTTCAGTTTTGAAAGCAAAATGTTCGTGGACAGTTGGCGTTCGATATTTCTGCACTGCAGCATCGTAAAGCTCTAAATTGATAGTAGAATTCGGGTCATCTTGGATCATTTCATAGAAGCCCTTGTACCAGTACCTATAGACTCTAGTTCGGCAGTTTCAGGCCAGAAAATTGCGACTTCTTTGCTTTCTAAATAACCATATGCAGTACCATAAGCATCACTAGCAAATAGCTGAAATGAAGGTTTCATATCACCATAAAAGCTTCCCCACTGGGTCTCCCATGCCTTGTCCGAGTGATTATAAAAGCGGAGAACTCCTTTATAAGCTGCTGTCCCATCATAATCAGGTAAGGCAATAAAATTTGACATAATTACTCTTTCAACTTTACTTTTCTATAAACATTACCCAAAATTAGCTGACACAGAATTCTGAACTCCCTCGACTTTTCAATATATCAATAAGTTCTTTATCACATATTTGCTCTGCAAAACTCAGGGGAGACTTACCGGCACTATTTACATGATTTATATCTGCTCTATTATCAACATACAAATGCACTAAGTCATAATATCCCCGAGCGTTGAAAACGGCTGTCCAAAGTGGTTGATTGCCATAATTGTCTGCAATTGATAGATCACCGCCATGAGACAAAAGCTTTTTGGCGAGCAGGAAATCACCATACACAGCACAATAATGCAGAGGTGTCATACCTCTATTGTCAACATGATTTACATCAACACCAAGATTAACAACATGTTCTGCAAACCTTTGACGGGAGTACGATATACTCTCATGCAGTAGGTTTTGCCCCTCGCAATTCACCGAATTAATATCTATCTTCCCTATACTTTCTGTAAATTGAACATAGTCATCATTTCTTACTTGCTGAAATAGCTCTTCCACATTCATCCCTTATCCTCAAATCTTCTATTACGATTAGCTCCAACAGCTTCAGGCTGGTGGTTTTTTGGGTCACGGTACTCTTTTAGAAATTGCTCCTTAGAAATTTTTATCATCCATATAATCTTTATGAAGCTTGCGATATTCTTTACCTGATCGGTGCCCATATCCCATTGACCAGCCCTACTCTTGCTACTGTCTCATGTTAACAGTTCACCAGTGTTTGGATCGTATACATTTCCATCTTTTTGCTTTGCACTATCCCAAGCCTCTTCAACTTGGTTTTTCCCATACTTTGGTCTTTGCTTAGGGTTTGAATATGGTTTGTGTACATTTTTTACTTCAGTTTTTTGCTTAACCTTTTTTCCTAAAGTTGCACCCTTTGAACCAACCCAATTCCAAGGCTTCAAACACCCTGTCGCACAACCACACAAGGCTGCCGAAGATGCTTCCAGCACACTGATTTCAGAATTACCTCGAATACTTTGCCATACCAGATCAGCAGTGAGGGCGATGCCTGCACCAATTGCACATTCAACAAAGCAACCAACAAATTTTCTCGTTGCAAACCTTGCCATATTGGCAATGAGCGGAATCAGAATGGGTAATTGTCCATTGTTGTCTGCATACAGCAGCGGGTTACTTAATCCATAGGCATAAGCATTCAACCCACCATATAGGCCGGTCGGGTCATTTCTCAGGTAGCGCCCGAGGCTCGGGTCGTAGTAGCGGAACCAGTTGTAGTGCAGGCCGGTTTCGCTGTCGTAATGCTGGCCCGGCAGGCGCAGGTTGCTAGTAAGGGTGCTTTTGTCGTTTATTGTGGCCTGGCCGTAGTTGTTGCTTCTGGCCTGCCAGATGATGGCGCCGTTGCGGGTGAACGCCCGTTGGGATTGTCCGCGCTGGTCGTTGAGGTAGTAGTGAACCTTCGATTTTCCAGACGCGCTGTCGACGGTTCGGGTGAACAATGGATCGGTGGACCAGAGGCTTTGGGGTTTCCAGCCGTATTCCTGGATCAGTTGGCCACTGTCGTCGTATTCACCGATCAACCCCTGTTCGTTGTAGATGTAGTGGATGGTGGTGCCGGTTTCGGGCAGTTCTTTTTTTGTCCGTTCGCCCATGGGCGTTGTAACCGCAGCGGGCGATGGTGTTGCCGTCTTTTCTGATTTCGATCAGGCGTTCACGGCTGTCGTAGCGGTATTGCCAGTAAGATTGAGTGCCGGTTGGTCTTGTCTACCCGGTATTCGTAGCGGATGTTTTCCGGGTTGGTTGTGCGGTGTTGGTTTGGGAATCAGGTATGCATTCCCACGGAAACCGTGGGAACGAGGTATTATTGCTTTTCTTCTTCTACACCTAACAGGAGATCCTGAAGATTTCCGTTTATTGGCTCTTGCTGATCTTTCACAGTCAAGCGGAAACCATCTTCCTGTTCACCTAGAGTGCTCACACCATCCAAAACGGCAAAAAGATGTGACAATGTATCAATCGACACCTGTCTAATAATACGAAAAAAAATCTTCCTACCTTCATCATCCAATGTATGAAAAAAGGCTAAGGCACTCTTCCAATATGGATCAGTAGCTTGGGCAATATCAGTTGACTCAAAAAGATCCTGATACGTTTCAACACCTTCATCTACTATACCCATTATAACTTGCTGGACAAATCTCTCCGCATTCACAATGAGCTACCTCTTAGTAAATGCAGCAGGGTACATTTCTTTATTCATATTAATCAATTCCTTTAACTTGCTTCTTGGTATGTCTGGGTACACCTTTCTTAACTCTTTAATATCTCTAGCTATTAGCTGCCTCGCATTTTCAATACCCTTGGTGCTTCTAGAAACTATTCCTCTGGGGCCTTTTCTTAGGCCAGACAGTATGCCCAACTTTTGGAACTAATATTGCTGGAGCTTTGGACTCATCATAATCGTCTATAAATTTTTTCATCAAGGCCTTTTGGCCAACATGGTGGGTGGGCATCCATCCCTTTAACACTTCCCCTGATATCCTCGTATTTTCCAATATCATATTTTTCGCGGTTGCTTGAACTTCCGCCAGAGAATCTGCCTTCATAGGCCTTTGATTTCGTGCTGACCTTCGCTCTCTTTCCACCCCAATTCCTCGGGTTCAGGCAGCTATAACCACAGCTCTGGATGGCTAGAACAGCCATTCCCGAGAACTCAAACCCCGGCTCGCAACCCCCCATCATGTACTGCCACAGTACTCCGATAGAGGCTTCTGTAGCTGATGCTACAAGACACTGACCAAAGCAACGAATATAAGCCGCTACCGCCTGGCGTAATCCCCACCAGACGGCCTGTAACGCAAAGTTTGCCAACTGACCGTTGTTAGCGATATACGTCAGCGGGTTAATTAATCCATAGGCACAAGCATTCAACCCACCATACAGCCCGGTCGGGTCGTTTCTCAGATAGCGTCCGAGGCTCGGGTCGTAGTAGCGGAATCAGTTGTAGTGCAGGCTGGTTTCGATATCGTAGTACTGGCCCGGCAGGCGCAGGTTGCTGGTAAGGGTGCTTTTGTCGTTTATTGTGGTCTGGCCGTAGCTGTTGCTTCTGGCCTGCCAGGTGATGGCGCCGTTGCGGGTGAACGCCCGTTGGGGTTGCCCGCGCTGGTCGTTGAGGTAGTAGTGAACCTTCGAGCGCTGTCGACGGTTCGGGTGAACAGTGGATCGGTGGACCAGAGGTCTTAGGGTTTCCAGCCGTATTCCTGGATCAGTTGGCCACTGTCGTCGTATTCACCGATCAATCCCTGTTCGTTGTAGAGGAAGTGGATGGTGGTGCCGGTTTCGGGCAGTTCTTTTTTTGTCCGTTCGCCCATGGGGTTGTAGCCGTAGCTGGCGATGGTGTTGCCGTCTTTTCTGACTTCGATCAGGCATTCACGGCTGTTGTAGCGGTATTGCCAGTAGGGGTGTGTGCCGGCGGGGTCGATGGCGATGTCGTGATCGGCGTTGCGTTTGCCCCGTTTGATCAGGTTGCCGTTGGTGCCGCCGGGGTAGCTGATATGCCCCTGGCCGGGGATAAGTACGGCAGTGAGCCGGTTGGCCTTGTCTACCCGGTATTCGTAGCGGATGTTTTCCGGGTTGGTTGTGCGGTGTTAGTTTGGGAATCAAGTATGCATACCCACGGAAACCATGGGAACGAGGTAATTTAACCATTAATTCGCCCAGCTACTTCCCGTTCTTCAACCCTATCGATTTTTAGGTCAACAAGTTTATCCAATATAATATTTACTTGCTCAACTTTGCCAATAAATTGAAGGCTGGCGTGAGTGTCGGACTCATATAGTCTACATATTATCAGGTTACCATAAGACTTTAATGAGTTTTCCATCCCCTTAGCTTCAAGCCCGTTATCGTAACTCTTAAATTTTTCCCAAATTGCACTATTGTTAGGTTCATCATCGGGTAAAAATAGAAGTACGGTATATCTAGTGTCCGAAATTGTGTTTAGGTCGAATTCATTAAATGCAATTGTCAGTTGCTTTACAGACGAAATTACTCCTGTTTCGGAGTTCTTGCCCAGATAATCATTATCGGAAAGATCAGATTGCAATTTCTTTACAAGCTTGAGCTCTTGAACCTTCCAACCCTCAATAGAATGACCAACTGTTCTCCACTTTAAACATCTTGGTAAATGCTGGCTGATTATTGCGGTGAGTTCAAACCATATATCTGACAGCTCACTAATAGATCGGCGGACTACAGTTATCGTAGCAAATCGATGGTCACATACAGTTGTAGTTTGTTCCCATAGTTTAATACCATTTTCGTATAGATAAATTGGCTTCATTTTATTACCTCCTGAAGTAAGTATGAGAGTCGCCATTTCCATCTAGTGGCTGCTTAATGCCAGCAGAATCTCTGACTTCACTATTGAAATGCGGTCCATGATTGCCGAGGACGTGACCTAAGGAGTGCTCACGAATCGTAACAGTGCTTCAGTCCTGCATTTTAAATTTATAGACACGCCCATCAATATGACCCTCTTGATCCCGTATTTTTTCTCTATAGACTTTATCTGGATGTTGACTGCGCGGAACGCGAGCT
This sequence comes from Endozoicomonas sp., assembly GCA_965198415.1. Taxonomy (GTDB): domain Bacteria; phylum Pseudomonadota; class Gammaproteobacteria; order Pseudomonadales; family Endozoicomonadaceae; genus Endozoicomonas. The sequence continues at coordinate 109,853 of CBDAPN010000028.1, forward strand.
TTTTGTTTTGCCTCTTTGAAAGCACCACTACGAGAGAAGGAACTATCAGCGCCCTTTGGAGAATCCGTTACTTCAGCCTTCGAACTTTCACCGCCCACTCCATGCGCACGATTTTCATAAGCCTTAGACTTCGTGCTGGCCTTCGCTTTCTTCCCACCCCAGTTCCTCGGGTTCAGGCAGCTATAGCCACAGTTCTGCATAGCTAGAACAGCCATCCCCGAGAACTCAAACCCCGGCTCGCAACCCCCCATTATGTACTGCCACAGTACTCCGATAGAGGCTTCCGTGGCTGAGCTAACAAGACACTGACCAAAGCAACGAATATAAGCCGCTCCAGCCTGGCGCAATCCCCACCACACGGCCTGTAACGCAAAGTTTACCAGCTGACCGTTGTTATCGATATACGTCAGCGGGTTACTTAATCCATAGGCATAAGCATTCAACCCACCATACAGCCCGGTCGGGTCGTTTCTCAGGTAGCGCCCGAGGCTCGGGTTGTGGTAGCGGAACCAGTTGTAGTGCAGGCCGGTTTCGCTGTCGTAATACTGGCCCGGCAGGCGCAGGTTGCTGGTAAGTGCATGCTTTTGTCGTTTATTGTGGCCTGGCCGTAGCTGTTGCTTCTGGCCTGCCAGGTGATGGCGCCGTTGCGGGTGAACGCCCGTTGGGGTTGCCCGCGCTGGTCGTTGAGGTAGTAGTGAACCTTCGATTTTCCAGACGCGCTGTCGACGGTTCGGGTGAACAGTGAATCGGTGGACCATGAGGCCTTGGGGTTTCCAGCCGTATTTCTGGATCAGTCGGCTACTGTCGTTGTATTCACCGATCAATCCCTGTTCGTTGTAGAGGTAGTGGATGGTGGTGCCGGTTTCGGGCAGTTCTTTTTTTTCCGTTCGCCCATGGGGTTGTAGCCGTAGCGGGCGATGGTGTTGCCGTCTTTTCTGACTTCGATCAGGCGTTCACGGCTGTCGTAGAGGTATTGCCAGTAAGGTTGTGTGCCGGTGGGGTCGATGGCGATGTCGTTATCGGCGTTGCGTTTGCCCCGTTTGATCAGGTTGCCGTTGGTGTCGTATTCAAAGTGGGTGTTTCCCTGTTGGATCAGCTGGTTGAAAGGCGTTGTAGTGTGACGTTGCTTCCGTCTGGTTGACGGTTGCTTTGGTTCGGTTGCCCACGCCATCGTACTGGTAGCTTTCGTTAGTGCGGGCTTCGGGGATAAATTCACCGGGTTGTTTTTCATAGACGGCACCGGTCAGCTGGTAGAGGGTGTTGTACTGGTAGCTGGCCTGTTCTTCGCGGCTGATCATTTTCAGCAGGTTGCTTTCACCGTCGTAAAACCATTGTTCGGCACTGACCGGGTTGCCCGCTGGGTCGTTCACCGAGCGGCCGGTCAGGGGCATAAGGCCATCTACGGTCTGGGTCATAATGGTGCCGCCGTGGTAGCTGATATGCACCTGGCCGGGGATAAGTACGGCAGTGAGCCGGTTGGCCTTGTCTACCCGGTATTCGTAGCGGATGTTTTCCGGGTTGGTTGTGCGGTGTTAGTTTGGGAATCAGGTATGCATTCTCACGGAGGGCCGTGGGAACGAGTTACAATCGATGGTATAACCCAGTTTGACTTTCCACTGAAAACCATCGATACCGCGATTCCGGGCAGTAATCGTGCGTTTGGGCAGGTTGAGGAACACCGGGTTCTCAAAGTCAAGTTTGTGGCTGTCCCAAATATACTGGCTGGATCAGGGGGCTAGCTACACCTGATCCTTTAACATGAACTTGTGCAAAATCAGAGAGGTTTCATCATTTGGGGTATGACAAATCGTAGAGACTAAATAGCTTGATCCAGAAAGTGTTACACACAGCCCTTTAGCTTCGTTCCCAGAAAGAACCGAATCAAACAAGAGTAAGGAATTATCATCAACCTTATACTCTATTTCTTCTTCGGGGTCTTTAAAGTCTTCGTTCGTGAGTTGTTCAACAATACTCTGTACGCTGGACTCGCTCTCAGCCCATTGCCATCGAACAACCAGAACACCCAGATCTTCCGATTCATATATCGTCGTTTGGCAAGGCTCATCACCTAAAACAAGAGCCTGTGAACTAGCAACGGTAATAATCCCGGCATAATCTTCTACTGAACAAGCCCTATCGTAATCATCATTATCAACTCCTTGCCAGTAGGACAATGATTTCTTGCCAATCAGAATTAGAGGGCCGCCTTCAGATGATAGCCATTTCATAACTTAAGGGTCTTCCTTAGAAATCTCTTCATCAAACCAGACCCTGTCATCAGTGCCACCAAGCTGGAATCTATATCCAAACGGCAATGCCATGTAAATAACAATATCTGGTCTCTGCTCTTGAATGTGATGAAAATGCACTGTCTTTAAAGTACTTACATCACCATTGTAACTGTCGGTCGTTAACCACCAACCACTCATATGCTCAGGCGATGGGTAACGCACACCTTCAACAGGCATACCTTCATATACACCATCAGATATCACAACCATTTGTTCGAGACCGATCGGAGAATAGTCGGCCCGATAATGTTCACAACACTCTTTTTGTATTTGTTCCAAATCTGACATTTAAAATCACTGATTTAACTTTCGTTTAGCTTGCGTAACCTGGCCAGCTGTAACGCCCGAGGCTTGGGTGGTAGTAGCGGAATCAGTTGTAGTACAGGTCGGTTTCGCTGTCGTAGTACTGGCCCGGCAGGCGCAAGTTGCTGGTAAGTGTGCTTTCGTGGTCTGGCCGTAGCTGTCGCTTCTGGCCTGCCAGGTGATGGCGCCGTTGCGGATTGAGTATGCAGGTGCGCTTTACCATGTGACTTCGCGTGGTAATGAACGTAAGCCGATTTATCGGGACGAGGCCGATTTCCATCTGTTTCTGGATGTTCTGGCGGATGCTTGTGATCGCTTTAACTGGGTGATTCATTCCTGGTGAATGCAATCAAGAATATAAAAACCGCCGGACTGGCGGGGTTTGCCTGTGGAGCGACTGGAACGGGGGTAGCGGCTTAAAAACCGCTATCTAGGGAAGGCGTGTTGAAGCAGGAAGGTTCTGATAGCGATCTTAGAACCCTCGCCTTTATGCCCTCTTTATGCCCTCTGGGTATTTATGCCCTTTGGGTGCGATAGCGCGGGGAGTGTCAAACTCCCGGTGGGAAAACAAAGGGATTGTACGGAATGGGTGCGTAAGCGACGAATAGGGCGGTGGCCACGCCTGCTGCTACAAACAGGCCAATGGAAGTGATGGGCGCTTGTATTAACCAGATCATGAGCCGATTGAGTCTGCTGACGGGTTCTTCACTGGTGTCTTGGTAACTTTTTTCTTGCTTGCCGGGCAGGAGTTTGTAAAGCGCTTTTTTGAAGCTGCTGTTACTCTGCGGGCTTTTTACTGTTGTTTTTAAAGGCAGGATAAAGTTTAAGGCTTTCGGCGTTGCCATTAACATAATGGCTGCTGGCTTTACGGTAAAATACTCATCCAGTAATTCGTTGATGGCCGGTTGGCTGTTTTCCAGAGCGCGTACTGTCAAATCGGAGGGGGTGGTGTCGTCCGGTTCGAGATTGACAATGGTTAGCACTTGTCGGCGGTCTATGTTGATATCGTAGATGCGTAGCTTGAGTATTTGGCTAAGGACTTTCAGGAATGCACGGCGTTTTCCCTTGGTTTCTTTCGCGTATTCAATGGTGATGGCATCGGGCTGGCGAATTACATCGTTGATGGTCAGAACGGCTAACCAGTAAAGAAAACTTGAGTACACACCGTCGTCTCTCATGTATTGGTATTTTTTCAGGTCAATGTGGCGCTGTAGCCAAGGTACCAGTGTTGTTTCATCGGCGTCTTGAATCAGCGACTGATAAGTTGCAATCGCCGACGCTTTGAGCTCCATGTCGTATTGAATGATATTCGATAGCCTCTGCTGCTGACCCTGCCCGGCCTCTGCCAGCAGGGATTTTGCCAGATAGCGATAGAACATCGCCTCATTGGTACGCAACAGTGCCTCCAGAGCGGTCACCGTGGTGACTTCCAGAGTGTTCAGTTTTTTTTCTTGCCGGGCTATGGCATAGACTTCAAAGCCTGCATCGTTGACCCAGCGTTTGATAATCGTCGTTTGTTCATCCAGTGGCGAACGCTGTAGAGCTGGTAGCTCTTTGCAGCACAGGATGGAAAGCATCAGTACCATCAGTGAATAGATTGTACGGGTTCTGTTTTTTTTGCCCTGCTGTTGTTGGAGTTGCCTGTTGATGAATTCTGAGTGTGTCATGCAGCCTGTTGCCATTAAATTTATTGAAAGTTGTCCACTAAGACAGTTGATTTCAGAATCGGTTCCCCAGCACAAGAATTTTGTCAGAAGCAGGTGCGGTACTTTGCTGTAATTGAAGTTTAGGGTTAATGTATCTTTTGATCTGCTCTTTTCCTGAAAGGATTGTTCATGCGTATCCTGTACCCCGCCATTAAGCCCTACGCGACCCGGCAGCTGAAAGTTGATGATGTCCATGACCTGTATGTTGAAGAGTGTGGCTCCCGTGATGGGATTCCCGTACTGTTCGTTCATGGTGGCCCGGGAGCTGGTTGCAGTGAACAGAGTCGGCGCTATTTTGATCCGCAAAAGTATCGGATTGTGCTGTTTGATCAACGGGGCTGCGGGCGCTCCACCCCCCATGCTGAACTGACCCAAAATAATACCTCGTTGCTGGTTAGCGATATTGAGTCCATTCGCGAAGCTCTGAACATTGAACAGTGGCTGTTGTTTGGCGGTAGTTGGGGCTCTACCTTGTCATTGGTTTATGCTCAGGCCCACCCTGAGCGAGTATCCGGGCTAATTTTACGGGGTATTTTTCTTGCCAGAGAGCAGGATTTGCATTGGCTTTATACTGAGGGCGCTAGTCGTGTATTTCCGGATCACTGGGGGCACTTTATTGACCTGATTCCTGAAGGTGAACGGGATGACCTGCTTTTGGCCTATCACCGACGTCTATTTGGTGAGAATGAGTTGGCTAGAATGAGCGCGGCCAAACACTGGTCTATGTGGGAAGGTAACATTGCCACGTTACGACCAAACCACGAGCTGATGGATGATTTTGCTGATCCGCATTTGGCGTTGTCGTTATCACGCATTGAGTGCCACTATTTTAAAAATCATTCGTTCCTAAGACCTGATCAGATCATTGCAAACATGCCATTGATTTCCGCCATTCCCGGAGTCATCGTGCATGGTCGCTACGACATGATCTGCCCGCTTGATAACGCCCAGACACTGGCCGACCACTGGCTGGCGGCGGATTTGCAAATCATCCGCGATGCCGGGCATTCTGCTTGTGAGCCGGGTATTGTGGATGCACTGGTGCGAGCTACCGACGACTTCGCCCTGCGAATGGCGCATTGAATTTATGAAAGGTCTTATTCAGCGGGTAAAGCGTGCTAGCGTCACGGTTGACGAAGAGCAAATCGGTGAAATCGGTTCGGGAATTTTGTTGCTGTTGGGCGTAGAACAAAACGACGATACGGCATCGGCGGATAAACTGCTTGATAAAGTCTTAAAGTATCGAATTTTCAGCGACGAGCAAGGTAAGATGAATCTCGGGTTAAAAGACGCCGGTGGTGGTTTATTGATTGTGTCGCAATTCACCTTGGTGGCGGACACCCGCAAGGGGTTGCGTCCGGGCTTTAGCAGGGGAGCGTCGCCGCAGCACGGGGAAAAGATTTACAACTATTTTGTGGCGCGGGCAAAGCAATTGCATTCGGAGATTGCTAGCGGACGATTTGCCGCCAATATGCAGGTGTCTCTGTTAAATGATGGACCGGTGACGTTTATGCTGGAGGTATAAAAAAGGCTGAGTGTTATCTCAGCCTTTTTTTGTCGCTTACATCTGTTCGACGGTTTCAATACCTAGCAGTCCAAGGCCTAGCTTCAGTGTTCTGGCGGTCATGGCGCAGATCTGCAGGCGACTGTTACGCATATCTTGAGTAACGCCTTCTTTGTTTACCGGGCAAGCTTCATAGAATTTCATAAAGGCGCCGGAAAGCTCGTACAGATAGGCGCATAACTGGTGGGGTAAGCCCTCTTTGGCTACAGACTCCAGTGTCTCGCTAAAGCGACAAAGTTGCAGGGTGAGTTCACGCTCGGCATTATCTTCGATTATCACGCTGCCATTGAGGTCAGACTCGCTAACACCGGCTTTGCGGAAGATGCTTTTGATCCGAGTGTAAGCATAGAGCAGGTAAGGTGCGGTATTACCTTCAAAGGCCAACATATTGTCCCAGTCGAAGACGTAATCATTGGTGCGGTTTTTGGACAGATCGGCGTATTTTACCGAACCGACGGCCACGGCACGTATCACTTGCACCCGTTGCTCTTCTGTCAGGTCGTTGCTTTTGCTGGCGATCAGGGCGGCGGCGCGCTCTTCCGCCTCATCGAGCAGGTTTACCAGTTTAATGTTGGTGCCGGTGCGGGTTTTAAATGGCTTGCCATCTTTGCCGAGCATCATGCCAAAGGCGTGGTGTTCCATAATGGCGTGGGCAGAGGCAAAGCCCGCTTTGCGGGCAATGGTAAAGACCTGATCAAAGTGCTGACCTTGGCGGTGATCGACATAATAGATAATGCGATCTGCGTTCAGAGTGTGACAGCGGTGACGGATGGCGGCCAAATCCGTTGTGGTGTAGAGAAAGCCACCCCCCGACTTTTCGACGATAACGCCCATCGGTTCACCGTCTTTATTTTTGAACTCATCAAGAAAAACGACTTTGGCGCCAGCGTCTTCGCTGAGCAGGCCTTTTTCTGCCAGCAATTTAATGATGACCGGCAGGGTTTCGTTGTAGGCGCTCTCGCCCATAACGTCTTCCTGAGTTAGGGAAACGTTGAGACGCTCGTAGTTGTCCTGGTTGTGGGCAAGGGTGACATCCACCAATGTTTTCCACAACTTCATGCAGTACTCATCGCCAGTTTGCAGGCGAACCACGTAGTTTCGGGCGCGGCTGGCAAATTCCGGATTGTCATCGAAATGCTTTTTTGCCTCCCGGTAGAAGGTTTCCAGATCGGCAAGCTCCATGCTTCTGGCTTCTTGGCTCTCTTTTTCCAGCTCTTCAAGGTGGGCGATCAGCATGCCAAACTGCGTACCCCAGTCCCCGAGGTGGTTTTGGCGAATGACTTTATGCCCTAAAAACTCCAGCGTGCGGGCGGTGGCATCGCCAATAATGGTGGAGCGCAGGTGGCCTACGTGCATCTCTTTGGCGACGTTAGGGGCGGAGTAGTCAACAACAATGGTCTGCTTGTGTGCGGTTTCGCTCACTCCGGCCCGTGGGTCTTGTATACAGGCACCAAGAGTGCTGGCCAGCCATTGGGGAGCCAGATAAATATTGATAAAACCGGGACCTGCGATTTCTACTTTGTCGGCAATGCCGTCGAGCTCAAGGTGGTCGCTTACTTTTTGTGCCAATCCCCGTGGATTCATGCCCATTTTTTTTGCTGCCGCCATCACGGCGTTGCACTGATAATCACCAAAATTGGCGCGGGTACTAGGGCGAACCATTGCCGGGGTATCTTCCGGGGCACCAGCGGCAATAAGCGCTTTAATGACTTTGTCTTCAAGCAGCTTGAGAATGTTCATGCAGGAATCCTTGATTAAAACAGCCGAGAATGCTATCGAAAAAGGCTTGTAGTCTCAATAGATGCTAGCCCTATAGCCGGGTCGTATCGTCGGGAAGTAGCCGCCGCAGGCTTTGGTACGGGTCGTCAAAAGAGCGGCTTTCTCTCTCACTCGTGGTGGCGGGGAGAGTGAAACACCGTTTTATTCCTGCGCCTTTGGTGGCCGGCAAGCGGCGCAGCATAGTGCTGTTGGCAGAGATGGTAGTTAGTGTTCGGAAAGCCTCTTGGTGATGCTTGACGATGTAGGCGTAATATCGGTGATAATGAAAGCTGTTATGCGTGTTTTTATTGCAGAATTTACACTAAGTTTTCTCAAAAATTACTCAAAAGTAGAAGGTTATGACAGCCAGATCAAACAACCTCAAACGGGGCGCGAGCAAGTCAAAAAGCGCCGGTAAGGACTCATCCCGTACCCATTGGGTATGGTTGTTGGCAGGGCTGATGATCGGTGTCTTTATTGCTTTCCTTGCCGGATTAACACCATCGGTTAAGGATGTCCGCTCTTTGGCAGAGCAGGCCAGTACCACAGCACAGAGTGAACCCAAAAAAGAACACCAGCCGGTTTTTGACTTTTATACTTTGTTGCCAGAAACCGAGGCAACGGTTGTTGCCCCGGAGCGTACCCCGGCAAAAGAAGTTGCAAAAACATCGCCACCGGTGCTGAGTGAGTCGGCTAAAAAATATTTGCTGCAAGCCGGCTCTTTTCGCAGCTATAAAGACGCCGAGCACCTGCGGGCTAAGCTGCTGCTTGAGGGGTTGTCTCCCAGAATAGAAAAGGTGAGTGTTGGCGGTGGTGAAATCTGGCATCGGGTACAGTTGGGGCCATTCAGTGATTCTGACTCCATGAACAAGGCACGCAGTGTGCTGGTCAGTCAGAATATCGATAGTTTGCTTTTGCAGCTAAAATAGCAAAATCGGCAATTTGCCATGAGTTTATTTTTTGCCCACTTGATAAACCATTTTCCTCCCCCATATATGGCCTTGTTATTCGTTTAGTAATAAAGGAGCGAGCCTTGGAACAGTATCGTGGCACGACCATTCTATCCGTGCGTCGAGGCGGCAGTGTCGTGATTGGTGGTGATGGCCAGGTTTCGCTGGGCGATGCCGTCATCAAGGGCAATGCCCATAAAGTGCGCCGTCTTTATCACGGCAAAGTGATTGCCGGTTTCGCTGGTGGTACGGCGGATGCCTTTACGTTATTTGAACGCTTTGAGGCGCAGCTGGAAAAAAATCAGGGGCGCCTCGTTAAAGCGGCGGTCGAACTGGCTAAAGAGTGGCGCACCGAGCGTGCCCTGCAGCGACTGGAAGCGATGCTGATTGTAGCTGACGCCAGCGCCTCTTTGATCATTACCGGCAATGGCGATGTCATGGAAACCGAAGACGGCATTTTGGCCATTGGCTCTGGCGGGTTTTACGCTCAGGCAGCGGCTAAGGCGCTGTTTCATAATTCGGACATGGGTGCTCGGGATATCGTCGTCAAGAGTTTGGGTATTGCGGCGGATATCTGCGTTTACACCAATTCCAATCAAGTGATTGAAGAGCTTCCTGCTGCTTGAATTATTGCCAATAAATAATGAGTTTTTGTTATGTCAGCTATGACGCCCCGTGAGATTGTTCACGAACTGGATAAGCACATCATCGGTCAGGATGAGGCCAAGCGGGCGGTTGCCATCGCCCTTCGCAACCGCTGGCGCAGAATGCAGCTTGATCAGTCGCTGCGTGATGAAGTCAGCCCGAAAAATATTCTGATGATCGGGCCGACCGGTGTGGGTAAAACTGAAATTGCCCGTCGATTGGCCAAAATGGCCAATGCGCCGTTTATCAAAGTTGAAGCGACCAAATTTACCGAAGTCGGTTACGTGGGGCGTGATGTAGAGTCCATCATTCGCGACCTGATGGATGCCGCCATCAAAATGCTGCGGGAAATGGAGATGGAGCAAGTGCGCCATCGGGCGCTCGATGCCGCCGAAGAGCGGATTCTTGATGCTTTGCTGCCTCCGGCTCGCAGCTTCAATGAGGAGTCACAGCCTCAGGATAACTCCACGCGCCAAGTGTTTCGCAAAAAGCTGCGTGAAGGCGACCTTGACGACAAGGAAATTGAAATCGACGTGCGTGAAGCCGCCATGGGCGTTGAGATCATGGCGCCTCCTGGTATGGAAGAGATGACCAGCCAGCTGCAGAATATGTTCTCCAACCTTAATACCGGCAAGTCCAAAAAGCGCAAACTGAAAGTAAAAGATGCTCTGCGTCTGGTGCAGGATGAAGAAGCCGCCAAACTGATTAACGAAGATGAGCTCAAAGCCAAAGCCGTTGACGCAGTTGAGCAAAACGGCATCGTCTTCATTGATGAAATCGACAAAGTGGCAAAACGTTCCAGCTCCTCCAATGCCGATGTATCCCGCGAAGGTGTGCAGCGGGATCTGTTGCCTTTGATTGAAGGCTGCACCATCTCTACCAAGTACGGCATGGTGAAAACCGACCATATTCTGTTCATTGCTTCCGGTGCTTTCCATCTGGCGAAACCGTCGGATCTGATTCCGGAACTACAGGGCAGGCTGCCCATTCGCGTGGAGCTCAAGGCGCTGTCATCCAACGACTTTATGCGTATTCTGACCGAGCCTGACGCCTCCCTCACCCGACAATATCAGGCGCTGATGGCGACGGAGTCGTTGCAGATTGAGTTTGCCGAAGACGCCATTCGCCGCATTGCCGAGGTGTCATGGCAGGTGAATGAGCGTACTGAGAACATTGGTGCCCGGCGTCTGCACACTGTGCTTGAGCGCCTGCTGGAGGAGGTTTCTTTCAGTGCTGCCGATCTGGCTTCTTCTCAAGAGGGGCAGGTTTTAAGTATTGATGCCGCCTATGTGGATCAACACCTTGGCGAGCTGGTTGAAGATGAAGACCTGAGCCGTTACATCCTTTGATTGCTGGCTCGTTATGCTGATCGCCTGCACAGCGTGAGAGCTGTCAGGCACCCTCTTCAAACCGGGTACACTTGTGGTGACAACACAGATTCCTTCTGCCATCAAATTGCACAAAAAATCCAAATTACTGGAGGTTCGTTTCGGCCAGTACACGTTTCAATTGGAAGCGGAGTATTTGCGGGTGTTGAGCCCCTCGGCAGAGGTCAGAGGGCACGGTAAGCCGGTGTTGCAGACGGGCAAAATGCACGTTGCCATTACCGGTGTGCAGATGGTGGGAAACTACGCCATCAAACTGGTTTTTGATGACGGCCATGACAGCGGCATCTACGACTGGGGGTATTTGCATGAGCTTTGCCACGATAAAGAGTCGTTGTGGAATGGGTATCTTCAGGCTTTGAGGGATGCTGGTGCCAGCCGTGATCCGGAGGTTTCTGTCGTTCGCCTTTTTCAGTGAGCCATTTGGCACTACAATAGCCGGCAATAAAATTATTGGGAAATGCCGGGGCAAGCCGTATGAAAGACAGTGGCAAAAATAGTGGTAACACCGCCGACGACACCGGCAACAAAAAGCAAAACGGCACGACACACTTTGGTTATCAGGATGTACCGGAACAAGAAAAAGAAGGCCTTGTGGCCGGTGTGTTTCACTCCGTAGCCGACAGTTACGATGTCATGAACGACTTGATGTCGATGGGCATTCATCGTTTGTGGAAACGATTTACCATTGAGCAGTCTGCTGTGCGTCCGGGCTACTCGGTGCTGGACATTGCCGGTGGCACTGGTGATCTGGCCAAAAAATTTGCCCGTATTGTCGGCAGCGAGGGGCGAGTGGTGCTCGCGGACATCAATGCTTCAATGCTGCGGGTAGGTCGGGATCGGCTGATTGATCAGGGCATTGTGGGCAACATGGAGTTTGTTCAGGCCAATGCTGAGTGTTTGCCATTTCCGGATAACACTTTCGATTGCATCACAATCTCCTTTGGTCTGCGTAATGTCACTGACAAGGACGCCGCCTTGAGCTCAATGTTTCGGGTGTTAAAACCCGGCGGGCGCCTGCTGGTGCTGGAGTTCTCCAAAACCAAAAACCCGCTGCTCACGAAAGCCTATGACGCCTACTCCTTCACCCTGCTGCCATTAATGGGAAAACTGGTGGCCGGCGATTCAGAAAGTTATAAATATCTGGCAGAAAGCATTCGCATGCACCCGGATCAGGAAACCCTGAAGAACATGATGGAAACCGCCGGGTTTGTGAATACCTCCTACCACAACATGACCGGTGGTATTGTGGCGCTCCACAAGGGGGTCAAGCCTTAATGGACCCGGTAATTAAATCAGGTGTGCTGGCCGCTGTTGAGCGTCAGGTGAATCAACTATTGGCTCTTGATCCGGCAATAGTAAAAAAACTGTCACAATGGTTCGCTAAGGTGGTTGCCTTACAGTGCACTGCGCCTGGCTGGACCTGTTATTTGCATATTGAGGATGACGGCATTCGTTTGGCAGGAACCTCTGAGCAGGCGGCGGATGCAACGTTCACGGGCTCCGGTGTCGCCTTTGCCATTCTTGCTGCGCGTAAATACCCAACATTTGCCGAGATCCCGGGGCTGAGTGTGCATGGTGATGAGGCATTCATTAACGCCTTGCAGCAGATACACCAGCAAATGGAGTTGGACTGGGAACAGCCACTGTGTGCATCTTTGGGGGATGTGCCCGGTCACTTTCTGGCTCAGGGAATGCGCTTCGTGGGTGAGCATATTCAGCGCGGTCAGCATCTGGCGCTGGAAAATCTGGGGGAGTATTTGCAAGAGGAGCTGCAACTGATTCCTTCGCGCGTGGAGGTAGAAGGCTTCAGCGCTGAGGTGAGTGAGCTGGCCGAGTCCGTGGAGCTGTTTGCACAGGCGTTTAAACAAAAGTGTAAAAAAGAACTGCTACACAGCCATATTTCTACAAGCCAATCTGGCGAGCAATTATAAGTCGGGGGCTGATCGGTGATCCGTTTGTTGAAAATTGTGGCTGCTGTTGCACGCAACCGGCTGGATAACTTAATTGACCGGGAGCGTTCACCGTTTTGGTTGCGCTGTGTGCTGGTGCTATTGCCTTGGCGTTACTTTATTCGTAACGAGGCACCACGAGGGGAGCGCATCCGGTTATCGCTGGAGGCTCTTGGGCCTATTTTTATTAAATTTGGCCAGATCCTCTCAACCCGGCGGGATCTTTTGCCGGATGATGTCAGTGATGAATTATCCAAGCTGCAGGACGATGTGCCGCCTTTTGCAGCGGAGGACGCGATTGACATCATTGAGTCCAGCCTTGGCAGCAGTGTGGATACGCTGTTTGCCCGGTTTGACCGCCAACCCCTCGCTTCTGCATCCGTTGCTCAGGTGCACTCAGCGCAAATGCACAGTGGCGAAGAGGTGGTGGTCAAGGTGATTCGCCCGGGCATTGATAAAGTGATTCGCAAAGACATCACCCTGATGTACCTGTTTGCACGGCTACTGATTGCACTGTCGAAAGAGGCTCGGCGACTGCGCCCGCTGGAAGTGGTGGCAGATTATGAGCGCACCATTTTCGATGAGCTGGACCTGCTCAGGGAGGCGGCTAACTGTTCTCAGCTGCGGCGTAATTTTGTCGCCTCGCCGCTGCTGTTTGTGCCGCAGGTGTATTGGGACTACTGCCGCACGCAGGTGATGGTGATTGAGCGTATTTACGGCGTGCCAGTGGCGGATATCGCCACCTTAAACGCCCACCGGGTGGATATGAAAAAGCTGGCCGAGCGTGGCGTAGAGATTTTCTTTACCCAAGTCTTTCGGGATCGCTTTTTTCATGCCGATATGCACCCGGGGAATATTTTTGTGGATACCAGCAACCCAGCACAGCCGCAGTATATTGCCATTGATTGCGGCATTATCGGGACGCTGGAGCCGGATGATCAGCACTATCTGGCCAGTAATCTTCTGGCGTTTTTCCGCCGGGATTACCGTAAAGTGGCCCAGTTGCACGTAGACTCTGGCTGGATACCCCGAGATACGCCGGTGGGTGAGCTGGAGGCGGCCATTCGCACCGTTTGTGAGCCAATTTTTGAAAAGCCATTAAAGGATATTTCGTTTGGTCAGCTGCTGGTGCGCCTTTTTCAGGTGGCACGCCGCTTTAACATGCAGGTGCAGCCGCAACTGGTGTTGCTGGAGAAAACCCTGCTTAATGTGGAAGGGTTAGGGCGACAGCTGTATCCGGAGCTGGATTTGTGGGCAACAGCCCGGCCGTTTATGGAAAAGTGGATGAAACAGCAGGTCAGCCCTAAGACGCTTGCCAGCAATATTAAAGAGCAAAGTACCGACTGGCTGCTCAGCGCACCGGTGATGGCTCAGCGGGTGATGTCTACAGTGCGTACGTTGGTGGATCAGCAACAGTTGGCCCATCAGCAACGGCTGCTTGACGAGCAACGCCGTAAACAAAACCGGCGCTTTGGTATTACTTTTTTTATTGCTGGTGCGGCGGTGGCGGCGGGCTCAGGTGCATTGGTGCTTGATTTACCGCAAATGGGTTTATTGCTGGCTGCATTTGGCGGCTGGTTGATGGTTCGATAAGTCGATGAGTAAAGAGATGACAACAGATGCCCGGCTGGACGCTGCCTGGCTTAATAAAGTGCAGTGGAATGACGATGGTCTGGTTACCGCTATTGCCCAAGACTACAAAACCGGCGAAGTGTTGATGCTGGCCTGGATGAACCGGGAGTCTTTGGCGCTGACTTGGCAAGAGCAGGTGGCCGTTTACTGGTCTCGTTCGCGCAAACGGTTGTGGCGCAAGGGGGAGAGTTCCGGTCATATTCAGCGGCTGGTGGAGTGCCGCCTCGATTGTGATGGCGATGCCATTTTGCTCAAGGTGGAGCAGGTCGGTGGTATTGCCTGCCATACCGGGCGTAAGGCTTGTTTTTATCGACGCCTAAAGCAGCAAAATGGTGAGCAGTTGTGGAATATTGACAGCCCTGTACTGCAAGACCCGCAAACCATCTATGGGCATTCGTAGCACAAATTATCCTGTGGGCTAAACAATGAGCGAAATCATTACACGGTTAACCGAGGTGTTAAACCAGCGCAAAGTGGCAGATTCGGATTCCTCTTACGTAGCGCAGCTGCACAGTAAAGGGTTAGATCACATTCTGAAAAAAGTCGGTGAAGAGTCCGCAGAAATGCTTATTGCCGCTAAGGCTTTGGAGTATGAACATAAGGATGCGAATCGGGCGGCGGTAGTTTATGAAACGGCGGATCTTTGGTTCCATACTATGGTAATGCTGTCGCACCTGGGGCTTGAGCCCGGGGATGTGTTGCACGAGCTGGAGCGCCGTTTTGGCCTGTCTGGCATTGATGAAAAGGCATCCCGTGGATAGCTTTTTATAATTTAATCAAGTTCCAAAGAGAATTGAAGGAGCAAAAAATGGGTTTTGGTGGCATTAATATCTGGCAACTGCTGATCATTTTACTGATCGTGGTCATGCTGTTTGGAACCAAGAAGTTGCGCAGCATTGGCAGCGATCTTGGTGGCGCGGTTAAGGGGTTTAAAAAAGCCCTGAACGCCGATGAGAAGCCTGAATCTGAAGCGCCGGGCTTGAAGCTGGATGCGGAAAAATCGCAGAAAAAAGAGTCTTGATTGAAAAAGCTGATGTTGCCCGGAGGGGTTTAGCAAAGGCTCCCAACGTAAACTCTCATTGTGGTAATTTACGTCTGATTTCTGGCAAAAATAGTGCCGGTTCCATTGCGAGGTGTGATAGTTCGCTGTGCTTGATATAGGGTTTACAGAGTTATTATTGGTTGCCGTCATCGCCCTCGTGGTGCTTGGGCCGGAGCGCCTGCCCGGGGCGATTCGCACCACCGCTTACTGGGTGGGGAGGATTCGTCGCAGTTTTCAGTCGGTCAAGCAGGAGCTGGAGCGGGAAATCGACGCCGATGGCATTAAGCAGCAGCTACACAACGAAGCGATTATGAAAGAGTTGAAGAAAACTCAAGAACAGTTCCAAAACCAGATTGATGACCTGAAACAATCAGAACCCGCCAAACCAGACACCCATCAGGATAAGCAGTAATCATGTCACAAAACACAGGCAAAGACGCCGAACAAGACTCTGGCCAGCCTCTGATTCAGCACCTGCTTGAACTGCGCGGGCGCATTCTGAAAAGCCTGATCGCCGTACTGGTGGTGTTTGCCGGTCTGTTTTACTTTTCCAACGATATATACGTTTATATCTCTGAGCCGCTGCGGGCGAGCCTGCCAGAAGGCAGCACCATGATTGCCACTGAAGTGGCCTCACCTTTTTTGGCGCCGTTTAAACTGACCATTGTACTGTCGCTGTTTATTGCGATTCCCTTTATTCTTCATCAGGTATGGGGATTTATCGCGCCTGGTCTGTACCGGCACGAGAAGGTGGTTGCAATACCGTTGCTGGTGGCCAGTATTTTGCTGTTTTATCTGGGAATTGCTTTTGCTTACTACGTGGTGTTCCCATTAATTTTTTCGTTTTTTACCACGGTGGGCCCGGAGTCGGTCACGGTAATGACCGACATCAATAGCTATCTGGACTTTATTCTCAAGCTGTTTTTTGCCTTTGGTGTCGCCTTTGAAATTCCCGTTGCTACGGTGCTGCTGGTATGGTCCGGTATAACAACCGTGGCCAGCCTGACGAAAAAGCGCCCCTATGTGGTGGTGGGTTGTTTTGTTATCGGTATGATTATGACGCCACCGGATGTAATCTCCCAATCACTGTTGGCCATTCCTATGTGGCTGCTGTTTGAATCCGGTATTGTCTTTGCCCGCCTGGTTAAAAGTCGTAAGCGGGTTGAGGCGGTTCAAGAGTAATGCCCGCCAAAAGAGGTGTTAGCAAGTTGGTTTAAAAATTCGGAAATTTTCTGGCCAACTTGCCGTGCAGGCTATTCTCGGACAGCCTCCCTGTGACTGTTGTTTACTTTTTTTAATCAACTGTTTCGGACATAGAATCTGATTTTGGGGGGTGTTGCCCTAAGTCTGGAATCTGGGGTGCAACCCCGCTATCAGAGTTCAGTTTTGCAAGGTGCTTTTCCTTATTTTCTTTCAAGTAGCTTTTAATGTTGTATTTTTGGAATTCCTTTTCTATTTCAAGAAGTGTGTCAAAAGCCTCAGTGCGATTATTTTTGATAACCTCGGAAGCAGCTAGTTGGACTAAAAAAGCCCCTACCGGTGCCATAAGTAGTGCAAGAGGTAATGACCCAACGGCACCTACAAAACCTGTAACAACGCCAACTGCCTGGCCCACAGCCGAGGAGCATAAATAGCCTCTGGAAACTCCTTTTATGGTATAGTCCTTTATGGTTTTCCCGAATGGGGTGGCGTTTGAGGGATTTGTAATTTTTTGTGCGATTGCTTTTAGAAAACCAGCCCCAGCACCCAGGATACCACCGATTCCCTTCCCAATGGCTGTTGTTACTTTATGACCAGAAAAAAAGGCGCTTTTAGCTAAGCTTCCAATCAACATATAACTACAGCTGAGGCCAGTAAAAGCCGCTGTACTATTAGGCTTCTCTCTGAATCTATTCAACAGCATTGTGCGGTCAAAAATAACATCACTGTGCATACCTTACTCCTTTCTTTGATGCAAATGGATGAAACTATTGTTCAATTAAACCATAAATAATTAATCAGTTCTGTTGAACTTATGTCTATAAAAATAAAACGCAAAATGGCTTATGCCGGCCTGATAAGGTGGTTGCGATACCGTTACTGATGGCCAGTATTTTGCTGTTTTTAATCAACTGTTTCGGGTGCAGAACCTGATTTTGAGGTGTGTTGCCCCAAACTCGGAATCTCGGGGGCAACCCCATTATGAGAGTTCAGTTTTGCAAGGTGTTTTTCTTTATTTTCTTTCAAATAGCCATCAACGCTGTGCTTCTGGTACAGTTTTTCCATGCGAAGGAATGTGTTAAAGGTTGCAGATTCACCTCCCTTGGCAAATTCCAAAGCAGCTCTTCGGCCTAAATAACCCGCTATTGGTGTTATAAGAATTGCAGGAGGTAATGCCACAACAGAACCGATACAACTTGAAACGAAGCCAACTGCCTGGCCCACAGCCGAGGAGCATAAATAACCTCTGGAAACCCCTTTTATGGCGTAGTCCTTTATGGTTTTCCCGAATGGGGTGGCGTTTGAGGGATTTTTAATTTTTTGTGCGACTGCTTTTAGAAAACCAGCCCCAGCACCCAGAATACCACCGATTCCTTTTCCAATGGTTGTTGTTACTTTGTGACCAGCAAAAAAGGCACTTTTAGCTGAGCTTCCAATCAATGTCATATCAATTGCAAGGCACATCCAAGCAGCTGAAGTATGAGGTTCATTTTGGTACTTTTCCACTCGGGTTGTGCATTTAGGCATATTATCAAATTGCATAGCTGACTCCTTTGTTTGATACCAATGGGTGTAACAGTTGTTTAATTAAAGCGAAAGTTATTAATCAATTCTATTGAACTTATGTCTATTACACGCAAAGAAAGATTCAGCGAAAGCCTCCCAAGGAAACATGAGTTGCATTTGATTAACGGTTTCGTTAAAAGAACGCCTGAATGAGTAAGTTAAAGAAATCTCTGCATGAATCTTCTTCTTCTTGAGCGGCACCACTTTGTTGATGAGCATCTTGTCGAGTTGGATGTACGCCAGCTACGTCACGTCCTTGGCGTGCATCAGGCCGATTGTGGCGATGAGCTGCGTGTCGGTTTGGTGAATGCAAACCTCGGGCGGGGGGTTATCACCCATTTATCCCGCGAGAAAGCACGGCTAGAGGTTCACTTTGACACGCCGCCACCGCCACCGTTGCCGCTTACGGTGCTGCTGGCTCTGCCCCGCCCAAAAATGCTCAAACGCTCTTTGCAGCACCTGAGCGCTCTTGGAGTCAAGACGATTATTTTGCTGAACAGTTATCGGGTGGAGAAAAGTTTTTGGCAGTCGCCCTGGCTGAGCCGTGAGAAAATACGGGAGCAACTGCTGCTGGGGTTGGAGCAAGCGCGGGATACCGTTATGCCCGAGGTGATGCTGGAACAACGCTTTAAGCCGTTTGTGGAAGATCGCTTACCGGCATTGATGACGGGGCGGAGGGGTTTGGTGGCGCACCCGGTGGGTGGTGTGCGCTGCCCGCATCAGCTTTCAGAACCTGCGGTGCTGGCGATTGGGCCAGAGGGTGGGTTTATTCAGTATGAAGTGGATAAACTTGAGCAGGCAGGCTTTGAGCGGATTCATCTGGGGGCGCGTATTTTGCGAGTGGAAACGGCAGTCACTGCACTGGTTAGCAAACTTTACGACTGATTTCCAAGAGGGTATGGTAAAACAACATAAACCGTTGTGGTTTATCTCAACGTGCCGGCTTGGTTTGCCAGCCTCCTATAAAATTCTTTCAACACGGCTCTTACTATGGATGGAAAGAGATTAGTAGTTGCATGTTTGTTTGCCCCCTTGCTATTTGCTGCCAATGCGCTGGCGTTTTCTGATAAAAGTCGCTTGCTGGATCAGCTTTACAACCAGACCGGCCTAGAGCGCCAATTGGATTGGATACACGACAGCATGACGATAAGGGAAAAGCAGCACCCGATTCCCGGACCGGTTGTTGATACGGTCAATCGTGTGGTCAACATTCGTTACAGTCCTGTTTTTTTTCGCACATCAATGAAAGCCACCCTCGATGAAGCGCTCTCTGTGGGCGAGCTGGAGCGGTTGATTGATTGGTTTGAGTCGCCTTTAGGGCAAAAAATTCTGCGCCTTGAGGCGGACGCCAATGACCCGGAAAATCAGGACAAAATGGAGCGCTATATTCAAGAGAGGTTGTCCCGGAAGATGCCAAGAAGTAAACGCGTCAGGCTGATCGAAGAGTTAATGGAAGCTTTGGACGCCGTTGAGCTCAGTACCGAGTTGGCTGCTAGTGCATCGGTGGGCGCGCAGCGCATGTTGCGAGAAGTCATGCCCTCGGGTTCGGCGCAGCCCACACGACCGCCACAGGTGTTAAAAGCTCAGGAAAAACCCCATATTCGCCAAGAGATGTCTGAGAAAATGCGAAATATTTTTCTCTACACTTATCGCTCTTTGCCGGATTATGAAATTCAGCGCTACCTAGATTTCGCCCGGGAAAACGCCATGCAGAACTTCCAACGGGGGCAGATACAAGCGATTGGTCGTATGCTTTAGGCTGCATGAGAGTAAAGTGCAGCAGAGCTTTTAACCCATCTCTTGTGGATCAATATCTACCGTCCACTTTAACTGTCTGGGAAGCCGATGGCTTTCCAGATAACTCACCATGATTCCCACCAGCTGATGCAGACGACTTCGGCTTTTACCCTGCACCAGCAGATGCCAACGGTAACGGCCTTGACGCTTTTCCATAGGTGCCGGAATTGGTCCCAACAGTTTTAGGCTGCCGTCGTTTAATGGTTGCAGTGAATGTTCGGCGTTCTGCCTTAATGTCTGTAGTAGTGTCTCACCTTCATGGCGTTGGTAGGATTCGCAACGAATCAGTGTCAAATAGCCTTGTGGGGGCAGGTTTAAATGTCTGCGTTCCATAAAAAGAGTATCTGAAAAACGACTATAGTCGTTTGTTGTCAGTAGCTGTAGTGCGGGGTGCTCCGGGTTATAGGTTTGAATAGTAACCTGACCGGGTTTATGACCTCGGCCAGCTCGCCCGGCCACTTGCATGATCAGTTGGCCTGTGCGCTCTGCACCACGGAAATCTGAGCTGAATAGCCCGGCATCGGCATTAATGATGGCAACCAGTGTGACATTGGGGAAGTGGTGCCCTTTTGCCAGCATCTGGGTGCCAACAAGAATGCAGGGCTTACCGGACTGGATCTCCTCCAGCATTGTGTTCAATGCTTGCTTTTTGCGGGTGGTGTCCCGGTCGATTCGCAATATGGGGTAGGCCGAAAACTGTTCAGTCAATACCTGCTCAGTCCGTTCGGTGCCCTGGCCTACGGGTTGCAGCTTTCTGCTCTGGCAAGAAGGGCAGTGCCAAGGGATGGGTTGTTGCAAATCGCAGTGATGGCAGTGCATGTGTGGCGGAGAGCGGTGGATGGTCATGTGGGCATCGCAATGGGGGCAGTCGATGATATGGCCGCAGTCATGGCAAATCATGGAGGGGGCATAACCACGGCGATTAAGGAAAACCATCACTTGGTTTCCTTGTCCGAGGTGTTTTGCCACCTGTTGCAGCAGTTCGGTGGATAACCCATCTTTGAGCACTTGGTGTCGCATATCCATTAACTGCATGGTTGGAGGTTTTGCGTGGCCTGCGCGTTGTTTCAGGTGCAGCTGAGTATACTTTCCGCATCGTGCGTTGTGTAAGGTTTCCAGCGATGGGGTTGCTGAGCCGAGAACTACCGGGCATTGCTGATCTTTGGCGCGAATGATGGCGAGGTCGCGGGCGTTGTAGCGCAGGCTGTCCTGCTGTTTGTAAGAGCCGTCGTGCTCTTCGTCAACAATAATTAAACCCAGTTGTGGCATGGGCGTAAAAATGCCGGAGCGAGTTGAGATCAGGATACCGGCATTGCTTTTGGCGGTATCAAGCCAGTTGTGCAGACGTTCGCTATCGTTCAGTCCTGAGTGGAGACAGGCGATGGGTACATTGAAGCGATCCCGAAAACGGCGCACGGTTTGTGGGGTTAGGCCGATTTCTGGCACCAGTACCAGCGTTTGCAGCCCTTTAGCCAAAGCTGCAGCAATGGCTTGCAGGTACACCTCGGTTTTGCCGCTGCCGGTTACGCCCTCCAGTAAATAGGTTTGGTAGCTGCCAAGCCCTTCAATGATCGCATCGCAGGCGAAGGCCTGTTCGTTATTGAGAGTGAGATGGGCGGCTCTTAGAGGAGGGGTGACGTTGGTAAAGCTCTTGGCTTGCGGCTCGATGTTTTGGCAGGCAATCAGGCCTTTTGTCTGCAGTGCTTGCAAGATGGCTTTGCTGATGCCGAACTCCTGCAGCTGCGCGGTACTGGTGCCATCCTTGTTCCGGGCAATAATCTTATAAGCAGCAAGCTGTTTTTTTGAGCGTTTCAGTTTGGCATCCAGCTCTTCGTTTGGCTCAAGGCATGTAAACCAGGTGGGGACAGTGCTGCGGGTTGGTGGTTTGCCCAAGCGCAGCTGTTTTGGAAGAGCCATAGACAGGGTTTCGCCAGCGCTGTGGTGGTAATATCGTGCAGCCCATTGGCACAGTTGGAGGATGTTGTCGGGTAATAATGGATTGTTATCCAGCAGGGAGAGAATTGGTTTGAGCTTGCTAGCTGCTACGGTTGTATCGCTTTCTAGCGAGATGACAATTCCGACCACCTGTCGTGCTCCAAAGGGTACCACCACCCGGCAACCGGCAGTGATGGACTCGATGGCACAGGACTCTGGCGGCAGGTAGTCGAACAGTTGCCGCAGTGGAGAGGGGATGGCGACGCGGACAAATTGCTTGTTGTGGCCTATGGTTTTTGCTTTTTCTGGTGCTGTTTTTAAAGTATTTGCCGGTGCGCTCATTCAGGTGCCATCGTTGAATGTTCATGGGCTGAATGATACAGGAACAGGAGAGGCGGGGAACTTTTATCGTGCCATGGGGCTGTTTGAGAATAGGCTTTTCTACTGTGGCGGCTGCAAATTGGCCTAAAAGATTAGAAATTTTCAGGCGCAATTTTCTGCTGACTCGCTATGGGCGTTATTCTCGGACAGCCTCTTGGTATGAAAGAAAATGCGGTGTTTCCCTGATTTATAAACTCTGGTAGAATCGCCGGTTCTTTATTCTGACGGTTACTGTGCTGTTCAGAATTTTTTTGTTTGCGGTGCTTGTCTTCGGGAATGATTGACCACGAATATTTCGTTGTCATCGTGCGATGCGCAGGTGGCGGCATACACTTTTGAGGAATTTAAAATGCAACAGGACATCCATCCGAATTACAAAGGTATCGAAGTTACCTGCAGTTGCGGTAATAAGATCGAAACGCGCTCTACACTTTGCAAGCCTCTGAGCATTGAAGTTTGCTCTGCATGCCATCCATTTTATACCGGTACTCAGAAGGTTATGGACACTGGCGGTCGTATTGAGCGCTTCAACAAGCGTTTCGGTAAGCTGGGTTCTCGCCAGTAATAACCAAAACGATAGTTTTCAAAAAAGGGCGACTGAGTACGGTCGCCCTTTTTTATTGGCGGTTAATTTTTTTCGTTATAACTTGTTCACCTTATATTCATCATATATTCTGATTTATTCAAAATACCGCCCTAATTAGTACAAACTCATGGAAAACAAGCAAGCCGCACTTGATTATCACGCTCTTCCGAAACCGGGAAAGATTTCGATTGAGATTTCCACACCTGCCGAAACCGCCACTGATCTATCCCTGGCCTACAGCCCGGGAGTCGCAGAGCCCGTGCGAGCGATTGCCGAGGATCCGGAAGCAGCCTACCAATATACCGCAAAAGGTAATTTGGTGGCGGTGATCAGTAACGGTTCGGCCATTCTTGGCCTTGGAAATTTGGGAGCACTGGCCAGTAAACCGGTTATGGAAGGAAAAGCATTGCTTTTCAAAAGGTTTGCCGGAATTGATTCTATTGATATCGAAGTTGAATCAGAAAGCCCTCAGGCATTTATTGATACCGTAAAACGAATTGCCTGCACGTTTGGTGGCATTAATCTGGAGGATCTTAAAGCACCGGAGTGCTTTGAGATTGAGCATCGCCTGATTGAAGATTGCGACATTCCGGTTTTTCATGATGACCAACACGGCACCGCCATTGTTACCGCAGCGGCTATGCTGAACGCACTGGAAATTGCCGGTAAGCCCATTGAGCAGGCGAAGTTGGTTTGCCTCGGAGCCGGCTCGGCGGCCATCGCTTGTGTCAAGTTGCTCACCAGTTGCGGCTTTAAGGCGGAAAATATCCTGATGCTCGATAGTCGGGGAGTGATTCACTCCGGGCGTAATGACCTCAATCAGTACAAATCAGCCTTTGCTGTGGAGACCGATTGCCGCACTCTTGACGACGCCATTGATGGTGCAGATGCCTTTCTTGGTGTTTCCGGCGCCAACCTTCTTGCTCCGGAGCAATTAAGCAAAATGGCACCAAACCCGATCGTTTTTGCCTGTGCCAATCCGGACCCGGAGATTCGCCCAGAGCTGGCACTGGAAGTGCGTCCTGATGTCATCATGGCCACCGGCCGTTCAGACTACCCAAATCAGGTTAATAATGTGTTGGGTTTTCCGTTTATTTTTCGTGGCGCTCTGGATGTTCGGGCTTCACGCATCAATGAAGCGATGAAAATTGCTGCGGTCAACGCTATTCGTGAGCTGGCCAAAGAGCCGGTTCCCGAAGCGGTGATGCAGGCCTATGGCGGCGTCAGGCTCGGCTTTGGCCCTGGCTATATTATTCCTAAACCCATGGATGCCCGTCTCTTGGGTCGGGTTTCCGCAGCAGTGGCCAGGGCGGCAGTGGATTCAGGTGTGGCCCGGGCACAATACCCGGCGCATTATCCGCTGAACTCGGTAGCGGATGTTTGATTTTTGGCGGGCCCCTTAATTGGGGCTGCTGATTTAGAACAGATCCTCCGGTGCAAAAACCTCGTTCACCTCTGATGGCAGGCTGTCATCGCTCAATTGCTGCGGCGCATGTTCCTGGCGAAAGATTTCAAAAATCGCCTGAGCGTCCCCGGGTTGAGCCAGCTTGCCGGTCTTTTTCGAGATTTTCAGCGTTACAATGCCTTCCGGTTGAGTGCGTTTACGCTCCCTGAGTCCTGCAAGGGCGGTTTGCATATATTCTGTCCAGATGGGCAAGGCGGCATTAGCGCCATACTCCCAGCGCCCAAGAGTTGAGTAGTCGTCCATCCCAACCCACACTGCACTTAAAATGTCGGGGTTAAAGCCAACAAACCAAGCGTCTTTGTTGTCGTTGGTGGTGCCTGTTTTGCCGGCAATGTCGTGGCGCTCAAGTGCTTGAGCTCGCCGCCCGGTGCCTTTCCAGATTACATCGTTCATGATGTTAGTCATGATGTAATTCACCTGAGGAGACATGACAGGTTTGGCCGCATTGATGGCAGGCTCTTGTGCAACGGCTTCCTCTGGTGGCAAGGCTACGGTTTCATCGAGTGTTTGTTCCTTTTGCTGGTTCAGCTCGGCTAAGCAGCTGTGGTTGCAGGCAATGGCGGGCTCTGCCTTGAAATACACGTCGTCGATGGTTTCAATGCGCTGAATAAAGTAGGGCGTGATGTGAAATCCGCCATTGGCCAAAACGGCGTATCCGCTGGCAAGCTCAAGGGGTGTCATGGAGACATTGCCCAATGAGAGCGACAGGTTGCGGCTTAAAGCGTTTTCTTTAAAACCCAGTTGCTTCAGGTATTGAATGGTGTTGTTAATGCCGGTTTGCTGTAGTACCCGAATGGAAACCAGGTTTCTGGAGCGATACAGTGCTTCGCGCAGGCGCATTGGGCCGTTGAACTTCATGTTGTCGTTGTTGGGGCGCCAGCTGTCTTCCAGAGCCGCGTCGTCAAACACAATAGGGGCATCATTGATAATTGTGGCGGCGGTCATACCGTTGGCAACGGCGGCGGCATAGATAAATGGTTTAAATGAAGAACCTGCTTGGCGTACCGCTTGAGTGGCGCGGTTGTACATGCTGTCGTAGAAGTTGTAGCCGCCAACCAGTGCCAGAATGGCGCCAGTGTCTGGATGCATCGAAACCAACGCCGACTGCGCCTGAGGCTCCTGCGCCAGACGATAATCGCCGTCTTCAGTCATCCTTACCCAGATTTGGTCACCGGCTTTGAGTATGTCGGCTGCAGTCTCAGGTGCGTAGCCAAAGCTGTTCACCGATAAAAACGGTTTGGCCCACTCCAGGTTCTCCCAATTTATGGTGGCGGTATCGCCTTGCTTGAGGCCAATCTCCACACTGTCTTGATCAACCCGGGTGACCATGGCCGGAGTCAGAACGCCCGAAGACGACGTTTTATTGATGCGTTCCTGCCAGCCCTCTTCGGGTAGGTTGTCAAGCAGGTTGGTGACCGGGCCTTGATAACCGTGACGTTCGTTGTAGGCCATCAGGCCGTTGGCCAAGGCAGCGCTCGCGGCATTTTGCAGTTTGCTGCTGATGGTCGTGTGAACCCTGAAGCCTTCGGTATAGGTATCCTGACCGTAAAGCTCCAGCATCTGCTGGCGCACCATTTCGGCAACATAAGGGGCTTCAAGCTCCACTTTAGCCCCGTGATAACTGGCAGTCACTGGCTGATTGACAGCGTGGTCATACTCTTGGGGGGTGACATAACCCAGATCTTTCATGCGCCTTAAAATCCAGTCGCGGCGAATCATGGCCCGCTGTGGGTCGTTGATCGGGTTGTAGCGGGACGGCGCTTTGGGCAGGCCGGCAATCATGGCAATCTGAGCCAGATCCAGCTCTTGGATCGATTTGCCGTAATAAACCTGAGCGGCAGCTTCAACACCATAAGAGCGGTTTCCAAGATAAATTTTATTAAGATAGAGTTCGAAGATTTCGTCTTTGCTCAGTTGCTGTTCAATCTGCAGGGCCAGCAGAATCTCATTAAACTTTCTTGAGAAAACCCGCTCATGGCTCAGGAAGAAGTTTTTAGCCACTTGCATTGTGATGGTGCTGCCGCCGGACTGGATGCTTCCGGTGCTAACCAGCTGGACAGCTGCGCGTAGCAGGCCCATGATGTCAACACCGGGGTGATAGTAGAAACGGTCATCTTCTGCAGCCATGAAGGCTTTGATCATATGGGTTGGGGTGTTTTCAAATTGCACCGGTGTCCTACGCTTCTCGCCGAACTCGGCAATGAGCTGGTTATCTTGAGAGTAAATACGCAGGGGCGTCTGTAATTTGGCGTCTCGCAGTGATTCCACTGAGGGCAGCGAAGGACTGAGATATAAATAGGCACTGCCACTGACAAGCAGCGTTCCACTGGCTACTGTTAGAAGTGACCAGCACAGGAATTTTAAGAAGTTAACCAATTGAACCGACCGTTTCATGCTGTTAGGACATCCTGATAAAGCGAAGGCCACCGGCTGAAGTAGTGACGTTTAGGAGCCTGATTTTAATAGACAACACGTTGTCGCAGTTTGTTAAAATCAAGAGATGTCGTCCTGACAGCCGATCGTGACGGGGTATTATAAGGTGAAATAGGGGTGAGCTGAAAATGTGGTTTTCCTGTACATTTTGCTGTTTTCGAATTTAGTAGGGTTTTCCCTTATAAATCCGTCATTTAGAGTTGGCTCTCAAAACGCTATAATGGCGAAATCTAATAGACTATTATTCAACTGAAGCTGTTGGTCTTATAACTATTAATCAGGGATTGCACCAGTGTTTGGGCTGCTTAAAAACAAATCGAATGCCGTTTTAGGGGTGGATATTAGCTCGACTGCTGTCAAGGTTCTGGAATTAGGACGAAGTGGCAGTGAGTACAAGGTCGTAGCGTTTAGTGTCGAACCTCTTCCTCCGGGGGCTGTGGTTGAGAACAATATCCATGATCTGGATGTAGTGGGTGAAACTGTTGCCAAAGCAGTTTCACACGCTAAAACCAGTCTCAAAACCGCTGCTGTGGCCGTTTCTGGCTCCGCAGTAATCACCAAAAACATCGAGATGGACGCTTCTTTAAGTGATGATGAGATGGAAACTCAGATCACGGTTGAGGCGGATCAATACATTCCATATGCCTTGGATGAGGTCGCCATCGATTTTGAAGTTCAGGGGTTAAACGAGAAAAACCCCGAGCGCGTTGAGGTCTTGCTGGCCGCCTGTCGCAAAGATAATGTCGAGATGCGTGAAGACGCTCTCAAGCTCGGTGGTCTCAAAGCCAAAATCGTTGATGTGGAAGCCTTTGCTCTGGAGCGGGTTTACGAGTTGATTAATACTCAGTTTAAACTGCCCAGCGAAGATCCCGTGCTTGCCATTGTTGATATTGGTGCGACAAAAACCACGCTGAACGTTATCAATCAGGGTAAGTCGGTTTATACCCGGGAGCAGTTGTTTGGTGGACGACAACTGACAGACGAAATCCAGCGCCGCTACGGCTTGACACCAGAAGAAGCAGAGAGTGCCAAGTGTCGGGGAGGCTTGTCTGAGGATTATGAACCGGAAGTATTAGACCCGTTTCGTGAAACTGTGGTTCAACAGATCTCACGTTCGCTGCAATTCTTTTTCTCCTCCAGCCAGTTTAACGACGTGGATGCCATCGCCTTGGTGGGTGGCTCGGCAGCCATTGAGGGTCTGCCCGAGATGGTCCAGGAAAAACTGGGCACTCCCGCTCAGCTGGTCAACCCTTTTGCCAGGATGCCCGTGGCTGGTAGAGTTAACAAAGATAAACTGACCAATCAGGCACCATCGTTGATGATTGCCTGCGGCCTTGCCATGAGGAGCTTTGACTGATGGCACGAATTAACCTTTTACCTTGGCGTGAAGAGCTTCGAAAAGAGCGTAAACAGAACTTTATTATTACGTGGTGCATCACGCTTGTGGCGAGCCTCGGGCTGGTATTTATTGGTGATCTCCATATCAACAGCAACATCAGCCACCAGCAGAGTCGCAATCAGTACCTGCAAGGTGAAATTTCGCAGCTAGCCCAGAAGATCACAGAAATTAAGGATCTGAAAGCCAAAAAAGAGCAACTGCTAGAGAGGATGCGGGTTATCCAGAACTTGCAAGGTAACCGGCCAATTATCGTCAGGGTCTTTGACCAAGTGGCGGGGATTGTACCTGAAGGGGTTTATTTCAAAGAGTTAGCCTTGAAAGGCAACAGCCTTTTTCTGGTTGGAGTTGCTGAATCCAATAATCGCATCTCCGCGCTGATGCGCAACTTTGATGGCTCCGAATGGTTTTCTGATTCCAATCTGGCCGCTGTAAGAAAGCTGAATGATAAAAGTCAGCGCTGGAATGAGTTTGATTTGACGGTTAAACAGGTCAATCCTAATCAGGATGAGGGGGGGCTATGAGTTTTGCCGAATCGTTGCAAAAGCTGCAGGAAATGGACATCAATGATATTGATTTTGACAATATCGGTTCCTGGCCACTTGCTGTTCGTGTAATAGCGTGTGTTTTTACGATGGTACTGGTTTTGGGTTTAGGTTATCAGTTCCACCTAACAGGCCTGCAGGATCAATACGAAGCTGCTGCCAGCAAAGAGCAGGATTTGCGCGAGCAATACCGTTTAAAGGCTTTTCAGTCGGCAAATCTGGATGCCTATCGCGAACAGATGAACAACATGGAAGAGTCTTTTGGCGCACTGGTCAGACAGCTGCCCAGTGATACTGAGATTCCTGGCCTTTTGGAGGATATCACCTCTACCGGTCGTTCTGCTGGTTTGCAAATCGAAGAGATCAAGTTGCAGAAGGAAAAAGACAGCCAGTTTTACGTTGAGCAGCCCATCAGTATTCAGGTCGAAGGATCCTACCATGATCTTGGCAATTTCGTCAGTGGGGTAGCCAGTCTTTCGCGAATCGTGACTCTGCACGACTTTGAAATTCGACCCGGCAAGGATGGCCAGTTATTGATGAGTATCCTTGCTAAAACTTACCGTTACAATGATCAGGGGGGGCTATGATGAAGCATCTTCGACTCATTGTTGCTGCCAGCGTCTTACTGGCTTTGGCGGGGTGTTCCGAAGGCCCGCGCCAAGGTTATCAGGACATCGACGAATACATGGCAGAAATGAAGGCAAGACCAACCGGAAAAATTGAACCGCTACCGCAGTTTCAGGCTTATGAGGCGTTTACTTATCAGTCATCTATGATGCGCAGCCCCTTTAAGCAGCCGGTCAAAATTGAGTTGACCGATGAACAGAAAAACAGTGACGTCAAACCGGATGAGTACCGTGTTAAGCAGTATCTTGAACAGTTTGAAATTGATGTTTTCCGTCTGGTTGGCTCCCTCAGTAATGATGAGGGTTTCTGGGCGTTGGTTCGAGGCAAAGAGAGCGTTCATCGAGTACAGGTGGGTGACTACCTTGGCCGAAACCATGGGCGCATTACCTACATTGATGAGCAGGAATTGCGTTTAATAGAAATTATTCCCGCAGGCGCAAAATACTGGATTGAACGCCCAAGGGTGCTGCGCTTGAAGGGGGACAGATAGCATTTTTCCGCTTTATATTATGTCCGGTTATGTACCGTAGACTCTTCTGTGAGTCCGGCTCTGTAAGAAGTGGGACGGGTAACACCTTGAAGAATCTACGGCTTTTATCTTTTTACTTGTCTTTTGTCGTATTTTAACACCGCATTTTCAGGAAGAGGGTGCATGTTTTGGTCGCGGGCAGCGGATTACTGCTCGTTTTTTTGCTCGTCCAGTCAGGTCTTTGCTGTGCTATAGTTGAACCGGTTTTCGTGGGGGAAGAGCACGAATCAAGGAAGTGCACAGTGTAAGCCATCATGACAGAATTGGTTGAATAATTTAATTCAATGCCGATGAAAACAACAACTCCAACTATGAAATGGGTTAGTTAAATGAATATTGGTTCCCTGTTGCAGGCAACTGCCCTTCGCAGGCTTTTGTTTGCCCTTATGGCAATTTTGCCCGTTTTCGCCTGGGGCGTCACCCTGAAGAACATGGACGTATCGGCATTGCCCGGTGACATGGTTGAACTGCGTTTGACCTTTGATGGCGAGGCTCCCGTTGCTCACGGTTACAGCATCGAAAAACCGCCGCGAATCTCCATTGACTTACCTTTCACTCGCAGTGAGCTGCCTAAGTACAATGAAATTGGTTTCAATAATGCCGACAGCGTCACAGTACTTGAAGTCGGTGATAGAACCCGTTTGGTAATCAATCTGGAGGAGCCAACACGGTTCACCACTCAGTCCGGCGGGCGGATGCTGAGCATCTACCTCGGAGATGGTAATAAGGCACCTGCGCCTCAGCGGGCATTATCCTCCGGTCAGAATGCGGCCAATACCAGCAGTGGTATTACCGATATCGACTTTCAGCGTGGAGATGATGGTGAGGGTAAGGTCGTTATCGCCCTGGCTGATGCCAAAGTGCCCATGGATATGAATGAGCAGGGCGGTCGCATCTATTTGGAGTTTCAGGGTGAAGTTCTGCCACCCAAGTTGAGGAACCGCCTTGACGTTATTGACTTCGCTACGGCGGTGAAGTTTATTGATGCAAAATTTGAAGATGGTAAAAGTATTATCATCATTGAGCCTAAGGGTGAGTTTGAGTACCTGGCCTATCAAACCGACAACTTACTGACCGTCAGTGTCAAGACACCGAACAAGAAAGAGCAGACTCGCAGAAACTCCGGCCTTTCCTATAAAGGCGATAAGCTCTCATTAAACTTTCAGGACATTGAAGTTCGTTCGGTACTGCAGCTGATTGCAGACTTCACGGACCTTAATCTGGTGGCCTCAGATACCGTAGGCGGTAACGTAACCCTGCGTTTACAAAATGTGCCTTGGGATCAGGCACTGGATATTGTGCTCAAAGCCAAAGGTCTGGACAAACGGCTCGAAGGCAATGTGCTGACCGTTGCTCCTGCTGCCGAAATTGCGGCCCGGGAGCGTGAGCAGCTGGAAAACCAAAAACAGATCCGTGAGCTGGCTCCCGTCTACACCGACCTTGTACAGATCAACTACGCTGACGCCGCAGAAATCGCCAAAGTGTTGCAGGGCGATAGCGACGCCAGCTTGCTCACTGACAGAGGCTCTGTGCAAGTGGTCTCTAGAACCAACAGCCTGCTAATCAAGGATACCCAGCAAAAGCTGGACGAATTGCGTGCGCTGATTGAGCAGCTGGATATTCCCATCCGCCAAGTAATGATTGAGGCTCGCATAGTTACCCTCAGCTCCAACTTTAAAGAGGAGTTAGGGGTTAAATGGAGTGGTAAAAAACGGGTTGATAACTCTACGGGCAAAGGTCGGGACGTGACGATAGGTGGTGGCAAAAGTGGGGATGTATTTACCGACCTTGGGGTAACCGGAGGTGCTTCGAGCGCACTGTCTATTGGTTTTTCTACCAACGGTGGCACAATACTAAACCTTCAGTTGTCCGCACTGTTGAGCGACGGTGGTGGTGAGGTGATATCGCAACCAAAAGTCATTACCGCAGACAAAAAAACCGCAGTCATCAAATCCGGTAAAGAGATCCCCTACGAAGAAAAAACCTCCAGCGGGGCAACTGCGGTGGCGTTTAAAGACGCGGTACTTGGTTTGGAGGTTACGCCCCAAATTACGCCTGATGGTCGAGTCATCATGGACATCAAAATTAATAATGACGATACCACCAACGAGGCATCGAATAACGTGCCCATTATCTCCACTAACGAGATCACCACTCAGGTGCTGGTTGAAGATGGTGAGACAGTCGTGCTTGGTGGCGTTTTCAAACAGAGTAAAACCAAAGGGGAGGCGAAAGTACCGGTACTCGGTGACATCCCATACGTAGGCGCACTGTTTCGAAACAAAACCGAAAGTGATGTCAAAGAGGAGCTGTTGGTCTTTATCACGCCTAGAATTATAAACGAGCAAGTTTCACTGCGTTAGACTGTACCTATAAAGGTTTGGATTCTACAGCGGGAGCCATGGCTCCCGTTTTTTTGTTGTCATAACTGCTTGCGATGCGCTACGCTCGCTGCTCACAGGCAGGAAGTCAGGCTGGCAAAAAGAATGCCATTATCAAATATCTATCTGATTGGGCCCATGGGGGCAGGTAAAAGTACCATTGGCCGCATGCTGGCCAAAGAGTTGGCGCGTCCTTTTTTGGATTCTGATCACGTCATTGAAGAGCGCAGCGGTGCTGACATTCCCTGGATTTTCGACGTGGAAGGAGAGTGTGGCTTTCGAGACCGTGAATGTCAGGTTATTGCCGAGACCTGCACCCAGCGTGGTATCGTGATGGCCACCGGTGGTGGAGTAGTTGGTCGCCCTGAAAACCGGCGCAACCTCAGTGCGAATGGCTTTGTTGTTTATCTCTGGGCGCCGGTCGCCGTACAGTTACAAAGAACCGAGAAAGACAAAAGAAGGCCGTTGCTGCAAAGGCGAGACCGGCATGAAGTGCTTACGCGACTATTAGCGGAGCGTGATCCGCTGTATCGCTTAATAGCTGATATTGTGCTGGACACCGAAGCTTTATCCCCCCGGCAAGTAATTAAAAAAGTTATTCAGGCGTTTAATCTGAAAAGTGAGAGTTAGAGGGTAGTAACCATGCTGGAGCTGCATGTTGACTTGGGTGATCGCAGTTACCCTATTTTTATTGGCACTGACATAATTACAAGTCCTGACTTTTTCACCCCATTCATCAAAGGCAAAAGCGTTGCTATTGTCACCAACACAACCATCGCTCCCCTCTATCTTGAGGCACTCAAAAACACCCTGACCGGTTACAACGTTACCGAGATTATCCTGCCTGATGGCGAACAATTCAAAAATCTGACCACGCTGAATGGTATCTTTGATGCGCTTTTACAGCATCGTCACAGCCGCAAAACGACGCTGGTTGCCCTTGGCGGTGGTGTTGTTGGCGACATGACCGGGTTTGCTGCCGCTTGTTATCAGCGGGGTGTAGATTTTATTCAGGTGCCAACCACGCTGCTTTCTCAGGTGGATTCATCGGTTGGTGGTAAAACCGGCGTCAATCATGAGCTGGGGAAAAATATGATTGGCGCATTTTATCAGCCAAACGCGGTGATAATCGACACCAACACCTTGCAAACCTTACCGGATAGGGAGTTTTCTGCAGGAATTGCTGAGGTTATAAAATATGGTCTGATTTGCGACCAACCCTTCTATCAATGGCTGCAAAACAACATTGATTCGCTGATGAGCCGAGACCCACAGGCACTTTCATACGCAATTCACCGCTCCTGTGAAGACAAAGCAAAAGTGGTAGAAGCTGATGAAAAAGAGGCAGGTATACGGGCAACTCTGAATTTTGGCCATACATTTGGTCACGCCATAGAGACCCATACCGGCTACGGCTCATGGCTTCACGGTGAAGCGGTGGCCACTGGCATGGTGATGGCTGCTGATCTCTCTTTACGGGAAGGATATCTCAACGAAAAAGACGTCAGTGATCTTTTGATGTTGCTAGAGAGAAGTCGTTTACCCGTTAAGCCACCTGCCGAAATGACGCCTGAGCATTTTATGGAGCTAATGGCTGTGGATAAAAAAGTGCTCGATGGTCAGCTGAGATTAGTGCTTTTAACAGCCCTTGGTAGGGCAATCGTTACAGACCAATTTGATCATAAAAATTTAATCAGCTCTCTCAAACGGTTTTGCTCTTGAGTCCGTAAGACCTGTTCTGGTGTAACAGGTCTGTCGTTTTGTCATAGAAATATATTATTTATCAGTATATTAACTGTCGCTTATAGTTTCTTTGACCGGTGTCATTTGTGATTATGGCTATTGGCAGGTAGAATGGACGGCCGTTTTCAGGATCAAACAGTCAAGATTAAAATTTTTTTATGCGAATTATCTGAATAATTATGATGAGTAAGCCAAGAGGCTGTCTGAGGATAGACTGACCACTGTGGCGGCAGCAATTTGAGTCAAAAATCCGCAAATTTTCAGGCTTAAACTTTTGCTGCTCCCCGGCGGGGTCGCCCAGAAAAATGCTATTCTCAAGCAGCCTCCCAAGTTGAAAATCAAGTTAAAGATCGAAAAGTCTGATTAAAAACAGTCAACAAAGCTCGACGCAAAGCCTCCCTAAAACTAAAGCGATAAGCCAAGGTGGCTGCAGTAGCGACGATGCGAGTCAGAAAAATAACGGGTTGATGAGAGGGTGCCTATGAAAGCAGGTCTGTATAATCCCGAAGAGTTCCGGGATAACTGTGGTTTCGGTTTGATTGCCCAGATGGAAGGAAAAAAGAGTCATCACCTTCTAAAAACGGCAATAGAAGCGCTGACCTGTATGACCCATCGCGGGGGCATTGCAGCCGATGGTAAAACAGGCGACGGCTGTGGCTTACTGATTCAGACACCGGATACCTTCTTCCGAACCGTAGCCAAAGAAAAATTTGGTTGTGATCTGCCCGGCCAGTACGCCATTGGTATGGTGTTTTTCAGCACTGACAAAAAGCAAGCTG
The DNA here is from genome assembly GCA_965198415.1 of Endozoicomonas sp. GTDB lineage: Bacteria > Pseudomonadota > Gammaproteobacteria > Pseudomonadales > Endozoicomonadaceae > Endozoicomonas. Next base: position 144,444 of record CBDAPN010000028.1, read on the forward strand.
AAAAAGGCCGAAAAACTCTGGAAAAAGAGCTCGAAAAGCAACGTCTTTGCGTTGTTGGTTGGCGTGAAGTGCCGGTTAACAGTGACTGCCTCGGACCGATTGCCAAAGACCAGCTACCGGGTATTTCCCAAATCTTCATCACCCCAGAGGGAGAGCTCGAAGAAAAAGAGTTCAGCGCCAGACTCTACATGGCGAGGCGCTACACCAACATGGCGATGACTGAAGATCGTGATTTTTATATATGCTCATTGTCGTCCAAGGTGATTACCTACAAAGGTCTGATGATGCCGGTGGATCTTCCCGCTTTTTATCCAGACCTTGGCGATTCCCGCTTTGAAACCGCCATCTGTGTTTTTCATCAGCGGTTTTCCACCAACACCATGCCTCGCTGGCAGCTGGCTCAACCTTTTCGAATGCTGGCGCACAACGGCGAAATCAACACAATAACCGGCAACCGAAATTGGGCCGAAGCACGTCGGCATAAGTTCCAGTCCCCGTTACTGCCGACACTGGACGACATATCCCCACTGGTTAACCGAACCGGTTCTGACTCTTCCAGCCTTGATAACATGCTGGAAGTGTTGGTTGCCGGTGGTGTTGACCTTTACCGGGCTATTCGCATGTTGATTCCGCCCGCCTGGCAGAATGTGGATACCATGAATCCAGACCTTCGTGCCTTCTATGAATACAGCTCCATGCACATGGAGCCCTGGGACGGCCCTGCCGGACTGGTTATAACCGATGGGCGAAATGCCATGTGTGCGCTGGATCGCAACGGCCTGCGCCCGTCCCGCTGGGTGATCACCAAAAACGGTTATTTGACCGTTGCTTCTGAAGTGGGTGTCTACGGTTACAAACCCGAAGATGTGGTAGCCAAAGGCCGAGTTGGGCCGGGGGAAGTGCTGGCCATCGACACTGAAACCGGCGAGTTGCTGCAAGCCCACGATATTGATAACAAACTCAAGGATCGTCAGCCCTATAAGCAGTGGTTAAAGCAGAACTCTTACCGCATCCGCTCTCACTTTAATGAAGACGACTATAAAGTTGACCATTTTTCACCGGAGCTTTTAAACGTCTATCAAAAGATGTTTATGGTCACCTTTGAGGAGCGGGACCAGATTATTCGTCCATTGGTTGAATCCGGTCAGGAAGCGGTGGGCTCCATGGGGGATGATACGCCCATGGCGGTTTTATCCAGTCGCACCCGCAGCGTATACGACTACTTTCGTCAGCAGTTTGCTCAGGTTACCAACCCGCCCATCGACCCTTTGCGTGAAGCCGTTGTGATGTCGCTGGAAACCCTTCTGGGTCGGGAGTTAAATCTGTTTGAAGAGACCCCCGAGCATGCCGCCCGGGTGGTTCTTAAATCGCCGATACTTTCCACCGCCAAGTTTCTCGATTTGATGGGCGTACGCCACCAACATAAGTCCTTTCAAAGTACAACCATCAACTTGACCTATGATCAGGCGACAGGTCTGGAGCAGTCGATTGTGAATGTCTGCGATCAGGCAGAGGAAGCAGCCCGCTCTGGCAAGGTGTTGATCTGCCTGTCTGACCGTCATATTGATCAGGGCCTGTTACCGATTCCGGCGGCTATGGCGACAGGTGCCGTGCATCATCGGTTGATCGCCAAAGGGCTGCGCTCAGAGTCTAACCTGATTGTTGAAACGGCCACAGCAAGAGATTCCCACCATTTTGCCGTGCTAATCGGGTTTGGGGCGACTGCCGTATATCCCTACCTCGCTTATGAAGTCATTAATCACCAGATTCACACCGGTGAGGTGCTGGCAGATCCAAAAGATGCTTATAAGTCTTACCGTAAAGGGATTGGCAAAGGGCTGCTGAAGATTCTTTCCAAAATGGGTATCTCAACCATTGCCTCTTATCGCGGAGCGCAGTTGTTTGAAGCCGTGGGGCTCAGTCAGGAAGTAACTGACCTATGTTTCTGTGGGGTGTCCAGTCGTATTCAGGGGGCTCGCTTTGAAGATTTCCACTACGAACTTGGCCTGCTGGCAGGAACGGCCTGGAGGTCTCGTAAGCCCATTCAGCAGGGTGGATTACTTAAGTATGTACACGACAGTGAGTATCACTCCTTTAACCCTGATGTAGTACAGCAGCTACAACGTGCAGCGAAAACTGGCGACTATGGCGAATATCGTAAATACGCACAACTGGTCAATAAACGCCCGGTAGCAACGTTACGGGACATGTTCCAACTAAAAACAAATTCTCAAGAACAGTCTATAGACGACGTTGAGCCGATAAAAAGCATCGTGCGCCGATTTGACTCTGCCGCTATGAGCCTTGGTGCCTTGTCTCCAGAAGCCCATGAATCGTTAGCCCAAGCCATGAACCGCTTGGGAGGGCGCTCCAACTCAGGTGAGGGCGGTGAAGATGAAGCCCGCTTTGGCACTAATCGCGTGTCAAAATCAAACAAATTGCCTCCGGTCGTTTTGGGGTAACGCCACACTATCTGGTAAATGCGGAAGTGTTGCAGATCAAAGTGGCTCAAGGTGCCAAGCCGGGTGAGGGCGGTCAGTTGCCCGGTGGTAAGGTGAATGAATTGATTGCCCGGCTGCGTTATTCGGTACCGGGCGTAACGCTCATATCACCACCTCCACACCACGATATTTACTCCATCGAAGACTTGGCGCAGCTGATTTATGATCTCAAGCAGGTGAATCCTGATGCGCTGGTTTCTGTGAAGCTGGTCTCTGAGCCGGGGGTCGGCACAATAGCGGCCGGAGTTGCCAAGGCTTACGCTGATCTGATTACCATTTCTGGTTATGACGGCGGCACAGCGGCCAGTCCGATGACGTCTATTCACTACGCTGGTTCTCCGTGGGAGCTCGGCCTTAGTGAGGCGCATCAAACTTTGCGTGGCAACGACTTGCGAGGAAAAGTACGACTGCAGACCGACGGTGGCCTGAAAACCGGTTTGGATGTGGTCAAGGCGGCTATTTTTGGTGCTGAGAGCTTTGGTTTTGGCACCACGCCGATGATTGCTATGGGCTGCAAATATTTGCGTATTTGTCATCTCAATAACTGCGCGACAGGCGTCGCCACTCAAGATCAGGCGCTGCGTGAAGAGCATTTTAAAGGTGAAGTTGAAATGGTCATGAACTTCTTCACGTTTGTGGCTCAGGAAGTGCGCGAGTGGCTAGCTTTACTGGGAGCTAAATCTCTGGAAGAGATTATTGGGCGCACGGAGTTGCTGGAGCTGTTGCCAGGCTTGACGGAAAAACAGAAAAACCTCGATTTGTCGCCTATCTTGGGCAGTCCCGATGTTCCTGCTGATAAACCAATGACATGCCAAGTAAACCGCAATCCACCATACGACAATGGTGAGCTGGCCGAGGAGATGGTTCGTGAGACACTGTCGGTCATTGAATCAGGTAGCGGAGGTGAATTCACTTTCACCGTCGGCAATTGTGATCGCTCCATTGGCGCCAGGCTTTCTGGTGAGATTGCCAAACGGCATGGTAATCAGGGAATGGCAGAGGCACCACTGAAGCTGAATCTCAGTGGTTCAGCAGGTCAGAGTTTCGGCGTTTGGAATGCCGGTGGGCTGGAGATGCGCCTTGAAGGTGATGCCAACGACTACGTGGGCAAAGGTATGACGGGTGGGAAGCTGGTCATTTATCCACCAAGGGGCAGCAGTTTTGTCACCCATGAAACCTCAATTGTTGGTAACACCTGTCTGTACGGCGCCACCGGCGGTACATTGTACGCCGCAGGTCGTGCAGGTGAGCGTTTGGGGGTAAGAAACTCCGGAGCTAATGTTGTGGTTGAAGGCGCCGGTGATCATTGCTGCGAATACATGACGGGCGGTATCGTCACCGTTCTTGGTCGTGCTGGTCATAACTTCGGTGCGGGCATGACCGGTGGCTTTGCTTATGTGTTGGATCTTGAGCGCAGTTTCGTCGATCGCTATAACCATGAGTTGGTGGATATCCATCGCATTGATACCGAAACCATGGAACCTTATCAATCTCATCTACTCAGTGTTCTTGAAGACTATGTACTTGAGACCAAAAGTGCTTGGGGGCAAGAGCTTATTGATGATTTCTACGACTACAACGGTCGCTTCTGGCTGGTGAAGCCGAAGGCTGCCAGTCTCGATACCCTGCTGGCCAGTACCCATGGCAGCCCTGAGTAATCAGACAGCTGTCAGGTATAGGTGAACAGAGTATTGAACATAAGAACAGCTTTTTGGAGGTCAGCGATATGTCACAGTTATATGCAAAAAATAGCCAAAAACTCCGTCGACAGGGAAGGTTAAACAATGACTTTCAGTTTGTTGATGTCAAGCGAGTGGATCCGGATAAAAAAAGTCTGCGGCTGCGAAAAACTCAGTTTGTTGAAATCTACAAACCCTACGATGAGAAAAAAGTAAAGAGTCAGGCGCACCGGTGTTTATCCTGTGGTAACCCTTATTGTGAATGGAAATGCCCGGTTCACAATTACATTCCGAACTGGTTGATGTTGGTATCGGAAGGTCGTCTGTTTGAAGCGGCAGACCTGTGCCATCAGACCAACAGTTTGCCAGAAGTCTGTGGTCGTGTTTGTCCGCAGGATCGTCTTTGTGAAGGCGCATGTACCCTGAACGATGGCTTTGGTGCGGTAACCATCGGTGCAACTGAGAAGTACATTACTGACACTGCGCTTGCCCTCGGCTGGCGCCCGGACATGTCCAAAGTTATCTGGACTGACAAAAAAGTGGCCATTATTGGTGCGGGTCCGGCCGGATTAGGTTGTGCTGACGTACTGGTTCGTAATGGTGTGACCCCGGTGGTGTTTGATAAGAACCCTGAGATTGGTGGGCTACTGACGTTTGGTATTCCAGAGTTCAAGCTGGAAAAAAACGTCATGAGCCGTCGTCGTGAAGTGTTCGCCGAAATGGGGGTTGAGTTCAGGTTGAACACTGAAATAGGCAAAGACATCACCATGGAACAGCTGCTCAAAGAGTACGATGCGGTCTTTATGGGAATGGGTACTTACACCTATATGAAAGGTGGCTTTCCCGGAGAGGGGCTGGACGGAGTTTACGACGCTCTGCCTTATCTTATTTCCAACGTAAATCGTAACCTCGGTTTTGAGCAGGACCCGGCAGAATTTATTGATATGAAAGGTAAGCGGGTGGTGGTGCTTGGTGGTGGCGATACTGCGATGGATTGTAACCGCACTGCCATTCGTCAGGGTGCTAAGTCGGTCACTTGTGTTTACCGCCGTGATGAAGAAAATATGCCGGGCTCACGTCGCGAGGTGGCTAACGCCAAGCAAGAGGGCGTGAACTTTCTGTTTAACCGACAGCCAGTAGCGATTGTTGGTGAAGAGGATGCCGTGCAGGGTATCCGGTTGGTCACCACAGAGCTCGGTGAGCCGGACGAGCGAGGTCGGCGCAGCCCACAAGTTATCGAAGGCAGCGATGAAGTGTTGGGGGCGGATGTGGTACTGGTGGCTTTTGGTTTCCGCCCCAGTCCGGCTCGCTGGTTTGAAGATCATGAGATTCAAATAGATGAAGGCGGCCGTGTGGTTGCCCCTGAACAGGCTTGCTTCAAGTTTCAGACCAGTAATCCTAAAGTGTTCGCTGGTGGTGATATGGTTCGTGGCTCTGATCTGGTGGTCACCGCGATCTGGGAGGGTCGCCAGGCTGCTGAGGGTATTATGGACTATCTGGATGTCTGAGAATTGCTCATTTTGAGGTAAGATGGGGGCAAATTCACTGCCCCTATTTTTTTGAGGCTTTATGACTCCGTTAAAAAATGATCGTTTTCTTCGTGCCCTGCTCAGGGAGCCTGTGGATGTAACGCCGGTCTGGATGATGCGCCAAGCCGGGCGCTACTTGCCAGAGTACCGAAAAACCCGGGCCAATGCCGGTGATTTCATGGCGCTTTGTATGAACCCACAGCTGGCTTGTGAGGTGACTTTGCAGCCTCTGGAGCGCTTCGGGCTGGATGCCGCTATTCTCTTTTCTGATATTCTCACCATTCCCGACGCCATGGGGCTGGGGCTTTACTTTGAAGCGGGCGAAGGTCCGAAATTCAAAAAGCCAATCCGGTCGGCTGCCGACGTTGAATCACTGACGGTGCCGGACCCGGAAAAAGACCTCGGTTATGTTATGGATGCTGTACGTACCATTCGGCGGGAGTTGAATGGTCGGGTGCCGCTGATTGGGTTCTCTGGCAGCCCGTGGACGCTGGCTACCTATATGATTGAAGGCGGTAGCAGTAAAGATTTTCGCCGCATCAAGGCGATGATGTTTGACCAGCCAGAACTGCTAAAGCGGGTGTTAAATGTACTGGCAGAGTCGGTGATCGGCTACCTGAACGCCCAAATTGATGCCGGGGCTCAGGCGGTACAGATTTTCGATACCTGGGGCGGAGTGCTCAGTCAGGAAAACTACCGTGAGTTTTCGCTTTATTACATGGATAAAATCGTGCAAGGCCTGAAGCGGGAAAATGATGGGCGCAAGGTGCCGGTCATCTTATTCACCAAAAACGGTGGCCAGTGGCTAGAAGCGATGGCGAACACCGGTGCTGATGCTCTTGGCCTTGACTGGACTACTGATCTGGGCGACGCGCGTCGTCGGGTTGGCGGCCGTGTGGCTTTGCAGGGTAATATGGACCCGTCGGTGCTTTACGCCTCACCTCAGCGCATCCGCCAGGAAGTGGCGACCATTCTGGAAAAGTTTGGACATGGCAATGGTCATGTATTTAATCTCGGCCATGGTATTCACCAGTATGCCGAGCCGCAAAAAGCGGGTGTTTTTGTGGAGGCTGTGCATGAGTTGTCTGCTGATTATCATGCTTCAGAATGAGAGTGAATTTTGTTGCTGTGGTTTTGATTGAGCGCCTTGTTTAAGGCTGTTTTCAGGCAAAACAGGCTCGCCGGTTTGTTCAGAGTTGAGTTGATGCCAAGTCTCGTGAACTGTGTGTTCTCCTCTGGGCTGTTGGTGCCGGTGAGCAATATCAGGGCGGGCTTGGTTTTTATATCCGGGTCGTTGTTGACCCGTTTGGCAATTTCCAGGCTCTTAATACCAAGCAGGTTTTGATCAAGAAGGACCGCATCAAAAGCCCGCTGCAGATGGGCTTCACTGCGGATCGTCGCCAGTAACTCGAAGCCATTTTCTACTTCTGTGAATGTAATGCCCAGCAGTTGGCACTGCTGACGTAAGACCATACGGCAGGTTTTGCTGTTATCCGCAATGAGCACTCTCATGCTTGCATAGTCACTTTGGCTTTTCGGTTTTGTCTGAAGGACTCCTTTTGGCGCAGATGAATACGGCAGAATTAAAGTAAGATTGTTTCCTCCCTGACTGATTTCACCGTTAAGCTGTTTTGTAAGGCAGGTGGCAAGGTATAAATTAAGCCCCATGGGCGTTTCTGTTTTGGCTTCAGAAAATGAGTGTTTGCAGCCAAGGTGTTTCGCATCGAAAACGTTGCTTTGCAAGCGCAGTTCAAAAGCCAGTTTATCTGAGGAGGCTTTGCACACGAAAAGAGTTACACTCCCTTGCTGGCTCTGGTTCAGAGCGTAAAAAAGCAGCGCTTCTAAAATCTGGGTAACCGGTTGTTCCTCAATCCGACAGGCGGTGTTTATGGTGTCGTCTATTTGGTGGTCAAGAACGATATTTTGCTGTTGCGCCCGACAGTGAAAACGCTTGATCAGCTGGTCGATTATATGATGAATATTGGTTAGCTGGTTGTTGGGTGGTGTTATCTGCTCAGTCGTTTTGATGTTGCTCATCAGCAGACTAATCAGGTTACCCATCTCAAAGCCGGCATAACGAAGGATGTTGATATAGTCTTTTTGTGTGGACGATAGCTGGGTACTTAGCAGTAATTCTGCCATACCCATCACACCATTGAGCGGTGTACGCATCTCACAACTCAAAGAGTTGATGGTTTCATGATCAAATGAGTTGGTTCGTGCGCTGATCGGTGTTTCTGGTTGTGGGCTTTGGCGATAGGTTTGCTTTGGAACGGTGAGCAACCCAAGAAAAAGTGCCACCCCCACAATCATTAACCAAGTTGAGCCTTGCGAAGCTACAATCAAAGCGCTGGAGTGATTAAGGGCAAAAATTAATGGACTTATAGACAATGGAATCACTAGCCAGACCGAGGATTGGCTATTGTGCTTACTTAGCCATAAAGACAGGCAGAAACTGGCAATGACTATTACGATCATCGTCAGCAGCGCTGGCGGTAGTAGAGGGTTGTTGCTTAGTGGTAGCCAGAGCGTGGCGGACAAATAAAGCAGAGAGAAGATATAAAACAGGCAGATTAGCGGTGGTTTGAGTTCACCAAAAAGCTTTACCGACAGTTGGCACAAGGTCAGACTAATGAGCACGATAGAAACTTTGTAAATCACATCTTCCAGAGCGATGGGTACATGAAGCCATGCACTCAGCTGTCCTTGCCAGGCAGCCATAAACATAAGGGTTACGATGGCGCCAGCGGCAAGAAGTAAGCGGAATATGCGATGATTTTTCTGGTCGGTTTTGGAGTGCTGCTTTATTAATAGAAACACCCAGAGGTTGGCCAGAAGTACTGATATTAACCAACCGCTAATGAGGCCAGTGAACCACTGATTATGGTGTTGCGATTTTACGATCTGGTCAAAACTGCCCAGCTTCAAGTTGGCCAGCTGTGGGTGAAATAATGTTTTTAGATAAACAACGGCTGTCTGCTCAGGCAAAAGTGAAAAGACGATGGTATTGAGCTGGCTTAATTTTAACGGTGTGATTCCGGATTCTGTCTTCAGGTAAAACTCTGGCGGCGTTTGCTGTTGAAAACGCCCGGACAGCATTGGGTTGACGATTTGTTGAGTGTTATTGCTGAAGGTAAATCGTAGCCACAGGGTCTGCTTTTTTTCTTTTTCGGTCAGTAAAGCCGGTTCCCAAGTGGCGAAGCGGTGTTTGTGTCTATTCAGTTCGTGAACGGATAATTGCCCAGCGTCGGCAAGAAATTCAATGGCTTCTAGGTGCGATAAGTAAGTGCTGTTGTCGATACCCTCATGAGCAAAAATAACAGTGCTTCTAAAGGTTGTAAGAACAAATAATAAAACGGCAAATGGCAATAATGAACCAGAAAAAAACACTGCAGAAAATTCCTTTTTTCTTATCATCAAGAAATTATACTGAAACTTGTTTTGTAAAAAAACGATACAGTTTTTTTTTAGATAAAAAAATCAAATTCAGAGTTTTTTTCTGCAATTAATTATTTTATTAGTTTTTTTTCTGGGTTAAGCGTGAGTTTTATGTAAAGGCTGTGTCAGTTAGTGGTTGACACAGCCTTTGGCTTTATTTGTTTTCTCTGGAAATAGCCCGATGACCGATATCGGTGCGGTAATAGGCGTTGTGCCAATGAATGGATTTAACAGCGTTATAGGCTTTGTGCTGTGCATCTTTAACGCCATCGCCAAGAGCCGTTACGCACAATACGCGGCCGCCATTGGTGAGTGTTTTGCCGTCTTCAATACGGGTGCCTGCCTGAAATACCCGGGCTTCTTTGATGTTATCCAGCCCGGTAATTTCATCACCTTTGGTATAGGCTGCCGGATAACCGCCAGCTGCCATAACGACGCCAAGGGCTGTTCGACTGTCCCAATGGGCCTCAGTCTGATCAAGCTCTCCCCGGGTTGCGGCTAGGCAGAGATCGGCCAAGCTGGATTTCAAGCGCATCAGAATGGGCTGGGTTTCCGGATCACCAAAACGACAGTTGTATTCCAGTACTTTCGGTGTGCCGTTACCGTCGATCATTAAACCGGCGTAAAGAAAACCTTTGTAAGGCATGCCTTCACCAGACATGCCTTCGACGGTTGGGATGATGACTTCTTCCATGATGCGCTGGTGAATGTCGGCAGTGACAACGGGTGCCGGTGAGTAAGCCCCCATGCCGCCGGTATTAGGGCCTTTGTCACCATTATCCCGTGCTTTATGGTCTTGGCTGGTGGCCAGAGGCAAAATGTTTTTGCCATCGACCATGACGATAAAGCTGGCCTCTTCACCGGTTAAAAACTCTTCGATAACGACGCGATGACCTGCTTCACCAAAGGCGTTGCCGGCCAGCATATCGTCGATGGCGGCAAACGCTTCCTGCTCGCTTTGCGCCATAATCACGCCTTTACCGGCGGCGAGGCCGTCGGCTTTGATGACAATCGGTGTTCCTTGTTGTCTAACGTAAGCCTTTGCCGGTTCGATTGCGGTGAAGTTATTGTAAGCGGCGGTGGGAATGTGGTGGCGGGCAAGGAAGTCTTTGGTGAACGCTTTGGAGCCCTCTAGCTGGGCGGCGGCTTGATTTGGGCCAAAAATGTTCAGGCCAGCGGCTTCAAACTGATCAACAATACCGGCAACCAGCGGTGCTTCCGGGCCAACAATGGTCAGGTCGATGGCTTCTTGTTGGGCGAACTCAACCAGTTTTTGCAGCTCCAGTACGTTGATATCAACGTTCGAGACTTTGTTTTCTGAAGCAGTGCCAGCGTTACCGGGGGCAACAAAGACCTGCCTGACGTTTTCGTCTTGTGCGGCTTTCCATGCCAGGGCGTGTTCTCGCCCTCCGTTACCAATGATCAGCACTCTCATAGAGGATGTCCTTTTGAAGATCCTGTAGCAATTTTCAATTATGCGATGAAGTCAGATAGTTTTTCGCAAAGCATCAATGCCGAAAATGGCGAACGCCGGTAAAGACCATCGCTATACCCGCTTGGTTGGCTGCGTCAATGACCTCTTGGTCTCGCATGGAGCCGCCGGGTTGAATGACGGCGGTGATGCCAGTACTGGCGGCGGCGTCAATGCCATCACGAAATGGGAAGAAGGCGTCGGAAGCCATAACGGAACCACGCACTTTAAGCCCTTCGTCATCGGCTTTAATACCGGCAATTCTGGCACTGTAGACCCTGCTCATCTGGCCAGCACCCACACCGATGGTCTGGGCATTTTTGGCGTAGACAATGGCGTTGGATTTGACAAATTTAGCAACTTTCCAGGCAAATTGAAGGTCAGTCATCTCTTGTTCAGTGGGTGAACGGTCGGTGACTACTTTGAGTTCTGCCGGGGTCACCATGCGAAGATCGCTGTCTTGCACCAAAAGCCCGCCGTTAACCCGTTTAAAGTCCAGTGTTGGCGTGGCAATAACCGGCAGTTGACCGGCACTCAATACCCGAATGTTCTGTTTATTTTGCAGCACCGTTACCGCTTCAGCGTCCACTTGTGGGGCAATAATGACTTCAACAAACTGCCGCTCAATGATGCTGCGGGCGGTGGCGGCATCAAGCTTGCGGTTAAAGGCGATTATGCCGCCAAAAGCCGAGGTCGGGTCGGTTTCATAGGCACGGTTGTAGGCTTCGAGCAAATCGGCACCAACAGCAACGCCACAGGGATTGGCGTGTTTGACTATAACGCAGGCGGGTAAGTCGAAGGTTTTAACGCATTCAAGGGCTGCGTCGGTATCGGCAATGTTGTTGTAGGAGAGTGCTTTGCCTTGCAGCTGTTGTGCGCTGGCAATGGTGCCTTCGGGTGGGTTGGGTTCGGCGTAAAAGGCGGCTTGCTGGTGCGGGTTTTCACCGTAGCGCATCTGCTCAATTTTGATGAACTGGGTGTTGAAGGTGCGGGGAAAGGTTTCTGGTTCTTCGGGGTTAAGGCGAGTGCCAAGATAGTTAGCAATGGCACCGTCATAATGGGCGGTATGCTCAAACGCTTTTACCGCCAAATCAAAGCGGGTTGGCAGGTCAATGAAGCCATCGTTCTCTTTCAGGTTTTCCAGTACTCGCTGGTAATCACTGGCATTGACGACAATGGTGGTGTCCCGATAGTTTTTGGCGGCGGCGCGTACCATCGTGGGGCCGCCGATGTCTATGTTCTCGATGGCGGTGGCAAGGTCGCAATCAGGGCGGGCGACGGTTTGTTCAAAGGGGTAGAGGTTAACAACAACAAGGTCAATGGGCTCAATGCCGTGTTCCGCCATCACCGCCTCATCCTGACCGCTGCGGCCAAGGATGCCGCCGTGTACTTTCGGGTGGAGGGTTTTTACCCGACCGTCCATCATTTCAGGAAAGCCGGTGTAGTCAGCGATTTCAATAGCGGGAATACCGTTCTCGACCAGAAGGGCAAAGGTGCCGCCAGTGGATAGTATTTCTACTGAATGCTCGTGCAGGGTCCGGGCGAATTCGACAATGCCGGTTTTGTCGGAAACGCTAATCAGAGCCCGGCGCAGCGGGCGTGAGGTGGCTGCCATTGTTTCTCACTCACAGTGTGTTGAAAAATTGGGCAGATTTTAGCTGGAAATCACCGTTATTGGCAGAGGTGGGAGAGGATAAAAAGATAATCTGCAGCTTGCGAGCCGCAAACCACAGATTTTCGGGAATTTATTGCTGCTCTGACAGGGTCAAATAAGACCGTACTGTTTCAGCTTTTTCCTTAATGTGCCGCGGTTCAGGCCCAAAAGTTTGGCGGCGCGGGTCTGGTTGCCTTTGACATACGCCATCACGGTTTCCAGCAAGGGGGCTTCTACTTCTGAAAGAACCATCTGGTAGACATTGGTAACGTCTTGTCCGTCGAGGTGGGCGAAGTAGTTGTTCATGGATTTTTCTACGCTATCGCGCAGTGTTTGTGTCTCCTTCGGCTCGGTCTCCTGTGGCCGGGGCGTCAAACTGATAGTAGCCATGGCTTCCTCGTGATCCTGTGTCGGATGACCTGTTGTAATCACTTCTGTTGCTGTCATGCCGCTTGGTCCTCTGAATTCGATTTTAAAATTGGACTGGTTGGCGGTTGTTCTGATAACCGCTGAAAATAGTCGTTTATGCTCTGGTGCTGCTCTGGCGCAGACTCCAGTTGGTTAAAAGAGCGGCGAAACTCAAGGCCGGATGGTTGATTTTGCATATACCAACCGACGTGCTTTCTGGCGATTCTCACGCCCTGAGGTTCACCATAAAAATGGTGCAGCGCCTGTAGATGGCGAGTCAGGATGCCCTGAATCTCTTGCTGACTTGGTGCTGGCAGGGGTTCTCCGTGTTCGAGAAAGTGGTTAATCTCCCGGAAAATCCAGGGACGCCCCTGTGCCGCACGGCCAATCATCAATGCTTTGGCACCGGTGACGTCGAGAACGTGCCGGGCTTTTGCTGCTGAGGTGATGTCGCCGTTGGCGATCACCGGAATGTTTATCGCCGTAACTATTTTGGCGATGGTTTCGTACTCGGCTTCCCCCCGATACATGCAGGCCCGGGTACGACCATGCACTGCAAGGGCGGCAATGCCGCACTGTTCGGCCAGTTTTGCAACGTCCACACCGTTGCGATTGTCGGTATCCCAGCCGGTACGAATTTTTAGGGTGACCGGGATATCCACCGCGGCAACCACTGCTTTCAGGATGGCTTCTACCAGCGTTATATCTTTCAACAAAGCCGAACCGGCGGCTTTGTTGCATACCTTTTTTGCTGGGCAGCCCATGTTGATATCAATAATCTGGGCACCAAATTCCTGATTCAGCCGGGCCGCTTCTGCCATTTGCTGGGGGTCACCACCGGCAATCTGTACTGAGCGGGGCTCGGACTCACCGCTGTGATCCATACGCAGTTTGGATTTTCTGGTGTGCCAAAGTTTCTTGTCACTGGTAACCATCTCTGAAACCGCCATTCCGGCGCCCATCTGCAGGCAGAGTTGGCGAAACGGACTGTCGGTGACTCCTGCCATAGGCGCCAGTACTACCGGTTTTTGGATGTGGTATTGACCAATGGTTAACTGTGCTGTGTGACCGGACAAGAAACTAAACCTCTACTGATAAGTTGATGTGTACAACGATTACTGAAAAATAACCCCCCATGATACGCATTGTGAATTTTACGATAAAGTCAATCTGGTTACTTTTTGTGCAATTCGTGATGGAACACGCACAGGAAATAACTACAGTTCCAGACTGACGCAGCGGGGGCTGATTATAGGGACAATGGATTGTTTATTTTTTGATATAAATCAGCAAGTAGGGCTGTGATGAGTGAAATGGTGAATTTTTATTGACCTTGCGCATGAAAATGCACTTGGGGCGGATGGAGAATCCCATGAAATATTAGGGGGTTCTGATGGAGTACTGAGCCCTTAAAAGCAAAGGTTGTTTTCAAGGGCGGTATTGAAGGCAGAAAAAATGGCTGATCAAAGGTCTTTATGAGACCCAAAAACTTCGTAGTGAATCCGCTCTGGTGTAACGCCCCAGCTTTTTAAGGTGCTGTTTACCATTTTCATATAACCGAGCGGGCCGCAAAAATAGTAATGGGCGTTGGGAAGGTCAATGCTGGTACGAATTTTCTCAAGGTCCGTTTGGCCAGCGAAATGGTGCCCGGTGCAGTTTTCAGTTGGAGCGTCGTAAAACAGTATCTCCTTGACGTTATCGTGCGCTTTGGCAATCGCTTTCACGTGATCCTCAAAAGCATGGACATCGCTATTGGTGGCGCTATGCACAAAAATAACGGGCTGCTGATACTGTTTTTTTACCAGCGTGTTGAGCATGCTTAACATCGGGGTTTGGCCAACGCCGCCACTGAGCAGGACGATGGGGGTGTTAACGTGTGGGTCTAAAAAGAAGTCGCCCACCGGTGGGCGCAGCTCAACAATATCACCTACCTTAATTTCATCGTGCAGGTAGTGGGAAATAACACCACTGTTTTCACCTTCGCCCTCACGCTTCACTGAAATGCGGTAGTTTTTGCCATTGGGGGCATCGGAAAGACTGTACTGACGAATGCAGCGAAAGGTTGAGCCTTTTGGGTGAATATAAATGCCAATGTATTGCCCCGGATGGTAATCGGGTATGGGTAGGCCGTCTTCTGGTTCAAAGTAGAGTGAGGTGATCAAATCGCTTTCCCGGACTTTTTTGGTGACGCAGAAACGTCGGGTTTCACGCCAGCCACCTTTTGCCAACTCCCGCTCCCGATAAATGCCTTCCTCCACTTCAATGAACACGTTGGCCAGAAACTCATAGGCTTCTTTCCAGGCCGTCAGTACTTCCTCTGTTGCGGCATCGCCGAGTACATAAGACATCGCTTCCAGCAGGTGTTTGCCAACAATGGGGTACTGTTCAGGTTTGATGTTCAGGCTCACATGTTTGTGGGCGATGCGCTGGATAGTTGCTGTCAGAGCTTCTGGCTGGTCGATGTAAGTGGCGTAGGCAAAAAGCGCATTGGCCAGAGCTGTCTGCTGGCGTCCGGTTTTCTGGTTTGCTGCATTGAAAATATTCCGCAGTTCCGGGTGCTGGCTGAGCATTTCCTGATAGAAGCGATGGGTTATGGTCTCGCCATGTAAAGCCACTACCGGAGCAGTGGATTTGACGATCTGGATGTTTTTTTCGCTCAGACTCATAAAGCACCTCTATTATTAATCATCATCTTTAATCTTTACCGCTATTTACCGAGGATTTTCTAATTATCACCGTTAAGATTCATTTAAAATGAATCTTAACGTGGTGAATCTTAGCTGTAATTTTAAATGGTGTCTACAAACAAAAAGCGTTGACTAATGTCAAGGAAGTGCTGGCTTAGGAAAGGCGTTCTGAAAATTTTTTATATTGAGATTTTTGGGTAAATAGTTCTGTATTTTAATAAATTTTCAGAAATATTTTCTGCTATTGGGCTGTGAGGGTGCTCTGTCGGGTGCTATTTTTGGGCAGCTACCCAGAGCTTGGAAAGCCGTTCAGTTATGTCTGGGGTGTAGCCTTTAAGCCTCGCTCCTGCGAGGGAGCGAGAAAGGCATATTTGTATCGGTAAGGGTATCAAGGTTTTGTTGCACTAGTTAAAGCGCGCGTCATGGTTCTCGCTGAAAGTGAGCCGATAGCTCACTGCCTGATCACCGGGGTCAAGAATATCGAGCCTTATCCGAATGGGCTGTGCCGATGGCATTTCGTCAGAGCCTGCCAGTTCACCACCGAGGTATTCCGAGGGGGAAAAAGTTCGGTTGGCCACCAGTTTGTCATTGATGTCGGTGAAGGTCAGCTCTAAGTTGGGAAAGGGTTGTGGATGGTTGGCTTCGTTGACGATTACTGCGTCAACTTGCAGCGCCCCCTTGTTGTGTGGGTGGCTGCGAACCACAAGGTCAAGACTGCGAATGGCCTTGAGGTTTACTAATGGCGGTAAATCACAGTCAAGTAGGTAACACATACCGGCATAAGCAGGCCTCAATGTTGGGTTCAATGACCAGCTGTTGCGGTTAAACCAGGCCGCTTGTAAGGTCAGTAGCAATATCAGGGTCACGGCCATTATTAGCCAGTGCTTCTGCTTTTGGCGACGCTGTTGTTTGCCGATTTTGGTGTGAATTTCTTGGTTGTTTAGCTCATCAATCAGGGAGTCAATGTTTGGCTGGTAGCCGTAATCAGCAACTTTTTCAGGCTCGGCAGGGCGGGCTGGCGGTGCTTTTTTTTCGCCGTGGCTTGTTGATGATGGCTTAGGTGCCTGTGTTTCCGCTTTGGGCAAAGTTTGTGTGCTTGCATTAACAGCGGGAGGCTCCTGCTGAGCCTCAATCTGCTCTTGGGCGTTAAAAATCTGAAGGCATGAGCCACACCGAACGGAGCCTTTGGCTGCCTTGAATTGCACACTGGTGATGCGAAAAGAGGTGTGGCAGTGGGGGCATGTGACACTTGACGGCGCCATGTTTTCTATTTACCTGATCTTTAGGTCATTTTTTATTAAACCAGAGCCCCCGCATCAGACTCAAGCCAAATTTTATGGACAGCGTTTACCATAGAGCATCGCCCAGCCATCAAAAGTAACCGGTGCTTCCATGTCAAACCACTGCTGGTAGGTGTTAACCACCTCTTCCGCCTGCTCTGCCAATATGCCTGAGAGGGCAATGGTGCCGCCTTCACGGGTGAGGCTGGCCAGTTTGGGAGCTAACTGGATTAATGGCCCGGCCAGAATGTTCGCCAGCACCACGTCTGACTGCTCGGCGGGTTCATCGTCAGGAAGGAAGACTGACAGTTTGTTTAAGGGGATGTGGTTGCGTTTCGCGTTTTCCAGTGTGGCCTCCAGCGCCTGAGGGTCAAGATCCACGCCGACAGTGGATCTGGCGCCGAGCAATAGCGCTGCAATGGCGAGGATGCCGGAGCCGCAGCCGTAATCGATCACCTCTTTGCCATGCAGGTCTGCCTGCTGATCAAGCCAGCGCAGACAAAGCGCAGTGGTGGGGTGCGTACCGGTGCCAAAGGCCAGTCCCGGGTCCAGCATCAGGTTGACTGCGTCAGGGTCGGGCACCTCCTTCCAGCTAGGACAGACCCAAAGGCGGTCACCAAACTGCATGGGGTGAAAGTGGGTCATCCACTCCCGCTCCCAGTCTTTGTCTTCTACCAGCTCAATTTTGTGCCGGGGGAAGGGGGTTAATCCGGCGTGATTTTGGAGAAATGGGATAATCTCGTCGGTAGCTACTTGGGCATCGAATAGCCCGATGACGACCGTTTTATTCCATAGCGGGGTCGTTCCCAATTCCGGCTCGTAAACTGGCTGATCCTGCGCGTCTTGCAGGGTGACAGCACAGGCACCGGCTTGTAGCAGTAGGTCTTCGAGATTTTCAGCGTGTTCAGCGGTGGTCTCCAGTCTGACTTGGATCCAGGACATGGTGTTATCCATATGAAAGGCAATGAAATTCCCCAGGGCAAGCCGTGGGGAGGACCGGGATTGTAATTTTAGTTTTAACCGTGAGATATGTCTGTTGATTTATTCAGCTTCAGACAATTTCTTTTCAAGGTAGTGGATGCTGACGCCGCCCTCCTTAAACTGGTTGTCAGTGACCAGCTCCTGATGCAGGGGGATGTTGGTTTTAATGCCCTCAATTACCGTTTCATCCAGGGCGTTTTTCATGCGAATCAGGGCGGTTTCCCGATCCGGGCCGTAGCTGATGATTTTGGCGATCAGTGAGTCGTAGTAGGGCGGTACGCTATAGCCACTGTAAAGGTGGCTATCTACCCGAATGCCACTGCCCCCGGGGGCGTGGAACTGCTCAACTCTGCCCGGTGAGGGCATAAAGGTTTTCGGGTCTTCAGCGTTGATGCGACACTCAAATGAGTGACCTTTGAGTACCACATCTTCTTGTCGCACGCTCAGGGGCAGACCGCTGGCAATACGGAGTTGTTCTTTGACGATGTCAAAGTCACTTATTAACTCTGTAACAGGGTGCTCAACCTGTACCCGAGTGTTCATTTCAATGAAGTAGAATTCACCGTTTTCATAAAGAAATTCAAAGGTACCAGCACCTTTATAACCAAGTTCAATGCAGGCACGGGTACAGGCCGTGGCCACTTCTTGGCGTTTCTTTTCAGGAATGCCGGGCGCTGGCGCTTCTTCGATGACTTTCTGGTGCCGGCGCTGTAGTGAACAGTCACGATCACCGAGATGAATGGCGTTGCCCTGACCGTCAGCCAGTACCTGAAACTCAACATGACGGGGTTTTTGCAGGAACTTTTCCAGATACACCGTATCGTTGTTGAAGGCGGCGGCAGCTTCTGATTTGGTCAGGGCTACGGAGTTGATTAGCTCTTCTTCGTTGTGGACAACACGCATCCCGCGCCCACCACCACCACCGGCGGCTTTGATGATGACCGGATAACCGATATTACGGGCAATGGTCAGAGTTTTGCTGTCGTCGTCCGTCAGTGAGCCGTTGGAGCCGGGCACGGTGGGAACCCCGGCTTTTTGCATGGCGGCGATGGCGGAGACTTTGTCTCCCATCAGGCGGATTACATCCGCAGATGGGCCAATAAAGGTAAAGCCACTGCGCTCCACCCGTTCAGCAAAGTCGGCATTTTCTGATAAAAAGCCATAGCCCGGATGAATAGCGGTAGCGTGAGTCACCTCAGCAGCACTGATGATGGCGGGGATATTAAGGTAGCTTTCGGTGGGATTGTTAGGGCCGATGCAGACTGATTCATCAGCCAGATGCAGGTGCATCAGATCGGCATCAGCCTTAGAGTGCACGGCAACGGTTTTAATACCCAGCTCTTTGCAGGCTCTTAATATCCTAAGAGCAATTTCGCCCCGGTTGGCAATAACGACTTTATCGAGCATGGCGGGACTCTCAGACAATGGTGAACAGGGGCTGGTCGTACTCAACCGGCTGGCCATTTTCAACCAGCACAGCTTCAATGGTTCCGGCTTTATCGGCTTTGATCTGGTTCATCATTTTCATGGCCTCAACGATGCAAAGCACGTCGCCCTCTTTTACCTGTTTGCCCACTGGCGCAAAGGCAGGTGCCTCAGGAGAAGGAGAGCTGTAGAAAGTGCCCACCATGGGAGATTTAACCTGATGACCAAAGGCTGTTTTACTAGCTGTGGGCGCCGCAGGGTCTGCCACGGGAGTTGAAATAGGCGCCGGTGCTGGAGCCACAGCCGGCAAAGCAACGGGAGCTGCAACCGGGGCATTTTTGGAGTAACGGCTGATACGAACCGACTCTTCACCCTCATGGATTTCCAGCTCGTCAATTCCTGATTCTTCCAGCAGCTCAATAAGCTTTTTTACTTTTCTGATATCCATTGTCATTCTCAAGTACTTGTAACGGCAAGGTAAACCGGCCAGTTGTTTATTTGCTTTTAAGCAAAACGCTTGCATAGGCAAGTGTTTTGCCTCCCGATGTATTTATGTTTGTTTATCAATAGATTGAATGGCAGCTGAGAGCGCCAGTTCGTAACCGTCAACTCCTAGTCCGGCAATGACACCTTCAGCAATATCGCTGAAGTAGGAGTGATGGCGAAAAGGCTCACGGCGGTGAATGTTTGACAGATGCACCTCAATAAACGGTATAGCAACACCCAACAATGCATCCCGAATAGCAACACTGGTATGGGTGAAAGCGGCCGGGTTGATGAGGATGAAACGGACACCTTCCTCGGCTGCCTGATGAATGCGCTCTATGATGCAGTGCTCTGCGTTGCTCTGGAAATGATCGAGTGATAAGCCTGCATCGTCTGCCTGCTGGATAAGTTTTTGACTGATTTGCTCCAGTGTCACTGCGCCGTAAAGATCGGGCTCTCGGGTGCCCAGTAGATTAAGGTTTGGACCATTAAGAACAAGAATATCTACCATTTTTCTCCTCTTGATTGTCTTTGGGTAAAGGCATCGCAGAGCAATTCACTTTCGCTGAATTGAGTTGATTTAACAGCTCTTGGCTCGGCAGGCTTTGCATGTGAATTTGTTTGTCGGATAGCGGTAGGACAGAACGCATTCAAATCATTATTGCAGGGGCATTTTGCCCCATTGCCGGTAATGCGTCCAGTTTGCGCTTGTTACAGGAGGTTAACGACAGTTACGAAGCATTTCTTGCCTGTTTCAAACATATTTGCACAAATTTGCAAATTTAGGCTCTGCTTAGGCGGTTCTTTGGCAGTAACCGGGTTAGATTGTTCGTTGCCAACCCTCAGAGTTTGGTGAGCTTTTGTAGAAGTTGCGGGGCAGTAATTTCCCCTTGGGATCTTAGCTGCGGTAGCTCTTGTCCTTTGTTATTGAAAAAGAGCAAAGCGGGCGGGCCAAACAGTTGGTATTGATTAAGAAGTTGTTGATGCGCTTTGGTGTTGTCGGTGATGTCGAGTTTGATCAACTCGATTGTGGCCAGCTGATCCGCGACTAACGGGTCAGGAAACACCGTGCGCTCAATGATTTTGCAGGAGATACACCAGTCGGCATACAGATCCACCATGACAGGTTGCTGATTTTGTGCGGCCTCGGCCAATAGTGCGTTCAGTTCATCGACAGTGGTGACCGTATTGAAACCGGAGGTCTCAGCGGATGGTGCTGCCGCAGGGGCAGTGCTTACGGCGGCAAAAAGTGGTTTGAGCGGATCACTGTTACCCATGGCAGCGCCAATAATCAGACAGCTGCCGTAAATAAGGCACAGGACTCCCAGCGACTGTCGCACTTTATCAATGGCTTTTTCAAGATTGAAACTCAGTGCGCCGAGGAACACCCCGCTACCAACTAACAAGGCTCCCCATAGGAGCAGTGTGACCGACGGCGCAATCACCCGCTCCAGCATCCAGATGGCGACACCAAGCAGCAGAACGCCAAAGAGTGAACGGACACCATTCATCCAATTACCAGACTTTGGCAACCAGTGACGACCGCCAACGGCGACAATAAACAGGGGAATACCCATGCCCAGACCAAGCGAAAACAGGGTTAGGCCACCAAAGAGCACATCACCGGTTGTGCTGATATAGATCAGTGCGCCAGCCAATGGGGCAGAAACGCAAGGCGATACCACCAGTGCAGAGAGTATGCCCATTGCGGCAGCACCGCTTAAACTGCCGGATTTTTGTTGGTTGCTGCTGAGCTTGTCTCGAATTCGGGCGGGCAGCTGTAATTCATAGAGCCCGAACATGCTCAGAGCCAGCAGCACAAACAGCACAGCCATCGGGATGAGCAGCCAGGGGGACTGAAGTTGTGCCTGCAGATTCAGGCTCGCGCCGAAAAGCCCCATCAAGGTGCCGGCAACCGCAAAGGTGACGGACATCGCCAGAATGTAGGTCATGGTCAGCGCCAGGGTTCTGGCCTTGCTCAGGGTTTGCGTTCCTAAAATCAGGCTGGAAAGAATAGGGAACATGGGCAAAACACAAGGAGTCAGGCTCAGACCGATGCCAGCCAGCACGAAAAGTAGCAGGGCAATCGGTAAACTGTGGCTTTCGATTTGTTGCACGAAGTTGTTTTTATCGGTTGTCTGGGGTTGAGGTGCCGGGTTCTCGTTATTGGCTTTGGTAACGAGAGGGATAATTATTTTATCCGGCGGGTAGCAAAGCCCGGCTTCAGCACAGCCCTGATAACTGATTTCTAACTCTGGAATATTGCCAGAGTATGTGACCGGGATGCGGATCTTGAAGTCGTGCTTAAAAATATCCAGATTTTTGTTGTAATACGGGTCAAAAATTTGCTCGGCAACAGGAAAGACCGCAGTGCCAAGTTTTTGAATGCCTGCAGTTGGAGTAAATGAAAACTGATGCTTGTAGAGGTAGTGTTGCGGTGCAATGCGCGCTTCGATAATTACAGTGTCTTGTTCAATATGCCCGGAAAAACGAAAAGCCTCATGCACAGGAAGAAAGGCCGGGTTTTGGTCGGTGCCTAAAACTTGACTCAGGTTAGCTGAGGCAGGCAGTGAGACAAAAAGTGCCAACAACAAGGAGCTAATCAGGCGAAGCGGGAGTAAGAACATACAGTCAGCTGTTTATAATCACAAATAGGTTAATTGTGCAGTGTTATATCGGTTATGCAAATAGAAAATAAAAAGGAAAGGAGCTCAGACTCACAGAGCCTGAGCTTGGATGTTAGTGTCAGCCTTGGTAGTTGGCAGCAGACTTTTTGATGACATCCAGCGCCGCTGCAGCACCTTCCCAGCCGTCAATCTTAACCCATTTGCCAGGCTCAAGGTCTTTGTAGTTAGTAAAGAAATGCTCGATTTGCTGAAGCAGCAGTGCAGGCAGGTCGGTGTACTCTTTTACGTCACTGTAGAGTGTGGATAACTTTTCGTGCGGCACAGCAATCAGTTTTTCGTCACGGCCTTTTTCGTCTGACATATTCAGCATGCCAACCGGACGAGCACGAATGACAGAGCCGGGAATTACCGGGTATGGGGTTACTACCAGAACATCAAGCGGGTCGCCGTCATCCGCTAACGTCTGGTTGATGAAGCCGTAGTTTGCTGGGTAGAACATGGGGGTGGCCATGAACCGATCAACAAGGACTGCATCGAGCTCTTTGTCAACTTCGTACTTGATTGGGGAGGCGTTGGCTGGGATTTCGATAATGACATAGATGTCTTCAGGGAGGTTTTTGCCAGCGGGTACAGATGAAAAGCTCATAAGGGTCTCGGTTTGGTGTCAGTTAGCTGAAAAATATGAGGGCTTATTATATAGAGTGCGATAGAGTTTTCCATAATCCTGCCGGAATTAGTTGCCGTCGAGCCTGCTTAGCACGAATTTGGTGACTTGAATCTGATGTCAGGTTTTAAGCTGATTTGGGTTGGTCTGCGAGGGTATGTATTAAGTTCAGGAACAATAATTTTTTTTAGCGCAAAAAAGAGTCAAATTTTAAACAGTCCGATTTTCTGCAAGGTTCCATTTTGATTATTTGTCTAGAATAAAATAATTACTAAAATTTTGGAAAGGATTCGTCATGTCTAATATCGGTGGACCTACTAACACACCACCCAGTTCCAATAATAACACTACGGGAAAAACGAATAAGGGAGAGAGTGCAAAAGCATTTGGTAAATCAGTCAGGACGGAGGATGGAGGCAGTTTTATTCCACGACCTTTAAAACAAGATAATACACCTGGACAAAGTGCTAACCACTTAAAAGATCGATCTTCAAGTCATTGGTATACTGAACCAAGTAATGACGATTTAGAACAGCAAGTTAATAGTCACTCTACTGCATTAGGTGCTCAAGATAGACAAAGAGATCTGGAAGCTCCTGGACGAACAACAGAAAATTTACGCCAAGACATACCGGTCAGTACTGACAACCTGCCAGTACAAAACAAACCTCGGGACGCTTCGATCAGCAGTCAAACCGGAGTACTCAATCCAATGAATGCCAATTTATCGGTTGAGTCTAAACAGCAGTTGTCGGATTTAAAGAATGATATAACCAAAGTCAAAGACAGTTATCCAGATGGCGCCAGCCAAAAAAGTTCAGCAAAAAAGAAATGGCTTGGGAAACTCAAAAATCTGTGTAACAAAGTCCTGAATTTCATCTCAAACAATAAGCTTACAAGCATTGCTGGTGCGTTATTGATTGTTGGACTATTAATGACGATTCCGGTTGCCGGACAATTTTTTGGCGCAAGCTTACTGGCGACACTTACCTTTAGTATGGGAATGATTTTAATCTGTTCCAGCATGGGGTTGACGATATCAAACGTCATCTCACCCGAAGGCGCGGCGAATAATCCGAGTGAGCCAACACAAGCTCAAAATAACAAACCAGTGAGCCAGCCACAAAAGGCAGAGCCCGTAAAACCTATTAATGAAACAGGCAGTGAAGAAGACGCGCCGCTAACAGAGAAATTTAGTCTGGATGGATTTAAGACATGGATTAATCATTACCCATCAAAATGGTTGAACGAGGACAAACTTGTACCGTCCTTAGAGGCGTTTACCTCTGGGGGATTATCAGAAAATGGAAAAAATGAGTCCTACAATAGATTGCTGAATAAGTTTGATAGACTTACCCAGCTTGTTGAGTCTCCTTTGAATGGTCAAGCAGGCGAGGGTCAGCAACAACGTATTGAACAAATTCAAGATGTTATGACAGGTGCCCTGACATTCGATGCTGATCTTGAGTTAGATGATCTTTTAGGGATGTTAGTGGATTTTGGCGGCCTGATTGAGTCATACAAGCGTTTTTATCCCGGTTTAGATCAACGTCAATTATTGCAGAGCCCAGCAGATCAGGGTCCTAAGGATATTGATGAAAAAGTTATTGAAGCGACAGAACGTTTAAAAGGTATTGAATCAGCTTTGCGTAATGAAGTTCATAAACGTATGCCAAGAGTGAATGATCAGAGTTTTTCAAGTGGTAGCGGAGAGGGTGTTGAATTTTTTCCGTCAACGGCTGATAAGCCATTGCAAGGGATTTATCCAGAAAAGGTAATAAAGCAATTAAATCAAGGTCAAAACTACGCAACACCAGGACAGACACAGGAATTGATGGATGATCCTATTATCAAAATAAAAGAATACCCTGAAATAAACTTTGTAACCGAACAGTCGGGTCCGAAACTAAACTACGGGGTAACCAATTTTGCCAATGACAGCAGCTCAGCAGGAAGGCCTTCCGGTTATAAAGTTCTTTTTGATCAGCTTGACCTTTCCATAAGACAAGATCCTAAAAATCAGGATGAATTTTTACAACAAATTGAAGGTAATACCAAGCTTAATGCCAGCCTGCCAAATCCAGATCACAATTTATTGGGAACAACAATGGTGAGGTTTTTTATAGAGCTGGATAATGCAAAAAATATAAACTGGCTTGATCCTAATAAAAAAAATAAACAGCAGGAAGTTTTGGAAGATATATATAAAATAAAATTTAATAAGGACATTACTGATAGAAATAGTAAGAACTACTGCGAACAGTCTTTAAAGTTAGTAACTCATACAATAAAGAAGAGGGCATTTAAAGTTCTAGGTATTTCAGAGGGTGAAAATAATACCTTTGAGCAGAATAAAACAAATGCGATTGCGAGTACCAATGATAGTGTAAAAGGGCTTTTTTCTAATCAAAGTGAACGATTGGTAGTGAAAGAGGATCAACGTGAAATGTTTATCGAACTCCTCCTGGATGGAGATCTCGGTGAGGGGGTACCTACAGTGAATGATGCTTTTGAATTATTAAACACATCAGATAAGGGTAGAGAGTTCATGAAAGAATATATTAGACAAATTATGAAAAATAATTGGCGTAAGGAATTAATTTAGAATTTCTGGAAAAAAATAGTTAGTAAACATTAAGTTTTAGTGAAAATACTGTTTTATAAGCTAGATTAAAAAGTAGTGCATAACGGATAATTCAATAAAAGCAGGGAGCCATTAATGAATAGTTCGGTTAACGGCAATGAGTCTGTTGAAAATTCATCAGGGGTAACAAATAAATATACGGTCAATCTTAATAACGCTAAGATTGATTCGCTGCGCGCTGCGGGTTACAGCGATGCACAAATAGAGGCTTTGCTGTCGTTAGCCGACCCTGATGATCAGGGGAACTCCCTGGCACCAACCCACTTTTACTCTGTTAACAAACAGACTTTAAACGCTCTTAAGTACACCGGTGAATTGAACGAAAACTCTAAGCGACTGGTATATTTGCAAGCACCGATTGCACTGGTTCAGGAGATAAGTAATCCCGCCAACTGGCAGGGCGATAACTATGTAGGCTCCGGGGCTGCAGAGGTTAATGCGTATTTACTGGGCGAGCCAGTTGATTTTACCAAACCTACCCTTGACGCTATGATTATGTCGGTTTTAACAGCTCGGGCAGAGATTCTTCAGGTGCAGTTAGAGGAACAAATTAAATCTATTGAGTTAAAGAATGACACCCTCAAACAGGCCAACGATTGGCTTGCAAAAGCAAAAAAAGC
Organism: Endozoicomonas sp.; assembly: GCA_965198415.1. Taxonomy (GTDB): domain Bacteria; phylum Pseudomonadota; class Gammaproteobacteria; order Pseudomonadales; family Endozoicomonadaceae; genus Endozoicomonas. The sequence goes on from CBDAPN010000028.1 coordinate 170,538, forward strand.
CAAAGAGCAAGGCGCTTCCGCAATGACCCCTGAAATGATTAATTTCTGGAAGTCTATGAATGCTGAATACATACCCTCAGGTTTGAATGCAACCAAATGGGATGCCAATATCCAAGGCTTGAAAAGTAAAATAGAAACCTTAACCAGTCAGTCACAACTCGAAACGACTAAGCTTCAGCAAACCATTAATAAATATAATCAAACCTTTGAGATGCTCTCGAATTTTATAAATAAATATTTCCAGTCAATCAGTACGATTATACAAAACATGCGCTAATAATGGAGGGTGCAAACGTGAACAATGAAGCTGCCAATAATTCTGAAAGTGCCAACCTCGATAATCAGTTGTTAGACTTCTTTGGTAATGGAGGTACATTCAAGGATTTAAAGGATATGAGTGATGATGCAATGGAGGCTATTTATTCCGTTGCATACAATTTGTATCAGGGTGGGAAATACTTAGAAGCCCAAAAGGTTTTCCAGTTTTTATGTTTTTATGATCATTTTAATCGCAAATACTTTCTCGGCTTGGGTGCTTGTCAACAGATGTTGAAACAGTACGATAAAGCGATAGAAATTTTTTCATTCACGACAATTCTTGATTCAGACGACCCCAGGCCAATGCTTTACATCGGTGATTGTCATATGGCGAAAGGAGATAAAGACAGTGCACGAATAGCCTATGAGACCTCTCTCGAGTGGGCCAGCGACAGTGAGGAATATGCTCAGGATATTGAGCGCGTCAAAATTATGCTGGAAAACCTAGAATAACCCGGGAGTATTCACATGCCTACTATTCCGCTAGATGGCCAGTCACTGGACAAGATTAATATTGATCCATCTGTTGTAAAGCAGATGGACGCAGTGGAAGATGAAAAAGTAAGTAAAGGATTTTCAGAAAAAAACAGTATTTCCACGACCACTGATTTGCCAGATGCACCGAAACTCCAAGCAGGGCACCGGCTAGACACGCCACTAGACGGTGGAAAGTCCCCCTCCGAAAAAGTGCTCACAGAGGCTATGTTGGTCAATGAGCTACAAAAGCACTTTGACCCAGAACTTCATAAAGTCAACAAAGATATTCTGTTAGGCCGAATTGTAGAGGGTTTTAATCCTGAGAAGATAGACAAAGCCATCGAAAAGCAGAACCCTATCGGTGGTCATATCAAATCTTTAAAACAAAACCGGGAGGAGCTTGCTAAGCTCGGTTACGATAATAAGATGATTGATGGACTGTTAGGGCTTACAGACCCAAAAAATGAAAAAAACTCTTTAGCAAGCATGCACTCCTTTACAACTCGTATGTTAGGGAAATCATTGGGTGATAATTCCCTGACAGAGTTGAATAATCTTTTTGCAGATACGATCAATAAAGTAGCTAATATAAAATCCGGCCCGGCTGAACTTCATGCTTCAATTCAAGAGAAGATTAATCAATTTAACACAACCTTTTTAAACGCTAAAAAAAGTCTGGATGTTGAGACTGCAACGTTTATGCTGTTGTCGATTCAGAACGAACTGCAAGATAATCGCCTTAAGTTTGATCAGGAATCGATCAAGATTAATCAGCTTGAACGTGAACGTGCTTCTGAAAAGCGTATGGAAAAAATTCAGGAATCGCTAGAAAAATCACAGCAAGCAAGAAAAGCCGGAGCACTAAGTAATATTTTTGGTGCTATCGCACTGGCCTTTATGGCTGTTTGTGTGATTTTTTCTTGTATGACGCCCGGACCCGGTACTGTGCTTATGGTTACTGCATTTGCTCTGGTGCTTGCGATGACGATTGATCAGGCTGTCAACAAAGACGACCCGGTATTATTTAAAATGTTTGGTGATGGCAAGAATAATAAATTGGCCGCCATGATTTTTATGACATCTGTCGTGCTGGTTCTCTCTCTGGGTAGTGCCGTGGCTGGCGGTGTTGCTGCCAGTGGCGCTTCCGCAGCCAATGCCTCTGCTACTGGGGCCGCTGCTTCGGGTGCAACGGTATCCGCTACGGCCACCACAGCTTCCAATACGGCATCACTTTCGACCCGAATTGGAACTGCAGTTTCTTATATAGATAAGATGCTAAGAATTTCTCAGGCCGGACTCATGGTGGCTGATGGCGCGGCAGGTGTTGTTAGCACTAAGCATCAATACGATGCGGATATGTTAAGAGTTGAAGCGAAAAAAATGTATGCCTGGATGATTCGTAATCAACATATGATTGACGATTTGGTAGAAGATATTAAAAAAGCAATTGAGGATGCACAAAAATCTTGGGAAGTGGTTGTCAGTGGTTTGAAAGGAATTAGTGACACTAAATCTAAGCTCAATAAAAATATTTAATCAACAGTTTGTTAATTAAGTGCACACGGAGGTATCGCATGGGAACAATTTCTGAAATCAACTCAACCGGTCAGCAGCCGTTACCTGTTGAGCTTGAAAGGGCTGAAGCTAATCAACGCATATCAGCGGGTGATCTCTCTGGAAAAAACATGAGTGTCTCAAACAGAGGTGCTGAAAGTTCAGAGCTGCAGGGAACACTGTTAAAAAGCCCGGTTTTGGATAAGCCTAAGAATGTAAATACGGGTCAAATGCAAAATGCCAATGATAACGTGGTTCAGGCTAATAAATTAACCGAGAAGGTTTTTACTGATACCAGAACCTTGTTAGGCAATATCCAAACCAATAATTTGACCTCCGAACAAGTTGCCCGGCTCAAAAAGCATGCAGCTACTTTGCAGGGTACCAGTCAGTACATCGATAATATGCAGGGTAAGGGGCTTAATTCGTCTCAGGGTAAACGCAGTGTACTTGCTGGTATGGGCTTTTCTGATACTCAGCTCGATGCGCTGTTATCGCTCGCTGGTCGGGATGATGCAGGTAATTCTCTGGCTACTTTACATGGTGGTACGGGAATGCTTAATCAGAAAAAAGCTATGCTTCGACAGCAAGGGTTCAATGATAGTCAAATTCAGGCACTGTTATCCATGGCCAACCCACAGGATGGCGGTGGCCTAGAGTCTTTGAAAAAAGCAAATAACCCCAATGCGCTGCTTGAAGCTCTTGGTTTTAAAGGTGAGCAGGCTGAGCGGCTCATAACTTTACTCAACAACCAGAACAATACCGCACAATTTGCTGGCCAACTTAACTTACTAAAAAAAATGGGTTTTAGTGAGGCACAGGCTGAAGTCATTTTGTTGGCCGGTTATCCTGAAATGCTTAATCAGCAGAAAAAGCTGATGAATTCTGTCACCCCTGCGGTCAGTGAGCTTATAAAAGCTAATGCTACAGGCTTTCAATTATTGGCTGGCAATAAGATCTTTCCAGAGAAGGTTCTGGAACAACTCGTGGATATTTATGCAATTTTGGAGCTGTTGCATGAGGTAAGTGCTAATGGTCGAGCTTTGGCCAGGCAGAGTCGTCAGCTTAACTATGAAGCTGCACACAGTGAAATTCTGGCTCAGGCCGACGAAATGAAAAGTGCCGCATTAAAAACTGCCATCGGCGGTTACTGTGCTGCAGGCGCGAAAATTGTTGCTGGTGTGGCTCAGGGTTCATTGGCTGTTAGATCCGCGAGAGCACCCACACAGGCTGCACAGCAGGCGCAGGTGGCATTGGCTAACGGTGTTTCACAAGTTATTTCTGCTTCCGGTGAAATGGCTAAGGTGGCCATGGATTATCAGGCCAGTATGCACCACGCTCAGGTTAAGATCCTTGAAGCCTCTCAGAAAATGTTTGATAACGCAGCGCAGTCTGACAGTGAGTTTATGAACCTCCATCAGGACATGATCAGAACGGTGCAAAGTAAAATGGACGAGATCATGCGCTCTTGGTTTGAAACACTGAAGTCATCCACAAGAGCCTGATACAAGGAAATGGTTTTTAAGATGTAGCCAGCCTTTTTAACGGTTGGCTTTTTTTTGCTGTTTTTTTAGGTGTTCTTATTTAAAGAGGGAATCAATGGCTAATAGTGTACATTCAGCGTCTGCCGCTCACATCCCGGTATCCGACTCACGAGCTGCAGCATTCACTACTGGTGTGCAAAACGGTAGCTGGCAGGGTGAAACTGTGAAGGTTGCTCATTCGGCAATTCCAACCCAGTCTGATGTTCTTGATGCCGCTGAAGAAGCCACACAGATGCTCAGTAAATTTAAAAAATTTACTGAAAGGGATGTATCTAAAGGAAAATCCGTTTATGACGAGATTCTTGATCGAATCAAGAAAATACGTCAGATAGAGTCCATCACAGGCGTCGAGGACTTTACCAAAAGCCTGTTAAATCTGCCAAAAGAGTCTCTCCAAAGCAAGGATCTGCAAGAGCGTGTTGCAGAAAAATATGAAGATATATTCCATCAATACATTGCGTTGTATGAAGCCGCAGTTGCTTATGAGTCCCAATACGGCAGTGAAGCAGCAGCAGAAATTTTTGCTGCAGCTAATGAACTTAAAAGTAAATATCAACAGCAGATAAAAGAGAGAGATTCGGGCAGAAATATTGAATTTGATCCAATTGAAGCAGCTTTTAATATCACCGCAGAGGCCAGTGAGTTTTTAAAGGAGCATCAGCTTGACTCTTCACTGACTGAAGTTCGAGCGGAATATTTTGATCATGTTATGGATCATAAAACCTTGGCTGGCAGTTATAACGATATAATTAAGCGCCACGGTACTGGTAATAACTTTGAGCTCGCTGTTGAAATGCAATTAAAGTTATTGGGAGGGGATTTAAACTCCATAACACTATCAGCAGAAAAAGCACATTTAACCTCAATTGTTAACGATATGACCAGCCTGAAAAGGCTAGTGGGAATCCATGATAAGTGCATGGATACCCAAGAGCAATTAGAAAGGAATCCTTATAATATTCCATTTGCAGGCAGTCAATACATGGCGAGGATGTTGGATATTCTTGACAGGTCATGGGTTTCGTCAGGTGATATCAGTGGCCTGGTTCGGGATATGGGGGTTCAGGGTATAGAGGCACAAACATTTTTAGCCAATCAAACGAAAGATTTGGTCAGAAATATACCCGAAGAAGCATTTAAAGATATTCAAAATAAAGAACAACTCGTAGCTTCTATTCAAGATCTACAGGATACCTTAGCGATTAAAGAGTCCGGTGTGGATGAAATCTCGAACACAAGTGAAAGCATTGGTGAAGTAACTATTTCAGGTGGGGCACTGGAGAATTTCGCCCCCGGAGAAGTTATCAGTGATATTGCTTCAGGGGGGGCTCTTGGCGGATTTTCGCCGGCAACAAACGCCGCAGAAGAAAATAATTTGATTCCGGGGATATTAAATCCACCACCAGTTGACGCTGAGACTTCAGCGGATGAGTCTGGAAAAATCGGGCAGGCAGATAAATCAGCAGCCAATGATCAACCAGTGGTCACAGCAAAGAGAAATCTTGATGGTCTGTCTGATAAACAGCTTCTTGAATTGCAAAAAGAGGAGTTGAAACAGGCGGGCAAAATTTACAGTAAAAAAGATGAAAAATACGTTGTAGAAAGCTCACTGACTGCTCTGCGACACTCTTTGCAGCAAAACCAAAGTGAGCAAAATATTCTGGCGGCACTCAAGGCTATTACCAAAAAAAGAGGTAGCCAGTTTGCTAAAAATCTCAAAATCTCCATTACGCCTGCTGATAGCACAAAGGCGATAAATTTAATTCCTCCGGATAACGCAGCATTGCTATCATGGGTAGCACAAAATGACGGTGGCCTGAACGATTTGGTAAATACTGCCATTGGTGTTCTTGAAAAACACTTTGACGCTAACTGTAAAAATTTGGATCTTGAAAAGATACAATACGACCTGAGTGTTCTTAAAGATTCTATCGAGCAAATTGATTCAAAAATGAAAGAGAAGCCCATTGGCAGACCGATGGGTTCAACTCTATTTAGTCAGTTAGAAGATGAGTACCCTTTGAGTATTAAAGTGAATGAAGATGAAGGACTTTTAGAGTCCTCCTCAGTTGTTCCCCGTTCAGATAAAGATAAAACAAGTAAAATTAAAAAATACATGAGCCGTTTAAGAAATGGGGACTAATTTCTGCTGCTGAGGATTTTATTGCAATATTAATTTACGACAAAGGAAGGTATCAATGGATTGGCGTAATAATGTGATCTCTGAGTTAGGTGAAGGTATGGGAATTAGCGGCCTTACTTTTGGAGATTCCGGTGTCGTTTGCTTTGAGTTTGATCATTCGGGGAAACTCTATATAGAAACTAAGGTAGGTGGGGTTATGCTCAGTTTGTCCCGGGCATTGGATAGCTATAATACCTTAGCCACTTTGGAAACTGCTCTAAAAGGGTGCCACTATAAAAATAGCTTCCCTTACTGCCTGCAAGTTGGGGTGAGAAATAATGAGATTTTTTCCTGCGTATTCATTCCAGATGGCGAATTTGACCGACCAACAACAGAGCGTGTGATGCAGTATCTCATGGAAAAAGCAAATGCGCTAAATTAATTGATAACAAAGTTATCTGTAATGGCAAAGGGATTGTGTAGTACCCGAATTTAATTAAAATAAATCGAGGTTACTACTATGGCAGAGAACATTATTAAACCCGGTGAGCTGGCGGAAAAAGCCTTAGAAAAAACGCAAGAAGGCTTTACCAGTGGGGATCAGCCTGAAGAAGAAGATGTAGGGCGATTTGCTCAGCTACTCTCTGGTTCCAATAAGGAAGCGGTAGAGGCTACCAACAATGCAGATCAAGTTGCGCAACCAGCTTTAACCCTTGGCGATAAAGTACTGCAGGGCATGCAGGGGTTAAGAGATCATGTAGAAGCAAAGACACAGCTGGTAAAAACACAACTTGAACCCGGCGAAGCAATGAGCATGAAAGAGATGTTTAGAACCCAGATGGCGATGACCAATTTGATGATAACAGAGGATTACATTGGGAAAATCGTCAGTAAAAGTACTCAGACGTTTGATACTCTACTGCGTAACCAGTAATTTTCTTACTCTTTCCATACCTTGCCTCAATCTTGTGCTTAAACCTTAAGGAATACGATCTTTTCTTCAAGGTTTAAGCAGCACTGTTGTAATTAAAATGTTTTTATTGAACTTCGGGCCTGAATTTTTCGATTTCGTCGATTTATTGGCGCAAATTAGCCAAAAAATCGGCGATTTTTTTAATGCGTTTTATTTCCACAGAAAAATAATAATTTTAAAAAAATGGCCGTTAAAAGTAGGAGTAATTAACAGGTCAAAGGTTACCTCATTATGAAAAAGAGGTTTGTTGATATCTTTAAATATGCACTGTTGTTTTCTATGACTCTGCTTTTGCTGGGCTGTAAAGTTGAGCTTTACTCCGGCTTAAAAGAGCGGGAAGGCAATGAAATGCTGGCAATCCTCATCGACAACGACATCCCCAGTGAGAAGTTGGTGGATAAGGATAAGATTGTCACGATTATGGTCAATGCTGACGATGTTTCACGGGCCGTCAAGGTTCTCAGCGGCCTTGGCTTCCCTAAAGAAAAATACTCATCCATTGGTGATATTTTTCCGAAGGATGGCTTGATTTCATCTCCCACCGAAGAAAGGGCGCGTTATACGTACTCGATGTCGCAAGAGCTGTCGTCCACGTTGTCAATGATTGATGGCATCGTTACCGCTCGGGTACACGTTGTTTTGCCTCAGGAGCAGGACAGCCTGACGGATGTCAACTACCCTTCTTCTGCATCAGTGTTTATCAAGTATACGCCTGAGCTTGAGCTTGCTGGTTTAGTGCCTAAAGTGAAGACACTGGTTTCTAACAGTATCGAAGGGCTTTCACTTGATAAAATTGCCGTTTCGCTGTTTCCTGCGACCCGGCTGAACTCTATGACAATCAATAAGCCACCGACAGAGTCCGTTTTGTTTATGGAGTTGCCTGCACACACTGCTGGCACAGTAAAAGCGGTATTTTACTCACTGATCTTTGTTCTCATAGCGTTACTCGCCGGTGGTGGATACTTTTTCTGGACGTTAGAGCAGAAGAAAAAGATGAAAAAGAGGTAAAGCTCATGAGTTCAGGCTTGAATACGTTCAGAAATAAAATGTGGATAGAGTGAATTGACACATGAACACCAATAATGCGTTCGAGGAGTTTAATGGCGAAAGTCTTTTCAACTATATGGTGGATTTTAACCTCTTTCCCATTAAATACACCCACATTAGCTGGTTGAAAGAAGACGACAACCTGCGTCTTCTAAAGGGCTTGAGGTCGAATGTTTCAGTACAATTTAACCTGTCGAGGTATTTACTGAAAAAGTTCAACATTGCCCATGAGTTCGATTACAACTTTGAGCAGCCCTACAAGCGAATCGTCTTTGCCAGTGTGGAGGAGATTGAGCGACTGGCACTGTATTTGGGCATTGTCCTTAATGAAGGCACCATTCGCTCCATTGTAACCCGTAACGAGAGAGCCGCCTTGCAACAGTGCCTCGGTGATGAAGCCTATCGCTTTGCCGTGAAAAAAGCACAATTTATCAGTAGAGCCTCAATGGGGCCTGGCATTTTGATTGACTGGCAAAAGCTTGGGCGGTTCAAGGCTTATTTGGTGGCACAGGGACGGCAAGTGATAGCGAATGCTTTTTCGGATCAGCCAGCTGCATTTCGCCAGCGGCTTGTTCTGAAAATGCCCACTAGCTGGAAGAAGGCGCTGAGCAAAGTGGAATCAAGCCCGTTAAGCAAAAAAGAATGTAAAATTTTGTTGGTGAAAACGCACAAAGAGGTGAATCGACAGTGGCGGCACCTATTATCCTGAATAATGTCCAGCTTGAGCTGGACCCGACCTGCAGAGTGCTTAAATCAGGTGACTATGTCGTCTACCTTGAGGCTCAGGAAATAATTAATGCTGCCCAAAAGCAGGCAGCTGGCATTATTGAGGATGCCAAAAAAGCCTATGAGCAGGAAAAAAAGCGCGGCTATCAAGATGGCCTTGCACAGAGTAAGGCAGAACAAACAGACCATATGCTTAAAGTGGTCAGCCGTACCATCAACTACTTGTCCGATATTGAAGACACTCTGGCTGATATTCTGCTTTCAGGCGTTAAGAAGATTATTGGTGAGTTTGATGAAGAAGAGCTCACCGTCAGTCTGGTTAAAAGCGCACTGCAACATGTACGCAATGAAAAGCATGTCTCTATTCGTATAGCCCCGGCGCAGTACAGTGCGGTACAGGCGCGTCTGAATGCGATCTTGTCGGAGTATAAAGGCGTTGGGTTTATTGACCTCGTTGCTGACCCTCGCCTGTCAACCGGTGACTGCATCATGGAAAGTGAAATTGGTGTTGTGGATGCCAGTGTTGATGTTCAGCTAAAAGCGCTACAAAAACGGTTTGATAGCCTAAAATCCATGGCCGAGCGTAGCAAAGAAGCGGATATGGCTGGCGAAAGGGCGTCATAGCAGTTTTTCCAACCCATTACTGACGCCCTGGCCAACCTTAGAGCTGCCTTCTGAGTTTACAGCGATGCCACTGCCTTTTTGCATCGCTGGCTCTCCCCGCCCTATCGCACCCAGAAGGCATAAAGGCGAGACTTTACGGCGAAACCGGTAATTTCGTACTACTTTGCAGCAAAAATCAATTGAGCGAGCAAGCCCGCAGAAATCTCCTATCTTTATTGCAGAATTTCATCATAAAAAACAGGAATCCACTCATGTCTGAATCGGGCTGTTCCGCCGTCATTGGCGGTGCGTTAATTTTGGCGGGAACGGCAATTGGTGCAGGCATGCTGGCATTGCCCCTGGTCTCGGGAGAGGCTGGACTGGTGCCAACGATTATTCTTTTTCTGGTCACTGCAGCGGTTGCGGTTATGTCAGCCCTGTACACCTTTGAGGCTAATGTCGCTATTCGCCCCGGTTGTGACCTTTTCACCATGGCAGAACACACCCTTGGGCGAGTGGGAAAGTGGCTGGCTGCTCTGGCACCTTTGGGGCTGTTTTATGCCCTGATGGCCGCTTATTTCTCTGCTGGAGGGTCTTTGCTAGGGCAATATTTACAAGCTGTGCAAGTGCCCCCAAGGCTTTGTATCATTATATTTGCCATGTTCGCAGCTACCTTTGTTTATTGCAGCACGCGGGCAGTGGATCGGGTGAATCGGATTATTTTTAGCCTGATGATTGTTGCTTTTATTATGGCTCTGTTATTTCTGGCTCCCGCTGTTCGCTATGAAAACCTCATTCACACCGCAAAAATTGAATATGTATCTATTTTTGCTGCACTGCCTGTAATTTTTACTTCTTTTGGTTTCCATGGCGGTATACCAAGCATCATTATCTACCAAAAAAAACAGTTTAAATATGTGCCGCTCATTTTTTTATTTGCAACTCTGGTTCCGTTAGCTGTTTATGCAGCGTGGCTATTTGTGGTTATGGGGATTGTTCCTGAAGCTTCTTTACAGCAAATTAACCAGTCTGCGGATGCGACGGCGCACCTGATCTCCACAGTCAGTCGTGAAGGTCGTTTACGAGCCATATTGCACCTGTTTTCAGACTTGGCCTTATTAAGTTCTGTGCTGGGTGTCGCACTCGGGTTGTTTGATTATCTGGCCAGTTTTATGCGGCGGCAGAATACCCGAATGCATCGCATGCAAACGGCTTTGGTGACTTTTACCCCTCCTGTTGCCATTGCTATTCTCTTTCCGGATGGGTTTGTTGCAGCGTTGGGCTACGCAGCTATTGCTCTGGCCATACTGGCTATTATGCTACCGGTGGCAATGGTCTACGTGCTTCGGTGTCAAAGCGACTATAGTCCCTCATTCAAGACTCCGGGGGGCAGTATCACGATGGCACTGTGTTTTTTATTTGGTTGTCTGGTTATTTTTTCAAATTTTCTCGCAACCTGATGTGCTGTTTTACCGTCGTATAAATAGGTTTGTTGGCAAAGTCGCCGTGAATCCCCGCTCAATCGAGGGTTTGGTGCCCGCCACGTTGGGGCAGGAAGCAGTCACAGAGCTGATATGGCAAGAGTTTTGCTGACACTTTTTTAAGCTGCCTCGACAAGTTGTTGTTCATACTTCAACTGTGGTAAGTAGCCGTTGGTTTAGTGCTGCGAGCGTTTTGTTTCTCAGTCTTATAAGGGTGGTATTGTTGCTGTGATCTGCTGAAAAATCGGTCGATATTAGCCCCTTTTAGCCCGATTTAATGCCAACCTCCAAACGATAATTCTCTTCTATGCGTCGTTCATTTTGCGCATGTTCTATCTTTTGTTTAATGCTTAAATCCGCTGTGCTGTGCAGTATTTTCTCTTCAGCCTCCTTAATCTGTTCAGTGACTATGGAGTACATGCTCTTTGACATCATCTGTACGATTTGCTGACGATTGGCATTGTTTAGGTGGTTGGTTTGGATAAAGTCATCCACTTGCTGTCTGGCAATGATGCCAATCGGGCTGTCATGACTTTCAGGCCGATGGATGAGCAAAGAGAGTATATCCCTTTGCTGCTGTGGATTTGTCGGCAGGTTGCTGGTCAGTATCACCGCTTTGGCTATTGCGGTAAGTTTGCCAAATTGCCGGCAAATCTGATTTTGGATGGCAGTCGGCAGCTCAATGGGACTTTTTTTGATTGCCTCTAACACATGTGTAAGGCCTTTAAGTGTTTTTCCGTGCAGCTCAATTGCCGACGACAATGCCTCCCAGTGTTGCTCTTTTGCCATTGTGGTAATGATATCCAGGCTTTGCGGCGTTATTTGTCGTTTGTTTAGCTGTTGTTGAAAGCGATTTCTCGTTTTTTTATCAAGGTTAATTTCTGCCGGGCTTACACTGACATTTCTGCTTTTGTGAGTGCCTCTGCTTGGGGTGGATGGCGTATCATTTTGTGGTGTGTGAAGTTTTTGATTCGGGTTATTGGGTATTTTATCCATTTTACCTTTCCTATAACTTAGGTGGCCTAACGACTCTATTTTATTTTTCTACGGCTATTTGTATAACTTCTATATCACTTCGGTTCTACTGAATTTATTTTGCCATAATTAGATCAGCTATTGGCTTGTCTTGGTTGTGCGGGGAGGTAGTATGGGAATGGATAGGCGAGTTTCCCGTTTAGCCTCCTAGCTCTGAGTTAAACATCGGCCATTTTGTAAAAATTTCTATCAGGCATACTTATGTGGAGGGTTTATGCAAAGGGTAGTGGCTATAACAGGTGTCAGTCGTGGGTTGGGGCTTGAGTTGTGCAGACAGTATCTGGAGGAGGGAGCCAAAGTATATGGCTGCTGTCGTTCTCCGGAGCAGTCCCACAAACTGTTGGAGTTAAAGCACAGTGCAGGGCACCAACTTGAGTTGGTGCCTTTGGATGTTACGCGCCCGGGGATGATCCGAAACTTGCAATATGTCATTGAAGAAGCGGTGGATATTCTGATCAATAATGCCGCCATCTATGGCCCGTCCGGACTGTCTTATGACCAGGTAACCGTGGAGCCATGGCTCGAAGTGCTTCGGGTCGATACAATTGCACCGATGATGGTGACACAGGCCTTGATTGACAAAGTCGGTGCAAGTCATGAGAAAAAGATTGTCATGATCTCCAGTAAAATGGGCAGTATGAGCGATAATCTAAAAGGAGGCAGTTATATCTACCGCTCGGCAAAAGCGGCTCTCAATGCGGTGGGAAAAAGCCTGGCAATTGATCTTGCCGCGAGGGAGATTAGCGTCGGTATTTTGCACCCGGGCTGGGTTCAGACCGACATGGGGGGAGCTAATGCGCTGATTGATGCAAAAACGTCAATTCACGGGATTCGCAAAGTTATTGATCATCTGTCGTTGAAAAACAGTGGCCATTTTTTTAGTTATGATGGTTCTTCTATTTCGTGGTGAACACTTCATAGGGGGCTGTCAGAGAAGAGCGCCTCTAGCGAAGATGACAGCCTCCTGAAAACATAAACAATGCCGGTGATCTCCATATGACGCCTATTTTCCAGTCTTTGCGGTTCTTTTCTCATTATGGTTTTAGTCTTACGGTACTGTTTATGTTGGCATCTCTACCTACTGGTGCGCTGAGCTTTTATCTGCACCAATCGTTGCAGGGACAAGGAGAGTGGATTGGAGGAGGTGCTGATTTACTGGCCAATGCTTTTGTTGAGCCTCTGGCAACCGGAGCAGCTATTTATTTCATTGCCAGTAAAGACCAAGGAGGGACGCTGAGTATTTATGACAGTTTTTATAAGTCTGCAGGCATCTATTTTCGGCTAACTACAAGCTATTTTTTGGTGGCATCTATAGTGTTGTTTGGATCTACCCTGTATTTATTGCCCGGGCTATACATGCTGTACAAATTGATGTTTGTAGAATTTCAGATTGTACTGAAAGGTGAGTCGGTCTGGGAGGGGGCAAGAAAAAGCATTACTCAGACGAACGGACAACTTTATGTACTGCTGCTGCCATTCATTATTATTTTTACCATACTGCTTGGCTCTCAATTTCTGATCGAATTTTTTACTAATACTGAGGAAAATATTTTATCATTACGCTTACTGGCAAGCTTGCTTCAATCACCCTTTATAGCTTTTTCTGTTGTGGTCGTGTATCGGTTATTCAGTTTGACCAGTGATGAAGAAAAGAGCAGTCAAAGCGAATGATGTATATTGTTATTTATTAAGGCCCCCATTATCGAGTACGCAAACCATAGATCACAAATTGGGGTATGACGATTCAATGGATTTAAAGGTTTCTTGTAATTCAAAAAACAGCGGTTCGTACTGCTTTGGGTTGGCTTGTTTGCCAAAGTTTTCCATATTGCCGGCCAGAGCGGCAAGATGCTCCGCCCCTACAACGGCCGCCCCTCCTTTGATGCGGTGAGCCAGACTCGCAATCAGGGGGCTTTGCTGATTATTGACAGCCGCTTTTAAATTGAGAAGGTCTTCTCTAGTGCTTTGAAAGAAGGTTGATAGCAATTCCTCCAATAATGCTTGGTCACCATCAACGATTTTCTCCAGGTTTTCAAGATTCAGCATAAAGCGTCCCATTGCATTAAATAATTTGCATAACAAAAAGTACAAATAGTTTTTTCGCCAGCAATGGTGATCGCTTTAGTCATGATTTTCTGAATCTATGTAGAATTGCGTTGATGGCACGATCAAAAATAGCGCTTTCCTCAAGAATTTGTACGGTACCATTGGCAACCCCTTTTTTTAGTTCGTGTCCGCTGCGCTCAGCAACCCGCATCCCGGAACTGTTTACAAAAATATAACGTTGTTTATCTTTACTAAGTTTAAGAAGCTGGCAACGCAGCCGTTGTGAGTCGCCCTCCCCAATAAATTCAACCCACTGACCTACGTGAAGATTGTCAACAATGACAGGCTCTGCCAGTTGGTTTTCAGCTTGCTGATGAGGTTCTGCTTCTTCAAGCTCTGAAGGCTCAGTTGCAGTGGCTTCTGTATTTGAAGAAATTTCTAACTGTTCTGCTTCATTAAGTACCAGGTCGCAGGAAGTGTCGGGTTTAGTTGCGCTTAGTACAATTTCTTCCTCTTCATCATTTTCTGCAACAGTTAACTCAGAAACGTCGTCAGCATGATCATTTGTTGACTGCGTTGAATTTTTTAATGTTTCTTCCTGACTATCATCAGATTCAAGAATGAGTGCCAGATTATATTTGAACCCCTCTAGGCACTCTTGAAAAATATCAGGATTCTTATCGTGGTTGAAAACTATCGTTCGGACGGTATGTTCAATGAGCATTAAAACATGATTTTTAGTATTGTCATTACATTGAAGTATTCTGGATCGGGTTAATGTGTTCAGTAATTGCCGTGCCGGGTGTGCGTCGTTGGTTAGAAAATTTTTGTCAAGTATAGCCTGTTTAAGGATAGGGATTTGTAGCAAAGATAGAATTTTTTTTAGATCATCCGGTAGGTTTTCATCGGCAAGGATATAATCAAATAGCCAGCCGGTCATATTAATCATGGCTTCATGATGGCGAAAAAGTTTTGATTTTTCTCCCTTACCTTTTAAAGCATCAAGAACTGAGTTATGCAAATTTTTAATAGAACGATGCTGGTCTACGATTTCTTGCTGTAAAGAGCTCAGTATCTTGGCAAGATCCAACGCGGCAACTCGACTGGCGTCAGGTTCTAAAAATCGTTCATCTTCTTTCATTCCTGTGATCATGTTATCAGTTAGATGACTTTCAGTGTTAGTAAATGATGGTTGAAAAAAAGCTGCTTGAGCTTGTGCAACTTCAGAAATTTTACGCTCTGCAGAAGAGTATGTATTTTTTTGCATCGTTGCTTGTGATTTTGGCTCTGCCATAGATTGCTGCAAAGCCAGCGTATGTGACGTTGATTGGGCCAGTACCTTTTCATTGATTAAAAAATCCTCAACACAACGCCACAGCTCATCTGCCGATTTTTTAAAATGTTGTAAAAACCAGATGAATAAATGGTTTTCCACCATTTTCTCTGGCTCTAAAACCGAAATAGCAATAGAAAAACTCTCGCAAAGTCTTTCTGGAGTAGCGGGATAGGTGCCTTGATGTTCAGGGAATTTGGCTTTTAAACCTGTTTTAATACGAGAAATCCTTTCAGCATTATCCTTATTTTCAAACTGGTTACTTGCTGCAAGCCAGGTCAGTCTTTGATCAAGTTCAGAGTTATCCAATAGCTCCAGGGATATTTCTCCGCTGGTGGGTACAGTGGATTGGGTAGATAACAAGTTATCGATAAATGTCTTTTTGATGGACTCTGCAGAACTCTTCAGAATGTTTCTGGTATCGATGCAACACATCATATCATGGTTGTTATTAACTTCATCTATATGTGCCGTCAGCTTGGATAATAGTTCCGTAAACAGAGAGTCAGCGTCAGGGAGAATTATCTTTTTAATAAGCTCATTTAGCTCGCTGAAAATAGCGTGCCCGGGTACGCTTTCCTCACTACCCGGGCAGATGCGAATGATATCTGCAGATTGCGCTGACATAATGGTAATTCCTTGTACTTCGTTGTGAAACCAACAGCACTGTTAGAGTGCTTCAGGTTCACTCAAGTCTTCCAATGAAATATAACTTTGCTCAGAAATGCTTTAATTAACGTCATTTAAATGACAATAACGTTGTGTTAACCCTCTCTGAGCTCTTTGGCTATCTCTCTTGCCTTCTCAATCGCTTTGTTGAAGCCGTTTTTAAACAGGTTTTCCCTAATTTGCCTTTGTAGCTCTTCAGGGGTAATTTCGCCTTCTTCCGTTACGTTTTTAGCCAGCTTGTTTTCTTCTTTATTATCAACCAGTTCAGAAAACGCTTTGGCTTTCATTGGGTCAATACGCTCTACGGGTTTGACGGTTCCCACTTGGCCCGCATTATCATGTTGCAGGTTTTCAACATCCTTGTTAGTAATCATAGACATATCTAGATTCTCCATTGCTCAGTAATGAACGTTTATCATCATTTATATGGCGCAATATCTGTGCATTTTGAGTGTAACTGAGGATATTGCCCGCTAACGTAATTAAATTCAGTTTAGATAATGTATGGGAGATAGCAAAAAGAGACTGCTTGGGTTTTGGTTATTTTCACCACTCCAACCGAAAAGTTGACAGCCTGTCTACTGACCATCAAGCAGCCTATTACACCGCCGACAACTGAAACTATTCCAGCCGGGAGAGAATTATGAGCGGTGAGCATTTTACCTTAACCATTAGCCAAAGCACATCTGACGCCGGCGATTTTGCCATACACATGAAAGAACCTGATAAGCCAGAGCAGTTACTCGTACATTTACGATTTATGCCACTGGCAATGTTTGATGAAACATACTTAGACGACCTTGTGGGGATAATGGCGAGGAAAATGGCTAAGCGAATTATCGAGTGGCGCGTTGCTCCGGATGACCCCCATGCCATGCAGGAGTGTGAAGATGAAGCGCGGGCAGTGGTTCAAGAAATGTTAGAAAAGATGAAGAAAAGCCCTGACTGAGCAAGCAGTGCTGATAAGCCTACCACACTGAAAAAATAAAATTTTTCAGTGTTCTGAGTCAAAAACTAATTGCTTACTTTGTGTCCAGATAACATACCGTAAGCATCAGGCCGACAAAACTCGTCGTTTGGAGTTTTCACCGTAACCATTAAGTCTGGTAGCGCTCTAGCAACTGCTTTTGGGGTAAAGTTTTTTCAATTAGACGCTAGGCTAGAGTGAAAAGACAATGTGACTATTGCTTCTGTCTTTACACCTGGGTCTGAGTCGTCCATTACCGACACTACTTTTTTGGGATCATCAATAACAATCACTTCCGGTTTATCATTGTAAGATAGGAAATACTTAATTAAAGCGGTATAAACTTTTCCTTGTGGGTCATATAATTTTATAGAAAATTTAGTTGCTGAATACATGCTGTGGCACTTGGATAAATTACCGTCTTTATCAATGTTAAGTGTACTCATATCAATAACCGTTGATTCCGATGGTTTAATATAGTATTTATTCAGTGCACACTGATCAGAGGCATAGTCGGGAACTTGTTTTACTTCTACTCCCCTCAATGTCTCATTCACTATTTTCAAATAGTCTGCCCAGAGGGTTTGTGGGCATGTGATAGAAATAAAAGTCATGATAAAAACAATAAACTTTATCTTCATGTGATTTTCCTCTTTACCTTTGTTAGGAAGCTTGTTCGATATCGTAAACTCCATAAGCCCGGCTCCGTTATTACTTGCCTTTTACCACGCTAAGATTTTCTGATATGCTTGTAGGTAAAACACTCCTTCATAAAACCCTGCAGAGTGGTAAATTTACTGGTATGAGTCGGGTCGGTTTATGGAATATCCGGGTTGATGACTTGTGATTTCTTAAGGTTAAAAGTCTAATTTAAACGAAACCTCAACAATGAGGCTCTCAACTGCATTCTCGTTACGATGTATCTTTAGAATCCCCATAGGATCGTTAGTAACGCGAATATTGGGGTTTAGTTCTTCATTAGCGTACCACTGAAGCGCAACAGGATAGTGATTGCCGGCAACATCGTATGCTAAAACTGTAAATTTTTGGTAGCTACTCACACAGCCACAACTAGAAGGTGGCGCCGTTTGATAATTTAATTCAATATTCATTGACTCCTTAGACGGGATGGAAAGAGAAGAATGAGAAACACTGTGCACACAAGCTCCCGACGCTGCTTTTACTTGCAAAGAATTAAGCGTGCTATTTTTAAAAAGAATACGGGTTACTTCAGCTTTCATGACTTGTGAATAGGTGATAGAAGCAAAAGTAATTAAAAAAAATATAACTCGATACTTCATTGGTCATACTCTTTTTAGTTCAGATTGAGGTTAAAAAAAATCAAGATAGTGGAGTTGTTGGTGATACTTTTAAGCCTTAAACTCAACCGCGCATAGACTAATGAAACTTGTAAGGATCTTTAAAAGATGAAGTCAGAAGATAAGTCTTGTGGCTTAAAAGAATACTGAGAATACCAGTTACGATGAGTCCTCTTGAAAAATAGCGTAGTATGAAAATTTTACAACCTAGATGAATATATATTTTTTTGCTTTGTTGGAAGCATTATTTTGCTCTTAATTTAGTCAGCGAATTTTACCATTTTTTTATGTCCTCTTCTGAAAAAAGCTTTGTAATCACCAATGGTTAAATCAGTCTATCAGAGCGTTTGTGCTACAAAAAAAGCGGCTGAGCGGTCAGTAAGTTAAGGATCGTCCATACTAAAGACTGAGCCTTGCCTGTTGATAATTCTTCGCCTAACATTTGCGACTTGATTGCAGTTACCTTCTTTTAAAAAAGCGTTTTTCAAGTACATATTTATAAGAGTTTGTCATGGTATTTCGTTTGGATATGCAGGTTCGTGATTATGAGTGCGACTTGCAGGGAATTGTTAATAATGGTGTCTATTTCAACTACCTTGAGCACGCCCGTCATGAGTTTTTGCTGGCTAACGGTATCGACTTTGCCGCATTAGCAGCAATGGACGTTAATCTGGTAGTGCTTCGAAGTGAGATTGACTACAAGACGCCATTAACGCCAGGAGATAATTTTTATGTGGAAGTGGAGCCTGTGCGAATTTCCAAACTGAAATTTGGCTTTAAACAGAGAGTTATACGCCAGAGGGATGAAAAGGTAGCGGTTGACGCATTCATCACCGGGACTTCGTTAAATGCTCGGGGTCGGCCTTTTCTCGCCGAAGGTATTGAGCATTTATTCAAGTCTTCCGAATAATGCATCGTCAGGCTACAACAGAAAATGCTTTTCCGTATCACCTCTCTAGAGTGCAGTTTGCGTGCAGGAAATTCAGGGCCTTTGAGTGAGTCGTGAGTAAGTTTTTTGCATGGGCGTTACTTTCCATCAGTCTAGCAGGTTCACTTTGCCCCATAGCCATCTTAAGTCAGTATGCGGATACCCATGAATATGCTGCCACTGGCTTACCTTTTCAGAGGGAGTAATAAATATGGCTATGGTACCGTTTGCGAACTCAAGGTTCATAAAAGTTAATGGATTTCGGTTCAGGCATTGCGTCAACCTATTCTGTGCTCTATAACTATTGAAGTTCGGGGGCGATTCGGATTCGACGACGGTATCGAACCCTGAGGTGCATGCCGAGAATGTAGTGATTCTCGTAAATCAAAACACTACAAACCTATTAGTTGCCAAAACTGCAGCTAACGATAGTTTCTACGCCGAAATGGCGGCGTAATCGTAGCTAAACCCTACGAGCTATCCAGTCTGTCCGGCTCGTCTGCTGGCTGGTTTTCAGACTGTCATCGTAAGCAGGCTCGCTACGCTCAGCAGGTCTCTGGTTGACGGGCTAAAACTTGTGGGAATCGCGCTGTAAAACCCCGACCACTGGGTCGTTATGGCGTTAAATCTAAAGGTGGATCTAAGCATGTAGAGCCGAAGGCTGAGAGCTGGCGGACGCGGGTTCAAATCCCGCCGCCTCCACCAATTAAACAAAAAAAAGCGCAATTTTTGCGCTTTTTTTTGCTTTAAAATCCGAAGTTAAAAACGTTTCAGTTGTGATCGCCGGTTAGTCTGGGGCTGAGCACTTGCTGCGGACCAAGTTCGTTATAGCCACCGTCATTCATGGGGTGGCACAAGACGGTTTGCGGGTCCTCCCAGGGACTGCTGGTCAGAGCGGGGCGGGGAATGCAGAACTCGTGAGTTCCAAGTTGTCGGGCATGCTCTTCATTGTCGGCCCTGACAATGGCCTCGCCGCGATAGCGACAGCTTTGCCATTTTAGTGGAGAGTGATCTACGGGAAATAATTTATAAATAGCCATAACAACCTCGAAGACTTAATCAGTAAAAATTTGGTGCATTTAGGTTTATATATTATGTTTCTGTTGGTTTTTTTGTTATTTTCCTCCATGGTATTTTTTTTGATTAATTAAATTGTTTTATTTCTTTTACTGCTTTAACGCTTTTATAAAATGTTGCCGTTTAGTTAGTTTGATAAACTGTCTTTATTCTTTCGTTGGCTTAAAAAACTTCAGATTAATAAGCCTCTTTTAAAAGTTAGAAAACTCTAGAGTGTTTTTCAATAAGAGTGACTTTGCAATAAAAAAATGCGGCTGATCATGCATGATTTCAATGCTGCATTTTTAAGATTGTTTTTATGAATTTTATGATGCTACTACCTGCTGATTGATGCTTAGCTCCTGAGTAGCTCAGGCAATTGTGACACCTTTCGGCTGTAACTTAATCTTCTTTTTTGATGAAGTGAGTGTCACTTAGGATTTAATATTAGTTGTCATAAGCAGGTTTGTAACCTTTAATTATCAATTGATTTTATGTTTGTCTGCGGTCAAAAAGCAGAAGTGTAACCACCTTGTCAGACCTAGCAAGGTATGAATAGCTTGATGTTTTGGTACGGATGAGTGAAAAGGTTAAATAGCTGTTCATTAGTTGGTAATTTACACTTTAATGCCTTCGCTGAATCGGTCATTATAGTGCTCGCGCCGGGATCTGGCGAGGAGGCTGTCTACTTTCCGACCGCTTCCGGGAATTAGTCTTTAAGATTTTTGGACAAAACAGTCGATGACAGCAGAAAACAGCAATATTTCTGACCCAAGCACTCCAGCACAGAGCGTTGCACAGGTGGGTAGTGAGCTTCCACAAGAAGCCCGCAAGATTCTTGAGCGGCTTGGTAACCGTGTCGAAAATGACGTCATGAACACCGAAGCACTGCGTCTGGTTCGGATCATCTGGCCGGGTGCGTTCAATGTGTCGCAGCCACGCCCGCTGAAAATTGGTATTCACAAAGAGATGATGGCGACGAACCTGTTGCCGCCTAATATTATCTCGGTGGCATTACGTTTTTTTACCTCAATGGATCGCTATCTGGAGAAAATCAAGCCCGGCGCTACCCGGGTTAATCTTGATGGCCGCAGTGCAGGCCGGGTCAAATTGCGGGAGGCGGTAGATGCAGAGATCAAGCTCTACAACCAGAGTAGTGATTTTGTTGCTAACAGAAATTGCGTCATCGTTCAGAAAATTCGCGTGCTCTCCATCAATAATCAGCCTGTTGAGAATAAAACCACTAGCTAATGCTTTATCTAACAAATGATTACAAACCTTGAGTTTATTCTGGCGGTTGTGGTTGGCTTTCTTTCGCTTTGTTGGAGTGCTAATCGTCTTGTTGAAGCGGCTTCTACTTTGGCATTCCGCCTAGGGATGCCGCTTCTGTCTATTGGTGTTACTGTTGTTGCTTTTGGTACTTCCGCTCCTGAGCTTATGGTGTCTTCCGTTGCCGCTTACAATGGTTCGGTAGGGGTATCCATTGGTAATGTGGTGGGTTCAAATATTGTCAACATTGGTTTGATTCTGGCGGTAGGCGGTTTGATTAGGCCGCTGGTTGTCAAGTCCCGAATTGCCTACCGAGAGCTGCTTATTCTTTTAGTTTCCACCGTTGTCTCGGCACTGATGTTAGTGGATGGCTCGCTGAGTGTTTGGGATGCGCTGGTGCTGTGTACAGCATTTCTTTTTTATTGCTTTCATCTGTTGAGATCTTCTGCTGCCCCAGAAGCTGAGCAGGATATTCCTGTGCTTTCCATTAGCACGCCGCGCGCTCTTGCTGAATCTGCTCTTATGCTTTTGATTCTGGTTTTGGGTTCGCAGCTGCTGGTGTGGGGAGCAAAAGGGGTTGCGTTGGCGCTTGGGGTTAATGAGCTGATTATCGGGTTGACGCTGGTGGCCTTTGGAACCAGCCTGCCTGAGCTGGCAACGGTGGTGGCCAGTGCTCGCAAAGGTCTGCACGATATGGTCGTAGCCACTGTTATTGGTTCAAATATCTTCAATTTGCTGGCGGTGCTTGGTTTCTCTGGCCTCATTGGAGGGGGAATTGCGGTCGATGCTGAGTCGTTGCGGACGGACATTATGGCCATGGTGTTTATTACGCTGGTGCTGGTTGTTGTGATTTTTAGCAGTAAGGTATCCGAGAGTGATGGAGCCATCAGGAAAATAGGGAAGTATAAATGCTGTGGCCTTCTGATCCTGTATGGGATTTATATTGTAAGGCTGATTCTCAGCAGCATTTGAGTCGCAGGCTGGCATTGGTTGTTTTTTGATCAACCATGATCAGCAACGAAAAACAATGAGAGTGGTTAAGCTATCCCAAGTGTTGTCACAAGTTTATCCACAGATGCTGTGGATAAGTAAATTTTGCATCGATTCTCAGTAGAGCTGCTCCCATCACCGCGCAACTATCAGCAAGTACCGTAGCTGTTCCCGGTGCAGCATCCACCGAATAAACCACACTTTAAGCCGCAGTCTTATCCATATTTTTGAGCGGGTAAAAGTGGAGAGACTCTGGCAATGCTGGCCGAACCAGAAACAGAAGCCAGAGAGCACATCATCGGTAATATCAATGATTTCAATCCGCTCAAAGTGGTTTTGCCGCAGGTGGTTCTCGTAAGTTTCTTTGCACTGCATATCTTTAACGGGCAGTCCGGATAAGCGCCCGAGGGTGTTAATAAGTCGCTGCTCCCGGCGATCATGAAAAGGTCGCGCCAAAACCATATCGCTAAACACCAGTGTACCGTCAGGGCGAAGGGCTTTTCTGGCGTTGCCGAGAAATTGTGCACGGGACTCAAAGTGGTACACACAGTCCAGAGCGATCAGTTTATCGCAGCTGTTTTGAGGGCGACCCTGCAGTGCTTTTTCACCACCGCGAATGAGCTCAAGAGAGTTAAAGTGGCCGCAGTGTTCATTGGCTCTGGCCATTTGTGTTTCTTCGCAGGCTATGGCGGTCAGGTGCTCAACCTGATAATAATCCAGCCAAACCAGCAACTGATCATGACTGGTAAAGCCAATATCAAGCACCTCATCCTGACGCGAAAGGCATGCTTTGTCGGCCATTAGCCCTGCCATCTCAGCGCAAGCCTGACGGTACTGGGCGGTATCTTTCCAATAACCGAGCAATCGCCAGCTAGAGGAGGGTTGTACCGGGTTGTTGAGCAGCCATTGGTCATTTTTGAGTTCACGCTCCCGGCTGGAAGAAGGCCACCACATCATAATCAGCAGCGTCAGGCCCTGAGCCAGCAGACCCGACATGATTAGCCAGGTCAGGAAAACTCCCAGAAAAAAAGAAAGAATTGGCATAGTCGAATTTTTTTTATAACCCCGATCTTTAATTGATTGGGATAATAGATAGATCATTGGCTATTTTCCAGCGTTGCAGCTGTTCTGTAGCCTTCTTTTTCTTGGCAGTGCCGGATTGGTAAAGCGGGTTTTGTAAACGGCTCACCCTGTGCTGCTGCTAAATCTTAAGGTAGCGGGTACCTTTCTAATGGGTATAAATCACTGACTTAACCCTGATTATCGTTTGCCCTAAGCGGTTGCGTTGCCAACGGAGTATGACCTGTTAGGCGTTGAATTTTAATGGTTTAACTGTTTTTAACCACCGCGACGCAGATTTGCTCTGTAAATTACCACGGTAATGTCAAAATTCTCTGCTATTCTTTTCTAGTCCAAAAAATAATCGGGGATTAAATGAGTACATTCATATCAAATGTTACCGTATTTATTTGGGAGTACTTGCTGATCTACTTACTGCTTGGAGCAGGTGTTTACTTTACAGTCAGAAGTCGCTTCGTACAGATTCGCTATTTTTTTCATGCTTGGAAATTGTTGCTCGGCTCCCGGCAAACCAGCGCCAACGAAATCTCTTCTTTTCAGGCTTTGTGTACCAGTCTTGCGGCACACGTTGGTACCGGCAATCTTGCCGGTGTTGCCATTGCGATTTTCATTGGTGGTCCCGGCGCTGTTTTTTGGATGTGGGTGGTTGCACTGCTGGGCATGGCGTCGAGTTTTGTAGAAAACACCTTGGCGCAACTTTATAAAACCAATAACAAAGACGGGACGTTTCGTGGTGGTCCGGCCTACTACATCGAAAAAGCCCTTGGGTTGCGCTGGTTGGGTCTGCTCTTTTCCGTGTTATTGCTGGTGACCTTTGGATTTGTTTTTAACGCTGTGCATGCGAACTCAGTGTCACAGGCGGTGTCGGGGCATTTTGGCATAAGCACGTGGGTGGTCGGGCTTGCAATTGGTGGTATAACCGCGCTGATTGTATTTCGTGGCATTCATACCATTGTCCGCTTTTCCGAGCTGGTCGTGCCTGTGATGGCATTGGCTTACCTTTTGATTGCGTTTGGCGTCATGGTACTTCGTTTTGATGAAGTACCAGCGGTTTTCAGGTTGGTGATTGAAAGCGCTTTTGGGCTGCATTCGGCGGCGGGTGGAGCCATAGGTTACTCAGTGGCTCAGGCGATGATGCAAGGTATCAAACGCGGGCTTTTTTCCAATGAAGCCGGCATGGGCAGTGGTCCCAATGCAGCGGCAACTGCGACCCCAAAGCCTAATCACCCGGCAACCCAGGGCATTGTATCCATGATCAGTGTCTTTATTGATACGATTGTCATCTGTACATCGACAGCAGCGATCGTATTACTCTCTGGCCAACTGGAAGCTGGCAGCGCTTTAAACGGTATCCAGTTGACTCAGGCAGCCCTCGGCGGTCTGGTGGGTGGCTGGGGGCAGTGGTTTATCTCGGTGGCCGTCATCTTTTTTGGTTTCACTTCTGTGATCGCCAACTACTACTACGGAGAGTCAAACCTGCTGTTCATTCGCAACAGTCCGCGACTGTTGTTGGCTTATCGGGGGGCTGTTGTTTTTCTGGTCTTTCTTGGTTCCATCGCTTCTCTTGAAATGGTTTGGATGGTGGCAGATTTAGCCATGGGCCTTATGGCTCTAATCAACTTGGCGGTGATTGTTCTGCTCAGCAGCCCGGCCATACAAGTTTTAAAAGATTACGATCTGCAGTCAAGCTCTGGCCTGTCGCCGCAATTCAACCGAAAACGCTTTCCTTTTTTGGATCGGACAATTGATAAAGACGTGTGGATCAGCCATCAGTCTTCTGGCTCTTCGACCGAAGGTGTCAAGGACAGCGACTTTCAAGAACCTGAGTCCTGTTCATAGATCATGCCTAATCAGTGGTAATGGGGGGCATGGTAATGCATTTTAAAACGGGCAAAAGTTTGCTTTGATTGTCCCCCTTATTTTCGGTTTGGCTTTTGTTTTCTTTCCCGCAGAACGACTGATGCCGCCAACGAGGATTCAATTTAAATTAATAAAGGAGTGAGCGATTTTGTTACTTTAGGTTTAACTAAGGTCATATTTTTATTGATGAGAAGACCAATAACAATGGTATTGCAGTTGTTTTATTGACAAGTATTTTTTTTGCTTTGATGTTTATCGGCTGTCGTATGATTTTTCACGGTTTTCCCTCATTCTTATTGAGAAAGTTACTCATCTTGCTTGCTTTTAATGCTTTGGAGAAACAAGGTGTACGGCTCTGGTAAATTCAGGTACTACCGTAACCTTTTGGCCGATTATTAATTGTTTTGCATAGGTTTTAATACCTATAAAAGGTGGTTTTTTTCCTAATACTATAAACCTCTTTTTAAAATAAGAATCGGGAATACATAGGCACTGGAATAGTTATGAATAACTTAATAGACACTATCAACAGCCTGCTTTGGGGCAATATTCTTATTTATTTGCTTTTGGGGGCTGGTCTGTTCTTCACCGTTAAAACGCGCTTTGTTCAGCTGCGTCGTTTTGCTCTGGCGACAAAGACAATGCTCAGCAGTCGCTCAACCGACTGCTCGACCCATGTGTCGCCATTTCAGGCATTTTGTACAAGTCTTGCCGCTCGAATTGGTACTGGCAATATGGCTGGTGTGGCGGTGGCTGTCACAATGGGCGGTCCGGGTGCTGTTTTTTGGATGTGGATGATCGCTATTCTTGGAATGTCCACCAGCTTGGCAGAAAACGTTCTGGCGCAACTTTATAAAACCAACAATGGTGACGGTACTTACCGAGGTGGGCCTGCGTATTACATCGAAAAAGCACTTGGTCAACGGTGGCTGGGTATTGTTTTTTCTGTCGCTTTGATCATTGCTTTTGGTTTTGCTTTTAACAGTGTTCAGTCTAATTCTATTGCCGCCGCATTTAGCAGTTATGGCATTCCTGCTGGATATATTGGTATCGCCCTCGCCATCCTGAGTGCGCTGATCATCTTTGGCGGTATTCGCACGGTTTCAAAAGTAGCTGAGATGATTGTGCCGGTTATGGCACTTGGCTACCTGGGTGTGGCTCTCGTGGTTGTGTTTATGAACATCGCTGAATTACCAGCGGTATTCAGCTTGATTTTTAAAAGTGCTTTCGGTCTTGAAAGTGCTGCTGGTGGCGGTGTTGGTTATATGGTTTCTCATGCCATGCAGCAAGGCATCAAGCGTGGGCTTTTCTCTAATGAAGCCGGTATGGGGAGTGCGCCAAATGCTGCTGCCACCGTTCATTCAAATCATCCGGTTAATCAAGGGCTGATGGGGATGTTGGGGGTTTTTATTGATACCGTTATTGTCTGCACATCTACCGCGGCGATTATTCTGGTGTCTGGTGCTTTAGATGGTTCAGGGGTCACCGGAATTGAGTTGACTCAGTTGGCTCTGGTCAGTGAGATTGGCCCTTTCGGTAAGCACCTTATCGCGGCAGCTATTTTGATGTTTGCCTTTAGCTCGATTATCGCCAATTACTACTACGGGGAATCAAACCTTCGCTTCATTGTGAATAACAATGCTCTGATAATGGTTTATCGCATTGCTGTTTTGGGGATGGTGTTTTGGGGTGCTACCAGCAGTTTACCCGCTGTGTGGGCTTTTGCTGACGCCTCAATGGGCGTGATGGCACTCATCAACCTGACGGCTATTTTGCTACTTTCCGGCATTGTTACTCAAATCCTTAAGGATTTTGACGAACAGGTGGCCGCCGGTATAACACCGGTATTTAACCGGCGTAAGTTCCCGTTTCTTGATAAAACCATGGACGCTGATGTCTGGACTGAACACAGCTCTCGCCCTGTGGCTGATTCCACTAAAGATGATGGCTCGCTCTTATCTGAAGCCAGTTAACATCACTGTTTAAGGCCGCTTTTTTAGAGCGGCTTTTTTTTTGCGCCTTATTTTGACCATCATGAGAGAATATTTGTTGCGGTGCAAAAAAACATTAAAAAATGTCCGGCATTGCTTTCATAATCAGCCAGCGGGATAATGACCCGATTGTTGCCGTTGAGCTGCTTTATCTTCCTGATTGAAAAGTGATAACAAGCAAGCGGCTTTTGCTTTTTTTGCTTACTAACATCTTTGTAACCCAATACAGGCTCATTCATGTCAAAGAACACAGCGCCTACCAAAGGTTTTGCTTTTGAGCGGTCATTGGCCGAACTGGAGGCTTTGGTCCAAAAAATGGAGTCCGGGGATATGAGTCTGGAAGCTTCTTTAGAGGCATTTGAGCAAGGTATTCGGTTGACCCGGGATTGCCAGAAAGCACTTAGCGATGCTGAGCAAAAAGTACAACAGCTCTCTGAAGCTAATGACGAATTGATCACAGAGCCTTTTGTTGGCACTGCTGAGCAAGGGTCGTAGCTATGGCTGACTCCCTGCGCCAATTTATGGAGCAATGTCGCTCCCGCATTGATGAGTCGCTATTAGGTGTTTTTCCTGCACAGAGTCATGTCAGCCCCCGTTTGCTGGAAGCGATGCAATACAGTGTTTTTAATGGAGGAAAGCGGGTTCGTCCGACACTGGTTTATGCCGCTTGCCATGCGCTTGGTGGTGATGTCGAAAAAGCCACCCCAGCGGCTTGCGCTGTAGAACTGATACACGCCTACTCTCTGGTTCATGACGACCTGCCAGCTATGGATGACGATGACCTGCGCCGGGGGAAGCCAGCCTGTCATAAAGCCTATGACGAAGCTACCGCCATTTTGGTGGGGGATACTTTGCAAAGTCTTGCTTTTGAAGTGCTCACCAGCCAGACGTTATGGCCCGACGATTTAAGTGATCGTGTTCGGGTTCAGCTGGTGAATACGCTCAGTCACGCTTCAGGGTTGGCGGGTATGGCCGGTGGTCAGGCGTTGGATCAACTGGCTGTCGGCAGTGTACTGAGCCAGCAACAGCTTGAGCTAATGCACACTCATAAAACCGGGGCCCTGATTTGTGCGTCGGTGAAAATGGGAGCGCTGTGCGCCAGAGAAGTAGACGAAGAAGAGCTGGCCAGTCTGGAGCATTACTCCAGAGCTATCGGTCTGGCCTTTCAGGTGCGGGACGATATTCTCGATGTAATTTCCGATACTGAGACACTTGGCAAGTATCAGGGGGCCGATATCGCCCTTGATAAACCAACTTTCGTCTCGTTACTGGGGCTTGAACAGGCCAGAGCCTATGCTCAGGAGTTGTGTCACAGTGCCACCAGTGCCTTGTATGGATTTGGCGATACCGCTGATTATCTTCGTCGGATTGCCGATTACATCATTCGAAGAAGCTATTAAACCTGTTGTTGGCCTCTTCAGGGGCCAACCTGTCTCTTTGTCAGTTAACGGGCATGGAGGCTTTTTGGGAATAGGGTCCGTTCAGTTAATTTCGTAGCGAAAACTGCAAGAAGGGAGTGAAAATCCGGTTCTGTTGAAGGCTCCGTATTTTAATTCAATTTTCTGAAATTCTCGCTATCGGATCACCCAGACGGACACTGTTTTCTGAACAGTCTCTCAAGCACAACACGATTGTGCGATGCTTTTCCTGTCGGGTTGGGTGTACAATGCCATTCGGCGGATTAGCCCAGACTTTATTACGAGCACATGTTTCACGAGATACCAAAAAAACTGCCTGATACCCCACTTTTGGATCAGGTAAATAATCCTGAACAACTACGCGCGCTTAAAGAGTCTCAGTTACCACAATTGGCTCTGGAGCTGCGGGAGTTTTTACTATATTCCGTTGGTCAGACCGGGGGACACTTTGGCGCCGGCCTCGGCGTGGTGGAGCTGACCATTGCACTTCATTATTTGTTGGATACGCCACAAGACCGGCTGGTGTGGGATGTAGGCCATCAGGCCTATCCCCATAAAATTTTGACCGGTCGCAAGCAGCGAATGTCTACTTTGCGGCAAAAAGATGGGCTAGCTGCGTTTCCTAAAAGGGATGAGAGCCTGTTTGACACCTTTGGGGTTGGTCATTCCAGTACCTCTATCAGTGCTGCACTCGGTATGGCGATTGCCGCCAGAGCCAAGGGGGAAAAGCGGCGTACTGTTGCCGTGATTGGCGATGGCTCAATGACCGCAGGTATCGCCTATGAAGCGATGAACCACGCAGCAGACGTTAAAGCCAACATGCTGGTCATTCTTAATGACAACGATATGTCCATCTCCAAGAGTGTGGGCGGTTTGTCCAATTATTTGGCAAAGGTGCTTTCTAGCCGCACCTATCATCACATCCGTAAAGGCAGTAAAAAGGTCTTGAACGTCATCCCCCACGCTTGGGAGCTTGCCAGAAAGACTGAAGAGCACGTCAAAGGCATGGTCATTCCCGGCACGCTGTTTGAAGAGATGGGCTTCAATTACATCGGCCCCATTGATGGTCATGACCTGCCCATGCTGCTGTACACCCTGAAAAACATGAAGGATCTCGAAGGTCCGCAGTTTCTGCATGTTGTCACCCAAAAAGGCAAAGGCTTTAACCCTGCTGAGCAAGACCCAATTGGCTATCACGCCATCACCAAGCTTGAACCCAAAGCCACCGAAGTGCCAAAGCCAGACGTACCGAAAAAGCCTAAATACGCTAATGTGTTTGGGCAATGGTTGTGCGATATGGCAACCGCCGATGAGCGCCTGATGGGCATTACCCCAGCCATGAAAGAGGGGTCAGACCTAATTCGCTTTGCTGACCACTTCCCGGAGCGGTACTTTGATGCTGCCATTGCCGAACAACACTCCGTAACGCTGGCCGCCGGAATGGCCTGTGAGGGGTTGAAGCCGGTGGTGGCGATCTATTCAACGTTTTTGCAACGAGCCTATGACCAGCTCATTCACGATGTTGCGGTGCAGAAACTGGACGTCCTGTTCGCTATCGACCGGGCTGGCATGGTGGGTGAAGATGGTCCAACCCATGGTGGTTGCTACGATATCGCTTACTTGCGCTGTATCCCGGATATGATCGTTATGGCGCCGGGTGATGAGAATGAAACCCGCCAATTGCTATCTACCGGCTATCTTCACCAAGGTCCTGCTGCGGTTCGTTACCCTCGGGGAACCGGGCCCGGGGCTAAAATTTGTAAGGATCTGGAGCCTTTACCCATCGGCAAAGGTGAAATTCGTCGCCAAGGTAGCCGGGTGGCCTTGTTGGTTTTTGGTACTGTGCTTGGCAGTGCGCTGGAAGCAGCAGTGGAGCTTGATGCCACCGTTGCCAATATGCGCTTTGTGAAGCCTTTGGATGAAGAGCTGATTCGAGACCTTGCCGCCAGTCATGAGTTGCTGGTGACCTTAGAAGAAGGGTGTGTTGCCGGTGGCGCCGGTGCTGCCGTTATGGAGTACTTGCAGAAGCAGGAGATTATGGTGCCTGTTCTGAATCTAGGCATTCCTGATATTTACATTGAAGCGGCCAGCCACAAAGAGCAACTGAGCCAATGCGGTTTGGATAAAAAGGGTATTATCAGTTCCGTACGTGATCGCATGGAGCGAATTGAACTGAAATCGTTCAGCCTCCGAAAAGCCAAGACCTCCTCAGCAGTTGGTTAAAAAAATGGGAGCCTGAAGGCTCCCATTTTTTATTGCATCAAGCCAAATGATACATATGGCCTAACTTTCCGGCTTTGGTGGCCAGGTAACGTTCGTTGTGGGGGTTTAAACCTGTTTGGTGGGGAACTCTCTCGGCAACCTGAATACCAAGCTCCGTTAGCGCCTTTACCTTACGGGGGTTATTGGTCATCAATTTCAGGCTGGAAACGCCCAGATGCTCCAACATGGTTTTGCACATATCGTACTTACGCATGTCCGGAGCAAAACCGAGCTCTTCATTGGCCTGAACCGTATCGCGCCCCTGATCCTGCAGATGGTAGGCACGTATTTTGTTCAGCAAACCAATACCCCGACCTTCCTGACGCAAGTAGAGTAAAACGCCACGGCCTTCTTCAGCAATGCGCTCCAGCGCCGCCTGAAGTTGTGGGCCGCAGTCGCAACGCATACTAAAAAGCGCGTCTCCGGTCAGGCACTCTGAGTGAACCCTGGCGAGAACCGGGCCTCCCTGACTCACATCGCCGACGGTTAACGCCAAATGCTCCTTGCCCGTACCACTTTCTTCGAAACCATGCATGATGAATTCGCCGTAGGGCGTGGGTAAGCGAGACTCTGCAACAAAATGAACAGACACTCACTGCTCCTTATTTAATTCGAGTTGGAATTGTATCAACCTGTTACGCTCCTAGCGAGTACGGTATTCAAGCTGAAATTAGGCAGAACTACTTACTGATTTGGTTATGATCTGGATCAATAGTCCATGAAAAAAGCAGATTTTAACTCTCAGGCAACGGGCTAAAACCCCGCCTCAATTTGCATGACTCCACCGTTTTCTGAAAGTTTTACATGGCGCAGAAAGCTCATGCCCAAAAGGGCTGTTTCAGGGTAGGTTCCCTCAAGAATGGTCGCCTCTACATGGTTGACTGCAATACCGCCGATGCTAACTTGCTGTAGATTTATTCTGAACCCGGTTACTAACTGGCTGGCGGTTTTTACCCGCACTGGTTCACCAGATTTATAGTTAAGCCCAAGGCGCTTTGCATCCGCTGAGCTGATAGCCATAACATTGGCGCCGGTATCCACCAGCATATCAATGGACTGACGATTAATTCGCACCCGGGTAATGTACTGGCCACGATTATTGCGAGTGATGTTCACAACACGTTTTTTGGGCGCCTGAATGCCGTTGCCCAAGTCCCGGCCCAGTTGAAAGGTCTGGGTTTTACCATCGACTTCAAGGGTTGCGCTTTTGCTGTTAGCACTCAAGAGTTTTATGCCATTCACCGCTTGCCCGCCAGTAGATAGCAGATGACGCTTGCCGTTAATCATGACCAGCGCTTTATTGGAAAACAGCCCGACAACCTGAATATTGCTGGCAGCGCTCTGGATGGCAATGAACAGCGTTAAGAAAAAAACTGACAATTTCATATTCTTATTTCTAGTTATCAATCCCAAAACCCTTTTCTGGATCGTATTCCCTATATTAGTTCGGCAAAATAAAGGAAAAATCCTCACAGCGTCAAATGATAAGTAACCTGCAGTACCGCCAGAGCAAAAACGCCAGCTACCAGATCATCCACCATAATACCCACTCCGCCATGGACTTTTTTATCCAGCCAGCTGATCGGCCAGGGCTTCCAGATATCAAATAACCGGAACAGCACAAACCCCACAATAACCCATGGCCAGCCTGTTGGTGCGGCAAGCATGGTGAGCCAAAATCCGCAGAATTCATCCCAGACGATGGCCGGATGGTCGTGCACGCCCAAGTCTTTCGCGGTTTGATCGCAGAACCAGAACCCTAGTAACGATGAAATCAACACCACGCTAAGATAAATCGGCAAAGTCAAACCTTGCAATAACAGCAGGTAAATGACTACAGCCGCCACGGTGCCAAAAGTGCCGGGAGCTTTGGGGGCAAGACCGCTGCCAAGGCCAAAGGCAAGGAAGTGAATGGGGTTTTTCCAGCAGGTTTGTTCAGGTGTCATGGTATCAATTTTAAATGGCGCATCAAAAGTGAGTGTAGGCTTTATCGGTTAACACATCGCCCTGCGGATTTTTTATGGAACCTGCATCTTTCGTTATTTGACCAATGCAGGTTATGCGGCATCCATCGTCCAATGTGGCCGGAAGCTTTTTCGCCAGATCATGGGGAATGGTAAAGCAAAGCTCGTAATCGTCGCCACCAGTTAAGGCCAGCTTTGTTGCTGAACTTTGGTCATGGGTGTGACTGAGGGCGTCTGATTTGGGCACCAGCTCCGGTGCGATGACTGCACCTACGTTGCTAGCTTCAAGGATGTGCCGCAGGTCTCCGAGTAAGCCGTCGGAAATATCCACCGCAGATGTTGCTCCTGCTTTGCGTAACCATTGCCCGGCAAATAGGCGCGGGGACGGATACCAGTAGCGGCTGAGCAGTCGTTTCAGGTGTTCATCGCCGCAGTTTTCAGGGGTTTCACCGTTTAAAACATAGGGGATGGCGCTAGCCGCATCGCCCAGCGTGCCAGTGACGCAGATCATGTCGCCGGGTTTGGCACCGCTGCGTAATAGTGCTTTCCCTTTTGGTACCAGCCCCTGAACCTGCAAAGAGAGCGTCAGCGAGCCTTTGGTGGTGTCACCACCGATGAGGGGTAGCCTGAATTTTTGCGCCAGCAGAGCCAGCCCGTTAGAAAACTCTTGCAGCCAGAGCTCCGAAACCCTCGGCAGCGTCAGGCCAAGGGTGAAGCTGTGGGGTTCAGCACCCATGGCCGCCAGATCGCTAAGATTAACCGCCAAAGCCCGATAACCCAGAGCAAACGGGTCGCAGGTTTTGGGGAAGTGGACCTCCTCAACCAAGGTGTCCAGCGACTGTGCCAGCTGCATGTTGGCGGGTATATCAAGCAGCGCGCAGTCGTCACCAATGCCCAACAGGTTACTGGTGTACTGCCCTTCAATGTTGGCGATTTCCGGGCGGGCAAAATAACGTTTTATCAGTTCAAACTCACCCATTTCGACAGTGGCCATAGTTCCCCGGTTAGTTATTACGCTTCAGCCCATAATCCAAGCATTATCTGAAAATGGCGGCGAGTTTGCTTACTTTTTACGAAAAGTTTTGACTTCATCGGCGCGTAGCCTGGGTGCCAGTTTATCAAGGATGCCGTTAATGTAGCGGTGTGAGTCTTGGGCACCAAAACGTTTGGCCAGCTCAATCGCTTCATTAATGACCACGCGATAGGGCACATCTTTGCGGTTCATCAGCTCAAAGCAACCAATACGCAGGGCGGCCAGTTCGACCGGGTCAAGCTGGCTGATCTGCCGATCAAGGACGACGGACATGGCATCGTCCAGCCGGCTTACCTGTCCGGCGACACCGTGAATGATGCCGCTGAAATAGCCGTCATCCACTTTGCCAAAGTCATTATCGGCGCGAAACTGCGCTTCAATTTGGATCAGTGGTGATTGGGCAATTTGCCACTGGTATAAAGCCTGTAGTGCTAGCTGCCGGGCTCTTCTGCGCGCCGATGGTCTGGCCCGGTCGGCACTTTTGCGTTTTAAGGTTTCACCTTGTGGGTTGTTCATTGGCGAGGTGCTCACCTCAAGCCTCCAGTCTGTTGAATAGGAATTTGATTAGAAAGTGCTGCCCACGCACCGTTGCAAATTGATTGCAGTCAAGCGGTTCCAGATCCATTGGGAGCAGCAAAAGGGCGTGGATTTTACTATCACAAGTTAGTCTGTGACAGTCTTTTAAACCATTCGTTAAAAACGTAAAGAAATTGCACTTTACCACAAGCTGAATAAAACGATGGGCAAAACTGCACGCCCATCGTAATCAAGGACTGTAATTTACTCGCCAAATGGCAGATATTCCACCACTTCAAGGTCAAAGCCTGAAAGTGCTGCAAAGCGAATCGGTGAGCTGAGCAGCCGCATCTTGCCAACGCCGAGATCTCGTAAAATCTGCGAGCCGGTACCAATGGCCTGATAGGCTCTGGACATTCCGTCTGATGAGCGTTCATTACTGTAAAAGAAGCGATTCAGCGCGGCACCTAACCCCTGATGGCTTTCGGAATCCAGTAAAACCACCACCCCTGCACCCTCTTGCGCTACTTTTTCCAGCGCCTTGTGCAGCGACCAACCTTGGCGGCCACCAGTGTGGGCGCCCAGCAGATCACGAAACGGCTCCATGGCGTGTACCCGCACCAGCGTTGGGGATTCGGGGGTGATGTAGCCTTTGCTCAGTGCCAGATGTTTGCAGTCGTCGATGGAGTCCTGATAAACAGAGAGGTCAAACTGACCAAAGTCGGTATCAATACGGCGCTGTTCGATTTTTTCAACGGTTTTTTCATGGAGGATGCGGTAATGAATCAGGTCAGCGATGGTGCCGATTTTAACATCGTGCTTCTCGGCGAAGGTTTCCAGATCCGGACGACGAGCCATGGACCCATCTTCATTCATAATTTCAATAATGGCCGCCGCCGGAGAAAGCCCGGCCAGGCGAGCGAGGTCACAGCCGGCCTCGGTGTGTCCTGCCCGGCTCAACACGCCACCAGGGCGGGCACGCAAAGGGAAGATATGGCCAGGCTGTACAATGTCTTGTGGGCGGGCATATGGGTCCACCGCCGTCAGAATGGTTTTTGCCCGGTCTTTTGCTGAAATGCCGGTGGTTACCCCCTCGGCAGCTTCAATGGAGACGGTGAATGGCGTGCCGTAGCCCGACTGATTATCCGTGGCACCCACCATTTGCGGCAGGCCGAGAAAATCACATCGCTCACCGGTCAGCGTCAGGCAGAGTAGTCCTCTGGCTTCGCGGGTCATGAAGTTGACAATTTCCGGGGTGATTTTCTCCGCAGCGATGATCAGATCACCCTCGTTCTCACGGTCTTCGTCGTCCATCAGGATGACCGGTTTGCCGAGGCGAATGTCCTCAAGAATTTCTTCGATGGTGTGCAGCTGCATAGTGTCCCTCTGGAATCGTTACCGACGTAATTTTTTCATCAGCCATTTTATTACCAGACTGCTGGCAGTCGTAGCGCTGTGCGATGGCTATTCTACCCTTTTCGTCATGGGTGAACAGCTGTTTGCTGACCGACTGTTGTTATTTACGCTGGATTTTTCCCGGATGATCAGTTACCGGCCGGGCGGTAATCTTCCAGTCGTTGCCGACGGCACGAATATCGCGAATGGTCAGGGCTTGTTTCTCTGCCATGCTTTTAAAGGGCAAATCCACCAAAGGGCGGGCGTCTGAGCCCATCAGCACTGGCGCCATAAACATAATCAGCTCATCAATTAAGCCTGCATTAAGCATGCTGCCCGCCAGCTTCGCTCCGGTTTCCAGCAGCACTTCGTTGCACTGCCTTTTGCCCAACTCTGTCAGGACGTGATGCAGGTTAATTTCATCAACAACC
Source organism: Endozoicomonas sp. (assembly GCA_965198415.1). Lineage (GTDB taxonomy): Bacteria > Pseudomonadota > Gammaproteobacteria > Pseudomonadales > Endozoicomonadaceae > Endozoicomonas. Next base: position 206,945 of record CBDAPN010000028.1, read on the forward strand.
ATCACTTCAGCTCCGGCCTGTTCAAGCTGCTGCTTTTTTTTCGGGCAGGCGTTTGTGGTGGTGACGATCAGGCAGTGGCCGGGGCCGGAAATGACCTTGGCCGTAACGGGTGTTTTAAGCGTGGTGTCCAGCACCACTCGCAGCGGCTGACGCTGACAGATGCTCTCGGCGTCGGGCAGCGGAAGTTGTGCAGCGCGAAGGGTTAATGCTGAGTTGTCCTGTAAAATGGAGCCAACGCCACACATAATGGCGCAACTTTGGGCTCTGAGTTTTTGCACTTCGCTGCGAGCTTCAGGGCCGGTGATCCATTGCGACTCACCGTTGGCCATGGCGGTTCGCCCATCAAGGCTCATGGCCAGTTTGGCACGCACCAGAGGAAGGCCAGTGGACATTCTTTTCAAAAATCCTTCGTTTAACGCCCTCGCTTCAGCGGCCAGAACACCGCTTTTAACCTCAATACCGGCTGCTTGCAACCGAGCCAGCCCCTGACCGCATACCTTTGGGTTGTCATCCGTCACCGCCACCACAACTTTGGCAACCCCCGCCTTTATAAGCGCTTCAGCACAAGGTGGCGTGCGCCCAAAATGGCTGCAGGGCTCCAGTGTGACAAAAGCGGTTGCGCCCTTGGCGCGGCTGCCTGCACTTTGCAGGGCGAATACTTCGGCGTGGGGCTCTCCGGCGCGTTTATGGAAGCCTTCTCCAACAACCTGTCCGTTTGCATCAACAATGACGCAGCCGACTCTGGGGTTAGGCATTGTGGTATACCACCCGTTGCGAGCCAGTGCTATGGCTCTTGCCATGTGTTGGCAGTCACTCGCCTCTGACATTGTCGTCTCCTTTGGGTGTTTTCAAAAGATGTAAGCCATAGATAAAAAAGGAGGCGCAAATGGCCTCCTTTTTTATCTATGGCTTTAAAAATTGCATAACGGTATCAGTCGCTATGCCAAATAACAATGTTAAGGCGGTTTAGTGAGCACAGGGTGCTTTCAACCATCGGATTATATGTTTTTTATTCAGGCGTAAAAATATCGCTGTTTGTTGAGATGTGATCCCAGCGGTAATTAGAGTCAGCTTTCGTTAAATGCCATACGGTCTGTATGGTGGGCATTTCATCTTTTAAGTAGCAATAACCACTCCAGGAAGCGATGCTGCCATAATCTCCCCAGTTCACAGAAAAAGCGATTGGGTGAACACTGTCTTTCTTTTTACCTGAGAGCTGGTTGTTAACCCAGCCACTTACTTCATATGTTTGACCCTTTGTACCTTCTGCAGAAATGTAGTCACCGGACATTTTTCCGGTATGGGGGTCTACGGATTTTATGGTGAGCGTTGATTTTACTTGATTGACCCAAGTCCCTACCATGTTTGAACAGGTTGGTTGATTTGCTGTTGCTGATTGTACTAAACAAAAACTGAGTGGAATTAAGAATAATTTTTTCGCTAGCATGAGATCAGCCTCACTTGAATAAATACCAAAGCAAGGTTGAGTGTTGTAGATATTTGCAAGTTATGCAAAATTTTTTTACTACGCTGAGTATGGCGTTTCACGATACTCCTTTTCCAATCCATCGTTTTAGTAAGTAATAACCAATTTTGCCCGTAAAGCAGCCAGATAAGCCTGTTAAGCCATAAAAAATAATGGTTTTTACAGCCCTGCTCAGGTTATAGGTTAGTAGGTGCCAGCCAAATTCCAGCTTAAATTTCTCCAGACCCATACGACGAAAGTAGTTTGTTAAAACATTTAGCATCCAGTAACATCTCATCAACGGCTGAAGCAGGTAAACATCAAATTCATTGTACTACTAACGAATAGTTTTAAAATTATTAAACGATGGCTGTAAGATTTGATTTATAAAATGGTTTATCTAATGCTATTTCTTTTCAAACTACCGCTAACACTAGGTGGTAGGGTAGATTGAACCCGTGCCTATTATCAGGCAGCCTTCTGGAAACCTATAATCGACTGAGCTAAAGTGATCGGGCTTTTCATTAAATAATTTTCAGGTAATAGCATGAATTACGTATCAACAGGTGTTTTTTACTTAGGCAGCGCTGCTTTTAATGCCGCTAAGTTAGTTGTTCAAGTACCGGTTCAGGCAGCAGTCTGGTTTTACGGTAAAGCTACTTATGCAATTAATGCAGTACAAGAGCAATACACATCCGATCGGCCAGGGAGTACTCCCCAGCAAAAAAAAATCGCTAATCGTAAGATTTTATCATCCGATTCACCGCAACCAAATCAGCTTAATAGAGAACGTCTGGAGGGTGAACATAACGTTCGAGAAGAGTTGCCGTCAAATAGTAAGGCACAGAACACTGGCGACAATGAAGTGATTAAAATGATTGATGGGGTTTCGGTAACGGATGCATTCAACAATTTATCGCATGACTACAAAATGTTAAGAGAAACTTTTGAAAATTTAGAAGGCGCTATTCATTCTGCCTATGAAAAAGTCGATGATAATTTCTCAACTTTGGCAGTTGCCGAGCTGCAAGGTGATTTTTTATTCAACATAAGAATAAAGACGATAATGAGAAATAACGGCCTTGCTTCAACACGTGAGGTTGATGAAATATTGTTATTCGAAAACAAAGCTTCAATAATCGATATAACCAAAAAATATCTCACAAACCTGAAAAGTGAAGGGGGGGTGGTACTGCCTGATATCTGTGAAATAATAGAATCTATAAAAGAGGTTGAGCAAAATCTCACTGAAATTAAAAAGCAAGGTGAAGCCTCTCTAACCAAAGAACGACTAGTTGAATTTGAAAATAGGTTATCTTCTATAAAAAATATTCCATATGAATTAAAACGTATGATTGAAGTTTACGAGAGACTGTATATGATCGCAAGTGAGCTTATTGAAGATGACGATTCTATATCAACTGAGTGAGAGGCTTTTACAAAAAACCGTCACTTTCATAAATTGCAGCTAAGCATTTAACTTGCTAAAAAGTTACCAGACGCGCCAGCGTCCAGTAAAAAAATCGATGTGACAGAGAAAAGACAGTCTGAAAAATCAGACTGTCGATGCCGCTTAATGCTGTGGGTGATTATTTGATCGCCAACAGCTGCTCCTCAATTTTCTGCTTCCAGATTTGCGGCCCGGTTTGATGCACAGATTCACCACGGCTATCCACCGCTACCGTCACCGGCATGTCTTTAACCTCAAACTCGTAGATAGCTTCCATGCCCAGCTCCGCAAAGGCCAGCACTTTGGCTTTTTTAACCGCCTGAGAAACCAGATAGGCCGCACCACCGACTGCAATAAGGTAGACAGACTCATTATCTTTAATGGCATCAATGGCCGTTGCACCACGCTCCGCTTTACCGATCATGCCGGCGAGCTTCGTGGTTTCAAGCATGGTGCGGGTAAATTTATCCATACGCGTGGAGGTGGTCGGGCCTGCCGGGCCTACGGCTTCATCACGTACCGGGTCAACCGGGCCGACGTAGTAAATGAAGCGCCCTTTGAGATCCACCGGTAGCTCTTCGCCGTTATTGATCATATCTACCATGCGTTTATGGGCTGCATCACGGCCGGTAAGAATTTTGCCCGATAGCAACACCGTGTCGCCGGGTTGCCAGCTTTTGATGTCGTCATGGCTTAATTCATCAACATTAACTTTACGAACCCCATCGCCCATATCCATGCTGATTTGTGGGTAGGCATCAATGTTTGGCGCTTGCTGATATACCGGGCCACTGCCGTTTAAAGTGAAGTGGGCGTGACGGGTGGCAGCGCAGTTAGGGATCATTGCCACAGGCAGGGAGGCGGCGTGGGTGGGGTAGTCTTTGATTTTGACATCCAAAACGGTGGTCAGGCCACCTAGCCCCTGAGCGCCAATCCCCAGCTTATTAACTTCGTCCATAATCTCAAGACGCAGCTCTTGCGCACGATTTTTTGGGCCTTGCTCGCGTAGGTGGTGAATGTCGATGGGTTCCATCAAAGCCTCTTTGGCCATGAGCATGGCTTTTTCGGCGGTACCGCCAATGCCGATGCCGAGCATACCCGGTGGGCACCAGCCAGCGCCCATAGTGGGGACGGTTTTTTTCACCCACTCAACAATGCTGTCAGACGGATTGAGCATGGCCATTTTCGATTTGTTCTCCGACCCACCGCCTTTGGCGGCCAGCTCTACCTCAACGGTGTCACCGGGTACCATGGTCATGTGAATAACCGCTGGCGTGTTGTCTTTGGTGTTTTTGCGTGCACCAGCGGGGTCTTCAAGCACTGAGGCGCGCAATACGTTATCCGGGTGGGTGTAGGCGCGGCGAACACCTTCGTTAATTAGTGCTTCAATGGAGCGCTCTGTAGCAAAACGTACGTTCATGCCCACGCGCACAAAGACGGTAACGATGCCGGTATCCTGACAGATTGGCCGCTTACCGAGAGCGCACATTCTGGAGTTGATCAGAATTTGAGCCATGGCGTCTTTTGCCGCTTTGGACTCTTCTTTTTGATACGCCTCATACACCGCTTCAATAAAGTCGGTAGGGTGGTAATAAGAGATAAACTGCAGTGCGTCTGCGACGCTAAGAATCAGATCGTCTTCTTGAATCACAACACTCATTTGTTGTCCCCTGAATGTTTCATTCGCAAAAATACCCGGCCACAACCGGGAGCCTCATCAGAGCTTCAACCCTGTTAGAGTCTCAACTTTGTAAAGAGTTTCAACCCCGTAAGGGTTTATTGTTGGCCTTGGATTATACCGGTGCCAAGACGGAATAACATGCCCCGAGCACTGGTGGATAGAGTTGCTTTTTGGTTTTTTTTCACAGGGAGTATTGAGAATTTTCTGTACCAGACGAAAGCCTGTTTTGTGTCAGCTGTTTTTGAGCAGTACACTTTCTAAACGTTTTTATTAATCAGTCAGGATTTTTGTTCGTGCCAGTTATTCAGTTTCAGGGCAACAGCTATCTCCTTGATGAAAATGAAAATCTGTTGGACGGATTGCTGCGCCACCGTGTCAGGGTGCCTTTTTCCTGTCGGGCGGGTGTTTGTCACTCTTGTCTACTTCGGGTGATTAACCGGCAGGGAGAGCCTTGTCAGAGTCCTTCTCATCTGTTGGCCTGCCAAACAGTGGTTCAAGTTGACCTCAGTCTGGCCCTTCCTACCCGGGACGAAATGCCCGGCATCATCACCGAACTCACCCGCCTCAATGCGACCGAAATACGTATTGAGGTGTCGTTGCGACTGCCTTTTGCGGTGCGCTCTGGTGAGCATGTGACGCTGGTTTGTAATGAGGGCTTTGAATCCGTGTTTGCAGTGTCTGCGATCAGTGCAGATTCGCAAACCCTCAGCTGCGTGATCAAAAGAGTCGCCGGCGGTTGCCAGTTTAGTGCCTGGATTCACTCTCAGGCACAAACCGGCGACCGGCTAATGGTGAGCAGAAACGTTTAACGTTCAGTCTCGCACTGGCAAGCTTTCAAGGGGGGTATCGTCCCCGAAGGGTTCAGTTCGGTTTTTGGTGAAGTGTTCCCTGGGTATGCATTTTGTCTCGACATTGATGAGGCTAAATACCGGTTGGCGTATAGTCTCCTGAAACGCTGTTGAGCCATCGGGCATGGTAATGGAGTGGGCCAGATAGGGGTCAATCAGGCCGTTTTCGTAATCAACACCTTCTGTTTCAAAGCCAGTTAACACCACCATTTCATCAATACGACAGCCTTCAGCCAGCGAATCCCCCGGTTTGAGGCTTTTTATAATGGCCGGCTGAGTGCTACCGAGGGGGAACTGGAGGTTACCATAGTAGCGGTTTTCGCCATTGCTCAGCGTTTCCACCAGTACATCCCTAAAGCCCATAACGTTCAAAAACTCACGTGAGTCGCTGTCGGTCACGATGTTATTTTCGTTTACGCCCTTATCAAGATAAGCGCCCGCCACTTTAAACAGCTGTAAGCTTGAATGGTCGAAGTTAACGATTTTTGTGCCTTCTGGAGTCTTATCCATAACCGAGAGGTGTGGTGACATGCCCGGATTGAAATTAACCGTTTTTTGCTCAGTGGATTCTTGATCGTTGGTTGTGTAGTCATCCTGACCTTCAGAGGCGTTGTCGTCTGCATAATGGTCTTTTTTGCAGATCACCGTATCTTTGGTTGAGTAATCGGTTTTAGACTGGTTCTCACACTTGGTGAGTTTGTCTTCTAAGCGCTTAATCTCATGAGCTGCCGCTTCGGCTTTGCGCTTTAATTCGGCTAATAATTTGGTGTCAGCTTTTTCCTCGGCCCTGACTCTGGCGGCTTCTTTATCTAGTATTGCCGCCATTTCTTTAGCCTTGCGCTCTGCTTCTGAGTCTTTATGGTCATCGTCAACTGCAGCTTCAGTATCGTGGTTTGTCTGCAATTTGGCGGCGGGAGCAGCTTGGTGTAATGATTCGTCGATGTTCTGCGGTGCATCTTTTGGTGCTTGGTTTTTGCCCGCCGCTGCGGCCTGTTGTCGCCGGTAAGACTCCAAGTGTTTTGCCCATTCGTCCTCTTCATCCTCAGGGTTTACGGGATTCTTATTTGGATGAAAAAACATCATATCGTTGTCAATGCCTGCCTCTGAGGGCGTTGGCTCCATAGGTAGGCCGAATTGGGGTTGCCCGAACTGGTGCCACTGATCATTTGGTTGCAAAAAGCTCGGTGCCCCTCCACCATGGAAATCCATTCCCATTGGATCGTGAATGCCTGCATTGGCAAGACAGGAAGAGCAGGTAACGATAACGGCCGTGGTCAGCGCCGACAGTGGAAATTGCACTTTTTTTCTAAGCTTTTCAGAAGTTTTTTTTTGTGGAAAAACCATCAGTTCTACACCCTTTTTAGACGTAAATGAAAACAGACATAAAAAGAAGATCGTTGACGTATCGACTCAAAACGCATTCAGCAAGCGATAAATAGCAACCACAGTAAACCGGCAACATAAAACAACGCATTGAATCAGGAGTGTTTAACAGTTAATGCGGTGCGCGCTTTCCTGCTGCCACGGAGTAACTTTCGTGAAGTAACTTTTCATGAAGTAAATACCTAAAGCTACTTCAGGTTCATCACTATGCGCCCGTGGTCGTATGAGGATAGACCATGCAAAACAACTAAGGGAAAAACAGTTAAGCAAAAAATAGTAAACGAGCACTTTGAACACAACCTTCGCACTTGCACGTCAATATTCGCTTATGCTGCGAAGTCAAAAGGTGTTGCCCGAACACTGTCAAATCGGTAGGGCTACGGCTTGTCGTTTGGCAAGCGGTATCTGTGCAAGAAAGGATCATGCGCTGAGCTTTGGAATATCCGGGGCAGGATAAATGTCTTTACATGGTCTACACCGCCAATGGGGACCAATATATACTGTCTGTTTGGCATCATCTGTTGTTATAACAAACAAAAGACTGTTGGAGAGTGGACGGGGTCGCCTAGACGGGGTCGCCCAGACGGGGTCGCCACACGGGCAATATTCCCGGACAACATCCTGAGTCTGAAGAGGTAATGTATGGACATGAGAGAAATAATTATCAGCAAACTGGAGGAATCCCTGGCCAATCAACATATTGAAGTGATTAACGAGAGCCACCTGCACAATACGCCACCAGGGGCGCAGTCGCACTTTAAAGTGGTGATTGTCAGTAACGAATTTCAGGGCAAGCTGCCTGTTAAACGGCATCAGATGGTATACGCTCTGCTCGCCCATGAGATGAGGGAGCAAATTCACGCTCTGGCGCTGCATACTTATACCAGTGCCGAGTGGCAAGAGCGAGAGCAGTCGGCACCGGCCTCACCGGACTGCCATGGCGGCAGTAAAAGATAAGCGAGCGACGTTCATCAGGCCAGCAGGTCCGATGAACAGAGCAAAATGGATGACTTTTAACAGAGAGCTGCCTACTTTTTTTCGGCAGTGCTGATGCGGTTTCAGCCAGATACAGAAGTATGTAAGCCACACTCTCGATGCCCATAGACCTTAGTCGGGTCATAGTAGTCCTCTTCAATGGGCAAGTCGTGTGTTACCAGATATTCTTCAACATCCAGCTCGTTCCAGTTCAATAGCGGCGCTACCCGGTAATATCCTTCCCGGGTTTGGCTCAGCACCTCCAGATTCTGGCGAAACTCGGTTTGATCTTTACGAATGGCGGTCAGCCAGTAATCAGGCGAAGCGACCCCCATAGCTCGGGCAAACGGTTCAAGTTTTACTTGGCGGGTAAACTCATCGTGTTCGGGCGTATCAACCTCTGGCACTCCACCATGAACAGCATCACGAAAGCCGCGACTGTACTGCGGATGAAAAACCTGAATATTCAGCTGTAAACGCTGAATAAGCTGATCGGCAAAGCGGTAGGTGGCAGCAGTCCCGTAGCCGGAATCGATCCAGATGACCGGAGTTGTTGGCTCAATTTGCGACACCATATGCAAAATAGCCCCCTCGTGTGGGCCAAAATTGGTGGTCAATACGGGCCTGTCAGCCCGCTGCAAAACCCAGCGAATGATTTCCTCGGGACTGAGTTGCGATAACTCAAGATTCAACCTCTCCAGATTCATTTTTTCCCCCAGAGTTTATAAGTAAGGCTTTGCAATATAAGAGGAAGTATTTATAACCACAAATATTAATATGAACTATCAATATGACAACTCACACTGCCATTGAAACGTTTGGCCAATTTTCTCAGGAGATAAAATGGGTCAGCTCACCCTTTTCTGAAGCGCATGATCAACTCTTTTTACGATGGCTTTTTCTTTTATTCGTGACGCGTAAATAGTTAACTTCTTATCACTCGTGCTTGAAATTTTAAGACTATGCTTGAGCTTTGCCCTCTTTATGGAAAGCCTGGAGCTGTAGTAGTGATAATAAATACGAATAGCACTCTTGTTCTTGTTGATGAAAAAAACTTACCAATATCCGTTGCAATGGCCTTCACAGGCAGTAATAACGGCATTGGCAAGCCTATTTACAAAAGCGATCAATGCTTTTTGCACAAAGATGCTTACGAGTGCCTCGAAATGGCTACTCATTTGCTGAAGCCGCTGCATTTGAAAATTAAAATCTGGGACGCCTTTCGACCACAATGGGCGCAAAGGGTTTTATTTGAACATATGCCCAAGCCGGGCGGTGTATCACACCCACAAACCGGAACTTGCGCCCACTGTCGAGGTGTAGCCCTCGACCTGACCTTAACCGACCGTTTTGGCCGGGAGCTGGACATGGGCACACAAATTCACGATTTTCGCTCTTTAGCCCATCACGGTAACGATCTGGTTTCAGAAGAAGCTCAACGCAACCGTCTGATTTTAGCGGGCACCATGAGCATTGCCGGTTTTGTGCCGCTAAAGCAGCAGTGGTGGTACTACCATCTGCCTAACCTGAGCCAATACCCAATCATTGAACCCGATCAAACACCAGCGGATCTTATTTGAGCCAGCCGCTGGTTAACGGTTACGGTTAATCAGCGCCCTGATTTCAGGAATGCACGAGCCACAGTTGGTACCAGCTTGCAGGATTTCGCCCACCTGTTCAGGGCTGGTCAGGCCATGCTCGGCTATGGCGCGACAAATGGTTTTTTCACCCACGCCGAAGCAGGCGCACACCAACTTACCGGCATCCTCTCCTTGGGGCGGAACGCCGGCCAATAGCCACCAGGCTTCGTTGATGGTCATGGTCTTGGCAAAAGCCGACTGCAACCATTGGCGGTCGCACTGAGGGTAAGTCGTACCTGAGAACCAAATTGCCTGCACTTTGGCATCAGCAAACCACAGCTTACGAAACTCGCCATGGGTATTGTCAACATACTCAATGCTCTGCAACCCACTGAACACCGGTGAGTCACCGACCACCTCATAACGAAAACAGTGTTCACTGCGAACCTCCGTCAGGAACTCAAAGCCAGATAAGTCTGCTTTTTCCCTGCTAAAAAGAACGCCATAGCGCTCAACCGGGTAAGGCGTAACGTGAACAGGTGTAAATTTAAGGTCGGGCTGTTTTGAGACAACATCCACTATCGGGTTCACCAAGACCCCGGAAAAGCTGGTTTTACTAAACTGTCGGCTCCAGTGCATTGGCATAAATACCTCGCCACAGCGTTGGTCGGCAGAAATGCGAACCCGCACCACGGCGTTGCCAAATTCAGACGACACTGTACATAAACCCTGATCCTGCAACGCAAACCGTCTCGCATCCTCAGGGTGTACTGCCAGAAAAGGCTCATCGGTGTGCTGGTTCAAGCGGGGGGAGAGAGCGGTGCGGGTCATAGTGTGCCAATGGTCACGCACCCGCCCTGTGTTTAACAGCAAAGGAAAGTGTTTATTTGGTTGATTAACTGGTATAGGCACAGCGGTGGCAACAAAATTGCCTTTACCGTTGTTGGTAAAAAAGCGACCACGGCTGAATAAACGCGACTGAGTGGAATTTGTCGATGACGCCTCGCATGCAACCACTAACGGCCATTGAAAAGGCTCCATCGCTTCATACTCTGCATCCGTTATGTTGGCCAGTGGCGCAATGTTAAAGTCACGCAGCCGCCCATTAGCGCTGTTTTCAAAGCCTGAAAGCGCTGCATGTTCGCGGAATATATCGGCGCTGCAGCGGTAGTTGAAAGCCTCTGCATAGCCGAGGCGACGAGCAACTTCTGAGATAATCCACCAATCTGGCTTGCTCTCTTTTGTCAACGCAAACAGTGCACGCTGACGGGAAATCCTGCGCTCAGAATTGGTCACGGTGCCGTCTTTTTCACTCCAAGGCGCAGCGGGTAACAAAATATCAGCAAACGCTGCCGTATCGGTTTTCTCAATACAGTCAGAAACGACAACGGTCTGACATTTTTTCAGCGCCTGAATCACCTGATTGGCGTTGGGCATGCTGACCACCGGATTCGTACCCATAATCCAGACAAATTTTATTTCTTCACTGTCAATCGCCCGAAACAGATCGACAGCGGTTTTCCCTGGGGCATGGGCCATATTTGCTGCCTTCCAGAACCGCTGCACTCTGGCAATGTCTTCCGGTGTAAAATCCATATGCGCCGCCAGCTGATTGGCCAGCCCACCCACCTCACGTCCGCCCATGGCATTGGGCTGGCCAGTCAACGACAATGGCCCACTGCCTGCCCGGCCAATGCGACCGGTTGCTAAATGACAATTGATAATGGCGTTCACCTTATCAGCCCCTACTGCTGATTGATTAACGCCTTGGGACCAGGCTGTCACAGTTTTGTCTGTGGTGGCGAACCATTGATAGAAGCGCAACAAATCATCAAGCTCAATATCGCAGGCAGCGGCTAATTGCTGCCTATTGATAAAACTGGCTTTTGCTACCGTTAATGCCTGCTCAAACCCCTGACAGTGTTCGTCTATGTAGGTCTGATCCAAAGCCCCGTGGTCGGTAAGCCATGCCAACAACCCGTTAAAGAGCAATACATCAGTGCCGGGCTTGATGGCAAGGTGTAAATCGGCAATATCGCAGGTATCGGTCTTGCGGGGGTCGATCACCACCACCTTCATGTGTGGGCGTTGTTCTTTCATGGCGCGAATGCGCTGAAACAATACCGGATGACACCATGCGGTATTAGCTCCCACCAGCACCAGTAAGTCGGCCAACTCCAGATCCTGATAATTATTGGGTACCGTATCGGTACCAAACGCCCGCTTCTGCCCGGCGACGGTGGAGGCCATACAGAGCCTTGAGTTGGTATCCATGTTGGCGCTGCCAATAAACCCCTTCATCAGTTTGTTGGCAACGTAATAGTCTTCCGTCAATAACTGACCAGAGCCGTAAATAGCTACTGAATCAGGCCCGTACTGACGTATAGTTTCTTGCATTCGCCTGGCAACAGAATCAAGCGCCGTTTCCCAGTCCACCGGTTTGCCAGCCATTTTAGGGTGCAAAAGGCGCCCCTCAAGCGAGACGGTTTCACCCAGAGCGCTGCCTTTGGAGCAAAGCCGTCCGTAGTTGGCCGGGTGGTCTTCACGTCCGGAAATTTCAACAAGGTGCAGTTGCGGGTCAGTGACTTTTGCAGTAATACCACAGCCTACACCACAGTAAGCACATGTCGTGTTTATTGTATTAATAATCGGGCTTGCGCCATTCACTGCCATGACATTTCCTGAAAATGGATTTGGGCGTTAAAAAGAGAGGATAAATTTAACTAACAGGCTCAGGTAGAAAGCGCTGACCAAAAATCAGTTGTTCACGCATAGCTGAAATATCTTCCCCAGACTCCATTAACGACTGATACCACAGGCCGTCTGCAACATCGCCATAAAGCAATACACCTTTAATGCGGTTATCTCGCAGCACCAGCTTGCGATAAATGCCCGCTGTTGGTGCGTCAATGGTTATTACGCTGTCGGACTCTGTAGGGTTAAAGTCGCCACTGGAAAACAGATCAATGCCATCAACCTTGAGATTGGTGGGAATTGGAACGGGTACAAAACGTTGTTGCTCCTGCCCCAATAACGCCGCTGCTACAATCTCTGCGTGACGATAAACAGGAGCAACCAGACCAAATAAAATAGATTCGTCGTTCAGTTGCATTTGGGCGCATTCGCCCACCGTAAAAATGTCCGGGTCAGATGTTTGCAATTGTTCATTGACCAAAACGCCCCGGTCACAGGCCAGCCCCGACGCTTGCATCAGTTCAATGTTGGGCCGCACACCGGCAGTCACCACTACCAGCGAGGCTGGTAAATACTCACCTTCAATATGCACGCCGCAAACACGACCAGCGTCTTCCTGATAGGATTTCAGCGTTGCACTGCTGCGAAAAGCAATGCCTTTGTCTTCAAGGGCTGCCCGGAGCAAATGCCCGGCGTGTTCATCCAGCTGGCGAGCTAAGGGGGTTGGCATATTGTCGACTATGGTGACCGACATGCCCCGCAAGGCGAGGCCACAGCCACACTCCAGCCCCAGCAGGCCGCCGCCGATTACAACGGCCTGAGCGGCCCTTGCTGCCAGCATCTGATCCACGTCCGCTAAGTTACGAAAAGCCACTACGCCGGCCAAATCAGCACCAGGCACCGGAATTTTATTGGGTACAGAGCCAGTAGCCAGTACCAGACGATCGTAGTCAAACGTCGCACCGCCAGCGGTGGTTACTTGCTTTAGGGAGCGGTCGATCAGCGTCGCTTTATAGTCTGTTCCCATCAACAGCTTGATTGAGTGCTGCTGATACCACGACTCATTCTTTAGATGAATTCCCTGAAGGTCGGTGTTACCAGCAAGCAGTCGGGACAACTGAATCCGGTTATAGCCGGGGCAACCTTCTTCTGATAACACCGTGACTTGATAAGGGCATTGACCATTAGCAAACAGTTGCTCCAGAAACCGCACTGAGCCCATACCATTGCCAACAACGACCAACTTCTGTTTAACACTCATCCGACAACTTGCTCTTTAATGACGATTGGCATTATCTGCACAAAACCACCATGGAGTCGTACTGGTAGGACATTTATAGTTATATTGTCGTCTTCAAGGCACTGTCCGGTTTTTAAATCAAAATGCTGTTTATAAATAGGAGAAGCAACCACAAGGCGCCCATTAAGGTCGCCAACAATACCGCGGGAGATTACATTAGCACCGCTGAACGGGTCAAAATTATCAACGGCAAACAATTGATTTTTAATACGAAACAGGGCGATCTGATGGCCATCAAGCAGAACACAGACACCGAGATATTCAGACAGCTGCTCCGCTGCACAAACGGTTTTCCACTGGCTCATGATGAAACCTCCTTTAGCTCGATCTTTTCCTGTTGGGTAGCCGGGCGGATCTGCTGGCGCTCACTGACAAAAACGATATTACTGTCTGACTGGTCACTGTTAATAAAATGGCTGAAGCGTTTCAGTTTCTCAGGGCTCTCCAGTGTGGTTTTCCATTCGCATTGATAGGTGCCCACCAAGTGGGTCATTTCGTCTTCCAGGGTCTGATTGATGCCGAGGCTGTCATCAATAATGACCGACCTGAGGTAGTCCAGCCCGCCATTCAGATTCTCCAGCCAGCCGGCAGTTCTTTGTAGTCGGTCTGCGGTACGGATATAAAACATCAAAAAACGATCAATGTATTTGACCAGTGTTTCATCATCGAGTTCCGTGGCAAAAAGATCAGCGTGGCGCGGTTTCATACCACCATTGCCGCCTACATACAGATTCCAGCCTTTTTCGGTTGCTATTACACCTACGTCTTTGCTTTGTGCTTCTGCGCACTCACGGGTACAGCCGGAAACGGCCATTTTTATTTTATGGGGGGAGCGAACCCCTCGATAACGGTGTTCAATGGCGATCGCCATACTGGTGCTGTCCAGTACACCATAACGGCACCATGTGCTACCCACACAGGATTTTACGGTTCTCAGTGATTTACCATAGGCATGACCGGTTTCAAAACCTGCATCCACCAATCGCTGCCAAATAGCGGGGAGCTCATCTACCCGGGCACCGAACAGGTCGATCCGCTGGCCACCGGTAATTTTGGTGTAGAGGTTAAACTCCTTACCGACCTCGCCAATTACTATGAGTTTTTCCGGTGTAATTTCACCACCGGGAATTCTTGGAACTATTGAGTAAGTGCCGTCTTTTTGAATATTGCCCAAAAAGTAGTCGTTGGTATCTTGCAATGGCGCGTGGTCAGTTTTCAGGATGTAGTCATTCCAGCACGAAGCCAGAATAGAACCTATGGTCGGCTTGCAAATATCACACCCAAGGCCGCGGCCGTGTTGCTCAATGACTTGGGCAAAAGTTTGCAGTTTGCCGACGCGAACCAAGTGGTAAAGCTCTTGGCGTGAATAGGCAAAGTGCTCACAAATATCCTTTTTCACCTCCACGCCCAGTTGAGTCAGTTCATGGTCAAGTACTTGCTTAACCAGTGCGGCGCAACCACCGCACCCGGTACCGGCACTGGTCTCTGCCTTCAGAGTAGCAATATCCTGACACCCAGCGGCAACGGCATTAACCAAGTCGCCTTTACTGACGTTAAAACAAGAGCAGATTTGTGCTGTTTCCGGTAAGGCGGCAACGCCTAACCCGGTATTGGCCGCACCATCGCTCAGGGGCAAAATTAACTCAGCGGGTTTTTTCGGTGGCACAATACCATTGAGCATCATTTGTAAAAGAGTACCGTAGTCGTCTGTATCGCCAACTAACACCGCACCCAACACTCTTTTTTTGGTTTTGGATACCACCAGCTTTTTATAAACCTGTTTTTCTTCATCAATAAACTGATAGCTGAGTGCGCCTTTCGTTTGACCGTGGGCATCACCAACGCTGGCCACATCAACACCCATCAGTTTGAGTTTGGTGCTCATATCCGCACCGGTAAACTGGTTGCTGTCATTGCCGCACAGGTGGTCAACCACCACCTGCGCCATTTTGTAACCCGGTGCCACCAGACCGAAAACCCGGTTTTCCCACAGTGCACACTCTCCAATGGCAAAAATGGCTTCGTCTGAGGTTTGGCAATGGTTGTCGATGACAATGCCGCCTCGCTCACCTATGGTCAGTCCGGCTGCTCTGGCCAGTTCATCTCTTGGGCGAATGCCCGCCGAGAAAAGTATAATATCGGTATTTAATACCTCACCATCGGCAAACTGCATCTGATGGATTGTTCCCTCACCATCACTGATTAGCTGCGTGTTTTTACCCGTGTGGATGTGTACGCCCAACTGTTCAATTTTCCGCCTGAGCATGGCGCCACCACCTTCATCCATCTGCACGGCCATCAATCTGGGGGCAAATTCAACCACATGTGTTACCAGACCAAGGTCTTTTAATGCTTTGGCCGCTTCCAGTCCGAGCAGCCCGCCGCCCACTACGGTTCCTATTTTGCTGCTACCGGCGGCGTTGGCTATGGCTTCAAGATCCTCAATGGTGCGATAAACAAAGCAGTTTTTGCGCTTATGCCCCGGCACGGGTGGCACGAAAGGGTAGGAGCCGGTTGCCAGCACCAGTTTGTCATAGTTAACGCTGCGTCCGTTACTGGTGGTTAGTTCACGGGCGTCCCGGTTGATGTTTTCAACCGTTTCGTTGAGTATCAGATCAATACCCTGCTGGTTATAGAAACCTTTTGGTACCATGGAAAGGTCTTCAGCGCTGCGGCCACTGAAAAATTCCGATAGATGAACCCGGTCGTAAGCCGGGCGAGGCTCCTCGCCCAACACAACCACCTGAAATTGTTTAAGCCCACCTGTCGCCACCAACTTTTCCAAAAAGTGGTGGCCCACCATGCCGTTTCCAACTACCACCAGAACTTGTTTAGCGTTCATTTCAGCAGATCCCCATTGCTGATTTTTTTCAGGCCCGGATGCAGGGGCTATGCCAAGAGCGGCAAAGGTGTAAATTCAGTAGGTTACTGCTGAGTTTAGGTTGAGAAGTTGCACCAAATGTAACCTAAAGTTTTAATCGGCGTTATTATTTGGTGCATGTAGTCCAAGTTGGCCTTATGGGATTTGCAATTAAAAAACAGAAAGCTTAGTTCACGCTATAGTACTGATCTTTTCGGTTACTCTTCAGAATAAATTTTTTTACTCTATTTTCGTGCCTTTAATTGTGGTTTCTGGGCGTCTTACGCGACCGTATTGACCAGGTATATCGATAAAGTCAAAAGGTGCCCGACCTGCAAGTAGCGTCAGTGATCTACACTTGATATGGTTTTCATCAGGCTGGTACTGGTAGATAGGTAACTTCATTTGTTCTGCAATCTCTTTTGCTGCACTTATGAATAGGTTTTGATCATGAGTTTGTTTAGGTAAAATTGTGTCTAAAAATAGAGCAGGGTTATTAGATGGATTAAATAATATTATAATTACTGCACGAGTAATAATAATACCCTTCTGGTTTTTCTTAACTAGCATAGCGTTACGTCCATCCATTACATAATTCATTAGAGATAATATTTTTAGATCTTCTTTAGTAGGTGATAGACAGGTTGAAAGGTCAAATCCACTGGTAAAAAAATCCCATGAATTTTCTGACAGTAGCAGTGTTTCGTTCTCTTTTAGTTTGTTTTGAATATTCGAGCTAAAACCCGAGAAATTTGCATTCCAACCATTCTCTAAAAATGGGTATTTTTTATGGATGGCTTGCAGATGAGGATTTTTTGACAAATCTTGCCGAGCCTTAATAAACTTACCGGATTGGCTGGTTTCAATAAACTGATTGAAGAGATCTAAAGTTTCTTTTAGCAAATCCTGAAACTCATAATTATAATAATATAGGTCAATAAAGCTTAAAAGTTGATTTTTATACATCGAAGTAAGAAAAGGGTTACGTTGCTGCAGTACCCAGTCGTTCACAACTAGCTTTTCTTTTATGAATTTTTCTGCTCCTTTTTTTTCTTCTATTATTGCATTGATTAGGTCTTTTTTTCTATTTGAAGGCTCTTTGATAAAGTCACCAAGGCTTTGTTTATCATTTGCCTTCGTTATTATCATGTCAATCAAAACGAGCTTTTCAAAGAAAGCCTTTCCTTTTTGTAAGGTAAGTGTCTGTAATGCCTGATCAGTGTTTGCAACATCTAATGGGGTGTAGCTTTTTATCTTATCCAGAGTGACTAACCACTGAGAAAAAACTTTACTATTTTTAAGTTTTTTTCTGGTGCCGGAGTTGTTTTGCAGATTTTGGCTTATCTCTTTCAATGCATTCTCTGAAATACATTCATGATGCCACAGCTGTATTAAGCCGACAGGTGCCAGCAATAATAATGCACCCCCCTTGTGCTCGGGTTGATAGCACAAGCTCAATATGTTGGCCGGAGTTTTAACAAGGCATGCCAGTCCTCTTGCCAGATAAGGCATATTTCTCACACTATTATGGGTTAAAAAAGCATTTATCACTCCGGTTGGAACAGTGGTGCTTGCAACCCCTTTACAGGCTGCGATTGCCAGCAATAGGCGGTGAAATCTCTTTTTAACTGCTTGTTTTTCGTCAGCTGAAAGCGAATGATCGGTGAAGTCCGAGTTAACCATATTATTCTTAATGTGAGCGATTTCTGCCTTAAACACTTCGGATAAGCAGGGTACTAAAAGATCAATAGTTTCTGTCAGTGAATCCAAATAGGGGGTTAACGGTTTATCTCCTACTGGAAAAGAGAAGCCGTTGAAGTCACAAAGTTGCTCGTGTTTTGTACTTGAAAGCTTTGTATTTGATGTTTCTTTCAGTATCTCTGCAACGGTGTCAATGTAGCCCTGATACCCTATAGAACCCTGTTGTTTAGATAAATAAGCCAGCTCTCTGGCAATATTATCCTGATTACCGGCCTGGCGGGTTTTTGGGTCACGATGAGAATGTGCAGGCACTACTGCAAATTTTAATTCTGGGCTATGATATTCGTCTTCTATTTTGTTAATAGCATCTGCTCGTGAAGACGGTAATATTTTCTCTAATTCAGGATGAGCAGAAATAAGCCGTTCGTATAATTTTGTATCAACTGGTTTACTTCCTTCTGGGTCAAGGACGAGCTTACTGTCGACTTGTTTTATTTCCCGTCCCATGTATTGAATGCTTCCCCCCTCCCTAGAGAAACCTTGAGGGTTCGATATTATTTTTCTACCTAGCGCTTGTGGCTCTATCAAACTGAAATCTTTACTATAAAGGTGCATTTTTTGTTTAACTCGGGCATGTTATGAAAAAACAAGTGTCCTTTAATCACTGGGTATGATGGCATCGACCAAAAATAAGCCTCGAAAAAAGCTAACCGAAACTTGCGATGCCTTAGCCTACACAATAATAGCTCTGATTTCAGCCCTCCAACTAAAAAAATCTGAGCCGATTTCAACGGCGGGGAACTTTTCTCTGATTTTGGTGCTTTACTAATTAGAGAAATTATACAGACAGCGGGCTTTTTAATAAGCTGATTCGAGCGATGAATAATTAACGTCTTTATTGTGCGTGTGGGTCTCTTTAAAGAAGAACTAACAGTAAAAATAGGTGCTTGGTCATAGCGCAATGTAATTATCTATAATACGACACTGAGCAAGTATTAAAGTTTCAGTTGTTTTCGGAGTATTTAAATAAATATTTTTCTTGGTGGCATCACTAATAATTGATTAGTGCATAAAATCTATTTTTTTAATGCATTGTGGTCTTTGATATTAACCCTTTGTCGTATTTATATGGAAAGAATTATAACAATGTATCATTTAACGATTAACGAAAGCTTGACGACACTGAGTATGAACCAATAAGGTAATTGAGTACTTCAACGCCTGATTGAGCAGTGTAAGTCCGGCAAAAGGATGCAGTACGACTAAGTGCTAATAAAAAATTAACCTATGGGAAAACCACACAAAGTAACGGCGGCCGCTCTATGAAATATTTACGCACAATGACGCTTATCATCACCCACACACTCTTTCTTGGGGTAGGAGTCGCAGCGGGCATTTATCTGCTTCCTATCCTCATTGCCCCCGATGCACCCTCTATATCAGCCATTGAAAACAGCCAGCAAACACAACGTTTTCAAGGGGAGTTCGATCGGCAGCGAAAGGATAGCGACCAGCTGCACTGGGGGGAAGGGGAGTTTAGTATCAACGAGGACACCATCAGTTTTACCGGTGAACTCGCTCCCGGGCCAGACTACACACTGTATCTTTCTCCTCTGTTCATTGAAGAGGAAGTTGAGTTTAGTAAGTATAAAGACCAAATGGCTTTGGTTGGAGATGTGGATACGTTCAACAACTTTATTATCCCGATCTCACCTGGTATTGACCCCTCAGAGTACAATACCGTTATTGTCTGGTGTGATGCCTTTGATGAGTTTATTACCTCCGGGGAGTATTATGCGGTGGTTAGTAAGTAAGTTCTAATCTGAGCGTTTGGGCTTGAGAGGGAGCTGAGCTTTCTCGTTAAGTTGCATAGGCTCTTTTATTGGGCAAAGTGTCAAGCCTGATAGCAACCACAGTGCTCACCCGCTCATGGGTGAGGTGGTAGGCTGGTGGCGAAATGCTTCGGGCTTGAACAACTTTCCCAGTGCAGATTAATAGTTTAGGGCTTCTGCCCAACATTGAAACACCGGGAGTTTTCAAACCAATGAATTTGCGGATTAACCCACGCCTGTAACAATTTAGGAAACAGCGTGTCATGGTTAGGGATATCTCTTAAATAAGGCTCCAACTGTCGACTAGTCAATTGCATCAGGTGGCCGTAGTTATTTTCACCTCCCTGCACCCGCTGGCAGGTCAGGTCGGCACTGATGTTGGTTAACCCGGCGGCCGCCATCATTTCAGCCACGTAATAACCCTGTTCAAAGCTCATGTAGCCAGACATTCGTTCATAGACTGCGCTCATATAATCCATGAGGCGGCTGTCCAGTTTTCCCAGTTCGCAAAAGCGGTATTTAAATGCACCGTCTACCAGGTCTTCAATATATAAATAGCCGCCGGGTTTTAAGGAGCGGGCCAGTCTGTTGATCAGTGCCTGATTATCGTTACGGGTCAGGTGCATTAACACAAGGCGCATGAAGATAAAGTTAAATGTTTCAACGCCCGGATCATAGGTGGCTATATCTCCCTGAACAACGGTTACCTTCGGTGAGGTTGCTGCCACATCAGAAAGGAAAGTGTCGTCTATATCAAGAGCGGTGACCTTTTTTGCATGCTCAGCAAGAAAGTGTGTCATTGAGCCAAGGCCCGGCCCCACTTCAAGAAAGGTACCGCCCGGTTGCAACAGTGGCTTAACTCGAGCCTGTGATTCGTTGTCTTGTAGCTTTTGCAAACACGTCAAGCGTTGCCTGCCCTCTTCCCAACTATTAGGAATGGCGTATTTACCCTCTTCGATAATACCGTTGTCCGACTTATTAACCACTGCCATGGCTAATATCGGATAAGCGCCTATAGAAAGGATTGGCAGAGAGTGGATGAACGTTTCCATCAGATTCATGGTAATCACCCGTTTAAGCATGGTTGAGTATTAAAAGATAGAAAAAAACATGATTGGTCGTTTATACGTCCTGTTAGCTGAATTGGTGGGTTAAATGTTTAGCTGGCATTCAGAGTTATTTATTTGGGCATTTGCCGATCCAGTTGACGGTATTGCAGCGCTTCGGCCAGATGATTGGTGAGCACCTGATCGCTGTCGGACAGGTCGGCAATGGTTCTTGCTACCCGCAAAACTCGCTGTAACCCACGGCTGGATATTTGCAGTTGTTCAGAAGCTTTGGTCAGCAGGTCTTTCTCTTGTTGACCGAGGGCGCAGACGCTGAAGAGTTCTCGCGATGAGAGTTGCGTGTTAATTTTCCCCTGCCTTTGGTGTTGTCTTTTTCTGGCTTGAATGACTAGCGCCCGTTGGCTGGTGGAGTTGATTGGGTTGCTAACAGGTTCTGGGTCCATCATGGTCTGAATATTTTGTGTGGGTACTTCAACCTGCAAATCAATTCGGTCAAGCAGCGGGCCGGATAATTTATTGCGATATCGACGGATTTGATCCGCTGAACAGCGACAGGTTCTTTTGCTGTCCCCAAGATAGCCACAAGGGCAGGGGTTCATAGCCCCGACCAGCTGAAAGCGGGCGGGAAAACGCTCTTGCCCTTTGGCGCGAGTGATGACTACTTCGCCGTTTTCCAGCGGTTCTCGCAGTATTTCCAATGAGGCGCGAGAGAATTCTGGCACTTCATCAAGAAAAAGTACGCCGTTGTGGGCGTAGGATATTTCGCCCGGTTGCGGGACACTGCCACCGCCCACAAGCGATACCGATGAAGATGAATGATGCGGCGTACGAAAAGGGCGCTGGGCAATCATCTCAATGGAGTGGGATGCCAGTGAGTGTATAGCGGCCACTTCCAGTGCTTCTGTCTCGCTCAGCGGTGGCATCAAGCCCGGTAAGCGACTGGCCAACATGGTTTTACCGGTGCCCGGTGGGCCAAAAAGCAGCAGGTGGTGTGAACCGGCAGCAGCAATTAACAGTGCTCGCTTGGCAAATTCCTGCCCTCGAACTTCTGACAGATCGGGGTATTGAACCCCTTTGCAACTGGGCTTTGGTTGTGCGGGTTCAATATGGATTTTGCCTTGCAGGTAAGCGCACACTTGCGTCAAATCTCTGGTACCGATTGCCCTGACCTCACTAACCAGCGCTGCAACCGGAGCGTTTTGTTGCGGAATGATCAGCTCCCGTTGTTCATCTTTGCAGGCCATAGAGGCGCAAAGCATGGCCTTGACCGGGCGAAGTTCACCAGAGAGCGCCAACTCTCCCAAAAACTCCCTGCCTTGCAGCGTTTCAGCGGGCAGTTGAGCGGAAGCCACCAAAATGCCAAGGGCGATGGGCAGGTCAAAACGGCCACCTTCTTTGGGCAGGTCGGCAGGGGCAAGGTTGACTGTGATGCGGCCTTCGGGGAATTCAAAGCCGCTGTTGATCAGAGCACTTCGCACCCGGTCTTTGCTCTCACGTACCGCTGCTTCTGGCAGGCCAACAATATTTAGGCCGGGTAGCCCTTGGGAAAGATGAACTTCCACCGCAACAGCAGGAGCGCGAATTCCCTGACTGGCCCGGGTGTGAACCTGCGCAAGTGATGAAGGCATATTGTGATGACCGCTTAATTATTTGTTGACCGATTAATCAATACCAAGCAATCAAAGATAGCAGTTTCTGAACAGGTTGCCTGTGAAATTGTCAACTGTTTGAAATTACAGTGTTTTATGGGCATCAAGTTAATGTTGCTCTGTTTTGAATTATTTGGGGTTTGAATAGCGGTAATTAATGGTGCTATTGGCCTTAATGATGTTCTATTGCCTTTTTAATTTACGAGAATTTGCTGGAGGTATTTTTATATAAGTAAACCTGATTTTACAATAATAGAACTGTGTTTTTTGAAATAAAGCTTGAATAAAGTTTTAAATAATTTATGCTGGCTTTTTTAATTATGGGAAAGTAAATAAATCGCTAAATTAAGTAAGGTTAAGTTATGTATGATCTCAATTCATTAAAGGGAATGTTTTCGCCCAATTCGGTGGACCCATTATTCTTTCAAAACGGTGAAAACTCAAATAGGCAGCCTGAGTCTGGCAAGAAAACAGTGCAGGAGGTATCTAAGGGTAATTCGGTTACGCAAAGAAAGCGCAAGGCTAAAACTGGTCTTCAGCTATCAAAGCGTAAATGTGCTCAGCTATCAAAGCGTAAATGTGCTCAGCTACAGGCTATTAATAAACCAAGTGAGTTATTGCCTAAATTGGAAATGAGCACTTATACGAAAAAAATCAACAATAATGCTGACTCAGGGCAGACAACAATAACAAACCTTCGCAACTTGCTGACTGGAAAAATCCTGCTTAGTGGACCGTGGAGCGAAGCAAGTATAGAAAGTTTCAATTGTTTAACTCAACGAAAATTTGACTATACCGATCCAAAAAAATCCACTGTAGTCTACAAACAAAGCCATGTTAAAATTCAAATCGCTCAGGCACTAATAGAAAATTCTGATAAACTTGCTGTTATAAAAAAAAGATACTCAAGTAAAAGGTTAGAAAAGCACTTTTTCGAAGCATGCAAAAAAGAAGCCAAAATACAAATGCTCGCCGAAAAGGTAGCCCCTAAGGTCTACGGCATAGCACAAAGGCTGGACTGCGAAAAACACCTGAAGTTTTATTTGGCTATGGAGTTTAACGGTGAAATGGATTTTTATACTTACCTAAAATATTTTGACCCAAAGACAAAAGTATATATTGCACTAGAAGCTGCAAAAAAATTGCTACAACTCCATCAGCTTGGCATTTATCACGGTGATATAAAGCTGATGAATCTGGTTGTAGATCAAAAATTAGGCGTAAAGTTTATCGACTTTGACTGTGCAGAAATTATGAGGGATGGGAATCCTATCAAGATCCATTTTGTTCCCGACACTATTCGTTTATATCATGCCCCAGAAATATATGTTGCCGCAATAAACAGCATGGATAAGGACATAGTTGACCCTGAGAATCTTCAGGCTTTAGAAGATATGTATTGTTTAAAAGGTAATGAGCTCAAACTCCCAAAGAAAGCTGATATTTATTCCTTTGGCGCTGTGATGGCCGCTTTACTTAATGATAATAATAAGGAGTTATTATTTGAGGAGAAATATGACACAGTATGTAGTGATAAGAGTAGTGAAGAAATTATGAACTCCGCTGTCATCGATGAAAATATGAAACGGCTAATTAAACGAATGCTATCTTACGACCCAACAGAAAGACCGGAGCTTGAGGATGTAATTACTGATTTAGACGTTCATTATCAGCAATTGCTTACACAATAGGCTCGATCCGATATTTTTGAAATTTTCTCAAAGACAATTGCTTGGATAGTAATTATCGCTTCGATAGTCTTCATCGGCCTGCATACGTGATGCTGTGCAGGCCGATATTTTGATAAGTGTTGGGGTGTTTCTACAGGGGTGTGGGAGAAAAGGCTCTTTACAGGCTGCCTCATAGGTGCTGATTTTAAACAGCGCTTAATTACTTGCTTAAAAGGTGCCGACCGATGACACCAATCAGATTTAAGCGTTGCCCCAAAACAGCTTCAACAATGTAAGCGACGCTCTTAACTGTTGCTATCAATGTACAGCATGAAAAAATGATGGCGTATGGTCAGGTTGCCTTATGCTTTGTGCTGTCGTCTTGTTCTGACTTAAAGGTCGCAACCTCTTTCTCCAGTGCTTCTAGCCGCTCACGGGTATGTCTGAGCACGGCAACTTGTGTGTCGAATTCATCCCGTGAGACGAGCTCCAGTTTTGCCAGTGCGCTGCTGACCAGCGCCTTAATATTCTGTTCAATATCTTCACGGGTTTGACTTTTGTCCCCATTGAAGAGTTCACCGGCTTTGGTGGCGATGCTGTTAATCAGTGCAACTTTATCAATCATGGTTGTGGCGACGCGAGCTGTTTAAAAGTCACCAGAATACCACAGGTTTTGCGTCTTGATGATGCATCATTTTACACCGGCACCAATATTTACAAGCAGAAGCACCGGTTTGGTGCGTGCCAGCTACCGCTTAAGTGATTATTTACGTTTTTAGTGCAGGGCTTATGAAGTTAATGATTTTGTTTTTGCTACGTTTGTCGTTTTTGCCAGCCTGTGGGCTATAGGTGAGGCAGGTGAAAAAGTCATACTTAAGACGCTAACCCCCGCTCATTGACAGCTAAAAGGTGACAATTAACAAGGCCACCGCCGATCATTTATAACTGGCACGAAGCCTGCTTTACAGCAGTGAACATTGTAAAAATGCCGACGGGGTGCGTGGATATTGGTTGTAACAGTAGGTGAATGGCGTAGACTCAAGCGTTAACCATCCTACCCCCTTCCGGATGACTAATTTGCAATAAGACGATCATAAACAGCCAGGAGAATAATGCATGAAGTTAGTATCAGCCATTATCAAGCCATTCAAACTTGATGACGTGCGCGAAGCACTTTCTGATATCGGTGTTCAGGGCATCACCGTTACTGAGGTGAAAGGGTTTGGTCGCCAAAAAGGCCATACCGAGCTGTATCGTGGTGCGGAGTACGTCGTGGACTTTCTGCCCAAGGTGAAAATTGAGGCAGCCATCTCTGATGACCTGCTTGATCAGGTGATTGAAGCCGTCGCCAACGCGGCGAATACCGGCAAAATTGGCGATGGCAAGATATTTGTCACTACTTTAGAGCAAGCCATTCGGATACGTACCGGAGAAACCGGCGTCGACGCCATATAAGTCTACAGACTGCGCCCAGTTTTAAGGCTGCGCGATTTATTAGCAACTATAAAAAAAGCTGCAAAATTTACCGGGAGGGGTCCCATGGAAGATATAACTCAATTGTCGTATGCACTCGACACTTTTTATTTCCTGATTTGTGGAGCACTGGTCATGTGGATGGCCGCAGGCTTTGCCATGCTTGAGGCGGGCTTGGTGCGCTCCAAAAATACTGTTGAAATCCTCACCAAAAACATTGCCCTCTTTGCGGTTGCCTGCACCATGTACCTCCTCTGCGGTTACCAGATCATGTATCCCGGTGCTAACGAGGGCGGCATCATGCCAATGTTCGGTACACTGCTGGGGACTGAAAACAGCGTAGAATCAGTACTTGCGGGAGATGACGCGCCATACTACTCCCTGCGTTCTGACTTCTTCTTCCAGGTTGTTTTTGTGGCAACGGCTATGTCCATCGTCTCTGGTGCAGTGGCTGAGCGGATGAAACTGTGGGCCTTTTTACTGTTTGCGGTATTTATGACCGGCTTCATCTACCCGGTTCAGGGGTTCTGGAAATGGGGCGGTGGTTTCCTGAACGAAGCCGGATTTATGGACTTTGCAGGTTCCGGTGTCGTACACATGGCCGGTGCTTCTGCAGCGCTTGCCGGAGTGATTTTGCTGGGTGCCCGTAAAGGTAAATATTCGGCCTCCGGGGCAAGCAACGCCATTCCTGGCGCTAATTTGCCTCTGGCAACCCTTGGTACTTTCATTTTGTGGCTCGGTTGGTTCGGTTTTAACGGTGGCTCACAGCTGAAAATTGCCGATGTGGAAAATGCGAACGCTGTCGCGCAAATCTTTGTTAACACCAATGCCGCAGCTGCCGGTGGCGTGATTGCTGCTTTGATTGTTGCCCGATTGCTGTTTGGTAAAGCAGACCTGACCATGGCTCTGAACGGTGCGCTGGCTGGCTTGGTCGCCATTACTGCCGAACCACTGACGCCTACTGCGCTGGGTGCAACTCTGATTGGTGCCGTTGGTGGTACGCTGGTGGTCTTCTCTATTCTGGGGCTGGACAAGCTGCGTATTGATGACCCGGTTGGTGCCATCTCTGTACACGGTGTTGTCGGCATCTGGGGCTTGCTGGCTGTGCCATTGACCAACAGCGATGCCACTTTTGGTGCTCAATTGCTGGGTATCGGCAGCATCTTTGCTTGGGTATTTGGTGCTTCTTTGTTGGTGTGGGGTGTAGTCAAAGCCATTATGGGGCTGCGTATCACCGAAGAAGAAGAGTACGAAGGCGCCGATCTGACCGAGTGCGGCATGGAAGCCTATCCGGAGTTTACTGGTAAGTCTTGATTATTGGAGTGGTAAACACGCCGTAGACCTTCGTCCGATTGGACGAGGGTCTACGGCGTTTTTGTTAAGAGGGTGCCCAAAAACCGCACGCTATTTCTTGGTTTAATTTTTTGCCGCTCCACCCTTGCTCCTCTGGCTATCAAGCCTGTATTCAAACCATCTGCTAATTTTGGAACTGCAATAACCTGTAGTGTAGATATACTACGGGGGGCTTTTTCGAGGCTAAAAAGTGGCAGTGTTGGCTGGTTTTATTGAGATCGTGATGCTTGCAACCCCGACCAATGTGTCAAAAAGGCACGATGTAATAGCGACTGTGTTTTGTTTGCATTTTATTGATGTGCGGCATACCTTAATTGGGTAGTAGCTGTTTTGGATCAGTTGTCTGGTTGCTGCCAAAGAGGGTCGTTAGAGTTCACATCAAGAATTTATTTTTCAATAAAACGACTACCGCCATTTAACTCAAAAAAATACAATACAATTCCGTTCCCTGATGTTGCCAAGCCCTACCAATTCTGGTTAACAAGTGTACAGTTGTCGCTTTTGTGACCAATGGCCCCGCTCTGGTTCGGGGATGTAATTATACTAAAATTTCATTTTTGGCTGATGGCTGTAAGGTACATCAGGAGAAACCGAATGCTTGACAACAATAAACCTGAACTGTTCGTAATCAAAGATACCACTCTCGGTAGCCCAGATATGGGAGTACTTAGAATCGTATTTACTCGTAGTATGCTGGATGGCTCCATAAGCCGACCTGACCATCTGGAATTTCCTACGGGGGGAATATGGATAAGTAAGGGGTATGAAGAAATTGACCAGAAATTCCGCGAGGGAGAGTTGTTCATACTGGATAACTACAGCCCTCAGAACAAAAGCGACGCAGGCTTCACAACGGATTACCGGCATGACCACTGGTCTACATCGAGTGCCGTAAGGCCGATGGATGTGAACAACATGCTACCGGTCATTGATGCCGACCTACCGGATAAAAGCTCGGGGCTAATGAAGCAGGTTCGCAACTTTCCCAAAGGGCCTTTCTTTATCCATCATCACTCTTCTATCTACGGACCATTCACGGCAGATTTTGTTGATGGAGACGTTATTTGCACACCTTACAGCCATGTGGGGCTGACCATCCCCAACCATCACATTGCTCAGGTGGATATTTATGCGGCGAGGGAGGTGGACGTTTATCTGTTGCCGGACACCTCGGTCAAAAATCTGAACTGTAACGGATATGTCTCTTCCATCAATAACTTCTGCCAAAAACTGAAAACCGACTGGGAGCTGTTGGACTACATTCCGGACATGCAGCTGATTACTTTTTTTGCCAAAGGTAAGTTCGGTAACAGCGCTCCATCGCTCAGTCGCAAAGCAGCTGAAAATGTTAAGTCGGTCATTGCCGACTACCAGAAGAAAGACAAACTAGCGGCCAATAGCGAGCGCATTAACCGACTGAAGCGGTTGCTCGATCAATACCTTGGTGGCACCAGCGTCGGTGAGGAGATTATTGATCAGTATCTGAAAAGTGCTGAGGGTAAATCGTTTCTTGTGGCATATCTTGAAGATCATCCGGGTGTTGCCAGCAACTATCTGCCTGAGTTGAGCGCGAAAAAAGAGCGGCTGGAAATTGACATACGAGAGCTACAGTCTAAAAAGCAGCGAAAAGAGCATGAGATAGAGTCATCAATCGCCAAAGAGAAAGACAAGGCCAAAAAAGAGATTGAGGAAATACGAAGCAAAAAGGTGAAGGATGTACAGGAGGAGCGAACAAAGTTGCTCGCCTCTCTCGAATCTAACATTGAAGAGAAACAGAAGTCGCTGGATAAACTGGAAAATCAAACCGCCAGTGCGTTGGATAAACTGAGCCTGATAGACAATATTGAGCATTTGAACGATGAGGTTAAGTTCCTGCAGCGCCGGGAACAGGACTTGGTCGTGGCGGTGAAGGCTCAGGAAGCCAAGCTGAAAAGTCCCGACTTGCTCAAAGAAGTAACAGAGATCAAAACGATTCTGGATCTGTTGCAGGGGCGCTCCTACAAAACGGAAGTAAAAAAACACAAACTGTTGTCGCCCAAAATGACCACCATTGAGCCAGAAAGTGGAACCCATGTGATTCAATCCATGGTCGAGACCTTTGATCAGCGTGGGCGCTCGTTCTCCTTTGAAGAGATGGCAAACCTTTTGATTACGGTGCAGCAATCATTCCTGACGGTGTTTAAAGGGTTGCCCGGTTCCGGTAAAACTTCTACGGCGATCCGCCTTGCCCAAGCTTACCATTTAAATGAAGGCGACAGTGTTGGCGAACACTTTTTGAATATTCCGGTCAGCCGTGGCTGGGTTTCCAGCCGGGATCTTATCGGCTTTTATAACAGCCTGAAAGGAACTTACCAGCCGGCTAAAACCGGGCTGTATCAGTTTTTACGTCAAGGTGAAGAGGAGCAGGCGGCGCAGGTGTTGCGTCTGGTGTTGCTGGATGAGGCCAACCTGAGCCCGATGGAGCACTATTGGTCTGACTTTTTGGCCATGAGTGACTGGGAGTGTCGTAATCGCCCGTTGGATACCGGGATGTCCGGAGACAATCGTTATCTGTCTGCTGCCGCTAACCTGCGATTCATTGCCACTATTAATAACGACCACACCACGGAGCCTTTGTCTCCAAGATTGTCCGACAGAGTGCCGGTAATATCCATGGATATTCCACACATGGCCACTGCCAGAGAAGTGAGTACACAGATTCTTGATGGTGCCGTTCCTTTTAGTCTGCTGGAAAATTATTTTGGCTTGCCCGAAGAGGTGCCAGAGGATGAGCCTCTCGTGTTGTCTGGCTGTTACGATATTCTGGAAGCGCGGGATTCAGGCTATGGTAATCCCATTTTGATCAGCAAAAGAAAACGCAATGCCATGCTCGCTTATTATGAAGTAGCCTGTCGCTATATGGAGCGCAAAGACGCCGCAGACTTTGCGCTTTCTCAGCATGCCATTCCGCTGATTAACGGTTACGGTAATCAGTTTCAGAAGCGTCTGGAAAAACTGCGCGATCACTCTGCACAGAATAACCTCACCAGAACCTATCAACTAATCGATGATGTGCTGGCCAGTGGCGACACCTATACCGGCACCTATTCGTTTTATTGAGGGTGCGCTTATGGAGCTGCAGATTGAGATTTTGAGTGGGCCGCGCCAGGGTATGCGATTTTCCCTGCCTATGAAACCAGAGGTAAGCTGTGCTGCTGCCACCATGCCGTATGTTTTGGAAACGGAAGCGCTGGCCTTTTTTACCACAGTGGATTGTGACTGTGAGGCAGTGAGTCTGTGCCTTGGTGATCGGGTGCTACCCTTCTCCCAGGGGCGCGGTAGCAGTGCCTTGGAGTTTGAGCTGTTTCCTGCTTTTCGGGAGAAGGGGGGGCGGGAAGCGGTGCTGTTTAATTACTTTGGGGTTACCCAATTTATTCTGCAACTGGATGTGGATGGCGTATCAAAGTTATTCAAAAGTGCGCCGGTTGAGGTTTTGGCCAGAAAGGGAACGGCGAGTCAGGCGGAGCGGATGGTCAATTTTATCCTCAGCGAGACCGATAGTGACCCCTCACAAGCTTCTGGCACGGCCACTTTTCGCAGTGCCTCAAGTGGCGATCATTTGAACCGTGTTGTGGAACAGTTATTGGACCACACTCGGCAGCTCGAAGTGCTGACGCCTCATATTTTGCTCCGGCCTGTACGAGCGCTTACCTCTGAAATGGCCTTACGAAATGGTGCTGAGGTGGCGGTTCAAAGCGATCAGAGTATCGCTTGGTTAATGGATAATCTCGCCGTTTTGGAGGAAACCGACGACGAAGAACGGGCGCACCTGAGTGTTGATCAACGCTATTACTACGCCAGCGAAGTGTTGAAGCCGGTGGTGCATGAGCACACCGATATTTATGAGAATCGGGTGTTGATGGGCTACCTCGAAAGTTTGTCTGAATTTGCTGCCAATGTGTTGAGTAGCTATGCCAGTGAAGATCTTCGGCACACGCAGAATGAACACCAAGGGTTCGTCAGTTTTTTTGCCTGTATGGATGCCTGGATTCACCGGGTGAGTAGCCAGCAACTGGCGGCACTTAAAGAGTGCCAAAGGCGTTTGGCGGCATTAATAGTGCAGTACAAACGACATTTACCAGTTAAGCGTGCGGAAAAATCATTACCCAGAATGACTGCGAAAGTACGTGGGCACCGTGATTATCTGCTGGTGTTTCGGCTGATTATCCAGTGGTATCAGAACAGTAAAATGGACTGGAGTTCTCAGCAGCTGTTTTTGGCCATTAATTCTATGCCGGATCTTTTTGAGTACTATTCGCTGTTAAGAGTACGACGCTGGCTGTTGAATAAAGGCGGGAGTACGAACAGTGAACATTTAGGAGGGGGGCGGTGGCACGCCAGAGTTAAGAACCTCGGGTTGCGTTTGAGTTATGAGCCGATGTTCTGGATGGTTGGAAACTCTAATGCCGGGGCTCTGGTGAACACCGAAAACCGCTCGGTATTCGATGCCCGAAATAATTGGGTTGGAAGGTCAAGAGAGTTTGAGTACGCACGACGTTCACCGGATATTACTCTGGAAATAAAGCGCAACGAAGAGCTATTGGGGCTATTGGTGCTTGATGCGAAATACACCACTCGGGAGCTGGCATTCAAACAGTATTTGCCCGAGTGCACCATGAAGTACGTCCACGGTATTGCCCTCGCTGGTGGCGGAGATAGAAATGTGGTCAAAGCTATGATTATTCTCTATGCCGATAGCGACGATGAGTTTATGGATTTCCATACTGCACCCTTTGACGCTTATGGCAGCCATGCCCAGTTGCCGGTACTCGGTGCTCAATCATTGTCGTTAAAGCGGCCGGATAAAATAGGTGGCCGAAGCCTTGAGGCGCTACTGGATCGATTGTTGTTTTTCTTCCATTAATGATTTGATTTTCATTAGTGTTGTGCAGTTGCGGGAGGTTTTCTTGAGTCAGAGAAGTTTGCAATGTAGATCAATCAGTCAAACTTTCACGATGAGAGACTGACTCCCGTTTTTTTTTGGGATTCCGGTTTTGTATACTGGAAAGTGTGTGATAGATTATAAGAATAATTAACGTGGAACTCTTTAAGACCTTTGCATACAATAAATTTTTTCCATTTTGGGTGTTTTAATATCTATTAATACCAAAGTTGTATTTTAATTGCGGAGGTTAAGTTGTATCTTATTGGAAAATACGTTGAAAGGAGTCAAGAATATGAATAAATTAAACAGTAATAATGGTGTTAAAGCCCCAGTTTCAAATAATTTTTCACAAAGCGTTGCATCAAAATTTAAATCTATTTTTAGTTTCGGTAGAGCTAAATATAAGGTGAAGAAAAGTGAAGGTCATAAAAATAAAATTCACATGAAAGAAGAAACAAAAAAACCTCGAAGTAAAAAAGTTGTGGGTCGTAAGGTTGTCTGGCTGAAAAAAATAAAGCTTTACTTTAATTATGTAGGGTGTTGGTTTGTTTTAAAATTACATCTTTATGACAATAATTTTGAAAAGAATCATCTTGATGATCAGTTAGAAAATTATAAGAAGCAAATCATTCAGGTGAAAGGTGAAGAGTATTGCAGAAAAGGGGGCAGTGATTTTGCAAAATCCGTTCGTGAGAGGAATTTGTCAGGAGTTTGCAATAGTGCTCGTAAAATGTTAAAAGGACTTTTATATAAGATGAAAGCTTCAGTTTAAGATGAAGTAGTTCAGACCCAACTTGACAGACACCTTATTGTAAACCGGTAATTGTTAGGTCAAGTCTGAACTACACATTTAAATATTCACAAGTCAGACCCGCACCCTTTAATACCGCCTACTGCGCTTTTTAGAAGCGAAGAGTGAGTCGGTTTCCCGTGCATAAATTGTATGTTTTATGCAGTAAGACGGCGTTTGGTCAGTACGCAAATAATCATCAGCAGTGCCAAAATCAGTACCGGCCATGGGCCTGTTGTCATAAACGGTGTTTGCCCCTTATGAAGGGTTACGGTGGACGATAACACACCGCTGGTAAACCGGGGTATGGATTTCACCACATCGCCTTTTTCGTTAATCAGGGCAGTAATGCCATCATTGGTTGCCCTGATCATGGAGCGACCCGTTTCCAGAGCCCGCATACGGGCAATTTGAAAGTGCTGTAATGGCCCGATGGATTTTCCAAACCAAGTATCATTGCTGATGGTGACCAGCAGCTCGCTACCTTTGGCTCTATTGGCAGCGAAACCCGGATACACCACTTCATAACAGATGTATGGCGCAATTTTTACTGCGCCTGCCTGCAATAACGGCTGCTGCGTTGCGCCTTTGGCGAAGTCCGACATTGGCAGGTCAAAGAAGTCTATTAACCCTCTCAGTGCTGCTTGCAGGGGTACGTACTCACCAAAAGGTACCAGTTTCTGTTTGTCATACCGGCCATTGCTGTCACCGAGGACGAGGATGCTGTTGTAGTAGCGTGCTGCATCGTTAGAGTTGTCGTCCACCGGCATGCCGAGAATCAGGTTGCTGCTGTGTTGGTGAGCCAGTTGCTGTAGATGTGCCATCAAACCTTTGACCCGGTTGTAAAATACCGGAATGGCGTTCTCGGGCCAGATGATCAGGGCGTCGCCCCAGTGTGCTTCGCTGAGGTTCAGATAGGTGGTGATTGTGGTTTGAATGAAGTCAGGGTCCCATTTTAGGGTTTGCGGAATATTGCCTTGCACGGCACTGAACGATAGCTCACCGGTTTTTTCAGTCCACTGAATGTGTGCCAGCGGCCAGCATAGCCCCCAAAAGACCAGACAGATGGTCAGGGCTAAGATGCCATATAACCGCTTTGCAGGAATCAGCAAAGCCGCAAATAGGCAAGCACTGGTGACCATCAATAAGCTCAGGCCATAGGTACCGGTTATAGGTGCTAGCGCCGCGAAGGGGGTATCGAGCAGGGCGTAACCGAACAATAGCCACGGAAAGCCGGTGAGTATCCAGCTGCGTACCCATTCAAACAGCACCCATAAGCCTGAAAATAGCAGTGCCTGCTGCCATGGGGCGGTTTGTTTCCGATTAAGCCAGGCGTATAGCCCGAACACCGGCATAATTACCAGAGCCGATAACCCTAAGACAAAAAATCCCGTCAACAGTGCCGCCAGAGGCCCTGACGCGGCGCCAAACTCATGGATGCTGACATATACCCAAGAGGTGCCAATACCAAACATGCCAGCACCAAAGCAAAAGCCGCACAGGGCTGCTGTTTTGACCGACAGCGTTCGGCTCAGGAGGAAGATGACAGCGATAGCCAACATGGGAGCCGGCCAGAAATCAAACGGGCTAAAACCCAGTGGCACAGCAGCCCCCGCAGCCAGGGCGAGCAGGCAGCGCAACGCCGGTAAGCGAGCAGCGGCCATTAGCAGGGGGTCACTCGCAGTAGGCGAATACGACGACCGTCGGCGTTTAGCACATCAAAACGCATGCCAGAGAGCTCAACGGACTCGTTGCGGGTAGGCATGTAGCCAAACTCTTGCATGACGATGCCGCCAATGGTGTCAAACTCGTCGTCGGGAAATTTAGTGGCAAAGTGCTCGTTGAACTCGGCGATGGGGGTTAAGGCTTTGACAATAAACGAATGTTCAAGGTCGTCTGCGGGTTTGATGAAAGTGTCTTCATCTACATCGGTTTCGTCTTCGATATCGCCAACGATCTGCTCCAGCACATCTTCAATGGTGACCAGTCCGGCGACACCACCAAACTCATCAATGACAATGGCCATGTGGTTGCGATTGGTACGGAACTCTCTGAGTAACACGTTCAGGCGCTTGCTTTCGGGAATGAACGTTGCCGGGCGCAGATGATTTTTGATGTTGAATTTTGTGCTGCGGTTAAGAATAAGCGGCAGCAGGTCTTTGGCCAGTAAGATGCCAATCACTTCATCTTTGCTGTCGCCAATCACCGGAAAACGGGAGTGGGCGGAGGCAATAATCTGGGGCAAAAACGCTTCAGGCTCCTGATCTTCATCAATGCAGACCATCTGGGAGCGAGGAATCATGATCTCTCGCACTTGCATGTCTGCCACTTGCACGGCACCCTCAATGATGCTCAGGGCTTCATCGTCAAGCATACCTCTGCTGCCAGCATCCCGGAGTATGCCCAGCAAGGCGTTGCGGTCTTTTGGGTCTTGATGAAAAAAGCTGGTCAGTTTTTCCACCCAAGTTGGATGCTCTTCCGTCGAATGGTCGTCGCTCATTGCCCTTTGTCTTCATGGTTGTGCCCGTCTTGGGCAATTGACTAAGTAAAGTGGCTGCTCACTCACGATCCTGATAAGGGTCAGGATAGCCAAGCTGTGCCAGAATTTCCGTTTCTAAGGACTCCATCTTTTCGGCCTCGGCGTCGCTGATATGATCGTAGCCGAGTAAGTGCAGTGTGCCATGCACAATCATGTGCGCCCAGTGTGCGGGGAGGCTTTTTTTCTGCGCTTTGGCTTCTTGTTCCACTACGGGAGCGCAGATTACCAGATCACCCAAAAGTGGTAACTTGAACTCAGCAGGCAGGTCGGAGGGAAATGACAGTACGTTAGTAGGCCCTTCTTTTGCACGCCACTTTCTGTTGAGCTCGGCGCCTTCTGTTTCATCGACCACCAAAAGGCTGATCTCAGCTTCCTGGCGATGACCTCGAACGGCAGCTGTGGCCCATTTTTCCAGTTCGCCAAGTGTCGGCAGCTGAGTGCTGGCACTGTGAACCATGATGTCAATATGTACGGTGGTCATTGCTGCTTGCCCGCAGGCAATGGGTGTTTGTTGTTAGTGGGATTTAATTGGTCAAAGCGGTCATAAGCCTGAACAATCCGCTGGACTAGCGGGTGACGCACGACGTCTTTGGCGTTAAACCAGGTAAAACCAATGCCTTCAACACCTTTGAGTACCTCAATGGCACTGACCAAGCCTGAGCGGGTACCTCTGGGCAGGTCAATTTGGGTGATGTCGCCGGTTATAACCGCCGTAGAGCCGAAACCGATACGGGTTAGGAACATTTTCATCTGTTCCTGCGTGGTGTTTTGGGATTCATCAAGAATAATGAATGAGTTGTTCAGTGTGCGCCCGCGCATGTAGGCCAAAGGAGCCACTTCGATAACGTTTTTTTCGATCAGTCGATCCACTCGCTCAAAGCCGATCATTTCATAAAGTGCGTCATACAGTGGCCGCAGGTAAGGGTCGATTTTCTGCGCTAAGTCGCCGGGCAAAAAGCCCAGTTTTTCCCCGGCTTCTACCGCCGGGCGAACCAGCAGGATACGGCGGATTTGCTCTTCTTCGAGCGCCTGTACTGCTGCCGCTACCGCCAGATATGTTTTACCGGTACCGGCCGGGCCAATGCCGAAATTGATGTCGTGTCTGAGGATGGATTTTACGTAGTTTTGCTGGTTTGCCCCTCGGGGCGTGATCAGGCCTTTTCGGGTACGCAGGGAGATCAGGTTCTCGTTTGGGTCTTCCTGCACCCACTCCACAGCGGATTCCTGCAGAAAAAGATGAACGGTGTTTGGGTCGAGGGGGTCATCTTTACCCGTTTCCCGGAACAGGCGTTTTATTATTTCACCGGCTACATCGGCACGCCCGTTATCTCCGCTAATGGCAAAGGCATTGCCTCGATGGCGAATAGTTACACCGAGGCGATCTTCTATTTGCTTAAGATGCTGGTTGAATTGTCCGCAAAGCTCGGCAAATCTGAGGGGGTCATCAGGCTCTAGAGTGAAGCGGCAAACGTGATCGGTATTGGTATTCAAAATCGGTTTCTAAATCGTGACTGCAGATGTGCGTATGGTAGGTGTTCGCACATGCGGTTGCAATTGCTGGTTACTGAGAAAGTGCTGAACTGGGAGGTAGTCTGAGAACTGGCTGCCCTAATGCCTTGCTTCGGGCGCTATGCTCGGATAGCCCTATGAAAGTGAAAAGAGTCCCACACTTTTAATTGTTTTGCATTAATACCTTGAATACTCACCATCTTGACAGCAAGTTTGGGGTTCAAACACGATCAACTTTTTATTGTATCATCGCGGTCTAAGCGCCTGCATTTTATGCCAAAGCCAGAACCTTTTAAAAACTGACAATTTTGATGTCGCCTGTAGCTCTTTTTCCAAATCCAGATACTCATAAGCTTGAGTCGCCTGGAACATAGAAGCTCTTCTTCGAACATTCATCACTCGATTCCAAGAGACCTTTTTAGATGAACGTGGCCTCCATTGAGTTCTTCTCTGTTTTAATATGCTTTTTAATTTACTAACCTTGGGTGGGTCTTGCTCGTATGGAGATGCCTTAGTGAGGTCAGGGGTTTTAATGGTGTTGTCAAGCACTACCCCATTGGACGAAGATCCCGGGGGTTGGCTGACAACTTCGTTAGCAGCGGTAGAGTTATTCCCTACAGAAGCACCATTTTCCTGCATGGAGTGGCTAAATTCCGTGTTGTCTAAATCACTCATATTATTTTGTCCAAGCTCGCTCACCACATTTTCTTCTGTTGTTGGGTGAGTTAAAGCGCTGGAGAAGTTAAGTGTTTCACCATCAATAGCGTTTGCCTGGGCTGAAGTTTCAAACACTGTGCTGGTTTTAGCGGCCTCGGACACTGTATTTTCAGAAGTGCTGGCAATCGATTCGCTGACACTGGTCACAATAGAGTCTGCAGATTCCACCAAGGGCGCCGCAACACCGGCAACTATCGATAAACCACCAACACCGGCCATGGCAAAATCGACAATCCTCATTATTTTGGCTGTTGATTTTGAGCCAGCATCCGCGGCGATCTGGGCAGCAATCATGGATAATCCACTGATCATGGTTCCTGCACTGGCAGCAATGGAGATGGGTACAGCAAAAACAGCGGATGCAATAATACCTGCTCCCCCTGCAAGAGCAAAAAAACCGCCAATGATGTAGTTAAGTATGCCCCCAACACTGTGCCCCGAAGGGTCTATATTTTTTACCGGGTTAGCAAGGGCATAGGCGTAACGGTTATCAACATTCAGCTCATCACGGGTGATGAAACGTCTGAGCTGTGGATGATAGAAACGACTGCGAAGATAGACAAGACCGGTTTGCTTTTCCATAAACTCCTGGTTCCATAGAAAATCTGCATCGTTGTCATTAAGAGTGTTCGATTGGCCATACCCTTCATATCGATAAAATTTTAAATCTTGCTCCCCTTTTTTGTTGATGACTAACCGGGGGTCAGTGCTTTGGTTAGCAATAAACAGTTGTTCCCCCCTTTATCTCTCAAGACGCTCAGAAACTTGCCCCCAGTTTGGATGTAATCACTTGATTGCTGGTTTTTAATGACTGTTTGAGCCTGACCATTGTTATGATAATAAAAATTATGGGTGTCTTTATTACTTTCTGACCGACGCAAATAACCATCGGGAAAATAGTAAAATTTTACTAGGCTTTTACTCTTAGCGTCAGAAACTGATAGCAGTTCGCCAAAGTCATTATAGTGGTATTGATTGCCATTGTGGTCTACTACAATTCGGCCGTTTTTATCATGAACAATGCTCATCTCTTTCACTGGGTTTTCAGTTTTTACTGTAATTAGTTGGTCCGCTTTATTGTAAAAGTTGAGTATGGTTTGAGTTGGTTTGGTACTAACTGTTCGTTGTTCTTTAACCAGATTATTATTGGCATCGTATTCGTAGTTAATTTCATGGTGAGCGGTATCTTTAGTCTTTTTATTTTCTTTACGCTGGTGTTTCTCTTTGGTTAATCGTGTCATGCTGTCATAATCATAACTAACAGTGCTTGTGGTTGAATGTTGTTCCCCCGTTAATGATTCAGTAGTTTGCTTAATGAGTTCGCCTCTTGGGGAAAATTCCGAGCTTCTGGAGAAAAGAGTTTTTCCCGCCTCGTTGGAAACCCGGTTATGGTTAACGCGACCAAATGGGCCATAGGAGTAGTTCTCAACGGTTCTCTTGCCTGATATTTTGCGCTCAATGGTCAATAATCGTCCTTTAATACCATTGTTGTCTTCCCCGTACTTTAAGTTTATTTGATGGTCACCGCTTTTAATGGCAGAAGGCAAGCCTTTACTTTTTTCATCGTATTCGTAGGAAATTATTCGGTTACTCATGTTTTTTTGATGGATGATTCGGGAAATTTTATCATAACCATAGGTCTGTTCTTTTTTGTCGGGATAGGTAATGCGGGTTATGTTACCTAATGTATCGTATTCGTAGTGTTGTTCCTGATTGTCTGAATCGGATATTTTTATTAATCTCCCATCGGCATTGTAATCGTGGTTAACCTGATACGGTTTATTTTTACTGTGCCAATGCAGGGACTTTAGATGCCCGCAGGGGGTATATTTTTTTGTTATGGTTCTGCCGTTAGGTAGTATGCGCTCAATCTCCCGGCCATTTTTGTCATAATGGTGTTGGGTAATCAAAGAACCATGATTTTTAAGGGCGGGGCTGACGGAGCGCTCTAGCTGGTTGTCAGAGTTATACACGTAGCTATAACCGGTATGGGTGTTAATTTTCCCATTGTTATTCTGTTCTTTAACCAATGTGTACATGTTTCTGAATAAATCGTAAGTCATCTGTGTTGATATTGATATCCCATCATACCCAACGGTGTCTATTCTCGTTTTATTTTTTCCAATATCGTATTCATAGGTTCTCGTTATAGCAGAATGTTTGTTTTTTTTATTCTTCACCTGCGTCAGATTTAATAAGGCATTCTCTTCCCTAATTAGTTGATTAAAGCCATTTCTCTGTGAAGTATTCACAATAGCTATTGAATCGGCTTTACCACTTTTCTTTGACGGGTAGTGAATTTTTTTTAATGTTAATGTCCAGGGTGTTTTTTTTATCTCTATGTGCTTTTGGTTGTTGATTAAAATATGAGTTGTTAAGTCATCATCATCGTAAATATGCTGTGTTTTATTGTTCCAGTTATCAGTGGTAGCCGTCAGCCGAAACTGATCATCGTATTGATATGAAGTGATATGACCGAGTGAGTCTTTACGAGAGATGACTTTGCCAAAGGCATTATATTCATAGTGATCCACCAGTTGGTATTTACCGCCAACATATTCCTCAAGAGTCTTTAGTTTGTTGGCAGCATTCATTGTATGACGCTGCTTGAAGCCTAAGGGAGACTCAATTACTTTGGCATTTAACCCATCTTCAGAGTATGTGTAATGATGTATTTTAAAAATATGACCTTCCGGGTCTGTTTTTTCAATCATTTGACCCAGCTTATTATAACGGTACTCTGTTTTCTCACCCATAGCTGTTATGTGAGCAGTAAGCCAGCCATTTCGCGTATCCATTAATTTTTGAGTGGTGTTGCCTAAGCTACTTTCATGTTTGATAGTTAAAATACCGGTCTGTTTATCAAATAGATAGTGAATCTTATGCTTTGTTTTCTGTATTCCCGGCATTCCTTTTGCAATCCAGCTTAGCTCGCTGGCAGTTAAACGGCCTTGTTTATCATAACAAAAAATCTCTTGTTGCCAGGGTTTCCATAAGTTAACTTTGCCATGTTCTAATCCATAGACCTTCTTGCTAATGTGGGTTTTCTTAGATGGTGCTAATTGATACTCTGCTTTAACTGCCTTGCCGGAGATCATGTCTTTATAGCTGCTTTCAGCCAACAGGCTGTAGTGATTGGTGTGATACTTATGGTTTATTTCTTGTATCTGACGCCACTTTTTATGAGGACGATGATAAATCCAATGACTTTCCTGAGTTTTGTTGCCAAATAAATCGTAACTATGTTCAACCCGTTTACTAGGAATGTGTTTGCCTTCTTTAGCACTCCAAATGGAATGGGTTGTGCTTTTTGGTTTATCGTAATTGACCGATTGGGCGTATTTAAATGGACTAATGTTGTAACTGTTTTCAGTTTTTAAAAACTGCTTGCCATCTTTAAAAGTACGTATGTTTGTCGGTAAATGCAGATAATTGAACTCATACACTAGTTGATGAATCTGCTCCACTTTTGAGCTGTTATCAACACTCTCAACTTTAACGGTATAACGAAAATCCTCATCATTGCTTTCCATCAAGCTGTCTTTGGTGTTTGTAAAGGAGTATAAAGGATAACCTGTGTAATTATTTTCGTCACTATATGAATAGTAGGACTCATGATGAACTTTATTGCTTGTACTATCTAACTGCTTGAAATTTGAAACTACAGGAAGAGCACTGCGACCGTGTTTTACTTTAATAGGAATTGTTTTATAACTCAGCTCGGTATTTAGGCCTAAAGGCGTTTTAATTGTTTCCAATAAGTGCAACCTTTTTGAATGAATTTCAGAAAATTCAATATAGCTTATTTCATATTTTTGCTTCATCGGATTAATAATTGTAACAACCCCTTTTTCGTTATAATAAATTTTAAACTCTCTGGCATCCGGGTAGTGGATAGTCATTGCGCCGGGTTCATAGCTGAAGGAATAAACATTTCCATAATTATCTCTAATTTTACTCAAACGCGCTTTTTCAATCCTCGAAACAGGTTCTTCGTATTCAAATACCACCTGATTACCAAAGCGGTCTTTTTGCAAAACTAATAGCCCCAATCCGGAGAAATACTTTACCATGCCTTCTTTATGCATCATCTTGTAGCGAGACGTCAGTGAATTTTCGCCCGGGATATTATCTTCTACCATTTTGTCTTTAAATTTACTTCCATGCTGGTTAAAGTATTTCAAGCCGGAGGCGTACAGTGTTTCATCATTCCAAAGTGGGTCAATCAGCCATTGACCTCCCATTTCTAGCGTACGTTTATTTACATGGTCTATATTTAACCGCCAACCTTGGGGTAAACCTAAGATTCCAGTCGCATTAAAACTGTAAGTTAGGTTAATTTTAAACGGGTGATGAATTCCGGTAGTAGAAATCACCGGATATGAGAAGTGAAAGGTTCCTGTGGCTATATTGACTGAAGCCTGTAAGTGCTCTCCATTATTATACGCTTGGCTACCACTATATGCAGACATATTGCTGCCAGAGTAAATAAACGTAGCAATCATCATGAGCAAATACGTTAAAATTTTTTTCATGACTTTACTCTTATACAGAACATGTCAACAAGGTAGTTGGTGTTCGGTTAACTTTCCACTGCTACAGGTCTTTAGCAGAGCAAAAGTGACCGGCATTAAATGTTCACAAAATTCTGCGCTGGAGTTGTGGATTGATAATGTGAAGTTAAAGCTATTAATCCGGTGTCGTTCGCTATTTTTTGAAGCGGCTGTGCTTGTCTTGTTGAGCGCTATTTTCGGGCTTGGCCTTTGGTTTTGTAAGAGAAGGGTGGACGAATCTCAAGCCCGAACAGGGTATGCCGTTATCGCAGGGAGTGGCAAACGCCACACTTGCATCATACAAGCTGCTGGAATTTACCACCGTTGTTAGTAGCACGACTGCAAAAGCAGCAAGATTAATTGAAAATACGGTTCTCCTGCTCCTGCACCCGAATAAAGGTGGTGCGTTTGGAGAGCTCTTTAAGCTGAGCGGCTCCAACATAGGTACAGGTAGAGCGAACGCCACCGAGAATGTCCTGAATGGTTTCGATGACCGGGCCGCGGTAAGGCACTTTAACGGTCTTACCTTCAGATGCCCGGTAATTGGCGACACCGCCGGCGTGTTGATCCATGGCGGTTTTTGAACTCATGCCATAAAACAGGCGGAACTGCTTGTTGCCTTCGACTACTCGCTCACCGCCCGACTCATCGTGGCCTGCGAGCATACCGCCAATCATTACAAAGTCTGCACCGCCGCCAAAGGCCTTGGCAACGTCACCGGCACAAGTACAACCCCCGTCAGATATCACCTGACCGCCCACGCCATGCGCCGCATCGGCGCACTCTATCACCGCTGAGAGCTGCGGATAACCAACACCGGTTTTTACCCGGGTAGTGCATACAGAACCCGGCCCAATACCCACTTTGACGACATCCGCCCCCTTGAGAATTAACTCTTCTACCATTTCACCTGTAACGACATTACCAGCCACGATGACCTTTTCAGGGTGCTGTTGGCGAACCCTGGCAACGTATTGTACAAAGTGTTCTGAGTAGCCGTTGGCAACATCAATACAGATAAAACGAAGTTTGTCGTTTAGTCTAAGGATTTCAGACATCCTTTCAAAGTCGCTTTCCGAAGTGCCACTGCTGACCATCACATGTTCTTCAATGCCAGCAGGGGCATTATCGAGAAAGCTTTTCCACTCTTTAGCAG
Source organism: Endozoicomonas sp. (assembly GCA_965198415.1). Taxonomy (GTDB): domain Bacteria; phylum Pseudomonadota; class Gammaproteobacteria; order Pseudomonadales; family Endozoicomonadaceae; genus Endozoicomonas. Next base: position 250,114 of record CBDAPN010000028.1, read on the forward strand.
TGTAATGCTTGTGCACAGCGGTGAGCATTTTGTACTCCGCCAGTGCCAGAGCCATGGAGAATGTACCGACAGTATCCATATTGGCGGCAATAACAGGAACACCGGTCCATTCTGTGTTGGTGTGTACAAAGCGGAAAGTCCGCTCCAAGCTCACCTGTGAACGGCTTTTCAGGGTTGAACGCTTTGGGCGAAACAAAACGTCTTTAAAGCCCAGTTTGATATCTGCTTCTATACGCATAGTCATCTCGGAGCGCTCTGGTAAACCAGAGTCACTTTCATCTGCCTGATAAGTGAGGTGTACAAGCGGTCGAACAGTCTGATCATTCAGGTGGGATCGGCATTGTTTAACGCTTTACCAAACCTGAGCGCCTGGTTTGTCATCGACGTATATGACGCAAAAAAAGAGGTGTGGATGACGCTTATACGAGGTGAGTATACACAGGGCTAATTGGGAAAAAAAGCAAAGTTAATGGCAGCCTCTTAATCATAAAGTCAGGGGTTAAGGTTGGAAATATTTGACGACAGTTGTTCATTGGGCCAAGTAAATAACAGGGCGATCAGGCTTGCTAATGCAACAGTGAACAGGTAAATGGCAGGGCCTAAGTGGTCGTCTACATGGCCAGCCAGTGCCGTGGTGAAAAAGGGGGCGAAACCGCCGAACACGGCAAAGCCGAGATTATAACAAGTGGCAATACCAGTGTAGCGAACCTCGGTGGGGAAAAAATTGACCAACAGTGGCAGCAGCCCCCCTGGCAGGGCGGTAAAAATGGCGCACAGCAGCATAATGTTTTTCAGCTTGGCGCTGGCTGAGGCAAAATATTGAAACGCAGGCCAGCAGCCGAGGGCAATGGCGATGGCAAACAGGCCAAGAATCAGTTTGTGGTTGACTGAGTCAGTGAGTAATCCGCAAAGCATACAAACCGGTGCGACCATTAAAAATGCCAGCGTCGTATGCCAGGCAACGGCTTCTTTGGAGAAGTGCAGTGTAGACGACAAGTAACTTGGTAAGTAAATACCATAAACGGTGGCTGCAGACCCGCAAAGTGCGGTAATAGCAAGGCCACATAAAACACCGCGAGAATGCTTTTTAAACAACTGAATGATTGGAATAGACGCTTGGCAGCGGGTCAAAATCAACGCTTCAAATAGCCCTGACTCGGTAAAATGTTTGCGAATGTGGTAACTGATAACGCCCAGAGAACCACCAACCCAAAATGGCACCCGCCAGCCCCAGCTACTCATAGCAGTATCATCCAGGTAAGTTTCTATAATGCCGAGTACAAAAGTACCCAGTGCAATACCGGACATAATGGCAGTAAATAAAATGCCGATAATCAGCCCTCGTCGTTCGGGGGCGCTTTCACTCATGTATGTTATGGCGCCGGGAATCTCGCCACCCAAAGAAAACCCCTGCAATAAACGTAAAATAACCAGAAAAATAGGTGCCGCCAGACCAATAGTTTCACGATTTGGCAGGCAGCCAATTAACGCAGTGCTGACGGCCATCATAAAAATGGAGAGTATAAACGTCTGCTTGCGACCGTTGCGATCGCCAAAATGACCAAAAAAAAGCCCCCCCAGTGGTCGGGTCAGATAACCCACGGCAAAGGTGGCAAAGGTATTGAGTAGTGCCATTGGGGGCTCTTGAGAGGGAAAAAAGTTCTCGGCAATGTAAGTAGCCATCAGCCCATAGATAAGAAAATCATAAACCTCCAGCATTCCTCCCATAGAGACGGTAAACGCCAGCTTGTATTGGCTTGCAGAGGTGGTAATACAGCGTTTGGTTGCAGTCATCAGCTTGGTAGTTAGTTGAAATTAGAAGAGCGTATTAACTGGTACGCAATAAGAATAGCTCCCGTTTTTACAATGACCCTCTAAAAAATCAAGCCTGCAAGTGGTGCGCACATTGATGAAGTGAAAAGTGAATGCATACGCAGTTAACAGCGCGTATTTTATAACCATTAAAACGAGAGGTTATTCATAGGCCATGTTTTACCGTCATTTTGCTGAAAACAGGCTGGGGCGTGATTTTGTCATTGGTGACTTGCACGGCATGTACGACACTCTACTGCAGCATTTGGACGCGGTGGGCTTTGACCGATCCAAAGACCGTTGTTTCAGTTGTGGCGATTTGATTGACCGGGGGCCACAGTCTGAGAAGTGCCTCTCTTTGCTTGATGAACCTTGGTTCTTCTGTGTGCGTGGTAATCATGAAGTGTTTTTGCTGGACTGCGTCAACAACGTTTCAACAGCGCTTAGCGCACAGTGGGTGCTCAATGGTGGTCAGTGGCACTTGATGGTGTCACCTGAGCGGTTGCAAAGTTACGCTGAGAAAATTTCCAGACTGCCGCTGTTAATATCGGTGGCTCTGACTAACGGTCTGCAAGTAGCCATCTGCCATGCACAATACCCCCTGAGCAGCTGGGCGCCGGATCATATTCAGCAGGATTCAGAGGCGGTGCATGCCATGCTCTGGTCGAGAAGCCGTATTCATACCGGCGACGACTCCCGTATAAGTGGCATCGACCATATTTTCTGTGGCCATACCATCGTCGAGCAGCCAGTGACCCTTGGCAATACTCACTTTATTGATGTGGGGGCGTTTTTAAGCCAGCGCCTGACGGTGCAGTGCCTTAACGATCTGACATAAAGTCGCTCAGAAAATGTCGAGAATGGACTACCTAATGGTTCAGTACCACTCAATCACCTGCTCCCGGGGCAAACGGGTTTGTGGGAACGGCTCTTTTTCACGGTAGCCAAAGGCGGCCATCACGCTGACGCCAAAATCGGCGGTGTTTAGTACGCTTTCCTGTTCCAGAACCGATTCGAGCTTTTCGCGGTCGAAGCCCTCAATGGGGCAAGAGTCAATTCCCAGCTGGGCCGCTACGCTCATCATGTTGCCAAGGGCGATGTACGTCTGTTTGCAGGCCCAGTCAAACATCGCTCTGGGGGATTCGGTGAGCCTGAAGTCACGGGTCTGGAAATCCCGGTAGAACTCACTCACCATGTCAATCACATCGTCCGGTAGCTGTTTGACGTTACGCATATGGTCTAAAATGTACTCGGACTCATAGTGCATGCTGTTCTCTTTGCGGGCGAGAATAATCACAAAATGGCTGGCCGTTGGTAGCTGGCCCTGAGCGCCCCAGCTAACCGGCTTTATTCTTTCTCTCAGGGCCGGGTTTTGAATTAACAGAAATCGCCACGGCTCAAAGCCAAAAGAGCTTGGCGATAAGCGGCCAGCTTCCAAAATCAGGTTGATGTCTTCCTCGGGAATTTTTTTGCTGGCATCAAAACTTTTACAAGCGTGGCGAAAGTGGAAGGCATCCAATATTTGCTTGCGTAGAGCGGCATTCACAGCGCACCTCCTATACAACATCTGTCTGATATTAGATTGTGTAAAGCCGTAACTTTTGCTTTTAATGATAGTCAAAAATACTGACCGCAACGGAAAATACAAACAAGAAGCGGTTAAGCTGCTGTGGGCAGCTCTAGCACATCAACCTCTTTAAACTGATGCGCTAGGTAGCTAAATTCACCAGTTGTGTTCTAAAGCCGTTGCAGACCGAGCAGTGTTTCACAGTTGTGTGCTGTGGTTTCAGCCACCTCCTGTAACGACAACCCTTTTAGTTGCGCTAAACATTGTGCAACACGCCGCACCTGTTTCGGCTCATTTCTCTTTCCCTGATAGCCAAAAAGCGGCATATCAGGCGCGTCAGTTTCCAGAACAATATGCTTCAGCGCTAAGGTTGCGGCTAAGTGTCGTGTTTTTTTGGCTCTTTCATAGGTGATGCCGCCGCCAAAGCCCAATTTAAAACCCAGTTTAATATATTGGTGGGCTTGTTGTTCACTACCTGAAAAGGCGTGAATAATACCGCCACGTCCGGGCTGAAAATAGCGCAAGACCTGTAGAACCTCATCGTGGCTCTTGCGGCTGTGAATAATCAAAGGCAACTTATGCTTTACGGCAAGTTTTACGTGGTGTTTAAACAGCGATAATTGCTGCTCTTTTTGCTGCTGGGTGATGGTTTTGTTGAAAAAATCCAGCCCCGTTTCACCGACGGCAACAATAGGCGTATCAATAAACGACTGTCTTTTAGCCAGTAGCTGATCCAACTCTGTCATGGCCGTAACGCTGTGTTCGGCCATAAAATAAGGGTGCAGACCCAAAGCAATCAGAATATTGACCGGTTCTGTTAGCGGTTGCTTTAATAAACGCCGCCATTCAGATTGTCTGGTAGCCGGAATAACCATCTGCCTCACTCCGACACCAGCCGCCTCTTTCAAGACGCGGGCGCGATCAATATCGAAATCCGTAAAATTTAAATGGCAGTGGCTATCAAACAAATACAGACGTCGATCATCAACTATTCTTGCTGGCATGAGAAGTATTTTTCCTACATAGTAACTGGATTACGTGGCTGGTCAGTATGAGGTGTTAAACACAGCAGTCTCCGTTCATTCAGTTGCTATTCTTCCATAATACTTCTAAAAAACAGTGGAGTTGAACGATGTTAATGAAATGGTCGTGTTCTATCAAAATACAAGTCAGTTTTCTAACAGTGGTTAATCGGGCTTTGTGTTTGCTGTCGCTCATGTTGTTAACGATGACCGGCGGCGCTTACGCTGGTGGTGATCATTCTCACGATCAAAAGGAAATACAGGTACTCAATGCCACGGCACGGACTACACTGCCGGGCATGCCTTCATCCGCTGCCTATATGACCATTCGTAATAATGGGAAAAAGCAGGTGCAGGTTCTTTCCGTGAGCAGTCCAGTGGCAAAAAAAACCGAGATACACACCACCGTGATGAACGACGGCATGATGAAGATGCAGCGGGTGGATAACCTGAGCATTCAACCAGGTGAAGGGTTGGAGCTTAAGCCGGGCAGTTACCATGTGATGTTGATGGGGCTGGAAAAAACCATTGAACCGACCACGCAAGTGCCGATCACGATGACTTTCAGCAATGGCAACACAATAACAGTGGTCGCTCAGGCAATGGATGGCAACGACAAGCACGACCATGGAAGCCACATGGGGCATTAAACAACAACAAGCGACCTCCTGTTAGGAGGCGCTTAACCTTATTGCAACTCAGCCAGTATGGCTTCTTCGAGTTCTGCGGGTGTGATTACAATACCTTCCTCTTCATTGACCGGAAAAACGGCCAGCACCGTATTGTCTCGCTCCAGACCGGCAGTCCAGCGTTCGAGCCAGACCTCAAGGTTTATAGCCTTCGGCTCACAGTCTGACCAGTCATCCACTGCCCAAGCTTTGGCAAACTCGGGATGGGGCCAGATGGGCAGACACTCTTCTCCATCAACAGACGACAGCTCAACCCACCCTTGTGGGCTGTGCAGGCTCCAGATCTCCTCCCAGCGGGCAATTTTCTTCAAAAAATAATCATAGCGCTCGTGGTCAGGCAGCTTTTGTATGGACTCAAATTGCCGGTCGCTGAGTTTATAGCTCATAGGTCTTCAACATTTTTACAATTAATAATTGAGGTAGGATTTTATTGTCGACACAGTTTTAAATGCAAGCAACGAGTGTTGACACTCCCCGCCCTATCGTACCCAAAGGGCATAAGTTGATCGCTATAAACATTTTGTAAGTTGCTGGCTCTTGTACTGCCAAAAGGGTATAGTCCTGCCCCCACAACACCCATTTCTACATTTATGAAGCTGTATGGTGCCCCGCTGTTGGGCTTGCTGTTAGCGGCACTGGTCTTTGCTGCAAGGAAATACTGCCCGTTTTGGCCGTCCATGGTATTTATGGAAGCGGCTTTGCTATTCCTTGCCGGGCTCATTGCTGGCATTCGATTACCTGATCTCGACCTGCCAACTCCCGGCCTTGTGCACCGTTCTGGCCTAACACACTCTTGCCTGCCTGCACTATTATTCTGGCTGTTTAATCTGTCGCCTATAGCTGGTGGCGTGGCGCTTGGGAGTGCTCTGCACCTGTCGTCCGATTTGCAACCCAAGTCGTGGGTTGGCGGGGCGCTTATTAACTTTCCTTTTCTCGGTAGTATCGGGCTACTGTCGCCCGTATGGATAATTGCTAATATTGTCGGTTGCCTCGCCATTGTTATGGAAGTGGTGCCCCAAGAGTCTGCAATGGCGCAAAAAATGATACTGACAATCTGTGTAATAGGCGCTATCTGGTATTTTCTGCGAGAAGAAAAGCGCCCGCTATTGCCGCTAATGACCCTTGGTTTTGCCACTTTGCTGGTTCATGCCGTGCGCGGGGATACCCTGCCCATAAAGCTGGTTTGGTAAATTATTAGGGCTAATGTCATCGCTACCGCCTGCTATCTTTTGCCAAACTGTTCAAACATCAAGCATACTCAATATAACCTCGGCCAGCCGCTTGGCTGTTGATGGCCGCTGTAAATCACCCCCAAGGCACAACGCTATAAACTGAAACATTGAAATATAGGAGATCTCCATGAAAACAGTGGCCGTTCTACTGTCGGGCTGTGGTTACCTTGATGGCGCAGAAATAAGAGAATCGGTGCTAACACTGCTGGCTCTTGACTCAGAAGATGTGCAATACAAGATCTTTGCACCGGACAAAGACCAGCACCATGTGGTCAATCACCTGACCAATGAGCCTTCGAAAGCCAGCAGAAACATCCTTGTCGAGTCTGCCCGCATCGCTCGGGGTGATGTTCAGGACATTAGCCATCTGGAGGTTGGCAATTTCGACGCTCTGATAATCCCCGGCGGCTTTGGTGTTGCCAAAAACCTCTGCACCTTTGCCTTTGAGGGCAGCGCCGCTTATGTTGACGAAGCCATTGCCGCCAAAGTGAAAGCATTTCACTCCGCTAAAAAGCCAATTGGCGCAATCTGTATTGCGCCAGCTCTGGTTGCCATTACTCTCGGTGAACAAAGCCCGACATTAACCATTGGCAGCGATAAAGACACAGCAGCAGAGTTGGAAAAGCTGGGCGCCACACACCAGAATTGCGACACCTCTGACTGCATCGTCGACGAAACCAACAAGCTGGTCACAACACCGGCATACATGGATGATAACGCCAGGATTGCTAAGGTGTATGCAGGCATATCCAAGCTGGTAAAACAGGTACTGCAACTTGCTTAGTTCATTTTAATTCAGAACGCTATTCAAACTCCCTTGCCGCCAGAGCAGCAAGGGGGCAGGGATAGTAAAGTGTACGGCCTGTTAGAGCTCCGTACCCGCTAGGGCAAAAACATGATCAAGATTTAATCAATCCAAGCACTTTCATCATATATAGTGCCTGTCCGAAAAGCCTCAACCACTTGAGTACAGCGACCTGTAGCTCCATATAGCTCTCGAAGATTTTCCAAAACAGGCTGTTTTCACATTTATGCACCAAGCCTCAACCCACAAATGCAGTTGGGGCAGATTGATATCTCTGCCATCACCTTTGATGCCAAATCAAGAGACGACATGCTTCGTCTGCTGAGAGTTTTACAGCACATATGGACAAACCTTGAACTGCGTAATCAGGTTTTTCAGGTACTTGACACCACGACCTCTACAGATAAAAAGAATGGTCATCCCGGCATGGTGTGCAGGTATTGGTTATGATCAGAGACAGCTTGAAAGAAGGGAAAGCTAAGAAGTGGTACGGGTCGCCGCAATTTTTGGTAATGCACAGTGGTGACACTTTTGTGACACCCACTTTTCTATAGGCATAAAAAAAGCCCGAAAGCTAATATTTCAAGGCTTTCGGGCTTTTAAGTATGGTGCCGGCACCAAGAGTCGAACTCGGGACCCACTGATTACAAGTCAGTTGTAAGTCAATCCCATTAAATCTCACAAGAAACCACAACACACCCCCAAACCACTTTATTCATAGGCTCTGTGGCTTTTTTGATTCCCACAGGCTACCATAAATTTTCGCTGCATCCCCCTTCAGACGGGGACTAATACGGGGACTAAATTTTGCTTAGTCCCCACTTCAACAAAAAATAAAAATAACATAAATGTAGACTTTCGTACCTAAATATTCGTCCAGCCAGCTTGAGAACATGACCGTTAAAGGTGAGAAAAAAAAGAAGATGACAGAGCCTGTCGGAGGCAAAGATGATGGTTCACTTATCTTCAAACAACAGAAAGGCAATGTGGAAGCGCATTATCGCTACCGTTCAAAAGCCTACTCTGAACGCACCATATTCATTAGCCGCTATAGCCGAATCGGAAATAATGGCCTGAAGCTGGATGCAATCAGAGAAAAAGCCTGAGAGCTTGCCCAGCTAAAAAGACAGATAGACCCGGTTGATCTGAAAGAACATCTGAAGCATGAGGCAGAAAAGCGACAACAGGAAATGGAGGAAATTAAACGCCAGGCTCAAATTGAGGCAAGCCGTGGCACTCTTGAAGAACTCTGTCACATCTATGTTACCAGTCTTAAACACCGTCAAGCTGCATCAGCAAAAGACGTTAAGAACTGTCTGAATCATAACGTAACCCATGGTTTTGCAAGCATGGGATATATGAAAGCTTTCCCTCACCTGGCTGCCCGACAGGCAAATACCATCACTCCGGATGATCTTATCCCTGTATTCCAGTGCGTTCTGGAGCGGGGTGTGACCAGAACCTACAATATGCTCAGAAGCAACCTTAAGGCCGCTTTCAATCTTGGTATGCGTGCAGATCACGACCCCAGGGAGCAAATGGAACATTCAAAAAAATTCAGTATTCAATTCAACCCAGTAGATGCGATTCCCAGATACGCTGAATTTGACAAGGTACGTAAACGGACTTTAACCAATGAAGAACTGGGGGATATGTGGCTTCACCTTGATGAAGGAAAAGAGAAATGGAGTCCTCTTTATTCGTTATTCCTGCGTTTTTGCATAGCCTGTTTCGGGAATCGCACGGAGCAGCTAAACCATATTAAATGGTCTGATATTGGTCAGACGGGAAAAATACTGACATTCATTGATACCAAGGGTAAAAACGCCGCCCCCAAGGAACGAACAATTCCACTGACCGATAGGGCTTTGAATATCCTGAGGGAAGCCAGTTTGATTTCCGGTGGCTTTGATGGCCCGTTCATTATTAGTGGTAAAGCCCCAATATCAATGAGCAAACTTGGTAAATATTTAGGCTCTTATAATGACTGGCTACAGGAAAAGGCATTATCAGAGAACCAGCGGCCACCAGAACGCTTCACAGCAAAAGATCTACGCCGCACTGCTGCCCGAATAATGGATGACATATTTTTATTCTAAGAATGCCGTTTTATGCTTCAAAGCAGAGAAGATGGCAGCGTTGAAACCATACACTATCTACATCAAGGGTGTCTGATACGAAAACGGGATGTCGCCATGGTTTATGACGATATGCTTGACAAAATCATCGCAGGCACTGCCAGCCAGCAACCAGATAATGTTATACAGATACAGAGTACTCGCCATGCTGTACCAGTATGAAAGTGAAGATTTCATCATTTGTTAGCTGCGTCGTTCCTGATGTCAGGAAAGAGCTTGAACCGCCTTCAGACTCTTTCTTTAAATATTTTTATTGACACATGCAGCCTCAACTGAGCTATCATGTTCGCTGTTCGCGAACAGAAAACATCATGGATCACCAATATGCTAAAACCTCAAGACTTATTGGTAACTCTTAAAATCCTCAGCTATGAAGACAGCGGAACTGATCATGGGGTTTCAGCCAGAGATATGCAGGGTAAGGCTTGGCTGCTTAACAAAAATGATCTGGAAAAAATCAGTATGTACGACGATGACAAAGATGAAATGATCGTATCTGCTGAAAAAGATGATTTTGAACAGGCTGACCTAGATGTAATCGATGAATTCCTCTCACAGGATGAATCCGATCAGTGTGATTGGACATACCGCAAACTAGCAAAGCAGCTATTTATATCACTCAGCGAAGCAAACCAGTCAGCCAAAAGGGCAATTTCAGCGGGACTTCTGACCAGTAGGGGACGCCGGGGAGTTCGTGTAAATCGCCCAGCACTGGTGGACTTTATCAGGTATGGTGCTGGTATCTCTTTTTTTACTGAGCGTGGTCAGATTGTACGGGGCATCCCGACAGCTTATGCAGCTTCTGTATTTAACGAGGTTTTTGCCAGTTCAACAGACTACCCTCCAGTCTGGCCCTGCGCCCGAGGTACAGTAAAAGGTGTAGCTATATCTCCACTTTTCAAATCTGTATCAAAATCAGTGATGATTGATAGCTGGTTATATCGCCAACTGGCCCTGGTGGATATTTACCGAATTGGTTCCGCACGGGAGAAAGAGGAAGCTCTCCCTTATCTGAATGAATTAAAAGGTATGTAATGACAGAGCACGAAACGCTTTTAATGGGTATTGCCCATGCCCTGGGTACTGATCTTCTGGAGCAGGTAGCTTTCGTTGGTGGTGCAACGGTTTCACTCCATCTGGATGACGCCCAGCCCATGGACATCAGAAGCACAAAAGATGTCGACTTCATCGTCTCTGTCACCAGTTATGGTGATTATCAACGGTTAGCAGAGCAACTCAGGCAACGTGGTTTCACTGAGGACAGCCAACCTGAAGATGGCGAGCATTCACCAATTTGCCGCTATATCTGTAACGGAATTATTGTCGATGTAATGCCCGACAATGAAGCCATCCTGGGCTTTTCAAATCCATGGTTTCAGATTGGCCGGGAAAAAGCGGTATCACACATACTTCCAGGAGGGCTGACCATCCGTGTCGTCCCAGCTCCTTATCTGTTGGCAACTAAGCTCGCCGCTTACTTCAACCGGGGTACGGACATTCTTGAAAGTAAAGACGCAGAGGACATTGCCATTCTGGTTAACGGTCGGGATGCGCTGGTTGATGAAATTCTATCGGGGCCTGAAGACCTCCGTGTTTATATACGGGAGGAAATGCAGAACTTTATTAGTGACCCAAGTTTTGATTACCTTCTGGACAATGCTCTCAATGGTGAGGAACCTGGACGATATGACATGATCGAATCACGTTTCGATCAATTGGCTGGAAGGGGCTGATCAATTGACACCAGAAATATTCACCAGTCATACAGGGGCCAGAGAGCCACTGAATGCAGATCATGTAGAACACTGGTCTATTGAAGGTGGTCATGTATATCTTGTCTGCGATGGAATTAACCATATTGATCAAACTGCGTCGATTGTCAGAAAGTTCTGCTCAACGCTAAAAGATGCAATCTGGAACCACCCTCAAGCATCCCTCGAAGAAATACTGTCCTGCAATATCCTTAAGGTTATGCATTCACTGAGTCAGGAAGATCAGGGCACCTCATTATGTTTGAGTGTTGCAATACTGACACACGATCAAATGATCATAGGACATTGTGGAGACTGCCGGGTTGGCCATTTAACCGACAATGGAGTTGAATGGCTATCAACGGATGATGTCCCTTTTCTCCTTATGTACCGGGAGGGGTTACTGACAGAGGAGGCATACAACCAATCCCGACACCTGTTGAGCTGTAAGTTAAAAACGGGTCATCATAATCAGGGACAACTGAAAACAGCGACTCTCTCAAAGCCTGAGAGTAGAAAATTACTGTTATGCAGTGATGGTTTCTGGGCAGAGTGTGAGCACCTGATTGCGAAAGGCGATTCAGAAAACTGCCTGCAGGTAATCAAGGAACAGATTCCCATACTGACAAGCACAGCTCAGGATAATTTCAGCGTGATTGTTGTTTAAATGGAGTAGTGTGATTACCGAGGGAAACTGACGGGTTAATTACCGAGGGATTTTGTCGTCTCAGCGTAACAGCTCGCTGAGATTTCAGCAATCCAAATACCGATAGCTAGGCGGCAACCTGTGATTTTAATCTGTAGAAGTTCAGACCTGACCTGACAGGCACCTTCTTGAAAATCGGTAACTGTCAGGTCAGGTCTGAACTTCTACAATTTATCTATTGTTTGCTGATATTTGATGTATATTAATGCCATCCTGTTTGGGTTGAGCAGGCCATACAGCTCGTGCTTTTTATCATTGTTTCTTCTTCCCTTATTTTACTTGCAGCTAGCTACAGAACTTCTGCTCCAGGCACATAACCTCCGGCATTTGCGATATTTTCCTTTATCTTTTTTATCGGGCTAGACGGTGCACCGACCCATTTTCTGATTTTTTCGATTTCATCGTAAAGTTCGCTCCAGTGGATATGGGGTATGACGATCTCTCTGGGGTCAATTAAGTCTTGGTACGTTCTGACTTCATCCCCCCCATCCAAAGTAATCCATAGGTAAATGGCACTGACTTAAGGCTCCAACCCGGAAATATTAAGGCTTGCTCAAGAGGGAAAAATGACTATAAAAGTCGAGAAGACTTCACCCCCGAGAGCAAGCCATGACCAAGTTTAGCCTAGAGTAACGTGAGTTCGACGTAAAAAAGACAAGGAGCCTCCAGACAACTTAGCTATCTTTCGGGTACCAAACCACAGATAGCTAACCGGAGGCTCCATGTCTATGACCAGTGTATTCTGTGATGTCGATGATTTCTGTCTAATTTTTGAACCACAATGGCATAAGCAGCTTATCTGCAATGACAAAAAATCACCGGTTATATCAAAACTGACGCTCAGTGAGATAATGACCATCATTATCTGCTTCCATCAGAGCGCCTTCCGGGATTTCAAGCACTATTACCTGAGCCACATTGTCCGACATAAATCAGACAGTTTTCCCAATCTGGTTTCTTATAACCGTTTTGTTGAGCTGATGAAGACGACATTGATTCCATTGACTGTTTATCTCAAAACACAGTGCATGGGAAAGCCCATAGATTTGTCGTTCATTGGTTCTACGCCTATCGTCGTTTGTGATAATCATCGAATCAATAACTACAAGGTGTTCAGAGAAGAAGCTAAACGTGGAAAGACATCTACTGGCTGGAAGTATGGATTCAAACTTCACTTGATTATCAACCATTGTGGGGAAATCCTGCCCTTCTGTCTCTCAACCGCCAATACCGATGATCGCAAGCCTGTACCTGAACTTGTAGAGGATTTAACGGGTTGGCTTTAAGGAGATAAAGGGTATATCTCAGAGAAGTTAGCTGGCTGGTTGAAAGAAAAAGGCCTGAATTTAGTGACGAAAGTTCGAAAAAACATGAAGCCGAAAGAGCTGAAGGCCTTTGATGAAGCGATGTTGAGAAAGTGAGCTGTGATCAAGAGTGTTAATGTTTCCGCACTGACAGAGGGTGTCCCTATGGCTTTCTGAACGTCGAACTCACGTTAAGTACATAACAGAAGACCAGAGCAACAGGGTATCTGTCGTATTGCCCGTTGACGCTTATCAAGAACTGTTAGACGACCTTGTGGCCATTGCGGACAGCAAAGGCGAAGAAACAATATCCCATGATGATGTAATCCAGCATTTCAAAGCCAGCGGTAAGCTATGAGCCAGTATTAATTACGTTGGAAGCGTTCAGCCCTGCAAGAGCTTGGTAAGTTTTCCAAGATCACAGTAAGCAAGTTGGTTGCTCTGGCTGAATTATCAGATTACGTGCTGAATGAAGGATATATGTACACAACTGGAAATCCTGATTGTGTACATATATCTAGTGTTTGAGTATATTTGTCACATGAAAACAAGACGTGCCTACAAAGAACGATTCTACCCAGCACCTGAGCAGGAAACTCTTTTAGTTCAGTCGTTTGGTTGCGCTCGTTTTGTCTATAACAACACCCTTTGTTTTTGTACCGATGCCGATTACAAAGACGGGCAATCGGTTTCGCATTTTGAGGCAGAAAAGCGGCTTGTGTCGCTCAAGAAAGAATTTCCATTTCTAGCTGATGTATCCAGCGTGATCCTAAAGCAAGCACTCAGAGATAAACAGGAAGCATTTAAGAAATTCTGGGCTGGTAGGGCAAAATATCCAAAGTTCAAAAAGAAACATTCACGGCAAAGAATTCGGCTGACAAAGGCCGCATTCAACGTAAAGAATGGCCGCCTGTTCATCGCTAAGAGTAAAAAGCTGCTAAACATCCGCTGGAGCAGGAAACTGTCTTCTGAACCATCGAGCATCACGATAAGTAAAGGCAGGGCTGGAAGGTACTTAGAACCCTCGCCTTTATGCCCTTTGGTATTTATGCCCTATGGGTATTTATGCCCTTTGGGTGCGATAGGGCGGGGAGTGCCAGTTGGTAATATAAAATCCTGTAGACAGGGAGAGCAATGCGTTGGAGCAATTAACAGACCTAAAAGCGATCCTCCACTCAAAAAGAGCAAACATCTATTATCTGGAGAAGTGCCGGGTCATGCAAAAAGATGGTCGTGTACTTTATTTGACTGAAGCCAAAAAAGAAAATCAGTACTGGAACATTCCCATCGCCAATACTACATGCCTTCTACTGGGTACCGGCACTTCTATTACTCAGGCCGCCACGCGAATGCTTGCCTCTGCAGGAGTACTGATTGGCTTTTGTGGTGGCGGTGGTACGCCGTTGCTTATGGCCAATGAAGTGGAATGGCTGACGCCGCAGAGTGAGTACCGCCCCACAGAATATATGCAGGGCTGGATGCAGTTTTGGTTTGACGATCAGAAACGATTGTTTGCTGCCAGACAATTTCAGCTGGCCAGAGTTCATTTTTTAAAGACAGTGTGGGGAAAGGACCGGGACTTACGACAGGAGGGATTTGAGGCTGATAACTCCCAACTATCGTCGACACTGGAAAGCTATGACCAAAAAACGAGACGCCTGCCTAAAGTCAGCGACTTGCTGCAAGCCGAAGCCCTGCTCACCAAACAGCTTTACCAGTTTGCCGCCCGCCATACCGGACATGCTGCATTTGTCCGTGAACGAGATGCAAAAAATGATGCCAATGCCTTTTTGAACCACGGTAATTATCTGGCCTATGGACTGGCAGCCACCACACTCTGGGTCCTTGGCATTTCCCATGGTTTTGCAGTCATGCATGGTAAGACTCGACGTGGCGCACTGGTATTTGATGTGGCAGATCTAATCAAGGATGCTCTTGTGCTGCCCTGGGCATTTATCTGTGCCAAAGAAGGTGCTACCGAACAGGAGTTTAGACAGCAGTGCTTACAGGCATTTACCGATCATAGAGCACTGGATTTCATGTTTGATCAAGTTAAAGCCATAGCCCTGAACAAGGAATGGGATGATTAAACTATGATGGTCACCCTCGTATCCCAGTGTGAAAAAAAGGCTCTACAGAAAACCCGTCGTGTGCTGGATGCGTTCGCAAATCGGATTGGTGACAATACGTGGCAGACCCTGATCACTCAGGATGGCCTGAATGCGGTTAAAAAATTATTGCGGACAACCGCGAGTAAAAACACGGCTGTTAGTTGTCACTGGATTCGCTCCCGATCACGCAGTGAACTATTGTGGGTCGTTGGGCAGAAAAATAAATTTAACCCGCAGGGCATTGTACCAGTGAATGTTACTGAAACATCTGCTGATCAGTTTTTTGATAAACATCACTGGTCTACCATCGACACCATTTCTGCAGCAGCTCAGATTGCCGGATTATTCCATGATTTTGGCAAAGCCAATACCCTGTTTCAGAATAAAATCGACCCAGATAAACCAACGCCTTCCTTCGAGCCCTATCGCCACGAATGGGTTTCTCTTCGGCTGTTTCAGGCGTTTGTAGGCAATCATAATGACCAACAATGGCTTGAGGCACTCGATGAACTGAATGTTGACGATATAAATAGTTGTTTCAGGGATGGGGTTGACCAGGGCTTTGGCAAACACCCTATTCTGAGCCTACCTCCTTTTGCTCAGCTAGTTGCCTGGATTATTGTTTCCCACCATCGTTTACCACTGGCACCGGTGTGGGCTAGTAACGTCATCCAACCCAGATTGGACAAGGTTGAAGAGTGGCTAAAAGAAGACTTCGATGCGTGCTGGAACTCTTACCGCTGCAAGGATGACGACCAGAAAGAACGAGTCGCTGACAACTGGTCTTTTTCCGAAAAAGCACTGCCCTACCACAGTTTCAAGTGGCGAATGCATGCTTCAACCATTGCATTGAAGGCGCTTGAAAAGCTGCCCCTGTGGCACAATGACTCAGCCGATTATCTTAATGACCATCTGTTTACCAGCCATCTTGCCCGGCTCTGTATGATGCTGGCAGACCGTTATTATTCTTCCCAGCCGGAGATTACGACACAATGGCGCGGCCGTGGTTATTCGGTCTATGCCAATACTTACGGTAAAGAAGATACACGACAAGGTTTTAAACAACAGCTGGACGAACACCTGATCGGCGTGGCATACAACAGCAGGGAAATCGTCAATGCCCTGCCCAGGCTTAATCACAGCCTACCTGATCTACCGGACATCCCCTTTTTAACCAATAAGGTCAGTAAAAAGTACAGAAAAGCGTTTGGCTGGCAGGATAACACCGTAAAGCTGGCAAAAAAACTTGGCTCAGACTCGGTAAAGCATGGTTTTTTCGGTGTGAACATGGCATCAACCGGGCGGGGGAAAACTCTTGCCAATGCCAAAATCATGTTCGCCCTCGGGCAGGATGCGGGTCGCACCCGCTTCAGTGTGGCACTGGGTTTACGAACACTGACTCTGCAAACCGGCCGGGCCTTTAAAAAAGACCTGGATCTGAATGATGAAGATTTAGCCATTGCCGTGGGTGGTGCAGCCATCAAACAACTTTTTGATCATGCCGAAACGCAGGCCAATGTCACACAGAAACCATCCACAGGCAGTGAGTCCTCTGATGAAAGATTGAATGACGAATCCTACGTCCACTATGTTGGTGATACCAGTCATAGCCTGAGTGAATGGACAAAGCAGGATCCACGCATCGACAAACTGCTCTATGCTCCAGCCTTGGTGTGTACCATTGATCATTTGGTGCCTGCGACCGAAGGCACCCGTGGCGGCAGGCAGACCGCTGCCATGCTGCGCCTGCTGACCTCGGATTTGATACTGGATGAGCCAGATGATTTCGGGCTCGACGATTTACCAGCGCTTTGTCGTCTGGTGCATTGGGCGGGCATGCTGGGGAGTCGGGTATTGCTTTCAACCGCCACTCTGCCTCCGGCGTTAACCTACGCCCTGTTTGAATCCTATCGTCATGGTTGGCAACAATACGCTAAGGCCAATATTCTCGACTGGAAAGGTGATATCTGTTGTGCCTGGTTTGATGAGTTTGGCACATCGGATGCTAAACACTGTCTGGTGACAGATCTGCAGCAATATAAATCGCAGCACAGGCAGTTTGTTAATCATCGAGTCAAACAGTTAGCTAAACAGTCCGGTGACGGCTGCCAACACAAACAACGGGGAAGCATTGTTCAATTAGGCCGTGATTCAGCCACTGACCCAGCCGAAGCGATGGCAAGCGTGATTCATGCTCAAATGACAGAACTGCACAGGCATCATTTAATTAGCCAACAGAATAAGTGTATCTCCATTGGTCTGGTGCGAATGGCCAACATTGATCCCCTGGTTCGTGTAGCCAAGCACCTGATAGCTATGGATGCACCTGCTATGAAAAACCCGCAGGACACGTGTGTTCATGTCTGCGTTTACCATAGTCGTTATCCTCTGGCGATCAGAAACCATATTGAACAACATCTTGATACCACGCTGAACCGGAAAAATCCGGGCGCTATCTGGGAAACCGATGTTGTTTCTCGTCTACTCGAACAGCACCCGCAGTCTCATCATATTTTTGTCGTGCTGGCGTCGCCTGTGGCGGAAGTGGGGCGTGACCATGATTACGACTGGGCCATTGTCGAACCCAGCTCCATGCGCTCGATTATTCAGTTAGCAGGTCGGGTTTTGCGCCACCGGGAGGTTGCTCCATCCTGCCCCAATGTCATCCTGTTAAACCAAAATTATAAAGCACTGGATAAAAAAGAGATTTGCTTTAACCGCCCCGGCTTTGAAAGTCCTGACTTACGGCTGGCCTCTCATCGTCTTGATGGCAAGGATGGGCTGTTAGACACCGGTCAATACCAGTCAATAACGGCTATGCCCAGAATTACGTTACCTGACAGCAAAGCCTATGCACCGCAGGACGGGCGGTATACTAACTTGAACAGCCTTGAACACAAGGCTCTGGCTGAACAGCTTTTTTCCGGGAAGAACAAGGCTAAGGTCTGGTGGGACAGCGATCAAACCATAAAGCCCTACTGGTGTGGTGAAGTACAAAGACAACAACCGTTCCGCAAATCAACAACGGATGAAGCCTATTACCTGTGGAGGGATGATGATTACACCACACCTTACTGGAGGCGGCTTAATGAAGAAGCAAGGCCGCCGAAATGGGGAGATGCACCCACCATTAAACCAGCAAAGATACTGACTCAGGGGCAGGGCATGTACTTCTGGCTGGATCAGTCGCCAGAAACGATTTACCGCACGCTGTGCGATGACCTGAATATGGATTTACCCGAGGTTAGCCGACGTTTTGGTGAGGTGCGAGTCACGGTTTATGAAAATGCGTCACAGGCTGAATACGAATATCACAACCAGTTAGGATTTTATCATCAGGGGTAAGCACATGAGTCAATCGCTGAGAAGTTGGCCAGAGGTCATTAAGCATTACATTGATGAGCTAAAAGAGCTTGAAAAAAAAGACCAGTATGTTGATGAACTGGTTGCTATTTTCCTCTCAAAAAAATTGCGGCAGGTCAGGGCAGACTGTGGTGATGAAAGAACACTCAAAAGGATAATTGGAAAAATTAAAGACACACCGGCAACAAGTGGAAACAGAAAACGTTTCGAAGACTGTTACCAACAACTGCTTGCAAAAGGGTGGATCGTCGACCTCTCCACGTCATTAAAGCGCATCAGAGATAAAAGAGATAAATCTGATTTTTATAATATCTGGATTTGTCGTTCCGTTGAACTGAGTCAAGGAGTATTGCCTGCAACTCATGCGGCAAAACTGACCCATTCAAGCAGCTCTGGCTCATCGATACTGGATCGTTCTGGCACCAAAAATGATGCTTATTTAACAACCAGTAGTTTAAGTACCGAAATTATTGATGGTACGTACCTTGATGCCTAAGAGGTCCAGACAGGCAAAATTCTTACTGCTGTATCACAATCAATCCTATCTTTTCGATGCCCTTAAACATGACTGTAGAGCTGTCTTTGGTGAATTTGCGGACAGTGAGAAAGAACTGAACGGCTGGCTGAACAGCTATCGTGCTATTTTGAGCCAGACACCAAAGACTCACACATTACTCAAACAAATCTATTTTCCTGTAGCTGCACAGGATTATCATTTATTGAGTGTGCTCAAGTCGTCGTCTCTGGCGCAAAGACTGTATGACTCTCATTTTTCAGATGAAGCACGTAAAGTACAAAAAACCTTTCAACAGGCAAAAAACAAAAACCGTTATATCAGTGGCGTTCATTCTCAGCCTGTACATATCAGCAAACTTATGACAACACAGAGCCAGCCAAAAAATGCAAGTACGCTCAACAATAAACGCGGCGGAGCTTTAAGGCTTTTATCATGCCAGCCCCCCATCTGGAAAACACAACTGAAGCCCCCAATTCATAACACATCCTGGTTTTACCGGGGCATTCCACAGCGTGCGGTAAAAGACGACATTGACTATTTACGTAATTTTCTGCTGCGTAATGAGCGTCTTGAACTGAGCATACGCCATCCGGACAAACGGAAATGGCTGATAAAGTGGGGGCAGCAGATTATTGACACAGTGCTGTTTTATGTCCAAAGCGTTCAGAGCCTGCCAGCAGGGTGGAGCAGTGATCCGGATATAAAACTCAAAAAGGAGCAACAGTATTTTCTTGACCCCTTCCGTGACGATGACGCCTTTCAAGCGGCCAGAAAAGCCACTGATTGGCAAGCAACAGTCAGTCAGGATTTTGCCGTGTGGTTAAACACCCGGCTTATCGGTCGGGAAAAACAGTTCACCCCGCAACCGGAACACCGAAAACTCTGGGCACTGCTGATGTCAGACACACTGCGTATACTCAGCCCGTCGCTGGCAACGTCTTACCAACCTGAGCAGGAGGTGGTTGTATGAGCCTTTACCTGTTACTCAACCGGATACAAGTACAAAACGCCAATGCAGTGGCAGGCTTTACTTGGGGGTTTCCAGCCATCACTCATTTCCTCGGGTTTACCCATAACCTGAGTCGAAAGCTATCCCGGTCCGCTTACCATGATCTGGATCTGAAGGGCTGTAGTGTGATTGCCCACCAACATCACGTCCACACTTACGGTAAATACAACGACCGCTTCCTGCAGAGTAAAAATCCCGCTTATTTAAAATCAGACGTTGATAAAGTCGCTAAAGGTCGTGCGCCTTCCATTGTTGAAGAAGGCAAAATGAATATGACCGTTTCCCTGCTTATTCCTGTGCAGGGCTCCCCTGGCCGCAGGGTAGAAGAGTGGCTGCAATGGCTTAAACCCCAATGCATGAGACAACGGTTAGCCGGTGGCACCATTTTATCCATTCAGGAGGTTGCCCTGTTCGATATGGACAACCAACAGGATCTCTACCGGCTAAAACGTCAGTTGTTACCCGGCTTTACCCTGATAGACCGTTCAACGGCACTGGCTGACCATTATCTGGCCTGCCAGAAAAACAATACAGACGCTGAGTTAATAGACGCCTGGCTGGACTTTTCCCTATTGAAACAACAGGCTCGCCCCAAAGCCCATCTTATAACCGCCCATCTTAAACGGTTAGCCAGCACGGGTAACGATACGGAAGGGCTCAATGACATTTGGCTCGAACACCTGAACAGCCCTTATTCCGGCCATATTCCCGACCCGCTGAACACTTATTTTACGAGCCTTGCCACCAATAAAGAGAATAAAAGTCTGTTACAGCAATGGGCGCAATATCTCGAACCGGATGCCAAAACACCGGCCGACTGGGAATTTCTGAAAAAGCCCGAATCCGGTTACCTTGTGCCAATAATGACAGGCTACAAAGCAATCTCTTCGGTTTACAACAACCATGAGGTTGCCAACACCCGCGACCATGAAACCCCGGTTTGTTTTGTTGAATCGGTACACTCGGTGGCAGAGTGGCGCGGGGTTCACCGTTTGAGAGATGCTGCGGATATTGCCGGCAGCGTGTGGTACTACCAGTACGAAGATGGCTGGTATCTGTGTAAACAACAGACAGAACCGACTGTTGCAAGTGTCAGCCATCTGGATACTGAGGTGCAGTCAATATTTAACCCCGAAGATGAACTGGCTTAACTCAAGGATAAAGCAATGACCATAAAACTACCCAGCATGTTAGCCTTTGAACGCAAACTGGAAACCTCTGACGCCTTGATGATGGCAGGTCACTGGGATGATAAAGGCAAAGACGATAAGAACCTCTGGCATAAAATAGCCATTACCCAACGGAAAAATCGCTCAACACAAAGTGCTTTCGGGACAAAAGAGGCTGACAAAATAAAGCCAAACCCAGTCTCCTCTAATAATGATGACGCCAATCTGCCTCATGACAAAGACACCTTAAGGGTCAGTTTCACTTTAAGGGTGATTGGCGGTATAGGGTGCCCATTTGGTTGTAACGATCCGGAATTTACTAAAGTCATTCGGGAGAAAACGGCCGCTTATAAAGCCGAAGGCTTAAAAGAGCTGGCCTATCGCTATGCCTATAATCTGGCCAGTGGCCGTTTTTTGTGGCGCAATCGTGTCGGTGCCGAAACCGTTTGTGTACACATTGGTATTGGAGATGAAGCACCACAGATCTTTAATGGTTACGACTTTCCACTGAATAACTTTTCCTCACAGCGGAATAATAAAGAACTGTCGTATATATCCGACGCTATTTTTAATGGTCTAAACAGTGAAGGACAGTTTCGTCTGTTTGACCATTAATGCCTTTGTCAAACTAGGAGCAGGGCAACATGTATTTCCTTCACAGGAAATGAACCTTGGTGAAAAAGAAAAGGTACTTTTTCAACTTGATGGTTGCGCTGCACTGCACAGTGTTAAAGTCGGCAACGCTATTCGTACCATTGATGACTGGTATGGCACCGAGAGGAAGCCGGCAATGTTCCCCATCGCGGTTGAACCTTTTGGTGCAGTCACCCAGCAGGGGCAGGCTTATCGAAAAACAAAAACAGACCTCTACACACTGATGCTCAACTGGGTTAATAACGAGGCCATGACCCAAGAGCAGCAAAACTTTGTGCTGGCTAACCTGGTTCGGGGTGGTGTTTTTAGTCGAAAGTCTGACTCGTAAGGGATAGAGATGAAACACTACATAGAAGTCACACTTATGCCTGGCGACGACATTGGCACGTTCTTCCTGTGGGAAAAGGTGTATCGGCAAGTACACCTGGCACTGGTAGATAGTAAAAATGCCCTTGGGGCATCATCTGTAGGCATTGCATTCCCTGAGTATTGCGCAGAAAAACGACAGCTAGGGAAAAAACTGAGATTGCTTGCTCCTCAGGAATCTGATTTGGAAAAGATTAATCTGTCTCACTGGCTCAATCGATTAACGGATTATGTACAAATCACGAAGATTCAACCCGTTCCCGACACGCTTAAAGGATATGTTCGCTATAGCCGCTTGAATGTTCAGTCTAGTGTCAGGCGTCTTGCACGCAGAGCCGCCAAACGAAAAAAAACCAGTCTGGAGCAAGCGCTGAAAGAAATGGAAAAGGTTAAACCTGAAACTACCAATGCGCCTTTTATACGAGTATCCAGCCTGAGCAATCAGAACCGGTTCCGGTTATTCATTCAGGCAACCGACATAACCAGAGAAGAAGCAATGCTGGAGAGTAGTGAAAGTTTTGGTTATTACGGACTGTCTGGCAGGAGAGGGTTACCCCATTTTTGACCTTTATTTTTTGCTCTTTAAAAATATGTTATTAAACAGAGGGTTAAAACCGCCTTGAAAAAAAGGGTAAAATGATGTTATTGCTCATAATGTATTGCTGTAACAACCTTTTTTGAAATTTTACTCTGGTTCACGGCCGCACAGGCCGCTTAGAAAAAATCAAGATGGCTGCCATTGCCTACACGGCTCAGCTGTTCACGGCCGCACAGGCCGCTTAGAAAAGAAAAACCGCACAGGCGCTTAGAAAACTGGTCATCAGCGAGTTCACGGCCGCACAGGCCGCTTAGAAACTCAATGTGTGTACTGTGTCGTTTGTTTATTCGTTCACGGCCGCACAGGCCGCTTAGAAAGTCACTGGCTGATGCTTATCGTGAAGCGTGTAGTTCACGGCCGCACAGGCCGCTTAGAAAGTTATATGGCTCTCGCCCGCCACCACTGAAAGGTTCACGGCCGCACAGGCCGCTTAGAAAACTTAGCGTTTTTGTTTTTGGGGTCGTCGTTCGTTCACGGCCGCACAGGCCGCTTAGAAAAAAACAAACATCAAGAAATGCTTAGTAAATACGTTCACGGCCGCACAGGCCGCTTAGAAATAAAATGAATCTGGCAAGGCTATCGCGCGCACGTTCACGGCCGCACAGGCCGCTTAGAAATAAAATGAATCTGGCAAGGCTATCGCGCGCACGTTCACGGCCGCACAGGCCGCTTAGAAATTCAGGCAATTAGCCTATTACTAGCTCGATGTGTTCACGGCCGCACAGGCCGCTTAGAAAATGTCTTTGCAGCGAATTACGCTCTTTTCTTCGTTCACGGCCGCACAGGCCGCTTAGAAACTAACCAAAGGTGCGGGTAAAAACTGAGCCGTTCACGGCCGCACAGGCCGCTTAGAAAAGCCGACAAGCGCAATACGGTATTTGTTCAACGTTCACGGCCGCACAGGCCGCTTAGAAACGGCACTCTCCGTTTACTGCCTTCTTCTGAGCGTTCACGGCCGCACAGGCCGCTTAGAAACCGACCCCGACACCGGAGAACCGGAACAATAAGTTCACGGCCGCACAGGCCGCTTAGAAAAAAACCGGCGGCGAAACCGGCAGAATATCGAAGTTCACGGCCGCACAGGCCGCTTAGAAATCCTGATAATTTCGAGTACCTATTGCGGGGTCGTTCACGGCCGCACAGGCCGCTTAGAAAGTCGAGGCACGGCAGGTTTTACCGTTCGCTTAGTTCACGGCCGCACAGGCCGCTTAGAAACATACTTGATGGTTTTGGACATGCTTTTCACGGTTCACGGCCGCACAGGCCGCTTAGAAATAAGTAATTGCCGCATATAGAAGACACAAGTAGTTCACGGCCGCACAGGCCGCTTAGAAATAAAACATGGAATGAGGTTTGCATCGAGCTTAGTTCACGGCCGCACAGGCCGCTTAGAAAATTCATCCACCTGCACAAGACACCAATCTTGGTTCACGGCCGCACAGGCCGCTTAGAAAAAATATGCTCAACAGCAGAGAACTCCACATTAGTTCACGGCCGCACAGGCCGCTTAGAAAGCATCAACCCAGATAAAGCAGTTTCGAGTTATCGCATTGCCAGTGAAGAAGACAGCATAAAGCACTTGATTGGCCAGCTTAACCAGCCCCATGCTGAAAGACCCGCTAACAAAACTCACAGATGTACCCGAACTGGAGTGGACGACATTGATACTCATTCCGACGAGCAGTCTGGAAGTACAGTATTGGTGAACTCGAATGCATTCGGGACGAGAATCAGGTAAGCATGGAGCCGACCCTTAAAGAAAACCATTGGTGCCGCCACATTTTGGAAGTTCTTCAATAAACTCGCTGCCAACAAAAAGATCAAAGCAGAAGATAGTTGTGGGTAAGAAATAGAGTATTTTGGGTACTGGATAAAAACCTATAGTGTTAACTATAGTGAATTCCAGAAACGAAAAACCCCGTAGTGCTTACTAACGCTACGGGGTTTTTTAATATGGTGCCGGCACCAAGAGTCGAACTCGGGACCCACTGATTACAAGTCAGTTGCTCTACCAACTGAGCTATACCGGCAAGGAACGAGGTGAATAATATTTGCGGCGGGGGGCGTTGTCAACGTCAAATATAAAAAGAGCCTGTAATTTCTTCCTTTTTACCAAATCATCATATTTTTGGATAACAGCATCGGGAAAGATGCTTATCAAAACGCTTGCAAAGCATTCCTTCGCGCAAGCACTGTTGCTTTACGGTCAATTAGCAAAACCGGCGTAAACCCTCGCTGTTATGCCCTCGGGGTGCGGTAGGGTCGGGAGCAGTTAACTACTCAACGTGCTCCATAGCAGTAGCACTGCCATGGATCGTTAACCATTTATAACTGATTGTACCATTGTCCTAGAGTTGCTCTCTCTTCTTCCGTCATCTTGGTTAGGTTGGCCAGTGGCATAACATGAGTTTGAACTGACTGGCTATAAATCTTGCTGGCATTTTTAACAATGGATTCATAACTATCAAAAACTAAACCTGCTGGTGCTGCCTGAAACATCGGGTTTGTTGGTACTTTGGCGTGGCAGCTGGCGCAGCGGGCGGTGACAATTTCAACAACTCGCTGTTGGTCAACAGCGGGTTGTGCTGCCACTGGTATTGCGGATGGTGATTGGGGGCGTATCACGAAAGCCAAAGAGAGCATAATGACCGCAGCCACAGGCCACAGCCAGTTGAGAACAATGCCTTGATTCCTGCGATTAAAAAAGTGTCGAACCAGCACTGAAGCCAGTGAAATAACCGCCAGAATTAGCCAGTTCCATTTATTCCCGTAAGTCATGGCGTAGTGACCACTGATCATTATAAACAACAGTGGAAGTGTAAAATAATTATTGTGCCTGGAGCGTTGTAAGGCATGCTGTGCTATGGCGGCATCAAAGGAGGTGTCGCCATTTTCTGCGGCGGCTACCAACTTGCGTTGGGAAGGAATGATTACCCAAAACACATTACCCACCATCAAAGTTCCTATAAGCGCACCCACGTGTATATAGGCTGCGCGATTACTGTACACCTGGGTATAGCCCCACGCTGCAAGCACCAGCAGTGTGAATAAAACGGAACTAAAAAGCAGTTGTTGTTTAAATAAGGGAGTTTTGCACAACTTGTCATAAAGCAGCCACCCCAATAGCAGGGAGAACAAGCTGAGCGCAATCGCTGAAGAAGGGCTAAGCGGGGAACCGGCAGGAAGCAGATAGCTCTCGGCTCCCCAGTAATAAATAATGCCTAAAAGGCTGATGCCGCTCAGCCAGGTAACATAGGCCTCCCACTTGAACCAGTGTAAAGTTTCGGGCAGCTTTTGTGGCGCTAAGTGGTATTTATTGACCTCGTAAAAGCCACCGCCGTGTACCGCCCACAGCTCACCTTTAATGCCTTGTTTCTGTTTATTTAACGGGGCTTTTTCCAGTCGGCCTTCAAGCCAGTTGAAATAAAAAGAGGCACCAATCCAGGCGATGCCAGCGGTAACATGAAGCCAGCGAAACAGCAGATTCAGCCATTCCTGAATGTAAGATTCCATAATTACTTTCTCCGGTAAGCTTCCTGCCCCATGATGATGGTTCGCTCAATGACCCGGTCATCACCCATAACCATCAATACGCCCAAAAGCTCTTCGATTGTTTTAGCTTTGCTGGTTCGAAATGCCAGCATAGGTGTGGCTTTTGGATCGAGCACCACAAAGTCCGCTTCATTGCCAGGCAAAAAACTGCCAATGCGGTCTTCAAGGTGTAGTGCTCTGGCGCCTCCCAAGGTGGCCAGGTAAAAAGATTGGGCAGGAGTCGTTTTGTTCCCCTTTAACTGAGATACCTTGTAAGCGTCTTTCATGGTACTCAGCAGGCTAAGGTTGGTACCTCCGCCTACATCCGTTCCCAACCCGGTTCTTACCCCGTGCTGTTGAGCTTTGCTCAGGTTAAATAGGCCGCTGCCAAGAAACAGGTTGGAGCCGGGACAAAACGACACGGAAGAATCGGTTTCAGCCAGTCGCTGCCATTCGTGATTGCACAGATGAATACAGTGAGCAAAAACTGAACGTTGTCCCAACAAATGGTGCTGATCATAAACGTCAAGATACGTACTATTGTCAGGAAACAGTTCTTTTACCCAGACGATTTCATCCGCGTTTTCTGACATATGTGTGTGTAGATAGAGGCCGTCGTATTCTTTAAGTAAGCGTCCGGCCATAGCAAGTAGCTCTGGCGTCGAGGTGGGCGCAAACCTTGGTGTAACGGCATAAGAGAGCCGATCTACCCCGTGCCAGCGTTCAATTAGGGCTTTGCTGTCTTCGTAGCTGCTTTGGACGGTATCCAGTAAGTATTCGGGCGCATTACGATCTTTCATCACTTTGCCGGAGATCATTCGCATGTTGCGTTTCTGCGCTTCAGTAAAAAAAGCGTCTACTGACGTAGGGTGAACTGTGGCGAATACCAGTGCTGTTGTCGTGCCGTGGCTAAGGCATTCTTGCAAAAATAAACTGGCGACTTCGTCCGCATAGGCACGATTTTCAAACTTTTTTTCAGCCGGAAAAGTGTACTGTTCCAGCCAGTCCAGCAGCTGTACGCCGCAGCCGGCCATCACCTCAAGCTGAGGGTAGTGGACATGGGTGTCGATAAAACCCGGTACCAGTAAACGACCACTGAGGTCATGAATTTCACAATCTTCTGGCAGGTCTTTTTCAAGAGTGGCTGCTTCTGCGCAGGCGACAATATAGCCATTGTGAACCAGCAGGGCACCATCTGAAAAATACTCAAAGGCCGGTTGTGAACTATCAGCCGCCGGGTCATCCAAAAAGTGCAGCACAGCGGCTTTCCACAGAGTGTATCCAGTCATTTTGGTGCCTCCACAGTCAAGCCCATAGGTAATAAAACTTCATCACAATTTTTTCCTGGCCCACCTCTGTCTACCACCAGATAAGCAGCTGCTGCGTCTATTGACAGCAGTGGGTGGTGCCATGTGCCCGGTTGGTAAGTGACTCCCTGTTCCCCGTTGCTGATAAAGCAGCGTAATGTTGTTAAATCAGGATGGCCGTTGTTATCTTCAGCGACAACTACAAGAAAGCGCTGACTTTGCAAGGGCATAAAACACTGGCTTCCTAACGGGTGTCGCTCAAGCAGCTCCAGAGTGAATGGTTGGGCAATGGCTGAGGTATGGTAAATATGGGTGTTTATATTTCCATCGTCGTCAGTATTAAGCTGAGACAGTGCCGGAAATTTTCGGCAACGCCCCTGATTGATAACATAGGAGCTGCCCGTTGCCTCAATCACTTCACCAAAAGGAGTGAAGGTCTTGGCGTTTAGCGGTTCTGCTGGTATGGCTTTGACTTGCATAATCGTATACAACTTAGTTGTTATTGTTTTTTGTTCATGCCGCTATCATCAGCTGCCACGGTAGGTTGAGTAGCCATAAGGCGACAAAAGTAAAGGTATATGGTGGTGTCGGTCGTCGTTTACATTAAATGCAACAGTAATCTCAGGGTAAAACGGTTTTAGCTGTTGTTTATTGAAGTAATCGCCAACGGCAAAAATTAACCGATAAGCACCTTTTTCTAATTGCTCATTTAAGTTACCTATACGACCATCACTATTGGTTACCCCATGACCAATGGGCGCCCACTCGTTGTTTGTTTGGTGTTCCAGGGTAACGCTCACCCCTTCGACCGGCGTACCGGTACTCGTGTTAAGAATATGGGTGCTCAGGGTCGTCATCTGGCTTGCTCCGTAGGGGATGGGTGAAGCATTTTCTGCAAACGAATTTGAGTGATTTTGTGTTGCTCTGCAGCGGCTATCGGTAGTTCAACCGTTGGTATGTTGGGTAATCGGCTGTGGAGAATATCAAGCATTTGCCCAGCCGACTTACCGGTGGCACAGACTATAAAAATGTAACCAAACTTCTCCTCATAAGCTCGATTGCCTTCAGCTAGTGCTTGTAAAACTTCATCCGTAGCACCACTCACTCCAGCCTGTTCATTGCTTGCCATTTGTCGTGTGTTGGCGTACTTCTGTCTGAGGCTATCAATATTCCCTATGCGAGGATGGGCTTGGAAGGCCTGCAAGAAATCTTCTTCATTGCATGTTGACCAGAGCCTGTCGGATTCCTCTAATAAATGCTCTTTGTCGGTAAATGGACGGGCTGAAACCATACGATCCGCCCATCGTTGACTGGCGCAACATTGCAAAAAATGCTGGTGAGCAATTGCATGGCTAGCATTGTTAAGCTCTGTCAGATTCATTGCTGATTCTCCATGAAACCAATTACCCGCAACCTTGAAACGCCTCCGTCAGGAAAAATATTTAAACGAACATGAGTGTATAGCGTTTGTTGATTATCAATTAAGAAAACATGATTTCGATGTGCAGAAAGTTTTTGTACGGGGATGAGCGTTTTCCATACAGTTTTTTCATCAGGAGTGTCGTCGGCAACATAACAGGCATCAATCGTACAGCTATCAGGAAAGTTGCCTTTGAAGTGTAGTGTGTCAACTTCTACACGGCAAATGTACCCAGCGCAGGACAGTTTAACCACCATCCAGTCGTAGCCACCGCTGCGACGGCGTTTGGTTTCCCAGCCATCGTGCATATCACTGCCACGCCCTGGCTGCAGCAGGTTTTGCATCGGGCTAAAAAATGCATCGCTGCAATCGACCGCACAGGCACCATTCATCAGAGCCGCCAGATTAACCGGCTCTCCCGGCAGTATAAATGGATACTCTGGTGTGATTTTTCCATAAACCCGTAATCTGGCAACGCCGCCATCTGGGAAAATATTGAGCCGAATATGGGTAGCGGTCACCGCTTGGGGAAGGTCAATTAGGTTGCGAAAATCTGGCTTAATGCTGAGTCGGTCGGTTAAGGGCAGCCAGTGGCTGTGCTCATCTGGGTCGGTGTCGCTGTTGAGATATTGCAGCTGCACTTCGGCGGGTGCATTACCTTTGAAGTGTCGGGTATCCACTTCCACCGCTTCAGGCACGCCTTTTGCAGCCAGTCGAACAATGACCCAGTCCCGATCACCACTGCGACGGCGGCGGGACTCCCAGCCGTCCATCCATTTGCCGTAAGCCGTGTATTTTTCAGGGATAAAAACCGGGTCATTAGCAAGCAGCAAGTTGTCTTTTTCGGCAAAGAAATCGTCGCTGCAATGCAATACGTCACTGCCAAGGTGTCTGGCTGCTAAATTTACCCGCGTTTGTTGCCAGAGCAGTGCTTTTGAGTCCATATAAGTGTTACATCCTGTGTTTATTATTTATTGACTAACTGGTCAGCTTTTGTGAAAGTTATGCCATACAATAATGCTTTAAATCAATAACATTTGGAAAAACGGCAAATAAAAATACAAAACAGAATTAATAGCTCAAGGTAACGGGTTGCAATTTTCTTGTTCGCGTTTACGCCAGATCTTTACCAACAAAGACGGAAGCAGAGACCTTCTTAGCGCCAAAATTTATGGAGCAGAACGGAAGGCGTCTCTGGTGGCTGTCAGCTGCATAACTTGAGTCAATAATAT
The DNA here is from genome assembly GCA_965198415.1 of Endozoicomonas sp. Taxonomy (GTDB): domain Bacteria; phylum Pseudomonadota; class Gammaproteobacteria; order Pseudomonadales; family Endozoicomonadaceae; genus Endozoicomonas. The sequence goes on from CBDAPN010000028.1 coordinate 280,417, forward strand.
GGATGACAAATTAATGGTTTACCCAAGAAATCTAATTGGTTACGGACAACACCCCCCTAAAGCTGTATGGCCAAAAAAGGCGAAAATTGCCGTTCAATTTGTGGTCAATTATGAGGAAGGTGGCGAAAACTCGATCCTTCACGGCGATCAGGCGTCAGAAGCCTTTTTGTCTGAAATTGTTGGTGCAAAGGCCTATGCGGGAATGCGCCATATCAGTATGGAGTCCATCTACGAATACGGCTCAAGGGCCGGTTTTTGGCGGTTACACCGTATGTTCACCCGTCGTAATATTCCCGTCACGGTGTATGGCGTTGCCATGGCAATGCAGCGAAACATTGAAGCTGTGCACGCAATGCTGGCTGCTGATTGGGAGATTGCCAGCCACGGTTATCGCTGGATTGATTACCAGTTTTATGACCTTGAGCAAGAGCGTGAACACATGCAGCAAGCCATCAAAATTCATACAGAAGTGACTGGCAAACGACCTTTGGGGTGGTATACCGGGCGCTGCAGCCCGAACACCGAACAGTTAGTGGCGGAAGAAGGTGGCTTTCTCTACCACGCTGACAGCTATGCCGACGACTTGCCCTACTGGGATACACGCTTCAATAAACCGCAACTGGTCGTACCCTACACGTTGGATTGCAACGATATGCGCTTTGCCACAGCGCAGGGCTTTAATAGTGGGGAGCAGTTTTTCAATTACCTGAAAGACGCCTTTGACACTTTGTACGAAGAAGGTGAAGACGCCCCACGAATGATGTCAGTAGGGCTGCATTGTCGTTTGGTTGGGCGGCCGGGGCGAGCCGCCTCATTGGCGCGATTTTTGGATTATGTGCAATCCAAAGAACAGGTTTGGTTGTGCACCAGAGAGCAGGTTGCACGCCATTGGATTGACAATCATCCGGCGGTATAGAGTTCACGGCTGAAGTCTCAGCCTGCAATATCAGCAGGGTTTTTCGCACTGCCCAAAAGAGGTTTCAGCTCTTGCCAGGGGATGCCCTCACGCTTTCGTTTATTCGCGTTTCTGCCGCCATTGTGTATGGCAAGAATCTCTGCACCGATGGCGATGGCAATCTCTGCTGGCTTTCTGCCTCCCACCTGCTCAAGACCAACAGGACAATTCATGTGGTCAATTTGTTGTGCCGAAAAAACGCCTTTGCGCTCCAGCCTCAAGCGAAACCGGCGAGCTTTGGTTTCTGAGCCGATAACACCCAGCCAGGCGCTGTTATTATGCTTTAAAACCGCTTCAGTAATGGCGTAATCAAGCTGGTGGTTATGGGTAACCACAAGGCAATAACTGTGCTGGGGCAGCTGTTGAACTTCTGTTTCTGGTTCATCACTGACCAGTATTTGAACATTGTCTGGTGTTTCCCCTTCCAGCAGATTCGCCCGGTTATCAATCCATGTGATGCGACAATCCAGTGGCGATAGCACATGCACCAACGCTTTACCCACATGACCGGCCCCAAAAATCACAATGTGTAAACGGTTGCTGCCCAGAGGTTCCAACAAGACGCTGACGCTGCCACCGCAACACTGGCCAAGTTTCGGGCCAAGGGGAATGTTTTCAAGGATGGGCTCCGTGTGCTGACTGAGTAGTAATTTTCGGGCTTTTTCTGTTAACAGAAACTCCAAGTGTCCGCCACCGATGGTGTCGTAGGTATTATCAGACGTCACCAGCATTTTACTGCCGGGCTTGCGCGGTGCTGAACCGGCACTGCCGAGAATGGTCACCAGAACACCAGAGGCACCGGACTTTTCCAGTTTGAACAGGGCTTCGGTCCATTTCATGCTGTTACAGCCTCAACCTGCTCAGCCGAACATTGACTTTGCTTGATGTTATTGACAGCGTTTAACACCCTTTCGGTTGTTGCAGGAATATCCAGCTGGGGGCTAATGCGATAGTCCGACACACTGGACACCGCATCGCGCAACGCCATCCAGACCGAAAGCCCCAGCATGAGTGGTGGCTCACCGACGGCCTTGGAGTGGTAGATTGTATGCTCCGGGTTGTCTTGCTCAAACAGAGTCACGTTAAAGATGGGTGGAGTGTCTTCAATGGCCGGTATTTTATAGGTTGCCGGTGAATTACTTAATAATCGTCCGTTGTCGTCCCATACCAGCTCTTCTGTGGTGACCCAGCCCATGCCCTGAATAAATCCCCCTTCGATCTGTCCTTGATCAATGGCTGGATTGAGTGAGCGGCCAACGTCGTGGAGAATGTCAACACGGTCGACTTTGTATTCCCCGGTCAGAGTGTCCACCGTTACCTCGGAAATTGCAGCGCCGCAAGCGAAGTAATAAAAAGGGCGCCCCCGAGCCTTGGCGCGGTCATAGTGAATTTCCGGGGTGCTGTAAAAGCCTGTGCTGGATAGGGAAATTCTGTTCATATAGGCCAGTTGTACAAACTCAGAGAAGGCCATTACTTGCGACCCTACGTGAACTTCGTTGTTGGCGAAAATAATCGACTCCGCTGGAGTCTTGAAATGCTCTGACGCAAAATAAATTAGCCGTTGTCGTATTTTCTGGCAAGCGTCCTGTGCCGCTTTGCCATTGAGATCGGTACCACTAGAGGCCGCTGTTGGGGATGTGTTGGGCACCTTGTCCGTTCGGGTGGCAGTGACCTGTACCTGACTGAGGTCAACGGCAAATTCATTAGCAACAATCTGGGCGACTTTGGTAAACAGCCCTTGCCCCATTTCGGTACCACCATGGTTTAGCTGAATACTGCCGTCGGTATAAATATGCACCAAAGCGCCGGCTTGGTTCAGGTGCTTCGCCGTAAAGGAGATGCCGAATTTAACTGGTGTTAGGGCTAGCCCCCGTTTCAATACCGGACTGTTTTGATTGAAGGTGGTGATAACCTCACGACGCTGGCGATATTTGGCCGTTTGCTCCAGTTTTGTCATTAACTCTGGCAGCACATTATGCTCAACCTTTTGGTAGTAGTGTGTGGAGTTACGCTCACCAATACCGTAGAGGTTATTCAGTCGTACATCCAGGGGGTCAAGACCAGTCGAGCGAGCGATGTCGTCCATAATTTTTTCAGCCACCACCATGCCCTGAGGCCCGCCAAAGCCGCGAAAGGCGGTGTTTGAAGGCAGGTTTGTGCGACAGCGATGGCCGGTTACTGTGGCGTGAGGGTAAAAATAGGCGTTATCTGCGTGGAACATGGCTCTGTCCACAATGGCGTCAGTCAGGTCTGGTGAGTGACCGCCGTTGGCAGCTAGTTCAATTTCTGCGCCTTGTATGACGCCGTTTGTATCAAAACCAATACGGTAAGTGTGTTGAAAAGGGTGGCGTTTGCCGGTGGAGATCATGTCTTGCTGACGATCAATACGAAACTTCACCGGTTTGCCGGTTTTAACGGCCAATACAGCAGCAATGCAGGCAGGGGCTGCTGCCTGAGTCTCTTTACCCCCAAAGCCACCACCCATGCGGCGAACTTCAGCTACCACTTTGTGCAGGGGAACCCCCAGCACTTCAGCCACCAGTTTCTGGATTTCGGAAGGGTGCTGGCTTGAGGTGAATACGTGCAGCTGGTTATCTTCAAGCGGGATAACACTGGCCACCTGGCCTTCCAGATAAAAATGCTCCTGCCCACCGTTGCGAACCTGACCTTCGAGATTGCAGGGTGCTTCTGTTATTGCCTGACTTGCGTCGCCTTTTTTCATCACATGGGTTGGGCGCAAGAAAGAGCCGCTTTCCATGGCTTCTTCAATGGTGAGCACTGTTTGTTTTTGACTGTACTCAATGTGAGCGTTGCGAACCGCTTGTTTGGCCTCACGGTGTGAGGTAGCAGCGACAGCGAACAAGGGTTGCCCAACGTAATCCACTTTTCCATCGGCCAATAACGGGTCACCAGAAAATACCGGGCCGATGTCGTTATGCCCGGGAATGTCGCTGGCGGTAATCACAGCGACAACGCCCGGGCTGTTTCGAACCATGCTCAGGTCGAGAGTGACAATCTCACCATGCGCCACGGTGGCAAGACCAATACCGGCATGCAGCTGGTCGGCGAGTTCAGGGTGGTCATCAGTGTAAATTGCTTTACCAGTGACATGTAAGTGAGAACTGTCGTGTTTAGTGGCTCTGGTGGACGTTAGAGGCTTGGTTATTTCAGGCAATTTACGCATGGCTGAGAATCCTTACCGGCGCACCGCAGGTTTCATGGAAATAGCGCTCAAGCAGATTACAGGCGCACTGCAACCGGTACTCGCGGCTGGCTCTGACATCTGACAATGGGTTAAATTCTGACAAAATCGCTGCCTTGGCAGCTGCTAAGGTTTGCTGATTTAACGTTTGCCCAACCAGTGCTTGTTCGCATAAGCGGGCTCTTTTTGGGGTGGCCGCCATGCCACCAAAAGCGATTCTTGCCTCGGTTATTTGTTGGTTGTCCAATGTTAAGTTAATGGCTGCAAGTACTGTGGAAATATCATCGCCGTATCGTTTGCTAACCTTATAAACTTTTAGATTCGGCGCCCCTCGGGGGATGTGAATGCGGGCAATGAACTCACTTTTTTGCAGAGTTGTTTTTTTGTAGTCAAGATAAAAATTCTCAATAGGGATAAAGCGCGAATTCTTGCCTTTGCGTAGCTCCAACACGGCGCCCAGTGCGAACAGAGCTGGTGGCGTGTCGCCAATTGGCGAAGCGCTGGCAATGTTACCGCCCATGGTGCCCTGATTGCGAACCTGCTGTGCACCAAATCGCTCTAGCATGGCGCCAAATTGTGGAAATTCCTTTTGTAGAACCCGTTTTAAGTCGGTGATATTGGCAGTAGCACCAACAACGATGGTTGTATCTGTGACCGAGATCGTCTGCAAAGATCGAATATTTTTGATGTATACCAAGCGTTCAATAGACTTTAACTGTTGTGTAACTTCGAGGCCAAGATCGGTGCCTCCAGCAAGGATTCTTGCATCGGGGTATTTTTCCAGATACTGCGCTAGCTGATCTTCCTCGGTGGGAATTATCGCCACGTCGTCAGTGAGTTCTTGCAAGGTCGCCAAAACTGCCGGTTTGTCGGCGTAAAATTGATCTGCCGGGGTCTTATCGGCCAGTGCCTGTGCAGCGTCGAGAATGGGGCGATAACCTGTGCAGCGGCAGAGATTTCCACCGAGGGCTTCCATGGGCTCAGGGCGAGTGTCTGCGGTATTTTGGTGCAGTGCAAACAACGACATCACAATGCCCGGTGTGCAAAATCCGCATTGAGATGCATGGTTGTCTACCATTGCCTGCTGCACTGGATGCAGAGCGTCACCCTCGGCCAGATCTTCCACCGTAATTAGCTGTTTGCCATGCAGTGAAGGTAGTAAGGCAATACAGGCGTTCATGGTTCGGTATTGCAACTCACCATTGACTGGTTCGCCAACGACTACGGTGCATGCGCCACAATCTCCTGAGCAGCAGCCTTCTTTGGTGCCGGTTCTACGCTTGTTGTTGGTGTGGACATCGTGTTTTAGGTTGTGTCTCAAGTAGTCAAGCACTGTCGTATCGACAGAGATATTGTCGACCTCAACAGGTTGTCGGTTCAGCAGGAAGCGGATCACAATTGCAAAACTCCTGTTAATTTTTCTTGTTTTTTCTTAACCCATGACTGCCAGATAATCTGACTAATTGGTCAATAAAAAGCAAGAATAATTTATTAAACTTACTGATTGGTCAGAAAATTGCTTTGCACTTAATAACACTGCATTTCAGAACCATTTCTATTGAGCCTGAGTGTTTTGTTGTGGTGCACAACCAATTAGTAAGTTTTAATATGGTGCAAGACAATATTGGTCGTATAGTAAAAAATAACTTGTAATTAATAGTAATGCTTACGAATTGTCGCATAATCTTAAGCTGACCGAATTGGCTCAGTATCAAAAAATCAACAACCAATGGAGTTTCTTATGAATCCGAATGTTGAGCTTGCACAGGGTTGTAAAGAAAGCAGCGAAGATAGCCCCGATTCAAACGGGCTTTTGGAACGACTTTTTAAACTCAAATCCCATAATACGACAGCCAAAATTGAAATAGTGGCAGGATTCACCACTTTCATCACTATGTGTTATGTAGTGTTTGTGATTCCGGGAATGCTCTCGGCCACCGGTATGGATAAGGGCGCCCTGTTTACCGCCACCTGTGTGATCGCCGGGCTAAGCACCATTGCGATTGGTCTTTATGCTAACTGGCCGGTCGGTTTGGCTCCGGGCATGGGGTTGAATGCCTTCTTTGCATTTGCCGTGGTGTTGGGTATGGGCTTTAGCTGGCAAGAAGCGATGGGGGCGGTTTTTTGGGGCGGTATCGGGTTTACGCTGCTCGGTGTGTTTAAAGTTCGGGAGTGGATTATCCAAAGTATTCCCTACAGCCTAAGAATTGGAATCACCAGCGGTATTGGTCTGTTTTTGGCTATTATTGGCCTGAAAAATGCCGGTATTGTGGTGGCCAGTCAAGGGACTTTGGTCACTCTGGGCGATATCACTCAGTTTGCTCCGATGATGGCAGGTCTTGGCCTGTTTGTGATTTTGGGGCTGGCCGTTCGTGGTTTGAAAGCGGCGGTTTTGATCGCCATCGCTTTGGTGACCGGCATTGGTCTTATCGCTGGTGATGTAACGTTTACTGGTGTTGTTTCCATGCCGCCAAGCATAATGCCAATTCTGGGAGGGTTGGACATTATGGGAGCGCTGAAGCCGGAAATGGTCGGTGTTATTGTCGCCTTTATGTTCGTTAACCTGTTTGATACTACTGGCACTTTGATTGCCGTGGGAGAAAAGGCTGGGCTGGCTGATGAAAACGGCAAAATGCACAACATGAATCGCGCCATGGTCACTGATGGTACTGCCTCTTGGCTTGGCGCACTGATTGGCACGCCAACGGTGACCTCTTATGTGGAGAGTGCTTCCGGTGTAGCTGCCGGTGGTCGTACTGGCCTTACGGCGGTGACCATTGGTGTGTTGTTTTTGTCGTGTGTTTTTCTTGCCCCGTTGGCAGGTATGGTACCCGCCTATGCGACAGCCGGTGCATTGTTGTACGTAGCGGTACTGATGGTTGGCAGCCTGGCCAATATTGACTGGAAAGATCTCACCGAGGCGGGGCCGGTAGTGATTACCGCCATTATGATGCCACTGAGCTTTTCAATTGCTAACGGTATTGCTCTGGGCTTTATTTCTTACCCATTGATTAAAGTCATTGCCGGTAAAGCTTCTGATGTAAGCATCAGCGTTTGGGCTTTGGCCGCCGTGTTTGTGTTGAAATTTGTATTCTTCGGTATTTGATTTTTTCTTGACCACAGCCTTCTGATGCCCAAGAAGGCTCCAGCAGCAAGGGAGCAAAGATGCAAAAGCAAAACCCGGAGCTTTTATATCAATTAGAAGATAAGCCACCGCTGCCTCAAGCCCTGTTCAGTGCATTGCAACATTTTCTGGCTTGTGCCTTTGCCATTGTTACTCCTACGTTGGTAATTGGCGGTACTCTGGGGCTAGGGGAGCACATTCCCTATCTGATCAGCATGGCGCTCATCGCTTCGGGTATTGGTACATTTATTCAGGCCAGGCGTTTTGGTTCGCTGGGTTCCGGTCTTTTGAGCATTCAAGGAACCAGTTTTGCCTTTCTTTCTGCGCTGATTGCGGCGGGTTTTGTGGTAAAAAGCCGGGGTGGCAGCAGTGAAGACATTATTGCCCTGATTACCGGATTATGCTTTTTTGGCGCTTTTGTTGAGATAATTCTCAGTCGTTTTTTTCACAAACTGCAAAAGATCATTACCCCCACGGTCACTGGCATTGTGATTACATTGATCGGCTTGAGTCTGATTAAAGTGGCCTTTACCGATATTGCCGGAGGCTATAATTCACCGGACTTCGGCGCTCTTGGCAATCTTGGGATTGGTGTAATTGTTCTGGCGACCATCATACTGCTCAATCGCAGCACCCTACCTGTACTGCGATTGTCGGCTATTTTTATCGGTTTGTTGGTTGGTGCTGCAATTACGCTGTTTACCGGTAAGATGTCGTTAACTGAGATTGATACCGATTTTTTTACTATTCCGGTGCCATTTAAGTACGGTATATCGTTTGATTGGAGTCTGTTTCTTCCGGTGGCGCTTATCTACATTATTACCGCCATTGAATCGGTTGGCGACATGACCGCCACTGCAATGCTTTCCGGTCAGCCTATTCGCGGTAATGAGTATATGGAGCGGATACGTGGCGGTATTTTTGCAGACGGTCTTAACTCTCTCACAGCCGCTTGCCTGAATAGTTTTCCAACCACCACGTTCAGTCAGAACAACGGTGTTATTCAAATGACGGGTGTCGCCAGTCGTTATGTGGGTTACTTTGTTGCGGGTTTTTTTGTGCTTATGGGCTTGTTTCCTATTATTGGAGCCATCCTGATGCAGGTGCCCAAGCCGGTTTTAGGTGGAGCGACACTGGTAATGTTTGGCACTGTGGCCGCCTCGGGCATTCGCATTTTGGCTTCACAAACACTGGATAGAAACAAGGTGATGATTATTGCCGTTTCTTTGGGCATGGGATTGGGCGTCGCCGTGGTTCCCGACATTCTGACGCAGATGCCAGTGCTGGTGAAAAACATTTTCAGCTCCTCCATTACCACCGGTGGGCTCACGGCCATACTATTGACATTAATTCTTGGCAACAATGAAAGGGCAGAAAGAAAGCTCATTCGGGGAATTGACGTAGACTCCGGTGTAGTGAAGGAGAAGCCAGACTTAATCAATTAAGCCACAGCCGCGCAGAACAATATCGCAGGTGGTATCGGCCGCCTGCTCATAGAGCTTCTTGCTGAGCTTCTTGCGTTTGAGGATGGAGCAGATCTGGTATTCGTAATCGGCATAATGTTGGGTCGCCCCCCAGATCAGAAACAACAGGTTCATGGGGTTAATGGGTTTGATGCTGCCTTCATCAATCCATGCCTGAATGACTGCAACACGCTCTTCTACCCAGCGCCGGGTGTCGTTTTTTTTCGCGTTGCTTAGTTGTTGCCCGCCACTGATGATTTCTGCCGCAAAAATACGACAAGCAGTTGGGTATTTTCGTGACACTTCTATTTTAGAGCGGATGTATCTTTCTAACGCGTCCGCCGGGTTATCATCTGCGGTAATGTCATCCAACTCACGGTTCCACAGATCAAGAATGCCCTCTAGCACAGTTTCATAAAGTTCCCGCTTGCTTTTAAAGTAATAAAGCACATTGGCTTTGGGTAACCCTGCCAGATCGGCGATTCCCTGCAACGTGGCGCCACGAAAGCCGTGGTTGGCAAACTCTTCGGTGGCGGCTGTTAAGATCAGATTCACTCTTTCGTTACGGATACGTCCGGTTTTCTGTGAGGCCATAGGGGCGCCTGAGGCTATTGCTTTTATTGGGCTTGTTTATACCACCGGGAGGTTGTAGTTCAAAGCATCTATTCCTCAGATTCCGGTAAATAATGCATATCAGAAGGGTACCTGAGAATGTCTCCATCGACTACGAGCAGTTCAGGTATACTTGAATAAAATCACTTGAAGCAAAAGTGAAAAAACCACGCACATATCTGTATCTTATTTGGGCTGTTTAACGCGTTATCTATCAAGAGAAGAGGCCGCAAATGGTTAGTCGTATTTTGATCGCTCTGGGCGCCGGGTGCATTGGCAGTATTGGTAACGTGTTGGCCGTGTGGGTGTTTGCCTTTGCAGAAGGCAACTTTAGTTATGATCGCTGTTTTCTTTATAAGCAGGTTTTCTGGGGTGCCTTATGGGCATTGTTCTACTGCTTTAAGGTGTTTGGTGATCATTGGGTGGTGAGAGGTGCTATTGTTGGGCTATTGGCCAGCCTGGTTACCTTTGTTGTTTTTAAAGCGCTGCCGTTTACTCTGTATTCTGCTTTCAAAGCGTTTACGGTCAACGTTGTTGTGTGGGGGCTTCTTTCAGCTTTCCTTTATGACTACAGTTTGAAGCATTCAACACCTTAACCAAACGTTAAAAGCCGCCCTTTCAGGGGTGGTTTATTGCAAACATCTTTTTACGGATAGTTCTGTTATTTTTTTATAAAACTGCTCGCAAATAATTAAAAGTAATCACTAGAAAGTTGAGTCTGAAATTGGGGAGGATGCTCAACTTCTTTTTACCATGCTATGGGGTTGTCTGATGGGAGCTATATTGTTTGACCTTGATCTTATATATAAAAAAACCGAATTAATAGATAGTAACCAGAAAATAACTTGTTAGAGGCTCTGTCTCAGTTGTTATGGTGAGTAATCATTAGCTGATGTACGGTGAAGCAACATAAACAAAAGGAGGTGTAAAATGATTGCACAAACAAAACTACCCCCAGCTGCTTCAGCTATGCAAATGGTAAATAATGTACAAACGTCGGGAAAAATAAATGGGCGTACAGTGGAGGTTAAAAAAAACGGTAAGGTATGTTCTACAAGCCACGATTCCAATCCAAGCTTTTACAGTCGTTTTTCTAGTTTTTTTTCCAGAAGCAAAAAGAGTGCTGGAAACAAAACTACTAAGGAAGATTTGAGTAATGCTGCCAATATGGAAGATGCAAAAATACAAAATGCAAAAGATACAAAAGATGCAAAAGATACAAAAGGTGCAAAAGATACAAAAGGTGCAAAAGCCGCAAAAGGTGCAAAAGCCGCAAAAGGTGCAAAAGCCGCAAGTGGCAAAGCTAATGAAAAGTCTTCTGACAGTTCTGAGGAAAAGCGGCAATGGGTCGTGGCCTTTCTTACCACTCTCTTAGCGACATTACAAATAATAGGTGGAATACTTTTTATGATTTTAGCCTAGTCAAAAAAGGCAATGGCAATAATGACCCTTTGAGATGAAAAATGTTTTTCTCTTAAAGGGGCATTATTTTTGTAGTGAGTAGTATTATTTGCGCCAAGGATAGCGGCACTTAAAACTGACCATTATCCGTTCGGCTACTTGCGGGGAGGTATTTTTTGGTGATACCGGTAAACTCTGCTCTGCTTCTTCCCTAAACATTGGTTCGACATGCACGCTCAGCCAATGCCGTCTAGTCTTGAGTGTCAACTGTTTTTCTCACCGTGGGCAATCTCATGCTAAAACTTACTCTCACAACCCTGTTAGCTATCAGCTGCACTTTCGCTAACGCTGCCAACCATAAGCAAAAGCACGAAGAAAAAGAGTACGGTGGCAAACTGGAGGTACAGACCCTCAAGGCCGAGAGCGTCACCGATGACAGCCAACCGATTCATTACCCAAAGACCGACAACCCCGAAGTCAAGACCATCAAGGTGATGATTCCATCCAAAGCTGAAACCGGCTGGCATTATCACCCCTATCCGGGCTATGGCTTACTGATGGCCGGCACGATTGAGGTGACCCAGAAAAACAAGCAGACAACCCGCTACAAAACCGGCGATGTCATTTACGAGATGGTCAAAACTCCCCACAACGGCCGCTGCATCAGCAAGACGGATTGTGAAGTGATTATTACCTTCACCGGCGTTGCCAACGAACCCGTTTCGGTTATGCTGCCTGAACAGCACCATCCGCATTGAGTCAGGTGTGTCAGTACGGTGTAAATCCTTACGGTGCGGACTTATCTGCCCTTGAAACTAAAAATACTTGCCGTTATATACAACGAATAAATTAAATAGATGAGGGCATCCTGAAACATGAAGAGAATACTGCTGTTTCTGGTCACTAACATGGCGGTTTTGTTGCTGGCCAGTGTCACACTGAACATTCTCGGCGTTGGTAATTACCTGAGCCATAACGGGCTGAATATGGGCTCGTTGCTGGCCTTTTGTGCTGTCTTTGGTTTTGCGGGCTCGTTTGTCTCCCTGCTGCTTTCCAAAATCATGGCGAAAATGAGCACCGGTACGCAGATTATCGAGCAGCCACAAACACAGCGGGAGCGCTGGCTGGTTGATACGGTTAAAGAGTTGTCACAAAAAGCCGGCATCGGCATGCCTGAAGTGGGGATTTTCCCCTCACCTGAGGCCAACGCTTTTGCCACCGGCTGGAACAAAAACTCCGCTCTGGTTTCGGTCAGTGAGGGGTTGCTGGACCATTTCAGTCCGGCCGAAGCCCGGGCGGTCATTGGCCATGAAATCGGCCACGTAGCTAACGGCGACATGGTCACGCTCAGTTTGATTCAGGGTGTTGTGAATACGTTTGTGATGTTTTTTGCCCGCATTATCGGCTACGCCGTTGACTCCTTCTTGCGCCGTGACGACGACGAAGGCAGTGTTGGCATGGGCTTTTACATCGCCAGTTTTATCGCTGAGCTGATTCTCGGTTTTCTAGCCAGCGCCATTGTGATGTGGTTCTCCCGCCAGCGGGAGTTCCGGGCGGATGAAGCGGGCGCCAATTTGGCCGGTCGACAAGATATGATCGCCGCCCTTGAGCGCCTGCGCGGTGAATACGAAGAACCCAGCGCCATGCCAGCCACTATGTCCGCCTTTGGCATTCGCAAAGGCTCTCAGGGCGGATTAGCCGCCTTGTTTTCCAGCCATCCACCGCTGGACGAGAGAATTGAGGCTTTGCGACACCACAGTTGATTTCCCTTCAGGCCGGGTTATCCGGCCTTTTTTTTCCTGATCTTGAGCGTTGAGGTGCCTATGTGCTGCACAGTTTAGCCGCGGTTGCTCAACTTGTTAGTACGAATCAGGCTGTATTGGAAACGGAGTCTATCAACAATCACCGTTCACTGTTTATAATGGATATTTCCGTTAGAACTATTTGACATGCAACTTTCCCCCCCGGAGCCAATCTGGATCAAAAACAACCAGTCGCTTGTTGATTACTGTCAACAGTGGTCCACCCTTGATGCCATTGCTCTGGACACCGAATTTATCCGCACTGATACCTTTTACTCGCAACCCGGTCTGATTCAGGCCTCCTCCGGTACAGAAGTTTTTCTGATTGACCCTCTGCAAATTACCCAATGGGCACCGCTGGCGGCGCTGCTCGAAGACACATCTGTGGTGAAAATCCTCCACGCTTGCAGTGAAGACCTTGAGGTTTTCAAACTGCTCACCAACACGGTTCCCAAGCCACTGTTTGATACCCAAATGGCGGCCGCCTTTGCCAACCTCGGCTTCTCCATGGGGTATCAGGCGCTGCTTAAACAGTTGCTAAACATTGATCTACCCAAAGACGAAACCCGTTCCAACTGGCTGCAAAGACCCCTAAGCGAAGCCCAGATTCGTTACGCCAGCCTCGATGTGACACACCTGCCAACGCTTTACCGGCAACTACAGCAACAATTGGCCGCATCGCCAAAACAGGCATGGCTGGAGGATGAGTGTCAGGCTCTGACACAGAACGTACTGCCTTTTGATCCGGAAAACGCCTGGAAGGAGGTCAAGCGAGCCTGGGAATTACGCCCGCAACAGTTGGGCGTATTAAAAGCGCTGTGCTTCTTTCGTGAAACGCAGTCCCGCCTCGACGACGTTCCCCGTAACCGGGTTATTCCCAAAGGCAGCCTGTGGCCGTTGGCCAGATTCCAACCCAAAAACCACAATGCTCTGCGCGAGACCCCAGAGATGCGCGGCAGCATCATACGCCGTTACGGCGAGCAAATTCTGGACATTATTCGCGCCTCTAGCCAGTTGCCAGAAGCACAAAGGCCGCAAAAACTGCCCCCTCCACTGCCCAAAAGCGCGAAAGACGAAGGCAAACGCATCAAAAAACTCATCAACGAAACGGCCACAAAGCTGCAACTCCCGGCACCGCTGCTCATGCCCGGCAAGCTCACCAGCGCCCTGCTGCGCTGCTGGCTGGAAGATGGCCATTTCACCCTGCCCGATACCCTTACTGGCTGGCGCCGTGATATCATCGCAGCGTCACTGATCCAGCAGTTAAACCTGCCCGACGAACCCCAAAAAGGCCATTGAATGAAGTCGCTGGTATCCATCTACAAAAGCCCGAAACGTGAAGGCATGTATCTTTACCTGCCAAAAGGGGCGCAACCGCAAAATACCCTGCCAGAGCCACTGCTGGCAGCCTTTGGTAGTCCAGTTCATACCTTTGACTTGCTACTGAGTCCAGAAAAAAAGCTCGCCCATGCCGAGACCGCCCGTGTACTGCAAGCACTGACCGATACCGGCTACTACCTGCAAATGCCCCCACAAGAACAGGACGATTACCTGATCAAACTGCCAGATGAATTTCTCTCCTTTAACGACCCGACATGAACGCACAACCTTTCTGGCAAACCAAAACATTGCAGGAAATGACCAAAAACGAATGGGAGCGTCTCTGCGACCGTTGCGGTCGCTGCTGCCTGCACAAACTCGAAGACGAAGAAACAGACGACGTGTACTACACGTCAGTCGCCTGCAAACTATTGGATACCAACAGCTGCAGCTGCAGTGATTACCATCACCGCAAACAGCTGGTGCCAGAGTGCACGGTGCTAACAATCAACGACCTTGAACACTTTCATTGGTTGCCTCAAACCTGTGCCTACCGGCTAATCAGTGAAAAAAAGCCGCTGCCGTATTGGCATCCATTGGTGTCCGGCTCTTTTGACACGGTTCATCAAGCCGGAATCTCGGTGAAAGACTGGGTGCAATCGGAAAGGGATATCGCAGTTGAAGATCTGGAAGACTATATTATTCCACATCAGATGATTGGGTAGGGTGCTGTTTGGGGATAGCGTCCGTATAGACGACTCCTGGCAAGGCAGCAGAAAATTGAAGGTAAAAAATCGGAAATTCCTGACCCGTTGACTGCTACCGCATAAGGACAGTCTAGCCTCAGCCCAGCTCTTCGCCCCAGCTTGAAACAAAATCATCGACGTCTAAATCGGGAGCCTTCTTAGTATTAGCCGAAGGCGTACCAAGATAAATAAACCCCATCAGCCGCTCATTGTCTGCCAACCCCAAACCGTTTGCTACCGTCGGATGATAGCAAAGCTCCCCGGTACGCCACATTGCACCCAAGCCCTGAGCGTGAGCCGCCAGCGTGAGCCCGTGAACTGCTGCGGCAAGGGACATTTTCTGCTCAATTTCTGGCACTTTAGGGTGTTCTATCAATTTGCAAATGGCCATCACCAGCACAGGCGCTCGCAACGGCAGGTTCCGAACACGCTCCAGTGTTGCATCGCTTGGGTCGGTCTGTTCTTCCCGTGCCGCTTTAACGAACAGTTCACCAAGCGCCTTTCGGGCGTCACCACTGACGGTAAGAAAGCGCCACGGACGCAGTCGGGCATGGTCTGGCGCTCGCAACGCCGCCTTAAACATAATCTCCATCTGCTCTGGCGTGGGCTGTGGGTAATCCAGTTGTGGTACTGATACTCTGTTCAGCAAAAGCTCAATTGCATCCATTGAATCGTTGTCTCCTGTAGAGGGTTTAAATCAGGTGAGTACTCGGCTCAGTGGGCAATATACTGGTGGTGGTCGAGTTCTTCAATGAATCTGTAATTGGAGTTACCTAACGACAAGTGCAGTTTAAAATCCTCTTTGCTATATCTTCAGTTGGGAATCTCGGGGGGCAGATATTTTTGGGAGCTAAAATTTTGACCATCTTCAGTGAGAATACAGCGGCTATTTTTTGGAACAATGCGTGTGTCCAAATTAAAAGCCAGAGGCGCTGGCTTCATTAATAGTGTTAGCCCAACCCAAAAGATTAGAGCATCGCAATAGAATAATTAAATCAAGGAGTGAGTGATAATGTCGGTGCGTTTACTGGTCAACAGAAAGCGTTAATGAACGACCTTGGCAACGAGTAAGCGAGTTTTTCCAGTCTATTTAATATGAGATTAAGTTGTTTTCTTTCGTAATGTGATAACCCCATCTACAGTGTATTAATCCAGCAATGGGTTTTCAGGTGTATTTAATGTCAAAGTTATTTCCTTACTGTAAATGGATATTCATCGGGCTTATGCTCATTTCCTGCCATACCATTGCAACCTACAAAGGCAGCCATGCTTATAACCACGCAAAAGGATTCAAAGTACAGGTAAACACCGCCACCGGAACTCTCAACCTTAATTATCCCCTTATTGAAGCGCGAGGGGTACGAATGCCATTAAAAGTGAACCTGACCTATAGCTTTAATGCCCGTGGTATGTTTGGCCTGCCCTTTGGCTGGCAGCTGGATTTAGATCATATTACCCAACACACCGCCGAGCTTGGCGGTATGCAATTGCTGATTGATGATTTATGGCATGATGAAACCGGCTTTGCCTCTGGGCTGAAATATTACAATCAGCACGGCACCCGGTTTATTGATAAAGTGCAGTCGTGGCCTATTCCCGGCTACCCGGGGATGAACTACCGCCACGTTTCTCATCATAAAGACGGCAGTCGTCAGTTCTTTTCCCATCAGGGGTTGTTAATTCTACAGGTTGACCGCTTTGGTAACCATGTGCATTTCAATTATGAAGAGCCGGTTGCCAACCTTGAGTCTGCCAAACTTGCCAGCATAAAAGACGATTATGGCAACGTTTACCGCTTCACCTATGAACCCGGTACCATGATTATTAAAAGCCCCGATGATCGGGTTCATCGGGTCTACTTTAGCGGGGAAGGAATCTCCCGAATTGAGAACCCATTGCAGCAAAACTACAAAATCACCTATGTAACCCAGTTTGGCAGAAACCTTGTTCACACTATTGAAACGCCTGAAGGACTGCTTACAGAACTGAGTTATGACGGCATTTTTTACACTGATGGTAGTAGTAACAAGCAAATGCCGGTGGTGAAACGCTTTAAACAATATGACCAGAGCGACCTGAAAGCTCATCATGAAGCCTACTACAAGTTCAGCGATGGCAGTAACTACACCGGCTACCCCGAGTACGCTCTATCAAGCAAGGGCGACAGCCTGATCGACAGTAATGACCAGTCCTACAAATACAGTGTAGAAGTCACGCACATTAATGGTGAGCAGCAGCGTCAGCTGATTTATGAATACAATTATTTGCACCTGCCAGTGGAGGTTCGAACCATGCGACAGGGGCAGCCTCATCTGAAAACTACCTACGAATATGCTATCTCGCCGTTTAAATACAGCCGCTCAACCAATTACGATAAACCCGCCCAGATGATCCGATACATCTGGAATGGCACAATCTACGTACCCAGCGACAAAACCACAACCACCTACGACCGTTACGGCAACAAACTGAGCGAGACCCGCTCAGTCTATGACCGCCAACGCCAACAGTGGAAGGCGCTTGATGCAACTGTCAGCCGCTATTTCACCGACCATTACAGCTTGTTAGCCGAACAGACACGACTCGATCTGTTGGGGGGCAGAGCCATTCGCAAAAGTTATGCACTGGCTGCGGATGGCAAAACGCACCGCCACCAGCGTTTAGCTTGGAAGCAGCCCCATAAAGACTGGCAGGACTGGCAACAAACGGACCTAACTCACGACGATAAAGGGCGACAACGCTCCGCTACTCACCGCTGGCTGGCAAAAAACCAACCAGGCATTCAGTCAGTAAACCACCATACCCATTACCAGTTCGACCCTGCCACTGCTGAGTTGACCATCACCAAAGTGAGCGACCAAGGTCGTGAGCATATCAAAGTAATGGATACCCGTAACGCCAGAAACCTCAAAACCATAACCCCCAAAGGTGACATTAACACCTACACCTACGACGCCCTGAACCGTCTGCTCACCCACACTGATCCGGCAGGCTACATAACTCGCAAGTCTTATGAAACATTCAGTACCGACGGACAAAACAGCGTCACCACGACGAGCCCGTTGGGTGATGCACGACGAACAATCCATGATGCGTCCAAGCGTTCAATTAGCCAACAAGATTTGCACAAAGGGCAGTGGCGCACCTTACTCAGTAAGTCCTATGATGCCTTTGGCAAAGTCGTTAGCAAAACCAATATTCTTGGCCTCACCACTACCTTTGCCTATAGTGAACTGGGCCGGCCTGTCAGCACCGTAGACCCTTGGGGCAACGAGCACTGCATTGATTACAATGACGCTGCGATGACCACCACCACCCGCATCAATGGGCGCCAGCATCTGGTGGTCAGTAAGGTACCCTGGGAGCGAAAACAGATCAGTCGACAATACCCGGTAACCAATAACCCCCACGATCAGGCCACGCAGTTTCGGGAAAATACTGTGGTACGCGACGCCCATAATAAACCGATCCACACGACCTCAGCACTGGTTGACTTGCACAGCCAGAAAAAACGCGAAATGGTCACTAACTTCATGCGCTACGACGCCAACCACAACCTGATCGCCTCAGACACTCATACCTGGGACGGTATGTACGGCAATAAAAGTCGGGAGTATGACCTGCTGAACCATCTCTACACTTGGCGCAAGACGTTAAAAACACCGGAGCACACCAGCAGTCACGAAGGCTACCGTTATCTGTACGACAGCGATGGTTTTCTAACGCAGGTTGAATCCCCCCAAACGAGTGACGGTGGCCATTTTTATACGCAGCACCGCTACGACAAAAACGGCCAGGAAGTAGAGAAAACCCTGCAAAATGGCCATCGCATTAATTATCAATACGATAACCGGGGTTTACTGACGGAACAGTCTTGGAGTCGCAACCAAAAACGTCATACTCTCAGTCTTCAGTATGATGCGGATAGGCGGTTGGTTACGTTAAGCGACAGCGACGGGCAAAGTATGCACTACCGCTACACGCCAAACGGGCACCTGCTCAAGATTCGTTTTCCAGATAATCGATCAATCAGCTACACCCTGGATGACTACGATCGCATCATTAAGCAAACAGACGCCAACCAGACCGAACAGCACTTTATTTACCAACCAAAAGACAAAGGTCGTTTATCCAGCCTCAAGGTTAATAGCAGTCGTTTCGACTTTCATTACGGTGAAGATGACAACGGACTACGTGGAAAGCTGCTCAAGAGAACCGCCAAGGCAGAAGCAACAGGAGTAACCGAAACCCGTTTTCGTTATGGCGTTTTCGGACAAATGGTGGAATCAACCAGTAACAACCCCAAGATGAAATATGGCGTAAGTTATAACTTTAAGCCTTGGGGCGAGCTATCAAAACAAGTTCAGAAGCTGGCTAAAAAAGATCAAATGCCGCAGCAGCATACAACAGAGTACCGTTACGATGGCATGAAGCGTCTCACCGACGAGGTGCACAGTACCAACCAAGGTGAAAAATTCCAAAAGCACTACCGCTACGACGGCAACAGTAACCTGCTGACTGAAGAGAGTCACAGCAACTGTGGTCCGGGCCAAAACCTTCAGTACTCCTACAATAGCCTTGATCAGCTGGTCAATATCACGGCGGGTGACGTGGTAAGCCCACTGTTGCATGATGATAACGGACACCTGACGCAAGATCATAAAGGGGCGCAATATAAATACGACGACGCAGGATTTTTATTGCAAGTACAGCCACAACAACGGCCAGCTACCCATTACACATATTGGCCAAATGGCTTACTAAGCCAGCGCAGCACTGGCAATGCCCAAAGCCACTTCTACCCGGATCAACATAAAAAAATGCAAACGGTGGTAAAAAATGGTCAATGGCACTCACTGGTGCGACATGGAAACAGCATTGTAGGTAGGCAAACCAATCAGGGCCTGGATCAGTTTTTCAAGGCCAACGAAAGTACCGGCGCCGTTTTGCAACAAAGCAAAGGCGAAACGCAGCTGCGGCTACATCGCTACGATGCCTATGGCAAGCCGTTGCAGCATAGCCTTACAGACGACACCGACTTTACCTGGAATCAGGAATTAACAGAGCCAGAAACCGGGCTTACTTACTTAAGACACCGATTCCATCACCCTGAACTAAGGCGCTTTATCACTCGGGATAACGTACACGTTGATAATCGCTACGCTTATACCCATGGTGATCCAGTTAATTACATCGACCCGACAGGACACAGTGCCTTGGGCAGATACCTTGGTGGCGCAGGCATGATATTAGCCGCAGTCATTGGGCTTGTCTTCGCAATACCCACCATGGGTTCTTCATTCGCTGCTGCAGAAGGTTTTGCTACGGCTGGTGCAGTCGGTGAAGCCGCAGAAGCCGCCGGCGGAGGAGTTGCTATGCTGACGAGTAGCGCATCTGTTGAACTGTCAGGCGCATCACTTATCGCTTCTCAAGCAGAACTTGATCAGGGTAATAAGACGGCTGCTTATTATTTAACCATTGCAAGTGAGGCTATAGGTGCCTTAGGAGCAGTTGCCCTATTGGCCTCGGCGCCAACCATTCTGGAATTTGGCAACAGTTTGGTTAAATTTGTAAGAGCTGTGGGCAGCGGTAAAAAGGCTGGCGAGGCTCTTACGGATTTATTCGATGAAGCAACAAATGTTGCTATAGCGAAAGCCAAAGAGGTTCAAAGCAGAGAAATTGAACCTAACACTGTAGATCGCCCAGAAGCTGGCGATGCACAACCCTCATATAGTAAAAGGCTTAATAAAGCTAAGGCTCCAACCAAGAAACAATTTAGAATGGTACGAAATAAGTTAGTGGGGAGAGTGGCAGAGGGTTTTGATGATTTCACTCATTGCCAACATACATGCATACTTAACGTTTGCCTTAAGGTACTTGGTTCTTCAAATCCTGAGGAGGCGATAGAAGAGGCTTTTGAGACACACCTGTTTAACAATTATTTTTCAGCTGAAGATCTTCCTAAATTGACAAAAGCTTCGCAGGACTTGAATTTTCCGACAGTTGGACTCGATTCTGAATTTTTTATCAGAAAATTCAATGAGTCACTAAGCCAGTCTACAGGCGAGTTGGAATAATGTCTTTCAATCACTGATATTAATGCACCTAAATGTAGCAGTTATTATTTAGACCGATATTCCATCCTACAGCCCAAATCTAAACCCAATCGAGCGACCAGGGAAGGTCGTGAATGAATACCTACAAATTGATTAATGCACGACTAATAATTTTCATATAGAGATGCGCTGCAAGCCCCTGGCAGCAAACAACTAGAATCTATAAAGCATAGGATTGGACTTATTTTCTCGATTCACCGCGGGAATCCATAATTCCCATCGAGCTTGCTATACAAAAGTTAGCCACCCTGATCATGGCTAAAAATTTAAGCTAACGCTGCTTTGCGACTTCATGTCATCAAAGTAGGCGTTACAAAGAATGGCGCCCGGCTGGCATTTTGGTTAGTAAACGTATTAAGTGATTTCTTTTTCTTTTTGAGGTTTGGCCTAAAGTGTATTGAATCTTCAGCTCTTTTCAGAGGCAAAAGATAATGCGAGTGTTTACTTTGTGTAGGCTGACATTCATTGGGCTTATCTTTTTTACTTACCAAGCCACTCTGGCAGCCTACAAAGGCAGCCATGCTTATAACCACGCAAAGGCATTTAAAATACAGGTTAACACTGCCACCGGAACCCTCAGCCTGAACTACCCCCTTATTGAGGCGCAAGGGGTTCGTATGCCATTGAAAGTTAACCTGACCTATAGCTTTAATGCCCATGGTATGTTTGGCCTGCCCTCTGGCTGGCAGCTGGATTTGGATCATATTACCCAACACACCGCCGAGCTCGGCGGTATGCAATTGCTGATTGATGATTTATGGCATGATGAAACCGGCTTCGCTTCCGGGCTTAAGTATTATAATCAGCACGGCACTCAATTTCGTGATGAAGGGCAAACGTTGCCTATTCCTGGCTATCCGAACCTAAACTACCGCCACGTAACGCATCGTAAAGACGGCAGTCGTCAGTTTTTCTCCAATCAAGGATTGTTGGTGCTGCTGGTTGACCGCTTTGATAACCATGTGCATTTCAATTATGAAAAGCCGGTTGTCAACCTTGAGTCTGCCAAACTGGCCAGCATAAAAGATGATTATGGCAATGTTTATCGCTTCAGCTATGAGCCGGGTACCATGATTATTAAAGGCCCCGATAACCGGGTTCAACGGGTCTACTTTAATGGAGAGGGGGTCACCAGAGTTGATAACCCCTTACAGCAAAGCTACAAAATTACCTATATCAATAAGTTTGGCAGAAACCTGATGCGTACTCTTGAAACGCCTGAAGGGTTGATCACTGAAGTGAGTTATGACGCCATTTTTTACACTGACGACAGTGGTAAAAAGCAAATGCCGGTGGTTAATCACTTTATAAAGTACGATCAGGCCGATCTGAAAACTCATCATGAAGTCTACTATAAGTTCAGTGAAGACAATAACTACACCGGTTACCCCATATACGCTCTATTGAACAATGGCGATAGCCTGGTCGACAGCAATGACCAGTCCTACAAATACAGTGTGGAAGTCAAGCACATTAATGGTGAACAGCAGAGCCAAATGGTTTATGAATACAATTATCTGCACCTGCCGGTTGAAGTCCGAACACTGCGGCAGGGAAAACCTTATCTTAAAACCACTTTTGAGTATGCGATCTCGCCGTTTAAATACAGCCGTTCAACCAATTACGACAAACCCACCGAAGCGATCCGTTATGTCTGGAACGGCAGGGCCTATATACCCAGTGACAAAACGGCCAACACCTACGACCATTACGGCAACAAACTGAGCCAGACCCGCTCAGTCTACGACCGCCAGAGCAAGCAGTGGAAAGGTCTCGATGCCACTGTCAGCCGCTACTATACCGACCATTACAGCCTGTTGGCGGAACACACCCGGGTTGACTTGCTGGGCGGCAGAGCCATTCGCAAAAGTTATGCACTAGCCCCGGATGGCAAAACGCATAGCTACGAGCGCCTGGCTTGGAAAACGTCCTTTAAAGAGTGGCAAGACTGGCAGCAAACCGATTTAACCCACGATGAAAAAGGACGACGACGCTCTGCTACCCGCCGCTGGCTGATAAAAAACCGACCGGGAGTTCAGTCGGTAAGCCACCACACCCACTATCAGTTTGATCCAGCCACTGCCGAGTTGACCATCACTAAAGTGAGTGATCAGGGTCGAGAGCATAAAATGATTGTGGATACACGCAACGCCAGGCACCTGAAAACCATAACCCCTAAAGGTGAAGTCGCCACCTATACCTACGATGCTCTGAATCGTCCGCTCACCCAGACCGACCCGGCAGGTCATGTGATCCGTCATACCTACGAAACGTTTAGTACCGATGGAAAAAACACCGTCACCACGCAAAGCCCCTTGGGTAATACACGACGGACGATTCACGATGCATCCAAGCGTGCTATTCGCCAACAGGATTTGCATAAAGGGCAGTGGCGCACCCTATCCAGCCAGACTTACAATGCCTATGGCAAAGTAGACAGCAAAACCGATATTCTCGGTCTCACCTCCACCGTTGGCTACGATGAGCTGAGCCGGCACACCAGCACCACCGACCCTTGGGGAAATGAGCACCGAATTGAGTACAACGACCCAGCCATGACCACCACCACGCGCATCAACGGGCGCCGGCATCAAGAGGTCAGCAAGGTGCCCTGGGAGCGCAAACTGATTACCCGACACTACCCGGTAACCAACAACCCCCACGATCAGGCTACTGAATTCGTGGAAAGCACCGTGATACACGATACCCATAAAAAAGCAATCCGCATGACGTCAGCACTGGTTGACCTGTACACACAAAAAGAACGGCAAATGATTACTAACCATTTGCGCTACGACGCCAACCACAACCTGATCGCCTCAGATACCCACACCTGGGACGGCCTACACGGCCAAAAAAACCGGGAGTACGATCTGCTGAACAACCTCTATACCTGGCACAAGACGCTAAAAACCCCAGAACATACCAGCAGCCATACAGGCTACCGCTATCTATATGACAGCGATGGTTTATTAGCGCAGGTAGAATCCCCAAAGACAACAGACGGAAGTCGTCTTTACCTGAAACACCGCTATGACAAAAACGGCCGTGAAATAAAGAAAATTATGCAAAACGGCCATAGCATCCATTATCAATACGACAACCGGGGTTTACTGACCGAACACTCCTGGAGTCGAAACCAAAAGCGCCACGCCATCCGCCGTCAGTACGATGCCGATGGTCGGCTGGTTAAGTTAAGCGACAGCCACGGGCAGACCATGGATTATCGCTATACGCCCAGCGGCCACCTGTTGGGGATTCGTTACCCGGATAACCGCTCGCTCAGCTTCATTCTGGATAACTACGACCGCGTTATTACGCAAAAAGACGCCAATCAGACTGAACAGCACTTTATTTATAAGCCACAAGATAAAGGCCACTTATCCAGCATCAAGGTCAACAACAGCCGGATCGATTTTCACTACGGTGAAGACGACAACGGACATCGTGGGCAGCTGATCAAAAGAACCAACACCGCCGAAACAACGGGAGTAACAGAAACGGACTTTCGCTATGGTGTCTTTGGGCAGGTGGTGGAATCAGTCAGCGGCAACTCCAAAGCGCATTATGGCGTAAGTTACAACTACAGCACCCGGGGAGAGCTATTCAAACAAGTACAGAAGTTGGCTGAAAAAGGCCAGCTACCTCAACATCATACGACAGAGTATCGTTACGATGGTATGCTGCGCCTCACCGATGAGGTGCACACGGATCAAGCCACAAGCTTGCAAAAGCGCTACCGTTACGACGGTAACAACAACCTGCTGGCGGAAGAAGATCACAGCCACTGTGGACCGGGTCAAAGCGTGAAATACTCCTATAACAACCTCGACCAACTGGTCAATATTAAGGTGGGAGAGGTGATAAAGCCGGTGCTGCACGATGCCAACGGTCACCTGACGCAAGACCATAAGGCGACTCAATATAAGTACGACGACGCAGGTTTTTTATTGCAGGTGCAGCCGC
The DNA here is from genome assembly GCA_965198415.1 of Endozoicomonas sp. GTDB lineage: Bacteria > Pseudomonadota > Gammaproteobacteria > Pseudomonadales > Endozoicomonadaceae > Endozoicomonas. The sequence continues at coordinate 305,124 of CBDAPN010000028.1, forward strand.
AACAACGGCCAGCGATCCATTACGAATACTGGCCCAACGGCTTGTTAAGCCGCCGCAGTAGTGACGGCTCCGAGAGGCACTTCTACCCGGATCATCATAAAAACATGCAAACGGTGGTTAAAGACGGCCAGTGGCGCTCGCTGGTGCGGCACGGAAACAGCATTGTTGGTAGACAGACCAATCAGGGCTTTGATCAGTTTTTCAAAGTCAATGAGAGCACCGGTGTGGTGTTGCAGCAAGCCAAAGGCGAAACGCAGCTAAGCCTGCACCGCTACGACGCTTATGGCAAACCACTACAGCGCAATCAAACAGACGACACCGATTTTACCTGGAACCAAGAGTTGACAGAACTTGAAACCGGGCTCACTTACTTACGACACCGGTTTCACCATCCTGAACTGAGGCGTTTTATCACCCGGGACAATGTGCATATTGACAACCGCTACGCCTATGCTCACGGCGATCCAGTCAATTACGCCGACCCAACAGGACACACTTCAGTCTTCAAATACGTTTTTGGTGGACTCATGATAGCTGCTGGAATCATTGGGGCTTACCTGACGTTGCCTTCTTTCGGTGCAACACTGGCGCCTTCAGGTGCTGCTGTTGCCGCAGGCGCATCCGCTATCACCGAAAGCGTATCCTTTGCTGCCGTTGTCGAAGCATCACTTCCAACAGTAGCAGGCGTGTTTACTGCTCTGTCAGGTGCGTCACTCGTCGGTTCTCAGTTAGCCCTTGATCTGGGAAGCAAAGGAATATACAAAGATTTGACTATTGCCAGTATTGCTTTCGGTGTTGTTGCGGCAGCTGATTTGGTAGCATTGTCACCAAAAATTGTGAAAGGAATACGAAGTATTCTGGAACTTTTAAATAAAAAATTGACAGAAGTATTTCAAGAGTCAGCAAGTTATGTCAGGGTGGCGGCGGGGGAAAGTGAAGCTTCTAGTACATCGAATGGCGCTATTGAAACAGAGCGCGGAGAGTATCTTTATACTCATAAGGGCGAAGATTTTTTTCTGAATCAACCGAAAGGCTATAACGATGCGATGGGCGAATTAAATAAAAAAATGGACTCTGAATTTGATGGTTATAATGATGCCCAAAAAAAATGTTTGTATGATGTATGTAAATCTTTTTTAGGTGGAACCAAACATACGCCAGTTCAAGTGCGCAGTAATCTCAGTACGTACGACGCATTAGGCAAATTTACACCCAATGAATTGTATCGTATGGCGGATCGCCCTCAATATTTCGATTTCACTAGTCTCAACGTCCAAGGAGAGACTTTTTCTGAGGGCATTTATAAATATGTAGACTCTTTGAAGCACTTACACTTCTGATTTTTTTAAAATTACGATCCTTGGTTGAGTATTGGGTTAAATGCAATACGACGCACGATGTTATGCAGGGGTGAGTTACAAAACCCCTGCAGTAAATAAAATATATTAGGTGCAGGATTAGATTTGCTCCTAGTGGGCACTGTGGGAATGCATAATTCTCATCGCTGGTATACAAGAGTTAGACACACTGGTCACAGCTAACACTGCTTGGCGGTTCATGTCATTAAAGTAAGCGTTGCAAAGAACGGTGCCCGGCTGGCCTTTTGGTTAGTAAACTTATTTAGTAATTCCTTTTTGTTTCTGAGGTTTGGCCTAAATTATATTGAGTCGGCAACTCTTTTCAGAGGCAAAAGATAATGCGAGTGTTTATTCTGCGTAGGCTGATATTGATCGGAATCCTCTTTTTTGCTTACCAACATACTCTGGCAACCTACAAAGGTAGTCATGCTTATAACCATATCAAGACACTTAAAGTACAGGTAAATACTGCCACCGGCACACTCAGTCTTAACTATCCTCTGATTAAAGCGCAGGGAGTACGGTTGCCTCTGAAAATGAACCTGACCTACAGCTTTAATGCCCGGGGCATGTTTGGCCTGCCCCCGGGCTGGCAGCTGGATTTGGATCATATTAGCGAGCATACCGCCGAACTCGGCGGTATGCAGTGGCTGATTGATGACTTATGGCAGGATGAAACCGGCTTCGCTTCCGGACTTAAATATTACAACCAGCATGGCACGCGCTTTCGTGATAAAGGGCAATCGGCGTCTATTCCCGGCTATCCAAATCTGAACTATCGCCACGTATCTCATCATAAAGACGGCAGTCGTCAATTTTTTTCCGAACAGGGGTTATTGATGCTGATGGTTGACCGCTTTAATAACCATGTGCAATTCAGCTACGAAGAACCCATTGGTAGCCTTGAGTCGGCAAAACTGGCCAGCATTAAAGACGATTTTGGCAACGTTTACCGCTTCAGTTATGAACCGGGTACCATGATTATCCACTGCCCCGATAACCGGGTGCAAAAGATTTACTTTAATGGGGAGGGGGTCACCAGAGTTGAGAACCCGTTACAGCAAAGCTATAAAATCACCTATATCAACCAATTTGGCAGAAACCTGATACGCACTCTCGAAACGCCTGAAGGGCTTATTACTGAACTGAGCTATGACAGTGTTTTTTACACCGACGACGGTGGTAAAAAGCAAATGCCGGTGGTTAACCAGTTCAAACAGTATGACCACTCTGACCTGAAACCCCATCATGAAGCCTATTACAAGTACAGCAAATATTATAACTACACCGGCTATCCCTTGTATGCCCTATCCAGAAAGGGTGACAGTCTGATTGACAGTAATGATCAGTCTTACAAATACAGTGTGGAAGTCACAAAGGTTAACGGTGAACAGCAGCGTCAGCAGGTTTATGAATACAATTATCTGCACCTGCCAGTTGAGGTGCGAACCCTACGACAGGGGAAGCCTCATCTGAAAACCACTTATAAGTATGCGATCTCACCGTTTAAATACAGTCGCTCAACCAATTACGACAAACCCACCAAAGTGATTCGTTACGTTTGGAATGGCACTACCTATACACCCAGTGACAAAACCGTCACCACCTTCGACCATTATGGCAACAAACTGAGTGAGATCCGTTCAGCCTATGACCGCCAGCGCCAACAGTGGAAAGCCGTTGATGCCAATTTCAGTCGCTATTTTACCGACCATTACAGCCTGATGGCGGAACACACCCGGGTTGACTTGCTGGGGGGCAGATCCATTCGCAAAAGCTATGGGCTGGCTGCAGGTGGCAAAACACATAGCCATGAGCGCCTGTCCTGGAAATTGTCCAATAAAGGCTGGCAAGACTGGCGGCAATCGGACTTAACCCACGATGAAAAAGGACGACGACGCTCCACTACCCACCACTGGCTGGTAAAAAACCAGCCGGGCATTCAATCAGTAAGCCACTACATCCGTTATCAATTCGACCCCGCCACTGCCCAGCTGACCATCACCAAAGTGAGCGATCAGGGGCGTGAACATAAAAAAGTTATGGATACCCGTAACTCAAGGCATTTAAAAACCATCACCCCCAAGGGTGAAGTCACTGCCTACACTTATGATCTTCTGAATCGTCCCCTCACCCAGACCGACCCGGCAGGCTACGTCACCCGCCGTACCTACGAAACGTTCAGTACCGATGGACAAAACAGCGCCACCACGCAGAGCCCTTTAGGTGATACACGACGGACGATTCACGATGCATCCAATCGTGCTATTCGCCAGCAGGATCTGCATAAAGGGAAGTGGCGCACCGTATCCAGCCAGTCTTACAATGCCTTTGGCAAAGTAGGCAGCAAAACCGATATTCTTGGCCTCAGCACCCTCTTTGCCTACGATGATCTGGGTCGACGCACCAGCACCAGCGACCCTTGGGGAAATGAGCACCGAATTGAGTACAACGACCCGGCCATGACCACTACCACCCGCATCAATGGGCGCCAACATCGAGTGGTCAGCAAGATGCCCTGGGAGCGCAAACTGATTACCCGACACTACCCGGTAACCAACAACCCCCACGATCAGGCCAGTGAATTCGTGGAAAACACCGTAGTATACGATGCCCATAAAAAAGTAATTAGCAGGACGTCGGCACTGGTTGACCTTAATACCCAAAAAGAACGGCAGATGATTACTAACCATTTGCGATACGACGCCCAACACAACCTGATTGCCTCAGATACCCACAGCTGGGATGGCCTGCATGGCATCAAAACCCGGGAGTACGATCTGCTGAACAACATCTATACCTGGCACAAGACGCTAAAAACGCCAGAACACACCAGCAGTCATACAGGCTACCGCTACCTATATGACAGCGATGGTTTATTAGCGCAGATAGAATCCCCAAAAAAAGCTGATGGTAGTCGTCTTTACCTGAAACACCGCTATGACAAAAACGGTCGGGAAATAGAGAAAATCCTGCAAAACGGCCATAGCATCCATTATCAATACGACAACCGGGGTTTACTGACCGAACACGCCTGGAACCGGCATCAGAAGCGCCACGCCATCCGCCGTCAGTACGATGCCGATGGCCGGCTGGTTAAGTTAAGCGATAGCGACGGGCATACCATGAGCTATCGCTATACACCCAACGGGCGACTGCTGGAGATGCGTTACCCGGATGACCGCTCGCTTAGCTATACCCTGGATAACTACGACCGCATCATTACCCAAAAAGACGCCAATCAGACCGAACAGCACTTCGTTTATAAGCCAGAAGACAAAGGCCGTTTATCCAGCCTCAAGGTTAAGGGCAGTGAGATCAATTTTCATTACGGTGAAGATGATAACGGACAACATGGCAAGCTGATTAAAAGAACGACTAATGCAGAAGTAACAGGGTTGACACAAACCCACTTCCGCTATGGTGTATTTGGACAGATGGTGGAATCCATCAGTACTAATCCCAAAGCGCACTATGGCGTAAGCTACAACTACAACTCTAGGGGCGAGCTATTAAAACAAGTGCAGAGTCTGGCTGAAAAAGGCCAGTTGCCTCAAAAGCATACGACGGAGTATCGCTATGATGGCATGCAGCGCCTCACCGATGAGGTGCACACCGATCAAGCCACAAGCTTTCAAAAGCGCTACCGTTACGACGGCAACAACAACCTGCTCGCGGAAGAAGATCACAGCAACTGCGGGCCGGGCCAAAGCTTGCAGTACTCATACAACAATCTCGATCAGCTGACCCATGTCAAGCTGGGTGAGGTAATAAAGCCGGTGCTGCACGATGCCAACGGACACCTGACGCAAGACCATAAAGCGACTCGATATGAGTATGACGACGCAGGCTTTTTACTGCAGGTGCAACCGCAAAAAAAGCCAGCGACCCGTTACGAATATGGGCCAAATGGTCTGCTTAGCCACCGCACCCATGGCGACTCCCAAAGCCATTTCTACCCCGACCACCATAAAAACATGCAAACGATCGTGAAAGACGGTCAGTGGCGCTCGCTGGTGCGACACGGCAAAAACATAGTTGGCAGACAAACCGAACAGGGTCTGGATCAGTTTTTCAAAGTCAATGAGAGCACCGGCGTGGTTTTGCAGCAAACCAAAGGCGAAACGCAGCTAAGCCTGCACCGCTACGACGCTTATGGCAAACCGCTGCAGCGCAACCAAACAAACGACACCGAGTTCACCTGGAATCAGGAATTGACCGAACCAGAAACCGGGCTCACTTACTTACGACACCGGTTTCACCACCCTGAACTGAGGCGTTTTATCACCCGGGATAACCTGCATATTGATAACCGCTACGCCTATGCCCACGGTGACCCGGTCAACTATGTCGACCCGATGGGGCATCTGAGTCACAATGCGATCGCTGCCGCATCAATGATTGCAATTACACTTCTTGGAGTCCTCTTGACTATACCCTCACTCGGTGTTTCGGACGAGATTGCAGCAGCCACAAACACTGTCACAGCTGGGGCCATTGCTTCGACCGCTGAGGCGTACCAAGAGGCAGTTGAATTCCAGATTAGTTCGTCGATTTTGGCAGCTGGATTTTTCTCAGGTGGTCAAGTAGCACTTATTAGCGGCAATAAAACAGCGGCTAAATATTTGACCATTACCAGCGACGTTATTGCTGGTATTGGTGCTGTTTCTTTATTGGCAACTGCGCCAGGGATTGTGAAGGGAGTCGTAAAAATTGCCAGAAGAATCACTTCTTTAACTTCTAAGGCTGGTGCGGCAGCTTCTTCGGTGTTTCGCAAGGCGGCAAGTGCTTTTGAGGGGGTGGAGGAGGGCGAGAGTGAAACCTCTAAATTACTGGGTAAATTTGCATCCAATGGATACAAAAAAGGAGGCAATTACCTTAATGAAGCGAAGGGTGAGACTGGCGCAACAACGGAATATTATGGCACAAAAATGAAAGAGCTAGACCAGGGGGGGATTCATAATGAGAGTACATATACTGGTCCAAAAAAAGTATTTCTCGACGATGTTAGCAGCGAGGAGGGTAATATTTCCAATGCCTATAATGAGGGTGGGGTGAATTCCAACCCGGAAAAATCATTATCAGGTGGTGTGAGCGGTTCATCATCGAAAATGTCTCAATCTTTTGGTCGTGATAATCCTGCGCTCGAAAACGAAGAAGATGCTAACACACCGTTTTCACAGGGCATGAATGGCTCTGAGGTATATTTCAGCGTCGATTAATTTACTAATTCAGGGCATCAATTTTATTTTATTAACTGGTGGCGCACTCATTAAAAGTGCGTCAGTTACGCAGTACTGCCCCTCTTTAGAAAATCGTTTGATTTATTTCAAGGTGTACCCAGCGATGAGACTCCTACCGATTTTACTAAAATTCGTACCCTTATTTCATAATGTGACAACCGCTTCTAGAGTGTATTAAGCCAACCAATGCTTCACAGGGGTGTACAATGTCACAGTTATTGTATCAATGCAGATTGATACTCATTGGCCTGTTGCTCTTTTCCTGTCAGGCCACTGCTGTCTACAAAGGCAGCCATGCCTATAACCATATTAAGACACTCAAAGTACAGGTAAATACCGCCACCGGCACACTCAACCTTAACTATCCCATGATTAAAGCGCAGGGGGTACGGTTGCCTCTGAAAGTGAACCTGATCTACAGCTTTAATGCCCGGGGCATGTTTGGCCTGCCCCCGGGCTGGCAGCTGGATTTGGATCATATTAGTGAGCATACCGCCGAACTCGGCGGTATGCAGTGGCTGATTGATGATTTATGGAATGATGAAACCGGCTTCGCTTCCGGACTTAAATATTACAACCAGCATGGCACGCGCTTTCGTGATAAAGGGCAATCGGCGCCTATTCCCGGCTATCCAAACCTGAACTATCGCCACGTATCTCATCATAAAGACGGCAGTCGTCAGTTTTTTTCCCATCAGGGGTTATTGATGCTAATGGTTGACCGCTTTAATAACCATGTGCAATTCAGCTACGAAGAACCCATTGACAGCCTTGAGTCGGCAAAACTGGCCAGCATTAAAGACGATTTTGGTAACGTTTACCGCTTCATTTATGAACCGGGTACCATGATTATTCACTGCCCCGATAATCGGGTGCAAAAGATTTACTTTAATGGGGAGGGGATCACCAGAATTGAGAACCCATTACAGCAAAGCTATAAAATCACCTATATCAACCAATTTGGCAGAAACCTGATACGTACTTTGGAAACGCCTGAAGGGCTCCTTACTGAATTGAGCTATGACAGTATTTTTTACACCGACGACGGTGGTAAAAAGCAAATGCCGGTGGTTAACCAGTTCAAACAGTATGACCTCTCTGACCTGAAACCTCATTATGAAGCCTATTACAAGTACAGCAAAGATTATAACTACACCGGCTATCCCTTGTACGCTCTATCCAGCAAGGGCGACAGTCTGATTGACAGCAATGATCAGTCCTACAAATACAGAGTGGAAGTCACAGAGGTTAATGGTGAACAGCAGCGTCAGCAGGTTTATGAATACAATTATCTGCACCTGCCAGTTGAGGTGCGAACCCTACGACAGGGGAAGCCTTATCTGAAAACCACTTTGGAGTATGCGATCTCACCGTTTAAATACAGTCGCTCAACCAATTACGACAAACCCACCAAAGTGATTCGTTACGTTTGGAATGGCACTACCTATACACCCAGTGACAAAACCGTCACCACCTTCGACCGTTATGGCAACAAACTGAGTGAGATCCGTTCAGCCCATGACCGCCAGCGCCAACAGTGGCAAGACCTTGATGCCACTTTCAGTCGCTATTTCACCGACCATTACAGCCTGTTGGCGGAACACACCCGGGTTGACTTGCTGGGAGGCAGAGCCATTCGCAAAAGCTATGGGCTGGCTGCAGGTGGCAAAACGCACAGCCATGAGCGCCTGTCCTGGAAATTGCCCCATAAAGACTGGCAAGACTGGCAGCAAGCGGATTTAACCCACGATGCAAAAGGACGACGACGCTCCACTACCCACCACTGGCTGGTAAAAAACCAGCCGGGCATTCAATCAGTAAGCCACCACACCCGTTATCAATTCGACCCTGCCACTGCCCAGCTGACCATCACCAAAGTGAGCGATCAGGGGCGTGAGCATACAAAAGTTATGGATACCCGTAACTCCAGGCACCTGAAAACCATCACCCCCAAGGGTGAAGTCACTGCCTACACTTATGATCTTCTGAATCGCCCCCTGACCCAGACCGACCCGGCAGGCTACGTCATCCGCCGTACCTACGAAACGTTCAGTACCGACGGACAAAACAGCGTCACCACGCAGAGCCCTTTAGGTGATACACGACGGACGATTCACGATGCATCCAAGCGCTCTATTCGCCAGCAGGATCTGCACAAAGGGCAGTGGCGCACCCTATCCAGCCAGTCTTACAATGCCTTTGGCAAAGTAGACAGCAAAACCGATATTCTTGGCCTCACCACCCTCTTTGCCTACGACGATCTGGGTCGGCGTACCAGCACCAGCGACCCTTGGGGGAATGAACACCGAATTGAGTACAATGACCCGGCGATGACCACCACCGCCCTCATCAACGGGCGCCAACATCAAGTGGTCAGTAAGGTGCCCTGGGAGCGCAAACGGATTACCCGACACTACCCGGTAACCAACAACCGCCACGATCAGGCCACTGAATTCGTGGAAAACACCGTGGTACACGATGCCCATAAAAAAGCAATTAGCACGACGTCGGCACTGGTTGACCTTCAAACCTACAAAAAACGGGAAATGGTCACTAACTTTATGCACTACGACGCCAACCACAACCTGATTGCCTCAGATACCAAAACCTGGGATGGCCTGCATGGCTTCAAAACTAGGGAGTACGATCTGCTGAACAAACTCTATAGCTGGCACAAGACGCTAAAAACGCCAGAACACACCAGCAGCCATAAAGGCTATCGCTACTTATATGACAGCGATGGTTTATTAGCGCAGATAGAGTCCCCAACAACAGTTGATGGCAGCCGCCTTTACCTGAAACACCGCTATGACAAAAACGGTCGGGAAATAGAGAAAATCCTGCAAAACGGCCATAGCATCCATTATCAATACGACAACCGGGGTTTACTGACTGAACACGCCTGGAACCGGCATCAGAAGCGCCACGCCATCCGCCGTCAGTACGATGCCGATGGTCGGCTGGTTAAGTTAAGCGACAGCGACGGGCGAACCATGAGCTATCGCTATACACCCAACGGGCGGCTGCTGGAGATGCGTTACCCGGATGACCGCTCGCTTAGCTATACCCTCGATAACTACGACCGCATCATTACCCAAAAAGACGCCAATCAGACCGAACAGCACTTCGTTTATAAGCCAGAAGACAAAGGCCGTTTATCCAGCCTCAAAGTTAAGGGCAGTGAGATCAATTTTCATTACGGTGAAGATGATAACGGACAACATGGCAAGCTGATTAAAAGAACGACTAACGCAGAAGCAACAGGAGTAACACAAACCCACTTACGCTATGGCGTATTCGGGCAGATGGTGGAATCCATCAGTGCTAATCCTAAAGCGCACTATGGCGTAAGCTACAACTACAACCCTAGGGGCGAGCTATTAAAACAAGTGCAGAGTTTGGCTGAAAAAGGCCAGCTGCCCGAAAGCATACGACGGAGTATCGCTATGATGGCATGCAGCGCCTCACCGATGAGGTGCACACCGATCAAGCCACAAGCTTTCAAAAGCGCTACCGTTACGACGGCAACAACAACCTGCTCGCGGAAGAAGATCACAGCAACTGCGGGCCGGGCCAAAGCTTGCAGTATTCGTATAACAACCTCGATCAGCTGACCCATGTCAAGGTGGGTGAGGTGATAAAGCCGGTGCTGCACGATGCCAACGGACACCTGACGCAAGACCATAAAGCGACTCAATATGAGTATGACGACGCCGGCTTTTTACTGCAGGTGCAACCGCAACAAAAGCCAGCGACCCGTTACGAATATGGGCCAAATGGTCTGCTTAGCCACCGCACCCGTGGCGACTCCCAAAGCCATTTCTACCCCGACCACCATAAAAACATGCAAACGCTCGTGAAAGACGGTCAGTGGCGCTCGCTGGTGCGACACGGCAAAAACATAGTTGGCAGACAAACCGAACAGGGTCTGGATCAGTTTTTCAAAGTCAATGAGAGCACCGGCGTGGTTTTGCAGCAAACCAAAGGCGAAACGCAGCTAAGCCTGCACCGCTACGACGCTTATGGCAAACCGCTGCAGCGCAACCAAACAAACGACACCGAGTTCACCTGGAATCAGGAATTGACCGAACCAGAAACCGGGCTCACTTACTTACGACACCGGTTTCACCACCCTGAGCTGAGGCGTTTTATCACCCGGGATAACCTGCATATTGATAACCGCTACGCCTATGCCCACGGCGACCCGGTCAACTATGTCGACCCGATGGGGCATCTGAGCAAAAAACTGACTGCTTCTATTGTAATGGCGGTAGTGACGGCCGTTGGACTCCTCTTATCCCTACCCTCACTCGGCGCTTCAGACGAGGCAGCAGCGGCCGCAAACGTTACCACTGGTGCGACCGTTATTGATGCCACTGGTTTTTACAGGAATATTGCTGGATATCAAGCTACCTGGACGTTTTTGCAAGTAGGTTTTTTGACAGGTGCTCAAAAGGCACTTGATTCGGGCAACAAAGAGTACGCTAATAATTTGATCTTTGTCAGTAAGTTGATAGGTGGTTTTGAGGTAGCTAGTGTAGTGGGAAGTGCGCCAGCGATCGTGTTGGGGGTCTTAAAAATAGCCCAAACGATAACTTCTATCACTTCTAAAGTTGGTGAGGCAGTTTCTGGAATGTTCCGGGAGGCGACAAGTGCTGCTGAGGGGCTGGAGGAGGGGGAGAGTGAAACCTCTCAATTAGTGGGTAACTTTGCATCCGCTTCGGACACCAAAGGAGGCAAGTACCTTAATAATTTGAAGGGTGATACTGGCGCAACAACGGAATATTCTGGCTTTAAAATGAAAGAGCTAAACCAGGGGGTGATTCATAATGAGAGTACGTATACTGGTTCAAAAAAAGTATTTCTCGACGATGTTAGCAGCGAGGAGGGTGGTATTTACAATGCTTATAATGAGGGTGGGGTGAATTCTAACCTGGAAAAATCATTATCAGGTGGTGTGAGCGGTTCATCATCGAAAATGTCTCAATCTTTTGGTCGTGATAATCCTGCACTCGAAAACGAAGAAGATGCTAACACACCGTTTTCACAGCGCATGAATGACTCTGAGATATATTTCAGCGTCGATTAATTTACTAATTCAGGGCATCAATTTTATTTTATTAACTGGTGGCGCACTCATTAAAAGTGCGTCAGTTACGCAGTACTGCCCCTCTTTAGAAAATCGTTTGATTTATTTCAAGGTGTACCCAGCCATGAGACTCCTACCGATTTTACTAAAATTTGTACCTTTATTTCATAATGTGACAACCGCTTCTAAAGTGTATTAAGCCAACCAATGCTTTATAGGGGTGTACAATGTCACAGTTATTGTATCAATGCAGACTGATACTCATTGGCCTGTTGCTCTTTTCCTATCAGGCCACTGCTGTCTACAAAGGCAGCCATGCCTATAACCATATTAAGGCACTCAAAGTACAGGTAAATACTGCCACCGGCACACTCAGTCTTAACTATCCTATGATTAAAGCGCAGGGGGTACGGTTGCCTCTGAAAGTGAACCTGACCTACAGCTTTAATGCCCAGGGCATGTTTGGCCTGCCCCCGGGCTGGCAGCTGGATTTGGATCATATTAGCGAGCATACCGCCGAACTCGGCGGTATGCAGTGGCTGATTGATGATTTATGGCAGGATGAAACCGGCTTCGCTTCCGGACTTAAATATTACAACCAGCATGGCACGCGCTTTCGTGATAAAGGGCAATCGGCGTCTATTCCCGGCTATCCAAACCTGAACTATCGCCACGTATCTCATCATAAAGACGGCGGTCGTCAGTTTTTTTCCCAACAGGGGTTATTGATGCTGATGGTTGACCGCTTTAATAACCATGTGCAATTCAGCTACGAAGAACCCATTGGTAGCCTTAAGTCGGCAAAACTGGCCAGCATTAAAGACGATTTTGGTAACGTTTACCGCTTCAGTTATGAACCGGGTACCATGATTATCCACTGCCCCGATAACCGGGTGCAAAAGATTTACTTTAATGGGGAGGGGGTCACCAGAATTGAGAACCCATTACAGCAAAGCTATAAAATCACCTATATCAACCAATTTGGCAGAAACCTGATACATACTCTCGAAACGCCTGAAGGGCTTATCACTGAACTGAGCTATGACAGTATTTTTTACACCGACGACCGTGGTAAAAAGCAAATGCCGGTGGTTAACCAGTTCAAACAGTATGACCACTCTGGCCTGAAACCCCATCATGAAGCCTATTACAATTACAGCAAAGAATATAACTACACCGGCTATCCCTTGTATGCCCTATCCAGAAAGGGTGACAGTCTGATTGACAGTAATGATCAGTCTTACAAATACAGTGTGGAAGTTACAGAGGTTAATGGTGAACAGCAGCGTCAGCAGGTTTATGAATACAATTATCTGCACCTGCCAGTTGAGGTGCGAACCCTACGACAGGGGAAGCCTCATCTGAAAACCACTTATGAATATGCGATCTCACCGTTTAAATACAGTCGCTCAACCAATTACGATAAACCCACCAAAGTGATTCGTTACGTTTGGAATGGCACTACCTATACACCCAGTGACAAAACCGTCACCACCTTCGACCATTATGGCAACAAACTGAGTGAGATCCGTTCAGCCCATGATCGTCAGCGCCAACAGTGGCAAGACCTTGATGCCACGTTCAGTCGCTATTTTACCGACCATTACAGCCTGATGGCGGAACACACCCGGGTTGACTTGCTGGGGGGCAGAGCCATTCGCAAAAGCTATGGGCTGGCTCCAGGTGGCAAAACACACAGCCATGAGCGCCTGTCCTGGAAATTGCCCCATAAAGACTGGCAAGACTGGCAGCAAGCGGACTTAACCCACGATGAGAAAGGACGACAACGCTCCACTACCCACCACTGGCTGGTAAAAAACCAGCCGGGCATTCAATCAATAAGCCACTACATCCGTTATCAATTCGACCCCGCCACTGCCCAGCTGACCATCACCAAAGTGAGCGATCAAGGGCGTGAGCATAAAAAAGTTATGGATACCCGTAACTCCAGGCATTTAAAAACCATCACCCCCAAGGGTGAAGTCACTGCCTACACTTATGATCTTCTGAATCGTCTCCTCACCCAGACCGACCCGGCAGGCTACGTCACCCGCCGTACCTACGAAACGTTCAGTACCGATGGACAAAACAGCGTCACCACGCAGAGCCCTTTAGGTGATACACGACGGACGATTCACGATGCATCCAATCGTGCTATTCGCCAGCAGGATCTGCACAAAGGGCAGTGGCGCAACCTATCCAGCCAGTCTTACAATGCCTTTGGCAAAGTAGACAGCAAAACCGATATTCTTGGCCTCAGCACCCTCTTTGTCTACGATGATCTGGGTCGGCGCACCAGCACCAGCGACCCTTGGGGAAATGAGCACCGAATTGAGTACAACGACCCGGCCATGACCACTACCACCCGCATCAATGGGCGCCAACATCGAGTGGTCAGCAAGATGCCCTGGGAGCGCAAACTGATTACCCGACACTACCCGGTAACCAACAACCCCCACGATCAGGCCAGTGAATTCGTGGAAAACACCGTAGTATACGATGCCCATAAAAAAGTAATTAGCAGGACGTCGGCACTGGTTGACCTTAATACCCAAAAAGAACGGCAGATGATTACTAACCATTTGCGATACGACGCCCAACACAACCTGATTGCCTCAGATACCCACAGCTGGGATGGCCTGCATGGCATTAAAACCCGGGAGTACGATCTGCTAAACAACATCTATACCTGGCACAAGACGCTAAAAACGCCAGAACACACCAGCAGCCATACAGGCTATCGCTACCTATATGACAGCGATGGTTTATTAGCGCAGATAGAATCCCCAATAAAAGCTGATGGTAGTCGTCTTTACCTGAAACACCGCTATGACAAAAACGGTCAAGAAATAGAGAAAATCCTGCAAAACGGCCATAGCATCCATTATCAATACGACAACCGGGGTTTACTGACCGAACACGCCTGGAATCGGCATCAGAAGCGCCACGCCATCCGCCGTCAGTACGATGCCGATGGCCGGCTGGTTAAGTTAAGCGACATCGACGGGCATACCATGAGCTATCGCTATACGCCCAACGGGCGGCTGCTGGAGATGCGTTACCCGGATGACCGCTCGCTTAGCTATACCCTGGATAACTACGACCGCATCATTACCCAAAAAGATGCCAACCAGACCGAACAGCACTTTGTTTATAAGCCAGAAGACAATGGCCGTTTATCCAGCCTCAAGGTTAAGGGCAGTGAGATCAATTTTCATTACGGTGAAGATGATAACGGACAACATGGCAAGCTGATTAAAAGAACGACTAATGCAGAAGTAACAGGGGTGACACAAACCCACTTCCGCTATGGCGTATTCGGGCAGATGGTGGAATCCATCAGTACTAATCCCAAAGCGCACTATGGCGTAAGCTACAACTACAACTCTAGGGGCGAGCTATTAAAACAAGTGCAGAGTCTGGCTGAAAAAGGCCAGTTGCCTCAAAAGCATACGACGGAGTATCGCTATGATGGTATGCAGCGCCTCACCGATGAGGTACACACCGATCAAGCCACAAGCTTTCAAAAGCGCTACCGTTACGACGGCAACAACAACCTGCTCGCGGAAGAAGATCACAGCAACTGCGGGCCGGGCCAAAGCTTGCAGTATTCGTACAACAACCTCGATCAGTTGACCCATGTCAAGCTGGGTGAGGTAATAAAGCCGGTGCTGCACGATGCCAACGGACACCTGACGCAAGACCATAAAGCGACTCGGTATGAGTATGACGACGCAGGCTTTTTACTGCAGGTGCAACCGCAACAAAAGCCAGCGACCCGTTACGAATATGGGCCAAATGGTCTGCTTAGCCACCGCACCCGTGGCGACTCCCAAAGCCATTTCTACCCTGACCACCATAAAAACATGCAAACGCTGGTGAAAGACGGTCAATGGCGCTCGCTGGTGCGACACGGCAAAAGCATAGTCGGCAGACAAACCGAACAGGGTCTGGATCAGTTTTTAAAAGTTAATGAGAGCACCGGCGTGGTTTTGCAGCAAACCAAAGGCGACACGCAGCTAAGCCTGCTCCGCTACGACGCATATGGCAAACCGCTGCAGCGCAACCAAACAAACGACACCGAGTTCACCTGGAATCAGGAATTGACTGAACCAGAAACCGGGCTCACTTACTTACGACACCGGTTTCACCACCCTGAACTGAGGCGTTTTATCACCCGGGATAACCTGCATATTGATAACCGCTACGCCTATGCCCACGGTGACCCGGTCAACTATGTCGACCCGATGGGGCATATGAGTCACAATGCGATTGCTGCCGTATCAATGATTGCAATTACACTTCTTGGAGTCCTCTTGACTATACCCTCGCTCGGTGCTTCGGACGAGATTGCAGCAGCCACAAACAGCGCCACTGCTGCGGGCGCTGCTGCTGCGACCGCTGAGACGTACCAAGAGGCAGTTGAATTCCAGATTGGTTCGTCGATTTGGGCAGCTGGATTTTTCTCAGGTGGTCAAGTAGCACTTGTTAGCGGCAATAAAACAGCGGCTAAATATTTGACCATTACCAGCGACTTTATCGCTGGTATTGGTGCTGTTTCTTTATTGGCAACTGCGCCAGCGATTGTGAAGGGAGTCGTAAAAATTGCCAGAAGAATCACTTCTTTAACTTATAAGGTTGGTGCAGCAGCTTCTTCGGTGTTTCGCAAGGTGGCAAGTGCTGCTCAGGGGCTGGAGGTGGGCGAGGGTGAAACCACTCAATTACTGAGAGAAGTTGCATCCGATGGATACACAAAAGGAGGCAATTACCTTAATGAAGTGAAGAGTGAGACTGGCTTAACAACGGAAAGTTATGACGTAGAAATGCACAAAGTAACCCAGAGAGTGCGTTATTATGGAAGTACTTCTGCAGGTCACGAAAAAGTAGTGTTGAATGACTTTAGCAGCGTGGAGGGTGATACTTTCAATGCCTATAATAAGGGTGGAGTGAATTCCAACCCGGAAAAATCATTATCAGGTCGTGTGAGCGGTTCATCATCGAAAATGTCTCAATCTGTAGGTCGTGATAATCCTGCACTCGAAAACGAAGAAGGTACTAACACACCGTTTTCACAGGGCATGAATGGCTCTAAGGTATATTTCAGCGTCGATTAATTTACTAATTCAGGGCATCAATTTTATTTTATTAACTGGTGGCGCACTCATTAAAAGTGCGTCAGTTACGGAGTTCTTCTCCTCTTTAAAAAATCCTTTGATTTATTTCAAGGTGTACCCAGCCATGATACTCATACCATTTTCACTAAACCTCGCCTCTTTATTTCATAATGTAACAACCGCTTCTAAAGTGTATTAAGCCAACCAATGCTTTATAGGGGTGTACGATGTCACAGGTATTGTATCAATGCAGACTGATACTCATTGGCCTATTGCTGTTTTCTTATCAAGCTATTGCTGTTTACAAAGGCAGCCATGCTTATAATCATATCAAGACACTCAAAGTACAAGTAAATACCGCCACCGGCACACTCAGTCTTAACTATCCTATGATTAAAGCGCAGGGGGTACGGCTGCCTCTGAAAGTGAACCTGACCTATAGCTTTAATGCCCGGGGCATGTTTGGCCTGCCCCCGGGCTGGCAGCTGGATTTGGATCATATTAGTGAGCATACCGCCGAACTCGGCGGTATGCAGTGGCTGATTGATGATTTATGGCAGGATGAAACCGGCTTCGCTTCGGGACTTAAATATTACAACCAGCATGGCACGCGCTTTCGTGATAAAGGTCAGTCGGCGTCTATTCCCGGCTATCCAAACCTGAACTATCGCCACGTATCTCATCATAAAGACGGCGGTCGTCAGTTTTTTTCCCATCAGGGGTTATTGATGCTGATGGTTGACCGCTTTAATAACCATGTGCAATTCAGCTACGAAGAACCCATTGGTAGTCTTGAGTCGGCAAAACTGGCCAGCATTAAAGACGATTTTGGCAACGTTTACCGATTCAGTTATGAACCAGGTACCATGATTATTCACTGCCCCGATAACCGGGTGCAAAAGATTTACTTTAATGGGGAGGGGGTCACCAGAATTGAGAACCCATTACAGCAAAGCTATAAAATCACCTATATCAACAAATTTGGCAGAAACCTGATACGTACTTTGGAAACGCCTGAAGGGCTCCTTACTGAATTGAGTTATGACAGTATTTTTTACACCGACGACGGTGGTAAAAAGCAAATGCCGGTGGTTAACCAGTTCAAACAGTATGACCACTCTGACCTGAAACCCCATCATGAAGCCTATTACAAGTACAGCAAAGATTATAACTACACCGGCTATCCCTTGTACGCTCTATCCAGCAGGGGTGACAGTCTGATTGACAGCAATGATCAGTCCTACAAATACAGAGTGGAAGTTACAGAGGTTAACGGTGAACAGCAGCGTCAGCAGGTTTATGAATACAATTATCTGCACCTGCCGGTTGAGGTGCGAACCCTACGACAGGGGAAGCCTTATCTGAAAACCACTTTTGAGTATGCGATCTCACCGTTTAAATACAGTCGCTCAACCAATTACGACAAACCCACCAAAGTGATCCGTTACGTTTGGAATGGCACGACCTATACACCCAGTGACAAAACCGTCACCACCTTCGACCGTTATGGCAACAAACTGAGTGAGATCCGTTCAGCCTATGACCGCCAGCGCCAACAGTGGCAAGACCTTGATGCCACTTTCAGTCGCTATTTCACCGACCATTACAGCCTGTTGGCGGAACACACCCGGGTTGACTTGCTGGAAGGCAGAGCCATTCGCAAAAGCTATGGGCTGGCTGCAGGTGGCAAAACGCACAGCCATGAGCGCCTGTCCTGGAAATTGCCCCATAAAGACTGGCAAGACTGGCAGCAAGCGGACTTAACCCACGATGAAAAAGGACGACGACGCTCCACTACCCACCACTGGCTGGTAACAAACCAGCCGGGCATTCAATCAGTAAGCCACCACACCCGTTATCAATTCGACCCCGCCACTGCCCAGCTGACCATCACCAAAGTGAGCGATCAGGGACGTGAGCATACAAAAGTTATGGATACCCGTAACTCCAGGCACCTGAAAACCATCACCCCCAAGGGTGAAGTCACTGCCTACACGTATGATCTTCTGAATCGTCCCCTTACCCAGACCGACCCGGCAGGCTACGTCATCCGCCGTACCTACGAAACGTTCAGTACCGACGGACAAAACAGCGTCACCACGCAGAGCCCTTTAGGTGATACACGACGGACGATTCACGATGCATCCAAGCGTTCTATTCGCCAGCAGGATCTGCACAAAGGGCAGTGGCGCACCCTATCCAGCCAGTCTTACAATGCCTTTGGCAAAGTAGACAGCAAAACCGATATTCTTGGCCTCACCACCCTCTTTGCCTACGATGATCTGGGTCGGCGCACCAGCACCAGCGACCCTTGGGGGAATGAACACCGAATTGACTACAACGACCCGGCGATGACCACCACCGCCCTCATCAACGGGCGCCAACATCAAGTGGTCAGTAAGGTGCCCTGGGAGCGCAAACGGATTACCCGACACTACCCGGTAACCAACAACCGCCACGATCAGGCCACTGAATTCGTGGAAAACACCGTGGTACACGATGCCCATAAAAAAGCAATTAGCACGACGTCGGCACTGGTTGACCTTCAAACCTACAAAAAACGGGAAATGGTCACTAACTTTATGCACTACGACGCCAACCACAACCTGATTGCCTCAGATACCAAAACCTGGGATGGCCTGCATGGCTTCAAAACTAGGGAGTACGATCTGCTGAACAAACTCTATAGCTGGCACAAGACGCTAAAAACGCCAGAACACACCAGCAGCCATAAAGGCTATCGCTACCTATATGACAGCGATGGTTTATTAGCGCAGATAGAATCCCCAAAAAAATCTGATGGTAGTCGTCTTTACCTGAAACACCGCTATGACAAAAACGGTCGGGAAATAGAGAAAATCCTGCAAAACGGCCATAGCATCCATTATCAATACGACAACCGGGGTTTACTGACCGAACACGCCTGGAACCGGCATCAGAAGCGCCACGCCATCCGCCGTCAGTACGATGCTGATGGTCGGCTGGTTAAGTTAAGCGACAGCGACGGGCGTACCATGAGCTATCGCTATACACCCAACGGGCGGCTGCTGGAGATGCGTTACCCGGATGACCGCTCGCTTAGCTATACCCTCGATAACTACGACCGCATCATTACCCAAAAAGACGCTAATCAGACCGAACAGCACTTCGTTTATAAGCCAGAAGACAAAGGCCGTTTATCCAGCCTCAAAGTTAAGGGCAGTGAGATCAATTTTCATTACGGTGAAGATGATAATGGACAACATGGCAAGCTGATTAAAAGAACGACTAACGCAGAAGCAACAGGGGTAACACAAACCCACTTACGCTATGGCGTATTCGGGCAGATGGTGGAATCCATCAGTGCTAATCCTAAAGCGCACTATGGCGTAAGCTACAACTACAACCCTAGGGGCGAGCTATTAAAACAAGTGCAGAGTCTGGCTGAAAAAGGCCAGCTGCCTCAAAAGCATACGACGGAGTATCGCTATGATGGCATGCAGCGCCTCACCGATGAGGTGCACACTGATCAAGCCACAAGCTTTCAAAAGCGCTACCGTTACGACGGCAACAACAACCTGCTCGCAGAAGAAGATCACAGCAACTGCGGGCCGGGCCAAAGCTTGCAGTATTCGTATAACAACCTCGATCAGCTGACCCATGTCAAGGTGGGTGAGGTGATAAAGCCGGTGCTGCACGATGCCAACGGACACCTGACGCAAGACCATAAAGCGACTCAATATGAGTATGACGACGCAGGCTTTTTACTGCAGGTGCAACCGCAACAAAAACCAGTGACCCGTTACGAATATGGGCCAAACGGCCTGCTTAGCCACCGTACCCGTGGCGACTCCCAAAGCCATTTCTACCCCGACCACCATAAAAACATGCAAACGCTGGTGAAAGACGGTCAGTGGCGCTCGCTGGTGCGACACGGTAAAAGCATAGTCGGCAGACAAACCGAACAGGGTCTGGATCAGTTTTTCAAAGTCAATGAGAGCACCGGCGTGGTTTTGCAGCAAACCAAAGGCGAAACGCAGCTAAGCCTGCACCGCTACGACGCTTATGGCAAACCGCTGCAGCGCAACCAAACAAACGACACCGAGTTCACCTGGAATCAGGAATTGACCGAACCAGAAACCGGGCTCACTTACTTACGACACCGGTTTCACCACCCTGAACTGAGGCGTTTTATCACCCGGGATAACCTGCATATTGATAACCGCTATGCCTATGCCCACGGCGACCCGATCAACTATATCGACCCAACGGGTCATCTGAGGGAGGATGTGGTTTCAGCCATAGCAACGATTGCAGTGACATTCGTTGCTTTCCTCCTGAGCATACCCACATTGGGTGCTTCGGACGAGGTTGCAGCAGCCACAGATACCGCCTCTGCTTGGACTAATTTTATGGCGAACCTTACTGAGAGCACTAATGCTTCTACAAATTTTGCTGTACCACAATTTGCCTTATCGTTAACGTCATCCATGTTTTTGGGAGGTTCTCAACTGGCACTTAATTCGGGCAATAAAATGTTGTCGAGATATATGTCATTTGCCAGCAATATGCTGGGTATTTTTGGAATAATAACTGTCGCGGCAAGTGCGCCAAGGATCGCGTTGGGCACCATAAAAATAGGCCAAAAGATAGCTTCTGTGACTTCTAAAGTTGGTGCGGCAGCTTCTTCGGTGTTTCGTAAGGCGGCTTTAGAGGGGCTGGAGGATGGCGAGAGTGAAACCACTCAATTACTTGATAAATTTGCCTCCGATGAATACACAAAAGGAGGCAAATACCTTAATGAAGCGAAGGGTGAGACTGGCACAACATCCGAAAGTTATTACACAAAAATGAAAAAAATAGGCCCGGAATTGGTGGAGAATAAAAGTATGTATACTGCTCCACAAAAAGTATTTCTTGATGAAGTTGGTAGTGAGCAAGGTGGTGTTTCCAATGCTTATAATGAGAGTGGGGTGGGCTCCTCCTTGAATTCCCACTCAGACGAATTACTTTCAGGTGATATGAATGATTCATTACCGAAAACGTCTGAATCGTTTAATTATGACAATCCTATGTTTATTAAGGAACAAGGCGATAGCCTATGACTTTATAAAGAACGGGAATAGCTCTGAACCTATGATATTTTCAGCTTCTATTTATTGACGAATTCAGGAATATCAACTTTGCTTTGTTAACTGGTGGCGCACTAATCAAAAGTGCGCCAGCTACAGAGTTATTCCCTTTTTCAGCAAATCATTTGATTTATTTCAAGGTGTACCAAAACCTGATACTCATACCGACTTCACTAAAATTCGTACCTTTATTTCATAATGTGACAACCGCTTCTAAAGTGTATTAAGCCAACCATTGCTTTATAGGGGTGTATGATGTCACAGGTATTGTATCAATGCAGACTGATACTCATTGGCCTATTGCTGTTATCTTATCAAGCTATTGCTGTTTACAAAGGCAGCCATGCTTATAACCATCTCAAGACACTCAAAGTACAGGTAAATACCGCCACCGGCACACTCAGTCTTAACTATCCTATGATTAAAGCGCAGGGAGTACGGTTGCCCCTGAAATTAAACCTGACCTACAGCTTTAATACCCCGGGCATGTTTGGCCTGCCCTCGGGCTGGCAGTTCGATCTGGATCATATTACCGAGCATACCGCCGAACTCGGTGGTATGCAGTGGCTGATTGATGATTTATGGCAGGATGAAACCGGCTTCGCTTCCGGACTTAAATATTACAACCAGCATGGCACGCGCTTTCGTGATAAAGGGCAATCTGCGCCTATTCCCGGCTATCCAAACCTGAACTATCGCCACGTATCTCATCACAAAGACGGCAGTCGTCAATTTTTTTCCCATCAGGGGTTGTTGATGCTAACGGTTGACCGCTTTAATAACCATGTGCAATTCAGCTACGAAGAACCCATTGGCAGTCTTGAGTCAGCAAAACTGGCCAGCATTAAAGACGATTTTGGCAACGTTTACCGCTTCAGTTATGAACCGGGTACCATGATTATTCACTGCCCCGATAATCGGGTGCAAAAGATTTACTTTAATGGGGAGGGGGTCACCAGAATTGAGAACCCGTTACAGCAAAGTTATAAAATCACCTATATCAACAAATTTGGCAGAAACCTGATACATACTATCGAAACGCCTGAAGGGCTTATTACTGAACTGAGCTATGACAGTATTTTTTACACCGACGACGGTGGTAAAAAGCAAATGCCGGTGGTTAACCTGTTCAAACAGTATGACCACTCTGACTTGAAACCCCATCATGAAGCCTATTACAAGTACAGCAAAGATTATAACTACACCGGCTACCCCATGTACGCTCTATCCAGCAAGGGTGACAGTCTGATTGACAGTAATGATCAGTCTTACAGATACAGTGTGGAGGTCATACAGGTTAACGGTGAACAGCAGCGTCAGCAGGTTTATGAATACAATTATCTGCACCTGCCGATTGAGGTGCGAACCCTACGACAGGGGAAGCCTTATCTGAAAACCGCTTTTGAGTATGCGATCTCACCGTTTAAATACAGTCGCTCAACCAATTACGACAAACCCACCAAAGTGATCCGTTACGTTTGGAATGGCACTACCTATACACCCAGTGACAAAACCGTCACCACCTTCGACCATTATGGCAACAAACTGAGTGAGATCCGTTCAGCCTATGACCGCCAGCGCCAACAGTGGCAAGCCGTTGATGCCAATTTCAGTCGCTATTTCACCGACCATTACAGCCTGTTGGCGGAACACACCCGGGTTGACTTGCTGGGGGGCAGAGCCATTCGCAAAAGCTATGGGCTGGCTGCAGGTGGCAAAACGCACAGCCATGAGCGCCTGTCCTGGAAATTGCCCCATAAAGACTGGCAAGACTGGCAGCAAGCGGATTTAACCCACGATGAGAAAGGACGACGACGCTCCACTACCCACCACTGGCTGGTAACAAACCAGCCGGGCATTCAATCAGTAAGCCACCACACCCGTTATCAATTCGACCCCGCCACTGCCCAGCTGACCATCACCAAAGTGAGCGATCAGGGGCGTGAACATACAAAAGTTATGGATACCCGTAACTCCAGGCACCTGAAAACCATCACCCCCAAGGGTGAAGTCACTGCCTACACTTATGATCTTCTGAATCGTCCCCTCACCCAGACCGACCCGGCAGGCTACGTCATCCGCCGTACCTACGAAACGTTCAGTACCGACGGACAAAACAGCGTCACCACGCAGAGCCCTTTAGGTGATACACGACGGACGATTCACGATGCATCCAAGCGTTCTATTCGCCAGCAGGATCTGCACAAAGGGCAGTGGCGCACCCTATCCAGCCAGTCTTACAATGCCTTTGGCAAAGTAGACAGCAAAAGCGATATTCTTGGCCTCACCACCCTCTTTGCCTACGATGATCTGGGTCGGCGTACCAGCACCAGCGACCCTTGGGGGAATGAACACCGAATTGACTACAACGACCCCGCCATGACCACCACCACCCGCATCAACGGGCGCCAACATCAAGTGGTCAGTAAGGTGCCCTGGGAGCGCAAACGGATTACCCGACACTACCCGGTAACCAACAACCCCCACGATCAGGCCACTGAATTCGTGGAAAACACCGTGGTACACGATGTCCATAAAAAAGCAATTAGCACGACGTCGGCACTGGTTGACCTTCAAACCTACAAAAAACGGGAAATGGTCACTAACTTTATGCACTACGACGCCAACCACAACCTGATTGCCTCAGATACCAAAACCTGGGATGGCCTGCATGGCTTCAAAACTAGGGAGTACGATCTGCTGAACAAACTCTATACCTGGCACAAGACGCTAAAAACGCCAGAACACACCAGCAGCCATACAGGCTACCGCTACCTATATGACAGCGATGGTTTATTAGCGCAGATAGAATCCCCAAAAAAAGCTGATGGTAGTCGTCTTTACCTGAAACACCGCTATGACAAAAACGGTCGGGAAATAGAGAAAATCCTGCAAAACGGCCATAGCATCCATTATCAATACGACAACCGGGGTTTACTGACCGAACACGCCTGGAATCGGCATCAGAAGCGCCACGCCATCCGCCGTCAGTACGATGCCGATGGTCGGCTGGTTAAGTTAAGCGACAGCGACGGGCGTACCATGAGCTATCGCTATACGCCCAACGGGCGGCTGCTGGAGATGCGTTACCCGGATGACCGCTCGCTTAGCTATACCCTCGATAACTACGACCGCATCATTACCCAAAAAGACGCCAATCAGACCGAACAGCACTTCGTTTATAAGCCAGAAGACAAAGGCCGTTTATCCAGCCTCAAAGTTAAGGGCAGTGAGATCAATTTTCATTACGGTGAAGATGATAACGGACAACATGGCAAGCTGATTAAAAGAACGACTAACGCAGAATCAACAGGAGTAACACAAACCCACTTACGCTATGGCGTATTCGGGCAGATGGTGGAATCCATCAGTGCTAATCCTAAAGCGCACCATGGCGTAAGCTACAACTACAACCCTAGGGGCGAGCTATTAAAACAAGTGCAGAGTCTGGCTGAAAAAGGCCAGTTGCCTCAAAAGCATACGACGGAGTATCGCTATGATGGCATGCAGCGCCTCACCGATGAGGTGCACACCGATCAAGCCACAAGCTTTCAAAAGCGCTACCGTTACGACGGCAACAACAACCTGCTCGCGGAAGAAGATCACAGCAACTGCGGGCCGGGCCAAAGCTTGCAGTATTCGTATAACAACCTCGATCAGCTGACCCATGTCAAGGTGGGTGAGGTGATAAAGCCGGTGCTGCACGATGCCAACGGACACCTGACGCAAGACCATAAAGCGACTCGATATGAGTATGACGACGCAGGCTTTTTACTGCAGGTGCAACCGCAACAAAAACCAGCGACCCGTTACGAATATGGGCCAAACGGCCTGCTTAGCCACCGTACCCGTGGCGACTCCCAAAGCCATTTCTACCCCGACCACCATAAAAACATGCAAACGCTCGTGAAAGACGGTCAGTGGCGCTCGCTGGTGCGACACGGCAAAAACATAGTTGGCAGACAAACCGAACAGGGTCTGGATCAGTTTTTCAAAGTTAATGAGAGCACCGGCGTGGTTTTGCAGCAAACCAAAGGCGAAACGCAGCTAAGCCTGCACCGCTACGACGCTTATGGCAAACCGCTGCAGCGCAACCAAACAAACGACACCGAGTTCACCTGGAATCAGGAATTGACCGAACCAGAAACCGGGCTCACTTACTTACGACACCGGTTTCACCACCCTGAGCTGAGGCGTTTTATCACCCGGGATAACCTGCATATTGATAACCGCTATGCCTATGCCCACGGCGACCCGATCAACTATATCGACCCGACGGGGCATCTGAGTCGCAATGTGATTGCTAGCATATCAATGATTGCAGTAACAGTCGTTGGACTCCTTCTGTCCGTACCCACATTGGGCGTTTCGGACGAGGTTGCAGCGGCCGCAAATTCCGGCTCTGCTGCCGCTGCATCTGCTGCTCGTGCTGCTATTGCGGCCGCTGATTCCAACGAGCAACTCGCTATATTTCAAGCTGGCACGGCGGTTTGGTCAGCCGGGTTTCTCGGAGCTTCTCAAATCGCACTTCATTCGGGCAATAAAACGCTGGCTAAAGCTTTGGCCATTACCAGCGAGTTTATAGGTGCTGTGGGAGTCGTTAGTATATTGTCAATTGCGCCAAGGATCCTGAAGGGAACCATAGCTTTGGCCAGGGGGATAACTTCCAGAGTTGGTTCGGTAGCTTCTTCGGTGCTTCGCAAGGCGGCTTTTGAGGGGCTGGAGGGGGGCGAGAGTGAAACCACTCCATTACTGCATAACTATCCATCGCGAATAAACTTTGAAGAAGGTGAATTCAATATAGAAGGTAAAACTAGCTCAACGTCGGAAAATTATGGCTTAAAAATGGGCAAACCAACTCAGAAAGCGAACCGTGGTGCAAGTAACTATGCTGATGAAGAAAATATGCCATTGAATAACGTTAGCAGTAAGGAGGGGGGTACTCCCAATGCTTATAAAGAGGGTGTGGTGAATCTCAACCCGGAAAAATCATTATCAGACGCTGTGAAAGGTCCATCATCGAAAATGCCTAACAATTTTAACCATAACAACCCTGCATTTTTAGATGAAAATGATGATAGTGCAGCGTTTTATTACAATTTTTAGTAATTGACGAATTTAGGAGTATACTTCTACTTTATTGACTGGCGGCGCACTAATCAAAAGTGCGTCAGCTACTGAGATGTTCCTCTTCAGAAAATCGTCTGATTCATTTTAAAGTGTAGCCAAGCCCTGATACTCATACCGCTTTCTCTAAACCTCGTTCCCACGATTTATGCGCCATACCTATTCAAAGCTTTACAGTTTGCAGAAAAATGCAGAGTTAGAATGTAAGTCAGTGGATGAATATGTTTGTTTCATAATGTGACAACTGCTTCTAAAGTGTATTACGCCAGCAATTGGTTTACAGGTGTCAATGATGTCAAAGCTATTGTATCAATGCCGTCTGATATTCATCGGGCTGCTGTTTATTTCCTACCAGACGATTGCCGCTTACAAGGGCAGCCATGCCTATAACCATGCAAAAGACCTCAAGGTGCAAGTAAATATTGCCACCGGAACAGTCAGCCTAAACTATCCCCTAATTGAAGCGCACGGGATACGAATGCCCCTGAAAATTCACCTGACCTACAGTTTTAACACCCGGGGCCGGTTTGGCCTGCCTAATGGCTGGCAACTTGGTTTGGACCATATTACCCAACATACCGCCGAACTTGGCGGTATGCAGTGGCTGATTGATGATTTATGGCACGACGAAACCGGCTTTGCTTCCGGGCTTAAGTACTACAATCAGCACGGCACACAATTTCTTGATAAAGGAGAAGTATTGCCTATTCCCGGCTACCCGAGCATGAACTACCGCCACGTCTCTCATCATAAAGACGGTAGTCGTAAGTTTTTTTCCGAGCAGGGTTTGTTAATGCTGCAGATTGACCGATTTGGTAACCATGTGCATTTCAATTACGAGGAGCCGATTGTCAATCTTGAGTCTGCCAGACTCGCCAGCATAAAAGACGAATACGGCAATGTTTACCGCTTCAGCTATGAACCCGGAAATATGATGATTAGCTGCCCCGATGACCGGGTGTATCGGATCTACTTTAATGGGGAAGGAGTCACCAGAATTGAGAACCCATTGAAACAAAGCTACAGAATGACCTATGTCAATCAATTTGGTCGCAACCTGCTTAGCACCCTTGAAACCCCCGAAGGGCTGCTGACCGAGCTGAGCTACAGCGGCATTCCTTACAACGATGGTCGTGGTAAAAAGCAAATGCCGGTAGTGAGTCATTTTAAAAAGTATGATAAGAGCGACCTGAAAACCCATCACGACGTCTATTACAAGTTCAGCGACAGCGGTAACTACACTGGCTATCCTCTGTATGCTCTATCACAGAGGGGCGATAGCCTGGTCGACAGCAATGATCAGTCCTACAAATACAGAGTGGAAGTCAAGCACGTTAATGGCGAACAACAGCGGCAGATGATTTATGAATACAATTACTTGCACCTGCCGGTTGAAGTTCGAACCTTGCTAAAGGGGCAGCCGTATCTGAAAGTCAATTATGAGTATGACATTTCACCGTTTAAATACAGCCGCTCAACCAATTACGATAAACCCACCGCAACGGTCCGTTACGTCTGGCATGGCAAAAGCTATGTACGCAGTGACAAAACCTCACACACCTACGACCATTACGGCAATAAACTGACCGAGACCCGTTCATCCTATGACCGTCAGCGCCAACAATGGAAGATGCTTGAAGCGACTGTCAATCGCTATTTCACAAATAATTACAGCTTGCTGGCCGAAACGACGAAAGTCGACTTTTTGGGAGGCCGAGCCATTCGCACAAGTTATGGGCTGGCTGAGGATGGCAAAACCCACAGCTACCAGCGCTTAGCTTGGAAGCCGCCCCTTAAAGAATGGCAGGACTGGCAGCAAACCGATTTAACTCACGATGAAAAAGGACGACGACGCTCTGCTAGACGCCACTGGCTGGCAAGCAATCAGCCAGGTGTTCAGTCGATATACCACCACACTCGCTACCATTTCGACCCCGCCACTGCTCAGCTGACCATCACTAAAGTGAGCGATCGGGGGCGTGAACATACAAAAGTTATCGATACCCGTAACTCCAGGCACCTGAAATCCATAACCCCCAAGGGTGAAGTCACCCGTTTCACTTACGATGCCCTGAACCGTACACTTACCAAAACCGACCCGGCAGGCTACGTGACCCGCCGTACTTACGAAACGTTCAGTACCCACGGGCAAAACAGCGTCGCAACGCAGAGCCCTTTGGGTGATACACGACGAAAAGTTAAAGATGCGTCTAAACGTGTTATTAGCCAGCAAGACCTGCATAAAGGACAGTGGCGTACCTTATCCAGCCAGTCCTACGACGCCTTTGACAAAGTAGTCAGTAAAACCGACATCCTCGGCCTCATCACAACGCATACCCATGATGAGGTGGGTCGGCCGATCCGTACCACGGACCCTTGGGGTAATGAGCACAGCACTGAATACAATGACCCCGCCATGACCACCACCACCCGAATTAACGGGCGCCAGCACATGGTGGTCAGCAAGGTGCCATGGGAGCGTAAACAGATTAACCGACAATACCCGGTAACCAACAACCCCCACGACCGGGCCACTGAGTTTCTGGAAACCACCGTGATACACGATGCCCATAAAAAACCGGTCCGCACGACGTCAGCATTGGTTGACCTTAAAACCCAAAAAAAACGGGAAATGGTCACTAACTTTATGGGTTACGACGCCAATCACAACCTGATCACCTCAGATACTCACACCTCGGACGGTATGTACGGCAGTAAAAGCCGGGAGTATGACCTGCTGAATCATCTCTACACGTGGCACAAAACGCTAAAAACACCAGAACACACCAGCAGTCATACAGGTTATCGCTATTTATACGACGGAGATGGATCATTGGCGCAGATAGAATCCCCAGTCGCAGCTGACGGTAGCCGTTTTTATATTAAGCATCGCTATGACAAAAATGGCCATGAAATAGAGAAAACCCTGCATAACGGTCATCGTATTAATTACCAATACGACAATCGGGGCTTATTGACTGAACAGTCCTGGAATCGAAATCAGAAACGTCACACCCTCACTCGAGAGCACGATGCCGATGGTCGACTGGTTAAGTTGAGCGACAGCGATGGACAAAGTATGCACTATCGGTATACGCCAAACGGGCACCTGCTGGAAATGCATTACCCGAACAATCGCTCAATCAGCTACACCCTCGACAACTACGATCGTGTTATTACGCAAAAAGACCCCAACCAGACGGAACAGCACTTTATTTATAACCCAGAAGACAAGGGGCATTTATCCAGCCTCAAGGTCAAGGGCAGTCGTATCGACTTTCATTACGGTGAAGACGACAACGGACGACGTGGAAAGCTGCTCAAGAGAGTCACCAACGCAGAAGCAACAGGAGTCACCCAAACTGACTTCCGTTATGGCGCTTTTGGAAAAATGGTGGAGTCAAGCAGCAACAACGCCAGCATGCAATACGGCGTAAGCTATCACTTTAAGCCCTGGGGAGAGCTCTTAAAGCAAGTGCAAACACTGGCTAAAAAGGGTCAACGGCCCCAGCAATATACGACGGAATATCGATATGATGGCATGGACCGACTCACCGGCGAGGTGCACACTAACAACCAAGGTGAAAAATTTCAAAAGTATTACCGTTACGACGGTAACAACAATTTGCTAGCGGAAGAGGATCACAGCAACCGTGGCCCGGGCCAAAGCCAGCAGTATTTCTACAACAGCCTGGATCAGCTGGTCAATGTTAAAGTCGGTGAGGTGATGAAACCAGTGCTTCACAATGCTAATGGACAACTGACGCTGGATCATAAATCGACCAAATATGAATACGACGACGCAGGCTTTTTATTACAGGTACAGCCCCAAAAACGGCCAGCAATTCGCTACGAATACTTGCCGAACGGCTCGCTCAGCCGTCGCAGCAGTGGCGCTTCCCAAAGCCATTTCTACCCTGATCACCATAAAAATATGCAAACGGTGGTTAAAAACGGTCAGTGGCGCTCACTGGTACGGCACGGAAGCAGCATTGTCGGCAGACAAACCGATCAGGGCCTTGATCAGTTTTTCAAAGTCAATGAGAGTACTGGTGTGGTTTTGCAACAAGCCAAAAACGAAACCCAGTTGCATCTGCATCGCTACGATGCCTATGGCAAACCACTACAGCGCAACCCAAAAGACGACACCGATTTCACCTGGAACCAGGAATTAAAAGAACCTGAAACCGGGCTGACTTACTTACGGCACCGGTTTCACCACCCTGAACTGAGGCGTTTTATCACCCGGGACAATGTGCATCTTGATAACCGCTACGCTTATGCCCACGGTGATCCGATCAATTACATCGACCCGACAGGACACTTGTCGAAAAAACCTTTCAACTACATTTTGGGCGCCGCCACAATAGGAGCTGCAATTTTGGGGCTTCTCTTCGCTATACCCTCAATGGGCGCTTCAGTGGCTGCTGCAGGTGTTTTTGATGCCGAGGCTTTAACCCTCGGAGCCATATTTTACACCGTCGGAGCAGTAGCCCCAGCAATTTCTGCCGCATCCTTCACATTGGCAGGCGCATCGCTCATTGCTTCTCAAGCAGAGCTTGATGCGGGCAACAAAGCAGTCGCCCATGATTTGAAACTTGTCAGTTTGGTTTCAGGTGGTGTCGGAGCAGCTTTTGCATTGGCTTCGGCACCATTTTTCAAAGATATGTGGGATTATTATTCTCAGTTTGTAGCGGGGTTGAATAAGGGAAAAACACTTTCCAGCATATTTGATGACATATACGAAACTGCAAAAGTCGCAGCTTACAAAAGCATAGGTAAATTAGAAAACGATATAGTGAAGCCTCTACTTGATGAGCCAGAAGCTGGGGAGGCTGCTCCCACTTTTGATGAACCTTCTGGTCAAATACCTAAAAAAACATTTGGTAATGGGCCTAATACCGCTTCCGCCAATTCAGCAGAGAAAGTAGTAAGCAAAAGCGCCGAAGCAACTAAGGCGAATTATCCAAAATGTGGTAATGGAATTTGTAATGTAGGGGGTGCTGGTGTAACGCCTAAATCGGCGACTCAATCGTCTTTACAACCGGGTAAGCTTCAAGAAAGCTTTACACCACCAAAACATGTGGGGCAACCGAGCAATGTTAGCGCTGTAGCCTCCTCTCAGGCTGATGCTAAAGGGGGTATTCTTCTTCAAAAAGAGAATGAATATACAGGAGTTAAGTTTTAGGCCAGTCAGAATACTGCCGTTTTATGATTAATATGAATGTGCTCAATGGCAGTGGTTTTTGTTAAGTACCATCTTATATGGCAGCGCTCCAATGGAGCGCTCCGTTAGTCTCTCTGTGCTGGTATCGCCAACCCTGTGACGGTACTTGCTAAATCTTTCGCCTGTAAAGAGCGCCACATGCCTGCACTATGCTCCCTCGCACATCGGCACAGTTGGGTTTACTGACGACACCAACGACAAATGGCATCAGAAGGCAGGCTGACAATGCAAATAATCAGACCATTACTTTATTTCATAATGTGACAACTGCTTCTAAAGTGTATTACGCCAGCAATTGGTTTACAGGTGTCTATGATGTCAAAGATATTGTACCAATGCCGTCTGATATTCATCGGGCTGCTGTTTATTTCCTACCAGACGATTGCCGCTTACAAGGGCAGCCATGCCTATAACCATGCAAAAGATCTCAAGGTGCAAGTAAATATTGCCACCGGAACAGTCAGCCTAAACTATCCCCTAATTGAAGCGCACGGGATACAAATGCCCCTGAAAATTCACCTGACCTACAGTTTTAACACCCGGGGCCGGTTTGGCCTGCCTAATGGCTGGCAACTTGGTTTGGACCATATTACCCAACATACCGCCGAACTTGGCGGTATGCAGTGGCTGATTGATGATTTATGGCACGATGAAACCGGCTTTGCTTCCGGGCTTAAGTACTACAATCAGCACGGCACAAAATTTCTTGATAAAGGGGAGGCGTTGCCTATTCCCGGTTACCCGAGCATGAACTACCGTCACGTCTCTCATCATAAAGACGGTAGTCGTAAGTTTTTTTCCCAGCAAGGTTTGTTAATGCTGCAGCTTGACCGCTTTGGTAACCATGTGCATTTCAATTATGAGGAGCCGATTGCCAATCTTGAGTCTGCCAGACTCACCAGCATAAAAGACGAATACGGCAATGTTTACCGCTTCAGCTATGAACCCGGAAACATGATGATTAGCTACCCCGATGACCGGGTGTATCGTATCTACTTTAATGGGGAAGGAGTCACCAGAATTGAGAACCCATTGAAACAAAGCTACAGAATGACCTATGTCAATCAATTTGGTCGCAACCTGCTTAGCACCCTTGAAACCCCCGAAGGGCTGCTGACCGAGCTGAGCTACAGCGGCATTCCTTACAACGATGGTCGTGGTAAAAAGCAAATGCCGGTAGTGAGTCATTTTAAAAAGTATGATAAGAGCGACCTGAAAACCCATCACGACGTCTATTACAAGTTCAGCGACAGCGCTAACTACACTGGCTATCCTCTGTATGCTCTATCACAGAAGGGCGATAGCCTGGTCGACAGTAATGATCAGTCCTACAAATACAGCGTGGAAGTCACGCAAGTTAATGGCGAGCAACAGCGGCAGATGATTTATGAATACAATTACTTGCACCTGCCGATTGAAGTTCGAACCCTGCTAAAGGGGCAGCCGTATCTGAAAGTCAATAACGAGTATGATATCTCACCGTTTAAATACAGTCGCTCAACCAATTACGATAAACCCACCGCAACGATCCGTTATATCTGGAATGGCACAAGCTATGTACGCAGTGACAAAACCTCACACACTTACGACCATTACGGCAATAAACTGAGCGAGACCCGTTCATCCTATGACCGTCAGCGCCAACAATGGAAGATGCTTGAAGCGACTGTCAATCGCTATTTCACAAATAATTACAGCCTGCTGGCCGAAAAGACGAAAGTCGACTTTTTGGGAGGCCGAGCCATTCGCAAAAGCTATGGGCTGGCTGAGAATGGCAAAACCCACAGCTACCAGCGCTTAGCTTGGAAGCCAGCTCTTAAAGAATGGCAGGACTGGCAGCAAACGGATTTAACTCACGATGAAAAAGGACGACGACGCTCTGCTAGACACCGCTGGCTGGCAAGCAATCAGCCAGGTGTGCAGTCGGTAAACCACCACACTCGCTACCATTTCGACCCCGCCACTGCCCAGCTGACCATCACTAAAGTGAGCGACCAGGGTCGTGAGCATACAAAAGTTATCGATACCCGTAACTCCAGGCACCTGAAATCCATAACCCCCAAGGGTGAAGTCACCCGTTTCACTTACGATGCCCTGAACCGCC
Source organism: Endozoicomonas sp. (assembly GCA_965198415.1). Taxonomy (GTDB): domain Bacteria; phylum Pseudomonadota; class Gammaproteobacteria; order Pseudomonadales; family Endozoicomonadaceae; genus Endozoicomonas. The sequence continues at coordinate 339,497 of CBDAPN010000028.1, forward strand.
CACTTACCCAAACCGACCCGGCAGGCTACGTGACCCGCCATACTTACGAAACGTTCAGTACCCACGGGCAAAACACCGTCGCCACGCAGAGCCCTTTGGGTGATACACGACGAAAAGTTAAAGATGCGTCTAAACGTGTGATTAGCCAGCAAGACCTGCATAAAGGACAGTGGCGTACCTTATCCAGCCAGTCCTACGACGCCTTTGACAAAGTAGTCAGTAAAACCGATATCCTCGGCCTCACCACAACGCATGACCATGATGAGGTGGGTCGGCCGATCCGTATCACGGACCCTTGGGGTAATGAGCACAGCACTGAATACAATGACCCCGCCATGACCACCACCACCCGAATTAACGGGCGCCAGCACATGGTGGTCAGCAAGGTGCCATGGGAGCGTAAACAGATTAACCGACAATACCCGGTAACCAACAACCCCTACGATCAGGCCACTGAGTTTCTGGAAACCACCGTGATACACGATGCCCATAAAAAACCGGTCCGCACGACGTCAGCACGGGTTGACCTTAAAACCCAAAAAAAACGGGAAATGGTCACAAATTTTATACGCTACGACGCCAATCACAACCTGATCACCTCAGATACTCACACCTCGGACGGCATGTACGGTAGTAAAAGCCGGGAGTATGATCTGCTGAATCATCTCTACACGTGGCACAAAACGCTAAAAACACCAGAACACATCAGCAGTCATACAGGCTATCGTTATCTATACGACGGAGATGGATTGTTGACGCAGATAGAATCCCCAGCGGCAGCTGACGGTAACCGTTTTTATATGAAACACCGCTATGATAAAAATGGCCATGAAATAGAGAAAACCCTGCATAACGGTCATCGTATTAATTACCAATACGACAACCGGGGCTTATTGACTGAACAGTCCTGGGGTCGGAATCAGAAACGCTATACCCTCACTCGAGAGCACGATGCCGATGGCCGACTGGTTACGTTGAGCGACAGCGATGGACAAAGTATGCACTATCGGTATACGCCAAACGGACACCTGCTGGAAATGCGTTACCCTAACGATCGCTCAATCAGCTACACCCTCGACAACTACGATCGTGTTATTACGCAAAAAGACCCCAACCAGACGGAACAGCACTTTATTTACAACCCAGAAGACAAAGGGCGCTTATCCAGTCTTAAGGTTAAGGGCAGTCGTATCGACTTTCATTACGGTGAAGACGACAACGGACGACGTGGAAAGCTGCTCAAGAGAGTCACCAACGCAGAAGCAACGGGAGTCACCCAAACTGACTTTCGCTATGGCGCTTTTGGAAAAATGGTGGAATCAACCAGCAACAACGCCAGCATGCAATACGGCGTAAGCTATCACTTTAAGCCCTGGGGAGAGCTCTTAAAGCAAGTGCAAACATTGGTTAAAAAGGGTCAACCACCCCAGAAATATACAACGGAGTATCGTTATGATGGCATGGACCGACTCACCGACGAGGTGCACACTAACAACCAAGGTGAAAAATTTCAAAAGTATTACCGTTACGACGGTAACAACAATTTGCTAGCGGAAGAGGATCACAGCAACTGTGGCCCGGGCCAAAGCCAGCAGTATTTCTACAACAGCCTGGATCAGCTGGTCAATGTCAAAGTTGGTGAGGTGATGAAACCAGTGCTTCACAATGCTAATGGACAACTGACGCTGGATCATAAATCGACCAAATATGAATACGACGACGCAGGCTTTTTATTACAAGTACAGCCCCAAAAACGGCCAGCAATTCGCTACGAATACTTGCCGAACGGCTCGCTGAGCCGTCGCAGCAGTGGCGCTTCCCAAAGCCATTTCTACCCTGATCACCATAAAAATATGCAAACGGTGGTTAAAAACGGCCAGTGGCGCTCGCTGGTACGGCACGGAAGCAGCATTGTCGGCAGACAAACCGATCAGGGCCTTGATCAGTTTTTCAAAGTCAATGAGAGTACTGGCGTGGTTTTGCAACAAGCCAAAAACGAAACCCAGCTACACCTGCATCGCTACGACGCCTATGGCAAACCACTACAGCGCAACCCAAAAGACGACACCGATTTCACCTGGAACCAGGAGTTAAAAGAACCTGAAACCGGGCTGACTTACTTACGGCACCGGTTTCACCACCCTGAACTGAGGCGTTTTATCACCCGGGACAATGTGCATCTTGATAACCGCTACGCTTATGCCCACGGTGATCCGATCAATTACATCGACCCGACAGGACACATATCGAAAAGAGCTGTCAACTACGGGCTTGGCGGCTCCACAATAGGACTTGCAATTTTCGGGCTTCTCTTCGCTATACCCTCAATGGGCGCTTCAGTGGCTGCTTCGGCGGTTTTTGAAGCTGAGGAGGTAGGCGTCGGACTAATAGTATCCTCTATCGCAACATTTGCTCCACCAACTTCTACCGTATTCTTGACATTAGCAGGCGCTTCGCTCATTGCTGCTCAAGCAGAGCTTGATGAGGGCAACAAATCAGCTGCCCATGCTTTGAGAATATTCAGTTGGGTTACAGGTGGTATCGGAGGACTTTTTGCATTGGCTACGGCACCATTCATCGAAGATATCGTGAAATATTATTGGCAGTTTGTAAGGGGGTTGGATGAAGGACGATCAATTGGCTCAATATTTGAGGGCATAGCCAACGCTGGAAGACAAGAAGCTGAACATTTCATAGACAATGTAAGAAGAGGTGGTTGGCGGCCTCTAATTCGGGAGTCAGAAACTGGAGAGGCTGCTCCCACTTCTGATGAACCTGCTGGTGAACTACCTAAAAAAGCATTTGGTAAGGGGTCTAATACCACTTCCGCCAATTCAACAGATAAAGCATTAAGCAAAAGTTTCGAAGCATCTAAGAGGAGTTATCCAGAATGTGCTAATGGAATTTGCAATGCAGGGGCTGTTGGCGTAACGCCTAAATCGGTGACTCAACCGTCTTTACAGCCAACTCAGCTTGGAAATAGCTTTGCATCATCAGAATCTGGGGGGCAAGCGAGTGTTAGCGCTGTAGGCTCCTCTCAGGCTGACACGACAGGGGACGTTATTCTTCAAAAACAGAATGAATATACAGGAGTTAAGTTTTAGTCCGGCCAGAATTCTGCCACTCTATGATTGATATGAATGTGCTCAATGTAAGTCGTTATTGTTAAGGCGCATCTTATACGGAGCGCTCCAATGGAGCGCTGCGTTAGTCTCTATGTGCTTCTATCGCCAACCCTGTGACGGCGCTTGCCAAATCGTTCACCTGTAAAGAGCGCCACATGCCTGCACTATGCTCCCTCGCACATCAGCACAGTTGGGTTTACTGACGACACCAACGACAGACAAATGGCATCAAAAGGCAGGCTGACAATGCAAATAATCAAACCATTACTTTATTTCATAATGTGACAACTACTCCTAAAGTGTATTAAGCCAGCAGTTGGTTTACAGGTGTCTATGATGTCAAATCTATTGTACCAATGTCGTCTGATATTCATCGGGCTGCTGTTCATTTCCTGCCAGACGATTGCCGCTTACAAGGGCAGCCATGCCTATAACCACCCAAAATCACTCAAAGTACAGGTAAATACCGCCACCGGAACGCTCAGTCTTAACTATCCCCTGATTAAAGCGCATGGGGTGCGTATGCCACTGAAAGTGCACCTGACCTACAGCTTTAATGCCCGGGGTCGATTTGGTCTGCCTGCTGGCTGGCAGCTTGATCTCAATCATATTACAAAACACACCGCCGAACTCAGCGGTATGCAGTGGCTCATTGATGATTTATGGCATGACGAAACCGGCTTTGCTTCCGGGTTGAAGTATTACAATCAACACGGCACCCAATTTCGTGATAAAGGTCAATCGTTGCCTATTCCCGGTTTTCCTAGCCTAAACTATCGTCATGTCTCTCATCATAAAGACGGCAGTCGTCAGTTTTTTTCTCATCAGGGGCTGTTAATGTTGCAGGTTGACCGTTTTGGTAACCATGTGCATTTCAATTATGAAGAGCCGGTTGTCAACCTTGAGTCTGCAAAACTTAACAGCATAAACGACGATTATGGCAACGTTTACCGTTTCAGCTATGAGCCCGGTACCATGATTATTAATACCCCTGATGATCGGGTTCAACGGGTCTATTTTAGTGGGGAAGGGGTCACCAGAATTGAGAACCCATTAAAGCAAAGCTACAAAATCACCTACGTTAATAAGTTCGGCAGAAACCTGATTCATACTCTGGAAACTCCCGAAGGGCTGCTTACTAAGCTGAGTTACAGTGGTATTTTTTACAGCGACGGTAGTGGTAAAAAGCAAATACCGGTGGTGAGTCGTTTTCAGCAGTATGACCAGAGCGACCTGAAAACCCATCATGAAGTTTATTATAAGTTCAGCGGCGGCAGTAACTACACTGGCTATCCTATGTACGCTCTATCAGAGAAGGGCGACAGCTTAATGGACAGCAATGATCAGTCCTACAAATACAGCGTTGAAGTCACGCACATTAATGGGCAACAGCAGCGGCAAGTGGTTTATGAATACAATTATTTGCACTTACCGGTTGAGGTTCGGACTATGCAACAGGGGCAGCCCTTTCTGAAAGCCACTTACAAGTACGCCATCTCGCCGTTTAAATACAGCCGCTCAACCAATTACGATAAACCCACCGAGATAACCCGTTACCTCTGGAATGGTACAACCTATGTACCTAGCGACAAAACCGTCACCAAATACGACCATTACGGCAATAAATTGAGCGAAATCCGTTCGTCCTATGACCGTAAGCGCCAACAATGGAAGGCGCTTGATGCGACCTTCAGTCACTATTTCACCGACCATTACAGCCTATTGGCTGAACACACAAAGGTCGACTTGTTGGGTGGCAGAGCCATTCGCAGCAGCTACGGGCTGGCGGCGGATGGCAAAACGCACAGCTACCAGCGCTTAGCCTGGAAACCGCTTCTTAAAGACTGGCAGGACTGGCAGCAAACGGATTTAACCCACGATGAAAAAGGACGACGGCGCTCGGCTACTCGCCGCTGGCTGGCAAGCAATCAGCCGGGTGTTCAGTCGGTAAACCACCACACTCGCTACTATTTTGACCCCGCCACTGCCCAGCTGACCATCACTAAAGTGAGCGATCAGGGTCGTGAGCATACAGAAGTTATTGATACCCGCAATGCGAGGCACCTGAAAAGCATAACCCCCAAAGGCGAAGTCACCACCTACACCTACGATGCCCTGAACCGCCCGCTTACTCACACCGACCCGGCCGGCTACGTGACCCGCCATAGTTATGAAACATTCAGTACCGAGGGAAAAAATACCGTCACTAGCCAGAGCCCGTTGGGAGATACACGACGAACCATTAAAGATGCATCCAACCGTTCTATCAGCCAGCAAGATCTGCATAAAGGGCAGTGGCGTAACTTATCCAGCCAGTCCTACGATGCCTTTGGTAAAGTAGTCAGCAAAACCAATATTCTCGGCCTCACCACCACGCTTGCCTATGATGAGTTGGGGCGGCCGACCCGCACCACGGACTCCTGGGGCAATGAACACAGCACTGAATACAATGACCCCGCCATGACCACCACCACCCGAATTAACGGGCGCCAGCACTTGGTGGTCAGCAAGGTGCCATGGGAGCGTAAACAGATCAACCGCAAATACCCGGTAACCAACAACCCCCATGACCAAGCCACCGAATTCGTTGAAACTACCGTGGAACACGACGCCCATAAAAAACCGATCCGCACGACGTCAGCGCTGGTTGACCTGCATACCCACAAAAAGCGGGAAATAATCACCAACTTTATGCGCTACGACGCTAACCACAACTTGATCGCCTCAGACACTCACAGCCTGGGACGGCCTATACGGCAATAAAAGCCGGGAGTACGATCTGCTTAATCAGCTCTATACCTGGCATAAAACGTTTAAAACACCAGAGCACACCGGCACTCACGCAGGCTATCGTTACCTCTATGACGGCGATGGTTTTCTAGCGCAGGTAGAATCGCCAACAACGGATGACGGTAGTCGTCTTTATACCAAGCATCGCTATGATAAAAACGGCCATGAAATAGAAAAAACCCTGCAAAATGGTCATCGTATCCATTACCAATACGACAATCGGGGTCGCTTGACTGAACAGTCCTGGATTCGAAACCAGAAGCGCCATACCGTCAGTCGAGAGTACGATGCCGATGGCCGACTGGTTAAGGTAAGCGATAGCGACGGGCAAGGCATGCACTATCGCTATGCGCCAAACGGGCATCTGCTGGAAATGCGTTACCCGGATGATCGCTCAATGAGCTACACCCTTGACGATTACGACCGCGTTATTACGCAAAAAGACCCCAACCAGACGGAACAGCACTTTATTTACAACCCAGAAGACAAGGGGCGCTTATCCAGCCTCAAGGTCAAGGGCAGTCGTATCGACTTCCATTACGGTCAAGACGATAACGGACGACACGGCACGTTGCTCAAGAGAGTCACCAACGCAGAAGCAACGGGCGTCACCCAAACCCATTTCCGCTATGGCGTTTTCGGAAAAATGGTGGAATCAACCAGCACCAATCCGAGGATGCATTATAACGTAAGCTATAACTTCAAGCCTTGGGGAGAGCTATTAAAACAAGTGCAAAAGTTGGCTAAAAAAGGTCAACCGCCGCAGAACCATACAACAGAATATCGCTACGATGGCATGAACCGACTCACCGACGAGGTGCACACTAACAATCAAGATGAAAAGTTTCAAAAGCGCTACCGTTACGACGGCAACAACAACCTGCTGGCGGAAGAGGATCACAGCAACTGTGGTCCGGGCCAAAGGCTGCACTATTCCTACAACAACCTCGATCAACTGGTCAGTGTTAAGGTGGGTGAGGAGGTCAAGCCGGTACTGCACGATGCTAATGGGCATCTGACGTTCGATCATAAAGCGACTCAATATGAATACGACGACGCAGGCTTTTTATTGCAGGTACAGCCGCAGCAACGGCCAGCAACCCGCTACGCATACTGGCCGAACGGTCTGCTGAGCAGTCGCAGCAAAAGCGATTCCCAAAACCACTTCTATCCGGACCACCATAAAAACATGCAAACGGTGGTTAAAGACGGCCAGTGGCGCTCACTGGTGCGATACGGAAACAGCATTGTCGGTAGACAAACCGAGCAGGGTCTTGATCAGTTTTTCAAAGTCAATGAGAGCACCGGCGTGGTATTGCAACAAGCCAAAGACCAAACGCAGCTGCACTTGCATCGTTACGACGCCTACGGCAAACCACTACAGCGTAACCCAACAGAAGACACCGATTTCACCTGGAATCAGGAATTGACCGAACCTGAAACCGGGCTCACTTATTTACGACACCGGTTTCACCACCCCGAACTGAGGCGTTTTATCACTCGCGACAATATGCATATAGATAACCGCTATGCCTATGCCCATGGCGATCCGATCAATTACATCGACCCGACGGGGCACAATGCTGCGACGAACTACACGATAGGCGCCGCCACAGCAGTAGTGTCAGTTGTTGCGCTGCTAATGGCCTTACCTACAATGGGGTCTTCACTGGGTGTTGCATCTGCTTATGACACGGCAATGGAAGCTTCTGTATATACTGCTGAAGGACTCATCATGAGCTTTGGTGCGAAGGTTGCCACAGCGCCTCCAGTAGTTTCTGCGCTAACGGGTGTATTTACAGGCGCATCACTCATTGCTTCTCAAGTAGAACTGGATCATGGCAACAAAGCATGCGCTGACAATTTGAAAGTAGTCAGTGAAATTGCAGGTGGAGTCGGATTATTTTTTATGTTTGCATCGGCGCCATTGATCATAAAATTCTCTGGTAGTTATGAACAATTTATCAACATGATGCGCAGCGGTAGTTCATTAAAAGATTCCCTTTTGAGGTTATTCCAATTGGCAAAAAGTGATGCTTTGGACAGTATGAGGCTACCGGAAGGCATAGATGACTTCAGCAACCCTTTGGATATTCCATTTCGTCATAATCTTCTTCCCCCTTATGGGAGGGTTCTTCCCTCTTATGATGATCTTCCTCCTCCCTTTTATGGTCATGGCGATGCTCCCCCCGCTTATACTGCAATAGCTGATAATACAGGTACTGCAGCAGAAAATTCATTGAATACAGGTACCGAAGGGGGGGGCGTTATAGCGCAACAATATTCTAATGGGTCAGGCGATCAAGTAGTTGCTGATTTAGCGGCTCAACAGTCTTTACAGACAAACCCGTTGGAAGAAAACATGGCAGCACCAGAATTTGCCGGGCAAGAGAATTCTGTTAACGCTTTGAATTCCTCCCCGGCAGAAGCCTCGGGGGGGATGACTGTTCGAAAAGAGAATGAGTATACAGGCACTACGTTTTAGGCCGGTCAACATACTGCCGCTGGATGATTGATACGAATATACGCCGTTATTGTTAAGGCACACCTTATAAGGCAGCGCTCCAACGCAGTGCTGCCGTTTGTATCTATGAACTGTTATCGCCAACTCTGCGACAGCGAAACTTGCCAAATCTTTCGCTTGTTAATAGAGCCAGGTGCTTACGACTGCGCTATGACTTCACGCACACAAGCAGTGTCTGGGTACTGACGACATCAAAGGAAAATGGTGTCAGCTGGCAGGCTGAAAATGTCATTAATCAGACCATTACTTTATTTCATAATGTGACCACCACTCCTAGAGTGTATTAAGCCAGCAATTGGTTTATAGGTGTCTATGATGTCAAAGTTATTGTATTCGTGCAGACTGATACTCATCGGGCTGCTGTTCATTTCCTATCAGACGATTGCCGCTTACAAGGGCAGTCACGCTTATAACCACCCAAAATCACTTAAATTACAGGTAAATACCGCCACCGGAACGCTCAGTCTTAACTATCCCCTGATTAAAGCGCATGGGGTGCGTATGCCACTGAAAGTGAACCTTACCTACAGTTTTAATGCCCGGGGTCGATTTGGTCTGCCTGCTGGCTGGCAGCTTGATCTCGATCACATTACTCATCACACCGCCGAACTCAGCGGTATGCAGTGGCTCATTGATGATTTATGGCATGACGAAACCGGCTTTGCTTCCGGGCTGAAGTATTACAATCAGCACGGCACACAATTTCGTGATAAAGGTCAATCGTTGCCTATTCCCGGTTTTCCTAGACTTAACTACCGTCATGTCTCTCATCATAAAGACGGCAGCCGTCAGTTTTTTTCTCATCAGGGGCTGTTGATATTGCAGATTGATCGCTTTGGTAACCATGTGCATTTCAATTATGAAGAGCCGGTTGTCAACCTTGAGTCTGCCAAACTTGTCAGCATAAAAGACGATTATGGCAACGTTTACCGTTTCAGCTATGAGCCCGGTACCATGATTATTAATACTCCTGATGATCGGGTTCAACGGGTCTACTTTAGTGGGGAAGGGGTCACCAGAATTGAGAACCCATTAAAGCAAAGTTACAAAATCACCTACGTTAATAAGTTTGGCAAAACCCTGATTCGTACTCTGGAAACCCCCGAAGGGCTGCTTAGCGAGCTGAGCTACAGCGGTATTTTTTACACTGAGGGTCGTAATAAAAAGCAAATGCCGGTGGTGAAGTGTTTTAAGCAGTATGACTACTCTGACCTGAAAACCCACCACGAAGTCTATTACAAGTTTAGCGATGGCAGTAATTACACTGGCTATCCTATGTACGCTCTATCAGAAAAGGGCGACAGCCTGGTCGACAGTAATGATCAGTTCTACAAGTACAGTGTGGAAGTCACGTACGTTAATGGCGAACAGCAGCGCCAGATGGTTTATGAATACAATTATTTGCACTTGCCGGTTGAAGTTCGAACCCTGCAAAAGGGGCAGCCGTACCTGAAAACCACTTACGATTATGACATCTCACCGTTTAAATACAGCCGCTCAACCAATTACGATAAACCCACCAATATAACCCGTTACCTCTGGAATGGTGCAATCTATGTTCCCAGCGACAAAACCACAGCGACCTACGACCGTTACGGCAATCAACTGAGTGAGATTCGTTCGTCCTATGACCGTAAGCGCCAACAATGGAGGGCGCTTGAAGTGACTGCCAGCCGCTATTTCACCAACTATTACAGTCTGTTGGCTGAACACACAAAGGTCGATTTGTTGGGCGGCAGAGCCATTCGCAGCAGCTACGGGCTGGCGGCGGATGGCAAAACGCACCGCTACCAGCGCTTAGCCTGGAAACCGCTTCTTAAAGACTGGCAGGACTGGCAGCAAACGGATTTAACCCACGATGAAAAAGGACGACGACGCTCGGCTACTCGCCGCTGGTTGGCAAGCAATCAGCCGGGTGTTCAGTCGGTAAACCACCACACCCGTTACCAGTTTGACCCGGCCACTGCCGAGCTGACCATCACTAAAGTGAGCGATCAGGGTCGTGAGCATACAGAAGTTATTGATACCCGCAATGCGAGGCACCTGAAAAGCATAACCCCCAAAGGCGAAGTCACCACCTACACCTACGATGCCCTGAACCGCCCGCTTACTCACACCGACCCGGCCGGCTACGTGACCCGCCATAGTTACGAAACATTCAGTACCGAGGGGAAAAATACCGTCACTAGCCAGAGCCCGTTGGGAGATACACGACGAACCATTAAAGATGCGTCCAACCGTTCTATCAGCCAGCAAGATCTGCATAAAGGGCAGTGGCGTAACTTATCCAGCCAGTCCTACGATGCCTTTGGCAAAGTAGTCAGCAAAACCAATATTCTCGGCCTCACCACCACGCTTGCCTATGATGAGTTGGGGCGGCCGACCCGCACCACGGACTCCTGGGGCAATGAACACAGCACTGAATACAATGACCCCGCCATGACCACCACCACCCGAATTAACGGGCGCCAGCATTTGGTGGTCAGCAAGGTGCCATGGGAGCGTAAACAGATCAACCGCCAATATCCGGTAACCAACAACCCCCATGACCAAGCCACCGAATTCCTTGAAACCACTGTGGTATACGACGCCCATAAAAAACCGATCCGCACGATGTCAGCATTGGTTGACCTGTGTACTCACAAAAAACGGGAAATGGTCACTAACTTTATGCGCTACGACGCTAACCACAATCTGATCGCCTCAGGCACTCACACCTGGGACGGCCTATACGGCAATAAAAGCCGGGAGTACGACCTGCTGAACCAGCTCTATACTTGGAACAAAATATTTAAAACACCAGAGCGCATCAGTATTGACGAAGGCTACCGCTACCTTTATGACGGCGATGGTTTTCTAGCGCAGGTAGAATCGCCAACAACGGAGGACGGTAGTCGTCTTTATACCAAGCATCGCTATGATAAAAACGGCCATGAAATAGAAAAAACCCTGCAAAACGGCCGACGTATCCATTACCAATACGACAACCGGGGTCTCTTGACTGCACAGTCCTGGACTCGAAACCAGAAGCGCCATACCGTCAGCCGAGAGTACGATGCCGATGGCCGACTGGTTAAGGTAAGCGACAGCGACGGGCAAGGCATGCACTATCGCTATACGCCAAACGGGCGCCTGCTGGAAATGCGCTACCCGGACGATCGCTCAATGAGCTACACCCTTGACGATTACGACCGCGTTATTACGCAAAAAGACCCCAACCAGACCGAACAGCACTTTATTTACAACCCAGAAGACAATGGGCGCTTATCCAGCCTCAAGGTCAAGGGCAGTCGTATCGACTTCCATTACGGTGAAGATGACAACGGAAGGCGTGGCAAGTTGCTCAAGAGAGTCACCAACGCAGAAGCAACGGGCGTCACCGAAACCCATTTTCGCTATGGCGTTTTCGGAAAAATGGTGGAATCAACCAGCACCAATCCGAGGATGTATTATAACGTAAGCTATAACTTCAAGCCTTGGGGAGAGCTATTAAAACAAGTGCAAAAGTTGGCTAAAAAGGGTCAACCGCCGCAGAACCATACAACAGAATATCGCTACGATGGCATGAACCGACTCACCGACGAGGTGCACACTAACAACCAAGGTGAAAAGTTTCAAAAGCGCTACCGTTACGACGGCAACAACAACCTGCTGGCGGAAGAAGATCACAGCTTCTGTGGCCCGGGTCAAAGACGGCATTATTACTACAACAACCTTGATCAACTGATCAGCGTTAAAGTGGGTGAGGAAATCAAGCCGATACTGCACGATGCTAATGGGCATCTGACGTTCGATCATAAAGCGACTCAATATGAATACGACGACGCAGGCTTTTTATTGCAGGTAAAGCCGCAGCAACAGCCAGCAACCCGCTACGCATACTGGCCGAGCGGTTTGCTCAGCAGTCGCAGCAAAGGCGTTTCCCAAAACCGCTTCTATCCGGACCACCATAAAAACATGCAAACGGTGGTTAAAGACGGCCAGTGGCGCTCGCTGGTGCGACACGGAAACAGCATTGTTGGCAGACAAACCGAGCAGGGTCTTGATCAGTTTTTCAAAGTCAATGAGAGCACCGGTGTGGTGTTGCAACAAGCCAAAGACCAAACACAGTTGCACTTGCATCGCTACGATGCCTACGGCAAACCACTACAGCGCAATTCAACAGAAGACACCGATTTCACCTGGAATCAGGAATTGGCCGAACCTGAAACCGGGCTCACTTACTTACGACACCGGTTTCACCACCCCGAACTGAGGCGTTTTATCACTCGCGACAATATGCATATAGATAACCGCTATGCCTATGCCCATGGCGATCCGATCAATTACATCGACCCGACGGGGCACAGTGCCGTGGCAAACTACATTTTAGGGGCTAGCTCAATAGTCGTCACCGTTGCTGCATTTCTTTTAGCCATCCCCTCAATGGGTTCTTCGTTGGGTACTGCCGCTGGTTATGACACCGTAACCGAAGTAACGACTTCGTTTGCTTTGGAAGAAAGTGCCGGGAGGTTAGCTGCACGGGCCGCAGTCGCTGCGAGGGCCGCAGTAGCACCTCCAGTAATTGCCGGGGTAAGCGGTGTATTGACAGGCGCATCACTCATCGCTTCCCAAGCAGAACTTGATCATGGCAACAAAGCAGTCTCTGATGCCTTGAAACTTGTCAGTGAAATTGCAGGTGGCGTCGGGTTAGCTTTTATATTTGCATCGGCGCCATTGGTTATAAAGTTCGGTAGGAGTGTTGGTCAATTTGTCAAAAATCTGGTGGAAAATGGTTCAATTAAAAACGCCTTTGATGAGTTATTCTTGGATGCGAAAATAAACGCTGGATCAGCCTTTGCGAAGACGTCAAGTAACTGGAGTAGCGAACTACTGGCCCCAGGGTCTGGAGATGCTCCCCCCGCTTATACCTCTTTTCCCTCTTATGAGGCTAATTTCAATTTTGAGGCTCCTCCCCCTTATCGAGAAACATCTGAAACATTTTCTGGGACGAACGAGGGGGGGGCATTGGGCGCAAATAACGAGGGGGTTAGCGCTGTAGGGCAGAAATTTTTTAGTGGGCTTTACCCTCATGCATTTACTGATTCAGCTTCTAACATGGCGACTGAACAGTTTCTAAAGACCAGCCTGTTTGGAGAAAACACGACAGCATCAGAACTTGCTGGGCAACAGAGCTCTGTTAACGCTTTGCATTCCTCCCGGACAGAAGCATTAGAGGGACTGACTGTTCGAAAAGAGAATGCGTACACAGGCGTGAGGTGACAATCCGTTCAGAATACTGTTGGTCAATGATTGATAAGAATGTACTCAATTTCAATCGTTTTTGATAAGACTCATTTTATACGGCAGTGCTCAAATGGAGCACTCCGTTTAGCATTTCATAGAATGCGATCAACCAATTTAATTACTTTGTTTCAAGGCGTGAAAACTCCTCCTAAAGTGTATTTAGCCAGCAATTGGTTTACAGGTGTCTATGATGTCAAAATTATTGTATCAACCAAGGCTCTTATTCATTGGCCTGCTGCTCATTTCTTATCAGACCATTGCCGCTTACAAGGGCAGTCACGCCTATAACCACACAAAAGCACTTACAGTACAGGTCAATACCGCCACCGGGTCGCTCAGCGTTAACTATCCGCTGATTAAAGCGCAAGGGGTGCGTATGCCCCTAAAAGTGAGCCTGACCTACAGTTTTAATGCTAAGGGAAGGTTTGGCCTGCCCACTGGCTGGCAACTTGATTTGGATCATATTACCCAACACACCGCCGAAATCGGCGGCATGCAGTGGCTCATTGATGACTTATGGCACGATGAAACCGGCTTCGCTTCCGGGCTTAAATATTACAATCAGCACGGCACCCGGTTTCGTGATAAAGGACAAACGTCGTCCATTCCTGGCTATCCATATTTGAACTATCGTCACGTCTCTCACCATAAAGACGGCAGCCGTCAATTCTTTTCTCAGCAGGGGCTGTTAACGCTGCAGATTGACCGCTTTGGTAACCATGTGCATTTCAATTATGAAGAGCCGGTTGCCAGCCTTGAGTCTGCGAAGCTTGTCAGTATAAAAGACGATTATGGCAACGTTTACCGCTTCAGCTATGAACCCGGTATCATGATTATTAACAGCCCCGATGACCGGGTTTATCGGGTCTACTTTAATGAGAGAGGGGTCACAAGCATCGAAAACCCATTGCGGCAAAGTTACAAAATTACCTATTTTTACCAGTATGGCAGAAATCTTGTTCGCACTTTGTACTCTCCCGAAGGGCTACTCACCGAGCTGAGTTACGGCAGCATTTTTTACACTGACGACAGTGGTAAGAAGCAAATGCCGGTGGTGAATCGTTTTAAACAGTATGACCAAAGCGATCTGAAAACCCATCACGAAGCTTACTATAAATTCAGCGATGGCAGTAACTACACCGGCTACCCCATGTATTCACTATCGAGCAAGGGCGATAGCCTGATCGACAGCAATGATCAGTCCTATAAATACAGTGTGGAAGTTACGCGCGTTAATGGTGAACAGCAGCATCAGCAGGTTTATGAATATAATTATCTTCACCTGCCGGTTGAAGTTCGTACCCTGCATCAAGGGCAGCCTTATCTGAAAACAATTTACAAGTACGCCATCTCACCATTTAAATACAGCCGCTCAACCAATTACGATAAACCCACTGAGGTGACCCGTTACGTATGGAATGGCGCAATCTATGTACCGAGCGACAAAACCACCACCACTTACGACCATTATGGCAACAAACTGAGTAAAACCCACTCAGTCTATGACCGTCAGCGCCAACAGTGGAAAGCGCTTGATGCTACGGTCAGCCGCTACTTCACCGACCACTACAGCCTGCTGGCTGAACAAACCCGGTTTGACCTATTGGGGGGAAGAGCTATTCGCAAAACCTATGCGCTCACTGCGGATGGCAAAACGCACCGGCATGAGCGTTTAGCTTGGAAGCAGCCCCTGAAAGACTGGCAGGACTGGCAACAAACCGATCTAACTCATGATGATAAAGGACGACAACGCTCCGCTACCCGCCGCTGGCTGCTACCAAACCAGCCCGGCATTCAGTCGGTAAGCCATCAAATCCGTTACCAGTTCGACCCAGCAACTGCTAAGCTCACCATCACCAAAGTGAGCGAGCAGGGTCGTGAGCATACAGAAGTTAACGATACCCGCAATGCCAGGCACCTGCAAAGCATAACCCCCAAAGGTGAAATCACTACCTACACTTACGACGCCCTGAACCGCCCACTCACTCAAACCGACCCGGCCGGTTACGTGACTCGACATACTTACGAAACGTTCGTAACCGATGGGAAAAATACCGTCATCACACAGAGCCCACTGGGTGACACACAACGAAAAATTCATGATGCGTCCATGCGTTCTATTAGCCAGCAAGACCTGCATAAAGGACAGTGGCGCACTATATCCAGTCAGTCTTTCGATGCCTTTGGCAAAGTAGTCAGCAAAACCAATATTCTCGGCCTTACCACTACTTTTGGTTATGATGAGCAAGGGCGACGAATAAGCAACACCGATCCCTGGGGCAATAAACACAGCATTCATTACAACGATGCCGACGCAACTACCACCACCCTCATCAACGGACGCCAGCACTTGGTAGTCAGTAAGGTGCCTTGGGAGCGTAAACAGATCAGTCGGCAATACCCGGTAACCAACAACCCTTACGAACAGGCCTCCGAGTTTCTGGAAACCACCGTGATACACGACGCCCACGCAAAAGTGATCAGCATGACGTCAGCACGGGTGGAGCTGCAAACCCATAAAAAGCGGGAAATGGTCACTAATCTTATGCGCTACGACGCCAATCACAACCTAATCGCTTCAGACACTCATACCTGGGACGGCCTGCACGGCAACAAAAGCCAGGAGTACGACCTGCTGAATAACCTTTACACCTGGCGCAAAACACTCACAACACCAGACCATACCAGCACCCACAATGGCTACCGCTATATTTACGACAGTGATGGTTTATTAACGCAGGTAGAATCCCCTAAAACAGCTGACCACAGCCGCTTTTACATGAAGCACCGCTATGACAAAAACGGGCAGGAAATAGAGAAAACCCTGCAAGACGGTCATGGTATCAATTACCAATACGATAACAGGGGGTTGATGATTGAGCAGTCCTGGAATCGAAATCAGAAGCGTCATACCATCAGTCGAGAGTACGATGCCGACGGCCGACTGGTTAAGTTGAGTGACAGTGACGGGCAAAGCATGCATTATCGTTATACGTCAAACGGTCGCTTACTGGAGATGCGTTACCCGGATGATCGTTCAATCAGCTACACCCTCGACAACTACGACCGAATTATTACGCAAAAAGACGCCAATCAGACCGAACAGCACTTTATTTACAATCCAGAAGATAAAGGCCGTTTATCCAGCCTCAAGCTCAACGGCAGTCGTATCGACTTTCATTACGGTGAAGACGATAACGGACGACACGGCACGTTGCTCAAGAGAATCACCAACGCAGAAGCAACGGGTGTAACCCAAACCCATTTTCGCTATGGCGTTCTTGGTAAAATGGTCGAATCAACCAGCGCCAATCCTAAGATGCAATATAACGTAAGCTATAACTTCAAGCCTTGGGGAGAGCTAATAAAACAAGTGCAAAAGTTGGCTAAAAGAGGTCAACCGCCCAAGCAGCATACGGCAGAGTATCGCTACGATGGTATGAACCGTCTCACCGATGAGGTACACACCAATAATCAGGGTGAAAAATTCCAAAAACGCTACCGCTATGATGGCAACAACAACCTGCTGACTGAAGAAGACTATACCAACTGCGGTCCGGGACAAAGCCTGCACTATGCCTACAATAATCTGGATCAGCTGGTCAACATCAAGGTGGGGGAGGTGGTAAAGCCGGTACTGCATGATGCTAACGGACGTCTGACGCAAGATCATAAAGCGACGCAATATGAATATGACGACGCTGGGTTTTTATTGCAGGTACAGCCGCCACAACGGCCAGCGATCCGTTATGATTACTGGCCCAATGGCCTGCTAAGCCACCGTAGTAGTAACAACTCCCACAGCCACTTCTATCCGGATCACCATAAAAGCATGCAAACGGTGGTTAAAGACGGACATTGGCGTTCGCTGGTACGGCACGGGAAAGGCATTGTCGGCAGACAAACCGAACAGGGGCTGGATCAGTTTTTTCAGGCCAATGCAAGCACTGGGGTGGTTTTGCAACAGGGCAAAGGCGAAACACAGCTGCGCCTACATCGCTACGATGCCTACGGTAAACCGCTGCAGCACAATCCTGTAAACGACACTGATTTTACCTGGAATCAGGAGCTAACTGAGCCAGAAACCGGGCTAACCTATTTACGACACCGGTTTCACCACCCTGAACTGAGGCGTTTTATCACCCGGGATCACGTGCATGTTGATAACCGCTACGCCTATGCCCATGGTGACCCGGTCAATTACATCGACCCGACGGGGCACCACGCTATCGATAAATACATTGGTGGTGTCAGTCTGATATTCGCTGGAATACTTGCGATAATATTTGCTGTGCCCTCAATGGGTGCTTCATTCGGCGCTGCATCGGGTTATATGTCCGCTGCTTCAGCCGTTGAGGCCGGAACTGCCGTCGCCGCTGTTGAAGCTGGGAGCATCAGCGAACTTCAAGCGGCGGCGATCAGCGGAATAGCAACCCCAACTGTTTACTCTTCACTTTCTGTATTGTCAGGCGCATCGCTCATCGGTTCGCAAGCAACACTTGATGCGGGCAATAAAGCTATGGCTGATAATTTGAGCGTTGTTAGTTTGTTGGCTGGCTCTATTGCTGGAGTTACGTTTGCCGTGTCGGCTCCACTGTTTCCACAAATGTTCCAAAGTTTTAAACAATTGATAACTGCGTTGAAAGCTGGTGAAAAGGTTAGCGATGCCTTTTCGAAGTTAATCCAAGAAGCATCAGCTACTGCTTTCAATAAATTGGCCACACAAGAATTAGCCAATGGTGCAAATGAGATGGAAACTGGAGAAGCACAGTCTGTTTATAAAACGTTTACTCTAACCAATCCAAAAACTGAGAATGAGGTTAATAATTTAAGCAGAACAATTCAAAGTGCTTTCAAGAGGGTAAACCCTGAGCAAAAAAATTGTATACGTCAAATTTGCAGTTATATAGCTTATGATCAAAGAGATGTTGATATAGCAGCACAAGAAGCTTTTGATTTATACGATTTAAGAGGTAACTTTCCACGGCATTTTGATCGTTTAGAGTTTCCTGAATCAGTTGAGGGTCATCATGCCCAAGCCCAAAATATCCTTGATAAAATGAGTGAACATTTAATCAGTAGGTCACAGGCCAATCAGTATAACCCCCCAGAATGATTTACCGGAGATAGCGTAAAGCATCGCTTTATGCCCTTTATGCCCTTTGGGTATTTATGCCCTTTGGGTGCGATAAGGCGGGACTGTCAGATGATCGTGCTATATTTAGTCAGCATTCATAGAATGCGAGCAGCCAATTTAACTCCTTTTTTCCAAAGTGTGACAGCTACTTCTAGAGTGTATTAAGCCAGCAAATGGTTTACGGGTGTAGATAATGTCAAAGTTGTTATATCAATGCAGGCTGCTATTTACCGGGCTGCTGCTTATTTCCTGTCAGACGCTGTCCGCTTACAAGGGCAGTCATGCGTATAATCACTCAAAAGCACTTAAAGTGCAGGTAAATACGGCCACCGGAACACTCAGTGTTAACTACCCTCTGATTGAAGCGCAAGGGGTGCGTATGCCCCTGAAAGTGAACCTGACCTACAGCTTTAATGCCAGAGGAAGGTTTGGCCTGCCCAGTGGCTGGCAACTCGATCTCGATCATATTACTCAACACACTGCCGAAATTGGCGGTATGCAGTGGCTTATTGATGATTTATGGCATGACGAAACCGGTTTTGCATCCGGGCTTAAGTATTACAATCAGCACGGTACCCAGTTTCGAGATAATGGTCAATCGTTGCCTATTCCCGGTTTTCCGACCATGAGCTACCGTCATGTGTCTCATCATAAAGACGGTAGTCGTAAATTTTTTTCCAATCAGGGCTTGCTAATGCTGCAGGTTGACCGCTTTGATAACCACGTACACTTCAATTATGAGGAGCCGGTTGTCAACCTTAAAACGGTCAGACTTGCCAGCATAAAAGACGATTATGGCAACGTTTACCGCTTCAGTTACGAACCTGGCATCATGATTATTAACTGCCCCGATAACCGGGTTCAGCGAGTCTACTTTAATGAGAAAGGAGTCACAAGAATTGAGAACCCATTGCAGCAAAGCTACAAAATCACCTACGTTAATAAGTTCGGCAGAAACCTTGTTCGCACTTTGGAGTCTCCCGAAGGGCTACTCACCGAGCTGAGCTACGGCAGCATTTTTTACACTGACGACAGTGGTAAGAAGAAAATGCCGGTGGTGAATCGTTTTAAACAGTATGACCAAAGCGATCTGAAAACCCATCACGAAGTTTATTACAAGTTCAGCGATGTCAGTAACTACACCGGCTACCCCACGTACTCACTATCAAGCCGGGGCGACAGCTTAATCGACAGCAATGATCAGTCCTACAAATACAGCGTGGAAGTCAAGCACGTTAATGATGAGCAGCAGCGCCAAGTGATTTATGAGTACAATTATTTACACCTGCCCGTTGAGGTGAGAACTCAGAAACTGGGGCAGCCTTTTATGAAAGTCAATTATGAGTATGCCATCTCACCGTTTAAATACAGCCGCTCAACCAATTACGATAAACCCATTGTGACGACCCGTTACTTCTGGAATGGCAAAACCTATATACCCAGCGACAAAGTCTCAACCACATATGATCATTACGGCAATAAACTGAGCAAAACCCGCTCGTCCTATGACCGTAAGCATCAACAATGGAGGGCGCTTGATGCGACTGTCAGCCGCTATTTCACCGACCATTACAGCCTGCCGGCGGAACACACACGGGTCGATCTGTTGGGCGGCAGAGCCATTCGCAGTAGCTATGCACTGGCTGCGGATGGCAAAACACACAGCTACCAGCGCTTAGCCTGGAAGCCGCCTCTTAAAGGCTGGCAGGACTGGCAGCAAACGGATTTAACCTACGACAAAAAAGGGCGACGACGCTCAGCTACTCGCCGCTGGCTGGCAAATAATCAGCCAGGTGTTCAGTCGATAAAGCACCACACCCGTTACCATTTTGACCCTGTCACAGCCGAGCTGACCATCACTAAAGTGAGCGACCAAGGTCGTGAGCATACAACAGTTATTGATACCCGTAACGCCCGGCACCTGAAATCCATAACCCCTAAAGGTGAAGTCACCAGCTACACCTTTGATGCCTTGAACCGTCCACTGACCAAAACAGACCCGGCCGGTTACGTGACACGCCATACTTACGAAACATTCGATACCAATGGGAGAAATACCGTCACCACACAGAGTCCGTTGGGTAATATAAGACGAATAACTCACGATGCGTCCAAGCGCTCTATTAGCCAGCAAGATCTACATAAAGGACAGTGGCGTACTTTATCCAGCCAGTCCTACGATGCCTTTGGTAAAGTAGTCAGCAAAACCAATATACTCGGTCTTGCCACCACGCTTACCTATGATGAGTTTGGTCGGCCAACCCGCACCACGGATCCTTGGGGCAATGAACACCGCACTGAATACAATGACCCCGCCATGACCACCACCACCCTTCTCAACGGGCGCCAGCACTTGGTGGTTAGCAAGGTGCCCTGGGAGCGTAAACAGATCAAACGAAAATACCCGGTAACCAACAACCCCCACGACCAAGCCACCGAGTTTGTGGAGACCACCGCAGTGCACGATGCCCATAAAAAACCGATCCGTACGACGGCAGCACTGGTTGACCTGCGCACCCAAGAAAAACGGGAAATGGTCACTAACTTTATGCGCTACGATGCCAACCATAATCTGATCGCCTCAGACACTCACACCTGGGACGGCCTATACGGTAATAAAAGTCGGGAGTACGATCTGCTGAATCAGCTTTTCACCTGGCGCAAAACGTTAAAAACACCAGAAGGTACCAACACTCACACAAGCTACCGTTACCATTATGACGGCGATGGTTTTCTTTTACAGGAAGAGTCACCAAAAACGAAAGACGGTAGTCGTTTTTATACGAATCATCGCTATGATAAAAACGGCCATGAGATAGAGAAAATCCTGCATAACGGTCATCGGATTAATTATCAATACGACAATCGGGGCTTCCTGACTGAACGGTCCTGGAATCGAAATCAGAAGCGTCATACCATCCGTCGTGAGTACAATGCGGATGGTCGACTGGTTAAGTTAAGCGACAGCAATGGCCAAAGCATACACTACCGCTATACGCCAAACGGACACCTGCTGGAAATGCGTTACCCAGATGACCGCTCTATCAGCTATACCCTCGACAATTACGATCGTGTCATTAAGCAAAAAGACCCCAGTCAGATTGAACAGCACTTTATTTATAATCCAGAAGACAAAGGGAGCTTATCCAGTCTAAAGGTCAACAGCAGTCGGATCGACTTTTATTACGGTGAAGACGACAACGGGCAACGTGGAAAGCTGCTCAAGAGAGTCACCAACGCAGAAGCAACAGGAATAACCCAAACCCATTTCCGCTATGGCGTTTTCGGAAAAATGGTGGAATCATCCAGCACCAACCCCAAGATGCATTACGGCGTAAGCTATAACTTTAAGCCTTGGGGAGAGCTATTCAAACAAGTGCAAAAACTGGCTAAAAAAGGTCAGCCGCCGCAGAACCATACAACAGAATACCGCTATGATGGGATGAACCGACTGACCGACGAGGTGCACACTAACAACCAAGGTGAAAAGTTTCAAAAGCGCTACCGCTACGACGGCAACAACAATCTACTGGCAGAAGAGGACCACAGCAACTGTGGCCCGGGCCAAAGACTGCAATATTTTTACAACAACCTGGATCAATTGGTCAGTGTTAAAGTAGGTGAGGTGATAAAGCCGGTACTGCACGACGCTAATGGTCATATGACGCAAGATCATAAAGCGACCCAATATGAATACGACGATGCAGGCTTTTTATTACAGGTAAAGCCGCAAAAACGGCCAGCAATCCGTTACAAATACTGGCCAAACAGCCTGCTGAGTCACCGCAGCAAAGGCGACTCCCAAAACCACTTCTACCCGGACCACCATAAAAACATGCAAACGCTGGTTAAAGACGGCCAGTGGCACTCACTGGTGCGACACGGAAGCAGCATTATTGGCAGACACACCGACCAAGGCCTTGATCAGTTTTTCAAAGTCAATGAGAGTACCGGTGTGGTTTTGCAACAAGCGAAAAACGAAACGCAGCTGCAATTTCATCGCTACGATGCCTACGGCAAACCCCTACAGCGTAATCAAAAAAACGACACCGATTTCACCTGGAACCAGGAGTTGACAGAACCTGAAACCGGACTAACTTACCTACGGTACCGGTTTCACCACCCTGAACTGAGGCGTTTTATCACCCGGGATAACGTGCATATTGATAACCGCTACGCCTATGCCCACGGTGATCCAATCAATTACACCGACCCGACGGGGCACAATGCTTTTCTAAACTACTTTCTTGGCACCAGTACAATATTAGTTACAATTATAGCGTTTATCAGCGCCGTACCCTCAATGGGTGCTTCACTAGGTGCTGCAGCTGGTTATGATGCGGCTGTGGAAGGTACTGCTTTCGCTGCGGAAGCTGCTTATGATGGGCTTATGGCGAAGGTCGCAATAGTACCTCCAATGATTGCTGCGCTAAGCGGTGGATTGACAGGCTCTTCAGTCCTCGCTTCTCAAGCAGAACTTGATCATGGCAACAAAGCAGTCTCTGACGCTATGAAAAAAGTAGCTATGATTGCAAGTGTTTTCGGATTACTCTCTATAGGTGCATCGGCGCCATTGATCATGAAATTCGGTAGAAGTTTAGGCAAAATTTTGCAATCTCTGGATGATGAAGATTCAATTAGACAAGCCTTTCAGGCGTTATTCGAGGAGGCAAAAACAAATGCTCTAGAAGAATATGGCGTGCTAAGACCCAGAAGTAACGGCTTGTTAACTTCTAACGAAGAGCCCCCTCCTCCCTATAATAGTGATCTTCCTGCTTATTCTGCTGAACACCCTGACGGTGCTCCTCCCCCTTATGAAAATCCTCCCGCTTATGAACCACCTGGTACAGGTACCGAAGGGGTTAGTACTGTAGAGCAGCAATGTTCCACTGGGCCTTGCAATCAAGTAGTTGCTGATTCAACTTCTAACACGGCGGCTCAACAGACTCTACAGACAAACCATTTTGGAGAACACATGACGGCATCAGAAGTTGCTGGACAACAGAACACGGCTAGCACTTTAAATCCCTCCCAGACAGAAGTCGCAGGAGAGATAACTATTCGAAAAGAAAATGAGTATACAGCAGTTAATTTGTAGGCCGGTCAGAATACCGCTGTTCCATAATTGATAGGAATGTACTCAATTTGGCAGTTATTGTTAAAACACAATCTATACGACAGAGGTTAATCATAGCGCCACGATTGCACCTATACCTATTGCCCTTCCATAGGCAAAGTTTTTTACCAAATTTTGCGTAAAGCATCGGCTTTATGCCCTCTGGGTATTTATGCCTTTTGGGTATGATAGTGCGGTGAGTGTCAGGAGTAATCAAACTATTACATTTGTTTCATAATGTGAAAACCACTTCTAAAGTGTATTAAGCCAGCAACTGGTTTACAGGTGTCTATGATGTCAAAGTTATTGGTTCAATCAAGGCTCTTATTCATTGGCCTACTGCTCACTTCTTACCAGACGATTGCCGCTTACAAGGGCAGTCACGCCTATAACCACACAAAAGCACTTAAAGTGCAGGTCAATACCGCCACTGGGTTGCTCAGCGTTAACTATCCGCTGATTAATGCGAAAGGGGTGCGTATGCCCCTGAAAGTGAGCCTGACCTACAGCTTTAATGCCCAGGGCCGATTTGGCTTGCCCACTGGCTGGCAAATTGATTTGGATCATATTACCCAACACACCGCCGAACTTAGCGGAATGCAGTGGCTCATTGATGACTTATGGCACGATGAAACCGGCTTCGCTTCCGGGCTTAAATATTACAATCAACACGGCACCCAGTTTCATGATAAAGGTCAAGCGACAGCTATTCCCGGCTATCCATATTTGAGCTACCGTCACGCCTCTCACCATAAAGACGGCAGCCGTCAGTTTTTTTCTCAGCAGGGGTTGTTAATGCTGCAGGTTGACCGCTTTGGTAATCATGTGCATTTCAATTATGAAGAGCCGGTTACCAACCTTGAGTCTGCGAAGCTGACCAGCATAAAAGACGATTATGGCAACGTTTACCGCTTCAGCTATGAACCCGGAATCATGATTATTAGCAGTCCCGATGACCGGGTTTATCGGGTTTACTTTAATGGGAAAGGGGTCACAAGAATTGAGAACCCATTGAAGCAAAGTTACAAAATTACCTATGTTAACCAGTTTGGCAGAAACCTTGTTCGCACTTTGTACTCTCCCGAAGGACTGCTCACCGAGCTGAGCTACGGCAGCATTTTTTATACTGACGACAGTGGTAAAAAGCAAATGCCGGTGGTGAATCGTTTTAAACAGTATGATCAGAGCGACCTGAAAACCCATCAAGAAGTTTACTATAAGTTCAGCGATAGCAGTAACTACACCGGCTACCCCATGTATTCACTATCGAGCAAGGGCGATAGCCTGATCGACAGTAATGATCAGTCCTATAAATACAGTGTTGAAGTTACGCGCATTAATGGTGAACAGCAGCATCAGCAGATTTATGAATATAATTATCTTCACCTACCGGTTGAGGTCCGGACCCTGAAGCAGGGGCAGCCTCATCTGAAAACAAAATACAAATATGCGATCTCACCATTCAAATACAGCCGTTCAACCAATTACGAAAAACCCACCGAGGTGACCCGTTACATTTGGAATGGCACAACCTATGTGCCTAGCGACAAAACCGCCACCACCTACGACCGTTATGGCAACAAACTAAGTGAAATCCACTCAGCCTATGACCGTCAGCGCCAACAGTGGAAAGCCCTTGATGCCGCTATCAGTCGCTACTTCACCGATCATTACAGCTTGCTGGCCGAACACACGCGGGTTGACCTGTTAGGCGGTAGAGCCATTCGCAAAAGCTATGGGTTGTCTGCGGATGGCAAAACGTACAGCTACGAGCGCTTAGCCTGGAAGCCGCCCCTCAAAGACTGGCAAGACTGGCAACATACGGATCTAACCCACGATGACAAAGGAAGGCAGACCTGTGCTACTCGCCGCTGGCTGGTAAAAAACGGGCCGGGCATTCAGTCGGTAGGCCACAACACCCGTTACCAGTTTGACCCCGCCACTGCTGAACTGACCATCACCAAAGTGAGCGACCAAGGTCGTGAGTATGCAAAAGTTATCGATACCCGCAACGCTAGGCACCTGAAAACCATAACCCCAAAAGGCGAAGTCACTACCTACACTTACGATGCTCTGAATCGCCCACTCACCCAAACCGATCCGGCGGGCTTTGTGATTCGCCATAGTTACGAAACGTTCAGTACCGACGGACAAAATACCGTTACTATGGAAACCCCACTGGGTAATATAAAACGAACAATTAACGACGCGTCCGATCGTGCTATTAGCCACCAAGACCTGCATAAAGGGCAGTGGCGCACTTTATCAAAGAGTTCTTACAACGCCTTTGGTAAAGTAGAAAGTAAAACCAACATTCTGGGTCTCACCACGGGCTTTGCCTATGATGACCAGAGTCGACGCACTGACACCACTGACCCTTGGGGCAATCAGTACCGCATTGACTACAATGATACCGCCATGACCACCACTACGCTCATCAACGGGCGTAAGCACTTGGTGGTCAGCAAGATACCCTGGGAGCGTAAACAGACCAGCCGACAATACCCGGTAATGAATAACCTCCACGATCAGGCCAGGGAGTTTATGGAAAATACTGTGGTATACGACGCCCATAATAAACCGGTCAGCACGACATCGGCACTGGTTGACCTGTATAGCAATAAAAAGCGCGAAATGGTTACTAACTCTATGCGCTACGACGCTAATCACAACCTGATCGCCTCAGACACCGACACCTGGGACGGCCTGCATGGCAATAAGAGCCGTGAGTACGACTTGTGGAATAATCTCTACACTTGGCATAAAACGCTGACAACACCAGACCATACCAGTAGCCACACAGGCTACCGCTACCTTTACGACAGTGATGATTTACTAACGCAGATACAATCCCCGAAAACCGCTAACGGGAGCCATATTTACATAAAGCACCGCTATGATAAAAACGGCCATGAAATAGAGAAAACACTGCAAGATGGTCATCGTATTAATTACCAATACGACAACCGAGGTTTATTGACCAAGCAGTCATGGAATCGAAATCAGAAACGAAAAACCATTAGCCATCACTACGATGCCGATGGCCGGGTGGTTAAGTTAAGTGACAGTGATGGGAAAAGTATGCACTATCGCTATACGCCCAACGGGCATTTACTGGAGATGCGTTACCCGGATGATCGCTCAATCAGCTACATTCTTGATGATTACGACCGCGTCATTACGCAAAAAGACGCCAATCAGGTTGAGCAGCACTATATTTATAATTCAGAAGATAAAGGTCGTCTATCAAGCCTTAAGGTCAATGACAGTCGTATCGACTTCCATTACGGTGAAGATGACAACGGACGGCGTGGCAAGCTGCTCAAGAGAGTCACCAACGCAGAAGCAACAGGAGTAACCCAGACCCATTTTCGCTACGGTGCTTATGGGCAAGTAGTGGAATCAACCAGCACCAATCCCAATATGCAATATGACGTAAGCTATCACTTTAAGCCTTGGGGGGAGTTATTAAAACAAGTTCAGAAGCTGGCTAAAAAAGGTCAAATGCCGCAGCAGTATGCAACAGAGTATCGCTACGATGGTATGAAACGACTCACCGATGAAGTTCACACCACCACCGAAGGTGAAAAATTTCACAAACGCTACCATTACGATGGCAACAGCAACCTGTTGGCTGAAGAAAATCATAGCACCTGCGGCCCGGGGCAAAATTTGCAGTATTCGTACAATAATCTGGATCAGTTGGTCAGTATCAAAGTAGGTGAGGTGATAAAGCCGGTATTGCACGATGCTAACGGACATCTGACGCAAGATCATAAAGGTACTCAATATCAATACGACGACGCAGGTTTTTTATTGCAGGTACAGCCACAACAAGGACCAGTGACCCATTACGAATATTGGCCCAATGGCCTGCTGAGCCGCCGCAGTCGTGGCGATTCCCAAAGCCACTTCTACCCCGATAATAATAAAAATATTCAAACGGTGCTTAAAGACGGGCAGTGGCGTTCGCTGGTACGGCACGGAAAAGGCATTGTAGGCAGACAAACCGATCAGGGACTGGATCAGTTTTTCCAGGTCAATGAAAGCACCGGCGCGGTTCTGCAACAAGCCAAAGGCGAAACGCAGCTGCACCTGCATCGCTATGATGCCTTCGGCAAAGCGTTGAAGCAAACCCCCGCAGGCGATACCGATTTTACCTGGAATCAGGAGTTAACTGAGCCAGAAACCGGGCTCACTTACTTAAGATACCGGTTTCATCACCCTGAGCTGAGGCGTTTTATCTCCCGGGACAGCGTGCATGTTGATAACCGCTACGCTTATACCCATGGCGATCCGGTCAATTATCTCGACCCGACGGGGCACAGCGACCACAGCAAATATTATATTGGCGCCGGCACGATAGCAGCTGCAATCATTGGGCTCTTACTCGCTGCACCCTCAATGGGTACTTCAATCGGTGCTGCAGTGGGTTTTGAATCGGTTGATCTAGTCGCTGAGGCCGCGATCTCCACGGCTTCAATAGTGGCGCAAGCGCTTCCTATCGGATTCACTGGACTGTCAGGCATGTCGCTCATTTACTCTCAAATAGCACTTGATGTAGGCAACAAAACAGTCGCTAACGGTTTAGACATATTCGCTAAGGTTACCGGTGGTTTGGCTGGACTTTCGCTCTTAGCAATAGCGCCATTGATCCCGCAAATCGGCAAAAGTTTGTATCAATTGGCCGTTGCGTTGAAGGCCGGAAGGGGCATTGGAGAATCTTTTGCGGTGGTAGTGGCAAAAGGAGCAGATGCTGCTGCCACAAAAATAACCGGCATTTCTGAGATCGCCTTTCAGGATGAGTTAATATCTGAACAAGCTGGTTCCTTTGGTGGAATGCGTCCTTATTTAGATGAAAAAGTTATGGGGTTAAGTAAACAATTAGGTGAAAGAATGGAGACTGATTTCCATGCGCTGAACCCAGCGCAAAAAAAATGCATCAACCAGGTTTGCAATTTTATGTTTCGGTATCCTACAAATCCTGTAAGAGCATTAAAATTTGCTTTGAAAGAGGTGAATTTCAATAGTGCCTTTTCAGAGACAGAGGCTAATACATTACTGAAAAGTACGTCTTTTGATTTTTCCGATAGTGGATTCGAGGGAAATCAGTTTATTGAAGAAGTGAATAACTATTACAAAACTGAGTCAGAGAGTAGTCAGAGCGATTTTTCTAAATAATGACATGAGTGCATTCAGTTGAATCATTTATGACACATCTTATACGGTAGCGCTTCATCGGGGCGCTCCGATTATGAGGGCGGCAATTGATTAACAGGTGTATATGGTGTCTATGTTGTCGTGTCAATGCAGGCTGATAGTCATCGGGCTGCTGCTCATTAATTGCCAAGCTATTGCCGTCTACAAAGGCAGTCATGCTTATAACCACACAAAAGCGCTCAATGTACAGGTGAATACTGCCACCGGAACGCTCAGCCTTAACTACCCTTTGATTAAAGCCCAAGGTGTGCGTATGCCACTGAAAGTCAGCCTGACCTACAGCTTTAATTCTCAGGGCCGGTTTGGCCTGCCCACTGGTTGGCAACTTGATTTGGATCATATTACCCAACACACCGCCGAACTCGGCGGAATGCAGTGGCTCATTGATGACTTATGGCACGATGAAACTGGCTTTGCTTCCGGGCTTAAATATTACAATCAGCACGGCACCCGGTTTCATGATGATGGGCAAGCGTTGTCTATTCCCGGCTATTCAGGTATTACTTACCGTCACGTATCTCATTATAAAGACGGCAGTCGTCAGTTTTTTTCTCATCAGGGATTGTTAATATTGCAGGTTGACCGTTTTGGTAACCGTGTGCATTTCAATTATGAAGAGCCGGTTGCCAACCTTGAGTCTGCCAAGCTTACCAGCATAACAGACAATTATGGCAACCTTTACCGCTTCAGCTATGAGCCGGGGACTATGATTATTCACAGCCCCGATGACCGAGTTCAGCGGGTCTACTTTAATGGGGAAGGAGTCACAAGAATTGAGAATCCATTGAAGCAAAGTTACAAAATCACCTATGTTACCCAGTTTGGCAGAAACCTTGTTCGTACTATGGAAACCCCTGAAGGGCTGCTCATTGAGCTAAGCTACGGCAGTATTTTTTACAATGACGGTCGTGGTAAAAAGCAAATGCCGGTGGTGAATCGTCTTAAGCAGTCTGACCAGAGCGATCTGAAAACCCATCAAGAAACTTACTACAAGTTTAGCGATGGCAGTAACTACACCGGCTACCCGATGTACGCACTATCAAGCAAGGGCGACAGCCTGATCGACAGTAATGACCAGTCCTACAAATACAGTGTTGAGGTTTCGCGCGTTAATGGTGAACAGCAGCATCAGCAGGTTTATGAATACAATTATCTTCACCTGCCGATTGAAGTCCGCACTTTGCAACAAGGGCAGCCTTATCTGAAAACGACTTACAAGTATGCCATCTCGCCATTTAAATACAGCCGCTCAACCAATTACGATAAACCCAACGAAGTGGTCCGTTACGTCTGGAACGGCACAACTTATGTCCCTAGTGACAAAACCGTCACCACCTATGATTGTTACGGCAACAAACTGAGTCAAATCCATTCAACTTATGACCGCCACTATCAACGGTGGAAAGCCCTTGATGCCACTATCAGTCGTTACTTCACCGGCAATTACAGCCTACTGGCCGAACAGAGCCGGGTCGATCTGTTGGGCGGTAGAGTCATTCGCAAAAGCTATGGATTGGCTGCAGATGGCAAAACGTATCGCTACGAGCGCTTAGCCTGGAAGCCACCCCTCAAAGGCTGGCAAGACTGGCAGCAAACCGATTTAACCCACGATGATAAAGGACGACAACGCTCTGCTACCCGTCGCTGGCTGGTAAAAAGCAGGCCGGGTATTCAGTCGGTAAGCCAACACACTCGTTACCAGTTTGACCCTGTCACTGCCGAGCTGACCATCACAAAATTGAGCGACCAAGGGCGTGAGTATACAAAAGTTATCGATACCCGCAACGCTAGGCAGCTGAAAACCGTTACCCCAAAAGGCGAAGTCACTACCTACACTTACGATGCCCTAAACCGCGTGCTCACCCAAACCGATCCGGCGGGCTACGTAATTTGCAATACTTACGAAATATTCAGTACTCAAGGGCAAAACAGTGTCACCACGGTGAGCCCACTGGGTGATACACGACGAACAATTTATGACGCGTCCCAGCGTTCTATTGGTCAGCAAAATCTGCATAAAGGAAAGTGGCGCAACTTATCCAGCGTGTCTTACAACGCCTTTGGCAAAGTAGAAAGTAAAACCAATATTCTCGGTCTGACCACCAACTTTGCCTATGACGAGCAGAGTCGCCCCATCGGCACTATTGACCCTTGGGGCAATGAACACCGCATTGACTATAATGACTTCGACATGACCACCACCATCCGTATCAACGGGCGCCAGCACTTGGTGGTCAGCAAGGTGCCTTGGGAGAGAAAACAGACCAGCCGACAATACCCGGTAATTAATAACCCCTATGATCAGGCCACGGAGTTTCTGGAAAGCACTGTGGTACACGACGCACATAATAAATCGATCAGCACGACATCAGCACTGGTTGACCTGCACAGCCAAAAAAAACGGGAAGTGGTTGCTAACTTTATGCGTTACGACGCCAACCACAATCTGATCGCCTCAGACACCCACACGTGGGATGGCCTGTACGGCAATAAAACCCGGGAGTACGACCTGTGGAATAACCTTCACACCTGGCGCAAAACGCTAACAACACCAGACTATATCAGTAGTCACACTGGTTACCGTTATTTTTACGATAGTGATGGTTTACTGACCCAGATAGAATCTCCGAAAAAAACCAATGGAAGTTATCTTTTAATAAAGCACCGATATGATGAAAACGGCCATGAAGTAGAAAAATCCCTGCATGGCGGTCATCGTGTTAACTACCAATACAACAATCGTGGTTTATTGGCGGAACAGTCCTGGAGCCGAAACGAGAAACGCTACAGTATCAGCCGTCAGTACGATGCCGATGGTCGGCTGGTTAAGTTAAGCGACAGAGATGGGCAAAGCATACACTATCGCTATACGCCCAACGGGCGCTTACTGGAGATGCGTTACCCGGATGATCGCTCCATTAGCTACACTCTCGATGATTACGACCGCATCATTACGCAAAAAGACGCCAATCAGACCGAGCAGCACTTTATTTACAACCCAGAAGACCAAGGCCTCTTATCCAGTCTCAAGGTCAACGGCAGTCGTATCGACTTTTATTATGGTGAAGATGACAACGGACGACGTGGAAAGCTGCTCAAAAGAGTCACCAACGCAGAGTCAACGGGGTTAACCCAAACCCATTTCCGCTATGGCGTCTTTGGGCAAAAGGTGGAGTCCACCAGCACCAATACCAAGATGCAATATAACGTAAGTTATCACTTTAAGCCTTGGGGAGAGCTAGTAAAACAAGTGCAAAAGCTGGCTAAAAAAGGCCAAATACCGCAGGAGTATGCAACAGAGTATCGCTACGATGGCATGCAACGTCTCACCGATGAGGTGCACACCACCAACCAAGGTGAAAAATTTCAAAAACGCTACCGTTACGACGGCAATAGTAACTTGCTGGCTGAAGAAAGTCATAGCAACTGCGGCCCGGGTCAACGCCTGCAGTATTCGTACAATAATCTCGACCAGTTGGTTAATATCAAAGTAGGTGAGGTGATAAAGCCAGTGCTGCACGATGCTAACGGGCACTTGACGCAAGATCATAACGGGACTCAATATGAATACGACGACGCAAGTTTTTTGTTGCGGGTACAGCCGAAACAACGGCCAGCAATCCGCTACGAATACTGGCCCAATGGCCTGCTGAGCCGCCGCAGTCGTGGCGATTCCCAAAGCCACTTCTACCCCGATAACGATAAAAATATGCAAACGGTGTTTAAAGACGGCCAGTGGCGCTCGTTGGTACGCCATGGAAAAGGCATCGTCGGCAGACAAACCGAGCAGGGGTTGGATCAGTTTTTTCAGGTCAATCAGAGCACTGGGGTGGTTCTGCAACAAGCCAAAGGTGAAACGCAGATGCACCTGCATCGCTACGATGCCTACGGCAAAGCGCTGCAGCGCAACCCGACAGGCGACACCGATTTTACCTGGAATCAGGAGTTAGCAGAGCCTGAAACGGGGCTCACTTATTTACGACACCGGTTTCATCATCCCGAGCTGAGGCGCTTTATTACCCGGGATAATATGCATATTGATAACCGCTACGCTTACGCCCGTGGCGATCCGGTCAATTACATCGACCCAACGGGGCACAACGCACTGGGTAAATACCTTATGGGTGGCAGCGTGTTAATAACTGGAATCATTGGGTTGCTGCTCGCTGTACCCTCAATGGGTACTTCACTGGGTGCTGTAATAGGTTATTCGATTGTTAACTCAGCTACTGAGGCTTTGGTTTCCGTCGCCGAAGCAATAGCGCCAATTATTTCTTCCGCATTTACGGTACTGTCAGGCTCGTCGCTGATTGGCTCTCAAGCGGCACTTGATGCGGGCAATAAAGCAGCCGCGAGTGGTTTAAACTTTTTCGCTGCGGTTAGCGGTACTCTGGGAGCAATTACGTTATCCGCATTGGCACCATTGTTTCCGCAGATCGGTAAAAGTGTGTTTAAAATGGTCGCTTCGTTGAGTACTGGCAAGAACTTTTCTGATGCTTTTGCGGATTTAGCCAGAGAAGGAGCAGATGCTGCTATTCAGGACGTATCCGGATTGTCTCCGCTTGAGTTTACAGCTGAGCTAGAAAGTGAAGAAGGCCCTTCCTTTAATGGATTTTATATGCATCCAACCAGAGGGTTTGAAGAGTCAAAAGAACTATTAAATACAAGAATGCTGAATGACTTCAATCAGCTTAATAAAAGGCAAAAATTTTGTATAAGCGTAGTCTGCGATTTTATTATTGATTATCCCGGATATTCCAAACAAGCGGTACGCTATAGTTTGAAAACGATACATTTCTCAGATTACTTTTCACAGTCAGAGGCTACTCAATTACTACGTAGTGAATCTTTTGATTTCCCCAATATCGGACTCAGCGGACGATCGTTTCTTGATGAGGTAAATAAATATTATGAAACTGAGGCACAGAATAGTCAGAAAGTTCTCTCTGAATAATTGAAATGCGTGTACTCAATTTAAACAGTTCCTACTAAGAAGCACTTTATACGGTAGCGCTCCAGAAGGAGCGCTTCGATTATGAGGGTAGCAATTGGTTTACAGGGGTATATGGTGTCTAGTTTGTTGTATCAATGCAGGTTGATAGTCATTGGACTGCTGCTCACTAACTACCAAGCCATTGCCGTCTACAAAGGCAGTCATGCCTACAACCACACAAAAGCACTCAAACTACAGGTCAATACCGCCACAGGAACACTCAGCGTTAACTACCCTCTGATTAAAGCCCAAGGGGTGCGTATGCCCCTGAAAGTGAACCTGACCTACAGCTTTAATGCCCGGGGTCGATTTGGCTTGCCCACTGGCTGGCAACTTGATTTGGATCATATTACCCAACACACCGCCGAAATCGGCGGCATGCAGTGGCTCATTGATGACTTATGGCACGATGAAACCGGCTTCGCTTCCGGGCTTAAGTATTACAATCAGCACGGCACCCGGTTTCGTGATGAAGGACAATCGACGCCTATTCCTGGCTATCCATATTTGAACTATCGTCACGTCTCTCACCATAAAGACGGCAGCCGTCAATTTTTTTCTCAGCAGGGGTTGTTAATGTTGCAGGTTGACCGCTTTGGTAACCATGTGCATTTCAACTATGAAGAGCCGGTTGCCAACCTGGAGTCTGCGAAGCTGACCTGCATAAAAGACGATTATGGCAACGTTTACCGCTTCAGCTATGAACCCGGTATCATGATTATTAACAGCCCCGATGACCGGGTTTATCGGGTCTACTTTAATGGGGAAGGGGTCACAAGCATCGAGAACCCATTGCGGCAAAGTTACAAAATTACCTATTTTAACCAGTTTGGCAGAAATCTTGTTCGCACGTTGGACTCTCCCGAAGGGCTACTCACCGAGCTGAGCTACGGCAGCATTTTTTACACTGACGACAGTGGTAAGAAGCAAATGCCGGTGGTGAATCGTTTTAAACAGTATGACCAAAGCGATCTGAAAACCCATCACGAAGCTTACTACAAGTTCAGCGACGGCAGTAACTATACCGGCTACCCCGTGTATTCACTATCAAATAAGGGCGATAGCCTGATCGACAGCAATGATCAGTCCTATAAATACAGTGTGGAAGTTACGCGCGTTAATGGTGAACAGCAGCATCAGCAGGTTTATGAATATAATTATCTTCATCTGCCGGTTGAAGTTCGTACCCTGCAACAAGGGCAGCCTTATCTGAAAACAATTTACAAGTACGCCATCTCACCATTTAAATACAGCCGCTCAACCAATTACGATAAACCCACCGAGGTGACCCGTTACGTCTGGAATGGCGCAACCTATGTCCCTAGTGACAAAACCACCACCACCTACGACTGTTACGGCAACAAACTGAGTGAAACCCACTCAGCCTATGACCGTCAGCGCCAACAGTGGAAAGCGCTTGATGCCACGGTCAGCCGCTACTTCACCGACCACTACAGCCTGCTGGCCGAACAAACCCGGGTTGACCTGTTGGGGGGAAGAGCTATTCGCAAAACCTATGCGCTCACTGCGGATGGCAAAACGCACCGCCATGAACGTTTAGCTTGGAAGCAGCCCCTGAAAGACTGGCAGGACTGGCAACAAACCGATCTAACTCATGATGATAAAGGACGACCGCGCTCTTCTATCCGCCGCTGGCTAGTAAAAAAACAGCCGGGTATTCAGTCGGTAAGCCACCACACCCGTTATCAATTCGACCCAGCCACTGCCGAGTTGACCGTCACCCAAGTGAGTGACCAAGGTCGTGAGTACACAAGTGTTATGGATACACGCAATGCCAGACACATAAAAAGCATAACCCCCAAAGGTGAGATCACCACCTACACTTACGATAACCTAAACCGCCCGCTCACTCTCACCGACCCGGCCGGTTATGTGACTCACCATAGTTACGAAACACACATTACCGACGGACAAAACACCGTCACCACGCAGAGCCCATTGGGTGATACAAAACGAACCATTTACGACGCGTCCAAGCGCTCCATTGGTCAGCAAGACCTGCATAAAGGACAGTGGCGCAACTTATCCAGCGTGTCTTACAACGCCTTTGGTAAAGTAGAAAGTAAAACCAATATTCTCGGCCTCACCACCACCTTTGCCTATGATGAGCAGAGTCGAATCACCGACATCACCGACCCTTGGGGGAATGAGCACCGCATTCACTACAATGACTCCGCCATGACCACCACCACCCTCATCAACGGGCGCCAGCACTTGGTGGTCAGTAAGGTACCCTGGGAGCGTAAACAGTCCAGCCGACAATATCCGGTAATCAACAACCCCCACGATCAGGCCTCGGAGTTTCTGGAAAGCATCGTGGTGCACGATGCCCATAATCAATCGATCCGCACGACGTCAGCTCTGGTTAACCTGCACAGCCACAAGAAGCGCGAAATGATCACTAATTTTATGCGCTACGATGCCAACCATAATCTGATCGCCTCAGACACCCATACCTGGGATGGCCTGTACGGCAATAAAACCCGGGAGTACGATCTGCTGAACCAGCGCTACACTTGGCGTAAAAAACTGACAACACCAGACCATACCAGCAGCCACACAGGCTACCGATATCTATACGACGGTGATGGATTAATAGAAAAGATAGAATCCCCGAAAACAACCGACAACAATCGCCTTTACACGCAGTATCGCTATGACAAAAATGGTCAAAAAGTCGAGAAAGTTCTGCAAGACGGTCATCGTATCAATTACGAGTACGACGCCAGAGGATTGCTGACTGAACAGTCGTGGAGCCGGAATCAGAAGCGCCACACCATCAGCCGGCAGTACGATGCGGATCGACGGCTGGTTAAGTTAAGCGACAGTGATGGGAAAAGCATACAGTATCGCTATACGCCCAACGGGCACTTACTGGAGATGCGTTACCCAGCTGATCACTCAATCAGCTACACACTTGATGACTATGACCGCGTGATTATTCAGAAAGACGCCAGTCAGACCGAACAGCATTTTATTTACAATTTAAAAGACAAAGGTCATTTATCCAGCCTCAAGGTCAATGGCAATCGTATCGACTTTCATTACGGTGAAGATGACAACGGACGGCGTGGAAAGCTGCTCAAGAGAGTCACCAGGGCAGAATCAACGGGCGTAACCCAAACCCATTTCCGCTATGGCGTTTTTGGGCAAATGGTGGAATCAACCAGCATCAACCCGGTCATGCAATATGACGTAAGCTATAACTTTAAGCCCTCGGGAGAGCTATTAAAACAAGTGCAAACGCTGGCTAAAAAAGGGCAAATACCACAGCAGTATGCAACAGAGTATCGCTACGATGGCATGAAGCGTCTCACCGACGAGGTGCACACTACCAGCCAAGGTGAAAAATTCCAAAAACGCTACCGTTACGACGGCAATAACAATCTGTTGGCCGAAGAAGATCACAGCAACTGCGGCCCGGGCCAAAGCCTGCAGTATTCGTACAATAATCTGGATCAGTTGGTCAATATCAAAGTGGGGGAGGTACTAAAGCCGGTACTGCACGATACTAATGGGCAGCTGACGCAAGATCATAAAGCGACTCAATATGAGTATGACGACGCAGGGTTTTTATTGCAGGTACGGGGGCAACAACGGCCAGCAAGCCGCTACGAATACTGGCCAAACGGCCTGCTAAGTCGCCGCAGTTGTGGCGATTCCCAAAGCGCCTTCTACCCAGATCACCATGAAAATATACAAACAGTGTTTAAAGACGGCCAGTGGCGCGCGTTGGTTCGGCACGGAAAAGGCATTGTAGGCAGGCAAACCGTTCAGGGGATGGATCAGTTTTTCAAGGCCAATGAAAGCACCAGCGCCGTATTGCAACATGCCAAAGGCGAAACGCAGTTGCACCTGCACCGCTTCGATGCCTACGGCAAGCCGCTTGAGCACAACCCAACCGTCGATACCGATTTTACCTGGAATCAGGAGTTAACAGAGCCAGAAACCGGACTCACTTACTTACGACACCGGTTTCATCACCCTGAGCTAAGGCGCTTTATCACCCGGGACAATAGGCCGATTGATAACCGCTATGCTTATGCCCACGGCGATCCGGTCAATTACATCGACCCGACAGGGCACAGTGCCCTGAACAAATACCTTGTCGGTTCGAGCATTGCTTTAGTTGGAGTTGTTGGTTTGTTGCTCGCTATACCTTCAATGGGTACTTCACTGGGTGCTCTAGCGGGTTATGAGTCCACTGCTGCAACTGCCGAGGCTGGGATGTCCATCGCCGAAATTGCAACCCCGGTGATATCATCCTCAACCGCTATGCTCTCAGGTGGGTCGCTCATTGGCTCTCAAGCCGCGCTTGATGCGGGCAACAAAGCAGCCGCTTATGGTTTAAATATTGTCGCTACGGTTACAGGTGCTATTGGGACAGCTACGTTGGTTGCTCTGGCGCCACTGTTTGAGCAATTCGGCACAAGTTTTTATAAACTGGTCGCTGCACTGAAAGCTGGCAAGAACATTCGTGAGGCCTTTGTCGGGTTAATGGAAGAAGCAAAAGTGTCTGCTGTCGAAAAAATAACCGGCACCTCTGCGCTCAATACGCCATCTGAGGCAGCAAGTGATGACGCTACCTCATTGCTTTTAAGCAAAAATATTGAGAAGGCAAAGAGTCTATTAGCTAAAAGAATGAGGGGTGATTTCAAAAAGTTAAAGCCGAAACAAAAAAAATGTATAGTCAATGTTTGCAAAATTTTATTTAAAAATCATGAAAATTTTGAAGGAGGTTTATGGTTTGGTTTGAGGATTATACAATTCGCAGACCACTTTACCGAGTCAGAGGTTACTCGATTACTTAAAAATAGCGACTCTTTTACTTTTCCCAGTTTAGGAATCAAGGGCGAATGGTTTGTAGGAATCGTCAATGCATACTTAAATAATCTTTGAGGGTAGTTAAAGCACGCTCTCAATAATTGATAAACGCATACTCAATTTAATCCGTTATTATTAAGACTGAGATTATACGGCAGCATGCCAATGGAAATCCCGTTTATTAAAGCGGCACAAATTTTAGCGTAAATGATCTGGTTTATTTTTATCTAAGGAGCGTAAAACCCAGTATTTATAGTGCGGGGGTGTGAGCGACAAGCCCGATAGGTATAGTGGTTGTTGAGCACGAAATCCTGTCTGAATCGGCGACTTTAACGGTGTCTAAATTTTCTCTCGCCTTGTTGTGGAATCGCTCATAAGGTGGGAGCTATTCTCGAACAGGTCATGAATCAGATGCGTTGATCTCGTATATTTTTCGGGAGAGCTTTGCTGATACTCCATCCGTTTTTTCCTATGGCAGTCATTAAAGTTGTATGTGTTCACTGTGATACCACAGACGGGGTTGTGAAAAATGGCAAAGCACCCTCAGGTATTACAGGCAGATGCTTGTCCTATGACTCTATCCACAAGCAACGTTTGCCGACTCTCCCAAATAGAAACGGTGTCAAGAGGCTATACGTAAACGTGAGTAATCAGACTACTACTTTGTTTCATAATGTGAAAAACACTTCTAAAGTGTACTAAGCCAATTATTGGTTTACAGGTTTATATGATGCCAAAGATATTGTATCAATGCCGACTGATATTCATCGGGCTACTCCTCGTTACCCACCAAGCCATGGCCGTATACAAAGGCAGTCAAGCCTATAACCACACGAAAGCACTCAAGTTGCAGGTAAATACCGCTACAGGAACGTTCAGCCTTAACTACTCATTGGTTGAAGCGCAGGGTGTGCGTACGCCCCTGAAAGTGAACCTAATCTACAGTTTTAATGCCCCTGGCATGTTTGGCCTGCCTACTGGCTGGCAGCTGGACTTGGATCATATTACGCAAAAAACCGCCGAACTCGGCGGTATGCAGTGGCTCATTGATGATTTATGGCATGATGAAACTGGCTTCTCTTCCGGTCTTAAATATTACAATCAGCATGGCAGCCACTTTCAAGATAAAGGACAAGAGTTGCCTATTCCTGATTTTCCAAACCTGAATTACCGCCACGTATCTCATCATAAAGACGGCAGTCGTCAATTTTTTTCCCAGCAGGGACTGTTAATGCTGCAGATTGACCGATTTGGTAATCATGTGCGATTCAATTATGAAGAGCCGGTTGCCAATCTTAATTCTGCCAGGCTGGTCAGCATAAAAGACGATTATGGCAATGTTTATCGCTTCAATTATGAGCCGGGTACCATGATTATTAACACCCCCGATAACCGCACTCATCGGGTCGACTTTGATAGAGAAGGGGTTATAAGAATTGAGAACCCGTTAAAGCAGAGCTATAAAATTACCTACGTCAATACGTTCGGCAACAACCTGATTCGCACCGTGGAAACTCCGCAAGGGTTGTTAACTGAGTTAAGCTATGGAGGCATATTTTATACTGACGACAGTGGTAAAAAGGAAATGCCGGTGGTGAACC
This sequence comes from Endozoicomonas sp., assembly GCA_965198415.1. Lineage (GTDB taxonomy): Bacteria > Pseudomonadota > Gammaproteobacteria > Pseudomonadales > Endozoicomonadaceae > Endozoicomonas. Next base: position 380,134 of record CBDAPN010000028.1, read on the forward strand.
GCTTCAAGCAGGTTGACCAGGTGGATTTGAAAACCCATCACGAAGTCTATTACAGGTTCGGCAATGGGAATAACTATACGGGTTACCCTATATACACTTTATCGAGCCGGGGTGACAGCCTGATCGACAGCAATGATCAGTCCTACAAATACAGCGTGGAAGTAACACACGTTAATGGTGAACAGCAGCGGCAACAGGTGTATGAATACAATTATTTGCATTTGCCGGTTGAAGTCCGCACCCTACGGCAGGGGCGGCCTTATCTGAAAACTAGCTACGAGTATGCCATCTCACCGTTTAAATACAGTCGCTCAACCAATTACGATAAACCCAACGAAGTCATCCGTTACGTCTGGAATGGCACAGTCTATGTACCTAGCGACAAAACCACCACCACCTACGACCGCTACGGCAACAAACTGAGCGAAACTAATTCATCTTATGACCGTCAGCGCCAACAGTGGAAAGCGCTGGATGCCACGGTCAGCCGCTACTTCACCGACCATTACAGCCTGTTGGCCGAACACACCCGGATCGACTTTTTGGGGGGCAGAGCCATTCGCAAAAGTTATGCGCTGGCTGCGGATGGCAAAACCCACAGTCACGAGCGCCTTGCTTGGAAACAGCCACTGAAAGGCTGGCAAGACTGGCAGCAAACTGACTTAACCCATGATGATAAAGGACGACAACGCTCCGCTACCCGCCGCTGGTTGATAAAAAACCGGCCGGGGATTCAGTCGGTAAGCCACCACACCCGCTACCATTTCGACCCGGCCACTGCCGAGCTGACCATCACCAAAGTGAGCGATCAAGGCCGTGAGCATGCAACGGTTGTGGACACACGTAACGCAAGACAACTGAAAACCATAACCCCCAAAGGCGAAGTCACCACTTACGGCTATGATGCTTTGAACCGTATGCTCACTCACACCAACCCAGCGGGCTATGTCACCCACAGCACCTATGAGGCATTCAGTACCGACGGACAAAACACCATCACCGTACAAAGCCCGCTGGGAAATACACGACGGACAGTTTACGACGCCTCCAAGCGTTCTATTAGCCAACAGGATCAGCATAAAGGGAAGTGGCGCACCTTATCCAGCCAGTCCTACGACGCCTTTGGCAAAGTGGAAAGTAAAACCAATATACTTGGCCTCGTTACCACCTTTGCCTATGATGAGCAAGGGCGGCACATCAGTACCACCGACCCCTGGGGCAATGAGCAGCGCATTGACTATAATGACCCCGACATGATCACCACCATCACCATCAATGGTCGCAAGCAGCAGGTGGTCAGTAAGGTGCCCTGGGAGCGCAAACACATTAGTCGACATTACCCGGTGACCAACAACCCCCACGATCAGGCCACGGAGTTTCTGGAAAACATCGTGGTACACGACGCCGGTAAACAAAGGATTAATGTTACTTCAGCACTGGTAGACCTGCACACCCAAAAAAAACGCAACATGATCACCAACCACCTGCGCTATGATGCCAGGCACAACCTAATCACCTCAGATACCTACACCTGGGACGGCCTGCACGGCCACAAAACCCGTGAGTACGATCTGCTAAACAACTTCTATACTTGCCACAAGACGCTAAAAACAGCAGAAACCACCAGCAACCACAACGATTACCGCTACCTCTACGACAGTGATGGCTTACTGATTCAGGTGGCATCCCCAGCAACAACTGATGGCAATCGTCTTTATTTGCAACACCGCTATGACAAAAATGGCCAGGAAATAGAGCAAACTCTGCAAGATGGTCATCGTATCCATTATCAATACGACAACCGAGGTTTACTGACTGAACAGTCCTGGAGTCGAAATCAAAAACGCCATACCGTCAGTCGTCAATACGATGCGGATGGCCGGTTAGTAAAGTTAAGCGATAGCGACGGGCAAACTATGCACTATCGCTATACGCTAAATGGGCGCCTGCTCTCCATGCGTTACCCCGATGAACGCTCAATCAGCTACACCCTCGACGACTACGATCGCATCATTACGCAAAAAGATGCCAACCAGACTGAACAGCATTTTATTTACAATCCAGAAGACAAAGGACGTTTATCTAGTCTTACAGTCAATAGAAGTCGTATCGACTTCCATTATGGTAAAGACGACAACGGACAACTTGGGCAGTTGATTAAACGAACCACCAACGCAGAAGCAACAGGAATTACAGAAACGCACTTTCGCTATGGTGTGTTCGGGCAAAAGGTGGAATCAATCAGTAACAACCCCAAAGCGCATTATGGCGTAAGTTACAACTACGCCCCCCGAGGCAAGCTATTAAAACAAGTGCAGCGACTGGCCAAAAAAGGTCAACTGCCCCAACATCACACGACAGAATACCGATACGATGGCATGCATCGCCTCACCGATGAGGTCCATATCAGTCAAGGTGAAAAATTCCAAAAGCGCTATCGCTACGACGGCAACAATAACCTGCTGAGCGAAGAAAATCACAGCAACTGTGGCCCGGGGCAAAGCCTGCAGTATTCCTACAACAATCTCGACCAGCTGGTCAGTGTAAAGGTAGGTGAGGTGGTAAAGTCAGTGCAGCACGATGCTAACGGACACCTGACACAAGATCATAAAGGAGCCAAATACGAATACGACGACGCAGGTTTTTTACTGCAGGTACAACCACAAAAACGGCCAGCGACCCGTTACAAGTACTGGCCGAATGGCTTACTGAGCCATCGCAGCAGTGGTGATAGCCAAAGCCACTTTTACCCCGATCACCATAAAAACATGCAAACCGTCGTTAAAGACGGTCAGTGGCGTTCACTGGTGCGACACGGAAACAGCATTTTAGGCAGTCAAACCGACGAGGGTTTGAATCAGTTTTTCAAGGTCAATGAGAGTACCGGCGCCGTTTTGCAGCAAGATAAAGGTGAAACGCAGTTGCGCCTGCATCGTTACGATGCCTACGGTAAACCGCTACAGCACAACCCAACCGACGACACCGACTTTACCTGGAATCAGGAATTGACAGAGCCTGAGACCGGGCTGACTTATTTACGACACCGGTTTCATCACCCAGAACTGCGGCGTTTCATCACCCGGGATAACGTGCATGTTGATAACCGCTACGCGTATGCCCATGGTGATCCGGTTAATTACATAGACCCGACCGGGCACAGTGCGCTGGCCACATACCTTAGTGGCGGCGGTATGGTATTGGCTGGACTCCTTGGGATTATCTTAGTCGTACCCTCACTAGGTACCTCACTGGGCGCTGCATCGGGCTATATTGCCTCTGGTTCAGCCTTAGAAGCTGCCATTGCCGTCAATACATCACTACTTTCAGTAGTTCCTGGCGTATCCGCTACACTGTCAGGCTTGTCGCTCATCGGCTCTCAAGCAGCGCTGGAACGGGGCAACCGAGTAGCCAGTGATAGTTTGAGAATTTTCAGTGTATTTTCCTCCATTGCTGGTATATTGGGCGTATTTGCAGTGGCGCCATTGATGGGGGAAATTGGCGATAGGTTTTTTGATTTAATAGCTGCTTTGAGAAACGGCGATAAAATTGGCGATTTTTTTTCAAATGCATACAAAGCAGCTCGAGCCGCAGCTCAAGAGGAAGGGCAGGAATTTGAGCTCACCAGATTAGCGCCGCATAACCCTTCAGCTGAACCTAAGGTAGAATATAAATATCACTATCCCTCTACAGATTCAGGCGAGGAAGGAGAGGCTGCCTTTAATTCAGCTGCACGTTATAGATTCCGTACAACAAGGAGTACTCATTTTAGGCATTTTACAGAGCAACAGAACAACTATTTAACTAGAATGGTTACTCGTGTGTTTGGTTATTCAAAATATCCGCTTGAACAGACAGTGAATGCCTTTCTTGAAAGAAACGATATTAACAGTCTCTTTACAGCATCTGAAATTAATAAACTATTTGAACATCAAGAAATGTTTCATCACCCCGATCTCGGCCTGAATGGCGACAAGTTTATTACAGCAATTAAGACATTTCTATTTAATAACTAGCTAACTACATTTTATGGTAAATTAGTGTGCCGGTTCAGGGTGTTAGGATTTTGTGCACATGGCTAGGTTTGTGCTTTGTAAAATAACTATTGAAAACACACCGTATGGATTGGGTGTGTTAACTGACGATCCAAACAATGTATAAGAGGTTTTGGAAGTACCAAAAGATTTATTCTTTTGTAAGAAGGCCATTGATTCATAGCAAAGGAGTTTGGGGAATTTTGGTTGAACTGTATGGCTGATAAGACGGTCGATTTTTCTTATTTTCAGGCTATCTCGCTCCCTTAGGAGTAAGATAGCCTGAGCTGCACTGCATATTACTCCTGATTTATCTTTGTATTATAAGTGTGAATAATGTTATTTAGAGATTTACGTATATTAATAAAGGGTTTTACTTTAAAAGAAATATTTTGTTGGTACTCATTATTACTATCTATCTCAATGGTTGTTGCCTTTTTTAAATTCATTGTACGAACTTCAATATTATCATCTTTTTTTGGTAGTTGATTGATTGATTTTTGATGTTCTTTTATAATTTCTGCCACCTCGTTATCTAGGTCGTCCATGATTTTAATGATGCATTCGAGATTGCTGATACTTTCTGGATCTAAATTGAGATGCTCTGATGGGATGTTATTAATTCCTGAATCTTCAATGATTTTCTCGACAATATGAACTGATAAATTAAATCGCAAACAAGCAGATAGAAAATAAGGACATAAATTTGTGTATTTCTCAATACCCTCGGATTGATATTTTAATGATGACTTTTGAGATCTACTTTCAGAGCCTTTTTCTGGGAATTCGAATGTATCGGTGATGCTGTCAGCAAGGGTTACTTGAAAATAAGCAATCAATATTTCCTTAGCCATAAGTTCTGTGTTGCTATTTTTCTCCTCGTCCTCACAACTAGCTATGTTGTTTAATAGGGAGTTGATTTTTTTATCACTCAGGATTTTGTTTTTATAATCTTCAGCAGTTAAGGCCAGTGCAGTACCCCATTGACCCGGTTTGCAAAACCATTCATACATCTCAGCTGTGGATAAAATATTGCAGACGAATGCCTTGTTGATTGTTTCGGTTTTTCTTTTAGCTGTTTCATTGCGATAGTTTTTATCACCGTTTTCCTTGTCAAAATTATATTTTTTCTTCGTTTTTCCAATGATGTGACTTGGGTTTTTATTTAAGTTTACCCATCCTAACGCCTTGGCAAAAATTGGAAACAATTTATTACTAATATATTTTTCCTGCCCATCGATTGTAGGCTGTGCAAAATTTATAAAGGTTTCAACTATTTTTTTTGAATGAGAGTTCTCGGTGACATCATTAGACTCATAGGAATTAGTGTAATGCTGAAGGAGATTTTTTACTAATGAGGAAAATTGGATTTTATTGCTTTCAGTCGTATTAGCATTTTTTCCAATGACAACACTGCCCCTTTTAGTGTTATTCGATGCTAAACCATATGCCGCAGTTTCTTTTTCGTTATTGTTTATTTCACCAATACAGAAAGCCGGGTTTTTAAGTGAATTCAAAGATCTGAAGGTACCAGTGTTGCTATAAGATGAGGGTGTGGTGTCCTTGATTTATCTTGCAAATCACTATCTGAGCTTGCTTTGAATCCTGCTTTGAATCCTGCTTTGAATCTTGCTCTGAATTTTGGGTTAAGCTTTACTTCGGCATCTATAGCGCACGGTACAGAAGCTAATTTTTCTTTTCTTTCATACACAAACTTACTTCCTATTTTATTAATACTATAGTCGGAGTCATGACGTGTAACCATTTTATTTTTAAAAAATGCTGATGGTGGATATGCTTTATTATCGCCCGTTTTAGCGGCAAAGTACTGATCCAGATTGAGCAAATTAACATTACTGCCAAAGGTGTTTTTAGTTTCCACTTTAATCTCCAAATATTTTTTTAGAGAACGCCACCATTATGGCAGTAGCACAGCATACTGTTTGGCGATTCTCTGTTATAGAACGTACCAAATGATACGCTTGAAAATGATCCGACTTCAGTAAGTCCATTTAACCCATTCATCATAGACCATATGATAACAATTTCACTCTCCGACCAAGCAGAAATAAATGATCAAAATTCTTAACAAGGATAATAAATACAAAAAATAGGACTATCGTGTTCAAATCACATCATCTCTAAACGATGCACTCTCGGAGATTCTATTGATTCTTCCTGCTTACCAGCCCGCTTTGTCATTGCTTATTTATGCAACATCTGACGTTTTTTTTGTGAAGTAAGTGGACGTATGGGGCGTTCTGAACAACACTTCTCTCTATTAGATCAAAAGCACCCGGGAAAAACCTAGGCAAGAGTCTATCCAACCATTGGTGTGAGCATTCTATGAACCGACCATTTCGAGCCGTCATACTAACGACGCTGGCTTTGTTTTTCGCGATTATTTACTCTTCTTTCGGTGTTTCTGCCTATAAAGGTAGTCAGGCCTATAATCAAATAAACCCCTTTCGTGCCAGTGTGAATACGGCAACGGGGACTTTTCGCTTCTCTTACCCTTTGGTTAAAGCTGTGGGAATTCATCACCCCCTGCAGGTCAACCTGACCTACCGCTTTAATTCCTCAGGCATGTTCGGCTTACCCCGGGGCTGGGAGCTGGATGTGGACTACATTGAACAAAACACTGCCGTTATTAACGGGCAAGAGTGGTTGATCGACTCCCTGTGGCATGATGAACATCTGTTCTCCTCTGGTCTGAAATATTTTAACCAGCATGGAACCTGGTTTAAGGATGAAGGAGAGGAGCGAGCCATTGAGCCTGGTCTTTTGTATCGCTATAAGACCCACCATAAAGATGGCAGTGAAAATTACTTTTCCCAGTTAGGGTTGCTGGTGTTAAAAAAAGATCGTTTTGGTAACCGCATTGCCATTGAGTACGAAGAGCCGGTACACCGTATTGATAAAGCCCGGTTGGCAGCCATTACAGATAATTATGGCCACCGCTACACCTTTATTTACGAACCGGGCAGCCTGATTGTGCGCTATCCTGACGGTAACGAACAGCACGTGTATATGAACGACAAAGGTGTGTCTTCCATCGTCAACCCAATGCAGCAGCGCTATGACTTTAGTTACTATAAGGATCGCAGTTACCCCTTAATAAAAACAATGCATACACCGTTGGGTCTGGTCTCTGTGTTAAGTTATGGCGAGATCCCATTCATCAGTCAACAGGGTGAAGGAACTCTGCCGGTAGTCACTCACTTTAAACAGTATGCAGTAGAAACGGGCAAAACCCTGTATGAAGCCTTTTATGATTTTGGCAGCAGTGGCAATTACACTGGCTACCCTTTGTATAATTTGTCAAAGTCGTCCGATGGGCTGGTGGACAGTAACGATCAGAATTATCGCTACAAGGTTACGGTAAAGCAAAGTGATGGGGATCCGGATCAACCGGTTTTCCATCATAAAGTGTATGAATATAATTTTTTGCATCTGCCGATGGAGGTGCGTACCTTAAAGGACAGTAATAACTCTCACAAGGTTGAGTACACCTACGATATTGAACCCTTTCGATATAGTCGCTCTACCAATTATGACAAACCGACCAGTCAGATTAATTCCCTCTGGAGTGAGCAAGCGTCTCGCTACATCCCTCTGGCCCGTTCCAATGACAGCTACGACCTGTTTGGAAATAAAACCCGGGAGGAGCATTTTGTTTATCACCGTGGTGAGAACAACTGGCGTCACCTGCGCACGCTGGAGCATAAGTATTATACCGATTCCTACAGTTTACTGGCCGAAACCATTGATCATGATCTGCTGAGTAAAAAGGCGACAAAGACCCATTATTTGTTGTCGCCGTCGAAAAAGACGCACCATACCCAAACCACCCTGTTTAAAGGCAGTGTATGGCAACCCTGGCAGCAAATAGAGTACCGTTATGATGATTTCGGGCGCGAAACCTTCAGTGAATTGAAATGGCTGGCGCGGGGGATGCCGGGAGTACAGAAAACCCACAAAAAGACTCGCTACCACTTCGACAAAAAGACGGGACTATTAACCACTGAGCACGAAAACAGTCTGGGCCATGTAACAACGAGGTTGAGCGATACCCGTAACGATCAGTTGCTCAGCCAAACATCTGCCTTGGGTGAAAAGACCACATACCGCTACAACAAACTGAACCAGTTGATTGAGAGCACCGAGCCTGATGGCAACGTTTATAAAACAGAGCATTACACGTACGCTCAAGATGGCCTGAATGCAATGGTGTCCATCTCTCCGCTGGGTCTGAAGCAGCGTATGCAAACTGACCCCCTTGGACGTAAAACTACGGAAGAGTACCAACTCAACGGTAATTATCAGCTGCTGGATGAAAAAACTTATAATGCCTTTGGCAAAGTCGCTCTGCATAAAAATCAGTTTGGCCAGCAGACCCGCTATCAATACGATGGGCTATTGCGGATCAAAGAGAAGCAGGACCCGTGGCTGAACAAAATCACATTTCAATACAATGATGAAGCGTTAGAGCAACGGATGTTCCTCAACAACAGGCAGTACAAAAAAATCAAAGTCACCCCTTGGCTGTTAACCACTTATACGACCCACTATCCACTGAGCGATGGCGCTGTGGTTGAAAATAAGGTTGAAAAAAACAGCTTTGGTCTGGTCTTGTCGGAAGAGAGTGCGCTGCGAGATAGCGATACTGCGTGCAGGCATTCGGTGGTCAAAAACACCTATGAATATGACCCTAGCCACAATAAATCGCTCATTGAGACCACCGGGTTTGACGGCGTCTCCCAGCGTAAACACTCAAAATATGACCTGTTCAATAATCTGCATACCCTGATTAAGCAACAAAACGACAATGGTAAAACTTACTGTCATCGTGGCTACCAGTACTTCTACAACTCGGATAACAAGTTAGCTCGTATCGTATCGCCAGAGGCTCAGTTAGAGGAACAGTTTCGCTACGATGCAAACGGTCGGCTAATCGAGCACAAGCTACCGGACGGTCATCGCATTAAAAAAACTTACAATAACATAGGATTGCTCAGCTCAACGGCGTTCACGCGCAAGGACAAACCCTATAAAGTCGAGAGCCACTACGATGCGGACGGTCGCTTAACACAGCTGGAGGACTCAAGTGGGCAAAAGCAAAGTTACCAGTACGACCAGCGAGGCAATCTGACGCAGCTGACCTACCCGGATAAACGACAGCAAAAATACACCTACGACCCGGTTAACCGAATCACCAAACAGGAAAACGTTGGTAACACCGCCATCACCTACCAGTATGAAGAGCACGGAAAACTGGCGTCCATTCACAGTGGTCCTAATCAGGTCCGCTTTAACTATGGCAAAGACGACAATGACATAAACGGCCAATTGCTGGGCATTGAGCGGGCTTCTCTAGTGGGTAACAGCACAGAGCATTTGGGATACGGTGCGTTTGGCCGAGTCACCCAAACTACCGTTCATGGAGAAAATGGTGCTCTGGTATTGTCCAACAAGTATGAGTTTTTACCCCGTGGTGAGCTGGTAAAACAGACGACGCAAACAGCACAGAGTCCAGCTCAGGTAATTGGTTATCAGTATGATTCACTGAAACGGCTGACCAAAGAGAGCCACCACCCCGGCGACACTCTTAATTCGGTTCTTTATGAGTACGACGGCAATAACAATTTGGTGAAAGAGCAGCGTTTAGCTAAAGGTGGAAAAGCTGAGACCATCCAGCGCCGCTATAACATGCTGGATCAGCTGGTGCGCGTTGAGCGGGACAACGACATTGCCGCTTTGCAGCATAACAGCAACGGCCATATCGTCGTTGATCATCAGGGCAGAAAATATCAGTACGATGACCTTGGGTTGCTGGAGTCAGTGACCGATGCCGGTGGTAAAGAGCTGGTGAGCTTTGAGTACTTGCCCGATGGTTTGCTTGGTCATTTGTCAAGCGCAAGAGGGCGTGAGTACTTTTATTACGATTTGAACAAACGGACGCTATCGGTTTTTAAAAATCAGCAGCATTACGATTTTATCCGTCACAATGGTAAAAGCCTGATGACTCTGACAGCGGGCAAAAGCAATGGAGAACAGCTGTTTCTGACCAATCAAAGTACCGGAGCGCGCTTGCATGTCGATGAAAAAGGTAAAGCCTCTTCAACTGTCTATACCTATGAAGGTTATGGCCGCCCTATAACGGAAGCGGGTCATTCTGAGAGTAATTTTCTCTGGAATCAGGAGTTACGTGAGTCAGCGACGGGCCTCGTTTATCTAAAGAATCGTTTTTATCATCCCGAGCTGAAACGTTTTATCAGCCGGGACCACCGGAAAGTCGAAAACCGCTACAGTTATGCACACGCCAACCCTGTTACCTTTATTGATCCGATGGGAAGTTCAACAGAGGGTTTTATGAGGGTTTTAGGAGGGGTGTTCATGTTAATAATTGGTTCAGTTATGGTTGGTGTAACCATTAAATTAATCTCTATGGCCATTGCTGGGCCAGGTCTAATGGCCGTGGTTGGTGGTATAGTAGTTGGGGCGGTTGCTGCGGGTATCATTCTACAAGGTGTTAATTATATAGGTACTCAGATTGCCATGGATTATGGAAGTAGTTCATTGTCATCTACGTTGAAAAAATATTACGAAAACACAGGTCTCCTTGGTTATGAAATCGATAGATTACGAGGTGTTTCACATTCAGTTAAACCGCCAAAATCTTCAAAGAAGAGTGTAAATGAGCCGAGGGTAGATATACCAGATCTGCTATTACCAACGCTTTCAACAGAAAATGCCTCGGCAAAATCAGGTGCTTTTGAAACGGACTCTGTTGCATTGATGAGTGACTGGCAGCTCAGTGAACGGTACGTAAAATCGGAAGGATTAGCGCACAAAGGGGGAAAAGGTGGGGAAGAGCATTTCATGAGTTCAACCGATCAGCTGGCACCCCACAACAAACAGCCAACACCTTTTATGCAAGGTGGGTATGGCTTGGCAAGCCCTCTGATTGGAGCCACCAGCAGAAATACTGCTTTGAATGGCTCGAGCGTACTTTCTGAAATGAGAAAATCTCTAATACACAGACATCATGGCCGGTTACAACAAATTGAAAATTCCAGTAAGTTGGGTTCTGCCTCATTGGCGAGACCATGGTTGAAGCATCAACCTGACTGAATTTTTTCGAGAGGGCGGGGAACGTTCTCCGCTCTATAAGGCATAGGCCAGAGATGAGTACGAGCAGCCCGCAAATTCTAAGAGAGGCTGCAGGGGTCTGATAGTGGCTTTATGCTTTTTGGGCGTGGAATGCTTGTGCATTGATGTGTTCACTGTCTTTGCCCATTAGGTACAGGTAAACAGGCATAATTTCTTCCGGGGTGGGTAAGGTGTTTGGGTCTTCTCCCGGGAAAGCTGCGGCGCGCATGGCGGTTCGAGTGGCTCCGGGGTTGATACTATTGGCACGAACGCCGCTGATGCCATCTTCTTCATCAGCAATTATTTGCATTAACCCTTCTGTAGCAAACTTGGAGACGCTGTAGGCTCCCCAATAGGCGCGGCCTTTGTGGCCAACACTGGAGGAGGTAAAAATGATAGAGGCTGATTCGGACTGGCGCAGCAGTGGCAATAGTTCGCGGGTCATCATAAACGCTGCATTGAGGTTGACCTGCATGATGCGTGTCCAGGTTTCGGTGGGGAACTGGCACAAAGGTTTTAGATCGCCCAGCAGGCTGGCGTTGTGGAGTACGCCGTCCAGTCGGCCAAATTCATTTTCAATGGTTTCAGCCAGATTGCAATAATCGATGTCGCCAGCGTGTTCCAAATCCAGTGGAAAAATTGCAGGCATAGGGTGTTGGTTTGCTTCGATCTCGTCATAGACGGCTTCGAGTTTTTCTGTGTTTCTGCCCAGTAAAATGACCGTTGCGCCGTGTTCAGCGTAGGCCAGAGCCGCAGCCCGACCGATACCGCTGCCTGCACCGGTGACCAGAATGACTTTGTTTTTGAGTAGGTCTTTTGGGGCCTGGTATTGAAACATGCGTTTACCTCTTGACGGATTCATCCGATTTTTAATTCAATCCGACATTATTTGATGAGAACTTAAATTACCATAAGCTAATGTTTTACCGTGGTTCGTTCTGGAGTGAACGTTTCCCAAATGGTCATTAATTCATAGCGCGAAGCTTAACGCATCCTGCCTTCGACTTCAAAAGTTCATGCTGTTTTATGTAGGGGCAGCTAAATACTATTGCTGCATAGCGGTGTTGTTATTATTTCTACAGGCGGTGTAATTAGAGTTTTTGTTCTTACTTTATTTGGTACCGTAAAATTATTTGGTGGCGGAGGTAATGGTTTTTTATAGCACTTTCAAGGTTGATTTAAGGTTTCGTTCTATATTTATGGACAGCTTGCCAATTTAACGTTGTTAATTATTTTGCATCTGGCAATTAATTCTTAATTGAGCTAACGCTGTATAGCCAACAACCTATTTGATAGTAGTAAAAAAAACTTCTGAATTACTCATTCTTAAGAAACGTCACCTACTATTGAGGTTGGTTTCATTCTTTGTGCAAGGTGAACGACAATGAATAAACAATTTTGTTTTATGGGTGTTTGTTATACTGTTCTCATCCTGATTAGCCCGGCAGTTATAAGTGACAGTGTGTGTTCGCTACCTAAACGTCTTGCCGGTAAAGAGATTGTTGCCGCAGTCGACCCCTGGTTTTCTGTGCAAAACCCGTTGGCTGGCTCCATTATGAAGCTCTCTTTTAAGAAAGATGGCTCTTACACCAATCATATTTTTACCAGTAACATGGTGGTGAAAGGGGGCTATGAGTACAAAAGGCTTGCTGACAACGTGGGCCAACTCAACGCCTGGGAAACCTTCGATGGGAAAAAAACAGAGTATCAGTACACTTTGGTTTGTGTGACGGATTATCGGGGAACGGCTGTCTATACCCAAAAAGAAGGAGTCATCAAACCAAGCGTGCGACAAAATACATCTGTTTATACCCTGCAGGATCAGGGTAGTGACTAATACTGTTGGATAACAATCTTCTGGGGGGCGACCCCATTTGGGCGCCCCCACTCTCCTCACAACGCCTGCAAGGCAGTCACTGCTAAAACACCCACTAAAAAGATGACCCCGGCTGTTTCAGAAATGCCAGCTCATCTGCGGTAGAAACCCGACCCAAAATGTTATTACGGTGTGGATAGCGGCCAAACCGGTCAATAATTGCTTTATGCTTTTCTTCCCAGAGCAGCTCCAGACCAAACTGCTTTCGCAGCCTGATGGCTTCTTCGTGTATGGGTCCTGACTCGCTGTGCATGTAAGGCAGTAAAATAATATTTTGCTCAAGCTCTCCGTCTTTTCCTCCGAGCAGCTCAAGCGCACCAGCGCGAACGGCTTCTTGAGCCAAAACCAATGCTATCCCGTCATAGGCGAAAGCTGCTGGCGTTTCCCGAAACATATTCCGGCTGAACTGATCAAGCACGATCAATTCCGCCATCCGCCCTTCCATGGTGGTGCGCCAGCCAAACAGCTCTCCGGCTGCTGCCATCGCATGAGCGGCACTGAAGCGTTTAATGATCTGCTGATCCACAGCCGGATTTTTTTCATACCACTGAGCTGGCTTCAACTCATGAAACCAAAAATGTAAAACCATTTGTGGTGTTATCATTCATGTCTCCTGTCAGTTGTTGATAAAGAGCTTTTAACGGCGAACTACTGCTGCAACACTTCACCACGAAGTGTTAAGCTCCAAACCCTAATAAGGCAATAGAGTCAAAACCTATGCGCAAGCTGGAAAACATCCCGTTCGAAGAGCTAACCGTTGGTACTAAAGATACGCTTTCACGAACTGTTACCGACGACGATCTTTTACTGTTTGCCAAAGTGTCCGGAGACACCAACCCGGTACACCTCGATGAAGCCTATGCTGCCACCACTCAGTTTGGTGGCCGTATTGCCCACGGTATGTGGACCGCTGCACTGATATCCTGCGCTCTGGCCACAAAACTTCCGGGCCCTGGTGGCATTTATCTGGGGCAGGAGCTGAAATTCATGCGCCCTGTTAAAGTGGGTGATACTGTAACCGTCCAGCTTGAGATCTTAGAGATTAACGAAAAGCGCCAGCGGGCAACAGTCTCGACCAATGTGGTCAACCAACACGGTAAAGTGGTTGTAAAAGGCAAGGCGGAGGTCATGCCATCTTCCGGTAGCGTTGTGGTGGATGAGTATCCGTTGCCGGACATCAAATTAAAGAGCTGAGTTAACACCTGCCAGCACAACAATGAGAACCCGGTTTGCCGAGTAAAACATCGGCAAACACGCCCAAAACACAGAAGAACAGGCCGCTTATGAACATTACCTCGTTCCATCCCCCCAAACGTACTCTAATGGGCCCCGGGCCTTCCGACGTGAACCCGAGAATTACCGAAGCGTTGAGTCGCCCAACCATCGGTCACCTCGACCCACAATTCATCCGCATGATGGATGAGCTGAAGCAGTTGCTTCAATACGCCTTTAAAACCAGCAATCGCCTCACACTGCCTATTTCGGCTCCGGGTTCCGCCGGAATGGAGGCCTGTTTTGCCAACCTCGTTGACGAAAACGACAAAGTTATTGTATGCATCAACGGGGTTTTTGGCGGGCGCATGAAAGAGAATGTGGTGCGTATGGGTGGCGTTGCGATTACCGTTGAGTCCGACTGGGGGCGGGCCGTAGACCCGCAAGCGGTTGAGGCGACCCTAAAGGCAAACCCAGACGCCAAAATTCTCGCCTTCGTGCACGCCGAGACTTCAACCGGCGCCCGCTCCGATGCCAAAACGTTATGCAAATTGGCCAAGGAATATAACTGCCTGACCATCGTTGATACTGTCACTTCTCTGGCCGGTTCTGAGCTGGAAGTCGATGAGTGGGGCATTGACGCGGTTTACTCCGGTTCGCAAAAATGTCTTTCTTGTGTACCCGGCCTCTCGCCCCTGAGTTTAAGTGAAGCCGCCATTGCTAAAATTCTGGCGCGCACAACGCCGGTAAGAAGCTGGTTTCTCGATATGGGCTTGATTATGGGTTACTGGGAAGGCGACGGTAAAAGGGCCTATCACCATACGGCACCGGTCAATCAACTTTATGCACTGCATGAATCGCTGTGCATCTTGCAAGAAGAAGGCTTGAACAACAGTTGGCTACGTCACCAGCAGCACCATAGGGCACTGGTTGCCGGGCTGGAGGCTATGGGTCTGGAGATGCTGGTTCCGGAAGGTGAACGACTGGCGCAGCTTAATACCGTGGTCATTCCTGAAGGGGTTGACGATCTGGCGGTAAGACAACAACTGCTGCAAGAGTACAATCTCGAAATTGGCGCCGGCTTGGGGGTATTTGCCGGTAAAGTCTGGCGTATTGGCCTGATGGGTTATGGCGCCAATCAGAGCAATGTGTTGAACTGCCTGAGCGCCCTTGAGTCGGCTTTATTGCGCCAGGGTTATTCGTTCACACCAGCAGCCGCTGTAAAAGCGGCTATCGACGTTTATTCTCAGGCTCAGTAAAACGCCTTAAAAAGCCCAGTGTTGCTCCGGGGATACTCTGTGGGCAACATGAGTGGCGGTCATTTAAGTTTCAGTCAAAACGTTTCCCATGCCTCCAGCCTGAAGTTTTATTTCAATATTGCCAACGTGCTTTTCTTTACGTTAACGTAAAGGGAATGTAGGCTGAACTTATTACTACCCGTCAGTGACGAACCATGTCCGATACAACATTTACCATTTCAGAGTTGGCTCGCGAGTTTGACATAACCCCAAGAGCCATCCGTTTTTATGAAGATCAGGGGTTAATTGCCCCGCGGCGTGCAGGGCTGAAGCGAATTTACAGCAAAAAAGACCGGGTACATCTTAAGCTGATTGTCCGCGGCAAACGTCTGGGGCTTAGCTTGGCAGAGTCCAAAGAGCTCATTGCACTTTATGACCCTCTCACTCGAAATAAACGACAGTTAAAAGCCATGCTGGAGGCGATTGATAACTCCGGCAAACGTCTTGAGCAGCAGCTTAATGACATCCAAATGATGCAAAACGAGCTTCAGGCTGCCAGAAATCGCTGCCTTAAAGCACTGCAGGAGAGTCAGGAAAACTAACAAACCCGTTGAGGTTTTCACATAACGATCAAACAAGGGATTGTCGATGAACCACTACACAGAACTTAATTTTAATCTAGGGGCAACCAACGACTTGCTGCGGGAGCAAGTACGATTATTTGCTGCCAATGAGATCGCACCAAGAGCGATGGAAATTGATCAAACCAACCAGTTTCCTACCGACCTGTGGCAAAAAATGGGTGGAATGGGTTTGTTGGGTATCACCGTTGGTGAAGCCTTCGGTGGCTCCGCTATGGGTTATCTGGCCCATGTCATTGTCATGGAAGAGATTAGTCGTGCGTCAGCTGCCGTTGGTCTTAGCTATGGTGCGCACTCTAACCTTTGTGTTAACCAGATTTCCCGCATGGGCACTACGGCGCAGAAAGAGCAGTACTTGCCAGACCTGATCAGCGGCCGGGCGGTAGGTGCACTGGCCATGAGTGAGCCAGGTGCCGGTTCCGATGTCGTCAGTATGAAGCTCAGAGCAGAAAAGAAAGGCGATAAATTCATTTTAAATGGCAACAAAATGTGGATTACCAACGGCCCCGATGCCAACACGTTTGTCATTTATGCCAAGACCGAGCCGTCACAAAAATCCCGGGGGCTGACTGCGTTTATAGTTGAACGGGATTTTCCCGGCTTCAGTCGGGCGCAAAAACTCGACAAACTCGGCATGCGCGGCTCGAACACCTGCGAACTGGTCTTTGAAAACTGCGAAGTACCTGCGGGCAACATCCTCGGTAAACTTAACGGCGGCGTTGAAGTGCTCATGAGTGGCCTTGATTATGAGCGAGTGGTTCTTTCCGGTGGCCCCACGGGCATAATGCAGGCTTGCATGGATGTGGTGCTGCCCTACATTCACGACCGCAAACAGTTTGGTCAGTCTATTGGTGAGTTTCAGCTAATTCAGGGCAAAATTGCAGATATGTATACGCAAATGAACGCCTGCAAAGCCTACCTTTATACGGTTGCCGCCGCCTGTGACCGGGGCGACACCACTCGCAAAGACGCAGCAGGCGTCATTCTTTACTGTGCCGAACGTGCCACGGCTTTGGCACTGGACGCCATTCAGCTGCTTGGTGGCAATGGTTATATCAACGATTACCCCACCGGCCGGCTGCTAAGGGATGCAAAACTCTATGAGATCGGCGCTGGGACATCGGAAATCCGTCGTATGTTGATTGGCCGTGAGCTGTTCAGGGAAACCGCAAATTAAAAGGAGTTTGTCATGGTCGCACTCACCACCAACATTACCATCGACAGCCCACAATATAATGACAACCGTCGTCATATGCAGTTATTAGTGGATGCGCTGCGCCAAAAGGCTGAACGCCTGCGTGCGGGGGGGCCGGAAACGTCCCGGCAAAAACACATCAGCAAGGGCAAACTGTTACCTCGGGAACGCATTGCCATGCTGCTCGATGCCGACACGTTTTGGCTTGAAATCGGGCTCTTTGCTGCTGAGAACGTTTACCACGAAGAGGTGCCTTGTGCCGGTGTTGTTGCTGGTATTGGTCAGGTATCCGGTTTGGAATGCATGATTGTCGCCAATGACGCCACCGTCAAAGGCGGTAGCTATTTTCCACTGACGGTAAAAAAGCATTTACGGGCACAAGCCATTGCTGAACAAAATCGCTTGCCTTGTATCTATCTGGTGGATTCTGGCGGCGCCAATTTGCCTAGGCAAGATGAAGTCTTTCCGGATCGGGAGCATTTTGGCCGTATCTTTTTTAATCAGGCCAATATGTCAGCCAAAGGCATTGTGCAGATTGCTGCTGTGATGGGTTCTTGTACGGCAGGTGGCGCTTATGTTCCGGCCATGTCCGATGAAAGCATTATTGTGCGTCAGCAAGGTACGATTTTTCTGGCTGGGCCCCCTTTGGTAAAAGCCGCCACCGGCGAAGAAGTCAGTGCAGAGGCTCTTGGCGGTGCTGAAGTTCATTGTCGTAAGTCGGGTGTCGCTGATCACTACGCCCATGATGATGCCCATGCAATCCAGTTGATTCGCCGCTCTATATCAAGGCTCAACCCTGCCCCAAAAAGCTCGTGCGATAAGCAAAGCAGTGTTGAGCCACTTTATAGCCCCGATGAACTCTATGGTGTTGTACCAGCAGACCTAAGGCAGCCTTATGACGTGCGCGAAGTGATAGCCCGAATTGTGGATGGTTCTGATTTTGATGAGTTTAAAGCACTGTATGGTGAAACGTTAGTTTGCGGCTTTGCCCGTATTCACGGTTATCCGGTGGGCATTCTTGCTAATAATGGCATTTTGTTTTCTGAGTCCGCACAAAAAGGGGCGCACTTTATTGAGCTATGTTGCCAACGTCGTATGCCTTTGGTGTTTTTGCAAAACACCACCGGTTATATGGTCGGTTCGCAAGCGGAGTCCGGTGGTATTGCCCGCCATGGCGCTAAAATGGTGAACGCTGTTGCCTGTGCCAAAGTGCCGAAATTCACCGTGCTCATTGGTGGCAGTTTTGGCGCGGGTAATTACGGGATGTGTGGCCGTGCTTATGACCCCCGATTTCTTTGGAGTTGGCCTAATGCCCGCATTTCGGTGATGGGTTCAGAGCAGGCCGCCAATGTTCTGGTTCAGGTTAAGCGCGATGCCATGGCAAAACAGGGGCAGGCTTTAAGTGAAGACCAAGCACAAGCCATTCGCCAGCCCATTCTCGATAACTACGAATCCCAGGGCAGCCCTTACTACGCCAGCGCACGACTGTGGGATGATGGCATTATTGACCCAGCGGATACACGCCAGGTCTTGGGTGCTGGCCTCAGTGTGGCAATGAATGCCCCCATTGAAGAGACGCGCTTTGGTATCTTCAGAATGTAAAACCTATCTACATACAGCCACGGTCTTTTACTATGAACGATAAACATCTGACCCTGGAAATAAAGCCTGTTCAGGGCCGGTCGGGTAACATTGCCACCATTTGTCTGAATCGACCAAAAACCGGTAATGCCTTGAGCGAAGCACTGATTGTACAAATGCATGAGGCTTTGGATCAGCTAGAGCAAAACGCCGTTCGCCTGCTTATTCTCAAGGCCAGTGGTAAACATTTCTGCACCGGGGCAGACCTGAACTGGATGCAACAGGCCCAAACCCTTAGCAAAGACGATAATTATCAAGACGCAAAACAGCTGGCGCTGCTGATTCAGCGTTTGGATAAGTTTTCCGCCCCCACGCTGGCGGTTATTCAAGGTGCGGCCTTTGGCGGAGCTTTAGGGTTGATTACAGCTTGTGATATTGCCATTGCCAGTGAGTGTGCTCGTTTTTGTCTTAGCGAGGTAAAACTTGGGTTGATTCCGGCGGTGATTGGCCCCTATGTTGTGCGCGCCATGGGTATACGACAGGCTCGTCGTTATTTTCTCAGTGCTGAAATGATCTCTTCTGAGCAGGCTCTCAAGCTGAACCTGATTCACGAACGCTGCCCTCAACACGCTTTGTCGGCAAAAGTCACTGCCGTATGTGAGCAGTTACTTTACAACGCCCCGTTAGCGACGGTCCGGGCAAAACACTTGCTTGCTAATATCGAACATTGCCCGATGGGTGAGCAACTGATTGACTACACCTGCGAGCAAATTGCCACTGTTCGCACTTCACCAGAAGGGCAAGAAGGGATAGCCGCTTTTTTGGCTAAACGACCGCCAAACTGGGGTGGGCCGGTGGGAGAAAATAATGATTAAACGCCTGCTGATTGCCAACCGTGGTGAAATCGCCTGTCGCATCATAAAAACCGCGCATACCATGGGCATTGAAACCATCGCCATCTACTCAGATGCCGACCATCGGGCATTGCATACCCAAATGGCGACGAAAGCCATCTGTATTGGCCCAAGCCCGGCACTGAAAAGCTATCTCAATATCGAGAAAATTCTCACCATCGCGCTGCAGGAGCAGGCTGATGCGATTCATCCGGGTTATGGTTTTTTATCCGAAAATGCCCGCTTTGCCGCGGCATGTGCCGAAAAGGGGCTCGTGTTTGTTGGTCCACCTGCTCATGCCATCAAAGCGATGGGCTGTAAAAGTGAAGCCAAGAAAATCATGGCAGCAGCGGGTGTTCCTTTGGTTCCTGGTTATCACGAGAACGATCAGAGCGATACTGCGCTCTGCCTTGGCGCCGAAGACATTGGTTACCCGCTGCTGATCAAAGCCGCTTTTGGTGGTGGCGGTAAAGGTATGCGTATTGTTGAAAGTCGAAAGACGTTTAAACAGCAACTGGCGTCGGCTCGGCGTGAGGCAGAAAGTGCTTTTGGCAATGGCAAGCTACTGTTGGAACGATACGTGACCAGTGCCCGGCACGTTGAAGTACAGATTTTTTTTGATCAGCAGGGCAACGGCGTCTATCTGTTTGATCGGGACTGCTCACTTCAGCGTCGACACCAAAAAGTTATCGAAGAAGCGCCTGCCCCGGGTCTGAGTGTAAAGTTAAGAGAAGCCATGGGCAATGCCGCCGTCACAGCAGGAAAAGCCATTGATTATCAGGGCGCAGGCACCGTCGAGTTTTTGCTGGACGGTGATCAGTTCTACTTTATGGAGATGAATACCCGACTGCAGGTGGAGCATCCGGTAACGGAGATGATCACCGGTCTGGATCTGGTGGCGTGGCAATTGCGGGTAGCGGCCGGTGAGCCTCTGCCAAAGTGGCACAATTCAATTACTGGCCATGCGATTGAGGTCAGGCTTTACGCTGAAAAATCAACGGAGGATTTTCTACCAGACTCTGGTCGTATTTATAGTTTGCAATGGCCAGAAGGCGATAACCATTTGCGTATTGATACCGGCATTCGGGCAGGGGATAGCATAACCCCCTGGTATGACCCGATGATGGCAAAAATCATCGCCCACGGTGTTAGCCGTGATGCGGCCATTGAGAGGTTACAACAGGCTTTGGCGTTTTACCGTCAGGCAGGAATCAGTGACAACCGTGATTTTCTGCTTCACCTGTTACAAGTGCCGGCGTTTAAAAATGGTCATGTGAGTACTGATTTTATTGAGCAGCACCCTTTTCCACCCCGCTGTGGGGCACAAACTGATCAGCTGGTGGCAGTGGCGGCGATTTATCAGTTTGAACGTCAGAAATTTTCCAATGCGCCATGCTTGCAGGCTGGAGTTCAGCGCTCTTTTGAAACGCTGATATGTTTATATCTGGATAATCATTGCTGGCGGGTCAGGGTAGCACAACACGACAAGTGTTATTTGATTTATCTGCCTGAAAGTACGTTGCAAGTAAGCGCTAATTTACAGCAAACCTGCGATGGTATGGCTGGCACTGTGGCTTTTATGGAGGCACCGGCAGTCAGCTGCTGCATCATGGCGTTACCGGGCAAGCTGAAGGTTATTCTGCCAACCGTCAGTGCTGAAATCAGCCTGCCGGGGTACTCGGTGGAATATTTTGAAAGGGACAGTCATTTGTCGCCACTCAGTGGTGTTATTACCTGCGTTATGGTGAGTGAAGGCCAGCCGGTTGAGTTGGGTATGCCATTGATGACCCTTGAGGCCATGAAAATGGAGCATACGATTACCGCTAAAAAAGCTGGCGTGGTCGAGAGTGTGCATTATCAAAGTGGGGATCAGGTGGGTGCGGGCACCACTTTGCTGACGCTTGAAGAATAAACTGGCAATGTAAGGAAAACCGGATGCCTGAAAAGTTCAATAGTCATCAAACAACAACCGATGTCTTTTCCCGAAGGGCTTTTCCCGAGGCGGTGACTCTGGTTGAGGTTGGTGCCCGTGATGGGCTGCAAAATCATCCTGAGTCATTGTCGGCAGATATTCGTGCGGAGCTTATTAACCGGCTGGCTCAAACGGGTCTGCAGCGGATTGAAGCCGGTAGTTTTGTGTCCTCTGAGGCGGTGCCGCAAATGGCGGGCTCTGAACAAGTATTTACGATGCTTAAACGTCAATCAGGCGTCGTTTATAGCGCCCTTACTCCTAACCTTAAAGGCTTTGGCAGAGCATTGGCCGCTAAGGCGGACGAAGTGGCTGTGTTTGCTTCGGCATCTGAGGGGTTTAGTCAGAAGAATATTAACTGCTCCATTAGTGAAAGCCTGAAGCGTTTTGAGCCTGTAATGGCGGCAGCGCAACAACATAAAATAAAAGTCAGAGGTTATGTTTCCTGTGTTATGGGTTGCCCTTATGACGGGAAAGTCGCCCCCTCGCAGGTAGCTGCGGTTGCTAATGAGCTGTGGCAGATGGGCTGTTACGAAATTTCCCTTGGGGACACCATTGGCATCGGTACCCCATTGCAGGCCAAGCAGGTGCTGGAGCAGGCCGTTAGGCACATTCCCATCAACGCCTTGGCAGCTCACTTTCACAACACTTATGGCCAGGCGTTGGCCAATATTTATGCGTTACTAGAAGAGGGCATTTCTGTGCTCGACACGGCGATTGCCGGTCTTGGCGGTTGCCCCTACGCCCCACAGGCTTCGGGTAATCTGGCCACAGAAGATGCGGTCTATATGCTGCATGGTATGGGCATTAAAACCGGTGTAAACATCGATAAACTGTTAAAGACCGCTACATTTATCAGCAATCAGCTCGGTGTCAGCCCACGTTCTAGCGTCGCTCTGGCGCTTGGTTAACATCTACAAAAAACGGCTTAAGAGAGAGACCTGCAATGACTGTGTTGTGGATGCCAGATAAAACAACAAAAGCAAACGCCAACATTCAGGCTTTTCTGTTGCAGGCACAGGTGCTCAGTGGTCAGACCATGGCCGATTATTCGACGCTGTACCAGTGGAGCGTGCACAATCGCAAAGCATTTTGGCAGCTGTTGTGTGATTTTTATTCTGTTAAATTTCATCGTGCGCCGTCGTCTGTATTAACCGACGATAAAATGCCCGGAGCCCAATGGTTTCCCGGTGCAACACTAAACTACGCAGAGCATCTGCTGAGCAGGAGAGACGATAAAACGGCGCTTATTTTTAACGGTGAAAATGGTAGTCGGCGGGTCATCAGTTATAAACAGCTGTCTCAGTACGTTGCCGGGGCGCAGCAGGGGCTGATTCAGGCTGGAGTCAAAAAAGGGGATCGTGTTGCTGCTATGATGCCCAACTGCCCGCAGGCTATCATCATGATGTTAGCGGTCACTGCGCTGGGGGCGATCTGGTCGTCTTGCTCGCCAGATTTTGGGGTGCAAGGGGTGATTGATCGGTTTGGCCAGATTGAGCCTTTAGTGTTCCTTTGCGTTGATGGTTATTTTTATGCAGGGAAGCGAATCGACTGCGTGGCAAAAACTGCTGAAATTAAGCTGCAAATTCCGTCTATAAAAAAGACGGTTGTCGTACCTTTTCTAAATCATGAGCCCGACATTACCCCGCTGACTGATGCGGTGCTCTGGTCTGATTTTTGTGTCAATAACTCTGCTGGTGTTCGGTTTACCCCGTCGAATTTAACCATCCGCTGTTTATTATGTACTCCTCTGGAACTACTGGAGTACCAAAATGCATTGTGCACGGCCATGGGGGAACACTGCTGCAACATTTAAAAGAGCTTGGCTTGCATACCAACCTTAAGGAGCAGGATCGAATATTTTATTTCACTACCTGCGGCTGGATGATGTGGAACTGGCTGGTTTCTGCGCTGGCATTTGGTGCTACCGTGGTTTTATACGACGGCTCACCTTTTTACCCTGAACCCAAAGCGCTGATCGATATGGCAGAAGCTGAGGCAGTTACTATTTTCGGCACCAGCGCTAAGTACATTGGTGCGCTGCAAAAGGCGGGCGTGAAGCCGGTAAATAGCCACAATCTTGCCCGGTTACACACCATTCTTTCAACGGGCTCACCGTTATTGCATGAAAGTTTTGATTATGTGTATACAGACGTTAAAGCCGATGTGTGTTTGTCGTCTATTTCTGGTGGTACGGACATTATTTCTTGCTTCGCTTTGGGGTGTCCGATTTTGCCCGTCTATCGCGGCGAGCTGCAATGCCGTGGTTTAGCCATGGATGTCCACTTTGTTAACGCACAGGGGCAGTCGTTGATTGGTGACAGGGGTGAGTTAGTCTGTAAATCCAGCTTCCCCTCCATGCCGGTAGGTTTTTGGAACGACCCAGACCACAGCCGTTACCACAAAACCTATTTTGCCTCGCATCCGGGCATGTGGAGTCAGGGGGATTATGGCGAACTTACCACTCATCAGGGCGCTATCATTCATGGTCGTGCCGATGCCGTTTTGAACCCAGGTGGTGTGCGTATTGGCACTGCCGAGATTTATCGTCAGGTGGAGAAAGTGGATTCAGTGCTCGATTGTGTGGCGGTTGGTCAGCAGTGGCAAGGCGACACTCGGATTATATTATTTGTAAAGCTGCGCCCTGACCTTAACTTGAATGACCAGCTGGTGAAGACCATTTGTGCAACCATTCGTCAGAACACCACACCCCGCCACGTACCCGCCAAAATACTGCAGGTGTTGGATATTCCCAGAACCATCAGTGGGAAAATTGCTGAATTGGCCGTGCGCAATGTGATTCATGGTCTTGCCCTGAACAATGTGACGGCACTGGCTAACCCGGAGTCGCTTGCATACTTTAAGGGGCTGAAGGAGTTAAGCGTCTAAAGCGCTTTCAGGCAATAACTAACGCTTCTGCTTAACTGTGGTTTTTTTCTAATCAAGCCACATTCAAGTATTGAGCGAAGTCAATTTTCCCATCTTGGTGACGGATGTTTTTGGGTTTGAACGACAGTATTTTTGACTGTGCATTGTTGATCACATTAATGAAAATTTTTAGCAATACCGTGCATTTCATGAGCTAAATCAACAAAAGAGAACAGCTTGAGCGCTAAGCTATGGTGCATATTGTCACTACCTTGGAGAGTATTGTGCCAAACTCCTTGCACATGCTGGAATACCTGGAATATGCCGGTATTGATATTAAACCACTGGTGAATGAAACCGCCATTGAGAAAGAGTATTTCCGACAGATTTATCGGGTTGACTCTCGAGATAAAGTGCTTGGTAAAAAGGAGGGGCGGGTAAGAAAGTCCAGTCATCCACGGTTGTTAAATTAAGTCTTCCAAAGGTCGTTGGCCAGCTTTATTACCGGGGCTAATCATCATAAAATGTAGCCCCATGGATGTCTTACTCTGGTTGACCCTGTTATTTATCGTGTGCTTTTACTGGTTTGATACGGCCAAAGCTAAAGAGCTGGCAGTTACTCACGCCCGCAAGGCCTGTCGTGATATGAACGTACAATTTCTGGATGAGTCTGTGGTTCGCTATCGCAGCGTCATTCGGCGGGGCTTGTCTGGCCATGCAGTAATAGAGCGGGCATTCAGGTTTGAGTTCACTATTGACGGTTGCAGCCGCGAAGCAGGCTATATACAACTGAGTGGCCACCGCTTGAAAATACTCGAACTTGACTACCCTGAAGGTCAGTCATCCTGCCGTGTTTATCTGCATACCTCTGAGGATTCCCATGCCCTACGCCCGAGAGCTGAAAAAAGGCCAGATCGTTGCCATTGAAGGCCAGTATTTCCAGGTTCGTCAGGTTGAAACCAAAAGCCCGTCGGCCCGTGGCGCCCAGACGCTGTATAAAATTCGTTTTAATTCAGTGCCCGGTGGCCAGAAGCTGGACCAAACCTTTACCGGCGATACCCTGTTAAGCGATGTTGATCTACAAAGACGCGCGGTAACACTGCTGTACCGGGAGGGTGATGAGTGTACCTTTATGGATACGGAAGATTACTCTCAGTATCTCATTAATGCCAGCACCATTGCCGAGCAGTTGCTTTACATCACCGATAATATGGAGGGCCTGACCGCTCTGCTGGTGGAGGGGCAACTGCTGGCTATTGACCTGCCCGCCTCAGTTGCTCTTGAGATTGTGGATACATCTCCGGGCATTAAAGGCGCTTCTGCGGCGGCAAGAACCAAACCCGCCAAGCTCAGTACCGGGCTTGAAGTTCAGGTTCCGGAATACCTCAGCAATGGTGAAATTATTAAAGTAAACACCGAAACCGCTAAGTTTATGTCCCGCGCTTGATATCTACTTTTCTTTTTTCTCTCCTTCTTCAAAAAACAGACAGTTTTACTTTTTTTGTAGAACTGTTTGAAAAATAAGTAATTAATTTTCAAAAAGAGCGGAAATTGTGAAATGGAGTATATATAACTATTTGCAATATAAGACCTTTGTTTCAGTTACTTATTAAATAAAGTCACTTAATATTCTTTTAAACCTTTGTGAATAGCTCTGTTATCAAACCAACAGGAGGTTAGTTAAAACAGGGAACTAATGAATTAACTCCAGGGAAGGTGACCATGAATAAATTGACAGCAGTACGACAATTTTTAAAATCGATTACTTTAATCCTGATTTTTGCCTTTACACCCTTTATTTATGCTGAGCAGCAACTGTTTGGCTTTGTTGATCAAAACGTATTTGATTCCGATCATTCATTCGATGTGAATTCTGACGGTTCTGCATACAATAGTTCCCAACAATTTATATTCAAAGAAAATCGTAAAAGTAATGAGGATCGAGTCGGCTCATTTCTCTACCGAGCCATTGATAATCCGGACAAAGTGCGCAATCAGATTGCCGGTTCCGCCATTCTTTATGGGTTCGATAGTATTGGCCTTGGCGATACGGTCAAAGAGGGTATTGTGTTTATCAAGAAAAATACCCGTTTTAACTTTGGTGAGTGCGGTAGCATGCGCTTAAAAACGAAAACTATAAACGCCAAAAGTTGTTTGCCCAGCGGAGGAGTGCTTGAATTAAATTCCGATTACAATTTCGACACCATGATGCTTGAGGTAAAATGGGTGTTCTAACGGCTCGGTGCTGTTAGACTACCGCTAAATACTTTTGATTTTGCCAACTGGTAGCTGTTCATTGAATACCCGCAAACTTTTCGCTAACTATCTGCATCAAATCAATGCTCTCTCGCAATGGCAACTGACGGCTCTGGCCACAGCAGTTACCGAGAGGGCCTGGCCCAATTTTGCCCTGTTCGCTGAGTTAGCCGCATTTGGCGAGCCTGCACGGGTGCGTCACTGCCTAAATATGCTTTGGGACTACACTGCTGCGCTGCAGTCATCGAAAAACTTTGAGCGCCTTCTGGAGTCTCTTGATGAGAATACTCCGGCTGTTGAGGAGTTTGACATGTTCGGCGTACAACCTGCGCTGGATTTCACCGTCAGCCTGCACTGCGCCATTCACTGCGCCATGAAATCTTCCCCTGATGAAACCGCCAGCGCCCTCACTCTGTCGCTGAGCACCGTCGGTAAATTGATAAAATACACGGAAGCCGAAGAGCTCAGAGGAGTCGAGCTTACCCAGTACATTGAGGGGCACGAGCTGTTTGAGGCGCAGCTGGGTTTTATTGATGAGTTGATTCAGCGTCTTGCTCGGCAAAAACAGCCGACAAAGGCGTTCATCAAAGAGCTACGGCTATTTGCGGCCAACGACGGTGTCAGCCAATTGGGCATTAGCCTTGATTAGATCTATTTGAGATTGGACAGAATATCCCTGAGCAGTGAGTATATCTTTTGCTGGACGTTAGACATCGCCTCAAAGTTATGGCTGTAGGTCTTCATTGCTCGTTGCAGTTGTACGGTCTGCAGTTGGCTGTTTGAGGTCAGGTGGTCCCGGCTGTTGATCAGGCTGGTCTTTAGTGCGATCCACTCGCTGGGCGTTAACTTCCCTGTGCCGCTTGCATCGGCGTAGGGTATTTTGAGAATGTTGTTTAGTAGCTCAATCTCTTTTTGGTTCAGAACGGGCGCGTTGCCGGTCTTTTCGAAGTTTAGGCTGTTTTGCAAAGCCAACTTGCGGGCAAAATAGCCGGTAACGGTGTTGTTCATCTCTGACTGACTGGAATTGCCCGGGGCGAAATCGGGTAAATTTGTTTCCAGTGTCACTCCTGTTATGTTGATAGAACCATCGCCTTCTGCTGACTTGATCCATGAGTCGACAAACTGTTTGCTCGCTGTTGCAGCTCTTGTCAGAAACTCGTTAATACTCTCACCATAGGCGAGTTGATAGCTCGGTGAAGACGTTTGATGGTGGCTTGGTGAAACATCGCTTGTGTCCCAAACTGACCAGTTGAGTTTTAAGCCTTCGGTCATGAGCTTATTTCTTGTAGCTTCTTCTTGCTCAGGGGAAAGTTTGGCAATGACTTGTTCTCTGATTTGGTTGAAAAATTTATCGCTGTGCTCTTGAAGTTTTCCAAAGTCGGTACTTTCCTGGTAGTTTTCCGCCAATGAGTGCTTAATGACCTTTGTTGGTACTACTGGCGTCTTTATGGTTTCGGTCAGATTACTAATGGCTTTTCCGCCAAATTCCCATGAGTGAAGGCCACCGCTTTCAAAAAGAATGTGACCGTCATTGTTGTTGGAGTCCAGCGAGTGAATATTGGGTGCTTGCGTGGTGGTTGTTTTTTTGTCTTCATCGGTGTCATAAGTAAATGCAGAGATATTGGTACCTAAAGTGACTGAAGTAAAGTTAACGTGGCTACCTTCTCCTGAATCATGTTCAATCCAGGTAATGACATAATTACTGCTATTTTGGGCGGCTCTTGTCAAAAAAGCATCAATGCTTTCACCGGGAGTGAGGTGATATTTAAAAGGTTTTTTATAGTGGCTAGGGTTGGCATCACTTGTATCCCAAATTGACCAATCCAATGTTAAACCTTCACTCATGAACTTACGCCTGAGAGCTTCTTCTTTCTCGGGCGTCATACCTGCAAAGATTTTTTGTCTTAGCCCTTTAAAGAATTCATCATTGTGTGTTTGCAGCTTGCTATAGTCTCTGGACTCTTGGTAGTTTTCAACCTTTGAGTGAGTAACTGACTCCGTTTTGGTCTCTTTTTGTTGTTGAACTTCAAATTTATCATAGGAGTGAGCCGGTATATTTATTTTTAAAGTGATGGCTTCAGTATTAATTGAGGAGTGTCTGGCGCTTATTTTTCCCGTCATATACGACACCCTGGTTTTAACATACGCCTCTAACTTATCAGCAGACGTGTTAATTGCATTAGTGATAAACTGCGCTAACGTCTCGCCTGCGGCGGGTTTATGAGTATAATTGAGCGTATGGCTGCCATATTTTGTTGTTTCTTCGGTTAAAAGGTAATTAAAGTTTAAGCCTCCATTTGCTTTAATCGCTGTAAACAGTGAGTCTTTTTCTACATCTGACATATTTCCCAGCGAATTTGTCCACTCACTTATAACGCCTGGAACAAATGAGCTTTTAATAACCGTGTAATTGTCTGCACTACCATTCCAAAAAGTTCGGTTGTTTTGATATTGAACTTGAGGAATGTTAATTTTTTCTGCTACTACCCCTCCTGTGTTTTTCGTCGTTTTAACATTTTCTACTGTCGGAGCATTTATTGTGGGTGTGGCTGAATTAAAATTATCAATAATCATCCCCTGATTACCCCGGGTGATAATAACAGAAGATATATTTGCCAACCCTCCAGAAAAGTTCTGCTGATTAAGCGCAGTGGCAGGCTCATCCACCTGCAAGTTGATTTCGGTGCCGTCTGCAAGGCTAAACGTCATATCGTTCATCACCGGAATCCCTACATTCAGGGCATCCACTGTAGTGCCTTTAGGAATGGGGATTAACGTTTGATTCTGATACATTAGCTGGTTGCCGTTTTTATCCGTGATGGTAAAGGAGGAGCCACCGTTACCGTCGGGCTTAACTTGTAAGGCGTAACCGCTGTCCAGAATGACTTGGTTATTTTGTACTTTCCAGCTAACGTCGTGGTAATAATCGGAGTCGTATTCGGCAATATTCGCTTTGCCGATCATCTTGTTGACAATGTCAATGTACTGGTTACTTTTATCAATATCACCAATAATACGTCGTACTTCTGAGTCGAGCATTTCGCTGCGTTCAAGGTAAACCGCAGAAATGAAATCCTGCTGACTCATGTCCGCAGGGTTTAGCGTGTTGATTTCATTATTCGAGTCAACGTTGTTAACTGGATTCATGTATTTTCATCCTTGAAAATTGTTTAATCATATCCTTGTTAGGGCGCTATTTTAGATTGGAGAGGATATCTCTGAGCAGAGAGTAAATTTTTTGCTGGGCATTGGACATCGCTTCAAAATTCTGGTTGTAGGTCTGCATCGCTCTTTGCAGTTGTACGGTTTGCAATTGGCTGTTTGATGTGAGGTGGTCCCGGCTGTTGATCAGACTGGTCTTCAGTGCGGTCCACTCACTGGGCGTTAACTGCCCTACGCCACTTGCATCGGCATAGGGTATTTTAAGAATGTTGTTTAGTAGCTCAATTTCTTTGTTGTTTAGGATTGGAGCACTGCCGGTCTTTTCAAAGCCAATGTTGTTTTGCATAGCGAGCTTACGGGCAAAATAGCCGGTGACAGTCTGACTATCACCGGTTTTATTGGCGTTAGCGGAGCTGATATCAGGTAACGTTGTTTCCAGTGTCACGCCAGTGATGTTGATGTCGTAGGGTTCAACTTTCTTAATCCATGCGTCGACAAATTGTTTACTGGTTGTTGAAGCCCTGGTCAAAAATGCGTTGATACTCTCACCAGATTCAAGTCGATAGATCGGAGCAGTTTGATGGTGACTTGGTGAAATATCACTTGTCTCCCAAACGGACCAATTTAATTTTAAGCCTTCAGTTAGCAGCTTTTGCCTGAGGGTTTCTTGCTGTGCAGGGGAGAGTTTGCCAATAACTTGTTCTCTTAGTTGATTAAAAAACTTATCGCTGTGTTCTTGAAGCTTTCCATAGTCTGTAGATTCTTGATAGTTTTCAATCAAAGAGTGTTTAATGGCTGTATCACCTCCTGTCGAGGGTTTTATAGTTGCGGTAAGGTTGTTAATGGCTTTGCCGCCGTATTCCCATGAGTGTACCCCCCCGCTTTCAAAAAGAACGTGGCCGTCGTTGTTATTGTTATCAAGATGATGGCTAACATCTGGTCGGGTGGAGTCTGTTGAGGTGAAAGCTGGTAACTGTGTTATCAATGTCACGCCAGTTATGTTGATGCTACCATCATTTTCAACGCCCTTGATCCATGAATCGACATATTTTCTACTGGTCTGTGAAGCTCGTAGCAAAAAAGCTTCAAGACTCTCACCAGCTTGCATTGGATACACAGGCGAACTTTTATGTTGACTGACCGTAACATCGCTTGTATCCCATACTGACCAGTCCAATTTTAAACCCTCAGCCATGAATTTTTTTCTTAGCGCTTCTTCTTGCTCAATGGGAAGGTTTGCAGTTTTCTCTCTCAGTTGGTTAAAAAATTTATCGCTGTGCTCTTGCAGCTTGCCAAAGTCTGAACTTTCTCGATAGTTTTCAGTCAATGAGTGATTAGTGACTGCCACATCGACTGTTGGCGCTTTTATAGCAGGGGAAGCCGAATTAAGATTCTCAATAGCCATCCCTTGGTTATTTCGGGTAATGAAAATAGACGTGACGTTGGCCAGCCCGCCAGAAAAATCCTTTTGATTAAACGCGGTGGCAGGTTCGTCCACCTTCAGGGTGATTTCGGTACCGTCTTCAAGGCTGAAGGTCATATCGTTCATCACCGGAATCCCTACATTCAGTGCATCCACGGTGGTGTCTTTAGGTATAGGTATTAACGTTTGATTCTGATACATCAGCTGGTTGCCATCTTTATCGGAAACGGTAAAAGATGAACCGCCGTTACCGTCTGGCTGAATTTTTAAGGCATAACCGCTGTCCAGAATGACCTGATTATTGCTTACTTTCCAGCTAACTTTGTCGTAATAATTGGAGCCATATTCGGAAATATTGGCTTTGCCGATCATCTTGTTGACAATATCAATGTATTGGTTGCTCTTATCGATATCACCGATGATGCGTCGCACTTCTGAATCCAGCATTTCACTGCGTTCAAGATAAATCGCAGAAATAAAATCCTGCTGACTCATTTGTGCAGGGTTTAGCGTATTAATATCACTGTTTGAGTCAACGTTATTAACTGGATTCATACATTTTCATCCTTGAAAATCAGTACTTATCGGTTATGCGATAAAAACATACTGCTCGTATTGGTGCTTAAACATAACCTGAACGTTTCTTCGGAGCCGGTCTGCTTTTAACGCCACTGCCAATACCTTGTTCTAGAAGCCTGCTGGCGGTACTCAACTCTTTTCGTTTAATTGACGCTTCACTGGCCATGTTTTCTTTCAGCTCTTTATGAAAGCTGAGCAGTTCTTCACGGGCTTTTTGCTTTTGTCTTGAGGTCCAAAAATCGCTATTAATAAATGCTCGCAGCTGTTGTCGGTTCATGCCCCCGTTTTTCATGAACTCTTCTTGTTTGTCCAACAGCACCTTGGCATCACGAAGCGTTTTTTGTGACTCTTCTGTTACCAGATAATCGGCTTTTTTCAGTTTGGTAATATCAACCAGCTTGAGTTTAATGGCCATAGCGCCTGACTCCGTTTTTTTAATTTCTGGAAACTTATATCGGTAACGATCAAAATCCATGCAGTGGTATTGATCATTTCTCAAGACCAAAGCGATTGGCCAAGCGGTGAAAAGCGACCTAAAATGTGCTCAAAACGGCTTTTACAACAATAGGAGAGGCTATGGATATTGCGGAGTTTGAGACCCTTATGATGCAGGTGTTAATCTCGGGTCTGGTGCTATTTATGGCATTTATTGTTTATGATCTGGCAAAAAAGTCTAAGGCTGGGAAGTGGGGAACGTTTGTACTTTTTGGTGCGCTCGGACTCGGCGTTTTAGGGTTTCTCATTAAAACATTTATAGTGCAAGTGACTCTTTAGGGGCTTGTACGGGAATAGTTTTTTAGCTATTCCCGAATCGGTTTTCGACAAATTGCTTAGAAATAGCCGAGCCAAAACATCCACAAGCTACCGGGTCCTAACCAGATAGCCAGATACACCAGCCCCATCACCAATCCGGCCTTCCACCAGCGGCTCAAAGAGACATAGCCCGAACCATAAATAATGGGAGCGGGCCCATTGCCATAATGTGTCACCACGGCGCACAAGTTGCTGGCAAATGCCAGCATCAGCGCCCCTGCCAGTGCAGGTACGCCGGCGGTGAGCATAATCATTAAGAAGCTGGCGTACATGGCGCTGATCTGTGCGGTGGATGCCGCAAAGAAATAATGGAAGAAACAATATAAAGTGCAGATAGTTACCATGGTCAGCGGGGCTGATAAACCGGCAAACATCCCGCCCATCTGTCCACTGACGAACTCTATAACCCCAAACTCGCCAAGGTAGCGTGCCATCGTGATGAATGCGCCAAACCAGATCATGGTATCCCACGCACCTTTATTGCCAATGAGGTCGTCCCAACTCAGCACGCCACTCAACAGCAGAACACAAACACCGAGCATGGCTACTAAGGTTGAAGAGAGACCTAATGACTGGCCGAAAATCCACAGTGCCAATAATCCTACAAAAGTGGCTGCCATTATCCATTCGGAGGCTTTCAGTGGCCCCATTTTTGTCAGCTCACTGTTGGCCAGACTCACCGCTTTGGGCGTATCTTTGATCTGTGGTGGCATTAACTTGTAAAGCCCAAGGGGCATCAATATCAGACAGATCAGCCCCGGAAACAGCGCCGCCAGTGTCCAGGTACCCCAGGTAATATCAATACCGTGATTCGCCGCCAGCTTCACTATCAAAGGATTACCAGCCATAGCGGTAATGAACATGGTGCTGGTAATAACATTGCCATGAAACACCACCATAGTGAGAAAACTGCCCATGCGGTTAGCCGTTATACCGGGCAGGCTGTCGTACACCTGAGCAATGGATTTCATAATGGGGTGAACTACGGCACCCGCCCGGGCGGTAGTGCTTGGCATTGCCGGTGCCAACATCAGGTCGGTGAGGGCAAGACCATAGCCGAGGCTGAGGGTTCGTTTACCAAACAGCCGCATGAAATAGTAGGCCACCCGCAACCCGAGGCCAGTTTTAAGAAAACCGTGGGAGATAAAAAACGCCAGCACCACCAGCCAGGTGACCGGGTCGCTGTAGCCGGTAAGGGCATCCTTAACCGCCAGCGTCCCGGTGACGCCCAACGCGACAACGCCCATTAGCGTTACTGCCGACATCGGCAGCGGCATAACCATCACACCAAGCAGTGTAGAGAGGAAAATAACCAGCATATGCCAGCCTCGCAGGTCGAGACCAGCCGGTGGTGAGATCAACCAGAGGGTGAGGCCAAGAAGAAGCGGGGCCAGATAGTAAACAAGGTTTTTACCGTAGTTAAAGAGAGTGCGCTCATTTTTGTAGCTGCCAGTTTGCTCATTCAAAATACATACCTGTCAATTATTGGTGTTCGCGAGTCAGTCTAGCCTATACATTTCCCTGTGCCCGAAGATGCGATACAAAGCCTTGTATTCCCATGTTGCTGAAGCAAAAAAAGACAGTTAGCGGCTGGCTAAAAACAGTGCTTGCCGCGCGACCCCGTAGCGAGGCTGCCGACAAGAGCAGCAGTTTTCAAAAACTCAATCAGCAGCTCCCATTGAACAAACCACTCCTGGATGCCAAGTCAGTGCGTTAATGCCCGGAGAAATTATACTTTTCCCGTTTGATTTGCCGAGTGGTAAGCCCTTTTTCTTTGAGAAGGGGGACACAGTCATCAATCATATGGGGGTTGCCACAAAGAAACACTACGTCCTTTTCTGGGTCGATGTTCAGTGCGTCAAACTGTTGCTGAACCCGGCCAGTGTACTCGTTTTGTTGTCGGTCTACGCTTGTTTCCCGGGTCAGGCAGATGCGGTGTGGAATGTGGGCAAAATCTTGGTGATAAATAATTTCCTGGCGATATCGAAAGCCCATTAGCAGCGTCACGGCAGTGCCCTGTTTTAACAGTGTGTGCAGTTGCGTTAGCATGCTTCGATAGGGGCTGATGCCTGTGCCGGTTCCCACTAGAATCAGTTGTCCGGGGAGGGCGTCCGGCAGGGTTAGAGCGCCTAGTGGGGCTGAGATATTGAGCGTGTTTCCCAGCTCAGCCTGCTGAAAATAAGTCGAAGCTATGCCGTTCTCCACCAAGCCGAGTGCCAGTTCGAGCTGCCCGGTTTTTTGCAGGGACTCAGGGCTGCTTGCGATGCTGTAGCTGCGTTTGTACTGCTCAGCGTTAAATTCAAAAAACAGCTGCACAAATTGCCCGGGGACAAAAGAAAGTGCGCAGTATTCATGCGGGTCTTTTAGCCGGAGGCTTATTTGGAGAGTATTGGCACTGATAAATCGTTTATCTTGCAGTTCGACAGTGAATTGAGTTGTTGGCATTAGACTCTCCATATGTTCAGGTGCAAAAGGCTAACCGCTGCGGCCACTCATTTAAAATAGCCCCTTGTATTGAATTGTGACGGATTAATCACTGTGAAGTAATTAATGAATTAATTTTTTTTGAACTATTTCGCTAATGAAGTGTCAAACGAGTAGTTAATTAGAATTTGTAGTTAAATCAGGAGTTTTTTATGACGCAATCCGTAGGTGGTAGTCATGCAAGCCCGATAGCTCAACCTGCAAACCCGGAGTCTGAAAGTATTCTGTCTGGTTTAACCGCTAACTGCGTTGGTGAAGTTATTGGCAATTTTGCCGGGAAAGCGGTTTCTGTCATTTGTGGGCAGGGCGGTTATCTGCTCGGTGCCGGGTTGTCTTACTGGGCGGCTCCTAAGCTTTGCTATATGGCTGCCGGGTATTTAATAAACCCCTCGATTCCTCTGCTGCGTACAGTGACTGGCTTGTATTTGCTCAAGAACTATGGTGCTCCCATTGTAAGCAGTATCAGTTATGCCTGCGCCATTTCTTCAGCTTTTGTTGGTGATCGTGTGCTTGCTAAACCGGTTGCCACCGCTTGTACGAGCCTGATTAATCGCATTAACCCCTTCGCAAGCTCTGAAACCAGTGCACCAGACCAGACTCGTTTGTTAACACAAAATTCACCGGCGATCAGGCAGCAATCACCAGAGCAAATCCATGCGGCCAGTGCAAGCGGCGTGACTTTAGCAATTACCGACCGTCTTTCTGAATCAGATGAAACCGTTACCGGTTTTGCCAAACGTCATCTTGGTGAAAAATTTAATAAGCATCTGGAAACCGTAGACAGCTCTATTGGCAGTAACATTAAGCAGCAACTGGCTGAGCTGGGGAATCGACGGGTGAGCTCCCTTAATGCAGCACAGCAGCAGCATTTGGTGGGTTTTTTACGCCGTTTGCAAGGGGGTAATCTCACCGAAGAGCAGCGGAACCAGCTGCTGCAACAGCTGGTGGTTGCTATGCACAACTCCCCAGAGGCTTTCAGGTAAAGGTTAAGGCGGCTGGTTACTTCATCTGGTGGTAGTCAGTGGCCGTAATAGCTCTTAATTAACCGCGACAGTGTTCCTCGCCAAGGTCGGTTGTGGACGCCAAAGGTACTGAGGATTTTTCGACAGGAGAGTGTCGCATTAGCTGGAGGTTGAATACCCTCGCGTTCGCTGAGCTTATCCATCCTTAACTTGCGAATCTTCAGGTGCTGATACTGAGAAGCTTCCGAGATCACGATTTCGGCAAAGTGATTTTCTGAAACTGGCTCCGCACCGGCATAGTGGTACGTTCCCCAAGCCTCAGCACCACAGGCGAGTTGTTGCACAATGGCAACAATGACCCGGGCGGCGTCTTCACAGGGTGTTGGGCATCCCTGCTGATCGGAGACGACAGCCACCTCTTGCTCATGGCTGATTTCATCCAGCAAATGTTTTAGCAGGTTAGTGCGCTTATGGCTGATCACCCAAGATAAACGCAGAATAATATGCCGTGGGCAGCGTGTGCTGATCTGCTGTTCAGCCTGCCAGCGACTGGTGGCGAGTACACCGCAGGGGTTGGGGATGTCTTTTTCGGTGTATGCCTCTTTTTTGTTGCCATCAAAAACCCGGTAAGTTGAAATATAAACGAGAATGGCATTGTATTGCTGGCAGCAGTCCGCCAATATGGCGATGGCGTCCCGGTTGATTCGAAAGCAGCGCGAGGGTTCATTTTCTGCTCTTAATGGGTCGTTGTAACTGGCGCAGCTGATGACGATGTTTGGCTGGTGCGTTTTAATGTACGCATCAATGGTGTCTGGCTGTTCGAGGTTCAGCTCTGATTTTGTGGGAGCAAGGCAGAGGATTTCTTTGTCCTGCAGCAGCTGTTGCACGTCTTGCCCGATCAGTCCGGAGCCGCCAATTAATAATATTTTCATAGGCCCAACGCTTGCGTTAATGTTCTCATATCAATGATTGCCAGAGGGCTGGCGCATCCAGACGGTCTCTGTGGCAAAAGCCAGTTGCACGCATTACCCCATATTCTCAAGCACTTCTCAATAGCTTTCCAGCTCAGTCAATATATTAAAGGAGAAGTACGGGCGCCTTTGCGAAATATGCGGTTTGGCAGTCTGTTTTGTGTCTGTGAGTTTTTTTGCAGCACTTTGCAGCGTAAATTTTGTTCAAAGATCGCGGTGGTTAACTTGCTGTCGAAAATCCTCTGTCGGCTGGCTGTTCTGCCCGGGCGCTTTACGATCGCCTCCCCGCTTCGCAGCGATGCTGATAAAAGTAGAAGTTATAGCAGGTTAGGCTGGTTATTTCGGTCTATTTTTACAGCGGTTGCGGCCTGTTTTTTGCCGTTGCGTATAAAACGTACTTAAATCGCAATAAAATTTCACAACTTGCTGCCACCATCGCCAAAGGCTGCTCCCGCAATCTCACGATATGAACTTCTTGAATACCAGGGTCCACTGACAATGTATTTGGCCGACGCTCCAACAGACAAACAAGAAGAACGAATTCTTCTTGTGGATGATAACCCGACCAATTTGCAAGTTTTGCTGCAAACCCTAAGTGGTCGCGGCTATAAGCTACTCATTGCCAAAAATGGTGATAGCGCGCTGAGGATTGCTGCTAAGGCACATCCGGCTCTGGTATTGCTGGATATCATGATGCCCGGCATCAACGGCTATGAAGTCTGTCGTCGTTTAAAAGAGAGCACCGAAACCCGAGATATTACGGTTATTTTTCTCTCCGCACTGGACGACACCAAAGACAAAGTAAGGGGGCTCGAAACCGGTGCGGTCGATTTTATATCCAAGCCGTTTCAGGCAGAAGAGGTCATTGCAAGGGTTCAGACCCAGCTAAAAATCCATAAACTGGAGCAGGCACTCTCGGCGAGAAATCGTGAGCTCGAAGCCGATAAAGCTCGCATTCTGGAGAGCATGAATGAGGGAATATTCGGCCTTGATCGTTTAGGGCAGATTAAATTTGCTAATCCTGCGTCGTCTTTTATGACCGGGTGGTCTATTGAAGAGTTGACGGGTAAGAATCTGATCCAGTTGATGCAGGGAGAGGTTACAGGCCCATTGGCACCGATTGAAGTTTCGCTGCACAAAGGGGTGAGTAAAACGGTGGAGAACGCCAGCTTCCTGCACAGTGATGGCACCACCTTTCCCATTGATTACTCCTGCACTCCCATTATGGAAAACGGTGAGCCTAACGGCGTGGTGGTGGTTTTTCGTGATATTTCTGAGAAAAAGCGCCAACAGCAGGCGCTGCAAAAAGCCCTTGATGAACTGGAAAGCCAAAAGGAGCAGCTGACCCACGTTTCCCGCTTGAGCACCATGGGAGAGATGGCAGCGGGCTTTGCCCATGAAGTCAACCAACCGCTGACCGCTATTTCCAATTACGCTCAAGTGGGCAGAAGGGTGTTGGCAAGGTTGCAACTTGAAGAGGACTTTGGACTGTCTGAGGCGATGGAGAAGATCAACACTCAGGCCCGGCGCGCCGGTGAGATAATCGCCCGCATTCGCTCGTTTGTGAAAAAGCCGGATCATGTGCTTGGTAGTGTGGACCCCAATCGTTTGATTAAAGACACCTACAAGCTGGCGGAAGTGGATGCCCGCAATAACCACATTCAAATTCATCTTGAGCAAGAAGAAGGGTTGCCGGATGTCAAAGTTGACCCCGTGCAGATTCAACAGGTGGCTCTGAATCTGATTCGCAACGCCATGGAAGCGATGCGGGATATGGAAACCAGCAAAATCGGGGTTTATGTGCGTACCGAGCGCGATGGAGAAAATTTTGTAAAAGTGTCGGTGGTTGACCGTGGCTACGGCTTGGCGGATGACGCCGAAACCAAACTGTTTACCCCGTTTTACACCACCAAACCCGATGGGATGGGCATTGGCCTGACGGTTTGTCACTCCATTATTCAGTCCCATGGTGGTCGATTGACGTTCACCCGCAACCCCGAGGGCGGCACTATTTTTGAATTTACCATGCCAATTGCAGACTGATACCATGACCGAATTATTGACTATGCAGGAGAAGATAAGGTGTCTGATCAAGTGACCCGGTACATGCACGGCCTTGGCCACCAAGCCAGACAAGCCAGCATTAGCATGGCCACAGCCGATACGGCTTTGAAAAACCGAGCCTTGCTGGCCATCGCCGACGCCCTTGAGGCGAACCGTGGGCAACTGAAGCAGGAGAACCGTCGAGACCTCGAAGGAGGTCGTGAGCGAGGTCTTGATGCGGCCATGCTCGACCGCCTCGAACTCACCGACCAGCGAATTGACACCATGATCGAAGGGCTCAAGCAGGTGGCCGCGTTGCCAGACCCTATTGGCACCATTGACGACCTGAAATACGTCCCCAGCGGGATTCAGGTGGGAAAAATGCGGGTTCCTCTTGGGGTGGTTGGCATCATTTATGAGTCGCGGCCCAATGTGACGGTAGAGGCCGCCAGTCTCTGTCTTAAATCGGGTAATGCGGTTATTTTGCGTGGTGGCAGTGAAGCTATCCACTCCAATAAAGCCATTGCTCGCTGTGTTCAACAGGGGCTAGAAGCAGCAGAGCTGCCAAAAGATGCGGTGCAGGTGGTGGAAACTGTTGACCGTAGTGCCGTTGGTGCATTGATTAGTATGCCGGATTATGTC
Source organism: Endozoicomonas sp. (assembly GCA_965198415.1). GTDB lineage: Bacteria > Pseudomonadota > Gammaproteobacteria > Pseudomonadales > Endozoicomonadaceae > Endozoicomonas. The sequence goes on from CBDAPN010000028.1 coordinate 420,125, forward strand.
GACGTGATCGTGCCTCGCGGCGGCAAAGGATTGATTGAGCGCATCAGTGCTGAAGCACGGGTGCCGGTTATCAAGCATTTGGACGGCATTTGCCATGTCTATCTTGATGACCGGGCGGACATGACAAAAGCCGTTGCCATTGCCATGAACGCCAAGACCCACCGTTATGGGGTGTGCAATGCGATGGAAACGCTGCTGGTCCACACCGAAGTTGCAAAACCGCTGCTGCAGCAGCTTGGTGAGCTTTACGCAGAAAAAGGCGTTGAGTTGCGCGGCTGCCCGAGCACCTGTGAAATTATCCCCAGCGCAAAGGCTGCTACAGAAGAGGACTGGTCTGAAGAGTACCTTGGCCCGGTTCTGTCAATCAAAGTCGTGTCGGATATGGGGGCTGCCATCAGTCATATTAATCGCTACGGCTCCCATCATACGGACGCCATTGTTACCGAAGACTTCACCCGTGCCCGACGCTTTCTGCGGGAAGTGGATTCGAGCTCGGTAATGGTGAACGCCTCCACCCGTTTTGCTGATGGTTTTGAGTATGGGCTAGGTGCTGAAATTGGCATCTCCACGGATAAAATCCACGCCCGGGGCCCGGTAGGGCTTGAAGGGCTGACATCGCAGAAATATGTGGTGTTCGGTGATGGCCACATTCGGCAATAGTTTCTTTAGCGTGGATTGGCAGTCAGTAGGGGATTACCCGCGATAGCCACTATCAGGCGTTGACATCTGTGATCAATATTGAGAGCCTGCGCGAACTTTATTGCCACACTCACCATGATTAACCCGAATTACCTACCCGATTCGTTTTCAGAGTGAGGCAATCCATTATTAATTGAGAGGGGTCAGTAAAGAGGTCAATTTTGCAGTTTACTAAATTGAAACAGCTTGTAGTTGAAGCGATCGAAGACTTGAAAGGCGATGATATCACCTGTCTGAATGTGGCAGGCCAAACCAGCGTCACCGACTGTATGGTCATCGCCTGTGGTACATCCAACCGCCATGTAAAATCCCTGGCTGATAACGTGATTGACCAGTGCAAGAAAAACGGTGTTCGCCCCCTCGGGGTTGAAGGGCAGGATAAAGCCGAATGGGTGCTGGTGGACCTAGGCGACGTGGTGGTTCACCTGATGCTGCCGGCAACCCGTCAGTTCTATGACCTTGAGCGGCTCTGGGATAACGCGGACATGGTCACTGCCGGGCAGTCCTGATGCGGGTTCGACTCATCACCGTTGGCTCAAAAATGCCTGAGTGGGTTGTCGCAGGTTATCAGGAGTACAGTCGTCGTCTTGGTCCGCAGGTGCGGCTTGAACTGGTTGAAATCCCCCTTAACCGGCGCAGTAAAGGTGCTAATGTCAGTCGGCTGCAAGAAAAAGAAGCCGTGCAAATGCTGGCTGCTGTTGGTGCTGGTGACTTAATCGTCACTCTGGAGGTTGGGGGCAAGGCCTGGAGCACTGAGCAGCTGGCTGAGAACATGGACGACTGGCTACAAAGTGGCCGTAATATTAGCCTACTGGTGGGGGGGCCTGAAGGCCTGCACGCTGCCTGCCTGAGCAAAGCCAATCTGCGCTGGTCGTTGTCGGCACTGACGTTGCCGCACCCGCTGGTTCGGGTGGTGGTGGCAGAGCAGATTTACCGGGCCTGGAGCATTCTGTGTAATCATCCATATCACAAGTAATTGGCAACCTATCACGAGGGCGCTGTGCTTCGGCAGCCTCCCGGAATCATAAGACGAATGACTGAGAAATAAGATGCCGCAGGATACTTTCAAGGATCATGGGGCAGAGAAACGGCTGGTCAGTATCCGCATTTGGGTGGCCATCGGGTTTATGATGCTTCTTGTTGTAGGGCTCATTTCCCGCCTGTTTTATCTTCAGGTGGTGCGCTATAACGATCTGTCCACGCAATCGGATGAAAACCGCGTTCTGGTGCAGCCAATACCGCCCACCCGTGGGCTTATCTATGACACCAACGGCAAGCTGCTGGCGGTGAACGAACCTACTCACATTTTGTCCATTGTGCGTGAACAGACTACCGACCTTGAGCGCTTACTGGACGATATTCACCAGCTGCTCCCATTAACAGAAAGTGAAAGGAAGCGTTTTGAACAGCGGGTAAAACGGCGCAGACCCTATGAAGCGGTGCCGCTGAAGTTTAATCTGACCGCTGAAGAAATTGCCCTGATCTCTGTGAACCTGTTCCGGTTGCCCGGAGTGGACATCAATGCAGAGTTAATCCGCCGATACCCGCAAGGCCAGGCGTTCGCCCACAGTATCGGCTATGTAGGGCGCATCAACGACAAAGACCTGCGCCGCCTGGACTCCACCCTTTATTCTGGCACTCACACTACGGGCAAAATTGGCATTGAGCGCTCCTATGAGTCCGTCTTATTGGGTAAGCCTGGTTATCAGGAGGTGGAAACCAACGCCCGTGGTCGTGTGTTGCGAGTTCTGAAAAGCGTCAGCCCGCAGGCTGGCAAGGATATCAACCTCTATCTGGATTCCGATCTGCAAAAAGTAGCCATTGACGCGATTAACGGCCGCCGGGGTGCGCTGGTGGCCATGGACCCGAACACCGGGGGCGTTTTGGCTATGGCCAGTAATCCCTCCTTTGACCCAAACCTGTTTGTCACCGGCATTGACAGCAAAACGTATCGTGCCCTGAATAATGACATCGAACGGCCATTGTATAATCGCGCTTCATTGGGGGAATACCCGCCAGCATCCACAGTCAAACCGATGATGGGGCTGGCTTTGCTGGCCAACGGTTTGGTAAAGCCTGAAGACAGAATTTTTGATAAAGGCTGGTTTCAATTACCAGGCAGCGACCACCGTTTTCGCAACTGGAAACGCTCTGGCCATGGCTGGGTTGATTTGAGTCAGTCCATCATCGTTTCTAACGATACCTACTTTTATCATCAGGCCGGTAAACTGGGTATTGATAATCTTTATGATTTTGCCAGTCAGTTTGGTTTTGGCCACCGAACCGGCATCGACATTCGAGAGGAGCGCCCGGGATTACTGCCTTCGAGAGAGTGGAAGCGGGGCGCCTACGGCCAGCCTTGGTATCCTGGCGAAACCGTGATTGCCATTATTGGTCAGGGCTATATGCTGGCAACGCCATTGCAGTTGGTTGAGTCTACCGCGCTGATTGCTAACCGGGGTAAGTACGTTCAGCCAAGGCTGGTGAAAGAAGATATTCCGGAAATTCAAGGCGAGTTTTGGGGGAAAGACATCAAAACTGACCACCGTCCAGAGTCCGATGCCCAAAACTGGGAGCTTATTATCGGGGCGATGGAAGATGTCATACACTCCCCGAGGGGAACGGCGAACTGGCGTATTGGGCGTGGGCTTAAATACCGCATGGCGGGTAAAACCGGTACTGCTCAGGTAGTGAGTATTGCCCAGGGTGAGGAGTACGATGCTGAAAAGCTCAAAGAGTTTGAGCGTGATCACAGTCTTTTTGTCGCTTTTGCCCCCGTGGACGATCCGCAAATTGCTGTGGCGGTGATTCTTGAAAACAGCAACGGCGCCTCAAATGTGGCCAGAAAAGTAATGGATTCTTATTTGTTGCCCCGCCTTAGCGCCAACATAAAAGGCAAAAAAAATGGCTAATCAGGATTTTGTGCGCCAGATTGACCTTCACGGATTCGGTCGAGGCCCTGCCTTATCTATGCGCTGGCATATCGACTTTGTATTACTGGGGTTTCTTCTGCTGTTGTGCGGTGCCGGGTTATTTATTCTGTACAGTGCAACCGGGCGCGATATGTCAGTGGTTATACGTCAGGGAGCCTACCTGAGCGTTAGTATGATTGGCATGCTTATTATTGCCCAGATTCCGCCCCGGGTAATGATGCAGTGGGCGAAGTGGTTTTACCTTGGCGGTGTGCTGCTGTTATTGGCTGTGTTGTTTATGGGGGTAAGCTCCAAGGGAGCCCAGCGGTGGATACAGCTCCCCGGTTTTCGCTTTCAACCCTCGGAAGTGATCAAGTTAATCATGCCCATCACCATGGCAGCCTTTATGGCCAAACGACCCCTGCCACCTTCATTCAGAGATGTTGTATTGGCACTGTTGATTATTGCCGTTCCGGTGCTGCTGATCGCTAAGCAGCCCGATTTGGGCACGTCGATTCTCATTGGGGCTTCGGGGATTTTTGTCCTGCTGCTGGCAGGGTTGCGTAAGCGTGTTATTTTTTCAGCGATCTGTCTTGCGGTACCTGCAGTTTATATTTTCTGGCAGTTTTTTATGTACGACTATCAGAAGCAACGGGTATTGACCTTCCTGAACCCGGAAAGCGACCCTTGGGGAGCTGGCTGGAATATTATTCAGTCCACCATTGCGATCGGCTCAGGCGGCCTTTATGGCAAGGGTTGGTTGCAGGGAACGCAGTCGCATCTGGATTTTTTGCCGGAAAGCCATACCGATTTTATTATTGCTGTTCTGGCCGAAGAGTTTGGCCTGATGGGCTGCCTGATCTTGTTGGCGCTCTATGCGTTAATTTTGGGTAGGGGGATTTTTATCACCCTCAATGCACAAACACTGTTTGGTCGTCTGCTGGCGGGCAGTGTGACGCTAACTTTCTTTGTTTATATCTTCGTGAACATCGGCATGGTGAGTGGTTTGTTGCCGGTGGTTGGAGTGCCTTTGCCAATGGTGAGTCGGGGAGGAACCTCGTTGCTAACCCTGTTGGCGGGGTTTGGGTTATTAATGTCGATTCATACGCACCGAACATTTTTGGGGGTTTCGCGGTAAAAGAAATCCGCCCAAAGGGGCGGATTCATGGTTTTACTTCTGCCAATTAAGCCTGAGCAGCAGTTGTTACCACTGTTTGGCTTGTTTCATTATTTTGGTTAGTATGTTTTATTGTGACGTCAGTATTCGTGTCGTTAGATTTGAATGCTGAGGGGAACGGCACTGATTTGCGCCGGACAATCCTATCTACCACTTCAGTCTTTGCTACCAAAGCAACGCCCTTAAACTCAGGTTTTTTCTCAGGGTTGTTGTTGTGAGCCTCATGTTTGGAAACACTAGTGACGTATTTTCCTTTTTTATTCAAAACTTTAAAGGCGGGCTCTGAATACGTGTGAGTTTTTTCATCATAACGCTCAATGTTTACGTATCCAGCTTGAGCAGCGTATGCAGTCCCATCTTCAAAATCCTCAAGGGTCAGCTGAAGCTGAGATTTCACATCAGATACTTCTTGCTGTGGACTTTCTGAGGCAGAAGGGCTGTTACCCATCTCAGGATTTACAGCTCTGCATTTACGTTCCAGTATGGTGCCGTCGAATATGCGGTCGTACAGTTTAACCAAAAAGTTACGAACTGTTTTGAGCTTATTGATACACCATTGCTTGAATTTTGCGTACGGGGTATCGTTGGTTGGAGCCGTAGCTGAGGTTTCTAATACAGCTTGATTCATATCTGAGACAGACTGACTGTTACTAAGAGTCTGTGTACTTTCAGATTGCATTACCGGGTTAGATGTTGGCATAGCTTCAGTTCTCATAATAATTACTTCCTTAGTAAGAGTTATTGATAGTTTTTAACTAACAGAGAATGTGTACATTATGATTACCCAAAAGCTGCTATTTTCAAAAATGGCATTGGCTTGAATCGTGCTGGGCACTCCTCATAAATATTCTTTTGGCTTTTAATCAAACGTGTTTTTTCTCTTGTCCTGTTAACTTGATTGTTAACATACTTACTTAGTCAATTGGTATTTAAAAAAGTTCCACGACCGGTCAAAAAAAATTAAAAAAGTTATTTTTTTGCTTTTATGAATTGATTGCGGGAGAAAGCGGCCTGTATTCTGGATAAAAATGGATGGGCAAAATGAGCCTGATAATTTGTCTCGCAAAAACAGTATCTTTTTCTAAGTGCGCCATTAATAGGTTGTAACTACCTGTAAATAATAATTTTTTTAATTTGAGCTGGGTGCCGTTGATTGTGATGTTTTTATGATCCATTAGGGGCGTTCACTTTTTCGGTGTATTTGAGTCACCTCAAACCACACTAATAATTGTGCCGATATACCTACGAAGGTCGGAGTCTCTGGCCAGAAGTGGGCTCTTCTTTGGTGAAAATAATGATGAGCGGTTTCGCCGTATCAGGCTAACCTGTCTGCGGTAGGGGTTTTTAAGCAGCACTGAGCCTGGTTCCTAGTACCCGTTGTCTCTTACCTTTGGTTATAATGCCAACCGGGTAGTCCTGATTTTGTTTATTTTGAAAAAGGTACGGATGCATGAAAATATTCCCAAGCGTGTTTCGTCGCATTGTGGTAAGTAGTGTGCTGTTGGCAGTTATTTCAGGCATTCCCGCAGCTGTAGTCGCCCATGAGCGCTCAGCTGGTGGTTATTTGGGTAGGTCGGATGTCAGTGAGTTTATTGATGAGCTGACAAAGGAGAGTAACTTTTCACGCCAGGAGCTGGAGCAGCTGATTGGCCGGGCTGAACGCTCTGAGCGAGCTCTTGAGCTTATCAGCAAGCCGGCAGAGGGGACGCTGCAGTGGAAGGATTACCGGAAAATTTTTCTAACGCCAGAGCGGATTGCCAAAGGCGTGGCGTTTTGGGAAAAAAACGCCAATACGTTGAACGCCGTCGAAAAAGAGTTAAAAGTTCCGGCCAGTATTATTGTGGCCATCATTGGGGTGGAGACCTATTACGGTCGTCAAACCGGTGGCTTTAGGGTGATTGATGCCCTGACAACCCTTGGGTTTGACTTTCCGAAGCGAAGCAAGTTTTTTCGTCAAGAGTTGAAAAACTTTTTGTTGCTGGTGCAGGAACAGAACCTGAACATCGATGAATTAACCGGCTCATATGCCGGTGCTATGGGTATTCCGCAGTTTATGCCTTCGAGTTACCGGGCTTATGCGGTGGATTATACCGGAGACCAGCAAGCCAACATTTGGCGCAACGATGCGGACGCCATCGCCAGTGTGGCAAATTATCTACAACAGCACGGATGGAAATACGGTAACCATATCGCCTTTGAGGCAACAGTCTCTGGGAAAGGGTATGCCAAAGTTATATCCTCCGGGCTGCAGCCCGATAAGCGGCTGATTCAGGTGCAAAAAGCGGGCTGGTCAGTTTCCGGGAGTATTCCAAAATCAGCAAAAGTTTTGCCAATGCGCCATGAAGGCAGCGCAGGGCCGGAGTACTGGCTGGGGTTGCACAATTTTTATGTCATCACCCGCTATAACCGTAGCCAGATGTACGCTTTGGCGGTTTATCAGCTGGCGAGGGAAATAAAAGCCGACTACAACCGGACACTGGCAAAACGAAGCGATTCAGAAAAAGGAAATAAAGGGTAGTGTTAAATTTGCGTTTAATTTTGTCCACCCTGCTGCTCATGGCACTGGCAGGGTGTAGCAGCAGGAAGATTCAGGATGGCCCGCCTGCTGGTCATGTGGATGTTGATACCATCGAAAATGCAGTGGTGGCGCCCATTCAGGTGCCATTAAAGGCCTCGCCCTACACGTTCGCAGGTGTTACTTATCAGCCGTTGTCTTCTGCCAATGGGTATGCTGAAACCGGACAAGCGTCTTGGTATGGCACGAAGTTCCATGGTCGGCAGACAGCGAATGGTGAAATTTACGATATGTTCAAAATGACCGCCGCGCACAAAACATTGCCTCTGCCTTCTTATGTCAGGGTTACCAATGTTGAGAATGGTCTGTCGGTGGTGCTGCGTGTGAATGACCGGGGGCCTTTCCATGGTAACCGGCTGATTGATCTCTCTTATGTTGCAGCTAAAAAGCTCGGTTTTGCCGACTCAGGATTGGCTCATGTATCTGTTGAAGGCATTGATCATCAGACTTTTTCCAACGCTTCTACCCGGCCAGTGGATGGGGAGTTACTTTTCCTGCAGTTGGCGGCTTTGCAAAACTATCATAATGCCCAACTGTTACGCAGAGACCTCTTTTCCAAAGCTGGCCTGCGAGCCACGGTGATAAAGGGTGAGGAGGACGAGCCTTTATATCGGGTGCGGGTCGGGCCTGTTGAGAGCCCTGAACATCTGGACTCTTTACTGGAGACTTTGCTTGCCGCAGAGTTTGAACCGCCTTTTCTTGTTTATGAGAAAGAATGATTGATAAATACTGCTGGTCGGTGGTGAATAAACAGCCTTTCCTATGGCCGTTGGTAGTAATCACTACTTTGTTAACATGCCGACGCACTACCTGTTGGTATAAATCAGTAGCAGTAAGTCGCAGTTAACCTTGAAAGACTTGAATATTATAATGGCGCAAATTCATATACTCAGAGCATTTACCTGAATGAGCAAAACTACTTTTTCTCCCCGCCGCTGGCTGGGAGCTTTGGCCATGGCTGGTCTTGTGTTGGCCGGTCAGGCCCATGCGGTTGGACAGATTCCTTCGCCACCGGAAGTGGCACTAAAAAGCTACATCCTGATGGATGTGGACAGCGGTGAAGTACTGGCATCCGAAGCACCAGACCAACCGATGCACCCCGCCAGCCTGACTAAAATGATGACGGCTTATCTGGCTGAAATGGAGCTGGCTGCCGGTAATATCAAACGAGAAGATAAAGTACTGATCAGCGAAAAAGCCTGGAGCCTCGGTGGTTCCACCATGTTCATCGAAGTGGGCGAGCGAGTGCCGGTTGAGGAGTTGCTCAAAGGTATCATCATCGTCTCTGGCAATGATGCCAGCGTTGCCATGGCGGAACATATTGCCGGTAGCGAAGACGCCTTTGCCCAGCTGATGAACAGTACCGCCAAAAGCCTTGGCATGAACAGTACCCGCTTTCAGAACTCCTCTGGCTGGCCCGTTGCTGACCACTACTCTACGGCTCGTGATCTGGCAACCCTTAGCAAGCACATTGTTGAGGATTTTCCGGAGCAATACAGTCTTTATGCAGAAAAATATTATCAGTATGGCGTGGATAAAAAGAGCGGTAAGCCGCTGCGTCGTCAGGCGAACCGTAACCGCTTGCTGTGGACCAACCCTTATGTGGATGGCCTGAAAACCGGCCATATCGAAAAAACCGGTTACCACCTTGCGGTCACATCCCAGCGTGATGGTCGTCGCTTGATTGCTGTACTGCTTGGCTCCAAAAGCGAAAAGCAGCGGGCAGACGATGCCCAGAAACTGCTGACCTACGGTTTTCGTTTTTTTGACAACGTTGACGTGAAAAAAGGCAACGAGCCGCTGCAGAACATTAAAGTCTGGAAGGGCGAGATCAGTGAAATTCCGGTAGGTATCGCTGAAGATCTGGTGGTTACAGTGCCAAGAGGCACCGCTAAAAGTCTGGCGGCGTCGCTAATCATTGAGCCAAACCTGGAGGCTCCTATTGAAATTGGGCAAACCATCGGTAGCGTTAAAGTGATGCTGGAAGACAAGCTGGTGAAAGAAGTGCCGCTGGTGGCTCAGCAAGCGGTTGCACAAGGTGGTTTTTTCAAGCGACTCTGGGATAGTATTGTGCTGTTTTTCAGCGGGTTCTTTGCCTCTTAAGAGGCTGCCTGAGAATAGAGCCCATCGAGGCGACCTGCACGGGCGATGATGGTGGAAAATTGAGGATAAATAATCGGTGATTTACAGTCTGTAGAGGTTTTTTACTGTAAATCCCTGATTTTTAGATCAGTTTTCTGTCATCACAGTATGGCGGTCTCCTGACGCTGCATGTGGCAGCGTTTTTCGTTTTATCACCGGGGAAATGGTGTTGTTATGGCTCGCAGTGGATGAAGCGAGCCACTGCCCCGATCAAGGTTTTTTTATGAAAGAGTTAAACCCGCCCAAAATTGAGTTTCCCTGTGCATACCCGATCCGTATCGTGGGCCATAGTGCGCCAGATTTTAAAGAGTTTGTGCTGCAAATCGTCGCCAACCACGACCCAAACTTCAACGGCGAAGCGACGCTGAAATCCAGCCGGACGGGTAAATTTTTGTCGGCGACCGTGGTGATCACTGCAACCGGTGAGCCTCAGCTGCAGGCGTTATTTGAAGAGCTCAAGGCCAGCGGTCGCATTGAGATGGTGCTGTAAGGTGAGTGACGTGAGCGAGCTGACTGACTATCCGGGCAGTGATCTGATTATCCGCCATCTTGGTTGCAGAGACTATGTTCCGGTCTGGCAAGCTATGAAACAATTTACCACCGGGCGCAATGAGCAGACACCGGATGAGATCTGGATGGTTGAACACCCCCCGGTGTTTACTCAGGGGCAGGCGGGTAAACCCGAGCATGTGTTGCTTCCCGGTGAGATTCCGGTCATTAAGGTCGATCGTGGTGGGCAGGTGACTTATCATGGCCCGGGGCAGCTGGTTTTTTATTTCCTGATTGATGTTCGCCGCAAACGCAGTGGCCCTCGGGCTATGGTGACGGCGCTGGAAAACGCCACCATTGCCATGCTCGCCCAATACGGCATTGTGGCGAAAAACAAGTCAGATGCCCCGGGTGTTTATGTAAATGGTGCTAAAATAGCATCCCTGGGGCTCAGATTTCGTAAAATGTGCTCATACCACGGCCTTAGCCTGAACGTCGACATGGATCTGGAGCCGTTTAACCGCATAAACCCCTGCGGTTACCCCGGGCTTGATGTGGTGGATATGGCTACGCTGCTTGGCAGTGTTGATATTACCGAGGCTCGTCAGCGGTTATTGGTCTGTTTGCAGACCGCGTTGAACTATTCGGGTGTACAACGTGAGGTTGACCAACTGCCGGAACAGCCTTCTATTAACAGTTAATAAAGACAACAGCAGAGGTGAGGCAAGGTGGCTCAAACAGAAAACGTATCCGAGTTACCGGACAATCGCCAAGCGATTAACACCCGCTCCACCGGAGATAATCAGCGGATGAAGCCGGAACAGTTCATTCCTCTTTTACAAGTTGAAAGCGCGCCAGTTAAAAGCGGTACCAAGTTTGTGAACGACAAAGGTATCACGGCGATCAAAAATGGCATCAAAGCCAGTGCCAGAAGTCCGCAGACGCCAATTCAGCGCAAACCACCCTGGCTTCGAATCAAAGCCAGCCACGGCACAAAATTTAAAGAAGTAAAAAGCACCGTACACACCCACAAACTCAGCACCGTCTGTGAAGAGGCCATGTGCCCTAACATTAATGAGTGTTGGAGCTCAGGCACGGCCACCATCATGCTGATGGGGGACACCTGTACCCGAGCCTGCCGCTTTTGTGCGGTAAACACCGGCAACCCTAAGGGGTGGCTGGATCTGGAGGAGCCTGAGCACACCGCCGAGTCGGTTAAACTGATGCAGCTTAAATATCTGGTGCTGACCTCCGTTAACCGGGATGACCTTCCCGATGGTGGTGCCGGTCATTACGCTGCGGTGGTCAAACGGGTCAAAGAAGAGAATCCTGGCACCGAGGTTGAAGCGTTGACGCCGGATTTTCTTGGGGATTTATCTGCGGTGGAAACCGTTGTCGACAGCGGTATTGCCGTCTTTGCCCAGAATGTAGAGACCGTTCGCCGCCTGACGCATCCGGTGCGCGACCCCCGAGCCAGTTATGAGCAGACGCTTGCGGTACTCGCCCATGCCAAAAAATACCGCCCAGAGGTGCTGACTAAAACCAGCTTGATGCTTGGTCTTGGCGAAACAGAGGATGAAATTCTCGCTACGATGGACGACCTGCGGAGCATTAATGTAGACATTGTAACGTTCGGGCAATATCTGCAACCCACGGTGAACCACCTGCCCATTGAACGCTACGTGACTCCGGAAGAGTTTGAAAAATATCGCCAATGGGGGCTCGATAGAGGGTTTCTCGAAGTAGTCTCCGGTGCTTTGGTGCGCTCTAGCTATCGGGCTGAGCAAGTCTTACAAAAAAATAATGTTGGCCTTTAAGGCTTTTGCTGCACTCAGGCGTTAATGTCCATACCGTCGGTACTAACTCTCGTTTTCACTGTTCTACGTGGAAGCGAGTGTTCGGCGGGGTTCTCTGTGTAAATCATGCACACTGCAAAAGCCGCCTTTAAGGGCTTGCCAGTCGTGCCGTCATAACAATTAGTAAACAAAAAACTACGATTTACTGGTAGGTGCCGGTAAGTCGGTTAATTTATGATGACCGATCTGAATTGTTGCAAACCGTTCACATTTTCAGGCCGATGTTTTGCTGCATTGCCAACGTGCTCCCACAGCCCCCTGGCAGGACAGAGTAATCAATATTATTCAATGAGTTAGCTTCCATAATCATTGATATGGCAGGAACCCAGCTTTAACACTATGTTTATTGACCATTACTGCACCTCACTGGCAGACAATCGTTTCTCCTTTACCCGTGAACAGGCGAGCCAGTTTGCGAAGCGCATTGCCAATGATTTTAATCCTCTGCACGACGAAGACAACACTCGCTTCTGCGTTCCCGGTGACCTATTGTTTGCCAAAATTCTGCTCAGCGAAGGGCTTTACGCAGACATGCGCGTTACCTTCAATGGCATGGTGTCGGACGGTGTTGAGCTGAAAATTGCCACCAATGAAAAAGGGCATCAAAGCATCTACGACGTTTCGGGTAAAACGTATCTGGACATTGAACGCCAAGGCGCCTGCAGCCACGATAAAACCATGATTGAACAGCTGGTGCGTAGCTATGTAGCTTTTTCCGGGGAGAGCTTTCCGGACGTTTTGGTACCGTTGATGAAAGCAAAGGGTGTGATGATCAGCCCGGTCAAACCGCTAGTGATTTACGACAGTATGGCCCTTAAAATGACACAGGTTGACTTGGTAAATCCGCACCTTGAAGTTGCAGATTCAACCCTCGAAACCAATGGTAAGCGGGGAAAAGTCAATCTTAACTTCATCTACCGGGAAGAAAATGGTGCTGTGGTTGGTAAGGGCAAAAAAACCATGATTCTTTCTGGCCTGCGCCCCTTCGATCAGCAGGCTATTGATGCCATGGTGGAACAACACGTCGCCCGGCAGTGCCAATTTGCCAGTTAATCGCTTTTGTGCGATTTGACTAGAACCGGCGTGACCGATAAGCAACGGCTGCAAATGTTGGCCGTTTTCGTTGCATACTCAGGGCAGGGTTCCCGAGTGGGCTTTTCTTCGAGGGGAGTATTCTTTTAAAACCTTTTGGCTGGGCTGTTCACTATTGGTCTTTCTCTTCATCAAATGTTTAGCACCAAAGTTTCTGATACGTTTCAGGTTGGATTGAGTTAGAATCGCCATAAAACTCAAGCCTTTCAGGAATCAAAGGTGAAGATAAAACCGTTATCCCAGCATATAGGTGCCTTGGTTGAAGACATTCAGCTGGCCGATCTGACAGACTTTCAAACCCTGTACCAAGCCTACCTCCAATATAAAGTGCTGTTTTTTCGTGAACAGGCGCTTACGCCGGAACAGCATTTGCAGCTTGGGCGGCGTTTTGGTCAGCTCGAACCTGTGCATCCATTTTTCCCCCATCTTCCTCAGGCTGAGCAAGTTGTAGTTATTGAGACTTCTGCCGGCAACCCGCCCGGCAAGAGCTATTGGCACACTGATCTGTCTTGGCAAAAAAAGCCCTCCCGTTGCTCAATTTTACATGCCCAACACTGCCCGAAGCAGGGGGGAGATACCATTTGGACCTCAATGGAAGCGGTGTGGCAAGCACTGAACGACGATGAAAAGCAAGTACTGCGCTCCTACTCTGCAACCCATGCTTTGCACGCCTTTGCTGGTAGCAAGTATGACTCCGTCGATGCTAGCGGTCGCAGCCATGTTGCCCGGGTCTCTGAACGCTACCCACCGGTTGTGCATCCGCTGGTAATCCACCACCCTGAAACGGGTAAAGAATCACTGTTTGTCAACGAGCAGTTCACCCGGCAAATTAACGAATTGGCTAACGATGAAAGTGCAGCCTTGTTAGAAAAATTGTTTGCGCTGGTCAGAGATGAGGCGTTTCAGGTCAGGTTTGTCTGGCAGCCGGGATCTGTAGCTATTTGGGATAATTACTGCACAGCACACTATGCCGTGACCGACTACGGAGATCAGCCGCGACGTTTGCACCGGGTTACGGTAAGAGGAGCAACTTTGTGAGGTGGCATGGGTGTATTTGAATCATGTTGTTTAATGAAGACTTTGCTAATTATCTTGCGTAACAGCTGATTTGGGTAACGAAAAGAAACACTGGTAGTTAAAGGCACGTGTTTACTAATTAATGGTGGTAAATAAGGTAAATTATTAATTTGGCCAAAATTTTATGCTGTTTGATTGGTGTTAACCAAAAAATATGACTATTTTGGTTTGCAGTATTGAATGGTTTGAGAGTGCGGGTATGGGGCTTGGCGGTAAAGGTAACAACTCTTTTTTTAGGCTGTTTTTTTGCACGATATTAATGTTTGACGTGCTATTTCCTGCTTGCGCTTACGCGGATAATGATAAGGCGCCTTTGAAATTAAATAATCTGCTGGTTTTTGGCGATAGCCTCTCAGACAACAATGGTTCGTTTTCAACCTGGAAACTACTCAATACCCTCAAAGGTAATAGTGTTGAAGGCAGCTCAATGAACATGCTGCCATTTTTGCATAACGCTTTGATGCAAGACGTACCCGGTTATGCTGTTTTAGTGCAAATTCACTGGGTAAAACACCAGCTACAGCGGGTTGAAAAAGAGGCATTAGCTGCTTTTCTTGGCCTAACCAAAAATCTTCCAATTCCGCTGCTGCCCGACCCCAAATACTATTTACCCGGAATATTTAGTGGTGGCGATCAATACCGCGGAATCTGGCCTGACTACCTGCAAACCATGCTGGGTGCCACTTTTTTGGATAACCGGGCAATGGCGGGTAGCTGGACATTATGTGCTCCGCAGAAGGTGCAATACTTTGGAAACTTGGTCAATATTTCCGAAGGAGTGAAAAATCTGGCGGTAAATTTTATGTCTGGCAGTTTGGTGCCACCGTGCGAGGGATTAATTATCAGCGCCTGGAGCCAAAGCAGCCCGCCTTTGGATTTTGCCAATACTCTGGTGGTATTTTTTAACAGTGCCAATGACTACATAAATAGCTGGCCAGACCCGAACGCAGTAGCTAATAAACACATTGCCGATATAACCCGTTTGCTGCGCGGGGGAGCCAGATATATTGCTGTGTTCAGTGTGCCGGATATCAGTGCAACCCCAAGGTATCAGTCGACTGCAAAAAACCTTCGAGAGTCTACGGCCACTGCGATCCGGGAGCATAACAGTGCCTTAAAACTTGGCCTTGAACAGGTGCGCCAGCGTTACTCTGACGCCGTTATTATTGAGCTGGACTCGGTGAGTATGGTGAACCAGATGATAACCGGGGCTAAACAACAGGGCATTGAGACTGAGTCTCCCTGCCTGAATCTTACCGTTGGTAATCCGGCATTTGACCCGCTGCATGCCACAGGGCTTAATGGTCTTCCCAGACCCATCAGACAAAACCCTGCTGTGGCCGATGAGGTTAGCCTGAGAGAACTTTTACATCAGGGAGACGATGTATCAAAGTGTGAAAACCCCGATAATTATTTCTATTTTGACGCGCTTCACCCTACTGCCCACGCCCATTATGAGATTGCACGCCATGTCTGCCATCAACTGCAGCAGTATGGCATTGACTGCTCGCCGGATATTACCCAGCCGGACACCAAGTTATCAAACAGGATGCCCTTTTGGCTGTAAAATTTGAAAGAGAGCGGTTCAGTCTTGGCTGTTTTTGTATTCCCAGCGCACCCTTAAAACGGGCGTTACCCTAAACAGTGGTATCAGAAGCCAGTACATCAATATGCCGGCACAGTTGGCTACAAGATCCCAGAACGAAGGGTGGCGGTAATCCGTCAGTGACTGTAAACACTCAATTCCCAAACCATAACCTGCGGTAATGAGCACTTTTTTCAAGCCAAATCCCGTTTGATAGCAATAGCCGTCAATCAACCCTGCAATAACCAAAAAAGCCAGAATGTGAGCCACTTTGTCGGCGGCAATGGGTAATTGCCAGAATGACAGGTCGAAACCGTGGGATTCGTCAATGGGGATCAGAGCCAAAATGGTAATGCCAGTCAACACGGTGACTAAAGCGGCACTGCTGATGGGGCGATAGTATTCGCGAATTATCGTTTCCGGGGTGAACTTTTCCACTGATTATTATTTGGTTTATTTCTGAGATTGTTTTTAAGTGAAGCAGGGATTTCCAGCTCGCGCCAATGGCCAGGTTGCAGATTGTCCAGTGCCCAGTGACCAATTTGACAGCGGATCAGTCGTAGCGTCGGATGACCCACAGCCGCCGTCATTCTTCTGACCTGACGATTGCGACCTTCTTTTATTGTTATCTGTAACCAGCTGTCCGGGACTGATTTGCGCTGCCGAATGGGTGGGGTGCGCTCCCAAACATCCGGGACGGAAATGATGCGGGCCTTGGCTGGCAAGGTTGGGCCATCGTTTAACAGTATGCCGCAACGCAGGCGCTCCAGTGCTTGCTCGTCGGGAACGCCTTCAACCTGAACCCAATAGGTTTTTGCCATTTTATATTTGGGGGAGGCGATCAGATTTTGCAGCGGCCCATGGTTAGTCAGTAGGACCAACCCTTCACTGTCCCGATCCAAACGACCTGCCGGGTAGATGCCGGGTATAGAAATGAAATCTTTGAGCGTTGCTCGTCCTTGCGGGTCGGTAAATTGTGTGAGCACGTTGTTGGGTTTGTTAAGGATGAACAGTCGAGCAGGATTTGGCATAGCGGGGTACTGGCTAAAAAGGGGTTATCATATCCGAAGCGGGACGGTGTTTTCCAAAATAAAATAGCCGTTACTGCCAAAACACCATTGAGTAGCACCAGAAATGCCTGGCAGAAGTTTTTAGTCTGTAATGTTCAAACCGAGCAAATAGTTAGAATTTTTTTCTTATACCCCACCTGATCGTTTAGACGACAGCAAACCAAAATCTACTGACTTAGCAATTGCCAGCCCAAAATTATCTGTATGGATGTTCGATCCTTAATGAAAAGATAATTCATAATGGTAACTGTCGGTTTTTTTGTCATAGCTAATAAGCTTCAAAAAATCGTAGGAACCATAGGGCGAGAGGTTAAATGACCTAGAGGCATTCATGAAGAAGGTTATTTCTACAGTATCACTTATGCCGTGTTGGTCTGTGGCTTTAACATAATATGAGCAGACTCAAAACATCCAAGCGGGCTAGATGAATTTTCAGACATAACCCTATTGGCGGTGACTCCCGGGTGTAACAGACCATTCACTCGCTTGCTATCGTCAGCAGCTTTGGGGTCTAGGCTAAAATGATCTAAGAATACACATAAGGGCCTAATTAAAATATTAACATCGTGCGACGTGTTATTTTTGAAGTTCATTAAGGTGGCTTGAACAGTTTGAGGAGATGTAAGAAAGCAGAAAGTGGTGATGATGCATGAGAATCTGTAATTCATTAACTGCACTCCTCAATTAAAGCGTAAGAAGATTACTTTTTAGCGGGGTTCAGCGTAAAAAATCTTATACTCGTGTTCTCATTACGCTTGCTAAGTTAATATGAAACTTGTGAAAGTCAGAGTTCTAATGCCTGTTCAGCTAAGAGATGGCGCCAATACTGTTTTCTCAGCGCCTTGTTTAAAGAGCGGAAAATTATGTCAGGTTGTATGGAAGCAGTTTGCGTGGTGTAAAGGCATATTGTTGATATGCTCACTGAAGGGGTGTCGTTACTATCTCTGATGAAGTGAATCTGTTATGTGATGGCAAGCTGAAGTCCGCTTAGGTAGCTACCATCACGAAAATATAATAACCAAGTGTTTGAATACGGTGGAAGTTTTAATCATTCAATAAGAGTGCAATTCAAAATAGTAAGTATTGGTTTTATCGTTATGGCCAATAAGTTTCATCCATAGTCCGTCCTGGCCCCTGACGTCCTGATCCCTTGAGCTATAAAAAAGGAAAAATATATGAGGTGCATATATTTTCCCATGTCGATCTTTGAACATTGGCGTAATATACCCATAATGGTCAGCTACTTGACAATAATCCGGATAGTTATAGATATAAGACACCGTAATATGGGCAGTGGCTCCCCGGCGTAGCTTACCATTCACTGGGAAGTGGGTGGGATTTGCTGAGGGATTGATGCTAAAGTGATCTAAGCGCACACAGGTTCCATTAAATTGAATATCCATATCGTACGACGTCTTATTTTTTAAACTAAATGTGACGTTAGCTTGAAGGGTTTGGGAGAATGCAAGAAAGCAAAAAATAGCAAAGATGCATGAGAATCTGTAATTCATTGACTGTACTCCTCACTGAAGTTGTGTCGTTACTATATCTGATGAAGCGAATCTTTTATGTGATGGCAGGCTGAAGTCCGCTTAGGTAGCTACCATCGCGAAAATCAAATAACCAGAGGTTCGAATATGGTGGAATTTTTAATCATTCAATAAGAGTGCAATTCAAAATAGTAAGTATTGGTTTTATCGTTATGGCCAATAAGTTTCATCCATAGTCCGTCCTGGCCCCTGACTTCCTGATACCTTGAGCTATAAAAAAGGAAATATATATTAGGTGCATATATTTTCCCATGTCGATCTTTGAACATTGGCGTAATATACCCATAATGGAGAGCTACTTCACAAACTTCCGGATAGCTATAGAGATAAGACACCGTAATATGGGCAGTGGCTCCCCGGCGTAGCTTACCATTCACTGGGAAGTGGGTGGGATTTGCTGAGGGATTGATGCTAAAGTGATCTAAGCGCACACAGGTTCCATTAAATTGAATATCCATATCGTACGACGTCTTATTTTTTAAACTAAATTTGACGTTAGCTTGAAGGGTTTGGGAGAATGCAAGAAAGCAAAAAGTAGCAAAGATGCATGAGAATCTGTAATTCATTGACTGTACTCCTCACTGAACTTGTGTCGTTACTATACCTGATGAAGCGAATCTTTTATGTGATGGCAGGCTGAAGTCCGCTTAGGTAGCTACCATCGCGAAAATCAAATAACCAGAGGTTCGAATATGGTGAAAGTTTTAATCATTCAATAAGGATGCAATTCATAATAGTAAGTTTCAGTTTTTTTGTTATATCTAATAAATCTAATCTTTTGTTGGTTCTGGCTCATGACATCATGTGCCCCTGCTCTATCATAACTAAATGATATTTTGAGTGGATCTATTTGCCCATATTGATCTTTCATGCTTAGTGTAATAAACCCTTCATGGAAAAATACTTCACAAAGATCCGGATAGTTAAATTCATTAGACACCGCAATATAGGCAGTGGCTCCCGGGTGTAGATTACCAGACACTGGGAAGTCATTGTGAATTGCTGAGGGATTGGGGCTAAAGTGATCTAAGGACATACATATTCCATTAAATTCAACCTTAATATCGTATGTCGTCTTATTTTTTATATTAAATACGGTAGCTTGAAGGGTTTGGGAGAATGCAAGAAAGTAAAAAGTAGCAAAGATGCATGAGAATCTGTAATTCATTGACTGTACTCCTCACTGAAGTTGTGTCGTTACTATATCTGATGAAGCGAATCTTTTATGTGATGACAGGCTGAAGTCCGCTTAGGTAGCTACCATCGCGAAAATCAAATAACCAGAGGTTCGAATATGGTGAAAGTTTTAATCATTCACTAAGGATGCAATTCATAATAGTAAGTTTCAGTTTTTTTGTTATATCTAATAAATCTAATCTTTTGTTGGTTCTGGCTCATGACATCATGTGCCCCTGCTCTATCATAACTAAATGCTATTGCGAGTGGATCTATTTGCCCATATTGATCTTTCATGCTTAGTGTAATAGACCCTTCATGGAAAAATACTTCACAAAGATCCGGATTGTTAAATTCATTAGACACCGCAATATAGGCAGTGGCTCCCGGGTGTAGATTACCAGACACTGGGAAGTCATTGTGAATTGCTGAGGGATTGGGGCTAAAGTGATCTAAGGACATACATATTCCATCAAATTGAACCTTAATATCGTATGTCGTCTTATTTTTTATATTAAATACGGTAGCTTGAAGGGTTTGGGAGAATACAAGAAAGCAAAAAGTAGTAAAGATGCATGGGAATCTGTAATTCATTGACTGTACTCCTCAATTAAAGCTTAGGAAGATTACTTTTTAGCGGGTGGGTAAGCGTACAAATGTTGTACTATCGTGCTCGTTACACTTGTTAAATTAGTATGAAACTTGTGAAAGTCAAATTTTAATTCCTGTGCAGAGAATAGAATGCTTTACACAGTAATTTTCGACGCTACTGTGCTCAATGATTGCCCAGAGTAACTGCATTTCTCAAACAGTATTTTTGCAAACAGTGATTTTTTTTAGTCGGATATCATAGATATTATTTGCTATATAGGCGCTCTAATGTTCTTGTAATATTTATAACAGACCACTGTCTGACAACTATAAAAATTGAGCTTTCGGAAATTTCTAGTTGAATATGAATTGTCTGGCCAGGTGTTATGATACAGGCTGTGGGAGTGACTGGGGCTATGGCGGTATTTCTCTGTAGGAATACAGTTTTGGGGTAAGAAAATCACTTTTTATTTGAAAAAATGATCTCTGTATTACAGTGCATCGGTAATCAGTGGTTTATGTATTGGGTTTATATTATTCACTGTGGGTGTTGCGCTTGTTATTGGAATTAAACTCCAATCCTTGCACCAGAAAATGGTCACCGGCAAACTCCCAGACAACGTTCAGATCCCATAATGCCGTGCACCAGAAAATGGTCACCGTGTCGGCGTTTGCTGGTGTCACGAAGATAGGCAGGTCTTGGGTCCTGTGCTAACACTTGCTCTATTAACTGAATGAGTGAGCGACCGGTTTGCTGCTCGTAGCGCAGGCATTGGTGCATTGCAGTTTCGGTAAACTTGACCTGTGCCACTTGCATTGGCGGTGGGGCGAAGCCGCCTTTAGCTTTGGGTAGCGCATCTGCGTAGGGTAGGTAGGGTTTGATGTCGATTACTGGTGTACCATCGAGTAAATCTGCGGCGCCCAAATGAAGTTTTAACGGGCCATTGCCGGACTCAATGCCTTTGAGTTCTACCACTGACAGGCCAATGGGGTTAGGGCGGTGGGTGGAGCGAGTGGCAAAAACACCCATTCGCTGTCGTCCACCGAGGCGTGGTGGGCGAATGGTGGGGCGCCAGCCTTCGTGCATGGTTTGGTGAAAGATAAAGTGTACCCAGATGTGGGAGAAGCCCTCTAGCCCACGTACCAGATTTTCCTGATTATAAGGGGGGAGCAGTTCCAGGCTTGCTTCGGCGGCGGTAACGATGCCGGGTTGGCGTGGAATTCCGAACTTCTGCCGGTAACAAGAGTGAATAACGCCAATTTGCGTAAATTGAAATGCACTTGTTGTTCTCACGAAGGCTCTTTGCTGATGACTGTAGGTGTTAGGAGGTTGTCGGAGAATAGGCCGCCATCATATTGGGCAGACGTCTTATCAGACGGAGCCAATGATGCACACAGACTGACTTCTTGGCAACCATGTTTTACCCGTGATTGCGTAAAGCATCACCTTTATCTGGGTATTTATGCCCTTTGGGTATTTATGCCCCTTGGGTGCGATAGGGCGGGGAGTGTCAGCCTTGTACTGACTGTTTTGGCTATTGCAAGTTTAAATGAATCAAAACCCAATGAAGCAGCCCGTTTTTAACATAAGTGCTCTCTCAGTTTTGTCAGATAAAAGCTCCCAAAAGGGAGCTTTTGTTGTATGAACAATAAGTTTTCAGATCTGTTTTACCGCTGAACTCATTCGGGCAACGGCTTGCTCTAGCAGGGTGCGACTGCAACCAAAATTAAGGCGCACATAGTGTTTATCGCCAAACTGTTCGCCCGCAGAGAGGCGCTGAACTCATTCGGGCAACGGCTTGCTCTAGCAGGGTGCGACTGCAACCAAAATTAAGGCGCACATAGTGTTTATCGCCAAACTGTTCGCCCGCAGAGAGGCCAACCCCCGCCTTTTCAAAGAATTGAAGTGGGTTGCTTAACTGCAGCTCACTGACATCAATCCAAGCCAGATAAGTCGCTTGCAGTGGCTCCATGGATAGGCCGGGGATCTTGTTGATGGCGTGCAACAGGTAATCGTGGTTCGACCGCAGATAATCGAGTAACCGGTGGCGCCAGGGTTCACCGTGACTATAGGCCGCTTTGGTGGCGGTATAGCCAATTAACATGTTATCAGGGTCAGGTACGATGCCTTTTCTTACCCGGTTAAATTGCTGGCGTACCCGGGCATTGGGAATGATGGCGAACGCACAGCCAAAACCTGCCAGGTTAAAGGTTTTAGACGGCGACATGAGGGTAACCGAGTGCTCTTTGGCAAATTCATTAATGGAGGCAAAAGGAATGTGTCTGGCATTTTTATCAAGAATCAGGTCGCAATGGACTTCATCGGAACAAACGATCAGGTTGTGTTTTTGGCAAAAGGTTGCAATGGCTTCGAGCTCCCCTTGCGACAGTACACGACCATTGGGGTTTTGTGGGTTGCAAAGCAGTAGTAGTGTGGTTTCAGCGGTTATGTTTTTTTCCAGAGTCTCAAGGTCAAGCACCCATTGATGGTTGCGCTTAACCCAGTGAAGCTCCAAAAGATTACGCCCACCAAGGCCGGGTGCCATGAGAAATGGGTAGTAAACCGGAACCGGAGAGATGACCGTCTCACCCTCATTGGCGTAGGCGCGAACACAGACATTAAGGGCAGACACCAGCCCGGGCATCCAGACAATCCATTCTGGCTGGATGTTCCATTGGTAAAGATCGTGGCAGCGGGTGGTGATTAGTTGTGCCAACTTTGGATCTGGTGTTGTATACCCAAAGACGCCATGATCAATGCGCTGGTGAAGCGCGGCAAGAATCTCCGGAGCGGACTGGAAGTCCATATCAGCTACCCACAGTGGAATGACATTGTTATCGAAGCGCTCCCACTTGAGACTGGAAGTGTTGGAGCGGTTAATGATGTGGTCAAATTCGGTGTTCAATGCTTTATCCTGTTATCGTCGTTTTTAATGGTTTGCAATTGATGAAAACTGGATGGGGTGCCTATACGCCATCCCTGAAAAAGTACGACAGCGGATTAACACTTTCGTAAAGATGACGATACTACCATCGTATTTGCTACTTCCCTAACTG
This sequence comes from Endozoicomonas sp., assembly GCA_965198415.1. Lineage (GTDB taxonomy): Bacteria > Pseudomonadota > Gammaproteobacteria > Pseudomonadales > Endozoicomonadaceae > Endozoicomonas. The sequence goes on from CBDAPN010000028.1 coordinate 443,173, forward strand.
TTAATCACGGCGTTTTTAGTGTCATTATGTGACAGCGACAAGGTTGTGCGAGGGTAGCTTGCCATAGAGTTTACCAGGGTGGCTACTTCTCTTAACGACCTTCTTGAATGAAAACCAAAACGATGGTCTGGTACATCAGCAGTCGGCTAGTAAACTTCATTTATTTATATCGATGGTTATAAATAAAAATTATAATTAAATGGTTGTGTATAATATAAGTTATGAAATATTAATGTTATTTGTTATTTCAACTTTATATTCCAGTTTCATTAGTTTTTACATCATAATTCCCTTTGCAAATTCGTATGCAATAATTAAAAACAAAGGTATCAATTATGAATATTAATGCAAATGGTGTGCCAAGCCCACAGGAAAATAGATCACCGTTTTCGCAAGAGAGTCAGGGTGAAGGTGCAACAGTCAAAAGAGGTACCAACAATATTCAAGTTGTTAAGAACAAAAAAAGGCAAACCCAGTCTGGTGTGAATCAAAGTGCCTCACAAGGCAGTTTAGCGGAAAAAAAAATAACCCTACCATCTTCTCAAGACGGTTTAAAGACGGAAGAAGTTATCAATACTTTTAAAAGAGCTTATAATGAACTTAATCGTAAAGGTGAAATTAAAGAGGACACTAAATTATTTAAATTATTCTTTGGGGACTCTAATGAGAAAAAGATTTCTTCATGGTTGGAAATCATTGAACATATAATTGAAGAAAAATCAGTGAATGGCAATATCGAATTAGATGAAGAAGTAGAGGCCGCAAGGTTGATAGTAATAGCCGTTCACTATTACATTAGGATTAACGAGAGTGGCCCTAGAGTAAAAGAAACTACTCAGCCGGTGTTAAATATACTGCAAAAAATGTATAAAGAGTTTTATCAACTACATGGGTTTGAGAAAGTCAGACAATTAGCCAATCTACAAGACTGCACTACCATAACCAATTATCGTCAGGCTATATCAGGTCTTCCGGGTAATAAATCAAAATGCATATGTTTTTCATCTCTTGGGCATACTTTTGCAGACAATACGCTTAATATTCCAGATTTTATTGCAAAAATCAAAAGAGCCAGTGATAGTGAGATAGTAGATGATATTCTCGGTATAAAAAGTGATTCGAGTCCTCTTGTTGAGCCCCAAGAAATGAAAGGTCTTAAGGAAATTACATCAAATTATTTTATGTCGCCGGGAATTCTAAACGCTATATTTTTTCATAACACCCCCGATTCAATTAAAGAGATTGCTGATTTAAATATATCAGCGGAGTATAAGAACTTGTTATTTGATTTTAGAGCGCTTAAGGAGAGGTTTTATAATGGGGAGGAAACAGTTGATGTGTTAGTATCGCTCATAGAGAATTGTTGCAACCTACAGTTTTCTACAGGACAGGATGGCCTTTTCTTTCCAGTTTCACAGCTTGAAACAGATAATGACGAACTCGAGAACGTTATTGATTTTGATAATCTCCCTATAGATGGGTTCATTCAGTTTATGATGAACCTAATAACAACTCTAACCCTTGAAAATGATCGTGATAAGAATCATGTAACTTGTGATTATAATAATTCAAGATCAGAAGCGTCATCAGGCTCTTATAATGCTCTTGTCGAAAGAAGTGTTGTCAATCTCCGGTTAGGAGAAAGTGTTAACGGTATTCCAAATAGGGAATTACAACCTATATTACAAGCGGCGTTAAAATCTGATTATGCTGATAATGATTTTTCGAATCCTCTAGTTGCTATAAACCCAGAAAAATTCGAATTACTGACATTAGCCTTTGATTATGATTACGGTGAAGATGATTTATCCAAAGATCTCATGAAAGGGTCATGTGGTGAGATTAAGATCCCATTTTATGATATTACCCAAAAGCATTCTAATAGTTTTATTTTTGAGAAAGTATCCACAACCTTCATAAGCAAAGATGTGTCCAACCCTCATACCGCTACATCAATAAAACATGATGGGGATTGGCTATTGTTCAATGAAGGGGAAATTAGCAGAGATGAATCTTCTGATACAGGCTTCAATTGCGGTGATCCCGTTGCAATGACTTTTAAAATGAAGAGATCAGAAAGAAACTGAATCATTTTACTTTCGCTGTTTTTGCTATAGATTCTGCCAAAAAAGCGTCGACTAAAAAAAAGGGAGCTCAAGGCTCCCTTTTTCAAAACGGATGATTAAGCATTAAGCCAATGCAGCTTTTGCTTTTTCAACCAGCTGGCCAAAAATAGCCTTATCGTGAACAGCCAGGTCCGCCAGAACCTTACGGTCAATTTCAATAGCGGCCTTTTTCATACCAGCGATGAAACGGCTGTAAGACAGACCATTCATACGAGCGCCAGCATTGATACGGGCAATCCACAAAGCACGGAACTGACGCTTACGCTGACGACGGTCGCGATAAGCATACTGGCCTGCTTTGGTAACTGCCTGCTTGGCTACACGAAAAACACGGGAGCGTGCTCCGTAGTAACCTTTAGCCTGCTTCAGAATTTTTTTGTGACGACGGCGCGCAATGACGCCACGCTTAACACGTGCCATGAGTTTTCTCCTAAAAAACGATCAAAAAGCGAGTTTTCAGTCGCGCAGCATACGCTTAACGAGACCTGTATCAGCAGGGGACACCAGTGAGGTACCACGGAGCTGACGTTTACGCTTGGTGGTCATCTTGGTCAGGATGTGACTCTTGAAAGCACCTTTACGCTTGTATCCGGAAGCGGTTTTTTTAAAACGCTTCGCGGCTCCACTGTTGGTTTTCATTTTTGGCATGAAAAACACTCCGCATTCGCGATTGCTGATCTGCGAAATCAGCATCGGGACTATTAAAAGTAAAGCCAGCGCGATGCTGGCTTGAAGCAATAAAACAGCTAAGGATTAGCTAACTGTTAGTCACTTCTTCTTTTTAGGGGCAATAACCATGATGAGTTGACGGCCTTCCATTTTTGGGTGCTGTTCAACGGTTCCGAGTTCTTCGAGGTCTTTTTCGACCCGCTTCATCAGTTCCATTCCCAGCTGCTGGTGAGCCATCTCACGACCACGGAAACGAAGGGATACCTTCGCCTTGTTGCCCTCAGTAAGGAAACGTATCAGGTTGCGCAGTTTTACCTGATAATCCCCTTCTTCTGTGCCCGGGCGAAATTTGATTTCTTTCACCTGGATTAAAGTCTGTTTTTTCTTGGCCGCAGCCTTCTGCTTTTTCGATTCGTACTGGTGCTTACCAAAATCCAGAATTTTACAGACCGGGGGTTCACTGGTTGCGTTGATTTCAACCAGGTCCAGCCCTGCTTCCTCGGCCATTTTTAACGCATCGCGTATGTCAACTACACCGACCTGTTCTCCGTCTGCCCCAATGAGGCGGACCTCTTTTGCACGGATGTTTTCATTAATCGGAGCCTTTTGTGGGCGACGATCACGGAAGCTGTTGCGTCTGATGGTTGTATCTCCTGTGTAAGCAACAAAGTACATCCTCGGGTTACCGAACCATCAGGTAACCCGGGACAGCGTTTTCAAAGTGTTCTTTGGAAGGTTACTCAACAACTTTGTAAAAGTGGATTAAGCTGACCGACCACGCTTGAGAATGTCTGATTGCAGACGTTCTGTGAACGCTTCGATGGACATAACGCCCAGATCTTCGCCGGTGCGGGTACGAACCGCAACGGTGTTTTCTTGCATTTCCTTATCACCAATAACCAGTAGATAAGGAATCTTCATTAAAGTGTGTTCGCGGATTTTAAAGCCGATTTTCTCGTTTCTCAAGTCCGCTTTTACCCGAATACCATGTTCGGACAGGTTTTTTTCCAGATTTTTTGCGTAATCGGCCTGTCGATCAGTGATGTTGAGGATAGCAGCCTGACTCGGAGCTAACCAGACCGGCATAGCCCCTTCGTAATGCTCAATGAGAATACCGATAAACCGCTCAAAGGAGCCAAGGGTTGCGCGGTGCAGCATAACCGGCGTTTTGCGTTCGCCGTGTTCATCCACATATTCAGCGCCGAGGCGGCCGGGCATGGAGAAATCTACTTGAATAGTGCCACATTGCCACACCCGGCCAATGCAGTCTTTTAGGGAGAATTCAATTTTAGGTCCGTAGAATGCGCCTTCGCCCGGCAGTTCTTCCCAGGGCAGTTTTTTTGCATCCAGAGCTTGCGCCAGTGCTTTTTCGGCTTTATCCCAGATTTCATCGGAGCCTACGCGTTTTTCGGGGCGGGTTGACAGTTTGTAGATCAGGCTGTCGCGCTCAAAGCCAAAATCGTCGTAGACGCTGTGTAGGAAGTCAATAAAGTCGCATACTTCCGGGTGAATCTGGTCTTCGGTGGCAAAAATGTGGGCGTCGTCCTGTACAAAACCACGTACCCGCATCAGGCCGTGCAGGGAGCCGGAAGGCTCATTGCGGTGACAGGAGCCAAACTCGGCCAAGCGTAGCGGTAGGTCGCGGTAACTTTTCAGCCCTTGGTTAAAGGTCTGAACGTGGCAGGGGCAGTTCATTGGCTTAATTGCCATGTCTCTGCTTTCAGATTCGGTGGTGAACATGCCGTCGGCGTATTTGTCCCAATGCCCGGATTTTTCCCATAGGGTGCGATCCACCAGTTGGGGGGTTTTGATCTCCTGATAACCGGCCAGACGTTGCTTGTTCCGCATGTACTGTTCCAGTTCTTGGTATATCACCCAGCCGTTCGGGTGCCAGAATACCATGCCCGGAGCTTCTTCTTGCATGTGAAACAGGTCGAGTTTTTTTGCCAGCTTGCGGTGGTCTCGTTTCTCGGCTTCTTCTAAACGGAGCAGGTAGGCTTTCAGGGCTTTTTTATCTTGCCAGGCGGTGCCATAAACGCGGGTTAGCATTTCGTTGTTGGAGTCTCCGCGCCAATATGCACCGGCAACACGCATCAGTTTAAAGGCTTTGAGTTTGCCTGTTGAGGGAACGTGGGGGCCGCGGCACAGATCCATCCATTCACCTTGGCGGTAGACGGAAATTTCTTCGCTTTGGGGCAGGTCGTTGATTATTTCTACTTTGTATTCTTCGCCAAGGGCTTTGAAGGCGCTGCGGGCTTCTTCCCGGGTCATTACTACCCGCTCAATGGTCAGGTCTTGTTTTGCCAGCTCCTCCATGCGTTTTTCAATTTTGGATAAATCCTCCATATTGAAAGCCCGCTGATAGGAGAAGTCGTAGTAGAAGCCGTTTTCAATGACCGGGCCAATCGTTACCTGAGCGCCGGGGTAAAGATCCTGTACTGCCATGGCCAGCAGGTGGGCAGTGGAGTGGCGAATGATATCCACCCCTTCTTCATCACGGGTGGTGATGATGGACAGTTCAGCGTCAGTACTGATTTTGGCGCTGGCGTCCTTCAGTTGCCCGTTAACACGACCGGCCAGGGTGGCTTTTGCCAGTCCGGGGCCAATGTCTTGAGCTATTTCTAAAACGGATACGGCGTCCGCAAATTCACGTTTGCTTCCATCAGGAAGGGTAATAACAGGCATTAAGGGTTCCTTACATTACTCATAATATTTCAGTGGCAACCGGTACCGGAGGCTGCTTGTTGTGTGGTTCTTTTCAACCCGTACGAAGGGGCTGGAACCAGAAACCAGTGGCAATCCATACCAAGGGATTGCATGAATTTTCTCAACGTTGCTTGAGGTTGTGTCATAAGAGGGAGAAAATCGCAGGTTTGGTGCAATGATCCTAGCCTTGGGGCCACTCTGTCAACAGTAAGCTGGGCTGGGTAATCGTGGCTCAAAATTTCTCACTTCAATTTTCTGTACTGCAATGCCGTCACTGCCTTCCAATGTTGTTAAGTTCAGTGTCGCACTATGGTTGACTAAGAATAACTTGCCCAAGTGACAAGCGCCTGTGCAAAGAAAGCTTCGTGCCTGAATAGTTATCAGCATATAACTTCATATATCAACATTTTCATCGAGAGTTTGCTATGGTATGCACGCCGAACAACTCACTTAACGAAGAAAACTGGTATGTCAGCATTTAACAAAGAAACTGTTTTAACTGTAAAACACTGGAATGATACGTTATTTAGCTTCACCGCAACCCGTGATGCATCATTGCGTTTTCATAATGGACACTTTGTTATGCTGGGGCTGGAGTTGGATGGTAAGCCGTTGATGCGGGCCTATAGCATTGCCAGTGCGAATTATGAGGAGCATCTTGAGTTTCTTAGCATTAAAGTTCCCGATGGTCCTCTGACGTCGAGGTTGCAGCACCTGCAACCCGGTGATGAGGTACTGGTAAGCCGTAAGCCCGTTGGCACGCTGGTAGTTGGCGACTTGAAGCCAGCGCAGAATTTGTTTTTGTTTGCTACGGGTACCGGGCTGGCTCCTTTTATGAGCATTCTTAAAGACCCTGAAACCTATGAGCGTTTTGAGAAGGTGATTCTGGTTCACGGGGTTCGTTATGTCAGTGAGCTGGCGTATCATGACTATCTGCTTGAAGATCTTCCACAGCACGAGTATCTGGGTGAGGAGATTCGGAATAAGTTTATTTATTATCCCACCGTAACTCGCGAATTGTTTCGTAATACCGGACGTCTGACGGATTTAATTACCAGTGGCAGGCTGTGCAACGATCTGGATCTGCCACCACTGAACCCACAAACGGACAAAGCCATGATATGTGGTAGTCAGGCCATGCTGAACGATACCTGCGACATACTGGATGAACTCGGTTTTGTCGGTTCCAGCCACACCGGTGATGTTGCTGATTACGTTATTGAAAGGGCTTTTGTAGACCGCTAGTGCCGAATTGTTGAAGAGAGCGCCTCACGCGGCGCTCTCACACAGTAATTTGAGTAAACTGTTCCAGAATTGTGTTTGTAAACACTCGCTTCATAGTGACTGCTATTTGCTTCAAAGCAGTCTTTCTCACCCAATAGATTGAACGCCTGTAAGGTTATTGACCTTGATAGTAGTGGTATCATCAGGCCAAATGTTTCCCTCTGTTCGGGCGAGAGGCGTAAAGCTCACCCCGATATTCTTTGGATTGGCTGCTCTGTTCAACATGAGTTCAAGTTGCTCAAAAGCATGACAAGGGGGCGCCTGATGCTTCTTGGTATTTTTTAACTCATATTGCTTAACTGCGTACTGAGCAGCTTTTGTCGGGCTCAGTTACAAACAGTGGATTTTTTTAAAAGGAATTGCTGCCTTATTTTTAATTCTGAAAAATAATATCTGACCAGTAAGACTTCAAAGAAAAAAACCAATTTGCCTATATAATTTCCTGCGAGGTTTTCATAGTCATCATTATGAAGCCAGATCAATGGACTCAATAATCACAATACTTCAGCTGTACAGACTTTGGCTTGAGAAAGTGTTCGCCACGCCGCCTTGAATAAAGGCCCTGCCTCTTTTGCCGATGTGTAATCTGTTAGCTGGCTATTAGGATAATGTTATGCACATAGATATAGGCAATAGTTACTGCCTCAGAAGGTTTCTGTACGGTGACGCTCTTTCATTAGCTAAGCATGGAGACAACCCTAACATAGCAAAAAATCTTCGCGATAGTTTTCCCAGCCCTTATACGATTGAACATGCCAGATCCTGGATTAAACACGTCAAGGATCATGAAAGTAAAACCCGTTTTACTATCGATTTTGGTGGTGAGTCCATAGGGGAGATCGGCTTTGTTGTCCAGCAGGATGTGCACCGGTTTACCGCTGAGATCGGCTTTTGGCTTTCCGAAGAGCATTGGGGGAAGGGGGTTATGAGTAAAGCGCTTGCCAGTGTTTGCCAGTACGCTTTTGAGCATTACGATGTTGTACGTATCTATGCTGACGTGCAGGCTACAAATGATGGCTCCCGTCGTGTACTTGAGAAGAGTGGTTTTGAGCTTGAAGGCGTTTTAAAAAAACATGTGTTCAAAAATGAGCAGTTTATTGATCAAATGATTTTTGCGTTAGTTCGTTAATTACTATTCTTACAAAAAAAGCAGATTCCCCTTTCGGGTAATCTGCTTTTTTTATGGGAGTGTTAAAGAGAGTGTTTATGAAGAGATGCGCCCAAGAGGCTGAACCGTAATTTCTTCAGTTAACTCCTGGTGAGACAGTACGGCCAGATCATACACTTCAAGCTCCAGCAGCTTACGCACGTAGCGGCGGATGTCCATAGACGTAATCAGAACAGGTTTATGTTCAAGGTGGCCTATTTTACCCACGGCGGTTTTTACGTTTTCAACAAACTGAGCAGAAGTGGATGGATCCAACGCCAGATAACTGCCCGCAGACGTTTGTCGGATGCCGGATCGAATTGTATCTTCAATATCCTGATCCAGCAGATATACTGGCAACATATTCTTACCGTTGGAGTATTTGTAACTGATGTAGCGCTTTAGAGAGGAACGGACATATTCGGTTAATTGAACCACTTCTTTCTCTTTATGGCCCCAGACTACCAGTGACTGCAAAATTGAGCGCAAGTTTCGGATGGATATATCTTCCGATACCAGCCGTTGGAAAATTTCAGTGATTTTGTTCACCGGCAGTAAGCGTTGAACTTCTTTGATTAACTCACCAAAACTGCTTTCCATTTTTTCCAGCAGGTACCGGGTCTCCTGAATACCGACAAAATCTTCTGCGTACTTTTTCAAAACATGCGCCAGATGGTAGGTCATGATTTTGGGCGCATCCATGAAGTTGACGTTATTGCGCTCAAGCATGTCCTTTTGGTCTTCATCAACCCACAAAGAGTCAAGGCTGGGCAGGAAAGGGTCACCAAGGTCATAAGTCACTTTGAGCATGTCCAGATGTTCGCTGCTCTCTCTGACGAATACAGAGCCGGGTCTGAAGTGACCGGTGGCCACGGGAACTTCTTGTAGCAAAATACTGTAGGAGTTTTCTTCCATGGCATCATTGAAACGCAGATGAATTCCGGGGAAGGGCACACCAAGATCCATGTACAGCGCTTTGCGCACTTTGAGCAACTCTTCGTTCAGTGATGTCGTGTTCAGGTTTTTCTGGATCGAAGTGGGTACGTCAATAATTAACGGCAGTGTTTGAGTAAATTCTTCTTGCTGATCGAGCCTGGATTTGGCTTCACCCGGCGTCTCTGTGGCGGCTGCCATCGCGGGAATACCGCCTTCTTCTTCTGCTGCCCGGGACTTTTTCAGTTTATTCGTTAAGTAGTATCCACCGCCACCAATGGCAGCAGCAAGGCTCATAAAGGTTAGTGTTGGGAAGCCTGGAATCAGGGCAAAACCAAGTAATAGGGCGCCACCTACCATCAGAGCTTTAGGTTTGTTGGTGAGCTGGGCACCGATTTCGTTACCCAGGTCTTTGGCGTCTTCGTTGGAGACCCTGGTGACGATGATACCGGCGGTGATGGAGATGAGCAGTGCCGGTATCTGGGAGATGAGGCCGTCACCAATGGTCAGGATGGCATAGAGTTGCAAGGCCTCACCGCCGCTCATGCCATCGCTGGTTCCGATGGCAACACCGGCGGTGATGTTGACAAAGATGATGATCAGGCCGGCGATGGCATCCCCTTTTACGAACTTCATGGCGCCATCCATGGAGCCGAATAGCTGGCTCTCTTTGGTCACCAGTTCACGCCGGCGCTGGGCTTCTTCCATTTCAATGGCACCTGCTCGCAGATCCGCGTCGATACTCATCTGTTTACCGGGCATGCCGTCGAGAGAAAATCGGGCACTCACCTCTGCAACCCGTTCTGACCCTTTGGTAATGACCAGAAACTGAACAATGGTAATGATAAGGAAGATAACCACACCGACTCCAAGACTCCCGCCGACCACGAAATTACCGAAGGTGTAGACAATCTCTCCGGCATCCGCTTGCAAAAGTATTAAACGGGTGGTGGTGATTGATAACGCCAGCCTAAACAGAGTAGTGATGAGCAAAACCCCCGGAAAAGAGGAGAACTCTAGCGGGGATTTTAAGTAAATAGACGTCATTAGAAGGATGGTGGATATGCCCATATTAAGAGCAATAAGGAAATCCACCAGCGGGGTAGGCATGGGAAGAATGATGAGGCCAATAACCGATACCAGCAGACCAGCCAGTACCAGGTCGTTTTTGCCACCAAGGTTCAACCCGGGTAATAGTTGTGTCATTAGAGATGCGCCGCCACGTCGGGAGGCGCACTGTTTGGAAGATCAGCGACTAAGTGCTGCTTTTCTCTTCTTGAGCAGGGCGCGTCCCTTGATCCATTTTATGGCCCGGACATCACTGCCAGACCTCGTATACTTTAAAAAATTATCGGCTGCCCGAATTGATTCTTCAGGTCGCTCAGCCTGCAAGTAGGCGTAGCTCAACATGCGATAAATATCGGGATTTTTGTTGTCTATGGATTGTAGAGCCTCTAACAGAGCAATTGACTTTCTAGGTTGTAAATATTCCAGATAGTAAGAAGCCTGTGTAAGCATCCAGGTTTTAAGTGATTGATCCATATTGACCTTCCTGTTAGCTGGCGATGAGAACATTTCGGCACATCATTAAATATTCGCTGTCTGCTTTTGCGGTCTCAATAACATTCAGGGCCAGCTGCATTTTTTTGGCCTCCAAACTGTTCTTGGGGAGTTTATTTATATAAGACGACATTGAGTCGATAGCTTGCTTGGTGAAGAGGTAATGTTCATCCGGGCTGGAAAAAAATTCAGGACCCGAAAGTTTGGTCGCAAACTTAAACTCAATACTTAGTAGGTTATGGGGGCTGCAGACCGTCTTGTGGAAGTGGTTAACAACTTTTTTACCCGAGGGTTTCATCTCGGATTTTGTTTTAGGAAGTACGGAGCTTTTCTCCGGTTCGGCAAGTCTGGAAACTCCAGAAATGCCCACGTTAAATGATACAGAATCTACCATGACTGTTCCTGCTCGTTTATTGAATCCTTTGGTTGTGTCGGCCCTGCACAGAAGTGGTTAAAAGAATATTTGCGGCAAATATTGAGTTATTTATTTTTTTGACGAAATACTGGTGAATTCCGATTGTTTTCCGATAGACTGGTATCGGATGAGTTTTTATTGACACTTGCGATGATCAAAACGCTGTATAAGGCGAGATATAAGACATTATTAATAAACGACAAAGCATCTATTCATTAAGGATTGTTGAATAAGCTAGAGCAGACATGAGCATGGAGGCACGCGTCTGATGGGCTTGATAAGAAATACCCTGATATTCCTTTCCCTGTTACTGGCATTGGCTTTTCAGGCGCAGGCTAATTGGTCATGGGAAGAAACTCAAACCCGTAAGCATGTGGTTCGCCCTAATGAATCATTAGCCGTAATTGCCAGAAGTTATGGGTTTGAGGTGAACGAGTTAGCCCGCTATAACAAGATAGATGCAGGGCAACGATTGCGTGTGGGGCAGATCATCTATTTCCCATCGGACGTGGTTCAGCAGGAAGAGCGCAGCGCTCAGATTCAACCTTTAGACGCGAGGCGATTTCAAAACTATTCGCGCTATGGCGGCGACTCAGTGGGCAGTAGAATGCCCGATCAGCAAGTAGAAACCTATGCTCCGCAGGTACGCTACTCAGCTGATTACAACTTTTCCCAGCCAGAGACTCAGCCCCCTCAGTATCCCTCGAATAATTCTAATGTTATTACTGCCCAAAGCGTCATTCGTGATGCCTTTGCTATGCACGATGAAACCCTTGGCGATGATGAATCTCCGGCACTTGCTGCTTTTGGTAATCGCCCTTATGCCTATTTTGGCAGCGGTGAAAGTTTGCAAGAAGTTCTGCAAAACTTTGCCGGCAGTTATTATATGCCAGCGAATATTGCGGACTCGGTGGTCGGTGAGGTGAATGGTAAAATAGGCCCGATGACTCCGGTGGACTTTCTTGACCATCTGGCAAATATTTATGGGTTCATTTGGTATTTTGATGGTCATACGTTGTTTGTTTATGACGGCAGCGCGTCCAAACAGAAAATTATCAGCCTGCAATATTTGCCAATTCAACAATTCAAAAAAACATTGAAAAAAGTGGGGATTTGGGATGGTCGCTTCTTTTGGCGGGAGCAGGCCAATGAAGGGTTGGTATTCATCTCCGGCCCTCCCCGTTATATTGATCTGATTTCGCAGACCGCCCAGTTGTTGGATGCCAAAGAAGGTGAACGACAAAAGAGTAAATTGACGGTTCGAACCTTTCCACTTAAGTATGCCTGGGCCACTGATAAGTCTTTTGCCTTTCGTGGGCAGCAGTTGACGGTTCCCGGAGTGGCGACGATTCTGACCAGAATCATCAAAGGCGGCGGGATAGCGCAGTCTTCAAAACAATCCATTGGCAGTCCGACGATGAAGCCTGCTGCGAGTGTCAGCAGGTCTGGGGAAGCTGCTCCCGGTGCACCGAAAATGACAGAGCAGCTCAATGCAGGGCCGGAAATTGAAGACGTTTATATCAATGCAGACCCGAGATTGAACGCCATCATTGTGCATGATCTTGAGTCCAAAATGCCGATGTACCAAGAGCTCATTGCATCACTGGATAAACCCACCTCTCAAATTGAAATCAGCGTTTCGATTATTGACATGAACACCAGCGATCTTGAGGCGTTGGGCATTGATTGGAATAACTCAGGGACCTCTGGCGATACCCGTTTTTCTTTTGACTCATTCCGTGGGGGGGCGGCAGCACCGGGTTATACGACGATTGTTTCTAGTGCTCTGGGCTCATTTAATGCCAACTTACGACTACTGGCTGATGAAGGTAAGGTTAAGATTGTTTCACGCCCCTCGATTCTTACGCTCGATAACATTGAGGCGGTCCTTGATAACAGCAGTACGTTTTATGTCAAAGTTGCTAGTAATGAAGACTCCGAGCTCTTCCCGGTAACCTCGGGAACTGTTGTGCAAGTGACACCTCGTATTGTTCGCGAAGATCTTGGTAGGCGCATCCACATGAGCGTGAATATTCAGGATGGAACGCAAAGTGATAATACCGTCGATAATGTTCCTATCACTACCAACAGTTCCATTAATACGCAGGCCATTATCAGTGAACAGGAGAGCTTGTTAATTGGCGGCTTCTACAAAGAAACCGATCAGGAAAGTCTTAAAAAAGTGCCACTTCTTGGTGATATTCCGGTTCTTGGTAATTTGTTTAAGGCGCAATCAACATCGAAAACAAAACAAGTGCGTTTATTTCTGATTACGCCGCGCATCATTGGTATATCGCAAACCTGACCGTATGGGAAACCCAATTTTTATGTACTTTTTAGCTACTTTATGTACTCTGTAAAAGCACTTTACCAATGTCGTCGGATTGTTGCGATTGGTGGCGGCCACGGCCTTGGCCGGGTAATGGCGAGCTTGGGTTTTTTGGGGGAGCGTTTGTCTGGCATTGTCGCTACCACAGACGACGGTGGATCTACTGGTCGCTTGCGTGATGCCAGTGGTTGTATCGCTTGGGGCGACCTTAGAAATTGTCTCAATCAGCTCTGTTCAGACAGCCCGAATCTTGCTCGCATTTTATTTGAATATCGGTTTAAAGACAGCGGCGAACTCAGCGGTCATAACCTTGGTAATCTGATTTTATTGGCCATGGATCAGATGTGCGTGCGTCCACTTGATGCAATTAACCTGATTCGCCAGATGTTGCAAGTCGGTGCGGAATTGATTCCGATGTCAGAGGAGCCGGCAAGATTAGCGGCCGTGGTGGATGGAAAGACAGTAGTCGGTGAAACCACCATTGATTCTTTACATAAATCACCAGAGCGTTTAATGACGCTGCCAACCATTAACCCTACCGATGAAGCCATTGAAAAGATAAGTGAAGCGGATCTTATAATACTTGGGCCGGGCAGTTTTATGACCAGTGTATTACCTGCCTTATTGATTCCTCAAATCGCACAGAGCGTTCGAGCCAGCAAAGCGCCGAAAGTGTTTATTGGTAATATTAATCAAGAGATGTCTGCGGTAAGCAGTATGTCAATTAATGATAGGCTGTCGTGGATGCATGATATGACGGGGGTTTACCCCGATATATTGTTATGGCCGGCTGAAAATGAGCGCCCTGAAAATCTATTATGCGAAACGCACATTCATCCACTGGCGGATAACCATCAAACGGGTGTGCACAGCCGGGAGGCATTAAGGAAAAGCCTTGATGAAATAGCCTCAGGGCTCTTCAAATAATTGCCAAGGTTTTACTGCCCCCGGCCAGTAACCATAACCCAAACGGTTTTACACATTACATAAATATCCATTTTCAGCCATTCCCATGGACAGCTTAACGACAGTGCATAGGTATGGTCGTAAGCCACTTTCTTTTTTACATCTTCCAAAGACTCATCATAACCGGCGTTGACCTGCGCCAGACCGGTGATACCCGGCACAACATCAAAGGTTCTTTCGCTGTAAAAAGGGATGTTGTTTTCTAATTTATTGTACATTCCGGGGCGCTCTGGTCTTGGGCCAACAATGGACATATCGCCAACCAAAACGTTCCAGAGCTGAGGCAGTTCATCAAGGCGGGTTTTTCTGAGAAAATTGCCCACTTTAGTGACTCTGGGGTCATTTTTTTGGGCCCATACCGGGCCTGTTCCTGCTTCCGCATCAGAGCGCATAGATCGGAATTTTTTCATCATAAACAGACGAATGTAACTCTCTTTTTGATAACCAATACGCATCTGCTGATAAATAATCGGTCCCGGGCTATCAAGACGAATAGCCAGCCCAATAATTGGAAACAGCGGCAAAGTGATAATTAACCCTATCATTGCAATGACAATGTCCATAAGCCGTTTACCTACGACAGTAAGCGGATGGAGATAGGTTGATTCTTTCATTGGTACACTCCCCAAGTACGTTAAGTTATTACTTAAACAGCTTCCTGGCTGTTAGTTATTTTCTTCCACCGGCCTTTGCTGTGGCCGGACAGGTATTGAACTAGACCAATACCCGCGGCAATGTGTCCCGATACCAAGTAAAACACTACGCGAAATATTTTGATGTCAGGCTGTTTGCCAAGGGCTAGATAAAAGAGGGTTCCAAGGTAGACGCTCAACTGCACGATCAGCAGGGTTTGAAATACAAGAGCGTTGTATGCCAGTAAGGCTGATGTAACTAATGCAGCAGACAAAAATAGCGGCATAAATGGGCGCAAGAATTTGCCGGAGAAAAAATTGCCAGCGATTTTCCCAAACTTTGGGTGTAGTAAGCCGATGTGTCGAACTGCTTGTTGTACATTACCGGCGGCAATGCGCTTTCTGCGTTGGAAATCCATTTCATTGGTTGCTTGTTCAAGCTCTAGCGCTGCAATTCTTTGATCATAAAGGCAACGATAGCCTTTCATGACGATTTGAACGGGCAGGGTAAAATCATCATTAATGGTGTCTGTGGGCACCGGTTCAAAAAGCTGGCGTTGAAATGCATAAAAAGCCCCGTGCACGCCGAGGGTAGCTCCGAGGGCGCTTTCCCTACTTTTAATCTGCCGCTGATACTGCCAATAGGCTTGTTCGCCAAAACTGAGAGACTGATAAAAGTGGTAGCTGCCACATACGACTCCCGTCATTTGCTGACTGAGATGGGCAGCAACGATTAATAAGCTGTCAGCAGAGAGCAGTGCCGAGACGTCAGAAAGTGCAACAATACTCGACTTAGCCTGAGAGATGGCCTCGTTCAAGATAGCGACCTTGCCGCAGTTGTTTTGCTTTTCAATGATTGAGACGTTTAACCAGTGACACTCCGGCTCTTGTAAAGCCTCTTTAGCCAGCAGGGCCGTATTGTCGGTGCAGCCATCACAGAACAACATGATGTGTAATTTTTCGGCGGGGTAATCCAAAGCGGCCAGATTGCGAATTTTATCCTGAATGGTGGCGGCTTCGTTATGAGCCGGCATAATCAGGCTGATGTCTGGTAGCTGGTTATCTTGTAGCGTAACTTTATAGTGGCGTTTATAAAAACCGGGCGCTTTATTGTTTAGGTTTTTGGTCATTAGTTTCAGTAGCAGTGGATAACCTGCGTGGTGATACACAATTACCAGAGCGGCCAGCAAAAAAATAACCAAGGCGATCATATTGACCTCCCGATGTACAAGTCAGTGTACTGCCTGATCATTCTTTCAAGATTGCAATTCTCAAGCACGAAGCGGCGTGCGGATTGCTGTTTTTCTGGGGTGGTACCGTTATCGAGCTGTTGTTGCAGCGCAGTGGTTAGTGCGTTGACGTTCTCTGGAGCTATGAGCAGGCCACTGAAGGGGTCAACCGCTTCACTGCAACCACCAACATCGGTTATGACAACAACCCGTTGGCAGGATTGCGCTTCTAGTGGAGACAAAGGCATGCCTTCTTTTTTTGAAGGTAAACAGAAAATATCAATGGCGTGATAAAAGCCAGGCATATCATTGATGACACCGAGAAAGTGTACTCGCTGGTGGATACCGAGTTTGCTTGCCTGATCTTTCAAGGTGTGCTCAAGCTCGCCACCGCCAGCAAGAGCCAGATGGGTGTTCTCAGGCAGTTTGGAAAAAGCTTCAAGTAACAGATGGTGGCATTTTACTTCGGTGAAACGGGCTGCACAGCCAATAACAGGAACGTTTTGTGGAATGTTTAAAGCGTTCCTTGCCGCGCTTTGACTTTCCGGCTGGAAATGGTTGGTATCAATACCGTTGAGAATGACTGCTGGTTTAAAAAAAGGTATATGCCTTTTAATGTTGTTTGCGACCAGTTCAGCATCGGCAACAACGTTGGGTCTGAGCAGGTGAAAGCAAGCGCCAACAAGCCAGCGTCGTTTTTGATTATTCAGATGCCAAGCGTCGTGTTCGGTATGTACATGACGACAACCGCTGAGTTTGGCGGCAATGCCGCCGTAAAGAAGTGGGCCGACATGATGGGTATGAACCACTTCGGCATTTAATGCTTTTAATTGTCGGGCAAGGGACTTAATGGTGTTTAAGCTAAAACCCGGCGGCTTATCAAAGAAATGAATGTTTTTAGTAGATTGGATGCGAGGCCAATTTTCTATAGCTTTTGCGCGAGTTCCCTCCAAACTAAAGATATGAACTTCACACGGTGACAGTGCTTGTTTTTGCAGGTCTAATACCATTGTTTCGATTCCACCCGGTGCCAGGTGCTGGACTATCTGTGCAATCACCAACGGTTTTCTCATGATGGCACCTCTCCCTCATCGAACCAGTTTTTCTCTGGGTTGTACACGATGGCTGGGGCATTTGGCATATTGGGAATTCTGGCCAAAACCGGAATACCGGCAATGCGCTCAATGGTGTCTTGTAGTCGTAATGTGGTATCGGAAATTTCAGCAATTGCTGCCAGTCCAGTGCCTATGCCAATTCCGGCAAAAACACCGGCAACTATAAATAAAGCGGCGGGAAGCTTGTTTGGGCTGCTCGGTGTAAACGGTTTATCAATAATTTTGACCCGTTCAGACTCTTCATAGCCACTGAGGTTCTCCGTAACTTGTGCCATCACGTAACGGTTAAGAAAGTCGTCGTAGAGTTTTTGTTTGATTTTAAAGTCCCGCTCTAACTCGATCAGGTTACGCTCAACACCGGCAAACTCTTGCACCTTCTGTTGTAAATTTCGGGTCTGTTCGTTGATATTTGCAACTTCATTTTCCAAGCTGTTCACTTTGGCTTTGGCTTCTTGTACCGCCTGTAACTGTGAGGCCAAAATGGTGGTTTGGCTCTGAGCGGTGTTGTCTGTCGTGAGGGAGGTGGTGGATGCAGCGAGGTTCCACAGGCGCTGAATATCCTCACTGCTGAGTTTGCTGGTTGCGGTGATCATTCTCTGGCGTTCTGACTTTAGCCGTTCTAATTCCCGTTGTGATGCCTGCACCTTGCTGTGTTTATCCGTGTAGCGCGAGCGCAGCATACTCAGTGCCGTACGGGTTTTGATGATTCTCTCCTCCAGCTTGCCAATGACTGGATTCGTTTGCGCGAGATTACTGTTGAACTCCTTCATAGCGGCTTTGGCGCCTGCCAGTTCTGTCTCTTTTTCCATTAGCAGCTGCCGCAATTCTGCCAGCCGGGTGACGTTTGCTTTGTGCAGTTGGGGGAGTTCCAAAGCATTTATAGCCTTGTATTCCGATAACTTTAATTCAGCATTGGATAACTCGTTTTGTTGCTGGTCCACCTGATCTTTGAGGAACTGGGTTGAGGTTCTCTGCCAGGATTTCTGTGGTGCCTGTACTAATGAAAGGAGGTGTTTGGTGACGGTCTCAAGAAGAAATTTAATGTCTGTTTTAATTTCGCTGCGATAATAAATTTTCACCAAGTCGCCGCCAAAGGTTACCGAAAGGGCTTTTGACAGTTCTATGATGGCTTCATCGACTTCTGATTGCGTGGATGATAAATCAATGAAGTTGGCATCTGTAGCAACTGCTTCGAGAACTTTGCGGCTTTTGAGCAGAATTTTTAGCGCCATTTGGCGGTCTTCAAGGTTGGTGGAAACGGCGAAGTCTTCCAAAATGGGGTTCAGTGTGGCGGTGTCCTGTAACAATATTGTGGTATGGGCTTCATAGAATTTAGGAGCCATGAAACTAACAACGAAACCAATAATGGGCATGATGATGATAGGGACAAAGATGGTATAGCGTCGTCGCCAAGCCATGCTGAGGAGGCGGAACAGGTTTCTTAGGATTTCACTAGACACCTTGACCTCCCAAAGCTTCAATTCCTGATTTAACGTTTAAATCAGGCTTGGAGAAGTTTTGATTAATCAGCCTTAATGCTTTGCTGTATTGCTTAATCACACCAGTTTCCCTGTTATTAACCTCTGGGTTTGAATTAATTCAATTAATTGCTTTTTCAGAAGCTCATTGCTTTGATGATAAGGAGCTGAATTAAAGTATTTTTAATAACATTTCAGCTGCTTTTTTAATGTTACTTGTAATTGTAGCTTTAATTTTTGCAAACACGTTATGGGTGTTGCATTTAACTATTCAGCAATCTTTTGATTGTGAGTAAAGTGTTTGATTAGCGCATCTAACTCGTCCGCCCGGTGTTTCCATGATTCCTTTGCCACAGCTTTTTGCATCATCGTTTTTTGCTGTTGTTGATTTGCTCTCAATATCACTCTGAAAAAGGGCTCTTTGCCTGATTGAATTGAAACCACTTCTTCATACTCCTTAACGGCCGGAAAAGCCGTGCTGGCAATCGGTGTTCCTGAGGCGAGGTATTCCCGTAACTTTAACGGATTGCAAGCCTCTATCTGTCGGTTGTTACGAAATGGCAGCATCGACACATTCCAATGCTGAACGTAGGACGGTAATTGATCGTGGGGCTTGGGGCCAAGAAAATGGATGTTGGGCAGCTGGGTAAGGGCGGAAATATCGGTTTTGATATCGCCAATGAATACGAACTTCCAGCTAGGAAGCGCTGTTGCCGTTTGAGCGAGCATGTCAGTATCGAGCCAGTTGGAAATGCTGCCATAGAAACCGGCGATTGGCCCCTCGGGTAGATCGGCTGGCTTTTGTGTGGGAGCGGTAAACAGTTCAAAATCGACGCCATGGGGAAGAATAATGGTATTTTGCCGGTCAAATTTTTGTGCCAGCTTTTTGCTAACTACCAGAATCACGTCAACTTTATTGGCAAGCGCTTGCTCAAGCGG
The DNA here is from genome assembly GCA_965198415.1 of Endozoicomonas sp. Lineage (GTDB taxonomy): Bacteria > Pseudomonadota > Gammaproteobacteria > Pseudomonadales > Endozoicomonadaceae > Endozoicomonas. The sequence continues at coordinate 462,701 of CBDAPN010000028.1, forward strand.
TTTGATTGTGGAGTGATCAACGCCATCTAATGCATCAAAATCATCACCACAATAATAGATTGAACTTGTTTCATTTAAGCTGCCAATCATATCCACTGCCGTAGGCAAAGAAACCCACAGTACTGGATTTTCAAAATTCATTTGCTGCATGGCTTTATGAATATCTTTTAACAGCAGGTGTTTGTTTAATTTTCGAATGATTTGATTGCCATGAAAAGGTATTACCTTAGGGTTAATAATCAATGACGGGCTTATTGCTGAGCTGTGTTCTTGCGTTTTGTGGGCGCCGGTTACCATGGCCAATGCTTTTTGGCAAAGCCGTTGGCAATCCCGCCATGAGATTTTTGGTGAGCGCATGCCAATAGAGTTAACCCAAATGACTCTGTGTTTTTGCAGCAAGTGGGTGATCAGATGCTGAGTGCTAGAGGGTAGCCCGCCCCAATCTTCTCCAAAAACAATAAGGTCAGCCATTTTTTTGCTCCGGCGTTAACGGTTTAATCACTTTGGCGGGGATTCCGCCGGCAAGAACACCACCGGGGAGGCTTTTGGTCACCACGCTGCCGGTGGCAACAATGGTGCCAGCACCAATGGTTACGCCCCCCATCACGGTGACTCCTGCTGCTAGCCAGACATCGTTTTCAATAATGATGTTGCCAACCTGATCGTCGCTGTCCGGTTCGCCCCGGGCTCTGGCAATGGGGTCTACCGGGTGTCCGGGGTAGCCAACCAGCCTCACTTTAACTGCCAGTCGGACATTATCACCAATTTCAATACGATCCCCGACAAAAATTTCATTTTGCCAACTGATGCCGACGTTATTGCCAATGATTAGCTCGGGGTGCAAAGTGGTGGATGCTCTGCCGCTGATGGTGGTGTGGCCAGAAAGACGGCAATGGTTGCCCATGGTGATATCCAAAGGCCCTAACAGAAGCGGTATGCCTGAGTAGAGGTAGAGCTTTTTCGGTCGGTTATTCAGTTGTGACTTGAAAAGTGGGGTCCAATAGACGATACGAATCAGGCTGCTAATTAAATTGGTAACGGCTTTATGGCATTGATAAATAGCCCCGTGAATGGGCTTAATAACCGGTACTTCAAAAGTTCTGATGGACTTTAATGAGTTGAATAAAGCTCTGGCGTATGCCGATTCACTGTTTTTTAAGCGTGCTTTGAGACTATTTAGCATTTGGCAAACCCTTGCCGTATTGATTTTTTCCTGACTCATTAACTATAGCTGTTTTTTCTTCTTGCGTTTCAGGCTCTGAGTAGTTGTTATCCATGTAATTCGCCATGGCGATACTAATGGCCGTTATGATATAAACTGGCCACAAAAAACCTTGGCTAAGAAACGTACCGGAAACACAAAACCCCACCAACCCGGCATAGGTACCCACCGCTATTGCGGTCATGTGGGGGTCGTATTGTGGAGAGTCTTTATTTCTGTCCAGCCTTGTCAAAGAGCGGCGTATCGACATGAAAATGGCAAAAATCATGTAACCAAACAGAGCAAAGCCAACAAAGCCTGACTCAGACATAACCTGAAACCAGGTACTGTGAGTCACGTGTGCCTTACCTTCTGCGCGGCTGTGGGTGGCGTAATCCCAATAGTTATCGAGAAACAGTGAAAGGCCCACGCCGGTCATTGGGTTTCTAAGGGCCATATTGAAAGCCGCCTCCCAAGCATGAATCCGGCCCATTGCAGACTCATCCACCCCATCTTCCGCTGCACCACCGGATTTACGGTCACTGATACCCGCTGCCGCCACCAGAATCATCAGCCCAAAACTGCCAATACTGATCAGCAGTAATTTTGATTTGATAATTCGCAGACCAAAAATACCAAACACCGCAACGGTTGCCAGCAAGCCACCACGGCTTTGAGTGGCAATGATGGACGACACAAAGACAATAACGCCAATCAGACCAAGCAGGGTTCGTATTTTGCCAGTTCCTTTGGTGGTTGCAAAAGCAACGGCATAACTCATAGGAAAGCTGAGCACCAGTGAAAGGTCGTTCGGGTCACCAAGGCTGGTGTCGGGAATGGTGACCCGGGTTTCCTCAACCATACCGATGCCGTTGGCGTTGTTGTAAAGCGTGACACCACCCACCGCAAGTCCCGAGCAAATAATGAGAAAATGAGCCAGTTTAAAATGCCAGTGCTCGGTCATCAGCCAGGAGATCGCTAACACCATAATGCCGATCTTCATATAAACGCTGGTAAAACTGCCAAAGGCCGTGGGAGGAAAGCTGGAAAAAGCGATGCCGATCACTACCCAACCAAAGAAACGGGCAAAAATTGTCAATTCATAACGCCAGTAAACCTGCACTTTTTTGGTGAGAACAATGTGCCATGCAAGAACAAAATAGGAGCCGAGGGCGGTCAGCAGGGGTATTTTAACCGGGTCTAGCTGGGGAAAAACCTCATGCAGGCGGAAAAACGAGAACATAATGAAAATCAGGCAGACTACGAACGGTTTTTTCAGAATGAATATCAACCCCAGAGGGATCAAACCCAGTGGTAACAACAGCGCAGGGTGAGGAAAAATCAGGCTCGGCAGAGCTGCCAATGCGCAGTAAATAGAGACAGTTAACGTCTGGTAGCGATTGTTGAAGATTCGCTCAATACTCGGTAGTTTCATCTAGCCACCTAGTGTCGTAAATAGCGCACAGTGGCCAGTAATTGGCGACGGAATAATAATAATTGAGCAAGAGCAAACAGCAGGATGCCGCTAATAATCATCAGAACCAGCAGGGCGGCATCAGGAATCTCGCCCCACAGGTACTCGCGAAGCACCATCAACCCCAGCAGCATAATAACGGCACTGACGCATCCTGGAATAATCGCACCAAGAAATGCCCGGATTTGCAGCTGAAATACAGGCAGGATGACGTTTAGATGAAAAGCAAAACTGATCAGGTTGATAATCAGCCATGCCCAGCAGGCACCTTCTACGCCATATTGAATACCAAAGATAAAAAGTGGCAGCGTTAGAATCGTTAAAATTAATGTGCAACTGTTTTTTTTGGGCTCACCAATGGCGGTTATGCCCGTGGCCATCATTTCCGACAGCATTCTAAAAGGGCTGGTCAGGCAGAGTATTTGAAAAGGAATGATGGCTAGAGCCCATTTGTCTGACAGCACCACCGTGATTAATTCCGGCGCGACGGCGCACATGCCCAAATAAATGGGAAACAGTGCGAGACTGGCCAGTTGCACTGATTTATGCAGATATTGACCGGCAACATCGCGCTCGTTTTGCAGCTTGGCAAAGGAGGCAAGCCCTAAGTGATTGAGCAGCTCACCGATTTTATCACTGGGCAGATTTGCCAGATTACGGGCAACGGAGAATACACCAAGATCACTTTTAGTCAGCAAACGACCAATACTGATATTGCCAAAAATATTGATGAAGTAGCGCAGCACATCATTTACAGTGGCGATGCCACTAAAACCAGCCATTTTGGCAAAACCGGTGAAATTGAGCGCCGGCCAGACCCAGCATGGGGCGATAATATTGTAACCAATAGCCAACATCAGACGCATAAACAGGTGGCCAAAGACCAGTGCCCAGACGCCCATGCCCACAGCCGCCATGGCAATGGTGACAATACTGGTAATTACTGCGGTATAAAACTGCACTTTTTCCCGCTCTTTAAACAGCATTTTTCGGCTGGCCATGGCATAGGGCAGGGTGTGAAAAATCATAATTAAGTGCTGGCAGGCCACTGCTTGAATCAGGATGCTTACTTTGGGTTCAGCAAAAAAATTGGCAATAACCGGGGCAATGGCAAAGAAAAATGCAAAAAAGCATACGCAGGAAATAATGTTGACAGTAAATGCCTGACGCAGTCTGGAAGCATTGAGTTCTTCAACCTGAATGATGGCTTTGCCAATACCAAAATCCCCCATTAGGGCAAAAATACCGATAAAGGCCATGGCCATGGCCATTAAACCGTAGTCTTCAGGTGTGAGTAAGCGAATTAGTATGAGTGTATTGAGCCAGGTGAAAATTTGTGCAGCCAGACGCAGCAGTGCGCCCACCTTTAAACCTTTGATGACATTTTGACCAATTTCCATCCTGTTGCTCTCAATAGAAGGTAAAAGATTTCCGGCGTTTATTTTTTTGTATCTATATCCAGCCGAGGCCAGTGTTGACCTTTTGAGCGCACCGACTGTTTGTAGATGGTCAGAATCTCTGGCAATATCGCGTCGTCAGAATAATGATTGCTAATGGTGGCTCTGCAAGCCTTACTTAGTTGCTGTCTCACTCGCTCTGGCAGCGCATGCCAGAGCTGTAGAATGTTACTCATGGCCACTAAGTCACCCATGTCGCTTATCCAGCCATTAAATCCTTGGTTGATTAAGCTAGGTAAGCCGCCTAAAGGAAAGCTGACCACAGGAATGCCGTTGGCCATTGCTTCGAGTGCGACCAGAGGCAAGGCTTCAAAGCGGGAGGTAATGCACAACAGACCAATATTGTGCCAGTGTTCATCCATATTTTGCGCCTGACCCATAAACTCAACGTTAGCAACTTGCTGCTCCCGCAGGCTGATTTCCATTGGGCCAGTGCCGTAGAGCCTGAAAGGGAGGTTGGGCTGATGTTTTGCCAGCTGTAAAAATAAATCCGGACCCTTTTCATAACTGAGCCGCCCCACGAACGCAATGTATTGACCGCAAGACGACGTGAGAGGAGTGTTGGTGGTGGCTATGAAGTTAGAGATGTGGGCAATAGAGTGAATATTTCTTTTACAGATCTCCTCGCTAACGCCAATATTCACGGAAAGTGGGCTGGTTAGTTCATCAAGCCAGGTATAGAGACGAACCAGCCCTTCGCCAGGGTCACCGTTATGAAATGTAGAAACCGTGGGTGTTTTGCTGAGCAGTGCTGATATGCGGCCAAAAACTCCGGCTTTATAGCCATGGGTATGGATTAATAAAGGTTGAGCTGATTTAAGCTCTGAATACAGGCAGTAGAGAGACCCCTTTAGAAAGCGAAAGGGAATATTGTGTTGCAGTAGCAGCGGCTTAAGGGGGTGTGAAGTTTGAAATTCTTGATAAAACCATATTTCTGCTGACCAGCCATGCTTTAATAAAGCTTTACAAAGTTGATAAACATGGGTTTCAATACCACCAATTTGACGAGAGTCCACTAAAAGAATAATTGGCTGCTCAGTCATTTATCCCCCCATTATTTTTATTTTGCTTTGCTGTTTCAACGGAGGTAATTTTCTGTTTGTTTAGCAACTTTATAAAATCATCAGCGGGTAGCGGTTTGCCGTAATAATAGCCCTGACCCTCCTGACACCCTTGAGAAATCAGGTAATTTTCTTGTTCAACGATTTCTATACCTTCGGCAAGCACTTTAAGATCAAAGCTTTTACCAATCTGAATAATTGCCTGCACAATTACGCAGTTTTCTTTGTTAGTGGGAAGCCCTTCAATAAAGGATTTATCGATCTTGATTTTATCAAATGGAAACAGCTTTAAATAATTCAGTGATGAATAGCCAGTGCCGAAATCATCAAGAGCTAAGGTTACGCCAATGTCTTTAATTTTTCGTAACTGGGTCTTGGATGTTTCAATGTCTTCTATGATCGACGTTTCAGTGACTTCAAGCTCTATCGTATGCGGAGGGATTTGATATTTATCCAAAAGATAAGCAATACGATCAACGATGTTGGGGTCCTGAAGTTGAACCGCTGAAAGATTGACAGCCATACGCAGATCTTTATAACCGGCAAGGTGCCACTGTCGTAACTGGATAAATGTGTTTTCAATTACCCAGTCGCCCATGGGAATGATATCTAGGCTATGTTCAGCCATGGAAATGAAAATGTCGGGAGAAATCATGCCCTGTTCCGGATGTTTCCAGCGCAGCAGAGCCTCAACGCCGACAAGTTTTTGTTTTTGATAGTTCCATTGAGGCTGAAAGACAAGGCTTAGCTCATGGTGCTCGAGGGCCTGATGAAGGTCTTTTTCCAGCTTTCTGTGCTGGCGAATTTCTGTATCAACCTTGGCAACATAAAACTGAAAACGGTTTCGACTTCTGGATTTTGCCATAATCATGGCGAATTCAGCTTGCTGCAAAAGAGCGTCAACATCTTTGCCATCATCAGGAAACAGAGTAATCCCAACCGTAGCACTGACGGTATGTTGCTCGCCGTTAATTTCAAAAGGAGGCTTGAGTTGTTTAATAAGTGCCTGAGCTAATTCTGCTGCGTCATAGGGATGCTCGATCTTAGACTGAATAATCGCGAATTGATCTTCACCAAGGCGACCAATATATGCTTTATTACCGATGTAACTCCTTAAACGGTCAGAGAGCTTAACGAGAATGTGTTCTGCGGCATTAAAATTGACTTGAGCATTAAGTGATTTAAAATCGTTCAGGCCGAGGCAGAGCAGGGCAATGTTTTCTCCCTTGACCGGTGATTGTTGAATTAACTTTTGAATTTGATTCTGTATGGTGCGCCGGTTGGGTAACCGGGTCAGATAATCGTACTGTGAAAGCTGCATAATTCGATTTTCGGCTTTTTTACGCAGACTATTATGAGAATCAATAGAATTTAACAGCTTGTTAGCTGTTTTGACCCACAGACCCAGCTCATTATTCTCATGACGCTTGGGGATAGGCAGTTGCTGTTGGCCCGGTTCTTCTGGGTCAATGCTGGATAAATGACGAATTAAACGATTTAATGGCTTGGTCAAAAGTGTTGAATAAACTAGGTAAAGCAATAAAGCCATGGCTATGGCTCTGACGATACCGGTAAATAGAATAACGACGGATCGTTGAATAAAGGCTTTACCATCACGGGCGGTGTCAATCGATAAGATAAGTTCCCCTAAGTAGTGATTAACGTCTGTGTAGCTGTAAAGCGGGAGGCGATAAATTCGGATGGGTTCAAAAATGTAGTCAGAGACAGGGCGGTAACGTGAGTCAAAAAACGGCCTTTCCACCATTGCTAGTTCAGGCTCACCATCAAGACGGATGGCTGCAACCTGAACCGACTTCACTTCTAATAAGCCGTTCAACACCTCTTGCCCCATGCTATTATCCAAATGATGTGCAGCCCTGGCAGCAGGCTGAGTAATCATTGCCAGCATTTCCCGGGCTTTATGGTCTATTGCCTGGCTAGATTGATGGGCATCGAGAAAAATTTGAATAAGGCTGAGAACGACCCCTAAAACACAGGCACCGCATAAAACAGCCTTCAAAAGTTTAAATGAAAGATGCTCTTGTGAATGGATGCTTTTTTTAGTGTGCATATTAAAAGGTTTAACGTTGTCAGTTCTTGTTAGTGGGTTAAGATGCAACGCTGGTTATTTTAATAGTTATAAAAATAAATAAATGTAACTATTTAATGGAACCAGTAAATTTAAATATAGGGGGCTGGTTAATATTTTGTTTATTTAAAATTGGAATTTAAATGGGTTTTTAAATTCGCAATTGTTTTATACCACTCTGTGTTTCATCTTTAAAATTATTAATGTGCTCTCTTTTGAGAAATGTCTTGTTAGGTGTCTTAAGTCAATTAGTGCCCTAATAAAGATTTAATCAACCTATTCTTATAGTTCCTAAGGATTCAGGAGTAAAATCTAATGGATTATGCAACATATCAAGCCAGTAGCTGCGATATTATCGAATTGCACAATGAGTTTAACGCAGATACGGTCAATGATGTTAGAAACCATTTTGATTATCTTATTCAAAACTGTGTTGGTGATGTTTTGGTCGATATGAGTTCGGTCAATGATCTCGATTCATCTGGGATCGGTGCATTGGTCTTCCTTTATAAGCGTCTAAAGATTGAAAGTCGAAATCTTGGTTTGCTTGGTGTTAGTGGAAAACCTGACGAATTATTAACAATGCTCAGGATTAACCAGACAATCAAGCAATATGATAGTATCGAAGATTACTTGGGACACAAATGAAATAAACGCTCAATTTATTTCACTGAGATCCTTCTTAAAATTAAGCCTTACTGTTTGTGGCGCTGTATGCTTGAAATTCTTAGGCGGAGGCTTCCATGCATTCGGCTGTAGGTAGATATTTTTTCCAAAGCCAGTTGACACTGCGGATATTGGTTGTCCTGTTTTTCCTGTTGTCGTGTTTTCCTGCCATTGCGAACGAACCTTCCCTTAAAAGGGGAGGTTTTTTAATAGATTTAATGGATGGGAAAGATCAGCCTCCAGTTGTTTTAGTCAGTGAAAACCTCAAAGCAAAGGTTTCTGACGATGTGGTGCTAGACCTCACAGGTAAGAGTATTGAAGCCGCCAAAAATCAAATTCATAGTGTTCTGGAAAACTCTTACAGTATCAAATCAATTGATTTTCTGGATCGAAGCAGTTTTTCAGAGGTAACGGTTTTTGGTGATGTTTTCAACCCTGGTAAATACTCTGTACCCGAAGGGTTATTTCTTTCTGACTTAAGCTCTCATTATCCTCTATTTGATGTTTCTGAATTTGAAGCCAATTTTTCTGTAATCCGAAATGGTGAGAGTTTTTTGGTTTCTGCCAACGAGTCTAATGATTGGGAGGTCATGGCGGGAGATGCTGTGTTAATAACACTGAGTGAAAGACTCGGTGATATTGGTGAGAAGATAGATAACAATAAGAAAGAGAGCTTAATAGATTCTGAATTGGTTGATGTTTTAGAAAAGAGTTTAGCGGCTACTCGTTTGCAAGAGAAGAAGTTAGCGCCGAATGATAAGATGTTAAAAAAGAAAGTTGAGCCCAGTGTAGCGATTGATAAAGATAAAGAAGTTCTTGGTTTTGATGGATTGACCGACGTTACGAAAAAAAATCTTATTCAGTCCGGTGATACTTTAATTATTAACTTCCCCGAGGAGTCTGGATTCGATCAGGAATTTCTTATTGACCGATATGGCAATATCATTTTGCCGGAGGTAGGAGAAATTAATGTTTCGGGTCTTGATCTGGCAGAAGTGAAAATTAAGATAAAAGAAGAGCTGTCCATCTTTTTCCTTGGACTTGAAAATATTGATATTTATTTGAAAGATAAAAAAATTCTGGTAACCGTTTTAGGGTATGTTGAAAAACCCGGGGAAGTTGTTTTGCCAAGCACCGGCAACATTCAAATGGCTATAAATCAAGCCGGAGGGTTTAAAGAAGGCGCCATGCTTAACAATATTAAGCTAAAGCGTGATGGTAAGGACTACGTGATCAATTTTCACCGTTATCTTAACTCTGGTAATGAAAAATATTTGCCGGTTATTCAATCGTTAGATACTATTTTTGTTCCATCATCCCCAGAGCTTGGCACTATTTATGGTAAAAAAGCTGAAGACGCGTCAATTGACCCTACTCAGGATAAAAGTGCAATTAAAGTGATTGGTGAGGTTATTAAACCCGGAAGTCTTGCCTTTAAAGAGAGTATGACTGCAGTGGACGCCCTTCTGCTGGCTGGCGGGGTTACCCGTTATGCCGATGACACAAAAATTCGTGTGATCAATGAAGGTAAGCCAAGTTCTTTTAATTTGGCCGAATTTATGGAATTTGGGGATGCGGGTGAAAAAGTTTACTTATCGAAAGGCGCAACCATCTATGTTCCGATTAAAGATGATACCGCTGTGCTTGCTGACGACCCAACGGATAACCCGGACTCAATTAAGGTATTTGGTGAAGTTATTAAACCGGGCGTACATAAGTTTAAGGAAAATATTTCGCTTGTTGATATTTTACTGCTGTCCGGTGGTGTGACCCGGTATGCAAATGTTGAACAAATACGGTTGATTGCAAAAGGCGATCCAATTCTTTTTAACCTGAAATCGTTCCTCGATAATGGCAAAGCGCTACCAATTATTGAGCCAGGATCGACCATTTTTGTGCCCAAACAAGTTGATGCCATAAGTTCAGGGGAAAGCGTTGTTTATATCATGGGGCAGGTTCATAAGCCGGGTGCTTTTGAAACCGGCGATGGTATTAATTTTATGGATGTTCTGGCCAATGCCGGTGGTCCAACCCGTTTTGCAGATACCACTTCGATTCGGTTATTGAGAAAAAACGGTGAGGTATTAAGGTTTAATCTGGATGAGTTTTCTGAAGGAAGGGTAACGGAGATACCTGATATTTTTAAAGGCGACTCCATTTTGGTACCGAAAAAATCAGGAGAGGATCAGGGTTGGCTCAAATTCAAATCAGATCAAACCATTAAAATTGTTGGGGCGGTTAATAAGCCTGGACGTTATCCTTGGTCATCGAATATCGGCTTTATGGACTTATTTGCTCATGTTGGTGGTGCTAATGAGAAATCCGATATAGCACATATTAAATTTATTTATCCTTCTGAAAATGGTGACGCTAAAATTAAAACATTTAATCTGCAGGATTATATTAGAAAAGGGCCTAAAGCCAGTCAGATTCCGGAGCTTGTCGGTGGATTAACCATTGTGGTACCCGAGTTGCCCAGAAGCCCGGTTGATAATAAGTCTCAATGGATTATGCAGGCCAGTGAGCAATCAATTTATATTATCGGGGAGATCAACTCACCCGGACGTTACGCTTTTAATGACGAGTTGGGCTTTATTGACCTGCTTACTGCCGCAGACGGGCCAACAGAAGATGCTGACCTTTCCAGCGTACGCATCGTTCATCGTAATGGTAATAAAAATCAAGTCAGGATTTACGATTTACGGGAATATTTTGTTTCTGGGGACCCTTCCAATCTACCAGAAGTTAAACCAGGGGACAGTATCTACATCAGTTCCCGAGATGGCAGTTTGATGGGGAAAGATCAAACCATTACCGTCTTGGGTGAGGTGATGAAAAACGGCCGTTTTTCTTATACCCGAAATATGACCATTGTTGATGTGATTTCACAGGCTGGTGGTACTAAGACGAGCGCTGATATCACAAAAGTCGTTATTAGAAGAAAAGGCAGCGATAACCAAGTATACGATTTAGAGGAACTGTTAGAAGAGCCTAACCCGGAAAAGATACCGCCGGTTTTGCCGGGAGATATTGTGTATGTATCACACCTGCGTGCCGATGAGGATTGGCTCAAATTTACATCGGATCAAACGGTTAAAATTGTTGGGGCAATTAGAGAGCCCGGTCGTTATACTTGGTCACCAGATATTAATTTCATGGATTTATTTGCCCACGCTGGTGGCCCTAATGAAAAGTCGGATATTGCTCATATCAAAATTGTGTACCCTACAGCGAATGGTGAAAGTGAAATTAAAACCTTTAATTTGCAGGATTTTATCAGAGATGGGTCAAAAGATAGTGAGTTGCCGGAAATTTATGGTGGGGTGACGGTAGTAGTTCCGGAGTTACCACGCAGCCCGATTGATAATAAGTCCCAGTGGATTATGCAGCCCAGTGAAAATTCAATTTACATTATCGGCGAAGTCAATGAACCTGGTCGCTATGCCTTTAATGAAAAACTAAGTTTTATGGATATTCTTTCTGCCGCAGATGGCCCAACCAATAAAGCTGATTTATCCAATGTTCGGGTGGTACACCGTTATAAAGATAAAAAGCGCTCTAGGGTTTATGATTTAAGACAATATTTTTTGTCTGGCGATGAGGATGATCTGCCCAAAGTTAAGCCTGGAGACAGTATTTATATCAGTTCACTTGATGCTAGCTTGATGGGCAAGATACACAGTGTTTCGGTTCTTGGTGAAGTGAAAAAAAACGGCAGTTATTCTTATACCAAAGATATGACAATTCTTGACCTGCTTTCCCGTGCCGGCGGCACCAACGATACCGCAGACATCGAGAAAATTATTGTGCGCAGAGAGGAGGGTGATCAGGTTATTTTTGATCTAGAAGCCTACATGGAGCACCCAAAACTTAATCAAATGCCTCAGTTATTACCAGGTGATATTGTTTATGTATCTCACTTGCGTGATTCATGGGCAACTGTTGGATGGAACTTCCTGAAAGATATAACTCAGGTGATCCCACTGTTTATACTACTTGGTTTTTGAGGACAGGTTTTGATCAAACTACCGGTTAGCTACCTTGAAGTAGAAGAGATATATAGCAACAGTTTAGGTAAAGGAATGCGTTCCGTCGCCATTGCGTCTGCCAATCCGGAAGAGGGCTCCAGTACTTTGGCCTATGCCTTGAGCAAACGTAGTGAACAGGATGGTAAACATACCTTATTAGTTGAGGTTAATTTACTGCATCCTGAGTTCGGTGATATTTCTGGTTATCTTAATACCAATTGGACGCCCCAGCCTCAGTCGGCGGATGATAGCATTATGCACCCCACCGACGGCAATCTCGATGTTCTTCCCGCTCCGTGTGATAACAACGATGTGTTAAGGTTTCGTAATATTTCTAATATGAGTAAGCTGCTTCAGCACTGGCTCACAAGTTACGATGCGGTCATTTTTGATACTTCGCCTATTAATGCCAGAAACCGCCATAATATTCCTGCTGAGTCTATTTGTGCCATAGCCGATGGCACCATCCTGATGGTGATGGCTGGGGTTACCCGGCAAACTGACTTCAATGCGGCGTTGTCACGATTAACGCAAAGTGATGTATCGTTGGTTGGTGTTGTATTTAACGACTATCGCAATCCACGGCTTGCGGATGAAATTTGTCGTGAAACCCGCCGGTTAGATAACTGGTTTCCGAAAACGATGAGTAAAATCAGAAAATATATTAAAAGGTCGTCCTTTTTCAATATTGATTTGTAATTTTAACTTTATTGGTAGTTAAGTGGGTATTTGTTCTTATAAATTACAGTTTTGAAATTGACGTCATTGTAGAAGGTGGTTGAAACGTTACTCAGCTGATTAATTAATAATAAAAGGAAGGTTTAAGATGAGAATTGTTGCGTTAGATCTATTGCGCTTTTTTTCAGCTATGGCTGTTGTTTTGTATCACTACGTTTCCAGACCAGAATCAACTGTGTTTCCGATGTTAAGTGAATTCACGCAATTTGGTTATTTGGGTGTACCCTTATTCTTCATCATCAGTGGTTATGTGATTGCACTTTCTGCAAATAATAGAACCGCCGTTGAATTTTTGATTTCACGATTTGTTCGATTGTATCCAACCCTCTGGGTGGGTGTTATTTTCACGGTGGTTATTGTCAGTTGGTTAACCGCGGGTAGTTATTCATTGCTGCAAATAATAACAAATTTTACCCAGTTGAACTTATATTTGGGGTTTGATGATATTGACGGCGTTTATTGGACCATTAAAGCTGAATTAAAATTTTATTTTTGTGTGTTATTGCTGATTGTTTTTGGTGTGTTTCAAAAATATCACGTCTGGCTCTCTATATGGTTGATTTTAACCGTCATGCACCTTCTGTTTGGTCAGCCTTTCTTTATGGGCTGGTTTATCAGTCCTGAGTATTCTTCATTTTTTATTGCTGGAGTTTTGTTTTATCTTCTGCAAAACAAGGGGTACAGTTTTTTTACCCTCACTATGATTATGGTTACATTAATAGTCTCTATGTTCAGAGCCTATGGGCAGGCTGAGTTCTTTATGGTTGAGCCTGATGAGACTGAGAAAGTTATTTCATCCATAGCGGTGTTGTTTTTTTACTGCCTGATGTATTTTATGTGCACAGGTAAGCTGTCTCTTAAATCGCGCACGGTGTTTACTTCATTAGGTGCTTTAACCTATCCGTTGTATTTAATTCACAACGTTGCTGGAAAGGCAATTATTGATTACTGGTCTGTTTATGTTGCTGAAGAAGTTGCGATCATTGGCGTGACTGCGCTAATGATTTTGATAGCCTGGTTAATTTATTGGTTGATCGAGCGGCCCTTAGCAACTCCAATGAAGCAGTCTTTGATATTACTGTCGCAGCGAATATTTTCGCACTCTGAGTTGAAGCGTTAAAATTCTCAGCAGGTTAGAAGTTAAAAGGTTCTTGAACGGGTTATCAGGTTGGTGGAGTAATACCAATTTGAACCGCTGGGCCCAAAAATTTGGGTCCCTTGTTCAGTAAATGGACTTCCAGAACAGCAAGAACTCTGGCAAGTATCTCACGTGTTTTATTGTTAAAGTCAGAATCATTCCCAGCTCCGGCACTAAAGGCAATGGCATTCATATCATGATGCAAGGCAATGTAAAGCGCCCGTTTATTGTGCGAAGCCTGAGATATGATGGTAAAGCTGTCCAGATTGAAGACATGATGAGCTCTCAGAATGGAATCAAGGGTGCGAAATCCGGCATAGTCGCGATATATTTTGTTGGCAGGGACCCCTTTTTGCAAAAGGTCGCGCCTGATGGTACTTGGCTCATCATAAAAGCGGCTGCTGTTATCACCGCTGATTAAAATATAATCAATTTTGCCAGCTTTATAGAGTCGATAAGCTGCGGAAACTCTGAGCTGGTAGTGGTCATTGTAGCCGCCTAAGCGTGAAAATTTACTGGTGCCAAGCAATACACCCACCTGATTGTAAGGAAGATTGTCAATGTCAGAGTAGAGGGCGCTGGATGTGGTCTTTGCTACCCAAAAGTTGCAAAGGGCAATCAGAGCCATAACAGGTATGGTAAAAATCGCAACAACTTTGATCATCACCTGTAGATGGGTAACCCTGACAAGCATTGCAAACCTTTTAAGCAGAATCGGTGAGATATGAGTAGATCATATTGTTCGGCAGTCTTAAAGGGTTTCGGGTGCTGGTAAGCCGCTAATTTGAGGACGGTTGCTTTAATTTATCAATAATCAGGTGTTTTATGACGTGGTTGAATGACTCCGGTATTTCCTGCGCCACATCCAAAGGTTTATTCTCATAGGTTGTTGCGTTAAACAGCTCCACCGCCAGCAGCCTTGGCACAGATGACTGAAACGCAGCCTCAGCCGTCAGCATATAGTTACGAGAATTGTCGTGGGTTATGTACACCGTTGTTTTGTCCTTGTAGACGGTGTGAATTATCTGCTCTTCACTGTGGGCAATAATGGCTGAAGATATGGTCATCAGGGTGTCGTGGGAGTAGTGTTCGTCATTAAGAACCAGAATATTGCCAAGACCCTCTTCGATCATTCGCATTTCCATATCATCCCGTTCACGGCTGTTCGTGGTGGCGATGAACAGAATGTGTGGTAAAAGCCGGGTAGTCTCAATAAAGGTTTGAAAGGCATCAGGGTAGCTTTCCAGGCTGGTGTCGGCGGCAAACAGCATTACCTTTTGATCAGGGTGAATGTTGAGATCCGCTAAAAGCTGAATGGTGTCGGTCTGTTCATAGGTTTCTCTCGAAATTTGTAGTGCCGGGTGCCCAGTGATTTCTACTTTGGCTCCGGTGGCTTTGGCGAGCTCAAAGAGGCTGATGGCGACGACTTTGTTCGGAGCGTGGAATGCATCCACTTTTTTGATCTCTTTGGTAAAGGTCTGGGCGTAATCGGTGTAGTAGACCGGCTGAAGGTGGTCATAGAATACAAAAATTTTGGCTCCTTTTTCCGCCCAATGGTTAGCAATTTGCGCCTGTGACCGGCTGGCCATACCGGTGTAGACAATCTTGGGGGAAACCCGCTCGCTCAGGTGTTGCACGAGGCTTTCATTGATGCTCCAGTTGATCATGTTCAAAAGCATGAATCTGTAAGGTGGTGCCAGTTCGGGGGTTTGAATCAGTGTTGGGTCGTTCTTGAAATAGTCCGCTGCCGGGCCAATGGCCACCGTTCGGTAGGAGATACCGGCGGCTTCAAGTTCCAGCTGAATCTCCCTGAACGCTTGGCTCTCGCTGGTTTCGTGGGCAATAAAAAGAACATCGGTTTTGATGTGATTCCCTTCGTGGCTATAAGACACTGGTACAAAAAAAAGCCACAGCAACAACAAAAACGTTTTAAAACAGCGGGCGTTGTTCATAGATTTCGAGACCCTTGTCGATTATTTTTTTCTCAGAGCATCAATCATCAGCTTGGCGATGGTTTTGCTAGGTGCGTCCGGAATACCCAGTTTTTCCGTTACCGCAGGGGCGCGGTAACCGAGCAAGTGTGCATTGATCATGACCCCTAAAGGTTTTGCGGTTGTTGCAAGGATGGCAAGTTGCTCCGTCAGCAGCAGATTTTGATAGCCTTCTTCAGCGACGTAGATAACCGGCTTGCCTTGATAAACAGCCTGTTGGGCCACAGAAGATTTGTGCACCAGCACCAAAGAAGCAATGGTGCTTAACGTGGCGGTTGAGAACATGTTGTGGTGAATCAGTTGGACATTACTGCCCGCCAAGGACTCAATGACGTTTTTTTCATATTCACCACTGAATTTGGGGTGATAAGTGACAAGAAAGTGTACCTCCGGCAGCATTCGAGTCGTTTTGACGAACGTTTCAAACGCTTCAGGGTAGGTATTGCTGTAGTCACCAGCAAAGAGAACGACTTTCTTTTGTGGGGCGATATTCAGGGTCTCTCGCAATAACGCTTTGTCAGTTTGCTCGGAGATTTTATCCCAGGCTTCCATCGTCGGCTGCCCGGTGACTACCACTTTGGCGTTGGTGGATTTGGCAATGGCGGCAAAACTCTTTCCTGTGCTTTTGCTCGGTACATGGAATTCGTCCACCGTGCGGAGCTCTTCAAGAAAGGGGTTGACGTAGTTGACGGAGTCTAGGGGATCAAAATTATCATAAAAAGCGATCACTTTTGTGCCAGATCTCTCCCACACGTTGGCGATTTGAGCCTGAGCGCGGCTGGCCATGCCGGTATAGACGACTTTGGCTCCAATTTTTTCCGTCAGGCGATAAACTGTGCGCTGGTTTAGTCGATGGTTGCGGTTGCTGGCAACTGCTTTGTTGTGGGTTAACTCCGGTATTAGAATCAGTGCCGGATCATCTTTAAACACCTCAGCAGCCTGCCCCATTGCCAGTATGCGATAGGGAATGTTGGACTCTTTCAGTTTCTCCTGAATACGCAAAAAGGCGTTGCTTTCACCCTGGTCGTAGGCAACGAATAATACGGCCGTTTTGACAAACGTTATCTCGTTGCTGTGGGAGGCGGGAATTAAGAAAAGCCAAAATAAAGAAATGACTGAGAGAATGATGGAAATTGGCAGTTGAAAATATTTGTTGTTGTTCACGTTTGGTTACCCCGGCGAATGCCCAAAAACTTTGCTTCCTATGAATCAAAGTAGAATTCCCGCCGGGGAGTGCAACCAATCTACTTGCGAATCAGATGAACCCCCATTTCAGCGTGATGAGTGTACGGGAACTGGTCGAAAAGGGCGATTTTACTGACGTTGTGGGTCTGGCAAATGGCTGACAGGTTCCGCTTGAGCGTTTCGGGGTTACAGGATATGTACAGAATATTGTCAAAGTTTTGCACCAGCTTTTCCGTTTCCTGATCAAGACCGGCTCTGGGTGGGTCCACAAGAATTGTGGAAAAACGATAGCTGTCCAGGTCAATGTCACGCAGGCGGCGAAATGGCCGTACTTTGTTGATGGCCTGAGTGAATTCTTCGCTGGAAAGGCGGGCAATTTGCACGTTTTCGACACCGTTAAGCCGAAAGTTTTCCCGAGCCGAGTAAACCGACGTTTTGGAAATCTCAGTGGCGAGTACCTTGGCAAATTGTTGGGCCAGTACGCAGGTGAAGTTGCCGTTGCCGCAGTAAAGCTCCAGTAAATCGCCGCTTTGCTTGCTATTGATGTCCCGTGCTGCACGGCTTGCCCAGCTCAGCATGTGCTCGTTAACGCTGGCGTTGGGTTGAGTAAAGCTGTTTTCCATTTGGGTGTAATGAAACGGTTTGCCCTCAACCATTAAGGTTTCGGTGACGTAATCTTTATCCAGCACCAGTTTTTGTTTGCGTGCCCGCCCAATAATGCCAATGCCCAGCTGCTGTTGCAGTGCCGTGGCTTCCTGTTGCCACAGGTCATCCAGCTGTCGGTGATAGATCAGCGAGACCAGTGCTTCTTCCGTCTGAGTGGTGAGAAACTCCACCTGAAACAGCCGTTTTTTTAGATGGCTGCTGGCCATGATGGCCTCTAGCAACGGCATCATCAGCCGGTTGATGAGTTTGGTGGCGCTGGGAAAGGTGGTGACGGTAAACGGTTGTCGGGTCTGAGGGTCAAACATGCGATAATGGCAGTGATCGCCCTCATGCCACACATGGAACTCGGCCCGCATCCGGTAATGCTCCGGCTTTGAGCGGAACAGTTCCAGTTCAGAGGTGGTAAATTCAGCAAAGGCGCTGCTGACGGCGTTGGCCTTGCTGGTCAGTTGTTCTTCGTATTGTTCAGGTCGGACTGTTGGTAGGGACATCTTGCTCGTTAACCGATAAAAAACGGCCCATATTATGAGCTGTAAAAGCGTGCAGGTGAAGCGTGGTTTGCCGTTGCTGCCATATGATCCTGACAGGGTGGCGTGCCAGCCAAACAGGATGTGACAGAAACCTGCCAGTTTGCCTGCTCGCTTCGCGCAAAACGACGCACAAAAGGCTCTTTTGGTGGGTATTGATTTGTTGACGGGTTGATAAGTAGCCAGATCACCGTTGTGACCACTTGTCGCTGGCTTTGAGGCGTTGTTGTAGGGTGATTAACAGGGTTATCCACAGATATTGTGGTTAACTTCGTTACTTCTGCGAGTCTTTTGGGGCGTGGGTTTTGCTCTTGAGGAGTGGGTTGATCCTCTGGCGAATGCGCTGCATTTTTGCGGTGATTGTATCGCTTTGATAACCCAGAAGAGAGAGTTGTTGCTCCAGTTGCTGTAGTTGATGGCAGGCTTTTTGGAGCCGTTGGGGCAGTGCTTGGAGTGATTGTTTGGATTTATTCATTACCCAAGTATAGCTGGCCGTGCGGCTGCCATCGCGGCGCTTTGGTAAAGCGCCGTTGTCATCAAACAGCGGCAGAAACATTCTGGTTGTTTATGTTTAGGGCACGGGTGTTCAGCTCGGTCAGTAATTTTTCGATTTTCTCACGTTCTGAGCTTTGATAGTCGGATGTCTTTTGTGCCCTGGCTTTTCGGTGTCGCTCAATAGCTTCACGGATTCGCCTTTCTCTTGGGTTAAGCTGAATAACAACCTCGGGCTCTTGTACGGCAGGCGTTGGTGCTGGCGTATCTGGCTTATTGAGCATCTCGATAGCACTGCTGTCACCGGACAGGACAGCCGTGGCTGCGGCCTGAATTGCTTCGAGCTGGGCAGAAATGTTATCTCCAAGGCAGATGTCGTTCATCTGTACAACCGCATTGACCAAAGAGCCATTCTCTGGCTTTTCTGGCAGTTTTTGGTTGCCGTTATTGCTTATTTCTTCAGAGCCTGTTGCTTCAGCGGATTTTGCAGCAGGGCGGCTTTCACCGCAGCTTGTATCACTACTGGGGGTAGAGGCTTCGGGTGCAGCGTGGGTAACTTCCGGTTTGCTTGTCGGTGCAGGCGCTTTTTCATCAACCTGTTGTTTGGTTTCTGGCGTGATGTCGTCAAAATCATCAAGGACATCGTCTAAATCGTTAAAAATATTAACCAGCTCTTTATTCACACTGGCATCAACACTGGCTTTGCGCGCTCGGGCTTTCTTCTTTGGCCGAATTTTTACGGTACTTGTCTTATAACCTTTAAGGCTTCGAGCATTCAGTATCTCAATAGCTTCTTGCTCAAGGGCATTCAGTTCGCTGCGGTGTTCGACATAGTCCCACTCTTCAACCACAAAGCCATCGCGGCCGTGGGTGCGAATTTCCTGATACAACGGAAAGTCAAGATTTTGCTCGGCGGCTGCTACCATTTTTTCCCATTGGTCTATCAGGTCATTACGGGTTGACCCGACATAGACTTGAGCGGTGGTTTTATTGGTAACGGTGAAAATAATCAACGCTTGGAACCTTGTACTAGCTAAAACAGGAGCAGGATTATACCTGTCAATTTCTGTCTTTGCAGGGGGGGAAAAGCTCGTATTTTGCAGTTTTTTTCTTCGATTTCAGACTTGATTTTTTCAGCTAACCGTTAGCGCTGTGGGTGTCCCGAAGTTGTGTTGCGTTAGTACTAATTGATTGTCGTTTATTTGGCCTGTGATGCACTGTCAATGGTGGAAGTTATGGGGCTTGAGTTCCATGGCCATGACAATGGCGTCCTCCCGGGTATTGCCCATCGGGTAGTAGTTTTTGCGTACGCCGATTTCGCTGAACCCTTCATTCAGGTACAGGTTAAACGCTCGGGCGTTAGAACGGCGTACTTCTAGTAGGATTGTTTCGCAGTTCATTTGCAGTGCTTGTTTTATCATATGCTGCAAAAGTCGTTTACCAATGCCTTGCCTTTGAAATTCTTTGTTCACCGTCAGAATCAGAATACTGGCTTCACCGCATACCACCATCATGACGCAGTGCCCAACAGTCAGGCCATTATGTTGAACCAGTTCACACAGGTAACCCGATCGCAGACTATCGGCAAAATGTACTGGTTGCCAAGGGTGTTCCGCTGACCGCTGTTCTATTTTGCACACTTGCGGCAGATCATCGTTTTCCATGGGGCGAAACGTGAGATTCATGATGTGGGCTCTGCCAGGTGCTCTATCAGCGGCGCCAGATCCTGCCAGGCTTCTTTTTTGAGGACAGGTTGTTTCATCAGTTCGTTCAGACTATGGCTGACGGCAAACCATTGGTTGGCCTTGTTTTTGGATATGCCGCGCAGCTGCTCAAAGTTTTTTTGTGGATTAAGAACAAAGCGGGCGGCGGACTGCCCTAGTAACAGCACCACCTTGCGGCGGGAGAGGCCATACTGGTTGTTGAGGTAGGCGTCGACCGCGTCCGCCGCGGCAGAGTCATCCTGACTGAGCGTGCTCAGCAGTCCGCGTTTTTCCGCCATCGGCCAGACAAACTCACGCACGCTGTGGTTGTTGCTGTGGGGGAGTGTTAAAGCTCTGAGAATGTCGTTTAGCAGGCGCCGGTGGTAGCGGCTGAACTGGTTAAGCCCTGAGTGGGGCATTTCGGCAACCACCAGACACTCATCACTGACGGACTGAATCAGTAGGCGAAACTTGCTCAATGAAACGGTCAGTGGCTTTGCCGGATTGGGTTGTGTAGGAGCAGGTGTTGCTGGCGTTGTAAATTGCCCGAGAATATCGGCAGGGCGGGTTGGTGAGTAATCCGCTGTCGGCTGAGCTGATTGCTGCGTTGGCACGGCAATATTTTTGTCATCTGCAGCCTGTGCATCTTCTTCGCACCAGTCAAAAGGTCGTGGTGCTAAGGCGTTGGTTAGCTCAAATCTTGGATACCAGGCCTGAATGCCCATGGCAGTCAGGTAGCTCTGTCTCAGCTTTTCTTGCTGGGGGCTTGCTGAATCAGCTCTATGGGTTGCCAGCTCGTCGGCTGATAGTGAAGGGCTGGGCATGTTCACTCTGTTCTCGGTTACCGATGGGTAAAAAAACCAATGGTATCACTGAATGATGCCATTGGCATTTTGAGCATTTGTGATCAAGCAGGGCAGGCGGTAATTTCTTAGCGCCGTTCGTTGTTGCTCGATGCCCACGGTACGGTTAGACCGTACCGGTTTGCGGATTGGCTTTGCTGTTATCGGCCTCCAGTAAATTCAGGGCGTGGATATACGCTTTGGCGGAAGCGATGACGATGTCAGTGTCGGAGCCGGCGCCATTGACAATACGGCCATTTTTATCCAAGCGCACATAGACGTTTCCTTGCGAGTCGGTGCCGGTAGTGATGGCACTGACGTTGTACAGTGCCAGTTTGGCTCCAGAGCGTGCGGATTTTTCAATGGCTTTGAAGATCGCATCCACCGGGCCGCTGCCACTGCTGCTGACCACTTCTCTGTTGCCGTTAATTTCCAAAGTTATGGTGGCGTTAGGAGAGCTGCCGATTTTAGAGCCAGCCGAGAGGTCAATCAGTTTGTATTTTTCATTCAGGTCACTGCCACTGCGAACATCGCTGACCAGCGCTTGCAGGTCGTCGTCGTAGATTTCCGATTTTTTGTCCGCCAAATCTTTGAAGCGCGCAAAGGCGTCGTTGAGTGCTTCGGGGGTTTCAAAGGTGATGTTCAGCTCTTCCATGCGGGTTTTGAACGCATTGCGCCCGGAGAGTTTGCCCAGAATCAGGCGGTTGGTATTCCAGCCCACGTCTTCGGCCCGCATGATTTCGTAGGTTTCGCGGTGTTTCAAGACGCCGTCTTGGTGGATGCCAGACTCGTGGGCAAATGCGTTGGCTCCAACAATGGCTTTGTTGGGTTGTACCGGGAAGCCGGTGATGGATGAAACCAGTTTGGAGGCCGGGACGATTTGCGTGGTGTCAACTCCAGTACTGAGCTTGAGGCTGTCAGCGCGGGTTTTCAGCGCCATTACGACCTCTTCTAGCGAGGCATTGCCGGCTCTTTCCCCTAATCCGTTGATGGTGCACTCAATTTGACGGGCACCATTGACCACCGCCGACAACGAGTTAGCCACGGCCAACCCAAGGTCGTTATGGCAATGGACGGAGAAGATGGCTTTGTGTGCGTTGGGGATACGCTCAATCAAGGTTTTTATGGTTTCAGCAAACTGATGCGGCAGGGCGTAGCCGACCGTGTCGGGAATGTTGATGGTGGTGGCACCGGCATCAATGGTTGCTTCAATGATGCGGCAGAGAAAGTCGATCTCAGAGCGGCCGGCATCTTCGCAGGAGAATTCGACATCGTCAATCAGGTTACGTGCCCGCTTCACGGCAAACACCGCCTGTTTGATTACATCTTCAGGGTTCATGCACAGTTTGTGCTGCATGTGGATGGGGGATGTCGCTATAAACGTATGAATTCTGCCTCTTTTGGCCGGTTTTAACGCTTCAGCGGCACGGTCAATATCTTTTTCCAGCGCCCGGGAGAGGCTGCAAACGGTGCTTTCGGTTATGGTAGAGGCAATGGCTTTGACCGCTTCAAAGTCGCCCGGGCTGGCCATGGCGAAACCGGCTTCAATGACGTCTACCCGCAGTTTTTCCAGCACTTTGGCAATGCGCAGTTTTTCATCCCGGGTCATGGCAGCGCCGGGGCTTTGTTCGCCATCACGCAAGGTGGTGTCAAAAATGATGACTTGATCGTTACTCATCGTATTTCCCTTGCCTTCACTGTGTAAGGCGAATTGAATTTTTATTGGTCACGCTGCCACGAGGCTGTCCGAAACTAGAATGACACAAAAATAAAGATAAAAAACGGATTTTTTTATGCTCCATTTCTGCCCTGATCGGTTCGGAAAATTTATGATCACTCAGGCGCTTTTGGCAGCGTTTTTTCAGCAAGGCTCACTAAGCCAGCTGTGGGGCTCAAAGGCCATGTTTGGGGAGAAGTAAATATGCCTTATAAAGCACAGAGCAAGGAGCGATTAGGTAATGGTGTTGGCAAGCGTTGTAAAACCGCCCGGGTGGCAAACGAACGTGACGCGATCACTGCGATTGAATGACTTTCTACGTTGAACTTCGTTTGCATTACACCATCCACTGTCTTTTCTCTTGGGGAAGAGTTATTTACGGCCAGATGCGCTAACTATAAGTGGTTAACCTCGTGCAGACAAGCGCGAGGCTCAAGACGGTGTCACCGGTTAATGGTTTTAATACGTCAACGGTTGTTCTACCCACTGTTTTAGTACGTTGATCCAGGCAGGATGGTCGTTCAGGCAGGGGATCAGCTCCAGCGACTCACCACCGGCGGCGATAAACTCCTCCTCGGCACCCATACCGATCTCTTCGAGGGTTTCGAGGCAGTCGGAGACGAACGATGGGCAGATGACCAGTATTTTTTTGGCACCCTGAGCAGCCAGTTGCTTAATGACGTCGAGGGTATTGGGTTCAAGCCATTTGGCTCTGCCAAGGCGCGACTGAAAGCCCACGCTGTATTTATCAACGGGAATTTCGGCTTTTTGCACAAAAGCCTCGGTGGTCTGGTAAACCTGATGACGGTAGCAGGTTTTGTGGGCCAGCGAGGTTTTCTGACAGCAGTTTTTCTCTTTCAGGCAGTGGTTGCCGGTTGGGTCGTCTTTGCGAATGTGTCGCTCAGGAACGCCGTGATAGCTAAAGACCAGATGGTCGTACTCTTTTATCAGCCACGGCTTGGCGCTTTGAACCAACGCATCAATGTAGCTGTCATGGTCGTAGAATACCGGATGGACTTGCAGCGGCAGGGTGATGTTTAACTCTTTCATCACCGTCCGGGTTCGCTCAATCACTGTTTTCACCGAGGACATGGCGTAGTGGGGGTAGAGGGGAAACAGGAGAATCTCTTCAATACCCGGTTGCTGCACCAGGCGGTTTAATGCTGTTGCTATTTCCGGTTTGCCATAGCGCATGGCCAGTTCAATGGTAACGCTGGTTTGCTTTTTCAGCTGTTCTGTACACTGTTTGCTGTTCACCAGTAGGGGTGAACCCTGTTCGGTCCAGATGGATTGATAAGCTTCTGCAGATTTGGCCGGTCGTGTTGGCAGAATAAACAGGCTGAGGATGAGGCGGCGAATGAGCCAGGGGAGGTCAATCACGTTTTTATCCATCAAAAACTCATCAAGGTACTTGCGCACATCGTCTACCGATGCGCTGTCAGGAGACCCCAGATTAACCAGTAATACGCCTCTGTTTTCCATAAGCTGATGAGCTCTCAATATCGTTTATGCAGAAGAATCGCCGCGTTTTTTGTGATGGGTTGGGCGAGAAAATATTGTCAGCGAGTTTAACAGCTTTTGCTGAATCTTCGACTGCACACTGGCATTTTTTCATGGGCTTTCGTTCCTATTTACAAAGAGCGAAAGCCCATTAACTCAGGTGCGTTTGCGGCCAGCCCAATGAAGGACAGCAAAACCGAACAGTCCGGAGATCAACGAGCCAATAAAGACGCCAATACGATCGGATATCAAATAACTGACGTCCACATTCTCAAAAGCCAGAGAGCTTATGAACAGACTCATGGTAAAGCCAATGCCGCAAAGGGCGGCCAGACCGTAAATGTGCAGCCAGTTAGCGCCACTAGGAAGTCTGGCAAGGCCGGTTTTTACTGCAAGCCAGCAAAAGCTGAACACACCAATCTGTTTACCTAAAAACAGTCCGGCAACAATACCGAGGGGGATGGGCGTGAACAGGTTTCTAAATTGTTCTTCGTTCAGTACAAGGCCAGCATTGGCAAAGGCAAAGAGCGGTAGAATCAAAAAGCTGACGGTGCCGTGCAGCCGGTGCTCCAGTGCTTTGAGCGGAGAGTGGCCGTTAGCGGCTTTTAACGGAATGGTAAAGGCCAACAGTACTCCGGCTAAAGTGGCATGAACACCGGACTTCAGGACGCAGACCCAAAGCATTGCGCCAATAATCAGGTATGGGCTGAGTTTGGTTACTCCGCGATGGTTCAAAAATGCCAGCAGCGTCAAAAAGACCGCAGCGATGGCAATGGAGAGTAAAGAGAGTTCTTGGGTGTAGAACAGCGCAATAATAACAATGGCGCCCAGATCGTCAATGATGGCCAGCGCCAACAGAAAGATCTTCAAAGAGGCGGGCACACGCTTACCAAGTAGCGCCAGAATGCCCACGGCAAAGGCAATATCGGTGGCAGCGGGAATCGCCCAGCCTTTTATGGCGATGGGGTCGTTGTAGTTTAATGCGACATAAATAACGGCTGGAACCACCATACCGCCAATGGCGCCAATGCCTGGCAATATGACCTTGGCTGGCGTGCTCAGTTCACCTTCGAGTACTTCACGTTTGACCTCCAGACCGATCAGTAAGAAGAAAACTGCCATCAGACCATCGTTAATCCATAGCAACAGTGGTTTGTGGATATCAAGAGCGCCCACACTCAAACGGATGTGGGTTGATAGCAGAAGTTCGTAGTATTGAGCCAAAGAAGTGTTGGTGATGGCCATCGCTAAAGCAGCGGCGATGAAAAGCAGGATACCGACGGCGTAATCCTGCTGAAAAAAACTATGAAGTCGTCTGGCAAGCATGTTTTCTCCAGATGTCCTTGACTACGAGGCTTAAGTTGAACTCAGCAGCCTCCCGGTAGCGGCTCTTTAACAAGATGAGCAGCCGTTGTTTCTTTGATAGCCCGCTAAGCAGTTATGTGGTTTCAGGCACGTTTAACGGCCACAGAGCATAACATAGTTAACATTTCGATGTTATTTCGGCTTTTGAGCCAGAGTTACCCGGTCCTGTCCAGCCAAATCCACCTCAGTGCAAACGTGCTGATAACCGCAGTGGGATAAAATGGCCTGTACTTCCTCCCCCTGATCAAATCCATGTTCCAGCAGTAGCCAGGCACCGGGTTTGAGGATGGGTTGGGCGGTGCTGGCGATCAGGCGGATATCTTGCAGTCCGTCTGCCCCCGAAGCCAGGGCTGACCTTGGTTCATGGCGCACATCGCCGCTGTGTAGGTGTGGGTCATCGTCGCGAATGTAGGGCGGATTGCTGACAATCATATCCACAGTGGTGTTGGCCAGCGGCTCGCACCAGGAGCCTTGCAAAAAAGTGACGTTGTCTATGTCGTTGTATCGGGCATTCTCCTTGGCGACTGTGAGGGCATCCGGGCTTTTATCAATAGCGGTGAGCGACCATTTTGGCCTCTCTTTTGCCAGCGCCAGAGCAATTGCTCCGGTGCCGGTACCTAAGTCAGCAACAGCGGCCCGCTCTGGCAGTGTTTGACTGAGTGCCAACTCCACCAGTCGTTCTGTATCCGGTCTGGGAATCAGTGTGGCGTGGGTTACTTTGAGTTGCAGGTTCCAAAACGCCCGCTCGTGGGTCAGGTAGGCGATTGGTACGCCTTTTTGGCGCTGTGTAATCAGTTGTTGAAACTGCTCCCGTTGAGCAGTGTTCAGCAACGTTTCTGGCCAGGTAAAGAGATAGCTGCGGGGTTTATTCAGGGTATGACTCAGCAGCAGCTCGGCGTCCAGTCGGGGGGTGGGGCTGGCATGAAGCTGATGGGTTGCCGCTGCCAGCACGGTGTCGATGCGAAAGGCGCTCATGAGTTACTCGCTGGCAAGTTTTGCCAGTTGTTCGGTCTGGTGTTCTTGTAGCAGTGGCTCAACCACCGGGTCCAGATCGCCTTCAACGATTTCGGGCAGTTTGTACAGCGTCAGGTTGATGCGGTGGTCGGTCACGCGCCCTTGTGGGTAGTTGTAGGTGCGAATGCGCTCAGAGCGGTCACCGCTGCCTACCAAGCTTTTACGGGTGTCGCTGAGCTCTTTGGCGGCGGCGCTGTCTTGGGCATCCTGCAGTTTGGCGGCTAGCCACGACATCGCTTTGGCTTTGTTTTTGTGCTGTGAACGCTCGTCCTGACACTCCACCACTGTATTCGTTGGCAAATGGGTGATGCGAATGGCGGAGTCGGTGGTATTGACGTGCTGGCCACCGGCACCGGAGGAGCGGAAAGTATCAATTCGCAGATCTTCTTTACGAATTTCGATGGCCTGTTGCTCCCCAGGCTCAGGCATGACTGCAACGGTGCAGGCGGAGGTGTGGATGCGTCCCTGAGATTCTGTCTCAGGAACCCGCTGCACCCGATGAGCACCGGACTCAAACTTCATGCGCCCGTACACATCATTGCCGACCACGCGGGTGATGATCTCTTTGTAGCCGCCATGCTCACCGTCACTGGTGCTGATGATTTCAATGCGCCAGCCCCGTTTTTCGGCGTATTTTGAGTACATGCGGAACAGGTCACCGGCAAAAATCGCCGCTTCATCACCACCGGTACCGGCACGAATCTCTAAATAGGTGTTCAGGCCATCGCGCGGGTCTTTGGGTAGTAGCAGGACTTCTAGCTCCTTTTCCATCTCTGGTCGCTGGGCGGCGCAGCTTTCAAGTTCTTCGCGGGCAAGTTCCGCCATCTCTGGGTCGGCCATCATCGCCTGCGCTTCGCTCTGGTCATTGACTAACTGGCGGTAGGCCTGAAAGGTTTTAACCACTGGCTCAAGCTCAGCGTATTCTTGAGAGAATTTGCGAAACTGATCCTGATTGCCAATCACATCGGGGTCGCTGAGCAGAGCGGATAGCTCTTCAAAGCGTTCGCAGAGATTTTCCAGTTTGGTAAGAATGGACTGTTTCATGTTGTCTGTAAGATTTCTGTAAAATGGTTGCCGGAAGGCCATTCTCGGACAGCCGCCCGGGTCGTTTGCAACGTGCTTAGGTTGCCAGCGATGCCATCAGGCGTCCTGGGCCGAGCCGGTGGTCGGATTGAGTCCGAGGAGTTTTTCGGCCCACTCCAGTTTCTCTTGCTGCCCAAGAGCAGCGGCCTGCTTAAGTTGCACACTGGGTTGGTGCATCAGTTTGTTGGTCAATGAGCGGGCGAGTTGTTGCATGACTTCTTTGGGGTCTGCGCCTTTTTCCAGCCATTGCATGGCTTTTTCCAGCTCTTGATCCCGCATGGCTTCGGTGTTTTTTCGATAGTGCCGCAGCAGGTCAACGGCGTCCAGAGAGCGCAGGCGAGTCATGAACTCAAAGGTGTCGGCTTCAATGATGCGCTCCGCCTGTCCGGCAGCGTCTTTGCGTTGTTGTAGGTTGTCTTCGATCACATCCTGCAAATCGTCAACCGTGTAAAGGAAGACGTCTGCCAGTTCGCTGACCTCGGGTTCAATATCCCGGGGTACGGCAATGTCCACCATAAAAATGGGTTTGTGTTTTCGTTGCTTCAGGGCTCGCTCAATCGCGCCTTTGCCAAGCACTGGCACCGGGCTGGCGGTGGAGCTGATGATGATGTCACTGTGATGGAGTATCTGGCTAAGGTCGGATAGCAGAACCGGCTGGCCACCGAAGCGGTCGGTCAGTAGTCGCGCCCGTTCGAGAGTACGGTTAGCGACGATGATATTGGCGACCCCTTGCTGAAAGAAGTGACGAGCAGTCAGCTCAATGGTTTCACCGGCGCCGATTAACAGCACCGTGTTTTGGCTGAGGTCAGTAAAAATCTGTCGGGCAAGGCGCGTGGCGGCATAGGCAACGGATACGGGTTGGGCATTGATGGCGGTTTCAGTGCGGATCTGTTTAGCGGTGGTAAAACTGTGCTGAAACAGACGGTTCAATGCCGGGCCTGTGGTGCCAGCTTCTTGAGCGTTGGCATAGGCAGCTTTTAGTTGCCCAAGGATTTGTGGCTCACCGAGTACCATTGAGTCCAACCCGCAGGCAACGCGCATTAGGTGTCGCACAGTATCTTTGTCGTGAAACAGGTAGGTGTGTTCACCGAGCTGTTTGATATTTGTTTTGTGATATAGGGTTAACCACTCGATCAGCTGCTTATAGCACTGCTTCACCGCTTCTTGCTCAGAATTGTGCAGTGCACAGTAGATTTCAGTGCGGTTACAGGTAGATAAAATCACAATTTCTTCAATGCCGGTTTGTGCCCTGGCATTTTGCAGGGCGTCAGGCAGTTGTTCAGCAGAAAACGCAACTTGCTCGCGCAGCGTAATTGGTGCTGTTTTGTGATTAATGCCGGCGGTAATATACCCCATCAGTCCTCTGCTGCTGCTCTGGTTCACTGCTACTATTGGATGGCTTTCGATACCTCAATCACAGTCGACAGAATCTCCCTGCGCTTAAAACAAGGAGGATCTTTCCTGAGGTCGCTGGATTGATGGGTATTTTGGCCGATCAATTCTGCATTGGAAAGCGTGTAACTGCAAACTCTCTTCATGGCTTTTTTATCATGATTGGAATGAATCGATGCAGTAACTGCATTTGTTAAAGCGATAAGGAGAAAGGGCATAGCATCCATGGGTAACACGATTAAAGTGAACAAAAAGACAGTATTGAATAAATCATTGATAAAACCATCAATAAAAAAGCTATTCAGGCCCATCCCATTTGCCCTGACGATGTTTCTTGCAGGTTGCAGTGCTGTAAAAGTCGTGCAACCGGTCTCGCAGGAGTCTTCAGAGGTTGTCGGCCAGCCCCCTGAGGTTGTAACGCAAAAACAATCATTGGTTGTGCTGGAGCCGATCATCCCGTTTGCCTCGGAAACCCTTTATGACTTGCTGGTGGCTGAAGTCGGCGGACAGCGCCAGCGTTACGACCTGGCGTTGGGAAATTACCTGAAGCAGGCCCACCAAACTCAGGATGCCGGCATTGCTGAGCGAGCTTATCAAATTGCTGCTTTCGTTGGTGCTCGCCAAGCTGCCCTTGATGCGGCGCTGCTGTGGGTGAAGTTGAAGCCAGAGAATGTCGCAGCACTCAACGCCGCAGCCCTTGAGCTTGTTTATGCCGACCAGTTTGCAAGGGCATTTACGTTCATGGAAAAGCAGTTGGCTCAAGGTGGGAATGCAGGCTTTGATGTGCTGGCCAGTGCCGTCGGTGCCCACGATCAAAACGGGCAGGCGCTGCGCGGTGAGCTGCTTGACAAGCTGGCCAAGCTAGCGCAAACGCATCGCAATAACCGAGTGATTAAACTGAGTAAGGCCATTTTACTGCAACAGGTCGGCGGTTATGATGAGGCGCTGGCTGAGGCAGAGCAACTTTTGGCTCAGGACCCTGACTTTATTCCTGCCATGATGATAAAAGGACGGGCGCTGAGCCGGCTGGAGCGCAATGAAGAGGCGGCTCGTGCTTTGGCAGAGGCGTTGCAGCGTCACCCGGATAAAAACCGGCTGCGCCTGCTGTATAGCCGGGTGCTGGTGCACAGGGGGCAGCTGGATTTGGCGCGACAACAGTTTGCACAGTTGATGAAGCGAGCGCCTGATGACGCCGAGATTGTGCTGTCTTTGGCTCTGATTACGCTGGAAAATGACATGCTGGACGAATCAGGCCATTATTTTCAAAAACTGCTGGCGCTTGGGGAGCGGCGTAATACCGCACATTACTACCTCGGTCGTCTGTATGAGAAACAGCAAAAGTTTACCCAAGCACAAGAAGCGTTTTTACAGGTGGGGCCGGGCAAGGAGTTTATGGCGGCACAGGTGGCTTTGACTCAGATGCTAGTAGAGCAGGGAAAGCTCGATGAAGCGTTGGTATTGATCGCCGAGGCCAGAAACCGCAACCCCGCCGGCATGGAGGCGCTGTTTTTGCTTGAGGGCGAGTTACTGGTCAGCGACAATCGATTGAAAAAGGCACTGGCGCTTTATAGTCGGGGGCTAAAAGCGCTTCCCGGGTCTATTAATCTGATGTACTCAAGGGCCATGATTCATGAAGCTCTTGATAACCTTGCCGGTTTGGAAAGTGATTTGCGAGCCATTCTCAAGATTGAGCCGGATAACATTGCGGCATTGAATGCTCTCGGTTATACCCTCGCTGACCAGACTGACCGTTACGAAGAAGCGCTGGCATTGATCGCCCGTGCCTACGAGCTGAACCAAGATGATCCGGCAATTATGGACAGCATGGGGTGGGTGCAATTTCGGCTGGGTAACTTTGAGCAGGCAGAAAAGTACCTGAGAATGGCCTATGAGCAATTTCCCGATGCGGAGATTGCTGCTCACCTTGGTGAGATACTCTGGGCTATGGGAGATCATAGTGCAGCCAGGGCGATCTGGACGGAGGCAGTGAAAAAAACGCCCGATAGCCAGACCCTCAAAGAAACCATGGAGCGGCTGGTGGAGCCACTGCCGCCGGAAACCGTAAGTACTGTCGAGTAATCTTGAATAAGAGTTGGATGTCACTATGTACCGAGGGAATGTCTGTTTTGACTTGCGACTTGCCGTTTTAGCGTTGGTGTTAGCGCTGGCCGGTTGTGTGACTGCACCGGTTGATTCAACAAGAGTGCTCAGTGAGGAAGAGAGAGAGCAGCGCTGGCAGGCGCATCAGGCAAGGTTGGAGCAGCTACTCACCTGGCAAACCATTGGGCGCTTGAACTTAAGAGTTCCCGGGCGCTCGGACACCATGTCCATTGACTGGAATCAGCAGCAAGACAGCTACCAGCTGTTGCTTAATGGCCCCTTTGGCGCCGCTGTGGCACGTATTTCGGGTGATCAGCACGGCGTTAAAGTGGACGCATCCGGTGAAACCCGATATGGGCCAACACCGGAGGTATTGCTTTACTCGCTCACCGGCTGGCAATTTCCGGTCAGTAATTTGAGGTATTGGGTGCGTGGGTTGCCCGCCCCGGCTGGTAACCCCAAATTGAACCTCAATAACCTCGGTTACCCTGAAAAAATCGTCCAAAATGGCTGGACTGTTGTTTATCAGCAGTACGGCGCCATACGTGGGCAGCGCTTACCCACCCGGTTGATGATCAGCGGTGGTGACGTGCGTTTGAGCTTGGTGCTCACCGACTGGGTGTTTTAAAATTCTGCATCATTTTTCCGGAGTGTTCTGGATGCAAACAGAACTGGTGTTGCCAGCCCCCGCTAAAGTAAATCTTTTTCTACACATTATTGGCCGTCGCCCGGACGGTTATCACAACCTGCAAACACTGTTTCAGTTTTTGGACTTCGGTGACCGGCTGACCTTTAAGTTAACGTCTGGTAAGCGTGTCTTTTTGTCCACGCAGCTTAACGGTGTTGCCATGGAAGATAACCTGATCATGCAAGCCGCGCGTATTCTGCATCAAGAGACCGGTGTTGAGCGAGGGGTCGAAATAAATCTGGATAAACGCTTGCCAATGGGGGGTGGCCTTGGTGGTGGCAGCTCCGATGCCGCTACCACCTTGCTCGGGCTCAATGCGCTATGGCAGACGGGGCTTTCCCTTGATCGACTGGCAGAGTTAGGGTTGCAGCTCGGAGCCGATGTCCCAGTGTTTGTGCGCGGCTGCAGCGCCTTTGCTGAAGGCGTGGGCGAGCGTCTTACCCCGGTTGAGCCACCACCGCTGTGGTTTCTTGTGGCAACGCCGGATGTGCATGTCAACACGGCGGCAATGTTTGGTCACCGGGATTTGACAAGAGATTCATTGCCCATTAAAGTTTGCGCCGCCCTAAAGGAGCGAAAGTTGCGAAACGATTTTGAACCTCTGGTTTGCTCGCTTTATCCGGCGGTTGTTAAAACGCTCAGGCTATTGGATAATCTCGCCAATTCAAATGGTGGTAAAGCCATGATGAGCGGCTCCGGAGCATCAGTTTTTGCCCGGTTTGCCAGTCGTGAGCAGGCGCTTGCAGCCCAAAATGAGCTGCAAACACAGGTTCAAAAATGCTTTGCGGGTAAAGAGCCAAAGCTGTGCAGTTTTGTGGCTCGTGGTATTAACCGTTCGCCATTGCACACAGAGTTAAACAGTCTTAACGCTCATTTGTGAGACTAACTATGGGAAGTCGGGCCGGATAGTGCACGAATCGATAAATAAATTTACTGGGGTGTCGCCAAGCGGTAAGGCATCAGGTTTTGATCCTGACATGCGGGGGTTCGAATCCCTCCACCCCAGCCAATACTGTTATTGTGCAAGCTGCTTTTCCCAAGGCTACTTTTTGGCTTACTCTGAACATGCTTCTGCGCTGTTCTCACCCCCTCTGTTTAAACCCCCGTTAAATCCACACTCAGTCCCCAAACAAGGTAATTTCCCGTGTCCAAAATGATGGTCTTTGCCGGCAGCTCAAATCCGGATTTGGTTCATAAGGTTGTCAATCACCTGCATATTCCAATAGGTAAGGCTTACGTTGGCCGGTTCAGTGACGGTGAGTGCGCGGTAGAAATTCAGGAAAATGTCCGTGGTCGTGATGTTTTTATCATTCAGTCCACCTGCGCTCCCACTAATGACAACCTGATGGAATTGCTGGTCATGGCCGATGCCATGCGCCGTTCCTCAGCGGTTCGGGTGACCGCCGTTTTGCCATATTTTGGGTATGCTCGTCAGGATCGTCGGCCTCGCTCTTCCCGGGTGCCGATCAGTGCCAAAGTGGTCGCTGATATGATTGCCGGTGTTGGGATTGACCGGGTGTTAACGG
Organism: Endozoicomonas sp.; assembly: GCA_965198415.1. Lineage (GTDB taxonomy): Bacteria > Pseudomonadota > Gammaproteobacteria > Pseudomonadales > Endozoicomonadaceae > Endozoicomonas. The sequence goes on from CBDAPN010000028.1 coordinate 496,344, forward strand.
TGGATTTGCATGCGGATCAGATTCAGGGTTTCTTTGATATCCCTGTGGACAACGTTTACGGCTCACCTATCTTGCTGGATGATATCGAACGGCGCAATTACAGTGATGTCATGGTGGTTTCTCCGGATCACGGTGGCGTAGTGCGTGCCCGTGCGGTAGCCAAGCGGCTTAACTCGGATCTGGCGATTATCGACAAACGCCGGCCAGAAGCCAACAAAAGTGAGGTGATGAACATCATTGGTGATGTGGCAGGCCGTACCTGTATTCTGGTGGACGATATGGTCGATACCGCCGGTACACTCTGTCAGGCGGCACTGGCACTGAAAGAGAAAGGAGCCAACGCAGTTTACGCCTATTGCACGCACCCGATCCTTTCTGGTCGGGCGCTGGAAAATGTCGCCAATTCGGTGCTGGATGAGCTGGTCGTTACCAACACCGTACCGCTTCTCCCGGCTGCTCAGGCATTAGAAAAAATTCGCCAGCTCGATATGTCGCCGTTGCTGGCGGAGTCTGTTCGTCGCATCAGTAATGCGGAGTCCATCAGTGCGATGTTTCAGTAAGCGCTAGGCAAGTTCAAGGCGGAAGGTATTATAAGGATGCTCTATTAAAGAGCGTCCTTTTTTATTGCTGTGGCTGTCTGACCAAAAGGCAATAGAAGTTTTTTTGCTTTTTACCGTCATGCGGGTATGATGTTGCGTCCCCATTTGGGGTCTAAATCAAAGCTGTCTCGCCTGGTCGCAAGGCATTCAGCGTTATTGGAGATAATCATGTCTGAATTAATTACATTAAACGCAACAGCGCGTAAGGATGTCGGGAAAGGTGCGAGCCGCCGCCTGCGTCGCGCTGATCTGGTTCCGGCCATCATTTACGGCGGTGAAGCGGCCCCTGTTCAGATTACTCTGGAAGGCAAGGCCATTCGTAAGGCTCTGGAAGTAGAAGCTTTCTACTCACAGATTCTGACTCTGACCGTCGACGGCGCTAAAGAGCAAGTTATCCTCAAAGATATGCAGCGCCACCCGGCAAAAGAGTTTGCCATGCACATGGACTTCCTCCGCGTCGATGCCGACCATGAAATTACCACGCATGTGCCTCTGCACTTCATTAATGAAGAAGATTGTGTGGGTGTGAAATCCGGTGGTGCAATTGTGCACAATCGCGTTGACCTCGAAATCAAATGTCTGCCCGGCGACCTGCCTGAGTACATCGAAGTGGACATGGCTTCAGTGAATGTAGGTGGACACGTTCACCTGAGCAATCTGGTCATTCCCGCAGGTGTTGAGGTTATTGCCCACGGTCAGGATCTTGATATTGCCAGTGTGCAGGCTACCCGCGCTGCTGCCGAAGAGTCTGAAGAGTCTTCTGCTGAAGAAACTGGCGAATAATTGCAGAGGCTTGGCATTATGACAAAATCTTCCGACCAGTCGATCCGACTGATTGTGGGGCTGGGAAATCCCGGAGCACAATATGAAAGTACCCGTCATAATGCTGGCTTTTGGTATGTTGAGCAGTTAGCAAGAAGTTACGGTGTGACTTTTCAGCCAGAGAAGAAGTTTTTTGGCCTGACTGCTCGCCTGCACATAGAGGGTCAGGAGGTTCGCCTGCTGAACCCGACCACGTTTATGAATCGAAGTGGTCAGGCGGTGAGCGCCATGGCCACTTTTTTTAAAATCCCTGTGCAATCCATCCTTGTGGTTCACGATGAACTCGATCTGCCCGCCGGTGTTGGTCGTTTGAAGCAAGGTGGCGGTCATGGCGGTCATAATGGCCTGCGGGATATCATCTCATCCCTTTCCAATAGCCGTGATTTTTTACGACTGCGCCTGGGTATCGGTCACCCCGGAAACAGCAGAGATGTGGTCAATTATGTGCTGACCAAACCATCGGTTGCGGAGCGACAGAAAATTGATGCAGTGATTGATGAGTCAATACGCATAACCCCTGAAGCACTGATTGGTCAGAGATCCAAAGCAGTGCAAGAGTTACATACTTTCTCAGCCTGAGCCTTTTTGCGCTCGGTTCGATCATTTCGGCGCCAAGAAAATAAAACCTTCTCTTTAAGCCCTGTCAGCCATTTGTTGAGGCGACGCTAGCTCGGGAATGTTGTAGGCATTGTTGCAGTGCTGCTTTTGGCGGCGTATGGCGTGGTCGATCAGTTGGCAGATCAAATCTTCAAACCCAATACCGCAGTGCCTTGCGCCGTCCGGGAATAGGCTGGTTGGCGTCATGCCTGGCAAGTTATTGATTTCTGAAAATATTGGCTCGCCTTCCTCGGGTACAATAAAGTCAGAGCGGCTGATATCCCGACACCTTAGCAATTGATGCGCCTGCAGTGCGATCTCCTGTACCCTTCGCTTTTGGTATTCAGAAATTCTCGCCGGAGTGAAATGTTCACTCAGGCCGGGAGTGTAGCGGTGGGTATAGTCGTACCAGGCGTTATTTGGTGTCGCAATCTCGGTAGTGGGTAGAACTGTCGTTTCGTCCAGCTCCAGAATGCCTGCGGTTACCTCTTTGCCGGCAATAAACGTTTCAATCAGCAGTTGCTTGTCGTTCTTGAACGCCTCTTCAAGACGCTTGCTGAGCTGTTGCTCCCCTTCGGCAAATTGAATACCGATGCCAGAGCCTTGAGCAAAAGGCTTGATAACGACTTTTTCACCCAGAGTTTCAAGACACCGGTTAACGGTTTGTGCCAGTGGTGTGTTCTGGGAAACCACACAGTCTTTTGCCATGGGTACACCGGCTTGTTGCAGGATGCGCTTGGTGGTGACTTTATCTAGCGCACAGGCGCTGGCAAGAACGCCGGAGCCAACATAGGGAATACCCATGACTTCCAGCAGCCCCTGCAGGCAACCGTCTTCTCCCACAGGCCCGTGGGCGACGGGAAAGACCACATCCACCCCGTGTTTTATGAGCTGGGCAGGCAGTGTGCCGTCCAGCTCAAGGGTGACTACACTTTGATAGTTGTTTTGCAGCGGTACACTGATGCGTCCTGCAGAAAGTCTTGAGACATCGGCTTCCGGTGAAGGGCCGCCACAGACGATGCCGACCGTTATATTTCTCTTGGGCATTGACCAATCCGTACAGTTGTTAAGTGGTTATTCAAATGTAGCTGTTGTTTGGCGCTTTTAAAGGTGGGCATGGCTATTAGGCTTGACGACAAATTTATCTGAAATTTTTTCCGCCAGTCTTTATAATTCGCCTCCAATTACTCATTTCAGGAGCGAGCAGAAGCGCTATGGGTTTCAAATGTGGCATCGTTGGGCTGCCAAACGTTGGTAAATCAACACTGTTTAACGCTTTAACCAAGGCGGGTATCGACGCGGAAAACTTTCCGTTTTGCACCATTGAGCCCAATGCCGGCGTGGTGGCCATGCCGGATTCGCGGCTTGATGAGCTGGCCGCTATTGTCAATCCGCAGCGCGTGCTGCCGACCACCATGGAGTTTGTGGATATTGCCGGTTTGGTCGCAGGTGCCTCCAAGGGTGAGGGGTTGGGCAACAAATTTCTGGCCAATATCCGTGAGACGGACGCTATCGCCCACGTTGTTCGCTGCTTTGCCAACGACAACGTTATCCATGTCGCCAACAAGATTGACCCAAAGGCGGATATCGAAGTTATTAACATGGAGCTGGTACTGGCGGATCTCGAAAGCTGTGAAAAGCAGCTGCAGCGGGTGACTCGTGCAGCTAAAGGTGGAGATAAAGACGCCATCGCACAAAAGACGCTGTTGGAAAAGGTCGTTCCCCATCTTGAAGCCGGTAATCCGGTACGTACTCTGACCATGAGTGACGACGAACAAAAGTTGGTACGTTTTTTTCATCTGCTCACCATCAAGCCCACCATGTACATCGCCAATGTGGATGAAGACGGGTTTGAAGATAATGAATACCTCGACATCGTCCGTGCCATTGCCGCTGATGAGGGCGCCGTTGTTGTGCCGATCTGCAACAAACTGGAGTCGGAAATTGCTGAGCTTGACGATGACGAGCGAGCGGAGTTTTTGGCGGATCTGGGCATGGCAGAGCCAGGCCTGGATCGTGTTATTCGCGCCGGTTATGAGCTGCTTGGTTTGCAAACTTACTTCACCGCTGGCGTAAAAGAGGTGAGAGCCTGGACGGTAAAAGTCGGCGCCACGGCACCGCAGGCTGCTGGTGTGATTCATACCGATTTTGAGCGGGGTTTCATTCGGGCTGAAGTGACCAGCTATGACGATTTCATCAAATACAATGGCGAACAAGGTGCAAAAGAAGCCGGGCGGTTGCGCGTTGAAGGTAAAGCGTACACGGTTCAGGATGGCGATGTAATGCACTTCCTGTTTAATGTGTGAGCGGCTTAAGTGTGACGCGAGTCGAGCCTTCTGCTGGTACTGAATTAACAGGTCTTTAGTCGTTTAGTTGGGGCGAGAATCTATTGGGTTTTTGCTTGACAGTTCAGGGTTAAATCACTAAAGTGCGCACCATCTTTCGACGGCTAGGTAGCTCAGTTGGTTAGAGCACAGCACTCATAATGCTGGGGTCGGCAGTTCGAATCTGCCCCTAGCTACCATTGATTTTTGCAGTGGCGGTTACTAAAGGGTTTTTTCTTTAGTGGCATCGAGAGTACTGTGTTTGTGAATAGTACAGCTTAATTATTTAAGCTCAGTTTTCACATTTTCGTTGGGGTGTCGCCAAGCGGTAAGGCATCAGGTTTTGATCCTGACATGCGGGGGTTCGAATCCCTCCACCCCAGCCACAATTAGAATTGTTTTGATTTGCCTTTTTAATTATTGACACTTATCAGCTGAATCAAGACAATAACAACCCGATTTTGTGGCTAGGTAGCTCAGTTGGTTAGAGCACAGCACTCATAATGCTGGGGTCGGCAGTTCGAATCTGCCCCTAGCTACCACGTATTTCGGTGTCATATTGGGGTGTCGCCAAGCGGTAAGGCATCAGGTTTTGATCCTGACATGCGGGGGTTCGAATCCCTCCACCCCAGCCATACAAACCTTCTTGGAAACAGGAAGGTTTTTTTATTCCAGCACTGTAGTAAATTTTTTTCCCTCTGAATTTAGTTAATCGTCGTAAACCCTCACCTTCATGCCCTTTGGGTGCAATCGGGGGGCGTCATGCGTTGTAGACCGCTTCGTATCATCTCTTGTGAGTGCTGCTCACGGCTTCAAACTTAAATCGTTGGCACTTTTTTTAACTGTGCAAGCGAGCGCAAAATGCCGCAGTTTTCTTCTGTGCTCTTCCTAAAAGCACCATTCTCGTACAGCCCTTTTTCTGGCCGGACGGCTCCAATCTGTTCGAATGCCCTTGGTTGATTAGCTTCTGCGAGGCAGAGAAAAGGGTTAAGTGATACGTATAGTTCCATCATGATGATTTTCAAACTGTACGTCAGCTGATTAGTTTTTAAACGACAAAAAACTACTTTTTTCGGAGTGTTTGTGTCTGGCTGTCTCGCAAGTTGCCTTTGCCTGTTGATGTTTAAAAGCCAGCATCAACTGGGTTGATGGTGCGGATTTAGTCTATTTTTGAACTGACCAGTTTTAATTTTTATAGCTGGTTAAGCTGATTGCTTCGGCTTTTTTTAGCCGGGGCCTCTTTTTGACTTTAATCATCGGGTTTCTTTTGTTATGAAGCATCCACTTGCGTCAGGCGGTTGTGTTCGTTCATGGCTCTTTTGCCTAATGTCGTTTATTGTGCTGGGGTCTTTTTTACCGGCTGCTGCATCCTGCGCTGAAAGTTCACTGCCTATGCTCTCACCACCACCCTTCACCTTTGCAAATAAGGTAAAATATACTCTGGGCATGGACCCGGATGTTACGGTGCACGATATTAAGAGCACCGGCGGGGGTAAACACCTAATTCATATTGACGTTAAGAATTTAGATAAATTACAAGCATTAGATACCATCATTAAATCAGTCTATAGCTTGGGCAATGAAGAGGTGCGAATTCAGTTTCATAGTGTTTGTGGCGATAGTAGTCCTCATCACAGATCTACGTCTCCTGTCATTCCCTGGACGACAAAAAGCGTTGAAAAAATTATCAATACGGCATTTCGTGGAAACCCACTGTTCTATATGACCAAAGATAGCAACAGTTTTGGTCACAGTGCCGTTAATGTGATTTTCCAAAAGGCTATCGTTCAGTTCTGGAATGATGATCTTTCTGATTATTACAGCAATTACAACGAGGTGGCAGCGTTTGTTTTCCGCCAGCTTATGGTTAGCAGGGTCGGAAATATTTTACTCGGTGCCTCTACCAGAGACGATGCTTGCGGCTCAACACCGGATTCATTGGCTGAGGTGGCTGAGTGGTAACGCGGTTCTGCCAATGGGTTGCCGTAGGACAAAACTCGAGTGTACGCCGCTGACTCCCTGAATTCGGGTAATCTTGTCCAGTAGAAAATTCTGGTAGTAGTTCATGTCGGGCACCATGACTTTGACCATGTAATCGGCGGATTGCCCGGTAATTAACATACACTCAATAACTTCATCATAACCGCTAATGGTCTTTTCAAAATGATCAAACCGTTCCGGGGTGTGCCGATCCATGCTGATGTGAATGAGCACGGTGAGGCTCAGGCCCAGCTTTTGTGGGTTTAGCCGGGTCACCCGATCTTTCACTAGTCCCGCTTCTTCAAGATGCCGAACCCTGCGTAAGCAGGGAGAGGGGGTTAGTCCGATCCGGTCAGCCAGATCCTGATTGCTGATGTTGGCGTTTTTTTGCAGTGCCTCAAGTATACGAATATCGTAACGATCGAGCTTCATGATATCTTCTGCTTATATATTGAATTATATTAGAATATTATTGCTTAAATAATGCAGTTAGGCCATTAATTCGCAATCTTTTATCAATCGATTCTTCCTATAATTACCTCGTTGCCAAAAGCGACAGCCAGTCGCCCCGGTCACAAGCCGACGGTGAATCAGCGTATTCCCAACCAGGAGTACAAATCAGATAACTTATCCGGTTAACTGATGAGAAAAAAAGAGCGAGTTAACAGGCCAGATGTTATCAGCTCAGCCACCTGAAAATGGTGAAAAATTATAAACCGCTGACCATCTGGGGAGATGATCAGCGGTTTTTGCTTTTATTGGTGCTGCCAATGTGTTGCAAGCCAATAAAGTCGTAGTAACGGTGAATTCCTACCAGTGTTTCCTACTCAACGTTCTATTATTACGATTCTTCAATACGCTTTTTTAAAAGGATTGAACTTGGACGCAACCATCACTGTGGACTTCATTGCGCTGCTGTTTATTGTGGCTCTGGCATCGGGTTTTGTTGATGCTATCGCCGGGGGCGGTGGTCTAATCACAATGCCCGCCCTGATGGCGGCCGGGCTTTCACCGATTCAGGCGCTGGGAACCAATAAATTGCAGAGCTCTGGAGGTTCACTCATTGCCAGTTTGTATTTTATGTCCAGAGGGGTGGTGAATTTACAGCAAATGCGCCTGCCTATTTTAATGACCTTTATTGGAGGTGTTGCCGGAAGTTTACTGGTGCAAAGAGTCGGTACGGATCTTCTTGAGAAGATTATCCCGTTTTTAATGATTGTTATTGTTCTGTACTTTGTGTTTTCACCCCGTTTGAAGTCCAGGCAGCTGATATCCCAGCCGGTATTTGCCTTGACGGCGGCGGTGGGCGTTGGCTTTTATGATGGCTTCTTCGGCCCCTGCGCCACTACCTTTTATATTGCTGCTTTTATTGGCTTGCTAGGGCTTTCTATTGTTCGTGCGACTGCCCATGCCAAGATATTAAATTGCACCAGTAATCTGGCGTCGTTGCTGTTTTTCATAATTGGCGGCCATGTGGTGTGGTCGGCGGGTGTGATTATGCTGTTTGGTCAGGTGATTGGAGCGCGCATGGGTTCTCGTGTAGTCCTTAGCCATGGTCACACACTCGTTCGCCCATTGATTGTTTGTGTATCACTGGCAATTACAACCAAGTTGCTTTGGGGAAATTATGGACATTTGTTGCAGTAGAAGGCATCTTTTCTGAACTTTAGTTCTCTTCATGCCGTCCACTTTGGAGCCCCTGCACAATGGAATCGACCTGGTATAGCTGGATAATCGGGACTGCTTACTTGGGTACCATCGTTGCGTTTGCCGTTGTGGTGATTATGCGACGAAGGCCGGTGGGGGTTTCTCTGGCTTGGTTGGTTTTGGCGTTTGCTTTGCCGGTAGCGGGCTTTTTTCTTTACTTTTTGTTTGGCTCTCCCCGCTTGGGCGCGCGTCGTTTGCAGCGTATGCATGCGCTTTATCCGGATTATGCCCAGTGGTCGCAACATCTCGCTCGCATCATTTTGGACAGTGAGCCTAACCAATTCCCGATCACATCCCATAGAAGAATTTTTGCCCTTGCAGAGCAGAGCATGAATATTCCCCTGTTACCGGGCAATGAGTTGCAACTGTATTCAGGGTTTGAGTCGATCATTAATCGTGTTTTGGCTGATATCAACAATGCCACTACCAGCTTGATGGTCGAATTTTACATTTGGGAGCCCATGGGGCGGGCAGAGGCGGTGGCCGAAGCGGTGATGCGTGCTTCGAGGCGGGGTGTAAACTGCCTGGTGATTTTGGATAACGTCGGCAGCCGCGGTTTTTTAAATGGCGCCTGGGCGCAGCGCTTTCGTGCTGAGGGAATTAGTGTCACCGCTTCAATGGCCGTGGGGCCGCTGGGGATGCTGATGGAGCGGATTGACATTCGCAACCACCGAAAAATTCTCGTGGTGGACGATCAGGTGGCCTGGACTGGCAGCTTTAATCTGGTTGACCCTACTCTGTTCAAACAGGACGCTCGCGTAGGGCAGTGGGTGGATGCCATGGTGCGCATCCGGGGGGTTGCTGCCCACGTGCTGGGCGCCATTGTGCAGTGGGATAAGGCGCTGGAGAGCGGCCAGAAACACCCTTCATTTAATCGTCAATATGATTATCCCTATGATGAAAAAAGCGGTGCCAGTGTGCATGTGCTGCCCTCCGGCCCGGACGTGGACCGGGAAATGCTGCATCAGGTGCTGCTGATGTCCATTTACGAAAGCCGCGAAGAGCTATTGATCAGTACACCCTATTTCGTCCCCGATGAGTCACTGTTAACGGCGCTAAAATCCGCTGCCATGCGTGGCGTTGATGTGCAATTGTTGGTGCCGGCAAAAAATGACTCAAAAATGGTGCATCACGCCAGCCGTTCTTACTATCAGGAACTGCTGCAAGCCGGTGTGAGGATTCAGCAGTTCCATGGGGGCCTATTGCACACAAAGTGTGTGTTGGTGGATAGAAAAACCGCCCTGTTTGGTACGGTGAATCTGGATATGCGCAGCGTTTGGCTCAACTATGAGGTGACGCTGATTGTCTACGATACCGGCTTTGGGCAGCAGATTTTTCAGGTACTGCAAAACTACATGCGCCAGGCGGATGAGGTAGACATCGCGCGCTGGGAGCGAAGACCGCTCAAATTAAGACTGCTGGAAAATACATTGCAGTTGCTCAGTCCGCTGTTGTAAGCGGCGCGCCTTCTACCCAGATGCACCGGCTGCTAACAGCGCTTCACTGTAGGGCGCTCCGTGGCCGTGCTGGTTGATAGTACTCAGTAACGTGTTGCCGGCTTCATCTTTGCCATTCAAATCAAGACCGGCAGCAACAAAAAAGGAGAGGAAGCGAGCGAAGTCATCGGCCCGCAAGTGACGATAGGCTCTGAGCAGGATGCGGTGATCACGGCATTTTACAGCGTGAGTGGGTGTCGGAATCGCCGTTATAAGCGCCTGCAAACGCTCATCACTGAGTGTTTCGCCAATGATTTTTTGCTTATCTTTTTTCATGGTTTTACTGGAACATGTTTAAAAAAAATCATTCTACCGATAATCAAGTAAAGATATATAATCTAAATAGGTTGTTTTTTTATTATTTTAAAATAAAAAAGAATAACAACTCCTCAAAGCGATCATTTATATTTTTGGGAGTAAAAATAGGGGAATCTCCCTGCTTTTAATACTGCTGACTATAATTACCCTTTTTAAAAAAATGGAATGTCAAAATAATTGCTCGGAATGCTCCGATTCCCCATGCACTTTTCCATGTAGATAAGGTTGAAGTATGTCAGATAGCTCGGTAGAAGGTCTTGAAAGTCTGCAAACAATAAAAGACCAGCAAGCAGATAGAGCCCTTATGAAATGGACCCCAAGAGACACCGGCTGGATGCTGAATTTATTCGGAACCGCTATTGGCGCCGGTGTGCTCTACCTGCCGATTACCGCAGGTGCCGGAGGCATCTGGCCGTTGATTATCATGTCGGTGCTTGCCGGGCCGATGGTCTGGTTGGCTCACAGAAACTTGGTAAGATTTTGCCTCTCCTCCTCGAACCCCCAAGGCAATATTACCAGCACCGTGTTAGAACACTTTGGTGAGGGGGCCGGGCGGCTGTTAACACTGGCCTATTTCCTCTCGGTGTACCCCATTTTGCTGCTGTACGCCATAGGGATTACCAATGTCGTGCTCAGTTATCTTGAGCACCAATTACACCTGACGCCTCCGGGTCGGGGGATATTGAGTTTTGGGTTGGTGAGCCTGTTAATTCTGGCCATGCACACTGGGGAGAGCTGGATGCTGCGGGCGGTTAAAATCATGGTTTATCCATTGGTTTTCACCCTGATCGCCATCTCAATATGCTTGATACCCGATTGGAATCTTGCCGTCTTTGATCAGCCGGTTAACCTGAGCGGTACGCTGTTAACGCTGTTTATTGCTACCCCGCTGCTGATTTTTTCGTTCAATCACTCGCCAGCGTGTTCAGCGTTTGCCCACAGCTATCAAGCCTCTTTTGGTAACAACGCACGGTGCCGACAAAAAACCAACCAGATATTACGACGCAATACATTATTGCTGTTAACGGTTATTTTGTTGTTTGTTTTCTCCTGTGTGCTCAGTTTGACACCGCAGGAGTTACTGCAGGCAAGAGAGGAAAACGTACCGGTTCTATCGGTGCTATCGTATCGCTCAGATAACCTGATTTTCTCAGTGGTTGCTCCGTTGATTGCGTTCCTGGCCATTGCCAGTTCATTTTTCGGGGTCTACCTTGGCGCGCTAGAAGGGCTGCAGGGCTTTGTCACACAGCAATGGACGCGCCACAAAATTGACCGTCCGTTGTCCCGCACAGCAGTTCATCGCGGCAGTATTGTCTTTATTCTGTTTACCTGCTGGTTAGCGGGTTACGCTAACTGGGGTGTCATCGATATGGTCGAGATGCTGGTGGTGCCGGTTCTGGCCACCATTTTATACCTGATGCCGGTTTATGCCTTCTACCGTGTGCAGTCTTTAAAGCACTTTAGAAAACCCGTTCTGGATGTTTTTATTTTTGTGGTTGGCCTGATGGCGATTAGCGGTTTTTTGGTGGGCAAATGTATTTAGTGGCTTGAAAATGGCAATGTGAACAGGCGTTGTGAGTTCAGAAATATGAAAATCTGTATTTGAATTGATTGGATTAACTTTTAAAAAGCCATTGGAAGGCGAAAAAAAAGTTATTTTAGTTAAGCTATTAAAGCTTGAAAGAAGCGTTAGTCTGATGACAGTTCTTACGTCTTTTAATTAACTAAGTGTTTAAGTGCTAAGTAGAATTAATTGTTTCATGAATATTTTAGGGCTTTTTATCAGTTTGCTCAGATGTTAATTATTTTTTGACGGTTGATTATAGTTTTACAGATTAATCAGAATAAAAGCTATTTTTAACCAGAGCAGAGGCTATCCTTTTATCAACGGACGCTAAGTTAAATGATAATTCCCAGGAGAGAATAAAATGTCTAACAATATTAATGGACCTTCTTCTTCATACCCAGTTCAGGGTGGTAATAATGATCAAAGTAAAGACCCGGTGGGAAACTGGGGAACCCGGAATCTTAAAAAGGTAGAAGTGGAAAAGAAAGAAGTGGTAAGAACAGGGTCAAGCTTTAAGGCTAAGAGTCGTAAAGATAGATTCATTGAAGCTCTGTCTGACAAGGTGGCTTTAAAGAAATATAAACCTTTGAGTGAAATTAGTAATCAGGGCGTAAAAAAGTCATTGGGAGAATTTAGTAAAAATTTAAAAAATAAACTGAAAGAAAGAGATACGAAGTTAGAAACTATAAATCTTCTTATGGAGAAATTATCTGAGGCTCAAAATGAAGTGGATAAGTTTAAGAGTGAGCGAAGTGATATTGTAGATTTTTACAATAAAGTTGATTCCCGATTTAAACGTAAATGGTCACAAGGAGATAAAATACAAATCCCTACAGAAAAGGTGGGCGAAAAAGTTGAGTATTTAGTTAATTCACCCAGCAGTAAGGTAAATAAAAAGGAATTAATAGAGTACCTTGATAAATCAAAAGTGGGAACCTTATATACAGAACACTTAAGCAATAAGAAAAAAATTGAACCACTAAAAAAACGGATTGCAGAAGCCAAAAAAGAGTTGAGTTTAATTAATAAGGAATCTATTAGTTTGTATAGTCAACAACGTAGAGCGATTTTTGAAGCGCATAATGAAGAAATAAGTAAAATATCGAAAGAAGTTATTAAAGGTTTAGAGGGTTATCGCCAGAGTGAAGCCAATCGTATTAATGAAAAACTTTTAAGTACAATTAATAAAGCGGAATATGAGAAGGCTAAGATTAATTTAAACAATTTGCACAGGGATATGGATACGAAAGCTTATTGGTGTAATAATCACCAAGATTCAGCTGTAAAAGCAGCTACAAATTGCATGAACACCGATATAGCTAATTTTAAGAAACTCCTCGATGGGAGGCTGGGCAGTGATTTTAAGTTAGCACAGCCACCCTATGAATTTAATAAAGAAAATCTCGCAAAAAAAGTTGGTTTTAAATACTTAAATGATGGTGTGAATGTTTCTGGTAATGTCAAAGACCTAAATGAAGAAAATGCTAAAGCAGGGAAGCAGTACACGGAAGTTAATCAGACTGTTGCAGGTGAAATGGAGCAAGAGCCAATCTATTATAATGAGCCAATCTATGATGCAATAGATCTAAAGCCAGCCTTAATGAAGCAAGAGCCAATCAGTGATGAACCCTATTTGATCCCCCAAAATGAAGAAAGTTCTGAAGCAGAGCACGTGTACACGGAAGTTAATCAGACTGTTGCAGGTGAAATGGAGCAAGAGCCAATCTATTATAATGAGCCAATCTATGATGCAATAGATCTAAAGCCAGCCTTAATGAAGCAAGAGCCAATCAGTGATGAACCCTATTTGATCCCCCAAAATGAAGAAAGTTCTGCAGCAGAGCACGTGTACACGGAAGTTAATCAGACTGTTGCTAAACCAATGAAGCAAGAGCCAATCAGTGATGAACCCTATTTGATCCCCCAAAATGAAGAAAGTTCTGCAGCAGAGCACGTGTACACGGAAGTTAATCAGACTGTTGCTAAACCAATGAAGCAAGAGCCAATCAGTGATGAACCCTATTTGATCCCCCAAAATGAAGAAAGTTCTGCAGCAGAGCACGTGTACACGGAAGTTAATCAGACTGTTGCTAAACGAAACTTCTGGAGCAGAGAACGGGTACACGGAGCTTAATCAGGCTGTTGATAGACCCTATGCGGCACTTCTAAATCAAGAAACTTCTGGAGCAGAGAACGGGTACACGGAGCTTAATCAGGCTGTTGCTAAACCAACGGAGAAAGAGACAACCTATGATGTATTGAAGCGAGAGCCAGCCTCAATGAAGCAAGAGCCAGCCTATGATGTATTGAAGCGAGAGCCAGCCTCAATGAAGCAAGAGCCAGCCTATGATGTATTGAAGCGAGAGCCAGCCTCAATGAAGCAAGAGCCAGCCTATGATGTATTGAAGCGAGAGCCAGCCTCAATGAAGCAAGAGCCAGCCTATGAGGTAATGAATCAAGCACCAATCTATGATGAGCCAACCTTTGAGGTTTTTGAAAAAGAACCTTCCAGAGAACCACAAGGCAATTCTTTGCAAAGCAATGAATCAAAACAAGGTTCTTTGAGTAAACCTAACCCTGAACCTAGACCTAGACCTAGACCTAGACCTAGACCTACATCTGAACCTATCCCTAGACCTCAACCTAGGCCTAGACCTGAACCTAACTAAGCGTTTGAGTGCTAAGTATAATTAATTTTTCCGTGAATATTTTAGGGCTTTTTATCAGTTTGCTCAGATGTTAATGATTTTTTGACGGTTGATTATAGTTTAAGAGATCAATCAGATTAAAAAATATTTTAACCAGAGCATAGGTTATCCTTTTATCAACGGATGCTAAGTTAAATGATGATTGCCAAGGGAGAGAAAAATGCCAAGAAGTAACAATATTAATGGATCTTTCTCTTCATACCTAATTCAGGGTGAGAATAATGATCAAAGTAAAGAGCCGGTGGGTCAGTGGGGAACCCAGGACCTTAAAAAAGTAGAAGTCGGAAAGAAAGAAGTGGTAACCAAAGGGTCAGGCTTTAAGACTAAAAGTCGTAAAGATAGAACCATTGAAGCTCTCGACCAGATAAGGTTAACTGCCAAGTCTGATATGGTGTTTTTAAAGGTATATAACCCTGTGGAAATAGATGATTTTCGGGGCATAGGAGATTCATTGGCGTGGAAATTTAATACAAATTTAACGGGTAAACTGACTGATAGAAATAAAGAGGTACACAAACTAGGTATTCTTCAGGGTGAATTGGTTGATGTGCAAGATAAAATAAATGATTTTAAGAAAAAGCGAAGTGATATTTTAAATGTTTACAATAAAGTTTATTCCCGATTTAAACGAAAATGGTCCAAAGGGCATAAAATAAAAATCCCTACAGCTGAGGTGGGTAAAAAAGTTGAGTATCAAGTTGTTTCATCCAGTAGTAAGGTGAATAAAAAGAAATTAAGAGAGTACCTTGATAAGTCAGATGTGGGAGTCTTATATAAAGAACACTTAAACAATAAAAATGAACGTAGATTAATAAAGAAAAAGATTGCAAAAGCCAAAAAAGCGTTGAGTTTAATTAATAAGCAATCTATTAGTTTGTATATTCAAGAACGTAGGAATTGTTTTGAAGAACAAAAGAAAAACATAAGCTCGTTATCGAAAAGCTATATGAACACCGATATAGCTAATTTTAAGAAACTCCTCAATGGCAGGCTGGGCAATGTGTTTAAGCCAGCACAGCCAGCTAATGAAGTTAATCAAGAAAATATCGAAAGCAATAACAACAAAAATCAAAATAAAGAAACAAAATAAAGGACACCGAATCAAAATAAAAAAAAAGAATAGAGGACACCCAAACAAAGACACCCAAAAAAACATAAAAATACCAAGGACACCCAAAGCAAAGATCAACTTTCTGAAAATAAAGGACACCCAAAAAAGAAAGAATAAAGGACACCCAAAAAAAAACATAAAGGACACCTAAAAATTTGACCAATCGGACATATCGTCTATTTTTCTTCTTTTACTTCACTTGAACACAAGATCAACTTTCTGAAGAATGAAGATATGACGACTGCCCGAAAACACCTTATTGACCCAGTGTCTACCCCCTACTACCACTGCATGGCTCGCTGTGTCCGCAGAGCTTTCCTATGTGGTAAGGACGAGTTTTCAGGAAAAAACTATGAGCACCGTCGGCAGTGGGTGGTGGATCGGCTAAGAATAAAGGACACCCAAAAGAAAAACATAAAGGACACCTAAAAATTTGACCAATCGGACATATCGTCTATTTTTCTTCTTTTACTTCACTTGAACACAAGATCAACTTTCTGAAGAATGAAGATATGACGACTGCCCGAAAACACCTTATTGACCCAGTGTCTACCCCCTACTACCACTGCATGGCTCGCTGTGTCCGCAGAGCTTTCCTATGTGGTAAGGACGAGTTTTCAGGAAAAAACTATGAGCACCGTCGGCAGTGGGTGGTGGATCGGCTGAAAACGCTGTCTGGCGTATTTGCTGTAGAGATTTGTGCCTATGCGGTGATGTCTAATCATTATCATGTGGTTTTGCACATTAACACAGAGCAGGCTAAAGGCTGGAGTATCAAGGAAGTATTGCAACGTTGGACGCAGTTATTTTCTGGTCCGCACTTGGTTCAGCGTTATCTTGCGGGTGATATCTTGAGTAAGGTGCAGATGCTTCGAGTTGAAGAATATGCTCAGGACTATCGCCACCGGTTAATTGATATCAGCTGGTTCATGCGCTGTCTCAATGAGTATCTTGCTAGGCTGGCCAATAAAGAAGACGACTGTAAAGGGCGCTTTTGGGAAGGTCGTTACAAGAGCCAGGCACTGCTTGATGAGGCTGCATTGCTGACCTGCATGGCTTATGTGGATCTCAACCCAATCCGGGCAAAAATGGCTGCAACGCCCGAAACATCGAAACATACTTCTATCAAAGACCGTATTGAATCTTACGGCAGCGCTAGTGGTAAAAAGCAGACACTGCATTTGAAGCCACTAAAAGCTCAAGGCCAAAACCCCGAACAAGCGATCCCATACGCACTGAGTAGCTATTTTGAGCTGGTTGACTGGTCCGGCAGGGTTATCCGCAAAGGAAAACGTGGACACATAGATGACGACACCCCTATTATTTTAGAGCGGCTGGGCATTGATTCCAATGAGTGGCTTAAAACGATGCACTGGAATAATCGCTTTTATCGTGCTGTTGGCAAGTTGGTATCACTGAAAGCTTATGCGGAAAACTCAGGGAAGCGGTGGGTGCATGGCGTATCGGCGAGTAGTTGTCTTTATTCTACCTGATGGTGGCACGCTATATTTTTCATTTTTACAAATAGGCAATAACACCAAAACAGTTCCCATTAAGCCACGCTCACATGGCTCCCCGTAGGCATACATAACTATCAGTACGCTTGGTATACGACAGTAAAACATAAAAATGATACAGGGTATCAAAATTCAGTTTTAAAAAAAGGATGTACTGAAATATTCTATGGGTGTCCTGAAATATGGTTAAAAATGGATGTCCTAAAATACTCTGAAATACTTCCTCCTGAAATATTCTATGGGTTTACAAAATATTCCACTTTCTATGGATGTCCGAAATATTCCTTAAATATTGGTGTCTGAAATATTCTATCCTCTGAAATATTCTAAAATATGGGTGTCCTAAAATATTCTATTACTAAAATATTCTATTACTAAAATATTTTAAACTAAGCGTGTGAGTGCTAAGTAGAATTAATTTTTCCGTGAATATTTTAGGAATTTTTATCAGTTTTCTCAGATGTTAATGTTTTTTTGACGGTTGATTATAGTTTTAGAGATTAATCAGATTAAAAACTATTTTTAACCAGAACAGAAGCTATCCTTTTATCAACGGACGCTAAGTTAAATCATAATTGCCAGGAGAGAGTAAAATGCCAGGACCTAACAATATTAATGGACCTTCTTCTTCACACCCAGTTCAGGTTGATAATAATAATCAAAGTAAAGAGCCGGAGGGTAATTGGGGAGGCCGGGGTATAAAAAACGTAGAAGTCGGAAAGAAAGAATTGGTAACCAAAGGGTCAAGCTTTAAGCCTAAGAGTCGTAAAGATAGAGTCATTGAAGCTCTCGACCAGATAAGGTTACCTTCCAAATCTAATATGGGGGTTACAAAGATATATTACTATTTGGATGATGGAGATTTTAAGAGCATAGCAGAGTCATTGGGCGGGGGAACTAGTGAAGCTTTAAAAAATAAACTGCATGAAAGAAATGCTAAGTCAGACAATCTAGAAGAGCTTATAAAGCAATTAAATGATCTGCAAGAAGCAGTAGATGATTTTAAGAGTAATCGAAGTGATATTTTAGCTGTTTACAGTAAAGTTGATTCCCGATATAAACGAAAATGGTCCCAAGGAGATAAAATACAAATCCCTACAGCTGAAGTTGGTGAAAAGGAGGAGTATCAAGTTGTTTCATCCAGCAGTAAGGCGAATAAAAGGGCATTGAGAGAATACCTTGATAATTCAGATGTGGGAGAATTATATCAAGAACACTTAAACAATAAGATTGAACTTGGGCGACTAAAAGCAGAGGTTGCAGAAGCTAAAAAAGAGTTAAGTTTAATTAGTAAGCAAGCTATCAGTTTGTATATTCAAGAACGTAGAGAGACTTTTAAAAAACAAAAGGATAAAATTAGTGAAACATCGAAAGAAGTTATTGAAGATATAAAGAATTATGGCAAGAGTGTAACCACTGATATTAATAAAAAATATCACAATACAATTGAAAGTAGTATGGGAAAATTAAAGTCTTCTCAAGGTGCGAGGGCTGATGCTAAAGTAGAATATGAAAAGGCTAGTAAGGAAAAATCGAAGTTTAAAATGTCTTTTTGGGATAAAGCGATTTCTAAAGCGAGTGAAAAAAATATCAAGAGTAAATCGAAAAAGTTTGAGGGAGATGGTTCAGGTTTAGATTACAGAAATGCGCTGGAGACTCAACAAGATGTCACAAATACCCAGAAGGCCAAATTTAAAGAGGCTAGCGAAAGTAAATCTAAACATAAAAATGATATGAATAATAGTCTTTCTGAATCCTTTAGGCTAAGGAATTATATGGTGGCCACTGAACTAGAGGCTTTCAAGAATTTAAATGATTTGAAAAGACAAATAAATATTAAAACTCATTGGTGTAATAGTTTAAAAAATTCAGCTGTAAAAGCAGCTACAAACTGTATGAACACCGATATAGATAATTTTAAGAAACTCCTTGATGGGAGGCGGGGCGTTGATTTTGAATCAGCACAGCTACCCTATGAATTTAATAAAGAATATCTTGCAGGAAAAGTTGGTGTTCAATACTTTGGTGATGATGTTAATGATTCTGGTGATGTCGAAGACCTAAATGAAGAAAATTCTGAAGCAGTGGATGAGTACACGGAATTTAATCAGACTGTTGGTGAAACAATTTATCAGAATGTAGAGGCTAATCAGGCTGTTGATGAAATAGTTTATCAGAACGTAGAGCCTAATCAGGCTGTTGATGAAACAGTTTATCAGAACGTAGAGCCTAATCAGGCTGTTGATAAAACAATTTATCAGAACGTAGAGACTAATCAGGCTGCTGCAGGTGGAATGGAGCAAGAGCCAATCTATGATGAGCCAATCCATAATGCTGATTTTGAAAAAGAGTCTGCCAGACAGCACCAAGACCATTCTTTGCAGAGCAATGAATCAAAACAAGGCTCTATGAGTAAACCTAACCCTAAACCTAGGCCTACAAGGGGAGTTAACCAATCAGATGACGGTTGGGTTGCCAAACTGGAAAATCGAAGTAAAGGGCCAGATAACACAAATAAAAGGCGGCGTTTT
Source organism: Endozoicomonas sp. (assembly GCA_965198415.1). Taxonomy (GTDB): domain Bacteria; phylum Pseudomonadota; class Gammaproteobacteria; order Pseudomonadales; family Endozoicomonadaceae; genus Endozoicomonas. The sequence continues at coordinate 515,621 of CBDAPN010000028.1, forward strand.
TCAAGCTAGCCTGTCTTACCAGAATCAGGAGGCTGCCCTACTGAGTTGGCAGCAAATGGGCTGTAAAGGAGGCCTCTAACTCTCATACGACGCAGTGCCCGCTTACTGTTGAGTTGATTCTTACATCAAAACCCATGCTGCCGCAGAATGCGGCAGCATTTTTATAGCCTACTCTAATAGCCTTTGTGAAAACCCGATTTTTACCGGAGATTGCGTAAAGGATCGCCTTCATGCCCTTTGGGTGCGATAGGGCGGGGGGTGTCAGATTACCCGCATTCCTGGCTGTGCGCCTTTATGGGGCTCCAATATCCACAGCTCTTTACCTCCAGGCCCTGCTGCCAGCACCATGCCTTCACTGACACCAAACTTCATTTTGCGTGGTGCCAGATTGGCGACCATTACTGTGCATTTGCCCACCAAGGCTTCCGGTGCATAGGCTGATTTTATGCCGGCTAACACAGTGCGTGGCTGACGTTCCCCAATATTCAGTGTCAGGCGCAGCAGTTTGCCAGCGCCTTCAACGTATTCGGCATTGACGATTTCGGCGATGCGAAGGTCCACTTTGGCGAAATCTTCAAAGGAAATTTCATCCGCTATCGCATCGTTTTCTAACCATTGAGAAACAGTAGATGCTGGTGCGGTATTTTTTTCTGCTGCCGGTAATTCTTTACTGGCTTCAGTCATGGCGGCCACCTTGTCGGTTTCTATTCGGGTCATTAATGGTTTGAACGGGTTGATGTTATGACCTAAAAGTAGCGTCTGGCTGTCTTGCCAGCTTAAATGAGGCACATTGAGGAATTCTTCTGTTTTGGTGGCTATGGCTGGTAGCACCGGTTTAAGGTAGATCATCAGTAAACGAAACAGGTTGATGCCGGTGCTGCAGATGTCGTGCAGAACCTCGTCTTTACCGTCTTCTTTGGCAATCACCCAAGGCTTTACTTCGTCAATCCAGGCGTTGGCTTTGTCGGCCAATGCCATGATTTCGCGCATGGCTTTGCCAAATTCCCGATCTTCATAGAGTTGGGCAATCGGTTCGGCGGCGGCCTGAAACTCGGCGCACAGCTCTGGTGCGCTGTTGTTGTCAGAGAGTTGATTGGCAAATCGCTTTTTGAGAAAGCCGGCGTTTCGGCTGGCAATGTTAACCACTTTGCCTACCAGATCAGAGTTTACCCGCTGAGTAAAATCGTCGGTATTAAAATCCATGTCATCAATGTGGTTGGAGAGCTTGGTGGCGTAGTAGTAGCGCAGGTATTCAGGGTCCAGGTGATCGAGGTAGGTGCGGGCCGTGATAAACGTACCACGGGATTTGGACATTTTCTCGCCATTGATGGTCAGGTAGCCATGCACGTTGACGCGGGTTGGGGTGCGGTAGTTGCTACCGTGGAGCATGGCAGGCCAGAACAGGCAGTGGAAGTTGACGATGTCTTTGCCGATGAAGTGGTGGACTTCGCATTGGCTGTCTTTGCGCCAATATTCGTCAAAATTAAGGTCATCACGGCGCTGGCAGAGGTTCTCAAAAGCAGCCATGTAGCCGATGGGTGCATCGAGCCAAACATAGAAGAATTTGTCGGGCTCGCCGGGAATTTCAAAGCCGAAGTAGGGGGCGTCTCTGGAGATGTCCCAATCTTGCAGGCCGGTATTGAGCCATTCGGCCAGTTTGTTGGCGATTTCTGCAGAGATGGTGCCGGAGCGGGTCCACTGTTGTAGGAAGTCAGTAAAGTCGGACAATTTAAAAAAGAAGTGTTCGCTCTCTTTTTCGACAGGGGCGGCGCCTGAGATTGCTGAATAGGCATTTTTTAGCTCAGGGGGGGTGTAGGTTGCGCCGCAAACTTCGCAGTTGTCGCCGTATTGGTCGTTGGCGCCGCATTTTGGGCAATCGCCTTTGATGTAGCGATCCGCCAGAAACATCGCTTTTTCGGGGTCGTAGGATTGTACAATGTTGCGACTGACGATGTGCCCTTGTGCTTTTAGTGCCAGATAAATGGACTCAGAGAGTTCGCGGTTTTCTGTGGAGTGGGTGGAGTGGTAGTTATCAAATGCCACATGGAATTCACCAAAATCCCGAATTCGTTCTACATTAATGCGGGCCACGGACTCTTCGGGGGTGATGCCCTGTTTTTCTGCTTGCAAACTGATCGCTGTTCCGTGGGCGTCGTCGGCACAGACATAGGTGCACTGGTTGCCCATCAGTTTTTGGAAGCGTACCCAAATATCCGTTTGGATGTATTCTAACAAGTGTCCCAGATGCAGCGGCCCGTTGGCGTATGGCAGGGCGCTGGTTACTAATATTTTGCGTTGGCTCATTCGATTTTGTCTTGACGATCGGGTAAAAATTAAAACCAAACATTATACAGACTGTAACCGTGAAAACCTATCAGGTTTAAACGCAGTAGCGCACCTGTTGGGTTAATAAGCATAGTGTGTGCGCGTTTTCTGCGTATAATACGCATCCGGTTTTGTTAGAAGGCAACTCTGGGCGACCCCATCGAGGCGATCCCAGCTATTCTCAAAAAGCCTTCTAGACCAGAGCCGGTAAGGTAGGTATTGTTGAAGACATGAATGACGAGAACACTAAAAATCAGCGGCTGTTGAACTCGGGGTTATCTAACTGGGAGTTAAATAAACTACCGGATTCGTATAATGAGCACCCCATTTTCAAAAAGACTGAAGCAACAGTACAAGCGACGGTCAGTGAGGGGGGGCGAGTTCAACCTTTGCCAGAAGATTTTACTCCCTCCAGGGAGATACTGGAGTTTTTGCAGGTCCATCAGGGCATTCCGTTGCAGTTTATTGCCACACAGCTGATCGACTTCAAGCTGTACTGGCATGAAACCGGCGAAGCCCGTAAGGCTTGGCAGAACAAGTTTAAATCCCACGTAATTTACCAGTGGAAACGTAACCAAAGTGAAACAGGGCAAAGATCTCATCAATCAACAGCTGAAAAGCTTACGGACTGCAGCTGGGACGACGACTTCCAGTTCGAAGACAAAGACAGTTGAGCCCAACGGCACCAGCAGAGATCAAAGTGGAACGCAGGGTTCCGGTACTCATGCTCAAGCCATTAATGCCGTCTTTACCCTGCTTGAAGACGCCTATCCGCTGAAATTTAAACGCGCCTTCCAAAGCCATGAAGATATCGTCCGTGCCAAACGGGTGTGGAAGAACTCTCTGCAGGAATTCAGCCCCCGTCGTATTGTTCGGGCGGCACAAAAAGCGCTCGATACGTCCAAATTCTTTCCCGATCTCAGTGATCTTCGCGAGCTTTGTAAGCTGCGCTATGACGAAGTTGGGTTAAAAGAGCCGCTGCAAGCTTATTATGAAGCCTGTTATGCCCCGCAACAGACCCGGGATTACCGGTGGTCGCACATTGCGGTCTATCTGGCCGGTAGAGAAACCGGCTGGTTGATGTTGCGTAGTGAAGAGCAGCGGGTTGCTTTTCCGGTATTTGAGCGCAACTACGAAATTTTGTGCAACCGGGTGCTGGAGGGCGAAGACCTCGAAGCCTCTATCCTCAAAGGGTTAGAAGACAGCCGCAGTAAAGAGGCCGCCCGGCAGGCAGAAGAGGCGGCACAACAACAACAGCGGGCAACGATGGCGGCTCAGGGAATTGACCCCGATAACGGTGAATCCGCCCGCGCCCGTTTGCGGGATGCGTTTGAACTTTGATGAATTGCCCCAATTCAACCCTGTAAATTTTCCCACCGACTGGAGTGTGGTTATGCATCCTAACCAAGCGGATATCGAAGCGGCAATTCGCAGCTATCACGACCCTTATCTACGCAATAATCTGTTGGACACCGGTTGCCTGGAATCGTTGCAGGTTGACCATGGCCGTGTTAAGGCTTCTTTTGCACTGGGTTACCCGGCCGAGGGGTTGTGCGAAGGGGTTGCTCAGATGTTAGCCAGCAAAATTGAAGATGTGGCCGGTGTGGTTTCGGCGGACGTCTCGGTGCACTGGCAAGTCACCCCGGCAGCCGTTCAAGGGGAGCTGGAAGCGATGGCGGGGGTGAGGAATATTATTGCCGTAGCTTCAGGTAAGGGCGGGGTGGGTAAATCAACCACCGCCGCTAACCTGGCTTTGGCATTGGCGGCAGAGGGCGCCCGGGTCGGGGTTTTGGATGCGGATATCTACGGCCCTAGTATGGGACAGATGTTCGGTATTGCCGATGGTACTCGCCCGCAGGTAAAAAATGACAAGTTCTTTATCCCCATTGAAGCTGGCGGCATTCAGGTTATGTCCATGGCGTTTTTGGTGACGGAAGATACGCCGGTGGTATGGCGTGGCCCGATGGTTAGCGGTGCCTTGATTCAGCTGCTCACCCAGACACTTTGGAATGACCTGGATTACCTGCTCATTGACCTTCCCCCCGGCACCGGCGATATCCAGCTGACGCTGGCGCAAAAGATCCCGGTATCTGGCAGTGTGGTGGTCACCACGCCACAGGACTTGGCGCTGATTGATGCCAAAAAGGGCGTTGAGATGTTTCGTAAAGTGAATGTGCCGGTGCTGGGCGTGGTGGAAAACATGGCGGTGCATATCTGCTCGAATTGCGGCCATAGCGAGCATCTGTTTGGCGAGGGTGGTGGCAGCCGGATCGCTGAGCAGTTCGATATTGACCTGCTAGGTTCACTGCCGCTGTCGATGATGATTCGTGAGCAAGCGGATGAGGGCACACCCACGGTAATCGCCGAGCCACAATCGCAGATTACCATGGTCTATTGTGACATCGCCCGCCACATGGCCGCCAAGCTGTGGCAGCACAACCAGCAAGACGCCTCGGTGCCGGTGATTTCCATTGCGGAGGATTAAAGGCGCTGGATTTTTCGGCGCACTTTCTGCAGAAATTTATCCCGTGCGGGTTTGTTGATTTTGTCGATGCGGTGCAGTGCCAGCCACTGGATATTATTGCATCGAGTGACTGCCTTCAGGCTCAGTGTCATTATCCTTCGGGGCGGGTTGCCAATAAGTGCCATCCGCCACCGTGATGCTCCCTGAGTGGTGATGATCATGATTTTTTTCAGCCCCGTCAGCCTCGGCGTAACGCCATTGGGGCCAAACTTGGCCACCACGGACGGAAGCCAGACACGATCCAGCCAGCCTTTCAAAATGGCCGGCGGTCCCATCCACCAAGTTGGGTAGATAAGAATTAACGCTTCTGCCCACTGCAGTTGCTCAACGTACTTGTGCACTGTCGTGGTGTTGTTTTTTTCCATGTAGGTTTTGCGCTCCCGGGCAGTTAATCTTGGGTCAAAATCTTCCTGATAAAGATCCAGCGTCTGTACTTCAAAAGTCCGTTTTGCAAGGGCTTCGCACACTTCCCGGTGAATTGATGCATTGAAGCTCCCGGCGACGGGGTGAGCCAGCACAACCAGTGTTTTCATTGTGTAGTTTGTGTCCTGAGCGGTGTGAATCCGATAGATTATAACTGCTTGAGGGAATCTTTTGGTTTTGCCATTTTCTTTGCAATGAGAAAAGTATTTGGGGTTTTGTTTAGCAATATTTCAATAAAAAATACGACAATGATCGTTAATAGGCTTTTAATTAGCCCGCTCAGGCAGCAAAGACAGTATAAAAGTTCATATTCACCCTACAATTGAAGCGACAGGGCAGGATTTGTTCTGTCGGCAACCACTGTTGACCCTTAGCAACTGGTTGTAAATGCATACCATCTGCACAGTGCGTTACCACAATGGCGCATGCTGTTTACGGGAGAGAATCATGAATAACGACAACCCATTGTCATCCATGACCGCCGGTCAGATCATGTGTCAAAACGTGATCACCGTATCTTCAGACTGGACGGTAAACCAATTGGCTCGTTTTCTGACGGACAAATCAATTTCCGGCGCGCCGGTGGTAAGCAGTAACGGACAATTTGTTGGGGTGGTCTCTTTTTCTGATATTGTTCGCCAGACCGGCAGTGGGCTGGTGGAAAAGCGTGACGACTCATTTTACAACAAAGAAATGGATGCCAGCCTGTCGCCAGAAGAGCAGCAGGCGTTTCACGGCATGCTCGATGACCCTGCTTTTGTCGATGACTCTATTTTGGTGAACGACATAATGACCCCGATGATGTTTGAAGTATCCCTCGAGACGCCGCTGATGCAGGTGGCCGAGGCGATGGTAAAAGGGCGAATTCACCGTGTCATGGTCACCGAAGGTCACGCTATAAAAGGCGTGATCAGCGCATTGGATTTACTCAAGGTGATCACGCTGTAGTTGGCCTCCACTGCACGGCAAAACCCTGTTAATCAAAGCTCTTGTAGCAACTGCGCCGCTGCCTTGAAGGGTAAATTCTGAGCCAGAGCAACGCTCTGGCAAGTAATCTCACCCTTACAGACATTCAGGCCGTTCAGTAGGTGCGGGTTTTCTTCCAGCGCCCGGCGAGTACCTTTGTTGGCCAGCTCCATTACATAAGACAGTGTGGCGTTATTCAATGCCAGAGTAGAGGTTCGAGCTACGGCACCGGGCATATTGGCGACGCAATAATGTACGACATCATCGACAATGAACGTCGGGTCCGCATGGGTGGTAGCTGCGGAGGTCTCGGCGCAACCGCCTTGATCAATAGCCACGTCGACAATCACTGAGCCGGGTTTCATTTGACTGACTAAGGTGCGAGTGATCAGTTTGGGAGCCTCGGCACCGGGCAGTAATACGCTGCCAATGACCAGATCCGCATTGAGGACATGCTGCTCAATGGATTGTGAGGTTGAGTACACCGTGCTGATCCGGTTGCCATACTGGGCATCAAGGCTACGCAGGGCGTCCAGTGAACGGTCCAGCACCACCACCTCGGCGCCCATGCCCACCGCCATGGCGGTGGCATTTTGCCCAACCACACCGGCACCAATAATAACCACTCTGGCCGGTTCAACACCGGGAACCCCGCCAAGTAAAACACCTCTGCCGTCCATTGATTTTTCCAGACAGCGAGCTCCGGCCTGAATGGACATACGACCGGCGACTTCTGACATCGGGGCCAGCAGCGGCAACTGCCCACGGGCATTGGTAACCGTTTCATAGGCAATGCAAGTAGCACCGGAGTTAATCAGATCGTTGGTTTGAGGTGCGTCAGGGGCTAGGTGGAGGTAAGTAAATAAGGTGTGGTGGGATTTTAATCGTGCACGTTCAACCGCCTGCGGCTCTTTAACTTTCACGATGAGGCTAGCGGTGGTGAAGATCTCATCAGCAGTTGCCAAAACGTTAGCGCCTGCGGATAGATAATCTTCATTGTAGAAGCCAACACCGTCGCCTGCGTGGCTCTCAATGAAGACTTCGTGACCATTTTGAACCAACTCTTTCACCGCAGCGGGTGTCAGGCCGACACGATACTCGTGATTTTTGATCTCCTTGGGGATGCCTATCCGCATATTCTTCTCCATAGATGGTTGAGACTAGGTTATTACAATATTAAGCCTGAGTTTTTGTGGTTTTTTTTGTCAATATTAATTTATTTTTAGTGTATTTTTTCAAAAAATATTATCTATAAGCAGATTCGCCCTTATGATACGAACTTATAATGATAAGAGGTTATTAAAGGGTATTTTTACATCTTTTTGGAATTTTTTTATTTCTGTTCAGTCTGATCTTTTTTTTACTTGTTAATTTGGCGAAAAATGGAAATTTGTGGTTTCTTATTCATACGTCATATGTCAAATATTATAATTTTTTAGCGGCCATAATCTAAAATAAAAGACAGTTTTTATCTGTTCTTTTTTACATCTTCTGTTGGGTGAGTGGGTCAGAAAACAGATATAACTTTTCGTCATGTCCGTGAGGTTGTCCGACAATTAGACTGCCCTACTGCATCACTACGGGCGCTATTCCCAGGCAGGCTCTTGGTCTGTAAAGAGTTAATAACGCCGTTCCTAAAATAGAAGTGGCTGGTTACAGCGTCAGCCACTTATCCGCTCATTGTTGCTTACTGTAACTCACATTAAAAGTGGTGTTGAGGTTAGGTATGTTTACAGCGCAAATACATCGTATTTCACGTATCTTTTTGTTTTTCTTTTCGTTGGTTTTTTTGTGCTTCATTGCCAATCGGGCCATTGCCGAACCAGAAGGGATTTCTTATGACAACTGGGTTGGTACTATTTTTAAAGATCGACCTGAGACGACGCTACGGGAAATGGTGATTCCGGGCACACACGATTCAGGCTCATGGGCTATCAATGACCACTCTGATGTTGCTCCGGATGCTCCGAAAGCTTATGGACTGGTTAAGGGTATTGTGGCCGGTTGGGCAAAAACGCAAACTTTTGACTTTCATCACATGCTGAGGATGGGGGTCAGACATTTTGATTTGCGAGTGCAACGGCATAAGGGGCAGTTTGTGTTGGTCCATGGCCTGATAGGGATGCCGCTTTCAGACGCACTATCACAGGTCAGAAACTTTGCCGATGCCTACCCGATGGAGCCGGTGATACTCGAAGTAGCCAAAACCCCCGGTAGAGATGACTGGTGGCCGATGATTGAGCTATTTGGCATATATTTAAAGCCCAAACTTTTTAAAAATTCCAAGCCGCTGGCGGAAATAACGCTGGGTGACCTATGGAAAAAAGATCAATTTGGGGAAACAAAAAATGTGATTGTTGTCATGAACACAGGCGCCGGTGAAATAGCGAGGCACCTCGGCTATTTCAATGGTAAGGATAACTTTACCGGTACATGGGCAGATACTGAAAGTGTCTCAACATTAAAAGACCGTTTGCTTCATGGTGCTGTACATGAAAGTCGAAAAGACTTTGGATTACTGAATGCACCTAAGAACAAGCTTTTTTGGAGTGCTTTTACACTGACACCCCACGCGAAAACTATTCTCAAAGATCTGTTCATCAAGAGGAGTTCAGGAACTATATATCAATGGACACAAGACAAATTGCGTCCGGTGATTGGCGAGTGGTTGCCAGAGTGGGAGGAAAGAGGGTTGCGCCCGAATATTATTACAACGGATTTTTTCGAATATACGGCAGCGGTTCCAATGGCGCTCAGAATGAATACTGTAAAACCTAAACCGCCTGCTGAAAAACTGCGATATTTATGGGTAAAAGACTCCACCTTAACATGGTCAACGCAGGGAACCAGCGCTTCTCAGTATCTTGAGTTTCGTCGCCCTAAGTCGCCTGACGGTTATTCAATTGTCGGTGATGTACTGATAACCGCTGCCGGGGAAAGTGCTATAAAAACGCTGGTGGTTGCAGATGATCAACCGGGCGTAGCCAGACCTTTGGGTTATAACTGGCTGTGGAATGATGTAGGTATCGGCGCACATGGCCCTGTGAGCGTTTGGCGGCCAATTCCTCCCAAGGGGTTTATTTGTCTGGGCGATCTGGCAATGAATTATCACAGCACAGAACCGCCAAAGGAGATGATGCAGTGTATTCATGAGTCCTATTTGCAACCAGCCCAAAAGGTGGTGCATCAGTGGGATGAGACTAACTCAAATGCTAAATTTCCTGTTTCCTTGTGGAAAGGCGTGGCAGTTAATGGCCTGAGCGCGGATACATTTATTGCCACCCGTAAGCATGAAGCTCCCCCGATTGGTTTATTCTGGTCGATTGCGAATAACCATCGACAGTAGAGTGGGTCGGGGCAATGGCGGGAGGGTTTGGCGAGAATATTTTCGCTGTGGATGCCCTCTTGGCTCTTCAGTTCACCGTCTGCCCAAAACTTATTGGCAGGTAAATCTTGCCGACGACGGTTGAGGGTTTATGGTTAAGAGTTATCCGGGCAGAATGGCCCTTCACCACACGGGGTAAAAAACGGATTTTTTACCCGACAGCCCATGATATAGAGCAATAATGAAACTCAAAGCACCTGTACATACCCCAGAGCATGCTGCGTCTTACTACAGCGCAACAGCCAATTTTATTACCGATTATCCTGCACTTGAAGACCATTTAACGGTAGACGTTTGTGTGGTTGGAGGCGGCTTTTCAGGTATCGCCACCGCTTTCGAGTTAGCCGAGCGGGGTTATCAGGTGGCTGTTTTGGAGGCTCGGAAAGTTGGCTGGGGTGCAAGCGGGCGCAATGGTGGTCAGCTTATTCGTGGCATTGGCGAAAGACCTGAGCAGTTTCAGCAGCAGATCGGCAGTGAGGGGGTGAAGTCCATTTATCAGATGGGCTTTGAGGCGGTAGAGCTGGTGCTTGAGCGCATCCGTCAATACGACATTCAGTGTGATTTGAAAATGGGTTATTTGGATGTGGCCATCAAGCCCGGGCAGATGGCGGCGATCAACAGTGAATACGAGGCACTGGAAAAGTATCGCTACCAGCGCCATGCGGCACTGCTGAATAAAGATCAGCTGCGCCAATATGTGCAAACAGACCGATATATAGGCGGTTTAGTGGATATGGGCAGTGGCCATTTACACCCGTTAAACCTCTGTCTTGGCGAAGCCCGGGCGGCTGAAAAACTCGGCGTGCAGTTTTTTGAGCGCTCTGCTGTAACCAAAATTCACAAAGGTGATCGTCCACGGGTGGAGACGGATAAAGGCTCAGTGACCTGTCAGTTTTTAGTGCTGGCCGGTAACGCCTATCTTGGTAATCTGGAACCGAGCCTCAGCGGTAAAGTGCTACCTGCAGGTAGTTATATCATTGCTACCGAACCTCTCAAAAAAGAAGTCTGGCAGCCTCTGATCCCCAAGGATTCGGCGATTTGTGATGCCGGGGTGGTTCTTGACTATTTTCGTCTGTCGGCAGATAAACGACTGCTGTTTGGTGGTATGTGCAACTACTCCGGGCGAGATCCAAAAGATATCATCGCTGCATTGCGGCCAAAAATGCTGCGGGTATTTCCACAGTTGGCCAATGTGGCCATTGAATATCACTGGGGCGGTATGCTTGGTGTGGGCGCAAATCGAATGCCACAGATTGGCAGGCTAGGAGCAAATATTTACTTCGCTCAGGCTTATGCCGGACACGGGGTAAATGCTACGCATATGGCCGGTCGGGTGTTGGCGCAAGCCATTGCCAATCAGGCTCAAAGCTTCGATGTGTTTGCGAAGATTCACCACATGACCTTTCCGGGCGGTCGTCATTTTCGGGCGCCATTGCTGGCTCTTGGTATGCTGTGGTATCGCCTGAAAGAGTTGATTTAGTCTTGAAAAGCCATGAGTACACGACCAATAACTTGTGATTTGGGGATGGCGCCAATGGCCTGTGTGGAAACACTGGCGGGGTTCTCTCCTTTCAGCCAGTAATTGCCGTTCTGATCTTGTCGCTCCAGTGTTTTTACCAGAGTGCCAAAACGTGGGTGCTTCACTACCAGAGCGTCACCAATGGCAGGGCGTAAAAAAGGCAAAAACCGGTAAAGCGGCATCAGCAACAGATAGCTGCCATCGCGGTAGCGAGGCAGCATACTGTTGCCGCTTACCCGGTGAATCATCAGCATGTAAGTCAGCCGTCCAATTTTGGATACACAACAGGCTGCTCTGGTGGGTAAGGGCAGGTAGCGGTGTAGGTTTTAACGCCTTTGGTAGTCCAGAAAATTTCGGCAAAACGATTCACTTTTTTCAGTAAATCCAACGCCGCTTCTTTATCAACAGCCTGCTTGGCTTTAGAAGCCGCCAGCATAATGCTGTGGGTAAGTTCGTGGATTTCCGGGAAGGCTTCCAGTTGTGGCTGCTTGAAGTAGTCTCCCCAGATGACTCGCACTTCGTATTTTACCTTTATTCCGTGCTCTTCTTTCTGGGCAACCAGGCGAGAGAGCTGCGCCTGATCAGTCAACGACAAAGGCTGTTTGTTTTCCAGCTCATTAATCATGTCCACCATACGAACAACGGTTAACGCTGCTAGTTGTGCCGTCATGGGGTCGTAAATTTTGCAGGGAATATCGCAGTGGGCAGAGGCCTTTGGAAATGGCTTGCGGGCATTGAGCCGGTTCAGAAGTTGATAAATCATGACATCGTATCCTTTTTTTGCGCTTTTGGTTCAGGCGCTCTTGTTTTGCGAAAGAGGGCGTATGCCGCTAACAGAGCAAGTGGCGCAGCCAGCCACAGCACATGAATCAGGCTGGCTGACCAATGGCTGTGGTCATGCCCAGGGTGGGCAAATACCTGACCAGTGACCATTAGTAGCGAGAAAAATATAAGCGACAGTGACTTAGCATAGTGTCTCATTGTGCTGTTCTCCTTGGCTAAAAATCATTCAATGTACAGTTTTTATATTAGATAGTGAAGGCCGTTTTGCAGGAATATTTTGCACGTTCGAAATAAACGACTGATCTCTTAAGGGCTGATTCAGCCACTGTTTGGCCTCATCAAGGTGCTGTTGGCAACATTTGCAAACCGGGTGTCGTCCGGAAAACTCCAGCAGAGGGATTACCGTGCATTTGAGCGCCCTTAGCAAGGGGAACATGAATTCATCCGGCATTTGGGCGGACTTGACCAGCGTCATGATGCGCCGGTAGGGGAAAACCAGAAACTCACTGGCCTTTTGCGGTAGCTTTTGGCGTTCATAGAGCGTCGCCAGATTGTGCATGGCGGCGATCCAACCCATCATCAGCTGGGCATTGTCCAAATCTTTAAACCATTCATTTTCAAGGAGTTGCACAGCCTCAAGATAAGTTGCCTCGGCCGACCGCCAATTACACTGGTGAAAGTCGGCATTTCCTTGATGAAGCTTCTCTTGCCATTGGTTCACGGTAGAAATCTCTTGCAGGTAGCTATTTTATTGAGAATGGTTATCATTTATATTTTATACCGTGACAAATGTAAACGTCTGCGAGCAAAAAATTGTGCAGCCGATTTGGCCGAGGAGGCTGACAGGCTTTTGGAAAATCGTATAAAAACAGGAGGTGACTGTGCCAAACTCAAGTGCCACAGAACCCAGTGTGTGTTGGTGGCGCCACGCCAGTTTGGAAACACAGGGTCATATCATTCGTTATGCCGAGTTGCCAGATAACCCGGGTTTGCTGCCTTCCTGGCTTGAGCGGTCTGTGCTGGTACCGCAGCTGTCGGCTTCGGAGCGTTGGCTACGAATGCGAGCCTGTATCAAACTGTTGCTGGATACCTATGCCGATACACTGAACCCGCCCCACTGGCGCACGGTTTGCCTTGATTATTTGCACACTCAGGTGGCCGGACTGAAAGCGCTGGCCGATGAGGCGCAACAAGAAGAAGAGTTAAAAAGACTCCTGTGGGAGATACAAGTCACGGGATTTTACTTTACCCCCTAAGCAGAGGCGTTGAGATGAAAACAAGAGTGGAAAAAGACAGCATGGGCAAGCTTGAGGTACCGGCCGATGCCCTTTATGGCGCCCAGACCCAGCGGGCAGTGAATAATTTTCCCGTGAGTGGGCAGCCCATGCCCGAGGCGTTTATCCATGCGCTTTTGCAGGCAAAAAAAGCAGCAGCCAGTGCCAATTGCAAACTCGGTACCTTGCCTGAAAATCTCGCCAATGCCATTGTCACTGCGGTGGATGAACTGCTCAGCAGCCCCGATGTGTGCCATCATTTCCCGGTAGACGTGTTTCAGACCGGCTCCGGTACCAGCTCCAACATGAACGCCAATGAAGTTTTGGCGACCTTGGCCAGTGGTCACGCCAACGAGCAGGTGAACCCCAATGATCACGTAAATTTTGGCCAGAGCAGTAATGACATCATCCCCAGCACCATTCATATCAGTGCTGCTATTGAGCTGCAGCACAAATTACTGCCGGCTTTGGAGCATTTATCAGCAACCATCAAAGCCAAGGCTGATGCTGTTAAAGGGCTGGTAAAAACCGGCCGCACGCATCTTATGGATGCGATGCCTGTGAGAATGGATCAGAGCATGTTGACTTGGGCGAGTCAGATAGACCAAAACGTTCAAGCGCTGACTCGCCAGCAGCCTGAGCTACAAAGTCTGGCTCAGGGGGGGACTGCTGTTGGTACCGGTATCAATGCACATCCAGAGTTTGCTCTTCAATTCAGCAGGGAACTCACGAAAATCACGGGGCTTGCCTTTAAGCCCGCTGATAACCTGTTTGCCCGCATCAGCACTCAGGATACTGCGGTTGCTCTTTCCGGCGCATTACGCACGACAGCGGTTTCTTTAATGAAAATTGCCAACGACCTGCGCTGGATGAACTCCGGGCCACTGGCGGGTTTGGGTGAAATAGAGCTGGAAGCTTTACAGCCCGGGTCGTCTATTATGCCCGGTAAGGTAAACCCGGTGATTCCAGAGGCAACCGCCATGGTGGCGGCACAAGTGATGGGTAATGACCTTACGGTGTCTGTGGCAGGGCAGTCCGGTAACTTTGAACTCAATGTTATGCTGCCTGTTATTGCCCGTAATTTGCTGGAGAGTATTCAATTACTATCAAACGCAAGTCGTTTATTGGCGGATAAGGCCATCGCGACCTTCAAGGTAAATGAAAATAATTTACGTCAGGCACTCAGTCGTAACCCAATATTGGTAACGGCTCTCAATCCTATCATCGGTTATCTCAAAGCGGCAGAAATTGCCAAGCAGGCCTACCAGCAAGGACGCCCGGTGATTGATGTGGCGGTGGAAAACACCGATCTCTCCCGTGAAACGCTGGAGAAACTGCTTGAACCCCGCAAGCTGACGGAGGGCGGGCTGTAATTTAGCTGGTTTCTTCGCGCAGCCAATCCAGATAGGTCGACCAGCCAGCGCTGATAGGCACTTGAATAATCTGCGGCACCTCATAGCTGTGTGCCGTTTTCAGGTACTGTTCCAACGCGCTGTAAAGGTGCATGGTGGTCTTGATACGCAACAGCACTTCAGGTTCAGACTGCACCTGCCCCTCCCACCGATAATGGCTCTGAACAACGCTGCTCTGAATGCAGGCGGCAAGGCGCTGTTCCAAAATGGCTTTGGCAAGGGCGTCGGCTTCTTGTTGGTTCGCACAGGTGGTGAGAACCAGACAAAACTCATCGGATTGTTTCATGGGCGTTGGTATTAATGTGAGAGTGATAGCAGGTAGTGCCTTTACGCCTGACAGGTTATTCAACAATAGCACTCGACCCCGTCTAGGCGACCCCGTCTAGGCGACCCCACTATTCTCCAACAATCTTCTGGTTTAAAAAAGGATTTACTCAGTTTGGTCGTTAAAGCTCGTGAAGATAGGCATTGGCTTCATCCGGGTCACAGCTGATGGCGGCGTGGGGTTGACCCTGTAGGAGTTTTTTAAATTGCTCTCGTTCCAAATGGATCAGCTCACGGTGGTTGCCACCCTGAAAATATAAGTCATGTACCGTATTTAACTCATCATCCCAGCAGGTTTTCATGCCATAGGCTGTGCCAATGGCCGGGACGGCACCTGCCTCACAGTCTGGGAAAAGTTCTTCAAGGTTATGCTCCGTCACCAGATTGAGGTTGCGATTGAGCTTGCTATTAATCCAGCGCAGCATCAATTTGTTCATGGAAGGAACCACAGCCATGACATACCCTTCGTTGTCCCTAAGTACAATGGCTTTGGCCATATTTTTAACCGGAACGCAGGAAATATGAGCTGTGTCCAGAGCCCGGTTCGAATAGGGGTGGCTGACTACTTCATAATCTGTCTGATTGGTATTCAGAAAAGCCTGGAGTTTGGGTGCAATAGACATTTGATCTTCTCGATAAGCTAGCGATTGGCTAATGACAAAATGACGGCAGATAGTTGACAGTTTGCATATAAATCTTATACGTAAATTTGTTAAATGATTGCGTAAATTGCTGTTTACACAAAAAAATATTAAATGTGTCTTTTTTATACTTAAGCTGACTTATAACTTTTTTCCCCAATGGCCACTGCCTTCAATTTGCCAATTTTATGCACTATTGTTTTAAATTATCGTGAGCGATTTGATAAACCCTCCGTTAACAACTTTCTGTTGACCATGGCTGTCGGTGGTGGTCGTTTAACTTACCAACGGGTTGCAAGCTCCTATACAGAGCCTGCAGGACAGAATGATGATGACAATTAACAAAAAACACCTTTTTGCCGGTGTGTTAAGCAGCCATAGTGCGCTGGTGCTTGCTGGTGATGAGACACAAGCACTGACTGCCAACCCACTGGCATGGTCGTGTATTGCTATTTTTGTCATTGCTTACTGTGTTGTTATGGCCGAGGAGCGTCTTCGACTGCGTAAATCGAAGCCGGTGATTCTCGCTGCGGGGGTGATCTGGGCGCTCATCTCAATTTTGGCAGTGCAAAAAGGGGTGTCCCATGCACAGCTGAAGCAGGCGGTGATGCATGACCTTGAAGAATATGCGGCGATGTTTCTCTTTTTGCTGGTGGCGATGACTTACATCAATGCCATGGAAGACCGGCAGATTTTTGCCATGCTGCGTAGCTGGTTAATTAGCAAGGGTTTTAACTATCGAGCGCTGTTCTGGATCACCGGCGTAATGTCTTTTTGCATCTCACCGGTGGCAGACAACCTGACCACAGCGTTACTGATGGGGGCAGTCATTATGGCTGTGGGGCAGGGCAATCCCCGGTTTGTCACCCTTGCCATGATTAATGTGGTGGTTGCCGCCAATGCCGGCGGCGCATTCAGCCCATTTGGGGATATTACGACACTGATGGTCTGGCAAGCCGGAAAGGTTGAATTCTTTGAATTTTACAGGCTGTTTTTACCCTCACTGGTCAACTATCTGGTGCCCGCGATTATTATGAGCTTTTTCATTGATACGGGGCGCCCCGCCGAGGTTAAGGCCAAAAGTTACATTCGCCGGGGCGGCCTGATGATCTGCGTGCTTTTTCTGGTCACTATTTTTTTGGCGGTCAGCTACGAGAAAGTGCTTGGATTACCGCCTTTTTTGGGCATGATGACGGGGCTTGCCCTGCTGATGTTTTTTACCTACATTCTGCGCATCCAAGGATTAACCAGCAGTCGGCGGTTAACCGCCAGACCAAGGCCAAAGGATGAACCCATTGATATCTTTCAGGAGGTCGCCCATGCCGAATGGGATACACTGCTGTTCTTCTTTGGCGTGATCTTCTCGGTCGGCGGTCTGCGTTATCTCGGTTTTCTTGATCTGGCCTCACAGAGCCTGTACACCGGCCTTGGCGCCACCTGGGCCAATGTAATTGCCGGTCTGGTGTCGGCTATTGTGGACAATATTCCGGTGGTGTTTGCCATTTTAGGAATGGAGCCGCAAATGGACTCATTTCAATGGCTGCTGGTTACCCTGACTGCCGGTGTCGGTGGCAGTTTATTATCCATCGGTTCTGCCGCCGGTGTGGCCCTGATGGGAACATCGCAGGGCAAATACACGTTTATGTCTCATTTACGCTGGAGTTGGGCTATTGCCCTTGGCTATGCTGCCAGTATTTGGGTGCATTTTCTGGTTAATGGTTAAAACCGATACGTCAGCTGCAGTGTTTGAAAATCAAGCCCTTCGTTGATGCTGGCCAGACTGGCATTGGAGTAGTGCATCCATCCGTAGCTCAAGGCATAAGGGGTTGCCCCAAGGTTCATGCCGAACATCAGGCGCGTTTCAAATTGCCAGTTGCCGCCCATGTTAATGCCCGAAGGGTGGCGTTGCTCAAGATCCGCCTCACTTTGGTAGCTGATACCAATACCCACATCCAAAAAAGGCGACGTTGCACTGTTACCAATAAAGCGAAAAACCGGGCTGAAGCTGGCTTGTCTGGCGCTTTTGGCACCCATGCGACGGCTGTCATCTGACAGTTTGCTCACCCATTTGCTGAAGGCTAATTCCATGTAGCTTTGCAGAAGAACATGGTCAGATGACCACAGCGCCTCAGTAAGCTCCCAGTTGATGCTGAGGCGATACTGGTCAATCTTCGCCTTACGCTCCACCAGTGGGGAGATGAATTGCCCGAAAGCCAGATTGATTTTGTCCGGTCTCCAATCAGCCAGTGAGGTGGAAGAGGCGGTGAGTAAAAGCCAGCAAAGCCATGTTTTTTGCATAACGATATCCAAATGATGGGCAGATCTTATGAATATCGTGATCGGTAATGACTTCCTGAAGGTCAGCGCATGAAGAAATTGCGTGACGCTGGCAAATGCCAGCGTGCCCGAAAAATCTCTCGCGCTAGCTGTCCAGCTTCTGTTTCAACAGCTGATTAACCATCGCTGGGTTGGCTTTGCCTTTGGACGCTTTCATGCATTGACCGACAAAAAAACCAATCATTTTGCCCCGTTTCTCCGGTGGTGCTGCCCGGTAGTTTTCCACCTGTTGGCTGTTGTTGGCCAATACATCGTCAATCATGGCGGCAATGGCGCCGGTGTCGGTGACTTGTTTAAGGCCTTTTTTCTCAATGACGTCGTCAGCGCTCTTGCCTTCACCTTGCCACAGCACTTCAAACACCTCTTTGGCGATTTTACCGGAGATGGTGTTGTCTTTGATGCGCTGGATCAGACCACCGAGCATTTCTGCGGTGACCGGGCTTTCGGCGATGGTGATGCCGCTCTGGTTCAGGGATTTTGCCAGTTCCCCCATCACCCAGTTGGCAGACAGTTTGGCGTCTTTGCTGGTGTTTACCGTGGCTTCAAAATAGTCGGCCAGGGACTGGTCTGATGAGAGGATCTCTGCGTCGTAATCGCCAAGGCCGAGTTCGGCAATGAAGCGGGCTTTTTTGGCGTCTGGCATCTCTGGCATGGTGGCGCGCAGTTTTTCAAGGCGGCTGTCGTCAATTACCACCGGCAGCAGGTCCGGGCAGGGAAAGTAACGGTAGTCGTTAGCCTCTTCTTTGCTACGCATGGAGCGGGCTTCACCGGTGTCGCCATTGTATAGGCGGGTTTCCTGAATAACCTTGCCGCCGTCTTCTATCAGGTCGATTTGGCGCTCCACCTCTTTGTGAATGGCGGCTTCCATAAATTTAAAAGAGTTCAGGTTCTTGGTTTCGGTGCGGGTACCCAACGCCTGCTGCCCCGTTGGACGAACAGAGACGTTGACATCAAAACGCATGGACCCCTGAGACATATTACCGTCACAAATGCCCAGTGTGGTGACGATGGAGTGAAGTTTTTTGGCAAAGGCGACGGCTTCTTCGGCACTGCGAATGTCCGGCTCGGTGACGATTTCGATCAGTGGCGTCCCGGCACGGTTTAAATCGATGCCGCTCATGCCGTGAAAATCTTCGTGCAGGCTTTTGCCCGCATCTTCTTCAAGGTGTGCATGGTGGATGCGGATGCTTTTGCGCGCGCCATCGGCCAGAGTAATGTCCACGTGACCGGCACCGACGATGGGCTTTTCCAGCTGGGTAGTCTGGTAGCCTTTGGGCAGGTCTGGGTAGAAGTAGTTTTTGCGTTCAAACACATTGACCCGGTTAATTTCGGCATCAATACCCAGACCAAACTTAATGGCCATGTTGATGGCTTCTTCATTGACCACCGGCAGCACGCCGGGCAGGCCAAGGTCGATGGCGCAGGCTTGGCTGTTGGGCGCCGCGCCAAAGGCGGTTGAGGCGCCGGAGAAGATTTTGGTTTTGGTGGCGAGCTGGACGTGAATCTCCAGCCCGATAACGGTTTCCCATTGCATGTTCATTCGTCCTATGCCATCGCCGGAGATTTTTGGTGCCAGTCAGTCGCTTGCTGAAAGCGGTGACCGATATTGAGCAGCCGTGCCTCGTCAAAATACTGTCCAATGACCTGCAGGCCAACCGGGCGATTATTGGCCATACCGGCCGGAATCGATAGACCGGGCAGCCCGGCCAAATTAACCGACAGGGTGTAGATATCCGACAGGTACATGGCTACCGGGTCGTTGTTCATGGCGCCAATATTGAAGGCGGAGGTGGGGGCGTTGGGGCCCATAATCACGTCGCATTGTTTGAACGCATTAAGAAAATCATCACGAATCAGACGACGGATTTGCTGTGCTTTGCGGTAGTAAGCGTCGTAGTAACCGGCCGAGAGCGCATAGGTACCCACAATGATGCGACGTTTGACTTCTTCGCCAAAGCCTTCGCTGCGACTGCGGACGTATAAGTCCTGTAGGTCTTGTGGGTCTTCACAGCGGTAGCCAAAGCGGACACCGTCAAAGCGGGAAAGGTTAGAGGAGGCTTCAGCCGGGGCAATCACATAGTAAGACGGAATGCACAGTTTGGCGTTGGGCAGGCTGATCTCTTTGATCCGGGCACCGAGCTTTTCGTACTCGGCGATGGCGTTGCGGATTTGCTGCTCGACTTCGCTGTCCAGTCCGCTAGCGAAGTACTCTGTTGGCAGGCCGATGGTCAGTCCTGCCAGTGAGTCGTTGAGAGTGGCGGTGTAGTCGGGCACGTCGCGATCAAGGCAGGTGGAGTCTTTGGCATCAAACCCGGCCATGGTGTTGAGCATGATGGCGGCGTCTTCAGCACTGCGGGTCATCGGACCGGCTTGGTCAAGGCTGGAGGCGTAGGCCACAATGCCCCAGCGGGAGACCCGGCCATAGGTTGGTTTGAGGCCGGTGATACCACAGTGGGAGGCCGGTTGGCGAATCGAGCCGCCGGTGTCGGTACCGGTGGCACCCGAGGCCAGCCTTGCCGCTACCGCCGCCCCGGAACCACCGGAGGAGCCACCGGGAATGGCGGTGTTATCCCAAGGGTTTTTTACCGGGCCGTAATGACTGCTCTCGTTGGATGAGCCCATGGCAAACTCATCCATATTGGTTTTGCCGAGCATAACCGCACCAGCGGTTTTGAATTTACCGGTGACTGTGGATTCGTAAGGGGCGATGAAGTTATCCAGCATTTTGGAGCCGCAGGAGGTTTTAACGCCCTCAGTGCAAAACAGGTCTTTATGGGCAATTGGAATGCCGGTCATGGCATTGGCAGTACCGGTGCTGCGCTGCTCATCGGCGGCTTGAGCCTGCTGCAGAGCCAACTCTTCAGTGACCGATATGTAACTGTTGAGGTTGCCATCATACTGCTTGATGCGCTCAAGATAGCTTTTGGTCAGCTCAACGCTGGATATGTCGCCGCGGGTCAGAGCCTGGCTTTGTTCTGCGATGGTTTTGTCGTACATGGGTAAGTTGGAACGCTGCCTGAGTTAATGGGTGTGAGACGGTTTATTCAATGACGAGGGGTACCAAAAACAGGCTCTCTTCAACCGCCGGGGCACAGCTTTGCAGCTGTTCACGTTGATTCTCTTCTGTTACTTCATCAGCGCGCAGGCGCTGGGTGGCATCAAGTGGGTGCGCCATGGGTTCCACTCCTTCGGTATCGACCGCTTGCATTTGGTCGATCATGGTGAGGATGCTGCTGATCTGATTGGTGGTTGCTGCCGTGGCATCTTCATCAATGGACAGATACGCCAAGCGGGCGCTGTTGAGTACATCGGCGTCGTCAATGGCCATGGGTTTGGTGTCTCCGTAAATTTGTATTGGGTCAGCCCGTTTGCCAGTTGTTTGCGCTCTCGGGGTGGCATGATAAGGATAAATAAGCAGCTTAATGTATGGGCTACAGGCTTATTTCTCAAGGGCTTTCTAATCAGCGCTGAAGAATGGGGCAATGCCATCAGGGCAAAAGCCTTTATCATCGCAAGGGCAGTAATGAAAGCGGGTTCATAAAAGCTACCCCTGAAGAAAACGCGCTTTGGCAACAGTGTATTGATGCCTGGCGTGAGTCTGGCCTGAAGCAATCAGTCTGGTGTCGTCAGAATGGCGTTAAAGGCTTTTAGTTCTGGTACTGGAAAAAGAAGCACAATACAGCCAAGCCCAGAGGTAGCGCTTTGTTTAACCTACTTGATGAAAGATTGGCGAAACTCATCCGGGTCGAGACGTTCGAAGACTCGAACAACGGTGTCGTATGACGGTATTCCATGGGGCAAAGGGATGTAGAGTTCGAGCCAGAGTCTCTTTGTTTTTGCCAGTTGAGAAAGCGTTTGGCGGCGTAGCTTGAGGTATTTTGGACGATTTATATGCCATGGTTTAACAGTGAGTGCGACTCTAATGCTTCAAGTTCCGTGAAGCAAAAGCGTACTTAGTCAGTAAAAACCGATTGGGTGGGTATTATTTGTACGCTGTTTCCAGGTTGAATGGTGTCGGTACAGTCTCCAACGAGCACAATTGCTGCTTGCCCTGAAGTGATAGCATTGTTAGAGTTTCGGGAATTACTTAAGCCTTGAATCAAGGTACACCATAACATGCTGAAAAGGTTACGTGGTCTGTTTTCCAGCGATCTCTCTATTGATCTTGGAACTGCCAACACACTGGTTTATGTCCGCGAAAAGGGCATTGTGTTAAATGAGCCCTCGGTGGTTGCTATTCGCAATCTTGGCACTCAAAAGAGTGTGGTCGCCGTTGGTGCTGATGCCAAGCGGATGCTCGGGCGAACCCCCGGGAATATTACCGCCATCCGCCCTATGAAGGATGGTGTCATTGCAGACTTTGACGTTTGTGAACGTATGCTGCAGCACTTCATTAACAAAGTGCATGAGAACAGTTTTATTCAGCCCAGCCCGCGTGTGCTGGTCTGTGTGCCCTGTAAGTCCACTAAGGTTGAAAAACGGGCGATTCGTGAGTCGGTGCTAGGTGCCGGTGCCCGGGAGGTTTACCTCATTGAAGAGCCCATGGCTGCGGCCATTGGGGCGGGGCTGCCGGTGGAAGAGGCCAGCGGCTCCATGGTTGTCGATATTGGCGGTGGGACCACCGAAATTGCCATTATCTCTTTAAGCGGTGTCGTCTACTCCGAGTCCGTGCGTATCGGTGGGGATCGTTTTGATGACGCCATTGTCTCTTATGTCCGTCGCAACTACGGCAGCCTGATTGGCGATGCCACCGCAGAGCGTATCAAGCAGGAAATCGCCATTGCTTACCCCAGCGATGAGTTGCTGGAAATTGATGTTCGTGGCCGCAACCTCGCCGAAGGTATCCCCCGCAGCTTTACCCTGAACAGCAGCGAAGTCCTCGAAGCTTTGCAAGAGTCACTGACGGCGATTGTTCAGGCGGTGAAGAGCGCTCTGGAACAATCCCCACCTGAGCTGGCATCGGATATCGCCGAGCGTGGTCTGGTGCTCACCGGCGGCGGTGCATTGCTGCGAGACCTTGACAGACTGATCAGCGAGGAGACCGGGTTACCGGTGCTGGTGGCTGAAGACCCCCTCACTTGTGTGGCTCGTGGCGGTGGCCGGGCAATTGAGATGATGGATAAACATCGGATGGATCTGTTATCCACGGATTAAAGCATTACCACTTCCTCTGGTTTGCAAAGATCAGCAACCGTTCGCTGTTGCTGATTGGATTTTAAACCTGGTAAGGAGCAGGTCATTAAACCGATTTTTAGTCAACGCCAGTCTCTGGTCACCCGTTTTGTTTTGCTGATTATTTTATCGCTGGCACTTTTGTATTTTGACTACACCTATCGGGCGTTATCCCAGGTGCGACAGTGGCTCACTGTAGCTGCTACGCCAGTGCTGTTTTTGGCGGATTTACCCGGACGAGTGTGGGGTACAGCCTCGGAAGTTGTTATCTCGCATAATGAATTGATGCAGGAAAACGCCCGCCTCAAAGCTAGAAATCTGATCCTCGAACAAAAAGTCCAGAAACTGGCCTCACTAACGGCACAAAATATTCGCCTCAAAGAGTTGCTGAACTCATCGGAACTGGTAGATGAGCAGGTGTTAATCGCCGAGGTGGTCGGCGTCGACCCTGACCCTTTTCGTCACCGGGTGACTATCAATAAAGGATTGGCTGACGGCGTTTATGAAGGGCAGGCTATCCTTGATGCCCACGGTGTCATGGGGCAAGTGATTGAGGTGAGCCCGGTAAGCAGTCGTGTGCTGCTGCTCACCGATATGGCGGCACGGATTCCCATACAGAATAATCGCACCAAATATCGCGCCATAGCCACCGGTACCGGGCGCACAGATACTCTGCAGTTGCAGCATATTCCGCTAACGGAAGATTTTCAGGAAGGGGATCTGTTAACCAGTTCCGGGCTCGGCGGCGTCTATCCGGAGGGTTACCCGGTAGGCGTTGTTACTTCAATTACCCATAATCAGGGCGACGCTTTTGCCAGTATTGAGGTGCGCCCGATGGCAGAGGTCAATCGCAGCCGGGTGGTGTTGCTGGTGTTTCGTGAAGTCTCTGATTTAATTGACTCCATAGAAACGCCCGCAGCAAAGAGGCTGAGTGAAAAGGCTGAACAGTAAAGTAGATGAGGAAAACGAATAATGGTGCATCAGCCTAATGCCCACTGGGTTGTCTGGATCACTCTGCTGATGGCTGCGATATTCAGCATTATGCCGTTACCGCAATGGCTCTCATTGATTCGCCCGGCGTGGGTTTCTTTGGTGGTGATCTACTGGATTCTGGCTTTGCCAGAGCGTTTTGGTTTGCTCTTTGCCTTTATGACGGGGCTGGTGCTGGATGTTTTTCAGGGTAGCCTGTTTGGATTGAACTCACTGGCCATGGTGGTGGTTGCGTTTATGGTGCTGAGCCTGCATCGGCGTCTTAGGTTGTTTCCGGTTTGGCAGCAGGCGTTCATGGTGTTTTTAATGGTGGGTTTTTATCAGCTGTTGGTATTGTGGGTACGAAGCGCAGCAGGTGATACGATTCCATCAATCTGGTACTTGTTACCGTCAATTTCCAGTGCGCTAATCTGGCCCTGGGTTATGTCCGGATTGCGTTTTTTGCGGCGGTATTTCCGGGTGGTATAGAACTGTCTGAATGAGTAAGCGATGATTTATCTGGCTTCCCGTTCCCCCCGACGAGCTGAACTGTTGCAACAGATTGGTGTCCCCTTTCATCAACTGGTGTGTGACATTAATGAAACCCCGCTGACCTATGAACCCCCAAAAGATTACGTTTTACGCATGGCACGGGAAAAAGCCGGTGCCAGCTGGCAGCATCTGCTGGCCTGCGAGGATCAGAGATTGCCCTTGCTGGCGGCGGATACTACGGTAGTATTTAATCAGCAAATTCTTGGCAAGCCAGCAGATGTTGAAGACGCTCGTCGTATGCTGGCCATGCTCTCTGACAATACGCATCAGGTAATGACCGCTGTGGCGATGACCGATGGCGAGCAGCTGCAATCGTGCTGTACCGTCAC
Source organism: Endozoicomonas sp. (assembly GCA_965198415.1). Classification (GTDB taxonomy): domain Bacteria; phylum Pseudomonadota; class Gammaproteobacteria; order Pseudomonadales; family Endozoicomonadaceae; genus Endozoicomonas. The sequence continues at coordinate 540,556 of CBDAPN010000028.1, forward strand.
TGAGGTAACGTTTAATAAGTTGCCTGCTCAGTTGATCGACGACTACATTGCATCCGGTGAGTGCACCGATAAAGCCGGAGCCTATGGCATTCAGGGTTATGGTGCTGTACTGGTTGCACACTTGGCAGGCAGTTATTCTGGTGTTGTTGGCCTACCATTGATGGAAACCGCTCAGTTATTAACCCGGTTTCATGTACCGTTTTGGCAGGTTTCTGAACAGTAATAAACTGTTCGCTTTTCGTTCATTGCCATCGAAGCCCCGCCTGAGTTGCTGAGATAAATTTTCTCTGGGGGCAAACCTCCGGCCGTTAATAACTGGTATGATCGACGGATCAGGTTTTTATCGCTGTCCAATCGGTGTCAGTGTGTTGACCTGTAATGCCGCTGTTTTTTTCGGTTAGTTTTCCTGTGCAGGCATTACAGGTCAATGCATTAAAGGAGTTGAGGGAGTGGAATGAGCGAAGAAATTCTCATGAATATCACGCCCATGGAATCGAGGGTGGCTCTGGTTGAAAATGGGGTGCTGCAGGAGATCTATGTCGAAAGGTCACGCAGTCGTGGCATTGTTGGCAATATCTATAAAGGCAAAGTGGTTCGGGTGTTGCCCGGTATGCAAGCGGCATTTGTTGATATTGGCCTTGAGCGGGCGGCGTTTATTCATGCCAGTGAAATTACCCCGCGGCAGGAAAAAAACAGTGAAGAATCCCAGGAGCGGCCCATTTATGAGTTGGTCCATGAAGGGCAGTCGCTGGTGGTACAGGTCACTAAAGATCCGCTGGGTACCAAAGGCGCCCGATTAACGACCCACATCTCCATTCCGGCACGTTATCTGGTGCACATGCCCAAAAATAGCCATGTGGGAATATCTCTGCGTATTGAAGATGTCGAGGAGCGTGAGCGCCTGCGGCAACTGGTGGAGTCCTGCTTAGCTGAGACCCCTTCTGAGGTGACTTCGGCGGGTGGTTTTATCCTGCGAACGGCGGCGGAGGGTATCAGTGTTGCCGAAGTGCGGGCGGATATCCTCTTTCTCCATCGTCTGTGGGAGACCATCGAAGAAAACATTAAAACCACTCAGGCGCCAGCCAACGTTTACGAAGACCTTCCGTTACACCTTCGCACCATGCGTGACTTGGTCAACCCCAATATTGAAAAAATTCGCATTGATTCCAAAGAAACCTTTGAAAAAGTCTCTAAATTCGTTAAAAAGCTGGTGCCTGAAATAGATGGCCGGGTTGAGTATTACCCCGGTGAGCGCCCCATCTTTGACCTGTTCGGGGTAGAAGATGAAATCAACAAGGCTCTGAGTCGAAAAGTGCAGCTAAAATCCGGCGGCTATCTGATCATCGATCAAACCGAAGCGATGACCACCATCGACGTTAACACCGGTGCTTTTGTCGGTCATCGTAATCTGGAAGAGACGATTTTCAAAACCAATCTGGAGGCAGCAGTGGCCATTGCCCGTCAGCTGCGCCTTAGAAATCTGGGTGGGATTATTATTATCGACTTTATTGACATGGAAGACCCGGAGCACCAGCGCCAAGTACAACGGGCATTTGAGAAGTCCATGGAGCAGGATCACGCAAAAACCAACTTTACCGGCGTCAGTGAACTGGGGCTGGTGGAAATGACCCGTAAGCGCACCCGTGAATCGCTGGAAAATATTCTCTGTGAACCCTGCCCAACCTGTGAAGGTCGGGGCACGTTAAAAACAGCAGAGACCATTTGCTATGAAATCTTTCGGGAAATTCTCCGGGCGGTCAGGGCCTATGAGGGCGATGGCTATATGGTGTTGGCCTCTGAGGCGGTGATTGATCGTTTGCTGGATGAAGAGTCCAGCAATGTGGCGGATTTGGAGGAGTTCATTGAGAAACCTATCCGCTTTCAGGTAGAGCCGATCTACACCCAGGAACAATTTGATGTAGTTCTGGTTTGATGGTGAATTGGATTTCAAAATATAAACGACAATCGGCAAGCACGCCTAAAGACAAAAGCAGTTCGTACGGTATGCGTCTGATTAATAGCCTGCTGAAATGGTGTGGGAACGTACTGTTTGCTGCTTTGGCCTTGCTGGTCACGGTGGTTGTTCTCACTCGCGTTACTTTCTCTTTTTTGCCGGCTTTGCAACCGCAGTTGTCGCGCTTTCTCAGTGCGCACTTAAATGCCAACCTGCAGGTTGAAGCCATGGCGGTGCAATGGAATGGCGGTGAACCCTGGTTATCGCTCCATGGGCTGACCCTTCGGGGGGAAGGTGCGGACGTTATTGGTTTCAGTATTGACGAATTGGAGCTGGAGCTGAGTATCAGAGAGTCGCTGTTAAACCGGATGCCGGTATTTACTGCTCTGGAGCTCAAAGGTGTCAATATCAATCTGGTGCAGGGCGATGGTGCACAGTGGATGCTGTCCGGCGTTCAAAGGATTGCCGGGTCGTCGCCGCAAACCATACAGTACCGTAAAAGTAAGGTGCTCAAATGGCTCGCTCTGCAAGAGATGGTGGATATTCGCAATGTTCGTCTGCACCTGAACAAGGCGAATGGTGAAAGCAGTCATATTAACGGTCGCTACCTGACGGTACTCACGGATCACGGCCAGAAAGATCTCAGTGCCCGCCTTGAGGTGGGCGATGGTTATCTGGAAGTTAATGGTGGTGGCGGTTTTACCGATGGTCGATTATCCCTTTGGCAGGGCAACGCCATTGCCAAAGATCTTGACGCTGAACAGCTCTGCGCTTTGTGGTCTGGCTGTTATGACGATGTCGTGAAAATCATGGTCGAGCTTGATACTCAGTGGCGTTATGAAAATGAGCAGTGGCAGCTACAAGGGCGCGCGGCCTCTTCCGATATCGCTTATCTTGACCGGGCCAACACTCTGAACCATTTGTCTGTACAGACAGAACTGTTTATGCAAGGTGTCAATGGCAGCCGCTGGCAGCTGTGGTTAACCGACACCACGCTGGAAAACCATCTCAGTAACGGCACCACCTACCATTGGCGCAATAGTTGGTATCTGGCCGGTGATCGTCAGCAAGAATACGCCGTCACGGTAGCAACCAAGGAGCTCGACCTTAACTTGCTCAAAGGGCTACTGCTCAATACCGAGGTTTTGCCGGGCAAAGCGGCTAAGCTTTTGCAAACACTTAACCCTCGGGGGAATCTGCACGATCTGGCACTGAATTTTTATCTTTCCCGTCAGCCTTTTGACTTTGATTTGAGCGCCCGTCTTGACAACGTAGCAGTAGATGCCTGGAAAGGAGCGCCCTCTGGGGGGAATGTCAGTGGCCAGTTACGAATGAGTTTGCAGCAGGGTTATCTGGATCTTGATACGCACAATTTCCAGCTGGGCTTCCCCAAGCTGTTTCGCGATACCTGGACCTATGACACCGCCCGTGGGCGTTTGTATTGGGACGTTATAGACGATTTTTATATTTTAAAGTCCGACGACCTGGCCTTGACCGGACCAGAAGGAAGCCTCAAAGGCAAGCTAAGGCTGGATATTCCGCTGAAGCGCCAATATGACCAGACGCTGGACATGGCCCTGACCGTTGGCATGAGCAATGGCGATGCTCGCTACACCCCCAAATACCTACCCGCCCTTGGCCCGATGGATGACAACCTGACGCACTGGCTCGATAGCGCCATTCGTGGCGGGGCAATCAGTGAGGGTGGTTTTATTTATAACGGTGCACTGGTGGATAGCAAAGACCCGCTGGATAACCGCTGGGGGCTATTTTTTGATCTGCACGATGCCATTCTGGCCTACGAACCGCAGTGGCCGCAAATCAGCAATCTGAACGGACAGGTTTTTGTCAATGATGATCGGGTGGAGGTGTTGGCAACCAGTGCCCGCACTGCCGGTGGTCAGCTGGATAACTTGGTCGCCAGACTTCCCCTTAATGGCAGTGCTGTACTGCAAGTCAACAGCCAACTTAAAGCCAGCGGCGAAACATTGCACTACTTGCTTACCCAAACTCCCATTAACCAGCGCATGGATGGCGAGGCACAAAAATGGCAACTGCACGGCTCTATTGATGCCGAACTGGGTTTGACCCTGCCCCTGAAGGCGCTTGACGATGCGGTGGTTGACATTCGCTCCTCAGTTAACGATTTTCAGTTTGCTATTGCGGAGATGGGAATTAATATCGAAAAAATCGCAGGAGAATTGTCGTTTAATTCTGAGCGAGGCCTTAATGCACAACAGTTGTCTGCTGAATTATTCGGTTCTGAGGTCAGCTTACAAATCGCGTCTGAGGCTGTTAATAAGCAGCTAGCAGCAACCAATATTAACTGGAGCGGAACCATAGAAGTGCCAGCCCTGCAGCAGTGGCTAAAGCTGGATTATCTCAGTGTACTGGCTGGAAAAACCGATTACCATGCCGCGCTATCGCTGGATTTTGCCGAAAAAAGCCAAATGCTACAGGTCAACAGTGAGCTACTTGGCGTGACCTCTGAACTCCCTGTGCCTTTGGCAAAAACAGCCGATGAGCCTCTGCCTTTGGCTCTTTTGTTTACTGCTAAAGGGCAACAGGAGCGACTGAGTATCGACGTTAGCGGTTTGGGGCAGGTGGAGATGGATATGACTTCTGGCTCTACTCTTTTTACTTTGGGCAACCGTCCAGAGCTTTCAATGCAGTTACCGGCAAGTGGTCAAATAGCGGTGCGTGGTTCGCTTGATGAGCTGAACATCGATTTATGGAAGCACTATTTTGAATCGTCGTTTCAATCACCCACCAATGTGCCGACTAGAAAAAGCAACTTGCAGTCACTGCTCTCCCGCACGTCAGTGGAGCAGTTGCGCATCGGCGCTGTACTTTATGACCAGCAACGGTGGCAGGATGTTGTCGCCTCACTTACTTCTGAAACCGGTGGCACCAGCCTGACGATTGACGGGCAGACCATCAAAGGCGAGCTATGGCTTCCTCAACAAAAAAAAGACCCATGGTCGTTAAATGTCGAGCACCTTTATCTGGCGGAGACTAACAGTAAAGAGGGCAGTAAAGATGTGCTGGAAGGGGTTGATCTCACCGAAGTCCCCAATATGGATGTGAGTATTAGCCACCTGCAAGTGGGGGATAAAACGCCTGTCAGTGTAGGGTTTCAGCTGCGCCATAGGGCAGGTGGGGTCAAAATTAATAATATTACCGGCACTTTGTCGGGTATGAAGCTGGAGGCATTTGGAGATTGGGTTCAGTCTGGTGGTGAACAACACAGCTCGCTGCAAGGTGAGTTAACCGGGGCAGACATTAAAGGGTTACAAAAAGCTCTGGGTTACACCGGCATACTGGAAGCCAAAGAGAGCCACTTTGAAGCCCGTTTACACTGGCTGGGTTCGCCGCTGTGCAGTGATGTTGCCTCTTTGAAAGGCAGTGTGGATCTGGTGTTGGAAAATGGGCGACTACGCAAATTGGAAAAGGGCTCTTCGGGAGCGTTAAAGTTCTTCGGCCTGTTTAATACCGAAGCCTTAACCCGCAGACTCAAACTCGATTTTTCCGACCTGTACGCATCGGGTATCAGTTTTGATCAGTTGCGCGGGCGCTTGAATTTCAACCAAGGAGTCATCACCTTTGACTCGCCTTTGGTCATTGAAGGCCCTTCCTCTAATTTTAAATTGGACGGCATCATTGATACTCAATTGGAAACACTGAATTTGAGTCTGGTGGTGACGTTGCCGGTTTCCGCAAACTTACCGATTCTCAGTGTCTTGATGGGTACTGCGCCACAGGTGGCCGGGATTATCTTTCTTGCCGACAAGCTGGTGGGCAGTCAGGTGAATCAGCTGGCCAGCATCCGTTATCGAATCACCGGGTCTTTCAATAATCCGAAAATGACCCTTGACCGGTTATTTTCCAGCAAGACCAAGCAAAATCAGAACTAACCGGAGTACGCTCTGCCAAAGTTTTGCGCTCTGGCAGGGGCTACTCCCCCACAGACGGTGGTGCTAAGCACGATTCTCACTTCAACGCTAAATGTCTTGGTTTGCCAAAGGGTTAGTGCACGTATGCGCTAATGCTCGAAAGGCAACAACATGCCCGTAAGAGACTTCTTTGAGCAGCATGTAACGAAAGGGTCTATGCTCAGTGTTGCTGAAATAATTCAGTAATAAAAGATGTGTTGTAACGGAGGAGTGGATTCATGTTTAACCTGTCCAAAATACTTGCTGGAATGACCGCCACCGGCTGGATTATTGCCACGGTCTGCCTGCTGGTGTGGGTTGGCATTATTCACTTTTCCGGTGTTTTTACTGAAAAGCGTTGGGGAGACCGGGAGTCTGGTGCTTTAGTGGGTTTCTTTGTCCCGGGTTTTATTCTTATTGGTCTGCTTTACCTGATGTGAGCCAAACTTTCGTTATATTCGGTGGCTGTCGGAAAATAGATGGCCTCCTTGCTTTTTGGCCAAAGTAAACTGCCGCCATACCGTTAGGTTTGGCCCTGTTCTGTTTGTGATGAACTGTAGGTGCTGGGTCTTGAAAGTATCTTCCCGCCAAGCTATTACGCTGGCATCCCCTTTTGCTAAGCCATCGATGACTCCCCACCCTATTCAGATAGAAAACTAAGCAATCTGCACCTCTCAAATTTGCAAGCGCTGTCAGAGACAATAAGCCTGCACTGAACCCCATCAAAAAAACGCCCCCACAAAACTGATGACTGGATGAACAAAATGGTTGATGGAATAATTCAACGGCCTGTAAATGTCACTTGAATCAATAACCAGATCTTTTTTGTAAGGAGTCATCATGTCCCTGAAAACTGAAGTCAAGCCAAGCATTAAAGTCGGTATCAACGGCTTTGGCCGTATTGGCAGGCTGGTATTGCGAGCCGCATGGCACTGGCCGCAATTCAGCTTTATTAAAATTAACGACGCAGCGGGAGACTGCGCGACCCTGGCGCACCTGTTGCAGTTTGATTCGGTTCAGGGCACTTGGTCGAAAACGGTATCCAAAGACCAGCAACATATTTTTGTTAACGAGCAGGCAGTGGCGTGTTCCCAGGAGCGGGAAATCGGAGCGACTGACTGGTCCGGCTGCGATGTGGTCATTGACGCCACCGGCGTGCATCGCAGTTCGGCAAAACTGCAGCAATATCTTGAGCAAGGGGTAAAGCGTGTGGTTGTTACCGCGCCAGTACCGGAAGAGTCTGTGTTGAATATTGTCATGGGCGTGAATGACCACCTGTTTCAAGAGCAGCCGATAGTCACCGCAGCTTCGTGTACCACCAACTGCATCGCCCCGGTGGTAAAAGTCATTCACGAAACGCTCGGCATTGAGCGAGGCGCCATCACCACCGTTCATGACCTGACCAACACCCAGACCATTTTGGATGCGCCCCACAAAGATTTGCGCCGCGCCCGTGCTTGCGGAATGTCGTTGATTCCCACCACCACCGGTTCCGCCACCGCCATTACGCAGATTTTCCCCGATCTCAAGGGGCGTTTGAACGGTCACGCCATTCGGGTGCCACTGGCCAATGCGTCCCTGACCGACATGGTCTTTGATGTGGCCAGAAATACCACCGTCGAAGAGGTCAACCAATTACTCAAAAGTGCCGCCGACACCCACCTCAAGGGAATTCTTGGGTACGAAGAGCGGCCGCTGGTTTCCATTGATTATCGTGGCGATCAACGCTCATCGATTGTGGATGCACTGTCGACCATGGTGGTTGATCAGCGCATGGTGAAAATTTACGCGTGGTACGATAACGAAATGGGCTATGCCTGTCGTACAGCTGAATTGGCGCTGAAAGTTGGGCTTGCTTGCAGGTCGTCGTGAGAGCTGACTGTAAAAGCAGGTCAGATTTTTAAAGCAGCAGTTTTTTGCCACCCAAAAACACCGGTTGAACCCGAATAAGATGAGTCAACAAATACGCAACTTACAGAATTACGCCCTGATAACTTTTAACTACTGGAGCTTCACTCTCACCGACGGCGCTCTGCGTATGTTGGTGGTGCTACATTTTCACAGCCTTGGCTACAGTAGCCTTGAGATTGCCCTGCTGTTTTTGTTCTATGAGTTTTTCGGTGTGGTTACTAACTTGGTGGGTGGCTGGTTGGGTGCTCGTATTGGTCTGAACAACACCATGAACATCGGCCTGTTTTTGCAGCTTGCGGCGTTGTTTATGTTGGCGCAATCGGCTCTTTCAATACCACTGGTTATGGTCGCTCAGGCGCTTTGTGGTATTGCCAAGGATCTGAACAAAATGAGCGCTAAAACGTCGGTCAAATTGCTGGTTAGCCAGCCCGGTAGTCTGTATCGTTGGGTAGCGATTTTAACCGGTTCCAAAAACGCCTTAAAAGGTGCTGGCTTTTTCCTCGGTGGCGCACTACTTAGCCTATACGGCTTTCAACACGCCCTGTTCATCATGGCGGCGGCTTTGGGTATGGTGTTTTTGGGCAGCCTGTTCTGGTTAAAAAAAGATTTGGGTAAAGCCAAAAGCAAACCCAAGTTTACGCAGGTTTTTTCTCAGTCTCGCAATATTAATATTCTCGCCGCTGCTCGTTTGTTTTTGTTTGCTGCCCGGGATGTCTGGTTTGTGATTGCTCTGCCCATTACCCTGGGTTCCGTATTTGGTTGGAGCCATCTTCAAACCGGCAGCTTTATGGCCTCTTGGGTGATCGGCTACGGCTTCATTCAGGGGCTGGCACCGAAAATAACCGGCACCAATGACAAACCAACAACGAACCGTCGATTATTAACTACCTGGTCATCACTGCTTTTGTTGGTGTCTTTGGTGCTGGCGTTTTTGGTGAGTATACAGTGGCACACTGAAATCAGCTTGACTCTGGGGCTGCTGATTTTTGGTGCTATTTTTGCCATCAACTCTTCATTGCATTCTTATCTGATTGTTGCGTTTGCAAGGGCAGATGGGGCGTCTATGGATGTCGGCTTTTATTACATGGCCAATGCCCTTGGGCGCTTGTTGGGCACGGTGCTTTCTGGTTGGCTGTTTCAATGGGGCGGGCTGGTGATGTGCCTGTGGTGCTGTGCGCTGTTCATCATGCTGACCACGGCCATCTCAGCAGTTATGCCCAACGTGGCAGCAAAACAGTGATGGTGGGCTTCACTGTTGTCGGTTATATCTGCGCTTGGGGTGCATAGTCTTATCATGCGGTGTGCCAATTGATACACCCCCGGCACTTTCTTAAAACCACTCAATTTGAGCTGAAGCAACCCTGAAAAAAGTAAAATAAAATGCAGGCGGTGAAATTTAGCGCATACTGACACATTGTGATTCGACAATAGTGAACAATCCTTGGGGCTGTAATCTTAAGGTGGAATCCGCAACATAACCTGTAAATTAAATTGGCATAAAAATGATTGATCAAAAACACAATGTTTACATTTTGAAAAATTATCGCTCTACAGTTCAACTGTTGCACAGGCTGTGCCATTATTACTGAGGTTTTAACCCGACACTGTCTGTATCATCCCGGCCACATTCGGCCAGATAACAATGGAAACTGGAACTTGATATGAACAAGTTTTTTAAAATTTATGCTCTGATTTTTGCTGTTCTTTTCGCCGCTGGTTGTGAAAAGCAGGAAAACACCAAAGCTCCTGAAGTCGCTCCAGAAGTTGAGCTGAATACAGACGAGCAAAAAGCAGCCTATGCCATTGGTGCATCAGTTGGTAACTTTGCCAGCCAGACCGTCAAGCAACAGGCTGAACTGGGTGTTGAGCTGGACAGTGAGCTGCTCAAAAAAGGCCTTTTGGATGCGCTTTCTGGCGAATCCAAAATGACTGAAGAGGAGATGGGTACAGCACTCAGAGCCCATGAGCAAAAAATGAATGTGCTTGTTAAAGAAAGAGCCAAGAAGAAAAGTGAAGAAGCCATAGCATCCGGTGCAAAATACCTGGAAGAAAATGCTAAAAAAGAAGGCGTTAAAGTCACCGACTCAGGCCTTCAGTACGAAGTAATTAAAGAGGGTACTGGCCCAAAACCAAAGCCTGAAGATACCGTCACCGTTCATTACACTGGCACCCTGACTGATGGCACCGTCTTTGATAGCAGCAAAGAGCGTGGCCAGCCCGCCACCTTCCCGCTGGCGAACGTCATCAAAGGCTGGACTGAAGGCGTTGCCCTGATGCCCGTTGGCTCTGAATATCGCCTGACCATTCCTGCCAAGCTCGCCTATGACGATCAGGAAGTGGGCTCTATTCCGGCCGGTTCTGTTCTGGTATTTGATGTTGAACTGCTCGGCATCAAAGGTAAGGGCGATGACGCTAAAAAAGAAAGCGATGCTGAACCCGCCGCGCAGTAATTTTTAAGGGTCGGCCTTTTCCAAGGCCGACCCATGGTCTTTGTATGAATCTGATCTCAATTCTGGTGGTGCTGTTCATTGCACTGTTTATTGTGGTGAAGCTTACCGAGCGTCACGGTAAGGCACTGACTGCTGAACAGCAAAACAAGCTTTCCAAAATTGCCATAGTCCTGATGTGCATTATGCTTGTGGCGGCGATCATCAAAAAACTGATGTAGTGCGCTGGCACTACATTATCCTGAAAAGAGCCTGCCGAGCATAACCACAGCCAACAGCAATGGGCTAACCCAACGTATCAGAAACTGCCACAGCTTCCCGCCTCCCACCTGTTCCTTCAATACCTTGGCTTGCATCACATGGCCGGCAAAAAATAACACCAACAGACCAGTGACTGGCAACAGAATATGCGTGGTAAGATTGGTGTAAAAGTCGAACAAAGGTTGGCCTTTAATTGAAACGTCTTTCCATAAGTTGAATGAAAGCGCCGGTATCAGCCCCAGCAAAAACACCACGATACCAGCAACGAGTGCGCCGGTTTTGCGTAGCCCCATGCACAACCGGCTCATTAAGATAACCAGTGGTTCTGCAAGGTTGACCGCCGAGGTCCAGACCGCCATCAACAGCAACAGAAAAAACAAAGAGAGCATTAAAGAGCCAAAAGGTATCTGCTCAAGCGCCACCGGCAAGGTGACAAACATCAAACCGGGGCCGTGGGTAACCGCCAAGCCTTCACTGAACACCACAGTGAAAGTAGCAACACCGACCATTACCGCTACCAGCACATCCAGTACGGCAACAAGCAGCACCGCTTTAGTTACCGATTGTCGCTCCGGCATATAAGCACCGTAAGCCATTAAACAGCAGGCACCGATGGCCAGCGTGAAAAATGCATGCCCCATAGCTTCTAAAACCACGGAGGTGGAGACAGCCTCCACTTTAAAAGCAAACAGATAATTAAGGGCTGCATTAAAACCACTGAAGCCACTGACAAAAAACAGCAGTGCCAGCAAAATCAGATACATCAACGGCATCAGCCAGTTGTTCAGCCGCTCAATACCTTTGCTGACAGAGCGGCTGCTGATCGCCATGGTCATTATCATAAACAGTCCATGGTAACCAATGACCAGCAGCGGAGATTCCAGCAGCTGCTGAAAATTCCCGGCGGTCACGGCTGTTGAATCGGCCCGTAACGACCCGCTGAGTGACTGAAAAAAGAAATAGATAACCCAGCCAGAGACCACGCTGTAAAAAGAGAGAATCAACGTGGCCGATATCGTGCCGAGCCAGGCCAGTTTGCTCCAGTGTTTGGTATGCCCCGCTTGGGAGGCGAGCTGGCGCAGGCTGCTCGCTGGTGAAGCTCGCCCCGCCCGACCAATAATGATTTCGGCAATCATGACCGGCAGTCCGAGCAAAATAATAAAGAGGATGTACAGCAAAAAAAACAGACTGCCGCCGTTTTCTGCGGCCACATACGGGAAGCGCCAGATATTCCCAAGACCAATTGCCGCCCCGGCAATGGCAAGAATAAACGCACGATTTGAACTTATTCTGGTTTCCATCGAAGATCCATTTTTTATTTAAACTGATTGTTGCTGATTAACAGACACCTAGCAGCATAGACCTAACCTGATCGTCCTAGTGGCAGATTTGGCAGTTTTAACTTTGTTAATGCCGTGCACACGCTGCCGATTTTCAGGAAGTGAAATCACACTCTCTGCCGGAGCAATCTAATTAAGTATCATTGTGCATGATATGAGCAGTAAGTTTTTCGCATCCATGCCATAGGTTAGACCTTTTATCCAAAAATAATCTATTGGCAGAGGAGTTAGCTTTTTTACCGCTTCTGAAAGGCCAACAGAGACTGCCCAAGGCTTGACTTAAATCAACCCACAATCTAAAAAAGCAGGGCTATTATGGGGTGTTGGCAAAACTGTTTTGCAAACTCAGGAGATGACACATGAGCGAAAGTGAAGTTTTTCATCTGGGGTTAAATCAGGCAGCACTCAATGGTGCCCGATTGGCCATTGTGCCCGGTGACCCTGAGCGGGTTGAGCGAATTGCCGAGTTAATGGAGAACCCGACAAAACTGGCCAGTCTGCGTGAATTCACCACTTGGCGTGGCGAGCTTGAAGGACAGCCCGTGGTAGTTTGCTCCACCGGTATCGGTGGTCCTTCCACCTCCATAGCCGTTGAAGAGTTGGCGCAGCTGGGTATTCGTACCTTTTTACGAGTCGGCACAACCGGTGCGATTCAACCGGATATTGCGGTGGGGGATGTGATTGTAACTACCGCCTCGGTTCGCCTTGACGGCGCCAGTGGCCACTTTGCACCGCTAAACTATCCCGCCGTTGCCAGCTTTCAATGCACCCGGGCGCTGGTGGAAGCAGCAGAAAAAAACAACATCACCTGCCGAACAGGCATTACCGCCTCCAGTGATACTTTTTATCCCGGTCAGGAGCGTTACGACACCTATACCCAACGGGTCAGAAAAGATTTGCAAGGTTCAATGCAGGAATGGCAGGCAATGGGCGTACTGAACTATGAAATGGAGTCCGCCACACTGCTGACCATGTGTGCCACCATGGGGCTTGAGGCTGGCTGTGTGGCGGGCGTCATTGTCAACCGAACCTGCAATGAAATCCCAGACTCAGAAAAACTGGCCAGCGTTGAACCAAACGCCATCAATACGGTGATAGAAGCAGCACGTCTTTTGTTGGCGTGACCTGCAAACAATTGAAGCGTATTGTTGGGCAAAAAAAATGGCAAGCCTGATTAGCTTGCCATTTGTTTTGTATCACTCAGTATTCAGTTGCATGCCACCAATGCAATAAATTACAGTGCGTGGGTTAAAATTTTCTCAGCAACTTCCAGCGTAATATTCTTATTTTCACCGAGCGCCGTCATCTTGTGCCGTTCAAGTTGATCCACCAGCACCGGAATATCCTGTTGCGTGATGCCATAATCGCTCAGGCGGGTTTTGATGCCCATGCTTTCGAAAAAGTCACGGGTTTTACTGATCGAGAGGCTGATTTTTTCATCATCACTGCCTTGCTGAATGTTCCAGACCCGAGTGGCGTATTGCAGCAGCTTTTCTGACTTCTGCTCGCGCATCTGCTCCATCAGTGAGGGCAGCACGATGGCCAGAGTACGGGCATGGTCAACACCGTGCACAGCAGTAATTTCGTGGCCAATCATATGGGTGGCCCAGTCCTGCGGTACACCTTGGCCAATGAGGCCATTCAAAGCCTGATTGGCAGTCCACATAATGGTGGCGCGGACGTCGTAATCTTCGGGTTGTTGCAGCACTTTTGGCCCCTCTGAGATTAACGTCATTAACATGCCTTCACTGTAGCGATCCTGTAAATGGGCGTTGCTACGAACGGTAAGGTACTGCTCCATGATATGAACATAGGCATCAACCACGCCGTTAGCGGATTGACCGGCCGGCAGGCTGTAGGTTAATTGTGGGTCTAACACGGTAAACTTTGGGAATACCAGCGGGTTTAAAAATGCCAGTTTATCTTTGGTGGCTTTGCGGGTTACCACCGAACCGCTGTTACTCTCAGAACCGGTGGCGGGCAGTGTCAGTACATTGCCGGCGGGTACCACGTTTTCCAGTTTTGCGCCCTCGCTGAGAATGGTCCAGGGGTCGCCGTTAAAGTGAATGGCGGCGGCAATAAACTTGGTGCCATCAATGACCGACCCACCGCCGACGGCCAATAAAAAATCAACGTTTTCCTTGCGTGCCAGCTCCACCGCTTCCATCAGCGTTTCGTAGGAAGGGTTCGGTTCAATACCAGCGAACGTTAGTACATTGTGGTTCTCCAGCGCCTTAAGCACCTGATCCAGCGTCCCGTTCTTTTTGATGCTGCCACCACCGTAGGTGATCAACACCCGGGCGTCTTTGGGAATCTCATCAGCAATGGCGGCGATTTGACCTTTGCCAAAATGGATTCGGGTTGGGTTTTGGTAGCTAAAGTTATTCATGGTGAAATCCTCAGGTTTTTGCACCAGCATTTTTGCGGTAGTTGTGATTTTTTGGTTAGCGCAGAAAAATTAAACAGCATCTTGGGCAACCGGAAAAATCTTAGGTGGCTTTTTAATTCTATTTAGTGATTGTAAATAAATACGTCAGGAGTTTGTTATCGGTAATGTACGCAGCCGCTGTTATGCATTCCAATGAATGATTGCAATAATCGTAATGCGCCGGTGTAATGATGAAGAGCGTCAAGGTATGGTTTTATGAGCCAGCACACAGAGGAGCAGGTGAGGCGGATGCAACAGAAATGTTGGCAAACTGCTTGAAGACGCCGGTGATAAACCGGCGTCTGTCAATCAAGAAATTGCGGGAGAAACTCGTGAACATTTCCCCGCAAAGGCGGTTTATTTACCCGCCCGACGTAAGGCGGCGGGAGTGAATGTTCTGCGCCGGGGCTTAAAGTCGTAGTTAATTGGCTTGCTCTCTTCATTGACCATATTCATGGCCAGATAACGGCCAGATTGCAGGTCGTAAAGCACTTCTGCGGTAACGGTTGTAGTCTGAGGCTGGCTAACAAAGGCATGATGCCCCTCTGCCACACGCCACAGTTGCCCACGGCCATCATAATGGTCTACCAGCACGGCTTGCCAAGAGTCTTCGTCCAGATACATGGTTCGCTTGGCATAGACGTGGCGGGCACCCTCTTTTAGCGTCGCCTCAACCACCCAGACCCGGTGTAACTCATATCGGGTGACATCCTGATTGAGATGCCCTTTTTTAATCAGCTCATCGTACTTGTAGCCCGGTGATGCCAGCTGATATGCGTTATATGGAACAATCATCTCCTTCTTGCCCACTAGCTTCCAGTGGTAACGGTCGGGGGAGCCATTGTACATATCGACGTTATCGGTAGTGCGGGTACCTTCGGCGGCAAACCCGGGCCCGTCATACGCGATGGTCGGCGCCCGTCGTACACGACGCTGCCCGGCATTGTAGGACCAGGCCCGACGCGGTTCGGCGAACTGATCAATGGTTTCATGCACCAACAGCACGTTACCGGTCAGACGCGCAGGAGACAACGCCCGTCGCATAAAATAAAACAGTACATTGCTGTCTTGCCCGGCATCAAAACCTTCCGCCAGATATTGTGGGTTTACCTGATAGTCGTGCAGCCTGACAGGCATGTAATCGCCATTGCTTTGCACCACCATTTGCATGGTAAGCGACTCAATACCACCGCCTTTAAAACGGGTCAGATGATTCCAGACTGCTTCCAGCCCGTTGTTGGGCAGCGGAAAAGGTACCGAGTCTTTGAAATCCACCAGCCCGTTGCCCCCCTCACTCAGTTTGGCGGTGGTGGCATTGGCTTTGGCGGAGTCGTAGATTCTTTGCGTGTAACTGACTGGCCGTCGGCTGGGGTACACCGGCACTTTGTAAGTGTCCGGGTAGCGTTTGAGCATGGCTTTGATGCCATCGGAGAGTTTGTCTGCATACTGCTCCATATTGGCGGCGGTGATGGTGTACAACAGTTTGTCATCGGCAAAGGGGTTGACCAAAAAGCCGTCGCTGTTTTGCGTTACAACCGGTTCGCCGGTCCAGGGGGGAATAGTACCCGCTGCATTTCCGGCTTTAGTGGCACCCACTGGGGTTAACACGCTGTCGAGTTTGGCCGCCTGCTCTTTTGAGACCGCAGCTTGCAGGGCGCTGCTGCCCATGATGAAGGTCAGCGTTGCCAGAATGTTTATTGTTTTGCTGATCATTTTTTTTCTCCGGCTCAGTCAATTAAAAGTTTACGCCCATGCTAAAGGAAGCAAAGTCACGATCTTTTGCGTTGTTGTATTTGCCACCCCAAAAGTTGGTCATGGAGAGGGAGGCCGTGTACTTATTGAGGTAATCCGCATTCAGGCTCACGGTCATGGCTCGGCGGCCTTCCAGAAATACCCCGGTGGCGGAAAAGCCATGCACATCATGGGAAAACGCCAGCGCCGGTTTCAGGTTGACCCCGGCAAACACATTGCTGTAATTGAGTTTGGCCCTTGCCCGATAGCCCCAGGAGCTGGTGGTTACATAGCCATTATTGGTGCAGTCGTTGCCGGCATTGACTCCCCCGGCAATCGCGCACCCTTCACCGAGGCCAAATACCGGGTCACGGCGGTAACGTGCCTTGGCGTTATCGGGTAGGGCATCAATATGGCTGTAACCCACTTCACCCACCAACGTAAGACGACCAGCGCCGAGTACCTGTTCTACAAAGTGAATCATGGTCAGCTGTGCCTGAGTGACTTTGTGCCGGTCATGGCCGATGATGCCGCCCGGAGACATACGTGGAGCGAGAACCCCCGCAGCCCCGGCATTGAGGGCGCCGATTAACTGATCGGTGGAATTCAGTTGTACAGGTTGGTTGGAGCGATGACTGATTTCACCGGCCAGAGAGGTATCACCTACGGTGGTGGAAAAACTCAGTCCGTAGATGCGAATATCTTCTGGGTAATCCATGAAGTATCTTGAGTTCACGATGTCGCTAGGGCCCTGTCCGGTAACCGTGCTGAACAAAGGCGCACGACTGTGGATGTTCATAAAGTAAGCGCCGATTTCAGTGTCATTGAGTTGTGCCGCGTAATAACGGGCAGCGAGACCAAACTGACCACTGTCTTTTGCCTTATTATCTTTTCCTCGTCGTACGTAAACGCCACCATTAAACGCTTGTTCATCGGTCAATTGGCTGCCGCTAATCGTCAAAACGTTACATCCGGGTGCGGCTGGGTCCGAGGTAGAGAAAAAGGTGCCGCAACCGTCAATCACCGACTCCTGCCACTGCAACTGATAGAAACTTTCTAAGGTGAGGTTGTCAGTTGGCATCAGGCTAGCGTAAATCATATTTACAGGGAGCAAGCCCTCTTTAATCTCCGCGCCCGGGCGGCGAAACGCATTGACATCTACCGGATTAATCGCGTTTACACCGCCGCGAATGAACGTGCTTTCACCCCAGCTGACGACCTGCTTGCCAAGGCGTAAATCCAGCGGTATTGAACCAAGGTCAAAGTAGCCATGCACATAGGCATCAAGCAGGGCGACACCGGAGAACTTGGCCAGATCATCAAAGGCTGTATCGTCGAGGGTCTTGCGGGAGCGGGAATCACCGTAGCCGGTAGGCCCATGGCCGTGATTCATGACCTTTTTTTCCAGTACCCGGTCGTACCAATACTTGCCGCGCAAAAATAGACCGTAATCATGATAAGTCAACGATAAGTCGTGGACACCCTTAACTATCTCCGAAAAGGTGTCGCCTTTATCGAAGTTTTGCTTGCCATCATCGGTGGTACTGCTGAAACCACTGCCATCACCTTTGGTGCCGCCATTGCCCATAGAGATGTAGCGCTTATCGGCATCTTCGAGTGCCCAACTGGCACCAATAGAAAGCTGAGAATTAAAACTGCCCTCAACCTCACCGATGGTAAATGCCTGGGCAGAGGCTTGTTGGGCGGTAATGATTGAGATAGCGAACGCGAGCGAACGTCCTAGCCTGAACGGCTGCTTTGTTCTGAGTGAAGGCATGGGGAGATGTGTTCCGTTATTGTTATTGTTTTTTCACCGGAATCTGGTGCTTTGCAGCACCAACAAACCAGAGAGTCTACGACTACTGCAGTCTGTCTTGAGGTTGTCTAACACGACAATAATCGTTATACAACCTTAACTAACGTAAAATTGCAACACAATTTAGCATTTTGGAATCAGTTTTTGTCATAGACTTATTTTCACGATCAACATAGAATCACATTCCAAAAGGGTATAAATGAATACGAATTCTAAAACCAAACCCTTTTCCCAAAGGGCTTTACCCTGAGGTTCGCAGTACTCAAATAAAAATAAAAAAGACTGCAGAGGCGCCAATGATTTTCAATTTCTCAAGAGCCAATTTACAGACCAAAAAAGTGCTGCGTACCTTGGCACTGGCCGGCTCCTTAATTCCCGCTGTTACAACATCCCAAGAGCCCGATTACGCCATTACCAGCAACAAGGCACAACATTCTCTGCTGCTGGATATCATCCGTACACCTCAGCAAAACCGCATCATTACTGTAGGCGACCGTGGTCATATTCTCTATTCGGACGACGATGGAAGTATTTGGCAACAAGCAACGGTGCCGACGCAACAATTGCTGACTGCCGTTTATTTTCCAACACCCTTGACCGGGTATGCCGTTGGCCACGATGCCTTGATATTGAAAACCACAGACGGCGGTCACAGCTGGCAAATCATTTATCAAGATCGTGAGCTTGAAGCCCCGTTGCTTGATGTCTGGTTTGCCAATGAACATGACGGCGTCGCCGTTGGCGCTTTTGGCGCCATCCTCACTACCAACGATGGCGGCGCTACCTGGGTTGATCGCACCGGTGATCTGGATAACGAGGAAGGTTTCCACTACAACGCCATCACCAGCGATGGCGAGGGTAATCTCTGGCTGGTGGGAGAGGCGGGGTTACTGTTTCACTCTCGCGATGGCGCCAACCAGTGGCGTCGGCTGCAAAGCCCCTATCAGGGCAGCCTATTTGGTGTAACAGCCAGCGATAAGAAAGTGATTATCCACGGTCTGCTTGGCAACGCTTTTGTCAGCACTGACCAAGGCCTTAACTGGCAACCCGTCAACACCCGTCTGACCAAAACACTGTTTGGTTCAATCACCCGCAAAAACGGCAAAACCATTCTGGTTGGCAGTGCTGGTGCGATTGTCCGGGAAGCTCGGGAGAGTGAGTGGGCAGCTAATATCCGGGAGGGGCGATTGCTGTTGAACGCCTTAACGGAAACCAACAATGGCGACCTGCTGGCCGTTGGGCAGGGGGGAATTCATCGCTTGAAATAGTGGCTGTTTTGAATAATTGGTCTGTATGGAATTGCATAATAAAAATTAAATCAAGGTTTTGCCCATGTCGCCCCAAGCTCTGGAAAAGCTCATCTTTAATAACCGGCTAACGGTCTGTTTGCTGTTTTTGTTCGTTACCGCTGTTTTAACCTGGCAAATCATGACCGGATTGCGAGTGGATGCCAGCTTTCAAAAAATGATCCCGATGCAGCACCCGTTTATTCAGAATATGTTCCAGTTTATGGAGCGTTCTGGTAACACCATTCGTATCGCCGTGAAAAATAATGAAGGTGATATTTTTGATCCCGCCTATATGGAAAACCTGAAAAAAATTGGTGATGAAGTTTTCTTTTTGCAAGGTGTTGACCGCTCGGCAATGAAGTCCCTGTGGACTCCCAATGTGCGTTGGACAGAAGTCACCGAAGAGGGTTTTGATGGCGGCCCGGTTATTCCCCAAACTTACGACGGTAGCCCTGCAAGCCTCGAAGAGCTGCAACGAAACGTGCTGCGCTCCGGGCAGGTAGGGCAGCTGGTGGCTAATGATTTTAAGTCCAGCATAATCAGTGCGCCGCTGCTTGAAAAAGACCCCGCCACCGGCGCAAAGCTCGATTATGCTGCGCTGTCGGCAGAGCTTGAGCTGATTCGGGAGAAATTTCAGTCTGAGGGCGTTAGCCTGCACATCGTGGGTATTGCCAAGGTGTTTGGTGACCTGTTTGACGGAATCAAGTCCATCGTCGTTTTTTTTGTGGTGGCGGTACTGATTACTCTGGTGCTGCTCTATTTTTATTCCCGCTGTTGGCGCAGTACTTTAATTCCCCTGCTTACCTCGCTGATTGCTGTGGTTTGGCAAATGGGTTTGCTGGCTGCTCTGGGTTACGGACTGGATCTTTACTCGGTGTTGGTGCCCTTTTTGATTTTTGCTATTGGGGTTAGTCATGGTGTGCAGATCATTAACAGCACCGGCATTGAAGCGGCCGCTGGGGCGGATAAAACCATGGCCGCCCGCCGGGCATTTCAGGTGCTCGTTATCCCCGGTATTATTGCCTTGCTTTCCGACGCCATTGGCTTTTTGACGCTGTTGGTGATTGATATTCAGGTCATCCGTGATCTGGCGGTGACAGCAAGTATCGGCGTTGCCACGATCATTCTGACCAATTTGGTGCTGTTGCCGGTGCTGCTCTCTTATCTTGGCGTGGGAAGTAAAGCCATTGTTAGAGTTCAGGTTAGCCAAAAAACGACGGGTGGCGTATGGGAGAGGTTGTCGGGCTTTGCAAACCCCAAGATCGCCAGAGTCTCCATTTTGCTGGCTGCTATCGGCTTTGGTGCTGGCGTTTATTACTCTCAGGGGCTTCAGGTAGGCGACCTTGATCCCGGAGCGCCGGAGTTTCATCCGGACTCTCGCTATAACCGGGACAACCACTTTCTCACCAGCAATTATTCCACCAGTTCTGATCTGTTCATTGTTATGGTAACCAGCGCCCCGGAGCAGTGCTCCGCCTACCCGGTGATGAACGCCATGGACCGTTACATGTGGGCTATGGAAAACATACCGGGAGTCCAGAAAGCGGTGTCTATGGTTACCTATTCCAAACAAGTCATCAAAGGTTTTAATGAAGGGAACGTCAAATGGCAGACGCTCTCCCGCAACGCTCATGTGCTTAACAGCTCAATTGTTTCTGCTTCACACCTTTACAACTCGGACTGCTCTGTGGCGCCCGTCGTGTTATTTCTCGACGACCATAAAGCCGAAACGCTGGCACGGGTTGTGGATGCCAGCTTGGCATTTGCAGACCAAAACAACAATGAACAATTTCAGTTCCGCCTCGCCACCGGTAATGCCGGTGTTGAAGCGGCGACCAATGAAGTCATCAGCACCGCCCAGACGAAAATGCTGCTCTGGGTCTATGGCGTGGTTTGTGCGTTATGCCTGCTGACTTTCCGCTCGGTGAAAGCGGTGATCTGTATTGTGGTTCCCCTGACATTAACGTCGGTGCTGTGCCAGGCGCTGATGGCGACTTTGGGAATTGGGGTTAAAGTTGCTACTCTGCCGGTGATCGCTCTTGGGGTTGGTATTGGCGTGGATTACGGTATATACATTTATAGTCGTTTAGATGGTCTGCTCAAGCAGGGATTGCCGTTGCAGCAAGCCTACCATAAAACACTGCAAATCACTGGCAAGGCGGTGACCTTTACCGGTATCACGCTGGCCATCGGCGTAGGCACCTGGATTTTTTCCCTCTGAAGTTTCAGGCCGATATGGGCATCTTGCTGACTTTTATGTTCATTTGGAACATGGTAGGGGCGATATGGCTGCTGCCAGCGCTGGTCAGTTTACTGGGCGGGAAATCTGCTGTGCACAGTGAGGCGGTGCCAGAGTATGGGTGAATTTTTGCAGACCCGTGCTATTAGCAAGGGTCTGAATAGAGCGGGTTAATCGTGTACAAATTGATTATTCAACGGTTGGTAGTGAAAGCGGATTTTGTGCAGTTGTCGTTCAATGTCTCGCTGGCTCATATCCAGCTCGTCAGATAACTGCTGCAACGAATGACACGTCAGTCGTAGCTTTTCATTGACAATGCCCAGTAGGACAAAGGGGTTGAGGTCTTGTGGATGGTCTAACTCCATGGTGACATCCTCCGTCTTTGTATCACTCTTAAAACATAGCGCAAATAGGCAGTGTTTGTGAAACATTGAAGCCACAGAGCTAAACAACGTTGTTAGCTTGTGGCGTTTTTATACTTACGACACTTTTTTAATGTTTCAGCAATCAGAAAGGCCAGTTCCAACGCTTGGTCAGCATTGAGGCGCGGGTCGCAGTGGGTATGATAGCGATTGCCAAGATGATCTTCCGTGACCGCATGAGCGCCGCCCACACATTCGGTGACGTTCTGCCCGGTCATCTCAAAATGGACGCCGCCGGCATAGGTTCCTTCGCCCTGATGCACCGCAAAAAACTGTTCAACTTCGGCAAGAATTTTTGCCACCTCGCGGGTTTTGAAACCATTGCTGGCTTTGTAAGTATTGCCGTGCATAGGGTCGCAACTCCACAACACATGCCTGCCTTCCCGTTGCACTGCCCGCAGCAGCGGCGGCAACCCGTTTTCAACCTTACCCGCACCCATACGAACAATGACGTTCAGTTTGCCGGGGGTGTTGTTTGGGTTAATTAAGTCAATGAGTCGAATCAGGTCATCCGGTTTCAGTGTCGGGCCAGCTTTGAGGCCGATGGGGTTTTGAATGCCTCGCACAAACTCCACATGTCCACCATCCACTTGCCGGGTACGGTCACCCACCCAGAGCATGTGGGCGGAGCAGTCGAACCAGTCGCCGGAAAGGCTGTCGCGCCGGGTCATTGCCTGTTCGTAGGGTAACAATAGCGCCTCGTGGGAGGTATAAAAGGAAGTTTCACGAATTGTCGAGGTGTGCTCGGCGGTAATGCCACAGGCTTTCATAAAGTTCAGAGTTTCATCAATTCGATCCGCCAAGTTGCGATACTGGTCGGAATGTGGGCTGCTGGAGACAAAATCGAGGTTCCAGGCATGGACCCGCTCAAGAGATGCCAGCCCCCCTTGGGCAAATGCCCGCAACAGATTGAGGGTGGCAGCCGCCTGATGGTATGCCTGCAGCATTCTTTGTGGGTCTGGGTCACGGGCTATTGGGGAGAATTCGGTGCCATTGATAATATCTCCCCGGTAAATGGGCAGCTCAATACCGTTAATGGTCTCGGTGCCACTGCTTCTTGGCTTGGCAAACTGGCCAGCCAGACGCCCCACTTTGATTACCGGGCAGGCGGCACCAAAGGTAAGCACAATGGCCATCTGCATCATGACTTTAAAAGTGTCGCGGATGTTATTGGCGGTAAACTCTACAAAGCTTTCAGCACAATCGCCGCCCTGCAGTAAAAATGCCTTGCCCCGGGTGGCGTCAGCCAGACGGTTTCTTAATTCGTTGACCTCGCCAGCAAATACCAGCGGCGGCATCGTCGACAGTTCCTGCTCGACCCGGCTCAGTTTTTCCTGATCAGGGTATTCTGGCAGTTGGAGTAACGGCATGTCTCTCCAGCTATCAACACTCCATGAGTTCATTACGTCACCCGTCTTGACTGCAAATGGAGTTATTCTACATCAATATCCACTGCGTGGCTGTGAAGTTTTGCTCTGCCGGGGTGGAGGGAAGTTGGACGCTCAGAAAGCTGCCGATTCAGCTTTTTATTGGAGATTATCGAGGTTTATTCTTTACAGGCGTCTATGAGAGTGCTATATAAATCTCGAACTTAATTATTGTTTGTCCCTATTTATCCATGAACTATTCAGCCATTACCATGAAAACCATGAAACCCGGCATCATTATGATGTGCCGGGGGGGTTGTCGTGGATAGCTGAAAAGCTGAAACGAGCCCCCGCACCGCTAACGGTCCGGGGGCTTTTTTTTGTGCATTGTATTGAAAGGAAAAGAGCGTGAGCGAACTGAATCTTCATCTCATTATCTCCGGCGACCCCTCCAATCTGGAGCAAGTGCTTCAGTGCAGCTGCGAAAACGGACAGCACCTGAAGAGCTTTGCCGCCGAGCTTAACCCGCGCCGAAACCAGTATGAAATCAAAATGTGCGTTTCCGGTGTCGTCAATCAACAGCAGACTGTCGGGCGGTTGGCAGAGCTGGAGTACATTCGCGAGCTTAACCCCCTGAGATCGTTACAGTTACTTTAAATGATGGGATGGTTCAACAGGGCGTCTGAGGTCTGTAATCCACTCACTCCAGGAACCCGGGTAAAGCACCGCTCCCGATAGCCCTGCCAGCTCCATGGCGAAAATATTGTGACATGCCGTCACTCCGGAGCCGCAGTAAAAGATTGGTTTATTGTTATTGCCAATCAGGGCGGTTAGCATGTCGTGTAATCTCTCTGGCGTCAGAAAACGGCCGTTTTCATCCAGATTGTTCGTAAACGGATGACACACTGCACCGGGTATATGGCCAGCTGCACAATCAATGGCCTCTTCTTCGCCCCGAAACCGTTCATAGGCTCTGGCATCGATTAACGTCAGTGGTTTCTCCAATGCAGCCAACAGCTCAGCACTGCTTATGGTTGGCATTTGTCCCGTTGCAAAGGCGCTCAGGCTAGGTGATGGGTTTGACGTTTTGGCAGTGATCGGATAACGAGCCGCTTGCCAGGCCTTCATCCCGCCATGCAGTATTCGGGCTTTAGTCACTCCGGCCCAGCGCAACAGCCACCACGCTCTTGCGGCCATAGCGTGGCCACCGTCGTCATAAACGACTACTGTAGAATGATTATTCACCCCCCAGTTTCTCAGCGTGGATTGCCACTGTATGGGTTCAGGCAGAGGGTGACGACCGGTTTTACCCAAAATGATGGCACCGGAAAGATCCTTTTCTAGGTCGGCATAGAGTGCACCCGGAATGTGTCCTTGCTGATGCATCATGCGCCCTTGTCGGACATTGGCAAGGTTGAAGCGGGTGTCCAGTAAGATCAGGTTTGGGTCCTGTAACAGTGTTGCCAGCATTTCAGGCTCAATTAACATAGTCCTACCTCTTTCTGATAGCCGCCGGGTAACAGCTCAAGATTTCCTCGAATTTCATGAGGGCTTGGTGATAAAGGAGGCTGAAATTATCATTCGCCATAGCCAATGACATGGCGATCACCCTTGCAGGTTAACCGGATAATTGAAAATAAGAAAGGCGCTTATGAGGGGTAATTAAAACCCACCAGCTAGCTGGTGGGCATCACATCCTTGTGATTAGTGCAGTCCATGCAGTTACTACACTAGCAATTCAACTGCTTAACCAATATCAGCAATTACGCCAGATGGTGTGAGATATGTCTTACCCGTGCTTGTGTAAAACATCGTCTTTATGCCCTCTGGGTATTTATGCCCTTTGGGTATTTATGCCCTTTGGGTACGATAGGGCGTAGAGTGTCAGTTGCTGTTTGTCTTATCAACGATCTCGTCGTTGCGAATGACTTTGTGTGATAACAAATTGTCCAGCTCTTGGTCGTCGGGTGTAGCAAGAATGATACGGGTCTCGTTTGAAAGCTCATCGTCGTACAGGTCAAAGTGTTCTTCAGCGGTTTTTTCGGGTTTTTCGGTTTTTTTCACCACCGTGCTGGTGACCGGTTCAACTGTTGTTATTACCTCTTGCTGTTGTGAATAGAAAAGCCAGCCGCCAATACCGGCGGCCAGAATCAGTGCTACGACAAAAACTATTTTTTTAGTCATTTAATAACGCCTGCAGCTTACAAAATTATTATTCTAACCAAACACGAGCGTTGCGGAACATTCGCATCAGTGGTGCGTCTTCACGCCAATGAGCTGGATGCCAGCTGTTTTGCACGGTGCGAAATACACGCTCCGGGTGGGGCATCATAATGGTGACCCGGCCATCGGCAGAGGTCAGGCCGGTAATGCCTTGTACGGAACCGTTAGGGTTGTACGGATAACGCGTGGTGGGCTTGCCATGGTTATCCACAAATTTCAACGACACTTGTTGGTTGCTATGTAATTGTTCAATTTTTGCTGGCTCGGTAAACTCCGCATAACCTTCGCCGTGGGCAACGGCAATGGGCATCCGTGCGCCCTCCATGCCCGCAAAGAAGATGGAGCGGCTTTGCTGCACTTCAACCATCGCAAAACGCGCTTCAAACTGTTCGGACTGATTACGGACAAAGTGTGGCCAGTTTTCTGTTCCGGGAATGAGTGCGTGAAGGTTGGAGAGCATCTGACAACCGTTACAAACGCCCAGAGCGAAGGTGTCAGGCCGGTCAAAGAAATGAGCAAACTGATCACGGGCCGATGAGTTAAAGAGGATGGATTTGGCCCAGCCCTCACCCGCGCCCAGCACATCACCAAAAGAGAAACCACCACAGGCCACCAGCGCTTTAAAGTCAGCCAGAGAGCGGCGACTGGTAAGGATATCGCTCATATGGACGTCAACTGCCCGAAATCCTGCCCGGTCGAAGGCGGCGGCCATTTCAGTCTGCCCGTTAACGCCCTGTTCTCTTAAGACCGCAATGGCCGGGCGCACGCCGGTGTTGATGTAGGGGGCGGCTACATCAAGATTGATGTCGTAGGGCAGTGATGTGTGCAGGCCGTTATCGCCGTCATCCAGCAGGTTATCGTACTCCTGTCGTGCACACTCGGGATTGTCGCGCAGCGCCTGCAGGCGATAACTGGTCTCAGCCCACCAGCGTTGGAATTTGACGCGGCTTTCACTGACCAGGTCAACGCCATTAAAGCGGAAGGTGACTCGCTGCCCCGCAGCCAATTTACCGATGGTATGGGAACACGTTGCCAGTGCGTGTTGTGCCAGCAGATCTTTGACCACACCTTTATCGCGGTGGCGAATCTGAATCACGGCGCCCAGCTCTTCGTTAAATAGCGCTGACAGAACCATGGATGGGTTTCCTGCCAGTTTATCCAGATCAACGGCAATGCCGGTATGGCCGGCAAAGGCCATCTCCAGCAAGGTGGCAAACAGACCGCCGTCGGAGCGGTCGTGATAGGCCAGCAGCAGGTCTTGATCCATGAGCTTTTGAATCACGGTGAAGAAGTTGCGTAAATCTTGTGCCGAGTTGACGTCCGGTGCGCTGGCGCCCATTTGTCCGTATACCTGAGCCAGAGCGGAGCCCCCAAGGCGGTTGTGGTCGCGGCCAAGGTCGATGAGAATCAGGTCGGTATCGCCCTGATCGGTTATTAGTTGGGGCGTCAGTGTTTTGCGGATATCCTGCACCGGTGCAAAGGCGGAGATAACTAACGACAGTGGTGAGGTAACGCTTTTGCTTTCGCCGTTTTCCTGCCACTGGGTGCGCATGGACATGGAGTCTTTGCCAACCGGAATGGCAATACCCAGCGCCGGACAGAGTTCCATACCCACCGCTTTTACGGTGTCAAACAGGTTTTCATCTTCGCCGGGGTGACCCGCTGCGGCCATCCAGTTCGCTGAGAGTTTGATGTCGCCCATGTTGGCAATACGGGCTGCGGCAATATTGGTGATCGCCTCACCGATGGCCATGCGGCCAGAGGCAGGAGCGTTGATCAGTGCCAGCGGTGTGCGCTCGCCCATGGCCATGGCTTCACCGTAATAACCGGTAAAGTCCGTTGCGGTGACTGCACAGTCCGCCACCGGCACCTGCCACGGGCCTACCATCTGGTCGCGGTTAACCAAGCCGGTAATGGTTCGATCGCCGATGGTAATAAGGAAGTTTTTACCAGCCACAGCGGGCAGCTTGAGTATGCGCTCCATGGCTTCGAGTAACTCTACACCGTCAAGGTCAAGGGGTTCTGCAGTAAATGACTGACGCTGAATCGCCCGGTGCATTTTGGGTGGTTTACCCAGCAGTACTTCAAGAGGCATATCCACCGGACTGTTATCAAAGTGGGTGTCGTCTACCAGTAGCCGCTGCTCTTGTGTTGCTTCGCCAACAATGGCGTAGGGGCAGCGCTCTTGCTGGCAGATGTCTTCAAAGCAAGCCAAGTCTTCCACCGCTACGGCCATGACGTAACGCTCCTGAGACTCGTTGCACCAAAGCGCTAGTGGCGACATGCCGGGTTCGTCGTTATGAATGGCTCGCAGCTGAAAGTGGCCACCACGGCCGCCGTCGCTGACCAGCTCAGGCAGGGCATTGGAAAGACCTCCGGCGCCCACATCGTGAATGAAGGCGATGGGGTTTTTCTCGCCCAGCTGCCAGCAGCGGTCGATGACCTCCTGACAACGGCGCTCCATTTCCGGGTTATCCCGCTGCACGCTGGCAAAGTCGAGATCTTCCTGTCCGGTGCCGGTGGTCATGGAAGAGGCGGCACCGCCGCCAAGGCCGATCTGCATGGCCGAACCGCCGAGGACTATCAGTTTGGCACCGACGGGAATATCGCCTTTT
Organism: Endozoicomonas sp.; assembly: GCA_965198415.1. Taxonomy (GTDB): domain Bacteria; phylum Pseudomonadota; class Gammaproteobacteria; order Pseudomonadales; family Endozoicomonadaceae; genus Endozoicomonas. The sequence goes on from CBDAPN010000028.1 coordinate 568,531, forward strand.
TCCACATGCTCGGCTTTAATGTTGCCAAGCCCACCGGCCAGCATGATGGGTTTGTGATAACCGCGAACTTCATATCCATCAACGCCTTTCACCCGTGCTTCAAAGGTGCGGAAATAGCCACACAGGTTGGGGCGACCGTATTCGTTATTAAAGCCAGCCCCGCCGATGGGGCCTTCGAGCATGATTTCCAGTGGGGACACAATGCGTCCGGGCTTGCCATAGCCTTGCTCCCAGGGTTGCTCGTAGCCAGGAATGTGCAGATTAGAGACGGTGAAGCCAGTGAGTCCGGCTTTGGGTTTGGAGCCTTTGCCGGTAGAGCCCTCGTCACGAATTTCCCCGCCCGAGCCGGTGGCCGCTCCGGCCCAGGGTGCTATGGCTGTGGGGTGGTTGTGGGTTTCGACTTTCATGAGAATATGCACGTCTTCTTCATTGAAGCCGTATTCCCGGCTGTTGGCTTGCGGGTAGAAGCGTTGGGCATGAAACCCTTCAATAACTGAGGCGTTGTCTTTGTAGGCAGAGAGCACACCGTCGCTGTGCATGGCGTGGGTGTTACGAATCATTTTGAACAGGGAGAGGTCCTGCTCTTCGCCGTCAATGCTCCAGGAGGCGTTGAAGATTTTATGCCGACAGTGCTCGGAGTTGGCCTGGGCAAACATCATCAGTTCAACGTCGGTGGGGTCACGCTTGAGGTGTTGATAGCTGTCGACAAGGTAGTCTATTTCGTCTTCGGCCAATGCCAGTCCTAACGAGTCATTGGCTGCCACCAGTGCGTCACGGCCACCTTCAAGGATTGCCACGGTGGTCATGGGAGCCGGTTCTGAGGTGGCGAACAGCTCAGGAATGTCGCTCTCATGGCGCAGTGCGGCCTGGGTCATTCGGTCATGGAGCAGGCTTGCTACCAGCGTTTCTTGTTCGGTGGACAGTGGGCTGCTGGCGTATACGACGTAGCGAATTCCCCGCTCAATGCGCTGGATGATGTCAAGGCTGCAGTTGTGGGCGATGTTTGTCGCTTTGCTGGACCAGGGGGAGATCGTACCCGGGCGCGGCACCACAAAAAACTGTGCCCGGCTCGCCCGCGCTGGCGGCTCAGACGGTCGCAGTTCAGGGCCGTAGGTCAGGAGTCTGATCAGAATGTCCATCTGTTGCTCACTCAGTGGTGAGTGATGGTTGATGTAGTGCTGAAAGTCAGCGACCACAGCGGATATCTCAGGCACTGCGTTCTGCAGCCGGGCAAGCAGCTTTTGACTGCGAAACAGGGAAAGGGCGGGTGTGCCATGCAGTGTGAGCATGTTCTGGTCTGTCCTCGGGCCAATTAACAGCATTAGAGGAGCTCAAGCCAGGATGGGCAAGTTGTTAATTTTCAGAAGGTCGGCGTGGTTTGCTCAGCAGTGTTGGCCCACCTCCTGATCAAAAGCCAGTCCTTATGCTTCAGCCGCTCTTAACTCAGGGGAAACGCTGCTAATGATAATCGAAACCGACCAAAGGAAACCAGTAATCAACCCGCATTTATTGTGTTTAATGGTGATATTGTGAGGAGCTATCGTACACAAATTATTGGGCTGGTTTGGTTCGCTGGGCTCGAATTTGTTGGCGGCGATGGTGAAAGAAGTCCCGAATGATTGCACTGCACTGTGCCTGCAAAACTCCACCACAAGCCGTTACCCGATGGTTCATTTGCGGTTGTTCAAGCACTTTTGAAGCGCTGACAATGGCCCCGGCTTTTTGCTCTGTAGCGCCATAAACAAGCCGCTTGATACGGCTATGAATAATTGCTCCGGCACACATGGTACATGGCTCAAGCGTCACGTAGAGTTCGCAGTCCACCAACCGGTAATTACCGAGCGTTGTTGCCGCCGACTGCAATGCCAGCATTTCGGCATGAGCTAAGGGGTTGCAGGATGAAATGGGCTGGTTATAACCCCGGCCGATCACCTCTGCGCCTTTCACCACCACTGCGCCCACTGGCACTTCACCGAGCTGGCGGGCTTTTTCTGCTTCTTGCAGTGCTTCTTGCATCCAGAAGGAGTCTTCCATCACAAACAGTTCTTCCTGTTAATTCTTGGATTAGTCGCAGATACCGTTATAGGGCCGTTTATCCACTGCCGCTGTGGATTTCTGCTGTCGTCGTCATCGCGAAGTACCCGGTGTTTTTGACAGTGCTACGCCCCTTGGTAGGTATAGCCACCGGGCGGCATTGAGATTTTCTGCAGGTTTCTCATTCATAGCCGTTATTAAAGGAGTATTTTGGCGGAAAGGGTTTGGTTTTGCATCCGTAGATGCCGGCGTCGTTTGTGCAGTTTGTGCAATTATTTATGCAAAGCTCGTCATAAAAATGGTAAGGCTGCCGATTTAATCTATGGTTTTTTTTTACATGTGAAATCTCTGGGCTATATATAGTGTCTAAGCTAAAAAATTAGTTACCAACTATAAATTGCTCAACCATGAATAATAAAACAGCGGAGGGAAGGACCTGATGTCTTTCAAGCAGAATGTAGAACAGCATCTACAACACTTTGCCCAGAGCATCGGTCTGGGAGAACTCAAGTTAAACGAGCATGATGCCTGCGGCTTATGCTTTGACGATACCCTTATCGTCAACATGGAGTATCTAGAAGATGACGAAGCCTTGGTGTTTGTCGCTTCTGTCAGACCGATGGATGCACACGATGCATCCAAAACTGAATTGTTCGAAAAAATGCTCTCTTTAAACCTGCAGCATCACAGCATGCAGGGTGCGTTCCTGGCATTGAATCATGATGGAACAGAGGTGCTTCTCATCCGTTCGCTGCAAGCCTCTTGCGATTACGGCTCATTTGAATCTACGCTGGAAAAATTCGTGAACACCCTCGAATGGTGTGTCAGCGAGCTTGACCCTTCCAAACAGGGCCAGCCTATTACTCCCAAAGAACCTCCCCGCCCCCAAAGCGGCCCTGGTGGCCCTGGCGATATGGGAATGATGGTGTAATTATTGAAGGGCTTTTTAGCCCTTCTTTCATTTTTGCCCTGCTTTAATTCCCCACTGCGCTTTGCACTCGCTACCTATCATTTTCTGTACCGGGTTCGCAGGAACATTCCGGCTAAATTTCTCTGATATTTCAGCTGCAAACCTTCAGGCCGAATACAGATACATAAGCGTGTAATGATGGACGAAAGCTCAGCCAGCCCATGAACTGAAGAACTACACTGCGTCGAACACAAACAGCTGCAAATGACCCAGTAAAGGCTATACCACCACAGCGTCAATGCAGTAGAAAAAATAAGGGAGGCACGACCTTGGCTAACACTTTTAATTATTTAACTACCGCACTGCAGGGTACGGTGGATAGCAGTCGTCTGGTTGATATTCGCGGCCGGGTGACCGAAGTTCAGGGTATGATCATTAAAGCCGCAGTGCCCGGCGTAAAAATTGGTGAGTTGTGCCAGTTGGTCTCTCCTGATAATCCGGAGGATGGCGAGCGAAAATCCTATGCTGAGGTTGTTGGTTTTCAGGGACACGAGACGGTGTTGTCACCTTTGGGTGAGATCATGGGGATTTCCTCCACCACTGAAGTCATACCTACTGGCAAGGTTCATCATGTGGGTGTTGGCCCTCACCTTCTGGGCCATGTGCTTGACGGGATGGGCAACCCATTAAACCCCAACGCCTTTAATGGCATTGAGCCAGAGAGCCACTATCCGGTGTATGCCGATGCCCCGGACCCACTAACCCGACAGATCATTGACCACCCCATTCCCCTTGGCGTCAAGGCGATTGATGCGGTACTCACTTGCGGTGAAGGGCAGCGGATGGGTATTTTCGCCGCTGCTGGCGGTGGTAAAAGTACGCTGTTATCGATGCTGGTAAAAGGCGCTGAGGTGGACGTTACCGTTTTGGCACTGATTGGTGAGCGTGGCCGTGAATTAAGGGAGTTTATTGAGCACGACCTTGGGCCGGAAGGGGTTAAAAAGTCGGTTATTATTGTCGCCACCTCCGACAAGTCTTCCATGGAGCGTTCCAAGGCGGCCTACACCGCAACCGCAGTGGCGGAGTACTTCCGTGATAAAGGTAAACGGGTGCTGCTGCTGATGGACTCTGTCACTCGTTTTGCCCGTGCCCAGCGTGAGATCGGCCTTGCCGCTGGCGAGCCACCAACCCGCCGTGGCTTTCCACCCTCCGTATTTGCCACCTTACCCAAACTAATGGAGCGAACTGGCATGTCCGATGTCGGCTCCATAACCGCACTGTATACGGTGCTGGTCGAAGGTGACGATATGACCGAGCCGGTGGCGGATGAAACACGTTCAATCCTTGATGGCCACATTATTCTTTCCCGTAAGTTGGCGGCCTCCGGTCACTATCCGGCGATTGATGTGTTAGCCAGTGCCAGTCGGGTTATGACTGCCATTACCACCGAGGAGCATCGGGCGGTGGTCTCCAGAACCCGGGCATTGATGTCTAAATACGATGAAATTGAGCTACTGGTAAAAGTGGGTGAATACAAACAGGGAGCTGATCCGTTAGCAGACGAAGCCATACGAAAAATTGAATCCATCCGCTCTTTTCTCAAACAAAGAACCGACGATCTGGTGCCTCTGGATCAGGCTATTGAACAGTTGGGACAGATTGTAGGCTGAGTCGATGCTAAAAGAGCTGCTGAAAGTTAAAAACATCCGCGAAGAGTCGGCAGAACGAGAAGTTCGCCGTTGTCAGCAGGAAGTAGAGCTGCGCAAAAAAGAAGTTGAGCGATGTAAACAAGAAGTGGAGCGCCGCCAACAGGAGCTGAAGGATTATGTGCTCTGGCGCAGTCAAGAAGAGCAGCGTCTTTACGATAACATTATGAATACCCATATTCATCAGAACGACTTGGACAAGTTAAAACAAAAAGTGGCGATGATGCGGGAAAAAGACGTATCTCTGGAGCAGGCCATCACCGAAGCGCAACAGCGGGTTGAGGCAGCGCAGCAGCGGGTTATAGAAGCAGAGCAGGTACTGGCAACCGCAAGGGAAGCGCACTTAAAAGCCAAGTTGGCGGTCGAGAAGTTTGAAGAGTTCTGTAAGGTTCAGGATGAAGAGGCAGATAAAGAAGCCAAACGTCTTGAAGATCTTGAAATGGAAGAGTTTACCGGTAAATCCAAGGAATAGGAGTCATTCACAATGTCGACACAAGGCATAAACTCAAACAGCAATATCCAACAGGCACCGCCACAACAAGACTATAACCAGCAGTCTCGGCAAGTCTCAGAAAGGCAGGCCAATGACTTCAGCGAGCGAATGGCAAAAGAGAAGTCGGCCAAAGAAAAAAACAGCGAAGAAGCGAGCAGAAAAGCGGCAAAAGATGGCGATAAACAACCCACTGACGATGCCAGTCTGCTTGCAAGAAACAAAAAAGCCGTGGGCGAAAGAGCACCCAAAGGCGATGAGAAGCCGCTGACTGACAAAAGCCTATCGGATAGCAATAAGCGACTAACCAATGAGCCAAGGTCTGAAAGACACGCAGGCGAACAGCATGCCAAAACCAGTGGTGACAAAAAGCCGAGCCTTGAAGAGCTGATGGCCGAGCGCAGTAAACCCCTGAAAGAGAAAGATACCAGCAAAGAAGAGTCCGTCATGCTTAGCGCAAGGGAGTCCTCTGAGCACAGTGGCGTAACCACACTACAAAGCCCGGTTAAGGTGGATGCACAAATTCGGGAAATCCAGCAGGCCAGCACGGTAAAAGAAGTGGACGCTGCCTTACAGAAATTGGCAACACAAATTCAGGTTTCCGCCAAAGACGCCCTGAACGGCGCAGAAGTTCGCATCACCCTGAAAGACAGCGTATTGCCCGGCACTGAAATCAGAATTCAACGCCACGGCGGAGAGCTGACGGTCACCCTGAACACCACCTCAGCGGAGGCCGGTAACTTTTTGGCCTCGCACGAAGCAAACCTGCAACGTATTTTGGCGGAGCGTTTTTCAAACGACAAAGTGCAGGTAAACGTCAACATGACTGGTAGCGATAATCAAGATCAGGATGGTCGGTCGCGCAACCAATACACTGCTGACGACAATGAGAACGAATCCGACAACGAATAGGCTGAACTATGGCAGCAGAACCACTTGACTACCCTTCGGTAACACCTTCGCAGCTGCTGCTTGGCCGAACGTTATCACATCGCCAGACTGAGCTGGCTGTTCCAGTGGGCAATGAACACTGGCACCTGTCCCTTAGCAGCGTGACTCCCGACAACATGCCGGGGCTGTGCTTGCAACTAGAAGTGAACCATCAACCGGTAGCGCTTTATTTGGGCAGTGCGCTACTGGATCGAATTATGCCCGAAAACCTGAGTTGTCAGGTGCTGTTGCAACTTCCAGAGGAACTGATGCTGGCGGCTTTGGAAAATAGCTTGCAGCCGGTGCTGCAACATTTGATGCAAGCGCTGGGTATCTCTATGCGCTTCATCAGCCTGACCGCCAATAAAGGCGCCGCCAAACCGGCGGAGTTGGCGATAACCGTACAAATTGCCGAAGTGAAGTATTCGCTCTATCTGGAAAGTAACCCCATCGTCATTGAACTGCTCAAGATGCTTCCCGTTCATTACGCTGAGCCTGTTAGCGATACACCGCTTTGGGTGGGGCTGGAGCTGGGTCGGGCCAGATTATCACGAGAAGAAGCGGAAGGTCTCGGTATTGGTGACATCGTATTTTTTCATCACCACGTTACCGGGCAACAACTGATTATCCGGGTTGATGCTAACACCGCGTTTTTAGGTGAAGCGGATAATTCTCAAATTACCATCAAACACAGGATGGAACCAATGGAAGACGAATACGACGGGCAGGGTGAAATAGACCTGTCGAATCTGGACGTCGAGCTTTTATTTGAAGTGGGACGTCAAACCTTCAGTGCGCGGGAGCTGCAACAGTTGCAACCCGGTTACGTATTTGAGCTAGACCGCCCCATTGAGCAACCGGTGAAAATTCGGGTGAATGGCAAAGTCATTGCTGAATGCCAGCTGGTACAGATCAATAACCGACTCGGTGCTCGTATTACCCAAATTTCTGGCTGATTTTTCACCCCATTACTCACAGGCCGATGCCATACCAGGGACGATTATGGAAAGCGGAGCAATCACTCTAACCAGTCCTTTTTATTTAATGATTCCCCTGGCGCTCATGGCGCTAATACCGTTTATGGCGGTGATGGGGACATCCTTTTTAAAGCTGGTCGTTGTTTTTTCGATTCTGCGCAACGCTACGGGTTTGCAACAAATTCCACCCAATATTGCTATGAATGCCCTGGCCATCATTCTGACGGTCTACATCATGGCGCCCATCGGCTTTGAAATTTGGGATCGCGTGCAGCAGGAGAACATTAATTTTCAGACCCAAGACAGCGCCGAGCTGATGGCAAATATCTCGTCACTGGCCACGCCCTACAAAGAATTTATGCGTAAAAACACCTCAGAGAAAGAGCGCAACTTTTTCCTCAAAGCCGCCCGTTCCCTGTGGCCAAAAGCCTATCAGGATGATCTCTCGCCGGATGACCTGATTGTATTAATTCCCTCTTTTTGCATCAGTGAGTTGACCAAAGCGTTTGAAATCGGGTTTTTGCTCTACCTGCCTTTTATTGTGATTGACCTGATTATCTCCAACATTCTTTTGGCCATGGGCATGATGATGGTATCGCCGATGACCATTTCACTGCCTTTCAAGCTGTTATTGTTTGTGTTGCTCGACGGCTGGACTCGCCTGATTCACGGACTGGTGCTGAGCTATGCATGACCCACACATTCTGACACTGGCAGCCCAGGCGCTTTGGCTGGTTCTACTGCTCTCCATGCCTCCTATCATTGCGGCGGCGGCCATTGGTTTGCTGATCAGTTTAATACAGGCGCTGACCCAGATTCAGGAACAGACCCTGCCATTTGCCTTTAAACTCATTGCGGTCATCATCAGCATATTTCTCACGGCTCGTTGGATCGGTATTGAAATATACAACTTCTCTCTTGCGATTATGACGATGTTTGAAAGGCTCTAGTCATGATTCTGCCCATTGACGAGTTAAAAGAGTGGTTTTATATCCTGTCGATGGGTTTGCCTCGCATCGTTGCCATGTTTACCGTACTGCCACTGTTGCATAAACGTAACCTAGGTGGCGCCATGATTCGTAACGGAATCGCCATGTGCCTGGTGCTGTTCATGCACCCGATGCTTTCAGAAGCCAAACCGGAAGAAGCGCTGACCATCTACCAAACCGCCGCCATCGTCATCAAAGAGATATTCATTGGAGCGATCATGGGCTACTGTTTGGCGATTCCCTTTTGGGCCATGGAAGCGGCCGGTTTTTTTATTGATAACCAGCGCGGCGCCTCCATGGCCAGTACCCTGAACCCGTTTTCCGGTGCTGAAACTTCACCCCTTGGAATTTTATTCAGTCAGACTCTGATCGCCCTGATCATGACCAGCGGTCTGTTTTTGCTCATACTCGATAGCCTGATGCTGACCTATAAGGCTTGGCCGGTCTTCAGTTATTTTCCGGACCTTAATCTCGAAGGTGCTGATTTCTTCCTCAATCAGTTTGACCTAATCATTAAGCTCGCCATGTGGCTCGCTGCGCCGGTTGCTATCTGCATGTTCATCACCGAGTTTGGGATTGCCCTAATCAGTCGTGCGGCCCCTCAGCTTAATGTGTTTATTCTGGCGATGCCGATTAAATCCGCTGTCGCCATGGCTATTTTGGTGGTTTACGTTGCCACTATTATGGAGCTGACGCAGTCCTACCTGGCCGAGGTGCCTGACCTCTTTGCCTCACTGGAGGAGCTCTGGCAATGAGTGCAGAAAAAACCGAACAGCCCACCCCGAAAAAACTGCGTGATGCCCGCAAAAAAGGCCAGGTTGCTAAAAGCAAAGAGGTCTCCGGCACCTTTAACCTAATCATGGTGTTGGCTTTGCTCTGGATGATGAGCGACAAATACCTCGATACCTTCAAGCAGTTGGTGATTCTGCCCACGCTCAGTTATAACGATCCATTCCCGGTGGCGTTTAAAATAGTCACCACCGGTATTCTGCAGTTAACTATGGAGCTATTGATTCCTCTGGTGGCGGTCTCCATGTTTGGTGCCATTGTTGGTAATCTGATTCAGTTTGGCTTTTTGTTTGCGCCGGAGGGGATCAAGCCAGACATCAAAAAGATCAGCCCTGTTGGCGGATTTAAACGAATCTTCGCCATGAAAAACCTCGTCGAATTTATCAAGTCGATTGTTAAAATTATTTTTTTGTCGATTGTCGTTTATTTTGTTATCTACAACAGCATTGGTGATATGGTCGATCTGCCCTATTGCGGGAGTAGCTGTATCCTGCCGGTCACCGCGCACCTGATCAAAAAACTGCTCATTTACTCCATCGCTGCGTTCATCGTGATTGCCGTTTTAGACTACTTATTTGAGCGGTTTAACTTCATGAAGCAGAACCGGATGAGTAAAGACGAGGTGAAAAGGGAGCACAAAGAGAGCGAAGGTAGCCCGGAGATAAAAGGCAAGCGTAAAGAAATTCACCAGGAAATTCTCAATCAGGCGGAAAACACCGGTAAATCCGATGTTGTTATCAAAAACCCGACGCACTTAGCCATCGGCCTGCGTTATCGTCAGGGGCAGACACCATTGCCGATAGTGACGGTTAAAGGCCGTGCAGGTCAGGCGCGTTTTATCATCAAAGTGGCTGAAAAAGAGGGCATCCCAATCCTTGAAAACGTCCCTCTGGCCCACGCCCTTTTCCACCTCGATGTTGCAGACTTTATTCCCGGAGACCTGATTGAGCCAGTAGCAGAAGTTTTCCGTTGGGTTGAGGAGATAAAAGAGCAGCAGCGAAACGGTGAAGCGCCTTCTTTCGATTGACCGATGCTTTTCGCAAGATTTGGTCATGATGTATGAATACTAAACCGAATGGCAAATAGTCAATTCATGATTTGTCCGTGTTGAGCACTGAGGCTCAGCGCTTCCCCATAATGAATGACGACTCCATAACCCCCCTGCCGGATTAATTCATTCCCGCCTGAAGGTCTTACGGTGCAGGGCATCTCTACCCTGTGCGTTGGGGTCAGCAAGTAGTGACGACTGACAATAAATTAACGACAAAAAGCGTTTATATCAAAGCGACAAAGTACACCTTATTTGTTGAAATAAGAATTATTCTCATTATAATCCAGCGAAAATATCAAAAATCATTAGCTGGAGTTTATTGAGAATGGCCTCTCACCTACCATCGTTTTCCCGTCGCACTCCCAAACTGCCAACCGCTGGCTCCTTGTTACTGGCCTCGATGCTGCTTTCGGGTTGTAATCAATCCGCCGAGCATGCCCATCATCAGCACGGCCATAACCACGACGCCCAAAATGAATCCACGGCTGAAAACAATGTGGTGGTTCATTACGCCGACATTGCCAATGCGACTTACGAGGATGCCCTGATTACCGCCAAAGCACTTCGTGAGGCCAGTCAGGCGCTGATTGATAACCCATCACAAGAAACGCTTGATCAGGCCAGATCAGCCTGGAAAACGGCGCGAATTCCTTACCAGCAAAGTGAAGTGTTTCGTTTTGGTAATACCATTGTGGATGACTGGGAAGGGCAGTTAAATGCCTGGCCTTTGGATGAAGGCATGATCGACTACGTCGAGTCGAGCCAATACGACTATGAACTGGGCAACGATGGCGCTTTGGCGAACATCATCAGTAACACCGAGATTACTGTGAATGGTGAGGCGTTGGATTTAAGCGAGCTGACACCGCAACTGTTGGCGAATCTAAACGAGATCGGTGGCAGTGAGGCCAATGTCGCTACCGGCTATCATGCGGTTGAGTTTTTGCTCTGGGGGCAAGACCTTAACGGTACGGCGGCAGGTGCCGGTAATCGCCCTGTGACGGATTTTATACCGGGCGAGCAATGCACCGGCACCCATTGTGAACGACGAGGGCAGTATTTGCTGACCGCCGTGGATCTACTGATTAGTGATCTTGAATACATGACGCAACAGTGGCAACCCAACCTAGAAGACAACTATCGTTCACAGCTGTTAGCAGAGCCGGTTGAGCAGGGCTTTCGAAAAATGCTCTTTGGCATGGGTAGCCTATCCCTTGGCGAGCTGGCCGGTGAGCGGATGAAAGTCGCTTTAGAGGCCAATTCAACCGAGGATGAACACGACTGCTTCAGCGACAACACCCACAACTCCCACTTTTACAACAATCTTGGCATTCGAAACGTTTATACCGGGCAATATGAACGGATTAATGGCGAGGTAATCACCGGCCCAAGTCTGGCTGACTTGGTTGCTGAAAAAAATGCACAACAGGCGCAGGCTATTCTTAGCGGCTTCGACAACAGCAAAGACGCCCTGCAAAAGCTGGTGGACTCGGCAGAAAAGAACGGCGTTTTCTTTGATCAACTGATTGCCGCCGGCGATAACCAGGGCAATGAGCTGGTACAAGCCGCCATCAATTCTTTGGTTGCTCAGACTACGGCCATTGAAGAAGCTGCGGGTCTGATCGGTATCCAACAGCTGAATCCGGACACAGCCGATCACCAATTCTGAGAATAACCCGGCCATCAATACCCAACCCTGAACTGTCTGCGGTTGGGTATTTTGGCAAAGTGACTAAAAAGAAGTAATAACATGCATCTTCAAGCCGCCGGATTTGCCTGCATGGCCCTTACTGCTGGGTTAGTGCTCACTGGTTGTAATGAAACTGCCAGCTATGAAGCCACAGAAGAGCGCCCCGGTGGGCAAACGTCTGTGAGTGTTGCTGGAAGAAATGCCTTTTCTCTGCCCTCGGCTAATATGCCTGTCAGTCGTCGTCTTGATTTTAGCGTCGGTAACAGTTTTTTTCGCAATCCGTGGGTTGCAGCTCCGGCCAGCACGTCGGCGAGAGATGGGCTTGGGCCTCTGTTTAACAGCAACGGTTGTCAGAACTGTCATATTAAAGATGGCCGTGGGCACGCACCGAAACATGGTGAGCTCAATCGTGTCTCCATGCTGGTCAGGCTCAGTGTTGCCCCGGACTCACAGCAACGGTTGCCCCACCAAGGCGTGATTCCCCATCCGGTCTATGGCGGTCAATTGCAGGATTTTGCGCTTCCGGGCGGCGTTGGTGAAGGGCGCGTGCGGGTAAATTATGAGTATCACGAAATTACATTTAAAGATGGGGAAACCGTCGAGTTACGCAAACCCCTCATTACCATTGAAGAGCTGGGTTACGGCCCACTGATAACAAGCGACAATGTAATGATGTCCGCTCGCGTTGCCCCCCCAATGATCGGTCTTGGGCTGCTTGAAGCCATACCTGAACAAGCACTGCTGGCCAACGAAGACATTGATGATAAAAACAACGATGGCATCTCAGGCAAGGCTAATCGGGTATGGGATATTGAGAAGCAGGCATTAGCCATCGGGCGGTTTGGTTGGAAAGCCGGACAACCGACGCTGAAGCAGCAAAATGCTGCGGCTTTCAACAACGACATGGGCCTCACCAACCCTCTTTTTATGCAGGAACATTGTACTCCTAAACAAAAGCTCTGCCATGAACAAATGGCTGGAGAGCACCCGGAAGTTTCTGAAAACATTCTCAATAAAGTGACTTTTTACTCAAGAAACCTCGCCGTACCGGTGAGAAGTAACGCGCGGGATAAAACCACTCTTCAAGGCAAACACATTTTTTACGACACGGGTTGTAATGCCTGTCATACCCCTTCTTTCAAGACCGGATTGGCCGCACAAGAGCAGTCAGAGCAGAAAATCTGGCCCTATACCGACCTGTTATTACACGACATGGGTGAGGGGTTGGCAGATCATCGACCAGAATTTATTGCCAACGGGCGAGAATGGCGAACGCCGCCTTTATGGGGCATTGGTCATACTCAGGTTGTTGATAAAAATGCGGGTTTTCTCCACGACGGCAGGGCAAGAACGCTAAAAGAAGCCATTCTCTGGCACGATGGCGAAGCAGCGCAATCGAAGCTGCGCTTTATGGCGATGAACGCTAAAGAGCGTGAACTGTTGATTCGCTTTGTTGAGTCATTGTGAAAACCGTTATGAAAAAGTACTTGAAGCTCATTATTGTCACAGCGGTGTTGGTCGGCTGTGACCCGTTCTCCCAGACTGATATTGAGGTTGCCCGCTCCCCCATTACAGTTTTGCTGGACGATCAAATTCAGCCACGCTACGCCCATTTGGTCTCACAGGCGGCCATATTAAGAGAGCACAGCGCCGGGTTTTGCCATAACGCCGAAAACAGAGAGGTGGGTTTGTTGCAGCAACAGTGGCGCAACACCATGTTGAGTTGGCAAGCCGTTGCAGTGGTCAGCGAGCTGATGCTGGAAGAAAATATGGACGGCTGGCGCATGCAGTTTTGGCCAGATAAAAAAAATCTGGTGGGCAGAAAAATTGAAACCCGGCTTAAAAATAAGACACCTGTAGCTTTAATGTCGGACAGCGTCATTTTGCAGGGGCTTTCTGCCACAGAGTACCTGTTGTTTGATGCCAAAGCCGAGCCTGCACTGGCCGCAAAAAAAGAAGAGTACTGTCGTTTTCTTCTGGATAATACGACAGCATTACATACCAACGCCTCAGAGTTAATGAACAACTGGCAACCCGCTGGCAGCTATTATCAGAAACTGATGTTACTTAAGCAGCAGGAAAATGCCCTTGCCTTTTGGGTACTGAACAGCCTCGATAGTCAAACAACACGGCTAAAAAAAGAGCTGGGATTACCGCTGGGCAAGCAGCGCAGCAACCCTTTGCTGGCTGAGTCTTGGCGCAGTGGTCAATCGCTGGCAAATATTCGTACCGTGTTGGCCACTTTTGCTGAGTTAATCGCCGTGGTAGCAGATGCAAAGCACATGAAAGAGCTGGCGCATGAGGTGAGTGACCTTTCACTTACCATGCAAAAACTACCGGATGATTTTACGACCGCTTTCTCTCAGGGAAAGGAAAACGAACTACGGAAAATACAGCAACAGCTCAACAGATTGAGTGAAAAAATCAGTAAAACCGCAAACAGCCTTGGCGTACCTCTTGGTTTTAACGCCAGTGATGGTGATTAATGCAGCGACGACAGTTTGTAAAAAGTGCGCTCACTCTGGCAGCGGTTAGCCTGATTGGCACCGGCACTCACGCCCGACAGACACTCATCAGCGGCGCAAGGGACGCTTCTGGGAGTTACAGCATTCGCATTTTTGATGCGTACAAAAAGCACACTACCCGCATTGCCATTCCTGAGCGATTGCATGATGCCACGCGCCGCCCCGGCAGTAATGAGATCGCCATATTTGCCCGGCGCCCGGGGTATCGTTTTTATGTGGTTGATTGGCATCGATCGCAAATCTCATACAGTGTGGTACCAGCTCACTCTCGCCACTTCTATGGACACGGTGTGTTCAGCGCCAACGGTGACAGGCTGTATACCACCGAGAACAATCTTGACTCTTTGCAGGGTGTGATTGGCATTTATGACCCGTCGCAAGGTTATAAAAGAGTAGGGGAGTGGGCACTTGGGGCTCCTGGCCCCCATGAGGTCAAGCTGTTACCCGATGGCGAAACTCTGGTGGTTGCTGTGGGCGGAATAAAAACGCACCCCGACAGCGGTAGGAAAAAGCTAAATCCGGACTCCATGCAGCCATCATTGCTGTATCTGAACCGCCATACTGGCCACATTATTGATCAACAGACGTTTATAGACCCGCGTTTAAGTATACGACACCTGGATGTTGACCTGGAGGGTAACGTGGCAATCGGCATGCAGTATCAAGGTAATAATGCAGAGGCACTGCCACTGATTGCGGTACATCGTCAGGGCGAGCCGATCAGAGCGGTTCAGGCACTTCCTGAGCAGTGGCTAGGCCTTAATGGCTATATTTCCAGTGTGAAGATTTTGCCCGACACCATTGCCGCCACCGCAGCCAAAGGAAACCGGATAGTACTGATTGAGAAATCCACCACAGTGCTTAAGTCGTTAATCTATCACCGCGACTGTGCCGGTCTCGCTCCCCTTGGTGAGCGGCGGCTGGCAGTCAGTAACGGGTTGGGGGAGGTGAAGTTGCTGGAATGTTTTAAAGGGCAGGCAACAAAGATCGAGGTTACACAACAGGCTAACTGCAGTTGGGACAATCACCTACTTAACCCGGATGTTTCATAGCCCTCTCCCCGCTTTAAAAAGCAACAGTTACTCACGGTGACACAACCTTGGCTTAAGGGGGATTCGAGTTAGTAATGTGCGAGCTCGGATAATCAAAAGACCAAGACATGCTATTGCTGTCAGGGTGGTATTCTGCTAAGAAGCTGGAATTGAATCGGGTCTCTTGCTCAGGATCAAATTGATTGAAGATATGCCATAAACTCGATATGGTAACGCTGTTATCCATAATCTCGTAATTCAAAGGCACTTCTCTTCCGATTACATTGCCTAAGAACCACCCAGGATGGGTGTTGCTAAAATCAGTGATGGTGTTGGCCATTAAACCCTGATGTACCTGCCATGATGCAAACAGTTTATTATTGATTTCGCTCTCTGGTATGCTATTTTCAGAAAATTCCTTGATCATCCCTTTCATCTCCACGTTATCGACTTTGTAAGACGTGGCACGCCAGATATCATTGGCCACTAGTACTGGGTCAGGCTCTATCCCTGTAAAATCAATGTTACCCTGCAGTTGTGAGGTTTCTTTCTCATTGGTAAGGTTTGCTGCTTCTCCAAGCCCTCCAGTTGACTCAGCATAATCATCAATTGCAGTAACCTCACCCATTAATTTTTTGGCTATTTTTGCGGAAAAACTGGCAATCTTAGGGGCGACAGAAACCACAAAATCGAGACCGGCCAGGGCGTCAAAAACGTAACTGGTAATGGATAAAGATTTGGCTTCTGTTTTGTTGCCTGTATCGAGTGCCCCCTGCGAACCGATCAGGGAGACACCCGATATCAGCCCAGAGAGACTCGCCCCAGCGCCACTGGCAGCGGATAAAGACAACGACGCACCGCCTGTTGGTACGGCAGCAATAAAACCTATGGCTCCCACAACAGCAAAGATACCGCCTGTAATGTAATTCGCTACGGCATTGTGACCTGATGGATCAACGTAATTCACCGGGTTGCCACGGGCGAAGGCGTAGCGGTTATCAACCGCAATGTCATCTCTGGAGATAAAACGCCTCAATAGCGGAGAATAAAAGCGATGCCTTAAATAGGTTAAGTGGGTGCGTGGCTCTGTTAGCTCCTGATTCCAGCCAAAGTACCCAGAGACACCCTTGACGTGATTCGGGTCAAGAGGTTTACCGTAGGCATCGTAGCGATGCAAGTTGAAGTGTGTTTCACCTCGGTCACCCTGTTGCAATGTTGCGCCGGTGCTTTGGTTGAGTTTGAACAGTTGATCCGTGCCGGCCTGTTCTGTTTGCACCGCGATGATTTCGGCACCACTGCGCAGCAGTGTGCTGAAGCGGTGATTTTGAGAGACGGTTTGAATGTTTTTGTTGTTGTCAGGGTAGTAGCGGTTATCCAAGGCGCCAGTCACGGTTCGGCTCAGCATGCCGTTGGGGAGATATTCGTAATGGGTGGGTTGCTGATTTTTTGGCTGCAACCGCAATAAGAAGCCTGCATCATCATACTCGTATGTTGTGCCTGTATGATCTTGTTGCAAGCGTCCGTTGGCATTATGGAGCACAGGAATGGAATTTGATGCGTCGTTTACCCTAACGCTCACCAGCTGATCCAATTTGTCATAATCATACTGCCGTTTTTCACTGCAGGGGCTACGAATCTCTTCTGCAATCAAATTATTATTACCGTCGTAATGGTAACGGGTACGTCGGTGATGTTTTTTCGTATTTTTCTGGTGTGAGTTAATCAACTGTCGTTCATCAGTTAACCGTTGCATGCTGTCGTATTCATACTCAGTTACTTGCGTCTGCAGCGGTTTTCCTTGCTGCTTTAACTGCTGGCTTTGGGTGCTTAATTCACCGCGGGGTTTGTGTTGATAACTGGTGTTATAGTAAGCCTGTGTCCGTTGATTAAAGCTGGAAGACTTAGCGAGCTGGCCATGGCTGCCATAATGAAAGCGGGTTTCAGTGCGTCCGGTGCCTGCGCTGTCGGTTGTTTGTTTGATCAGTCTCCCGTTCAGCCCATTCTCATCTTTGCCGTAATGAAAGTCGATACGACTATCACCAAGCCTGATATTAGATAAAAGACCGTTGTCTTTTGTAGCGTAAGTGTAGTATTGCTGCCGCTGATCAACGTTTTTTAGTGCAATGATGCGGTCGTATTCATCCAGGGTATAACTTAACAAACGGTCATCGGGGTATTTTATTTCGATCATTAGTCCGTTTGTCGTATAGCGATATTGCATGGATTGCCCACTGTTATCACGCATCTGAGTCAGTCGGCCATCGGCATCGTAGTGTCCGTTTATTTCGTAACGTTTTTGGTTCCTGTTCCAGCTCTTTGAAGTCAGCTTGCCGCGACTGTCGTAGCGGCTATGAATCTGTTGCCCATCCGCCAGAGTTCGTTTAATTTCTCTGCCGTTTTTGTCATAACCATATTTCAGGTACAACGATTCACCGTCGTTGTTTGGCGGAGACTCTATCTGTGCAAGCAGACCATCGCGGTTGTAGTGATAGCGATAGCCCTCATGGTTACTGATATGCTCCGGCGTTTTTAATGTCTTGCGCCAGATATAAAGGTGGTTAAATAAGTCAAATTCCTGTGTTCTACTGGCTTTGTAGCCATCCCAGGTATCGGTGGTTAAAGCAATACGGTTGTGCCGGGCGTCGTGCTGATAGGTATGGGTGATGGTTTCACTGCGAGCCTTTGAGCTGAGGTCAACCAGAGTTGAGCGGGCAATGATTTTATTGTGAAAGGCATCATGTACCACTTCATTTTCTACCAGCTGTGTGGGTGTGTCTTCGGTATTACCAAAGACAGGGTACTTCTGGATGATACGCTTACGTTGCCAGGGCACTTGCCGGGTCGTTTGGCGTTTACGCCCATTGATCCAGACTGTGCTGACCATCTCTTTGTCGTCATACTCAATGCGATGCACGTTGCCCCAGTGGTCTTTTGTTTGTGTGCGTCGGCTCTGATCGTCATAAGTAAACGTGGTGGTCAGTCCAAGAATATCGGTTTTGCTCACAATTTTTCCAAAGCCGTTATAGGTTTGGCTTGATAAAGTGCGCCATTTGCCTTGGTGCAGATCTTGCCGGGCAATGGAACGTCCTGAAGCATCTTGCACTATCCGGTGTTGATTCCCTAATGGGCTTCGGTGAGTGACGGTGTTTTCCCCGCTATCAATGAATGCAGAGTAACTGGAATGGGTCACGTTACCTTTTGGGTCAGTCTGGGTGATCTTACGGTTTAGTGCATCATAGGTGTAGGTAACCACTTCGCCTTCAGGGGCTATGGTTTTGCGCTGTTGACCATTGCGTGTATCCATAACTGTTGTCATCTTATGACCGCTGTCATTTAACTTGGTGATCGTCAGCTCGCCGTTTGCCTTATTAAAGTGGTAGTTAGTGCTCTTTTTCGCCGACTGTATGCCCGGTTTGCTGGTTGCTACCCACTTCAGAGTGCTGGAACGTTTGCGCCCAAGTTCATCATGGGTGTAATTCTTTTGTTGCCAGCTTTGCCAGTCCAGTGATTGGTGGTGGGGTTTCCAGCTGAGTAGTTCTGATGCGTGCGTTTTACCAGAAGGTGCCAAAAGATAACTTTTGCGAATGGCTTTGCCACTGATCAGGTCGGCCTGAATATGCTCGGCCAACAAACTGTAGTTATTTATAAAGTATTTGCTGGCGCTTTTTTTGAGTACATTCCATTGCTGGGCTTGCCGATCATAGACTGAGCGAGTCACGCTGAGCTTATTGCCGTAATTATCATAGTTTGTTGTGGTTTTATCACTCGGTACATAGTGACCGTCATGCCAGAGATAATGGGTTACGGCGACGGGTTTATCGTAATTCGTCGAGCGACTGTACTTAAAGGGTGAGATGGAATACTCATAGGTGGTTTTGAGGTAAGGCTTACCAAGGTGTGTGGTGCGGATTTGTGCTGGCAGATGCAGCGAGTTGTATTCAAACACCTGTTGATGCAGCTGCTGGCCATTGGCTCTGATCACCTCGACGCTGTACCGGTAGTCCTGATCATTACTCTCCATCAGGCTATCGCTTTCTCTGGATAGTCTATACGTCGGATAGCCGGTGTAGTTATTTGATTTGCCGTAACGGTAATAGGCTTCATGATGAATTTTTTGGTCGGCTAAATCCTGCTGTTTGAAGAGGCTCACCACTGGCATTTCTTTTGTGGTTTCGCCCTTTTTATAGAAAATACTGTCATAGCTGAGTTCTGTCAGCAGCCCTTCAGGACTCTCAATGGAGCGAATAAGATAGTGGTCAAATTTTTTTAAATAGGTGATGTGGTAGTTTTGCTTTAGCGGATTAACGATCTTGATAACCCCCGTTTCATTAAACATAATGTTTAGCTCACGGCCGTCAGGGTAACGGATTATCAGTGTGCCGGGTTCGTAGATAAAGCGATAAACGTTGCCATAGTTGTCTACTATTTTTGCAAGGCGCGCGGACTCTAGCGTGGCAATGGGTTCTTCGTAGCTGTATTGTACCGAGTTACCAAAGCGGTCAGCCTGCAAAATCAGCAGCCCTTGAGACGAAAAATACTGCAAGCCCCCATCTTTATGCTGTGAACGATAACGAAAGCTTAACTGTGGATAGCCCGGTACCGGTTGGGAACAGCCGTTATCTTTAAAACTGCTGCCGTGTTGATTGTAGTATTTCAGCCCTGAGAAGAAACCTGATTCATCATGCCACAAAAAATCAATCAGCCATTGTTGGCCGCCAAGCTCTGCGGTTTTATTGTTGATGTGATCAAGATTCAACCGCCAGTTGTTAGGCAAACCGTACATGCCTGAAGCATTAAAGCTATAGGTTAAATTAATCTTCAGAGGTGCGAGCACACCCTGTGCTTTCAGTACGGGGTATGAAAAATCAAATGTGCCGGTGGCGGTATTCACCTGAGCGCTGAATGCCCGGGTGTGGTTGTAGGCATGACTCCCCTTATAAGAACAGCGGCCAGCGCTAGAGAGCAACATTAAAAACATCATGAAAAACAATGTAAACAACAAACCTTTCAGCTGAGGTATTGCCATGCTAAACAACCTGCTGCCAACCCATTACACATGAATAAAGATGGCAAAGAACGGCTCAAATTTCTCAAAAAAGAGTGGTTTTATGCGGCCACGAGCCAGTGCTCAATAAACACCCGCAGCAGCTTCCACCACCAGCTCTGAGTTTTGCACACTAAAACGAATGTCAGCCGGGTGATTATTTTTCATCATATCCGCCAGTAATGATTTCAGTTCAGGAGTTTTCTCCAGAGAAATAACGGGTAGATCGTTAAGTTCCTGCAATAATGCCCGTTGAAAACTTTCCTCGATCATGTTTTTAAACAGTGCCAGTTGTAGGTCAAGTTTTGCCTTCAGATGTTCAATGTCAGCAAAGAAAATAGCCTGATCTTGCGGGGAGTATTTTAAATGGGTAAAGCCACTGATTTGCACCGGCAGTTTCTCAGTGATGACGCCTCCCAACACGTCGGCATCTAACCAACCCTTGATTTGGAAAATTAACGGTTCGCCATCTCCCTGTATAAACAGCTGCGGTGTGTTCAGGTAAAGCTGCACGGTCATCGGTGACATATCCAGCTGACAAATTTGTGGCGATAGAAAGCCGTTATTCACCAACTGTTGCAATTGTTGTTGGGTGTACATTTCCCGATTACTGTCGGAGCAGCCAACGAGCAGTAAAATTATGACGCCAAAGAGGCAGTTAACGGTCGAGAATTTGCTGCGCCCGGCGGATAGCCTGCCCGCCCCGGGCAAGGGAGTCGGCCCAGCGGGTGGTTTCTGGTAATCGGTAACGGGTGAGACACGCTTCAACATAATGCACCGCCGTTTTCAATGAAAGTCGATGGCCAATACTAATATACAGCGGACGCACAGCGGTTCTGGTGCGAAGCACACAACCAATGAGTTCATTGTTGTCCCACAGCCAGGAGCGGGCGCCTTTCTCAGCTGGCAACGCCTCATTTTGGCCACAAAGCCGGCTTTTAGCAACGCCAATGCTGGGCAGGCCGGTCAAAACCCCCAGATGACAGGCGATACCGAAGCGCCGGGGGTGAGCAATGCCCTGACCGTCACACAGCAGTAAATCCGGCTGCACTGTCAAATCCGATAGCGCCATAATCACCGCCGGGCACTCCCGAAATGAGAGCAGTCCCGGAATATAGGGCATTCGGGTTGGTATTTTGGCAATGGCGTAATCCAGCAGTTCAAGGCGCTCAAGGCTCAGTACAGCGACTGCAGCACAGGTGGTGCGGCCCTGATCGGCAAAGCCAACATCGACACCGGCAACCCGGCGGATGACGTGGGTGTCGTCGCGGCGGATTACTTGTTTGGCCAGTGTCGTTTGTACGGCCCGGGCCTTATCGTAAGGCAGATCCCAAAACATGCTAAACGCTCATGCCATTTTTCAGTGGCAATGAGATGATCACTTCCAATCCGGGCTTGGCATTGCGCGCGTTAATGGTGCCTTTGTGAGTCACAACCGCCGTACTGGCAATGGCCATGCCAAGGCCGGTGCCATCGTTCTCCTTGCCCCGGGTTTCGTCCACCCGAAAGAACGGTTCAAACAGGTCTTGCAGGGCTTCGTCCGGAACACCTGGCCCGTAGTCGCGAATGTTGATCCGGGCCGCACCGTTTGCACGGCTAAGCCGTACCTCCACTTGCGAACCTTGCGGCGTAAAGCGGATGGCGTTGCGGATGATGTTTTCCACTGCACTGGAGAGAAACTCCCGAACACCTACCAACTCAATAGCTTGTGCCTCTTTTAAGAGCACGGCTTTGCTGCGAGCCTGAGCTTCAAAGTTGCCATCGTCCACCAGTTTTTGCAGCATGGCGTTGAGGGCAATTTTTTCGCAGGTCATGTTGGCTAAATTGTGCTGAATGCGCGAGAAGTGAATGATCTGGCCTATGAGTTGATCCAGGCGTTCAATTTCCCGTTCAATCCGCCCGTGCTCTGCTTGCGCGTGTGGAGTTTTTCGCCTTGCCAGCGCCAGAGATATTTGCAGGCGAGTCAGTGGTGAGCGCAGCTCGTGGGATACATCCCTGAGCAGTCGCTCTTTGGCAAACATTAACGAGCCAACCTGTTCCGCCATGTGATCAAAATCCCGGGCCAGTTCGCCCAGTTCATCCCGCCGTTTATTCACCCTGCCTTCTACCCGGGCCTCCAGATCGCCACGGGCGAGCTTTCTGGCGGCACGTTGCAAGTTGCGAATTGGGCCTACTAAATAGCGAGCCAGCACCACGCACAAAAAGAAACTGACCACAAGCGCCAGAATCACCAGATGCCATTGCCGGGCAAGCACTTGTTTGACCCGCCAATGCACTAACATTGGCATCTCTTTGGTCAGGTAGAGCTCATAAGGCGCACTGTTCAGGTAAATACGCTGGGGGCCAACCACCACCACCCCCCGGCGAAAGGTGATGGTTGGGTCACTGCGCTTACGGGTTTTATTGTAGGCGGAAATCAGCTCTTCGGAGATGGATGCACTACCGAGCACATTGCCTTCTGAGTCAAAAAGGTAGTAACCACTGCCGGGGAAGTGGGGAATGGGTAAGTGCACTGAGGTTCTGGAGAGCAGCTCCATTTTTCGGGCAGCAATCTCCAGCTCCCGAAACAGGGCACGGCGTTCGGAGAGGAAGTCCGATGGGTCCACCGTCACCGCAAAGGCCAGAAACAATGTGACCAGCATGGCGATCATGGTGAGCCAGAACCACAGAAAAATCTTCCAAAAGACGCTGTGCCAGGGCCATACCACCAACTGGGGAGGGTTTAAGCGCTTCATTTATATAACGTATATCAAACAGCCAAATCAGGACACTTTTTATATAGGCTTACAAGAGCATATTACAAGGGTGACGCCGATTAGGGCATGATGTAAAAATACCCAGAGCCACGAACCGTTTTAATCCTCGGACTACCGTCGGGTCGGCTGCCAATCTTTTTGCGCACATTACTCACATGCATATCAATGGCTCGGTCGTAAAGTGTCAGCTTGCGGTTAAGGGCGATCTGGGTGAGGTCGTCCCGGGAGATCAGTTCACCGGCTTTTTCAATCAGCGTTTTCAAAACCAGAAACTCCGTCGCCGTTAACTCCAGCGGCTCACCGGAAAGTTGAGCTTCACGGTTGGCCAGATTCAGCGCAATGTCGTCAATCTGCAACGTGCGGCTGCTTCCTTCAGGAATCGTCGGTGTTCGCCCACGGCGCAAAATGGCCTTGATTCTGGCCACCAGTTCGCGGTGGTTGTAGGGTTTGGGTAGATAGTCATCGGCGCCGATTTCCAGGCCGATGATCCGGTCCACATCGTCACCGCGGGCGGTGAGCATTAATACCGGAATGTCAGACTGCTGCCGAATTTGCTTGAGGGCATCAAAACCATTGAGCTTTGGCAGCGTAACATCCAACAGAATCAGGTCAAAATCACCGGATAGCGCCGACCTGACACCGGTCTCACCGTCGTGTACGGACGACACATTAAAGCCCTCCGTTGCCAGATATTCCACCAGCAATTCACAGAGCTCAATATCATCATCAATCAGCAATAATCTGGCATTTGCCTTGCCGGTTGTACTCATAGAAAAGTTTGCTCCATAAAAAATTCCCACTGTAGGGGAAAGCGAGGTTGACTAGTGAGCAGCATGGCGTTGATGCAGTAAAGGCCGCTCTGAAATGCGGCATATCATAGCACCCTGAGCTCAGTAATGTCGTTTAAACGACAATAGGCAACATGTTTTGGCAAATGGGTGTTTTCATTGGTGACAGTCTATTGAGTTCGGTCTCAATCGGGTTAATAGATCCGGTAAAATCACTGTAAAGCATCCGGTTATTCCATTTTTCATATAACAGA
The DNA here is from genome assembly GCA_965198415.1 of Endozoicomonas sp. Lineage (GTDB taxonomy): Bacteria > Pseudomonadota > Gammaproteobacteria > Pseudomonadales > Endozoicomonadaceae > Endozoicomonas. Next base: position 592,495 of record CBDAPN010000028.1, read on the forward strand.
AGCATCAACTTCGGTTTTCCACATAGTGATGCAGATTGTAAACACATACCATCCGTATCAACCTATAATGCTCTAAGAACCACTGCTTACTTACGCCTTTTAACTTTACTAAACGACAAATGAACAAGTTGTGAGCACCACCCCCAAAATGCTTTCAGCGTTGAGCACATCGACCAATTTTTTTTAGGCTCTTTCCCTTCAAACCCCATGATGGAGCTATCAATGATTAAGATTCAGCATGGTCCAAAGCCTGGCAGGTGGCTGCTTGCGGGCTTTATAGTCACTAATCTGCTGCTCAGTGGTTGTAACAATGAGCAAGCAGGATCGCAATCGCAAATACCGCCTGCTGCCGTATCGGTTTATGACGTGCAAAGCCAGAAAGTGGGTGAATACTTTGAGTACATCGGGCGCTCTGAGGCCATTAATGTGGTCGACATCCGTGCCCGGGTTGAAGGTTTCTTGGTCAAGCGAAACTTTACCGAAGGCTCCATGGTCGAAAAAGGTCAGCTGCTGTATGAGCTCGACCGGGCACCGTTTGAAGCGGCTCTTAAAGACGCCAAAGCCAAACTTGCCAGCAGCCGGGCCAATCTGGTTAATGCCCGCAAAAACCTGAAGCGCAGTCAGGATCTGATCAAAAGCGGCGCCATCAGCCAATCCGATCTCGATTTGAAAACCAGTACTGAAGCGCAGGCAATGGCGGCGGTAGAGTCGGCTCAGGCCGGTCTTGAGAGTGCCAAACTAAACCTCAGCTACACTCGCATTAGTGCGCCATTCACGGCGCGGATCGGCAAGTCTACTTACAGTGTGGGTAATTTGGTTGGGCCAAACAGCAAACCGCTGGTAACGCTGACCAGCATGGACCCAATATACGTCACTTTTCAGGTAGATGAGCGACAGTTGGTCAGCCACCTGACAAAAAACGCTCAAGCCAAAGAAGTGCCTGCACTAGAAAGCAAAAGTACCTTTGACCTGAGCCTGAAATTGCCCAATGGTCAGGAGTATAACGAGCCCGGAACGTTCAGCTTCGCCGATACCAAAGTGGATGAAACCATGGGAACACTGACGCTACGCGCCTCATTTCCCAATCCACAAGGCATTATTCTGCCCGGTCTTTATGTCACGTTACAGGCCGAGAGCACCGCCAAAAAATCCTTGGCGGTGATTCCCCAGGCCGCGGTGCAGCAGGATCAGTCGGGCTACTTTGTGTTGCGGGTCATGCCGGATAATACCGTCAAGACTCAGGAAGTTGAGCTCGGCCGTCGCCTCAATGCCATGTGGGCAGTGAAGTCCGGCCTGCAGCCCGGTGATAAAATCATTGTCGAAGGTCTGCAAAAAGTTCGCCCCGGCGCAAAGGTGGCTCCCGATGTGGTAGACGTTGACCCCACCACAGGCACCATTTCCACACAAGGCAGCAAAAAGCAGCAGGGCCACTGAAATGATCAGTCATTTTTTTATTCACCGGCCCAAGTTTGCATTCGTTATTTCGATTGTGATCACCCTGGTCGGCCTGATTTCACTGGCAACCTTGCCAGTGAGCATGTTCCCGCAGATTGCTCCGCCTGAGATCTCCATTTCTGCCTACTATCCGGGGGCCGACGCCAAGACTTTAGAGTCAGCAGTCATTCAACCCATTGAAGAAAAGGTCAATGGTGTTGCGGGGATGATCTACATTAGCTCCACCGCCAACAACGACGGCAGTGTGGAAATTGTCGTCACGTTTGAGTCGGGCATTAATCAGGATATTGCCATGGTCGACGTCCAGAACCGGGTGTCGGCGGCAGAACCAAAACTGCCGGAACAGGTGCGCCGTTTGGGTGTTGCTGTGCGTAAGCAGTCCTCAAATATGCTGATGGGGGTGAACCTGATTTCACCCAAAAGTACTCTCGACGCAATTTACCTGAGCAACTACGCCAGTAACTACCTTACCGACCCACTGAGTCGAATCAACGGCGTTGCCAAAGCTCAGGTTCTTGGTGCCATGACTTACAGCATGCGAATCTGGCTTGACCCAAGCCGGATGGCAGCTCTGGGTGTAACGACAACTGACGTTAGCAAGGCGGTAAGTCAACAAAATGCCATTGTTGCAGCGGGCAAACTCGGTCAGGCGCCCAATCTGCCCGATCAGCAGTTCACTTACACCATTCGTACCCGTGGGCAACTGAACACCCCGGAGGCGTTTGGTAAGATTATTATTCGCGCCAACTCTGACGGTTCGTTTGTACGCATAAAGGACATTGCCAGAATAGAACTGGGCTCAGAGTCCTATTCGGGCAGGGCGACACTGGACGATCAACCCACCACGTTTCTGGTCATTTATCAGCAGCCCGACGCTAACGCCATGGGTGTGGCCAAGGACGTAAAAGCGATGATGAAAGAGCTGAAAAAAAACTTTCCCAACGACATGGATTACGCCATCAAGTTTGACACCACAAAGTTTATCAACGAGTCCATTAACGAAGTGGTAAAAACGTTACTTGAAGCGGTGTTTTTGGTCATTCTGGTAGTCTTTTTGTTTTTACAGAACTGGCGGGCGACGCTGATTCCGGCCATTGCCATTCCGGTCTCTTTGATCGGCACTTTTGGGGTGATGAACGCCCTTGGGTTCTCAATTAACACCATCAGCCTGTTTGGTCTGGTGCTGGCCATTGGTGTGGTGGTAGACGACGCCATAGTGGTCATTGAAAACGTCGAACGGCTGATTACCAAAGAGAAAATGGAGCCCAAAGCGGCGGTGAGTCTGGCGATGAAAGAGGTCACCGGCCCCATTATCGCCACCACTTTGGTACTGCTTGCGGTATTTATGCCGGTGGCCTTTATGCCGGGCATTACCGGAGGGCTCTATACGCAGTTTGCCGTCACCATTTCTGTGGCAGTGCTGATTTCTTCCATTAACGCCCTGACCCTTAGCCCGGCATTGTGTGCGGTGCTGTTGAAAAAGGACAAACTCACCCTGATCCACTGGTTGCAACCGTTGGATAATTTTATCGTCAAGTTAACGGGAGGCTATCAAAGCTGGGTTAAATACCTACTGCGCCGCTCGATATTAGGCGTTGGCCTTTTATTAGTGATGCTGGCAGCCACAGGCTTTATGTTCAAGACGACACCCGGCGGGTTTGTTCCCGATGAAGACCAGGGCTTTTTTGCGGTCAATATTCAGCTGCCTGACGCCGCGTCCTTGAATCGAACGGAAGCACTGATGAGTCAGGTATCGGATATTATCCGCTCGGAACCGGGGGTGGAGAGTGTGATTACCGTCTCCGGTTTTAGCATACTCGGTGGCGGCGGCAGCAATGCAGCAATGGCCATTGCAGTACTCAAGCCCTGGGCTGAGCGCAGTAGCTCTGCATTGCATCAGGACGCCATTATGCAGCGGGCACAAATGAAGCTTTGGGGCATTAAAGAGGCACAGATCATTGCGTTTGGATTTCCGCCCATTCCGGGTCTTGGATCTTCTGGTGGTTTTGATTTCCGTTTGCAGGACACCATGGGGCGCTCACCACAAGAGCTGGCACAGGTGCTCAAAGGGCTGGTGTATAAGGCCAATCAGCAACCGGAGCTGACGCGGGTATACTCTACCTGGCAAGCCAATGTGCCGCAGTATTTTCTGGATGTAAACCGTGATAAAGCCGCCGCTCAGGATGTACCATTGGCGGATATTTTCCTGACGCTGCAAACGCAGCTTGGTTCACTGTATGTCAACGACTTTCCCTTGTTCGGGAAAAATTATCGGGTAAACCTGCAGTCAGAAAGTGCCGACCGTTCCGACCCTTCGGATCTCAGCAAATTTTATGTGCGTAACACCAAAGGGCAGATGGTGCCGCTGGTTACCATGACGACTTTGACCCCGGTGCTTGGCCCTAACAGCATCAACCATTACAACCTCTATCCTTCGGCCACTATCAGTGGTTCGGCGAAACCGGGCTACAGCTCCAGCGATGCCATTAGCGCCATGCAGCGCCTTGCCCAAGATCTGCCAAGGGGTTACACCTACGCTTGGTCCGGCCAGTCGCTGCAGGAAATTCAAGCGGGAAATCTGGCGCCTTTGCTGTTTGCCTTGTGTTTTCTTTTTGCGTACCTGTTTTTGGTGGCGCAGTATGAAAGTTGGACCATGCCACTTGCCATCATCAGCGCCGTTCCCATTGCCACTTTTGGCGCCTTTGCCGGTATCAACATACTGCGTACTTGGTACCCGGCGTTGGCTAACGATGTTTACGCCAAAATCGGGATGGTGTTGTTAATTGGTATTGCGACGAAAACGGCCATTTTGATTGTTGAGTTTGCCATGGTACAACGGCGTGAAGGTCAGAGTATTTTCGACGCCGCCACCAATGCCGCAAGACTGCGATTTCGGGCGGTGCTGATGACTGCGCTGTCGTTTATTCTGGGGGTGATGCCGCTGGTGCTGGCCAGCGGTGCCGGAGCTTCTAGTCGACAGATCATTGGTGTTACGGTCAGCTCCGGTATGATCGCAGCAACCATTTTTGGTACTTTACTGATTCCCGTGTTTTATCTGTTACTGCAGCGAGTGCGTGAACACTTTGATCCGAACAAGGCGAATTGCTAAGGGGTAAAACAGCAGGTTTCTACCAAACCTGCTGTTTTCAGACTTGTTAGTGGTTTTTGAGCATCAACACATCAGCAGAATCGGGTCATTCGATATTTTTATTTTTTACCATGGCCAAAAATACACTCTGGGTGGTCTTTAGGATTCTTATAAACAATGCAGGTAGAATAGTGAATGGCAAATTCAGCGCCAATTTGATTACAAGGCCTTCGACTCCATAATAAACCGTATCTTTCCAAATGGTCTTTTGTAGCGCCACCAATAAGGTGTCCGCAATTAACGTCCCAAAAAATTTTTGTGCATAGGTAATAATTGCCCAGATTGGGTATATATTTTTTTCTAGGGCAATCAGCAACGGCCGTTGCTGAGACGAGGGCTGCTACTAATACAGAGTAGTGAAATTTAAGTTTCATAGCTTTTCTGTATACGAGTAATAAAAAAATAAGTCGTTAATTTTTCCGTTGCACAATCGCGGTTTTGGACTGTTGGTAATTTACCTATACAGACCTGCAAACTGAAAGTTTGCGAACTAAAGAGCAATTTTTAACAGTCGTTGCATCGGAGCTTAAATCACTGCAAACACAATCGGGCAAAATGCTGGATTTTTTCAAGTGAGATGATTCAGATCATGCTTGCATTGAGAGTTTTGGGTGGTCAACAGGTACATCACTACGTTAGCAAAAACGAGTCATTCTATATTTTGTTTTGTGGTATGACCAAAAAAACATTCTGGGTGTTTTTTAGGATCCTTAGTAATAACGCATTTAGGATATAGACCAGCATAATGAGCACCCTTAATTTGCTCACAAGGCTTTACACTCCATAATAAACCGTAATAATCATAATGTGCTCTTGCAGGGCCACCAGCAAGGTGACCACAACTAGTGTTCCAATAAAAGTTTGCACACAGATGATAAAAATTATTCTTGCCCTGCTTCAGCATATACCGTCCCGCAGGACAAATAGCAACGGCCGTTGTTGAGACGAGTGCTGTTACTAATACAAAATAGTGAAATTTAATGTTCATAGCTTTCCTGTGTACGAGTAATAAAAAAACATGTTGTTCAGTTTGCCGTTGCATCGGAGCTTAAAGCACTGCAAACACAATCGGGCAAAATGCTGGATTTTTTCAAGTGAGATGATTCAGCTCATGCTTGCATTGAGAGTTTTGGGTGGTCAACAGGTACATCACTACGTTAGCAAAACCGAGTCATTCTATATTTTGTTTTGTGGTATGACCAAAAAAACATTCTGGGTGTTTTTTAGGATCCTTAGTAATAACGCAGTTAGGATAAAAAATAACATATTGAGCACCCTTAATTTGCTCACAAGGCCTTACACTCCATAATAAACCGTAATAATCATAATGTGCTCTTGCAGGGCCACCAGTAAGATGACCACAACTAGTGTTCCAATAAAAGTTTGCACACAGATAATAAAAATTATTCTTGCCCTGCTTCAGCATATACCGTCCCGCAGGACACACAGCAACGGCCGTTGCTGAGACGAGTGCTGTTACTAATACAAAGTAGTGACATTTAATGTTCATAGCTTTCCTGTGTACGAGTAATAAAAAAACATGTTGTTCAGTTTGCCGTTGCACAATCGGGGTTTTGGACTGTTGATGACTTTTCTGTACAGATCTGGAAATTTAAAGATTGCGAACCTTTCACGATTCTACAGGTAGGTACTGGTAAACTTACTTCAGGTGCTGTTCGCAACGGTTAAGGCGGTTTGGAATAAAATTCTCACTCTTTGATAGCCCTCATTTTAGTAAACAGTCTATAAAAATCGGTTAAGAGTCAAACCCTCAACTCAAATTAGCACACCCAAATTACTTAGGTGTTTTTTTTATAAATTAATTTATTTTTTCTGTTTATCTCTTTAGAAATAAATAATATATCTTCAGAATAGGTGTCTGATACTAGCGTTCATCCGGGTGAGCATTGAGCGATGATGGCAAAAGAGGGGGATGAAGAGTCCGAATTTTTTTGTATCAACTGACTACTGCTGCTATCTATTCTCGGACAGCCTCTTAAAAAAAACAGACAGTGGGTGATGGTGTTAAGCCCTTTACAGGCGTAATTTTGCGCCTACTGTGAGGGGTATGGCTAAGTGCCTGAGGCGGTTCTGTCTTTGCAGAACCAACGCAAGGTGCGTTTGAAATTTTTTTGCTGATCTGAGGAACTAATGCAAATTTTGCAACTCCAATGCATGTTGGTCTGTCATTGACAGGAAATTACCACTGGAGCAATCATGCCAAACTCAATTAACAGTTCCTCATTTTCTACTGCAAACCTTTTGACCACGGCTACTACTGATGATAAACATGCTAGTAATGAACCTATGGAGTTTTGTCAATGGAGCGTCTCTCAGTGTGAAGTTGAACCAATGATTGTGGATTCTCCTCAGCCATATTCGGACTGCGTTCAAGGTAATGGTTGGGGAGTTGACTCGGGAGTGCTAAACGAAAGATTTAAAGAAGTAATCAATAGCCTCAAAGAAAATAGAGTTGAATATAGTGAACTGAATGTTATAAAAGATAATCTTAACAAGATATACGAATTGCAAGCTCAGGGAGTTAAATTTAGCGAGGAACAAAAAAAAATAATTGATTGTGTTGAAAAGGAAGTGGATACGCTAAAATTAAGTATCAAAAAGTCAATTCAACAACCGGGCAAAGATGTATCAATAGCCTCATCAGAAACAAGTTTGATGCACAGCCAAGCACCAGGAGCAACAGCGATTGGCTTTTTCGAAACGGCGAACCCTTTAGCAAAATCTCCGGCATCTAATCAAATCAAAGAAAGTCAAAAGGAGCTTACTTCACACCTTTGTGACATATTAGAATCAGTTTCTTTATCAAATAGCAATGATCAACCTAGAGATTCTTCTAAATGCACAGAGGGTAGGTCTTCATCTCCGAAATTAGGTGTGAAGGATAAGAAATGGTATGAGGAATTGGCTGAGGAATTGGATAAAGAATTGGCTGAGAAATTGTCTGAGGAATGGAATAAGGAATGGAATAAGGAATTTTATAATGAACTGTATACGAAGTTGGATGAGAAATTGGAAAAGGAATGGTGTGAGATGGGGAGTGGCTTCGATAAAAAAAGAATTTAATAGCATAATAAACGATTGAAAACAAACGTTTAAATAAATTCTGGTGAATTACAAAAGCATTATAATTATCTCTAATAAGTGCAAGAAAACACCATTAATTTAAATGCTTTGCATTCGTTTTGATACTATAGAACGTTTGGGGTTTGTATCTAATGAGTTAATAAAAAGTGCAATAAATGGCTTGTTGTAATCTGGCAGGTTTATGGCTGGCCGCAGCAACAGAATATTGAGCCTTGTGGTCAATTTTCTGCTGCTGTAGAGCAGGCTGTTAAGCCGTTCCACCAACGGTGATCTCATCAATTTTCAACGTCGGCTGGCCGACACCAACGGGTACAGACTGACCATCTTTGCCGCAAACGCCAACGCCCGGGTCCAGCGCCAAGTCGTTGCCTACCATGGAAACCTTATTCATTACATCCGGGCCATTACCAATCAGGGTGGCGCCTTTGACTGGAACTGTCTTTTTGCCATTTTCAATTAACCAGGCCTCAGTGGTGGAAAAGACGAACTTACCGGAGGTAATGTCCACCTGTCCGCCGCCCATATTTTCCACGTAAATGCCTTTTTTGACCGAGCTGATAATTTCTTTTGGGTCATGCTGACCCGCCAGCATGTAGGTGTTGGTCATTCGTGGCATGGGTAAATGGGCATAAGACTCCCGACGTCCATTGCCGGTGGCAGCAGCACCCATCAAACGAGCATTCAGCTTATCCTGCATATACCCTTTAAGAATACCGTTCTCAATCAGAACTGTGTTTTGGGTGGTTACCCCTTCGTCGTCAATATTCATTGAGCCCCGACGACCATCAAGTGTGCCATCGTCGACAATAGTACAGAGCGCTGATGCAACACGCTCGCCAATGCGCCCGGCGTAAGCGGAGGAGCCTTTGCGATTAAAATCCCCTTCCAGCCCATGCCCCACGGCTTCGTGGAGCAGCACGCCAGACCAACCAGAACTCAACACCACCGGCATGGTGCCAGCGGGTGCGGCCACGGCTTCAAGATTGATCATCGCCTGTTGCACCGCTTTGCGTGCGTATTCTAAACCGGTGTCGTTCAATAAAAACTGCAGGTAATCACCGCGCCCGCCACCACCGGCGGAGCCCCGTTCAATGCGCCCATTTTTTTCAGCAATGACACTGACGTTCAAGCGAACCAATGGGCGGACATCCGCTGTCAAAGTACCATCCGATGCTGCCACCAGCACCATTTCATGAACGCCCGTCAGGCTGGCGGTTACTTGCTTGATGCATGGATCACTTTGGCGGGCTTCCTGGTCCAGTTTTTGTAACAGGGCGACTTTGTCTTCACTGGATAAGGAGTCCAGCGGATTGGTGCTTGGGTACAACGCCAGAGGTTGGCTACGCTGCCAAGCCTGCACCTGTTTTTGCTGACCAATCCGGGCAATACTCCGGGCGGCCCCAGCGGCCTGCTCCAGAGCAGGTAAAATAATTTCATTAGAGTAGGCAAAGCCGGTTTTCTCACCACTCATGGCGCGGATGCCGACACCGCTGTCCACATTAAAGCTGCCCTCTTTGACAATGCTGTCTTCGAGCACCCAGGATTCATGGCGCATGGACTGAAAGTAAAGGTCGGCAGCGTCCACATTGTGCCCAAGTACTGTGTCGAGGATTCTGCTCAGTTCGCTGTCGCTGATATTGGCAGGGGTTAACAGGTGGTCTTTGGCAATGGTTATGTTGTCGGTCATAAATAATGGCTACACTCTGACTTATTCTTCTTGCAAGCCTACTCTTCTCAAACCGGGGAACTCAAGGATTTTGTGGAAATACTTGCACTGAGCCGGTGTCAAAGGGAGTGTTAACATGTTGTGCGAAAATAGCACCATGGACCCGTTAACTTGACCGCAGAGCGTTGTCATCGACCAGACGACACATCGACCATGCCGCCCAGCGCAGGCTCTAACCCGGTATTTCCTAAATATACTCCCGTTTTCCTGTGTTCTTTGCCACTCCTATGAGGTTTTTGTATCCCCAGGATGGAGGCTTTGTCTCACAAACCCTTTAGAGTGGCAAAGTCTCGCGCGAACTATGAAATATCCGCGCTACGGGTTCTATCGATAACTCATTGAAAGCTGCCTTCTTAAGTTGTAGTAATTATTTATCCGCAAATACGCTGCATGATCTCGTACAGTCATCAGATCAATGGCTTCCTGAATGACTGCTAACGGAATTTGAGCCCAGTATTTTCCAATAAAGACTTTATAAGCCTGCGATTCTGGGAGCAAACCTGCTTCGGTGACTCTATCGTCTGCTCTTTTCGCTGAATCCATGGCATTTAAGTTCTTATCGCGAGGGTTGCGGATGGACTCTATAGGCAGATCATAAATTTCTTTCAGACCCATGGATTGACACCAAGCTTTCACATCTGCATTGATTCGATCAATGTAATACTGCCGCTCAGGTTCCAAAAACGCATGGCGTGCGGCAATCAGCAAATCCAAATAGTCCCTGACCACAGAGATTGTTTTAATTAATGGTACAAATTGGTTCTGGTACACCTCATCGTATGATTCTTTAGTTTCAGAGGGGGGGAGCACACTGCTTAATTCTTGCTCCGCAGATGGAGAAAAGTCACTAACACTATGAACCGCGCTGCTGGTTGATGCATAAGAAAACAGCAGGCTCAACACAAGCGGAATAATAAATACGTTTTTCATATAAACCATCTTTTATACCTATTAAAAAGGAAGGCTCAACTCTGTAGGTGGGAAGAGTTGAAACTCAATTATAGACGACGATGTATATATATGAGGGGCAGTTATTATTATTTTAGTTATAAAGTAAATTACAGCGCTAATCGTGAAATAGATAGGTGATGCAATCACTTAGCGCAAGGGCGCGCAAATCATTTTTTAATGAAAATAACGTTTTTAGACGGTCACTCAGGACGGTGTATACGAAACAGATACACAATTGATCAGCTAAACAAATACACATTGACAGGATAATAAAGTACTTTTATTCAAAATTTTAATGGATTTATTGGTGCGCTAACGGTTAAGTCAGACTACTGTTAGTCAAATCAAATTTTTTAACACAATGGTCAGCATCCAATAGCGGATATCTGGCAACGGTATTTATTTCTGTTGGAAATTTTGCTTGTATATTTACAGTCAATTTGAGGAGAGGTAAACAATGCTGAAAAAACTCATGGCTTCACTGGCGCTGCTGGTATTGCCTGTTAGCCTGATGGCTTTGCAGAGCTCAATGGATGTCGCCCCCGAAGCGAGCACCGGCTTTAAACCAAAAACAGCAGTGACCGCTGAACACTTTATGATATCAGCAGCAAACCCTCTGGCGGTTGAGACTGGCTATAAAATCCTCAAAGCCGGTGGCAGTGCTGTGGATGCGATGATTGCTACACAAACCGTTTTGGGTTTGACTGAGCTTCAGTCATCCGGTCTTGGCGGTGGCGGATTTCTGGTCTATTACGACGCCAAACAGGGGAAACTAACCACTTATGATGGCCGTGAAACCGCACCGCTGGCGGCAACCCCGGAGCTGTTTCAGGATAAAAACGGCAAACCGCTCGCCTTCTTTGATGCTGTGGTTGGCGGCCTCTCTGTCGCCACCCCGGGCACGGTCAAACTGATGGGCGACCTGCACACTCGCTATGGCAAAAAGCCCTGGGCTGAACTGCTTGAACCAGCAAAAGTTTTGGCTGAAAAGGGCTTTGCTGTATCACCGAGGCTCGCAGAGCTGATTAAGCTGGATCAAGCTCGTTTAAAAACCTATCCAGACACCCGCCGCTACTTCTTCGATGACAAAGGCAAACCATTAACGGAAGGAACCATCATCAAAAACCCAGCCTATGCGAACACGCTGGAAATACTCCAAAAACAAGGGGCTGAGGCCTTTTATCAAGGTGCCATTGCCAAAGAGATCGCCGTAAAGGTTCAGCATGCCAAAGGCAACCCCGGACTACTCAGCAAAGAAGACTTCACAGCCTATCGCACCAAAGAGCGACCAGTGGTCTGCTCACCCTATCGGGAATACGACATCTGCGGTATGGGGCCACCGAGTTCCGGCGTTCTGACGGTCAACCAGATTCTCGGCATCATTGAAAATGCAGGCATTGAGAACTACCCCAAAGAGAGCCCGCAAGCTTGGCAGATCATAGGCGACGCAACACGCCTGGCCTTTGCTGATCGCAATCGCTACATTGCCGACACCGACTATGTCCCGATGCCCCAAGGCCTTCTGGACAAAGACTACCTTGCCCACCGCGCCAAACTGATTAAAAAAGGCACCGCACTGGAGCAGGTCTCCCCCGGCCAACCCCGCTGGGACAAACCAATAGCACTGGCAGATGACCAGTCGCTGGAGCTGCCCTCCACGACCCACATTTCCATTGTGGATCAGGAAGGCAATATGATCTCCATGACCAGCAGTATTGAAAATGGTTTTGGTTCCAGAATGATGAGTAATGGCTTTTTGCTCAACAACCAGCTGACGGACTTCTCCTTTGTTGCGGTTGAAAACGGGATGCCTGTTGCCAATCGCGTTGAGCCGGGTAAACGTCCACGCTCGTCCATGTCACCGATTATTGTCATGAAAAATAACCAGCCCTATATGGTCATTGGTTCGCCCGGTGGTGCAAGAATCATCGGTTATGTTGCCAATACCCTGATTCGCCATCTTGAGTGGGGCGTGCCGGTACAACAGGCCATTAATTCACCGAATGTGCAAAATCGCAGCGGCGTTTATGAGCTTGAAGCAGGCAGCAATGCTGAAAGCCTGCAGGCACCTTTGGAAAAAATGGGCTTTAGCGTCAACGTTCGAGATATGAACTCTGGCCTGCAAGCCATCTTGATTAAAGAGGGCAAGTTGATCGGTGCATCCGACCCCCGTCGTGAAGGCATTGCAATGGGACAATGATTGGTCGGCCAATTATTCTCGATACAAGGCCCAAATAAGGGCGGGAAGTGGATATCCACAACCCTTAAAGATAAGGGGCTAAATAAACGGTCCGATGTTCGGGCAAAAAAAGGGCTTACATTCATGTAAGCCCTTTTTGTGGTAATGAATCAAACCTGTTGATCTGGTATGTTCCTGTCCTTTTGTTTTGATTGTTGTATGGCAGTTATTAACGTTGCATGTATCCAGTGTTAGAAGACGGAGGGTGTCGTAAAAAATGGAAAAGCGGATACCTGTCATCAACGTTACCTATGTCGTAACTGCAACAAGGGCTTTTAACTCGAGTATCGAAACAATGGCAACCAGGTACTCAGGAATGCGTCATTGATATGATGAACTGCTCTGGGGTGAGGGATATCAGTCGAGCCTTTAAAATCAGCCCTACAACCGTTATCTCTCATTTAAAAAACTCTCCCCATACACAGTAACCCAGCTACCCTTTGAGAATGCCAAGGTCGAGATACTCTGTGAGATGGATGAACAGTGGTCATTCGTTGAAAATAAGAAAAATCAACGTTGGCTATTTTAAGCTTGGGGGCCTCGCTTCAAGCGAATAATTGCCCATGCTTTTGGACGTTGATCGACCAAGACTTTGAAAAAGCTGCTGCCGTTTACCCAGAACACACCATTAGGCGCGATATGGCAAAGACTATTCAGCAGGGCGAACCAGGTCAGAAAAAGGAAGAGTTTGCCTCAGTGAATATGTGGAACAAGGTAGATACCGGTGCACGCATTGTGTATGCAGATGTAAAGCAATTACTCTCAGGCCTAGAGTCGTTAGAGTTTGTTGAAGCCGGTGATGCTTTGGAACTGTTAGGCGCGGAATAAATAACGTGAGTTCGACGTAAAAAAGACAAGGAGCCTCCAGACAACTTAGCTATCTTTCGGGTACTAAACCACAGACAGCTAACCGGAGGCCCCATGTCTATGACCAGTGTATTCTGTGATGTCGATGATTTCTGTCTAATTTTTGAACCACAATGGCATAAGCAGCTTATCTGCAATGACAAAAAATCACCGGTTATATCAAAACTGACGCTCAGTGAGATAATGACCATCATTATCTGCTTCCATCAGAGCGCCTTCCGGGATTTCAAGCACTATTACCTGAGCCACATTGTCCGGCATAAATCAGATAGTTTTCCCAACCTGGTTTCTTATAACCGTTTTGTTGAGCTGATGAAGACGACATTGATTCCATTGACTGTTTATCTCAAAACAAAGTGCATGGGAAAGCCCACAGGTTTGTCGTTCATTGATTCTACGCCTATCGTCGTTTGTGATAATCATCGAATCAATAACCATAAGGTGTTCAGAGAAGAAGCTAAACGTGGAAAGACATCTACTGGCTGGAAGTATGGATTCAAACTTCACTTGATTATCAACCATTGTGGGGAAATCCTGTCCTTCTGTCTCTCAACCGCCAATACCGATGATCGCAAGCCTGTACCTGACCTTGTAGAGGATTTAACGGGTTGGATTTATGGAGATAAAGGGTATATCTCAGAGAAGTTAGCTGGCTGGTTGAAAGAAAAAGGCCTGAATTTAGTGACGAAAGTTCGAAAAAACATGAAGCCGAGAGAGCTGAAGGCCTTTGATAAAGCCATGTTGAGAAAGCGAGCCGTGATCGAGAGTGTTAATGATCAGTTGAAAAATATTTCGCAGATAGAACACACTCGACACCGCTCACCATTCAATTTTGCTGTAAATCTGATTGCTGGCCTCATCGCTTATACAATGCAACCAAGAAAGCCTCATATAAATGTTTCCGCACTGACAGAGGGTGTCCCTATGGCTTTCTGAACGTCGAACTCACGTTAAATAGGAGAATGAACAATGCTCGACTTAAGTTTTACGAATGATCCGCAGTGGCAGGCCGAACGAGAAAGGCTTTGGCAGGGTATTGAAAAAGACCTAAAGGCAAATTTCCGCCGTAAAGAGTTGAACGTTATCAAACATTACTTTTTCTCGGGTGAGTTATTAGAAGGATACACCATTAGCGATGGTGCACGCTTCAGCTATTTTCCTTTACAGACCAATGACGCATGGGACTATATCTTAGAGGAAAAACTTAGAAGCTCTGCCAGTTTTGAAGAAATTCTTTTTGATAACTTCAGGGATTACTCTATGGAACCCCATATAGCGCCATATGAACTCATGGTCTGGGATTACTTTCTGACGGAAACTTTTGAGCCAGAAGTCAAAAGTCGTGTACCAGTTGGGATAAAGAATGAGATAGTGACTATTACATTAGACCCACTTGAAGTCCTTTCAATGATACAAGCTCAAATTCACGGATTTTTAGAAAATGGCTCTTGTGGAAATTGGCCTAAGTGGTTGAAACGAGATACTTATTATTGGAGCTTATGGCAGTATATAGTGCCTGTCCGAAAACCCTCAACCACTTGAATACAGTAACCTTTACCCCCATATAGTCCTCGAAGATTTTCCAAAACAGGCTGTTTTCACATTTATGCGCCAAGCCATCAACCCACAAATGCAGTTGGGCGAGATTGATATCTCTGCCATCACCTTTGATGCCAAATCAAGAGACGACATACCCCGTCTACTGAGAGCTTTACAGCACATATGGACAAACCTTGAGCTGCGTAATCAGGTTTTTCAGGTACTCGCCACCATGACTTCTACAGATAAAAAGAATGGTCGTCCCGGCATGGAGTTCTGGAAAATACTGGTGTTTGGTACACTCCGACTGGTCACTAATTGCGACTATGACCGCCTGAAAGAACTGGCTAATGAACATGGCACTCTCAGGAAAATGCTGGGTCACGGCCCTTACAGCACGCACTCTTACCACATCCAGACATTGCAGGATAACATCAGCTACTTCACGCCGGAAATACTGGATCAGGTGAATCAAGTCGTTGTGGCTGCTGGCCACATATTGGTTAAAAAAAAGATGAATCGCTACATGGCCGTGCCGATTCGTTCGTAGTTAAAACCGATGTTCATTTCCCTACCGATATCAGCTTGCTGAGCGACGCTTGCCGTAAAACTATCGAGTTTGCGTCAGCTCTCGCTGGGCAGTACCAACTTCCGGGATGGCGTCAGTCTGAATGCCTTAAGAGGCAGCACCGCAAGCGTTACAACAAAGCACGAAACCTGAAACATTCCAGTGCTGCCTGTGAAATGAAACAGCGCTTACGACAACACGACGTTGAAATGGCTCATCTTGAGTACCTCAAGTACAGCCTTTCAATTATCCGCAAGGCTGAGTTGACCTTGTCCTTGCTGGTCAAACAGCAACCGGATGAGCCAAGGCTGGAAAATCTTCAATACCACATTGCCCATAGCCGCCATCAGATAGACCTGATTTACCGGCGGGTTATTGAGCACGAGCAGATTCCCCATCATGAGAAGGTGTTTTCGATTTTTGAGCCTCACACCGAGTGGATTAGCAAAGGCAAGGCCGGAACTCCCGTGGAGTTAGGGTTACGAGTCTGCGTGTTGCAGGATCAATTCGGTTTTACCCTGCATCATCAGGTCATGCAAAAGCAAACAGATGACCAGGTTGCAGTGCCTATGGCAGAAGGTGCAAAAAAACGGTTTTCGGCATTAAATCAGGTGAGCTACGACAAAGGCTTCTGGAGTCCTGGTAATCTTGAAAAGCTGGACGTTCTTCTGGAGCGCGCGGTTCTTCCCAAGAAAGGCAAGCTGTCAGGCAGTGACAAAAAGCGGGAGTGTCACCCGGAATTTATCCGGGCAAAAAGAAAACACTCCGCTGTTGAGTCCGACATCAACGCACTGGAAGCAAATGGTCTCGACAAATGTCCAGATAAAGGCATTGAAGGTTTTAAACGCTATGTTGCATTGGCGGTTGTCGCCGGTAACCTGAAGCGGTTGGGTAAAATCATTCTGAGCAGAGGCCGTCAGTAGCCTTCCAGTCTGGCGCGTATCAATTTGTTGTTTATCATGCCTTGCATGAGGATTTGTTGTACTTAAAAACCGTCAATTTTGACTGTTTTTTGAGCAATCCGGCATGGAAAGTGCTCTTTATCTGTTCTTGTGCAGGAATCTGGTCTCTATCAGTTCCTACTTGCCAGAATAAACCACCATTTTTTATCAGTTTTCTGACAGGCACTATATAGATGACTCATGCTTTATTACAGAAGACTTCATTTCAACAGAAGCAATATTAGTGCGACAAACTAGGCGCCTATTGAAAAATGTTTTTGACTTTGTGCCAAAATCAAATTATCCCGACCCCAACCAAACCCGCCCAAAATTCCTGGCTCTACTCACCGAAAAAATGGACGAGATGTACGACGATCTCTGTCCAAGGCTGCAACAGCTCTGGGATGAAACCAAAGCGAAAAAAGCCGCAAAGGAGGCCGGTCAATGAGTGAAATGACTGCCACCTTTACCTTCACTGCGCCCGCCGACCAATCGGAATACTGGCAGATACTGTTACACGGCATGGCCAATGAAGAGCTGGGCGCTTATATGGAAGAGCGGGTAGAACCCTTTGGCGAAGCTGCCGAACGTTCACTGGAACATTTTCTGGATGAGTATGAAGACTTCCACCTCTCTTACTATGGCTATAAACATCAGGTAAAAAAAGGCGTTCACCATTTTGCCATCACCATGCAGGGCGGCGGCTCCGCAACCTTATGTCTGAAAGATTTTATCGCCCTGCTCACAGCCTGCGGTGCGGAGAATATCAATAAGGATCATTTGGTGTTGTAAGTTGAACCCATAGTAAAAGTAGTGAGTACCCGCCACTACCCGACGAACTCGGGGATTACGGCTACATCGGCCGCATCGCCCTGGTGGTGGCACCCAACACCCTAGGCGCAGGCAGCCTGGGCAGCCAGGTCTCCCAGTTTCCCATCAAACCGGGCCGACAACTGCAGGACATCCGCCTAAAGGCTTGGTATTTCACAGTGATCGAGGGTCGCAGTATACCAGCAAGCATTACCGTCAATTGCTGCAAAGCTATGGTATGAGAGCCAGAATGGGTGATGTTGGTACTTGCTGGGATAATGCTGTGGTTGAGCGCTTCTTTGGTAGCCTCAAGCACGACTGGCTATTTAAGGTGCACCAGCCAACACGCAAGCACATGAAAAGCGATTTGACTGCATACATAAAGTATTACAACCCTAAGCGTCTTCACTCAGCCAATAGTGACGAGACGCCAGTTAGATTCGAGCAGTTGTTTTGTAGAGGTGCCCAAAACGATGAAAAGTTCGCTGGTGAACCTTGCATCGGAGTGGGTAGCCAACAAGCGAAGCGCGTAAATTTTCAAATTTTAGTGTCCAGTTTTACTTGACCAGAACAGTAATACTGAGATTCCGGATTTTTATCCAGATTGGCTAAAGCAATACATCAGGGCTATACTGGCTGAAGCCAACCAGCAACTTGCCAGAGCTATTTCTGAGAAAGAAAAAAATATGGATGATTTACTGGAACTAGCAGCAGAGTTGTTGGCAACCCTTTATAAAGCAAAACTACGTCAATCAAAAAGCAGAGAGCTCAGTGATCAAAAACACATAGATTCGGTAAAAAAGATTCCCCCCGGAACTCAGCCCTCAGCTGAATTTCCGGATTATTGACCACCCATTACCCATCAATATACTTGGTAGTTTCACTACCTCGAAGATCATTTTAGGTGGCCAATAATCTGGAAAAAGAAACTATTTCAGTTAACTCTGCTCGCCAAACCACTGACGGAACCAGGTATCAGCATGGGAGACTTTATCCCGTTCCAGATACTGGATGCCTTTGCTCTCAGCCCTGGCAGTTACCGAATGGAAATTGGACTGGTCCAGCACATGCACGCTGGCCAGTAATTTATCGCAGAAAATACCCCCGGCTTCCCGGCCGATATTGCTAAGCTTGTTCAGCACATCGGCATCCTTATGACCCTTATTAAACATGGCGGTCTTGCACTCCACCATCAGCAGCCGGTTGTTATGACAGATCAGAAGATCCATCTCATTCAGCGTATCCTTCCATTTGTCATCGTCATTGCGGAACTCAGCATTGGCGATTACATCTCCTGTACCAAGGCTGGTAGCTTTAATCCAGATATACTCTTCTAGCCAGCCACCATTTACATATTTCGCCTTCTCCAGACTGGTGAATACAACAGTTAGTGGGTCGCTGTAATGCCAACGGATAACACCCGCATTATTCATCCGTTCAAGAGCTTCACGCCAGGGGCCGTGCAGTTCAGTGTAAAGCTTCTGTCGTCCAAAGAACCCATCTTTTGCCTGAATCGCCTTGCTGGCCAAAGCGTTGATATTGCGGAAAAAGCTTGAGCCTTCCGGGGTGACCAGGGACCGGATATTATCACCCAGCCAGCAGGTCAGCTCCTGCCTGCTCTCTGTACGCTCCTGCCAGTGAAAATCAATGCTGCTTTCGCTGTCAGTCAGAACCTTGCCGTTTGCCGCCAGATAGGTTTCTACATCCAGCAAGCTGCCAAGAGGGATTGGTTCATACTGGCCACCCCGGGAATGAATGACCTGCAATTGGTTATGATGGGTATCGGTATAAATAATCTGGTCCACCAAATCTATTGATGCCTGATAGGCACCAATAGACATTAACTTGTTGCCACCGGTGATGTTCAGGATGGTTTCGGTGTCAGGCCATTTTTTACGGGCGTAATTGATCAGATAAGCCACATATTCCTTGATCTGTTGAATATCATTTTCAGGAAAGCCCTTTAAAATCCGGATATCTTCAACAGAGTCTTCCAGTTTGTCGGAAATCAACATTTTAAGCCGTTCTGCTTTTGGTTCCATTTTGTCGGTACACAGAAGCAGGTGATATTCCGCACGGGTTTTCAGTGCTGGCAGCAGGCTTGCCAGAATATGATCACTGACAATTGAGACCAGAAGCTGTTTCATGAGTTTTACTCTTTATTATTAGTTAATGACGACATCGGTCTTGAGGTAAACGACATTATACATTCAGGTGTGGGCAACAGGGAATGACGAAAATCAGGCTAATTACACAGTTAAATGCTATTGAGGCTTTTTTCCATATACTTATCTCCTCCCTGTCTTTCCATGTGTGTAAAAGGTTCACAAGGTTGTGAATTCCCCCTATCCAGAATATTGCCTGTAGTCTCCACTCCATATCGCAAAGGCGAATAAACCAACCTACTGCGGTAAAAGACAACAACGAGACAACACCGGAGAGACGGCTATGGACGCAAACCTGACCAAGGCACTACAGCAAGACACAGAAGGCTTTTCTGAAGATGCAGCCCAGAAATTCATCAACAGGCTAACAGAGATTCGGGATTATGTCCCTAAAATCGGGGTGCTTGGCAAGACCGGTGCTGGCAAGTCTTCTTTGTGCAACGCACTGTTTGGAGCTGAACTTTGTCCGGTATCGGATGTTGAAGCCTGTACACGGGAAGCCAAGGAAGTGCTTCTGCAGATGGAGCAGGGCAAAGGCATGACGCTGGTGGATGTGCCCGGCGTCGGTGAAAATATCAGGCGGGATGAAGAGTACGCTCGGTTATACAACAACTTGCTACCGGAGTTGGATCTGGTGATCTGGGTTCTCAAGGCCGATGACCGTGCGTACTCAGTGGATATTGAGTGTTTCGAAAAAATGGTCAGACCCTATATGGAGCAGGGCATTCCATTCTTCGTAGTGCTGAATCAGGTTGACAAGGTTTCCCCGTTTCGGGAATGGGACTGTAAGCGAGGGATACCGGGGGCAACTCAGGCAGAAAATATTCGCCGCAAAGTAACGGACGTCTCCAGTAGCTTTTCTCTCCCAAGCTCACGGGTACTGCCGGTGTCGGTAGAAGAAAAGTATGGATTGTTCCGATTGGTGGAAGAAATGATCTTTGCTCTGCCAAACGAGAAGAAAGTTTCTATCGGTGGCACATTCGACGACGACGTCATTAGCCCCAAAGCCCGTAAAGTAGTAAAGCAGTCCATTTTTGATGTGGTCAAGGATGCCGCTGTGAAACTGATTACCAGTCCAGTGGTAGTTGTCCAAGTTGTTTCCAAGGCATGGGATATTGCCAAGAGCGTTTTCAGGAGATGGTTCTGATGAATGGGTTGCAGTGCAGCGTTGTTCTGAACGGGCATCTTGCAACGCTGTGTCAGAACGCTCCCGGTTTTTCGATTCTGAAGTGCTCTGGCCTGATTCCCGGAAGAGGTGTGATCTGGAATCGAGGCGGAAAAACGACCGAGGACATACAGATCGTCGTGATGGGAAAAACCGGCTACGGCAAGTCCACCTTACTCAACCGTTTGGTGGGCAGTACGGTGTTTCGAACCAGCGATACTGAAGCCTGTACCCGTCGAATGGAGTCAGCCGACTTTGTTTTACCGTATGGACAAGACCAGTATTTTTCCCTGGCAGATCTGCCCGGTATCGGTGAAAACCCGGAGCGGGATCGAGAGTATATCGACCTCTATCGAAAAACTCTGGGGCAGGCCAGCCTGATTGTGTATGTGGTCAGGGCGGACCAACGGGATCTATCGAAAGATGAGTGGGCTTTTAACGAGCTGTTTAGAACGCCATTCGAGCGCAGCAAGGTATTGATAGCCCTGAATGCCGTGGACAAAATTGAGCCACTGTCCCGGGTTCTGCCATTTCGTCTCTCAAGTGAGCAGCTAGGTAATCTTGAGCGAAGAATCGGTATGGTGAGCAGGGCGCTGAATATTCCTAAGAGCCAGGTGGTGCCTGTATCGGCAGAAGAAGGTTATGGAATGATAAATCTGGTTGAGCGCATGATGCAGGGAGTTCAACCCCTGTTATCGCATTTGTAGTAGAACTATTCAGGGTGGTCCGGTTATTTCAGACTGCCCTATATGTACTTTACCTTATAAGCATCATTTCCTTTAGTCCCTTCACAAGGTTGTTAAAAATATCCCAACACGCTCATAGCGTTACTATCAGTCCTGTAAGCCCCGGCGATTTCCAGGGCAATAATCAACAAAAACACTCTGGGGGATAGACATGAGCAACCAACTGACTCCGGTGAAAAACGTGCTGGCCGACGAACTGGTGATCAACTGGCACATTACCGAAGCCTGCAACTACCGCTGCAAGTTCTGTTACGCTCAATGGAACAACGCCTGTGAACTGCATCGTAAGATCGGCGGCGTTGAACGCCTTATTGAGAAACTGGCCAACTACTTTATCCACTCGCAGAACCCTCTGAAGGAAAAAATGGGTTACTCATCAGTACGCCTCAACTTTGCCGGTGGCGAACCTCTGCTGCTGAAAGAACGGATAATCAGTGCAATCCGCTCTGCTCATAAAGCAGGCTTCAAGTTGTCGATCATTACCAATGGCCACTTTCTGAATAACCAGTTTATTGAGCAGGCAGGTTCTTTGCTGGATATGGTGGGTATCAGCTTTGATTCCCAGTACCGCGATGGCCAGACTGCTATCGGCAGAATGGATCGCCATGGGCATGGTATCAGCGCCCAGGATTTGCTCGCAAAAACCGCTATGCTGCGCGAACAACGTTCCGATATGGCAATCAAGATTAACACCGTAGTCAATGCCGTGAACTGGCAGGAAGATTTTAATGATCTGATAACCCGGATCAATCCTTGTCGCTGGAAAGTCTTGCAGGTTTTACCGGTATTGGATCAGGTTGATCTCTCTGTGACTGCCGGACAGTTCCAGTCTTTTGTTGAACGACACAACCAGTTGACTCTACCGGTGGTGGTTGAAGATAACCAGTGCATGGCAGGCTCCTATCTGATGATTGACCCGGCAGGTCGTTTCTACCAGAGTGCTTTTCAGCGAATCGGCTACGACTACAGCCAGTCTATTCTCGATGTCAGTGTTAGCCAGGCACTGTCACAGATAGCCTTTACCCCTGAGCATTTTGCTGCCCGCTATGACCTGATAGCCTGAACCGGCATAGCTCGGGAAAACAGATACCCACAAGGTTGTGAAACATCGTCGTGCAACATTCTTTGGGTATGATAAGTCCATCAAAGCGGATAACCGGCAAACGAAAAGCCTCCGCTGGGATAATTGTTAAAAAACGGAAACCGAAAGGAGAGAGTTATGGGTTTATGGGACGCTCTGTGCGACACTCTATGCGACACGGTAGGTAGTGCAGTTGACGCTGTCTGTGAAAATCCGGTGAAAAGCGTACTGATTGCAGGTACCACCATTGCTACCGGAGGTGTAGCCTTGGCAGCGGCTCCAGCCATTGGTGCCGCAGCCAGTGCCGCAGGTCTTGGTGCAGCTGCAGGCACTTTGTCAGGTGCGGCCGCTTCATCGGCCGGTCTGGCTGCCTTGGGTGGTGGTAGTCTGGCGACGGGTGGCCTTGGCATGGCCGGAGGCACAGCGGTAGTCACTGCAGCGGGGGCAACAGTTGGAGGTGGTGCTGCTGCTGTAATCACCACGGAGCTGGATAACTGACACTCCCCGCACTAACGCACCAAAGGGCATAAATACCCAAAAGGGCATAAATACCCAAAGGGCATAAATACCCAAAGGGCATAAAGGCGGTGCTTACGCAATCTCCGGTAAAACCGTCAAACCAAGGGAGGGGGGAGAAGATAATCTTTTCTCCCTTATTCCAGCGTATAACTCCCCATCCCAAAGCTGGCATTCTTGCCGATATGAAGCCACTGCCCTAAATGCAGAAACTCCCGAAACGGTTCAATCCTCCCCGATAACCTGACATTGCCTACTACTCCTCCCAACGCCATGCGCTGTTGTTGTCGAGAGGAAAAACGCTGCCAGTCACACCAGGTCAACTGATGTTCCATTCTCACTTCATCTGCAGCCAAGCTAAGGAAGCGGGAGTCCTTAAAGAACGTCTGGTTCAAATGCAAATCACCCACCAGAGAGATTCGACGAACCAGAGTCATCAGCAGTGCCCGTGGGGTAAAGGTATCAGGATTTAATGGGCGACCATTATGCTGTAACCGCAAGGGTGTCTTGAAATTAAGGGTTATACTGTCGTTTTTCTGAATAACAGGTTCTGAAAGTATTTTATTGTGAGGCACTACCTCCGGTGTTTGTATTTGCCAGATGTTCTGTTCCTCTGTTCCACACAGCCTGACTGAAGTCAGTATGAGCGGTGTTCGATTTTTTCCTACCCCCTGTTGTCCTGCCCGCTGCCAGGCGTAAATAATCAGCGGAAGTTGTTCCAGTGCCTTGCCCCATAGAACCATATCAAAGCTGAAGGTCTCTCCAGCCTTCAGTTTTTGCTGGCCGACAGGGGGTGGTTCCACAACATAGCAGCCAGGTGCCTGGGAAAGCTTCTGCAAACGGTGGTGTTTGGCTGGTGGCTCAAAAATATTGGTATACAAGCAGCTCTGGTAGAGCGGACAGGTTTTGCAGTCTTTTGCACCCGTTACACAACTGCTGGCCCGCAGTGCATGCCCAAAGGCTCCCCGTAGCAGGGAGCCGGAAAAAAAGGGCAAAACCATTGGTTCTTGTAAAATGAAAGAAAACCGGTAGCGGGCTAGCTGGATGGAGAAGGTCATATTTTATTCAACAAATTCCAGAACAGCAGGATCAATACCGTAGAGGCCACTGCCCTGCTTACCCCGCCTCTTAACAAGATAAGGTTCTGCTACCGGTGTTGGAAGCGCATCAGTCAGAAGCTTCTTGATCCGGGTGTTACGCTGCTTAAAATAGTCGTGATCCATACCGTTTTTTAAAGCTTCATCGGTCGTTTCTTTTGTCTGAATATCACACTTTTCCCGCCATTCGATAAACTTTTCTTTATAGTCTTCATTTGCCTCTCCTTTAAAAGGGATAAGAATTAAGTCACCGCCTGTGTTCTGTTGTTCACTGACAATAAACCGGTAAAAAGCATACTCAACCGGTGTAAACTTGATTTCTACTCCAGAACAATAGACAAGCTGATCTACATCCTCCTTACCGAAAGCCAACGACAACGGTTTTTCAATCAGTCGCATGCGCTCAATTGCTGCACGAAAGTCCTGTTTCCCCTCAATCAACTGTTTTGGCAGTTCATGTCTCAGGCGAATAAACGGTATATCCGCTAGCGATACCTCGGCATCATGAGCATCAATCTCCTCACCATTCCATTTTTTAATCATATGGCTGGCAGGTGTCGTGTAGTAAAAATCTCTCAGCCCTTCATAGTCCGCATCAACCAACACATGGGAGAGTCGGTCCTGTGGCCGTCCATAAAGAGAGAGCGCATAGCCGGTAAAGTAGCTCATGGTTTTACGGCCACCGGCCAGTGAGATGTGCAGACTGCAGTTATCATCCTCGGTCAACTCGCAAACCAGAGAGAGGATGGCATTCGCTGCGCTTTCGTTATCCTCTTTGGTCACAATATCTTCAAGCGGCTTTTTGTCAGCACCAGTAATGACACGAATATTGCCTTCGTTAAAAGCCGTTTCAGCAAACCCATAGTCCCGGCAGAAACGATAAAAGTGCCCGTCTTCTTCGGTAAGCAGCGCTTTAACAGCTCCCTCCGACTTACCGGGAACACCGTATTTACCACCGTTGGTGGTAATCATATATACCTCATCCGGAACAAAAGGTGTCTCCTGATGCAGCAGGGCGTACAGGGTTTCCGTCAACACCTGTGGAGACATACCGCTGGCCACCAGAAGAACCTTCCGGGGCCAGGATGCAGGATCAGGGATAGAGCCGGTTGTGCCCATGGTGACACCTCCATTAAAACAAAACAGTCAGGGTAGAAAGATCGGCAATAATGTACCATTTTCTGCTGTAGGAACAACCTCGTGCCGAGGTTTCTCACCACCTGCCGCCCTGCATCACTTATTCAATTCCGCTCATAAAAAAACCGATACTGACATTACAGAGCCTGATGAAACCACCGCCCACAAGGTTGTGAATACCCCACTTCTTAACGGATACAGATACATTATTGCCATCCGTTCAACCAAAGGAATTCCTATGCGTACAATTCTGGTAACCCGCCATCCCGGAGCTATTCAATGGATACACGACAGTGGAGTAAAAATCAGCTGTCATCTGGAACATCTGGACACCAACGATATTCAGGCCGGTGATACCGTTATCGGAGTACTTCCCGTGCATCTGGCAGCACAGGTGTGTGCCCGTGGCGGGAAATACCTGCACATTTGTATGGAAGTCCCGCAGGTGGCAAGAGGCAAGGAACTGAACAGTAATGAAATGGCTCAGTTCAATGCGTCTCTCCAGCGTTTTGATGTAACCAGCTCAGCCATAGGAAGTCGATAATGGAAACACTGCTACTGGATCGTCAGGGCATTGAGCTTGATGCCCAAGAAGGGCGACTGCTGGTCAGGCATCCTGATCCGACACGCTCTCTCTCACTGCCTGTTCAACATTTACAGAAGGTGTTGGTACTGTCTCCGATAACGCTGAACAGCCGGGTGATTGCCTTACTGGCAAAGCATGATGTCGCCTGTGTGTTCGCAGATACGGCAGGAACACCATCTGTTATCTCACCGCTGCCCCCGGTACATGCCCAGCGTGTGCTTGGGCAGGTATCCATTGCCACAACACCGCAGTTGCAGCAAAAAGCGGCGCAGGGGTTAATCAAGGCGAAAGTGCTGCGCCAGAAAATATGGCTGGAAAACCTGGCCCCTCAGATTGGGGAGGCACTGGGGAATATAGTCAATCAGTTGCATACCCAGCTTCACTCATCTCAGGCTCTGCTTGGTTACGAAGGCGCAGCAGCCAGGCTGGTGTGGCAGTTTTTTGCGCAGCATTTCTCAGAAAACTTTGGTTTTACCGGACGCAACAGGAGGCCACCAAAAGACCCGGTAAACAGCGTATTGTCCCTTTCGGCAACCCTTGCCCGGCACGAGGCGGTGATAGCTTTGCGAGCCTGTGGCCTAGACCCATTCTGTGGGATTTTCCATGTCCCCAGAGCAGGAAGGGAATCACTGGCCTGGGATATGGTTGAACTGGTTCGCCCCCGGTTAGAAGAATGGACGTTTGAGGACTTCAGCACGGGGAAACTGACAACAGAACACTTCTCTTTCCATCCTAAAAAAGGCTGTAAGCTGGTTAAATGTGGGCGTATCACATGGTTCAGTCTTTGGGCAGAAAGGCGAAAATGGGTTCGTCGCTATTTGCTGAGAATTGCCCGGCAGTGGGGAGCAGAAGCGGAGCGTCTGGCAAGCCAGACAGGTGTGACCAGTGTAAAAAAGTAACTCACTTTGAGAATGTAACTATGATAAAATGATCAGTTGCAGACAACAGTTGGTATTTATGAAATGGGTTATTTTTTAAGCGCTCTGCGACAATTGAAAAACACGTTCAACCCCCTTTGTAACTTATTGATTGCAAAGGGCTATTTTTGTGGTAGAGTTTGCGCATTGCCCTGATTTGAAAGGGATTGAGACGTGAAGCCCGCTTATTGTGCTTATCCACAGTCACGTCTGTTTGCGCATTGCCCTGATTTGAAAGGGATTGAGACTCGATCCTAGACGGCTGAGAGTTTGCGCATTGCCCTGGAAAGGGATTTCGACTTAGCGTTTGGCATTACCCTTTCCTCTTTGGGTTTGCGCATTGCCCTGATTTGAAAGGGATTGAGACTATACGCCGATCCGACTCTTTATGTTTGCGCATTGCCCTGATTTGATTGAGACGATGGCTTCCTTGCCTCAAAATAGTACTCATGTTTGCGCATTGCCCTGATTTGAAAGGGATTGAGAGAGGGGCTTAGCCCCTCAGTTTATTTTGGGTTTGCGCATTGCCCTGATTTGAAAGGGATTGAGACAAATCGAACAATGATGCGCCTGGCGCTGAATGTCGTTTGCGCATTGCCCTGATTTGAAAGGGATTGAGACGCCTAGCGCATTCTGATTTGAAAGGGATTGAGACCCAATGATGGTTCGAGAGTAGCTTAAGGATCTCGTTTGCGCATTGCCCTGATTTGAAAGGGATTGAGACCTCTAGTGCCGAGTACATACTCATGGTTTTTGTGTTTGCGCATTGCCCTGATTTGAAATATTGCTCCCTCCACAACCTTGTGAATACCCACACCTCTCCAGTTTCCAGATAAAGTACCCACAAGTCAGACAATCAAATGGATAGTCAACAATGGTCGGTACTCCCTGGGTTTTTGCCTACGATATCTGTGATAACAAACGTCGCTCCAAAATGCTCTACCAGCTGCGGAAAATGGCAGCTGGAAGGCAAAAGTCTGTATTTGAATGCTTGTTGAGGCCCGGGGAGCTGGCGCAGCTCTACTGGGCACTCTCTGCCATTGTTGAAGAAGATGACTCCCTGTTTTGTATGCCTGTGAGCAGACAGAAAGAGGTTATCCGGCTCGGTCGGGGACAGTCCTTTCTGTTCGAACCTCTGGTGATGGTCGTATGAATAAGAGACTGGTTCTTGCACAAAAAGGGCTCACACTTATGTGCAGTGGTGAGTGCCTGATTATCCGCAACGAAAAACAGCACTGGAATATTCCCCTGCGTCGACTGGAGCAGATTATTTTTCTGCACTCTGTTGATCTGCCATCGCGGCTGGTCAGTACCTGTCAGGCAATGGGGATCAGTCTGTTTTATATTAACAGCCATCGGCTTGACAGAAGTTTTGCAATTATGGCACCGGCTTCTGTGTCGGTTCTCCGCCAGCAGACGCAGATTCAGTTAACCCATCACCCATCGTGTATTGAGTGGGCTCGCCAGTTGGTGCAACACAAATTGCTGGGTATAAAAGGTAAACTGCCGGTACTGGCAGATAAACGCCCCCAACACCGACGGGTGTTAACCAAAGTGGGTGAAACCATTGATGTTTGCCAACAGAACCTGAGTCAGGCCCACTCGCTGGACGCATTGCGCGGACTCGAAGGTCGTGCTCAGAAAGCATGGTTTGAGGCAATGACGCATCTGGTACCAGGCAGCCTTGGTTTTAACGGTCGTAACCGGCGTCCACCGAAAGACCCTGTTAATGCCCTACTTTCTCTCTCTTATACCTTGCTGTATCTGCAAGCCTGGCAATCCGCTCTGGTGCATGGATTAAACCCCTCATTGGGTTTTTACCACGAGCCCGCAAAAAGACAGTCTCTGGCCTGCGATCTGATGGAACCACTTCGGATTGAAGTGGACCTGTTTGTCATGGAGGTATTCAACAGCAAAGCGTTACAGGGACGGGACTTCTATCAAACCGAGAAGGGTTGCCTGCTGCGACCCGGTGCCAGAAAACGATTTCAGGCTTTATATGATGAACGAAGCAAAAGCTGGCGGCGACTGCTCGATAGATATGCCCTGATGATGGTCAACGCACTGGATAAATGGCATGAACAGGAAGTGAAGAAATCATGAACAACTCTGTGGGAAGTTGGTTGATCTGCTACGACATAACGAGCAAAGCACGTCTGCAGAGAGTTCACACACTGCTGAAACAGGAGGCTTTGTGGCTTCAGCAATCGGTTTTTCATGGCGAATACAGTCGAACCGAAATCTCCGAACTAAAATATCAGTTACAAGACATCATTGATGAGGAATACGACGATATTCGTATTTTTCCGCAAAAAGCATCATCACCCATTCGCTGGCAAGGTGTTTCTCCACTGCCGGCAGGTATCGACTTTGAATCCGGCCCAAATCTGGTTAACTGGTATGGTGATACCATTTAAAATGTGTAACTGTCTGTTTTGCTGATTTATGGCATTACCCAGTCAGCCTTAAACGATGTATCAACCTCCACCATAGATTAAGTACTCCCCCGGAGGAAACGATTTTCCATGAATAACCACAGCAGACTATTGACTGCGCAATTCAACATCACCACACCGATGTTTTTGGGCGGCGCGGATCAAAAGATTCCCGAGACTATTCGCCCTCCATCCATCAAGGGAGCGTTACGTTTCTGGTGGCGGGCTCTGAACTGGGCGCGTATCCGGACGTTGCACTCTTCCGATAAAGCAGCACTGCAGCAACTCCACAAAGAAGAAGGCGAGCTGTTTGGTGGTGCACATATCCACGGGCGGGACGATCAGGGTAAAGAGGTTGTGCAGGCGCAGCAGTCCAGAGTGGCTCTGCGAATCAGCAGGCAGGAACAACAGCAGGCTGAGTTCACACTCTCTCCCGGTCTGCAATACCTGCTTGGTATGGGGCTTTATAACTTTAGAGAGGGTATGTTGCGTGAGGCAATCCGGGGGAGTTTTACCCTTGATTTGCACTTTGCTCCCACGCTATCAGACGATCAACGTCGTCAGGTAGAAGAGGCGGTACTCTGCTTTGGTCTTCTGGGGGCTCTGGGAAGCCGGGCGCGTCATGGTTGGGGCTCCGTGAGCATTGAGCGTTTAAAGGGGGGCAAGCTCACTGCGCCATCCACTATTGCAGAATATAAAGAACAGCTGCGTGACATATTGGCGAAGTGCGAGGCACTGCAGAGTGAGCCACCTTATTCAGCTTTCTGCAGCCAGAGCAGAGTGGATATCTCTCTTCAGGGGCGTGATCCCATCGCTTTGCTGAGGCGTCTGGGTGATGAGCAGCAGATGTATCGAAGCTGGGGGCAAAAGGGCAAGGTGGCTGGTAAGGATGCCGAGCGTAATTTCCGGGATGATCATGACTGGGCATACCGGGTTGCTAGAGGTGAACCGCCTGCCACTGCACCGCAACGCGCCACTTTTGGTTTGCCCCACAATTATTTTTTGAGTGGCCATAACAACGCAAAAATTGATACCGAGGTCACAGGGAATCGTCGCCGGGCATCACCCTTGCTGGCGCATATTCACCAGTTCCCCGATGGCTCGTGCCTGCTGGTTCAGGCACTTTTGAAATCTCTGTTTCTGCCACCAGAATTGGAGATGGAAGTAAAGGTTAAAA
The DNA here is from genome assembly GCA_965198415.1 of Endozoicomonas sp. Classification (GTDB taxonomy): domain Bacteria; phylum Pseudomonadota; class Gammaproteobacteria; order Pseudomonadales; family Endozoicomonadaceae; genus Endozoicomonas. The sequence goes on from CBDAPN010000028.1 coordinate 622,866, forward strand.
ATCCACGAGCCACGTACAGCGTCACTGTTGATCCGCAGTGGCAAGTCATCCACGATTTTATGAACCGCTTCGATGGACTGGAGACCTTGTATGGGCACTAAGACCATCAGTACTGGCCATAACAGCCAATACTTTCACCTGACCCTTGGCCCCGTGCAGGGGTTTGTTGCCCAGGCCAGGCGAACGCGGGATTTCTGGGCAGGCTCCTTCCTGCTGTCATGGCTGGCTGGAGTGGCCATGGTGGCGGTGAAAAAACAGCAGGGCGAGATCAATTTTCCCCTGCCGGAACAGAACTTCCTGAACTGGCTGGAAGGCAAGGGAGAACCCGGCACCGAGCCCACTCAGGGTTCCATCCCCAATCGCTTCAAGGCAATCAGTGCAACGGTTCCCGAAGATTTCCAACCGCAGCGGGTGATCGAAACAGTTCGTGAGGCATGGCTTGCTCTGGGGCAACGGGTCTGGGACATGGATCTGAAGAACCTCGATCCGGCACAGCGGGAGATCACCAAAGTGATCTGGGAGAGACAGAACCGCCACTTCTTTGAGATCAGCTGGTGCATAACGGAGGATGCGCAAGCCACCAACCTGTTGGACCGGCGCAAAAACTGGCGCAACTGGTCTGCCCCGGAAGAACCCGGTGTTAAATGCATGATGATGGATGGTTGGCAGGAGTTATCTGGTCAGCCCCGTCCGGGTCAGGAAGTTCGCAACTTCTGGCAACAGATACGGGAACAGGGGCGAGCCATTAAAACCGATCTTCGTGAGACCGAACATCTGTGTACTCTGGCTTATATCAAACGCCGGTTTGTCCATGTGTTTGCCAGCCTCAGTGCAACCATGCCGGGAGGGTGGACACTTTATGGCTGGCAGTTGCCCAGACATGTGCCTTCTGTCAGTCATCTTGCTGCAGCGCACTGGCTGGCAGCAACCATTACCAAAGTAGACCCTGAGAATTGTTTACTTTTGGAACAGTTGCACGCTCGGTTGTCGGCGTTGGAAGGCAGTGGCGAAGGGGACAACACCAGCTTGAAATGCGTCCGTGATGCCCTTGAGCGGTTACCCGAAAGGCCGGCATGGGAGCGTCTGGATGGCCAGTACCTGTTCGATTTTATCCTTGCCAAAGAAGCTAAGGGACAAAAGGGTGAGCAGGCTCTTAACGCTTTGCGTGAAGTGAAAAAAATCACCGGTACAGAACCCTCGCCCTTTTATGCCATTCTGCTGATGGATGGCGACAGCCTTGGCAGCCAGATGAGCGATCAGGCTAAACAGCGGCCAATCAGCGAAGCCCTTAACGCCTTTACTGCAAAGGTAAAAGGTGTGGTTGAGCATCATAACGGTTTTCTGGTCTATGCCGGCGGTGACGATGTGCTGGCTCTGGTCACTGTTGAGGACGCCATGACCTGTGCTTATGCCATTCGTCAGGTGTGGGAACAGTGCTTTGAGAGGGCCCGCACGGGCCACGGCATCAACACCAGTATTTCTGCTGCCATTGAGTTCTGCCATATCAAATCACCACTGGCCCACGGCCTTCACGATGCCCATCAGCTGCTGGATGTTATCGCCAAAGATAAGACTGGCCGGGATGCCCTGGCAGTCAGGGTATGGAAGTCCGGAGGCCAGCACCTGGAATGGAGCGCACCCTGGAGTTGGGTAGTGAACGACGAAGGTCAATTAACAATTCCCGCACTGGCAGCTACGGTTCGTCAGGCCGTTGAGGCCAACAGTGGTTTTGCCCGTGGTTTTCTGAACAAGGCAGAGAGCCTGTTTGCCACTTTGCTGCCCGATGGCAGGCTATGGCCAGATTCCGATCTCTGTGAACAGTCTCTGGAAGCGTTATTGAAAACGTACTGGTTGCAGTCCGGCAAGGTTGACGGTATTGAACCGGAGCAACTCTGTCACGATCTGATTGAGCAGTGCCGACGCTATTACCGCAAAGATGGCAGGGTCGAACGAGAGTCGGGCATATTTTGTGACCATGCCCTGAAATTGGTGTGGTTTCTGGCCACAAAAGAGATGGGCAGGGAGAACCGGCAATGAGCCTGAACCGATACCAGATAGATTTTGAACCGGTGGACAGCTGGTTCTTCCGGGAATCCCGCCCCCATGATGCAACAGGGGCGGCCCGGCTTAGCAGCCTGTTTCCTCCCCCGGCCCGCACACTGGCGGGGAGCGTGAAAACCTTGCTTGGAAATAGCCTTGGCGTCAACTGGCAACAATTTGCCAAAGGGATCGAAACCCGGTCTGTGGATGGGCAGGATCTTCAATACTGGCTTAATGGTGGTATTGAGTTCGGTGATGTACGGTTGGTGCGGGAGCAAAACAACCGGCGGGAAATGCTCTATCCGGTGCCACTTTGCCTGCTAGCCTATGGCGACAACCAGCAAAAAATCGTGCGCCTGCAACCGGGTGAACCGGTGCACTGCGACCTTGGCAGGGTGCGTCTGCCTGAGCTGGCTCATAAAGTAGAGGGGGCAGCAACGCTGGAAAAAACATGGGTCACTGCGGACGATCTAGGTCGCATTCTGGCCGGAAACGGGTTGGATGGAATTGAGCTGATTCCGCAAAGCAAGCTGGTCACTTATGAACCCCGTCTCGGCATTGGTCGCAATAATCAGACCGGCATAGCCAAAGAGGGTCAGCTCTACCAGACCCATCATATTCGTCTGGCTACCGATATCAGGCTCTCGCTGGAAGCCGGTTTACCTGAACAATTAGCAAGCCATTTGTCGTCCACCTTGGCGGCCAGTGCCATACAGCGCACGGGTGGTGAGGGGCGTATGGCCCATTTAACCCTGCGTCAGGGCAGCCAGCCACTGCCCGTGGCACCGGTAGCGAATGCCAAAACACAGGGGTTGATCCTGATATTGGCAAACGATACAGACCTTGCCAATGACCAGGGTACACCGTTACCGGGTTTTACCCCGGTGCAGCAGGATGGCGTAGACAGGTGGCTTGGTAACATCAACGGTATTGAGCTGTTGCTGGAGTGCTGTGTGGTCGGCAAGGCGATCCGCCGTGGAGGCTGGGATCTGAAAAACAGCGCCCGACCCCTGTACGCTCCTTAACCCCGGCGGGCAGTTGTTATTTTGTTCGACTGGCCGGTGAACTGCTCAGCCTTGAACAGGCAATCAAACAGCTGCACGGCGCAACCCTGCGCCCAGCGGATACCAATACACACCAGCAGGGCCAGATCTTCTGTGGCTTGTGGAACTGATTTAAGGAATAAAAGATGACCAACACTTCAGCAATGATTGGCCTGGTGGCAGAAACCCAGATCCACGCAGGCAGCGGCGAAAGCAACGGTGTCGTCGATTTGCCGATTTATGCGGGAAAAAGCCACCGGCTGGCCCTGCGTATTTGGCTCCGCCGTTAAAGGTGCACTGCGAGCCAAAGCAGAAAAGCAGTTTGATAATAATGTGGAGTGGATTGAGCCCATTTTTGGCAGTGCCTCGACCACCGGCAGTGAATTTGCCGGTGCCTTGCTGGTTGCGGATGCACGCCTGGCCCTGCTGCCAGTGCGCTCCCTGACCGGGCATTACCGCTGGGTAACCTGTCCGGAGATTCTGAGGCGTCTGGCTCGTGATGGTGTGCGTTTCGGTGTTTGCCAGCCGGTTACTGTGCCAGAGATTCAGCGTAATACGGCGCTGGTCGTTAACGGTGGTGGCCGGTTATTTTTGGAAGAGTACGCCTTTGAAAGTCAGAAAGCTGAGCTGGAGGAGATAATCGCTACTCTACTGGCACCGTTGATGGGTGATCGTGCGGATGAATTGCACGACAAACTCACCGTTATTCACAATGCGGATTTTGCCCATATCTGTCAGGCTGCCATTGCGGTTCAGGCCCATATCAGAATCAATAATGAGACCAAAACCGTTGCCACCCGGCGCTCTTTGGCATGAGGAAAGCCTGCCTGCGGACACAGTACTCTATTTCGGCCTGACCGCCATGGATGCCCGCCAGGGGGCGTTGTCGTCTGTCGCCCTGCTTGGCCAGATGACCGAAGTGCTGTTTGGCCAGAAGCCCTATCTGCAACTCGGTGGCAATGAGACCACCGGTATGGGCTGGTGCAGTGTCAACATTCGTCGGCAGGAGGGGTGATCATGGGCAAACATCGTAAACCATCACCTGCGGTGCGGGTTTCTAGTATCGCTGTTCGCTCTAAGCCAGCAGTCGAACCAGTGACTCAGACCATTCAGCAACAGCGGGCAGCCTTTGCCTTTAAACAGGTCTCGGCGCTGGTGAATAAAGAGGAAGCGGGTCGCTTCCGGGCTTATGCCAATTCACTGCCTGCGCTGGTACAAATGAACGGCATTGGTCAGGCAATGGCCTTTGTCTTTAGCAAGAAATCCGGCAATGGCGTTGAGGCAAAAGGCTGGGCGGCACTTTATCAGCTGGTCAGTCAATGGCTGTGTGACAATGAGCGCAACATCTTTGACAACACCACCTTTGACAACAAAAGTGCCGACCTGATGCAGGCGCTGGTCAGCCATGATCAGAGTTGCTACCGGCTGGCTCAGGTGGAGTGTCAGGCGCTGCTGGTTTGGGTACGGCAGTTTGCCCGGGCATTACTCAAGGATGACGGAAGGAGGGGCAGGAATGAACCATCCATCCTCACCTTGTCAAGCCCCGCTTTATAAGGAACTGGAAATGCGGTCGGTTGCATCCTCTGAGGATGGCCGGTTTACTGAACACAACTCTACGTATCACAAGGGCCTCTGGTTCGAGCGTTTTTTTAATCGCTACGATTCCGACTGGAGTGTGTCCGCCAAGGCAAAAGGTCAGTGGATTAAAGCGGTTTGTGGTTCCTGCGGCAATGCTGAACAACTGAAATCAACTAACCATCGTCGTATTCAGATGATCAGCAGCCTTGGTGGCGAGTTCGGTATTTTCAAGCTGGAACTGGCACTTTGTTACTGGCATGGGGAATGCTCACCGGTGGAAAATGGTTTCAGCTGGCATCCAACCTTGGGTACCCCGTGGATTCCCGGCTCAACCGTAAAGGGTCTGGTACGGGCCTGGGCAGAGCGGGAGCTGATCCCTGCCGGAACCTGTGATCGTGCGCTGGTTTACCAGCTATTTGGCAGTGAAAGCAAAAGCCCTGATGAGTGCGGGCAGGATAACCGTGCCGGTGCGCTGGTGTTTTTTGATGCCATCCCTACAGCAAAGGTAGAACTGATAACGGATATCATGACGCCCCACAGTGGCAAGTGGTATGAAAAGGGTGGCAGCGATCAGGCAATGCAGGCCGATGTACTGCCCGGCGACTGGCACAGCCCGGTACCGGTTCCGTTTTTGGTGTGTAAAAAAGCCAGCTTTCTGTTTGGCCTGGCTCCCCGTGAAGGCTGTGGGGTTACCTCTGAACAGTTGGGTCAGGCCATGTTGTGGTTGGAAGACGCGCTTATGTTCTGGGGGATAGGCGCCAAAACCGCTACCGGTTACGGCCATATGGACAAAGACGAGGCTGGCGTGGAGAAACAGCGGCAGGAACTCCAGAGTCAGGAAGAAGCCCGCAAAGAGCAGGCCCGGCTGGCGACCATGGCTCCTGAAGAAGTGGCAATGGATGCCGTGCGCCAGCGCATGGAGAGAGGGGAAAGCCAAGGCGCTGGAGCAGGTTGCCCACTGGGTAATGACCTGAGTCAGCTATTCATTCAGGCGAAATCAGAAGGTTGGGGTAGTGATCTCCTTGAAACCCTGATCGCTCTGGGGAAAAGTATCTACCAGCATCTGGTGTTGATCTGAAGAAAAACAAAAAGGCGAAAGAAAAAATTCGCGAGCTGGAAGCGGTGTACCGCAGCACACAAAGGAGTCTTAAGGATAATACATCCAGACGTGGGGAAGTTGTAGGAAAGCAAAATATTTGTCATATAGAGGCAAGGCAAGTAGTGCATGGCTGGAGTGCAATACGCATCTTAAATTGTTCTCAGTAGATATGATGAAAGTTTGCCTGATGGGAGCGTTATGAGTCGAGAGGTTCACGTACCGTTTTGCGAGGGGTTGGCGGGGAAGTTCCGCCGGTCTACTCTCCATTATTCGTTGATAACTTGCGACAGTGGTAGCCAGCACCTGTGGGTGCTGGTGTGCTCCCTCTGCTTCAGCATTTCCGGTAGAATATCGGTGCTGGCTATTTCAGGATTTTTATGGTTCATTTTTTAAGCGCTCCGGCAACTCCGGAAAACACGTTCGAACCCCTTTGCAACTTATTGATTGCAAAAGATTATTTTGATGCTAGAGTTTGACCATTGCCCTGATTTGAAAGGGATTGAGACGTAGGATGTTTCACTCAACTTGAGTTGCTCAAAGTTTGACCATTGCCCTGATTTGAAAGGGATTGAGACAAGGAATTCCGCCTCGTTGCCTTGTCAATCCAGTTTGACCATTGCCCTGATTTGAAAGGGATTGAGACTCAAAGTTTATGAGACCCTTCACTTCCCACTCTGTTTGACCATTGCCCTGATTTGAAAGGGATTGAGACGAGGCCATTTTATCCAGATCGAAGACCAT
>CBDAPN010000029.1:0-512500 GCA_965198415.1 Endozoicomonas sp.
CAAACAATTCTGTAGCCACATCTTCCACATAGGTTTCCCAAGCGGTAAGAATCATGATCAGAGTAGCTCGCTTTAATACTTCTGGGCCAGATGAAGGCCTGTTATTGTTGATGGCGTCATAACAGGCTAATAATTCATCTACATCATTGGTTGCAATGATAAAATTCTCAAGCGCTTTGGACATCACTGTTCTCTTACTTATTATGGGGAAGCGTCTTACTTCCTTGGCCGGTGATGATTATGCCAGCAGAGAATGAAATCTCAAACAGGTCTACTTTGCTTGATGTTATTGCATATACACGTTCAATGTCGTATGGTATGAAAAACTAAGCAACATAAACAATCACAGAATAGAGTCTTAATGAGTAAGCAATCTATCGCTCAAATACCCAGCCGTAAGCAGAAATTGGAACAATTGATTGGTGAGTTGCAACAAGGATTGTTGGAAAGAGAAACCCAGACAAAACTGATATTACTGGCAGCACTGGCTGGTGAGCATGTTTTACTGCTTGGCCCTCCTGGCACAGCAAAAAGCGAGCTGGCAAAAAGGCTCAAAGAAGCGTTTGTTGAAGCCAACTATTTTGAAAGGCTGCTTACCCGGTTCTCTGTGCCTGAAGAGTTGTTCGGTCCTTTGTCTATTCAGTCACTGGAACAGGATCAGTATAAAAGGCTGACGAGTGGCTATCTTCCCCAAGCCTCCGTCGCTTTTATTGATGAAATCTTTAAAGCAAACAGTGCGATTTTGAACAGCTTGCTCACCGTATTGAATGAGCGGAAATTTGATAACGGAAACCGAAGAGATAACATTCCATTGATCTCGGTTGTTGCGGCCAGTAACGAGCTGCCTGAGGGTGAAGAACTCAATGCCTTGTATGACCGGTTCATGCTTCGCTGCTATGTGGATCAGGTCAGTGATGACAGTTTTGTTGAACTGTTGCAGCTGGATAATCAGAAGTGCAGCCCAGATCTGGATATCAGGCTTCGGGAAGATGATCTCGTGGAGGTTCAGGAGCTGGCGCAAAAGGTAAAGCTATCCTCTGCTGTCATTCTGTTAATGCAGGAATATCGTGATTTTCTTAAAGAGAAAGAAATATATGTCTCTGACCGCCGGTGGCGTAAAGTAGTTAAATTATTAAGGGTTTCTGCATTCACTAACGGTCAGAGCGAAGTTAGCCTCTATGATGCGTGGTTACTACCTCATTGCTTATGGAAAGAGCCAAATCAATTTGATGTACTAAATCAGTTTTATCGCGAGCGAATTTCTATTGATAGCGACTTTAGCCCTGTAAAAGTAACTGAAATTCTCAATAAGTGGGAGCATGTATTAAAAAGTGACCAAAGCAAATATGAGCAGGGAGTGAGTGATGCTGGCAAATTGCTCTATAAAGGTAAAGGTGGCGAACCAGTTGAGTCATCTACGACCCGAGAGCAAAAGAAAGATAGCGATGGCAACTTACTGTATATAGACCAATATGGTCGTAAAACTACTGAAAGCTCAAGATATCGGCATGAAAATGAACCTGTAATGGTGAAAGTTGAGAATGAACCATACATGGTTCCGATCAAACATTCTAAGGCACATGTTGAAAACCGGATATTTCAAGTCAGTCTTCTAGAAGCTGAGATTCATGATTACCAACAAAACCTTACACAACGTTTAGCGAGAGCTAGTGCAGAGCTTGGAGAGCACATCTGGGCAGGCAGAAGCTTGCTTTCGGATGTTATATATAATTTAGAGGCAGCAATTGCTGGTGTCTCTCCATTGCAAGATCGAGCAGCAAAGTTGGTATCGGGCTTCAAACAACTTCCCATTGAATCAGAAAAGAATTATTTATTTTTTGCTGATGAGGTTGATGAGAAAATAGAAGATGAGCTTGTTGATCAATAACCTCATAACGCTCCCTAAGGAAAGCCTCAAACTACAAAAAATTGAGGATAAGTATGCTCCTTTGTATGAGTTACCTGCCGAGCTTTTTGCTCCTGTTTTGACTCACTCTATGGGGCTACCGATACCAAGAGCTATTGCTGTAGGTGAATTAAGGCAACATTTACTGCAAGGGCAGCTTCCTTCTGGAACATTAGCTTGGCCTGCAAAGCCTGTGCAAACCCAATTGTTGCAATTCTTACAACGGTTAGGGATTGCTCGTTACTGCTACCATAACGAAGAAGTAACTGACGCTCTTCTTGTTGATATTCTGAAAGCACTTGATGAGCAAAATGGTGTTTATCTCCAGAGATACCCTGCAATCGTTGAGTTATTGAAGAAGCAAGAGCTGGAGAAGCTGGAAGAAGCTCAGAAAGCAAAACGACATCGTAAGCAGAAAAATCCAGATAGACGGAGCAAGGGCCAAAAGATAGAACTCACTGAAGATCGCATAATAGAGCTGGAAACAGTTGCTGAGCAGGAGTGCTGGGAAGCCCTTTTTCCTATGATTTCGGCTGCGCTGGATCGGCAGTGGCTTGAGCGTCTTGAGGTTTGGAGAGAAGTTGAGTCGGTTTTTCGTGATCTCCAGCTTGTTGCACGACTTGGCTACGATCTGTGTAAAGGTATTTTCCAAAGTCATGGCTGGCTAAACATAGTTCGTCTTAGAGATCTGTTGGAAAAGCTCCCGGAGCTGCAAGATGTCATCAGGTCACTGGGGCGAATGCAACAGACCGATGGAGAGCCAATACTGGAAACCATTATGGAAGCTGTGAAAAGGCAGCAGGATGTTGTTCGGGAAGTTAAAAGCCCTCTGGTCCCCATGGAAATGCGCGGTGTCACACGGAGCGACTCTATAAGCCGAATGCTTCCACAGGAAGCCGCTTTGCTGGGTCATCCTGTACTGAAAGGACTATGGCATGCCAAAAGATCTGAGCAGGCTCTGTTGAGTTATGCGGTGGAAGGCGTTGAGCTGGAAACTATTACGACAGAGATTGAAGAGCAGCAGGAAATCACAAGGGAAGGCAAAGAGAAGCGCCTTGATAAAGGCCCTGTTCTGGTTTGTCTGGACACTTCTGGCTCTATGTCGGGCTCACCTGAGCAGATTGCAAAAGCTTTGGTTCTGGAGACTCTGAGAGTTGCTGGTAGCGAGAAGCGTGATTGCTATGTATACCTGTTTGGCAGCACGAACGAAGTTGCTGAAATGGAGTTAAGTGCTGATAGAAAAGGCATGGATCATTTAATTTCATTTCTCTCCATGTCATTCGGTGGAGGCACCGATGTTCAAGGGCCTGTAGAAAAAGCCCTGGCGCAGTGTAAGCAGGAGAAGTGGCAAAAAGCAGACATCCTGATTGTCAGTGATGGTGAGTTCGGGTATGCCGACAATTTGCTCCAGCGGGTGAAGAGGCGGAAGACCTCTCATGGCCTGAGAGTGCATGGCGTACTGATTGGCCATGGAAGTTCGATGATGGAAAAACTGTGTGACCCATTACACCATTTTGACGATTGGAGGACGTTACTGAATTGAGGGTTTAAATTGTAGAAGTGTGATTACCGAGGGAAACTGACGGGTTAATTACCGAGGGTTTTGTCGTCTCAGCGTAACAGCTCGCTGAGATTTCAGCAATCCAAATACCGATAGCTAGGCAACAACCTGTGATTTTAATCGCTCAAGCCGCTGTGCTGCCGTATTCAGCTTTTCCCGAACCCAGATGTTGCGAACACCTGATGGGCTTATATCCACGCTATGAAGGGCTTTCATCTGTATAGATACTTGTGCTTGCCCTAAATGGGGGTTATCCAAAGAGAAAGCTAAAACCAAAGCCTCTGTTGATTCTTGGGTTCGATTCTTATGGGGATGGTCGGAGCGGAATTGACGTTTCAGAGCCTTAGCCCTGTAGTGGTCTAATAGCACCGGACACTTAAATGCGAGACAATACGGTCAACCATTTTAGGTGTCACGGGTTTAAAGTTCATATTCAACAGGTTATCAGCCACTGCATCACTGTGCCTGCGCTGAGTCGTAACCTTATAGGCTAGTCGTTGCGTCACAACTAAATTGAGCTGCTTCATCAACTGACGAACACGGTAACGACCAATGACAAAGCCTTCTTTGCGTAGATTTTTCATCATTTCACGGCTCCCCAAACTTTGCCTGCTCTGGTTAAACAAGCGCTTTATCCGCCGGTACAGGTTCAGTTCTTGCACTGTTATGAGCCTGGCAGGCCGCTTAATCCATTCATAATAAGCAGACCTGCTAACCTTCATGGTTCGGCATAGTAGATTAACGGGGTAGTGCGCCGACTCCTTTTTGATGAACGGAAATTTTATTTCATTTCCTTCGCAAAGAAGGCACTCGCCTTTTTTAATATTTCTTTCTCCATACGAAGATTCTTAACTTCCTTACGCAGCCTATTAAGCTCTTCTCGTTCATCTTCTTTTAAAGACAATCCAGCATTTTGCTTTTCAATTTTGGCCTTCCATGTGTACAGTAGGCTAACTGCAATACCCAATGATTTAGCGGCTTCTGGCACGCTGTAGCCTTGCTCAGCTACCAATGCAACCGCTTCTTCCTTGAATTCCTTTGGGTAACTTTTTTGTGTTTTCTTTTCGCTCATTGTGACACCTAAAATGGTTGATCGTATTGTCTCGCATTTAAGTGTCCGGTGCTATTGGACCACTACACGGCTACATGTAATGGATGCTCAGAAACTACGTCAGGAGGCGGCTGAAGAAATTTCGGGGAATAACTGATTGATAATTACATCTTATATCCATGCTGGCTAAATTGCGGTTTGGTTTGGATGGCCTTAAAAAGAGGCCATCTTTTTTGTGCATACAGAAATAGTCACATCCCTAAATATCGAGGCGCAAATTTTCTTGTATTTCATCTATCAGTGTTTTTGGTACACCCCATTGCTGAGCAAGCTGACGCCAAGTTGATACGTGCTCAATAGTTGTATCAATAATATCGTCGATCTTTCTTTTGTTAAAAATTGGGCTTAGTTTTTCTAAGCTATAGAAATCACTTCGTGTAAAGTTATCTCTTTTACCACTCAAGCTCATCCAATGGCTATTCACCCATTTACTGCCTGGTTTGTAGCTATAGGCTAAATCATAAGCTGGTGCGAGAGACCATTTGTCTTTTTTCAGCATAAAGGCAAAGTTCTTTGAATGGTCGTCATGGTTTCGCGTAATGATGTTAAAAGTCATGCGCTTGAAAAGTTGCTCAGCTTCAAGAGCCGACAGCCTTAACTGCCTCGCTATGCCAAATAATTCGGCGTACGAAAATGAACCGGGTTTTTTATAGTCAACGTGTGCAAGACCGTTAAGTGTTTGTACGTGTACCTTCTTATTTCTAATTCTATCAAAACGCTGTGTAATGAAGTGTCTTCGATTACCTTCGTGAAGTAAGTGGCATGGCATCATATCGACACCGCACTTCTTAGCCATTAAGTGATAAATAAACTCCATTGCACCATACCCTAGTGGGTCACCGAAGGTTTCTTGATTCTTGTTATGTTCACTAACGCCATCAAATTTCATTAAATAATGAGTAAAACCACTTGGCACGCTGGCTTGGCCAGAGCGAACCTGAGTAAAATCTTCATTAAATGCTAATACTGCTTTCGGTCTTGCTCCTCCAGCACTCATGCCAACAGATAATAAAGACATCATTGCCTCTCTATCGTCTTGACCATTTTGTTTGAGTTGTACTTCAAAATTATCTCGTGAATCTAAGATTTCCTGCGCAATTGAAACGAGCGATTGGATTTCTATCCGTTGTGAAGCATTCAAACTTCGTAACTGTGTAGCTGGTGCATATTCAAGAGCTCCCATGCCTCGCTTTCCCGTATATTGGAGGCGCTGCAGTGGCGTAATGTCGCTCGGTAAACGGCCCTGACCTGCAACCCATGCGTTGAGAACTGCGTTACCAAAATCATCAGGTAATGAATCAGCAATTAACCCTGGCAGTCCTTTAAATGTATTGAAGTCCAGCTCGGGAAAGCTATAAATTCGACCCGATAATGGCATTTTGATCGGGGACAGCTCGACGCCATTTTTTACGAAGCCTGGATCGTATTCAAATGACCCAAGACCCTTTTCAGTATCAAAACTAACTGCGCCAACTACATCGTCTTGGTAAGTTATCTTAATGACTTCCATTACCATTCTGGAGTTTCCTCATCTTTGTTACTGCGCTGGCCAGAGGCTCTCTGCCTTTTTTTTCCTTGCAATTTGGCCAGCTGTAAGGGAGAAATTTCTTGTTTAGGGAGAAATAGATCAATTTGTTCTGTGAGGTCTAACACCATTAATATCGCAATCATGATATCGAGCTGCACTTTTCCTTTTTCTGCATTCAGAACCGTTTTGCGGGCAATGCCAGCAAGCTCTGCAACTTTGGATTGAGTGAGATCTCGATTTAGTCGAGCTTGCCTCAACCTTTCGCCGATCTCTTCTGCTAATGCTGTAGCTGTCAAGCCTTTCACTTTAAAGTCCTAATTTGGTCACTTTAAGTCTATTTTAGTCGACTAATGTTCTTAATTTAGGACCTTATATTAACACTGTCAAATGGGTTATTTAATGTCCCTTATTGGTTACATTAAGTGGTTTTTTATTGGTTAGTGTCTCTTTTTGGGGACTTTGTGGTATTTGTGTTAAACCGCTTCGGCAGGAGCTGGATGGTAGGAGCCTGGTTGGCCAGTGCTACAAAGCGTTAATATCCATACAGCCTCTCCTACACCTGCAATGGTCGATCCCCGGAGTCCATTAAGAGCCAAAAATTTTATTTGCCAATGCATAGCTTATTAATATCATTGCACGACGAAATAAAAATAATAGTGACAAGGATATGTCAGATAAAGGGCGGATTAATAAGCCTATATGCAAGTAAAAAAAACCGACTAAACATCGGTTTTTTTTCGTTCAAGCTTAAACGGTATTAACTTTTTGTCATTGCCTTTCTGATTTCAATCGCTTCAGCGGTAATCTCTTTCTCTAATGCAGAAAATAGCTTTAACATGAAACAAAGCTCAGCTACTAAAAATAAAGGCCCAATGAGCAATTGTTTGATGTCATCGAAAAAGGCAGGTTTGGCTTTTTCGTAGTGATGACCGATAAACTGAAATACCCAACCGATAGAAAAAATAACACCAGCGAGTAAATAGGCATTATCCGCACTAGCGTAACTGTTTGCGTGTAGCCAAATTGGTGCGATTAAAGCAATGGCAACCACACCCAACTTAAAGTCTAAGGCTAAGTAGTAAACGAAGATCAAAACAGCTAATACTTCCATTACATTGATTTGATAACCGGCAACCTGAAAAATGAAAGTGGCAAAAAACAGCGCCGCTGACCAAAGAATCAAGGGAATCCCAACAAAATGTGTGGCTATGTTTTTGCTGTTTAGATGTGAGCTTTTATAAATACTTAGCAAGGGCTTTAGTGATTTCATTGTTTCTCCGTTTATCGTTTTATTTATTGTTATTGACGGTATTTTTATTATTTTTGCAAGCCTAAGATAAGTTACAGCATAATGTTCAAAATTCAAGTTCTAATCTTTTGACCCATTTTTGGCGATAATTTGATTCCAGCAGCTTGAAGGGAGTATCGCCGCTTTCCACCGGAGGATTTCTTTCAGGATCGCATCAAACACAACAACCGGGCATTTGTCACAGAAGTCGACCTGATTACTCATTAAAAATGTTTCAAGCTCATCCTCAACATAACCGCCAACCAAGAATGCAGCCTGAAACTTTCAGCAAAACGCCTTTAACCTTTTATTCATAACCCTCATAAACGACAAAACCCTTACGATAGATATCGCAAGGGTTAAGTTGTATGGCGGTGGGGAGGGAACCAGTCACGGAGTTTTTTGATAAAAGTCGAAATTGTACAAGTGTACATAATAAACTCTAGATCAATACTTCCGGTTATTCTGCCCTATCAACCCCAACCATCATCACCTGCTCCGCCCTACCATTTCTGGCAGCGCTATCTGGCGGAGCTTTTCGATCAGGAGCCTTACTAACAGTGAACAGAAAAGATTGTCCTGGTTTAAACCGAACGTCTCGATGACCAGAAACCACACTCTGTTTAGTGAAATAGTAGTCCTGCCCATCTTCAGCCTGAATAAAACCATAATTTTCAATCCAGCGCTTTAGTCTACCATTAAGCATACTAGAGCTATGCTCTTTAGCTGCGGGTAACAGCTGGACGAAGCACTGATCCTTACTTTGTTCCTCAATGTGAAACAACCCTGAACGGCTTTCTAACAACCGCTTTAGTGTAGAAAAGCCATAGTCTTGAACAACAAAACCAGGATCAACTTTCTTCAATGAAGTACCAAGCACTCCAAGATATACTGCCCGGTTACCACCAGCACAAGACAGAAACGCTTTCTTGAGCAGTTCATCAAGAATGATATTCTCTTCAGCTTCTGGGTCAGTAGAAGCTGAGCCCCATGCAAATTCAAGAGTATCAAGAAATACATAATCATCACATGCTTCGATAAACTTGTTAGCTGGCTTGTCTCGTCTGCCAATGCCCATAACATAGCCACCTTTCTCTCGAATTCTCTGAGCCAGAAACTGATACCCATTATCAGAAGAGGCAATGCACACAGCATTTATTTCTGGGGCTCGTACCAAAATTTCAATGGCGTCCATGATCAAAGCATGATCAGCTGAGTCCTTACCATGATTAAATTGATGGGCAGGCACTGCAGCATGTTCTTGTAGTATCTCCTTCCAGGAAGATCTGGCAGGGTTAGTCCAGTCTGCGTAAACCCGCTTTACAGCAACACTCCCTTCTTCACTGACCTTTTTCAAAATTCCTAAAAATTGCTTAGGCCCTATATTCTCTCCATCAACCAAAACTGCAAACCGTTTATTTTTAGACATTATACTCTCTGCATATCCGTGCAGTAGATGAAGCTACTTCAAGTACACTCCACCCACTGGACCAAATCAATCAGTTTTTTGTGTCAAACCGACTCAAAGCAAATACGAAAACCAATTTTGCAGTGATGATACTTACCAGTACTCCATGCAGGAAAAAGGTCTCGCTCTACATTGAAAGAGCCCCTCGCAGACTTTAATGATTTGGAACTGATAGCAAGTGCCTCCATTCCACAGGGGTTCTCAAACAACCATTCACAAAACTGATCCGAATCGACAAACTTCAAACCTGATTTATGCTCAAGGTATTTCAACTCATGAGTATATTTACAAAGTAACGCTTGGAAGTCGGCTTCTTCCATATAATGCGGTTGCGCTCCGTAACTGTTGCCCTGAAGGTCTAGAAACTCTAAGAGACTTCCTGTTGGCGCTTTGTTGTCATCTGGACAAGCTTTTCTGATACTACGAAACTCTTCTAGCTTTAAAAGCCTCACTGGAAGCTGATAAGTTGTTTCAATATGTGAAAGGAATGCACAAGCGTCAAACCAAGTGACAGCAGCGGGCAGATCTCCTCCGTCAGAATTCATTGACTCTAATACATCAGGCTTCTGACCTTGAATTCCTATCCTTTGTTCAAAATACTCTGAGCATTGGTTTGAAAACCTTTTAATATCGTCAATTGAAATCAATTGAGAAACATTTAGCTTTTTCCCATTCACTTCAACAAGTTTGAAATCAAAAGGACTGGTCATTGTGCTGTTGGCCTTCACAGGCTTGTAGTTATACATACCCAGGTAGGAAAAATATGTTTTCCAAATACCCCATTCACCCGGATAAGAAGGTGCTTCACCACCATTACTATGATAATGCATCACTGCTTGGTGGGTATCCTGCTCATGCCACCCTTTGTACTCAAAGTAATACCAGCGTTGAAAATCGTAGAGATCATTCATTTGCCGGGGCAAATCTGAAGGTTTCAGGTATGGCGCATAAATTTGATGGTTGAACTTTTCTTTCTTGATCCCTCTTAGAACGAAGTCATAGTGCCCCTCCACTCCTTTGAGAAACACCAAATGGTTATTGTATGGAATAACCTCTACCCACCCGCTGCTTTCTGCTTCTATTTCCCGTCGAAATAAATTACAAACCAGCCAGTCGCCTTCTTTATTTTTCGCTGCGCTTTCATCTATATCTGTAGTAATTGAAGGGGAGTCGACAGAAAAAAAGCCTATATCACGCCTTGAAGGGCTAACTAAAAGATCACTCAGCAAGTTAAAACTGTCACTAAGTTCCCACAAATGACCACCTAAAACCAAGTGAGCATAAGACATCTGATCAGACTTGCGACTACAACCCCATATATCGGAAATATCCACCAGTTTTTCAGGTTGGTCCAACGCCCCTTTAAGATGCTCTAACTCATAAACGTCCTGCCGACCGCCCAGTTGAGGCCAATTATTGAAACGCCAGTACCCATCATCATAGCGAGAAGCATAATCAAAATTGTAACCAGTAAACACCCTCTCAGGCGTGGCAAGCCCTGATGCAAAAAAACGATCCGCGAGTTTTTCTACATCCAAACTTAATGGGGAATTAGCATCGGGAGTAAATTGTGAAGTAATCAGATTAGACCACTGGGATAACCCATGCTCTTTCATGAAAGGAGCGAGTTTATGTTGGTTCTTTATATCCCGAAAACCCACCAGCAACCCCAAAAGCCTTAGCTACAAGGTTCAAAAGACTGTTATGACGAACCTTCTCCCTGTCTCTAAAACATAGCTTTGCTGACTTTTTTAGGTCCTCAGGGGATAGCCCAACAACAGGGATGATATGAAATTTATCAGTAGTAATAAATCGATTTGGAAGCACCATTTGCTTTTCCTATTAGTATTCTTCTTTATATCCCGAAAACCCACCAGCAACCCCAAAAGCCTTAGCTACAAGGTTCAAAAGACTGTTATGACGAACCTTCTCCCTGTCTCTAAAACATAGCTTTGCTGACTTTTTTAGGTCCTCAGGGGATAGCCCAACAACAGGGATGATATGAAATTTATCAGTAGTAATAAATCGATTTGGAAGCACCATTTGCTTTTCCTATTAGTTTATGACTTCTAGTAAGTACGCTGGAGTATCTTGAGTCAGTTAAGGAAAAACAAGTGCGTTTGAGAGGAATTCAGTACATCTCTTAGTTACGCTGTGGGCTTTGTTTGATGAAGATACTAACACCAACCGCTGGCTACCCATTGCACGATGCTTAAGTTGCCAGAGTTCGGATTGTTTGTAAAGCCAATATTTAGTATAACTACTTATCAGATCGCAAGATTCATAAAAGACACTATTTATAAGCCACTCTGTAAAAGTCACCTGTAAAACTCATGAATACAAGCCCTTCAGTATTCTGTACGATATTCCAATTAAACCTTCAGACAGCACCCTAACCCTCTGGGTTAAACCATCCAGCACAATAGCCCTATTCCTATGTACCTCATAAACAAACAGGCCAATGCCATCAGCCAGCTCACCCAACGAAGCTTTTCAGAACTGGGCTTCCGTGAGCGGGAACATCTCCAGGAATGGATAGCAAAAGAACCGTCAACACTGGGTGAAGACCTGCTGATCATCCAGAAAGAGTTTGATGGATTTTACGATACCCGGGAACGTCTCGATCTACTAGCGTTAGATAAAAGCGGTAACCTTGTCGTTATAGAAAACAAGCTGGACGATACAGGGCGAGATGTTATCTGGCAGGCACTGAAGTATGCTTCGTATTGTTCAAACCTCTCTAAGACCCAGATCGTTAACATCTACCAAACTTATCTTGACCGTTACCAACGAGGTGGCAATGCCCGAGATAACCTATCAGAGTTTTTTGAACAACAGGACTTTGAAGAGCTGGTCTTCAACCCTGGAAATCAACAACGGATTATTTTTATCGCTGCAAACTTCCGCAAAGAGGTCACATCAACAGCACTATGGCTTCTCAGCCATAAAATCCGGATCCAGTGCTTCAAAGCTACCCCCTACTCCATGGGCGACCAGTTATTCCTGAGTATTGACCAGATTATCCCAGTTAAGGAAGCAGAAGATTATATGGTCGGTATTGCAGAGAAAGAACAAGAAGAAAAAAGCACCCAATTCGAGCTACAGAACCGGCACCACATACGCCTAGCGTTCTGGGAGCAGTTCCTTAATATCATAAAAGCGAGCGACTGCAATCTCTACAACAACGTAAACCCAGTAAAAGACCATTGGTTATCATCAGGTTCTGGATGTAGTGGTGTTCCTTATCAATGCATTTTCATGAAAAACGGAGCCAGAGTTCAGCTTTCAATCTCTCGGAGTAGTCAGGATGAAAATAAATATATATTCGACAGGCTGCTCAAGAATAAAGATGACATTGAGACAACGTTTGGAGAAGAGCTCCGCTGGAGTCGGATGGATGATAAAAAAGCATCCTACATTACCTTAGAGCGTGAGTTTGATGGCTATAACAAGGCAGTGTGGCCAGAGATGATAGAATGGATGGTTTATCATATCCAGCAGCTTGAGAAAGCCATCAGCCACCCCCTCAAAGAGAGCAACCAGACATTGAAAACTTTCTCCTCACTACCCTCGTCCCAAGAGGTGTAACCAGCGAATTTTATTAAAGCGCCAAGCCAGCAATTCTGAGGGGCTTTCACAAATCAGCCCCTGACTTAACCTACCAATACTCAAAATAGAATCACATCAACGAAAAACGGCATTTATTACCTCTTCGCAAATACACGACTACCATCTGTCACAATACTATCGTACCATTATCAATTTGACAAAAATCCATCTCTGAGCTATCTGGTCCCATGCTCCCGACCTCAATTGCAGGTAACGTTAAAATCCACGGGCGGTAGCGTCCTTTTTAAGAGCTTCGCTGAAAGCAAACTCACAAGCAGCCTCAGCAAGCCGATATTCATAGACCCACGGTAGCCTGAATGCAACTGATGAAGATAATCGACAACCTGAACAATCTCTTGGGTGACGAAATTAAGGCCACGCTGACGCCCAAGTCTGGTCTGAAAATTGCCGCCTCTTGCTTCTCGATCTACGCCTATGAAGCCCTGAAAAAAGAGCTGTCCATGATCGACTCCCTGGAGTTCATCTTTACCTCGCCCACCTTTGTGGCAGATAAAGTGACAGACAAGCTCAAAAAGGAAAGGCGTGAATTCTTTATCCCCAAGGCAGGTCGCGAGAAAAGCCTCTATGGTTCAGATTTTGAAATCCAGCTGAAAAACAAGCTCACCCAAAAGGCCATCGCCAAAGAGTGTGCCGACTGGATACGGACAAAAGCCCAGTTCCGCTCCAACAAAACCGATGCCCCCATGCAGTCTTTTGCAGTGGTATCGGATAAAGACCACGAAAGTGTCTTTGCCCCCATCAGCGGCTTTACCGCCGTGGATTTAGGCTACCAACAGGGCAATGCTGTCTCCAACTTCGTGCAAAAGTTCGATCAATCGGCCTTCACCACCCAATACCTGCAACTGTTTCAGCAAATCTGGAACGACCCAACCAAACTCCAGGATGTCACCGACACCATCTGCCAGCACATCGAATCGGTCTACCAGGAAAACTCCCCGGAACGGGTCTACTTCCTGTTGCTCTACAACATCTTCCACGAGTTTCTGAATGACCTGAACGAAGATGTTCTGCCCAACGACCAAACAGGCTATCAGAACACCCTGATCTGGAACAAATTGTTCAACTACCAGAAAGACGCCGCCACCGGCATCATTAACAAGCTGGAAACCTACAACGGCTGCATACTGGCGGACAGCGTCGGCCTCGGCAAAACCTTCACCGCCCTGGCCGTAATGAAATACTACGAGCTTCGCAACCGGTCAGTGCTGCTGCTCTGCCCCAAAAAACTTGCGGACAACTGGCTCAACTACAACCGCAACCTGAAGACCAACATCTTCGCCAAAGACCGTTTCAACTACGATGTGCTCTGTCATACCGACCTAAACCGCACCAGTGGCGAATCCTTCGGCACGCCCCTGAACCGCATCAACTGGGGCAACTACGATCTGGTGGTGATTGACGAGTCCCACAACTTCCGCAATAACGATGCGGTGAAAGACCGGGAAACTCGCTACCAAAAGCTGATGAACAAGGTCATCAAAGATGGCGTAAAAACCAAGGTGCTGATGCTCTCCGCCACCCCGGTGAACAACCGCTTTAACGATCTGCGCAACCAGCTGGCTCTGGCCTACGAGGGGGACTCTGCCAACCTCACCAAACAACTGAAGACCAACAAAAGCGTCGAGGAGATATTCCGCAACGCTCAGGCCGCCTTCAACAACTGGTCAAAACTGGAACCGGAACAGCGCACCGCCAAAGCCATACTGGATGCTCTGGAATTTGATTTCTTTGAACTGCTGGACAGCGTCACCATCGCCCGTTCCCGCAAACACATTCAAAACTTTTACGACACCAGTGACATAGGCCACTTCCCCAAACGGCTCAAGCCCCTGTCGTTCCACAGCCCGCTCACCAGCCGTAACGATGTTGTGTCGTTTAATGAGATCTTCGAGCAACTGCGGCTGCTCAAACTCTGCGTCTATGCCCCGGTCAGCTACATACTGCCCAGCCGTCTGAAAAAGTATGAAGAGATGTACGACACCGAGGTGGGCGGTGGCAAAGGCAAGCTGCGTCAGGTGGATCGGGAAAAAAGCCTGGTGGCCCTGATGACCACCAACCTGCTCAAGCGGCTGGAAAGCTCCGTGGATGCCTTCCGCAGCACCCTTCAATCCCTGCACAATAACCATGAGCGGGTACTGGCAATCATTGCCGAATTCCATCGCCGGGGCGGCACCACCGAAGTGACCAGTCTGGCTGAAGCCTTGGACAGTATCGAAGCCGATGAAGATGAGTTGCCCTCCTACCACGAAATGGAGATTGGCAACAAAATCAAAATCAAACTGACGGATATGGATTTGCCCTCTTGGCAGCGTGATCTGGGCACCGATCAGGAGATAATCCGTGGACTGCTGGCATCGGTGCAGAAAATCACGCCAGAAGATGACGCCAAGCTCCAGCACCTGAAAACACATATTCAGGAGAAAATCGAAAACCCCATTAATGTCAGCAACCGCAAGGTGATTATCTTTACCGCCTTTGCCGACACCGCCAACTACCTGTACCAGCATCTGGCACCGGATTTAATGGCGCAGTTTGGTGTTCATACCGCCATGGTCACTGGCGGTTCCGGCCTGCCGAAAACCACCCTGAAAAGTGGTCGCAAAGGATACGATATTCAGGAAGTGCTGACCCTGTTCTCGCCGGTGTCAAAATCCAAGGCCAGCGTACTGCCCGACGAACCGGCAGAGATTGACCTGCTGATCGGCACCGACTGTATCTCCGAAGGCCAGAACCTTCAGGACTGCGACTACCTGATCAACTACGATATCCACTGGAACCCTGTACGCATTATCCAGCGCTTTGGCAGAGTGGACCGTATTGGCTCCCCCAACCAGTGCATCCAGCTGGTGAACTACTGGCCCGATATCTCCCTGGATGAATACATAAACCTCAAGGAGCGGGTAGAGAGCCGCATGACCATTGTCGATGTCACCGCCACCGGCGACGACAACGTACTCAGCGCCCAGGCCAACGATGTCTCCTACAGAAAAGAGCAGCTCAAGCGGTTGCAGGAAGAGGTGATCGAACTGGAAGACCTGAAAACCGGTATCTCTATCACCGACCTGGGTCTGAATGAGTTTCGGATGGATCTGCTCAATTACGTCAAACAGTTTGGCGAACCCCGCAATCAGCCCAGCGGAATGCATACCGTTGTACCTGCACAGCCGGAGCTGGGGTTAATGCCCGGTGTCGTCTTTGTCCTGCGCAATTTGAACAACAGCATTAATGAAGATCAGCGGAACCGACTGCACCCTTATTATCTGGTCTATATAGATAATCAGGGTGAAATGATCGCCAGCCATTTTGAAGTTAAACACCTGCTGGACTTAGTACGCACCAGCTGCAAAGGCCGGGCAGAACCCATGCATCAGGTCTGCCAGCGGTTTAACGAGATCACTGAAGACGGTCGCAATATGGCCAGCTACTCCAACCTGCTCAGTCAGGCGATTCGCAGCATGATTGATGTGAAGGCGGAGAAGGATATTGATAGTTTGTTTAGTGGTGGGCCGACGTCGGCGCTGGTGAATACTATTGCCGGGTTAGATGATTTTGAGTTGTTGACGTTTATTGTGGTACAGCAATAATTTCTGACAACTAAGGTATAGAGATAAGCCCTTTGAATAGCAACACCTTTAACCAGCGCTGGCAATTTCCAGCCCAGGCCGAGTTTGGCTCAATTATTCCCAAAGAGAAAATATATCAGCAGGTAACTGCGGGTAAAGCATTAAAAGATAAGTTTGTCGAGGAAGTGGAGCAAATCCGCTGGGCTTACAAACTAGCCACCAGCACCATTAACCTACCCGGAAGTGACGATGTACCGGAGCTGGAAATTATCACCATTACCCTGAAAGGTGAAGCGCTGGCGGATGATGTGCTGGCAGCCATTGATAAAGCCATTCCACTACCCTTGCTTTTTGAACTGAAACGGCAATGGATTGATGGTGAGCAGATTCGCTATGCTGCTGCGTTTAAACGACGCAGTGAGGCCGATGCCAGAAAATGGGTTTGCTCGGAGTATCTATTTTCTGATTGGTTGGATAGCGATAACGTTGAAGCAGTGCCACTGCTAATGGCAACTAACCTGCCAGAACTTTATCAGCGAATGCTGGCGACTTTATTGCCTATTACACCTCGTGAAGTAGAAACTATTGAACAAACTCTGACTCGGTTGGCAGAGATTAAGAGAAAACAAAAAAAACTGGCGCAACTGAAAAAGAAAGTGGCCTCAGAAAAGCAGTTTAACCGCAAAGTAGAACTGAATCGGCAGGTCAAGAATCTTCATCAGCAGCTAATATCTTTGTTATAAACTAAGGAACAAGATGAAAGATCGCATTAAAGAATCTAAAGCTATTTCTGAAAACATACAGCAAACACTTTCAGGTTATAAATTTGACTTAGATAATAAAGGCATAATTACACTCGGTTGTTTATCCTCAAGTTTAGAGTATCACTCGTCACTACATTTATTATTTGAAAACAGAAGACATGCATCTGCCACGGCATTATTACGACCTCAATTTGAATCCTATGTAAAAGGGATATGGTTCCTATACTGTAGCAACGACCGAGATATCCGGGCTGCACATAAAGATACCTTTCAGAAAAAATTTCACGAAATAGTTGATGAGTTAGTGGCAAAATCGGCACCGGGGCATGAAGATATAAAGACCATTAAAAATTCTTATTGGCGTATATTAAATGGTTTTACGCATACAGGCCAGCCACAGCTTGCCAGACAATTTAATGGATATAACATACAAGCAAATTATGATGATAAATTTATCATTTCAATATTAAATCTTGGAGACTTTATAGCCTTCAGGGTATTCATTGAATTAATAAATATATCATCCGAAGGTGCTAATGAAGATCAAATTAAGAATATTTGTAAAAAAACAGAAATACTGAAAACACTTTTATTAAAGAGCTGAATTTTATGATAAAAACCACAGATACAGATAACGACTGCTGCAATTTCAAATACTCCCCATTTGAAATGATGAAAACATGAAAATTGAAGTAGTTAGCTTATGCATTGATGCAATAGCCGTTGTTGGTACTATTGCGGCAATGCTTTACGGCCTAAACATTATTTACAAACGAGTGAAAGCTAAAAACCATGGCTTTGGACCTGAATAGTTGAAGGCGATTGGTGTTGTCTTATTTATACCAACCATCTTAATTTTGGCTGTTGCCACAAACTTCCATTCAGAGACCCTTGCAGCTTTACTCGGCACAGTTGCTGGTTACGTTCTGTCAAACAGCAAATCAGATGAAAGCAGCAAATCAGATAAAAGCAGCAATTAAATAGTATTAACGTTTCAGTTCTGAAAATACGCTAACTATTTTTCCCACTTTAAATTACTTCAAGCTCACAAAAGCCAAGTGTTTTATGAGCTTTGTGATTCCCAATTACTCACCCCAAGGAGACTTGCCACCATGGAACAGATGAAAATGCACAGCCCCGATTTGACTCAGCAAAATATTGAGAGAATTCGGGTACTCTTTCCCAACTGCGTCACCGAAGCCAAAGTCGACGATGGCAATAAAAAACTAGTCATCGACTTTGATCAGCTAAAGCAGGAGCTGTCGGGTTCCATCGTGGAAGGGCCGCAGGAGCGCTATCACCTGAACTGGCCGGGTAAGCGGGAAGCATTGCTGACTGCCAATGCGCCTATTGCCAAAACCCTGCGCCCTTGTCGGGAAGAGAGTGTAGATTTTGATACCACCCAGAATCTATTTATTGAAGGGGATAATCTGGATGCACTGAAGCTATTACAGGAGACTTATCTGGGCAAGGTGAAGATGATCTATATTGATCCACCTTATAACACAGGACGAGACTTCATTTATAGTGATAACTTTACAGACAGCTCAGAGAAATACCTTCAATCATCGAATCAGAAAGATTCTACACAAAATAGATTGGTTGCTAATTTAGAGTCAAATGGAAGGTTTCATTCTGACTGGCTCTCAATGATGTATAGCAGAATAAAACTTGCCAAAAATCTTCTTTCAGATGAAGGAGTAATATTTTTATCTATTGATGATGAAGAATATACAAACCTTAAAAAACTTTGCGATGAAATATTTGGAGAACAAAATTTTTTAGAGACATTTGTTTGGGTTAAAAAAACCGCCCCAAACAATGTCGTTGTTGGCTCCGTTCATGAATATATTCTTATGTACGTCAAAGATTTTCTTAAAGCCGACCTCTATTTATTACCCCGAGACCCAGAAAAAGATCGAGATTACAAAAACCCTGACAATGATCCTAGAGGAAGATGGAAACCTGACAATTTAACCGCGGCAGCGAAAGGAGGAAGAGCAACTCCGAGTCTTTTATATGCTGTAACCAACCCCACTACAGGTAAAAAACATTCCCCCCCTGAAGGTCGGATGTGGGCTGTTAACAAAGAGGATATGGATAAGAAAATAAAGGAAGGAACTGTCTATTGGGGAAAAAATGGTGATGGAAGACCCATGGATAAAAGGTTTCTGTCACAAACTCGTGATGGTACAGTTGCTCAGACACTACTCACAGATGTTGGTAGCAATAGTTCAGCCTCTAAAGACTTAAACAAAACCTTTGATGGTTTAGTTGTTTTTGAAACACCAAAGCCTGTCAATCTGATTAAAAGATTTTTACAGATTTCAACAAAAAATGAGGATATCGTTTTGGATTTCTTTGCAGGCTCTGCTGCTACAGCTGAAGCCACATTACAATTAAACTCCGAGGATGGTGGTAATCGAAACTTCTTTATGGTTCAACTCCCTGAAGACCTAAAAGAAAATTATGAGGGTATAGGATTTCGTCTCAACTCTATAGCAGATATTGGTAAAGAAAGAATCAAACGCGTTTCACAAAAAATTAAATCTTCAGCTTCAGAGAAATCTTGGAAAGGAGATACTGGATTTAGAGTGCTAAAAGTAGATACAAGCAATATGTCCGATATTTTCTACTCATCCGATGAAATCTCCCAAGATATGTTTGCCGATCAGGTCAAAAACATTAAAAAAGACCGCACTGATGAAGACTTGCTATTCCAAGTGCTGCTAGATTGGGGCGTTGATTTAACATTGCCAATCCGCAAAGAAACCATCTGCAACAAAACTGTTTTCTTTGTTGATGACAATGCCCTTGTCGCCTGTTTCGATACCAATATCACCGAAGAGCTGATTAAAGAGTTGGCCGGTTTAAACCCGCTACGAGTGGTATTCCGTGATGCTGGCTTTGGCTCTGATACAAAAACAAGGGATGCGATGAAAATCAACGCCGAACAGATTTTCAAACAGCTGTCTCCCAGCACTGAAGTGAAGTCCATTTAAGGAGGCCTGCATGAAACTGAAATTTAAGGTACAGGATTACCAGACCAACGCCGTGGAATCGGTGGTGGACTGTTTTGCTGGGCAGCCGAATCTGTCTGGTTTGAACTATCAGATTGATCCCGGCAAGGTGGCCAAAGGTCAAAGTGTATTGGCGATTGCTTCAGAAGAAGGCTTTAAAAACGCTGAGCTACAACTGACCGATGTCCAGCTACTGAACAATATTCACCGGGTACAGACCCGCCAGAACCTGCCCGTCTCTGACAAGGTGGTGAGCAATGCCAGCAGCCCCATCAACCTGGATGTGGAGATGGAGACCGGTACCGGTAAAACCTACTGTTACATTAAAACCATCTTTGAGATGAACCAGCGTTACGGCTGGAGCAAGTTTATTATTGTGGTGCCCAGCATCGCCATTCGGGAAGGGGTGTATAAATCACTCAATATTACCGCCGAGCATTTCAGCGAGAGCTACGGTAAAAAAGCCCGGTTCTTTATCTACAACTCCAAACAGCTGCACCAGTTGGAGAGCTTCTCCTCCGATGCGGGCATCAATGTGATGGTGATCAATATCCAGGCCTTTAATGCCGCCGGTAAGGATAACCGCCGCATTTATGAGGAGCTGGATGATTTTCAATCCCGCAGGCCCATTGATGTGATCAGTGCTAACCGGCCCATTCTGTTTCTGGATGAACCCCAGAAGATGGAAGGCAAAAAGACCCTGGATGCCCTGGCCAAGTTCAAGCCGTTGATGGTGCTGCGCTATTCCGCCACCCATAAAACCACCCACAACAAGATTCACCGACTGGATGCCCTGGATGCCTATAACCAGAAGCTGGTGAAAAAAATCTCCGTGCGGGGGATTAATGTGAAGGGACTGTCGGGCACCTCGGCTTATCTCTACCTGGAGAGTATCGAGATTTCCAAAAGTGCCCCTGTGGCCCGTATGGAGATTGAGATCAAACATGCCAATGGCATTAAGCGCGTCCTCAAAAAGCTGAAGCAAGGTGATAACCTTTATGACCTCAGTAATGGTCTGCCTCAGTATCAGCCGGGTTTTGTCATTGCCGATATTGATGCCCCCACCGATACCGTGGAGTTTTTAAATGGTGAAAAGCTCTATGTGGGCGATGCCACCGGTGATGTGACCGAAGCCGCCAAACGACAGATTCAGATTCGGGAAACCATTAAGGCCCATTTTGAAAAAGAGCGCCGACTCTTCTCCGAAGGCATTAAGGTGCTCTCCCTGTTCTTTATTGATGAAGTAGCCAAATACCGTGATTACGCCGAGGCCGATGAGAAAGGCGACTACGCCCGACTGTTTGAGGAGGAGTACAACAACCTCAAGAATGAATTCCTCAGCGATATGCTGCTGGATGAGGGTTACCGGAAGTATCTGGAAGGGATCGATGCCGCCAGAACCCACAATGGTTACTTTTCCATCGATAAAAAGAGCAAGCAGCTGAAAGACCCTACTTTTAAAACCCGTGGCGAAGAGGCCGGGCTTTCTGACGACGTAGATGCCTACGACCTGATTCTGAAAGATAAGGAGAAGCTGCTCTCCTTTGAGGAGCCCACCCGCTTTATCTTCTCCCACTCCGCCCTGCGGGAAGGTTGGGATAACCCCAATGTGTTTGTGATGTGTATGCTCAAGCACAGCGACAACACCATCTCCCGCCGCCAGGAGGTGGGCCGTGGTTTACGTTTGTCGGTCAACCAGCACGGGGAACGGCAGGATCACCCGGCTACGGTGCATGAGATTAATGTGCTTTCCGTGATCGCCAGTGAGAGTTATACGGATTTTGTCACTAATCTGCAGAAGGAGATGAAAGAGGCATTATCTGATCGTCCCAGTAAGGCTGATGTTGATTTCTTTACCAATAAAGTCATCACCACAGAGCAAGGTGCTAAAACCGTCGATGAACCAATGGCAAAACAGATATACAAATATCTGCTAAAGAATGATTACATTGACGATGATGACTCTATCGCTGTGGCCTATCATGAGGCCAAAGCCAACGGTACGCTGACACCATTACCTACTGAACTTGAGGCGGTACAGGAGCAGGTTTTTGGTCTGATAGATAGCATTTTCAGTGAAGGGCAGATGCAAAAACCCGGTAATGATAGAACCCCTAAAACTAATCCACTCAATGCCAATTTTAAAAAGAAAGAGTTCCAGGAGCTTTGGAGCCGCATCAATAAAAAAGCGGTGTACAAAGTTGAGTTTGATTCTGATGAACTGGTAAAAAACTGTGTGCGTGTAGTGGATAAAGAGCTGTATGTAACCCCGCTACAGTACACCATCCAAACGGGTACACAGATTGCCTCTATCAATGACAGCCAGCTTAAATCGAGTCAGAGTTTTAAGCTAGAGGACACCGATACACAATTCCATAACGCAAGTATACATTCTTCTGTGAAGTATGACCTGATTGGAAAACTGGCTGAAAATACTCACCTTACCCGAAGAACGATCGCCGCTATACTTAGTGGTATCAATCGGTTCAAGTTTGAGTTGTTTAAGCAAAATCCTGAACACTTTTTGGCTGAAACAAGCCGATTGATTAATGAGCAAAAGGCATCAGTAATCATTAATAAGTTAAGTTATGACACCCTTAGTGAGACTTACGACACCAGTATCTTTACAGATGCAGAAAAAGGACAAGACTTCTCTCGCGCCTCAGAAAAACTGACTAAGCATATTTATGATTACGCGATCACCGATTCTGGTGGTGAGCGGAAGTTTTTAGCCAAACTGGAAAGCGATACTAACCTGGTGGTTGTTTATGCCAAATTACCCAAGGGCTTTTTTATCCCGACCCCGGTTGGAGACTATAACCCGGACTGGGCAATTTCCTTTAAAGAAGGTACGGTCAAAAATATCTACTTTATTGCGGAAACCAAAGGCTCTATGTCTACCCTGCAACTGAGAGGTATTGAAGACCGAAAAATCGAATGCGCCCGCCGGTTCTTTGAAAAGCTCAACGAGACGGCTAGGGATGAGAACGTCACTTATGACGTGATTACTGACTACGGTAAGTTGATGGATGTGGTTGGTGGGGTTGCGGCGTAATATTGCCACTGGGTGCAGGTTTTCATATAAGACCTGCACCCAAATATGTTGATCAAGTTAAGATACTGTATGAGATTCAGTAAAGCATTGGATACGTTAGCAACCCGTTTTTTCTTCAAATTTTCCCGTACAGAATATGCTTTGAAAGCTTCCGGTTATCATAGAGTAAGGCCTAATAGCTCCGTTGAGGCTGACTGAGATAGGTTTGCATCAGCAGTTGAAGCATTATACAGAGCCCAGAAGATGACCAGCTGCTTGGTGCCGTCGACTTTATGCTGACCCACCCACCGAAAAAACAGGTCATTATTGATGGTCGATTGGATTAGGCGCACTCACAGCCAAACCAAAAGTTAAAAGCAGATAATGTACTTATTTATGTTCGCAGGGTTATAAATAATTTGCTTCATGGTGGAAAATTTAATGGCCACTGGTTTGAGCCTGAGAGGAGTGAAAGCCTAATTAAACACTCTATAATCATCTTGGATTCATGTGTTCGATATGTACCTGAAGTGCGTGAGGTGGAGGCGTTCAGGGGTTAATTATCTTTTGTTTTATTCCCTGATCACCCATCTTCATATGTTCGATAACATCAATGTTTGCACGCTATCACTCTGATCAAAAACGACCTAAATTTTATAAGGCTGGCAACGACGTTATGATCCGCTATTGGGATAACGAACAATTCGTTAAAAAAGTATTTGTAACCATAAAGAGATCCGAATTAATTGCTCTTGAGCTTCAAAAAAGGGGCTTTTACGCAGCCAGTGAAGATACTTTATTCAATGAGATTATCTCTAAAGTTGAGTATGAAGCTGAAGCATCTCTCTGGATGAAAATAGCAATCAACGATAACTTGACTCAGTGCGAGTATTGAGATCTTGCAGTCACACCTCAACTTCATACTGTGCCAGGCTTGGCGCAGGGCCTTTTATCTCCCCAACCTGAATAAATGCCTTCTGTCCAGCAGAAATTGACTCCCCTTTAACGGTAATAATCGAACCATCCCGAAGCGTAGCCTGACTGGTACCATTGCCGTTTTTAGCAGTAATAGTGGCAACAATCCGCACGCCTTCAGGAATCAGAGCCTTGAACTGATGCCAGATATTGGTGGTTGCCATAATCCCCCCGACGTCTATTATTTAGATGCTGAGATAAGGCATCCTGTGCGTATAAAGTCCCGGTGTACCCTGCACCAGACACCCCTTAATAATGCCTTTCCAGATCAACCGACTGAACCACATTCCTCACGCCACTTGCACTGATACTCGTCGCCAGACAGAGGGCTTGCCAGTCGCCAGTAATGTCCTGAACTTCTACCAGCATCCCAGGCCCAATTAACCCTGGTGCTGTGTTGGTGTCCGTCAGTGGTAGCTCGATGGTGGTGATGCTCTGGTTGCCACCCTTGGCGAGCTCATTTCTGCCACGCTCGGTATTGACCTGCGTTTCGGTAAGCCAGTCCTCCAAAATATCGGGAGCTGGGTTATTGCCATTGGAGCCGGTTCGTTTGACGTTGACAGCTACACCTGCATTGGTGCCGGATACATAGACCGCATTGTAAGCTTGCTCTGGTCGCCAGTTGGCACTTAAACTGATGACCATACTGGCAGGCACTATCTTATCCATCGTGGAGGTATTCCAGTGCCATGGGCTGGCAGGGTATCGGGGTTGAATGCTCACCTGGTCGTTCTCACGGCTTGGGATTATTACCGATCCTGCTGTTGTTGCTATCTTGGCCACCACCTGCATAGCGGTCTGGTTCTGATAGCTGAATGAGCCACCCGGCATAATCCAATCGGGTGTGCTGTAGTCGTTAAGGTTAGGATAGGTTGCGGTGAAGCCTGTGTTAGCCAGTTCCTCGGTAATAGCCTGTTTAGCGTTTAGGTTGGCCCCGTTGCTTTTGCTACGCTGTGGAGCGTAGGGCGATGCGAGTAGCTGAGTTCGGCTGCTGCCGTAAATGGTGTAACGCTCATCACCGTGACGCCTGTCGGTGCTGTAACGCTCAACAATAAAAATCCATTTCCAACCGTTGATGTTGACCTCAATCTGCTTTAACCCATCCTTGTCTGGCTCAACCAGTGCGATATTAGAAGCGCCCCATAGCTGCCCGGTAAAACTCCATGAGAAGCTGTCAATGTCTAGGCTAATCTCCATTGAGGGCAGTTCAAGCGGAGTTCGGTCTGGCAATACGACAGTGGTAATAATGTTCATTAGCAGATAACTCTCCCTGATCTCTGGCTTTTCCGGTTCTGGCTTCACAATGACCGGATTTGTCTCACCGCCATAGTTGCCGGTTACGCTTTCGTCCTTGGCCTTCTGGCCGAAGCACCACGGTAAAATAACTGGCTGATCCTCGGCCCGGTTGCTCCTGAAGGTGAAGCGCCGGATGCTATCAACGGTTACAGCAGTGTCTTTTTTATCAAAGGCACCAAACTGAAAAAATACCGAGCCGTTGCTTATTGGCCGATATTCGAGCTCCCGAAAAATAAAGTTTAGAGGTTGTTGCGGATGTAGATAGGCAAGGCTTTTGCGCTTTCGATCACTGAACAAATCAACCTGCTGCATGCCCTCGGATATGGAGCTATCACGATCAAGAGGATGGTTCCAAGTAGATGCCTGTCGCTGATCATGCTCTTGAATGCTTTTATCCCAACCGACACCTAACTTGCGTATATCCTTTCGCTCTGGCTGCTGCCATTGGTCGCCGGTTGACGTTTCTTTCCGGCGGCTTTCGCCATGACTAATACTGACCATTACCTCCATCTTTTTAGTCACCCCACCCCATAACAGCCCATAGGATAAGGCTTCAACAGGCTTTGCCTGCTGACTACTTTGCCGCCTAGATGTGCTAACTAGGCGACTACTACCATAGGCCGCAGTGTTGCTCCGATGGCGGATGGTTCCCGTCAGCCATTGGCTACCATAATGGCGAATCAATTCCGGTGTTGGCGCAAAAAAAAGCAATGGCCTCCCGTCCATTTTAAAATCCGCAATAGATGGAACGGTATAAGGAGCGCCGGACAGCCGAAAGTCTGGGCTATTAGATGGGATTACGTAGCTCATTTAATTGGCTTTGCTTTCAGAGGCCCGTGAGCCATTGGTCGATAGAAGGCTATGGCCCGGAGCGTTATACCGCCGACAGTACGTGTGTGGTTAGTGCCGGTATCAACCCACCAATCAGGCTCTGTCGCCGGGAGATTGCCGCCAACCTCGACCCGGTAAACATGTCCGTTTGGTGCTGTAGGATGGATTAGGTCGCCTTTAACTACGGTAGCAGTCGCTTTGAAAGGCACACCGTATTCGTCTATTGCCATCACGAAAGTATCGCCGCCCCCGGTAAGTACGTTGATTGTATAGCTACCAGTTTCGCCGTTGCTGATTGTATCCCCTGTCACAGACCATGAGCCATCAGGCTTATGCTCAATAGCCACCAGCGACCTTGCAGTCGGTTTAGCCTGATTATCAAGAATACGCTCAACTTTGCCGCTAATAGTGGCAGGATCACCCGTTGGCGCACTGCCTCCACTCGTGCTAATGGCTAAATCATAAACCACCACGTTATCTGTAGTGAGGAGTTCACTGCTATATGGCCTGCCCTCTATGGTTACTAGCAAGCAGAGTTTTTTAGCTATGAGAGCAGGAGGCAGGTTTTTAATAACTACCTTGCCATTATCTGCCTTTGTTGCAACAACGTAATGAGTATTGAGTGGCTGAAAAAGCTCAACAAATCCGTTGTAAGGTATGCCATCGACTTTTAATTTCGCCGTAACTTCATCGCTGTATGTTTTTGATATTCTCAGCTGCTCTGTTTTGTATTCCCACATCACCAATCACCTGTCGTCTTTACAAAGCAGTTAATGACGTCGTTAGTGTTTCTTGCTCTTTTTAAAGTTAAGTAGTCATCGCCCTGCACGGTAATTTTTTTGTAGAAATTTCTGCCAGAGTTACCAGTCTGATTTAGCCATGGAAAAAAGCTATAAACGCCCCGCATTCGATAAGCGTGTTTTTTATTTATGATTTGAAAAACCTCAGCCCTGAATTGAATATCTGTTATAAATTTATCAACATCCTTTGGTGTATCGTTATATGAGATTAAAGTGTCAGCCATGATAAATTTCATCATCGAATGCACATTATCATTGCTCCAAGCCTCACCGGGAATTTGCGTCACAGGCCGATCATTTGGCTGATTACTTACGGTTCTATATAAATTAAATGAAGCATGAGATTCGGCGTAATACGATATTTCATTATCCAAAGTGCCTTGATACATGGTGTTGCATACCAGACCCCATGCCTTTGGATTGCTGTTAGCTGGCACATCAAAATCACCGACGTATATTGCGACTGGCCCAAATCGGTTCCAAAAGCGTGAAACCAAGTTATCCACGTAGTCGCTATAAAAAACAAAAATAAAAGTTCGCTCATCGCCCACGGCATGCCATCTTTGTACACCACTTTGTTTCTGTGTAACTGCTGCAATCTGGCTGTAACCGGAATAACTTTCTGGACTGCTCACCATATCGGCAATCTGCATTTTGAATCCTTGCTGACTTTTACCGTCGGACTCAACTATCAAATACATATCGTCTTGATGAGCTGATTTGTTTTTGTAAACAGTACGGTTGCTGCCGGGTACGCTTGAGGTCATCTCCTTTGTCCAGCCAAGCCCTTTTTTACTTCCATAACCATTTATTAGAATGGCATCGAGCACCTCAATAATGGAGTTGCGAAAGTTCGGTGAAGCCGTGCCGGAGATATATCTATACTGTGGTGCTCCGGCATCATCCCAGCTGTAGTATGTAACGGCCATTAGTCCGCATCTCCCCGAATCTGTAGCGTAAAGTCGTCGTTTGTTTCGGTGCCTTGCCCTGAGAGCACTGTCCGACAAATCCACACCGGGGCCAGACAACCATCTGTGCTAAAACGGATAGCATTACCCACGGCCCACCCGCTCCCCCATCCTGCTGACTTTAGAGTGAAATAAGGAGCACCCGCTTGAGGGTTCATTGGTGATAAGTCAGTAGTCGTGCTACCAGTCTGAATAATTCCGAGCTTTTCCTCTACTACCTGAAAAGCGGTGTTGCTGGTAAAAATGATCGCCCACTTGCCATAGATAGCGCCTTTGTTAGTCACTTTTACCGGATGGTTAATGGTGTTGTACTGTGCTGTGGTCTGGTCGCCTATCCGGTTGTCAGTCCAGTTAGGACTGCCGTTATCCCATACCTTCTGGCTAAAAAAGTTTTTTACACGGGCCTGCAGGTCACCATAAACCACCGCACTGCTCACTGTGGTTTCGGCTGCTGGCAAATTCCAAGGCACGGGAGAGATAATGGACAGGTCGCCGTTGATCTGCACATCGCTTAAAACGCTCATGTGCTCAACCCTGTCTTTAATGGTAAAAGGTGCAGTCAGGTTTTTTTTACTTGCATCAGTCAGGCTCAATGGATTAGCAAAGGTAACGGTTCCGGCCTTTCTATCAACGCTATATTGATCGCTGGCCAGCTCTTTTCCGCTGCTGTCTTGCACAAGAATTTCCGCTTGGTGGTCACGAGACAGATTAATCACTTTACCTGCTGTTGGCGTACCTGCATCGGTGCTTGCCGTGTGACTTATAACCACAATATCCCCGGCCCGATAGATAGGCACTTTCCCATCGGGAGGAAGGCGAACCGGATCAAGGCCGATCAACTTAGCATCGAGCGGTAGGCTGGTTTCTACCACACAGTTATAACGAACACTTTGCGGAATGACATAAACAGGCTTAGTTCCATCAGTAAATTTGATCTCACACCAGCCTGTAGTCACGTCAATTTTTCCGACCACTTCATCTGTTTTGATCTCACCATTGAAGTCTGCCGTTGCCGTAATAATTTCGGCGTTATCAACACGCACCGCTGTTAACTGCAAACTGCCTTGACGGATTGGAGCGCCGGGAGTTCGGAAAGCGACGGCATCCACTTTAAAACCGACACCTATGGTTGCCGCTGCCAATATGGTAGCTGTTTTAACCGTTCCTTCGGGATAGTTTGCCAATGTTGCCCGGCCCCCGCTGTAGTCCACTCTGCCAACCTGAATGCCTGCATTGGTTTGTGTGCTCAGTGTTTTATAGAGTGAGCCGTCCCGGTCAAAGTAGGTTACTCCGTTCCATTCAAAAATTACGCTGCCGGGCAGTAGGACGGTGTCGCCCATCAAAGGCAACAGGTCAATAGTCAATTCTGGCGTCGTAATGTTTTCGTTATAAGGAGCATGAGCAAGACTGCTGCTCTGTGCAATGGCGGTAATAGAGCTGCCGTTAAACGTTTGCGTTTTGGTGGTATTAGTGCTCGTGACCCGAAAATGAAAATTATCACTGATGGTCGTAAACTCTGGATAATTGTATTTTTCTAAGGCCAGAATGGTGAATTTTCCGGTCTGGTAATCAATAGCACCTGTGCCACCACGCCAACCACCAGCTGTATTATCGCTAATCTGTTTGGATACCTTTCGGTTGTTCTCATAGCTTTTCCAGTCATCTTCACTGACAGCATTGTTTGGAACATGAGCTAACTGATCTACCACAAATTGTAACTGCACCGAACCGGGCAGCAATGGAGCTCCGGGAATAGTCCCACTCATAACACCTTGAGCATCAGTGGTTACAGTCACCTCGCCACCAGCGCTTGTGCCTTGCTCATAGGCTAGCTGAATCTCGGTGCCGCTATCTGGCAGCAAGTCTAGCTTAAAGCTCAATTCACCGGGAGCGTAGTGAATCGTCCCGCTACCATCACCTGCGAGCAATCCATTGGCCTTATCGGTCAGTTTTTTATTCTTGCCAGATGAAATATAAGTCACTGTCATTGTGCCAGGCTTAATGCCGGTCTTTTTCACAGTATGGCGGAACGTAATATCATCCACCGGCACAGTGCCGGTTCGGATGTTGACGTCATTATCATTCTGCGCCACATAACTAAAGACAATGGCGCTATCAGGATCGGGCAATGCATCAAGCGTAATAGCAGCCGATCCGGTTGCAAAAATAATGTTGCCGGTTCCCGATCCGGTCATCTGTCCTGCTCCGGTATCCCGGATGTCCTGCCACTTACCCAAGGCGATATAACTGACAACCAGAGTGCCGGGCCTTGGCTTGGCCTCCGCCATATTTAAGGTGTAATTAAATCCCCGGTTCTGATTAGTGATTGGGATAGCGCCACTTATCGCTGCGCCGGTAATGGCAACAGCAGGCTTATATGTTGCGTTGGCCGTAACCTCGGTATAGCTGCTAGTTCGCCAGACGTTAATCTCTCCGATGTCATAATCGACGGTTAGCTTGGTGTAATTATTGGTTCCGCTTTTGTGGAGTAGATTACCGGCCCCGTCATCTTCAAAGGTGCCACCATCGAGCGACAGGGAGAGCGTTTTAGGCAGAATGCCACGCTGGGCATAAGTTCGGCTCTGGTTGCCGGTAATATGCACAAAATTACAGCTAACAGAGCGGGTACTGTTAGCCGTTGCCACCATCGTTTTTCCGGTGTAACCGCCATATTGATCTAACAATGGACTTTCCACCTTGGCGCTCGGCACCAAAGGCGCATAAACGCTTTTAGCCTTGATGGTTAGATCACCTGCGGTCACTTTGGCGCTTAATGGCTGAATTCCATAATACCGAGAAGTGTCCGCTATCTGTGTGCTATAGATAGTGCTGGTTTCTTCCTCCGGTTGTCCGGGGACAGGCTTGGCTCCTTTAAAATTTTTTTCTAATGGCGCACTAATCTCCATCTCTACTTTACGACGTTTAAAATCCACATATTCTGTACCGTTATGATAAGTAAATGTTTCTACTGAATGCTTAATCGCCGTGATGCGAATAAACTGATTGTCTTTACCGTCCGGCGAGGTGATTTTATACACCTCTCCAATTTCAGGGATTGCCCATTGCTCACGCTGATAGACGACAATAGATCGCTGGCCTTTGAGTTGATCGCCTATTAGCTCCAACGATGCCTTAATGCCGGGAACCACATAACTCTCTATTCTGTCTCTGGCACCCAAGCGCTCATCAGTTTGGCTTTCCGTATTAAACAGCAGGACACTCACATTTTTATCTTTAGGAGGCTTGGTAAGGATCAAATGACTGCCAAGATAACTGTCATTGTTATCTGTGCTAATACCGATAAATGCCTTACGCAAGGCTACATCACCAATGGTTCGGTCGATCCGGGAAATATCCTGAAAAAGATTATTGACGTTACCATCAATAACCTCTTTCCCCGTTACCCGGCCACCACCGTCTTTTTCATCAGTGAGTCTTTGGCTCTCAAATAGCTTAACGTCGTCGTTTGTAATAGCCATGATAATTCCTTTTAACCTGTGCTTACTGTCAGCAATCGGAGAGTAATAAAATATTGATCGTTATCTTTTGGGTAAGCGAACGGTAAAACCTGCTGTGCCTCGACAGGAGCTCCGTCTGACCGATCAAAGATAACAGAGAAATTTCGATTATCCGGGAGCGTTAGGCTCATGTTTTTGCTGGCTTTCTCGCTTAGGGCAAAAAGATTTTTTACAATCAAACGAGAAACCCAACCGGCCTCGCTACCACCAGTTAAAACGATTGGTCTCCCATAAGCGACTTTACCCTCTTGAACCAGCAATGCGCCGGTTAGGCTGCGCTCTGTTGTTTGCTCAACAGGATTCCATTCAAACTCATTAATCCAGAGCAGATCATCCGGGAGGGTAATGGTATCCAGTTTCATTATACAGTCCTCATCCCTGCGTTCCTCAGTGCATCTAACAGCTTGGTTTCATCCGTTGAATCAATACCAACATTCACGGCCCCGCCGGGATATTCCAGACGGATAATTTTTTGCGGTGCTTGCTGTACGGATTGTTGAACAGGCTTGGCTGTGCTCGGCGAGTTTTCTTGAAGCGCTTTTGCTTTTTCATTATTTGCCTGCCGTAAACGTTCACTATAAATCTGTTCGCTGATCCGCAGGGCCGAGGTGATATTCTTGATCGCTTCTTGATCGCCTTTCGCAATGGCTTCGGCTTGCTGTGCTTTTAGATCGTCTCGCTGCGCTTTATAGCGTCGTTGCTCAATATCCGATTGTCTGCCCTGTAATTCATCCAGTTCATCTTGCAAGCTATTTAGGGTGTTGCGAGAACTGTCGCCTAAACTGTCCATATTCTGCTCTGCCGAGCGAATGGCATTATTGAGGCGGTCTAAATCCTGATTGTTCAGGAGGTTCATTGTGTCTGCGGCTTGTTCAGCTTGACGAACGAAGCTCTTGGCTGCCGTGTCTCCCTGTTCATAGCTTTCTATCAGTTCTTCAAGAGCGATTTTTTGTTGCAGGTATTGGCTTTTGACATAAGCTGCATTTTTCGCAGTTTCGTTCATCCATCTACTAATACCAGTTACATCAAAAGAATAGGAATTTTGCAGCTTGTTAAGTTCTTCTCTGGTTTCTTCAAGCTGACTTTTTAGCTCTGAAACACCGCTAACAGCTTGCTCAGTGTTGATGTTGTTCACGCCATTCATCGCAACAAAGGCATCATGAGCCGCACCACTCATGCCCTGTAGTTCTGCGGTCAGAGTGTTGTAATGACCGGCCATGACTCCGGCAATGGAAGCGGTGTCTTCAAGAGCTGCTGTTTGTTTCTCGCCAGCCTCGGTGACTTTATCAATACTCTGGCTTGTGCCTTCCGCCTCCTTTTTAAGCTGCGCCAGCTTCTGGCGACTGGCTTCCAGTGCCTGAGTGAATTCTTCCTGAGAGAGTGTTCCGACAGAAAAGGCTTCGGCCAGTGCTACGCCAAGGCTGGCTAATTCGATGCGGGTTTCAGCCGCGTTGATTTGGTTGATGGCATCTGCTGCATCGGTAAACGCCGCTTTGGTGGTCTCTGCTGCTTGCTCTGCGGTTTTGCCAGTTTGCTCTACGTCTGCCCGGTAACGCTCCTGTTCCTCTCGTACCTGATCCCAGGTCACCTTGCTTTCACGACGAATGTCTTTTTGTGTCTGTTCATGCTGTTTCGAGAGGGCTTCGTAAATACCCACCAATGCGTCTTTGGCGGCATTGGCATCTTCAGCGGTTTGTTTGGCAAACTCTTTACCAAGAGAACGCAGGTACTCCTTGATTGCCTGCATCTCTTTAGCAATGGAGTCAGCCCCCACAACCTCTGCCAGTTTTCCCCAGCCGAAGATGATTTCTCCAATGGTATAGAGAAATGCGGTCGCAAAACCTTTCACCGCCAACGTGAAACTGTTGAAAAAGAAAGTGACGGTATTGCCAGTTACCGTAAAGGTGGTTTTCAGTTTATTCATCACCGTGGTGAGGGTGGCAAAGCTGGTTTCTACCTTTGAAACAAACCCGTCAAAAGAAAGGCCAGACAACGCCGATTGTATGGCCTCGCCCATGGCAATAAAGGCATCGCTGATCTTTTTCGCCAGAGCCTGCAAACGACCGTCCTGATTCATCGCCTCTATTTTCAGAGCGATGGAACCCAGCAGATTCTTGGTGTACTCCAAGGCACCACTGTCGGCAATTTCAGCCAGGAACTGCTGCCAGCTATCTTTCAGATTGCTGACATAACCGGACAGCAAGCTCATATTTTTGGCCGCTGCGCCCTCGGCACTTTTGCCTATTTCAGCAATCAGCAAAGCAATAGTATCCCGCCCCAGCTTCCCGGCAGACGACAACTTCTGTAACTCCTGCACGTTTTTACCCGTGGCCTTTTCCAGCAATTCCCACACCGGAACGCCACGCTCTACCAGCTGTAGAATCTCCTCCCCCTGAAGTTTCTGTTTCGCCCAGGCTTGACCCACTGCCAGGGTGATGCCATTCAGCCGCTCCATGCCACCTCCCAGTTTGGAAGCCTGATCGACAATGGCCTGCATAGACCCATCCATGGGATCGAGACCAAAAGCTTTCAGCCGGACAAATGCTTCAGAGACCTCTTCCAACTGGAATGGCGTGTTGCGGGTAAAGTCCTTAATCCAGGCCAGCGCCCGTACACCTTCAGCCATGGAGCCCATAATGGCTTCCAGCTGAACGCTCAGGCGCTCAAACTTATCGCCGGTAGTCAGGATGGACTCAAAGCCACGCTTGATGGTGTACAGGCCTGCACCCGCTGCGATCAGGCCAGCGAACCGTCTGGTTAGGCGACTAATACCCGATGATGCCAGCTGGGCATCCTTCGAGATGCTGTTTAATCCAGAACGTCTGAAACTCTTGGAGGCTTCCTTAGCCCGATTGCTGGCTTTTTGAAATGCCGATGACGTTTTCCGTATTTCCTGTGCAACTCGTTCCTGCTGTTGGGCAAGCTGGCGATTGGAAAGTCCCGTCTGGCTCAAACTTTTACGCAACGCAGCCAGCTTCTGTCGCTGCTGTTGGTAAGACTGGTTGGCTGACACGACCGCTTTACGGGCAGAATCTAACTGGCGTTGTAACGTTTTGGTGGGTTTCTCCGCCTGCTGATACTCCCGGGCCAACCGTTCAACCTTCGCCTCGGCTTCACGAAAAGCCCGACCAGCCCCACGCACAGCAGATGTTTGCTTTTGGAAAGACGACAGCAATCGTTGTTGCTGTTCCAGTTTGGTGAGTTGGCTCTTGAGGGATTGGGCTTTACTGCGCAGGAAGTCCAGGGAGGCGGCAGACTGCTTAACCGGACGTGACAGGGTATCCCGCGCTTTCAGCACCAACCGAAGCGCGGTTTCTTTGATGGAGGGCATAGGAAACTCAGCGGGTTATTGGGCCAGATCCAGCTGCATAAACGGACTCAGGCCCTGGCCGGTGATGGTGGGATCCGACAGCACATCCAGCTGCAAGGGAATATTGGCAAAGTCATCGGAGATAAAGCCGAGGTTCTGCACCGGTGAAAACTTGACCCGGTGCACCCGGATATTAAACGGCAGCCCTTCCTGGGCATCGTTCAGGCCTTCCATAAAGAGCACAAACTCCCGACCGGACTCTACCAGAGCCTGAACCATATTGGCTGCCAGTGGTGTATAGCTGACCTTGATCCCCAGGTTATCAATACCACCACCGTCAATAACCTTGATGCCAGACTGAGTCAGTTCATAATCATCACCAGCAACGAGCGTAGTATCCAGGCTGTCTTTGACCGTGATGGACTGATTAATGTCCGGTAGCCGTTTAAACGGAATCAGTTCATCCGCTACGCCATGGCTAACCAATGGTTCGTCGGTAATCGCAGTAGTGCTTGCCTGGTTGACCGTTCCCCGCAACGCCAGAGAAATATTACTGGCCGTGAAATCATGAGCCACCACACTGGCGGTAATGCCCGACACCCGACTGATCACATTTCGGTTACCACCGCCCCCCAGGTAGTTTTTCAGCTCCTTGCGATCCTCTTCAAAACTGAAGGTAAACTCGCTGACATTGCCAATGGGCAACAAGGGAGCCGACTGGTCATAGGGTTGAATATGGATACTGCCTGCGCCAATAAAGCTACGATCCACCGTGGACATAGGATGCTCCTGCATTTGATTGATTGTTTAATGGGAGGTCAGAGAATGACGTCAATGATCAGCTGAATGTCTGCAAAAGACAGTTGACCAGGATTGGGGGCGATATCGAACTGGGTCTCGCTGAGCTGAGTACTTCGGGCTTCTGGTACCCATCGCTCACCGGTAGTAAATAACGACCTGATTGAGCGGGTCAGATCCATCAGTACATAGGTACTTTCTTCATCGGTTTTGATGACAACGCTGATATTCAGATTCATCTGCATCTTGACCCGACGCCCCTGCCGCTCCTGCTCCTGGAGTGATTCCAACTGAACCAGAATGGC
Source organism: Endozoicomonas sp. (assembly GCA_965198415.1). Taxonomy (GTDB): domain Bacteria; phylum Pseudomonadota; class Gammaproteobacteria; order Pseudomonadales; family Endozoicomonadaceae; genus Endozoicomonas. The sequence goes on from CBDAPN010000029.1 coordinate 35,675, forward strand.
AGGCTTGGGTAGTGCCTCATCCAACCCCAGTGCGGTGTAACCCAATAAAACGGTAGGAGTCACTTCCGTCAGGCGATAAACCAGCGCTTCAACAATTCTGGCTTCAGGACTCGATGTTGAAGGCATAGTTCAGTTCCTGCTCCATCAAGGTAGTGAACCGGTCCAGTAAAACCGGTTCCAACTTTTGTAATACCGTACTGGCTGTGCTCCAGATAGGTACTTCTTTCTTTTCCAGTGGCAGCCCCATCCACATCATCCGGCCCGATTTTTTGGAACGCTGAAATTTATGCTGCCAGGTTTCTTTACGCTCAAACACCATGGAGTGAGTGGCGTTGACCGGGCGCATCAAAAAGGCACCGTCCCAAAAACGACGACCGGTTCGGACACCGCTTTTGGTCTGGATGGGTTTGCCCAGATAATGCGCCGGAATATCCAGAGCACCTATCCAGATGATCAGACTGTAATTCTGCCCTGCCCGATCGCCTGGCTTATACAGTGAAACCCTCACCCGCCCCAGAGATTTCAACACCTTTTGGGTGATATTCTGTCTTCTGGCCAACTCCCGTAATACACGTCGTTCGGCAAATCGGGAGAGCTTGCGTAGTGATCGAGCAATCGCTTGGCTGACTTTCTCAGGCGCATGATCGAATTGCCCGATCAAGTCATCAACGGTGTTGTCCAGTTCCAGATCAAGCTTCATGGAGCCCCCACCAGGTCAGCTGACCATCGTCTTTCAGTTTCCGGTCAACCGTCCATTGCTGATCTGCGGACTGGACTTCATCGCCACGTTGCAATTTGAGGCTCGCTGGCAACGAAATGGAAGTGACCATTTGCAAAACCGCTTCATATTGACCGGCAGGCACCAGCTCTCTGGAAATAATGCCCCGGGTTTCTGAGAAAAGAGATGCTCCCCGAAAGACAATCACCGGTTGACCAAAGGTAGTCAGCACCTGCCGGTTCAGTTCACTCAGTTCATCTTGCATTGGATCACCGCCCGGGGCTTCAGGCAGATAGGCAGCGGGTTGGACTGGGTGTGCAGCTGGACACCTTTGTCGAAGTCGAGGATTTTCTGCTTGGCGTACCTCGGCAAGCCAATGGTGTTCACCGTTTCGATAAAGTCTGCCGGTGCAAACCAGGTGCGGAAGATACCGGTGCCCTCCGGAATAACATACGCTTCATCAGCCTTGATGAAGGGAATATTGCCCACCTGCCCCCGATACTCTTCCCAATCAATGTCGCCGAAGCGGAACCCGGATTTGGGGTCATTGCGCAGCAAGGCACTGTCCTGGTAACGATGGTAGGCATCTTTGACATAGTCGTGGCCAACCAGGGCATCATAAAAGTCAGCACCGCAGAACGCCCTCAGCCCTGAATAGGGTTGAGCACCCAGGGCCTGATCCACTTTCCTTCTCAGCTTCACACACTGAATGCGAACGTCAGTGGCTGCATCGCTGAACTTGAAGGTATGCGTCTGTTGGCTGACACCAAACTCCTGGAACAGGTCATAAATAACACTGCTGCCATCCGCATCCAGAATCTGACCTTTGATGGCTCCCAGCCGCAAATGCTCCAGGGTCACCTCATGGTTAGCATTCATCTCTGATAGCCGCTGATTCACTACCGTCCTCACCCCTTCCAGAGAACTCTCAGAGCCAAAGGCCCGTACATTACGCACCTCATCCGCCACAATGGTGGAGTCATAAGGGATATGAGGGATGACAAAACTGCGCACCTTACGCTTACCACCCTTGGCTTGAGGTGCTGGCGCTCCCCGCTCCGATGTAGGCAACAGGACCAATTCACCGTTCCGGGACTCCACCATGGCGGTGGTGGTATTGATGCCGCTTTCGGTAAACAGTCCAAGCTCACCAATGCGCCCCGGTTTGTAGGGCAGATCGTTTAACGTGGCCGTCAGGCTGGCCAGACTGAAGGCATCGTCATTAAAAATATCCAGCAGGCTCATGCGCGCTCTCCCTGTCGTAAAATAATATCCAGTGAAGCCAGCTCTTCGGTGGCCGTGACTTGTTGCTCTGCCGTGATCCCATCCGGCCAGACCAAAAGGTCCTGATGCACCTCTGCCAGTCGGGCGATGATGACCGCTTCTCCACCGGTTGCATCGATAGTGACATGATCCCAGAGCACACCGGCGGCCATCTGCAATCCGGTGTCTGCCGCCGGGTCCAGTGGTCCATAAACTGCGGTGGCCGTGTTTTTGCCCAACACAGTACCGGGCAGCAGCGTCAGATTCGCAGCCAGTTCAACCTTCTCCCGGCTGATGCTGTTGTTTCCTTCGGACACGATAAATTCGCCAGCGTACACCGGCTCTGTCATGACAGGCATGGTTTCAGTTCCTTTGAGGTTGGGAGTGGAAGGTTAAGCTGCGGTTTGATTGCGTTTTTGATACACGTCTCGGGTATCAATCAGTGGTTTAATGCTTGGGTTCTGTTGGTTGGGTGTCAGAGTGTTATCCACTCCACCATCATCATCTTTGGTCAGCAAATCAAACAATTCGGTTCTGACCTGCTCTGCCGATTTGCCTGACTGGATGAAGCCAGCGGCACGATCCGTATTCTGGGCAGCAGCACACAGAGACTTAATGGTTTCACACTCGGTAAGACGACATTGAACGTCTTCAATCCCTTGATGAGTGCGGATAAAGTCTTCCGCCATTTCCGGATAACCGGCTTTATTACACAGTGAAAGTACCGCCAATGCATGGGCTGACGTATTTTCATCTTCAGGCTCAGAAGGTGGTATGAACGGAGGAAGTAATGGCTTAGGCACATGGTTAAAGGCACTGAGATCAAAGTGCGCTGCCAGCTGCACCGCTTCTTCCACCACATTCACCAGGCCATGCCCTTGCGCTTCACTGGCCGTGAACCAGGTTTCCTCATTCATCAGGTTGATGATTTCACTGACCTGCAGACCACAGTTGGCCGCATAAGTCTGGGCAATCACCTCGGTGGTTTTGTCCAGCATATCCGCCACTTTGCGCAGCTCTTCGGCATCACCGCCGACCCAGCCAAACGGGTTATGAATCATCATCAGGGCATTGGCCGCCATATGGATGGTATCGCCCGCCATGGCAATGACGCTGGCAATACTGGCAGCCAGCCCTTCAATCCTTACATGGATATGTGCTTTGTGGTGACGCAGGGCGTTGTAAATGGCAATGCCATCAAACACGGAACCACCGGGGCTGTTGATGCGAACCGTAATTTCACTGGTATCCAGATCCTTCAGGTCATGAACCAGTTGTCGTGCGGAAAGTCCTGCCCAATCGCCAATGACATCATAAATCAACAACTCCGAAGGCTGATCAGCCTGATTCTTTAACGTGTACCACGGCTTATTATTCAGCGGTTTCTTGCTCATTCTGGCTATCATCCTTGTTTTGGGAAGAAGTCTGCGATGACTGCCTGCCATCGCTGTCGTACTGAAGGGTCAGTTCATCGGCACGACGATTATCAGCAGCGATTTCGTCATCAATCTGCTCGCTGTCATAGCCCTGTTCAGACACCACCTCAGAGCGGGACTTGAAGCCACTGCGCACCGCCAGATTCTGGGCCTGCATATCCTGAACCGGATGCATATAGGGCCAGCCCTGAGGAATCCACTTCACCCGGCGATAATCCGCTTTGTTGTTATGGAAGCGTGGTGCATGGATAGCCCCGCTGAGTACGGCCATGTCCAGCCAACGATTCCATATGGGTCTGCAGAACTGAAACACTAACTGGTTATGCTGGATCTGTTGTATGCGCCTGCGAAATTCATTCAGCACCACTCTCAGTGCCCGGTCACTGACACCCTTCATATCGCCGGACAAAATTTCATAGGGCAACCCAATGCCTGCTGCTACAGCCATCAGTTGCTGGCGGATAAAATCGGGATAGTTGCTGGCTGCACCCGGTGGTGTATTGAAGGTGATCTCTTCCCCCGGTGATAGCTCTTGCATCGTCCCCGGTTCCATCGCCACCATGGGCACACCTTGCAGATCATAAACAATAGGCCGACCGGTTAATGGATCCACCTTCTCTCCATCAGGAGCAGGCTTGGTGATAAAACCGGTGAACAGGTTGGCAACCTCTTGTCGCAGCAGGGTTGCATCATCAAACTTGTCGAGATGAAACATCCGCAGCAGCACCTGGGTCATCAGCGGCTGTCCTCTTAACTGACCGGGTCGCAAAGGTTCATATAAGTGTAGAACTTGCTCCGCTGGAATACGACGCAGGTCTGCCGTTTCCAATGTTGTGGAATCGGAAGGGTGCTGTCGATGCATCCAATAGGCGACCCGCTTACCAACGGCATTAAACTCAATCCCTGCCCGGATCTTATGACCTCTTTTCAGGTCGTCGTTGTAATCCCAGGGAACAAATTCCGCTTCCAGTAGCTGCACTTGAAGAGGCACGCTGAGTCCATCGGATGGTTTCCGTGGTCTCAGTCGAGCAAAGCATTCACCGGCTTCCAACATGGAACGCACCGCCAGTGATTGCTGGCCATAAAAGTCCAGCTGACCATCCGCATCGGATTCATCGGACCAGTCCAGAAACAGTGCCTGCAGGTTTTTACGGAACGGATCATTGCTCGCTTCGGACTTGGGTTTGATCCCGGTCCCCACTATATTGGCTACGAGCTTTTCCAGACCAGAAGCCGCCCAGGGATCATTGCGAATCGCCGCCCTGGATCGATTAATCAAGGTTCCCAGATTACCGGTCAATGTGTTATTCGGGCCGGAGGATGGGGCTGACCAACTCTGGCTTCTCCGCCCTCGCCCAGCGGAGGTGTAGGCTAGATTTCGGACTGCTTTCGATGATGTCTGCAACCATTTCTGTCGTATCCAGTCAAACAAGGGAGTCCGTCCTCACAGTAAGATAAGAAATGGAGTGTTGATTTTGAAAGCGGTGGTTATTTCAGTCCTGATCCTGGGCTGTTTTCTGATGATAGCTAGCCTGGCACCCTGCCTGTTGAGTAACCCACAGGGCAACGATAAAGACGACCCAAGAAAGCTAACCGCCGATCAAATCCGGCAATCCATCGCAACGCTCATTGTTTTGCTCATAGCGCTGGTGATGGTCCTGCATTTCTGGCGGTAAGATCAGATGCCGCGTCGGGAATAGATGCCATACTGGCGAGGACGCTTCTGCTGTTTCGCCAGTTCCCGCTCAATGGCCTGCAGTCGCCTTTCCATCTCGCCGAAGCTGGCGTACTCCACTTTTCGGCCTTCAAATTCCACGGTGCGGGTTTCCCGCAGCAACACGGCTCGTTTCAGGGCCTGGTATTCAGCATCGGTAATCATGGGTTTATCCATTCAGATAGGTACTGCGAGAGATTCGACGATTGCGATTCACGGCAATATCCGCTGGTTCTTCTTGTTCTATCTGCACTTCCGGCTCTGGCCGTTGTGCTGCCAGCTGTTCCAGATCCAGCCCTCGATGTTGTTGCAGTATCCTGACAGCCGTCAGGGCATAGACTCGGCAATCCAGTGCTTCGTTGCGCTTCTTTTTGGCATCCCATTCAAAGTAGGCAACACCATGTTTGTATTTACGCACCTTCTCTTCTGCCGTGGCCTGCTTGAAGTAATCCTCATCAAAGCAGTCCGCAATGGGCCAGTGGCAGTAGCCTGCGCCAGGCTCAAGAATACGATAACGCTGGTAGATCAACTCTTTTGCAGTATCCGTTCCTACGAGAGTGAGATAGATGCCTTTCTTGCTCTTTGTCTTTGGGAAGGTCGCGATGGGTTTACCCGATTGAGATGCGCCTTTGATCGGTATTAACCAGCCCGTCCCATGCTTTCTGGAAAAGGCGTAAACCTCATCGGTGAAGTGGCCACCGGAATCCATACAAACCTGAGCCAAATTCATTAACACGCCATCATGGCGTCTATATGATTGCCGTAACTTTCCGGCCAGAATATTCCAGATATCAGGACGGGAGAGGTCGCCATAAAGGCGCACGTAATCAATGGACCAGCTCTCTTCTCCGGCTCCCCAGCCCACCACTTCATACTCTACCCGATCATCCTGAACATCGATGCCGCAAGTCAGCACTTCAACCGGCCAGGGCACTTCTGCCGGATAGTGCTCACGACGCTGATAGAGCAATTCATGACCCACCGTTTCACCGGCCTCCTGCCAGGTCTGGCCAAGTACCGTATTGGTCCAGTCTTTGAGAAGAATGGGATTGTCTTTCGCTGCCAGAAAATCGGCAACGGCATCTTGCCAGCTGTACCAACCGTTAGGGCTGTAGAGCGAACTCAGGTGGTAACCACGAATTTTTCCGTTAGCTTCCGGGTTCATCGCTACCCACTGACCATTACCCAGAAGTTTCGGTTTATCATGTTCTCCCATCCGATGCTGGCATTTAATGCACTCAAAGCAAGCCGTTTCCGGATCGTGGTGTTCAAATTTAATCTGCTGCCACTCAATGGGCTGCATATGTTGACACTTCACACAGGGTACCTGGTACTGCCGCTGATCACTGGCCAGGTAAGCCGCCTCTATCTTGCTGGCTCCGGCGATATTAGGCGTGGAGACCATCAGAATCTTTCGGTTGCGGGAAAACGTCGCCGTCCGTTTAATCGCCAGATTGATCGGGCTGCCTTCACCGTCCACATCATCCTCATAGGCATCCACTTCATCCAGAAAGAGAAATCGGGCTGGCATGGAACGAAGCCCGGTCGCCGAGTTGGCACCGGTGATGATCAGTACGCCGTTGGGAAACTCCTTCACCATCTGGGTATTGCCGGAATCCCTGGAACGGGGATCTTTTACCAAGTCCCTCAGCACCGGCATGGCCTCAATCATGGGCGCGATCCGCTGCTTGGAGGTTCGCTTGGCCATATCCAGAGTGGGCAGCACATACATCATCGGTCCGGGCGTGTGATGCACCACGTACCCCAACCAGTTATTACCGCACTCCGTACCGCCCACCTGAGCCCCTTTCATAAACGCCACCTGCTCCACGGAAGAGGAAGGCGAAAGGCAATCCATGATCTCTTTCAGGTAGGGGGTTCTTGCCGTTCTCCAGCGACCGGCTTCCTTGGCGGACTTCATGGGCAAGATGCGATGTTCATCCGCCCACTCGGAAACCGTCAGGCGGGTATCCGGTTTTAGTCCCGCAAAGAATCCATCAAAGTAGGGAGATCTCATTGTTGACTCAACTCATGCAGAATGGATTCAAGTTCTTCCATCAATAATTGCCTTACTTTGACAGGATCCTCTTCAGCAGCGAGGACGTCTGAGAGTCGATCCGGTATTCCAAGCAACGAATCCCGGACAATCCTGCCAGCCCTGAACGCATCTGCTTTTGCTTTCGATGCGTCGGTTAGCTTGCCTGCCTTCTCTTCATACTCCATCTTGGCCATTTTGGCCTTGAAGGCTTCCCGCATGGTGCGAGCCGTGACGAAATCCACCGTCTGTCGTGAATCCGTGGGTGCTGAGGGGAGAACCGTTCCGCTTCGGGGTTTGGCACGCAGTTCTGTGGAAGGCTCTGACTGGGCCTTTATAGCCGTCAGTGCCTGCCCCGGGTCAATCTTGCCATTAACCAGCTTTAGCTTCCCAGACTTGACCAGTTTCCCTACATATTGGCGGCTCCAGCCTTGACGTCTGGCAAATTCTGACTGTGAAAGTAGCGCCATAACCTCGCCTGCCCCCTGTATTTCCCGCCAGAGCCCGACCTACCCTCCAAGCAATTGATAATTATCCGCTTTCTCTTGATAACCAACGGTTATAGAGCCTAACTGTACATAACAACAAATCAACCGAAAGGACAAGCCAATGAACAAACGCATCGAAAAAGTCCTGGAAGCCATCGCCAGAAAGCATCAACTGTTCGATACCCTGAGCGAACAGAACACCTCCGAAGATTTCAATGAAGTCGCTGTCTGGTGCGTTAGAAGCGCCCTAGAAGAGGCTTACCAGAAAGGCATCAAAGATGGACAAAAGAAGTCCCGCACAACAGAAGGAGAAGCACCATGAAAAACAACAAACTCACACCCGCTCAAGAGAATATTCTGCAACAAGCCGCTAAAACCGGAACCATTCAGGCTTCTGATCTCACCATCAAAGGTGGAGCCCGGAAGAAAGTTCTGGAGAGCCTGACCAGCCGGGGTTTTTTGATTGTCTTGAAAGAGCCTGATACCTACGACATCAGCCCACAGGGCAAAGTAGCCATAGGCTTTGAAGATAGGCCTGCCCCCAAGGACAAAGGCAAGATTCGCACCGGCACCAAACTGCATACGGTGATTGAGCTGCTGGCCCGTCCAGAAGGTGCGGCCATTGAAGAAATCATGGCCAAGACCGGCTGGCAGAAACATACGGTCCGAGGCACTCTGGCCGGAGCTCTGAAAAAACGACTGGGGCTGACCATTGAATCGGAGAAGCTGGAAGGACAAGACAGAACCTACCGTATTACCGAAGGACTGGAGGCCATCTTATGAGCACCCGCTCCAGAATCGCGAAGCAGCTGGATAATGGTGGCTATCGCTCCATTTACTGCCACTTCGACGGAGATCTGGTTGGCCAGGTCCTCAGGGAGCATTTCCCCAATGAGAGTGACGCCAGAGAGGTCATCAACCTTGGCGACATTTCTTTCATTACCAAAGAGGAAGCAAAAGCCTACAAGGACCTTGGTGATCCCTGGGCACGGGTCCGACCAAAGCTCAGCACTGATTTACAAGCCCTGCTAAATCTGGCTTACGAGACTGATGCCGCATTTCTGCACTACTGGCAAGAAGGTCAATGGCACACCATCCAAATGAGCGGGCCACGATAATGAACCCACCTGTGCTCCTAGCCGTTGAGCTTTCCAACGGCCATTTTATGTCTTGCCGCTTATTGCACCCTGACAGCAATACACTCGACTACCTCAATCGCTGGTACAGGGAAATGTATGAAGCCATCTTCCTGATTAGGCTCGGCAACCTTCACTCAATTCAGCGGGCAAGAATCATGGCAATGCACCGGGACTGGGGCGAGTTCTGGACAGATCATCAACCGCTATTACCCCCTTCCAAGAAGCATTCAAGAGCACTGGCTCGCAGCCTGAAAGTGTCAACCGTTTTAATTAACGCCAACGGCCGATGGGAGCCTCACCAGTGGTTGACAATCAAATAACCTGATTGACACTGGGACCCCGATAAAAACTGGCTTCAACCGTTTTTTGTCAACCTCTGTCAACCCCGTTTTTCAGTCTGTCGCTGGCGAAACCCCGCGCTGTTGTAGACCCGCATTAGAGAGAGGTTCGCAGGGTCCCTCCGCCTTACAGGAAGCCAGTAATTACCGGCCTGACAGAGCATCAAGCGGACGATACCGAACTTTCCTGAATCGGTGCAAAACCCCAGATACACGACACATAACAATTACTCCCCGCCTTGCTTCAATGTTCTCGCCACCTTCTCCACACCACGACTGGCAATGTAACCACCGATGCCCAGCTGAATAATGCTGAACAGTTTTAACTCAACCTCTTCACTCAGGTCTGGTGCTGCCCAGCCCATCCAGCGGCAGACTACCAACGCCGTGAACACCAGCATCACCAGGGGACGCCAGCACCGTTGTAGCCAACTCTCTCCTCTGGCTTCAGCTGTAATGATGCCAGCCTGTTGCGCCAGTTCCTTGATCTCACCGTTGATGATCATCTCAGCCAGAACCACCTTGGCCTGGTCAGCGTTGTCCGCATCGGGGAACAGCTTGTCAATCACCTTCCCAATCAGGGGAACAGCAGCCACCCAGCTCACAGATCCACTCCCTGCAACTTCTCCTGAAAGAGCCAGGGTTCAACCGGAAAGCCCGGGCAGGCTTTCTCTGCGTTGAAATGAATATGGCCCCGCACCTCAACGTCAGGATACAAAGCCTGATGGCCTGCAATCAACAGCTTCAGCATGCGCTTCTGCAGTGGCGTGAAGTTATCTTCCGGCTCGTTGTGCTTATCCAGACCACCTACCAGACAGATGCCAACACTCTCATGGTTATGGCCTTTGGCATGAGCACCCCAGTCATCAACAGGACGCCCCTGCTTCACCGTGCCATCCCGTTCAATCACCCAGTGGTAACCAATGTCGATAAAGGCCCGCTCTATGGTGTGCCAGCGTTTAATATCTTCAAAGGTGATATTCTGGTTGCCCCTTGTGGCAGAGCAGTGAATGATCAGATAGTTGGTTTCCGTACGCTTACCCATAGCTCACCCCCTGAGACTATCCCTTCAAAAAGTACGACAGCAATCCAATAGCGGCCGTCAACACAATCCACCCGAACCGTTCAATATAATTGAGCATGACGCCACGACGGCTGGCCTGAAACTCCAGCAAACGAATACGCTTATCCTGTTCATCCAACCGTTCATTCTGACGACTGAGACTGGTGGTTTGATGGGTGATTCGTTCCTCGATCATGGCCAGCCTGGACACCGCGTCGCTGAGCTTGTCGAGCTTGGAATCAATCTGATCCAGTCGCCGGAGAGATCCTCCATGTCACTCGGTCTCCTTTTTTTCCCTGGCAAGGAGGCACTTCCGCCGTCCATGGCGGTCGTCCCTGTTTTGCTCAAATGTGAGTTGATTACTTTCGAGGTAGGCTTCCTTACCTGAGTACTCCTCCCAACGGCGTACGATCACATCGACGTATTTAGGATCCAGTTCCATGAGTCGGGCATTGCGGTGAGACTTCTCACAGGCGATCAGGGTAGAGCCTGATCCACCGAACAGATCCAGTACGATGTCCCGGGTTTTGGAAGAGTTGCGAATGGCACGCTCCACCAGTTCCACTGGCTTCATGGTCGGGATGCAGATCGTTCCTGGCAGGCTTGTTGAAATACCAAACATCGCCCTGATCTCTGGCACCACACCAAAAATGTTCTGAGCCTTCCTTCCAGCCATAGAGAATGGGTTCGTACTGTCGCTGATAATCGGAACGTCCCAGAGTGAACGTGTTCTTGGCCCAGATGATAAACGTGGACCACTTGCCACCGGCTTCACGAAAGGACTTCTGCAAGGTGTCCAGTTCAGACGACGACATGCAGATGTAAATCGCGCCCTTGCAGACACCGAGCAGGTTGCTCATGGCCGCCAGCAGGAAGGTGTAAAACTCCGTGCCCAGGTTGTCGTTTTTGATCCGACGATCTTTTTTCGCTTTGCCGTTTTTCTCAGGATTGGCGTAATCCACGTTGTAGGGCGGATCGGTGAACACCATGTCGGCCAGCTGTCCAGCCATCAGGGTTTCCACGTCGGTCTGCTCAGTAGCACTGCCACACAAAACCCGATGGTCACCCAGCACCCACAGGTCTCCGGCCTGGCTCACCGGATGCTCTTCTGGCTCAGGAATCTCATCGTCGTCACTCTGCCCTTCTGGTTCGTCCAGAAGTAGCAAACCTTCGAGTTCTTCATCGGAAAACCCCATCAGGTCCAGATCAAAATCCAGCGCATCCAACTCGGCCAGTTCCTGTTTCAGGAGATCTTCATCCCAGCCGGAATTGGCCGTAATCTGGTTATCCGCAATCACCAGCGCCCGTCGTTGCGTCTCGGTCAGATGCCCCAGCACAATCACCGGCAATGTTTCCATCCCCAGTTGCTTTGCCGCCATCAAGCGACCATGGCCTGCTACGATCACATCATCGCTGCCCACCAGCACCGGATTCACAAACCCGAACTCCTCAATGGAGCGGGCGATCTGGTTCACCTGATCATCGGAGTGAGTACGGGCGTTGTTGACGTAAGGTGTCAGGCTGGCAACAGAGCGATGTTCGATGGATTCGACGAGGATTCTGGCCATGGTTCTTCCGTGACTTTTGGTGAAAAAAACGGCAATAAAAAACCCCGGACCGTGAGTGGTGCGGGGCTTGGATGTACTTTGCTTCGAGCTTAACGATAACTATGTACCAAAATGCTGATTTTGTCCCACCCTGAAAAAAACACTTTCTACGCTTTCTCCCTCTTTAACACCCTACACCCCGCAAATTCACGCTAATTCCTCACTGATTTAGCCGCAAAATCACTTGCATCAGGGCTTTACGCCAGTGCCGGGAGGCGGTCATTCGAGACAAACCTGACTCTTTGGCAATGTAACGCCAAGGTAAACCGGAAGCCCTAAGCCAGACCAACTCACGCTCCTCCTCACTGAGCCAACGTAACCAACGCATACACTCGATCATCCGATCCACTGCATCCCCAGACGGTGGTGTAGATTTTGTTTGCACTCCCTCCGAGTGATAAACCTCCCAGCGGTTTGGATTGAACTCTGGCCAATACGACGCGTGTCCAAGATTCAGTCCAGAGGGAACTCGGCGAGCCACCAGCCAGGCCTCCCGATAACGCTCGCCAAGAACTCCTACCGTTACCCCTGAGTGATGATTCTTTTCCATGCTCGATGCTCCCTGGATAAATATCCGGATATACAGGCGAGGCCGACCTCAAGGAGGCTCGCCTGTATATATATTTATATATATAAATCATCCAGCAACTCAGCAACTCAACAAAAACAAAAGATTTCAATAAGTTATGAGTTGCTGGAATAAGTTGCTGACTTTTCAAAATCCAGCAACTCAGATTCACTTAATAGATTGATATATTTATGCTTTTTGAGTTGCTGGAAAATTCTGGCAACTCAGCAACTCCCATTTTCAGCAACTCGCTGGCAACTCCTCAGCAACTCAAACCCACTTAACCCTGATCGTAATAGAGCCACTGTGTTGGGTCTTCCACCGGTAATGTTGCAGCCGTTTGGGCACACTTATAATGGGTAGGTGGTATCCGGCATAATGGATGACCTTCGTTGCCTAATTCCATATTCTCCACGCAGAGATAGCCTTGGGTACTGCGCAGCGGTGGTGGCAGGTTGTACTCTTCGTGATCATTAAAAAACTTGATGTACCCTTTGGTACTGAGCACATTGATACGATCCCGAATGGTCGAACTGGCTCCCAGACCGGCCTGGTTCTCAAATGCCTGAGCAAACTGATTCGAGGTGTAGACCTTGCCCTTGAGTGCCTCTTGAAAGATCAGGTTCACGATCACTTCCCGCTTACGAATCCGTTCAGCATCATGCTTTTTACCCATCTCCTCACCGGCAATGCGTAGCCCATTAGCCGGAGCTTCAATCCATTGATGGTCTTTTTTTATAACCCTTTTCGCTTCTGGAGATGGACCGTTCCTCAACTCGTAATACAGCATTCTTTCTTGCTCCAACTCCTCTGGCCTGAACAGCAACATACCGGAGGTGTAATAGCCCCGTAAGCTGCCTGCGCCGGATAGCGCCTGAAACGGATCTTCTTCCAACTGTCGCTTACTCATCTTGCGGGTGTGATGCACCAGGATCAGCCCGGCATCGGGGTTCACAATGTCTCTCAATTGCTCAACGCGTTCTTTAAGAAAGAACAACATCGCGTTGTTGTCATTTTCACTGCTGGCATCCGGTCCGGGATCAAAGACATTACGAATCGGATCAATCACAATCACATCCGGACCTTCAGGAAAGGCATCCCGTATAGCTCTTAACACCAGAGGCATTCCCTTCTCATTCAGAATCAGATTCAAACGTGCCGTCACCACCAGATTCTCCCGGACACGGGTCATCTGGTACTGTTCAAGGGGCAGCGTTTTCACCCGCTCGCGCAGGTAGTGGTATTGAACCTCCGCTTGCAGATAAAAGATCTTCAAAGGTTTGCTGGGTCTCATATCCAGGAAGGTTAACCCAGCGGCCATATGGGCCAGCAGATTTAGAAGAAAGTCACTTTTACCCACCTTGGGGGCACCACCAACCACCAGCATGCCACCGGGGGTCAGTACCCTGGGACTAAGCAGATCTTCAGGCATGGGCGAATCATCATCCAGCAATTCACCCAACCGGTAGAAAGGCACCGATTCTTTGATGGTTTTGCGTATCGTGGTAATCATCCATTGGCGTATATCAAAACCTTCTGCGATGGCATCTGCGGCATCCCATTTCTCCGGACTACTTTCGGGTGGTTTGAGAATCACAACGCCGACAGCACCAATATCCGCAATGGCTCTTGCAACACTGTGGGCGTATGTGAAACCGGATTCATCATGATCGGGCCAGATCCATACCCGCTTGTCTTTCAGTGGTGACCAGTCCGTTTTCTCAACCGGAGCTTTGGCACCATTCATCGCCGTGGTGGCACAGTAACCATTGTCGATTAATGCCTGTGCCGCTTTTTCACCCTCCACCAGCCAGACGTCTGTCGCCGTTTTGATACTGGGCTGGTTGTAGAGAGGCCTCGGATTGGGTGCTTTGGTTTTACGGGCTTTAACATCCCAGGGTCTGAACTCTTTCCCGTCCGGAGTATCGTAGCGATAGACACAGGCGATCAAATTGCCTTCTGCATCGTGGTAGTCCCACTTGCCAGTGTGTGCACCAAGATCTTCGTAGCCGTCCTGGTAACTGGCTAATGCTGGTGGGCTGGTTGATGGTAGCCCTAACCAATCAGCCATTGCGCGTATAACCTCAGGAAAGTCATTTTTAGGATCAAGCCCCTTAACGGCCGCAGTCAGACTGACAATGTCACCGCCTTCACCATTTTCAAAATCATGCCATAGCCCGGGTTCACTGCCATCCAACGAGACTTCCAGACTTTTACCTTTGTCACCTTTAACATTCCCCATGACATACTTGTTTCCACGTCGCTTACCATTTGGAAACAACGCTGCGAGGTAATCTACCAACCTCTCCTGGATGCGACGTTTAATATCATCAGCAGGTAATGATTCCGGGGCTTGCTGTTCAACTGCCGTATTAAAATTAAGCCACTTATTATCCATTGGTCAGCATCCCTGTAAAAAGAAACCCGCCCGAAGGCAGGCCATAGATAATCCATAATGATCAGACAGCCTCATCATCCAGACATCATGCTGAGTCTCTGATCACCACCGGAGGTGGGCTCAATTAGCCCATCCTTGTTTCACCACCTAATCCCACTGATTGTTGTAACTCTCTGCTGGATGAGGCGTTTGATCCGGCCCCCGATACAACTCGGACTGCAATTCATGATGAGACGGTCTCTGTCCGGATTGTGTTGCAGGTGCCATACCGTGCATCAACTGGGTATACTGTTTATGCTCTGGCGTAATGGCCTGCTTAATGACATTCTTCGGTTCGTCATACTGATCTTTTTCAAGACTGACCTTGGCCACGAACTCAATGCCATCAAGCTCTGCCAGCGACATCAACTGACGAGCCTTGTACGCCGGTGGACTGTTATCATCTGGCTTGATGTTGCGGGCGGATTGCAGAATGCTCCGAACAAATGATCGCCCCATGTTTTCCCACTCCGGACCTTTTGGACTGAACATCCCAATCAACGACCAGACCTTGCGCTTGGCATACTGCCCCTCCAGCACCGTGAACTCGGCATTGAGGTAAATAGCACCGGTATCACCCCGGGTAGCATAGCCTCCGGTCCACCCCATATCCGGGTTATCGAAACCACCTGGTTTGATGGTCATGCGCACCTTGACCAGAGTTCCTGCGGGGATGATGTCATGCTGGTTCTGCTCAACAGCATCGTTGAAATTGTTCCATGATTTTTTCTGAGACATGGTTATGCTTCCTTTTTGGTGGTTGGATTATCAAAAGTGACCGGCTGACGTTCAGCGGTTTGGATTTTGTTAAACAGTCTCCCCAGGTGGGGCGGTTCGAACAGGTCGAGACGACCACTGCGATCCTTGGCTGGGTATCCATAAGGGTTGAGTGTCTGGCAGACAAAGGTGCGACGGAGGTTACCTTCTTCATCTGGAAGGCTGGCCAGAGTGATGACTTCATCGACGATTCCCGGCATTTCCAGCCCGGTCTTGGAACCTTCAATCTGGGGCTGGAAGATCTTCCGGTTAAAGTCGTCCACCCGCTCTTCCAGAATGGCAACAAACACCACGTTCTTACCCCTTGCATGCTGGAGATGAGTGAGCGCTGCGATCATCTCCTGACCATGAAGTCCATAAGCTCCACGAGTATCCGGCTTGCCGGTTTTCTCCGAGAATGCCTGAGGCTGGCTCTTGCACCACTGAAAGCAGAGCCTGCCCAGCACAGTGACGGAATCAATGAACAAGGTGTCGTATTTATCCAATGAGGAAGGATCACCGTACTTCTCACACACCGCATCGTAGTGAGCTTTGGAGTACACCTGGTCATTCCTGCGTGACTGATCGAAACCGGCAAGATAAGCAACGACATTACGAAACTCAGGCCAGGTAGAGGGCCGGATGGTATCACCCTCCCAGTCCTGCACTGCGAGATCTCCTGCCTCCAAATCCATAAACAACGTACGTTCAGGGTCCAACGTTTTCAGCTGTGTGGTTTTACCTACTCCGCTTGGGCCTAACAGAACGCACTTAATCCCCTTACGCTCCTGATTACGCTGTTCAGCCGTCAATATTGGCAAGCTCATGACTTTATCCCCCGATAGTTGGGAGACAGACGATACTTAGGCGTCCCCTGCTCAATAGTCAGAGCAGGACGAAATGCGTTCTGCATCACCTCAGGCCACTCATCAAAGCGAGCATCCAGAACGGTGTACTGCACTTCCATGAACTCTTCCGGATTTTCGCCCTGGTTTCGGATGGTATCCGCGATGGCAGTCAGCTTCTTCTGATCCCAGGTAATGGCTTTAGGAATTTCAGAGGTGACTTTCACCGCACCGTCTTCAAAGTAAATGAAGCCAAATTCCTGCTGCAGTTCGGAGCGAATGCTGGTGGCTTTGTAGACGTACTTATAAGCAATGGCTGATTCCAACCAGTCTCTGATTCGTTGGGTTTCTGTCAGGAGCGCTTCTGCACTGTCCACCAGCTTCAGTAACTCTTCACCGGATTTGGCAGCCAGATCGCTAACCGATAGTGTGAGAATCTCTTTCAGTTCTGAAATCATGACTGACCTCCTGCGCAGAGCTTGGCAGGCTTGCTGGTACTGCTGAAGTAGTGGGTCTGCTCGTACGTCTCGACATCTTCCATTCGATAGGCAATCCGCCCTCCAAGCCGTAAAAAGTGAGGTCCTAACCCTACTGCACGCCAGCGCTCCAGCGTTCGGGGCTTGAGTCCCCATCGGGTTGCGAGCTCCCGTGAGCTCAGGTGCCTTGTGGTCATAACGCCCTCCATGTCATTTCGTTATCAGGCAAGATCTATTGTGCTGATGGCCAGGGAGGACTCAGGGCGGAAGAGGGAGGAGATTAGGGAGGAAATCGAAAATTGATGAAAAAATAATTCTTCCAGACACAAAAAAACCGGACTAGGCCGGTTGATTTGTGATTTGCTTTATCGGATTTTTCTTACTCTGGCACTATTAACCAACACATGCCGTCTGCAAAACCAATGACCTCTTTCCAGTGTGGATGGCCCCGGAACAGTTTGCTGATATGCGTTGAGCTCGAGCCGATTTCTTCAAGCAGCGCCTGGATATTCCACTTGTTATCATTTTTCAGGCAGCGATCATAAAGCAGAGTAATCGCCTTCCGATTCTTCGAGCCTGTAAACTGGATAGGCTCCCTGCCACGCAAATAGAGTAACCCTCTATCCTCATCCCAATAGATCAGGGTGTTTTCACGTTGGTTTTTTGGATGAATATGAGCTGCCAGATACTCTGTCGAAAGGTATCCCTCTTCATTCAGTAAGGTGACTGGGTCCACCAGCCTGTAATCTCCGGGAAAAGAAAACCGCATACTTTCTGGCCTTCGTTGGGTAATG
The DNA here is from genome assembly GCA_965198415.1 of Endozoicomonas sp. Lineage (GTDB taxonomy): Bacteria > Pseudomonadota > Gammaproteobacteria > Pseudomonadales > Endozoicomonadaceae > Endozoicomonas. Next base: position 53,352 of record CBDAPN010000029.1, read on the forward strand.
ATGATTCCTTCACGATCCTGTTCCAGTGCTGCTAATGCATCATAAACATCATCAATGATTTTACCCCGAGACAAATGTCTGGCTAACCAGATTGGCACCACCTGATCCATAAACCTGAAATAACCCAATCGCAAGAATATTCCAGGTACGATCTCTGTCGTTTTTCCTGAGATATGCAAACCCGTTTTCAATGCTCCCGGCAACCAGTCCATGCTATAGCGATATTGCTTCAACTCCCCGGGATCCACCGGATACCAATCTGAATTAAAGTAGCAAAACTTACCAGGCTCAACTTCATGCGCCTCTACGTACTCAGTCCCCTCGATCGGATACCACATGCAGTATCCATCAGGCTGGAAAGCCGTTTGAACCAGTGCTGCTATATCCTGATTGGGCAGGGCTTCTTTCAACTCTGCGATGGTACGGGTTCGTGGACCGGCTTCGAACATAGCCACCAGCCACTGAAACAGCTCAGGTTTAATTGGCAACTGCCTCTACCTCCTTTAGCAGTCCCCAGCGAGCCAGCAACCGATTATTCAACACCTGTTCAATATGCTTACGGTCTTTAAGATTACAGCGATTCGGCAATGAGATATCAAACGTCAGCGTTCGTGCTACTGCTCTACTGGCCAAGCCGACAGGGCGATACTTAACCGAAAAACGCGCTGCACAGATTTCAAGATCTTCTGTATAAAGAAAACGCATCAGATCGTGATCATGAAGCATCTCATAGACATCGACCTCATGACCTTTTCGACTGGGAGAACTTAATGAAAACGAACCATCATTCAGGGTGCTGCGAAAGGTCAACTGGGTCACTGCTACTGCCTCGATACCATCCTGAATATCCACATCAAATACCGGACGCTGGTATAGTGAGTCGAGACAATATTGTTTCAACGGTACCTGATCGGGTTTGCCGGGATAACCGACCACTTCCGTCGCAAACAACTGGGCTACCTTTTTTCGATCCTCCTGTTTCTGTGAAACCACTTCCACTTCACCGGTATCGGGGCTCCAGGTCAATGCAGTCTCTCTGACGGGTTTAATGATTTTGCTCTTCAGTGATTTGTCTCCCAGTTCATTGACCATACTGGGCAAACCCTCCCGATAAATCATGATCTGGTAAAACATCCTGGTTTGCCCATCGACCTCCTCATTGCGGTCATAACACTCCACCAACAGCTCATCGGTATTACCAAAATAGGCTTTCAACTGGTCATGAAAAACACCGTAGAGCTTGTGTTCTTCAAATACAGCGACCGTTGTTAACTGGTAGCCTTCCCACATTCTTGACTTACGATTGCGATCGTGGAAATAGAAATGCTCTGCCTGCCGGAAGGCTTCCGGCTCATTGCGAAAGACCCAGGCTGCGCGATCATAGGGATTACTCAACGCCTTCAACGCCGACCTGTCTTTGACTTGGGAGAGCAGAATATCCTGCCCAAGATCATCGTCGCATAGTCGTTGGATTCGTTCTGAGACTGCTCGAATTTTTTCCAAATCGCCTGGCTGCAGCGCTTTGGCTTCCTGAATAATGGTCTTGGGCTCCACAACCGGATCAGCCCAATGGTGAGGACACTGTACCGAAACCGATTCAAACAATCCGGTGCAGTGTTGTCTGCTGGTGTAACGAATTACCTTTGCCAGTGCTGCCATATCACCACCTTCTCCTTGAGTAATGAATTAACAAACTGAGTACTGCACACCTCAATACTGTATATATATACAGATGTATTTTATTGGGTGTCAAGAACCTCATTCATCCTCAATTGCACGACAAACCCCCTGTAACCCCCGCAAATACGACATGGTCAAAAGCCATAAGAGTTCGCAAGATAAAAGTAAGCAACAATTCTGGACACCCAGCCATGAACGAACTTTTATCTATTGAATCTGACCTCAGCCCACGGGATGAAATCGCAGCTCTTATTGCCACTGCCATCCTCCGAAAGCAGCAGAGAAAGCTGAATAAAGACCCTGACCGACTGGATAACTCCGCTACCTCATGCATGACTGTGAACACCCCTGAGAATAAGACTGAGGTAGCTTATGAATGATGATAAAACCCTTGCCGCCAGGGTGGTGGCGCTGCAATCCATGAAGACGGAAGAGCTCCGTAAATTGTGGAAAGAGCTCTACGGCAAAGAGGCTCCTGAATTGGATTTAAGGATTCTGCGACAACGACTGTCCAATCGGATTCAGGAACTGGCATTGGGTGGACTGAGTGAGAAAAGCTCGGACCGGCTGAAGCTGGCCAGCAAGAAAAGTGAGCACAAACCCAAGTCTGCAAATAGACGCTTAGTGAAGCCTCCATTGGGGACCGTTATCACCAAGGAATACAACGGAGAAACCCACGAAGTCATCGTAACACCGCAGGGTTTTGAGTACCGGGGAGAGATTTACAAGAGCCTGACCCGCATTGCCAATATGATCACCGGCACCAGCTGGTCGGGACCGATGTTCTTTGGGCTGAAATCCAAGTCAAAAGGAGGTATACATGGCCAGGCGTAAGGAAGCGTTGGTGAAGAAGCGGTGTGCAATCTATACCCGTAAATCGACCGAGGAAGGTTTGGAGCAGGAATTCAACTCCCTTCACGCCCAGCGGGATGCATCCGAAGCGTACATTCACTCCCAGAAGCACGAAGGGTGGGTACTGATACCTGATGACTATGATGATGGTGGTTTCTCTGGTGGGAATGTGGAACGCCCTGCACTGCAGCGATTATTGAGGGATGTTCAGTCTGGCCTGATTGATATTGTGGTGGTTTACAAGGTAGATCGCCTCAGCCGGTCATTGGCTGACTTCGCCCAGCTGGTCGATCTGTTCGACAAGCATAATGTGTCGTTTGTATCCGTCACCCAGCAGTTCAACACCACCAGCAGTATGGGAAGACTCACTCTCAATATCCTTCTCTCTTTTGCCCAGTTTGAACGAGAGGTCACCAGCGAGAGAATAAGAGATAAGTTTCTGCTCTCCAAAAAGAAAGGCATGTGGATGGGTGGTAACCCTCCACTGGGCTATGACGTCGTTGAGCGCAAACTCACCGTTAACCCGGTGGAAGCAGGCCTGGTTAACCTCATTTTCAAAACCTTTGTGAAAACCCGCTCCATTATCCAAACCTGTGAAGTCATCAATAAGAAAGGCTATCGAACTAAGGCAATCCCGTTACACGACGGGACGGTGAGAGGCGACAGCCTGTTTGCCAAGAACACCGTGCATCGCATTCTCCGCAACCGGATCTACATCGGGGAGATTGGTAACAAGGGCGAATGGTACCCCGGTGAACATGAACCGATTATCCCGATGGACTTATGGGCAAAGGCTCATGGTACTTTCGATGTCCACGCCCAGCTGCGCTCCAAGTCTTCCAGGCACCGGAACAATCCTTCATTTCTCAAGGGCATGTTGGTAGGACCGGATGGTTTAGCAATGACCACCAGCAGTACCCGCAAAAACGGCCAGCTGTTCCGTTATTACGTGACCGGCACCAGTCAGAAACAGGGAGCCAAAAACAGCCCACTGCCGCCCCTGTCGGCCCGTACGTTGGAACTTATGGTGTTGGAGGAGATAAGGAAACGGCTGGCCAGCCCGGAGTTGCTATTCAGGGTTTGGCAGCGGGCCAGTGAACAGGATGGCAATCTCGATGAAAACATCATCCGGGCCGCACTGGGTGATCTGGCTTCGGTTTGGGACGAGCTGTTCGCTCCTGAAAAACGACGCCTGACAGAACTGTTAATCAAACGCATTGAACTGGCCGCGGAGCAAGTCACCGTTTACTTCAGACCTGACGGCATGAATGCCGTCGCCATTGAACTACAACCATAAATTGCAGGGAGAGCCCTATGGCCATTGTCAAAAAAGTCGGAGAAGAAACCGTTGAATTTCTGGAAGAGGAAAACCTGATCAAGGTAACCATCCCCATCAAGATTATACGACGGGGTGGTAAGAGCACGATCAAGACACCGGATGGTATGGTTGGCCATGAAGAGATGGAAGCCCTTCAGAAAGCGCTTATTCAAGGACACCGCTGGATCAAACTGCTGGAAGACGGGAAGTTCAAGAGCGTCCGGGAATTGGCAGACAGGGAGAAAACCGACAAAGCCAAAATCTCCAAGTTCACCCGCCTGACCTGCCTGGCTCCCGATATTCAGGAAGCCATTCTCTGTAACACTGGGACATGGGTATTAACACTGAAGGACTGCCTGAAGCCATTCCCAATGCTGTGGTCAGACCAACGTGACCACTTTACAAAGCTCGCAATTGTAGCCCCTGATACACCTGCACTTGGTACATAAAGATCGCTATAATCGCAAAGCACCTTTGTGAGCGAGAATAACTATGTCCTTCAAGACAGAGCCTACTGGCTATATTAAAACAGCAGTCTCAGACCTTCAGGGCACATGGGAAAATCTGAAGGATGCTGTTGTCGAGGATTTTGGATTTGAGAACTCAGACAAACTCATATTCCACATTCATGAAGGTATGAGCTGGGAGTTAGTTCGAGACTTAGGCAGAATGAAGGAAGCCATCATTCTAATTCAGAACATCGCCAAGACTTCTGAGACTCCCAGCGAGGTTATCTTCTGGATTGAAGAACTACGTAGCCAGTTTACTGAAACCCTGGCTGCGATCAATAATGGTGAAGCAAAATAGGATCAGCAGGCTAGCTCGCTTACTTTTGATTCCTCAAGCAGGTGAAACTCACGCAAAAATTCCTTCCTATCCTGCATGAACTTTCTATGCTCTGGGTGCGCCAATGATCTCCTATTTTCAGAAAAGGCTGGAGCAATCACACCCCAATTCGAGTTTCGGGCAAAGAAGATAACAACGTCCACATTACTATCTGACCATTGGTTGTGAACCACATGGTCGTCCCCTTTTGCCTCCACCGTTTTCACCTGTATTCGATAATAACTTGGGCCATCAGAAATCAGAATATCGGTTTGGTGGCCATGATCCAGAATTGGCAGAAATACTTGCCATCCATCCTGCATGAGCCAGCTGACAACCATACTCTCAAATGATGTATTTTTTAGTGCCTGATGTGTGCCAGCTTTAGTCTGAGTCATTCTTCTTGGCATTTGTTTCCCTTGATGCCGTTATGTTTGGTTGCATTTATACGACAGAATGAAAAAGTTCGCTAGCAGTTCACAGCGCCTACCGGAAAAACGCCTGCGAACCACCGGCGCGACCTCAAGCAAAATTAAAACTAAAGTACTGATATTAAAAGACTAATAAAGTGGAGGACTCGAAGGGCCAATTCCTCCACTTTTTCAGAGAGAAGAGAGAAAACGGCAAAAAAGGGTCGAAAATAGTTTGTTTGCGGGGAGGGCGAATCCTCCAGCGAAACGCGTTTAACCCTTTGATTACAGGCTCTATAAACGACAAAACCCTTACGACAGGTATCGTAAGGGTTAAGTTGTATGGCGGACCGGACGGGACTCGAACCCGCGACCTCCGGCGTGACAGGCCGGCATTCTAACCAACTGAACTACCGGTCCGCGTACAGGCACTAGCCTGATTTGGTGGGTGATGACGGGATCGAACCGCCGACCCTCTGCTTGTAAGGCAGATGCTCTCCCAGCTGAGCTAATCACCCAGAGAGGCCACAAAAACTGTGAACGTTTACCGCTTGTGGCTGCTCAAGAACGGAGCGAATTATATGCAGCTAACCATTTTCTGTGCAACCGTTTTTAGTGATTTTTTTTAATGGCCATATTGTATGCCCATGGCGATTGGAATCTGTACCGACAAACAACTGCAAAACAGTGAAAAAGTTGTCCGCAAGGTTTGCTACCATGTGTCTTTTCAATAAAACAATACCCCTTAATTGAAATGCCGGGGTTCCCGGCCGAACAAGGATTCGATCATGTGGTTTAAAAGCCTTATTGTTTACCGGTTTACCCAGCCGTTTAGCCTCACTATTGAGGAGCTTGAAGAGCAGCTGCGCCAGAAGCGCTTTCGCAGCTGTAACAGTCAGGATATCAGCACCTACGGCTGGGTCCCCCCTTTGGGCAAACACGGTGACCAACTCACTCACGGGGCGAACGGTTTTCTGATGATTACTGCTCGCAAGGAAGAGAAAATCCTGCCCGCCAGTGTGATCAAAGATGCGGTGGAAGAGAAGGTAGAGCAAATTGAGCATGAGCAGAACCGTCAGGTGTTCAGCAAGGAGAAAAAAGCACTCAAAGACGATGTCTTGATGGAGCTGTTACCCAAAGCCTTCTCTCGCAGCCAAAACACCTTTGCCTATATTGATCCGGCCAAGGGCTGGCTGGTTGTGGACGCCAGTTCATTTAAGAAGGCCGAAGAGCTCACTTCCTGCCTGCGTGAGTGTCTGGGCAGCCTGCCCATTATCAACCCACCACTGAAGAACATGCCCTCTTTCGCCATGACCCGCTGGTTATCTCAAGAAGTCCCTCTACCGGCCACTCTAACACTGGGTGACGAGTGTGAGCTGCGCGAGCCAGGCGATGAAGGCGGTCAGGTGAAGGTTAGTAAGCAGGTGCTAGAAGGTGAAGAAGTTGAGGTACACCTGCAGGCGGGTAAGCAGGTGAGCAAAATGGCGTTAATCTGGAACGATGCTTTAAGTTTTGTGCTTGGGGATGATCTGGTCATTCGCAAGCTGAAGTTTCTCGACTCCGTGCAAGAGCAGCTCGATGAAGTGAACGCCGACACCGCCGCCGAGCAGTTTGATGCTGACTTTTCCATCATGACCCTGACGCTGCAACAACTGCTTGATGAGTTAATGAATGACCTCGGTGGCCTGAGTGAAGAGGCGCTGCAACGCACGGAAGTGGCCAGCATAGCGGTTGGTTTAACCGCAAAAGAGCCGGCTTAAAGGACGCACACTGTCTTAAAATCGCTCCCACTGTTCATGGTGGGAACGCGGCTTAGGTCTGGGTATTGGCACCTTTCTGCACTAATGCAGCAAACCAAAGAGTTTAATCCGATACTGGGTGGCAACCGGGTTGCCCTGGCCGAGTTGATCAAATACTTTCAGCATCAGTAAACGGGCACCATCGTCACGGAACTGGCGGTCGTGGCGCACAATGGTCAGCAATTGCTCCAGAGCGGCTTCGTTTTCTTCTGCAATCACCAGACGAATGGCCAGCTGGTAACGGGCTTCGTGGTCGTGCTCGCTCTCGGCCAGTCGTGCCTCAAGCTCTGTTCGCGGTGGGGCGTCCACCACCATTTCATAAAAGGCGAGTTTGGCTTTGGGTTGGGCGATACCTTCAGCATCAGCAGGAAGGGCCGCCATCAGCTGCCGGGCTTCGTCAATGCGACCTAACTCCAGCAACAGGTTTACCTGCAACACTTGCAGGGCGTGATTATCGGGCTCATCCTGCAAAATATTTTGCAACAACTCCAGCGCTTGAGCGGGCTGCTCCGCCTCCATAAGCGATTCCACCTGCTGACGGATGATATCCGCCGGGCTCATGGTTAATGGGTCGAGCACTGAGCGCAGGGTCTCTTCGGTTTGCGGGCCGCTAAAGACCTGTACTGGCCTGCCCTGGTGCAGAATCACCTGTCCGGGCAGCGCCCTGACCTGCAACTGATTGACCAGTTGCTGAGCCAGCATTTTCTCCTGTTCTGCATCGACTTTGGCCAGTATCAACTTGCCCTGATAAGCAGCCGCAAGACGTTCCAAATCCGTTAATTGCGTCGCACAGGCAGGGTCACTTTGCATGCCGATGTAAAGCAACACGGGATGCTCTGCCGATTGTGCCAGCACGGTTTGGATATTGTCTTGAGTAACATCCACTACGAAGTTCTGTTCATTCATCACATTAATCACCTTAAGCGCTCAAAAAGCCTTCAATTCAACTCAAAATTAAAACGGAATGATAGCGAGATCTTTATTGAACCGTAAGGCATATGTGTCCGAAGAAGAAAATTACCCGAGAAAATAAAAAAACCAACCAAAAACAGCGCCCGTTTGCTACCCTCAATAAAACGACAGTCGTCGATTTTATTCATCGCAAGCTGTTCACCTTAGTGAAATAACTGAACTACAGTTTATAAGGCCAGCAATCGGTACACAGGTGTATATGATGTCGCAGTTATTTGGTCAATGCAGATTGATACTCATCGGACTGCTGTTGTGTAACCATGCCATTGCCACATACAAAGGAAGCCAAGCCTACAACCACACAAAAGCATTCAACATACAGGTCAATGCTGCCACCGGAACGCTGAGCCTTATCTACCCCCTGATTGAAGCGCATGGCGTGCGAATGCCACTGAAACTAAACCTAACGTACAGTTTTAACGCCCAAGGCCTGTTTGGCCTGCCCACTGGCTGGCAGCTGGATTTGGACCATATTACTCAACACACCGCTGAGCTCGGCGGTAAGCAGTGGCTGATTGATAATCTATGGCACGACGAAACCGGCTTTGCCTCCGGGCTTAAATACTTCAATCAGCACGGCACCCGGTTTCGGGAGGTAGGACAAGGGCAGCCTATTCCCGGCTTTCCAAAACAAAACTATCGCCACGTATCGCAACACAAAGACGGCAGTCATCAGTTTTTTTCCCATCAAGGGCTGTTAGTACTGCAGACTGACCGCTTTAATAACACTGTGCAGTTCAATTATGAAGAACCGGTTGCCAATCTTAAGTCTGCCAAGCTTGCCAACATTAAAGACGAGTACGGTAATGTTTACCGCTTCAGCTATGAACCGGGCGTACTGGTTGTGTTATGTCCGGACAATCGGGAGCAACGGGTTTACTTTAATGAACAAGGCGTCACCCGAATTGAGAACTCATTAAAGCAGAGCCACAAAATCACCTATATCAACCAATTTGGCAAAAACCTGATTCGAACCCTCGAAACGCCCGAAGGGCTGACCACGGAGCTGAGCTACGGCGATATTTTTTACACCGACGACAGTGGCACAAAGCAAATGCCGGTGGTACAGCGCTTTAAACAGGTTGATCAGGCCGACCTGAAAACCCATCACGAAATCTATTACCAGTACAGCAAGAGCAATAACTACACCGGCTACCCCACATACACCCTATCAAAGCAGGGCGACAGCCTGATGGACAGCAATGACCAGTCCTACAAATACAGCGTAGAAGTTACGCACATCAATGGCGAACAACAGCACCAACAGGTTTATGAATATAATTATTTGCACCTGCCGGTTGAAGTCCGCACCCTACGACAGGGTCAGCCTTACCTGAAAACCACCTTCGAGTATGCGATCTCACCGTTTAAATACAGTCGTTCAACCAATTACGACAAACCCACCACAGTGACCCGTCACGTCTGGAGTGAATCCAATTATATCCCCAGCGACAAAACCGCCACCACCTACGACCGTTACGGCAACAAACTGAGTGAAACTCGTTCGGTCTACGACCGCCAACGCCAACAGTGGAAGGCGCTTGAAGCCACGGTCAGCCGCTATTTTACCCGCCATTACAGCCTGTTAGCCGAACACACCGAATTCGACCTGTTAAGGGGCAAAGCCATTCGCAAAAGCTATGGGCTGGCTCCGAACGGCAAAACCCACAGCCATGAGCGTCTGGCCTGGAAGCCGCCCTTTGGGGACTGGCAGGACTGGCAACAAACGGACTTAACCCATGATGACAAAGGGCGACAACGCTCAACTACCCTTCGCTGGCTAATAAAAAACCAGCCGGGAATCCAGTCGGTAAGTCATCAAACCCGTTACCAGTTCGACCCGGACACAGCCGAGCTGACCATCACTAAAGTGAGCGACGAAGGCCGTGAGCGTACCCGGGTGATCGATACACGCAACGCCAGACAACTGAAAACCATTACCCCCAAAGGTGAAGTCACCACCTTTACTTACGACGCCCTGAACCGCCCTCTCACCCAGACCGACCCAGCAGGCCATGTGACCCTCAGCACTTACGAAACCTTCATTGACGACGGCAGAAATACCACCACCTTACAAAGCCCACTCGGTGATACACGACGCATAATTCACGATGCATCCAAGCGCCCTGTTAGCCAACAGGATTTACATAAAGGTAAGTGGCGTAATTTATCCAGCCGTTCCTACGACGCCTTTGGCAAAGTAGCAAGCACAACCAATATTCTCGGCCTCACCACCACCTTTGCCTACGACGATCAAGGCCGACGTACCAAGAGCACAGACCCATGGGGCAATGAACACCGCATTCACTACAACGACCCGGCGATGACCACCACCAGTCATATCAACGGGCGCCAACACCAAGTGGTCAGCAAAGTGCCTTGGGAGCGTAAACGGATTACCCGTCACTACCCGATAACTAACAACCCTCACGTCCAGGCCACCGATTTGGTGGAAAACATCGTAATACACGACGCCTACAAAAAAGCGATCAGCACCACGACCGCACTGGTTAACCTGCACACCGAAAAAAAACGCGAAGAGGTCACCATCCACCTACGCTACGACGCACAACACAACCTGATCGCCTCAGATACCCACACTTGGGACGGCCTGCACAACCACAAAACCCGGGAATACGACCTGCTCAACCACCTCTACACGTGGCACAAAACGTTAAAAACACCACAGCACACCAACAGCCATACCGGCTACCGCTATCACTACGACAGCGATGGCTTATTAACACAGGTAGAGTCGCCAATAACACCTGACGGCAATCGTCTTTACCTGAAACATCGTTACGACAAAAACGGCCGGGAAATAGAGAAAACCCTGCAAAATGGTCATAAAATCCATTACCAGTACGACAACCGGGGCTTACTGACCGAACACGCATGGAGTCGAAACCAGAAACGCTACGCCATCCGGCGTCAGTATGATGCGGATAGCCGACTGATACAGTTAAGCGACAGTGACAATCAAACCATGCACTATCGCTACACGGCAAACGGACACCTGCTCAAGATGCACTACCCGGACGACCGCTCAATCACGTACACCCTCGACGAATACGACCGGATCATTACGCAAAAAGATGCCAACCAAAACGAACAGCACTTCATCTATAAACCAGAAGACAAAGGGCATTTATCCAGCCTGAAAGTCAAGGGCAATAGCATCGACTTCTACTACGGAGTAGACGACAACGGAAAGAACGGACAGCTACTCACAAGAACCACCAAATCAGCCGCAACGGGAGTCACGCAAACCCACTTCCGCTATGGTGTGTTCGGGCAAATGGTGGAATCAATCAGCAGCAACCCCAAAGTCCAATATGGCATCAGCTACAACTACAAACCCCGCGGGGAGCTGTTCAAACAAGTGCAAAAACACTCTGAAAAGGGTCAACTGCCCCAGCAACATACAACAGAGTACCGCTACGATGGCATGCAACGCCTCACCGATGAGGTACACACCGACGCAACAGCCAGCTTTCAAAAGCGCTACCGTTACGACGGCAACAACAACCTGCTAGCCGAAGAGAATCATAGCAACTGCGGACCGGGTCAAAGCCTGGAATATGCCTACAACCAGCTTGATCAGCTGACCCATGTCAAGGCCGGTGGGGTCATCACACCGGTGCTGCACGATGCTAACGGGCACCTGACACAAGACCATAAAGCGACTCAATATGAGTATGACGACGCAGGCTTTTTACTGCAGATAAAGCCACAAAAACGCCCTGCAACCCACTACCAGTATTTGCCCAATGGCCTGCTGAGTCGGCGCAGCAATGGCGATTCACACAGCCAATTCTACCCGGATCACCATAAACACATACAAACGCTCGTTAAAGATGGTCAGTGGCGCTCGCTGGTGCGACACGGCAAAAGCATCATAGGCAGACAAACCGACGCGGGTCTGGATCAGTTTCTCAAGGTTAATGAGAGCACCGGTATGGTTCTGCAACAAGCCAAAGGCAAAACGCAGCTGCACCTGCACCGCTACGATGCCTACGGCAAACCGCTGCAACACCACCGGGCAAACGACACCGATTTCACCTGGAATCAGGAATTAACAGAGCCTGAAACCGGGCTGACTTACTTACGACACCGCTTTCATCATCCAGACCTCAGGCGCTTTATCACCCGCGACACCCTGCATGTTGACAACCGCTACGCTTACACCCACGGTGATCCGGTGAATTACATTGATCCAACCGGGCACACTTCGATAAGCAAATACGTTGGCGCAGGTATCACTGTGGCCATTGGGCTGTTGGGGTTTCTGTTGGCCATACCCACAGCGGGGTATTCATTGGGCTTTTCCACGGCGACTGAATCTAGCATGACCGGAGCCTTCTTTGGCGGATTGAGTACCCTTGGCGGGGGATCACTCATTGGTTCGCAGCTGTCCCTTGATAGTGGCAATCAGAGCACTGCCAAGGCATTAAACATCTCTGGCATTATTTCAGATTTTCTCTCGGGCGTGATGTTGATAGTATCAATTGCTCCGAAGATCGTACTGACGGGCGCATGGCATCTGTCTGAAGCAATTGAAAAAGCCGGCTCTGTTGCTATCGAAAAAGCTAAGAGCTCACTCGCTGTGACTGCCTCCGCTTCACAGGAGGCAGTTCAGGCAGGTGAAAGCGCAACAACGGCAGCGGCCTCTGCATCATCGGCCTTGGGCGGCACTGCGAAGCGCATCAACAGGATGCTGCATGGAATTCCGGGTTTTAATGAACACTCCATATTGCGCAAGGGGCTAACTTACGTAACGCCACGTGATAGCCCATTGTTTCAAAACCATAGCAGCTCGCAAAGGCACTGGCTAAAAGACTTTTTTATTCGACTGTATAAAACCGAAGTAAACAGTGCGGACGATGTATTACCAATCATTCGAGAGTCTATGCCCGAAGATCTGTTTCAAGATGTCCATGAATCAGCAAACCACTTATCTGCCAACCCTATACTGTCCACTCATCCGAGTAACCACCCCTCGCTCTCAGACCTACTCAAGGAGGCTTTTAGGAAGTATGCACAGGAGCAACTTGCTGTCGATGGTCCGGCTGAAGACAGGCCTGAAATCATTGATCAAACACCCTCACCATGACACCGTTTGAGCCAAGTGCTACAGACCTTAAGGCCACCGTTACGAGCAGATAAATCCTGCTTATTAAGCTCAGAGAAGATTACGCTTTACCAACAACATCATTTTCATCACGACTGAAACAGACAGGCTCTGATGAAGAATCACAAGCTCCCCTTAATCCAAAAGCCCTTAGTTAAGTAATGTGTATGATGTCGCAACTATTTTTTCAATGCAGGCTGATATTCATCGGGCTACTGTTGTGTAATCTGGCCACTGCCACCTACAACGGCAGTCAGGCCTACAACCGCATAAAAGCATTCAACCTACAGGTTAACCCCGCCACCGGAACACTCGGTCTTACCTACCCCCTAATTGAAGCGCAAGGGGTGCGGATGCCACTGAAAGTCAACCTGACCTACAGTTATAACGCCCGGGGCATGTTTGGCCTACCCGCTGGCTGGCAGCTGGATCTCGATCATATTAACCAACACACCGCCGAACTTGGCGGTATGCAGTGGCTGATTGATAATTTATGGCACGACGAAACCGGCTTCGCTTCCGGACTCAAATATTACAATCAGCACGGCACCCAGTTCCTCGATAAAGGGCAAACGCTGCCCATTCCCGGCTACCCAAAGCTAAACTACCGCCACGTATCGCAACACAAAGACGGCAGTCGTCAGTTCTTTTCCAATCAAGGGCTGTTAATGCTGCAAGTGGACCGCTTTGATAACCGTGTGCAATTCAGTTATGAAGAGCCGGTTGGCAATATTGAGTCCGCCAGACTTACCCATATTAAAGACGACTATGGCAATGTTTATCGCTTTATCTATGAGCCGGGCGTATTGATTATTCTATGCCCTGATCAACGGGAGCAACGAGTCTACTTTAATGGCGAGGGCGTCATCCGCATTGAGAATGCCTTAAAACAAAGCTACAAAATCACCTACGCCAATACGCTTGGCAGCAACCTGATTCAAACTCTGGAAACGCCCGAAGGACTGACCACTGAACTGAGCTACGGCAGTATTACTTACACCGACGACAATGGTGAACAGCAAATGCCGGTGGTGAACCGCTTTAAACAGGTGGATCAGGGAGATCTGAAAACTCATCAAGAGGTCTACTACCAATACAGCCAAGGCAGTAATTTCACCGGCTACCCTCTGTACACTCTATCGAGCCGTGGCGACAGCCTGATCGACAGCAATGATCAGTCCTACAAATACAGTGTGGAAGTGACTCACGTTAATGGCGAGCAGCAGCGCCAACAGGTTTATGAATTTAACTACTTGCACCTGCCGGTTGAAATCCGCACCCTGCAACAGGGGCAGCCTTATTTGCAAACCGTTTACGAGTATGACATTTCGCCGTTCAAATACAGCCGTTCAACCAATTACGATAAACCCACCAAGGTGACCCGCTACGTCTGGAATGGGTCGACTTACCTGCCCAGCGACAAAACCACTACCACCTACGACCGTTACGGCAACAAACTGCGCGAGACCCGTTCAGTCTATGACCGTACTCGCCAACAGTGGCAGGCGCTTGCAGCCACGGTCAGCCGCTATTTCACCGACCATTACAGCCTGCTGGCAGAACACACCCGGTTTGACCTGCTCGGTGGCCGCGCCATTCGCAAAAGCTACGCCCTCGCACCCAATGGCAAAACCCACCGCCACGAGCGCCTGACCTGGAAGCTGCACCAGCACGACTGGCAGGACTGGCAGCAAACGGATTTGACCCACGATGACAAAGGACGACAACGCTCCGCTACCCGCCGCTGGCTGGTAAATAACCGACCGGGTATTCAATCAACAAGCCAACACACCCGTTACCAATTCGACCCCGCCACTGCCGAGCTGACCGTCACCCAAATAAGCGACCAAGGCCGTGAGCATACAACGGTTTTAGATACCCGCAACGCCAGACGCCTGAAGACTATAACCCCCAAAGGCGAAGTCACTACCTACACCTACGACGCCCTGAACCGCCCGCTTACCCACACCGACCCGGCAGGCTACGTATCCCGCAACATGTACGAAACTTTCATTGACGACGGACAAAACACCACCGCCGTGCAAAGCCCACTGGGTAATACACGACGCATAATTCACGATGCATCCAACCGCCCTATTAACCAACAAGACCTGCATAACGGTCAGTGGCGCACCTTATCCAGCCAGTCCTTCAACGCCTTTGGCAAAGTAGAGAGTAAAACCAATATTCTCGGCCTCACCACCACCTTCACCTACGATGATCAGGGTCGACCCACTCACACCATCGACCCCTCGGGCAATGAACACCGCATTGACTACAATGACCCCGCCATGATGACCACCGCATTCATCAATGGGCGCCAGCATCAGGTGGTTAAAAAAGTCCCCTGGGAGCGCAAACGGATTTCCCGACACTACCCGGTAACCAACAATCCCCACGATCAGGCCACTGAGTGGGTGGAAAACACCGTGATACACGACGCCTACAAAAAAGCGATCAGCACCACTTCCGTACTGGTTAACCTGCAGACCCACAAAAAACGTCACATGATCACCAACCAACTGCACTACGACCCCCAACACAACCTGATCGCCTCAGATACCCATACCTGGGACAACCTACACGGCCACAAAACCCGGGAATACGATCTGCTCAACCACCTCTACAGCTGGCACAAAACCCTACAAACGCCAGAACACACCAGCAGCCATACGGGCTACCGCTACCTATACGACGGTGATGGCTTACTAACCAAGGTAGAGTCCCCAATAACAGCCAACGGCAATCGCCTTTACCTGCAACACGGCTATGACAAAAACGGCCGGGAAATCGAGAAAACCCTACAAAACGGCCAGCGCATCCATTACCAATACGATAACCGGGGTTTACTGACCCAGCACTCATGGAACCGCAAGCAGAAGCCCTATACGGTGAACCGTCAATACGATGCCGATGGCCGACTGGTACAATTAAGCGATAGTAACGGGCAAACCATGCATTATCGCTATACACCAAACGGGCGCCTACTCCAGATGCACTACCCGGATGATCGCTCCATCAGCTACACACTGGACGACTTCGACCGCGTCATAACACAAAAAGACGCTAACCAGACCGAGCAGCACTTTACTTATAAGCCAGAAGACCAAGGCCGCTTATCCAGCCTGAGAGTTAACGGCAGTCGTATCGACTTTCATTACGGTGAAGACGATAACGGACTGCGAGGGCAACTACTTAAGAGAGTCACCAACGCACAGGCAACAGGAAAAACAGAGACCCGCTTTCGCTATGGCGTTTTCGGGCAAATGGTGGCAGCAACCAGCAGCAACCCCAAGGCACACTATGGCGTGAACTACAACTACACCCCAAGAGGAGCGCTGTTCAAACAAGTGCAGACGCTGGCCACACAGGGTGAACCGCCACAACAGCATACAACAGAGTACCGCTATGATGGCATGCAACGCCTTACCCACGAGATGCACTCGTGGCAAGCCGAAAACTTTCAAAAGCGCTACCGTTACGATGGCAATAACAACCTGCTGGCCGAAGAAGACCACAGCAACTGTGGCCCGGGCCAAAGGCTGCAGTATTCGTACAACAGTCTGGACCAACTGGTCAATGTAAAGGTGGGGGAGAAGACAAGTCCGGTGCTGCACAATGCCAACGGACACCTGACCCAAGACCATAAAGCGACTCAATATGAATACGACGATGCAGGCTTTTTATTGCAGGTGCAACCACAAAAAAGGCCAGCCATTCGTTACGAATATTGGCCGAGCGGCCTGCTGAGCAGACGCAGTAGCAGCTCACAAAGCCGTTTCTACCCAGACCACCATAAAAACATGCAAACCGTCGTTAAAGACGGTCAGTGGCGCTCAATGATACGACACGGAAACAATATTGTCGGCAGACAAACCGACCAGGGTCTGGATCAGTTTTTCAAAATCAATGAGAGCACCGGCGCCGTTTTGCAGCAAGCCAAAGGCGAAACACGGCTGCACCTGCATCGTTATGATGCCTACGGTAAGCCACTGCAACACAACCCAACCGCCGACACCGACTTTACCTGGAATCAGGAATTAACAGAACCTGAAACCGGGCTGATTTACTTACGACACCGATTCCACCACCCACAACTGAGGCGCTTTATCAGTCGGGACAACGTGCATGTGGATAACCGCTACGCCTATGCCGACGGTGATCCGGTGAATTACATCGACCCCACAGGTCACAGTGCTATAGGCCGGTACGCCGGTGGCGTTGCCACAACAATCATTGGTCTGCTTGGGGCTTTGTTCGCCATACCTACAATGGGGGCTTCACTGGGTTTGACCTCCACTATCGATGCTATCGCCGGTGCAGCCTTTGCGATATCCGGTGTCTCTTCGGGTGAGCTGTTGATTGGTTCTCAGGCCGCTCTGGATACAGGCGACAAAGCATTAGCAAAAAAATTGACCCTTGCCAGCACTGTATTGGGTATTTTTGCAGCGGGAGATTTCCTGGTAGGTATTGCCCCTAAGCTCGTACTCAAGCTCGCAAGGACTGTTTTCGGGTCTGCCAAGGTCAGTGATGCAGCAGGCGCCACTGTTGAGATGACTGAATTTAACTCAACTAGAGCATTCCCTTCGCTTGAGACAGGGGATAGTCCTGTGGTCACGCCCTTAGGATCAGAACACTCCAGCTTGTCTTTAAACAGCTTTAGTAGTATTGACCGTTATTCAGAAAGCACGCCAGAAGCCGTTAGTTTACAGGACAACGAAGCAGCAGATGATTTGAGTCTGCAAGAATCAAAAATAAGTGCAGAATTAGATGCAATAAGCACTCAGTAAATGCGCTAAGAGAAACAATGACTGAACACTTCTCATGGCTGAATGATCAACAAGGACATGTTATTTATTCACTTTTGAATCACCTTATTCATTTTCCAACAAACGATATTGATGATATTAACAAGATAATGAGTAAATACCTTGGGTTAGAATTAGCCACCTTTTTTTCACAAAACGAATTGCGTTTACTAGCAGCCCAATCCGGACATTTTAACTTTCCATTAAGACGAATCTCGGGAAGAGTAGTTACTAATTTTTTTAAACTTCATGCAGAAAATTAACAACTCAAGCTACCCAGCTAAAACCCTCTAACTGGTCAATATTTTTTCAGATGGACAATAACACGACAACATTTGTTAATAAGACAATATTTACCCGAAAAAAGCATACCCGGTGGTAGAAGGATCTGACCAGTTTCTGATTAAAACTGCTCCGATTGCACGGTTCAGTTTCAAATATAAATGACCAACAAGGCCATTTGCATAAAATTGAAGGCAAAACAGTTAAGCAAAGTGCAGAGTCAATCAGGAATGAAATAATGAGAGAAAAGTTCATGGTCTACCGCCAACACCAGCCAATGTTTCACTATACTCTGCAAAGCTGCTGTTTTTGCTTATAACGACAATATGATTTTCGACACGACTGCAATAAACATCTTCTGATTAATAATCACAAGATACCCCTCGGCTTACGAGCCATTGGTTAACAGGTGTATATGATGTCGCAATTATTTTATCGATGCAGGCTGATATTCATCGGGCTACTGTTGTGTAATCTGGCCACTGCCACCTACAACGGCAGTCAGGCCTACAACCGCATAAAAGCATTCAACCTACAGGTTAACCCCGCCACCGGAACACTCAGTCTTACCTACCCCCTAATTGAAGCGCAAGGGGTGCGGATGCCACTGAAAGTCAACCTGACCTACAGTTATAACGCCCGGGGCATGTTTGGCCTACCCGCTGGCTGGCAGCTGGATCTCGATCATATTAACCAACGCACCGCCGAACTTGGCGGTATGCAGTGGCTGATTGATGATTTATGGCACGACGAAACCGGCTTCGCTTCCGGACTCAAATATTACAATCAGCACGGCACCCAGTTCCTCGATAAAGGGCAAACGCTGCCCATTCCCGGCTACCCAAAGCTAAACTACCGCCACGTATCGCAACACAAAGACGGCAGTCGTCAGTTCTTTTCCAATCAAGGGCTG
Source organism: Endozoicomonas sp. (assembly GCA_965198415.1). Classification (GTDB taxonomy): domain Bacteria; phylum Pseudomonadota; class Gammaproteobacteria; order Pseudomonadales; family Endozoicomonadaceae; genus Endozoicomonas. Next base: position 72,342 of record CBDAPN010000029.1, read on the forward strand.
TTAATGCTGCAAGTGGACCGCTTTGATAACCGTGTGCAATTCAGTTATGAAGAGCCGGTTGGCAATATTGAGTCCGCCAGACTTACCCACATTAAAGACGACTATGGCAATGTTTATCGCTTTAGCTATGAGCCGGGCGTGTTGATTATTCTATGCCCTGATCAACGGGAGCAACGGGTCTACTTTAATAGCGAGGGCGTCATCCGCATTGAGAATGCCTTAAAACAAAGCTACAAAATCACCTACGCCAATACGTTTGGCAGCAACCTGGTTCACACTCTGGAAACGCCCGAAGGGCTGACCACTGAACTGAGCTACGGCAGTATTTTTTACACCGACGACAGTGGCAAACAGCAAATGCCGGTGGTGAACCGCTTTAAACAGGTGGATCAGGGAGATCTGAAAACTCATCAAGAGGTCTACTACCAATACAGCAAAGGCAGTAATTTCACCGGCTACCCTCTGTACGCTCTATCGAGCCGTGGCGACAGCCTGATGGACAGCAATGATCAGTCCTACAAATACAGTGTGGAAGTGACTCACGTTAATGGCGAGCAGCACCGCCAACAGGTTTATGAATTCAACTACTTGCACCTGCCGGTTGAAATCCGCACCCTGCAACAGGGGCAGCCTTATTTGAAAACCGTTTACGAGTATGACATTTCGCCGTTCAAATACAGCCGTTCAACCAATTACGATAAACCCACCAAGGTGACTCGCTACGTCTGGAATGGGTTGACTTACCTGCCCAGCGACAAAACCACTACCACCTACGACCGTTACGGCAACAAACTGCGCGAGACCCGTTCAGTCTATGACCGTACTCGCCAACAGTGGCAGGCGCTTGCAGCCACGGTCAGTCGCTATTTCACCGACCATTACAGCCTGCTGGCAGAACACACCCGGTTTGACCTGCTCGGTGGCCGCGCCATTCGCAAAAGCTACGCCCTCGCACCCAATGGCAAAACCCACTGCCACGAGCGCCTGACCTGGAAGCTGCACCAGCACGACTGGCAGGACTGGCAGCAAACGGATTTAACCCACGATGACAAAGGACGACAACGCTCCGCTACCCGCCGCTGGCTGGTAAATAACCGACCGGGTATTCAATCAACAAGCCACCACACCCGTTACCAATTCGACCCCGCCACTGCCGAGCTGACCGTCACCCAAATAAGCGACCAAGGCCGTGAGCATACAACGGTTTTAGATACCCGCAACGCCAGACGCCTGAAGACTATAACCCCCAAAGGCGAAGTCACTACCTACACCTACGACGCCCTGAATCGCCCGCTTACCCACACCGACCCGGCAGGCTACGTATCCCGCAACACGTACGAAACTTTCATTGACGACGGACAAAACACCACCGCCGTGCAAAGCCCACTGGGTAATACACGACGCATAATTCACGATGCATCCAACCGCCCTATTAACCAACAAGACCTGCATAACGGTCAGTGGCGCACCTTATCCAGCCAGTCCTTCAACGCCTTTGGCAAAGTAGAGAGTAAAACCAATATTCTCGGCCTCACCACCACCTTCACCTACGATGATCAGGGTCGACCCACTCACACCATCGACCCCTGGGGCAATGAACACCGCATTGACTACAATGACCCCGCCATGATGACCACCGCATTCATCAATGGGCGCCAGCATCAGGTGGTTAAAAAAGTCCCCTGGGAGCGCAAACGGATTTCCCGACACTACCCGGTAACCAACAATCCCCACGATCAGGCCACTGAGTGGGTGGAAAACACCGTGATACACGACGCCTACAAAAAAGCGATCAGCACCACTTCCGTACTGGTTAACCTGCAGACCCACAAAAAACGTCACATGATCACCAACCAACTGCACTACGACCCCCAACACAACCTGATCGCCTCAGATACCCATACCTGGGACAACCTACACGGCCACAAAACCCGGGAATACGATCTGCTCAACCACCTCTACAGCTGGCACAAAACCCTACAAACGCCAGAACACACCAGCAGCCATACGGGCTACCGCTACCTATACGACAGCGATGGCTTACTAACCAAGGTAGAGTCCCCAATAACAGCCGACGGCAATCGCCTTTACCTGCAACACGGCTATGACAAAAACGGCCGGGAAATCGAGAAAACCCTACAAAACGGCCAGCGCATCCATTACCAATACGATAACCGGGGTTTACTGACCCAGCACTCATGGAACCGCAAGCAGAAGCCCTATACGGTGAACCGTCAATACGATGCCGATGGCCGACTGGTACAATTAAGCGATAGTAACGGGCAAACCATGCATTATCGCTATACACCAAACGGGCGCCTACTCCAGATGCGCTACCCGGATGACCGCTCCATCAGCTACACACTGGACGACTTCGACCGCGTCATAACACAAAAAGACGCCAACCAGACCGAGCAGCACTTTACTTATAAGTCAGAAGACCAAGGCCGCTTATCCAGCCTGAGAGTTAACGGCAGTCGTATCGACTTTCATTACGGTGAAGACGATAACGGACTGCGAGGGCAACTACTTAAGAGAGTCACCAACGCACAGGCAACAGGAAAAACAGAGACCCGCTTTCGCTATGGCGTTTTCGGGCAAATGGTGGCAGCAACCAGCAGCAACCCCAAGGCACACTATGGCGTGAACTACAACTACACCCCAAGAGGAGCGCTGTTCAAACAAGTGCAGACGCTGGCCACACAGGGTGAACCGCCACAACAGCATACAACGGAGTACCGCTATGATGGCATGCAACGCCTTACCCACGAGATGCACTCGTGGCAAGCCGAAAACTTTCAAAAGCGCTACCGTTACGATGGCAATGACAACCTGCTGGCCGAAGAAGACCACAGCAACTGTGGCCCGGGCCAAAGGCTGCAGTATTCGTACAACAGTCTGGACCAACTGGTCAATGTAAAGGTGGGGGAGATGACAAGTCCGGTGCTGCACAATGCCAACGGACACCTGACCCAAGACCATAAAGCGACTCAATATGAATACGACGATGCAGGCTTTTTATTGCAGGTGCAACCACAAAAAAGGCCAGCCATTCGTTACGAATATTGGCCGAGCGGCCTGCTAAGCGGACGCAGTAGCAGCTCACAAAGCCGTTTCTACCCAGACCACCATAAAAACATGCAAACCGTCGTTAAAGACGGTCAGTGGCGCTCAATGATACGACACGGAAACAATATTGTCGGCAGACAAACCGACCAGGGTCTGGATCAGTTTTTCAAAATCAATGAGAGCACCGGTGCCGTTTTGCAGCAAGCCAAAGGCGAAACACGGCTGCACCTGCATCGTTATGATGCCTACGGTAAGCCACTGCAACACAACCCAACCGCCGACACCGACTTTACCTGGAACCAGGAATTAACAGAACCTGAAACCGGGCTGACTTACTTACGACACCGATTCCACCACCCACAACTGAGGCGCTTTATCAGCCGTGACAACGTGCATGTGGATAACCGCTACGCCTATGCCCACGGTGATCCGGTGAATTACATCGACCCCACAGGTCACAGTGCTGAGTGGCGATACGCCGGTGGCACTGCCATAACAATCATTGGTCTGCTTGGGGTTTTGTTCGCCATACCTACAACGGGCGCTGCACTGGGTTTGACCTCCACTATTAATACTATCGCCGGTGCAGCGTTTGCGGTATCCGGTGCCTCTTCGGGTATGCTGTTGATTGGTTCTCAGGTTGCTCTGGATACAGGCCACAAAGCATTAGCCAAAAAATTCAGCCTTGCCAGCGCTATATTGGGTACTTTTGCAGCGGGAGATTTCGCAATAGGTATTGCTCCTAAGATCGCAAAGACTATTTACGGGACTGCCCAGGTAACAGATACAGTTGACCAAACGGTTGCGATGACTGAATTTACCCCACCTAGAACATATCCTTTGATGGAGTCGAAAGTTAGTCCTGCTGTACCCCCCGTAGCAGGAGAAACTTACAATGGGCCTTTGACTTGGTTTGGAAGTAAGGGTTCTGCCCGTTCTCCAATAATCTCTTCAGAAAACACCAGTACACTAGGAAGTGAATCACCAGACCATTGGTTTGCCAACCAGTTGATTAGAAGACCAGATTTGTATGAAGTAAAAAGCTCAATAGAAACTTTACAAGCTAAATTGAATAATCCTTATTTCGCATGGCTGAACAATAACCAATATAAGTTCATTGAGCAATTAATGAGAGCCCTTATTTATTCTACAACACCGGATATTTACCCTATAATGCGAAAATTCTTTTTGAGACTTCCAATAGATCTTTTTTCGCGAGAGGAACTGTTTGCTTTAAGCAAGAATTCTCGGTATTTTGACTATGACTCAAGAGGGATTTCGGGAAAAAAAATTGTTAGTTTTTTTAGAGCTCTTGCGATTAACACTACGGCTTTGTAGAAGTTAATTTTCCTTTCAGGCCAGCATGGGAAATCTTAATTCTCAGCACAGTATAAAGTAGTCAGGCGCTCTGTCACTGCTAAAAAATTACGACTCGCCCTGCTCAGCGGCTTCATCCCAACAAAATATGCACTCTCCCCCAGTAGAAACGAGACTCTAATTCCTCTTTTCTACGGGGCGTTTGAGCAGAGCAAACCAGAAATATAATCCTGAGCGAAGTATTTATGGTCAATCGCCAAAACTAGCCAAAGTTTCACTATACTCCTTTGGACTGCAGATTTTACTCATAACGACACATGATGTTCGACAAAATTGCAATAAAAATCTTCTGGTTAATAATCACAAGATATTCCTCGGCCTACGAGCAATTCGTTCACAGGTGTATATGATGTCGCAATTATTTTATCGATGCAGGCTGATATTCATCGGGCTACTGTTGTGTAATCTGGCCACTGCCACCTACAACGGCAGTCAGGCCTACAACCGCATAAAAGCATTCAACCTACAGGTTAACCCCGCCACCGGAACACTCGGTCTTACCTACCCCCTAATTGAAGCGCAAGGGGTGCGGATGCCACTGAAAGTCAACCTGACCTACAGTTATAACGCCCGGGGCATGTTTGGCCTACCCGCTGGCTGGCAACTGGATCTCGATCATATTAACCAACACACCGCCGAACTTGGCGGTATGCAGTGGCTGATTGATAATTTATGGCACGACGAAACCGGCTTCGCTTCCGGACTCAAATATTACAATCAGCACGGCACCCAGTTCCTCGATAAAGGGCAAACGCTGCCCATTCCCGGCTACCCAAAGCTAAACTACCGCCACGTATCGCAACACAAAGACGGCAGTCGTCAGTTCTTTTCCAATCAAGGGCTGTTAATGCTGCAAGTGGACCGCTTTGATAACCGTGTGCAATTCAGTTATGAAGAGCCGGTTGGCAATATTGAGTCCGCCAGACTTACCCACATTAAAGACGACTATGGCAATGTTTATCGCTTTAGCTATGAGCCGGGCGTGTTGATTATTCTATGCCCTGATCAACGGGAGCAACGAGTCTACTTTAATGGCGAGGGCGTCATCCGCATTGAGAATGCCTTAAAACAAAGCTACAAAATCACCTACGCCAATACGCTTGGCAGCAACCTGATTCACACTCTGGAAACGCCCGAAGGGCTGACCACTGAACTGAGCTACGGCAGTATTACTTACACCGACGACAGTGGCAAACAGCAAATGCCGGTGGTGAACCGCTTTAAACAGGTGGATCAGGGAGATCTGAAAACTCATCAAGAGGTCTACTACCAATACAGCCAAGGCAGTAATTTCACCGGCTACCCTCTGTACGCTCTATCGAGCCGTGGCGACAGCCTGATCGACAGCAATGATCAGTCCTACAAATACAGTGTGGAAGTGACTCACGTTAATGGCGGGCAGCAGCGCCAACAGGTTTATGAATTTAACTACTTACACTTGCCGGTTGAAATCCGCACCCTGCAACAGGGGCAGCCTTATTTGAAAACCGTTTACGAGTATGACATTTCGCCATTCAAATACAGCCGTTCAACCAATTACGATAAACCCACCAAGGTGACCCGCTACGTCTGGAATGGGTCGACTTACCTGCCCAGCGACAAAACCACTACCACCTACGACCGTTACGGCAACAAACTGCGCGAGACCCGTTCAGTCTATGACCGTACTCGCCAACAGTGGCAGGCGCTTGCAGCCACGGTCAGCCGCTATTTCACCGACCATTACAGCCTGCTGGCAGAACACACCCAGTTTGACCTGCTTGGTGGCCGCGCCATTCGCAAAAGCTACGCCCTCGCACCCAATGGCAAAACCCACCGCCACGAACGCCTGACCTGGAAGCTGCACCAGCACGACTGGCAGGACTGGCAGCAAACGGATTTAACCCACGATGACAAAGGACGACAACGCTCCGCTACCCGCCGCTGGCTGGTAAATAACCGACCGGGTATTCAATCAACAAGCCACCACACCCGTTACCAATTCGACCCCGCCACTGCCGAGCTGACCGTCACCCAAATAAGCGACCAAGGCCGTGAGCATACAACGGTTTTAGATACCCGCAACGCCAGACGCCTGAAGACTGTAACCCCCAAAGGCGAAGTCACTACCTACACCTACGACGCCCTGAACCGCCCGCTTACCCACACCGACCCGGCAGGCTACGTATCCCGCAACACGTACGAAACTTTCATTGACGACGGACAAAACACCACCGCCGTGCAAAGCCCACTGGGTAATACACGACGCATAATTCACGATGCATCCAACCGCCCTATTAACCAACAAGACCTGCATAACGGTCAGTGGCGCACCTTATCCAGCCAGTCCTTCAACGCCTTTGGCAAAGTAGAGAGTAAAACCAATATTCTCGGCCTCACCACCACCTTCACCTACGATGATCAGGGTCGACCCACTCACACCATCGACCCCTGGGGCAATGAACACCGCATTGACTACAATGACCCCGCCATGATGACCACCGCATTCATCAATGGGCGCCAGCATCAGGTGGTTAAAAAAGTCCCCTGGGAGCGCAAACGGATTTCCCGACACTACCCGGTAACCAACAATCCCTACGATCAGGCCACTGAGTGGGTGGAAAACACCGTGATACACGACGCCTACAAAAAAGCGATCAGCACCACTTCCGTACTGGTTAACCTGCAGACCCACAAAAAACGTCACATGATCACCAACCAACTGCACTACGACCCCCAACACAACCTGATCGCCTCAGATACCCATACCTGGGACAACCTACACGGCCACAAAACCCGGGAATACGATCTGCTCAACCACCTCTACAGCTGGCACAAAACCCTACAAACGCCAGAACACACCAGCAGCCATACGGGCTACCGCTACCTATACGACAGCGATGGCTTACTAACCAAGGTAGAGTCCCCAATAACAGCCGACGGCAATCGCCTTTACCTGCAACACGGCTATGACAAAAACGGCCGGGAAATCGAGAAAACCCTACAAAACGGCCAGCGCATCCATTACCAATACGATAACCGGGGTTTACTGACCCAGCACTCATGGAACCGCAAGCAGAAGCCCTATACGGTGAACCGTCAATACGATGCCGATGGCCGACTGGTACAGTTAAGCGATAGTAACGGGCAAACCATGCGTTATCGCTATACACCAAACGGGCGCCTACTCCAGATGCACTACCCGGATGACCGCTCCATCAGCTACACACTGGACGGCTTCGACCGCGTCATAACACAAAAAGACGCCAACCAGACCGAACAGCACTTTACTTATAAGCCAGAAGACCAAGGCCGCTTATCCAGCCTGAGAGTTAACGGCAGTCGTATCGACTTTCATTACGGTGAAGACGATAACGGACTGCGAGGGCAACTACTTAAGAGAGTCACCAACGCACAGGCAACAGGAAAAACAGAGACCCGCTTTCGCTATGGCGTTTTCGGGCAAATGGTGGCAGCAACCAGCAGCAACCCCAAGGCACACTATGGCGTGAACTACAACTACACCCCAAGAGGAGCGCTGTTCAAACAAGTGCAGACGCTGGCCACACAGGGTGAACCGCCACAACAGCATACAACGGAGTACCGCTATGATGGCATGCAACGCCTTACCCACGAGATGCACTCGTGGCAAGCCGAAAACTTTCAAAAGCGCTACCGTTACGATGGCAATGACAACCTGCTGGCCGAAGAAGACCACAGCAACTGTGGCCCGGGCCAAAGGCTGCAGTATTCGTACAACAGTCTGGACCAACTGGTCAATGTAAAGGTGGGGGAGATGACAAGTCCGGTGCTGCACAATGCCAACGGACACCTGACCCAAGACCATAAAGCGACTCAATATGAATACGACGATGCAGGCTTTTTATTGCAGGTGCAACCACAAAAAAGGCCAGCCATTCGTTACGAATATTGGCCGAGCGGCCTGCTGAGCAGACGCAGTAGCAGCTCACAAAGCCGTTTCTACCCAGACCACCATAAAAACATGCAAACCGTCGTTAAAGACGGTCAGTGGCGCTCAATGATACGACACGGAAACAATATTGTCGGCAGACAAACCGACCAGGGTCTGGATCAGTTTTTCAAAATCAATGAGAGCACCGGCGCCGTTTTGCAGCAAGCCAAAGGCGAAACACGGCTGCACCTGCATCGTTATGATGCCTACGGTAAGCCACTGCAACACAACCCAACCGCCGACACCGACTTTACCTGGAACCAGGAATTAACAGAACCTGAAACCGGGCTGACTTACTTACGACACCGATTCCACCACCCACAACTGAGGCGCTTTATCAGCCGGGACAACGTGCATGTGGATAACCGCTACGCCTATGCCCACGGTGATCCGGTGAATTACATCGACCCCACAGGTCACAGTGCTGAGTGGCGATACGCCGGTGGCACTGCCATAACAATCATTGGTCTGGTTGGGGTTTTGTTCGCCATACCTACAACGGGCGCTTCACTGGGTTTGACCTCCACTATTAATACTATCGCCGGTGCAGCCTTTGCGGTATCCGGTACCTCTTCGGGTATGCTGTTGATTGGTTCTCAGGTTGCTCTGGATACAGGCCACAAAGCATTAGCCAAAAAATTCAGCCTTGCCAGCGCTATATTGGGTACTTTTGCATCGGGAGATTTCGCAATAGGTATTGCTCCTAAGATCGCAAAGACTATTTACGGGACTGCCAAGGTAACAGATGCAGTTGACGAAACGGTTGCGATGACTGAATTTACCCCACCTAGAACAAGTCCTTTGATAGAGTCGAAAGTTAGTCCTGCTGTCCCCCCCGTAGCAGCAGAAACTTACAATGGGCCTTTGACTTTGCCTGGAAGTAAGGGTTCTGCCCGTTCTCCAATAATCTCTTCAGAAAACACCAGTACACTAGGAAGTGAATCAGTAGACCGTTGGTATGCCAACGAGTTGATTAGAAGACCAAATTTTTATGCAGTAAATAGCTCAATAGAAACTTTAGAAGCTAAATTGAATAATCCTTATTTCGCATGGCTGACCAATGACCAATATAAGTTCATTAAAGAATTAATGACAAACCTTATTTATTCTACAACACCGGATATTCACCCTATAATGCGAGAATTCTTTCGTAACTCTCCAATAGATCTTTTTTCGGTAGAGGAGCTGTTTACTTTAAGCAAGGAATCTTGGTATTTTGAATATAAGTCAAGAGGGATTTCGGGAGAGAAAATTGTTGATTTTTTTAGTACTCTTGCGGTTAACACTACGGCTTTGTAGAAGTTAATTTTCCTTTCAGGCCAGCATGGGAAATCTTAATTCTCGGCACAGTATAAGGTAGTCAGGCGCTCTGTCACTGCTAAAAATTACGACTCGCCCTGCTCAGCGGCTTCATCCCAACAAAATATGCACTCTCCCCCAGTAGAAACGAGGCTCTAATTCCTCTTTTCTACGGGGCGTTTGAGCAGAGCAAACCAGAAATATAATCCTCAGCGAAGTATTTATGGTCAATCGCCAAAACTAGCCAAGGTTTCACTATACTCCTTGGGACTGCAGATTTTACTCATAACGACACATGATGTTCGACAAAATTGCAATAAAAATCTTCTGATTAACAATCACAAGATATTCCTCAGCCTACGAGCAATTCGTTAACAGGTGTATATGATGTCGCAATTATTTTATCAATGCAGGCTGATATTCATTGGGCTGCTGTTGTGTAGCCAAGCCATAGCTGCATACAAGGGCAGTCAGGCCTTTAATCACACAAAAGTCTTCAAAGTTCAGATAAATGCTGCCACCGGAACACTCAGTGTTACCTACCCCTTGCTTTCGGCGAAGGGGGTACGTGAGCCTCTTAGGCTAAATCTGACTTACAGTTTTAATGCCCGCGGCACGTTTGGCTTGCCCACTGGCTGGCAGCTGGATTTGGATCATATTACCCAACACACCGCTGAGCTAGGCGGTACGCAATGGCTAATTGATAATTTATGGCATGATGAAACCGGCTTTGCTTCCGGGCTTAAATATTACAATCAGCATGGCACCAAATTTCAGGATAAAGGGCAAGCGTTGCCTGTTCCTGACCACCCAAAACTAAACTATCGCCATGTATCGCAACATAAAGACGGTAGTCGTCAGTTTTTTTCCCACCAAGGGCTGTTAATGTTGCAGGTTGACCGCTTTGATAACCATGTACAATTCAGTTATGAAGAGCCGGTTCGCAGCCTTGAGTCTGCCAAGCTTGCCAGCATTAAAGACAATTATGGCAATATTTACCGCTTCAGTTATGAACCGGGCACGCTGATTGTCCACTTCCCCGACAACCGTGAGCAGCGGGTTTATTTCAATGAGCAAGGGGTCACCCGGATTGAGGACCCATTAAAGCAAAACTACAAGATCAGCTATATCAATGCGTTCGGCAGAAACTTGATTCGCACGATGGAAACACCCGAAGGGCTGACCACTGAATTGAGCTACGACGGTATCTTTTACAATGACCACAGCGGCACAAAACAAATGCCAGTGGTCAACCACTTCAGACAGTATGACCAGAGTGATCTGAAAACCCACAACGAAATCTACTACAAGTTCAGCAAGGATAATAACTATACCGGCTACCCCACATACACTCTATCGAGCCAAGGCGACAGCTTGATGGACAGCAATAACCAGTCCTACAAATACAGTGTGGAAATTACGCACGTTAATGACGAACAACAGCACCAACAAGTTTATGAGTATAACTATTTGCACCTGCCGGTTGAGATTCGAACCCTACGACAGGGACAACCTTATCTGAAAGCCACCTACAAATATGCCATCTCACCATTTAAATACAGCCGTTCAACCAATTACGATAAACCCACCGAAGTGACCCGTTACGTCTGGCATGGAAATGCCTATGTACCCAGTGACAAAACCACAAACACCTACGACCGTTACGGCAACAAACTGAGCGAGGTCCGTTCAATCTATGATAGACAGAACCAACAGTGGAAGGCGCTTGATGCCACGTTCAGCCGCTACTTCACCGACCATTACAGCCTGCTGGCCGAACATACCCGCGTGGACTTTTTGGAGGGCAAAACCATTCGCAAAAGCTATGCGCTGACAGCGGATGGTAAGACGCACAGTCACGAACGTCTGGCCTGGAAGGCCCCCCATGCAGACTGGCAGGACTGGCAGCAAACGGATTTAACCCATGATGACAAAGGACGACCACGCTGCGCTACTCGTCGCTGGCTGGTAAAAAACCAGCCGGGCATTCAATCGGTAAGCCACCACACCCGTTATCAGTTCAACCCCGATACTGCTGAGTTGACCATCACCAAAGTGACCGACCAGGGGCGTGAACAAACCAAAGTGATAGATACACGCAACGCCAGACGCCTGAAGACTATAACCCCCAAAGGCGAAGTCACTACCTACACCTACGACGCCCTGAATCGCCCGCTTACCCACACCGACCCGGCGGGCTACGTGACGCGCAGCACCTACGAGACATTCAGCACCGACGGACAGAACACCACCACCGTACAAAGTCCACTTGGCAATACAAAACGGAATATTCGCGATGCGTCCGGACGCTCTATTCAACAGCAAGACCTGCATAACGGAAAGTGGCGCACCTTATCCAGCCGATCCTACAACGCTTTTGGCAAGGTAGACAGCAAGACCAATATTCTCGGCCTCACCACCACCTTTACCTATGATGAGAATGGCCGACGCACTAACACCACAGATCCTTGGGGCAATGAACACCACATTGATTACAATGACTCCGCCATGACCACCACCTCACGGATCAATGGGCGCCAGCATCAGGTAATCAGCAAGGTGCCCTGGGAGCGCAAATACATTTCCCGACACTACCCGGTAACCAACAACCCCCACGATCAAGCCACCGAGTTCCTGCAAAACACAATAGTGCAAGACGTTTATAGAAAAACGATCAGCAGCACAACCGAACTGGTTGACCTGCACACCCAAAAGAAACGCGAAACAGTGACTAATCACCTACGCTACGACCCGCGACACAACCTAATCGCCTCAGATACCCACACCTGGGATGGCATGCACGGCCACAAAACCCGGGAGTACAACCTGATCGACCATCTTCACACTTGGCACAAAACACTAAAAACACCAGACCACACCAGCAGTCATACAGGCTACCGCTACCTATACGACGGTGATGGTTTGCTCAACAAAGTGGAATCACCCAAAACAGCTGACGGCAATCGCCTTTACATAGAACACCGCTACGATAAAAACGGCCGGGAAATAGCGAAAACTCTGCAAAATGGCCATCAAATTCATTACCAATACAACAACCGGGGTTTATTAACCCAACACACCTGGAGTCGAAAACAGAAGCTCCATACCGTGAAACGTCATTACGATGCCGATGGCAGACTGGTACAGATAAGCGACAGCGACGGGCAAAGCATGCATTATCGCTATACGCCAAACGGGCGTCTGCTTGAGATGCATTACCCGGATGATCGATCAATCAGCTACACTCTGGACGACTACGACCGCGTCATTACGCAAAAAGACGCCAACCAGAGCGAACAGCACTTTATCTATAAACCAGAAGACAAAGGGCTTTTATCCAGCATAAAAGTTAACGACAGTCGTATTGACTTCCACTATGGTATAGACGACAACGGACATAAAGGGAAACTAATCAAGAGAACCACCAACGCAGAAACAACGGGAAAAACGCAAACCCACTTCCGCTATGGTGTGTTCGGACACACGGTGGAATCAACCAGCAGCAACCCCCAAATGCAATATGACGTAAACTACCACTACAACCCACGGGGAGAACTGCTCAAACAGGTACAAAAACTGGCTAAAAAAGGACAACCACCGCAACAACATACAACAGAGTATCGGTATGATGGTATCCACCGTCTTACCGATGAAGTACACACCAATCAAACAGCCAGCTTTCAAAAGCACTACCGTTACGACGGCAACAACAACCTGCTGGCTGAAGAAGACCACAGTAATTGCGGCCCCGACCAAACCATACAGTATTCGTACAACAATCTGGATCAACTGCACAGTGTCAGGGTGGGGGAGGTGATAAACACCGTACTGCATGACGCTAACGGACACCTGACTCAAGACCATAAAGCAACTAAATATCAGTACGACGACGCAGGCTTCTTACTCCATACTCAGCCACAAAATCGACCAGCAACCTACTACAAATACTGGCCGAATGGCCTGCTGAGCCGCCGCTACAGTGACGACTCCAAAACTCACTTCTACCCGGATCACCATAAAAACATGCAAACCGTCGTTAAAGACGGTCAGTGGCGCTCACTGGTGCGCAACGGAAAAAACATTTTAGCCAGAAAAACCGGTCAGGGTCTGGATCAGTTTTTCATGGTCAATGAGAGTACTGGCGTGGTTCTGCAACAGACCAAAGGTGAAACACAGCTGCACCTGCATCGCTACGATGCCTACGGCAAACCACTGCAGCGTCACCCAATAGACGACACAGTATTTACCTGGAATCAGGAATTGACTGAGCCTGAAACCGGCCTGACATACTTAAGACACCGATTCCATCACCCACAACTAAGGCGCTTTATAACCCGGGACAGCGTGCATGTGGATAACCGCTACGCCTATGCCCACGGCGATCCTGTGAACCACACTGACCCGACGGGACATGATCAGCCTGAAGACAGAGTCGTTATAGGTGGTTTAGGAATAGGATTTGGAGCGCTTGGTTTTTTGCTCGCCATCCCTACAGTCGGAGCTTCATTGGGTTTTGCCACAGCTAGCGAAGCCACCGCCACCGGGATATTCTATGCCGCCAATGCCATTATCGGTGGGCTCCTGCTCATGAGTTCACAGGCTCTTCTGGATTCAGGCCGTACAGCAGGATCTATTGCACTTGCCTTTATAAGCGGTATCTTTGACTTTTATGCACTGGAGACTGTCACCCAATCTATTGCTCCAAAGCTGATCCAAAAGATAACACAGACCATTTCTTTGGCAATGAGGAGAACTGATGAAGCTAGAATCACTTTTCAAGCGGCTGAAATTCCCCAAGCTGCAACCAGCTCTTCGGTTGAAGCGGCGAACAACCCTGAAACCGAATCCTTATTATCACACTCCAAAACAACTTTTAGTGGCCATACAAGCTCTAGAAGTACTGTAGAGTCCAGTGTAGAACAAAACAGCTTATTCGGCGGAGAGTTACCACAAAGTGGCCAACAAACCTTTCCTCAATCAGAAATCTTAATACGACAAAACGACCCTGGCGTAATTAATTCACTGGCTCTGTTAAATCACAGAATTCATACAGTATTCTCGGAGCTGAACTCTGACCAGAAACTATTCATTCAATCGGTGATGGAAAGAATTATTTATTTTCCAGAATACGAACCTTCAACTATCATTGCTGATGTTTATAACTCGAGTACAGAAAATATTTTTTCGCGTGGTGAATTGCTTCAATTCGCAAAGTATTATGAAAATTTCAGTTACCCATTAAGAAACGTCTCAGGGAGCAAAGTTACTAACTTGATTTACTACTTTGGAGAGGACATATAAGCTACGACTCCTTAGACTTTTTTTGGTATAGTTGCTTTTGGATGGAAAACATCTTACGTAAAAAATACCTGTATTAACATTTCGGGATTCATCAACCAAAATACAGCTGTAGATGGTTGATGTTTCGCAACATAAAGACGGCAGTCGTCAGTTTTTCTCCCATCAGGAGCTGTTACAGGTTGACCGCTTTGATAACCATGTCCAATTCGGTTATGAAGAGGCGGTTTCCAGCCTTGAGTCCGCAAAACGGTTGCGATGACTGAATTTATCCCAACTAAAACAGGCCCTTTGATGGAGTCGAAAGTTAGTCCTGCTGTCACCCCCGCAGCAGCAAAAACTTACAATGGGCCTTTGACTTTGCCTGGAAGTAAGGGTTTTGCCCGTTCTCTTCTGAAAACACCAGTACAATAGCCTCTTCTGAAAACACCAGTACACTAGGAAGTGAATCAGTAAACAACTGGTATGCTAACGAGGTAATTAGAAGACCACATTTTTATGCAGTAAATAGCTCAATAAAAACTTAAAAGCTAGATTGGCTCAGCCTTATTTCGCATGGATGAACAATATGAGTTCATTGAGAAATTAATGACAGCCCTTATTTATTCTACAACACCGGATATTCACACTATAATGCGAGAATTCTTTCGTAACTTTCCAATAGATCTTTTTTCGGAAGAGGATCTGTTTACTTTAAGCGAGGAATCTTGGTATTTTGAATATAAGTCAAGAGGGATTTCGGGAAAAAAAATTGTTGATTTTTTTAGAACTCTTGCGGATAACACTACGGCTTTGTAGAAGTTAATTTTCCTTTCAGGCCAGCATGGGAAATCTTAATTCTCGGCACAGTATAAGGTAGTCAGGCGCTCTGTCACTGCTAAAAATTACGACTCGCCCTGCTCAGCGGCTTCATCCCAACAAAATATGCACTCTCCCCCCGTAGAAACGAGGCTCTAATTCCTCTTTTCTACGGGGCGTTTGAGCAGAGCAAACCAGAAATATAATCCTGAGCGAATTATTTATGGTCAATCGCCAAAACTAGCCAAGGTTTCACTATACTCCTTGGGACTGCAGATTTTACTCATAACGACACATGATGTTCGACAAAATTGCAATAAAAATCTTCTGATTAATAATCACAAGATATTCCTCAGCCTACGAGCAATTCGTTAACAGGTGTATATGATGTCGCAATTATTTTATCAATGCAGGCTGATATTCATTGGGCTGCTGTTGTGTAGCCAAGCCATAGCTGCATACAAGGGCAGTCAGGCCTTTAATCACACAAAAGTCTTCAAAGTTCAGATAAATGCTGCCACCGGAACACTCAGTGTTACCTACCCCTTGCTTTCGGCGAAGGGGGTACGTGAGCCTCTTAAGCTAAATCTGACTTACAGTTTTAATGCCCGCGGCACGTTTGGCTTGCCCACTGGCTGGCAGCTGGATTTGGATCATATTACCCAACACACCGCTGAGCTAGGCGGTACGCAATGGCTAATTGATAATTTATGGCATGATGAAACCGGCTTTGCTTCCGGACTTAAATATTACAATCAGCATGGCACCAAATTTCAGGATAAAGGGCAAGCGTTGCCTGTTCCTGACCACCCAAAACTAAACTATCGCCATGTATCGCAACATAAAGACGGTAGTCGTCAGTTTTTTTCCCACCAAGGGCTGTTAATGTTGCAGGTTGACCGCTTTGATAACCATGTACAATTCAGTTATGAAGAGCCGGTTCGCAGCCTTGAGTCTGCCAAGCTTGCCAGCATTAAAGACAATTATGGCAATATTTACCGCTTCAGTTATGAACCGGGCACGCTGATTGTCCACTTCCCCGACAACCGTGAGCAGCGGGTTTATTTCAATGAGCAAGGGGTCACCCGGATTGAGGACCCATTAAAGCAAAACTACAAGATCAGCTATATCAATGCGTTCGGCAGAAACTTGATTCGCACGATGGAAACACCCGAAGGGCTGACCACTGAATTGAGCTACGACGGTATCTTTTACAATGACCACAGCGGCACAAAACAAATGCCAGTGGTCAACCACTTCAGACAGTATGACCAGAGTGATCTGAAAACCCACAACGAAATCTACTACAAGTTCAGCAAGGATAATAACTATACCGGCTACCCCACATACACTCTATCGAGCCAAGGCGACAGCTTGATGGACAGCAATAACCAGTCCTACAAATACAGTGTGGAAATTACGCACGTTAATGACGAACAACAGCACCAACAGGTTTATGAGTATAACTATTTGCACCTGCCGGTTGAGATTCGAACCCTACGACAGGGACAACCTTATCTGAAAGCCACCTACAAATATGCCATCTCACCATTTAAATACAGCCGTTCAACCAATTACGATAAACCCACCGAAGTGACCCGTTACGTCTGGCATGGAAATGCCTATGTACCCAGTGACAAAACCACAAACACCTACGACCGTTACGGCAACAAACTGAGCGAGGTCCGTTCAATCTATGATAGACAGAACCAACAGTGGAAGGCGCTTGATGCCACGTTCAGCCGCTACTTCACCGACCATTACAGCCTGCTGGCCGAACATACCCGCGTGGACTTTTTGGAGGGCAAAACCATTCGCAAAAGCTATGCGCTGACAGCGGATGGTAAGACGCACAGTCACGAACGTCTGGCCTGGAAGGCCCCCCATGCAGACTGGCAGGACTGGCAGCAAACGGATTTAACCCATGATGACAAAGGACGACCACGCTGCGCTACTCGTCGCTGGCTGGTAAAAAACCAGCCGGGCATTCAATCGGTAAGCCACCACATGCGTTATCAGTTCAACCCCGATACTGCTGAGCTGACCATCACCAAAGTGAGCGACCAGGGGCGTGAACAAACCAAAGTGATAGATACACGCAACGCCAGACGCCTGAAGACTATAACCCCCAAAGGCGAAGTCACTACCTACACCTACGACGCCCTGAATCGCCCGCTTACCCACACCGACCCGGCGGGCTACGTGACGCGCAGCACCTACGAGACATTCAGCACCGACGGACAGAACACCACCACCGTACAAAGTCCACTTGGCAATACAAAACGGAATATTCGCGATGCGTCCGGACGCTCTATTCAACAGCAAGACCTGCATAACGGAAAGTGGCGCACCTTATCCAGCCGATCCTACAACGCTTTTGGCAAGGTAGACAGCAAGACCAATATTCTCGGCCTCACCACCACCTTTACCTATGATGAGAATGGCCGACGCACTAACACCACAGATCCCTGGGGCAATGAACACCACATTGATTACAATGACTCCGCCATGACCACCACCTCACGGATCAATGGGCGCCAGCATCAGGTAATCAGCAAGGTGCCCTGGGAGCGCAAATACATTTCCCGACACTACCCGGTAACCAACAACCCCCACGATCAAGCCACCGAGTTCCTGCAAAACACAATAGTGCAAGACGTTTATAGAAAAACGATCAGCAGCACAACCGAACTGGTTGACCTGCACACCCAAAAGAAACGCGAAACAGTGACTAATCACCTACGCTACGACCCGCGACACAACCTAATCGCCTCAGATACCCACACCTGGGATGGCATGCACGGCCACAAAACCCGGGAGTACAACCTGATCGACCATCTTCACACTTGGCACAAAACACTAAAAACACCAGACCACACCAGCAGTCATACAGGCTACCGCTACCTATACGACGGTGATGGTTTGCTCAACAAAGTGGAATCACCCAAAACAGCTGACGGCAATCGCCTTTACATAGAACACCGCTACGATAAAAACGGCCGGGAAATAGCGAAAACTCTGCAAAATGGCCATCAAATTCATTACCAATACAACAACCGGGGTTTATTAACCCAACACACCTGGAGTCGAAAACAGAAGCTCCATACCGTGAAACGTCATTACGATGCCGATGGCAGACTGGTACAGATAAGCGACAGCGACGGGCAAAGCATGCATTATCGCTATACGCCAAACGGGCGTCTGCTTGAGATGCATTACCCGGATGATCGATCAATCAGCTACACTCTGGACGACTACGACCGCGTCATTACGCAAAAAGACGCCAACCAGAGCGAACAGCACTTTATCTATAAACCAGAAGACAAAGGGCTTTTATCCAGCATAAAAGTTAACGACAGTCGTATTGACTTCCACTATGGTGTAGACGACAACGGACATAAAGGGAAACTAATCAAGAGAACCACCAACGCAGAAACAACGGGAAAAACGCAAACCCACTTCCGCTATGGTGTGTTCGGACACACGGTGGAATCAACCAGCAGCAACCCCCAAATGCAATATGACGTAAACTACCACTACAACCCACGGGGAAAACTGCTCAAACAGGTACAAAAACTGGCTAAAAAAGGACAACCACCGCAACAACATACAACAGAGTATCGGTATGATGGTATCCACCGTCTTACCGATGAAGTACACACCAATCAAACAGCCAGCTTTCAAAAGCACTACCGTTACGACGGCAACAACAACCTGCTGGCTGAAGAAGACCACAGTAATTGCGGCCCCGACCAAAGCATACAGTATTCGTACAACAATCTGGATCAACTGCACAGTGTCAGGGTGGGGGAGGTGATAAACACCGTACTGCATGACGCTAACGGACACCTGACTCAAGACCATAAAGCAACTAAATATCAGTACGACGACGCAGGCTTTTACTCCATACTCAGCCACAAAATCGACCAGCAACCTACTACAAATACTGGCCGAATGGCCTGCTGAGCCGCCGCTACAGTGACGACTCCAAAACTCACTTCTACCCGGATCACCATAAAAACATGCAAACCGTCGTTAAAGACGGTCAGTGGCGCTCACTGGTGCGCAACGGAAAAAACATTTTAGCCAGAAAAACCGGTCAGGGTCTGGATCAGTTTTTCATGGTCAATGAGAGTACTGGCGTGGTTCTGCAACAGACCAAAGGTGAAACACAGCTGCACCTGCATCGCTACGATGCCTACGGCAAACCACTGCAGCGTCACCCAATAGACGACACAGTATTTACCTGGAATCAGGAATTGACTGAGCCTGAAACCGGCCTGACATACTTAAGACACCGATTCCATCACCCACAACTAAGGCGCTTTATAACCCGGGACAGCGTGCATGTGGATAACCGCTACGCCTATGCCCACGGCGATCCTGTAAACTACACTGACCCAACGGGACATGAGGCTGAAGACAGAGTCGTTATAGGTAGTTTTTCAATAGCGCTTGGAGTGCTTGGTTTTTTGCTCGCCATTCCTTCAGTCGGAGCTTCATTGGGTTTTGCCACAGCTAGCGAAGCCACCGCCACCGGGGTATTCTTTGCCACCAATGCCATTGCCGGGGGGCTCCTGCTCATTGGTTCACAGGCTGTTCTGGATGCAGGCAATCAAGCAGTGTCTACAGCACTTACCTTTGTGAGCGGTGTCTTTGACTTTTTTGCACTGGAGACTTTCACACAAGCTATTGCTCCAAAGCTGATCAGAAAAATAACACAGACCATTTCTTGGGCAGTGGACAGATCTGATGGCGCTAGACTCTCTATTCAAGCGGCTGAAACTCCCCAAGCTGCAACCCGTTCTTCGGTTGAAGCGGCGAACAACCCTGAAACCGAACCCTTATTATCACACTCCACAACAACTTTTAGTGGCCATACAAGCTCTGAAGGTACTGTAGAATCCAGCGTAGAACAAAACAGCTTATTCGGCGGAGAGTCACCACCAATTGGCCAAAGAATCTTTCCTATGTCAGAAGTCTTACAACGACAAGACGACCCTGACGTACTTACTTCACTGAGTCTGTTAGATCAGAGGATAAAGAATGTATTCTCGCAGCTGAACTCTGACCAGAAACTATTCATTCACTCGTTGATGCAAAAAATTATTTATTTTCCAGAGCTCAATCCTCATGAATTGGTTCAAGATGCTTATAACTTAAGTGCAGAAAATATTTTTTCGCGTAGTGAATTGTTTAAACTCACAGAGCATTATGAAAATTTCAGTTACCCATTAAGAAATGTCCAAGGGGTCCAAGTTGCTGACTCTATTATAGCCCAAGGATTGGGATTCTAAGCTACGATTCCTTAGACTTTTTTTGGTATAGTTGCTTTTGGATGGAAAACATTTTATGTAAAAAATACCTGTATTAACATTTCGGGACTCATCAACCAAAATACAGCTCTAAATGGTTGATAATCCCCGTGTACAAGCCTACCCACTATTACGGGGTGAGTGGGCAGGCTGGTCAAGTAATAAAAAGATACCTCTTTACTGTCTGCCAACTTACTCTTCTAAGACAAATCGCTTGGGCATTGACTTTTGTGCGGTTTTGGATGGGGTCATAGATTTGACCATATTAATAACAAACTTTAGACAGAACGCCTAAAAGGCTGTTGATATAAATCGTATCAGATCCACACAATAAACGACTATCGTCTTATTTATATCAATAACAAAAACACATTTCTTCAAATACTCTAGAATAAACATGATTAGGTTATAACCTTCTTTCTTAATGTGACGTTGCTTCTAAAGTGTATTAAGCCAGCAAACGGTTTACAGGTATATTTGATGTCGCAGTTATTTTATCAATGCAGACTGATATTCATCGGGCTGCTGCTCATTACCTATCAATCCATTGCCGCCTACAAAGGTAGCCATGCCTATAACCACACAAAAACGCTCAAAGTACAGGTAAATACCGCCACCGGAACACTCAGCCTTACCTATCCTCTGATTGCAGCGCAGGGGGTGAGAATGCCGCTCAAAGTGAGCCTGACTTACAGTTTTAATGCTCATGGCACGTTTGGCCTGCCCACTGGTTGGCAACTGGATTTGGATCATATTAACCATCACACTGCCGAGCTCGGTGGTATGCAATGGCTGATTGATAATTTATGGAATGATGAAACCGGCTTCGCATCCGGACTTAAATACTACAACCAGCACGGCACTGAGTTTCGTGATAAAGGTCAATCATTGCCTGTTCCTGGCTATCCCAAGCGGAGCTATCGCCACGTTTCGCAACATAAAGACGGTAGTCGTCAGTTTTTCTCCCATCAAGGGTTGCTAATGTTACAGGTTGACCGCTTTGATAACCATGTGCAATTCGGTTATGAAGAGCCGGTTTCCAGCCTTGAGTCCGCAAAACTAGCCTACATTCAAGACAATTATGGCAACGTTTACCGCTTCAGCTATGAACCGGGCGCGATGATTATTCACAGCCCTGATAACCGGACCCAACGGGTTTACTTTGATAGTC
The DNA here is from genome assembly GCA_965198415.1 of Endozoicomonas sp. GTDB lineage: Bacteria > Pseudomonadota > Gammaproteobacteria > Pseudomonadales > Endozoicomonadaceae > Endozoicomonas. Next base: position 94,621 of record CBDAPN010000029.1, read on the forward strand.
AAGGAGTCACCAGCATTGAGAATCCGTTAAAACAGAGATACAAGATCACCTATATCAACCAGTTTGGCAGAAACCTGATTCGCACTATGGAAACGCCCGAAGGGCTGATCAATGAGCTGACTTACGGCAGCATTTTTTACACTGACGACAGGGGTAAAAAGCAAATACCAGTGGTGAATCGCTTTAAACAATACGATCAATCCAATCTGAAAACCCATCACGAAACCTACTATAAGTTCAGCGAGGGTAATAACTACACTGGCTACCCCATGTATGCTCTTTCAAACACGGGTGACAGCCTGATCGACAGCAATGACCAGTCCTATAAATACAGTGTGGAAGTCACCCACATTAATGGTGAACAGCAGCGCCAGCAGGTTTATGAATACAATTATTTGCACCTGCCGGTTGAAGTGCGAACCCTGCGACAGGGACAGCCTTTTCTGAAAACCGTCTACAAGTATGCGATCTCGCCGTTCAAATACAGCCGCTCAACCAATTACGATAAACCCACCGAGGTGACCCGTTACATCTGGAATGAATCGACCTATGTTCCCAGCGACAAAACCGCTTCTACCTACGACCATTACGGCAACAAACTGAGCGAGATCCGCTCAGTTTATGACCGCCAATACCAACAGTGGAAGGCGCTCGATCTCACCGTCAGCCGCTACTTTACTGACCATTACAGCCTGTTGGCGGAACACACCCGAGTGGATCTTTTGGGGGGCAGGGCCATTCGCAAAAGTTATGCACTGGCCCCTGACAACAAAACACACAGCCACGAGCGTCTGGCCTGGAAGTCGCACTCGCATGACTGGGAAGACTGGCAGCAAACGGATTTAACCCATGATGATAAAGGACGACAACGCTCTGCTACCCGCCGATGGTTGGCAAAGAATCAGCCTGGCGTGCAATCAATAAACCACCGTATCCGCTACCAGTTCAACCCCGCCACTGCCGAACTGACCATTACCAAAGTGAGCGACCAGGGGCGTGAGCATACAACGATTTTCGATACCCGCAACGCCAGGCACCTGAAAACCATAACCCCTAAAGGCGAAGTCACCACCTACACCTACGATGCCCTGAATCGTCCGCTCACCCACACCGACCCGGCCGGATATGTGACCCGTAGCACTTACGAGACATTCTGTGACAATGGACAAAATACCACCACCGTGCAGAGCCCACTGGGTGATACACGACGCATAATCCACGATGCTTCCAGCCGCTCCATTGAGCAACAAGACCTATATAAAGGGCGGTGGCGCAGCTTATCCAGTCAGTCCTACGACGCCTTTGGCAAAGTTGCAAGCAAAAGCAATATTCTGGGTCTGTCCACCACCTTTGCCTACGATGAGCAGGGCCGGCGCACTCAGACCATTGACCCTTGGGGCAATGAACACCGCATCGAATACAATGACACTGCCATGGCCACCACCACGCGAATCAATGGACACCGACATCAGGTGATCCGTCAAGTGCCCTGGGAGCGCAAACGCATCACCCAACACTACCCGATAACCAACAACCCTCACGATCAGGCCACCGAGTTGGTGGAAAACACCGTGGTACACGACGCTCATAAGAAAACGATCAGCACCACAACCGCTCTGGTTAACCTACGCAGTAAAAAAAGCCGCGACACAGTCACTAGTTACCTGCACTATGACGCCCAAAACAATCTGATCGCTTCAGATACCCACGCTTGGGATGGCTTGTACGGGTACAAAACCCGAAAGTACGACTTGATGAACCACCTCTACACTTGGCACAAGACGCTAAAAACACCAGAGCACAGCAGCAGTCATTGGGGCTACCGTTACCACTACGACAGCGATGGCTTACTGACTGAGGTAGAGTCCCCCAAAGCAGCTGACGGCAATCGCCTTTATCTGCAACACCGCTACGACAAAAACGGCCGGGAAATAGCGAAAACTCTGCAAAATGGCCACCGCATCCATTACCAATATGACCATCGGGGGTTACTGACCGAGCATGTCTGGAGTCGAAACCAAAAGTGCCATAGCGTCAATCGTCAATACGATGCCGACGGCCGACTGGTCAAGCTAAGCGACAGTGACGGTCAAACCATGCACTATCGATATACACCAAACGGGCGCCTGCTCCAGATACGTTATCCGGATGACCGCTCCATCAGCTACACCCTAGACGACTACGACCGCGTCATTACCCAAAAAGACGCCAATCAGGCTGAACAGCACTTTGTTTACAAACAGGAAGACAAAGGACGCTTATCAAGCCTCAAGATCAACGACAGTCGTATCGACTTTCACTATGGCAAAGACGACAACGGACAACTAGGACAGCTACTCAAGAGAACCACCAAGGCAAAAGGAACGGGAGTAACCCAAACACACTTCCGCTATGGCGTTTTCGGGCAAATGGTGGAATCAACGAGCACCAATCCCAATACAGAATTTGGCGTTAGCTACAACTACAAGCCTCGGGGGGAGCTATTCAAACAGGTGCAGAAGCTAGCTAAAAAGGGGCAACCACCGCAACAATATACAACAGAGTACCGTTATGATGGCATGCAGCGCCTAACCGATGAGGTGCACACCGATCAAGCCAACAGCTTTCAAAAGCGCTACCATTACGACGGCAACAGCAACCTGCTCGCCGAAGAAGACCACAGCCACTGCGGCCCGGGTCAAAGACTGCAGTATTCCTACAACGCCCTGGATCAGCTGGTCAATGTCAAGCGAGGTGAGGTGGTAAATCCTGTGCTGCACGATGTTAATGGACACCTGACGCAAGACCATCAAGGGACGATCTATGCGTATGACGACGCAGGTTTTTTACTGCAGATGCAGCCACAGAAAAAGCCAGCAACTCGTTACCAGTACTGGCCGAACGGCCTGCTGAGCCGACGCAGCCGTGGCGACTCAGCAAGCCACTTCTACCAAGACCACCATAAAAACATACAAACGGTTGTTAAAAACGGTCAGGGGCGCTCACTGGTTCGACACGGGAAAAGCATTATAGGCAGACAAACCGACCAAGGGCTGGATCAGTTTTTCAAGGTCAATGAGAGCACCGGCGCCATTTTACAACAAGTCAAAGACAAAACTCTGCTGCACCTGCATCGCTACGATGCCTACGGCAGACCACTGCAGTGCAACCCAACAGAAGACACTGACTTCACCTGGAATCAGGAATTGACAGAACCAGAAAGCGGACTCACCTACTTACGACACAGGTTCCATCATCCTCAGCTGAGACGTTTCATCACGCGGGATAACCAGCATATCGACAACCGCTACGCCTATACTCACGGTGATCCGGTCAATTACATCGACCCAACCGGACACAGCAGCCTTAGCAAATACCTTTTTAGTTTTGGCATGGCAATAGCCGGAATCATCGGGGCTATCTTAGCCGTACCCACAATGGGTGCCTCAGAGGAGGCGGCAGTTGGTGTTATCAGTACTAGTCAAACCATCAGCTCCATTGCCCAATCATCGCTTCCAACCGCCACTGGCATATTCACTACCCTGTCAGGGCTGTCACTCTACGGCTCTCAATTAGCACTGGATATGGGCAACAAAACCGTCGCTAAAGATTTGAGCATTGCCAGTGCAATTACCGGTGCGTTTGCGGCAGTGAGTGTAGCAGCAATGGCACCAAAGATTCTGAGTGTGGCCAAACGTTTAATCTATGGTATTCCCTCAGCTAGTGATCTTGAGCTTTCTTCAATCAGCGCTGTTAGCAGCGTTGGCAGTACTTCGACACAGGAACTTCCGGGAGTATTAAATCCTAATTTGGCATTAAGGGCGTTGACTGAGGAAGGCGAGACTGAAACCATCGGATTATCAAATAGCCATGCACCATCCATGCCCAGTCATAGGGAATCAATGACTGCCGCGGATAAAATTAATTTTACACTGTCGACATTAAACAAAAGAGTGGATAATGAATTCAATATATTTAACAGTGAACAAAAAGGATTTTTGTATAATTTTAGCTCTCAGATGATTCATTCAGGAAACATCTCTTACGATAGCATCTTGTCTGCTCTTACTACTTACCAGCCAGAAACAATATTTACAAAGGCTCAATTTGATTTTCTAATGGACCAGCCTGATTGGTTTTGTTACGACTACCCTCCAATCTCAGGCGAGACAATTGTTGATAATTTTGACGTATATGCAAATAAGCTTGTCAAATTTTAATCCCAAGACGACATTAATAGGCGCTTCGAGGTTTAGCGTGAGCATACTGAAGGCGTCTGTTAACTCCCCCGTTAGGGCAGTCTTAAGCCAGAATCGAATAGATCAACCCATGAGATGTGATTGCTTTTGGTAAGTTGAAAAAGCGGCACCAGTTATCGCCGCTTTTGCCTGATGAAACTAACCTGCGAGAAAGCGATGCTTTACGCAATCTGGGGTAATCAATCAGGAGAGTGCAGAGTAGATTTGTCCCATGGTAAACCCACGCTGGGCGAGAAAACGGGTTTGTCGGGCACGCTCTTTTTTGTTTTGCGCTGGCTCAGAGCCGTACTTACGCTCTTTTACTTCACGGGCCAGCTGCCCCCACTGCTCGACTTGCTCGTGCACATAATGCGCCACCAACTCACTGGCAATACCTTTTTGCAGCAACTCATATTTAATGCGCGTCGGACCGACGCCACGCTGGTAGCAACGGTAGACATAGCTTTCTACAAAACGCTCATCGTTTTGCAGGCCTTCAGTTCGTAGTTGCTCCAATGCTGGCATCACTGCTTCGCGGGGGAAGCGTACCGCCAGCTTACGAGCCAGCTCGTTAAAGCCATGCTCGCGCCGGGCTAGCAAGTTCAAAGCAGAACTGCGGGCCTCTTTTGCCCGCTGTGCCGCAGTGATCATTCGCTCAGTATTTTATCTTGCCGGGGTGCCTTATCTTGCTGCAGCGGCGGGGTTTTATTAGCACCTTTTTTTGCTGCGGGCTCTTCGGCCTTTTTCTCTGTGGGGGTGAGTAACTCAGCACGAATTTGTGCTTCGATTTCCGAGGCGACTTCAGGGTGGTCAGTCAGATATTGTGCCGCATTGGCTTTGCCCTGACCGATTTTGGTTCCTTTATAGGCGTACCAGGCACCGGACTTGTCGATCAGTTTTTGCTTAACGCCAAGGTCGATGACTTCACCCATGTGGTAGATACCCTGACCGTAGAGAATCTGGAACTCAGCTTGTCGAAACGGCGGAGACACCTTGTTCTTGACCACTTTTACACGGGTTTCATTACCGATAATTTCATCACCCTGTTTTACCGACCCGGTTCGGCGGATATCCATGCGAACGGATGAGTAGAACTTCAGTGCATTACCACCGGTTGTGGTTTCCGGATTACCAAACATGACACCGATTTTCATGCGGATCTGGTTGATGAAAATCACCATGCAATTGGTTTGTTTGATCGAGCCCGTCAGTTTGCGCAGCGCCTGAGACATCAAACGAGCCTGCAACCCCACATGGGCGTCGCCCATATCACCTTCAATTTCGGCTTTAGGCACCAGAGCGGCCACGGAGTCGACAACGATAACATCCACCGCACCGGAGCGAACCAGCATGTCGGTGATTTCCAAAGCCTGCTCACCGGTGTCGGGTTGCGAAACGTAAAGATCGTCAACATTAACGCCGAGTTTGCCGGCGTATTGTGGGTCAAGGGCGTGTTCGGCATCAACAAAAGCGCAGGTAGCGCCTTGTTTTTGTGCCTGAGCAATGACGCTGAGGGTTAATGTGGTTTTACCGGAGGATTCCGGCCCGAAGATTTCAATAACCCGCCCTTTAGGCAGACCACCAATGCCGAGGGCGATATCCAGCTGCAAGGAGCCGGTTGAGACGGCAGGTATGGCCTCTTGTTTGTGGTCACCCATCCGCATGATGGCGCCTTTACCAAACTGCCGGTCAATCTGCCCAAGTGCTGCCGCCAACGCTTTTTTTCTATTATCGTCCATCTTTTATACCCTCTTTCAAATTCACGCCCTCTTGCAAACCCCACAGCCGGATATGGCGGCAGGAGGAACTAAACACAGTACTGCCCATTTAAACAGATACTGGATATTTGTCCAGTACTTTTCTCAGCTAAGCAGCGCCACCACGCCTTGTAATGCCTGCTCCACCGCCTGCTGGCGGATCTGGCCCCGGTCACCACAGAACTCAAAGTGCCTTGCCACGTTGCTGCCTGCCATGCTCCAGGCAATCCAGACAGTACCCACCGGCTTTTCAGCACTGCCACCACCGGGTCCGGCGATGCCTGTTGTCGCAACGGCGAGGTCGGTATTCAGCAGGGTGCGAGCGCCCTCAGCCATGGCTATGGCCACCGCTTCACTGACGGCGCCGTGTTGCTGCAGCACCTGTTGCGACACCTGCAAAAGCTGTTCTTTAACATCGTTGCCATAACTGATCACGCCGCCGGCAAACCACTGTGAACTGCCAGCCATGGCGGTGATTGCATGACCGATACCACCGCCAGTGCAAGACTCCGCAGTGGCAAGGCGCCAACCTTTGGCAGACATCAATCGGGCGATTTGCTCAAGGATAACCGTTGTTCCAAGATTGTTTGCAGTTGCCACGTTGCCTCGCTATTGAGCGGTAACTCATCAAAAGTAAAGTTTTATAGCATGATCAGCACGAATGTTCATAGCTATTCACTGCTCACGCCATGCCCGGGCGGCGGCTGCGGTTTGGCTTTAGTGAGCAGTCATGGCGGATACGAAGGGTGTTACTTCATGCTGCCAAAGGGTTGAGTTTACCCGAATTTGCTTGCACTCCCAGGTGATAATGAGTAATTTTTTGCGCAATTTCGCCAGTGACCCAAGTCACTAAAACCGCCGCTTGCCATGACTGTTAACTGGAAGACATCCGCCGCTCTGATACGATATTATGCATTCGATATTCAAACCTGTTTTTTTCAGCTCGCCTGAAGTTTCACCATCAAGCTCAACGGATCATTGACTCTTGACCAACACTGACCTGTCCAAACACACCCCAATGATGCAGCAATATCTGCGAATCAAACAGCAGCACCGGGATCATCTGGTGTTTTACCGCATGGGGGATTTTTACGAACTGTTTTATGACGACGCCAAAAAAGCAGCGCACCTGTTGGATATCACCCTGACCAAACGCGGTCACTCCGGTGGTGAACCCATTCCCATGGCCGGTATTCCTTACCATGCAGCAGAGGGTTACCTAGCCCGCCTGATTCGCCTGCGCCAGTCCGTTGCTATTGCCGAACAGATTGGCGACCCGGCCACCAGCAAAGGGCCGGTGGAGCGCCAAGTGGTACGCATTCTGACACCAGGTACCGTCAGTGATGAAGCCTTGCTCGATGAACGGCAGGATAACCTGCTGATGGCCGTCAGCGAGCATGATTCCCGGTATGGACTGGCTTTTTTGGACATTAGCAGCGGTCGCTTTAACATTCTTGAGGTCGATAGTGCAGAAGCCTTGCTTGGCGAAATTGAGCGCCTTAACCCGGCAGAAGTTCTGCTCAACGATGATCGTAACTGGCCTGAGGCATTACTGCCCCGTGGCGGTGTCAGCAAACGCCCACCCTGGGATTTTGACTTTGACAGTGCTGTTGAGCAGTTAACCCGACAGTTCCAGACGCAAAGTCTGGCTGGGTTTGGTTGTAGCCATTTATCTCTTGCAATAGCAGCGGCCGGTTGCCTGCTGCAATACGCCAAAGAGACACAGCGCACCGCCCTGCCCCACATTCGCTCGTTGGCTCTTGAGAACCGTGAGGAGAGCGTGGTTTTAGACGCTGCCAGTCGTAAGAATCTGGAGCTTACCAGCAACATGAATGGCGGGCGGGAACACACTCTGGCTGCGGTATTGGACCACACCGCTACGGCCATGGGCAGTCGCCTGCTAGGGCGCTGGATCAACCGCCCACTGCGTAGTTTGGAGAAATTACAGGCGCGACAGGCCGCCATTACCGCCCTGAAAGAGGGGGTTCATTTTGAATCGCTTTATCCGGTACTCAAAAATATTGGCGACATCGAACGCATACTGGCACGGGTTGCCCTGAAATCTGCCCGCCCCCGGGATCTGGCCCGACTGCGAGATGCCCTGCAGCAACTGCCGCAGCTGCAACAACTGCTTAGTACCATTGATTGTCAGACACTCCATCAGCTGGCACAGAGCATCAGTGAACACCCGCAAATGGCAACCTTACTGAGCCGTGCCATTATTGAAAATCCGCCGGTGGTCATCCGCGATGGGGGCGTCATTGGCGACGGTTATGACCCGGAGCTCGATGAGCTGCGCTCCATCAGCGAGAACGCCGGGGATTATCTGGTAAAAATGGAGTTACGGGAGCGTGAACGCACCGGGCTGGCGAGCCTGAAGGTGGGCTATAACCGCGTCCACGGCTACTACATTGAGTTAAGCCGGCGGGAATCAGAAGACGCCCCGGTGGACTACATTCGCCGTCAAACCCTGAAAAATACCGAACGTTTTATTACTCCGGAGCTGAAAGAGTTTGAAGATAAAGCACTGTCGAGTAAAAGCCGGGCTTTGGCACGGGAAAAAGCACTGTATGATGCGCTGCTGGAGACACTGGTCGCAGGACTTGGCCCTTTACAAGAGTGCGCCATGGCGCTGTCGGAGCTGGATGTACTGAGCAATCTGGCAGAACGGGCAGAGACTCTTGGCTTTTGCCGACCTGAGATGCTGTCAGGCCCCGGGATTGAGATTGTCGAAGGCCGTCATCCGGTGGTTGAACAGGTGCTTGATGAACCCTTTGTCGCTAACAACGTCACATTTAACACTCAGCGTCGTATGCTGGTGATTACCGGCCCTAACATGGGCGGTAAATCCACTTACATGCGCCAGAGTGCGCTGATTGTCTTATTGGCACACATTGGCAGTTTTGTTCCGGCGACAAAGGCTCGCATTGGTTTGGTGGATCGTATTTTTACCCGCATTGGCTCCTCCGATGACCTGGCCGGCGGCCGTTCAACATTTATGGTGGAGATGACCGAAACCGCCAATATTCTCCATAACGCCACCGAGCATAGCCTGGTGCTGATGGATGAAATTGGCCGCGGTACCAGCACCTTTGATGGTCTCTCTCTGGCTTGGTCCTGTGCTGCGTATCTGGCGGATTCGGTGCGGGCATTTACGCTCTTTGCCACCCACTACTTTGAGCTAACCCAACTGCCGCAAGAGTGCGACACCGTGGTGAACGTTCACCTGAACGCCACGGAACACGACGACCGAATAGTATTTCTGCACGCGGTTCAAGAAGGCCCGGCCAGCCAGAGTTATGGTCTGCAAGTGGCGCAGTTGGCGGGCGTTCCCCGGCATGTGATTAATCAGGCGCGGCAGAAACTCAACCAGCTCGAACAAAGTGAAACAAAACACCCTGCTGAGCTTCAAAAACAGCCAGTAAACACCCTGCAGGCGGATCTGTTCGCCAGCCCACAACCCCACCCTGCCATTGAGGTACTTGAACAAACAGAGCCCGATAGCCTGACCCCCCGCCAAGCTCTGGAGTTGATTTATACGCTGAAATCTCTGGGCAGCTAAAGGAGCAAAATAGCTTGAGTGGGCAGTGCGGTGGCACCTCTTTTGCTCATGCGGGGGGAGTCACCAAAAGGCTCTCCACCCTTGCCCTGAACCTCCTGATGAGTTTCAGGGTATAAGCTTGTAAGATTCGCAGCTATTAACTCCCTTGGCAATTCTGCTAGAATCTCACTCGTTTTTATACCAGTGCCAGCGCATCTTATAGATTAGAGGTCTATCTGAATACCAAGAAAGCGCTGGCTTTAACCATAGTTATATCAAATGGAGTTTAACCACCATGGCTTTCGTAGTGGGTGAAAACTGCATCAAATGCAAATACACCGATTGCGTGGAAGTCTGTCCTGTGGACTGCTTCTATGAAGGACCAAATTTTCTGGTTATTCATCCGGACGAATGTATTGATTGCGCGCTCTGTGAGCCAGAATGTCCGGCCAACGCTATTTTTTCCGAAGACGAAATCCCCGACGATCAGCAGGAATACATTGAACTGAATGCCGTTTTAGCTGATGTCTGGGAAAACATTACTGAGAAAAAAGACCCCTTGCCCGATGCAGCAAAATGGGACGGTGTGAAGGGCAAACTTGATCAGCTAGAAAGATAACGCTGGCTGCTGTAGATTATGCTTCTTCTACAACCCACCAGGAGACTATTCAGTCTCCTGATTGGCATCAGTTAAACAGCGACTCGACAGACAGTCCCTGCTTTTCCAGAATCGAACGGAGCCGTTTCAGCGCCTCGACCTGTATCTGGCGAACCCGCTCCCGGGTTAGGCCAATTTCCCGACCCACCTCTTCAAGGGTACTGGTCTCATAGCCCCTCAGACCAAAACGGCGAGCAACCACCTCTCTTTGCTTTTCCGACAGCTCACCGAGCCAGCGATCCAGACTGTCGTTCAGATCGAGGTCCTGCAACAGAACGGCCGGATCAGCCCCCTTATCGTCGGAAATCGTATCCAGAATTGATTTATCCGAGTCTGGCCCTAACGGCGTGTCAACGGAGGTCACACGCTCATTGAGCCCCAGCATGCGCTTAACGTCAGCGACCGGTTTATCAAGCAGCTGGGCAATTTCTTCCGGACTCGGGTCGTGATCCAGCTTTTGCGTCAACTCCCTCGCTGCTCGCAAGTAGACATTAAGCTCTTTGACCACGTGAATCGGGAGGCGGATCGTACGGGTCTGATTCATGATTGCCCGTTCGATGGTTTGCCGAATCCACCAAGTTGCATAGGTGGAGAACCTGAACCCCCGCTCAGGATCGAATTTTTCAACCGCCCGAATCAGCCCGAGATTGCCCTCCTCAATCAGATCGAGCAGAGTCAAACCACGATTGACATAGCGTCTGGAGATTTTTACCACCAAGCGCAAGTTGCTTTCAATCATGCGACGACGCCCGGCTTCTACCCCTTTGCGGGCAAGCCGGGCATAGTGCACCTCCTCTTCAGGCGTGAGCAGAGGAGAGAAACCAATTTCGTTGAGATACAACTGGGTTGCATCAATGGACTTGTAAAAGCCATCGTCGTCTTTGCGCCGCCCGGTTGCCTTGGTCGCCGTTGTTGCTGGCGAGCGTTCACCGTCAAGGCCTGCTTCGTTTTCTTCCGCGCCAATGAGTTCTTCGGAACTATTGTCCGAACTCAATTCATCCTGTCCCTGGAGTTCATCTTCAGCATAACTGCTTAGCTCTGCGTCATCCCTCTTCGATGCCATAAGAGTTAGTCCTATCCGAAAGTCCCACTCTAGCCGGGCAATTCACAAATTGAGCTGCCTCGACACCCGTGAGATCCCTCTACTTCAAACAGCCACTGATCTTCATCAGCGCCCTGGCAGGTACCCTACTGGGTTGACCGGATTGCCATTGCGCCGAATTTCGAAGTGCAGCTTAGGCTCCGTCGTTCCTGTAGAACCTATTTCGGCTATCTTTTGGCCCGCTTTAACTGAGTCTCCCTCACTGACGAATAGATCCCTATTGTGTGCATATGCACTCAGATAGCTAGTGTTGTGCTTTACGATTATCAGCCTGCCATAACCCGATAGATCACTGCCGGCGTAAACTACCTCGCCACTGGCTGCTGCGAGTACAGGCTCTCCTAATTTGCCGCCAATATCAATCCCTTTATTAATCGGTGCTTTAAGTGAAAAGTCAGAAATAATTTTTCCTTTGGCAGGCCATTGCCAGCCAGTGGCGGACGGTAAAGTTGCTTTTACCGGCGCCGCCACTTGTGTATATTTTTTAACCGATTCGATGCGTTTTGACGGAGCTTTCCCAACAGGGATTGCTGCTTTTTTGGCGGGTTTGGTCACCACAGGACGATGCACGGATAAACTTATCTTCTGTCCCGGATAAATGACATAAGGGCGACGAATTTTATTATTTTCTGCCAAAACTCTAAAGTCTCTGCTATATAGCCAAGCTATTGAGTAAAGCGTTTCACCTTTTTGCACAATATGTTGACCAGAAGTCACCCTTGGCGGGGACCTCAGGTCAACCACAGCGACTTGGGCAGGATCATGGCTACAACCGGTGATCAGTAGACAGCTTATTAGAAAAATTATTTTTTTTGAGCAATCACTCATTTTAATTCGAGTGATTTTCATGAGATCCAACACGCTAACAACTCCATAAACCACTATGATCACGAACGCCTTTTATTTCAAAAAAGGCTAAAAATATTAAATATTTATTTAAAATCAATATATCAAGCTCAATGATTTCGCCTACCTTTCAGTACCCTCTCAGTGCTTTTTACTGCCAAACCACTCAATGGCGGCCACCAGAATAATGGCAAACAGCATCAGCCCGATGGATTCGATCAGATAAGCAGGCTGACCGGTAATGGACTCGTAGTTCATTGGCGAAACATTCACCTGAATCAGTGGCACCTGCTCACCACTACTGTTGATGCGGGTCTGCAGCGTCTCTTTCCACGGCCAGACTTTGCTTAGCGCCCCAAGCATCAGACCGGTCAGCAGAGCAATGGCCAAATCACGATGGCGCTGCAACAGCCATGATAAAATGTGAGAAAAACTCAGCAAGCCACCGATGCAACCAAACCCGAAAACCAGCAACACTTCAAAGTTGAGGCCTCTGACGGCATCAATCACCGGAGCATACAGCCCCATCATCAACAACATAAAACTGCCGGAGATGCCGGGCAAAATCATTGCACAAATCGCAATAGCACCGGCAAAAAACAGGGTTAACGGCTCTGGCTCAAGGCTGTTCGGTGCCAGCACTCCGAGGAGATACGCCAGCCCAACCCCAAGCAACAAAGTGGTTATCGTCCCCAAGTGCCAATGTTGCACCTGACGAATCATGTGCACGCCTGAGACCAGAATCAGACCAAAAAAGAAGGCCCAGAGCATCTCCGGATAATTTGATAAGAGCCAGGTAATGCCATGGGCGAAGGATAAAATGCTGCTCAATACACCGCCAAACACACAGAGCAAAAAAGTGCCGTCTATGTGGCGCCAAGCAGCCGCAACGCCCTCTTTGCCGAGCACTTTTAGCAGCGCCGGGTTGAAACTTTTTAACGCATTGATCAAGCGATCATAAATACCGGTAATAAATGCAATGGTGCCACCGGAAACCCCCGGCACCACATCCGCCGCCCCCATCGCCATTCCCTTGGCAATAAGCGCAAAATAAGAAGAAAATCCAGGCATGTCCTAACCTTTTGATTGAGTTAATAATGGCCAGCCATTCCAGGCCAACCGTTAATACATCGCTGCATTTGCGCGCGTTGAGGCACAACCGCTTAGCGCACCACACCAGATAACAGCGGCACAAAGCGAACCGCCTCAAGCAGCTGACGCTGGTAACCATCCCCCCGACGAGTCACTAGCATCAGCTCCTGAACCCCCGCCTTCCCCACCGGAATCACCAGTCGACCTCCCTGTGGCGACAATTGTTGTAACAATTCCAATGGTATTTCCGCAGGAGCTGCCGTCACGATAATGGCATCAAACGGTGCTTCGATGGGCCAGCCCATCGCACCGTCGCCAAGACGCAGTCGAACGTTATGCAGCCCCAGCCGGACAAATCGCTGCCGGGCTTGCTCTTGCAGTGCCCGGATACGCTCAACGGAATAGACTTTTTTCACCAAAGACGCCAATACCGCCGTCTGGTAGCCAGAGCCCGTACCCACCTCCAGAACTTTTTTCACACCGCTATCAATTACACCAGTACCCAGCAGCGCCTGCGTCATACTGGCAACAATGTAAGGTTGGGAGAGAGTTTGATTATGACCAATGGGCAGAGCGGTATCTTCATAAGCCCGGTGCGCCAGCGCTTCATCGAGAAACATGTGCCGGGGTACGCTGCGCATGGCATCCAGCACCGGCTTAGACTGAATACCCTGACTGGCCAGACGCTGAATCAGACGCTCCCGGGTTCGACGTGAGGTCATGCCGATCCCATCAATTTCAACATCCCTCATAAACAGACTCCAAGCCAGTCCTCCACTTGAGACAACGACCCATGACCGGTTTTATCGTATTGCAGCGGCGTGATGGAGACGTAACCGTTCGCAATAGCGTGGAAATCGGTTCCTTCTTCTTCGAGCAGCGGCTTGCCAACCCCGCCAATCCACCATACCGTTTTGCCTTTGGGGTCAACCATTTTGGCCGGTGGCATCGGGCGATCACGGTGCCCAAGGCGTGTCACTTTCATGCCTTTAATCTCGTCATAAGCACAGTCGGGCACATTGACGTTCAAAATTGTGCCTGTTGGCAGGCTTAATGCATCCATTCGGGTCATGATGTCGTTGAGCACTTTGGCGCTCACCGCAAGGTTATGATCTTCAGTACCACAAGAAGAGATAGCAATGGCCGTTTCTGTCAGCATTCGCCCTTCCATCGCGGCGGCGACGGTACCGGAGTAGAGCACATCATCGCCAAGGTTGGCGCAGTTATTAATCCCGGAAACCACCCGCTGCGGCCTGTGCTCAAACAAGCCGCTGATCGCAAGGTTGACGCAGTCTGCCGGTGTTCCGTCAACACTGAAAAAACCGTTATCGTGCGCTTTCATCCGCAAAGGGCGCCCCAGCGTCAGGGAGTGCCCCCGCCCGGAGCAGTCGCTGTCCGGAGCGACTACCCAACAAGATCCATGGGATTTTAGTACCTCAAACGACAGCGCCAACCCTTTTGCCGTTACGCCATCATCATTGGATAACAATATGGTCATCGTCCGCAAACTCTCTGTTCATGAATTATTTGGCCCAATTCGGCGGGCTCACCGCTCTCTTGCGACGGCAGGATAAATACCAAAAAAGACAGGACCAACCTGCTCATCAAGCCTCTTTGGTTTCACAAACCAACAGCTCTCGCAACACCGACGTTGCAAAACACCCCTTTGGCAACCGAAAACGCAACTCCAGTATCTTGCCTTGCGGGTCATCCTGCCAAAACCAGCTCAGCCGCTCAGGTATTAACCGGTTAATACGCCGCTCCTGCTGCAACCCCGCCCGCTCAAGACCGGCGCAAAGCTCCCCATAACGGTCGACGACGGACTGCTCAAGGTGCAGCATTTGTGCCGTCACTTTTGCCGCCCCCCGCCCCCACAATGGCGAAGTAGGGCTGAGTTCCCCGTTCTCAAGCCGGGTCAGAAGGGCCGCATCGGGCTCAGCAAAAATTAAACTGTTACTGCCCTGAAAGCCCAAAGCGTCACCGGCAATGGCTTGACTCCACACCCCCTGCCCCACTTTTTCCGACAACACCCGATTAAACAGCCAAGACCTGGCCGCAGAAAGGTAAACCGAGCGCTTATTACGTTGCACCCGAAACTTGCCAGCCAGCATATCCGCTGCTTTGACAATATTACGGCCTTGATGGCCAAAACGCTGTTCACCAAAATAATTGGGAACCCCCGCTTGGGCAATCTGCTCAAGCCGTGCATCAACACGGGCAACGTCCCCCTGCACGGCGCGCAGGGTAATACAGAAATCATTGGCCTTGAGGGTGCCGGTTTTCAGTTTCTTGCGATGGCGTACCGCACGCAAAATACGGATTGAATCACTTTCCAGCCCGCTCCATTGGGGGTCTGCCATCCCGGGCAGGGAGATACAAAACCATTGACGGGTAACACCATGACGATCCTTGCGACCGGCATAACTGACCGACTGTCTTTTAACGCCAGCGTGTTGCGCCAGCAACCCCGCCACCCAGTCGGTATTTTCCCCTTTTTTTTCCAGCAACAGATAAAGGTGCTCCCCTTCACCTTCCGGCTCAAATGGCAGTAACTCATCAACAATGAAGTCTTCAGGGTGAGATTTAAAAAAACAACGGCCCAAGGGCCCATCAAAAGCGTACTGCCAGTTTGTAGAATAATCAGCAGATACTGCATCCATAAGGTCGACTCAGCTGGATAAAACGGGAGAGTAACCATACCGCAGTTGCTGCGGTTATTGAACGATTAAGGGAAAAATAGGAGGGAAAACAAACCGTTTTGCGATGAAGTGCATCACCACAAAACGGTAACAGCTGTATTGCAAAATGGTCGGCTACACGGTGCCAGCGATAATTTTGCCGACGTTATTGCATCAGCCAGACGGGTTGAAAAAATACCAAAAGCAGCGGCTAAATCGCCTCAACCAATACCACCGCATGCACTGCAATACCCTCTTTACGACCGGTATAGCCGAGTTTTTCGGTGGTGGTGGCCTTAACGTTCACCAATCCGGTTTCAATCGCCATATCTTCGGCGATGTTTTTACGCATCTGCTCAATATGGGGTGCCATTTTAGGTGACTGAGCAACAATGGTGCTGTCCATATTGATGGGCTTCAGCTTGTGCTCTTGCAACAGCGCAACCACATGGCGCAATAGTTTGCGGCTATCAATGCCTTTGAAACGCTCATCGGTATCTGGAAAATGCTTGCCGATATCCCCAAGCCCCGCGGCACCGAGCAACGCATCACACAGAGCGTGCAAAAGCACATCCCCGTCAGAGTGCGCCACCAGAGCGTGGGTGTGGGGTATGGTCACTCCCCCAAGAACAATGTGATCACCTTCACCAAACTTATGAACATCAAAGCCGTGTCCAATTCTCATTAAGATACCTCTATCAGTTTCGACTGCTGGCTTATATAAAGACCAGCCAATTTCAAATCAGTTCCCTGGGTTACCTTAATATTATCGGCGTGCCCTTCCACCAATACCGGTTGCTGCCCACAATACTCCATCGCACTGGACTCATCAGTCACCGGCATTTTATCGGCAATGGCTCTGGCCATGGCGTCGTGCACCATGCCAAGGCGGAACATCTGTGGGGTTAAAGCGTGCCACAGACGCTGGCGATCTTCTGTTTTGATCACCAAACCATCGGTTCCGGCGCGCTTGATGGTATCGGTCACCGGAATTGCCAGCAGACCACCCACCGGATGGTCATGCAGCTGATCCACCAACCAGTCCAAATCTGCACGGCGTACACAAGGACGCGCCACATCATGAATTAGCACCCAGTCATGGTCATCGGCCATCCCTTTGAGTGCTTCAAGGCCGTTGAGCACGGAGTGATAGCGCTCACTCCCCCCCTCGACCAGATGAATTCTCGGGTCACGCAAAAGGTCTACGGTGTGGTGATGCTCATCGTCAGGGTCAATGACCACTACGATTTTCTGCAGTCGGGGAAAGTCCAACAGCCGCTCCAGAGTATGCACCATCAGCGGTTTGCCATGAATCTCAAGGTACTGCTTAGGGATGTCAACATTCATTCTGCGCCCGGCACCAGCCGCTGGCACAACCGCCCAATAGCGGGGTGTAGTTAAAGATTCCTGACTATTCACTTTGACCACCTTAACAAAGACAGCAACATTGAGACGGGGAAAGCTGCATTAAACAATGGGCGCTTTGTAAAAAAGTAAAATCACTCAATCATAAATAAGAAAAAATGTTTCACCCTTACGAATCATGCCTAACTCCTGCCGGGCTTTCTCCTCGACGGTTTCCATACCCTGTTGCAGTTCAATGACCTCTTTCGCCAACACCCGGTTACGCTGATAAAGGCTTTCATTCTCAAGCTGTACATTTTCAAGACGGCGTTGCTGAGTCAGCAACTCAGCCACACTGCCAGCACCAATCCACAATCTACCCTGCAAATACAAAAGCACCAGTGATAGTAGGGCAATGGACAGCTTTTTCATGATCTGTTCGCCTTAACTTTTTGAGTACCTATTAAGCGGTAAAGGCCACTGATTAGACCGCAAAGCGGCAGCTTCCCGGAGGGCAAAGTGTAGCAGCTGTTGCATCGGTTTAAAACGCAGCAACTGTGACATAAAAAAAGGGGGAAGGCATGACACCCTCCCCCCCTTTTGCACTGCTATCGACGTTTAATGGCGCTTGAATTCCGCCATACCACGATAGGGTGCTTTTTTACCCAACTGCTCTTCAATCCGTAGCAGCTGGTTATACTTGGCAACACGATCAGAACGGCACAGGGAACCGGTTTTGATCTGACCAGCACAGGTACCTACCGCCAGATCGGCGATGGTTGCATCTTCCGTTTCACCGGAGCGATGAGAGATCACTGCCGTGTATCCGGCATCTTTGGCCATCTTGATCGCTTCGAGGGTTTCTGTGAGCGAACCGATCTGATTGAACTTGATCAAAATAGAATTGGCGATGCCTTTATCAATACCCTCTTTGAGGATTTTGGTGTTGGTAACAAACAGATCGTCACCCACGATCTGAATCTTGTCGCCCAAAATTTTGGTCTGATAGGCAAAGCCTTCCCAGTCAGACTCATCCAGACCGTCTTCAATGGAAATAATTGGATACGTCTGCGTCAAGTCTTTCAGGTAGTCCGAGAATTCATTGGCAGTGAAAACCTTACCTTCCCCTTTGAGGTTGTATTTACCATTTTCATAGAACTCAGAGGCAGCGCAGTCCATGGCCAGAGTAATGTCTTTGCCAAGGTTGTAACCGGCGGCCACCACGGCCTCTTTTATAACCGCCAGAGCGTCGGCGTTGGAGGCCAAATTGGGGGCAAAACCGCCTTCATCGCCTACGGCAGTGTTCAAACCTTTGCCAGAGAGCACTTTTTTCAGGGCATGAAAAATTTCAGCCCCCATACGCAAGGCTTCGGCAAAATTTGCTGCGCCTACCGGCTGGATCATAAACTCCTGGATATCAACATTGTTATCCGCATGCTCACCGCCGTTGAGGATGTTCATCATCGGCACCGGCATCGTAAACTGGCCAGCGGTGCCATTCAGCTCGGCAATATGGGCATAAAGAGGCACGCCTTTGTCCGCCGCCGCCGCTTTGGCAGCGGCCAATGACACCGCCAAAATGGCATTGGCGCCCAGTTTGGCTTTGTTGTCCGTGCCATCCAGATTAATCATGGTGTGGTCAAGGCCGCGCTGGTCATTGGCGTCAAAGCCGAGCAGCGCGTCACGGATTGGGCCATTAACGTTACTGACAGCCTGCAAAACGCCTTTACCCAGATAGCGGGATTTATCACCGTCGCGCAGCTCCAGAGCTTCGCGGGACCCCGTAGACGCACCACTTGGGGCACACGCAGTACCAAAAGCACCGGACTCAAGCGTGACGTCAGCTTCAACAGTAGGATTACCACGAGAATCGAGAACTTCACGAGCCTTGATTTCTTTGATAGCGGTCATGGGATACTCCGGAAAAGAAATTCGGAAATTAACATTATGAGGTCAGCAGCGCCAAAAACTGTTCGCACCAAAGCGGCAACTATAGCACCGCAAAATGTTGTGTCAAAGTCTCACAACGGCCATAAAGGTATTCTGAACACCGCAGAATCATTGGCCTTCGCAAGATGTTGACCACACAACCATGAACAGTTAACGCCTTGTTAAACGGCGCTTCAATTGAACAACGATTTTTGCATAAAATTTAAACACCGCACCAAACGACCATCAGCGTATAATCAGTATCGGTACAAATTACTCTCGCAAATGAAGTTCAAAAATCAGTTTTTCCGCAGTGCAGTCAAAATCGAACATGGCATCAATAGTGACACTGCCCTTTTTACGGCTGACGCTCTTTTTAACAGTACAATGATTAGAAATACTGTTTGCCAACGCTTCCATACGTTCAAACTGCTCCGTAACCTGATGCTCGGTGGTGCCGCTGATGGAGGTTTCAAAGTGCGTATCGTCAGAGCCGATCACCTCGCCCAATTCAAGGCAGTGGTCGGCGACCACTTCCAGTTCAGTGGTATTAACCATACCCGCACTCCTTTTTTAAAGTTCAGAAGACAACGTTGTGTCGATGATTAGCAAGGAAATGACATAAAGAAATTACAATGTTAACAATAGCTGAATTAGAACCCTGTCGTATAGTTTCCAATAGACCAAGACACCGCAAAAATACACCGTCATATAACTGCAATGCTCTACAGTCTCCGCACAGGCTGTGATGTTTGAGAGTACAGAAACCAACTTTGGGAAGTGTCACACCCCCATCAGAGAAAATGAGGGGGGGGGGAGGGTAAATGCTGCCAGTGAAGCTAACGGTTGCTTTTTAGCATTTCCATGGCTTCCTGCTTTTGTTCATCGTTACCCTGCTCAACCACTTCTTGCAGGATGCCTGAAGCGCCTTCCATGTCACCCATGTCGATGTAAGCTCTTGCCAGATCAAGCTTGGTGGCTACTTCATCGCTTTCTGAGAGGAAGTCCAGGTCATCATCCAGTGCGGCTTCAAGGCTCGAACCGCCTTCATCGGAGAACGCTGCCTGAGTGTCCTTAGCCACACTGTCGGTGACCGGTAAGTCAAGATCGTCCAGACCAAAATCCAGTTCATCCGCTTCGGTCTCACTGTTATCAAGCTCACCAAGATCGAAGTCCAGCTCATCCAGATCATCGCCGTCATCATCGCCAAGGTCCAGATCATCAAGGCTGTCCAGATCCAGGTCAGGCATTTCATCCTCTTGCACCGCTGAACTCTCGTCGCCATAGGCGTCAGGGAAACGGGCCTTGAACGGGTTGGCAGCGGCAATAGCAGCAGTGTCGCCAGTGGCTTCGAGGTCTTGAAGGGCTTGCTGGAATTTGTTGAGATCTTCGCCTTCAGAGTAGACCTCTACCAACTTGAGCTTTAAATCGGACCGGTCAGGCTCATTGTAGATCGACTGTTTCAGCAGCTCTTCGGCCTGATCAAGACGACCGTAGGCGATGTAAATATCCGCTTCACTTAGCGGGTCTTCCGTTTGCTGAGTCGTTTCTTCATCTTCTTCTGCCTCAACCTCGTTGATGACCGAGTCATCAATGGCCAGCGCATCATCAAACTTCAGAACATCTTCATCGCTGGGCTTAGCTACCGGCTTTGGGGAACTTAAAGAGTCCTCCTCTGCATCAAGCCTCAGCGAACTTAAATCAATACCGTCGTCCTCTTCGCTGGCCGCTTCCTGCTGTTTTTTCCACCGCTGATAAAGATACCAACCCACTCCAGCCAAGGGGAATAGCGCCAAAAGAATCATAAAGAACGAGCTACCAAACAGGCCGTTATCCACCACCGGCATCGGCTCAGGCTGGCGAGGGCTGACCGGCGCTGGCTGAACCTCATTGCTTTGGCTTTGCAGGGCTGCCATTTGATCATCCTTCATGGTGATCAGGCGTTTCAGGGTGACTATTTGTTCATCAAGGTCTTTCAGTCGGCTGGTGAGTTCAGCGTTTTCCCGACTCAGTTTATCCAGTTGTTCACGTGTCATCGCCAGCTCGGTCTGCAGCGCTGCACTCTCTTCTTTTGTTGCTGCACTGCCACCAAGGTCCTGCCCCTCACCGCTAAGGGTATCCGCCGACACAATGGCCAGCTTACCTTCAGGCGTTTCAGCACTGTTACGGGCGATGGGCAGCCCCTGGCGCGTGGCGTCTATCTGGGCAACCTGACTGCGGGCCTGCTGCCATTCGCGGTTTTGTCGGGACACGTCGGCAATGGCTTCACGCACCGTCAAGCTGTTAATCTCTTCACGGTCAGGCAGTCGCAGCACCTGCCCCGCCTTAATGCGATTGATGTTGTTATCTATAAATGCTTGCGGGTTACCACGCTGAATGGCCAACATTGTTTGCTGCACCGTAACCCCGGAGTCCGGACGCGCTTTTTCAGCAATCGACCAGAGGTTATCATTTCTTTTGACCTTGTAGGTGTCGTTGGCCGGGGCATTGGAGAAGGTCTCTCGCTGACGAGCGCTGGGTTTGGCCGGTTGATTGTAATCACGGTGCTCCAGAGGCTGAGGCGAAGGCAGATAATTGCTCTGGGTGGTGGGTGGCTCGTCCCATACCGGTCTTGAGCCATAATGTTGCGGCACCGAAGTCGCTTTATTAACAGTGACTGATGAGCGACCATTAAACGCCGGTGGGTCCAATAACAACGTGTACTCTTTCAGCAGACGACCACTGGGCCAGTGAACTTCAACCAAAAAATTAATATAGGGCTCATGAATGGGGCCCTGACTGGTCACTTTGATCACACCCCGACCGTCGGCACCCACTTCAGTGGTGAAGCGCAGGTTGCTGAGATTGTAAGGGCGCTGAATTCCGGCCCGCTCAAAGTCTTGTTTGCTGGCAAGATTCGACAAAATTTCGCTGCGGGTCAACTCCTTGACTTGCATTAACTCAATTTCAGCCACCAGAGGTTGGTTTAAAGCAGAATAGAGCTTTACCTCCCCCAAACCGAGCGCATGGGAATTTACAGAAGCAATACCCCCTGCCAGCATTGACATCACTACTACAAGTTTTTGCAGTCTCATCGTGAATCCTTGTTTTATACATTCCAGGTGAACCACTGTTGCCTTGAACTGTCTTGAAAAGTCCGCTTTCCATGGACAGCAAGGGTCACCCGGCAGTTTGTTTAAGTTATCATCCAGAAAAATCTTTTATCAATAACTCAATTAATTCAACGGCATGAGCCGCAGCCCCTTTGAGGCTATCGGCCGCCAGCCAGAAACTCAAGTCAGTACCATAACCTGAAACCTGACGAAAGTTACCCACATAGATATCATCGCTGCCAGCAGCGTTTTCTATAGTGGGCAAACTTGAGTCATCAGCAACGGAAAAGTGGCGTTGCTCTGCAATAAGAAGCTTTATATCTTCAAGATCAAAAGGCTGGACAGTGTCTAAGTCGACAGTATAACTGTCACCATAAAATACCGGGGTGGTGACACAGGTCACACGAACGTCGGTACTCTCACCCAGGGCCAGACGCAACTCGCGCTGCATCAGGGTTTCGTTACCAGCTGCCAGAGACGCTTGCTCTGGTACAACGTTGTAGGCCAAACGGTGAGCAAACTGTTTGTTCTCAACGGGCTTACCATTAAGAAGCTCAATAGTTTGCTGGCGCAACGCATCAATACCCTGCTTGCCAAGAGCCGCCACCGGCTCCATGACCACCAGATTGATGCGACTGAGCCCGTATTGCTGGTGAACTCTGTGCAGCATCGGCAACAATGAAGCAATAGCCGTAGCAGGCACCGCCAGATACCGGTTCTCCACCGCTTCAGCAAGAAAGTGCTCATTAAAAGCCACCATGACCGGTTGCGTGTGCCCCAGTGTTGCCGCTCCCCTGGATGCATCAATAATAACACATCCACACTCGACTGCCCGTACCATCAGGTCGGGGTGCCGATGGCAGCCTGCAGGCAGCACCAGAATATCGGTGGCGGAAAAATCCATATGATCTACCGCCACGAACTCCACCGGTTCACCATGAAACTCGACGTAACCCGATGCCTCAGCACTATCAACAATGGGGTAAATGGTCAGCACGGGCAAGGGTTGCCCGCCACTGTTGTGCTCCTCTAACTGCCGAACCAGCGTCTCACCGGCCAGTGTATCGGCAGCGTAAATTGCAATCGTGTATGTTCGGTTCATGGAGCGCACGCCCTGCTTCACTGGATCAGAAAATGGGCTGACTCTATAGAGAGGCTACTGATCAGGCAAGTATTTTCTTTGTAGACATTTTTCAAACAAATAAGCACTAAAGCGCATCTACGGCACTCTCTTTGCTGAGTTTGAAGTGACCACGAGCGATGGCGATGGGCAACTCGCGTTTACTCTGCCAAGTCGTTACCGCCACATTGGCCACTCTGGCGCCCTGTCGGCAAACTTCACACTGGGCATAAGTGTCCCGGGACTGGCCTGAGCGCAAGTAGTCAATGGAGAAATCAATAATTTTTGGCAACCGTGGTTCTGCTAAAAAGAGCATTAAATGCAGTGCCGCAGACAGCTCCATAAAAGCGCCAATCACCCCACCATGCAAAGCGGGAATAAGTGGGTTGCCGATATTGCTTTTTTTATTGGCCAGAGTAAATACTCCGTCATGCCATTGCATGCCGATCAAGCGGGCATAGGGGATTTCCTCAATTAAACGACCATACTCTTTCGTATCACGGGCCGACCTGATGATGGCATCAAACCCTTGTTCCGGCGCTTTAGACATTACTGCTTGCACTCCTGTTTTTTTATTGTTTTATAAGCAAACACCAAGCAGTCTACCCAAAGAATAATGCCCTTGTCACGAATTGGATGCTGCTCTGTAAGCCTTGCATCAGTCGGCGCATAACATTTTTGACACTGTTTAAAGGCAAGAGGTCAGGTATCAGGCATGAGCCATTGCATGGAAGGGTTGGCAATGTACTTTTATTTTTATTGTAACGGTTCAGCAGTCATTTTACGGTGAATTAAAAAGCGATGGCTGTCAGTTAAGCATTTTCAAAAGGGGTTTGCGCTATAAGCCTGCTGGCTTTTTAATCCTTCGGCGAAGTCAGCTGATCTGGTGGTATGGCAGGGCCAAGGCCTATTCGGCATTGATCAAACCCCTCCTCCCAACCGCGCAGATACTCTTCGTACGTACCCGGCAAAGGGGGCGCCTTGACCCAGTCGCCCTGAGCGTCACCTGCGGCACTATAGGCCGCATTGCAACCCATGTAATGACCAAAGGTTTGCAAGTCCTGATATTCAGGCGTAATGGGCGGTCGTGGAGTAGCTTTTTCAGACTTCAACTCATTAGAAGCCAGCATAACCAGTATTAACATTTCAATCGGCTTTAATATTGGTTCCATGGGACACTCCGGATTCAATCACAAGTAGATTTAACTAAAATATTTATCAGCACCTTACTCAAAAACAGTGTTAAATAAATGACGGATGTCGTTAATTTTAGCAAATCGTTTAACACCGTGTTGACGGTTGTGAAAACGGATACTGAAGTTACTGTCGTTCACCTCAATCACCTGCCCCCGGCCAAAAATGGCATGATCGATAACGGCTCGCAGTTGCCATGGCTCCTCAGCCATAGCGCTTTTTCTAACCGGTGCTTTAGTGGGAGCGTCGCGCAGCTGCTGCTTCAGTGCTGGCCGGGCCGTACTCAGGTAACGCTTCGATATGGGTGTCAAAGCCGTTGTGGCAATGGCACTACCAAGGTCTGCATCGGACTGCTCATGGAGCCGCTGGGCAAGAGAAAGCACCTGTGGTAGTTGCATTTCCAGAACAAAAGGGCTGATGATGTGCTGTTTTTTCATCAACACCGGCGGCTGGTCTAGCTCTCCCGGTGCAGTAAAAAGATGCAAAAAGTGTTTAGCGCGGGTCATCGCCACGTAAAGCAGGCGGCGCTCTGCCTCAATAGACTCCGGGCTAACTTGCTCCCCTTCGGGCAGAAACGGCCAATATTGGCCAGTCAGCCCCGGCAGCAGTACCACCGACCACTCCAACCCCTTGGCGCGATGGCATGAACTGAGAGTGACGCTATGGCTGGCACGTTGCTGCGTTTGTTGCCGTTCAATCAGCCCACGGATGTGTTCAAAGCAGGCGCTGGTTTCCTGATTCAGCTGTTTCAGAAAGCGAACAAAACCGTGAATGGCCAGAATTTGCTCATCGGTTCGCTGCTCATTCAAACTCATCGACTCAAGACTCTCGTAGAACTCAGAGTGCTCTATGTAGTGGGCAATGAGCGCATGGGCCTTAAACTGTTGACCGTTGTGCTCCAGCCAAGTCAGCAGTGCAGCGCGGCGGCACAATTTTCTGCTCTGAAACCCCGTGATATCCGACAGTGATGGGATGAGTGCGCCAAACGCTGCGCCAACCTCGGTGGTAGATGTTTTAAGGTGTTGGCAAAGCTGGTCAACGTAGTGCTGTTTAAGGCCAATGTGCGGCAGGGTTAGCAAGCGCAATAATCTTTGATAACGATCATCCTCGCTTATAACAGCAAATTCGCCGTTGGCCAACGCCATGGCATCCATCAGTGCCGCAATTTCCGGACGCTTAAACAGCGATGGCCCGTCGCTGGCATACTGAATACCCGCCTCCAGCATATTCAGCTCAATGGGCACCGCCTGAGCCCAGACCCGCACCAACACAGCGATATCTTGTGGCGGGGTGCCAGAGCCCAGATAGGACTGCAGTGTTTTCACTACAAGCTGGCTGTCGTCTTTTTCTGACTGACTGATTTCAATTAACGACGGTGGATTTTCTGCATGAGCAATGCACAGAACATCTTTGCGAGCGCGATTTTGACTGATCAGGTGGCTTGCAGCCAGAGCAATGCTGTGCCCGTAGCGAAAGGTGTGGGGCATAGTGAGCTCGCTGACGCTGGCTGCGAACTCTGAATGTGGTTGCCCGAAATCCTGTTGAAAGTTTTGCAGAATGTTAGCAATGCTGGCACCGGCAAACTCATAGATGGTCTGATCCGGGTCTCCAACAGCGACCATTTGTGCCCGCTCTCCGGCAATCAGCTGGGTGAACCGGTGTTGCAAAATGGAGGTATCCTGATACTCATCGACAACAATAAAGTCCATTTTATTGGCAACTCTGGCGCGCAGTGCTGGCTCTGCCTGAATGAGCTTAACCGGGTCATACAGCATGTCGGTAAAGGTCAGGGCTTTTTGCTGATGACGCCAAGACTCAAACTGGTGGAAAAGCTCAATCAGAAAACCGTAGTCGTTGGTATAGGCCGCTTCGCAAAACCACTCCTCAGGTGTGGTTAAGTGGGATTTGACCAGCTCAATAAAGCTAGTGCTCATTTCAATCAGTCGTGCTGCGTCTTGACGGACGCGCTCTATGATGGGCTCCGGTGCCAACTGCAGTATCAATGTTCGCACCTGCAGTTCAATCACCTTATCGGGCAACGGCTGCTTGTGGTAAGGCTCACGGACGCGCCAACTTTCCAAAGTGCGTAGCAGTTTCAGGCCGGTGGCGTGATAGGTTCTGATCTGTGGCAGCTGACCGGACGAACTGTTCAACTCAGCGTGGGCGACGGTGCGCAACTTTTCAGTAAAGTCGATTTGTGCGGCTTTGTTAAACATCATCACCATCAAACGACGGGGGTTTACGTCTTTGCGTAACAGATTACATACCAGCCGCACGAGGGTTGAGGTTTTGCCTGAGCCCGCCACAGCGATGCACAGAGCGTGGCCATCGCTGTGGTCGGCAACGGCTTGTTGGTGAGGAGTTAGTTTCATTCAGCACAGAGTTTCAGCAAGATACCGGCAACGAAGGCTAGCAAAAAAATAAACCCTGACATAGCGTTTTGACTCTACAGAGCGCCGTTTTTCAAACAAATACAGCAGCTGAAGGTTACAAGTCAGCATCTAACGCAATGGGTTTGGGGAAAATTTCAGTAGCGATTACCTTGTATTAACGGAATAATCAGGCTTGGATTTTTACAGGCTTGGTGTGATGGCATCACTTTATTTTTACTTCTCATCCATGGACTCAGGCAAGAGCACTTATCTCTTGCAATCGGCACATAATTATCAAAGTGCTGGCAAGCGGGTATTGCTATTGACCCCTGTGATTGACGACCGTTTTGGGGTTGGCAAAATCACCTCACGTATTGGCTTGCAAAGTGACGCCGTAGCCATTGCCAGGGATGACGACTTGCAGCAGCAAATTAGCCGCGAACACGATGAACAGTACATCGCTTGCGTCATGGTGGATGAAGCACAATTTTTGACCCCAGAACAGGTTTGGCAATTATCCGATGTCGTCGATTCAATGGGGATACCGGTGCTCTGTTTCGGCCTTAGAACCGATGCGTTTGGTAAAGCGTTTGCCGGTAGCGAAGTACTGCTCAGTATTGCGGATGAATTGACGGAGCTGAAAAGTATTTGCAAGCGCTGCGAAAAAAAAGCCAATATGCAGCTACGTCTCGACGCTGAAGGAAAACCGGTGAAAGAAGGCAGCCAAGTTGCCATTGGCGGCAATGACCGTTATTTATCGGTGTGCCGTCGTCATTACAAAGCCCTGATGGGGGCTAAAAAATAAGACTAAAAACAACGTTCATAACGCCTTTTTTTATCGGGTTTCATGGCCTTGAGATTGTAACCATTGAGCCGCCAATTAAATTGCTGCCCGGTTGCTCATCATCAGGTTCAGGGCAGCGGTACAGGTAGACACTGGTCAGCAATACAGAGGGACAAATCATCGGATTCATATCAGCGTTACTTGCGAGTCCATAACACCATTCAACTGTCGCATACTAACGGAAAGATTACCGTCTGGCGTGAATCTGGTCTGAAGCAATCAGTCTGGTGTCGTCAGAATGGCGTTAAAGACTATCCGTTCTCGTATTGGAAAAAGATTCTGTCTTTCCGTGCTGAAAAAGAAGGGTAACCCAAAAATATACAGCCAAGGCCAGAGGTTGCTAAACAGACTGCATTTGTTCCAGTAGCCATTAACTCTGAACAACCTGCCCCTGAGCAGCGTGTCGGTTTATCTATCGAATGACCCAGTGGTATTAAGGTGTCCAACATCATCCTGGCATCGAATGTCACTTTGACAAAAATACTCATTGAGGCGCTGGTATGAATACGGTGATTCGTCCCTCTGTATCGCTGACCAATGTTTATCTGTACTGCGGCCCTGTGGACTTCCGTAAATCGTTCAAAGGGTTGGCGATATTTAGTTGAGCAAGCGTTGGGGCACAACCCCTTTGATGGTTACCTTTATGCTTTTACCAATCGTCAACGTAATAAAATCAAGTACCTGTTCGGGGAAGATAATGGCTTTGTACTTTATTACAAGCGTTTATCAGACGACACATTCCACTGGCCTGAACCTGATGACGAGCTAGCGACATTAACCGGGCAGCAACTTAACTGGCTTCTAGATAGTTACAATCTCAAGGCTATGAAACACCCATAAGAAAAGGTACTATGAAAGTTGTTTTTTAGTCTTATTTTTTAAGAGGTTGTGGTAAGATGTGGGTCATGAAATCAATGACTGACGCCGTCTTTCCTCAGCCAGAATCCGCCTTGGATTCGCCTTTACTCAAGGCTGAAGTTGCCCGTGATATGGAGGCCTTGCTTGAGGCCATCCATACAAAGGACAGTGCCCTTCTTGAAAAAGAAAATGCACTCCTTGAAAAAGACGACATTATTCAGAAGAAATCCCAGATCATTGAAGAACAGAAAAAGCGAATCACCCTCTTAGAAGAGTACCTCCGCCTCGAACGAGCACGGCTTTACGGACGTAGCTCGGAAAAGTCCGACAATCAGGTGGAACTCTTCAACGAGGTTGAATTAGCCAGTTGTGAGACACCTCCGGATGAGCCGGCGCAACCCGAACCCGACTCGAACGCCCGCCCATCCCGTAAAGGGCGTCAACCCTTCTCGCCTTCACTGCCCAGAGTTCAAGAGCGGGCTGAACTCAGTGAAGAAGAAAAAGCCGTCTATCCGGCAACAGACGAGCATGGTCAAGAAAAGCGGGTGATTAAAGCAGCCGCTCTGCCAAAACATCCATTACCCAAATCATCAATGTCTGTCAGCACTCTGGCTTGGATCATTGTCTCAAAATACTGCGATGCACTGCCACTTTACCGGCAGGAAAACATGCTCAACCGATACGGCGGTTCTGTGACACACACGACCATGGCCAACTCACTGATTCGTCTTTCTATGTCGCTGCAACCACTGATTAATCTGATGAGGGATCACCAGAAAGAGGGTGCTGTTATCAATGCTGATGAGATCCGGACTCGGGTCATCAAGGAGAGCAACAAGTCCATTAATTCAGACAAATACATGTGGGTCAGCTTGGGCGGGACACCCGGCCAGCCATCGGTACTGTTTGAGTACTATCCTTCAAGAAGCAAGGAGATACACTTGCGCCTGTTTGAGGGGTTCAGCGGTTACCTGCAAACGGACGGCTATGCCAGCTACAATGTGGTATGCAAACACGAAGGTATCATCCGGGCGGGCTGCTTCGATCACGTTCGCCGCAAATTCACCGACGCTAAAAAAGGCGAAGCCAAGCTGGGCAAGAAGGCGCAAAACGCCAAGGTTAGCAAAGCGGACGTTGCCTTGGGCAAAACCTATAAACTCTATGCCATTGAAGCAGAAATTGAAAAGCTGTCGTCCGCTGAAAAACTCGCTATACGACAACAAAAGAGTAAACCCCTGCTTAATGACCTGCACGAATGGCTAGAGAAAAACGTCACCCACCTAGTACCAGGCAGTTTGATCCATAGTGGGCCTTGGAGCAGTCAGGGGCACACTATTGCCAAAACTAATCTCCGGAGAACTCCGCATCCCCGAAGCCCAACAACAAACAGAAGCCGCCGTAGCCTAAGGAATCCAGCGATAAGGAAATGCGATGAAAAAGTTCGATTAAGCTCAGCTGCAACGGTGTATTATTCTGGTATTGGATAATAAACTATGATGAATTCTAATTTTAACTTCTTACGCCCGTTCCACCCAGAACTGGTTAAATTAGGTGAGAGTGCTGAAAGGTACATCTACTCTGACCCTCAGAGTGCTGTCATCAAGCTGCGCTGCTTCGCAGAGCTCTACGTCGGCTTTATTTACAACGAGCTGAACCTCCCCTCCCTTGGGGCAGACAGTCTGTTTGACCGGTTAAATAACACCACCTTTCAAACAGCCGTTGAACAATGTGTTTTTGACAAGCTTCATTTGATTCGAATGAAGGGAAACAAAGCCGCTCATCATAAAGGCGTTTCTATCAATGATGCTCTGATTGTTTCTAAAGAAGCTTACCTTCTAGCTGCTTGGCTATATGTAGCCTACCACGAAGGAAGTGTTGAGGATTTACCCAAATATTCTACTCCTGAGCTACAAAATCCTCAGGAACAGAAATTAAAGCAAGATAAAGAAAGGTTGCAGGAAAATCTCAACCAGCAAACAGCTAATCTGCAGCAGGCAAAAGCAGAACTTAAGTCTGCTCAGGAACAGCAAAAACGAATACAGGAACAGCTTGAAGCCAGTAATAAAAAAATTGACCAGATAAAGCTTGATACTCTGCAAAACAATGGTCATGCAGCTATTACCAGTTTTGATTTTCAGGTAGAAAACACCCGACAGCAAATCAGCATAGAAGATGCTTTTTCTGAGTATCAGTTAACAGATTCTCAGGCTAAGTTGGTTGAACAGCTGGATGACTTTCTCTCCAGTAAGAAGCACAGTGTCTTTTTACTTAAAGGTTATGCTGGCACCGGTAAAACATTCATTACCAAGGGGCTGACAGAGTATTTTCGTTCTATTGGTAGAAATTATGTTTTAGCCGCCCCTACAGGCAAAGCTGCAAAAGTGATTTCTAGCAAAACGGGCTGTGAGGCTTATACCATCCATAAAACCATCTACTACATGAAAGATATTGAGGAGTTCAGAGATGATGGTCTGTCAGGCTCTGAAACCTTCAAGTTCTACGCACAGCTGGCAGTTAATATAAATTCGGTTGATACGGTTTATATCATTGATGAAGCTTCAATGATTTCTGATATTTACAACGAGCAGGAGTTCTTCCGTTTTGGCTCTGGTTTTCTGCTGGCAGACTTTCTCAAATACGTCAATCTGGACCATAATGACCATCGCAAAAAGGTGATTTTTATTGGTGATAACGCCCAGTTGCCGCCTGTAGGAATGAAGCAGTCACCGGCACTGGATGCCAACTATCTCAGGACTCAATACAGCCTTACTCCCATAAGCTATGAGCTAACGGAGGTTGTACGACAAAAAGCTGGCAGTGGCGTTATGCAGAATGCCATTAAACTCCGGAAGGCACTACAGAGCAATAGCTTTAACGAGATTGATATTGATGTAACAGCCGCAGATATCACAAGGCTGGATCATGAGGATCTGGTGTCTGCCTTTATGCAATCCAGTGGTGGCAGGGTCAGTGGCAAACCGGTTGTTATTGCTGCATCCAACGCTGATGTCACCGCCTATAACAAAGCCATTCGAGAAGAGCTGTTTCCAGGACAGAGTACTATTGCTCCTAGGGACAAAATTATGGCTGTAAATAACAGCTACAGTGACGGCTTTACCATTACCAGTGGCAGTTTTGGGCAGGTTCTACAGCTTCTGGGCGACCCGGAAAGTCGTACCATTACGATTAAACGGCGCAATCAGAAAACAAAGGAAGTTGAGCTGATAGCAGTGCCTCTCAGTTTCCGCAAGGTGAATGTTCGTTTTCGGGATATGGAAGGCGAAGTTATCGCTTTTGAAGCCCATATTCTTGAAAATCTTCTTTATTCAGATGCCCCTAATCTATCGTCTGATGAGAACAAAGCACTTTATGTGGATTTCTGCATCCGGCATCGACAGTTAAGACCGGGCAGTAAGGAGTTTAAAGATGCACTGGCCAGTGATCCATATTTTACGGCCCTGCGATTGAAGTTCGGTTACGCCATTACCTGTCATAAGGCTCAGGGCAGTGAATGGGAGCATGTATTTATTAAGTGTAAAACCCATCACAAGCAGTTGAGCGCTGAGTACTTCCGCTGGCTCTATACAGCAATGACCAGAACATCAGACAAGCTATACCTGCTGGAACCTCCGAAATTAAAATTGGGATCTGGTATCAAGATAGCTCCAAACCCAGGACTCTCCCAAGGCAATTCTTCACCGATACAGGATAAAACTGCAGTAAGGCAAAGCCCTCCTATGGATAACCCGTCAATATCTACTGATACTGACTCTGTCATTTCACCTGAACGATTCGGATTACAAGCTGATAGCTTCTTGGGGTATCTACAGAGTAATGTTCAGCAATGTATTTCGGGTACTGGCATTGATATCCATACTATCGAGCATAAACAGTATCAGGAGGCCTATATATTCTGTCGAGGAACCCAGACAGCTCGTATCAATATTACATATAACGGTAAACAGAAAATTTCCAGTATTCTGGCACCACAGATTTCAGAACTGGGCAATGAGCTGCAGGGGTTGCTGGCACCTTTAGAAGGACTGCTGTTGACTGCTCGTAACACTGCTATGGGTGTTACTGAAACGACATTCAGCGAGCCCTTTCTCAATGAATTCCATCAGCGACTTGTTAATTCTCTAAAAAAGAAAGACATCACCATACAGGAAGCCTCACCCCAGCAGTATTCCCTACGTTACCGGTTTAGCTGCGGTCATGAGGCAGCTGCCATTATGATTTATTACAACGGAAAACAACAGTTCACCTCATGTAACCCACTCTACAACCTTTGCAATTCACCAGAGTTAATGCAGGAAGTTTTGAGTACGATTGAGGCAGGGCTGACATGATGGAACAACAACTTTTTAGACAGATTACGGAGTTGCGTAAGGCAGGTAGGCTTGATGAAGCCTGGAATCTGGGCTGTCCTGCTGTGCAGGAAAATCCTCAGGACGCTTACTTAAAAGGCTCTTTTTTCTGGGTCTGCTACGGGTACTTGAAGCAAATTCAGGCGACGATCTCCCAGCGAGGGAAAGTCAATGGCAATAATTACCAACCTAATCAGGCAGAAGCGGACCGAATAAACTTTTTCCTGGACTGGATTGAATGGCTGGACATTCCTGCAGGGGGCTATGAGCACAGAAGTCTATTGCTGATCTTCAAAAGAAATCTGGACGCATTTCCTAAACTGGTCATGCTATTGTTTTCATGTCGTTCAAACCTCTTCGAGCCTGAAGATAAGAAGCCGTACCAAATGGACAGAGGGGAGTCTCCCAGTCTTATGCTGACCTTTGCACGGAAGCTGGCTTCTGCGTGGCTGGGCAATGAGTGGCTGCGCCAGATCAGCCTTGATGAGATTAGACAGTTTTTCGAACAGGTCCGTAAGAAGGTAAAAGACCGGCAACACATAATGTGGCTGGATTATGATGAAGCCAACTGTCTGATCACTTCAGGCAATGTAGTAGATGCAAGAGAATCTATTCTTCCTGTGCTAAGAAAGAAGCAGTCGGAGTCGTGGGCTTGGAGCGCTCTTGCAGTTACCTATATACAGGATGATCCGGACACCGCTATTATCCTGTTCGCTCAGGCGATAAATCACAGCCATGATGAAAAATTTGCATTAAAACCATTAAAAGGCATTGCACCACTATTGGCGGCTAAAGGTCACACACAACAGGCCTCAATGTGTGTCCTGCGAGCCATCAACTGTTATCAGAACAATGGCTGGAACATCAAAGCTGACTATCTGCAATTGCAACAGCAACATTGGTTTGATACTTCAGTGAGAGTTTCTGAACTGGAGCCTTTTCTCCAACAGCAAGCAGCAGGTGCTCTTGATCTGTTGCACGGACCTGTCCGGGAAGCCTGTGGATTGGTGATTAATCTTCATAAGTCGGGAAAAGGGTTGCACCTTTACCTGAATATGAGGGAGAGCATTTCTGTTCCTTTACGGCTAATAAAAGATCGCGCAAAACCCCAACTGGGTGATTACATTCTTGTGAAGCTGGCCGGCGACGGGGGTAACCAATCGGTTCTGGCGGCAGAAATAACCCAACCTCACTCGCTACCTGGTGTTGAAACCTGCATAGATGAACTGCAAGTGACAAGTAAAGGTTTCGGTTTTGTGGGTGATACCTTTGTCCCCCCTTCCCTGATTAAGGAAGGAATGGATCAGCAATTAGTTGAAGTTGTACGTTACAAGGACTTTGACAGGAAAAAAGGCAAGCTTGGCTGGCGAGCTTTATCACTTAATATCTGTAGTTAGTGCAGAAGGGAAATAGATAACGTGAGTTCGACGTTCAGAAAGCCATAGGGACACCCTCTGTCAGTGCGGAAACATTTCTATGAGGCTTTCTTGGTTGCATTGTATAAGCGATGAGGCCAGCAATCAGATTTACAGCAAAATTGAATGGTGAGCGGTGTCGAGTGTGTTCTATCTGCGAAATATTTTTCAACTGATCATTGACACTCTCGATCACGGCTCGCTTTCTCAACATGGCTTTATCAAAGGCCTTCAGCTCTTTCGGCTTCATGTTTTTTCGAACTTTCGTCACTAAATTCAGGCCTTTCTCTTTCAACCAGCCAGCTAACTTCTCTGAGATATACCCTTTATCTCCATAAAGCCAGCCCGTTAAATCCTCTACAAGGTCAGGTACAGGCTTGCGATCATCGGTATTGGCGGTTGAGAGACAGAAGGACAGGATTTCCCCACAATGGTTGATAATCAAGTGAAGTTTGAATCCATACTTCCAGCCAGTAGATGTCTTTCCACGTTTAGCTTCTTCTCTGAACACCTTGTGGTTATTGATTCGATGATTATCACAAACGACGATTGGCGTAGAATCAATGAACGACAAACCTGTAGGCTTTCCCATGCACTTTGTTTTGAGATAAACAGTCAATGGAATCAATGTCGTCTTCATCAGTTCAACAAAACGGTTATAAGAAACCAAGTTGGGAAAACTGTCTAATTTATGCCGGACAATGTGGCTCAGGTAATAGTGATATGGCAAGAGTTTTCCGGACACTTTTTTACGCTGCCTCTTAAGGCATTCAGACTGACGCCATCCCGGAAGTTGGTACTGCCCAGCGAGAGCTGACGCAAACTCGATAGTTTTACGGCAAGCGTCGCTCAGCAAGCTGATATCGGTAGGGAAATGAACATCGGTTTTAACTACGAACGAATCGGCACGGCCATGTAGCGATTCATCTTTTTTTTAACCAATATGTGGCCAGCAGCCACAACGACTTGATTCACCTGATCCAGTATTTCCGGCGTGAAGTAGCTGATGTTATCCTGCAATGTTTGGATGCGGTAAGAGTGCGTGCTGTAAGGGCCGTGACCCAGCATTTTCCTGAGAGTGCCATGTTCATTAGCCAGTTCTTTCAGGCGGTCATAGTCGCAATTAGTGACCAGTCGGAGTGTACCAAACACCAGTATTTTCCAGAACTCCATGCCGGGACGACCATTCTTTTTATCTGTAGAAGTCATGGTGGCGAGTACCTGAAAAACCTGATTACGCAGCTCAAGGTTTGTCCATATGTGCTGTAAAGCTCTCAGTAGACGGGGTATGTCGTCTCTTGATTTGGCATCAAAGGTGATGGCAGAGATATCAATCTTGCCCAACTGCATTTGTGGGTTGATGGCTTGGCGCATAAATGTGAAAACAGCCTGTTTTGGAAAATCTTCGAGGACTATATGGGGGTAAAGGTTAATGTATTCAAGTGGTTGAGGGTTTTCGGACAGGCACTATTTAGTCAATATCCTACCATTCTAATCTCAAATACGAAACCGTAAACCTCCCGATAATACGGAGGTCCACATGCAAGCTACCCCTGAAGAAAAAGCGCTTTGGCAACAGCGTATCGATGTCTGGCGTGAATCTGGCCTCAAGCAATCAGTCTGGTGTCGTCAGAATGGCGTTAAAGACTATCAGTTCTCGTATTGTAAAAAGAAGCTGTCTTTCCGTGCTGAAAAAGAAGGGCAACCCAAAAATATACAGCCAAGGTCAGAGGTTGCTAAACAGACTGCATTTGTTCCAGTAGCCATCAACTCTGAACAACCTGCCCCTGAGCAGCAGTAATGCCGCAGCGGAAAATGTTATCCGCCTACTTGCAGTAGGTCAGCGCAACTGCCTATTTGCAGATACGCCAAACGGTGCGAAAGTGTGCCTTGTGGTTCAAAAGTTCAATTTGATATTGTGGATTAGTTATGGGTAAGAAATTAGATACGCTTCTTTCAATTTCAAGCGATGCGTTTGTTTTAGGCAGCGCAAACATTTCCTCCGAGTTACAAGCTGCCGCAGGAGAACTCTGGGTGGAGCTACAGTCTCTATTGAGCTGTAAAAATGGTTTTTTTGCATTTGAGGGAGCATTGAGAGTTTTTTCTACTTCAAAAAATGAGTTTTCTGAGAGTTTAGATGCATGGAACTCCCCTGAATTATGGCGCAAAAGTTATGTTGGTCTGGCGGATGGAGGCATTTTCTTTGCCGAGGATATTTTTGGAGGTCAATTTTGTATAAAAGATGGCAATGTATATTCATTTGACCCTGAAACTGGGGATTTGACATTTATTTCTAGAAGCCTTGAGGGATGGGCTGGTGAGATCCTTTCTGACTACGAAGTGATGACTGGAAGTCCAATAGCCCACCAGTGGCAAGAAAAGTGTGGGTTATTACCACATGACCAACGCTTAATGCCAAAGGTGCCGTTTGTCTGCGGGGGGGAGTTTGATCTTGGGAATTTGGTTGCAGTGAATGTGGTGTCAGGGATGAAATCACGAGCTAACCTAGCTGTTCAAATAAGGGACATGCCTGATGGGACGAAAATTCAGTTTAATATAGTTGAGTAAAATTACAGTTGTTTGAGTAATATGTCAGAGAGCAAAGAGAGAATTAGTTCAGGTTGCCTTACACCAGTACAATTTTGTTTGCCTCACTGTAACGATCATCCACCAATTTTTTGACTTGATGTGCCCAGTCTACGGCTGCCCTATGGTCAGTAACCTCAACGTGTCGTCAACCTGCCAGAGGCTCGAATATCATGAAAATATTACTGACATTGTTACGCTCATACTGTGTGTCATAACGTTCAGGCTTGCCCGGCTCCATAGGGATAGGCTTGCGCACCTCAATAGTTAATTGCTTGTTACTTTCGTCGAGACAAACCAATGGACGCTGTGGGTCGTAAGGTTGCTGGTAAAGATCCAGAACCTCCTCCATAGCGCTGAAAAACTGGGCGCTTCTCTCTTCGGGAATGCACCACTCTTTGCTCAGCCAGAGTTTAAGTCCGTTTTTTTTAAACTCGGAGTGAATGGTGCTATTGCCCGTTCATCATCAGCCAAACGGACATGATATTTAATTCCCATCGTAACTCCGTCGTTTGTTTCAATGGCGTTATCAGAATGGGCTATTTTGCAAAAATATCATTTTTAGCGAGACGAAGTACTTTAGGTGCAGAGATTTGTTCAAAAATGCAGAAAAGCAAGCCCTGACGTTTTCAGGGCAGGTACAGAAGTCTATTCAATACCCTCAAAGTGGTGTTGGGCTGTACCGGGAAACACAGAGTCGTTTAGCAGCCGACTTTTCACTTCAGGAACATCAGCGAACACGGTCATCCAGACAGACCAGGCAGGTGCTGCATGAATACAACGACATAAGCCCATCAAGATCGAGAAAGCCCTGAGTAAAAAGCTCCCTGAATTCTAGAGCCATCTTAAAAACTCTTTGCCGATTGTAGTTTAATACTGGCTGATTGGTTTGACCATCATCAAGCTTTACCAGCTTTTTCAGGTTTTCTGCTGCCTGACGAGTTTCATCATCCAACTCAGGATTGACAAGAACCCGCCCTGTTGACTTCATAAGTAAAAGCGCGAAAGGTGTTATGAGTATCCGGCCAAAGATACCCATCACGTTTATCATTCTTGTTTTTCTTGAAATCCCGGTTGCATCGCGCACAACCGAGCAGAAGGTTATCCCATTCAGTTTTAAGATGTGGCGCTTTGGTCTTTGGCACTACGTGTTCCACGTCCAATTTGTCCCAACGCTCGCAATAGGAGCAATACTGCCCAAAACTCCTGATCAGAGGCTCGAGGTAACTACTGTATGTGGTATGCGTTTCTTCAATATCAGGTCGTTGAACTGGCCTCATCTATCAAGCCCCTGTTTCTTTCTCTGTGCTTTTAACAGTGCGACATAGGCCGGGTGCTCTGAGAATTCCAGTTCGTACTGATCCAACTTCTCACTCAATTTTATTACCTCTGTGTCAGTGGCTTGTTTCCCGTCATCAAGCAGCTGGTAATAACGCTGGGCTGTCTTCATCATCTTCTGATACAGATCACTCCGTGGACTATCAACGCCCATAACCTCAGTGACAATATCTTCTACTCCACGCTTCCAATGGTCAGCCTCCTGCTCCGGGTTATTCATATGATCCAGATTGATGATTTTCCCATGATTAAGGGATTGCAGAATAAAGGGTGAATGGCTTGTTACCATAAACTGAATTTTCTCGAAGTACTTCATCAAGTTAGGTAGCAATGCCTTCTGCCAACCGGGGTGAATATTGGCATCGATTTCATCCACCAGAACAATTCCGGGGGTTTTTCTAGCCGCATCTTTTCCGAGGTGTTCATTAAGGTGTGCACATCGCATGGCCAGATCGCCCGCCAGAGTAATAATATTTCGCTGCCCATCACTCAGGTCTGAATACGGAAAAATTTTATCGGAAAACTCAACCACCAACTCTCCATAATTCGGAGAATAGTAACTATTAGTCGCTCCCGGAATCATTTCGATAATGGTGTCGAACACAACCGATAACCCTGTGTTCTCTGTGCGCTCCTGATAGGCAATACGGTCAGCATGCTCAAGCCAGGGCATTAATGTTTTATTCTGGGCATCCGGTTTCAATGCGTAATAGTAACCAAAAGCGATATTGGCACTCTTGATCTGGTTTGATTTTTTGGTTTTCTGCCCAGCCCATAGCCGTCCGGTACCGTAATAAATCAGAACCGGCAGATTTTCTGGTTGCACATGAACATCATCCTGAGCCTGGGTGTTGTAAAGACGATTGGCCTCATCTTTGAGCTTGCGACACTGATCGTTATTGGTGCGCCCTCCTGCCTTTTTCAAGAGCCTCAGCCATTGCAGGTTGCTATACTTGCCGACGGAACCAGTTGCTTCTACCGAGCAATTTTCCTGAAACTCCGTGGTGATTTTTTCACGGCTCCGTAAAAAATAGCGCTGTACATCACCCTCATGTAAATTGCGGTCAAATGCCTTTTTTGTTTCACCCACATAACTGTTAGGAACTCCCAGCAGAAACCCTCCCATCGCTACAGAGAGTGCTTCAAGGATCGTCGTTTTACCCTTGGCATTATCGCCAATAATCAGGGTCATACGTTCATCAAACTCAAACTCGGCCTGCTCAAAGCAACGAAAATGAGTTAAGCGGAGTTTGTCGATTTTCATGGACGGTTTATGCTCCGATGGTCTTGCTGGCTTTTGGGGTACGGGGCTTGCGGCTCCTTTTGGTTGTCACTGTAGCACGTTCCGACTTGATTCTCTTCAGTAGTGCTTCGGCGGAGTGTTCACCGCTGATCAGTTCAGGGTTCTCGGCACGCCATTGGGCGGAAGGCTTTGGCGAGGATGGACTGCGTCAGGTTGTTGGCCGGTGTCAGGGCGGCTTCGGTTTGTTTTTCGATGATGTCGGCGTGAGAGTAGAATTGATCTGCCCTACGAACAATTTCAATTTGCTCCTTAGGGGCTGTTGAGGTTTTCTTCGCAGGCTTGAGAAAGGCTTACAGATTCGTATCATTGCAGTTCCTACACAGCACTGATGCGAACCTGCTATGCCCCGCCTCATACTCAGTGATGAACACTGGTTGAAGCTCCAGCCAACTCTCAAACAAGTTCATATAAATAACAAGCCTGATCTCAAACTTCCGTGGAAGGCATGCTTTATCGCATTCGCACAGGGATTCCATGGCGAGGCCTCCCTTCTGAGTTTGGAAAGTGGAATACCATCTTTCAGAAATTTAACGATTGGTCAGCCCCTGGGTCGATGCAGAGCGTTCGGTCACCGTAGTGGCAGCGGTGACTGCCATTCCTACGGTGACCGCCCACTTCAGTTTATCCAGCGTTGCACACCCAGTGCGCTCATCACCAGCTCCACCGACAGTGCGGCCAGAATCATGCCCATGACCCGAATAATAATGGCTGAGCCATTGTGACCAATAACGCGAAAAATCCGGTCAGCAGTGAGCATCAGCCCGCAGGTGATCAGTAAAACCGCGGTCATGGCACCGGCCGTCATGGCTTGCTGGGTAAAGGTTTGCACATGGTTATCTGTAAGCACAATCACCGCCATAATCGCCCCCGGACTGGCGATTGAAGGAACCGCCAAAGGAAATACCGCCAACTGGTGACCGGGCTCTTGCGACCCTGAACTCTGCTCCGGATCGGAAAAAATCATTTGCAAGCCAAACAGAAACAGAATGATACCACCAGCCAACTGCAACGAGATCAACTGAATATCCATGGCTTTTAAAATCACCTGCCCAAGTACTAATGCAGAAAGCAGAATGACAAACGCATAGCTGGTGGCTTTGAGGGCTACTTTGCGCTTTTGCGCTTGTGAAAGGCGCGAGGTCAGGCCGGTGAACAGAGCCAGCGTCCCCACCGGGTCAATGGTTGACCAAAGCATAATAAAATCTTTAATAAAGAGATCCATACCGATTCCCGCCCACCTAGTTTATGGGGATGCGATAGCGCCGGACCTTGATAAAAAACCAATGGCAGAGTGACTGCACAAAGTACCGGCGACATCTATTTGTTATTGCATGTCCGGTTTTTTCGGCAAAAACCGTGACAGCCGAAGCAATCCTTATCGGTTAGTTAAATAAGACATCTGTCGGTTGTCCAGTGAGAACGAACTCAAGGGATGAAAAATAACGGGTTATGTCTTGATTATCTGTTTTGCAGTATAATTTTATCGGCAGAATCAACATAACAGAGAATACTGTAATTGCCAGCTAACACCGTATATCCCAAGACCTCCTACCCGCCCTTTTAGAGATAAAATATGCACCTCTCACTTCTACAGATACTGCTCGCCATGGGGGTGGTCGGACTCGGCGCCGCTATTCAGGGAACCATCGGTTTTGGAATGGCCATTGTTTCAGCCCCTCTTTTATATTGGGTTGACCCGGTGCTTATGCCCGGATCATTGATTCTCGCGGCGATGCTGATCGGCCTATTAACAGTGCGCCGTTATGCCAGTGAAATAGACCTGTCTATCCTTTGGCCTGCCCTGTTAGGGCGCGTGCCCGGCTCAATAATAGGGGTGAGTATTTTATCCCTGTTCAGTGCCAAACAGCTCGGTCTGCTGCTCGGCGGCGCAGTACTGCTGGCCGTAGCTGCCAGCCTCTTTACCCATAAATTGAAAACCACCCCTTTAACACTGTTCGGTGCCGGTCTGTGCTCTGGCATAATGGGCACTTCAGTGACCATTGGCGGGCCACCTATGGCACTGGTTCTGCAAAATGAAAGTGGTAATCGCATCAGGGCTAACCTGTCGTTATTTTTCACCATCGGCAGCTTTACCTCACTACTGCTGTTAGCATGCAACGGATTTTTAACCGGGGCGCAGCTCGGTTATGGCGTGTGCTTAGTTCCCGCCGTCCTGTTTGGGCATTGGCTGGCGTGCAAGCTCGCTGCAAAGGTCGAAAAGGAACGCATTCGTCAGCTAATGCTGGTGCTGTGCAGCATTTCGGGCTTGGGTACGATCATTACTGCACTTTGAGTGCCTGCCAACTTAAATAATGAACGCAGGTCTGTTGACATGGGTCATTGATTAAGATATTTTTCCCGACATGCGCTGATTTGACCTTGGCTTGCGAGCGCAATACAAATTCCGCTAAAAGAAGGGTTTCAAACAAGATTTTCTTAAGAAACCACTCTGCTAGCACAGGGTGGTTTTTTTATGCCTCCTGAACTGGTGTTTAACAAAAAAACATTTCCGCAAAAACGGTGTGCTGGAGCCGTAATGATTGCATTAAAAAATTTGACCAAAGTGTACGGCGCTGAGGTTAAGGCCATTGACGGCGTTAACCTTACGGTGCCTGAAGGCACCATTTACGGTGTGATAGGCTCTAGTGGGGCCGGTAAAAGTACCCTGATTCGTTGTGTAAACTTATTGGAAAAACCCACCTCAGGCGAGGTACTGGTGGATGGCCAAGATCTTACCCGGCTGTCTAAACAGGCACTGCGGCTGGCGCGCCATAATATCGGAATGATTTTTCAGCACTTCAACTTGCTGTCAAGCCGAACCGTCTATGACAACATTGCCCTGCCTCTGCAACTCGCCGGTGCCAGCAAACAGGCCATTGCCGACGCTGTTTTGCCGTTGCTTGAGCTGACGGGGCTGGCGGAAAAGCGCAATAGTTATCCTGCCCAACTGTCCGGTGGACAGAAGCAGCGGGTGGCTATTGCCCGGGCATTGGCAAGCAAACCAAAAGTTCTGTTGTGTGATGAAGCCACCTCTGCACTGGACCCGCAAACCACTCGCTCCATTCTTAAACTGCTCAAAGACATTAACCGCCAACTGAACATCACGGTGTTGATCATCACCCATGAGATGGATGTGGTGAAAACCATCTGCGATCGGGTGGCCATTATGAGCTTTGGCAAAATCATTGAAGAAAACGAAGTAGAGCAATTCTTTTTAAGCCCGCAAACGGAGCTGGCCAAAGAGTTTGTCCGCAGTGCCATCCACGAAAAGCCGGTAGCTGAAATTGAAGACCGCTTCCAAACGGAGCCCTCCGCCAACTCACGGCCGGTGGTGCGAATCACGTTTGTCGGGCAGGGGGTGGTAGAACCTCTGATTACCAAAGTGGCCAGACAATACAATACGGACTTCAACATATTGCAGGCAGATATCGAAACCGTGAACGATAAAGCCATGGGCTTTTTAATGGTCGAACTGATGGGAGAGGCGCATAACATTGAACAATCCTTGCACTATTTACGCACCAGTGTGCAAGTGGAGGTGATCGGATATGTCAGCTGATGCATGGCTACTGTTGCTTGAGGCGCTATGGGAAACGGTTTACATGGTTGCGGTTTCCGGCGGCGTCAGTTTTCTTCTCGGCATCCCCCTTGGCGTGCTGCTTTATGTCAGCCGCGAGGGTCGTATTCTCGAACATCGTACCGCTAACCGGGTGCTTGGTGGCATTGTCAATGCCGGGCGTTCAGTACCTTTTATTATCCTGATGGTGGCGAT
This sequence comes from Endozoicomonas sp., assembly GCA_965198415.1. GTDB lineage: Bacteria > Pseudomonadota > Gammaproteobacteria > Pseudomonadales > Endozoicomonadaceae > Endozoicomonas. The sequence goes on from CBDAPN010000029.1 coordinate 138,046, forward strand.
CATCCCTATGACTCGCCTGCTAACAGGCACTTCCATCGGTACCACGGCGGCCATTGTCCCCCTTTCTGTGGCGGCGATTCCCTTTGTTGCCCGGATTGCCGAAGGCGCACTGAACGAAGTACCGCCCGGACTGGTCGAGGCAGCGCAGTCAATGGGGGCGAGCCCACTGCAAATTGTCACCCGGGTGCTGTTACCAGAAGCCCGGCCCGGCCTGATTAACGGGATGACCATCACCCTCGTCACCCTGGTCAGTTACTCCGCTATGGCCGGTGCCATTGGTGGTGGCGGACTTGGGGATCTGGGTATTCGTTATGGCTACCAGCGTTTCGATGGTACTATCATGCTGGCGACGGTCGTCGTTTTAATTGCACTAGTACAATTATTACAAATGATCGGAGACCGGCTGCAGAATTATTATGACCGCAGCCGTTGAGCCGCATAATGCTCTTACCGTGCAAGCTATGGACTGCTCACGTTGTAAGTATTAACTAATAAAAATCCGCCTGTTCAATACACTACGCTGGCGGGCTTTTGGAAAGTCAGGGGAGTTCACAATGACTTTACATATTATTAAAACAGTAAAAATTCTTGCCAGTTCAATGGTTTTGGCCGCCACAGCACTGCTGGCAGGCTGCGGCCAATCCGACGACGCCAACGCTCCGCTCAAAGTGGGCGTTATGGCCGGGCCGGAAGCCGACGTTATGCGCGTTGCTGCGGACATTGCCAAAAACCAGCACAATCTCACTGTGAAGCTGGTGGAGTTCTCTGATTATGTTTCGCCCAATGTGGCTTTGGCCGACGGCGATATTGATGCCAATGCGTATCAACATCAGCCTTATCTGGACAGCATGGTGCGAGACCGGGGCTTCAAACTGACTTCGGTGGCCAATACCTTTGTTTACCCCATTGCGGCCTACTCCAAAACACTGAAAAACATCAGCGAATTGCCAGATGGTGCCAAAATTGCCATCCCCAACGACCCCAGCAATGAAGGCCGCAGCCTGATTCTGCTGCACCAACGTGGCTTTATTACCCTTAAAGACCCAACTAACCTCGAAGCCACGCCAGCGGACATCATCAACAACCCCCGCAACTTCAAATTCATTGAGCTTGACGCAGCACAGCTGCCACGGTCGCTGGCGGATGTAGACCTGGCCGTTATTAACACCACTTATGCGGCTCCGGCCGGTTACTCACCGGGTAAAAATGCCCTGCTGGTTGAAGATAAGGAGTCACCCTACGTTAATATCATCGTCACCCGGGAAGACAACAAAAACGACCCAAGAGTGGCGCTACTGATCAAGTCTTATCAAACCGATGCCGTCAAAGCCAAAGCGACGGAACTGTTTAATGATAGTGCTGTGGCGGGCTGGGAATAAGTTCGCAGGAGGCTGTCCGAAAATACCTCCCACTTGGGCGACCGTTTAGAACGGAAGTATTGTACAGCCTCTTATTCCCCTTCAATCAGATGCGTAAACGCTGCCAGAGCTTGCGCATCGCCGTGTTTGATTTTATTAGCAATGACGTAATGGAAAAAATAGTGAAAGTCCTGATGCTCCTGAGCGGCAAACAAACTCTCATCGCCGGGTAATATTGGCGTATTTTCTACTTTTTTTTCATCAGCAATCATCGCGTGGATCTGACCATTGCTGTAAAGTCGCCAGCTGGTGACATTGACCAGAACAATGGTTTTGAACTGGTTTTCGGTGAGAATAGCGTGAGTGCCAATGGTGTCTGGTATCTCTTGAACAACCAGTGTTTCCTCTGATTCCAAAGCAGGAAAGTAGCTCAGGGCACTTTCCAATTCTGTTACTTTGTACTGTGGCACCTCAAAAAAAGCCTGTTCATGCACCTTGTCAAAATAACCCTCCCAGTGGCCGTTCAAGGGGTCGTCAAGCTCTCTGGCAGGCACCACTCGGTTCAGCCAGGGGATTAATGCATCCACACTGCCATCTTTCATCAGTGCCCAGCAGAGAATTTTCATACTGAACAACTTACCCGGATTGGCATCATTACTGTACAGCATCTCCATGCCATCAAGCTCCGGTGCCAAGCGAATAATCTGGTGATGATTCACTTCGTCAAGGGGTTTTCGAGTAAACAAATCGATGACATTACTGTGGTCATCGCTTTGCGGTTGATCTTCTGGTTCTTTGGCCATGAACAATCTCGGTTAATGCGCCCGCAAGGCTACCTGAGCGCAGCGTCCGTAGCGAACCAGCAGAAAATTGCGCCTGAAAATTACCACATATTCGGGCCATTGTGCTGTTGCCGCCGCACGGCAGCCTATTCTCGGACAGCTCTCTGGCAGAACGCCTGACTAAAAATGAAAGAGACATTGATCCTATCGGCTCTGGGGCATGATCCTTCAGGGTGGTGCGAGCCTTCCGCTCTGCGAGGGGTGTTGGTGCAGTAGCCGTTTTTCCATATCAGTTGCTGCTAGCCAAAAATTACTGCTGATTCAGACTGCTACTGTTTTTGTGCGTTGTTGTAGTGGCGCAATATGAGCTCAGCCTGGATATTCGTGAGCACTATCAGAATGAGAGCCTGCCGCAAAGAAGTTTTGAATACTCACCTCTCTATGAACATTCGGACAGATCGTATTAATTGCCCTGCCATCAACTTTCCAATACGACAGCTGCTGTAAAAGTATTTCAAAACGCTTTCAAACTGTTTTCATAATGCTTTCATACCTCTTAAAAAATTCACAGTTGTTTAAATACATTTAATATGTCGTATTGCTTGATCAGGTGCTTTCAATTGTAAGCTCTTCTTGATTGCAGAAAGCGATTAACTCTTGGCAAATCTGTAAAAGAATCGCTCAATCGATCTAACTCATGCCAAATAAATACTGTGAAAAAAGAAAGAACAATCAATACAAGACAGCTCTAGTCTTGCTTTTCGGCTACTGGGGCAATAAACACGGCAAAATATTGCTTTTAATATATAAACGTCATTTATCGCATATTTTTTATAATTATTTGCACTTGTAATGAGCCTGATTATCTTAAATAAGATTAATTCTAATGAAAATAAAGTCTACTTTGACGCTAAAATATAATCTACTAAACTTCTCTTTTTTGTTGTTTGGTTATTCCAGTCCTTGCATAAGACCTGTCTATCATCTTTATGTCTTATACTTTTTCTGGATTCATAAAATCATCTACATATTAATAAGGAATATGTCGTGAGAAATCTGCTAGTCATACCGCTATTACTACTGATGCTCTGTTTTAAATCCTATGCCAACAATCCTTCTACTGCTTCCAGAATATCTCATGTGCAATTCAAAGAATACAGCGACGAAATGGAACGGAAGACCAAATCGGAAGTAGCCCATGAAATACAAAGGATCAAGGATGCGCTTGAGTACAAAACTGCAAAAGGAAAAATCAGCAGGCCGGTAGCCTTTGTTCTGGCGACAACACTGTCAACTTTAACCTACATGCTCATTACCGGAGGGGTCACTCATTACTTTATGCATCAAGGCGATGATGGCAGTGTAAATAACGGTGACCCGAAACCTACTAAGGGTGATGGCAGTGCAAAAGGCGGTGGTAGTAAGCCTAGCAAACCTACTAAGCCTGATAACTCTGGCAAACCTACCAAGCCTGATAACTCTGGCAAACCTACTAAGCCTGATAACTCTGGCAAACCTACTAAGCCTGTTACACCTGCTGATCCTGGTAAAAAAGGTGAGGACAGTACAAAGGGTAAAGGCGGAGGCTCATCTAAACCAGAGAATCCACAACCACCAAAAAATAATCCGGGTAATGGAAACGACGGGACAACAACAGGGACCGGTGCTGCTGATGCCAGCCAATCTGAAGACAATAACCCGACACCATCAAACCTTGGTTCTTCCAGCAATGGGGGCATGAACGACACCTCAGACCTTGGTGACCCGAATAACAATAACACGCCTGCGACTCATGACAATGGTGCTCTCCCACAACAGGCAAATCCGAATCAACCTATTGGGCTAGAAGGAACTGCACAGGCTAATCTCGGTCAGCAAGTTCCCACTAGCAGCGCTGGAATGCAAGCAGATCCTAATGGTGGAACCCAACCACCCGCTGGTGACCAAAACAAACCAGCGCCTAGTGGTGGAACCCAACCAGCCGCTGGTGACCAAAACAAACCAGCGCCTAGTGGTGGAACCCAACCAGCCGCTGGTGACCAAAACAAACCAGCGCCTAGTGGTGGAACCCAGCCAGCCGCTGGTGACCAAAACAAACCAGCGCCTCATGGTGGAACCCAGCCAGCCGCTGGTGACCAAAACAAACCAGCGCCTAGTGGTGGAACCCAGCCAGCCGCTGGTGACCAAAACAAACCAGCGCCTAACAATTCTGGCGCCGCCCCAGATGCAAATGCTGACCCAAATGCAGCTAACCCCGATGCCTCACCCGAAGACAAAGTAAACGAGGCTAACAACAACACAAATGACGCCAGCCGTATTCTGCATTACAGATATATCCTCGCCGGTCTTATGGCCGCATCACTCCCCACTTCGGTAGGTGTTGGTGTTGCTTTGGGTCTGGGTAACGACGGTGTTGACGTACCGATGAAAGATGTCGTGATGATATCCGTTCTGCGCACACTGAAGTCTATCGGCGTTTGGGGAACAGGCTCACTGACCTCTTGGTTCATTTTTGAGAAATTGCAAGGCGTTGTTAACTATAAACTAAGAGGTACTTACATGGGGGCAATCAGTATGGCTTTGCTGCCTTACCAAATTTTTGGGCTCTACAGCGACCTGGTGAAAAAGCGCAACGAGCTCAAAGAAGAAGTGCTTGATCTGCAAGACATGCTCGATACAGCAAAAGCAGCTTATGACAAGTTTGAGCCAGAGGCAGGTGAACACTGAGACACAGTGTTACACCACCGATGACAACTAAGCTCTAAGACTTAACCCCTGGCAACCCCAAAAGAGGTTGCCAGACACTAAAAAAATTCCTGCCTGCGAACCAGTTTATCTGGCAACGAGCAGGAATTTTCCGGCCAAAAAACGCTCACCAACCCGCGCCCTGCCCCTCATAAAAAAATGAGCTTCAACCTTTTAACTGTTTAAACGATGCCAGTGCTCGCTCTCTGGAGACTTTCATGTCAACGATAGGTGACGGGTAATCGCAGCCAAGACTAATGCCCGCTTGTTCCAAAATGTGCTTTGGCGCTTCCCAAGGGGAGAACAGATACTTATTGGGAAGCTTGGCAATTTGGGGAATATAGCGCCTTATATAATCGCCATCCGGGTCAAATTTCTGGCCTTGGGTGATGGGGTTGAAAATGCGAAAGTAAGGCGCCGCATCGGCTCCAGAACCAGCCACCCATTGCCAGCTGGCCGAATTACTGGCCAAATCCGCGTCCACCAATTGATCCCAGAACCAAGCCTCTCCATGATGCCAGTGTTGCAGCAGGTTTTTCACCAGAAAAGACCCTACGATCATTCGCACGCGGTTATGCATAAAGCCGGTCTGTTGCAACTCACGCATACCAGCATCCACGATGGGAACACCGGTCAGCCCTTGTTGCCACGCCTCAAGCGCAGCAAAGTTTTCCTGCCATGGGAAACGGTCAAATTTGGCTTGAAAATTCGCCTCGGGAATGGATGGAAAGTGATAGAGCAAATAGTACGAAAACTCCCGCCAACCCAACTCAGAATGAAAACAGTCCAGGTCGCTTTCGGTACAGCCACTCATTGCACTGGCATACCAAATCTGATTCGGGGAGATTTCACCAAAATGCAAATGTGGCGAGAGCTTTGAAATGTGCGCTTTGGCTGGAAAATTCCGCCCCTCTTTATAACCATTAAGCCCTCGGTTAAGAAAAGCCGCCATTTTGCTCTGCGCTGCTGCCTCGCCGACCCCTCTTCCCGGTTCGCTCCAGTAATTATTGAGGGCATGATCCCAAAGCAACCCATGGCGGCGGCCTTTTTTTGGCAACAGATCCAGCGCCTCGATAGTAGTTTGCCCGTGCCCGCCAAACAGTTGCAACGTTGCGGGCGCTGAGCTTGGCTCTCTTGGTGCTGGAGCCATCAGGCAGCCTCTACGATAATAAGGCGTGAATACTTTGTAGGGCGTTTTATCCTTTTTTAAAACGGTCCACGGTTCCCACAGTAGTGAGCCATTGAAACTGTTGACCGTTACCCCCTTTGATCGCAGAGTGTCTTTGATTTTTTTATCCCGCTGTATGCGCCACGGCTCATAGCAGCGATTCCAATAAACGGCATCAACATTGTATTTGGCAGCAAGTGCTGGCAATACCGTGTCAGCACTGCCTTTAATTACCAGTAACTTGCCGTCCAGTGCATGATTCAGCTGCTTTAATGAGTGATGCAACCACCAGCGGCTGGCACTGCCATGAGCCCATTTACCGGCACGTTCATCGTCAAGAATAAATACTGGCAACACCTCACCATGGGTGGCTGCGGCGTTAAGCGCAGGGTTGTCCGATAACCTGAGATCCTGACGAAACCAGTGAATCGTGACCATGCTGTCTCCTTTGAGTGCGCTGGTGTTATTTTTAACGAGGGAATCAAAATGGCAGGCTCTCGCCGTCCCAGGCGATCAGATGACCACTGTCTTTTGGTGTCAGCTGGTTGGTAACGTTCAGCAGCCGTTCTGCGGCAAAATCCGGGGAGAACAATTTTCCCTCAGGCACACCGGACTGAAAAGGCATCGATAAATGACTGTCAACAGTGCCCGGATGCAGGGCGACAATGACGGCACTTTTATTTTTTCTACCAATTTCAATGGAAAGATTTTTAACGATCATATTCAGTGCCGCTTTGGACGCCCGGTAAGCGTACCAGCCGCCCATCAGATTGTCGGAAATACTGCCAACCCTAGCCGACAGCACGGCAAACAGGCTTTTTTGCTGCTTGATTAACTTGGGTAAAAAGTAGCGAGCCACCAGTGCCGGACCGGTCGTGTTGATGGCAAATATTTGTGCAAAATGATCCGCCTGAAAATCTTTGATGCACTTTTCAGGTCTCAGGCTCTCACCCTGATGCAAAACCCCGGTGGTCACCAGAATCAGATGTAAGGGTTCGCTGACCTGTTGGGCTGCCGCCGCAATGGAGCTTTCATTTAATAGATCAATGGGCAGCGCAATGATTTTACTGCTCCCATACTGCTGACCACGACGGGAGAGTGCATAAATCCGCTTCACCCGCGCAGAAGACTCCAGATACTTAACCATAGCGCCACCAATGGCGCCGGAGGCGCCGATCACAGCCACGGTCAGATCGGTGCCATATGAGTCTAAAAAGTTATCCAATGGATGCTCCTTGAGAACCGGAAATCATAAGGAAAGTTCTGATAGTTACCACAAACCACACAAGCAAGAAGTCGATGACAACAACTGGCCTGCTTGAGTACCTACGCAGGCGGGTTTTCAGTGGATCTATTGCCCTGAATCTATAGGCGTTGTGGAAAAAGATTTTTGGAATTTAGGGTCGGTCATTGTGGCCGAGGTCTTTGCCCGGGGCGATCACGTCCCGCACTTTTTGTTTGATCACTTTAGGCTGAGGAAAGCCACCGTCTTTTTTGCGCTCCCAGACCTCATCACCGTTAACCTTGATGATAAACACCCCGGCGGTACCGGGCTTCAGCCGAACCTCACCAAGGTCAGTGGTGAAGGTACTCAACAACTCCTGCGCCAGCCACGCAGATCGCAACAGCCATTGGCACTGGGTGCAATATTCAATCTCAATAATTGGTTTCATGGTATGCTCTGTGGTTTTTATCACTCGCCCTTTTTATTATCAGGGACACGCTGTGGTGACACGGTTTCATTAATCTCGCGGCCTTCAAAATCAACCTTGTGCAATCTTGATTGAGAAAGCCGACTATAGCAAGTCAGGTATATTACATGGAGTCGATGGTTGACCCATCCATTGAGCAATACTGTCAGAGCATGACATCCGGCGAATCCCCGATTCTGGCTGAACTGGCCCGGGCGACCGGGGAAAGAACCCGCTACCCGTTAAATCTGTCTGGCCCACTGGTAGGACAAACGTTAAAAATGCTGGTTCAGATCAGCCGTAGTAAAGTGGTCCTTGAAATCGGCATGTTTACCGGCTACGCGGCGCTCTCTATGGCCGAAGGACTACCGCAGGACGGCGTCGTTTATGCCTGCGAAACCAACCCACGCTCTATTGCCATTGCCGAGGAGTTTTTTAACCGCTCTCCCCATGGCCATAAAATCCAAGTCCTTTTTGGTTGGGCATTGCAGACCATTGTGCAAATTGAACAAACGCTGGACTTAGTCTTTTTGGATGCCGACAAAAAGCAGTACCGAAAATACCTTGACTTGGTACTGCCCATGCTAAGCCCCGGAGGGCTCATCGTGATAGACGACGCCCTTTGGAAAGGCAGGGTACTAAACCCAAAAGAAGAGCGGGATCAGGTAATCGCCGACCTAAACCGTTACATCTGCGAAAGCCCAAACCTGGAAAACGTGCTGCTACCTATACGACACGGTTTAAATATTGTACGAAAAATCTGACGCCAGCTTTTCGCCATTACACTATCATCATTGTTTACACTAAAAAATTTTCAACAGAATGCAAGAGACATTTATGATTATCTATGAAATCAATTGTCTGGTGGATGATGATATAGCCTGCGAGTTTAAGTCTTGGTTGCAGCCGCAGGTTCATTCGGTATTGAGAATTGAGGGGGTACTCGCAGTGGAAATACTGGAGCTTGCCAACGACGAACGGTTGGTTTCCAGACCTTTTTCAACCGGATTTTCCGTGCGCTATCAGCTCGCAAAACAGAGTGTTCTTGACTACTGCATTAAACACTTGGCGCCGACTTTCAAGCAAAATGGAATAAACCGTTTTGGTCAGCAGATTGAACTTTATCTGCGTGTATTGCAGAGGCAGAGCTCACAGGTGCTGCAAGGATAAACATCAGTACGCTCTGTGTGCATAGAAGGGGGCGCTGCGGCGAGACCCCTTCCCACCCCAACTGAATTCGCAATTAAATAAACAACGTCTCTTCAGTAGCTATATCAACGAATTGAGGCAATATTGGAGCCGCCTGCTTTAGGTTGCGAACAAATTCAGGCAACAGTGCATCATTACCCAACTTGGCTTTTACTTGGTTAACAATTGACTGAACAACGGGGTCATTGATTATTCCACATTTATTAATCATTTGCTTCTTATCTAAAAGACTTTTGGCGGCATCAACGCCATGCAAATCTTTAAAACGATCCCATAGCGCTGCAACCATTTTATCAAGGTCAGAACTTTTATAGTTATAGGCAACGGAATTATTCACCATTATTGCAAGGTTCAGAGCAAGTAGTAGAGTTTGTGAAGCGGTTTCACGACAACTTAAATCCCATTCGTATTTTTTCTCACCCGACGGTTGCTCGCACTCTGTGCAGATACTTTGAAGTTTCGATTGAGCTGCCTCTTTGCATTGATTCATCGAAACATTCGAGTTAGGAAATAAAAATCTATTAATAACCTTAGAAACTAAAGTAAATCGAAATGAACTTACTTTGAGCTGATCAAAACAAGCTATTACATCGGTGTAAGAAAAAGTGCTTATATCATCTGTACTAAAGGCGGGTTTATCTGCGGGGCGAAACCCATTCTTTTCAGGTGATTGGTTGACATTTTCAACAGAATGACTGGCCAGATCTTTCGGTGCTCGGTACGCCATAGATCTTTTAAAAAACACTTCTTCTGATTCTGTATTATATATGGCGACATCTCTGCCATAACTACTAGTTCTTACTAAAGTATCAGAATTTTCAGGTGCAGCAGAACTTAAGATTAAACGTTTTGTTTCCTGATTTTGAGAGGTGCATACTATTGTCATAACTTTTCTCTTTATTAAATTTGTCTGACAATTCTAGACGCAATACGGAAAATAATAAAATTATATCTCATGCCTGACATATAAAATTGAAATAATTCACCTATTTTTTAACTCTATTATTGATGATTTATTGGCACTGAAGCTGCCCTTGCAATCAGGCCAAACCCTTTACCCGTGATTGCGTAAAGCACCGCCTTTATGCCCTTTGGGTGCGGGAAGTGTCAGTCCCGTTACGTAAAATGCTCTTGCGTAAGCAAACAAGAGCAAACTACCCAAAAACTCAGTTACACCACATGCAGCTGAACCTGCTCCTTTTGCAGCAGGGTGGCAATTTTGGGGGGCGGAGGCATATCGGTAAAAAAGTGGTCTGCCTGAGCAATATTTCCCAGGCGCACCATGGCATTACGGCCAAATTTTGAGTGATCCGCTGCCAGCAGCACTTGTCGTGAGTTATTGATAATGGTTTGAGCAACCTCAACCTCGCGATAATCAAAATCCAACAGCGTTCCGTCGTCGTGTATACCGCTAATGCCAACAATGCCAAAGTCCATTTGAAAGCGATTGATAAAGTCCAGCGTTGGCTCACCAATAATTCCGCCATCCCGATGCCTGACTTCACCACCAGCAATAATCACCATAAAATCCTCTTTGGCACTGAGAATGGAAGCGACGTGAATATTGTTGGTGACAATCGTCAGGTGGTTATGGTTCAGCAGCGCTCTGGCAATGGTTTCGGTGGTCGTGCCGATGTTAATAAACAGCGAAGCGTTATCCGGAATCAGTGCAACGAGTGCCTGAGCCATGCGCTCCTTGGCCGCAAGGTTCATTATTTTACGGGCGTTGTAGGCCGTGTTGACGGTGCTGGAGTCCATGCTCGCACCACCGTGGTGGCGAATGATTTTACTGAGGCCAGCAAGCTGGTTAAGATCCCGGCGAATGGTTTGTGCGGTCACGTTAAAGTGAGCAACTAGCTCATCAATACTGACAAAACCTTTCTGTTGTACCAGCTCAAGAATCTCATTTTGTCGAAGTGGCTGTGCCATGATAACCCTGTCGTCAATATTATGCGGTGAGGAGTATGCAACAATAACGCTAAAGATATTAATTCTTAAAAAAGAAAAGATGCAAGAATATAAACCCATTCCATTTCAGGTCTTGCTCTAGATCGCCAATTGCAATGTGATTGATTTTATGATAGGGCTCCTTGCAGAAGCACCATATTACCGACCAATTAAATAAATTTAAAAACAACGCTATCGGCTTAATACTCTTTTAATTACCTAATATTTTAAACAGGTTCCAGACCTTAAGCTCAGAGTAAACTGAGTGACTATATTGAATATAACTGTATGCACAACATTGATTTAGACATTCATATAGACGGACACAAAGTAAAATGCAGAAGTAGTGCCATACTATTGCGGGATAATCATATACTTTTGCACAAATTGAGAGGAGATGAATTTTGGGCTCTTCCTGGTGGTAAGATACACCTCGCAGAATTTTCTAGTGATGCACTAGTACGTGAAATCCTGGAAGAACTACAGGTTGAAATCGATATAGTAAGACCTCTTTGGATTGCCGAACAGTTCTACCCTTCTAAAAGGTTTATTGTTCATGAGTTTTCCTATTATTTCTTAGCATCTCTCAGGAATAGGAATGACCTATCGTGGGGGAATGATTGTTTTTATTCTTTATCTGATGAAGATTTAATTTTCCAATGGTTCAACTTAGAAGACCTGCATGACATGGATATAAGGCCAAATTTTTTAAAGAATAAACTTAAAGACATTCCTGATAGTACGCACATCATTCATGCCAATGAACTTTTGTGATGGCCAACTGCTACTGATGCGGGACAGTAGTTATGGACACCTCCCAAGGGAGGTGATTATTTTCGCACCCCCAGCGCTTTGAGCCGCTTGTAAAGCGTGTTACGGCTGATCCCCAACATTTTTGCTGCCTGAGTAATATTGCCATTACTTTGGTGATAAGCCTTCACTGTGTTGTCCGTTGGGTGATTGGTCGCCACATCTTCATGAGGAAAGTCTTGAGCAGAAAAATCGCCCCCGCCCTGTTCAAGATCATCAAAAAAATCAGCTGCCAGGTGCCATGGCCGGATTTCACCGTTATCTGCAATGGCCAGAGCCACCTCAATGGTATTGACCAGCTGACGTATATTACCGGGCCAACGGTGGTGCATAAAAAGATCCATCACGTCATCTGCCAGCTCGGGTTGATCACCTTGGCAGTTAAGGCGATGAATTGCCCGGATCAACGCTTCTTTATCATCACGCTCGCGCAGAGGGGGCAAGCGCAAGTTCAGGCCATTGATTCGGTAATACAGATCCTGACGAAAGCTGCCATCGCTAATGGCCTGTTTCAGATTTAAATTGGTGGCAGAAATTAATTTGATATCAATCGGGTAAGACTCCGTTGAGCCTAAAGGCGTCACTTGTCGTTCTTGCAGCACCCTAAGCAGGCGAGCCTGAGCTTTTAGGGGCATGTCGCCGATTTCATCAAGAAACAAAGTGCCGTGGTTTGCTTTGCGAATCAAACCCATAGCGCCCTGTCTGCTGGCACCGGTGAAAGCGCCTTTCTCATAACCAAACAGCTCTGACTCCACCAGCTCAGCAGGAATCGCGGCACAGTTAATAGCCACCAGTGGCTGCCCCTGACGTGCGCTTTGCCGATGCAGCGCTTTAACAAACACCTCTTTACCAACGCCCGTTTCACCATAAAGCAAAATGGGAATGCCTTTAGCGAAGACGCGCCGAGCCTGCACAATGGTTTTTTTGACCCCGGCATCGCCAAACTCAAGGTGATCAAGGCCAATGGCTTTTGCCGGCGTTCTGACCGTGGCACGGGTAGCAGCCGAAAACTGTGGTGGACGGATATGGGCAAACATTTGGTACTTACCCAAAGCGCGCAGGGCGCTTGGTTTATTGCTTTTTTGCAGTACCTGCAGGGGTTGATCAAAAATCTTTTCAATGTTTTGCAACAGCAGGCTCTGGCCCAGAATGTGCTCTGAACGCCGGTTAGCCGCAACAATGCTGCCACTGCCGTCAAAGACAAGCAGTCCTGCCCAGGGGCTGTCGATGTTATCGGAGTGAGTGTTGAAAGTGCAGAGAAAATAGTCCTGCCTGAAGGCATTAATCAGTAAACGGTTTTCGATGGACTGAGACATCAACTTCACCATGCCCAAGGTATGGGACAGCGGCAGATAGGAGTCACTGGAGACGTCCAAAACAGCAATCAACTGTCGTTTGGCGTCATAGATGGGCGCAGCCGAGCCGGCCATAAACCGGTTAGCTTTCAGGTAATGTTCATCCCGCTGCACCTGAACCGCCTGACCGGTAGCCAAAGCGGTACCAATGGCATTGGTGCCATTGTGCTGCTCCAGCCAGTTGACGCCGGTTTGAAAACACAGCTTGTGCCGGGTGGCCAAAAAGCGCTTATCGCCCCAGACGTTTAATAGCTGCCCCTGCCTGTCTGTGAGTAGAATCAGGCACTGGCTGTTGGCCAGAATGTTTTCATAATAGGGCAGCACTTCGTTCCCGGTGGTATCAATCAGGCTTTTGTGCTCACTCAACAGTTGTTCAAGCTCACCCTGTTGTGGCCGCTGCAGATCCGGCTCAGTGGATGGCTCTAGGCCAAATTGACGGCAGCGCTCCCAAGAGCGGTTTATCAGTGATTGATGCGCTAGCGTGGTCGTATGTTCAATCATTCGTGTTTTTTATTGTTGTTATTGGCTGAGGCTGAACAATTTATATGTTCACAAGTGTTCACAGTCAACAAAAAATGAACAACTTATGACAGAACGTGTGAATTGGCTCCGTCTTTTACCCGCAGGCAAGATTTTTTTTATTGTTTAACTTCAGTCGTTTATTACGCTGTTTTATCAATAGTTAATGGGTTGGCACCCTTTTAGCCTTGTGAAGTGGCCTCGTCCCCGGTCTCACACAGAAACCCGGTCGGCAAAAAATAATTATAAAAAGAGAATTACTATGTCGTTGACCCTGAAACAGGTTCATCGTGTCGTTGATGGTGCTACCCATATTGATCAAGTGAGTCTGACCCTCAAGCCAGGCTCCTTTAATGTGCTGCTAGGGAGAACGCTGGCGGGTAAAACGTCGCTGATGAGAATGATGGCCGGCCTCGATAAACCGGACAGTGGCGAGGTGTGGATGAATGGTAAAAATGTCACCCACCTGCCGGTGCAAAAGCGCAATATTTCCATGGTTTATCAGCAGTTCATTAACTACCCCAACCTCACGGTATTTGAAAACATTGCTTCGCCGCTGCGTTTAGCAGGCTATAAAAGCGCGGACATTAGCCGCCGGGTGCAGGAAACCGCTGAGCTTTTGCACATTGAACCGTACCTGCAACGTCGGCCTTTAGAGTTGTCTGGCGGGCAGCAGCAGCGTACTGCCATGGCGCGGGCTCTCATAAAAGACGCCGAACTGATACTGTTTGACGAGCCACTGGTGAATCTTGATTACAAGCTGCGCGAAGAGCTGCGTCAAGAATTGCGGGAACTGTTCAAACTGCGTAATAGCATCGCCGTTTATGCCACCACCGAGCCCAACGAAGCGTTAGCACTGGCTGGCACCACCACACTTTTACATGAAGGCCGCATGATTCAGACCGGCTCGGCAACACAGGTGTTTCGCCGCCCCGCCACGATACATGCTGCTGAACTGTTCAGTGAGCCGCCCATCAACCTGCTGCATGCCAAGGTGAATAATGACGAGGTCACCTTTGATCAGTCGGTGCATTTTCCTCTGGATGAGAATTTGCAAAGACTGCCTGCGGGCAGCTATCAGTTTGGAATCAGACCTAACCACATAGGTCTGGTGCCGCATAATGATGACGATATGGAACTGTCTATGCAGGTTGAACTGGCGGAAATCAGCGGCTCTGAAACTTTTTTACACGTCTGCAATGAAGTGTTTTCACTGGTGTTGCAGCTATCTGGTGTGCATGAGTATCACACGCAGACGTCGTTGAAAGTCTATCTGCCCACCCATCGTATTTTTATCTTTGATATGGACGGCAATCTGGTTCAGGCACCGGCTGCAGAGCGCTTTTCCAGTAACGTACTTGCCAAGGAGTAAGCTATGGCGGCAATTCAATTACGATCTCTGGCCCACTCCTATCACCGCCAACCCGCTGGCGTGAGCGATTATGCCATTCATAAAATGAATCATGTCTGGGAGCAAGGCGGTGCTTATGCGCTGCTTGGCCCTTCTGGCTGCGGCAAAAGCACACTGTTGAATATCATTTCCGGGCTGCTGTCGCCTTCTGAAGGTGAGGTGTTGTTTGACGGTGTAAAGGTCAATGATATTGATACCCGGGAGCGAAACATAGCTCAGGTGTTTCAGTTTCCGGTGGTCTACGACTCCATGACGGTGTTCGATAACCTCGCCTTTCCGCTGCGTAACCAGCGCATGGCGGAGCCGGAAATACAGAAAAAAGTGTCGGAGGTAGCAGATATCCTCGGGCTGACAGCCCTCCTTGAGCGCAAAGCAAAAAAACTCACCGCAGATGAAAAGCAGAAAGTTTCCATGGGCCGGGGACTGGTACGTGATGATGTCTCGGCCATTTTATTTGATGAACCATTGACGGTTATTGACCCGCACCTGAAGTGGCAGCTGCGCCGCAAGCTGAAGGAGATTCATGAGCAGTTCAACATCACCATGATCTACGTCACCCACGACCAGCTCGAAGCCTCGACGTTTGCTGACAAAATAGCGGTCATGTATGAAGGTCAGATTGTGCAGTTCGGCACGCCAAGGGAGTTGTTTGAATCGCCTTCACACACTTTTGTCGGTTATTTTATTGGCAGCCCCGGCATGAATCTGATGGAGGTCAGCCTCAATTCAGCCGGGCTGCGCTTTGGCAATACGACAATACCAATCAATCCCCTGCTGCATGAGCGCCTTGAGCGCATAGGCACTGATAATTTAAAAATGGGGATTCGCCCGGAGTTCGTCTGTGTGCAGGCACAGATGAGCGACGGCGCACAAGCCTGTGAAGTGGTCAGCATTGAAGACCTTGGGGTGCGTAAAGTGCTGACCATGAAGTTTGAGGGGCAACCAATCAAGGCCATTTTGGCTGAAGATCAGACGGTGCCTGAGCAGGTGGCCTACATCCACTTTCCGCAGCAGTGGCTGAAAGTGTATGCCAATGAGTTTCTGGTGGACGCATGAATAAGACACAAAATAACCGCGCTTGGTGGCTGGTCTTGCCGGTATTTCTGCTGGTGGCTTTCTCCGCAATTATTCCCTTAATGACCGTGGTCAACTATTCCGTGCAGGATATTTTTGACCAGCACAACGCTTTTTTTGTGGGTTCCGAATGGTACCGGGAAGTGTTGCAAGACCCCCGCTTACACGACTCGCTACTGCGCCAGTTCGGTTTTTCTGCAGCGGTTTTATTGATTGAAATCCCCTTAGGGATTCTGGTGGCTTTAATGATGCCAACCCGGGGGGCGATGGCCTCGCTGTCACTGATTATTGTGGCCATCCCGCTGTTAATTCCGTGGAATGTGGTGGGCACTATCTGGCAAGTATTTGGCCGTGCCGATATTGGCCTGTTTGGCTGGGCGCTGAACACTTTAGGCATTGATTACAACTATGCCTCCAACCCCATTGACGCATGGCTTACGGTGTTACTGATGGATGTCTGGCACTGGACGTCGCTGGTCGCTTTACTCTGCTACTCCGGGCTGCGGGCCATTCCCGAAGCGTTTTATCAGGCGGCCAGAATTGACCGGGCCTCAAAGTGGGCGATTTTCCGTTATATCCAGTTACCGCGATTGAAAAACGTGTTGATTATCGGTGTGCTGCTGCGCTTTATGGACAGCTTTATGATCTACACCGAACCCTTTGTCTTAACCGGTGGCGGTCCGGGGAACTCCACCACGTTCCTCAGTCAGACACTGACCAAAATGGCCATTGGCCAGTTTGATTTAGGACCGGCGGCGGCCTTTTCTTTGATCTACTTTCTGATTGTGTTGCTGGTCTCCTGGCTGTTTTTTACTACCATCAATCACCTTGATAACCAGCCGTGAGGAACCCGTTATGCCAATGACACGAAGCAAAGCCCTGGGCATCTCGCTGTATATTTTGTTTGTTTTGATCCCCATTTACTGGTTATTGAACATGTCGTTCAAAACCAATGCGGAGATTACCGGTGAACTGTCGTTTTGGCCTAAATCGTTCACACTGGATAATTACGCCACCATTTTCAGTGACCCCAGTTGGTATATGGGGTATTTCAACTCGATGTATTACGTCAGCCTTAACGTGCTGATTACCCTGCTGGTCGCCCTGCCTGCCGCCTATGCGTTCAGCCGTTTTAAGTTTCTGGGCGATAAACAGATGTTCTTCTGGCTTCTGACCAACCGGATGGCGCCGCCAGCGGTGTTTTTGTTGCCTTTTTTCCAGCTTTATTCCTCCGTAGGATTGTTTGACACACACATAGCCGTGGCGCTGGCGCACTGCCTGTTTAATGTGCCGCTGGCGGTGTGGATTCTGGAAGGGTTTATGTCAGGCGTACCCAAAGAAATTGATGAAACCGCATTCATCGACGGTTACCGCTTTCCCCACTTCTTCGTGCGCATCTTTTTACCCATGATTCGCTCCGGCATTGGCGTTACGGCCTTTTTCTGCTTTATGTTTTCCTGGGTAGAGCTGTTACTGGCCCGCACCCTCACCGCTGTAGAGGCCAAGCCCATTGCCGCCATTATGACCCGAACCGTAGGCGCCACCGGAGTTGACTGGGGCGTATTGGCCGCTGCTGGCGTGCTGACGATCTTGCCGGGTTTATTGGTAATCTGGTTTGTGCGTAACCACGTCGCTAAGGGGTTTGCTTTGGGGCGGGTGTAAATGCCCGAAATGAGTAAACCATTGACCTTTAAAAGAACAATAAAAATGGAGAAACGCCATGAACTGGATGGCCTGGACTCCCACGACCGCAGTCTTTTTCTCAGTCATCGCAATTATGCTGATCAGTATGACCGTTTATGAAATCAAGTGCCCAAGCACAGAGCGACGTGGTTTTTTGCCCATTGCAACCAGCCGTGGTGATCGTCTTTTTATCGGGCTGCTCAGCAGCGGCTACCTGCATTTATTGTTTCTGGGGCTGAGCGAACTCAGCCTCTGGATCCCCCTGGCCATTTCAGCACTGTGGCTGGCCATTGTGATGCGCTGGGGTTAAAAACACTAAAAGTAGCCAGCAAACCGCAGGCTTTGAAGGCAGTGAAAACAGTCTTTAGAGCCCGCACACTTTGGGCGTTGCCCAATACACACGACAGAGGTTGATAATGAAAAATAATAAAAAGTCATCCCGGGCGCTCATTCTGAGCGTTGCTATATCACTTGCCGGGGGAAACGCTGTTGCCGATCAGTACTCAGACGCCGCTGAAAAATGGCTGGCCGAAGAGTTTACCGACTCCAGCATCAGCAAAAAACAACAGCTGCAAGAGCTGGCCTGGTTTACCGCAGCGGCGAAACCGTTTAGAGGTATGACCATCAATGTGGCATCGGAAACGATCACCACCCACGAATACGAGGCCAAAGTTCTGGCCAAAGCGTTTGAGGATGTCACCGGGATTAAGGTCAATCATGACCTGATTCAGGAAGGTGATGTGGTTGAAAAACTGCAAACTCAAATGCAGTCCGGGCGCAATATCTATGACGCCTACATTAACGATTCAGACTTGATCGGTACCCACTTTCGTTACGGCAAGGTGGTGCCAATCTCTGACATGATCGCCGGTGAAGCCAAAGAGCTGACATTGCCGACACTGGATCTTGATGATTTTATCGGTCTGGATTTCACCACCGGGCCCGATGGCAAAATATACCAGCTTCCAGATCAGCAGTTTGCAAATCTGTACTGGTTCCGGGCGGACTGGTTTGCCCGCAACGATTTGCAAGCGCAATTCAAAAAGATCTATGGCTATGATCTTGGCGTGCCGAAAAACTGGTCGGCTTACGAAGATATTGCCGAATTTTTCTCGGTGCATGTCAAAGAGATTGATGGTCAACGCGTTTACGGCCATATGGATTATGGCAAAAAAGATCCGTCTTTGGGTTGGCGTTTCACCGATGCCTGGTTCTCCATGGCCGGTGCTGGCGACAAAAGCCTGCCTAACGGGTTTCCGGTGGATGAGTGGGGGATTCGTGTAGAAGGCTGCAGTCCGGTTGGTTCGAGTGTTGCCCGTGGCGGAGCCACCAACGGACCGGCTGCCGTCTATGCCACCACTAAATACGTAGACTGGCTCAAAGATTATGCACCACCCGAAGCACAGGGGATGACCTTCTCAGAGGCGGGACCAATTCCCGCTCAGGGAAATATCGCCCAACAGATTTTCTGGTACACGGCATTTACAGCGGACATGACCAAAGCTGGCTTGCCGGTAGTGAACGACGATGGCACACCAAAATGGCGAATGGCTCCCTCCCCCAAAGGGCCTTACTGGCAAGAAGGCATGAAACTTGGCTATCAGGATACCGGCTCTTGGACGTTCTTAAATTCAACACCGCAAAAGCAACGTTTGGCGGCCTGGCTTTATGCCCAGTTCACGGTTGCCAAAACGGTCTCGCTGAAAAAAACGCTGGTGGGACTAACGCCAATTCGTGAATCCGATATTAACTCGCAAGCGATGACGGAGGCGGCACCTAAGCTCGGTGGCTTGGTGGAGTTCTATCGCAGCCCGGCTCGTAAGGAGTGGACACCCACCGGCAACAACGTACCTGACTACCCAAAACTGGCTCAACTGTGGTGGCAATACGTCGCCGAAGCGGCCAGTGGTGAGAAAACACCTCAGCAGGCTCTTGATGGCTTGGCAGCAGCGCAGGATAAAGTGCTCAAACGGTTGGAGCGTTCCGGCGTACAGGGCGAGTGCGGCCCGAAACTGAATGCCAAAAAAGATCCGCAGTTCTGGCTGCAGCAGGAGGGGGCCCCCAAAGCCCGGCTCTCGAACGAGAAGCCCCGAGGTGAAACAGTCGACTATGAGGAGCTGCTGAAAAACTGGAGGCTCGCTTCGTCGCAACCAGTTGATCAGGGATAGCTTGTTTCGCACCCAACGCAAGATGACCATCAACTGAGCTAAAACCGTGGGTATTTCACGATTCGTATGTTGTCAGAAATACCCACGGTTGCAGTTAACTCGGCGCATGAATAAAAATGACTCTAAATTTGATCTGTCAGCTTGGAAATCACACAGGTTATATTGTCCTTCGAGTCCGCTTGATAAGCACCGGCAACCACAATGGCTGCGATTGAGTCCACACTTTTTCCTTTTTTAATGCATTCAATGACTAGGGCACCAATTTGGTCAGTGGTGGCTACACTGGTCACACCGTCACTCACTTGAACCAGAGTGCTTCCGTGAAATTCATCATATTTGTAGCGAGTTACACTCGGTCTTGAACTGACTGAGGATAGATGATGATCGCCAATCGCTGTACCCATACCCAGCCTGCTCATCGTACGGGGGCCATGGTTGCGGTAACGGGCGACTGTACCGCCTCTGGCCCGAATTTTACGCAGTGCTTCATAGGGTGTTATATCCACACTGAGTTGCTGTATTTCATCATCTTTAACCAGCAGGCACCGGGAGTCGCCGACATTAGTGACCCAAAGCTCATTATTCAAGAGTATTGCTACATTGGCGGTCGTACCGGACGTATTTTTGATATCACTATTCATTTTAACCTTTGGGTTAGTCTCTACAAACTCCCAGCTAAGAGCAACCATGGCAATTTTTAAAGCGGACATAATGCCGCAATCACTCAAACCGTTTTTATTAAAAGCTTCCAGGAAATCTTTTACATAGCCAACAATGTGCGACGTCACAAAATCGACGCAGTTAGTACCGCCATGACCATCAAACACCCCAAATAAATGCACATTATGTGGTTCACCATTAATGTCAATGTCGAAACTTGTCGTAATACATCGGTCTTCCATCGAGTTACGATTGCCTTTTGTATAAGCAATACCCGATTTCTCAGTAGTCTTTGTTTGAGTCAATACATTGCTACTGCTTTCTACAAGGGCTTTTACCAGCAGAATTTCATTATCGGCTGACGTATTGTCAAGCGTTGGTGTTTCAATGGCTTCATTCACCATGGTGGGTGAGAAAGTATGTAAATCATCAAATTCATTGACAACTGAAGCAAAAAAATCGTCATCACCGCGTACAACGGACAAATCAAATGGATCAACCTTGGGTGGGTGCTCTATTTGCTGCTGAGTTATTGCCCGCTGGGCATGTTTATTCAGTTTATCTGCCACAAGACGATGATCTGTGTAAACACGAAGCTCAAGATTTTTATTGTATTTTAAATAATCTTCAATACTTCCCCAGTTATTACAGAATTCTGGACTATTTTTTTCCCAAAAGAAGTAATTGGTATTCGAAAATGAAAGTCTATTTCCAACATTAAAGACTGGTCGGTATTTTTGCTCTTCAACTCCTTGAGGTAGTATTTTTCTGAAACTGATATCTGTATAGCTGAAGGTTGGCGCTGGTTGTTGCTTCTGTGAAGGTATCAAATAGCGGCTAATATTCGGTTCAACTGTTATATTTTCGTTAACATTTACAGAACAGTTATTTGAGTCGTCAACGCTGCAATTGTTTTGTTGCTTATTATAAACAAGTTGCTGACTCGACGTTGGATATACCATGTTAATGTTTCCAATAATTTGCGAAAAACCTTAGACCAAAAAATAATTTAGAAAGTTCAATAAAACCTCCTCAGCTAACCGGCCACCATCAGAAGGCCGACAGCCTCTCTGTTTCATTAGGCAGTTTCGTGACTAGGCAAGTCTTGTTATCCTGCGAGCCGGCATAATGAGCAACTGAGACAACACGTGCCGCTATTAAGGATAATGGTTTATCAGCTTTTTGTTCGCTCAAGACAACCTCGCCAATCTCATCGGAGTTGGCAATGCAGGTAACACCTTTAGTCACCTGAACCAAGGTTTTGCCACAATAATGGTCATATTTATAGCGGGATACTTTGGGTCTTGCGCTGACCGAGATTAGATGGCTTTCCCCTATCGCAGTACTGACACCCAACGGGTACAGCGATGCACCATTATTACTTACGGCACCGTTATTAACAGTGCCGAACCTCTTGGTAATTTTATTCTCAGCATCTTCAGGCTTAATATCCCGACTGAGCTGTTCGGTGCCTTGATCATCCACCAGTAGGCAACGGGAGTCTCCCACATTGGCTACCCAGAGCTCATTATTGAGGATGATCGCTATATTTGCTGTGGTGCCTGATGTTATGTTGCTGTCATCATTTGTCCCGGCTTCGTTATATTTTTCTTGCGCGAACTGGTTATCAAGCGCGGCCATTGTAACCTTTAAAGAGGAAAGAATTCCCCGATCAGAAAGCCCATCTTTATTAAGGTCTTCAAGATAATGTTTGAGATTTTTTACCAGATTTGAATGGACAAACTCAGCACATTCTGAGCCATTATGACCATCAAAAACACCAAATAACTGGACAGTTTTCAGGTGGTTATTAGTATTTATTGTGAAGGTTTTCGCTATATAAACGTCTTCCATTTGCTTGCATTCACCTTGAGAAAAAGCTGCCCCCCAATTTTCTGCAGTAGCATGATGCAACCCCAAACTCTCTATTTGCTTTGCGGTTTTATTTTCCAGTATTTCAGCAATTGATAAGGACTCAACTTCAATGAGTGTATAGTCTCCATGGGGGACACACGTAAAGGATTGTCGTGCTGGCACATCTCTTAGTTTGTGCTGCTGCTCCAATGCTGAACTGGCATTTTTCTCTAATATCTTTTCAATATTTTCGTTTTCTGAATATATGCGAAATTCAAGCGCCAACACATGCCAAGAGCAAGAAAGATAGGGTGTATTCCCATAAAAAAGTTCATGATCGTGGCGCTCAACACAGCGATCAAATTTATTAAGATTTATAAAATTTGCTGCATCGGGGTGAACTGGAATTTTCTTTTCAAAAAAACAAACCTTAACGGTATTGCAATTGAGCGTTACTGTTTTATTTGCACGGTACTTGTAACTTAAACTTACAGAAGATGTGTCAGGTATTTGCCCATCAATAATAACGGGTTTTCTCGAAGAACCTTGCGCACCATTTTTTTGCGGTGAATGATTGGCACCCGAACTAATAGACGACAGAGGGGTACTTGGTGGTTGACCTGATATTCTCATTGTTAAAAAAATTCCCAAACGTTGTGATAAAACCGTTGGATTACCCAAAGTAAAAAAAGTTCACTACCTGACAATAAAATCACTCTATCTTTACAAAGCCGAATAACACTGGATTAATACAGCGCACTCCAGTGGAGTGCGCACGTTTTTATAGCATTATACCTGCCGTTTAGTTCGCCGTGACGGATTGAGCAAGTGACACAAGACTGACAGACAAACCGCATAACTTCATTTTCAAGTGAGTGTCATATGAGATCGTCTGGTTTGTAATCAAGGGCTGAATATGGCTCTGATTGCAAACCAGTAACACTTTTCTGATCCTCATTCCTCTCCATGATGTCTTCTAAGTAACCATGTAAAGCATCCAACTCTTTTGCGCAGTAAAATTCGTATTCATCATTAGAAAAGAAATTTGTATTGATAAATGCAATTAGCTTTAGGGCATAATTATTGGTTATGAGTAAGTTATTTTCCGTTATCTCATGCAATAAATTTTCTAACTTTGATATGACTTTTCTTTTATACCCACTCGCTTTACATGTTATCAGCAACCTGATTTCATTTTGTATTTTTTCTATGTTACTTTTAGTTGTACTGTCAAGAATATTACTGCCTGCTTCAACCCAGTCAGACTCTGAGGCATCTTTCTCTTTGAAAGTTAAGGCTTCTTTTTCCAGCTCACTGAACTGTAAAGGCACGAACCCGGCTGCATTTCCGTTAAATACTCCAGAGTTTTCACCGGTTTTTTTCTCTGTAGATGAAGTGCCCTTTGACACAACAGAGGTCGGGGGCTCTGTCATTATTCTCTTTTCTAACGGCTGGCTTTGCTGGCAGGTTTTGGCTGACTGTCTGGTTTGACGGCCATTTCTCTTCTTCTTACCCCGTCGTTTTTGCACTGCGGTGGCTGCGTGGCTTTGTGCATGTCCAGGTGGTACTGTTTTGGCAGAATGTTGCTCACACGGGACAAAAGTTACTGCCGTGGCTTGCGGTAACTTACCGACCAATGGTGGTTGATTTTTACCGGATTGACTGGATATCGTTTTATCATCGCTTTTACGATTCTGGGCAATGTCAGATTTTTGCTGTTCGTTTTTAGATGCTGCCTTTTTTACATCCAGGACCTGTTCCGTCTGGGTTGATTTTGAGGCGGTTTGAACTTTCACCTGCTCAGGGGGCGCTGTTTTGACTTTGAGGCTGGCAGAAGTTTGTCGCTTGGCAGTAGAAGTGACTGCGCCGGTTTGCGAGGATTTGCTGGCGAATGAGGGTGAATGTTGACTGAATGGATTAAGCACAGTTTTGTCATCGCTTTTATTCTGCTGTGCAAGTTCAGATTTCGGTTGTTCTTTTTTAACAATTTTTGCAGCTTTTTTCGATGTTTTCTTTTTTACATTCTGGGTATTTTCAGGCTGGGTTATTTGTTCTGCTGGATGACTTTTCAATGATTCATTATGTGCTGGCAGAATGGGGAGCGCTACTTCGCTATTTATTTCGTTTTGGGCTTTTAGTTTATTATTAAACGGGCTTGGTTGAGCTTTTGAACTTTGACATAAGCGCTGAATGACTGTATCCACTTCCTCTACGACTCTAGTTTTTATATCTTTATTTATTGGGCTGCTCACTGACGTCTTGCCCTTATTTTTACCTACGGCAGCAGTAAATTGCAAACCGCTCAGTCGCTCTGAAATTTTTGATTTTAAATAGTCAGCTCTGGCGTCAAAATCGTTTTTCCTGTTACCTTCTGAATCAATTGATAATGACAGCAGTTTGCCTGTCATCTCTTTAATGACTTTTGAACAGGCTTTTCTCTTGTTTTTTGAAGTTTGTTCAGCTATTGACTGATCAACACTTTCAAGTAAATAAAGCCAAGAAAACTCATTGGAGTTCATCGTTTCTTCTGTTAATTTCTTGAATTTGTTCACGGTGAGTTTCTTGTAATTACCATTTTTTGAAAGTTTTTTTGAGTTATCATTAGCCCTTGGCGAGTCGGCAAAAAACAGATCATAACCCTTTTCAGTTTTAAGCTCTTCTATGGAGTTATCAATTGTTAAAATCAAGCGCTCTAAATACAGTTTTTCATCACAATTTACCTTCATAACCTTGTGACTTCTGTTGGTTTTTCCGCCACAATCCTGAAGAATTAACATTCTGTCTTCGTTATTACTAACGGCAAGATGACGATGGCCCATCTTTTGTTTAACAAAACCTTCAACCTGTTGGCAATAACTATTCAGGCGACTGAAAGGGTTTTTAACCGGCATGATTGTAGTGTTTATGTTATCTGGCATTATCAAAACCTCATCAAAAATACACCATCACCTGCTAGCTGCCAAGGCGCTTACTCCTACCGGCAAAGAAATATTCAGGCGATAAATTTTGAGGTCAATTCTAGACTATAACTTCAAGCACACTCATAATTTTTTTGTATAAAGTGCACCAACTATTAATTAGTTTTATCAGGCTGAGAAAACAATGTCGTACAGTTTGTAGCAAAAAAATACCGTTTCAACAGTCGCTGCAGCGCTCATCTGAACAATCTATCAACCCTGCTCTGAGCCAAATTCTGCGACTGAAAAGCAAACTTCGACCCCATAGCCTGAAAATCTTCTGCGCTAAACGGTGCGCCGGATAACCACCGAGAGGCAAATTGAGGGGTAATGACTGCCGGCATTCGCTGGGCTATCAGGCTTAAACCCGCCACAACCGGCATGGTCAGCACGGCGCAGGAGTCAAACGACAGCGACGCATCAACGTCATAGCGCTCCCAAAGGCCGGCCATGAGCAGCAAAGGGGACTCTTTTGGTTTGATAGACCACAACTGACGTTGGGATTTTGCCGGTACATGCCACTGAAAATAGCCATCGGCCAGAATCAGGCAACGCCGTGTTGACCAGGCGTGGCTAAACATGGGCATAGTTGCAGCACTCTCCACCCGGGCATTGATCTGGGCACGGGAAAAATCCTGCAACCAAGCGGGCACTAACCCCCACTTTGCCATCGCCAACTCGGGCTTACCCTGATCATTTTGACGCACCAGCCATACCTGTTGGCCGGGGTTAACCTGCGTAGTCGGTTGAGCAAGCTCGGTGGGTGGTAAACCCACAAAGCTAAGGTCCACTCTGGTCAGGTTACGCGAGTAACGGCTGCACACTACTCATCACCGCTTGGCAGTGGTTGTGCCTGCAAGTACTCATCAATCAGCTCTCTGGCCACAGCGGCGTCTTCAGCCTCTACGTAGAGCCCCAGCAATCCAAAGGCCGGCAACTCACCCACCGCCCCCATCAGATCAACACCGGCGAGGTGACATGGGATGCACCGGCTCGCCAGCATGTCTTTCAGGCACTGGGCTTCCAACAGACTTTCAGGGGTATAAATGTTAATCATTGTGGGTTCTGCAAATAGAGTGTTTCCAGCTGCTGAACCAGTTCATTGGCTTTTTCGAGCTGGGTGGCGTTGAGCATTTGTCGTAACTGCTCTTTTTGCTGTTGCGCCTCGGTCGTTACTTTAGAGGGTTTTTTCAGCCCTATCTCGGTCCAAAGGTAGGCAGCAATAATATTGCGGTCGGTACCTTCGCCGTTTAAGTAGGCCCGGCCCAGTTCGTATTGCGCCTCGGCATTACCCCCGTCGCGACCGGCCGCTCTTTCAAAGTACTCAAAGGCCGCCTCGGCATTTTTTTCGGTACCTCCCAAGCCATCCCGGTGAGCACGGCCCAGCCACAACCACGCCTCAGCTCGCAGTGTAGTGTCTGCGCCAGCGGCAAGCCGCTGCAAAGCCGGAATCGCTTTTGTAGAACCGCCGGGCTGCTTTAGCAGTTCAATGCTCTCATTCAGCTGCCCGAGCGCTTTCCCCGTTGACTCACCAGACCACGCCACGGCACAAGCCAGTAACAACACCACCGCCACTGAATGTTTAAACACCATGCTCATTTTTAACCTCAACTTTCACCATAACTACCTAAGCCAAACCCCAAGCGACAACCACAGTTATGTGCTCTTTATGTCTTGGGAGGCTGTCTGAAAATAGACGCTCCTATCACATCACCTCGGGGTCGCCAAGAAGCACTCCATTCCAAGACCGCCTCCCAGATTGTTACATTAAGCGACACTGTTTATACAGAACCGGCTTTAACCAATGTAATATACTCGCTCGATAATGATTTTTAGCTTGACTGGCACCCATGGAAGTTTTTGACGATATCCGCCCCTACCATGACCACGAGGTCAAACCAATACTGGAACGTTTACTGCACAATAAAGAGCTGCTGAACGTTTTGGCCACCCATCGCTACCCGGGTCTGACGCGTCAATTTCCGGGCATCATGACTTGGCTGACCGCACAGGTACTCAGATACAAAACCCACCCGATCAACAGCGTTCGCGACTTTCAGGCGGTGGTCGAACCGTACCTGACCCGCATTCTCAAAACAACCGCTGAACGTGTCTCTTTTTCTGGTTTAGAGTGTCTGGATAAAAACAAGGCTTACCTGTTTTTATCCAATCACCGGGACATCGTACTGGACCCGGCGCTGGTCAACTATGCGCTCTACCAAAGCGATATGGAGACCTGCCAGATCGCCATTGGCGATAACCTGATCAAACGCCCCTACGTCAGTGACCTGATGCGCCTGAATAAAAGTTTCATTGTGCAGCGTTCACTGACCGGCCGCCGGGAAAAACTGCAAGCGTTTAAGACCCTCTCTGCCTACATTCACCACTGCATCGAAAGTGGTCAGCCGGTTTGGATCGCCCAAAGTGAAGGGCGAGCCAAAGACGGCAATGATCAGACCGACCCGGCCATCATCAAGATGTTTAATTTCAGCCGCCGGGACAAGGAACAGACCTTTGCCGAAAATATTCACTCCCTGAATATTGTGCCGGTCTCCATCTCCTACGAGTTTGACCCCTGCGACTGCGACAAAGCGCGGGAGCTCTATGAAAAGCACCAAACCGGGTGCTACCAAAAAGCAGACGACGAAGACCTGCAAAGTATTGTTAAAGGCTTTACCGGCTACAAAGGCCATATTCACGTTGCCTTTGGCCACCCTCTGAACGAAGATTTTGCCGATGCCGCTGCGGTGGCAAAAGCGGTGGATCATCAGATTCTTAGCAACTACCAGTTGCAGCCTTCTAATTTGCTGGCCTTCACAGCCCTCCATGGTGAGCACAACGAAGGCGTTCCGACCTTAGAACAGCTCTTTCCCGAGGCGGACTTACCACTTCAGCGCCAAGCCTTTAACCGACAACTTGAGCGTTGCCCTAAAGCCCATCGCCCATGGTTTTTACAGATGTACGCCCAACCGGTCATCAACCAGTTTCGCCATGACAACTAAACCGAGAATTTACAAACTCAGTGTGATGGTCCCCTCCCCCTATCTGGAGCCGGTCAAAGAAGCGCTGTTCAGCGCCGGTGCCGGAGGTTATGGACGGTATGACAAATGCTGCTGGCAGACCCGGGGCTGTGGGCAGTTTCGCCCCCTTAACGGTAGCCAGCCATTTACCGGAGAACAGGGAAAAGTACATCAGGAGGAGACCTGGAAAGTCGAAATGATCTGCCCGGAGGCATTGTTACCTGCCGCCATTGCTGCGCTGCACCGGGCGCACCCTTACGAGGTGCCGGCTTATGATTTTTTCCCGGTGAGTATTTCCCTGCCGGACGATCTGCTCAGGGGGTCACCAACTCCAGGCGCATAGGAAAGGTGCCATTGCAACGATCTGCGAAGTAGTGGCGCAAGGTGCGGCTAATGGTTGAAAACGCCAGTTCATCCCAGGGAATTTCATCTTCAGTAAACAGCGCCACCGCTTCACTTTCTTCACCTGGTGCAAACAGTGGCTCTTCAAGTCTGGCCAAAAAGAAAGCCGACAGCTGTCCAACATGCACCACATTAAACAAAGTATAAAGCGACTCAATAACGACATCGGCACAGGCTTCTTCGCGGGTTTCCCGGGCTGCACCCTCTTCGATGGTCTCGCCAAGCTCCATGAAACCGCCGGGCAGAGTCCAGTAGCCTTTGCGCGGCTCAATCGCCCGCTTGCACAGCAACACCTGATTCTGATAGACCGGTAAACAGCCTGTAACCACCCGTGGATTTTGGTAGTGAACCGTATGACAGTGCTCACACACATCCCGTAGGCGCTGATCACCTTGTGGTATTTTCTGACAGGTCTTATGACCGCAGACATTGCAAAAACGAATAGCGGGTCCAGTCATCAACGTTCGCTCCATGTTTCAGGCAGACTGAGTTTTTTCGGTAGCTTCAGATTAACAAACCCTTAAAAATGAACAAACTGTTTTCAAGGCGAAACAAAATACCGTGCGGGCTTTGCCAGCATAGAGGCCTTCTGCCGATCTGTCTGGCACTGGATAAATTTTGTGTGGCTACTTATGATAAATCTAAATCCTCCGCAAGGATGCCGCCAAAGTTATTGCTATGTTAGATCAGGTTAAAAACCGGCTGCACCGTCATCAGCCCAGAACCCTCAATACCCAGTTGCCTGAAGCCGCTGTGCTCATCCCCATCACCAACGCCCCGGAACCTGAGCTGGTGTTTACCCGCAGAGCCTCCCATATGAGCACTCACAGTGGCGAAGTGGCTTTTCCCGGTGGCAAAAGAGATCCGGTAGATAACGACTTGGTGGCCACCGCCTTACGGGAGTCCTTTGAGGAGATCGCTCTGCCGCCAAATACGGTCAAGGTGATTGGCCGAACCGGCTCGGTGGTCTCCCGTTTTGGCCTGGAGGTAACGCCCATTGTCGGCATCATTGAGCACGATACTCAGCTCACCGCCAATGCTGATGAGCTGGACCGTATTTTCAAAGTGCCACTGAGCTACTTTCTGGATAAAGAAAACATCACCTTTAATCACTGGAAAATGTGCAATCAAGACTACCAAATGCCCTCATTTTACTTTAATGAGTATTTAATCTGGGGGTTAACTGCCGTGATGCTGGTTGAGTTTCTCAACATAACGCTGGATGCCGAAATCCCGCTGGATGCCCCGCAACTCACTATTCGCTACCTGCACCGACATGCTTAAGACGTCGCTTAAAAACGTGGTTATTTAATTTGTGGGTTGACCGGGCTATAAACCAGCCCCCGCAAGGCTATTAGGGAAATCCACCACTTGTTTTCTGACGACCACCTATAGTACTGTCATGCAGCCATGGCCAATATAGCCATGGGTGATAAAAAAATTATTAAGGACAAAATTAATAATGAAAAAATTACTCTTGGCCACTACCGTCGCCTCTTCGCTTGTCATCAGCGGCTGTGCTTCCATTGTCAGCGACAGCTCTTACCCGGTAGCTCTGCAATCAACCCCTGCTGGCGCTGCTTTTACTGTTACCAGCAAAAA
Organism: Endozoicomonas sp.; assembly: GCA_965198415.1. Lineage (GTDB taxonomy): Bacteria > Pseudomonadota > Gammaproteobacteria > Pseudomonadales > Endozoicomonadaceae > Endozoicomonas. The sequence continues at coordinate 168,461 of CBDAPN010000029.1, forward strand.
TGGCACAGTTGTTCATAGCGGTACCACACCAGCGACGGTAACACTCAAAAGCGGTGCTGGTTTTTTCTCCGCCGCTACCTACAAAATCACCATGAAAAAAGCCGGGCACGAACCTCAAGTCATCACCGTTGACGCCACGCTTGACGGTTGGTACATAGGTAATATTCTGCTCGGCGGCCTGATCGGCATGTTGATCGTTGATCCTGCAACAGGCGCCATGTGGAAGTTGCCCGAAGCAGCGTCGGCTGATTTGAGCCAAAAAATATCCGGCCAAGGCCTCGAAAAAGGGCAATTGCAGGTTGTTAGCCTTGATCAGGTTCCACAAGAAATGCGGACAAACTTGCAGCAACTGTAAAACCCTTGAACACCTTTTAAAAACCAAAGCAAGGGGGCAGTATCCCTTGCTATGTTAGAGTAAAAAAAACACCTGATTACAAACCACGTTGATGAGCACAACACCCGCTCGTCGCCGATTACGATGTTCTCAAAAAGCCCCTTCACAACTCAATAACCAACAACAGTCGAAATTCCTGACGCTCTGACCTATAGTGTCGTCTCCAAGCCCTGTGTAGAATCAATCCTTTTAAATAACTTTTCAATCAAGAGTTGGCCGACGATTTCATGATAACCCAACTAACTGCGCTGCGAAAAAAACTGACTCGACAACTCCCAAGAGTGACGATGGCAGCCTTCATTGCCACCCTGATCACCGCCTGCTCATCACAGCCAGAGCGCTCATTACCGCCAGCGGCCACTGCCAGCAAAAGCGTAGAACAGAGACTGGCCGCAGCGGCGCGTCTCAGCCCTGTGCAACGGGCGAGCCAAACTCTGCAGATTACCCGGGAACTGCTAACGGCCGATCCGGCTCGCACCGAAAAGATTCTAGAGCAACTCCCCTACGAGCAACTACCACAACCAATACAGGCACAGCTGGCGGTGCAACAAGCACAGATTGCCCACCTCAAACACCGCTACTGGGCGGTGTTTGACTGGCTCGACCGCGAGGCGGTCATCATCAGTAATGACCCCACCATCAACGCCCATACCCACACCCTAAAAGCTCTGGCTTATGAACGTTTTGGGGAGTATCCGGCGGCGCTGGATGAATGGCTGCAGGCCAATCTTTATCTGAGCCAAACAGAGCAGGCGAGCTATTACGATGACTTCTGGCAGACGCTTCTGAACACCCCCCCCGAGCGACTGAGCAACCTGTCACAACAAGAAACTTCACCGGTACTCAAAGGCTGGTTTGCCTTGGCTCTGATCTATCAAAATGACCGCAATCTCGACCACCAACTGACCAGCCTGGAACAATGGAAGCAAAAATGGGCTGACCACCCGGCGCAAAAATACCTGCCCAACGATTTCCTCGCCCTGCAAAACAGCCCTGCAAATCAGCCAAATAAAATTGCTGTTTTGCTGCCCCTATCAGGGCGCCTGAACAAAGTCGGCGAGGCAGTGCGTGATGGTATTCTGGCTTCCCACTATGAAGCGATGGCGAACCGTAGCGACACAGCCACTACTGACAACCCACCGTTGCCGGAGCTGCAATTTTACGACACAGAAAACGCCAACATTAATGATCTGGCCACCCAGGCAGTAACCGATGGCGCCCAACTGATTATTGGCCCCCTCAGCAAAAACCTGGTCAATGAGCTTGGCAATAGCGTTAACAACCGCCCCCCAGTGCTAGCGCTTAACTACATCGACAGCCTCGCCCTCAACCAACCGGGCTTTTACCAGTTCGGCCTCTCCGGGGAAGATGAAGCCCGGTTCGCTGCCGAACGCGCCCGCCTCGACGGACACACCACTGCCCTTGTCATCACCCCGAAAACCGAATGGGGCAAAAAGGTCTACACCGCCTTTAAAACCGACTGGGAGGCGCTGGGCGGTTACGTTGTTGGCACCGCTGAGTTTGATGATACCACCCAGTTCAGCAAACTCACCGGTCAGCTTTTGCACACCAACCAAAGCGAGGCCAGGCACCGACAACTGAACCGCCTGCTGGAGGAAAATCTGGGCTTTGCTGCCCGTCGTCGCCAAGATGTGGACATGGTATTTATTGGCGCCAACCCGCAAGAAGCGCGACAGATAAAACCAGCCCTGAACTATCAGTACGCAGGAAACATTCCGGTATATGCCACTTCCAGCGCTTTTTCCGGCTCAACCAATACCAGCCAGGATCAAGACATGGACGGCGTCCGGGTTCCCGTCATGCCTTGGCTCATTCCCGGCACATCAACCCCCCTTGAAAAACAGATTAACGCCCTATGGCAACACCCCAAAACACAGCTGGGCACCTTGTACGCCTTGGGTGCTGACGCCTATCGTCTATACCCGCGCCTGCGGCAACTGATCAGCCTGCAGGGCAGTCAGGTGCAAGGGCTGACCGGGTCATTAAGCATTACACCGGATGGCAAAGTACACCGCCAGCTTATTTGGCAAGTGTTCAAAAATGGCCGCCTGAGGCCACTGCCGACGGTTCCCAAAAACAGCTGACCATGCACGAAGCACCATTTTATGCCCTGGAAACTCAAACTCAGCCACTGGCTTGGAGCCCGTGCAGAAAAGCAGGCACTGTCTTATTTAAAAAGTCAGGGGCTAAAACTGCTGCACACCAACTTTGCCTGCAAAACCGGTGAGCTGGACTTGGTCATGCTGGATCATTCCACGCTGGTGTTTATTGAAGTGCGGGCCAGAAGCAGGAGCGACTTTGGCAGTGCAGCCAGCTCCATTGACCGCCACAAACAACGAAAAATTCGCAAGACTGCTGACGTTTATTTGCAAAAATTTCGCCAGCATAATCACAGAATTTGTCGATTTGATGCAATATCCATTGACAACCATGACACCAGCGGGCAAAACAACCTGAACTGGATTAAAAATGCTTTTTAGTGGCACCGCCTGCCAACGCAGAGAAACCGTCAGAAAAAGCACCGTTTCAGGAGCAACAACAGAAAAGTTATCGGAGTTTTAATTTCAGGGTCTCAGGCATGCATGAACGTATAACGAAACATTTTTCCGACAGTATCGACGTCAAAATTCGCTCGGCTGATACGCTCCCACCGCTGATTGCCGACGCCGCAGACATGATGGTGCAATCGCTACTCAATGAAGGCAAAGTCATGGCCTGCGGCAACGGTGGCGCCGCTGGCGATGCCCAGCACTTTGTTTCGGAAATGCTTAACCGCTACGACCGCGAGCGCCCGGCGCTGCCAGCGCTATCGCTGTGTGCAGACAGCCTGACCATGAGCTCCATTGCCAGCGACTCCAGTTACAACGAAGTATTTTCCAAACAGATTCGTGCCCTCGGCCAGGAAGGCGACATCTTGCTGGCTATTTCTGCCCACGGAAACTGCCCGAACCTACTGCAGGCGATTCAGGCTGCCCACGACCGTAACATCGCCGTGATCGCCCTGACCGGCAAAGACGGCGGCGACATGGCCCGGCTCCTGCACCCTGAAGAAGTGGAGATTCGTGTACCGGCCAGCAGCCCCCATCGAATTCAGGAAGTGCATACGCTGCTCATTCACTGCATATGTGACCTGATTGATGAGTTTCTGTTTTCCACCGAATAAACAACACCCCTTTTGCCTTTATAATGCAACTTTTACACAGCAAGCATAAAAACGATCCGGAGACTGTCTGGCAATAACGCCCAACAAGACAGCCCGCTGGGCATTATTTTTACAACAAATAAATTCAGGTAATTTTTCAGGAAGGACCATGAGGACGATTAGCATCGCACTGCTCACCGGCATACTCACTCTGCTTAGCGGTTGCGCCGCTTTAGTGGACTCGGTGAACGAAGACCCAGTCAGCATTGACGACAGCAGACGAACCTGGGGGTCGTGGATTGACGATCAAACCATTGAAACGGTGGCCGCCGTCAACATCAATAAAGCCGACCCGACCCTGAGAGAAGCCCGGGTTAAAGTGATCAGCTTCAATGGCATTATTTTGCTGGTTGGCCAGGTACCAAGCCAAAGCCTGAAAACTCTGGCCGGACAAACCGCGCAAAACGTACAAAAGGTTCGTCAGGTCTACAACGAACTGAACGTCTCACCCAACGCCGATATTATCGAGCAGAGTAACGACAGCTGGCTAACCGCCAAAGTAAAGGCGGCAATGGTCAGCAGTGAAGCGGTGCTGGCAGACAGAATAAAGGTCGCCACCGAACAGGGCACCGTTTACCTTATGGGGCTGGTCACGCCCAAAGTGGCGCAGGAAGCCGTCAACATAGCGGCTAACACCTCCGGTGTACGGCGTGTGGTTAAGGTATTTGAGTATCAATAACAAATCATCGCTTGGTTACTCGTACAACCCAGTGCTCAACGTCATCCAGCGGGGCAAGATTTAAGCCCCGCTTGAGAGACACCGCAGGGTATGAGCAAAAGACGCCCTGAGAAAGCTCTGCCCAGCTATTTTACCCCTGAAAATGCGCCCCCCTCAGCCAGAAAGTACAGGCTTTCGACCCGAATGAGAAATGACCAGTAAAAAAATCGTTAATAACAGTTGCGCATCAAATGGTTAGCTGCTTATAATTCGCCGCGTTCTTGAGAGGCTGAAAGCGCATCAGCACAGAACATCTGCATTATCAGCAGCGGGTCAGCGGATCAAAGCCGTTATTACCCACCCATTCAGGCAAGCGCCTGATATGCGGACCGGTAGTTCAGCTGGTTAGAATGCCGGCCTGTCACGCCGGAGGTCGCGGGTTCGAGTCCCGTCCGGTCCGCCAGTTATTTTTGTTAAACACGGTAAACGTTAATCGGGTGATTAGCTCAGCTGGGAGAGCATCTGCCTTACAAGCAGAGGGTCGGCGGTTCGATCCCGTCATCACCCACCAATTCAGGCAATTGTCTGATACGCGGACCGGTAGTTCAGCTGGTTAGAATGCCGGCCTGTCACGCCGGAGGTCGCGGGTTCGAGTCCCGTCCGGTCCGCCAGTTATTTTTGTTAAACACAGTAAACGTTAATCGGGTGATTAGCTCAGCTGGGAGAGCATCTGCCTTACAAGCAGAGGGTCGGCGGTTCGATCCCGTCATCACCCACCAATTCAGGCAACTGTCTGATATGCGGACCGGTAGTTCAGTTGGTTAGAATGCCGGCCTGTCACGCCGGAGGTCGCGGGTTCGAGTCCCGTCCGGTCCGCCATACAACTTAACCCTTACGATATTTGTCGTAAGGGTTTTGTCGTTTATGGGCTCTGTAAACAAGGGTTAACCGCACTTTGCTGGAGGATTCGCCCTACCTGCAAGCAAGCTATTTTTCACTGTTTTTTTGGCGTTTTCTCTCTTCTCTCTGAAAAAGTGGAGGAATTGGCCCTTCGAGTCCTCCACTTTATTAGTCTTTTAATATAAGTACTTTAGTTTTAACTTTGCTTGAGGTCGCGCCGGTGGTTCGCAGGCGTTTTTCCGGTAGGCGCTGTGAACTACTAGCGAACTTTTTCATTCTGTCGTATAAGTGCAACCAAACATAACGGCATCAAGGGAAACAAATGCCAAGAAGAATGACTCAGACTAAAGCCATTTGGGCTGGCGCACATCAGGCACTAAAAAATACATCATTTGAGAGTATGGTTGTCAGCTGGCTCATGCAGGAAGGATGGCAAGTATTTCTGCCAATTCTGGATCATGGCCACCAAACCGATATTCTGATGGCCCAAGTTATTATCGAATACAGGTGAAAACGGTGGAGGCAAAAGGGGACGACCATGTGGTTCACAACCAATGGTCAGATAGTAATGTGGACGTTGTTATCTTCTTTGCCCGAAACTCGAATTGGGGTGTGATTGCTCCAGCCAACACGCAAACACATGAAAAGGGATGTGGCTGCATACATGAAGTATTACAACACTGAGCGCCTTCATTCAGCCAATAGTGACGAGACGCCAGTTAGATTAGAGCAGTTGTTTTATAGAGGTGTCCAAAAAGATGGCTCGCTGGCGAATCTTGTATCGGAGTGGGTAGCTAACAAACAAAGCGCGTTAGTTATGTATAGATTCATCGCGTAAATTCTCAAATTTTAGTGTCCGGTTTTACTTGACCAGAACACAGGGTGAGATGGGTTCGATCGGGACTGTAAATATTCCTTCCGTTTGACGACTGAAAAGCGGGAAGGGGGGGGCAACTCACCAGAGCCGAAAGCAGAAGATCCTTTAGCACGATTTCTTGCAGCTTTACTAGCAGCTTTACCAGCAGTTTGACCAGCTTGCTTTGCCTTATTTTTATCACCTGTTTCATCAAATTTATCCCGGTAAGCCCTATTGTAAGCCTTATTGTAAGCCCTATTGCGAGCCCTATGGTTAGCCTCTATGGGCGTGATGATCAGGGACTCACCAGAGCCGAAAGCAGAAGATTTTATAGCATGACTTTTTGCAGCTTGACCAGCAGCGCGACCTGCAGCTTGACCAGCTTGCTTTGCCGTATTTTCATCACCTGATGAAAGCAGTTTAGCCCGGTAAGCCCTAACGTAAGCCGTCTGGTAAGCCCTCTGGTAAACCCTACGGTAAGCACCTTTGAGCGAGATGGTCAGGTCTTCCCTAATGACAATTGATTCAAATCTTTCGATTTTAGCAGTTGCATTTGTAACTTGCTGCTGAATGCCTGTATTTAACGGGCTAAATATAGCAACTGAACACGATGGTGGCTGAGAAAAATTAACAGATGTTTCTCCGCAGGATGCCCCTTGAAGGGGTGGATGTGTAACGGTACGTGCATTCAGTTTCGTATATCTTAACTCACCTGATACTGTCGGCAATTCAGGCTTAGAGAAATTACCAATGCCGTCTTGATTAGAAAGTTGTTCAGGTTGATGGAGGTCGTTATCAACAACTAGTGAGCTTTGCGGGGTCGATTGCTCTAAACCTAAAAGAGAATGAATCGAAAAAGATTCATTCTCTGGATTATATGTGGGGGCTTGCTGAAGGTGGTTTTTACTAGCTGCGTTTACAACGTAACGGGAGAAGGCTTGACCTGATGAACCAGATTCAAGTGAAGACGTATCTGGAAAATTAGATAAGCCATTAGGGACTAGATTTAAAGTTGGTCTATACATTGAATTATTGAACTATTGAATTATTGAATTACAGCTTAAGACCACGCCTTCTTATAAAAGTTCCTCCCTTTCACAACTCATTCACTTTTTATGTCAACCAAGCATAAGGAAATGCTATGGCTATTACTAATAGCGACGTAAAACTCTTCGAAAGCCAGCGCCTCACGGACAAGGAAGACGGAGGCGGTCGGGTGACTGGCAACGAGGTCATTGATGGCAACGTCAACAATCTCTTTCAGGATATTCCCCGGATTGACCGAACCATTGGTGATGTAGCTCTGCGAAAGGCTTTCATCGGCATCAGCACCGATAACAATGACATTTATCTCGGCAGTCATTTGATCCTGACCGAGCCTCCCAAGGATAAGAATATCAGTGTTTTGCTGTTCAATACTGACAGTCAGACCAATGAGCGTTTGGATGCCAGAGACAGGATAGAGAGCTATGTGGTTCCCGGCATTAAGGCATCGTGGGAACTGGTGGGCGATCAGCTGGAAGGTCAGCGTGCCATTGTCGGTTATCAGCGTGAGGAATGGGCGATCCCTGAAATTGGAGAAGTTTATAAGTTCACCACTCCCGATGGCTTATCCAGTCAGTTTATCCGTATTACTGCCGTTGACCATTCGGTTGTCACGTTTACCTATCACAACGGTTCAGAGTATGTGGACTTTAACCGGCGCAAGGTAGAAATGGAGATCAGTGCTCCGTTAGTAACAACCTTTATCGGAGCACAACCAGTCCCCGCAGAACCCGAAGAAGAAACCAGTTCCATTTATGGCACACAGATCGCCGACACCTCCCGTTATTATGGCATTCAGCCATTGAGTGCCAATGTGACCGCTGGCGACCTGACGGTTAAGGCCGAGAGCGTTTATGCGCCACTGGTGCCGAGTGCCAAGGTCGAAAGCCCGTTGCTGGATCAATACGGTGGCTATACCGGCAAAACCATGGTGGCCACTACCCGTTCGGTCAGCTGTCGTTTTGTGCATATCACCGGCAACCAGAGTAGAACCTATGTCCAGCGTGGCTTATTGCCTAAAACGCTTTCCCTGTCGCTCGATGGTGGCACCTTTGAAGATGACGGTGCGGGAAATCTGCTACATAAAAGCGGGACCAATAATTACAGCAAGCTAACCGTGGATTATGACCTCGGGGAGGTTAACGTCTGGCGAGCCAGCAGCTATACCGAGGTTACGGCCAACGCAACATATAAGCCTGCTGTTGCCATTACCGGCGCAGCGATAAGTGGCGCTATCCCGATCACCAATCAGAACCGGGGATTTAGGATGAATTGCAGGGCAGAAAGTCGGATATTGAGCAACGTCGTTATCAAACTCAGCGTGACGATCCGAAGGCACAGCAGACAGAAGCTATCACCAAAGGGCATCAGGAGGCGATCAAGAATATCACCTCTGCCCTGCGGATCAGTGAGCAGATTTACAACGAGCGTATACGGCAGGCCAACAATGAAAAAGCCAAAGCCCTTCAAGAGCCAGGTGAGCACGTCAGCACCTACCTCCCGAACTACACAACCGGCTCCACAAAAAATTATCCGTCTGGAATATCCCGGCGGTGCGGTGAATGCGGGCATTGACTCAACGGATGAAACCAAACTGCTGGAAGCCCTGAAAAACGCAGGCATGAGGACGGTCTGATGATACTGGATACCATAATAACCCTCCCGGACGATCTTCTATGGATCAATGAGTTTGAATGGAACCCCGTCGAGCAAACCACAGAGCGGAGCCTTACCGGGGCTTTGCTGATTCAGGAAGGGCAATTCAATTATGGAAGGCCAATCGTTCTCTCTGGCAACGGCGAGGCCGGTTGGGTATCCCGGCTGACGGTCAAAAACCTTTTTGCTCTCTCCAAAGCAGCCAATAAAATAATGACTCTAACGCTCCCGGATAGTCGGCAGTTCTCCGTTATCTTTGATCGGTCTAACGGTGCTCCTGTAGAGGCACAACAAGTATTACCGTTTGCCTATCCAGAGGACAGCGATCAATACCTTCTGACTCTTCGCTTGTTGACCGTTCACTCAGGGTGAGATGGGTTCGATCGGGACTGTAAATATTCCTTCCGTTTGACGACTGAAAAGCGGGAAGGGGGGGGCAACTCACCAGAGCCGAAATCAGAAGATTTTTTAGCACGATTTCTTGCAGCTTTACTAGCAGCTTTACCAGCAGTTTGACCAGCTTGCTTTGCCTTATTTTCATCACCTGATATAAGCAATTCAGCCCGGCAAGCCTTACTGTAAGCCTTATTGTAAGCATCTTTGGGCTTGATGGTCAGGGACTTACCAGAGCCGAAAGCATAAGGTTTTTCAGCACGATTTCTTGCAGCTTGACTAGCAGCTTTACCAGCAGCTTTACCAGCTTGCTGTGCCGTCTTTATATCACCTGATGAACGAAATATAGCCCGGTAAGCGCTCTGGTAATCCCTCTGGTAAGCCCTCTTGTAATCCCTCTGGTAAACCTCTATGGACGTGAGGGGCAGGGACTCACCAAAGCCGAAAGTTTTTTTAACATTATCTTTTGCAGCTTTACCAGCAGTTTGACCAGCTTGCCTTGCCTTATTTTCATCACGTGATTCAAGCAATTCAGCCCGGTAAGCCTTATTGTACTCCCTCTGGTAAGCCAAACTGCAATCCCTACGGTAAGCAACTCCGGACGTGATGGCCAGGGATTCACTAATGACAATTGATTCAAGTCTTTCGATTTTAGCAGTTGCATTTGTAACTTGCTGCTGAATGCCTGTATTTAACGGGCTAAATATAGCAACTGAACACGATGGTGGCTGAGAAAAATTAACAGATGTTTCTCCGCAGGATGCCCCTTGAAGGGGTGGATGTGTAACGGTACGTGCATTCAGTTTCGTATATCTTAACTCATCTGATACTGTCGGCAATTCAGGCGTAGAGAAAGTACCAATGCCGTCTTGATTAGAAAGTTGTCCAGGTTGATGGAGGTCGTTATCAACAACTAGTGAGCTTTGCGGGGTCGATTGCTCTAAACCTAAAAGAGAATGAATCGAAAAAGATTCATTCTCTGGATTATATGTGGGGGCTTGCTGATTGCGACATAGAGGTTCTTTCCTGACTGTCAAGTCCAATGATTGGTCTTTTTCAGGATTCCCATAAACAATTTTTATTGGTCTTTTTCTAAGCGAAGGATTATTAAATGGATTATGAAAAAGCACCGTTGCTTGCTGAAGGTGGTTTTTACTAGCTCCGTTTACAACGTAACGGGAGAAGGCTTGACCTGATGAACCAGATGCAAGTGAAGACGTATCTGGAAAATTAGATAAGCCATTAGGGGCTAGATTTAAAGTTGGTCTATACATTGAATTATTGAACTATTGAATTATTGAATTACAGCTTAAGACCACGCCTTTTTATAAAAGTTCCTCCCTTTCACAACTCATTCACTTTTTATGCCAACCAAGCATAAGGAAATGCTATGGCTATTACTAATAGCGATGTAAAACTCTTTGAAAGCCAGCGCCTCACGGACGAGGAAGACGGAGGCGGTCGGGTGACTGGCAACGAGGTCATTGATGGCAACGTCAACAATCTCTTTCAGGATATTCCCCGGATTGACCGAACCATTGGTGATGTAGCTCTGCGAAAGGCTTTCATCGGCATCAGCACCGATAACAATGACATTTATCTCGGCAGTCCTTTGATCCTGACCGAGCCTCCCAAGGATAAGAATGTCAGTGTTTTGCTGTTCAATACTGACAGTCAGACCGATGAGCGTTTGGATGCCAGAGACAGGATAGAGAGCTATGTGGTTCCCGGCATTAAGGCATCGTGGGAACTGGTGGGCGATCAGCTGGAAGGTCAGCGTGCCATTGTCGGTTATCAGCGTGAGGAATGGGCGATCCCTGAAATTGGAGAAGTTTATAAGTTCACCACTCCCGATGGCTTATCCAGTCAGTTTATCCGTATTACTGCCGTTGACCATTCGGTTGTCACGTTTACCTATCACAACGGTTCAGAGTATGAGGACTTTAACCGGCGCAAGGTAGAAATGGAGATCAGTGCTCCGTTAGTAACAACCTTTATCGGAGCACAACCAGTCCCCGCAGAACCCGAAGAAGAAACCAGTTCCATTTATGGCACACAGATCGCCGACACCTCCCGTTATTATGGCATTCAGCCATTGAGTGCCAATGTGACCGCTGGCGACCTGACGGTTAAGGCCGAGAGCGTTTATGCGCCACTGGTGCCGAGTGCCAAGGTCGAAAGCCCGTTGCTGGATCAATACGGTGGCTATACCGGCAAAACCATGGTGGCCACTACGTTCGGTCAGCTGTCGTTTTGTGCATATCACCGGCAACCAGAGTAGAACCTATGTCCAGCGTGGCTTATTGCCTAAAACGCTTTCCCTGTCGCTCGATGGTGGCACCTTTGAAGATGACGGTGCGGGAAATCTGCTACATAAAAGCGGGACCAATAATTACAGCAAGCTAACCGTGGATTATGACCTCGGGGAGGTTAACGTCTGGCGAGCCAGCAGCTACACAACGGCCACTGCTAATGCCACTTATCAGCCAGCCGTTGCCATTACCGGCGCAGCGATCAGTGGGGCTATCCCGATCACCAACCAGAACAGGGGCTTCAATTACACCCTGAATATGGCAGAGGCCAAGCCAAGGCCGGGAACACTGGTGGTCAGCTATATCGCCCTCGGTAAATGGCAGGATATCCGGGACACGGGCGCAGGCCAGATGACCGGCTCAGGTTCGGGAACCATTATCTTTGCAACGGGATCGGCTGCAATCACTCTGGATGCGCTGCCCGACCCTGACAGTGGCATCGTCTTTAGCTATGTGGCGCAGAATGATGATGAGGTCACTATCCGAACCGGCTCGGTGCCGGTGGTGAGGTGATTGTCTCGGTGGATGGTCAGGGCGTAATGAGTGGCACCATTCCCGGTGCTCCACTACTCCCAGGTTCTATCCAGCTGCAATTTCTGGTCGAGCAGCTATCCAACGTGCCGAGCGAAACCAGAAACGAGGATGACTGGACTACCTATGAAACCACCCGGAACGTGGCTAAACAGATCAGCGATGATACTGCCGGTGGTTGGCGTGGGGTGACAGGCAGTATTGATTACCAGACCGGGGCATTCACCATTCTGGCGTTGGAGCAGTACTCCTATCCTGAATACGTCATCAAGCAGACGTTTAATGGTTACGTTCGAAAACTAGACGTAACCAATACCACCAAAACGCAAACTTTCAACGGCAGCACCATTACTGCCATTGCACAGGCGAGCAACCTCTCTCATGCGCCTTATAACGAGAATATTACCTCGCCAGAATTGACCATTGATCTGTTGCCATTGATGCTGGCAGTAACCCTCTGACTGCTCCTTTTACCATTAAGGATCGGGTTGAGCACATCAGGTTTAGAATGTGTCTTATTGTAAACTTTTTAGTTTTTCTACCGAGTGTTATTTTAAAAGTTATTCGTAACTTACGTTAGCATTTAATAATACTGTAGCGGTTTATCGAAGATTCCGCCACGGGTTCCCTCCGCACCGCCATACGACTTAACCCTTACGACATCTGTCGTAAGGGTTAAGTCGTTTACAACCTCTGTAAACCTCACTCCCTGTCAACAAGCTCTTTTTCACCTATTTTTGCCTTTTTATCTCCCCTCCTCTTGGGAAAAGCGCAGACTTTAACCTTCGGGTTCTTCAGTATTTTTATTTATTAAGATCAATGCATTAAAATGAAGGTTGCGCTGGAAATATTAAAACGTGAGGATGGTGGATACTCAGTTCCCGCAGCGAACAAACACCTTCCTACCGCACCTTAACAAACTATGAGCTATTTTCGTGAAGGTTGTTTTATGAAACTGTCAGATCTGAGCCGTAGCGAACAGGCAGAAATACTAGCTGATTATCACAGCAGCAGAGACATTGGTCGTGAGATATTTACAAACATAGGCGACTGTTTGCCACATGATGCGATAATTAAATCGGCTAAAAAACTTGGATTGGTAGTTGGAAAGCAGATTACGTTTCAGAATGAAAATGAACTCACCATCCTGATGGATTATGCTTATCATAATCAAAGGAGCGGCCTCTTCAACGTCATAGAACGTTACGCCAATATGAACCCAGAGACTGTTGCTGAATATCCTGACTTTTTTGATGCACTGAAAAACTCGTTCTATACGGTTTTTTCTGCAATATCTGTAACGCCGGGTCTTGGCATCACAGCTAAGGACCTGCTCAGTGGCGATATCTTCCATATCATCGATGTAGGGTTTTCTCATTCTCCACACGTACCCACATTATGCGGTCGCATGATTCCTTTCAAAGATGGCTACTTCTGTACATCAGGTGCTACATTGCCAATCCTTAACTCTCATCACCAAGAGACCATTAACACAATACTCGCTAAATTTTCTGATCATAAGCACTCCTTAAAGCAACCTGTTTTTTCCAAGCAGCAAGGTGCATCGTTTCAGGCTGAAATTATTAGATACCTTCTAAAAACAGATGCTAGTGAGAACATAGGGTTTATTTAATCCACACCCCAGCCTTCGAACGACTTAATCGGGTATTTAGGTTTTACAGTTCGCAGCAAATCTTGACAGGGGGCGCCAAGACGACTGCAGCAAATGCCTTTCAACTCACAACGGTTTATAGCAAACAGCATCGTTAAGGTATATCCCCCCCTATTCAAAACGTTAAGGTGGATAAACTCTATTGGCATAGTTCCGAAAAAGGGTACACATTGGTTTGTTTCTGATAATTCCGGGGAAAAACATATTTTCACTAGACGCAAGTCTCATCAGTTCATTCCTTGAAAACGCTTCATTTACTTTAAATAAGTTCATTACATCATGTGCGTTTCGTTCTATATAACGTGGAAACATAATCATGCTCTCAGCAAAGTTATGAAAGACCTCCTTTTGATGCTCAGTCATATAAATGGGTTCATCGAAAAACAATCTTTTTTTCAACATGTTTTGTGCGTTTACCACTATAGTTTGGTTTTCACGTTTATTGATTAGCGCCTTTATATCACCACGAGCAATTTGCTTGGAGGGTGATCTATTTAGCTGCAAGGCTTGTTCCACACTTTCGTAAGAGTGGGAAGTCTCACCATAGGCCGCATTCAAATCCGGATAAGCCCTTGCTACTGCAGAGCTCGGAGCCGCTCCCTGTTTAAATGACCATTCAAACGACATTTGAGCAAGTTGCGGTTCATTGTTGAGAAGACCCGTAGTTTCCTCCTCAATAACACTGGCAGCTCCTGAAAATTTTTCTATGACAGTCGGAGCAACCGCTACTCCTACATCTAAGATCGCTAAAGCACCAGAAATTGCACTCAAAACATCAAGTGCCAAGGAGGCTGTTTTGTTGCCTGCATTGAGTGCAGCCTGCGACCCAATCCACAGCCCACCCCCAACGGAACCTGCGCCAGCAAAAAATATACCGGAAGCGGCAGCACTAAAGGTAGAAGCTGCAGTAAAACCCAACGAAGCCCCAACCGAAGGTATCGCTAACAGTAGCCCTAAGAGCGAAAACCCAATCGAAACTCCACCACCAATGTATCCACTCACAGCGTCATGCCCCGTCGGGTCGATGTAATTGACCGGATCGCCGTGGGCATAAGCGTAGCGGTTATCAACAGGCACATTGTCACGGGTGATGAAACGCCGCAGTTCGGGATGATGAAACCGGTGTCGTAAGTAAGTGAGACCGGTTTCAGGCTCTGTTAATTCCTGATTCCAGGTAAACTCGGTGTCGTCGGTTGGATTGCGCTGCAGTGGTTTGCCGTAGGCATCGTAGCGATGCAGGTGCAACTGCGTTTCGCCTTTGGCTTGTTGCAAAACCGCGCCGGTGCTCTCATTGACCCTGAAGAACTGATCCAGCCCCTGATCGGTTTGTCTGCCAACAATGTTTTTTCCGTGGCGTACCAGTGAACGCCACTGACCGTCTTTAGCAACCGTTTGCATCTGTTTATGGTGATCCGGGTAAAAGTGGCTTTGTGAATCGCCACTGCTGCGACGTCTTAACAGCCCGTTCGGCCAGTATTCGTAGCGTGTTACGGTCCGCTTTTGCGGCTGTACCTGCAACAAAAACCCTGCATCGTCGTACTTATATTCAGTCGCTTTATGGTCTTGCGTCAGGTGTCCGTTCGCATCGTGCAGCACGGGGTGTGCTACCTCCCCCTCCTTCACCGTTACCAGCTGATCGAGGTTGTTATAAAAATACTGCAGGCTTTGACCAGGGCCGCAGTTGCTGTGGTCTTCTTCGGCCAACAGGTTACTGTTGCCGTCGTAACGGTAGCGTTTTTGAAAGTTCTCGGCTTGATCGGTATGCACCTCATCGGTGAGGCGCTGCATGCCGTCATACCGGTACTCTGTTGTATGTTGCTGCGGCGGCTGGCCCTTTTTAGCCAATGTTTGCACTTGTTTGAACAGCTCGCCCCGGGGTTTATAGTTGTAGCTTACGCCATATTGCGCTTTAGGGTTGCTGCTGGTTGACTCCACTAAGTGCCCAAAAACGCCATAGCGAAAGTGGGTTTGGGTTTTTCCTGTTGCCTCTGCATTGGTGACTCTTGTGAGCAGCTGCCCACGTTGTCCGTTGTCGTCTTCACCGTAATGAAAGTCGATACGGCTGCCGTTGACCTTGAGACTGGATAAGCGCCCTTTATCTTCTGGTTTGTAAACAAAGTGCTGCTCGGTCTGGTTGGCGTCTTTTTGGGTGATAACACGGTCGTAGTCGTCCAGTGTGTAACGGATTGATCGACCATCCGGGTAACTCATCTGCAGCAGTTGGCCGTTCGGTGCATAGCGATAGTGCATGGTTTGGCCGTCGCTGTCGCTTAACTGTACCAGTCGGCCATCGGCATCGTACTGACGACTGACGACGTGGCGCTTCTGATTGCGACCCCAAGTATGCTGAGTCAGTAACCCACGGTTGTCGTATTGGTAATGGATGCGATGACCGCTTTGCAGGGTTCTCTCTATTTCCAGGCCGTTTTTGTCATAGCGGTGCTTAAGGTACAGGCGATTGCCAGCAGCTGTTTCGGGGGATTCTACCTGCGTTAGTAACCCGTCACCGTCGTAGAGATAACGGTAACCTGTATGGCTGCTGGTGTGCTCGGGTGTCTTTAGCGTCTTGTGCCAGGTGTAGAGGTGGTTGAGCAGATCGTACTGACGGGTTCTGTGCCCGTGCAGGCCGTCCCAGGTATAGGTATCTGAGGCGATGAGGTTGTGTTGGGGGTCGTAGCGCAGATGGTTGGTCACGATTTCACGTTGTTTTTGCGTGCGAAGGTCAACCAGTGCGGTGGTGGTGCTGATCGTTTTTTTATGGGCGTCGTGTATCTCTGTGCTTTCCACAAACTCAGTGGCCTGATCGTGGGAGTTATTAGTCACCGGGTAGTGTCGGACAATCTGCTTGCGCTCCCACGGCACCTTGCTGACCACCTGATGCTGACGCCCGTTGATGCGGATGGTGGTGGTCATGGCGGGGTCATTGTAATCCATGCGGTGCTCATTGCCCCACGGGTCGGTGGTTTGAGTGCGTCGCCCCTGCTCATCGTAGGCAAAGGTGGTGGTAAGGCCGAGAATATTGGTTTTGCTTGCCACTTTGCCAAAGGCGTCATAGGACTGGCTGGATAAGGTGCGCCAGCCTCCTTTATGTAAATCCTGATGGCGAATTGAACGCTTGGACGCATCGTGAATAGTCCGTCGTGTATTACCCAGTGGGCTTTGCACGGTCACGGTGTTTTGCCCGTCGGTACTGAATGTTTGGTAGGTGCTTCGGATCACGTAGCCTGCCGGGTCGGTGTGGGTAAACGGGCGGTTCAGGGCATCGTAGGTGTAGGTGGTGACTTCGCCTTTGGGGGTTATGGTTTTCAACTGTCTGGCGTTGCGGGTATCCATAACGCTGGTATGCTCACGCCCCTGATCGCTCACTTTAGTAATGGTCAGTTCAGCCGTGGTGGGGTCGAACTGATAACGGGTGTGGTGGCTTAGGGACTGGATACCGGGCTGATTTTTAGCCAGCCAGCGATGAGTAGCGGAACGTTGTCGTCCTTTCTTATCGTAGGTTAAATCCGTTTGTTGCCAGTTTTGCCAGTCTGCCAAGGGGAGCTTCCAGGCCAGACGCTCCTGAGCATGGGTTTTGCCATCCGGTGCAAGCTCATAACGTTTGCGAATGGCTCGCCCCCCCAACAGATCAAGCCGGGTGTGCTCGGCCAGCAGGCTGTAATGATCGGTAAAGTAGCGATTGACAACAGTGTCAAGCACCTTCCATTGTTGACGCTCACGATCGTAGACTGAATGGGTCTCGCTGAGCTTGTTGCCATAGTGGTCGTAAGTGGTGGCGGTTTTGTCGCTCAGTACATAGGTCGTGCCATTCCAGACGTGACGAGTCACTTCGATGGGTTTATCGTAATTGGTGGAGCGACTGTATTTAAACGGCGAAATGGCATAATCGTAGGTGGTTTTCAGATAAGGCTGCCCCTGTCGTAGGGTTCGCACTTCAACCGGCAGGTGCAAATAGTTGTATTCATACACCTGTTGGCGCTGCTGTTCGCCATTGACCTGCGTTACTTCCACACTGTATTTGTAGGACTGATCATTGCTGTCCATCAGGCTGTCACTATTGCTTGACAGGGCATAGGTCGGGTAGCCGGTGTAATTATTGCCCTCGCTAAACTTGTAGTAGGCTTCGTGATGAGTTGCTAAATTGGCCTGATCAAACTGTTTAAAGCGGCTCACCACCGGCATTTGCTTTTTACCGCTGTCGTCAGTGTACAAAATACCGCTGTAGCTCAGCTCGGTGATCAGCCCTTCGGGCGTTTGTAGCGTGCGGATCAGATTTCTGCCGAACTGGTTGATGTAGGTGATTTTGTAGCTCTGTTTTAATGGGTTCTCAATGCCGGTAACCCCTCCCCCATTAAAGTAGACACGCTGCTCACGGTTATCGGGGCTGTGAATAATCAGCGTACCCGGCTCATAGCTGAAGCGGTAAACATTTCCATAGTCGTCTTTTATACTGGCCAGTCTGGCAGACTCAAGACTGGCAACCGGCTCTTCATAGTTGAACTGTACATGGTTATCAAAACGGTCAACCTGCAGCAGTAACAGCCCCTGATGGGAAAAAAACTGACGACTGCCGTCTTTATGCTGCGATACGTGGCGATAGTTCAGTGTCGGATAACCGGGAATGGGCTCCTCTTGCCCTTTATCCCGAAATTGAGTGCCGTGCTGGTTAAAATATTTAAGCCCGGAAGCAAAACCGGTTTCATCGTGCCATAAATTATCAATCAGCCACTGCATACCGCCCAGTTCGGCGGTTTGTTGGGTTATATGATCTAAATCCAGCTGCCAGCCAGTGGGCAGGCCAAACATGCCAATGGCGTTAAAACTGTAGGTTAGGTTGATTTTAAGAGGCACCCGTATCCCCTGCGCTTTAATCAGGGAATAGGAGAGGCTGAGGGTTCCGGTGGCGGTATTTACCTGTACATTAAACGCTTTGGCCTGATTGTAGGCATGGCTGCCATTGTATGCAGCCAATGCTTGGTCAGTACACAACAGAAGACAGATAAATACCAACCTGCACTGAGCAAATAACTGCGACATCGTTTGTCTCTTTATGAACCAGTTGTTGGCTTAATAAACCTTAGTAGAAACTGCCGCGTTCAGGAAAAAATGTATTTTCATTCAATTAGGTAGAAAGCTGTCCGAGAATATGAGGGGTCGCCTAGACGGGGTCGCCTAGACGGGGTCGCCCAGATAGGGTCGCCAGAATCGCCCTCCAGCAAGTGAAAAAAGCTGGTTGAAATACAGGCCAATAACGTCGTTAAGGAATGCACAGGATACGTCGCCACTAGAGCTCCCTACCATTCCAGTTAGCCTTTTTGACATAAAAATTAAAAAATTGCGTAACATTGTCTCCTAAAATTATTGACGGGTAATCTAAAAATTCAGTATTCGATGCAAGCCGGGCGAACTCCTCTGAGGTAAAAATTTTTTCTGGTTGAAATATAAGGAGTGATTCATATGCATCAGCTATTGTCGTTGTTGGAAAATAAAACTCAATACTAAAATATCTATAAATGAATTGTCTTTGTTCAAAACTCATACCCATGGCAAATTCTGAATTCACCCTTTCATTTAACAAATTGACTGCATTTTTTAATTGAGGCAGCGCTGCCCGGTCCTGAATGGTGGTGCGTACAGATTGTTGCAGTGAATCGCTTCCTAATTTACCGTAATCCGATGCGTCCAGTAATTTTTGCCCCAAGCCTTCTAAGGACTGGCTAGAAACACCATAAAGCTCATTAACACCCGGAATAGTCGGTGTGGAACCTTCACCCGCCTCAACCGTCGTTGCAGCAGAACTTGCAACGCCCTTCGGTATCGTTGCCGCCTCATAAGTAGTTGCCTCAATTGCCGCAGAGCCCCCCACTTCTTGAGCAATCGATTCTACCGCCATTTGAGTGAGTTTCGGGGCAATGGCAAGGGCTAAATCCCCCAACGCCAAAGCGCCCAAAGCCTCACTGGTAAAAGTCAACGCTTTAGCGACCGCTTTGTTACCGCTATTCAGGGCAACCTGTGATCCAATCAGCAGCCCACCCGCAACGATACCCGAGGCGGTAAAGACTGCACTGGCAGCATTAGCAGCTGCTGCGGTCAAACCTAATGAAGTCCCTCCTGTGGGTGCGGCCAGAAAAAGGCCAAGCAATCCAATGCCTGCAGCAACGCTCGCACCAATGTATCGGCCCACTGCGCTATGTCCCGTTGGGTCGATGTAATTGATCGGATCGCCATGGGCATAGGCGTAGCGGTTATCAACATGCACATTGTCGCGGGTGATAAAGCGACGCAGCTCGGGATGGTGAAACCGGTGTCGTAAATAAGTAAGGCCGGTTTCAGGTTCTGTTAACTCTTGGTTCCAAGTAAAGTCGGTGTCATCATTTGGGTTGCGCTGCAGTGGTTTGCCGTAGGCATCGTAGCGGTGCAGTTGTAACTGCGTTTCGCCTTTGGCTTGCTGCAAAACGGCGCCAGTGCTCTCATTGACCTTGAAGAACTGATCCAGCCCCTGATCGGTTTGTCTGCCGACAATGCCTTTTTTGTGGCGTACCAGTGAGCGCCACTGACCGTCCTTAACAACCGTTTGTATGTGTTTATGGTGATCCGGATAGAAGTGGCTTTGTGAATCGCTACTGCTGCGACAGCTCAGCAGGCCGTTCGGCCAGTATTCATAGCGAATCACTGGTCGATTTTGTGGCTGTGCCTGCAGTAAAAATCCGGCGTCGTCGTATTCATATTGGGTTGCTTTATGGTCTTGCGTCAGGTGTCCGTTAACATCGTGCAACACGGGGTTTATCACCTCTCCCATTCTGACACTTTCCAGCTGATCCAGAGGGTTGTACGAATATTGCCGGCTTTGACCGGGGCCGCAATGACTGTGATCTTCTTCGGCTAACAGGTTGTTGTTGCCGTCATAACGGTAGCGCTTTTGAAAACTGCCTGTTTGATCGGTGTGTACCTCATCGGTGAGACGTTTCAGGCCATCATACCGGTACTCTGTTGTATACTGCTGTGGCAACTCCCCCGTCTTGGTCAGCTTCTGTACTTGTTTTAACAGCTCTCCCAGGGGTTTGTAGTCATAGCTCACGCCATATTGCGCTTTGTGGTTACTGCTGGTTGACTCCACTATGCGTCCGAAAACGCCATAACGAACGTGGGTTTTCGTTTTTCCTGTTGCTTCTGCGTTGGTGACTCTTTTGAGTAACTGCCCGCGTTGTCCGTTGTCATCTTCACCGTAATGAAAGTCGATACGGCTGCCCTTAACCTTGAGGCTGGATAGACGCCCTTTGTCTTCTGGCTTATAAATAAAGTACTGTTTGGTCTGGTTAGCGTCTTTTTGTGTGATGACCCGATCATAATCGTCGAGGGTATAGCTGATTGATCGGTCATCCGGATAACGCATCTCCAACAACCGACCGCCGGGCGTATAGCGATAGTGCATGGTTTGGCCGTTACTATCGCTTAACTGTACCAGCCGGCCATCGGCATCGTATTGACGGCTGACGACATGGCGCTTCTGGTTGCGGGTCCAGGCGTGCTGAGTCAACAACCCCCGGTTGTCGTATTGGTAGTCAACTCGATGGCCATTTTGCAAGATTTTTTCTATTTCCCGGCCATTTTTGTCATAGCGATGCTGCAAATAGAGACGACTGCCGGCAGCGTTTTTTGGGGATTCTACTGTAGCAAGCAAACCATCACTGTCGTAGAGGTAGCGATAGCCTGAATGGCTGCTGGTGTGCTCGGGGGTTTTTAGCGTCTTGTGCCAGCTGTAGAGATGGTTCAGCAGGTCGTACTGGCGGGTTTTGTGCCCATGCAGGCCGTCCCAAGTGGCGGTATCTGAGGCGATCAGGTTATGTTGGGCGTCGTAGCGCAGGTGGTTCGTCACGGTTTCACGTTGTTTTTGCGTGCGAAGGTCGACCAGTGCGGTCGTGGTGTTAATTGTTTTGTTATGAGCATCTTGCACTGCGGTGGTTTTCACAAACACTGTCGCTTGATCGTGAGGGTTGTTGGTCACCGGGTAAAGGCTTGTAATCCGTTTACGCTCCCAAGGCACCTTGCTGACCACCTGATGCTGACGCCCGTTGATGCGGGTGGTGGTGGTCATGGCGGCGTCATTGTAATCAATGCGGTGCTCATTACCCCAAGGGTCGATGGTTTGAGTGCGTCGCCCCTGCTCATCGTAGGCAAAGGTGGTAGTAAGGCCAAGAATATTGGTTTTGCTTGCCACTTTGCCAAAGGCGTCATAGGAGTGGCGGGATAAGGTGCGCCACCTTCCTTTATGTAAATCCTGATGGCTAATAGGGCGCTTGGATGCATCGTGAATTATGCGTCGTGTATCACCGAGTGGACTCTGCACTGTGGTGGTGTTTTGTCCCTCGTCACTGAATGTCTCGTAACTGCTGCGGGATACGTAGCCTGCCGGGTCGGTGTGGGTGAGCACACGATTCAGGGCGTCGTAGGTGTAGGTGGTCACTTCGCCTTTGGGGGTTATGGTTTTCAGGCGTCTGGCATTGCGGGTATCTAAAATCGTTGAATACTCACGACCTTGGTCGCTTACTTGGATAATGGTCAGCTCGGCAGTGGCGGGGTTGAATTGGTAGCGGATGTGGTGACTGATTGACTGAATGCCCGGCTGATTTTTTACCAGCCAGCGATCAGTCGTGGAGCGTTGTCGCCCTTTATCGTCGTAAGTTAAGTCCTTTTGTTGCCAGTTTTGCCAGTCTGCAACAGAGGACTTCCAGGCCAAACGCTCATGGCTGTGCGTTTTGCCATCCACAGCCAGCGCATAGGTGTTGCGAATAGCTCTGCCCCCCAACAGGTCATACCGGGTGTGTTCGGCCAGCAGGCTGTAATGGTCGGTGAAATAGCGGTTGACAGCCATTTTAAGCGCCTTCCACTGCTGACGTTGGCGGTCATAAACTGAACGGGTCTCACTGAGTTTATTGCCATAAGCGTCGTAGGTAGTGAGAGTTTTATCACTGGGCAAATAGGTAACGCCATTCCAGATGTAACGAGTCACTTCGGTGGGTTTATCGTAATTGGTTGAACGACTGTATTTAAACGGTGAGATGGCATACTCGTAGGTGGTTTTCAGATAAGGCTGTCCCTGTCGTAGGGTGCGTACTTCAACCGGCAGGTGCAAATAATTGTATTCATGCACCTGTTGGTGCTGCTGCTCGCCATTAACCTGTGTCACTTGCACACTGTATTTGTAGGACTGGTCATTGCTGTCCATCAGGCTGTCGCCCCTGCTTGAAAGGGCATAGGTGGGGTAGCCGGTGTAATTATTGGCCTCACTGAACGTGTAGTAAGCTTCGTGATGGATTGTTAAATTGGCCTGATCAAACTGTTTCAAGTGGCTTACCACCGGCATTTGCTTTTTACCACTGTCGTCAGTGTAAAAAATACCGCCATAGCTCAGCTCGGTGATCAGCCCTTCGGGCGTTTGTAGCGTACGAATCAGGTTTCTGCCGAACTGGTTGACATAGGTGATTTTGTAGCTCTGCTTTAATGGGTTCTCAATCTCGGTGACCCCCTCCCCATTAAAGTAGACCCGCTGCTCACGGTTATCGGGGCTGTGAATAATCAGCGTACCCGGCTCATAGCTGAAGCGGTAAACATTTCCATAGTCGTCTTTTATACTGATCAGTCTGGCGGACTCAAGACTGGCAACCGGCTCTTCATAGTTGAACTGTACATGGTTATCAAAACGGTCAACCTGCAGAATTAACAGCCCCTGATGGGAAAAAAACTGACGACTACCGTCTTTATGAGACGATACGTGGCGATAGTTCAGGTGTGGATAGCCGGGAATAGGCAGCGCTTGCCCTTTATCCCAAAATTGGGTGCCGTGCTGGTTGAAGTATTTAAGCCCGGAAGCAAAGCCGGTTTCATCGTGCCATAAATTATCAATCAACCACTGCATACCGCCAAGCTCGGCGGTGTGTTGGGTTATATGATCCAGATCCAGCCGCCAACCCGTGGGCAGGCCAAACATACCGACGGCGTTAAAACTGTAGGTTAGGTTTACCTTAAGAGGCATCCGTATCCCCTGCGCTTCAATCAAAGGATAGGTAAGACTGAGGGTTCCGGTAGCAGTATTTACCTGCACATTGAATGCTTTTGTGTGATTGTAGGCATGACTGCCATTGTATGCAGCAAGAGCTTGATGGGTACACAACAGCAGACCGATCAATATCAGCCTGTACTGAACAAATAACTGCAACATCTTTTGCCTCTTTTAAACCCATTGCTGGCTTAATAAACCTTAGCGGAAGTGATCACACTTAGAATTTTTTTATTCAATTGAGTCGCTGGTCGTGTGGAGTCATCTATTTTGAGAACATTGTCAGATAATGGAGGGATCGCCAAGGTGTCAACTCTACGTGTGACTGTTCCCCGCCCTATCGCATCCAAAGGGCATAGATACCCAAAGGGCATAAATACCCAAAGGGCATAAAGGCGAGGTTATACGACGATTTATATTTAGCTAAGGCCATTTAGTAAGCTGGGCATAAGCAAAAAAAAGATCATGAATAAACGCTCCCTCAACGAGTGGAGGGAAATGAAAATAGTCATAATTATTTGCCATTTCATACATTTCATTCCTCGTAAATAGCTTTTCTGGTTCATATCCAGAAAGTCTTATAAACGCTTTATCTATTTCTTCCTCTGGATAAGTAAACATGGAATGAAAAAAATCAGAAAGGAAACTTCTTTGCTTTGACTTCATATTGCGAAAAAATGCATACATATGCATTTTCTCCTCCAAATTGTTGGTGTAATAACTTACATCTTCGTCAGACACCTCCGTAGCTATTTTTTTTTGCCATAAGTCTATGTAACCATCATCGACTATTGAACCTTGCATCAACTTTTGTCCGCTGAATCCTAAAGGCTGGAGAGAATCAGAGCCTACCTGAGCAGCCGGAATAGGAATTGCCGATGAACGAGCTCTGGGTGCACTGTCGCCCACCTCAGCCACCAATTCAACAGAAGATAGCAGCGGCGACTCAGAAGCGGTTGCCTCAATTTGACCACTGCTACTCAACTCCTTAAAAATAAACGCAGCACCCTTTTGGGCCAGCTTGGGTGCAATGGCTATCCCCAAATCCAGCAGCGCCAAAGCGCCCAACACATCACTGGTAATAGTTAATGCTTTAGCGACTGCTTTGTTGCCGCTATTGAGGGCAACCTGTGAACCAATCAGCAGACCACCGGTGACAATACCCAAGCCGGTAAAGACTGAACCGGCAACGGTAGCAGCCGTTGCACTCAAGCCTAATGAAACCCCGGCTGTAGGTGTGGTCAGGAAAAGGCCAAGCAATCCAATGCCTACGGCAAAACCAGCACCAACGTAGCGGCTCACCGCATTGTGCCCCGTTGGGTCGATGTAATTGACCGGATCGCCATGGGCATAGGCGTAGCGGTTATCAACAGGCACATTGTCGCGGGTGATAAAACGCCTCAGCTGTGGGTGATGGAATCGGTGTCTTAGGTAAGTGAGGCCAGTTTCGGGCTCTGTTAGTTCCTGTTTCC
Organism: Endozoicomonas sp.; assembly: GCA_965198415.1. GTDB lineage: Bacteria > Pseudomonadota > Gammaproteobacteria > Pseudomonadales > Endozoicomonadaceae > Endozoicomonas. The sequence goes on from CBDAPN010000029.1 coordinate 193,629, forward strand.
AGGTAAATTCGGTGTCTGCTATTGATTTACGCTGCAAAGGTTTGCCATAGGCATCGTAGCGATGCAGGTGCAGCTGCGTTTCGCCTTGGTCTTGTTGCAGAACGGCGCCAGTGCTCTCATTGACCTTGAAAAACTGATCCAGACTCTGCCCGGTTTGGCTGCCAACAATGCTTTTTCCGTGACGCACCAGTGAGCGCCACTGACCATTTTTCACAACCGTTAGCATGTTTTTATGATGATCCGAATAAAAGTCGCTTTGTGACTCGCCCTTGCTGCGGCGGCTCAGCAAGCCATTGGGCCAGTATTCGTAGCGTATTTCTGCCTGCTTTTGGGGCTGCACCTGCAATAAAAACCCTGCGTCGTCATACACATATTGTGTCGCTTTATGGTCTTGCGTCAGGTGTCCGTTAGCATCGTGCAATATTGGTTTGATCACCTTGCCTACTTTGATCGTTACCAACTGATCGAGATTATTGTACGAATACTGCTTGCTTTGACCGGGGCCGCAATTGTTGTGCTCTTGTTCTGCAAGCAGGTTGTTGTTGCCGTCGTAACGGTAGCGCTTTTGAAAACTGGCGGTTGCGTCAGTGTGTACTTCATCGATCAACCGCTGCATCCCATCATACCGGTACTCTGTTGTATAGTGCTGCGGCGGTTGCCCCTTTTGCACCAGTTTTTGCACCTGTTTGAACAACTCGCCCCGGGGTTTGTAGTGATAACTTACGCCGTATTGCGCCGTAGAATTACTGCTGGTGGACTCCACCATCTGACCAAGGACGCCATAACGAAAGTGGGTTTGGGTTACCCCCGTTGCTTCTGCGTTGGTGGTTCTCTTGAGCAGCTGTCCCCGCAGTCCGTTGTCGTCTTCACCGTAATGGAAGTCGATACGACTGTCGTTGACCTTGAGACTTGATAAATACCCTTTATCTTCTGGTTTATAAACAAAGTGCTGTTCGGTCTGGTTGGCGTCTTTTTGCGTAATGATGCGATCGTAGTCGTCGAGGATGTAGCTGATTGAGCGGTTATCCGGGTAACGCATCCGCAGCAAGCGACCGTTGGACGTATAGCGATACTGCATGGTTTGGCCGTTGCTGTCGCTTAATTTAACCAGTCGGCCATCACCATCGTACTGACGATTGACGACGTAGCGCTTCTGGTTGCGATTCCAGGCCTGCTGAGTCATTAACCCGCGGTTATCGTACTGGTATTCGATCAAATGGCCATTTTGCAGGGTTTTCTCAATTTCCCGGCCGTTTTTGTCGTAGCGATGTTGTAAGTAGAGGCGATTACCGTCAGCGGTTATTGGGGACTCTACTGTAGTGAGTAAACCATCGCTGTCGTAGAGATAACGATAACCAGAGTGGCTGCTGGTGTGCTCTGGTGTTTTGAGTGTCTTCTGCCAGCTGTAGAGGTGGTTCATCAGGTCGTACTGGCGGATTTTTTCGCCATGCAGGCCATCCCAGGTGTGGGTACCTGAGGCGATCAGATTATTTTGCGCATCGTAGCGCAGGTGGGTGGTGACTGTTTCGCGTTTTTTTTGGCTGTGCAAGTCAACCAGCGCGGTAGTGGTGCTGATCGTTGTTTTATGGGCGTCTTGCACTGCGGTGGTTTCCACAAACGCTGTCGCTTGGTCGTGGGGGTTATTGGTTACCGGGTAGCGTCTTGTAATCCGTTTGCGCTCCCAGGGCACCTTACTGACCACCTGATGCTGTCGCCCGTTAATTTGCGTGGTGGTGGTCATGGCGGCGTCGTTGTAGTCAATGCGGTGTTCATTGCCCCACGGGTCGGTGGTTTGAGTGCGCCGTCCCAACTCATCGTAGGTGAAGGTGGCGGTGAGACCGAGAATATTGGTTTTACTGGCTATATTGCCAAAAGCGTCATACAACTGGCTGGATAAGGTACGCCACCGCCCTTTATGCAAATCCTGCTGGCTAATAGAACGGTTGGAAGCATCTCTAACCACCCGTCGTGTATTACCCAAAGGGCTCTGCACAGTAACAGTGTTTTGCCCATCGGTACTGAATGTTTGGTAGGTGCTGCGGGTCACGTAGCCTGCCGGGTCGGTGTGGGTGAGCGGTCGGTTCAGGGCATCAAAGGTGTAAGTGGTGGTTTCGCCTTTGGGGGTGGTGGTTTTCAGCACTCTGGCGTTGCGGGTATCCACAACCACTGCAGACTCACGACCTTGCTCGCTTACATTGGTAACGGTCAGCTCGGCGGTACTCGGGTCGAACTGGTAACGGGTGTGATGGCTTAGCGACTGGATGCCCGGTTGATTTTTAACCAGCCAGCGGTGAGTAGCTGAGCATCGTCGCCCTTTATCATCGTAAGTCAAATCCGTTTGCTGCCAATTTTGCCAGTCTGCAAAGGGTGGCTTCCAAGACAAGCGCTCATAGCGGTGGGTTTTACCATCCGGTGCGAGGGCATAACGTTTACGCAGGGCTCTGCCCCCCAGCATGTCGATCCGGGTTTGTTCGGCCAGTAGGCTGTAGTGGTCGGTAAAGTAACGGCTGATAGTGGCTTTGAGCACTTTCCAGCGTTGGCGCTCACGGTCATAAACTGAACGGGTCTCACTCAGTTGGTTGCCATAATGGTCATAGGTGGTGGCGGTTTTGTCGCTCGGTACATAGGTAGTGCCATTCCAGATGAAACGGGTCAGTTCGATGGGTTTGTCGTAATTGGTGGAACGACTGTATTTAAAGGGCGAGATGGCATACTCGTAAGTGGTTTTTAAATAAGGCTGCCCCTGTCGTAAGGTTCGCACTTCAACCGGTAGGTGCAAATAATTGTATTCATACACCTGATGGCGCTGCTGCTCTCCATTAACGTGTATCACCTCCACACTGTATTTATAAGACTGATCATTGCTGTCCATCAAGCTGTCGCCCCAGTTCGATAGGGCATACACAGGGTAGCCGGTGTAATTAGCCCCTCTGCCGTACTTGTAATAAACTTCGCGATGGTTTTTCAGGTCAGCCTGATCAAATTGTTTCAAGCTGTTTACCACCGGCATCTGCTTTTTGCCGAAGTCGTCAGTGTAAGAAATACCGCCGTAGATTATCTTAGTGATCAACCCTTCGGGGGTTTCCATTGTGTGAATCAGTTGTCTGTCGAACTTATTCACGTAGGTAATTTTGTAGCTTTGCTTTAATGGATTTTCAATTCTGGTAACGCCTCCTCCATTAAAGTAGATCCGCTGCTCACGATTATCGGGACTGTGAACAGTCAACACACCCGGTTCATAACGGAAGCGGTAAACGTTGCCATAATCGTCTTTAATGCTCGCCAGCTTGGCAGACTCAAGGTTGGCAACCGGCTCTTCATAACTGAACTGTATATGGTTATCAAAACGGTCAACCTGCAACATTAACAGCCCCTGATGGGAAAAAAACTGACGACTGCCGTCTTTATGTTGCGATACGTGGCGATAGCTCAGTTGCGGATAGCCCGGAATCGGCACCGTTTGCCCTTTATCCCGAAATTGAGTGCCGTGCTGGTTAAAATATTTAAGTCCGGAAGCAAAACCGGTTTCATCGTGCCATAAATTATCAATTAGCCACTGCATACCGCCCAGTTTGGCAGTGTGCTCGTTTATATGATCCAGATCCAGCTGCCAGCCAGTGGGCAGGCCAAACATGCCGACGACGTTAAAACTGTAGGTTAGGTTGATTTTGAGAGGCATCCGTATCCCCTGCGCTTCAATCAGGGGATAGGTAACGCTGAGAGTACCGGTGGCGGTATTGACCTGCACATTGAATGCTTTGGTGTGATTGTAGGCATGACTGCCATTGTATGCAGCAAGGGCTTCAAGGGTACACAACAGAAGACCGATAAATACCCACTTACACAGAGTAAACAACTGCAACATCTTTCGCCTCTTTTAAACCAATTGCTGGCTTAATAGACTGTAGTAGAAACTCCTCCATTCATAAAAAAGTATCCTCATTCAAAATAATTAACTGATTCTGTGGCAGCAGAGCACAGAATTTAAAACCCATTACGCCACTACTGAAAGCACTCCCTGCTGAGAGCGAAACATATCAAGATAAAGCCCCGGCTGCTGAATCAACGACTGATGGGTTCCCCGCTGCACAATACGCCCTTTATCCATTACCAAAATCAGGTCCGCATCTTCCACCGTGGCCAAGCGGTGGGCAATGGCCAGTGTTGTACGCCCCTGTCGTAAGTGGGCCAAGCCGTCTTTGATGGCGGTTTCGGTCTCACTGTCGATATTGGCGGTCGCTTCGTCCATCATCAGCACCGGATAATCATGAGCCATGGTTCTTGCTAACGACAACAGCTGTCTTTCTCCACTGGATAACGACTGCCCCTGCTCACCTAACTCGGTAGCAAAACCATTGGGCAGTCGCTCAATAAAATGACTGGCTTGCATTAGCTGTGCATGGGTTTGTAATTGCTCTTTAGGTAGCCCTTTGCCGAGGGCGATGTTTTCTGCAATGGTGCCATCAAAAATAAACGGCTCCTGAAACACCAGCCCGAGGTGTTTTCTCAACGCCACTTCAGGAAACACCTGTAGCGGCTGGTTATCGAGTAGAATTTCGCCCTGCTGCCAGGGATAAAAACGCATCAATAAATTAATAATGGAGCTTTTGCCGCTTCCGGTGTGGCCAACCAACGCCACAAACTGTCCGGGTTCGATGGTGAAACTGATCCCATCCAACGCCTGATGCTTGCTATCGTAAGAGAGCCCAACCTGACGAAACTCAATTTTGCCCGACGTCAGTGCCGCCTTTGGTTGCACCGCATGGCTGGCCTGCGTCGGTTCATCCAACAAGGTAAACACCCGCTCTGCCGATACCACCGACTGCTGCCACACCTGCATCTGCATCGTGACCTGGGTCAGCGGCTCAAACAATAAGTCCAAATAGCGAATAAAAGCGTACAGCAGCCCAACCTCCAGCACCGTCGAGGTAGCGAAACCACCCACCAATAACGCCAAAGCCAGCGCCGAGGCCAGATGCACCATAGGGCGCAGCAACAAACCATTAATGACTACGATTTTACTGAGAATGTGCGTGTAATCATTGCAAATTGACTCAAACTGCTGCGCCATACGACGCTGCTGGCGAAACACCTGAACGACCGCCATCCCCTGAATTTTTTCATTGATATTGCTATTGATGTCGCTAAGGATAGCCCGGGAGCGGTGCAACACTGAGTGGCTCAATTTCTGATAAAGGTAGACCATACCCACAATCAGCGGCAGTGTGGCCAAGCTGAACCAGGCCAAACGGCTGTCCAGCATAAACATGGCAACCACCACCCCCACAATCACCACCAGCCCATTGAGCATAGACGGCAACGCCTGCACAAACATATCGCGGATGGTTTCCGTATCGTTGGTAATCTGCGACACCAGTTTACCCACTGGCTCCCGGTCAAAATACGCCATCGGCAATTTGAGCACATGGGCAAACACCTGTTCACGAATGTCGTGCACAACCTGCAGTGCGACCTTTTGAAACAGCACTGTGTTCAGCCACGTGGTAACGGCAGCAACCCCATGCGCCACAACAAACGACACCAATATTATGACTACACTGACCTGATCCCACTGGCCGGGAACTACATGGTCATCAATAAAGGCTTTAATTTGTACCGGGGCATACAATGTGGCCGCCGTGCCCAGCAGCATCAGAAAAAAGCTGAACAGCGCCGTCTTTTTATAGGGCAATCCGTAACGAAGCAATTGCATGAATTGCGCTTTGCGTTGCAACTGTGACAAGCCATACTCCACTAATTGTTGTTATCTTTTTCACGAGCTCTGTCGCTACCGGGTTAACCAACGCCCCGGGAAATCGCCATGGACTGCTGCTCGTATATTTTCGCGTACCAGCCACCTGCCTGCATAAGCGTTGCATGGTCTCCCTGCTCGGTCACTCTGCCCGCATCCATCACTAACAGCTGATCTGCCCGGTTCAGGTTGGTGAGGCGCTGGGTAATTAACACAATTGTCCGTTGCCGTTCCTGTTGCTGCAGATTGTGTAAAATATCTGCCTCGGTTTTCATATCCAAAGAGCAAAAAGCATCATCAAACAGCAGTATTTCAGCATCAAGCAGTAAGGCTCGGGCGATGGTCAGCCGCTGCTTCTGCCCACCGGAAAGGTTGACGCCCTTCTCCCCTAGTTGCGTTTCATAACCGTCGGCAAGGCGCACAATGTCATCATGAATACAGGCCAGTTTTGCCACTCGTTCGATCTCTTCCCGGGTGGCATGGGGTACAGCAAAGGCGATATTGTCGGCAATACTGGAGGAAAACAGAAACGGCGTTTGTGAAACGTAAGCGAAACGACGACGCAGTTCGTCCAAATCCAGCTGCCGATGATCCACACCATTGACGTTTATTTTCACCGCATCGCTGTCAAACTCACGCAATAGCAGACGCAACAAGGTGCTTTTACCACTGCCGGTCTTACCGCAAATGCCCACAAACTGCCCTTGGTGAATCTTCAGGTTCAGGTGCTCAAGGGCACGGTTAGGCGCCATGGGGTAGGAGAAGCCCTCGGTTTTGATGTGAATGGTGGCAATGGCTTCAACTAACGGCGCACGGCCAAGATTTTGCACCGCTTCGGGCTGGCTGAACAGATGATCCAGCCGTTTCAGCGACGCATTCCCCCGCTCAACAATATTAAACAACCAGCCAAACGCCAGCATGGGCCAGACCAGCAAGCCAAGATAGATGCTGAATGTCGTCAATTCACCCACCGTCATAGCGCCCTGATCAATACGCCAAGCGCCAAAGCCCAAACTGGCCACAGTCGATAACGCCACGCAGACTGAAATGGTCGGGTCAAACAGCGCATCCACCCGCGCCACCGCCATATTGGCCGTTACCGTGTGTTGCGACTGCTCAACAAAGCGCTGCTGCTGTATAGCCGATAAATGGTGAGCCCGCACCGCACGAATGCCTGAAACCGCTTCCTGCACACGATTATTCAGGCCGGAAAAAGCCGCCTGCGCCTCACCAAAGCGCTGACGCATCATCCCCCCATAACGGGAGACCAAAAGTGCCAGCACCGGAAACGGCAACAAGGCGACCAGCGTCAACTGCCAGCCACACACCCAAAGCATTGCGCCAATCACCACCGAGCCGGCCACCAGAGAGTCGACCAGTGTTAACACTCCTTCGGCGGCGGTGGCTTCAATGGCTTTGATATCGTTGGTGGCGTGAGCCATCAGGTCACCGGTTTTGTGGCGGTGATAAAACTCCGGCGCCATGTTGAGTAAGTGGTGATACAGGCGCAAGCGTAAAATCTGCCCCAGCTTAATGGCCCCGCCAAAAAGTAAAATGCGCCAGCCATTTCGCAACACATAGACCACCACGGCGGATGCAGCAATCATCGCCACCGTAGCAAAAGCTGAGGCCTCGGTTAAGGTATTTTGCTGAAGATCATCAACAACCCGACCAATAAGCCAGGGCGGCAAAAGCTCAGTTAACGACACCAGCACAAGACAGGCAAAACAAGCGAGATAACGCCGCCAGTTCTGCTTAAAGAACCATCCCAGGCTCAAAAAAATACTCATAATATAATTACAATGACTTTTAATAGTTTTTTATGTGGCGATATTAATTCAATAACTCTTTATTTTACAGTCTTTGCCTTCGAGCCAGCCCCTTCAAAAAAAAGACCTAACGCCGTCAGCAACGGTGTCAGGTCTTTTTGCAGAGCTCGTAAACGGTTCCACTTGCATAAAACCAACGCACCCAAAGGTGGGTGCGTGGTAACAAGCTGACGTCTTAGAACTTATAACTCGCCGAACTCACACTTATTAATAATTGCTTATACAACTTAAAAAAGCATTGCAAATACCTTAGCTTCAGAGTGAGTTGCCAAAAACAGAAACTCTTAGAACCTATGGGTATGTATTTTTAAAAACTCCCTTCCCCCGATGATGGCAGTTAGAGAAGGGAGTTATCCTTTACAGGATGCCGTAAATTCCGCGCAGACTGTTTATTTCGCCCCTTGATACCGCCACCATTTATGAATGCACAGGCTTTTTAAAAACAATAAACCTGAGTATGAAGCCGGGAAAGGGGCGCTCAATACAACATCTAACCGTTATTCAAATCCTGCTCAAGAAAACCAATCCACGAATTTGCCTGCCCACGACTGCTTTTAATAGCCGAGGCTTTGTGCATATAGTCCAATGACTTGCGCGAGTCGCCTAGCTGATAGTGTGCCATGCCGGTTAAAAACAGCAGTTCACCGGTCTGCTTTTCCGTGGTGTCGGCAAAAGGCTTACTGACCAGTGTCAGCAGCTCCTGATAGCGTTCCGAACGGGCCAGCATACGCGCTAGCTTTAGTTGCAGTGCCGGATCTTCCTTCAGGGCAAGCGCCTGATTGAACGCCTTAATCGCTTGTTCATTTTCCCGAGCGTGGGACCAGAAATTAGCCAGCTTCTTATAATTATCAAAACTGCCTTTAATAACACCCTTTTCCATTCCATCCGAGTAGACAACACCCGCCTGATAAGGCACCTGCTGATAAGTGAGGAAGTTGGCCAGCTGAGTGTACTCTGCCTCTTTCTCAAACAAACCGTTGCGATAAGCCGCACGCAGGGCAGCCAACGCTTGAGCGTCTCGCTTGATGGACATATTCATGCCAGAGAGTTGTAACCAGTACTGCTTTTTCTGCGGCGCCATGGTGACCAGAATTTCCAGCACGTCAATGGCCTTAGGAATCTCCTGTAGCTCATAGTGCGCTGCCAGCAGCAGGGTGTACCAAGACTCCGGCGGCGCATCGGATGCAGCAATGGCCTTTTTCGCCGGGTCGACAACGTTTTTCCACTGTTTCATGCGCGAGTAACCATTAGCCAGCATAATCCATGCACTGGCAGGTATCTCAACGTTGTCGTCCAGATTGGCCATCCAGATTTTCAGCTGATCGACCCCCTCTTGAAAAGCGCCATCCATCATCAACAGTTGCGCCAGATTGTAGCGCACCTGTTGCGCGGCGGGTTTGTGCAGGGCATCGTCGGCCAGAGCCGCTTTAAAGTAGCGGGTCGCTTCGGCAAATTGCTCCTGATTGGCAAAGACGACACCGAGCATCTGATTCACCGCCGCCCGGTCATATTTGCTGCTCTTCACCTTGGCCAATACATGCTCCAGGCTCTTACGGGCAGCGCTCATGTCGTCTTCTGCCATCTGCTCCTGGGCTTTGAGAATGTACTTGTAGGTTATCTGCCGTAGCTCTGGCGCTTTATCCGGGGCTGCCAGTGCCAGCGGGGCAAAACCAGCCAGCAAAACCATGGCCGTCTTTCTCAGGTGCCTTTTGAACGTCACTTTGTCCATGGTTCACTCCAATACAAATTCATATTCCTGCTGCTGGGTTCGGGCAACGGCTTTCCCGTCTTCCATGGCAGGTTTGAATTTCCATTTCAGCGCAGCCTTTTTGATGGCCTTGCCAAACCCTTTACCTCTGGGCTTTTCCTTGAGGATTTTCACATCCGACACCCGGCCGTTGGCATTAACGGTGTACTGAAACACCACGGTGCCATTTAAGCCACGCTGCACAGCCTTACGGGGATACATGGGGCTGAACTTATTAAGCGGTACTGGTCCACCACTGGCGGATACACCACCGGAAGCGTACATTCCGGCGCCATCACCCACTGCCAGATCAAGGTCCACATCCATCTGTGGCACGTCCATCTTCACCTGCTCGATCACCGGTTTATCCACCTGTTGGGAGATTTTCATCTCCGGTGGTGGCGGTGGCCGTTTTGGCTGCGGCTTGGGGATCTCCCGCTTTTTCTCTTTTACTGTTTCCGGACGCTGCATGCGAATAAACTCGCTGATCCGGTTATCATCGGCCTGCACCAGTTCGTGACGGTTGTTGTTCACCAGAGCGTTCATAATTGCGAACAACCCCAGCGCCACCGCAAAACCCAGGCCGAGTGCTGCCAAATAACGCATAAGCACCTCTTAAAACCGCCAGGTTTTACTGCTCTCTGGCCGAGATGGAGATGCTATAAACACCCGCCAACCGCACCTGATCCATCACTTCCACGACAATGCCAGACTTTGACTCTTTATCCGCCTGAATCACCACCGCACCTTCGGGGTTTTCTGCTTTTAATCTCTCTACGTTGGCACGCACCGCGCCCACTTCAACCCGACGTTTGTCAATCCAGACCGCACCGGTATCGCTTACGGCAATCATAATGTTGCCTTTTTTCACTACCTGAGCCGAGTTTGCTGTTGGACGATTGACGTCAATACCCGCCTCTTTGATAAACGACGTAGTCACGATGAAAAAGATCAGCATGATGAACACGATATCCAGCATCGGTGTCATGTCTATGCCTGCATCTTCCTGCGCGCCGTTGCTATAGCGTCTTCTCATCTTTTTTACCTCTCCCCCGGCGCACCGGGGGGATTTTATGTTTTTTTCAGTGCTGCAAAGAGTCAGCCACTTTGTGGGCAATCCGGTCCGCGCGCTTTTCCAGCAAAGCACTGAAATACAGGCCGGAAAGCGCTGCCACCATGCCCGCCATGGTAGGGATGGTGGCCTTGGAGATGCCAGATGCCATCGCCCGGGGGCTACCGGTGCCGGTTACTGCCAGCACATCAAACACCTGAACCATACCCACTACCGTACCGAGCAAACCGAGCAATGGGCACAGGGCAATGAGGGTTTTGATCATCGGTAATCCCCGCTGGGCATTCAGGGAGACTTCCGAGATCATGGCGGTGCGAATATGGCGCGCCCGGTTGGATAACTTATCCGGCCGCTCCTGCCAGCGGGCAATGGTGCCTTTCACCAGCTTCGGACACTCAAGAAAGAAAAAAAGATAACGCTCAATGACCAGCACCCAGAGCATCAGGGTGAGGATAAACAACATCATCAGTACATCGCCGCCCATGCCCAGAAAACGGCGTATGGATTCCAGCTCTTCCAATAACCAGAGCATCAGGCCACTCCTTACGCAGGCTGCGCTGTTGGGGCAGAATCCACAGTGGCACGGGTATTACGGGCGCCAGTGTTCAAATCCTGTTCCTGATGACGGGCAATAAAGCCAGCACTTTGCTCTTCGAGCACCTGAATCAGACGACGGCTCTTGCTATTGACCAAACTGTGGGCAAACAGAGTCGGAATCGCCACGACCAGACCAAGCATGGTCGTTACCAGCGCTTCGGAAATACCGTTGGCCATCAGTTTCGGGTCGCCGGTACCGAACAGGGTAATGGCCTGGAAGGTGGCGATCATACCGACCACAGTACCGAGCAGACCGAGCAGCGGTGCCACGGAAGCGATCAGTTTGACGAAGCCAACGCCCCGCTCAATAGACGGCGCTGAACGCATGACAATCTCATCCAGTTTCAGCTCCAGAGTTTCCAGATCGGCGTCGCGGTTATCCTGATAGGCCTGCATTATTTCGCCTAATGGATTACCTTTAATTACCTCTTCTGTTTTCTGCTGCTTGCGTACACCCAAACCGATGCGAGCCAGATTCAGATAGCAGACCAGAGCCAGCAAAATACCCAAGGCACCAAGACCCAGAATCACGTAACCAACGACGCCACCTTGATCAATGCGCTCAGAAACGCTGGGGCTTTGCACCAGCAACGAGAGAATTTGCCCACGGGACGGGTCAACATAAAATGGGGTGTAACCGCTGCCAGACTGCTCCAGTTCTTCCACTGCCGACAATACGCTGGCATCGGGCTGACGGGAGAGTTCCTGAAACTTACCGACTGCAGGGGAGTAAGTGAGGTATTTACCGTCGGCAATGGCGTTAAAGCTGCCCACACGGACAATATTCTTTTGCGCTTCGTTGCCTTCGCCATAAACGACGGTAGCTGGCATTTCCACTACCCGGCCGGTCTCCACCATCTCCCGCAGAATTTCATGCCAGAATTGCTCCAGCTTAGCGGTGGTGGGCAGCTTTTTACTCTCGGCCATTTCGGCCATAAAAGCCGTACGTTCCGGGAACTGGGCGGTGACCATGGAGGCTTCAAAAATGCCTTTGTTATCACCAGCAAACTGTCGTACGACACCAAAAAGTTCTTTCAATTCACCGGAGCGCAAATCCAGAGTGTTTTGCGTCTCTTTCAGGGCTTTTTCGTTGTTATCGGACTGCTTGAGCAGTTTATCGCTCAGTTTTTCCTGGGCTTTTAATTCCGCTTTCGCTTGCGCTAGCAGGCTTTGCTGGGCGTTTTTGTCTTGCAAAAAACGCGCTTCACGGGCGCGATTCTCTCGGCTTTCACTAACGCTGTCGGCCTTGATTTTGTTCAGCAGCTCTTGCAGGGCACTCTCATTGGCGTTGGCATGAACCGCAGCGCCCATACTTAACCCCAACCCCAAAGACAACACCAGCGGTTTAACCAGCGCTTTTTGTACGAATGATTTTACAGACTTCATTACACATCCTCCGCAGCGCGAACCGGCAGTTTGATCAGGTTATGGGGTGCCTGTTTGCGAGCGATTTTCAGCCCCTGATTGACACCGGCACGGTATTTCTCGGGAAGTACTTCCCAGCTGCGGCTTTGCGTATTCCACTGGCCGGTTTCAGCACCATCCAGTGATTGGTAAAGCAATGCCAGGCGGCCAATGCGAAGGAAATTGTAAGTACGGGTCGCATCGCCATCGCCAAGGCTGGCTTCATAGGCCTCAATCGTGCGACCAAAGTCGTTTTCAATCTGATAGGCTTCGAGGATTTTGCGGTACTTTTCTGAAGTGGTAACGTTAGGGCTGTCCATCGTGGCGCGCAGACGGGCTACACGCTCTTGGCGCTCTTGGATCTGGAACGGCACATCCAATGCGATAAACTGCTCCAGACTGTCCACCATTTTCAGCATCAGTGGGGTGATTTCGATATTGGTCTGATCCAGCGTTTCGATCTGAGCCAGCATGGAGTCAATTTCTGCCTGCTGGGCATTGACCACCCGCTGCAACTGCCGGTTATAAACGGTCAGCGCTTCCACCTGACGGATGACGCTTTTGTAATCCGACAGCAACTCTTGCGTTTTATCGGAGAGGTTATTGACCTTCACCTGCGAGCGCTGTGACGCTTTATCAATCTTCTGTTGTGTATCTAATGCGCTGCTCAATGGATCCTGAGCGAAGGCATTGGGGATCATTACTGAAGCGGACAACGCAGCGCTGAGTGCCAGCGTACTGCAAAGGTGTTTCACCTTGTGGGTTGTTTTTTTCATGGACTGCCATTTCCCATGGGTTTTGTTATATCGTCGGAAACGTTGTTATTTCCCGTTCTACAAACTCAAGCACTTAAAGCGACAAAGAGATCAAAAGTACAAACCTAAAGCATCTTCGTTAGCAACAGTGATAACAAAGACCCTGAAGACACAGCCACTGCTGTGTTTAACACTATCCCTCTGAACATATTTAATCCTTGTGTTGTATTTATTTGGCCAGCTGAGCTTGTGGCTCCATGCCTGTACACCGCCATGGGCGGGCTACGCTCTACTACTTATCCTGTGTAGCACCCCGGCTCTGCCAACGATTAAACGTCGCTGACAGAGCAATTGGCCTTAACCAATTTATACTGCAATGGTCGGTTAACCCTTTGCAGCTCTACCTTTGGCACTTCCGCACCTTCAACCCGTATAGCAAGGAGTGTTCCAATTTATCACCGCGTGAAAACAAGACCTCACTACCAAACGTATGTTTCATCTAAACGACAGGTATGGCGAATGTAAGTTTTTTTACCCAAAAAAATCAACCAAAAAACACAAAAAAATAAGTATTTTTACGCATCAAGGGCAAAAAAAGTGCTTTTAACTGGCTCTAAACAGTGCAACGCCACACATTTATGCGCCAAAAAACGACACATTTTATGAGCAGACTGTGCAACAATATTTCTTCAAACTTTGACAAAAGTAAATGAGCAAAAACCCAGAAAACTCGTGACAAACCCAGGCAATGATCGGTAAACATGGGCAAATTTCAGGCTCAAACAGCTGCTAACGCACCAAAGGACTGCGAAGAAATTGCTCACTGTAAAATTACCGTACTACACCCAAAGGACGCCCCCTTTAAGGCGCACAAAAAAAGTGCAATGTTAGCGTTTACTGCTCGATTAGAAGGCACAAGACTTATATTTTTCAGCATATCTAATCGTAATGGTGACAATTACGAGTAAATACGTACAATTCGAGATTATCTGATACGCCGGTACAACGGCTATCTTACAAGAGTATGTGTTACGGTCATCCAAACCGGGCACAGTGAGCGGTTTGTCGTGACCGCCCCGATAAAGAGAATAAAATTTATGCTGCGAAGTACCACTGTAAAGTGGGCCAATACGCTGATGGCAGTGTTTCTGCTTTCAGGCTGCTCTGGCCCTTGGAATGATCCAAACCCTGCAACCAACCCCGACAAGGTCACCTATTTCGGCACGTTTACTACCCGCCCAAAGCACCTTGACCCGGTGCGCTCTTACAGCTCGGAAGAGAAGCTGTTTATCGACCAGATTTACGAACCTCCGCTGCAATACCACTTTCTCAAGCGCCCCTATGAACTGGAGCCTGCCACCGCATCGGCGATGCCAACCCTTGAGCTACTGGATGAAAACCTCAACCCACTGCCAGACGACAGCCAGAAAGCCGCCTATAGCCTTATAACCATACGACTAAAAAAAGGTACTTTATACCAACCACATCCCGCTTTGGCGCTGGATGAAAGCGGTAATTCCCTGTACCTGTTCACCACTTCAGATGCCAGTGAACAGTATAAATTGCTGGGTGATTTTCCCAACACCGGCACCCGGGAGTTGACGGTGGACGACTACATTTATCAGATCAAGCGGATGGCCGACCCGGCCAATAAGTCACCGCTGATCGGACTGATGAATGACTACATTGTCGGGATGAAAAGCTTCGGTCAGTGGGCTAAGAGTGCACGAACCGAACAGCAGTGGCTGGATCTGCGCCAGCAGCCCATGGAGGGTCTGGTCAAAATTGATGATTACACCTTTTCTATTCGCATCAATGGCATCTATCCACAGTTTCAGTACTGGCTGGCCATGCCTTTTTTCGCCCCCATTCCCTGGGAGGCTGACCGCTTTTACCACAACCCGGGCTTTGCCGACCGTAACCTGACTCTGGACTGGAACCCCATCGGCACCGGCGCCTTTATGATGACCGTGAACAAACCAAACCGTCAGGTTGTACTGGAGCGTAACCCTAACTTCCGTACCGAGCTCTACCCATCCACTGGCTCTGGCGATGATCGTGAACGCGGCTACCTCGACGACGCTGGCAAACCACTGCCGTTTATTGATGAAGCCATTTTTACCCACGAAAAAACCGCCACGTCCATGTGGAGCAAGTTTACTCAGGGCTATTTTGATCGCTCCGGCGATGGCGACCCCAACATCAACACCGCCACCTTTGACCAGGCCTTTACCGTCGGCCCGGAGGGTCTGGAGCTGACACCGGAGCTGGAAAAGCGCAACATCGTCGTCGATGAAGAGATCCGCCCTTCGCTGTTCTATACCGGTTTTAACATGCTCGACCCCGTCGTGGGCGGTTACACAGAAGACAAACGTAAGCTCCGTCAAGCCATTAGCATTGTTTACAATGACCAAGAGTACATTGATATCTTCCGTAACGGCATTGGCAAAGTCGCTCAGGGGCCCATTCCCCCCGGACTGTTCGGTTACGTCGAAGGTAAAGAGGCCACCAATCGCTACATTTTTGACTGGGACCCGGCGACAAAAACCCACAAACGCAAACCGGTTGCCTACGCTAAACAACTGTTGACTGAAGCAGGCTATCCCAACGGCCGGCACCACGAAACCGGCGAACCGCTGATTCTTTATATGGATACCGTCTCCAGCGACAGCAGCCCAAGAGCCGACTGGATCAAAAAGCAGCTGGCAAAAATCGACGTACAGCTGGAGTTTCGTACCACCGACTACCCGCGCTTTAAAGAGAAAATGCGCCAAGGCAACACACAAATGTTTGGCTGGGGCTGGTTGGCGGACTATCCGGACCCGGAAAACTTCCTGTTTTTGCTCGACAGCCGCCAAGGGCTGGTTAAATGCCAGTGTGACGGCAGTAACTCCACTAACTATGACAACCCGGAGTTTGACCGTTTATACGACATAGTCAAAACGCTCCCCAACGGACCCAAACGACTCGATGCCATTAATAAAATGGTGGCCATCGTGCAACAAGACAGCCCGTGGATCTGGGGCTTTAACAACAAAGATTACTTCCTCGCCAACGAGTGGGTATACAACACCAAACGCCACGGTATTAATCAGGGCACCCTGAAATACGTGCGGATTGACCCGGCATTAAGAAAACAAAAACAAAATGAGTGGAACCACCCCATCGTGTGGCCACTGATTGGCAGTATTGTGCTGCTGCTGCTGTTAATTGTGCCCGGTGTTCGCGCTTATCGTCGGCGTCAGAAATTGACCATTGCCAATGATAAATAACGACGGTGGTAAAACGAATGCAACAAAGCATTAATACCCACACAGTTCCTATAAAACTTGTTCCCACCGTGCTCGGTGGGCAAGAGGAACAGCCCGTTATGTCAAAAAAATTAGGTTAAGGAAATGCTCACATACATCATTAGAAGGCTGTGTTACGCCATTCCAATACTCATTGGCGTCAACCTGCTGACATTTATTTTGTTCTTTATCGTCAATACGCCGGAAGATATGGCCCGTGCCCACCTTGGGGATAAATACGTCACCGAACAGGCCGTTGAGGATTGGATTAAAGAGAAAGGTTACCACCAGCCGCTGTTCTACAACGGTGAAGCCAAGGGGCTTGGGGCACTAACGGAAACGGTTTTTTTCAACAAATCCCTCAAGCTGTTTGTGTTTGACTTTGGCGCTTCCGATGAGGGGCGCAAAATCAGTGCCGATGTGGTGGATCGCATGGGGCCAAGCCTCGCTCTGGCCTTGCCGACGTTCCTGATTGGCATTTGGGTCAACATCTCCGTGGCGTTGCTGGTGTTGATGTTTCGGGGCAGCGGGCTGGACCGCTTTACCGTGGGTGTGTTTGTCACCCTGATGTCCATTTCCTATCTGTTTTACATCATTGCCGGGCAGTATTTTATTGCCAAAATGGCGCGACTGGTGCCGGTTTCCGGATTTAATAGCGCAATAGACGGCTGGCGTTTTTTAATACTGCCAATCATCATCGCCATTATTGCCGGCATCGGCTCCGGTGCCCGCTGGTATCGCACGTTATTTATTGATGTGTCCGGGCAGGACTTTGCCAGAACCGCCCGCGCCAAAGGGGTGAGCGAGGTAGGCGTACTGTTTCGCCACATTCTCCCTAACGCCATGCTACCGATTCTCACCGGGGTGGTAGTGGTCATTCCCACTCTGTTTATGGGCAGCTTGGTCATGGAGTCTTTCTTCAGCATTCCTGGCCTTGGCAGTTATTTGCTGGACGCCATTCGGGCACAGGATTTTGCCATTGTGCGGGCCATGGTGTTTCTCGGCTCTGTGCTTTATATCATCGGTCTGATTTTGACTGACATCTCATACACCTGGGCCGACCCCCGGGTTCGATTGAGCTAAACGGGAGAAGGATGTAACTATGGATTTCGAACTCGGCTCTGTGCTTTGGACCATTCTCTGGAGTGATGTACTGATCTTTTTATTGGTCGGTGCGCTGATATTTTTTGTGATTTCGCTGCAACGCAACCCACAAAACCGCGAACGCTGGCGACAGGTGTTTTCTACCCGCCTCGGCATGGCAACGTTTGTCATTATTATGGCGTATGTGTTGATCGCCTTAGTGGACTCGGTACACTTTCGCAAAGCCCTGACTCCGGTCGCAGGGCAAAGCAGTGAACAGGTGTATTACAGCAATGATGTCAACAGCCTTTTAGACCTCGCCCTCGGTGAGATGGGTGAGCGAGAGGAGCGCACCTACTCAGCACCGTTTGCTCTGAAGTCGTGGAACAAAGAAAACTTGCTGTTACCCGACGGTGAACGGGTACGTGACTACCCGCAACTGACCTACGGCGGCAGCCATCTCGATAGCCCTGAGGCCTTTACCAACGACCTAATCATCAACTCTGTGGTAGGCATCGGCAAAGGCCTGGCGATAGCGCTGTTGCTCATCGCCCTGCACGCTTTGTGGCTGCGAAAGTCCGGTAACACCCTGCCCTGGCGTTCGGCGTGGATTACCTTTGCCATCATCATGGCGGTGCTGGGCTGGCTGGTGACCATGGGTAATCTTTATCATGTGCTTGGTACGGATCAATCCGGTAACGATACCCTTTATGAGAGCCTTAAAGGCATCCGCACCGGCGTGCTGATCGGCACATTGGCGACACTCATTACCATGCCCATCGCCATTACCCTTGGGCTCACTGCGGGCTACTTTAAGGGCTGGGTTGATGATGTCGTACAGTATGTTTACACGACGTTAAACTCCATTCCCGGCTTGCTGCTGATTGCTGCATCGGTACTGTTATTTCAAGTCTGGATCAACAATAACCCGCAGGTTTTCACCGTGGGTTTGGAAAAAGCCGATGCTAAATTTTTGGCACTTTGCTTTATTCTGGGCATCACCAGCTGGACCTCTCTGTGCCGACTGCTCAGGGCAGAAACCCTGAAAATCAGTCAGCTGGATTACGTTCAGGCCGCCCACGCCTTTGGTGTTAGTCATTTCCAGATTATTAAACGACACATCCTACCCAACCTGAGCCATATCATTATCATCACCTTTGTGCTGGATTTCAGCGCTATGGTTCTGGCAGAAGCGGTGCTCTCATACATTGGCGTGGGCGTTGATCCGGCCATGGCCAGCTGGGGCAATATGATCAACATGGCCAGTACGGAGCTGTCGCGGGAGCCCTCAATCTGGTGGAATCTTTGCGGCGCGCTGTTTTTAATGTTCACCCTAGTGCTGTCGGTTAACCTGTTTTCAGACTTGGTAAACGACGCTTTTGACCCGAAAATCAAGCTGGAGGCCGCCTGATGAGCTCTCAACAAAACACCTCCACCACGGCCCTCAATGTTGAGGGGCTGAACGTCTGTTTACGACATTCGCCGCACACTCCGATTTTGCAGGATGTGAGCTTTAAGCTGACCAAAGGGGAAGTTTTCGCACTGGTTGGTGAGTCCGGCAGTGGTAAATCCATGACCACGCTCGCCATTATGCGTCTGTTGCCGGATGCTTTGAAGATTACTGCAGGCTCCGTTTGCCTCCCCGAGACCAACCTGTTTGCGCTCACCGAGCAAGAGATGGGCAGTGTTCGTGGCAAAAAGGTGGCAATGATTTTCCAGGATGCCCTCACCGCCCTGAACCCGGTGCAAACTGTAGGGCAACAAATAGCTGAAACCCTGAAGCTGCACACCGCACGCACTAGCGCAGAAATACGCGCCCGCACCATTGAGCTGTTCAGCGAAGTGGGCATTCCGGATGCAGAAAAACGGGTGGATTGGTACCCACATCAGATGTCTGGCGGGCAGCAGCAACGGGTGATGATTGCCATGGCACTGGCCTGTGAGCCCGATATTTTGCTGGCCGATGAGCCTACCACTGCGCTGGACGTGACCATTCAAAAGCAGATTCTGGAGCTGATCAAAAGCCTGACCGTGAGCCGTCAGTTGGCGGTGTTGTTGATTACGCACGATATGGGCGTGGTGCGCCAGTCTGCCGATCAGGTGGGTGTGATGTACCAAGGGCGCATTATTGAGCAGAATCAGTGTGCTGCGTTTTTTGCCAACCCAAAGGAGGCCTATAGCCGACAGTTGATCGACAGTTTGCCTAACATGGACGCCTATCTGGAGCAAAAAAACGAACAGCCCCTGCTCAAAGTGGATAATCTAGCCATCCACTTTCCCATTCGCAAAGGGCTGTTGCAGCGGGTACACAGTTACACCAAGGCGGTAGATGGCATCAGCTTTACCATTGGCAAAGGCGAAACGCTGGCTTTGGTGGGGGAATCCGGTTGCGGCAAGTCCACTACCGGGCGAGCGATTCTGAACCTCGAAAAAACCACCGCCGGGGAGATCTGGTACGACCAGCAACAGGTGAACAGCCTCTCCCATAAAGCGATGTTGCCGCTGCGTAAAAAAATTCAGGTAATTTTCCAGAATCCGTTTTCATCAATGAATCCACGCATGACGGTGGGCGACATTATTGAAGAAGGAATGGTCAGCCTCGGCCTTACGCTATCGCCCAAGGAGCGAATTGAGCGCATTGAGGCGCTGCTGGCCCGGGTAAAACTGGAACCTGAACATCGTCACCGTTACCCTCACGAGTTCTCCGGTGGTCAACGACAACGGATTGCTATCGCCCGGGCGCTGGCGGTGGAGCCCGACCTGATCATTTGTGACGAGCCCACCAGTGCGCTGGATGTGTCCATTCGGGCCGAGGTACTGGAATTGTTGCAGGAGTTACAGCGGGAGTTGCAGGTTTCTTATCTGTTTATTACCCACGATCTGTCGATTATCCCCCACATCGCCCACCGGGTTGCGGTGATGCAGGGCGGAAAGATTGTTGAGCAGGGCATTACGGAACAAGTACTGAGTCGGCCAGAACATGAATATACGCAGAAGTTATTGAACGCTGTGCCGTCGGTGAACTGAAATGGCTTTTCCTTAACACGCTGATACGCCTCACTCCCACGGTTCGCCGTGGGAGTTGCTTCTGGACAACAACGAGCACAATGCCGAAATTATTTATTGTAAAAGACAAAACTCAAGTATCAACAACAACCGATCTAATGAGGCGCATTTGGCCTGCCAAACCAATCTAAAGCCATTGTTAGCAGATGGAAAGGATTACGTATGCTGAACTTAAGCTGGTTGCTTTAAAAGTTAATAATCAAATAAGATAGCCCGTTAATTTTTTTAGTAAAAGCTGACCAAACGTAAATCATCAAAACAGAATGGGAAAAACTGATGACCGTCTCTTATGAACCGTGTACATTGAATCAAAACGCAGATACCACCATTAACAACACAACAATCCATCAAGGTGATCATTACGCTGACAGTGCAAAGAAATTTAATGGCCGGATGGTAAAAGCACAAATAAATAGCGAAGCATCAGAACGCAGAATAGAAAAACCCACTACGCCGGAAAATTCATCAGCCCAAAAAAGTGACACCCGTTTACCTCAAAGGCAGGTAGACAGTGTAACAGCCAATTTGGCAATGGAAGAAACAATAGACAACATCAATATAAAGTGCCTAGAAAAAAAAAGAGCCATTATCGACCTAAAAAATCATTGCGGCTCTGAATTGGAAATAGATGAAAAATACCATGAGATGATAAATAGTTTTTTATCAAGTTACAAAAAGGACGGCTCACAAACTGACAATGCCACAACTTACTTAAAGCTCGCAACATACTATACCAGCAAAATAACAACACCCAACCTAAATGAGCAGGCAAATAAAGAAATCAACCAACTGTCTCTTGAAGCCATCGAAGCAGGTATTTTATACAAAAACAGCGAAGACACGAAAAAGTCAGAAAAAACATTCAACCTGTTAAATAAATTCATGGCGTTAGTGAACATACTAGAGTCACAAGGTGATAAGGCCGGTACGATCAAAAAGCAACTGAAGAATTGCCTAGATGAACTCTTTCAGCTTGCGACATCGACGGTCGAAATTAAAATCAATACAAAAACCAAAGACAAACCTTCTGCCTCCACAGTATCCGAAATAGAAGAAAATAAAGAACAAACACTTCAACTGCAAATGCTTAAACAGTTGTCTAACACTCAGACTTTCTTTGGCACACCGCCGCCCCAGCCTTTACCACCTAAAGAAATATACATTACCAACCAAAAAAAAAGCGATTTTCTATCCAAAGTTGAATCGTTTTTAAAGACATTTGAGAACCCAAAAAGCACAAAAACGGATAAAGACCTCGCCCTGAAAAACTTAGCGATTGATGAGCTGTTTCGCTTTAACAGCTTTGATAGGATTTTTCAAAAACAGATCACAAGCGCTTCATCTAAGCAAAATCCAGACATTGCATTAGCGGAACTTAATTATACACAGCAACAACTCAACAACATGGATAGACTGTACACGTTGGGCGGTAATCTTGATATTTTAATCGAGCAATGCACCATTCAAATCTATACAATAAATCTGAAGATTATTAAATCATCGGAATTGATTAGCGAAAGCCTATTCTCAAGAAAAGAGAAAGTAGACATGTTAGATTTCATGGTCAAACAGGGCAAACAATTTTCGTCTCCCTCAAGGGATGATCTCAAACTGTTAGAAGAGATCGAAAAGACATACACAGCCTATAAAAAAGAAGTTAGCCTAGTATCCACCAGTAGGTTCAGCTATTTAAACACCCAAGCTCTAGGCTTTCCCAGCACCATGGCTGTATTGGCGGGAGACTCTACCGCCATATTTACACGACGCCGGGTCAACGGCGTTTTTATACCGTTTATTCATTAGCCAACCAATCTAAAAACAGAATTTTACCGGTATGGGCATCAAGGCTCGTACGCTAGCAGCGTTATCAAAGCTGGCCGGGCACGGCCACTTTGATCAGACGTACTCAACTTTTGCCGCTTCCCGGCCAAGCCACTGGCGCAGTGCTAAAACCAGCTCATCACTGGGGCTGACTTGCCATTGCTCACCGAGGAGTAAAGAGGCTCGGGCATCCTC
This sequence comes from Endozoicomonas sp., assembly GCA_965198415.1. Lineage (GTDB taxonomy): Bacteria > Pseudomonadota > Gammaproteobacteria > Pseudomonadales > Endozoicomonadaceae > Endozoicomonas. Next base: position 216,240 of record CBDAPN010000029.1, read on the forward strand.
TTTTCGGTAATTAATTCGCACCGGTAAACGCCCTGGCTGCTCGCGCAGCAGAGACGACAGTTTGCGATCAAAGTGGCCATCAACCTGCACATTGGACACTTCCAGCACTAAGCGACGGGCAAAGTGGCTGCGAGCGTCGACAACTTTCATGATTTTTTTTGCCCGCACTTTGAGGCTGCCGGAGTAGTCGTCAAAGGTGACTTCGCCTTCCACCACCAGCACGGCGTCTTTGTGCAGTAGTGACTGATATTCAGCAAAGGCTTCGGCAAACACCGAAACCTCAATGCGCCCGGTGCGATCGTCGAGGGTGACAAAGGCCATTTTGTCGCCCTTTTTGTTTTTCATGATTCGCAGATCCACCACCAGCCCGGCGATGTTCTGCCCATCGCCTCGGGCGGGCTGCAAATCGACGATGCGGTTGCGAATGAAGTGGCGTATTTCGTTTTCGTATTCATCAATGGGGTGCCCGGTAAGATAGAGGCCTAGCGTATCTTTTTCTCCCCCTAAGCGTATTTTGTCTGTCCATTCGTCGATTTTAAGATAGTTGTCGTATACATTGTCTTCCCCGGCGGGCACTAGAGCGCCGAACAGGTCCATCAAGCCCATGTCCTGATTTTTAGCGGACTGGTCTGCGGCTTTAATAGCCTCGGCCTGACTGACTTCTAACACTGCCCGGTTAAAGTTGAGCCGCTGCGCTTGCTCTGGCGCTGGCCCGAGCCGGTCGAGGGCACCGGAGCGAATGAGCGCTTCAAGAACCCGTTTGTTGATGCTTTTGCTGTCCACCCGTTCGCAAAAGTCAAAGAGGTCGGTAAAGTCTCCGCCTTCTTTTCTGGCTCTGACAATCGCCTCAATTGGTCCTTCACCAACGCCCTTAATGGCACCGAGACCATAGATAATATGACCTTCGTCGTTTACACCAAACATGTAATCGCCGCTGTTAACACTCGGCGGCAGCACCGTAAGCCCCATGCTGCGACACTCTTCGATGAAGGTGACTACTTTGTCGGTATTTTGCATGTCGGAGCTCATTACCGCCGCCATAAATTCGGAGGGATAGTGAACTTTGAGCCAAAGGGTTTGATAGGAGACCAGAGCGTAGGCGGCAGAGTGCGATTTGTTAAAGCCGTACCCGGCAAATTTTTCCACCAGATCAAAGATTTTCATTGCCAGTTCGCCGTCCACGCCCTGACTTTTTGCACCTTCTTCAAATACCGCTCGCTGCTTGGCCATTTCTTCTGGTTTTTTCTTACCCATGGCACGGCGGAGCATGTCGGCACCGCCAAGGGTGTAGCCAGCGAGTACCTGAGCAATCTGCATGACTTGCTCCTGATACAGAATGATGCCGTAGGTGGGCTGCAAAATGGGCCGTAACCATTCGTGCTGGTACTGGGCATCGGGAAAGGAGAGCTCCTCCCGACCGTGTTTACGGTTGATGAAGTTATCCACCATGCCGGACTGCAATGGGCCCGGGCGAAACAGCGCCACCAGGGCGATGATGTCTTCAAAGCAGTCGGGCTGAAGGCGTTTAATAAGGTCTTTCATTCCCCTTGATTCGAGCTGGAACACGGCGGTGGTTTCGGCTCGTTTGAGCATCTCGTAGGAGGGTTTGTCTTCTAGGTTGATCGCTTCAATCGCCAGCGGCTCTTCACCTCGCTGGGCACGGCGGGGGTTTATCAGCTTCAGCGCCCAGTCGATGATGGTCAGAGTACGCAGCCCGAGAAAGTCAAATTTTACCAGCCCGGCGTCTTCGACGTCGTTTTTATCGTATTGAGTCACCACGCCTTTGCCGTGTTCATCGCAATAAAGTGGCGCAAAGTCGGTCAGTTTGGTGGGCGCAATGACCACGCCGCCGGCGTGTTTGCCCACGTTGCGGGTGACGCCTTCGAGCTTTAGAGCCATCTCCCAGATTTCGGCGGCTTCTTCGTCACTGGCAAGAAAGTCGCGAATGGTCTCTTCCTGTTCGTAGGCTTTGTTGAGCGTCATGCCGATTTCAAAGGGGATCATTTTCGACAGCCGATCCGCCAAACCGTAAGATTTTCCCTGTACCCGAGCCACGTCCCGCACCACCGCCTTGGCGGCCATGGTGCCGAAGGTGATGATCTGGGAAACCGCATCACGTCCGTAGGTGCCCGCTACGTAGTCGATGACCCGGTCCCGCCCCTCCATGCAAAAATCAACGTCAAAGTCTGGCATGGAGACCCGCTCCGGGTTGAGGAATCGCTCAAACAGCAGGTCATATTTGATGGGGTCAAGATCGGTGATTTTCTGTGCGTAGGCCACTAGCGAACCGGCACCGGAGCCCCGCCCGGGGCCGACGGGGATGCCGTTGTTTTTGGACCACTGGATAAAGTCCATTACGATCAAAAAGTAGCCGGGGAACCCCATCTGCAAAATGGTGTCCAGCTCAAAGTCGAGGCGCTCACGGTAGCGTTTTTCAGTTTCAGCAAAGTCTGCGGCGTTGGGGTCAAACAGAACTTTCAGCCGTTCACTGAGACCATCATGGGAGAACTCGCGAAAAAACTGGTCCATGGTTTTACCCTCTGGCACCGGATACTCCGGCAGAAAGTATTCCCCCAATTTGACGTTAACGGAGCAGCGGCGGGCGATTTCGACGGTATTGGCGATGGCTTCGGGAATATCGGCAAACAGTTCCACCATCTCTGACGCTGATTTCAGGTACTGCTCTTCGCTGTAGCGGTGCTCCCGCCGGGGGTCATCCAGCACGACGCTTTCGCCAATGCAGACTCTGGACTCGTGCGCCTCAAAGTCGTCCCGGGTCATGAACATCACGTCGTTGGTGGCCACTACCGGGCAGTTGAACTGGGTCGCCAGCTCCACCGAGCCGTATAGGCACTCTTCGTCGCCGTTGCGATTGGTGCGCTGCAATTCAAGGTAAAAGCGGTCCTTGAAAGCCGCCATCCACTCTTGCAACCGTTCGGCGGCGGCCTCGCGCTTACCCGCTAGCAGCGCCCGGCCAATCTCACCTTCTCGGGCGCCACTGAGGGCAATCAACCCGTCGGCCTGCGCCATCACCCACTCGCGTTTGACCATCGCCCGTTCACGGTGCTGATTTTCCGTGAAGCTACGGGAGACCAGCTCGGTCAGGTTGTGATAGCCCTGCTCATTTAAGCACATCAGCACCAGCCGGGACGGACGGTCCCGATCTTGCGGGTTTTCGACCCACAAATCGGCACCGCACAGCGGTTTGACCCCGGCAGACATGGCACCGGAGTAAAATTTGACCAGCGAACAGAGGTTGGACTGGTCAGTGACCGCCACCGCCGGAATACCAGCCTCGGCGGTGGCATTGATGAGCGATTTGATGCGGATGAGTCCATCGCTTAAAGAAAATTCGCTGTGCACCCGCAGGTGAATGAATTGTGCTGACATAGAGAGTCCTGATTAGCAATGGGGGCTATGATAGCTTTTTTGGAGAAATATTGAAGGCTAAGGGCTTCCCGGCAATGACATCTTAACGAGCGACGAGCATTGATCACAGTGGGCAGGGATCACACAGTTGCCTCAACAGTATGAGGGGTGCGGCGAGCCGGACTCTGTCGTCTTGGATTTTCAACCCGCCAAAGACTCCCAAAAAGCAGACTACTGTGCTGCGACAACAGCCAATGGGTCTGAAGATTTATCAGGCTCATTGGCCGCTATGGAGAGGTTGCAGCTGACACTCCCCGCCCTATCGCACCCAAAGGGCATAAATACCCAAGGGCATAAATAAAGGGCATAAAGGCGATGCTGTACGCATTCACGGGTAAGCACTGTTCAAACAGCCGCTCACCCCAACCATTGGTTGACGCCCGCTGTCAGGACTGGGCCAAATAACTCTTGACGGTGTTGACAATGGCTTGGGTCTGGCTGTCGATTTCAAGGTTCACTTTATCCCCCACGCTGGCACTACCAAAGCCGGTGACTTTCAGGGTTTCCGGAATCAAATGTACGCAAAAGCGCCCCTCGGCCACTGTCTCGCCAATGGTCAGGCTGCAGCCATTTAAAGAAGCGTAACCTTTGGGTAACAGGTAGTCTTTCCACTGAGGGTCAAACTGGAAATAAATAGTGACGTTATTTTCTTCTTTTAGAATGTCCGCTATCTCAACGGTGTCGTGAATATGGCCAGACAACAGATGACCGCCAATTTCGTCGCCAAAGCGGGCCGCCCTTTCAATATTGACCTTATCTCCCTCGGCAAGTGCGCCAAGGTTAGTGACCCGCAGCGTCTCTTTCATTACATCAAAAGTGGCGCTTTGCTGATCAAAAGTGGCCACCGTCAGACAGCAGCCGTTAATGGCAACGCTGGCGCCGATTACCAGATTCTCTAATAAAGCAGAAGGTAACAGCACAGTGATTCGATTCAGCTCATTGAATTTTTCAATCTGCCCAACCGGAAAAAACCCTTTTACAATTCCCGTAAACATACTTTAACCGACTTAATAAAACGCTAATAAAACACCAAGTTGCCACGTTATGAGGCAAGACAATGGACCAGTCGCTCAAGGGCGACGAGGCTATCGGGCGTGTAGTTGCGATGGTTGCGATTGGACAACACCTCCTGCGGGGACTCCATCACCACCGTGGCGACTTCTTCTTCCTGCAACGAAAGTGGTCCGTCGTAATGACAGCTGTACACCCGCCCCCAGACCTGACAATCATCATTATGAAAATAAAAATGGAAGTGGGATTTGATCGGAACGCCTTCAATGCCGAGCTCTTCTGCCAGCTCGCGCTCTGCGGCCTGATCGTAGCTCTCCCCTTCGGTGACCACACCGCCGGTGGCCGGGTCAAAATAACCGGGGTAGATATCTTTATTCAGGGTTCGCTCCTGCACGTAGAGCTGGCCCTTGGAGTTAAAGACAAAAACATACGTTGCCCGGTGACACAACAGCTCCTCGCGCATTTGCCCGCGGGGCACCGCCCCCAGGACAAAGTTATGATCATCAACTACCACCACATTTTCTACAGACACTTCTGCCTCTTGTTGGCCTGGCATTGAGGTCTCCCCGTCTTTTTTGCCCTGAACTTATAATTGCGAATATCTTATATCAAGCCATTGACAAGCAAAACAGCAAATAGCCTGACTGACCGCATTAAAATAACTCAACCAAATCTCTCACCCGACGGTAGTCGAAATAACAACACCAATAGCCCTCTCCTTATTGCTAAAAAAATCACACCGCAAACCGCATACAACCCGGACCGTTTGACTTGGAAAAACTTCCTGCGCTCTCTTAAGTTGCCACCAACTTAAATAAATATATGAACGCCCCAAACAGCAAAAAAGAATTTATTACTACACTACAATGGTTACTACCATCAGCATTACAACCTTGATTTAAACCGATAATTCCCGATAGTGAATTACATACACATCGCTGGTCGGTTAATACAAAAACAGCCAAAAGACTGAACCTGAATATGAGGGTCTAATGAGCAAACCCAACGTTATTTCCACCACAGTGAATCCCGTGGGCTCCATGCGTGTGCTTTCAAACTGGGAAGCAAATACGCTGCAAGATAGCTCCAACGCTGGCCTGCATCAGCTCTTTCGCCAGTGCGCTTTGGCAGTATTAAGTGATGATATGGCCGGGGACAGCGCCGAAGAACTGATGCAAACCTACAAGGGCTTTGACATCCGCATCATTCAGGAACACCGGGGGATCAAACTGGAGCTGGTTAATGCGCCTGCATCTTCATTTGTTGAGCGAAAACTGATTCGGGGAGTACGGGAAAACCTGTTTTCCGTTCTGCGGGATATTCTTTACGTCTCATCGCTGGTATCCAAACTCGACCACAAAGCCAGCTCTGCTGAAATCACCCACGTGGTATTTGAAATACTACGCAATGCCGATGCGTTTATGTCGAAGGAGCTGCCTAACATTGCCGTTTGCTGGGGTGGGCACTCCGTCAGTCGCAGCGAATACGAATACACTAAACGGGTGGGCTATCAGCTTGGCTTGCGTCGTATAAATATTTGCACCGGCTGTGGTCCCGGCGCCATGAAAGGCCCAATGAAAGGCGCCAACATCGGCTTTGCCAAACAACGGGTAAGCAACGGTCGTTTTATTGGCCTGACTGAGCCTGGCATTATTGCTGCCGAGTCGCCGAACCCCATTGTTAATGAGCTGATCATTTTACCGGATATCGAAAAACGACTGGAGGCGTTTGTACGTCTTGGCCATGGCATTATTGTCTTCCCCGGCGGCCCCGGCACCTGTGAGGAAATTCTTTTTTTGCTGGGCATTTTGCTGCACCCGGACAACAACAATATCCCCATGCCGCTGATTCTGAGCGGCCCTAGAGGCTCAGAAGAGTACTTTATCCAAATTGATCGGTTTATTGGCAAAACGCTCGGTAGAAGCGCTCAGGACAAATATCAGATCATTATTGACGACCCGGAAAAGGTCGCCTCAATTATGGCTCGGGGCCTGGAGGAGGTAACCCATTTCCGCCGCCAATACGACGACGCCTACTACTTTAACTGGCTATTGAAAATCGACGAAGAGTTCCAGCGCCCCTTTGAGCCAACCCATGAGAACATGGCGAACCTTGAACTGCATCGCAATCTCCCGCCACACCAGCTGGCCGCCAATCTGCGTCGGGCGATGTCGGGTATTGTGGCGGGTAACATCAAAGAGGAAGGTGCCAGCCTGATCCGCCAGCACGGCCCCTATAAACTGAGCGGCGAATCCGAGCTGATGGAGCAGATGGATACCATGCTACAGTCGTTTGTTGATCAGCACCGGATGAAACTGCCCGGCAGTCACTATCAACCCTGCTACGAAATCAGCTGCGCTGACTGCTGACTCAGGCCACGGCTACCCACGCTATTCATAGAAAAAATAATGGCTATTCAGGTCTTCACTTAACTTAAAATACGCCATCCGCTATACTGCCGCCGCCGCCAGTGCTAAGAAGGACTACCGATAGTTCCCGCACTGGTAAAGATTTCCCTTGGACCATCTGATAAACACATATCCACAGTAATAATGGTTTATCGAAGGATCGCCCAAGAGCCTGCCACAGATGATGAGGGTAGAACTCGTGTTAGAAGCCTATAGAAAACACGTCGAAGAGCGTGCCCAGGAGGGTGTACCACCCAAGCCGCTCAATGCTGAACAGGTATCAGGCCTGGTTGAGCTACTGAAAAACCCACCCGCGGGCGAAGAGCAGTATATTCTTGATCTACTTGAAAACCGAATTCCTCCTGGTGTAGACGAAGCCGCCTACGTAAAAGCCAGCTTTCTTAGTGCCATCGTCAAAGGCGATGCCGCATCGCCGCTGGTGAACAGCCAAAAAGCCGTTAAGCTGTTGGGCATGATGCTCGGTGGTTACAATATTGCCACCCTGATCGACCTGCTCGACAGCAGCGAACTGGGCGAACTGGCCGCAGAACAGTTAAAAAACACCTTGCTGGTCTTTGACTCATTCCATGACGTGGAAGAAAAAGCCAAAGCGGGCAACGCCAACGCCATGGCGGTGCTCAAGTCCTGGGCCGAGGCGGAGTGGTTCACCAAGCGGGACGCCGTTGCCGAAAGCATAAAAGTAGCCGTCTTTAAAGTGACCGGTGAAACCAACACCGACGACCTCTCCCCCGCCCCGGATGCCTGGTCACGGCCAGATATTCCACTGCACGCCCGCGCCGCTTACAAAATGACCCGCGATGGCCTCACGCCTGAAGAACACGGCGTCACCGGCCCGCTACAACAGATCGAAGCGATTAAAAGCAAAGGCTTACCGGTTGCTTTTGTCGGCGATGTGGTCGGCACCGGCTCCTCCCGTAAATCGGCAACGAACTCCGTTCTCTGGTTTTTCGGTGACGACATCCCGGGCGTGCCAAACAAGCGCGCTGGCGGTATCTGCATCGGCAGCAAAGTAGCACCCATTTTCTTCAACACCATGGAAGACGCCGGTGCACTGGTTTTTGAAGCGCCGGTTGACAAACTGAGCATGGGTGATGTCATTGAGATTCGCCCCTACGACGGCAAGATTCTTGCCGAAAACGGTGACGTTCTCTCTGAGTTCACGTTCAAGTCCGACGTTCTCCTTGATGAAGTACAAGCCGGTGGTCGTATTAACCTGATCATCGGTCGTGGCCTCACCGATAAGGCCCGTGAAGCGTTAGACCTTGGCCATTCAGACATCTTCCGTCGTCCACAACCGCCCAAAGAGTCCACCCACGGCTTTACTCTGGCACAAAAAATGGTCGGCAAAGCCTGTGGCGTCTCTGGCGTTCGCCCCGGCCAGTACTGCGAACCGAAGATGACTACCGTCGGCTCTCAGGACACCACCGGCCCGATGACCCGTGATGAACTGAAAGATCTGGCCTGCCTCGGCTTCTCTGCCGATCTGGTGATGCAGTCATTCTGTCACACTGCCGCCTACCCAAAACCGGTCGACGTAGAAACGCATCACACCTTGCCGGACTTCATCATGAACCGTGGCGGCGTCGCCCTGCGCCCCGGTGACGGCATTATCCACAGCTGGCTGAACCGTATGCTGCTGCCTGACACCGTTGGCACCGGCGGCGATTCCCACACCCGCTTCCCCTTAGGCATCTCTTTCCCGGCGGGCTCTGGTCTGGTGGCTTTTGCTGCCGCCACTGGCGTCATGCCTCTGGATATGCCCGAGTCAATTCTGGTGCGCTTTAAAGGCGAAATGCAACCGGGTATTACGCTGCGTGATCTGGTTCATGCCATTCCTCTGTACGGTATCAAACAGGGTCTGTTGACCGTAGAGAAAAAAGGCAAGAAAAACGCCTTCTCAGGCCGTGTGCTGGAAATTGAAGGGCTGGAAAGCCTCACCGTTGAGCAGGCCTTTGAACTCTCCGATGCCTCCGCCGAACGCTCCGCAGCCGGTTGTACTATCACCCTGTCGGAAGCCTCGATCACTGAGTACCTCAAGTCCAACGTGACCATGCTGCGCTGGATGATCAGTGAAGGCTACGGCGACCCGCGCACTCTTGAGCGTCGCGCCCGTAAGATGGAAGAGTGGCTGGCTAACCCCACGATGATGCGCGCCGACGCTGATGCCGAGTACGCCGAAATCATTGAAATTGATCTGGCAGAGATCAAAGAGCCCATCCTCTGTGCGCCCAACGATCCGGACGATGCCCGTACACTGTCTGATGTTGCCGGTGACAAAGTGGACGAAGTCTTCTTAGGTTCCTGCATGACCAACATTGGTCACTTCCGGGCGGCGGGTAAATTGCTGGAACAAAACCACGACCCGCTAAAAACCCGCTTCTGGATGTCGCCACCGACCAAAATGGACAAAGCGCAGCTCGAAGAAGAAGGCTATTACAACATCTACAACGACAACGGCGTACGCACTGAAATTCCCGGCTGCTCGTTGTGTATGGGGAACCAGGCTCGGGTTGAACCCGGCGCCACGGTACTGTCCACCTCCACCCGGAACTTCCCGAACCGTCTCGGCGATGGCGCTAACGTTTATCTCTGTTCGGCAGAGCTGGCTTCTGTAGGCGCTATTCTGGGCAAGATTCCAACTCTGGATGAGTACATGGAGTACGCCACCAATCTGGATGCCATGTCCGCTGACGTGTATCGCTACCTTAACTTTGATCAGGTAGCGTCTTACCAGCAGGCCGCTGACGACATTATTGCCAAGGCCGGTTAATGGTTTAAGGCAACCCGTAAGGGTTGCCTTACTACGGCAACTGCAACATCACAGCTCCCGAACCATCCGCTTTAACCGATCCAGTAACGCTTGGTCACACCGCAGCGAGTAAACAGCTTGCAGGTAAACCTCAACAACAGCCGACACTTTTTTACCCAGGTCGGAATTCTCCTTTGCCACTCTCAGACCGAAATCCTTTGGCCCTTCTGCGGGCTGGCGCTTAACGCCTTTTTTGGCCAGTTTCCGCTCCAGCCGTAGCCAGATTTTCTGCTGGTCACTCAAAGGTGATTTACGCAACAGCACCAAAATGGTAACGAGGGAGAGAAAAACAACCAGCAACGCCCCCAATGCCCCGATCTGTTGCCAGTAAAACGCCGATGTACCAAACCACTGTCGCATCAAAGCGCTCTGTTGATCCTGCTGATATTGAACCACCGACTTCTGCCAGCGATACTCCAGCTGCTCCCAGTTCTCGCGGAACGATTTAAGCAAACCGGCCTGACTCAAACGATAGGCCAGCGGCAGCTGCCCTGAGCGCAAATCCCCCCGGGCAATCATCTCGTTGATGCCAAGGTCAATGCGCTCAGGTGCCACCGCTGCCGTGGGGTCAAAGCGCACCCAGCCCTGCCCGGCCACCCAGATCTCAGCCCAGGCGTGGGCATCCCGCTGTAACACCCTGATCACCTGCTCTTGAGCGTCACCACCTAAGTAGCCGGTGACAATCCGTGCCGGTATACCCGCTGCGCGCATCATGAAGACAAAACTGCTGGCATAGTGTTCGCAAAAACCCCGACGGTGCGTGAACAGAAATTCATCTACGGTGTTTTGCGGCATTAGTGGCGGTGTCAGGGTGTAGAAAAAGGGCTCTTGGTTGAAATACGTCAGTAGACTTTTAGCCATAGCCATCGGGTCGCCCCCGGCCTGGGCAAAAAGCCGCTGCGCCAACTGTCGTGCCCGGGGGTTTCCCGTGGCAGGCAGTGCCTTATTCAGCGCCAACAGCCACAGCGGCATGGTGACCGATGCCGCCACCACACGCTGTTGTGGCGGGCGATACAAACGACGCTCAAATACCGGCTTATTTGCCTCAAGGCGCAGGGTTCGCAGCACGGTGCTGTCGGTAACCGCTGCTGCGGCTGGCCCCAACACAGGCAACCATTGTCGCCCATTGGGTTCAAGCAGTATTTCGTAGTTATACACACTTGGCTCGGTGCGCCACCAGCCATCACGCACCGGAGCGGTACTGGCAGTGGGGAAGCGCTCATCACTCTGTTGCCATTGGTTGCCGTCAAACTGATCGAGTACCATCACCCGCCAATAACGCGCCTGCACCGGAGGGAGTGGCCCATTGAACTGGGCACGAAACGCCAACTCGTAAGACTGGCTCAGTCGCGCCACATCCCCCGGCCGTAAAGTGTCGGAAAGGCCGGTTTTTGCTTCATCTTCCGGCCATGGCACAGCCCACAAAGGCCCAAGGCGGGGGACAAAGATAAAAAGCGCCAGAGTTAGCGGCAACGCTTGCAGCAGTATCCCGCCAGAAAAGCGAACGCTGCCTTTTATCTCTGAACCTGATGTTACCCCGGGTGTGTACAAGGCGTGGATCGCTGCCACCAAAACCACGATACATAGCAGCTGGTAACCCGCCTGCAGCAGCGATTGGGAGTAAATAACCCCGGCAGCCACCACAAAAAAGCCAATATAAGCCACCACCAGCGCATCCCGGCGCGTTCTCATCTCCAGCATTTTCAGGGCATAACCGCTCACTAAAATGGTGACCGCTAGCTCCAGAGTCAACCGAAAACCGGAAGTCGCCACAATGGTCGCCAAGGCAAGAACAACCAACAGACGCCGCAGCCACGGCGACGGCCAGACCCCACGACCAAACCAAATCAGAGCGCGCCACCCCAGCGTCAATAACAACAGGGGCAAAATATAGACTGGCAACACCTCAACCACTGGCAAAGCAACCAGCACCTGCGCCACCAACAGCCACAGGGTGGCATAACGGGAAATTGCCGGACTCATGGTGTGGCCTCGTAAAGCGCTAACATCTCCAGACACTGTCGTAAGTGCAAGGCACCATGGGACGGCGCCACCGACTGCCCCGCCACGGTCAAACCGTAGGCAAAACGCTGCTGCTCACAGTGCAGGCACCAAGCAGTGAGCACTGACAGTTTCTGCTCAATATCACTGTCGGGTACTTGCTCCGGGCGAAACCAGAGTTCACGGGTGTCAGGTTCATCGAGCTGTCTGGTCAACAGCTCGCCGGTGCGGGCGTAGCCTTTCCAGAACACATGGGATGGGTGATCTGTGTTTTGATATTGACGAAAACCGGCAAAGTCATCAAAGCCCGCCACCCGTTCGCCCCCAGAGCCACCCTGTGGCAAGGGGTAACGGTCGTGGGGCGCTGGGTACACCAGCGCCTGAAAATCGAGACGCACCCAGCTCCAGGCACGGCACAAGCCCAGCGGGTAAACGCTCTCAATACGCATACGCCCGGGTTTAAACCAGCCCCGCTTGCCCGCCGTTGTCTGCAACGACTGCTGGTGATCGGTGTCGAAGCTCATCACCACGGTCTCGGTTTCAGGCCAGCCAATCTCAATGGCGTGGCGGCTACGCTGTTGTGGCCGACACTCCACCACCGCCACCAGTGGCTCGCCAGCATGGACAGCCTGAGCACGGTGAGCGATCAGGGTGATACCGGCCAGATTACGCCACGTGTGGATGATGGAGAGCAAAAACAGGCTCAGCATAAAAAAGCAGAGCACATAGGCGAGAGAGTTCTGATAATTGACCGCCAGCAGAAAAATCACCAATACCATGAGCAGCCAGAAAAAGCCGGAAGCGGTTGGTAAAATATAAATACGACGCTGGTTAAGCTCGATGCGGGCAGCTCTGGGCGAGCGTTGGTCTACCCACTGTTGAAAACGTCGGGATATAAAACGGGCCATGGGTCACACCATCGCATCGACGCGCTGTAACAGCTCTGCCGCTGAGATACCCTGCTTTTGCACCACCAGACGATGGCCAGCCACCGGCACAAACACCGCCTGCACATCTTCAGGAATCAGATAGTCCCGACCCGCAATATAGGCCCAGGCTCGCGCCGCCTGTAGTAGCGCCAGCCCCCCACGCGGGGAAAGCCCGTTGGTGAAATAGCCATTTTCCCGGGTTGCTTTTAACAGCCGCAAGACATAGTCCAACAGCATATCGCTGGCGTGAACCTGACTCACTTGCCGCTGCATTTGCATCAGCTCTGGGGGAGTCATCACCACAGGAAGTTCATTAACCCGATAGCGACCCGCTTCGCCTTGCAAGATGGCTTTTTCTGCGTCGCTGTGTGGGTAGCCCATGGAGATTCGCAGCAAAAAGCGATCCAGTTGCGATTCCGGCAAAGGAAAGGTGCCGTGCTGGGTCAATGGGTTTTGGGTGGCAATAACAATAAACGGCTCTGGCAGGGCACGGGCCTGACCTTCGATGGTCACCTGCCTTTCTTCCATGGCCTCTAGCAGTGCGCTTTGAGTGCGGGGAGAGGCCCGGTTGATCTCATCGGCCAGTAATAACTGGGTGAACACCGGGCCCGCTCGAAACTGAAAAGCTGCGGTTTGTTGGTCAAAAACAGAGATACCGACAATGTCGGCAGGCAGCAGGTCACTGGTAAACTGAACCCGCTGAAAATCCAAACCAAGTAACCGCGCCAACGACAATGCCAGAGCGGTTTTACCCATCCCCGGTAAATCTTCAATCAGCAAGTGCCCTTTGGCTAACAAACAACATAACGCCAGGCGAATCTCCTGGTCTTTACCGCGAATAACGGTAGAGAGCGCCTCCAGGCAGCGCTCAGAGGTTGAGGGCATAACGTCCATCTTTATAATTAGTTTTCTTTCTTGGTGACACTCCCCGCCTTTTCAGGCGAGGGTTTACGACGATTGGCTAAGTCATACCGTTTTACCTAGCGGGTACTGCTGCACCCCTACACTTTCCCGTAAGGAGTGCCTAACGCTCAACCAGCCCGATAACCGAAATTCAGAGACAGGCGATGGCCGAAGCGTTTGAGTTAATCACCTCACTGGCTTTTTGCCCAAAGTAAAAATTGCAACACCCGAGCAAACGGTATAGGTATTAGCGCTTGCACAAACTGAGGGCGACAGCGCTAGAGCAACTGCTTGAGCCCCCGGTCTAAATCGGCTTTTAAATCGTCCACGTCTTCAAGGCCTACTGCGACCCGAATCAGGTTTTTCGTAATACCGGATTTTATTTTGTCTTCATCACTTAAGCGACAGTGCGTCGTTGTTTCAGGATGGGTGATGGTTGAGCGGGTGTCCCCAAGATTAGCGGTTCGCGATAAGATCTGAACGCTATCAATCACCTTCCATGCCTCTTCACGGGCACCGCGAACGGTAAAAGCCAGCACCCCACCAAACCCTTTTTGCTGCTTTTTGGCCAGCTCATGGCCGGGGTGAGAGGGCAACCCGGCATAAAATACCTGCTGTACCGCCGGATGCTCATTCAGCCACGTTGCCAGCTCTTGAGTGTTACGACAGTGGGCGTCCATTCGCACTTTAAGGGTTTCGAGGGATTTGTAAAGCACCCAAGCGTTAAATGGGCTGATGGTTGCCCCGGCCGCCCGCTGCCACAGATGCACTTCATCCACCAGCGCTTTACGGCCAACCACAACACCACCAAGGCAGCGCCCCTGACCGTCAATAAATTTAGTGGCGGAGTGCATGACCAGATCGGCGCCAAAGAGTAACGGTTGCTGCAGCGCAGGGGTGCAAAAACAGTTGTCCACCATGAGTAGGGCGTTATGGCGATGGGCGATGTCAGCCAGCAGCGCCATATCGGCAATATCGCTCATTGGGTTGGATGGGGTCTCCAGAAACAGCAGTCGGGTGTTTGGTGTGATGGCATCTTGCCACTGCTGGTAATCGGCGAGATCCACAAACGTGGTTTGCACCCCGAACTTGGCAAAGTATTTGGCAAAAATAGTGAAGGTGGTGCCAAACACATTGCGGGAGCAGATCACATGGTCACCACTTTTCAGTAACGCCATGCAGCTGCCGAGTATGGCGGACATACCGGAGGCGGTGGCACAGGCGGTGATCTCTTGCGCCACGGAGCGCCCCTCAAGAATCGCCATGCGCTCTTCAAACATTTTTACTGAAGGATTGGTGTAGCGGGAGTACACATTGCCGGACTCATCACCGGCAAACACGGCCTGCGCCTGGGCCGCACTCTCATAGGCAAAACTGGAAGTCAGGTAAATGGCTTCGCTGTGCTCACGCTGATCGCTGCGATAGACTCCGGAGCGTACCGATTGTGTGGCAAAGCCCTCGGTATTGTTGATCGCCTTCTCAAGCGCTGTGTCATGCTCACTCATGTAACATCCTGCATTGCCCCCTGTACTGATTACACTTACAAAACCTCGCAAGCTACAGGGGTAAAATTCGTTATGGTCTGAAACTGGCCTTATTGGTGGCCTCAATTAATGCGCCTCTGTTGCAGCAGGGTGAAAAGCGCTGAACCAACAGAGGCTTTGGAACAAATTACAAGTTAACTTTGTCAGTGGTTAGCGGCCAACTTATCAGACAGTCAGCCGCAACTCATTACATTTCGCCTTCGTTGTGAAGCTCTATAATGTCGCCTTCTGCCTGATGCCGACTGCCCTCATTGCGAAAGGAAGCCAGACGCTCCAGATAGTTGTCGTCAATGTTGCCCGCCACGTAAAGACCATCAAAGACTGAGCAGTCAAAATCTTCAATGCCCGGGCTCAAAGAGGAGACCGCTTTTTTTAGATCCGCCAGATCCTGAAAAATGAGTTTATCCGCACCAATCAACTCGCAGACCTCTTCAACCGTACGCCCGTAGGCAATCAGCTCTTCCCGGGTAGGCATGTCAATGCCGTAAACGTTGGGGTAACGGATAGCCGGTGCCGCCGAGCAGAAATAGACTTTTTTAGCGCCTGCGTCCCGGGCCATCTGGATGATCTGTTCACAGGTGGTACCACGAACAATGGAGTCATCCACCAGCAACACGTTTTTACCGGCAAACTCCTGACCAATGACATTGAGCTTCTGGCGCACAGACTTTTTGCGAATCGCCTGCCCCGGCATGATGAACGTACGCCCGATGTAACGGTTCTTCACAAACCCTTCACGATAGGGCAACCCCAGACGGGTAGCCATTTCCAGCGCCGAATTACGGCTGGTATCGGGAATGGGCATGACCACATTGATGTCATGATCCGGCCACTCCCGCAGGACTTTATTGGCCAGTGTCTGCCCCATCCGCAGGCGGGACTGGTAGACCGAAATGCCATCGAGGCTAGAGTCTGGCCGAGCGAGGTAGACAAATTCAAACAGGCAAGGGGTCAGCGTGCCGGGGACACACTGAAAGCTGTGCAACTGACGGTTTTCATCAATATAAATGGCCTCGCCGGGGGCGACATCACGCACCAGTTGAAAGTCCAGCGCGTCCAGAGCAACCGACTCCGAGGCGAGCATGTACTCTGTGCCCTGATCAGTGTCACGCTTGCCATACACCAGCGGTCGCACACCGTTAGGGTCACGAAAGCCCACCATACCATGCCCGTTAATCAGGGCGACGGCAGCATACCCACCTTCACAACGCCCATAAACGCCCTTCACCGCTTTAAAAACATCCTGTGCCGAAGGCTTGTATTTGCCTGTTTTTGCCAGCTCATGGGCAAACACATTCAAGAGTATTTCGGAGTCGGAGTGGGTATTGATGTGACGCAAGTCGGTTTCAAACAGCGAGTGCTTGATGTCATCGGCATTGGTGAGGTTACCGTTGTGGGCAAGAACGATGCCATAAGGTGAGTTAACGTAAAAAGGTTGGGCTTCAGCTGAACTGGATGTTCCGGCAGTAGGGTATCGAACATGGCCAAGACCTGAACAACCGTGCAGACGCGTCATGTGGCGCGTGCGAAAAACATCTTTCACCAGACCGTTATCTTTGCGCAAAAAAAAGCGACCGTCTTCGAGCGTCACCATTCCTGCAGCATCCTGTCCTCTGTGTTGCAGCACAGTCAGCGCATCGAACAACAGCTGGTTAACATTCACCGTTGCCGAAATACCGACAATTCCACACATGTAATCTTCCTCAGAATTGATCCACAAGCTTTATTTGAATGCCACAACCAAAGCGCTTTAGGCGCGGGTTCTGTGCCGGCAATACTGCCTGCTTTCACCCGCCCGGCCCGGGCAGCTGTGAAGGCATGAATCATACGCTATTTACTAACCGAACAGGAACAATAGATGGTAAATGGTCCGATAAAATTCTTAGCGGTCATCGGATCAACTGCTCATCAGCGGACCCATAAAGTCCGCTACGGCCTGTTTCGACCAATCTGCCAGTAGTAAAAAGTGGGGGAGTAGTACCGACTGCTGCCAGGCCTGATCCTGCTCCAGCGGCGACAGGGTCAACAGGCCAATAAGGATTGTCACCAGCAGGCAGCCGCGCAAACCGCCAAAAGCCATTCCAAGCACCCGGTCGGTGCCAGAAAGACCGGTCGCCTGCACCAGCCCGGCAATGATGCGGTTAATCAGCGCGCCCACCATTAAGGTGGCTATGAATAACAGTGCACAGGCGGTCATCACACGCACCGAAGGGGTAGCAATGTAGCTGGTCAGTCGTTCCGAGAAGGCACCACCAAAAGACCAGGCCACAAAAATGGCGGCCAGCCAAGTCAGTAGGGAGAGCACTTCCTTAAAAAAACCCCGTTTTAAACTGATCAGCGCAGAAATCACAACAATGCCGGCAATTAGCCAGTCTATCCAGGTGAATGTCAACGTGGTTAACCCTCTTATCAAATCATCTGCAAGGGATTATGGAACAAAACGAACAACAATACCTTCAAGCCCCATGGAATTTTTCAGCACTCTCTGGATCTGTTGCAGTTCATCGGGGCGGACTTCGGGGCCGATGTTCACCCGATACAGCATCTGACCTGTTTTGCTCAACACTTTCGTCTGGTAGGCACTATAGCCCTCGGCTTGCAGTTTTTTTACCAGATTGCCGGCGTTGTTTGCCTCGGCAAAGGTGGCCAGCTGCAAAGACCACGCCTTGAGATTACCGCTGTCATCAACGCCTGTGGGGTTTGCTCCGGGAAGTTCGGGCTCCGATTCCAGCGCAGTCACGACAACAATCTCAGGGGCAACCTCCAGCTGTTTAACAAATCCGGGCACAGGGGGCGACGTTAATGGCGCACTGCTTGTTGCTACCAGCGGATGGCTCTCACCGCCACGAAACAGCGCCGGAGCCAGCACAATCAGCACAATCAGCAACACCAAAGCGCCGATCATCCGTTGTTTTAACCTCTCCTTGAACATGCGATTGATACCTTTGGCAGAACCCGGCAGCAAAACTGCTCTATTTATTATTGTTAGCGTTGATGTCAGCCAGCGCTGTAGCCACCGTCATAAATGAGCCGGTGACTATCACCCGATCGCCACCACTGGCAAGAGCTAAGGCATGGTTCAGGGCATCGATAACGGTGTCAAAGCGCATCACAGGATACCCTCTGTCTTGCAACTGGCGAGCGAGCACTGTCGAATCCAGCGCCCGTGGCGAAACAAATTCAGCAACATTCCAGGCATCGACACTCGTGCTCAAGCAATCCACCACACTGAGATAGTCTTTGTCTTCACACACCGCCACAACCGCCAGTGTTCGCCCAGCCACCGCCGTTTTGGCGAGATTTTCCCGCAACCGGTTGGCAGCCTGCGGGTTGTGAGCCACGTCAAGGATGACATCAATGGCTTCACCGGCAGGATTGCACATGGAGAGCTGTTGAAAGCGCCCGGCTACCGATACCTTTGAAAGCGCACCAGCGATGGCATCAGCAGTAACCGGCTGAGGTAAAAATTGCAGCGCCTGAATGGCGGTAGCCGCATTATCAATAACCACCCGTGGTATGGGTAGGTTGTTAAAGGTAAGCGCCTGGCCTTGTTTGTCGACACCGGACCAAGACCAGTGCTCGTTGGCCGTGGTCAGGGAAAACGCCTCATCCCGGCAATACAGTGGGCTGTCAAGGCGTGCAGCCATGGCGGTTACCGCTGCGGGCGCGGGCTTGTCACCAAAAATGGCTGGTTTGTGCGGGCGAAAGATGCCCGACTTCTCTTTGGCGATGGCTTCAATGCTGTAGCCGAGCAGCTCCTGATGGTCGAGCCCCACCGTGGTGACGACCGAGACGTCAGGGTCAATCACGTTGGTTGCATCCAACCGACCGCCAAGCCCGACTTCAAGCAGGGCAATATCCACCGCGGCTCGCTGAAAGCAGTGTGCTGCTGCCAGAGTGGCAAATTCAAAATAGGTGATCCATGTGGTTTTACGGGCGGTGTCGATGCGTTCAAATGCCTCACACAGCCAGTCATCTTGCACCGACTCGCCGTTGATACGGATGCGCTCGTTGTATTTGAGCATGTGCGGAGAGGTAAACAATCCGACCTTGTAACCCGCCGCCAGTAAGATGGCTTCCAGTGTCGCCAGAGTTGAGCCTTTGCCATTAGTGCCGCCAACGGTGATGACAAACGGTGCCGGTTTGAGCAGGTTCAGTTGTTCACCTACCCGGCGAATTCGTTCCAGACCAAAGTCGTACTCATGCTCAGGGCGGGTCTCTTCCATCCAGCAAAGCCATTGATCAAGACTTTTTACGCACTTATCTTCAGCGGTCAACTTCATAAACTCCAGACGCGGGAAGAGGGAATACCCCCGACAAACGGGGGGCTCACAGATCAGTCAAGGGTGATTGCAGGAAAGTCCACATCCGGCTCACCCTGCATCTTACGAAGCAGCCTCGCTACGGTGGAGCGCAGCTCGCAGCGGCTGACAATCATGTCCAGGGCACCGTGATCCAAAAGGAACTCACTGCGCTGAAAGCCTTCCGGCAGTTTTTCCCGTACCGTCTGCTCAATGACCCGGGGACCGGCAAAACCGATCAGGGCACTGGGCTCCGCCATGTTGATATCGCCGAGCATGGCAAGGCTGGCGGATACACCACCGTAGACCGGGTCGGTCATCACCGAAATGAAGGGAACTCCTGCCTGTCGCATGCGCTCCAGTGCGGCGCTGGTTTTGGCCATTTGCATCAGGGAGATCAGTGCCTCCTGCATGCGCGCCCCACCACTGGCAGAAAAACAGATGAGAGGGGTCTGTTCCGCCAGGCAAAGCTCTGCCGCCCGGGTGAATTTTTCACCCACCACAGAGCCCATTGACCCACCCATGAAAGCGAACTCAAACGCCACCGCCACCACAGGCACCTCTTCAACCCTGCCTTGCATGGCGATCAGAGCGTCTTTTTCGCCGGTCTGTTTTTGCGCCGCTAAGAGGCGATCCCGGTACTTTTTGGTGTCACGGAACTTGAGCCGGTCTTCCGGTTCAAGTTCTGCAAACAGCTCTTCACGTCCGTCTTTGTCGAGGAAGTAGTCGAGCCGGGTGCGGGCACTGATGCGCATGTGGTGCTGACACTTTGGACAAACACCCAGATTTCTATCCAGCTCCGGGCGATAGAGCACGGAGTCACATTTTACACACTTGTGCCATAAGCCTTCCGGCACGCTGCTGCTTTTTTGCGTACTGGAAGAGCGTGATAACGAAGGTATCAGTTTATTGACTAACCAGTTGCTCATTTATTCATCCCGATTCATCCATTGCCAAGCGCATCTCAGCCATTGTGTTGGCGGTGCGCTCAACTGCAGCCTGTCCTTCACGCTCATACTGCGCCAGCTGCGAAACCAGTACGCTGCCAGCAATGACCCCATCCGCCGTTGCGCTGATGGCGGCGGCGGATTGGCCATCACGGATACCAAAACCGACACAGATTGGCAGATCGGTGTATTGCCGGATATGGCGCACCCGTTTGCCCACCTCTGCCGTGTTCAGCGTGGCCGCGCCCGTTACCCCTTTCAGGGAGACGTAGTAGAGATAACCACTGGCCGCACCACAGATTTTTTCGATGCGTGCATCCGATGAGGTTGGTGTGATCAGGCTGATCATTTCCATGCCGCGTTGCTGCAGCAAATTCAGAAAATCACCTGCGGCTTCCGGCGGTAAATCCACCATCAGCACGCCGTCAACGCCGGCATTGGCAGCCAGCTCAACAAAGCGATCGTAACCCATGATCTCAACCGGGTTGAGATAGCCCATTAACACAACGGGCGTGGCATTATCCCGCTTGCGAAACTCACAAACCATTGTAAAAACGTCATGCAATGTAACACCTTGTGATACAACCCGGGCGTGCGCTTGGGCAATCACCGGACCGTCCGCCATCGGGTCGGAAAATGGAAAACCAAGCTCGATGATATCAGCACCGCTGGCCACCAGCTGGTGCATCACCTCCACCGTCTGCCCCGGCGGCTCACCGGCCAGAACGTAGGGGATTAGGGCTTTGCGCCCTCTGGCCTGCAAGGTTTCAAAGCATGTTTTGATGCGATTATTTGCCATGATGCACACTCCTTATATTTCCCCGAGTTCCAGGCCGTCAATGGCAGCAACGGTTTGAATGTCCTTATCGCCACGACCGGACAGGTTGCAAATGATGATTTGCTCTTTGTCCATAGTGGGTGCCAGTTTGTCCACCCAGGCCAGAGCGTGGGCCGTTTCCAGAGCCGGGATAATCCCTTCAAGGTGCGTCAGTTTACGAAAAGCCGCTAACGCCTCATCGTCGGTAACGGCAGGGTATTGTGCCCGGCCAATATCTTTCAGGTAGCTGTGCTCAGGGCCAACACCCGGGTAATCCAGCCCGGCGGAGACGGAGTAGCTCTCGGTGATTTGCCCATACTCGTCCGTCATCAGATAGGTTCTAGCGCCTTGCAACACGCCCGGGCGCCCGGCACTCATGCGGGCTGCGTGTTTATCGGTCTGTACGCCGAGCCCGGCGGCCTCGACTCCGTACAGTTTGATCGCTTCATCAGGAATAAACTCATGGAAAAGCCCCATGGCGTTGGAGCCACCGCCAACACAGGCCACCAGAGCGTCAGGCAAACGCCCCTCTTTTTGCAGAATCTGCTGGCGCACCTCGCGGCCAATAATACTTTGCAATGCCCGCACCATCTCTGGATAAGGTGAGGGTCCGCACACCGTGCCCAATAGATAAAAGGTATCCTCCGGGCGGCTCACCCAGTCTCTGAGGGATTCATTGATGGCGTCTTTCAGGGTTTGGGAACCGGACTCAACGGGAACCACAGTGGCACCTAACAGCTTCATGCGATACACATTGAGCGCTTGACGCTGCACGTCTTTAGCGCCCATGTAAACCACGCACTCAAGACCGAGCCGGGCGGCAACCGTGGCCGAAGCAACACCGTGCTGCCCAGCCCCGGTTTCAGCAATGATGCGGGTTTTACCCATGTGTTTGGCCAACAGCGCCTGTCCCACCGCATGGTTGATTTTATGGGCGCCGGTGTGGTTGAGGTCTTCCCGCTTCAGGTAGATTTTTGCTCCGCCTCGCTCTTCGCTCCAGCGGTTGGCCAGATAGAGCGGTGAAGGGCGACCAACGAAGTCCGCCAAATCACGATCAAACGCCTGCTGAAACGACGCGTCCTGCCACAGCTTTCGCCAGGTGTGATCGAGCTCTTCCAGAGCCCCCATGAGGGTTTCGGCTACGAAACGTCCACCGTATCGGCCAAATTGCCCCAGTACGTCCGGTTGATCATAGGCGCCAACAGCGCCTGCCATGGGTGCAGTTTTTTTTTGATCGACCATCATATTCCCGCCGCCTTGACAAAGGCTTTGATTTTATCGTGATCCTTGATGCCAGGCTGGTGCTCAACACCACTGCTGACATCAACTCCATAGGGTCGAACCCTGTTGATTGCCTGAGCAAGATTGGCCGGGCTCAGGCCGCCGGCCAGTATCAGGGGTTTAGACAGCTGCTGTGGAATCAAATCCCAGTCAAACAACTCCCCCGTGCCGCCCATTACACCGGGCTGATAGCTATCAAGCAAGAAGCCACAAGCCGAGGAGTAAGGGGTTGTTAGCGCCGTGACTGAATGGCCGGGGCGAACCCGAAACGCTTTGATGTAACGCATTCCCCAACGAGCGCATTCAGCTTCCGATTCATTACCGTGGAACTGCAACAGTGACAACGGCACGGCGTCGAGCACCGATTGCACTTGTTCATCCGCAGCGTCCACAAACAGCCCCACCAGTGAAATAAATGGCGGCAGAGCCCGGGCAATGGCTGCGGCTGTACTAAGGCTCACATTCCGTTTACTGCCCGGATAAAACACCAGCCCGATGGCATCAGCACCGCTTTTGGCGGCGACGAGGGCATCTTCGACACGGGTAATTCCGCAGATTTTTACGCGGGGAGCTCTTGCCATGTTCTGTTAATCTCAAACTATTTGCAGGCAAATCGTAACAGAACACACTACCAAATACTGCTATTTCAGCCGCTTTTGTTTATATAAAGGCCGCAACAAAATGTGGGCCAGGTTCACTCGGGGGCAGACCAAAGGTGTCGTCATAGCCCACATCGACAAAATAGAGCCCGCACGGCGAGGCGGTAACGCCACCTTGAGCGCGATCTCTGGCTTTGAGCACCGCTTGCGCCCATATGGGTTCGCGCTTACCGCAACCGATGGCCATTAAGACCCCGGCAAAGTTACGAATCATATGGTGTAAAAACGCATTGGCCTGCACATCGATCACAATTAACGGACCGTGGCGACTGACGTCGAGCCGGGTCACCTGACGAACCGGATTTTTTGCCTGACACTGCACCGCCCGGTAAGAGGTAAAATCGTGCTCCCCGGTAAGGTACTTTGCCGCTGCTTGCATGCGTTGCACATCCAGCGCCCGGTAATTCCAGGTAACCCCGCTGGATAAATGCGCCGGACGAATTGGGTTGTTGTAAATCACGTAGCGATAACGACGCCAGCGGGCAGAAAAGCGGGCATGAAAATCATCCGTAACCGGCCGTACCCAGTTAAGTGCGACGTCATCGGGCAAGTTCGCATTAGCACCATAAGCCCAGCCCCGGTCGCTGCGAATGGCATCGGAATCAAAGTGGATAATCTGATTACAACCGTGTACCCGGGCGTCGGTGCGACCGGCGCAGACGACCGACACCGGATGGTTGGCAACTTTTGAGAGCGCGGCTTCCACCGCAGCCTGAACCGTAGGTAAGCCGGTTTTGAGGATCTGCCATCCAAAAAAGCGGGAGCCATCGTATTGAACACTGGCGGCGTAACGGGGCATAAAAGAATACAACCTGAATCTGTTAAACGAAAAGATTCTAACTGATCAGGGTGGCTACTCAAACTGTTTGCAAGCAAGTCACTACCTCACGCTGTAGTGACTGCATTTTTTTCAGAGACTGCGATGTTGTTAAGCGTTTGCTGGCTGCCTTACAAACCCCAAAACGCCCGTACAACACAAATTGCGGGGGAGTTCTTATTATCACGCCTCCATTACACGACGGAGAACTTATACACACAAAACCACCCTCTAACTCAACCTTTACATAACAGTTACCCGCTAACGGCGAGGATCAACTACAATCAGCAGTTAGCTATAACTGAAATATCCGCTAATTCGTGTGAATACCATGAACCCTCTCGCTCTGGAAAACTATACCCGCCCTGCCCTGACTGCACCGGAGGATGCCGACCGTGTGCTGCTGCACTCCTGCTGCGCTCCCTGTGCAGGAGAGGTCATTGAAGCCATTAAAGCCTCAGGCATCGAGCAGACGGTATTCTTCTACAACCCCAATATTCACCCTGCCGAAGAGTATCAACTTCGCAAAGATGAAAATAAACGGTTTTGCGATAAACTCGCCATCCCCTTCATTGACGCCGACTACGATACCGACAACTGGTTTACCCGCATCAAAGGTCTTGAGAATGAGCCTGAGCGGGGCGAACGCTGCACCGTCTGCTTTGATATGCGCTTTGAACGCACGGCACTGTATGCCTTTGAACATGACTTTAAGGTGATCTCCAGCACCCTTGGCATCTCACGCTGGAAGAACATGACACAAATTAACGACTGCGGCGTTCGTGCTGCCAACCGCTACCCGCAAGTGGCCTACTGGACTTACAACTGGCGTAAACAAGGCGGCAGCCAGCGGATGATTGAGCTCTCCAAACAAGAGGAGTTCTATCAGCAGGAGTATTGCGGCTGCGTTTACAGCTTACGGGACACCAATCGTTACCGGCTATCGCAGGGGCGACCGCGCGTTAAACGACTGGTTAACTTTTACAGCCAGAAAGCACCCGGTGACGAGTCAATTATTGTTAAATCGTCGTAACACTTCGGTTATCCAAGTCGGGAGGCTGATTACCTCCTGCGTGGTCAGCTTGGCGCATCCATGAAAAAAATCCTGCAAACCCTTCTTATAATCCTGTTACCGACGCTGCTGATAATATCGGTCCCCTGGTACAGAGACAGCGGCAGCCGCAGCAGCTTTCTCCTTGACGGCATACCCGACTGGGTGGTGATTGCCCTGATCTGCTACGGGCTCATTGCATTGATTAATTTTGTGTTGTGGGTCTTCTGTTACCAATCGGACCACTGAACATGCCTGTTATTTTCAGCCTGATTACCCTTGGCATTTACTTGCTCATTTTGATACCCGTGTGCATCCGGGCAAAGAACCAAAACCTGCAACACAATGCCACTGACCACTATCTGGCGAATCGCTCTCTGGGCTTGCTGGTACTGCTGCTGACCATGTATGCCACCACCATTAGCGGCAACGTTATGGGCGTCAGTGCCAAAGCCTACCGCATGGGGTATACCTGGATCATGTTCGCTGGCCTGATCTCCGCCATCTCCTGCTCTTTTCATCTGCTGATTCCCAAGCTGCGCCCACTCAGTGTTCAGCACCATTTTGTCACTCCCGGCGACTGGATTCGCTACCGTTTTAATGCGCCCGGACTGCGGGTACTCATTACGTTGGTTCTGATACTGGCGATTGGCAACTATCTTCTCGCCCAGCTAAAAGCGGCGGGAGAAATTATCGATGTGATGACGCAGAATACCATTCCCTACGAACTTGGCGTCGTTGGTTTTGCCCTGATCATCCTTATTTATGACTCCCTTGGCGGCCTTAGAGCGGTTGCCTGGACCGACGCCGTTCAAGGGCTGGTGATGATGGCCGGTTTTACCAGCTTAGCCATCTGGGTGGTTGAGACGTCCGACGGTCTCAGCAATCTGGCTCACGCCATTGCCGAACTGCGCCCTGAGAGCGTGCCGGTGCCGGACATGACCACTCAGGTGCAGTGGTTCAGCCTCATGATACTGGGCAGCCTGGCGGTGATTATTTACCCGCAAACCCTACAAAGAATTTTTGCAGCCACCTCCGACAAGACCATTTTTCAATCCATGGCCATATTGGGAATTATCGCCGCCGGAAGCAGCATGATCTTCCTGTTCTCCGGCTGGGCCGCCATCCCGATCTTTGGTCAGGATGCCAGTTTTCCTGCCGACCAAGTCATCCCAAGATTACTGGCGCACTGGGGCAACAGCAGCATTTTGAATCGCATCAGCTCGATGATGGTTCTACTGGCGGTTCTGGCGGCCATCATGTCAACCGCCGACTCAGTACTGCTGTCGTTAGTTTCCATTGTTCGCCACGACCTGCGCCGGGTAACGCAACGGGAAGGTCTGAACTACGATAAGTGGATTACAGCGTTTCTGGTGGTTATGGTCAGCTTGGCCGCCCTTTACCGCGACATCACGTTGTGGCGCCTTATTGAACTGAAGCTGGAACTGCTGGTGCAGTGTTTTCCCGCATTTGTCATCGCCCTGCACTGGCGCAAGCCATCGGCCACGCCATTCTTGCTGGGGTTAATCGGCGGGTTGATCATACTGGGTACTCTGTTCACGCTTGAAATACGACAAATCTCTGGAATCAATGCCGGACTCATCGCTCTGGCCGGCAACATTGCTTTAATAGGCTTCTACTCTGGCATCCAAAAACTGGTACCACGAAAAAACGATACGGCGCAGTTAACGGCAAAATTTGCTGCCAAAAAAGCCGTTGATTAATGCCTCGCTACAGCGGTAGCTGGTATGGATCGGCCTTATATACAAAGCCAGGTTGAAGAGTTAGCTAATGCCGGAATACAAAATGTATACGCAGGTAAAAAACAGCGGCAGATGGCTTCGTTGGCAATATTTTAGGTCATGCATCAAAGCTGTTGACAGTACTCTCGTGAGATAAATTCTCCGATCACTTTGTCATGTATTTCTACTGATCTCGAAAAGCAGATTGTCCTCTGCTTCAACCGAGTCCTCAAGGTGCAGCTTTTTCTTCGTCTTGGTCGATCGACATCCAAAAGCATGGGCAATTATTCGTTTGAAGCGAGGCTCCCAAGCGTAAAATAGCCAACGTTGATTTTTCTTGTTTCCAACGAATGACCACTGTTCATTCATCTCACAGAGTCTCTCGACCTTGGCATTCTCAAAGGGTTACTGTGTATGGGGAGAGTTTTTTAAATGAGAGATAACGATTGTAGGGCTGATGTTAAGGACTCGACTGATATCGCTCACCCCAGAGCCGTTCATGGTCATATCAATGGCGCGTTCATGAGTACCTGATTGGTTGCCATTGTTTCGATACTCGAGTTGAAAATTCTTGTTGCAGTTACGACATAGGTAACGTTGATGACCGGTATCCGCTTTTCCATTTTTTACGACACCCTTCGTCTCAGCACGGAAAGACAGCTTCTTTTCCCAATGCGAGAACTGATAGCCTTTAACGTCATTGGTCGTTTTTGTGTACTCAGAAAATCAGACCGTTCGTGATAATTCAACCAATATAAATGCAGAAAATGTTCTACATACACAAATGTTATTTGTATTTATATTATTGCTACATATAGTATGCTTTTACTTTGCGTACATAAGAAATAGAAAAGGATACATAGAAGCAAAGAAATTTTCACGGCAAAATGAAAGCGTTTGTCTTATTGAGAGAAACATACCTAAGGGAGATCAATTTTCTTGGGGAAACCTCTCCCAACCAGTACCAGCTGATGTTTTAGATAACAAAGATAAATTCACAGTGTGGCTTAATAACTATCTATCTATTGACTTAGTAGAAGCTGAAAATGGAAACATAAACAGTCCTCTCAAAGCTGCTTGTGATGTGTTGAGAGACTTACCTGACAATATCCGATCTCTAATAGATTTTGGCAAACTATCGGAAGAGTCACACAGATGGCTATATAGAGACTTGATTCCTGTAATGAATTGAGTTGCTGTGGGACCACCAAAAGAAAGAATTGAAGAAATGATAGCTCTTTTAAACGCTGGTATCTTAGAGTGCAACCTTGGTCCTGGTGCCACAAGCCATTATGACGAAAGCAGAAGTAGATATAAAATAAGTTCAAGTATATGGCCTGAGCGTTCTTTTAGTACAGATATATTTATCAAGGCTCGAATTCCTATGCATAGCCCCAAAGATGATTCTTCACTGCTAATGAAAAATCTCCTTAACAAAGGCTATGCAAGATTATTTTATAATGGAGCGTTTCACCCAGGAAGGTTAGAAGTTGATGATAACTTAAACTTATTAGACATTAACGGGCAATCATCACCCAATGCCCGGCCTGTAGGTATGCCTTCTGAGGGGGCTAAGTTTTACACCTTTGTAGTGCCAAGGCCTGAAGTGAACTCAACTGCAATTGTTGATGTAGGCAATACCGTTAAACAGATGCTTTCAGCTATCGACCTAAACAATCAGTTCACCCACTACAGCCCTACTAATCAGGTTCATAGTGGTGTAATAGCATGAAAAGCAGTTACCTTAATTACTTTAGCGTATCCGGACTCGGAGCCACATTTATTGGTAATGGCATAGGTCGTTTTGCATATATTACCCTGATGCCTGCACTTATTCAGCTTGGGTGGTTTTCCAAGTCAGAAGCCTCATATTTAGGAGTAGGAACTTTATTCGGATATATACTTGGGGCTCTTTCTTCCAATTTCTTACTAAAATATATGCATTATAGAGACCTAATTCGTATATCCATGCTGGTATGCTCTCTAAGTTATCTACTCTGCGCAGCAGAGAGCTTTAGCATATATTGGTTTTACTTTTGGAGGACAATGGCTGGTGTTGGTGGAGCCATGCTAATGGTACTAGCCCCTCCTGTCATAATGAGAAATCACAACCCAACGATAAGAACTAGGGTCAGTGGCGTTATTTTTTCTGGAATTGGTCTAGGGGCAATGATTTCCGGAGTTTTAATACCATTTCTGATTATGTATGATCTGTCAGCTGCTTGGCTTGGAATGGGGTCTATATCTCTATTGTTCACTCTCTATACATGGCGAGCCTGGGGTGTAAATAGTTCCACTGAAACAGAAAAAATAGAAAAGCAATCAGCACCTCCGCCCCTAACAGGGCCAGAATTCTATACGATAGGCTTGATTCTAATGGCATACTCTTTGAGTGCTATTGGGTATCTACCCCATACTCTCTTCTGGGTTGATTTTATTGTTCGTGAATTAGGAATGTCATTAACATCTGGTGGATTTTTTTGGGCACTTTTTGGTATAGGTGCAGCCATTGGTCCTCTGGTAACGGGATACTTGGGAGACACTTTTGGATTAAAACGAAGTTTGATATTAAGTTTTTTATTAAAAGCACTTGGGGTAGGGCTGCCATTGCTTGATACATCTATTACATCTCTGGTTTTGTCATCATTTTTAGTGGGTGCTTTTACTCCTGGAATTGTAACACTCATATCAACATATACCCTTGAATGTGTAGGAGTATCAAGGCATACAAAAGCATGGAGCATGATGACTTTATCATTTGCCGTATCACAAGCTGTTGTTGGCTACATTATGGCTTTTGTAATTGCGGATTTTTCAACATATCTGCCACTTTTCTTGGTTAGCTCACTTGCACTGTTGGTTGCTATGGCTCTTATAGCTGCAACTGATGTAAACAAAAAAACTGCTGTAGCAAGACAATATTGAAGGAGATGAAAATGATATTATATTTGAATGATACATCACCGTTTTCTCGGCAAGTATTAATTACAGCCATTGAATGTGGAGTTATTGATATTGAATTAAAATGGGTAGATCCTTGGGAATCACCTGAAGTTTTGGTTCAAGAAAACCCATACTCAATGATTCCGGTTTTAGTTTTGGATGATGGAAGGTCTTTATATGAGAGTAGTATTATTTGTGAGTATATTATCAGCCAGTCAAAAAAGGACAGAAAGGCAATTTTCAACACAGAATACAATAACTTCGACCAGCTAAAATTATATGCTTTAAGTAAAAACTTAATGGACGTATCTTTTAGGAAAGTTGTGTCAGATCGCTTTAATAAAGAAGTATCACCTATATCTACTCGATCTGGTATAGCAATACAAAGAGCCTTGTTAGAATTAGAAACATTCAAACTTCCAGAAGAAGTAACGAAAATAACATCTCTCTATCAGATTTGTTTATCAGTTGCTATACGATATATTGAATTTAGGATTCCTGAGTTTTTTTCAAATATAGGAAATAACACAAAGCTATGGCTAAACTCAATTTCAAGAATTGAGTCGTTAAAAGTCACAACGACAACTAACCTAAGATACAAACCAAAAAATCTATCAAATTTGCTTAATATTTGAAATCATTCAGTCCTGGATGATGGCAATATGCTCTGCACCCGTTTCTGTCCAGCTGAATAGGTAGTTTTTTCTTCCCATCGGGATGCGTCGGAGTAATCGCTTAAGATGGTTGGTATCCATCTGAACATCCGGGGCATCCAAAAACACTCACAGTGACGTTTGATGATTTTCGGCATAAGTCAATGCTTTGCTTAATGGGTTTGTTTTGGTGAGATCCGGTCTCTGTCGCTCCTTATGGCACCAGTCAAAATAAATGACCAGTTTCGTATAATCAAGGGCTAAGATAATTATGAAGAAAGAGAAGCTCGCTGTGTTGGTTGTTTACTTTTTAGTAGCAACCAACGCTACTCTGATTGTATATTTTCAAACGCCTTCACTAATAAATAATGGTGTACTTAACCCTTATGGTCTGTTGATCAGTTATTTTTAAGCAGCAATTTGTTTCATTGTCTGGCAGGCTTGCCTTGGCATTTTATGGTTCTATCGTTACGGAGGAAAAACACCACATATACTGTTGACTTTGATATTTTTCTTTTATTTTTTAAGTGGGGTAATAGTAAAGTGACTGTAAAGAACCCACTGGTTTAAAAACTCTTCGTCTAGCAGGACAAAAACAATGGTCGACTCACTCACAGAACAGCAAAACGTTTTAGGTTTACCCCTTGAGGCGTGCTGCATCCACCCTGCCACCGGTTTTCTTCGGGACGGTTTTTGCCGCACACACTCAAGCGATAGGGGAATGCACACCGTCTGCGCCCACATCACCGATGAATTTCTGCAATTTACCCTCACCCGTGGCAATGACTTGATCACCCCACAAACTCAGTGGGGCTTTGCCGGACTCAAAGCCGGTGATCGCTGGTGTCTGTGTGCCTCTCGCTGGCAAGAGGCTTATAACGCCGGTGTGGCACCCCCCATCTATATTCAGGCCACCCATAGCAAAACGTTGGAAGTGATTGAACTCGCGCTGTTGAAACGTTACGCCCTTGATTTAACGACTTAGGCGAGCAGACCTCAATACCCCTGATTGACCACCCGCTTTTCAGACTCACTATTGATGATGCTCGCCATCAAAGACGCCACCAAAGCTTGCTGCGCCTGATCAAAACGCAGGCCAAGTTTGGTGCGCCGCCAGAGCACATCCTCTACCGTACAGGCCCACTCCTGCTCCACCAGATACTTAAGCTCCCGCTCGTAGAAATCTCCGCCAATGCACACTCCCATATCCATGGCGGACGTTACACCGTCAAGAATTTGGTAGGCGATGGTTCCATAGCAACGGGTTAACCGTGCACAGAGGGAGTCTGCCATATCAAAATACCAAGACTGTAGATAGCCACAGTGGTCATTAGCGGCTTCCACTTCATCAGACGATAGCTCAGACACTTCGCGCTCTATCGCACCTAAAGGGCATAAATACCCAAAGGACATAAATACCCAGAGGGCATAAAGACGATGCTCTAGAAAATTTGGTAATTTTATAATTTAACGTGAGTTCGACGTAAAAAAGACAAGGAGCCTCCAGACAACTTAGCTATCTTTCGGGTACCAAACCACAGACAGCTAACCGGAGGCTCCATGTCTATGACCAGTGTATTCTGTGATGTCGATGATTTCTGTCTAATTTTTGAACCACAATG
This sequence comes from Endozoicomonas sp., assembly GCA_965198415.1. Lineage (GTDB taxonomy): Bacteria > Pseudomonadota > Gammaproteobacteria > Pseudomonadales > Endozoicomonadaceae > Endozoicomonas. The sequence goes on from CBDAPN010000029.1 coordinate 248,128, forward strand.
GCATAAGCAGCTTATCTGCAATGACAAAAAATCACCGGTTATATCAAAACTGACGCTCAGTGAGATAATGACCATCATTATCTGCTTCCATCAGAGTGCCTTCCGGGATTTCAAGCACTATTACCTGAGCCACATTGTCCGGCATAAATCAGACAGTTTTCCCAACCTGGTTTCTTATAACCGTTTTGTTGAGCTGATGAAGACGACATTGATTCCATTGACTGTTTATCTCAAAACACAGTGCATGGGAAAGCCCACAGGTTTGTCGTTCATTGATTCTACGCCTATCGTCGTTTGTGATAATCATCGAATCAATAACCACAAGGTGTTCAGAGAAGAAGCTAAACGTGGAAAGACATCTACTGGCTGGAAGTATGGATTCAAACTTCACTTGATTATCAACCATTGTGGGGAAATCCTGTCCTTCTGTCTCTCAACCGCCAATACCGATGATCGCAAGCCTGTACCTGACCTTGTAGAGGATTTAACGGGTTGGATTTATGGAGATAAAGGGTATATCTCAGAGAAGTTAGCTGGCTGGTTGAAAGAGAAAGGCCTGAATTGAGTGACGAAAGTTCGAAAAAACATGAAGCCGAAAGAGCTGAAGGCCTTTGATAAAGCCATGTTGAGAAAGCGAGCCGTGATCGAGAGTGTTAATGATCAGTTGAAAAATATTTCGCAGATAGAACACACTCGACACCGCTCACCATTCAATTTTGCTGTAAATCTGATTGCTGGCCTCATCGCTTATACAATGCAACCAAGAAAGCCTCATATAAATGTTTCCGCACTGACAGAGGGTGTCCCTATGGCTTTCTGAACGTCGAACTCACGTTACGAATGTTACAAGTTAACCAGCGTACTCTTTGCAAGGTAACAGAACTAACGTACATCAAATAGACAGCAGAAACTGAATAATATTTTTTAACTTTATAAAGCGGCAGGTTAGAACATTTTTTAAAAAATGGCATGCGAATTGATTAGACTCAGGTGTAAACAACAAATGCCACAACATAACAAAAAGAGTGGCTGCACTGAGACTCTAACAATAAGAATATTAGTCCAGTGAATTAGCGGATAAGTTTACATACTACGCAAACAGCATCAGCTGACTGAGTAATGGAACCACAGCCTTCATCGGGCTGCAAAGCCCAAGGGAGTTGTCAGCAATAACAACAATAAAGATGCGTTGTTGTGTGTAATCTTATCCGCTTAACTTTTTCCTCAGGAATCTGAAAGGTAAACTCGACGATCTCTGTACACGACATTTTTCATGAAGCCCTACACCACCGGGACTCGAAGAAGAGTGATAGCATCTTAATAAATTCATCAAGCCATGTTTCAATATGATCAAAAATTCGCGGGAGGTGATCCAGGCCTGCCCAGAAAAGGCTTTGTGCTTTTCTACCGTGGGTTTTGCTCGTGATGGGATGCTCTTCGTTGACATATTCACCAGTCTTGTAGCTCCAGCAAAAAGCCAAAGCCAATACAGCCAGTAGCTTCGACAGTTTATCCCGGTCTTTTATAAAGTTATAGAATAAAAAAAAACAATCTATCGACAAAAACTGACTTGTAATCATTATTTGATCTTAAAAAAAATCCGGGGAGGAAGGAATCATTCTATTAAAATGTTGTCATATCTTATGTTCGAGACTTTAATTTGTAAGGAATAAGTAATAATGGACATAAGACCAAACTTTTCAGAAAATTCTCCCTCTTACATAGAAAGACCATCATCTAACTTTATAGATAATTCTGATGAGGGTACTAGATACACCCAGCCGTGCAGTATGCATGATAACTTATCAGAAACCAAAGCACTAGAAAATCGTTCTGTCATTGAGACAAAAATTATTACAGATGATGAACTGATAAACCTGATTTTAGAACAGAAATTTTCTAACAATGTTCATTATCAAGTTAAAGGCGAGCTTAATATTAGCTGTTCCACCGACCTGACGGCCCTGCCCGAGCACCTCTCCGTGAAGGGCAACCTTCGTCTTTCGGATTGCACCGACCTGACGGCCCTGCCCAAGCACCTCTTCGTGAGGGGCGACCTTGATCTTAAGGGGTGCACCGGCCTGACGGCCCTGCCCGAGCACCTCTTCGTGAGGGGCGACCTTGATCTTAATGATTGTACCGGCCTGACGGCCCTGCCCGAGCACCTCTACGTGGGGCGCTACCTTGTTCTTAGGGGTTGCACCGGCCTGACGGCCCTGCCCGAGCACCTCTCCGTGGGGCGCAACCTTAATCTTGATGGTTGCACCGGCCTGACGGCCCTGCCCGAGAACCTCTCCGTGACGGGCGACCTTGATCTTAATGATTGTACCGGCCTGACGGCCCTGCCCGAGCACCTCTCCGTGGGGCGCTACCTTGTTCTTAGGGGTTGCACCGGCCTGACGGCCCTGCCCGAGCACCTCTGCGTGGGGCGCTACCTTGATCTTGAGGGTTGCACCGGCCTGACGGCCCTGCCCGAGCACCTCTCCGTGGGGGCGACCTTGATCTTAAGGGTTGCACCGGCCTGACGGCCCTGCCCAAGAACCTCTCCGTGGGGGGCAACCTTCGTCTTTCGGGTTGCACCGGCCTGACGGCCCTGCCCGAGAACCTCTCCGTGACGGGCGACCTTGATCTTAAGGGTTGCACCGGCCTGACGGCCCTGCCCGAGCACCTCTCCGTGGAGGGCGACCTTCGTCTTTCGGGTTGCACCGGCCTGACGGCCCTGCCCGAGCACCTCTCCGTGGGGGGCTACCTTGATCTTAATGGTTGCACCGGCCTGACGGCCCTGCCCGAGCACCTCTCCGTGACGGGCAACCTTCGTCTTTCGGATTGCACCGGCCTGACGGCCCTGCCCGAGAACCTCTCCGTGAGGGGCGACCTTGATATTGAGGGTTGCACCGGCCTGACGGCCCTGCCCGAGCACCTCTCCGTGACGGGCAACCTTCGTCTTTCGGATTGCACCGGCCTGACGGCCCTGCCCGAGCACCTCTCCGTGGAGGGCGACCTTCGTCTTTCGGGTTGCACCGGCCTGACGGCCCTGCCCGAGCACCTCTCCGTGGGGGCGACCTTGATCTTAGGGGTTGCACCGGCCTGACGGCCCTGCCCGAGAACCTCTCCGTGGGGCGCTACCTTGATCTTGAGGGTTGCACCGGCCTGACGGCCCTGCCCGAGAACCTCTCCGTGGGGCGCTACCTTGATCTTAGGGGTTGCACCGGCCTGACGGCCCTGCCCGAGAACCTCTCCGTGAGGGGCAGCCTTCGTCTTTCGCGTTGCACCGGCCTGACGGCCCTGCCCGAGAACCTCTCCATGGGGGGCTACCTTGAGCTTAGGGGTTGCACCGGCCTGACGGCTTTGTCCAAGCACCTCTCCGTGAAGCGCTACCTTGATCTTGAGGGTTGCACCGGCCTGACGGCCCTGCCCGAGAACCTCTCCGTGGGGGGCGACCTTCGTCTTTCGGGTTGCACCGGCCTGACGGCCCTGCCCGAGAACCTCTCCGTGACGGACGACCTTGAGCTTAGGGATTGCACCGGCCTGACGGCCCTGCCCGAGAACCTCTCCGTGACGGGCGACCTTGATCTTAGGAATTGCACCGGCCTGACGGCCCTGCCCGAGAACCTCTCCGTGGGGGGCGACCTTCGTCTTTCGGGTTGCACCGGCCTGACGGCCCTGCCCGAGAACCTCTCCGTGGGGGGCGACCTTCGTCTTTCGGGTTGCACCGGCCTGACGGCCCTGCCCGAGAACCTCTCCGTGGGGGGCCACCTTAATCTTTCGGATTGCACCGGCCTGACGGCCCTGCCCGAGAACCTCTCCGTGGGGGGCGACCTTCGTCTTTCGGGTTGCACCGGCCTGACGGCCCTGCCCGAGAACCTCTCCGTGGGGGGCGACCTTCGTCTTTCGGGTTGCACCGGCCTGACGGCCCTGCCCGAGAACCTCTCCGTGGGGCGCTACCTTGATCTTAGGGGTTGCACCGGCCTGACGGCCCTGCCCGAGAACCTCTCCGTGGGGGGCGACCTTGTTCTTAGTGGTTGCACCGGCCTGACGGCCCTGCCCAACTGGATTACAACGCTGGGAGAGACCACTGAAGGTAATATCCGCAGCGTTCATCTTCAAAATACCGGGCTGTCTGATACCTTGATCGACAGTCTACGAGAAGTAGAACCTCCTGGCATGCAGTTTCATTTTTCCCGAAGTGCAGGACAGCCTGAACAGCAGTTTTCAAACGTGGTAGAAGGTCTTACCTTCTGGCGTCAACTGGCTTCAGCCGACTCGGAAATACCAGAACTTAGCCTTATGCATGATCAGGCTACTGACCTTGTTCGTTACCTGGGGCGACTGACCAGTACTGCGGACTACCAGAATCAGGCAACCCGTCCTGTACTGGCCCAGCGGGTGATGGCAATCACGGCGTTACTGACAGGGAGCGACAGGATCAGGGATGAAGCTATGGATCACATACATCACGCACTCACTTCCTGTGATGACCGGATAATCCTGGCACTGGATGATCTGGATACCATGCAATTACTCGATTCGGCCGAAAGAAAGGCCTTTGCGGGTAATGCTGACGAATTAAGGGAATTAGGCTTGCAAATGATGCGTCTGGATGAGGTGAAACGGATTGCCCGTGACCATATGAAGACCTTGAAATGGGTGGATGAAATTGAAGTAGAGCTGGCTTTTCAGATTGGTGTACGCCAGCAACTCGCCCTGCCCGGCTCAACTCAGCATATGATCTTTAGAAGGTGTGCCAACGTGTCGGATCAGGATATAGCCAACGCTGTTAATGAAGTGAACACCCATTGTTCCGACGATAACTTGCAGGCCTACCTCGCACAGTGGGATCCCTGGCAAAAATATCTGCGCCGACAGGAAGTCCCAACTTTTGACCAACTCCCTCAAAAAACGGTAGACCGTATCGAGGACTGTGCTATCAGTGCAGAAAAAACCCCTAAAATGGTCGCATTGGGCGATGATCATCTGGATTACGATGCTCTTGTTAGGGCTGTCGTGGAATACGGTAAGAATCCGTTGACTAATTCCCCTATGGACTGGTCAAACGTTTTCCGACTCACAGAAGAGAATTCCCCCTCTTCCTTAAAACGGATATTAAAACGGATAAAACAACTGCTCTAATCTAACTGGCGTCTCGTCACTATTGGCTGAATGAAGGCGCTCAGAGTTGTAATACTTCATGTATGCAGCCACATCGCTTTTCATGTGCTTGCGTGTTGGCTGGTGCACCTTAAATAGCCAGTCGTGCTTGAGGCTACCAAAGAAGCGTCAACCACAGCATTATCCCAGCAAGCGCCAACATCACCCATGCTGGCTCTCATACCATAGCTTTGCAGCAATTGACGGTAATGCTTGCTGGTATACTGCGACCCTCGATCACTGTGAAATACCAAGCCTTTAGGCGGCTGACGTAGACTGTATGCTTTAATCAAGGCTTTACTTACCAAGTCAGTTTTCATGCGCTTATCAATATGCCAGCCCACTATACGCCTTGAATAGAGATCCATCACAACAGCCAGATACACCCAGCCCTGACCAGTCTTTAAATAGGTCACATCACCCGCCTAGACCTGATTAGGTGCCACGGGGTTAAAGTTCATCTTCAACAGGTTATCAGCCACTGCATCACTGTGTCTGCGCTGAGTCGTAACCTTATAGGCTAGTCGTTGCGTCACAACTAAATTGAGCTGCTTCATCAACTGACGAACACGGTAACGACCAATGACAAAGCCTTCTTTGCGTAGATTTTTCATCATTTCACGGCTCCCCAAACTTTGCCTGCTCTGGTTAAACAAGCGCTTTATCCGCCGGTACAGGTTCAGTTCTTGCACTGTTATGAGCTTGGCAGGCCGCTTAATCCATTCATAATAAGCAGACCTGCTAACCTTCATGGTTCGGCATAGTAGATTAATGGGGTAGTGCGCCAACTCCTTTTTGATGAACGGAAATTTTATTTCATTTCCTTCGCAAAAAAGGCACTCGCCTTTTTTAATATTTCTTTCTCCATACGAAGATTCTTAACTTCCTTACGCAGCCTGTTAAGCTCGTCTCGCTCATCTTCTTTTAAAGACAATCCAGCATTTTGCTTCTCAATTTTGGCCTTCCATGTGTACAGTAGGCTAACTGCAATACCCAATGATTTAGCTGCTTCTGGCACGCTGTAGCCTTGCTCAGTTACCAATGCAACCGCTTCTTCCTTGAATTCCTTTGGATAACTTTTTTGTGTTTTCTTTTCGCTCATTGTGACACCTAAAATGGTTGATCGTATTGTCTCGCATTTCAGTGTCCGGTGCTATTGACCACTACAGCTTATCTGCAATGACAAAAAATCACCGGTTATATCAAAACTGACGCTCAGTGAGATAATGACCATCATTATCTGCTTCCATCAGAGTGCCTTCCCGGATTTCAAGCACTATTACCTGAGCCAGATTGTCCGGCATAATTCAGATAGTTTCCCCAATCTGGTTTCTTATAACCGTTTTGTTGAGCTGATGAAGACGACATTGATTCCATTGACTGTTTATCTCAAAACACAGTGCATGGGAAAGCCCACAGGTTTGTCGTTCATTGATTCTACGCCTATCGTCGTTTGTGATAATCATCGAATCAATAACCACAAGGCGTTCAGAGAAGAAGCTAAACGTGGAAAGACATCTACTGGCTGGAAGTATGGATTCAAACTTCACTTGATTATCAACCATTGTGGGGAAATCCTGTCCTTCTGTCTCTCAACCGCCAATACCGATGATCGCAAGCCTGTACCTGACCTTGTAGAGGATTTAACGGGTTGGATTTATGGAGATAAAGGGTATATCTCAGAGAAGTTAGCTGGCTGGTTGAAAGAGAAAGGCCTGAATTTAGTGACGAAAGTTCGAAAAAACATGAAGCCGAAAGAGCTGAAGGCCTTTGATAAAGCCATGTTGAGAAAGCGAGCCGTGATCGAGAGTGTTAATGATCAGTTGAAAAATATTTCGCAGATAGAACACACTCGACACCGCTCACCATTCAATTTTGCTGTAAATCTGATTGCTGGCCTCATCGCTTATACAATGCAACCAAGAAAGCCTCATATAAATGTTTCCGCACTGACAGAGGGTGTCCCTATGGCTTTCTGAACGTCGAACTCACGTTACGAATGTTACAAGTTAACCAGCGTACTCTTTGCAAGGTAACAGAACTAACGTACATCAAATAGACAGCAGAAACTGAATAATATTTTTTAACTTTATAAATCGCAGGTTAGAATATTTTTTAAAAAATGGCATGCGAATTGATAAGACTCACGTGTAAACAACAAATGCCACAACATAACAAAAAGAGTGGCTGCACTGAGACTCTAACAATAAGAATATTAGTCCAGTGAATTAGCGGATAAGTTTACATACTACGCAAACAGCATCAGCTGACTGAGTAATGGAACCACAGCCTTCATCGGGCTGCAAAGCCCAAGGGAGTTGTCAGCAATAACAACAATAAAGATGCGTTGTTGTGTGTAATCTTATCCGCTTAACTTTTTCCTCAGGAATCTGAAAGGTAAACTCGACGATCTCTGTACACGACATTTTTCATGAAGCCCTACACCACCGGGACTCGAAGAAGAGTGATAGCATCTTAATAAATTCATCAAGCCATGTTTCAATATGATCAAAAATTCGCTGGAGGTGATCCAGGCCCACCCGGAAAAGGCTTTGTGCTTTTCTACCGTGGGTTTTGATCGTGATGGGGTGCTCTTCGTTGACATATTCACCAGTCTTGTAGCTCCAGCAAAAAGCCAAAGCCAATACAGCCAGTAGCTTCGACAGTTTATCCCAGTCTTTTATAAAGTTATAGAATAAAAAAACAATCTATCGACAAAAACTGACTTGTAATCATTATTTGATCTTAAACAAAATCCGGGGAGGAAGGAACCATTCTATTAAAATGTTGTCATATCTTATGTTCAAGACTTTAACTTATAAGGAGTAAGGAATAATGGACATAAGACCAAACTTTTCAGAAAATTCTCCCTCTTACATAGAAAGACCATCATCTAACTTTATAGATAATTCTGATGAGGGTACTAGATACACCCAGCCGTGCAGTATGCATGATAACTTATCAGAAACCAAAGCACTAGAAAATCGTTCTGTCATTGAGACAAAAATTATTACAGATGATGAACTGATAAACCTGATTTTAGAACAGAAATTTTCTAACAATGTTCATTATCAAGTTAAAGGCGAGCTTAATATTAGCTGTTCCACCGACCTGACGGCCCTGCCCGAGCACCTCTCCGTGAAGGGCAACCTTCGTCTTTCGGATTGCACCGACCTGACGGCCCTGCCCAAGCACCTCTCCGTGAGGGGCGACCTTCGTCTTTCGTATTGCACCGACCTGACGGCCCTGCCCGAGAACCTCTCCGTGGGGGGCCACCTTAATCTTTCGGATTGCACCGGCCTGACGGCCCTGCCCGAGAACCTCTCCGTGACGGGCGACCTTGGTCTTAGGGGTTGCACCGGCCTGACGGCCCTGCCCGAGCACCTCTCCGTGGGGGGCTACCTCGATCTTGAGGGTTGCACCGGCCTGACGGCCCTGCCCGAGCACCTCTCCGTGAGGGGCAACCTTCGTCTTTCGGATTGCACCAGCCTGACGGCCCTGCCCGAGCACCTCTCCGTGAAGGGCGACCTTGATCTTAGGAGTTGCACCGGCCTGACGGCCCTGCCCGAGAACCTCTCCGTGACGGGCACCCTTCGTCTTTTGTGTTGCACCGGCCTGACAGCCCTGCCCGAGCACCTCTCCGTGACGGGCGACCTTGATCTTAGGTATTGCACCGGCCTGACGGCCCTGCCCAAGAACCTCTCCGTGGGGGGCTACCTTCGTCTTTCGGGTTGCACCGGCCTGACGGCCCTGCCCGAGCACTTCTCCGTGGGGGGCGACCTTGATCTTAAGGGTTGCACCGGCCTGACGGCCCTGCCCGAGCACCTCTCCGTGGGGCGCTACCTTGATCTTAGCGGTTGCACCGGCCTGACGGCCCTGCCCAAGAACCTCTCCGTGAGGGGCAACCTTCGTCTTTCGGATTGCACCGGCCTGACGTCCCTGCCCGAGAACCTCTCCGTGACGGGCGACCTTGATCTTAGGGATTGCACCGGCCTGACGGCCCTGCCCGAGAACCTCTCCGTGACGGGCGACCTTGATATTGAGGGTTGCACCGGCCTGACGGCCCTGCCCGAGAACCTCTCCGTGAGGGGCAACCTTCGTCTTTCGGATTGCACCGGCCTGACGGCCCTGCCCGAGAACCTCTCCGTGGGGGGCGACCTTAATCTTTCGGATTGCACCGGCCTGACGGCCCTGCCCGAGAACCTCTCCGTGGGGGGCGACCTTAATCTTTCGGATTGCACCGGCCTGACGGCCCTGCCCGAGAACCTCTCCGTGGGGGGCGACCTTAATCTTTCGGGTTGCACCGGCCTGACGGCCCTGCCCAACTGGATTACAACGCTGGGAGAGACCACTGAAGGTAATGCCCGCGAGGTTTATCTTGAAAATACCGGGCTGTCTGATACCTTGATCGACCATCTACGAGAAGTAGAATCTCCTGACATGCAGTTTTATTTTTCCCGAAGTGCAGGACAGCCTGAACAGCAGTTTTCAAACGTGGTAGAAGGTCTTACCTTCTGGCGTCAACTGGCTTCAGCCGACTCGGAAATACCAGAACTTAGCCTTATGCATAATCAGGCTACTCACCTTGTTCGTTACCTGGGGCGACTGACCAGTACTGCGGACTACCAGAATCAGGCAACCCGTCCTGTACTGGCCCAGCGGGTGATGGCAATCACGGCGTTACTGACAGGGAGCGACAGGATCAGGGATGAAGCTATGGATCACATACATCACGCACTCACTTCCTGTGATGACCGGATAATCCTGGCACTGGATGATCTGGATACCATGCAATTACTCGATTCGGCCAAAAGAAAGGCCTTTGCGGGTAATGCTGACGAATTAAGGGAATTAGGCTTGCAAATGATGCGTCTGGATGAGGTGAAACGGATTGCCCGTGACCATATGAAGACCTTGAGCTGGGTGGATGAAATTGAAGTAGAGCTGGCTTTTCAGATTGGTGTACGCCAGCAACTCGCCCTGCCCGGCTCAACTCAGCATATGATCTTTAGAAGGTGTGGCAACGTGTCGGATCAGGATATAGCCAACGCTGTTAATCAAGTGAACACCCATTGTTCCGACGATAACTTGCAGGCCTACCTCGCACAGTGGGATCCCTGGCAAAAATATCTGCGCCGACAGGAAGTCCCAACTTTTGACCAACTCCCTCAAAAAACGGTAGACCGTATCGAGGACTGTGCTATCAGTGCAGAAAAAACCCCTAAAATGGTCGCATTGGGCAATGATCATCTGGATTACGATGCTCTTGTTAGGGCTGTCGTGGAATACGGTAAGAATCCGTTGACTAATTCCCCTATGGACTGGTCAAACGTTTTCCGACTCACAGAAGAGGATTCCCCCCCTTCCTTAAAACGGATAAAACTAATGTTCTGGTCAAGTAAAACCGGACACTAAAATTTGAGAATTTACGCGATGAATCTATACATAGCTAATGCGCTTCGTTTGTTGGCTACCCACTCCGATACAAGATTCGCCAGCGAGCCTTTCATCCTTTTGGGCACCTCTATAAAACAACTGCTCTAATCTAACTGGCGTCTCGTCACTATTGGCTGAATGAAGGCGCTCAGAGTTGTAATACTTCATGTATGCAGCCACATCGCTTTTCATGTGCTTGCGTGTTGGCTGGTGCACCTTAAATAGCCAGTCGTGCTTGAGGCTACCAAAGAAGCGTCAACCACAGCATTATCCCAGCAAGCGCCAACATCACCCATGCTGGCTCTCATACCATAGCTTTGCAGCAATTGACGGTAATGCTTGCTGGTATACTGCGACCCTCGATCACTGTGAAATACCAAGCCTTTAGGCGGCTGACGTAGACTATATGCTTTAATCAAGGCTTTACTTACCAAGTCAGTTTTCATGCGCTTATCAATATGCCAGCCCACTATACGCCTTGAATAGAGATCCATCACAACAGCCAGATACACCCAGCCCTGACCAGTCTTTAAATAGGTCACATCACCCGCCCAGACCTGATTAGGTGCCACGGGGTTAAAGTTCATATTCAACAGGTTATCAGCCACTGCATCACTGTGTCTGCGTTGAGTCGTAACCTTATAGGCTAGTCGTTGCGTCACAACTAAATTGAGCTGCTTCATCAACTGACGAACACGGTAACGACCAATGATAAAGCCTTCTTTGCGTAGATTTTTCATCATTTCACGGCTCCCCAAACTTTGCCTGCTCTGGTTAAACAAGCGCTTTATCCGCCGGTACAGGTTCAGTTCTTGCACTGTTATGAGCTTGGCAGGCCGCTTAATCCATTCATAATAAGCAGACCTGCTAACCTTCATGGTTCGGCATAGTAGATTAATGGGGTAGTGCGCCGACTCCTTTTTGATGAACGGAAATTTTATTTCATTTCCTTCGCAAAAAAGGCACTCGCCTTTTTTAATATTTCTTTCTCCATACGAAGATTCTTAACTTCCTTACGCAGCCTGTTAAGCTCGTCTCGCTCATCTTCTTTTAAAGACAATCCAGCATTTTGCTTCTCAATTTTGGCCTTCCATGTGTACAGTAGGCTAACTGCAATACCCAATGATTTAGCTGCTTCTGGCACGCTATAGCCTTGCTCAGTTACCAATGCAACCGCTTCTTCCTTGAATTCCTTTGGGTAACTTTTTTGTGTTTTCTTTTCGCTCATTGTGACACCTAAAATGGTTGATCGTATTGTCTCGCATTTCAGTGTCCGGTGCTATTAGACCACTACAGCTTATCTGCAATGACAAAAAATCACCGGTTATATCAAAACTGACGCTCAGTGAGATAATGACCATCATTATCTGCTTCCATCAGAGCGCCTTCCGGGATTTCAAGCACTATTACCTGAGCCACATTGTCCGGCATAAATCAGACAGTTTTCCCAACCTGGTTTCTTATAACCGTTTTGTTGAGCTGATGAGGACGACATTGATTCCATTGACTGTTTATCTCAAAACACAGTGCATGGGAAAGCCTACAGGTTTGTCGTTCATTGATTCTACGCCTATCGTCGTTTGTGATAATCATCGAATCAATAACCACAAGGTGTTCAAAGAAGAAGCTAAACGTGGAAAGACATCTACTGGCTGGAAGTATGGATTCAAACTTCACTTGATTATCAACCATTGTGGGGAAATCCTGTCCTTTTGTCTCTCAACCGCCAATACCGATGATCGCAAGCCTGTACCTGACCTTGTAGAGGATTTAACGGGTTGGATTTATGGAGATAAAGGGTATATCTCAGAGAATTTAGCTGGCTGGTTGAAAGAAAAAGGCCTGAATTTAGTGACGAAAGTTCGAAAAAACATGAAGCCGAGAGAGCTGAAGGCCTTTGATAAAGCCATCTTGAGAAAGCGAGCCGTGATCGAGAGTGTTAATGATCAGTTGAAAAATATTTCGCAGATAGAACACACTCGACACCGCTCACCATTCAATTTTGCTGTAAATCTGATTGCTGGCCTCATCACTTATACAATGCAACCAAGAAAGCCTCATGTAAATGTTTCCGCACTGACAGAGGGTGTCCCTATGGCTTTGTGAACGTCGAACTCACGTTACGAATGTTACAAGTTAACCAGCGTACTCTTTGCAAGGTAACAGAACTAACGTACATCAAATAGACAGCAGAAACTGAATAATATTTTTTAACTTTATAAAGCGGCAGGTTAGAACATTTTTTAAAAAATGGCATGCGAATTGATTAGACTCAGGTGTAAACAACAAATGCCACAACATAACAAAAAGAGTGGCTGCACTGAGACTCTAACAATAAGAATATTAGTCCGGTGAATTAGCGGATAAGTTTACATACTACGCAAACAGCATCAGCTGACTGAGTAATGGAACCACAGCCTTCATCGGGCTGCAAAGCCCAAGGGAGTTGTCAGCAATAACAACAATAAAGATGCGTTGTTGTGTGTAATCTTATCCGCTTAACTTTTTCCTCAGGAATCTGAAAGGTAAACTCGACGATCTCTGTACACGACATTTTTCATGAAGCCCTACACCACCGGGACTCGAAGAAGAGTGATAGCATCTTAATAAATTCATCAAGCCATGTTTCAATATGATCAAAAATTCGCGGGAGGTGATCCAGACCTGCCCAGAAAAGGCTTTGTGCTTTTCTACCGTGGGTTTTGATCGTGATGGGGTGCTCTTCGTTGACATATTCACCAGTCTTGTAGCTCCAGCAAAAAGCCAAAGCCAATACAGCCAGTAGCTTCGACAGTTTATCCCGGTCTTTTATAAAGTTATAGAATAAAAAAAACAATCTATCGACAAAAACTGACTTGTAATCATTATTTGATCTTAAAAAAAATCCGGGGAGGAAGGAATCATTCTATTAAAATGTTGTCATATCTTATGTTCGAGACTTTAATTTGTAAGGAATAAGTAATAATGGACATAAGACCAAACTTTTCAGAAAATTCTCCCTCTTACATAGAAAGACCATCATCTAACTTTATAGATAATTCTGATGAGGGTACTAGATACACCCAGCCGTGCAGTATGCTTGATAACTTATCAGAAACCAAAGCACTAGAAAATCGTTCTGTCATTGAGACACAAATTATTACAGATGATGAACTGATAAACCTGATTTTAGAACAGAAATTTTCTAACAATGTTCATTATCGAGTTGAAGGCGAGCTTAATATTAGCTGTTCCACCGGCCTGACGGCCCTGCCCGAGCACCTCTCCGTGAGGGGCAACCTTCGTCTTTCGGATTGCACCGACCTGACGGCCCTGCCCGAGCACCTCTCCGTGGGGCGCTACCTTGTTCTTAGGGGTTGCACCGGCCTGACGGCCCTGCCCGAGAACCTCTCCGTGACGGGCGACCTTGATCTTGAGGGTTGCACCGGCCTGACGGCCCTGCCCGAGAACCTCTCCGTGAGGGGCGACCTTCGTCTTTCGGGTTGCACCGGCCTGACGGCCCTGCCCGAGCACCTCTCCGTGACGGGCAACCTTCGTCTTTCGGATTGCACCGGCCTGACGGCCCTGCCCGAGCACCTCTCCGTGACGGGCAACCTTCGTCTTTCGGATTGCACCGGCCTGACGGCCCTGCCCGAGAACCTCTCCGTGGGGGGCTACCTTGTTCTTAGTGGTTGCACCGGCCTGACGGCCCTGCCCGAGCACCTCTCCGTGGGGCGCAACCTTGATCTTGAGGGTTGCACCGGCCTGACGGCCCTGCCCAAGAACCTCTCCGTGGGGGGCAACCTTCGTCTTTCGGGTTGCACCGGCCTGACGGCCCTGCCCGAGAACCTCTCCGTGACGGGCGACCTTGATCTTAAGGGTTGCACCGGCCTGACGGCCCTGCCCGAGCACCTCTCCGTGGAGGGCGACCTTCGTCTTTCGGGTTGCACCGGCCTGACGGCCCTGCCCGAGAACCTCTCCGTGACGGACGACCTTGAGCTTAGGGATTGCACCGGCCTGACGGCCCTGCCCGAGCACCTCTCCGTGGGGGGCTACCTTGATCTTAATGGTTGCACCGGCCTGACGGCCCTGCCCGAGCACCTCTCCGTGGGGGGCTACCTTGATCTTAATGGTTGCACCGGCCTGACGGCCCTGCCCGAGCACCTCTCCGTGGTGCACTACCTTGATCTTAGGGGTTGCACCGGCCTGACGGCCCTGCCCGAGAACCTCTCCGTGACGGGCAACCTTGGTCTTAGGGATTGCACAGGCCTGACGGCCCTGCCCGAGCACCTCTCCGTGACGGGCAACCTTGACCTTAGGGGTTGCACCGGCCTGACGGCCCTGCCCGAGCACTTCTCCGTGGGGGGCCACCTTGATCTTGAGGGTTGCACCGGCCTGACGGCCCTGCCCGAGCACCTCTCCGTGGGGCGCTACCTTGATCTTAAGGGTTGCACCGGCCTGACGGCCCTGCCCGTGAACCTCTCCGTGAGGGGCAGCCTTCGTCTTTCGGGTTGCACCGGCCTGACGGCCCTGCCCGAGCACCTCTCCGTGGGGGGCTACCTTGAGCTTAGGGGTTGCACCGGCCTGACGGCTTTGTCCAAGCACCTCTCCGTGAGGGGCAACCTTGATCTTGAGGGTTGCACCGGCCTGACGGCCCTGCCCGAGAACCTCTCCGTGGGGGGCGACCTTCGTCTTTCGGGTTGCACCGGCCTGACGGCCCTGCCCAAGAACCTCTCCGTGACGGACGACCTTGAGCTTAGGGATTGCACCGGCCTGACGGCCCTGCCCAAGAACCTCTCCGTGACGGGCGACCTTGATCTTAGGGGTTGCACCGGCCTGACGGCCCTGCCCGAGAACCTCTCCGTGACGGGCGACCTTGGTCTTAGGGATTGCACCGGCCTGACGGCCCTGCCCAAGAACCTCTCCGTGGGGGGCGACCTTAATCTTTCGGATTGCACCGGCCTGACGGCCCTGCCCGAGAACCTCTCCGTGGGGGGCGACCTTCGTCTTTCGGGTTGCACCGGCCTGACGGCCCTGCCCGAGAACCTCTCCGTGGGGCGCTACCTTGATCTTAGGGGTTGCACCGGCCTGACGGCCCTGCCCGAGAACCTCTCCGTGGGGGGCGACCTTCGTCTTTCGGGTTGCACCGGCCTGACGGCCCTGCCCGAGAACCTCTCCGTGGGGGGCGACCTTCGTCTTTCGGGTTGCACCGGCCTGACGGCCCTGCCCGAGCACCTCTCCGTGGCGCGCTACCTTGATCTTAGGCGTTGCACCGGCCTGACGGCCCTGCCCGAGAACCTCTCCGTGGGGGGCGACCTTCGTCTTTCGGATTGCACCGGCCTGACGGCCCTGCCCAACTGGATTACAACGCTGGGAGAGACCACTGAAGGTAATTTCCGCAACGTTTATCTTCAAAATACCGGGCTGTCTGATACCTTGATCGACCGTCTACGTCTACGAGAAGGAGAATCTCCTGGCATGCACTTTTATTTTTCCCGAAGTGCAGGACAACCTGAACAGCAGTTTTCAAACGTGGTAGAAGGTCTTACCTTCTGGCGTCAACTGGCTTCAGCCGACTCGGAAATACCAGAACTTAGCCTTATGCATGATCAGGCTACTGACCTTGTTCGTTACCTGGGGCGACTGACCAGTACTGCGGACTACCAGAATCAGGCAACCCGTCCTGTACTGGCCCAGCGGGTGATGGCAATCACGGCGTTACTGACAGGGAGCGACAGGATCAGGGATGAAGCTATGGATCACATACATCACGCACTCACTTCCTGTGATGACCGGATAATCCTGGCACTGGATGATCTGGATACCATGCAAGTACTCGATTCGGCCGAAAGAAAGGCCTTTGCGGGTAATGCTGACGAATTAAGGGAATTAGGCTTGCAAATGATGCGTCTGGATGAGGTGAAACGGATTGCCCGTGACCATATGAAGACCTTGAAATGGGTGGATGAAATTGAAGTAGAGCTGGCTTTTCAGATTGGTGTACGCCAGCAACTCGCCCTGCCCGGCTCAACTCAGCATATGATCTTTAGAAGGTATGCCAACGTGTCGGATCAGGATATAGCCAACGCTGTTAATCAAGTGAACACCCATTGTTCCGACGATAACTTGCAGGCCTACCTCGCACAGTGGGATCCCTGGCAAAAATATCTGCGCCGACAGGAAGTCCCAACTTTTGACCAACTCCCTCAAAAAACGGTAGACCGTATCGAGGACTGTGCTATCAGTGCAGAAAAAACCCCTAAAATGGTCGCATTGGGCAATGATCATCTGGATTACGATGCTCTTGTTAGGGCTGTCGTGGAATACGGTAAGAATCCGTTGACTAATTCCCCTATGGACTGGTCAAACGTTTTCCGACTCACAGAAGAGGATTCCCCCTCTTCCTTAAAACGGATATTAAAACGGATAAAACAACTGCTCTAATCTAACTGGCGTCTCGTCACTATTGGCTGAATGAAGGCGCTCAGTGTTGTAATACTTCATGTATGCAGCCACATCCCTTTTCATGTGCTTGCGTGTTGGCTGGTACACCTTAAATAACAGTCGTGCTTGAGGCTACCAAAGAAGCGCTCAACCACAGCATTATCCCAGCAAGCCAACATCACCCATGCTGGCTCTCATACCATAGACAGCTAACCGGAGGCTCCATGTCTATGACCAGTGTATTCTGTGATGTCGATGACTGTCTAATTTTTGAACCACAATGGCTTTAAGCAGCTTATCGTGAATGTATGCAAAAAATCACCGGCTTATATCAAAACTGACGTCAGTGAGATAATGACGCTTATCATTATGCCAGCCCACTATACGCCTTGAATAGAGATCCATCACAACTGAGCCAGATACACCCAGCCCTGACCAGTCTTTAAATAGGTCACATCACCCGCCCAGACCTGATTAGGTGCCACGGGGTTAAAGTTCATATTCAACAGGTTATCTGCCACTGCATCACTGTGTCTGCGGTGAGTCGTAACCTTATAGGCTAGTCGTTGCGTCACAACTAAATTGAGCTGCTTCATCAAGACGAACACGGTAACGACCAATGGAAAGCCTTCTTTGCGTAGATTTTTCATCATTTCACGGCTCCCCAAACTTTGCCTGCTCTGGTTAAATCAAGCGCTTTATCCGCCGGTACAGGTTCAGTTCTTGCACTGTTATGAGCTTGGCAGGCCGCTTAATCCATTCATGGAATAAGCAGACCTGGTATATCTTCATGAAGTTCTGGCATAGTTGATTAATGAGGAAGTGCGCTGACTCCTTTGACGAAAGTTCGAAAAAACATGAACGAAAAGCTGAAGGCCTTTGATAAAGCCATTTGCAGAAAAAGCCGCACTCGAGAGTGTTAATATCAGTTGAAAAATATTTCGGCATAGAACATTCTCGACACCGCTCACCATTCGCATTTTGCCTGTAAAGCTGTGCTGGCCTCATCGCTTATACAATGACAATCCAAGCATTTTGCCTCATCTAAATGTTTGGCACTTCCAGGGTGTACAGTATGGCTTTGTGAACTGCGAACTCATGATTTACGAATGTCTGGCACGCTTAGCCTTGCGTACAGTTTGCAAGGTAACCGAACTAACGTACATCAAATAGACTTTGCAGAAACTGAATTTTTGTGTTAACTTTATAAAGCTCAGGTTAGTGACATTTTTTAAAAAATGGCATGATCGTATTGTCTCGCATTTCAGTGTCAGGTGCTATTAGACCACAAATGCCACAACATAACAAAAAGAGTGGCTGCACTGAGACTCTAATATAAGAATATTAGTCCAGTGAATTAGACGGATAAGTTTATCATGCTACGCAAACAGATCAGCTGACTGAGGAATGGAAGCACTAGCCTTATCGGGCTGCAAAGCCCAAGGGAGTTGTCCAGCATAACAACAATAAAGATTCCCAACCTGTGTGTAATCTTATAACCGCTTAACTTTTTTGAACTGAAAGGTAAGACTCGACGATCTGATTACATTGACATGTTTTCTCAAAACACAGTGCATGGGAAAGCCTACAGGTTTGTCGTTCATTGATTCATACGCCTATCGTCGTTTGTGATAATCATCGAATCAATAACCACAAGGTGTTCAGAGAAGAAGCTAAACGTGGAAAGACATCTACTGGCTGGAAGTATGGATTCAAACTTCACTTGATTATCAACCATTGTGGGGAAATCCTGTCCTAATTGTCTCTCAACCGCCAATACCGATGATCGCAAGCCTGTACCTGACCTTGTAGAGGATTTAACGGGTTGGCTTTATGGAGATAAAGGGTATATCTCAGAGAAGTTAGCTGGCTGGTTGAAAGATGTCTGAAGGCCTGAATTGAGTGCCGAAAGTTCGAAAAAACATGAAGCCGAAAGAGCTGAAGGCCTTTGATAAAGCCATGTTGAGAAAGCGAGCCGTGATCGAGAGTGTTAATGATCAGTTGAAAAATATTTCGCAGATAGAACACACTCGACACCGCTCACCATTCAATTTTGCTGTAAATCTGATTGCTGGCCTCATCGCTTATACAATGCAACCAAGAAAGCCTCATGTAAATGTTTCCGCACTGACAGAGGGTGTCCCTATGGCTTTGTGAACGTCGAACTCACGTTACGAATGTTACAAGTTAACCAGCGTACTCTTTGCAAGGTAACAGAACTAACGTACATCAAATAGACAGCAGAAACTGAATAATATTTTTTAACTTTATAAATCTGCAGGTTAGAACATTTTTTAAAAAATGGCATGCGAATTGATTAGACTCCGTGTAAACAACAAATGCCACAACATAACAAAAAGAGTGGCTGCACTGAGACTCTAACAATAAGAATATTAGTCCAGTGAATTAGCGGATAAGTTTACATACTACGCAAACAGCATCAGCTGACTGAGTAATGGAACCACAGCCTTCATCGGGCTGCAAAGCCCAAGGGAGTTGTCAGCAATAACAACAATAAAGATGCGTTGTTGTGTGTAATCTTATCCGCTTAACTTTTTCCTCAGGAATCTGAAAGGTAAACTCGACGATCTCTGTACACGACATTTTTCATGAAGCCCTACACCACCGGGACTCGAAGAAGAGTGATAGCATCTTAATAAATTCATCAAGCCATGTTTCAATATGATCAAAAATTCGCGGGAGGTGATCCAGGCCTGCCCAGAAAAGGCTTTGTGCTTTTCTACCGTGGGTTTTGATCGTGATGGGATGCTCTTCGTTGACATATTCACCAGTCTTGTAGCTCCAGCAAAAAGCATCGGCGCTGTTGGGTCAGCCATGACATCAAGGCTTCTGCATGGGGAGCAAAAACCATAGCCAAAGCCAAAGCCAGCAAAGCCAAAGCCAAAGCCAAAGCCAATACAGCCAGTAGCTTCGACAGTTTATCCCAGTCTTTTATAAAGTTATAGAATAAAAAAAACAATCTATCGACAAAAACTGACTTGTAATCATTATTTGATCTTAAACAAAATCCGGGGAGGAAGGAACCATTCTATTAATATGTTGTCATATCTTATGTTCAAGACTTTAGCTTATAAGGAGTAAGGAATAATGGACATAAGACCAAACTTTTCAGAAAATTCTCCCTCTTACATAGAAAGACCATCATCTAACTTTATAGATAATTCTGATGAGGATACTAGATACACCCAGCCGTCCAGTATGCACGATAACTTATCAGAAACCAAAGCACTAGAAAATCGTTCTGTCATTGAGACAAAAATTATTACAGATGATGAACTGATAAACCTGATTTTAGAACAGGAATTTTCTAACAATGTTCATTATCGAGTTGAAGGCGAGCTTAATATTAGCTGTTCCACCGGCCTGACGGCCCTGCCCAAGCACCTCTCCGTGACGGGCGACCTTGATCTTAGGGATTGCACCGGCCTGACGGCCCTGCCCGAGCACCTCTCCGTGACGGGCAACCTTGATCTTAGGGATTGCACCGGCCTGACGGCCCTGCCCGAGAACCTCTCCGTGAGAGGCGACCTTGGTCTTATGGATTGCACCGGCCTGACGGCCCTGCCCGAGAACCTCTCCGTGGGGGGCTACCTTGATCTTGAGGGTTGCACCGGCCTGACGGCCCTGCCCGAGCACCTCTCCGTGACGGGCGACCTTGATCTTGAGCGTTGCACCGGCCTGACGGCCCTGCCCGAGCACCTCTCCGTGACGGGCAACCTTCGTCTTTCGGATTGCACCGGCCTGACGGCCCTGCCCGAGCACCTCTCCGTGAGGGGCGACCTTGGTCTTGGGGGTTGCACCGGCCTGACGGCCCTGCCCGAGAACCTCTCCGTGACGGGCGACCTTGATCTTGGGGGTTGCACCGGCCTGACGGCCCTGCCCAAGCACCTCTCCGTGGGGCACTACCTTGATCTTAGGGGTTGCACCGGCCTGACGGCCCTGCCCGAGAACCTCTCCGTGACGGACAACCTTGGTCTTAGGGATTGCACCGGCCTGACGGCCCTGCCCGAGCACCTCTCCGTGACGGGCAACCTTGATCTTAGGGGTTGCACCGGCCTGACGGCCCTGCCCGAGCACTTCTCCGTGGGGGGCTACCTTGATCTTGAGGGTTGCACCGGCCTGACGGCCCTGCCCGAGCACCTCTCCGTGGGGCACTACCTTGGTCTTAGGGATTGCACCGGCCTGACGGCCCTGCCCGAGCACCTCTCCGTGACGGGCAACCTTGATCTTAGGGGTTGCACCGGCCTGACGGCCCTGCCCGAGCACTTCTCCGTGGGGGGCTACCTTGATCTTGAGGATTGCACCGGCCTGACGGCCCTGCCCGAGCACCTCTCCGTGGGGCGCTACCTTGATCTTAGGGGTTGCACCGGCCTGACGGCCCTGCCCGAGCACCTCTCCGTGAGGGGCACCCTTCGCCTTTCGAGTTGCACCGGCCTGACGGCCCTGCCCGAGCACCTCTCCGTGGGGGGCTACCTTGATCTTAGGGGTTGCACCGGCCTGACGGCCCTGTCCGAGCACCTCTCCGTGGGGCGCTACCTTGATCTTAGGGGTTGCACCGGCCTGACGGCCCTGCCCGAGAACCTCTCCGTGGGGGGCGACCTTCGTCTTTCGGGTTGCACCGGCCTGAAGGCCCTGCCCGAGAACCTCTCCGTGACGGGCGACCTTGATCTTAGGGGTTGCACCGGCCTGACGGCCCTGCCCGAGAACCTCTCCGTGACGGGCGACCTTGGTCTTAGGGATTGCACCGGCCTGACGGCCCTGCCCGAGAACCTCTCCGTGAGGGGCGACCTTCGTCTTTCGGATTGCACCGGCCTGACGGCCCTGCCCGAGAACCTCTCCGTGGGGGGCGACCTTAATCTTTCGGATTGCACCGGCCTGACGGCCCTGCCCGAGAACCTCTCCGTGGGGGGCGACCTTAATCTTTCGGATTGCACCGGTCTGACGGCCCTGCCCAACTGGATTACAACGCTGGGAGAGACCACTGAAGGTAATACCCGCAACGTTTATCTTCAAAATACCGGGCTGTCTGATACCTTGATCGACCATCTACGAGCAGTAGAATCTCGTGACATGCATTTTTATTTTTCCCGAAGTGCAGGACAGCCTGAACAGCAGTTTTCAAACGTGGTAGAAGGTCTTACCTTCTGGCGTCAACTGGCTTCAGCCGACTCGGAAATACCAGAACTTAGCCTTATGCATGCTCAGGCTACTGACCTTGTTCGTTACCTGGGGCGACTGACCAGTACTGCGGACTACCAGAATCAGGCAACCCGTCCTGTACTGGCCCAGCGGGTGATGGCAATCACGGCGTTACTTACAGGGAGCGACAGGATCAGGGATGAAGCTATGGATCACATACATCACGCACTCACTTCCTGTGATGACCGGATAATCCTGGCACTGGATGATCTGGATACCATGCAATTACTCGATTCGGCCGAAAGAAAGGCCTTTGCGGGTAATGCTGACGAATTAAGGGAATTAGGCTTGCAAATGATGCGTCTGGATGAGGTGAAACGGATTGCCCGTGACCATATGAAGACCTTGAAATGGGTGGATGAAATTGAAGTAGAGCTGGCTTTTCAGATTGGTGTACACCAGCAACTCGCCCTGCCCGGCTCAACTCAGCATATGATCTTTAGAAGGTGTGCCAACGTGTCGGATCAGGATATAGCCAACGCTGTTAATCAAGTGAACACCCATTGTTCCGACGATAACTTGCAGGCCTACCTCGCACAGTGGGATCCCTGGCAAAAATATCTGCGCCGACAGGAAGTCCCAACTTTTGACCAACTCCCTCAAAAAACGGTAGACCGTATCGAGGACTGTGCTATCAGTGCAGAAAAAACCCCTAAAATGGTCGCATTGGGCGATGATCATCTGGATTACGATGCTCTTGTTAGGGCTGTCGTGGAATACGGTAAGAATCCGTTGACTAATTCCACTATGGACTGGTCAAACGTTTTCCGACTCACAGAAGAGGATTCCCCCTCTTTCTTAAAACACGTGAGTTCGACGTAAAAAAGACAAGGAGCCTCCAGACAACTTAGCTATCTTTCGGGTACCAAACCATAGACAGCTAACCAGAGGCTCCATGTCTATGACCAGTGTATTCTGTGATGTCGATGATTTCTGTCTAATTTTTGAACCACAATGGCATAAGCAGCTTATCTGCAATGACAAAAAATCACCGGTTATATCAAAACTGACGCTCAGTGAGATAATGACCATCATTATCTGCTTCCATCAGAGCGCCTTCCGGGATTTCAAACACTATTACCTGGGCCACATTGTCCGGCATAAATCAGATAGTTTTCCCAATCTGGTTTCTTATAACCGTTTTGTTGAGCTGATGAAGACGATATTGATTCCATTGACTGTTTAACGTGAGTTCGACGTAAAAAAGACAAGGAGCCTCCAGACAACTTAGCTATCTTTCGGGTACCAAACCACAGACAGCTAACCGGAGGCTCCATGTCTATGACCAGTGTATTCTGTGATGTCGATGATTTCTGTCTAATTTTTGAACCACAATGGCATAAGCAGCTTATCTGCAATGACAAAAAATCACCGGTTATATCAAAACTGACGCTCAGTGAGATAATGACCATCATTATCTGCTTCCATCAGAGCGCCTTCCGGGATTTCAAGCACTATTACCTGAGCCACATTGTCCGGCATAAATCAGACAGTTTTCCCAACCTGGTTTCTTATAACCGTTTTGTTGAGCTGATGAAGACGACATTGATTCCATTGACTGTTTATCTCAAAACACAGTGCATGGGAAAGCCTACAGGTTTGTCGTTCATTGATTCTACGCCTATCGTCGTTTGTGATAATCATCGAATCAATAACCACAAGGTGTTCAGAGAAGAAGCTAAACGTGGAAAGACATCTACTGGCTGGAAGTATGGATTCAAACTTCACTTGATTATCAACCATTGTGGGGAAATCCTGTCCTTCTGTCTCTCAACCGCCAATGCCGATGATCGCAAGCCTGTACCTGACCTTGTAGAGGATTTAACGGGTTGGATTTATGGAGATAAAGGGTATATCTCAGAGAAGTTAGCTGGCTGGTTGAAAGAAAAAGGCCTGAATTTAGTGACGAAAGTTCGAAAAAACATGAAGCCGAGAGAGCTGAAGGCCTTTGATAAAGCCATGTTGAGAAAGCGAGCCGTGATCGAGAGTGTTAATGATCAGTTGAAAAATATTTCGCAGATAGAACACACTCGACACCGCTCACCATTCAATTTTGCTGTAAATCTGATTGCTGGCCTCATCGCTTATACAATGCAACCAAGAAAGCCTCATATAAATGTTTCCGCACTAACAGAGGGTGTCCCTATGGCTTTCTGAACGTCGAACTCACGTTGAATAGCCGTGAAGAGTTACGGGTCAAGATGCTCAGTATTTATAATCATCTGGACATTGATTACAAAAAGGAACCTATTTACGGGATGTGAGTCATAGTTGACAGGGAGGTAAACCATGAAACCGAAGTACCTGAAACTGGTTAAACACACGAACGGCGTCTATTACCTGCAAGATAAGTTACTGGGGAAATCCATTCGGGAGAGCACCCGAACACGGGACTACCACGAAGCCTGTCTGATGGCGGTGCATCGTGAGCTGGATGCCCTGCGACTGGCAACCGGCGCGAACGATTACTTAAATCCCTTGTTCAGTGAGTGCGTCCGGCACTATGAAAAACAGGTACGGTATTCAAGAAAGAACCAGGGTATCGTTGACCGTTTGAACCGGTGGTTCGATGGTTACGCGATAGCCGATATAGATCAGGAGGATATAAATGCGTTTGTTGTCGAGAACTTTACCCGTCGTGGACTGGCCAAGTCGACGATCGAGCGAAACCTTAATGCCTTTCAGGCCATTCGTAACCACGCCGTAAGAAACAAGATGGTTGTTCAGGATCGGTTGCCGTTCATTAACTATGAACGACGGGTCAGTAAACATGAACACCGGATGACCATCGTGGATAAATCCGTGCGGGATCAAATTATCAGCACGACTGATAATCCCGTGCAGGATGTGCTGGTGTTTCTGTGGTACACCGGCTCACGAATTGGCTGCGCCCTGAACCGGAGCTGGTCTGATCGTTGCGACAACGGGATCAGGTTGTACACGGTGAAAGGTGGGCGTAACAAACTGCGCCAGCGTCGGGAATACGTTGTGCCAGAGGTACCCGGGCTGACCGCCATGTTAAACCGTCGGTTGATGGAGACTCGCAAGTCGTTGGGCTTTCAGGTCACGGATAAGATATTTGACGTGAGCGACACGACGGTCAGGGAAGAGTTGGCCAGAGTATGCGAGTCGCTGTCGGTTAAAGACTTCCTGCCCCACGACATTCGTCATTGCTTCGGGACGTACCTGGCACAAGATAAAGTCGGCATCGAGGCCATTGCGGCTTTAATGGGCCACGATTCTCTTGAGTCAACCCGCAAGTACATCAACCATGCCCAAGATGATCTGGCCAGACAGATGCGGGGCGCACTGTCGAAGCCTGTGAACGCTGGCGTCGTGGTGGCTATCTCATCATCAGCGTAAAATGATCTTTTATAAAGTCATAGAATAAAAAAAACAATCTATCGACAAAAACTGACTTGTAATCATTATTTGATCTTAAAAAAATTCCGGGGAGGAAGGAATCATTCTATTAAAATGTTGTCATATCTTATGTTCGAGACTTTAATTTGTAAGGAATAAGTAATAATGGACATAAGACCAAACTTTTCAGAAAATTCCCCCTCTTACATAGAAAGACCATCATCTAACTTTATAGATAATTCTGATGAGGGTACTAGATACACCCAGCCGTGCAGTATGCATGATAACTTATCAGAAACCAAAGCACTAGAAAATCGTTCTGTCATTGAGACAAAAATTATTACAGATGATGAACTGATAAACCTGATTTTAGAACAGAAATTTTCTAACAATGTTCATTATCGAGTTGAAGGCGAGCTTAATATTAGCTTTTCCACCGGCCTGACGGCCCTGCCCGAGAACCTCTCCGTGAGGGGCGACCTTGATCTTGAGGGTTGCACCGGCCTGACGGCCCTGCCCGAGCACCTCTCCGTGACGGGCAACCTTGATCTTGAGGGTTGCACCGGCCTGACGGCCCTGCCCGAGCACCTCTCCGTGGGGGGCTACCTCGATCTTGAGGGTTGCACCGGCCTGACGGCCCTGCCGGAGCACCTCTCCGTGGGGCGCTACCTTGATCTTAGCGGTTGCACCGGCCTGACGGCCCTGCCCGAGAACCTCTCCGTGACGGGCACCCTTCGTCTTTCGGGTTGCACCGGCCTGACGGCCCTGCCCGAGAACCTCTCCGTGAGGGGCACCCTTCGTCTTTCGGGTTGCACCGGCCTGACGGCCCTGCCCGAGAACCTCTCCGTGACGGGCACCCTTCGTCTTTCGGGTTGCACCGGCCTGACGGCCCTGCCCGAGAACCTCTCCGTGACGGGCGACCTTGATCTTGAGGGTTGCACCGGCCTGACGGCCCTGCCCGAGAACCTCTCCGTGGGGGGCGACCTTAATCTTTCGGATTGCACCGGCCTGACGGCCCTGCCCGAGAACCTCTCCGTGGGGGGCGACCTTAATCTTTCGGATTGCACCGGCCTGACGGCCCTGCCCGAGAACCTCTCCGTGGGGGGCGACCTTAATCTTTCGGATTGCACCGGCCTGACGGCCCTGCCCAACTGGATTACAACGCTGGGAGAGACCACTGAAGGTGATACCCGCGACGTTTATCTTCAAAATACCGGGCTGTCTGATACCTTGATCGACCATCTACGAGAAGCAGAACCTCCTGGCATGCAGTTTCATTTTTCCCGAAGTGCAGGACAGCCTGAACGGCAGTTTTCAAACGTGGTAGAAGGTCTTACCTTCTGGCGTCAACTGGCTTCAGCCGACTCGGAAATACCAGAACTTAGCCTTATGCATGGTCAGGCTACTGACCTTGTTCGTTACCTGGGGCGACTGACCAGTACTGCGGACTACCAGAATCAGGCAACCCGTCCTGTACTGGCCCAGCGGGTGATGGCAATCACGGCGTTACTGACAGGGAGCGACAGGATCAGGAATGAAGCTATGGATCACATACATCACGCACTCACTTCCTGTGATGACCGGATAATCCTGACACTGGATGATCTGGATACCATGCAATTACTCGATTCGGCCGAAAGAAAGGCCTTTGCGGGTAATGCTGACGAATTAAGGGAATTAGGCTTGCAAATGATGCGTCTGGATGAGGTGAAACGGATTGCCCGTGACCATATGAAGACCTTGAAATGGGTGGATGAAATTGAAGTAGAGCTGGCTTTTCAGATTGGTGTACGCCAGCAACTCGCCCTGCCCGGCTCAACTCAGCATATTATCTTTAGAAGGTGTGCCAACGTGTCGGATCAGGATATAGCCAACGCTGTTAATCAAGTGAACACCCATTGTTCCGACGATAACTTGCAGGCCTACCTCGCACAGTGGGATCCCTGGCAAAAATATCTGCGCCGACAGGAAGTCCCAACTTTTGACCAACTCCCTCAAAAAACGGTAGACCGTATCGAGGACTGTGCTATCAGTGCAGAAAAAACCCCTAAAATGGTCGCATTGGGCAATGATCATCTGGATTACGATGCTCTTGTTAGGGCTGTCGTGGAATACGGTAAGAATCCGTTGACTAATTCCCCTATGGACTGGTCAAACGTTTTCCGACTCACAGAAGAGGATTCCCCCTCTTCCTTAAAACGGATAAAACTAATGTTCTGGTCAAGTAAAACCGGACACTAAAATTTGAGAATTTACGCGATGAATCTATACATAGCTAATGCGCTTCGTTTGTTGGCTACCCACTCCGATACAAGATTCGCCAGCGAGCCTTTCATCCTTTTGGGCACCTCTATAAAACAACTGCTCTAATCTAACTGGCGTCTCGTCACTATTGGCTGAATGAAGGCGCTCAGAGTTGTAATACTTCATGTATGCAGCCACATCGCTTTTCATGTGCTTGCGTGTTGGCTGGTGCACCTTAAATAGCCAGTCGTGCTTGAGGCTACCAAAGAAGCGTCAACCACAGCATTATCCCAGCAAGCGCCAACATCACCCATGCTGGCTCTCATACCATAGCTTTGCAGCAATTGACGGTAATGCTTGCTGGTATACTGCGACCCTCGATCACTGTGAAATACCAAGCCTTTAGGCGGCTGACGTAGACTATATGCTTTAATCAAGGCTTTACTTACCAAGTCAGTTTTCATGCGCTTATCAATATGCCAGCCCACTATACGCCTTGAATAGAGATCCATCACAACAGCCAGATACACCCAGCCCTGACCAGTCTTTAAATAGGTCACATCACCCGCCCAGACCTGATTAGGTGCCACGGGGTTAAAGTTCATATTCAACAGGTTATCAGCCACTGCATCACTGTGTCTGCGTTGAGTCGTAACCTTATAGGCTAGTCGTTGCATCACAACTAAATTGAGCTGCTTCATCAACTGACGAACACGGTAACGACCAATGATAAAGCCTTCTTTGCGTAGATTTTTCATCATTTCACGGCTCCCCAAACTTTGCCTGCTCTGGTTAAACAAGCGCTTTATCCGCCGGTACAGGTTCAGTTCTTGCACTGTTATGAGCTTGGCAGGCCGCTTAATCCATTCATAATAAGCAGACCTGCTAACCTTCATGGTTCGGCATAGTAGATTAATGGGGTAGTGCGCCGACTCCTTTTTGATGAACGGAAATTTTATTTCATTTCCTTCGCAAAAAAGGCACTCGCCTTTTTTAATATTTCTTTCTCCATACGAAGATTCTTAACTTCCTTACGCAGCCTGTTAAGCTCGTCTCGCTCATCTTCTTTTAAAGACAATCCAGCATTTTGCTTCTCAATTTTGGCCTTCCATGTGTACAGTAGGCTAACTGCAATACCCAATGATTTAGCTGCTTCTGGCACGCTGTAGCCTTGCTCAGTTACCAATGCAACCGCTTCTTCCTTGAATTCCTTTGGATAACTTTTTTGTGTTTTCTTTTCGCTCATTGTGACACCTAAAATGGTTGATCGTATTGTCTCGCATTTCAGTGTCCGGTGCTATTAGACCACTACATTTCTTCGGGACGGTTTTTGCCGCACACACTCAAGCGATAGGGGAATGCACACCGTCTGCGCCCACATCACCGATGAATTTCTGCAATTTACCCTCACCCGTGGCAATGACTTGATCACCCCACAAATTCAGTGGGGCTTTGCCGGACTCAAAGCCGGTGATCGCTGGTGTCTGTGTGCCTCTCGCTGGCAAGAGGCTTATAACGCCGGTGTGGCACCCCCCATCTATATTCAGGCCAACCATAGCAAAACGTTGGAAGTGATTGAACTCGCGCTGTTGAAACGTTACGCCCTTGATTTAATGACTTAGGCGAGCAGACCTCAATACCCCTGATTGACCACCCGCTTTTCAGACTCACTGTTGATGATGCTCGCCATCAAAGACGCCACCAAATCTTGCTGCGCCTGATCAAAACGCAGGCCAAGTTTGGTCCGCCGCCACAGCACATCCTCTACCGTACAGGCCCACTCCTGCTCCACCAGATACTTAAGCTCCCGCTCGTAGAAATCTCCGCCAATGCACACTCCCATATCCATGGCGGACGTTACACCGTCAAGAATTTGATAGGCGATGGTTCCATAGCAACGGGTTAACCGTGCACAGAGGGAGTCTGCCAGCCAAGGGTATTGTTGCTTCAGTTTGGCCTGCAAAGTGGCTCTATCGGTAAAATCGCCTCCTGCCAGCGGGGCGGTACTGGTCCAGGCTGGTCCGGCAGCTGGAAAAAACGGCGCCAGTTTGTCCACCGCATTTTCTGCCAGCTTTCGGTAGGTGGTAATTTTTCCGCCAAAGATGGATAACAACGGTGGCTGACCCGCATCAGCATCAAGCTCCAGCGTGTAATCCCGGGTGACCGCCTGCGGGTTATCAGCATCATCATCAAGCAGAGGCCGCACGCCGGAATAGCTGCTGATAATATCCTCGCGAGCGGTTTTCTTCTGGAAGTAATCGTTGATGATGGTTAAAAGATAGTCTGTCTCTTCTGCAGAAATCCGAATCGAGTCCAAAGACGCTTTGTGTTCGACATCGGTGGTACCCACCAAAGAGAAGTCGTCTTCATAGGGAATAACAAACACAATACGTTGATCGTTATTCTGCAAAATATACGCTTCCGGTTGGTCGTGTAGCTTTGGAACAACGATATGGCTGCCTCTAATCAGGCGAATGCCCTTTGGCGAAGGCTTTTGAATGGCGCCTTCAAACAGATGATTTACCCAGGGGCCAGTAGCATTCACCAGTGCACGACACTGCACTTGCTCGGTTTGCTCGCTGAAAGTATCCAGCAGGGTTACCTGCCAAGTATCTTTTTTGCGTTCGGCTTTAATGCAGCGTGTTCGGGTACGAACATCGGCGTTGTGATTTCTGGCGTCAATGGCGTTGAGAATCACCAGCCGGGCATCGTCAACCCAGCCGTCAGAATACTCAAACCCACGGGTGATGTTCGCACCTTTATCCAGCGGGCTGTCATCATCAAAACGAACCCCATGGGAGCCTTTGAGAGTTACCCGCTTAGAGAGGTTGTCGTAGAGGAACAGACCGGCGCGAATCATCCAGGCCGGGCGCAGGTGGGGCTGGTGGGGCAGGCGAAACCGCAGTGGACTGATGATGTGGGGCGCCTTGTTGATGAGCACTTCCCGTTCTGCCAAAGCCTCACGCACCAAGCGGAACTCATACTGCTCAAGATAGCGCAAGCCCCCGTGAATCAACTTACTGCTGCTTGATGAGGTGGCCGAGGCCAGATCATTTTGTTCGCAAAGCAACACGTTCAGGCCCCTGCCTGCAGCGTCTGCGGCAATGCCTGCGCCGTTAACTCCGCCACCAATGACCACAAGATCGTATACAGTCATTTCTCCTGCCATGGGAATCTCCTCACAACTGCGAAAACACACTGGGGTGTATTTGTTTTTAATCGAACACCAATGTACTGACTATAATGTTCATTTGCGAACATTTACAATCATTTTCGAATTTTTTTTGCAGAAGCTAAGAGTAAAAACTGACCCAACATAGCATCCACCCGAGTGCGCTATTCCCACCTGAGCCAGTGACAAACCACTCAGCATCAGAAAATCCACAGCACCAAAGGTCTGGCGAACATCGACAGCAGACGATTAATAAAAACCGTTATCCAACTGCCTTACCGGAATCAGCAGTAGCGGATGAATCAGATAAATACCAAGACTGTAGGTAGCCACAGTGGTCATGAGCGGCTTCCACTTCATCAGACGATAGCTCTGACACTCCGCGCCCTATCGCACCCAAAGGGCATAAATACCCAGAGGGCATAAACACCCAATACCCAGAGGGCATAAATACCCAAAGGGCATAAAGGCGATGCTCTAGGAAAATTTGGTAATTTTATAATTTAAATGCATAAGCCCGGTAACCCGCCGCTCACTGAGCCTACACTGTTTAGATGGCCGCTTGTGGCCTTTAAACAGTGCCTATGCTGAACGATTGTGTTCAGGCATGATGAGACCAACCCATCAATCAACAAGGTATTTTGTGGACTCAATTACTCAGGCAGCCCTCGGCGCCACCGTAGCGGCGGTGGTCGCTCAACATCGATGCAGCACCAAAGTACTTCATTGCTGGCGCTCTGCTGGGCACCTTGCCGGATCTTGATGTACTCATTAACTACGGTAATGACGTCAGCAACACGGTGAAGCACCGAGGTTTTACTCACTCCCTGCTGGTGCTGCCACTGTTTTCTCTTGTCTTGGCACTGGCCATTAAAAAATTAAAACCGATCACTGGCTGGTCTTTTTGCCGACTGTTCTTGTTAATTAGTGCCACATTAATTACCCACCCGCTATTGGACTTTTTCACCACCTACGGCACCCAGCTGACTTGGCCCATTCCCGGCTACTATGCGCTGTCCAGCATCTTTATTATTGATCCGTTATATACCCTGCCACTTTTGCTTGCCCTTGGCATTGCACTACGTCAGCCAGCCAAAGGGGCCAGAGTCTGTGC
Organism: Endozoicomonas sp.; assembly: GCA_965198415.1. Classification (GTDB taxonomy): domain Bacteria; phylum Pseudomonadota; class Gammaproteobacteria; order Pseudomonadales; family Endozoicomonadaceae; genus Endozoicomonas. Next base: position 280,248 of record CBDAPN010000029.1, read on the forward strand.
TATTGCCTTACTCCTTACCACGCTCTATTTAGGCTGGAGTCTGGTGGCACAACAGCTGGTCAAAGTACGGGTGGAACAGTCTTTGCGTGCCCTTAACATTTCTAACGATAACGTGCTGATAACCCCCACCCCCTTCAATACTATTCTCTGGCGCGTTGTTGTCCTTGATGGTAAGGATTACCTGGAAGGGTTGGTATCACTGCTGGATAAAACCAAAACTGTGTCGTTCAGCCGCCAGCCAATAGGTACATGGCCATTGGCCGAGAGACCAAAACTGTTACAGGATTTAACGGCTTTTTCCCACGGCTTTCTCAGTTTCCGCGAAGAGAGCGGACGATTGATCGTCTCTGACTTACGCATGGGCATGGCAAACAACCTTGCCTTTCGTTTCCAGTTTGCCACCCGTAATGCACATCAGCAGTGGCAACTGCAAGAGCCTACCCGCTACGAAGGCATTCGCCTTGATATCGATATCAGCAAACTTTTCCAGCGACTATTGGGTCATTAGGGCATAAGCAACAATTTGAGCAGCGTGAAGGCAGCCTATTCTTGGGGTGACTTCACTGGTCTGTTTTCTGGGCTCAACACATAAAAGTATTAATTAGTATTGTCAATCTTTTCTAAATTCATTATTTCGAATCTATCATCAAACTTCACATCAAGACCTGGTATCTTTGATCCATAACAAGATTTTTCCCAAAAGGCTTCACAAAACCATTTTTTAAAAGTCTCCTTATCATCGAATTTAAAAAGCCCAAAGATCGGGTCAAACATCTCTACCGAGTTATCTTGTATATCAATGGCCATCGAATGCCCACCCCTCTCCTCGCTAAATACTGAAAATACCTTAAATCTGGAGTTATTCTCCTTACGAGGCGTCATGACCTCATCCATAAGCCTTTGCACAAAAGGTAATCTTTCATCTTTCTTTTTCTTGAATTTTTCTATTAATCTTTCCATCTCTTGAAGAGACAATTTATTTCCGCTTTTAAGAAAATTTGCTAATTCTTTTTGCGAGTTTTCTTCATTGATGCACTCTTCAGCTTGCTGAAAATCAAATAAACTCAATGCCTTTGGTGTATTTTTATCACCATCATCATCTGGTTCTAAGGCAATTTGCAGACTCTTAATGAAATTGGCCCACTCTGAATTCAGTTTGCTTTTTTTTCTACCCTCGTACATAAGCCCGAACAAGTCTTCATTATTACTCTTTTTCCAAAGCCAACACAAAGAAGACGCATAGCATGCCCCATATCGAGTTTTGGGATTGGCAAATAACTCTCCAAACCAGCCGCCTTTTACCTGACTAAATTTAAAATCAACTGTACCGCCATACTGCTCAACAGATTTTCTGACGTCTTTGATACCACTCCAAATAAAGGTGTGATACAACTTACTTGTTTTATCCGCAGCCCAAGACACTACAGAGCCTACTATTTTATTGAGGAAATTTTTTTTTGGCTTGCTTTCACTGATCACTCGATCAAAAAATTGCTTTTGTTCTTCAAGGTTATGCTCTGTTAGCTTCAATTCCTTATTAAGAAGAGGGTGTTTAAAATGATACTTTTCAACCGTTCCAGCGCTGCTTTTTTGGGGTTCAGGATCACGTTGAGGTGAAACAACCTGACTGGATTGATTTATCCTATTTATAGGCATTTTGATTCTCCATGAATTTCATAAACACCAAATAGCGATATTGGCAAACTTTCCCATTAGCTATCGGGCATAAGCGATATTATTTACCTGCTGCAAGGTAGTCTCGTTGAGCCGACTTATTTTTGATGTGACTGCACTTCCCTGTTTTTACCGCATGATATAAAGATAGATTAATCCCTTTTGACTAACTCCTTGTATAGCCATTTTGCTTCCCACTCATTTTTTTATACATCAGCATGCGAGCAAACTATTGAGCCTGCGTTAGAATCTTGACACTTACGAATACTGTTTTCTCAGAAAAACCAATAGATCACAATAGCGCCCGGCAGGCGGGCGCTATTGTCTTTAGGGTTCAAAACCGAACTGACGAGGCCTGACAACCAGAAGGCTGTCAGTATTATTTTGTATCGAGCTGATCGAATGACTTAACCAGCTCATCCAACGCTTTCATCTGGGCCAGAAAAGGCTCCAGCATCGACAAGCGCAACGCCGACGGTCCGTCACAACGGGCGTTATCCGGGTCAGGATGCGCTTCCAAAAACAGCCCAGCCAACCCCACGGCCATTCCAGCTCGCGCCAGCTCGGTCACCTGATGCCGACGACCGCCAGAAGCAGCCCCCATCGGGTCTCGACATTGCAGTGAGTGCGTAACGTCGAAAATCACCGGCGCCCCACAACTTACCTGCTTCAAGGTGTGGAAACCGAGCATGTCGACCACCAGGTTGTCATAGCCAAAGTTGGCTCCACGCTCACAGAGAATGAGGCGATCATTGCCCGCCTCACGGAACTTGTCGGTGATGTTGCCCATCTGCCCCGGACTCAAAAACTGCGGCTTTTTAATGTTGATGACGGCACCGGTTTTCGCCATGGCTTCGACCAGATCGGTTTGGCGAGCCAAAAACGCCGGTAACTGAATCACATCCACCACCTCGGCAACACCCTGACACTGGTGTGGTTCGTGAACATCGGTGATGATAGGGAAGCCAAAAGTCGCCTTTAGCTCCTGAAAGATTTTCAGCCCTTCATCAAGACCCGGCCCACGGTAGGAGGCGATGGATGAGCGGTTGGCTTTATCAAAAGATGCTTTGAATACATAGGGAATACCCAGTTTTTCCGTCACCTTGACGAACGCTTCGGCCACCTGCATGGCGAGATCCCGGGATTCAAGGACATTCATCCCGGCAAACAGCGTAAATGGGCGATCATTAGCCACCGCAAGGCCATTGATGTCTACAATTTTGCTCACACTCATGAAAAACCCACCTTATTTGGATGCGTGCTTAAACGTCTGTGCCGCATTGATAAACGACGTGAACAGGCCGTGACCATCCCGTGGCGTGGAGGTAAATTCCGGATGGAACTGACAGGCCACAAACCAAGGGTGATCCGGTACTTCTATGATCTCAACCAGCATATTGTCCTCGGAACGACCGGCCACTTTCAGACCCGCTTCTTCCAGCGTTTTGACGTAGTGGTTGTTCACTTCAAAGCGATGACGGTGACGTTCAGTGATTACATCTTTCCCATAAGCGGCATGGGATAAAGTGCCTGCGGTCAGGTTACAGTTCTGAGCACCAAGGCGCATGGTGCCGCCAAGATCGGACTCTTCATTGCGTTTTTCAACCACCCCGTAAGCGTCAATCCACTCGGTGATCAGCCCCACCACCGGGTGAGCTGCCTCGGGAGCAAACTCGGAACTGTTTGCCCCCTCAATACCCGCCACATGACGAGCGTACTCAATAACAGCCACCTGCATACCAAGACAGATGCCAAGGTAGGGAATTTTGTTCTCCCGGGCATAACGCACGGTAGCGATTTTGCCTTCCACCCCACGGTGGCCAAAACCACCGGGCACCAAAATGGCCGATACCCCGGCAAGGACGGACATGCCCTTTTGCTCGATGGTTTCTGAGTCGATATAGCGAATATTGACCTTGGTACGCGTCTTCAGACCGGCATGCTTGAGAGCCTCAATTAGGGACTTGTAGGCATCCAGCAGCTCCATGTATTTACCCACCATGGCGATGGTAATCTCTTCGGAGTAATTAAACTCACGATCGACCACATCGTCCCACTCGGACAGATCCGCAGCGGGGCAACCCAGATTGAAGCGATCCACAATGATCTGATCCAACCCTTGCTCGTGCAGCATGCGGGGAATTTTGTAAATGCTGTCAGCATCTTCCAAGGAGATAACCGCCCGCTCTTCCACGTTGGTGAACAGGGCGATTTTGCGCCGTGCCGATGCATCAATGTAGTGCTCACTGCGGCAGACTAGAATGTCCGGCTGCAAACCAATTGAGCGCAGCTCTTTTACCGAGTGCTGGGTGGGTTTGGTTTTGGTTTCACCGGCGGTTTTAATGAATGGCACCAGCGTCAGGTGCATGAGCATGGCCCGCTGGGAGCCGAGCTCAACCTTCAGCTGGCGAATGGCTTCCAAAAACGGCTGGGATTCGATGTCCCCAACCGTGCCGCCCACTTCCACCAAGGCGATATCCGCATCACCGGCACCTTTAACCACCCGGCGTTTGATCTCATCGGTAATGTGTGGAATCACCTGCACGGTGCCGCCAAGGTAGTCACCTCGACGCTCTTTGCGCAGTACATCCTGATAAATCCGGCCAGAGGTAAAATTATTCCCCTGCTTCATGGTGGTGCGGATAAACCGTTCGTAGTGCCCCAGATCAAGGTCCGTCTCGGCGCCATCTTCGGTAACAAAAACCTCTCCGTGCTGGAAAGGGCTCATAGTGCCCGGATCGACGTTGATATAAGGGTCCAGTTTGAGCATCGTCACATTGAGACCGCGTGCCTCAAGAATGGCGGCGAGAGATGCCGATGCGATGCCTTTGCCTAACGAGGAAACAACACCGCCGGTGACGAAAATATAACGCGTCATGCTTACCTGCTATGAATAAAAATTAAAGCGGGGGTGAAAAGAGAGTATCAGGATGGGAAATCAGGATACCAAAAGCGGCACTCAACGTACAACCGTTATTCCGTTAATTGTTGTTGCCTAACGTGGTGCCGGACTCACCCGCTTCATGCCTGACTACTGCCAGATCAGTGTCGCGCCGCCGTGCGAGCGATAACCACTGCAAACCCAAAAACCTGGCGCAGCCACCATTTGGTCGTCGTCATAGACAAAAGGTAAACTGTCGCGCAACCAGGGTGGCACCTGATACTCTTGCAACCATTTTTTCAGTACCTTGCGGCCACGACGCCCGCTGACGGCTATTTTTTCATGGCAGTCAATGTGGCAACGCCACTTCAACAGCAGGGGTTTTGCGGGCAACTGCACTTCGCCCTGCCCTCGAACCACTGCCAGCGAACGGGGCCCTAAAGGCAGCACCGGGGCTTTCTGCCAGTCCCACACCAACGGTGCAGGCGACTGCCATGCCATGCGGGTATCCACCACCGCCAACCGGTGCTGATAACGGGTGATGATGCAGTGCTCAGACAACCGCAGCTGCGGTTGTGCATCGATTCGAGCCGCAACCACCTCTTTAAAAATCAACGCCAATAACTGCCGGGAAGGAAGCGGAACCGATAACGCCTTTAGCCAGTGGCGCACAACTCGCTGTTGCGCTGCCCCATCCAGCGGCTTTAACAGCTCAAGACTCAACTGTTTTGAGGGCAACGATTGATGGTCAACATCGAAGTTCAACAAGCCCTCGACTTGCTGCTGCACCTGTTGATTCATCTGCGCCACCTCGTTGGCAAATGCGGTCATCCGACCGGCGGCGCCGGGCCAGCGGGCTTCTATTAAGGGCAGCAATTGCTGGCGCAGGAAATTGCGGGAAAAACGCACATCGGTATTGCTGTCGTCGTCAATAAACGGCAGTTGGTTCTCCTGTGCATAAGTCTCAATCGCTGCTCGACTCACCGTCAGTAACGGACGCAACAGCACACCATCGCCCAACGGCCGTTGCTCGGGGATTCCGGCAAAACCGTCCACTCCGGTGCCGCGAAAGAGGCGCAGTAAAATGGTCTCGGCCTGATCATTCTGGTGATGCCCCTGCAGCAGACAACCACCGCCACGAAGAGCCGCAGCAAATACCGGATAACGGGCATCTCGGGCCGCCTGCTCCAGCCCGTGTCCATCGGGGTTGAGGGAGACCCGGGTGATACTCAGGGGCACCGACCATTGCTTACATAACCGCTGACAATGCTCAGCCCACCCATCGGCAAAGCGGCTCAGGCCATGGTGGACATGCACCGCGCGCAAATCAGAGACTTGCCCCTGATCGCGCAACACGGTGAGTAAATGCAGCAGCACAGTGGAGTCCACACCACCGCTAAAAGCAACGGTGCAAGGGGTCTGTTGATGGAAAGCCGTACAGTGCGTGGATAAGATGTTCAAGACCCACTCTGGGCTGAGCGGGTGTTGACTGGTGATCGTGTCAGTGATCAAAGCGCGCCAAAATCCCTGATTTTTTGGTAACGATTGTGCAGCAACGTGTGAGTATCGAACTGGGATAGGCGATCCAGCTGCTCCACCAGCACCGTCTTCAGTGCCATCGCCGCCGCCTCGGGGTCTCGATGGGCGCCACCAAGAGGCTCGGTGACCAAGCTATCCACCAGACCCAGTGCCTGCAGACGATCGGCGGTGACCCCCATCGCTTCCGCCGCCGTGGCGGCGTATTCAGCTTTTTTCCACAAAATGGATGCACAGCCTTCAGGGGAGATCACCGAATAGGTTGAATAGCCCATCATTACCAGATGGTCGCACACACCAATCGCCAGAGCACCGCCGGAGCCGCCTTCACCAATCACTGTGGAGATGACCGGCACCTGCAAGCGTGACATCACCGCCAGATTATAAGCAATGGCTTCACTCTGCCCGCGCTCTTCTGCACCTATGCCGGGGTAGGCGCCGGGGGTATCAATAAAGGTGAAAATGGGCATCTTGAAGCGTTCGGCCATCTCCATCAACCGACAGGCTTTTCGGTAGCCTTCAGGCTTGGGCATACCGAAATTGCGGCGGACTTTTTCTTCGATCTCACGACCTTTTTGGTGCCCAATCACCATGACCGGCCGACCGTTTAAGCGCGCCATACCACCGACAATGGCGGCGTCATCAGCAAAATGGCGATCACCGTGAAGCTCATCGAACTCGGTAAAGAGGTAACCGATATAGTCGCGGGTGTACGGGCGTCTTGGGTGTCTTGCCAATTGGGCGATTTGCCAAGAAGTCAGTTTGCTGAAGATGGATTCCGTCAGATTACGACACTTATCCTGCAGTGTGGCAATCTCCTCGGTAATATTCAGCTCTGCATCGCTACCGACCAGGCGGAGCTCTTCAATTTTGGCTTCCAGCTCCGAAATAGGCTGTTCAAAATCAAGGTAGTTTGGGTTCATGAATCCACTTGCTCTCGTTGGCACCAGCACAACCTGCAGACCTTTTGGAAACCTGCTACGCAACCCTGCGGTGCTATTTTGGAATCATCAGGCGTCATTGGGTTGCCAAGGATGGTGAGGTGGTAAATAGGCTTCAAAATACGTAAACACTCAGGGAAAGTCGAGTTAAAAAGCGTAATCGCCTGTAACCAAAACCTTGTCTCAAGAGACTTTCCACACTTGAGGGTTGCTGCCTTTGTTATTTTCAGGTATGAAAACACGCCTTTTTTAACCGCTACACACCGCTTGCACAGAATCTGTGCACAGTGCGATACCACGTTTGGTAAACGGCCTTGATGTCAGCAGGAGAAATCCACTCATTATCAGCGTGTACATTCCCAGACTCAACGCCGAAACAGTTAATCACCGGAGCTTGCTCAGCCAACACACAGCCGACACTGGCTGGCCCACTGGCGACCAGAGGCAGCGCGGCACCCACCGCTCTTTGCGCCTCTTCACGTACGATTTGTACCAGCGTTGACTCTGGCGGCGTGAGAAAGCCCGGATAATATTGAACCTCTTCGAGCGTGTAATCTCCTTTGGGTGCTGTCGTCATGACACTCTCAATAATGGTCGTAATCTGTTTGAGAACCTCGTCTTTCTCCATCGAAGGCAACAGGCGGATATCTACAAATACTGAACATTTGTCGGGTACTCTGTTCAGCGAGTCGCCTCCGTTGACCAGCGTTGGCTGAAGTTGACTGCCGAAGGGGAAATAGGGCTCCGTCTGATGATTCAGAGCGGTTGCATCGAGAGCATTCAGCACCGCAGCCATAAGATTTATCGCATTTAACCCCTTGCCGCTGCGCGAGCCTGGGTGGCAGACTGCCCAGTAAGGTGAATCCACAGTCGTAACAGACCACGGGCTCCAATAGATATTTCACCCGCTCCCTGATAGCCAAGAATAATACCATCGGCTTTGGGAGCATGCTGGATGATCTGTCTGATACCACTGAAGCGACCAGACTGTTCATCTGCATCAAAGGCAAGAACCAATGTGCCGTTGAACGCAGGTTCGCGGGAAATCTCTCTCGCCAATATTGAGTACATCGCTATGGCCAGCCTCGCATCAGCGACTCCCCGGCCAATCATACGGTTAGCAATAATTTCAGCTCTGAAGGGCGACTGCGTCTGCCAGTTCGTCAGGTCACCGGCCGCGGCGGTATCGAGAGGACTTTCAAGCCACAGCACCGGCCCATCGCCTTTTTTTAGTGTGCACAACACAGAAGGGTGCTCTTTTGAACCGATAATTTGCGCTGTCAGGCCATGAGTGGTGAGCCAGCGCAGGACAAACTGAGCAATATCCACCTCAGTATTGAGGTCAGTTTGTGTGGGTATACTGACCAGCTGAGACGTCAGGTTAATAATTTCAATGGTGCGCGAATCGTATTGAGAGAGCTTGTTATTCATGCCATTTTCTTGCCGTTTTTGCTGTAAAAGTAGTCATTACTACAGTAGCAACAGGGCCTTGAAAGAACCTACCACTTTGCACAAGATTCACTGTTTCTTATGTTTGCTCCACCAAAATCTCAAGCTGAAGTACAGGTAGAAAACCATGATATTAACAATCGTTAAATCGTATTTTTTAACAACCAATACATGGGGAGCGGTGGCAGGACACTGAGAATAACGTGCAGACAGCTTTCTCGTCAGGGCTGATGCCCTAACATTTAAACGTCATTTATTATACGATTATCGACCTAATAATAGAGACACTGTTATAAGACAAAAATCTTACATTTATTTCAAAACCACTCCGCTAAATTAGTTAAAAAATTATTCATCCCTTGGCCTTGCGCAGGCATTCAGTGAAAAGAGTTAATACTTATTTTTTGCCAGCAAGAGTCAAAACAGAGGTTTCATGCTAACGACATAAAACGTCGTTAGTCTTTTAAATAAACGTCACAACCTGAATTGATAAGCAAAAAAACGAAAAACCAAGCCTGATTTTTTCCTCACCTGAAACATCATTACATTTACCTAACGTTTATTTGGGCACTTTTCTTTCAGTAGCTGTCTATATTGTTTCATGCAACTTAAAACGCTGAATGCACCGAGGAAGTAACTATGGTAATTAAAAAATGGTTTCAGGTCTCTTTACTGGCGGGTGTGACGTCGCTGGCCATGGCCGATGACGGCACGGACAAACAGGGAATCGTCTACAAAGGTTTGCAAAATGTAAACGGCATTGCCAAGCTGCAAGGCATAAACCCCAAAGACACCAATGTCCGCTGGGAGCTGGGCGACAGAAACCTGAGCGAATGGCTGCTGGCCCCTTGGGATGAAGGCAAGGTGAACAGAGCCATTGCAGACTTTGAGAAAGAGTACGGCTCCATTGCCGCCACTGCGTTTATGGTTGCAAAAAATGCCATGCTGAACAATTTTGATGCCTCCGGCCATCAAATCACCGAACAAGATGTTCAGCAGCTGAAGAAAAAACTGGAACGAACCCGGTTCCTCAAAAACTTCCACTCCAACGCCAGAGCCATCACCATTGCTGATGCCGACGCCCAGTTCGTCCCCAGCGATATTTTTGTGATTAAAGATCAGGCTCCGCAAGTCAACATTGCTGCCAATCAAAAATCCTCCAACACACTGATCTCAAGAAATACGCCGGTTTTCGTTCTTGGCCAACTGATAACAATGGATACCCACGGCTTTGACCCGAGCGAAGATAGCTGGGCAATCCTCTGGCGCCCTGAGTTTGGTATCAGGTTTGTCAAAGCAAAACATGTGGCCTTAGTCAGTGATGCTCTGGCCAGTGACTTTCCCATTCACCCTGACGACGAGCACCTCAGCCCCAGCAGTCGCCTGAAACTAACTGACACCAGTCGTGTTAAATCCGCCAGCAACGACCACCGTTTGCCACTGGGTACACCGGTATTCAGTTTGGGCGATCAATACATGATGGCAGAACGATCAGCCGCCGGACCGATGAATATTGTCCTTGACGACACCCGCTTACGACTTCATGCCGCCGAACTGGCTTTTGTGAAGCTGTCGGTGGACCCTGCCGGAAAGCTGGAAGATCAGCTCAAATCGGTTCCCCTACCACTGAGCTATCACAGCTATCTGTCTCAGTTGAATAATGTCATCTTGCAATACCCGTTGGCTTACATTGACCTAAAAAACAATGAGAACCGCTATTTTGCCTTTGGCGAAGGCACCATTGGCCCGGATGGTGAAAGAGGCATGGACTCATCCACCTTCGTGTTAAAACTGCTGCAACCTTTTGGTAAATGGCTGCCCAGATATTCCGCCGATCAGGTTGAGGAAGGGGTGAAAAATCGCCTCATCATTAAAACCAATAAGGCCAATATGGAGCAGAACTACAAAGCCATGATTGACCACTGCAAGATCGGTCACTTTGTCTCCACCGGCAGTGGCAATAACATGGCGTGTCTTGGCAATATTTCTCTGCATGAACTGGGCAAGCTGAGCAAAGAAGCGATGCACGACGCCATGAGTGTAGGGGGTATGACCACTGACGACAGAGTTCCGCTAGTGGCGCTGAGTACTACCGGCATTGTATTTGCGGGGGATTTTTTCGATGCCGAACATGCCGGCAAACTGGACATTCCATCCCTTGGTGAGACGTTTTATGTCTCCACTGAAAAGAGAAAGCAAAAACCAATCTGGCACATTACCGGCCGGGTAGCGGTGTACCCTGTGTTCAAATCCGGCTACTTCAGCAGCTACATTCGTGATGGCAAGTCATTGACTATTTACAGTTACTTTAATGACAAAACCGACGATGCAGCCGCTGAGTCTGCTACCGAAGATGACGAGCTCTCAGTTACCGTTCCTGTGCAACTGTGACGGGCTGTTAAGATAAATCTTCTGACACGCTACCCTGACAACCGGCATCGGGCCGCCGGTTGTCCATTGGCTAAAACAAACGATTCAAGCCATCGAGCGCCGCAACCCGATAGGCTTCAGCCATGGTTGGGTAGTTGAACGTTGTCTTCAGAAAATAACGAATCGTATTGGCATCGCCTTTTTGGCGCATCACCGCCTGACCGATATGAACAATCTCTGAAGCCTGATCCCCAAAACAGTGGATGCCGAGCACTTCGAGCGTTTCCCGATGGAACAGTATTTTCAGCATACCCACGACTTCGCCGGTGATCTGCGCTCTGGCTAAGCGGGAAAAGAACGCTTTACCCACTTCATAAGGCACCGCTTCTGCGGTTAACTCTTCTTCGGTACGCCCAAGGGAGCTGATCTCCGGGATGGTGTAGATGCCTGTGGGCACTTCATTGACAAAATGGCAGTCTTCACTGTTGCAGATGTGCGCCGCCGCTGAACGACCTTGGTCGTAGGCTGCACTGGCGAGGCTGGGCCAGCCAATCACGTCACCAGCCGCATAAATGTGGGGCAGTTCGGTCTGGTATTGCTCATTAATACGTAACTGACCACGACCGTCCGGCTTAAGGTCAATCATTTCCAGCCCCATGGCCTGAGTATTTCCGGCCCGGCCGTTGGCCCAGAGCAACATATCGGCCTTGAGTTTTTTGCCAGACTTAAGCTGCAGTACCACGCCGTCATCAAAGGTTTCGAGTTTTTGGAACTCTTCGTTGTGACGGATAATCACGTTCATCTTGCGTAACTGGTAGCTCAGAGCGTCGGAAATTTCTTTATCCAGAAATGACAGCAGTCGACCACGGGTATCCACCAAGTCAACCAACACCCCAAGGCCAGAAAAGATTGAGGCGTATTCAGAACCGATGACACCGGCGCCATAAATAATCATACGACGAGGAGTAGACGACAACTCAAGAATGGAGTCACTGTCAAAGACCCTTGGGTGGTGAAAGTCAACGCCGGGCGGATGATAAGGCCGGGAACCGGTGGCAATCAGGAAATTGGCCCCATAAAGGCGCTCAGTGTTGCCATTCGGCTCGCTCACCTCCAAAGTGTGCTCATCAATGAACGCTCCCCGCCCAAAATAGAGGTCAATGCGGTTGCGGGCATAGTACATGGTGCGAGACTGCACCTGCTTTTGAATCACCGATTCGGCTCTTTTTAATACTTTGGGAAAGCTGAACCAGCGAGGGTCACCAATCTCACGAAACATGGAGTTGGTGTTAAAATCCATGATCTGCTTTACCGAATGCCGCAAGGCTTTTGACGGAATCGTGCCAAGGTGCGTGCAACTGCCGCCAACAAAGTTGAATTGTTCGACAACAGCCACTTTTTTGCCGAGTTTAACGGCATTCATCGCCGCCCCTTCACCGGCAGGTCCTGACCCCAGAATGACTAAGTCGTATTTGCTGACGCCCATCTAATTTATTTCCCCGGTTTAACTGCGTTGTTTATTATTGTGAACAGGTAGGAGCCAAGAAGCCTTTTCGAGAGTAGCGCCCGTATGGGCGAGCCCGCAGCAAAGTAGCAAAGCATTGCGCCTGAAAAGGTTCGGGTTCAATGTGCTGTAGCCGCAATAGGGCACTCTATCCCCTTCAGCTTCCTGGTTTGCTAAGACTTTTTATCGCCAGCTGTGGCGTCGTAGAACAGGTCTTCATTGGCTTTTGCTACGGTTTCTTTTTTATCACCGCCACATATCACACAGCCATCTTTTAAACCCAGGCTGCTAAGACCGCCACAGGAGCCTTTAATGGGTTTGTTGGAAAAAATAACGCCCACTGCCATGGCAGCGATCAGAATCAAAAATGCACAAAATGTAATCAGCACAGTCGCCATAGCTGATGCCTCCTTTAGTATTTTCAGGTTGCTCGCGTTTACGGCTGCTGCACCAGATAGGGCTTAAACGCTTCACTGGTCACGGTTGCAAACCCGTCATTAGTATAATATGCAAACCGGGCGGCGATACCGCGCCGGTTAGCCAGGGTCAGGCCTTGCTCATCCCCGAGCACCATAAACATGGTAGCCAACGCATCGGCTTTGGCGGTGGTATCGGCAATGACGGCCACTTCTGCGACCCGCTTAGCTTCAGGCCAGCCAGTGGCTGGGTTGATGGTGTGGGAGTAGCGCTTGCCATCCACTTCAAAGTAATTCAAATAGTCGCCAGAGGTGGCCAGAGATTTATCCCCCGGCTCCACCAGAGCAGACACTCCGGTTCTGCCCATCTCCGGCCCAATAACCGCCAAGCGCCATAGCTGACCGTTGGGCTTGACGCCATGCACCGCCACTTCACCGCCGACCTCTACCATGTAATTATCAATGCCTCGCTCACGGAGCACTTTGGCGGCCTGATCCACCCCGTAACCTTTGGCAATAGAGCTCAGATCAACAAACAGGTTTTTTTCCCGGGTCAGCGTTGACGCTTCAGGGTCAACTTTAAGAGATTGATAGCCTACATTGGCTCTGGCTGCGGCAATGGCCTCGACACTGGGAATGTGACCTGGGTACTGGCCTTCTATCCACTTAACAAATTCCGGTGCATTGGGCATTTCTGCGGTGCTGCCCTGATGTTGCCCCTCTTTTTCTGCCCATTGGGCAGGGCCAAAGCCCCACAGGTTGACCAGTGGGCCGACGGTAATGTCGTAAGCGCCAGCGGACATTTCAGAGACTTTTCGGGCTTCTTGCACCAGCTGCACAATGTCGGGGGAGATCTTGAACGGCTGACCAATAGGCGCACGGTTAAACTGCATCAGTTCCGAGTCAGGCTTGTAGGTGGACATGCGCTGATCCACATCCGCAAGCGCTTTGTCGACCAGAGCGGATACCTCCTTAACCGGATGCCCAAAGGGCGTGGCTACGTAACTGACGTTGTAGGTGGTACCCATGACCTGCCCCTGAAAACTCTGGAGCCTTGGCCGTGTCATCAACACCAGAACCACAACCACTGCAAGGGCGATGGCTGGCAACAAGAAGCGTTTTAGAGATCGGGAAAGCAAGTGCAACTCCTGAAAATACTGCCTTTATGATCTGCCCCCGGGAGGCTAACGACAATTTATACGAACTGAATAGGAACCCGCTGAAAAAAAGCTTGCAGCGATTGTTCTTGGCTATCGCAGTAAAAAGGTGGCCGAATTCTAGCATCTGCCCGTAAGATAATCACCCGGGATTCAACGGCAACCAATCATACGGCGTGCGCCTGACAATAAAGAGCGATAACCGTAAAAGCACCGCCACCAGCACACAGCAGGCGAAAACCGGATTAAATTTATTGATGCTGACGAGAGGTGTTGTTAGGCTTTATCCCAAAATAAACGACGAACAAGATGGATTTTTTCTGGGGATTTTGTTCGGGAATAGAACCTGGAAATGGCTTCGCAATTCGCTTTTTAAACCTTGCAGTGCTCTTTTGGCCACCTTTTGACGACTTCTAACCGGTGCTTTGACCGTTTTCTGATAACTCTGATAACAATGGCCTTTGACAATTAACATCTGATGGAGTTATGGCAATGGGCTTAAGTATTCTCGATCTTTTCAAGATCGGTGTGGGGCCTTCCTCATCTCATACAGTGGGTCCGATGGTGGCGGCTAACCGTTTTATTACTGCGCTGCAGGATAACCATCAGCTGCAACATACCCGTCAGGTACGCATTGAGCTATACGGCTCTTTGGCCATGACGGGCAAAGGACACGCCACAGACACCGCAGTAATGCTAGGACTGATGGGCGAAAAACCCGACACCCTCGACCCGGACCTAGCTCCTGAGTACATTGCAACCATTCGCACCACCAAGCAGCTGCAATTGGCCGGCCAATATACCATCCCCTTTGATGAGAGCCTGCACTTGCAGTTTCTCTTTGGTTGCTCACTGCCCAAACACCCCAACGGCATGACCCTTAGAGCCTATGATGAAGCCGGTCTGGAAATTTATCAGGATAACTTTTATTCCGTCGGTGGCGGTTTCGTTCTCAATGAGGCGGAAACGGAGCAAAGCACCTCTGCCGACGAGGTGCCAATCCCCTACCCCTTTAACAATGCTCAGGATCTGCTGGAAATCGGTGACCGTACCGGCCTGAGCATCGCCGGCATCGTGCTGGCCAATGAGCAACATCTTGGCAGAACCGATGACATAAAGCAGGATCTGCTGCGTATCTGGCACGTGATGGACAACTGTATCCGTCGGGGCTGCGAACAAAAGGGTATTCTACCGGGCGGACTAAACGTTAAACGCCGGGCCAGAATTTTGCATCAAGACCTGCTAAACCGGCCAGAGGAAGATAAAGACCCTCTGGAGGTCATGGATTGGGTCACCTTGTTTGCCATTGCCGTCAATGAAGAAAACGCCGTAGGGGGGCGTGTGGTCACCGCCCCCACCAACGGTGCCGCCGGGGTGATACCCGCCGTTCTGGCTTACTACCACCGCTTTGTTCCCCAGTGCAATGACGACGGCATTTGCACCTTTTTAGCCACCGCTGCGGCCATTGGCATGCTCTATAAAAAAAATGCATCCATTTCCGCCGCTGAGGTGGGCTGTCAGGGTGAAATTGGCGTCGCTTGCTCCATGGCTGCCGGTGCTCTGTGTGCCGTTATGGGCGGCAATAATCAACAAATCGAGAACGCCGCAGAAATTGGCATGGAACACAATCTCGGCCTGACGTGCGACCCTATCGGCGGACTGGTTCAAATTCCCTGTATTGAGCGCAACACCATGGGGGCAGTTAAGGCGATCAATGCCGCCCGTCTGGCACTAAAAGGTGACGGCCAGCATCGGGTATCACTTGATAACGTGATTGAAACCATGCGCCAAACCGGAATGGACATGCAAGACAAATACAAAGAAACAGCAACCGGCGGATTAGCGGTCAATGTGGTTGTGTGCTGAGACTGCACCTGCAGAAAAACGTACAATTGCGCCATTAATCTGTACGACCGCAAACGCCAAACAACAACCAACGCATAAAACAGGACAACAGCATGGGCGTTGAAAAACAGACTTTTTTGCCATCCGATTTACCCGCTCTGGCAGAGCTGGAAAATAACAACAGTTTTACCCAGCGCCATCTTGGGCCTGACGCTGAGGCACGGCAATCGATGCTGCAAACTCTCGGCCTTGGCTCGTTGTCTGAGCTGATAGCTGAAAGTGTGCCTGACACTATCCGCCTGCACAGAGAACTTGACCTTCCGGCGGGTAAAACAGAACCTCAGGCACTGGCACAAATTCGTGCGTTGGCACAGCAAAACACCGTGAATAAATCCTACATCGGGATGGGGTACTACAACACCGAGGTGCCTAATGTCATCTTGCGTAACCTACTGGAAAATCCGGGCTGGTACACCGCTTACACCCCATATCAGCCGGAGATTTCCCAAGGACGCCTGGAAATGCTGCTGAATTTTCAGCAGCTGGTCATGGATCTGACCGGCATGCCCGTTGCCAACGCTTCGTTGCTGGACGAAGCCACCGCCGCCGCTGAAGCGATGACCCTGAGCCTAAGGAGCGTCAGTCGCAGCAAAGCCGCTTGTCAAACCTACTTTGTTGCCAATGATGTCCACCCGCAAACCCTTGACGTCATCAAAACCCGGGCCGACTGGCTGGGAGTGCGGATTGTTGTGGGCAACCCGATGACCGATCTGGACCACCATGATGTCTTTGGCGTACAGCTGCAATACCCCGGCACTTACGGCAATATTACCGATATCGCCAGCACAATAACCCAGGCCAAAAAACAAGGCGCCATGGTCTCTGTCGCCAGCGACCTTTTGGCCCTCACCCTGTTGAAGTCACCGGGCGAAATGGGCGCAGATATCGTACTTGGCAACAGTCAGCGTTTTGGTGTTCCCATGGGCTTTGGCGGCCCTCACGCGGCATTTTTTGCCACCACAGAAAAACTCAAACGCTCAAAACCCGGTCGCATCATCGGGGTTTCCAAAGACAGCCGCGGCAACACCGCCCTGCGTATGGCGATGCAGACCCGGGAGCAACACATTCGCCGGGAAAAAGCCACCTCCAACATCTGCACCGCTCAGGCATTGCTGGCCAATATGTCGGCGGCCTATGCCGTGTTCCATGGCCCTAAAGGGCTGAAACACATTGCTGAGCGAGTCCACCGGCTGACCGTTATTTTGCACCACGGACTGGTAGAGATGGGCTTTCAGTGTAACAACTCCTTCTTTGACACCCTGACATTCAAAGTTGGCAGTGAGCAGGAGGCCATCTATCAACGGGCCCTCAAATACGGCTGTAATCTGCGTCGTATCGGCTCCGACCGCCTAGGCGTCAGCCTTGATGAAACCACCCGCTCTGAGGATATTAACACCCTGTTCAACATCTTTATGGGTGAAGGCAAGGCACTGAATATTAATGCCATAGACCATCAGCTCCGTGCTCATAACACCCCTTGCTCTACTCAAAATCCCATTGGTTTAACCGCCACCCAGCGCCGCAGCGATGCGGTACTCACGCATCCGGTCTTTAACCGCTATCACTCTGAGACCGAAATGATGCGTTATCTTAAACGCTTGGAAAATAAAGACTACTCTCTGGTACACGGCATGATTCCTTTAGGGTCGTGCACCATGAAACTCAACGCGGCCGCCCAGATGCTGCCGGTCTCCTGGCCGGAATTTTCATCCATTCACCCTTTTGCCCCAAAAGATCAGGTACCGGGTTATCACACCATGATCCGGCAACTGGAAGACGCACTGGCCGAGATCACCGGCTATGACGCCATTTCCATGCAGCCAAACTCCGGCGCTCAGGGCGAGTACGCCGGTCTGCTGGCAATTCGTAACTATCAACGGGCTAACGGGCAGGAGCATCGTGATGTGTGCCTGATTCCCTCTTCCGCCCACGGCACCAACCCCGCCTCTGCCGCCATGCTGGGCATGAAGATTGTTATTGTGGAGTGCGACAATGATGGCAACGTTGACCGGGCAGACCTCATAGCAAAAGCCGAAAAACACAGCGATCATCTGTCGGCACTTATGGTGACTTACCCATCCACTCATGGGGTGTACGAAGAGGATATTCGCATCATCTGCCAGATTGTTCATGAGCACGGCGGGCAGGTCTATGTGGATGGCGCTAACATGAACGCCATGGTGGGTATCTCAAGGCCGGGGGATATTGGTTCCGATGTCTCCCACCTTAACCTGCACAAAACCTTTGCTATTCCCCATGGCGGTGGCGGACCGGGAATGGGACCGATTGGCGTCAAAAGCCATTTGGCCCCCTACCTGCCTGACCACTGCATCAGCACCGGCAAAGGCGACAACGAAGGCATCGGCGCCGTCTCCGCAACGCCCTTTGGCAGCGCCTCCATTTTGCCGATCAGCTGGATGTACATAAACCTGCTGGGCAGTGAAGGACTGAGAACCGCCACCGAAGTGGCAATCCTTAACGCCAACTACATTGCCCATCAGCTAAAGGAACACTACAAAATTTTGTATATGGGTAGAAACGACCGGGTCGCCCATGAGTGCATCATCGACATTCGCCCCATCAAGGCTTCCTGTGGTATCGGTGAAGAAGAGATCGCCAAGCGCCTGATGGATTATGGCTTTCATGCCCCCACCATGTCGTTTCCGGTGGCCGGCACCTTGATGATTGAACCCACCGAATCGGAGTCAAAAGAGGAAATCGACCGCTTCATTGCCGCAATGATTGCCATCAAAGAGGAAGTTAACCGAGTCACCAGTGGTGAATGGCCACAGGATAACAACCCGCTGGTACACGCTCCGCACACAGTGGCAGACCTTACAGATGAACACTGGCAACGTCCCTACAGTCGTAACCTTGCGGCTTTCCCATTACCAGGCAAAGCGAAATACTGGCCGAGTGTAAACCGGGTGGATAACGTGTTCGGGGACCGAAACTTTATCTGTCAATGTCCTGATATTGATAGTTATCGCTAGAGACATCTGTTAAAAAACCGGCAATAAACCTGACACTGTCTTGAAACATCACCTTTTCAAGACAGTGTTGATAAAATACCAACTGATAATTAACAGATAATTAACTATTTTCATTAACTTCAAAGCTTTTTTTAAAGCCATCTATCAATTAACCAGACAATAAAACACCTCATTTAAATTCTTTAATTTTTATTTTTTATCTTTAAGTTAACGTGCAACCGACCGGTTTAATAAAAATCATCACCTCCTGAAAAACCATTGGCTAAAACGACCGATAAAAAGAACTAACACAAAAAGATCAGTTGGCTAAAATTAATAAAATTGAATTTAAACCATGGATGGTTACCTATGTCCCCGGAAAATAGCAATCAAATTATTGGTTACATCAAATCAAGCAGCGCCCCCATTGAAGTAAAAGATCCAGAAGGAAATATAAGAACGCTCAATGTTGGTGATTCTGTGCGTCTTGGTGAAACGATCCTTAATAGCGAAAACTCGGACATCATCCTCGAACTGGTGAATGGTCAGCTCCGTAACATCGTTAACCAACAGAGTGTCTTTATTGGCCCGGAAATCTTTGAAAACTATCGAGCCACCAAGTCCGAAAACAAAACATCAGAAGATAACGCTCCCCAAGAAACTTTGCTGCCACCACAAAGCAGCCAGCCCCTATACAATAATTCCGATGAGAAACCTCGGGAAGAGGCAATAGAGCAGGCCGAAAACCTCAAAGTTCAACCCATTATTGAACGAGAGAATATCGACGCGTCTGCTAACGCACAACTCATTAACTCATCAAATAACTCCGGCCTGAATACCGACAGCACTAATTTCGCAGAAGAGTCCTCTGTCCCTCTGAACCTAAAGCCTGAAATTTTCGACCAACTGTTTAATATTAATGAAAATTCGCCCACTGACGGCACATCTTTGGTAGATATTGTTGAGGCCGAAGACCCCGACAGCAACCATGAGCTGACCTATGCGATCATTGCAGGCAACGAAGATAAACGCTTCAGCATCGACCCCCTCACCGGTGAAATTACCGTCACCGGTGATCTTAATTATGAAGTCACCCCAAGCTACGACCTAACCGTTCAGGTTACTGATATTGGAGGCCTGAGCGAAACCGCCACCATCACCATCGATGTCAACGACATTAATGAAGTACCAGAACCCGTTGCGGACTCCACCAGTACACAAGAAAACAAGAGCTTCACTCTTAATGTTCTGGCCAATGACGCTGACGAAGATTTCACTGATGGCCCGGAAAACTTCCTTCTACTAAAAGTCGATACCGTGGATGAAAGGGCTCTCCCATCAACAATAAAGGCATCGTCACCGTTGTTGATAATCAGCTGCAATTTGAACCCGGCACCGACTTTGACTATCTAGCCGTTGGAGAAACGGAAACCGTCACCATTCGCTACGAAATGAGTGACGATGAAGGACTCAGCGCAAAATCCACTGTCACACTCGTGGTTACGGGCACTAACGATGCTCCAACCATTACTGAGGCCACCGACGTTACTGGTGCCGTGACTGAAATAGCCGACGGTGCAGCCGGAGAAAATACCAACACATTGACCGACACTGGCAGCTTTACCATTGCCGATGTCGATCTCTCCGATGAACAAGCCATCTCCGTTAAACCCGCCGCCGCTGACTATCGGGGCACCTTTACACCCACCATCAGCGATAACACCACCGGTGACGGCACCGGGCAAATCAATTGGGAATTTTCTATTCCTGATAGCGACATTGACGATCTGGCCGCAGGCCAAACCCTGACCCAAACCTACACCGTCACCGTCGACGATCGCAACGGCGGCACCGTTGAACAGCCCGTGACCATTACCATCACCGGCACTAACGATGCTCCGACCATTACTGCCGCCACCGATGTGGCTGGTGCTGTAACTGAAATAGCCGACGGTGCTACCGGAGAAAATAGCAACACATTGACCGACACTGGCAGCTTTACCATTGCCGATGTCGATCTCAACGATGTACAAACCATCTCCTTTAAGGCCGCCGCCGCTGACTATCGGGGCACCTTTACACCCACCATCAGCGATAACACCACCGGTGACGGCACCGGGCAAATCAATTGGGAATTTTCCATTCCTGATGGCGACATTGACGATCTGGCCGCAGGCCAAACCCTGACCCAGACCTACACCATCACCGTCGACGATGGCAACGGCGGCACCGTTGAACAGCCCGTGACCATTACCATCACCGGCACTAACGATGCTCCGACCATTACTGCCGCCACCGATGTGGCCGGTGCTGTAACTGAAATAGCCGACGACGGTGCTACCGGAGAAAATAGCAACACATTGACCGACACTGGCAGCTTTACCATTGCCGATGTCGATCTCAACGATGTACAAACCGTCTCCTTTAAACCCGCCGCCGCTGACTATCGGGGCACCTTTACACCCACCATCAGCGATAACACCACCGGTGACGGCACCGGGCAAATCAATTGGGAATTTTCCATTCCTGATGGCGACATTGACGATCTGGCCGCAGGCCAAACCCTGACCCAAACCTACACCGTCACCGTTAATGACGGTAAAGGCGGCACCGTTGAACAGCCCGTGACCATTACCATCACCGGCACTAATGATGCACCCACCATTGCTGCGACCACCGATGTTACTGGTGCTGTAACTGAAATAGCCGACGGTGCACCGGAGAAAATAGCAGCACATTGACCGACAATGGCAGCTTTACCATTGCCGATGTCGATCTCAACGATGTACAAACCGTCTCCTTTAAACCCGCCGCCGCTGACTATCGGGGCACCTTTACACCCACCGTCAGCGATAACACCACCGGTGACGGCACTGGGCAAATCAATTGGGAATTTTCCATTCCTGATGGCGACATTGACGATCTGGCCGCAGGCCAAACCCTGACCCAAACCTACACCGTCACCGTTAATGACGGTAAAGGCGGCACCGTTGAACAGCCCGTGACCATTACCATCACCGGCACTAACGATGCTCCGACCATTACTGCCGCCACCGATGTGGCCGGTGCTGTAACTGAAATAGCCGACGGTGCTACCGGAGAAAATAGCAACACATTGACCGACACTGGCAGCTTTACCATTGCCGATGTCGATCTCAACGATGTACAAACCGTCTCCTTTAAACCCGCCGCCGCTGACTATCGGGGCACCTTTACACCCACCATCAGCGATAACACCACCGGTGACGGCACTGGGCAAATCAATTGGGAATTTTCCATTCCTGATGGCGACATTGACGATCTGGCCGCAGGCCAAACCCTGACCCAAACCTACACCGTCATCGTTAATGACGGTAAAGGCGGCACCGTTGAACAGCCCGTGACCATTACCATCACCGGCACTAACGATGCTCCGACCATTACTGCCGCCACCGATGTGGCCGGTGCTGTAACTGAAATAGCCGACGGTGCTACCGGAGAAAATAGCAACACATTGACCGACACTGGCAGCTTTACCATTGCCGATGTCGATCTCAACGATGTACAAACCGTCTCCTTTAAACCCGCCGCCGCTGACTATCGGGGCACCTTTACACCCACCGTCAGCGATAACACCACCGGTGACGGCACTGGGCAAATCAATTGGGAATTTTCCATTCCTGATGGCGACATTGACGATCTGGCCGCAGGACAAATCCTGACCCAAACCTACACCGTCATCGTTAATGACGGTAAAGGCGGCACCGTTGAACAGCCCGTGACCATTACCATCACCGGCACTAACGATGCACCCACCATTGCTGCGACCACCGATGTTACCGGTGCTGTAACTGAAATAGCCGACGGTGCTGCCGGAGAAAATAGCAACACATTGACCGACACTGGCAGCTTTACCATTGCCGATGTCGATCTCAACGATGTACAAACCGTCTCCTTTAAACCCGCCGCCGCTGACTATCGGGGCACCTTTACACCCACCGTCAGCGATAACACCACCGGTGACGGCACCGGGCAAATCAATTGGGAATTTTCCATTCCTGATGGCGACATTGACGATCTGGCCGCAGGCCAAATCCTGACCCAAACCTACACAGTCATCGTTAATGACGGTAAAGGCGGCACCGTTGAACAGCCCGTGACCATTACCATCACCGGCACTAACGATGCTCCGACCATTACTGCCGCCACCGATGTGGCCGGTGCTGTAACTGAAATAGCCGACGGTGCTACCGGAGAAAATAGCAACACATTGACCGACACTGGCAGCTTTACCATTGCCGATGTCGATCTCAACGATGTACAAACCGTCTCCTTTAAACCCGCCGCAGCTGATTATCGGGGCACCTTTACACCCACCGTCAGCGATGACACCACCGGTGACGGCACTGGGCAAATCAATTGGGAATTTTCCATTCCTGATGGCGACATTGACGATCTGGCCGCAGGCCAAATTCTGACCCAAATCTACACCGTCACCGTTAATGACGGTAAAGGCGGCACCGTTGACCAGCCCGTGACCATTACCATCACCGGCACTAACGATGCACCCACCATTGCTGCGACCACCGATGTGACCGGTGCTGTAACTGAAGTAGCCGACGGTGCAGCCGGAGAAAATAACAACACATTGACCGACAGCGGCAGCTTTACCATTGCCGATGCCGATCTCAACGATGAACAAACCATCTCATTTAAACCCGCCGCCGCTGACTATCGGGGCACCTTTACGCCCACGATCACCAATAACACCGACGGCGACGGCAGCGGTCAGATAGACTGGACCTTCAGCGTCAACGACGCCGATTTAGACGATCTGGCAGCAGGAGACACGCTGACCCAGACCTACATCGTCTCCGTCAATGACGGCAACGGCGGCACCGTTGACCAGAACGTCATTATCACCATCAAAGGCACTAACGATGCGCCGACCACCGCTCAGGTTGACCTTAACAGCAGCAACGAAGATACCGCCGTCGTCATCACCAAGGCGCAACTATTGGCCAATGCAGAGGATGTTGATGGCGACTCACTGACCATCAACAATCTGGTGCTGGACAATACAAGCAACGGCACCATTACAGATAATGGCAACGACACCTGGACCTTCACCCCGGCAACACACTTCAACGGCCAGGACGTCAGCTTCAGCTACAATATCAACGATGGCAGCGTTAACACCGTGGGCAGCGCCGTGATTGATGTGATTGCCGTTGCCGACAAACCCGTCTTTGCAATCAACTCCCACAGCGTGGTCAGTGAAGTTAACTTTGAAAACTATAACACCGGTGGTAGTTGGGCAGCGGTATCAGGCGCTCCTGCTGGCTGGAATGGCACGGGTACCATGGAAATTCATTCCAATGGTATCGCCGGGGTCACAGCCTATGAAGGCAGTCAATGGATGGAGCTGGACTACATGGCCGCTCAGGACTTCCTCAGCTACCAGCTCGATACCAGCAACGGCCAGCCCCATGTGCTCGAACTGGCCACTATCAAGCGACCCGGAGTCGACACAAACGGCCTTGAAATCTACTGGGGTGGCAAGCTGTTGCAAACCCTAACGCCCAACGTTGAATGGGAGTTACAAAGGATTCAACTGCCTGCCACAGAGGCTGCGACCACCGAGCTCAAAATCCAGGAACCTGTTGCGGATAACGATCGCATCGGCAGTTTGATTGATGCCATTAAAATACTGGAAGTCCGGCTCGAAGCCAGTGACGATCCCGACTTTGACTACAAGATCACCAGCCTGGAAGATACGGCCATCCCGCTGGACTTAGGTTCAGTCACCAGTGGCAGCACAGAAACCATCACCACCACCCTGACCGGCATACCGGCGGGCAGCACAATCACCGACGGCAACAACACCGTCAGTGCCGACGGCAGTAAGGTGGATATTTCCGGCTGGAATCTGAGCGCACTAGCCCTGACACCACCGCTGAACAGCACAGCGGCCTTTACTCTCACTCTGGCTGCTACCGCCAAAGAAGCCAATGGCGATAGCGCTGACACCAGCCACACTTTGCGAGTCAATCTGATAGCCGCCAACGATGCGCCGGATGGTATCACTCTGGATACTCTGACAGTGGCAGAAAACAGCGCCGGTGCCACTGTCGGTAACTTAATCACCAGCGACGTGGATACCGGTGACAGCCACACGTACACCGTGAGCGATAACCGCTTTGAAGTAGTTGGCAACCAGCTCAAATTAAAAGACGGTGTCAGTCTGGATTATGAAACCGAAAATACCGTTGCGCTGACCGTCACCAGTACCGACGCGGCAGGTGCCAACAAAGCGCAATCCCTTACCCTCAACGTCACCGATGTGAACGATGCGCCGGTCTTAACGAATATTGAAAACCTCAATTACACCGCCAATGGCGAGCTGAGCGTTTTTGATAACGACCTGTCGTTGACCGATGTAGACTCCCCCAACCTACAAAGCGCTAAGGTACAAATAACCAGCAACTTCAATAGCAGCGAAGATGTATTGTCGTTTACCGACCAAAACGGCATCACCGGCAGTTGGGATGCGAGCACCGGCACCCTCACCTTAACCGGCGCTGCCAGCGTTGCCGACTATGAGGCCGCACTGGAGTCCGTGAGCTATCAGAATACGGCCACTAGCCGTGACACCAGTGTTCGTAGCGTGAGCTTCACAGTAAACGATGGCGTGGAAAACAGTGCCGCAGTCAACGCCACTATCACCGTCAGTGAGTACAATGCGCCAGCAGAAATTCGCGACGAACACCGCGCGCTGTCCATGAACGGGTCTTCGGATCACCTGATTGCCAATCCGGTATCTAACTTCCCCAGCAATGCGTTCACCTTTGAGTCCTGGTTCAAAACCTCCGGTAGCGGTGACGGCCTGATCTCCTATGCGACGGCTAGCGAGGATAATGAAGTCCTGTTGCTTAATCAGGAAAACCTGACCCTGCAAATCGGCGGTAACAGCGTCACTACCGGTATCAACATTGCCGACGGCGACTGGCACCACGTCGCCTGGACCTGGGACAGCGCCAGCGGCGCCACAAAAGTGTTTATCGATGGCGTAGAAAAGTTCTCAGGGACTCTGGCTCAGGGCCACAGCATAGAAAACGGTGGCTCACTGGTAATTGGCCAGGAACAAGACGGCGTGGGCGATGGTTTCGATCCCGCACAAGCCTATGCGGGAGAAGTGCGTGACATTCGCCTGTGGGATACCAACCGCACACAGGCCGACATCGACAGTCAGAAAAACGAGGTGCTCGACGGTTCTGAAAGTAACTTAGTCAGCAACTTCACCATCAAAGAGGGTACAAGCGTTGTTTCTGACAGCGGCCCCGGGAACAATGACCTGCAAAAAGTGGGCGGCACCGTTGAGCAGATTAGCCTGGCAACGGTCGAAGGCGAGCCGGTCAGTATTCACAATATCCAATTTGCCGATGCCGAGTCCGGTAGCGATGCCGTCACAGTTACCCTGAGCGTGCCAAACGGCGCCCTCACCTTGGCCAAAACAGACGGCATTAGCATCACTGAAGGGGCTAACAACTCAACCACCATGACGCTGCAGGGCACCATCGCCGACATCAACAACGCCGTGGCCGGCCTGCAGTTTGAACCTGCCAGTGGTTTCAACGGCAACGTTGATTTGACCGCCAGCATCAGCGACTCCGGCAGTGGTGGCGGTGGCGATGCCCAAACCAACACTCTCACCCGAACCATTACCGTTAACGAAAAACTGCCAGAGACACCGGAAATCACCTCCGTTAGCCTGAACGACAGCAACCAGCCGGTCATCACCGGTACCGGCGAGCCGAACAGCACCCTGAACTTCACCATCAATGGTAACGACTATACGACCACCGTCGGTAATGATGGCAACTTCAGCTACACACCAGCACTGACCATTAATAACGGCGACCCGCTAAACCTCAGCCTAACCGCCTCCGATGCCGACGGCACCAAAAGTAAGGCCGCCAACTACAACACTACATTCCAAAGCGCCCCCGACGACGGCAGTCCTGTCACCGGCTCCGGTGGCGACGACTACATCCGGGGCAATACCAACACCGGTAACATCAGCGGTGGCGGTGGTAATGACCAGATCACTGCATCCACCGGCAACGACACGATTTCCGGCGGTGCCGATGACGACATTATCACCACCGGCGCTGGTCAGGATCGACTGGTCTGGGCAGCGGGTGACGAAGGCACTGCTGACGCTCCCGCTTCGGATCGGGTCACCGATTTCACCCTCGGTAGCGGTGGCGATGTTCTGGATTTAAAAGACCTTCTTGACGGTGAAGAGAACAGCTCACTGGATCAGTACCTCAGCTTCCGCAAGGACGGTAGTGACACAGTCATTTCAGTAAGCCGCAGCGCCAACGGCGACGTTGTGCAAAACATCATTCTCGAAGGGGTTGACCTGACCACTCTTGGCGATACAGACGCCAAAATTATCAGTCAGCTGCACAAAAACGGGCAGCTCATTACTGACAACGCTGCACCCTCCATTAGCGAAGCAACAAAAGTCACTGGCGAGGTAACAGAAATCGCTGACGGTGATGCAGGTGAAAATAGCAACACACTCACTGATACCGGCAGTTTCACCATCAGCGATGTGAACCTCACCAACGTGCAAACGCTCACAGTCGTTGCGGGCGGCAATGACTATCGGGGCACCTTTACGCCCACCATCACCAATAACACCACCGGCGACGGCACCGGTCAGATAGACTGGAACTTCAGCGTTGCTGATGCCGATGTGGACGGTCTGGGAGCAGGTGAAACACTAACCCAGATCTACACCATCACCGTCGACGATGGCAACGGCGGCACCGTTGAACAGCCCGTGACCATTACCATCACCGGCACTAACGATGCTCCGACCATTACTGCCGCCACCGATGTTACCTGTAACTGAAGTAGCCGACGGTCACCGGCACTAATGATGCACCGACTATTGCTGCGGCCACCGACGTTACTGGTGCCGTGACTGAAATGGCCGAACGGAGAAAATAGCAACACATTGACCGACACTGGCAGCTTTAATTGCCGATGTCGATCTCAACGATGTACAAGCCATCTCCGTTAAACCCGCCGCCGCTGACTATCGGGGCACCTTTACACCCACCGTCAGCGAAAACACCACCGGTGACGGCACCGGGCAAATCAATTGGGCATTTTCCATTCCTGATGGCGACATTGACGATCTGGCCGCAGGCCAAACCCTGACCCAAACCTACACCAGTCATCGTTAATGACGGTAAAGGCGGCACCGTTGAACAGCCCGTGACCATTACTATCACCGGCACTAACGATGCTCCGACCATTACTGCCGCCACCGATGTGGCCGGTGCTGTAACTGAAATGGCCGACGGTGCTACCGGAGAAAATAGCAACACATTGACCGACAGCGGCAGCTTTACCATTGCCGATGTCGATCTCAACGATGTACAAACCGTCTCCTCTAAACCCGCCGCCGCTGACTATCGGGGCACCTTTACACCCACCGTCAGCGATGACACCACCGGTGACGGCACCGGGCAAATCAATTGGGAATTTTCCATTCCTGATGGCGACATTGACGATCTGGCCGCAGGCCAAACCCTGACCCAGACCTACACCGTCACCGTTAATGACGGTAAAGGCGGCACCGTTGACCAGCCCGTGACCATTACCATCACCGGCACTAACGATGCACCCACCATTGCTGCGACCACCGATGTGGCCGGTGCTGTAACTGAAGTAGCCGACGGTGCAGCCGGAGAAAATAACAACACATTGACCGACAGCGGCAGCTTTACCATTGCCGATGCCGATCTCAACGATGAACAAACCATCTCCGTTAAGCCCGCCGCCGCTGACTATCGGGGCACCTTCACACCCACGATCACCAATAACACCACCGGCGACGGCAACGGTCAGATAGACTGGACCTTCAGCGTCAACGACGCCGATTTAGACGATCTGGCAGCAGGAGACACGCTGACCCAGACCTACATCGTCTCCGTCAATGACGGCAACGGCGGCACCGTTGACCAGAACGTCATTATCACCATCAAAGGCACTAACGATGCGCCGACCACCGCTCAGGTTAACCTTAACAGCAGCAACGAAGATACCGCCGTCGTCATCACCAAGGCGCAACTATTGGCCAATGCAGAGGATGTTGATGGCGACTCACTGACCATCAACAATCTGGTGCTGGACAATACAAGCAACGGCACCATTACAGATAATGGCAACGACACCTGGACCTTCACCCCGGCAACACACTTCAACGGCCAGGACGTCAGCTTCAGCTACAATATCAACGATGGCAGCGTTAACACCGTGGGCAGCGCCGTGATTGATGTGATTGCCGTTGCCGACAAACCCGTCTTTGCAATCAACTCCCACAGCGTGGTCAGTGAAGTTAACTTTGAAAACTACAACACCGGTGGTAGTTGGGCACCGGTATCAGGCGCTCCTACTGGCTGGAATGGCACGGGTACCATGGAAATTCATTCCAATGGTATCGCCGGGGTCACAGCCTATGAAGGCAGTCAATGGATGGAGCTCGACTATCAGGGCGCTCAGGACTTCCTCAGCTACCAGCTCGACACCAGCAACGGCCAGCCCCATGTGCTCGAACTGGCCACTATCAAGCGACCCACAATCGACACAAACGGCCTTGAAATCTACTGGGGTGGCAAGCTGTTGCAAACCCTAACGCCCAACGTTGAATGGGAGTTACAAAGGATTCAATTGCCTGCCACAGAGGCTGCGACCACCGAGCTCAAAATCCAGGAACCTGCTGCGGATAACGATGGCAGCGGTAGTTTGATTGATGCCATTAAAATACTGGAAGTCCGGCTCGAAGCCAGTGACGATCCCAACTTTGACTACAAGATCACCAGCCTGGAAGATACGGCCATCCCGCTGGACTTAGGTTCAGTCACCAGTGGCAGCACAGAAACCATCACCACCACCCTGACCGGCATACCGGCGGGCAGCACAATCACCGACGGCAACAACACCGTCAGTGCCGACGGCAGTAAGGTGGATATTTCCGGCTGGAATCTGAGCGCACTAGCCCTGACACCACCGCTGAACAGCACAGCGGCCTTTACTCTCACTCTGGCTGCTACCGCCAAAGAAGCCAATGGCGATAGCGCTGACACCAGCCACACTTTGCGAGTCAATCTGATAGCCGCCAACGATGCGCCGGATGGTATCACTCTGGATACTCTGACAGTGGCAGAAAACAGCGCCGGTGCCACTGTCGGTAACTTAATCACCAGTGACGTGGATAACGGTGACTCACACGTACACCGTGAGCGATAACCGCTTTGAAGTAGTTGGCAACCAGCTCAAATTAAAAGACGGTATCAGTCTGGATTATGAAACCGAAAATACCGTTGCGCTGACCATCACCAGTACCGACGCTGCCGGTGCCAACAAAGCGCAACCCCTTACCCTCAACGTCACCGATGTGAACGATGCGCCGGTCTTAACGAATGTTGATAACCTCAATTACACCGCCAATGGCGAGCTGAGCGTTTTTGATAACGACCTGTCGTTGACCGATGTAGACTCCCCCAACCTGCAAAGCGCTAAGGTACAAATAACCAGCAACTTCAATAGCAGCGAAGATGTATTGTCGTTTACCGACCAAAACGGCATCACCGGCAGTTGGGATGCGAGCACCGGCACCCTCACCTTAACCGGCGCTGCCAGCGTTGCCGACTATGAGGCCGCACTGGAGTCCGTGAGCTATCAGAATACGGCCACTAGCCGTGACACCAGTGTTCGTAGCGTGAGCTTCACAGTAAACGATGGCGTAGAAAACAGTACCGCAGTCAACGCCACTATCACCGTCAGTGAGTACAATGCGCCAGCAGAAATTCGCGACGAACACCGCGCGCTGTCCATGAACGGGTCTTCGGATCACCTGATTGCCAATCCGGTGTCTAACTTCCCCAGCAATGCGTTCACCTTTGAGTCCTGGTTCAAAACCTCCGGTAGCGGTGACGGCCTGATCTCCTATGCGACGGCTAGCGAGGATAATGAAGTCCTGTTGCTTAATCAGGAAAACCTGACCCTGCAAATCGGCGGTAACAGCGTCGCTACCGGTATCAACATTGCCGACGGCGACTGGCACCACGTCGCCTGGACCTGGGACAGCGCCAGCGGCGCCACAAAAGTGTTTATCGATGGCGTAGAAAAGTTCTCAGGGACTCTGGCTCAGGGGCACAGCATAGAAAACGGTGGCTCACTGGTAATTGGCCAGGAACAAGACGGCGTGGGCGATGGTTTCGATCCCGCACAAGCCTATGCGGGAGAAGTGCGTGACATTCGCCTGTGGGATACCAACCGCACACAGGCCGACATCGACAGTCAGAAAAACGAGGTGCTCGACGGTTCTGAAAGTAACTTAGTCAGCAACTTCACCATCAAAGAGGGTACAAGCGTTGTTTCTGACAGCGGCCCCGGGAACAATGACCTGCAAAAAGTGGGCGGCACCGTTGAGCAGATTAGCCTGGCAACGGTCGAAGGCGAGCCGGTCAGTATTCACAATATCCAATTTGCCGATGCCGAGTCCGGCAGCGATGCCGTCACAGTTACCCTGAGCGTGCCAAACGGCGCCCTCACCTTAGCCAAAACAGACGGCATTAGCATCACTGAAGGGGCTAACAACTCAACCACCATGACGCTGCAGGGCACCATCGCCGACATCAACAACGCCGTGGCCGGCCTGCAGTTTGAACCTGCCAGTGGTTTCAACGGCAACGTTGATTTGACCGCCAGCATCAGCGACTCCGGCAGTGGTGGCGACTCTCAGGCCACCTCGGTCACCCGAACCATTACCGTTACAGAGAAGCTGCCAGAGACACCGGAAATCACCTCCGTTAGCCTGAACGACAGCAACCAGCCGGTCATCATCGGTACCGGCGAGCCGAACAGCACCCTGAACTTCACCATCAACGGTATAGACTACACGACCACCGTCGGTAATGATGGCAACTTCAGCTACACACCAGCACTGACCATTAATAACGGCGACCCGCTAAACCTCAGCCTAACCGCCTCCGATGCCGACGGCACCAAAAGTAAGGCCACCAACTACAACACTACATTCCAAAGCGCCCCCGACGACGGCAGCCCTGTCACCGGCTCCGGTGGCGACGATTACATAAAAGGTGATGCCGGTAGCAACCAGATCAGCGCCGGCGACGGTAACGACGTCATCACAGCAACCAGCACAAGGGTGGGTGGCCGCTACGGCGAACTGCTTAGCAACAAAGACCTTAGCGACTTCACCAACGTAACGGACAAAGGAAGCTATAAGGAAGTCACTCTGAAGGGCTGGCAGACAGTTAACACCGCCGGTATCACCAACACCGATACCAATGTTGACGCCACCAAACTGCCACAGATTAATGCCAAAGCCCTTGAGGCCAGCACGCTGCAAACCGTCACGGACACCTCACAAAAAGTCACCATTGATGCCTTCAAAAAAGTCGATGGCATTGTGCAGTCCTTCAATACCGTCAATAACGCCCTCTATACCGTTAGCCTCGACGTTGCCCCCCGCACGCTCAACAGCTCTGATTTTGAAATCTGGTGGGGGGGTAAACATGTAAAAACGGTTTCTTTCGATCAAAGCGGCTGGCAAAACATTGAAGTTTTGGTCTCTGGCAATGGTAGCGAACAGAGTATCATGCTGCGTGAAGTCTCCGGGCAGAACAACCAAGTGGGCGTTGTAATTAACAGCGTCAGCGTAAAAGGGCAACTGCCAGATGGCAGTGGTGAAAGTGGTGAGCTACTAACCAACGGCAACTTTGCCAGTGACGCTTCCAGCTGGCGTGCCGTGGACACTGGCACCATTACCAACTCCGACTACAGCGCCGGAATTGACGTCAGCACGCTGCCCGATGGTGATCTGGAAATTCACCCTTACAACACAGACTGGCTGGAATCCTCCGTCGACACTTCAACCAAGGTGGAACTTGATAGCAATAACTCGAATGTTGATGCCATCTTCCAACAAGTGAACACCGTGGATGGACAAAAGTACACACTTTCGTTTGATGCCTATTCCCGGGTGGTGGATTCCGGCGACGTGGAGATCTGGTGGGGCGGCAACTACATCAAAACCGTTGCCATTGGCACGGACTGGAATACCCACACCGTCAACCTTACTGGCGATGGTACGCAGCAAACACTGATGATTCGGGAAGTACCGAGCCAAAGTGATGGCACCGGCACCTTGCTAAATAACATCAGTTTGCAAGGCGTGCTGCCAGATACTCTTGATGGCGGTAGCGGTGATGACCAGATCACCGCTACCGCAGGCAGCGATATCATTTCCGGCGGTGCAGATAATGACGTCATCACCACCGGTGCGGGTCAGGATCGGCTGGTCTGGGCGCCCGGCGATGAAGGCACTGCCGATGCGCCTGCTTCGGATCGGGTCACCGATTTCACCCTCGGTAGCGGTGGTGATGTGCTGGATTTGCAAGGCTTTCTTGACGGTGAAGAGAACAGCTCACTGGATCAGTACCTCAGCTTCCGCAAGGACGGTAATGACACAGTCATTTCAGTAAGCCGCAGCGCCAACGGCGACGTTGTGCAAAACATTATTCTCGAAGGGGTTGACCTGACCACTCTTGGCGATACAGACGCCAAAATTATCAGTCAGCTGCACAATAATGGGCAGTTAATCACTGCTAACGCCGCACCCACCATTAACGCAGCGACAAAAGTCACTGGCGAGGTAACAGAAATCGCTGACGGTGATGCAGGCGAAAATAGCAACACACTCACCGATACCGGCAGTTTCACCATCAGCGATGCGAACCTCACCAATGTGCAAACGCTCACAGTCGTTGCGGGCGGCAACGGTTATCGCGGCACCTTTACACCCACCATCAACAATAACACCACCGGCGACGGCACCGGTCAGGTAGACTGGACCTTCAGCGTTGCCGACGCCGATGTGGACGATCTGGCAGCAGGGGAAACACTAACCCAGACTTACACTGTCACCGTCGACGATGGCAACGGCGGCACTGTCAATCAGAACATCACCGTTACTATCAACGGCAGTAACGATGCTCCCACCGTTACTACGAATCAGGTGGATGCCACCATCACTGAGGGCTCTGCTGGCGCAGAGTCTGAAGTACTTGGTAACCCTGGTAGCGGTAGTTTCAAAGTGACCGATGTAGACCTCAGCGACAAACTGACCATGACGGTCACCCCGGACGCCAACAACTACCGCGGCACTTTCTCACCGGTTCTGAACGACGACGGTCAGGTGAACTGGACTTTCACTGCCGGAAATATTGAAGACCTTGTAACCGGTCAAACCTTGACACAAAAATACACCGTCACTATTGCAGACGGTAACGGCGGCAGCGTTGATCAAGCCGTCACCATTAGCCTGGTTGGCAGCGACGACCGGCCCATCATTAGCGAAGTCACTGACTTTAATTACACTGCCAACGGTGAACCGAGCGTTATTGACAGTGACCTGTCGTTAACCGATGTGGACTCCCCTACTCTGCAAAGTGCTACGGTACAAATCACCAGCAACTTCAATAACAGCGAAGATGTATTGTCGTTTACCGACCAAAACGGCATCACCGGCAGCTGGGATGCAAGCACCGGCACCCTCACCTTAACAGGCAGTGCCAGCGTTGCTGATTATGAAGCGGCACTGGAATCCGTCAGTTATCAGAATACCGCCACCAGCCGCGACACCAGTGCACGTACCGTGACGTTTACTGTGAATGACGGCAGTGCAAGCAGCGCTGCTGCCACTGCCAACATTAACGTCAGTCAATACAACCAGGCACCGTTGATTGATCAACAAAACAGCGCGCTGTCTATGGGTGGTACCACCTCTGACTACCTCATGGCCAATCCGGTCTCAGGCTTCCCAAGTAATGCATTTACCGTTGAATCCTGGTTCAAAACCACTGGCAGTGGCGATGGCCTGATCTCTTATGCGGTACCCGGTCAGGATAATGAAATTTTGATGGTAGGACAGGAAAACCTGTCTTTATTTATCGGCACTGAGAAAGTTCACACTGGCATCAGTATCGCTGATGGTCAGTGGCACCACGTCGCCTGGAGCTGGGACAGCGCCACCGGCAAAACCACACTCTTTATTGATGGCGAGGAGAAGTTCACCGGCACTTTGGCACAGGGGCAAACTATAGAAGACGGTGGCTCACTGGTTATCGGGCAAGAGCAAAACAGCGTCGGCGGCGGCTTTGGCAACGAGCAAGCCTACGATGGTGAGGTTCGGGACATTCGGGTATGGAACAAAAGCCGCACACAAGCAGAGGTTGACGCCCAGAAAGACAGTACCCTCAACGGCAGCGAAAGCAACCTGGTCAGCAATTACACCATCAAAGCGGGTGAAAGCACGGTAACCGATACCGGTCCGGCAAAAAATGACCTGCAACGGGTTGGTGGTACTTTCACCAACACCACCATTGAAACCAGTGCAGGCAAGACCGTCAGCATTGACAACATCACCCTCTTTGACCCAGAAACCAGCAGTGAAACCGTTGAAGTAACGCTGTCTATTCCCGACGGTGTTCTGCGTCTGGCGTCGAGCAACGGCATAGTCGTTACCGCCGGTGCTAACCATTCTGGCGCCATGACTCTGCAAGGCACGCTGGCAGACATCACCAGCGCCATTAATGGTCTGCAGTACCAGCCCGCCAATAACTTCGCCGGTACAGCAACGCTGACCATCAGTGTCAGCGACCTTGGCAACGCCAGCGGTGCCGATGCCCGGGTAAGTACTATTACCCGAGACATTGTAGTCAATGAAGTGGTTCCTGAAACACCAGAAATCAAGAACGTCATCCTCAATAGTGACCAACAGCCGGTGATCTCTGGCAGTGGCAAACCGAACAGTACCCTGAATTTCACCATCAACGGTAACAAATACACCGCCACCGTGGACAACGAAGGCAACTTCAGCTTTACACCACCACTGACGGTAAATAACGGTGAGTCACTGAACGTCAGCCTGACGCTGACTGACGCCGACAACAAAGAGAGCGAAGCCGCCACTTTCGTCACCTCCTTCAACAGTGGCAACGGCGAAGACAGCACGCTCAGCGGGGGCAGCAATAATGACCTGATCAAAGGCGGCTCAGGCAGCAACCACATCAGCGGTGGTGATGGTGATGACATTATTGACGGCAATGGATTGCATGTGGGCGGACGTTACGATGAACTGCTGTCCAACGGCTCGTTCGAAAACAATGAGGTTGTTGAAAGTTTCGTCAATTTCAATCAAGTTACGCTTGATAACTGGACAGCGGTCAATACCGCATCAATCACCAGTTACGACAAAAAAGCAGACCTAACTCAACTGCCACAAGTTAGCGTTGACTATCTGCAAAACAACTTTCTTAAAACAAAAACAGACACATCCCCTAAAGTCGAACTCGATGCCAATAACAATGTTGATGCTATCGTACAGACATTTACCACGGTTAATAACGCTCTTTATACCATCAACCTAGAGGTTGCGCCCCGGGACTTAAGCTCATCTAACTTCGAAATCTGGTGGGGCGGTGTTCACGTTAAAACGGTGTCATTGGATCAGGCTGGCTGGCAAAACATCAAAGTCATGGTAACCGGCGACGGCTCCGAGCAGAGCCTCATGCTAAGGGAATTGCCCAGCCAAAACAGCAGCGCAGGGGCAGTGATAAACAGCGCCAGCGTTACCGGTTTATTACCGGATGGTAGCAGTGGTGAGCTGCTCACTAACGGGAATTTTTCCGCCGACACCAATACCGCTCCGAGCTGGCGTGCCGTAGCAACCGACGGCATTACCAATGCCGATTACCAAGGCGGCATTAATGTCAACACGCTGCCCGATGGCGACCTGAAAATGCTCACTCACGATGCCGCCGGGTTGCCATCATCAAACGACAGCTCCCCTCAAGTTGAGCTTGACGGTAATGCCGCGGACGTTGACGCCATTTACCAGCAAGTTAAAACCGTTGCCGGCGAAACCTACACCCTGTCGTTTGACGCATTCGCCCGCCGCGCCGACTCCAGTGATGTAGAAGTCTGGTGGGGCGACCAATACGTGAAAACCATCACCGTTGGTACCGACTGGGATACCTATACCGTCAACCTGCCCGGCGATGGCACCAGCCAGACGTTAATGCTGCGCGAAGTGCCGAACCAGAGCGACAACAGCGGTACCGTCCTTAGCAACGTCAGTCTTCAAGGCGTCGTGCCAGAGTCAGACACCCTTGAAGGTGGCGCCGGTAATGATCGCATCACCGGCTCCCGTGGTGATGATGTGATCACCGGCGGGGCGGATAACGACGTGATTACCTCCGGCAGTGGCCGCGACCGTCTGGTGTGGCAAGCGGGAGATGAGGGCACTATTTATGCTCCCGCCATTGACCGGGTGACCGATTTTGCCTTGGGCAGCAGTGGCGACATTCTTGACCTGCAATCCTTGCTTGATGGAGAAGAGACCACGGCACTGGATCAGTTTATCCACTTCCGTAAGGAGGGTGCTGATACGGTCATTGAAATCAGCCCCAACGCCAACGGCAATGTGACGCAGAACATTGTTCTTGAGAATGTCGATCTGACCACCCTTGGTAATAACGATGCTGAAATCATCAGTCAGTTACAAAGTAACGGTCAGCTAATCACCAGCTACGCCTTCACCATTAATACACCCGTGATGGGCGATAACCAGATCAATGCAAGTGAAGACAGTGCGGTAGAGGTAACCGGCGCTGGCGAGCCGGGCGCTTCC
Organism: Endozoicomonas sp.; assembly: GCA_965198415.1. Taxonomy (GTDB): domain Bacteria; phylum Pseudomonadota; class Gammaproteobacteria; order Pseudomonadales; family Endozoicomonadaceae; genus Endozoicomonas. The sequence goes on from CBDAPN010000029.1 coordinate 317,831, forward strand.
GTTGAAGTGCAGATTCGTGAATCCGGAGTACCGGACGCTCAAGGCAGCTGGTCCCTGAATGGCCATCTGAATGGGGATGCGCCAGTTACGGTGTACGGTCACACCATCAACTACGTGGACGGCCCTGCCCAGGGGTCACAGAGCCCTTCCCGCCAAGCCATTCGCCTGGATGGAACCAACGACAGCATTGCCGGCAACATCAATGTTTCGGAAACCAATTACGGTGTTTCATTCTGGTTTAAAACCTCTAGCACCACCGGTGGGCTATTCAGAATCCAGGCAGGAAAAAACGTAGAAGATCGCAATGTTTATCTCGAAGACGGGGTGATTAAAACTTACCTCTCGCACGACACCAATGGCCCTGAAACACTGAGCAGTGCCAACACTTACAATGATGGCAAATGGCACCATGTGGTACACACCTTTGGCGGCTCTGAGGGAGGCCAAAAACTCTACGTTGATGGCGTTGAAGTCGCTTCGGGTAACTTGAATGAGTCTACATTCAACACGGAAAATGGTTTCCAGCTCGGCTACGCCAATGTCGCTGGTATTGACCACCTTAGTGGCGATTTTGCCGGCCTGGAGATTTTCAATCAGGCGCTATCACAGGCAGACGTCAGCAAACTGTATAACACCGTCGTAGAAACCACTAGCGTCAACTCAAACGGCACCTGGAGTCTTGCTGACAGCACGCTCGATGCGACTGCCCTGAACGACGGACAACTGAGCGTCACCGCAACCCAGACCGGCAACGATAATAACAGCGTCAGCACCACGGCAACGGTAACTCTGGACACCGTTCTGCCAACTCTGACGGCACTGGAAGTGATTGCCAATACCAAAGAGCTCGAACTGACCTTCAGCAACGCTATGGACACCGACAGCATTCCTGAACTGGCTGACTTCAAGGTGACGGTGGATGGCAATGCGGTGGATGTCCTTAACATTGCCTATCTCAACGACACGACAATGCGCCTTAGCCTGAGCACTCCAGCCGCTTCAGGTGCCAACGTGAAACTAAGCTATAGCCAAGGTAACAAACCGCTACAGGCAAAAGGTGCTAATAACGCATTAGCCGAAACCAATAATCTGGCGGTCACAGTGGCCGCTGACACCAAAGCACCCGAACGTCAGGAAATGACGGTAAACGGTAACCAGATCACCATTGAGTTCAACGAAGACCTCGACACCAGCAGCCTGCCGGACGCCAGCGCCTTCACCATTTCACTGGAGGGCGGTGGCAGCCGCACGGTGACCAATGTCAGCATTAGCGATGACAAGCTCACTCTGACTCTGGACAGCCCGGTAACAGATCCCGACATCGTCAGGCTGGATTACAACGCCTCTAATGCCAGCAACAACGGCGGCGGCATAGTGCAGGATAGTCAGGGCAACGCTATCAGCAATTTTGACAATGGTCTGGTTGCAAACAACACCGATAGCACCACCCCAACGCTCAACCGCATTACGGCCAATGGCGATACCATCACCCTTAACTACTCTGAAGATTTAAAAAGCACCACCGGACTTTACGGTATTGATCTGGGCAGTGGTAAAAATAGTCAGGGCAGCGGCCTTGAGATGCACAATGGTTCCGAAGCGCACGGTAAGATTGACGGCCTCGTAACCGGTGGCTCCATGACCATTGCCACTTGGGCACGCTTGGACAGTTTAAACAACCATTGGGCAAGAATTATCGATTTTGGTGATGGCCGAGCACAGCACAACATAATCATTAGTCAGGACCGTACCACACCAAACCTGGTCGTTAATTTCTTCGACAGTGATAACAATCCCAACCAGTACCGGATTGATAACTTCTTTAAGGCAGGGGAATGGGTACATATTACCGCCACTGTTGACAACACCGGCCTGGTTACCGTCTACAAAAACGGCGTAGAAGCAGCCTCCTTCCAAGGCAGTGGAGCGCCTGCAGAGAAAGTCAGGGCCAATAACTACGTCGGTAAAAGCAACTGGGAGGTAGACGATGGGCTAGATGGCACCATTGATGACTTGCTGATTGTTAACCGGGACCTTAATGCCACCGAAGTGACCAACCTGTACAACGCTGCAGACTTGTCCACCTTTACCGCAAGCCTGAGCGGCGACACTTTCCACGCCTACGACTTTGAAAACAGTGCCGGTAACCATGTTAATGACCTTAATGGCAACAAACCCATAACGTTGATGGGTGAGTCCTCCTTTGACGTTAAGGTGGGCGGGGTTGACCGGGCGGTAGAAACGACACAGATCAACGGTAATGAGGTAACCCTGCAATTGGCCAGCCCGGTGGCGGATGGCGAAACAGTCACCGTAGGTTACAACCCTTCACTACCGATGAGGTTCCAGAGCACGCCGGTTCAAGGCTCCGCCTCAATGAGCGTTGACGACGATACCCTGACAATTTCCAACAACACAAGCACAACATCAATTGTTCTAATCGATACACCTGAAGGCTTTACCCAAAGCGGTAAGATCAATCTTGATTTTACAATCACGCCAAAGGGTGTTGGCGGTGGCATGCTCGTTTTTGACTATGTGGATGCCAATAACTACAAAGTGATTGGCAGTATCGATAGCTCAACAACTATCACGTGGTTTGTACGAACCATAAAAAATGGTGCTAATTCTTCTGAAACAGTCTCAAACACCTCATCAGACCCGTCTAACTTAGGTGTACCAAGGCATGTCAAAGTTACCTTAGAAAACAACAAAGCCACTTTATACTCAGATGGTGCTGAAAAGGTGAGCTTACAGTTCAGCGAAGACATCACTGATGGTAAGTTTGGTGTCGTAGCGGGTGACCAAGAATACATCTACAAAATCAACGACATTACCCGCCTAGAAGACAGCAACGGCATTGATGCCCCCCGGTTTGACCACGGTGACATACCGGTTGCCAACGTCACTGATACCGTCTCCCCTGCCCTCACCACGGCAAAAATTAATGGCGATCAGCTGACGCTAACCCTCAGTGAACCGTTGAATCCGCAAGCCACCATCGACCCCACCGCATTCAACATTGCGGTGGAGGGTGAGACCAGAGCCGTTAGCGGTGTAAACATAAACGGCAACCAAGTCGTCCTGACGCTGTCTGCGCCGGTCACCGATGGACAGCAGGTCACCGCCAGCTATAGCGCACCTGCTGCCGACAGCGCCACGAACAACGACCGCCTTGAAGACAGCACCGGTAGCGACGCCAGCGCACTCTCCAATGTTGCCGTTACCAACCTGACCAACAATAGCAGCGTGCCGGAAGTAGTCAGACTGTTCAGCGATAACGCCAACCAATGGTACAAAGAAGGCGACACCATCACCGTTAAAGTGCAGTTCTCTGAGCGAGTCAATGTGGTGGGTCAGCCGCAATTACAACTGGAAACGGGCACGGTGGACAGCCTGGCCACCTACAGCAGCGGTGCCGGAACCGACACGCTCTCCTTTACCTTTACCGTTGCCGGGAAGCTTGAAGCCGCTGACTTAAACGCCCTGTCCACCTCGGCCCTCGGCCTTAACGGCGGTGCCATTACCGACCTTTTGGGTAACAATGCCAGTTTGCAGTTACCCGCCCCGGACTCCGCCAACGCCTTGGCACAAAACAGCGACATTCGTATTGACAGCGTCACGCCATCGGTGGGCGTTACCCAAGGCGATTTGCTGGAAGAAGGCAATATTTTAATGCTAAAAGGTGGCGGGTTCAGCGCCCTGCTTTCGCCGGGCGAAGCTGCCGATACTGACCTGTCAGCACGACTGGATTGGAGCAAGCTCGGCTGGCGCATTGTCGATAACAGCGGCAGCAACACCGACATCAGCTTTACCGCTGCCGATATCAAGTCCGCCGTCGTAGCGGACGATCAGTCGCTATACATCCGGTTCACCCCAGAAAAAATGGCCGCCATGCAGGCAACCGCCGGCTTTGGTGATGCCGGTGGCCAGGATCTGGTCCGTATTACCAGCAACGGCTTCTTCAAGGACGCCGCCGGCAATAGCACCAACGATGCCAACACCGCTGGCGTGAATATTTTTGTACTGCCAACGGATGCCATCGCCCCAACCATCAGCAAAATTTCTAGTCTGACCTTCGATGGTCAGTACGGACCCGGCTCAGTGATTCAGATTTTGCTGACCTTTGATGAGCCGGTGCAGGTTGACGGCGCCCCCATCATGTTGCTGGGCACCGGCGACAAGACCGCTGCGGCATCGTTTTCTTCTGGCTCTGGCACGCGCAAACTGGTGTTTCAATACACCGTTGAAGCCGGGCATCAGTCGACGGACCTGGATGTACTGAGCCAGCACGCCCTCAAACTCAATGGCGGCTCCATTACTGATTTATCCGGCAACCCGGCAATTTTGGTGGTGCCCACAGGTAACGACAGTGAATCACTGGCCAGCCAGGCCGACCTGACCATTCTGGCCGAAGTACCAGAGGTTGCCATAACCAGTGTTGCGCTGGCCCCAGACAGTGACAATCAAGTGTTAACGCTCAATGGCAGTGGTTTTGCGGCACTGCTCAGCGCCAGCGAAACCGAGGGACAAAATCTAACGGATGTGTCTCGCTTCGACTGGAGCCAACTCACACTCAAACTGAAACAACCCGATGGCAGTTTTGATAATGTCAGCCTCACTGCTGACGACATCAGCGCCGTGCGCCTTCATGACGACCGCATGGAAATCGTTCTTGACAACGGTGCCCGCAAACTGGTGGATAACGACGGCTTTGGCACCTCTAGCGACGACGTATCGCTGTCGCTGAGCGCAGGGTTTATCTCCTCTGACATCGCCAGTCGCGCCAGCATCAACGCTCAGACTGACGTCGCCGTTGCGGTCACCACCAGTGGCGCCGCCATTGTGGCAGTAACTGCCGATAGTACCGATGGCACCTATAAAGTCGGCGATGAAGTGCTCATCCGCGTGCGCTTCAGTGAGAAAGTAACGCTGGAAAATTACGACGCCGACAACGATCCGTTATTACTGCTGCTCAACGACCGGGCACCAGACGGCAGCGATACCGTTGGTGGTCATGCCGTTTATGAATCTGGCAGTGGCTCGCGGGAACTGGTTTTCCGCCATACCGTTGCAGCTGGCGACAACATTGACAGCCTCAACTATCGTGACGTTAACGCTCTGGTTTTTGAATCTCAGGTTACGGGTGTTAAAGGTGCAGCTACTGCGGTCACCATAAATAACGCCAGTTTTGAAGCCGATGCGTTGACCGATGGTCAGTGGATAACTGCCACACCATCGGGATGGACCCACACGGGTGGTGGTGGTTTGGTTATCTGGAACCCCGGCGGCTCAGGAACCGTTCCATTTAACGATGGCGTTAAGCATGGCAACAACGTTGTCAACTTAAAAAGTGGCGAGCTTAAACAAACACTCTCTGAAACCTTCTCAACCGATCAGTTCTACCGCTTGAATGTGGATATTGGTAACCGCAAGGAAATGGCCGGCTTTGGAAATTACGAAGTCCGCATCATGGCCGGTAACGAAGTCATTGGCCAAAGCGCCGCCGTCAACCCAGCAGAAGGGCAGTTTGAAACCTTAACGTTAGAGGTCAATGGGCGGAACTTTGCTACAGACTTTGCCGGTAATGGCAAGCCAATTTCTATCGTCATCGCCCATCTCTCAGGCGAACAGATCAATGTGGACAACGTCAAATTTGAAACCATCACCATGGGTTCTATTGCCAACGGCGCTGAAAACATCGCAGATTTATCACTGCCAGCGACCAACAGTGAAAACGCTCTGGCCACTAACAGCAACATTGTAGTTGATAACGAAGCACCACAAACCATCGTCTCTGCTGTTGCCTACGATGAGGTCAACAACCAACTAATACTTAATGGCACTGACTTTAATCAGCTGCTCAGCAGCGGCGAAAGCTTGACCACCGACATCACCGCACGGCTTGACTGGAGCAAGCTGGCGATTGATATCAATAATGATGGCGATGCCACACAAAACGTCACCTTCAGCGCCGGTGATGTCGCGCTGACCCGCCTCACGGACGCCAACACCCTGAGTATCCAACTGACACCGGAAAAAGCCGCTGAGCTTGAAGGCACCTTTGGCTACCAAGGCGCAGGCGACGGGATTGACATTCAATCCGGCTTCCTGCTCGACGGCGCAGGTAATGCAGCATCAATCACGCTGGATGGGCTAACCATTGACTACGCCGATACAGCGGCGCCAGCGGTGCTGCAAGTTCGACCTCAAACCTCCGGCAGCTACGCAACCGGCGATCAAGTTGCCATTGTCGTACAACTGAGCGAAGCGGTTAACATTACAGGAGTTGACCCTAACAATAATCTCACCAAACCCAGCCTGACACTGGACAATGGCGCCACAGCCTATTACGCCAGCGGGGCAGGCACCGACACCTTAACCTTTGTTTACACCGTGGGCAGTGGCAGCAGTGAAGCCAGTGGCGCCCTGAACTACAGCGCCACCAATGCGCTGACTATTCCGGCAGGCACCACCATTTCGGATAAAGCCGGGCTGGCTCTGAACACCACCCTGCCAGCAGTAGACAGCACAGACGCCTTGGCACAAAACGGCACAACAATGATTGACATTACCACGCCAGATATAGTGCAAGTGGGTAGCCTAACGCCCAACGGGCATTATAACGCCGATAAGGTGATGCAAATTGAGGTGTCTTTTAGTGAGGCGGTCAAGGTGAACGGCACACCGACTCTCGCTATGAATACCGGTGGTCAGGCAGTGTACGTCAGTGGTTCAGGCTCTGATAAACTGATTTTCAATTACACCATTGGCGACAGTGAAAATACGACCGCCCTGGACGTATCCACTGTCAATCTGACCAATGGCAGCATCACAGATCTGGCCGGTAATGGCCTGAACGCCGCCAGTCTGCCCACCGGAGCCGACAGTAACTCTCTCGCCAGCCAGACTGATATTGTGGTGGATACAGTGCCACCGAATTTCAACATTTCCAACTTCTTTTTCTGGGTTGATACTTTTGAGTTTGACGTTGACCAGCCCCTGCCAGGAGGCCCTGGGGCGTCGCTGGAGGATCATTTCAAGGTTGATCCATCCAAAATAACCTTTACAGGCACCGATGATTTTGGCAATCCAACCACCTTTACTTTTAATGAAAATGAGTTATTCCTGAGGGTTAACCATGCCGTGGGTACCCGCGGGCAAATGGTATTAACAACGGAAGGCCACGAACGCTTCAAAAACTGGGAAGGATTCAGTTATTTCAAAAATGCAGCGAGCAGCGGTTATTTTGCATCCGTCTCAGGATATAAACGTTAAGGTTGACCAAGGCTGGTTCACTGATCTGGCTGGAAATGGCTTAACCTTTGCCTTGGCGGAAGAGCCTCTCAAGCTCACTAATTATCGAATAGGTGACACATTAAATCAGCCTAATCTGGAAGCCGTTGCCACCACCACAGGCACCGGAATTTATAAGACTGGTGACGTGATTAACCTCACCGTCACCTTTGATCAGAAAGTAATGGTAGATGCCAGTGGTGGTGTACCCACACTGACCTTGAATAATGGAAAAACCGCAACACTGGTGGAGGCCAATGGGACAAAATCCCGCATCTTCAACTTCTCCTACACCGTTCAGGACGGCGACACCGTTGACAACCTGAATGTAACCAGCATTAACAATAATGGCGGCCGTTTCTACGGCGGTGGCGGCCCGAATAGCGGTACGGTGGACGTATCCGCTACGGCACTCAATGGCTTACCCAGCGAGAAAACACTCTCGGGCAGCCAGACCATTCACATCGACACCAACACACCGGCCACCAGCATAGCGTCGATTGAATACGCCCCAAATAGCAACACTCTGTTGTTTAAAGGTGCCGACTTTAACGACATTCTCAGCGCCAATGCCCCGGCTGGCAATACCGAGCTGAAAGCCATTCTTGACTGGAGCAAATTGACCTACAACATCAACGGCTCTCAAGCCATCAGCTTCAACAAAGCGGATATTCTCTCGGCCAAAGTGGTGGATAACAACCGCCTTAGCGTCGAGCTGACCGCAGCCAAAGCGGCAGAAATCGCCACTAACTCCGGCAATGATTACAGCGATGATAAAGTGGATATCAGCGCCGGGTTCATCCGCAACCTAGCAGGCAACCGCGCTACCACCGACACACTCAGCGCCGCTACGGTCACTGAATCCAGCCAGACCTCCCCCGAGCTTGACTCCGCTTTTGCCAACGGCAATGAGCTGGTAATGAACTACACGGATGCCCTCACCGGCACAGGTAACAAGGGTGACTTCACCCTCACAGTGAACGGCACCAACCGTACGGTTACCGACGTTGCCATTGACGGAAAGAGCGTCACTGTCACCTTTGATGGCGCAGCACTGCCCCCCAATCAGCAAGTTATCTTCAGTTACAACGGCACGGCTCTGACGGGCGCTGCGGGTAACCCAGTTGCCACCGTCAGTGATCAGGTGGCCGGTTACCACCACACGACCAGCAACAGCCTCAAAACCCTCATTGGTGATCTTGGCGATGACCTCTTTAGCGTTGACCACGATAACGCCATAATCACCGGTGGACGCGGCGCAGATACCTTTGACCTCAACATCCAGGGCAGCGCGTCGAATCCGGCGAATATTGTCATCACCGACTTCCGCGCCGAAGAAGGAGACCTGCTCAAGCTGGACGACCTTTTAGTGAAAATTAACAACAACCTCACTCAACACCTCCACTTCGTCAGCAGTGGCAACGATACGGTGATGGAAGTTCGCTCTGAAGCAGACGGCGACATTACCAAACGAGTGACGTTTAAAGACACAAACCTATTCACGCTAGGCAGCAACGATAATGAAATTATCAGCGCCTTGGTCAATAACAATAACCTGAAGCACGGAATTTATAACGAGGCGCCCAACGCCGTTGACGACAACACAAATGCAACGGATCAGGATACGCCATTAACCATTGACGCCCTGGCCAACGACACTGACCCGAACCCGACGGACAGCACAGCCAACTTCTCGCTCGATGCAGTGGAAATTGTCGACTCAGATGGCAACCCGGTCACTGGCCAGGGCTCGGTGAGCATCGTCAATAACAAGCTGCATTTCGCGCCAGGTAAAGACTTCACCCATCTGGATCAAGGTGAAAAGGCCACCGTCTACTTGCGTTACACCATGAGTGATGATGAGGGGCAAACGTCCTCTGCCACCGCCACCGTAGACGTCACCGGCATCAACGACGCCGCCGATGCCAATCCAAACTTTACTGCGGCCAAGTTTGATTTGAACACACTCAGTAAAACCGGCGATGTACTGGAGCAGAACACCTCAGCCGAAGGCAATACCCTAAATGTCACTTCTGTGAACGGTCAAAACGTTGCCAGCTTGGGCAAAACCAGCATCAATGGTAATTTTGGTACTTTGGAAATCGCCGCCGACGGTGCCTGGACTTACAAGCTCAACAGCGCCTACGCCGACGTTAACCTAAAAGACGACCTGATAGCCCGATGGAACTTCGATGGCAACGCTGATGACTCCGCCCCTGCGGACAGTATTGCCGACAACGGGGTACTGCATGGCGATACCACCTACACCAGCAACGGTGTGTCGGGCTCTGCGCTCTCCTTTGATGGCGATGGTGATTATGCCCAAATGGGCAACAGTTCTGAACTGGCAACCTACTACGACAGAGGCACCTCCGACGAACGCACCATCAGCCTGTTCTTCAAGCTTGATCCCAGCAACAGCAAAGATGGCAAGCAAGTGCTCTACGAACAGGGTGGGCCATCCAACGGCTTCTCCATCTACCTTGATGATGGAAAAATCTTCGTTGGCGGCTGGAGAATCGGTAGCAAATCGTTTGTCTCCCAAGACATCACGCCACTCAATGGCGACAGCTGGCACCACATCGCTCTGGTAATGAGCCATGAAGCCGGTACCCTGCGCGGCTATCTGAACGGCAGCGTCTTTGGCAACGCTACCAATATTCAGGTGCCGGGTCATAGCGGTGCCGTCGGCATTGGTGGCCCGAGCCATGGTACTCAACCTTCGGACTTCCACGATCAGGATGACATTGCCGGCACACAATTCAAGGGCCAGATTGATGAAGCCCGGGTATATGAGCGCGCCCTGAAGGAAGCGGAAGTGAAAGTTCTGGGTCAGCTCAATCAAACCGAAACCTTCAACTATGAAGTGTCCGATGGCAACCAAACCAACAATGCAACACTGAAAGTAACGCCACTGCACAGCCTTGATAACAACGGTAACATTAGCGGTACTGACACCGATGACACGCTCAATGGCAGCCTGTTCTCAGAAACTCTGGACGGCAAGGCCGGTAACGACACGCTGATCGCCAACGACGGAGATGACCTGTTGATTGGCGGTGCCGGTGACGACATCCTCACCGGCGGCAGCGGCGCTGACGAGTTTAAGTTTACCCTGGATCACAGTGGCACCAGCGCAACACCGGCTTCAGACATCATTACAGACTTCAACGTTGGGGAGGGCGACACCCTGAACCTTTCGGACATTCTGCTTGATGAAGAGAGTAACGACCTGACACAGTACCTCTCTTTTGATAACACAGACCCGAATAATGCAGTAATGGAGATTCGTAACACCGCCGGTGGCGAAATCACGCAAAAGGTCACGTTACAGGGTGTTGACCTCTCCAGTATGGGCAGTACAGATAGCGAAATTATCAACACCCTGTTAAACAACGGGAATCTGTCCACAGACCATTAAGCACAAAGGAGAAAAACCATACTGCCGACCTGTTATTCAGGTCGTTTCATCACCTTCAACAGGAAGTGTGCCTCTATTAATGGGGCACAAAGCCTCTCTCAAACCACCCCCTAAGTATCCCGCCTGAGCGACAGAAAGCTAAAAAAAATGGAACCAAATCTATTGGCAGTTGTCCATAACGTGTCTTATTGAGACTTTCTGCCTCTCAGACAGTCCCATGAGAATTTGGCATAAGCCGATTTACCGTTTAGCGCGAAGAATAATGGCTATTTAGCCGCCATAAAGTGCATTGAATTTCCAACCCAAGTACTACGCGCTGTAAAACTGAAGGGCATTCGCCCAACACCAAAGCGTGGGATTGTGCAGCAACTTCTACAAACCAAGGAATCAGATATGATTGCTAATACAAATGGCCTTCCACAGCAAAATGTACCACCCCGAGCCTACACAGGGGTGTTTTATTTTCTGGAATTCGAAAGCTTAATAATGGAATCTTCCGCTAAGTTTTCAATGTTTTCGACTTACAAAGTGACAACCCTAATCGGGCAAGGAATAGGCGGTATTATCGGTTCTGGCATTGGCTTTCTAAAAGCCGTTAAGCAAAAAATCACTAACGAATCAAGTACTCACTCCTTCGGTAAAACCATTAAGGATTATACTATTAAGGGGGTGTCAACAGGGCATTTATACACTTCAGACCTTGGGGGAGTCCTCGGGTTTTGTGCCGAAGAACTTGGAATGTATTTGGGATTAATAGTTGGAATAGTGGCAATGCCGGTAGGGATAGTACTTGCATTGGTTTCGGTATTAAAAAGTGATAATAAGGACTCATTTGTTTTTCATTACTTAATAACCGCTAGAGAATTTATAGATTCAAAATACTACATCGAATATATTGTTGACAATGATTTCAAACACGAGAAAAGACTGTCTCAATTAAAAAAAGCAGAAAATTAAGCCTAAAAAACCCGGTAATTTTTGCCCTGTGCTACCACAGGGCAAAAATATGATCAAGAATTAATCAACCCAAGCACTTTCATCATATAGTTTTCATCCCAACCACAAGTTTTCTGCTTGTTCTTGATGCCTGACTTCACAGAAGTATCAAGCTTGAGAGTCACCTGTCGGGTAACTGCCAGGTTTCCGCCGCATGGTTTATCAAGAACAGTATCATCGACACTCAGCGTGCCACCAACCAGGCATAAGCTTTGAGCGGCCTCATCGAACATGCCTTTTGGTTGGTAATTTTCACGCTGAAGAAAGCGGTTAACGCTATCGTGAGAAATATCAGTCACTTCTGCCAGCCTTGTGCATGGTGATGATTTGGACTCACTGATCAAAAAAACCATGTATTGTGGAAGTGTGCATTTTGCCGTTGTTGGGCGAGTAGTACTTCTCACTTTCGCCCCTTAAAAATAGTCATTTGTGACTATCATCAAATTTTAAAGCCTGCTGTCAAGGCAGAGCTCCCCTCCCAAGCTTTCTAACCGCGTCAACAAGCATTTGTGCTTGCGCTGCGTCTTTGTATGGGAAATCTCGAGTTATGGCTACCACTGCCCTTAAGGTGTCCTTTGAAAAGAAAAAGAATTCGCCCTCGATTTCTTTCATAAAAGTCCTATATATCGATTGCGTATCGGCATCTGGGTCTTGCAACAGATGATTGTATACCTTTTCCATAGCGACCAAATGCCGCTTATCATTGAGTTCACTGGGGAGCACCCCCCTGTGAAAACTTACTCTCTTTGGCACATTCATTGGAGCAGAAGCTGTATTTGAGTTACTACTTGAGTTACTACCAACGCTAACCGTATCTGCCGCAACCGTATCTGCCGCAACCGTATCTGCCGCAACCGTATTTGCCGCAACTGAAGACGCACCCACTACTTTAGAGGCTTCGCCTTCCTCTACGGTCGTCACCTCTTTGGCAGGCTCACTTGCCTCCTCTGTTGCTACCGCAGCATAGTCATTGACCGCACTGTCAGCAAAACCAAGAAAACTTCGGGCTGCTTTGAAGATCATGGGCGCCATGGCCACCAAATCAATGGCTGCAACCCCTCCCATAACCGCACTGACAATACCTAAATCTTTAGCCACTGTTTGGTTGCCCTTATCAAGTGCTAATTGAGAGCCAAAGAGCGACGCACCCGACAAAGCAGTGGATGCGGCACCAATCGCTGGCATGGCGGTTTGAGCGGCGGCCACTGCGACTTCAAGTGCGCTACCCGAAGCCATTGCTTCAGTTGTAGCCGCCAGCGAAGCACCCATTGTGGGTACCGCCAGAAGAATGCCAACAAAGGCGCCAAATATCATGAGGGCACCACCAACGTAGTTACCAATTGCATTGCGCCCCGTTGGGTCGCTGTAATTCACCGGGTCGCCGTGGGTATAGGCGTAGCGATTATCAACGTGTACGTTGTCCCGGGTGATAAAACGTCTCAGTTCAGGGTGATGAAACCGGTGTCGTAAGTAAATGAGCCCGGTGTCCGGTTCGTTGAGCTCCTGATTCCAGGTAAAGTCGGTGTCGCCTGTTCGATGGTGTTGTAGCGGTTTGCCATAGGCATCGTAGCGATGCAGTTGAAACTGTGTTTCGCCTTTGGCCTGTTGCAAAACGGCACCGGTGCTTTCATTGACCTTAAAAAACTGATCCAGTCCCTCGGCGGTTTGTCTGCCGAGAATGCTGCTTCCGTGTCGTACCAGCGAGTGCCACTGACCGTCTTTAACGACTGTTTGCATGTTTTTGCGATGGTCCGGGTAGAAGTGGCTTTGGGAGTTGGGGCTGTTGCGGCCGAGCAGCAGTCCGTTCGGCCCGTATTCGTAGCGTATCGCTGGCCGTTTTTTTGGCTTAACCTGCAGTAAAAAGCCAGCGTCGTCATACTCATACTGAGTGGCTTTGTGGTCTTGTGTCAGGTGTCCGTTGACGTCGTGCAGTACGGGGCTGATGACCTCTCCAACCTTGACACTGAGCAGTTGATCGAGGTTGTTGTACGAATACTGCTGGCTTTGGCTCGGTCCGCAGTTGCTGTCATCCTCTTCGGTGAGCAGGTTGTTGTTGCCGTCGTAACGGTAGCGCTTTTGAAAGTGGGTTGTTTGGTCGGTGTGGGTCTCATGGGTGAGGCGCTGCCGGCCGTCGTATCGGTATTCGGTGGTATATTGCTGCGGCGGTTGACCCTTTTGAGCCAGTGTTTGCACTTGTTTGATCATCTCGCCCCGGGGTTTGAAATGGTAACTTACGCCGTATTGCCCTTTGGGGTTAGTGCTGGTTGATTCGACCATTTGACCGAACACGCCATAGCGGAAGTGGGTTTGCGTGACGCCCGTTGCTGCTGCGTTGGTGACTCTTTTGATCAGTTGCCCACGTTGCCCGTTGTCGTCTTCACCGTAATGAAAGTCGATACGATTGCCGTTGACTTTTATGCTGGATAAACGGCCTTTGTCTTCTGGCTTGTAAACAAAGTGCTGCTCGGTCTGATTGACGCCTTTTTGCGTAACGATGCGATCGTAGTCGTCGAGGGTGTAGCGGATTGAGCGGTGATCCGGGTAATGCATCTGGAGCAGCCGTCCGTTCTGGGAATAGCGGTAGTGCATGGTTTGTCCGTCGCTATCGCTTAACGTTACCAGCCTGCCATCGGCATTGTACTGGCGGCTGACGCTGTGGGGCTTCTGGTTTCTGAGCCAAGTGTGTTGAGTCAGTAACCCCCGGTTGTCGTATTGGTAATGGATAAGGTGGCCATTTTGCAGAGTTTTTTCTATTTCCCGGCCGTTTTTGTCGTAGCGGTGTTTTATGTAAAGACGGCTGCCGTCGGTTGTTTTGGGAGACTCTACCTTGGTTAGATAACCATCACCGTCGTAGTGATAACGGTAGCCACTATGGGTGCTGGTGTGCTCCGGTGTTTTCAGTGTTTTGTGCCAGGTGTAGAGTTTGTTGAGCAGGTTGTACTGTTGGCTTTTGTGGCTGTGCAGGCCGTCCCAGGTGTCGATATCTGAGGTGATCAGGTTGTGTTCGGCGTCGTATTGTAAACGACGGGTGACTGTTTCCCGTTTTTTCTGGGTATGCAGATCAACCAGTGCGCTGGTGGTGCTGATTGCTTTTTTATGGGCATCGTGTACCACGGTATTTTCTAAGAACTCGGTGGCTTGATCGTGGGGGTTGTTGGTTACCGGGTAGTGCCGGGTGATCAGTTTACGCTCCCAGGGTACCTTGCTGACCACCTGTTGCTGACGCCCGTTGATGTAGGTGGTGGTGGTCATGGCGGTGTCGTTGTAATGAGTGCGGTGCTCATTCGCCCAAGGGTCGGTGGTTTTAGTGCGCCGACCATGTTCATCGTAAGCAAAGGTGGTGGTAAGGCCGAGAATATTGGTTCTGCTTGCTATATTGCCAAAGGCGTCATGGGACTTGCTGGATAAGGTTCGCCACTGTTTTTGATGCAGGTCCTGCTCGTGAACAGGGCGCTTGGATGCATCGTAAATCGTCCGGCGTGTATCCCCTAGCGGGCTCTGCACGGTGGTGGCGTTTTGCCCGGTGGAACTGAAGGTTTCGTAGGCGACCCGGATCACGTAACCGGCTGGGTCGGTATGGGTGAGGAGACGGTTCAGGGCATCGTAGGTGTAGGTGTTGACTTCACCTTTTGGGGTTATGGTTTTCAAGTGCCTGTTGTTGCGTGTATCGACAACCGTTGTATACTCACGACCCTGGTCGCTCACTTTGGTGATGGTCAGCTCCCCAGTGGCGGGGTTGAACTGGTAGTGGGTGTGGTGGCTGACCGACTGAATACCCGGTTGGTTTGTTACCAGCCAGCGCAGGGTAGCAGAACGCTGTCGTCCTTTGTTGTCATGGGTGTAGTCTACTTGTTTCCAGTCCTGCCAGTCGTTCTGATGCGACTTCCAGGCCAGGCGCTCCTGACTGTGAGTTTTGCCATCGTGTGCCAGCTTATAGCTTTTGCGAATGGCTCTGCCCCCTAGCAGGTCGAGACGGGTGTGTTCCGCCAGCAGGCTGTAATGGTCGGTAAAATAGCGGCTGACAGAGGCATCAAGCGCCTGCCACTGCTGGCGCTGGCGGTTATAGGCTGACCGGGTCTGGCTTAATTTGTTGCCGTAAAGGTCGTAGGTGAATGTGGTTTTGTCGCTCGGTACATAGGTAGTGCCATTCCAAGCGTAACGGGTTTCTTCGGTCGGTTTGTCGTAATTGGTTGAGCGGCTGTATTTAAACGGTGAAAGCGCATACTCGTAAACAATTTTCTGATACGGCTCTCCCTGTTTTAGATTGCGAATTTCAACCGGCAAGTGCAAATAGTTATAGTCGTAATTCTGTTGTTGTTGCTGATCACCGTTAATGTGCTTGACTTCCACGCTGTATCTGTAGTTCTGATCATTACTTTCCATCAGGCTGTCGCCCTTGCCTGATAGAGCGTACTTGGGATAACCGGTGTAGTTATTACCGTTGCTGTACTTGTAATAGGTTTCGCGATGGGTTTTGAGGTCCGCCCGGTCATACTGTTTAAAAAGGTTGACTACCGGCATTTGCTTTGTACTGCTGCCGTCGGTGTAAAAAATGCTGTCGTAGCTCAGCTCGGTGATTAGCCCTTCGGGCGTTTCCATCGTGCGCACCAGATTTCTACCGCATTTTTCGACGTAAGTGATGGTGTAGTCCTGATTTAATGGGTTCTCGATTCTGGTGACGCCTTTCTTATCAAAGTAGAGACGTTGCACCCGGTTATCGGGGGATTGAATAATCATGGTGCCCGGTTCATAGTTGAAGCGGTAAACGTTGCCATAATTGTCTTTTATGCTGGTCAGTCTGGCAGACTCAAGGCTGGCAATGGGTTCTTCGTAATTAAACTGAATATAGTTATCAAAGCGGTCAACTTGGAGTATTAACAACCCCTGATTGGAAAAAAACTGGCGGCTGCCGTCTTTGTGTTGCGATACGTGGCGATAGTTGAGGTCGGTAAATCCGGGTATAGACAACGATAGTCCTTTATCTTGAAACCGGGTACCGTGCTGATTGTAATATTTAAGGCCGGAAGCGAAGCCAGTTTCATCATGCCATAAATCGTCAATCAGCCACTGCATGCCGCCGAGCTCGGCGGTGTGTTGGGTAATATGATCGAGATCGAGCTGCCAGCCAGAGGGCAAGCCAAACATGCCAACGGCATTAAAGCTGTAATTGAGGTTTATTTTCAGCGGCATCCGTACCCCTTTGGCTTTAATCAGGGGGTAGTTGAGACTGAGCGTTCCGGTGGCGGTATTTACTTGTACTTTAAGTGCTTTTGAGTG
Source organism: Endozoicomonas sp. (assembly GCA_965198415.1). Lineage (GTDB taxonomy): Bacteria > Pseudomonadota > Gammaproteobacteria > Pseudomonadales > Endozoicomonadaceae > Endozoicomonas. The sequence continues at coordinate 334,821 of CBDAPN010000029.1, forward strand.
GTTGTAGGCGTGGCTGCCTTTGTAGGCTGCCAGAGTGGAGTGGTAAGTAAACAACAGGATTCCGAGCAATATCAGTGTGCACTGATTAAGTAATCGCATTATTTTAAGCCCCTGAAAAGAGTTGCTGACTCAGTATACTTTAGGTCAATATTCACAAATCAAAAGAGGGTGGCAAAGCTCGTCTGCGCTCTCATTTTACAGGATGCCATCAACAGTCTGATGACTCCTGTCTCTGGCCATCATGACCGGAATTTTTCGACACTCTGCCTTTTTATCATTGCCTCTCTTGCGGGCAGGTCTTGCATCGAAAACGCTGTCGTTGATTTCGAACACCCCAGCGCTGTAGGTCTTCAGACCCGCAGTGAGGGCATTTTGGAGCGCGTACAAAACTTTCCTCAATAGACTTGGCAATATCAGAAGGGGAATGTTGTTCTGAGAGCGCATTAATAAGAGTATTTCGTTGCTGACTGGTTAATAACGACACCGCATTAAGAAGGTCTTGAAACTGTTAGGACTGCATAACAGCGCCTCCCATTTGGGGGAATTATGACAGTTTATACCCATCAACCTTTAAGGAAAAAATAGCCGGAGCACACTATCGACGATCAGCAACATAAAAACAGATTCCTGATAATGCATAAAAAAATAAAGGGACATATCAACATTAAATTCCCAACATTAAAAGTACCATTAAACTGTCGTATTCAGCATTACCCAGTGGACCTTCATCTCCCTGCGCATAATGCAATTATCTTAGTTCTACCTGAACTCATACTATAAAGAAAAACATGGTGATCAGATTGCAGAAATTTTAACTTCAATATTCAAAAGAATATCTTTTTATGAAAACAGGCTTAATAGTATTTCCCGTCGACGAAGAGCCATTTAAAAATAATCATTCCTTCAACGCCTTCACCCGTGGGTTAGAGAAACAACTAAACATCAAAAGAGCGCCTCGTCATTCCCAAAGCACATACCACCATCACAAAAAGTAGCGTACACCACCCAATTGACTCCTTGCAGGTGCTGGGTATTATTTTCTGGCTCAAAGCTCCTCAAGCTCATCCGCAACTTTATCGAAGGAGCGTAAAACCCCGTACTTAAAGTGCGGGGATGTAAGCGACAAGCCCGATAAGGCTCGCAAAACCGGAAATCCTATTTGTATACATATATTTAGTGTTTGTGTATATTAGCCGCATGAAAACAAAACGTGCCTACAAAGAACGATTTTACCCAACACCTGAGCAGGAAACTCTTATAACTCAGTCATTTGATTGCGCTCGTTTTGTCTATAACAACAGCCTTAACTTTCGCACTGAAGCCCATCAAAAAGATGGTCAATCGGTATCGTATTCACAAGTCATAAAACGGCTAGTGTCGCTCAAACAAGCGTTCTCTTTTCTAGCTGATGTATCCAGCGTAACCCTACAACAAACACTCAGAGATCAACAGGCAGCATTTAAGAACTTCTGGGCCGGTAGGGCAAAATATCCAAAGCTCAAAAAGAAATATTCACGGCAAAGCATTCGGCTGACAAAGGCCGCATTCAACGTAAACAATGACCGACAGTTGAAGTACAAGACTAAATGGGCTGACCGTACTGTGGCTAAAATAGACCGATTCTTCCCAAGCTACAAGCGTTGTTCTGGCTGTGGATTTGTTAATGAAAGTCTGCCGTTGTCTATTCGGGAGTGGTATTGCCCTGAGTGCAATACCCGTCACAACAGAGACATAAACGCAGACAAGAATATAAAAACCGCCGGGCTGGCGGGGTTAGCCTGTGGAGCGACTGGAACGGAGGTAGCGGTTTAAAAACCGCCATCTAGGGAAAGCGTATTGAAGCAGGAAAGTTCTGAGAGCGATCTTGGAATCCCCGTCCTTTAGGTCGGGGAGGATGTCAACCAGTACGTATAAATCCAAATAACAAAGATGCCCTAATGCTAGCTTTACCGGCAACATAGGAGACGAAGGATGTCTGCAACGTCTGATAAACCCCTGCAAAAAACGCCACTCCATGACCTACATGTAAACCATGGAGCAAAAATGGTTCCTTTCGCCGGCTATGACATGCCGGTTCAATACTCTGCGGGCATCAAAACCGAACACCTGCACACACGTCAGCAGGCCGGACTGTTTGATGTCTCTCACATGGGCCAGCTGAAGCTGTCGGGTCATGGCGCTGACCGCTTTCTTGAATCGCTGGTACCGGCTGATATCGTCGAGCTGCCTGTTGGCAGGCAGTGCTACACACTGTTCACCAGTGAGTCGGGCGGTATTCTTGATGACCTGATCGTTACGCGCTTTGACGACTGCCTGTACTTAGTGGTCAATGCCGCCTGTAAAGAGCAGGATATCCACCATCTTCAATCCCACCTACCAACCGATGTGACTCTAAACGTTCTGGATGATCGGGCCTTAATCGCCCTGCAAGGACCACTGGCTGCTGTCGCCCTGCAGCGCATTGCACCTGACGTGGCGGATATGGTTTTTCTGGACGCCCGCCAGCAGCTTATTGCCGGCTCTCCCTGCTTCATCAGCCGCTCGGGTTATACCGGAGAAGATGGGTTTGAGATTTCCGTACCAGCGTCTGACGCTGAACACCTGACCCAACAATTACTCGATCAACCGGAAGTAGAACTCGTCGGGTTAGGCGCCCGGGACTCTTTGCGACTTGAGTCCGGGCTGTGCCTCTATGGTCAGGATATTAACGAACACACGACACCCATAGAAGCAAGCCTGCTCTGGGCCATCAGTAAAAGCCGGCGCACTCACGGTCAGCGCCCCGGCGGCTTTTTAGGGGCAGAAAAAATTCTCACCCAAATAGATACCCGGCAATTCAGCACCGAGCGAATTGGCCTCACCGGCAACAGCAAGGCTCCGGTTCGCGCTGGCGCCCAACTGGTTAATGAGCACGACCAATCCATTGGCACCGTCACCTCAGGTACTTTTGGCCCCTCGGTTGGCGCCCCTGTCGCCATGGCGTTGATCGATACTCATTGCGCCGAAACGGGCACAGAGGTTTATGCTTTGGTCCGAGGTAAAAAACTGCCCATGACGGTATCCAAAATGCCCTTTGTTGAACAGCGGTATCACCGCGGTTAAATTCAGCGGCGGGGTGACACTCCCCGCCTTATCAGGCGAGGCTTCTGACTTCACCGGCAGCAACCGACGATACGCCGGGCTTACGCAAGCCTCCGTCAGCAGTAGCCGGGTGTCCGTCGGCCATTGAATCGGGTCTTTTGTTGGGTATCTATACGGTTCCCTCTGATGCGCTTCCATAGCGTCTTGCAGGGTCTTCTAGCCCAACGGGCAGTCACTCTGCCGTAGCTTTTTTTAACAGTGCTTGGTTTTCGTCACCGTGAGTCTCTGCTGAGACAGACCGGAACCAAGCATAGTTGACTATACAGTGCAAACAACCAACCGAAATGCTCTGTGCACTTGTGCCCTTCAGGGAACGCCCATCTTATGGGGAACCTTAGCAGCAGCAATGCCCAACTACCGTACCGGTTGCATAAATAATCATCCAAACTTCGTAGCCAACCGACAGGCCAAGTACACCCAAGGGCAACTAAACACAACACAAGCACAGTTAACAACTGTTTTTCACCGCATTATCACGCATATACAACGATGAGATTTTGATGCAAAATGCCCCCCCTTTGCCACAAGACAGGTATCAGCCTTTTGAAAGTTTAATATTTATTAATAATTAATCAGCACTGAATCAGTTAGCGTACGTCCTAACACCTTTTGATGCGCTATCGAGTGATGCTATCTACTAACAACCAACTTTAAATACCCCGATACAATTTAGAAAACAACGATTTCAATAAGTGATTGTATTCGGCACGCTGAATTTAGGAGCCAAAAGCTTGTTATGAAGCAATTTACAGCTATAAAAAAGAGACAGCACAGCCTGAGTGACTGGTTGACCTTTTTAATTCCTTCTCTGATCGGGCTACTGCTATTTGTCACGCCAGTCAGCGTGAATGGAGAATTTACCATTCCCGTTGCCCTACTGGCCAATGCGCTCAAAGCCGCCCTTGGTGATCACATTACAGCCGTAGTGACGTTTATTATTACCCTGACCGGGGTGACGACCATCCTCACCAAAGCGCTGCGCCCCAAACTCATCATCAACCAGCCCTTCTTGGCGTCGTTGTTTGATATCAGCCCACTGTGGAGCCTGATCAGAGTTTTCGGCATGCTGTTTGTGCTGCTCAGTTACTTCAAAGTCGGGCCTGAGGAGATCTACTCCGGCGCAACCGGTGGTATGGTCTTGAATGACCTGATGCCAACCCTGTTTGCAGTATTTATCTTTGCCGGGCTACTACTGCCTCTGCTGATGAACTTTGGCCTGCTTGAATTACTGGGAACATTGATGACCCGGATCATGCGCCCGGTGTTCAACTTGCCGGGTAGATCCGCCATTGACTGTATCGCCTCCTGGATGGGCGATGGCAGCGTCGGCATCCTGATGACCAGCAAGCAGTATGAAACCTCTTACTACACCCAACGGGAAGCCGCTGTTATCGGCACGACTTTTTCGGTAGTCTCGATCACTTTTTCGCTGGTAGTCATTGCTCAGGTTGGCCTTGAGCACCTGTTCACCCAGTTTTACCTGACCGTCTGCTTTGCCGGGCTGGTAGCGGCCATCATTGTGCCTAAACTGCCCCCACTCTCCAGAAAAAAAGACGTTTTTATCTGCGGAAAAGAACGCAACACAGACGACGACGTTATACCGCCCGGCGTCAGTGCTTTTGCTCTGGGTCTGGATCAGGCACTGGAAAAAGCCATCAAAATAACCAACCCGCTAACCATCCTGAAAGATGGCTGTAAAAATGCCATGGACATGGTGTTTGGTGTTTTGCCCATCGTCATGGGAATTGGCACCATTGCCCTGATGATTTCGGAATATACGCCGGTATTCCAATATCTGGGTATGCCTTTTTTACCCATCCTTGAATGGCTGCAAATTCCACAAGCCGAAGCGGCTTCTGCCACCATGATGGTGGGCTTTACCGATATGTTTGTGCCTTCAATCTTAGCGGCATCCATTGAAAATGACATGACCCGTTTTGTCATTGCAGCACTGTCGTTAACCCAGCTGATCTATCTCTCTGAGGTAGGCGCCCTGCTGTTAGGCAGCAAAATTCCAGTGACCCTGTTTGAACTGTTCATTATTTTCATTCTGCGTACACTGGTAACACTGCCGGTTATTGCTGCGATAGCGCATATCATTTTTTAAACGGATGGGTGTGCAGCAGGCTACGGGAGTTACTCCCGTCCAGCCTCCTGCCTCACAGTGGTTATTTGATGAGCTTGGCAATAGCTCGAAACTCAGGCGCTTCAGCCGTTTTCAACAGCTCAAACAGGGCCATTTCGACACTACCAAGATAAGCCCCCCGAGCTGACAACTTATCCAGCGCCACCTGTTTGTTCTGCAACGTTCGCGAAGAGACGGCATCCACCAGCACTTCCACCTCGTAACCCGCCGCCAGCAAATCCATAGCCGTTTGATAGACACAGATATGAGCTTCAATACCGGCCAAAACAATTTGCCTCGCGCCGGTTTGCATCAAAGCCGCCGTAAAATCGGGTTCACCCATGGCACTAAACGACGACTTTCGCACAGCTGTAACATCCGGCAATGCAGCGGTAATCTCTGGAACCGTACTGCCGAGTTTTTCAGGCAGCTGCTCCAGCCACAGAATGGGCACATTCATTAACTGTGCCCCTTTTATCATGGTCACAATATTGTGGATTAACTGCTCATGTTCATGCATCAATGTCGCCAACTTCCCCTGAACATCAACAATGACCAAAACCGTAAGTGAGTGGTTCAGCATATTTTCCCATTCCTTTACCATGACAGCGTCTTTTTTTATGCGTTACTGAACCGCCTTTGTCCATCTTTTATTGAGGTTGCCACAAATTTTTAAGCCCCTTCACTGCCCATAGGGTACAAAACGAATGCTGTGAATCGTATCAGGCACCTCAGACTTCCACATAGACGGAAACACCAGCGAGGTTAACAAAAACGTCACCGCTAGCCCGAAAGTAATACTACTGTACTTAGACATGTCTTTTGTCCGTGAAATCAAAAACGCCAAACCCGGCGCCCCCATAAACACCAGCCCCGGCACCAGCCATGAAAACTTACGTTTAGAAGCATAAACCAACACTTCACTTTGGGAGCGCACAGACGCCTCTGCTGCACGACAGAGGTTCTCTGTATAGACCCGAAACTTATTGACATTAGGCACCTGCTTGATGACCTTTCTTCTGACCGTGCGGGTTCTCTCAAACTGCTTCTTATTTTCCGCTCTAACTCCCCAGGGCGAGCGATAACTGTGGCCGTAGAAAATCTCCTTTTCATGCCTTTGCAACAGGACTTTTTTGGGTTTTGTTCCACCTTCATGCAATAGCACTTCACAATAGTTCCACGCAATAGGCACCGCCCCCATTGAGAAATAACCTTTTCTGTCAACCTTAACAATCTGACCGCTACGATAAGAGTTTTTTTCCGAGTACGCCTTATTCCAATGATACAAAAACGTTCGATCCGACTCCTCATAGCGACCGGTCTCATTAAAGAAATCGGTATCTTCAAAATGAACCGGATGGTTGACTTTGGTTACCCTTCGATCCGTTGCATAGAAAAATTTATACAGTTTAGGTAAGGGCGATTCCAATGCCTGTAAATGTGATTGATTTTTTTTATCCTCATACTCATCAACCATCTTGTACTCTTTTTTTACCTCTTTTTCATTGTTAATTTCATACTCATCAATCACTTCTTCATCTTGATCATTTTCTTCAAGGTCTTCATCTTCACTAAACAAATTAAAGGCCATTCGGTAAGGCTTTACCACATCAATGACCACCAATTCGCTCTGATGCGTACCTTTCATGATGTTGGCAACCCTACGATTATCTGCCCCCAATCGTTTAACCCGCAGCGGGTGGCTATGGTAGCGGTAATCCAAAGTACCCGGGCTGATCACTTCAGAGCCGAGTTTAAAATCACTGATGATATTCTTAAAAAACATACCCCACAAAAAATGCAACGGAGTGCTCTGACCGCCAGTGTTTTCATACGTCATATCGGTAAAGGTGCCCAGCATAACGCTGTTCACATAACTGAAGAAATGCTTGCCCTTACGCACCGGATCAATAACGTGATGATTCACCGTATCTTTCATTTCTAAAGAATATTTATAAGACGGTTTGATCAGTGAATTAATCAGCAAATCATTAATCAGGTGGTCTGTAGCGGACAGCACCGGTGACAATACGGGCGCAAGAGCCGAACTTTTTTCACCGGATTCAATCATCTCTTTAAAAATTTCTAGTAGCCGTTTTTCTCTTTCTTCATGTAACGCTTCCTCTTTTATACCATCATTTTCAATGGGACGACTTTTCTTCACTTCAACATTTTTTGGAACAGACGCACTACTCGAACCATCGTCATCAATGGAGACCTTTGCAGGCAGAGGTTCGGCTTGCACAGCACTATTTACATTAAATGAGCAAAGACTGAAAAAAAGATAGAAAAAAAGCAGAGTTGGAATATGACTGCGGCAGGCTAGCTTCATTTCAGACCTCTTAATAAACCTGATAAACGACATCCGCAAGGCTGTCCAATAATAGTTGGGGTCACTTAGGCCGGGTCGTCCGGATCTAAGCTCTACCGCCAGCATCCATGCAGTCGTGGGGTGCGAGCATAGCAGGATTGAACCAAAAACGGTTTGAAACACGACACAATTTTGACCATTACTCTGGCCTATGAGCTGACATGGCGCGAATAAAAATAGCTGATAGAATAGCAGCTATTGTCAAACAACAAGGCAAACAAAGAATGGAAGTAACTCACCTGACCCCGGCGCCCATCTGGAGACGATTAGCAGCGATGCTATACGACTCATTTTTGGTCTTAGCTCTGATGTTTCTGGCCGGTTTTATCAACCTCGTCATTCAGGCGCAAATCTATGGCAGTGAGCAACTGAAGACAATGACGGAGCAAGGTTACAATATTGGTGGGCCGGTATTTTATGGAGTGCTGCTGGTGACCGTTTACGGTTTCTTTGGTTTTTTCTGGACTCGCTCAGGGCAAACACTGGGCATGCAGGCTTGGCGCATCCAAATTATCCGCCAAAGCAGTAATAATGATAAGCAACTGATAACACCCACGCAAAGTGTCGTACGATTCCTGGTAGCCATTCCTGCGTTATTACTGGCTGGCCTTGGTCTTTTCTGGGCGTTTATTGATCCTGAAAAACGTAGCTGGCAGGATATGGCGTCCTTATCCCGCGTCATTCTGTTGCAAAAGGCGGTCAAAAAGTCAGGGTGATTAGCCCCCACAACAGGACAACACAAAGTGCAACCTAACCGCCTCTTGGCCTAAAGCCTTACCCTCTTTTGTGGTTGTCAATCGTTAAGCCACTACTCAAGTTGGTATTTATACCTATTCAGCAGTAAGATAAAAATGGTGTTGATAAATCATTATCCGGCTGTTTTTATCGCACCCTACATCGGCTTAAACATGCAGCAATCAAGGGAGAGGCAAGCATGAACACCCGACTATTTGAGCATATCCTGTCGCAACTGGCGCAAACTTTTCGCCAGCTCCACACCCCACCGTCTCAACCTGAAGAAAACCAGCTCTACTGCCCGGTGACCCGCAAACCTCAACAGCCACTCAATAAAAGCCGCAAAAAATTCCGTAAGTTTTGATCACCAATAAGCAAAAGTTGCGTGGCCATGGCAGGTTCAATGCTGAATCTGCTCAGGCAACCCTTCGCAGCATCAGCGCACCAGCAAGCAGGCATATCAGAATCGGCACCAATACAGAAAGTACCGGCGGAAAACCAAACACCAGGCTCGACGGCCCCATTAAATTCTGCGCAATCATAAACACAACACCGGTAATGACACCGGCAAAAATTCTCAGCCCCATGCTCACCGAGCGCAGTGGGCCAAACACAAAGGACATTCCCATCAGCACCAGCGACAGTATAGATAGCGGCTGCAGTAACTTGGTCCAGAGCGCAAGGTCGTACTCCCCAGCGCCCAACCCCTGATCTTGGAGGTATTTCGTATACGCCATAAGGCCGCTGATCGGCAACGCTTCCGGTTTGACCACCACCACTTTTAACAGGGTTGTTGTCAAGCTGGTATCCCAGGGGGTTAGCAAAGTGTACTCCGTCACAAAGTGGTCACCTTCACGTCGCACCGAGGTGACATTTTCCAGCATCCAATGATCGCCCTGATAGATTCCCCGTTTGGCAAAAGAGCTCTCCTGCAACACCAAGTCATCATTAAACACATAGCGGCTAACCCCGTAGAGTACGCCATTGGGCTCAACGGCGTTGAAATACATAAACTCCTGCCCTTCCCGGTGCCAAAAACCTTCACCGGAATAAGAGCCGCCCTCAGAGCGGGCGATGGCACGACGGGTTTCAGCCACCTGTTCGGTCATAGGTGCCAAAAACTGACCCAGCAGCAACCCGATCACAATCAGAATCAGTGCCGGCTTCATAACCGCACCCAGAATGCGCCACAAAGAGATACCCGCGGCCCGCATCACCACCAGCTCACTGTTTGAAGCCATAGAACCAAGGCCGACAAGACAACCGACCAGCGCAGAAACCGGAATCATGTCGTACAGTTTTGTGGGAATCATCAGTAAAGTAAAAATCAGGGCGTCAAATGACTGATAATTCCCCTTAACATCACCTAGCTGCCCTAAAAATGAGAACAGCGCTTCGAGAAAAACCAGCACCAGCAAAACAACAGCGGTTGCCCCCAAAAGGTTTTTGAGGATGTAGTAATCCAGCTTACGCATGACCAGCCCTCCGGCGGGACAGCCAAAGTTTGCCCGGTTCAAACAGATACAGCATCATCGCAATCAACAGATAAAAACCGTGGATGGGCCACAAACCGATGTGCGGTGGCAAACGACCGTCTTCTATAGCGCCGCGCCCACTCATCAATAAGGCAAGATAAAACAGATACAGCAAAAGGCCCGGCAACAACTTCACATAGCGCCCCTGACGTGGGTTAACCCGGGCGAGGGGAACCGCCATCAACACCACAATGGGAATCAGCAATGGCAACGAAATACGCCATTGCAACTCACCTTTGTAATTGGGCTTGTCAACGCTCATTAGGGTTGCGGTCGGCAGCGCCTGCTCTTTGGTAACTTCCTTTCTGGACTGACGCTGCTCCATCCGCAGGCCGTAGTTCTTGAATGCCGTTTCCCGCAGGGGCAACTGACCGGGCGTTAAATCGTAGCGATGACCGTCGTTCAACAACAGGTAACGCTCCCGTGATTCATCCCCACTGAGTTCTATCCGGGCGGTATGCGACAAAAGCAGGGTAACAGAACCAATGGTGTTGCCATTTTTATTGCGGTTGGCAATAAATACATCTTCCATTTGCAGATTATCATCGCTTAATGCCCCAGCGTAAGTGGAGCGCTGGGAACCAAACTTCTGAAAACGCCCGGGCACCAGAGTATCGAACTCGGTCAGAGCATCCTGTTCAGCAAAAATCCGGTCCACCTTATTCATCCCCATAGGTGAAACCAAAAGACTCAACAGCGCCACCAGCACCATGACCCCAAACGCCGGCACCATACTCATGACCAGCAACTGATTTTGACTGATGCCGCAGGCACTGAGCACCGTCATCTCGTTATCGACGTAGAGACGCCCATAACCGAGAATGATGCCAAGGAATAACCCCAGCGGCAGAATCATCACCAAAAATTCGGGAATCCGATAACCCATAATGGCAAAAAGGAAATCCGCTTTCAGACTGCCCGCCGCTGCCTGAGCCAGATAATTCACAAAACGTCCGCTCATAATAATAAGCAGCACAACAGATGTAACAGCCAACATGACTTGCAACACCTGCCTCGATAGGTAACGAAATATAATTAACGGCATGCCTGAGTGAACATCACAAATCAACAAAGAAATTCAATGGAAAACCCGTGATAAACACCCGGGTAAATGAGTATTTTTCTGCATTTTTAACGCTTGGGCGTCTGGTTCAAACGACCTATGCGTATTATTATCCACAAAATCCGATAACTTGTCCCCTGAAGAACGGAGTGACGATGGAATATATTGTAAAAAGCGGTGCCGCTGAAAAACAGAAGACAGGCTGTCTTGTTACGGGTGTTTTCAAAAAGCACCTGCCAACAACGGCCAACACCATAGACTCCTCAACAGAAAAATACTTAAGCGCGGTACTAAAACGGGGCGACCTGAACTTCAAGCCCGGTCATTCACTGGTGCTGCTGCACGCTCACCACACCGCCGCCGAACGCCTGTTATTGGTTGCCATGGGTGAAAATGAACGCCCTCTCACAACCGCCGAATTCGACAAGCTGGCCGCCAATTTGGGCAGCCAGTTAACGACAATAAAAGCCAAAGAGGCAGCAATCACGCTGGACGAAATCCCTGTAGAGGGTAAATCCACCGAGTGGGTTACACGACAACTTGTTGAAGCCATTGAGTACGCCTTTTACCAATTTACCGAATTTAAAAGCGATACCGCCCACAGCCTGAAAAAAATAACCCTGCTGTGCGATCGTCAAAACGCCAATGCGGTAAAAACCGGCCTCGCCCAAGGTCAGGCCATTGGCCACGGGCGCAATGTTGCCCGCACCCTTGGTAACTTGCCGGGCAATATCTGCAACCCCACCTACCTTGCTGCTGAGGCCAAAACGCTCGCTGAAAAGCACGCGAAACTCACCACCAAAATACTGAATGAAAAGCAGATGGCCGAGCTTGGTATGGGCTCTTTTCTGTCGGTAAGCGCTGGCTCTGAGCAAGAAGCCCGCCTGATCTGCATGGAGTTCAAAAACGGCAAGCGCAACGACAAACCACTGGTACTGCTAGGCAAAGGAATCACCTTTGATACCGGAGGCATCTCCCTCAAACCCGGCGCCTCCATGGATGAAATGAAGTTTGATATGTGCGGCGCTGCCAGTGTATTTGGTGTAATGAACGCCATCATTGAGCTGGATTTGCCACTAAACGTCATTGGCATGGTTGCTGCCGCAGAAAACATGCCCGGCGGCAAAGCCTCTCGACCGGGCGACGTTGTCACCTCCATGTCTGGCAAAACCATTGAAATCCTCAACACCGACGCCGAAGGCCGTCTGGTGCTGTGTGATGCCCTCACCTACGCTGAGCGCTACAAACCCGCCGCCGTGGTAGACATCGCCACGCTCACCGGCGCCTGCGTCGTTGCCCTTGGCCACCACACCACCGGCTTGCTCAGTAACAACGAACCCCTGACTGAAGAACTGCTCGGCGCGTCAAAAGAAGCCATGGACCGGGTCTGGCAACTACCAATGGGGGAAGAGTACGAACAACAGCTGAAGAGCAACTTTGCCGACATAGCCAATATTGGCAGCCCTGGCGCTGGCACCATCACCGCCGCCTGCTTCCTGGCCAAATTCACTGAAGCTTACCCTTGGGCACATCTGGATATCGCCGGGACGGCGTGGAAATCTGGCAAGGAAAAAGGCGCAACCGGTCGACCGGTGCCATTACTGGTGCAATATTTGCTCAATAAGCTGGACCATTAACGAGTCATCTCTGGCCACGTTGCGACGGTTGCCTGATAACCGTCGCAGACACAAGTTTCTTCTACCATCAAGTAAAAAACTAACAGCAGTTAATTATAAATTAATATAAAAACCACCATGATTTTTTCCGAACCATAGACCAAACTTTCTATCTCATTCATCAGATAGGAAAAAAGTGCTGTGAATAAAACGTCATCATTTTATGGGCTTTTGTATAAACTGTTTTTCCTTTTAATCTTGAGCAATCCGTCGTCTGTTTTTGCAAATTATTACGAATTCGACGATGAACAAGATCAGGATGACACTCCTCATCACTCTCATCACTCTCATCACTCCCACCACTCTGAGCATTCTGATCACCCTGATCATAACCCCGATCATAACCCTGATCATAACCCCGATCATCACCCTGGTCACCACCACCATCATCACCATCATCACCATCACCACCATCACCACCACCCTCATGGTCATGTAGTCCATCACGGCGTTGAACACTCCTCTTTTTATTTGGATGTGGGTGCAATCAGTGGCAGAGGAACGGGTTCCGGAACTTGGCATGCCAGTTCCGATGGCACCATTGTCATCCATGATAAAGCAACTATAAAAACTCGTTTCAGCTCCACAACGCTCACCACAAAGATCGAACTCTACCATGATGGAAAAAAATGGACAGGAACTTCAACAACACTCGCCTGTGACGGCATCTGTACAGACATCATACGCAACAAGCCTAAAAAAGTTTACAACATTAGTGTGAATGTTAATAAAGAAGATGTTGGTCAGATAACATACAAGATCAATCAATACTCTCCCGCCGGCACGGCAGTCACAGAGGCAACTTACCACCTGACCGGTAAGAGCTGATCTGATTAATAAGCCAAACCATTAACAAGTCAACGCTTGTCGCATGTACGACGGTTAACGTTAACCGTCGTACATGCCCGATTATGCTACTCTCGTGCACAACACCTAAAACAGCTATTTAAAATTAATATAAAAACCACCCTGTTTTTTCTGAACCATAGACCAAATTTTTCATCACATTCATCAGATAGGAAAAAACTGCCGTGAATAAAACTTCTTTAGTTTATGAGCTGTTGTATAAACTATTTTTCCTTTTAATCCTGAGCAAAGCGTCATTTACCTTTGCAGATAATTACAGCATTCATAGTGGCGTTGAACAATCCTCTTTTAGTGTTAACTTAGTTGGAATTAAAGGCAGTGGAACGGGCTCGGGAACTTGGTACAGCGAACCCGATGGCAGCATTGTCATCTATGATAAATCAACCATAAAAACTCGCTTCAGCACTACAAGGGTTTCTACAAAGGTCAAGCTCACCTTACATGGGACTAAGTGGAAGGGAACCACAACAACTCTCGTCTGCTCCGGCACCTGTACTGACATAAGAATCAACATACCTAACACAGTTCACGACGTTGAAGTTCATCTTGATAAACACCATTTTGGTCAAATAAAACTCAAAACCGACAACATCACCCCCATTGGCAAATCAACCACAGAGGCAACATACAACCTAACCAGTAACGGTTACCTCTACATGATAAATGACCTCGACAATACCATTTCAATTTTCAACACGGGAAAGTTGAGTGTTGTTAAATCAGGCATCAACTTAAATGCTTCGCACAAAAGCCAGCCAAAAAAAATGACAGGTGATGCAAACCGTCAGTTGTTGTACATCGCAGACGCTGAAAGTGAATCTGTGATCGTATTTTCAACCAAAGAAAACGCCGAAGTTGCCCGTGTTCACGTGGCGGGCGCTGCCTCTGACGTTGCACTTGCAAACGACAACCGCAGGCTTTATGTCACACTAAAAGACAAAAGCAAAGTAGCAGTGCTCAACACCGATTCGCGCACTCTGGAAAAATACATTGTTGTCGGTAGGGAGCCGGTCAGTATTGTAATCAAAGCCGATGGCGCCCGAGCCTTTGTAGCCAACTCGGCCAGTGATGATATTTCCATCATTGACCTTGGCAACCATGAGGTATCCAATACCATTAAAACGGATAAAAGCCCAACCTCACTGGACTTATCCCCCAACAGAACCATGCTCTATGCTGTCTGCGAGGAAACCATTTTTGCCTACAACTTACAGACGCACACCAGTCACAGCATCACAGGAGTCAGTCATCCTGCTGAAATTATTTTTAGCACCAACGAATTAGCCTACGCTACCTCCAAAACACAGCAGCGGCTGTACGCTTTGGATGTAAATAAGCAAGCCGTCAGTCACTCCTATGAGCTGGACGGTTTAACCACCAGTATTACTGCTTCTGCAGATAAATCTCTCCTATACATGACGCTGGCAAAAGACAATAAAACGACAGTAATCGTATTTGATACATCAACCAACACGATCACCAGCGAATCCGACCCACTCCCCCATACCAGTTTTCATGGCATACACCTTGCACCTGTACCGACTGTGGGTCTGCTCAGAGTGCAAAACTACGCTTGGGTCAACGTACACGGCAAATGCCATGAAGCCAACCATTCCGACGACGACAAATTCACTCTGTTACTGGCACAAAGGCATACCTGCAAAGCCGGTAGTGAATCTGTGCAGGTGTCAGCGGATTTAAATCAAAAACTGGGCAATGTTTTACCCTAAGCAGAACTGCCCTGTGAATGAGATAACAGTAAAAGGCACGCTCTTCAAAACCTGGGTACACGAAAATTGCGCGCCTGAGTAGTTAACCGTAAACCAACGACTGCAGCCGTATTGCGATATCGTCAGCGTCTCATCATTAACATCTTGCATTGCGACTGCAACCGCTAAAGATAAGGTAAAATGAGGTGTTATGAACTGTTCAAATCCTTTTAAATACAGCAAACTACGCCGCCGATGGCCGGGTATCTGACGCTCTTTCATCAACACTTTTTATCGACAAGCAACAAAAAGCTAATGCACCACTTTTGCACAAAGTTGCACAACACCACGGCATCAAAATAACAAATCTTCAAGTCATAACTAAGGACAGGATTCTATATGGATAAACAACACAGCCTGCGAGAAAATCTGCTCGCCCTCGCACTGAGCAGCGCCTTGGTTTCACTGGGTGTCATCTTCTTCAATAAGGCGGGCTTACTTAGCGGTGGAACTGCGGGTCTGGCGATCTTTCTCACTAAAGTCAGCAGCTTTAGTTTTGGACAGATATTTTTTGCCCTAAACTTGCCCTTTTATATTCTCTCCATCACTCAGATGGGGTGGCGTTTTACCATCAACACCTTCATAGCGGTGTCCATACTCTCCCTGACGGTTGACCACCTGCACCACGTCATCGAAATTGCCCACATTGACCCATTTTACGCGGCACTGATTGGCGGCGGCCTGATTGGTGTCGGCATGCTAATGATTTTCCGCCACAACATGAGCCTTGGTGGATTTAACATTCTCGCCCTGTTTTTGCAGGAGCGCTTTGGTATTAGGGCCGGTAAGGTACAAATGGCGCTTGATTGCAGTATCGTCGTCTTATCGCTGTTTGTGGTTGATGTTACGCTGATCATGTTCTCGATCATTGGAGCCGTGGCCACCAACCTGATTCTGGCCATGAACCACAAGCCCGGCCGTTACCGACCAACCGCTGTTGGCATAACCGATACGCCTTGATAAGTTGCGAGTATTTTTCTCCTCAACATTCTGCCCCTACCGGCTGGGGAGACGTTATATTCTTGGGATATATCCGATACCAAAAGGCCGTTTAGGAACAACACCCCCGGCAATTCATCGCCAGAGTGAAAAAACGGATTGCTTAAAAACCCATCTTGTTGCATTGTGCGCGTTTTTTTCACCGAATGGTTGTACCGGATTACCATGCGACACCTCAGCCCTGAGAAGCACCCCACTGTTGTTTTGATCATTTTGACCCTGTTTGCGGTAGTGGGTCCTGTGTCAATTGATATTTTTACGCCGTCCCTACCCGCCATTACCGAATACTTTGGCACCACAGCCGCCGTCGCCCAGTGGAGCGTCGGGCTTTTTATGCTGGGCTTTTGCCTCTCCATGCTGATTGTCGGCCCCCTTGCTGACCGCCTTGGGCGCAAGAATACCCTGCTGCTCGGTTACACCATTTACCTTGGTGCCACTGCCGCCACATTACTGACCGACAGCATTTTCATCTTCATTGGCGCCCGATTTATACAGGCAATTTTTGGCTGTTTTGGTACGGCGATTGCCCGCATCATCATTCGTGATTATTACCGGGATCAGCTGGAAGTAAAAATGCTCGCATACATCGGTGGCTGTCTGACCATCGCACCGATGGCTGCGCCCATTGCAGGTGGCTATCTGCAAGAGTTTGCGGGTTGGGAATATAGCTTCTATGTCATGGCTGCCATGGCCATCATCGCCATTGGCGCACTGACGCTATTACCTGAAAAAAAACCTGCGCCCATAACCCGCAACGAAGTATCAATTCTTGCCAGTTACAAGGCGGTGCTGAGCGATGAGCGCTACCTGCGCTTTACCATTGCCGCTGGCACCGCTTTTGCCGGCGCTTTTGTTTTTGTTGCTGCCGGTTCTTTTGTCATCATCGGCCAACTGGGCCTCTCGCCTGCCCACTACGGCTACCTGTTTGCCATTGCCATTGCCAGTTATCTGCTCAGTGCCTCCCTTGGCCCGAAACTGATAGCCAATATGAGCAAAAAACAGAGCACCCGGATGGCTGGCGGATTACTGATCGCAGGCGCCTTGGTCTCTCTCATCAGCAGTCTGTTCAGTGGCGGAGAATCTATTGGCGGCTATGTTGCGGGCGTGGTCATCTATGAAGCCGGGCTTGGGATATTTATGCCCCTGTGCCAATCCAGAGCTACGGAGCATATGAAGGAGAACATTGGCACGGCTGGCGGCCTGATCTTTTTTATCGAAATGCTGCTGGCGACGCTCATCAGTGCTCTGGTCAGTTTGCTGCCGCTTGCGGGCACGCTGTCGCTGTCAGTCATTACTCTTATTGCGGTAACCGTTTCTGGCCTATGCCTGCTGAAACAGGGCGACACCGCCAAAATGACTCAACAGGGCGCTTAAATCTGGTAACATTTGCTGTGACTGCAAAGCAGTGGCAACAAATAGCGCGGGATCACCCCGTAACCTGAACACCTTTACCAAATCATTATCAATTATGAGCGATACCGTTTACATGGAGATGGCCCACTCACTGGCCAAGCTGTCAAAGTGTGTGCGCCTGCAAGTGGGTTGCCTCTTGGTGAAAGATGGCCGGGTACTGTCCACCGGGGTCAATGGCACCCCTTCAGGCTATACCAACTGTAATGAAGCCGAATATGAAGAGCACCACGCCTGGTCCTTGCGGCACGAGATACACGCCGAACTTAATGCCGTGATCTGGGCCGCCAGGCTCGGCACCCCCATTGAAGGCGCCACCGCTTACGTAACCCATAGCCCCTGCGACCAATGCACCAAAAACCTGCTGGCAGCGGGCATCGCCCGCATCGTTTACGACATCCAATACGACCGCAACCCCCAAGAGGAACTCTCCCAATTTTGCCGCGAAAATGGCGTAGCTATTGAACAGGTGTCCTTGACATCCTCCCCGACCTAAAGGACGGGGATTCCAAGATCGCTCTCAGAACCTTCCTGCTTCAACACGCCTTCCCTAGATAGCGGCTGTTAGACCGCGCCCCCCCGTTCCAGTAGCTCCACAGACTAACCCCGCCAGTCCGGCGGTTTTTATATTCTTGGCTGCATTAATGTCTCTGTCGTGGTGGGCATTGCACACAGGGCAATCCCACTCCCGAATAGACAACGGCAGACTTTCATTAACAAACCCACAGCCAGAACAACGCTTGGAGCTAGGAAAGAATCGGTCTATTTCCGCTATAGTACGATCCGCCCAGTGGGCTTTGTACTTTAACTGTCGGACAAACTCTCCCCAGTTAGCATCAGAAAAAATAAAGGACACCCAAAAATCAGTTCTTAACAGTGGGTGTCCTGAAATTGCTGTTTACTGGGTTCTGACTTTAGCGATCATAGTGTGTTTTTTCTGCCGAGTGTAGCAAATCACTTTTAATCACTGACGACGTTATTTTCTGTTAATATTTCCTTTAATTCAAAACAAGAAGCGCCCTTTCTTATTATTATTTCTTTAACTTTATATAGCAACGTAGACGAATCAGCGGATGCTATGCAATCGCTGATTTAAACCGAATGCAAACTTAAGAGGGTTTTTCCAGCGGTGAGGAGTTGAAATTCTAGCGAAAATACATCAATTCAGTTTGATTTCAATACCGTTTGCACTAGTCACTGTCAACCTATTACTGCTGTTACTAGTTATGCTAAGACGCCCACTCTTAGCAGCAGGCTTACAGTACTCAAACTGAGCTTTATGACTTTACCGTGGGAGTCTTTTACAGTTACTTTAAAATAGAGCACACTGGACCTGAAACAACAGAAATGAAACTCTCTCTAGTCGTAAAGTTAATGACATTAATCAACGGATATAAAAAATTACCTAAGCCCGCCACTTTATCAGTACCAAAAATACTTTAAGCCCTGTACTGCACGGTCGCAAAGAAACTCACTCATCAGATGGTTGTTTAGCTACTAACTTTCTAGCAGCCGCCAATGGTATGAAAAAAAGCCGCATCTTTTATCACCCTTAACAAGCCAAAGATTATGCTACACCTATCCTCTATTTCAGCTAGCCACTAGCTTTGAGATGAGAAAATAAAACAATCATAGTACCAAAATACCTTAATGCAAGTGTTACTTCTCCACCTTGCTTTGCCTGCCCTAATCGACGCTTGTGATATATTAAAAAACCTAATATAGAGAGCAGCAATGAGTCATCACAGAGGCGACCTCTGATTTGTAGAGTGTTGGTAGTTGATATTTCTTGATGGTGCTCTGATGCTCTGTGAAGTAAAGCTGAGATTCAAAATCTTATTTAGTTATATGAATTTTTAGCAATTCGTTATTAAAAATACAAATAAAAGACACCAAAGGTTTTAAAATGGTAGAACACTAAAAATCAGCTCTCTTAAAGTGGATGTCTTGTATGGTGTGAGTAATACTTGCCTTGCAGTATTTTAGTACTATCATTAATTTGCTTTCTAAGGTGAAAATTAGCCTTCAGGCTAAAACTGAAGTAGCGAATAGGAATTATAGAATTCATGATTTGTTAAGTATGAAAAAGATAGCGCCATAATTTTCATGCCACTGGCTATTGCCAAAAAATCAGCGGCTCAACAACTTATCGAATGGGTCAGATGTTACGGCCTTACATCACAGAGATTATATCTATGAATCAATGCCACTCAAATTCACCACTGAAGAAAATCCTATTAATGAAATTTCTACTTCCATTTTTAGCACTCACCTTCTTTCTTCCACTCTCTCAGGGAGTCAAAGCGTATAATGAATATCTCTATATCATCAATGATTTGGACATTCCGGTAATGGTACACAGCGCAGGCAAATTCTGCATATACGGCCCATACCCAGAAAGTGCACATATTGCACCGCACACAAAAAAAACAATTACTCTCGACATCTCCAAGTCTTTTGCTAAGTGTTGGTGGATGAGCTCTAAAGCATACTTTGGCCTAACTACAACAAACTTCCATGACAAAAAAAATCTCTCTATGTTTAAGTACTATAAAAAGCCTGGTAAAGATCCCTATATTACTTTACTTGACGACCCGGATAACATAATGGCAGTGGAAAATTCTACAACGCTTCGCATCAAGCATCATAAGTAGATTATCAAACGATAATCACCTATTCTTGACCGGCTCAATCAAACACTCTTATGACTTCGGCTTATAACAAGATTGAGCCATTCATACGTTACCTTTTGCCGCAATTTCTCTATCAAGCTGGGCTTTGATGAATAAGCTGACAGACAGAAAACCAATGTCTTTTTATTCATCGACCGGTTTATCTATTTCTACCTGAATGGTCGGATATCGACCATCGCAACAGCGTAACGGTCTGCAAAGCTGTCATTCGATTGTATTAAGTGCTGGGCAAGAAGTAGATCAGACCTGTACAACATTCTGGGGTTGAGCGATTACCTATTCCCGTAGCCTGTTTGGCTTTTATTCCATCAGAGCCAGTCACTATGGATACAAAATAAAATGTACGAACAGTACTTGCCTTTTCGCAACTCAATACTATTATAAAATTGTCTTATCATCTGAAAACGATTGTTTCATACCTTTGGCTACTATTAGAAAGCCAGTTGCTCGACAACTCACCTGCTGAGTGCATTTTTCCGGCCTTGCATTGCAGGTCTTACCACTGTAGATCAATGCCATTAAATTTAACGACTGTAGAGAATTTCATCAATGAAAACACTACTAACGTGTCTAGCGCTTACTTTTTTACTTCCACTCTCTCAGGGAGTCATGGCGGGCAAGTATTTTTATGTCATCAATGATTTGGACAGTGATGTAACGGTGAACCTCAAAAACGGCACTTGTTTGAACACCACAACGCCAAGGACCGCGACTATCAAACCGCATCACAAACAAACAATTATTGTCTACGTCGGTGGGGATATTCCATGTGCCTTCGAGTCCACTAAAGTATACTTTGCCATAACTATGCAAGATTCCAAAGGTCGATATCATTTCTCTGGATTTGAATTCTATAAAGGGGCTGGTAAAGACCCTCATCTTAGCATAACCAAAGACCCGCTTAACAACCTCGAAGTGGTAAACTCTAATACGCTTTGGATCAAAAAACATTAGCAGTTTATTAAACGATGATCATATATTCCTGACCGGCTTGAGCAATGCTTGAATGACTACCACCTCAAACTCTGCAAGATTCAAGAGCCCGGTTCATTCATGCCATTAGCTACGGCTATCAGGTGAGTTGTTCTACAACGCATTTAATGAGTAAATGGTTTCCACCCTAGCTTCACAGAGCTCAATCCTATAGATCAATACCCCATAAATTTTCAACTGAAGGTAACTATCAATGAAATCACTACTATTACCATTTTTAGCACTCACCCTTTTTCTTCCAGCCTCTCAAGGAGTCGAAGCATATTATGAAAAAATATTTATCACCAATTCCTCAAATTATAATATAGCGGTGCTAAGAAGAGGCTCGACGTGTGTAGACGATGTATTCCCTGACGAAATTAATATTGGAACGCAAACATCGGTAATGGTGAATGTTAACGTTAACAAAAGTGGTTTTTGTGGTATGGGACCTAGCATAGTGTACTTTAGAATACTTGGTCAAGATTCTAAAGGAAGACACATCTACCCAGAATTTTACTACCAACATTTTCATTCAAGTTCTATGCATATAGATAAGGACTCGGAACACGCTTTAAAGGTATTAAATTCTAACTCGATTGAATTCTCATCGACAAAATAGTCAATAAAATAAAGTCATATATTCCTGACCGGTTTGAACAGCACTCGAATGACCTCCACCTCAAACTCTGCAAGATTCAAGAGCCCGGGTCATTCACGCCATTAGCTACGGCTATCAGGCGAGTTGTTCTACAACGAATTTAATGAGTAAATGGTTTCCACCCTAGCTTCACAGAGCTCAATCCTATAGATCAATACCACTTAAATTTTCAACTGAAGGTAACTACCAATGAAATCACTACTATTACCATTTTTAGCACTCACCCTTTTTCTCTCAGCCTCTCAAGGAGTCGAAGCATATTATGAAAAGATATTTATCACCAATAAATCAAACCGAAATATAGCGTTGATAGGAGAAGAGAGTTTATGTGTAAAAGGTGTATTCCCTATTAATATGAATATTGGACCGCACAAATCGGTAATGGTGAATATTAACATTTCCCTTGATGACTCTTGTGGCCTCCAAGCTAGCCAAATATACTTTAAAATACTTGCTAAAGATTCTAAAGGTAGAAACATCTACCCAGAATTTAAATACTTTAAAAATGGTCCTTATAATCATGTTAAGATAGTTACGAACCCGGAAAACGTTTTAAAAGTATTAAATTCTAAAACGATTGAATTCTCACTGACAAAATAGCCAATAAAATAAAATCATATATTCCTGACCAGTTTGAACAGCACTCGAATGACCACCACCTCAAACTCTGCAAGATTCAAAAACCCGGGTTGTTCATGCCATTGGCTACTATTAGAAAGCCAGTTGCTCGACAACTCACCTGCTGAGTGCGTTTTTCCGGCCTTGCATTGCAGGTCTTACCACTGTAGATCAATGCCATTAAATTTAACGACTGTAGAGAATTTCATTAATGAAAACACTACTAACGTGTCTAGCGCTTATTTTTTTACTTCCACTCTCCCAGGGAGCCATGGCGAGGAACAAGTATATTTATGTCATCAATGAGTCGGACAGTGATGTAACGGTGTACCTCTTAGACGGCTCTTGTTTGGACACCACAAGCCCAAGGACCGCGACTATCAACCCGCATCACAAACTAACAATTATTGTCAAAACCGGTGGGGGTTTTACATGTTATTTCAAGTCCACTAAAGCATACTTTAACATAGCTATGCAAGATTCCACAGGTGAATATCATATCTCTGGATTTGAATTCTATAAAGGGGCTGGTAAAGACCCTCATCTTAGCATAACCAGCAACCCGATTAACAACCTCGAAGTGTTAAGCTCTAATACGATTCGCATCAAAAATCATTAGCAGTTTATTAAACGATGATCATATATTCCTGACCGTTTTGAACAATACTTGAATGACCACCACCTCAAACTCTGCAAGATTTAAAAACCCGAGTTGTTCATGCCATTGGCTACTATTAGAAAACCAGTTGCTCGACAACTCACCTGCTGAGTGCGTTTTCCCGGCCTTGCATTGCAGGTCTTACCACTGTAGATCAATGCCATTAAATTTAACGACTGTAGAGAATTTCATCAATGAAAACACTACTAACATGTCTAGCGCTTACTTTTTTACTTCCACTCTCTCAGGGAGTCATGGCGAGGAACAAGTATATGTATGTCATCAATGAGTCGGACAGTGATGTAACGGTGTACCTCGAACGCGGCTCTTGTTTGGACACCACAAACCCAACGACCGCGACTATCAAACCGCATCACAAACAAACAATTATTGTCAAAACCGGTGGGGATTTTTTCTGTGATTTCGAGTCCACTAAAGTATACTTTGACATAGCTATGCAAGATTCCACAGGTGTATATCATATCTCTGGATTTGAATTCTATAAAGGGGCTGGTGCAGACCCTCATCTTAGCATAACCAACAACCCGCTTAAAAACCTCGAAGTGGTAAGCTCTAATACGATTCGAATCAAAAATCATTAGCAGTTTATTAAACCATGATCATATATTCCTGACCGGTTTGAACAATACTTGAATGACCACCACCTCAAACTCTGCAGGATTCAAAAACCCGAGTTGTTCATGCCATTGGCTACTATTAGAAAACCAGTTGCTCGACAACTCACCTGCTGAGTGCGTTTTTTCCGGCCTTGAATTGCAGGTCTTACCACTGTAGATCAATGCCATTAAAGTTAACAACTGTAGAGAATTGCATTAATGAAAACACTACTAACGTGTCTAGCGCTTACTTTTTTACTTCCATTCTCCCAGGGAGTCATGGCGAGGAACAAGTATATGTATGTCATCAATGATTCGAACAGTGCTGTAACGTTGTTCATCAATCATTACCATTGTTTTAACGGCACAATCCCAGATCCCGTGAATATCAAACCGCATCACAAACAAACAATTATTATCAAAGTCGCTGAGGATTTTGCATGTTTATTCGAGTCCACTTTCGAATACAATGCCATTAAAGTTAACAACTGTAGAGAATTGCATTAATGAAAACACTACTAACGTGTCTAGCGCTTACTTTTTTACTTCCATTCTCCCAGGGAGTCATGGCGAAGAACAAGTATATGTATGTCATCAATGATTCGAACAGTGCTGTAACGTTAATCATCAATCATAACCATTGTTTTAACGGCACAATCCCAGATCCCGTGAATATCAAACCGCATCACAAACAAACAATTATTATCAAAGATTGCATGTTTATTCGAGTCCACTTTCGTTTACTTTTCCATAAAGATGCACGATTACAAAGGTCTATATGATTTCCCTAGATTTGAATACTATAAAGGGGCTGGTAAAGACCCTCATCTTAGCATAGCCCGCGACCCGTTTAAAAACATCGAAGTGGTAAACTCTACAACGCTTCGCATCACAAATGATTAGCAGTTTATTAAACGATGATCATATATTCCTGACCGGTTTGAACAATACTTGAATGACCACCACCTCAAACTCTGCAAGATTCAAAAACCCGGGTTGTTCATGCCATTGGCTACTATTAGAAAACCAGTTGCTCGACAACTCACCTGCTGAGTGCGTTTTTCCGGCCTTACATTGCAGGTCTTACCACTGTAGATCAATGCCATTAAAGTTAACAACTGTAGAGAATTGCATTAATGAAAACACTACTAACGTGTCTAGCACTTACTTTTTTACTTCCACTTTCTCAGGGAGTCATGGCGAGGAACCTGTATATGTATGTCATCAATGATTCGCACAGTGCTGTAATGGTGTACGTCACAAAAAGCTATTGTTTTGACCGCATAACCCCAGACGGCGTGAAGATCAAACCGCATCACAAACAAACAATTATTGTCAAAACCGGTGGGGGTTTTTTCTGTAATTTCGGGGCCACTGTAGTTTACTTTAATATAAATGTGTACGACCAGCACCTCATTCCATATGATTTCCCTAGATTTGAATACTATAAAGGGGCTGGTGCAGACCCTTTTCTTAGCATACTCTACAACCCGCTTGAAAACCTCGAAGTGATAAACTCTACAACGCTTCGCATCAAAAATTATTAGCAGTTTATTAAACGATGATCATATATTCCTGACCGGTTTGAGCACTACTTGAATGACCACCACCTCAAACTCTGCAAGATTCAAAAACCCGGGTTGTTCATGCCATTGGCTACTATTAGAAAACCAGTTGCTCGACAACTCACCTGCTGAGTGCGTTTTTTCCGGCCTTGCATTGCAGGTCTTACCACTGTAGATCAATGCCATTAAAGTTAACAACTGTAGAGAATTGCATTAATGAAAACACTACTAACGTGTCTAGCACTTACTTTTTTACTTCCACTTTCTCAGGGAGTCATGGCGAGGAACATCTATATATATTTCGAAAATAATTCGAACAGTAATGTAACGGTGTACCCCGTAGACCACGCTTGTTCTGACGGCGTAACCCCAGACCCCGCGAATATCAAATCGCATCACAAACAAACAATTATTGTCAAAACCGGTGGGGATTTTGTATGTAATTTCAAGGCCACTAAAGTAGACTTTAATATAGCTGTGCGAGATTACGGCGGTCTATATGATAGACCTGAATTTCAATTCTATAAAGGGGCTGGTAAAGACCCTCATCTTAGCATAACCTACGACCCGCTTCATAACCTCGAAGTGATAAACTCTACAACGATTCGCATCAAAAATTATTAGCAGTTTATTAAACGATGATCATATATTCCTGACCGGTTTGAGCACTACTTGAATGACCACCACCTCAAACTCTGCAAGATTCAAAAACCCGGGTTGTTCATGCAATTAGCTACAGCTAACCACTGTCCGGTTAAAAAACGAAGGAGAACTGGAGTGCCTGTCTCTGTTGACCTGCGGTAAAGTAACGGTTGTCGAGACAGCGCTTCCACAAAACAAGAAATTTTCATCAACTGCTTAAACTCCTTACCCGTCATCAGCTTCAGTAAGCTGTTGATCGCCGGGGGACCACCGTGTCCGCCATTGTCTTGTTGGACTCAGCTTGCCAGCCTAATGTTTGCCCAGAAAGCCGTATCTTTTTTTTGATGACTCACTCTACTAGCTTCCTGCTGTTTAGGTTTATTTAACTTTCAGTAGTGGCAACAATGGTTATACAAACGACAGGGAAGCAGTACTTGCCTTATCGTAATTTAATACTATCCTTAGTTTTCCTTCTCACCCGAATACTCGCCTTTTCGACAACATTGAAATAGCCGACAGAAATTGCAGAATCCGTTGCTGCTTTAGGGTAAAAAATTACCGCCATCTTTTTCATGCCATTCGCTAGGGCTAGAGAATCAGCTCTTCGACAACTCACATGATGAATGTATTTTTCCGGCCTGGCAGCACACACATTAGAGCCAGAGATTAATACCATTCACATTCACGACTGTAGAGAATTCCATCAATGAAATTATTACTTTTACCACTTTTAACACTGACTTTTTTTCTTTCTCAAGAAGTCAAAGCGTATGATAGAGATATTTATGTCATCAATAATTCGAATAAATCTATAGTGGTGAGTGCCTCAAAATACCATCAACGGTGTGTCTACAGTGTAACCCCAAAAATCATAACTATTGAGCCGCATAAAAAACAAAAAATTACTATTGACGTTTCCAAGCATGGGCTCTGCGGTGCCAAGAACACCATACAATACTTTGCCGTACTTAAAGATAAATCCCCAAGTACAACTGACTTCTCTTTTTTTTATTTCATTAAAAAGCTTGCTGGGAGCTCTGACGTTCAGATACGTCGTGACCCGGCTAACAGACTTAAAAGGATTAACGCTAACACGATTCAAGTCACACTACATTAGCTGTTAAACAAGCAAAACCCTATCTTCTTGATCGGCACACTCAAACTCGCGTATGAGTTCGGTTTCAAAGCCCTAAACTTGTCCCTACTCCCCGCCCGATTGCACCCAAAGGGCATAAATACCCAAAGGGCAAGGGCATAAATACCCAAAGGGCATAAATAGAAGGCGAGGGTTTACGACGATTTAACTAAAACACTGGCATGAACTCGGCGCTTCAAGCTCTTCTACCAAGTTGAGCTTGGTGAGTAAGTTCGCAGATACTAAAACAGTTTATTTTTATTGGTCGACCAGGCTAAAACAATCCCTGAATAATTGCCTTGTGAGGGAAGAAAAGAATAACCCCTTGTTAAAAAAACACTCCTGTCACAGCACAGCCAAAATAAAGCAGATACCAAAAACCATGAAAAACCGTCCGGTTACGGGTGGAAGCTGCTTGGCGGCTTTATTTTTACAGCGAGGGTTCAGTAAGGTTAACGGCCTAGGCACAAACAGTAACGGTGGCAATAGCCAGCAGGGCGAATGTATTGCATCCAAACCGTACAACAGTAGACTGACAGGAAATACGGATATAACTACCGCTACATACAGTTTTTTACTGGCACTTAACCCCATACGCACCGTCAGCGTCTGTATGTTGTGGTCAAGGTCTTCATTGTAGTCGCGAATCTCATTAGCCAGCAGTAGCGCACTGGCCAATAAACTGACCGGAATGGAGATAAGGCCAATCCAATAACTCCAAACCCCACTGACCCCATAGTACGTGCCACTGACCATCAACACACCGGTTAACAAAAATACCGCTGGTACTCCAAGCCCACGCTGCTTGTAATTCACCGGTTCACCGGTATAGAAATAGCCACCGAGAACCCCAAACACGCCCAACACCAATAGCGGCCAGCCGACCTGCCAAACCAACACTAATCCCATAGCGCTAGCGATCAGCGCGCAAATACCGGCCAGCAAAAAGTTTCGCTTGATCTGCTTCACCGCTTGCGCCGATTGCGTATCGTAACGGTGCCGCCATAAAGCCAAATCAGCGTGGTCGTTGGCTAAATTACTGGCAGCCTGTAACAACACACCGGCCATCATTACCAAAACAGCCCGGAGCAAATTCCCTCGCCCTTGCTCGTAGGCCAGCGCAACCCCTAATCCGCAGGTGACTAGAGCAACCGAATAGGAAAAAGGTCGCAAGGCTCTGATCAGGCGATATTTTTCAGGGTTGAGAAGCACTGCCAGACTCCATCAAAAAAACTGGCAGCATATTTTACGCATGTGGGGAGATCAAGGAGTTGATATTTATACCCTTTGCCTTGAAGTTGCTGAGCTAAAAAAAAGCCGGAGTAAAACTCCGGCTTTTTTTAGAAGTTAATAGTCGTTCAAGACCATCCGGTGATCTCTTTTAACGCTTCACCGATATCAGCAAGACTTCTGACCGTTTTAACGCCAGCTGCCTCCAATGCTGCAAACTTTTCGTCCGCCGTGCCCTTGCCACCGGCAATAATCGCACCGGCATGGCCCATACGCTTGCCCGGAGGGGCGGTTACACCAGCAATGTAGGAGACCACAGGCTTGGTAACATGGTCTTTGATGTAAGCAGCGGCTTCTTCTTCCGCAGAACCGCCAATTTCACCAATCATGACAATGGCTTCGGTTTTGTCATCGTCCTGAAACAGTTTCAGAATATCAATAAAGTTGGAGCCTGGAATCGGGTCGCCACCAATGCCCACACAGGTGGACTGGCCAAAACCGTAATCGGTGGTCTGTTTTACCGCTTCATAAGTGAGTGTTCCAGAGCGGGAAACAATGCCGACTTTACCGGGCAAATGGATATGACCAGGCATAATGCCAATTTTACATTCGCCGGGTGTAATAACACCGGGGCAGTTCGGGCCAATCAAACGCACACCGAGCTCATCGCACTTGACCTTGCACTCAAGCATATCAAGCGTTGGGATGCCTTCTGTAATACAAACAATCAATTCAATACCGGCATGGGCGGCTTCAAGAATTGAGTCTTTACAAAAAGGGGCTGGCACATAAATAACGGATGCTTGCGCACCAGTTTTGGCAACCGCTTCAGCAACGGTGTTAAACACCGGCAGGCCGAGGTGGGTCTGACCACCTTTGCCAGGCGTTACGCCGCCGACCATCTGAGTACCATAAGCGATGGCCTGTTCAGAATGGAAAGTTCCCTGAGCACCGGTAAATCCCTGGCAGATTACTTTGGTGTCTTTATTAATCAAAACGCTCATTACTGGTTCCCCGCTGCTTTAACTACCTGTTGAGCAGCCTCGGTCAAACTGTTGGCCGCGATGATATCAAGTCCACTGTTGGCAAGTGTCTGTGCGCCTAGCTCGGCATTATTACCTTCAAGCCGCACCACTACCGGCACTTCAACGCCTACTTCTTTAACGGCGCCAATGATGCCTTCTGCGATCAGATCGCAACGGACAATACCACCGAAAATGTTTACCAGAACCGCCTGAACACTGTCGTCTGAGAGGATGATTTTGAACGCTTCAGTGACGCGCTCTTTAGTGGCACCACCGCCCACATCAAGGAAATTGGCAGGAGCGCCACCATGAAGTTTGACAATGTCCATCGTGCCCATCGCCAGACCGGCACCGTTGACCATACAACCGATATTGCCATCAAGAGCAACGTAGTTGAGCTCCCATTCAGCAGCATGCGCTTCACGGGCATCTTCCTGAGAAGGGTCGTGCATCGCTTTCAGTTGTGGCTGGCGGTAGAGAGCGTTACTGTCGATGTTGATTTTCGCATCCAGACAGTGGAGGTCCCCGGCTGTGGTAATAACCAGCGGATTGATCTCTAACAGGGCGAGATCACACTCTTGAAACAGTTTGGCCAGCCCAAGGAAAATCTGGGTAAATTGTTTGACCTGCTTACCCTCAAGCCCCAGTTTAAAGGCCAATTCACGCGCCTGATAAGGTTGTGCGCCGGTCAAAGGGTCGATGGTTGCTTTGAGGATTTTTTCCGGAGTTTCATGGGCAACTTTTTCAATCTCAACACCACCTTCTGTAGACGCCATGAAGACAATCTGGCGAGAGGCGCGATCGACAACGGCACCAAGGTAAAGCTCCTGGTCGATGTCAGTGCAGCTTTCCACCAGAATCTTGCTCACTGGCTGACCGTTTTCATCGGTTTGGTAGGTGACAAGGTTTTTACCCAGCCACTGTTCAGCAAAAGCACGGATCTCGTCTTTGCTGGACACCAGCTTTACGCCGCCTGCCTTGCCTCGGCCACCGGCATGAACCTGAGCCTTGACCACCCACTGGTCACCGCCTATTTCGTCTGCCGCCGCTGCTGCCTGTTCCGGTGTGTCTGCAGCAATGCCCTGAGACACTGGCAACCCATATTTGGCAAAAAGCTGTTTGCCTTGATATTCATGAAGATTCATTCTGGCCAAGCCCTCTTATTGTATTTGAGCAATCAGAGTTTGTTGTTTTCATCACCCCATTTCCAAGGGTGATTATTAAAAGAAGGGAGTGAATCGCTCCTGATTACTCCCCCCACAAAGATGGTTAACGACGTTTGCGATTAGCAATGTGAATAGCGTGCCCGTCTACCGCCAGCACGGCTTCGTGTAATGCTTCGCTGAGGGTTGGGTGGGAGAAAATAGTCAGCGCAAGGTCCTCAGTGCTGGAGGCAAACTCCATGGCAATAACACCTTGTTGTACCAATTCGGCGGCACTTGGCCCCACCACATGAATACCCAGAATGCGGTCGGTTGTTTTGTCAGAAATTACCTTGACCATACCGGCGGTGTCGTTAGCTGCCAAGGCACGGCCACTGGCGGCGAATGGGAAGGTACCTACTTTGTACTCTTCGCCACTGGCTTTGACTTCTTCTTCACTCTTGCCGACCCAGGCAACTTCCGGGTGGGTGTAGATAACAGAAGGGATTAAATCGTAGTTCATCTGGGCTTTCTGGCCGGCAATGATTTCTGCCACCATGACGCCCTCTTCACTGCCTTTATGAGCCAACATCGGGCCGCGCACCACGTCACCAATAGCGTAAACACCGGGGACATCGGTAGAGCAGTGATCGTCAACAAAAATAAAGCCGCGCTCGTCCAGATTGACTCCGGAATCAGTGGCTAACAGATTTTCAGTATAAGGGCGACGACCCACAGCAACGATGAGTTTGTCAAAAGTGACCTTTTGCTCATCACCGCTAGCGTCCTGATACGTAACCTCTACTTCCTTACCTTTCACTTCAGAGCCGGTAACCCGAGCCCCCAGGCGAATATCAAGCCCTTGCTTTGTAAATATTTTTTGGGTCTCTTTAGCAATTTGCTGATCGGTGAGAGCGAGGAATTTATCCTGCGCTTCAAGAACAATCACTTCTGAGCCCAGTCGTGCCCAGACACTGCCCAGCTCAAGACCAATAACTCCAGCACCAATAACGCCAAGGCGCTTAGGCACTTCACGGAATTCCAGAGCGCCAGTGGAGTCAACAATCAGCCCCTCGGTCAGGGGTGTGGGAGGAATTTCAATGGGGCGAGATCCGGTGGCTATGACCACGTTGGCAGCGTCGATAACCTCAACGCTACCGTCCGCTTTGGTAAGCTCTACCTGCTTGCCCGCCAGCACTTTTCCTGAACCCTCAAGCAAGGTAACACCATTGGCTTTGAACAGACCTGCCACGCCACTGGTTAGCTGGTTAACGATTTTATCTTTACGGGCGATCATTGCCGGAACGTCAATATCAACACCGCTGTGCTTGATACCGTGGATGGCAAAGTCTTCACTGGCCTCAGCAAATTTGTGAGAGCTGTCCAGCAGTGCCTTGGAAGGAATACAACCTACATTCAGGCAAGTGCCACCAAGCTTTGCTTTTCCTTTGTCATCAGACCACTTTTCAATACAGGCAGTTTTCAGCCCAAGCTGGGCTGCGCGGATAGCACATACGTAGCCAGCCGGCCCAGCACCAATAACTACTACATCGAACTGATTTGCCATAATCTATTCCCAAAAAATCAATTTATAATCTCTCATATTGACACAGCCACCCACCGAAACCGCAATAGGTGAACTGCACAATCATACCTGAATTTATACGTCAAGAAGCATTCGAGCCGGGTCCTCCAGCAATTCCTTGATGGTCACCAGAAAGGTGACTGCTTCTTTACCATCTAACAGACGATGGTCATAAGATAGTGCCAGATACATCATAGGCAAAATTTCGACTTTGCCATTAACGGCCATCGGGCGATCCTGAATTTTGTGCATTCCGAGAATCGCTGATTGAGGCGGATTAAGGATAGGCGTGGACAACAATGAACCAAACACCCCACCATTGGAAATGGTGAAGGTGCCGCCGGTCATATCGTCAATGCCCAGTTTGCCGTCCATCGCTTTCTTGCCGAATTCACGAATTTTTGCTTCGATGTCCGCCAGGCTCATCTCTTCGGTATTACGTAACACCGGCACGACAAGACCACGGTCACTAGAAACCGCAACGCCAATATCCTGATAACCGTGATAGACAATGTCATTACCGTCAATGGAGGCGTTGACGACCGGATGGCGGCGCAGGGCTTCAACACACGCTTTGACAAAAAACGACATAAAGCCCAAGCGAACCCCATGGCGTTTTTCAAAGACCTCTTTGTATTGTGCCCGCAAATCCATTACCGGCTTCATGTTGATTTCGTTAAACGTTGTCAGCATAGCAGCATTTTGCTGGGCTTCCACCAAACGTTCAGCTACCCGGGCCCGAAGACGAGTCATTGGAACCCGTTTCTCCACCCGGTCACCGGCAAAGACAGGGGCTGTCGCCTCAACTTTTGCCGGAGCCGCTGCAGGCGCTGCCACCTCAGCAGTGGCTGCACCGGCTTCAGCGTGGCGCACCACATCTTCTTTGGTGATACGGCCACCTTTGCCGGTTCCGGTGATAGCGGCGGGGCTCAGGCCTTTCTCGTCGACCAATCGTCTGGCTGCGGGGCTCAAGATCGCCTCTTGTGCAGATGCCGCAGCGGGAGCGGGCTGTTCTGCTTCAGGCTCTGCAGACGGCGATGCGCCAGCAGCGCCCTCGGTAAAGATTCCCACAACCTCACCACTGAGAACGACTTCACCCTCGGGTTTAATTATTTCACTCAAAACACCATCAGCGGGAGCCACCACTTCAAGGACAACTTTGTCAGTCTCGATATCAACCAACAGTTCATCTCGATGGCATTGCTGGCCCGGTTGTTTATGCCAGGTTGCTACGGTTCCATCAGCAACGGATTCCGGAAAAGTGGGTGCTTTAATTTCAGTGGCCATTATTGATCCTTTGCGTCTTCGCCCCTTTGCGGGTCAACAGCGTTAACCGCTTTGGCCAGTCAGCTGTGCCTGCTGGCCGTTAAATAAATTTCACCACTAAGTGGTGTGCTTTCAGATGCCCAAAGCATCATTAACCAGTGCTTGTTGCTCCTGGGCGTGGATAGACATATAACCACAGGCAGGGGCAGCGGAAGCCGAACGCCCTGCGTACCGAAGGTTCAACGTTTTATTAGGGTGCGCAGCTACTGAACGGCGCATGTGATGCTGACTGCAGTACCACGCTCCCTGGTTCATTGGCTCTTCCTGACACCAAACCACATCTTTCAGATTGGGATAATCAACAATCAACCCATCCAGATCGTCCTGCGGGAATGGGTAGAGCTGTTCGATACGCACAATAATGGTATCAGTCAGTTCTTCTGCTCGCTTTTTATCCAACAAATCATAGTACACCTTGCCAGAACACATAATCATACGTGTGATCAACTTAGGGTCATGATCGTCTATTTCAGGGATGATGGTCTGGAAAACACCCTCAGCCAGCTCTTCCAGAGAAGACGTTGCCAGTTTGTGACGCAACAGACTTTTGGGTGTAAAGGCGATCAACGGCTTGCGTAGTGGGCGCAGCACCTGTCTTCTTAGCATATGGAAGACCTGGGCAGGCGTTGTGGGCACACAGACCTGAATATTGTGCTCGGCACATAACTGCAGGTATCGCTCCAGCCTTGCAGATGAATGCTCTGGCCCCTGTCCTTCATAGCCATGGGGTAGCAGCATGGTCAGGCCAGAAAGTCGACCCCACTTATGTTCGCCACTGGAAATAAACTGATCAATGACCACCTGTGCACCATTGGCAAAGTCACCAAATTGCGCTTCCCAGATGACCAGAGCGTTGGGTTTGGTGGCAGCGTAGCCGTACTCAAAAGCCAGTACCGCCTCTTCAGAGAGCAGAGAGTCCCATATCTCAAAGCTGGGCTGATCCTCAGCAAGTTTGGCCAAGTTGACCAGTGTGGAACCGTCTTTTTGATTATGGAATACAGCGTGGCGGTGAGAGAACGTTCCCCGACCCACATCCTGACCTGTGATGCGTACTTCACTGCCTTCCATTAACAAAGAGGCATAGGCAAGCAGTTCTGCACACCCCCAGTTAATCGGTAACGCACCGGCAGCCATTTTACGCCGGTCTTCTACGATTTTACTGACCTGACGCTGCAGGACAAAACCTTCGGGAATTTCACACAGCTTATGGCCGAGATGCTGCAGGGTGCCAACGGCGACGCGGGTGTCGTGTCTGGCGGTCCACTCATGGCCAATATAGGGCGTCCAGTCGACAAACAGCTCCTTGTTTGGCTCTTTGACCAGTGCTTTAACGACGTGCTCACCATTATCGAGAGCCGTTCGGAAGTTTTCCACCAGTAGCTTATCGTCGGCCTCGTCAATGACGCCTTGGTCCAGAAGTGCCCGAGCGTAAAGATCACGAGTTGTAATGTGGGTTTTAATTTTACCGTACATCATCGGTTGCGTAGCGGCTGGTTCGTCCGCTTCGTTATGCCCCCGACGACGGTAACATACCAAGTCGATGACGATGTCTTTGCGAAACTCCATCCGATAATCAAGGGCAAGCTTGGTAGCGAACTGAACGGCCTCTGGGTCATCGCCATTCACGTGCAGGATTGGGGCTCCTACGATTTTAGCGACATCGGTACAATATTCTGTGGAGCGGGCATCTTCACGAAAACTGGTGGTAAAACCCACCTGATTATTGACGATGATGTGCACAGTACCGCCGGTTTTGTACGCCCGGGTCTGGGACATCTGCAGGGTTTCCATCACCACCCCCTGCCCGGCAAAGGCGGCATCCCCGTGAATGGCGATGGGTACTACCTTTTCTCCAACGGCATCTTTGCGTCGGTCTTGGCGGGCCCTTACGGAACCTTCAACTACCGGGGTAACAATTTCAAGGTGAGATGGGTTGAACATCAGCGCCAAATGCACTTCACCGCCGGGGGTCATTACATTTGAGGAGAACCCTTGGTGATATTTGACATCTCCGGAGCCACGCTCGACCAGTTTCTTGCCTTCAAACTCATCAAACAGATCGCCAGGTTTTTTGCCCAGTATATTGACCAGTACATTCAAGCGCCCCCGGTGTGCCATGCCAATGACCATCTCTTTGGCACCATACGAGCCGGAGCGTTGAATAATTTCATCCAGCATAGGTATCAGGGACTCACCACCTTCAAGACCAAAGCGCTTGGTTCCCGGATATTTTGTACCCAAATATTTTTCAAGCCCCTCGGCTGCCGTAAGACGCTCAAGCAGGTGCAGTTTCGCCTCCGTGCCGACGTCCGGACGACTGCGTACACTTTCCATACGACTTTGGAACCAGCGCCGCTCCTCGGTTTGAGGAATGTGCATGTACTCCACGCCGATTGAACCACAGTAAGTGGCCTGCAACGCATCATAAATCTCTTTTAATGAAGCGTGCTCCTTGCCAATAAAGAGTGTCGCGGCTTGAAAGTCTGTATCAAGGTCTGCGGTGCTAAGACCGTGGTAAGCCAGCGTCAGGTCGGGGAACTCTTCTCGTTTCATCACACCGAGGGGGTCAATCAATGCCTGCTGATGACCACGGATACGAAAGGAGCTGATTAATCTTAAAACCTGAATTTGCTTGCGTTCATGGTCAGTGGAGACCACGGGAGCCGGGATGGGGCGGGTAGTCTGGCGCTGACGCGCCATGCGGACAAAGTTTTCCTGAATGGTGGAGTGAGGAACATCAATACCAGTCCCCCCTACCGGAAGCAGTTTTTCAAAATAGTCACGCCATTGTTCTTCTACGCTGTTTGGATCGCGAAGATAGCGTTCGTATAAATCTTCGACGTATGCAGCATTTCCCCCTGCGATGTGAGATGAACTCCACATCCGCTGCATTACACCTTCTTGCATGGTCTTTACCCCGTGAGTCTGGGGCTTCATCCCGGGAAATCAATCCATTATCAACCAATCTGATCGAAAACGGATCCGGCTAAACTATTAATCATCGTTCAGCGCATGATCGCCCCCAGATAAGATCGGCTGTTTCCCGACCGCCCCTGCTGGTTCAAGCTATTGCGGTCCCATAGTTCCAAGCGACTGCAACACAAATTAGTTCAAAAATTTTAAGAAGGGCAGGCCAAACTCAAAGGAGACGCCCGCACGAACTTCCCGACTGTAGACGTTTTAATTCCCACATCACTTTGGAAGTAAACCACGCAAGCAAGAATTCATTCAACGAGTCTGGAAGTAACTTTACATTTCTTTGGGTTAAACAAACACTGAAAAATACATTTTTTTTAGCGCTCATTTAAAAAATAACTTTGCCCATTAATGAGCAAAGTTATTTCAACAGCGAACTTGAAAATAATTAAGTCGCACTTTTAAACAACATCTGCCTGATATGACCAATAGCCCGGGTTGGGTTCAGACCTTTAGGACAAACATTGACACAGTTCATAATGCCTCTGCAACGAAAAACGCTGAAGGGGTCATCAAGGCCGGACAGACGCTCTTCTGTGGCGTTATCACGGCTATCTGCAAGAAAACGATAAGCTTGCAGCAGACCAGCCGGGCCGACAAATTTGTCTGGGTTCCACCAGTAAGACGGGCAAGAAGATGAGCAGCATGCACAGAGAATACACTCATACAGGCCATCAAGCTTTTCCCGGTCTTCAGGCGTTTGCAACCGTTCAATGGCCGGTGCAGGTTTGTCGTTAATAAGGTAGGGCTTGATCTTTTCGTATTGTTTATAGAAAAGACTCATGTCCACTACCAGATCACGAATCACCGGCAAACCGGGCAGAGGTCTGACCACCAGTTTGCCACCCTTCGTCGCTTCAGAAAGCGGGGTAATACAAGCCAGACCGTTAGTACCAGTAATATTCAAACCGTCTGACCCACAAACACCCTCACGACATGAGCGCCGATAGGTTAGTGTTGGATCTTGCTCTTTGAGCAGATTCAACACATCAAGAACCATTAAATCTTTGCCTTCCGGAATATCGACATCAAAGTCCATCATATAGGGCTTTTTATCGGTTTCCGGATTATAGCGATAAACACTTACCTTCATAACCCTCTCCCCAAGGTGTATGGATCAGTAACTTCTTGCCTTAGGAGGGAATGCCTCCATGGTTGCCGGGGAAAAGTTGACTGCACGCTTACTCACTGACTGATCAATCGGTGAGAAAAGGGAGTGAACAAGCCAATTCTCATCATCCCGCTCCTGAAAGTCATTACGAGCGTGGGCTCCACGAGACTCTTTCCTGGCCTCAGCTGAAACTGCCGTTGCATAAGCGACTTGATACAGATTTTCCAGCTCTAATGCTTCAATACGGGCGGTATTAAATGTAAGACTCTTATCCTGCAAGTGAAGATTAGCGATTCTTTCGCCCAACTCATCCAGCATTTTCAGGCCTTTTTGCATGCTCTCACCCTCGCGGAACACGCCAAAGTAGAGTTGCATGGTGTGCTGCAACTCAGCACGTAACTCAGGAATGCTTTCACCACTAGTGGACTCGTTCAAGCGCGTGAGACGAGATAAAGAGGCATCCAGATCACTTTCAGAAGCAGCAATGGAGTCGAAACCATCCCGCAGCTTCTCTTCAATATCAATACCGGCGGCACGACCAAAGACCACAAGATCCAACAGCGAGTTACCACCGAGACGGTTAGCGCCATGAACCGAAACACAGGCCGCCTCACCACAGGCATAGAGCCCTTCAATTACGACATCATTACCAGCGGCATCCCGACGCAGTGCCTGACCACCAATGTTGGTGGGAATTCCCCCCATCATGTAGTGACAGGTGGGCACAACAGGTACGGGAACTTGTACAGGGTCGGCATGAGCAAACGTTTTGGATAATTCACAGATACCCGGCAAGCGAAGGTTGAGCGTTTCTTCACCAAGGTGATCAAGCTTCAGCAGCACATGATCTTTTTTGGGACCACAGCCACGACCTTCAAGGATCTCAATCACCATGGAGCGAGCCACTACGTCACGCCCTGCAAGATCTTTGGCGTTCGGAGCGTAACGCTCCATGAAGCGTTCACCTTCACTGTTGATGAGGTAACCACCTTCACCGCGACAGCCTTCCGTAACAAGAACACCCGCACCGTGTATTCCGGTGGGGTGAAATTGCCACATTTCCATGTCCTGCACCGGGAAACCCGCACGCAGGGCCATACCAATACCGTCACCGGTATTGATCAGAGCGTTGGTAGTGGAGGCATATATACGACCAGCGCCGCCGGTCGCCAGAACAGTCGCTTTTGCTTTGATATAGACGGTTTCACCGGTTTCAATGTCAATAGCGATGACACCGGCAACTTGTCCTTTTTGGTTCTTTACCAAGTCGATGGCGTACCACTCGTTCAAAAAGGTGGTTCCGCCTTTGAGGTTTGCCTGATAAAGGGTATGCAGCAATGCATGGCCAGTACGGTCAGCAGCGGCACAGGTTCTTGCCGCCTGTCCACCAGCACCAAACTCTTTAGACTGACCACCAAATGGGCGCTGATAAATACGGCCTTCCTCAGTACGAGAAAAAGGCAGCCCCATATGCTCAAGTTCAAAAACTGCTTTAGGACCTACCGAGCACATATACTCAATAGCGTCCTGATCGCCAATGTAGTCTGACCCTTTCACGGTATCAAACATATGCCAGCGCCAGTCATCTTGCGGGTCTGCACTGGCAATGGCGCAGGTAATACCGCCTTGGGCAGATACAGTATGGGAGCGGGTCGGGAAAACCTTGGTAATGCAGGCAGTGTTAATTCCAGCCTGAGTGAGTTCAAGGGCAGCACGCATGCCGGCGCCACCACCACCTATAACAATGGCATCATAGGTTAAGGTACGAAGTGCTGACATTTATTTAAAGCCCCCAAAGAATTTGCACGCCCCAGATCACATAACTGAACAGAGCGATAAAGCACAGAACTTGCACAGGAAAGCGAATAAGAACGGATTTACTACCAAGCGCACGGTCGTTTATATAGTCAGTGGTGATAGTCCACATCCCGATCCAGGCATGAGCAAGTACAGAAAGCAGAGAAAGCAGAGTGAATACTCTCATCCAGGTCGCGTCAAAGAGCTCAGACCATTGGGAGTAATTGAGATTTGGATTGACCACAATGTAGCCGAGTAAGAATACGAAGTAGGCGCCGAGAATGATCGCGGTCATTCTTTGCAGCATCCAATCGTAGAGTCCGCTACGGGACAAATTGGTTATATTGGTTACCATACCCAGACCCCCGCAAGGATAACAAGAACAACTGAAACAGCCAGCGTTACGATTGAACCAGCCTTACCGGACTCTTTGCCATCACCGACATCCATATCCATCAACAGATGCTTCACACCAGCAACAAAATGATAAATAAGGGCTGACAAAATACCCCAGGTGATAAATTTGGCCAGCGGTGCGGACATCATAGCCCTGAGGGATTCAAAAGACTCTTCAGAAGTAAGCGACATTTGAAGTCCATACAGGAGGAATCCCATACCAACAAAAATGATAATTCCAGATATGCGGTGCAAAATGGAAGTATATGCTGGCAGAGGTAATTTAATTGTTGTAATTTCGAGATTAACAGGTCTTTTGCTATTCACTCTTTTTGCCCCAAGGCTAGGTGGCGTACATAGCAGAATCAGCAAGAACTTCCGAGTTCTCCGAACCCTACGACAAGCTTGAAGGAAGCGTAAATAACCATCCATTTTCGTCTATCGCCAACATCAACTAATCTATGTATTAGTGTCGACAATTAACAGCGACTATTGACGATTGGTAACAACTTCCACTGAAAAACCGAGAGCCATTTTCATAGCCCTGTCAGCTTCGCGTTCGGAGTATATACACTCCTCCATATAATTACAATTGCTCACTTTGCTAAACACTTACGCCTAAATAATTGAATGAGAATGGTCATTTTTACTACGGATAACATCTTTAACTAGTTCGTTTGACAAAAAAATATATCGCTCTATAGTGTTCGCATCGTAAAAGGGAGCGGTTTACACTTGGTTTGCAAACAGCTTATTGATTCACCTTTAGGCTGCCTGACTACAAACTGAACTGCTCTTGGCTTTGCTTGAGACTTTTTGTGATTCCGTATCTGCAAGAAATTCGATCTAAAAAGTAACTATAACGAGACAAAACGGCATGACAGGAGGCCATACATGGCTGACAAGAAAGCTCGACTCTCCATAGATGGCACGGACCAGTCTCTGGAGTTACCTATTTACTCAGGCAGTCTGGGTCCTGACGTAGTTGATGTAAGAGGCCTAACCAGTAAAGGCCTTTTTACCTACGACCCCGGCTTTGTTTCCACCGCTTCATGTGAGTCCAAAATCACCTACATTGATGGTGATAACGGTGTCTTGCTGCATCGTGGTTATCCTATTGAACAGCTGGCAGAAGAGTCTGATTACCTCGAAACCTGCTACCTGCTTCTTTATGGCGATCTACCCAATCGTCAGGAAAAACAAAAGTTTGAAAATACCATCATGCGTCACACCATGATCCATGAGCAGATGAGCGATCTGTTCTCAGGCTTTCGCCGTGACGCGCACCCTATGGCGGTTATGTGTGGGGTTGTTGGTGCTCTTTCTGCTTTTTACCACGACTCGCTGGACATCACCAATGAAGTGCACCGTGAAGTTTGCGCTTACCGGCTGATCTCTAAAATGCCAACTCTGGCGGCAATGGCCTACAAGTACTCTATTGGTCAGCCGTTTGTCTATCCGCGCAACGACCTGAGCTACGGCGGCAACTTTCTGCATATGATGTTCGCGACACCCTGCGAAGAGTACAAGGTCAAACCGGTTCTGGCCAAGGCCATGGATCGCATTTTCCTGCTCCATGCAGACCATGAACAAAATGCTTCAACCTCTACCGTCCGACTTGCCGGTTCTTCCGGAGCCAACCCCTTTGCCTGTATCGCCGCCGGCATTGCCGCATTGTGGGGGCCTGCCCATGGCGGAGCCAATGAAGCGGTATTGGTGATGCTCAATGAAATTGGCGATGAAGCCAACATTGATGAGTACATTGCTAAAGCAAAAGACAAAGAAGACCCATTCCGCCTGATGGGCTTTGGTCACCGGGTCTACAAAAACTTTGACCCTCGTGCCAAGGTCATGAAACAGACCTGTGACGAAGTACTCACAGAGCTGGGCCTAGAAGACGACCCGCTGTTTAAGATCGCCAAACGCCTTGAGAAAATCGCCTTAGAAGATGAGTACTTCATCGAGAAGAAACTTTACCCCAACGTAGATTTCTACTCCGGCATAATTCTCAAAGCCCTGGGCATCCCAACAGAGATGTTCACGGTTATCTTTGCCACTGGCCGTACACCGGGCTGGATCGCCCACTGGCACGAAATGATCAGCGGTGACTACCGTATTGGTCGCCCTCGCCAGTTGTACACCGGTCAAACAAAGCGCGACTACGTCCCTCTGCAAAATAGAGATTAAAAAAATGCGGCCTTACTCAAAGCAAGGCCGCAGACGCAATACTTACCCTATTCATTTTTAAAACATATCAGGCTGCTCTGTGCAGCCTAATTTTTTAAGCCACCTTACTGTTATCAACCCAATACGCTAGGCCTACCATCATCCGATGACCGTTTTTTTACCGGAGATTGCGTAAAGCATCCCCTTTATGCCCTTTGGGTATTTATGCCCTTTGGGTATTTATGCCCTTTGGATATTTAAACCCTTCGGTTGCGATAGGGCGGGTAGTGTCAGGGATATATTCTAACAACATAAAAATCGAAGCTGACCAGAGAGTTTGCCAGCTGTGGTTAGATAAAATCACCCTCAAAAAACATACAGCTTTTCATTTTCTGTAGGCCATTAAGCCTTACCGCACATGGGGTCAAGACTCAATGGATGTTGTTTTGGTAGCTGGCTAACAATGTGCTCAATAATCGCACTTATACAGTTCATTATACGGTGGAATGTAATATATCCCACCGTGCACAGCGTCGCTGCAGAATCCAATCCCTCCCTCCGCAGCAGCATGACAGGCATTGATACCCGGCATAACAGTGAAGGAGCAGCTGGCAACATCACCGTTTTTGCCAAACGTCAATGTGAAGTTTGTAATGAGTCTGCGATGGCTAAAAGGTACTTTCCAAGGGAAAAAGAGACGCTTTTTCCCAAGGTGCTCGTTATAAACACTAATGGCCGGCTGACTTAAAGCAGGGTCTATTTCATCGGAGCTGTTACTGGAGTGGGCTGGTACCTGCATTGGGATATCATAATATTCAAAGCCTGAGAAGACATTCAATTTTGTGGTGATTGGATGATCAGAGTTGTTCACCACTTTAAACCAAGCGTGGGCCATTGAACTGCTCATTAACATACACAATAGTACTGAAAAAAAAGGCGGGCGATTTAATGGGGATTGCGTTCTCATCATGCTGACCTTTTGTAGAACCTGTGTTTAAGATAGTTAAACTCAGGTAAAACGTGCTTTTTATACTACAAAAGTCGTTCAGTTTTCCGATTTTGTACTGAAGTTAAGCAATAAACAAAGCTCAGCGTTTACCAACCCAACACTTCCTTCACAAAAGGTATGGTGAGCTTACGCTTGGCTCGTAAAGAAGCGCTGTCCAGCTTGTGCAGTAATCCGAACAGTTTCGCCATATCCCGGCTGCCACGATGAATGATGAACCGGGCAACTTCATCACTTAAATCAAAGCCGCGATAATGCGCTCGCAGCTTTAGAGCAGCCACTTTACCCTGATCATTAAGGGGGTGAACCTGAAACACCAGCCCCCAACTGAGACGAGAAACCAGATCCGGGAGTTGAATATTCAGCGCTTTGGGTAGGTTATTTCCTGCCACCAGAAACCGGGTTCGGCAGTCTCTGAGGCGGTTATACAGATCAAACAGCGCCTCTTCCCATTCTTGCACGCCAGCGACTGCGCCAATATCGTCCAGGCACACCAACTGTAAACGCTCAATCCCTTCAAGCAGTTGCGGCGAATAGTCCACCAGCTCTTTCATGGGCAGATAAATGCTTCGGCTGCGGCGACGATCCACCTGATGGCAGGCAGCCTGCAATAAATGACTGCAACCCACCCCCGGTGGCCCATAGAGGTAAATAAACTGCTCAGACGCAACACCGGGTACGGATTTATCCATATCCAACAGGTTAACCAGCGTCTCGTTTTGCCCGCTGTAAAAATTGGCAAACGCGGCATCGTCTCGTAACTGGATACTAAGCGGCAGCTGCACAGGCAAACTCATAGTGGACATCAAATCCGTAGGTCGTGTGATTACTCTATTATCTGTCGGTTTACTGGCACCTATGGTACCGAATAATGACCACAGAAACGGTTACATTACAGCAACATCATAAAACCATTCTGCCGGTATTGATGGGTACCAACAACAGTACCTTCATCCGATGACAACCGACAGCGCCCACCACAGAGTTCACTCTCTCTCGCGCTCTACGTGGGCGTGATAAAGGTGGCTGGCTTTATAATTCATCGTCAGATGCCGCAAGAGTACCATAATAATTGCTGCCACTGGCAGAGCGATGAGCATACCAACAAAGCCGAACAGCTGCCCCCCTGCCATCAAGGCAAAGATAACCGCCACCGGATGCAGGCCAATTTTATCGCCAAGTAAAAGTGGCGTAAGTACCCAGCCTTCAAGTGCTTGGCCCACCAGAAAAACCCCACTGACTAATACCAGCCCCGTGTAACTGTCAAATTGAAACAGCGCCACCGCAATAGCAGCCACAAACCCAAGGAAAAACCCCATATAAGGAATGATACTGGCCAACCCCGCCAGCATCCCGATCACAATAGCAAACTGCAGGCCGATG
This sequence comes from Endozoicomonas sp., assembly GCA_965198415.1. Classification (GTDB taxonomy): domain Bacteria; phylum Pseudomonadota; class Gammaproteobacteria; order Pseudomonadales; family Endozoicomonadaceae; genus Endozoicomonas. The sequence goes on from CBDAPN010000029.1 coordinate 379,216, forward strand.
AGGGTCAAACCGAGGCTGTAAATAACGCCAAGAGCCACCATCACCATCAGCTGCCCTTTAAAGAAAGCACCCAATACTTCATCGCACTCTTTCAGCAGGCCAACCGCCACCGATTCAACATTTCTTGGCAACATGGTTCTTAGGTTGTCCATCATTTTGTCCCAATCCCGCAACAGATAAAACGTCACCACAGGAATCAGAAACAGGTTGACCAAAAACTCAATTAACGCCAACGACGACCGGGAGACCGACGCACTCACCGAAGCCAAGAGCCCCCCGGCTTGTTGCCACTGCCCGGCCAGCCGTTTGGAAAGCTCGGCAAACTCAAACAGCGCCGGATCAATATCGATGTCGAGGTAGCGGCTAATCTGCGGCAATACATTGCCCTCCAGCCAGGCCTCCCATTGCGGCAGCAGATGGATAATGGTTTTGATTTGCCCGGTCAATGCCGGAATCACAATCAGCAGTGCGGTAATCAGCACGCCAAACAGCAGCAGAAAAACACAAACGACCGCCAGAGTTCTGGAAAAACCTTTGGTCTCCAGCCAGTCGGTCAGTGGGTCCCACAAATAGGCAAGCACCATACTGATGACAAAAGGCGTTAGCACCGGCCCAAGAAAATGGATCAATAAAACACAGGCCAGACCAAAAGCCCCCAGCATGTAACGCTGATGCACTGTCAGATTCATCGTTTATTATCCTTAGGCTATCGAGTCCATCGATAGGTCATTTTCGCTGTGTTACTGCCACTCACCGGCTGTAAACTGCGACCGAGAGCCAGCGCGTCCGCCAGCTGACTCTCGGAGCCGTCAATAACCAGCTCCAGCTCAATGGTAGAACCTGATACTTTATGCACTTTCACATCCCGAATGGCGGTGACTTGCTGCAGGTATTTATCCAGATCCGCATAGATTTGAACGCTGGTAACATTTTCCACCACCAAACGAACGTTGGCACTGGCATCGGAGGCATCAATGGCGTAGTGCGCCGAGAGAACTTTTCCCACCATGTCGGACGCTATACGAGCAACGCCGGGCGCATCCAGATTATCAACCGCCGCCGTCTGGCTTATCCCACGGAAGATCAGACTCAGCCGACCCGTATAGCGATCATCTCGCAGCAACAGGCGACCGGACAAAATCGACTGAGCACCGTAACGGCGGGAGGCTTCCTGCAGCTTGTCCGAAAACCCGCCCCAGATATCAACCGCAGAGATATTGGCCTCGTCGTCAAAATCCATTAAAGGAAAGAGTACGGGTAGGCCACGGGTCTGAAATTGCTCGTAAAAGACCTCCGGCAAAGCCGCCGAAGCACTGATGACGCTACGCTGACCGGCCTGCTCCACCGCCAGCCACACCAACGTTGCGGGCCGATTCTGCCCCCAGATGGCAACCCCAGCCCGGCGCAGTAACCGATTCACCGACTGCTCATCGAAGGTTACGTCAAAGTACTGCTGCCGCTGCGCCGTTGCTTCATCGGTTCTAAAACCAAATTTCCGAATGTACGTGTCTGGCTTGGCCATCGCTTCGCGCACTACCGTGTTGTCAAGTACCTCACGCTGCCCGGCGACTTTTACCAGTACTTGACTGAACGCCTGACTCATCGCCTGTGCCCGCTCCTGAAAACCCTGACCGGCCACGGGAATGTCCTGACTGTAAAGCCCCTTCACCACCGCTGCCTGAGCACTGCCAGCAAACAAGCTGAAAACGGCGGCGCAAAAGACAAAAACACGCAGATAAAAACCTGAAAGAGAGAAAAACTTAAAAGCAGGCTGCTGTACTAGCTGCAAAAATGGTTGGCACGCTTGAGAAAAGGCGTTGTAAAAAAAGCTGCACTGAGTTGCCACGGGCATCAACCCTGTATGAAAAACCAAATGCGAGCTATTTTGCCACAACTGACATAAAAAAAACTGCTTTTACCAGAGGATTTGACAATTGCGTGTCGGCTTATGCGGACACTGATGTACTGCCATCAAACGATTTCTACCTCGCACCTAACAACACTCAATTAATTGATATTCGTCTGGAAAATAAGGCTTGGTGAAGGGTATCTGTGATTATCTGCACGAATTTCGGTCAGTTCTGAGCAAGGCTCTAAGAGAGTCATGTTCGGCATCTTTAAATATTGATGCAAAGAATGCCACAGAGCCGAGATGGATTTAGGTCTCAAAACAAAGTGGTTAATGCCAAATGAGTTCACCCTGACTATGGCGGGCTGTTGATAGACGTCCTTGCATGATCAATCTCCTTTGAACGGAAATTTTGTGCTATTTTCCATCATTGCAGCAGACCGTTCAGATTTTGCACGGCTAAACCCACAACGGCATTGCGATATAGGGCCTGCGCCCCTAGAATAGCCGCCATCATAGAACAAGCGATAGCAGATTCTTATCCATGAAAACACCCAAAACCTCCCTGAGTTACAAGGATGCCGGGGTCGATATCGACGCCGGGAACGCTTTGGTTGAGCGCATAAAACAGGTTGCAAAAGCGACTTCACGTCCTGAAGTCATGGGGGGCCTTGGGGGCTTTGGAGCACTGTGCCAAATCCCGACGGGCTACCGCGAACCGGTACTGGTCTCCGGTACCGATGGCGTAGGCACCAAGCTCAAGCTGGCCATGGACCTTGGCATGCACGATGACATTGGCATTGATCTGGTGGCCATGTGCGTTAACGATCTACTGGTATGTGGCGCTGAGCCGCTGTTTTTCCTTGATTATTATGCCACCGGCAAACTCAATATTGATGTGGCCGAGCGCGTGGTGAGTGGCATTGGTAAAGGCTGCGAACTGTCCGGCTGCGCCCTGATTGGCGGCGAAACCGCCGAAATGCCCGGCATGTACCAAGGGGATGATTACGACCTCGCCGGTTTCTGTGTTGGCGTGGTGGAAAAATCAAACATTATTGATGGCAGCAAAGTCTCTGCGGGTGATGTATTAATTGGCCTCAAATCCAGTGGCCCTCACTCCAACGGTTACTCCCTGATCCGCAAGGTACTTGACGTCAGCGACGCTGATCTCAACGCCCCCCTCGACGGCAAGCCTCTGGCTCAGCATCTGATGGCTCCAACCCGCATCTATGTTCAATCGCTGCTGCAGCTGCAAAAAGAGCTGCCCGTCCATGCCATGGCGCACATTACCGGCGGTGGTTTGCCTGAGAACTTGCCCCGGGTGATTCCCAAGGGCTGTCGCGCCGTAATTGAAACCGGTAGCTGGGCAATGCCCGCCATCTTCCGCTTCCTGAAGGAACAGGGCAATATTGACACCTTTGAACTGTACCGTACCTTCAACTGCGGTATCGGTATGGTATTGTGCATTCCTCAAAGTCATCAAGAGGCTGCGGTTCAACGCCTGCAGGCGCTCGGCGAAGAGGCTGTGGTGATCGGCCATATTGAAACCGCTGACAGCGATGCCGACCCGGTCGAGCTGCGCTAACCCCAAATGAGGCTGCTTGCGCTGGCAAAAAAACAGCCTCTTTCTTCATTTTTTAGCCTGATTTTCACCCGGGCTTTCTTCAAATAATTCAGGAAACTGCAGTGAGCGAGAAAAAGCGAGTTGTCGTTCTGCTATCCGGAAATGGCAGCAACCTTCAGGCACTTTTGGATCAGGAACACAACTACAGCTATCAAGTCGTTGGCGTTATCAGTAACGTACCGGATGCCTATGGGCTGGAAAGAGCCAGAGAGCATAAAGTGGCCGCCCTGGGGCTGGATCACAAAGTGTTCTCTTCAAGAAGCGCATTTGACCAGCGGCTAGCAGAAGAAATCAACCGCTTTGAGCCAGACCTCGTGTTACTGGCCGGCTACATGAGAATCCTCAGCCCTGAGTTTGTGAATGCCTTTGCCAACAAGCTGATCAACATTCACCCCTCCCTACTGCCCGATTACAAAGGGCTGGAAACCTATCGCCGGGTGCTGGCCGATAAACAGCCACGCCACGGCTGCACCATCCATTTTGTCACACCCGAACTCGATAGCGGCACCCACATCATGCAGGCCTCTTTGGCTGTCACTGCGGCGGATACGCAAGAGAGCCTTAAACAGCGGGTCAAGGCCATGGAGCATAAAATATACCCCCTCGCCACGGACCTATTCACCAGCGGCAGGCTGCAACTGCAAAATAACCGGGTACTGCTTGATGGCAAAGCCATCGACCCTTTGGGCTACCAATTACAGGAAGACCACTTGGAACTGTAACCATGGCTAAATCAACACCCGCCACGCTTATGGTGGTTACCTTACTGCTACTGAGCAGTGGTAGCTTTGCATCAATCAGCAAAAAAAATGCGGTACCAAGCCAGATAAAAGAGCCAGCTCAAACGCTCAAGCCCTACACAGCCACCTACACCACATCCATCAAAGGCCTCCCTCTTGGGGGGTCAAGTGAGCGGTCACTAATCCAGAACGCTGATGACAGCTGGACACTGTCGTTCAGTGCCGACATGACGTTTCTCACCATAAAAGAAACCAGCGTCTTCACCAGCAAAGGGCAGCAACTCATCCCTCGCCATTACAGCAAAGAGCGAACAGGCCTTGGTAAAAAGCCAACCGAAGAGGCCACCTTTGACTGGAGCAAAAACAAAGTTAACTGGCAGCGCGATGACCAGAAGTGGTCCATGAACCTGAAAGCTGGCACACAAGACAACCTCAGCTACCAGCTAAAACTGCGCCAAGACCTGATGACGTCTGACAAAAAGCAGTTCAGTTACAACGTTGCAGACGATGACGAAATCTATCAGCGCCACTTCGTTGTGGAAGCTGAAGAGACCATAAAAACAGAGCTCGGTGAGTTGAAAACCGTGCGGGTAAAAATTCAGCGGGAAAACAACAACCGCTCCACCTGGATCTGGTTCGCCAAAAACTACGACTACTTTATCGTCAAATTGCTACAGGAAGAGAAAGACACCGCTTATACCGTTGAAATTAGTGAAATCAAAGGGGGCAGCTTACCCAGCAACACCCAAAAGCAGTCGGAAAGTCGCGCCCACCCTCGCGAACCCGTACAGAAGCGGCCATAGGGCAGACTCTGCTCGGCTAGCCTTTGCTGACCAATTACCTAAAATCGAAAAGGCCAGTTCATGGCAGGGCATCGGCTTTTATGCAGAGGATTGGCAAACATTAAACTGACTTATTCCGGGACATGGTATTTGTTTGGATAAGCTCTATAGGGTAACCATCAGGGTCAGTAATAAAAGCAATGTGCGTACTCCCTCCCTTTACCGCGCCGGGCTCACGCTTAATCGCCACACCGCTTTCCCTGAGCTGGTCACACAGGCTGTAGATATCATCATAACCCAGTGCGATATGACCAAAACCGGTGCCAAGGTCATAACCGTCGTCTTTGCCCCAGTTATAAGTCAGTTCAATCATGGCGCTTTCGTCATAACCAACAAATGCCAGCGTGTATTTATACTGTTCGTTAACGGACTTTTTAAAAAGTGTCATCTTGAGCTTTTCAGTGTAAAAACTCAGGCTATCGTCAAGATTCTTAACACGCAGCATTGTGTGTAGGTACTTCATGCAGCAATCTCCGTATTCATCTCTGCTTCAAAGTTGTATGCAAGACTGTCACCGGGTGGTTACAAAATTGATTTGATCCAGTCATCTTCTGACCGGCAAGAGTAAACCAATCCCCACCCACCCGTCGATGGGTGGGGATCTATCAGCCAAATGTCGCTGCTTTTTGGAACGCCTCCCTAGCAGAAACCCTCTGTAAATAGGACTGAATATGCGGATGATTTTCCAGCAGCCCCAAATTTTGCGCGTAGAGCAGTACGGTCACCATCATAATATCAGCGGCGGTAAACAACTCACCGGCAAACCAAGTGGATGACGATAACGTGTCGTTTATGTAAGCAAAGTCTAATTCCGCCTCTTTTTGTGCATAAGCAAAAACCGGAGCGGACCGATCTTCTATAGCGCCCAAAAACAGTTTAAGCAGCACCGGCAACATGGCTGAGCCTTCGGCAAAGTGCATCCACTGCTGGTAAGCATAGTATTGCGGTGAACCCTTTTGTGGACGCAACTGCTCCGGCGCATACTTATCCAACAGATACTCAATAATCGCCGCAGACTCTACCAATACCAAACCATCGTCTTCAACAATGGGCGCCTTACCCAACGGATGCACCGCCCGCATAGCGTGGGGTGCAAGACGGGTTTGCGGGTCCCGGTCGTAATCAATGCGTTGGTAATCAATACCCAGCTCTTCCAACAACCAGAGAATCCGGGTAGAACGGGACTCTTTTAAATGATGAACTTTAATCATTACCCCTACCCTGCCAGTTTTGATAAAACAGCCTTGGCAACCGCTTCAGAAGATGCCGGGTTTTGCCCGGTAATCAGTAAGCCGTCTTCTACCGCATAGCTACCCCAATCATCCCCTTTACTGTACAAACCACCCTTGCTTTGCAGTTCATTTTCAAGCAAGAAAGGGACAACTTGCGACAGACCCACAGCGTCTTCTTCGCTGTTACTGAAGCCCGTTACCCGCTTACCTTTAATCAGCGCCTGCCCGGTGGAGTCTTTCGCTGCAAGTAGTACTGCTGAGGCGTGGCAAACGGCTGAAACCGGCTTCGCCTGTGCCGCGAATGATTCAATCAGAGCGATGGAATTCTGATCAGAGGCCAAATCCCAAAGCGGCCCGTGCCCACCAGGATAAAAGACAGCATCATAATCAGCAGCGGACACATCAGACAGCTCTAGTGTATTCGCCAATTTCTGTTGTGTGGTTTCATCTTGCTCAAAACGGCGAGTTAAATCCGTTTGGAAATCTTCCAGAGCACTTTTTGGGTCAAGTGGGGGCTGCCCACCAGCGGGAGAGCTCAGCACAACTTCAACACCAGCATCCACAAATGCGTAATACGGTGCGGCAAACTCTTCGAGCCAGAAACCGGTTTTTTCACCAGTATCTCCCAGCGCTTCGTGGGACGTTAAAACAAATAACACTTTCTTGACAGGCATGGCCTCTCTCCTTTTTTAAGCCAGTTTAACCAGCATTTTTCCGGTATTTTTGCCGGTGAACAGCCCAATAAACGCATCCGGCGCTTCTTCAATACCGTTGTACACTGTCTCTTTCCAGGTCACTTTGCCCTCCTGCAGCCATTGCCCCATCTCTTGCACAAAAGCCGGGTATGAATCCCAGTGATCAGAGACAATAAAGCCCTGAACCTTCAGTTTTTTAACAATGATCTGCCCCAGATTAGTCGGGCCTGGGACTGGAGCCGTAGCATTGTATTGATCAATCATGCCACAAACAGCAATACGACCATGGTCATTCATAAGATTGAGCACTGCTTCAAGATGCTCTCCACCGACATTTTCAAAATAAACGTCAATGCCCTCAGGACAGGCCTTGGCAATATCGGTTTGTAAATTCTCTGTGGTTTTATAGTTAACCACGGCATCCACACCGAGCTCAGTGAGCAGGTAATCGGCTTTGGCATCCGAGCCCACACTGCCGACCACATGACAACCTTTTAATTTGGCGATCTGACAAACAATAGAGCCCACCGCGCCGGACGCTGCGGAGACGAAAACATTATCACCGGCTTTAAGCTCCCCTATTTTCAACAGTCCGGTGTAAGCGGTCATGCCCGGCATACCCAGAACACCCAAAAACGCCTGCACCGGAACGGCAGATTCCGGCAACAGCTGCAAGCCTTCGCCATCAGTGATGAAATACTCACGCCAGCCACTCATGTTGACCACTTTGCTGCCCACCGGAAACGCCGGATTATTTGACTCCACCACTTCGCCCACGGCGCCACCGTCCAACACCTCACCAATGGCGTAAGGTGCGATATAGCTTTTGCGGTCAATCATACGACCACGCATGTATGGATCAACAGACATCCAGAGGTTTTTAACCAGCAGTTCGTTCTCTTTGATTTCTGCGATGGGAGTGCTGACCAGCTCAAAATCGTCTTTGCTTGCCATACCTTGCGGACGTTTGCGAAGGTGAATTTCTCTGCTTTGCTCAATATACATAATAAAATACTCCGGGAATTAAACGTTACTCGTCGTAATTTACGAGAAACTTATTTATGCTTCCAATGTATGGATAACATACCCAACATAATTACGAGTAATACTTATGCCTCTGGAACAACTGTCGGGTAGTGACTTAAACCTGCTACCCGTGCTGCAGGTGCTACTCGAAGAGTGCAATGTCACCCGGGCAGCAGGCCGACTCAACCTCACCCAACCAGCCATCAGCCGTAGTCTGGCCAGACTACGAATTTTATTTAATGACCCCTTGTTCACCCGCACCCCAAAAGGGCTGACACCGACACCGAGGGCGTTAAGCCTGAGCAATAACCTTAACAACGCCTTACATGACATTAGTCGCATTATTGAGCCACAAGAGTTTAATCCGGCGACAGCGACCCGCAGTTTTCGCCTGGCCACCACCGATTACGGCACACAGGTGCTTTTGCCATCGGCAATACGCCGTTTAAGTCAGAAAACACCCAATATCAGTCTTGAAGTTGTGCCTTGGCATGAGCACCTGATTAATGAACTGGATCAACAGGATATTGATCTGGCCATTTCGACAGTAAACGATGCGCCAACATCCATTCATGGCCGTGGTATTGGTATGGATCGCTTTGTTTGTGTGGTCAGTCAATCCCACCCGTTTGCGACAACGGGTTTTGATTTGCACAGCTACGCCAACTGCTCCCACGCCTTAATTACCATGGGTGGTGAACGTAAAGGCGCCATTGACTACTTGCTGCAGAATTATGGCCTTAAACGCCATATTGCGCTCAGGGTGCCGCACTTTGTTGCGGCTCTGGCGTTGGTGGCTCAGACGGATCTGGTGTTAACCATCCCTTTTGGTTTAGCCAGAGCTTGTGCGGACCATTATGAACTGACCATTCTTCCCCTGCCGGCGGAGCAAGAGAGCTTTACCTACTCCATCATCTGGCATGAACGGCATCAAAAAGATTCTGGCCATATCTGGTTTCGACAATTATTGTATCAGGAACTCACCCAAACCATTAAGCAGCTGCAGTCCAACTGCCCGCTGCATGAAAATTGTCGTTAGTTTCAATTCGCTGAAAACACCGTGACAGCACAGAAAATAAACAAGCACTTTTTGCTCTGCCACGGGCAAGGTGTTAGCAACACACCTCAGGAGTGCAACTTGCGCCCTTTGTTAGCAGCGATGCGTAAACGCAGCGCATTCAGTTTAATGAAGCCCTGAGCGTCGGCCTGATTATAAGCGCCAGCGTCGTCTTCAAAGGTGGCAATGGTTTCATCAAACAGGGAGTCTTCAGAGCGTCGCCCCACGACGGTCACATTGCCTTTATAGAGTTTCAGGCGCACCTCACCGTTTACTATCGTCTGACTTTCGTCAATCATCTGTTGCAACATTTCCCGCTCAGGAGACCACCAATAGCCGTTGTAAATAAGCTTGGCGTATTTTGGCATCAGCTCGTCTTTGAGGTGTGCCACCTCCCGGTCCAGAGTAACGGACTCAATGGCGCGATGAGCCTTGAGCATAATAGTGCCACCCGGTGTTTCGTAACAACCACGGGATTTCATGCCCACATAGCGGTTCTCTACAATATCCAAACGACCAATGCCGTTTTTTCCGCCCACCTGATTCAGGTGTGTCAGCACTTGTGCCGGTGACATCTCTTGATCGTCGATGGCAATAATATCGCCGTGGCGATAGGTGAGATTGATGTAAGTAGCAGCGTCCGGTGCACTTTCTGGCGCGACCGACCAGCGCCACATCGCTTCTTCGGGCTCTGCCCACGGGTCTTCCAACAGCCCACCTTCGTAAGAGATGTGCAGCAGGTTGGCGTCCATAGAATAGGGCGATTTACCTTGTTGGCGCTCCACCTCAATACCATGCTCATCGCAATAGGCCAGCAGCTTTTCCCGGGAGTTAAGATCCCACTCCCGCCATGGGGCGATGACCTCTACGCCCGGCTTTAAAGCGTACGCACCGAGCTCAAAGCGCACCTGATCATTACCCTTGCCGGTGGCGCCATGGGCAATGGCGTCAGCGCCGGTGGCATTGGCAATTTCAATCAAACGTTTGGAAATCAGTGGTCTGGCGATGGAGGTGCCGAGGAGATATTCGCCCTCATAAATGGTGTTCGCCCTGAACATGGGGAAGACAAAGTCACGAACAAACTCCTCACGCAGGTCGTCAATATAAATTTCTTTGATACCCAGCGCCTCTGCCTTGGCTCTGGCAGGCTCCACCTCTTCTCCCTGACCAAGGTCTGCGGTAAAGGTGACCACTTCACAGCCGTAGGTGTCTTCTAACCACTTAGCTATCACCGAGGTATCGAGCCCGCCCGAATAGGCAAGAACCACTTTTTTAATCTTTTTCATTACTCAACTCCAACTGGGAATCGCCATAGCAAAACATATAAATATGCATTTATTTCGCATAATAATTCATAATTAACCGTTCGCCAAGACGCCCTGCGTTAAAGGCTTTAAGAAAAAAATTACGCACCACCGAAAAGAGGCACCATCCTACCACCAAACATCACCCCAGTTTCAACAACCCACTATCAAAATCAGCGTTTTTTCGCTAGGATGCCCCTCCGGTTCGATCGCACAACCGGAACAGGTATTTCCCATAATGAGCCAAACACTGACCATAACCCGCCCTGATGACTGGCACCTCCACCTTCGTGATGGCCTGGCGCTTCAAGAAACCGTTGGTGCAACCGCCAAAAGCTTTGGCCGGGCCATCATTATGCCCAATCTGGTGCCCCCGGTTACCGCAGGGGTGCAAGCCCGGGAATACAAAGCCCGCATCGCTGCCCACATACCTGCCGGAGTACGCTTTGAGCCGCTGATGACCCTCTACCTGACGGACAAAACAACCCGGCAAACCATTATGGACGCCCGTAACGAGGTCGCAGCCCTGAAGCTCTATCCCGCCGGAGCGACCACTAACTCCGACTCCGGAGTCACGCAACTGACGCATATTTACGACGCTCTGGAGGCGATGGCTGAGTGCGGCATTCCCTTGCTAGTCCACGGTGAGGTGACCGATGCCGATATTGATATTTTTGACCGGGAAAAAGTCTTCATTGACCGCCACCTGCTGCCTCTTGTGGCCCGTTTCCCAACCTTGAAAATTGTCATGGAGCACATCACGACAGCGGATGCGGTGCAGTTTATCCAAAATGGTAACAACAATCTGGCAGCCACCATAACGGCACACCATTTGCTGTACAATCGTAACCACATGCTGGTGGGCGGCATAAAGCCACACTATTATTGCTTGCCAATTCTCAAGCGCAGCCGACACCAGCAAGCACTGCTTGAGGCTGCCTGCGGCGGTAATCGTCAATTTTTTCTGGGCACCGACTCCGCCCCCCACGCAGTGGGTGCCAAAGAGTCCTCTTGCGGCTGCGCCGGGTGTTACACAGCACCGGCTGCCATTGAACTTTATGCAGAAGCCTTTGAAATGATGGGCGCACTGGATAAACTGGAAGCCTTTGCCAGCTTTAATGGCCCTGACTTTTATGGTCTACCCAGAAACCCTGAGACCATTACGCTGATTAAAGAAGACTGGGTAATGCCAGAATCCATCCCATTCGGTACACACCGGGTGAAACCTTTAAGAGCCGGTGAAACCATTACCTGGCGGCTCAAAACCAATTAAGGAGACGCCATTGAGCGCCGACGACAGTCACTCTATGGCCACCCGATTCCGGGGCTTTTTGCCCGTGGTGATCGATGTGGAAACCGGTGGCTTTAATGCCACCACCGATGCCCTGCTGGAGATCGCAGCCACCATTATTGAGATGGACGAAAGTGGTTTTCTCCATCCGGGGCACAGTGAGTCTTACCATATCAAGCCATTTGCCGGGGCAAATATTGAACAAGCCGCCATCGACTTCATCGGTATTGATCCCTTTCACCCACTGCGAATTGCCAGTGCAGAAGAAGACGCCATCAACAAAATTTTCCGCTCGGTGCGTAAAGCCATCAAGAGCCAAGGGTGTAACCGGGCCGTTCTGGTGGGGCATAACGCGGCGTTTGATCTCAACTTTGTAATGGCAGCCGCCGAGCGCTGTGACGCTAAGCGAAACCCATTTCACCCCTTCTCCTGCTTTGACACCGCAACGCTGGCCGGTCTCGCCTACGGACAAACCGTGCTGGCCAAAGCCTGCATTGAGGCGGGTATTCAATTTGACAAATCAGAGGCGCATTCTGCCCGTTACGATACAGAAAAAACGGCGGATCTGTTCTGCACCATTGTCAATCGCTGGAAAGACCTTGGCGGCTGGCTCTGAATCGCCTTGCCAAGCCACGCGATTGAAACCTCTTTTGTTTATTTTGCTGACTAACAAAAGGCGTGTTCTGATGTTGCAGGCTAAGCTCACAAATCGTACAACTGAGCCAGATACTCAGCCACTGCGTGCTGGTCACAATGGCCAATGCGCTCATGCCCTGGCAAACGGTTCAGCAATTTTGGATCAGCATTGCCCATAACCAGCCCTTTACCTACCGATGACAACATCTCAAGGTCATTCATACCATCGCCAAAGGCAATGGCATGGTCAAAGTCATACCCCTCAAGCTGTAGCACTTCGCCGAGCGCCAACCCTTTATTGACGCCCTCAGCCATCACCTCAAAACATACCGGTAAAGAAAACGCCATAGAAAGCTGCTCACCAAAGCGAGTTTTTGCCTGTTCAGACAACGGCAATAAATCCTCATGGGACTTGGCCGCAAAAAAGACTTTTTGTATATCGGGGGTTGGGACGGGCAACAAGTCAAAGTCCGTCAACTGATAGTTAAAACCACTGGCCTGACTAAAGTTGTTCAGTTCGGGGTGCTCAAACTCAACCAGCCACTGTTCGCCTTTGTAGACACTGGTGTGCACACAATCGGCAAACAATTTACGCAAAGAGAGCAGCTTTTGAACCAGTTCCGGCTTGATATTATGCTCAATAATCCTATTGCCAGCCGGGTCGTGTACCCGGGCACCATTGCTGGTGATCAGATACATATCCACCCCGAGCTGCGCCCGGATTTTCTCAACATCCTGATAGTGCCGCCCCGTGGCGAAGACAAATTTTATCCCACGCTCACTCAAAGCGTGAATAACCTCGCGGGTTCTTGGGGAGATCTCATGCTGTTTTGTTAACAGCGTGCCATCAAGGTCAGATATAACGACGGGATACATAATGTGCAAATCCTATTGCGTATTTAAATAACAACCGCCCGATCATACGCATATTTGGCTAAAAGATTAATGGTTGAGAACCGCATCGTTGATCCGTACTTATTCCGAGCCATCAGCTGGCTCGGGAATAAAGCCCCAGTTAAAATTTCACACCACTCCACTGCCATCACCCGTACCGCAAACCGGTGATAAAAACTTCGATAAAATGACATTGAGCGACCTCAGGGTTGCCAGTTAATTTTTTACAACACAGCAACAAAGTTTAGCTATAATCTTACAGCAAGCACTGAACACAACCTCACTCGACACTGCGCACCGTTACGGACATTTATGATTAAACCCAGAACGGGTATCATTTTATTAAGGCCGTGTTGACAACCAAAACACGGCAATTAATAGCTGACCAAAGTGCTCATAACTCAAATCGAAGTGATAAAACAAAGGACTCTTATGCAAATTAATAACAATAACTCTCTATCCAACGTTAAAAATAATCCGGACAATGGGGAGCCAAACCAGCCTTCATGGAACGATATTGCAAAAAGAACCAAAAAATTTAACCACAAATCGATATCTATTATCAAACTCATTGGCAAAGTTACTTCACAATTTAAAAACACCATCAACTGGTACAAAAAAAAAATCAGTTCACGTATCGCTCACCTGGTAAGCTCAAGACTAACCATTCCAGATAATTTGTTAACCAATAAACCACACAAGTACCTGACCAAAACCATTCAATGTATTTTGAAAAAAGACTGTCAAGGAATGGTTAAAAATCTAAAGAAATTTGAAGAAAAATTTTTAGAACACTGTAAAAACCAAAGCAGTATTGGTGCCGATGACACCACTCAATTCTTTGACGACTATACAACTGAACTATTTCGCAATGAAAAAAATCGCCAGTTCATGAAAAATCACTTTAACACAAAGCACTCACCGCTTCGTGAAACATTTGCTGATTTTCAGCATCTTTTTAATTCAAGAGGTGAAATCGATATGAACCATAATCGTGGCAACCTAATGAGTACCGCAATAAATTTCCTTAACGTTCTTGCCATTAAGTCTATCAATGGTGGATTTAATAATTCAGGCTCCACTAACGACCGTCAAGAAGAAAGCCAACCAACGCCATTTGAAAATTTTATTAACGACATATACAGCCAGCTCGACAAAGACGGCTGCCCGCCCAACCAAAAGCTTCATAGAAACTTAATTAATAGCCTCTTAACGCTGTCTGACTGCGAAAAAGATGGCAGCACACTACAACTCGATAATACTCAAACCCCTGATCATAATAATAACTCTCACATACCTTTCGAACAGACAAATAACATGACTGGAGAAAAAAAAGGGGATACACCCGAACAGTAATTCCCCCTGGTGCTCAAGCGGCACGTTAAATTAAACAACACCTGCTTTATAAATGCACCGCTCTCGATTAACAGGCACTCAAAAGCGGTTACCCAAAACCGCCTTACTGAAACACCAATTCACCATCTTTCAAATCAACCGTAATGGTATCCCCTACCTTATAACGCCCCGACAAAATTGCCTCAGCCAACGGGTTTTCGACACGGCGTTGTATGGCGCGTTTCAACGGTCTGGCACCATACACCGGATCAAACCCGACCACAGCCAACTGATCCATGGCAGCGTCAGAGAATTCCAGCCGCAAGCTGTTTTCTGCCAAGCGACGATCAAGGTTAGCCAACTGAATTTTAGCAATGGATTTAATCTGACTGGCCGCCAGTGGATGGAACACCACCACCTCATCAATACGATTGACAAACTCAGGCCTGAAGTGAGTGCCAACCACCTCAATCAATGTGCTTTTGAGCGCTTCAAAGTCGGTGTCACCGGTTTTCTGATTCTGGAACGAGTGGATCAGATCGGAGCCGAGGTTGGAAGTCATGACAATGACTGTATTTTTAAAATCAACAGTCCGACCCTGACCATCGGTCAGACGACCATCTTCCAGTACTTGCAAAAGAATATTGAACACATCCGGGTGAGCTTTCTCAACCTCATCCATCAATACCAAAGAATACGGCTTTCGCCTTACGGCTTCGGTCAGATACCCGCCTTCTTCATAACCCACGTAGCCCGGAGGCGCACCAAGCAGCCGGGAAACCGAGTGCTTTTCCATAAATTCCGACATATCAATACGGACAATGGCATCTTCGGTATCGAACAAAAACTCCGCCAAAGCCTTGCACAGCTCCGTCTTACCGACACCGGTTGGCCCAAGGAACATAAAAGAGCCGTTAGGTCGTTTCGGGTCCGACAAACCTGCCCGGGAGCGTCGCACCGCGTTGGCCACGGCAACAACGGCTTCATCCTGACCAATCACCCGCTGATGCAGCGCCTTTTCCATGCCCAGCAGTTTTTCTTTTTCACCTTCGAGCATTTTTGCCACCGGAATGCCGGTCCATTTCGATACGACATCGGCTATCTCCTCTTCCGTCACTCGATTACGCAGTAACTGATGCTCACCGCTCTCCAGAGCGTCGGCCTGTTCCAGCTGTTTATCAAGGTCAGGCAACTTGCCGTACTGAATTTCTGACATTGTTGTCAGATCTCCGTTGCGCTTCGCGGCTTCCAGCTCAATCAGCAGTCGCTCTTTCTCTTCGCGCAGTTTCTGACCGCCTTGTAGTTGCGCTTTTTCTGCCTTCCAAACATCGTCGAGGTCAGAGTATTCCCGCTCCAGCTCATCGACCTGATTATTCAAGCGCGTCAGTCGGTCTTTAGAGGCTTCGTCGTCCTCTTTTTTCAGTGCCTCCTGCTCAATTTTTAACTGAATCAAACGGCGCTCCAGACGATCCATCGCTTCGGGCTTGGAGTCCATCTCCATACGGATACGGCTTGCCGCTTCATCAATAAGGTCAATGGCTTTATCGGGCAGTTGTCGGTCAGTAATGTAGCGCTGAGAGAGCCGCACCGCCGCGATAATGGCCGGGTCGGTGATATCCACACCGTGGTGCGCTTCATACCGCTCTTTGAGCCCTCGCAAAATAGCAATAGCGTCCTCTTCGGTGGGCTCATCCACCAGCACTTTTTGAAAACGTCGTTCCAGCGCCGCATCTTTTTCGATGTGTTGACGATACTCATCCAGCGTCGTCGCACCCACACAGTGCAGCTCACCCCGAGCCAGTGCCGGCTTGAGCATATTACCAGCGTCCATAGCGCCATCGGCTTTGCCTGCTCCGACCATGGTGTGAATCTCATCAATGAACAGGATGATCTGCCCTTCTTGTTTGGCTAGGTCATTCAATACCGCCTTGAGTCGTTCTTCAAACTCACCACGGAATTTAGCACCGGCAATCAACGCCCCCATATCCAACGACAACAGTCTTTTTCCTTTTAAACCTTCTGGCACTTCGCCGTTAACAATCCGTTGTGCAAGACCTTCGACAATGGCGGTTTTGCCCACTCCGGGCTCGCCAATAATGACTGGGTTATTTTTGGTGCGCCGCTGCAAAACCTGAACGGTACGACGAATCTCATCATCCCGCCCAATCACCGGGTCGAGCTTGCCCTGTTCTGCTCGCTCGGTCAGATCGATGGTGTATTTGCCGAGGGAGTTGCGGTTATCTTCGGCGTTCGGGTCATCCACCGCTGCACCGCCACGGATATTCTTAATGGCGTTTTCCAGCGCTTTTTGACTCACTCCCTGACTGCTAAGTAACTTGCCGATAGGGCCGCTGTCTTCCATCATCACCAGCAGCATGGTTTCACTGGAGATGAACTGATCTCCCGCCTGCTGCGCTTTTTTGTCGGCCAAATTCAGCATTCGATACAATGCCTGTGACGTTTGTATGTCACCGGTTGGCGTCGACACCTGTGGCAACTGCTCTAACATTGTCGTTAGCTGACCGCGCAGCTCACTGACATCAAAGCCCACTTGCATCAACAACGGTTTGACCGCTCCCCCCTTCTGATCAATCAGCGCCAACAGCAGATGCACAGGCTCAATCTGGCTGTTATCTTTACCAATGGCCAGGGACTGGGCGTCGGCAAAAGCTGACTGGAACTTGCTGGTCAGTCGATCCATTCTCATAAAAAACCACCCCGCTTCATGGAAGTTAAGTTCCCGATATAATTAATATGGCGATCACAATGAATATTTCAAGAAGCGCACGCCAGGGACACAACCACAACGCAAAAAATCAGCCCGCAAGCCAAATAAGCGACGCCATTCTGCCAGAGCGGGCACCGTCGCGGCGGTAGGAATAAAAGAGAGACTGTTCAGCAAACGAACAGTGGTTGCTGCCATAAACCGCTACACCCAGCGCACTTAAGCGCCGACGGGCAAGGGTCTGGAGATCGGCAAACCAGCGATCCCCTTTGCCGGGCACAAACGCTCCGGCACAGCCAGCATCCTGAGTCAAAAACTGTGCCCGCACCTCGGGTCCGATTTCAAAATGGCGCTGGCTGATGGCCGGCCCGAACCAAGCCATGATATTTTCCGCCCTCATCTGCTTTACCGTGGCCTCAAGCACCCCCGCCAGCAAGCCCTTCCAGCCAGCGTGGGCAGCGGCGACCACGGTCCCCTGAACGTCACAAAACAGCACCGGCAGGCAGTCCGCCGTTAACACCACACAAGCCGGGCCCGTTGTGCGGGCAACACTTGCATCTGCCCGGGTTTCTGGGGGGGCACTTTCGGCATCCGCCACCTCAATACCATGGACCTGCTGTAACCACAGCGGCGGGCAGTCAAGGTGCAGATCACTTTGTAGAAGACGACGATTTTCTTGTACCACGTCAATGTCATCGCCGGTGTTCAGCCCGAGGTTGAAACTGTGAAACCCGCCCACGCTGAACCCGCCATTACGAGTCGTTACACAGGCTCTCACTGACGCTGGCGCCGGCCAGTTGGGCCATAAATAGCGTTCATTCACGTTTTTCCTCCCAGGGCGTTGCGAGTGTATTCAGTAAACTTTGCATATCTTCGCTCAAGGGCACTTCCCACTCCATAGACTCGCCAGTACGGGGATGAGTCAGCCCCAGCTTTCTGGCATGCAGGGCTTGTCGTCGAAAATTTCTCAGCTCCACCTCCAGTGCCGTTGGGCAGGATTTGGGAAGTTTAAGACCACCGCCGTACAAGTCATCGCCAACCAGAGGGAATTTCTGATGACTCATGTGCACACGAATCTGGTGGGTTCTGCCGGTCTGCAAGTTGAGACGAATATGGGTGTGGGCCTCGAACCGCTGCACCACTCGATAGCTCGTTACCGATGGCTTGCCACCACGCACCACGGCCATTTTTAAACGATTCTGTGGATGCCTGCCAATGGGGGCATCCACCACACCACCACCCGTCATTACGCCACGCACTACGGCGTCGTATTCCCGGTGCACCGTGCGCTCCTGCAACTGCGCCACCAAATCGGTGTGCGCTGCCAACGTGCGGGCTACAACCATCAGGCCGGTGGTGTCTTTATCCAGCCGGTGCACAATACCGGCTCTTGGCAGCGTAGCGTTATCAGCAAAATGGTAAAGCAGCCCATTAAGCAACGTACCAGAATAGTTGCCTGCTGCCGGATGCACCACCAGTGCAGCTGGCTTGTTAAGCACAATAATATCGTCGTCTGCATAAACAATATTCAGTGGGATGTTTTCCGCTTCCCATACCCCCTCCGGCTGCACTTCCACCCGCAGGGAGAGCTGCTCTGCACCGCGCAGTTTTTCTTTGGCTTTGCGGGACGCACCATCCACCAGCAACGCCCCGGCAAGAATCCACTCCTGCAGCTTTGCTCTGGAAAATTGTGGAAAACAGACGGCTGCGATTTGATCCAGCCGCCGCCCAGCCAATTCATCCGGTACAGTCGCATTTTGTTTGATTACTTCGCCCATTCAGAATTGCTCAACTGTAAAAAAATTTATCCCCAAGGCGGGCGTCTCAGACACGCAGGAAATCCTGTCTTTTCGTTTTCCCACAGACTATGTTTAAATGCGTGTTTGAAAACAGGCCTGATCCAATCCTTCACCACACGTTGTCAATTGCACTTAAATTGCACAAAGCGGGTGAAAACGCCTAACATTAATCCGAAGAGTTTATCACAGTCATACAATTCTTCAGCCGCCTCTGCGGAGAGTACGGAAACCAATCACCACCATGATGACCATACTGACTGCAAAACTGAACCGGGTACTGCCTCCATCTTTGTGCAGATCCATGCTGATGATTTTTGCCGCCGCTATTCTGGTCGGCTGTGCATCGAGCGAAAAGAAAGAACAGCTATCGGAAACACTTTCTGAGGCTGAGCTTTACCAGATGGCCAGCAAGTCCATTAACGATAACCGCTTTGCCGAGGCGATCAAATCCCTACGCACTCTGGAGTCCCGCTACCCCTTTGGCGCCTTTGCCGAGCAGGCGCAGCTGGATATCATCTATGCCTACTTCAAAAACTCGGAGCCAGAGGCCGCCAAAGCCGCCGCTGACCGCTTCATCCGCCTGCACCCACAACACCCGGATGCCGACTATGCCTATTACATGAAAGGACTGGCTTCTAACACCTCCGCCATGGGCATTGTGGACCGCTACCTGCCCATTGACCTAACGCGCCGCGACCCCGGTCAGGCTCGGGTGTCATTCAATGAATTTTCAGAGTTACTTAGCCGATTTCCCAACAGCAAATATGCACCGGACGCCCGTCAGCGTATGATCGCCCTACGTAACCGACTGGCACAGTATGAGATCCATGTGGCCAACTACTACCTGAAGCGTAAAGCCTACGTGGCGGCCATTGATCGTGGCCGCTATGTGGTGGAGAATATGCAGCAAACCCCGGCCGTTTCCGAGGCGCTGGCGATCATGGTGGAAGGCTACCAGCATCTGCGACTGCCAAAACCCGCCGGTGAAGCATTGGCAGTACTTAAACTGAATTACCCCGATCACCCCTCTTTGGACAAACAGGGTAATTTTGTCGGCTACAAGGTGTTTGATGATGTGGACCCATCCATTTGGAGCACCCTGACGTTTGGCCTGATTGGCAGCTCTGGTTCAAACATCAAAGATGCACAACAACCGCCGGTTATTCAGTAACCCCTATTAGAGTGAGACCATTTTTAGCCTGCTAAAAATGGTCCCGTTACCCTGACTTAAACCATGAAAAAAACCGTCCAATGCCCAACCTGCGCCAAAGCGGTGCAATGGGAACCACAAAGCAAACACCGCCCCTTCTGCTGCGAACGCTGCAAACTCATTGACTTTGGCGCCTGGGCAAAAGAAGAGCACAAAATTCCCGGCGACCCCACCTTTGACGACCTGATGTCGGAAGAAGAAACCAGATACTGATCAAGCCTCCGCCAAGGAGGCTACCAAAAACTCCTCCAACCTGTTGACAAACACTTTTCACTTGGCCTGAAACCATTTAACTTACTGCCTGTCAAACAAAGGAATTTACCTCAACAGAGTAACTTCCCATGTTAAAAACTATGGTCATCTCCGCTCTACTGTTAGGCTGCTTTCTAATGATGATGAGAATAGCACCCAGCCTATTGACCAACACCAACCCAAAAGATGAAACCAGCAACAGAAAACTCAGCCCTAACCAACTGAACAAATCCATAATAACGCTGGTTATGATGGTTAGTGCTTTAGTGCTTATCCTCCATTACTGGCGATAGGCCCAAACTATTTCACTGCGAGCTCTCTTGGCAAGGACGCTTTCTTTTTTAGGACACCCATATTATTTACTATGATCGCGATTGCTGCTTCCTCTGTTTTAGGACACCCAAAATTTGACTAATCGGACATACCGTCTATTTTTCTTCTTTTGACTTCGATTGGACACAAGATCAACTTTCTGAAGAATGAAGATATGACGACTGCCCGAAAACACCTTATTGACCCAGTGTGTACGCCCTACTACCACTGCATGGCTCGCTGTGTCCGCAGAGCTTTCCTATGTGGCAAGGACGAGTTTTCAGGAAAAAACTATGAACACCGTCGGCAGTGGGTGGTGGATCGGCTGAAAGCGTTGTCTGGCGTATTTGCTGTAGAGATCTGCGCCTATGCGGTGATGTCTAATCATTATCATGTGGTTTTGCACATTAACACAGAGCAGGCTAAAGGCTGGAGTATCAAGGAGGTATTGCAACGTTGGACGCAGTTATTTTCTGGTCCGCACTTGGTTCAGCGTTATCTTGCGGGTGATATCTTGAGTAAGGCGCAGATGCTTCGAGTTGAAGAATATGCTCAGGGCTATCGCCACCGGTTAATGGATATCAGCTGGTTCATGCGCTGTCTCAATGAGTATCTTGCCAGGCTGGCCAATAAAGAAGACGACTGTAAAGGGCGCTTTTGGGAGGGTCGTTATAAGAGCCAAGCACTGCTTGATGAGGCCGCATTGCTGACCTGCATGGCTTATGTGGATCTCAATCCAATCCGGGCAAAAATGGCTGCAACGCCCGAAACCTCCGAACATACTTCTATCAAAGACCGGATTGAATCTTACGGCAGCGCTAGTGGTAAAAAGCAGACGCTGCACTTGAAGCCACTGAAAGCTCAAGGCCAAAACCCTGAGCAAGCGATCCCCTACGCACTGAGTAGCTACTTTGAGCTGGTTGACTGGTCCGGCAGGGTTATCCGCAAAGGAAAACGCGGACACATAGACGGCGACACCCCTGTTATTTTAGAGCGGCTGGGCATTGATTCCAATGAGTGGCTTAAAACGATGCACTGGAATAATCGCTTTTATCGTGCTGTTGGCAAGTTGGTATCACTGAAAGCTTATGCGGAAAATTCAGGGAAGCGGTGGGTGCATGGCGTATCGGTTAGTAGTTGTCTTTATTCTGCCTGATGGCACGCTATATTTTTCATTAAAATAATTCACTATTAAAGCTGAGCACTAATACCAAAATAGCTCTCTCTAAGCCACGTTCACACAATTCCCCGTAGAAATACATAACTATCAGCATGCTTGGTATACGACAGTAAGACGTAAAAAATAATATAGGGTACTGAAAATTCAGTTTTAAAAAAATGGATGTCCTGAAATTTTCTGTCAAGAATAAATGAAGGACACCCAAAAATCATTTCTTAAAAAATGGGTGTCCTGTAATTTCCTGGTTCATGGCGTATCGGTGAGTAGTTGTCTTTATGCTGCCTGATGGCACGCTATATTTTTCATTAAAATATTTCACTATTAAAGCTAAGCACTAATACCAAAATAGCTCCCTCTAAGCCACGTTCACACAGTTCCCCGTAGGAATACATAACCATCAGCATGCTTGGTATACGACAGTAAGACGTAAAAAATAATGTAGGGTATTGAAAATTCAGTTTAAAAAAATGGATGTCCTGTAATTTTTGGCTGGGATTCAAATGCTATAAGATTTAAGGTTCATCTCGGGCTAAAAGAGTTTTTGAAACTAAAGGAAGAGCGCTCATAAAGTGCAACATAAATCGGGTAAGAGCTGGCTTCTCTCCAGCTCTCCACAAACCAAAAAAAATAAAGGACACCCAAAATAAGTTCTTAAAAAATGGATGTCCTGTAATTGCTTTTTGACTTCACATCAATATTTCTACCTCAATACATCAATCTCGAATATAGCAGTCTTCATAATGCTCATAGTGATATTCACATAGGAAAAAATCAGCGACTTCATACACTGCCGGATCGTCACAATGATCACATGTTTCCTGAGATATGCGAACTTCTGCCTGACAATCCACGCACATTGGATTCTCCTCATTAAACACATCATCTACAGAATAAAAATCCGAGGCATGAAAATACTCATTACACTTGATGCATAAAGAAAATAAAGGACACCCAAAAATTAGTTCTTAAAAAATGGATGTCCTGTAATTGATTTCTGCTTCAACGGCATAGAGCTTACGGATTTTTCCCAAGGCAACGTCCGCTTTGCTAACCTTGGCGTTTTGCACCTTCTTGCCCGGCTTGGCTTCGCCTTTTTTAGCGTCGGTGAATTTGCGGCGAACGTGATCGAAGCAGCCCGTCCGGGTGATACTTTCCTGTTTGTACACCGCATTGTAGGTAGCGCAGCCATCCGTTTGCAGGTAACCGTTGAACCTCTTCTTCAGGGGTAGCTTGCATTTGGACCTCCGTGTTATCGTGAGGTTTATGGTTTCGTATTTGAGATTATTGATGTCTGGCAGTTATAGGTAACACCTGTCTTATGGTATTATCCAAGGCCTCACAGATGAGGCAGTAATGGACAATATCGACGGTCGCAAAATCCCTGATCCGGTCAGAGAGCAAATTCGTTTCGAGGCTATAGATAATTGGCTGGCAGGCATGACTCCTACCAGACTTGCCCACAAGTACGGAACCTCAAGAAAGATCGTCTATCAATGGATTGATCGATACAAAACAGGTGGTTGGGAAGGCCTGAAAACACGTACAGGAAGTATGGATCGGTTTGCGTTTGTTGATTATCTCAAGTCACTGTTTCGCAGCGTAGATAAGCCAATAATTGTGATCACCGATGGTCATCCTGCACATGGAGCAAAATTTACGAAGAAGTATGTAGAACAGGAACCAAGGCTCCTGGGGCTTCATCTGCTGCCAGGCTATTCCCCCGAACTAAACCCTGATGAGCAGGTCTGGAACCACCTTAAGCAAGGGCTTGGAAAGACAGCTCTGAAAACTAAGGAAGAGTTTATAGACTTCATCCGCAGCAAGATGAAGAGCCTGCAAAAAATGCCAGAAGCAGTGAAAGGCTTCTTCAGGCTACACGACACCAGTTATGCTTGCAGACAGTGTTACCTATAATTGGTGAAGATCAATAGAACGGTAGGATGTTGGTTAAATAGGCGTTTATCACGTTTTAATTCTAGAGAGTAAGTAGGGCATGTAATGGAATTAATCGAGCCGGTGCAATCAAGTGCTACCAATGAAGTATGTCAGGAATTTATTGCTGCAATCCATCATGGTGACCTGACAACAGCTAAGAAGTTGATTGCTAACCAGGCAGACCTAGTGAACTTGGTTGACGGTGAGAGTGATAAAACGGCCTTTGAGTTGGCTCTTGTCGGAGGAATGAGTAGCTTTGCTCGCTTTCTAATAAATACTGAACCTTTTGATGTGAATCATGAAGATCACCACCCATTACGAATAGCTATCGATCTTGGGTATCTGGATCTCGCAGCTAATCTGCTTGAAAAAGGGAGTAATCCTAACTACCGACCTAAGCACATTAGCAGCTCACTTTTGTTGTGTCTGGAAAAGGAGTATTTTGAGCTGGCAGAGCTTATGGTTGAGTACGGAGCTGAAGTTGATATACGTAATGACAAAGGGTGGACACCACTAATCTGGGCTGCCATCAAGGGGCGAAAACCAGCAGTAGAGTTTCTTCTCAAGCACGGAGCTAATATTCACCTCTGTAACAACGATGGTTGGAATGCCATTACGGGAGCTTACTTCAAAAAACGACTGGATATTGTTGATATCCTGAAAAATGCTGGTGCAGTGTTTGGAGCTAATTACACTGAAGCGGCACTGCTCTCTGCTTATAACAACGGGTATCTTGATATTGTCAATGCTCTGCTTGATCAGGGAGTGAACCCCAATATTTGTGATGATAATGGTGAGTCATTAGTCATTAAGGCTGCCTTTAACGGGCACCATGAATTGCTCAGAAAGCTTATTGAGTGTAATGCGGATGTGAACTGTCGGGATTCGAATAAAATGCCACTGGTTGCAATTTTGGCAAAGCAGGGCCATGCAGATCTGGTGAAGTTGGCGCTGGATTCAGGGGGGGATGTTAATCTTACCTGCAGCCAAGGAGGTACTGCTCTATATCAGGCAGCCTGTTTTAATAATGTTGCAACAGTTAAACTTCTTACCAAGAGGGGAGCAAACCTCAATGCTCAAACCAAGGAGCGGGGCCTGACCCCTTTGATGATTGCAGCTGCTAAAGGTTATCAAGATGTGGTTACAACCCTCTATACAGCTGGCGCTAACTCTCAACTTGTTACCAAAAAAGAACAAACAGCAAAAGCTTTCGCCCGACATTTTGCCCCCCGAGTAAACGATAATCCTAATGGGCTGCTTAGAGAGTGTGCCCACAAAGAAATATTAGAACTACTCACTCTTCCGGGGCACTTCATTGATGCAGACTGATAGCGTATTTCATGCAGTTCGTCGTGGTTATAGCGAACTGGAAAATGCCAGCTATCAAGAAATTCTGACTTATTTTGATAGCATTTCACCAGATGCGATGATCGGGCATATCAGCAATATTAAAGGCATAGCTTTTGAACAGGAGGTTGTTAGCCTGCTGGCTGAACAGGGAATTAATTCTGAACTTTTTGAAGCAACCAATCATCCTGTCGTGGATATCTCAGTTTGGAGCGATAACGATATAGCCATTGAGGCACAACTGAAAGCTACGGACAGCATTGGTTATATTAACGACACCCTGACGGAATACCCTGATATTCCAATCATTGCAACCTCTGAAGTTGCCAGAGCAACTGATTCTGGGATAGTGATTGATAGCGGCATTAGCAATGAGGAGTTAACGGGGTTTGTAGGCACTACTCTATCTGGAATGCCCCCCTTAACTGACAATGACTCAGAAGCTCCTGTTTTGGATGCTGCAAGTGAAAACATTTCAGGTATTGCTGGTGATGCTGGCGAGGGTGTTTTTGAAGCGGTTACCGATGCAGCTATGCCGATCTCACCTTTAGGGATCATTGGCTTTTTATTTGGGTTGCCGTTCTTCTGAGAAGAGAGTGTAGTGGTCTAATAGCACCGGACACTGAAATACATGACAAAGTGATCGGAGAATTTATCTCACGAGAGCACTATCAAGAGCTTTGCTGCATGACCCAGCGGTTCATCAATAGGCCATTACCTTGTGCTTTATTACGTGAGCTGAGGCAGCCTAAACTCGTGGCCTTATGACTTTTTCAGTATTTCATTAGGCCATAATTGATACCTTGGTACTGGAAATATAGGAATCCTTAGCTATTATCAAGTTTCAGTACTTGCTTGCAATGCTCAAGTGCAAGTACTTCATATCACGAACTTTTTGTTATTTAACACCTCACGCCATTTTAAAACGTCTCATTTTTGCCCACACCAATCCGACTTATCCGGAGGATTTGAAATGAACGGTGCGTTGAAAAAACGTCTTTTAAACTCATGTTTAGTGGTGATCGCTCTCTCACAAGCAGTCTGTGCTGCAGCAGATATTTATTTACTCACTAAAAAGCCTAGCGCCGAAGAAAGTAAAAAAATCTGCCAGCATGATGAGGTAGCCGTCATAAGGCACGAAGCTGGAGCATCCCAGCATAACTACGAGATTTTATACTGCAAAGGTATCAATAGAGTGCCCCATTATGCTAAATACAATGCAAGTTTTTCAGAATATGAGGATTTTAAGCAAGAAATGACCAAGGTTGCTGAAGATTTTACCGCCAAAGTAACCCCATATAAGAAAGCCGAGTTAGAAACCATTAGAGGGATTTTGAACTACTTTATTTTTTCCCACGGTGGTTTAGTACAAGATACACATCGAGGCCCTCTTATGACCTGCACGGACAAGTGTCATCTCTTCGCACATACCACCACAGAAAATCTCGGCTCAAAGACTCACGATGGGGTAGCAAAGCTGTGGACATGCAATCCCTCACCTAAAAACATATTCTGCGTAACAAATATTAGCGGTCCCTCTGACTGGAAACCGTTTAGACAGTGTAAAAATGACCATGGCAAACTGACGTGCACACCTAACGAAAAGCACTTCAAATCGTTCAGCGAGTACTTCGTGTGGAAATTGAAAACTCAGGATGCCCGCGTGGTGTTTGAAACATCAAAACCCCGCAGAATTCATAGTCAAAGACTTCGTTACCCTTTTAACCCTTTATTTCGCTGCAAGGATATTAACAAAGTTACCAAAAAAGACTTCCAACAGTGCGATGTTGAAAAAATCTAACTCTGTTAACCGCCCCATCACAAAGTGAATACAGCCTGCCGGGAGGCTGTCGGGCTTTGTTTGTCGAATGTTCTGCAAGCCCTCCACGGGCTTGTTGCTTTTATCACCGCCTTTATGCCCTTTGGGTACGATGGATCGATGCTTTAAGCAAAATTGGGTAATGCCTGAACAGTTTTTTATGAATGCCAAAAAGCGTCAATAGCACTTATGCCCTGCGCCCCGCTCTGGTGCGCCAGTGCAATATCGGCAACGCTCATGCCACCTAACCAGAAAACTGGCACTGTAGCTAACTCCGTCAGCCTGACGGCTTCCTCAATGCCTAATGGGGTTGCCCCGGGGTGGGAGCGGGTCGGCTTTACCGGCGATAGCGTAACGCAATCCATCCCCTTGGCGTATTCAAGCTCTTTTGCCCCATGGCACGAGGCAATGAGCAGCTGGTTGGGGTGCTGTTTTTGCAGTTTCAGTCCCGGGGTCAACTGGCTGGCGGTTAAATGCAGCCCATGACACCACGGCTCAGACAGCAGTGAAAACGGCCCTTTGATGATTAGCCGCGCACCCCGTGATGCGACCAGCTCTGATAGCTGACGAGCCAGACGCAGATATTCATTGCTGTCCAGCCAATGGGCCCGAAACTGGATCAGACAAACACCGTCATCTATCGCCGACATCACCTTAGCAAATAGCGACGCACTCTCTGTAAAGTGGCCACTTATCATGTAACGATCCGGTAACTGCAAAGCGCGAATGATCGCCTGATTGGCGGCCGGGAACTCGTAGTGGTTCAGGCGTTTTGGCTCAGTCCATTCAATCTGCTGGCCTTCGTTCCCTTTTGCCTCACCACAAATTCCACTGACGACCCAGGTATCTAGCAACACCGATTTATCCGGATAGTCATGGCGTATTTTCATCAGCGGCCTGAACGTTGTCACGGTAATATCAAGCTCTTCGCCAAGCTCACGGTTCAAGGCAGAGGTGATTGTTTCGCCGGGTTCAACTTTACCGCCGGGAAACTCCCATAAACCACCCATATGCTGGTTTTTTGCACGTTTAGCCAGAAGAATACGGCCGTCGTCGCCAACAATCACAGCCACAGCCACGTGAATCAGGGCGCTTTTTTGGCCCGGTTCAGGTTCGATATTCGGCATTGATTCTCACATATTCATGGGATAGATCGGTGGTCCAAAGCTCTTCTGCGGCACTGCCAGCCCCCAGAGAAATGCGAACGGTAATGTCTTCTCTAGCCATCACACGCTGACCGGCAGCTTCGGTGTAATCTGGCGCAGGCTGACCATTTTCAACAATGGCAACGTCATCAAGCCAGACAGACACTCGATCTATCATCAGCTCAGCGATCTCAGCCCGCCCTACCGCCGCCAAAACTCGCCCCCAGTTGGGATCACTGGCAAACATGGCTGTTTTTACCAGTGGTGAGTGGGCAACGGTATAGGCCACCTCTAAAGCGTCCGCTGGCGTGGCCGCGTTTTCGACGCTGACCGTGACAAATTTGGTAGCGCCTTCACCGTCCCGAACAATGGCACGGGCGAGCTCCACTGCCACTTCCCGCAGGCTGGTAATGAATTTTTGTCCTAATTCGGAACGAGCAGATGTCAGCGCCTCGTTGCCGCCTGCCCCGGTGGCCACAATCATAAAACTGTCGTTTGTGGAGGTATCGCCGTCTATGGTGATGCGATTAAACGACTGATTGGTAATATCCGCCAAAAGCTGCTGTAAAAAGCCTTGCTCAACGGCGACGTCGGTGGCGACATAAGCGAGCATGGTGGCCATGTTGGGTTTGATCATTCCGGCACCCTTGCTGATACCCGATACCGTGTAAGTCTGCCCGGCATGGGTAAACTGACGATGGCAACTTTTGGGGCGAGTGTCCGTGGTCATGATGCCTTCGGCTGCGGCGTGCCAGTTATCTTCTTTCAAGTCAGCCAGAGCATCGGGCAGTTTGGCGAAAATTTTGTCAACGGGGAGTTGCTCGCCAATAACACCGGTTGAAAATGGTAACACTTGCTCTGCATCCACACCGGCCAGTTCCGCCAATACGGCAGTCGTTTGTCTGGCTGCTGTCATGCCCTGAGACCCTGTTCCGGCGTTTGCGTTACCGGAATTAATCACAAATAAGCGGGGGTTGCTACCCAAGCGCTCACGACAGATGTATACCGGTGCGGCACAAAAGCGGTTTTGGGTAAAGACGCCGGCCACTGTACTGCCTTCATCCCAGCTCATCACCACCAGATCGCGGCGATGCGGTTTTTTGATTCCAGCCATCGCTGTGCCTAAGCGAAAACCGCTTACCGGTTTTACATCAACCCAATGATTAGCCCCTGTTGCCATGACAGACTCCAATAAAAAAGACAGTTATCCTCTAATACCTTTTTCCCTGAGAAGACTAAGGGGTCTGAAGTACCCTATTTAAGGGAAGTTAGTCGGTATGAAAAGGCTGCACCACAAAA
Source organism: Endozoicomonas sp. (assembly GCA_965198415.1). Lineage (GTDB taxonomy): Bacteria > Pseudomonadota > Gammaproteobacteria > Pseudomonadales > Endozoicomonadaceae > Endozoicomonas. Next base: position 408,764 of record CBDAPN010000029.1, read on the forward strand.
AAAGCCAGCGTTTATGCAAACGCCGGCTGGGTGTCACCCGATACAGTCAGGCAATTTTACCGTGGCACTGCTTGTATTTTTTGCCGGAGCCGCATGGGCAAGGGTCGTTACGCCCCACTTTGCGCCCTTCACGAACAAACGGCTGTTGGTCGGGAGTAGCAGCGGTTTCCTCTTCAACTCCGTGAGCCTCGGCGTGTTCAAAGTGCATTCGTCGCGCCATTTCTTCACGACGCTGGCTTTCCATCTCGGCAGTGCGGTCATCTTGCTGCACCTGCACGTGGGAAATGATACGAATTGTGTCGTATTTAATGTCCTCAAGCATTTGCTGGAACAGCTCGAAAGCCTCCCGTTTGTATTCCTGCTTGGGGTTTTTCTGGGCATAACCGCGCAGATGAATGCCTTGGCGCAGATGGTCCATTGTGGCCAGGTGTTCTTTCCACTTGTCATCCAGAATTCGCAACAGAATGTGCTTTTCAAAGTTTCGTAGTACTTGTGCGCCTGCCAGCTCTTCTTTTTTACGATAGGCGTCGGTGACAGTCTGCAGGATGCGCTCTCTTAAACCGTCTTCATCCAGACGATCATCATCGTCTAGCCACTGCTGAATCGGCATGCGCTCATTGATCTCACTAGCGAGCTTCTCTTCCAGCCCTTTCACATCCCACTGTTCTGAGAGGCTTTGGGGCGGAATATGCTGGCTGATCAGCCCGTTCACCACATCGTCACGCAGCGCTTCAATGCTGCTGTAAACGTCATCTGCCGTGAGCAGCTCATCGCGCTGATTGTAGATGACCTTACGCTGGTCGTTGGCTACATCGTCGTATTCCAGCAGCTGTTTGCGGATGTCGAAGTTGCGTCCTTCCACTTTCCGTTGGGCTTTTTCGATGGCGTTAGTCACCATGCGGTGCTCAATGGCCTCACCTTTTTCCATTCCCAGCGCTTTCATGAAGTTTTTCACTCGCTCGGAAGCAAAAATCCGCATCAGGCTGTCTTCGAGCGATAAATAAAAGCGGGAAGAACCGGGGTCGCCCTGACGACCGGAACGACCACGGAGCTGGTTATCAATACGGCGGGACTCGTGGCGCTCAGTACCAATGATGTGCAAGCCGCCGCACTCCAACACCGCCATGTGGCGCTTGTGCCAGTCTGCTTTGACTTGATCAATCCGCTCTTGTGACGGGTTATCAAGCTCGGCCACTTCCGCTTTCCAGTTACCGCCCAGCATGATATCGGTACCCCGACCGGCCATGTTGGTGGCGATGGTGACCGCGCCCGGGCGACCAGCCTGAGCAATGATATCCGCCTCTTTTTCGTGGAATTTGGCGTTCAGTACCTGATGGGGGATTTTCGCTTTGTGCAAAGCTTTGGAGAGAAGTTCGGAGGAGTCAATAGAGGCGGTACCCACCAGCACCGGGCGCTTGGCGGTGACGGTCTCTTTGATGTCTTCGATAATGGCCTCAAACTTTTCACCAATGGTCAGGTAGACCAGGTCATTGGCGTCATCACGCACCATCTCTTTGTGGGTCGGAATGACGATAACGTCAAGGCCATAGATTTGGCGAAATTCAAAGGCTTCTGTATCGGCGGTGCCGGTCATGCCGGAGAGTTTGTCGTAATTTCGGAAGTAGTTTTGAAAGGTGGTCGACGCGAGGGTCTGGCTTTCTGCCTGAATGTGCAGGCCTTCTTTGGCTTCCAGCGCCTGATGCAAACCTTCAGAAAGTCTCCGACCGGGCATGGTGCGGCCGGTGTGTTCATCCACCAACAGCACTTCATTGTTCTGCACAATGTACTCAATATTGCGGTTAAACAGCACATGTGCCCGCAGTGCCGAGTTAACATGATGCAGCAGGTTGAGGTTGTTGGCAGCGTACAGACTTTCACCTTCGGGTAATAGCCCTTCTTTTTGCAGCAACTCTTCAATGAATTGATGACCGAGTTCATTCAATTCGACCTGACGGGTTTTCTCATCCACCGAGTAGTGGCCGGTGAGCTCCACCTCGTTCGGGTCCTGGTCTTCGGGAATCGGCTCTTGGGGTTGGAGGCGGGGTACCAGCTGATTTATTTTTTTATACAGGGCCGAGGAGTCTTCCGCCGGACCGGAGATAATCAGTGGTGTTCTGGCTTCGTCAATTAAGATGGAGTCAACTTCGTCAACGATGGAGAAAAAGAGTTCACGCTGGAAGCGGTCCTCCTGACGAAAAGCCATGTTGTCCCGCAGGTAGTCAAAGCCAAATTCGTTGTTGGTACCGTAGGTAATATCGGCCTGATAGGCCTCACGTTTTTCTTCCGGGCTCTGTTGCGGCACAACCACGCCGACACTCATGCCAAGAAATTCATAGAGTGGGCGCATCCAGTTGGCGTCACGGCGGGCCAGATAGTCGTTCACGGTGACTACGTGCACGCCTTTGCCGGGAATGGCATTCAGGTACGCCGGTAATGTCGCCACCAGTGTTTTACCTTCACCGGTACGCATTTCAGCAATGCGGCCTTCGTGCAGGGTCATACCGCCAATGAGCTGCACATCGAAGTGGCGCATCCCCATGACCCGCTTGCCCGCTTCACGAACCACTGCAAATGCTTCTGGCAGCAGGTCATCGAGGGTTTCACCATTGTTGAAGCGCTCGCGAAATTCGGCTGTTTTCGCTTTCAGTTGATCGTCATCAAGAGCTGTCAGACTCTCTTCAAGGGCGCTGATTGATTTGACAATCTTTCCCATCCGCTTGAGCTGACGATCGTTTCGACTACCGATAATTTTCTTAATTAAAGAAGCAAACATAAGTTGTTAACAGTCTCACACTCTGTTTCCGGAGCTGTCCTCCTACCAACAAATCCGGGCTGGAGCAGACAAGCGCAAAATTAGGCAGACATTCTATGACAATCACAACAAAGTCTCATCTATATTCACCGCATTTATGTACTGTCTGTTAAGTCAGACCAAAACCCGGCTCAAAAAAAACAAGCGACAGGTTTTAACAAAAGCGCCGAACCGTTAATAAGAACTTTGTTGCACAAGGCACTAACGCACCTTCTTAATTGGGTCAAAGCCGGTTAATTCAAGCAGGTTCCTGAGCATTTTTAGATTTTTCCGGGCTGCTAAAACTAAAAACCTGATGTCGTCTGATCAGGCCACTACGAAATGATAGCAGCTGGTTTACAACCGGCTTAGGGAGGCTTACTTGCTGGCCCGATAGATATATTTTGCCGGATCTTGGGGGCGGCCATTTTTCAGTACTTCAAAGTGCACATGTGGCCCGGTGGAACGGCCGGAGCTACCCATTTTTGCCAGAGTTTGACCTCTGGAAACAATGTCCCCCACCTTGACCAGACTGGCTTCGTTGTGGGCGTAGCGGGTAACGTACCCATTGCCATGATTCACTTCAACCAACAGGCCAAAGCCGTAGCGATTGCCAGACCAAACCACAACACCAGCCGCAACAGAGATGACATCGGACCCGCGCTTGCCGGCAAAATCAACCCCGTTGTGCCATGCCCCTTTACCGGTGAACGGGTCGGTACGGCGGCCAAAACGGGAGGAGAGCCAGCCTTTTTTAATGGGTAAGCCCGCCAAAAAAGCATCATCGTAGTGGGTTCGATTGGCGAGGAGGTTGTCCAGTAAGTCCAACTGCTGCTCACGGTTGTCAATCTGATACGACAACTGATCAATGGCATCGAGCAGCGTGACATTGTGATCATTGTTCGCTGCTTCGGCACCCGTTTGGGCGTCATTAGGGCCGCCAATGGCGGGGGCTTCGCTGAAGTCGAACTCACCATCGTCAAGGTTTGCTTTAATGGTCAGGCGTTCGCCCAGTGCATCCAGCCGAGTCATGCGCCCTTGCAGTTCGGCAATTTTAAGCATTAGGGCATCCAGCTTGAGCTGCGCTTGTTGGCGTACCTGGCTAAGATCCTGCCGCTGTGCACTGAGCATCTGCTTCCAGTTCTGCAAACCTTCAGGGGTCAGCACATGGTTCTGGCTGTGAGTCAGCCAGGCATAGGTGATGCCGCCACCGGCTACGGTTGATAACAAAAGAGCACAGCTCAATACAAGGGCAAAAACCTTGCCACTGCCGGTATAAGTTCGTGAGTGATTTTGATCTACGATAATTATTTTCATCAGCAGCCCTTAAACGCCCATTCTACTCTTTATCACACAAACCCACTCCATGCGCACAAAAAATTTCTTACCTGTTTGCGTAACTATCAGCCACAAAAGTATTATTTAAGACAAATTTTACCGACCCATAACGCTTTTTTCACTGCCGTAAACATTTCAGCCGACACACTCAACAAAAAAGGCCGCTCTAGGCGGCCTGACTCAGGGGAATGACGCCCTGCAAAAATTGCATATCAGATCATAGACAGACACATTTAAGCCGTTACTGAAACCGGCTTCTGATAAGAGATAGGTGCAATCTCTTCATCTTCAAAGGTGACAATTTCCCACAACTGCTCATTGGCCAGCAGCGCTCTAACCAACTTGTTGTTGAGCGCATGGCCGGATTTATGGCCGATAAACTGGCCAATCAGACTGTGTCCGAGCAGATAGAGGTCGCCAATGGCGTCAAGCATTTTGTGCTTGACGAACTCATCATGATAACGAAGGCCATCTTCATTAAGCACCCGATAGTCATCCACTACAATGACATTTTCAACACTGCCACCAAGGGCAAGGTTTTGAGAGCGAAGGTACTCAACATCTTTCATAAAGCCAAAGGTACGAGCCCGACTGACTTCTTTTACAAAAGAGGTGCTTGAAAAGTCAATGGACGAAGTTTGTGAACTGCTGGTGAATACCGGATGGTCAAAGTCAATGGTGAACGAAACTTTGAAACCGTTGTAGGGTTTAAAAGTCGCCGTCTTGTCGCCATCCGCTACGGTCACTTCTTCCTTAACACGAATAAATTTCTTGGGAGCGTTCTGCTCCTGAATACCCGCAGACTGCAGCAGAAAGACAAAAGGACCTGCACTACCATCCATGATGGGCACTTCATGGGCACTGACTTCGACATAAACGTTGTCAATACCGAGCCCGGCGAGGGCAGACATTAGATGCTCCACGGTATCCACCCGGGTAGCGCCAATATTGACGGAAGTACACAGTGTGGTCAGCCCCACATTTAGGGCATGAGCAGGAATTTCAACCACCGGATCAAGGTCTGTACGACAGAAGATGATGCCGGTATCTACAGGGGCTGGCTTGAGTGTTAGGTAAACCTTTTCACCGGAGTGCAGGCCCACACCCGTAGCTCGAATAATATTTTTAAGTGTACGCTGTCTGATCATGATAACGTTGTTCCGCGACCGCTAAGGTCCCTATTATTAGGATGCAACGCTGCATTGTAACAAAAGTAACAAATGAGACAAGTTCGCATTTTAATCTGCCTGACGCCGCAAAAAGGCCGGAATATCAAGATAGTCAACATTATCACTGGAAGCGACCTGCCGACGCGACCCTGCTCTTGCATCGTCACCATCATCTTGACGCCCCTCAACACGACCTTCACGACGGGCGTTGCGTATCACCGGAGAAATATCCAGCTCGGCGAGATTCAACGTGCCGTCACTGTTTTTGATGGATGGTTTTTCAACCACTTTCACCGGCTCTTTGGCAACCTCGGTGCCAATACCGGTTGCCACCACGGTCACCCGCACCTCATCGGTCAGCTCATGATCAATTACCGTGCCGATGACCACCGTGGCATCATTGGAGGCGAACTGGTTGATCACATCCCCCACTTGGTGATAATCGCCCACAGAGAACTCGGGACCTGCGGTAATATTAACCAGAACGCCTTTGGCACCGAGCAGATCGACGTCTTCAAGTAACGGGCTGCGAATCGCTTTTTCTGCGGCTTCAGCGGCGCGGTTGCTACCGGTTGCGATGCCGGTACCCATCATGGCCATGCCCATTTCCGACATCACCGTTCGTACATCGGCAAAGTCAACGTTAATCATGCCGTCGCGGGTAATCAGCTCAGAAATACCCTGCACCGCCCCAAGCAAGACGTCGTTTGCAGCGCCGAAAGCATTGAGCAGACTGACGTCACTGCCAAGCACCGGCAACAACTTTTCATTGGGAATGGTGATCAGGGAGTCCACATGCTCCTGCAGCTCCTTCAGGCCTTCCTCGGCAATAGCCATACGACGCTTGCCTTCAAAACCGAAGGGTTTGGTGACCACCGCCACAGTCAGGGCGCCCAGTTCACGGGCCACTTCAGCAACCACCGGCGCAGCGCCAGTGCCCGTGCCGCCGCCCATACCGGCAGCGATAAAAACCATATCAGCGCCTTTGAGCAACTCGGCAAGACGTTCACGGTCTTCCATCGCCGCTTCACGCCCAACGCTTGGGTCCGCACCAGCCCCCAAACCCCGGGTAATGGAAGCACCAAGCTGCAAATGGGAGTGGGCTTGCAGGTGCTGTTTCTTTAAGGCTTGTGCATCGGTGTTGGCGCACACAAACTCAACACCTTCAAGCTGGCTTTTCAACATGTGACAAACTGCATTACCACCACCGCCACCAACGCCGATCACTTTGATAACCGCTTCCTGCGGTACACTATCCACCAATTCAAACATGGTCATCTCCTTCTTATCACCTTCAATCTACCATTATCGGAAAATGTTCAACTCCATGAACTCTACCTAAAAAACACCAGACTATGGAATAAAAAACAACAAGTTAAATAAAAACGACTTTTGTCGTTATACATCACAGCCCTGATTTACCCTTGGTTGTGACTGGCAAAGCGCACTCTTTTCAGGCTCGCCAGGCACACCCAAATTTTCATTCGCAACTGTCTGAGCCAAACCATGCTCAAAATCCCTTAAACCATCGCTTCATGCGATCCACCAGGCCGCCCTCTGTCAATTTACCGGTTCCGGGTAAGCCGTTTTTCTGCATTTCCTGCCCGTAGTGCAGCAGGCCGACTCCGGTGGAATAAATGGGGTTACTGACCACATCGCTCAACCCTTTCACTAAATGCGGCATCCCGAGCCTGACCGGCATGTGGAAAATCTCTTCAGCCAGATCAATAGCGCCCTCAATTTTGGAGGCCCCACCGGTCAGGACAATCCCGGCAGAAATCAAATCTTCAAAACCACTGCGACGAATCTCCGCATTGATCATCACAAACAGCTCGTCGTAACGGGGTTCCACTATTTCCGCCAACGCCTGTCTGGACAACTTGCGTGGCGGCCGTTCACCCACGCCGGGCACTTTGATGGTTTCATCAGCCCCAGCCAGTTGCGTTAGGGCGCAAGCGTATTTGATTTTAATGTCATCCGCATTCTGCGTTGGTGTTCGCAATGCCATGGCGATGTCGTTGGTCACCTGATCACCGGCTATGGGAATAACCGCCGTATGACGTATAGCCCCATCGGTGAAAATGGCGATATCGGTTGTGCCACCGCCAATGTCTACCAGACAGACACCAAGCTCTTTTTCATCTTCAGAGAGCACGGAGTAGCTTGATGCCAGCTGTTCAAGAATAATGTCGTCAACTTCCAGATTGCAGCGACGAATACAATTTTCGATATTCTGCGCCGCATTGAGGGCACAAGTCACCAGATGCACCTTGGCTTCAAGCCGCACACCAGACATCCCCAAAGGCTCTTTAATGCCCTCTTGGCTATCAATGGAGTACTCTTGGGGAAGGATGTGCAAAATTCGCTGATCCGCTGGAATGGCCACGGCCTGCGCGGCATCAATCACCCGGTCAATATCCGCTTTGTTAACTTCCCGCTCACGGATCGCAACGATGCCGTTGGAGTTCATACTTCTAATGTGGTTGCCAGCAATACCGGCCCATACCGAATGAATCTGACAACCCGCCATCAGCTCAGCTTCTTCAACGGCCCGTTTGATAGCGTGGACAGTGGAGTCTATATTCACCACAACGCCACGCTTCAACCCCCGTGAAATATGCGAGCCAATGCCGACGACCTCAATGTCACCCTCAGCGTTGAGCTCTCCAACAATAGCCACCACCTTGGAAGTGCCTATATCCAACCCAACGATCAATCTTCCATTATTTGCCGCTGTCATGGCATCAATCTTCCCAAACTGCTGTATCCGTCATGAGCCCGAACTTGCCGGACTCTCTTGCACATAAGCCTGACGCCAAGCGACCGAGGCACCGTTTAAATAGCGTAAATCCACCCGTTCAACGGTTTGCCAGCGAGCTTTGAGCTTCGCATGATAAAGCCGGACAAACCGTTGCAGTCTCTCCATCCGCCGGTCACGGCCGATGTAAACCTCCACCTCACCAACAGTAAAATGCCAAGCACCACTTTCACTGCGGGTCAGTGTCTTTAAGCGCAGCCCAATGGGTCTGAGCAACTGACTAATGGCCAGGTACTGCTGCATCACCTCCTGTGCCGATGTTTCTACTCCAGCCAAAACTGGCAAAGTGGTAAAACCCGCCATAGCCTGCGGGGTAAAAATCACCCCTTCATTACTAATCAAGTGTCGCTTACCCCAGCGCGCCACCGGCTGCCTTTCTTGCAATGTGACCTGAACTGTATCCGGCCACTGTCTTCTTACTGCAGCATCTTTTACCCAGGGCATCGCCAGCAGTGCCTGTTGTATTGCGCCCAGATCCAGAGCAAAAAAACGCGCTTGCAGCATTGGTTGCAACACGCTTTCCACCTGATTTTGGGACACATTTTCAAAGCTCCCATGCACTTCAACTCGTGCTATCGACTGGTTCAACCAGTTCATCAACCAAGGGGCGGTAACCACCATGATTGCCAGCAACCCCAAGGACAGCACAATTTGCAGTAATCGCGCCCAGGGCAATGATGTTTTTCCCTTTTTACCCGAGCGCCTTCTTGAGGCACCACGCATCTCTCGCACCCTGCCTGCACCTCGTTAACGGGCTTTGGCACTTTGTAATATCTCAAGCACCAGCTCTGCAAAGGAGAGCCCCGCCGCTTTTGCCGCCATCGGTACCAGACTGTGGTCGGTCATGCCGGGAATGGTGTTTACTTCCAGTAACCAAAAGCGCCCATGTTGATCCTGCATAAAGTCCACTCTCCCCCAGCCAGAGCAGCCGAGCGTTTCAAAGGCGGTCAACGCCAGCGCCTGCACCTCTTGCTCCTCGGTTTGGGTCAGTCCACAGGGAATTTTATAACGGGTATTATCCGACAGATATTTGGCCTCGTAATCATAAAATTCACTTTCTGTCTCAATTTTTACAACCGGCAACGCCTGGCCGTGAAGAATACCCACGGTAAACTCCGGGCCATCAACAGACGCCTCAACCAGCACCGGGGCGCGCTCCACACCGGCCAGATCACAGGCCTCACCGAGCTGCTCCCGACGCTCCACCCGGGTGACGCCGACACTGGAGCCTTCCATACTCGGTTTGACAAAAGCAGGCAGCAGGGACTCTGCATACTCCAAGTTGTCGCAGTCGATAACCAGAGCAAATTCCGGCGTCGGCAGACCAATAGACTGCCATAGCAGTTTACTTCGATATTTATCCATAGCCAGCGCCGATGCCATGACATCACTGCCTGTATAGGGAATTCCCATTGTTTCCAGCAAACCCTGCATGGTGCCATCTTCACCACCACAACCGTGCAGTGCAACAAAGGCGACATCCGGCTGATAATCCTGCAACTGCTGCACGACATTTTCCCGGGTATCAATCAACTGACACGCCACACCTTGTTCGAGTAGCGCCGCATGAACCCGTTCACCGCTGTGCAGGCTCACTTCTCTTTCAGCAGAGTTACCACCAAAAAGGATCGCCACTTTCTGTGCAGCAAACGATGGCTCAACCTTACTGCGTTTGTACTTCATCAACTGTATCCCTTTTTCATCGTTTTTATGGCAGCACCAGCTCGTTCTTTGCCAGTCGCTGCGCCAGCGCGCCTATATCGCCAGCTCCCTGCGCCAGCAATAAGTCCCCACCCTGTAGCACGTCAGCCAACACCGCTTCCACCTCATCCGGGCGGGCGACATAGATCGGTTCCACCAGACCCCGCTGGCGGATGCTGCGACAGAGGGAGCGACTATCGGCACCGGCTATCGGCTCTTCTCCGGCGGGATAGACCTCCATCAACAGCAGCACATCAACTTTGGAGAGCACGTCCACAAAGTCTTCATACAAATCCCGGGTTCTGGAAAAACGGTGCGGCTGATATATCATTACCAGTCGTCTACCTTCCCAGCCGTCCCGCACCGCTTTGATCGTGGCGTCCACTTCCGTTGGGTGGTGGCCATAATCATCCACCAGCATCACTTCACCAGCCCCGGTATTGAAATCGCCCAACACCTGAAAGCGCCGGCCGACACCGTCAAACCGGCTCAACCCTTCGGCAATAATGTGATCCGGCAGACCTTCATCCGCAGCGGTGGCAAAAGTGGCCAGAGCGTTCAAAACGTTATGACGCCCGGGCAGAGCGAGCTCAATGGTGACGGGAGCACCAAAGTCATCCGCCCGGCGCACCAGCTCAAAGGTGGTGTTCATCCCTTCCTGACGAACATTCACCGCCCGATAGTCGGCATCAGTACTGAAACCGTAGGTGATAACCTGTCGTTTAATTTCCGGTAACAGTTCACGGATCACCGGACAATCAATACAGACAATCGCCACACCGTAAAACGGCAGGTTGTGCAAAAATTCGATAAACGTCTTTTTCAGCTGATTAAAGTCGCCACCGTAAGTGGACATATGGTCGGCATCAATGTTGGTGACAATGGACACCATCGGCTGCAGATGCAAAAAAGGAGGCGTCAGACTCATCCGCCTCAGCGACCAAATAACGGCTGCCCCCCAGCTTGGCGTTGGTACCAGCGGAGTTGAGTCGACCACCAATCACAAAGGTTGGGTCCATGCCACTAAAACCGAGCACCGAAGCCAACAGACTGGTGGTGGTGGTTTTGCCATGGGTGCCGGCCACGGCAATCCCGTGGCGATAACGCATCAACTCCGCCAGCATCTGCGCCCGGGGCACAACGGGTAGACGACGACTCTCTGCTGCCACCACCTCCGGGTTATCCGCTGCAACGGCGGTGGAAGTTACCACCACATCCGCAGTGGTGACATTGTCGGCACGGTGGCCAATAAATACTTCTATACCCAGTGTTTTCAGCCGCTCAATCAAGGCTGAAGGACGAATGTCTGAGCCGGAAATTTGATAGCCCTGATTCAGCAACACCTCGGCAATGCCGCACATGCCCGAGCCGCCAATGCCAACAAAATGAATCTTGCGGATACGCCGCATCTCCGGCACCGCCACCAAGGGAATACGACTTTTTAAATCAGGCATACGTCACCTCCTGCTCCACCGCCTCAAGACAGTTGCGAACCACATCACCGGTGGCCTTGGGCAAACCCGCCGCTTTTGCTGCTGCGGCCATCGTCTCAAGCCTGTCAGGATTCTCTGCCAGGGCTTTAATCATGCTGGTCAAACTGTCGGTATCCAGATCTTTTTGCTGCACCATCAACGCCGCGCCCCGCTCCACCAGATAAGTGCCATTAACGGTTTGGTGGTCGTCCACCGCATGGGGAAACGGAATCAAAATCGCTGGCCGACCGGCCGCTGCCAGCTCGGCGACGGTCAGGGCGCCGCACCGGCATACCACCAAATCCGCCCACTCATAGGCCGTTGCCATGTCATCAATGAACGGCGCAACCCGGCCCGATACCCCAAGGCGTTCATACTCAGCCTGACACTTGGCAAAGGTTGCTTTGCCGGTTTGATGCCAGACCTCAATCTGCTCGCCAAACTGCTGCAACACCGACGGTATCAGCTCATTGATCGCCAGTGCGCCCCGACTGCCCCCGACCACCAGCAAACGCAGCGGCTGTTGCGGTTGGCGCGCCTGCACGGCGCTAATTTCCTTGCGTACCGGATTACCCGTCAGCACCACTTTATGACCGACGCCGGGCTGGTCAGCAAACGCACCGGGAAACGCCTGCAGCACTCGTTTAGCAATTCGGGCCAACAGCTTGTTGGTCAGGCCAGCAATGGCGTTTTGCTCATGCACCACCAAGGGAATACCCAACCATCTGGCGGCAACCCCACCAGGACCGGTGACATACCCCCCCATGCCCAGCACGCATACCGGTTTATGCCGCTTTAAAACCTGCCGAGCTTTGTACAACGATGCCAGCAGCCGCCAAGGTGCTTTTAACAAAAACCCCATGCCCTTGCCCCGCAAGCCGGTGACGGGAATGAAGCTGATCTCAATGCCATGCTGCGGTACCAGCTCCGCCTCCATGCTGTTGGGTGTGCCGAGCCAGTGCACTCGATAGCCTTGGTTAATCAGTGCTTTGGCCGTGGCCAGTCCGGGAAAAATATGTCCGCCAGTACCACCGGCCATAATCACCACCAAAGGCATCTGCTCAGTCATAGATACTGCCTCCGGGCGTTTCATCTGCTTCAATCTTTTTGCCCCTGCGCCCGGCCACCGGTTTGGGTTCTACCGGTTTTGCCATACGACGCTCATAATCTATTCGTAACAACATTCCAAACGCCAGACAGTTAACGATCAGGCTGCTGCCCCCGTAACTGATCAGCGGTAATGCCAGCCCCTTAGTGGGGAGCAGGCCCGTATTCACGCCAATATTAATCAAAGCCTGACTAACAAACAGTAAGGCGATACCGTAAGCGACAAAGCCATGGAACAGCATCCCTTTGGCTTGCGCCCGAAAACCCAGTTGCAATGCACGCCAACCAACCAGCAAAAACAGGCTTAACAGCACCAGCGAGCCCACCACCCCAAGCTCTTCTGCCAGCACGGCAAAGACAAAATCCGTATGGGCCTCGGGCAGATAAAACAACTTCTGAATGCTATTACCCAGCCCTTCGCCCCACCAGGCACCACGACCAAAGGCGATCAGCGCCTGAGTAAGCTGATAACCACTGCCAAACGCATTCGCCCACGGGTCCATGTAGGAGGTGATCCGTGCCATACGATAAGGCTCAGACCAGATCAGCAGGGCAATGGAGCCGACCAAAACGCCAATCAGCAGCAAAAACTGCATTACCCGCACACCAGCCATGAAGATCATCCCCATCACCGCCACAGCCAGTACCACCACCGCGCCAAGGTCCGGTTCGAGCAGTAGCAATAGAGCGATAAAGATCATCACGATCAAGGGCTTGATAAAACCACTGACCTTGGTGCGCACCTCGTCAAGGTGGCGAACCAGATAACCGGCCATGTAGATAACCACACCCAGCTTGGCCACCTCAGAAGCCTGCAGGTTAAAAAACACCAGCGGTATCCAACGGATACTGCCGTTAATTTCACGACCCACCAGCAGCACCAGGCTCAACAGGGAGAACGCAACCACCAGCGCCACCCAGCTAAACTGCTCAATGCGACTGACAGGCACCAGCGTCGCTGCCCCCATCAGCACCAGCCCGATCACCACAAATACCAGTTGTTTAAGTACAATTCGCAGCGGATCAGCAAACGTGGCGCTAGAGACATCCATGGAGGCGGAGCCCACCATCACCAGCCCGATGGCCAGCAAAGCCAGCACGGCGCCAAGCAATACGGCGTCCACACCTGCAGGTTTGGTTTCAGCGGGCGTACTGTGGCGCAACCGTTTCAACATAAACGCTCCTGCACCAGCCGGACAAACTCCTCACCTCGCTGCTCAAAGCTGTCAAACATATCAAAGCTGGCACAGGCCGGTGCCAGCAACACTGCATCGCCACTGTTGGCCAGTGCGGCTGACTGTTTGACCGCTTCAGAAAGCGTTTCGGCCCAGTGAATAGTGGTGCTGCCTTGCACTGCTTGGGCGATGTCCGCCCCGTCACGTCCGATCAGCACCAGATGACTCACGTAACGCTCAACCGCTGGTTGCAATCCGCTAAACTCTGCCCCCTTACCCTCGCCACCGGCAATTAATACTATTTTTCCCGACGCCTTTTCCGGGCTTGCCTGCGAACCACTGCCCGGCAAATCGTTACCCAACCCTTCAATGGCGGCCACGGCTGCGCCCACGTTGGTGGCTTTGGAGTCGTTAAACCAGCTAACACCTTGAAACTCGCCTACCCACTGACAGCGGTGCGGCAGACCGGGGAACGCTCTAAGGGCAGTCAGCATGGCGTCCATGGTCAACCCCAACGCTTCCCCTAATGCCAATGCCGCCAAGGCGTTAGTGAAGTTGTGCCGCCCTTTAAGCTTCAGTTCCCGGGTATTAATGAGCTTGTTCATTCCTTTACTGAGCCAAACACCGGTCTCGTTCGTTAGCAGCCCCATTTGCCCCAGATCAGGCGTACCACTGGTAAAGGTAATGGCGCCGGCACTCACCGGCAGCAAGGGGGTGGTCAGAGGGTCTTCACGGTTAAACACCGCAGTGGCACAGCCACGGTAAATTCTTTGTTTGGCCTGATGGTAGTCAATCAACGTCGGGTAACGGTCCATATGATCCGCACTGAGATTCAACACCGTAGCCGCAGCTGCCCGCAGGCTGTAAGTGGTCTCCAGTTGAAAGCTGGACAATTCCAACACGTACACATCGGCATTTTCGTCTGCCAGCAAGTCAAGGGCAGGCGTGCCGATATTTCCACCCACAGCGACTTTCAGGCCAGCCTGTCGGGCCATCTCACCCACCAGCGTGGTCACGGTGCTTTTACCGTTGGAGCCGGTAATGGCTACCACCGGTTTCTCAACAGCACGGCAAAACAGTTCAATATCGCCAATGGCGGTAGCGCCGTGCTCAATAGCCCGGGCAATAGCGGGCTCGGCCAGAGCAATACCGGGGCTGACCACCAGCTCATCCGCCGCCATTAGCCACTGTTCATTAAAGCCGCCAAGGTGCAGCGGCACATCGGCAAATTCTTCACGACAAACACTGACGCCCGGCGGGTTCTCACGGGTGTCCATCATTGCAAAAGGCAACCCCTGCTGGTGCAGATAGCGAGCACAAGACAGCCCGGTCTTACCTAACCCTATAATGAGCCGGTTACAGCTAGAGCCAATCAGTTGCACGTTTGCGTGATTGTTCGTCATGTTATCCATCTAGCGAATCTTCAAAGAGGCCAGGCCAATCAGTACCAGCACAATCGTAATAATCCAGAACCGCACAATAACTCTGGGCTCTGGCCACCCTTTCAGCTCAAAGTGGTGGTGCAGTGGCGCCATGCGAAATATACGCCGACCGGTCATCTTATAAGACCCCACCTGCAAAATGACCGACACGGTTTCCATAACAAACACGCCGCCCATGATAATCAGCACAATTTCTTGTCGCACAATGACCGCTACAACGCCAATCGCCGCCCCCAGTGCCAGCGCCCCCACATCGCCCATAAACACCTGAGCCGGATAGGTATTAAACCAGAGAAAACCAAGCCCGGCGCCAGCAATAGCGGCACAGAACACCACCAGCTCACCGGCGCCGGGTACGGCGGGAATCAGCAAATATTGGGCAAAAGTGGCATGGCCACTAAGGTAGGCAAAAATAGCCAGGGCAGAAGCCACCATCACCGTGGGCAAAATGGCCAGACCATCCAGACCATCGGTGAGGTTCACCGCATTACTTGAACCGACAATGGTCAAATAGGTCAGCAAAATAAAAAACGGCCCAAGCTCCAAAGAGAAGTGCTTGATAAAGGGAAAAATCAGCGTGGTTTCCGTTGCCGACGGCGCAGTATAAAAGAGGAACAACGCCGCTCCAAGCCCGGCAAGGGACTGCCAAAATATTTTCCAACGCGCGGGCAAGCCGCGGGAATTCTTCTCGACCACCTTGCGGTAGTCATCGACCCAACCAACCGCGCCGAAAATTCCGGTAACCACCAGCACCACCCAGACGTAGCGGTTACTCAAATCCGCCCACAGCAAAGTGCTGATGGCGATACAGATCAGAATCAGCGCTCCCCCCATAGTGGGGGTACCGGCCTTACTCAGATGGCTTTGGGGGCCATCGTCACGCACCGCTTGGCCGATCTGATAAAAACTGAGCTTACGAATAAAAATAGGCCCCAGCCACAAGCTCATGGCCAGAGCGGTAAGTACGCCAAAAATACCGCGCAAAGTGAGGTATTTAAACACCAGAAACCCATGATGGTACTGTGATAAAAAATCGGCCAACCAGACCAGCATCAGGCATCTCCCTTGTAATCAGACCCTATCAGGGCTTGGATAATTTCCAACATTTTCATCCCCTTAGACCCTTTCACCAGCACGGCTTGGGCTTCATTGTGATTGTTTTGTAGTCGGGTTTTAAGGCAGTCAATCAGAGCACTTTTATCATCAAAATGCCGACCCGAACCAAACGCTTGCGCCGCCAGATGGGCTGATGGGCCATAGCTGAAAAACTCGTCAATGCCCCGGGCTTTGGCATAGCGACCAATATCCCGGTGGCGCTCATCAGAAACCTCACCAAGCTCCAGCATATCGCCAAACACCATAAAGGTTTTTCCTTGGCAATCCGCCAGCTGATCAATCGCCGCCTGGGTTGACTGCGGGTTGGCATTGTAGGTTTCATCAATCAAAATGGCGCCTGTGGCGTGGACAAAACGCAACCCCCGGCGCTGATAAGGCCGGACATTTTCCAGCCCCTGCACAATGATGTCCAGTGGTTGCCCCTGTGCCATCGCCACCGCCGCAGCACAACAGGCATTACCCACCTGATAACGCCCCCACAGAGCAAGCTGCACCCGTTTTTGCGCCTCGCCAATGCACAGAGTGAAGGCCGTACCGTTGGCGTCAGACTGAATCTCCGTGGCAAAGCAGTCCGCCTGCGGGTTTTCCACACTGAAACTGACCGTACGACGCCCCTGCTGATGGCAGGTACGCTCACACCAGTGCTGATAGAATGGATCATCGAGATTCAAAACCGCAGTACCATCACTCGGCAGAGCATCGAGAATAAAACCTTTCTCCCAAGCCACACCGGCGACACTTTTAAGATCACTCAGATGGGCTTCGCCAGCGTTGGTGATCACAGCGATGTCCGGTCGCCCCATATTGGCAATGTAAGCAATCTCCCCGGGCGCACTGGTGCCCATTTCGACTACCGCAAAACGGTGGGAGGCATCAATGTTTAACAGCGTCAACGGTGTGCCCAGCGCGTTATTTAAATTTCCCGAGGTGGCCAGAGTCTTATCCGCCGTGGAGAAAATTGCCATTAACATCTCTTTCACGGAGGTTTTGCCGCAGGAGCCAGTGACTCCTACCAACGTTCCACGGAATAAACGACGATTAGCCGCCCCCAAAAGGCCCAATGCTTCTTCGCTGGCGGACACCACAATCTGGGGTAAAGATTCATCATCGACCCATCGCTCCGTCAGGGCCGCAACGGCACCGGCAGCTTGTGCTTGTGCCAGATAGTCATGCCCGTCAAAGCGGGGGCCTTTAATGGCGATATACAGCTCACCGGGCTTGAGGGTACGGGTATCAATGCTGACACCGCTAATGGGGGGCAGGTCAGCGGGAAGGTCGGCAAGCTGACCATTAACGATGCTAGCGACTTGCTGTAAGGACAACGACTCAATCATGCCGGTACTCCCCGGGAGCACAAGGCAGCCCGTACCTGCTCGGCATCATCAAAATGATGTCGCTCGCCGCAGACTTCCTGATAGTTCTCATGACCTTTGCCGACGATCACCACAATATCATCAGCCTGCGCTGAATGAATGGCCCGATGAATGGCCTCACGACGGTCAGCGATCAAGCGCAAACGCGCATCACTGTGACCTTCAAGGGCATCAGCGAAAATCTGTTGCGGATCTTCATTTCTGGGGTTATCACTGGTGAGTACAGCGCTGTCGGCACCCGACAGCGCGGCTTTGGTCATCAAAGGGCGCTTGCCCCGGTCCCGGTCGCCGCCGCAACCGTAGACGCAGATAATCTTTCCGGCTCCGCCGGTATGTTCACGTAAAGACGACAATACACTTTCAATGGCGTCGGGGGTATGAGCGTAATCCACCAGTACCTGCGGTTGCTCACCACCTCCAAAGGGTTGCATTCTGCCCGGTGGCGACGCAATCGCCGGTACAGACGACAACACATTTTCAATGGAATAACCGTGCACACCCAAAACAGCAATAACCGACAATAGGTTTTCCAGGTTAAAACGTCCAAGCAGTGCTGTGTTAAGAATACCTCCGCCCCAAGGCGTATGAAGCGTTGCACGAAAGCCTTTGCTCAGAACTTGAATATTGCTGAGATAAACATCCGCCGACGTATCTTCCAACGACCAAGTGATCGGTTTGTTATCGCCACAGGCAGCCATCATCAAAGGAGCAAAAGCGTCGTCTTTACCAATCACCCCATGGCGAAAATTGCCCCGGGAAAACAACCGGGCTTTGGCCGCAGCGTAATTTTCCAATGAACCATGGTAATCAAGATGATCCCGGCTAATATGAGTAAACAGCGCCGCCTCAAACCTCACGCCATCCACTCGCCCCTGATCAAGCCCATGGGATGAGACCTCCATGGCCAGAGCAGGGATACCCTCAGCAACCAGCTGGGCGAGGTAACGGTGCAGTGAAATTACGTCGCCTGTCGTGTTAAGCGATGACTGCAACTGCCCGGGCATTCCCTGTCCTACGGTACCCATCAGGGCGCAGGGTGTTTCTTGCTGTTTTAACAGCTCCGCCATGAACCAGCAGCAGGAGGTTTTACCGTTGGTGCCCGTTACCCCAAAGACCTTAAGGTGTGCAGAGGGGTGTCGATAAAAACGATCAGCCAAAAGCCCCATTTTTTTGCACAACTGCGGCACAATAAAAACAGACGCTTGATTACTGCCCACGGCGGCCAGATCAAAACCACCACTATCGTCCACCAAGACAGCCGCAGCGCCATTAGCCAAGGCCTGATCAATGTATTGTCTACCGTCGCCGTGAACACCAGGCACTGCAATAAACAGCTCACCCCCGACAACCTTACGACTGTCGAGGGTCATATGATGTAACACCTTATCTACAGCGGCCGCAGGCAACTGCAGTTCGGCCAGTACGCTGTTCAGCGTATTTTTTTGTTCAGCCGTCATCGCGTGTTTCTTAACCCTTCTGCCATAAACATTTCACCTGCCGATTGATGCATGACCTACCTTTATTTCATGCCCACATAGGCAACCTGCGCGGGTGTAGCCTCAACACCGAGCAGCCGAAGCGCCCCCGATGCAACCTGCGAAAATACCGGTGCCGCCGTTTGCCCACCGTAATAAGCGTCGCCCATCGGGTCGTCAATCAGCACCACCATGGCCAAACGCGGATTATCAATAGGTGCCAGACCGGCAAACATACCGATGTAGCGATCCTTGCTGTAGCCGTTTTCTCCCACTTTGCGAGCGGTTCCGGTCTTGCCGCCCACCTCAAAAGCTTCAATGCGCGCCCGCCCTCCGGTACCGCCGTGAACCACTTCCCGCAGCATTTTCCTCAGATCAGCGGCGATCTGCTGATCCATCACCCGAACACCGTCGGGTACCACATCCCGGTGAATAAGCGACAAGGGGCGCATAATACCCCCCGCACCAATGACCATGTAGGCCTGAGCCAGTTGCAGCGGCGTGACCATCAATCCATAACCAAACGACAGCGTCGCTATTTCTATATCGCTCCAACGGTCCCGAAACGGGAGGTAGCCCGGATTCTCGCCGGGAAAGCCGGTACCCGGGCTTTGACCAAGGCCAAGGCGCTGCAAAAGGTCCAGCATTTTATCCTGACCAATAGCCAGAACCATTTTCGACACCCCCACATTACTGGACTTACGCAGCACAGTGGTGACATCAATCGCCCCATAGTTGGATGGGTCTTTAACCTGATCACGACCAAGACGTAAGTACCCCGGCGCCGTATCAATGACCGAGTTGCGGTTAAACAACCCGGACTCCAAAGCCGCAGCCACTGCAAAAGGCTTTAGGGTGGAACCGGGCTCCACCATATCGGTGAGCACCCGGTTACGCATTTTATAAGCCTTCATATCGGAGCGATTATTGGGGTTGTAGGCGGGCTGGTTGACCATGGCCAACACTTCGCCGGTGTTCACGTCGAGCATCACCAGCGAACCGGCACTGGCTTTGTGCTTCTCAACCGCCTTCTTCAACTCCCGGTACGCCATGTATTGCAGGCGAAGATCAATACTGAGCTTTAACTCCTTGCCGGGGCTGGCGCTTTTCACCAGCTCTGCCTGTCGGGCCAACCGGCCTTTACGATCTTTCAGCAGCCGACGCTGACCGGCTTCACCGGATAGCAAGTCATTGTAGGCCAATTCCAACCCCTCCTGACCGGTCTCATCAATATTGGTGGTACCGACCAGATGCGCCGTTACTTCCGCTGCCGGGTAATAGCGCCGGTGCTCATTGATCGCTCGCACTCCGGGCACATTCAACGCCATGACTTTAGCGCCCTGCTCTGGGGTTAATTGCCGTTTCAGATAGATAAAATCACGGGTTTTGGCGGACTCAATGCGTTCACTGAGCCGCTGGCTGGAAACACCCAGCGCCTGAGCCAGCACCTCCCAGTGTTCTTTGGCAGCATAGAGCTCTTCAGGGTCGGCCCAGATGGTCACCACCGGCGTACTGACCGCCAAAGGGTCACCGTTACGATCAAAGATCACCCCCCGATGTGCCGCAACGGACTCGTAGCGCACACTGCGTTTATCACCCTCATTTTGCAAAAACTGCCGATCAAGCAGCTGCAAATCAACAATTCGGTAACCAACAACCAGCCCCGCCAGCAGCAACAGCCCCTGCACAGCTTTTAACCGCCAATGACGGATCAGCCAGCCACGAAACCGACTCACCAGCTGGTTGGCAGTGCGAAACTTGGCTTGGGAGACTTTCCGTCCCTGACTCATGGCTGAATAATCTCTATTTGTTTGGTTTTGGGCACTTCCATGCCCAGGCTTTGGGCGGCAATCATTTCAATTCTGCCCGGCGATGTCAGCGTACTGTGCTCTAGCAACAGCTTGCCCCATTCCACCTGCGCTGTATTTCGGTTTTCCAGCACCTGCTGAATCTGGTTATTAAGACGCCGGTTCTCATAAGACACATACGCCACCATCAAGCCGGACAACGCCGCCAATAACAGCAATACAATAACCAGGGCATAAGCACGCACGACGCGC
Organism: Endozoicomonas sp.; assembly: GCA_965198415.1. GTDB lineage: Bacteria > Pseudomonadota > Gammaproteobacteria > Pseudomonadales > Endozoicomonadaceae > Endozoicomonas. The sequence goes on from CBDAPN010000029.1 coordinate 429,801, forward strand.
CATTTTACCCCCAACGTTTTCACTGCAGCTTTTCCGCCACTCGCATTACTGCACTGCGAGCCCTTGGGTTTTCATCCACTTCTTGACTGGAGGGTTTAACCGCTTTGCCCAGGCTTTTCATCCGCCGATTCAACTGCGCTTCGGTTACCGGTAACCAACTCGGCAGCTCATCGCCCTTTTGGTGTTTGCGGATAAACCGCTTAACGATTCGATCCTCAAGGGAGTGAAAACTGATCACGACCAAACGGCCACCGGGCTTGAGCTTTTCCAGAGCGTGATCCAGCCCCAAAATGAGATCATCAAGCTCACGATTAATGAAAATTCGAATCGCTTGAAATGCGCGGGTGGCCGGATGCTTACCCTTTTCCCGGGTCGGACAGGCGGCAGCTATAATATCGGCAAGTCTGCGGGTGGTCGCAATCGGCGCCAGCTGACGCTCACGCACAATGGCCCGGGCCATGCGTCTGGAAAAACGATCCTCACCGTACTCCCAGATCACCCGGCTAATCTCCTCTTCCTGCGCCTTGGCCAGCCAGCTGGCAGCACTTTCACCGGCCTGATGATTCATTCGCATATCCAGCGGGCCATCATTCATAAAGCTAAAACCCCGCTGCGGGTCATCAAGCTGGGGAGAAGAGACACCTAAATCAAGCAAAATACCGTCCACCGGCTGCTCGTCATTGACTGCCCTTAAATCGGTAAAAGAGCCGTGATGAATAGCGAAACGGTTATCCAGTTCGGCCAGCTCATCGCCGGTGGCGATGGCTGCCGGGTCTTTATCGATACCAATTAAACGACCTTGTTCAGTTAACGTGCTTAAAATTAAGCGACTGTGCCCACCACGACCAAAAGTGCCATCAACATAAACGCCAGCGCGATCCGTCAGCAACGCATCTACAGCCTCGTGCAGCAATACCGTTTTGTGTCCGTTGTCTTGGGCGGTGTGGATATTAATGCGATCCGACGATTTCATAGGTTTGTTCACAAAAAATTATTTATAAGCCGAGCAACAATTTATTCAGTGCTACGATCAAGAAAACTGTTCGAAAAAACGGACAACGTCTACAAAGAGAGCGATTGCAACTCCATCGGAGTCTCTTGCGACTCACTGGCTTCTCGCAGATACTGGTCCCGGCGCTCACTCCAGTTACCCTCATCCCAAAGCTCGAACTTCTTGCCCTGTCCCAGCAAAATAGTACGCTTTTCAAGGCCCGCATAATCACGCAACAGCGGGGGGATCAGAATGCGCCCGTTGCCATCAAGCTCAACGTCGGTGGCGTGGCCTATTAAGAGCCGTTGAATACGCCGCGTCATTGGATGAAAACTCGGAAGTGCTTCAATTTTCTGTTGAATGGGCTCCCACTCATCAAGCGGGTAAATCAACAGACAGTGCTCGTCAGTATCAATAGTTGCCACTAAGGCGCCGTCGCAACGATCCCGCAACACCTGCCGATAACGGGCCGGTATGGCAAGACGCCCTTTGGCATCAAGATTAATGGCATTAACACCGCGAAACACGTGACCTTCTCCCTGGTTTTCCGCCAATGGAATTTACGACACACGCCTGATATTAAAAATACCGCTTATCAATCCTTGCAAACCGATATTTTTAATCTCGGCTTTCAACATTCACCACATCTGACGATGCTCAAAACATTGCAGCCACTTTGACCCACGCTAACCCACTTTGCACCACTAAAGCACACTATAGAAATCTGAAAAACTGACGTCAAGCAAAGAGCGCCACAGGTGCACTTAAGATATGAAGCAAAAGAAAACAGTTGGCGGGTATTTTGCTCGGCAAAACAAGATGGGAATTTATACTGCCCTTCGCCCTATCGCACCCAAAGGGCATAGAAGGCGATGCTTTACGCAATCTCTGGTAAAACAGCGCAAGACGTTGGAACTGTAAAGAAACAGGTTCAGTAACAACTGAGAAATAGGCGAGCCAGCCTATAAGCCGGGTTCTGTCCAGCCTGCTTATGCAGGCCCGGCAGTCATTCATCTGGGATGCCTGTCACCAGACACCTCAAGCAACCTACCCGAATCCAGTGCGGGTCACACCTATAGGATTCCTATTTGGTCTTGCTCCAGGCGGGGTTTACCGTGCCATGAACTGTTACCAGCCATGCGGTGCGCTCTTACCGCACCCTTTCACCCTTACCGGCCAGCTTAAAAAGCTGACTTAGGCGGTCTGCTCTCTGCTGCACTTTCCGTAGGCTCTCGCCCCCCAGGAGTTACCTGGCGCCCTACCCTTTGGAGCCCGGACTTTCCTCCCTTCACTCTGGGTACAAACCCGAATGAACAGCGACTGCCCGGCCAGCTCGCGACGGCGGATAATACTTCCACACAGCCCGATAAGCAACCTTTTATTGCCCGGCTTTCATCGCTAACCCAAGCTCATAAAGATCTTTTTTTCGCAGCCCGGTCAGGTCGGCAACAACAGCAGCGGCTTTTTTGATGGGCAATTCCTTTAGCAAACGTTGCAGCATTGCGGTTGTTTGCGGTGAAATCTCTGCCGCTTCGGGTTCTTGATAACCTTCAATCAGTACCACAAACTCACCCCGCTGCTGATTACTGTCGGCCTGCAACAGCGCCTGAATTTCGACCGTGGTACCAGCCAACACCGTCTCAAACGTTTTGGTGATCTCACGGGCCACAACGATGTAACGGTCTTCGCCAAGCTCAGCGGCCAGGTCGGCCAGCAAAGACACGATACGGTGGGGAGACTCATACACACCCCAGGTAGAAGTCAAGGTGGCAAGCGTAGCAATACGCTTTCGCCGCGCTACGGCTTTTGCGGGCAAAAAGCCCTCAAAGTAAAAGCGATCGGTGGGTAACCCACTGATCGACAGCGCGGCAATGTAAGCACAGGCACCAGGTACAGCAACCACCTTAAAGCCTGCCTCACGAACGGTTCGCACCAAATGAAAACCGGGGTCTGAAATCAGCGGTGTACCTGCGTCGCTGATCAACGCCACAGCTTTCCCATCTTGCATTCGATGAACAATGGACTCAGCCTGTTGCCGTTCATTGTGGTCATGGCAGGGTATCAATGGGGTCTGAATACCAAAGTGATTCATCAGGCGCCTGCTATGACGCGTATCTTCCGCTGCTATAACATCAACCTGACTTAATACCTCTATGGCACGCGGGGTCATATCACCCAGATTACCAATGGGCGTAGAAACTATGTAAAGATGAGCACTTGTCATGAATGGAACCGTTACTGTTTAAACGTGCATACTAACAAAACCCGGCAAGATAACATGAGCACTACCATAGCTTTTAGCAATTTACGTGCAAATGTAAGCCCAACCTCCTTACCAAGAATTGGGCTTGCAACATCACTTTATTAAGAGTTGCCTAACAACTCACTAATTATTGGGCCGTTTCCCGGAAAATTAGCAACCAAACAATTCTTTGTGCTTTCCAACTCCTCCCGGGATCTTGCCTTTGCTCTGACACCAAGTATTTGAATGTACTTACCGTGATCCGCCTTAGACAGTTCCCCTCTCTGAACTTTTGTTTTAACATCATTAAAAATCACTAATTTTTTAGAAAAAGAAACATCCCTGTCAAAAAAACAAACTTAAGATGGGATAAGCTTTGGTGATTTACACTTCCGTTAGCAAGCTAAGGTAACTTAAGAACTTCTCTAGGCCCACTTAAACCATCAAACGCTGTTTTAATATCAGATGGCATGGTGATTTTATTATCCTTCAAGTACCTTTCAACTATTTCTTTCTGGCCAGCAGTCAGCCAAATACCCGTATCGAGTAACCCTATAGCCAAATCATTAAACCCATTACTAAGCATCAGGCAAAATTTCTTAAAGATTAATGAAAGAGGGTTGTCCTCATTGACCGGCGCCAAGGAAAAACTACCGTTTTCAAAGTTCCACCCGGCTTTTTTCAATATAGTAAGCTGACTAACCAAGTCACTATGTTGCTCTAAATTAAAATCAGGAGTATTTTTCAAGCATCGACACAACACCCTGTTAAAATTGTAAGATCGCTCTGGAATGATTTCAAATAGCTTAGAAAGCGCCTTTTCATAGTAATTTAACTGCTGCTCGGTTAAAACTTCATAATTTTCAAAAAGAGCCTCTAAATAACCAACCTGTAGAGATTCAAAATCATCTTTCATTGTATCAGAGAAAGGAACACCGCCATCTTTCATCACCTTAAACAAGGTTAAGGTTTCAAGTTTATCGGAATCAGATGCTGATCTAAAGTCAATCTGTTTCAGCACTGTAAACACAAGTGCTGATTTATGCAACTCCTTAGTTCTTTCAACATTATCTTTCGCTGCTTCTAAAGCCTCGTGTAATACAGTGAGTCTCTCAGCATGGCTATCTATCCCTCTTAAGTTATCAAGCCTTGCGACCTTTAAACTCTTTTCATCAGCGTCCGACTCAGAAATGACATTACCAGAATCTTTGCACTGGTAAATCAGCCCTTTAACTACAGCTTCATCTTGTGAATTACTTGGTGAAAAACCAAGTTCCATCATTTTATTAACCAAGGGCATTAAATCTACTGCACGCTGATATTCAGCACGAGAATAAACAACAAACTTTTGAAAGAAACTATCAATCAAAGAGGGATTTTTTTTGATAAAACTGCAAATTGAATCTGAGTTTTTCAGTTTAGTAATAGCATTATCAATCTTATCATGAGCTTCGAATTCGTTTAACGTCTTTATGCACTCCAAAGCAGTTTTCAGATCTGATTCAGACAATTGACTTAAAATTTTTGGGTTACTAAGAATGTGTTCCGGTTTTGTTGGATTTTTTGGCTCTTTAATAAGGTTTTCACCCGGTACTTGAGTTACTTTTCGCTGATTAAGCACCTTATTTATTTTGGTTGAAAACCAAGCATTAGGGAGGTCTTTTACCATTTTAAGGTTTTCCTTATCTGACAATTCGACCTTAAAACGACCAAAAAAGCCCTGAACAGCAGATTTTAATGCCTTTAGCATCCGAATCGGCTTTATATCGTTAACATTTTTGTGCCAGCCATAGGATAGACTTTCTAAAAAATTTAAATTAATGCTATCAGACATAGCTCACCTCTTTCAAAAAACAGATAAAACCCTATTAGATCCATGCAATTAGGGCAGCATATTTCTACAATTTTGACCAACCAAAAGATTGGAAGTTCCCAGTAGGTTTGTAAATAATTTCTGCAGGTATTTATAGACCGCTGGATTCAAGCAATAAGTGCAACTGTCTTCCCAGTGTAGACCTAAAACGAGGTTAGGCTGCCCACTGCATGCTGTTGATCAAAAACGCCATCATGTGTTCTGCTGACACTCCCCGCCCCTATCGCAGGGCATAAATACCCGCAAAGGGCATAAATACCCAAAGGGCATAAAGGAAAGGTTTTTAAGATCACTATCAGAACCTTCTTGCTTCAACACGCCTTCCCTAGATAGCGGTTTTTATATTCTTTGCTGCATTTATGTCGCTATCGTGGTGTGTTTTGCATAAAAAGTGGCAGCCAAAACTTCCTGAAAGTTTGGCATTATTCATTGAGGTGACACTTTTTATTGTGTTGCTGACTGGATTAATTTCCTGACAGACCTGCTGAAGAAATTCATACTTTACTGAGATTATTTTCTAAGTCAAAACCCCACACACTTTCCCTTGAGCCTCATGGGTAAGCCATGTATTCACAGGAGACACCATGATTAACGGCGCAATGCTCGATGTTGCCAACCTCGGTCTGAACCTTGGACCGTTGCAGGCTCTTCCGGTTGACTGGCAACTCTATGACTTCACACTACCAGAGCAAATCCTACAGCACTGCCACCAGGCGCGGGTGATTATTACCAGCAAGGTTTTGCTTGATGCACAGTTACTGGCACAGCTGCCCGACCTCAAACTGATCTGCATAGCCGCCACCGGCACTGACAATATTGACCTTGATGCCGCTACAGCACACGGCATCGAGGTTAAAAATGTGGTTGGCTATGCCGGCAGCAGTGTGGCACAGCTGGTCTTTAGTTTACTTTTGGAACTGACTACCCATGCTAGTCGCTATAACCAGCGAGTACGCAACGGTGAGTGGAGTAAAACCCGCTCATTCTGCCTTGACGGTGAATCGATGATGGAGTTGACCGGCAAAACGATGGGGTTAATCGGCTATGGCACTCTGGCCAAATCGGTAGAGCACCTAGCGAAAGCCTTTGGCATGCGGGTATTAATTGCTGAGCACAAACAAGCTAAAACTCTGCGCTGTGGGCGTCTGTCATTTACCGATGTGATTGCTCAGTCCGATGTTATTAGTATCCACTGTCCACTTACGCGGGCCACACAGAATCTGTTTACCAAAGCGGAATTTCAACAGATGAAACCCTCCTCGCTCCTGATCAACACTGCCCGCGGCGGCATCGTCAATGAAGAGGACTTAGTCACAGCGCTCAACAACGGCGATATTGCTGGCGCCGCTTTGGATGTGATTGCCATTGAGCCACCCCCGCCGGACTATCCGCTGATTATCAATCAACCCAAAAACCTGATCATCACCCCACACATCGCTTGGGCAACACCACAAGCAAAAAGTCGTCTGTTGCAGCAACTAGTCAACAACATCAGGGACAGCCTTGAGCAAAACAGTCTTTAGCAAAAAAAAGCCCTTGAACAGAACAGTACTGAGTAGTCGGGCTTTCACCACCATCTGTTAAGTCTCTTCGCAAAAGCGAAAAGTTATTATCAAATGCCCTATTTCCTCACCCATGAAAATAGGGTAAAAGTTCTCTATGAGAACTCCGAAACGAATACAACCCCTGGTTGATGAAGGTGTGGTAGACGAAGTCCTGCGCCAGCTAATGAGTGGCAAAGAGGCCGATGTGTATGTAGTGCGCTGCGGCCAGGAAATCCGCTGCGTTAAAGTATACAAAGAAGCCACCCGGCGCAGCTTCAAAAAGCTGACGCAATACCGTGAAGGCCGCAAAGAGCGCAATAGTCGGCGACAACGGGCCATCGACAAAGGCTCCAAATTCGGCCGCAAACAGGAGGAAGCGCTGTGGCAAACTGCCGAAGTGGACGCCCTTTTTCGCCTCGCCCAAGCCGGTGTGCGGGTTCCTCAACCCTACCTGTGTCTGGATGGTGTTCTATTAATGGAGTTAATTACAGATGACGAAGGTCAGGTAGCCCCTCGCCTTGGGGAAGTGACCATGTCGGCCGGGCAAGCGCTTGAAGACCACGCCCTAATGATGCATTACATCCGGTTAATGCTCTGCACAGGTATCGTGCACGGTGACCTGTCAGAATTCAACGTTTTGGTTGACGACTACGGCCCCGTTATTATCGACCTGCCCCAAGCCATAAACGCTGCCGCCAACAACCAGGCTCAAGCCATGCTTACCCGGGATATCGACAATATCACTCAATATTACGCCCAATTTGCGCCGCAGCTGCTGCACAGCCAGTACGCAAAAGAGATGTGGGCTCTGTTCGAAAATGGAGAATTAACTCCCAACACTGAGCTGACAGGTAATTTCAATAAAGAGGAAAAAGCCGCCGACGTAGACGCCATTATGCTCGAAATAAAAGCTGCACTTGCAGAGGAGCAGCAGCGTCAGGAGCGACTACAAAGTAAACCAGATTAAGTCCGCAAGAGTGGGTAACTGATTCACGAGCATCAAAATCAGCAATGCACATGCTCAATGAAAGCCGTATGTTTCGATTACGAGAAAAGGTTGAGAGTCAAATAGCTCTAAGCTACTCGCTCTCAACAAACAATTAAAGGTTGATTAAATTAGCATCTATATCTAAAACTCTATTAAAGTCATCCTTGGTAACTGCCTTTTTTAGTTCCTTAAAAAAATTTGGCAGCTTACTTTTTTCAAACAGTTCGCTCTCAACAGGGCAAGTCATTTCTTTGATGATGACAGTTAACTCGGAATAACCTGCTGGTATTGTGTAACCATCAAAACAAACATCTCTCTGTTCTGGCAAACACTTCATTAACTCTTTACTTTCGCTTAACACGGTTTTAAGAAAGTCTGCACCATGCTCCAAATAAAGACCTTTCCACATCTCCTTAATTAAATTCACAGGATTTACTCTACCTTCCAAAGAAGGTAACCTATCAATCTGCAAATTTAAGATCACATTATGCACAAGTACCGTTGCGAGTAGGCTCTTTTTCTTATTTTTAAATGACCATGTATTTTGAGAAATATAAATTTCACTTAATTTTTGTTCAGTTAAATTAACATAGTTATCAAATGACATAAAGCAACTTTCGAAGTCTGACATACCAAACGTCTCTCTGATGCAATAAACTAAAACATCACATAGACCAAACCCTCTATTATTTTGAGTATCATGAAGAAACCTAAAGTCGCGGCAAATTTCTTTCGGTGTAGTTAACGATTTCTTACCAAGATTGGAAATTTCTATCGTTTCGAATGCATTCCTATTGGTAACACTTCGATAACCCGCCTGACTATGAATTACATTTCTCGGTGGGTAACTATTCTGCGTATTATGCCGCCGGCTGCTGCATTGAAAAGTTGTATTCCCAAAATTACTAGAAACTAATTTTACTGTTCTTTGACTACCGTCATCCATAATAATACTTTTTTTTGGCTTTTTGTTTACGGGCTGGTGCGTTTGCACACATGTGCTACTACGATCGTTCATCACGTTATCTATTGGCATAATTCTACCTCTGTTTATTTTGGTGAAATTTAGGCGAAAAGTTACGAAACGTCTTATACATTTAAGAAATATCGATAGGGATTTTCATTTAACCTTAAGATCTAGCAACATTCAAATAATCAAAGGTCATAGCTTTTCTGGCTTTCATTTCATTTTATTTACTGTTGCTGCTTATCAACATAACTTTTTCTCAGCTCACCTAGCCTAATGCCGCTGGTAGCGAAATCCCCTTACATTCGTACGAACTTTTGGCTGTTTTTTTACCTCCAAATTTCTAGTATTCATAACGTTTGGCCTATACCCCTTACCATGGTCTTGGGCAGGAGCCAGACTTAAAAGGCACTACCCTGTATAAAGCTATTTGGTTTTAGGTACCTGTCTGGACTGGCTTATGAAAGCAATAAAAAAGTAATAACTGCTATAAACAATATGAGTCAGATCTTCATAAACAGCGTTCTCCTCTGTCATCAATTGAAATTGCATAGACGCATGGGGTCGGTAAGGAACAGCCTGCATCCGTCATTTTATCTTTTTAAAAATACTTTAAGCCTTGTAGCGCAAGGCGTGAAGAATGAAAGAGAAACGATTCAGCATCGAACATCTGCTTGTTTGATAGGCCAACGCCCACCTCTCAACTGGCTTTCATAGCAAAGCCATTAAGGGTAGTAGCTACTTAACACAAAATAAGTATTTCTCGCTCGCCTACCATGCCAATGTTCGCCGCACCTGAATTGAAAAACCTAAAGAGGTCACGGTTAAAAAATAATCTTGCAGGAGACTTTCCAAGAGTAGCGCCCACCGTTCGGCAGCAGAAAACTGAGTCTAAAATTCGAAATATTTCAGGCTAATTCACTGCCACCTCAGTAGGGCAGCCTTATAATCATGGCTTTCAGTGGCGGTTGAGACAGCTCTTATGGTAAAGGTACAGGCTGAAAATATAAGATAATCGTCGTACAAAATCTTAAAATATGTCAGAACTGGAGCTATCAATCAACCGGCCAGCCTGTGCATAGGATGCAAAATGGTCAACTACTTAAAACGTAAGATGAAACCTGAATTAAGCGACGCACAGTTTCTTTTTGCGACTCATTTTAAGCAAACTGAAGATATTAATACCAACACAGAAACCATTCATTAGTGCCACAGGCCAGGCACTGATAATGATGCCATAAACCACAAACAGGATGCAGCCTGTTAAGTTAATCCAACGTAATTTGACGATATTAGTCATCATTAAAGATACAGCAACAAACACAGACGCGCTGTAGCCAATAATTTCCACTAGGTTAGCTTCCATGGAGAAGTGCCTCAAAGTAGCGATGCTCTCAGATACCCCACGCTAGCGACAGCTCTGAGAGAGTGAATAAGTAAGAATTTACAGCAGCCAATTGTAATACGGTGCTGAGCAGCAATGGACTAGAAAAAATACTTATTTACTTCGCACTTTTTAACGACACATCAACGGTGTATCAAAGCATTATTAAAGTAGACGCCATGAGATATCATCAATACAAGAGGCTGTTGGAGCAGCCTCTTAGTCACGCTGTATAGCCCTGGGGGCGTGTCTTTGCAATTAACTGTTCATCAGTCGGTTCGCCTGCGCTTGCCAGCGAATAAAGACGATGGACGAGATGAACAGCGACACAGTGAATCCGCTTATTAACCAACCCTGAATTTGTTCTGGTCGAAACCAGAGTTCGAGGACACCACTAATAAAATAGAAACAGAGGATAAAACAGAGCCAGGAGGCCGCTCGCAGCCCCTTTTTCAGCAAACCCGGCAATGGGAGTAGCAACGGTAGAATTTGTAGCAGTGAAATCCCCACCATGGAACCGGGCGGCGGGTTCAGCCACCAGATTTTCGCCAAGAGTGAAAGGATGAGTCCTGCGTAGAGGGCAAGGGTCAGTTGGTAGACCCGGTCAGCTTTTTGTTGCATTAGAGAATCTCAAGTACGGACTCTGGTGGACGTCCAATTTTGGCTTGTTCGCCATGAATTACAATGGGGCGCTCAATCAATTTAGGGTGTTGGCACATGGCTGCGATTAGTTGCTCTTCGCTTAATGTGGGGTCTTTCAGGTTGTTATCTTTGTAGGCTTGCTCACCTTTTCTTAGCAGCTGGCGGGGGCTGATACCGAGCTTACCGATAATACTGGTCAGTTGACTGGCATCCGGCGGCGTTTCTAAATATAAGACGATGACCGGTTTGATGCCGTTGTCTTGCAAAAGCTCCAGAGTCTGGCGAGACTTTGAACAACGGGGGTTGTGGTACATTATTACACTCATGTTTCTGCCTTATTGAGTTTATTTATTCAGTGACACTTATATCGTCAGAGACTATCAATCCCGATTGATGCTCTGCAAATCATTTATTGGCCATCTGTGGCACTATAATAACAGGCTAAATCGACTTTTCAGTGGGGTGGACATGTCCGTATTCAAAAAAACAGTTGGAATTACGGTTGTTTTTCTTGCGTTTATGCTCTCTGGCTGTGCTGCATTTCATGTTGATTGGGATTATGACCCTCAGTACCCAATGACCACAATGCAGACCTATCGCTGGGTCAAGCCCACAGCAGCGGCACAAAAAACAGGCTACCACTTTTCTTCCCTGATGGATCAGCGTGTTCATCATGCTGTAGACGCCGTATTGGCTGAAAAAGGCTTTCAGCTGGTCAGTAAAGAAGGGGGTAAAGCAAAAGTAGATTTTCTGGTTAATTACATTTACCAACAGAAAACTCGCCGGGAAGAGCGACAAGTGACGACAACTTTTGGCTATGGTTTCAGCCCTTGGGGTGTTGGTGTGAGTACCGAAAACCGCCTTCGTGAGTACGACGAAGGCGCTTTAATTATTGATATTATTGATCCTGAAACCCGTAACGTAGTCTGGCGTGGTCGGGCAAAATCCCGAGTAAAAGAGGGGCTTTCACCAGAGCAGCGTACTGCAAGAATCAATCACGGCGTGAGCAAAATTCTTGCCGGTTTTCCGCCACCAAAGAAGTGACCGGCTAAGATCTCTGGCCCACGGAGAAACAGCGGGCATGTTCAAACCAGTGAATGTCTGGATTGAGCCAGGCATTCTGCAATCTGGGGAACAGAGTGTCATGGTTCGCAATTTCTCTAAGGTATGGCTCCAGCTGACGACAGGTTAACTGCATGAAAAACCCATTTGCCGTTTCTCCTCCTTGCACTCGCTGACTGAGAATATTGGTATTCACATTGGCAAGCCCGGCAGCGGACATCATATCAGCGACTTTGTAGCCCTGTTCAAAGCTCATGTAGCCTGAGAACCTTTCATACATTGCCTCAACGTAATCCACTAACTGGCTGTCTATTTTGGCGAGCTCCCAAAAGCGACCCCTGTTATCAACTGCAACGACATCTTCAATGTAAAGGTAGCCGCCGGGTTTTAAAGCACGGACCAGCCTTTTGACCAGCGCCGGATTATCATTTCGGGTCAAATGCATAAACACCGCTCGCATGTAGATAAAATCGAACTGCTCAACACCCGCATCATAGGTGGTTATATCCCCTTGAATAGTACTGATCTGTGGTGAGGTAGCAGCCACTTCTGGAAGAAAGGTATCGTCAATATCCAAAGCAATGATTTTTCCATCTGCGCCGGTATTTTCTGCCAAAAATCGAGTCATCGAGCCAATGCCCGGCCCCACTTCGAGACAAGTGCCACCGGGCTTGAGCAGTGGCTTGATTCGCCTTTGTGACTCTTCATCAAAGATTTCGGACAAAAATTGCAACCGTTGCTTTCCTTCTTTCCAACTATTGGGGATGACGTATTGACCCTCTTCAATTAAATCTGTTTCCGGTTTATTGGCGACAGCCATAGCTAATACAGAGCAAGTGCCAATAAATGGAAGGCAGTGGACAAATGTTTCCATCAGACTCATGGTAATAACTCTCTTAACTCGCTTTGGTGAAATTGCTATTTCTTATAGTAGACGACAGAAGGCTTTTTAGCTGACCTTGAAGCCTGCTTTAGCGCTTCAATTTCGGGTCAGTTACACTTATTTTTTCTTTTTGACAGGTAGGTCAATTATGCAAGCATTTCAGAGCTTTTCCCTCGCCGTTATCAAGCGGTTTATAGATCATCGTTGCACCGAAAACGCAGCAGCTCTGACCTATACGACACTATTTGCCGTAGTGCCACTGATGACCGTGACATACAGTATTTTGTCTGCTGTACCGAGCCTGCAAAATGTGGGTGACTCCATTCAAAGCTTTATTTTTAATAGTTTTGTGCCTTCCACCGGGGAGGTGGTTCAACATTATCTGAGGGATTTTTCCCAGCAGGCGCGTAAATTAACCGGCATCGGTATTGCTTTTTTGCTGATTACATCGTTTCTGATGTTGCGAACTATTGACAAAGCGTTGAACAGCATCTGGCAAGTGTCGCATATTCGCCGGGGGATGTCGGGTTTCCTGTTGTATTGGGCTATTTTAACACTCGGCCCGGTACTGTTAAGCGCTGGTTTTTTGATTACCTCTTATCTGGCGTCATTAAAGTTTGTAACAGATACCTCCGCCTTTCTCGGCTCAGAACAGTGGTTTCTGCGCCTAATGCCAGTGTTGCTAAGCATCAGCGTATTGACGTTACTTTATATGGCAGTTCCTAACCGTAAAGTTCTGTTTTGGCACGCACTGACCGGTGCTGTGGTGGTGGCGATTCTGGTGGAGTTGGCCAAACTTGGTTTTACATTTTTTATTACACTGTCGCCTACTTACCACCTAATTTACGGCGCATTTGCAGCGGCTCCGCTGTTTCTGCTCTGGGTCTACTTGAGTTGGCTAATGGTGTTGTTTGGTGCAGTTCTGGTGCGCTCCATTGATCTCTTTGGCAAGCAGGTTAAAGGTGAGCAACCTCACCCTTTGATTTCCATATTGTTGGTTCTAAAACAACTGCAGGAGCGTTTTGAGAACGGTCAGGGATTAGGCTTTGCCGATCTGCAAAAGAGTAATCTGCCCATCTCTCTTGACGACTGGGAAAGCCACACTGCACGGTTGCTAGGTATGGGGCTGATTGGCAAAAATGCTGCCGGTCAGTGGATTCTGGTTCGTGATCTGCGTCAGATCAATCTTTATCATTTCTCAACACAAATGCCCTGGCCTCTGCCACAAGATGAGCAGTTGCAAAACATTCTGCTGCCTGATGGTGCCACCTGGTTATCAGACCTGATTGAGCGTATCCGACAAGTAAACGATGTAAGGCTTTCATCCCTGAACTGTTCTCTGGATCAGTTATTGTCAAAATAGCTATTTTTTAACTGGTCTTGCATCGCTATAGCCACCTTTTCAGACCTTGATCAGGTGTCTTCTATCACCAATACTGAACTTTGATTATTTGGAATTTTTGTAGTGCGTTAGTCAAAAGGGGAAAGACAGTGGGGATAACAAAAAGAAAATCGTTAACCTTGGCTTTTATCTTGTCGTGCATGCTGACTGCCTGCAGTCAACCGATGGATTTAACCGATTTACATGGCAACTCTGTTACGCTGACCAGCCCTCAATGGCAGGTAGTGAATTTTTGGGCCAGCTGGTGCGAACCCTGCCGGGAAGAGATTCCTGAGCTGAATGCGCTGGCTGCTGGCGGCAAAGTGCGGGTGTTGGGCGTTGATTTTGATAACAGTCAGGGGACGTCTTTAGCCGACAAGGCCAGTGCAATGGATATTCGTTTTACCGTGTTGCAGCAGTCGCCACTACCGGCACTCGGGGCACCAGCTCCTCAGGTTTTGCCGGCAACTTATATCCTTAACCCTAAGGGTAAGGTGGTCGAGAAACTGTTTGGCCCGCAGACCAAAGAGGGCCTTGAGCAGCGAATTCACCAATTAAGTCAATGAGTTTTGCCACTGAAAGAGTCCTTCCATGGGTGATATTTGTAAAAAAGCGTTCGTTACAGGCCGGGTGCAAGGCGTATGGTTTCGCGGTTCCACTCAGGATCAAGCCCGTCGCTTGGGTGTTGTTGGCTGGGCGAAAAATTTACCGGATGGTCGGGTGGAGGTGTTAATGTGCGGGTCGCAAAAATCAGTAGCAACCCTAGAGCAGTGGCTACATAAAGGGCCGCCACTGGCTCGGGTTAAAAGTGTTGCCACTAAGGAAGTGCCAATGCAGCACTTTGACACTTTTGTTACTGGTTAATCAACTTCCCAGTGTCGTTCAAGGTTGTTATACACCCTTCTGGGATACCAGGTTTTACCAAGACTGCCGTTGTATCGGGCCAGTGCTCGGGTGAGGTTCCCTTTTTCCTTTTCCAGGTAGTGATTGAGGATGGTGACGCCGTAACGAATGTTGGTTTGCAAATTCATTAGGTTGTCTTGTTTATCACCAATCACGAGCTTCCAAAAGGGCATGATCTGCATTAGACCAAGGGCTCCGGCGGAGGAAATAGCGTATTGATCAAAGGTGGACTCAGTGTGAATCAGGGCCAGAACCAGCTCCGGAGGAAGGTTGACGCTGGTCGCTTCCTGATGCACTAGCCACAGAAGTTCAAAACGCACTTCCGGGTCTTTGATATATTTTGCCAGCCGCGTGGACATGTCCATCAGCCAGACTTGGGTTTCGAAGTCTTTGCTGGGGTTGTCCAGTGTTTTATCGAGCACATCAAGAGCCGGATGGGTGGGCTGAGACCAGCCTGATGGTGACATCAGGCCAATAAAAATCCCCAAAGCACAAGGGGCGGCTTTGAGGAATATGTTCAGGCTTTTAAGTCCTGATACGATTTTTGAGTAAGTCGACGATTTCACTGAGCTGAACATCTTCTTTATCTTTAGCGGTTCGATGTTTGTACTCCACCATGGCGTCGGCCAGCCCGCGATCGCTAAGCACAACACGATGAGGAATTCCGATAAGCTCTGTATCGGCAAATTTTACGCCGGGACTAGCTTTTCTGTCGTCCATCAACACTTCATAGCCCGCTGAGGTCAATTCCTGATAGAGTTTTTCCGCCGCCTCACGGACCACTGCGGATTTTTCAACCTTCAGGGGGATTAGGGCGATCTGAAATGGCGCAATGGTTTCTGGCCAGATGATACCCCGTTCATCGTAGTTCTGCTCAATGGAGGCCGCAACAATTCTTGAAACACCAATGCCGTAACAACCCATAGACAGCGATACGCTTTTGCCGTTTTCCCCCAGAACGGTCGCTTTCATGGCGTCACTGTACTTAGAGCCAAGCTGGAAGATATGCCCCACTTCTATGCCCCGTTTGATAAACAGCTGGCCTTTACCACAGGGGCTTGGGTCGCCTTCTCTGATATTGCGCAGGTCTTCAATTCGGGTGAAGGTGCAGTCACGATCCCAGTTGATACCGAAGTAGTGTTTGTCTTCGATGTTGGCGCCAGCGGCAAAGTCGGCCATTTTCGCTACGGTGCGATCAACGATGACCGCAATGGGGCAGTTAACAGGTCCAAGAGAGCCGGCACCGGTTCCCATGATGGTGTTGAGCTCTTCGTCCGTGGCGAAACGCAAGGGGGTGGCAACATCCGCCAGATTTTCAGCTTTGACTTCATTCAGCTCATGATCGCCTCGAACCAGCAGCGCGATGAAGTCATGCTCTGCTTCTTCTGCTGCGGCCACAATCAGGGTTTTGATGGTTTTTTCGATGGGAAGTTCGAACTGCTGCACCAATTGATCGATGGTTTTGGCGTTGGGGGTATCCACCAAGGTCATTTCTGCTGTGGGTGACGGGCGATCACCGGCGGGCGCTAAGGCTTCGGCTTTTTCGATGTTAGCGGCGTAATCGCTCTGATCGCTGAAGGCGATAGCATCTTCACCGGACTCAGCCAGCACGTGGAATTCCTGCGAGCCGGTGCCGCCAATGGCGCCACTGTCGGCTTGTACGGCGCGATAATCAAGCCCCAGACGATCAAATATTCGACAATAGGTGTCGTGCATATTATGGAACTCAGCCTTCAGGCACTGTGGCGTGGCGTGAAAGGAGTAGGCATCTTTCATTAGGAATTCACGCCCACGCAGCAGACCAAAGCGTGGACGGCGTTCGTCGCGAAATTTAGTTTGAATCTGGTACAGGTTTATAGGCAGCTGTTTGTAGCTGTTCAGTTCGTTGCGGGCGATGTCGGTGATGACCTCTTCATGGGTAGGGCCGATGACAAAATCACGACCGTGACGGTCGTGCAGGCGCAGAAGTTCATCACCGTACTCTTCCCACCGACCACTCTCCTGCCAGAGCTCCGCTGGTTGAACGGCGGGCATCAAGGTTTCCAGTGCTCCGGCGCGGTTCATTTCTTCACGAACAATCGTTTCTACTTTTTTCAGGACTTTCAGACCCAATGGCAGCCAGGTATAAAGGCCAGACGCCAGTTTGCGGATCATACCCGCGCGCAGCAGTAGCTGGTGGCTGACCACTACGGCGTCGGCGGGTGTCTCCTTCAGGGTGGGAATCAGATACTGACTGGTTCTCATACTTTTTTTACCGGGCTGTTCAATAAACTCATAATTGTTGGCATCATTTTAAGGCCAATCAGTTATTATACCAACCACTATTGCAAAGTCTTCCTGTTCTTATGAGCTTTATCAGTATCTGACTCTACAGTGAGTTTTTTATAAATTGTGCATGGGGTGTGTAGTGAACGAGTTTGAGTTGAACGACCAGCTGGCAACTGATTGTGTGGTGATTGGAGACTTTCCGCTGTGTCGTCTTTTACTAATGAACGATAGCCAGTATCCATGGTGTATTTTGGTACCCCGTGTTGTAGGGGTTGAGGAAATTTATGAGCTCAATGAAGAGGCTCAGCAACAACTGCTGTTGGAGTCTTCATTTTTATCCGAGCTGCTGCAGGTGTTGTTCTCGGCTGAAAAAATGAACGTCGCCGCCCTTGGCAACGTAGTCAGGCAACTGCATGTTCATCATGTTGTGCGCTACCGCCACGATGCAGCCTGGCCAGCACCAGTATGGGGGAAACAGCCAGCAATAACCTACACGCCTGATGAGCTTGAAGTGATCTTGGCTAAGCTGAAAAACGCCCTCAAAGGGGTGGGCTCGTTTGCATGGGCGGACGCTTTTAACTCGGAGTAATCCAAAGCTTAAGAAAGCCAAAGCCGTGCGGTCGATGGCTATTGCTGCTTTAATACTATAGGTTCAGCGAATGAAGCTGGTTGGCGATCTGTGGGAGTGTAAGTCATGCAAAACGAGCTGCTTGAGCTACAAACGCAGTTGAGTTATCAGGAAGATACGATTGCTCAATTGAATGAAGTGGTTACCCGACAACAGCGGGAAATTGAGCGTTTAACGGAGGCCTTTGCACAGTTAAAACGACAGTTTGAAGAGATGGTAACCGAGCAGCTAGAGGGGCAGGAGGAGGCGCCACCGCCGCACTACTGAAGCGCCCCAGACCGGAGACTTTCAGCTCCGGTCTGTTATTTTCACACAATTCAGATAACGTCTTCAGCCTGCATCCCTTTGTCTTTTTCTACCACAACAAATTCAACGCGCTGCCCCTCGTGGAGGGTGCGATGCCCATCGCCACGTATGGCGCGGTAATGCACGAAAACATCATCCCCGGCGTCACGGGTGATAAAACCAAACCCTTTGGTGACATTAAACCATTTCACCGTACCCATTTCCCGGGCTGACGAGTGAACAAACTTTGGTTTGGCAGCGAATAAAACGCCCATGTTAGCGTAAACATAAATTAGTGTGCCGACGATCAGGGTATATAATACCAAGTGCGAAAGCGGCTGACCGGCGATCTGAAGTGTCGGGTCGAACACCCCGGCCACTGCACCAAGAAGCCCCACTAGCAAAAAAGACGATCCTGCCACCAAAGCTACTCTGTTTTTATCAGTACGCACATTGATGTTAGCCTGTGCCATCAGATTCACTAGAGCTGCTGCAGTCAGAACCGCTACCACCGAACTGCTCAAGCTGACAGAAATCGCTGTCAGCTGAATAACATCAGTGACACTGACCAGTGTGAAAAGAAGAGCCAAAAGGCCAGATATGAGGTGAATGAGTTTTAAGTATTTCAAGACCTGTTCCCTGTATTTGTTATCAACGAATTTTAATGGAACTTATGGAACAAACGGTTTCCAATATCAAAGGATAATGTAACGTTATGACAATTTTTTCTCAATTCTTAATCAGATTTTTATCGATTTTTTATCGCTGCTTTTATGGAGTACTGCCCACGAGTTTTCCAGGCCCATAATTTTTTTCTTTAAATTCTCTTAACTAAATGATCTTTCTTGATTTTTTGCCAGTCAATTGTTCTAACCTGAAAACATTTCAGCCACTAACAAGGCTCTGCATGAGTTGATTACCCCTGTTTTTTTCGGATTAATCTTTGCAAAAAAAGTGCTCGACGCAGAAAAACGCTGATATTATAGTGTCCTTCAGTACCTTAAATATGCATGGCTAATCACTTATAACGGGTCGCCGCTGTTTTTTACCAAAAGGCTGTACTCGTTAAGTGGAAGTTGCCGGTAGTAATGCATATCTCATGGATGTGCAGTTTGGCTAAAATGCCAACTGCCCGGCAAGGTATCTATTGTGCCTGATGCAGTGGCAGATAGTGCATGATGTACGACGGCTTCGCTTAGAGGTCATCTGAAAAGTCTATGGGGAGCGCTGTTGTGGTCAATGGAAGATAAAAATCGTTTTTGCCAAGCGTTAGAGTTTCTACATAACGAATAAAAGCGATCTTTTTGACCGATTTACCGCAGTAGCCACATTGCTTTTCAGATGGCGCTCATATAAAGCGCTGCTGAGCAAAGGGAATTTTCATCAGGAGAGTGATGACTATGGCTGCTAAAAAAGCATCCGCAATCAAGGAAAAATACAGCAAAACACAGATGCTGGCCGAGATTGCAGAAAACACCGGATTAAGCCGGAAACAAGTCAGTGCAGTAATGGATGAACTGAACGTTCTGGTTGAGCGTCATATTAAAAAGCGAGGCTGTGGGGAGTTTACTCTGCCTGGGCTGTTAAAAATTGTGACGAAGAAAAAACCTGCCCAAAAGGCAAAAAAAGGCGTACCCAATCCGTTCAAGCCTGGTGAGTTAATGGATGTTGCTGCAAAGCCCGCATCCATTCAGGTTAAGATCAGGCCGCTGAAAAAATTAAAAGAGTTTGCCGGCTCTTAAAGCAAACGCAAAACACATCATTAAAGAAAAAAAACAAAGGGACGATAACGTCCCTTTTTTTTGTTGCAATTTGATCTGGGTTATAGAAAGATAATCTTTCGTTGTGATATGGACGTCTATCACCAAGGGGAACCGCTTCAGTCGGTTGGTGATAATCGCAACAGCTTTAAAACAAGCCAACACACACAGGGAGCACCCCAAATAATGAAAACCCTCGCTAAAAGCGTATTGGGTCTAGCCATCTTAGCCGCAAATTCTACCCATGCTGCTGAAGTAATGACAATGGACCCAAGTTTGACGTTTACCTATAAAAACTACTACTTCCATTCTGATTCCGACAATTCAAAAAAACACGACTGGTCGCATGCGGTCTTGGCCGATTTTGACTCCGGTTATGTAAACGACTTGCTGGGCGTTGTTGTGACTGCCGGTTACGCTGGCGGTTTGGATCATGACCGGCTATTCGAAAATGTACCGCAAAAAGGAACCAGTGACGATGGTGATACCATCTCCGGTTTCCAGCAAGCATATTTAAAAACCAAAAGTATGTTCAGCGGTGTCGATTTTATTGGCACTGCCGGGGTTAAAAAACGTGAAACACAAACGTATTCTGATTCCGATTCGCGTATTTTGGCTGCGAGCTCAACCGGTTTTGACCTCTCTTTTGGTTTTGAAGGGGCTGAGCTTTACTACACCGAGATTTACGGCGTCAGTGATCGAACCGCATCAACCCTGAATAAGTCTATCGATAAAAACCTGAAGATCATCGGAGCTAATTACGGTCTCGAAGGTCTTGAGCTAGCGGCTGAATATGGCAAAGTAGAAGACGGTGTTAAACAAACGTTTCTCAAAGCTGCGTACGGATTGATATTGGACGACATCAGCACGGTGGACTTTGACGTTCGTTACGGCAAGGTAAAAAGCGACGCTGGCAGTGACTACAGAGCAAGCTACTACAACCTCAATACAAACTACACCTACGACAACGCCTATTTAGGGCTCGGTTACAACAAAACCAAAGACGGAAATTACGATCCCGATTACGGCATTGGTGCTAATAACGACCTATTCAACTCAAGCCTTGATCAGTGGGAAAAATACGCCCGAGAGGGTGAAAAAGCCTACATTATCAGCGGCGGTTATAATTTTGCCGATCAGGGTCTGGCTGGTTTGGATTGGGATTTATGGTTTGCTAAGGGTGATGATGCGAAAAACGTTGATAATTTCAAACGCCGTGAATACGGCAGCATGATCTCTTACGACTTTGATGCCGAACTTGATGGGCTTACTATTGCTTGGCTGTATGTTAACTATCGGGCGGATGGAATCAAAACGGATAGCTGGAATGATCTCTATGATGAAGACGTAAATCGCCTTTATCTCTCCTACTCCTTTAAAGCGTTCTAAAACATTCACCCAGTAAAAGAGGGCAACAGCCCTCTTTTATTTAGTTGTACAAAACCTTCTTCCAAAAATAACCACCCTTAAAATTGACGTAACGTAAACCTTTGTTCTCCTGTTTTTTAACCCTTCCTGAATCCCATTTTATTTTTTGACACGAAATAATAAATAATCGTGATAACTGCTTATAATTAATTAATATCTAAATCTTTTTATCAGGGATGAGGTTAAAAAATATGGAAAACAGTACCGGGCAAACAGCATCTACCGCCCAATGGCTTAATTATCTTGCCAAAGGCGGAACGGTGAAAGCCTTGCGAAACATCGATCAGGCGCAGCTCAATACGGTGTATAGCGTGGCTTATTCCCGCTTCAACGCCGGCCAATACGAAGACGCATTGATGATGTTTCGTCATCTTTGCCTGCTTGATCACTCCCAATACGCCTACTTTTTGGGCTTAGGTTTGGCGCAGTTTGCCCTCTCCCAGTTTAACCTTGCCGCTGCAACCCTTGCCCATGCCGCAAAGCTTGACAGCAGCCAGCCAGAGGCTTCGTTAATCATGGGGAAATGCTTCATAGAACTTGAGCGCTGGTCTCTGGCAGAAAGTGCTTTATCAGAAGCCCTCACCCGGGCGGCTAGCTCAGATCGCTGGCAACGTGAAGAACAGGATTCCCAACAATTATTAACCCAAGTCAGGCTCAAGCTTAACTAAAACCCAGGGAGGGTATTGCTATGTCAAATTCAGTAGGAGGAGTCGATAATTCTCAGTTATCCCGAACAGATAACTTGCCAACAGCTAATTCGACCACCCCGGGCGCTGCCGTGGGCAGTGGTTACGATACGCAAAACTCAGTATCCATCGCAAACGGTGCCACAGAGGCGAAAAATAGTGGTATTGCCCCGCAGGTGCCAACAGGCACAACACTCAACAGCGCTAACTTTTTACTAAATGGTATCAAAAGCAGACTTAATGCTTTTCGCTCAAGCATAGTAATCAGCAGCGCTCTGGCTGCAAACAGAGTGGACCTTTCAGATACCCAAAGCCTGCTTATGGCACTACGCGGTTTTCTGGATGAGCTAAAAGTAGCCAACAAAGTTAATGGAGTGGATGTCAAAGCGACCAATAGAAGCGTCGTCAATATGCTGACCAGTGAAATCAATCAACTCAAACCAGAAATTGCCAAAATCAACGAACAGATCCAGCAGAAAAAAGCCGCCATTCAATCAGCACAAAACCAAAATCTTCCTGTAACCGAGTTAAAAAACGAGCTTGCGGCTCTGCAGGCAGACAGCACCCGGTTAGAGGTGCAGATGGCAACAAAAGAAGTACTTAAAGCTGTAATAAAGTCCGAGAACAATCTGCAACCCACGTTAGCGGAGATGCTGAACAAACCGGCTGGGCAGCAGTCTATGGAATCCGGCGAAGAGCAACTCATTGAACTCAAACACCAACTGCAAGTATTGACACACTTGTATGAAAAAGAAAAAACCAAAGAGAGCCTGGCTACCGACTTTGAGCGCAGCCTTGCCAAGGAAAGAGTTAAAATAGCAGACCGGCAACTCATCAGTGGCATCAGTCCTCAACTCGAAGCGCTCATAGAGTCACCACAAATGAAAAAACTATTTGAGCAGTTATCTGGCATGATCACACCGCCACCCACACCACTCAACCGTGAGGGAACAGCTGTTAATAAAGCAATGGCCGACACTATCGCAGCATTGGGGCTCATTCTTATGGCTGTGCCTCCGATGAAAAAAACCAAAGCTAAGACCGGCACGCCACCACCACAACCCTTCATGGCCTCTTATCAGGAAGAAGCTGCCATGATTGCACAAACACTTAAGCGCAGAGGCAGTATTGCTGATCTACTGCCACCGCCAGACACGCAAAGAAACCCTCTGCAGCCAAAAAAAACCGACGACCCAACCACTGCCACCGACCCGGTTCAACCCAAAAAGCTTGCACGCTCAGGCAATGATATCGAACCAGCAGTCTTGATACGCACAAACGAGGCCGCTAAGGAGCAGCCAGAGCACACACCAACCCAACCCATACCTACGCTGCCTACCCATGAAAACAGCCTGCAACCAAAACCCTCTGCTGGACAAGAGAACCCCTATGACCAGCCACACCTTGGCGACAACCTCAGCGCCGAAGGTGCCAACAACCCTCAGGCTTACAACTTACTGATGCTTGAGGAGTACGCAGAAAAAATGGCAGAAGAACTAAAGGAAGAGATACAAAAAAACTTGAGAAAATTTCTGGCTCAGAGCTCAAACAGCCAACTGTTCGATCTGATGCTACATCAGGAGCAACGGATTGAGGAGATTGTCGAAGAGACACTGAAAGATCAAGAAGGTGTTGAGTCTGCTATTCAGCAAGCGCAAAAGATCTGAGTTCTGTTCACCAGCAAAAAAAAGCCGTACAAGTACGGCTTTTTTTATTTGGCAACGGCTGACTCCGTCGGTCTTTCGGTTATAATGGCCGTTTTATTTGAATGCCGCCGAGGCTGGTGTTCCAACAGTCTCCAAGCCCTAAATCAACACGGTGACCATTTCGCCACCGAAAGTTATCTATTCCTGAATTGAGGTAAATTATGCGCAGCCATTATTGCGGCGAACTGAACCTTTCCCATGATGGGCAAGAGGTCACTCTGTGCGGCTGGGTCCATCGCCGCCGTGACCACGGCGGTGTCATCTTTCTCGACCTGCGTGACCGCGAAGGCTTGGCGCAGGTTGTTGTTGACCCCGATACCGAAACAGCCTTCGCCCTCGCGGATAAAGCCCGCAGCGAATACGTACTAAAAATCACTGGCCTTGTGCGCCCCCGCCCAGAGGGTACGGTGAACGCCAACATGCCAACGGGTGAAATTGAAATATTGGGCAAACAGGTTGAAATTCTCAATCAGGCACAAACCCCACCGTTCCAGATTGAAGGCTACACCGACGTCGGCGAAGATGTGCGCCTGCGTCACCGCGTCGTTGACCTGCGTCGCCCCGAAATGCAAGAAAAACTCATTCTACGCAGCAAAGCCACTAACCTGGTACGCCGCTTTATGGAAGAGCACGGTTTTTTAGACATCGAGACCCCCATCCTGACCCGTGCCACGCCAGAAGGCGCCCGGGACTATCTGGTCCCCAGTCGCGTACATGCCGGGCACTTCTATGCTCTGCCACAATCGCCACAGCTGTTCAAACAGATGCTGATGGTCTCCGGTTTTGACCGTTACTACCAAATCGTCAAATGCTTTCGCGACGAAGACCTGCGAGCCGACCGTCAGCCCGAGTTCACCCAAATCGATATCGAAACCTCCTTCCTCAATGAAGAGCAAATCATGGGCATCACCGAGTCCCTGATCAAAACCCTGTTCAACGAGGTCAAAGGTGTCGATCTCGGCGCTGAATTCCCCCGCATGACCTACGCTGAAGCCATGCGCCGCTACGGTTCCGATAAACCCGACCTACGCATTCCACTGGAACTTATCGATGTGGCTGACCTGATGGCCGGCGTTGAGTTCAAAGTATTTAAAGGCCCGGCCCAAGACCCAAAAGGCCGGGTTGCTGCCCTTAAGGTGTCCGGCGGCGCTGAGCTGAGCCGTAAACAGATCGACGATTACACCAAATTCGTCAGCATCTACGGCGCTAAAGGTCTGGCATGGATTAAAGTTAACGAGCTGGAAAAAGGCGTTGAAGGCCTGCAATCACCCATCATCAAATTCCTGGGCGACGAGGTGACCCTGAACATCATGTCCCGGGTTGGCGCCACCAACGGTGACATCGTCTTCTTTGGCGCCGATAAAGAAACCATCGTCAATGAAGCCCTCGGCGCTCTGCGCTGCAAAGTGGGTGAAGACCTCAACCTCTACACCTGTAAATGGGCACCGCTGTGGGTGGTTGACTTCCCCATGTTTGAAGAGACTGACGACGGCTCCCTGACGGCACTGCATCACCCGTTCACCTCGCCAACCTGCAGCGTTGAAGAGTTGCTGGCCAACCCGGCTACGGCACTCTCCCGCGCTTATGACATGGTATTGAACGGCTATGAAGTGGGCGGTGGTTCGGTGCGTATCCACTGCGAAGACATGCAGCAAGCGGTATTTCAGGTACTGAATATTTCCGAAGATGAGCAGCGGGAAAAATTTGGCTTCCTGCTCGACGCGCTGAAGTACGGCGCACCGCCACACGGGGGACTGGCTTTTGGCCTGGATCGTCTGGTCATGCTGCTGTGCAATACCACCAACATTCGAGAAGTCATCGCTTTCCCGAAAACCCAGTCAGCTTCCTGTTTGCTGACTCAGGCACCCGGAGAAGTGGAAGGAGAGCAGCTGCGCGACCTGAATCTTCGTATTCGTCGCGACCCGGCGTCTGCCACCAGTCATTGATGCATTAAGGCCGCTGCCATTACAGGGATTTATCCCACAATCACTTCTCTGCCTCCCCCTCGGTTTCACCGGAGGGGAGAGGCAGAGAAGTTAATCATGGGCAACTCCCAAATAGCGGCGGCAACACTACGTTTCAACTCGAGGTTTCTTATGGCAGGTCACAGTAAGTGGGCCAACATCAAACACCGCAAAGCTGCACAGGACGCCAAGCGGGGCAAAGTATTTACCAAAATCATCCGCGAGCTGGTGGTTGCTGCGAAACAAGGCGGCGGTAACATTGAAGACAACCCCAAACTCAGGGCCATTGTAGATAAAGCCCTCGGCGCCAACATGACCCGGGACACCATCAACCGTGCCATCGCCCGAGGTGCTGGGGGTGATGACGACTCCAACATGGAAGAGGTCACCTACGAAGGCTATGGCGCTGGCGGTATCGCCGTGCTGGTTGAATGCCTGACAGACAACCGCAACCGCACCGTGGCCGAAGTACGCCACGCATTCTCCAAACACGGTGGCAATCTGGGTACCGACGGCTCCGTCGCCTATCTGTTTGAACGCAAAGGCCAGATTTTCTATGAAGAAGGGGTCGATGAAGAGCAACTGATGGAAGCGGCACTAGAAGCAGGCGCCGAAGACGTCGTCACCAACGACGACGGCACCGCCGAAGTTCTGACCGACTGGACCGAGTTTATGGCGGTCAAAGAAGCCCTTGAAGCGGTTGGTTTAAAACCCGCCGGTGGTGAGGTAGCAATGATTGCCTCAACCCAAACCCCGCTGGATCTGGCCGGTGCCGAGAAAATCATGAAGCTGATTGATCGTCTTGAAGATCTGGACGACGTGCAAAATGTCTACACCAACGCAGACATACCGGCAGAGGTCATGGCGCAACTGGGGTAACTTGAACAGGCTTTTATGGCCGTTACCCACTTAAGTGGATAACGGCCATTTTTTACTCATCATCACTGGCTGCTGGCTCTTCTTCCTGCGCCTGAGTATCTACCATCTGCGCCGCCTGCAGTACGTCTTCCACATGACCTTTAATACGCACTTTACGCCACTCGTGCTGGAGAATGCCATTGCTGTCAATTAAGAAAGTGCTGCGCTCAATACCCATGTACTCCTTGCCGTACATCTGCTTCAGTTTGATTACATCAAACAGTTTGCACAGTGTTTCATCAGGATCAGAGATCAGCTCAAAAGGAAACTCGTGTTTGGCCCGGAAGTTATCGTGAGCCTTCATGGTGTCTTTTGAGACACCAAAAACCAGCGTGTCGGCAGCCTGAAACTGTTCGTACAGGTCTCTGAATGCCTGACCTTCACTGGTGCAGCCGGGTGTATTGTCTTTGGGGTAGAAAAACAGTACGACTTTTTGGCCTTTGAGTTCAGAGAGTTTGACCGTCGTGTTACTGGTGGCTTCAGCGGTGAAGTCGGGGACGGCTTGGCCCAGAGTTGCGCTCATGTTTAATCCTTAGTCGCTCTCATTAGTCATTATTTAACCCAGTAGGACAGTGTAAACCATCAGCAGTGAAATAGCAGGTTTGGAAACAGAATTTAAGCAACTGTTTTATATGCAGACTGTCAGGGCGTATTTCGGCCTTGTGCATATAAATAGGCATGAGTAACATTAGCTCAGATTTTGCCTTAAGGAGTGAACTGATGATTACCGGGAGCCTGGTGGCGATTGTTACGCCCATGCATGGCAATGGTGAGCTGGACTGGGAGAGTATGCACACCCTGGTGGAGCATCACATAGATCAGGGAACGGACGGTATTGTGGTGGTTGGCACCACCGGAGAGTCCGCCACGTTAACGGTTCAGGAGCACTGCGAAGCCATTAAACGAATGGTTAATCAGGTCAATGGCCGGATTCCCGTAATTGCTGGCACTGGGGCAAACTCGACCGCCGAAGCGGTCTATCTGACGGCCGAAGCCAAAGCTCTCGGTGTTGACGCCTGCCTGCTGGTCACCCCCTACTACAATAAGCCCACCCAAGAAGGGCTCTACCTGCATTACCAAACCATTGCCGAATCCGTCGCCATTCCACAGATTCTTTACAACGTTCCGGGGCGTACCGCAGTCGATATGCTGCCAGAAACCATCGGTCGTCTCTGTCAGCTAGAGCACATCGTCGGTGTCAAAGAAGCCACGGGGATTGTTGAGCGAGGTACTCAAATCCGTGCACTGTGCGGTGACGACTTTGCCATTTACTCCGGTGATGACGCCACGGGAATGGAGCTAATGCTGCAAGGTGCCAACGGAGTCATTTCAGTTGTCAACAACGTTGCTCCACGAATCATGCACGAATTATGCGCTGCCGCCATCGCTGGTGATCGCAGCAGGGCAGAAGTACTCAATGCCCGTATCGAAGCGTTGAGTGAAGAGCTCTTTCTGGAGGCGAATCCGATTCCAGTGAAATGGGCATTACAGGAAATGGGGATGATCAGAGAGGGCATTCGTCTGCCGCTGACTCCCCTGTCTGCGTGTTATCACGCCAAGATCAGAAGCGCGTTACAAAAGGCGGGGTTGGTTTAATGGTTCCGGATCAACGGATCGGTGATTTTAAAAGGTGCACCCGGTGGTGTCTGTCAGTGGTTATAGGTGCTCTGGTGATAACCGGCTGCACCAGCCCTTTTGGTCAGGAAGGTTACCTGCGGGATCGCGCCGCAGATTACACCAAAGCTCGCACCACAGCGCCCACGCAGTTACCTGCGGGCACCGAGGCACGAGAGCTAGGAGAGATCCTGCCAATTCCTGAGTCCCGTCAGGCTGACAAGGAACTGACCAAAGACTATGTGGTTCCAAAGCCGTCCCGGCGCTTGGTAATCGATGCAGGCCAGTACTACAGTCTGGAGCACAGCGGGCAACAGGAGTGGCTGTCAACCGCGCACCCTCCTGCCGATATCTGGCCAAGTGTGCTGGCCTATATTGATCAGCTCGGCCCGGGGTTTTCCTCTCAAGACTCTACCCAAAGAATGGTTGAAACCCGCTGGTACGAGTTTAGCGGTGAAGAGCAACACGGGGCTATTTACCGCACGGTAGGCAGACTGTTTGGTGTTAATAAACTGGAGCCGATGGAAGACCGCTTTCGTTTTGAAGTTCGCAACGGCATCGAAAACGGCACAGCAGAAGTACACGTTTATCATCAGGGTCGGCCAATGGCGAAAAAGGGTCGGGCGACCATTCTGCCACTAGAGTGGGATAACCTGGGCGAGCGCAGCAAGCAGCTAGATAGCGCCATTTTGGCAGACCTAATGGTTTACCTGGCCCAAAATCAGAACCAAACCACCGCTTCGTCGCAAAATGTCGATACTGCTAGCCGCAGTGAGATAAGTCAGGATGGCAACGGCAACCCAATACTCACCATTCGCGGTCTCTCCTACGCCCGAGCGTGGGATGAGGTCTCAGGCGCACTGGATGCAGCAGGCTTAAAAGTGATCGACCGAAACCGTTCCGTCGGACTCTTTTATCTGGCTGTGAGCGAGCCTCAATTAGCACAGCCGGACAAAAAAACGGGGTTCTGGTCTGGCTGGTTTGGCGCTGAAGACGTTGATGAATCGAAGACCTTGACGGTTCGAGTGAGCAGCTACTCCGACGCCGTGCAACTGTCGGTGGAAAAAGACATTAATACCTCTGCACCGGCAGACATTAGCCGCACACTGCTGGAAACGGTAAAAGACAACCTGCAGTAACGGCTGGCAAGCACAACATAAAAGCGTTGCTTGTTTTTGTTCTACCCTCTCAAAATCACCGCACGTCGAGAGGGTAGAACGATGACTTAACCGTCAATCAAACCATACTCGTCCCGCAGTATGGCAATAATCTCAGCTTTTGGGTTATCACTGATCGGCAAAGGTTTTTGTATAATCTTTTCTGCAATCCCGACGTAAGCCTCAGAAAGATCCATAAACGCGCGCTCTGGTAACGCGTGGTCACGGGCGAGGGCAGCCCGCTCAGGCATTCTCTGTTTGTTTAGTAGAATATCCGGCTGCGCAAAGTGGTTCAGCAAAAACTGCCGGAATCGTTCCTTGGATTTCTCTATTACCTGCCCTTCTCGCCAGGCCGCTCCATCCCAGATTCTTGAGGAGTCTGGCGTACCAACCTCATCCATGTAAATCAGCTTTTCCTGGCCATTGGCATCCTTTACATAGCCAAACTCAAACTTGGTATCCACAAAAATCTGATCAAGTTCAGCCAGCGCTTTATTGATAACGCCAAAGCCCTCTTTGAGCAGTGTTTCATAACGGTCCACGTCTTCAACAGAGTTGAAATTAAAGGCAGCGAAATTCTCTTCAATATTCTTGCGGGTAATATTCACATCATCCGCTTCAGGAACGCCGGGAATACCCATTAACACCCCTTTGGTGGATGGCGTAATCAGCAGCTGTGGCAGCTTCTGATCTTGCTGTAAACCTTCTGGCAAGCGTATACCGCAAAACTCCCGCTCACCTTTACGGTATGAGCGCCACATCGCGCCGGTAATGTACTGCCTGGCAATGGCTTCAACCAAAATGGGGCGGGCTTTTTGCACAATCCAAACCAGCGGGTGAGGAGTATCCAGAATATGACTGTCAGCCAGCCCGTGCTCCTTGAACAGATGGAACCAATGGTTGGAAACTGCATTAAGCGCTGCGCCCTTGCCCGGAACACCGTTCAGCCCACCCTCACCATGCCAAATGCAGTCAAAAGCGCTGATGCGATCAGAAATGACCATAACGGCCAGCAGCGCATCCTCGGCAACATCGTACCCTTTTTCCCGTATGAGCCGTTGACTGTCGGACTCACTCAGCCAGTAGACCGAACGGACTTTACCGGAATGAATAGGACGGGGGGTTCGGATAGGGAGATCGTTGTTAACAGCCAGGACCTTACCAGCAAAACTCATTGCAGCTACCTGCTCTAAAGGAGGCTGTTTGCAGCAGCCTCAGTTGCGACGAATGACCGGCGGGAATCTTAACAAATAACCCCCATCGACTGCATTGGAAAAATACATTTTTACCGCCGAATCAGCAGAGATCATTAATAACTTCTGGTTATGAGCCTGAAGTACCCGAATTTCAGGCCACTATGGTGAGAATATGGTTTTAGCAGCTTCAAAAAAATTTTTTATGCACAAATGTCAAGTAAATGCCAAATTTTTTTTATGGTATCTTAAGTGCCTGATTTTCGGCGATCTTATGCTAACTTATTGAAAAATAAGGAAAAAATATAGGTTAAAAAATGAACAGTTTGATGAAGGGGTAGGAAACATCAGCCATTGTGACGTATTTCATAAGGTCATCCACAAACTTATCCACAGATTCTGTGGGTAAAAAAATGTCTGTCTGGCTCACTGCCAGAATATTGGAAAAACGTCCTTCTAATTCCAGTATCTTCTTAAAGAAAAACCACTGCCTGCCGACGCCTGCTCTAACAGCGCAGTGGCCATTCACTTGCAATGTTTATATGCTGAAAAAATCCACCAGCTATTACCGCAGACGAAATTTATCTGTCGAAACGTCATGGACAAAGTCAGATAATGCAGTGGTCTCTTTGCTCGGAAATGGGTCAACCTGCTCCAAGCTCATTCACAACCAACGCTAAACTGCAACGCTTTAAAGCTGCTGGTTAATTCCGGCGCGCAATCTTTCAGGTTGACAGACAAAGTACTAAACTCCCGTCGCTGTGGATAATGTTTACGCAGTTGATCAAATGCCTGCTCTCTGTGCGGTTTATCGGCGTGCATAATCGCCTTGCGCATCACTCTGTCGTCACGACAAATGTCGTAAACCGCGCGAATCGCCCGGGTGCAAGTGCTGGAAAAGTCAACGCCATGACCAAAGGCCATTTGCTGTAAAACCGGCGCTGGCCTGATGTCAGCAAGGGAGGCAGGCAAGCCAAAATGCTGGCAAAACGCCTGATGTATCATCTGCGTGCCCAGCATCTTGCCATCGAGGCTATAACCAGCAATATGCGGCGTGGCAATATCAATAAGAGCCATCAACGCCGGATCGACGTCGGGCTCACTCTCCCAAACGTCCAGTACTACGGTGAGGTCGTCCCGCTGACTGAGGCACTCTTTTAGTGCCGCATTATCAACCACAGGACCACGCCCAGCATTGATTAGAATGGTTCCGCAACTCATGGCCTGCAGTTCCTGCTCGCTGATCAGGTGGTGTGTCGGGTAAGGGCCTGTGTACGTCAATGGCGTATGCAGACAGATAACATCGGACTGTTGAATCAAAGTCTGCAGGCTAACATAGCCGGTAGAGTTCGCCTCCTGCTCAAGTAGTGGGTCGCAGGCACACACCGTTATACCCAGCCGCTCCATCATCTGATATAACCGACTGCCAACCTGCCCCTTACCAACAATACCTACTTTGCGCTTTTGTAGAACAAAACCATCTCGCTCAGCAAGTGTCGCCAGAGCGGCCATAACATATTCAACAACAGCAGTCGCATTACAGCCGGGCGCGTGGCTAAATCCGATGCCTGCGCTCGTCAAATAGCCTCTATCAATATGATCAAAGCCAGCGGTTGCCGTTGCCACAAACTTGAGTGAGCTATCGGCCACCAGCGCTTTGTTTACCTGAGTTACGGAGCGCACCAACAAGGCATCAGCATCACGAACATCTTGAGAACAAATGTGGCGGCCAGGCAGTGCTATGACCTCACCGAAGGCATCAAAGCACTCCATGAGCATCGGGATATTTTCATCAGCAACTATCTTCATTGGCAAACTCACCGTTAGGTTGTTGGCATTTACTGCTAAAAATTGGTGGCGGGCTATGTTATACCAACATAAATGCATCCTTAATAGCGGGGAGTCCATGTTTAAATCAGCCAGGCACCGGTTTTTATTCCTGCTGCTGGTATTGCTGCCCGCCTGCAGCGACCGCTCATCACCGGACTACTTTCTCAATGAGTATCTTAGCCGCCTCAGCCGGGTTACCGAGATCAAGCTTTCCCCGTCAAAACCCACTGCACCGACGCTGCCTACTTTACGACAGCGAACATATACCGTGCCGGATATACGACTAAAAGCACTAGAAGCCCTCGACCTGCTCAAATGCCCTGCACTCAGCCAGACAGTAGCCTATCGTAACAGCAGCCTCGGCAAGCAGATGCTGCCATCCCAGCACTATTTCCACGAAAAAAAACTGCTGTTACAGATTCCGCAATGTCTGCACGATTTGCGCAAAGACCCTAAAAACAAAGACATCATTCAGCGCCTTGAAGACGTCCTGCAAGAAAAACAGGCGGCATTTGCGCCGATGGAGTGGAATTTGATCTTTGCTAATACGGAGATCAGTCGTCAGCTCACCAGCCAGGGCAGACTGCTGCCTGCCGACGGTGCCAGTGGTTTTCAGGGAACCCGCGAAGCACTGAGCTATCTCACCAAAATGCTTCCTGACCGCACGCTGACAGGCACCTATGACAGCCACCATCTTGAACGACACCTGCAGCAAGTTTCGGCCTCGCGCTACCTTGGGAAGCTGTTTTATACCGAGGCAGTACTCACCCAGACCCTCAACGATGCCAGCAACTTGCTTGAGCAGCGTTTACAAAAAGGCCCGGTTTGCACCCGTGCCAACCCAGATGAAGGCAAACGCTTACACAATGTTTTCAGACTGTTTTACCGGGATAAAATACAGCCCTACCTCACCGGCGTTTATCAGCAGGGAACCAGCATCCGTCAAAGCTTTTTGCTCATGCTGCAACAGCTACCCGAGCCACCTAACCCGACCATGGCCAAATACCTTGCGCGCATTACCGATGAACAGCGGGAAGACGGTTTGTGGTACCCGTTCAGGCACAGCATTCAACGCCATGCCCGGGTTTGGCAGCAACTACTAAAACAGTGTGGTATTTCTGTGGGTTAAACGGTCTGTTAAGCCGACTCTTGGCTCTACCTTTCGGGCTGTTGCCGGAAATACATCCGCAACACGAACAGGTTTGGGTAGTGTATGCTTCGTTGACTTCTTCAAAAACAATGCCTGCGTGATCGCATTTATATTCCAGCATTGTTTTTAACACTGCCATGAAATGGAGTGGCTGAGCCTGTCAAAACGACTATTCATCTGCGCGCGAAATTAACAAAAGACGAAAGGGTTACCTCATCTAAGCGCTACACTGTCTTTTGTCAGCTTACTGGCCTCACGGCTTGATAACTGTTTTTTTCATAACCTCTGGGATACCATCGCGGCCAATGATTCAACTGAGTTCTGAACGCTCCTCCATGACAGACAACCAAAAAGCTAGCCTATACGCTCTGGCTACGGCCTTGCTTTGGTCAACCATTGCCACCGCTTTTAAAATTGCTCTGAACTACCTTGACCCTTGGCAACTGGTTTTCTGGTCCGTAGCCACCTCAACGACATTTTTAGGCTGTCTGGTCGTGTCCCGAGGCAATGTCAGGCTACTGCTCAGCCAATTTGAACAATCGCCTTGGCTGTTTCTGCTGTTGGGGCTGTTAAACCCTTTTCTCTACCACGTCGTTTTGTTTGCTGCCTACGACCTGCTGCCGGCCCAGCAGGCTCAAGCTCTGAACTACAGCTGGCCCATCGCCCTGACGCTACTGGCTACGGCGTTTCTGGGGCAAAAACTCAAGCCCACCAGCCTGTTATGCTGTCTGCTGGCTTATGGCGGTGTATTGATTGTGTGTACCCGCGGCAATTTTTTGAGCCTGAACTTTGCCAGTACTCACGGCGTTCTGTTGGCGCTGACCAGCACCGTCATCTGGGCTTTGTACTGGATTTTTAATACCCGCTGCCACGGCGACGCAGTGGTCAGGCTGCTGCTCTGCTTTCTGTGCGGGCTGCCTTGGATTGCAGGGGCGACGGCTATTTTCTCCAGCTTTATACCACCGGCTGTGGAGGGTTTAGCCGCCGCCGTTTATGTGGGGCTGATTGAAATGGGCTTTGCCTACATTCTCTGGCTGAAGGCGCTCAAGCTGAGTGATAACACCGCTCTGATCAGTAACATCAACTACCTGAGCCCTTTTATCTCACTGCTATTTATTGCCAACATTTTGGGCGAAACGATTCACCCTTCCACCTATGGGGGGCTGCTTTTGATCGTCGTTGCCGTGGTGCTGCAGCAACACCTGAGCCAGAAAAAATGAAATTTATCTGGCTCTGTAAACAGTGAAACCGTCTTTACTCAGCAGCGTTTCGCAGTGGCCAAATGTCTGCAAAATAATGGGCGAATAACGCAAAAAACTGTTAGCAACAATTCTCAGCTCACCGCCGGGGGACAACAACTGACGAGACTCCACCAAAAAGCGCTCAGTTACCTCATAATGGGTTTTAACCCCTTTATGAAACGGCGGATTGGAAATGATCAGATCAAAAGATCCAGAGACCGCCGCCAAACCATCACTGGCCACCACCGCAAACGACTGACAGCCGTTACTTTCCATGGTCTTTTGACTGCTTGCCAAGGCAAGAGCGTCGTTGTCGAGCAAGGTAAAATGATGTTGGCCGGGCAGATGGTGAATGTAAGCACTGATGACTCCCGCACCGCAGCCAAAATCGAGCACCTTAGCGCCCGGCACGGCGTCCAACGTTTCAAGCAGCAGGCGCGTTCCCTGATCCAGACGACCATGACTGAATACTCCGGGCAGCGAGGCAATGGTCATCTCAACAGCCCCTGCCTTGACTGCGAAGGTTTCAAAGCGCTTCTCAAGGGCGAAACCAGCAGATTCTGCCACCGGCTCACAAGCTTCCAGCAACACGCAGTGGCGGGCGTTATCGACGCTTCTTACGGCGGCAAAATTTTGTTTGAGGCGTTTTTTCCAAGACTTAATCCCCTCATCGTTCTCCCCCACCAGCCACACCGGCACACCGGCAGGTAGACAACTGATCACCATTTCCAGCCAGAAGTCTGTCAGCGCCTTACTTTTTTGCAAAAAAATCAACACGCCATCAACGGCTTTGGTAAACGCGGTCTTGAATGCCGGCGCAAAGCTTAATGAAAACCGCTCCCCCTGCGCCCGGGGCAACAGGTATTGGTATGCATCAAAGTCTTTTGTTAAAGCGGTCACATGCTCAGTCCCCCCCTCCAGCAGGCGAGGCACTAAATCGTCGGCGGGCAAACCCACCACGACAAGATGTTCAAGATCAAAATACGCCTGATTACGCAGAATCAGCTGACTGGGGCTGGCAAGAAAGCTCATAGTGAACAACGCTGGTTGAAATTAAGGCAGCCATCTTATACAGGAAATACCCTGAGCTTTCTATCCTAAACAAACCCTCTAATAATAGAGATGCACAACCAGACCGGGAAAACATCACAGTAAGTATTGATTGGCAACGGTTATCCGATGAGCAAAAAAAATAGACTTTAGTGCCACAAAAGCACTATGTAATCACCAAAACAAACGACAAGGTAATTTCAATTCATGGAGATAAAAGCTAAGATCCGCAGCAGATGAACACGGAAACCACCCATGAAAAATAAAACCCTACTCGTTGGTATTGCCGGCGCTTCTGCTTCTGGGAAAAGCCTGCTGGCTGAGACTCTGGTTGAAGAGCTGCAATCCGAGCATTTATGCGTTATTTCAGAAGACTCTTACTATAAAAGTCAGAGTCACCTGAGTATGGAAGAACGGGTAAGAACCAATTATGACCACCCGGACTCCATGGACCACGACCTGATGCTTGAGCAGATGCTGCTGCTAAAAAGCGGTGAAGGCGTGCATGTGCCGCTATATGACTACACAGAGCACAACCGCAAATCAACAACCCGTAAAGTAACCCCGGCCCGGGTGATTATCTATGAAGGGATATTACTCTTTAGCAATCCACAAATTCGTGAAACTTTTGACCTGCGCTTTTTTATGGACACACCACTGGATATCTGCCTGATCCGCCGTATTAAGCGCGATATCATCAAACGTGGCCGCGACGTTGACTCAGTAATCCGGCAGTACCTCGAAACCGTACGGCCGATGTACCTACAGTTTATCGAGCCTGCCAGACAGTACGCCGACCTGATCATTCCCCACGGCGGCAAGAACCGCATAGCGATTGACCTAATCAAAACCCAGATTCGCAATTTGATCGCCTAAGGGTGGCGTTAAAGAAGGTGGTTTGGGGCTGTTCTTTTTGTGTGCAAACTTGGTTACCGGGTTCTCAACCATAAGAGCCGCCTCGCTTCTTTTGCCACATAAGAGGCCGCCTGCAAATCGCCTGGTTTGCTAAATGAAATGGTTTCATTAGGGAGGTTTCAACTACCAAGATCAATAAAAAGCAGCACCCAATGTTATGAAAATATTTTTTATACGCTTTCCTTTTGCAATACCATTTTCTGAATGGCAATAACAAATTATTAATGCTTTTTTTAATCAACCGGACACCAGTCGTTATTTAGTTTTAATCAATTAATATGACCAAAAACTGGGCCACTCACCTTAAAAACTACCTTGTTGTTATTCTGTTAATTTCCTCAGCCATGTAAAAATAAAGCCCCGGCAAAACAACGGTCGGGACTTTTCTATAAACGTCACTGTGATACTATCCTACGCATTCGTCACCAACCCGTAGTGCTTTACACAGATTGGATATGAATGGACAGGTAAGTTTACTGCTGAGTTTCATCATGCTGCGCTGTTGTTGAGTATTATTCCTGATTGGTCGCAGGTCGCACGGACACTAGCATGGCCATCACGGTTGTTGAGTTTATTGGTAACTTTTTCCTTAAGGCGGAAAGAGCATCCCATTACTTTAGGTCGAGACATTTAAAACTGTCACAGTGCGATAGCCTCCTAAATGGACTTTGCAGTTTTGACGGATAAAAACTCCAACGCAGTAAAAAAGGTAACTCATGAGTCAAACCCAATCATTATTTCAGCGTATGGCTGACACCAGCTTGGTGCTTAGAATCATTATCGGTATTGCCCTAGGCGCAGGATTGGCCGTTGTTGCACCTGATGCGGCCACGTCTGTCGCTTTTTTGGGTTCTTTGTTTGTTGGTGCCTTGAAAGCGGTCGCCCCTATTCTGGTATTTGTACTTGTTTCGTCGTCCATTGCCAATCAAAAGCAAGGCCAGCACACCGGCATGCAACCGGTCATTGTTTTGTACGTGCTTGGCACCTTGGCCGCCGCTTGCGTTGCGGTATTGATGAGCTTTGTCTTTCCTGTAGAGCTGGCGCTGGTCAGTGGCGGCGCCGGTATTCAGCCCCCAGAAGGTATAGCGGCGGTGCTGAACACGTTACTGTTTAAAGTGGTACAAAACCCGGTTGAATCGCTGATGACGGGAAATTTCATCGGTATTCTGGCCTGGGCCATTGTTCTTGGAATGGCACTGCGTAAGAGCAGTGAGGCAACCAAGGTCATGTTGCATGACATTGCCGAGGCGGTTTCCACCTTAGTGCGTTATGTGATTCAGCTGGCTCCCGTTGGTATTTTTGCTCTGGTGGCTAATACCATCGCCGAGACCGGTTTTAGTGTGCTGATTGGCTACAGCAAGCTGCTGATGGTACTGGTAAGCAGCATGTTGATTGTTGCTTTTGTCATCAACCCGTTGATTGTTTTTTTGAAAACTCGCCAAAATCCGTACCCGCTGGTGCTGCGCTGTATTCGTGAAAGCGGCGTCACTGCTTTTTTCACCCGCAGCTCCGCTGCCAACATTCCGGTCAACATGCAGCTGTGCAAAAAGCTGGCTTTGCATGAAGATACTTACGCCGTTTCCATTCCGCTTGGTGCCACCATTAATATGGCCGGTGCTGCTATTACCATTACGGTGATGACTCTGGCGGCGGTGAACACTTTAGGGGTTTCGGTGGATCTTGGCACTGCGTTTATGCTCAGTGTGGTAGCGGCTGTTTCAGCCTGTGGGGCCTCCGGTGTGGCCGGCGGCTCGCTGTTATTGATTCCTCTGGCCTGTAGTCTGTTTGGAATATCCAATGATGTTGCCATGCAAGTGGTTGCGGTTGGTTTCATTATTGGCGTGATTCAGGACTCTTTGGAGACAGCGCTAAACAGCTCCACCGACGTGGTATTTACTGCAGCGGCTTGTCTGGCTAAAGATAACTAAACTGTCGTTTATCAATAAACAACAGTCGCCAGCTGTTAGAAGGCTGGCGTTTTTTTGCGGCTCATAAGCTGAATTTTTTGCAGTTCAATCACCAGCTTTTGTTGCAGTAATGGATTATTTGCCGCTTGGTTTAACTCGTCTTCGGTGGTGTTTGAGTGCTCTTTAAAGTGACTGATGAAGACATTTCGTATGGCTTTTTTCATTAATAACTCCATCTTTTCTTCCCACCAACGGGCTTCATTGTTTTGCAGCTTTTTTCGCTGCTCATCGAGATTGATGGCGTTAAGCCCGGTACTGCCCGGTTGATCGGAGTCCAGCAGTCGCATCTCATCCCGTTGTTTTAACAACTCAAGAATGTGCTTACCCCGGAGCGTTTTGATTTTGTATTGCTCCAGCGTACTGCGAATGGTGGCAGCACTCATCCCCGGAATGTGCGTTCCACAGCTTTGCACCAGAATCGACTCAATCATGATAATTCGCAGCTGCATCTGATAAGCCACCTCACCGGCACTGGCGGGGCTGAGGGCAAAGCTCTCGTTGTGCAGACTTTGGTTAAACAGTTGAATATTTTCTGCACTGCCCAGCACTTGCTCATCGCCAGCTAACGCCTGCTTTATTTTTTCCAGGTCTTGCACAATGTGCAGAATCTTTTGCGCGTCCTGATCAAGGCTTGGGGCAAAATAACTCAGTGTGTTAGCGATTTGGTCGGCGTGCTGGTCTTTATTGAGATACAGCTCCCAGTAATCCGCAAGCATGAGGCATAGCTGGTGCTCCTGTTGATCTTTGGCCACGTTGCCCATGATATCTTCAAAGGCTGCATGAGCCTGCTGCCGGGCCTGCTGCACTTGCGGGCGGTCTTTGGCAAACGCCCGGGCGATGTATTGGTCGATAGCTTCTTGTACCGGCCGCCTGACGGAATCGACATTTTGCCGCAGTCGCAGCAGGTTTTGCAGGCAGCAGGTAAATATGACCAGGGTAGAGAGCACCGTGGTCACTCCAGCGCTGGCAAACAGCAACAGGCCGCCGGTCAGATGAATTAACCCCACGGCCACCGTGGTAATCAGTGTGGCAGCCACCACAGCACCCGTGAACGCCTTCCACTCCTCACGCAGCAAGTGCCAGACGTGGGGGCTGTTATCCAGCGCCACTTGCTGATAATACGCTTGAAAGGTAGTGAACTGGTTAAGTAACGGTTGAAACACAAGGGAGAGATAATAAGTAATGGTACCTTTGGTGACACCGCCAAACTGCGCCACATGACGGGTTCTGGCCATTAATGTTTGCAGGTTCATATTGGGCAGAAACCCCTCAGGCAGGTAATCGGTGATTTTAAAAATAAACTCCTCAGCACAGCGCAGGCTGTGAAGCAACCGAATCAGCGGTGGCTTAAGCGACTTAAAACAGAAGTCCGCCAAGTATTTTGGCAGGACGTGCTGGCAGAGTTTTCTTGGTTCATGGAAAAGCACAAATTCAACCACAGAAGAGAATGTCATGGCCTTGTGCGCTGTGGACGCCAAGGTATAGTACATTTCAAACTGCTTAATAATAAAAGCCGTCTCTTCACTGACCTGGATAGGCCTTGGTGCATCATTGGTAAAAGAGGCCGCCATGGCCTGACCACGAAAACAGGAGGAAATCACTCGGGTTGTGCTGTCGATGACGGAGCTGTCAGTCAATAGATTTTTCAGCTGGGGATACAACATGGCAAAATCCCCCATCCGACGGCGAAAAAGCCTAGGGCTTTGTTGGGCAACTTCGTAAATGCTGGTCAGTGTTTTGCAAAATTTTTCGGTTTGAAAAACTCGCTTATAAATCAACTGGTTTATAATTTCGTTGGCATAAGTTATGGGGTTACAGCCAAGCGCCCTTTTCAACTCGGAGGCAAAATCGTACTTCAAATCCACTAGTAGTTTTTCGTAATACAGATCCCCGATAATGTCTTCAATATCATCTTCACTTTGCCAAAAAATACTGACCACACTGGTAATGTAAGGGCTGAACTGATCATCCGCCACCCGGGGTCCGATAGCTTTTCGCTCTTGGGCGAGCTGTCGAATCAGCTGGATGTTTTCTTGCAGGTCATTACTGACGCGCAGTGAGTGCATCTGATTGGGAAACTTGATCAATTGCCGGGTCATGGCAATCTGTAGTTGCAACTGCGCTTGGTAAACATCGTATTGACATTGGCGAAACTTCACCAGATGCTCGTGTGAATCGTTGGATTGAAAGGTATAAAGCGCATCAATATACGACAAAATACAATTAAAAAACTGTTTTTCATCATCATTGCCATGACTAAAAATATTGTTTATTTGCTCAGTCGTCGGTACCGCTAATCTGAACCATTTTCGCTGGGCTGATTCTCGTTGCTGTTCTGCGTTGAGCCATATACTGAGCAGTTGGCTTGACACCTGCTGCCTGAACGGTTTTATTTCGTTGATGCGCCCATCAATTGCTGTGGTGAACGGTTCAAGGGTAGTAAAAATAAGGTTCAGCTTGAATTTAAGCCGGTTTTGAATCTCCTCGAGGGTGCGAAACTTATCTCGCAGCTGCAATAACTCCTGGCACGACCTACCCGCAAAGCATGGAGGGTTATTCAGCTCAAGGTTTTCCAGTTCTGTCAGTAACCGTTGGCCGTACAATAAGGCCACTTGTTTTTCCAGCTGTTGACTCAGTTGCACAAAGTAGCGGGAGTTGCTGCAGGCTGCAAACCACTGTTTGGCAAGTGCCGTCGAACAGCTACCATTTGCGCTTTGCGCCAGCTCCATGGCCACATAATAAGTTTCAAATTCACGACGATGCTCGGCCTCTTCACAGGCCAGATTAGCCATCATTTGCACGATCAGTGTCGGATAGCTTTGGAAAAATTGCTCAAGTATGTGCGGTAGCGTTTGCTGGTATTGAAACGGAACATTAATTAACGGGTATTCGTTCAACACCCGTTCATCCAACGGGTATTTTTTCAATCGCCTGAAAGCGACACCTGCCGCCGGCTTGTGCTGTTGCTCAATGTTAGCCAACAGTGTTTTTTTCAGGTTCTGCAACGCGTCGAGCTGTACCAGCTCATCAACCAGAGTCAACAGTGAAGCCGGGGAGACAGCTTCCTGCTTGCAGATCAACAATCGTCTGGCTGCAAGGACGGTGTCGGTGGCTGGCAAAGCCAACAGCGAAGCATAGGTGGTGTATAGCAAAAGCCCGTGAAAGTAGTCCGGATAAGCGTGGATGTATGCACTGAGCAGATCCGCCATAGCACCATTTGTTTGTGGCAATTGAATTAAAGGCAGAGTTCCCAGTTGCTCACTCTCTTCTTTCCACCGCTTTTTGCAATGCTGTAAGGGGATTTGTAACGCTTGGCCAAGTTTGCTGTGATGACTGGTTTGGTGCAGCCAGCCAGGCTGCAAGTCAGGCTCGACAGTATCTATAGCTTGCGGAAAATCATGGAGCAGGCTGGGATCTTCGTCTGTCAGTAGTTTGGCCAGAGTTTTATTTTTGAGTGAGACCAGCTTCTGGCTGTTTTCATAGCAGTCCAGAGTTTGCAGAAAGTTGCCTTGT
Organism: Endozoicomonas sp.; assembly: GCA_965198415.1. GTDB lineage: Bacteria > Pseudomonadota > Gammaproteobacteria > Pseudomonadales > Endozoicomonadaceae > Endozoicomonas. The sequence goes on from CBDAPN010000029.1 coordinate 471,934, forward strand.
AAATCCTGATTGCTTTTATCCTGCGCCAAAGCCTGCAAACATTGGTGGAGTTTCTCAATGGTGGTGAATTTAGATGCCAGATTTGGGGCGATGGCTTGAGGCACCTGAGAGAAACCTTGGTGCATCAGCTCATAGAACACCGGCCATGTGGGCGAAGACTGAGGTGAGTGTTCACTAATCACAGCATCTCTCAAAGCAAGGAGACGCGGTGTGCAGATGGTTTGGATTGTTTGTTCCGGATCAGTGGCCAGATCGTGCTCGAGTATCCCGAATCGGTACAACTGGGCTAGCCATACACGAGGGTTAATGGATGAATCTGCGATTCGTGGGCTTTGCCAATCACTTTCCTCGGGAATTTTGTGGGGAAAATGGCAGTATTGCTGCAAAAGGCTGTGTTGCACCGAGTTGCTCTGACCAATGATGTTTTGCGTCGTTTTAACCGGTTGATCATCGCTTTTAGGAATATAGTTTTTTACCTCCACGCATTTGGCGTTGCGCACATTAGCCGCACCGCAGGCTGTCATGCTGGTTTGTTGCAGAGTGTTAACGTAGGGGAGGTTGCTGATGAGCATTATCAGATATCTGTTGGCGAATAAGCAGGACTGAAAATGGTTTATACCATTGTTTCAATCTAGATAATCAAGGGGGATAGAAAAATGTCTGTAAAACTTGAGGGTTATTATTGATAAAAACTTCAGAGGGCTGTTCAAAGTAGCGCCCTAATTAAAAACAGGCGCTACTTATCGGCAAGGTTTATTTATATCCAAATACTATATTAAGGCTATCTTCTGCCAGCACAGCAGAGGGGTTGAAAAAATCAGTGGTTACTATTTTGCTTTCAGTCTGCGAACCTGAACCAACTGTCGTATGACCATCCCTTACTACTTTTCCACTTAAAAGGTTATTCATAAAATCTGCATCACCTTCCCAAAGTTTTTTACCGGAATTGCTTCTATTAACAAGCATGCCATTGATTATTAATTTATTAGACTCTTTTTTAACAGTGGCTTTGTAACCACGCACCGGTGTAATAATAACTTGGGTAAGATAGTTATCATTAGAATCTGGATTTTCATCGTAAATGTGATCTAATAAATTTCCTGAGTTAATGGTTTGCTTAGGTATGTGGCGGTTAATTGTTACTTTGTCACCTTCTTCAACAACAATCGCTTCACAATGTACGTCATTGTTACCAAAAAATCTGGTAACCAGTAGTGCACATTGGTCAGATTCATAGCCAGGTATTTTTACCCGGTTTTCTGCAGTAATTTTAAGTACAAGCTCGGTTTTGAATCTGTTTTTAAATAAAGCAGTATATTTAACCAAGGTTTCCTGAGGAAAAATATTGCTTTCGATGCGTTTCCAACCAGCAGTCAACTGTTTGTGTTCGTGGAAAAATTCCTGAAAGCGTATCAAAAAGATCTTGTTCTGTGTGACTTATCGAATATCCACCTTGAACTCCATTGGCATTAAGACTGAAATCCATATGGTTACAATTTATTGAAAAAAAACCATCATTCACCGATATAGAGGTACCTGATACATCATGCAGTGAGAACTCCTTTGTTTTAAAGTTAATGTCATTTTTTCTTTCAATAGTATTTTTAAGATTATCGAAGATTTTATTTTCCACAAATGGGTCATTTAATAGCTGAGTGAATTTATCAATCGACTCGCTACTCTTTTTATCGAGCGTGGAACTTAAAGCCCTATTATGCAAAAATCTTAAAGTGGAAACCATATTTTTTTCATTATCACTCATACTAGTAATTTTAAACTTATCATCAAGACTATTCACCAAGGAAAAGAATTGAATAAAATCAAAACCAACGTCATCAAGCATTCGAGACGCTGCAGCGGATAAACGATATTCACCATTTAGTTCTGATAAATATTTTACAACGTGTTCCTTTTTGAGTGCCTGCTTATTAGACTCAAGCCCTCTATTATTTATACCGGCTTCTGCAAAAGGTTGGGCATTACTTCCTATAGCCAGGCTTTGTAAATCGGCACTTGCATCAGAAAACTGAAGATTTACAGCAGAATGAGTAGATAATTTCAGGCTTTTTTCTATCTCGTTTTTGAGGCCTGAAATGTAATTGTAATTGTTAGGGTTATTATTTAATAGCGCAAGAAAATTATCCAGAAGTGTGCTTTGACCTAGAGAATAAGATGCAGATTCTTTTACTGCTACTAGAGCACTTACCAACGTACTAATATTTAAAGACATGCTTTCTTGAAATTCAGTCCTAAAAAATATACCAGCTTCATTCAGTTCTTCATTAATTTTTTCATCGTGCCCATCAAAAGGCAAATCAAAACAGATATCATAGAAAGAATTTTTATCACAATCGTTCAGAAATTTTAACAACTGAGATACAGATAACTGGCCATTGTATATCGAAGTTATATTGTACAGGGAAATTGGACTACCAGAGAGCTGGGAATTATTGAGTTGGTTATTATGAATTTCGGGTTGTATACAATGTACAGTCGATGAGTCAACACTCGAAGCTTGACCTTGATTATAAGAAAAACAATTTTCGGAGTTGAGGCTCCGGCTTCTAATACTATTGTCCATAGGGGTCTCCATATAGAGTGCTTTGTTAAAGTTGCATTGGACACGCAAGCATGGAAAAAGTTCAGTGGAAAATTAAATTTTTTCACTGAAAAATCAACTGAACGTCAGTTACTCTCGAGCCGACTCCAATCTTTTTGATACAAATAAAAAATAGAAAACACATTGCGCAAAAATTAACCTCCCTAAGTTTACCAATAAGCTATGAATAACACTCATGTGCTGGCTGGCGTCGTCTGTAACTGTGTAACTGCAAAATATGAACGGTTCCCGATAAACTGTCTGTTAAACAAATTATCAGCACTCATTAGACGACCGTGCTTTTTTATAAAATCAACTCTTTAAAGTAGCTATTGCTATACAGCGCAACATTCACCTGCGGATTTGCCACCGCCGGGCAACGCTTGCAGACACAGAGCGTGTTATCCCGTATACTGCGCGCAGTTTTTTCGATGCTTCTGAATCCAACATGTACAAACTGACCCGAAGTGCCCTTTTTTGTCTTTCTGCAGAAACCGCCCATGACGTTGCCATGGATATGATCAGTGCCGCAGAGCGTCTTGGTTTGACCCGGTTTATCGCACCAACCGTACCCCCTAAACCCCGGCAAGTGATGGGGTTAACGTTTGCGAATCCAGTGGGGCTAGCAGCGGGGCTGGATAAAAACGGCGACTGCATGGACGGCCTTGGCAGCCTCGGCTTTGGCTTTTTGGAGCTTGGAACGGTCACGCCGCTGGCGCAACCGGGTAACCCCAAACCACGCCTGTTCCGCATTCCTGAACAAGAAGCGTTGATTAACCGGATGGGCTTTAACAATCTGGGAGTAGACCACTTAATTGCCAACGTGCGTAAAAGCCGCTTCAAGGGTGTGGTTGGTATCAACATCGGGAAAAATCTGACCACGGCACTAGAAGATGCCAATCAGGATTACCTCACTTGCCTGCGTAAAGTATACGCCCACGCCGACTACGTGGCGGTCAACCTCTCTTCACCGAACACACCGGGGCTGCGTCAGCTTCAATACGGCGACGCCCTGAAAAGTCTGCTGGCCGCACTCAAAGAAGAACAAGCCCGACTGACTAAAGAACACGGCCAAAAGGTGCCACTGGCCATTAAAATTGCGCCGGACATGACCGAAGAGGAAATTTCTGCCGTTGCTGCCGAGCTGGTCGCTTATGAGCTTGATGGCGTGATCGCAACCAACACCGGTCTGGATCGAACCGCACTGGCAGACCACCCTGTTGGCGCTGAAGCCGGGGGGCTCAGTGGTGCGCCACTGAGCGAGAAATCCACGCAAGTAATCGAACTGTTAGCGGGTGAGCTTGCGGGCAAACTGCCCATCATCGGTGTTGGCGGTGTGATGGATGCGGCCACTGCTGCAGATAAAATCAGGGCAGGGGCAAGCCTGGTACAGTTGTATTCAGGTTTTATTTATCACGGCCCTGGTTTGATTAAGGAAGCTGCTGAGGCAGTTTATTCGGTGGAATGTGACTGAAGTTATCTGCAGAAGCCCCGGCCACTAGGGGCTTCAGGCTATTCAGAGCATTTTGTTGGAATGGGAGAAGTTGTACATTCGGTGTAAACCTGAGATTCCGGTCTTGCCCTCCCAGTTATCGACGCGACCTTCGCGCCAACCAGTAAGCCAGGACTGGCGCAACTGTGGCTCCTGATGCGGGCAGATGTCCCTGGAGCGGCCAGATAGACCTATTTGGTAGCCTTTGTTGAAAGCTCTGTCTGCTTTATCCCTTTTGTATCTTTTCAACATGGTAATGCCTCTTGCTAATTTGGTTATTGACGGCCTCCATGGCGTCCCGGGCATTTCTTACATTAATTCCACGGGAGGTCTGTCTGGGAATAGCTACCACCGCTTAGTGCAGCCATTTCCAGGCAGTCTCCCAGAAACCCAGTGGCTGGGGCAGACCTAACTATCCCCTGAAAAGTAATATGGGTAAAGAGTTAACGTGAAGAAAAGTAGTCACCCTAGGAAAGTCAACACTTTAAGTGTTATCCAAATTGTTCATCTATGTTAGGAAAGTTGGTAAAAGTTGGCACAATATTAAGACTTTTTCGTTAATAAAAGCGGGTATTTAGTTTTTTCCGGGAATATAAAATGATGATAAATACAACACTGACACTGTTTGCCAGCTGCCCAAAAGGGGTAGAAGCCCTGCTGGCAAAAGAGCTGCACGAGCTCGGCGCCAGTGCAGTGACAGAAACCGTGGCCGGAGTCAGTTTTAGTGGCAACCTTGAGCTGGCTTATAACGCCTGCCTCTGGTCCCGTCTGGCTAGCCGCATTTTGCTGCGTCTGGGTGAAGTGGACTGTAGCGACAAGCAAGCACTTTACAATGGAGTACAAGAGTTTGATTGGGACGAGCATCTGGATCGGGGCGCCAGCTTGCGGGTGGATTTCAGCGGGACAACGCCGGACATTACCCATACCCGCTTTGGAGCACAGTTTGTCAAAGACGCCATTGTCGACCAACTCAGAGATCGCCACGGCTGGCGCCCTGCGGTGCATAACCGCAACCCCGACCTGCGCTTAAATGTCCATGCCCGCAACAACCGGGCGTTTGTTGCCATCGACCTGTCTGGGCAGAGTCTGCATGAACGGGGTTACCGGCTAGAAGCCGGTGCCGCCCCTTTAAAAGAAAATCTGGCGGCAGCAATTCTCTATCGCGCCGGCTGGCCAACACTGGCCAAACAGGGGGCATCGCTTTTGGACCCACTCTGTGGCTCGGGCACGCTGTTGATCGAAGGCGCGATGATGGCCGCTGATATCGCTCCGGGCCTGTTACGGGCTCGCTTTGGTTTTGATAAATGGATGGGCCATATTCCCAAACTCTGGTTAAGCGTTCTTAGTGCCGCTCGTGAACGACGGCAAGCAGGTATTTCAGCAATCCAAACGACCATCATCGGCTATGAAGGCCTGAGCAAAATTGTTGGTCGTGCAAGGGCCAATATTCAGCGCGCGGGGCTTGGCAAACTGGTCACAATCGAACAGCAGGAGCTGGCCAACCTGGCTGTAGACGCGACGCTGCCAACCGGACTGGTGGTAGCCAACCCCCCCTACGGCGAGCGCATGGGAGATGAAACCAGTCTCGTTTATCTCTACCGCCATCTTGGCGAAAAGCTGAAGCAGCAAACCCCCGGCTGGCAGGCGGGTATTTTTACCGGCGCACCGGCGCTGGCCCGCAGTTTGGGTATGGGTCCGAAAAAGAGCTACACCCTGTTTAATGGTTCACTGTCGTGCAAGTTGTTTCTCTACGATATTCGTGAGCAAACTGACCAACAGCGCAAAAGCCAAAGTGATGCCTTAAAAAGCCCCGCCGTCCCCTTCAAAGCGAGCACACCGGGCGGTGAGATGTTTGCCAACCGGCTGAAGAAAAACTTCAAACAACTCGGTAAGTGGGCCAAAAAAGAAGGCATCGACTGCTACCGTCTCTACGACGCTGATATGCCCGAATACGCTGTGGCGGTGGATCTCTATAAAGATTGGGTGCACATACAGGAGTACGGAGCACCAAAAACTGTCGATGCACAAAAAGCCCAGCAACGGTTGCTCGAAGCGCTGGAGGTAATACCCGGCGTGCTTGGGGTTAACGAACAACAGGTGGTGTTTAAACGCCGTGAGCGTCAGGGCGGCAAACAGCAGTATGAAAAGCTGGCACAGTCTGGAGCGATGCTGGAGGTGCAAGAAGGTGACTGTCGTTTATTGGTGAATTTGCGTGACTATCTCGACACCGGGCTGTTTCTCGACCATCGAAAATTGCGCCTGCGTCTGGCGCACGAAGCCAAAGATAAAGATTTCCTCAATCTGTTTTGTTATACCGCCACCGCCACGGTGCACAGTGCCGTTGGCGGCGCTCGAAGCACCACCAGCGTGGATCTTTCCAACACCTATCTGGGCTGGGCGAGAAAAAACCTGGCTCTTAATGGCCTGACAGAAGGCAAACACCGACTGGAGCAAGCGGATTGCCTGAAGTGGCTACAGGAAAATAAACGACATTACGACATTATTTTTATGGACCCGCCTACTTTTTCCAACTCCCGGCGAATGCGTGGGGTGTTTGATGTACAGGAAGCCCATGTTGAGCTGATTGAGCTCGCCATGGCTCGCCTGCGCCAGGGTGGAGTACTGTATTTTTCCAACAACTTCAGGAAATTCCAGCTGGCACCAGAGGTACAAAACCGGTTTACGGTGGAAGACATTACCGCCGCCACCATTGATCGGGATTTTCAGCGCCGACAAAACATCCACAGATGCTGGCGCATCAAGCACTGAACACTGGCGCAGGCTTACCAACAGACAAATCAGGCGCCTTAGTGAGACAGTGAATTTTATAACCTCCTGACAAAAGAAAACCCACCGGCTTGGTGGGTTTTTTATGCTTTTACCTCAAGCAGTCATTAAGCACTGCTATCGCCGTAATCCAGATTATTATTGTTAATCAGATTGTTAATAATTTCATTGTCATTTCCTCCAAGCGATAGCAGATTGGTGTCTTTAAATGTTACCCGTTTGGTGACATCACCATCAGCATTGGTACTGATCTCCATCACAGTGTCGCTACCACTGGCTTTGAAGTGGAAGTAATCGTCAAGGCTGCTGTTTTCTTTCACCAGAATATCGTCCAGTTTCAACTGGTCGCCGTCATTAACACTGAAGTCGGTGATGACCAGTTCCGCCGGTTTTTCACTGCTGCCATTGGCATTAAAGTCAAAGGTGTCAGCGCCATCGCCACCCGTGGCGGTCACGGAGTCGTGGTTAATGATAAAGACATCATCACCGGTGCTGCCGAGCAATGTTTGCAAGGCGTTTTCGGAGGTATGGCTAAAGCCTGCGGTTTTATCCGTGATCGCATCAACAGCGTTGCCAGAACTATCCGTCAGGGAGCTGCCGCTGTAGCTGTACACCACCTGCTCACCGCCCGTTAGCCCTGAGCCGTCAAAGGTAACCGTGGCGCTATCACCGTTAGTGGTAACTGCCGTTACCGCCCTATCAACGCCATCAACCTTAACCGAGAAGTCGCCGTTAGTTGGCGTGCCGGCAATAGCTTCAGAGAAGCTGAGCATCAGATCGTTACCGGAGGCCAGCGAGGAGCTTAGCTCTGGCGCAGTAGTATCCACATCATTCGAGGCCAACAGATTGACTCTTAGGGTATGGCTAGTAGTGGCCGTATCGCCATTGGCTTCCGTTGCCGTTGCACTGAGGGTCAGGGTAAAGTCTGCAGTTAAATTCAATGTTGGCGTTAGGGACAATTTGCTCAAGTTCCAACCAGAAATATCAACTGCCCTGCCATCGGCTCTTACGGTGTTTGTTCCGTCGGTAATGACACTGCCAGAAGGGATGCCAGACAGACTCGTTGTGATGGTTTCTGAACCCCCACTTGAGACAGAGCCCAGATCCAGAGGAATCACAGTGTCTTCAAGGCTGCTGATGGTGTAGTCGTAGGCTGGATCGTCGCTGGCTTCCAGTCGAACCTGCATCAGTTTAATGCCATCAATCCATGAGCCTTGAGCATCGTTATCTGCACTGGGCTCCTGAACTCGCAACATTTTGGTAGCATCACCAGTAGGCGGCAACTCAATTCTCTGTACACTCCAATCAGCGGTTGGTGAGATCGTCTTGAGAAGATTGTCACCCCAGTAAATCTCTATTCCATCAGTCGTCGAACCAGGCCTTGCACGTACCGCCATCTCCAGAACGTGAGGCTGACCATTGCTGGTATCCAGTTCATAGCTGATAAAATCCTGTACTGAATTTTTGAGTCAAGCTCCAACCACTGGTTCCCATCGTAGGCCGAAGCTCCTCCAACCCGGTTGTGAACCTCAAATGCCCCGGAACTTTCCCAATCACCTGGCCCACCTGAAACAGCACTCCAGCCTCCGGAGGCGGTTGCATATCCCTCAAAGTCCTCCTCGCTGATGACGTGCTTAGAGGTGTTGATAGCAAAGGTGGGTGCATCGGCCAGTGCTACGGAATCAATAACTAGCTTATCCAGGGCACCGTTCACTGTCACAGTGACCACCTGATCAACCGAAGCGCCATTGCCATCACTAACAGTCACGGTGTAGCTTTGGGTGACTGATTGTCCTGGGCCGAGGTTATCCAACTCGCTGTCTGCGACGGTGAAGGTCCAGTTTACCTTACCGTCGTTGCCAACTACTGGCGTAAAGGTACCGCGGTAATCAGCGGAGCCTGGGGTTACAGCAACAGATAATGTGTCATTGGTATCCACGTCCGTTACAGTGAAGCTGCCGGTGTCAGTCAGTGTTGCGGTATTCGCACTGCCGGTCAGCGTTATCGGTACGTTATTACCGCTGATATCCGTTACTGTACTGGCTACACCATCTTCAAACTGGTAGCCGTGGTAAGTATCACCGGATAGATTGGGGACAAATTCTGATAAACTACGGGCGCCGTGCAGATTGGCAACTTCAGCCGCACTCAGGTCTCTGTTGACAATCAGCAGATCATCAATGGCCCCCTCCAGTGGAGCGTCTGGCGCCCAGTTACTTTTCCCGATGTAGTTATTGGTACGGACTTTCTCAGCAGGAGCACCACTGCCTTGTAAAGAACCTATTTCTGTACCGTTTTTGTAGATGGTCAGGAAACCGGTGTCGTCAACGGTGGCCGTGATATGAACCCATTCGCCCTCAGTAAAAACGTCTTTCACCATATACTGGTTAGGCTTGTTATCACTATCAAAAAAGTTAACGACGAGATTCCCTGTGTTGCGTTGATGGGCAATAACAATATTGTGCTGCGCCTGACCATCACCAAAATCGATAATTCTTGACCAGAAACCATCTAAGTTGTCGTAGCGTGCCCAGGTAGCGATGGTCATGGAACCACCAGTCACCAGCCCATCAATTTGACCACTACCTTCTGTACCGTCCATCTCAAAAGCGTTACCAGAAGTACTTTCATGAATACTACCAGCTACATCGGTCACCTCGGTAATTGTCGGAACATCGTTGGTTCCGGTGATGTTGACAGATATCACCTTATCGACGGTGCCTCCGTTACCATCGTCCACGCTGACAGTGTAGTTCTGCGTTAGCGTTTGCCCTTCTGCAAGGTGGTCAACGTCGGCATCTGCCACCGAGAAGCTCCAGTCCACCAGCTGCATGCCTTCGCCAGATGCTGTGTTGCTGAGTATCGGTGTAAAGGTACCAACATAATCATTGGCTCCCGGAGTAACATTAAGGCTTGAAACATTGTCAGGATTCACCACCGCAACGGCGAAGTTGCCGTTGTCGGATAATGTAGTACCACCGGCGGTAACATCGGCTACCTCAGCAACCTCACCTGAATCATTGGTGGTATTGACGACAATGGCGCTGGTGCCAGCCAGAGAGTTCAGGCCATCAGGGTCTGGCAACGAAAGATTTGCAGTGCTTTCGGCGCCGTTGGCAATAGAACTTAGGTCAACGGTTTCAAAACTAACGTTATCAACATTGACCTGCACCCCTGAGAGATGAGCGATCACAATAGAAATTGGCTTATCATTGCCAGCAAAGTCATTGGCAAAATCCCGACCATCCACTTCCAAAGTCAATTTTTCAAACTGACCTTCTGCGGGGTTAACGGCAGAGCTAGTGCCAATCACTTCATCGCCAGCCATTAGCCGGACTTCGTAATTGCCCATCCCAGCATCATGATAACGATTACCAATATCCACACTCAGACGATAAAACTGGTCAGTTGAGAAGGTAGTCTCAAGGGTCTGAGAGAGTTCGCCACCTTTTAAGTTGACAACGTTATCGCCATGTTTAACCCCGTCTTCAAACGCTGAGGTACCTGAGCCGCCGGGATTCCATACAACCACGCCACCGCCACCCGTATGATTCCATCCCGATGGTGTGGCAGTTATCCACTGACCATCGGTCAACGCATCGGCTTCAAAACTGGCGTTATTTACGGTAACCGCAGTAGCTGCACCATTAACCCCCGAAATCTGCGATTGAAAAACCAGCGAGCCAGCCTCTCGGTAATTCAAATCATCAATATTTTCGCCTTCACCAATGGTATGGCGGAAGACAAACTCGCGGCTGCCGCTGCCAGAGACATAAACCGCATTAGCTCCTAGCTGATCACTGCCATTGGGCATTTGATTGTTTAACATCAATAACAGTGGATCGCTATCACCGTCGTAGTTTTGCAGTTCTACTCTTTCACTGAAGCGAACCCGGATAAGAACTTCATCACCAACGCCGTAAGTGCCATCCGCTGTATCTGCAGTGACGTTGAGAATGGTGGCACCGGTTGTGGTAACTGCCACAGTGCTATCAGCCAAAGCATTTAGGTCGGCACGATCGGCAAACTCACTGCCAACAAACTCAGGGTTAACTGAGAGCATAAGATCATCGGCGTAGGTACCAAAGCCGTCGTTATCCAGCACTTTAGCTGCACCGCTATCCAATACCACTTCTAAGCGGTCACCGTAAATACGAACGGCGCCAATATCGGCTTGGGTCAGATTAACGTTTTCATAACTGCCATCGGCCTGCTTTACGCTTAGGGTGAGCATACTCCAGTCAAAACGGGCCAGGTCGTCGCCCTGCAGGGTATGTCCCGCTGACTCACCGTTATCCAGCAAAGCCTCGAAACCACTGCCACTCAACGTTAACAGCTGGTCATCCGTACCTTCCGGAGCGAGAGCGGCACCGCTGATGGTAATGTCTTGCGGCCCACTGCCAGCAACAGCCCAGCCATCATTTCCCTGACTGAAGTAGTCACCATCACCCACAATGATTTTTACCGCTCCATCCATAGAGGAGGCGCCGCCAAACTTGGCAATGGCGGTTGAGTATTCAAATTTGCTGCTGCCGGCAGAGTCAAAATAGGCGTACTTACTGTCAAAATGAACATAATTTCCCAATACTTCCAGAGACGGTGTTGTAGGCAAGAAAGCACGCAGGTCAATCGTATCGCTCTGTGAGGAGAAGTCCCAGATGGTGTCTATTTCGCCATCATCGCTGAGGACAAAGGTATCGCTACCGCTGCCGCCTACCATAAAGTCTCGACCGCCGCCTCCGGCGATGATGTCATCGTCGGCGCCACCGTCCAGGTAGTCGTTACCTGAGCCACCTTTCAGGGTGTCATCGCCGTATTTACCAAACAGCTCCAGCCGCTGTGCAGTGTCGGCCTCATACTCACCAGTGCTTTTGTTAAAGCCGTCGGCTCCGGTATAGCCGGAACCGTCAAGCACATCGTCACTGTCGTTACCGAAGGCTCTTTCGACCTTGGCTGAAGCCATATTCAGATTAAGACTTTCACCGCTTTCCCCTTCCAACTTCACAGTATCAAAACCGACTCCGCCATCTACCGTTCCCTGGGAAAGATCCAAATTGTCTACGTAGAGTTTATCGTTGCCTTCACCGCCATACAGATGGTCAACGCTGGACTTACTGCTTAAGGCATCGCCATCAAGGGTATCGTCCCCGGCATTACCAATAAGTACATCTTCACCTTCGCCACCGCGCAGGTAATCTACCTCACCAGTACCTTCCTGTTGCAGTAACTCCTCATTGAGGTTCATTTCGATATCTGAACCATCTGCCAGACGAAGGCGAATTAAGTTATCAAAATCAGCTTTTTCACCAAAACGTGCCAACTGGTTGGCTGTATCGAAGCGGCCAGAGCCGTTGACATCAATAAATACACCAAAATTATTAACTTTTACGTAGGAGTGGATGTTGTCAGCCGTAGCACTTGCAGGAAGGATGGTTTGCAGGTCAATCAGATCTCGCTGCCCTTCAATACTGGTGTAGTCGTAGAGTAAGTCGGAGCGTAAGTCATCGTCGGTGGTGGTTTCCAGAGTTATCACAAATTCGTCTTCACCAGAACCACCAATCAACATGTTTCGACCACTGCCACCAATGATACGGTCATCCCCCTTACCACCGTCGAGCATGACGCCGTCACTATTACCTTGTAAGGTATCCGTGCCTTCTCGCCCATAGAGCCAGAGCTTATGGTCAGCTACTTTGTCATCTTTTGCTTGAGTACTTTGCGTGACCTCAGCGGCATCGATCAGTTCATTACCTTCACCACCAAAGGCCATGTCAACCTGATGATCAGCAACCTTAAAGTTAAATATCTCACCCTGCTTACTTTCCAGACGACCAATTTTCGACGCCGGGTCAGATTCAGTTTGTACACTGTTAGAGAGTGTTTCGAATCTGCTAGCAAGCACTTCATCACTCTCAAAAGCTTCAGGGCCGTCTAATTTAACACCGGCCTGAGCGTAAATACTAAAAACAACCTGAACGTTGCCACCAATTTGAACAGCAATTTCATTTAGCGAAAATACACTCTCATCAGTAAAGCGGGCAACTTTATTGTCTTCAGAAAAATCACCACTTCCGGTCGTGTCAATGAATACGCCATTTTCAGTAATGCTGAGATAATTTTTTAAATTACTTGCATCCACACCCTCTGGCAGGAGTTTACTAACATCAAGAATGTCTTTTTCAAAACGGGTTGATTTGAAGTCAAGAGTAACTACCGCATTAATATCGGATAAAACGTAGCGGTCAGCCCCACCACCACCAATATAGATATCATTGCCAGCTCCACCCTCCATAACATCATTACCATGCATGCCATAAAGAGTGTCGGCTCCGGCGGTTCCAGTTAAAGTGTCAGCCTGATTCGTTCCTTTAATGGTATTACCTTGCTCAGAACCTTCATCCGTAATGTTATCCATTAAGGGTGTGTTTGCCGTAGCTGACCAATCGAAGTGAATTACTGAAGTATCACCGACCTGAACCGCCACCATGGCATTCAGGCCCGGACTGCCAGAAGCAAACCTGGCAACTTGGCTGTCTTTTGAAAATTGACCAAGCCCTGATGAATCAATATAAACGCCATTAGCTGTAACTTTTACGAACTGTTTTAAATTAGATGAATTAACCCCGTCTGCAGGCAGTAATTGACTAACATCAAGAACATCTTGCCTTGAAGAATTTGATTGAAAGTTAATATCTTGGATTGCTTCGGAATTTTTTAGAGTGAAGGTTTGGTTGTTATTTTCTGGATTCATAATCAAGGTTACTCCTTTAAACTTGTTTAATTAAGCGTAGCCGAAAAAATAAGACAAAAGGATAAGTTAATTAATTAAAATTTTATTGACATTTAATAAATCAATTAGACAGATTAAGTCTGAACTACTCCAATTTACCGCTTCATTGTTCAGACTCATGCCCTCGCTTCTAACCCCGGTACCTGAAATCGGAGCAAATCCTCAGTACATCACGGATCTGCCCGCCCTCCATCGTGTAAGCTCACCTGGGCAATATCCATAAGCTCCCGATTGGCAACGGAAAACATGGCCAGATCAGCCTGTGGGGCGCTGCGAATTTCCGCCAGCATCGATTGCCAGCGGCAAATAAGGTCATGATTGTCCACCATCCAATGCTCAATGGTCTGCTCGATGGGAACCTCCTCTTCACACATCCCAATCAGCCCTTCGGCCAGCTTGCGTTGCTGCCAGTTCAGTTCATCCCGAGCACTGTCCCGGGCCAGAGATTGCCAATGACTGGTCACTTCCAACTGTGATAAAGCCTGACCAAACCAGTTTAAATCCAGACGCGAACCGATGGCGAAGAAGGTGCGAATCGCTACTTCCACCGGCACCCCAGTATCATCAGCAACCCGAATCACCGCCATGGCACTCAACAAATAACGCTGCCCCGCCACCATCAGCGCCAACTCCCGTGGCACACCTTTGAGAACCAGATCTTCGACGGCCCGGTCCAGCTCCGTGCGTTCATCCTCACTGAGAGCGTCACTAAAACAGGCAAGAAAGCGCTCCACTTTCGGGCCAAAATGTTGCACGCACTCTGCCGGTACCAAATCCTGACGCTTGAGCCGGATTAACCAGCGTGTGGTTCGTCGTATCAACTTAATGAGCGAACGAATCATCGTATATTGCAAGTCACTGGAGATTTGGTGGTCTAAGGTTTCTACCATCTTCCAATAGCGGGGAATATCAAACACATCTCGTATAACACTAAAGGCTCGGGTAATTTCCGGTGCAGAGGCTCCGGTGGTCATTTCCAACCGGTGTATATAGGTAATACCCACCGTATCAATCAGGTGGTTGGCAATCTGAGTGGCTATGATCTCACGGCGCAACCGATGCTGGGCAATTTCCTGCGGGTACTGCTCAACCAATACTTGTGGAAATGCGCTGAATAACTCCTGAGCGAGATACTCATTTTCTATCACCTGAGAGTTGAGCAGAGACTCCTTAAGATCGGCCTTGCTGTAGGAGATCAGCAGCGATAATTCGGGCCGGGTTAAACCGCGACCGCTGGCCATCCGCTCAGTAATCGCATCATTATCTGGTAAAAACTCAATGGTTCGGTCAAGTCGGCCGCGGGATTCGAGGTGGTCCATAAAACGACGATACTCGCCCATTCTAGAGGCAACGTCCGATGCAACCACAGAAATAGCCTGCGTCTGCCGGTAATTATTGGTCAACACCAAGGTGGCAACGTCATCGGTCATGCTTTCCAATAACTGGTTGCGCTGTTTGGTGGTCATATCACCACTAGCGACCAGGTCATTAAGCAAAATTTTGATGTTCACCTCGTGATCAGAACAGTCAACGCCGCCGGAATTATCAATGAAATCGGTATTCAGGCCGCCACCGTGCAAAGCGTACTCCATGCGCCCAAGCTGGCTTAACCCCAGATTGCCCCCTTCACCCACCACTTTGGCACGCAACTCACAGCCGTTAATTCGCAAAGGGTCGTTGGCTTTATCGCCGACATCGGCGTGGGATTCATTCATCGATTTGATGTAAGTACCGATACCGCCATTCCAAAGCAAATCCACCGGCGCACGAAGCATACAGCGAATTAACTCATTAGGCGGCAAATGACTGGCAGTAATACCAAAACGTTGCTGCATCTGCTCACTGATAGGGATTGATTTTGCCTTACGGGAAAACACGCCTCCACCTACAGAGATCAACGTGCGGTCATAGTCCGTCCAGCTAGAACGCGGTAACTGAAACAGCCGCTTACGCTCCACAAAGCTTGGGTATACCTCAGGATTGGGGTCAACAAAAATATGCAAATGGTTAAAAGCGCCCACCAGCGCAATAGTCTCTGAGCTGAGCATGCCGTTGCCAAACACATCGCCGGACATATCGCCAATACCAATAGCAGTCACTTCATCGCGCTGTACATTTACGCCCTGCTCGCGAAAATGCCGCTGAACCGACACCCAAGCTCCTTTGGCGGTGATGCCCATTTTTTTGTGGTCATAACCCACGCTACCACCAGAAGCAAAGGCGTCTCCCAGCCAGAAGTTGTACTCTTCGGCAATGCTGTTAGCGATATCTGAAAACGTCGCGGTTCCCTTATCCGCCGCCACAACCAGATAACTGTCGCTTTCATCGTAAATAATGACATCACTCGGATTCACTACTGCGCCATCAAGCAGATTGTCAGTAATATCAAGCAGGCTGCGAATAAACGTCTTATAACAACGCACCCCCTCCTCCATAATGGCTTCGCGGCCGCCATTAACCGGCAGACGTTTGGGTACAAAGCCACCTTTAGCGCCCACCGGTACAATCAGAGCGTTTTTCACTTGCTGGGCTTTGACCAAGCCAAGAATTTCTGTTCTGAAGTCTTCCACCCGGTCAGACCAGCGCAAACCGCCCCGGGCCACCTTACCACCACGCAGATGCACACCTTCGACAATGGGCGAATAAACAAACACTTCAAACAGCGGCACGGGTCTTGGGATATCCGGTATCTCTCTGGCGGCCATTTTCAAAGAGATATACGACTTTGGTTCACCTTCTGCACTGCATTGATAAAAATTCGTTCTTTGGGTCGCCCGGATAATACTTTGATAACAACGTATCAGCTTGTCTTCACTGAGCACTTCCACCTGATCAAGCGCCTCCAGTATCTTCTGCTGCAGCTGCTGCTGACGAGCCAAACGCTGGGTTTTGGACAACGGTAAGGCGGGATTAAATCGCACCTCAAATAGCTCCACCAGCAGTCGGGCAATAGCAATGTTATTGCACAGTGTTTCGGCAATGTAGCTCTGACTAAAGCCCACCCGAATCTGTTTCATATAACGAGAGTAAGCCCGCAGCATCGCCACCTGCCGCCAACTGAGGCCAGCAGACAACACCAGTCGGTTAAAGCGGTCATTCTCCGATTCCCCGAGCCAGATTTTCTCAAACGCCTCCTGAAAGGTGGCTCCTACTTTTTGGAAATCAAGGTGGATGCGCTGCTCAAAACTCAATTGAAAATCATGAATCCAGATCTTCTCACCCGTACTGCTGCGAATCAGGTAGGGATACTCCCCAAGTACCCGCAGGCCAAGGTTTTCAATAATGGGAATCTGATCCGCCAGTGGTAGCGGCTCCACATAATGATAGAGCTTGAGGTGAACCTGATGATCCTTGTCATTCAAAGACCGGTAAAACCCCATGGCAATCGGGTGCCGGTCATTCACCTTGTTGAAAAAATGCAGATCTGCTACGGCGGACTGGGGCTTAAAGGCTTCTTTATAAGCGGCACTGAAGCCATCGGCAAAACGAGAGATCAGCTTATTCCCCTTAACTTCGCCAAAGGTTTCCAGCGTGCCTTCCCTGAAATCATCCAGCCAAGAAGACGCCGCTTGAGTAATTTCCCTTGTAATTACCTCCAGACTGTAATCAATGCGTCGTTTAAGTTTAAAAACAAAATGCACCCGAGCCAGAATAGACTCTGAAAAATAGGTGGTAAATTCACTGTCCTCCGCCTCCAGACGATGGCAAAGAATGTTCGCTGCCCGCTGGCGAAAACTGGTGCTGTAAATATCTCTGGGCACAAACACCAAAGCCGAGCAGAAAGGGCCGTAATGATCCTGACGAATAAACACCTTAATCTGTTTTCGCTCCTGCATACGCAAGATAGACATGGCGGTTTCAAACAGCTCATCCTGAGTAGTCTGGAACAGCTCATCCCGGGGAAAAATCTCCAGAATCTGCACCAGATCTTTACCATGGTGGCTTCTCGGATCAAGGCCTGAGCGCTGAATAATAGCCGACAGTTTGTTACGAATGTGCGGTATGGCGTAAGGCGTCTTGCGGTAAACCGGCGAGGTGTACAACCCAACAATGCGAGCCTCACCCCTAACCTGCCCCTGCTCATCGTAACGGCGAATGGTAATGAAGTCCGGATACGCCGGCCGATGAACGCTGGAGCGAACCGATGCCTTGGAAAACGACAGCCGATCCTTAAAATCAAAGAGATCACCTTCAACCAACGGCTCTAACGACAGCTGACCTCTCTCATCGTCACCCTGCACTGGTTTCAACAACCCACACAGCGAATCTGGCTGACGAACCAGACAATGGTTACCCTGCTGCTCTGTCAAAACCAGCGCTTCGTAACCCAAAAAAGTAAAGTTATCATCCAACAACCAGTGTAAAAATGCCTGTACTTCGTCTGTTTCTTTTAGTAAATCGCTGGGCAACGACTTCAGCTTGCCCACATCTGCGGCCAGCTGCTCCACGTTGGCGGTCATCCGGCCAAAGTCATCCACCACCCGGCTGACATCACTGAGTACCCGATTCATCTGCACCGTTATTTTGTCGAGCTCTTGTTGATCCTCACAGCGATCAATTTCTAGATAAACAAACGTCTCCTGACTGATAAACTCCCCCGGAGCTTCCTCTTCACCAAAGCACAGCGTCATGTTTTCACTGCGGCGAGAGTAGAGCACGCCGTTACGCAACAAATGGATGGCATAGCCGTATTCATTTAACTGCATCCGCACGGAGTCCACCACAAAAGGCATGTCCCGGTGCAAAATACGAATCACGGTTCGGGTGGCGTGCCAGCCATGGAGATTGTATTCCGGATTAATCACCTCAACCCGGGGCTGGCGTGGGTTGTGGTAGTGAATAAACTTCCAGAATGAGTGGGTTGCACCCAGCAAATCCTGCCAATTGCCCGCCAGTAAGTCCTGACTGGTGTCCAGTGAGTAATAGCGATAGACAAATTCCCGAAAGCTATCTAACTGCTCGGAAGGAACGCTTGCAGCGAGGCCATCAATGAGTTTATCCAGCGTTTCTTCCCGATCCTGATTTGTTAACTGGCCCATCCCTGGCTTCTCCGCTTATTTGAAAGTGTAAAGATAAAGTGCATTAAAAGTGGATTGATGTATTAATCCATCGGCCTTGGCAGCGCCATTTTGAAGCCTTGAAATCAGTCTGTTTTAACAAAATGGGACTCGCCGTTAGGATAGCGGGCTAAACCTGTGATTTTTATATGACGTATTACTGTAAAGCCTGTGGCAGCAAACAAATCAAGCCCATCGCTCACAGCACTCATATAGAATCGTATTACCGGTACTCTGAGGAACTGAGACGAAGACATTTATGCTGAAAATATCGCTATAAAGCCTATGAACCTGGAATCAAGAAGCTGAAAATACTGTTTTTGCTTATATTTTGGAAAACGAACAGGCGAGATGTTTAACAAACTTAAAGCGCTTCTTGAGCCTTTTGGTATGGGAAAGTTTTACACAGATGATGGCTGTGAGATTTCAAAAAAAGAGTCGCAACGACCAAGTCTTTTTCTTCCAGAAAGCGACTGCGTCAGGAATCTCTTTGACCGTAAAAGCTAACATGGCTAATTAACGTGAGTTCGACGTTCAGAAAGCCATAGGGACACCCTCTGTCAGTGCGGAAACATTTATATGAGGCTTTCTTGGTTGCATTGTATAAGCGATGAGGCCAGCAATCAGATTTACAGCAAAATTGAATGGTGAGCGGTGTCGAGTGTGTTCTATCTGCGAAATATTTTTCAACTGATCATTAACACTCTCGATCACGGCTCGCTTTCTCAACATGGCTTTATCAAAGGCCTTCAGCTCTCTCGGCTTCATGTTTTTTCGAACTTTCGTCACTAAATTCAGGCCTTTTTCTTTCAACCAGCCAGCTAACTTCTCTGAGATATACCCTTTATCTCCATAAAGCCAACCCGTTAAATCCTCTACAAGGTCAGGTACAGGCTTGCGATCATCGGTATTGGCGGTTGAGAGACAGAAGGACAGGATTTCCCCACAATGGTTGATAATCAAGTGAAGTTTGAATCCATACTTCCAGCCAGTAGATGTCTTTCCACGTTTAGCTTCTTCTCTGAACACCTTATGGTTATTGATTCGATGATTATCACAAACGACGATAGGCGTAGAATCAATGAACGACAAACCTGTAGGCTTTCCCATGCACTTTGTTTTGAGATAAACAGTCAATGGAATCAATGTCGTCTTCATCAGCTCAACAAAACGGTTATAAGAAACCAGGTTGGGAAAACTGTCTGATTTATGCCGGACAATGTGGCTCAGGTAATAGTGCTTGAAATCCCGGAAGGCGCTCTGATGGAAGCAGATAATGATGGTCATTATCTCACTGAGCGTCAGTTTTGATATAACCGGTGATTTTTTGTCATTGCAGATAAGCTGCTTATGCCATTGTGGTTCAAAAATTAGACAGAAATCATCGACATCACAGAATACACTGGTCATAGACATGGAGCCTCCGGTTAGCTGTCTGTGGTTTGGTACCCGAAAGATAGCTAAGTTGTCTGGAGGCTCCTTGTCTTTTTTACGTCGAACTCACGTGTTTTAAGGAAGAGGGGGAATCCTCTTCTGTGAGTCGGAAAACGTTTGACCAGTCCATAGGGGAATTAGTCAACGGATTCTTACCGTATTCCACGACAGCCCTAACAAGAGCATCGTAATCCAGATGATCATCGCCCAATGCGACCATTTTAGGGGTTTTTTCTGCACTGATAGCACAGTCCTCGATACGGTCTACCGTTTTTTGAGGGAGTTGGTCAAAAGTTGGGACTTCCTGTCGGCGCAGATATTTTTGCCAGGGATCCCACTGTGCGAGGTAGGCCTGCAAGTTATCGTCGGAACAATGGGTGTTCACTTGATTAACAGCGTTGGCTATATCCTGATCCGACACTTTGGCACACCTTCTAAAGATCATATGCTGAGTTGAGCCGGGCAGGGCGAGTTGCTGGCGTACACCAATCTGAAAAGCCAGCTCTACTTCAATTTCATCCACCCAGCTCAAGGTCTTCATATGGTCACGGGCAATCCGTTTCACCTCATCCAGACGCATCATTTGCAAGCCTAATTCCCTTAATTCGTCAGCATTACCCGCAAAGGCCTTTCTTTCGGCCGAATCGAGTAATTGCATGGTATCCAGATCATCCAGTG
Organism: Endozoicomonas sp.; assembly: GCA_965198415.1. Taxonomy (GTDB): domain Bacteria; phylum Pseudomonadota; class Gammaproteobacteria; order Pseudomonadales; family Endozoicomonadaceae; genus Endozoicomonas. Next base: position 492,771 of record CBDAPN010000029.1, read on the forward strand.
CCAGGATTATCCGGTCATCACAGGAAGTGAGTGCGTGATGTATGTGATCCATAGCTTCATCCCTGATCCTGTCGCTCCCTGTCAGTAACGCCGTGATTGCCATCACCCGCTGGGCCAGTACAGGACGGGTTGCCTGATTCTGGTAGTCCGCAGTACTGGTCAGTCGCCCCAGGTAACGAACAAGGTCAGTAGCCTGATCATGCATAAGGCTAAGTTCTGGTATTTCCGAGTCGGCTGAAGCCAGTTGACGCCAGAAGGTAAGACCTTCTACCACGTTTGAAAACTGCTGTTCAGGCTGTCCTGCACTTCGGGAAAAAAGAAACTGCATGTCAGGAGATTCTGCTTCTCGTAGACGGTCGATCAAGGTATCAGACAGCCCGGTATTTTGAAGATAAACGTTGCGGGTATTACCTTCAGTGGTCTCTCCCAGCGTTGTAATCCAGTTGGGCAGGGCCGTCAGGCCGGTGCAATCCGAAAGATTAAGGTGGCGCCCCACGGAGAGGTTCTCGGGCAGGGCCGTCAGGCCGGTGCAACCCGAAAGATGAAGGGCGCCCTCCACGGAGAGGTGCTCGGGCAGGGCCGTCAGGCCGGTGCAACCCAAAAGACGAAGGTCGCCCTCCACGGAGAGGTGCTCGGGCAGGGCCGTCAGGCCGGTGCAATCATTAAGATCAAGGTCGCCCCTCACGGAGAGGTTCTCGGGCAGGGCCGTCAGGCCGGTGCAACCCGAAAGATCAAGGTAGCGCCCCACGGAGAGGTGCTCGGGCAGGGCCGTCAGGCCGGTGCAACCCGAAAGACGAAGGTCGCCCTCCACGGAGAGGTGCTCGGGCAGGGCCGTCAGGCCGGTGCAATCCTCAAGATCAAGGTTGCATCCCACGGAGAGGTTCTTGGGCAGGGCCGTCAGGCCGGTGCAACCCTCAAGATCAAGGTAGTGCCCCACGGAGAGGTGCTCGGGCAGGGCCGTCAGGCCGGTGCAACCCGAAAGACGAAGGTCGCCCTCCACGGAGAGGTTCTTGGGCAGGGCCGTCAGGCCGGTGCAACCCGAAAGACGAAGGTTGCCCCTCACGGAGAGGTTCTCGGGCAGGGCCGTCAGGCCGGTGCAACCCCCAAGATCAAGGTTGCCCGTCACGGAGAGGTGCTCGGGCAGGGCCGTCAGGCCGGTGCAATCATTAAGATCAAGGTTGCCCGTCACGGAGAGGTGCTCGGGCAGGGCCGTCAGGCTGGTGCAACCCCTAAGATCAAGGTAGCCCCCCACGGAGAGGTGCTCGGGCAGGGCCGTCAGGCCGGTGCAACCCGAAAGACGAAGGTCGCCCTCCACGGAGAGGTGCTCGGGCAGGGCCGTCAGGCCGGTGCAATACGAAAGACGAAGGTTGCCCCTCACGGAGAGGTTCTCGGGCAGGGCCGTCAGGCCGGTGCAACCCCTAAGATCAAGGTAGCGCCCCACGGAGAGGTTCTCGGGCAGGGCCGTCAGGCCGGTGCAATCCGAAAGACGAAGGTCGCCCCCCACGAGAGGTTCTCGGGCAGGGCCGTCAGGCCGGTGCAATCCGAAAGACGAAGGTCGCCCCCCACGGAGAGGTGCTCGGGCAGGGCCGTCAGGCCGGTGCAATCCGAAAGACGAAGGTCGCCCCTCACGGAGAGGTTCTCGGGCAGGGCCGTCAGGCCGGTGCAACCCTCAAGATCAAGGTCGCCCGTCACGGAGAGGTTCTCGGGCAGGGCCGTCAGGCCGGTGGAACAGCTAATATTAAGCTCGCCTTCAACTCGATAATGAACATTGTTAGAAAATTCCTGTTCTAAAATCAGGTTTATCAGTTCATCATCTGTAATAATTTTTGTCTCAATGACAGAACGATTTTCTAGTGCTTTGGTTTCTGATAAGTTATCGTGCATACTGCACGGCTGGGTGTATCTAGTACCCTCATCAGAATTATCTATAAAGTTAGATGATGGTCTTTCTATGTAAGAGGGAGAATTTTCTGAAAAGTTTGGTCTTATGTCCATTATTCCTTATTCCTTACAAATTAAAGTCTTGAACATAAGATATGACAACATTTTAATAGAATGATTCCTTCCTCCCCGGATTTTTTTTAAGATCAAATAATGATTACAAGTCAGTTTTTGTCGATAGATTGTTTTTTTTTATTCTATAACTTTATAAAAGACCATTTTACGCTGATGATGAGATAGCCACCACGACGCCAGCGTTCACAGGCTTCGACAGTGCGCCCCGCATCTGTCTGGCCAGATCATCTCGGGCATGGTTGATGTACTTGCGGGTTGACTCAAGAGAATCGTGGCCCATTAAATCCGCAATGGCCTCGATGCCGACTTTATCTTGTGCCAGGTACGTCCCGAAGCAATGACGAATGTCGTGGGGCAGGAAGTCTTTAACCGACAGCGACTCGCATACTCTGGCCAACTCTTCCCTGACCGTCGTGTCGCTCACGTCAAATATCTTATCCGTGACCTGAAAGCCCGACGACTTGCGAGCCTCCATCAACCGACGGTTTAACATGGCGGTCAGCTCGGGTACCTCTGGCACAACGTATTCCCGACGCTGGCGCAGTTTGTTACGCCCACCTTTCACCGTGTACAACCTGATCCCGTTGTCGCAACGATCAGACCAGCTCCGGTTCAGGGCGCAGCCAATTCGTGAGCCGGTGTACCACAGAAACACCAGCACATCCCGCACGGGATTATCAGTCGTGCTGATAATTTGATCCCGCACGGATTTATCCACGATGGTCATCCGGTGTTCATGTTTACTGACCCGTTCATAGTTAATGAACGGCAACCGATCCTGAACAACCATCTTGTTTCTTACGGCGTGGTTACGAATGGCCTGAAAGGCATTAAGGTTTCGCTCGATCGTCGACTTGGCCAGTCCACGACGGGTAAAGTTCTCGACAACAAACGCATTTATATCCTCCTGATCTATATCGGCTATCGCGTAACCATCGAACCACTGGTTCAAACGGTCAACGATACCCTGGTTCTTTCTTGAATACCGTACCTGTTTTTCATAGTGCCGGACGCACTCACTGAACAAGGGATTTAAGTAATCGTTCGCGCCGGTTGCCAGTCGCAGGGCATCCAGCTCACGATGCACCGCCATCAGACAGGCTTCGTGGTAGTCCCGTGTTCGGGTGCTCTCCCGAATGGATTTCCCCAGTAACTTACCTTGCAGGTAATAGACGCCGTTCGTGTGTTTAACCAGTTTCAGGTACTTCGGTTTCATGGTTTACCTCCCTGTCAACTATGACTCACATCCCGTAAATAGGTTCCTTTTTGTAATCAATGTCCAGATGATTATAAATACTGAGCATCTTGGCCCGTAACTCTTCACGGCTATTCAGATTAAAGGCGGTAAAGATACGAGCGATGCGGCTTCTGATAACGTCACGGCTGACATTGGCTCGATCCATCATCTGTTCCGTGCTGTATCCCAGCAACACCATCAGTGCAGTACTCCTGGCCTTCGGTGACAAGCCATAAAACTGATCAATTTCTTCCGGTGTTGGCGGTGGTAGATTCTCAGCGTTCCTGATCACTGCATTGGTTACAGGTATGTCTTGATGGGGTGCGACTGAAATCGACTCGACGATCTTTTTATCATCAACAAACGATGATGGTTTTCTCTGTACACGACAAAAGTGAGCTGACAGGATTCCTGCTATGAAACTTAGTGTCAAAGCCAAGGTTTCAAACAGCTATGAACCCCATCAACTCACTCACCAAACAGTTTAAGCCCTATCTCCACTGGCACAAGTCACATCTGGATGTACTGTCTATTCTCATAGTGGCCATCATCAAACGACGCACTGTTAACTGGGCAGAGCTGGCCACTACGTTTCCCGGCGTGGCCGCCACCCCTTCCTGCTATCGCAGAATCCAGCGCTTTTTCAAGGATGTGGCATTTGAAGAAGAAACCATCGCTCAACTCATCGCTCATTTGTTTGCCCCGGAAGGGGCCTGGATGCTCAGCATGGATCGTACCAACTGGATGTTTGGCAAGTTCAAAATCAACATCCTATACCTTGCCATCAATTACAAAGGCATGGCTATCCCTATACTCTGGATACTACTGCCCAAAAAAGGGTGCTCAAACACTGTAGGAGAGAATCGATCTGTTGGAGCGCTTTCAAAAAATCTTTCCGGAGCAGCCTGTGCGGAGGCTGTTGGCGGATAGAGAGTTCAGGGGGATACGATGATTAAAGTACCTGCGCTCGCATCATTGGCCTTTCTGTATCCGCATTCCGGTGAACACATTGGTCCCCAACAAGCACCAAAACAGAGAACTTCCCGTTCGAAGACTCTTTTCGTTAGGTATTGGTGAAACCATGGCGATGAAAAAGCCCCGGAAAGTTTGGGGGCAGATAGTTTACCTTGCAGCATCTAGAAAGGGGAAAGAGTTGATGGTTGTGAGCTGCGATGCAAACCCTTCAGCAGCTATTGCTGATTATTTGCAAAGATGGCAGATCGAAACCATGTTTCAGGCTCTGAAAGGACGCGGCTTCAACATGGAGGAAACACACCTGAAAGACCGGGATAAACTGTCGAAGCTACTGGCTGTATTGGCTTTGGCTTTTTGCTGGAGCTACAAGACTGGTGAATATGTCAACGAAGAGCATCCCATCACGATCAAAACCCACGGTAGAAAAGCACAAAGCCTTTTCCGGGCAGGCCTGGATCACCTCCAGCGAATTTTCGATCATATTGAAACATGGCTTGATGAATTCATTAAGATGCTATCACTCTTCTTCGAGTCCCGGTGGTGTAGGGCTTCATGAAAAATGTCGTGTACAGAGCAAACTCATATTCCACATTCATGAAGGTATGATCTTGGAGTTAGTTCCAGACTTAGACAGAATGGAGAAGAGTTGATCGCTGTCTAATTCAGAACAACGCGAAGACTTCTGAGACAGCCATTGCCGAGGTTATCTTGCAAAGATGGCAGAACTACGAAACCATGTTTCAGGCTCTGAAGGGTGGCGGCGATCAATAATGGTGAAGCAAACGCACCTGAGAGATCAGCAGGATAAGCTCTCAAAGCTTTTGATTCCTCAAGCAGGTGAAACTCACGCAAAAATTCCTGGCGTATCCTGCATGGAGTTACTATGCTCTGGGTGCGCCAATGATGTCCTATTTGAAGAAAACTGTCAGCAATCAAAATTCGAGTTTCGGGCAAAGAAGATAGCACACGACCACATTACTATCCGGGCATTGGCTTGTGATCACCTCCATGGTCGAATCCCCTTTTGCCTCCACCGTTATCGAGACATGTATTGATGAGTAACTTGGGCCATCAGAAGATCAGATTATCGCTCTGGTGGCCATGATCCAGGCCTTGGCTGAGTACTTGGCATCCATCCTGAAAAATGTCAGCTGACAACCAGACTCTCAAATGATGTATTTTTTAGTGCCTGATGTGTGCCAGCTTTAGTCTGAGTCATTCTTCTTGGCATTTGTTTCCCTTGATGCCGTTATGTTTGGTTGCATTTATACGACAGAATGAAAAAGTTCGCTAGCAGTTCACAGCGCCTACCGGAAAAACGCCTGCGAACCACCGGCGCGACCTCAAGCAAAATTAAAACTAAAGTACTGATATTAAAAGACTAATAAAGTGGAGGACTCGAAGGGCCAATTCCTCCACTTTTTCAGAGAGAAGAGAGAAAACGGCAAAAAAGGGTCGAAAATAGTTTGTTTGCGGGGAGGGCGAATCCTCCAGCGAAATGCGTTTAACCCTTTGATTACAGGGCTCTATAAACGACAAAACCCTTACGACAGGTATCGTAAGGGTTTAAGTTGTATGGCGGACCGGACGGGACTCGAACCCGCGACCTCCGGCGTGACAGGCCGGCATTCTAACCAACTGAACTACCGGTCCGCGTACAGGCACTCGCCTGAAATGGTGGGTGATGACGGGATCGAACCGCCGACCCTCTGCTTGTAAGGCAGATGCTCTCCCAGCTGAGCTAATCACCCTGAACTCGTGGTCGGTATAATAGCGAATCGAAACATGCTGTCAACGGTTTTTGCTTTACTGAAAAAAATTTATGGTATTACCCGGCGAGTGAGGCTTAAGAACTGTCTAAAAATAAGTTCCCGATTTCACCCAGCTTCAGGAACACCTTGGTTGAAACTAGTAAAACAAGCCAGCGTGAAAGCCAATAGGCCTTCACATGTGATGCTTGAGCGTGCGCTGTAGTATCAATGCTTTTCTGAAGCTAACTGAGAACAGTTAGCTTGCTAAACGAATAAAACACTTTACTCGCCCTTCTTCTTGCAATTTATCAATGCGAATCTGCTGGATAGAAACACCTTGGTTAGTTTGCAGCTGTACCAACCAGCTCAACAATTTTTGGTAAGGAGCATCCTCAACCCAGACTGAGAGGCCTTTGCTGTCGGGCTGTACCCTGCCTAGGGTCACACCCGCCAGTTTTGCTGTGCTCGCTGCTGAGGATGACAAATCGCGTTTGCCTGAAGATGCTTGCTGAGTAATCAACAGTTCCTGCGCTTTGGGCAAGTTGCTGTGTAACCAGCGATGCATCTCTTCCTGATATACAAAGCTCAGTTTTTGTTTATGGGTCCACTCTGTTACCGGTTGCCAGGCCAAAAAGTAAAATAACCCAGCCACCATAGTGGCAATGAGTAACAGCATTATTTTTTTGTCCCGGGATGGGCGCAGTTCATACCAGTTTGCAAACCGTTGCCAGTAGTGGTTGTTGAATAGAAGGTTATTCATTTTTGACATGGAATTCTCTCATTGACGAATAGTGACTTTGGCAATTACTCCAGTTTTCCCCTGACTGGCATTGTCCAGCTTGCCACTGAGGTCTGAGGCATTCAGTTGGTCAAGAAACTGGTTCACAGCTTCCAGATTCTTGGCCGAAAACTCGTAAACCAGCAGACCAGAAACTTCATTAAAATCAAGACTTCTCGGTTCCAGGCCTACCTTGGTATCCACCGAGTCCACAACACCGGATAATGCTTGTAACATAGGTAAAAAAGGTGTTTCAGTAGACTGGGTATTCAGGTTTTTCAGACGGTTTTCCATGATTTGCTTGATATTGAAAGACCTTTGCTGACGGGCTTTTGCCTGTTGTGCCTGTCGATCATTCGGGAAAACCGATAGGTAGCTTTTGATGGATTCATCCCAGAGGGATTCTGCCTGTTGCTGGTAAACGAACCCTTTGGTTGCACAGAGGCCAAGCTCAAGTACCAGCCAACAGGCTGCCACAGCACCCACAGGCCACCAGCGCCGGGCGAAACGATTGGATCTTCGCCGGCACTTGTAAACTCCCTGTCGGAAATCAATTAATTGGTTTTTTTTCCTGAACGCAAAATAACGACCGGCGAAGAGTGCAAAGATTGATTCCGCAAGGGGAAAGGTTTCTACCGGGTAGCCTCGCTCATGCAAAAGCCCGCTTATTTCTTCCACTTGAGCTGCGGGTATGCACAGCTGGTTGTCGGGATAGTACACTTTTACCTGTACAGGTTGTTGAGGCGCTGTTTCATCAACCGGTGCGGTTAGGGTATCGGAAATTTCGTGATCCGCGTGCTCAGGAAAAATCAGTGGTAGTGCTTCATAACTGAGGGTAACGCCTTCACTTGAGGGCATTGAGACCATCGCTGCGTCATTGTCGAGCAGTAAGGTGGTACAGTGCGCATCCGGCATCAAAAATTGCATTTCTGACAACACCCGATTCGGGGCAAGCTGGATCTCTTCAAATAATGCCAACAGTGATTGCAAGGAAGCATGCGGAATGGCCGCCACCGAAACCTGCAGATCCTTTGTGGGAAAACCATGCACAATGTGCATAGCTTCAATATCCTGAGCCAGACTTTCTTCTACCAAGTAAGGGAGTGCCGTCCCAAGGTGCTTCTTTTGACCTGAATTGATGGTCAAATGCTTATAAAAACAGAGAGTTCCCCCTAAAAGCAGCACTATTTCATCAGGGTCGTCCGGCTGTTTATTGCTTTTATTGTCGGCGGCATGTTCCGACAGCCAAGCTTCTCTCAGTTGATAAATGGCAGTGAGGTGAAGCTCGCCTATGGGTTCACCTGCCATTGAAAACGTTCCCCATTGAACAACGGTATCAGAACCAACAGTACTCAATGGAGGGGGAATTCGTATCAGTAGAATTTTTTGCATTATTAAACCTCAGGCTCCCTTTTGAGCTGTCCCCAATATGCACTGGGTCCGATCTCTCTCCCGACAACCTGCACTTTTCCGTTGATATGTCTATAAAAGAGCGTTCGTAAGTAAAATGTTGTATCCCGAAAAGTCGCTGTTATTTGAGCACTGAAATACTGACTATTAAACGACACATGATTACTTGAAAGCCCATCAAGCGCAGTCATAGCAACTAGGCGCTGAAGCTGCTCATTATTCGCTACCCCGTTTTCGTTACGACTATTAATAATGGCCTGAGCGTGTCCCTCAGAAATTCCTTTGTGAAAAGAGCGAATAATTTCAGCGTTCACAGTATTGAAATTTAGCTTTGATGAGTTAGGTATAACCGTAATATAGGGTAGCAATTTTTCAACTGCCTCATGGTCAAAACCGTCAATAAGAGCTAATTCTGATACCGATGCCATATCGGTCTGGCTGGTTCGTCGTGGTGGGTTCATGGATAAGTAGAGCATGTCCTCGTTATCCGTTTGATAAAACTCCTCGACTTCACTTACCCAGCTTTTTATTTTCTGCGCCAGCTTAGGGTCGAGCGACTGGTTAAACAACAGATTTTCGAGCATATTAAAATAGTCCAGCCCCCTTCTTCGGTCATCTCCATGCCTAGAGCTAATAAAGTCGGTAAGCCAATTCAGATTAAACAGGCTCTGTTCATCGCGTACTGATATTTCTATATTTCCCTGTTCAACTTCGTAACCAACGGTTTTCACATTCCAGGGCTCGTTCGCATGATCCACCATCCGGTCGTTTTTTTTATCGTCCTCAAAATCTTTTTGGATTAGCAGAGCAATATACTGTTCCGCTCCCATGGCATAGTGCTTAGCCTGTACTCTTTCCAGATAACGGGCATTTTTTTCAGTATGAAACCAGAGGCTCGTAACAATCTTTGAGGCAATTGCCGTTATCAGAATGAATGTGATCAGCACATGAATCAAAGCGATTCCCGTTTGATGACCAGTCATCCTGGCAGGTCCGGTACGGCGAAGTGACAGATGCCCAGGTTCAATAGCCATTGATACCCTCAAATCTTTGCTGATGCTCAATGTTCTGATAATTGAAGAATGACTCTTCCTCGGTAAATGGCCTGCTCATGTCCGAATTCGGCATATAAGTAGCCAAAGGCACGATAGTTATCATCGCACCGACTTTTTCATGGGTTATGGTAACTTCTATAGCTTGGGGGATTCGTTTTAATGGGGTACGAAAGACCACACCAGGGGTCGATGATTTAGTTGGCGGCCAGGTTTTCACCCAGTCTCCGCTGATTTCAAGCACTCGAAATTTCACGTTTTTTACCCCTCTTAAAACGGTTTGGCGAATACGCTTGGTACCCGGCGCCCGATCAAGCATAGGCCAGTAGTAGCGTATGAGCTCTTTACCTTCGAGTGAGTAAGCTACGCGCTGCAGCGTACTTCGTGTTGCCTGTAACGGGTTTTGCCAACCTGCGCGGGTAAATTCAATGGCAGTCCCCCCGATACCTGGTAATCTGAGCGCAGGCTGTTGCCGCCCCTGATCATCTCGGATTGGCCGTTGCACGGCTTGAAAAAGGTCACTTTCAAGAATGATTTCAGCCCGCTGCAGTTCATCAAGCTCATCCATCACGGTATTCGTCACTTCCTGAGCCTTGGTAACAGACATGAATAACTTGTAAGAGGCTGTGCTAATCATGGCGAACAGAGCAATGGCGACCATCAGTTCGAGCAATGTAAACCCTTTGCACCGAGACCTAGCTTCGGGCAGGGAATAAGTGGTGTGGCGCATTATTCCGCAGGTCTCCGTAACCATGTAACCATCCTCACCAAAGGCACCGAGCCCTTTTGAGGCTCAACCTCTCCAAGAAATACTTCAACCTGGACTTTTCGTAAATCATCCACGTCTTCAGTAGCGGAGGTTTCCCGCACATACCACTGAGAGCCGGCATAGCTTTGAATTTGCGGTCGAACTGCTGAACCACTCCAGCGCTGCTCAGCATATAGTGAGCTGAGGTAGTGATCAGCAATTTGGGAGGCCAGTACTTTTTCTTTTTGATACCGCATTTGACGGATGCTGTTACCATCAGAAAGAATGATTACTGTTGCCGCAAGCGCAAACACAGCCAGTGCAATCATCACTTCTAATAAGGTAAATCCGCTGTGTCGTGAACGGTATTTACTCTTTAGCAAACAACGGATCGCTTTCAACTCCCACTGCATCATTGTCTGACTCTGGTCACCTTATTCAGTCCATCCGATTTCAGGATAATCGAATGCTTTGGCTTATTTAGCGGCACAATCCGCAAGAGAAACGGGGTCATATGAAGTGCATCAAATACAACAACCGGAGTGCGCTCGTCTGGCAACTCAGAAATGAAGTCGCCTTCAAGGAGCACATTTAATGACTCTGATACCGGGTGCGGTTTAAACGGTTTCTCTTCAAGAAGCACCCACTTGCGCTGCTCGGTAGAATACGACCACCAGGAGTAGACCCCTCTCTTTAAAGAAAAACCATAAGGTATGTTATCCCTCAAAGCCTTATCTCGCATTTGATTAAGCGCTAAATGCAGCCGGACTGCTTCGTCTTGCTCATTGTTTTGCCGGCCCGTTAAATTATGCGCACCCAAAGCGAGGACACCAACAATGACGACAACCACAAGCATTTCGACCAGGGTAAAGCCATTTTGGGTAGAACGTCTCAGGTGTTGAAATACCACCGTTATTTGTCCCAGTTGTTAATATCTGCATCAATACCTTCTCCCCCTTCCCGCCCATCGGCTCCAAGGGAGTAAAGGTCATATTTGCTGTGATTACCGGGGTACAGGTACATGTATGGATTACCCCAGGGATCTAAGGGAACCTTCTTCAGATAACCCTCTGGATTCCAGCTTTTAGGCACAGGTGGCGAAGACGGTCTTTCCACTAATGCCTCAAGCCCCTGATCAAGGCTTGGGTAGACGCCGTTGTCTAGTCGGTACAGCTCCAGAGCCTGTGAGATTGATTCGATATCGGTACGCGCCACGGTAGCCTTGGCCTGATCAGGTCGAGAAAGTATTTTGGGAACCACCAAAGCGGCCAATATACCCAGAATCACCACAACCACCATAATCTCAATCAAGGTGAAACCACCGGCTTTTTTGCGAGCCTTTTGTTTTTTACGGCTGCTCCATGTTTTTATCATGCTTGATAACCTCGATTGTTGTAGAACTGTTTTTTAGAGCTATTTTGTGAAGCCTTTCAGTAAAGCTCTTCAATAAAGCTCTCCTGAAAATGGCAAAGCCATTGCACACTGACACAGGTCAGGCCAATAGCTGATTCATATTGAGTATAGGGAGCAAAATTGCCAGCACAATCAGCATCACAACGCCCCCCATGAACACCATCATCATAGGTTCAAAAAGTCCAAGGACGACGGTGATGCGACCCTCAAGCTCCATTTGCTGATTCTGGGCAGTTCGCTCCAGCATTTGATCCAATTCCCCAGTCGCTTCGCCACTAGCTATCATGTGCAACATTAATGGCGGAAAATAACCGGTTTCGGTTAATGATTTATTTAAACTGGTACCTTCACTGACCCTTTGAGCCACAACCTGAACCGCATTTCTAATGGCGTCATTATTGACCACCTTTGCCGCGATAATGAGCGCTTCAACCAGCGAAACGCCGCTGCGGGTGAGAATACTTAAGGTACTGGCGAAGCGGGCAGCATTTGCAGTGCGTACGAAACGCCCCACAAAGGGCATTTTCAGCATGAACCGGTGCCAGGCCAATCGAATGGACTCTTTTTGCAATAAATGCCTGACCCCTATAATCAGTCCGACAATACCGGTGAGTAGCAAAGGCCACCATGCCTGGAGACCTTTACTGGCGGAGATCAACAGCTCAGTTATTAATGGCAACTCCTGCCCGGAATCCAGAAAAACCTTAACCACATCCGGCACAACATAGCCTAAAAGAAAGCTGACAATCCCGATGGATGCCACCATCAGAATAATGGGGTAAACCAGAGCCTGCTGAACTTTCTGACCGGAGCGCATGCGCGCTTCAGTGTAGTCCGCCAAGCGATTAAGCACCCGGTCAAGGTATCCGGCATGCTCGCCAGCAGCGACCGTAGCCCGGTACATTTGCGGAAATACGTCCGGGAAAGCGTCCAGACTCCTGGCCAGAGTGTAACCTTCGAGTACCCGGGAGCGAACCGCAAGCAGGAGGTTTTTTATCCTGCGTTTTTCCTGCTGGGCAGCAACCCCGCTCAGTGCTTCCTCAATGGGCATTGCTGCCTGCACAAGAGTGGCCAACTGCCTCGTGACAGTAGCCAGTTCAATAGGCGAGATTCCTCTGCGAAGGGAAAAATGTCTTCCCCGGCTGCCTTCAGACTTCCGTTCTGCTAAAGCATTTATGTTCAAAGGGGTCCACTGCTTGTCTCGCAGCATTTGCCGAACCTGTCGCCCGCTATCGGCTTCCAGTGTTCCTTTGCGTTGCTTCCCCTGATGATCAAGTGCAATATATTCAAACGCTGCCATAATCGCTGGTTTTTTCCTGCTTTCTGCAATTTTCCATAAGTTACTTCAAAAGGGAGTAAAACCCGGATGTTTTGTACTCTCGTTAGGCGCGTGAACACCCGTGGCAGCTCATTCCCAAATTCTGATGATGCATGAAGAGCGGCCGTGAAACATTCGGCTTACACCTGCTTTTGCTGTCAGTCTTTTTGTGTGACCCTTAGCACTTCTTCCAGCGTAGTCACCCCCTCTCGTACTTTTCTGGCGCCATCGGCACCAATGCTGGGGCTGAATTTACGCACATATTCGGTAATATCCTGTTCTCCGTTGAGGCTGTGAATCATCCGCCTGACTTGCTCATCAATCACCACCACTTCATAGATGCCCGTCCGCCCCCGGTAACCACTGAAATTACAGTTTTTACAACCCGTACAGTGATAAAGCGTAACGGCATCAGTAGGTTTAATACCCAGCTGCTCACGCTCGTTAGCATCCGGTTCATAGGGCGACTTACAATGATTGCAAAGTACTCTGACAAGGCGCTGTGCAATCACGCCCACCAAGCTCGATGACATCAGAAAAGGCTCAATGCCCATATCCTGCAGGCGAGTCAGCGCACCGACCGCCGTATTGGTGTGGAGGGTTGAAAGCACCAAGTGGCCAGTTAAGCTGGCCTGCACGGCAATTTCAGCGGTTTCACGATCCCGAATTTCACCCACCATCACGACATCAGGGTCTTGGCGCAGGATGGCACGAAGCCCGCGGGCAAAGGTCATATCGACTTTTGAATTCACCTGCGTTTGACCGATCCCCTCAAGGTGGTACTCAATGGGGTCTTCGACGGTAAGAATATTGCGAGTTTTGTCGTTAAGAAGGGTCAGGCTGGCATAAAGTGATGTGGTTTTACCGGAACCTGTGGGGCCCGTTACCAAAATAATGCCAAAGGGCTTTTTTAACAGATCTTCAATCAGCAATCGGTTTTGTTCAGTCATTCCCAAGTGTTTCAACTCAAGACGGCCAGCGGCTTTATCCAGCAGCCTTAACACAACTCGCTCACCGTTACTCGAGGGTAAAGTAGAGACCCGCACATCGACCTCTTTACCCGCCACTCGCAATGAGATTCGTCCATCTTGGGGGATACGTTTTTCAGCAATATCTAATCGCGCCATCACTTTTATGCGCGAGACCAACAGAGAAGCGATGGTTCGCTGCAGTGACAAAATTTCCCGCAGGACACCGTCAACTCGCACGCGCACCGTAAGGGCTGATTCAAAGGTTTCAATGTGAACGTCTGAAGCCCCTTCTTTGATGGCCTCAGTAAGCAAAGCATTGATCAGACGAATGACCGGCGCGTCGTCGCTTTGTTCGAGAAGATCTTCCGTTACCGGCACTGCATCGGCAAGGCTGGTCAAGTCGAGGTTGTCGCTGATACCGGCAGCATCTTGCAGCGCCTCAGAACTATCGTTGTGGTAACACTGGGCTAACACCTCAGACAACCTTTCAAGGCTGACTTTTCGATACCCGGGCATAATGCCCGAAAAACGTGTTACTTCAGCCAACAGTGAAGGGTTCGGCGTATTATGAAAGTAAAGTTTTGCTCCCTCCTCATCTTCAGTGAGCACTACGCCGTTCCTTTTGGCGAAGGTAAAAGGCAAGCGTTGTAAATCGCCGTTATCGTCAATCATGTCCCGATCATCAGCGGTTTTCGAAGTGGCCAACAGTAGCTCCTTAAATTGATGAGGGTTACGCCATGTTTCAGATGGGGATGGTTCCTATTGCACTTATCAAGTGCACTTGTCAGTACAGCTGCAAACTATCATCACAAAGATTTCCAGTCAGAGCTCAGTTATCTGTCACCCAATAATAGTCTGGATTAATATTCCGGTTTTACAAACATGGAAGGGAATATTTAGCAGTTTTTATTCTTACTAACGTACAGAACTTTAACTGATGAACTTATTTTCTTTAAAAAACCATACTCTTATGCTTTTATTTAAAATTAATAATAGCGTATTAACCCAAATTGCTAACTTCAGAAGAGACCAACATGAGATCAGTGGTTTCCACCACATTTTTACAACCTGGCCACAGGCACAATCGGCTCCTGATTGTTCTGCTCGTCTCGATCAGCATGATATTGAGTATTTCTCTACAGAGCCTGGATTTTTACCATGCAACCATTAGCAACAGTGAAACCCTCTCCGCCGACCAAAACAGAACAATCGTTTCAAAAAAACCTATTGAAATCAGAAAAGAGGATTTTAAGCTCCTCTTCGGCTCCAATTCCCGAAATGAGGCCGAAAAAAACAACAGCGAAATTCCCACAACTAAAATGAATCTGGTTCTTCGGGGCGTCTTATCCGGTATAAAAAACAAGGAGTACGAAAGTGCGATAATTCAAGCCACCAACCAGGACAAACTTTATGAAATAGGTGACACACTTCCCGGAGGGGCTATCTTGAATCAGGTATATTCGGACCATGTCGTCATAAAACGGAGCAACCAGCTTGAAAAACTTTATTTTCCAAACACAGCTGGAGTCTCCAGCACTTTCCAGGAAGTTACTCCCACCCTTAAAACTGCACAACGATCATCGGATAAACGTCCCGGAAATCACAGTTATCCAGATGAAAAGCCCCTTGAGCAGCGAATGCATGAACTCCGAGAAAGAGTGCAAGAAGCCAGTCAGGAACTGTAACTACAAAAATGACAAACTGCTGAACCAACGGTCCTAGAATGAACACCAAATCACATACCCCTCTTGGGAAATTGATGAAAATAATTTCACTTTTCCTGTTACTGCTTTCAGTGCAATTGTTTGCCAGCGGAACCAGTTCAAACCATAAACCGGCTTCGGCGAAGGTGTCAGATGAAAGACTCTGGACACTAAACCAACAAAATGCTGACATTCGGGAGTTCATAACTCAGGTTGCTAAAATTACGGGTGAAACGTTTGTTATTGATCCCCGTATCAAAGCAGGCAACACCGTAACGGTTATCTCCTCAAAACCTCTGACACGCGATCAAGTCTACGATGTCTTCCTAGAGGTTCTCACTGCGAATGGTTACTCGGTAATCCCCAAAGCCGATGGGCAGATTATCAATATCATTCCAAATACTGCGGCTAAAACCAGCAGCCCCGGCGAATCTCAGAAAAATATCAATGGGGTCATGACAACAAAAGTCATTGAGCTGCACAGCGTATCCGCTATTGAAGTTATTCCAATTATCCGACCTCTGATCGCTCAAAACGGTCATGCAGCCGCCTCTGCCTCCAGCAACGCTGTGATTGTTAGCGATCTTGCCGACAACGTTGAACGCATTAGCAAACTGATTAAAGAGCTTGATGACGCCAGTAATAACGATTACGAAGTTATCCAGCTAAGGCACGCCTGGGTGGGCGATGTAGCAAAGATCATTTCTGACACCCTGGTAGCCAGCAAAGGTCAGTTGCCCAGCGGATTGCAGGTCATTGCAGATGAACGCAGTAATCGCCTGGTAATCAAAGGCAATGCCAGTAAGCGCGCACGCGTACGTAAACTGGCAGACACACTGGATAAAGAAGGCATTCGCAAATCCACCACAAAAGTGATGTTTCTGAGTTTTGCTGATGCCAAAAACATCGCTGAAATTCTCTCTGAAGCATCGACCATCATCCAGGACAGCCAGAGCAAATCAGGCTCATCTACTGGCAACTCTTCAAACAGAAATGCCGGCACCAAGTCTGGCATGAAGAGTAGCTCAGCCATGACCAGCGCTTTCGTAAAAGCGGACGAAACGCAAAACGCCCTGGTAATGATTGCGGACCCCGAGTCTCTGCAAGCCATGGAGCAGATTGTCAGGCAACTTGATGTTCCCAGATCCCAAGTCTTACTTGAGGCGGTGATCGTTGAGGTGTCCGGTGGTATTAACGACGCCTTGGGCATTCAGTGGGCCATTGACGGTAAGAAAACGATCGTCAGTGGGGCAAGCAAAAACGCTGGTAAAGACTTCAAAAGCAGTATTACCGGCAACATTCTCGATAACGCCAGCATCGCCCTTGGCTCTCTGGCCCTTCGAGCGGATAACTTTGGCGTACTGGTTACGGCACTGAGCTCCAAATCCAACAACAATATTCTATCCACCCCCAGCATGCTTACCCTCGATAATGAAGAAGCGGAACTGGTCATAGGTAAAAACATCCCCATCAAAACCGGCTCCTATCAAACTGCATCCAGTGGCAACAGCAACAACCCATTTACCACCACCGAACGGAAAGATGTTGGTTTAAAACTTAAAATCACGCCGCATATCAATGAAGGCAACAGCCTTCGGCTGACCTTAGAACAGGAGGTTTCATCCCTAGACGTAGGCACCACCAAACAGCTACTGGGTTCTGATAACGATGATCTTTTATTCAACACCCGAAGCTTAAAAACTGCTGTTCTTGTTGACGACGGCCAGACCATAGTCATTGGTGGTCTCATCGAAGACATCAAGTCAAAAAGTCGGAAAAAAATTCCACTATTTGGAGACATACCCTTTCTTGGAAACCTGTTCCGATACAATCAGGACGGCGATGAGAAGAAAAATCTGATGCTCTTCATCAGGCCGACGATCATGCGTGACTCTGAAACACTGGTTAAAGCTACTGAAGATCGCTTTTCAAAACTGAAAATTATCAGTAACGGTACCCGAGGTAAGTCGCTAGGCCTTCCAGACAGTCCCCGTGATCTTTTTGAGCCTGAAACCTACGACATGAGAAACAAAAAAAACAAAAGCAAAATTAAGCAGTCTCACCACTGAATAGATAGTTTCTCAACAACAATGACTTAGCCTAAAAGCAGAATTTCTTGGTAATTAAAATCACTATCCACCAAGAAATTCTGGTTTTTTCAGGCCAATTTACTGTTACCGCATGGACGCAGTGTCTGTTTAGAAGCTGTCTGAAGAGCATTCTTAAGAATGCTAGCCGATTGTATTAACTGCCACTCCCTGCCCTATCGTACCCAAAGGGCATAAATACCCAAAGGGCATAATCTCCGGTAAATAATAAATAAACGTACTAGCTTTCCTGAGGTTTCACGTAATCTCTACTCATACAACCGTTTAAATTTAACCGTGAGAAAGTTCTCTTTAAGATCCAGCCATGCTGGTATCAGCCCAAATCCTTTCTGATCCTCGCAACGAAAGATGGCTTCAAGGGCAAACCGAAAACACTCTATAACACAATTCAATAACCCTCCTCTGCAACTGCCATCAACTCAAATCAAACATTTTTTGCAAAACCCTGACAATAAATTCCTTGCTTCATCATGATCTTTGACTGTTACACAAGTAACAACTACAACCATGGTATCAGCTAATACATGTCGTTTATGGCCTTTAATTTTTTTGTTCCCGCAGGAATCGTCCTAAATGAGTCGCTTTAATGCTCTGACTGTCCATGCTTCCTGTGATTGGGTGTTTATTGCGACCTGTATTTATCCTGATTCTAGCTCGCAGGCGGTCCTGAATGATTGTCCATATATTGCCAAGCCTTCACTGACAGAAATAATGATACAAAGCCTTAAAGGTTGAAAAATCGTTTGGCAATGCTGCCCACTGGCAACCTGTTTTTAAAACATAGAAGATAGCCTTAACAATACGACGGCGAATGACTTCTTGTAGTCGGGCACTAGACTTTGCAGACGGAAGAAGAGACTTAACAAGCTCTCAGGCTTTTTGAAGCTGATCGTAGGGATAATGCTTTGTTTAGCGTTTTGAAGAAGATTTCTTGTTCATAGGCCATCAGCCAAACATGATTTCCGTCCCGTTTTAGCGATTACTTACTTTTCAGACGATTGCTAAAAAAAGACATATTAATAAAACAGAAAAACCCCCGAAAGATTGCTCTTTCGGGGGTTTTCTTTAATTGGTGCCTGGCGATGTCCTACTCTCGCATGGGGAGACCCCACACTACCATCGGCGATAAGTCATTTCACTACTGAGTTCGGGATGGGTTCAGGTGGTTCTAACTTTCTATGGTCGCCAGGCTTAACTGGTTGCTAATGCCAGGAATTGTTTCCTGACAGTAGCCGGAATCCGTTTCAAGCTGTTTTCTTGCTGTACACTCTTTGTGTATGCCGTCTGCTGTTGACTGTTTCTTTGCCAACTCGCTCTCGTTTTTAAGCGCTCTCAAATCGCTTTGGCGTTATATGGTCAAGCCGCACGAGTCATTAGTATTGGTTAGCTCAATGCCTCACAGCACTTACACACCCAACCTATCAACGTCATCGTCTTTAACGGCTCTTCAGGGAGATCAAATCTCTAGGGAAGTCTTATCTTGAAGGGGGCTTCCCGCTTAGATGCTTTCAGCGGTTATCCCGTCCGAACATAGCTACCGGGCAATGCGTCTGGCGACACAACCCGAACACCAGTGGTCCGTCCACTCCGGTCCTCTCGTACTAGGAGCAGCTCTTCTCAAACTTCCAACGTCCACGGCAGATAGGGACCGAACTGTCTCACGACGTTCTAAACCCAGCTCGCGTACCACTTTAAATGGCGAACAGCCATACCCTTGGGACCGGCTTCAGCCCCAGGATGTGATGAGCCGACATCGAGGTGCCAAACACCGCCGTCGATGTGAACTCTTGGGCGGTATCAGCCTGTTATCCCCGGAGTACCTTTTATCCGTTGAGCGATGGCCCTTCCATTCAGAACCACCGGATCACTATGACCTACTTTCGTACCTGCTCGAGATGTACCTCTCGCAGTCAAGCTGGCTTGTGCCATTACACTAACCGTACGATGTCCGACCGTACTTAGCCAACCTTCGTGCTCCTCCGTTACTCTTTGGGAGGAGACCGCCCCAGTCAAACTACCCACCACACAATGTTCCCGATCCCGTTCCGGGACCCGGGTTAGAACCTCAATATTGCCAGGGTGGTATTTCAAGGTTGGCTCCACGCAGACTGGCGTCCACGTTTCAAAGCCTCCCACCTATCCTACACAAGCAACATCAAGATCCACTGTGAAGCTGTAGTAAAGGTTCACGGGGTCTTTCCGTCTAGCCGCGGATACGCTGCATCTTAACAGCGAGTTCAATTTCACTGA
>CBDAPN010000029.1:517500-626544 GCA_965198415.1 Endozoicomonas sp.
GCGTTTTGAGCCCCATGACTGAAAAAGCGCCGCGTATTTTTCTCACTATTCAAACCCAGTTACTCTGTTTTTTACGAATTCTCAGCATCGGCAGAAATAAGCCCAGCAGGATACCCATTACCACCGTACCTCCTCCAAACAGATACCAGCGTAAGCTGCTATCTCTCAGCAGTTGGTGGTTTTCAGCTTGTAGTACCTGCAACTGGCTCTTTAAGCGCTCACTCTCTTCCACCAGCTGGCGGTTGCGACGATCCATAGCCAGAGGCTCTTCGGAAATTTCCCGCAGCCGCTTCATTTCGATTTGCTGTCCGCTGAGCTGATCCTGTGTAGTGACCAGTTTGGCAGTGACCGCCTCAAGCTGGTTGTTCCACTCCACCAGCTTCTGCGCCAGCGTTCTGTTTTCCTCCTCTATTTGGCGGTTTTTCTCCAGTGCGGTTGGCAGTTGACGAAATGCCGGTTGGTTTGGCATCAGGTACTGGCTGGGGATGTAGCCTTCCTGCTCGCCGTTTTTCACCTTGCTAAAACCATTACCGGCATCGTCCTCCAGCAATTCAAGGGGGGTACCGGTTTTCAGACCACGATGCAGAATTCGGTACTCATTACCGGGCCCTGAGCGCATCGGTACGTAGGTAGTATCGGTAATGTATCGGGTCTCAGCCGTAACATGGCCGGTGAGTAAAAGGCCCGCCAGGGCACAGAGCAATTGCTTTGGCATTTTCACGGGAATCTCAACTCAGGGCAGAACTTTTTTAAATGGCTTGACGATCACCTGTTGGTACACACCCGCCTCAATGTAAGGGTCGGCGTCAGCCCAGGCTCGGGCTTCTTCAAGGCTGGGAAACTCTGCAACAATCAGGCTGCCGGTGAATCCGGCCTCGTCAGGAGTGTTGCTGTCAATGGCTGGAAAGGGGCCGGCAAGTACCAGTTTGCCGGAGTTTTTCAATTGTTGTAGACGCTCAAGATGAGCAGTGCGTGCCTTGGCACGAAGGGGCAGGCTATTATCGACATCTTCACTGAAAATAGCGTAGAGCATTTATTTCTCCTCGGTCTGAATATGCTTTGAAATCAGCAGGAACTGGCCAATCACAAATAGGAAAGTCAGGATCAGGCTGCCAAACACTTTAAAGTCAACCCAAATTTCATGGAAGGTAAAGGCAACAAAGAGGTTCGCAAAGCCCAAAAGAATAAAAAAGATGACCCAGCTGATGTTCATTTTCAACCAGATATCCTGCGGCACCTGCAGCGCATGACCCATCATTCGCTCCAGCAGCGTTTTCTCACCGATGAATTGGCTACCCAAAAATGCAGCAGCAAAAACCCAGTTCACAATGGGAGCTTTCCACTTGAGAAAGGCCTCATCGTTAAACGCCAGCGTCATCCCCCCAAAAATCACCACGGCGACCAGAGTGACCGCGTGACTTTTTTCCAGCTTACGAGTTTTTAAAAACAGCCCACCATAAACCAGCACTGAAGTAATCATTAACACCAGTGTTGCACTGAAAGGCCCGCCCAGCTCAAACTCAGTGGAGCCGAGACTGATCATCCTTGGGTCCATTTTATAAACAATGAAAAATAAAATGAGCGGAATAAAGTCGAGTAGTTGCTTCATAGGAGCCTTTAAATTGCAGTTGAGTTCTGATTGCAAGCAAACCGCTCACAATAATATCAGAATAATTCTTATGCGTGTGCAGCTTTGTTGGTCGCTGATCACAACCAAAACCCGCAGCCAACACTCGCAGACTTTGTTAGCATAAGCGTTTAATTGGGCTTTCTTCTAAGAGATCATTTTGCTTTCCATTGATTTACACAGCCACACCACCGCCTCCGATGGCACCCTTGACCCCATTGAGCTCTGCCTGAGAGCCAAAGAGCGCAACGTGCATACGCTGGCCATTACCGACCACGACACCGTTGCCGCCCATTATTTTTTGCAAAAAAAACAGCCCCCAATCGATCTGCAACTGATCAGTGGTATTGAGTTATCCACCACTTGGTCTGGGGTAGAGATACACATTGTCGGCCTCAACTTTTCTTTGGACCACCCGGATCTTGACCGGATTCTCAAAGCTCAGGGGGAGGCCCGTCGGCAGCGCTCGCATCATATTGCCAAAACCCTTGCCCGTCGTTTTCCCGGGTTCAGCGCCGAACAGATCTTTACCAGCGTACTGGAGATTGCCACGGCCTCTCAACAACGCAGCCCCTTTGGATTTTCCCTGCAACCCGAAGAGATTCAGATTGGCCGCCCCCACTTTGCCCGCTGGTTAATTCGGGAGAATCACTGCCAAAACATGGACAGTGCATTTCGCAAATATCTCACCAAAGTCAGCAATCTTAAAGCCTTCTGGCCGCACATGAGTCAAGGGGTTGCCTGGATTCGAGCCCTTGGCGGTATCGCTGTATTGGCGCATCCGGGCAAATATTCAATGACAGCCACCAAACTGAAGGCGCTGATCAAAGATTTCAAACACGCCGGTGGCCACGCGCTGGAAGTTCAGGGGTCGAACCAGCCCCACAGTCAGATCGAACAGATAGCGAACTATTGTCGTGAGTTTCAGTTAATGGCGTCTCAAGGCAGCGACTTTCACAACCCGGATTACCCCTGGGTGGATGTGGGTCGGCTGCCACCCTCGTTGCCAGCGGGCCTCACTCCGGTCTGGACAACTTTTCGTTAACAGGCGCCGTGGGACTTCTGCCTCACTCGGTGTTATGATCTGACCATCGCTTCAATTACGTTGCTCTGAACAAGTCTGCTTCAAACCATTTTTGTTTCACTGCATAAACTGACCTTCATCACTTCCTGTTGTGGCCGACAACGCTTGTCAACCCCATTTCATGTCGCACAGCGAGTGAATCATCCTGATGTTAACGATCGCCACCATGAGCCAGTTTTTTCAGATTCATCCCGATAATCCACAGTTGCGTCTGATTCGCCAGGCCGTTGACATTATTCGTGACGGCGGTGTCATCGCTTACCCCACCGACTCAGCTTACGCCTTGGGTTGCGACCTTGGCGCCAAACAAGCCGTTGACAGAATCCGCAAAATCAGACGGCTTGATGAACGCCATAATTTCACGCTGGTCTGTCGTGACCTTTCTGAATTGGCCATCTACGCCCAAGTTAACAATAGCCAGTACCGGATGCTGAAAAACCATACGCCGGGGCCTTACACATTCATCTTACGAGGCTCGCGGGAAGTCCCCCGGCGTTTGATGCACCCCAAACGAAAAACGATTGGCATAAGAGTACCTGAGGACCCCATTGTCCGCTCACTGCTCAGCGAACTGAACGGGCCTATCATGAGTTCCACCCTGCAACTACCGACGGATGAACTCCCCATGACGGACCCCTACGACATCCGCATGACCCTGGAGCCACAGCTTGATTTGGTGATTGATGGCGGTTATCGAGGTCTGGAACCGACCACTGTCGTCAGTCTGATGGACGACATGCCGCAAGTACTACGCAATGGCAAAGGTGACCCGCAACCTTTTCTGGTCAGTTAAGGCAGCTAGCAGGCGGCCAACTTTGCCTTCTAACCCCCCCTTTCCCAACAGTCTAAACTGTCGTACCCTGTCAGCTCAGGAATTAATCTGGAGAACCTCTTGAGCGCTGTAGACCCTCAGTCGCGAGTATTATCGGGCATGCGCCCGACTGGCCGACTGCATCTGGGCCATTACCATGGTGTGTTGAAAAACTGGCTGGCCTTGCAACACGAATACGACTGCTTTTTCTTTGTCGCTGACTGGCACGCACTGACCACGCATTATGAAGACCCCCACCAACTGCAACAATTCACCATGGACATGGTGATCGACTGGCTGGCGGCCGGTGTTAATCCGGGCACCTCCACCGTGTTCATTCAATCCAGAGTTCCGGAGCAGGCTGAGCTGCACCTGCTGCTGTCGATGATTACGCCACTCTCGTGGCTGGAACGGGTTCCCGGCTATAAAGACCAACAGGAAAAGCTCAAAGAGATGGATCTGTCCACGTATGGTTTTTTGGGTTACCCGCTACTGCAAAGCGCCGACATCCTCGCCTATCGGGCCGGCCAAATTCCCGTCGGTGCCGATCAGGAAGCCCACATCGAAGTCACCCGGGAGATCGCCCGCCGCTTCAACCACCTCTTTGGTCGCGAGCCCGGCTTTGAAGAGCAGGCAAAACTGGCCATTACCAAAATGGGAAGGAAACCGGGCGAGATTTACCGCAAGCTGCGTAAAGCCTACCTCGAGACCGGTGACGAAAACGCTCTGGAGACCGCCAAGGCGATTCTCAAAGAGCAAAATAACATAACGCTTGGCGATCAGGAGCGTTTATTTGGCTACCTTGAAGGTACGGGTAAAGTCATCCTGCCCGAGCCAAAAGCCGTTCTAACTAGCCAACCGCGCATGCCGGGTCTTGACGGGCAAAAGATGTCAAAATCCAGCAACAACACCATCACCCTGCGGGAAAGTGCGGATGGCGTGAATGCCAAAATCCGCAAAATGCCCACCGACCCGGCCCGCATTCGGCGCAACGACCCGGGAGACCCGCAAAAGTGCCCGGTATGGCAGTTCCATAAACTGTATTCAGACGCCGACCGCCAACAGTGGGTTGAGGACGGCTGCACCAGCGCAGGCATTGGCTGTCTGGATTGCAAAAAACCGCTCATCGAAGCGGTTCAGGCGGAAATAGCCCCCATCCGCACCGAGGCGCTTAAACTCGAAAACAACCACGACGTCGTAAAAAGCGTCATCCATGAAGGCTGTGAAAAAGCCCGCGATGAAGCCCACGACACCCTAAAAGAAGTACGTGAAGTCATGGGTCTACGTTAAGTTAAGCGTTGTCCCGCAATAGCCTTCCTGTTTCCATTTACCCGCGCAAAAGCAGAAAAGTGATGCTCAACGGGTCAGCCCCAACGGCGAACCCGGTATCATGAAAGTTATTTTTGGACACCCCCAAACCATGGACAACAAGGCTCCCTAGCAGGCATGATTAACCGGCACTTTACGCTATTTATTTCTCTAACGTCCAAAGAGGTGAGCCACCCATGACCACGCCGGAAGCCGTGGCCGAGCAACCAGAACAGGCATCAACCACACCGGTGCCTGCTGCCGAGGCAAAAAGCGAAAAATCACTGGCACGGGTCAAGGGTCAACCTTTTACCAAATTTCCGGATGACCTCTACATTCCGCCAGACGCTCTGGAAATATTTCTTGAAGCCTTTGAAGGCCCCCTAGACCTGCTGCTTTACCTGATCAAACGCAACAACATGGACATTCTGGATATCCAAGTGGCACAGATCACCCATCAGTACATGGAATACGTCCAACTGATGGAGAGCGCCCAGTTTGAA
Organism: Endozoicomonas sp.; assembly: GCA_965198415.1. GTDB lineage: Bacteria > Pseudomonadota > Gammaproteobacteria > Pseudomonadales > Endozoicomonadaceae > Endozoicomonas. The sequence goes on from CBDAPN010000029.1 coordinate 522,834, forward strand.
CTGGCAGCAGAATATCTGGTGATGGCTGCCACCTTGGCAGAAATCAAATCTCGCATGCTACTGCCGCGCTCCAACGAAAGCGAAGAGGAAGAAGAAGACCCCCGGGCAGAGCTGATGCGCCGCTTGCAGGAGTACGAACGCTTCAAAAAAGCAGCCGAAGACCTCGACAGCCTGCCCCGCAACGAGCGAGATTACTGGTTAGCCAACGTTCAGGCACCGGATTACCAACGGGTACAACCCCACCCAGAAGTGGACTTGCAAGAGGTTCTCATCGCCCTCAGCGAAGTCATGCGTCGGGCCGACATGTTTGAACACCATCAAATCGCCGAAGAAGCGCTGTCGGTGCGTGAGCGCATGAGCGAAGTGTTGGCCATGCTGTCGCCAGAGCGCTTTACCCCCTTTGTCGCCCTTTACCGGGTAAGCGAAGGGCGTCTTGGCGTTGTGGTGACCTTTATGGCCATTATGGAACTGATTAAAGAGTCACTGGTCGAACTGGTACAGAATGAGCCTTTTAGCCCGATTCACGTCAAAGCCCGGGCGGAATGAAGTGGATATAATTTAATGACTGAAAAACCTGAACTCGCACTCATCCTCGAAGCCGCCATAATGGCCAGCAGCCGCCCCTTAAACATTGAGCAACTGGCGGCGATTTTTCCTGAAGAAGAGCGGCCAGACGGCAACGCCATTCGTGAGGCCTTAGTACACGTTTGCGACGCTTGTTCTGGCCGCGCCTTTGAACTGAAACAGGTAGCCTCCGGCTTTCGCTTTCAGGTGCGCCAACAAATGACGCCATGGATTGGCGGACTGTGGGACGAAAAACCCCAGCGCTATACCCGCGCCCTACTAGAAACTCTGGCGCTGATAGCCTATCGCCAACCCATTACCCGCGGTGAGATTGAAGAGATTCGTGGTGTCAGCGTCAGCAGTAACATTATCCGCACCCTGCAAGAACGTGAATGGGTGCGAGTAGTTGGCCACCGGGACGTTCCCGGCAGGCCAGCAATGTTCGCTACCACTCGGCAATTTCTGGACTACTTTAACCTGCAAAACCTGAACGAACTGCCACCGCTTTCAGAAATTCGTGACCTTGAAGCGATCGCCAAGACACTGGAAGTTCCTGAAGAAATGGCCAATACCCTCGAACCATCGACCATAGAAACCCAGGAAGTCATTGAAGAGCGCTCCGCCCAAGAGCTGTTTGATGAACTTGACGCCATGGAAGCAGAACTGCCCACCGGCTTTGATGATCTGATCAAAAAACAGAAAGTCACCACCCTGAACCTGACAACAGAAGCGAATGCTACTGAAGCCAACGCCAGCACCGACAGTCAACCTCAAAACAATGACGCACAGGAAACCATCCCCTGACCTTTCATTGAAAAACGAACGAACCAACAAGTACAGAAACAACGAATTAACCGGATTGTCTGTGCTTTGCCCTGCCGTTATACTGCCCCTCCTTTTCAAGACTTCAGGCGGCAGTGCCGTCAATATTTCATGACCACAGACACTACACTCCCTCCGCAAGGCGAAAAACTGCAAAAGATCCTGGCGGGCGCTGGCCTTGGCTCACGCCGTGAGATGGAGCGCTGGATCGCTGCCGGACGCGTTAGCGTTAACGGCAACAAAGCCAGCCTGGGTGACCGCGCCTCACTGGCGGACACCATCGCCGTCGACGGCAGAGCCATTAAATTGGACGCCTACGCCGCCGGAATCCGCCGTGTTATCGCTTACAACAAACCCGAAGGTGAAATTTGCAGTCGTTCCCAGCAAGAAGGCCGCCCGACGGTATTCGATAAACTGCCCCGACTAAAAGGGGAGCGCTGGATTTCCATTGGTCGCCTTGACCTAAACACTTCCGGTCTGCTCCTATTTACCAACGACGGTGAGCTGGCCAGCCGCCTGATGCACCCCTCCCGACAAGTTGAACGTGAATATGCGGTTCGGGTTATGGGTGATATCACCCCACAAAAAGTCAAAAACCTGTTCGACGGTGTTGAGCTGGAAGACGGTATTGCCCGTTTTACCGATATCGTCGATTCAGGTGGAACCGGAATTAACCGCTGGTTCCACGTCTGCATTCTTGAAGGTCGCAATCGTGAAGTCCGTCGCCTATGGGAGTCTCAGGAGCTGACCGTCAGCCGCCTGAAACGCGTTCGCTTTGGTAGCATGATCATTCCCGATCACCTGCGACAGGGGCAGTTTCAGGAGCTGGAAAAGCAGGATATTGACTCACTTGCCGCCCTCGTAGATCTTCCGCCAGCACCGTCCTATCGCAAGAAACCTCAGGAACGGACCAAAAAACATGAACTTCCGGCTAAAAAAAAGAAAGCGGGCGTCAAGCCGGTAAAAAAACGTACTCGTTAAGCCAGATAGTCGACCTCGTTCCCAGACACCAGCACTTTTGCCACAACTTTAGGAACGAGGTGCAGCCACTACAGCGCAAACCCCATGGGTATCAACCGGCTGCCCGAGCACAGCGTTCCCCTTTTTTGTAGATCCATCTGGACATAAACACTGTATTTATATACAGTTATTCAACCCCCAATACAGGAGAAAGCCCATGTCCATTACCCCCATGTGGCGCGTTGACCGGGATGGAAGCATGTTTACTGACAAAAAAGCCGCGGAAGAACACGATCGTATGCTTGAGCTGGCTGATGGCATCACCAACATGCTAGAAGCCCATTTTGAAATTAATGATCGAGTAGCGGAAGAAATTGGCTTATTGATTTCCCGAAACAAAGATGCCTTCACCCGTGCCCTTAAAGGCAAACCAGAGGCACTGCAGGAAATTCAAAAAGAAGTGCCTGATAACACCGTCGATATCCGCGAAGCCATGACCTAATCAGTGAAAATATGGCCGACAACTGCCATGCCTGCAGTTGTCGTCGTCAGCCCCCGCCTAAACACCAACAGACCTTCCGGTTGCAATCCTTCCATCGGCCCCGATAATCAAATTAATCTGCTCAGATTTAACCGCACGAGTCACCAGTATGCGCAATAAGTACAGGCGCAGGCTTTGTAACAAACTGAGGACGGAAAACTCAGTAGTCTCCAATTCAAACTCACAGGGGCGCCCAATCTCCTTTACTTGGAGAGTGAGCGGCTGACTGCCAAGCAACAAACGTAGCAACCTGCGCACCAACTTGGATGAATACAGTGCCTCCACGATATCGCCGGGTCTGACTGTCATTTCTGAAGCGATGGGTTTTACTTTAGGGTCAACCTGGCCCAGTGGGTCTGACTCCGCCTCCAGATTGCCACACCACGATAGAGAGTCATCCTCCGAAATTACGCTGGACTGCACACCAACCTGAGGGACTTTCAAACCCGACTCAAGGGCATAGTTCGAATTTGACTGGTCAATTTCAAAGAACAACTTCAAATTATCAACCAACGACTGACAGTATTCCTCCGATTCTCCAAACCCCTGCATAAACATGGCCTTTAAATTCTCTTCCCAATGTTTCGAGCTATCGGGGACGAATGATTCAACACTGCATTGCGGGTCTGGCTTTCTGTAATTAAAATCTGAAAATCTAAATTTATAGACATCAGAATTATCCCAATTATTATTTTTTTTATCCAGCACACTTTTATCATTAAAAAACTGATCCGCTAACCCTTTAATATCATGCCATGAGTAAGGCAAGTCTGCCCGGAAGAACTCCTTAAAGAAATGAGCGTGTGGTTTACCAATTTCTATGGTTCCTGCGGGTAACTGAAACCTTTGATTCAAAATGGTTTTGCCATCTTTAATAAGGTCCAGAGAAAACCTCAGTGCTTCACAATCAATGTACAATTTGCCATCTTGCTGCTTAGGTGTTGGAGACACTACGGCCTGAATTTTGTGAATTTTTATTGCGTCTTTATCTCCAACCGGAATAGTTAACGGTTTTTGTGAAAGGTTAATAGAAGCGGTTGTTTCATCAGTGTCTTTCTTGGCCCGAAGCTGAAAAAGAAAACTGAAAAAATTATACAAACTATTGTAAACAAACGACTCCATAGCGCCTTTACTGAGCACATTCACATCCACAACCTTTTGTTCCGTTTGTGCTTTTTTTACTGCATCACTATTGAGAATTGACTGCAGTACTGATTCTGTAGCTGCTATAACCTGATCAATACTTGATGCAATCGAGCTCTTGCTTTTTTCTGCCTGCAGAACACGCTTCATATACTGAAGTTCGTCCAGAACTGAATGATTCAATTGTTGAATGTTCTTATTATATTCGGCTTCAATTTCAGTAACCCCGCGCATCCCTTGCACCAAGTTGCTGAAGACACGGGAGAATACAGGTAAAAATTGTTTGACGGCTTCTCTTGCTGACCCTTGGTTCGGATTTCTGATATCAGGACGCTCTGAAATACTATGAATAGTCAGATCAAAAGCTGAAAATAGCTTTTGATCTAACTTATTGGCTGGTTTATTCGCTGGTTTATTGGCTGATTTATTGACTGATTTATTGGCTGATTTATTCGCTGATTTATCACCACCTAAAAGCTTTTTTACAGTTTCTGCCAACTCGTTTGCTGCATTTTTGAGGTTAGTGGGTGGAAATAAGGAAGATGTCAGTAGTTGATGAAATGCTTTACCAAGAGGCTGCTTCAGCGTGAGGGTACAATCAATTTTGAAGCTGCAGGCTTCAGACTGCCCCTGACTTGCCACAGAAATATTTCCGTAAAACTCAGGTATTTTTATAACAAGGTTACCATGGGCATCCAACTGTATTTTTTCAATGACCATCTTGGCATTGAACAGCTTGTAGGCAGTATCACTGTCATCTTCAAAAGGAAAGTCTTCAATTGGTAGAATAAATGCTACGCCATCATTGGTAGCAAGGCGTTTTACAATATTTCTGAGTGTAAAAATAGCGCTGGTAATAAACTTGGATATATCTTCGAACAGTTTGTTTTTTCTGGCAAACTTCTCATTTAATTCTAAATAAACTCTTTCCTTAGCCAAATCACAACTGTTTTTGAATTCTCCTTGGCGCTCTGTCCACCTATTTTTAGCAGCAGCAATTAATTTATTAACATAATCATGCAGTTGTTTTTTTTGCCCAGCTGCACAGAACCCACGAACCTTGCTCTCGAATTTTTGTTTATTTAAGACTTCTCCCGGATGAAAAGACGCCTTCGTTAACTTGTTTATGGTCGCCTGATTCAACTCTATGCTGTTATCAACATACTCTTTCAGAACGGAGGACAAACTTGTGCGTGCAAACTCCTTGATTCCCTTAGAGCCAAAAGATTCTTCAACTTTCTGAACCGTAATTCCTCGCTGTGCAAGCGTACTTCGCTTTGGTAAAACCTCTTTGTGGGTCTTTAGCTGATTTGCCGAGTCTTCATAGACCGACACTCTACAACCATTCAATTGACCGCATTTATTCTCTGGAACAATATCACTATCTTTCGCCGGAACATTGCCGCAGTTATTCACTGCAGCGTTGCTACCCCGCTCAAGCGGGCTGTTAGAATATGCTGTGCGGGCTGCGACGTTAATAGCCATAAAACTCCTATTATTATTTACATTAAAATTTATTTAAAATCATAACATTACACTGATAACGCACAAGACCGGAAGATCACAGCCAACGACTGAAAGCAACAGGACAAAAAGGGCGCGAAATTAATCGTGTACTTGATATCAATTAGCACAATTTGAATCGACAATTAATTGTAGTCCATAAAACCCAATCGGTTAGAATAATTTCTACACATAGTCCAATCTTTGCCGAATTATGGCGGTCACCAACGCACTTTGAGTTTCACCTGTGCATGGCATTACTCACTTGACCGCCACTCTAAACGACCAACAGCAAGCAACTTTTACCAGAAGGCTGTTTACCGGTTTCGCCGTTAAGCCTCGCTTTTATGTGCTTTCGGTGCGATAGGGCGGGGAGAGTCAGAAATAGACCCAGCCTCCTCCTGCGGGCGCTATTCTTGGTGAGCACCTTGTCGCTCACCCGCTCGTAACGTAGATCATGGTGAGTTTCGATCATTCCCGTAGTGCATTTTTTGCGAATTCCGCTAATATAGCGCGCTTTTTTTGCATATCCATCACAATCTTTCGTTAAAATAGAGCGCCTTGAGAGCGCCGAAGTATGTGATTGGAATGACAGAAACGGCAGAATCACTCCTATTGAGCGATTCATCAGAAGACAGCCTCTTGGCGGGGAAAACAAGATAACACCGAATTCCCCTCCCGGTAGTGCTCACTGTGTACTATTTTAAATCCAGCCTGCAGCGGTGTGTCAGCACGCCTGCAGGCTGTCAGTCAGGCAAGGTTAGTAGTTAAACATGACGAGTTTCGTTTCCGGGCAACGCTGGATCAGTGATACTGAGACCGAACAGGGGTTGGGTACCGTCCTTACTTTTGACAGTCGTATGGTCACCCTGCTCTTCCCTGCTACCGGGGAAACCCGGCTTTACTCAGTAAATAACTGCCCACTGACCCGTGTTGAGTTCAACCCCGGTGACCGGGTGGAAAGCCACGAAGGCTGGGCAATGCTAGTGACAGAGGTAATTAACAAAAATGACCTACTCACTTACACCGGCACTCTTGCTGATGGCGAAATCCGACAACTGCCTGAAGCCGAGCTGGGCAACCATATCCGTTTTAATAAACCTCAAGATCGCATATTAGCCGGTCAGATTGACCAAAACAGCAATTTCACCCTGCGTTATAAAACGCTGCAGTACAACTACAACCTGAGAAAATCCCCCGTGCGCGGCCTGATTGGCCCACGAACCAGCTTGATTCCACACCAGCTGCACATTGCCCGTGAGGTCTCCGAGCGCCACGCACCACGGGTTATGCTGGCCGATGAAGTCGGCATGGGCAAAACCATTGAAGCCGGTCTAATTTTGCATCAACAACTGATTACCGGGCGCGCCAGCCGTGTATTGATTCTGCTGCCGGAAAGCCTGGTACACCAATGGTTGGTGGAAATGCTACGGCGCTTTAACCTGCGCTTTAGCGTGTTTGATGAAGAGCGCTGTCGCCAATCAGCGGAGGAAAACCCGTTTAACACCGAGCAGTTGATTATCTGCAGCATCGACTTTCTGTGCCATGATGACGCCCGTCGCCAACAGGCCACCGAAGCCGATTTTGACCTGCTAATTGTCGATGAAGCCCACCACCTGATCTGGTCCGAAGAAGACACCAACCCGCAATACCGCTGCGTTGAGGCGCTGGCCGGACAAATCCCCGGCCTGTTATTGCTGACCGCAACCCCGGAGCAAATGGGCGTCACCAGCCACTTTGCCCATTTGCGCTTGTTAGACCCCGACCGTTTTCACGACCTGGCCACCTTTGCCGCCGAAGAGAACCGCTACGAACCCGTGGCTGCTGCGGTACAGCATCTCCTGAGCAGTGAGACACTGCCCCCCGAAGCAAAAGCGCACCTCATCGGCTTTCTTGGCGACGACAGCCGCGCCCTGATTGATGCGCTAGAGCAAGGCGACACTCAGGCCCGAAACCAGCTATTACGCCGCCTGCTGGACCGCCACGGCACCGGCCGCGTAATGTTTCGCAACACCCGCGCCGCGGTTGGGGGGTTTTCTGGCCGCGTGGTGCAAGGCTACCCACAACCATTGCCAGAGCTGTATCAGATCGCCTTGGAAGAAGAGAGTAACTACCGTCACAACCTTTACCCGGAGCTGGCCTATCAGGCACAGATTCAAGTGGAGGATATGGACCCGTGGTGGAAAGTTGACCCTCGGGTGGACTGGCTGATTAACCTGCTAAAACTACTGCGTAAACAAAAAGTGCTGGTCATCTGCGCCAACGCCAATACAGCTTTGGATCTGGAAAATGCGCTGCGTATTCTTTCTGGCATGCAAGCGGCGGTGTTCCATGAAAACATGAGCATCATTGAGCGCGACCGTGCCGCCGCTTTCTTTGCCGAAGAAGAACACGGTGCTCAGTTGCTGGTCTGCTCCGAAATTGGCAGTGAAGGGCGCAATTTCCAGTTTGCCCACCATCTGGTGCTGTTTGACCTACCGGAACATCCCGACCTACTGGAGCAGCGCATCGGCCGGCTGGATCGTATTGGCCAAAGCGAAACCATCAAGATCCACGTCCCCTACCTACTCAACTGTGGTCAGGAAGTGCTGTTTCACTGGTTTGACCAAGGCCTGAACGCCTTTGCCGACACCTGCCCGGCGGGCAGTATGGTGCAAATGCAGCTGGGTGAATCGCTGCAACCCTTTTTGCAACCGCTCAGCGATGTCTCTGCCATGGCGCCATTGCTAAAGCAGGGCGCGGCACTTAACCAGCAGCAGATGGAGCATCTGCACAACGGCAGAGACCGCCTATTGGAGTTAAACTCCCGCGGCCTGATCTCCAACGAAGAAATGATCAACGACATCGAAGAACAAGAGCAGCCACGGCAACTCAAACGCTTTATGGAAAAGCTCTTTGAAGGCTTTGGTGTTGAGAGTGAGGATTACTCCAAACATTGTCTGGTGGTTCGCCCCGGCAACCACATGGTCACCGCTTTTCCCGGTATTTTAGAAGATGGCATGACGGTCACTTTTGACCGGGAAATGGCACTGTCCAGAGAAGACATGCACTTTTTGACCTGGGAGCACCCCATTGTCAGCGAAGGCATGGACATGGTGCTAACCAGCGACCTTGGCAACACCTCGGTGGCACTACTAAAAAACAAAGCGCTCAAACCCGGCACTATGCTACTAGAAGCAATTTACGTGGTGGAAACCAGTGCCGATCGCACCCTGCAGCTCGATCGTTATCTGCCAGCGACACCGATCCGCTGCCTGATCGACCCCGGCATGAATGACCTCTCTGAAAAAGTGGCCTTCGACAAACTCAATGCACAACTGCAACCCCTAAAACGTGGCGTGGCTAAAAAGCTGGTAAAAGCGCAGCGAGCGCCGTTTTTATCGATGCTGGAAAAAGCTGAAAATTGTGCCAAAGACCGGGTTTTGCCGGTGGTCAACGAGGCCTGTCAAACCTTGCTTTCGGACGTAACCGAAGAGATTAAACGGCTAGCGGCGTTAAAAGCGGTAAACCCAAACGTCCGCGATGAAGAGATTGAATACCTGAAAAATCGCGCCGGACAGGGCTATCAATCCCTGCAAAAAGCGGTGTTACGTTTGGATGCCCTGCGAATAATGATTGCTGGCTAGGCGACCGTTCGGGAATAGCGCCCGTAGCGAGACAGCAACAGGGCGGCCTATTCCCGGCAACACTCAAAATCATGCCGTTTGAGCTCGGCAATCTAATCACGATAAAAATCAGCCTCTCCCTCTGGCCGGTTTTTAAAACGACGATGTAACCACATATAATTCGCTGGCTGCTCAAGAATACACTGCTCAATGAACCGATTGATGGTCAGCGCATCCTGATACGCATCACCGGACGGTATTTCGTCCATGGCCGGAAACAGACGCACTTCATAGCCATCCTCTAGCCGGGTAACAACCATAGGTACCACCTTCGCCCGACCCGCTTTGGCCAGACGCGAAGTGCTGGTAATGGTGGCGGCGGGAATGCCAAAGAACGGCACAAACAGACCGTTATGAATACCGTAGTCCTGATCTGGTGAGTACCATACCGTCCGCCCGGACTTGAGCGAACGTAACATGCCCCGCACATCCCTGCGCCGCAACAGCTGACTGCCCGGATCAAACCGATGCCTTAAACGACGTTGAACGTATTCAAACACCGCATTACCATGTTCACGGTAAGTCGCATCAACACTGTGGCGCTGGGTAATCAATCGTCCCGCCAGCTCAATGGTGGTGAAATGCATAACCATCAACAGTGTGCCGTCATCAGAATCAAGGTGTTCAAGCCCTTTATAAGTGACCCTGCGCTCCAACCTTTTTTTTGGCCACCACCAAGCCAGAGTCACTTCCATAATGCCAATACCCACCGACTCAAAATTCTGCTTGAGCAGTGTTTCTCGTGCCGCAGAGTCGAGTTTGGGGAAACATTTTTCCAAATTGATCCGGGCAACATGAACCCGTTCACGAGCAACGCAGTAACTGATGCGCCCAAGCAGGCGACCGAGCTGCACCAGCCAGCGGTAAGGAAGCAAGGAAGGAATCACGGTTAAGCCAATGCCCAGCCACGTTAGCCAATACTTAGGATGCAGGTAGGCGCGATGGAAAACATCCTCCTCCCGGGCATCACCATCTTTACGGGCATCGCCGTTTATATCGGAATTTTGCAACATATAGACTCATTCAAAACTTGTATCTGAACGTTGAGTTCTCTACGCTACACTCTGATATTTTAAAAGCTGACCAATTAATCTATTCATCTGCTTATCAGTTACTCATCAGAGTTGTACGTAATGACACTTCAACTGCAAACCGGTACTGCTGCAGCATTCAAGATGACAGGCGGTATTTATACGCTGACCACCCTTGAATTGCATTCAACGAATCCAGCGGATATTACCAGCCAGCTGGAGAAGATGACACGCAAGGCACCCAACTTTTTTCAGCAAACCCCGGTCATAATCGCCTTTGACCGTATCACTGCGAATCATACGCCCATTGACTTATATAAACTGCGCCACAGCCTGCAACAATTTGGCCTAGTCTTAATCGCCGTACGTGGCGGTTTGGAGCAGCATAAACAAGACGCCATGATGGCGGGCATTCCCTGGCTTCCGGCACCAAAGCAAGCCAGCTGTGAGCCTGCGGACACCGTCGAAGGCAGTGAAACGAATGTTGTTATCATGCAGAAGTCCCGTTCCGGCAGTAGCCTGACTTCTGAGGCTACAAGCCAGGCTAATAAGCCTGCTGTGCAAAAAACGACAATAATTGAACAACCCGTTCGCTCCGGGCAGCAAATTTACGCTCAGGGTGATCTGGTCATCACCAGCCCGGTCAGCTCCGGTGCAGAGCTGCTGGCCGGCGGTGATATACACGTCTATGGCCCTCTACGTGGTCGGGCTCTGGCCGGTATCAACGGCAATAAAGAGGCTCGTATTTTCTGCCTGCAGTTTGCCGCTGAACTGATTTCGATCAGTGGCCAATACAGAATACCATCAGCATCGGACGGCAATGCCTCACTCTGGGGAAACAGCGTAATGGTTTCCCTCTCAGAGCAAAGCTTGCAGATAAAGAAACTTTAAGAAATACTGGACAACAGTTCAGTTCTATAATTATCACAGGATTTCACCTTGGCACGTATTATAGTAGTTACTTCTGGTAAAGGTGGTGTCGGAAAAACCACAACCAGTGCTTCCCTTGCGACAGGACTGGCTCTTAAAGGTCATAGAACAGCTGTTATTGATTTTGATGTCGGGCTGAGAAACCTTGATCTTTTACTAGGCTGTGAGCGCCGTGTGGTCTATGATTTTGTCAACGTTATTAACAACGAGGCCGAACTGCATCAGGCGCTAATCAAAGATAAGCGCATCGAAAATCTTTATATTTTGCCCGCTTCTCAGACCCGCGATAAAGACGCTCTGACCCATGACGGGGTTGAAAAGGTACTCAACCAACTGGCCGAAGATTTTGAGTTCATTATTTGTGATTCTCCCGCCGGTATTGAACACGGTGCCCTGATGGCACTTTACTTTGCCGATGAAGCCATTATCACTACAAACCCTGAAGTTTCTTCTGTACGCGACTCGGATCGTATATTGGGCATTTTACAAAGCAAATCACGCCGCGCTGTAGAAAATCGTGAGCCCGTTAAAGAACACCTGCTGGTCACCCGTTACGATCCTCAGCGGGTATCTCTGGGTGAAATGCTTAATATTGAAGACGTTGAAGAAATTCTTGCCATCCCACTGGTTGGCATTATTCCTGAATCTACCTCTGTATTAAAAGCCTCCAACCAAGGCGTCCCTGTCATCTGTAAAACCGAAAGTGACGCCGGTCAGGCCTACTCTGATGTTGTGGAGCGCTTTTTGGGCGCAGAATTACCGCACCGTTTTGTAAAACCGACCAAGAAAGGGTTCCTGCAACGTATGTTTGGAGGGACGGGATGAGTCTGATGCAACTATTTCGCTCACGTAAAGAAGAAAACAGCGCCGAAATTGCCAAGGAAAGGCTGCGAATCATAGTCGCCCATGAGCGCAGCAATCGCAGCGGGCAGGATTTTCTGCCAGCGATGAAACAGGACATTCTCCAAGTAGTGCAAAAATACATTGAAGTACATAAGGATAACATCGAGATCAAACTGGAGTCACAAAGTGGCTGCTCCATTCTTGAAGTCAATGTGCAGCTACCCAATTAACGACCGTCATTCATAAACCCGTTGAACTGTTCAGAACGCGGTTATTCAGCGTTTTTATCGTTGTATGATGACCAATCAGACAAACAGCTAAGCATTAAACTTCAGGGCATTATTTTTTTGACTGACCCTGTGACATTTAACAAACACTTAAAAGCCGTATAGCAACACCATACTGCTTACTTACATAATTGACACAACACGTGTCACTACTAAACAGTTATTGCAGAACCGTTGTTTTAATTTAAACTCTGCTGCACTTTAAATACGCATTTTAAACGACACACAACCAACACTATTTGGTATCATGAGCAGCCTGCATTGACTTTGTGCAGTTGCTCTTTTTCAAATGCAAAAAAATCGCGACATCGATAATTTTCATCGCAAGGCTGCCCCATGAGTAAAACGAATTTTAATCAGGATCTTATCCAGTTCCTCAACGACTCCCCCACACCTTATCACGCCGTCAGCTGTATGGTGGCGAAACTGCAAGCTGCCGGTTTTAAACCATTAAATGAAAGCGACACCTGGCAATTAAAATCAGGGGAAAAATATTACGTCACCCGCAGCGGAGCCTCCATAATCGCCTTCACCCTCGGCAAGCCGGAACTGGGTGCACGGATGGTTGGCGCCCACACGGACTCTCCCTGCCTGAAGGTCAAACCACAACCAGAAATCAGTAACCAGAGCTATTTTCAGTTGGGGGTAGAAGTCTATGGAGGCGCACTGTTAAACCCATGGTTTGACCGGGATCTCTCCCTTGCCGGGCGAGTACAATACCTTGACCAAGACCAGCAGCTACAGCAGCAGCTCATCAACTTTGAACGACCGATTGCCATTATTCCAAGCCTTGCTATCCATCTTGACCGGGAAGCGAACAAAAACCGCAGCGTAAACCCACAAACGGACATTCCACCGATTCTCTTCCAGCTAGACAACGATGAGAAAGGCTGTTTTCGAGAGGTACTCAAAGCGGAACTGATTCGCACTGGGTGCTCAGACTGCCAAGAGGTCATCGAATACGACCTCTCATTCTATGACACCCAAAGCGCAGCGGTGATCGGACTGAAAGAAGACTTCATCGCCAGTGCCCGACTGGACAACCTACTCAGCTGCTACGTTGGACTTGAATCCCTTCTCAAACACGACGACTCCGGCGCCACGGCTCTTTTGGTCTGTAACGACCACGAAGAAGTTGGCAGTGTTTCCGCCTCCGGAGCTCAGGGGCCATTTTTGAAAAATGTGCTGGAGCGCATTTACGGTACCGGTGAATCGCTGACCCAAGCTATGAGCCGCTCCATGCTGATCTCCACCGACAACGCCCACGGCATTCACCCCAATTACGCCAATAAACACGATAAACACCACGCCCCAAAGCTAAACCAGGGGGCCGTAATCAAAGTCAATGCCAACCAGCGCTACGCCACCAGCGATGAAAGTGCTGCCGTGTATCGTATGCTGTGTGGCAACCGTAAGGTGCAACACTTTGTTACCCGCACCGACATGGGTTGTGGCAGCACAATAGGCCCACTAACAGCGGGTATATTAGGGGTTCGCACGTTAGATTTGGGGCTGCCGACTTTTGCCATGCACTCCATCCGAGAGCTGGCAGGCGTGGAAGATGCCCAAGAGTTAAGCAAAACTCTCGCCCGCTTTATGGCAACGGCCACATTACCATTTTCTAGTTAACCTTCAGCGCTGGCTTTGACAAAAAAGCCAGCCACCTTAAAAGCGTTGAGAGAATAGCGCCGGTTGAGCCTCATTAACGTTAACTGAAGCATCAAAGCAGAACACTCCTTTACAATTGAGCAACAGAAGGCTGCAACACAAGTACAATTTCAGAATCCTTAAATTTAGTCGATAGTGCTAGTCTTATTAAATCGACCGACCAGACACTCCAGACAGGCACTCCATGAAATCTCAACCCCAAAGCCAGCCCAAACTCCACGGCATTGGCAAAAAAAACGCACTTCTCTCAATTCACCGCAGCACAATTAACCCAATAAAGCCCTTGCTAAAAGCCACAACCAACTTGCCCGCACGTAAACCAGTTGATGAAAGCGGTGGTTTTATCAAAGGTTACAATTGAGGCTGACGGCTACACTCCACTTGGCAAACCACCATTAGTAAACCACTGCGGGTGGAGACAACCAATCGGTTGATAGGCCGCTACTCACCACTGAACAACAACCTATGACCTTAATACTCTGACCAGTCTTTCGCCGACATCGACCGGCAATAACTGTCATCTGTCGGATGACTGTATTATGCTGTAGAAAGCCTTATCGATACGCAAGAGTATAACCACCCATGCATTAACTTGAGATACGGCGATTATTTCAGCCGCCACAAGCCAGGACGGCACACCTCAACAGACAGTATGAAACGGAGCCAAAGCCTCTATGATATCGAAACTGCAGCCAGCCAAAAGGTTCCTGGTGTTCTTTTTGTCGCTGCTTTTCACAGTACTTCTCACCAGCTCGCTAATCAGTAACGTTGCTCTTGGTGAATACAAAAACATCAACCAACCCGTTCCCGCTCTGAGCCCCACCCTGCAGCAGGCGATTGCCAGTGTTCATGTGGTACAACTGCTCTCCAGAAGCCATTACCGCAAAATTCCCCTTGACCAAAAAAATGCTGAAAAAGTATTTGATCGCTATCTTGAACGGCTCGACCCTAATCGCAGCTTTTTCCTGCAAAGTGATATTCAGGAATTCGCTCCGTATCGGAAAAAACTAGTTGAATCCCTCAAAAGCGGCGACCTTAACCCCGCCTTTGCCATGTTCAATCGCTACCGTGAGCGCGCCGAACAGCGAGCACACTACATGCTGAAGCTCATCAATAAAGGCGTCAAAAACCTCAACTTCAAGAAAAAGGACGACTTGATTATTGAGCGCAAAGACGAGCCTTGGCTGGCCAATAAAGCGGCACAGCATCGACTGTGGAATAAGCAGTTTAAGGACAGCGTACTAAGCCAAAAACTCAACAATAAAACCGATGAAGAAATCCTAAAGCAGTTACGCCGGCGCAACACCAACCTGCTGCGTCGATTGCACCAAAGTAAAAGCGAAGACGCTTTTCAGACTTACATTAATGCCTTTGCCGGCATATACGACCCCCATACCCAATACTTTTCCCCCCAAACGGCAGAAAACTTCGACATCAATATGAGCCTGTCGCTCGAAGGCATCGGTGCCGTGTTGTCTGCTGAAGACGAATACACCCAAGTGGTCAGCGTCATTCCCGGTGGACCGGCGGAAAAAGCAGGTCAACTCAAACCCGGCGATAAAATTATCAGCGTCGGTCAGGGCAAAAAAGGCCACCTTGAAGATGTCGTTGGCATGCGTCTGGACGACGTGGTCAAACAGATTCGGGGTAAAAAACACACCATGGTTCGGCTGGAAATCATCCCCGGCAGCAGTAAAGACAACAGTACTAAGGTCTACGAGATCATCCGTGACCGGGTCAAACTGGAAGAGCAGGATGCCTCAAGCAAAGTCATTGATGTCACCATGAATGGCAAAACGAGCCGTATTGGCGTCATTGAGCTACCCACCTTCTACATCGACTTCAAAGCGGCTCAGGCCGGAGACCCCAATTATAAAAGCACGACCCGCGACGTAAGAAAACTGCTGAAAAACCTGAAAAAACAGAAAATAGACGGCCTGATTGTCGACCTGCGCGGCAACGGAGGCGGCTCACTGCAAGAAGCGAACGAATTAACCGGCCTGTTTATTGATAAAGGCCCAACAGTGGTGGTTCGCAACAACAGAGGTCTCTCTGAAAAACAGGACGACCCAGACCCAGCCCAGCTCTACGACGGCCCGATGGTTGTCATGATCGACCGCCTCAGCGCCTCCGCCTCAGAAATTTTTGCCGGTGCCATGCAAGATTACGGCCGGGCATTGATCGTCGGTAGCCAAAGCTACGGCAAAGGGACCGTACAGAGCATCCAACCCCTTAACCACGGACAACTGAAGCTGACACTGGCGAAGTTCTACCGCGTCTCAGGCCAGAGCACACAGAACCGCGGCGTCATTCCCGACATCACTTTTCCATCGCTGTATGATGGCCGCGAGATTGGTGAAGACACCTTGCCAGATGCGCTACCCTGGGACACCATTCCTGCGGTCTCTTACCGTCCTTACACCAACTTTGCGCCACTACTGCCAAAACTGCGCAAAAAACACGACAATCGCACCTTCAAGAATGCCGACTTCGTCTACCTGCGTGAAATGAAGGATTATTTCGAATATTACGAAAACCAGAAGCTGGTATCGCTGAATAAGGATAAACGACAACTCGAACTACAAACCATGCGCAGCAAGCGTCTGGCGATTGAGAACCGGCTAAGAAAGACCCGTGGGCAGTCGTTATTAAATAACCTTGATGAGCTGGAAAAAGCCAATGAAGAGGAGCTGGCGCAAAAGAAAAAAGATAAAAAGCCCGACGCTTTCTTACAAGAAGCCGGTATGATTCTCAGTGATCTGGCCAAAGCCACGAACAACCGACAGCTCTTTACCCGTCGCGGTAACTGATCACTTCTGACAAACCCTCGACATTGACAAGCCCGCTAATTGCGGGCTTTTTTATTGTTGCTAACGGGTCTATCTTTAACATTAACGCCAGTCCTGACGAGGAGGCCTCAGATGGATAAACCATTCAATGATCTCGCTACGTTGTTTCACCAGCTTGGCCTAAACACTGACACGAAAGCGATTGACCACTTTCTCAAACACCACTCACTTAAACATCACGAAAAACTCGAAAACGCCACTTTTTGGAACAGTGCCCAGCGCGCTTTTTTTGTGGAAGAAAAGCAAAACGATGCCAACTGGTGTGAAGTGATCGACGAACTTGATGCACGACTGCGGCATTAGATTGCCCGGACTGTAATGGCAGCAACCGCCCGGGTCGAGGTTATTCTCACCTACTGATACCCATGATTCACAGCTGAAGGGTTGGTTGCCAGCCTTTTGCTGCCCTAGTGCGTTACAGAAACATCCCCTAACACTTTGGCAATACTGGCGCGGGACAACTGCCCCTGCAAGTGGCCATCGTCGTCCACCACCGGCAGTGGGAAGTCGGTATCGAGGGTGTCCGGTATCACCGCTTCTAACAGTGAATCCGCCTGAATTGTCGGTACCGTTTCAAGCAAAATGGAGCTCACCCGCCGTTGGCTGCCCTTTTTCAGCGCCTGCTCCAAAGTCTGCTGCTGCACCACGCCCTGATAGCCCTCGTCATTGACGTAGTAACCAAAGTCCTCTGACGTCTTTTTCATCTGCTTCAACGCTTCATCAATGGTTTCAGCGGTGATACGACACCCGGGGGGCTTCATCACCGTTTCAACAGTCAAGGCCCGGGCACGATTGACATCTTTAACAAAAGCTTCCACGTATTCAGTGGCCGGATTAAGCAGAATATCTTCCGGAGCACCCTGCTGTACCAGCTCCCCGTCTTTTAAAATGGCAATGCGATCCCCAAGCCTTAACGCTTCATCCAGATCATGGGTAATAAAAACAATGGTTTTGTGCAGCTTACTTTGCAGTTCAATTAGCTGATCTTGCATCTCACTGCGAATCAGTGGGTCCAGCGCCGAAAACGCTTCATCCATTAACAGTATTTCAGCATCGGTACAAAGCGCCCTAGCGAGCCCGACCCGCTGCTGCTGACCGCCAGATAACTGCGCCGGATACTGCTGACCATAGCCAGACAAACCGACGGTATCGAGCCATTTTGCCGCCTTTTCCAGTCGACTGGCTCTGGCAACACCCTGCACCGACAAGCCGTAGGCGACGTTATCAATCACCGTGCGGTGGGGCATCAGGCCAAAGCGCTGAAAAACCATAGACATTTTTTGTCGTCTGAATGTTTCAAGCTCTTTGGCACTCAGTCTGGTGATATCCACACCTTCGACCAGAATCTCACCCTCAGTAGGCTCAATCAGGCGGTTAAAATGGCGGATCAGCGTCGACTTTCCAGAGCCGGACAACCCCATGATGACAAAAATCTCACCCGCATTAACCTCAAGATTGATATCCCGAAGCCCAAGGGTATGGCCACTGTCGGCAAGGATTTGATCCTTGGACTCCCCTTGATGCACCCGCGGCATCACCTTTTCTGGCTGCTGACCAAATAACTTATACAGGCCACGAATCTGTATCAAAGGCGGTTTTTTATCGGCTTTATTCATTTTACCCATGCTCAATACCTCCCAGATGTTTCTGGGTTCTGCGGGCGTAAGCTTGAGAGACCCGGTCAAAAATAATTGCCAATGCCACAATGGCCAGACCATTTAACAGGCCAAGAGTGAAGTACTGATTAGTAATCGACTTCAGCACCGGCTGCCCCAACCCTTTAACGCCAATCATCGAAGCAATAACCACCATGGCCAACGCCATCATAATGGTTTGATTAATACCCGCCATGATGTTGGGCATAGCCAAAGGCAACTGCACCCCTAACAGGCGCTGCAACGGGCTGGCGCCGTAAGCAGTGGCGGCTTCAAGCACCTCTTTATCCACCAACCGAATGCCCAGGTTAGTGAGTCGAATTACCGGCGGAATGGCATAGATCACCACAGCAATCACCCCGGGAATTTTGCCAATGCCCAACAGCATCACCACTGGAATCAGATAGACAAAGGCCGGCATGGTTTGCATCACATCAAGCATTGGCGTGACGACACTTTGCACCCGGTCAGAGCGCGCCATGGCAATGCCGATGGGAATGCCCAGCAACAGCGACAACAGTGTGCAGACGGTGATCATACTCAGTGTACGCATGGTGTTTTCCCACATACCAAAGTAACCAATCAGCAGCAGTGAGCCAACCACCCCAAGACAGAGCTTCCACGAACGACCGACGACGTACACCAGCGCAGTCAATGCGACCATTACCAACCACCACGGTGTGCTGATCAGCAGGTCTTCAAACCAGATCAGAAAAGAGAGTAACGGATCAAAAAAAGATTCAATGAGGTCGCCGTATTCACGGGAAAATGACCGGTAAGCGCCATCTAATGTTTTGCGTAGGGCAATTAGGTCGCTGCGCTCCATATCCGGAAACTCAGTTAACCACGATTCTTTAGCCATACACTTAAATCCTTTGCATCTTTAACATGGCAGTGACCGCAGGGGCCACCATTATAAAACAGGTATCGACCATAGAGCTGCCACCAATTAAAGAGCCGCCAACTTCTTTTTTATCTGCACGACAATATCGCTAGAAAACCACTCGGACCAGACAGCCTCGTAATTCAGCAAAAAGTGTTCCATGGCAATTTCACCATCGGCCTGATTTTCTTCCATCCAAGCCAGCAACTCATTCATCTGCTGATTGGTAAACGAGCGCTTGCCCAAGTACTCATAAGCCTCAGGTGCTTTAACGGCAAAAGCCTCGGTGGTGATGGTGTTTACCGGCGAGGGCGGGTACATGGTCACTTTCGGTGACTCACAATCCTCTTTGGCGGTACAGTTAAGATACTCATCAAGATCCACTCCAGACCCAAAATCCACCTTTACCATTTCGTACTTACCCAAAATAGCCGACGGTGCCCAGTAATAACCAAACCACGCCTCGCCCCGCTCATACGCCTTAGCAATGGCGCCGGACATCCCCGCACCGGAGCCCGGATCAATCAGCTCAAAGCCCTCTTCTTCCAACTCCAACGCCCGAAAAAGATTCCCGGAGTTGATCTGGCAGTTCCAGCCGGCGGGGCAGCCGTAAAAAGCTGAGAGCCTTGAGTCTTCCGGATGGGTAAACAGGGCGGCGTTCTTTTTAATGCCATCAATGGTCTGCAACGTCGGATCTTTTTCAACCATGTACTTCGGCACCCAAAACCCCTCTTCGCCACCTTCTGACAAAGAGTTACCGGCGTAACGCAGACGCTTTTCTGCCACCCCTTTATCAAAGGCGGGTTTCATTGAGTTGCTCCACATTTCAGGGGCGATGTCCGGCTCGCCTTTTTCTACCATAGACGCACCGGTAGCCATGGTATTGCCAGGCACCAGCTCAACGTTACAGTTAAAAATACTTTCCAGAATGAACTGATCAACATGGGCCATCAGCGTTGCTGAATTCCAGTTCATGTCAGCCACCGTGACCTCACCACAATCGTCGGCCATTACATTTGGCGCGAAGGACAGCGCCAATACTGCAGCAACTCTGGGAGTAAAAAATCGATTAATCATCATCTAACCTTTCGCGATAAGTCCATATAACGCTGGATTGGATCACCCCTTAGGCTCCTTGAAAATTGCGAATAAAAATTTCTACTGCCTGAATAAACGACACTTATAAGAGCAGACATTTTTAAACCAATTTAAAAATCTTGTCCTGAGGATTGCGTCAAACCGAAACCCAGCTGTGGAAATAACTTACACATCTAATAGTTAGATATCAAATTATTTTATAAGACTAATGCCTTATATGTGGTTAAAGAATAACCACCCTGTGGGTGCTTTGAGAATAAGCGACCCTTGCGCGACGATAGTAAATTAACCCTGAAAATTTGGGATTTTTTTGACAAAGAGAACCACCACTGAGCAAAAAATCACGACTATTCAGGGTCAGTTCTTTGTGGTTTTGTGAGGGGTCGCCTAGACGGGATCGCCTAGACGGGGTAGACGGGGCTACTCTAAGGCGATGACTCATGCCGACAGGCGCTGCAATCTGCACAGCGTTGGCATACAGGAAACGGCGCGTACTTTTACACCTCAAGCACGACCATACACCGCTCTCTAAACGTGCAAATCTTACAATTCAAGAGCGGCGCTTACAAAAATAACTAAGAGCCGGGACAACCAATCTCCAGCAACGGGGCTGCGTCTATAGATTCGGCATCCATCATCGCAGCAACACGCTGCAGTGATGAGAGCACCTGCGTCTTCTCCCAAGGCTCCAGCGCTTCAAAACGCTGAATAAACTCCTCATGCAACAGCGTAGGAGCGTCAGCCAGAACCGAGCGCCCCAACTCGGTTAAGCGAGCGTTAACAATCCGTTTATCACTGACACTACGTACCCGTTCGACATAGCGCCGCTCTTCCAACCGATTAAGAATGGTTGTTACTGTTGCCTGACTCAAAGAGACATCCTGAGAAATCCGCTTAACGGTCACATCACCCAAATCGCTGATGGCTTTGAGCACCATAATTTGTGGTGTCGTCAAA
Organism: Endozoicomonas sp.; assembly: GCA_965198415.1. GTDB lineage: Bacteria > Pseudomonadota > Gammaproteobacteria > Pseudomonadales > Endozoicomonadaceae > Endozoicomonas. The sequence goes on from CBDAPN010000029.1 coordinate 544,233, forward strand.
CCACACGCTTTGATCAATCGTTTTGAGTGCAAATCCGTTGCCCGAATAATACGCCTCAAAGTGATAAGTACATCAGTCCAATATGCCTCAGTCATACAATCTACTCAAAAGCCAAAAATAATGCTTACTAACCGATCATGACTTTTTGCCATGACTCACTGTCACCGCGACTCGTTTCCCGCGACGCTTTCGACTTCACCTTTTGCCACAAAACTGGCCACAAAACAAACATAATTTGATCTCTAATAATTTGAGTTGTAAGATGCGCAAGATTAAAAGCCGTAATCAGGATCACCCAATGCTTCCCGAGACACCCATGCCGGTAAAAGCTCACCATGCAGATCAGGCAACACACCAGCCACTCTCCTGACTGCCTCACCATCCAACCCTTACTATTAAGCAAGAGCCCAAGTCATGTCTCAAACGGAGCCTGCACAGCGTGCCGTGCAAACCATTAACCCACCGGTATTTTACGGCTCCGCCGTCTTAATACTATTACTGGTGGGCTACACCGTTTTATTTCCAGAGGACGCCAGCAGCCGTTTCAGTAGCCTGCAAACAAGCATAATGATCAATGCAAGCTGGTTCTACGTCATGACCGTTGCCCTGATTTTGCTGTGCGTGGCCTTTCTCGGCCTGTCACGCTACGGCGACATCAAACTTGGCCCTGACCACGCCGAACCTTCCTTTAGCTTTGGCTCTTGGTTTGCCATGTTGTTCTCGGCGGGAATGGGCATCGGACTGATGTTCTTTGGCGTTGCTGAGCCCGTCATGCACTTCCTATCCCCTCCCCTTGGAGGCCCGGGCACCATTGAAGCCGCCCGAGAAGCAATGAAACTGACATTCTTCCACTGGGGACTGCACGCCTGGGCTATTTACGCCATCGTGGCTCTGATTCTTGCCTTCTTCGGCTATCGACACAACCTTCCGCTGACACTGCGCTCAGCGCTATACCCGATCATTGGCGACCGGATTCACGGTTGCTTGGGTCACGCCATCGATATATTTGCGATTTTGGGCACCATTTTCGGTGTTGCCACCGCCCTTGGGTATGGGGTTTTGCAGGTCAATTCCGGCCTCAACTACCTATTTGGCATCGAAATAAGCACAAATGTACAAGTTATTCTGATCGTCGCCATCACCGCCCTGGCTACTATCTCTGTCGCCACCGGGCTTGAAAAGGGCATTCGCCGCCTGTCAGAAGCCAACCTCTTACTGGCACTGATGCTGCTCGTGATGGTGGTTTTGTTAGGCCCCACCGTTTTACTGTTGAAAATGTTCGTCCAAAACACCGGCGGTTACCTGTCGGACATTGTCAATAAAACGTTCAACCTCTACGCCTACGAACCCACCGAATGGCTGGGCGGATGGACCTTATTCTACTGGGCATGGTGGCTCTCGTGGTCGCCATTTGTGGGCATGTTCATAGCCAGAATATCCCGGGGCAGAACCATCCGTGAGTTTGTTACTGGCGTTCTGTTTGTACCCGCCGGCCTGACGCTGATCTGGATGACCGCCTTTGGCAATACCGCCATAGAGCTGATCATGCACCAAGGAATGACCGAACTTGGCCAGGCCGTTGAACAGGACGTACCGGTGGCTCTGTTCAAGTTTCTTGAGTACTTCCCACTGTCGAATATTTTATCGTTGATCGCCATCGTCATGGTGGTAATCTTCTTCGTCACCTCATCGGACTCCAGCGCAATGGTTGTGGACATGCTGGCCTCAGGCGGCAACAACAAAACCCCTCTGTGGCAACGGGTATTTTGGTCTGCCCTTATTGGCGTTGTAGCCATGGTACTGCTGTTAGCGGGTGGGCTACAGGCATTGCAGGCTGTCACCATTGCCTCAGCGTTACCGTTTGCCGTTGTTTTGCTCGCCTCAGCCTACGGCTTGCTCAAAGCACTGGCGGTGGACGCTGCCAAAAGAGAGAGCCTGTCACTCACCACCTTATCGGTAGGTGGCAAACCGATACCCTGGCAACGGCGGCTGAACACATTAATCAGCTTTCCTCGCCGCAAACACGTTAATCGCTTTATTCAGGACATTGTTCTGCCGGCCATGAAGTCGGTCTCTTCCGAACTCGGTAAGCAGGGTGTTGACAGCTCAATCCAGCTCGACACGCAAAAACAAATCCCGAGTTTGGTCGTTCTCCATGGTGATGAAGTGGACTTTTTCTATAAAGTAACGCCACGAGCCTACCTGCAGCCGAGCTTTATTCTCGATAGCGAAGAGGAAGAAGAACGCAAATACTTCCGGGCAGAAGTGTTTCTGCGCGAAGGCGGACAAGGTTACGACATTATGGACTGGACCGCTGATCAGGTCATTGGCGATATCATCGACCAATATGAAAAACACATGCACTTCCTGCATATGGTTCGTTAAAATCTGTATCAATGCCCGGCCAGAAAACTGGCCGGGCATTGATACAATTAGACAACTTCATACCAACTGAGCCTATTTTTCCAAGCCTCAAAGGCCCTACCACGCCATCAATTGCCACCAATTTTACCGGAGATTGCGTAAATCTTTGGGTATTTAGCCTTTATGCCCTTTGGGTATTTATGCCCCTTTGGGTATTTATGCCCTTTGGGTATTTATGCCCTTTGGGTACGATAGGGCGGCGACCAAATTAGCTTAGGAGTCAAAAAACACATACAACGAATGTAGAGTTTATGAACGGATCTTATAAACTTGAACTTTTACAGGAAAAAGCGGTCTAAAACTGCAGAAGTATCAACCAAAAGAACATTTATAATCAAACAGGTTAAAATGAGTACTCTCAAGAATGCAACACAAATTTTAGGCAATGCTGTTTGGGCGATTGTATCGGCACCATTCAGACTGATTGGTTTTATATTTGGAAAATCTGTTGAAATTGCGAAAAATGTTAAAAAATTTTTATTCGCAACACCTGAAAAAAACAATGAAAAAAACGCTACCCCATTATCCATGCGAAAAGCATCGGTAGTATCATCAAAAAAAGCCAGTTCCACACCAAATAAAACCAACCACCATTTTTTTAAAAAAGAACCTGAAACTTTAAATAAGAAACAGGGTACCCCAAATACAATAACTGATATCAGCTCCACTGAAGATGATAGTGTAGAGTTTAAAGTTAGTTACGATGATTTTACCAACTGTTATGATTTTTTATCGGGAAGTTTTTCCAGTTACATCATTAGTGCATTTAGCACCATAGTAAACTTTTACAATATATTCTATCTATACATTAGCTTAGAATCTGCAAAAAAATGGCTGCAAGATCAAAGTTACGATATTTCTCTTTTCAAAAAAAACGACCCCGCACAGAAGCTCTACTTGGAAGTACTAAACCTATCGCTGGAAGATATAAACAGAGCAGCAAGCGGTGGTGAAGAAGCACTAAATACACTTTTTGAAAAAGCGTATAAAAACAGAATAAACTATAGAGAGAGAAAAATAAGAAACGCAAAAGATCTTATTCAAGAAATCAAGGGCTTCCGAGATAAGCTCAAAAAAGAATTTACAAAACTGAACTTAAATCCATCCAGTCCGGTTTCAGGACCACCAATTAAAATGATGAAAAATAATATTGCTATAGCGAAATCCTTACAATCCAAATACGAGAAAGAATCAACAGAATTATTTCTTCATCAATGGGGATCGTATTTACATGACAGAATTTCAATGTATAAAAGTGATCTTACAATACACGAAAACATCTGCAATGGTGTCAAGCACTCAACTTGAATAAAACTGGTTAGCCTATTTTTACAACCCATAACGTCGGCTTTGCAAAACACGTTGGCACACACAGCTTGCAATAGCACATTAACGATTTTTCGCTTCAGCAAACACAAGTTATTGAAATGACGATTTTCTACTGCCGGTAATAACTGTACAATGCCGCTACTCCTTAAAAGCCACTTTTTAGTAAACAACCGGATCATGCAAAACGCTTCAAAAACCAACTCCTCAGCAACCACGACTACAAAATCGCTTGATCGCACATTTATGGTTGCGCCGATGATGGACTGGACAAACCACCACTGCCGCTACTTTCATCGTGCGTTATCACAGCACGCGTTGCTTTATACCGAAATGGTCACCACTGGTGCTTTAATTCATGGTGATCAACAGCGCTTCTTGCAACACCATCAGGCAGAGTACCCACTGGCGCTTCAGCTCGGTGGCCATGATGCCAAAGAGCTGGCATTTTGCGCCGCTCTGGCGCAAGAGTACGGCTATCAGGAAGTCAACCTGAACGTCGGCTGCCCAAGTGACCGGGTGCAAAATGGCCGCATTGGTGCTTGCCTGATGGCGGAGCCTGAAACCGTCGCCACGGCAGTTCAGGCTATGCAGGAAAAAGTCACCATCCCGGTGACGGTCAAGCAACGCATCGGCATTAACGGTCGAGAATCCTGGCAGGAACTGGTGGATTTTGTCGGTACCGTAGCCAATGCCGGTTGTCAGACGTTTATTGTCCACGCCCGTATTGCGGTTCTCGAAGGCTTGTCACCCAAGGAAAATCGTGACATTCCACCTTTAAAGCCTGACTGGGTGTATCGGCTGAAAGCGCTGTTCCCAACGCTAAACATCTCCATTAATGGAGGCATCAAAACCTTTGCTCAGATCGAGCAGCACCTGCAACACGTTGATGGCGTCATGCTCGGGCGGGAAGCGTATCAAAACCCATACCTGCTCGCAGAGGTGGATAACCGGTACTACGGGTTGCAACGCCCTGTTGTCAGCCGCAACGACGTTATCGAAAAGATGATTCCCTACATTGAAGCCGAACTGTCCAAAGGCACTTGGCTCAGCCATATCACCCGCCACATGCTGGGGCTATACCACGGCGTCCCCGGAGGAAGAAGGTTCCGCAGATACATCAGCGAAAATGCCCACAAACCCGGCGCCGGGGTTGAGGTGCTGCAAGAGGCGGTGCGGCTGGTTGACAACATAAACCAAGCCCACTGAGACCCCACCCAACTAATGATGGTTAACGGTAACATCCGGCTGATGGCAGCACTCCAGCTGCCGGACCAGGTCACTGAATTCCCGACGATTATTCTCATTCAGACTCATCAGCGTTTTATGAGCCTCAAGCACCCGTGCACGGGTTGACTCTTCAGAACAGTCATTGGCTTCTATTTCCTGATACTTGTCGCAGTGGTTGCCGGCAAACTCCACAATGATAAAAATACGCTCAAAGCCCATACTCATCAAAATGCGGGTGATATCAGGCTTTGGCGAAATCATAACCGGCCGCAAGTTAATGCGCTTGCGGGCCATAATGGAGAGTTTGGCCAGTAGGCCAAGGGCTGTGCTATCAATGGTCTCAGCCTCAGACAGATCAATAATGACCGAGCGAAACCCATCCTCATCAACCATCGCCTGAAGAAACGCTTCCAGGCTGGAGCAAATCGTAAGCCGGACTTCTCCGACCAGCTTTAACACGTACGTACCCTTGCTCTGGGCAAACTGAATTTTTCCGGGATTCATGATCAGCTTCGAGCCAGTATCAGCATGGCAATATCGTCAGGTGCTTCCTGGATATCGTTAAGCCCCAGTTTGTCAGTGAGCGCTGGTACTGTGTCGGCTCCTTCTCTGATAACCGATAGTAAGTAATCTTCTTTTTCTTTAAGGCTCTTCTGGGGCAGAACCTCAAGAATACCGTCGGATAGGATAGTTAAGCTAAACTGCTCAGGCAAGTTGATGACGACATCTTCATACACCGCATCTTCAAACAACCCCACTGGCAACCCCTTGCCTTCCAAAAAGCGCACACTGTCTTTAGCAGTTAGAATAGGCAGCGGAAAGTGCCCGCCAAAGGAGTACGTTAATGTTTGATCACGGGTGTTCACAACCCCGCCAAATAGCGTAACGTGCTTACCTAGCCCGGTTTTTAGTAAACCCTGATTAATATAATTGAGCACATGGGACGGTTTAACACGAACCTTACTCCCCTTGGCAGAATACTCCTGCAGTAAATTGATGGACATATGCTTCAACAGCACCGTCACAAATGCCGAGGAAGCACCGTGCCCGGAGACATCCGCAAGATAAAAAGCAAAACTGCGCTCATTAAGCTGGAAGTAATCGACAAAGTCACCACTTAAGTAGAGCGACGGGATAATACGGTGATCAATTTTGAAACCACGAAACTCAAGGGGTTTATCAGGCAGCATGTCCATCTGCACCTGACGGCCGGCTTTCTGGTCTTCCTGCAGCAGACTAAGGCTACTTGTTAACGAGGTATTGGCTTCTTCAAGGCTGGCACGATAACGCTTGTTCTCCTCAAGCAGCCGTGACTTCTCTAAGGTACGGCCAATGGCGTACTCCAGCACCTCAAGGTCAACAATCGGCTTAACCAGAAAATCACTGGCTCCAAGATGTAAGGCCTCCACCACATCCGTCATCACCCCAGCACCAGACACCACAATGAACGGGATGTCGCTGGACTCACGGCGCACTTGCCCCAGCATGGTCAGGCCGTCCATGACCGGCATACGCAGATCGCACAAAATTAAATCCGGTGCACATTCACGAAAGACCTGCAGCCCCTGCTCACCGTTCTCCGCCTCAAGGGTGTCAAAGCCGCTGCCTTTCAAATAAGCGACAATGCTCTCACGTACAATAGTGTCATCGTCGATGACCAGAATAGTACTGCCGGTCATGGATACGCCCGCAAAGTGAAAAATTGACAACAAGCCAGAAATCCCGGCACATTAGCTCAAAGCAAAATCAACAAGCAAAAAACACTCCGGCTTTGCCGGGCTGCAAATTAAGGTAGAGATCAAGAGGGAGTAAACTACCACCTTTAAAAACTGTCTTCAGGCTGCTGACCGGTAATCAGAAACTCGCGTCGTTGTAAGTAACTATCCCGAATGAAGGTATAGCGATCACCAAGAATCAACTCATCAGCATCCAAAAGCTGACTGCGAAAATTAACAAGGTCAAAACCACGAGCTAACAACCGCTGACGAACATGGTCATAATAGTCCACAGGATTCATTAACGCATCCGGAAACCGACCAATACCTGAACGCACCGTCGCCGGTCCGAGCACAGGCAAGACTATATAAGGGCCAGAGGGCACCCCCAGCGGGCAAACGCCAGACCAAAATCACTGTAGCGTCTATCAAGCCCCAACGGCGTTGCAACATCAATTAGCCCGAGCATGCCAAAAGTTGAATTAATCACCAGCCGCCCGGAAGACACCAACACATCGTGCCCTTTGAACTGCACCCCGGCACTGGCAATATTGCGAAACTCCCCCAAATTATTGAAAAAGTTACCCACCATCGTCTGCACCGGCTTTGGGGTGACAATGTTGTATGTTTTTGCCACAGGCTTCAGCACATAGGTATCAACGGTATCGTTAAACCTGAAAACCTTGCGGTTCCAACCCACCAGAGGGTCATCGTAACTGACCGGCTCTGAGGCAAAGGCAAAAAGAGGTAAAAGCGTCAGTGTTAGTACGACTAATGGCTGAATAACAGCCGCAGGAAAATAGATCACGGGATTGCTTCCTTATTCCTTATTAATATGAAACGAAACACAACTACTGTCAGCAATGATTTCGCTTAACCGTATTCCATAACTCAATGGTTAACGACGGCAGACTGACTTTTCAGGCAGCCTCCGAGCGTCAGACAACTGTCTGGCTTAACTTAACTTCGGCCCCATCACAGCGACCTCAAAGACACAAATACGAAATTTACTGCTGGATAGTTTAACTTGCTATTTCAATATTATGCTAACAAACACCAAAAACTTCCTTTTTGGTGCGGCTTTGCGATGCAACCTGGTGCAACCACACAGCAAACGACACAACCAAAAACAGTAGAAATTTATTATTTGCGTCAAAATATCGATAACATTCTGAAAACACAAAAAACAGTGAAATTGGTACAGAATTTGTCTGTTTAAATCACGTCATTCATGGGTAGACACTGCGCCAGAGGGGTGGCAGTATGTCCGACTTGCTCAACATAAACCGTCATCCTATTTCATCGTTCAAGGAGTGAACATGGGTAAAACACATCGAGAGTCAAGTAAGAATTCGGAAGGCTCCGAGAAGAAAATCAGTTTCGTTATCAACACCGAAGACCGAGTAAGCCGCCTACGTCGCGCCTACCTTGACGGCCTCTTAATCGTCGACAGCAAACGCCTTGCTGAAAAAATGCTCACCTTTGAACGCCGAATCGACATCGCATTTCCCGACAACGACAAGCCGTGAGCACGTAAAACTCAACCTAACCGAAAAACACAACACCTACCACATGTAAACAAGGGTTGATCCTACCCCACGAATGCAGTACGCTTCTGGCGCTTTTTAGGCTAACGCCTTCACAAACAAGCTCCCATGGCACAGCTGGATAGCGCGGCCCCCTCCTAAGGGGCAGGTCGGAGGTTCGAATCCTCCTGGGAGCGCCATATAAATCAATAGATTAGATAAACCCTCTCCAGTTATTAATAAGCCCGGTTCAGCCTTGGTTCAGTTTTGAGTCCGTATAAATACGGGCTTCTGCAGACTCTGTTATACCGGTACAGAATACCACCTAGCATTAACGCCAACTTGCCTCCCTGCTTACACCGAACCATGAAATATCAATAACCTGACGGTTTTCATGAAAGTGGGAGGCGATCAGCAATGGATGGACGAGGCTGTTCGAGTGTCCGGCTCCAATCACTACTTGAGTGAATTTATCTTCTCATCCTTTAATCTGAACCAGTTGTGATAGGGCAAAAGCTGACCTGACGCCATTGATGAACGTACTCACCAGTTGCCTGGGCTGCTAAAATTATCATGGGAGAAGTCGTTTACGCGACCACTCTTGCGTCCTTGTGCTGCAAATGCACCTTAAATAGCATTGTTCTAGTCGTGCTGAATTGACTGGCTACCGGCAAGCACCTCAACCACCAGCATGGTATCCCAGCACACGTACCAACATTCACCCAGAATTTATTCGCTCTCATACGCAGTAGCTTTGTTTACCAATTGACGGTTAATGCTATGCGATACTGCGACCCTCGATGGCAAGACTGTTTGCAAATATCCAGCGCCATTTAGGCATGGATGAACGCTTGGTCCTGAGGCTGGTCGGCCTCGGCCAATTTGATAGGAAATCCAATGAGATTGGGAGACCCTGGATAACCTGTCAATTCAGTAACCTGATGCCGATGTAGCTGCCGTAATCGCATTGCTGACCAGTTCTGAAGTCTAGAGCGGATTATCTCCTGGCGGGGAATAACTCAGCGCAAGCTCTATGGTGACTATGGACCAGCACTTTTCAACTACTGGCAAGACAACCCCACCGACAATGATCCTGAGCAATTCTAAAGGGCACAAGGAGCACTGTCAGCTGGGTGATAAATGATCTCCAATGCAAGATGGGCAGCCGCTGCTCATGGTAGAAGTCAAATGAACGACCTTTTTTTAACACACACCATTCTGGAAGTACTTTTGCAAGTGGAGAATAGTTATCGATAGGGATCATCAGGCAGGGCAAATGATCTTACCATTGCAAGACAAATTGCCTGAACCTTATAAAGCAGGTAGCTCTATCAAGGTTGGCATCTTCAGTATCTCTGTATTCTTGGTTCGATCAAATAACGGTCGGCGTTGAACGCCATTGATGAAATGGCTGGGCGTTATCGGTAACCCGAACTCTTGTTTTGCTGAAATCCGGGTTCTTCAATTGTGGGGATATACGGTACCGATATTTCGTTTGCCGGGAGGGGTTGATTTCCTCAATTGAGCTCTTCCAGGTGGGACAGAAGTCATTCGAAAACACACACCATTCTGGAGTTTTTGTAGTTATCGATAGGGAACAGTATCGGGAGCTGGCTCTTCAGGTAAATCGTTGAAAAGATCGCTGGGAGGCCTGGTACTTTGTTATTGAGATAGTGACATCATTCACAAAGCACTGATAGGAGAACAGTATTTGCCATAAAAGACGCCTGGAAACCATGCATTCCGGAAAAATGTCGCGAGCAAACAGATTTGCGACAAGGTCGAGATTTTTTTTCAGTGTTGTAAATTCCATAATAATTCCTTTTATTATCTAATAATTGTTTATAGTAGTATTTACCACTATAAAGTCCTATATAGCTAAATATAGTTTCGTTTACGACAATATCAAATTTAAAATAGATTTTTCTTAAATTTTCTGATAACTGTTTTTAGGTTGGCCGATTAGGGAGAAGAAGATGATCAGGATTCTGGTAAAACAGATGTTGGATGATAAAAATTTCACTGAGAGTAAGCGGACCACTCTGGCGGAGTTGTGTACAGCGACCGGGATCAGCAAAACGACGATGAATAAAATCGTGAATGAACCTGGGTACAATGTCGGGATGAGTTGTATTGATGAGCTCTGTCGTTATTTTTCCTGCCAGCCTGGAGACTTTTTGAAGTATGTGGAGGACAAGTAGTCCATTAAAAAGGGTCTGAACCCCTGCAGTTTAATGAGTATGACGATGGTGAATGCTCAGTCGTTATCAGGCAAACTCAACCACCGGAAGGGGGGGCTGAGGTTACCTTTTCAATCTCATCTGTCAGCTTTCGCCAGAGTGGTGTTCTGGTCAAGCAGGGCAAACGCATGAACGTTATTTGATCAAACCAAGAATATTGCAGAGATAATCCTCACTCCAGCCACAGTTTTTCCGCTTGTTCTTTATGCCAACCTTGATAGAGGTATCCTGCTTTAAAAGGTTCAGCGCAATTTGTCTTGCAATGGCAAGATTCTCAGCTGCATTGCCCTGCCTGACTCGAGACTGATCCTCTGAAAAAGCAACATCCAGAACCCAGTGCAAGCTATTCTCCACTTGCCAGTGGAGACGTGTTGCCTTGAGTACTTCGTCTGCTGTCATAGCCTTACTGCTGATGAAATAGCGGATAAAGCTCCGTCCTTTATTACCTTTGGCTCGATCTAACTGGACAGCAGCTACTGTTTTAGCCTTCCATCTGGTTGCATTGGGGCAAGTTGACAGATCATTTAACACCCAGCAACGACGGTGCTCCTTGCGTCCGTGCCCTTTATCCAATTGCTCACCATAATGAGCTTGATCAGGACTGTCGGTGGGGTTTTCTTGCCAGTAGTTGGAAAAGTGCTGGTCCAACTCACCATAGAGCTTGCGCTGGTTATTCTTCACCGCCAGGAGATAATCCGCTCTAGACTTCAGAATCTTGTCAGCAATGCGTTTTTGGCAGCTCATCGCATCAGCCGTTACCAAACAGCCCTGAATTGACAGGTTATCCAGTAATTCTGGTACTGCGGTAATCTCATTGGATTTACTGTCTACCTTGTATTGGCCGAGGCTGATTCCAGCCTCGGTGGACCAAGCGTTCACCATGTGAATGGCGCTGGATGATTTGTCCCGTGAACCCCGTACAGTCTTGCCATCAAGGGCTACAACGCCAGAGAGAGGGGTGTCAATCAGCATATCTTTAACCCACCTGGTAAACAGATCTCGAAATTCTGCCGGATCAAGGAGCGAATAAATTCTGTTAAATGTGTCGTGTGATGGAATACCACCTGGTAGCTTGAGGTGTTGCCGGAGCCAGTCTTCCTTACATTCAGCACATAGAACAATGCTATCCCAGTCATCTGCACCACAGAGGAGACCAACAATGGTCATGAAAACGACTTCTCCCATGATATGGGTGCATTTGGCAGATTGCCGAGGATCAGGCAACTGGTGAGTACGTTCGAGAAGAGACTGAATTGGCATAAAAGGTGAGAATTTGCCAGAGCAAAGGGGGGTATGGCAAGAACAATTTCAACAACTATTGGTCAAGAAATGTTCATGCGTTTGCCCTGTCTGGTCAAGTAAAACTGGACATTAAAAGTTGAGAATTTACGCGATTAATCGAGGGCGTTCAGAATTCTGTGTCAGCTAATTTTGGTTACCTATTCCGATGCAAGATTTGCCAGCGAACCTTTCATCGTTTTGGGCACTACAAAACAACTGCTCTAATCTAACTGGCGTCTCGTCACTATTGGCTGAGTGAAGACGTTTAGGGTTGTAATACTTTATGTATGCAGCCACATCGCTTTTCATGTGCTTGCGTGTTGGCTTGGTACACCTTAAATAGCCAGTCGTGCTTTAGACTACCAAAGAAGCGCTCAATCACAGCATTATCCCAGCAAGCGCCAACATCACCCATGTTGGCTCTCACACCATAGCTTTGCAGCAATTGACGGTAATGCTTGCTGGTATACTGCGACCCTCGGTCACTGTGAAATACCAAGCCTTTAGGCGGATGACCTGCAGTTGTCGGCCCGGTTTGATGGGAAACTGGGAGACCTGGCTGCCCAGGCTGCCTGCGGCCGGTGTAGCCGTAATCCCCCAGTTCGTCGGGCAGTGGCGGGTACTCACTTCTTTTACTATGGGTTCAACTTACAACACCAAATGATCCTTATTGATATTCTCCGCACCGCAGGCTGTGAGCAGGGCGATAAAATCTTTCAGACATAAGGTTGCGGAGCCGCCGCCCTGCATGGTGATGGCAAAATGGTGAACGCCTTTTTTTACCTGATGTTTATAGCCATAGTAAGAGAGGTGGAAGTCTTCATACTCATCCAGAAAATGTTCCAGTGAACGTTCGGCAGCTTCGCCAAAGGGTTCTACCCGCTCTTCCATATAAGCGCCCAGCTCTTCATTGGCCATGCCCTGTAACAGTATCTGCCAGTATTCCGATTGGTCGGCGGGCGCGGTGAAGGTAAAGGTGGCAGTCATTTCACTCATTGACCGGCCTCCTTTGCGGCTTTTTTCGCTTTGGTTTCATCCCAGAGCTGTTGCAGCCTTGGGCAGAGGTCGTCGTACATCTCGTCCATTTTTTCGGCGAGTAGGGCCAGGAATTTTGGGCGGGTTTGGTTGGGGTCGGGGAAAGTCTTACCTCTGGTACATACTCAAACGTTTTCAAAAACATTTTTAGCAATAATAGGCACACGTGGATGACCTGGAATCGTCTCTAACTCTCTCATTCTCTAATTAATAAAACATTCATCAGTAATATAGCGCCATAGACTCCAATAATATTCCTCCCGTTTGTAACCACTTAGGCCAATCTCCACAATGCCATTATCTAAAAACCGTGATTGACGAGCCTGAATCAAAGAAAACACATCTAAGGGGTCTAATGTAATACTTGGACTATCTCTTCCTTATCCCAACTGGTACACGACTTTTGACTTCTGGCTCAAAAGTTTCCGTCAGAAAGTAATCCCAGAGCATGAGTTCATATGGCGCTATATGGGGTTTCATAGAGTAATCCCTGAAATTATCATCAGAATTGATTCAAATGCTGGCAGAGCTTCTAATTTTTTCCTCTAAAACATAGTCCCATCCTTCCTCTGTCTGAACTGGAAAATAGTCAATCTTTCCCGCATCGTCAGATGCGTATGTCCCAATTGCCTCTCCTGTAAAAAAATAATGTTTAAGATCACTTAACTCTTTCCGCCGGAAATTTGCCTTTAGGTCTTTTTCAATACCCTGCCATAGCCTTTCTCGTTCGGCCTGCCACTGCGGATCATTCGTAAAACTTAAATCGAGCATTGTTAATTCTCCTATTTATTCCGCGCCTAACAGTTCCAAAGCATCACCGGCTTCAACAAACTCTAACGACTCTAGGCCTGAGAGTAATTGCTTTACATCTGCATACACAATGCGTGCACCGGTATCAATACCTTGTTCCCCATATTCACTGAAGCAAATTCTTCCTTTTTCTGACCTGGTTCGCCCTGCTGAATAGTCTTTGCCATATCGCCGCCTAATAGTGTGTTCTGGGTGCACGGCACCCGCTTTTTCAATCTCCACATTGAAGGCGTTTTTCTTCGCCCCTTTGGGTGTTTTCCAGCTGACATCAAACTTCTGAAATATCCAAAGAAAATCATTGCTAAGAGTTACTTTTTGATTTTTCTTCTTTTTATCCTGTTTCAAGCGAGCATGCTTCACATGCGCCGCCGACCGATCAATAACAAACTGCTTATGCAGGCTTTCTCCACCGGTTCTGTTTTTCTCAAGTCCCCATGGGCGTATGTACCCTTTTTTGAACTTTCTTTTGTTTTTCAGGTAGGCCATCAAGTGAGCATCCTTTTTGCTCTTTCCTTCATAAGACTTCAGTTCAACCCATTGCTCCTCTTGATCGTCTCCGAGTATCAAATCCACATTTCGGGTGTAGGCTCCAATAATATCACCTGCTTTTTGAGCTTCGGTTTCATTTTACTAGCTTCTAGCGAATCCAAAACCTTTAGCTTCACTGTCTGAATACAACCAAACCCGACGATACCCTTCCACAGCCTTCACTGGCTTCCCGGCACCTGCTATATGAGCCAACTGAAAGCGCGTCAGCTGCCCAAGATGAAATAGCTGACCATGACCGCCTTTTACAGTAAACCGGTTTGCATCGTCGTCGATGGATTCATCAAGTTCACCACTGAGAATGTCTGCAAACGCCTTTGCATAAATCTTATTGTTTACTGCTTCCCTGTTACTTGCACCACGCAACCCTTTCCCATTGCACTCAAGTGATCTCAGCTCATCTTCCAGCTCTTTAACTTTGTCTTCAGGAGCCGGTGTTTTTGAGCCTTTAAGCCCTGCTTGCTGGTCGAGGATTTCGCCACATTCCATCTGCCATTCCATAAAGGCCGTCATTGCCAAGATAGCCGGAGCTGAATACCGTGCATTGGTTTTGCCTACTAAGAAATTCTTTAATCGACGTATACCCTGTCGGGCAGCAAAACCACCAGACACGGCTAACAGACTGGGGTTAAAGACATACTTTCTAAACGCTTTGCCTTTGCCACTTTTCAATGTTTTGGTCAGTTCAGCCAGCCCTTGAGGCAGGTTATCTGCATTACCTTTCGCAATCCGCTTTGAGGCCTTGATTAAAGCAGCTCCCAATGCAGCCGTTGGTACCCTGAAACCTTTTTTCTTGTTCGCATAAGCCTGCCCCACCACAAACGACAATGGCAGAGCTGCGGTATCAGGCGCTGAACTGAACGGGTCAATCTCCGGCAGTTCATCCCCTTCCCAGCCTCCGGCGGGCAGGGCCAGGTAATCCACCCAGCTCAACATGTCTTCGGCACTGTTCACGGTGCTAAACATAAACTCCAGCCCTTTGCGCATCTCTTCGTCGCTCATCATTTCGGCGGTGAGCACCATAAACGGCAGCAGGTTCCATAATACATCGAAATCGCCTTTTTTTGCCCGGTTCATGACCTGTTTCAGTGCCCTGGCAAAATGGGGACGCATTTTTTTCGGCATAAAGCGCATCATGGCTTTCAGCGGTGTGGTGAACAGTTTTAGTGGTTTGGCCACCGGGAAGATGGTGAGCACATCCACTGCCGAGACAATAAAAATATCCATCTCGAATTTGTCCGGGTCAGTGACCAGGTAGGAGAGCTGAACCACCACTTCCTTGATGCTTTCAATGGGCAGCAGAAAGTCCACCAGTCCCCAGGCGAAATCCGCAAACCCGGCATGAGCCTGAGGCATGACGCTACTGAGTGGTAACCCTGTACCGCCACCGGCGAACGTATTGACATAGTACCCCTGGTTATTTTTGCTGTACGACGCCAGCAGCCCATCCGGGTTGATGGGGGGTGCTGTGGTGGAGAGGGTGTCGGTGTACTGTTCGGCTATCTGCCCAAAGGTCTGGGCCGAGATCAGTGTGCCGTACTGCCGCACTTTGTCGGTGTGGATGGCGATCCGTTGCAGGTTCAGCTGGCTGCTGCCTTGGCGCAGGTTGCCGGTGCTGACGATCTCCACGGGCATGCTGCCTGTGTCGTCCTTCAGGGTGACGGTGGTGCTGACCGTACCGTCGGCAAAGGTGGCCACCGGGGCACTGGACCAGTCATACCATTTAAAGCTGTTGAGCTGGCCGTTGAAGCCCATGCCCACCACCAGGTCGTCCCGGTCGGGTTGCAGCTGGTCCCGTTCTGTGTCGTCGGTGTTCTGGTCAAAGGCCAGGTCACCGCTGGCGTCTGTGCCCCTGAGCTGATGGTTGACGGACAGTTCCAGTCGCCCATTATGATAACGGGCGGCTATCTGGTGCCAGCGACCGGCAGAGAGCGGCTCACTGGTGACGGTGTACTTGCCTTCTGTCGTGCGTATCTGCAATTCCAGCTGTTGGTTGTTGCCATAGGCCAGACGCATCACGCCTTGGTCCAGATTGACCAGTTCACCGGCGGTGGCCTGATCTGGCAGTATTTCCAGAGTAAAACCGAGGTGGTTCGGTTGCTTCAGGGCCGAAAGGTCTCTTACCCAGAGGGCACTGGGTTCAGTGGCGTCGCCATCGTCCGGGTCCGGTGTCGGGTTATCGTTTCGGAAGCGGAAGCTGTTGCCCATCCCCATGCGAGTGCCACTGAACCAGTCTACGTGCTGGCTATTGAGGCTGAACTGTCCGGTTTCGTCGGTGACCGTCGCTGCCTGACGGGTGCCATCAAAATCGTTCATGTACCAGCGGCGAGTATTGACCGGTTCGGATCGTGCAGGTCACCTATACGAATGGTGACGTCTTCGCCTTTTTCCCCCAGCGCCCGGATCGGGTGACGGGTTCTGAAAGGCACATCGATGACCGTGCCATCGTAACGCTGGTAGCGGTGTTTGCCATTGGCTGGCTGGTCGCCCACCATGGCCAGGTTGTTGACTTCGATATCGCCGTCATAACCTACGGCATAGGCCACTTCAAAAGGTGCCGATACCAGGGGCTGAAAGCCCACTTGAGCGGTCATCACACCCGGCCCCGGTGAACCCGGTGCCTTGATCGCGGTCATGGCCGTGCCATCGTCGCCGGTGGTCACTATGCGGTCTTTCACATAGCCGTATTGGGCACCGAGGTTGACGGGCACACCGGCCACCGGGTTACCGTCCAGGTCGGTGACGGTCACCGATACCGGTCGCCCTTGGTTCACCAGCAGGTTGCCGCCCATGTTCAGCTCTATATTCAGGGTCTGAACGTTCAGGTCTACGGTTTTCCTGTGGTTTTCAACCTGAAAGGTAATGGTGGCTGGGCCTTCAAACCCGGCCCCTTTGACCACCACGGAGGCACTGCCGTTGGTGATGGCGTCGTCTGCCGAGACCATTTCCAGACTGCCCGAGAGCAGGAAGCTGACCCCGGTGTTGTCCAGCAGCTTGTTGCCAAACTGATCCCGTGGGGTAAAGGTGACGGTTTGCACGCCAACACCGGCCACGTCCACCGAACCCTCGGTAGTGTAAGACGATGAGGCGGCGGCACCGGGCACCACTTCAAAGGGCGGCAGGTAGGCTTTGGCCTGTGGGTCATCAATCATATGGATGGAGACATTTGCCTGGGTGCCCGCCTCGGTGGGCAGATTGACTTCGTTGAAAAAGACACCCGTCGTCTCATTCATTTCCGTGGCTTTTTCAAGGTATCCGGCGCTGGTATTCCAGGAAACACGCACCGGCTTTTTAATGGCCGGGTCCCGATTCAGGTAGCCTGCCAGTATTGCCTGCAAGGGCACTACCGGGTCATCGGCACTGACGTAAAGGGTATCGCCAGAGGCTGCATCGTAGCCTGCCAGCTGTGTATCCAGCGCCAGAAACTCAAACGCCCACTCCCACAAAATATTCCCCGCATCATTATTGGTGTACAGCCGCAGGCTCAGGTAGTCCTCTGCTTCGAGGTTGGCGAGTACGCTCAGGTCGTCGAATTCCAGTTTCTGATGATCGCCGGCACCTTTGGTCACTGTCGCCTTTAATTCCTGTTCGCCCAGAGCGAAGACCAGTTCTTTTTCGTCGTTGTAGCTGTAGGCTTCCAGCGGGTTGTTGCTGTTGGTTTGCAGGTCGTAGAGGATTTTCAGGAAGGCATCGGCACTGCTCAGCAGCGGGGTTTTGCTGTCGAGGATGTCTTGGCTGTTGTTATCCGCATCTTCCCGCCGGGCTTCGTCTACCAACAGGTCGTAAATACTGAACTGCAACTCCGGGCGGTAGGCCCACTGGTAGACCGGTTTGGGGTGGGTGAGTGTGGCGCCTGGTTGCTCCTGTTTGGCTTTTTTATAGGCCTGTTGTTGCAGCAGTGAACTGTTTTCGTCGTAGACCGGGACTTTAAACGGCACAAAATTGTCGGGGCGGTATTTTAAGATGCCTTCCTGTAGGCCAGTGCTGGAGAAATCCGGGTGGCGGTTGTTCGGCTCGCCGGACACCTGGATGTAAACGTGTTGAGCGGCCAGTACTTTTTCTGGCAGGCGGATGACTTGCAGTTGTCGGCCCGGTTTGATGGGAAACTGGGAGACCTGGCTGCCCAGGCTGCCTGCGCCTAGGGTGTTGGGTGCCACCACCAGGGCGATGCGGCCGGTGTAGCCGTAATCCCCCAGTTCGTCGGGCAGTGGCGGGTACTCACTTCTTTTACTATGGGTTCAACTTACAACACCAAATGATCCTTATTGATATTCTCCGCGCCGCAGGCTGTGAGCAGGGCGATAAAATCTTTCAGACATAAGGTTGCGGAGCCGCCGCCCTGCATGGTGATGGCAAAATGGTGAACGCCTTTTTTTACCTGATGTTTATAGCCATAGTAAGAGAGGTGGAAGTCTTCATACTCATCCAGAAAATGTTCCAGTGAACGTTCGGCAGCTTCGCCAAAGGGTTCTACCCGCTCTTCCATATAAGCGCCCAGCTCTTCATTGGCCATGCCCTGTAACAGTATCTGCCAGTATTTCGATTGGTCGGCGGGCGCGGTGAAGGTAAAGGTGGCAGTCATTTCACTCATTGACCGGCCTCCTTTGCGGCTTTTTTCGCTTTGGTTTCATCCCATAGCTGTTGCAGCCTTGGACAGAGGTCGTCGTACATCTCGTCCATTTTTTCGGCGAGTAAAGCCAGAAATTTTGGGCGGGTTTGGTTGGGGTCGGGGAAAGTCTTATCTGGTACATACTCAACGACGTTTTCTAAAAACAAGTTAGCAAAATAGGCACACGTGGATTTATCGCCTCTAACTCTCTCGTCTCTATCCTGTAATTATGAAACATTCATCCGTAATATAGCGCCAGAGCCCCCAGAAATAATCTGGCCGTTCTAACCATTTAGGCCAATCTCCACATGCTCCATAATCTAAAAACCGTAATATATTTGCCTGAATCATGGAAAATACATGGAAGGGGTCTAGTGTAATACTTACTATCTCTTTCTCTCTCCCAACTGGTACACGACTTTTGACTTCTGGCTCAAAAGTTTCCGTCAGAAAGTAATCCCAGAGCATGAGTTCATATGGTGCTTTATGGGGTTTCATAGAGTAATCCCTGAAATTGCTCATCAGAACATTTTCAAAACTGGAAGGATGTTCGATTTCCCTTTCTAAAACATAGTCCCATCCTTCCTCTGTCTGAACTGGAAAGTAGCCAATCTTTCCTGCATCGTCAGATGCGTATGTTCCAATCGCCTCTCCTGTAAAAAAATAATGCTTAAGATCACTTAACTCTTTCCGCCGGAAATTTGCCTTTAGGTCTTTTTCAATACCCTGCCAAAGCCTTTCTCGTTCGGCCTGCCACTGCGGATCATTCGTAAAACTTAAATCGAGCATTGTTAATTCTCCTATTTATTTCGCGCCTAACAGTTCCAAAGCATCACCGGCTTCAACAAACTCTAACGACTCTAGACCTGAGAGTAATTGCTTTACATCTGCATACACAATGCGTGCAACGGTATCCACCTTGTTCCCCATATTAACTGAAGCAAGTTCTTCCTTTTTCTGACCTGGTTCGCCCTGCTGAATAGTCTTTGCCATATCACGCCTAATAGTGTGTTCTGGGTGCACGGCACCCGCTTTTTCAATCTCCACATTGAAGGCGTTTTTCTTCGCCCCTTTGGGTGTTTTCCAGCTGACATTAAACTTCTGAAATATCCAAAGAAAATCATTACTAAGAGTTACTTTTTGATTTTCTTCGTTTTTATCCTTTTTCAAGCGAGCATGCTTCACATGCGCCGCCGACCGATCAATAACAAACTGCTTATGCAGGCTTTCTCCACCGGTTCTGTTTTTCTCAAGTCCCCAAGGCGTGATGTACCCTTTTTTGAACTTTCTTTTGTTTTTCAGGTAGGCCATCAAGTGAGCATCCTTTTTGCTCTTTCCTTCATAAGACTTCAGTTCAATCCATTGCTCCTCTTGATCGTCTCCGAGTATCAAGTCCACATTTCGGGTGTAGGCTCCAATAATATCACCTGCTTTTTGAGACTTCAAACTCATTTGTACTTTCTGACGAAGCTAGTTCAAATACCTTTTCGCTTGAATACAACCAAACCCGACGATACCCTTCCACAGCCTTCACTGGCTTCCCGGCACCTGCTATATGAGCCAACTGAAAGCGCGTCAGCTGCCCAAGATGAAATAGCTGACCATGACCGCCTTTTACAGTAAACCGGTTTGCATCGTCGTCGATGGATTCATCAAGTTCACCACTGAGAATGTCTGCAAACGCCTTTGCATAAATCTTATTGTTTACTGCTTCCCTGTTACTTGCACCACGCAACCCTTTCCCATTGCACTCAAGTGATCTCAGCTCATCTTCCAGCTCTTTAACTTTGTCTTCAGGAGCCGGTGTTTTTGAGCCTTTAAGCCCTGCTTGCTGGTCGAGGATTTCGCCACATTCCATCTGCCATTCCATAAAGGCCGTCATTGCCAAGATAGCCGGAGCTGAATACCGTGCATTGGTTTTGCCTACTAAGAAATTCTTTAATCGACGTATACCCTGTCGGGCAGCAAAACCACCAGACACGGCTAACAGACTGGGGTTAAAGACATACTTTCTAAACGCTTTGCCTTTGCCACTTTTCAATGTTTTGGTCAGTTCAGCCAGCCCTTGAGGCAGGTTATCTGCATTACCTTTCGCAATCCGCTTTGAGGCCTTGATTAAAGCAGCTCCCAATGCAGCCGTTGGTACCCTGAAACCTTTTTTCTTGTTCGCATAAGCCTGCCCCACCACAAACGACAATGGCAGAGCTGCGGTATCAGGCGCTGAACTGAACGGGTCAATCTCCGGCAGTTCATCCCCTTCCCAGCCTCCGGCGGGCAGGGCCAGGTAATCCACCCAGCTCAACATGTCTTCGGCACTGTTCACGGTGCTAAACATAAACTCCAGCCCTTTGCGCATCTCTTCGTCGCTCATCATTTCGGCGGTGAGCACCATAAACGGCAGCAGGTTCCATAATACATCGAAATCGCCTTTTTTTGCCCGGTTCATGACTTGTTTCAGTGCCCTGGCAAAATGGGGACGCATTTTTTTCGGCATAAAGCGCATCATGGCTTTCAGCGGTGTGGTGAACAGTTTTAGTGGTTTGGCCACCGGGAAGATGGTGAGCACATCCACTGCCGAGACAATAAAAATATCCATCTCGAATTTGTCCGGGTCGGTGACCAGGTAGGAGAGCTGAACCACCACTTCCTTGATGCTTTCAATGGGCAGCAGAAAGTCCACCAGTCCCCAGGCGAAATCCGCAAACCCGGCATGAGCCTGAGGCATGACGCTACTGAGTGGTAACCCTGTACCGCCACCGGCGAACGTATTGACATAGTACCCCTGGTTATTTTTGCTGTACGACGCCAGCAGCCCATCTGGGTTGATGGGGGGTGCTGTGGTGGAGAGGGTGTCGGTGTACTGTTCGGCTATCTGCCCAAAGGTCTGGGCCGAGATCAGTGTGCCGTACTGCCGCACTTTGTCGGTGTGGATGGCGATCCGTTGCAGGTTCAGCTGGCTGCTGCCTTGGCGCAGGTTGCCGGTGCTGACGATCTCCACGGGCATGCTGCCTGTGTCGTCCTTCAGGGTGACGGTGGTGCTGACCGTACCGTCGGCAAAGGTGGCCACCGGGGCACTGGACCAGTCATACCATTTAAAGCTGTTGAGCTGGCCGTTGAAGCCCATGCCCACCACCAGGTCGTCCCGGTCGGGTTGCAGCTGGTCCCGTTCTGTGTCGTCGGTGTTCTGATCAAAGGCCAGGTCACCGCTGGCGTCTGTGCCCCTGAGCTGATGGTTCGATGTAGTCCCGTTTGCTGAGTGTGACTTGGGCGTAGGCAAAGGGGGCTTTGATCGGACCTGGCGCAACGTCTGAACTGGAAGATACTCTATGGGATAGCATGGGGTAAATGCAGTCGCTCTGGAAGAGATGAGGGCTAAGACTATGAATTCACCGAATACTTACCAAGATAGAATCAATCTTCTATGAGCCCTTAATGAATTGAGAAAAAATAGGACAAGCTGTGTTTGAATACATTGAAGTTGATTATAATTAAACTCGCCGACATAGCTCTTTGGATTATCTGAGCCCAGAGAATTATGAGCTGGCAAAAGTAGCTTAAACCGGTGTCCTTTTTTACTGCTTCAGATCAAGATACTGGTTGACCTGAGAGTCCACCACCAAGGCAATAAAATTGCTGTGCCGAAAGTCTCAGTTTTCAGGATTTGGAGATGACCCCAGAGATATTCCATGCACACGTAAAGCAGTTGAAAGTTGGAAAGCGCTTACCTGATGGCGTATATCTGCACAAAGATACTTTTCAGCGTGAACTTCCGGAGCTATCAGCCTGGATTGATGAAAAAATAATTGCATTTGGACGAGAGCTACCATGGACTGTTATAAAGCTTCAGACCCGAGACTTTGGCGTATCGCTCTTGAACTACCCCAGCTTCTATGAAGAAGCTTATCCTGCTCTCGTTTCCAGTTGCAAAATTGACTTTCTATCTGATCGATATAAGCAAAATAAGTTCTCAAGTAGCAATCCGCCCATCCTACATAGAAAAGAAACGATGGTAGCATCTCACGATCCTTGTTATGAAGAGTTTTGCGCTATCACAAAAGAAGGAGAAGTCGCTGGGCTATACGAGAACACTAAAATCATTGGCTTTAAGCAGACTTGGGAGTCCTTAATACGTGATCGCGGCTATGAACTGATAGATGGGCGTTTGTTTCGGGTATCTTCTGACAATCAGGTTGACCATAAAATTGAACGACATAGAACAGCCCTGTCCAGGGATGCATTGTCATCACCTATGAAGTCGTTAGCTAAGCATGGATTTTTAGATGGTGATTATTCGATTTTTGATTATGGCTGTGGGCGAGGTGACGACTTACGAGAACTTGAGGCGCACGGTTTACTTGCTTCAGGCTGGGACCCTAACTGGAGAGCTGATGGTGTAAAGGTCGATGCAGATTTAGTCAATCTTGGTTACGTGATTAATGTCATAGAAGACTTAGAGGAACGGGTTGATGCCCTTATTGGTGCATGGAAACTCACCAATAAACTGCTGGTTGTATCGGCCATGATTGCCGGTGAAGAACATATAAAAAAGTTCAAGCGTTATAAAGACGGCGTCATAACTGCGCGACAAACATTCCAAAAATATTACTCTCAAAATGAATTACAGCATTTCATAGAGCATGTTGTTGAGGAAGAGCCGATAGCTGTTGCTCCTGGCATTTTTTATATCTTTAAAGATAAGGAGGAGGAGCAACTTTATCTTGCCAATAAGCAAAGAAGAGTCAGTCAGCAGTGGCGACAGCTAACGCAAAAAACTTATCGTGCCCCGAGATCAGATATTCTCTTCGTGGAACATTGTGAGCTTTTGGAGCAATTCTGGATTACCTGCCTCGACTATGGGCGCTTGCCTGTCTCTGATGAGTTTGCCCAGCATGAACAGTTGAGAAACATAGTTGGGTCACCTAAAAAATCATTCCGTCTTGTCACCGAGCGTTATGATGTTTCTGATTTTGAGCGAGCAGGAAGCGAACGCCGGGAGGATTTACTGATTTATTTCGCTTTACAACAATTTTCCAAGCGCAAGCCATACAAGCATATGCCGGAGAAACTAAAGCGAGATATAAAGGCTTTCTTTGGTGATTACAAAAACTCTCAGGCTAAAGCCCAAGAACTACTTTTCTCTTTAGGAACATCAGATGCAATAGAGCATGCTTGTAGACAAGCTCATGGTAGCCTTCCGGCCAGTATTCTTAATAAGGGAGACTCGCTGATCATCCATTCCAAGTTTGTTAACGACCTTCCGCCGGAGCTCAGGCTCTATATCGGCTGTGCAACTCTTCTTTATGGTGAGGTGAGTAATGCTGATTTGATCAAGGTGCACATTCGTTCTGGCAAGCTGACGCTCATGAGGTATGAGGGCTTTGAAAGTGACCCGGTGCCATTGCTTCAGGAACGGATAAAAATCAATCTACGAAAACAGGAGATTGACTTTTTTGACTATACCACTGGCTTGTATTCTCCGCAGCCACTGTATTGGAAGTCGAAATTGATCGATGAAAGTTTCTCCGATTATAGTAAGCAAAAATCTTTTGATAAAAAACTTCAATCCTTAGAGCTGCCTGGCATGGATGGATACGGGCTTGACCACGAAACCTTTACGGAAGTGCTAGAGCACGGTTACAACTTACAGGTCAAGGGTTACCGCTTTTATAAGGTCAATAAAAACTGCGAAGACCTTTACTAATATCAATAATACTGTTTTTATATACAGCCTTTTCGAAGGCTGTTAGGTGTATTCCGTGCCGAATTTATAATCTTACGCCCTTGCCTTGAAAATCGATCTAACCGACAATCAGCTACTGGAGGTTAACTCCAGTGGCAAACAAAACGGCAGGTACAAGTGGCAAATTATACGACTAAATTTTCAGGACATGAGACTTTTCCTCTTCGTTACGGATGGTTGTACAAAGCCGTTTCATATATGCACGTCAACAAAGATGAAAGGCCGTTGAAGCCCGTAACTTCAGGCAGTTCGGAAGATAAAGAGAAAGCTGTTGTACGTATGGGGGTTGGCAAAAACATGGTCAGCTCAATAGCTTATTGGGCTATAGCATCAAAAATGATCGATGTTACTAACCGTGACGAAGATGCTTTGACAGAAATTGCTGCCGACCTCTTTGGAGAAGATGAAGGTGAGTCCGGATGGGATCCCTATATGGAACGTATAGGGACAGTTTGGCTCCTGCACTGGCTACTAAATCGTGATTATCAAACCGTTACGTCTTATCGATGGTTTTTTAATCGTTTTAACGGTCAGCGTTTCGACAAGCAGCAGTTGCTGGATGCTTTGACCCTAGATGCAGAAAAGTTGAAGTTTGATGGCAGCAAAAAAGCTGCAAAGAAAACACTCAATCACAAAACGATCAGTAAAGATATTGACTGCTTTTTGCAGGGTTACACTTATAGAAGTTCCTCAAACTCCAAAATCAGTGAAGATAGCTTTTCTTCTCCACTGGTCGAGTTAGGTTTGATTCGTACCTTAGAAGATGGGCGCTACAAAAAATACAACGCTGATCTGGGAGAGCAGGAAAGCCTGCCTATTGAAGTGTTCGCCTATGCACTCATCGATTTTTGGAATGAGCACGCAAAAGAAAGCAAAACAATATCCTTTGATCGGTTACTGACAGCAGAGGGCTCACCTGCACGAATCTTTCGTTTGTCACAGAGTGCTTTGGCTAACCGCCTGGATTTGGTTGAGGAATTAACAAGTAAACGTATTTCCTGGACGGATACCCAAGGCTTACGTCAGATTCAGTGCGAAGACATTGCTAGCCTGAATAACTCCAAATCTTTCATTCTCAGCCAATACTAT
Source organism: Endozoicomonas sp. (assembly GCA_965198415.1). Classification (GTDB taxonomy): domain Bacteria; phylum Pseudomonadota; class Gammaproteobacteria; order Pseudomonadales; family Endozoicomonadaceae; genus Endozoicomonas. The sequence goes on from CBDAPN010000029.1 coordinate 569,804, forward strand.
CCAGGATAAGCCATGCTGCTCGCAGACAAATATTTCATCAATGTTCGCTATCAGCGTGCTACCCGTATTGATAACGATCTGGCACCTGAGTTCTTTCCTGGTCTGGTATTTCATGGCACGGCTGAAAACACACTCCGCACGCTCGGCAAGCAGTATTCAGAAGCAAGACAGCGAGCGTTTACTGTAACCGGCCCCTACGGTACGGGTAAGTCGACTATTGCCCTTTTATTGGCTGGGTGTCTGCATGATGACAAGCAGGTTCGCACCGGAGCTAAAGCACGACTTGGCAAGGCTTTCGATAAAGAGTTTGGTTGCTATTTCAAAGTTGATAAAGGCTGGCTAACCATTCGAGCTGTGGGCGGCATTGGCCATCCGGTCGGCTCTATGTGGCAAGCGGTTATCAAAGCCCTTTCTGAACATCCAGGCACCAGCAAGTTAGCAAAAAAATACGATCAACCATCAGCTACGCCGAGTTCAGATGAGTTTTATGCCTTTATGCAGGTAATGCTCAAAGACGTAAAAGGAAAAGTTGATGGCGTTCTGTTCATGCTCGATGAGATGGGCAAAACCGTTGAGCACTTTATTCGTGACGATAATAACACTCTGAAAGTTCAGTTCTTCCAGAATTTTGCTGAACTGTTTTCAGAAGTACCTGGCCTGTTTGTTGGCTTCTTGCATCAAGCGTTCAGTGAATATGCCCAGTCACGAGGAAAGAGCATTCAGGACGAATGGGCGAAAATCCAAGGTCGCTATACTGACCTTCTTTATAATGTCTCTGAGGATGAAACTGTCGCCCTGATCGCTCAATCTATTGAAGCACAGTTTGAGTTGCTGGATGACTCTGCCCAATACCATAGTAAGCTAGTAGGTGATGTCTGCAAGACATTACAACGAGCCAAGTTGCGCTCAAACGAGATCCTTCAGCGTCGCCTTTTGGACTGTTTTCCACTACACCCAACAGTGGCTCTGCTTCTTGGCCCGATCTCAAAGCGTCGTTTCAGTCAGAATGAACGTAGCACTTTCAGCTTTTTGAATTCCAGAGAGCCTCATAGCTTTCATAGTTTTCTTGAAGAGCATGATGACAATGAAAATGTCAGCTACCGACTTTACAATTTATGGGACTACCTTGAGAGCAATCTAGAGCACCATATCATCGGGACTAAGGATGGTCATGCATGGTCGGTAGCTAGTGATGCAGTCATTCGTACCAATAATAGTGGAAGTGATATCCATAGAAAGATTGTTAAAACTATTGCCATGCTTAATTTGTTTGGCCGCACCCTCGGTATGTATGCTACCGATGCAGTGCTTAAAGCGGCCTTGGATCATATTGATGAGAATAAGATATCACAGTGTCTAGATGAGCTGCGCACAGGAACAAGGTCAATCATTACTTTCAGAAAGCACTTAAGTGCATGGGCTGTTTTTGAAGGTAGTGATTTTGATCTTGAAAGTATGCTAGAAGAAAAAAGAGATGCTCTCGAATTTGATGATGGTTGGACGAAAGAGCTCGACCACCGGCGTTTTATTATTGCTAAAAGACATTATCATGAAAAGGGTACACTTCGTTGGTTGGATCAGCGTATTGCACTATCAATAGGAGAGTCTGATAAAGAGCGCTGGAAAAGTCGTAACGATGCATTTGCGTCATTCTTATTACTAGCTAACGAGTCAGAAGACAATACTAAAAATTTGCTTAAGTTTAGCAAGCAGAACCCACATTACGTTGCTGGAGTTTGCAAGGATATTGCTCCGCTAAAGTCTGCTGCTCGAGAATTATGTGCACTGAAGCTTATTGCTCAGGATACACCAGAATTGATGCACGACCCGATTGCAGCCAAAGAATATGAGGTTCATAAAGATAATACGCTAAAAGAGCTAGATGCGGCCTATGACAAAGCATTTTCCAATAGCGTATGGTGGTTTTATGGTCAGCGAATCGGTTCCGACTCTCTGAACATCATTGCGTCACAAATAGCGGATCAAATGTATCCGCATACACCAAAGATTTTCAATGAGCTAATTAACCGAAAAAGACCATCGGGTACCTCCAATGCGGCTCGTCGCAAATTGATGGAGCGCATGGTTGAGTTTTCTGACCAAGATAACCTTGGTCTTGATGAAGGGTTTCCTCCAGAAAAAGCAATTTACTTATCTTGCCTGAAACAAACAGGTCTGCATGCGGCTCAAAAAGGCGGGTTCGGATTTAAAGTTCCTAAGCAGAAAGGCTCTGAAAGCTTAAGAAAGATGCTTGAAGCGGCTAAAGAAGAAATCAATACCGCTTCTGAACTCGTAACACTTGCTGAAATCTATGCCTTGTGGGAAGACAAGCCCTTTGGCTTAACCGCTGGACTATCCTCTGTTTTGGCACTGGCATACCTCCTGAGTCGTGATGAAGAGTTGGCTTACTACGATAAAGACAGCACCGGGCAGTATGTATTTATTCCTGAGATTGACGATGAGTTCGTCAACAAAATGATGCGAGCACCAAAAGAAGTAGCTGTCCGGTACTTTGAGGTGAGCGGAGTTAAACACCACTATATTCATACCTTTGCCAAAGTGGCAGGAAATAAGTTAGAGAGAGAAATTTCTCCTCAAGCATTGAGCGTAGCTCGTCCTATTGTCACCTTCATTCACCAGTTACCAGCATGGGTGAAAAATGCGCGTTTAGCCGACGGCCCAGCTAAAAAGTTCCGGGATGCGGTCATGAAAGCAAATGATCCATATCGCTTGCTGCTTGAGGACCTATATTCCGTTTTTGGCATGGACTCTGCGAAATCAGAGGAGGATTCTGACAAGCTACTAGATAACGCACTCAATAGTGCAATTGATCAACTGCGATCCATGCATGTAGAAATGCTGAATGGCTACAAACAAATCCTGTCAGCAGAACTCGGGCAGCTGGACTCAGGTCTGGAAGAGCGTTGTGAGCGAGTGCAGAGTGTTGCTGCAGATTTTCGTTTACAAACCTTTGCCCGACGCCTTAGGCAATGTTCATCTTCTGATGATCGTTGGTTAGAAAGTTTGATCTCTCTTGTTGCCTCTGCTCCAGCTAAAGACTGGAATGATGCAGCACTAGCTAGAGGTCGAGAAGAGCTATTTGAATACTGTCAGCGCTTTAAACGTGTAGAGACTTTTATCTCAGCAGGAGTTCCAGACTCCAATGCTGGACAGTCGAAATCCATTGCGCTGGTTGTGGGTTCCGGCCAAGAGGCTAAAGCATTCTCCCGGCAGGTATCGATTAATGAAAAACAGGCTCAGAAAGTTGGAGAACTGAAATCTAAATTGCTTCAAGCGTTGAAAGATGACAGTGCAGATGATTTAAAAGCACTGGCATTGCAAGAAGCACTACAGGATTTGCTTAAATCAGACGATGAGGTTGAGCCTACATCTGAGCAAGTGTGTGAGTTGGAGGGAACCTGATGAATGAACCACGTAAAGTAAAGCATGTTTTAGGTTTATCGGGCGGGAAAGATAGTGCTGCCTTGGCCGTGTATATGCGCGATACTTATCCCGACTTAGATATTGAGTACTTCTTCACCGATACAGGAAAGGAACTCCCGGAAGTCTATGACTACTTTAATAGACTGGAAGCATACCTCGGAAAAGAAATTGTCCGTTTGAATGATGACAAGGGCTTTGACTACTGGCTAAAGCAGTTCAATAATTTCCTGCCTTCGGCTCAGCAGCGCTGGTGCACGATTCAGATGAAGCTCAAGCCGTTCGAGGAGTGGGTAAAACCATTTATCGCAGAAGGTTACGAAATCGTTAGCTACGTTGGTATACGGGCAGATGAGCCTTATCGAGATGGTTACGTGCCAACAGAGAAGTTTCTGAAAGTTCGTATGCCATTTGCTGAAGATGGCCTGAATAAGCAAGACATTATCAATCTCTTAAATAATGTTGGACTTGGTCTACCGAAATATTATGAATGGCGTTCTCGCAGTGGCTGTACTTTCTGCTTTTACCAGAGAAAGATTGAATGGGTGAAGTTAAAGGAGCGCCATCCGGAAGCTTTCGAGGAAGCAAAACGGTACGAAAAACACCTCAATGAGAATGCTTCGGGTGAAAAGTACTATTGGCTTGGGAAGGATACACCGCTCTCTACTCTGGAAGATCCTAAACGGATTGAAGAGATCAAGCGTAATCACGAGAAAGCATTACAGCGCTTTGAGAAAAAGCGACGGCGTAATGCTTTGTTAGAGCAGGAGTTGATTGAGATGGTTGACCTCGACGCCATTTATGATGAGGTCGAGGGTGGTGGGGCTTGTTTTACTTGTTATAAGTAAAGTCTATACATCTGATAGTTTACAACTAACTTAAGTTTCATAGTTTAACGCGTACCTTGCCAGTACTCTCATAAGCAGGTATATCTTTAATTAAGGTCTAAGGGTAGTATATTTTCGCTTTCTCCCGACATGCTAAAAGCTATTACAAGGTATCGAGTTGTAGCTCTCATGAGTTACTTGGGTTTGATGTTTTCTCGTAACCTTACTGATTTTTTTATTAGCCTTATCATAACTTAATAGATAAAGATCAAAGGGCTATTCAAAATATTCTTTTTATCTTTCCATAATTCCTTGGCAACTGTTTCATTGAATAGTTATGACTGCCTAGTTGGTACAATATGATGGGGAAAAATAACTCATAATGATAGCTAATTATGATGACTGTATTTCTTGCACTCAGATTTGTCTAGCTATTCATTGAGAAAAACTGGTTCAAAACAAAGTATAAACTGAAGAACTGATTATCAGTTACATTTCACCTGGCAAGTTATCAATGATCTTTAAGCAGTAAAGTATCCAAATCATTATGACTTTTGAAGCTAGAGAATCTAGTTATGAGGATAATTATCATGATACTTTGAATCGATATTTTTTTCCGGGCTTATTATGTCTTTGATACTAACCATTCCTGCACGCTATCTTTAATTTTGCCTATTATCTATAGTCCATTATTGATGGATAGAGCATCCCAATGATTAAATTCTATTTTATTGTCAAGTTTTGTGGTTGTGTGAAAACATCTTCATCCAAAGCTGATAAATTATTGGCAGCGTCATTGATATAGGGAGTATGTTCAAGTTTAAATACCATTCTCATGTGCATTGCTAGTTTGAAGAAATGCAAGACTTTATGATGGCATCAACTATCCGTTTAGTATTTTTTAAATCGGGCTACAGGTAAATCAATAAGAAAGTATTGCAGCTCACAACATGTATAATAAATTTAATTGGGCACTACTGAGTTCTTTAGCATTGATATCACTTAGTGACTGAGCATAGACATTGTGGCATTTTTACTTAATGATTTTCCATCGATAATACCCATTTACTATGGAGGCATTCCACATGATCTGCTCTCATATCATTTATGATAAAAGGCAAACCACAATCAGGATTCTCACACTTTCCATTAGCCCTTCTCCAGATGACAATTCTTTCAGTTTTTTGATCAGACGATTAAAATCACTTCTGATTGCTAGCTCGAGCAACTAAGTCATTAAGAAATCTTCTGCAGTTTCGTACATCAGCTATTTTTTATATTTGCTTCGAAAATTGGCTCCAGCTCTCTGAAATCTCCTTTTGTGGTAATACAGTAGACGGTCCTTTTTCCAGCTTTGCTATGGCCCTTAGAAAATACTGCCGGATATGTTACTGAGCGCCTATCATTTTCAAAGCTAAGATTAAATTGATCAATACCTCCTAAGAAGAATTAATATTATGCCTTGCTCAATGATCTGGAAATTAAAAGATAAAGATCAACTGGAAAGCCCCAGTTTATATTTAACTCAGGTGTATTCGCCCTAAAACAACTTACCCATCAAAATGGTGTAAACTCGGCTATTTAATTCTTCTTCCCTTCATCTGCAATGAATTCTTAACTTTCGAATGAATCACGATTTTGTTCACTAGAGTAGTTTGTGAGGTCCTGAAAACTGAGTACAATTTACATCTGTAGCTCCAGCAAGCCAGCTCGATAGCAATAATCATGTGCAGCCCAGTCATCGCTGTTGGAGCCATTGAATCATTTTTGGTAGTTTCAATTCCAAGTAGCGACTGATATTTTTTCGAAATGTCTGAAATAAATTGCTCAGTCATAATCCCAGTTATATTTACTTTTTCGCTTTTTTTCTGGACCATCAAGATCTGATGGTTCTTGAAGGAATCGATATTAATAAGCTCTCGGACTTCTTTCAGTTTGAATTGTGTCAGTTCTGAGTTATGCTCTGAAATAGCAATAAATATTTCTGCTTGTAACTTTCCATTGGACATTGCGTGCAACAACTTCCCACATTATTATCTTTCTGTGAAAAAGGATCATCAAAAATAAATTTGAGTAGTCACCTAAAGTGTATTCTTTGTTCCGTCTAATAAATAACCCTATCAGACGTTGCTGCCCCTCAACTACTTTTTAGATCGTATTTCGTGTCAATCATTCCTAGATGACGGAATCATTAGACTTTTTCGAGAATATCAGTAATCTCTCCAACGGGCATCCTAGTACATGAAATGCAAGAGCATTTTGTTTTGATGACTTCCAAACAGGATCCTCTTTGAAATTCGAGGTTTAGTCAATCTGGTTTTCTCTCTGACATTAGCCTAATTGATAAATTGGCATTCGTAATTTGAGTTGTTCTCACTTAATAATCTTCTTCCTTGTGAATTAACCATTATAAAATGGTCTATTGAGATATTCTTAATAATGTGTTATGATTTCTGAAATTTTCCACTGTTTTGGGCTTGATACTAATTCTGAAGTTTTTTCTGACAAGTCTCTTGTTAATCCTATTTTATTTAAAGGACATGAGACGGCTCCATTTGAATAGAAGAGCAAGCTGATCCTTGAGATAAAGCAAATAGTCTACTTTATATTATTCAGGAAATCTATTTGATTTCAATTCCGGGAATTGTAATACTAATGCATATTTTTTATTCGTTTCTCTCCCCCGTTAATTAACAATTCCATTTTTTGTTATAGATCAGCAAGTTATTGAGTAAACGAATAAACTGAGTGAGTTGTTGCATTTTTTCATAAGACCTTACAGTTTTTACAGCTTACTAAATCCAATAATCAAAGGTGTTGCCATTGTACCCCCCCTTAGCCCTAATTCCTGACCAGCGCCATGAATAACTGGTGTGATCTTAGTTTCTCTTATATTGCGAATATAAAGTGCACCAACGCCTTTAGGACCATAAATCTTGTGCCCGGAAACAGACATCAAATCAATATTCAGATCATCAACATCAATATCTAGCTTGCCAAAGGATTGAGCTGCATCAGTATGAAATGGGATGCCTCGGTCAAGGCATAAGGCTCCTATCTGTTCAATAGGTTGGATGGTGCCTAGTTCATTATTGACATGATGAACGCTGACCAGAATAGTGTCAGGGCGAATGGCCGCCTTCACTTTTTCTGGATGAATTACGCCTTCGTGGTCTGGATCAACATACGTGACTTCAAAACCTTCTCTTTCGAGATAGTGGCAGATAGCCAGAATACACTTGTGCTCGATAGAGGAAGTGATGATGTGGCGGCCTTTCTCTTTATTCGCCCAAGCAATCCCTTTAATGGCTAAGTTATTGGACTCGGTTGCACCGCTGGTAAAAATGATTTCACTGGGGTAAGCACCAATCTCATTAGCAATCGTGGCACGTGCTTGCTCTATTGCTTCTGCGGCCTGCCTGCCCATCTGATGCGAGGAGGATGGGTTAGCATAAAAATCTGTAAACCATGGTCGCATGGCTTCCATAACTTCAGGCAGAACGGGTGTCGATGCAGCAAAATCTAGGTATATCATAGTGGTTCGCCTGAAATTCTATTGAAGCAGTCTTATGCACTGAGAGTGGCGGGGGCGATCAATGAGCACTTCTTCAGTGAGATACGCCTGACAGTAACCCAGTAAATTTTGAGCAAGTGCTTTTACGTCCGTACGATATGGGCGTGGGTCATCTTGAAGTACTTGCTGGATTGCTGTTGAGAGTTCACCAAAGTAGAAGCGCTTATCCTGATGCTCCTCAAGTGATTTCATTAACCACCGAAAAGCTTTGCTGCTTTTGATAATCGCTTTAGTTAGGTCGTCAATCTTGCAGTTGAACAGCTCTTCATCATGGTTGGCTTTAAAGGCATCGCCCACTTCATCCATAGGGTTAAGTAATGGGAAGTCCTTCATCCAAAGCTCTGTTGACTGCTCAAACATATCCTCAGGCCAAGCGGTTAAATCATGTTTTGATAGCTCCAGGGTAATGTCAGATAGCAGATCTTTCATTGTCTCTAGCATGGTTCTGGTGAGTGGAATCGACTCAGCAATAATACTATTAACCATGAGCAGGTCTTCTTCATCGGCAGTCATCTTCGTCATTAACTCAAGATTACCGACCCCAGAAATGTTCAAGCCATTATTAGTGAAGTTGGCGCTACCAAGGTACATATCGGTTTCATTGATCAGATAGAGCTTTGCATGGAGCGCTGGGTGTATTCGAAGGTCAACACCCATATCTAACAGTGACTCAAATGCACTAATCGTTGATGATCCGGCCAAAAAATCTTGTGGTATTGCCCTGGCTACAACGGTTGTATTGCTTGTACTTCTTAGTTGCTCTTTGTGTGCATTGACCGCACTATCAGTAATGTATGCACTTAGTATTTTTACTGAAGATGCACTAATTAGCTGAACGTTTAGAGCTTGGTTGAAGCTAACAGATTTAATTAAGTTCATCGGCTATGAAGAGTTGAGAATGTTACCACTCTCAACTCTTTGGTATGGCGGTTAGTGTGAGGCGTTGTGGAGAGCGTCTGGTTACTCTTCATCACCAAGAAAATCTTCGAGCAGCTGTCCCCAGTCTTTTCGAGCCATTTGTAAATGCAGCTTTCTCTTTTCGCTGGACGTTTCTCGCTCCATTCGAGCCCAGCCCGCTAGGCATATTTCGATGGCTTCTCGTTTTTCCTTGGGAAGCTGCTGCAAAATCTCAGTAGTAAAAACATGGTTTGAGTTCAGCTGGAGCAACGTAAAACCTTTACTGGTGGTTACATCAAAAAATGCAGTAGTAGACAGCGGGCGTTCTTCAACCCAGACTTTAAGCTTGTTTTCTATAATGCTTTCCGCTGCATCTTTGGCCTCAGTCTTAGATGAGCCCTTGTCAATTAGAGTGTTCTCAACTTCTTCAACAGTAAGTTCAGTATCACCAAAAACAGAGTGTTTTTTCTCGCGCTTGGCCTCTTTGTTATTAATATCTCTGATGGTATCTGTAACAGGTTTTGACACCCTACTTTGGGATAGTTTGCTTTTCTTACCGTCAAAACTCAGCTCAGCCAAGCGTTTTAGAAGATGACTCCGTACTGAAAGAATTTGATCGATAACTTCATAGATTTTGAGTTTTGGATCATTATTCTCACGTAGATCAGCCCTATAGTCCGTTTCTGACTCAAAGCCTTCTTTCAGAGCTTCTTCAGCCATGTTCATCATTTTAAGATTGACTACATGCTGTTTGTTGTTTGTAACACCAAAAACTCTATCAAGCGCTGGAGAAAACGATATCTCAATACCACACCAACGGCCAGTATATTGTTTCATCTCTGTCGTCAGAAACTCATCTGTGAGAGCCAGTTCACGGCCAGCTCGCACTACGGACACACCAATGTTTTTGTAAGCATATTTCCCCCACGCTGTGGAGCCTGCTTTAGCATCAGTTGTTTTGAGTATTTCGTCTAGGATGGGCTTTTTAACAATACTGCCAACGATCTGAACCTTTTGTTCAACACCATTTTCATCAGCGATACCAAATTCATATTTACCATTCTCTACTACCTCAAAAAAAGACTCTCCTTTGAAGTCTCCAGGGAGATCAGGCAACGCTGTGTCCTTCATCAAGAATAGGGGGTCATTTGCTTTGAATTTACTCTCGTCATCAATGATGTACAGATCATTATCCAATAACGCACATTTGAAGCGGATGGTTACCTGATCGTCTTGCATGAACTTGCGATACATGCGACCTACAATATCCTGAGTATGTTTGTAGATGGTTGTGCCTGTTTTCCACTGGCAACGATCAAGATTGCTCCACAAAACAAGTGTGCCTGACTTTGGAATACTTTCTCCAAGGCATTTTGCAATTTCTGCAGGTATTTCAGTATCGTCTGGATAAGGTATAGTTTCTAATTTGCCACTCAGGATTTCATCAATATCAAGGTAGGTATGGGCAATCGGCGAGCCTTCTTGCCAGCTCCATACATCGACCCTTCTACATTGTGATACAGAGGAGTTAGGCAGGCCCATACCAAAACGGCCAATACCTTTTTTATCATCGCGGTTTTTAGATGCGCCAAACTCAAGAGCTAAATGCAGGACATCTTTGCTCATGCCGCTGCCGTTATCAAAGACAGCAATTTTATCGACATTCCTCCGAGAGCGGCCACCTTCTTTAGCTTCTGAACGCTGTTCAAACGCTAAGAGCTCAATACGGTTAGCTCCAGCTTGAATGCTGTTGTCAATTAGCTCTGCCAATGCATGGGCGGCACTCAAAAAGCCATTATCTCTCATGGACTCAATGGCAATTTGACCTCTGATAAAAGGTCTTTCTAATCTTGATTCAGTCATTTTTTTCATTGTTTCATCTAGTTTGAGGGCTAAGTTAAAGTATTTCTAGCACACTCATTAACATTCTGACCACTTAGTTAATAAAAAATCTCAGCTTAAAAAGTTGTTTTAATGCTCATTCCATAAGCTATCCCAGTGAGAAAATGCACTTATAACGCTCTTGAATGCCGGTATGTCATCTCTCACTGTGTAAATCGTGCATTCTTTGTTCCCCTTGCTCTTTATTCCTCTCATAGCCCTGCCTGCCATTTGCGAATATTGCACCAAAGAGTCGGTAGGTCGAGCAATAATGGCTACGTTGGTGACAGGAGCATCAAAGCCTGCAGTCAAAATCCCATAATTGATCAAAACCCGGACATTTTTATTTTTATACTCAGAGATTTTGTAAGCTCGTGATACTGAATCGTCTTGGTCACTATCAATCGAATAGGCAGTTATGCCTTCAAATGACAACAAGATTGCCAGCTTTCTAGCATGCTCGACGCTACAGGCAAAAACAATAGTGGATGAGCCTTGCTCGTATTCGTGCTTAATGACTTCAAGGAGCTTTTTGTTACGGGCGGCATCGTCAGAGAGATATTCAATGATCTGACTGCTGTAGTTTTTATTTGAGAACTCATCAGCATGTAATATCGTGCTGCCTTCATATACAACATTCTTGAAATTTGCTTTAGCAAGGTAGCCCTCTTCAACGAGATAGTTTATTGGTGAGCTATAGCCAGCTACCTGCATGGTTACCTTATTTTTACCAAAGAATGCCGCTAACTTTTCGTCCTCATCATCATTTTCTAACTTACGTCCGGGCGTAGCTGTTAAGCCAATCAGCTTGGTAGACCCGATAGTACTGAACATATCTTCAACAATCTGAGCATATGTACGAGCAATAGCTTTATGAGCCTCATCGAAAATGATCAGACTGACGTGCTCACGTAATAACTCATAAAGAATGGCTCTCTGATTTTTTTTACCTGCATACATTTTTTGTAAACCAGCAATCAGCATGCCGCTATCTATGCCACCCAAAGAAATTTCTGTTGATGCGTAGTAGGAATAGATTTTGATTTCTCTGTCGCCCAAGGCGCCCCACGCTTTTTCGAACTCATCAAAAGCTTGGTCGCACAGTTCCGAAGTATCTGCCAACCACAGTACCAGCCCTTTTTTATTTTGGCGGAGATGCTGACAAGCCAGGTTCATTGCGGTTCGAGTTTTACCCGCACCGGTTGGTAAGTGAACCATGCACTTTTTATCATCACTGTTATCCAGAACATCCTCAACCTTATGAACCATCGCTGTCTGATAAGGGTGCATAGGGTAAGCTGGAGTAATCCCCTTAAGGCTTCTAACCGTGTTTTGGGGAGGACTATAGCTAACACCAAACTGTTGCATGAAACATTCTGGGTGTTCTGATGCCACTTTTTCTAGAAGGACATAATGATCGCTGACTCGGTTAAGCGTTTCCTCCGGTTCTTCTAGAGACTCCAGAATGGCCTTGCAAAGCTGTGTGGCTTGGGCTGGTGTCAGTCTATTAATCAGGTCTTTTCGTGACTGTTGGTTACTCAGAATTTTTGTACCACAAAAGGTAGATACGGCGGTGATTAGTTCTGAGCTGGTAAGCTCTCTTTCATTAAGATTCTTGAACGCTTCTATGCTGTCATGGCCGAGAAGCTCTGATAACTCACCTTCCGAGTAATTATTTAATGCGTCATTTAGAAGGCTCGTATTTTCCATTTCGATACTCAAAAAGGTGGCTATTATGGCAAGTGGATAATTGAGGTAGTGGTTATTTCAGGAGCTATTGCGTCGGACAAAATGTTTATTGGTTTTTGTTAAAAAAATGCTCAGGCACGCTACCGCCAATGGGCTTCACAGATCACTGTTACTGAGCGAAAGCCCCATAGCTCATCAAGATTTTGTTATATAATAATGAACTATTGTGCCAGTTTTGCAGGTGTATAGATAGACCTCAATTCTCAAGTTTTTAAAGCATGAGTGTTTGATCTTCAGGCAAACGATATTTGAGAGAGGCAGTGGGCATCATTCTCCCCAGCTCTCTGCCTGCCATATGTTTGCTTGATAATCTCACCGGGCGGCAGTCTTCCAGAGACTCCGTCAGCTCTTTGAACTTCTCCTGAGGATTTTCTGACTCCATAACTGTCTGAATGATATCCAGCAACGCATCGAATCTGAGCTTCTCGACCAGGCAGCCAACGGTAAGCGCTGGCTGTTTGTGTTCTATGTGGGCAAATTGTTCATAATGGAGGAGCAACATATGGTCACTCAACACGCTCAGGATCACGCCACGCTTAGATCCTTCAACGCCTTGCTGCAAGGCTCTGTTGCACCAGCTTTTATGAAGTTTCCAGTCCTTAAAGAACACCTCGATAGAAGAAGATGGCCTAAAGCCTTACCTGTTTGCAGGATACGGGGATTTTGCTGGTAATTATGGTATCGCAACCTTGTGAGGGCTAAACCATAATTACCGGCAGATTTACCACAGCACAGCCTCTGTGTTGAGGCTTGCCACTGCGGCAAACGCTGGCTCAGATCAATGTACTCATGGCTTTAGACAAATAGTCTTTATCCTGCAGTAACTGATCCTGCTGTTCCAGCAGCGCATGAATTTGACGATCCACTTCGTCGATACGCTGACTAAATATCTGATTGAGGCAGCTCTGTACTGTGTCGTACATACTCTGACGTATCTCAGCACACAGGGTTTCTACATACTGGCCCAGGCTGATGGCCTGTTGGCGCATGGCGCGGTTTTCATCATCCTCCTGCTTGCCAGCCCTGTAGATATCGTATGCCGACAGTGCAACCTGAATGACAACGGCGGCCTTGCCTCCCCAGCCTTTCAGAGTGTCCAGCCAGCGCCCCTTCAGGAGGGGAATCTTCCATTTCCTGCCCAGTTTTAATGCCTCGGTCAGGAGTTTCTCATCACTGAGTCTCTCTCTTGCCAGCTGCCAAGCAACGTCCTTCAGCGGGTTTTTCTCCCCGGTGGATGAGGAGGCATCTGCAGGGGGGTTGATCACTGTACTTATTTTTCCCGACTTATCTTCCAGCTCACCGTTAAGCCATATTTCAACCCGCTTATCCACATCGGCAAACAGCGTCTGGAGCTGCGCCTGAATGCTGGCAGGATTACCGGCGCTTTCGCAGATTCCGTAAACATCGCCTTTTTTGCAGTTCACCTGCTGCTGTATAAACGTAAAGGCAGAGTGCTCAAGCAGACGCTTATCCCGTTCCAGAGTAGCTCGGCACTCCTGCAACCGGCTAACAGGGCTATCCTCCTGGTTGACCAGTTCACGATCCAGAACCTCAAGAGCCGGTTGAAACCAGAGTTCTCTGACGGCATGGCGCAAAGTAGACGCTTGCTGCTGTTCATGGTTATGGCCCGCCAGCCACTGCTCCAATCGGGCGACCAAAGCCGTATAGCCGCAGTGATCAAGCAGCTTTTCAGAGCCTTTCAAACGACCACTTAAGGCAGTAGATAGATTGACCGGGCAGACGGGAATAGCACTGATTTCCCTATCGCTGACACTGTATTTCGACCCCTTATCCGCCATGATGGTATTTACCCGGGCCAATACCTGAGCCATAGCCTCCGGTTGACTGCTCTCACAGTTCAGCACGATAAATACCTGCTTTTTGTCGTTGATCAGCCGGAACAGTCGCTGGTAGACGTCATGAGCATCTTGGTCTCCCTCGCGAATCACAAACAGCGTGAGCCCGCATTTTAGCACCTGCTCAGCAGTGGCCTGTTCATGGGCGATGGGCGCGTTAATCCCCGGAGTATCCAGCAAACAGAGGCCATTCCACGGATAACGATCCACCTGAAATGTGGTGGGAATATCCTGTACCGCTGCCTCTTCCCGCCCCAGCAAGGCATTCACCAGAGTGCTTTTACCCGCGTTAAAAGCGCCATAAAGCATCACCTGTGGTGTTTGTTCTGCAAACAGCCTCTCCAGTTCCTCACGTACCTTATCAAGGTCATCTCTGTGGTAGCGACTGACCAGCCCGAGGGATTCGGTTAATTGCTGCTGCAACTGTGGTACGACAGGGTTCATAGCCCCTCCTTGTGGTTTTGAACATCGCGCTGAAACTGTTCAATCACACGTTTTACGTTGGCGGCGTAGCTCTCCTGAGCGCCGATCATGCTGACGACCTGTTGCACTACTGCGTTAATCTGCCGAGGCAGCTGCTTTTTCACACTCTCAGTGGTTTTAGCGATAACCTGCGTGCTGCTTACGCCAACCACCTCCTGCCGGTAGGAAGCCTCGATAAAGTTGTTTCCCAAGGCGTTACCGGCCAAGCCTCCCAGCGTAGCGCCCACCGCCGTGCCTATTCCCGGTAGTAGAGCCGTACCTAACCCAGCACCCAACAAGGTGCCAAAGCCTGTAGAGGCAGATTTTTTCCTTGAGCCGGTCATTTCCCGTACATCAACGGTCATATCTTCAAACTGTCCGATACCATCGGGGGTGAGTTGGCTGCATATCTTGCCCAGCCTCCGGGAGAATTCCGCCAGCTCTTGTTGCAGGGTGTCGTTCAACACCTTTTCTATCTGTTGGTTCAGGTCACGGGTCAGGGCTTCCTCATCCCGGGTCGACTTGTGTTGCTCCACCAGCCCGGTGATCGCCAGGCAGACCTCATCGACCACCCGACTGGTAATCCACCGTTGACGATGTTCAAGATTCTCCCTAGCCCTGCGGACTTCTGTCTGCAGGCTAGCCACTTCAGGAAGAATCGTGTCGGTCAGCTGCTTTTGGACGGTACCATCCAAAAAATTCATCACCTGTTGTACCGCTTTTTTGGCCTTGTAGTCCCGACTTTCATCCAGCAGCGTAACCAGCTGCTCTGTCAATCGCCCCAGACCCGCCCCGGCAAAGTCCTGTTCTGTGCCCGCACTGTTTCTGAAGGTATGCACTGAAATAGAAACCGGTGTCTTCAGAGGCACATGGCTATTGCCGCTCTCATCAAGCTTCCCGGCAGCGCGACTGGCCACATCGTCTTCCTGCAGTGCCCGGTCGGCAGCGGCCTTATTCACCAGTCGCTGAACCAGTTCATCATTCTCGTCAAACTCTTCTTCATTTTTGTCACTGCGGGTCAGCACCGGCAGCAGGGGTTTTTGGTTCTGCAGCTCTATGCGCAGGTCATCCAGCTCCTGCACCTGCCCCGGCGAGGTAGAAGGTGTCAGCCAGAGCACGGCATCAGCGCTGTCGGTAAACCTGCGGGTCAGTTCGCCGTTTTTGCCGGTCACTGAATGCAGCCCGGGTGAATCAACCAAGACCAGACGCGACCCCAGCTTCACTCCCTGAATACGGGCGGTGGTTTCCGTGATTCCCTCTTCAAACGAGCCTTCAAACGGGGTGATGGCGCCATCCTCCAGATAGAACCGTTTCACACTCTGCGGCGGAAACTGTTCCGTAATAAAATTGCAGAACGAGCTTTTACCGGCATTGACCTTGCCAAATACCAAGAAGATCACCCGGTCGGCAAAGGCTTCAGAAAGCGCCCGCATAGGGGAGGACTGTTCCCAGCGACTGGCCCAGTCATCAATGCTCTGCTCAATGCTCTGCCGCACGCACAGGCTCTGCCGGTACAGGGCACTATCCTTGTTTAAAACTTCAGCGCTATGGTCAGGAATGGCTGCCAGAGTGCTAACGAACTTGTCCCTTAGCTCCAATAGCTCGCTTTCTTTTCCTTCAAGACGCTCAAACTGCGCCTGAAAATTATCCAGGCTGGTCAGCAGGGGTTGAAAGTGGCTCATTGGTAATCCTCCAGTTGTCTGATGCACTGTTGCAGCTTGCCAATGGCTTGCCGGTCGAGCTGATTCTCAGCGTCATCCGAATGTTTTCGGTCGTATATCGCCAGCAGTTTCTCTTTGCACTCAACCTGGTTGCCGAGTGCCTGCTTAGTCAATTGGTCATCAATTTGATGGTCGAGATTGTGTTTATCCACCAGCTGCTGCAGTTGTGTTTTGGCATATTTAGCCAGCCTTCGCTGATGCTCTTTGTGCAAACGTTGCTCTTCAGCCTTCTTGGCCTGCTTAGCCTGTTCCTTCTTGGCAGCTGCATTCTGTTTTTCGTATTCCCAGTCATCGTCGTCATTGTCCGGGCTGCTGATACTGTCATAAGCCACTTTTCCTGCGATGGTGGTGACAAGACCGATTCCCAGCCATATAAGTGGTGCGGGCATACCTGTATCCTCTTTTCTGTTGTTAATGGGTTAGCCAAACTTGGCGATGTTGTTAAGGGTCCGATCAAGCGCACTGACAAAACCGCAACGGTTCTTGTGCTGGCGATCTTCCCGTTCTGCCAGATTCTCCATCCGCCGTTGCAGGCGCTGTTGAAACTGTTTTTTGACCCTGCTGCGCAGATGCTTCACTTCCCGTTGGCGACTGGCCTTCAGGTCTTTTTTCAGTTGTTTGGTCCGGGCCAGCAGGCGGGTTATGCCGCTGAGTTCGATAAACTTCTCCCGGCCTTCAGCAATGCCTCGCTGGTAGCGCAACGCCGATACCGGGATAACCGTGATGCCGGGCAACTGAGCCTGAATAATCTGATTGACCCGTTCGCCTTCTGCCGGACTTAACTGGTCAATCTGGGTTAGCACCAGAACCATTCTGTTTTTGCTATCCGGATACCGCGCCATCATTTTCTGGTACAGATCCAGCTCGGAACGGTCCAGCTCACCGGTTTTGATGTTGTGCACCAAAAACAGGTAATCAGCCAGTTCATCAGCGCCCAGTCGGGCAAGGCGGTCGTCTTTGCCACGGATATCGGCGTCCAGCCCGGGGGTGTCGATCCAGAGTACGCCATGGTGGCTGAACTCTTGGTTAGCCTGAGTTTCCCGGCGGTCCGATGCCTTGAATATTTCCCGGCCCACCAGTGCATTGAGCAGGGTGCTCTTGCCATGGTTGTACTTGCCGAACACCGCAATACGGGTTCGCGCCTGTGGGTTTGTCAGTTGAGAAAGGCGGTTCAAGGCTTCCCGTGCTTCGGGAAGCTCGCTGGCCAGTGCCTGAAAGTCGTGTCTGTTCATAGAAACCTGCTCCTATGTGAAGGTGATAGGGCAGGTTTTAGTGTCTGCCCCTGTGTATGAAGCAATGTTGCAACAAAAACGGGACAGGAGGAGGTTTCACAACCTTGTGTAAAAAAAAGGACTATCAGGAAGAAGGAGAAACTGGCCCAAATCGGCCAGTAAAAAGTCGGGGTGAGAGCCCTGTTTGAAAAAGGGCTGAAATAAATGGTTTAACGCAGATTTCGACGGTGATGGTTTAAAGCCTCAATTCCTTTCAAATCAGGGTAATGGTCAAACCAAATGGTCTTCGATCTGGATAAAATGGCCTCGTCTCAATCCCTTTCAAATCAGGGCAATGGTCAAACAATTAATCATTGCGACTAGTCTTTAGGTCTCAATCCCTTTCAAATCAGGGCAATGGTCAAACAGTTTCAAAGAGTCTCAATCCCTTTCAAATCAGGGCAATGGTCAAACAAACGTAGACAGATTCTCGAGGATTTCGCAAAAGTCTCAATCCCTTTCAAATCAGGGCAATGGTCAAACTGAAGATATGAGAAGGATGCTTCAGAGTCTCAATCCCTTTCAAATCAGGGCAATGGTCAAACTCTAGCATTAAAATAATCTTTTGCAATCAATAAGTTGCAAAGGGGTTCGAACGTGTTTTCCGGAGTTGCCGGAGCGCTTAAAAAATGAACCATAAAAATCCTGAAAATAGCCAGCACCGATATTCTACCGGAAATGCTGAAGCAGAGGGAGCACACCAGCACCCACAGGTGCTGGCTACCACTGTCGCAAGTTATCAACGAATAATGGAGAGTAGACCGGCGGAACTTTTTGTTTTTCTTCAGATCAACACCCAGATGCTGGTAGATACTTTTCCCCAATTTCGCCTGAGTGAATAGCTGACTCAGGTCATTGCCCAGTGGGCAACCTGCTCCAGCGCCTTGGCTTTCCCCTCTCTCCATGCGCTGGCGCACGGCATCCATTGCCACTTCTTCAGGAGCCATGGTCGCCAGCCGGGCCTGCTCTTTGCGGGCTTCTTCCTGACTCTGGAGTTCCTGCCGCTGTTTCTCCACGCCAGCCTCATCTTTGTCCATATGGCCGTAACCGGTAGCGGTTTTGGCACCTATCCCCCAGAACATAAGCGCGTCTTCCAACCACAACATGGCCTGACCCAACTGTTCAGAGGTAACCCCACAGCCTTCACGGGGAGCCAGGCCAAACAGAAAGGCTGGCTTTTTTACGCTCCAATAGCTCGCTTTCTTTTCCTTCAAGACGCTCAAACTGCGCCTGAAAATTATCCAGGCTGGTCAGCAGGGGTTAAAAGTGGTTCATTGGTAATTCTCCAGTTGTCTGATGCACTGTTGCAGCTTGCCAATGGCTTGCCGGTCGAGCTGATTCTCAGCGTCATCCGAATGTTTTCGGTCGTATATCGCCAGCAGTTTCTCTTTGCACTCAACCTGGTTGCCGAGTGCCTGCTTAGTCAATTGGTCATCAATTTGATGGTCGAGATTGTGTTTATCCACCAGCTGCTGCAGTTGCGTTTTGGCATATTTAGCCAGCCTTCGCTGATGCTCTTTAGCCAACTTGGCCTGTTCCTTCTTGGCAGCTGCATTCTGTTTTTCGTATTCCCAGTCATCGTCGTCATTGTCCGGGCTGCTGATACTGTCATAAGCCACTTTTCCTGCGATGGTGGTGACAAGACCGATTCCCAGCCATATAAGTGGTGCGGGCATACCTGTATCCTCTTTTCTGTTGTTAATGGGTTAGCCAAACTTGGCGATGTTGTTAAGGGTCCGATCAAGCGCACTGACAAAACCGCAACGGTTCTCGTGCTGGCGATCTTCCCGTTCTGCCAGATTCTCCATCCGCCGTTGCAGGCGCTGTTGAAACTGTTTTTTGACCCTGCTGCGCAGATGCTTCACTTCCCGTTGGCGACTGGCCTTCAGGTCTTTTTTCAGTTGTTTGGTCCGGGCCAGCAGGCGGGTTATGCCGCTGAGTTCGATAAACTTCTCCCGGCCTTCAGCAATGCCTCGCTGGTAGCGCAACGCCGATACCGGGATAACCGTGATGCCGGGCAACTGAGCCTGAATAATCTGATTGACCCGTTCGCCTTCTGCCGGACTTAACTGGTCAATCTGGGTTAGCACCAGAACCATTCTGTTTTTGCTATCCGGATACCGCGCCATCATTTTCTGGTACAGATCCAGCTCGGAACGGTCCAGCTCACCGGTTTTGATGTTGTGCACCAAAAACAGGTAATCAGCCAGTTCATCAGCGCCCAGTCGGGCAAGGCGGTCGTCTTTGCCACGGATATCGGCGTCCAGCCCGGGGGTGTCGATCCAGAGTACGCCATTGTGGCTGAACTCTTGGTTAGCCTGAGTTTCCCGGCGGTCCGATGCCTTGAATATTTCCCGGCCCACCAGTGCATTGAGCAGGGTGCTCTTGCCATGGTTGTACTTGCCGAACACCGCAATACGGGTTCGCGCCTGTGGGTTTGTCAGTTGAGAAAGGCGGTTCAAGGCTTCCCGTGCTTCGGGAAGCTCGCTGGCCAGTGCCTGAAAGTCGTGTCTGTTCATAGAAACCTGCTCCTATGTGAAGGTGATAGGGCAGGTTTTAGTGTCTGCCCCTGTGTATGAAGCAATGTTGCAACAAAAACGGCACAGGAGGAGGTTTCACAACCTTGTGTAAAAAAAAGGACTATCAGGAAGAAGGAGAAACTGGCCCAAATCGGCCAGTAAAAAGTCGGGGTGAGAGCCCTGTTTGAAAAAGGGCTGAAATAAATGGTTTAACGCAGATTTCGACGGTGATGGTTTAAAGCCTCAATTCCTTTCAAATCAGGGTAATGGTCAAACCAAATGGTCTTCGATCTGGATAAAATGGCCTCGTCTCAATCCCTTTCAAATCAGGGCAATGGTCAAACCTTTGACGCTATCAATGCCGGATTACAAGTCTCAATCCCTTTCAAATCAGGGCAATGGTCAAACTGATAAAGAGCAAATCGTATGAAGATCAGGCGTCTCAATCCCTTTCAAATCAGGGCAATGGTCAAACAGTCGCGCTAAAGCGTCAAAATAGTCGTTGTCTCAATCCCTTTCAAATCAGGGCAATGGTCGGTTAATACACGTCTCAATCCCTTTCAAATCAGGGCAATGGTCAAACGGCTACGTCTCTAAATAAGGTTGGAAAGTCTCAATCCCTTTCAAATCAGGGCAATGGTCAAACTCTAGCATTAAAATAATCTTTTGCAATCAATAAGTTGCAAAGGGGGTCGAACGTGTTTTCCGGAGTTGCCGAAGCGCTTAAAAAATGAACCATAAAAATCCTGAAAATAGCCAGCACCGATATTCTACCGGAAATACTGAAGCAGAGGGAGCACACCAGCACCCACAGGTGCTGGCTACCACTGTCGCAAGTTATCAACGAATAATGGAGAGTAGACCGGCGGAACTTACCCGCCAACCCCTCGCAAAACGGTACGTGAACCTCTCGACTCATAACGCTCCCATCAGGCAAACTTTCATCATATCTACTGAGAACAATTTAAGATGCGTATTGCACTCCAGCCATGCACTACTTGCCTTGCCTCTATATGACAAATGTTCTGCTTTCCTACAGCTTCCCCACATCGGGAGTATTATCCTTAAGACTCCTTTTGTGTGCTGCGGTACACCGCTTCCAGCTCGCGAATTTTTTCTTTCGCCTTTTTGTTTTTCTTCAGATCAACACCCAGATGCTGGTAGATACTTTTCCCCAGAGCGATCAGGGTTTCAAGGAGATCACTACCCCAACCTTCTGATTTCGCCTGAGTGAATAGCTGACTCAGGTCATTGCCCAGTGGGCAACCTGCTCCAGCGCCTTGGCTTTCCCCTCTCTCCATGCGCTGGCGCACGGCATCCATTGCCACTTCTTCAGGAGCCATGGTCGCCAGCCGGGCCTGCTCTTTGCGGGCTTCTTCCTGACTCTGAAGTTCCTGCCGCTGTTTCTCCACGCCAGCCTCATCTTTGTCCATATGGCCGTAACCGGTAGCGGTTTTGGCACCTATCCCCCAGAACATAAGCGCGTCTTCCAACCACAACATGGCCTGACCCAACTGTTCAGAGGTAACCCCACAGCCTTCACGGGGAGCCAGGCCAAACAGAAAGCTGGCTTTTTTACACACCAAAAAGGGAACCGGTACCGGGCTGTGCCAGTCGCCGGGCAGTACATCGGCCTGCATTGCCTGATCGCTGCCACCCTTTTCATACCACTTGCCACTGTGGGGCGTCATGATATCCGTTATCAGTTCTACCTTTGCTGTAGGGATGGCATCAAAAAACACCAGCGCACCGGCACGGTTATCCTGCCCGCACTCATCAGGGCTTTTGCTTTCACTGCCAAATAGCTGGTAAACCAGCGCACGATCACAGGTTCCGGCAGGGATCAGCTCCCGCTCTGCCCAGGCCCGTACCAGACCCTTTACGGTTGAGCCGGGAATCCACGGGGTACCCAGGGTTGGATGCCAGCTGAAACCATTTTCCACCGGGTGAGCATTCCCCATGCCAGTGACAAAGTGCCAGTCCAGCTTGAAAATACCGAACTCGCCACCAAGGCTGCTGATCATCTGAATACGACGATGGTTAGTTGATTTCAGTTGTTCAGCATTGCCGCAGGAACCACAAACCGCTTTAATCCACTGGCCTTTTGCCTTGGCGGACACACTCCAGTCGGAATCGTAGCGATTAAAAAAACGCTCGAACCAGAGGCCCTTGTGATACGTGGAGTTGTGTTCAGTAAACCGGCCATCCTCAGAGGATGCAACCGACCGCATTTCCAGTTCCTTATAAAGCGGGGCTTGACAAGGTGAGGATGGATGGTTCATTCCTGCCCCTCCTTCCCGTCATCCTTGAGCAATGCCCGGGCAAACTGCCGTACCCAAACCAGCAGCGCCTGACACTCCACCTGAGCCAGCCGGTAGCAACTCTGATCATGGCTGACCAGCGCCTGCATCAGGTCGGCACTTTTGTTGTCAAAGGTGGTGTTGTCAAAGATGTTGCGCTCATTGTCACACAGCCATTGACTGACCAGCTGATAAAGTGCCGCCCAGCCTTTTGCCTCAACGCCCTTGCCGGATTGCTTGCTAAAGACAAAGGCCATTGCCTGACCAATGCCGTTCATTTGTACCAGCGCAGGCAGTGAATTGGCATAAGCCCGGAAGCGACTCGCTTCCTCTTTATTCACCAGCGCCGAGACCTGTTTAAAGGCAAAGGCTGCCCGCTGTTGCTGAATGGTCTGAGTCACTGGTTCGACTGCTGGCTTAGAGCGAACAGCGATACTAGAAACCCGCACCGCAGGTGATGGTTTACGATGTTTGCCCATGATCACCCCTCCTGCCGACGAATGTTGACACTGCACCAGCCCATACCGGTGGTCTCATTGCCACCGAGTTGCAGATAGGGCTTCTGGCCAAACAGCACTTCGGTCATCTGGCCAAGCAGGGCGACAGACGACAACGCCCCCTGGCGGGCATCCATGGCGGTCAGGCCGAAATAGAGTACTGTGTCCGCAGGCAGGCTTTCCTCATGCCAAAGAGCGCCGGGTGCAACGGTTTTGGTCTCATTATTGATTCTGATATGGGCCTGAACCGCAATGGCAGCCTGACAGATATGGGCAAAATCCGCATTGTGAATAACGGTGAGTTTGTCGTGCAATTCATCCGCACGATCACCCATCAACGGTGCCAGTAGGGTAGCGATTATCTCCTCCAGCTCAGCTTTCTGGCTTTCAAAGGCGTACTCTTCCAAAAATAACCGGCCACCACCGTTAACGACCAGCGCCGTATTACGCTGAATCTCTGGCACAGTAACCGGCTGGCAAACACCGAAACGCACACCATCACGAGCCAGACGCCTCAGAATCTCCGGACAGGTTACCCAGCGGTAATGCCCGGTCAGGGAGCGCACTGGCAGCAGGGCAAGGCGTGCATCCGCAACCAGCAAGGCACCGGCAAATTCACTGCCGGTGGTCGAGGCACTGCCAAAAATGGGCTCAATCCACTCCACATTATTATCAAACTGCTTTTCTGCTTTGGCTCGCAGTGCACCTTTAACGGCGGAGCCAAATACGCAGGGCCAGCCGGTGGCTTTTTCCCGCATAATTGGCAGATCGACGACACCGTTGCTTTCGCCGCTGCCTGCGTGGATCTGGGTTTCTGCCACCAGGCCAATCATTGCTGAAGTGTTGGTCATCTTTTATTCCTTAAATCAGTTCCACAAGCCGCAGAAGATCTGGCCCTGCTGGTGTGTATTGGTATCCGCTGGGCGCAGGGTTGCACCGTGCAGCTGTTTGATTGCCTGTTCAAGGCTGAGCGGTTCACCGGCCAGTCGAACAAAATAACAACTGCCCGCCGGGGTTAAGGAGCGCACAGGGGTCGGGGCGCTGTTTTTCAGATCCCAGCCTCCACGGCGGATCGCCTTGCCGACCACACAGCACTCCAGCAACAGCTCAATACCGTTGATGTTACCAAGCCACCTGTCTACGCCATCCTGCTGCACCGGGGTAAAACCCGGTAACGGTGTACCCTGGTCATTGGCAAGGTCTGTATCGTTTGCCAATATCAGGATCAACCCCTGTGTTTTGGCATTCGCTACCGGTGCCACGGGCAGTGGCTGGCTGCCCTGACGCAGGGTTAAATGGGCCATACGCCCCTCACCACCCGTGCGCTGTATGGCACTGGCCGCCAAGGTGGACGACAAATGGCTTGCTAATTGTTCAGGTAAACCGGCTTCCAGCGAGAGCCTGATATCGGTGGCCAGACGGATATGATGGGTCTGGTAGAGCTGACCCTCTTTGGCTGTGCCGGTCTGATTATTGCGACCAATGCCGAGACGGGGTTCATAAGTGACCAGCTTGCTTTGCGGAATCAGCTCAATTCCATCCAACCCGTTTCCGGCCAGAATGCGACCTAGATCGTCCGCAGTGACCCATGTTTTTTCCAGCGTTGCTGCCCCCTCTACTTTATGAGCCAGCTCAGGCAGACGCACCCTGCCAAGGTCGCAGTGCACCGGTTCACCCGGTTGCAGGCGCACGATTTTTTGCTGGTTGTCGCCATAGGCCAGCAGGCAAAGTGGCACCGGATAGAGCATTTCCCGCCGGTTGTTTTGCTCCCGCACCAACCGTACATCACCGAACTCAATACCACCATTAAGCCAGTATTGAAGATCCTGTCCATCCACAGACCGGGTTTCGATCCCTTTGGCAAATTGTTGCCAGTTGACGCCAAGGCTATTTCCAAGCAACGTTTTCACGCTCCCCGCCAGTGTGCGGGCCGGGGGAGGAAACAGGCTGCTAAGCCGGGCCGCCCCTGTTGCATCATGGGGGCGGGATTCCCGGAAGAACCAGCTGTCCACCGGTTCAAAATCTATCTGGTATCGGTTCAGGCTCATTGCCGGTTCTCCCTGCCCATCTCTTTTGTGGCCAGAAACCACACCAATTTCAGGGCATGGTCACAAAATATGCCCGACTCTCGTTCGACCCTGCCATCTTTGCGGTAATAGCGTCGGCACTGCTCAATCAGATCGTGACAGAGTTGCTCCGGTTCAATACCGTCAACCTTGCCGGACTGCAACCAGTACGTTTTCAATAACGCTTCCAGAGACTGTTCACAGAGATCGGAATCTGGCCATAGCCTGCCATCGGGCAGCAAAGTGGCAAACAGGCTCTCTGCCTTGTTCAGAAAACCACGGGCAAAACCACTGTTGGCCTCAACGGCCTGACGAACCGTAGCTGCCAATGCGGGAATTGTTAATTGACCTTCGTCGTTCACTACCCAACTCCAGGGTGCGCTCCATTCCAGGTGCTGGCCTCCGGACTTCCATACCCTGACTGCCAGGGCATCCCGGCCAGTCTTATCTTTGGCGATAACATCCAGCAGCTGATGGGCATCGTGAAGGCCGTGGGCCAGTGGTGATTTGATATGGCAGAACTCAATGGCAGCAGAAATACTGGTGTTGATGCCGTGGCCCGTGCGGGCTCTCTCAAAGCACTGTTCCCACACCTGACGAATGGCATAAGCACAGGTCATGGCGTCCTCAACAGTGACCAGAGCCAGCACATCGTCACCGCCGGCATAGACCAGAAAACCGTTATGATGCTCAACCACACCTTTTACCTTTGCAGTAAAGGCGTTAAGGGCTTCGCTGATTGGCCGCTGTTTAGCCTGATCGCTCATCTGGCTGCCAAGGCTATCGCCATCCATCAGCAGAATGGCATAAAAGGGCGAGGGTTCTGTACCGGTGATTTTTTTCACTTCACGCAAAGCGTTAAGAGCCTGCTCACCCTTTTGTCCCTTAGCTTCTTTGGCAAGGATAAAATCGAACAGGTACTGGCCATCCAGACGCTCCCATGCCGGCCTTTCGGGTAACCGCTCAAGGGCATCACGGACGCATTTCAAGCTGGTGTTGTCCCCTTCGCCACTGCCTTCCAACGCCGACAACCGAGCGTGCAACTGTTCCAAAAGTAAACAATTCTCAGGGTCTACTTTGGTAATGGTTGCTGCCAGCCAGTGCGCTGCAGCAAGATGACTGACAGAAGGCACATGTCTGGGCAACTGCCAGCCATAAAGTGTCCACCCTCCCGGCATGGTTGCACTGAGGCTGGCAAACACATGGACAAACCGGCGTTTGATATAAGCCAGGGTACACAGATGTTCGGTCTCACGAAGATCGGTTTTAATGGCTCGTCCCTGTTCCCGTATCTGTTGCCAGAAGTTGCGAACTTCCTGACCCGGACGGGGCTGACCAGATAACTCCTGCCAACCATCCATCATCATGCATTTAACACCGGGTTCTTCCGGAGCAGACCAGTTGCGCCAGTTTTTGCGCCGGTCCAACAGGTTGGTGGCTTGCGCATCCTCCGTTATGCACCAGCTGATCTCAAAGAAGTGGCGGTTCTGTCTCTCCCAGATCACTTTGGTGATCTCCCGCTGTGCCGGATCGAGGTTCTTCAGATCCATGTCCCAGACCCGTTGCCCCAGTGCAAGCCATGCCTCACGAACTGTTTCGATCACCCGCTGCGGTTGGAAATCTTCGGGAACCGTTGCACTGATTGCCTTGAAGCGATTGGGGATGGAACCCTGAGTGGGCTCGGTACCGGGTTCTCCCTTGCCTTCCAGCCAGTTCAGGAAGTTCTGTTCTGGCAGGGGAAAATTGATCTCGCCCTGCTGTTTTTTCACCGCCACCATGGCCACTCCAGCCAGCCATGACAGCAGGAAGGAGCCTGCCCAGAAATCCCGCGTTCGCCTGGCCTGGGCAACAAACCCCTGCACGGGGCCAAGGGTCAGGTGAAAGTATTGGCTGTTATGGCCAGTACTGATGGTCTTAGTGCCCATACAAGGTCTCCAGTCCATCGAAGCGGTTCATAAAATCGTGGATGACTTGCCACTGCGGATCAACAGTGACGCTATACGTGGCTCGTGGATTTTTAACCTTTACTTCCATCTCCAATTCTGGTGGCAGAAACAGAGATTTCAAAAGTGCCTGAACCAGCAGGCACGAGCCATCGGGGAACTGGTGAATATGCGCCAGCAAGGGTGATGCCCGGCGACGATTCCCTGTGACCTCGGTATCAATTTTTGCGTTGTTATGGCCACTCAAAAAATAATTGTGGGGCAAACCAAAAATGGCGCGTTGCGGTGCAGTGGCAGGCGGTTCACCTCTAGCAACCCGGTATGCCCAGTCATGATCATCCCGGAAATTACGCTCGGCATCCTTACCAGCCACCTTGCCCTTTTGCCCCCAGCTTCGATACATCTGCTGCTCATCACCCAGACGCCTCAGCAAAGCGATGGGATCACGCCCCTGAAGAGAGATATCCACTCTGCTCTGGCTGCAGAAAGCTGAATAAGGTGGCTCACTCTGCAATGCCTCGCACTTCGCCAATATGTCACGCAGCTGTTCTTTATATTCTGCAATAGTGGATGGCGCAGTGAGCTTGCCCCCCTTTAAACGCTCAATGCTCACGGAGCCCCAACCATGACGCGCCCGGCTTCCCAGAGCCCCCAGAAGACCAAAGCAGAGTACCGCCTCTTCTACCTGACGACGTTGATCGTCTGATAGCGTGGGAGCAAAGTGCAAATCAAGGGTAAAACTCCCCCGGATTGCCTCACGCAACATACCCTCTCTAAAGTTATAAAGCCCCATACCAAGCAGATATTGCAGACCGGGAGAGAGTGTGAACTCAGCCTGCTGTTGTTCTTGCCTGCTGATTCGCAGAGCCACCCTGGACTGCTGCGCCTGCACAACCTCTTTACCCTGATCGTCCCGCCCGTGGATATGTGCACCACCAAACAGCTCGCCTTCTTCTTTGTGGAGTTGCTGCAGTGCTGCTTTATCGGAAGAGTGCAACGTACGGATACGCGCCCAGTTCAGAGCCCGCCACCAGAAACGTAACGCTCCCTTGATGGATGGAGGGCGAATAGTCTCGGGAATCTTTTGATCCGCGCCGCCCAAAAACATCGGTGTGGTGATGTTGAATTGCGCAGTCAATAGTCTGCTGTGGTTATTCATGGAAAATCGTTTCCTCCGGGGGAATACTTAATCTATGGTGGAGGTTGATACATCGTTTAAGGCTGACTGGGTAATGCCATAAATCAGCAAAACAGACAGTTACACATTTTAAATGGTATCACCATACCAGTTAACCAGATTTGGGCCGGATTCAAAGTCGATACCTGCCGGCAGTGGAGAAACACCTTGCCAGCGAATGGGTGATGATGCTTTTTGCGGAAAAATACGAATATCGTCGTATTCCTCATCAATGATGTCTTGTAACTGATATTTTAGTTCGGAGATTTCGGTTCGACTGTATTCGCCATGAAAAACCGATTGCTGAAGCCACAAAGCCTCCTGTTTCAGCAGTGTGTGAACTCTCTGCAGACGTGCTTTGCTCGTTATGTCGTAGCAGATCAACCAATTTCCTGACAGGTACTGACCAGCCGCGATGGCAGATCAACAGAGTGCAGAAAAATAATCTGCTCCAGTCGACGCAGGGGAATATTCCAGTGCTGTTTTTCGTTGCGGATAATCAGGCACTCACCACTACACATAAGTGTGAGCCCTTTTTGTGCAAGAACCAGTCTCTTATTCATACGACCATCACCAGAGGTTCGAACAGAAAGGACTGTCCCCGACCGAGCCGGATAACCTCTTTCTGTCTGCTCACAGGCATACAAAACAGGGAGTCATCTTCTTCAACAATGGCAGAGAGTGCCCAGTAGAGCTGCGCCAGCTCCCCGGGCCTCAACAAGCATTCAAATACAGACTTTTGCCTTCCAGCTGCCATTTTCCGCAGCTGGTAGAGCATTTTGGAGCGACGTTTGTTATCACAGATATCGTAGGCAAAAACCCAGGGAGTACCGACCATTGTTGACTATCCATTTGATTGTCTGACTTGTGGGTACTTTATCTGGAAACTGGAGAGGTGTGGGTATTCACAAGGTTGTGGAGGGAGCAATATTTCAAAGCAGGGCAATGCGCAAACAGAGAAAAGCCCGCACCCATTCGCCTCTTACGTCTCAATCCCTTTCAAATCAGGGCAATGCGCAAACGGAAATCGATACTGAACGTGGTGCTCGGTCTTGGTACGTCTCAATCCCTTTCAAATCAGGGCAATGCGCAAACGGAAATCGATACTGAACGTGGTGCTCGGTCTTGGTACGTCTCAATCCCTTTCAAATCAGGGCAATGCGCAAACTCTACCACAAAAATAGCCCTTTGCAATCAATAAGTTACAAAGGGGGTTGAACGTGTTTTTCAATTGTCGCAGAGCGCTTAAAAAATAACCCATTTCATAAATACCAACTGTTGTCTGCAACTGATCATTTTATCATAGTTACATTCTCAAAGTGAGTTACTTTTTTACACTAGTCACACCTGTCTGGCTTGCCAGACGCTCCGCTTCTGCTCCCCACTGCCGGGCAATTCTCAGCAAATAGCGACGAACCCATTTTCGCCTTTCTGCCCAAAGACTGAACCATGTGATACACCCACATTTAACCAGCTTACAGCCTTGTCTTTTAACATCAAAGCACTAATACAAACATGCCAACTGTGCTCGCCAGAATTCTAATGCCGCTTCAAGCCAACCGGTCTCGACTTTCTCAGTACGCCTTTTAGCTTTTCAATTTCGACCATGAAATCGAGTATTTGAGTAACTTCTTTCAACATCTGACTCCTATATTGTAGAGACCAAACCCTATATTCAAAAACGGATGCGCACTAGAACCCCTCCGGCGAGTTACACCAAAGCAGTGTCCTTAACGTAACGAGCTTCAATGTGGTCGTTATCAATCGTACACAAAACCAAACAATCCTCCTTGGAGTTTGGCAACGTTACCCGATTACCGTCAGCTCCCCATATGGAGTTTTTGCCACATGTTTCCCAGCCGCCAGTCACGGATATATGGTTACTTAGCAGCACAGGGAAGTGATGTGCAGAGGCGATATCAGACAGCAGTTTAGAGTCTGGTTCAAAACCCATTTCAGAGATGAGTGCACTCACCAAGTAAACATCCGCACCCATTGCTTTGGCTCTTGAAGAGTGTAACGGCTCAATAAAGTCCGCACAGATAGCCAGCGCAATCTGATTGCCTTTCAGCTCAAAATGATAATCTCGCTCTCCTCTTGAACAATATACTTCTTCACCAGAGTGTAAATATTGCTTAGAGTAGAAATCAACCTTACCATCAGGGAAACAAATCACAGATCCAATCGTTGGTTTGGAAGATACTGAAGCATTCAGAGGGCAACCGGCAATCACAACCACCTCGTGCGTTACTGCGGCTTGCGAAAACTCTTCGAAGACAGAAAGTTCTGGGTCAAATGCCAATTCAGCAGCAAGCTCAAGTTCGTAACCAGTAAGAGAGAGCTCAGGGAATACCACAACATCTGCGCTCTGCTGAGAAGATCGCTCAATCGCACCAATGTGATACTTCAAGTTTGCAGATACATCGCCTTTCGTAACGGGTATCTGCGGTAAGCTAATAGTAATTCTACTTTTCAAGTTTTCTCCTCCCTTAGAGTTAAAGGTTCACCCATTTACACCGTCTTCTTAGATTTCAATAAGAAAATCTACAGCCAGTTTTACTGCAGATTCCTTGAATTCAGCTGTATGAGTTTTTGCTTTCTTTTCTGACATTTGGACACACCTGTAGGGGTTTGAATATTACCCGTGTTTGCGTGTCCAGAGAACTATAACCATTTCAGATCAGGATGCCTGACCAGCAGTCGCCCTTCTTGGGCATCAAGCTCAATGCCCTGACGATCGAGTAGCAGTGTTTCCATTATCGACTTCCTATGGCTGAGCTGGTTACATCAAAACGCTGGAGAGACGCATTGAACTGAGCCATTTCATTACTTTTCAGTTCCTTGCCTCTTGCCACCTGCGGGACTTCCATACAAATGTGCAGGTATTTCCCGCCACGGGCACACACCTGTGCTGCCAGATGCACGGGAAGTACTCCGATAACGGTATCACCGGCCTGAATATCGTTGGTGTCCAGATGTTCCAGATGACAGCTGACTTCTACTCCACTGTCGTGTATCCATTGAATAGCTCCGGGATGGCGAGTTACCAGAATTGTACGCATAGGAATTCCTTTGGTTGAACGGATGACAATAATGTATCTGTATCCGTTAAGAAGTGGGGTATTCACAACCTTGTGGGCGGTGGTTTCATCAGGCTCTGTAATGTCAGTATCGGTTTTTTTATGAGCGGAATTGAATAAGTGATGCAGTGCGGCAGGTGGTGAGAAACCTCGGCACGAGGTTGTTCCTACAGCAGAAAATGGTACATTATTGCCGATCTTTCTACCCTGACTGTTTTGTTTTAATGGAGGTGTCACCATGGGCACAACTGGCTCTATCCCTGATCCTGCATTCTGGCCCCGGAAGGTTCTTCTGGTGGCCAGCGGTATGTCTCCACAGGTGTTGACGGAAACCCTGTACGCCCTGCTGCATCAGGAGACACCTTTTGTTCCGGATGAGGTATATATGATTACCACCAACGGTGGTAAATACGGTGTTCCCGGTAAGTCGGAGGGAGCTGTTAAAGCGCTGCTTACCGAAGAAGACGGGCACTTTTATCGTTTCTGCCGGGACTATGGGTTTGCTGAAACGGCTTTTAACGAAGGCAATATTCATGTCATTACTGGTGCTGACAAAAAGCCGCTTGAAGATATTGTGACCAAAGAGGATAACGAAAGCGCAGCGGATGACATCCTCTCTCTGGTTTGCCGGTTGACCGAGGATGATAACTGCAGTCTGCACATCTCACTGGCCGGTGGCCGTAAAACCATGAGCTACTTTACCGGCTATGCGCTCTCTCTTTATGGACGGCCACAGGACCGACTCTCCCATGTGTTGGTTGATGCGGACTATGAAGGGCTGAGAGATTTTTACTACACGACACCTGCCAGCCATATGATTAAAAAATGGAATGGTGAGGAGATTGATGCTCATGATGCCGAGGTATCGCTAGCGGATATACCGTTTATTCGCCTGAGACATGAACTGCCAAAACAGTTGATTGAGGGGAAACAGGACTTTCGTGCAACCATTGAGCGCATGCGACTGATTGAAAAACCGTTGTCGTTGGCTTTCGGTAAGAAGGATGTAGATCAGCTTGTCTATTGTTCTGGAGTAGAAATCAAGTTTACACCGGTTGAGTATGCTTTTTACCGGTTTATTGTCAGTGAACAACAGAACACAGGCGGTGACTTAATTCTTATCCCTTTTAAAGGAGAGGCAAATGAAGACTATAAAGAAAAGTTTATCGAATGGCGGGAAAAGTGTGATATTCAGACAAAAGAAACGACCGATGAAGCTTTAAAAAACGGTATGGATCACGACTATTTTAAGCAGCGTAACACCCGGATCAAGAAGCTTCTGACTGATGCGCTTCCAACACCGGTAGCAGAACCTTATCTTGTTAAGGTTCGGGGTAAGCAGGGCAGTGGCCTCTACGGTATTGATCCTGCTGTTCTGGAATTTGTTGAATAAAATATGACCTTCTCCATCCAGCTAGCCCGCTACCGGTTTTCTTTCATTTTACAAGAACCAATGGTTTTGCCCTTTTTTTCCGGCTCCCTGCTACGGGGAGCCTTTGGGCATGCACTGCGGGCCAGCAGTTGTGTAACGGGTGCAAAAGACTGCAAAACCTGTCCGCTCTACCAGAGCTGCTTGTATACCAATATTTTTGAGCCACCAGCCAAACACCACCGTTTGCAGAAGCTTTCCCAGGCACCTGGCTGCTATGTTGTGGAACCACCCCCTGTCGGCCAGCAAAAACTGAAGGCTGGAGAGACCTTCAGCTTTGATATGGTTCTATGGGGCAAGGCACTGGAACAACTTCCGCTGATTATTTACGCCTGGCAGCGGGCAGGACAACAGGGGGTAGGAAAAAATCGAACACCGCTCATACTGACTTCAGTCAGGCTGTGTGGAACAGAGGAACAGAACATCTGGCAAATACAAACACCGGAGGTAGTACCTCACAATAAAATACTTTCAGAACCTGTTATGCAGAAAAACGACAGTATAACCCTTAATTTCAAGACACCCTTGCGGTTACAGCATAATGGTCGCCCATTAAATCCTGATACCTTTACCCCGCGGGCACTGCTGATGACCCTGGTTCGTCGAATCTCCCTGGTGGGAGATTTGCATTTGAACCAGACGTTCTTTAAGGACTCCCGCTTCCTTAGCCTGGCTGCAGATGAAGTGAGAATGGAACATCAGTTGACCTGGTGTGACTGGCAGCGTTTTTCCTCTCGACAACAACAGCGCATGGCGTTGGGAGGAGTAGTAGGCAATGTCAGGTTATCGGGCAGGATTGAACCGTTTCGGGAGTTTCTGCATTTAGGGCAGTGGCTTCATATCGGCAAGAATGCCAGCTTTGGGATGGGGAGTTATACGCTGGAATAAGGGAGAAAAGATTATCTTCTCCCCCCTCCATTGGTTTGACGGTTTTACCGGAGATTGCGTAAGCACCGCCTTTATGCCCTTTGGGTATTTATGCCCTTTGGGTATTTATGCCCTTTGGGTATTTATGCCCTTTGGGTATTTATGCCCTTTGGGTATTTATGCCCTTTGGTGCGTTAGTGCGGGGAGTGTCAGTTATCCAGCTCCGTGGTGATTACAGCAGCACCACCACCTCCAACTGTTGCCCCCGCTGCAGTGACTACCGCTGTGCCTCCGGCCATGCCAAGGCCTCCCGTCGCCAGACTACCACCACCCAAGGCAGCCAGACCGGCCGATGAAGCGGCCGCACCTGACAAAGTGCCTGCAGCTGCACCAAGACCTGCGGCACTGGCTGCGGCACCAATGGCTGGAGCTGCTGCCAAGGCTACACCTCCGGTAGCAATGGTGGTACCTGCGATCAGTACGCTTTTTACCGGATTTTCACAGACAGCGTCAACTGCACTACCTACCGTGTCGCATAGAGTGTCGCACAGAGCGTCCCATAAACCCATAACTCTCTCCTTTCGGTTTCCGTTTTTTAACAATTATCCCAGCGGAGGCTTTTCGTTTGCCGGTTATCCGCTTTGATGGACTTATCATACCCAAAGAATGTTGCACGACGATGTTTCACAACCTTGTGGGTATCTGTTTTCCCTAGCTATGCCGGTTCAGGCTATCAGGTCATAGCGGGCAGCAAAATGCTCAGGGGTAAAGGCTATCTGTGACAGTGCCTGGCTAACACTGACATCGAGAATAGGCTGGCTGTAGTCGTAGCCGATTCGCTGAAAAGCACTCTGGTAGAAACGACCTGCCGGGTCAATCATCAGATAGGAGCCTGCCATGCACTGGTTATCTTCAACCACCACCGGTAGAGTCAACTGGTTGTGTCGTTCAACAAAAGACTGGAACTGTCCGGCAGTCACAGAGAGATCAACCTGATCCAATACTGGTAAAACCTGCAAGACTTTCCAGCGACAAGGATTGATCCGGGTTATCAGATCATTAAAATCTTCCTGCCAGTTCACGGCATTGACTACGGTGTTAATCTTGATTGCCATATCGGAACGTTGTTCGCGCAGCATAGCGGTTTTTGCGAGCAAATCCTGAGCGCTGATACCATGCCCATGGCGATCCATTCTGCCGATAGCAGTCTGACCATCGCGGTACTGGGAATCAAAGCTGATACCCACCATATCCAGCAAAGAACCTGCCTGCTCAATAAACTGGTTATTCAGAAAGTGGCCATTGGTAATGATCGACAACTTGAAGCCTGCTTTATGAGCAGAGCGGATTGCACTGATTATCCGTTCTTTCAGCAGCAGAGGTTCGCCACCGGCAAAGTTCAGGCGTACTGATGAGTAACCCATTTTTTCCTTCAGAGGGTTCTGCGAGTGGATAAAGTAGTTGGCCAGTTTCTCAATAAGGCGTTCAACGCCGCCGATCTTACGATGCAGTTCACAGGCGTTGTTCCATTGAGCGTAACAGAACTTGCAGCGGTAGTTGCAGGCTTCGGTAATGTGCCAGTTGATCACCAGTTCGTCGGCCAGCACGTTTTTCACCGGAGTCAGTTGGTTGCTCATGTCTATCCCCCAGAGTGTTTTTGTTGATTGTTGCCCTGGAAATCGCCGGGGCTTACAGGACTGATAGTAACGCTATGAGCGTGTTGGGATATTTTTAACAACCTTGTGAAGGGACTAAAGGAAATGATGCTTATAAGATAAAGTACATATAGGGCAGTCTGAAATAACCGGACCACCCTGAATAGTTCTACTACAAATGCGATAACAGGGGTTGAACTCCCTGCATCATGCGCTCAACCAGATTTATCATTCCATAACCTTCTTCTGCCGATACAGGCACCACCTGGCTCTCAGGAATATTCAGCGCCCTGCTCACCATACCGATTCTTCGCTCAAGATTACCTAGCTGCTCACTCGAGAGACGAAATGGCAGAACCCGGGACAGTGGCTCAATTTTGTCCACGGCATTCAGGGCTATCAATACCTTGCTGCGCTCGAATGGCGTTCTAAACAGCTCGTTAAAAGCCCACTCATCTTTCGATAGATCCCGTTGGTCCGCCCTGACCACATACACAATCAGGCTGGCCTGCCCCAGAGTTTTTCGATAGAGGTCGATATACTCTCGATCCCGCTCCGGGTTTTCACCGATACCGGGCAGATCTGCCAGGGAAAAATACTGGTCTTGTCCATACGGTAAAACAAAGTCGGCTGACTCCATTCGACGGGTACAGGCTTCAGTATCGCTGGTTCGAAACACCGTACTGCCCACCAAACGGTTGAGTAAGGTGGACTTGCCGTAGCCGGTTTTTCCCATGACGACGATCTGTATGTCCTCGGTCGTTTTTCCGCCTCGATTCCAGATCACACCTCTTCCGGGAATCAGGCCAGAGCACTTCAGAATCGAAAAACCGGGAGCGTTCTGACACAGCGTTGCAAGATGCCCGTTCAGAACAACGCTGCACTGCAACCCATTCATCAGAACCATCTCCTGAAAAAGCTCTTGGCAATATCCCATGCCTTGGAAACAACTTGGACAACTACCGCTGGACTGGTAATCAGTTTCACAGCGGCATCCTTGACCTCATCAAAAATGGACTGCTTTACTACTTCACGGGCTTTGGGGCTAATGACGTCGTCGTCGAATGTGCCACCGATAGAAACTTTCTTCTCGTTTGGCAGAGCAAAGATGATTTCTTCCACCAATCGGAACAATCCATACTTTTCTTCTACCGACACCGGCAGTACCCGTGAGCTTGGGAGAGAAAAGCTACTGGAGACGTCCGTTACTTTGCGGCGAATATTTTCTGCCTGAGTTGCCCCCGGTATCCCTCGCTTACAGTCCCATTCCCGAAACGGGGAAACCTTGTCAACCTGATTCAGCACTACGAAGAATGGAATGCCCTGCTCCATATAGGGTCTGACCATTTTTTCGAAACACTCAATATCCACTGAGTACGCACGGTCATCGGCCTTGAGAACCCAGATCACCAGATCCAACTCCGGTAGCAAGTTGTTGTATAACCGGGCGTACTCTTCATCCCGCCTGATATTTTCACCGACGCCGGGCACATCCACCAGCGTCATGCCTTTGCCCTGCTCCATCTGCAGAAGCACTTCCTTGGCTTCCCGTGTACAGGCTTCAACATCCGATACCGGACAAAGTTCAGCTCCAAACAGTGCGTTGCACAAAGAAGACTTGCCAGCACCGGTCTTGCCAAGCACCCCGATTTTAGGGACATAATCCCGAATCTCTGTTAGCCTGTCGATGAATTTCTGGGCTGCATCTTCAGAAAAGCCTTCTGTGTCTTGCTGTAGTGCCTTGGTCAGGTTTGCGTCCATAGCCGTCTCTCCGGTGTTGTCTCGTTGTTGTCTTTTACCGCAGTAGGTTGGTTTATTCGCCTTTGCGATATGGAGTGGAGACTACAGGCAATATTCTGGATAGGGGGAATTCACAACCTTGTGAACCTTTTACACACATGGAAAGACAGGGGGGGGGAGATAAGTATATGGAAAAAAGCCTCAATAGCATTTAACTGTGTAATTAGCCTGATTTTCGTCATTCCCTGTTGCCCACACCTGAATGTATAATGTCGTTTACCTCAAGACCGATGTCGTCATTAACTAATAATAAAGAGTAAAACTCATGAAACAGCTTCTGGTCTCAATTGTCAGTGATCATATTCTGGCAAGCCTGCTGCCAGCACTGAAAACGCGTGCGGAATATCACCTGCTTCTGTGTACCGACAAAATGGAACCAAAAGCAGAACGGCTTAAAATGTTGATTTCCGACAAACTGGAAGACTCTGTTGAAGATATCCGGATTTTAAAGGGCTTTCCTGAAAATGATATTCAACAGATCAAGGAATATGTGGCTTATCTGATCAATTACGCCCGTAAAAAATGGCCTGACACCGAAACCATCCTGAACATCACCGGTGGCAACAAGTTAATGTCTATTGGTGCCTATCAGGCATCAATAGATTTGGTGGACCAGATTATTTATACCGATACCCATCATAACCAATTGCAGGTCATTCATTCCCGGGGTGGCCAGTATGAACCAATCCCTCTTGGCAGCTTGCTGGATGTAGAAACCTATCTGGCGGCAAACGGCAAGGTTCTGACTGACAGCGAAAGCAGCATTGATTTTCACTGGCAGGAGCGTACAGAGAGCAGGCAGGAGCTGACCTGCTGGCTAGGTGATAATATCCGGTTCCTGGTCACCCCGGAAGGCTCAAGCTTTTTCCGCAATATCAACGCTTTGGCCAGCAAGGCGATTCAGGCAAAAGATGGGTTCTTTGGACGACAGCAGCTTTACACTGAACTGCACGGCCCCTGGCGTGAAGCTCTTGAACGGATGAATAATGCGGGTGTTATCCGTTGGCATTACAGCGACCCACTAACTGTTGTATTCACCAGTCTGGAGAAGGCGAAATATGTAAATGGTGGCTGGCTAGAAGAGTATATCTGGATTAAAGCTACCAGCCTTGGTACAGGAGATGTAATCGCCAATGCTGAGTTCCGCAATGACGATGACAAATGGAAGGATACGCTGAATGAGATGGATCTTCTGATCTGTCATAACAACCGGCTGCTAATGGTGGAGTGCAAGACCGCCATGTTTAATAAGGGTCATAAGGATGCCGATGTGCTGAACAAGCTTAGCAATATCGGCCGGGAAGCCGGGGGTATTTTCTGCGATAAATTACTGGCCAGCGTGCATGTGCTGGACCAGCTCTGTACACGACATTTTTCATGAAGCCTTACTCAGCCAAGGCCTGAAGAAGAGCGATAATATCTTTATAAACTCATCAACCCATGTCTCGATATGATCAAAGATTCGCTGGAGGTGATCCAAGCCTGCCCGGAAAAGGGTCTGTGCTTTTCTTCCGTGTGTTTTGATCCTGACCGGGTGTTCTTCATTGACATATTCGCCTGTTTTGTAACTCCAACAAAACGCCAGAGCCAGCACCGACAACAGCTTTGAGAGCTTATCTCTGTCTCTCAGGTGCGTTTCTTCCATGTTGAAGCCGCGACCCTTCAGAGCCTGAAACATGGTTTCGATCTGCCATCTTTGCAAATAGTCGGCAATGGCTGCTGAAGGGTTCGCGTTGCAAATGACAGCCATCAACTCTTCTCCCTTTCTGGAACCTGCAAGATAAACCATCTGACCCCAGACTTTTCGGGGCTTTTGTATCGCCATACTTTCACCAATACCCAATGAAAATATTCTGCGAACCGGAAGTTCCCGGTTCTGATGCTTATTGGGAACAAGCGTGTTTACCGGTATACGGATACAGAAAGGCCAGTCATGGGAAATCAGGTATTTTATCCATCGGCTCCCTTTGAATTCCCTGTCTGCCAGCAACCTCTGTATGGGCTGCTCCGGAAATATTTTCATAAATCGCTTTAGCAGATCTATTCGCTCCTGAGTGTTTGAACAACCCTTTTTGGGTAACAGTGTCCAGAGTATAGGGATAGCCATGTTTTTGTAATTGATGGCAAGGTACAGGATGTTGATTTTAAATGCTCCAAACATCCAGTTGGTACGATCCATGCTGAGCATCCAGGCACCTTCTGGTGAAAACAGCCGAGCAATAAGCTGTGCAAACGTTTCTTCATCAAATGCAACGCCTTTGAAAAATCGCTGAATTCGACGATAGCAGGAAGACGTCTGAGCTGTACCTGGGAAGGTTGTTGCAAGCTCTGTCCAGTTGACTGTACGACGCTTGATGATTGCCACTATGAGAATAGAAAGTACATCAAGGTGTGACTTGTTCCACTTGAGATAGAGCTTAAACTGTAGGGTGAGTGAGCTGATGGAATTCATGACTACTTGAAGCGATGGTTTTGACTCCAAGTTTTGTAGCACAGTTTTTGTCAGCTCACTTTTTTGTCGTGTACAGAGCTGGACCAGTCCAATTTCCATTCGGTAACTGCCAGGGCTGAGAGCAAAGGCATCCAGTACCTGGAACGGGATAAAGTCTCCCATGCTGATACCTGGTTCCGTCAGTGGTTTGGCGAGCAGAGTTAACTGAAATAGTTTCTTTTTCCAGATTATTGGCCACCTAAAATGATCTTCGGGGTAGTGAAACTACCAAGTATATTGATGGGTAATGGGTGGTCAATAATCCGGAAATTCAGCTGAGGGCTGAGTTCCGGGGGGAATCTTTTTTACCGAATCTATGTGTTTTTGATCACTGAGCTCTCTGCTTTTTGATTGACGTAGTTTTGCTTTATAAAGGGTTGCCAACAACTCTGCTGCTAGTTCCAGTAAATCATCCATATTTTTTTCTTTCTCAGAAATAGCTCTGGCAAGTTGCTGGTTGGCTTCAGCCAGTAAAGCCCTGATGTATTGCTTTAGCCAATCTGGATAAAAATCCGGAATCTCAGTATTACTGTTCTGGTCAAGTAAAACCGGACACTAAAATTTGAAAATTTACGCGCTTCGCTTGTTGGCTACCCACTCCGATGCAAGGTTCACCAGCGAACCTTTCATCGTTTTGAGCACCTCTACAAAACAACTGCTCGAATCTAACTGGCGTCTCGTCACTATTGGCTGAATGAAGACGCTTAGGGTTGTAATACTTTATGTATGCAGCCACATCGCTTTTCATGTGCTTGCGTGTTGGCTGGTGTACCTTAAATAGCCAGTCGTGCTTGAGGCTACCAAAGAAGCGCTCAACCACGGCATTATCCCAGCAAGTACCAACATCACCCATGCTGGCTCTCATACCATAGCTTTGCAGCAATTGACGGTAATGCTTGCTGGTATACTGCGACCCTCGATCACTGTGAAATACCAAGCCTTTAGGCGGATGTCCTGCAGTTGTCGGCCCGGTTTGATGGGAAACTGGGAGACCTGGCTGCCCAGGCTGCCTGCGCCTAGGGTGTTGGGTGCCACCACCAGGGCGATGCGGCCGGTGTAGCCGTAATCCCCCAGTTCGTCGGGCAGTGGCGGGTACTCACTTCTTTTACTATGGGTTCAACTTACAACACCAAATGATCCTTATTGATATTCTCCGCGCCGCAGGCTGTGAGCAGGGCGATAAAATCTTTCAGACATAAGGTTGCGGAGCCGCCGCCCTGCATGGTGATGGCAAAATGGTGAACGCCTTTTTTTACCTGATGTTTATAGCCATAGTAAGAGAGGTGGAAGCCTTCATACTCATCCAGAAAATGTTCCAGTGAACTTTCGGCAGCTTCGCCAAAGGGTTCTACCCGCTCTTCCATATAAGCGCCCAGCTCTTCATTGGCCATGCCCTGTAACAGTACCTGCCAGTATTTCGATTGGTCGGCGGGCGCGGTGAAGGTAAAGGTGGCAGTCATTTCACTCATTGACCGGCCTCCTTTGCGGCTTTTTTCGCTTTGGTTTCATCCCATAACTGTTGCAGCCTTGGACAGAGGTCGTCGTACATCTCG
The DNA here is from genome assembly GCA_965198415.1 of Endozoicomonas sp. Lineage (GTDB taxonomy): Bacteria > Pseudomonadota > Gammaproteobacteria > Pseudomonadales > Endozoicomonadaceae > Endozoicomonas. The sequence continues at coordinate 610,860 of CBDAPN010000029.1, forward strand.
TCCATTTTTTCGGCGAGTAGAGCCAGGAATTTTGGGCGGGTTTGGTTGGGGTCGGGGAAATCTTTTCGAGGTTTGTATTCCACAGTGCTGGCCAAAAAATTTTCTACAAAATATACAGAAGTCGCTCCAGAATCATTCTCATCTGCATCATTCCTTTCAAAGCAATCATCAGTAATATAATTCCATAGGCCCCAGTAATATTTTGGACGATCAATCCATTTTGGCCAATTCCCACACGCCCCTGAATTCAGGAACTTCGAAATACTTGCCTGAATCATCGAAAATACCCTTAAGGGGTCTAATGTAATACTTACTATCTCTTTCTCTCTCCCAACTGGTACACGACTTTTGACTTCTGGCTCAAAAGTTTCAGTCAGAAAGTAATCCCAGACCATGAGTTCATATGGCGCTATATGGGGTTCCATAGAGTAATCCCTGAAGTTATCAAAAAGAATTTCTTCAAAACTGGCAGAGCTTCTAAGTTTTTCCTCTAAGATATAGTCCCATGCGTCATTGGTCTGTAAAGGAAAATAGCTGAAGCGTGCACCATCACTAATGGTGTATCCTTCTAATAACTCACCCGAGAAAAAGTAATGTTTGATAACGTTCAACTCTTTCCGCCGGAAATTTGCCTTTAGGTCTTTTTCAATACCCTGCCAAAGCCTTTCTCGTTCGGCCTGCCACTGCGGATCATTCGTAAAACTTAAATCGAGCATTGTTAATTCTCCTATTTATTTCGCGCCTAACAGTTCCAAAGCATCACCGGCTTCAACAACCTCTAACGACTCTAGGCCTGAGAGTAATTGCTTTACATCTGCATACACAATGCGTGCACCGGTATCCACCTTGTTCCCCATATTCACTGAAGCAAATTCTTCCTTTTTCTGACCTGGTTCGCCCTGCTGAATAGTCTTTGCCATATCGCGCCTAATGGTGTGTTCTGGGTAAACGGCAGCAGCTTTTTCAAAGTCTTGGTCGATCGACGTCCAAAAGCATGGGCAATTATTCGCTTGAAGCGAGGCCCCCAAGCTTAAAATAGCCAACGTTGATTTTTCTTATTTTCAACGAATGACCACTGTTCATCCATCTCACAGAGTATCTCGACCTTGGCATTCTCAAAGGGTAGCTGGGTTACTGTGTATGGGGAGAGTTTTTTAAATGAGAGATAACGGTTGTAGGGCTGATTTTAAAGGCTCGACTGATATCCCTCACCCCAGAGCAGTTCATCATATCAATGACGCATTCATGAGTACCTGGTTGCCATTGTTTCGATACTCGAGTTAAAAGCGCTTGTTGCAGTTACGACATAGGTAACGTTGATGACAGGTATTCGCTTTTCCATTTTTTACGACACCCTCCGTCTTCTGACACTGGATACATGCAACGTGAATAACTGCCATACAACAATCAAAACAAAAGGACGGGAATATACCAGATCAACAGGTTTGATTCATTACCAAAAAAAGGGCTTACATGAATGTAAGCCCTTTTTTTGCCCGAACATCGGACCGTTTATTTAGCCCCTTATCTTTAAGGCTTGTGGATATCCACTCCCCGCCCTTATTTGGGCCTTGTGTCAAGAATAATTGGCCGACCAATCATTGTCCCATTGCAATGCCTTCACGACGGGGGTCGGACGCACCGATCAACTTGCCATCTTTAATCAAGATGGCTTGCAGGCCAGAGTTCATATCTCGAACGTTGACGCTAAAGCCCATTTTTTCCAAAGGTGCCTGCAGGCTTTCAGCATTGCTGCCTGCTTCAAGCTCATAAACGCCGCTGCGATTTTGCACATTCGGTGAATTAATGGCCTGTTGTACCGGGACGCCCCACTCAAGATGGCGAATCAGGGTATTGGCAACATAACCGATGATTCTTGCACCACCGGGCGAACCAATGACCATATAGGGCCGGTTATTTTTCATGACAATAATCGGTGACATGGACGAACGTGGACGTTTACCCGGCTCAACGCGATTGGCAACAGGTATCCCGTTTTCAACCGCAACAAAGGAGAAGTCCGTCAGCTGGTTGTTGAGCAAAAAGCCATTACTCATCATTCTGGAACCAAAACCATTTTCAATACTGCTGGTCATGGAGATCATATTGCCTTCCTGATCCACAATGGAAATGTGGGTCGTGGAGGGCAGCTCCAGCGACTGGTCATCGGCCAGTGCTATTGGTTTGTCCCAGCGGGGTTGGCCGGGGGAGACCTGCTCCAGTGCGGTGCCTTTTTTAATCAGTTTGGCGCGGTGGGCAAGGTAGTCTTTGTCCAGAAGGCCTTGGGGCATCGGAACATAGTCGGTGTCGGCAATGTAGCGATTGCGATCAGCAAAGGCCAAGCGTGTTGCGTCGCCTATGATCTGCCAGGCTTGCGGACTCTCTTTGGGGTAGTTCTCAATGCCTGCATTTTCAATGATGCCGAGAATCTGGTTGACCGTCAGAACGCCGGAACTCGGTGGCCCCATACCGCAGATGTCGTATTCCCGATAGGGTGAGCAGACCACTGGTCGCTCTTTGGTGCGATAGGCTGTGAAGTCTTCTTTGCTGAGTAGTCCGGGGTTGCCTTTGGCATGCTGAACCTTTACGGCGATCTCTTTGGCAATGGCACCTTGATAAAAGGCCTCAGCCCCTTGTTTTTGGAGTATTTCCAGCGTGTTCGCATAGGCTGGGTTTTTGATGATGGTTCCTTCCGTTAATGGCTTGCCTTTGTCATCGAAGAAGTAGCGGCGGGTGTCTGGATAGGTTTTTAACCGGGCTTGATCCAGCTTAATCAGCTCTGCCAGCCTCGGTGATACAGCAAAGCCCTTTTCAGCCAAAACTTTTGCTGGTTCAAGCAGTTCAGCCCAGGGCTTTTTGCCATAGCGAGTGTGCAGGTCGCCCATGAGTTTGACCGTGCCCGGGGTGGCGACAGAGAGACCGCCAACCACAGCATCAAAGAAGGCGAGCGGTTTGCCGTTTTTATCCTGAAACAGCTCCGGGGTTGCCGCCAGCGGTGCGGTTTCACGGCCATCATAAGTGGTTAGTTTCCCCTGTTTGGCGTCGTAATAGACCAGAAATCCGCCACCGCCAAGACCGGATGACTGAAGCTCAGTCAAACCCAAAACGGTTTGTGTAGCAATCATCGCATCCACAGCACTGCCACCGGCTTTCAGGATTTTATAGCCAGTCTCAACCGCCAGAGGGTTTGCTGCTGATATCATAAAGTGTTCAGCGGTCACTGCTGTTTTTGGTTTAAAGCCGGTGCTCGCTTCGGGGGCGACATCCATTGAGCTCTGCAAAGCCATCAGGCTAACAGGCAATACCAGCAGCGCCAGTGAAGCCATGAGTTTTTTCAGCATTGTTTACCTCTCCTCAAATTGACTGTAAATATACAAGCAAAATTTCCAACAGAAATAAATACCGTTGCCAGATATCCGCTATTGGATGCTGACCATTGTGTTAAAAAATTTGATTTGACTAACAGTAGTCTGACTTAACCGTTAGCGCACCAATAAATCCATTAAAATTTTGAATAAAAGTACTTTATTATCCTGTCAATGTGTATTTGTTTAGCTGATCAATTGTGTATCTGTTTCGTATACACCGTCCTGAGTGACCGTCTAAAAACGTTATTTTCATTAAAAAATGATTTGCGCGCCCTTGCGCTAAGTGATTGCATCACCTATCTATTTCACGATTAGCGCTGTAATTTACTTTATAACTAAAATAATAATAACTGCCCCTCATATATAAACATCGTCGTCTATAATTGAGTTTCAACTCTTCCCACCTACAGAGTTGAGCCTTCCTTTTTAATAGGTATAAAAGATGGTTTATATGAAAAACGTATTTATTATTCCGCTTGTGTTGAGCCTGCTGTTTTCTTATGCATCAACCAGCAGCGCGGTTCATAGTGTTAGTGACTTTTCTCCATCTGCGGAGCAAGAATTAAGCAGTGTGCTCCCCCCCTCTGAAACTAAAGAATCATACGATGAGGTGTACCAGAACCAATTTGTACCATTAATTAAAACAATCTCTGTGGTCAGGGACTATTTGGATTTGCTGATTGCCGCACGCCATGCGTTTTTGGAACCTGAGCGGCAGTATTACATTGATCGAATCAATGCAGATGTGAAGGCTTGGTGTCTATCCATGGGTCTGAAAGAAATTTATGATCTGCCTATAGAGTCCATCCGCAACCCTCGCGATAAGAACTTAAATGCCATGGATTCAGCGAAAAGAGCAGACGATAGAGTCACCGAAGCAGGTTTGCTCCCAGAATCGCAGGCTTATAAAGTCTTTATTGGAAAATACTGGGCTCAAATTCCGTTAGCAGTCATTCAGGAAGCCATTGATCTGATGACTGTACGAGATCATGCAGCGTATTTGCGGATAAATAATTACTACAACTTAAGAAGGCAGCTTTCAATGAGTTATCGATAGAACCCGTAGCGCGGATATTTCATAGCTCGCGCGAGACTTTGCCACTCTAAAGGGTTTGTGAGACAGAGCCTGCATCCCGGGGATACAAAAACCTCATGGAGTGGCAAAGAACACAGGAAAACGGGAGTATATTTAGGAAATACCGGGTTAGAGCCTGCGCTGGGCGGCATGGTCGATGTGTCGTCTGGTCGATGACAACGCTCTGCGGGCAAGTTAACGGGTCCATGGTGCTATTTTTGCACAGCATGTTAACACTCCGTTTGACACCGGCTCAATGCAAGTATTTCCACAAAATCCTTGAGTTCCTCGGTTTGAGAAGAGTAGGCTTGCAAGAAGAATAAGTCAGAGTGTAGCCATTATTTATGACCGACAACATAACCATTGCCAAAGACCACCTGTTAACCCCTGCCAATATCAGCGACAGCGAACTGAGCAGAATCCTCGACACAGTACTTGGGCACAATGTGGACGCTGCCGACCTTTACTTTCAGTCCATGCGCCATGAATCCTGGGTGCTCGAAGACAGCATTGTCAAAGAGGGCAGCTTTAATGTGGACAGCGGTGTCGGCATCCGCGCCATGAGTGGTGAGAAAACCGGCTTTGCCTACTCTAATGAAATTATTTTACCTGCTCTGGAGCAGGCCGCTGGGGCCGCCCGGAGTATTGCCCGGATTGGTCAGCAAAAACAGGTGCAGGCTTGGCAGCGTAGCCAACCTCTGGCGTTGTACCCAAGCACCAATCCGCTGGACTCCTTATCCAGTGAAGACAAAGTCGCCCTGTTACAAAAACTGGACCAGGAAGCCCGCCAAAGTGATCCATGCATCAAGCAAGTAACCGCCAGCCTGACGGGCGTTCATGAAATGGTGCTGGTGGCAGCATCGGATGGTACTTTGACAGCGGATGTCCGCCCATTGGTTCGCTTGAACGTCAGTGTCATTGCTGAAAAAAATGGGCGCATTGAACGGGGCTCCGCCGGTGGTGGCGGGCGCGGTGATTACCTGCAGTTTTTATTGAACGACACCGGTTTAGAATACGCACGCAAAGCGGTGCAACAGGCGATGATCAATCTTGAAGCCGTGGCCGCACCCGCTGGCACCATGCCGGTGGTATTGAGTTCTGGTTGGTCTGGCGTGCTGCTCCACGAAGCCGTGGGGCATGGGCTGGAAGGGGATTTTAATCGCAAAGGCTCCTCCGCTTACGCCGGGCGCATTGGCGAGCGTGTTGCATCAGCGCTCTGTACTATTGTCGACGATGGCACACTTGATGGTCGTCGGGGCTCAATGAATATTGACGACGAAGGGGTAACCACCCAAAACACAGTTCTGATTGAGAACGGTATTCTTAAAGGGTATATGCAGGATAAGCTGAATGCTCGTTTGATGGGTGCTGCTGCCACCGGCAATGGACGTCGGGAGTCTTATGCCCATTTACCCATGCCACGAATGACCAACACCTACATGCTGGCGGGTCAGCATGACCCAAAAGAAATTATCAGCTCGGTCAAAAAAGGCATTTACGTGGAAAATATGGGCGGCGGACAGGTGGACATTACCTCCGGTAAGTTCGTCTTTTCCACCACTGAGGCCTGGTTAATTGAAAATGGCAAAAAGACAGTTCCAGTCAAAGGCGCCACCCTGATTGGTAATGGCCCGGATGTAATGAATAAGGTTTCCATGGTAGGCAACGACTTGGCGCTGGACCCGGGCGTTGGCGTTTGCGGCAAAGATGGTCAGTCTGTACCCGTTGGTGTCGGCCAGCCGACGTTGAAAATTGATGAGATCACCGTTGGTGGAACGGCTTAACAGCCTGCTCTACAGCAGCAGAAAATTGACCACAAGGCTCAATATTCTGTTGCTGCGGCCAGCCATAAACCTGCCAGATTACAACAAGCCATTTATTGCACTTTTTATTAACTCATTAGATACAAACCCCAAACGTTCTAAATCAAAACGAATGCAAAGCATTTAAATTAATGGTGTTTTCTTGCACTTATTAGAGATAATTATAATGCTTTTGTAATTCACCAGAATTTATTTAAACATTTGTTTTCAATCGTTTATTATGCTATCAAGTTTATTTAATTGATCGAAGCCACTCCCCATCTCACACCATTTCTTATCCAATCCATAATCCAATTCCGCACACACTTTCTTATACAGTTCCTCATAATATTCCTTATCCCAGTTCTTATCCCATTTCATATCCCGTCTCATATCCAATTTCTCAGCCAATTCATCAGCCAATCCCTCATCCAAATCCAATCCCTCAGCTAATTCCTCTTCCAATTCCTCATACCATTTCTTATCCTTCACACCTAATTTCGGAGATGAAGACCTACCCACTGTGCATTTAGAAGAATCTCTAGGTTGATCATTGCTATTTGATAAAGAAACTGATTCTAATATGTCACAAAGGTGTGAAGTAAGCTCCTTTTGACTTTCTTTGATTTGATTAGATGCCGGAGATTTTGCTAAAGGGTTCGCCATTTCGAAAAAGCCAATCGCTGTTGCTCCTGGTGCTGGGCTGTGCATCAAACTTGTTTCTGATGAGGCTATTGATACATCTTTGCCCGGTTGTTGAATTGACTTTTTGATACTTAATTTTAGCGTATCCACTTCCTTTTCAACACAATCAATTATTTTTTTTTGTTCCTCGCTAACTTTAGCTCCCTGAGCTTGCAATTCGTATATCTTGTTAAGATGAAGAGCCTATCTTTTATAACATTCAGTTCACTATATTCAACTCTATTTTCTTTGAGGATATTGATTACTTCTTTAAATCTTTCGTTTAGCACTCCCGAGTCAACTCCCCAACCATTACCTTGAACGCAGTCCGAATATGGCTGAGGAGAATCCACAACCATTGGTTCAACTTCACACTGAGAGACGCTCCATTGACAAAACTCCATAGGTTCATTACTAGCATATTTATCATCAGTAGTAGCCGGGGTCAAAAGGTTTGCAGTAGAAAATGAGAAACTGTTAATTGAGTTTGGCATGATTGCTCCAGTGGTAATTTCCTGTCAATGACAGACCAACATGCATTGGAGTTGCAAAATTTGCATTAGTTCCTCAGATCAGCAAAAAAATTTCAAACGCACCTTGCGTTGGTTCTGCAAAGACAGAACCGCCTCAGGCACTTAGCCATACCCCTCACAGTAGGCGCAAAATTACGCCTGTAAAGGGCTTAACACCATCACCCACTGTCTGTTTTTTTTAAGAGGCTGTCCGAGAATAGATAGCAGCAGTAGTCAGTTGATGTAAAAAAATTCGGACTCTTCATCCCCCTCTTTTGCCATCATCGCTCAATGCTCACCCGGATGAACGCTAGTATCAGACACCTATTCTGAAGATATATTATTTATTTCTAAAGAGATAAACAGAAAAAATAAATTAATTTATAAAAAAAACACCCAAATAATTTGGGTGTGCTAATTTGAGTTGAGGGTTTTACTCTTAACCGATTTTTATAGACTGTTTACTAAAATGAGGGCTATCAAAGAGTGAGAATTTTATTCCAAACCGCCTTAACCGTTGCGAACAGCACCTGAAGTAAGTTTACCAGTACCTACCTGTAGAATCGTGAAAGGTTCGCAATCTTTAAATTTCCAGATCTGTACAGAAAAGTCATCAACAGTCCAAAACCCCGATTGTGCAACGGCAAACTGAACAACATGTTTTTTTATTACTCGTACACAGGAAAGCTATGAACATTAAATGTCACTACTTTGTATTAGTAACAGCACTCGTCTCAGCAACGGCCGTTGCTGTGTGTCCTGCGGGACGGTATATGCTGAAGCAGGGCAAGAATAATTTTTATTATCTGTGTGCAAACTTTTATTGGAACACTAGTTGTGGTCATCTTACTGGTGGCCCTGCAAGAGCACATTATGATTATTACGGTTTATTATGGAGTGTAAGGCCTTGTGAGCAAATTAAGGGTGCTCAATATGTTATTTTTTATCCTAACTGCGTTATTACTAAGGATCCTAAAAAACACCCAGAATGTTTTTTTGGTCATACCACAAAACAAAATATAGAATGACTCGGTTTTGCTAACGTAGTGATGTACCTGTTGACCACCCAAAACTCTCAATGCAAGCATGAGCTGAATCATCTCACTTGAAAAAATCCAGCATTTTGCCCGATTGTGTTTGCAGTGATTTAAGCTCCGATGCAACGGCAAACTGAACAACATGTTTTTTTATTACTCGTACACAGGAAAGCTATGAACATTAAATTTCACTATTTTGTATTAGTAACAGCACTCGTCTCAACAACGGCCGTTGCTATTTGTCCTGCGGGACGGTATATGCTGAAGCAGGGCAAGAATAATTTTTATCATCTGTGTGCAAACTTTTATTGGAGCACTAGTTGTGGTCACCTTGCTGGTGGCCCTGCAAGAGCACATTATGATTATTACGGTTTATTATGGAGTGTAAAGCCTTGTGAGCAAATTAAGGGTGCTCATTATGCTGGTCTATATCCTAAATGCGTTATTACTAAGGATCCTAAAAAACACCCAGAATGTTTTTTTGGTCATACCACAAAACAAAATATAGAATGACTCGTTTTTGCTAACGTAGTGATGTACCTGTTGACCACCCAAAACTCTCAATGCAAGCATGATCTGAATCATCTCACTTGAAAAAATCCAGCATTTTGCCCGATTGTGTTTGCAGTGATTTAAGCTCCGATGCAACGGCTGTTAAAAATTGGTCTTTAGTTCGCAAACTTTCAGTTTGCAGGTCTGTATAGGTAAATTACCGACAGTCCAAAACCGCGATTGTGCAACGGAAAAATTAACGACTTATTTTTTTATTACTCGTATACAGAAAAGCTATGAACCTTAAATTTCACTACTCTGTATTAGTAGCAGCCCTCGTCTCAGCAACGGCCGTTGCTGATTGCCCTAGAAAAAAATATATACCCAATCTGGGCAATTATTATCTATGCACAAACATTTTTTGGGACGTTAATTGCGGACACCTTATTGGTGGCGCTACAAAAGACCATTTGGAAAGATACGGTTTATTATGGAGTCGAAGGCCTTGTAATCAAATTGGCGCTGAATTTGCCATTCACTATTCTACCTGCATTGTTTATAAGAATCCTAAAGACCACCCAGAGTGTATTTTTGGCCATGGTAAAAAATAAAAATATCGAATGACCCAATTCTGCTGATGTGTTGATGCTCAAAAACCACTAACAAGTCTGAAAACAGCAGGTTTGGTAGAAACCTGCTGTTTTACCCCTTAGCAATTCGCCTTGTTCGGATCAAAGTGTTCACGCACTCGCTGCAGTAACAGATAAAACACGGGAATCAGTAAAGTACCAAAAATGGTTGCTGCGATCATACCGGAGCTGACCGTAACACCAATGATCTGTCGACTAGAAGCACCGGCACCGCTGGCCAGCACCAGCGGCATCACCCCTAGAATAAACGACAGCGCAGTCATCAGCACCGCCCGAAATCGCAGTCTTGCGGCATTGGTGGCGGCGTCGAAAATACTCTGACCTTCACGCCGTTGTACCATGGCAAACTCAACAATCAAAATGGCCGTTTTCGTCGCAATACCAATTAACAACACCATCCCGATTTTGGCGTAAACATCGTTAGCCAACGCCGGGTACCAAGTACGCAGAATGTTGATACCGGCAAAGGCGCCAAAAGTGGCAATGGGAACGGCGCTGATGATGGCAAGCGGCATGGTCCAACTTTCATACTGCGCCACTAAAAACAGGTACGCAAAAAGAAAACACAAGGCAAACAGCAAAGGCGCCAGATTTCCCGCTTCAATCTCTTGCAGCGACTGGCCGGACCAAGCGTAGGTGTAACCCCTTGGCAGATCTTGGGCAAGGCGCTGCATGGCGCTAATGGCATCGCTGGAGCTGTAGCCCGGTTTCGCCGAACCACTGATAGTGGCCGAAGGATAGAGGTTGTAATGGTTGATGCTGTTAGGGCCAAGCACCGGGGGTCAAAGTCGTCATGGTAACCAGCGGCACCATCTGCCCTTTGGTGTTACGCACATAAAATTTGCTGAGATCCGAAGGGGTCGGAACGGTCGGCACTTTCTGACTGCAGGTTTACCCGATAATTTTTCCCGAACAAGGGAAAGTCGTTGACATACAGTGAACCAAGCTGCGTTTGCAGCGTCAGGAAAATATCCGCCAGTGGTACATCCTGAGCGGCGGCTTTATCGCGGTTTACATCCAGAAAATACTGCGGCACATTGGCTTGCCAGGTAGAGTATACCCGCGTCAGCTCCGGTTGCTGATTGGCCTTATACACCAGCCCTTTGAGCACCTGTGCCAGCTCTTGTGGTGAGCGCCCCATAGTGTCCTGCAAACGGAAATCAAAACCACCAGAAGATCCAAGACCCGGAATGGGCGGAAATCCAAACGCAATGATCTGTGCCTCTTTAATGCCCCAAAGCTTCATTTGTGCCCGCTGCATAATGGCGTCCTGATGCAATGCAGAGCTACTGCGCTCAGCCCAGGGCTTGAGTACTGCAATGGCCATTGCTGCATTGCTGCCGCCGCCACCGAGTATGCTAAAACCGGAGACGGTAATCACACTCTCCACCCCCGGTTCCGAGCGGATAATATCCGATACCTGACTCATCAGTGCTTCCGTTCGATTCAGGGATGCGGCGTCCGGTAGCTGAATATTGACCGCAAAAAAGCCCTGGTCTTCATCGGGAACAAACCCGCCGGGTGTCGTCTTGAACATAAAGCCTGTGGCTGCCAGCATCACTAATAAAAGGCCAACGCCTAATATCGAGCGGCGCAGTAGGTATTTAACCCAGCTTTGATAGCCTCCCGTTAACTTGACGATAAAATTATCCAACGGTTGCAACCAGTGGATCAGGGTGAGTTTGTCCTTTTTTCAACAGCACCGCACACAATGCCGGGCTAAGGGTCAGGGCGTTAATGGAAGAAATCAGCACTGCCACAGAAATGGTGACAGCAAACTGCGTATAGAGCCCTCCGGTAATGCCCGGGCATGAAGGCCACCGGCATAAATACCGCAAGCAGTACCAAAGTGGTGGCGATAATGGGGCCGGTGACCTCTTTCATCGCCAGACTCACCGCCGCTTTGGGCTCCATTTTCTCTTTGGTAATCAGCCGTTCGACGTTTTTCAATGACCACTATGGCGTCGTCTACCACCACACCAATGGCCAGCACCAGACCAAACAGGCTGATGGTGTTAATTGAGAACCCAAGGGCGTTCATCACCCCAAAAGTGCCGATCAAAGAGACCGGAATGGCAATGGCCGGAATCAGCGTCGCCCGCCAGTTCTGTAAAAACAAAAAGACGACCAGAATGACTCAAAAACACCGCTTCAAGTAACGTTTTTACCACTTCGTTAATGGACTCGTTGATAAACTTTGTGGTGTCAAACTTGATGGCGTAATCCATGTCGTTGGGAAAGTTTTTTTTTCAGCTCTTTCATCATCGCTTTTACGTCCTTGGCCACACCCATGGCGTTAGCGTCGGGCTGCTGATAAATGACCAGAAACGTGGTGGGTTGATCGTCCAGTGTCGCCCTGCCCGAATAGGACTCTGAGCCCAGTTCTATTCTGGCAATGTCCTTTATGCGTACAAACGAACCGTCAGAGTTGGCGCGAATAATAATCTTACCAAACGCCTCCGGGGTGTTCAGTTGCCCACGGGTACGAATGGTGTAAGTGAACTGCTGATCGGGCAGATTGGGCGCCTGACCGAGTTTGCCCGCTGCAACAATGGCATTTTGTTGACTTACCGCCTTGCTAACGTCAGTTGTCGTTACACCCAGAGCTGCCATCCGGCTTGGGTCAAGCCAGATTCGCATGCTGTAAGTCATGGCACCAAGAACCTGAGCTTTGGCAACGCCGTTGATTCGACTCAGTGGGTCGGTAAGGTAGTTACTGGCGTAGTTGCTCAGGTAAATTGCGTCGAGAGTACTTTTGGGTGAAATCAGGTTCACCCCCATCAGCATATTTGAGGACTGCTTACGCACAGCAACACCCAAACGGCGCACCTGTTCCGGCAGTTTTGGTTCTGCCGCCGACACCCGGTTCTGGACGTCGACCATGGCAATATCCTGATTAATGCCCGACTCAAACGTGACGACAATTTCCACACTGCCGTCGTTGTTGGCGGGTGGAGCTAATGTAGATCATCCCCGCAACACCATTGACCTTTTCTTCAATGGGTTTGAATGACTGCTGACTCTAAAGTCTTGGCGTCGGCCCCCGGATAGTAGGCAGAAATGGAGATCTCAGGCGGAGCAATCTGCGGGGAACATGCTCACTGGCAAGGTTGCCAGTGAAATCAGGCCGACCAGGGTGATCACAATCGAAATAACGAATGCAAACTTGGGCCGGTGAATAAAAAAATGACTGATCATTTCAGTGGCCCTGCTGCTTTTTGCTGCCTTGTGTGGAAATGGTGCCTGTGGTGGGGTCAACGTCTACCACATTCGGGAGCCACCTTTGCGCCGGGGCGAACTTTTTGCAGACCTTCGACAATGATTTTATCACCGGGCTGCAGGCCGGACTTCACTGCCCACATGGCATGGAGGCGACGGCCGAGCTCAACTTCCTGAGTCTTCACGGGTATTATCCGGCATGACCCGCAACACAAAGTAGCCCGACTGATCCTGCTGCACCGCGGCCTGGGGAATCACCGCCAAGGATTTTTTGGCGGGTGCTCTCGGCCTGTAACGTGACATAAAGACCGGGCAGAATAATGCCTTGTGGATTGGGAAATGAGGCGCGTAGCGTCAGTGTTCCCATGGTTTTCATCCACTTTTGGTATCGGCGAAGCTGAACGTTCCGGGCTCGTTATACTCCTGACCATTGGGCAATTTCAGGCTCAGGTCAAAGGTACTTTTGCTTTCTAGTGCAGGCACTTCTTTGGCTTGAGCGTTTTTTGTCAGGTGGCTGACCAACTGTCGCTCATCTACCTGAAAAGTGACGTATATTGGGTCCATGCTGGTCAGCGTTACCAGCGGTTTGCTGTTTGGCCCAACCAAATTACCCACACTGTAAGTTGACTTGCCGATCCGCGCCGTGAATGGCGCCACTAATGCGAGTGTAGCTGAGGTTTAGTTTGGCACTCTCAAGACCGGCCTGAGCCGACTCTACCGCCGCCATTGCCTGCGCTTCAGTACTGGTTTTCAAATCGAGATCGGATTGGCTGATGGCGCCGCTTTTGATCAGATCCTGACTGCGCTTCAGGTTTTTTGCGGGCATTAACCAGATTGGCCCGGCTGCTGGCAAGTTTGGCTTTGGCGTCTTTGAGGGCCGCTTCAAACGGTGCCCGGTCGAGCTCATACAGCAGCTGACCTTTTTCGACCATGGAGCCTTCGGTAAAGTTTCGCTTGACCAAAAAACCTTCAACCCGGGCACGGATGTCGACCACATTAATGGCCTCAGAGGCGCCCGATGTACTCAAAGTATTCACCCACTTTCTGGCTTTGCACGTCATAAACCGATACGGCAGCAGGCGGTATTTGCGATTGCGATCCTGCTTGCTCATTGTTGCAACCACTGAGCAGCAGATTAGTGACTATAAAGCCCGCAAGCAGCCACCTGCCAGGCTTTGGACCATGCTGAATCTTAATCATTGATAGCTCCATCATGGGGTTTGAAGGGAAAGAGCCTAAAAAAAAATTGGTCGATGTGCTCAACGCTGAAAGCATTTTGGGGGTGGTGCTCACAACTTGTTCATTTGTCGTTTAGTAAAGTTAAAAGGCGTAAGTAAGCAGTGGTTCTTAGAGCATTATAGGTTGATACGGATGGTATGTGCTTACAATCTGCATCGCTATGTGGAAAACCGAAGTTGATGCTTCTGTTATATGAAAAATGGAATAAACGGATGCTTTACAGTGATTTTACCGGATCTATTAACCCGATTGAGACCGAACTCAATAGACTGTCACCAATGAAAACACCCATTTGCCAAAACATGTTGCCTATTGTCGTTTAAACGACATTACTGAGCTCAGGGTGCTATGATATGCCGCATTTCAGAGCGGCCTTTACTGCATCAACGCCATGCTGCTCACTAGTCAACCTCGCTTTCCCCCTACAGTGGGAATTTTTTATGGAGCAAACTTTTCTATGAGTACAACCGGCAAGGCAAATGCCAGATTATTGCTGATTGATGATGATATTGAGCTCTGTGAATTGCTGGTGGAATATCTGGCAACGGAGGGCTTTAATGTGTCGTCCGTACACGACGGTGAGACCGGTGTCAGGTCGGCGCTATCCGGTGATTTTGACCTGATTTCTGTTGGATGTTACGCTGCCAAAGCTCAATGGTTTTGATGCCCTCAAGCAAATTCGGCAGCAGTCTGACATTCCGGTATTAATGCTCACCGCCCGCGGTGACGATGTGGACCGGATCATCGGCCTGGAAATCGGCGCCGATGACTATCTACCCAAACCCTACAACCACCGCGAACTGGTGGCCAGAATCAAGGCCATTTTGCGCCGTGGGCGAACACCGACGATTCCTGAAGGAAGCAGCCGCACGTTGCAGATTGACGACATTGCGCTGAATCTGGCCAACCGTGAAGCTCAACTTTCCGGTGAGCCGCTGGAGTTAACGGCGACGGAGTTTCTGGTTTTGAAAACGCTGATTGAAAAAGCCGGTGAACTGATCTCCCGGGACGACCTCACCCAGATCGCCCTTAACCGCAAGCTAACACTTTACGACCGAGCCATTGATATGCATGTGAGTAATGTGCGCAAAAAGATTGGCAGCCGACCCGATGGTAGTCCGAGGATTAAAACGGTTCGTGGCTCTGGGTATTTTTACATCATGCCCTAATCGGCGTCACCCTTGTAATATGCTCTTGTAAGCCTATATAAAAAGTGTCCTGATTTGGCTGTTTGATATACGTTATATAAATGAAGCGCTTAAACCCTCCCCAGTTGGTGGTATGGCCCTGGCACAGCGTCTTTTGGAAGATTTTTCTGTGGTTCTGGCTCACCATGATCGCCATGCTGGTCACATTGTTTCTGGCCTTTGCGGTGACGGTGGACCCATCGGACTTCCTCTCCGAACGCCGTGCCCTGTTTCGGGAGCTGGAGATTGCTGCCCGAAAAATGGAGCTGCTCTCCAGAACCTCAGTGCACTTACCCATTCCCCACTTCCCCGGCAGTGGTTACTACCTTTTTGACTCAGAAGGCAATGTGCTCGGTAGTGCATCCATCTCCGAAGAGCTGATTTCCGCCTACAATAAAACCCGTAAGCGCAGTGACCCAA
>CBDAPN010000030.1:0-716456 GCA_965198415.1 Endozoicomonas sp.
CCTTCGCTATTTTGGTTTCGCCATTATCTAAAGCGACCTGAACGCCTATGAGAGATAAGCCATACATCAGGGTGGTTGGGGCAGCCGCAGCAGCCGCAAGGGTTGATGCTGTTAATGCGGTGACAGCACTAGGAATGGTTACCGCCGCAGCAAAGAGAGCTAAAAGAGAAATTATACCGGCAGCTGCATAGGTCAGGTCACGCCGAACGGCGATAGACATTTGCCCCATAGGGTCAACAAAGGCAATGGGGTTGGCATCGGCATAGCTGTAGCGGTTATCCACTTGCAGATAGTCCGGGCTAACAAATCGTCTCAGCTCTGGATGGTAGAAACGTTTTTTTAGGTAGATGAGCCCTGTGATCTCTTCGGCGTATTCCTGATTCCAGAGAAAATCAGTCATGGGGTTCGTGCCGATGTCGTTGGTGCTTTTTGTCATGCCGTAACCTTCATAGGCGTATACAGCTGCTGTTTTATGACCTTTTTTGTTTAATCCCAGCCGAGCCGCCGTACTCTGGTTGGCAGTAAAGATATGATTGCTGCCTTCTTTGGACAGAGCTGCCAGGTATTTTTTCTGATACTGGATGAAATCGTATCGCTTGTGGTTTTTTACAACGGTTAAGGCACGCTTATTCAGGTCGTAATAAAATTGCTGATGATTTTTCCCGGTATGCGTCCGCATCAGCATGCCATCCGGTGAATAATGAAAAGTGACGAGCAATTGATTGTTTGCTGTAGTGACTGATTGCAGTAAACCGGTATCATCGTAATGAAGTTTATTGCCGTGATGATCCGTAGTAATTTGACCCAAGGCGTTGTGAGTAAGGGTTTGGGTGGTATTGAGTTTTTCATTATGAATGCTTACCAGTTGATCCAGTGCATTATAATGGCGGCTAATGGTTTCTTCTGCTCCGGTGGTGAGTAATGAGCGTTGCTCTTTAATCAAATTATTATTGCCATCGTAGTGATAGCGGATTTCACGGGGCAGGCTAGCGTTGGCTGCTGTGTTAATGGTGCCGCTTTGATGGTGTGTCTCTTTGGTCAGGCGTTTTAAAGCGTCATAGTTATAGCGAGTGATGTGCTGGACTGATTGGGTCTGGTTTTGTTGTTCAATCAGTTCACCACGAGGTAAAAACTGATAGCGGGTAGAGAGCACCGGTGTACCATTCCCATATTTGACCTCGGTCTGTGTTAGACGTCCAAAGGCGTCATAACGGTAGCTTTCGTTTGTTTCACCAACACCGGCTAGGGTACGTTTTATTGCAAGGAGTTTCCCGTTTACGCCATTGTCGTCTTTACCATAGGTGAATTGTACGCTGTGGTCGGCGTCTTGGTTTTCGATATCGCTGGTGCTGTAGATGGACGAGAGTTTTCCTTTGTCTTTGTCATCATAATGAAAAGTAAAAGCCCGTCCGCCAACATTTACCTGTTTGACGACCCGACCCGCCGGGTCGTAACTATACGACTGCTGTTGGTTGTCGGGGTACAGCAGTTTGGTTAAATTGCCCTTCGGGTCGTACTGGAATTGTTGTTGTTGGTTATCGGAATCCCGCACTGTGATTAGTCGGTTATCCGCATCGTAGTGGTGAGATACTTGGTAGGTTTTACCTTGGCGACTCCAGCTTAAGGACTTTAGCAGCCCTCCGGGAAGATACTCCCTTGTGATACTGTTGCCATTGGCAAGCTTGCGTTTAACTTCGCGATCGCTCTTATCGTAGAAATGTGAGCTGATCAGTCGTTTGCTGTTACCGCTGCTTCGGGCAAAAACATGTTGCAGTTTATTATTTGCATTGTAGTAATATTCATAGCCCCAATGGCAGTGCCTAATGTTATCTTTTTTTTGCCGTTTCACAAAGCTGTAACGATTTTTAAATAAATCGTAAGTTATTTTTTTGACCAGTGATATGCCACCAAAACCTGCCGTTTTTATTGTTGTCTTATTGCGACTTGGGTCGTACTGGTAGGTGTTTTTAATCACCGAGTGCCGGTTTCCTGATCGTGTATCGAGTAATGCGCTCTCTTCACTGATTATCTGATGTAAACTATTTTGGATGATGGAATTTTCAACAGCCGTCCCAGAATCCGAACCTTTTGGGGACAGAGGATAATGAATGGTCTTGGTGCTCAGTTGCCAGGGGGTTTTTTTAATTTGTTTGTGTTGATGACCGTTCAGGTAGACGTCCAGGGATAAGTCTTCATCGTTATAAAAAAATGTGGTTTTATTTAACCAGGGGTCAGAATGTACGATCATTCGCATTTGGTCATCGTATTGATAAGTGCTCACTTGACCGTATTGGTCTTTATGAGATGCCACTTTTCCAAAGCCATTATAATGCTTCTCTTCAATCACATGATAATGATCGCCAATAGCGTATTCTCGCAAGGTGGTTCGCCCGGAAGGATCTTTTTGCTCACGCTTGCGAAAGCCTAGTGGAGACTCTGTCACCGTTGCGTTGAGTCCATCTCTGCTGTAGATAAAATGTTTCAGGGTGTACACATTGCCCCGTGGGTCTGTGCGGCGAATTAACTGGCCCAAATAGTTGTACTGATACTCGGTCTTTTCATTCAATGGGGATATTTTACTCAGCAACTGATTATTGCGGGTATCCCGTAACTCCTGTCTTACGTGGCCGAGGCTGTCTTCATGTGCAGTGGTTAATACTTTAGTTTGGCTATCAAATAGATAGCTTGATTTTCTAAGGGTTTGCTGTATGCCCGGCTTTCCTTTAGCAATCCACTTGAGTTGTCGCAATGTTTCGCGGCCTCTATCGTCATACTGGTATTCCATTTTTTTCCAGGGTTGCCAGCGATTGATTTTGTCAAGGGTGGTAATCGATTTTGTATTAAGTGTTTTTTTTGAAGGCGACAGAGTGTATTGGGTTCTTATGGTTGAGTTGGTGACCATGTCGCTGTCAACGGTTTCAGCTAGTAAACTGTAGTTTTGCGTAAAATATTGATGCTGTATTTGGCGAATTGGGCGCCAGTATTGCTCATCACGATGGTAAATCCAGCGATCCTCTCTGGTTTTGTTGCCAAATACGTCGTATTGAATGTCGACACGGTTACTAGGAATGTATTTTTCTTTTGTCTCGCTCCAAGTGTACTGCGTGATTCTTGATGGCTTGTCGTAATTAGTGGAGCGATTGTATTTAAAGTCGCTGATCGGGTATGAGAATTTGGTTGTTATATAGTTTTTGCCATTTTTAAATGTATTAATTTCCATGGGTAAGTGTAAAAAGTTATATTGATAAACCTTGTGATGGACAGTAGGGTTATTCTGGTTGCCATCGGTTTGTTTGACTTCAACAGTGTAGCGATAATTTTGGTTGTTGCTCTCTATCAGGCTGTCTGATGAGCTGCTTAACGTGTAGTAAGGATACCCGGTGTAGTTGTTATCTTTCGAGTGGCGGTAATAGGTTTCATGATGGACTTTTGAACTTCCCAGCTCCGACTGTTTGAAATAAGTGACGATCGGTAAAAAACCCCTACCACGATTGCCGTTGTATGGAAGGTTGTCGTATTTTAACTCAGTCAGTAGCCCCGATGGTGTGGAAATAGATTCTAATAGGAGGTACTTGCCTGAGTTGGTGTAGCTGAATTCATAGCGCTGCTGCATTGGATCGTCGATAGCATAGACGCCCTTTTCATTAAAATAGATCCGCACCTCTTTGCCGTCAGGATATTTAACGACAATGGTGTTCGGTTCATAGAGGAAAGTGAAGCGGTTCCCGTAATGATCAACGATGGCTGCTATTCTGGCCTTGTCGATGTAGGGGGTTGGCTGTTCATACTCAATGGCTATCCGGTTGCCAAACCGATCTTGTTTCAAAACCAGCAGGCCTTGGTGGGAAAAGTAATTTTCACTGCCATCTTTATGTTGTGAGCGGTAGCGGTAAGAAAGCGAATCATCACCCGGAATTAACCGCTCTTGACCGGCATCGATAAACTCAGTACCGTGCTGGTTGTAATATTTTAAGCCAGAGGCGAACAGATGTTCGTCATGCCAGTCTGGGTCAATTAGCCATTGCTGTCCGCCCAAAACCGCTGTTTTATCCTGAATATGATCCAAATCCAGTTCCCAGCCCATTGGCAAGCCAAATTTTCCGATTGAATCAAAGTTGTAGGTCAAGTGGACAAGAAAAATCCCATGAATTCCGCTTGCCTGTATTAACGGATATGAGAAACGAAAAGTACCTGTCGCTGTATTAACCGACATAGTGCTACTGGTGAGATGGTTATAGGCTTGGCTACCTTTATAGTCGGCGACGGTGAAAACTGAATGAACAGTTAAAAAAATTGTTAGCAATAAACTCTGAAGGGTAACGGCCATTATACATCTCGCGTCTATGAACCAAGCTGAAGGATATGGAGATAAAAGCAGTACATTTCACCGCGTTGACGGAATAAAGTTTAGCCAGAATTGTGCGTCTATGGGTTTTTAATGACGCCTAAGAGTCTTGGTCGGGTCGGGCAGATCAATTGATATATTTAAGTTTTGTGGGTACAAACCGTTACGCCGATGAAAAGACGGTGTGCTCATTAAGTGATCAGGTTGGTCATATAAACTGCCGTGGTTCTGTAAAACTAGCCTAAGTATTGATAAGGATTAACAGCTGCATGGCCGAGCTGTTAAGCAAATTTTCCCAAGGTTAACTATAAATTTTGTCACTATCTAGCCTCTGTATCGAGAGATAACCTGCCAAGAAATAACCGAACATTGGTTTGCTGATCTTTAGTGCCTGCTTGTCAATCCCCAACATTTAATCAGTACTACAGAACGTGTGGATTGATGTGTGGTTTTTTTGCTGGGCATCATCTATGCCTGCTGAGGCGTGCTGTTTGATTACCCGTTTTTTATCCTCTGCTAACGAAAACTATTTTCTCAACGCTTTGGGCTGTACTGTCGGCATTGGCCTGATTGTCTTATCAGTAATTGCGTGTTAAGCGAACATCACCTGCTGCCGTTAATTTTACAAGGCAAGCAATGCCAGCGCTTTACGGCAGTTGAGGAGGGGGGGGCTGGCAGTCACATCGCGGTGTTGCCCCAACGTATTGATCAGGCAGGTGGCAGGCTGAAAATCGTGCAGATGGGCGGCTTTGATAAGGAAAAAATAAGGCGTTTGACGGTTATTGGGGGGATCGGAGTACAGTGGATTCAGTAAAGAGTTTTCGGGTTTTCCTTGACCGATTATTGACTACGCCTTATATATTGAAGCAATTTTTATATCCCGGTTCTGTTTTGGCAACAAACTTTTTTTCAACTAGTTTGGATATTCAGTATGATGCGTCGCTTTTATATACATAGATTTTGGCCAGAACAACGGAACAGATGACAGGACGTGTAAGACAGCATGGGTAAATCGCTAGTTATTGTGGAGTCGCCGGCTAAGGCGAAGACCATCAACAAATATTTGGGCAAAGACTTTGTTGTCAAATCCAGCGTGGGACACATCCGGGATTTACCAACAGCCGGTGGCCCCAAAAAGACGGTGGACGCAAAGGCCAGAGCACGAGCGGCGGCAGAGTCCAGAAAACTCTCGCCCGAGGAGCGGGCAAAGCGTAAAAAAATCAAAGCCCGTGAGCAGCTCATAGAGCGCATGGGTATCAACCCCGACAACGGCTGGGAAGCGCAATATCAGGTGCTTCCCGGTAAAGAAAAAGTGGTGAATGAGCTGACGCGTCTGGCTCAGGATGCCGATACGATTTTTCTGGCGACGGATTTGGACCGTGAAGGGGAGGCCATTGCCTGGCACTTGCAGCAGGCCATTGGCGGTGACCCAAAGCGCTACCGTCGGGTGGTGTTCAACGAAATTACCAAAAAGGCGATTAAAGCGGCCTTTGAGGCGCCTGGGCAGCTCAATCAGGATCGTGTGGATGCCCAGCAGGCGCGACGATTTTTGGATCGTGTTGTTGGTTATATGGTTTCACCTTTGCTGTGGGCCAAAATTGCCCGTGGGTTATCGGCCGGGCGAGTGCAATCGGTGGCAGTGAAACTGGTGGTAGAGCGGGAGCGCGAAATCCGCAGCTTTGTGCCGCAGGAGTACTGGGAGGTCTATGCTGACCTGTTGGCCGAAGGCGGTGATGCGGTGCGCTTTCAAGTGATGAAAGCGCAAGGCGCCAACTTTCGACCGGGCAGCAAGGCGGAAACAGACGAGGCTCTTAGTCTTCTGCAACAAGCCAGTTACCGTTTGACTAACCGGGAAGACAAGCCGACTCAGAGTAAGCCGTCAGCGCCATTCATTACCTCAACTCTGCAACAGGCCGCCAGTACCCGGCTCGGCTTCAGTGTCAAGAAAACCATGATGCTGGCACAGCGACTCTACGAAGCCGGTCATATTACGTACATGCGTACCGATTCTACCAACTTAAGTGCCGACGCCGTGGAGAGTGCTCGTTCATTCATTGCTGAGCAGTTTGGCGACGAGTACTGCCCTGAACAGCCCAATGTCTACAGCAGTAAAGAGGGTGCTCAGGAGGCTCACGAGGCAATACGCCCATCCAGTGTCACCACCAGCCTTGATGACTTAGCGGGAATGGAGCGCGACGCCCAAAGACTGTATGACTTGATTTGGCGTCAGTTCGTTGCCTGTCAAATGACTCCGGCCAAATATCTCAGTACCTCATTAACGGTGGACGTGCAGCAGTTTCAGCTCAAAGCCCGTGGCCGTACCCTTCGGTTTGATGGCTACACCCGGGTGCAAAAGCCTCTGAGCGGCAAAGGTGAAGACCTCATTTTGCCGAACCTGCCAAAAGGTACCCCTTTGCAGCTGCAAACTCTGGACCCACGCCAACTGTTTACCCGGCCACCGGCGCGTTTCAGTGAGGCGGCTTTGGTTAAGGAGCTGGAAAAACAGGGAATTGGTCGCCCATCCACCTACGCTTCTATTATTTCAACGATTCAGGATCGGGGGTATGTATCGGTCAAGAGCCGGCGTTTTTACGCGGAAAAAATGGGGGATATCGTCACTGACCGACTGAACGAATCCTTTAATGAGCTGATGAATTACCATTTCACCGCACGCATGGAAGAGCAGCTAGACGACATTGCCGACGGTGAGAAAAACTGGAAACAGGTGCTGGATGATTTTTATCAAGACTTCACCGAACAGTTGACCCGGGCCGAACAGGATGAGGGCGGTATGCGGGCCAACGAGCCTTCACTGACCAATATCCAGTGCCCGGCATGCAGCCGTCCGATGATGATCCGCACGGCATCCACAGGCGTATTTCTGGGTTGTTCCGGATATGCCCTGCCGCCCAAAGAGCGCTGCAAATCCACCATCAATCTGGTCCCCGGTGAAGAGGCTGAGCAAACCGACGATGAAAACGCAGAAGTTAACGCTCTTAGAGCCATGCATCGGTGTCCTAAGTGCTCCACCGCAATGGAAAGCTATTTAATCGACGAGCAGCGCAAGCTGCACGTGTGCGGTAACAACCCGGACTGCTCCGGCTTTGAGGTGGAGCAGGGCAGTTACAAGATTAAAGGCTACGACGGCCCGGTACTTGAGTGCGATAAATGTGGCAGTGAAATGCAGTTGAAAACCGGCCGTTTTGGCAAGTATTTTGGCTGTACCAACAGCGAGTGCAAAAATACCCGCAAACTGTTGAAAAGTGGAGAGCCTGCGCCACCGAAAATGGACCCGGTTCCCATGCCAGAACTCCAATGCACCAAGGTGGATGACCATTACGTGCTGCGGGACGGCGCCTCAGGGCTCTTTCTGGCGGCCAGTCAGTTCCCCAAAAACCGGGAAACCCGGGCGCCGCTGGTGGCTGAGTTGCTCCCCCATCAGGCCATGATTGACCCCAAATACGGTTATCTTATGGATGCCCCCCGGCAGGACCCCGAAGGTCACCCTGCGATCATCCGATACAGCCGCAAGACAAAACAGCAATACGTGATGAGCGAAGTTGATGGCAAAGCGTCCGGCTGGAGTGCCACTTATGACGAGGGGCGCTGGCATGAAAAACAGACCAAAAAGCGCCGTTAAGTGTTCCTCAGTCAATAGGCGCACGATGGGCCAGTGAGTCCAAACGCTGAAATACCCACAGTTTAACGAGCCCTGTGGTAATAGGGCTCATACTGCAAAGACGCCAGTCTTAAATGGGCTGGGTCTGAACTTTCTGGGCTTGTCCTTTCAACGGCATTTTTATTTGTCTGGTTTAACAGTTGGAGTAGGTTATGGCGAACAATTGGCAAGGATATACCAATAAAATGTTGTTTCACTCTCGCCTGCTGATGGAAGCCTGGGAAGCTGCGGACGATCTTGCCAAGCCCGCCTTTCGTGAAGCGTGTCTGAATGCCATGATTCAGGCCTATCAGTCACTGCTGGCGGAAATTATGACCAATTACCGTTTGCCGGTGAACCAGCTGCCGACACTGGATGAAGCCATCAACAGCGTGCACCATAAGGGTGAGTTGTCCTCGGAGTTGCAGTATATTGAGCGACTGGAGCAGCAGGACGGCTGGTTGTCGGCACTGTTAAAAAGTCATGAGGAGTGCTCAATGCCTATCCAGCGTAAAGGTATTGACTGTAATGAGATACCGTTGTTTTCAGTCAATAGTGTTCGCCTGGACCAGCCCGAGGGGTTCCGGTCTGTACTGGAGTCATTAAAAGAGCTGGTAACCTACAGCCGCAATCTCAGTCTTGAGTGGTAATGAGCCCCGGTTTGACCCAACGATTCACTGCTCAAGCAGCGGTTCGATAACGGTTTGATCGGTTGTGCGATTAATGTATTGATATTGCTATGAACCTTGAAAGCCGATAACGCGTCATGCACAATGCCGCACCAATATTGTCAGAATCTGGTATTTCTAATTATGTCAGCGACTTTTCTTGAAATTGTTGAGTTGCCATCCGGTGAGATCGTGCTGCGTCGCAGCGATGAAGAAAATGCTGAACCTCTGATCACTATGTCATTTTCCAAAGAGCTTCTTGATTTCCTTCAGGGGGATCAGTTTGAGGTCGCCCGAGTTATGCTGGACGCTTGTATTGAAGAGGTCGGGCGTAAAACCGAGTCTGAGACCAGCGAATATATCCCGGAAGATCGAATCTTGCATTAATCGGTCACCTCTCATGCCCCGCTTGTGAAGGCCAACTTCTGGCAGAGCACTGTTTTAAATGTCGAAAGTCTCCAGCCAATAACCGCTTGGCTCTGGGGGCGATAGTTTGACCGGCTCTCAGAAAGTGATGAGTAGTTGCTGGTGTTGCCTGTTGAAACCGGTAGTTTTCATCCTGCATACAGTGATTTTGGCCTGCTTGTTGGCAAGCAGTGTTCGGGCGCTGTTAATACGAATTTCAAAAAAACGGCTTAAGGGTTGAATTGATCAACAAAAAATAAGCGGGTTTGCAGTCGTCAGGCAATGGTTGCAACGGTCGGTTTTTAGGTCAATAACGGTTCCTGAACGGTGTTGAGCTGACGGGCAAAAAGTGTGCCCGTGTGAGTTACTTACGGATGACGCCCACACTCAACCCCTCAATTGCAAAAGCGTCGGTGGTCAAATCCACTTCGAGAGTAGAAAATTCGTCATTCTCCGGGTGGAGATAGACTTTATTTTTGACTTGCTCAAACCGTTTTACAGTGACCTCGTCGTCAATTCGGGCGACCACAATCTGGCCGTTGAGGGCAGTGGATGTTTTGTGTATAGCCAGAAAGTCACCATCAAAAATACCGACGTTCTTCATGCTCATGCCTTTAACGCGCAGCATGAAGTCGGCTTTAGGGGAAAAGATCGCCGGATTGATGGCTAAGTGGTCTTCGATGTGTTCCTGAGCGAGGATAGGGCTGCCCGCCGCCACCTGCCCGACCACCGGTAGCCCTGACAATTCCGTTGCTGGTAAGCGAATTCCCCGGGAGGCGCCGGGAATAATCTCGATGGCGCCTTTGCGAGCCAGGGCTCTTAGGTGCTCTTCGGCAGCGTTGGGGGAGCGGAAACCAAAAGTCTTGGCGATTTCTGCCCGGGTGGGGGGGTAGCCGGTCTCTTCTGAGTGGGACTTGATCAGCTCAAGGATTTCGCTTTGGCGTTTCGTTAGTTTATACATGGTAAATGTCTGTGTTTTTGTACAGTATCTGTGATTATATACAGTAATTTTTCTGCTGCAATCACTTGCAAAACGGGTTCTCAAGTTTGTGGTCTTATCCAGACGGCGTGAACGAAGCGCGTTGTGTTCAAGCCGTTGCGGGCTGCTAAAACCAACTTGATGTTTCAAGTCGCAAACGTTAGTTTTAAACGACTGTTTTAAGTAGGTAAGAACCATGGCACAGCTGATGACAGCACCACCGGCGACAGTAGATAAAATTCTCGACGCCGCCGAAAAGCTATTTGCGGAGTTTGGGTTTGCCGAAACGTCTCTACGCTCCATAACCAGTAAAGCGGGTGTCAATCTGGCAGCCGTCAATTACCATTTTGGTTCCAAAAAAGCGCTGATTCAGGCAGTGTTCTCCCGTTTTCTGGATCCTTTTATCGATAAACTGGCAGGGGCACTGGCGGGTTATGAGCAAAAATCCCAACCGGTGGACTTAGAGGAGATCCTGCACTTGCTGGTGGATCAGATCATGGCCGTCCAGCCGCGTAATCCGGAAGATCTTTCTGTGTGTATGCGCTTAATTGGCCTTGCTTACACCCAAGGGCAGGGGCACTTGAAAAAATACCTGCGGGATGTTTATGGCGAGGTTTTTCAGGCCTATCTGCAACTCATGGTGCGGGCCTGTCCCGGTTTGCCGGTGGGTGATCTGTTCTGGAGAGTCTATTTTATTCTTGGGTCGGCGGTTTTTACCCTCTCAGGTGCCAGCGCCTTAAGAGCCATTGCCGAAGCCGATTATGGCGTGAATTATGATCTGGAGCAGATCATGCGAAAAATGGTGCCCTTTATGGCAGCTGGCCTCAGGGCGCATACCTGAATCACATTGGAGCGATGATGCACCTTACTGTCCATATTGATAGCCAAACGATGGTTCTTCATCAAAACAATGGTGTCGAACGAACCTACATGGTCTCCACCGCCAGCGAAGGTAGCGGGCAGCAGGAGGGCAGCTGGCAAACGCCTTTGGGGGCACACACTATCAGAGCCAAAATCGGCACCGGGTTGCCGCTTAATGCAGTATTTGTTGGTCGTCGCTTTACTGGTGAGATTTACTCCCCCCAGCTGAGCCGACAATACCCGCAGCGAAAAGACTGGATTCTCACCCGAATACTCTGGCTTAGCGGTCTGGAACCGGGGTTTAATCGTCTTGGCAGCGTGGATACCATGCGTCGGTATATTTACATTCACGGCGCTGTGGATTCTGCTGTTATGGGGCAGCCTGGCTCCCGGGGTTGTATTCGCATGCGTGGCATTGACATGATGGATTTGTACGATCGTGTTGAGGTCGGTACGCCGGTCAATATTCAGCTGACTTAATTCTTTTTTGGAAAGCTCGTCTCAAAATGCCGAATCGGCATAGAGTTACGGGAATAGTATTGTTTTTTGAACTTATCTAAATTTTAGTTGTCGAAGTGTGGTACTTAGTTAGTAACGAAATACTAAAATCGCATTGATTTGTTTTTGTAAACTTTATTTCCTTGGAATTAAGGTGCCAAGAAATAACCAAATAATGAGGCTTTATAATGGAAAAAACAACTGGCTCAACTTCCTCTTTTAGTAACATCATCTGGGATGTCGTTAAGCTGCCGGTAACCATTCTTAACTGGTGTGGCAAGCGTTTAGTAACACTATGCACCAATGTGTATAACTTTTTGATCTCAAACCCTTTCACTGAAAATCCGGTACCCAAGAAAACAATTAATCAGCGAACAGTTGGTATACAATGCATGGTGGGTCTGCCGGAGTCTGGTAAAGAAGTTGATATATCCGCTAACGCAGGGAGTAAACCGGCTCAGCCGCCTGCTTCAATACCTGGAACAGCGTCATTGGAACAACCAAAACAATCACCGCCGCCGCCACCACCGCCACCACCGCTGCCATCACAATTTTCAAAACCACCATCGCCAACACTGCAAGATCTCAGTGGGTCCAAACCGCCCCCTCAAAAGCAAAATAAAACGTTAAAGCCCGAGCAGGGTCAATTCGGACCAAAGGTATCAAAAGATCTTCTGATTAGTGCCAGGGCCGGTTTGAAATCTATGGATAATAGAGACGAAACCAATCCGGGTCTAGTTACGCCCGGAGCTTATCCACCACCACCACCACCACCGCCAATACCGCAAGATCTCAGTGGTGCCAAACTGACTCCTCAAAAGCAAAATAAAACGTTAGAGCCCGAGCAGGCTCGATCCGGACTAAATTTATCAAAAGATATTCTGGAGAATGCCAGGGCCGGTTTGAAGCATAGTGATAATAGAGACGAAACCAATCCGGGTCTAATTACGCCCGCAACTTATATTGATGAACTTAATTCAACAGTTAACTCAGGTGTAGCGAGAGGAAGGTTAAAGAAAGTTAATGAATCGAAATTGGTGGAATTTGATGAGCTTCAAGAATTGAGTAATAAGTTTGCCAATTTCACTGTGCATGCTGAGACGGTGTTTCAAAGTAAAGAGAACCTAAAGCAAGCATTGCATGAAACGTTTAATAAAATTTTCGATTCACAGGAAGGTCCTGCGCAAGGGGTAAAGGTTATTGATTTGATTAATAACATAAATCATTGTTGGGGTTTAAACAAGTTAAACATGAATATTCGTTGGTTTGATGATCAAAATCAGCGTGCAGAGCGTTGGCATGATGCAATGAGTCTTAATGATTTTGCGGAAGATGTAAATGAATTGAAAGGTCAGATTGATAATAATCCAAATTATGATCGTCAATTTTTAACGGGTATTAAACAACGCAAAGGTAATTTGATTGATTTCAAAAATTTAACCGCAACTGCGAATCGTAATGACCCTGATTTGCAGAAGAACTTGAAGGGTTGGTTTGATTCCATTAAAAACTTCTTAAATTCACAGATAGAAATCAAAGGTGCGCAGTCCGGCGATATTACGACAGTAACTGTTCAGGATGGTCTGACTTATCTGATGGCGCGAGGCTATCAAGCCACTGAATTCGGAGTGTTTCTCGATGAAATGGACAAGCTGGAAGAAAAGTTCAACCAAGCTCAGCATTCAGCTAATAGTTAAGGCAACTTGGTTGGTTCTGTCGTAGCAGCCAAGTTCATTCTGCTATTTTTTCCAGATTTTGCGTAACGCATTGTCTTTATGCCCTTTGGGCATAAAGACGGTGATATAAGCAACAAGGCCGTATAGATTTTAACGCTTTTTAGGCAGTCCAAGAGCAGACTGCCCTACTGTGAAGACAGCAAATCAACCTGAATACTCGCCAGTGTTTGACGAATAGAACGACTGCTTGTCTATCCACCAAAAACTTCTGGCTTTGCAAGCTCAGGTTTCCTCATTCTGCTTTACCCGATGGGGTCGGCAGCCCTAAAAGGCAACAGAAATGCTTTCTGTCATTGAATCCAACTACAATTTTCATTTATAAATATTATTGACTGAAGCGCTGAGAATTTTGCATGAATACCGGGTTGATCTCTTTTTATTACCATTTACTGACGGCGTTTCTCGTAGCGGGCGTGCTGTTTTGGGGGCTGAAATGGTTACTGCAGCGTAAGAGCGTTGAGCAGACACCCTTTGGGTTGTTGTGGGGTATCGTTAAGCGCCCTTTGCTGACCGTTCCATGGCTGTTGTTTGTGCTCTACACCATTCATGCCTGGCCCGGAATCGAAAGCTCTGAATGGCATGAAACATTACAGCTTTTTGAACGAATCCTGATGATTACCTATCCCGCTTGGCTGGTGTGGGAGTTCAGTTTACGTACCGAAGATATCCTGGCAAGTGCTGATCAGCGCTGGGCGGCGCGGTTATCGTACTCGGTGATTGCCCGTACCATTCAGTTATTGGTGGTTTTGAGCCTGTTTTTAAGTCTTGCCCGAGTGTTAGGCTATAGCCTGTCCACACTGCTCGCCTTTGGTGGGATTGGCGGTATTATCATCGGTCTGGCGGCTAAAGATTGGCTGTCTAACTTTTTTGGTGGTCTGATGCTGATGTTGGATCGCCCATTTAAAGAAGGCGACTGGGTACGATCACCGGACCGTGCCATTGAAGGGCACGTTGAAAAAGTTGGCTGGCGCTTAACCAAGGTGCGTACCTTTGATCGTCGCCCGATTTATGTCCCGAACTCAATTTTTACCGGTATCGTGGTCGAGAATGCCACCCGGATGCGTAATCGTCGAATGATTGAGAATTTCACGTTGCGCTATGAAGATCTGTCAATCTTACCCGTCATCCTTGAGCGACTCGAACAGGCCATGGTTCAGCTTGCCGATGTGGACCCTCGCGAACCCCATTACGCTGTTTTTATTCGTTATGACGACTCGGCTCTGCTTTGCCAAGTCAGGGCACACATCACCCAAACGGGCAGGGTAGGGTTTCTCAAAGTTCAACAATCCATTCTTTTATTGATCGCCCAAATTGTTGCCGAAGAGGGAGCAGAGTTTGCCTATCCGGTGCGAAGGATTTTTGCCGATGGGCCGATAGATTCTTAGTCTTGGGAAAACTGATTTAAATGAATGGATATTTTGATTGTTGAGGATGCCCGTGATCAGAGGCTCATCCTCACGGTTGTTTTAAAGAAACAGGGGCACCGGGTTTTTGAGGCTGCGGATGGTCATGAGGCTCTGCAGGTTTTGGACAAAAATCCTCACATTCGCATTGTCATCAGTGATTGGATGATGCCCAACATGGATGGCATAGCCCTTTGCGAAGCGATTCGGCAAAGTGAAATGGGTCATTATGTCTATTTTATTATTTTGACCGGCAAGTCGGACCGTGCGGCGATGGTCGAAGGCATTAACCGCGGAGCCGATGATTTTATCAACAAGCCGGTGGATTTTGATGAGCTGAGCGCCCGACTGAATGCCGGCATTCGTATCATTGAGCTTAAAGCGGCCCTTGAGCATAAAATCCAGATTATTGAGCAAGACCTCACCTCTGCCGCCCAGACTCAGGCCAGCCTGCTGGCCGAACCCGCCACTATTCAGCAGGTCGAATTTAACTGGTATTTCAAACCAAGCCGCTACCTTGGCGGCGATATGTTTGGCTACCACCCGCTCAATGAAGAGACTCTGTGTTTTTATCAGCTGGATGTGGCCGGTCACGGGATTCCCTCGGCGTTGCTCTCCTTCTCACTGAATAACTTTCTCGGCGAGAGGGGAAAGGGCTCAGTACTGATGGATTCCCATCGCATCCGCAACCCTAATGAAGTTTTGTGCAGCCTCAATGAGCGTTTTCAGGCTTCGACGGAGGCTATGCACTATTTCACCATTGCCTATGGCACCATTAATAGCCGAACCGGTTGGGTGACTCTGTCTCTGGCTGGTCACCCGCCGCCGTTGTGGTTACAAAAGGATAGTCAGCAGATCGTGAGGGTTACGGGTGCCGGAGTTCCCATTGGCATGATGCCCAACATGAACTACGAAAATGTTACTTTGCAGTTGCAACCGGGAGACCGGCTCTTTTTGTATTCTGATGGCGTCACCGAGAGCGAAAACGCCGTCGGAGAACTGTTTGGGGAGCAGCGGTTGACGGCACTGCTAGAGAGCTCTTTCAGCAGCCACTTAGAGATGACCCTGCAACAGGTCGAACAACAAATTATCAGCTGGACGGGCAAGGATGTGTTCGAAGATGACGTTACGTACCTGTTGATGGAGTGGCGCCCTGAGAAATTCACTGAAAACTAACGCAAGGAGAGCACCATGTCATTTAACGTAAATACTGAAGCCGGACGCACAGTAGTCACTATTGAAGAAGCAAGGCTGGACGCTGCTAGTGCGGAGCAGTTTAAAACGTTTCTATTTGAGCAGATTGATGGCGGAGGTAGCCGGATGGTGGTTGACCTCTCTGAGGTTCGCTTTATGGACAGCAGCGGACTTGGAACGTTGGTTTCGGCGCTCAAGAAGATCGGCGATAGCGGTCAATTGGTTCTGGCCGCAGCGCAACCGGCGGTGTTGGATCTGTTTAACCTGACCTCCATGGACCGGTTGTTTACTATTCTCCCATCGGTTGCTGAGGCACTTGAGGAAAAGTAATTATGAACGGCCAGACCGTCCGCATGGAGATCGACAGTGAGTTGGCAAATACAACGCTGGTGGCAATGGCGGTGCGCGGTCTTTGTGCGATGACCACCCTGTCGCCGGTTGAGGTTAATCGGGTGGAGTTATGTGTGGTTGAAATTGTTAACAACGCCATTGAGCACGCCTATCAAAAACAAAAAGGTCATAAGGTTGAAGTGGGCGTTGATCTGCTGCAATCCTCACTGACGCTCACCGTCAGTGACTGGGGCTTGCAGATGGATCACAACAAACTGGATGTTAAAATTCTGACCACTGACCCTGACGACCCGAGCGCCTGGCTAGGCAGTGGCCGCGGACTGCCGATTGTGCAGAGCCTGATGGATCAGGTGGAGTACAAAAGCGAAGGTGAAAAGAACAGCTTTATTATGAGTAAGCAGATCAGGAGTTAATCTGCCGACTCATGATGTTTTATTTTTTAGGCACTACTGTGATGAAGCTGGAGTACCGGTTTCCACCAAGGTTTTGGGGCGCTCATAAGGGGTTAGCTTGAACAGTACGCCAATGACCGGGGAGTCGATGTACTGAATCTCACGGGTATTTTTGATTCTTCGTCGTTGATCAAGGTGGAAATTTTCCGTTACCCGCAAAGGTGGCGTCTGGGCATTCACTTGCAGCAAGTTCTCAGGTCCCCTTTCAAAGTTCAGCAGTGCTTCTGCGTCTGCTTCGCTGGCGCTCGGCTGCCCGGAGAGAGCCGAGTACAGAGATTCAGGGCTCAGCGTATTCAGCCAGAAGTCAACATCCACATGAAAGAAGCGCTCTTCGCTCACGGTTACTGTGCCTTCAAGCAGGTAATTTTGTCCTGCAACGGCACGGATTTTCACCGGTAACCGGTCGCCATTGGCGCTGATGGGCATGCGCCAAGCCTTCTGGGTGATTACCTGATAGTTGGGGTTGCTGTTTAACCGTTCAACCTGCTCATTTAGCAACCGCTCTTGTTCAGGTAATGAGACATAGGCGTCGCGCTGAATGTCATAAAATTCAGGTTCGCTTTCTTCAGTAATATCAAACGATTGCGCTGTTGAGTTGAGGTTTTTTCGTAACTCAATGGCGTTTGCCGGTGGCGTATGGTTCGCCACCGGTGGCCACTGTTCATCCTTGCTGTTATTGATGTAGCGAAATACCACAAGATCGGCCTGATACCAGCGTGGGTCGGGCTCTGTTGCGTTGACTGACAACGAAAACAATAGAGCCAGTACGATAAACTGCGCTTTGCTCATAAAAAAATCCCGGGGTTTATTGGCCTGTCAACTCGTTTAGCAGGGCTTCCACTGCGTTAAACCGTTGTTCTGCCGTTTCCATCTCGCCAATGTACTTTAAGATACTGCTGCCTTCCAGTTTGAACTGTTGGGGTTTGTTCTGGATTAGCTGAATGATGACCATCGGATCCACCTTGGGTTGCTCCTCAAATTCGATGCGAGCCTGGCCGGTATTGGCGTCGAGTTTTTTAATGCCCAGCTGTTGCGATTTGAGCTTCAGTTTCATTTGGCGAAAGAGGTTTTTTGTTGGCTCGGGCAGTAGACCAAAACGGTCGATCAGTTCTACTTGCAGGGTCTTCAGGTCATCTTCGCTGCCAGCGGCGGCAATGCGTTTGTATAAAATGAGCCGGTTATGCACATCGTGGATGTAATCTTCGGGCAGTAGAGCCGGGAGCCTTAGGTTGACTTCAGAGCCAAAGTTCAACGGCTGTTCGGGGTCGGGGGTTTCACCCTTGCGGATGGCGTCCACTGCCCGTTCGAGCATTTCGGTATAAAGAGTAAACCCGACGCTCTGTATCTGTCCGCTTTGCCCTTCACCGAGTAATTCACCGG
The DNA here is from genome assembly GCA_965198415.1 of Endozoicomonas sp. Lineage (GTDB taxonomy): Bacteria > Pseudomonadota > Gammaproteobacteria > Pseudomonadales > Endozoicomonadaceae > Endozoicomonas. The sequence continues at coordinate 17,931 of CBDAPN010000030.1, forward strand.
CACCACGAATCTCTAAGTCGTTGGAGGCGAGCATAAAACCGGCGCCTAGCGTTTGTGCTTCGGTAATCGCCTCAAGCCGCTTGCTGGCATCGGCAGTCATAGCTTTGGGTGGTGGGGTTAGCAGGTAGGCGTAGGCCTGATGATGTGAACGCCCGACCCGCCCACGCAGCTGATGCAACTGAGCCAGACCGAACTTGTCGGCGCGGTTGATGATGATGGTGTTGGCATTGGGTATGTCAATGCCGGTCTCAATAATGGTGGTGCACACCAGCACGTTGTAGCGCTTGTGGTAAAAGTCTGACATGACCTGCTCCAATTGCCGCTCGCGCATTTGTCCATGGCCAATAATGACCCTAGCTTCAGGGATCAGCGCCTGCAGGTCACTGGCTGCTTTGTCAATGGTGTCGACCTGATTGTGCAAAAAGTACACTTGTCCGCCCCGCAACAGCTCCCGCAAGATCGCCTCTTTTACCAACGGCTGGTCATTTTGGCGCACAAAGGTTTTTACCGACAGCCGGCGCGCCGGTGGCGTCGCAATAATCGACAGGTCGCGAATGCCGGACATGGCCATATTCAGCGTTCTTGGAATGGGGGTAGCGGTTAAGGTGAGGATATCCACCTGTGAGCGCAAAGACTTCAGTTTTTCTTTGTGACGCACGCCAAAACGGTGCTCTTCATCAATGATTAACAGTCCAAGGTCATTGAAGCTCAGGCTCCCCTGCAGAATTTTGTGGGTACCGATGATGATGTCCAGCTTGCCATCCGTCAGCCGCTCTTTGATGCGCTCCACCGCTTTTTGCGACTTGAAGCGGGAGATGACGTCGATCTCCACCGGCCAGTCGGCGAAGCGGTCACGAAAACTTTCATAGTGCTGCTGTGCCAACAAAGTAGTGGGCACCAAAATGGCCACCTGCTTGCCACTGTGTACCGCTAAAAACGCGGCTCGCATGGCTACCTCGGTTTTACCAAAACCAACATCGCCGCACACTAGTCGGTCCATCGGTTTTGGGGCGCACATATCACGCACGACGGCGGCGATGGTCTGTTGCTGGTCCGGTGTCTCTTCAAAGGGGAACGAGGCGGCAAAGGCGAGATAGTTTTGTTCCGGTTCGGTAAAAGGAAAACCCGTTATGGCTTCGCGCCGGGCGTAAATATCCAGCAGCTCTACCGCTACGTCCCGGGCTTTTTCTGCGGCTTTGCGCCGGACTTTGCCCCACTGTTCACTGCCTAAGCGATGCAGCGGCGCCATGTCATCGTCCGCGCCGCAATAGCGGGAGATCAAGTGCAGCGATGCCACCGGAACGTAGAGTTTTGCCTCGCTGGCGTACTCAAGGGCGAGAAACTCGGTGGTCTGGCCATCCACTGCTAAGGTTTCCAGCCCCCGGTAGCGACCAACGCCATGATCAATGTGCACGACCGGCGCGCCAACGCGCAGCTCAGTCAAGTTACGAATCGCCTGCTCGGCACTGAACTCGGCATCACTTTTGCGCCGCCGGCTCTGTTGCACCCGCTGGCCAAGCAGCAGCGCTTCGGGAATGATGGCAATGCTTTGTTGGGGCAGATACAGGCCGTTTTCCAACCCCCCGATACTGACCGACAATGCCGGCTTTTGCTGCAAAAAATCGAGCCAATGGTCACTGAGTGTGGGTGAAATACCGTTTTGCCCCAACAGCTCCAGTAGCACTTCGCGCCGCCCGGGGCTCTCTGCAACCAGCAACACATGGCTAACCTCGTTGATCAGTGCCTGCAAAGGTTTCAGAGGCTGCTCTAGCCGGGCATTGATGGTCAGCTCAGGCAGGTCGCTGCGATCCAGGTTAAACCCACCGGCTTTTACCGGCTCGGCGCTTAGGGTGACCCGGGGAAACTGGTTGAGCCTGCTGTAGAACTCTTCAGGTGGCATCATCACGCGATGGGGCGGCAGCAATGGGCGCAGTGGGTCAATGCGCCGGTTTTCATAGCGGGTTTTGACATCGGCGTAATAATGGTCGAGCGCGGCGCTTACCGACTCATCCATCAACACTCGGGTGCTGGCGGGCAGGTAATCAAACAGCGTCGCGGTTTCAGCGAAAAACAGCGGCAGGTAGTACTCAATGCCGGGGCTGGCAATGCCTTTGCCGATGTCCTGATAGATCGGGCAGTCCCGGTGGTTAACGTCAAAGGTTTCCAAAAACTGACGACGAAAATACTCCTGCCCTTTTTTATCCATAGGAAACTCATGCCCGGGCAGCATGTGTATTGCCGGGACGGTATCAATGGAGCGTTGGGTCTCTGGGTCGAAGGTTCTGAGGGATTCGATTTCGTCGTCAAACAAGTCGATACGATAGGGCGTGGACGCCCCCATAGGGAAAATATCGACAATAGAGCCACGAATGGCAAACTCACCGTGTTCGAGTACGGAGTCAACGGAGCGATATCCGGCCTGCTCAAACTGCAACCTGTGCTCATCAATGACGAACCGGGCGCCAGCCTGTAACGACAGACAGTTGCCCAGCAAAAACGACGGTGGACACAACCGCGCCAGCAGCGTACTGATGGCAATAATCAGTATTTTTTTGCCGCCACCAGAAAGTGGCAGCTGGTATAAGGTGGCAAGCCGTCGGGAGATGATGTCCTGATGGGGCGAAAAGGTGTCATAGGGCAGAATCTCCCAATCCGGCATTTGTTGCACATCAATGCTTGCATCTGCGGCCAGGTAAAATGCCAGCTCCTCTTCTAACCGGTTAGCAGAGGCACTGTCGGCAGTGATCACCAGTAGCGGTTGCTGGTCTGCCCGGGCCGCTTCGGCAATGATCAGGGCGCCTCCTGCCAAAGAGAGGTTTCCCCACTCAGTTTTTTCGCCGGGATTTTGCGCAAGAGGGATGGTGTGCTGAAACATGAATTTCCTGTATTTGCTGCCAAAAATAGAGTGAGATAGCAGAGCCCGAGGCTGCCCGGGAATAGATTGCCATCCTCGCTTTGGGCGCTATTGTTGGTCTGCCTCTAGGTCAGTGGTTTCCGTCACTGCAAAGTCATGTTGACGGTCAGTGGGGATTGTAGCGTCAGTCATGGCGTTCGCCCAGTACTTGACTAACAAATCCCCTGCGGCAGTAGGTGGCTGTCTATTAACGGGAGTCCCTCTGAGTAGCCTGCTTGATAACCCACCTGAAGACGTTGAACGGTTGTTGAAACGTGTTTTATCCATCCAATAGAACAAGAATCTGACTCACTAGAACCAGCGCATAGTTTTATAGTGTTTTGGATAATGCGTCGCACATAGACTCATTTCCCCAAGAGCGCTCTTAAGCGTATAGCAACGTTTTGGCAAACTTCCTGCTCAGCCACAGTGAAGTGCGCCTTATTAGAAAAATGATCCGTCGTAACTGCTATATGTATTGGAAGGACCATGAAGACCAAAAAACTTATTAAGAAAATTGAGTACACGCTTGAAAGGTTTTTTTTCAATGACAATACGGTGGTAGCGTGGTGGCGCTGCGTGTTTGATATTTTCATAAGTAGGAAGGCTTGGATCATAGGTGTCATCATCTGCTCCCGCCACAGGCTGCGGCTCACCTGTCTCACCCACAACTGAGAAGTAGCTCGGTGTGTTTTCACCTGCCTCCCCTGCATTAGTGAGCGTATGCCAGGCGTCATCGGCACTTCTTGCAGACCCGTTGGTAGTTTCCAAGCCTGCACTGTGACCAGCCACTGTGGAACTACTGGTTTGCCCTGTTTCTTCGGTTGATCTAACCGAATCTGCAATAACTGATTCGTAACTTGGTGGCGCTACTTCTGGCTCCACAGTCGACATACTGCCGGCAATAGTTCTGGTAACTGATTCACCTGCGCCGGAGGAACTGGTTGCGGCTTGGGCGATGGATGCTGCAGTTTCCGGCGCTAAAGCGGTTACAATGGCGGGTATAGATAAAAGAAAGCCCAGACCCCCGGTAATATAACTGCCGAGGCGAAGTATGTTGCCAGATGCTTTGTGGCCAGTATCAATAGCACTCTGCGCTGCAATCAATGACGCTCCGGAGACAGTGCCAAGGACCCCCCCTGCCATGCCCCCCGCAGCGGTTAAAGATAAAGAAGCACCCCCCGTTGGGATGGCCAAATACAAGCCAATCATAGAAATAACGGCAAGACTTATACCGCCTGCATAGCTCAGAGACCGGAGCGCGATGTCACCGATTGTCGAGCGTCCCATGGGGTCAATAAAGGCAATGGGGTTGGCGACAGCGTACGCATAGCGGTTGTCGTTGAGTTGATCGTCACGCTTGATAAAGCGCTTCAGTTGGGGGTGATAAAAACGGTGGCGCAGATACACCAAGCCGGTGGCCTGATCGCTCAATTCCTGATTCCAGAGAAAATCCGTACTGGAGTCGTCTTGTGCAGGATGAGTTGTTTTGCCATAGCCTTCATAGCTGTACAGATTGGCGTTAGTGCCTTGCACATTTACCCCAAGGCGGGCGCCGGTGCTTTGATTGGAAATGAATAAATGGTCACCGCCTTCCTTGCTCAGGTTGCCAATAAACTTGTGCCCGTATTGCACATAGTCGTACAGTTTTTGATTTTTGAGCACCGTTTGTACCCGGCTATTTTTATGGTAGTAAAAACTTTGGCGACTGTTTTTGTGGTGAAGGTGGCCAAGAAAACCATTGGGTAAATAGTGAAAATTGACCAATGCCTGCCCGTTGGCATCGTTGACCGATAACAGCAGACCCTGATCGTCGTAGTTGTATTGTTGATTGAGGTGGTCAGTTAATAGGTGGCCATTTTTATCATAGGTAATCTGCAGCGCTTTGCCCGGGTTGCTTTGTTTAATGTGAGTCAGTTGGTCTGCTGCGTTGTAATGGTAGTCAAGGGTTAGAGGGGCATCAGGCGCACGGGTTCTTTGCTCTTTGGTGATGTTGTTATTGCCGTCGTATTGATAGCTGATCTCATGGTGGGTGTGCTGGTTTTGGTGTTCTTTTTTGTGGTGTGTCTCTTTAATTAGGCGGTTTACGCCGTCGTAGCGGTAGGTAATGGCTTCGGTGGCAGATGCTGTATGGGTTGTCTGTTTGATCAGTTCGCCTCTGGGCTGGTAGTCGTACTCTCTTGATAAATAGTCCGATGCAGCGTGGCCTTTGGTAACCGTTGAACGGGCAACGCGCCCGTAAGGGCCGTAGGTATAGGTTTCTTTTGTTGGTTCAGTGCCGTTTATCTGCCGCTCAATCGACAGTATTTGGCCGTTCTTGCCATTGTTGTCCTCACCGTAGGTGAAGCGGAACAGGTGGCCATCGCTTTTGATGGCGGAGAGCTTGCCTTTATCCTTTTTATCGTAGTGATAGGTGAGCACCCGTTTGCCTACATTTTCCTGCCGTACCAGCCGACGGCTGTTGTCGTAGGTATAGCTTTGTTGTCGCTGGTCCGGGAAGATAAGGCGGGTCAGGTTGCCTCGCAGATCATACTGGAAGTGTTGTTCATGGCCGTCGGAGTCAGAGGCTTTGGTTAAGTGCTTGTCGGGGTCGTAGCGGTAATGTACCTGAAAGGCTTTATGGTTGCGATTCCAGCGGGCCGATTGCAGCTGACCCCGTGGGGTGTACTGGTAGTGAACCCGGCTGCCATCGGGGTTGACCCGCTCAATTTCCTGACCATTGCTGTTGCGGTGGTGCTCGGTCACCAACGTGCCGTGGTGATCAATGTTGGGGCTAATGACGCGGGTTAGCCGGTTGTCGGTGTTGTAAACGTAGTCATAACCGTAATGGGTGCTTATTTGACCGTTGTTGTTTTGTTTTTTAATGGCCTTGTAACGGTTGCGAAAGAGATCATAAGTAATATGTTTTGCCAGTGTCAGGCCATCAAAACTGCGGGTTTCTATGGCCGTTTTATTATGACCGGTGTCGTATTCGTAGCGGCTGGTCACCACTGAGTGTTTTTGTTGGGAGGGGAGATCGAGCAGGGCGCTCTCTTTTACCACCACTTTCTCGAAACCGTTTTTTTGGGTGGTGGTTTGCACTGCGGTGTGGGACGTGTTGTTGAGGGGGTAATGGGTTTTTGTCTCGCTTAATAACCAGGGGGTCTTTTGGGTCTGGTTATGTTTTTTGCCGTTAAATAAGGTCTGTGTGATCAGGTTTTCATCGTCGTATACGAATTGCGTTTTATTGCGCCAGGGGTCGGTTTTTTCCGTCAGTCGCAGTAGGTCGTCGTATTGATAGCGGGTGACCTGCCCAAAACGGTTGATATTGGCCACCACTTTACCAAAAGCGTCGTACTCTTTTTGAGCAATGGCGTGGTATTGACCGTGTAACCACTCTTCGATGACTATGGTTTTTTCGGCAGCATTCTTTTTGTGGCGTATTTTAAAGCCCAGCGGCGATTTCATCACCTTAGCGTTGAAGCCGTCCTGAGCGAATGTGTAGTGTCGTATGGTGTGTACATGGCCTTCGGGGTCAGTTTTTGCCGTTAACTGCCCTATGTTGTTGTAGTGGAATTTGGTCTTCTCACCCATGGGGGAAATATGGGCGATCACGTGCCGATTTCTGGTATCCGTGAGTTTTTGGCTGACATTCCCAAGGCTGCTTTCGTGTTGCACGGTCAAGATGGCGGAGTGCTTGTCAAAGTGATAGTGCGTTTTTTTGTGTGTTTGCTGCACGCCGGGCATCTCTTGTGCCAGCCATTTTCGCTGAGTTTTAATGACCCGCCCGGCGTCATCGTAGCAGTAACTCTCTTGTTGCCAGGGGTGCCACAATTTGACGTGTTGGTCTTGCCTGCCAAAGGTCTGTTTGGTGCTGTGGGTTTTTCGCGATGGGGAGAGGTGATACACCGATTTGATGGCTTTGCCAGAAATCAGATCGTGGTGCACGGTTGACATTAGCAAGCTGTAACTGCTGGTGAAATATTGGTGGGCGGTGGCTTTGTATTGGCGCCACTGCTGTTTGGGGCGGTGATACACCCAGTGGCTTTCATGGGTTTTATTGCCAAATAAGTCGTATTGGTGGTCAATCCGGTTAGTAGGAATGTGCTGTTGCTGCTGTTCACTCCATAATAAATGAACGGTGCTGTTGGGTTTGTCGTAGTTGGTCGAACGGCTGTATTTAAAAGGGCTGATATTGTAAGTGTATTCAGTTTTCAAAAACTCTTTCTGGGCTTTGAAGGTGCGAATATCTCTGGGTAAATGCAGGTAATTGTAGCGGTACACCTTTTTATGTACTGTGGGTACGTCTGCATTGCTGTCCACCTGTTTGACGGTAACGTAGTAATGGTAATTTTCGTTATTGCTCTCCATCAGGCTATCAGCAGAGTCTGACATCGTGTAGAGAGGGTAGCCAGTATAGTTACTCTCTGAAGAGTAGCTATAGTGGCTCTCATGGTGAATTTTACTATCCACTGAGTCGAATTGTTTAAACTCTGAGACCACCGGCATCACACCCTCGCCCCCACGGCTTTTGAAAGGAATGGTGCTGTAGCTTAACTGGGTAATCAGGCCAGTGGGCGGATTAATGGTTTCTATTAAGTTATAACCGCTGTAGTTGATGTATTTAAATTCATAGCGCTGTTGCATTGGGTTGATAATGGTTACAACTCCGGTGGGGGAGAAGAAAATTTTTTGCACTCGGGCATCGGGGTAGTGCACCACCATTACGCCCGGCTCATAGCTGAAGGTGTAACGGTTGCCATAGTTGTCTGTTATCGCCGCCAGCTTTACCTCTTCAATGTTTTTTGCCCCCTCTTGATACGCAAAGGTGATGCGATTACCAAAGCGATCTTTTTGTAAAATTAACAGCCCTGCATTGGAAAAGTATTTCACCACACCGTCTTTATGCTGTGAGCGATAGCGGTAAAACAGCGTGTCTTCATTGGGAATGGGCTGCTCCACGGTATTATCCACAAACCGGGTGCCGTGCTGGTTGAAGTACTTTAAGCCGGAGGCGAACAGCGTTTCATCGTGCCAAAGCGGGTCTATTAACCACTGCCCCCCCATGTTGACGACGTTGTTGTTGATATGGTCCAGATCCAGTTGCCACCCCTTTGGCAGGCCAAATGCGCCGGAGGCATTGAAGCGGTAGGTCAGCTTTACGGTGAACGGGTGGTGAATGCCCGAGGTGTGGATCAAAGGATAAGAAAAATTAAAAGTGCCGGTTGCAACATTAACCGACGCATGCAGGTGCTGCGAGTAGTTATAAGCCTGACTGCCACTGTATGCAGAGATACTTGAAACCGGGTAGATAAAAGCCAGCACTGATAACAACAAAACAGCATAATATCGTTTCATAGCCTTCTCATAAAATAATGCAACTCAATCGGGTTATTCATTACCTGAGTTTGTAGCTGCACAGGAAATCAGAATTATATGGTCTCAAATGATGAGTTATTGAGTCATATAATGTGTAAAATACATTTCCTAATTTTTCCAGCTTCCCACCCCCTTTGATCAAGACATTAAATCAGTGTCCTTAGTCATGAAGGGGAGGTGTCGTTAATTCATAAAGGAGGATAAATAATCTCCTACCACCCCCTGAGTTAGAGCTCTCTCGCACTCTCGGCCTAAGTTTGTTAAATAGTTATGTAACTCTTGACTCAATCCATCTGTACTGCTGTCAGGACTCCCGAGCTCTCCGCTTTCAGGCGTAGGTGTGCTCACCTCTTGGTGAGCTGGTGGTTCTTGGTGTCTTGTCCTTATTATAGAATTGGAAGGGTCTTGATCAGGTGCTTCTGCCACCGGTTCGGGCTCTCTTGTCTCACGCACAACTGATGAGTAACTTGGCGGGGGCTCGCCTGTGTGCGATGCATCAGTGATACTTTGGTGTGCAGCTCTTGCTGAGCTGTTGGCCGTGCTCAAATCTGAAGTGTGTTCACTCAGTGCGGAATCTGTTTGTTCGGTTGATCTAACCGAACCTGCCATGACTGATTCGTAACCTGGTGGCGCTACTTCTGGCTCCACACCCGACATACTGCCGGCAATAGTTCTGGTAACTGATTCACCTGCGCCGGAGGAACTGGTTGCGGCTTTGGCGATGGTTGCTGCAGTTTCTGGTGCTAGAGCAGTTACAAGCATGGGTAAAGCTAAAAGAAAGCTCAGACTTCCGATAACAAAACCGCTCAGGCGAAGTCCGTTGCCAGCTGCTTTGTGGCCAGTATCAATAGCACTCTGCGCTGCAATCAATGACGCCCCGGATACACTGCCAAGACTCCCCCCCGCCATGCCGCCCGCAGCGGTTAAAGATAAAGAAGCGCCCCCCGTTGGGATGGCCAAAGCCACGCCAATCATTGAAAGAATGACAGTACCTATACCAGCCACATAGTTTAGAGACTTGAGCACGGTGTCACCGGTTGCCGAGCGTCCCATGGGGTCAATAAAGGCAATGGGGTTGGCGACAGCGTACGCATAGCGGTTGTCGTTGCGTTGATCGTCACGCTTGATAAAGCGCTTCAGTTGGGGGTGATAAAAACGGTGGCGCAGATACACCAAGCCAGTGGCCTGATCACTCAATTCCTGATTCCAGAGAAAATCCGTACTGGAGTCGTCTTGTGCAGGATGAGTTGTTTTGCCATAGCCTTCATAGCTGTACAGATTGGCATTAGTGCCTTGCGCACTTACCCCAAGGCGGGCGCCGGTGCTTTGATTGGAAATGAATAAATGGTCACCGCCTTCCTTGCTCAGGTTGCCAATAAACTTGTGCCCGTATTGCACATAGTCGTACAGTTTTTGATTTTTGAGCACCGTTTGTACCCGACTATTTTTATGGTAGTAAAAACTTTGGCGACTGTTTTTGTGATGAAGGTGGCCAAGAAAACCATTAGGTAAATAGTGAAAACTAGCCAATGCCTGCCCGTTGGCATCGTTGACCGATAACAGCAGACCCTGATCGTCGTAGTTGTATTGTTGACCGAGATGGTCAGTTAATAGGTGGCCATTTTTATCATAGGTAATCTGCAGCGCTTTGCCCGGGTTGCTTTGTTTAATGTGAGTCAGTTGATCCGCTGCGTTGTAATGGTAGTCAAGGGTTTGAGTCGCATCAGGCGCACGGGTTCTTTGCTCTTTGATGATGTTGTTATTGCCGTCGTATTGATAGCTGATCTCATGGCGGGTGTGCTGGTTTTGGTGTTCTTTTTTGTGGTGTGTCTCTTTAATTAGGCGGTTTACGCCGTCGTAGTGGTAGGTAATGGCTTCGGTGGCAGATGCTGAGTGGGTTGTCTGTTTGGTTAGATCGCCTCTGGGCTGGTAGTCGTACTCTCTTGATAAATAGTCCGATGCAGCGTGGCCTTTGGTAACCGTTGAACGGGCAACGCGCCCGTAAGGGCCGTAGGTATAGGTTTCTTTTGTTGGTTCAGTGCCGTTTATCTGCCGCTCAATCGACAGTATCTGGCCGTTCTTGCCATTGTTGTCCTCACCGTAGGTGAAGCGGAACAGGTGGTTGTCGCTTTTGATGGCGGAGAGCTTGCCTTTATCCTTTTTATCGTAGTGATAGGTGAGCACCCGATTTCCTACATTTTCCTGCCGTACCAGCCGACGGCTGTTGTCGTAGGTATAGCTTTGTTGTCGCTGGTCCGGGAAGATAAGGCGGGTCAGGTTGCCTCGCAGGTCGTACTGGAAGTGTTGTTCATAGCCGTCGGAGTCAGAGGCTTTGATTAAGTGCTTGTCGGGGTCGTAGCGGTAATGTACCTGAAAGGCTTTATGGTTGCGATTCCAGCGGGCCGATTGCAGCTGACCCCGTGGGGTGTACTGGTAGTGAACCCGGCTGCCATCGGGGTTGACCCGCTCAATTTCCTGACCATTACTGTTGCGGTGGTGCTCGGTCACTAACGTGCCGTGGTGATCAATGTTGGGGCTAATGACGCGGGTTAGCCGGTTGTCGGTGTTGTAAACGTAGTCATAACCGTAATGGGTGCTTATTTGACCGTTGTTGTTTTGTTTTTTAATGGCCTTGTAACGGTTACGAAAGAGATCATAAGTAATATGTTTTGCCAGTGTCAGGCCATCAAAACTGCGGGTTTCTATGGCCGTTTTATTATGACCGGTGTCGTATTCGTAGCGGCTGGTCACCACTGAGTGTTTTTGTTGGGAAGGGAGGTCGAGCAGGGCACTCTCTTTTACCACCACTTTCCCGAAACCGTTTTTTTGGGTGGTGGTTTGCACCGCTGTGTGGGACGTGTTGTTGAGGGGGTAATGGGTTTTTGTCTCGCTTAATAACCAGGGGGTCTTTTGGGTCTGGTTATGTTTTTTGCCGTTAAATAAGGTCTGTGTGATCAGGTTTTCATCGTCGTATACGAATTGCGTTTTATTGCGCCAGGGGTCGGTTTTTGCCGTCAGTCGCAGTAGGTCGTCGTATTGATAGCGGGTGACCTGCCCAAAACGGTTGATATTGGCCACCACTTTACCAAAAGCGTCGTACTCTTTTTGAGCAATGGTGTGGTATTGACCGTGTAACCACTCTTCGATGACCGTGGTTTTTTCGGCAGCATTCATTTTGTGGCGTATTTTAAAGCCCAGCGGCGATTCCATCACCTTAGCGTTGAAGCCGTCCTGAGCGAATGTGTAGTGTCGTATGGTGTGCACATGGCCTTCGGGGTCAGTTTTTGCCGTTAACTGCCCTATGTTGTTGTAGTGGAATTTGGTCTTCTCACCCATAGGGGAAATATGGGCGATCACGTGCCGATTTCTGGTATCCGTGAGTTTTTGGCTGACATGCCCAAGGCTGCTTTCGTGTTGCACGGTCAAGATGGCGGAGTGCTTGTCAAAGTGGTAGTGCGTTTTTTTGTGTGTTTGCTGCACGCCGGGCATCCCTTGTGCCAGCCATTTTCGCTGAGTTTTAATGACCCGCCCGGCGTCATCGTAGCAGTAACTCTCTTGTTGCCAGGGGTGCCACAATTTGACGTGTTGGTCTTGCCTGCCAAAGGTCTGTTTGGTGCTGTGGGTTTTTCGCGATGGGGAGAGGTGATACACCGATTTGATGGCTTTGCCAGAAATCAGATCGTGGTGCACGGTTGACATTAGCAAGCTGTAACTGCTGGTGAAATATTGGTGGGCGGTGGCTTTGTATTGGCGCCACTGCTGTTTGGGGCGGTGATACACCCAGTGGCTTTCATGGGTTTTATTGCCAAATAAGTCGTATTGGTGGTCAATCCGGTTAGTAGGAATGTGCTGTTGCTGCTGTTCACTCCATAATAAATGAACGGTGCTGTTGGGTTTGTCGTAGTTGGTCGAACGGCTGTATTTAAAAGGGCTGATATTGTAAGTGTATTCAGTTTTCAAAAACTCTTTCTGGGCTTTGAAGGTGCGAATATCTCTGGGTAAATGCAGGTAATTGTAGCGGTACACCTTTTTATGTACTGTGGGTACGTCTGTATTGCTGTCCACCTGCTCAACGGTAACGTAGTAATGGTAATTTTCGTTATTGCTCTCCATCAGGCTATCAGCAGAGTCTGACATGGCGTATAAAGGGTAACCGGTATAGTTACTCTCTGAAGAGTAGCTATAGTGGCTCTCATGGTGAATTTTATTATCCACTGAGTCGAACTGTTTAAACTCTGAGACCACTGGCATCACACCCTCGCCCCCACGGCTTTTAAAAGGAATGGTGCTGTAGCTTAACTGGGTAACCAGACCAGTGGGCGGATTAATGGTTTCTATTAAGTTATAACCGCTGTAGTTGATGAATTTAAATTCATAGCGCTGTTGCATTGGGTTGATAATGGTTACAACTCCGGTGGGGGAGAAGAAAATTTTTTGCACTCGGGCATCGGGGTAGTGCACCACCATTACACCCGGCTCATAGCTGAAGGTGTAACGGTTGCCATAGTTGTCTGTTATCGCCGCCAGCCTTGCCTCTTCAATGTTTTTTGCCCCCTCTTGATACGCAAAGGTGATGCGATTACCAAAGCGATCTTTTTGTAAAATTAACAGCCCTGCATGGGAAAAGTATTTCACCACACCGTCTTTATGTTGTGAGCGATAGCGGTAAAACAGCGTGTCTTCATTGGGAATGGGCTGCTCCACGGTATTATCCACAAACCGGGTGCCGTGCTGGTTGAAGTACTTTAAGCCGGAGGCGAACAGCGTTTCATCGTGCCAAAGCGGGTCTATTAACCACTGCCCCCCCATGTTGACGACGTTGTTGTTGATATGGTCCAGATCCAGTTGCCACCCCTTTGGTAGGCCAAATGCGCCGGAGGCATTGAAGCGGTAGGTCAGCTTTACGGTGAACGGGTGGTGAATGCCCGAGGTGTGGATTAAAGGATAAGAAAAATGAAAAGTGCCGGTTGCAATATTAACCGACGCATGAAGATGCTGCGAGTAGTTATAAGCCTGACTGCCACTGTATGCAGAGATACTTGAAACCGGGTAGATAAAAGCCAGCAGTGATAACAACAAAACAGCATAATATCGTTTCATAGCCTTCTCATAAAATAATGCAACTCAATCGGGTCATTCATTACCTGAGTTTGTAGCTGTACAGGAAATCAGAATTATACGGTCTCAAATGATGAGTTATTGAGTCATATAATGCGTAAAATACATTTCCTTAATTTTTCCAGCTTCCTACCCCCCCTTGATCAAGACATTAAATCAGTGTCCTTAGTCATGAAGGGGAGGTGTCGTTAATTCATAATGGAAGAATAAGATCTTCTATCAGCTGCCGAACTTGCTGATTTAGACGTCTATCCTCCTCACGGTTTATGTTTGTTAAATAGTTATTTAACTCTTGAATAAAAGGATCTGTACTGCTGTCAAGACTCCCGAGCTCCCCGCTTTCAGGCGTAGGTGTGCTCACCTCTTGGTAAGCTGGTGGTTCTTGGTGTCTTGTCCTTATTATAGAATTGGAAGGGTCTTGATCAGGTGCTTCTGCCACCGGTTTGGGCTCTCTTGTCTCACCCACAACTGATAAGTAACTTGGCGGGGGCTCGCCTGCGTGCGATGCATCAGTGATACTTTGGTGTGCAGCTCTTGCTGAGCTGTTGGCCGTGCTCAAACCTGAAGCGTGTTCACTCAGTGCGGAACCTGTTTGTTCGGTTGATCTAACCGAACCTGCCATGACTGATTCGTAACTTGGTGGCACTACTTCTGACTCCACATCCGACATACTGCCGGCAATAGTTCTGGTAACTGATTCACCTGCGCCGGAGGAACTGGTTGCGGCTTGGGCGATGGTTGCTGCAGTTTCTGGTGCTAGAGCAGTTACAAGTAAGGGTAAAGCTAAAAGAAAGCTCAGACTTCCGATAACAAAACCGCTCAGGCGAAGTCCGTTGCCAGATGCTTTGTGGCCAGTATCAATAGCATTCTGCGCCGCAACTAATGACGCCCCGGATACAATGCCAAGACTCCCCCCCGCCATGCCCCCCGCAGCGGTTAAAGATAAAGAAGCGCCCCCCGTTGGGATGGCCAAATACAAGCCAATCATAGAAATAATGGCAAGACTTATACCGCCTGCATAGCTCAGAGACCGGAGCGCGATGTCAGCGATTGCCAAGCGTCCCATGGGGTCAACAAAGGCAATGGGGTTGGCGACAGCGTACGCATAGCGGTTGTCGTTGAGCTGATCGTCACGCTGGATAAAGCGCTTCAGTTGGGGGTGATAAAAACGGTGGCGCAGATACACCAAGCCGGTGGCCTGATCGCTCAATTCCTGATTCCAGAGAAAATCCGTACTGGAGTCGTCTTGTGCAGGATGGGTTGTTTTGCCATAGCCTTCATAGCTGTACAGATTGGCGTTAGTGCCTTGCGCATTTACCCCAAGGCGGGCGCCGGTGCTTTGATTGGAAATGAATAAATGGTCACCGCCTTCCTTGCTCAGGTTGCCAATAAACTTGTGCCCGTATTGCACATAGTCGTACAGTTTTTGATTTTTGAGCACCGTTTGTACCCGACTATTTTTATGGTAGTAAAAACTTTGGCGACTGTTTTTGTGATGAAGGTGGCCAAGAAAACCATTGGGTAAATAGTGAAAACTGACCAACGCCTGCCCGTTGGCATCGTTGACCGATAACAGCTGACCCTGATCGTCGTAGTTGTATTGTTGACCGAGATGGTCAGTTAATAGGTGGCCATTTTTATCATAGGTAATCTGCAGCGCTTTGCCCGGGTTGCTTTGTTTAATGTGAGTCAGTTGATCCGCTGCGTTGTAATGGTAGTCAAGGGTTTGAGTCGCATCAGGCGCACGGGTTCTTTGTTCTTTGATGATGTTGTTATTGCCGTCGTATTGATAGCGGATTTCATGGTGGGTGTGCTGGTTTTGGTGTTCTTTTTTGTGGTGTGTCTCTTTAATTAGGCGGTTTACGCCGTCGTAGTGGTAGGTAATGGCTTCGGTGGCAGATGCTGTATGGGTTGTCTGTTTGATCAGTTCGCCTCTGGGCTGGTAGTCGTACTCTCTTGATAAATAGTCCGATGCAGCGTGGCCTTTGGTAACCGTTGAACGGGCAACGCGTCCGTAAGGGCCGTAGGTATAGGTTTCTTTTGTTGGTTCAATGCCGTTTATCTGCCGCTCAATCGACAGTATTTGGCCGTTCTTGCCATTGTTGTCTTCACCGTAGGTGAAGCGGAACCGGTGGTTGTCGCTTTTGATGGCGGAGAGCTTGCCTTTATCCTTTTCATCGTAGTGATAGGTGAGCACCCGTTTGCCTACATTTTCCTGCCGTACCAGCCGACGGCTGTTGTCGTAGGCATAGCTTTGTTGTCGCTGGTCCGGGAAGATAAGGCGGGTCAGGTTGCCTCGCAGGTCGTACTGGAAGTGTTGTTCATGGCCATCGGAGTCAGAGGCTTTGGTTAAGTGCTTGTCGGGGTCGTAGCGGTAATGTACCTGAAAGGCTTTATGGTTGCGATTCCAGCGGGCCGATTGCAGCTGACCCCGTGGGGTGTACTGGTAGTGGACCCGGCTGCCATCGGGGTTGACCCGCTCAATTTCCTGGCCATTGCTGTTGCGGTGGTGCTCGGTCACTAATGTGCCGTGGTGATCAATGTTGGGGCTGATGACGCGGGTTAGCCGGTTGTCGGTGTTGTAAACGTAGTCATAACCGTAATGGGTGCTTATTTGACCGTTGTTGTTTTGTTTTTTAATGGCCTTGTAACGGTTGCGAAAGAGATCATAAGTAATATGTTTTGCCAGTGTCAGGCCATCAAAACCGCGGGTTTCTATGGCCGTTTTATTATGACCGATGTCGTATTCGTAGGTGCTGGTGACCACTGAGTGTTTTTGTTGGGAAGGGAGGTCGAGCAGGGCGCTCTCTTTTGCTACCACTTTCCCGAAACCGTTTTTTTGGGTGGTGGTTTGCACCGCTGTGTGGGACGTGTTGTTGAGGGGGTAATGGGTTTTTGTCTCGCTTAATAACCAGGGGGTCTTTTGGGTCTGGTTATGTTTTTTGCCGTTAAATAAGGTCTGTGTGATCAGGTTTTCATCGTCGTATACGAATTGCGTTTTATTGCGCCAGGGGTCGGTTTTTGCCGTCAGTCGCAGTAGGTCGTCGTATTGATAGCGGGTGACCTGCCCAAAACGGTTGATATTGGCCACCACTTTACCAAAAGCGTCGTACTCTTTTTGAGCAATGGCGTGGTATTGACCGTGTAAACACTCTTCGATGACCGTGGTTTTTTCGGCAGCATTCATTTTGTGGCGTATTTTAAAGCCCAGCGGCGATTCCATCACCTTAGCGTTGAAGCCGTCCTGAGCGAATGTGTAGTGTCGTATGGTGTGCACATGGCCTTCGGGGTCAGTTTTTGCCGTTAACTGCCCTATGTTGTTGTAGTGGAATTTGGTCTTCTCACCCATGGGGGAAATATGGGCGATCACGTGCCGATTTCTGGTATCCGTGAGTTTTTGGCTGACATGCCCAAGGCTGCTTTCGTGTTGCACGGTCAAGATGGCGGAGTGCTTGTCAAAGTGATAGTGCGTTTTTTTGTGTGTTTGCTGCACGCCGGGCATCCCTTGTGCCAGCCATTTTCGCTGAGTGCTAATGACCCGCCCGGCGTTATCGTAGCAGTAACTCTCTTGTTGCCAGGGGTGCCACAATTTGACGTGTTGGTCTTGCCTGCCAAAGGTCTGTTTGGTGCTGTGGGTTTTTCGCGACGGGGAGAGGTGATACACCGATTTGATGGCTTTGCCAGAAATCAGATCCTGGTGCACGGTTGCCATTAGCAAGCTGTAACTGCTGGTGAAATATTGGTGGGCGGTGGCTTTGTATTGGCGCCACTGCTGTTTGGGGCGGTGATACACCCAGTGGCTTTCATGGGTTTTATTGCCAAATAAGTCGTATTGGTGGTCAACCCGGTTAGTAGGAATGTGCTGTTGCTGCTGTTCACTCCATAATAAATGAACGGTACTTTTGGGTTTGTCGTAGTTGGTCGAACGGCTGTATTTAAAAGGGCTGATATCGTAGGTGTATTCAGCTTTTAAAAACTCTTTTTGCCCTGTAAAGGTGCGAATATCTGTGGGTAAATGCAGGTAGTTGTAACGATACAGTTTTTTATGCACCAAGGGCACGTCTGCATTGCTGTTCACCTGCGCAACGGTGACGGAGTAATGGTAATTTTGGTCATTACTGTCCATCAGGCTATCAGCAGAGTCTGACATGGCGTATAAAGGGTAACCGGTATAGTTACTCTCTGAAGAGTAGCTATAGTGGCTCTCATGGTGAATTTTATTATCTACTGAGTCGAACTGCTTAAACTCTGAGACCACTGGCATCACACCCTCGCCCCCACGGCTTTTAAAGGGAATGGTGTTGTAACTTAACTGGGTGATCAGGCCAGTGGGCGGATTGATGGTTTTTATTAAGTTATAACCGCTGTAGTTGATGTATTTAAATTCATAGCGTTGTTGCATTGGGTTGATAATGGTTGCAACGCCGGTGGGAGAGAAGAAAATTTTTTGCGCCCTGGCATCGGGGTAGTGTACCACCATTACACCCGGCTCATAGCTGAAGGTGTAACGGTTGCCATAGTTGTCTGTTATTGCCGCCAGCCTTGCCTCTTCAATGTTTTTTGCCCCCTCTTGATATTCAAAGATGATGCGATTACCAAAGCGATCTTTTTGTAAAATTAACAGCCCTGCATGGGAAAAGTATTTCACCACCCCGTCTTTATGCTGTGAGCGATAGCGGTAAAACAGCGTGTTCTCATTGGGAATGGGCTGCTCCACGGTATTATCCACAAACCGGGTGCCGTGCTGGTTGAAGTACTTTAAGCCGGAGGCGAACAGCGTTTCATCGTGCCAAAGCGGGTCTATTAACCACTGCCCCCCCATGTTGACGACGTTGTTGTTGATATGGTCCAGATCCAGTTGCCACCCCTTTGGCAGGCCAAATGCGCCGGAGGCATTGAAGCGGTAGGTCAGCTTTACGGTGAACGGGTGGTGAATGCCCGAGGTGTGGATCAAAGGATAAGAAAAATTAAAAGTGCCCGTTGCAACATTAACCGACGCATGCATGTGCTGAGAGTAGTTATAAGCCTGACTGCCACTGTATGCAGAGATACTTGAAACCGGGTAGATAAAAGCGAGCAGTGATAACAAGAAAACAGCATAATATCGTTTCATAGCCTTCTCTTAAAGTCGTGCAACTCAAACGGGATATTCACTACATGAGCTTTTATCTGCACAGGAAACTGTTGCCAAACTGTATGTTTTCAGCCTTTGGTCGCACCAGTACTTAGTTGATTAATCCTGGTCTAAAATACAGCGATAGCTCGCTCATCAGAAGTCGTTACACAGTTGATCAACTCCCGGGCAAGATGTGGCAGGTGCACTTTCATCAGCAGTAGGACTAATCAGAATTTGCTCGTTTTGAAGTGGAACCTCGCTGTAGCTTGGCGGGGCAGAGCTGCGAAAATTCATGTAATCTTCAACCTGTGGGGTATTGATTAAATACTCTGACTCATCATTGCTTTCGAATATATTCAGTACATCTTCGTTTCTTTCCTCTGCCTGCATGAAACCTTGGCCGGTAGCAGCAGTGGTAGCTCTTTGAGATACACTGGTTAATTCATCATCACTGCCCATGAGGGTCGAGTCATCGGGTTCCAATGTTTGTTGGGAAGAGGTTGAGCTAACAGTGTCTGATACCACTGACTCGTAAGATGGGGGTGACTCTCCAACAGTGCTTCTGGCGCCGTTAGCTAATGTTGCTTCATAAGATGGTAGCCTCGGATTTTCCATAGTGCCTGCAATATTGCTGGTCACAGATTCGGAACTCATCGCGCTTCGGTCAAAGTATGATGCTATATTCGGCACAGAGATATAGCCTAAAGTTAAACCTACAAACAGGCTCAGCGTTCCGGTCATTAAACTGGTCATCCGAATCACTTTGCCGATTGATTTGTAGCCATAATCGATAGCTGCCTGCCCACTAATCATTGCCCCCCCGGACAGAAGTCCCAGCGTATTCGTTGCCAAGGCCCCAACAGCGTCTAATGATAAAGAAGCGCCAGCGGTTGGGATAGCGAAAAACAAGCTAATCGCTGCAGTAATGGCAAAACCTATACCAGCCATATAGCTCATAGATCTGAGCAGGGTGTCACCGATTGCCGAGCGTCCCATGGGGTCAATAAAGGCAATGGGGTTGGCGACAGCGTAAGCATAGCGGTTGTCGTTGCGTTGATCGTCACGCTTGATAAAGCGCTTCAGTTGGGGGTGATAAAAACGGTGGCGCAGATACACCAAGCCGGTGGCTTGATCGCTCAATTCCTGATTCCAGAGAAAATCTGTACTGGAGTCGTCTTGTGCAGGATGAGTTGTTTTGCCATAGCCTTCATAGCTGTACAGATTGGCGTTAGTGCCTTGCGCATTTACCCCAAGGCGGGCGCCGGTGCTTTGATTGGAAATGAATAAATGGTCACCGCCTTCCTTGCTCAGGTTGCCAATAAACTTGTGCCCGTATTGCACATAGTCGTACAGTTTTTGATTTTTGAGCACCGTTTGTACCCGACTATTTTTATGGTAGTAAAAACTTTGGCGACTGTTTTTGTGATTAAGGTGGCCAAGAAAACCATTGGGTAAATAGTGAAAACTAGTCAATGCCTGCCCGTTGGCATCGTTGACCGATAACAGCTGACCCTGATCGTCGTAGTTGTATTGTTGACCGAGATGGTCAGTTAATAGGTGGCCATTTTTATCGTAGGTAATCTGCAGCGCTTTGCCCGGGTTGCTTTGTTTAATGTGAGTTAGTTGATCGGCTGCGTTGTAATGGTAGTCAAGGGTTTGAGTCGCATCAGGCGCACGGGTTCTTTGCTCTTTGATGATGTTGTTATTGCCGTCGTATTGATAGCGGATTTCATGGTGGGTGTGCTGGTTTTGGTGTTCTTTTTTGTGGTGTGTCTCTTTAATTAGGCGGTTTACGCCGTCGTAGTGGTAGGTAATGGCTTCGGTGGCAGATGCTGTGTGGGTTGTCTGTTTGGTTAGATCGCCTCTGGGCTGGTAGTCGTACTCTCTTGATAAATAGCTGGAGGCAGCTTGGCCTTTGGTAACCGTTGAACGGGCCACGCGTCCGTAAGGGCCGTAGGTATAGGTTTCTTTTGTTGGTTCAGTGCCGTTTATCTGCCGCTCAATCGACAGTATTTGGCCGTTCTTGCCATTGTTGTCCTCACCGTAGGTGAAGCGGAACAGGTGGTTGTCGCTTTTGATGGCGGAGAGCTTGCCTTTATCCTTTTTATCGTAGTGATAGGTGAGCACCCGTTTGCCTACATTTTCCTGCCGTACCAGCCGACGGCTGTTGTCGTAGGCATAGCTTTGTTGTCGCTGGTCCGGGAAGATAAGGCGGGTCAGGTTGCCCCGCAGATCATACTGGAAGTGTTGTTCATGGCCGTCGGAGTCAGAGGCTTTGATTAAGTGCTTGTCGGGGTCGTAGCGGTAATGTACCTGAAAGGCTTTATGGTTGCGATTCCAGCGGGCCGATTGCAGCTGACCCCGTGGGGTGTACTGGTAGTGGACCCGGCTGCCATCGGGGTTGACCCGCTCAATTTCCTGACCATTGCTGTTGCGGTGGTGCTCGGTCACTAATGTGCCGTGGTGATCAATGTTGGGGCTAATGACGCGGGTTAGCCGGTTGTCGGTGTTGTAAACGTAGTCATAACCGTAATGGGTGCTTATTTGACCGTTGTTGTTTTGTTTTTTAATGGCCTTGTAACGGTTGCGAAAGAGATCATAAGTAATATGTTTTGCCAGTGTCAGGCCATCAAAACTGCGGGTTTCTATGGCCGTTTTATTATGACCGATGTCGTATTCGTAGGTGCTGGTGACCACTGAGTGTTTTTGTTGGGAAGGGAGGTCGAGCAGGGCGCTCTCTTTTGCCACCACTTTCCCGAAACCGTTTTTTTGGGTGGTGGTTTGCACCGCTGTGTGGGACGTGTTGTTGAGGGGGTAATGGGTTTTTGTCTCGCTTAATAACCAGGGGGTCTTTTGGGTCTGGTTATGTTTTTTGCCGTTAAATAAGGTCTGTGTGATCAGGTTTTCATCGTCGTATACGAATTGCGTTTTATTGCGCCAAGGGTCGGTTGTCGCCGTCGGCCGTAGTAGGTCGTCGTATTGATAGCGGGTGATCTGCCCAAAACGATTGGTATTGGCCACCACTTTACCAAAAGCGTCGTACTCTTTTTGAGCAATGGCGTGGTATTGACCGTGTAACCACTCCTCGATGACCGTGGTTTTTTCGGCAGCATTCATTTTGTGGCGTATTTTAAAGCCCAGCGGCGATTCCATCACCTTAGCGTTGAAGCCGTCCTGAGCGAATGTGTAGTGTCGTATGGTGTGCACATGGCCTTCGGGGTCAGTTTTTGCCGTTAACTGCCCTATGTTGTTGTAGTGGAATTTGGTCTTCTCACCCATGGGGGAAATATGGGCGATCACGTGCCGATTTCTGGTATCCGTGAGTTTTTGGCTGACATGCCCAAGGCTGCTTTCGTGTTGCACGGTCAAGATGGCGGAGTGCTTGTCAAAGTGGTAGTGCGTTTTTTTGTGTGTTTGCTGCACGCCGGGCATCCCTTGTGCCAGCCATTTTCGCTGAGTGTTAATGACCCGCCCAGCGTCATCGTAGCAGTAACTCTCTTGTTGCCAGGGGTGCCATAAATTGACGTGTTGGTCTTGCCTGCCAAAAGTCTGTTTGGTGCTGTGGGTTTTTCGCGATGGGGAGAGGTGATACACCGATTTGATGGCTTTGCCAGAAATAAGATCGTGGTGCACGGTTGCCATCAGCAAGCTGTAACTGCCGGTGAAATATTGGTGGGCGGTGGCTTTGTATTGGCGCCACTGCTGTTTGGGGCGGTGATACACCCAGTGGCTTTCATGGGTTTTATTGCCAAATAAGTCGTATTGGTGGTCAACCCGGTTAGTAGGAATGTGCTGTTGCTGCTGTTCACTCCATAATAAATGAACGGTGCTGTTGGGTTTGTCGTAGTTGGTCGAACGGCTGTATTTAAAAGGGCTGATATCGTAGGTGTATTCAGCTTTTAATAACTCTGTTTGCCCTGTAAAGGTGCGAATATCTGTGGGTAAATGCAGGTAGTTGTAACGATACAGTTTTTTATGCACCAAGGGCACGTCTGCATTGCTGTCCACCTGTTCGACAGTAACGGAGTAATGGTAATTTTGGTCATTACTGTCCATCAGGCTATCAGCAGAGTCTGACATGGCGTATAAAGGGTAACCGGTATAGTTACTCTCTGAAGAGTAGCTATAGTGGCTCTCATGGTGAATTTTATTATCCACTGAGTCGAACTGCTTAAACTCTGAGACCACCGGCAATACACCCTCGCCCCCACGGCTTTTAAAGGGAATGGTGTTGTAACTTAACTGGGTAACCAGACCAGTGGGCGGATTGATGGTTTTTATTAAGTTATAACCGCTGTTGTTGATGTATTTAAATTCATAGCGTTGTTGCATTGGGTTGATAATGGTTGCAACGCCGGTGGGAGAGAAGAAAATTTTTTGCGCTCTGGCATCGGGGTAGTGCACCACCATTACACCCGGCTCATAGTGGAAGGTGTAACGGTTGCCATAGTTGTCTGTTATTGCCGCCAGCCTTGCCTCTTCAATGTTTTTTGCCCCCTCTTGATATTCAAAGGTGATGCGATTACCAAAGCGGTCTTTTTGTAAAATTAACAGCCCTGCATGGGAAAAGTATTTCACCACACCGTCTTTATGCTGTGAGCGATAGCGGTAAAACAGCGTGTCTTCATTGGGAATGAGCTGCTCCACGGTACTATCCACAAACCGGGTGCCGTGCTGGTTGAAGTACTTTAAGCCAGAGGCGAACAGCGTTTCATCGTGCCAAAGCGGGTCTATTAACCACTGTCCCCCCATGTTGACGACGTTGTTGTTGATATGGTCCAGATCCAGTTGCCACCCGTTTGGCAAGCCAAACACGCCGGAGGTATTGAAGCGGTAGGTCAGCTTTACGGTGAACGGGTGGTGAATACCCGATGTTTGGATTAAAGGATAAGAAAAATGAAAAGTGCCGGTTGCAATATTAACCGACGCATGAAGATGCTGCGAGTAGTTATAAGCCTGACTGCCACTGTATGCAGAGATACTTGAAACCGGGTAGATAAAAGCCAGCACTGATAACAAGAAAACAGCATAATATCGTTTCATAATCTTCTCATGGAATAGTTCAATCAAAACTGATTATTTGGTATTTAAAAAAGCAGGCACACATTATGCGTTTTGTGTTTGCCATTAATTTTGATTAGGACTGTGCTTAGCATTAAATTTTAAGTTCTAAAGATAGCGATTTAGATAGCTTAGAGATATCATTATTTTGAAAGCCTACGGGACATTGACGCACTTTAAACTGGTATCAGATGGCTTAGAGTTTGATTTGTGTTAACTTTGAAACCATACCGTGGTTGTAGATAATGTGAAGTCAGACTAGACGACAACGGTGATTTTGCAAGAATTTTTTTCTTTTTCCATGTGATTTTTTTCATATTTATGCTGGGTTTGGTTTCAACTTCTATATTTCATAAAAATTATCCATTTGATCTATTGGTACTTAAACTGTTGAAAGGTGTTCTTAACCAATGAATGATAAGCGGTGATGATTAAAGATTGTAAATAAAAAGTTAAATGAAAAGCAAAAAAATTATCAATAGTTTAAAAGGGCAGGGTTAATTAAAAAATCAAAAAGAGTTTTTGGTTTAGGGGCAGTGGTTAATTTGAGTCCTGTTAACTGGCGAATAGTTTGCTCTGTATAGTGGCAGTAAATTCGCCTGAAGATGCCTCTTATTTTAGCAAGTGGTATCGCTATTTTTCAAACAAACTCTACATTTGTATGCTGACTGAATACGCTACTTTTAAGAAGGTTTGTTCAACCTATCTGATCTGTCAGCCCCTTTATGACCCGTTAAATGACCAATGTTGGTAATGAAGGTGAGGTATCGTTTCAAATGTAAGCTAAATACTTTGCATGTCGCTCAATGAAACTGTTGGCGCTTTAACTTGAATAAGCCATTTGACGTCTTCTTTTTCGGTGTCTATACATAAATGGTCGTATATGTACGACTTTATCATAGATAAGCTTCTTAAATTTCTTTGAATTTTCTATGTAGGTGTACAGAGTGGTACTGACACGAGTGCTTTTTACCACCGGCTTGATCTTATTGTTAACGGTTTTTCAGGTTTATGCGGATGAAGAATTGTATAGCTACTTCAAGGATGCTAAAGAGCTCACTGCTGAAAAATATGATCAAATGGCGCCTAATATTGCGCTGTGTACTTTGCCGAAAGAGGGTAATAGTTGTGACAATTTTGAGCACCTTGGCAAGGTCGTTCAGGGGCACGATAAACGTATTTTTGTATGTGAATATAAAGCCTATGTTGATGGCGAATTTTTAGACCCGCATTTTGCAACACAGTTCGAATGGCTCGATATGACTTATGATAAGTTATCGGGCTGGCTGACTGCGTTAGCAATACCTGAAATGGGCCATGAGGGTCTTTATTTTGTGTTGAGAGGCGAGACATATAATCCAGAACACCATCCGGCGGCTTGTGTGAAACTGAATCACTCCAAAGGGTTTGAGTTTGGTTACGAGCGGCTGTCAAACAGAGGGGAGAAACACTGTGACATATTGGTAGGAGCTATTTATTACTCACCTTATGCCATTAAACCGCTGACTGACAACGAGTTGGCGCTGGACTCTGGGTTGGAGCTGAGTGAAAAATATGTCGACCCTTGCAAACATGGCATTCTTTTTTCACCACCGTGTCATCGTTGTAATGGAGATGGTTGTGGGGCGTTCAAGTGTTCCCATTTTACCTCTTGGGATCGCTGTCCGGGGGACTCCTTTAGTTGTGGGTATGAAGATTGCGTGGGAAGTTTTTGTCCTAGCAAACCCATTTGTGCGCGGTGGAAGTGACCCTCCAAAGGCTCGGGTGAGCTGCGGGAGGTTGTCTGGGAATAGGCTGTTCTTAATGTGACAACAGATAATTCGCGGGAAATTGTCAGGTTCACTTTTCTGATGTTTTGCTGCGGTCGCTATTTGCGGACAGTCTCTTGATTCTCTCCTATTGAATGGGTGAAAGTCTCATGCTGACCGATGCGTAATTTCCCTACAGCCCTTGGCATATAAAAGATTGCTGACTTTTGTGTGATATCACGAATATCCAGAAAAGCCTCCAGAGACTAATCCTTTAGCACGTTGCAACCCCAGTATTTATGGGCTCGCAATCAACTGTAGTATTAAAAGTTTCCACTTGGGTTGAAAAAGTTGCCTACCAAGGGCAAGGCCTGAAAGGTGGGTTAGTATGAGACTTTCACCCATTGGAGCTGGCTACAAAAAAGAAATCTCTTGGTAGAACTGGTGCGCTTTTTTCACCAACGTGTCATTGTTGTAAGGGAGCGGTTGTGGAGTTTCAAGGGTTCCGCCTGGACCACTTGGGGTGGCTGCTCGTCAGGTTCAGTTTTTTGTTAGCAATTTTGCACAGGTGGCATCACCGGTAATCAGTGATGGCGGAGGCCCGGGTGGCCTCACTTTTGACCAGATGCTGTGGAAAAATCAGTGGCGAAACATGCCTTCGGTGACAAATGGACGAATGCGCTTAAGCACCTCTTTAAAGCAATTGCTGTTTCCGGCAACGACCTGTTGGTTTTTCATGTAGGTGTGCCCGCCTTTGAAATCACCGACCAGTCCACCGGCTTCTTGAATCAGCAATACGCCCGCTGCCATGTCATAGTCCTGTAGCCCGATTTCCCAAAACGCATCCAGACGGCCAGCGGCAACGTAAGCCAGGTCAAGGGCAGCGGAGCCGGCGCGACGAATACCGGCGGTATCTCCGAGCAGGGAGCGCATCATGTTCAGATAGCTGTCAAGGTGGTTGATGCCGGGTTGCATAAATGGAATTCCAGTGCCGATTAAGGCGCCATCGAGTGTACGGCGGTTGCCAACCCGAATCCGCTTGCTGTTCAATGTCGCGCCATGGCCACGGCTGGCGCAGTACTCCTCATCATTGAGTGGATTGATAATCACGGCGTGCTCCAGTCGGCCGCGGTACTGTACAGCGATAGAAACCGCGAAGTGGGGGATGCCGTTGATGAAGTTGGTGGTGCCATCGAGAGGGTCGATGATCCAGAGGTAATCTTTGCCGTCGTCCTTGCCTTCGCGGTGCCCGCTCTCTTCACCATAGAAGCCGTGGTTAGGATAGGTTTTGGCAAGCGAGTCGATGATGACCTTTTCGGCGGTTTTATCCACCCGGGTTACAAAGTCGTTGCGGCTTTTATACTCTACATCAATATGATCGAGATCTTTGTAGGCGCGGGCAATGATTTCCCCAGCCTGACGCGCTGCACGCAGCGCCATATTAACCATCGGTTGCATAGGCTTGATTACATCTGCAATGTGAAAGATCGAATGGTATGGAAGTATATCGAGTTTGCTGACCCGTTGGTATCCATCCAGTGTGCTGGAAGCCCTGAAAAGGGCGGCCTTCATTCTGCAAGCATTGTGAAAGTGGAGGCGAATTCTGACAGGAAGGCGTTCAAGTTGCAATGTGGCATTGGTGATTGTTTTCGGTTTGTGGTTATTGTTTAGACCCCCTTGGCATCGGCTGTATTTCAAGTACACTTGCGAAGACTTTTATTACACGAGAGATCCTTGTGGTGCCCGATTTTTTTTCTGAGAATATCTCCATCGTGCTGGTGCAACCTTCCCATCCCGGTAATATCGGGGCAGCGGCCAGAGCCATGAAAACCATGGGCCTTAGCCGGTTGTGTCTGGTGGCACCGGATGACTTTCCAAGTGGCACAGCAACGGCGCTGGCCTCGGGCGCTGATGATGTTCTTAGCAATGCCCGGGTGTGTGCGACCCTGGATGAAGCATTGGCAGACTGTCATTTTGTGGTGGGTACCAGTGCCCGGGTGCGCGGTGTGTCATTGCCACTGGTTGATCCGAAAAACTGTGCTCAACGCATTGTGCATGAGGCGCAAGAGCAAAAGGTAGCGCTCATTTTTGGCCGTGAAGATAAGGGGTTGACCAACGAGCAGTTGCGTCGGTGCCACTTGCAGGTGCACATTCCCACCAATGAAGACTTTAGTTCACTGAATCTGGGCGCAGCGGTGCAAGTGCTCTGCTACGAGCTGAGAATGATGCATTTAACCCAGCAAAATACCCTGAAGATGCCGCAGCCGCGTAGCCATGAGCTCGCCACTGTGGAGGCTATGGAACATTATTACGATCACCTCTATCAGGTGTTGATGGAGATCGGGTTTCTTGACCACAGCAGTCACGAAAAGATTATGGCCAAGCTGCGCCGGCTGTACGGCCGGGCCCGACCGGACTCTGTGGAGCTGAGTATTTTGCGAGGGGTCTTATCAGAAACGCAGCGCAGCCTGATGACGGCGAAACAGTCATGAGCTTGCAAACCGTCTTGAGCTGACTAAAACCGTGAATTGATGTTGAATTTAGGTTGAAAGCATAAGAAATGACAACAAGCAGGTGTAAACCATGTTTGAGCGTATAAAAGAAGATGTTAAAACCGTGATGGCTCGTGACCCCGCAGCCCGGGGCACGTTTGAAGTAATCACCAATTATCCCGGCCTGCATGCACTGTTGCTGTATCGGGTGTCGCATCGGTTGTGGCGATCGGGTTTTTTATGGCTTGGCCGTACGCTGTCAACACTTAGCCGATTACTCACGGGGGTTGAAATTCACCCGGGAGCCTCCATTGGTCGGCGTTTTTTTATTGATCACGGTATGGGGGTGGTGATTGGCGAAACAGCGGTCATTTATGACGATGTGACCATTTACCATGGGGTCACCCTCGGCGGCACGTCCCCTAACAAAGGCAAAGATCACCCGGCTAATCAGGGCAAGCGGCACCCAACTTTAAAAAAAGGTGTTGTAGTGGGTGCAGGTGCCAAAGTTCTCGGGCCTTTTGTGGTGGGTGAGGGCGCCCGAATTGGTTCCAATGCGGTGGTGGTGCGTGAGGTACCCGCCGGGGCGACGGTGGTTGGTATTCCTGGCAGAGTGGTAAAAAAAACAGCGCAGGACGACAAGCGACGCCAGGACAATGTGGAAAAAATGGCCGAAAAAATGGGCTTTGATGCCTATGCCGTCACTTCTGAAATGCCTGACCCCACCGCCCATGCAATCTCAGCCATGCTGGATCATCTGCACGAGGTAGAGGCGCGGTTTGATGGATTGTGTAAGGTGTTGAAGGATCACGGACTTGAATGTCCTGTCAGCCCGCTGCCTGAATTGAATAAAGAAGATTTTGCGCCCGTCAAAAAAGAAGAGCGCAAAGCGGTTGTTTAGCTTTTGGATGGGGAAGGTTTCGGGTCAAGAAATGCTTGCAGTATTTCGGCGGAGCCTACCGGAGTTTGCAGCTGGAGAGTTAAGCGGTCTTTTAGTAATTCCGCTCGTTGCTTGAGCGTGTTGCAGATTGCCGTCAGCCTGGATAAGTGATCCCCCGAGAACATGTAGATGCCATGCTGGTTTAGACACTCCGGCAGCTGTGAGAACTGATTTTCAGCTGTTAGTAGGTCCTCATACTGGGCTCTCAGTGTGTTGGTGTTTGCGGTGTATTGATCCTGACCTTTGATGGGCTTTTTTTGTTGCTCTGCGTCGAGGATTGCTTTGGTAATTTCATCAATTTTGGTTTCATAGGTGCAAATTTCAGGTTTGTCCGCAACCAGTTTTTGCAACGCATTGGTGGCCTGATCGGCGCTGGTAGCTGTGGGGTTGTTGGTCAGGGTGAGCGCTTCATTAAATAGCGTACTGGCATTGTCGAGATAAAGTTTCAGCTGGGCTTGGGTTTGCGGTGCTTGGATTTTGAATAAATGAGTAGTAATTAAGTGTGAAATACGTGTTGCCCTGCTGGAGATTGAAAACTCCCGCAAGCGATGGGTAAAAAACTCTATAAAAGAGAAAAAGTAGTTTTTCGGCGGATTTAACCGTTTGGCCACGGCTTTGTTGTCGATGATAGATACGGTGTATTTGCAGCCATTAACCTGCAGTGTCAGGGAGGAATTTTTTATTAATGTTTGTGTTAGCACGTCTGGCTCTGGGCTGTGAGTCTGTTTGGCGAATGTTCCAAAACTGTCGAACGATGTTGTTTGCATAGTTGTTTTACCCGTTATTTTGGATTGATTGCATCTTTTTAGTCGAGGTTAGGAGTGTTTAATTCTGATAGTGGTCCGATAAAAAAATGGTTTGCCTATTCAGACAGGTGTTGGCAGTAAAAGTTCCCCTATTGACCCATTTTTTCAGATTTCTTTTTTGCCAGTTGTCCAAATGTTCTATAAACTGCCGCAAATTCATATCTGGCGTATTTTTAATTCCTTTTGAGGAAACCTCTCTGCGCACCGATTGCCCTTTCTCTTCGTATGTTGTTGTTACCTGTGGGAAATAGTTGACTAAAACACTGGGTTATTGAATAATTCCGCCCTGTCAGTTTGAGCCAGGTGATTTACTGTCTGTTTAAGGTGCTCTTTCTAAGTACGTATGTGGCAAATGCGCCAGTAATAACTGCGTTTGTTGTGTATCTAGGAAATAGCTATAAGCCGTCGTTAAATTAAGTGCTCGAATACCCCGGGGAATACCAGCAGTAGTCATGCCTTTATGGTATGAGTTGGCATGAGAGAGACGCAGTATGAGGTTGACGACCAAAGGACGCTACGCAGTGACAGCCATGCTTGATCTGGCGCTTCATGCCGATAAAGGACCGGTATCACTGGCAGATATATCGGATCGTCAGGAGATCTCTCTTTCGTACCTTGAGCAACTGTTCGCCAAACTCCGGCGTGGAAATCTGGTGTGCAGCGTGCGTGGGCCCGGTGGCGGTTACTGTCTGAGCCGTGATCTGGGGGAGATATTCGTGGCTCAGGTGATTGATGCTGTTAATGAGTCCGTCGATGCAACGAAGTGTCAGGGCTTGGGAGACTGCCAGAAAGGGGCAACGTGTCTGACTCACCATTTGTGGGAAGACCTCAGTGAACAGATTCACTCCTTCCTTGGCGGTATTAGTCTGGCTGATCTGGTTGCACGCAGGGAAGTACAATCCGTTGCTATCCGTCAGGATGAGCAGCATGACAACAAAATTGCTGCTGACATCATTTCATAAGAACGCTTGCAACTGTTTAACGACGAATGTCAAAAGCGCATGAAGTGGCAGCAAACTTAAAACTTTGCGAATCAAGGGCACTGGCCGCCAGGAGATGTATTCAATGAAATTACCTATTTACCTCGATTATTCTGCAACAACGCCGGTTGACCCTAGGGTGGCTGAAAAAATGCTGCAGTGCCTATCCACCGAAGGTAATTTCGGTAACCCGGCTTCACGCTCCCACGTTTTTGGTTGGCGGGCAGAAGAGGCTGTTGAGGATGCCCGGCGCCATGTGGCTGACTTGATTCATGCCGACCCAAGAGAGATTGTCTGGACTTCCGGGGCTACTGAGTCCGATAACCTGGCGATTAAGGGTGTTGCCCACTTTTACAGTAAAAAGGGCAAGCACATTATCACTTCCCGCATCGAACACAAGGCCGTGTTGGATACGTGTCGTCAGCTCGAAAGGGAAGGCTTTGAAATTACCTATCTGGACCCGGACAGTGACGGCATCATCACCCCTGAAAGTGTTGAACAAGCGCTGCGCGATGACACCATTTTGGTCACCCTCATGCACGTCAACAATGAAATTGGGGTGATCAACGACATCGCCGCTATTGGTGAGATAACCCGCCCTCGCAAAATTATTTTCCATGTGGACGCAGCACAAAGTGTGGGCAAAATTCCCGTCAATATGGAAACCATGAAAGTAGACCTGCTGTCGATTTCCGCCCACAAACTCTACGGACCAAAGGGCATTGGTGTGCTCTATGTGCGCCGTAAACCCCGTGTGCGCCTTGAAGCGCAGATGCACGGTGGTGGTCATGAGCGGGGCATGCGTTCTGGTACCCTGCCCACTCATCAAATTGTCGGTATGGGTGAGGCTTGTCGTATCGCAGCACAGGAGATGGACGCAGAATACATCCGCATCAATGCGTTGAAAGAGCGGGTGCTGGCCAATGTTGCCGACCTTGAAGAAGTGCACATAAACGGCTCCCTTGAACAACGGTTGCCGGGGATTTTGAATATCAGTTTTGCGTTTGTGGAAGGGGAGTCGTTGATGATGTCCCTGAAAGATCTTGCGGTGTCGTCAGGCTCCGCCTGTACTTCCGCCAGTCTGGAGCCTTCCTATGTGCTGCGGGCGCTGGGGTTGAGTGATGAGCTGGCACACAGTTCACTGAGAATAAGCCTTGGGCGGTTTACTACTGCGGCAGAGGTTGACCACGCCATCGCTGAAATTCGCGACGCTGTAATTAAGCTGCGTGAGCTTTCGCCTCTTTGGGATATGTTCAAAGACGGTGTTGACCTGAGCAAGGTTGAGTGGGTAGCCCACTGATCAGGATTCACAAATTGACGACGTGTTGCCCGGCAACACCCAGGAGAGAAAAATGGCATATAGTGACAAGGTTATCGACCACTACGAAAACCCGCGTAATGTGGGCAAACTCGACCAGGACTCCCAAAGCGTCGGTACCGGCATGGTCGGAGCTCCGGCCTGTGGTGACGTCATGCGCCTGCAGATTCAGGTGAATGACTCAGGCGTTATTGAGGATGCCCGTTTTAAAACCTACGGTTGTGGCTCCGCCATTGCCTCAAGCTCTCTGGCAACCGAGTGGATGAAGGGTAAGACTCTGGACGAAGCGGCCACCATCAGAAACACCGATATCGCTGAAGAACTGGCACTGCCACCGGTCAAAATTCACTGCTCTGTATTGGCAGAAGATGCCATCAAAGCAGCCATTGAAGACTATCGCGCAAAGCAGCAGCCGGGTAGTTAATCCGCCGATTGAAAGCGGGCAGTTCAACGGTTTTTGGTTTACAGCCTGCTGGCAAAACCGTTATTTTGCCGGACCAGGCGGTTCGGAAGTGGATGGAGTTTATATGGCAATTAGCGTTACCGAAGCCGCGGCCAAACACGTTAAACGTCAGCTTGAGCTAAGAGGTGGTGGGCTGGGCATCAGGGTCGGCATTCGTACCGCTGGCTGTTCTGGCATGGCCTATATGCTTGAATTTGTCGATGAAGCAGACGCCCTTGATCATATCTTTAACGACAACGGCGTCTCTGTTTTTGTAGACCCGAAAAGTCTGGTGTACCTCGACGGCACTGAGATCGACTTTGTGCGCGAAGGGCTTAACGAAGGGTTGGAATTCAATAACCCCAATGCGGCCAGTGAGTGCGGCTGTGGGGAAAGCTTTAATGTGGATGCTTGAAATCACTCATTATTGACAAGAGCTGAACTGTCGGTAGCGAAATTCTGGCTCGGCCGGTTTGGTCGGGCCTTATTTGTTTATAAAATACTGCTTCGGGATGTAATAACACAGTGATCGATCTAACCAGGAATTATTTTGAACTCTTTGAGCTGCCGATAGCCTGTGAAGTTGATCAGCAGCGCCTGTCCAGCCAGTATCGGGCCCTGCAAAGGGCGGTTCATCCGGACCGTTTTGCCGGTGACAGTGACCGCCAGCAGCGCCTCTCCGTACAGTTCGCTTCCCATGTAAACGAAGCGTTTAATACGTTAAAAAACCCGCTTCGCCGTGCCATTTACCTGTTAAAGCTGGCGGGTCGTGATGTGGACATGGAGCGCAACACGGTAACGGACCCAGCCTTTCTTATGGAACAGATGGAGTTACGGGAGTCCGTTGCCGAAGTGGCTTCTAAGGCCGACCCTTTCAAGGCGCTAGAGGCACTGAAAGATCGGGTAGAAACTGATTTGGCCAGCGAATTCGCGCAGTTTACCCAACTGTGGGCGGTGGCCGATCAACCGGCTCTTGATCAGGCGCAAACCGTTGTCAAAAAGATGCAGTTCATGGTAAAGCTGGCGGCGGAACTGGAACAATTGGAATCCGAGCTGGATGGCTAATAGTTAGAGGCAGATATGGCGTTACTGCAGATTTCCGAGCCGGGACAGGCTCCTGAACCCCATCAGCTAAAGCGAGCTGTCGGCATTGACCTTGGAACCACCAACTCGCTGGTGGCCACTGTGCGCTCCGGGGTCGTTGCGACACTGGCTGATATTGAGGGGCAACATACATTACCTTCTATCGTTCATTATGGTGATCATGGCGCAGTGGTTGGTCATCCGGCTAAAGCGGTTGCAATGGCTGACCCGGAAAATACCATTGTCTCCGTTAAACGCATGATGGGTCGTGGTCTGGCCGATTTAGACGATCTTGGCGGTGTGCTGCCTTACCGCTTCAGTGCAGCGCAAAAGGAAGGCATGCCACGGATCAACACCCGACGGGGGGAAGTGAGTCCGGTGGAGGTGTCGGCAGAAATTTTGCGGGCACTGGTCGCTCGTGGCGAACAGACGCTCGGCGGTCCACTGGATGGTGCGGTGATTACCGTGCCAGCCTACTTTGACGACGCTCAGCGCCAAGCCACCAAAGACGCAGCCAAACTGGCCGGATTACACGTTTACCGCCTATTGAATGAGCCGACGGCGGCGGCCGTGGCCTATGGGCTGGATCAGGGCGGTGAAGGCATCATTGCGGTTTATGACCTTGGTGGTGGTACGTTTGATATCTCCATTTTGCGCCTCGAAAAAGGCGTCTTTGAGGTGATGGCTACGGGTGGTGATACCGCTCTTGGCGGTGATGACTTTGATCGACTGGTGGCACGCTGGATACTCGCTCAGGCGGGTATTGATGAGTCCACCATTACGCCGCTGCAACTGCGTGAAGCCATGATGGCAGCGTGCACAGCCAAAGAGGCACTGACGGCTAAAGCGCAAGTGGAAGTTAGCTTTGGTACGTGGCAAGGCCGCTTGTCGCGAGAACAGTTTGACGCCTTGGTGGACCCGCTGATTGACCGCACGGTTCGCGCCTTTAAGCGTACCCTCAGGGATGCCGGACTGAAAGCTGAAGACCTCAATGAGGTGGTGATGGTCGGCGGCTCCACCCGGGTGCCACGGGTGCGTACACAGGTGGAGGCTTTTGTTGGTAAACAACCGCTGACGTCCATCGATCCCGATAAAGTCGTGGCCGATGGCGCTGCATTGCAGGCCAATGTGCTGGCGGGTAATAAATCCGCCGAAGACATGTTGCTTCTGGATGTCATTCCCCTCTCTCTGGGGCTGGAAACCATGGGCGGCTTGATGGAAAAAGTCATTCATCGCAACACCACGATTCCCGTCAGTCGTGCTCAGGATTTCACCACTTACAAAGACGGTCAGACGGCCATGGCTGTCCATGTTTTTCAGGGGGAGCGGGAGCTGATTCAGGATAACCGCTCCCTCGCTCGCTTTGAATTACGTGGTATTCCGGCTATGCCCGCTGGCGGTGCCAAAATCCGGGTGACATTTCAGGTGGATGCCGACGGCTTACTCAGTGTTGCCGCGCAAGAGCTCTCCACCGGCGTGCAAAGCAGTATTCAGGTCAAGCCTTCCTATGGCCTCAGTGATGATGACATTGCCCGGATGATCCAAGACTCCTACGCCCATGCCGGTGACGATAAATCCGCCCGCTTACTGCTGGAACAGCAGGTAGAAGCAGACCGCGTGATTGATGCACTGGCCATAGCATTAGAAAAAGATGGTCATCGCCTGCTAAGCGACACGGAGTATGCCACCTTGCAGGGGGATCTTGAGATATTAAAACGTTGTCGTGTTTCCGGAAGTGCCCGGGAAATTACTGCAGAAATAGAACGTATTGGACAGTCCAGCGAAGAATTTGCCGCTCGTCGAATGAACCAGGGAATTCGCCAGGCTCTTTCCGGACAAAAATTAGATGATTTGGAGGAGTTATGACCCGAATTATTTTTCTGCCCCATGAGGAGTTATGTCCGGAAGGGGCGGTGATTGAAGCTGAGCCCGGCGTCACCGTTTGTGATGCGGCCTTGGCGCACGGTATTGAAATTGAGCACGCCTGTGAAAAATCCTGCGCCTGTACTACCTGCCATGTGGTCGTGCGTGAGGGCTACGACTCCCTTGAGGAGGCCGACGAATTAGAAGATGATATGCTCGATAAAGCCTGGGGGCTGGAGCCGGAATCGCGCCTGAGCTGTCAGGCGGTGGTGGGTGATGAAGAGCTGGTGGTGGAAATTCCCAAGTACACCATCAATCAGGTTTCTGAACGCCATTAACAGCAGCCGCTTGGGGGTTAAAAAGATGAGTCTGCAATGGACAGATGTTTACGATATCGCAATTGAACTCTATGAAGCGCATCCGGAGGTAGACCCCCGTTATGTAAACTTTGTGGACCTGCGTAACTGGGTATTGGCTCTTGAGGATTTTGCCGATAATCCCGGGCATTGTGGCGAAAAAGTTTTGGAAGCCATTCAGTTGGCATGGATAGAAGAGAGCGCAGGTTAGCGAGGAAAAGTGACTCTTTGTTTACTTTGTTTGTAACTTTTTTTGCAAGAAGGTAGATAACAGACTGACACCAACCGCCGCATTCTATACAATGCCGCCAGTACTGGGGCAGTGGCTCGGCCACTGGTAACCATTACAAGGTTGAGAGTCCTCCGTTTCCAATAAGTAATAACAACGCCTAATGCCCAAGTGGCAGTTTAATTTGCTAAAACGGCAGATTAACAATGGCACGTAAACGATAGTCTGGAGATCACAATGGCGGTAGAACGCACATTATCCATTATTAAACCCGATGCAGTAGCTAAAAACGTCATTGGTAAAATAGTTGCCCGTTTTGAGCAGGCTGGCCTGAACATTGTTGCCGGTAAAATGCTGCATCTTTCTGCTGAGCAGGCCGGTGGCTTTTATGCTGAGCACAAAGAGCGCCCTTTTTATCAGGATTTGGTCGACTTTATGACCTCCGGTCCTGTGGTTGTATCTGTCCTTGAAGGGGAAAACGCCATTGCCCTGAACCGGGAGCTGATGGGAGCAACCAACCCAAAAGAAGCGGCGGCTGGTACCATACGTGCTGACTTTGCCAAGAGCATTGATGAAAATGCCGTACACGGCTCCGACTCAGCAACGTCTGCAGCCCGTGAAATAGCCTATTTCTTTGATGATTCAGAGATTTGCCCCAGAACTCGATAGTAGGGCAGGCGTGTAACAGGAGCCATCAGCAGAGCAATCTGCTGGTGGCTTTGAGGTATAAACATGACAGAATTGATCGAGCCAGCTTTCGATCAGGGCAGTAAGGTCGAACAGGCTGCCAAAGTAAACTTACTGGGGTTGTCCCGGGCAAAAATGGAAGCCTTTTTTCTCAGTATCGGTGAAAAAAAATTCCGTGCCGGGCAGGTGCTGAAGTGGATTCATCACCACCGCGTTGACCATTTTGACCAGATGAGCAACCTCGGCAAATCGCTGCGTGAGCGCCTCAAGTCCACCGCTGAAATTCGTGGGCCGCAGGTGGTTAGCAGCCATTTTTCTGAAGACGGTACCTGTAAATGGGTGGTTCGCGTTGCCAGTGGCAGCTGCGTTGAAACGGTTTTTATCCCGGAAAATGGTCGCGGCACCCTGTGTGTCTCCTCTCAGGCGGGCTGCTCCCTTGATTGCAGTTTTTGCTCCACCGGCAAGCAGGGTTTCAACTCAGATCTGACGGTGGCAGAAATTATTGGTCAGGTCTGGATTGCTGCCCGTCACTTTGGCAATGTGCCTGCTAAGATGGATCGCTCAATCACCAACGTGGTGATGATGGGCATGGGTGAGCCCCTGATGAACTTTGACAACGTCGTCGACTCAATGGATTTGATGATGGATGATTTGGGTTATGGGCTTTCCAAGCGACGAGTGACGTTAAGTACTTCTGGGGTCGTTCCTGCCCTGAGAAAATTGAGCGAAGTTTCTAATGTCTCTTTGGCGGTTTCACTGCATGCGCCTAATAATGAGCTCAGAAATCAGCTGGTGCCGATCAATCGCAAATATCCGCTGGATCAGCTTCTTGATGCCATTCGCCACTACATGAACAGTTTGACGGACAGCAAGCGGGTGGTTACGATCGAATATACGTTACTCGCTGGTGTCAATGATCAGCCTGCCCATGCACAACAACTAAGTGCACTGCTGCAGGATGTACCTTGCAAAATCAACCTGATCCCGTTTAATCCATTTCCGCATTCGGGGTATGAAAGGCCCAGCAATAATGCGATCAGACGCTTCCAGGAAAGCTTGCAGCTGGGCGGATTTAACGTCACCGTCCGTAAAACCCGCGGCGACGATATTGACGCAGCTTGTGGCCAATTAGTGGGCAATGTGATGGATAAAACCCGGCGTAGTGCGCGTTACATCGCAGCCAGGCAGATTTAAGCTAACGAATAGCTGCAACACAAGCCAGGCTTTGGCAGTACCTTCCCGGCTTTTAGAAAATCGCCGTAACTCCTCGCCCAATCGGGCGGGGAGTTAAGAAGTCACTTGAACTCAGCAATTTGGAAACGACTTAAGCCATTTAAAGGTGGGGGTGAGCATGGGAGCCAGATTAAGGCCCACTTTGCTGTTGCTTTGTGCAGCAGTGGTAATATCCGGCTGTGTCAGTAGCGGCAGCCGGCCAGCCAATGAGAGCAGGGCGGTGGTGGATTATATGAATCTCGCCAAAGGCTATCTGCAGGAAGGCTATTCAGAAAGAGCCATTAAACCGCTGAAAAGAGCGCTGGAAATTGAGCCGGGTTCGGCGGATGTTTACGGAATGCTCGGGATGGCTTATCAGCGTCAGGGTGAAGACCAGCTGGCAGAAGGAGCCTTTAGCCGTGCCCTGAAGCTCGACCCCATGGCATCCGATGTACGCAACAACTTTGGTGCATTTCTCTTTGCCAAAGGCCGTTATAACCAAGCGTATCAGCAGTTTGAGCTGGCCTCTCAGGATGTTTCCTACGAACAGCGCAGCCGGACCTTTGAAAATATGGGCGTTGCGGCGCTGCGCATGGGTAAGCCCGGGCTTGCTTTTGAGCACTTCTCCAGAGCGCTACGCCTGAACAGCACTTTACCAAGGGCAAACTTTGAGTTGGCCGAGCTTTATAAAAAGAAGGGTAATCTGCGTAAGGCCTGGCAGCATTATCAGGCTTTTGAGCAGTTGGCACAGCAAGATGCCCGCAGCCTGTTATTGGGCGTTGAACTGGCCCGAGCCAACGGTAAGCCCGGAAAAGCCGCTCAATACGGCGAGCGACTAAAAAAACTGTATCCAGGCTCTTTGGAGCTGAAGCAATATCGGAGTCGATTGGGTTATGAGTGATCAAGATACCCAGCAGGAAGCCCCCGAGTCTTTTGGCTCTCTGCTTGCCAAGTCCCGCAACAGTCGCGGACTTTCTGTTGCCGACGTTGCCGAGAGTCTTAAAATAACTGAAAGCTACGTGCGCGCCCTTGAAGAGAGTACTTTTGAAGCGCTGCCCCAAGCGGCATTTGTACGTGGCTACATTCGTAATTACGCCCGTCTGGTCGGTCTTGATGGCGAAGCGCTGGTGAAGGATTTTGACCGCTGCACTGGTAATGATGAGACGCCTCGCCTGCGAGGTTCAAGACGGATAAAACCGCTGCGTGCACACCGCTCGCCTTCACCGGTTCACGCGCTCACTTTGTTGCTGGTGGTCTCTCTTGGTGGGTTGAGCTACTACCTTTGGAATCATTGGCTGCATGCTGAAACCACCATTGAGTCAGCGGTGCTTGGGGAGGCTCCGGTAGCTGCTACTGAACCCGAAATGGATCTGCCGCTGGTTATCGCTGCTAAAGAGGCAGATGCTCCCCCCGTAGCAGAGACAACCCCGGTAAAAGTCGCAGAAATACCCGCTGCCGATGAGGGTGAGCAAATCCCTGAACCGACAGCTAACCCAACGACAGAGCCGCAGGTGAATGCTGTACCAGCCATTGCCATGAGTGAGCCGCCATCCATATCAACCAAAGCTCTGGTGATCGACTTCTCAGAAGATTGCTGGGTAGAGATCAAAGACGTCACTGGTGAGGTGCTGGTTTCAACCGTGCAACGAGCGGGTTCTGCCATTGCTTTGGAGGTCTTTCCTCCGGTGAGTTTGCGTTTTGGTAACACCGCCGGGGTAAAAAGTATCACCCTTGACGGTAAACCGGAGCCTAAGCCCAGCTCCACCACCCGGGTAGCCAGTATGTTGTTAGAAGGCAGTAGTCAGGGATAGCTGAATTGACTCCTTTGTAACGTTTTTAGCCTGTCGGCAGCAAAAGGCTGCCGCGCCTTTGCCCGTAACTGCCCGAAGGCTTTGGCGGGATTGTTACTTTAAGCCATTAACGGTTATGATTGTCCGCTTTTAGCAAAACCGCCTTAAACTCTAGCCTTTATGCCCTTCGGGTATTTATGCCCTTCGGGTATTTATGCCCTTTGGGTGCGATGGGGCGGGGAGCAGTCACCCTTACCAGTTGCTTTACTGGCATCGCCGCCTTATGGTTTGGCACTTATGTAGAGGATATTTGAACTTGGGCAAACAGCTGCAAGCCATTCGTGGGATGAACGATATTCTTCCCGAACAGACTCTCGTCTGGCAGTATCTTGAGCAGCAGGTACGGTCGGTTTTGAGCAGTTATGGGTATCAGGAAATTCGCACTCCCATCGTTGAAAACTCTGACCTGTTCAGCCGTGGGATTGGCTCTGGTACGGACATCGTGGAAAAAGAGATGTACACCTTTAGCGATCGCAACGGTGAGCAGATCTCCCTGAGACCCGAGGCCACCGCCGGTGTGGTCCGTGCCGGTATTCAGCAAGGGCTGCTGTACAACCAGATTCAACGGTTGTGGACATTCGGGCCGATGTTTCGCTATGAGCGTCCGCAAAAAGGCCGCTATCGCCAGTTTCATCAGATCAGCGTGGAAGCCTTTGGCATGTCTGAGCCGGACATTGATGCCGAAATGATCCTGATGAGTGCACGCCTGTGGCAACGGCTGGGGCTGACGGAGCACGTTACCCTGGAGCTGAACACGCTGGGCACCTTAGCCGCCCGCACCAGATACCGTGAGGCACTGGTCGCTTATCTCAGCCAGTTTGAGGCGCAGTTGGATGAAGACAGTCGTCGTCGTCTGAGCACTAACCCCCTGCGTATTCTCGATAGCAAAGACCCTAATACGCAAAAAATTATTGCCGGTGCCCCGGAACTCCTTGATTACCTCGATGAAGAGTCGCGGGATCACTTCACGGCACTGCAGCAAATTCTCACTGCAGCCAACATTCCATACCGGGTAAATCCGAAACTGGTGCGCGGTCTGGATTATTACGGCAGAACCGTTTTTGAATGGGTAACAGAAAGCCTTGGCGCTCAGGGTACGGTCTGCGCCGGTGGTCGTTACGATGCGCTGGTTGAGCTGCTAGGTGGTAAGCCGACGCCCGCCATCGGTTTTGCTATGGGCATGGAGCGGCTGGTATTGATGCTGCAATCCCTGCAACTGTTGCCGGAGTCGGTGTCCAGCCGGGTGGACATTGCCGTGGTGGCGGTTGGCGACGGTATCAGCCACAAAGTGATGCCTATTGTCGAGCGTTTACGGGATGAACTCGGTGAGTTTAAAGTACTGTTCAACTGCGGCGGAAGCTTCAAGGCACAGATGAAACGTGCTGATCGCTGTGGTGCTGGCTATGCTTTGATTCTGGG
Organism: Endozoicomonas sp.; assembly: GCA_965198415.1. Classification (GTDB taxonomy): domain Bacteria; phylum Pseudomonadota; class Gammaproteobacteria; order Pseudomonadales; family Endozoicomonadaceae; genus Endozoicomonas. The sequence goes on from CBDAPN010000030.1 coordinate 58,902, forward strand.
TGAAGATGAGCTGCAGGCTGGCGTGGTGACAGTGAAATCATTACGCACCGATGCGGCGCAGCGTCAGCTGCCGGTAGCCGATGTTGTCAGCTATTTTCGGGCACAATCACCCGTTAACTCTTAACCCGAATATTTCTATACTGCTCTGTTGCTGGGGGCGTAAAGGCCCCGGGCAATCGCCTTGAGCGAGAACGGGAGCGTGTTTGTGCACTGTCTGGGTTAAGTAGGTGCTGCCTGTTGTGAGAACAGGTTGGCAAAAGTAGCGTTGTTAACGGTTTTCAGGAATGAAGTCAGGAGTAAAGGGTGAGTTACCAATCTGATGAAGAGCAGGTACAGCTGCTAAAGAATCTATGGAAAGACTACGGTCAGCCTGTTTTGTTGGGGGTTGTCATCACGCTGGCCGGGGTATCGGGTTACAAATATTGGCAGAAAAATCAGCAGCAGGAGGTCGCCAAGGCTTCCTCCCTCTATCAGAATCTGCTGGAAACACTGGCCATCAATGAGCAAAATCCATTTGCCACGGTGGAATTGACAGCCGATCAAAAAGCGACCGTGGCGCACATTACGAACACCTTGCAAACGGATCATGCCAGCAGTCAGTACGCGGCCATGGCAACGCTCTTTCTGGCTCAGGAGCAGGTGCAAAATAACGATTTAACTGCTGCCCGCGGCTCCCTTGAGTGGGTGCTTGACCATCAGCCGGGGCCACAGGTTAAGGTCATGGCCAGTGTGCGTTTGGCGCGCATTCTGCTGAGCGAGTCTGCTGACAATGGCCAGCAAGCGCTGGATATTCTGGCCAAGCTGAAAGATACCAGCGCTTTTGAGCCAACGGTGGAGTCAACCCGCGGTGATGTCTATCTGGCCCTCGGTGATCGTAAGAAGGCGCAGGAGGCTTATCAAAAGGCGCTCGATGCAGCCCAAGCAGAAGGTTTGAACCGGCCGCTGCTGCAACTGAAACTGGACGATCTGGTCGGCCTGCCGCCAGAGCCTAAGGACCAGTCAGCACCTCAGGAGGGGTAACCACATGGAGAGGATTTTCAAAGCCTCACTCACTCTTCTGCTACTGCTTGGCCTCTCGGCGTGCAGCATTTTCTCAGCGGATGAAGACGTGGTCAGAAAGCCCAAGCCACTGACCACCCTGGGTAAAGAAAAAGTGCAGCTGACCACCGTGTGGTCAAAAAGCGTAGGCAAGGGCGTTGGTGCCCAATTTGAGAGCCTGAAACCGGCGGTGGATGGCGATACCGTGTTTGTCTCGGGCGCCAACGGTACTGTTTTTGCTCTGGAGCGGGACACTGGCAAAGAGCGCTGGCAGCGCCAGCTTGATGTTCCTGTTGGTGGGGGTGTCACGGCTTATGCTGAATTGGTGTTACTCGGTACGCTGGACGGTGAAGTCATTGCCCTTAGCCAGCAAACTGGCGAGGAGCTTTGGCGTAGTCAGGTCAGCAGTGAAATTCTTAGCGCACCGGTGACCGATGGTGTCTATGTGGCGGTGCAGAGCATTGATGATCGCCTGAGTGTGCTGGATGCTGAGAACGGCAAACCCCTGTGGCGTCAGGACGCCTTGCAACCGGCGCTGACGCTACGTGGCGGCGCCTCGCCACAGCTCTACACCGAGGCTGTATTTGCCGGTTTTGCTAACGGTGAGGCCAAGGCCTTCAGGCTTGCTAGTGGTGCGATATTGTGGAGCTCCAGAGTCTCAACGCCACAAGGAAGCACCGAGCTGGAGCGGATGGTGGACATCAAAGGTGCGCCACTGATTGTGGGGGATGCGATTTTCTTTGTCGGCTATCAGGGTAACGTGGCGGCGCTGGATCTCTACAGTGGCCGTGTGCGTTGGTCCCGGGAGTTATCCAGTTATCAATCCATGACCGACGGTTTTGGTTCGATCTACCTGACCAGCGAAGAGGGCTATGTCAGTGCCCTTGACCAGCGCACCGGCGCTGCTAGCTGGCGCCAGGAAGATTTCAAGTTCCGGCGTCTGTCCGCTCCTGCGGCCTTTGGTAATTATGTGGTTGTCGGGGATGGTGAGGGCTATCTCCACTTGCTGTCACAGGTTGACGGCAGTCAGGCGGGTCGCTTCAAGAGCGGTTCTGCTGCCATCAAGGCGCAACCGCTGGTGGATGGTGAGCTGATATTTGCATTGTCAGCGGATGGCAAACTGATGGCTTTGCAAGAAAAAGCGTTGCCAAAGACTGCCTCGCAATAAAAACTTTTGGTTGAGAAAACAGTCGGGCTGAATCCTGCGGATTCAGCCCGTTTTTAATTTTTGGTAAATAGTTATGGTTCCTGTAATTGCCCTGGTGGGTCGGCCTAATGTTGGTAAGTCCACTCTTTTTAACCGTTTAACCCGCTCCCGGGATGCATTGGTTGCCAATGTGGCCGGGCTGACCCGAGACCGGAAATACGGCGAGGGCAAGGTGGGCTCATCCCCTTACATTGTTGTCGATACCGGGGGCATCTCCGGTGATGAGGCCGGGATCGACTCGGCCATGGCCGAGCAATCGCTGGCCGCTATCCAAGAGGCCGACGTGGTACTGTTTCTGGTGGATGCCAGAGCGGGGCTGACGGCGGCAGACGAAATGATCGCCTTACACCTGCGCAAACAGGGTAAAAAATACCATCTGGTACTGAACAAGGTAGACCGGGTGGACGCTGAACAGGCAGAAGCCGATTTTGCCTCGCTGGGCATGGCTGAGGCGTTTCATATTGCCGCCGTTCACGGTCGTGGTGTTAGCGCCATGATTAACGACGTTCTCGGTGAAGACCTCTCTGTTGAATCGCCAGTTGAAGCGGAAATCCGGGCGCGTGGCATTAAAATTGGTATTGTCGGGCGTCCCAATGTGGGCAAATCCACACTGGTCAACCGCTTGCTCGGTGAGGAGCGGGTGGTGGTTTATGATCAGGCTGGTACGACCCGCGATAGCGTCTATATTCCCTATGAGCGTTTTGGTCAGGAGTACACGCTGATCGACACCGCCGGGGTGCGCCGTCGTGGCAAGGTGTCTGAGTCCATTGAAAAGTTCTCCGTCATCAAAACCTTGCAGGCCATTGAAGATGCCAACGTGGTGGTGCTGGTGCTCGACGCCCGGGAGGGAATTGTGGAGCAGGATTTGCACTTGCTTGGCTTTGTCCTTGATGCCGGTCGTGCCGTGGTGATCGCCCTGAATAAATGGGATGGTATGGATGAAGAGAAGAAAAATAACGTCAAGTCTGAGCTCAAGCGCCGACTGGGTTTTATTAATTACGCTCGCATCCACATGATCTCTGCCATGCACGGTACCGGGGTAGGAAACCTTTACGACTCCATTGAGGAGGCCTACGAAGGCGCTACCAGTAAACTCTCCACCAATCGACTCACGCGGATTCTTGAAGATGCAGTGCAAGAGCACCAGCCACCGATGGTCAATAATCGTCGTATCAAGCTGCGTTATTGTCATGCCGGAGCCATGAATCCACCGACGATTGTCATTCATGGTAATCAGACCGAGCGGGTGCCTGCGGCTTACCGGCGTTATCTGGAAAACACCTTCCGTAAAGTGCTGAAAATCATGGGCACACCCATACGCATTGAGTTTCGCAGCGGCGATAACCCCTATGCACAGAGCAACGATGCAGACCCGCGCCAGCAACAGCGCAAGCGGCAGATTGAAAAATCCGCCAAATTTGCCAAAGAGAAACGCAAGAAAACTAAACGATCCTAAGAGGTGACGTCATGGGCAATCTGTTTGCGAATATTCCGGCTGATTTATCAACATCTCCTGAAGAGTTGTTTGAAACCCATTTGGAAAGCTCAGGCGACGTAAAGATTGAGCGGATTGTCTCCTATGGCCACAGCACGCCTCCCGGGCAGTGGTACGATCAATCTTGGGATGAGTGGGTGCTGCTGGTCAGCGGCAGTGCGACGTTAGTATTTGAGGGCGACAAACCCTCCGTTGAGCTGAAGCCAGGGGATTACCTGCTGTTACCCGCCGGCTTACGCCACCGGGTCGCCTGCACAGACCCAGAAATCGAGAGTATCTGGCTGGCTGTGCATATCGCTCAATTTGAGTAGAGAGCGTGTCACCGTGGTGGCAGTGCGCGAGTCCCTGCTTCCATTGCGTAATCCCCGTAACAATCTATGCTATTATTCCCCGCTCAAAATTAAGGAGTGGATATGACTGTTGGCATCATCATGGGTTCCAAATCCGACTGGCCTACTATGCAGCACGCGGCTGATATGCTGGAGCGCTTTGGTATCGACTATGAAACCCGGGTTGTTTCGGCTCATCGCACCCCGCAACTACTGGCCCACTACGCTGGCGAGGCGGCATCGCGGGGCATTAAAGTCATCATTGCCGGTGCCGGCGGGGCAGCACATTTACCCGGAATGGCAGCGGCATTCACCAGCCTGCCGGTTCTTGGGGTGCCGGTAAAGTCGAAAGCCCTCAACGGTGTCGATTCACTGCTGTCAATCTGTCAGATGCCTAAAGGGGTTGCTGTGGGAACTCTGGCCATCGGTGAGGCCGGAGCGGCCAATGCCGGACTTCTTGCGGCGCAGATACTCGGCTGTCAGCAACCGGATCTATTGGCTAAAATTGATGCTTTCAGACAGGAGCAAACCGATACGGTTTTAGCCAACCCAGACCCTGGCGAGTGAGTTTATGAATATTTTAATGTTAGGTGCCGGGCAACTTGCCCGCATGATGAGTCTTGCCGGTGCCCCTTTGGATCTTAACGTCCTCTCCTATGACGTAGGCTCCGGGCAGCTTATGCATCCGTTAACCCACCATGTGAGCACACAAACACTGGCCGATGCCATTGCCGAGTGTGACGCCATTACCGCCGAGTTTGAGCACATTCCCGATGCCATACTGACTCAGTGCGCGGCGTCGGGAAAGCTGTACCCCAATAAGCAGGCCATTAAAACCGGCGGTGACCGCAGCCTGGAAAAGGCGTTGCTGGATAAAACCGGCGTACCCTGTGCGCCTTACCAGCTCATTAGCGAACGCGAGCATCTGGACCGGGCTATTGCAACTTTTGGGCTGCCACTGGTCATTAAAACCTGTCAGGCAGGCTACGACGGCAAAGGGCAGTGGCGGATAAAACCCGACAGCAATGTGGGTGAGATTTGGGCCGAAATGGCTCAGTTTCTCGCAGCGGCCAGTGGCCACACCATCATTGCAGAAAAGATGATCCCTTTTCAGCGCGAGGTGTCGGTGATTGGTGTGCGGGATAAATCCGGCAACACCGCCGTTTACCCGGTGACAGAGAATGAACACACCGATGGGGTGTTGTCGTTATCCATCGCCGAAGCCATTGCCGAGAATATTCAGGTGCAGGCGGTGGCCGCTTTCAACAAGCTGGCCGCTGAACTCGACTACGTTGGTGTGCTGGCCATTGAGCTCTTTGACGTTGACGGTCAGCTGATGGTGAATGAAATTGCCCCCCGGGTACACAACTCTGGCCATTGGACCCAGCAAGGGAGCTTTTGCAGTCAGTTTGAAAACCATATGCGCGCCGTGGCCGGTCTGCCCCTTGGCAGCACCGAGATGATTGGCCCAAGCGCCATGATAAATGTACTGGGGCAATCTCAGATTCCATCGCAGGTGCTGTCAGTACCCAATGTCACCAGCCACTGGTACGGCAAAAGCCAACGCCCTGGTCGCAAAATGGGCCACATCAATGTGGTGGCAGAAACTGAACCACAACTCGGTGAAAAGCTAACACAGCTGGCCGTTTTTTTGCCGGAAGCTGACTACCCGGGCGTTGCCTTGCGTGGTCGTGAACTGTCAACACACGACGGTTAAAACTTTCGGAGGTTGTTGGAGAGCCGGCTGGCGGCGGCAGTCCATTCTCTGATAAAGACTTTTCTGGTGAGGCCGGTTTTACCCGTGATTGCGTATAGCATCGCTTTGGGTTTTATGCCCTTTGGGTGTTTATGCCCTTTGGGTGTTTATGCCCTTTGGGTGCGATAGGGCGGGGAGTGCCAGCGGGTCAATTATTTTTGAGTGCTTGGCAAAATCTGCTCTCACTTTAGCGCTATTTGGGTTAGAATCCCCAACGTTAAATGATAAATGACATAAGAATAGTGTCTTCTAATTAAAACGGTTTCTTTGCATGCGACACAGGCTGACCGCCTTATTACTCTGTTTACCCATACTGTTTTTGGGGCTTAGCGGTGAAATTGTGCTTTCAAGTGAGCACAATAGCTATGAGAGTGTCTTTTACCATGCGCTTTCTCACGATGAGCCCGTTGAGTTTTTGCCTTACCACGATGCCTCCAACCACATCCATGAAACCCTGAACCGCGTGTCGCTGTCGCCTTTACCGGTGGTCAGGCCGATGGTGCGATTTGGGTTGGTCTTAATTAAAAGTTCGCCGGTTCGACGGCACTACCGACTATTGCGCCCGCCTTTACGCTTCGCCTGAGCCGTTTATCACACTAAATAATTATTAAACTGTCGGAGCTACTATGTCCGTTTCATTATGGGGAGGGCGAGCCTTGCTCCATAGCCCTGCCTGTCTCGCAAAAACCGGGTACAGCCACAGGTATGCCAAAAGTGCTGGTCTACTTCTGCTGATGGCACTGCTGATGACGCTGAGTGTTGAGGGGTTTGCCCACGCTGTGGCAGAAGGCGACAAAGGTTATATTCAAGAGATTAGTGGCGTCAATGTGATCGCTTTCATCTACCTTGGTGCCAAGCATATGGTGACGGGTTATGACCACATTCTCTTTCTTTTCGGGGTGATTTTTTTTCTTTACCGAATTAAACACATCGCCGTTTATGTCAGCCTGTTTGCCCTCGGTCACTCCACTACGATGTTGTTGGGGGTGTATTTCAATGTTGGCATTAACAGTTACCTTATTGACGCCATCATTGGCCTGTCGGTGGTGTACAAGGCGCTGGATAATCTCGGTGCCTATCAGCGTTGGTTTGGCGTTCAGCCTAATACCAAAGTGGCAACGTTGGTGTTTGGTTTTTTCCACGGGTTTGGCCTTGCGACCAAAATCATTGAGTACAACATTGATGCAGATGGGCTGGTGCCCAATCTGCTGGCGTTTAACGTCGGGGTTGAGATCGGGCAGCTGTTGGCATTGTGCGCCATTTTAATTGTCATGGGTTTTTGGCGCCGTAGCGACGGTTTTGTCCGCCATGCCTACACGGCCAACGTGGTGATGATGAGCGCAGGTTTTATGCTCATTGGCTTTCAACTGACGGGGCTTGCGCTCTCTTAAAAACACAGGATTCAACCATGTATAACGCAAACAAACCGGTAAACTCAGAACTGCCCTCCACTGTGCAACTGCTGCGCTCTACGGTATTGGCGTTGATCGCTGCGGTGGTCATTTTGCTGACCATCGTGTTACCGGCAGAATACGCGCTGGACCCAACGGGTGCTGGTCGTCTGTTAGGTTTATTGGAGATGGGCGAAATAAAAAGCCAGCTGGCCGAAGAGGCTGCTGCCGATCGGCTACGTGTTGAACAGCCGGTGCTGGCAGAGCGGGTGGTGGCAGAGCCGGTAATCAATGCGCCAGAGGTGATTGTTTGGCGGGATGAGATCCGCATACCACTGATTCCCGGGCAGGGCGCTGAAGTCAAGTTGGTGATGCAGCAGGGAGAAACCGCTGCCTATGCCTGGATTGCCGAGGGTGGGCCGGTGAACTTTGATCTGCACGGTGACGCCCGTGGTCGTTCCATCAGTTATGAAAAAGGCCGTGGCGTTCCACAGGCTGAAGGTGAGCTGGTGGCCGAGTTTACCGGCAATCATGGCTGGTTTTTCCGTAACCGTAACCAGCACGATGTAACGGTCATTCTCTCCACCCGGGGAGCCTATGCAGAGATGCAGCGGGTCTTATAGGTACACAATTATCTCGTTCCCGCTCTGGGAACGAGACTGCCGATGTCGGGTCAGGACTGAGTGCTGAGCATACTGGCAATATCGCTCGCGGGGCGATAGCCCGGAATCATCTGGCCATTTTCCAGCACCATGGCCGGGGTACCGCTCACGCCCATTTGCACACCCAGATTGTATTGGCGTTCAATGAGACTTTTACAGGCGGCGACGTCTCCGGCGATTTCAACGCTGATGGACTTGCCGGATTTCAGATCATTCATTGCCTGTTTGCGGTCTACGGAACACCAGGCATCGGCGAGCTTATTGTAAACCGGTGAGTTCTTGCCACCCCGTGGAAAGGCCAGATACCTCAGTTCGATGCCCAACTCATTCAGCTCGGCCACCTCGCGGTGCAGTTTACGACAGTAGCCGCAGTCCACATCGGTAAAGGCATAGACAACGCCTTTGGTTTCGCCCTTGGGGGAAAACACCACCATATCGTCGGTATTGATGGTTTTCAGCAGCTTGGCGTTTTGCTTGCTTTTGAGCTCTTCAGTGAGGTTGACCAGCCGGTCACCGCGGACTTCAAGCATATCCCCCCGCAACAGGTGCTGACCGGTTGCACTGCTGTAAAAGACATTGCCACCCTGAATAGTCACCTTGTAAACGCCGGGCATAGGGCTTTCGGTAATGGACTCAATGGGAATAGAGGCATCAATCTTTTTCAGCTGATTTTCAATAACGCTTTGGGGAGTGGGAGTGGTCGGGCTGGTATCTTTAGCGTTGGCCTGAATTGAGCCGGTGGCCACCACAGTGGCCAGAAGCAGTGCAGAGAATTTCGCCATGTTGTTTCCTTGGGTTAGCTAACAGGGTAGCTGGTAGTTTATGGGTAGTTAACTGCTTACCCGGATTAACACCCCGGCATACGTTCCTGGAGTCTGTTCGAGATATAAATAGCGGCAGCAAAAAACGGGCCTTAAGAACCGGAGATTGGATGCGCAATTTTCTACTGCCTGGCTACGGGCGAAATTCTCGGACAGCCTCCTGAAAGCATGTGAAGCAGTTATCCGATAGCTGGGTAAGAGCTATCGGCGACGTATGGGGACGCTGGATTAAAGTGCTACAGTGTAGCTTTAATTCAACGGGTTGTAACGTTAGGACATTTACTTTGTTTTGCCATGTTGGCCAATTTCACCCTCTCGGATGGTGTTTTTGATGCAGCTGCACGAGCCGGTGGTTGGCAATGTGGGTGTAGATTTGCGTGGTAGACAGGTCGCTGTGCCCTAACAGCAGCTGTACCACCCGCAAATCGGCGCCATGATTGAGCAAATGGGTGGCAAACGCGTGGCGCAACACATGAGGGGAGACATCGGCGTGAATGCCAGCGATGGCATTGTAATGCTTGATGCGATGCCAGAACGTTTGCCGAGTCATGGCCCGCCCCTGTCGGCCGGGGAAGACAATGGGGCTTTCATAACCATTAAGGCAGTCAGCTCTGGCTTGGTTTATATAGGTATTGAGCCACTCAATAGCGCTTTGACCCATCGGTATCAGCCGCTCTTTTTGACCTTTGCCAATGATGCGAATCACGCCTTGGCGCAGGTTAATATTGTCCAGAGTAACGGTTACCAGTTCTGAGATTCGCAGACCGCAGGCGTAAAGTATTTCCAGCATCGCCCGGTCTCGCAGGCCGATGGGTGTGTGGGTATCCGGGCTGCGCAACAGCTTCTCAACGTCGGCTTCTGACAGCGTTTTGGGCAGTGATTTGCCCTGACGGGGCAGGTCAATGTTGGCGGTAATGTCGGCGGCTATCTGGCCGGTTTGATACAGATAACGGTAAAGCCCACGCAGGCTTGATATCTGCCGTGCCGTGGAGCGGGGATGATAGCCCTGCTCACAGCGCCAGGTTAAAAAGTGGTGCAAATCGGTTTGTGTAACTGCTGACAACGTTGTGAAGGTCTGTTGTTGCCTGAGCCACTTAACCAGTAGTAAAAGATCCCTTTTATAAGAGTCCCGGGTATTAATGCTGAGTCCGCGTTCCAGCCAGAGGTGTTGCAAAAATTCCTGTAGTTCAGGGGGGTTAGGTGTCACTGTTTATTAATCCTTTCGTTTAATGGGTTTATGATAACAGCAACTGCTTATGCATTTCGTCTTTTGAGTATGAACGTAGGAAAAATAATCTTTCTGCGGGTTTCTAGGAACTATTTCTGGGCCGCATAGTCAATAGTATTTTATTCTACGCTAAGGTGATTGAGATGAATATTCAAGGCAGCGGGGGTGTTAGCTCCATTACTAATGATAAAAAAATAGAGAAGATGTGGGTTATATTTGATAGGGCTGGCCGGGCGGATATAAGAGCCATTCAACGTTATCTACAAGGTGAGGTTAAATTTGAGAGCCTATCTAAGGAGCAGGTGGGTTTTTTGCACCGGTCTTCTAATTTTCTGTACAAAAGAAGATTTGAGGGGCGACCAGATGTAAAAGAAGAAATTAAGAGCTTTCTTGTTTTTATGATTGAACAACAAAGTAAACGAGTTGATGGTAAAGGAAGAAAGGTTGCCCGTCGTGAGGGAGAACCTATAGTCAATAACAATAAAGTAAATGACAATCGATATAAAAATCTGCCAAAAGCAATCGAATTGAGGGATGAAAATTTTGACCCATCGGTTGTTCAGTTCTTTGAGCATGAAATCCTTGGTCCTTTAATTAAAAAGGGTGTAAAAAAAGAACTCATCCAAATTATGGCCCTGATTTATATTCATGGGGATAAATTCTACATGCCTGATCCTGGCTGGCCGCAAGAGACTATAAATCGTTTTCATCAACACAGGCAGATGCTTGGTGAAGAGAAAAGTGAACAGATTGGGAAATACATCCAGAAATATTTGAAAGAGGCTGAAGAGTTATATGATGTGGAAATTATAGATGATACGCATAAAGGCGTTAAAAATAACAAAGTGATAAACCAGCCATATGAAAATAAAGGAAATGACACCCAGCCTGAAGCCGAAAAAGTTAAGGAGGTGAATAAAATTAATAACCAGAAAATACTGGCTGGAGCAGAAAAAAATGATAACCCTCCGCAAGCTGGGGCTGTATCAAGAAAAGCTGAAAAAACTCAGCAACAAATTGAAGAAGAGTTGAGTCGTATAATAATTTCGTTAATAAAAGATAACGTTGACGGAGATTTTTTTGGGAATTTGTCCGGCTGTGTATCTCAGGGGGAAGCATTCTTGATAGATGTCCTTCGCGAACACATACCGATTGCTAGTCAATGGGTTTGTAACTCTTTGAAAGGGTTGATGAAAGAAATAAAGAGGCATGACCGCAAGAAATACGCTAACTATATTAATCTTGAATACAAAAGAAGAATTAGAGAAAAAGAGAATAGAAAAGTACTGCCCAATAATTTCGCAAGGGCGATCATAAATAATCCAGAAATCAAAAACGATGGACGGATAAAAAATCAAGCAACAGAATCGTTAGTGGCTGAGGGTAATGCTATTGAAAATTCAGATTTACCTAAGGAAGAAAGGCTGTACTTGTCCCTATTAACCAAGTTTTTAGCCTATTTAAAGGACAGGTATGACGTGCAAAGCAAGGAAGAGCTATTGAAGAAGCATTTTGATAAATATTTCTATCATAAAGGTTGTGATCGAGTTAAAGATCATACTTTTGATGGTCTTTTAGGCATAGAAGGTAGGCTCACGACTGAGGAAATTACTTTCATGGCTAAAATTTTTCTCCCTGGTCGTGTGTTAAATCAAGGTGCTTCTCAAAACATACGAGACTATTTCTTTGAATTTATTACAGAGTTTCGTAGAAATAACTTGATGAATTTAGGCGCATTTTTGGGGGCTTTACACTATAAGGATCTGAAAGACCGGTTGGTCTGACACTCCCCGCCCTATCGCACCCAAAGGGCATAAATACCCAAAGGGCATAAATACCCAGAGGGCATAAAAGTGATGCTTTACGCAATCTCCGGTAACGGTATGGGTGTACTTGTGCGGTTAACCGCAGAGGCTGTTTGAGAATAGTGTCTACCAACGCTTGCCATATCGGGTTGGCTTTTATTCCAATTTGTGGTGATTTAAAAAATTGTTGGTGATGTTGTCGAATTCAAGCGCATAAAAAAAGCGACTTTCGTCGCTTTTGTAAGGTTAGGCGCTGCCTAACCTTTGCTTCTGAATCGCTCAGATCAGTTGCCGGAAAATTAAACTGAATGTTAGTTGAGCTTTTCCTTGATGCGAGCAGCTTTACCGCTCAGCTCGCGGAGGTAGTACAGCTTAGCCTGACGAACGTCACCACGGCGCTTCACAGTGACGGAAGCGATGAGCGGAGAGTAAGTCTGGAAGGTACGCTCAACGCCAACACCGTTGGAGATTTTACGCACGGTGAAAGCGGAGTTCAGACCACGGTTACGCTTGCCGATGACAACGCCTTCGAACGCCTGCAGACGCTCACGGTTGCCTTCTTTTACCTTAACCTGTACGACGACAGTGTCACCCTGGGCAAAGGCAGGGATCTCTTTGTTCATCTGTTCAGCTTCAAGCTGTGCAATGATTTTGTTTTTGCTCATTGATAATTGCTCCCGGTTAGTCAATATTCCGCTTGGGTTAATAGTTCCGTTCAGTTTTAAACTCTGAGAGTAGCTCTTCTTCCTCGCGGCTCAGGTCTCTGCTCTCAAGGAGCTCAGGCCGTCGCAGCCAGGTTCTGCCCAGTGCCTGTTTCAGTCGCCAGCGCTCGATTTGTGCGTGGTTGCCTGATAACAGCACCGGTGGCACTGCCTGTCCTTCAAATACTTCCGGACGGGTGTAGTGCGGGCAGTCAAGAAGGCCGTCAACAAACGAATCTTCCGATGCGGAATCCTTATGACCCAGGGTGCCCGGTACAAAGCGTGAAACTGCATCAATCAGAGTCATGGCGGCGAGTTCACCACCACTTAACACGTAATCACCAATAGACCACTCTTCATCGACCTCGGTCTGGATTACGCGCTCGTCAATACCTTCATAGCGCCCCGCGACCAGGATCAGTTGCCTGCTTTGGGCAAGCTCCTCTACACCTTGTTGGTCGAGCATGCGACCCTGAGGTGAGAGATAGATCACTTTAGCCTCGGTTCCTGCAGCGTTGCGGGCTGCATGGATGGCGTCACGCAGAGGTTGAATTTTCATCAACATGCCGGGACCACCGCCATAAGGTCGGTCATCCACAGTTCGGTGTCGGTCATGGGTGAAGTCTCTGGGGTTCCAGGTCTCCACCGCAATCAGGCCTTCTTTGATGGCACGGCCGGTAATGCCGTGCTCGGTCACCGCCCGGAACATCTCCGGAAACAGGCTGACGACACCGAACCACATTGTTGTGTCCGTGGCGCTCGTTTCTTTTGACGGCTGCTTAGCAGCCGGTTCTGGAGTTTGAGTCGTCATGGTCACTTAAAACTCCGGGTCCCAATCTACCCGGATAAATCCTTTCTCAGGATTGACGTCTAACACCACCTGGCCCGTAAGCCAGGGGACCAGTCGCTCACGGCGGTCAATGCTGCCTTTTGAGGGGCGAATGACCAGCACGTCGTTGGCGCCTGTCTCCATCAGGTGGCTGACTTTGCCCAGCAAGATGTTATCTCCTTGAGCGTTGCGGGAGAATACGTCGAGCGCTTCCAGTTGATGCCAGTAAATCTCGTCATCTTCCGGGGTGGGCATTTCTTCGGCGTTGATGGTGATCAGGGAGCCGCAGTAATTGCGGGCCACTTCACGGTCATCACAACCGACGATATGGGCGACCAGACCTTTGCCGTGGGGGCGGGACTGATCGATTTCGACGGTGGTGAGTGCACCGTCATGGTCAAGAATCCAGCGTGGGTAGTTGAGGATGTTCTCCACCGGACTGGTGTTGGAGTGAATCTTCAACCAGCCTTTTACTCCAAAAACGGAGGCTATATGGCCCAACGTGATACGCCTCACAGCGTCCTCTACTGCCTTGGTCACTGACTCTTAAACCTTACGCTGCTTTTTTAGCTTCTTTGAGAAGCTGAGCAACGCGGTCTGAGGCAGTAGCGCCCTGGCTGAGCCAGTGCTCTACCCGCTCACTGTTAACACGCAGACGCTCTTCCTGACCGCGGGCGGTCGGGTTGAAGAAGCCTACACGCTCGATGAAACGGCCACTGTTGGCTTTTCGGCTGTCAGCGACGGTCAGGTGGTAAAATGGACGCTTTTTAGAGCCACCACGAGCAAGACGAATGGTTACCATGGATTAGGGTTTCCTTTAGTTGTTTCCGGCAACTGGTTTTCTGCGCCGTTTGTAAATGACACCCGGCGAAACCCAGAAGTTTGCAAACGCAAAAAACAGCATGTGTTTAAAGCGCGGCGCAAATCTGTTTATTAGTCTGCGGTTTTAATTTAGCCGCATTAATTAAAATTGCTCCTGTCAGGACTGCTAACGAACCGTTGCTGTTATCAGTCGCTGTTTACACATTCAGTGTTAAAGCTCAAGACCGAATTCAGGCCAATCTTAAAGGGCGCAAATTATAGGGAAATCGCATGAGAGTAGCAAGATGCTTTGAGGTGAATTCGATTATTCTGGCCGTGGCAAGGGCGGCTAAGAATCGATACCCATATAAAATTGTGCTTTGCGGGTAGCGTAATGCGCCTTAGTGCAAAAACCGATGCATCATTACGCCGGTCTCATTGTTGTTAATGAGACTGTCGTAACACTGAAACTGGCTATTCATACTGCCTGCGACGGTTCAAGTCTCTGGTTCTTTGAGTAACGTATTGAAATTATTTTTGTTTCTGAATGTTGGCCTACAGTGTACCTAGTCAGCAACTCTTTTCAGGGGCATAAGTTAATGCGATTGTTCATTCAGTGCAGGCTGATATTGACCGGGCTTTTGCTGTTTACTTGTCAACCCACCCTGGCAGCCTACAAAGGCAGCCATGCCTATAACCATCTAAAAGCACTCAAAGTACAAGTGAATACTGCCACCGGCACACTCAGTCTTAGCTACCCCCTCATTAAAGCGCAGGGGGTACGGATGCCTCTGCAGGTGAACCTGACCTACAGTTTTAATGCCCGGGGCATGTTTGGGCTGCCCACTGGCTGGCAGCTGGATCTGGATCATATTACTCAGCACACCGCTGAGCTTGGCGGTATGCAGTGGCTGATTGATAATTTATGGCACGATGAAACCGGCTTTGCTTCCGGACTGAAATATTACAATCAGCACGGCAGCCAATTTCGGGATAAAGTGCAAGCGCTGCCCATTCCTGGCTTTCCAAGCCTGAACTATCGTCACGTATCGCAACACAAAGACGGCAGTCGTCAGTTTTTCTCCCATCAGGGGCTGTTGATGCTGCAGGTTGATCGCTTTGATAACCCTATGCAATTCAGTTATGTAGAACCGGTTGTCAGCCTCGCGTCGGCCAGACTCAGCAGTATTAAAGACGGTTATGGCAACGTGTATCGCTTCAGCTATGAGCCGGGTGTGCTGACGGTTCGCAGCCCCGATAACCGGGAGCAGCGGGTCTACTTTAATGGGGAGGGCGTCACCCGGATTGAGAACCCATTAAAGCAGAGCCATACAATCACCTATATCAATAGCTTTGGCAGAAACCTGGTGCGTACGATGGAGACGCCCGAAGGGTTGATTACTGAATTGAGCTACGGTGGCATTTCTTACACTGACGACAGTGATATAAAAGAAATGCCCGTGGTGAGCCTCTTCAAACAGTACGACCGCTCAGACCTGAAAACCCATCGTGAGGTTTACTACACATTCAATCAGGGGAGTAACTACACCGGCTACCCCCTGTATGCGTTATCAAATAAAGGCGATAGCCTGATTGACAGCAATGACCAGTCCTACAAATACGCGGTCGAAGTAACGCAAGTTAATGGTGAGCAGCAGCGCCAACAGGTGTATGAGTACAATTATTTGCACCTGCCGGTGGAGATCCGCACTCTGCGACAGGGGCAGCCTTATATGAAAGTTGTCTATGAGTATGCGATCTCACCCTTTAAATACAGCCGTTCAACCAACTACGACAAGCCCACCGAGGTGACCCGTTATGTCTGGAATGGCGCTATCTATGTACCGAGCGACAAAACCGCCACCACCTACGATCATTACGGCAACCAACTGAGCGAGATTCATTTCGTCTATGACCGCCACTACCAGCAGTGGAAGGTGCTTGATGCCACGGTCAACCGCTATTTTACCGACCATTACAGCCTGCTGGCTGAACGCACGCGGGTTGATCTGCTGGGGGGTAGGGCCATTCGCAAACGCTATGGACTGACCCCGGATGGCAAAGCGCACAGCCATGAGCGGCTGGCCTGGAAATCCCATAAGCAGCCGTGGCAGGAGTGGAAGCAAGTAGACTTTACTTATGACGATCAAGGGCGACAACGCTCTGCCACCCTTAGCTGGCTGGTAAAAAATCGGCCAGGCATTCAGTCGGTAAGTCACCGTACCCGTTATCAGTTTGATCCCGCCACTGCCGAGTTGACCGTTACTAAAGTGAGTGACCATGGTCGTGAGTATACGCAAGTGGTGGATACCCGTAACGCCAGACACCTGAAAACCATAACCCCCAAAGGGGAAGTCACTTCCTATACTTATGATGCCCTGAACCGTCCACTGACTCACACCGACCCGGCGGGCTACGTAACCCGCAGTACTTACCAGACCTTCAGTGACGACGGACAAAACACGACCACGGTACAGAGCCCACTGGGTAATACACGACGCACGATTCACGATGCATCCAGACGCTCTATTAGCCAACAGGATTTACATCAAGGTCAGTGGCGCACCGTATCCAGCCAGTCCTACAACGCCTTTGGCAACGTAGCAAGCAAAACCAATATTTTGGGGCTGTCCACCACGTTTGCCTACGATGAGCAGGGCCGGCGCATTCAAACCATCGACCCTTGGGGTAATAAGCACTGCATTGACTACAATGACCCCGCCATGACCTCCACCACCCGCATCAACGGGCGTCAGCATCAGATCGTCAGTAAAGTGCCCTGGGAGCGTAAACGGATTGTCCGACACTACCCGGTAACCAACAACCCCCACGACCAGGCCGCGGAGTTCGTGGAAAGTATCATGGTAAAAGATGCCCACCAAAAAACGATTAGCATCAGGTCAGCACTGGTTGACCTGCGAAGCCAAAAACAACGCGAAACGCTCATCAGTGAGCTGCACTACGACGCCGAACACAATCTGATCAGCACCGACATCCACACCTGGGACGGCCTGCATGGTAGTAAAACCCGGCAGTACGACCTTTTGAACCACCTCTACACTTGGCATAAGACACTCAAAACACCAGAACATACCAGCAGCCATTCAGGCTACCGTTATCTCTACGACAGCGATGGGTTACTCGCTAAAGTAGAATCCCCACCAACAGCGGATGGCAATCGACTTTACCTGCAATATCGCTATGACAAAAATGGTCGGGAAATAGAGAAAACCCTGCCAAACGGCCAGCGGGTTGAATACCAATACGACCGCCGGGGCTTACTGACCCAGCACGCCTGGGACCGACGCCAGAAGCGTCATACCGTCAACCGTCAGTACGATGATAATGGGCGGCTGGTCAGGATAAGTGACAGCGATGGACAAACTATGCACTATCGCTATGCGCCAAACGGGCGCTTGTTGCAGATGCATTACCCGGATAACCGCTCAATCAGCTACACCCTTGACAACTACGACCGCATCATCGCACAAAAAGATGCCAATCAGACTGAGCAACACTTCATTTACAAGCCAGAAGACAAAGGCCGCTTATCCAGCCTCAAAGTCAACGGCAGTCGTATCGACTTTCACTACGGTACAGACGACAATGGGCAATATGGGCAGCTGCTCAAAAGAGTCACCAATGCCGAAGCAACGGGCGTAACAGAAACCCGCTTTCGCTATGGCGTTTTTGGGCAAATGGTCGAGTCAATCAGCAGCAATCCCACAGTGCACTATGGCGTAAACTACCACTACAAACCCCGGGGAGAGCTGCTCAGACAAGTGCAGAAGCTGGTTAAAACGGGGCAGACGCCGCAGCAGTATACGGCAGAGTACCGCTATGACGGCATGCAGCGCCTCACCGATGAGGTACACACCGATCAAGTCAATCACTTTCAAAAGCGCTACCACTACGACGGCAACAACAATCTGCTGACTGAAGAGGATCAAAGCAATTGCGGTTCAAGCCAAAAACGCCAATATGTCTACAACCCGCTGGATCAGCTGGTTAATATCAAGGTGGGTGAGGAGATAAAGCCCCTGCTGCACAATGCGAACGGGCACCTGACGCAAGATCACAAAGGGGCTCGATATGAATACGACAGTTTAGGTTTTTTGCTGCAGGTACAGCCACAAAAACGCCCGGCAATCGCCTATGAATACGGGCCAAATGGCCTGCTGAGGCGGCGCAGCCAGGGCGATTCACAAACCCACTTCTACCCGGATCACCATAAAAACATGCAAACGGTTGTCAAAGACGGTCAGTGGCGCTCACTGGTGCGAAACGGGAAAAGCATCGTTGGCAGACAGACCGAGCAGGGGCTGGATCAGTTTTTCAAGGCCAATGAGAGCACCGGTGCGGTTCTCAAGCAAGGCAAAGGCGAAACGCAGTTGCGCCTGTATCGCTACGATGCCTATGGCAAGCCGCTGCAGTACAACCCAACAGACGACACCGGCTTTACCTGGAATCAGGAATTGACAGAGCCTGAAACCGGGCTCACGTATTTACGACATCGGTTTCACCACCCTGAATTGCGGCGTTTTATCACCCGCGATACCGTGCACGTCGATAACCGTTACGCCTATACCGACGGCGACCCAGTAAATTACGTCGACCCGACGGGGCACAACGCAGTGGCTAAATCCATGGGGGTTTTTATGCTATTGGCTGGAGTGGCGGGGCTTATAATGGCGGTGCCGACCTTGGGTGCTTCGCTGCCGGCGGCAACGGAAGCGATTGCCGCCGGAGGCGTCACTGAGTTTGTGGGAGCCACTGTCTCAGCACTATTGCCAACGGCGACTAGCCTCTCCACTACTGTGTCAGGTGCGTCGCTCTTGGGCTCTCAATTAGTACTGGATGAGGGCAACAAAACATTGTCTAGAGATTTGAGTATTGCCAGTGCGGTTTTCGGCAGTATTGCGGCAGTTGAGTTAGTGGCAATGGCGCCAAAGATCGTTAAAGCAGCCCGGGGTTTACTGAACTTGCTGGCTAAACCTGCCGGTGAATATACTCAAATAGTTGAAGAGGTGCCAAGTTATTCTATGAAAGAGATACCAAGTTATTTCGTGTCAGCCCAGTCAAGTAACTCTGGGTTACCACAAGTGAATGCACAGTTTAGTGAGGCAGAGCTCTCTGACATATCGGGTGAAGATCTCTTAAGCGAGGAACAAGCGAGGAAAGCAAGCATAGCGACAGCAATGAATACAGTGGATAAAAGGCTTAAATCCACTTACTCAAACTTTTGTGAGGTAAAAAAAGGGTTTTTGGCCGAATTAAGCAGCAGGCTGATACATGCTGAATCACTTACTGATGAAACAGTAGCTTCTATTCTTGATGATATAGTGCCAGAGGGGGGCTATTCGGGTGCGGATCTTGATGAGCTGACGCCACTTGCTGATTTTTTCAATCACCCCAGTCGCGGAATCTCAGGAAGCTTTGTTACCGGAAAGATTGAGGAGTATAACGCCAGTAGCGCACCCATCCATAGCTTTAGAATCACCCATTATTATTGAAGGCAGCTGACACTCCACGCCTTATCGCACCCGAAGGGCATAAAGGTGATGCTTTACGCAAGATTTGGTAATGCTCCTCTGGCTCTTTGAGTAACGTATTGAAATTCTTTTTGTTTCTGAATGTTGGCCTACAGTGTACCTAGTCAGCAACTCTTTTCAGGGGCATAAGTTAATGCGATTGTTCATTCAGTGCAGGCTGATATTGACCGGGCTTTTGCTGTTTACTTGTCAGCCCACCCTGGCAGCCTACAAAGGCAGCCATGCCTATAACCATCTAAAAGCACTCAAGGGACGGCCTGCATGGTAGCAAAACCCGGCAGTACGACCTTTTGAACCACCTCTACACTTGGCATAAGACACTCAAAACACCAGAACATACCAGCAGCCATTCAGGCTACCGTTATCTCTACGACAGCGATGGGTTACTCGCTAAAGTAGAATCCCCACCAACAGCGGATGATAATCGACTTTCCCTGAGCCAGCAGACCACAGTAGGCACGGACAAGATCCATATTGGTAATACCGTGTCTCTTCTTTACATTGTTGAGCTGTTTTCTTAATGAAGTTTCCTTGTTGATGGCATAACCAACAAAATAAAGCCCAGCAACGGGGGGCATAAAACTCAGTCTTAGACTACTCAATGTTGAGTTTCACAAAAATGCACTCAGAAGGTGAAAAAACGACTCAGAGTATTTTACACGAAAAGCCTTGCTGTGCAGGCTGATCAGCTATCTTTCCACGACAAGAACTCACGGATTCAGTGAACCCATTAGGTTTACTCGCTCAAAACCATAATTATACTCGGTTAGAGTCAATAACAAGCTAGTTAGAGAAACCATAATTATACTCGGTTAGAGTCACTAACGAGCTAGTTAGAGAAACCATAGCTTGGACTGTGTTAACTGATTCTTTCATAAAATACATACATAGAGGAGATTATTATGGGAGTTACAACAGCATCATCTACAGCATCTTCGAATCAGTGCTCAATATGCGTTGCCGACCTCAACGGAGGTGACACCGCCGCTTTCGGTCGCAACATACAAAAGATCACCCTTAGATGTAACCATATTTTTCACCACGACTGCATAAAACAAAGGAGTCAAATAGAGAATACCTGCCCCTTGTGCAGGCGAGAGATTTCCAAAATAGAGCTTAAATCGCAGAGCGAGCAGGACAATCTTCTACTTGAAGCTTTTCAGCAAGGAGAGGGTAAGGGGTATGACCAGCTAATGTATCTGATAAGGGGAGGCATAAAACCATCTAAGAGCCTGCTGAGCGATCTTCTGGTTGACTCTTTACGGCAAGGAGAGTTTTACGATCGTTTATGGGCACGAGAATTAATAAATCATCTCGGCGCAGTGAGAACAGAAGATAAGCTACCTAAGACGGAACTGAACACGCTGCTGACTAAAGCTTTAAGGCGAGAAAGTCGTCATGGGCGTGAAATGGCAGAACTTCTGATAACTCAAGGCGCAGAGAGAACAGAAAAGTCGCTATCTCAAAGCGAGCTGGACAGCCTTCTGATTCTAGCTGAACAGCGAGGGTCGGATGAGCATCTTCTTCAGGCAAAACTTCTGAAAACTCTAGGTGCAAAGGGAACATAAGGTGATATGCCACCTGCCCCCTATGCTAACTTCCAGTGCGATGATGAAGGGTGTGATAAGACGTTTAAGTGGGAGCACAACCTCCAGCAACATAAACCCATTCACTCCCGTACAGTCTATTGTCGCAGGGAAAGTATTTCCTCAATAGAGCTTGTACCGCAGCACAAGAAGCCCCGTCTTCTGGCTGAACCTTAACTGCAAGGACAGGGTGACGGTCTTAAATAGGCAGAACTTTTGATACCTCTCGGCGCAGTTTGGGTAGAAGAGATACTGCCTCAGAGCGAGCTTGACGCCCTTGGGGCGCAAGCTTTACAGCAAGGAGGGGATGAGGTGCGTCAATATTTAGAATTTCTGACAACTCTCAAGGCTCAGTGAGATAAAGAGGCTATATAGATTGTCCGACACTACCCGGTAACCAACAGCGGATGATAATCGACTTTCCCTGAGCCAGCAGACCACTGTAGGCACGGACAAGATCCATATTGGTAATACCGTGTCTCTTCTTTACATTGTTGAGCTGTTTTCTTAATGAAGTTTCCTTGTTGATGGCATAACCAACAAAATAAAGCCCAGCAACGGGGGTATAAAACTCAGTCTTAGACTACTCAATGTTGAGTTTCACAAAAATGCACTCAGAAGGTGAAAAAACGACTCAGAGTATTTTACACGAAAAGCCTTGCTGTGCAGGCTGATCAGCTATTTTTCCACGACAAGAACTCACGGATTCAGTGAACCCATTAGGTTTACTCGCTCAAAACCATAATTATACTAGGTTAGAGTCAATAACAAGCTAGTTAGAGAAACCATAATTATACTCGGTTAGAGTCACTAACAAGCTAGTTAGAGAAACCATAGGTTGGACTGTGTTAACTGATTCTTTCATAAAATACATACATAGAGGAGATTATTATGGGAGTTACAACAGCATCATCTTCAGCATCTTCGAATCAGTGCTCAATATGCGTTGCCGACCTCAACGGAGGTGACACCGCCGCTTTCGGTCGCAACATACAAACCATCACCCTTAGATGTAACCATATTTTTCACCACGACTGCATAAAACAAAGGAGTCAAATAGAGAGGACCTGCCCCTTGTGCAGTAGAAAGATTTCCAAAATAGAGCTTAAACCGCAGAGCGAGCAGGACAGTCTTCTAATAGAAGCTTTTCATCAAGAAGAATCTGGGGGGTATGGGCGGCTAATGTATCTGATAAGGAGAGGCATAAAACCATCTCAGAGCCTGCTGAACGATCTTCTGGTTGTCTCTTTACGGCAAGAAGATCATTACGGTCGTTTATGGGCACGAGAATTAATACGTCATCTCGGCGCAGTGAGAACAGAAGATATGCTACCTAAGACGGAACTGAACACGCTGCTGGCTAAAGCTGTAAGGCGAGGAGGTTATGATGGGAATAGGATGGCAGAATTTCTAATAACTCAAGGCGCAGTGATAACTGAAGAGGCGCTATCTAAGGAAGAGCTGAACAGCCTTCTGACTAAAGCTTTACGGCAAAGATGGTATGAGGCGCTTAGACTTGCAAAAATTCTGATAGATCTAGGTGCAGAGGGAACAGAAGATGATATGCCACCTGACCCCTATGCTAACTTCCAGTGCGATTATGAAGGGTGTGATAAGACGTTTAAGTGGGAGCACAACCTCCAGGAACATAAACCCATTCACTCCCGTACGGTCTATTGTCGCAGGGAAAGTATTTCCTCAGTAGATCTTGTACCGCAGCTAGATAAGCTCCATCTTCTGGCTGAACCTTTACTGCAAGGACAGGGTGACGGTCTTAAATAGGCAGATCTTTTGATATCTCTCGGCGCAGTTTGGGTAGAAGAGATACTACCTCAGAGCGAGCTTGACGCCCTTGGGGCGCAAGCTTTACAGCAAGGAGGGGATGAGGTGCGTCAATATTTAGAATTTCTGACAACTCTCAAGGCTCAGTGAGAAAAGAGGCTATATAGATTGTCCGACACTACCCGGTAACCAACAACCCCCACGACCAGGCCACAGAGTTCGTGGAAAGTATCATGGTAAAAGATGCCCACCAAAAAACGATCAGCATGGGGTCAGCACTGGTTGACCTGCGAAGCTAAAAACAACGCGAAACGCTCATCAGTCAGCTGTACTACGACGCCGAACACAATCTGATCAGCACCGACATCCA
Organism: Endozoicomonas sp.; assembly: GCA_965198415.1. Classification (GTDB taxonomy): domain Bacteria; phylum Pseudomonadota; class Gammaproteobacteria; order Pseudomonadales; family Endozoicomonadaceae; genus Endozoicomonas. The sequence goes on from CBDAPN010000030.1 coordinate 82,255, forward strand.
CACCTGGGACGGCCTGCATGGTAGCAAAACCCGGCAGTACGACCTTTTGAACCACCTCTACACTTGGCATAAGACACTCAAAACATACCAGCAGCCATTCAGGCTACCGTTATCTTTACGACAGCGATGGGTTACTCGCTAAAGTAGAATCCCCACCTACAGCGGATGATAATCGACTTTCCCTGAGCCAGCAGACCACAGTAGGCACGGACAAGATCCATATTGGTAATACCGTGTCTCTTCTTTACATTGTTGAGCTGTTTTCTTAATGAAGTTTCCTTGTTGATGGCATAACCAACAAAATAAAGCCCAGCAACGGGGGTATAAAACTCAGTCTTAGACTACTCAATGTTGAGTTTCACAAAAATGCACTCAGAAGGTGAAAAAACGACTCAGAGTATTTTACACGAAAAGCCTTGCTGTGCAGGCTGATCAGCTATCTTTCCACGACAAGAACTCACGGATTCAGTGAACCCATTAGGTTTACTCGCTCAAAACCATAATTATACTCGGTTAGAGTCAATAACAAGCTAGTTAGAGAAACCATAATTATACTCGGTTAGAGTCACTAACAAGCTAGTTAGAGAAACCATAGGTTGGACTGTGTTAACTTATTCTTTCATAAAATACATACATAGAGGAGATTATTATGGGAGTTACAACAGCATCATCTTCAGCATCTTCGAATCAGTGCTCAATATGCGTTGCCGACCTCAACGGAGGTGACACCGCCGCTTTCGGTCGCAACATACAAACCATCACCCTTAGATGTAACCATATTTTTCACCACGACTGCATAAAACAAAGGAGTCAAATAGAGAGGACCTGCCCCTTGTGCAGTAGAAAGATTTCCAAAATAGAGCTTAAACCGCAGAGCGAGCAGGACAGTCTTCTAATGGAAGCTTTTCAGCAAGAAGAATCTGGGGGGTATGGGCGGCTAATGTATCTGATAAGGAGAGGCATAAAACCATCTCAGAGCCTGCTGAACGATCTTCTGGTTGTCTCTTTACGGCAAGAAGATCATTACGGTCGTTTATGGGCACGAGAATTAATACGTCATCTCGGCGCAGTGAGAACAGAAGATATGCTACCTAAGACGGAACTGAACACGCTGCTGGCTAAAGCTGTAAGGCGAGGAGGTTATGATGGGAATAGGATGGCAGACTTTCTAATAACTCAAGGCGCAGTGATAACTGAAGAGGCGCTATGTAAGGAAGAGCTGAAAAGCTTTACGGCAAAGATGGTATGAGGCGCTTAGACTTGCAAAAATTCTGATAGATCTAGGTGCAGAGGGAACAGAAGATGATATGCCACCTGACCCCTATGCTAACTTCCAGTGCGATGATGAAGGGTGTGATAAGACGTTTAAGTGGGAGCACAACCTCCAGGAACATAAACCCATTCACTCCCGTACGGTCTATTGTCGCAGGGAAAGTATTTCCTCAGTAGATCTTGTACCGCAGCTAGATAAGCTCCATCTTCTGGCTGAACCTTTACTGCAAGGACAGGGTGACGGTCTTAAATAGGCAGATCTTTTGATATCTCTCGGCGCAGTTTGGGTAGAAGAGATACTACCTCAGAGCGAGCTTGACGCCCTTGGGGCGCAAGCTTTACAGCAAGGAGGGGATGAGGTGCATCAATATTTAGAATTTCTGACAACTCTCAAGGCTCAGTGAGAAAAGAGGCTATATAATTCCAGTACTGGCTACCGGTGCGATTATGAAAGGTGCAGCATAAGAAGTTGAAGCAGAAGCTTGACCTGCAATATCGCTATGACAAAAATGGCCGGAAAATAGAGAAAACCCTGCCAAACGGCCAGCTGGTTGAATACCAATACGACCGCCGTGGCTTACTGACCCAGCACGTCTGGGACCGACGCCAGAAGCGTCATACCGTCAACCGTCAGTACGATGATGATGGGCGGATGGTCAGGTTAAGTGACAGCGATGGGCAAACTATGCACTATCGCTATGCACCAAACGGGCGCCTGTTGCAGATGCATTACCCGGATAACCGCTCAATCAGCTACACTCTTGACAACTACGACCGCATCATCGCACAAAAAGATGCCCATCAGGCTGAGCAACACTTCATTGACAAGCCAGAAGACAAAGGCCGCTTATCCAGCCTCAAAGTCAACGGCAGTCGTATCGACTTTCACTACGGTGCAGACGACAATGGGCAATATGGGCAGCTGCTCAAAAGAGTCACCAATGCCGAAGCAACGGGCGTAACAGAAACCCGCTTTCGCTATGGCGTTTTTGGGCAAATGGTCGAGTCAATCAGCAGCAATCCCACAGTGCACTATGGCGTAAACTACCACTACAAACCCCGGGGAGATTTAGTGCCAGAGGGGGGGCTATTCGGGTGCGGATCTTGATGAGCTGACGCCACTTTCTGATTTTTTCAATCCCCCCAGTCGTGGAATCTCAGGAAGCTTTGTTACCGGAAAGATTGAGGAGTATAACGCCAGTAACGCACCCATCCATAGCTTTAGAATCACCCATTATTATTGAAGGCAGCTGACACTCCACGCCTTACCTTACCCAAAGGGCATAAATACCCAAAGGGCATAAATACCCAAAGGGCATAAAGGTGATGCTTTACGCAAGATTTGGTAATGCTCCTCTGGCTCTTTGAGTAACGTATTGAAATTCTTTTTGTTTCTGAATGTTGGCCTACAGTGTAACTAGTCAGCAACTCTTTTCAGGGGCATAAGTTAATGCGATTGTTCATTCAGTGCAGGCTGATATTGACCGGGATTTTGCTGTTTACTTGTCAACCCACCCTGGCAGCCTACAAAGGCAGCCATGCCTATAACCACCTAAAAGCACTTAAAGTACAAGTGAATACTGCCACCGGCACACTCAGTCTTAGCTACCCCCTCATTAAAGCGCAGGGGGTACGGATGCCTCTGCAGGTGAACCTGACCTACAGTTTTAATGCCCGGGGCATGTTTGGGCTGCCCACTGGCTGGCAGCTGGATCTGGATCATATTACTCAGCACACCGCTGAGCTTGGCGGTATGCAGTGGCTGATTGATAATTTATGGCACGATGAAACCGGCTTTGCTTCCGGACTGAAATATTACAATCAGCACGGCAGCCAATTTCGGGATAAAGTGCAAGCGCTGCCCATTCCTGGCTTTCCAAGCCTGAACTATCGTCACGTATCGCAACACAAAGACGGCAGTCGTCAGTTTTTCTCCCATCAGGGGCTGTTGATGCTGCAGGTTGATCGCTTTGATAACCCTATGCAATTCAGTTATGAAGAACCGGTTGTCAGCCTCGCGTCGGCCAGACTCAGCAGTATTAAAGACGGTTATGGCAACGTGTATCGCTTCAGCTATGAGCCGGGTGTGCTGACGGTTCGCAGCCCCGATAACCGGGAGCAGCGGGTCTACTTTAATGGGGAGGGCGTCACCCGGATTGAGAACCCATTAAAGCAGAGCCACACAATCACCTATATCAACAGCTTTGGCAGAAACCTGGTGCGTACGATGGAGACGCCCGAAGGGTTGATTACTGAATTGAGCTACGGTGGCATTTTTTACACTGACGACAGTGGTAAAAAAGAAATGCCCGTGGTGAGCCTCTTCAAACAGTACGACCGCTCAGACCTGAAAACCCATCGTGAGGTTTACTACACATTCAATCAGGGGAATAACTACACCGGCTACCCCCTGTATGCGTTATCAAATAAAGGCGATAGCCTGATTGACAGCAATGACCAGTCCTACAAATACGCGGTCGAAGTAACGCAAGTTAATGGTGAGCAGCAGCGCCAACAGGTGTATGAGTACAATTATTTGCACCTGCCGGTGGAGATCCGCACTCTGCGACAGGGGCAGCCTTATATGAAAGTTGTCTATGAGTATGCGATCTCACCCTTTAAATACAGCCGTTCAACCAACTACGACAAGCCCACCGAGGTGACCCGTTATGTCTGGAATGGCGCTATCTATGTACCGAGCGACAAAACCGCCACCACCTACGATCATTACGGCAACCAACTGAGCGAGATTCATTTCGTCTATGACCGCCACTACCAGCAGTGGAAGGTGCTTGATGCCACGGTCAACCGCTATTTTACCGACCATTACAGCCTGCTGGCTGAACGCACGCGGGTTGATCTGCTGGGGGGCAGGGCCATTCGCAAACGCTATGGACTGACCCCGGATGGCAAAGCGCACAGCCATGAGCGGCTGGCCTGGAAATCCCATAAGCAGCCGTGGCAGGAGTGGAAGCAAGTAGACTTTACTTATGACGATCAAGGGCGACAACGCTCTGCCACCCTTAGCTGGCTGGTAAAAAATCGGCCGGGCATTCAGTCGGTAAGTCACCGTACCCGTTATCAGTTTGATCCCGCCACTGCCGAGTTGACCGTTACTAAAGTGAGTGACCATGGTCGTGAGTATACGCAAGTGGTGGATACCCGTAACGCCAGACACCTGAAAACCATAACCCCCAAAGGGGAAGTCACTTCCTATACTTATGATGCCCTGAACCGTCCGCTGACTCACACCGACCCGGCGGGCTACGTAACCCGCAGTACTTACCAGACCTTCAGTGACGACGGACAAAACACGACCACGGTACAGAGCCCACTGGGTAATACACGACGCACGATTCACGATGCATCCAGACGCTCTATTAGCCAACAGGATTTACATCAAGGTCAGTGGCGCACCGTATCCAGCCAGTCCTACAACGCCTTTGGCAACGTAGCAAGCAAAACCAATATACTGGGGCTGTCCACCACGTTTGCCTACGATGAGCAGGGCCGGCGCATTCAAACCATCGACCCTTGGGGTAATAAGCACTGCATTGACTACAATGACCCCGCCATGACCACCACCACCCGCATCAACGGGCGCCAGCATCAGGTCGTCAGTAAAGTGCCCTGGGAGCGTAAACGGATTGTCCGACACTACCCGGTAACCAACAACCCCCACGACCAGGCCGCAGAGTTCGTGGAAAGTATCATGGTAAAAGATGCCCACCAAAAAACGATCAGCATCAGGTCAGCACTGGTTGACCTGCGAAGCCAAAAACAACGCGAAACGCTCATCAGTGAGCTGCACTACGACGCCGAACACAATCTGATCAGCACCGACATCCACACCTGGGACGGCCTGCATGGTAGTAAAACCCGGCAGTACGACCTTTTGAACCACCTCTACACTTGGCATAAGACACTCAAAACACCAGAACATACCAGCAGCCATTCAGGCTACCGTTATCTCTACGACAGCGATGGGTTACTCGCTAAAGTAGAATCCCCACCAACAGCGGATGGTAATCGACTTTACCTGCAATATCGCTATGACAAAAATGGTCGGGAAATAGAGAAAACCCTGCCAAACGGCCAGCGGGTTGAATACCAATACGACCGCCGGGGCTTACTGACCCAGCACGCCTGGGACCGACGCCAGAAGCGTCATACCGTCAACCGTCAGTACGATGATAATGGGCGGCTGGTCAGGATAAGTGACAGCGATGGACAAACTATGCACTATCGCTATGCGCCAAACGGGCGCTTGTTGCAGATGCATTACCCGGATAACCGCTCAATCAGCTACACCCTTGACAACTACGACCGCATCATCGCACAAAAAGATGCCAATCAGACTGAGCAACACTTCATTTACAAGCCAGAAGACAAAGGCCGCTTATCCAGCCTCAAAGTCAACGGCAGTCGTATCGACTTTCATTATGGTGCAGACGACAATGGGCAATATGGGCAGCTGCTCAAAAGAGTCACCAATGCCGAAGCAACGGGCGTAACAGAAACCCGCTTTCGCTATGGCGTTTTTGGGCAAATGGTCGAGTCAATCAGCAGCAATCCCACAGTGCACTATGGCGTAAACTACCACTACAAACCCCGGGGAGAGCTGCTCAGACAAGTGCAGAAGCTGGTTAAAACGGGGCAGACGCCGCAGCAGTATACGGCAGAGTACCGCTATGACGGCATGCAGCGCCTCACCGATGAGGTACACACCGATCAAGTCAATCACTTTCAAAAGCGCTACCACTACGACGGCAACAACAACCTGCTGACTGAAGAGGATCAAAGCAATTGCGGTTCAAGCCAAAAACGCCAATATGCCTACAACCCGCTGGATCAGCTGGTTAATATCAAGGTGGGTGAGGAGATAAAGCCCCTGCTGCACAATGCGAACGGACACCTGACGCAAGATCACAAAGGGGCTCGATATGAATACGACAGTTTAGGTTTTTTGCTGCAGGTACAGCCACAAAAACGCCCGGCAATCGCCTATGAATACGGGCCGAATGGCCTGCTGAGGCGGCGCAGCCAGGGCGATTCACAAACCCACTTCTACCCGGATCACCATAAAAACATGCAAACGGTTGTCAAAGACGGTCAGTGGCGCTCACTGGTGCGAAACGGGAAAAGCATCGTTGGCAGACAAACCGAGCAGGGGCTGGATCAGTTTTTCAAGGCCAATGAGAGCACCGGTGCGGTTCTCAAGCAAGGCAAAGGCGAAACGCAGTTACGCCTGTATCGCTACGATGCCTATGGCAAGCCGCTGCAGCACAACCCAACAGACGACACCGGCTTTACCTGGAATCAGGAATTGACAGAGCCTGAAACCGGGCTCACGTATTTACGACATCGGTTTCACCACCCTGAATTGCGGCGTTTTATCACCCGCGATACCGTGCACGTCGATAACCGTTACGCCTATACCGACGGCGACCCGGTAAATTACGTCGACCCGACGGGGCACAACGCAGTGGCTAAATCCATGGGGCTTTTTATGCTATTGGCTGGAGTGGCGGGGCTTATAATGGCGGTGCCGACCTTGGGTGCTTCGCTGCCGGCGGCAACGGAAGCGATTGCCGCCGGAGGCGTCACTCAGTTTGTGGGAGCCACTGTCTCAGCACTATTGCCAACGGCGACTAGCCTTTCCGCTACTGTGTCAGGTGCGTCGCTCTTGGGCTCTCAATTAGTACTGGATGAGGGCAACAAAACATTGTCTAGAGATTTGAGTATTGCCAGTGCGGTTTTCGGCAGTATTGCGGCAGTTGAGTTAGTGGCAATGGCGCCAAAGATCGTCAAAGCAGCCCGGGGTTTACTGAACTTGCTGGCTAAACCTGCCGGTGAATATTCTCAAATAGTTGAAGAGGTGCCAAGTATTTCCGTGCCAGAGAAGTCAAGTCATTCTGGGTTATTGGGAATGAATGTGGATTTTGCCGAGGAGAGCAGCTGTGATATATCGGGTGAAGACCTCTTAAGCGAGGAAAAAGCGAGGAATAGACAGATAAGGTTAGGATTTTATACAGTATTTAACAGGCTGACAACAACTTACTCTGAACATCATGAGGCAACAAAATTGTTGATGCTCCGATTAAGCGGCAGGCTGATACGTGCTAAAACAATAACTGATGAGACAGTAGGTTCTATTCTTGATGATTTAGTGACAGAGGGTGGTTATTCTAGGGCGGATCTTGATCAGCTGACACCCCTGTCTGCTTTTTTCAACAACTCCAGTCGCGGAATTTTAGGGCGCTATGTTACCGAAAAAATTGAGGAGTATTCCTCTCGGAACTTTGGCATCCCTGAAATTGTATACTTCGATTAAAATTCTGATGGCAGGCGACAGTGGCCTTACCCGGACTGCCCGTTGTTATCGTTTGGTAAGACGACCGCAATAGGCTCCCGTCTTGCCAGCAAGCGGCGGATAGAACAAATAAACCCGGTTTTACGGTGAAGCTAAGGTGGTGATCCCCTTAACAAATGTTAAGGCAATAAGACGACAAAGCTGTAATAATGCCGGCGAGTGGATAAAACAATAAACAAAGATGAGAAGATGCGATGAACGCACAATACCCAAAGCTGTTAGAACCGCTGGATTTAGGCTTCACCACGCTGAAAAACCGAGTGTTAATGGGTTCCATGCACACCGGTCTGGAAGAGCAAAAAGACGGCATGGAGCGCATGGCGGCCTTTTTTGCTGAACGGGCCCGGGGCGGAGTTGGCCTGATTGTGACCGGCGGTTTTGGCCCAAGCGCCCACGCCGCTACCCACCCAATGACCAATATCATTAAAAACGACGAACAGGCTGCTGAGCATCGGGTCATCACCGATGCCGTACACGACGAGGGCGGCAAGATCTGTATGCAGATTTTGCACACCGGCCGCTATGCATTCAACCCTAATTCGGTGGCACCATCCCCGGTGCAGGCACCCATCAACCCGTTTAAGCCCCGGGAGTTGGCGTCAGATGAGGTCGATAATGAAATAAACGACATCGTGCAGTTGGCAAAATACGCCCAGGTAGGGGGGTATGATGGCGTCGAGATCATGGGGTCGGAAGGGTATTTTATTAACCAGTTTTTGGCGATGCGTACCAACTTTCGTGATGATCAGTGGGGTGGCGACTATGAGAACCGTATGCGCTTGGCGGTGGACGTCGTTCGTCGCACAAGAGAGGCGGTGGGTGAAGACTTTATTATTATTTACCGCTTGTCGATGCTTGATCTGGTAGAAGGCGGCAGCACTTTTGAAGAGGCACTCCAGCTTGGTCAAGCCATTGAGAAGGCTGGCGCCACCTTGATTAACACCGGAATCGGCTGGCACGAAGCCCGTATTCCCACCATTGCGACCAAGGTTCCCCGAGCGGCTTTTACCTGGGTTACGGCGAAATTCCGTGAGCACCTGACGATTCCGGTGATCACCTCGAACCGCATCAACACCCCGGAAGTGGCCGAAGAGGTGTTGAGCCGTGGTGATGCGGATATGATCTCCATGGCGCGCCCATTTCTGGCCGATCCGTTTTTTGTGCAAAAAGCTGAGCAGGGCCGCAGCGACGAAATTAACACCTGTATTGGCTGTAATCAGGCCTGTCTGGATCACGTGTTCAGTGGCAAATTGACCTCCTGTCTGGTGAACCCCCGCGCTTGCCATGAAACTGAGCTGATCATGACCGACGCCAGCATCAAGAAAAATATCGCCGTGATTGGTGCGGGCCCTGCCGGTCTGGCGTTTGCCACCACAGCGGCGCAGCGTGGCCATGGCGTAACCCTGTTTGACGCAGCCAATCAAATTGGTGGTCAGTTCAATATTGCCAAACAGGTGCCGGGTAAAGAGGAGTTTTACGAAACGCTGCGTTATTTCAAAAAACAGATTGAACTGCACGACGTCAAACTGGAGTTGAACAGCCCGATCACCGCTGCCAAGCTCAATGCCAGCGACTTTGACGAAGTGGTGCTAGCCACCGGCATCAGTCCGCGCACACCAGAAATCGAAGGCATCGAACACCCGAAAGTGTTGAGTTACCTTGATGTGTTAAAAGACAAAAAACCGGTGGGTAAAAACGTCGCAGTGATTGGCGCCGGTGGCATTGGGTTTGATGTCTCGGAATATTTGCTGCACCACGGCGAAGCCACCAGTCAGAACATTGCTGCGTTTATGCAGGAGTGGGGCGTTGATATGACGCTGCAGGCCCGGGGCGGGATCGAAGGCGTTGCCGCTGAGCCGGTGGCTGCTGAGCGCAATGTGTATCTGCTGCAACGCAAAAAATCCAAGGTGGGCGGTAAGCTGGGTAAAACGACGGGCTGGATACACCGCAGCGGCTTGAAAAATAAAGGCGTTACCATGATTCCGGGTTGTGAATACCTCAAGGTCGACGATCAGGGGTTGCACATTCGGGTACAGGACGAGGTGAAGGTGTTGGCGGTGGATAACGTGATAGTTTGTGCCGGTCAGGAACCCGCCCGGGCATTGACCGAGGGGCTGGAAAAATCTTACCAGTTAATTGGTGGTGCCGACGTGGCTGCTGAGCTTGATGCCAAGCGAGCCATTGATCAGGGCACCCGTTTGGCGCTGTCCATGTAACCGCCTTAACTGTGAACTCCGGGCGCTATGGTTCAACAGCGCCCGGTTCAACCTGACTGAGCTTTTTACGCACACGGGATAAAGAGACGGGGGTAACTCCCAAATACGAAGCAATCTGGTAAAGCGGCAGCTGCTTTGCCAATTGTGGGTTCTCTTTTAAAAACCAGCGGTAGCGTTGCTCAGCGCCACCTAACAACATCTGTGCTTCGCGCCGGGCTGTTTTTAGAAACACCGCTTTTAACAGCGCGTTTTCTGCTACTAGCCAGAAATGATTGTGTTTTTGTTGCAGTGTCGGGTAGTCGGCCACCAGTACTTCACTGGGTGTCAGCGCTTGCAGATAAAACGGACTCGGCTCGGCCCGGGTCAGTGAAAACACCGGCGCTACCACTTCTCCGGCCTGATAAAACTGCTGGTTAATTTCATTACCGCTGTGGTCAATGTAGTAGACCCGCAGTACACCACGGTGAATAAAATAGACCTCCGCCGCCATCGCACCGGCTTCAATCAGGTGTGTTTTCCCGTGCACAGACTGCAGGGCAAAAAAACGCGCTAAAAAGTCGGCGTCGTCCATTGTCAGGGCGCAGTGGTAGTGCTGGGTCAAGGAATTTACAAAATGGCGTAATGCGTTGTTGGACTCAGACATGGTGTAAGTAGTTGGTAGCGATAACCACAAGCTTACTGAAGCGCTTGGGGATTACAACTGTGGTTCAGGCCAATGTCGTCTTATATTTGCTATAAAATCGATGCCGTTGCTTAAAAAACAGCAGGCTTGCAAGCATTAACGAAATATCCCGGTGAACTGTTGACGGGCGCAGGGGTTTTATGGAGAATGCGCTGCATTGGAACGCGATGCTCCAAATGATGTTTCTGGTAATCATAATGAATAACTGCTTATCATGACGCATCAATGCTATGTGACGTTATGGTAGGTCCTGTTGGTCCCCCCGCAATAAACAGCTACGAACCCCGCCAGGCCCGGAAGGGAGCAACGGTAGTAGGGACTTTATGTGCCGGGGTGTGGCTGGCAGGATCTGCCACCCACCGCCTCACAATATTCTTCTTAACCCCCCTTTACATCACCATCCCTGACCGTGCATTTTTGCTGCATCTTGGTTAGCATAGTAACCCTTTATCATGAAAATGCGATTCGTTAGTGCGTTGTTGCAATTTCGTACTGTGCTTTATATCAGCGGTTCTGCTGCTTATCATGCCGCTCTGTTTCTGAGGTGTTGACGCTAATCAATGAGCTATCAGGTTCTTGCACGTAAATGGCGACCCCGTTCTTTTAAAGAGCTGGTAGGGCAAACCCATGTTCTTCAAGCGCTGGTCAATGCGCTGGATCAGGATCGCCTTCATCACGCGTATCTGTTCACCGGTACCCGGGGGGTGGGAAAGACCACCATCGCGCGGATTTTTGCCAAGTGTTTGAACTGTGAACAAGGGGTCAGCTCAACCCCCTGCGGTCAGTGCACGACCTGCAAAGAAGTTGACGAGGGTCGCTTCGTTGACCTGCTTGAGGTGGATGCCGCTTCAAGAACCAAAGTAGAGGATACCCGTGAGCTGCTGGACAATGTCCAGTACGCACCCACCCGTGGTCGTTACAAAGTGTACTTGATTGACGAGGTACACATGCTCTCCGCCCACAGTTTTAACGCCTTACTGAAAACGCTTGAAGAGCCGCCGCCACACATTAAATTTTTGCTGGCCACTACCGATCCGCAAAAACTGCCGGTTACCGTACTGTCCCGCTGCCTGCAATTCAGCTTGAAGAATATGACGCCTCAACGCATCGTTGGGCACCTTGAGAACATTCTCCAACAAGAACAGGTTTTTGCCGAGTCTGCAGCATTGTGGCAGTTGGCCCGTGCCGCTGATGGCAGTATGCGCGATGCCCTGAGCCTGACCGACCAAGCCATTGCTTTTGGTAATGGCCGGGTCAGCGAAGCCGAAGTGGGGGCGATGCTCGGTACCATTGACCAAGGGCAGGTGATGAAAATGGTTTTGGCGCTGTCATCTGCCAATGCCGCGCATATTCTGCGCTGTGTTGCGGCACTTGCCGAGCATTCGCCGGATTATTTGGCGGTGCTTGACGACATGCTGGCTTTGCTGCATCGAATTGCCATCGCTCAAGCGGTGCCGGAGGCGGTTGACAACAGCCAGGGAGATCGGGAGCAGGTGCTGGAGTTGGCCGGGGTCATGACGGCAGAAGATGTACAGCTCTATTATCAAATTGGTTTGGTCGGTAAAAAAGACTTGCCACTGGCACCCGATCCGCGCAGTGGCTTTGAAATGGCCCTGTTACGGATGCTGGCCTTCAGACCCGACGCTGCACCGGTGGCCTCGACACCGCTCAATATTTCAGCGGTGGCACCCGCTGAGGACGACGCTTCATCTGCACCAACCGCTTCGTCTGTACAAGGCGATTCATCCGCCGAAAATCATTTGGCGACTGCCCCTGACGCCAACCCGCCAGTGCACAGTTCACCCGAACTGTCGGTTACTGAAGCGGCTGCCGCTGCTTTGCCGTCGCCGCAACCGCCCTATCAGGATTCTTTTACACCGCCGATAATTCCTCATGAACCAGAAAATGAGCCAGCAAAGCCCCCGCTTGACCAGCCGCCCGTTTCGTATGAGGCGTCGATAGCTGCCCCGGCTGCTGTGTGCGACACGGGTGTTGAGCCGGATGCAAGCCATGAAGCGGATGACGCGAAATTACCGTTACCTGCTGTAGCCGTATCGCCAGATACGCCAGCGTCAACGGCAGTGACGCTATCTGTTCAAGCGGGTCGGGTAGAGCTTGGTGAATTGGATGAAAGAAGCTGGATTCAGCTATTTCGTGGTTTGCCGCTAGGCGGGGTCACCGGAACGATCGGCTCCCATTGTGAGTTTGTTGGCAGTGATAACGGTGAGATCCGATTGCGCCTTGATGAGGGTCGCAGCACGCTTTATAACGAGACCCATCGTCAGCGTATTGAGCAGGCGCTAGGTGACTATTTTGATCAGTCCGTTAAACTGTTAATTGACACTGGTCGTATTGTTAGTGAAACTCCTGCCGCCTGGCGGCAGCGCAAAACCGAGGAACGGCTCCATCAGGCCAGGGAAAGCATTTACAACGACAGCAAAGTGCAGGGTATGTTGGATACATTTTCTGCTACGGTGCTGGAAGATTCCATTCAGCCTGTCGGAAATATCATTAAGTAAAACCTGAGATAAACGTCTTGGGAACAATATTGCAGAGGTCAATATGTTTAAAGGTGGAATGGGCAACCTGATGAAGCAAGCCCAAAAAATGCAGGATGATATGCAAAAACTCCAGGAGGAGTTGGCCAGCGCCGAAGTCACAGGAGAAGCCGGTGCCGGCTTGGTCAAAGTGGTGATGACGGGGCGTCATGACGTACGCAAATTTGATATCGACCCAAGCCTGCTGGCAGAAGATAAAGAGATGCTTGAAGACCTGCTGGCGGCCGCAGTCAATGATGCGGTGCGTAAAGTCGAAGAGAACAACAAGAAAAAGATGGGCGAACTGACCGCCGGATTAGGCCTCCCCGACGGCATGAATTTACCCTACTGACCCCACTGCTGGCTCGCTCCCGGTGCTGGGCAGTGAGCCGTGATTTTTTCAGGTTTTCATTATGTTCAGCCCCATGATCAGGGAATTGATGGAGTCGCTACGTTGCCTGCCGGGGGTTGGCCCTCGCTCTGCCCAGCGCATGGCACTGCATTTACTGGAGAGGGATCGCGACGGTGCCTTGCGCCTGTCGATGGCACTAAAGCAAGCTGCACAGTCCGTCGAGCGTTGTCGCCACTGCCGCACTTTAACGGAAGAGCCGGTGTGTCATATCTGCGCCAACCCCGGTCGGGATGAAAAGCTGCTGTGCGTTGTTGAGAGCCCGGCGGATGTTTTGGCGTTTGAGCAAGCCGGAGGGTACGCAGGCCGTTACTTTGTTCTGATGGGGCACTTATCGCCTATCGACGGTATCGGCCCTCAAGACATCGGTATCGAGCAGATGCTCCATTGTGTGACAGAAAAAAAAGTAGCAGAGGTGATTCTTGCCACCAACCCAACGGTGGAAGGAGAGGCTACCGCGCACTATATTGCCGAAGCCCTCACATCGATTGGCGTTACCGCCACGCGCATCGCCCACGGCGTACCGCTTGGCGGGGAGTTGGAATTTGTCGATGGGGGCACGCTGGCCCATGCGTTAGCGGGTCGTAAAAAAGTCGAAGTTTAACACCTACCCGATACACTCCCCCGGAGCTGGTTAGTCTCGGGGGAAGTTCATATTTTGTCTCGTTTGCTGCAGCAACCAACGCTTTCATTTCAACACGAAAAGGGCCGTAGTTATAACTAACATAAATGGTGATATTGAGCGTCATTTTGAACCTTTGACAGACCGATTTCTTACCTCGCCAATTCTGCAACGTTTACTCGGCTTGATGAGTGATGTCTATGGTGGTGTAGAAGGGCAAGCAACCTAATGGAACATACGTTTGCATCCGTATCGCATAATTGCTGATGACTTTGAAGCGGGACAACCAACAGCGCAAGGCTTACACCGTGATGGCGTAACGTACATTGCGTCAATGATGATCAACAAAATTAATGTTGTGGGTGGGAAGACAACCATAACGGATAAAAACCAAAACCAACTTCAGCGCTGATTGCTTGATAAGATCTCTAACAGCGTCATGGCCGATGATGCAAACAATGCTTGAAGTAACGGCAATTCGCCCAGAAAGTTCGGAAAAATGCGCGTACAGAGATGTACTCGTCATCGCGTTTGCAAAAATAGAGGAATGACATGACTACGGCAGCGAGTTCGTTAAAAAAAGGGAGTTTTAAGTTTCCTGTAACCGAGTCACTACTGCTTTTAGTGGCCGTGTTTTGGGGAACAAGTTACGGGCTCACCAAAAGCGCCTTGGTTTACACCAGTGTATTACTCTTCCTTTGTATACGTTTCTCAATCACTTTTTTATGTATGCTGCCTGTAGTGATTCGAGACTTTCGCCATGGGCTCAACAAAGACTGGAAGATTGCGATTCCGACGGGCTTTATTCTATCGGCGATTTTTTTCTGCGAAGTATTTGGGGTTTCACAAACCTCTGCATCCAATGCAGCCTTTCTAATCAGTTTGACCGTGATTCTTACGGCATTTGCTGAGTTGGTTGTCAACAAAAAACGCATCAGTAATCGGTTGTTAGGGCTGACGGTGTGCAGTGTGATTGGTGTGCTACTTCTGACGAGTGAGCAAGGCATTGAATTTTCGTTAAATACCGGGGATTATTTTATTCTCACCGCTGCGCTATTACGTGCTCTTATGGTGACACTCACCAAACGTTTTACTGCGGGGAAGGAGATTACAACGTCCACTTTGACGTCGCTTCAGTCGTTGGTGGTGGCATCTTGCGCCATCGTTGGGGCTTTGGTTTATCTACCCGCTTCTGCGTTTGTTCTACCGACATCGACTGAGTTTTGGATGACGGTGGCTTACTTGGTGCTGTTTTGTACATTGTTTGCGTTTTATGTACAAAACTATGCGGTTCGCAGAACGTCGCCGACTCGAGTCTCTTTGCTGATGGGAAGTGAGCCACTGTTTGGCGCTATGTTTGCCATGGTCTGGTTACAAGAGTCACTGAGCTTAATACAGTTAGCCGGTGGCGCACTCATATTGTTCAGTGTCATTGTTACCTCAACCAAAGAAACTTAAAAATAATCGGGTCACATTACTGTGACCCGATTATTTTACTTCGCAGGTTTATTTAAAGATGCACGCTCGCCGAGCAACATTGGCTTAAAGAGCCTGGTAATAACTCTAATACCAATGCAAGCGCATTAGATGCCCCTGTAAGCTGTCCTGAAATGGCTTTTTCAAGGTAATGGCGGCTTAATATTCTGTAGAGCGGTCACAAAAAGGCTGTGCCCAACCGGGCCGAAGCTGAATAAAAACAAACATGGCCTGGAAAAATTCGCAAAATATAAAAATTCAGCTTTAATAATCTTCTTGAAGCAGCCCAACAAAATGCTCCGCTAGGCAAAATAATGGCTGAACCCTAGGATCTACAAGCTGTGATGCTTGGCAGGGCAGTCGATTATCAGCCAGCACCTCGATTATTTGGAACGATATATGGAACTTCCCAGCAACAGCGCCTTGAATTTAAAACCCGTCGTCACACCTACAACAAAAGACTGGCCAGAGGACAGTCACAACGCTTCTATTTTAAACGATGGAACAAGTGAGCCCCCCTCTGTTTATAACAAAGATATCACAAGTTTTGAGATGGTAGTACAACAAGAAGTAGAGAACAAAATACCCAGCAAAGGGAGGAGTCGATCAGATGAAACCATTAACTCAGTGCTTAATGACAGCGAGCATGGCTTATTCACTCTCCGGGTCAAAAATAGAAGCAAAAAAAATAATGTGTATAACAGCATTGTCAGATACTTTTCAGATGATCCAATGACTCAAAAATCAAATCAAAAAAAAAGAGTAGTAGGCCCACGTCAGAGCAAGGAGGTAAGACTGGCTGAGTTGCAGCAATATTTAGAGAGATTGGCTAAATCAAGCGTTGAAGTTTCAAATCGAGCCAACGATACCAATGCAATATTGTCGACGTTTGATGACTACGGCTCACCAGAGGAGGCAAAGGAAAAATTTTATGAGTCCTATAGTCAGTTAGACACTGTGTTGAAAAATTATTTATCCGATTTTTTTTCTGCTAGAAGTAAGGTTCATAATTTTACGCTATTTGATAAAAATAAATTTAGATCAGATTTTCCTGTAAATATGGCTATAAGTGATGCTGTAAACGATGCTTCGGACTTCATTTTGAATGAACCTTTCGAGATCTTTCTTGATTTCTACGGCTCCCTGAGTCAAATAATAGCTAATCCGGATTTATACTCTGTTTTAAAAGTGGGTGATGTTGCGACAAGCTCTGATGATGAAGCGTTAAGAACAAATGAAAACCCTAAGATGACGTTAAATTTAACATGCCATAAATTATTAACATATTATATTATTCCAATAGCGAAAATGAAGTTGGCTTTACTGTTAGATGACTATTACAAGAAAAAAAATTCAAATGACAGTGCGAGTAATGTTCATTCGTTGTCGCTTATTTATAAAGCGCCCCTAGAATCATGTTTAGATTTGCTAAACTATCTTGATTTGCAAAGTGTCTTATATCATGAAATAAAAGCAAGCAATTTGTACAAACTAAAAAATAGCATGGGGTATGAGCATTATGGTTTTTATTCTAGTAAATCAGTAGAGCTTATTTATGAACTGTTTTATCTTTCCACTCCTGACTATTGGGTCCACAACCATCAGGAGGTATTTGATAAAGCTGAAAATGTCATAAAAGATATTGCATTGGGTTGTTCGGTAGCAGTCAATTCAGAAAAAAAAATATGTGGTTTGTTAATTGCGTTAGAAAGGTTGAAGGCATACTATGAATTAGAACAAATATTAGATGCATTGTTCGAATCCAATATTGAATTAAAAGAAAATAGCGATTATGAATCAATTGCTAGTGTTTTGGCCAGACTGACTCTTTGCACCATATCGCGCTTCTGTGGGGAAGAATTATTTTTAAACATGAAAAGGATTTGTCTTATTTTTCAAGAGTTTGAGAAGTTTCTACAGAGGGCTGTTTCAAGTGGATTTTTAGATAAAGGTGTGGCCAATGAGCTAACCGTTCATTCTGAGTCTATCATAGAGTTGCTGGGCAAACATTCTAAAAGATGCAAGTTTGAATATTTTAACTATTTGAATAATGGTGAAGAAGTAATACTCGAAGAGCAGAGGAGAAAAAAAGAGGCAGAAGCTTTTTTATGTACAGTTAAAAAAGATAAGGCGAAGAAGAAAAATAAGAAGAATGTAAAAGAAAATAACAGTGTTGATGCTCCAGAGGGTAGCTCCAATGATCAAACTATATCGGTTGTTCAGCAAACCAATCCATTAGTTATCAAAATAATGGATTGGTATGCCAATCAAAAGAAATCTGAGATATCTTCAATTATTAGATGTTTGAATAGCATGCTAATTGGAAACCATGGTTCAGTCAGTGATGTTGAGTATTTGGAGGCTTGTTACACAGCTTGCGACCTAGTGTACGAACTGGTCGGTGTGTTGATTAATCAGTCGAATAAATTTGATAAAGCAGTCGAAATAGTTAAGGTAGCGTGTGATAATAATGCACTGGTCAATCGAGCGAAAATAAATAAAGCCTTTAAGTGTGCAGTGGTTTTTTATTGCACTACTGGTATTACGCTTCCTCATATATTATTTGAAATGCGGGATATTACCTCAAAATTGGTTAAGGCGTATGAGGTAGTACCTAATGAAGAAAACGAACTTTTGGCGGCATGTAATCAGTTACTAATTACAAAAACCAGCCTCTGTGATAAAGCTGAGGCTATGGCAGAGAAAATGAAGGAAGTTAAATTGATTTATAACAATAGGGGAGAAATATTAAAAAACATGATGGGGGATAAAGCATATCAAGGTGGAATAACTAATGAGAACGTAAATGATGCGATGACGGATGATCGTAAAGAAACGAGGCGACTAACAGATGCTGAGTTAAATAAAGAAATTTCTACTTTTATTGCTGAATCAAGTGAAAGTGCCAATGATATTTTCGAAGTAGTTGCCATATTAAAAGAATTGAAAGTAGCTGAAAAAGCCATAAACAAAAAAAGTAAAAAGAAGAAGAAAAAAAAGAAGGTAAAATTTGAGGGGATAAGCCATCAAAGTCATACAGGCACTCCTGATTCCTTTGCGCTGCCGGTAAAAACCCCAGAGCAATCTACAGTGAACGGTACTCATTACAGTGATAAAAGTCAGGCAGTGCTCAACACATCTCAACATATGGCGGATAGCAGAGCACACCTTTTTGAGCCATTAAGTGCGAAAAAAACGCTTGAGGTTCCTATGGGTCCTAGTTTGAACAGCACAACAGCTGCAGATCGTCAGAGTATTTTTCTTGTTAATAGCAGCCAGCTACAACCCTCAGAATCTAAACTGCACGTAACCCGTTTATTATTTACATGCTTGAACGAGGTTTATCAGGAGTCTAACGAACACACCGTATTCCTAACCGGCTCATTGGCAAGAAATATCATTTTCAATGAATGCGATGACTATCGAGATATTGATATTCATTGCGCTTTTAAATCCTGCTTCAGTTTAACTGAAAAAATTACTCAGTCAACTCAATCTGAGTTCAAAGTTAAGTTTAATAAAGTTGATGGAATAGCGCTGCTGGAAATTCCGGCTTTCAATCAGGTTAACGTGTACGAGAAACAGCCCCCCTTTAAAAAAGTGGTTACTATTCAAATAAACCTCATTGATGAGGACATTATTGGCAGCTATGAATTTGAATGCAAACAGCCTAATGCACTCTTTCCTACGGCGAATAAGGTGCCAGTGCCTTGCGCTTCTATTTTGACTGAGTTAAACAATATGTGTCATTGCCTGCAAGTACAAAAAAACTTTATAACTTCCGTCCAAGACATTTCCCAGAAAAAAATCAACTATGCACGCATGCTCTTTATCTCTAACCCAGAGGGTGAAAAAGAAAAATGGGTTGGCGTTTTGTTAAGGTCACTTATCTCTTATGATCGATCCTTAGCGTTTATTGGGCACATCCAAAAACAAAAAAAATCCAGTAATGAAATAAGTAAGATGGAAGCATTAAGATGTATTCAAGCTGAATTGTTGCGCTCTATTCATCAGCATAAATTCTATCAGGAATTTAAAATTACCCTCAACACTTATGTTGCAAATGGAGAAACAATTAACAATCAACCGCCTTCTAAGGGTAAAAAGAATATCGACTATAGAGAGTACTGTCGTCAATTACTATCGTACCTGGATGCTGGCTGAGAATAGCCCTGCTGGGATAATTCCTTAGTCGGATGACAGCAATAGCCAACAAAGGAAATTTTTCTATCGGGCGCCAGTGTTGTCACCATCGGCTAAAAATTTCCAACTGCCCTTACGCAGCAGTGAGCTTGCCATTATCAGAGGCCTTCAATGCAGGCCTCACCAGGTGTGTGCTAAATCAATAGCACCGCAAGCATCATTGTGCAGCGCCTTTTCTTATCCATGGCACCAGGGGCGAGTGGGTTCAGGCAATTCTGGTTTGGCACTGTCCATATGGGTCAAATAATCTTGCCATAATTGGTGTGTACGTTCCTGAGTAAGGTGTATCTTGCAACTTAAACCGATCACCGTTCGGATCGTTCCACCCCTGTATTGCCAGTAAACCGAGGCGCAATGCTTTTTGGCGTACTCGCTCCAGGCTAGCTGAGCGGCCTTGATGGTGTTGACCATCTCCGGGTCATCGCTGTATCGATCAATACTCTTTTGCAGGTATTGATTCATTGCCGTTTCAGCGCTATTCAGCTCTTCCTGAGTGGGGTCGCTTATCTCTTCAGTTTGACTCTGGCAGTTTGGCTTTGCCGCCAACAGAGGGGAAATGGAGAGCAGGATAAAAAGAGAGATATATTTCATAGTGACTCTGCAAAGCCCTTGCAGGAGGGCGGTGTTGGTAGAGAAATTGTATAACTTTGATGCGGTGTTTTCCTGCACAGTGTCATCAGATGGACGACACTGGTTGTTATTATAGTCAAACGCGATACAGTGGCCGCAGAAATGGCCTCCAGTTCAACCATTTTGTCTGCCAAAAGCTTCATCGTCTAACGACATACGCCTTCTGGAGGTTTGGAGCAAGTCAAAGCAATAAGATGTGCATGCTGCTCAGAACCCGGCGTCATCCCTTACGGCTGAATTTTTCATCATTTCACGGCTCCCCAAGCTTTCTTTGCTCTGGTTAAACAAGCGCTTTATCCGCCGGTACAGGTTCAGTTCTTGCACTGTGATTAGCTTGGCAGGCCGCTTAATCCATTCATAATAAGCAGACCTGCTAACCTTCATGGTTCGGCATAGTAGATTAATGGGGTAGTGCGCCGATTCCTTTTTGATGAACGGAAATTTTATTTCATTTCCTTCGCAAAGAAGGCACTCGCCTTTTTTAATATTTCTTTCTCCATACGAAGATTCTTAACCTCCTTACGCAGCCTGTTAAGCTCGTCTCGTTCATCTTCTTTTAAAGACAACCCAGCATTTTGCTTTTCAATTTTGGCCTTCCATGTGTGCAGTAGGCTAACGGCAATACCCAATGATTTAGCTGCTTCTGGCACGCTGTAGCCTTGCTCAGTTACCAATGCAACCGCTTCTTCCTTAAATTTCTTTGGGTGACTTTTTTGTGTTTTCTTTTCGCTCATTGTGACACCTAAAATGGTTGATCGTATTGTCTCGCATTTCAGTGCCCGGTACTATTAGACCGCTACACTGCACGGCAAAGAAGCAGCTAAGGGAAGTAATACATGCGGTTCTGCGTCGAAACTGCAACAACTGATCGAACAGGTAAGGCTACTGCCAAGAGCTAAGCAGCAGTTTGTGATGGAGATGTTAGATACGGTGATCCAGCAAGCTGCACATTAAGAAAGCCCGCTAGTGCGGGCTTTCTTAAAAAAACTGTACTATAAAACAGTTTTAAGTTCTGATAGTAAAAAGGAGCCAAAATTATCAGCGACTTTTTCAGTTACTCCATCAGCTCCATACCTAACAATAGGACTTTCTTCATCTAACCCTGTTGCTTTAGTATCTACCGCATAAAATGTACCGTCATCTAAACCATAGATAAGTACTAGATGATCCGGCAAACCAGAAGCCTTACGTTCATGCAGCGTCAACCAAATAGCATTTGGTACTGAAGAGCTCTCAAAGTTATCATCAATCAGCCCATAGAACTCTAAACCTTCAATATCCCCACAGCCCAATGTTTGTAAAAACACCCGATATGATGGTGGAAACTTTAAGCTTAAGGCAGACTCAGCTTTTTCAATCAGAGTAATATCTTTTTCACCCTCGAAATCACCGCCAAAATCACTTATTAGCTGAAAAGCCTCATTTAAATCATTCATATTAAACAATCTCATAAAATTAAAAATCGTTTGCCCGGGATTTCCAATAATCTGTTCGCCACTTATTGAACGCAGACCTATCAATTCCTGAAGCTGTGGAACTAGGGTTGATATTGAATCGTCTTACTGTTTTTCTGATGGAATGTCTGTGTGACTTCAGCAATCGAACCATTATGTTTTTGCGTCATATGATGTAAATTAATCGATTTTCCATCAGGGCCAACTGGTGCTAATCCCTTTTGCATCCTTTCCAAGTTTCTTCGTCCGCGAGCATCTACTAACTTAGGGTCAATCAAATCGTTGCTTTGAAAAACTTTATTTCGTTTAAAAGTAGTGGAGCTAGTCCAAAACTTGCTTCCACTGTTCGCAACCCCAAGAGCATCATCGCTGTACTTCAGAGCCTTATAAGCACTACTGGCACCGCCAGGCAACCCCGAAACAGCAGTCGCTACACCATCGTAAACAGTGCAAGCACCGCTGATAGCTGCGCCTACATAATTCCCCGTGGCTACATTATAACTGAACTCAGCAGCACCAACACCAACATTGAAAGCGTCCCAGGGGGATTCAATAGCTAGACCCAAAGTGTCTATATAGCTAACTGGATTTCCGCTTACGTAACTGTAAGTGTTCAGCCCGCCAGCTAACCCAATCGGGTCAGACTGAACATAACGCCCTGTCTCCGGATCATAATCCCGGAAGTAGTTGTAACTCAGTCCGGTTTCCTGATCATGGTATTGTCTAGGGAAACGCAGGTTGAATGTGATTCCGCTGCCTGAGATTGAGCTGATACCAAAGGGGCTGTCACCATTGCTCCAGACAATCTTTTCGGTGATGTCTGTCAGTTGCTTGGGTGTGCCAAGGTGGTCACTATGAACGGCATAGATCCGGTCACCGTCGTTCTGGTTTTTGATATAGGTTAAAGCCTGCTGATAATAGCCACAGGCGTAAGCTGGGTGCTGAAGGACAGGCTCACCTTGTCACCCTTGCCTGTTCACCACCGCCGGAAGTTCGTTGCCGTTGGACGCTAAATCTGCTGCGGGACAAAATGATCGAGCTAAATTATGTTGATGAAATCTTCAGAAGCACCATTCACTCCGAGTTAAAAAAAACGAACTTAAACTCTGGCTGAGCAAAGAGTGGTGTATTACCGAAGAGGGAAGCGCCCAGTTTGCTAGCGCTATGGAGGAGGTTCTGGATCTTTACCAGCAACCTTACGACCCAAAGCGTCCAGTGGTTTGTCTCGACGAAAGTAACAAGCAATTAATTATTGAGGTGCACAAGCCTATTCCTATGGAACCGGGCAAGCCTGAGCGTTATGACACACAGTATGAGCGTAATGGTTGTCAGTAATATTTTCATGATATTCGAGCCTCTGACCGGTTGACGACACGTTGAGGTTACTGATCATAAGACAGCGGTAGACTGGGCACATCAAGTCAAAAAAATGGTATGGTCGTTACAGTGAAGGCGAACAAAATTGTACTGGATGGTCGTTACAGTGAAGGGAACAAAATTTACTGGTAGATTTAGTACCCAAAAAATGTCCATGAATTTGAAGAGGAAAAATGAGAAGTGTTTAAGGCACAAAATGTCCAAACGGACATTTTTAAACATTACGATACAGTGATATATCCGTAATGGAAAAAAGTGTCCCTGATTTTACCCATAAAATGTCCGCATTTCTCTTCTGCAGCCCGCATGATACATTTTGTTACACTTCATAAAATGTCCAAAAGCACTGCTTTTTAAGCACAAAATGTCCAAAAAATAATTTTAAAAAATGTCCAAAATTTTTCAGCAAAAAATGTCCATAATTTAATGATTTTAATTGCTATAAAAATCAGAAGCTTATAGCTTTTTTTGCTTTTGGGTGTGAATCACTACTGGGATGACTTCAGCAAGTTTATTCTTTTGCTGGAGCATGCACGATATGCTGTAGCTGGATGATTTTCTGCAATGATGGCCGCCTTCAGGTCGAAAGCGGCATTAATCAGATATTATTGTATGTCTTACTCAGTGCCAAAATTGAATATTCTCGCATTTGGCAACTGTTGAGCCTCTCTGGTTTGTCTCCAAATAAAGTCATTTTCAATCAGGTTGATAAAGGATTTTGCCTCAAACCCGCTGTGGTAGAGTGTCTGCGGTACAGATGGCCCTTCGTATTCTGGAATGGATGACCCAATAAGAAGGTGAGCTTCATCTTTTAAGGCTATTAGAACTTCCTGTTTTGAGACCTTCAGCGCTCCAGAGAATAATTCGTGATCATGCTCAATGGTTGTATCGACAATCCAGCGATGGAATTGAAGCTTGGAGGTGTCACCAATATTGAGGGTTTGAAAATCATCCGGTTGCTGAACCAGTAAAGTTTGTACTGCATCCGCTTTTCGCTGAACCTGCTCACCGGCTTTTCTGAGAGTGCGTGTTTTATATTGCCAAATGCTTTTGGCAGAACTACGCAGGTATGTGGATTTCACTTCAATAACCAATAGGTGAGAATCTTTATAACAAATCAGGTCGATCTCACCGGGGTTATCCATTAAAGATGGTGCAGGGTGATACCCTGTCATTACTCTGAAACCGGCTTTTTCAAATGCTTGAGCGAGGTTTTGTTCAATCTGTCCGGTTTCACTTCTGGCTTCATCCCTGTGTGAGCTAACTCGTCTCAGGTTATTGATAGCCGCTGTCGTGTTATTTTGGAAAGCCATAACCCAAGGGATCTGAAAAGCGTACTCCCCCATTCTAAGAAATGGGCGCTCGTTTAATTCGGGTATTCTGGTTCCTGGCTTGTCTTTTGCCACTTTAGCCAGTATGCCAAGGTCAGCTGTCCAAAAATCCAGAATGGCTTTTGCTGCCTCTATACTGCCTTTTGGATGCTCTTTATTAACGGTCCATCCACGGATATTTCTGGCTTTATCCTCTTCGTTAGACCAGGTAAAAGGAAGGCGGTTTTGCATGCCTTCTACCAGTCCATTGAACGCCAGCATGGCTAAGGCTTCATTCCACGCCATGCCCTGGTCGAGGCTTTCATGAAAAGGCTCAACGTAGTCTCCTTTAAAAAAGGCCGACATGAGATGGCTGGCCAGCAATGCCTGATAGGTATCAACCTTGAATCCGTTGTCAGT
Organism: Endozoicomonas sp.; assembly: GCA_965198415.1. Lineage (GTDB taxonomy): Bacteria > Pseudomonadota > Gammaproteobacteria > Pseudomonadales > Endozoicomonadaceae > Endozoicomonas. Next base: position 107,236 of record CBDAPN010000030.1, read on the forward strand.
GGTGATGGTATCGCCAATACCGTATATTTCCTGCAACTCCAAAGTACCGGATAGTGCTTTTATTACGCACATCGCATTGGATTCATGGTTTTCCGGTCTGCCGATTATCTCTTTAGAAATCTCGGAGGCTTCGAAAGCTTACCAGCCCCGGTTAAACCAGTAACCCTGTAATGTGATTAATTTATTGTTGCCTTCCAACCACTTTTCTTTGGCTGTTGGATCAATGACGTCCAATGCTGTTGAACCATCGACTACGCTGAATTTTGAAGCATCGTCGAAACAGAAGGCATCAACACTTTCTGACAGAAAACGATCCAGTTCCAGTTGGGCAAAAAATAGCTCAAAGAATGCTCTGTATCGCTCAAATGCCTTGGGCGCGTAGCCGGTTCGACTTGGAAAGATAATCGGGGACAGGTGTTTCTTTAAAGTTTTTCCGATATCCCTCTCGGTGGGCCTGAGAGATATCAGTTTCGATGTTTGAAGTGATCGTTGAAGAATTCGCCCCATGGACTTCCATAAAGTTTGCTGGCCAACACGATCACCGTCTATCTCCAGTTCACCTTCCATTAATTGATCGAAGGCAAAAAGGCTGGAATAGCAAAGTATCGCCAGAGGCTCAAGTTTGCTTAAGGGCTGCCATTTGTTCTCAACCAGTTTGTGTCGATCACGGTGTGCTTCCAGAAAAATTTGTCGGAGTTCCAGTAATTCAGCAAAGCATTCGTTCTGTTCTTCATTGATGGCTTGCAGTTCTTGCCAACGGATTGATTGCTTATCAAGAATAATGCCCGAGTAACGCACACTGCGAACAATAGCTTCCGGTGAAATGCTGGCTATCCGGATAAGCAGAGCTCGGTTTTCAGTGGTTTCCTGGGCGAAATAACGTGCCAGCGCCAGAGAAAACAGCTCAGACTGAAAATAGTCATCGGGAGCCTGCTCAAGCCAATGACTCTTCCAGAACATTTCATGTTTGTACTCAGGCGATAGCTTCGGATTTGCTGGTTTGTTATCCAAATAAGCATGAATAACCAAATCCGCAGCTTTGTGCTGGCTGAGTCCTTGATGCAACCCTTGCTTAAATTTGTTTTCGTAATACTGACTGCTGACGGCGTTCATTTTGTCTTCTTTTCACTGGTGGCCTGAACAAACCAACTATCTATCATTGCTTTCGCTTCAATGGACGGTGGACGATTGCAGGGACCTGCCACCTGTTCAATCATTATTGGTTTTTCGTCGTTCATCTTAATGCTGATAGTGAGGCGTTCCGGTTCATCCATATGGTAAATATAATGAGTGCCGGACTGGACATTGCGAACATAGGCCCCAACGCAGTGTTTCATAGAGCGGCCTTCATCAATCAATGCATCAGTCAGAAGTAAGAACGGGCTTGATCCAGTCATTACCAGGATGAGGTGGCTCAGGAAATGGCAGAGGATTTCCATCTTCATCCCTGAGCACTTCCATTCGATTGATGTAGTTTTCATTGCGCAGGGCAACCACCCTGTCATGGATGCGCTCTAACTCTCCAACGGTGTTGCAATGGGCAAGCTCTCTGTTAAGTCGGAGGTCCATGCGCTGGCAGTCCAGAATCATATTCATGAGTCGAGCCCTTGCCCAACGGCACTCGGTGTCAGCCAGCACATTCAACAATTGTGAATGTATAAGCTCAGGCATAGCGATCAACTCATCAATATGCCGCTGGTTTAACTCAGGAATATGGCGAAGAGTTTTCAAGAAATCCGGTTTAGTCATTATTGCCAGCAATTTGCTGGCAAAGTAACGCTGGATGCTATCGACCTTTATCTTTTTGAGTAGACGGTTCAGAGACTTGGTTTCTGAGTACCCCATGGCTGCAAGAATTTGGTGCTGCTTCATAGAAAGCATCGCCCGGGCGGTTTCCTGATCCAACTTATGGTCAATACAGAAATCCACCCAGTACCAGAGCAGTACTGGGTTGCTGAAAAACAGGTCTCTCGCTTCCTGCCATTGGGCGACCAGTTTCAGTACGAAGAATTTATGAGCGCCAAAAAAGTCGATTTGATGGTTTATGTCTGAGGGTATGGTATCCAGCCAGGCTTTGATATCGTCACTGTGAGCCATGGAAGACAGATCAAAGGCAATGGTGTTATGGAATTCCGGTTTTTCGACTTCATTGTCAATGATGGATACCCAGTCCAGCTTTTTTTCCCAGCCACCGACAATAATTTTGCAGGGATAGTTCAAGTGATGTGAACAGTCGATAGACAGAAGATGGTGGTCGTGGAACCAGGTGAATTCTCGGTTGTCAGCCAGTTGTGCATTGCTTTGCATTAATAATCCATTTTGCTAAACATTGAGTGTTGTAACGTTTCTGCCTGCTTGCCTTTTTATCATGGCAGTATTGTGAGAGAGAAAACTCCCTCTCACATTATCAGTGATCTTGAAAAGATCAGGAATGCTTTTTTACTTATCAGCAGAAAACACACTGTAAGCGCTTGTTATGTAAGCGGTCGGACAACCGCATATTGTAATACTAAGGCTGAGTTTGCTAGAGAATACAGATTATCTTGAGGATAGCCTTGCTAAAAAATCACGTTCTATGTACCTCCAATTTTCATTTTTGAGCCGGTCCTGCCTGTTAGGGGCTAGTTTATTTGCTTCGGTAAAGAAGGTAGAAGAAAGTTTGTTCAATTCATCTTTTGGAAAAGTATCCGGTACTTTCCCAGCAGGTAGTGATGCTGCGATACGAACGCAGTGTCCTAACTGACTTAAAGATGAAGCATCGAGATACTGACTTTTTCCTATCGCATCACATGCATGATTAATGGCTTTGGTCAAAAGCCCTGAAATTTCCTTATCTTCAAAAGAAGTAATGCATTCTTTGAAGTAACGAATACTGATACACAAGTCTACTTCTGGCCCAGGAAACCCCTTGTCATCAAGCTGCATTTTGTCGAACTTAACCCAGCTCATTAAATCGACATAAATATCGCCAAGGGCCAGTTCAACTTCCTTGTCGTTGCAGGGAGTGCCTTCATGCCCGGAGCGGTCGGTGCGCAGCTTCTTAAAGATCGTCAGCGCCTCCTGATGCTGTCCCATGTCCTGGTATTGCCGGCCAAGGGCCAGTTCAACTTCCTTGTCGTTGCAGGGAGTGCCTTCATGCCCGGAGCGGTCGGTGCGCAGCTTCTTAAAGATCGTCAGCGCCTCCTGATGCTGTCCCATGTCCTGGTATTGCCGGCCAAGGGTTAACTCTATGTCCTTGTCGTTGCAGGGAGTGCCTTCATGCCCGGAGCGGTCGGTGCGCAGCTTCTTAAAGATCGTCAGCGCCTCCTGATGCTGTCCCATGTACTGGTATTGCCGGCCAAGGGTTAACTCTATGTCCTTGTCGTTGCAGGGAGTGTCTTCATGCCCGGAGCGGTCGGTGCGCAGCTTCTTAAAGATCGTCAGCGCCTCCTGATGCTGTCCCATGTCCTGGTATTGCCGGCCAAGGGCCAGTTCAACTTCCTTGTCGTTGCAGGGAGTGCCTTCATGCCCGGAGCGGTCGGTGCGCAGCTTCTTAAAGATCGTCAGCGCCTCCTGATGCTGTCCCATGTCCTGGTATTGCCGGCCAAGGGCCAGTTCAACTTCCTTGTCGTTGCAGGGAGTGCCTTCATGCCCGGAGCGGTCGGTGCGCAGCTTCTTAAAGATCGTCAGCGCCTCCTGATGCTGTCCCATGTCCTGGTATTGCCGGCCAAGGGCCAGTTCAACTTCCTTGTCGTTGCAGGGAGTGCCTTCATGCCCGGAGCGGTCGGTGCGCAGCTTCTTAAAGATCGTCAGCGCCTCCTGATGCTGTCCCATGTACTGGTATTGCCGGCCAAGGGCCAACCCATTAACTTTTACTTCTTTTTCATTTGTTGAGTGCTTATTAAGGTCCTGAAAAATAGGCAGTGCTTCCGTCAGTCTGTACTTGGCCTGAAGCACTCTGCCTTTTGCCATCCGCAATCCGTTATTTAATGGAATCTGGCTCTGATCCAATGTTTCAAATTTATGCAGACAATCATCAACACGCCCTAACTGAAAGAGGGCTCTCACTTGTAACAGGTATGCATTTTGAGCCTCAGGCCGAGAAAGATTGGCACCCTGAGCCAATATCTCTTCTGAGATGTTGAGAGCTCGTTGTGGATTCTGTCTTAAGGACTTAAACCCCTCATTAATAAGCTGTGTATTACCCCGCTGTAGATAACATTTTCTTGGCTGAACATGGGATGTGTCTCGAAGGGATAATGCTTGAAACTGCGGATGTAATCCGTGGCCCGCAAGGTCATGGTTTGCCATCGAAAAATCGGGGCGAGGGGCTGGTTGTCCTTGTGAGTGTTGTATGAATCTCACCTGTCTATGACCTGCCTGAGCATAATGTGACCGATGTCCTTCTGCGTGCTGATGATCCAAGGAGGAAATTTGAGGTTGATGGTGAGGCCAGTAAGAGAAATGAGAATCCATATATAATAAATACCAATGATAAGTCGTAGTGGTTATTCACTAATAGTGACTATCTCTGGCTCTATTGGTTCAATACAGTGATATCGAAGAGGGGGGAGGGAAAGTTAGAGCCTCCCTATAAATCAGGCTTGGCGAATATCTGCTGGAGTTAAATTCATCGGGAGTAAATAGTCAACACTGTCATCTGGCCCCAGATCTGGCAGTTGCTTAAGGACATACGTCAGCCAGGCGTATGGCTCCAGCCCATTTGCCTTGGCAGTTTCTACCAGACTGTACAAAATGGCACTTGCACGAGCACCTTTGACACTATGGGCAAAGAGCCAGTTCTTGCGGCCAATCACAAAGGGTTTGATCGCTCGCTCGGCAGCGTTGTTATCAATATCCAGAAAACCGCTTTCCAGGTATCGAACGAGGTAGGGCCACTGGTTTTGACCATAGGTAATTGCCTTGCCTAACAGGCTTTTCGGGGGAACCAGTGCCTGCTGCTTATCAAGCCACTGCTTTAACTTGTCCAGCACTGGCTTACTCTCTTCCTGCCGGATTCGGTAGCGTTCTCCTTCACTCTTGTCTTTAATCCGCTGCTCTATGGCATACAGGTTACGGATCATGTTCAAAGCCTGTTCGGATCGGCTGATTTTTTTGGCCTGCTGATCCTTTTTAGGCATGGCATCCAGGGCTTCCTTAAACTTCCGGCGCAGATGAGCCATGCATCCTACCAGTCTGATGTCCTGGCGTTTCTCGCTCAGGGCTTTATAGGCCGACATACCATCGCACTGAAGGTAGCCTTTGAATCCTTGCAGAAAGGCATCAGGATGTTCGTGGCCTCTGCCAGTCTGGTAGTCATAAAGGATCACAGGTGAACCCTGCATTCCGGTAGTCCGGTAAACCCACATACAGGATTTACTTTGGGGGTTTCGCTCTGGTTCATCCAATACCTGTATGGGTGTTTCATCCGCCTGCAAGGCGGTTTGTTCCACCATTCCTGCGACCAGAGCCAGATAGACCCGTTCTAGCAGCAAAGCACTGCGGATCATCCAGTCTGCCATGGTGGCACGGGCAATTTCGACTCCCATCCGCTTGGCAATAAAACCCAGTCGATACAATGGCAGGCCATCGCAATACTTACTGGTAATGATCCAGGCCAGCAACTCTGCGGTGGCAATGCTTTTGGGAATCGGCATTTTGGGCATCGGAGCGATTTTAATGCCATCTTCACAGGAGCAACCATATTTCGGGCGATGGATCTCAATGATTTCAGCCTGGGCGGGGACGACCTTCAGTTTGTAGCTGATTTCCTCCCCCATGGGGAAGCGTTGCAGGCCACATCCACACAGCTTGTCACACTCTGCCAGGTCAATGGTATCGACGGAACGAGCCAGGGTGGTATTGTCTTTCAGAGATTGACGGGCGGTCTTCTTTTTTCGGGTATGAGTACTGACGATCTGAGTCTGTGACTCATCCTCTTCAGTTGGCTCTTCGTCATCTATTGCTTCCGCTTCGTTAAACAGAAGTCCCTGACCTTCATAGCGTTCACTGGCAGCGCCGAACTGTTTATGCTTGAAGAGGCGGTATTGTTCTTCGTACCATGCCAGCTTCGCCTTCAGTTCGATGAGTTGTAACTCAAGGTGCTCATTGGCTGACTGAAGTGCCTCAATACAAGAGCTGGAAGACGAGTGTTTAGTATCCATGAGCAACAGTATTGATCAAAAAGCAGACACAATGTTTTGCCATGGGTCATGGCAATGCCTGTCAGACCATGGATGAATACTGGACACAGGCATGGGCTTTCTGCTGATGAATGGACAAGCCATCAAGTAGCCAGGTTAGCTGTCGTCGGGTGATGACCATCGCCTGATCCGGTGAATCACTTCGAGGCCAGTTAAAGCGGCCTTTCTCCAGGCGACGGTAGTAGAGCCAGAAACCGTTGGTTTGCCAGTGCAGGATTTTCAGTTTATCCCGTCCCCGGTTACAAAAAACAAACAGGCTTTCAGATAATGGATTGAGTTCCAGCACCTCACTGACCAGCAACGCCAAACCATCTATTGACTTACGCATATCGGTAGAGCCAGGTGCCAGATAAACCTTCAGTTGAGATGTATCGGTTATCATGCTGTTTCCACAATCCTGAGCACTTTCTGCAACAAATCAGCATCAAAGCCCGGCTCAAGTTCAATGCGATACCCTTTGGGTGTCGATAGAGTCAAGCAGGGTGCGTGAGTAGCTCGAACGGGTTGGTCTTCGATCACTTGCACCTGAACCAGCTCCGCAGGCTTGGAATCGTTTGCCACCTGAACAGCTTCAGGGAAATGGTTGCGGTAGTAGTAACTGAACTGGCTGGCAGACAGTTGGTGGGCTTTCAAATACTCCGGTCGGGAAAGACCGCTCTGCTGCCAGGCTTTAATGTGTTGAATCCAGAAATTCCGTTTATGGTTTGACATGGATGACTCATGATTGAAATTGATGAGGCATCAGTATCGAGGATTGGGTTTAAGGATTGTAGATGCAGTTCAACGAGCGCTTACCTTGTTATTTGTTCAATACATCGCATACCTGATAAACCAGTTCACTGGTGGGCAGTGTTCCATCGACTTCAATCCACTCACCAACAACGGAACTGTGCTCTGCGATCAACCGATAGAATTCATTTAATGTGCTATCAGCCTCTGCAGTTAACGTCTTGTTATCTTCAGCGGTGTTGATATGGCGTGCACTTAAGCGACGCTTCCTTTCCTTAAGGGGTACACGAATAAAAATGGTTGCATCGGGGATCACAAGCCTGGACTCAACATCTTTCAAGGGAAAGCTATTGCCCTTGGTTTTCCAGTGGTGGTACACCTGAGTTGAAAGCCAGTACCTGTCAACAATCGCTGAACGACCACTTTTCATCATCTCACTGACCGTATTGGGCAGCTGCATGACAGTGGAAGCGTAAAAAAGCTGGCGGGCCAAGGGATCATTATTATGAATCCGGTCAACTTCCGCTCTTACCATTTTATATTGTGTGGATGGTGTAGTCAGGTGCTCAATATTCAGGTGACTCGCAAGAGCGTTTGTTACTGTTGATTTTCCGGAACCATCCAGTCCCTCGATAGCAATAAACATTATGCAGCTTCCTTATTGGGGGTTAGTGATTTTGCTAGGTTGTGCATTTTTTGCCATTCCTGGCGGGTAAAGCTGTTGCTTTCAACAACGTGTGGGATTTTGCTTTCGTCAATGACGTCTTCCTTTAAACAAAACCTGTCTTTTTGATTAATCAGCTCTGTTCCTTCCAGAAGCATTAATGGGAAAGCCTTGATAATGCAGTCACAACGATCAGTCAGAAATTGAATGCTCTGCTTAAAGCTGTTGAATGTTTGCTCTGGTAAGCCATAAATAAGGCTGACTTCAAAGGGCTGGTTAAATTGTTTTAAGAGATCTATCTTTTTACTCACTTTTGGAAGGTTATTTGTTCTATTTATAATGTTGTATTCTTTTTCAATGGCTGTTTGCAGGCCAAACTCAAGTTCAACGTTGAGCTGTTTGCATAGGAATAGAAACTCTTCATCAATCATTTCGAATCGAACCTGAAGAGATAGCAAAGACTTTAAGTCAATAGAAATTGCGTATTTCAATACCTTTTTATGAATGTCCCCACGGTTAAATACAGGATCCAAGACGTTGATCTTGTTGATATTGAATTTTTTGAACAGGTCTAACTCTGCTTTAATCTTGTCAAACCCCATAGGATGGACTCTTTCCTTGGTGGTTTCTACCAGATCCCTGTGAGCGCAGAAGTTGCACTTGAACTGGCAGCCTCTCGAGGTTTCCCAGTGGATCATGTCCATTCCATATTCCAGTTGGAATGATCCATCCAGAAATGGAGATGAAATATTTTCAAAATCTACTTTTTCCTCAACGACTTGAGAGGTGATATGTCTGTCCATTAAAATAGCTTTGGGAAGTGCAGTCTCTCCGTAACCGGAGATATAGATATCTGCATCAGGGTATAGTGATTTACAGGTTGCTCTGTGAATTTGATATCCACCTAAAATAATCTTTCCGGTAAATCCATTTTTCCTGAACATCGTAATCAGTGGGTTTACGAGATAAGAACTCCAGACATAACAAGCGATAATCAGATTATCTAAATGCTGGATATCTTTAAGGGATATTATCTGGTTGTATACGTCTATAGGAGATAATGGCTTTTCTGGATGAACCGGCATTCTAATAGGCAAGTGTTCAATCGAAAAAGATGTTTGGTATTCTTGATGGCTGCGGCAGGCGGATATTAAAGAGGCAGCAGCAAGGCCTGTACCGCTTTTTCCTCTCTGGCTGAAATCGAATGTCACTAAAAGCGATTGTTTAACTCTATTCATGATGAACCACTCTCAAATATTTTTATGAAATTTGTTGTATCTCTCATGGGATAAGATCATGAGAGGAATAGTCTGCTTTGACTGTCTTTCGCAAATCAGCCGGTATCGTTTTCCCAGACTGAATCGAACAATTTCTGGCCTGCGAGCCAGTTTTCTTCCACCCAGTGATCGATACGTTCTTCCAGATAAAAGACCATCACAGATATTTACCGCTCTTTCTTTTTGTGGGTAGGGCAATGCCTTCCACGTTTTAGCCTCAGTCTTTGGTGTTGGGTCATGGGGATTTTGAACTTTCCTTGTCTGACACCTTTTCATCCTGCACACCCTCGCTCTCCTTATTCTTTCTGGCAGATAACGACCTTTCCCTGAGTAGTGCGTTTTTTAATCGCTCATCTCGCTTGGAAAGTTGTGCTTTGCTCAGCAAGTGAAAGAGAATTAAATTTTTCATACGTATAAGCACCGTTGATGAACGATTAAGGGCATGCCCCCGCATTCGTAGAACTTCAGGAAACATCATCGACAGTGCTCCTGGATCACTGCTTTTCAGCAGTGATCAGGTACAGTTTGAATTTGTGGAGTCCACAAAAAAGAGGAGGGTTATAAATTTTTTAAAAAATTGTGATAGGACTTGGCGCTGGCTATTTCGTGTCTGACAAACTCAGCAAGAAGCTTGTACTCAGGCTGGTTTGCAGTTGTTTCATCCAGCAGATCAAGCATTGTGTCTACTTTCTGGTATTTACCAGCGAAGTACTCTCGCAGGATTTTATCGTATGTACTCAGTTCATGATCGCTGCTGCTTTCAATCTGAGCCAGTAGCAGGTCGCCTATGGAGCGCCCGCCAATAAATGGGTTGGGTAGTTCGGTGTGATGGAGGTCGAGGTTGTCCTGCAATAGAAATGCTTTAAACGAACCAAGCTGCTCGCTGAGAGCATTGAGAATTCCTTTTTTTGCTTCAAGATCAGAGATCATGGCGGTTACCTCTTCAGCTTTCTTCTGTTGGCTGAGAGTTCCAAGCATGATGGGTTTCACTTTTTGAGTATTGGCAAAAAGCGTATCAAGAATAATCAGGTTTCTGATATACGTCAGGTTGCCTTTCTTGAAGTCAATGCTCTGATAGTGGGTGCTATGGGAAACTTTAAACATTTCCGGTGGAATGGTTTTATTGCCCTTATAAGTGTTGATCTTATTCCTGAGTGATTCAGGAATAAGCTTTTCATCCACCTTCAGGGCATCTGCCACCAGGCGGGTGGCACTGTACTTTTTGACTGCACCCATTTAGTTAATACCTTTCGCAGTCAAGGGCAATGCGAATATGAGTGGCGACGGATCGGGAGGATATGGATTCTGCCACCCTAATAGCGGCGTTAACCAATTCGCCTCTGCCAATGTAGCAGTGCTGACTGTCGGCAACGATGGCTTTTATAGCACCTTCACAGCGCCCAGCCAAGAATGCCTCCTCTTTAGAGGTGGTCAGATTTTCAAACCATGCTTTTTCCTGCTCAACGAACTGGCTGCAGGCGTGTTTAAGGTCATCTACGCTCAGCCCTGCCATGGTAATCAGTGGACATATAGTCAGAATAAGGCCGATAAGACAATTACGCATGATCACTTGCTCCCTCTGACTCGTAATTAAGATTTTCTTCTTTAGTTGAGTTTTCGCTCAGACCGAATGTTTTTCTGATTTTGCGGTGAGATAGATAAACCCCAAAAATCAGGATGCCATGTAAGATCAACAAAAGGTCTTCGCCGTTAAAGGGAAAATGTTCTTCTAGAGCTGAAGTAATAATAAATGCTGGGATAGCAATCATGGCTAGCATTCTTAGGCCTAGGGCTGCCCAGCAGCCTAGCCAGATAATCGGGTATCTCGATAGGTTGTTCTTTTTTATCAGCTGGTAACTCTCTGTAAGACAATTTCCACCATATATAATGAAACCATAAAACGTAATGGCAAAGCCTGTGGCCAATGACTCGCCGAACTCAGTGGGTAACAACCTGGGAATGAATATTTGTAATGTGATTAATGCCCAGCTTGACAGTGCGATCAGAAGATAAACAAGTCCATGCCAGAGCGGGAGCTTCTGACTGCCGACTTCCCTGAAGTTTGTGATGTTCCACCAGACAATGGTGTGCTTACTCTCTGAAGACATGACAGAGTGATCCTTTCTCATTGTTATTGCTGGGGGATTTTGGCATTTCAGTTTTTTTTTGCAACGCTTTCTACTAATTGCTCAAGGGTATTGTTGATCCTGAATGTCATCAGTTATAGAGGTTGTTCATTCGCAATGCTCAGTAGGCATACATAGTGCCTGCAGGTATTGTGTCCGTGATCGTAAAAAGTGTCCGCTTGTTTTTCAAATTATTGATGTCTGGCAGTTATAGGTAACACCTGTCGCATGGTATTATCCAAGGCCTCACAGATGAGGCAGTAATGGACAATATCGACGGTCGCAAAATCCCTGATCCGGTCAGAGAGCAAATTCGTTTCGAGGCTATAGAGAATTGGCTGGCAGGCATGACTCCTAGCAGACTTGCCCACAAGTACGGAACCTCAAGAAAGATCGTCTATCAATGGATTGATCGATACAAAACAGGTGGTTGGGAAGGCCTGAAAACACGTACAGGAAAAACGGGACCCAAACCAAAGCTATCTCCTGAACAGCAAGAGCGGCTCAGAGTACTGCTTAGAACCCAAACTCCGGTTGATTATGGCTACCAGACGGCACTGTGGACTTGCCAGATCATCGCAGATCTAATTGACCAGACCTTCCAGGTGAAATACACAGCGGCTCATGTTGGCAAGCTTTTGAAACAAATGAACTTCAGTCCTCAAAAACCTCGCTGGGGAGCCTGGGAACAGGACGAAAAAAAAAGTTAATGAATGGCTAAACATTCGTTACCCAGCCATTATCCAGCAAGCGGAGGAACAAGATGCCATCATTTTCTTTCTTGATGAGTCCACTGCGAAGTCTGAGAGTCATCGCGGTCGAACTTGGGGCATTAAGGGACTGACTCCCGTTGTTAAAACCACTGGTTCAAGGCACAGACTAAACCTCATCTCAGTTGTTAGTTCAGAAGGCATCATGAGATACAAAACATTTACAGGCAGTATGGATCGGTTTGCGTTTGTTGATTATCTCAAGTCACTGGTTCGCAGCGTAGATAAGCCAATAATCGTGATCACCGATGGTCATCCTGCACATAGAGCAAAATTTACGAAGGAGTATGTAGAACAGGAACCAAGGCTCCTGGGGCTTCATCTGCTGCCAGGCTATTCCCCCGAACTAAACCCTGATGAGCAGGTCTGGAACCACCTTAAGGAAGAGCTTGGAAAGACAGCTCTGAAAACTAAGGAAGAGTTTATAGACTTCATCCGCAGCAAGATGAAGAGCCTGCAAAAAACGCCAGAAGCAGTGAAAGGCTTCTTTAGACTACACGACACCAGTTATGCTTGTAGACAGTGTTACCTGTAATTGGTGGAGATCAATATATCACTTCCGTTGACTTCACACTCCTCTCCAGTGCTGTCAATTGTGTAGTTGAAAGAGGAAGGTTTGATAATGATTGCCATAATATTTCACCTACTCAGTTATAAGGGCTGAAGATATGGGTATTAGGTGATGAGAAATCAAGAGGTAGCAATAGAATTTTAATCGATTAACTTGCACAGGCACCGGTTTTTCAGCAATAGAATCATGGGCAATATCACTAACTTTAAGCGCATCGCGAGAATAATTTTTTAAGGCCAAGATATAAATGAACATACAATACCAAACTCAAGCCATCAGTAGCCGGATACTTACTTTGTCAGAGCGCTACCAAACTTTCAAACAAACCATCAACCCCAACCACTTTACCGACCTTCAACAGCTAGCCAACAGTTACCAGAAGGATATCAACAATGCCCAGCAGGAAGGACGACGGTTACGCATCGGCATTATCGGCCAGATTAAACGGGGTAAGTCGTCTTTTCTGAACAGTCTGCTGTTTAATGGTCAGGATATTCTGCCCAAGGCTGCCACCCCGATGACGGCAGCACTGACCCGCATCTCTTACTCGGAACAGCCCGAAGCGACGGTAGAGTTTTACACCGTGGCCGAGTGGCAAACGGTGGCGCAAACCGCTGAAAAGGTGCAGGCCAATGAACTGGCTTACCAGCAGTCCATGGACGAGTTTCGTTCTGGTCAATCAGCGGGTGGCGGCCAGCGCAACCGTCCGCCCCTGGCACCTCGCCCCAGTGAAGAGGAAAAGGCGTGCTGTGAGCTGGTGGCTATGGTGGCGCAGTCCGGCATCGCAGTAACCGACTACCTGGGTACGGTTCACCGGATTGACGGCGCAGAATCCAATCAGAACCTGATTGCCAAACTAACCGATTTTGTCGGTGCCCAGGGGCGTTTTACGCCGATTGTAAAAAGTACCGAGCTGAAACTGAATATTCCCGGTCTGGACGGTATTGAGGTGGTGGATACACCGGGCATTAACGATCCGATCGTCTCCCGTGGCCGTCGCACCCAGGAGTTTATCGGCCAGTGCGATGTGGTGTTCTTTCTCAGCTATTGCAGCCAGTTTATGGATATGCACGATATGGGGCTGCTGGCCCAGAATATTCCCCATAAGGGCATTCGTGAAATTCTGCTGATTGGCTCGGTGTTTGACAGCGCCCTGCTGGATGAGTATCACAACTATGCATCCATTGCCGAGGCACTCCCCGGCATTACCCGCAAGTTGAATAACCTCGCCCAACAGAATGTGGAGCGGGTCTGCCAGCAGGGGCAGGCCAACCGGGACAACAGTGTGGATGACGAAAGTTATATTTTTGCCACCCTGCAAAAGGCGCTGCCGCCAACATTTATCTCCAGCCGCTGTTATGACCTTGCCATGAAAGGTAGCGAACTCAGTGAGGAAGAGGCGCATAGCCTGAAGCAGCTGAATAGCATGTACCCCGGCTTTGAGTTTTCTCCCCAGTTATTAATGCAGTTGGCCAACTTTAAAAAAGTCCATGAGCGGATGGAGGCTGTACGCAGCAATAAAACGGCGATTCTGGATAGCCGTCTGGCGGATATCGTCAAAGGCACCCGCCTCGGGGTAAAACACTGCCTGCAGCAGATGGTGAATGATATCAGCCATCGTCGTAAGCAGCTGGCGGAGGGTGATCTTGAATCGCTGGCTAAACAGCAGGCCACTATTATTCAACGGATCAAAACCGGCGAAGTGCGGGTTCAGCAGATTTTCAGCCAGCAACAGCAGGCACTGCAACAGCAGATGCAACAGTTATTACTGGATTTGCGGGCTATGGCACTGGACGCCAAACGGGTGGAAACCGAGAGCGGCATCAAGCAGGAAGCTTATGAGGTGGCCAGAACCGTCAGCTCCTCAAAATGGTGGAATCCGTTCTCATGGGGCAGCACCAGCACCGTGTACGAGACACAATACCGTACCATCAACTACACCTATGCCAATGTGCAACAGGCGGTTGATAAGCTGGAAACCTTTGTACTGGAAACCGAGCAACAGCTGATCTCAGTCCTTGGCCGGGCCGTGGATATCAACCGTTTGCGGCAGGAGATTAAACAACTGATCCGTGAAATGTTCGATTTTTCCGCCGATGGTTTCGACCCCAATGCGGTGATGCTGCCACTGGAAAATGCACTGGCCCGTCTGACCGTACCTGCTATCACCATGGATATGGATCAGTATATTAATGAAGTCCGCCAGCAGTTTACTTCCGCCACGGTGGAAAACGACAATATTGCAAAGCTACGTCAGGAGCAGGGGCGTGTGGTGGGTATTCTGGTGGAACAGATGAGTGTCGAGATTGATCGTAATACTTCCGGCATGCTGGCCACTATGAAAACTGAAGGAGATAGATTTATTCCGGAATTGACTATGGGCCTTAACAGTGAGGTAGAGCAACTCAGTAAAGATCTGGAAAACCGACAGCAGACTATGGCTGAATATGATCAGTTGTTGGGTATGTTGCGGGAGGATTTAAGCTCCGTTTGATTGACTTTGATAATTAGCTGCCAAGCTTGTTAGCACTGAGTTAAAACAGTCGATTGCTGCTTTGATGCTGCTAGGTATGCAGCGTTTTGTTCTTAAGTTGAAAGTATTATCTATTTGCTATGTCTGACCGGTTTGTCAAGGTGCAATATAGTTTACGCCCAGCATAGACGCATTGCGTCTATGCTGATAATGCTCCTTTGAGCACTTGCTCAGGTAGAACATCCAGTGCATTACAGATTTGGCATAGAACCTTGATAGAGAAATTTCTTCTGCCATATTCAACATGGTTCAAATAGGTAGGGTGTAAGTCGGCAAGTTTTGCGGCTTCTTTCTGGCTCAAATTTTTACTGATTCTCAGCTCCCTGATGTTCTCCCCAATACAGTCAAGACATTGTTCCAGTTGTTCATCTGGCTTATCTCCAGTAGAAACCATTTTGCTCATTATAAGAAAACTCTGTTGAAGGTAGCTCTGTAGAACATGACTTAGCAGCCATTTTTTTTCAATAGTTTGCAACATATTCTGATTACCATTTGCTTGATTTGTGCCAGAAGTGATCTATGATTTACTTATAAGTAAATTAATTTTATTTACATTACCTTTGCATATTTATTAACTGATTGATTTTTATTTGGTAATAGAGATTGCTGGTAGGTTGTCAGAAGTTTTATGGGAAATTGAGGTTTTAAGGTGTTGACACGGTTTATCTGGTTGTTTTCTACTTGTAATAAGAATTTAAAAAACAGGAAGGTACTCCGCTATGAAAAATCCGAATCGCTTGTTTGGTAACCGGGCTCTTATATAGGCTTGCTATGACTGAGCGCGTGGTACACACCCTAAATGCACCTCTAACCGGATCGTCTCGTCTCAGGCGATAGTAGCGTTTGCTTATTTTTTGAGCACTCTCCCTCGGCGCTATTAACTCTCTACATCCTACATTTCTAAGAGTTCTCCAAGCCTCTGCTGGGAGCTCTGTTGCTTCAAAAAATCTGTTTTGATTTGGATTGCCTGGTTTTAATCCATACGACCAGGTAAGCGAGCTAAGAATTTTGCTAGGAAGCAAGGTGAGAAATGGCAGAACTGGAAAAAATTGAAGCACACCTCAGGACACTTGGGTTGTCTGAAGATGGCATAGCCTTGGTTCTTGATGCGGCTAAAGCCCCGGTATGTCGGGTTGAAGGCAATGGGATCAGTATGGTGACCCGTTTTCAGTCGGCCAAAATGAGGAGTACCACTCAAGCGAACAGCAAATTGGAGTATGCGACAACTCTGAGAGCAGAAGAGGATGAAGAAGTTTTATGGTTCTTCGACCAGCCATGTGTTCTTCCGCTTGAGTATTTTCGGAATGACGGTAAAAAAGTAGTTACAACCTACACGCCCGACTATTTGGTGATTACTATAAGGGCTGTCTACCTGGTTGAATGCAAATTTCAGGAAAAGCTGGCTAAAGAGTCACAAAAGAGCCTGGAGCGGTATCGTTATTGTGAAGTTCAGAGAGAATATGTCTCCGAGGCAGTAGAAGCGGCTTTAGAGGGAACCGGAATTGGTTTCAAGGTCGTCAGTGAAACTTCATTTTCTAGAGTGAGGCTGGCAAATACCATATTTTTGCTCGATTACCTTCGTCCCAGTCAAAAACTCGAATTATCCGAGAAGTTAGTCTCTAATTGTCGTGCAGTGTTGCAGGCAAATAGACAATGCTCAATAGCGGAACTGATTCACAGTGTTCAAGATTTGACCATCGATGATGTTTTATACATGGTCAGGCTTGGTGCCTTGTTTTGTGATTTGGAGAATGACCAGTTAGCATCCCCGGAAACGTGTCTAATCTTTGCAAGCACGACTGAGTGCAACCTTTATGCAGCCTTGAGACGTTCTAAATCTAATAGCCAGCCAGTTATCGTTGCAGACCTGCAAGAGGGCAGTATTTTCAAGCATGGCAATCAAACATGGAAGCTTCTATCCACGCCTGTTACCGGACAGCATTGTATCATTCAAAAAAACAGTGTTGATACTGGTGTCGAGCACCTGTCAATACGGCAGGAAGATTTGCAGCAGCTGATTGATGATAAGGTGATAGAACCTACCTCTCTCCCCTGTAAACAAGATATCCAGGTGCAATTGCTGCTTAGTGCGAAGCCAAAGCATCAAAAAGCAGCGATTCATAAATTAAGAGTTATTGAACTGTATCTCAGCGAGGCGATATCGCGCGGTGAGGCGCTGAAACGTCTTGGAAAGTCCGATAAACAGTTCAGGCGGTATCTAACACAATACCGTATTGGTATGCAGCAGCGAGGTAATGCCTTGCCTGAGTTGTTGGGTAAGAATGCATTGAAAGGAAACTATGAGCCGAGGGTTTCTGAACAGTCGGTAGATCTTGCGAAGCAGGTTATCAAAGATAAATATTTAACGCCTGATAATCTCACTGCACACGCTGCGTTCAGGGTCTATAGTGGCCAGGCCAAAACGCTGGGTTTGAAGCGTCACAGCTACAACTGGTTCACAAGCCTTGTTGGACAATGGAGCGAGCAGGATAAAACGTTTAAAAGAAAGGGCCATAAGCAGGGGCGTATGAAAATGCCTCCTCAAACCGAAGAGGGGCTAATTGATACATTGCGGGGTGATCGTGCTTTTCAACTTGTTCATATCGATAGCACCCAAATAGATTTGACGTCTATATTTCCTGGCTTGGAAAACATTGATGATGAATGGGATGCATCGAGAGCATGGCTGACGCTCGCTGTTGATGCGTATTCCGATGCTTTGCTGAGTTTCTTTCTCACTTATCAGAGACCAAAAATTGATAGTGTCATGATGACCCTTCGTGAATTGGTTCGCCGTCACTCAAGGGTTCCTGAAAGTATCATTGTTGATGGCGGGAAAGAGTTCGAAAATACGCCTGTCGAGGTTTTTTGTAGCCGATTTAACATCACGATTCACAGCCGTAAGTCAATGCCTAAAGGTGGAGCTGCCGTTGAGCGTAAGTTTTATCAAGCAAACAAGCATATTTTGCATAATCTCCAGGGTAATACCCAACTACTTAAGTTGCCACGACAGCTGACGAAGAAGGTCAATCCTTATCAAAATGCAGTGTGGTATATCGATGCAATAGACAAGCTGTTTGCTCACCATTTTTACAACGTATACAACAAAACCGATCAGCCATCTCACCGCATGCCACCGGACGAAGTTATTGAGCAGAGTTTTGAACGTCATGGATCACGACCTGAAAGGCAAATTAATGTCGATCGCGCGGATATGAAAGTGATGCTTCTGCCTCCTGATCGAAAAAAACCAACGCGTCTCGTTGATCCGGTAAAAGGCGTCACACGGCTTGGCCACTATTTTTATCACGAAAAGCTTAACGATGCTCGGTGGGCAGGAAAGAACGTTGAAATACGGTACGACCCTGAAGATAACTCATACCTCTACTGCCTGCTTGGTGAAGAATGGGTAGAGTGCAAAAGGATCGTCACTGAAGATGTTTATGTTCCGGGTGCTAGCCGGGCAGCCATGACAAAACATCGGAATTGCACTTCATCTTTTAACTCCCCTGAGGCGCGAGCGGACAGGCTTCAGGAGACCACTGACCTGTATGAAGATATGCAGGAAAAACTGATTCAAGGTGAGCTTGTTACTGAGGAATCAGTAACCGATGACCAAGATTTTCAAGATTTTGAAGTACCCACCATAGAGTCGTTCCGGGCTGTAGACTCTGACAATCATGATGATGAAATATTTGAGGACTTTTGATAATGGGATTTATCTTGCATCCAAAACGGACTTTTCCGGACACTGTGCTGAAGCTTTCAGCTGAGAAGCGTGTGGATTTTTTTAAATCATCCGCGATATCTCATCCTCACCTCAAATCTGCATTTGATGCACTTAAGTGTAAAGCCTTATCAAAAGGCTCTGTTGCATTGGTCGCTTTTGTGGGTGCAACCGGAAGCGGTAAGACGGTTGCCCTGCAAAAGCTTGCTCAGCACATTATTGAAGTAAAGGGGCAGGAGATGGAAGACAACCCATACATCAAACCTGTTATTTTTGTCGAAGCGCCACCAGCTTCTCCCGGGCACTACCCATGGAAAGAAGCATACAGACGTATCATCGAAGCCTGTGATGAAGGTCTGAATGCCCCTAACGTTTTCAGGCTTGAGGGCTCCCATGAAGGGTTGACACAAAAAGACATAAACAGAGCTCGTACAGGGCCTTGTGACGAAGCGCATTTAGCTCGCGTGGCTAAAGCGCTACTGAAGAGGCGGAAAGTGGAGTGTCTGATTATAGATGAAGCACAACATATCAGTGACGCAGATGTGAACGCTAAAAGCATCAGTCACAATATGCAGAAGCTGAAGTCACTGACGCTTTCAAACGATGCTGTCATCGTACTTTCCGGAACTCACCGGTTGCTTGAATGTGGAAAAATCAGTGGTGAAGTTGGTCGGCGTCTTGAAATAGTGGAACTGTCGGGTTACGACCTTCGCTCTGAAAAAAGTGCGGCCGACTTTAAAAAAGTGTTTAACAACTTGTTGGCTAGGTTCCCAATCAAATACTCCGAGTCGTTGAATGACAGGCTTGAAGATATATTCTGGGGATGTTGTGGCTGCATTGGCATTCTCAAGGACTGGATGACGAATGCCTTGGAAACAGCACTTGCCAAAGGGAAAGAACATGTTGATGTACAGCTTTTCTTTGAATGCCGAAAGCACCCAAGCGATCTGCAGAGTGTAGCCACAGAAATCCATAATGGGAAAAGGTATTTAAAAGGGACTTCCATGCTGCATGTCAAGAATGCCTTTTACGGCACTAGTAAGAATAGCCGGGCATTTAAAAAGGGTAAAGCGCCGGGCAGAAAGCCGGGGCGTGACCCTGCAGGTGCAGGAATGAGGCAGCCAGCATGAACTTGTATGCCGATAAACCTAGATCAAGGCTTATGAGGTTGAAGCCTGTTACGCTCGCTCAGGGGTTGGGAGAATCTCTGATTAGTTACATTTCCAGGTTGGCTGTGGTCCATGGTTTGACGGTGTCCACTTTGCTGAATTATTTATTGAACCCTTGTTCAGAGAGCCCCAAGTCGTCAAATAACCAGTTTTGGAATTATGGGTATTCATCCCTGAATGGATACAGAGGAAAAGCGGAGCGATATGTCCAGGCTATGGAGTCTCTCAACCACGGCACGGATCTATCGCTACTGACAATGATCCCCTGGAAAGGCTTGCTGGACTCAAGGGGGAAAGGATTGTTTGCAAAGGAAAGGCGCTGGTGTCCGCGGTGTTATTCTGAGTCTGCTCAACAGGAGTCTGGAGTGTTTGAGCCTCTGTGCTGGAGTATTGCCATCATGGAATCTTGTCCTGTTCATGAATGCAAACTCCTATCGAATTGCCATTCTTGTGGTGCCCTCCAGCATATGATTCCGCGCCAGGTTTCTATGGGGTACTGCTTCAATTGTGGGACTTTTCTTGGTCGAGGGAAGTTCGGAGAACCAAGAGCGTTAACTCAGAAAGAAAAATATCTATTGAACCTTCTTGATTACTCCAGGGCTGCGGCCAGCGAAGAAGATTTGGAGGTCAATCTCGTCAGGGGACTAAACAGAGTGATGTCAGGTCTTGGTGTCTCTTCCTATAAAAAGCTGGAAAGTGAAATTGGTTTCTCCCGTGAAACTATCTGTCAGTGGGCTGCTGATAAGCAAAGCTCCCGGAAAACCAGGCCAACGCTCTCATCATTGATTAACTTTTGTCTTGCAGTCTCGGTGCCTCCTCAAACATTGCTCTTTGCACCTGAAAACATCAGGCCGGAAATCGTAGATATTAAAATTGCTGGCAGATACCAGTTTCCAAACAGTTCAAAAAAAGAATGGGTTCAACAACAATTGAATCTGAAGTTGAAAACCCTACAGTCAGCATTACCCTTGAAAGTGCTTGCTGGTCAATTGCAGGTTGGAGTTGGCTATTTGCGATACCACTTCCCCGTTGAGGTGGAAAAAATACTATCGAAAAATAAGCACTTTCGATCAGAGGAGCAGGCGCAAAAACGTGCACACAAGCAAAAGTTGGTCAGAGAGGCGATGGTAGAAATTTCTGGTCAACATCTTTATCCTTCACACGGTCGAGTCAAGGAGTACCTCGGCGAAGATTTCAAAAAGTTCCAGTTTAAAGAGTTTGCTAAAGTCTGGGACGAAGAATTTGATCGCCTTTGAATTTTTAAAACTTTCTTCCGAACACTCCGGTCATGTTCATTGACTGGAACCCATCCGATAGAATTATCTATCTGAACGATCTTCCCAATATTTCTTCAGTATAATCTCTTCGGCTCCTCTTTGATTTTTTCAGAGGTTGCAGGGGATTACTCGCTACTTTTCAAGCAAAAATTCACGAAGTGGATTTTTTACAGTAAAAAGTGTCCAAAAAACCAAAAAAAGAGGATGGTATTTCTGCAAAAAATGTCCAAAAATCTGGAAGGAATAAAGAGAAATAGGAAAGATGAGAGGTTATTTAGGCATAAAATGTCCATAGGGACATTTTTTAACATTACGGATAGTGATAAAAATCTGAAAAATGGTCGGAGCGAGAGGATTTGAACCTCCGACCCCCACAACCCCATTGTGGTGCGCTACCAGGCTGCGCTACGCTCCGACACTCGCTGGGGCATGTTACCTGAACTCCCCTTGTTTGCAAGTGTCTGTTTGCTTCTGTGCGCTAGAGGTCGGTGACTTTGACACTCCCCGCCCTATCGAACCAAAGGGAATAAAAGCGATGCCATACGCAATCATGGGTAAAGTAATGTTAGAAAAGTCTTGCAGGAACATTTGCACTCAGCTTGCAAAGATCCGTGGAACTTTTTCTGTTTCAGAGCTATCTAAAAGTTCCGGCTATTGTAATTTGGTGGTAAAAGCCCCATGTTAAGGGTATTACTGAGGTTGTTTAGTACGTTTTTTCTGGCTTGTCTGATTCGGAACTTCCGTATAACAATGCTGTAGCGGACTGAGTCCTGCACGGGACGTAAGTTTTCAATTTTTACCCGGCGAAACAGGCCGGTTTCACGCAAATTTAACTGTCAATGAACTTAAAGGGGCTGAGCTATGGATAATAAAGATACCCAGTATCCAGCAGAGAGTTTTGAACTACCGTTGTTGCCCCTTCGCGACGTTGTCGTCTATCCGCACATGGTTATCCCGTTGTTTGTCGGGCGAGAAAAATCCATCCTGGCGCTTGATGCTGCGATGTCTACGGATAAAAGAGTCCTTTTGGTTGCACAAAAAAGTGCTCAGGTGGATGAACCGGATGTGAGTGACCTCTTTTCCGTTGGTACCGTGGCCAGCATTCTTCAGCTGCTAAAACTGCCCGACGGAACGGTTAAGGTGTTGGTAGAAGGTGAAAGCCGGGTAACGATTGACGCAATCTACGACTACGACGGTGTAGTGAAAGCTGAGGTGCATGAGCAGCGGTCGGAGCATATCAGCGACCGTGAAGGTGAGTTGCTGGTGCGGTCGGTGATGTCTCAGTTTGAACAATATGTTCAGCTGAGCAAAAAAATACCCAATGAAGTGCTTAGCTCGCTCTCTGGCATTCGTGACCCGGGCAAGCTGGTGGATACCATCAGTGCCCACATGCCAATGAAGATCGAAGACAAGCAGAAAATGCTTGAGATTGAAGATTTGGGTGATCGTCTTGAATACCTTATTGGCATCATGCAGGGCGAAATGGATTTCCTGCAAGTGGAGAAAAAAATCCGCGGCCGGGTGAAAAAACAGATGGAGCGCAGCCAGCGCGAGTACTATCTGAATGAGCAGATGAAAGCGATTCAGAAAGAGCTGGGCGATCTGGACGATGCGCCTAGCGAATTAGATGAGTTAAAAGCCAAGATTGATCAGGCCGGCATGACCCGGGAAGCCCGGGACAAAACCATGACGGAACTGGGCAAGTTAAAGATGATGTCGCCGATGTCGGCGGAGGCAACGGTGGTGCGCGGCTACATTGATTGGATGCTCAGTGTGCCCTGGAAAAAGCGCAGCAAGGTGCGCCACGATATGAAGCGCGCTCAGGACATTTTGGAAGAGGATCACTACGGCCTTGAAGAAGTTAAAGAGCGTATTCTTGAGTATCTGGCGGTACAGAAGCGGGTACGTAAATTAAAAGGGCCGGTGCTGTGTTTGGTCGGGCCTCCCGGGGTTGGGAAAACCTCATTGGGTGAATCTCTGGCTCGGGCAACCAACCGCAAATTTGTGCGTATGGCGCTCGGTGGCGTGCGCGACGAAGCCGAAATCCGTGGTCATCGCCGTACCTACATTGGCTCAATGCCGGGTAAGCTGATTCAGAAAATGGCCAAGGTTGAGGTGCGTAACCCCCTGATTTTGCTCGATGAAATCGACAAAATGGGTTCGGATATGCGAGGCGATCCGGCCTCAGCCCTGCTTGAGGTGCTCGATCCTGAGCAGAATAACTCCTTTAACGATCACTACCTTGAAGTCGACTACGACCTGTCTGATGTGATGTTTGTCTGTACGTCTAATTCAATGGACATTCCCGGCCCGCTGCTTGATCGTATGGAGGTAATCCGCATTCCCGGTTACACCGAAGACGAGAAGCTCAATATTGCCAAGCGTTATCTGGTCCCCAAACAGATCAAACGCACCGGTCTTAAGAAAAACGAACTCACCTTTGATGACCATGCCGTGCTGGAAATCATCCGTTACTACACCCGTGAAGCCGGTGTGCGTGGGCTGGAGCGGGAAATAGCCAAGGCCTGTCGTCGTTCGGTGAAACAAGATGCGCTGGCCGAAAAGGGGCGCCTTGGTGAGGTGGTCAGTGAGTCGCTCGAAGACTTTCTTGGCGTGCGTAAATTCACCTACGGTCGAGCTGAAGAGCAGGATCAAGTGGGGCAGGTGACCGGTCTGGCCTGGACGTCGGTGGGTGGTGAGCTGTTGACCATTGAGTCGGTGGCGGTTCCGGGTAAGGGACAGATTGTCAAAACCGGCTCCCTTGGCGATGTGATGCAAGAGTCGATTCAGGCCGCGCTGACGGTTGTACGCTCCCGGGCAGCGGCACTGGGTATTGAGACTGACTTTCATCAAAAGAACGATCTGCACATTCACGTCCCGGAGGGTGCAACGCCTAAGGATGGCCCCAGTGCCGGTATTGGCATGTGTACCGCTCTGGTCTCTGTGCTGACCGGCATTCCGGTCAGAGCCGACGTTGCCATGACCGGTGAGATTACCCTCAGAGGTCAGGTGCTCGCTATTGGCGGGTTGAAAGAGAAGCTGTTGGCAGCGCACCGCGGAGGCATCAAAAAAGTACTGATTCCAGAGGAAAATCGCCGCGATCTCAAGGAAATTCCCGACAACATCAAAGCAGATTTGCAGATCATTCCGGTGCAATGGATTGACGAAGTCATGGAGGTTGCTTTGTCGTATATGCCCAAATCGTTACCAGAGAAAGCGTTGCCAGAAAAAGCCGCTAAACAGAGCGACGCTAAGCAAAAGAGCGCAAAAAACGATGAGCGTGTGAACACGCATTGATCAACTGCTGACAAGACCGACCGCTCTTATTCGGTCGGTCGTTCAATGATTTCGCGGCTTCCGGCGGATTATTCGGTTGACAGAACTGACAGACGATTGGTATAAAATGCCGCTTATTCAGATCAGGAGGTTGATCGGAGTTGATGGGCGGTCTACTTACCAGTGAGCCTGTATTGTGGCTTTATTGGTGTAGTCAGTGACAGCGTCGCGCTCTACTGCTGAATTTTTGGTCTCAACCCTTTCTGATGATTTCCAAAAGTGCCTGTATTGTGTAATGCAATCAGTGCCATAAGGCGCTTCGGAAGCTGATCCAATCGCCCAGCGGCGGGGTTGTTGCTCCCGAAAAGTCCCAAGGCCAGCCTTTTGACCATCCCACGTGGATTATCAGACTTCATCCATGCCTTGGTATGTCCGCACCCGTTGTATTCGGCTGGGCAAATGAATCTGGCAGTGATTTTCGTTGGGTAGGGGTTGAATGAGTCAATGCACAGGTTCTTAGCAAATCGCTGTAAACCCTCGCCTTTATGCCCTTTAGCTGCACAGAGGGCATAAAGGCGGGGATGGAAGCCTGTAAAGGGCTTCTAATCGGGGATCTTCCGGCTAGTCACGTACTCTTTCAGAGCCTCGATGGTTGCACCTCCTGCACCACAAGCAACGTAAGACCGTGGCCATGAGCAACCTGAAAGGCATTTTAAAGTTAAAGGCGGATGGACTGTCCGTCTCTGCTGACGCAGGCAAGCGTGTGTCTGGTCTGTAACGACCGGTGCCTGTCAAGTCAGAAGCCTCGCTTGTATGCCCTCTGGGTGCGTTAGAGCGGGGAGCAGTCACATACAAACGCGGCTTTATAATGCTTGTTTTTCATTTAAAAATGCAGCAGCATATCCGTCGCACCCGATTGGGTAGAGGGCAGAAGTCCGGCAAATAATTAAGTTGCCAACTTAATTTCTGTGTCTATCCTCCGTAATGATTGAAAACGCATCCTACTTAGAAGGGGAATAGAGTGAACAAGTCCGAGCTTATTGATGCGATTGCTGCATCTGCCGACATTTCCAAGGCTGCCGCGGGTCGAGCCCTGGATGCAGTAATTAACTCTGTCACTGGTGCACTGAAAGATGGAGAGCAGGTGGTTCTGGTAGGTTTTGGCACATTTTCTGTAAAAGAGCGTGCCGCCCGAACCGGTCGTAATCCACAAACGGGTGATCCCATTGAAATTGCTGCTGCGAGAATTCCCGGCTTTAAAGCGGGTAAGGCCCTCAAGGATGCTGTGAACTGATCCGCTGCTCTTTTTTGAGCCTGGTGCTGTT
The DNA here is from genome assembly GCA_965198415.1 of Endozoicomonas sp. Taxonomy (GTDB): domain Bacteria; phylum Pseudomonadota; class Gammaproteobacteria; order Pseudomonadales; family Endozoicomonadaceae; genus Endozoicomonas. The sequence continues at coordinate 132,862 of CBDAPN010000030.1, forward strand.
CAGTTTTATCCGGTGGACAAAGCAGTTTTCCCCATGAGAAATGTGTCTGCCCGTTCACCCGAAAGCGCATCCTTTGATGCGCTTTTTTTTTGAGACCGTCTGAAAAATCTGTGCTCAGTTAGCACAAGGCCTGTAACCGGCAGCAGACAGTTGACGTTGAAAACCAGAAATTTTTCGCGCGTAAAAAGCCGTTCTATTTGCCAAAAATTTTTGCGTTTTCAGGCCAACCCACTGCGACCACATTAGCCACACGGCTTTTCAGAGGCCTCTTAGCCCTCATCACCGGGGGTAAAGAATTAGAGTTTCATTACGCTGTCTCAGCAACCCTGGTACCTGAGGTTTTTATGCTGCAATCTATGAGGGACAAAGCGAAGAGTTGGGTGACATTTCTTGTTGTCGGTATCATCGCTTTCATGATGGCCATTACGGGGCTGGAATCACTGGCACCGAATCCTAATAATCCAAAAGTGGCGTCAGTTAATGGTAAAGACATCACCCGTGCCGATCTGGCGCAGGCGGTGGATCAACGCCGGAGGACTCTGCTCCAGCAGATGGGCAATCAGTACGACCCGGCACTGTTGGATGAAACACTGTTACAAAGTTCGGTACTGGACTCACTCATTGACCGTCAGCTGCTGTTGCAGGGGGCGCATAAGCAAGAGATGGGCGTCGGTGCCGAACAGCTGGATGCGATGATCGTCGCCATGCCGCAGTTCCAGCAAGACGGTAACTTTGATAAAGATCGTTTTCAGATGTTAGTCCGCAGTTACGGCATGTCGCCGCTGCAGTTTCGCGACGCGCTCAGTGAAGAGGTGGTGCTCGAACAGCTGCGTACAGGCATCGTGAACACTGAGTTTGTCACTGCCTCAGAGCTGAGACGGTTGCAAAGCCTCGAAGACCAAAAGCGAGACCTTGCCTGGGTCGTTTTGTCCGCGGCGGCGCTGCGTAACGGCATTACCCCCACTGATGATGACATCAACGCCTATTACGAAGACAACTCAAGCGAGTTTTTAACGCCTGAACAGGTGGTTGCTGACTACGTGATCCTCAGTAAAGCCAAGATCGCAAGCGGTATTGACGTGTCGGATGATGATATTGAAGCAGAATATCAGTACCGCATTGAGCAGCTTAAGCAGCAGGCCAGCAATAAGCCGAAAGTGTCGGTGATTTTAATTCAGACCGGCGAGAACCGTACTCTGGAAGCGGCAAAAGCCAGAGCCAATGAAGTGATCGCTAAGTTGAATGCCGGTGAGGCCTTTGCAACGCTGGCCAAGGCTTACTCTGACGACCCGATGACGGCAGAAAAAGGCGGAGATCTTGGCACGGTTGAGCCCGGTTTCTTTGGTGAGGCTTTTGATAATGCCATTGCCAGCCTGAAGGTAGGGGAGGTCTCTGCCCCTGTTGAAACCGCCTTTGGTGTGCAGGTTCTTAAAGTTACCGCCCGGGATAAAGCCACCATCCCAACCCTGGAGTCGTTACGTCCACAAATTGAGACGGCGCTGAAACAGAGTGAAGTTGACGCCTTATTTCTGCAACAGTCCAGAAAATTGGCTGACATCAGCTTTGAAGCCTCTGACCTGACCCAGCCTGCTGAGCAGTTCGGGCTGACCATTCAGACCACCAAGCCGTTTGGCCGTAACGTTACTGAGGAAGGCATTGCCGCCGATCAGCGGGTGGTGACGGCGGCCTACAGTGAAGATGTGTTGGATCTTGGAGCCAACAGCGACCTGATTGAATTAACGCCGGATGAAGCCCTGGTACTGCGTGTTAGAGAGCACAAAAAACCGGAGCTGAAGCCGATGGCAACCGTGCGTGAGGCCATTGTTACCGCCCTGAAAAATGAACGTGCAAAAGAGGTGCTTAAATCCCGTAGCGATAAAATGTTAGCGGAGCTGAAGTCAGGCGCCTCTTTGAAAACACTGGCAGAAGCGCAGGAGTTGGCGGTGACCAAAAGCGAAAAAACGCCTCGCAGTGCCACGGACATTCCGATGCAACTGTTACAGGAGGCGTTCAGAATGCCTCACCCGGGTAATGGGGTTTCCTACGACGCCATTGAACTTCCTAACGGTGATTACGCCGTGGTTGCCATGTCGGCAATCTACCCCGGCAAAGTGGATGAGTCGTCAGCTCAGTTCAAGGGTCTTGGCAAATTGATTGCCTCTACCAACGGGCGGGTGCTGTTTGATGAATACCTTGCCAGTTTGAAAGATCAGGCCAAAGTGAAGACTCTGCTCAAGAGTCAGTAAGGCCATTTGCTTAACTTAGGCCACCTTAACCGGTGGCTTTTTTTTACCCTAATTTACCGTTGCCAGCTTTGATACCGCTGCTTCAAGCTATGGGGCCTTAGCTTCGCTTCTTTGTTCCTGCGTGGTAGCGAAACTAAAAGCCTGATGTCGTGAGTTTTTTGATGCATGGGCTGGTTTTTTCGCAAATAATTTGTCATTGTGGTGGATTTTTATGCACAAATACAATGCAATAACCAGTGCGCTAAGGACTTTTTTTGGCTGTTAAAAAAGAGCCATTTTGGGAGTGTGTATGTCTGATCAATTTATTAAATCCAAAGCCGCCATCGCCTGGGAGGCGAACAAACCACTGTCTGTGGAAGAGGTGGATGTGATGTTGCCAAAGGCCGGTGAAGTGCTGGTGCGAATTGTTGCCACCGGCGTTTGCCATACCGATGCCTTTACGCTGTCCGGTGAAGACCCTGAGGGGATTTTTCCAGCAATCCTCGGCCATGAAGGCGGCGGTATTGTGGAAATGGTGGGGGAGGGGGTTACCAGCGTTGGGGTTGGTGACCATGTAATTCCCCTTTATACGCCGGAGTGTGGTGAGTGTAAATTTTGTCGCTCCGGCAAGACCAATCTGTGTCAGAAAATTCGAGCAACTCAGGGCAAAGGGCTGATGCCCGACGGCACGACCCGATTTTTTAAAGATGGGCAACCCATCTATCACTACATGGGCTGTTCAACGTTTTCTGAATACACCGTCATCCCGGAAATAGCTCTGGCAAAAGTGAATCATGCGGCGCCGCTAGAGGAGGTCTGCCTGCTCGGCTGTGGCGTCACGACCGGCATGGGGGCGGTGTTAAAAACCGCCAAGGTGCAGGCCGGGGACAGCGTAGCGATTTTCGGCCTCGGCGGGATTGGCCTGTCGGCGGTCATTGGTGCCAGAATGGCCGGCGCTAGTCGTATTATTGGTGTTGATATCAATGAATCTAAGTTTGCGCTGGCCGCTAAACTCGGTGCAACGGACTGTATTAATCCGCAGTCTTATGATAAACCCATCCAAGACGTCATTGTCGGTATGACCGACGGTGGTGTTGATTTCTCCTTTGAATGCATTGGCAATGTCAATGTGATGCGCTCCGCTTTGGAGTGTTGCCATAAAGGCTGGGGAGAGTCGGTCATTATTGGCGTTGCCGGGGCTGGGCAGGAGATCTCTACCCGACCTTTTCAGTTAGTTACCGGCCGGGTGTGGCGCGGCTCCGCTTTTGGTGGGGTTAAGGGGCGCTCTGAGTTACCGGAAATTGTTGAGCAGTATATGGCTGGCAAATTTGGTCTGGACGATTTTATTACCCACACCATGGCGCTAGACGATATCAACAATGCCTTTGACCTGATGCATAACGGTGAGAGTATTCGTTCGGTGATTCACTATTGAGTCATGAGCCGAGCCTGAAAGCCATACTGAGAGAAGTTTATGTCCCTCAATAATATCAGCAGCAACAAACTGTTTGGTGGTTGGCACAAGCAGTACAGCCATGTTTCGCAAAGCCTTAACTGCACTATGCGTTTTGCCGTGTATTTACCCCCGCAAAGCGAGACCCGGCCGGTGCCGGTGTGTTACTGGTTGTCGGGCCTGACCTGTAGTGACGAAAATTTTATGCAAAAGGCCGGGGCGCAGCGCGTGGCGGCAGAGCTGGGCATGGCGCTGGTTGCGCCTGATACCAGCCCCCGGGGTGAAGGCGTAGCGGATGATCCTGAGAAAGCCTACGACTTTGGTCTTGGCGCTGGGTTTTACGTCAATGCCACCGAGCCACCGTGGAATCGTCATTACCACATGTACGATTACGTGGTGAAGGAGCTGCCGCAGCTGATTGAAGAGCACTTCCCGGTTAATGATAAACGCTGTATTTCTGGTCACTCTATGGGTGGGCACGGCGCCTTAGTGATTGCGCTGAAGAACCCCGACCGTTACACCTCCGCCTCGGCTTTCAGCCCGATCTGCCACCCCACGGAGTCCCCTTGGGGGCAGAAAGCTTTTTCAGGATACCTCGGGAAAGATCATGAGCACTGGAAAAGTTATGACGCCGTTGAGCTGATAACAGCCCTTACGCCGGGTGAGTGTGTCGGCAGGGTTCCTGCGCTGGTGGATCAGGGAGCGGAGGATGCCTTTTTGGCAGAGCAGTTGAGTCCCGATGCCCTGCAAGAAGTAGCGCAGGCAACGGGTTATCCACTGACGTTGAGAATGCAGGCAGGTTACGATCACTCCTACTATTTTATTGCCACGTTTATTGAGGAGCACTTGCGCTTCCATGCCCGGCACGTAATTTAAAACGAACCTACTGTGCCGGGGGCGAATAAGCTGCTCCACTGCAGGGGCAGTTAATGGGTCTAAACATCACACGTGTTGGCTCAATTTTCTGCCGCCTCGTCATCTTGTATTCAGGAGTCGCCCTGTGCGGGATCGGTTGGCGGCAGTTGGTTTACTTTTTCTGTCGTCATAATAACTTTTTTCAGTTCAGAAAAATTCGACAGGTATGGCTCGTTCCAGTTAGAAATACGATACAGTCTGTCATTTCTATTCATACTGTTCACTTGCAGTGTATTGATGAAGTCTGACTCAATTCTTTCACGGTTTTCGGCCATTATTTTTTTGTAATCTTCTGACGGATTCTCAATTATTTCTTTGATTTGAGGCAGGTTTTTCTCTGGCTGATCGCCCGGCGGTGCTTCCATCTGCTGTGGTTGATTATAAATAAGATTTTCAACATCTTTATCCATTTTTGTTCTCACAAAATGACAGGGAATGCTGTTTTTTCTTGCTGAATTTATAATTTCGATTAACGAATCATCTAAATTAAATGTCTCACAAAAAGTAATAACAATGGCGTCGTAGTCAAGAATTTTAGTCTGCGCTTTGTAGGTGTTCACTTCTGAAGTTGCCTGAGCATTATCCGTGTCCAAGTGTTGAATGCCCCAAGCCGGAAGTTCGCTCAGAACAATGTTATTAATGAGCGGAAAACGCTGCGTAATTTCTTGTTTCGATTGCCGATCTTTGGTGGGTCTTTCGGTTTGTGGGGATTTGGCACGCATCCATTAATTTGCCTATTAATGACCCTTTGCCTGAAGAGCCATTACCATAAACAGCCACATTGATGCTTTGCGGAAATTTGTCCGGTGTGTTCGGGTCTTCACCAAGCGCTGCTGAATCAATGTTGTCATCATATTTCTGATACGGTGCGATCCGTTTAATAAAAGGAAGTTGACCTTTGTTGACAATGTTCTCAATCGACTGGTAATTACTGAGTGACTTAAAGCCTTGCATGGTTTTTTGAAAGTCATTGGCTCGAAAGAACCAAGTGATCTGGTTCCGCAGGTAACGAAAGAAACCTTTTTGGAGCGAAACAACATAAATATCCCGGCCTGTGGCGGTTTTAGTCTTCGTCAGTTGCAGTGATTTAAACCGGCTCTTTTCGTTTGAGTAAGCATTTAATACGTTACTGTAACCTCTGATGGTATTGGCTGCGATAGCGGTTTTCAATTTACTCACCCTTATTTGCAAATGGATTGTTTTCAAAGCAGGGTATCGGAACCATTCGGTGCTTACATAAGTGGTATCAAAGAATAAAAATGCATCCAAAACCACCCACAGCCAGAACGGTCTTGGGTCAGTCGTTTATAGAGCCGGGGTGCGTCTCTACAAAGTCAGTGGCAGGGCCGTGGTTGATTTAACCGCAGAGAGCGCCAGCGCCGTTTTAATCTGCTTCACCCCGGGAGCCTGCATCAGTTCATCCATCAAAAAAGCAGCGAGTGCCTGTTGGTTTTTGGCCACCACTTTCAGCAGGTAGTCGCCATCGCCGCCGGTAATGGCGTGACACTCAACCACCGCTAACATGCAATGAATCGACTCTTTGAAGTCAGTGGCCAGTTGTGGCGTGTGGTTTTCCAGTGAGACCGTGACAAAGGCGGCGATTTCTAGCCCCACCGCCTCAGGGTTCAGCAGTGTGACCTGTTTGTCAATGTAGCCGCTGGCTTTTAACCGACTGATGCGCCTTGAACATTGTGATGCGGATAAACTGACGAGTTCGGCCAGGTTATGCAGTGACGTATCGTCAACTTGTTGCAGGGCTGATAAGAGTCGAATGTCGTAAGAATCAAGGGCGTGACTGCTCATATTCCATTCCATGGTCAAAGGATTGTTAAGCTATTGCATGCAGAGCATTGTCGTGTGGTAGTGAGTTTGCCGTTATCACCAACGTATCCATGCAATTCTTTTGTACCATCTTGCTTAAGGTGTGGTGAGTTCGCAAGGTTTTTGCACCCATACGGACGTATACTTTTTAACTGTGCCGATACAGTTCCTAAAAAGGAGGATGACGTATGAACACCGAAACCACTTTGGGTAACCGTAGTGCTGACAATGGCGAGTCAAAGATTACCCCGACCAATCCGATGGGTACGGACGGGTTTGAGTTTGTTGAGTATGCCGCCCCGGACCCGGCGGCTTTGGGGCAACTGTTTGAACAGTTTGGTTTTGTGCCGGTGGCGCGGCATCGCTCCAAGCAAGTGACGTTGTACCGTCAAGGCGATATTAATTTTATTGTCAACGCCGAGCCGGACTCCTTTGCCCAGCAATTCGCCCGTGACCATGGGCCCTGCGCCTGTGCGTTTGCCATGCGGGTTGAAGATGCCAAGCTCGCTTATGAACGGGCGCTAGCCCTCGGTTGCAAACCAGGCCCGACCCAAAGCGGGCCTATGGAGCTGAATATCCCGTCCATTGTTGGGATTGGCGGTAGCCTGATCTATCTGGTGGACCGCTACGGCGATAAAGGTTCTATTTATGATGTGGATTTTGTCCCCATCGAAGGCGTTGATGCCATCCCTAAAGGCTTTGGGCTGACGCTGATTGACCACCTCACTCACAATGTCCATCAGGGTAATATGAATCAATGGGCCGCTTTTTATGAGGATATTTTTAATTTCCGTGAAATTCGGTATTTCGACATTGAGGGCAAACTGACCGGGCTGAAATCACGCGCCATGACCAGCCCCTGTGGCAAGATACGAATTCCGATCAACGAATCTTCTGATGATAAAAGCCAGATTGAAGAGTACCTGCGGGAGTACAAAGGCGAGGGCATTCAGCACATTGCCTTGTACACCGATGATATTTACCACACCGTTCCCGCCATGCGTGCCACCGGTACGAACTTTATGACACCACCGCCTGATACTTACTATCAGATGCTCTCAGAACGACTTCCCTGGCAACATGAGGATGTTGACAAACTGCAAGCCGATGCGATTTTAATGGATGGCGCCCCAACAGAAGACGGTGGGTTACTACTGCAGATTTTTACCCAGACCGTCATTGGACCGATATTTTTTGAGATCATCCAACGCAAAGGCGATGAAGGGTTTGGTGAGGGCAACTTCACCGCTCTGTTTGAGAGCATTGAGCGGGATCAAATCCGTCGCGGTGTCCTTTGACCGGGTAGGGCTGGACGCTCTGCCTCTGCAAAGCCTTCGGTCTTTGCATAACGCTCTATTGCTCTTCAGGATGAGGGAGTTTTATGAAGTCAGCGAAATATAAGGCCCGAACACCCGACTCAAACGGCCACATTGATTATTCAAGTGTGGAGCATGAAACCTGGAGTACACTATACCAGCGACAGATCGAACGGCTGCAAGGGCGCGCTTGTACTGAATACCTCGACGGTATTGCGACGCTGGGCATGCCATCGGATCGCATCCCCCAGCTTGGGGAGATTAACCGGGTATTGAGTGCACGAACCGGCTGGCAGGTGGCGAGGGTACCGGCGCTGATCGGTTTTGACCGGTTTTTCAAACTGTTGTCGCAGCGTCAGTTTCCGGCAGCAACGTTTATCCGTTGTGCCGATGAGCTTGATTATCTGCAGGAGCCGGACATATTTCATGAGTTATTTGGCCACTGCCCACTGTTGACGAACCAGAATTTTGCCAATTTTACCGAAACCTATGGTCGTTTGGGGCTGGCGGCAACACCCAAAGAGCGGGTTTATCTGGCCAGGCTGTATTGGATGACCGTGGAGTTTGGGCTGGTGAACACCGCCAACGGGTTGCGAATATACGGCGGTGGAATTCTTTCAAGCTTTGGTGAAACTGCCTATGCTCTGGACAGCGATGTGCCGATGCGAGTCGCTTTTGATCCGTTAACGGCTTTGCGAACCCCCTATCGCATCGATATTTTGCAGCCACTGTATTACATCATTGACAGTTTGGCTGCGCTTAAGCACCTAAGTGAAATGGATATTATGGCCTTAGTGCGTCAGGCGATGGCCATGCCGTTGTTGCCCGCTTTGTTTGCAGCAAAGCCTTCTTAGCGCTCTTTTATTTAAGTGATATTATCCAATCATATTTACTTGCCAACACTGCGGTAAGTCAGTGCTGATCAATTTCGCTGAAAACCTTATTTTCTCGCGCATTTCCTGTTAGCGTTGTTGTGATACTATTTTTGCTGCGGGGGTAAATTGCTCAAGGTGCAAATGATGGCGGTTATCCCCCGGCGTTTAACACAAAGATACCCCAAATTAAGGAGTCAGTGATGCAGCCAAGGGAGCTGAGCATTAAAACACCTCACCTGACCTTTGCCGCCTTAGAGTGGGGCGAGGGGAGTCCGGTCATTGCTCTGCATGGCTGGTTGGATAACGCTGCCAGTTTTAATCCGTTGGCAGCCCGGCTTGAGGGTATTCGTCTTATTGCCGTGGATATGGCCGGGCATGGTCTCTCTGAGCATCGTCCGCATGGGTTCAGTTACGACATCTGGCACTACGTTGAAGACCTATTCTATTTAGCCAAAGCCCTTGAGTTGGAACGTTTTAGCCTGCTCGGTCACTCTATGGGCGCGGTAATCAGCACACTGGCCGCCGGTTCGGTATTGCAAGAGCAGGTTACGGCCTTGGTGGCCATTGACGGCCTTTGTCCCCGGCCAAGGGCTGCAGAGGCGTCGCCTAAAGCGCTGACTACCTACATTACCGAGCGCACGACCCCCGCCGAGCAACTGCCAATCACTCGCTACCGTTCAAAAGAACAGGCCATTCGTGCCCGAACTTTGGGGCAGTTTCCGCTGTCTAAAACCTCTGCACAGTTGCTGGTGGAGCGTTCAATTATGCAAAAGAATGACCATTGGGTCTGGCGTTCAGACCCAAGGCTGAAGCTCGGCTCTCCCACTCGCTTTACTCTGGAGCAAAGCGTGGCCTTCCTGCGTCAAATCCGCTGCCCGGTGCATGGGGTTTTTGCCCGTAATGGCCCCATTAGCGAGTGGGTAGAGCGTTACTCTGAGCACGGGCTACCCGACCACATTCAGTTTCACCCCTTAATCGGCACTCACCATTTACACATGGATGGACCGGTGGACACGGTCGCCAATATAGTCAATGCAGCCTGTGGGAACTCGTTATGATGATTGGCAAAGTAGTGAAAACAGTGCGTTTTTGTGCGTTAGTCTGCCTGATGCTGTTGCCGTCAGGTTACACCAGTGCGCTGCCGGATTACCCTAACGCACAAATACAACTCACGGTGGATGAGAACCGTACAGATTATCCAATTATCACCAGTCGCATGAAACGGGTTAACGGTGTGGTCATCTCCGATGATGCCCGACGGCTCGATGGGCACTTGAACCGCAAACTGTACCTGTTATCTCAAGGTCACAGCGCCACCGCAGGCTTTGAATTTTATCTTAACCAGTTGCAAAAAAAGGGAGTGACTACCCTCTTTGAGTGTCAGAATTTTGCCTGTGGCGCCAGCAACTTCTGGGCTAATGAGGTGTTTGGCATTCCCCGCCTCTACGGCCAGGACAAAACGCAGGCTTTTTACATCGGTAAGCAGAATGGGCGCTACTACTGCATCTATGCCGTTCGCCGTGGCAATGGGCGCATATACACTTTGGTGGATGTTTTTACCCCAACGGCGTCGAACCCTTCGAGGGACAACGTGTTATCCACTAGTTCAGTTAACCACTCAGAGCTTGACCCATGGGTTACGCGGCTCAAACAGGAGCCGACACTGGCGGCGTTAGTGATCATTCAAAGTACCATTCCCAACACCGTGGCACGGCTTGATGCGTTGCAGCAACAGATGAGTAATACGCAGCGGGCACTGCTTAACTATCTGAAGGGGCAGGGCATCGACGCCAACCGGGTGCGGTTTAATCAGTCGCTCACCACTGACGCTGGCGAGCTCCGGGATAAACCTGAAATCTGGCTTGAAATCGTTCCCATCGCACAGTGACACACTGTGCGTCACCTCTTTAGCACCTCACTTCTCGTATACCTTCCTTGACAGTTCCCAAAGTCACACTGAACCCGTGGAGGCTCAGATGAACGCACCACAATATAAGCCCTATCCTGCGGCTCTTGACCGCCTTGAGCGCATCAAAGGCGGTGTCGCCGGTCTGCTGATTGGTGACGCCCTTGGGGTAGGTACCCATTGGTACTATAACCTTGATGAACTAAAACAGGACTTCGGCCCCTGGATTGATACTTATCAGGACCCTGCCGTCAATGGCAGCCATCACTTTGCCAGTATCAGCAAACTGCGTTATGAGCAGGGCGTCAGAGCCGGTGATGGCTCGCAAACCGGACAAGTGATTGCATTACTGCTGGAATCACTGGCCAGTAACGGAGGGTTTTCGCTGGTGGATTTTCTGGCCCGGCTTGATGATTTTTTTACCACGCTATCCGGTGAATCCTTCTCGGGTCGCTATACCGACTCACTGATGGTCGATTTGATTCAACACCGTCGCAGCGGCCACCACTGGGACGACCCGGCGGTGGCCTCCAACACCGACACCAGTGAAGGCGCCCAGCTGGTGGCGCTGTTGGCACTCTTTATTGCTGACCCACTGGCGCTGGCAACGGCGAGCGAATCGTTGCTGAGTAAATTATACCGTGAGCCGTTTATCCGCCAAAACTCCACCGTTTTTGCTTTGGTTGTGCAAGCTCTGGTGAACGACACGCCCCTTGAACAGCTGCCTGCGTATCTGTCGAGCCTGGTCAACATTCCCGGCGTTCTCAGTGCCGTGCAAAGGTATGATAATTTGGCCACTCCCACCGTTGGGCAGGTCGCTTGGCACACTGAGAGTGTGCGGATTGAGCCGGCGCTTTACATCAGCCATGTCTATGGCATGGACTGCCAGCTCACCCACCTGCTGCCCAGTGCTTATTATCTGATGCACCGGTTTGCGGATCAGTTTGAGCTCGGCGTACTCTCGGCCATTAATGGCGGTGGTAACAATATGGCCAGAGCGGCGCTAACCGGTGTTTTACTGGGTGCGATGAATGGCACGTCAGGCATAACCGAGCATTTGCTTGGCGGACTCAATAACAGCGATCATTTCCTGAAGTTGGCGGAAAAAGTTGTTGCCTATTAAAACCGTCACCCAACTATCCCTGCCAAGGCGGGGATTTATTTCTTTGCCGTAAAGAGGCTTTCAATGAGATGCAAATTAAATCAAAGATTGTGCTAGCCGATTATTCAAACAAAATAAAAAATGGACTTTATAATGAGCACACAAAACATTGGAAGTGGTTCACAAATTCATATTCCCGATCAAACTAAGCCGATTAATAACTCTCAATCCGGTGCGTTCAAGAATAGAAAGGTTACTAAATTACCCCCCCGGTTAACGGTGCAAACCCCGGTCAATCACCACAATAAGCCGAACGCTACCCACTTTTTTGAGCGTAAAGTCGATTTGGCTCCGGCTGTGGGTATGTTGGTTGATTTATCGGAACCTACGGTTGATCGTGCCTCTCGCGCCAATATCGTCAAAGGGCTGGATAATGTGGCCAACCACGAACTGCAAGGAATCCCCACAGACCTGCTGAATAAACTGATGCAAGGGGCCGATAGCCGTGGCGCTGCACTTTTTACCCGTCCGGTGGAGCCCATCTGTCGAACATTACTGAGCGAAGGCTGGCCTACCAAGCACTTTCAAATTAAGGGAAAAAGCAGTAATTGGGGCGCCCAGGCCGGTACCATCCCGGTTAATCAGCAATACAGTAAGCTAGCTCTGGACACCGGCGGCAAAATAGAAAAATACAGCCGCCTCACCAATGAAATGCTGAATAAAAAGGGGGAGGAAAGTACTGCCGTCACCTCGACGCCGTTAAAAATCAGCCCCTCACGCCTTGATGAGCTGGAAAATAAAGGCTACCTGTATGGTCGCAAAGAAGAAGTGCTACCGGACGGTACCAACAGCATCCGTTTTCAATGTCGGCTCTGTAATCAGCCCGATGCCCCCGAGCGCACCCAGTTATTAAAACAAGAGGCCGACGGTAACTGGAGCGTTTATGACGCCGATACACCCACACCAACCCCCATTATGGTTTTGGCGCAATCTTCTCCCGAGGCGGCTCCACTGCCCATCACTGCCGATATTGACCCTTTAATGGAGTCGTTCCCCATGGAGGAGCTTGATCTGGCCGGTGCCGACAAACTACCGCTGAAATTGGTGTCTGATCAGGTGGTGAAAAATACCGTAGATAAATATCGCAAACGGGCAAAAAGGCAATTTGTCCAACAGCAAATAACCGGCAGCGAGCTGGATAAAAAACTCAAAGCGCTGGATAAAAAAGAAGCCGAGCTGCTGCAAGATTTTTACACCCAAGAAGATGCTTCCGGTAGAAAAACATCCCGGGAAGACGACAATATGGGTAACGTCACTCAGCGCACGCGGGATATGATCAAACACTACGACCAAGCGCTAGGGCGTAAACACCGGGTCATTCACCACAACGTTGACGCCCACAGTTTAGCCACCGATGAAAAAGCCAATTACCCCATCACTGCCTTTTTTCCCAAAGCGTTAAACATGCAAGACGATATTTGTATGATCTTCAATGAAGAGCAGCTGGTTTCAGTACTGGTAAAATTGGTTGACCGTGGCTACGCCATTGAAAAGAATCCACTGTGGGGGAAGGCGTCGATCAACAGCAGCTCCTTTGAGGATGCCAAAGCCAGACTATCCGTTAGCATGGGCGCTCGTATAGACAGCCAAAAAGAGTTTGTTGACCAGTTGGAGGAAATGACATTTTCAGGGTCTTTCAGTAGCGACAAATCGTCAACCAGCGACGATTCAATTAGAAGTACCCGCTCTGGTTCTGACTCGGGTATTGACTCTCTTTCCGATTTGGATTTCGACTCAGACTCGGATTCGGTGTTTGATTAAGCGTCGGAATCAGCACATGTTGACACCCTCCCCGCCCCAAAGGACGGGGACTACAAGATCACTCTCAAAACCTTCCTGTTTCAACACGCCTTCACTCGATTTCTGATCAACACGTTAGACCCAAATTGGCGCAGCGTTTTATTGCCAAAAGCTGTAACTAACACGGCGTTCACTGCCTATTTTGCTCTTTTGTCGCTAATTGCCTACATACACTCGCCCTTTGGTAAATTCCCCAGCGATCAATGGCGCAGCCATTAACCCACTGCTATACAGCTTGTGAATCAAGGCTTGATTGTTGAAATCGTCCAGCGCCCATGAACTTCCTTGGTTTTTGGGTGTTGGTTTCGTTTGGTAACAATGTTAGGTAGGTACTATGGTTACACGGCAATTAGCGTTTACCCTTGGTCAAAGTCTCATCACACTGCGTAAAGAGTGTGCACAAGGTATTGGCAGCGTTTTTAGTTACTTTCATCCCCACGACAGCGAGCCTACCTCTTTGGAGGTCACTAGAGAGCTGGTTCAGCGCCACGGTGGCTCTCTTTATGCTATTGAAAACCGAGGTGAACGGCTGCTGCAGTTTGAACTGGCCGGGCAGTCTTACACCGTCGACCCCAACCGGATTTTCACCCCCGCCGGCATAACGGCAACATTGAAAATGTATGGTCATTTTTCCACGGCGGCGCTGTCGGCGGTGGCAACGTTTAGCGCCTGGCTGTTAGGGCAGGTGATGGCCAGTTTTATTATTGCTGTCCATAACAATCGTAATCAGGGGTATAACATTCACAGTTATGGTACGGCGAAAAATCCCGTTGCCTATGTGCGTGAAATTCATATCAATCCCGAGCGTGGCGCCGGTGATTTTTTTTACACGACCAGCTGGCAGTTTTTTGAATTTGCCCGCTGGGCGGGCTTTAACGCTGTGTTGCAAGGCGCTGATATTGACGACGATGGGTCTTTATCCGTGGCGGCCGCTCTTAGGGGTATTGAGTATGTCAACATTGAAGCCGAGCGTGGGCACGCTGGCCAGCAGCGGGAGATGCTGGATTTTGCCCGCCGGTTTTTCAAGCACCGGGTAACTAACGCCGTTGGAGCCAGCCCGTGGCCCTACCTAAAAAAAGGCGATGTGATCGACTTGGTCGACACCTCTTCTGCTTACAAACCAGAGCACGTGGTGGCCATCAAAACGGTTTTTGCCAGCTACGGCTTGGTTATCCGTGATCGTTACGCCGTGGAAGCGGGTAACCCGCTGGGCTATTCCAATACCGACGCTGAGCGGGCACGGTTGCTGTTGGCGGCGTTAAGTGCTCCGGACTCCAAGGCGGTCTGGGCGGTTAAGGGGGGCGCTGGTGCGTCCAGGGTTTTGCCGGCGCTGATGGCCTGTGAGCCGCCAACCGTTGTAAAGCCGATGATCGGTTTTAGCGATGTGACCGATGTGCATCTGTTTCTCAATACCATCTGGAATCGCTCAACCATTCACGGGGTTGAGGCGGCTTATAATGAGGAAACCGATAAAATCACCCACCTCGTTAACAATAATCGGCAAAGTCTGCAGGCGATTATCAACATGCTAATGGGCGAGTCGCCGGGCGAGCAGGTGCAATACGACAATCTTCAGCTGATGAATCAACCAACGGCAGCATTTCCCCTGCAAGCGCCATTGTTTGGTGGCAACTTAACGTTGGTCAGCGATCTGATGAGCTCACCCTTTTTACCCAAGCGCAAAAAGCACATTCTCATTCTGGAGGATATAGGCAGCACGCCGCACCAGTTGGAGCGTTTTTTGGACGGTTTTCGTTACAGCGATGGGATGCAAAACAGCGTGGCTGTGATTCTTGGGCAGTTTATTGAGAGCGTCAGCCACCCGGATTTGAACCAGAAACTGCTGCAACAGGTGCTACGGCGCTTTGCTGACAACACGTCAGTGCCTGTCTTTCATTGGCCCTGTTTTGGCCACAACGCTGTTAACCGAGCGTTGCCGCTGAATACGTTGGCCCGTATTCAGTCGTGTGCGGATGGCTACGTTTTGCAAATTGATGTCAGGCAAAACAAGGCTTAGCCCCTGCTGGTGGGTGACCAGTCTGGGTCGGTGTTGTGCTTTTTCGGTTGAAGTCGTACCAACACTGCTCCGGCACTGTATTTGATCGCCCACTGTTTACCTCAGCGGTGCAGGCAATGAGCACAAAAACTTGCCAGTTCCGCTGGTTATCCTACTCTTCTAAGGCTTGTAGTTATTGATTGGCCGACCGGTAAATAATAATTGACGGTTGTATGTTAATGCTGTCTGAACTTATAGAGTCTTTGTATGCCCATTGCAGATGTATCTTCCCACTCATCGCCAGTTCACTCTGTTGCCGTAGATGCTGTTGTTACTACAGATTCGCACCGTCGGGGCAGTTTTTGTGGGCAGAGCGTGGCCGTTAGTGCAGGCAGTCAGTCGCAGTTTGAACGGGGTCAGCCTGTTGGTGAGGGCAAAGGGCTTAACCAGTGCCGGGTGAAAGCGTGTGACACCCACAACAGTGTGTATGAGTCTTTTTGTGCACTCACTTCTAGCGCGCCATTGCTTAGCCCCCCGGTGTTTTATGAAATGGATGATCAGCCGTTGCTTGATGGCTTAACGCTGTATTTGCTAACTCAAAACTTTGAAGGTGGGTTATTAGGATGTGTTTCTAATCTATTAACATGTATCGATAGTTGTTGATCAACAGACTAAACAACGCTTGAAACAGCGCATCGGCGCTCTTTTTCCCAAACTGTTAGCCAATTGCTTTGCCGGTCAGCAGTTTGCTATTGCCCTGCAAGAAAAAGAGTTGGTGAATAGGGCGGCATGGTCTTGCGCTGATCAGAGCCCTGAGGGGTTTGGGCTAATCCGCACGGTGTTAAACGATGGCCAGCAGCTGCGCTGGGAGAGTGACTCATCGCCCTTTCCCAAATGGTATGAAGAAACCAATCAACAGGGAAAGCAATTACTACAAAAGCAGCTCATTAGTGCCGCTGATGTTGAGTGGCGTGGAGTGCAAGCCGCACCGGAGCTTTCCATTGGCACGGCACTGGCTGATCTGCAGCGGGTTGCCAGTCATTGTATAAAAAACGGTATGGCAACGGTTCAGAAAAATTGGGCCAATACATTGTGTGGCTCGTCTGATGCGGCCACCAATCACTTCATCATCACCACTGACCAGTGGCGGGCTCAGCTGACCGTGACGAAACACGACACAGAAGGTGTAAAAGCGTCATTCGCGGCAAGTACCCGCGCGTCTTTGCAGGATCTCAACACGGGCAACACCCTGGCGGCGGGGAAAACATACCATTGCTTGGTGGAAGGGGAGGCGAAGGGTGGAGAAAAACTAACAATAACTGCGGCAAAGATAACGGCACATGATAAGTGAAGTGGCTCCCCGAGCTGGACTCGAACCAGCGACCCAATGATTAACAGTCATTTGCTCTACCAACTGAGCTATCGGGGAATGACTTAACTGTCTAAGTGTTGCCTGTTGGCGGTTGTCTGTCAAGTACTGAGCACGGACAGTGCTCAGTACCATCGGTAGGTATCAGGACAACGTCGCCTGCAGGCGGTCAAGGGCTTTTTCCAGAGCTTCATCGCTGGTGGCGAAGGAGAGCCTCATGCAGCCCTCAACGCCAAAAGCTGACCCGGGAACCAGAGCAACCCCCTTTTCCAGAAACAGGGCGGCGAGCTCGGTATCTTTTTCCAGATTGAGCGTTTTCATGGCGGCACTGAAGTCAGCAAAAGCGTAGAACGTACCGTCGCCCTCAATGGCGCTGACTCCGGGGAGTTGGTTCAGGCGGTTAACCACATAGTCGTGGCGCCGTTTGAACACGCCGAGCATCTCTTTGACGCAATCCTGCGAGCCATTCAGTGCCTCAGCGGCGGCGGCCTGGGCGATTGAGCAGGGGTTAGAGGTGCTCTGGGACTGAATCTTTTTCATGTTTTTGATCAGCCACTGCGGGCCACCGGCATAACCAATGCGCCAGCCGGTCATGGCGTAAGCTTTGGAGACGCCGTTGAGTACAATTGTACGGTCGTATAGTTCAGGGCAGGCCATCAGAATGTTGCAAAACGGCTCATCGCTCCAGAGGATATGCTCGTACATGTCATCGGTGGCGATCATGACGTTTGGGTGCATTTTCAGCACGTCTGCCAGTGCTTCGAGCTCTTGGCGGCTGTAGGCGGTGCCGCTCGGGTTGGAGGGGCTGTTGAGCACGACCAGTTTGGTTTTTTCGGTAATTGCCGCTTCCAGCTGCTGTGGGGTGATTTTGAAACGGTCTTCCAGTGTCGCTGCAACGATGACCGGCACGCCTTCAGCAATCGTTACCATGTCAGGGTAAGAGACCCAATAGGGCGCCGGAATGATGACTTCGTCGCCTTTATCCAGCAAGGCGAGGGCGAGGTTGAAAAAGCTCTGCTTGCCGCCGCAGGAGACCAGAATCTGATCGTGATCGTAGCTAAGGCCGTTATCACGCTGGAATTTGTCGATGACCGCCTGCTTTAACTCCACCGTGCCATCGACGGCGGTGTACTTGGTTTTGCCTTCAGCCAAGGCTTGAATGGCAGCGGCTTTGATGTGTTCTGGCGTATCGAAGTCCGGCTCACCGGCACCGAGGCCAATAATATCGTGTCCGGCCGCTCTGAGTTCGGCCGCCTTGGCGGTGACGGCTAACGTGGGGGAGGGCTTAACCATTTGCACGCGGTGGGATGGTTGAACAGTCACAGTGTTCCTCGTTTAAGGTTGTAGCGCTGAGCGTTTGATCTACCGATTTAGCCGGGGGGGCCGGCTTTTCATGTGAACTGTTTAATCGCTGTAATGCTGCGGTCAACAGGTAAGGCGCATGATACACAATCCGAGGTTTAGTTGACATCGGTTTATCGGTTACAGTCATCAAATCATTTTTAAATGGAAAAGCGCCATGAGTCGATCGTTTACAGTGTCTTCCCGTTTCAGTCCGGCCGGTGATCAGCCGGTGGCCATAGAGCAGCTGGTGCAGGGGATTGACTCAGGCCTGGCCTGCCAGACGCTGCTTGGGGTAACGGGTTCGGGTAAAACCTTTACCGTAGCCAATGTGATTGAGCGGATACAGCGCCCGACCATCATCATGGCGCACAACAAGACACTGGCCGCACAACTGTATGGCGAGTTTAAAGAGTTTTTCCCGGACAACGCCGTGGAGTACTTTGTCTCTTATTACGACTACTATCAACCCGAGGCCTATGTACCCACCTCCGATACTTACATCGAAAAAGACGCCTCCGTAAATGAGCACATTGAGCAGATGCGGCTATCGGCCACCAAAGCGTTAATGGAGCGGGATGACGCCATCATTGTGGCTACGGTGTCGGCTATTTACGGTTTGGGTGATCCACAATCCTACATGAAAATGATGCTGCACCTTGACCGTGGTGACCGCATTGACCAACGCGCCGTCCTGCGTCGCTTGGCCGAGTTGCAGTATACCCGTAACGATGCGGATTTTCGCCGCGCCACGTATCGGGTGCGGGGAGATGTGATTGACATCTTTCCGGCGGAGTCAGAGAAACACGCCATACGACTGGAGTTGTTTGATGATGAGCTGGAATCCATCAGCGAATTCGACCCCCTCACGGGCGAGATTCTGCGAAAACTACCCCGGGCCACCATCTACCCGAAAACCCACTACGTAACGCCTCGACAGACCATTTTAGAGGCAGTGGAAGCGATCAAAGTTGAGCTGGTGGAACGGCTGCAGGTATTGCGCGACAACAACAAACTGGTCGAAGCCCAGCGCCTGGAGCAGCGCACCCAGTTTGATCTGGAGATGATGATTGAACTGGGCTACTGCACCGGTATCGAGAACTACTCCCGCTACCTTTCCGGGAACAACCCCGGTGAAGCGCCGCCGACGCTATTTGACTACATTCCCGACCACGCCCTGCTGGTCATTGATGAGTCCCATGTCACCGTGCCGCAGATTGGAGCCATGTTCAAAGGCGACCGCTCCCGCAAAGAGACGTTGGTGGAATACGGCTTTCGGCTGCCCTCAGCGCTGGACAACCGGCCATTAAAGTTTGAAGAGTGGGAAGCGCGGCGGCCACAAACGATTTTTGTGTCCGCCACACCGGGCAAATACGAGGCCGAGCATCAGGGGCAGGTGGTGGATCAGGTGGTGCGCCCTACCGGCTTGGTGGACCCGGTTATCGAGGTACGCCCGGCCGCCTCCCAAGTGGACGATCTGCTGGAAGAGATTCACACCACCGTCGCCAAAGAGGAGCGGGTTTTGGTCACGGTATTGACTAAGCGCATGGCGGAAGATTTAACCGAATTCCTCCACGAGCAAGGCGTGCGCGTGCGCTACCTCCACTCCGATATCGACACCGTGGAGCGGGTTGAAATTATCCGTGACCTACGCATTGGGGCGTTTGATGTGCTGGTGGGGATTAACCTGCTGCGCGAAGGGCTGGACATGCCCGAAGTCTCCTTGGTGGCCATTCTGGATGCCGACAAAGAAGGCTTTTTGCGCTCCGACCGCTCCCTCATTCAGACCATTGGCCGTGCCGCACGCAACATCAATGGCCGGGCGATTCTTTACGGTGACCGGGTCACCGGCTCCATGGAGCGAGCCATTGATGAAACACAGCGGCGGCGAACCAAACAAATGGCCTACAACAAACAGCATGGCATCACGCCCAAAAGCGTCTTTAAATCGGTGGCGGATATTCTCGAAGGCGCCGTAGTGCCGGGGCGTAAAAAAGGCAGTAAAGCGCAGCAGCGAGCACTCCAACCGGAGTATGAACAGCCCAAGAGTGCCGAAGCGTTAGCGGCCACCATCAAGCAGCTGGAGGAGCAGATGATGACCCATTCGCGCAATCTGGAATTTGAGCAGGCCGCATCGGTACGTGATGAAATTGCCCGACTGCGTGAAGTGTCGTTTAAACACTGATCGCAGAATCCGCCCTGTGAGGTCTTGCATTTTTTAACCGCATTGGTACTATACGCAGCGCTTGAGTCGGTTAGCTCAGTTGGTAGAGCACCACCTTGACATGGTGGGGGTCGCTGGTTCAAGTCCAGTACCGACTACCATTATTCAAGCGCCGTGTTCCTGTTCTGGAGCATTTCTACAGTCGGTTAGCTCAGTTGGTAGAGCACCACCTTGACATGGTGGGGGTCGCTGGTTCAAGTCCAGTACCGACTACCACTGTTTAGTAATTCCTTTTGTTTAAGTAGCTAGCAGCCCTACTGTGCGGTTAAGTAGATGCAAGCTTCAGGTGCCCTTGGTTTCGCAGAAAATCTGCCCTAATTTTATCGGGCGGATCACTGCACGGCTCTAATAACGTGGAGTGACTTGTCAGGTTGAGACTGATTCTCCGTGCTATTTTCTGAAGTGATAATTTTGTCTGCGTTTTCACTCTGACCAAGGAATTGCTTGACCCAGGTTCTGCTTGAAAAAAAGTTCTAACTGACATCTGTTTTTATGCGGCGAATTACCACTGAATCACTGGAATTTGGACAAGACTGGGAAGACCAAGGGCAAGCGAAAAACCACCGCCCGATTATTGAGGGAGAGCAGTGCTAGTAATGAGTAGTATTTGAAACAAGGGGGGCGAAAATAAAGCTATTGCCGGTTGAAAACACAAAGGCGGTGAAGCAGTAGGTGGTGGCTTTAAGTAAGAGGGCATAGACGGGGAGCCGTCTATGCTTTGGTAGTATTTCAGGCAGGGATGGGGAGGGGGAGTTTTTAACGCCAAATTCAGGGGCGCCGTAGGCGCCCCTTGGAATTTTTTGTTAGCTGTTCTCAACAGTGGATTGGTTTTTTTCTTTCTTATTAGCAGATAAATGAATTCTATCTCTTATAATTCTCGCATCTTCTGATGAATCGATACCCATGAGAGTTAGAAGAAAATTGAACAAGCGATTTTCGAAGTACTTTGTGACTTTTCGTAAAGAATAATCTGGAATTTTCCAAGTGAGAAGAAAATTTAATAGCGCTATGAGTGAAGGAATAGACCAATTTAAAAACTGTTCTGTTAGAATTAATCCCTTAATATTAATAGAGATTTCTTTATTTAAACTAGAAAGCTCTTTAGTAAGGAAAAAAACGCCTACAACAGTACAGCTTATAACGATTTTCTCTATAAAACTAGATATTGACTTAGCTTGACGAATCTTTATTGATTTTTCTAACTCTTGGGCTCTTTGAAATTTATCAATCCTATTCCAAGCCAAATCAAGCTTTACTATTGCCTCTTGTTTCTCTATGGTCAAATGGCTATTTGATAGCTCTAAATCAGAGAGTCTATTCTGAAGGCTCTTGATTTGTTCATGAGATTCCTTCTTGGATTTATCAATTTCTCTTTTGCTTTCTTTTCTAATTTTTTCAATGTCCTTATTTTTTTCAATTTCACTCAGCTCTTTTTCTTCTAATTTTATCTCCTTAATTATTTCATCAACTAAATTCCTAGTATCTTTTCCTTTTATAAGTTCAATATTTCCGCCTACTTTATCTAATAAGCAGTACGCAGTGCGCTTGTTATTAATAATGCTCTCAATGTGCTCCTTTTCTTCCTCTCCTAATTTCGAGATATCTAGAAGTGTATTTTTCGCTTTCTTTAGAATTGTAATTTTTGACTCTATAGCTCTATGGCAATTTGCTAAAAGCTCTGAACTTACTAAGTTTTTACCTTGCCCTCCATGCATAACCCAAAGTAATGTCGCTAATTTTCTGTCTGTTATTACAGGTGAGATTGTGCCATCAAGTATTATTTCCTTTCTTCTTAAATATGAATTTATTTGTTCAGTGATACGTGAATTTTTTGTTAAGAAGAGTATGTTCGCTTCACTTATATTATTTATTTCTTTGTAACGATTTTTAGAAACAACTAATGCGACACTCTTTGCATCTCTTTCTTGAGCTTTCTCGTTTTGATAATTACCTAGAGCAGAGAAAACTTCATTCTCAAGATTTTTTGCTCTTTGAGAAGCAGTACTATCGCTTAAATAATTATTTACGCTTAAATCAATTCCTTTTTTTATTAAGGAACCTTTTAAATCTCTAACAATTGACTTTGTTTTTGCTAAATTAAGACTGCTCTTCAATAAAAACCTATCTAAATCTGTGACTCTACGTTTTTCATTGTGATGGTTATTCAAGCTGTTTTGAATTAATTCTCTAGCCTCTTGAATATAGTAATCTGTAGTAGTTAGCTTTGCACCTGAATCACTAATTTGTTTGATTAATTCATTACTATAATTAACTAACTCACTATCAGCCAAGCCTAACAAATCGATCAAAATTGGCGCATCGACTAATATCTGTACATTTTCAAGTTTTTTATCGGAATCAGGTGGCGTTCTTAGATTTAGAACAACTTCAACAATCATTGCTCCTGAGTGTGCTTGTTCAAGTATGTTCTGATATTTTTTATCCTTTTCACTCATCGATTCTATAAATCTAGAGAATGAATAGTTTAACAGCCTCTCTTCTGCCTTGCTATCTTTAGCATTTGACTCTTCATTAATAAAATCCAATCTTGCTAAACGATGATGAAATGCCTTTTCTATTTCATCTTTTGTCATTTCCAAACCAGATGATTCAAGCATAATCTCTGTCGCTTGAACAAATGCATCAATCAACTCTTGGAATAGAATTGTTTGATTTTTATTAGACTTGAATGACTGATTACAATTATTAACATATACTGCTTTTTTGCCAGCAACTGTTTTAGTAAGAAGATTTTCAGTTTCCAATTTTGGAATTATATCTTCAGCAACATAAGGATGCATTTTCAAACCATACATTTCTTCAAGCTCTGAAGTAAAAACTTCTGGATCAAAAAACTTCGTATTGTGTTTGGCAATTGCTGGTGAAAAAATTGGTAGTAGTCCCTTTATCAAATCATCTGATTTTACAAACTCTTCATGAACAAGAGAGTAATGAATTAAGGAGCGGCTAATATCCATGAAATTTTGATTTCCTTTATTTAAAACTGACTAACTATGATTGAACAGTTAACGCTTAATATTGTGAGAAAAACTGGGGTCAGGTCTTTATTCTTGAATAACCATCGCCTCTGGTTTCTCAGCTGTGATGTACACGATCTATGGGTATCAAAAAGATAAATTTGTCCCACTTTGCAATCTCGGTTAATGCACACTCTGACCCCACCGGGGCATAGCGGCATAAAACCGGATGAAGCGATATCTTTCCAGCCACGCTACCGCCCGTCTAATTTCCTAGGTCATATATTGACTTCAGTGAGCAAAGTTAGCAGTAGCTCTGTCTGGATTTTTTTAGCTGATCATAGGCGTAGTGGAGCCTCTGTCTCAGCTAAACGACAGAAATAGTAAACAGTTTGCACGATAGCTTCAACTGAAATTGTATTTATGGCACTTGCATTTCCTATCCGCAGGCAGCAAAGGGAAGAACACGAATAAGCAGGGTTACATGACTATTGCCAATACATCACTTTGCAACCAAGCTTGGTACAACCGGCCTCTTGTTGCCGCCATGAAGGTTTTGCACAGCCGTAAGACCTGCTCATATTTTATTCAATGGATAGATTAAAACTTAAGAGTTGAGTATGATGCTGTTGGGTAATGAGAGCTATAAACTACTGCGTCTTAATTCGATCATATCAATGGAGGAATTGTGAAAACAACACATAAGAGTGGGTTGTCTACCATCCCGAATATTTCAACAGAAAGTTGTTACAGTCCATCTGATGGTAGACAGCATGTCCAGATCAGTAGTGACGTTAAGCTTACACAAATGCCTCGGAACACAATACCAAGAAATAATGATATAAGATCCTTTAAGGCCGAGGGTTGCCATCCCAATGAAACTTTGCTTAGAAAATCCGAATCGAGTGATGATATTTATTTCGATGCAGTCGAATATTTAGAGGGTGATTCTCCGTTTTCATCTGCATCAAACATACTTCGCCTGTCTCTCAGCGAGGCAAAACCAGATCAATCCAGTCAAATAAAAGAAGCGTATTCGAAGGACTTTCAAGAAATTGAAGAATCGAGTGATGATGTTTTTTTCGATGCAGTCGAATTTTTAGAACATGATTCGCTATTGCCACCCGGATCATACACACTTACCCCATCTCTCAGCGAGGCAAAACCAGATCAATCCAATCAGATAAAAGAAGAGTGTTCGAAGGAGTTACAGGGAATTAAAGAAAATAGTCAAGGCTCCAATGATTCTGGCTGGGTACTAGCAACCAAGAAAAAAAAGAAAAGGAAAAAGAATCACGCTGATCATTCAAACACGCCAAGAGAACAGCTTTCAGAAAAACCAATAGAAAAAAACAAGAGTCATCCCACTGTTGGTAGGTTTATCGAATTAAAATCAAAGTATTTCACAGCAATAAAAAATTCGGCTCAAACGATAAAGGTGTTCTCTAAGATGATCGATCATTATAACAATGACGACTTCAATTTCTTCGAGCCACTGCTTAATGTCTATCCGAAAGCCATTAATTTAGTCGTAAATGAAGCCTTGGAATTTAATAAAAAATCAGAAATCCTGAAATATAGCTGTGAAAAATTTTTACAGATTGTAAAAAAAGAAGGAAGCAATATCCTAAAGAATAAGGATGTGATCATGTCTGCCCATAATCAATCGGCTCTATTCACAGCTATTTGCCATATGGCTGAAATCATTGGAGATGAAAAGATTCTAGCCGAAATTAAATCTATTTTTTTCAAAGAAAATCATATTGAAGTGCTGGGCGATGTTATTGCTAAATTAAAGGAGGAACCACAGAAAGTGGAGAATCAAAGCAATGTCCTCTTAGTCCAAAAGGCGATCTCAATTGACCTGAAAACGATGAGAAGCCCGCTTGGTCAAGCTACGGCGTTGGATGCTTATGTATTAAATACTATAGGTGCAATGAAGGCTAAAATCGTCGAGATACAAGGTCTTGTCTCAAAAGAGCGAATGCTAAAAATTAATGAGAACCTAGTTTACTTAGAGGTAGCCAACTTGACAAAATTTAATAGGGTGCTCGGTTATGAAGAATCTATTCGACGTACAAAATCACTGACGAAGATCATTAAAAAGCACTTACCCGAAGATCACCCTAAATATAAGAAATGGTTGTTTAAAGCAAACAACCACTTGATTTTATCAGTAATCCAAAAAACTGAAGATATTCTCAGGTCGGATAAGAAAGAAAATAGGTTAAAATTAGCGGAAAAAAAAATCAAATCGATAACATCTGTTTTGTTAGAAAATAGAGAAATATTGGATACTGTAAAAGATGGCGATTTAGGTGAAGTTCCAATCGGCGTGCTTGAAGAAAGATTTATCATTTATAAGTCAGCCTATGAGCGGTTGTTTTGTATGTCTTTCAAAGATTATGCTTATCAAGCACGTTGTCGGTTTGATGATCAGTTGCATAGCCTGAACAAGATAAAAGAACCTAATAATTATGCTCAAGAACTTGAATTTTATTCCACTGAAACAAGATACAAACGAAAAGAGCTGGAGGTTGTAAAGTGGATGTTACTCACTGGAAATCATAAAAAAGTAGAAGAGGCTAGAGAAAAGCTTATTGGAATCACATTCGATACGCCATCCTATCAGTTAAAAAAGGCGGTAATATTAAAAAATGAGCTAAAAGAGTATGATGCGGCAATAACCTTGCTCAATGAATTGAAAGAAATTAAAGATAAAAATGTTGGGTGTCATGTTAATATAGATTTGTTGAATGAGCTAATCGCTCGTTGTTTTTACTGTAAATTCATGGAGAATAAAGATAAAGGTGTTAACAATACTGCAGAAATTAAAATAGCCTATGAGTATATTTGTATGGCTATAACAAATCCTTCGAACCTTGATCAGTTTTTAGGTTTGTTAATTCGTATTAGTAAGCAAATGAAGAATCAAAAGTTGAGTTTTCCAGCCTTCAAAAGCCAACTGCCTATCAAATATCAACTCTGCACCAATTGGAGGCATGTTTTAGGACTTATGCAAAGTGAACACAAACATCAATTTGAAGATCAACATCAAGACATGAAGACGAGAATATTTAAAGAGGGTGTTTATTTGGTTGGCATGAAGGGTAATAAACGTAGAGATGCTCAGTACAAAGTGCGAGATAAAGATGAGCGGCGTCCAACCACCTAGCGCTAGAAAGTCAGCCTCTCCTCCATCGGTAATGGTCGAGTTTTATACTCGACTCTCAAGTTTTTAATGCGTCAGTGCCTGATATTCAGGCAAACACTATTTGCGAGATCATTCTCCCCAGCTCTTATAAGACGAGCATGAAAAATGAAACTATTTTAACGGTTCTGAGTGGTTGGCTGCTGCAATATGTCAGCAGTGGCGATCAGACTTTCTCTTTTTATCTCGTTTAATATTGAATTTCACCCCCGTGTCTGCAACCGCCATGGCTTTGGAAATTGATCGCTCCAGGGCGACTTTCAGTTCAGGGAATGCCGACCAACGATCAAAGTTAGCAATAAAGTCGCTGGCAATATCGGCCATTTTTTCCAGTCTCATTGCAGGGTTTTTCACACCGATGTTCTTACCGTAACGAATCAGGCGATCCTTATTTGGGAATGACCGGCTTTGATTCATTTTTAAAGCAAGGTCGTGGGAGTCCAGAGGGTAGACGGTGGTATTAACAACATCATAAAGGGGCGACAGTCGCAGGCCTTGCAGTGGGTTGATGGCGTCGTATAACAAAGCATAGTTTTTTAAGTGGGCGTCGCCATTGCCCAGCAGGCAGCTGATGGCTACATAATCAAAAATTTGGTCTGTTTGAAGCGGGTCTCTGGTGTACAGCTGTACAACTTTGGCTACATTCTCGTAGGAGCCAAGGTATTTGTCATCGCCCGGTTTTTTCATCAGCACGGCAAAATCTTCCATGCCCAGTGCCCGACCCTGATGAATGTCAAAGCGTTTCATAATAAACAGTTCTTCATTACGAGATAACCAGAAATCCGGCACACTTATCCCACAATTGCGGGCGATGCTCATGCAGACAAACTCATTCAGTGGCAGGTTTTCGTACTCGTCGCCCCCGGTTTTTACAATGAGTTCGGGTTCAATCAAAGTGCCCCGTTCACCGGATTTTTCGATATTCACCAGCAGCTTGGGTTGCACGCCAGAAATGGCGGCGGTGTTGAGTAGGTATTTATTGAGTAGATACTCAAAAGCACTTTCCCGGCTGTCCCAGTTCAGCAGTGATTCGAGGCTTTCATGGCCTGCGGGTTTTATTTGTAGATCACTGGCATAAGAGAGTCGGCCAATTCCCCGGTCTTGCTGGAGTGCGAGAAATAGCATGTCATTGACCTTAATGTAGCGCCGAAGCCGTTCTGTCAGCCTTTCACGCACATAGCCTTCTGGAATATTCATTTGAAACACCGGATGCAACGCACCGCTATTGTAGGAGGCCACGCGGCCAGGCATGGTTAATGACACCTCCTCAGAGGGTAACTCATAAGCAAAAGCGTAGGAGCCGCGCTCAAAGCTGAGAGCGCCTGAGCGCCCTGATGGCGTATTGACTCTGACCAGGTTCATTTTCTCTGGCCAACTTGAATATGGGTTCAATGATCTTCTCCAAACAGGTCGTCCAACTCATCCCATGAGGGTCTTTGTGCTTCTTTGACCGTTAGCTCCAACCCGAGCAGGCCGAGGTAGTTATTCAGTGCCCACAGAGCGCCTTTATAGCGGTCATTCTCAATCGCAGAAATCACACTGCGAGTGGTTTTTGCCTGGGCAGCCGCTTGGGTTTGGTTGATTCCTTTGGCTTTTCGGCGCGCTTTGCACTCTTGTCCGATAGTATTCATGAAGGGCACTAAATGAATTTATATAGAGTCATAATAGTACAATTATTAATAAATGAATGTATATAAGGTCATTATTTGTTGCAGATATTCAAATAGCGAACGCTTATAGGGAGCCGATAATCATTTTTGGGGTTAAGTAAAGCGCCATCTTCTGCTAAACAAGTAAAGTACCGAATGTACAAACAGCGTGAGTCTGCACAATGACCAGCTTATTGATTAAAAACGCCAAGCTACAAGATCAGGACGGGCGAAAACAAATCTTGATTGAAAATGGCCAGTTTCATCACATCCTCGACAACAGCGCCCCTGTTGCCCACAGCGGTGACGTTTTGGACGCCGAGGGCGGGCTGGCTGTGGCGCCATTTTGTGAGCCGCACATCCACTTAGACACCACGCAAACCGCCGGTGAGCCAGGCTGGAACGTCTCCGGTACCCTGTTTGAGGGTATTGAGCGCTGGGCTGAACGTAAAAAGCTGCTCAGCAAAGAAGACGTCAAGGCTCGGGCAAAACAGACTCTAAAATGGCAAATCGCCAATGGTGTTCAGCAGGTGCGCACCCACGTTGACGTTTCGGACCCGACCCTCGTGGCGCTTAAAGCCATGATTGAAGTACGGGAAGAGATGAAAGCGTGGGTCGATATTCAGATTGTGGCTTTTCCGCAGGAGGGTATTCTCTCTTACCCCAATGGCAAAGAGCTACTGGAAAAAGCCGTGCAACTTGGCGCCGACGTTGTCGGTGCCATTCCGCATTTTGAGTTCACCCGCGAATATGGCGTTGAGTCTCTGCATTATGTGTTCGAGCTGGCCAGGAAGTATGATCGTCTGATCGATGTGCATTGCGATGAGATAGACGACGAACAATCTCGTTTTGTCGAAACTCTGGCCGCTCTCGCCTACCAATATGAGATGGGCGATAAAGTTACTGCCAGCCATACGACAGCGATGGGCTCTTACAATGGGGCTTACGCTTCAAGGCTGTTTCGCCTTTTGCAGATGTCGGGGATTCACTTTGTGGCCAATCCGTTGGTCAATATCCATTTACAGGGGCGTTTTGACGATTATCCGATACGCCGGGGCGTGACACGGGTGAAAGAGCTGTTGGCAGCGAACATCAACGTCTGCTTCGGCCATGATGATGTGTATGACCCTTGGTATCCACTAGGAACAGCCAACATGCTGCAGGTTCTGCATATGGGGCTGCACGTTTGCCAGATGATGGGTTACGAGCAAATCAAAAATTCACTGGATCTCATAAGCACCCACTCGGCACGTACCATGAATATTCAAAATCAACACGGAATTGAAGAGGGCAAACCGGGGAGTTTGCTCATTCTGCCTGCTGAAAACGGGTTTGATGCGCTGCGACGCCAAGTGCCTGTGCGTTACTCGGTTCGCCACGGTAAGGTGATTGCACAAACCCAACTGGCAGTGACTTCTGTTTATCTCGATCAGGCAGAACGTATTACCTTTCAACGTTAACAGTAAAACGACCCCAAAAAAGTGCAGGCACAAAATACGAGGTTTGATGGCATCAGTTGTATGTTATAGCCGGATGATTGAAACTCCAGCTTATTATTTGCTTTTCCGGCTGGTATTCGGCTTTGAACGAAGATTGAAACGGCTCAGAATAGACTATTTTCGTTGGGTTTTGTGAGTCATCAAGCTTCATCCATCTTATGTCCCAAGAACTGCGAATTTCTAGAGTGTCATTTTCAATTTCGACCTCTGGTAGCCCTCCGATACCGGTAAAACTAGCGTTGAGGTTCCTGTGCATAAAATCATGTGTAAGACTTGCAATGATTCCCTGATGCACGTGATCTGATAACAGAAACCGGTTTTCTATGCCAATGTCAGTCCAGTAAAAATCTTTAGGAACGTCCTCCCCATACTTCTTTTGTATTAACGATTTTACACTGACGTTATCAACGATTACGTTTTTAAAACGCGGTAGGTCCTTGATTAGAGATTGTTTATCAGGGTTGATTGTTGTCAAATCGGTGACGCCGCTGGTTGTTTCGGTTTCTTCCCGATTAAAAGAAATGTCCAGCGACTCAGTGGGTTCAGTTATGCCGGTAAAACCGGCGCCCGTTTCTGAACCGGTTAACACGGCTCTAGCGGCACTTCCGGCAAGCCCATTGGTAACGAGCGATGAGAGACTCGCCGCAAGGTCCACTGCTCCCACTGCTCCAAAGGCCATACTGGAAATGCTTAACGCTTTGGCGGCTGCTTTGTTACCTGCATTGAGGGCAGTCTGTGAACCGATCAGAGCTGTGCCACTTAAAAAGCTGCTCACACTCCCGGCGATGGTGGCCGCGGACCAGCCCACTGAAGCCCCAGCCGTGGGTACGGCCAGAGCTATTCCCAGAAGCCCAAAGCCGGCCAGTAGGCCGCCGCTGATGTAGTTGCCGACGGCATTGTTTCCGCTTGGGTCAATGTTATTTACCGGGTTGGCGAGGGCGTAGGCGTAGCGGTTATCAACGGCCTGGTTGTCCCGGGCAATGAAGCGCCTGAGTGGTGGGCTGTAGAACCGGTGTCGTAAATAGGTCAGCTGGGTGTTGGGGTCGTTTAATTCCTGATTCCAGGTAAAGTCGGTGTCGTCTGTTAGTTGGCTTTGCAGGGGCTTGCCGTAGGCATCGTAGCGATGCAGTTGTGTTTCGCCTTTCGCTGGTTGTAAAAGCGCACCGGTGCTCTCGTTGACCCTGAAAAACTGATCCAGACCCTGATCGGTTTGCCTGCCAACAATGCTGCTGCCATGTCGCACCAGCGAACGCCACTGGCGATTTTTGACGACTGTTTGCACATTTTTGTGGTGATCGGGGTAGAAATGGCTGTGGGTGTCGCCACGGCTGCTGCGCCTCAGCAGGCCATTTGGCCAGTATTCGTAGCGGGTGGCTGCCTGCTTTGGTGGTTGCACCTGCAGTAAAAAGCCTGCGTCGTCATACTGATATTGTGTCGCTTGATGGTCTTGCGTCAGTTGCCCGTTAGTATCGTGAAGTACCAGCTTGACTGCCTCTCCCACCCGGACACTGAGCAGTTGATCCAGCGGGTTGTAGGCGTACTGATGGATTTGGCCCGGACCGCAGTTGCTGTGCTTCGCTTCTGCTAGCAGGTTGTTATTGCCGTCGTAATGGTAGCGTTTTTGAAAAATGGCGGTTTGATCGCTGTTTACTTCACTGATGAGACGATGGATGCCGTCATAGCGGTACTCTGTTGTTTGTTGCTGTGGCGGTTGACATGTTTGCGTCAGTTTTTGCACCTGTTTGATCAACTCTCCCCGGGGGGTGTAGTTGTAGCTGACGGTATAGTGCGCCTTGGGGTTGGTGGTGGCTGACTCCACCCTATGGCCATAAACGCCATAGCGGAAGCGGGTTTCAGTTACTCCTGTAGTTTTTGCGTTTGTGGTTCTTTTAAGCAGTTGGCCACGCTGGCCGTTGTCGTCTTCACCGTAATAAAAATTGATCTGAGTGCCCTTGACCTTGAGGCTGGATAGGCGGCCTTTGTCTTCGGGTTTGTACACAAAGTGTTGCTCAATTTGGTTGGCGTCTTGTTGTGTAATGGTGCGGTCGTAGTCGTCGAGGGTGTAGCGGATGGAGCGGTTATCCGGGAAGCGCAGCTGCAGCAGACGCCCGTTTTTGCTGTAGCGATAGTGCATGGTTTGACCGTCGCTGTCGCTTAGCTTAATTAACCGGCCATCGCCGTCGTACTGGTGATTCACCGTGTACGGTTTCTGGTTGCGCTTCCAGACGTGTTGGGTCAGTAAGCCCCGCTGGTCGTATTGGTAATGGATGCGCTGGCCGTTTGGCAGGGTCTTCTCGATTTTCCGGCCGTTGCTGTCGTAGCGGTGTTGCAGGTAAAGGCGACTGCCGTCGGCTGTTGGGGGAGATTCGACCTGAGTGAGCAAACCATCGCTGTCGTAGAGGTAACGATAGCCGCTATGACTGCTGGTGTGCTCGGGTGTTTTTAGGGTCTTGTGCCAGGTGTAGAGGTGGTTACGCAAGTCGTACTGCCGGGTTTTGTGGCCGTGCAGGCCGTCCCAGGTATGGGTATCGGAAGCGATGAGGTTGTGCTGGGCGTCGTAGCGTAAGTGGTTGGTGGTGGTTTGGCGTTTTTTTTGGGTGTTCAGCTCCACCAGTGCGGAAGTTGTGCTGATCGTCTGGTTATAAGCGTCTTGTACCACGGTGTTTTCCAGAAACTCAATGGCCAGATCGTGCGGGTTGTTGGTGACCGGGTAGTATCGGGTGATGCGCTTGCGCTCCCAGGGCTTGTTGTGGATGACCTGATGCAGGCGCCCGTTGAGGTGGGTGGTGGTGGTCATGGCGGCATCCTGGTAGTCAACGTGGTGTTCGTTGCCCCAGGGGTCGGTGGTTTGGGTGCGTCGGCTCTGCTCGTCGTAAGCAAAGGTGCTGGTGAGGCCGAGAATGTTGGTTTTGCTGTCGACTTTGCCAAAGGCGTTGTAGGACTGGCTGGATAAGGTACGCCACTGGCCTTTGTGCAGATCCTGTTGGCGAATCGGGCGCCTGGAGGCGTCGTAAATGGTTCGTCGTGTATCACCCAGTGGACTCTGCACGGCGGTGGTGTTTCTGCCGTCGCTGAAGAGCGTTTCGTAAGTACTGCGGGTCATGTAACCGGCGGGATTGGTCTGGGTGAGCGGTCGGTTCAGGGCGTCGTAGGTGTAGGTGGTGGTTTCCCCTTTGGGCGTTATGGTTTTCAGGTGTCTGGCGTTGCGGGTATCCATAACCATCACCCGCTTACGGCCCTGGTCGCTCACTTGACTGATGGTCAGCTCGGCGGTGGCGGGGTCAAATTGATAATCGGTGTGGTGGCTTACCGACTGCATACCGGGCTGGTTTTTTATCAGCCAGCGCAGGGTAGTGGTGCGTTGTCGTCCTTTGTCATCGTGGGTTAAATCCGTTTGCTGCCAGTCTTGCCAGTCGGCAAGGGGTGGCTTCCAGGCCAGGCGGACGTGGCTGTGGGTTTTGCCATCTGCGGCCAGTTCATAGCGTTTGCGAATGGCTCTGCCACACAATAGGTCAAAGCGGGTGTGTTCCGCCAGCAGACTGTAATGTTCGGTAAAATAGCGGCTGACCGTAGCTTCGAGTGGCTGCCACTGTTGGCGTTCACGGTTATAGGCTGAACGGGTTTCGCGCAGTTTGTTACCGTAACGGTCGTAGGTGGTGGCGGTTTTGTTGATAGGAACATAGGCCGACTTATCCCAGATGTGACGGGTCACTTCGGTGGGTTTGTCGTAATTGGTTGAACGGCTGTATTTGAACGGCGAGATCGCGTACTCGTAGGTGGTTTTCAGATAGGGCTGCCCCTGTCGCAGGGTGAGCATTTCAACCGGCAAGTGCAAATAATTGTATTCATAAACCTGTTGGCGTTGCTGTTGACCATTAACGTAGGTTACCTCTACCCGGTATTTGTAGAACTGATCGTTGCTGTCCATCAGGCTGTCGCCCAGATCCGATAGGGTGTATGTGGGGTAGCCGGTGAAGTTATTGTCCTCGCTGAATCGGTAGTAGGCTTCGTGATGGGTTTTTAACGTGGTCAGGTCAAACTGTTTAAAGTGATTCACCACCGGCATTTGCTTTTTAACGCCGTCATCAAGGTAAAAAATACTCCCGTAGCTCAGTTCAGTGATCAGCCCTTCGGGCGTTTGCAGGGTACGAACAAGGCTTCTGTCGAAGGAGTTGATGTAGGTGATTTTGTAGCGTTGCTTTAATGGGTTCTCAATGCTGGTGACGCCTTGTCCGCTAAAGTAGACCCGCTGTTCACGGTGATCAGGGCTGTGAACAATCAGGGTACCCGGTTCATAGCTGAAGCGGTAAATGTTGCCATAGTCGTCTTCAATGCTGGTTAGCCGTGCGGATTGCAGGGAGTCAACCGGCTCCTCATAGCGGAACTGAACATGATTACCAAAGCGGTCAACCTGCAGGATTAACAGCCCTTGATGGGAAAAAAACTGGCGACTGCCGTCTTTATGTTGCGATATGTGGCGATAGTTTAGTGGCGGATAGCCAGGAACAGGCAACGACTGCCCTTGATCAATAAATTGGGTGCCGTGCTGATTGTAATATTTAAGGCCGGAGGCAAAGCCGTTTTCATCGTGCCATAAATTATCAATCAACCACTGCATACCGCCAAGTTGAGCGGTGTGTTGACTAACATAATCGAGATCCAGCTGCCAGCCAGTGGGCAGGCCGAACATGCCGACGGCATTAAAACTGTAGGTCAGGTTGACGGTCAGAGGCATCCGCACCCCCGGCGCTTGGATCAGGGGGTAGCTAAGGTTGAGCGTCCCGGTGGCAGTATTGACCTGTACACTGAAGGCTTTGGTGTGGTTGTAGGCATGGCTGCCCTTGTAGGCTGCAAGAGTGGGTTGATGGGAAAATAAGAGCGCTGCGATGATGATCAGTCGAACCTGAGCGAACCACGGTGATACGTGTTGCCACAATACGCTGCGTATTGATTTGAAGCACTTAAGCAGCTGATTATATGCGGTCATCTATTGCCGCTCCTCTTGCGTTAAGCGGGATAATTCATAAACGCTCTTCAAAGTTAAGTGCTTGGCTCATTTCAACAAATGCAGGCTGCCAAGCTACCCACCGACGAGTCTTAATTTTACGCCATGGTGTGGCTTTATTTGCAGAAAATGTGCTGATTTATAGGTGCTACTTTGCTGACCCGCCTGACCAGTGACCGGCGGGGTGTCTCAATGACGTATTGGTTGCTGGCTCAAGTTCAGTTTAAATTTAAAAAAAAACTTCACACCTTCGTTGGTTTGTACCATCTTGAATCAAGCGCTTTTGATATCTTTCCATAGTCGTCTTTTTTGTCTGCCAACCGACCGGTTGGGCAGTGAATGGATTGATAACAGCGCGTCACTGTCCGTGGTTGGTGTTTGTTACCGGTTAATGAGTGTGGTGACCCAATCACCGGCTTCAAATGGTTTCTTCATGGCTGACTGCTGATCTTCATCTTAATTTTCAGACAATACTCTTTTTAGACAGCTTTTCACTTTCAAGCATTGCCTGATGCTTTGAGAGTGAGATGCCGGTCTGTGCCGAGAAACCAACGAGTACATTCTTAGGGAGTGCTTCATGTTTAGACGACCAGGTTTGTTTACGTTACTGTTTTTGACGGTGCTGACGTCGATGTCAGCATCAGCGTATGACTGTTCAACGCTGGCGAAATGGATGTCCACTAGCACTTATCACGGCGGTGATATGGTTAAATACAACAATAAAGCCTACAAGGCGAACTGGTGGACCCACGGTGCGAACCCGGAAAAAAACTCGTTGCCCAATCAGGTATGGACTGTGGAGGGTCAGTGTGAAGGTGGTGGAGTTAAACCGCCACATAAAGACAATCAGCCACCAATGATTGATCTAACTTCCCCTATGAACGGCGAGAGTTTCAAACAGGGGGACTCCGTGGCGCTGAGTGCTAATGCCTGTGATGCGGATGGCAGCATTAGCAAAGTAGAGTTTTTCGTGGACAACAAACCGGCTGGTATGGCCTCAGCAGCGCCTTACTCTGCCACATGGGTAGCCACTTCGGGCTCCCATAACGTTTATGCCCGCGCAACCGATGATAAGGGGGCGAACAGAAAGTCGGAAACGGTATTCATTAAGGCAAAATCGGCTGCTACTGTGAATATTCACCCTGTGGTAACACTGACTGCACCTGCAAACGGTAGCAAATATAAGAGCGGGGAAACCGTAAAGTTGATGGCCAGGGCCAGTGATAAAGACGGCACGATTAAAAAAGTGTCGTTTTATGACAACGATGTTTTGCTGGTAGACGACACCATGCCACCTTACGCTTTTGAATGGACTGCGGTAAACGGAACGCATAAATTCAAAGCCATAGCGGTTGATAATCAGGGTGCCTCATCCACGTCTGAAACGGTTATGGTGACTGTGGGGGATATGATTCCCAAGCCCAGCGACAGTCACTGCCGCCCCGATGGTTTGTATCAGACCAAAGGTGTGAATACGCGTTACTGTACAGTTTACGATAAGCATGGTCGGGAAAAACTGGGGCCAGAACACTCCCGTCGGATTATTGGTTACTTTACCGGTTGGCGAAACGGGGCCGACGGTAAGCCCGCCTATCTGGTGAATGATATTCCCTGGGATAAAATCACGCACATCAACTATGCCTTTGCCCATGTCAACGACCAGCACATGATTTCGGTTGGTACAGTCAACAGGCACGACAACCCGGCGACAGGAATGGAGTGGCCTACTGTTAATGATGCACAAATGTCACCGGAGTTCGCCTATAAAGGACACTTCAATCTGCTCAGTAAATACAAGAAAAAGTATCCTCATGTGAAAACGCTCATCGCCGTTGGTGGCTGGGCTGAGAGCGGCGGATATTTTAACGACAGTGGCAAGCGGGTTGAAAACGGTGGTTTCTATAAGATGACCACCAACAGTGATGGCTCTATCAACCACGCAGGTATCCATACGTTTGCTGACTCAGTGGTAGACTTCCTGCGCCGCTACGGCTTTGACGGGGCGGATATCGACTACGAATACGCCACTTCAATGAAAGACGCTGGCAACCCACTGGATTTCAAAATCGCCAATCCATTGCGTGCCAATCTGATGGCATCTTACGTTGAGTTGATGAAAGTCCTGCGGGAAAAACTGGATAAAGCCGGGGAGAAAGACGCTAAACACTACCTGCTCACTGTCGCTGCGCCAGCATCCGGTTACCTGCTGCGTGGTATGGAGACATATCAGGTGACGCAGTATCTGGACTACCTAAACATCATGGCTTATGACATGCACGGTGGTTGGAATGACTTTGTTGGTCATAACGCCGCTTTGTATGACAACGGTAAGGATGTGGAGTTGATTGATGCCGATATTTATACCACCAGTCAGTACGGTGGCATCGGCTACCTCAATGTTGATTGGGCGGTGAAATACTTCCGTGGCTCTTTGCAACCGGGGCGCATCAATATTGGTATTCCCTACTATACCCGTGGTTGGAAGCAGGTGGCGGGCGGTACGCATGGTCTTAACGGTCGTGCGGCATTGCCGGATCAAAGTCAATGCCCGCCAGGAACCGGTTTGTCTGCCAAGTGTGGTTACGGCGCCATTGGCATTGATAATATCTGGCACGATACAGACGCGCAGAACAGGGAGATTGGCAGTGGCTCTAACCCAATCTGGCATGCTAAGAACCTACAGCGTGGCATTATGCCGGGCTACCTGAAAGATTGGGGGTTAAAACCCGAATCTAACCCGGACGACCGCTTGCAGGGTTCTTATAAGACTTACTATGACAGTGTGGCTGTAGGTCAGTGGTTGTGGAACACTCAAAAAGGCGTCTTCCTCTCCATTGAAGACAAAAAAACCTTAGCGAAAAAAGTGCAGTATGTTATCGATCATAAAATTGGTGGCATCATGATCTGGGAGCTGGCGGGTGATTATCGCTGGATTGATGAGAAAAAAGAGTATGGTTATGGCCATGAGCTGACTACCAAGGCGCACGAGATGCTCAAAAGTGCCTCACCTTATGGTAATCGGCGAACTGACAAGATGATGCCTAAGCAGGCTGTTGACATCACTGTTGAACTGCATGGGTTTAAGGTGGGTGATCAAAACTACCCGATTAACCCCAAGCTGAAGCTTACCAATCGGTCAGGCATCGCTTTGCCAGGCGGTACACAGTTCAACTTCGAAATGCCAACATCGACACCGGATGATATTTCTGACCAAAGCGGCTTCGGCGTCAGGGTGGCCAAAAGCGGCTCTAATGCCAGCGGTAATAATATTGGTGGCCTCAAACACACCTTCCACCGTCTGTCTTTTCAGTTGCCAAACTGGAAAACTCTGCAGCATGGCGACAGTGTTGAGTTAACTCTGAACTACTACCTGCCAGTTACCGGTCCACAAGCCTGGACGGTAAAAATTAATGGCAAATATTATGCGCTGAAATCGGAGTATCCGCAGTTGCCATTGGCTCACTTTGGCCCTCTCATTGACCCATTGTGTGGTAAGACTGAACTGTGCTCCCATATGAGCGTTGATACATCAGCCATTGACATTTACCCCCATTGGGGCAATGGAGTGAATGCAAATAAGGGCGACAAGATGATTTATGAAGGCAATGTTTATAAAGCCGGTTGGTGGACCACCAGCCTGCCCGGTAGCGATGCTTCTTGGGAGTTTTTATGCACTGTCGAGTAACTGATGCCGTTGCATCCTGCAATGATGGGTAGTTGATTGCCCACTTATTGCCCGTGATGCTGTTATGGCATCACGGCTGCAAACCGATAAGTCAGCAACAGGCAACCAGCGTGGCAGGTTTGGATTCTGGCAAAGCCAATCAATCTTTATAGTCAGCAGTCAGTGTTTTAAAGGTATGCGTTTATATGAAAACATTGTCTTTTAATAGGCTGGTTAGTGAACCGGTTAAGGATTATAGTGATGACGCTCACTAGCGTGTCCAAGCGAGATTAGTTCCCGCTGCAATCGACAGTGAAAAGAAAACGCCGCATTTTGTGCGGCGTTTTGTTAATGCCTGAAAATACCTTGTGTTTTAAGGGCGCGGCATCAGCCCATTGAAAAGCGGCATTTAACCGGTGGTCTGTGCCAGCTTACTCATACTATGTTGCCGTTTTCGTCATTTTCCAGCGTGAGGTTTTTCAGCCAGTAGCGGGCGACAATACGGTACAGCACCAAAATGGCTTTGGTGATCTCTTCCATCAAGGTACACAGAAATACCAAATACAGTGGCCAGTCCCAGAAATTGACGGCAGCATAGGTGAGGGGAATCCCAACCAGCCACATGCCAACAATATTAATGACGGCGGTTGCCTTGACGTCGCCACCGCTGCGTAACACGCCGACAATTCCGGTCAGGTTAATGACCCGTACGCACAGGCCAAAACCGGCGATTATGAGCACCTGACTGGCCATGATCACGGTATCGCCTTCAAACTTGCCAAACAGATGCACAATTTGTGCGTTGAACACCAGAGTAATGCAACCAATCACAAAGGCGCTTAGCGGCGCCGCCAACATAAACAGTCGACTTTGTTTCCAGGCCAGTTCAAACTGGTCTGCGCCAAGTGCCTTGCCGAGAATAATCGAGGTGGCGATGGCAAAACCGATGAACATTGAAATCAGCACCCCCTCTACTGAAGAGATGGCACTCATCACGGCCAGCTCTGCCACACCGATTTTGGCAAACATCAGGTTATAGAGCACCAAGCCAAAGGACCAAAGGCCGTCTTGTAGTAGCATCGGTACACAAATGCCGATGTATTTTATCCAGTGACGACGGTGTCTGCACGCAAAAAGGTCTGCTTTGATCGGCTTCAGAGTTGGCCTGCACGCTTGGATGAAGTAAAGCAAAATGGCCGTCTGAATCAGGCGGGATAGCGTTGTTCCCCAGGCAGAGCCCGCCACGCCAAGGGCTGGAAACCCCAGCTTGCCGTAGATCAATAGGTAATTGAAAAGCACATTTAACCCAATGGCGATGAAGCCCACCCGGGTGGGAATTTTAGCGTCGTTGGTGGTTCTTAGCAGCGCCTCCAGAGGAAAGGTAATGGCAATGCAGATGAACGACGGTGCGGTAATGAGCAGGTAGTCACTGCCCAGCGCTTGCAGCGTTGCATCATCACTAACCAGCGCCATAATGGACTGCGGCATGAGCATATAAGTGGCGACAAACGGTAACGTGATGACCAGGGTGCAGACCATGGTTTGCAGCAGTGTGCGCCGAACGCCACGGACGTTGCCCGCACCAATGTATTGCGCCGAGAGGATACTCATGCCACTGCCAAGAGCGGCAATCAGGATTAAATTAAAAAAGAAGATGCGGTTACCCATGCCCACGGCGGCGACTTCGGTTTCACCGAGCATGGAGACCATGGCGATGTCCACCAGCCCCAGCATAGAAAACATCATAGACTGCAGTGAAATCGGTAGCGCCTGTTGCCAGAGATTGCGAAAGAAGTCCCGGTTTGAACTGGATATATCAAGAGTTTTACTGGTCATAAAGTGACTGATAATTGTAGGGGCCAGCAGTCCATGTGGCAGGTACAGTTAATAATGGTTGTTAAAGAGACTGGCTCAATGGTATCGCCAACTTGGTAGCCAACTGTACCTTATTAGCTCGATTGAGCATATGCCCGTGGGTCGGTATATATAACCATTAAGAATAAATAATTAGAAAACATTGTTATCTTTGTTTTGTCGTATGCTGGTAAACTTCCCAAAAAGCTGTCTTAGGAATTGTTTTTTAATAACTTTTCCATCGCCATACCCGTCTGAGCGACGGGTGATACTGGCATTTAGGGCAGCTGCGATCTGGAACGATCACCATTTCAGTTTATTGAATGGTGCAAAGCACCATTTACTCAGCAAAGACCGGGAATAATATGGACTACCTGCCACTGTTTCTGCAATTACGTGATCAAAACTGCCTGGTTGTCGGTGGAGGCGATATTGCGCTGAGAAAAATCCGCCTGCTCAGAGCCGCCAGCGCCCATATACGGGTCGTTGCCACACAGATCTCCCCAGAGATTCGCGACTATCTCACCGATGATGCCCATCAATTATTGGAAAAAGCGTTTTCGGCACCAGACTTAGAAGGCGTTTGTCTGGTGATTGCGGCAACCGACGATCCAAAGGTTAACGAGGCGGTGGCAACTGCCGCCCGGCAGCGACAACTGTTTGTCAATGTGGTGGACGATGCCAGTGCCGGTAATGCGGTCATGCCGGCCATTATTGACCGCTCACCGGTGGTGGTGGCGTTTTCTACCGGCGGCAAGGCTCCGGTGCTGGCACGTTTGTTACGGCAAAAGCTGGAAACGCTGCTGCCAGAGGGCTATGGCCGTCTGGCAGCGCTGGCTGGACAGTGTCGGGACAAGGTGAAAGCCCGCTTCAGCCAGCTCAACGATCGGCGCTATTTTTGGGAGCGGGTGCTGGCGGGTCCGGCGGCAGAAAAAGCGCTCATCGGTGATATGCAGGGGGCGAAGGCAATCATCGAGCAAACCTTGCAAAGCGCTACAGAGCAGGGCATTGGTGAAGTGTATCTGGTGGGGGGCGGCCCGGGGGACCCGGATTTGCTGACCTTTAAGGCGCTGCGCTTAATGCAGCAGGCGGATGTTGTTTTGCACGATCGTTTGGTGTCTGAGCAGGTGTTGGCGCTGTGTCGTCGTGATGCGGATTATATTTACGTGGGTAAAAAACGTGACCGGCATACCCGGCCACAGGAAGAGATTAATCAGCTGTTGGTGTCTCTGGCTAGAGAAGGGAAGCGGGTTTTGCGCCTAAAAGGCGGTGACCCGTTTATTTTTGGCCGGGGCGGGGAGGAGATTGAAACCCTTGCCGGTGAAGGGGTTCCCTTTCAGGTGGTGCCGGGCATTACTGCAGCTTCAGGTTGTGCCAGTTATGCCGGCATCCCGTTAACCCATCGGGATCACGCGCAGTCGGTTCGTTTTGTTACCGGTCATCAGCAAGACGGCAGTTACGCCCTGAACTGGAACGAGATGCTCGACCCCGGACAAACCCTGGTGTTTTACATGGGGCTACTGGGGTTACCCCGCATCTGTCAGGAGCTGATGGCTCATGGCCGTGACGGGCAGACCCCCATTGCACTGATTCAGCAGGGAACCACGCAGCAGCAACGGGTCTTTACCGGCACTTTGGCTACCATCAATGACATTATTGCCACTGAGAAGGTAAAGTCGCCGACGCTGATTATTGTTGGTAGCGTGGTCAACTTGCACGAAACGCTGAACTGGTATCAATCCGGCGCTGCCAGTGCGGTCAGTGGGTTCGGATAAATAAAGCGATAGTTCAGGGCTTTTTTCAGTTTGTCGCAGTTGACCAGTCGGTAGGGCTTTGGTTGGTCAATGAAGATCGGCGGTGCGATGCCTAGAAGCTCGCAGGAGCGGGTGTACAGCTGCCGCCTTGTGGGGTGTTCATCGGCACTGGCGTTAAACACCTCGCCAAACACGTTGTTGGCGATGATTTGGGTAATGATCTGCAGGCAGTCTTCGCGGTGAATCATATTCACCGGAGCGTCAGCACCGGCCAGCTCCCGGCCGGAAAAATAGCGGCCGGGCTGGTACGCGCCCCCCATCAGCCCCGAAAAACGCAGCACGGTGGTGTGCAGGTTTTTTTGCTGGAACAGCGTTTCGATTTCCAGCCACACGGTGTCGGAGAAGGGGGATGTGATGACCACGGCGTCATCTTCAGTGACCCACTGGTTGTGTTGCGGATAGACCGAGGTGGCGCTGATCAGAATAATTTTTTGTACCCGGGCTTTTTCAATGCACGTAAGCAAAGCCAGCATTTGCCGGTGGTAGAATTGCGGTTGCCCGTCGCCTTGGGTGGGTGGAATGTTGATCAGCAAAATGTCGGTATCAAGGAAGGACTCAATGTCGCCCTCAACAGCCGGTGTCAGTTTGATCAGATAAGGTGTCATGCCATGGGCACGGATTTCGTCGAGTTTCTCAGGGTGGGTGGTGGAGCCTTTCACCTTGTACCCGGCGAGCCGGGCACCTAAAGGCATACCAAGCCAGCCACAACCGAGAATACTGATGGTCTCTTGCATAGGTGTTCTCAACGGTAAATAGACGGAGAATATTCTGTGGCTATCCAATAAACTGCCAATGAAATAGAATAGCCCGAAAACTCATAGAGGAAGTGTTGCGTTGAACATTACATTCACAGAAGCCGCACAAAAATATCTGGCAGAACTGCTTGAAAAGCAAGGGGTGGACGGAATGGGTGTGCGCCTGTTTGTCAGCAACCCCGGTACTCCCCATGCGGAAACCTGCCTGGCGTATTGCAAGCCTGGCGAAGAAAAAGACGGCGATCTGAAACTTGAGCTTACCTATTTTCCCTGCCACATCGAGGCGTTGAGTGAACCGTTTCTTGATGAGGCGGTGGTGGACTTTGCCGAGGATAAGCTCGGTGGCCAGCTGACCATCAAAGCGCCCAATGCCAAGTTGCCCAAAGTCAATGACGAAAGCCCCCTTGACATGAAGATCAATTACTTTTTGCAGACCGAAATTAACCCGGGTCTTGCGTCTCACGGCGGCATGGTCTCGCTGGTGGAGTTGGAGGATAACGTCGCGGTTTTGCAGTTTGGTGGCGGTTGTCAGGGCTGTGCAGCGGTGGATATGACGTTAAAAGATGGTGTTGAAAAAACATTAATGGAGCGAATCCCTGAGTTGAAAGGGGTTCGGGACGTGACGGATCACAGTTATACGGAGAATGCCTTTTATAAATGATTAATAGGATTAATGTTTATAAATCTCTTTAACACATAGTGTAGTCACTCCGGGAGCGCCGTTCGCTCCCTTTTTTATGTCTCATTAAGTTTCTTCTACGGGTTTTTTGACCTACTTTAAATTTTCCACTCACTAACTTTTAGAAGGTGACAAATGAGATTTCGTACCGCGACATTTGTGGCATTACTTCTTTGTCATACCGCAGTTAACGCAGAATATTTCATGCATTTTATGAACAATACGCATCAAGATATAACCTTGAAGAGTGTTTGTGATGATAAATTGAATAAAGGTATTTGCGAAGTATTTAGCAATGGCAGGGTTGAACCCTTCAAGCGCGTTAAAACCCACAAAATGAGTTACGATTCTGGTATTGTACGCAATCACCGCTACACACTGATGACCTACTTTTCCATGCCCGGAGATAAAAAGGAAATCAGGAATAACTA
The DNA here is from genome assembly GCA_965198415.1 of Endozoicomonas sp. Classification (GTDB taxonomy): domain Bacteria; phylum Pseudomonadota; class Gammaproteobacteria; order Pseudomonadales; family Endozoicomonadaceae; genus Endozoicomonas. Next base: position 176,804 of record CBDAPN010000030.1, read on the forward strand.
CTTGTCGACGGTTTATGAAGGCGACATGCTTGGCAGTCATGTTGCTGAAATCAGCATTACAATTAATGGCGTACATCGACAGCTGGTAAAAGCCAGCAAAGAAGAGCTCCGCGTTGAACCTAATAAATTAGGATCACTGCATTATAAGCATTGCGATGGTAATACTTATACCTTTTATGTAAATACTCAGGCGGACATGGTCGATAATCAGGGCATTAATAGCATCTACTTCGCGATTGATAAAAAACCCGCCATTCTGGCCTCTGAAAGTGATAATGAACTGACCGTCATTACCTACAACATTCAGGCCTACCCTTACTATATGTCGGAGGCTGTTGACCTCAACAAACTGAATGCCAGAATTCATTACCTTGCTCATGCACACGCCCTGCGTCAGGCAGATGTTGTTGTGTTTGAAGAGGCCTGGGATGAGGGTAGCCGCGATATGTTGAAAAACTTAATGCACGATGTCTATCCGCATTCCTACGACCCGATTCCACCCAATACTCATGAGAAACCATTGAACAGTGGCTTATTGGTATTGAGTCGTTACCCCATTACCAAACACAAGTTTATTAATTATCAGGATCACCACTCACTGGTGGATGCCGACAGTATGACCAACAAGGGGGTGATTTATCTCAAATTGGATAAAAACGGCAAGCCTTACAACCTGATTGCCACCAATTTTCAGGGGCAGAACGACGAAAAATCAGTGACTGTTCGCCAAGATCAGTTTGAACTTATTAAAAAACACATCATTGACTGCAAGCATTTGGCAATTCCTTCCCATGAACCATTGCTATTTGCGGGCGATACTAATGTCAGTTATTACAACAAGCCAGCGTTTGAAGAAATGCAAAAAGCGCTCAACCTGGATACCAGTGTTGTGCATAGCAATCTCTTTAAATCACCAAGGTTCAGCTATGACACCAGCATAAATTTGATGGCTAAGCCATACACCCATGAATATGGGCTTTATGATGTGGTCATGGCCATTAAGGGGTTCAAAAAGCCGTCTAAATCGGTTTCACAGATTACACCGCTCAGAGCATTGGACAGCAATAAGATGTACCAACGCGGGATGGAACCCATGAGTTATTCTTTCGGCGATGTTGAGTTATCAAGTCATTTCATGGTTCAGGCCAAGTTTATTTATGAAGATAAATAGCCAGCGAGTGACATCGATTTGATTTGTTTGGGGTAACCCGTGCCCGTTGCGAGATGGCAGCGGGTCTGATTGGTCGACCCATCATTTTTTACCAGCGGTTACCGCGATAGTTGTTGGAGCGAAACACTGCTTAAATGGTTAAAGCCATCACCGCAGAGATTGAGAACAATACGATGTTTCGCTAACGACCCACTGAAACCGTGGTTCATCGACCGATTTGCTGCCACTGTGGCGGTTTTTTCTGATCATATTTGGGGTTGAACACTATGAAGTCTCCATTGATTACCCAAGCAGGAAAGGAAGCCCTCGAACAGGAGCTTCAGTACCTATGGCGCACAAAGCGCCCCGAGGTCACCCAAGCGGTTACTGAGGCAGCAGCCCTTGGTGATCGCAGTGAGAACGCAGAGTACAAAGAAGGTAAACGACAGCTAAGGGAGATTGACCGGCGCATTCGTTACCTCACCCAGCGACTGGAAGTTTTGCAAGTGGTGGATTACTCAGCGGAGCAGGAAGGTAAGGCGTATTTTGGGGCTTGGGTTGAGTTGGAAAGTGAAGAAGGCGAGATATTGCGCTGTCGTATTGTTGGGGCGGATGAAATTGACACAAAAAATCACCACATTACCATCGACTCGCCGATGGCCCGCGCCTTGGTAGGGCGACAGGTGGACGACGAAATCACGGTACAGGCGCCTGCGGGGGTAAAAATCTGGTTCATCAATAAAATACAGTATCGTTCTTTTTGACCGCAAGCACCCCACGGCGCACCGTGGGGTACTTGTGGTAGCGCGAATTAACGGCGCCGCTGTGGCAATACCGATTGCAGTTTATTACGCATATCGCGCAGAGTTTTTTCGGTGGTTTGCCAGTCGATACAGGCGTCAGTGATAGAGACACCGTACTGCAAGTCGGCAAGGTTTGCAGGAACTTTCTGGTTACCCCACCCAATATTACTCTCCACCATCAGGCCAACGATGGACTGATTGCCTTCAAGGATTTGATTGCTGACATTTTCCATAACCAAGGGTTGCAACGATGGGTCTTTGTTGGAGTTGGCATGGGAGCAGTCCACCATAATATTGGACTTGATGCCGGCACGCTCAAGCTCTTTCTCGCAAAGGGCAACGCTGACCGAATCGTAGTTAGGTTTGCCATTACCACCGCGCAGTACCACATGACCGTAGCGGTTCCCTTTGGTATGAGTGATCGCCACCTGACCCTGCCCGTTCAGGCCGAGAAAACGGTGTGGGCTGGAAACCGACTGCAAGGCGTTAATGGCCACTTCGAGGCCGCCGTCGGTACCGTTTTTAAAACCGACCGCCGATGACAGGCCACTGGCCATCTCCCGATGGGTTTGGGACTCCGTGGTTCTGGCACCGATGGCGGACCAGGCGACTAAATCCTGCAAATATTGCGGCGAGATGGGGTCGAGGGCTTCGGTGGCGACGGGGATACCCATCTCGGCAACATCCATTAACAGACGCCGACCAATGCGTAGGCCTTTTTCAATTTTAAACGAATCGTTCAGGTCGGGGTCGTTGATCAGACCTTTCCAGCCGACGGTGGTGCGGGGTTTTTCAAAATAGACGCGCATGACCAGGTAAATGGTGTCAGAAATTTCTTCGCTCAAGGTTTTTAGACGGCGAGCGTAGTCTTTTGCAGCGTCAACATCATGGATAGAGCAGGGACCGACCACCACAAACAGACGATGATCTTTTCCGTCCAGAATGTCTCGGATGACACCACGGCTTGTCGATACGGTTTGGGCCGCTGTGGGGCTCATGGGAATCTCAGCTTTCAGCCGGTCCGGGCTCAGCAGAACTTGCTGGGTCTCGATGTTCAGGTTTTCAATGGGTAAAACAGCCATTTATGGGGTTCCGTTAAGGGTTTTGCGTGGATGGCCACACTTTAAGCAAACTTATTCAGCCCTGCAACCCGCCAAAGGGCTTTGTGAGAATCGATTGCAGCAGTCAATTACGCCCTTGCCACGGGCTGTTGAGCCGGGCCATTGCCGGCTAAATCAGGTATTTCAAACCCAGAGTCAGTAAAATAAAAGCTAAGATGGTACGCATGTAAGTGTCGGACAGTTTCATGCCCACCCGGGTACCGACAAAGATCGCCGGAATGGAACCGATCAATAGGCTCACCAACAGCGCAAAATCGACATTTCCCAGCCAGATATGACCCAGCCCGGCCAGTAGGGTGAGCGGCACAGCGTGCGCCAAGTCACTGCCCACCACCTTCACCGGTTTGAGTAAGGGGTAGAGAAGCACAATGGCTGCTGTGCCCAAAGCACCGGCACCAACGGATGAGAGGGTGACAAAAACACCCAGAAACAGCCCCCCAATAAAGGTCAGTCGCTCTCGGCTTCGGTTTGTGATTTTAAAAGACGATTGTCGTAAAAATGGCGACATAAAGAGCGATAAAGCGGTCAGTACCAGCATAATCCCAAGGCATAGTGTAAGGATCGGACTATAATCAGCGTTTCTGTCATAAAAAAGCTTGAGCAGAAGCACCGTCACAGCCGCTGCTGGAAGGCTTCCTGCACAGAGGATTTTTACCAGTGTCCAGTCAATACTGCGTTGACGATGGTGAACGATGACACCAGTTGATTTGGTGATGGCTGCATACAAAAGGTCTGTGCCGATGGCAATGTGTGCTGGAAAACCAAACATTAACAGCAGTGGAGTCATCAGTGAGCCACCGCCGATGCCCGTCAGACCAACCGCGAAACCAACGGCTGCACCGGTGGCAACGTATGCAAAAAAATCCATAAGCAACCTGAAATTTATGGTCTAAAGTTATAAGTAGCCAAGACGATGATTGAAAATATCGACTAAATTCAACGATTCGCTGGTAACTATATTGACTGCCTTGTATTCTGGAAAAGAATTTAATGTCATTTTTTTATGCTTTATAGAACTAACGGACCCTGTCTTTCTCTCTTCTTTTTTGTCAGCACGTTCTGCCTGACCGGAGGCCATCAATGAAGCTGCAACAACTGCGCTATATCTGGGAGGTCGCTCACCATGATCTTAACGTATCAGCGACGGCGCAGAGTCTTTATACTTCGCAGCCGGGTATCAGCAAGCAAATCCGGCTCCTTGAAGATGAACTGGGCGTCGAGGTCTTTGCCCGAAGTGGCAAACATTTAACCCGGATTACCCCAGCCGGGGAGAAAATTATCGACACGGCCGGTGAGATACTGCGTAAAGTCGAATCCATTAAACAGGTTGCACAAGAGTTCAGCGATGAGCGTAAGGGCAGCCTCTCCATCGCCACCACCCACACTCAGGCTCGCTATGCGTTGCCGGGCATTATTCAGCAGTTTATTGGGCAGTATCCTGATGTCGCCTTGCACATGAATCAGGGAACTCCGGTTCAGATTGCCGAAATGGCCGCCGATGGTTCGGTAGACTTTGCCATTGCCACAGAAGCTCTGGAGCTCTTTTCTGATCTGGTCATGATGCCGTGTTACAGCTGGAATCGTTGTGTTCTGGTGCCAAAAGATCACCCCCTTACCCAAGTCAGTGAGCTCTCCTTAAAAGATATCGCCCACTACTCTTTAGTGACCTACGTTTTTGGCTTTACCGGTCGCTCAAAGTTGGATGAAGCTTTTATGAATGAGGGGCTATCGCCGAAGCTGGTCTTTACCGCCACCGATGCCGATGTCATCAAGACTTACGTACGCCTCGGGCTGGGGGTTGGCATCATTGCCAAAATGGCCTTCGACCCGGAACTTGATGGTGATCTGGTACCACTGAATGCGGACCATCTGTTTGAACCGAGTATCACCAAAATCGGCTTCAGGCGGGGAACGTTCCTGCGCGGATTTATGTACGACTTTATTGAAGCCTTTGCGCCTCATTTAACCAAAGACGTGGTGCAGGAGGCGATCCACCGCCACAACAAGGCGGAGGTTGATGAGCTGTTTTCCCACATGCAGTTGCCCAGCCGCTAACGGCTGGTAGTGAACCTGCGGCTTGAATTAAGCTGCGGGTTCAAAGACTTCCTTTAACTAACTTAAAGTAAACTGTGTAAACAACTGGCTCTTTGCCCTCTTCTTCCACCACAAAAAATGGCGCTTTATCCACTTGATAAAACTCGGCCAGCAGAGCACCGGCACTGCCCACGTCGCCGTCAACGGCGGTAATGAACTGGTCAATCTTATTAATATGTCCTGAGCTTTCCAGCCGTTGTTGAACGTCGTTGCACTTTTTGCATAGGCTGCCATCGGCCATGACTTTTTTGACCATCGTGATTTTCATAATGTGCGTCACTTTTGGGATAAGGCGATTAAGAAAACTTTCATGAATCCACATGAATTTAAGAGTTTGTCGAACCGCTACGGGCACAGTAAGTCTATCGGTATTCGGCGCAATAACCAACGGGTGTCTTATGGTGTTATGACCGGATTACTGACCCGAACGCTTGTTTGTATGTTGTCGTTTACAGTGCTGTCGGGCTGTCAATACAACCATGTAAATTCACAGCCAACCACCGACGCTCTACCGGTGCATCTGATGCCGCCACCACAACCGGTGGGTAAGCACCTGAGAGTTTACATCGAAGGCGATGGCCGGGCTTGGCGGCGAACCGGCCAGCCATCCGCTGACCCCACACCGGCAAACCGGCTGGTGCAGCGATTGATGCAACAAGACAGCCATCCCGATATCGCCTATCTCGCCCAGCCTTGCCAATACCACCAAAACCGTGCCTGTAACCAAAATGTCTGGACATTTGAGCGCTACAGCCCCCGGGTTGTTGATGCAATGAACCGTGCGGTGTCGACAGTCAAAGCCAGTGGCGGTTATCAAACGCTGGATTTGGTGGGTTTTTCCGGTGGCGGCACGGTCGCCTTGCTGCTTGCAGCCATTCGTGACGATGTAACCATGGTCAGAACGGTGGCCGGTAATCTGGACCCGCACTTTACCAACCGGTTGCATCAGGTTTCCAGCATGCCAAAGGCGTTAAACCCTTCAGACCATCATCAGCTGGCCTCGGTGGCGCAAACCCATTTTGTGGGTCGCCGCGATACCGTCATACCCGAAGCCGTGAGCCGTCACTACCGTGAGCGTTTGCCGCCGGGCAGCTGCATGACAACCGTCATCGTCGATGCCAGTCACCATGAGGGTTGGGTTGAGCGCTGGAGGCAGCTGTTATTGCTTGAGCCCCGGTGCCAAAAACTGCCGCTGCAGAGCCGTCATTAAATTGCTGACCTTGGTGATGGACTCCTGATACTCATCTTCACAGTCAGAGTCGGCCACAATGGCGCCACCGCCCCAGCAGTGCAGCTCGCCATCTTTGGCCAAAATGGTGCGAATGGTGATGCTGGTGTCCATATTGCCGTTGCTGCTGATGTAACCAATCGAGCCGCAATAGACGGTGCGAGCCACCGGTTCGAGCTCCCGGATGATCTCCATGGCGCGAATTTTCGGAGCACCGGTAATGGAGCCGCCGGGGAAGCTGCTGCTCAATAAGTCAAAGGCGTTGAGACCATCGGCCAGCTCGCCGTGCACGGTGCTGACCAGATGATGCACATTGGCATAGCTCTCCAGCGCAAACAGCCTTGGCACTTTTACGGAGCCGGTTTTGCACACTTTGCCCAGATCATTACGCAGCAGATCAACGATCATTAAATTCTCCGCCCGATCCTTATGGCAGTGTTGCAGCTCCCGGGCAATGGCGGCATCTTCTTCGGGGGATGAGCCGCGGGGGCGGGTGCCCTTGATAGGATTGGTGGCAATGCGCCCGTCTTGCAGGCTGATGAAGTGTTCCGGTGAGTGGCTTAAAATGGCAAAGTCCGGATGGGCCAAATAGGCAGAGTAGGGCGCTTTACTGATGGTTCGCAGGTGTTTGAAGGCCGTCCAGCTATCCCCCTGAAACGGAGCGCTGAAACGCTGGGTGAGATTCACTTCGTAGCAGTCTCCGGCCAGAATGTAGTTCTGAATCGCCTGAAATGCCTTCTGGTAGTCGGCGTAGCTTTGCGTTGGAGTGAATTCTGCCAGCAGCTTAAAGGGGGTGTTATGGCTGGGGGAGTACTGATCAATACGGGCAAGCAGCGTCTCTTGCAGAGCCGGGTCGATGTCCGGGTGCAGTACCAACAGGGTTTGCTGGGTTTTATGGTTAGTGATGAGTCCCCAGTGGTAAAGGCCGGCTGACATATGGGGTGGACCATTACGGAGCGCCCGGTGGGCGACCCGGTCTTCGAGTTGCTCACACAGTTCATAACCCCAAAAGCCGACAATACCACCGGTAAAGGGCAAGCCTTGGTCGTCAACCGGGGTCAGCTGCTGAAAGTGTGTGGCCAGCTCGCTCAATGGTGCGGTGGCCGACACCGTTTGGGTCAGCTGGTTCAGGGTGTCTGCAATGGTTAAGGTGCCATCAGCGTTGAGGGTGAACTGTTTGCAAGGTGCAGCGGTGATGATGTCGTAGCGACTGAATTGATCCCGATAGACGGCTTTTTCTCCATCGAATGCAGAGCTGTCCAAAAAGCAGGCGTAGGGTAGGTCAACAAAGCGGTCAAAGTAGAGACTTGAGTCTTCTTTGTATTCTAGTTCCAGAATTGTAAGCGTCTTCATATAGTGGTCCGATTGAATCAAACGACATTTTAACACCGGTTATGGCGCAACGGGTGGTATTTTCAGACACGCTTTGTAACGGTGAAATGCATGCATCCGCCGTGCGGGGGTGTTTACAATAGAGCACTGTCTCAGCTGCTACATATTTCCCAGGTCGCCAATAACAAAAAGAGGTAGCCATATGAAACAAAACCCACTAAACCAACTGATTGCTGCCCGGGGTATTGTCACTGCCCCCGGGGTGTTCGATGGCATATCGGCCCGGTTGGGGGAAGAGGCGGGCTTTGCGGCGTTATACGCCAGTGGTGGTGCAATTGCCCGCAGCACCGGAGTGCCGGATATCGGTCTGTTGACGTTAACCGAAGTGGTTGAGCGGGTGCGGCAAATTGTAGCTGCCACCTCACTGCCGGTCATTGCCGATGCCGATACCGGCTTTGGCAATGAGGTGAACGTAAAGCGCACGGTGGAGCTGTTTTGCAATGCCGGAGTCAGCGCGTTGCATCTGGAGGATCAGGAGTTTCCCAAGCGTTGCGGTCATTTGGAGGGAAAAGCTCTGGTCACAGCGGATGAGATGAGCAAAAAAATTGCGGTGGCGAAAAAGTACGCCGGTGAGGTGACCGTCATTGCCCGTACCGACGCCATTGCCGTGACCGGCTTTGGTGACGCCCTTGAGCGTGCCCGCTGTTACGTCGAGGCTGGGGCGGATATGCTCTTTGTGGAAGCGCCGCAAACGGTTCAGCAAATTGAAGACATCGCCCGCCAGCTGCCCGGCCCGAAGTTGATCAATATGTTCTACAGCGGTAAAACCCCGCTAGTACCCACCGAAGACCTGAAAGCCATGGGGTATCAGCTCATTATCATCCCCTCCGATTTGCAGCGTGCCGCCATTACCGCCATGCGCGAAGTGCTCTCGGTCATCAAGCGTGATGGCAACAGCGGTGCCATTGCCAAGGGGATGATGACCTTTCAGGAGCGGGAACAGCTGGTAAAAACCACTGAGTTTTTGCACCCATAACGTTGCACAATACAAAGGAGAAACTCCATGGCTAAATTGAATGGCGCCGGTCTGCGCGGTCAATCGGCGGGTGAAACGGCCCTGTGTACGGTGGGGAAAACCGGCTCCGGCCTCACTTACCGGGGGTATGACATCCATGTGCTGGCAGAAAACGCCCAGTTTGAGGAGGTCGCCTACCTGCTGCTCTATGGCAAACTGCCGAATCTGGTGCAGCTTAAAGCCTACCAATCGAAACTAAAAAGCTTGCGCTCGTTGCCTTTGGCGCTAAAAAACGTGTTGGAGCAGATTCCCCCCAGCGCCCACCCGATGGACGTCATGCGTACCGGCTGCTCAATGCTGGGCAATCTGGAAACTGAAGCAGACTTCGCTTCTCAGCATGACCACATTGACCGTTTACTGGCTATTTTCCCCGGCATGATTAACTACTGGTACAACGTCAGCCATAACGGTGTGCGGGTGGATGTGGACACCGACGCCGACTCCATCGCCGAACAGTTTTTGTGGACCTTACACAATAAAAAACCGGACCCTCTGCACGTTCAGGTGATGCAGGCGTCGCTTATTTTGTACGCCGAGCATGAGTTTAATGCCTCCACCTTCACCGCCCGGGTGTGCGCTTCCACATTGTCGGATATTCACAGCTGCATCACCGGCGCCATCGGTTCCCTGCGCGGGTCACTGCATGGCGGCGCCAATGAAGCGGCGATGGCGATGATCGAAGGGTGGCGCTCTGCTGAAGAAGCCGAGGCCAACATTCTGGATATGTTGGCGCGCAAAGAGAAAATCATGGGTTTCGGCCACGCCATTTACCGTGAGAGTGACCCTCGTAATGCGATTATTAAAGCGTGGTCGCACAAACTGTCACAGCAGGTGGGGGATCAACACCTTTACGCAGTCAGTGAACGGGTGGAAGAGGTGATGTGGCGGGAGAAAAAACTGTTTTGCAATGCGGATTTCTTTCACGCCTCGGCCTATCACTTTATGGGTATTCCTACTAAGCTGTTCACCCCGATTTTTGTCTGTTCCCGGGTGTCGGGCTGGGCAGCCCATGTGATGGAGCAGCGCGCTAACAACCGGATTATTCGACCATCGGCGGATTATATTGGCCCCCAAAGCGCCGAGTGGCTGGCTGTTGAAGACCGCCCATAAATTACTTTGCCAGCGCCCCACACCACGCTTAATAGCGCGGTGTGGGTACTATAACAATAAATGCTTGCCCACAATGCGCGCCTGATGACGTATGAACACTGACTTTCGAAAACCATTACCGAACACCTCGCTGGATTATTTTGATACCCGCACTGCGGTGGAAGCGATTCAGCCAGGTGCTTACCAAAAACTGCCCTACACATCCCGGGTGTTAGCCGAGCAACTGGTGCGGCGCTGTAACCCGGCTGAGTTACAGGCTGCGTTGCAACAGATTATTGAGCGTCGGCGGGATCAGGACTTCCCCTGGTACCCCGCGAGAGTTGTTTGTCATGACATCCTTGGACAAACGGCGCTGGTGGATTTGGCAGGCCTTCGCGATGCCATTGCCAGTGCCGGTGGCGACCCTACCCAAGTGAACCCGGTGGTGCCAACTGAGCTGATCGTCGATCACTCTTTGGCGGTGGAGCACGGCGGCTTTGAACCCGATGCGTTTGCTAAAAACCGCGCCATTGAAGAGCGTCGCAACGAAGATCGTTTCCACTTTATTGAGTGGTGCAAAACCGCCTTTGAAAATGTACAGGTGATTCCCGCCGGTAACGGCATTATGCACCAGATCAATCTGGAAAAAATGTCGCCGGTGATTCAGTCTCAAGGGGGGGTCGCTTACCCCGACACCTGTGTGGGTACCGACAGCCACACGCCCCACGTCGATGCGCTGGGCGTTATTGCCGTGGGAGTGGGCGGTCTCGAAGCTGAAACCGTTATGCTTGGGCGCCCCTCAATGATGCGATTACCGCAGATTGTCGGGGTTGAGTTGGTGGGGGAGCGCCAGCCGGGCATTACCGCTACCGATATCGTTCTGGCCTTAACCGAGTTTCTCAGAAAAGCACGGGTAGTCTCTGCTTTTCTTGAATTTTTTGGCTCTGGAGCGTCTCGTTTGACCGTTGGTGACCGTGCCACCATCGCCAACATGACACCGGAGTTTGGCGCTTCCGCTGGTATGTTCTATATCGACGAACAAACCATCGACTACCTCAAGTTGACCGGGCGTGAGCCAGAACAGGTGGCCCTGGTGGAGCACTACGCCAAAACCACCGGACTGTGGGCAGATGATCTGCACAGTGTTGAATATGAACGAGTGCTGACGTTTGATCTTGCCACTGTCTGTCGCAATATGGCGGGGCCTTCTAATCCCCATCGTCGTCTACCCACGGCAGAACTGGCAAGCCGTGGTGTGGCAGCGCCTTTTACCCATCATGAACAGCAAATGCCCGACGGTGCCATTATCATCGCTGCCATTACCAGTTGCACCAATACCAGTAACCCCCGCAATGTGGTGGCGGCCGGTTTACTGGCCCGCAAGGCCAACGCCCTGGGGTTGATGCGTAAGCCCTGGGTGAAGTCATCCTTTGCACCGGGTTCCAAAGTGGCCAGGCTTTATCTTGAAGCGGCTGGCTTGCTTAGTGAGCTTGAAACGCTCGGTTTTGGCATTGTCGCCTATGCTTGCACCACCTGTAACGGGATGAGCGGTGCCCTTGATCCGGCCATTGAGCAGGAGGTGATTGAGCGGGACCTTTATACGACGGCGGTACTTTCTGGCAACCGCAACTTTGACGGCAGAATTCACCCCTACGCCAAACAGGCCTTTTTAGCCTCTCCGCCTCTGGTGGTGGCCTACGCCATTGCCGGTACGGTGCGTTTTGATATTGAAAAAGATGCGCTGGGTAACGACTCAAAAGGTAACCCCATCACCCTGAAAGACCTCTGGCCGAGCGATGAAGAGATTGACGCCATAGTGGCCAGCTGCGTCAAACCGGAGCAATTTCAGCAGGTTTACATTCCCATGTTTGCGCCGGATAAAACCGCCAAAGCCGCAAGCCCACTGTACGACTGGCGGCCAATGAGCACCTACATCCGTCGTCCACCTTATTGGGAAGGGGGGCTGGCTGGAGCAAGAACATTAACCGGCATGCGCCCACTGGCGGTATTGGGAGACAACATTACTACCGATCACTTGTCGCCTTCCAATGCGATTATGCCAGACAGTGCCGCCGGGGAGTATTTACACCAAATGGGGTTGGCTGAGGCGGACTTTAACTCTTACGCCACTCACCGGGGCGATCATCTGACTGCCCAGCGGGCAACCTTCGCCAACCCGAAACTGCAAAACGAGATGTGTCTGGATGCGCAAGGCAAGGTAAAACAAGGCTCTTTGACCCGCCTGCAGCCAGAGGGCAAGGAGATGCGTATGTGGGAGGCCATCGAAACCTACATGGCGCGTCGTCAGCCGCTGATCATTGTGGCGGGTGCGGATTATGGCCAGGGTTCATCCCGGGACTGGGCGGCAAAAGGCGTTCGTTTGGCGGGGGTTGAAGCCATTGTGGCGGAGAGTTTTGAGCGCATTCACCGCACTAATCTGGTGGGTATGGGGGTGTTGCCGTTGCAGTTCAACGCCCCAGTCACCCGCAACACTTTGCAGCTTGATGGCTCCGAAATCTACGACGTCAGCGGCGAGCGAGCGCCGGGGGCACTGCTTGAACTGACGATTACCCGCCGTAACGGCGAGAGTATAAAAGTACCGGTAACCTGTCGTCTGGATACGGCCGAGGAAGTCACGGTTTATGACGCCGGAGGTGTTTTGCAACGTTTTGCCCTGGATTTTCTTGCCAAAAGCGCAACCGTTAGCTGAGAGCGAACATGAAATCACAACTTAAAATACCCGCCACCTATATGCGCGGTGGCACCAGTAAAGGCGTTTTCTTTCAGTTAACGGATTTGCCACGATGGGCGCAAGTACCCGGCGCCGCCCGCGATGGGCTGTTGTTGCGGGTGATCGGCAGCCCGGACCCATACGGCAAACAGATCGACGGCATGGGCGGTGCCACGTCCAGTACCAGTAAAGCGGTGATTGTTAGCAAGAGCACACAGCCGGATCACGATGTGGACTACCTCTTTGGTCAGGTCTCCATTGATAAGCCTTTTGTGGACTGGAGCGGCAACTGTGGCAACCTGACCGCTGCGGTGGGGGCGTTTGCCATCAGTCAGGGTTTGGTGAAGCAGGTGCCTGAGAACGGCATTGCCAGGGTGACCATTTGGCAGGTCAATACACAAAAGACCATTGTCGTTAACATACCCATGAACGATGGCGCGGTGCAGGAAAGCGGTGACTTTTTTCTGGATGGCGTGGCATTCCCGGCGGCGGAAGTGCAGGTGGAGTTTATCAACCCAGCGGCGGGGGCTGTGTTCCCAACCGGTCAGTTGGTGGATGAGTTGCAGGTACCGGGCCTTGGCACACTGCAAGCTACGCTCATCAACGTCGGTATCCCTACGGTTTTTCTCAACGCTCAGGCGCTTGGGTTACAGGGTAACGAGAACGCTTCTGGATGCTGAAACGTTGGCGGTGTTGGCAACCATACGTGCCCATGGGGCATTAAAAATGGGTTTGATCAATGACCTGACCGAAGCTGAAAGCCGACAGCATACGCCAAAAATTGCTTTTGTTGCGCCACCTTTAAGTTACATGTCTTCCGGCGGCAAGGTTATTCAGGCAAATGAGATTGATCTGTTGGTGCGTGCCTTGTCCATGGGCAAACTGCACCATGCGATGATGGGTACCGCCGCCGTCGCTATTGCCACGGCAGCGGCCATTAAAGGCACGTTGGTAAATGTCGCAGCGGGCGGTGGTGAGCACACGACGGTTCGTTTTGGGCACCCGTCGGGAACTATGAAAGTGGGAGCAAGAGTGCAATATAACCATGGCCGGTGGTCCGTTACCCGAGCCACCATGAGCCGCAGCGCCCGGGTGTTAATGGAGGGTTGGGTGCGAGCGGCGGATATTAAACAATGATATTATCCAATCATATTTTGCTTTAATGACTACGCACCATACCTTAGAAGTTAATTAGCTTTTAGCTATGTCCATGTAGGGTACTTTTGTGCCCTGCCTCTCTTTCCCCTCTAGTATTAAAAGGTGTTGCCTGCTAACACTTCACCACAATAAAACTGACAACCATTCACAGACAAAATTAGTACCTGCTGCTCCGGCTTTCACTTTAAACGCCTGACCAGATTTGCCCGGTCCATAATCCGAGTGGCAATTTCTTCGATGGAAAACTCTGTAGTATCAATGACCGGCAAGGACTCCTGCTGGTAGATTCTTTCCACCATTTGCACTTCGTAATGGCACTGCTTGGCTGACGAATAAGGGCTGTTGGGGCGCCGCTCTTTGCGGATGCTGATCAGGCGGACGGGGTCGATGGTTAGGCCAAACAGGCGACCCCGATGGGGACGCAGAATCTCCGGCAAAAAAATGCCCTTATCCAGATCATCGTCGGTGATAGGGTAATTAGCGGCAAAAATACCAAATTGCAGGCCAAGATAAATGCAAGTGGGCGTTTTGCCTGATCGTGAAGGGCCAAGCAAAATAATATCGGCTTTTTCGTAGTGGCGAATTCTGGCACCGTCGTCGTTGTCTAGGGCAAACTGAACTGCCTCAATGCGCCGATGGTAACTGTCACTGCTGATGGTGGAGCGCTTTTTCCCCACGCTATAAAGAGGGTGTGAGTCCAGCTCCTGTTCAAGCCCCGGTAAAAAAGTAGAGAACAAATCAACAATATAGGCACCGCTGGTGTGCAGCAGCTGGCAAACATCCTCATTCAGTACCGTCATAAAAACAATGGGTTGCAGTGTCTCTTGCTGGTGGGTTTCACGGATGGTGGTCAATGCCCGCACGGCTTTTTCGGTAGTATCAATGTAGGGCAATGTCTGGTGATGAAAATCAGGCCCTGAAAACTGAGCCAATAAACTCTGACCAAAAGATTCTGCGGTAATTCCGGTACCATCAGAGATAAAAAAAACAGATCGCCCCACAATCAAATCCTCAACACATGAGCTGATACAGCAAGCTCTGTTAACACCTGACATTAAAAGTAAAAACCACTTCCAATATCTAACAATTTCTAACAAACTATACCGATTCTTTACCGCTGAGAGAACCAGTGTCGTTTTATTTAGCCGTTATTAACCACAGCAGTACTTTCTCAGCGGTGATATATGCTCAATTACGAGCCTTCTTAAGTACAGGCAGGAGAGTGGTTTGAACAATTCATCTTCAAAAGGGTCTCAATTATCACGAGACCTTGCTGCTTTGCAAGAGTCTGCAGCAGCAAAAGAACCTTCATCTTTATTTAACGCCTCTGAAAGATTACTGCCGGAGTTTGTCGTTGATCTTCAAACCCTTGGCAATCACGATGTTGAGCGAGTAGGCGGCAAAAACGCTTCGCTTGGTGAAATGCTCAGTCAGCTTAATCAGGTGGGTGTGCAGGTACCCGGTGGGTTTGCCACTACCGCTGATGCTTATCGAGACTTTCTGGATAGCACGGGACTTTATGATCGGATTCACCGGTTACTTGATGAGCTGGTTATTGATGACATCCAACAGTTAACCCAAGCGGGCAGTCAAATCCGCCAGTGGATTATGGAAGAGCCCTTCCGCCCGGAATTTGAGCAAGCCATTATCAGCAGTTATCGCCAGCTGTGCAAAGAGCACCACGACCTGCCCGTGGCTGTGCGTTCATCGGCCACGGCAGAGGATCTGCCGGACGCCTCATTTGCTGGCCAGCAAGAGACTTTTTTGAACATTCGCGGAGAGCAAAACGTCTTGCGAGCCGTGCGTGAAGTATTTGCTTCATTGTTCAATGACCGCGCGATTTCCTACCGTGAGCATCAGGGCTTTGACCACCGTGATGTGGCTTTATCGGCGGGCATTCAGCGCATGGTACGCAGTGAAACCGGTGCTTCTGGGGTGATGTTCACTCTGGATACGGAGTCGGGCTTTCGCGATGCGGTGTTCATTACCTCATCCTATGGCTTGGGCGAGACTGTGGTTCAAGGGGCTGTCAACCCCGACGAGTTTTATGTCTACAAACCCGCCCTTGCGGCAGGGCACAAGGCCATTTTGCGCCGTAATCTTGGGAGTAAAGCCATCCAGATGGTGTACGGCGATAGCGGCGAAACCGGCCGCTCGGTACAGACGGTGGATGTGGATCTTGCAAAGCGTCAGCAATTTTCCATTAACGATGCCGATGTGCTGGAACTTGCCCGCCAAGCCGTGGCCATTGAGACCCACTATGGGCGACCAATGGATATCGAATGGGCCAAAGACGGTGACGACCAGCAACTCTACGTTGTACAAGCGCGCCCTGAAACCGTTCAAAGCCAGGTGCAATCCAGAACTCTGGAGCGCTACCGTCTGTTAGGGCAGGGTAAAGTGGTGGCAGAAGGGCGCAGTATTGGTCAGCGCATTGGTCAGGGTCGGGTTTGTCTGGTGAACGATCTGGCGCAAATGGATCAGGTCAACGACGGCGATGTTCTGGTAACTGATATGACCGACCCGGACTGGGAGCCGGTGATGAAGCGGGCTTCGGCCATTGTCACTAACCGGGGCGGGCGTACCTGTCATGCCGCCATCATTGCCAGAGAGCTGGGCATTCCGGCGGTTGTGGGTTGTAACGACGCCACCAAACGGTTGCGCGATGGTCAGCTGGTCACGGTTTCTTGCGCTGAGGGTGACACCGGTTTCATCTATGAGGGCGAAGTTCCCTTTGAGCATCAGACCAAAGATCTCGATCAAATGCCCGAGCTGCCATTCAAAATTATGATGAATGTGGGCAACCCTGACCGTGCCTTCAGTTTTTCCCGTCTGCCCAACTCCGGTGTTGGTTTGGCGCGGCTGGAATTCATCATCAATAAAATGATCGGTGTTCACCCTAAATCGCTGCTCAACTATGCCAAGATGCCAACGGCGGTCAAACAGCAGATTGATGAACGCATGGCCGGCTACGATGACCCGGTAGAGTTCTACGTGGAGAAGCTGGTCGAAGGGGTGGCGACCATCGCCGCCGCCTTTGCCCCGGAAAAGGTCATTGTGCGACTGTCGGATTTTAAGTCCAACGAATACGCCAATCTCGTTGGTGGTAACCTCCATGAACCCCATGAAGAGAACCCGATGCTCGGCTTTCGGGGGGCTTCGCGCTACATTTCCAATGACTTTCGGGACTGCTTTGAATTGGAGTGCCGTGCCATGAAACGGGTTCGCAACGAACTCGGCCTCACCAACGTAGAACTGATGGTGCCTTTCGTCAGAACGCCGGATGAGGCGCGTCAGGTGGTTGAGATTATGTCTGACTTTGGCTTGGTACGTGGTGAAAATGGCCTGAAAATCATTATGATGTGTGAACTTCCTGCCAATGCACTGCAGGCAGATGAGTTCTTGCAGTATTTTGATGGTTTCTCCATCGGCTCCAACGACATGACCCAGCTCACCCTCGGTCTGGATCGGGATTCCGGCCTGATCGCCAACCTTTTTGATGAGCGTAACGGTGCCGTGAAACAGCTGCTATCCATGGCGATTCAGGCCTGTCGACGGCAGGGAAAATACATCGGTATTTGCGGACAAGGCCCCAGTGATCACCCGGATCTGGCTCGGTGGCTGATGGAAGAGGGCATTGATACCGTCTCGCTTAATCCCGATTCTGTGCTGGAAACGTGGCTTTATCTGGCGGAATAATAACCTTGCGGGAGGCTTTAATGCGCCTCTTGATGGATAAATAGCTGGTGTTTTTAGCCAGCTTCTCACTTTTTGGTTATCTTTAAACTGATTTGCTAACGGAGACTAGTAATGTCGTTTACAACCCCCGATCTTTGTGATGATTTTGCCGATCAGATTCAGGTCGTTGAGCCCGGCTTTAAAAGCTTTGGTGGGCGCCCTGCATTCTGCGGTGAAATCGTTACCATAAAATGCTTTGAAGATAATTCAATGGTTCAAGAACAACTGTTTACCAACGGCGAGGGAAAAGTTCTCGTGGTTGATGGTGGGGGATCATTAAGAAGGGCGTTGCTTGGGGATATGCTGGCCGAGGAGGCGGCCAGTAATGGTTGGCAGGGGGTTGTCGTTTTCGGTTGTGTTCGCGATATTGAGATTATATCCACCATCGCCATCGGTGTTCAGGCGCTGGCCGCTCACCCCATGAAAACCGAGAAAAAAGGTGTGGGTGTGGTCAATCAGCCGATTCACTTTCATGGTACCGAATTTAAATCCGGCCATTTTCTCTACGCCGATTTGAATGGCATGATTGTCTCACCCAAGGCACTGATTTGACATGTTCCCGTTTCAGCCCTCTGGCTGTAACGGGTGCCTTAAATAACCAGGTTATCTATCAACATTCAACTTTTCACCACTCTTTTCATAAGTTATTACCACTGCTCATTAACGGATCCTGTTTTCTAAAACACGGGCATAAAGCGATGAGTTTATGGCAAAAATGCCAAGGTTTTCTGCCACTTTTGCGGTACTATCCGCTCCCAAATAGCTTACCTATAAAGCCCTTCTCAAAACCCGCAGACGGAGAATACTCCTGTGAGAAAGACCAAGATTGTTTGTACTATCGGCCCACAGTCTGAGTCCACAGCCATGCTGACCGAACTGGTCAACAAAGGCATGAATGTGATGCGGCTCAACTTCTCTCATGGCAACTTCGAAGAACACAGCGCCCGCATTACGGCTTTGCGTTCGGTTATTGCACAAACGGGCAAACGTGTTGCCATTTTGCTTGACACTAAGGGGCCGGAAATCCGCACCGTTAAATTACAGGGCGGTAACGATGTGATGCTAAGTGCCGGACAACATTTTACCCTGACCACAGACACTTCGGTGATCGGAGATAGCAACCGTGTAGCGGTCACTTATGCCGGTTTGACAGAAGATCTTAAACCCGGCAATACCGTGCTGCTTGATGACGGACTGATCGAACTGACCGTCAAGGAGGTGCGAGCAACGGAGATCGTCTGTGAAGTCAAAAACAACGGCGAGCTCGGCGAAAACAAAGGGGTGAACCTGCCCGGCGTTAAGGTAAACCTGCCTGCGTTGTCTGAAAAAGATAAAGCCGATTTGGTGTTTGGTTGTGAACAAGGGGTTGATTTCGTTGCCGCTTCTTTCATTCGCAAAGCCAGTGATGTGCAGGAGATACGGGCTTTGTTGGATGCAAACGGTGGCGATGAGATCAATATCATTTCTAAAATTGAAAATCAGGAGGGCGTGGATAACTTCAACGAAATTCTCGCAGCATCCGATGGCATTATGGTTGCCCGTGGTGACTTGGGGGTTGAAATTCCGGTTGATCAGGTCATCTTTGCCCAAAAAATGATGATCAACAAATGCAACCACGCCCGCAAACCGGTGATTACCGCCACACAGATGCTGGACTCCATGATTAAGAATCCCCGCCCAACCCGGGCAGAAGCCGGTGATGTGGCTAACGCCATTTTGGATGGAACCGACGCTGTTATGCTCTCTGGTGAGAGTGCCAAAGGCAAATATCCGGCTCAGTCCGTTGCTGTGATGGCCACCATCTGTGAAAGTACCGACAACAGCATGAAGTTACGGGTGGAGGAGTTTGACGCTGAAATTGATAATCGTCGCAGTATCACCCAAGCGGTTTGTCGCGGCGCGGTGAAGACGGCGGATATTCTCGCCGCCAATCTGATTATAGTGGCAACCGAGCAGGGCAAATCGGCCCGCTCTTTGCGTAAATTCTTCCCACGCTCGCAGATTCTGGCTCTGACTTCTTCCGAGAAAACCGCCAATCAGCTGTCGCTATGTAAGGGCATTAACACCGATCTGGTGCCACAACAGGCAAACTCAGACGCCTTTTACCAGCTGGGTAAAGAGCTGGCCGTTGAGCACGGTTTTGTGAAGTCTGGTGATATTGTGGTTATGGTTTCCGGGGCGTTGGTTGAATCGGGTACTACCAATACTGCTTCTGTGCATGTAATCGACTGATAATCGTGGCCCTGATTTATTACCAGTGCACTGGTAATAAATCAGGCGTTTACTCTTTGAAAGCCATGTTACTTATCGTTTGGGTAAGTTTTAGGTTATGACCTCTGCTTTCCATTAACTGATAGGCCTTTTCATCCAGCCCTTTGAACGTCATCAATTCGTCTGGATTGGTATAATTGACACCCATCGGCTGCATTACCAGTAAGAGGGCACGGCTACCTGTGCCAAGTTTTTTCAAATAGTTGATGCATTCGTCAAACTCCTGCTCAGAGGTGTTTTCCGCTGCGGCTATAGGCGCAATTAGCATGTTGCCTTGCAGCTCTTGATACTTTTCATTTTGCAGTTTGCTTTCTATATGATGCAGGAGGCTGTTTTGTGCAAATCCGCCCACAGGCCATTGTCTGTTATTTTGTTTTTCCATAATCCTTTTAGCTTCCGCAAAGGAGGTTGGAAATGGAATAACAATGCATTGGGCGTTTTCTTTTTTATTAAGACTTTGCAGTGCACTATTAAGAATTGCACCGGCCTGATGCTCTGGGTTATTGGATCTGTAATAGAATAAAGGGTTAAAGAAAAAATTCGGATGATCATCTTTGTAAATTGGTTTATCTAAAGAGTCTGTCTGGCTCTGTTTATTCTCATCTGAATCCGAGGGATTCGTAACCAGGGACTTATTGGAATTGTTTTGCAATTTGGCCTGACTATTTTCAGCAGCGCCACTTTCTTCATTTAACTGCCCGCCAGAACCCTGTGGTGGTGTATTATCGGCTTTTTGTTTAGAGCCAGCGCCCTCAGGCTTTGCAGTGCAAAAACAGTTGGAAATGTAACTGATGACATCTTTCACCACAGTGATGGTGAATTTAGCAATGCTCAATAAAGTGTTGGCAATCGCCTGCGGCAATTTACAAACGCTGTTCCACACGGTGACGGCACGGCGGCGAAAAGGCGTTGTGTCTTGTGCAGTTTTCACCGGCTCATTACTCACAGCTGGCGAGCTGGGCGCTTTGTTAGTTATTGAGTCCATAACTTTTGCACTATTTGCTTTGACTGCTGATTGGACAACCGGTTTATGAAAAAAGTTCAGTCTATAGAGATATTTTGGACAAACCGGTCATAGCAAAGCCGGAAACACGCTCCGGCCGTCAAGCTCGCTACTGACTGAGATGGGCTATAAAAGTCTCCACATCAACGTTACCGCCACTGGCTATCACGACCACTGACTGATGTTGAAAACGCTCCGGTTCATCCATAATGGCGGCAATGGCGATGGCACCACTGGGTTCGAGAACCAGGTTAAGTTCTTGAAACGCCAGCTTTATGGCCTGATTAACCCGGCTGGAGTCAGTCGTGATGCCACGAACGCCACTGTGCAAGACAACGTCCAGATTGGCTATGCCCGGCTCCAGCGCCAGCAAAGCGTCACAGCTACTGATCTGGTCACCTTTAGCCCGACAGCGCCTGCCATTAGCCAGCGACAGGTTCATCCCGGCAAAACCCGCCGCTTCTACTGCCCAGACCTGAGTTGGTGCTGAAAATGCCAGACCAGTTCCCGCCACCAAACTGCCACCACCTACCGGGCAGAGCACATGGTCACAGCGGGTTTGCAGTTGTGCCAGCTGGTGTTGAATTTCCAGCGCTACGGAAGCCTGACCGACAATAATGTCGTAGTCATCAAAGGGGTGCAGTAGGGTGGCGTTGGTCTCTTCGGCCAGAGTACTGGCCATTAGGCTGGCCGCTTCTTCGCGGGAGGGGGTGGTGCTCTGGCACAGAATGACCCCGGCACCGTAATGTTTGGCGTTATTTATTTTGGCTTTTGGAGCATCATGGGGCATAACCAGTTTGACCGGGATATCCAGCAGCTGACCCGCTGCGGCCAGTCCGGCGGCAAAATTACCTGAAGAGTAGGCGACCACCCCCCGCTGTTTTTGTTTGCTGCTCAAGTTCAGTAGTCGGTAAAGCGCACCACGGAACTTGAAAGCCCCGGTTTTTTGCAATGACTCCGCTTTAATCAGCACATTACCTGTAATAAGGCTGCTCAGGTAATCGGACCTTACTAGTGGCGTGGTTCGAACGTGCTTTTTTATCTGGTCAAAAGCACTGTGCAGGTCACTGGTATTGGGATGAACACGGGTATTAGGTACTGCTAACATAGTCCACATCTTACTTAGAAATCAGCTATCGGGCAGAAACGAGCAATAGCTTTTAAAAGATAGTCAAAGTTGACGCTGGTATTGAATTATCTTTTACCCTGTACTCAGTGATGGAGCGTGAACGACATTCCCACAATGGCAGGAATGACGATGTACGCTTGTTAGTGATTTGTTCCTAAACTGCCAGACACGCTCGCCAGCGGCAAAAGGGTGTCCGGCCGGGCCGCAAAAAAAACGACTGACTCATTGGGTTGTTAGCGTGCGAAGTGTTCGCCAGCGTAAAGTCAGTTCGTTGTAGGATGGTATTTGCTCAGTAAATATAAATGAATGCGATCCAGTAAAAATTTATCGCTCGTATTCTTCAAATTTAACTGCTTTGAAATACCCTGTGCCAATGATCGTAACTGGTTATTTTTTTCTATTGGCGCTATTTCTAAACGAGCTGTAGCTATTTTTTCGATCTTTTTAAATGGAAACTCTTTTCTCAGTGTTGTGTCACTCGAGGCGTTTATATGGCGTTTACCGTAGCGTCGATGAATTTACCATTAAAGCTATAACTTCTTAGAAATAGCTTCATTTTATGTTCTACGAGTGCGCTCGCTTTCTCCCTGCGTTCGGCTCTTTCTTTTGCAGACAAGCACTGATTGCTATTGACCAAGCTATTAAGCAGCATGAAAAATTCAGTGGCTTCCTTCTGGCTCAAACTTATCGCTTCCTTTCCATCATTGGGAACAGAAGTGAGAAACATGGGTTCATGGTTTTCTTGGGTTTTGTTACCTTCTTGACAGATAGCTAGAAACGATTTCTGCTCTTGTTGTTTCAACAAGGTTAAGTTCTTTATGATCAGCGCTTTATTTTCTGCGAAGTAATGGCTAAATAGAAACTGTATGTTCTTATAAATTGAAGGATCTCTCAATAAGCGCTTTCCTGCTAACTTTTTAAAAGAAGACGATTTAAAAAAGTGATCGTTTTTTAAGTCATTAAAGCAACTTTGTTTGACTGCTTGGAAATATTCATTGGCCACTTTTTTTTCATTTGAATTACTCAAATAGTCATTATTTTTTGCTTTGCCAGATCTGTTTGCTTTAGCTGTCTCGTTACTCGTATATTGTTTAAATAACTCTTTGGCCTTACTTTTCACAAAATTAGGCAATACTTCATCATAAATTTTTTGGTAAAAATTTTGGTGCTCACGAGTGACAGGAGAAAAACTCACGATATCTTTTATTACTGTTACACCACGGGTAGCCGTCCCGGTATAGTGTTGAATCAAATTAAAAACGCCCAAAAATAAGCCACTCTTAAAAAAAGCGCTGATTGCAGCAGGGTTAATCCGATTAACCAGTGCAACGGAAGATAAATAGTTTTCGGGGGTCAGCTGATAAATTGCATAGGCTCCGATCGCTGCGCAAGCAAGTGTGAGATTGGATTTGCTGCTCTTAAGCGTTTTGTTGGGTACAGTCTTGGTAACCGAATAAGAGGAAAACTGTACCTCCTCATATGTTCTTCCTGCCCACTGTACAGTCGGTCTGCTAGTGTCACCTGTATTTGCTGAAACGGTTGTTAATGGCATGACTCACTCCTTAATCTTCAATATAAATCACTCCTTGTGACTGTGCTAAAGCAATAAAGTTCCCGAAAGTTCATTGGCAAGAGAAAAAAAGTTGGTTTTAATCGAATTTTTAGCACGGTTTACCGTCGATTGCGTAAAGCATGCCCTTGGGTATTTATGCCCTTGGGTATTTATGCCCTTGGGTATTTATGCCCTTTGGGTATTTATGCCCTTTGGGTATTTATGCCCTTGGGTATTTATGCCCTTTGGGTATTTATGCCCTTTGGGTGCAATAGGGTGGGGAGTGTCAGTAAGGTGGGAGCTAAAGAAAGCCCGCTTTAATGCGGGCTTTTATATTTAGAATTGATCTTCTTCTGTGGAGCCGGTCAGAGCGGTGACCGACGATTGGCCGCCCTGAATAACCGTAGTCATATCGTCAAAGTATCCCGTGCCAACTTCTTGTTGGTGGGCAACGAAGGTGTACCCTTTATCTGCGGCAGCAAACTCAGGCTCTTGTACCATTTCCACATAGTGTTTCATGCCTTCACCCTGAGCGTAGTTATGGGCGAGGTCAAACATGTTGTACCACATGTTGTGAATGCCCGCGAGGGTGATGAACTGGTACTTGTAGCCCATATCGCTCAGCTCCTGCTGGAATTTGGCGATGGTGGCGTCGTCCAGATTCTTCTTCCAGTTAAACGACGGTGAGCAGTTATAGGCCAGTAACTGATCTGGGTATTGCGCTTTGATGGCATCGGCAAAGCGGCGGGCTTCGTCCAGATCCGGTGTTGCGGTTTCACACCACAGCAGATCGGCGTAAGGGGCGTAAGCCAGGCCGCGGGCAATGGCTTGCTCAATACCGGGCTTGGTGCGGAAGAAGCCTTCGGCGGTTCTTTCACCGCTCAGGAATGGGGCGTCGTAAGGATCGCAATCGGAGGTGATCAGGTCGGCGGCATTGGCGTCGGTACGTGCCAGTACGATGGTGGGTACATCAGCAACGTCCGCAGCCAGACGAGCAGCGATCAGCTTTTGTACTGCTTCTTGGGTTGGCACCAATACTTTGCCACCCATGTGACCGCACTTTTTCACCGACGCCAACTGATCTTCAAAATGGACACCAGCGGCACCGGCTTCAATCATCGCTTTCATCAGCTCATAGGCGTTGAGAACACCACCAAAACCGGCTTCAGCATCGGCAACGATGGGGGCAAACATATCAACATAGCCTTCATCGCCAGCGCTTTTTCCTGCTTTCCATTGAATCTGATCGGCACGGCGGAAGCTGTTGTTGATGCGCTTGATCACCGCCGGTACAGAGTCTACCGGATACAGAGACTGATCGGGGTACATGGTGCTGGCACTGTTGTTATCAGCGGCCACCTGCCAGCCAGAAAGATAGATCGCTTCAATGCCGGCTTTAACCTGCTGCACCGCCTGACCTCCAGTCAGCGCTCCCAGGCAGTTGACATAACCCTTTTTGGACTGGTTGCCATAAACCAGATCCCAGAGCTTTTCCGCGCCCTGACGGGCAATGGTGTTTTCAATTTTTATTGAGCCACGCAAGCGAACGACGTCTTCTGCCGTGTAGGTTCGCTTAACGTTTTTCCAGCGAGGGTTTTCTGCCCAGTCCCTTTCGATGCGGGCAATTTCTTCGGTGCGGTTGTAGCGAGTCATTTTATTATCCTTCACCCAATCACGGGTGTCGTTATACGACCGTTAGAAATTCAAACGACTGTTTGATTTGCGCCATTAATCCTAAACACCCGTTATTAATTCTGGTAATTTATAAGGGTTATCTCGGGTATTAATTAAATGAATATTGCACGCATTGATCTGAATCTCATGGTTTATCTGGATGTTCTGCTAAGAGAACGTAATGTCACCCGTGCAGCCGAGCAACTGGGGATTACCCAGCCCGCCATGAGTAATGGCCTGCGCCGGCTTCGTGAGCTGTTCAATGATCCGCTGCTGATCCGCACCAGTGAAGGCATGACCCCCACAGAGCGGGCTCTGGAGTTGCAGCCCCTGATACGCGACGCTTTGCTGGCAATGGAAAAGACCCTGCGCCCATCAGAAGCGTTTGAGCCAGGCTGCAGTCAGCGGGTATTTCGGGTCATGGCCTCCGATTACGCTGAGTCAACACTGATCCCTCTGGTGCTTAAACAGATGCGTTGCGAGGCGCCCAATGTCACTTTGGATGTATTAACGCCCAGCGACGTCAGTTTTCATGATGTAGAGCAGGGGCGGGTGGACATGGCCATTAACCGTTTTGACAGTTTGCCCCAGTCTTTTTACCAGTCGAGTATCTGGGAAGATGGCTTCTCCTGTGTGGTCAGTAAAGAAAACCCCATTTTGCGCAACTTCACCCTCGAAAGTTATCTGCAATCTCGCCATATCTGGGTCAGTAAAACCGGCATGGGCATTGGGGTTGGCGTCAACCCTGAGGATGTGCAACGTTTGGGCTGGGTTGACGAGGCGCTGGCGTTGGTGGGGAAAAAACGCCACATCAGCGTATTCACCCGCCACTACCAGGTGGCAATGCTGTTATCTGCCCAAAATGACCTGATTGCCACGCTGCCCACCCGTTTGGCGGACATGGAGCGTTTCAGCAGTAACCTGGCCGTTTTACCACCGCCGTTTACCATTCCGCCGTTTAACCTTTCGATGGCCTGGAGTTCGCTGCTGCACAATGATTCTGGGCATCAGTGGCTGCGCCAGATCATCAAGGGAGTGGCCAACCGGCGAATAAATTAACAACAGTTGTCAAAAAATAACATTTTGATTGTTATCTTATGTTTTTGTGTGTTTTAATCCGTACAGCTTGGCGACAAGCATTAGTGACCACCGGAATGACGTTATTCCGTGCAAAACCATAAAACCAATGAGCGGAATCGCAGGAGATAATAATGAACTGGCTAAACGAACTGGAACCAGATCACTCGCTGTACCACGTAGCAGAAGAGTGCAAAGAGTTCATTGCCGAGTCCTACTATATTGTGACCTCTGAGCAGGAAGTCAGCCCGGCTGCTGAATAAAACCCCATTTACAGACCCCTTTTCACTCTTGGCAAGGGGTCTAACACAACCGTCACTTCCTCCTATTCAATCTCCATTCATTTCAAAAATAGCCACCATTGCGCTTGTTGATTGGCGTCAGCATCTGAGCTTATATACTATTCATCCGTTGCCGTATTTTGTCAGAATGATCGGTTTGTGAAGAGCCAAAGTCTGACACCTGTCGCTCAATAATGATAATCAGAAAGTGAGGTTACGATGACTGATCGCATCAGCAAAGGTGGTCTGCAAATAGCCAGGGTACTCCATGATTTACTGGTGAATGAGATCGCCCCGGGAACCGGTGTTGACCCCGACCATTTCTGGTCAGAACTGGAAACACTGATCAACGAGCTAGGCCCACAAAACAGCGCATTGCTCAAGCGCCGGGATGATTTACAACAACAGATTGATCACTGGCATCAGCACAATAGCGCCAATCAGTACGAAGCCTATCGTTCGTTTCTTGAGGATATTGGCTATTTACTGCCACAAGAGGGCGAATTCACCATCACCACCGAGAATGTCGACCACGAGATCGCCGTTCAGGCCGGTCCGCAACTGGTGGTTCCGGTGATGAACGCCCGCTTTGCTCTTAATGCGGCCAATGCCCGCTGGGGCAGCCTTTACGATGCACTTTATGGCACCGATGTGATTCCTGAAACCGACGGTCAGGAAAAAGGGCAGGGCTACAACCCGGTACGTGGCCGACAAGTCATCGCCTTTGGCCGAGAGCTGCTCGATACCGCAGCGCCATTGGCGACAGGCAGCCATAAACGTGTCAGCCGTTATCAGGTGCGGGAAAACAACCTCGCCATTACCTTGCAAGACGGCTCTGTTACCTGCTTAAAAGAGCCAGAAAAATTTTGTGGCTACACTGGCACACCAACAAGCCCGCAATCGATCTTATTGCAAAACAACGGCTTGCATATTGATATTCAAATAGATTCGAGTGGCGTGATTGGTAAAGACGACGCGGCCAATGTACAGGACGTCATCGTTGAAGCCGCCATCACCACCATTATGGACTGCGAGGACTCAGTCGCCGCTGTTGACGGTGAAGACAAAACGCTGGTCTATCGCAACTGGCTTGGCTTGATGAAAGGGGATCTTGCTGAGACCTTCATAAAAGGCGGTAAATCACAAACACGCACATTGAACGGTGACCGTCATTACACGACACCCGACGGCGGCGAACGGGTGCTGCCCGGTCGCAGTTTGATGTTTGTGCGTAACGTCGGCCACCTGATGACCAACGACGCCATACTCGATGCCCGCGGACAAGAAATCCCAGAAGGCATTATGGACGGTATGTTTACCGCCCTGATTGCCATGCACGACCTTAAACACCACGGTGAGCGGCAAAATTCCCGTCAAGGCAGCATCTATATCGTCAAACCCAAAATGCACGGGCCGGAGGAAGTTGCCTTCACCTGCACACTGTTCAGCCGCATAGAACAGGCCCTTGGCTTGCCCGCTCTCACCTTGAAAGTGGGCATAATGGATGAGGAGCGTCGTACCTCCATCAATTTGAAAGCCTGTATCGCCGTTGCCAAAGAGCGGGTGGTTTTTATTAATACCGGATTTTTAGACCGTACCGGTGATGAAATTCACACCAGCATGGAAGCCGGGGCAATGATTCCAAAAGGCGAGATGAAGCAGTCCACCTGGATTCAGGCCTACGAAGATCACAATGTCGACATTGGCCTGCAATCCGGCCTGCCTGGCAAAGCGCAAATCGGTAAAGGTATGTGGGCTATGCCGGATGAAATGAGCAAAATGATGGAGCAGAAGATTGCCCACCCTCAATCCGGTGCCAATACTGCCTGGGTTCCGTCGCCTAATGGCGCCACCCTCCATGCGGTGCACTACCATCGCATCAATGTGCTTGCCACACAAGAAGCGCTGGCCCGCCGCCAGCAGGCCAGTGTGGACGACATTTTGCAAATTCCTCTACTAAAAAAACCAGAGGAACTCCCCGCCGAGCAGATTCAACAAGAGCTCGATAACAATGCCCAAGGGATTTTAGGCTACGTGGTACGCTGGGTTGATCAGGGGGTAGGGTGCTCCAAAGTACCCGACATTAACGACATTGGTTTGATGGAGGATCGGGCCACGTTACGCATTTCCAGCCAACACATCGCCAACTGGCTACGCCATGGGGTCTGCTCCCGGGAACAGGTATTGGCAACAATGGAGCGCATGGCCGCCGTAGTGGATCGGCAAAATAGTAATGACCCGGCCTACACCCCCATGGCTGAAGACTTGACCAACAGTATCGCCTTTGCCGCAGCCTGTGAGCTGGTGTTTGAAGGCTGCAAACAACCCAACGGCTACACTGAGCCGGTACTGCATCGCCGACGCAAAGAGTTTAAAGCCCGACAGGTAAAAAAATAGCCCTTAGCGCGTCACAAGACGGAGTTTTTTAGTGAATAGTGGTTTTATTTGCTGAAAAATTCCGGCTTTGAGCCGATTTGCCGCCACCGCAATAATGTGATCCATTCTCAAACGGCATTTAGGCTCATTGCTACCCACAAATAACCGTTGGTCGAAAACTGGGCTAAACCCTGAAAAACCGCTTGTCATTGCTTGTCCGTGGTAATAACTTAACGCCAGATTGAGCACAATGGCTCGCTGGTTTTCTTTTATAAAAACGCGAAAACAATTTCTTGGTACCTGCTTATAAATTCACTGGCAGAACCAAAGCAAACTCCTGTTCAGGCCACCCCGGATGCTTTATAAACCAAAGCATTCAGCCCTTGCTGCAAAAGGGTTTCTCATAACAATGTTTCGTACAACATTGACTGAGACACCTTTTAGTCTTTTTTGCGGCGGTTTTATTGGATTGCAAAGGAGCCTGATTTGATTCTGTGAGTGAATTGCGAGCGGTTACTCATTTGCCATAGCATTCGAGTTTGCTTCTTTTGAAGCCCTCATTTTGATATTAGGTGTCCTTGTGAAACCTGTGATTACCTATAGCCCGTTCATTAAATATTTGGACCTAATTATTCAGCGTGCAAAGATAAGGAGTAAAAAATGATTTCAGCCTCTGTACAGAATTTACCAGTATCACCAGAAGATATGCTTCCTAGTACCGCTACCTCAAGTTGGGTTAAGCATTGCGGAAATTCAAAAGATGCAACGCCAGACGGAAGCGTGTGTGTTAAAAAATTAATTCCGAATTCAAACGAGCCTCGTACCATCACAAACAACATCATGGACAGGCAAGTAGAACCTTGTGAAACCTCTATTCACACTGTCTTACCGTATGCCGCCATCCACTCTGTTTCGACAGAAGAAAAAAAGACTGTTCTTAATGAACTTATTTCTGATGTTAATTGGGGATTAATTAAGGGGGCTTTAAAAAATAGTTCCTTCAAAATCAAGCTGTTGAATCTTCAAGAATGTAGTAATGATTTGATGGCAGCTCACCGAATAAATGAATTATATTGTGTGCTGAGCGCCTCATTAAAAATAATCAGATATAAAAATCATCCATCAATCTACGAGGATATACGCAAGTATTACGAAAGAATTAATTTTATATGGCATTATTATTTTAACTGCGTAGTTATCCCCTTTGGAGAGGCATCAGTTTATTATCCTACCGAGAAAGAAATGTTAACTATTTGCAGTAAAAGATTTGGATATTTATTACCTCAATTTATGAAAAGTGAGTTTTTGGGGGGGAATTGGTTTGGTTCTGCTTCAAATGAAACTACGCTGTGTATTTCTCCAAATAACGAGAAATCCCTCAAAGTGACATATTATTATCCAGTATGCCCCCAGTCAATACCAGTGCGTATCAAACGCAGTAATGATAATTTTTTATCAATGCCGTGTGGATATGAATCGTTATTCGAAAAAGATTTCAAAAAATGTGAAACTATTAACTTTGAGTGTGAAGGCAGAAAACTGGGAAAACTAACTGGGAAAAAGGCACAGCGTTTCGCTGAATTTCTACTCTTAGGCTCTAATTTAATTAAAGAAAAGAGCTTTCGTCGTCAACTTACAACGCTGTGTTGTTGGCATTTTGTACAATATATTCACTCAGGCTGTACTGACACGTATGCTCGATATTCGGCTCCATCTCGTGAATCACTGCCAGAACTTAAGGATAAGTTAAACGCAGTGGATTTTTTCCAACCCCTTTTCTTTTATACAGATAACAAAGTAATTCATGCAGCATTTTATTTGGGCGCAGGACTTGTTATATCAGTCACGACAGAATCCATAATGTTTAACAAGTTAGATGCTTTAGTTTCTGCCTACGAAAAAGGCATGAGAAAAGAGATCAGCATAGGTATATGCAATACACCAGAAATTCCCGCTGAAATGGTTTAAG
Source organism: Endozoicomonas sp. (assembly GCA_965198415.1). GTDB lineage: Bacteria > Pseudomonadota > Gammaproteobacteria > Pseudomonadales > Endozoicomonadaceae > Endozoicomonas. The sequence goes on from CBDAPN010000030.1 coordinate 207,655, forward strand.
TTAACCACGCCAACGCTTTCAGCCAGTTGTACAAATACCACCCGATGTGTGTGTTGCTGCTCATAATCAATAGACAGCAACGCGCCCACTCAAAAATTAATAGTTTGAGGCAAGCACCGCTTCTACAGTCTAATCTTCAGGCTTGTCTACTCACAACTTTTCTAGTGAGAGCCTGCAGTTACCACTCATTATCTATGAATAATTGAAATAACAATTGATAAAAGCTTCACTCACAAGGTCAATAGGAAACAGTTAAAAGTCAGCTGCTGAGCAATTCCATAGTGAGAATTGCGCTGTAAAAGGTCTGTTCAGATCAACCCATTACTGTGCAACATCTGTTAAGATGGCTCTCCCAAGTGGAGGCTCTATGACCGTTGATATTTCCCCTATTTTAACCTTTCTTCCTTGCCCAACCCCACAAGCCTGGATTGAAGAAGCCCGCAAACCCATGCGCCTTCCTGTCCTGTTGGTCGATCATGCCAATAATGAACTCAAAGCCGCGCAATCCGCCATGGCCATTATGAGCCGCTACCGCACGGGGCTATCCGCTAAAAAAGACGCACTTAAAGCGGAAGTGCAGCTCAGCCTGTTGAATAAAATGTCCCGCTTGGCCCGTGAGGAGCTGCGCCATTATGAACAAGTACTGGCCATTTTAGCGCGCCGAAATATGGCTTACAGCCACCTTGGGGCTGGTCGCTATGCAGGGAAATTAAGGACGGCAATCCGAACGTTTGAACCGGCAAAACTAGTGGACACACTGATTATGGGGGCATTTATTGAAGCCCGTTCCTGTGAGCGCTTTGCGGCGCTCTCGCCTTGGCTGGATGACGAGCTGAAGAAGTTTTATCAGTCGCTATTGAAATCTGAAAGCCGACACTTTCAGGATTATTTGACCTTGGCGCAAGCTATCAATGGCGCGCCAGTGCAAGATCGAGTGGCGGTGTTTGCAGAGCTTGAGCGCGAAGCGATTGAATCAGTGGATGATGAGTTTCGTTTTCACAGTGGAATACCCTGTGTAACTCAGCAAATACCCTCTGTGGCTGCGGCGGTTTAACCGCTTAGGCATACCATAAGTAGGCAGCTTTTTTATTGTGGAATTGGAAACGGGTTTAGGGATAATCCGTTTTCATTCAACTCAATTTCCCACCCTTTGTCGGTCCAGTCGCCCAGTACATAACGCTTGCCAACGCCACCTTGTTGTAACTTGACTTCATGGATGTCCGGCCGGTGCGTGTGCCCATGAATCATGGTGGTCACCCGATGCTTATGCATAATGCTTTTCACGGCCGTTTGAGTAACGTCCATAATTCCCATGCTTTTGCCCGCCTTGGCGGCTTTGCTGCGTTGGCGTAGGTTATTACCCAAGTTCTTGCGATAGGAGAGTGGCAACCAGCGCAAAATAGCCAGTACCAGCGGATTGCGAATGACCGTGCGATAACGCTGGTACTGCTTGTCGCTGGTGCAAAGGGAATCGCCGTGCAGGAGCAGAATTTTGTGCTGGTTGATGGTAACCACGGTGGGGTCGTTCAGCCATTTTGCCCCGGTTTTTTTCAAAAAGGTTTTACCTACGGCAAAATCACGGTTGCCAGGCATAAAAAAGAGCCGTTTACCACTGTCGGTGAATTGTTTCAGTCGCCGGACAATCTCAATCTGAAAACGATCCATAGCGTCATCGCCCACCCAGTACTCAAAGAAATCCCCAAGAATGTACAGAGCGTCTGCTTGGGGAGCTCGCTGGCTAAGGTAGCGACAGAATGCCCGGGCTACCGCCGGGCACTCGGGAGTAAGGTGCAGGTCTGAGATAAACAGCACCCTCATTAAGCAGATACCACAGGGGCAGCAATCTCGACGGACTCCACAACCACATCGTCCACCGGCACATCCTGATGCCCGGCCCGGAAGGTGGTTTTCACACCTTTGATTTTATTGACCACCTCCATGCCTTCACAGACTTTACCGAAGACGCAGTAGCCCCAGCCTTCGCTGGTTTTGCCGCTGTGGTTCAAAAAATGGTTGTCATTCACGTTGATAAAGAACTGGGCGGAGGCGGAGTGCGGGTCCATGGTTCTGGCCATGGCGACAGCACCGGTGATATTTTTCAGGCCGTTATCCGCTTCATTTTCAATGGGTTTCTTGGTGGACTTTTCTACCATGCCCGGTTCAAAACCACCTCCCTGAATCATGAATCCATCGATCACCCGATGAAAAATAGTGCCATCGAAGTGATTGCTTTGCACATAGTCTATGAAGTTGGCCACCGTTTTGGGTGCTTTTTCAGCGTCTAATTGCAGTTTGATATCACCAAAATTGGTACGCAGTACTACGACAGTCATTGCTTGTTGATCCTTTCTGTGCGGCGAAAAGAGCGTAGTTTATGAGGTAAGTGGATTGAAGTAAAACCGCAAGCGAAAATAAATCACGACCTTTGGGTTGACACAGGTTTCAGGTATTTTGGTGCAATATCCAAAGTTCAATAAGAAACTAAGCAGCAAAAACAACCGAGCAAAAGCACGCTCAAGGTGGCCCGTCTTCACGCCAACCGTACACTCATTAACGAAAACCAAGTTGTGTGCGTTGAATCGCTGTATGTGAAGAGCATGATAAGAAACCCAAAGCTGGCAAACCATATTGCTGATGCTAACTGGGGAGAGTTTGTTCGACAGTTAAAGTACAAGGCTGAATGCACCCAAAGGGCGGGGAGTGTCAACGATTTAATGGTCAACCCTCTTACACGTCAGTTCTTTTAATAGATCGGCCGTCGGAAAAAGCCACAAGAGCTAACGTAGTTTTTTTCGTTCAAGCATCGTACCAACAGTATTTTGCGAATGACTAATCGCCAGCATTGTTACGCCTTGCGACTTTGTTGCTCAATTATTGTGCAAGAGGAGACCTCTCAAGGTTTGGATAGCAATTAAAAAAGGCTTTAACAAGGTGCTGGCAAGTGCAGCTTAGGCGTTTAGCCCCACAGCATCTGGCTTCATGGTGTCTATTTCAGAGGCAAGATCTAAATGCGAATTATTATTACTTGTAATTATATCTTTTCTTAATGTAAAGTCCGCGCCGTATTGCAACAAGAAATATCAAGGTAGATGTAAATAATGAAGTCGACCGGACTCTACTCTTTACTCGCAGCGAGTATCAGCCTTTCCCTTTATGGCCCTAATGCTATCAGTAGTGATGCACTGCCCGTACTGGCAGAAACTGAAACACGAGCCAATAAAAACGATGGTTTGCTGCTTGAGCGCACGCAAATCAAAAGTACTCCAGTTGCCAACAACACCCTGTCGCAGCTGTTAAAAATTCAGCCTGGCATTGCTATCAATGATGCCAACGGTTCAGTTCGCAATGGCGATCTGGCACCGGAGGAGATTTCTCTTGCGAACGCTAGAACCCATCAAACCAACTACATGATCGGTGGCGTAACCACCAACAACGTGACCACCTTTGCTGCGGATGACAAAGCCGGAGCTCTGGGAGGGCACACGTCCGGTTACTTCTTTGATACGCCGTTGCTTGAGTCCGTTGCAGTGATGGATCGCAACGTCAGCGCCGAATACGGTGGTTTTACCGGCGGCATCATCAATGCTGAGCTGCGAAAGCCAACGGATATTTATACTGCTGAATACCTTTACCGCATGACCGACAGCGGTTGGAACAGTGATCCAACGCTGGACGACGATAATAGCGATTTCAAAACCCCAGCGTGGGGCGATGGCCGGTATCAGGATAAATACCAGAAACGTTTTCATAACCTCTTTGTGGCCGGGCCAGTCAATGATCACCACAAACTGGGTTTTGGTCTGACCGTACAGGAGTCTGATATTCCTCTGCTGTATAACGGGCAACACAAAGATCATAGGCAAACAAACACCAATGCATTTATCAATCATGCGGGTCTTTAGGTTCATGGACGTTAGATAACGAGTTACGTTTTTCAAAATTCACCCAAGAGCGCTTCCTCAATGACACGTTTACCGATGCAACGGATGAATTCAGTGATTACAAAAACAAGCATTCCGGTGTTGGTTTTACGCTGAAGCTCGCTCGTGCGTTTGCTCTGGGTAAATGGCGCAGCACGGTGGCCTTCGATCAGCTTAACGATGAGCGCAGTGCTGGCGTCAATTACTTCAAAACCCACCTTGATTTTCGCCAAGGTTTTAAGATGGGCTCTTCCGGTTCATACGGTAACCTGGAGCAAACCCAAAACAGCACCAAGCTAAAAACCGCGTTTGATTTTCACAATCTGTATACTGGCGACGTTCGCCATCAGTTCAGTGTCGGTGCTGACGCCACCTTGCATTCAGCCAAAGGCACTTTTCATAAAGACTTTAATACCTTCTTCCAGCGCAGTAATCCCAACGACACCGTGAAGCTGGATAACTGGGTAATCACCAAGGCGGGCAATTACGAAGCAGACGCCAAACAGTACGCACTTTATGCCACCAATACCCTTGACTGGAGCCGCTTAACCGTCAACCTTGGGCTTCGGGCTGAGCGCATTGATTTGTTTTCGCAAACCGCACTGGCTCCGAGGTTTACCACTACCTGGGACTTTGACACTGATCGGACTCATCGTCTTGGGGTTGGTGCATCGCGCTACTACAGTGGCAGCCTTCTCGGTTGGGCGTTGAATGCCAAAAAGCGGGGGATGCAGAGCAATCTTCAGGACTGCGTTGCCAGCGGTGGTGGCGATAACATCCGTTTAAATCCTGATGATTACACCTGTAAATCCATAACTCAGTATCAGCCCTATGACCTCAATCAGGCGGATGCGCCATACGCCGATGAATTCACCCTGAATTACGACCTTCAGTTAGCCAACGTCAAGGTCGGTGCCGCCTACCTTTATCGTCAGCAGCGCGATGGTTTATCGCTGATCGGCAATGACCGTTTGCAAAACAACATTGAGAGTGAGAGCAATATTTACTCGCTTCGCTTTAGCAATGTTGAAAGTCTCCAATTCCTAAGGGCGGACATCAACAGCTATCTGAATCTCGGTTATCTTGATGCCAAAGGCTCTGGCAGCACCAGCGCCATTTACAACGATCAGAATAATCTGCACGGCGGCACGCTTATTGAGTGGGTGGAGCTTGATGGACAACTGATGCGCCGCAGCGAGATGGACACGGGCAGTTACAACAGTGATGTGACCGCCGCACTGGGTTTCAACGCCCAATGGAAACAGCAGGGCGTTACTTGGAATAACCTGTTCAATTATGAAGCAGGACGGAAGTTGACGTTATTTGAACGTCAAAAAACCGAGACAATCAATGGCGAGCCAACCGCCGTATCGGTTCTATCCAGCGCCGATATGGATAGCCTGATTACCTGGAACTCGCAGCTAACATGGACTCCCCCCATCGCCAATGAGCAGCTGACTTTGGGTCTTACCGTCACCAATTTGCTGAACAAGCAGGTGAAAATTTCAACCTCGGGCATAAAGGGTAAGAGTCGATTCACGGATGACTATTACAGTAAAGGCCGGGAAGTCTGGCTCAGTGTGGGTGCACGCCTCTAACGGCATTTAAGTGCAGTCAACATACTGTGCGGTGGCAAAGTGCGGATTTTGCCATCGCAACTTCTATGTGCTGAAGGTGTTTATGAATAAGCTTCCCCTGAGTGTTCTCCTTGCCGCTGTGCTGTTGGCCGGTTGTGGCAATGAATCAGTGAATCACTCAAGCAAACCGGCGGTGTTAGCGCCCGCCACACAGTCGCTACCGCTGCGAACGGATATTGAGCAGGGCGTGTTGGATAATGGCATGAGATATATCGTGCTACCCAATGGCGAACCGGCTGATCGGGTGTCCCTGCAATTAATAGTGCATGCCGGCTCACTGGATGAAGCCGACGATCAAAAAGGCATTGCCCATCTGGTTGAGCACATGGCGTTTAACGGTACGCAAGCCTTTGTGGGTAACAACATTATCAAGCACCAGGAATCTCTGGGCATGGTGTTCGGGCGTGACGTCAATGCCATGACTGAGTATTACACCACCTCCTACTACTTTCATTTACCAGACAACAGTCAACGTATGTTGGATGAAGCGTTCGGAATGTTGTTACAGCAGGTCAGTGCCCTGACTTTCGACCCGTTCGAGCTGGAAAAAGAGCGGCCGGTGGTTGAAGAAGAGTGGCGTCGTGGGCTGAACATGATGTCAAGGCTTGCAACGGCCAATCGCAAAATCACCCTTGCCGGAAGCCGGTTTGCTGATCGTGAACCCATTGGCGATATGGCACTGGTGAGAAATATTGGCGCTGATCGCATCAAAGCGTTTTATCAGGACTGGTATCACCCCAACAACATGACCTTATTGGTGGTTGGCAGTATCGACAAACCACAGGTAGAAGCACTGCTGGCAAAGCACTTTGCCAACCTGCCAGCGGTGGATTTACCGCCGCGCCCGGATCTCACCGTTCCTATCGCCAACACACTGGACTTTGCCACCATTGTCGATAGCGAAATCACCAATGAAGTGTTTTCGGTCAACCTGCGTGGCCCACAGCCAGAGCCCCGCTCTGAAGCCGAGCTAAAAGCGCAGCTGATCAGTGCCTTGGCCATGACGATGATGGATAACCGGCTGCGTGTGCAATATCAGACAGAGGGCGACTACCTCAGCAAAATTGTCGCCAGCTCAACAGCGCTGGCCAATGGCTACAGCAATGACCGGGTGCTGGCCATTTTAAAAGACGGTAATTACCACCAAGGGCTAAAAGAGTTATTCACACAGATCAGCCGTTACGCAGCCCACGGCTTCAGTCAACGGGATTTGGACACCGCCCGCAAAGGGTTGGCGGTACGTTATCAAACGATGGCGGATGGCCGTAAGGGGGCGAAAAACAGTCGTTTGATGATGGGGATTTTCAATCAGCTGCGGTTGCACAAACCACTGGTGCAGATGACGGATTTAAACGACGTTGCTCAACGCCTGTTAACGGAAATTACCCTTGAACAGACCAACCATTATTTTAAACAGACGGTCACCAAACGTGCGCCGCTGATTATCGCCCAGATTAACAGCAAAAATGAGGACCAACAGCCGGATAAAGCCACCGTTGCCGCACTGTGGCATCAGGCATTGACCAACCCGCCGGCAGCGCTGGCACAACAGCAAATAGATAAAATGCTGTTTGCTGAACAGCCAGTTGCGGCGGCGGTGGTTGATCATCAGCAGTTCGGTGAGATCCATAAATGGACGCTCGCCAACGGTGCTCAGGTATGGTTTCAGTTCAGCGATGAAGCGAGCAAACAGGTGCAGCTGCGCTGGCAGGGCTACGGCGGCACCATGCAATTACCGGTTTCTGAGCGCCGTGCGGCAACTCTCGCCGCGCGAAATATGGCTAGTTTTGGCTATGCCGGTTTAGATGCTGAAGCGCTCTCAGTCATCAATGCAGACCATAACTTACGACTAATGACCTATGTTGACCTCACCCGGCAAGGGGTGTTTGGCAGTGTCGGCAGTGACTCTTTAGAAGTCTGGCTGCAAAACCTGAACCTGATGATGACCCAGCCTCAAATTGATAACGCCATCTGGAAAGCTAAGCGGACATTCATGGCCCGTAACCTCAATCGCCGCCGTGAGATGCCCATATCACGGTTTAATGATCAGATTAACCGCCTACGTTTTGTCAATACACCGTCCCAGCTGCCAATGACGGCGCAAGAGCTTCAAGGTATCGACGCAGAGCAGATGCTGCATGCATACCAGTCTCTGTTTGGTACCGGTGCAGGTCATCAATTAGTGGTGATTGGTGATGTGGATGCAGACACAGTGATCGACCTTGCCCGTCGTTATCTTGGCCATCTGCCCCCCGGTATTGCCCGTGATGAGCCCCAGTTGCCAAAGCTGGTCGAAGGCAGTCATCGGGTATTGGTGGAAGGTGGCAAAGAGCCGCAGGGCATAACCAGTGTGCTTTTCAACGTCGATTACCCTTTCAGTCAGGAGGCGCAGTATCAGGCTTATCTGCTCACGCGCATCGTCTCTTTGCGAATGCGGGAACAGTTGCGTGAAGAAGCCGGTGGCGTCTATACCAGCCGTTTTGGTATTCAGCTAGAGCGTTCACGGCAGCAGGCCTACGGTATGATCAGCTACTCCCACCAGCCAGAACGGGCGGATGAGTTGAAAGCGATGGCACTGGCTATTGTTGCCACAGTCGCTGCCAATGGCGTAACGCAAGACGAGTTGAACACTGTGCGGGAGCAAATCATCACCGGTTTGCAACCAGAGGCCATCACCGACCGAGACCGTTATCGCTGGCTTACCCAGATGGCAGCGGATGATGAATACCTTGAGCTGCCAAACAGCTATCTGCACTGGCTAAACCAAGTTACCCCAGCGCATCTGAAACCGATGGCGAAGACGATTTTAAGCACTGGCAATACCATTGACGCTTTGCTGCTGCCAGAGAAAAAGACCCAACAACCCACACAAAAGGCGACGGCAAACACAGGGGTGTTTGATTCATGAAGCTGTTAAAACAATTCTGGCGTCTTGCTGGCCCTTATTGGTTTGATAAAAAAAATGGGTTTTCCTGGCTGCTGTTGGCCATGTCAATTGCAGCTAGCTTGACCATGGTTGAAATTACGGTCTGGCTAAACGAATGGAATAAAGCGTTTTTTGATGCGCTGACCGAGTTAAAAGTCGACACGATTTATCCACTGTTGTTTGAGTTCTGCTGGTTGGTGGCGGTGATTGCTCTGTTAATGGTGTATGCCGACTGGCTAGCCCAGCTGGTACAGATTCGCTGGCGACAATGGATAACCGAAAAACTGCTCTCGCGCTGGTTTAGCAACGCCACGTACTACCGCATGACGCTCGGCGCAGAGCCCGATAACCCCGATCAGCGCATCGCCGAAGATGCCCGCCTGCTCAGTGAATACAGTGTTGAGCTGTTTACCGGTGCCATCCGATCCGCTGCCGTGTTGATCGCCTTTGCATCGGTACTGTGGGAGCTTTCCGGTAATTTGGCCGTCCCCTGGGGCGGCGAAATGGTGCAGATCACCGGCTATCTGTTCTGGGTGGCGCTACTGTATGCCGTTGTGGGTACCGCAGTCACGCAGTTATTTGGCCACAAACTGCACGGGTTAAATTACGATCAACAAAAGAAAGAGGCCAACTTTCGAGCCAGCCTGATTCGTAAACACGATAACGCCGAGCAAATCGCTCTCTTCAAAGGTGAAGCCAACGAACAGCTAACGTTAAAGCGTAACTTTGCAGACATCGTTGCAAACTGGCGCCTGCTGATGAATCGGCGTAAAAATCTGGGGTTGGTGGTGAACAGCTATCACCAAAGCGCAAAAATGGTGCCACTGTTTGCCGGTATTCCGGCGCTGATGGCCGAGGTCATTACCATTGGTGGGCTGTTTCAGGTGCGAATGGCCTTTATGAAGGTTTATTCCGGTTTCAGCTGGTTTGTGCACAGTTATGAAAAGTTGACGCAATGGTCTGCCACTGTCGTTCGTATCAACCAGTTCATTGATGCCATGGAACAGCAGCCTTTATTGTCTGCGCCAAGTCAGCAGGAACGGCTGAACTGTCAATATCTGGATCTGTACACCCCTGCAGGTAAGCGGCTGTTGGATAAAGTCGAACTGTCGTTGCCACCTCGATCGCAGTTGTTGGTCTCAGGCGTTAGCGGTCTGGGTAAATCCACCTTACTGCGTACGCTGGCTGGCATTTGGCCTTTTTATCAAGGGCAATTTTATCAGGCCGGTGGCCAGACCATGTTAATGCCGCAAAAGCCCTATTTACGCGCGGGCAGTCTGCGCAGTTGCCTGAGTTATCCCAGCGAAGATCTCTATCAGGAACAAGCGCTGATTGACGCACTGTATCGGGTTAATTTGGCGCACCTTGGCGATGACCTAGATTATTCCTGCCAATGGCAGCAGCGTCTATCCGGCGGCGAACAGCAACGGTTGAGCCTCGCCCGGGCACTGCTGGCCAAACCGGAGACGTTAATTCTCGACGAAGCGGTCAGTAGCTTGGACGAAGACAGTGCCCGAGCCATGATTGAAATGCTCAAACAACAGTTGCCACACACCAGCCTCATGATGGTATCCCATCAACAGAGCTTGCAGGCGTTGTTTGACCGACAGCTAGACCTCAACCGTTTTGCAGTGAATTAAATGATGGACAGGGTAACCCTCAGAAACTACCTGATGGCACTGCCGCTGATGTGGGTCAGTATGGCAATACAGGCCAACACCCCCGAACTGGCTAAGCTGGATCGATTGATTGCCCAACAGCTGCAATTAGAGCGAGCCATTGTTGATTTACAAACAGAGGCTCAACAAAGGGATGTGGACAATAAAAGGCTATTGTCGCTTTACAAGCAGGAGCACGAAGCGCTCACTCAAGCATTGGCCCGACACAAGCAACAACAGGATGACGTGGCTGAGCAGCGAAAAACGCTGTTAGCAGCACAGGCCGGACAGGAACAGCAAACCATCGTTTATCAACAGCAGCTTGAGCAGGGGTTGGCTTCACTATTGACACAGTGGCCAGCTCTGCCGCCGCCGTTGCAGTTATCACTGCAGGATGCATGGGCTCAATTACAAGACGCCCATCGCGGTTTGAGTGATCGGTTTGCCGCCATGATCGACATTCTGACCCAACTCGACGCTTTTAACGGTGGTATCAACTTTCATCAGGGGGTGCTGACCCATGAAGGTGAATCATGGCAGGCGGAGCAGCTGTTTGTTGGTCTGGCGCAAGGCTACTACCGCTTGCCAGACAGCCAGGGCGCAGGGGTTGGTCACGTTGTGAACGGGGTTTGGCAATGGCAAAGCCAACCCAAACAACAAGGGTCGATTGACCAGGCTTTTGCTATTTACCAAGGTCGTCACAAGATAGAGTTTGTTGACCTGCCGCTCTTAGGTGTGGGGGAGGCGCAGCCATGATTCGGTTAGTCACACTCTTGATGCTGTTGGTTTTTGCACTGCCTGTCAGTGCAACCATTCAACAAGTGACGACAGAGTTTGAGCGTCGTCTTGAACAGACCCAGCAGAAATATCAGCGCACCAGTGAACAAGTGCAACAGCAACATCAGCCCCAGCTGAAGCAGTTGCAAAAAATCGAAAGCCAATTAATGGCACTGCGTCAGCAATTGGCGGGCTATACCCGTGACCAAGATGAACAGTTTGTCTCAATACAAGCCTTGCAGCAGCGTTTGCAAAAGTGGCAAAAGCAAAGCCGGTACATCGACAACTTACTGCAACGCTTTCTTGAATCCCAAAGTAACCCGAACGCTGATGATTTCAGCCAGAAACTAAAAGGCATTCGTCGGGCATCTCAACCTGAATGGCAACATGCCACAGTGGTGGGTTTAGATGGTCGTATGTTATCCGGCCAACAGCTGACCGTAGGACCCTTAAGCTGGTTTGTGGATGAGCACAAGCAAGGATTCATTGCCGACGCCAACAGTCACCCGGCCACGCTGATTATGGAATCGCCAGTTACCTTGAGCGCACAGGCTATGCCCGTGGATATCAGTCAGGACAAGGCCATTCGGTTGGCTGCCCGTCACAGCAGCTGGCGTTCAACGTTCGAGCAAGGCGGCGTGTGGGTCTATCCCATTCTCATGCTCGCTGTGCTGGCCACTTGGGTGGTTTTCTATAAATTGTACGGTTTGTCTCGCCTAAGCCGTTTGCAGCCGAGGCTGGCGGAGCAGGCCTTGGCCGGTGAACAGCCTCAGATTGCTGGCTGGCAGCAACAACTCTTTGATTTGGCACAACGCCATTGCCATTGGCCACAAGAGGCTCTGGCGGACAAACTGCATCATCAGCTGTTGCAATGGAAAGCCGTGCTGGACAGCAAAATGGTGATACTGACCGCCACGGCCACCGTAGCGCCATTACTGGGCTTACTGGGAACAGTCAGCGGCATGATTCAGACCTTTGAGATGATGAACCTGTTTGGTAACCAGGATCAGACTATGCTGGCCGGTGGTATCTCCGAGGCATTGGTGACCACAGAGCTTGGGTTGATAGTGGCGGTGCCGGTGTTACTGATTCATGCGTACATCAATCGTCGCCACCAGAGCTATCTGGCTCAACTGGAAGCCGATGCCGTTTTATACACCCAGCCGCTGGCAGGAGCGCATCATGATGCAGCCTCTATCACCCCTTAGCGGAACCGTGCTCTTTTTGATCAGCGCTCTGGCCATCGTCATTTATTGGCAGGTGTTTGACCTGCTGCAACGACTGTTTGGGCAACAACATGACCAGAACGTCACTTTGCTCAGACAACACCTACTGCGCAGCCAGCAGCTCTCTGGTTGGCTGGCGGCGCTGCCTTTATTGGGGTTGCTGGGTACGGTCGGTGGCCTGTTGGAGAGTTTCAGTGGTATCGCCAGTGGTGACCAGCCAGCTTTGGCCGCAGGGATTGCTACAGCGCTGTTGACCACACAACTCGGTCTAACGACCGCTTTGCCCGCCCTATTGTTGGTGGCGGTTTGTCAGCGCCGGGGTGAACACGTGCTGCAGGAGGCTTTATGCGTCGACCGTCAATAAACGACACAGCTCAACAAAACCTCTCTATTGATATGGGCCCTTTGCTGGATGTGGTGTTCATCCTGCTGATTTTTTTTATTGTCTCTGCCGTGTTTGTTCAGGATACCGGCCTTGAGGTTGATCGCCCGGTCAGTGCCAGCCAAGAGGCGCTGCAACAACAGGCGGTATTGATTGCCCTGAGCGCCGACGGTGAAGTGTGGCACGGGGGCATGCAGATCGGTATGGCGGGCGTGGCTCCCATGCTAAAACAGCAGCTAAGAAAAGGGCGCACCGCCGTGGTCATCCAAGCGGACAAACACAGCCTGACCGAGCCGCTGGTGCAATTAGTGGATGCGAGCAAAATGGTCGGTTTTACCAAGGTTAGCGTCGCCACCCGCTCGGACGGTCAGAAATGATCATTCGATGGACGGTTAACAGTGTTGCCGCCTTGCTATTGCTGATGGGCATCTGGTGGTTGTTACAGCAGCAAACGGTGCAAGCACCGGCGCAGATGCTGCAAGTGCGGGAGCTGCAAACCGTTACCTTGCCACCACCGCCGGCACCTCCACCGCCAAGCCAAACCCAACTGAGCGAGGCTGCCACCATTGAGCTGTCCCTAGCTCTCGGGCAGATGGCTCTGCAAGTGACTGACCTGAAAGTCACGATGCCAAAGTTAGCGGCACCCAATGCCATGAGTCCGGCACCGCTAGAAAGCACATTGCATTTTGATACAGCAGCATTCGTTACAGCAATAACCACCTTCCGACTTGATGAACTGGACGACATGCCCAAATTACTCACCCCGATCACCGCCCGGCTCCCTGCCTCCCTGCGCCAAAAAGGGGTACGCCAAGCTCAGATACAGCTGCACGTTATCATCCATGAAAATGGGCAGGTGGAGTTAGTGGCGATCAATCAGAGCCGTTATCCCGAAATGAATGCCCTGATTCCAAAGATAATTAAGCAGGCACGATTCACCTCACCAACGCGTGAGGGCATCAAGGTAAAGGCCGAATTTTTATGGCCTCTCAAGGTGGCAGGATGAAACGATTGATGTTGGCGCTGTGTTTAGCGGCCAGTGCCCAAGCCACGGATTTACAGTGGAATGGTGGCGACCTTCAGTACCACTTCAGCAGTAACCCGTACCACGAGCGCGAGCCAAAAATTACAGCGCCGGAAGCTCAGGTGCTCAATACCGTCGTTAAACTGGTCAAGGAGCACAAAGGAGCCGATGCGATTGCTGAAATCAAACAGCAACTGAACCGACAGCCCAGCGCTGCCTTATGGTTTGCGCTGGCGCAGTTGCAACAACAGCAAAAAAACGATGCACAGGCCATTCTCTCCCTGCGTAAAGCGGTGGAATTATTGCCGCACTTTACCCGTGCTCACGAAGCCCTGGGCCGGTTATTGACCCAAACCGGAGAATATACCAGCGCCCGCAGGCACCTTCGCCAAGCGGCCAGCCAAGGCTCAAAGGCCGAAATCTTTGCCATGCTCGGCTATGGCTATTTGCAGACGAATCAGCCGCAGGCGGCACAGTCAGCGTACAGCCATGCGCTGATGCTGGCCGGTGAAAACCCACAGTGGCAGCGTGGACTACTGTACGCCGCTCTGGCGGCGAGTGACCATGGGCTTGCCCGCTCTATGACAGACCAACTGCTAACCAAGGCACCCAACGACGCCCAACTGTATCGATTACGAGCCAGCCTTGCCCAGCGACAGCAACGCTGGGCAGAAGTGATTTCCAGCCTTGAGATTGCTCATCAGCTAGCGCCAGACAGTGAAACTCGCTGGCAATTGGCGCAAATATATCTGGCACAAGGCTACTATGCGCTGGCACAACCACACTTACGACAGCTGCTTTCTAAGACCATTAATGAACGACAAACCCATTTTATTGAGATGGCGGATTATCTGATGGCCCGACAGCAACTAAAGCAAGCCGAAGAAATTCTGGATACACTGCTAAACAATGCCATCCTGACGGATAATGAACGCAGTCATGTTCTGACCAGTAAAGCCAAGCTACTCGCCATTCACGGTGCAAAGTCCTCGCTGCAAGGCCAGACAAAGCACCTGCACCAAGCACTGACTCTTAACCCAGCCAACGGCCCTGCCTTGCTTGCTCTGGCTGAACTTTATGAAAACAATCATCAAGCACATCAGGCAGAAGCACTCTACCAACGAGCGGCCGTATTACCGCCCGTGAGGTTGGAGGCACTGCAGCGTCACGCCCAGTTATTGCTAAGGCAAGAAGCCTATCAAAGAGCGGAGTTACTTATGCAGCAGGCGGTTAAGTACGCACCGGAAAATACACAGCTACAAAATAACCTGGCCTTGGTCAGCCGCATGGTAAACAGTCACCAGTAGTCTGAACAAAATTGTAAACATGATTAACTTATGAGCTCTGCTGCTGTTTGAAGAAAGTGAGAACTTTGGCTGCACGGGGTAATCCAAGAGTACCAGCAGAAAAGCCACAGTAACCGCAAGCAACACCCCGCTCACTCTTGAATACACTATTTTCCATTATTTGCATCTGTGCTAACCTCAGCCGATTGTGGCCTTGAGCGGCCAGCCATCCTCCATCGACGCATCCACAGACGCATCAGTACTAATGACTGCTACCGAAAAAGCCAGAAACTTTCTGGAACAAATTATCGAACAGGATCTGGCCGAAGGCCGGGTCAGCCGCATTCATACCCGCTTTCCGCCAGAGCCTAATGGGTTTCTCCATATTGGGCACGCCACGTCCATCTGTTTGAATTTTGGCTTGGCGCAAAAGTACCAGGGAGAGTGCAACCTGCGCTTTGACGACACCAACCCGGAAAAAGAAGAGCAGCTTTACGTGGACGCCATTATGGCTGACATCCGCTGGCTGGGATTTCAGTGGTCGGGTGAGGTGCGTTATGCGTCCAGCTATTTCGATCAGTTTTACGACTGGGCTGTGCACCTGATCCGTGCTGGCAAGGCCTATGTTGATCATCAGGATGCCGAAGCCATGCGCGTTAATCGTGGCGATTTCAACCAGCCCGGCGTTAACAGCCCTGACCGCAACAACAGTGTTGAGCAGAACCTGGCCGAGTTTGAAAAGATGCGGGCCGGTGAGTACGAAGAGGGTCAGGCTTCGCTGCGGGCAAAAATTGATATGCAAAGCCCGAACATGAACCTGCGAGACCCGGTGCTCTACCGGATTCGCAAAGTACCCCACCATCAAACCGGCGATACATGGTGCATTTACCCCAGTTACGACTTTGCCCACGGGCAGGAAGACGCCATTGAGCACGTGACCCACTCCATTTGCACGTTGGAGTTTCAGGATCATCGCCCGCTCTATGATTGGTTTTTGGACAACCTGCCAGTACCAGCGCGGCCACGGCAATATGAGTTTGCCCGCACCAATCTGAACTACACCGTCACCTCCAAGCGCAAGTTGAAACAACTGGTGGATGAAGGCGTCGTCAACGGCTGGGATGACCCCCGGATGCCGACCATTTCGGGTATGCGTCGCCGGGGGTATAGCCCCGCGGCCATTCGCCGTTTTTGTGAGATGGTGGGCGTTAGCCGCTCCGATGGCGTGGTGGATGTCTCCATGCTGGAGCACGCCATTCGAGACGACCTCAACACCAACGCGGCCAGAGCCATGGCGGTACTGACGCCTTTGAAGCTGGTTATTGAAAACCTACCCGAGGGTGAGGTGGAACAATTAAGCGCCGCTGCACACCCCAACCGCCCGGAACTGGGTCAGCGCACGTTGCCATTTACCCGCGAAATTTACATTGACCGTGCCGACTTCACCCAAGACACCACGCTGTCACGCAAAAAATTCAAACGACTGGTGATTGGCGACTATGTCCGCCTGCGTAGCGCTTACGTCATTAAGGCGAACGCTGTTGTGACGGACGACAACGGTGAGGTGGTTGAGGTGCACGCTTCGTACGTGCCCGGCACCGTAGGTGAGAACCCACCCGAAGGCATTCGCCCCCGTGGGGTGATTCACTGGGTTTCCGCCAGCCATGGCAAGCAGGCGCAGTTGCGGATTTACGACCGCCTGTTTAATCACCCGGCGCCGGATCGTGGCGAAGAAGAATTTATTACCCATATCAACCCGCAGTCGCTCAGCATTACCGAGGCCTGGGTTGAGCCCGCACTGGTCAATGCGGCACCGGAAGCGTCTTTTCAGTTTGAACGGGAAGGCTACTTTGTGGCGGATCGTTATGACCACTCCCCGCAACACCCGGTATTCAACCTGACCATTGGCCTAAAAGACACCTGGGCGAATAAAGCCTGAGGTGAGGTAAGAGCAGCAGGCTGGCGCTACTGCCAACAGCCTGCTGAGATCAACCTTGAGCGGAAATTGCAACAACAGGAATAAACAAAAGTGCTGCAAATCTATAACAGCCTGACGCGGAAAAAAGAACCCTTTACGCCACTGGATGGGAATCATGTGCGTATGTACGTCTGCGGCATGACTGTGTACGACTATTGTCATATAGGTCATGCCCGTACAGTGACCATCTTTGATGTAGTGGCCAGGTTTTTACGTGCCCGGGGTTATGATCTTACCTACGTTCGTAACATTACCGATGTGGACGACAAAATCATCCGCAGGGCCACCGAGAATGGCGAGGATTTTCAGGCACTCAGTGAGCGCATGATTGTGGCGATGCAGGCCGATTTTCAACGCTTGGGTAACCTCGCGCCAGACCACGAACCAAAAGCCACCGCATTTATTCCGGGCATGGTGGCGATGATCGAACAGCTGATCAACAAAGGGTTCGCTTATGCCCCGGGCAATGGCGATGTTTATTATCGGGTACACAAGTTTTCCGGATATGGGCAGTTGTCGGGCAAAGTCCTCAAAGAACTCGAAGCCGGCGCTCGCATCGAGGTGGACGAGCAAAAGGAAGATCCGCTGGATTTTGTCTTATGGAAAGCCGCCAAACCCGGTGAACCAAGCTGGCCTTCCCCTTGGGGAGCGGGTCGCCCGGGCTGGCACATTGAGTGCTCGGTGATGGGTAAGCAGTGCCTTGGGGATACCTTTGACATTCATGGTGGCGGCTCCGACCTGAAATTCCCCCACCATGAAAACGAGATTGCCCAAAGTGAGGCCTGCAATAACGCCAAGTTTGTCAACACCTGGATGCACGCCGGTCCACTGCGTATTGATGATGTGAAGATGTCCAAAAGTTTGGGAAATTTCTTTACCATCCGTGACGTGCTGGATAAATACGACGACGAGGTGGTGCGTTACTTTTTGATCTCTAGCCACTATCGCAGCCCGGTCAACTACTCAGAAGAGAGTTTAAAAGAGGCCAGTGTGCGCCTTGAGCGCCTCTACACCGCCTTAAAAGGTCTGGATCTTACCGGAATCGAAGCGGCCACAGACAGTGAGTTCGAGCACCGCTTTTTTAAGGTGATGGACGACGACTTCAACACCGTAGAAGCGTTGGCTGTGTTGTTTGAGCTGGTTCGGCATTTGAATACGGTTCGCAGTGAAGACCCGGGTGCAGCGCTGCCGCTGGCTGCACTGTTGGTCAAACTGGGGGCAGTTCTGGGCATTTTGCAGCGTGACCCGCAAGCGTTTTTGCAGTCGGGGGGTAATGTTGATGAAG
Organism: Endozoicomonas sp.; assembly: GCA_965198415.1. Lineage (GTDB taxonomy): Bacteria > Pseudomonadota > Gammaproteobacteria > Pseudomonadales > Endozoicomonadaceae > Endozoicomonas. Next base: position 225,754 of record CBDAPN010000030.1, read on the forward strand.
CTTGGATACAAGCGATGATCGAGAAGCGTCAGCAAGCGAAGAAGAGCCGCGACTTTGCCGCTGCCGATCGTATTCGGGATGAACTGGCAGCCCGCGGAGTGATTTTACAAGACAGCAGAGAGGGCACAACGTGGCGGATTGAGCGTTAAAGCCGCCATCCTGCAGTGGCAGAAAATTGCGCTGAACTGACCGGTCTCATAAATCACCATTTGTGCAAAAGAGGCCGGTTTTTACTCAGTATTCTGCTTTTTCCACGCCCCCCATCACTGTACAACTAAGCCACTTTGGTTACGGCTGACTACCGTAACCCATGCGACAAACCCCATCTATTTTATTCATAACCGTCCCATGGCAACCGGCATCACTCAGCCCAAAACTCACGAGGCATTCACTGTAGGTAGAGAGCGGGTAGAGAGGTAAAGGCGGTCAAACGACCAATGACTGCCACGTTCACTGACGCGGTAAAGCGTCGCCGGGCGGTTACTGCCGTAGCGCTTTTGGCCCGTATCTTCGAGCAGGTGGTCGTTGATAAACCGATTACGAATAGAACGCAATGGCGGCGCCTTGCCCAGAATAACCGAAAACACCTTCTGAATATCTGCCAGAGTGAAGGTCTCTGGCAACAAGTAGACGGGCAGGGCGGTGTATTGGATTTTATTTTTCAGTCTGTCCAGCGCTTCGCCCACCAGCTGGTTGTGATCATAAGCAAGGGGGGTAGTCGGTTGCCCTTTGGCAATGTCTATCCACTGTGCGTTGGCGGATAAAACCGCCGCATCGTTGCGGCGCAGGAGCACATAATAAACGACGGTCAATGACCAGCCCCGGGAGTCCCGCCGGTTATCACCAATGGTCACCACCTGTTCAAAGTAAGTGGCCGGTTCGCCGGTGAGCCGTTGCAGTTGCCGTTTCACGGTGTCTTCAAGGCTCTGATCCTGTTCGGGTTCAATTCTGCCCGCCGGAAGCTCGGGCATTGGCGCTGGCGGCAGCTGTTGTACGAGAACCTGTAATGTATTGGTGTTGGAGAGCTGAAAGGCCACCAAGTCGATGGAGATAAGTGCCGTGTCCAGACTCATCGTAAGATCCTTGTCGTATAAGTGGTGATTGACAGGTTTAGGAATGTAATTCACTATGTTAGTGAATTACATTCTTTATGTCACGGTGAGAAACAATGTATGCCATAGGGTCAAGGGAGACCGTTGCCGCTTTTGATGTGGACGCACAAAATTGCTTCACGCCGCTATGTCCTGACGAACTGCCGGTGCCTGATGGCCATAGCATTGTCGATGAGCTCAATCGTCAGGCCGAACTTGCGACACTGCGTGTTGGTTCTAAAGATGCCCATCCGGCCAATGCGGTCTGGGTTGCCTCAGAGGCGTGCCCGCAACTGACTCCGCTGACCGGACACCCAAATGCCGACGTGTACTGGAATCGCCACGCCGTTCCCGGCACCACCGGCTTTAGCCTGTTGAACGGCCTCCCGGCGGTGACGGATTACGATTACTTCGTTTGGAAAGGGGTTGAAACCAACATCCACCCCTACGGCGCTTGCTTCCACGACCTCCAACAGCGTCTGAGTACCGGCGTGATTGAGTTTCTGCGCGCACATGGCATCAAGACGGTGTTGGTGGGTGGTTTGGCGCTGGATTTTTGTGTCAAGACCACCGCGCTGCAGTTGCAACAGTCGGGCTTTGAGGTGGTCGTGAATCGGGCCGCTTGCCGGGGCTTGGCACCGGCGTCGGTGGCTGCGGCGCTGACGGAGCTAAAGGCCGCCGGTGTCATTGTGGTAGCTAATCTGGAAGATTGTTTGAGAGTGAATTCCTCTGCTGCGGCCGCCAACTGAGCCTCGCTGCTGTCGAACAACTTTCCGGCCTTGCTTAATGGCAGGTGAACAATGGAAAACCCAATCATACAGACCCTTTTGGACACCGACCTCTACAAGTACACCATGCAACAGTCCATGGTGCATCGCTATGGAGACGCCCGGGCCAGAATGGAGTTTCACTGCCGCGATGAAAAACCGTTGGCGGTGAGCAAAAAACAGCTGCAAAAGCAGTGCGAATTTCTGGCCGAGTTACGCCTTGACGCCAATGAATTGGAGTGGCTCGCCTCGCTGCCCTACATTACCGACGATTTTGTTGAGTATCTGCAAACGTTTCGCCTTAACCCCCGCTTAGTCACCATTGAGCAATACCGGGGCAAGTTATCGCTGGTGATTGAGGGGCTGTGGCGGGAAATTACCCATTTTGAGATTTTTCTGCTGGCCATTATTAGCGAGCTTCACAGTCGCAGCGTTTTCGCATCCGGTGCCATTGAACAAGGGCAGCAGCGTCTTGATGCCAAACTGGCGCAGCTAGGACAAGACAGCGCCTTTAAAATGGTGGACTTCGGCACCCGCCGACGGTTTTCCAGAAGCTGGCAATACCACGTAGTGCAAACCCTGCAGCAACAGCTACCAAAGCAGTTTGTTGGCACCAGCAATCTGCACTTGGCTCGGGTACTCGGTTTGCAACCGGTGGGGACAATGGCCCACGAATGGTTGCAATCCCATCAAGTGCTGGGGGAGAGCCTGCTGAGCAGCCAGCGTGACGCCCTGCAAGTCTGGCTGCAGGAGTACCACGGCCAGCTGGGCATTGCCCTGACCGATACCATCAGCATGAAAGCGTTTTTAAAAGACTTTGACGCCCAGCTAGCCAACGCTTACCAAGGCATGCGCCACGATTCCGGCGACCCCTTTGTGTGGGGCGAATTGGCCTTGGCGCACTATCGCCGTCTGGGCATTGACCCGCACAGTAAACAGCTGGTGTTCAGTGATAAATTGAACTTTGCCAAAGCCCGGGCGATTCATCAGTGGTTTGCCAATAAAATCAATGTCAGCTTTGGTATTGGAACCTATTTGACTAACGACATGGGTTGCAAAGCACCCAACATCGTACTGAAATTAACCAGACTCAACGGCGCACCGGTGGCCAAGTTATCGGACAGCCCCGGCAAAACCCTTTGTGCCGATGAGACTTACGTTGCTTTGTTAAAGGAAACTTTTGATTATCGTGCGATGGCGGTTTAACCCCGGTGCCACCGAGCACCGGCGAGAAGAAAACCTGCATTGCTTCTCACCGGTGTGATGAAACGCGCTGTTGCCTACTCTCACCAAACCGGATTCAAACTCTCCAGCTCCGCTAGCATGCTCTCTTTGTGGCCGGCAGTGCGCGGCAAAATTCTCTGTAAGTAAAATTGTGCCAGTTGAATTTTATGAGTCAGGAACTGTTGACTGAATTGGTCAAACGCACCACCTTGCAAACAGCGGTCAGCTTCCAGAGCCGCTTGCACATGGAAATAGCCCAACACCACATAACCACAATAGAGCAGAAAATCGTAGCTGGCGGCTCCGGCTTCGTCGTGGTTTTGCATCGCTTTCATGCCGACTTGCATACTCAGCTCTGGCCACTCTTTGGCAAACGGCTGCAGGCGTTTAACCAGGGCGCCAAGGGTTGGGTGGTCAAGATGCTCTTTGCACAAACGGTGTATAAGCCGGGTGAAAATCCGCAAGCTGGCGCCTTGGTCACCCAATACTTTACGCCCCAACAGATCCAGTGCCTGAATACCGGTGGTGCCTTCATAGAGAGTGGCGATGCGACCATCACGATAGAGCTGCTCAACGCCGTGTTCACGCACATAACCGTGGCCGCCGTACACCTGTATGCCAAGACTGGCACTCTCCAGCCCGGCCTCGGTGCAAAACCCTTTGGCGATGGGCGTTAACAGTGCCAGCAGCATTTGCGCCTCTTCGTCGGCCGGGTTGTGGTGCAATCGATCTAGCAGCCCGGCACAATAGTGGGCCAAGGCCCGACCACCATCGGCAAAGGCCTTCTGGGTGAGCAACATGCGTCGTACATCTGGGTGTTCAATAATGGCGTCCGCTTCTTGGTTGGGGTTTTTGATGCCAGAGAGACTGCGCATCTGCAAACGCTCCTGTGCGTAGGCCAGACTTTTTTGATAGCTGTGTTCACTTAACCCCACCCCCTGCAGGCAAGTGCCCAGACGCATCTCATTCATCATGGTGAACATGGCGTTAATGCCGCCATTTTCTGCACCGACTAAATAGCCGGTGGCCTGATCAAAGTCCAAGGAGCAGGTTGGGCTGGCGTGAATACCCATTTTTTCTTCAATGCCGGTGCAGTGAACGCCGTTATCTTGTTGCCATTGCCCCTGTTCATCCTGAATTTTTTGCGGCACTAAAAACAGCGATAACCCTTTAATGCCGGTGGGTGAGTTTGGCAGGCGCGCCAATACCAGATGAATGATGTTGTCGCTGACATCGTGGCTGCCGTAGGAGATGAAAATTTTACTGCCACTGATGCGGTAAGCGCCGCTTTCGAACACGGCTTTGCTGCGTACTAAGCCCAAGTCACTGCCGCAGTGCGCTTCGGTCATGCACATGGTGGCACTCCAGCGCCCGGCAATAATGGGTGGTAGATAGGTGTCTCGCAGGGCGTCATCGCCATGGTGGATAATGGCGCGGCAGGCCGACATAGTCAGCGCTGGCAACATGGAGAGGGCATGGTTTGAAGCCGTGAGCATTTCACCCACAAAAGCACCGAGTACTTCACTTTGCTGTTGCCCACCCCAGCGCTCTGGCAGAGTCAGACCCAACCAGCCCGCCTCGGCGTAATGACGCCAGGCGCTGCGGATCGGGTCGGCCAGCCGGACTTGGCCACCCTCAAGCCGACACCCTTGTTGATCACCGGCCTGATTGCAGGGGAGCCATTGTTGTTCTGCCAGTTTTGCCGCCGCAGTGAGAATCGGTGCATCGCTGTCGCCAGCCAAAAACGCCATATCCTGCAGTGGAACCTGATAAGTCATGATTATCTCCACGCTTTTATTGTGTGCGGATTATGGGGTAGCACTGGCACAGACTTCCTTAACAAATGTTAAGTTGCGAGACCACAGCGTGGTGAAAAGGCTTGGATTTCTTTGGCGTAGTGGTGGGTGCTTGCGGTTAGGGCAGTGAGCCGATGTTGCCAAGTGCAGCATCGGCCCCGCTTTGACTGAGGCAGGAAAAATTAAATGGCCAACGCCTGCGCTTTGGCGTTACCGATGTAAGTGGCCGGTGTCAGTTGTTTCAGTTCTTTTTTTACCGCCTCTGGCAGTTGCAGCCCGTCGATAAACTCTGCCAGTGTCGCTTTGGTAATGCCGTCTTGGCCGCGGGTCAGGGCTTTGAGTTTTTCATAGGGCTGCTCAATGCCGTAACGGCGCATGACCGTCTGGATTGGCTCTGCCAGTACTTCCCAAGCGTTATCCAGATCCTGCTCCAGACGGGCAGGGGAGACCTCAAGTTTGCCGATGCCTTTGAGGGTTGCGGCGTAGGCGATCAGACTTTGCCCCAAACCAACGCCCATGTTACGCAGCACGGTTGAGTCGGTCAGATCCCGCTGCCAGCGGGAAATCGGCAGTTTGGCGGCCAGATGCTGCATGATGGCATTGGCAATGCCCAGATTGCCTTCTGAGTTTTCAAAGTCGATGGGGTTCACTTTGTGAGGCATGGTGGAAGAGCCCACTTCCCCAGCCACGGTCTTCTGTTTGAAGTAGCCCAGAGAAATATAGCCCCAGATATCCCGGTCGAAGTCGATCAAGATGGTGTTGAAGCGGCAGATGGCGTCGTACAGTTCGGCGATGTAGTCGTGGGGCTCAATTTGCGTGGTGTAGGGGTTCCATTGCAGACCGAGGCTGGTGACAAACTGCTCGGCATGCTCTGCCCAGTTCACTTGCGGATAAGCGCAAAGGTGGGCGTTGTAGTTGCCCACGGCGCCGTTGATCTTGCCAAGTGGGGTGATGCTGTCGATCTGTTTGAGTTGTCTTTGCAGGCGAAAAGCCACATTGGCCATCTCTTTGCCAAGGGTGGTGGGTGAGGCGGTCTGGCCGTGGGTTCTGGAGAGCATGGGCTGGCTGGCGTGGGTTCTGGCCAGGCTGTCGATGGCGGCCACGATGTTACGCATTTGTGGCAGCACGACTTCTTCCATACCGGTTTTCAGCATCAGGCCATGGGCGAGGTTGTTGATGTCTTCAGAGGTGCAGGCAAAATGGACAAACTCACTGATGGCGGTTAGCTCCTCGGCAGCGTCACCGTCGTTCAAGCGCTCTTTAATCAGGTACTCGACCGCTTTCACATCGTGGTTAGTGGTGCGCTCAATTTCTTTTACGCGTTGCGCTTCGGCCATGGAAAAGTCGCTCATCAGAGCTTCGAGACGCTGGTTGGCAGCGCTGGATAAAGCAGGCACTTCAGGGATGGCAGGGTGAGCGGCCAGAGACTGCAGCCAGCGAACTTCAACGGCCACCCGAAAGCGAATCAGGCCATATTCACTGAAAACAGTTCTGAGGGATTGGGTCTTGTCACCATAGCGGCCATCGATTGGGGAGACGGCGGTCAGTGCGTTCAGCTCCATTGTTCCTGCCTTAAGATCATGGGAAAGGGGCGCATGATAGCGGATACCTCCGACAGATTCTAATCAGAGGTGTCATCAAGGGGCAATTAAGAGAGGTGGGCAATGGGGTGCGCTGATCTGATTACAATGTTTTCAGGCTATCGAGCAGCTTTTGTCTGCTGAAAAACAGCTGCCAGCGACTGCCGCCGCATTGTCGCCACATCATGGCTGAGCGAATGCCTGCCAGTAAAATAGCCCGGACGCGATTGGCGTTTTGCGCATCCTGCAAATAGCGAATATCGCCAGCTACCTGAATTCGGGCCTTAAAGGTGCTGATGGTATCGAGATAAATGCTTGCCAGATTGGAGATGACATTTTCATGCAGCATGCCAAAGTGGTTGACCTGCTCTTTGGCTCGGGTCAGTCGCTCGGCGATGGTGCCGAGCATAGGCTGATTACGGCTGAGCTTTTTTTCCAGATGAATCAGCCCCAGAGCGTAGCGGATAACATCCCCGGCGATGGCCGATTTGTCCCGCGATAGCACCGACTCCAGCACGTCACGCCCCATTTCAAGATGTTCAAAGCCGTCATAGACTTCGGCAACACTATCAGGTGAGGTAATAAAAATGCTATGGATGGACGGCCTCAACGCCGCTTCGTTCAACTGCCCGGTTTTGGCCAGTTTGTCGACCAGTGCCGCAGCCTGGAACACGCCAGATAGTGCCGCTGCCTGATCCCTGATTGAATGTTTCACTGATTGATATCTCTTTTGATCGTCGTATGCTGTGTCAGGCTTGATTTCGCGCTTCGATGACACCACCACCGAGGCAAACCTCACCGTCATAAAAGACCACAGACTGACCCGGTGTTACCGCCCTTTGGGGCTGGTCGAAGGTGATGTGATAAAGACCGCTGTGGTCTTGAGTCAAGGTGCAGGCTTGGTCGGGCTGGCGGTAGCGCACTTTGGCCCTCAGTTGACAAGGCATGGATGGCGCTTCGCCAGAAACCCAGTCAATGTGGGAGCAGCTAAGGCCGGCAGAAAATAGCAGGGGGTTGTCTTGCCCCTGTCCAACCACCAGCACATTGCGCTCAAGGTCTTTATCCAGAACATACCATGGGGCTTGCGATGCCTCTTTCAGACCGCCAATCCCAAGACCCTGACGCTGGCCAATGGTGTGATACATAAGCCCTGAGTGTTCACCGATGACCTTGCCCTCCACTGTCTCAATGGCGCCGGGTTGGGCGGGCAGGTACTGCTGCAGGAAGGTTTTGAAACGACGTTCACCAATAAAACAGATACCGGTGCTGTCTTTTTTGTTATGGGTGAGTAGGCCGTGCTCCCGGGCGATGCGGCGCACCTCGGATTTTTCCAGATCACCCACCGGAAACAGCGTGCGGGCAATTTGCGCTTCACTGACTGCGTGGAGAAAGTAGGTTTGGTCTTTGTTGTTGTCTACCCCTTTGACCAGATAGCTGCGGCCGTTTTTATCCACCCGGCGGCAGTAGTGCCCCATGGCGATGTAATCGCTGCCCAGCGTATGGGCGTAATCAAGAAACGCTTTGAACTTGATCTCTTTGTTGCACAGTATGTCTGGATTGGGGGTGCGGCCATTTTGGTACTCATGGAGAAAGTGCTCAAACACGTTATCCCAATATTCAGCGGCAAAATTTGCCTTGTGCAGGGTAATGCCGAGTTTGTCGCTCACGGCTTGGGCGTCGGCTAAATCGGTCATTGCGGTGCAGTATTCGGTGCCGTCATCTTCTTCCCAGTTTTTCATGAAAAGCCCCTCCACCTCATAGCCCTGTTGCTGCAAAAGCAGTGCGGAGACGGAGGAGTCTACACCGCCGGACATGCCAACAATGACTTTTGTTGCCCGGCGGGCATGGGTACGCGTAGTTGGGGAGCTGGGGGAGGGTTGTCTGGTCACTGGGGATTACTACTACCGGTTGAAAATGAACCGCTATATTAACCGCAGTGATGAATTAGCGCTAGCGTAGGTCGGTTTCGCTTTTGTAGAAAATCTCCATTTATTCTTGGTTAAGGATGGTATAAGGTATACGCGCTTATTCGTGAGCCACGGCGTTATCCACGCAGTTTTGTGCTGAGTTCTGCAAGAACTTCAGGGCTTTGTATCGCAAATGAAGTGGCTCTGTAAATCTGTAAAAGAACTTTGCCCAAAAAGATACAGTTGCGCCAAGACGCTTTTACTTTTCTGTTACCGCTGCTCGATACAATCGCTTGTTTCATCTAATGATAAATCTGACATAGCAGTATTAAACAGTTTTGAATCAGGCTTTTATCTGGGCCAACTAGACAATTAGAGAACGGAGTTAAGAATGGGATACCAAAAGATCACGGTGCCTGTCGATGGTGACAAAATCACTGTCAATGAGGACCTCTCTCTGAATGTTCCGAATACCCCCATCATTCCATACATCGAGGGCGATGGCATCGGTATGGATGTCTCCCCGGCCATGCTGAAAGTAGTCGATGCCGCCGTAGAAAAAGCCTATGGTGGTGAGCGCAGCGTTGCCTGGATGGAGGTTTACTGCGGCGAAAAAGCCACCCAGGTCTACGATGAAAACACCTGGATGCCCGCAGAAACTCTCGAAGCCCTGCAAGAGTACGTAGTCAGCATCAAAGGCCCACTCACCACGCCAGTAGGCGGCGGCATTCGCTCACTTAACGTGGCCCTGCGCCAAGAGCTTGATCTGTTTGCCTGCATTCGCCCGGTGCGCTGGTTTCAGGGCGTACCAAGCCCGGTCAAAGAGCCTGAAAAGACCGACATGGTCATCTTCCGGGAAAACTCTGAAGATATCTACGCCGGTATCGAATGGAAGGCGGGCAGTGCAGAAGCGGACAAAGTCATTAGCTTTTTGCGTAACGAAATGGGCGTGAATAAAATCCGCTTTGACCAGAATTGCGGCATTGGTGTAAAGCCCGTTTCCAAAGAGGGTACTGAGCGTCTGGTTAAAAAAGCCATTCAGTTTGCCATTGATAACAACCGTCAGTCTGTGACCCTTGTTCATAAGGGGAACATCATGAAGTTCACCGAGGGTGCCTTTAAAGATTGGGGTTACGAGACCGCTGTTGAGCATTTTGCTGGTCAGCCTCTTGATGGCGGCCCTTGGCATACCGTCAAAAACCCTAACACCGGTGAAAATATTGTTATTAAAGATGTCATTGCTGATGCTTTTCTGCAGCAGATCCTTCTGCGCCCGGCCGAGTATGACGTCATCGCCACGCTGAACCTTAACGGCGACTACATTTCTGACGCCTTAGCAGCGCAGGTTGGTGGTATCGGCATTGCTCCTGGCGCCAACATCGGTGCGCCTACGGCGGTGTTCGAAGCGACCCACGGCACAGCGCCTAAGTATGCCGGACAAGATAAAGTTAACCCGGGTTCTGTTATTCTGTCTGCCGAAATGATGTTGCGTCACCTTGGCTGGAATGAAGCGGCCGATCTGATCATCAAAGGCATGGACGGCGCCATTGGCGCGAAGACAGTCACCTACGATTTTGAACGCCTGATGGACGGCGCCACTTTGGTTAAGTGCTCCGAGTTTGCTGACGAAATCATCAAGCACATGTGATTCGCCCCGGAAGAAATACTAAAACAGCGCTTCAGTTGAGCGAACTGACAGAAAATTGAACCTGAAAATTTCCAACGTTTCAGGTCATTTTGCAGCTGTTACTTCAGCTGCGCCCCAATGGTCAGGGTGAACTTTTCATCCTGACTTACCCCGCCTTTTAAAACTGCTTGCATCCACCACCCAACCGACAATTTTTTTACAGTCCCATCATTGTGATTTACTTCAGGTTCTTTAGAATGAGAACGTAGCGCTTAATAGCATCGCCAATCGATAAATTAATGCGTGCTAATTTGTATTTGCGGTCAAATCTCCCCATCCAGTGCCGAAATGTTTATTAGTGCTCATTGAGTTTTATGATTGGTATTAGTAAGGCATTTGGCACCTCTATTCAGGCACCTTATTGCATGCAGTAACATTAAATTTTGTAAGTTGGCAGTCATAAAACCATGAGTAAACACAAACTGTTTCGTCTAAGCTTGGAAAAAGGGGAAGGGGAGCACGAAAGTGATCTGGACGTTGCAGTTATTCCGGAAAAAACTAGGCTTGCACCACCTTCAATGTATCAGGTCTTGCTCCTGAATGATGATTTCACACCGATGGATTTTGTTGTTGAGGTACTGGAGAAATTTTTTAGTATGCCAGAAGGAAAGGCGACCCAGATTATGCTTACGGTACATACCCAGGGAAAAGCAGTTTGCGGGGTGTATAGCAAGGATATAGCGGAAACCAAGGCCCAACAGGTTAATGAATATTCCAGAGAAAACGACCATCCCCTGCTGTGCAAGACAGAAAAGGTCGATTAGCGTTTTCAAGGTTACACCATATGCTCAACAAAGATCTCGAAGCAACACTGAATAAAGCATTTAAAGATGCCCGCAGTAATCGTCATGAATTCATGACCGTTGAACATCTCTTACTTGCCCTGCTAGATAACGATTCCGCCGCCCGCGTACTGGTCTCTTGTGGTATTGACATGGGCAAACTTCGTCAGGACCTCTTTGAGTTTGTCAGCTCAACCACACCCTTGATTCCCGATGGCGAGCTTGAGCGTGAAACCCAGCCCACACTGGGTTTTCAACGTGTATTGCAACGCGCTGTTTTCCATGTGCAAAGCTCGGGTAAAAAAGAGGTCACCGGTGCCAACGTGTTAGTGGCCATATTCAGCGAACAGGAAAGTCAGGCCGTTTACTTCTTGAAGCAACAAGATGTGGCGCGCATTGATGTGGTCAATTTTATTGCCCACGGCATTTCCAAAACGCCCGGACAAGAGCTTGAAGAGCTCAGCCACGACCTGAGCGAAGACCTCGAGCCAGAGGCGTCCCCAAGTAGTAAAAACCCCCTTAAGCTCTATGCTACCAATCTGAATGAGCAGGCTCGCCTTGGACGCATTGACCCTTTGGTTGGGCGTGGCGAAGAAGTTGAGCGAGTTTGTCAGATACTCACCCGGCGTCGTAAAAATAACCCATTGCTCGTTGGTGAGGCAGGGGTGGGTAAAACCGCCATTGCTGAAGGTCTGGCACGCAGAATTGTTGATAAAGACGTGCCCGAAGTCCTTGGTGAGGCAGTGGTGTACTCTCTGGATCTGGGTTCATTGCTGGCCGGCACCAAATACCGTGGTGATTTTGAGAAGCGTTTCAAACAGTTACTCAGTGAACTTAAGAAACACGATCACGCCATTTTATTTATTGATGAGATTCACACCATCATCGGAGCCGGCGCTGCATCCGGCGGCGTGATGGATGCCTCGAACCTGCTCAAACCGATGCTGACATCCGGTGAACTGCGCTGTATTGGCTCCACCACCTTCCAGGAATTCCGTGGCATTTTTGAGAAAGATCGTGCCTTGGCCCGGCGCTTTCAGAAAGTTGACATTACCGAGCCCGGCATTGACGACACTTTCCATATTTTGCTGGGTCTGAAGAAAAAATTTGAAGAACACCACGAGATTCAATATCAGGACGAAGCACTAAAAGCTGCTGCTGAATTGGCAGGGCGCTACATCAATGATCGTCATATGCCGGACAAAGCCATTGACGTTGTTGACGAAGCCGGAGCTTACCAAAGACTCCAGCCAGATGCCGAGCGCAAAAAGATTATTGATGTTGACGACATTGAACGCATTGTTGCCAAAATGGCACGGATTCCGCCTAAGTCTGTCTCGTCTTCAGATAAAGAGCTGCTTGGTAAGCTTGAGCGCAACCTGAAAATGGTCGTCTTTGGTCAGGATGAAGCCATCGGCTCTCTTTCCACTGCCATCAAACTTTCTAGGGCAGGTCTGAAAGCACCGGAAAAACCGGTGGGCTCTTTCCTGTTTTCCGGACCCACCGGCGTAGGTAAGACCGAGGTTTGTAAACAGCTGGCAAAAGCGCTGGGGATTGAGCTGGTGCGTTTTGATATGTCGGAATATATGGAGGCACACACCGTCTCACGACTGATTGGTGCGCCCCCCGGTTACGTTGGTTTTGATCAGGGCGGCTTGCTCACCGAAGCGATCAACAAAACGCCCCACTGTGTCTTATTGCTCGATGAGATTGAGAAAGGGCACTCAGATGTCTTTAACTTACTGCTACAGGTTATGGACCATGGCACCCTGACAGACAACAATGGTCGTAAAGCCGATTTCAGAAATGTGATTCTGATTATGACAACCAACGCCGGTGCAGAGAATATGACGCGCAGTTCCATCGGCTTTTTGGAGCAGGATCATACGTCAGACGGCAGCGAGGCGATTAAAAAGACCTTCACACCGGAGTTTCGTAACCGTCTCGACGCCATTATTCCCTTCGCCTCCCTCAACGACGAAATTATCAAACATGTGGTTGATAAATTCCTGACTGAACTTCAGGCGCAGCTTGATGAGAAGCGTGTTCAGTTGGATGTTGATGACAAGGCGCGCAGCTGGCTGGCCGAAAAAGGCTTTGATCGGCAAATGGGCGCCAGACCGATGGGGCGCATCATTCAAGAGCATGTGAAAAAGCCGATGGCTGAGCAGATTCTCTTTGGCAAGCTGGCGGAGAACGGCGGCCATGTCAAAGTCACTGTGCGTAAGGATGAACTCTACCTCAAGTACGAAGCCACGAAGAGCAGGGCATCAGATCTTGAGGCTATCGACGGCGAGACTAACTGAAGAGTTCAGGGGCAGGGCGCCCCTGTTTTAGCGGGAACGGTAGGTGATACGCCCTTTCGTCAGGTCGTATGGGGTTAATTCAACCTTCACTTTGTCACCGGTCAGGATGCGAATGTAGTTTTTGCGCATTTTACCGGAGATGTGCGCGGTCACCACATGACCGTTTTCCAACTCAACACGGAACATTGTATTGGGAAGCGTGTCAATGACCACGCCTTCCATTTCCAGACTTTCTTCTTTTGCCATTAAGTAGCTACCTCAAGGGGTTGTAGGCTCAATTCAATCCGTCGGGCATTCTGCCTGAAAACAATTTGTAAAGCAAAATACCCTTCGCTTTAGTGCAAATTAATCGCACACATTATTTCAGTAGTTGCCACTGCTGATTGATAAACAGTTCCACTGGGCGGTAATCAATTTTGTAGTTCATCTTGCGACTGTCTCGGACCCAATAACCCAGATGCAGGTAAGATAAGCTTTCATCCCGAGCCTTGTTTATCAACCATAGAATGACGTATCGGCCCAAACTTCTTTGCGGGTAGTCCGGCTCGTAAAAAGTGTACACGGCTGACAGGCCGTTTTGCAGGTGGTCCACCACAGAAACCGCCACCAAACGATCCTGCAGACGGAACTCATAAAAAGTAGTAAAGCCACTGTTTTGCACCAGAAAAGATGCGTACTGCTCTGGCGAAGCCGGGTACATATCGCCATCTGGATGACACTGATTAATGTAGCGCTCGTAGAGCTGATAGTGCTCAGCTTGAAAACGAACCGGTACTTGGCTGGCCATAATATCGGCGTTTTTATTCCAGGTCTTGCGCTGCGTTCTTCGCATCTTAAATGTCGCAACAGGCACTCTTGCGGGTATGCACGCATTACAGTGTTCGCAACAGGGGCGATAAATATGCTGGCCACTGCGGCGAAAGCCCTGTTCGGCCAGCTGACTGCATAACATCTGCTCAAGCCTGACATCAGGATCCATAAACAGTGTGATCGCCTGCTGCCCGGGCAGGTAGCTGCACTCATGGGGTTGAGTGGCAAAAAACTTAAGGCTTTTAAACTGACTCATGATGGCTGGTCATCCCATTGCCAAACCTGTTTCCAGTTGACATCGGGCGCGTCGCCATACTGCTGTAGGTATCGCATCAGTCGGGCCCGTGGGATCAATTTTGCTCCCATAGACTCAAGGTGAGCGGAGTGCATCTGGCAGTCGACGAGCTTGAACCCCCAGCTGGATAACTGACAGGACAGCGCCGTCATAGCAATTTTCGAGGTGTTATTCTCCTTACTGAACATGGACTCAGCAAAAAAAATCTTCCCAAGTGCTACTCCGTACAAGCCACCAACCAACTCACCGCAACGCCAGATCTCAATGGAGTGTCCGTAACCATGGCGGTGCATTTCTGTGTAAGCGTGAATCATCTCAGCGGTGATCCAGGTGCCGTCTGAGTCCCGGCGGGTATCAGCACAGGCAGTAATGACCGCAGAAAAATCGTAATCAATCGTCACCTGATAGACGCCTTTTCTGAGCAGTTTACGCAGTGAGCGGGACAGATGAAGTTCTCCGGGTACAAAAACCATCCGCTGAACCGGTGACCACCACAAGATCGGGTCACCTTCATTAAACCAGGGAAAAATGCCTTTGGCGTAGGCCATAAGCAGGGTCTCAACTTTCAGGTTGCCACCCATGGCCAGCAGCCCCTCGGGCTGCTCTAGTGCCTCTTCTGGTGATGGAAACGACGCAACGAAATCCGGCAAGTATGAGATTGTCTTTGTCATTATTTAAAGTAGCTGCTGTTTGAAATTGTAAATGAATATACCATTAATCCAGCCCTTGCTGGTCAATAAACGCTGTTACTCATGGCTGGCTTTGCACACAATGACAGCCTTTTTGGTTTGCCCTCAGCTTACTGAACCAAGGAATGTTGCAGACATTTTCAAAGTTTCGCTTTTCTTTCCAGTTTTTCTACATTATACTCCGCCACCTAGTCTACCAATTCTGCTTTATACCAGCCGTTTAATGAAGAATAAATCATACATTCTCATAAAATCTCTCGCTTCAGTGCAGCCTTTGTGTGCTGGTTATAGCTTTTTATACATTCCTTTCAAATAAAACTCCCCGGAGGTAATAGAATCTATGGGTACCCTGAGCATGGGCGGAAGTATTGATACTACCAATGAAATGGATATCATTGAACAGCAACGCCTGGCAGCTCTTATTGAAATTACAGAGCAGCATAACCGTGAAGCAAGTCAACTGAAATCCCGCCTTGAAACTGCTGAAAAGAAAGCTGAAAAAGCCGCCTCTCAGCTAAAAACTATGGAAAGCGAACTGAAAGAACTCAGAGCTAGCAATCCTGACCGAATGAAAAAGCAGATCAAGCGTCTGCAAGAGCAAAACCGTACGCTTACCGGTGAAAACACCAGCCTGAAGGGCAAGCAGAAGCAATTGAGTCAACAGCTTGCTACAGCAACTCAAGAGCTTGAGCAGCTGAAGTCTGAGGAAGAGGAAACCGAAAAGGCGTAACCTTTACGACTTCTCACCCCCCAGACATCCGGTGGCTACTCATTCCCATGCAGTGGGCTGTTACCGGTTCGTTAATGCGGCTCTTAGGTTCACTAAATTAATGAGTTGCCTGGCTTGCTGTTGACGGTCATTATTGATCTTACCCATTTAAAATTGGAGACCATCATGAGTGACTGGCTACCCCGCCAATACGGCAATATTGATCATATTGAGAAAGTTTTCACCTTCAAAAAGTACTCATGCGCTCTGGCATTTTGCAACGCAATAGCCGGTCTGGCTGAGGCAAATAAGCATCATCCGCGCTTGGTTCTTGAATGGGGGAGGGTTAGTGTTGCCTGGGGGACCCATGAGTCTTCCGAGGGCAGTGGCGTTATGTCTTTGGATAAAACGCTAGCTGAACACTGCGATAAATTGTATCTTCAAATTAACAGGATTCTTTAAGCAATCCTTTTTATTATGAAAAGGTCTTAATATCTAATGGACGTATTCTGATTTTGAATCATAATTAGATCGTCATCTTAATACTTGTAATCCGGCTCACTGTTTATTCGCTCTTATATGGTCTTAGCCCGTGTTTTCTTCCCCCAGAAGCGCGGGTTTCTTTTTTGCACTCACTCTGTGTTTTTATTTTCTCCGGGCTCGGCAAAGCGCTGATCATCAATGCTGTTTTCCTGCAGCTGCCGGATTTGCTGAGAAGACATATAAAGCTCGCTCTCCCTCCCCTCCAATACCCCATGCCCGTGCCAAGGAAGCAGTCGGTAATCGGTGTGGTGGCTGTAATCCAGAAACGGGTATTTGATAATTTGGAAATAGGGTGAGTAGTCAAAGTCTCGTGGCGTGCAGAGCTTTGGGTTTCTCTGAAATAACTGAACACCTGCTTCATCGTCTTGCTTTACCAGCGGCAGAATCGGAAAGTGAATAAAGCTGAACGCTTCTGCAATCATCGTTGAGCACACCGTTTTTGTCTCTTGCCCCGGAGCGTGTTGAAACAGTGATGAGCCAAGCCTTCTTGGAATAAAAGCGTAGGGAAAGAAAAACCGGGCCAAATCGAGAATTTGCCGCACATTGTAATCCATACCTAACCGACTGATGGCATAATGCATAACCTGCTGGCTATCGCCGTAACTTAACCCTTTGGGGCGGCAGATTCGCAAATGCTCACCTTGATAGTTACTCAAAGGAAGAATGGCAGTGCCAATACCCAGCTCACTTTCGATGATCAGTTGCTCGTCTGGCGAACCTTGGTAGGATTCGCGCACAATCTGACGTACTCTGTCGTCTTCTATGTCGTGAAGACGCCCAATATAAAGCATGGCGTGCGACCAAGAACTCTGGGTCATCTGCTTGATGACCTGACTGACCCGGGAACGCCCCTCCACCAAAAGCACATCGCAGGGTCTGACTTCGTGTCGTATACGTTCAAAATCACAAAGAGGACTCTCTTTTTCCTTTATATTTTGGCTAAGCCATTCGGTCAGACACCCTGCGACCATTTTGAAGAGCTTCATTCCTTCATCCTGAGTCTAATGTTCATTTCTATATGGTAGCATTTGACGGTTTATTGAACCGTCGTAATGCAATTATTGTCATTTTTTCTACGGGTACTTTTCAGTGCTCAGAAAAATACTACAAAACTGTTATGCCTTTGGTTAAAACTCTGGAGCGTGTCATTTGAATCCTTCGAAAAAACCAGCCGATCTTGCTGCAAACCTCAAATTCTTACAAAAAAAATCCGGCTTACCACCGGTTCACCAATGGAACCCGCCATTTTGTGGCGATATTGATATGCGTATCAACCGAGATGGCTCTTGGCACTTCAATGGCTCACCCATCGACAGGGAAGCGCTGATTAGGTTGTTTGCTTCCGTGCTCAGACGGGATGACGACGACTGTTACTATCTGGTAACGCCAGTGGAAAAAGTGAGAATACAGGTGGAAGACGTCCCATTTATCATCATCAGTGCAGAAGTTCGCCACGATGGGACGGAGTACATTTTTACCACCAATGTGGGCGATGAGGTAGTGTTGGATAAAGATCATCCACTGATAATGAAAGCCTACGGCGAAACTGGCGAAGCGGTACCCTACATAGGTGTAAGGGATCGCCTTGAAGCCCGATTTCATCGCAACGTGTTCTACCAGCTGGTAGAGACAGCACAATGCCGTGGGGACGAAGTGGTTATAACCAGCAAAGGGCATGATTACTCGCTTGGGAGCATCAAGGAAGGTGAGTAAAAAATCAGGAAGCTGCTTGGGCAGCCTCCTTTTCTAGCAACTACATATTGGGATAATTTGGCCCACCCGCTCCCTCCGGGGCCACCCAGGAGATATTTTGCGCCGGGTCTTTGATATCACACGTCTTGCAGTGAACGCAGTTTTGACTGTTAATCTGAAAACGCTTCTCTGCGGTGTTTTCATCAATAACAATTTCATAAACCCCCGCCGGACAATACCGTTGCGCAGGCTCATCATAAACCGGCAGGTTTTGTTGCAGCGGAATGGTCGCATCCAGCAGTTGCAGGTGACAGGGCTGGTCTTCCTCGTGATTGGTGTTGGAGAGAAAGACAGAGCTCAGTCGATCAAAAGTCAAGGCGCCATCGGGCTTGGGGTAAGCAATGGGCGTTGATTCTGCCGCTGTTTTCAGCTGAGCGTGGTCTGGCGTTTTATCGTGCAACGTAAAGGGCAGCTTGCCGTTGAAGATATTGATGTCCGCATAGGCAAAAGCAGCGCCAACAATATTTCCGAATTTATGCATAGCCGGCCCGAAATTGCGCTGCTGGTGCAGCTCTTTATAAAGCCAGGAGTCGTTAAAGGCGGTAGCAAAAGATTCCAGTTTATCGCCACCTTCAGAGCCAGCGCTGAGGGCTTTGAACACCTCTTCGGCCGCAATCATGCCGGACTTCATCGCCGTATGGGAGCCTTTGATTTTAGCGCCGTTCATGGTGCCGGCATCACAGCCAATGATCAGCCCGCCAGGGAACGTCATCTCCGGTAAGGATTGCGGGCCGCCCTTGGCCAGCGCACGGGCGCCGTAAGATACGCGCTTCCCACCCTCAAGATACTGCTTGATCACCGGGTTTGTTTTATAGCGCTGAAACTCCTCAAAGGGGCTCAAATGCGGATTTGAATAACTCAAATCGGTAATCAACCCCAATACCACCTGATTATTTTCCAAATGATAAAGAAATCCGCCACCGGTTGAGCCGCTCTCATCCAGCGGCCAGCCAGCGGTGTGTACCACCAGCCCCTGCTGATGTTTTTCGGGTGGGATATCCCAAAGCTCTTTAATGCCAATACCATAATGTTGCGGGTCGCGCTCGGCATCGAGCTTGAAATGGCTAATCAGCTGTTTGCCCAGATGCCCCCGACAACCTTCAGCAAACAAGGTGTATTTAGCGTGCAGCTCCATGCCCGGCATAAAGCTGTCTTTCTCTTCGCCGTTAGCGCCAACGCCCATATCCCCTGTGGCGACACCTTTCACACTGCCATCGTCGTTAAAGAGTATCTCCTGGGCAGCAAACCCCGGAAAAATTTCCACCCCCAAAGATTCCGCCTGCTCCGCCAACCAGCGGGACAGATTGCCCAGACTGATGATGTAATTGCCTTCATTGTGCATGGTCTTAGGCACAAAGAGGCTGGGCACCTTAACGGACTTCGTAGCATCACGAAGCACATAAATATCGTCGGCGGTGACCGGGGTATTCAATGGAGCGCCGAGCTCTTGCCAGTTTGGGAACAGCTCGTTCAGCGCTGTGGGCTCAAAAACCGCACCGGAAAGAATATGTGCACCCACTTCGGAGCCTTTTTCAACCACGCACACGCTCAGTTCCTGGTTCTGCTCCTGAGACTGTTGCATAAGGCGACAGGCGGCAGATAAGCCAGAAGGGCCTGCACCCACGATGACTACATCAAATGCCATGGATTCGCGTTCCATGATGACCTTCCTCCCTGTCGGAGTGTTATTCTGTAAAGATGAATTCAAACAACTGTTTGAAATTGCTCCGCATTATAATCAGTGTTTACCTGCTTGAACAAGATGATAGTAACCATTAATACCTATCGGTAGAATTCTCTCATCTATTGATATGCCATCGCATAAATCAACGGTCCGCTGTTTTTAAGTCGTCACCCGCCCTTATAAACAGTAAATGCCGTGTAATAAAAAATTATTTTAAGGCATTATATATGGGAAAAGTGGCGCTTAAAAAACAACATGCATCCAAAGTCGTCTGCAAAACAGGCCGTGTTCTTGGTGTAATCGCTATATAACCGTTTACATAAATTAATTTGGAACATAAGTTTGAACCCTTATTGACAGGCTGTTAGACTGCGCCTGCGCAGATGTGTGAACACAGGTTGCTGAATGATAATAAAATCGCTCCGTCCGGTTGTTCGTTATCTGTTTGAACATTCAACAATACGCTAATAACGAGAAGGGAAGGCTGCGGACCTATGAAAATATTAGTAGCCGTCAAAAGAGTCATTGACTACAACGTCAAGGTTCGGGTGAAGGCGGATAACTCAGACGTCGATCTCACAAATGTCAAAATGGCAATCAATCCTTTTTGTGAAATTGCCGTTGAGGAAGCAATAAGACTCAAAGAAAAAGGCGTTGCCACTGAAATCGTTGCCGTATCCTTTGGCCCCAAAGAGTGCCAGGAGCAGATACGCACAGCGCTGGCACTGGGAGCCGATCGCGGTATTCAGGTGCAGACCGACCAGCCTCTGGGCTCTTTGAGCGTCGCCAAGCTACTCAAAGCCCTGGTTGACGAAGAAAAGCCCGACTTGGTGCTGCTCGGCAAACAATCCATCGACAGCGATAACGGCCAGACCGGCCAAATGCTGGCCGCATTAGCAGGCATGTCGCAGGGAACTTATGCCTCTGAAGTCAATATGGATGGCGACAAAGTCAACATCACCCGCGAGGTTGATGGCGGTTTACAAACACTGAGCCTGAACCTCCCGGCCGTGGTAACCACCGACCTGCGCCTCAACGAGCCCCGCTACGCATCCCTGCCCAACATCATGAAGGCCAAACGTAAGCCGCTCGATGTCAAAGCGCCGGAAGACTTAGGTGTTACTTTGTCGTCTACACTGACCACGCTCAAGGTCGAGCCACCCGCTGAACGTCAGGCCGGTATTAAAGTAAGCAGCGTCGATGAGCTGGTAGAAAAACTCAAAAATGAAGCGAAGGTGATCTAATGACCCTGTTAGTTATTGCTGATCATGACAACGGTAGCCTCGGTGTCGGAACGTTGAACACCGTCGCCGCCGCTCAGGCCATTGGTGGTGAAATTCACCTTCTGGTTGCCGGCTCTGGCTGCAATGCCGTAGCAGAGCAAGCCGCTAAAGTTGCTGGCATTGACAAAGTGCTGCTGGCTGAAAACCCTGCCCTGGAACATCAATTGGCAGAAAACGTCAGCCTTCTGGTAGCTGAGCTGGGTAAAAACTATACCCACATTCTGTCGTCAACCTCCACCGACGCCAGAAATATGATGCCCCGTGTTGCTGCCCTGCTCGATGTCGATCAGGTGTCGGATATCATCCGGGTGGTGAGCGAAGACACCTTTGCCCGCCCCATCTATGCAGGTAATGCGATTGCCACCGTGCAATCAAGCGCCGCCATCAAAGTGATCACGGTGCGCGGCACCGGCTTTGACCCGGTGGCGAGCGAGGGTGGCTCAGCTCCTGTTGAGAGCGTTGCCAGCAGTCATGATGCCGCTGTTTCCAGTTTTGTCAGTGAAGAGTTGGCGCAGTCCGACCGCCCTGAACTGGCCGCTGCTGAAGTCATCGTCTCTGGCGGGCGCGGCATGGGTAACGGGGAAAACTTCGAACTGCTCTACAAAGTGGCGGATAAACTGGGCGCGGCTGTGGGTGCTTCACGTGCTGCGGTGGATGCTGGTTTCGTCCCTAATGACATGCAGGTAGGACAAACCGGTAAAATAGTTGCTCCTAATCTTTATGTGGCGGTAGGCATCTCCGGTGCCATTCAACACCTTGCCGGTATGAAAGACAGCAAAGTCATTGTTGCTATCAACAAAGACGAGGAAGCCCCTATTTTTCAGGTTGCGGACTACGGACTGGTGGCTGACCTGTTTGACGCCATGCCAGAGCTGGAAAGCAAACTCTAACGAGAGCGTTGCAGTAAAATACCACTCTTAGGGGAGTGGTATTTTTTTGACTTTTCTTATGCTGGAATTGCAGGCAAGATAACCATGGTCGGCTAACAATAATTAAAATACCGGAGCAAATTATGATTCGAGTGCTGGTAGCGGACGACCATGATTTAGTCAGAAGCGGAATCTCCCGCATGTTAGGGGATGTTGAAGGTATTGAAATTGTTGCTCAGGCAGTCAGCGGTGAGGAAGCGATTACCCTGTACCGGGAACATAAGCCTGACGTTATTTTAATGGACGTGCGCATGCCCGGCATCGGCGGCCTTGAAGCTACCCGTAAAATCTGTCAAATCAACCCTCACGCCAAAGTGATCGCCGTAACCGTTTGCATGGACGACCCTTTTCCCGCACGGTTAATTGAAGTTGGCGCCTCTGGTTATGTCACCAAAAGTGCCAACATTACCGAAATGGTTACCGCCATTCGCACAGTGTTCAGCGGCAAGAAATACATCTGTCCTGACATTGCTCAGAAGATGGCTCTGAAATCTCTGAAGCCCGACAGTGGCTCACCGTTCAGCCAGCTATCCAATCGGGAAATGCAAATTGCTCTGATGATTGTTAACTGCGAAAAAGTGCAAACCATATCAGACCGGCTCTGTCTGAGCACCAAGACCGTCAACAGCTACCGCTACCGAATGTTTGAAAAACTCAACATAACCAGCGATGTAGAGCTGACCCATCTTGCCATTCGCCACGAGCTGATTGATACAGCAGAATAAACCACCTGATTCGTTGGCGCTGTGCAGATATAATCATGCCACTGACTCAAAGCTTTTGGTGTTTCATGACGGGCAGTGCAAACCGACTATTTGATCACAAGTCATTTCTGGCCAAGGTCACCACCCGGCCGGGTATCTATGACATGCGTGACCAGCAAGGCAAAACCCTCTACATTGGTAAAGCCAAAAACCTTAAAAACCGCCTCGGCAGCTATTTCAGAGCCACAGGCCTGACCACCAAAACCATGGCGTTGGTGAGCAAAATTGCCGACATTCAACTGACCATCACCCACACTGAAACGGAAGCGCTGCTGCTAGAGCAGAACCTCATCAAGGACAAACGCCCTCCTTACAATATTCTGCTAAGGGACGATAAATCATACCCTTACATCTACATTGATACTGAGAACGACTTTCCACGCATTGACGCCTGTCGGGGTCGTAAACACAAAAAAGGCCTGTACTTTGGCCCTTTCCCCAGTGGGCCTGCGGTACGCGAGAGCCTGCATCTGCTGCAAAAAATATTCAAAATACGTCAGTGTACCGACAGCTATTTCAGAAACCGCACCCGGCCTTGCTTGCAATACCAAATTGGCCGTTGCAAGGCGCCCTGCGTCAATCTGATATCAAAAGCAGAGTATCAACAAGACCTTGACGACACCCGTCATTTTTTAGAAGGCAAAAACCAACAATTACTCCGCTCGTTAATCAAACGCATGGAAACCGCTGCTGAGGCTCTGAATTTTGAAGAGGCCGCCGCCACCCGGGATAAAATTAACCACCTGCGCGCCATTCAGGAACAGCAGTCCGTCACCAAAGCGGCGGGGGATCTGGACATCATCGGTTTTGCCCAGCAAGGCGGCAATACCTGTTTTGATGTGCTATTCGTGCGCTCTGGTCGGGTACTGGGGCATAAATATTACTTCCCCGAATTCAAGCTTGAAGCCGAACCTTCAGACTACCTCGAAGATTTTATGGCGCAATTTTATGTCCGCCTCAGTGCCAGCCGCGACTTCCCCAAAGAAATTGTGGCGCCATTTACCATGGCGGGAGCGTCAACAATAGAAGACGCCATCCATACAATTGCCAAAAAGAAAATAAAAATAAAAGACAGCGTCCGCTCACAGCGCCACGACTGGCTGAGTCTGGCCAATAAAAATGCCGAACAAAACCTGAAAAGCCATCTGGCCAATAAAAGCCACCTTTCCCAGCGCTATCGCCAACTGCAGACGCTGTTAAAGCTCTCCGCTCCGATTCAGCGCATGGAGTGTTTTGATATCAGTCACACCATGGGCGAGGCGACGGTGGCCTCCTGCGTGGTGTTTGGCCCCCAAGGGCCAACCAACAGCGAGTATCGGCGCTTTAACATTACTGACATAGAACCCGGCGATGATTACGCTGCCATGGCTAAGGCTCTGGATAAACGCTACCGTAAGCTGGGGGAGGGCATGAAACCGGATCTTATTATTATTGACGGTGGCAAAGGCCAACTGGGTAAAGCAGTTGAGGTAATGGCAAGCCTGCATTTGAGCATCCCATTACTGGGCGTTGCCAAAGGCGTCACCCGAAAACCCGGGCTAGAAACCCTGATCTACAACAATCAAGAGCTAAACCCCCAAGGGGGCGATGCCGCCTTATTGCTGATTCAACACATTCGCGATGAAGCACACCGGTTTGCCATTACCGGTCACCGCCAACGCCGCCAAAAGGCTCGCAACCGCTCCTTGCTCGAAGACATTCCGGGCATCGGCAATAAAAGGCGCTCAGCCTTGCTGAAGTTTTTTGGTGGGCGCAGTGGGGTTGGGAATGCCAGCGTTGAAGAGCTGAAAAAAGTGGAAGGCATCAGCCTGAAGCTGGCACAACAAATCCATGATTATTTACATAATGACTAGCGCCCACGGCTACGACTGTGTACCGTATGCCCATAAAATAACCTGTTTCGCTTTCTGGCCTTATATGAACATTCCAAACTTTCTGACCCTCACTCGCATAGTGCTGGTGCCTTTTTTAGTCATCCTGTTTTATCTCCCGTTTAGCTGGAGCTATCTGGCCTGCGCTGGCATATTTGCCTTTGCTGCGGCCACGGACTGGTTTGATGGTTATCTGGCCCGGCGCTTAAACCAAAGCACGCCCTTTGGTGCCTTTTTTGACCCGGTGGCGGATAAGATCATGGTGGCTACTGCGCTTTGCCTGTTGATTGATGAGTTCAGAGTATTCTGGATGACCGTCCCGGCGCTCATCATTATTGGCCGTGAAATCGTTATCTCCGCCCTGCGGGAGTGGATGGCAGAACTGGGAAAACGCACCAGCGTCGCCGTGAGCATGATTGGCAAAGCCAAAACAACGGCGCAAATGGTGGCCATTACCCTGTTATTGCTGTCGCCGGTACCCATTGATTCGTGGATCGGTTTAACGGGCATCGTTCTGCTTTATATTTCGGCTTTTTTGACTCTTTGGTCCATGTACGTCTATTTAAAAGCGGCTTGGCCGGCGCTGACCCCCTTTAATAATCCCGACTGAAAAGCGGTTGACATCAAAAGAAAAAAATCTACAATACGTTCTCGAGTTCGGGGGCTGGAAGCCATAACAATAGCTTCAGTCGTTCAGTTCCGATCTGCGGGAATAGCTCAGCTGGTAGAGCGCAACCTTGCCAAGGTTGAGGTCGCGAGTTCGAACCTCGTTTCCCGCTCCATTTTTAAAACTCAAGCGATGAGTTTTACGAGCAATCCATTAATAGTTTCTGTTTCGACTTGTTGTCGTTACCCAGTATTTTATTAATCGGAACTGGCGAGTTAGCAAAGCGGTTATGCAGTGGACTGCAACTCCATTTAGACCGGTTCGACTCCGGTACTCGCCTCCACAGTAAAATCACAGGCTAAAGCCTGTTTTTTTATGAATTAAGTCTGTACTATTCCAAGTACGCCCGAGTGGTGAAATTGGTAGACACAAGGGACTTAAAATCCCTCGATCGAAAGATCGTGCCGGTTCGAGTCCGGCCTCGGGCACCACCCTCTTCAGGCGAGTTAGCAAAGCGGTTATGCAGTGGACTGCAACTCCATTTAGACCGGTTCGACTCCGGTACTCGCCTCCAAATCTTCCAAAAAGCACCTTCTGTTTCGCAGTGAAATTTTGCGTCTATCAGCACAGCTGCATTAAATTTTTCGCCACGGTTTAAATAAGCCTCACCCTTGTCGCAAAAGCAGCCCTTGATCGGACTGCTTGCACCTTGTTTACTGCGCCGCGGGAGCTGCCTCCCCAAACTCCTCACCACTTTGGGGAATCAGCACAAAATCGCTGGTAAAGTGCATTGAAGAGAATTTATTGAGCTTCCAGGAATCATGGTAGCGCTCCGATTTTCGAATATAAAAATTGAGCTTAGCCCCATTGATCACCGACACTTCAGTCTTACCCAGCTTTAGCGGGGTGCATGAGGTTTTGGTGATCTCCAAAGTTGAGGTTTGCAGAGTGTCCGGCTGAAAAATGTTAACACTAAAATCCACCGGGTAACTGGTGGGATAAACCTTGTAATATTCAAGGTAAGCCACCGGCATCGGCCGCACCTGCAAAACCCGTGCATTTTTTTGACTTACCGGCGTAAAGAGCCCACTGTCTTCTCTGGTGAATTGAAACTGGTTTTCAATTACACCACGGTGCATGTCAACACCCTTAATCAGCCACCCATCCTGCAGCTGCACTTCCACCGCACTGCAAGAACCTTCGTGAACAGACATCAGAGACGAGGGCGCGCTCAGCAATTTACCCAGCGGCTTGGCTACCACAGCATTGAGCGGCCATATCACTTCAAACCCCAGAGCGTACAAGTTCTCAAGCACAGATACACTACCGGATACGTAGGTATTTTTGCTGACCGCTTCCGGAGTTAAGTTCAACTTCTCTGGCACCGGTTTAATCCGCTGGTAAAATTTGCGCTTACTCTCAGTCTCATCAACGCTTAAGGCCGCTGTGCTGGTGAGTGCACCGAACAAAAAGGCAAAAAATACGACAGCAATACGTGAAATCATCGTTTAAGTTTCCATGATCATCATTGGTCTAAGTGGAAACCTTAGACCTCAACGACCCTAAAAAGTTCGACGACAAAAACACTAAAAAAAGAAAGCGCTGAAACGGGTGGGAAACTTCTTCTTTTGCTTAATAAACAGCAATAAAGTACTGAGTGGCATGTATTTAAGAGACTGCCTGGCTGCACGAAAACCGTCACCATAAACAGGGTCACAGCTTAGCTCAATTTGCCGTCGGCGAAACTCTGCCTCTTTGGTTTTCTGGTTTTTTAGCCAGATGTACTCCATTAGCACACACATACCCTCCTCAACTTTTAGGGGCAGATTCTCAAAATAGTTGTAGAAGAACCAGGCATGGGTCAGCTCATGAATCATAACGGTACGAAAGTGCTCTTCAGGCAGGTTGATTTGAATCAGTATGCGGTCAAAATTGCGGGCTAAAATCCGCCCCCGACGGTGGGTAATGGTGGTGCGGGTAACGCCCAGAACAGGGTGGTTATCATGGAAGTTATGATGCCTTGCACCGTTAAGCTCATCCCGGCCACACAACGTCACCGGCGTCTGCGTGGCGTTTAATTCCAAACCAATTGAGGCCAGTGCCAAGCGCATTTGTCGGGCAATTCGATCCGCCCGCTCTTGAGTTGCGACACCGTGCAGGGCGCAACGGTTGCAGATTACCACCCCGTCAGGGTACTGCATGCCGCCATCGGTAATGTAATCACACACCAGCCGACCACAACTTGAACACTCTGGATGATTTGCATGGCTATGACAAAACTGATTACCCCAAAAATCCACCAGATACCGATGGGGTAGTGGGTTACGACAAACGCAGCACAAGGGGGCCGTCTGCCTTTGAGCGCAGGCAGGATGCCACGGCATCCCCCGATAGCTGACGTAACTCTCTTCAATTACTTGCCGACAACCCGGGCACACAAAACAGTGAGCGTGAAACAGCCGCCCTTTAAAAGCAATATAAGGCGCATTACCAAAGCGCTGCTTGCAGCTATTGCACTTAAAACACTGGATATGCCAGCGACCAAAACGGGTCTCAACATGATGGCCATTAATCAGCCTTTTGCACCCCTGACAGTTATGCATAATCATCCCTGACGTGATGAGCAGCGCTCAGAATGTAGACACACTGTGTTTTACCTTTTTGAGTCACAATCCGGTTCAAATGTAGTGATCGGCGGACATTTTCTTCAACCGACTCGCTTCTGCATGGTAATACTGACTGGTGGTGTTAATGGAGTCGTGACCAGCAAAAATCGCCAGATCTTCAATATCCATACACCGCGCCAAATGCGTCAACGCCGTATGGCGCAGGGTGTGAAACGGGATACCCTGCAACCGCTGTCGCATGTTCGGGTCCGCTCTGTTTCGACAATACTGCATAAACGACTGCCACCAAAACCGCAACCCCCGGGAGGAGAGGGCAGTGATACGGCCTGCGGTTTTTCTCGCTTTTGGTGCAAGCGGAAAATCGCCACCGCAAAGCCCGGCGTACCCGTGCAAACTTCGATACCGAATTAATTGCTGCTGCAAAGCGTGATTTATCGGCACATTCCGGCGCTTTCTTCCTTTACCAACGACGCTGAGGTAGTAACCCTGATCATTATCCGGGTGAATATCGGCGCAGCTATGGCCGGTCAGCTCCGACTCCCTGAGAGCCAGCCCGTAACTGAGCGCAATAATCAGCCGCGTCCGCTGCGCTTCGTGCTGCTCTTTGACGGTTGCAGCAGGCAGGCTGTCGAGGCACGCTTTGATAAACTGCCACTCATTTTCATAAAAGTAGCGGATAACCGTGGTACCGCGAGCCAGCTTTTCGCCGGAGCGAATCAACGCCACCGCCGGGTTGCCAGCAACGTAACGGTTTTTTTCCAAAAAAGAGAAAAAAGACGACAACACATCAATGATCTGGTCGGTACTTTTACCGGCGCCAACCGATTCACGAAACATAACCCGCTCCGGCTGCCCCGGCAAAAGGCCCTGGCTCAGCCAGCGCCTTGGCAAATGCTGGATAAAATAGAGGTAACTTTGCAGGTGCTTCAGGCGAACGTCCTTATACCCGATACCCAACTCCAGATACAGATAGGCGGTAAAACGTGTCGTCTCCCGCTCATAACGCCGTAGCGTCTCCTTTGAGCGGGCGCCGGATTTGGCCAAAAACAGACCGAGGGCGTCACTGTCATCTTGAGCGCCCATCAAATTGTCGTCGTGGTGGCTCAAAGCGAAGCCGCCGGGTAACACCAACTGACTCACAGCTGCGCCTCCTTGTTATCGGTGCGCTGGGCAAGGGCCTCTGCGGCACCACGCACCCGTTCAAGCTCTAGCTCAACCGTGTGCAGACGATTCATATTCTTTTCCATTTCCCCAAGACGATGCTCCAGCTTTTCATTGATGCTTTTTTCATTCTGGTACTGCTGCTTTGCGCTCAGCGCATCTCTCGATTGCGCTTGAATACTGCGAACCTGTGTCAGTATCTGTTCCTGCTTGCAATCCAATAACACACCTAACTGATGCGCCAGCTCCGCTGCAGCGGCCACTGTTTGTAGCTCATCTGCAAGCTGATTTCTCGCTTCGCAAGCATCAGTGTACATTTTTGTTTTGCCATCAAGCCGACTCTGCAGTTCAAGGTGGGTTTTGCCCAGCTGCGCCAACTTATCATTTAAGGTGGCGACGTTTTTTTCCAACCCCTGTTTGAGTCGGCGCTCATCATCGACCACGCCCAGCCAGTGATTCAACTGCTCCTGATAGCGCTGATCCAGCTGCCTTTCAAGGTTGCCCATCGTCTCTTTGTGTGCAGCATTTTGCTGCTCCAGACTGTTTTGTATCTGCTGCGACTGCTGTTTTTCGGCGGATAGTAGGGTATCCAGCTCTTTAATGTGCAGCTCTTTTTGCTGCGCCTGACGATGCAGCTCTTCAAGCGCCAGCTGCATCTTCTCTTGCTGTGCTTGCAGTGCTGCATTGCGATTACTGAGGGCTTCATTTTTCTCCCCCAGCTGGTTTAGGGTCTGCTTGAGCTCGTCGATTTCCTGATTAGCGCTCTCTGCAAATGCCCGCTGACTCTCGGCCAGCTGGTATTTCCATTGCGTGATGCCTCGCTTCAGGCTGTGCAGCAGCTCTTCTGGCAGCTCCAGTACGTCCTCTTCGCCAGCAAACCCAGCAAAGCGCCACTCATTGTAAAAGGGCAAAACGGTTTGCTTACCCATTTTTGCCAGCCGCGCCACTTTGTCGGCATTAATCCGCTCCCCCTGCGCCTTGAGATCATCAAGAATGCTGAAGATGCGCTCTCGGCGCTGTTTTTCCTGCTGCTTTTCCCCATTACCACTCATGATGCTGCCTCCTTGTTTCAATAATGATACTGATAATACCAGTATTATAATACTGGTATTATCAGTATTAAAAGCAGATACTTTACTGCCGGTAACTGAACTTACCGGCAGTAAAGTATCCATTAACAGAATGAAGTGCTTGGTATGACCCAAGACATGATATGCGCTTATGGGGGGCAATCTTTCAGTAGACAACGGCAGACTGTCATTAACAAACCCACAGCCAGAACAACGCTTGGAGCTAGGAAATAATCGGTCTAAACACTTTTCAGAGCAGGAAGGCAAAAAGCATCGGCGCTGTTGGGTCACCCATGACATCAAGGAAGGCTCGAAGGCTTCTGCATGGGGAGCAAAAACCATAGCGGCCATTCAGTTGGATAGTTGTCAGAAAAGTAAAGTCAACACTCTGATTCGCTACTTCATATCCAGTCGCTAACTCTGTGCAGAAGAGGTTCTTCAGGCCACCAGACAGCACTGGCTCGTTGCGAACCAGTTGCACTGGGTTCTGGACGTAGCTTTCGATGAAGATTCTGTGAAGGCAGGTATCAAGAACAAGCGGAAAGCTTGTGGTTGGGATGAAAACTATATGATGAAAGTGCTTGGATTGATTAATTCTTGATCATGTTTTTGCCCTTGGGGAAGGTGACTGCTCCCCGCCATATTGCACCCAAAAGGCATAAATACCCAAAGGGCATAAATACCCAAAGGGCATGAAGGCGAGGGTTTACAGTAATTTTGCTAAGGCTCCCCCGTTGCGTATGACTACTTCATTTCTCAACCATATACTGCCCATCATGAATATTTACCTGTAAAACTCTTTAACAAATAACTTGCGAGATTATTATGTAACATATCGATGATTCCATCTATCGATGAATGATCGAAAGCATCTATGCCCTTGTATTCTTTGGAATTAATTAACATATCCAAAGCAATTTTATCAGCATATAACCTGAGTTCATCTTGCTCATTATTACGAACTAAACCTTCAAACTTTTCTTTAACATCTTTTTTCAAAGTTTTTACAAAACTAAATATCCTAAAAACACCTTCATTGATCCTGGGTATACAGTGTGACAGCGTTGTAAATCTATTTAGATAAATAATGTCATCTAAAGATTTTTTGTCTTTATGCTTGTTTTTTATTTCTCCAAACCATTCCCGGAATGCAGGATAGAAGACGGCAAGCACTTTTTCTTCTTCTGTTTCTTCTGTTGGTTTTTTTGTTTGTTTTTTTGTTTCTTTTTTTGTTTCTTGTGTATTTGAAGTTGTTGGCCTGTAATTCTTTAATACTTCAACAATCGACAAGTAACTTTTTTGGGATAGTGATCCCCCACAGTTTTCAAATAAATATCGGCCCTTTTTCTCAGAGTCAGTGCCCAGTCTGCTCGCACTGCCACTTGTCAATTTGCTTACTAAATGGTCCGCTAAGCTATCGCGCATAACCTTAAAATCCTCACTTGATCTTGAAAGTTTGGAGCCATTTATATCTTTTAAATTTGACCTGGTCATTAACCAATAACCCGCCGCTTTATAAGCAAAAAAATCAATATTTTCATGATCGTTATTGCGAACTGCTTCTTCAAGATTTTCTGCGTCTAGATTATTTAACATCATTTCACTTTTCAAAGTGCCCCAAATAGAATCTTTGATCTCTTCCACATGAAAAAGCAAAGTAGAAAATCTAGTGAAAAATAGGTCTCTTTGGCTTTCATCAAGATCACACCCCTGACTATTTTTTATGTTATCGAGCCACTCAGTCTGTGCAGCCTCAATGGCGTCAAATACCTTATCTTGTTCTTTTTCATTGTAATTAGCTTGCCTGCACTGTTGAAATGTTTCAACTAGCCTGGAAAATGTATCTTGAGAAACTGATCCTCCATAAACCGTAAAGACGTTCAAACCATTTACTCTAGTTAATGGTGTTGCACGGCCACTTTCTGATCTGAATGGAGTTCCTGTACCTGAGCCTGTTTTTGCAGGCTGGCTGCTGTCGCCAGATAGTGGTTTTTTGCCGGTTGGGAGAGGCTTCCAACCAGCTTTAGTCGCGAAAAAGTTATAAATATTTTTAAAACTCTCCTTTACAGAATCCAGGCTATTGCCAAGGAATTTGCGGACATCTTTTGCCAGGTTGACAAACCAGTTTTTAAACTTTCCAAACAAACCTGAGGTTTTATTGGTGTTATTGTTAGCAACGGAGGCTGATTGAACTGTTTGATTAGTGCTATTGGTAACTGCTTGCATTTCATGATCCTCAATATGTTAATCTGCAATCTTAACTTTGACCGCCAAAAACTCATTAAGTTTCATAAAATTGTTTCGTGCTCAAAGGGCTGGCATTCATGGGTCGAAAAAAGTGCTAAATCAATCCATAGGCTCACACTTCCTGCCGCAATGCATATCTAAACCCCATGAGTAGCCATCAGGCGAAGGTGAACCAAAATATACCACCGTTGGAGTTGGGAACTATTTTTGAGAGAAGAACCGAGTGACTTGGTTTTTTTGAAGATTTATTATTTTTACAGGCCGCGACGACTGGAGTCGCGGCCGTTTTTTTAGATAGGTGCAGGCACTGCTTTTCGACTCACTTCACTTTCATAGACTGGCTTTAACATTTTGCGCACAGGGTGCTCATAGACCCAATGCGGCACATGGTGATAGGCAAAACTGGTAGTCGTGAGAACGGTCTCTATCAAGCTCGGCAGATCCTGGTCTTCATACAGCTCAAAGAACGAGTGGGCAAGGTGAGCAACGCCTAATAAATCGTGCAAAATTGAGTGGTGGTGGTCGTTGTAATGCTTATTGCCGCCATTCAAAAACTCACCTACTTCCCAGGCATGGTCAACAATTTCAACCCCGTGCATTACGATGCCAAAAAGGCTCTTAAAGCCAACAACGTTATCTTTACCCGCACTGTTTTTGAATTTGACCACGTTTTTATAGGCGCCGTAACTATGAATAACCAGACTGAACATGTCGGCATAGCCAATGATCGTACCAACAGCAGGATTACGGTATAGACGCCAGCGATCAAGGACATAGACAGTGGCAGGCAGATTATCATGGTCATATATAATGACCATTGAATAGCTGTCACCAAGGTCGACAACCAGAAACTCTCTATCGAGGTTTTTAGCCAGCTGCGTGTTTTGAAACTCTTTATTAGGGTGAAGCGATGGTTTGAATAAATGATAAGTCTCTTTGTTTTCAACCTTACCTGAAAGAGTGTTGTTGAGTGAGAAGGATTTATTTAATTCATTAAAGGCACTGTCATGAAGTGCCGGATGCAGTTGGGTAATGATCGCCCGGGTAAGACGATCACTTTTATTGGCTTTTTGCAAATCTTCAAAATCAATGCTCAACGGTATTTGCGTTGGTTCTTTATCAGCGGTATGAAAGTACAGCCGACCCACTTCATCTTGACCGTCGGGGGAGTTTTGAAGGGTGCCTTCGATCGTCAGCTGGCTCAACGAGTTTTTTGCCGGGTTATCGATAGCTGACTCTGGCTCTAGCCGATAACGACAGACGTCATCAGAACAGTTGACCGACAAGCGCATATCAACCGATTCTTTCTGCAAATAATCCACCGTAATAACTTTTTCTACGCTGGTACTATCAGCTGATAATAACGTCCCAGAAAAAAATACGCAGACAGTACCGACCAACAGCCTGGCTTTTTTGAATAGTGGCATAGCCTAATTTCCTGTGTTTTTTATTACTCGACAAATAATAGACGCCTTATTAAAAGTTGCAAATAAGAATGATTATCAAAATTAAAGAGCTGAGTTCTTTCAAATATGTAGGCATCTTGGTCCTAAAAAACAGTCTCATCAGTCAAATTAAAAGACTGAATGCAGGACGAATATCCAATTAAATACAGGCTTTTAAGTACGCATTGTCTCTGAGGCAAAATAGGGTAGCAGTAATAAGGGAGGTGACTTATGAAACTTGCGTTTGAAATGAACAATCAATAATTTAACATAATATATATTATGCGAACCATAGAAAGCGTCATTTATCGCCCGTTCATCCAGCAAAATTAACGGCATTTTGCTATTTCTACGACAATTTTTAAGTAATGTGACTTTTTGACGAATTTTTTTGAAAAAACGTTGTCTAATATGACAACATGCTTGAACAGTGATTACTGAAATTGCAACCGCACTAAGTGGGCGCTAACTCAATAAACGACGTTAGAATAACGCTTTTTTAACGCTTGGTTGCTAAAGACAATTGCAGTCAATTATCCGTTCCGTAACGTAACAGTTATGTTACCTGCTGCCGAAATATTTAACGACTGTGAACAGAAGCTTGCTATAACAGTAGATATCTGTCTACTATTTATTTTGGTATAGCAGTCGCCGTAACCGTTGTACGGACTAGGCTACAGCCTAACAAGCATGGATGGTAAACGACGCAATTAGTTCAAAATAAACCTTATAACTAACTAGACAAAGGTAACTGCCAATGACTCTGAAAGGCCTCATTAAATTAACTCAGCTTATGCAAGAACAGCCACTGACTGTCATCCAGTGGCAAATTCTGCTTGTGGTGGCTGAAAACCCCGGTGAAACCATCACTGACCTAGTTAACGCAGAAAAACTGACCTGCGGTACCCCAAGCGACATCGCAGTCAGTGTTAAACGACTCGGTGAAGGCCGCCATGATCGCCCCGGCCTTGGCTTGATAAAAAAAGTTCAGCATGAAGACGATGGTCGTTATTTTAAGCTGACCCTGTCGACTAAGGGCAAAAAGCTGATCGAAAAAGTAAAACAAAAGTCCCGCTATCTTAAGTAGTTATCAAAGACTCGCTCCCTGGCTATTGCAAAGTCCGGATAATTTGGCAATAAAACCAAGTTATCCGGACTTTCAGCTTGTCGGTAGGTTTGGTTGTCATTGTTGCAAGGTTAAATCAATTATCTCGCAAAGATCTTTACGGCCCTGCCCGGTTAACGTTGCACGCAATGGCTGACTATTTGCCTTCAGCGCCGCCAAATCCTCCGGTTTTGCACAAGCTAATAACGTTTTTAGTCTGATATCAAAGCCTTCGTGCTTAGTGAACTTTGCGGTCCTACTAAGCGCAGCCAGCCAAGCTGGTGCATCCTCTCCCTCAACCTTTGCCCTCTCCATGGCCAGCAACCTGCCCTGTTCGTCAAATGTTGACCAGCAAGCGTTAAAATCTTCAAAGCGGGTTTGATTGACTGTTGTCTGTCGGGTTGCAAACGCACAACACCCCGAATCACTGAACGGCAAATGTCGAAGGTGTTTGTAGGGTGCCGGTTTGCCACCATGAAAGCTAAATGGATTTTTACCGTGAAATCCCCATACAAACTCCATGGCATTAGAAAGGTTCATAAATTCAATTTGAGCGTTGTGCTGCTGTAGCAACTCCCGCAGGTTGTTCATGTCCCGGGCATCAAATAAATTGCAATAAGCTGGCACAAATTGAAGATGCCGCAGACTGTCCTGCACCGCGTCAAGGCGCGCTTGTGACGAGAATGGGTAATACTCGCCGCAGTTCGTCCTGTAAACCTGGTACTGTTCCTCAAACGGATAGTTAGGGGCATATTGATCGACATAGTTACGTAGCTCAGCTATAAACTTGCCCTCATCCATCACGGTGTTGCAGCGGCGCAGAAGCTCTAAACGCTTGAGCTGAAGATTCAGAAGTAATGGGTCATAATCAACCATCAGCACTAAACGGCTGTGTTTGGCCAGCTCTGGCAAGCTGGCCAGCAGGCAGCTATCCCCCACTAAAACGGCTACCTTATGAGCATTACTGGCAGGGGGTGTTTTGTTCAGCGGGGCGTTTTCCAGCATTGCAATGGTTCGTTTGTAGTCCAACGGGTGCTGCTTATGTATGGGCATGCCCGAGTTGCTGAATTCATAAGAGAATAGATAATGTTGCTGCGCTTTGGCTCCATCATAATTGGCTCTTGACGAAGGCTGCCCCAATGGCACTGCAAACCGAGCGCTAATGGCGCCTGAGAGCGCTCGCAGCTCGGCTGCACCTGATAAGGTTTCTCGTTGTGGGCTGATCAATCGCACAGTCTTCGCCCGATGGTAAGACAACGCAAACCTCGCACCCTGATGCTGTTGAATCAGCGAGTCCACCTCAACCGGCGTAACCTTATAGCCTTTAAAAAGGCCATAAAGCGCCTTCCATAGCTTTTGAGCGTAGTTACCAGACTCAATACACCAGCCCAAGGAGAAAGCATCGAGCCCACTGAAATATATATCTTCTGAAGTAGTATCCGGATTGATAGCCATAAAATAAATACAAAGCTGTTTTCTTCTTTGACTTATAAAGGCCTTAAAAGTTCAGTCCGGCGGTTGTCGCATTGCGTGTTATTACCGTACAGTGTCGTCTGAGCAGAGATGTGGGAAGCCATCAGGCCAATTTGTTGGATTTGCAGGCTTCTTTCACGATGCAAAATTAACGCGAAATCAATGCTTGGCATCATCTTATTGAAGTTTTTTGTTAGCCGAGACTTATCAAAACCACACGCAACGGGAGGCTGTCACAGAACGGTAGTCGGGCGTTCTGGCGAAGGCGTGAACCCACTGGCAACAAACCGCAGGTTTTCACGCCAGAACGGTCACGGCATCTCCTACTTTAATGACCCCATCCTGGTCGGGAATCATATTTTGCCCAAACAGAACCCCCTGCTCGGTTCGCCGAAATCCAGACAGCGTTTTTAAGGGTTCCTTACCCTCTTTTGCTCCGGTTTGTGGGTTGACGGTGGTCATCACACAACGGGAGCAGGGCTTAACCAGCCGAAAGGTAACCGCACCAATTTTGATGCGTTGCCAGTGATCTTCGGCAAAAGGGGTGTGACCGTTGATGACGATATTGGGCCGGAAGCGGTTCATGGTGATGGGGCTTGGCAGCCGCTCGTTCAACTCCTGCAGCGACATCTCGTTCGTGAGCAAAAATGGAAAACCATCAGCAAAACTGGTGTGGTCACGGGGTTGCCCGTAACGAGGGTTCACTGGCCTTATCGCGTCATCGGGCTGGTAAAAAAGACGACAAGGTAACTGCAAAAGCTGACTGAACCACTCGGCAGCCTCGTCGCCGGCATCAACGGCGGTGCACTCATCTTTCCACACAGTCACGGTTGTGGGGGAATTAATGGGGCGTTGCACCATCAGTGGTTCGGCGTCGGGGCGGGACAACCGCAGGCCGTCATCTAACACTTCAGTAGCAACCAAAGCGAGAATCGGGTGCTGTCTTTGGGTGATAAACCGACCATTGTCGCCCGCCAATAACCAGCGGCGATCACCCTCAAAACCCCGGGCGGTAACCCGCGCCTCGCTAACAACGATCTGACGGGTTGACTTGACGGGGTAGATCGCCAGTTCAGTAACTTCCATGGAACACATCTCCGGGCAAAATGAAAGGAATATTAGGCTGCGTTGCAGCCGGGCTATTTAAACTTGCCCACAGTAAAAAGCCGTATCAAAATAACATAACGCATCAAAAAATATTTTCAAAACGTAATCTCAGGGTAATTAATGACTGTGCAGCTGGTGGATATTGGCGTCAATCTTCACAATTCATCCTTTGACCGGGATCGGGACGACGTCATTGAACGGGCGATAGAACAAAATGTCACTACAATGATTCTTACCGGCACATCGCTGGATGAGTCGCAACAGGCGCTACAGTTAGCTCAGACCTACCCGCAACACTGTTTTAGCACCGCCGGGATTCACCCCCACGCGGCCAAAGAGGCCAACGCTCAAACCTTTGTTGCGCTGAAATCCTTGCTGGCAAAGCCCAAAGTGGTGGCAGTGGGGGAGACCGGGCTCGACTTCAACCGGGACTTCTCACCGCGCCCGCAACAGGAATCGGTCTTTGAACAGCAGTTGGCACTCGCCAAAGAGACCGCCCTGCCCCTCTTTTGCCATGAGCGCGACGCTGCGGAGCGATTTGCTCAAATCATAGCCGCTTATCGTGACCACATCGGCCCGCTGGTGGTGCACTGTTTTACGGCGGATAAAAAAGCACTGTTTCGTTATCTGGATCTGGACTGCCACATTGGCATCACCGGCTGGATTTGTGATGAGCGCCGGGGCACTCATCTGCACCCGTTGCTGCACAACATTCCTGCCAACCGCCTGATGGTAGAAACCGACGCACCGTGGTTACTGCCAAGAACGTTGGCAACGAAGCCGAAAAATCGGCGCAATGAACCAGCATTTCTGCCTGAGGTGGTCAAAATGATTGCCCGGGTCACCGCCAAGCCGGTGGCGCAGGTAGCCCGGGAGACCCGGGAAACTGCACAGGCGTTTTTTAATCTTGCTGCGGATCGAGATGAAAAATAACGTCCGCCTGTGGCAAGTAGTCCAGCACCGCCTGCTTGGCCTGTGCGCCCAACTCATGGGCTTCAAGCAGTGGCGTGTCGGCCTTGAGGTCGAGGTGCATTTGTATGAACGGCACAGACCCACACACCCGGGTGCGGACTTTGTGAATCCCTAAAACACCGTCAACCGCCAACGCTCTGCGTTTGATTTCCGCCAAATCTTGCTCTGGCAGGGCGTGATCCATCAGTTGCTGGATGGCCTCCCAAGCCAGAGGGCGTAAACTGAACAGCATATAAGCGCCAATCAATAGAGCAAAAACGCTGTCCACCTGCTGATAGCCAAAACTGGCAAAGCCAAGGGCGATTAATACCGCCAGATTGGTGAGTAGATCCACCTGATAATGCAAAGAGTCGGATTTAATGGCTGCCGAGTTGGTTTTTTTGATCACGTAGCGCTGCAACGTCAACAGCGTCAGTGTTGCCACCAGAGAAAATATCATCACGAAGATACCGGCGCCTTCGTTGACGAGGGTGACATTGCGCAGGGTAAATCGATCCAAAGCGTTAAGAATCAAAAACAGTGCCGAGCCAGCAATAAAAGCAGACTGCGCCAACACCGCCAACTGCTCCGCTTTACCGTGACCGTAGGGGTGCTCCTGATCCGGCGGTGCGATGGCCACTTTAACCGCAAACAAGGTAATTAAAGAGGCCAGCACATCCATGGTGGAGTCCAGCAAAGTGGCCAAAAGGCTCATGGAGCCGGTCATGAACCAGGCAATGAGTTTGGCAGCAATTAATAAACTGGCGGTCAGCACCGAAGCGTAGGTAGCCAGTTTCAGCAACCGATTTTCAGCGGTTTTGTTTTCACATGGATTGCTGGTCAAGGGTTGTTCTCTCATGCAGGGCGATGTGCTTAAGTTAACCGGGGGATGTTAGCCAATTGCTTAATGTCGCCAGCGTAAACGGCCAGCCAAGCTCCCTGCCCTCGCTGGTGGCAACCACCGGAATGCGTACACCGTAACGATCAATCAAGGCGTCGGACACACTGATCTCAACCGGCTCCCACTGACAGCCTCCCAATGATGATAAGTGTTTCAGAATCTTCTCAGCCTCTTCGCACAAGTGGCAACCGGAGGTGGTGTAAAGCAACAATTGAACCATAGGAATTTTTCCGCAACCTGCTGCACAGGTATTTAACTGAAGAACACGTGCCAGTTATAGTCGCACTAAATTCAAGCTCCATCATAGCGATAAATATAACTACAGAGTTAGTAAAATTTTCATACTTATAACGACAATACGAATTTATTGCTTATACTCTTGATGGGCTCTAATAAATCAAGCTGGCTACCCCCATGGACTTTACTTTTTTTAATCAGCTGCTGCTGATTCTGGCGTTATCCGTCATCACTATTGCGTTGTTCAAGCGTTTCCAACTGCCGGAAAGCCTCGGCTACCTTTTTGTGGGCATTGTTTTAGGCCCGACCACCTCGGGCCTGATTCAACAGGATTTTGACATCGCCCTGCTGGCAGAAATCGGCGTTGTTTTTCTCCTTTTTACGCTGGGACTTGAGTTCTCCATGAAGACCATTATGGCCATGAAACAAGAAGTTTTTGGCTTGGGTGGCTTGCAGGTTGTACTCACCACCGCCGGTATCTTTAGCATATTACTGACGTTTAATTTTCCGGTACTGGTCTCTCTGGTTTGCGCGTCAGCCTTAGCACTGTCGTCTACCGCCATTGTCTCCAAAGAGCTGACACAAAGTAATGAAATTCGCTCCCGCCAAGGCCAGCTCGCCATTGGCGTGTTGCTGTTTCAGGATATTGCGGCGGTTATTTTTCTCATCATGATTCCGGTGCTTGTCGGTGGTGGCGGCGATTCTTCTGTGGCGGTCTCTTTGGGACTGGCTTTTGCCAAGGGTATTGCGTTTGTTGTTTTTATGCTCGCAATCGGCAAATGGGTGTTGCCGCGAATCTTTCATGAAGTGGCCAAAGCGCGCTCAGAAGAGCTGTTTGTGCTGATGGCTCTGGTCATCGCCCTGATAGCCGCCTGGCTTTCCCACGCCATGGGTCTGTCCATGGCTTTGGGTGGTTTTGTTGCCGGAATGATGATGGGGGAGAGCCACTACAAACATCAGGTAGAGGCGGACATCAAACCCTTTCGCGATGTTTTGCTGGGGCTTTTCTTCGTCTCCGTCGGCCTGATGCTGAATATGACCGTGCTGCGGGCATTTTGGCAGGAGATTCTTTTAGGCACTCTGGCACTGATTATTTTCAAATTTGTCGTTATTTATCTATTGGCAAGAACCTTTGCCGAAACCAAAAATATCTCTATGCGCACCAGTCTGACGCTGGCACAGGGGGGCGAGTTCTGCTTTGCCCTTGTGGCTTTGGCCTCACAGTACGGTGAAAGCGGAGGCAATTTAACCTCCATCGTGCTGGCCGTGACCATTCTTTCAATGATGATTGCGCCACTGCTCATCAGAAACAGCAACGCACTGGTTAAACTGATGCGCTTTGACCGCACCGAAGCAACCCTGCACCGCACAAAAGAAGAAGAAGTCCGAAAACAGACCGCCCACATCCATCACCACACCCTGATCTGTGGTTTTGGCCGCGTTGGTCAAACCATCGCCCGCTTCCTCACGCAGGAGAAAAAAGCGTTTATTGCCATTGATGATGACCCCCTCCACGTTCACGAAGCCGGACTGGCCGGAGAGCCGGTATTTTTTGGTGACTGTCGCAAACTGGAACTGTTGCTGGCGGTGGGCTTAGAAAGAGCCAGCCAAGTGGTCATTTGCATCGACCGCCCGGAAAATGCCCTGCAAATTCTGCGAGCTATACGTCAAAAGTCACCTCGCCTGCCGGTACTGGTAAGAACCCGGGATGACAGCCAATCAGACGAGTTGCGTCAAGCCGGTGCCACGGTGGTTATTCCCGAAATACTGGAGTCCAGCCTCGTTATCGTCAAACACGCCCTGTTACAACTGGGTATGAACCCTTCGCAGGTGCGCCAACGAGTACATCAGGCCAGAACCCGCGGATACGAAATTCTCAACGGCTTCTATCCAGGCATTAATGACTACCTGCTGGAAAATGACATCAAAGCGCACCGCCACGCAGTGACCGTAAGTAAAGGATGTCGTGCCGCTGATAAAACCATTCAATCTCTCGACTTCAAAGGCCACGATGTCTCAATTGTGGAAATTCGCCGCAATAATATCGTGTTACAACCGCAGCCTAATATGCTCATTCAGCCCGGTGATATTGTGGTGCTAACCGGCAGTAATAGCGCTATTTCTCTCATAGAAAAACTGTTTGCATAAAAAAACGTAGATTTCTCCTGTCTGCCGAAAAGACAGGAGCAGGAAAACACTGCAGGGAGCACTAACTGAACCGAGGTTTAAATATGTTGGTCTCCCGCACCAAAAAACATTTTTTTTGGGCTGTTTTTTTATCGTCAACCCTGCTATCGACGCCCCACAGCTTGCTGTGGGC
This sequence comes from Endozoicomonas sp., assembly GCA_965198415.1. Classification (GTDB taxonomy): domain Bacteria; phylum Pseudomonadota; class Gammaproteobacteria; order Pseudomonadales; family Endozoicomonadaceae; genus Endozoicomonas. Next base: position 267,474 of record CBDAPN010000030.1, read on the forward strand.
AGATGAAAAAAAACCAATTGCAACGCTGAACATCTCTGATAACAGCCAAATCAGCATTGAACCGAGCGAACAAAAATCACTGAAAATAGCCATCAACACTGAGGGGCTTGAGAAGGATTTGCAGGGCAGTATCCCCATCTCATTTCTTCTGGAGCGGGATGAAACCACCTTTGAAAATGGCGAAAAAACCTTGCAATGGCATAAAAAATTGCAAAAGGAAAACGCCAAAGTCGTTAATAGCCCTGTTTTTTACATGAACCTTGAGATCAGTGAAGCACTGGCCAACAAACCACTGCAACTGAAAGTTATAAAAGAAGAAGATATTTCCCGCGCAGCCATCTTTTTTTCATTAACCCCCCAAATACTTCCATTTTTTATCCCCGGCAATGTAGACCCTGGCAACCTTCAGCACAATGGCCCACTGGACTTTGTCTTTCGGTCACAGGCTATGAGCTACAAATTATTTGATGTCGAAATGATGAAGTTCGCCCGGGAGCTATTGGAGGAGCAAATGGTTTTTGAAAAAAAATCCCTGCTCGCCCAATGCTCCATTAAAACGGCTGAAGGGCTGGCCATGCTTAGGACGGGTTTTTACGAAGGCGGTGATGCCATCAGGGGAGATGACAACGTCGCCCGGTATCGCAAAACCGACATGTTTCGCCGCTACCTGAAAACCGGTGCCATCAAACGACTGATGGACTGTATGTCCGACGTCGTCACCGAAGCCCTGCTAGGAATGAACAATAACTTTTTTAACGGGTCAAAAATGAACTCGCTCCAGGCTAACGGTTTTGCCAAGCTGCTGTTGGGGTACAATTTCAACCTATTTGCTTACGAGGCCGGTGACTTTTTAAAGCTGTTACGTCAAGAGTTGCAATCGATGGATTTTCATGACCCCGAAGCAATCGGCAGAAACCTCGACGCATCACTAATCAAAGCGACCCAGTTCACCATCCATGAAGGCTATGAAGCGATGTTTCGCGGTACACTCAAAGCGCGGGGGTTGAATGAAGCCTACGCGATACCAATGACAGAAGCCGCAGCTGCGTTGGAGATAGTCATCCGGCTATTGGGTGTTGCCAATATCAATCACATCATTGATTCCGGCAACCGTCGGCAAGTGCATACCACCGCCTCCATATATCACCGAATTGAAGCAATGACCGTTACCGTGATGAAGTCAGTAAAATCGATCAAGATGAACAAACAACAGCAAGTTGTTGCCGGTGTTGCCATACCTTTTGTCGTCAATCTTGCCCTGATGGCTGCGGTGGGTCATTATCAGAAATCCTCACTGATTGACAAGTCAATGGACTCTTTCTTTAACGGTGTGGTCAGTTCATCACTATCGTTATTTATTGCGCCCATTCTACAAAGCTATGCGCTGGTGGGAATTAGAAAAATTCAAAAACCTCTGGTCGACTATTTAAACATCGGTGAGAAAAGTTATACAAAACGACTGCTGGCCAATAGTCTGCGTTATCGCATTGTTGTAGATGTAGACACGAGGGAATAAAAATAACCACTCATATAATAAATAAGCACAGTAATCGCCATGATATTTTGTTAACTGTTTTTTAAATAAAAGGAAATAAAAAACAAACTATCATTCTGATTAATTATGTTAAATATCATGTAAATACGTTTAGAATATATTAGCTCACCTGAAGTTACTTAATGATATAAGGAACAGGTGGCTATCTTTAACGAATGCAACTTTTAATCTGAGCAAAGGAGTGCCTGACGGATGAGGGGTCCTATGTTGGCACGCCACGGTGTTTTGAAAAATAATAACTGTAACTGGTTTGAACTGATAACAAGATCATTAGCAAGATCCTGTAAAATCATTTATGTCCTATTCAGTTTTTTATTCGCCCATCTCTTAACGGCTTCAACGCAATTGCCGGATGACGATGGTCTTACTCTCCAGCCCGACGCACCGTTATCAACGGAAATAACCATTGATAACACAGAGTCGATCCACCTAAGAATTGATACTAAAGCGCTAGAAAAAGAGCTGCACGGTAAAATTCCAATAAAGTTTTACTCTAAAAACAAAGAACTATCATTCAGCAATCACGACCAAGAAAACAGCGAACTGTACTGGCACAAAAATAACATTACATTCACCGAAAAAGGCAAGTCAGTAGAAACGGACAACAGTGATCTGATCAACTTCCGCTTCACCCCTACTAAAGACATGGTGGGCAAAAAAGTAGTATTTGCGTTGGAGAAAGAAGAAAACCTTTCAAAAGCAGCGGCTGTTGGGGCGTTGATTCCACAAATGATTCCCGTGGCCATCATGGAAGCGTTCAATGTCCCCGTCAAATGGGCTCCCCATAGCTTCTGGGACAGCATGCTGCATTGGAACTTTCTGCTGCTGGAGCTTGATGTAATTCGCTCAGCCAAAGAACTCATCAAGCATCAGGTTTTCAAGGATCAGTACTCCTCCCGCTTCGCCCAATGCTCCGCTGACCTGGTCGAGGGCTTTATCATCTATAACGCCGCTAACCATGGTCATAGCCCTTTTAAATCCACTGAACTTGGTGAAGGTCGTCTGCCCGCCCAAGAAACTAACCGTGTGGATGCGTTTCGCGTGTATCTGCGCTCAACGCCCACCAACCGGATGTTGGACTGCATATCTGGTAATGTTGCCGATGCCCTGAAAACACTGAGCAAAGAAGGCAAGTTGAAAGAGGTCTTTGGCAACTGGTCACACCTGAACACCCTGAACGATAAAACACTTGAAGGCGTGGCCAAACTCATGGTGGGTTATGGATTCAACTTATTTGTTGATGCACCAGCAGGGTTATTAATGGCCCTTCGCTCAGACCTCGGACTGCCTGACAACCAGAACATCGGCCCCGCTTTCACCAACTCTTTACGAACCAGTATCCAATACACCATTCACAACGGCTACATCAGCTTTTTTAAAGGCCGTGGCTGGAGCGATACCAGCGCTTACGCCTTAGCCTCCGGTGCTGGTGTACTCGAAATCGGCTATCGCTTCTACCGACTGCACACTTTGACGGGCATACACAATGCCCTTGACAGCCGCAGCACAGTGGAGGCACGGTTTAACCACCAAATGGGTTCCATTGGTGAGCGATCAGAAGCCATTGTCTCTTCAGGTTTTGGCCTGATCCCCATACCAAAGGACACCTTGAAGCACACCGCCACAGCCGCAGCGGTAACCCTCGGCGCATGGGCAGTGTTTAGCGCCGCTGCACAGACAGGCTGGCTAAATAATGTCATGCCCTTCGGCTTAAACACCAGTGTTCAGCGCGTGGTTACTTCCGGTGCTAATGGTCTGGTACTTGGCACGTTATCTTATGTACTCCTCCCCTACATCAAAAAAATGTCACGTAACGCCTCGCAACTAGCGGCTGATCAGGTAGTTTCACAGACCAAAGCAAGTAAAAACAGTTGGATTGGCTATTTTGCCGCCAGAGATACGCAATACAAAATCAGTGTGGTTGTGGTGGAATAAACGTGAGCTCGACATAAAGTAACCTGCACAACATTTGCCAACGACAATAACAAATTCTTAGAATGAACCGATGTTCAGCAATCATAGGAGTTGGCAAATGTCTGACAAAAAAGGTACCGGCGTAAAATCCGTTATCTTCAGTGCACTGTCTGCCGCTTTTGGGGTACAAAAAAGAGCGAATCTGGAAAGGGATTTTCAGCAGGGGAAACCAGCGCACTACATCATCGCTGGTATTGTTGGAACGTTACTGTTTATTGCAATTTTGATGACCATTGTCGTTTTGGTAATGCCCGACAAATAGTCGATCACTGAGTTGCTACCCAGTATACAGAAGTAACTACGACCAGAGTGACAATAACAATTGCGGCAATGGCATCTGCGGTGCTGTCTTTCATCTTGGCTCCCGTGTTTGGTTATTTAGTGATCTAACCAAATTAGCGAAATATTCTCCGCTCATCAACGTCTGATGACACCCTTAATTATTACTTTTCAATATAGATTTATTAAAAAATATTAGTTTTAAGAATAAATAAAAATCAGTATCCTCAAACGCTCCAACGTTTATAGCTGTTCCCACGGGGACAACCCTGACGATAAGAGCAATTCATGTATAAATACGACGATTACGACCAGCGTATAGTCGATGAGCGGGTAACACAGTTTCGGGATCAAACCCGACGCTATCTGGCAGGCTCACTGTCAGAAGAGGAGTTCCTGCCGCTTCGTCTGCAAAATGGCCTCTATGTTCAGCGCTTTGCCCCAATGCTCAGAATTGCCATACCTTATGGCATGATCAGCAGTACACAAATGCGTAAGCTGGCGGACATTTCCCGCCGCTACGACAAAGGCTATGTCCACTTTACTACCCGACAAAATGTTCAGTTGAACTGGCCTCGCCTGGAAGAAGTGCCGGATATTCTGGGCGAGCTGGCTAGCGTGGAAATGCACGCCATTCAAACCAGTGGCAACTGCATTCGCAATACCACCACCGATCAATTTGCCGGCATTGCCGACGATGAAGTCGTCGACCCACGTCCATGGTGTGAAATTATCCGACAATGGTCGACCTTACATCCGGAGTTTGCCTACCTACCACGTAAATTCAAAATTGCCGTTTGTGCCTCCAGCGAAGACAGAGCAGCAACCCAAGTACACGACATTGGCGTACACGCGTTTTTAAATGAACACAATCAGCTACGCTTTAAAATTCTGGCTGGTGGTGGCTTGGGCAGAACCCCGATGATTGGTTCGGTGATCAAGCCATCTTTGGCGCCTAATGATCTGCTCAGTTATCTTGATGCGGTACTGCGAGTCTACAATCGCTACGGTCGACGGGATAATAAATATAAAGCCAGAATCAAAATCCTGGTCAAAGCACTGACGCCTGAAGTCTTTGCCGCCAAGGTCGAAGCGCAGTGGCAGCAACTAAAATGCGATAAAACGACACTGCCCGAACTTGAGATTGACCGGGTACAACGTTTTTTCACCGCACCGAATTATTCACCGCGCCAAGATTTGGACTTTAATAACCTTGCCCTCACCGGGGGCCTTGATTTTCAACGCTGGTTGCAAAGAAACGTTCACCCCCACAAACAAGCGGGCTACAGCGCCGTCACTCTCACTTTAAAAGCCACCGCCGAAGCTCCGGGAGATGCCAGTGCCGACCAGCTTGAGCACATTGCCGATCTGGCGGACGAGTACAGCTTTGGAGAGCTTAGAGTTAGCCACGAGCAAAACCTTATTCTGGCCGATGTGCCCCAAAGCCGACTGATGGAGTTGTGGCAGAGGTTGAAGCAGCTCAATCTGGCCACCGCCAATCAGGGCCTGTTGACCGATTTGATCTGCTGTCCGGGCGGTGACTTCTGTGCTCTGGCGAACGCTCGCTCAATCCCTCTGGCCGCACAAATTCAACGACAGTTCGATGATATGGATTTTCTGCACGATATCGGCGAGCTGGATTTGAATATTTCTGGCTGTATGAATGCCTGCGCCCACCATCACGTGGGTCATATCGGTATTCTTGGCGTTGATCGCAAAGGCGAAGAGTATTACCAAATTCAGGTGGGCGGTGCATCAGGCCATGACGCCTCACTGGGTAAAATTCTGGGGCCTTCTTTTAAAATGGATGAAGTGCCGACAGTGGTCGAAAAAATCCTGACCACCTACCTCGAACACCGGACACTGGAAGAGCGTTTTATTGACACTTGTCGTCGAGTCGGCATTCAACCATTCAAGGAGAAGGTCTATGCCAAAGCTGCTTAAAAACCGACAGGTGTCCGAGAGCTCGCTGCACGTCCTAACGACAGAGCAGCTCGAACAGCCCCTGCCAGCTGGCGATGTCCTGCTGCCGGCACAGGCAGCGCGGTCGCAGTCGGTGGCGCAACAGGTCGGCATTTGGTTTGACAGCGATGGTGAACCGGAGGCGCTGGCCGATAGTCTGCATGAATATGCGGTCATTGGCGTTCACTTTCCGGTGTTTACCGATGGCCGGGGTTACTCCATTGCCCGGCTGCTGCGCGATCAACTGGGATACCGGGGTGATATCCGTGCTATTGGCGATGTCTTAGTGGATCAGATTCATTACCTGCACCGCTGTGGCTTTAGCAGTTTTTGCCTGCGGGAAGACCAAAACCCTGACGACGCCATGGTCGCATTAGCTGGTTTCAGTGCTCACTATCAGGCAGGTACTGACGACAGTGCTCCACTGTATCGACGTCGCTAATCATACGACAATCTCTTCGTACTAGAAGAGATTTGTCTCTTAATCTGCACAACTAGCCACTGTTGGTTATACTGAACTTTCCATAAATCCAAGAACGAGCCTAAATGATGGAAAGTGGTTCTTTGCTCTTCTCTTTTTTTCTGATTTTTACTGGTGCTGCGGTACTCGCAACCGGCGCCCTGTTCTCCCGCCAACCCTTGCTGGTTGCCTATATTGCCTTAGGGGCATTATTGGGCCCGTTTGGTTTGGAAGTGGTTAACGATACCGATCTGGTCAACGACATTGCCCATGCAGGTATTATATTTTTGCTGTTTTTGCTGGGGCTGGATATGCAGCCAAGCCATCTTGCTCACCTGCTCAAAAAAACGGCGACGGTAGGACTGCTAAGCTCACTGATTTTTGCCGTCACCGGCTACTGGCTCGCACTGGCTTTTGGTCTTCCCCATATAGAAGCCTTGATTGTCGGAGCTGCAATGATGTTTTCCAGCACGATTATCGGTATTAAATTACTTCCTACCACCGTGCTGCACCACAAACACACCGGCGAGATGATGGTTAGTCTGCTCTTACTGCAGGATCTAATAGCCATTATTACCCTGCTGATGCTTTACAATCTAAACCCAAGCCAAAGTACCAGTTACAATGATTTCGTGGTAGCGATTGTTGCCCTGCCCGCACTGATTGTTACCGCTATTATTTTGGTGAAATACCTGCTGCTCCCACTCATGACCCGGTTTGACCGCTTCCATGAGTATCTTTTTTTGCTTGCCTTGGGCTGGTGTCTGGGTTTTGCGGAGTTGGCCTACAGCCTCAACTTGTCCTATGAAATTGGGGCATTTATTGCCGGGATCAGTATTGCTACCAGCCCCATCTCACAGTTCATCGCCATCAACCTTAAGCCGCTACGGGATTTTTTCCTGGTGCTGTTTTTCTTCTCCATTGGGGCCCGGTTTAATCTGGGTTTGCTGAATCAGGTCATTGTTCCCGCTGCGGTGATGACCGTTGTGGTGGTGGTTATTAAGCCCATTGTTTTCCGTTTTTTGCTGCGCAAAGTGAGTGAAAAGCGGGCGACAGCTTGGGAGGTAGGGTTTCGTTTGGGGCAGACCAGTGAGTTTTCTATTTTAATAGCGGCCTTAGCCACTCAGCAGCTGTTAATCGGAGAGATAACGGGCCATATTATTCAGGCCACAGCCATACTCTCCTTGCTTATCTCTTCTTACATTGTCGCCTGTCGCTTTGAGTCGCCTATTGCTTTTTCAGATCGGTTAAGAAGAGACTAAAAAGCCCCCGGGGAGGCTTAGGAAAAAAATTGCCGGGAGCTGAAACGATTCCACCAACGCAGCAGCAGATTGTCCAGGGACGATTCTGCTGCCAAACCGAGCTTCTCACCGACGTTCTTTTTCATCACGTATTCAATCTGCACCAAGTCGGCGCTGTGTACCTTGCGGTAAATGTATTCATCGCTGGTACAAATCTCATCAATGAGATTGAGAGCGAGCGCTTTTTGTCCGTACCAAATTTCACCGGTGGACACTGCATCAATATCAACCACCTCTCGTTCACCCTTAACAAACGCTTTGAACAGGGTGTGGGTGTCTTCCATGTCCTGAATGAATTTTTGCCGCCCTTTTTCTGTGTTTTCACCCAACACCGTTAGTGTTCGCTTGTACTCTCCGGCGGTGTGCAGTTCGATATCCACGTCATGCTTTTTCAATAAGCGGTGCAGATTGGGTAGCTGCGCCATCACTCCGATTGAACCTAAAACGGCAAAAGGTGCAGCGACAATGTGATTGGCCACGCAAGCCATCATGTAACCGCCACTGGCGGCGACTTTATCAACCGTGATGGTTAGTTTGACGCCGGCATCACGAACTCTTTTTAGCTGTGAAGCGGCCAAGCCATAGGAGTGTACCATCCCGCCACCACTTTCAAGGCGTACCACCACTTCGTCGTGTTCTTTATTGGCAATGGACAGTAAGGCGGTAATCTCTTCGCGCAACGATTTAACCGCAGAAGCTTTGATATCACCATGAAAATCCAGCACAAAGACTTTTGGCTTGACCTCGGCTGTGGATTTTTGGGCTTGTTCTTTTTGTGCTTTCTTTTTCTCTTTGGCCTTTATTTTTGCTGCTTTTTCATCTTTTTTGAGTTCAAATTTATCCAGCATGGCGTTTTTTAACTCAGACTGCAGATGCTCGTAATGCTCATTAAGGCGGGTAATTTCCAAGTGGCCTTTGTGCATTTTTTTGGCCTTCTGCCCAATGGCAGCAATCAGTGCTACAAGCACCACTAACCCACCAATCAGCGTAACGGTTTTGGCCAGAAATAAAACAAAATCAGCTAAATACTCCAATGTTACCTCCAAAGCGGCTCAGAGCTGCCAAATGATAATTGCCAATAGAATAACCGATTTATTGCCGTTAGTGGCTCAAAATTTATAGCCACTGCAAAAGCCGGGAAAAGATTCATACAACCGTTTGAATTTAATTGACAGCTGTAAAAAATACTCATAACCTGCAAATCTTAGCAACGGTTAACGTTAGTTAACGATGTTTAATGATAAAAAAGGAAAAAAATTATGAGTAGTGTTGCCGACGTCATTGCGTCAATGGAAGCTCGCTTCAATGCCGATGCCGCCTCAGGCATGGAGGAAGTATTTCAGTTTGTTATCGAAGACGACGAGAGCTACTACCTGGTCGTTAGCGATGACAGTTTCAACATTGTGAAAGGCACTCACGACGACCCCAGCGTTACCCTGATCATGGACAGTGAAACCATGGTAGGCGTTATGTCCGGAGAAATGGATGGCATGCAGGCCTTTATGATGGGTAAACTTCGTGCTGAAGGCAATATGATGCTTGCCACTAAACTCAACGCCCTGTTCCCAAATTAATCAAAACACCTAAGCTGGTTTTTTTCTGAACCAGCTTTTTTACCTCGCTGTTTTTACCTTATTTTCCACTTTTAAGAAATCACCCGAAATTTTTTATTAGCAAAGAAAATATGATTGGATAATATCATAAAAAAATATCCACCAGCTTTCTGGCAATGGTGAATTTCGGCGGCAGCTCAGGGGGATTTTTACGATGAAACCAGTCGCCGAAACAGAGCTCATCTTCTTGCAGCGCTATTTCACCGCTGCGGTACTCAGCATGAAACCCAAACATCAGGGCATGGGGAAAGGGCCAGCTTTGGCTAAATTGGTATTGCAGTGTACCTACGGTGAGCCCGGTCTCTTCCAACACTTCCCGCCGCACAGCCATTTCAGCACTCTCACCCGGTTCTATAAAACCCGCCACCAGCGTGTGCATTGTAGAATCTTTGCCATGGCGATGGTGGCGTACCAGAAGCATCTCGTCACCACGGGTCACCAGCACAATAATGCAAGGCGATATTCTTGGGTAAGCACAGTAATGACACTGTGGGCACAGCATGGACCACTCCCCTGCCCTAGCTGCCATAGCGTGACCACAGGCACCGCAAAAGGCGTGTTCTTTGCGGGCGGTCAGAATCTGCAAACCGTGACTGATACAGGCATAAAGATCAGGGTCTCCATCCAAAAACAGCCGACGAACACTGACCGTCTTTACTCCGTCAGGAAGTGTGGGAATGTCAATGAATCCAACGGTCTCACCGTGCAAATAGCCCGTCACCAGCGCCGTTGCAGTATCAAACCACTGCGTATCACGCCACCAGAACTCCCCCGCCGGATTAACAACAATATCTCCGGCAAAAAATACCAGCAATAGTGCGGGGGACAACTGCGGCTGCAAACCCGTTAAAGGTTGGTAAGACGGTGCGATCTGCAAAGCGTGACTCCTTTAGGACGATTCCCTGATCTTGTTTTGGTTTGCCTGCGTTTATTGCTTCGCCCAGAGGCAGTTGCCGGACTGCTGCTGAATCTGCTCCAGTTTTGCCCGGTGCTGCTCCAGCTCAGCGCTACTGGCAGCAATTACCGGTAACGCAGGACGCTGTGCGGGCAGTCGGCGAATTGAACTGCCCCCCTGATCGCCGGCATCGGCTTCCAAATCGCTGCTGCCTAGCATGAGTGCCGTCTGCCCGCCGGTCATGGCCAGATAGACTTCGGCCAGAATTTCAGCATCCAACAGTGCGCCGTGCAGTGTTCGTGAGGAGTTATCGATAAAATACCGTTTGCACAGTGCGTCCAGATTATTTTTCTGTCCGGGGTGCTTTTTGCGGGCCAGTGCCAGAGTATCAACCACACCACAGCACGACGCTACCGCTGGAAAGCCCTGCTTAAGCAGAGCGAACTCATGATCAATAAAACCAACGTCAAACGCAGCGTTATGGATGACCAGCTCAGCCCCTTGAATAAACGACAAAAACTCATCGGCAATGGTGCTGAACAGCGGCTTATCGGCCAGCATCTCGTTCGTGATACCGTGCACATTAATCGCTTCTTGCTCAACCACTCGCTGGGGGTTGATGTAGACATGGTAATTATTGCCAGTCAGTTTTCGATCGATCATTTCGACACAACCGATTTCGATAATGCGATGCCCCTGTTTCGGGTCGATGCCGGTGGTTTCGGTATCAAGAATGATCTGTCGATTAGAGGATGTTGACATGCTGTAGTCTCGATTTATGAATGCTGGCCGGCTTGGAGGGAATAACCTTTCTTGCTCTGCGTTCAAGCCAGCTTTTAACGTCAGCAGGAAAGAAAATTACTGGCGGTACAGCCTGGCACCTTGACAGGCCAAATCATCGGCAATTTCGTTTTCACGATGCCCCGAATGGCCTTTGACCCAACGCCAATCCACGGTATGTTGCTGACACTGTTCGTCCAGTAACTGCCAAAGATCCTGGTTTTTCACCGGTTTGCCCGCTGCGGTTTTCCAGTTTTTTCGTTTCCACTGTGAAAGCCATTGCGTAATGCCTTTGCGAACGTACTGGGAGTCTGTGGTCAAAACAACATCGCAGGGGCGCTTCAATGCTTTTAATGCCTCAATGGTTGCCAGCAGTTCCATGCGGTTATTGGTGGTCATGGCCTCACCGCCAAAGAGCTTTTTCTCTTCTTCTTTGAAGCGCAACAACGCCCCCCAGCCGCCGGGGCCAGGATTTCCCTTGCAGGCTCCGTCGGTAAAAATTTCTACTTTATGACTCATAATACTCCAGCGTAAGATTCTGTCCGTACTCTCTACCCACACTCTCTACCCGCACTCGGCTCGGTCAACGGCTGGCCGACAAATCGTCTGCGTACATCAGACCACACCTTACGCATCGGAATAATTCCCGGTGTTTCACGGGTCGCTGATAATAGATAAAAACCGCCCATGGGGATTTGCGACCGCTCAAGGCGTGCTTCAATCGAGTCTCCACGGACGCCGGCCAGCAATCGGCTGAGCGCGCATCTGACCGGGTTAACATAGCCCCCATAAACCACTTTTTCGACCCTGAAATTTAGCAACGCCAGCCAATCCCTAAGTCTTGACGGCGTAATAAAAGCGGCTTCACGCAACAGGCGGCGCTGACTGGGCACGCACCAGCGGGTAATCTGCAGCAAACTATAAGGATTAAAACCGATAATCACCAGCTTACCTTCCGGAATAATGCAATTGGCTGCCTCGCTCAACAGACGGTGGGGGCTATCGGCAATCTCAAGGGTGTGCTGCAATAAAACCAGATCCAGGCTGCCCGGCGCCACCGGCCAATGCATAGGGTCAGCAATCAATTGCGTTGCCGAACTCTCAGGCATCGGCTGACAACCGAGAATAAACTGTCTTCTTACCGGGCTGTTGCCCAGCAAGTGGGCCTGCCAAGAGAGAGCGTATTGCCCGGCATAAAAACCAAACACCGTGGCCGTTTCCCTTTCCAGCAGCTTTTTTTCCTGTTTAACCAGTGCCTGCCCGGTCTCTGAGTCGAGCCAACAACGTAGGTCTGCGGTGCGCTTGGCGAGGCTGCTTTTACTGCGGTTGTGGAGTCGTCGCATCATGCAAATTTTTCATCTTTGCTATTGTTCATATTAACCTCATTACCGGTTGCAGACGTTACGCACAGCAACCATTACACGTCTTAAGCTTCCCCTGACACTTCACGCTCAATGCCGCCTTGGTCAATCGGGTACTTTGCTTTGAATGCTTCTTTTTGAACTTTGGATATGTTGCCCTAGCAGCCCAGAGGGTCTTAAATGCTTTCTGTTGATCTTTGAGTGTTTGTTGTAGGATGGCACTGAATACATAAGCTAGAAATGGTAATTCTTGCTTGAGCGACACAAGCCGCTTTTCTGCCTCGAAATGGGCAATAGATTGACCTTCTTTATAGTAGGCATCAGTGCGAAAACGAAGGGTGTTGTTATAAACAAAACGGGCGCAACCAAACGACCGAGCTAAAAAAGTTTCCTGCTCAGGTGTTGGGTAGAATCGTTCTTTGTAGGCACGTTTTGTTTTCATGTAGCGAATATCACACAAACACTAAATACCTGTAAACACCTATGATTTCTGGTTTTGCAAGCCCTCCACGGGCTTGTTTATGCCCTTGGGTATTTATGCCCTTGGGTAAATCGAAGGATTATAAGACTATGCCGCACAAAGAGCTCCATATATCGCCCCTATCCGCATTCAGTGATAATTACATCTGGCTGATTCACTCACCCAACAACCGTGACGTTCTGGTGGTGGACCCCGGTGACGCCGCACCGGTTGAAACAGCACTGCATCAGCACAACCTCGCTGGCATTTTGATTACCCACCACCACCATGATCACACCGGCGGCATAGCAACGCTCACCCGCAACCGCAACATCCCTGTGTTCGGCCCCCCGAACATCAGCGGCATCACCCACCCGCTCAAAGACGGCGATACCATTAAGCTTTTCGACTGCCAGTTCCATATTATCGCCACCCCCGGCCATACACTCGATCACATCGCCTATTTCACCGACAGCCCCGCCAAACCGGTGCTGTTTTGCGGTGACACCCTGTTTGCCGGGGGCTGTGGCCGCTTGTTTGAAGGAACAGCCCGGCAAATGCATCAAAGCCTGTCACGACTGGCAGCACTGCCTGGGCAGACACAAATCTACTGCGCCCATGAATACACTCAGGCAAACCTGCGCTTTGCTCAAGCGGTAGAGCCGCACAACAGAGCACTGCAGCAACGCATTACTGAAGTGAACCGGCAGCGCGCCAATAACCAGCCTAGCGTGCCATCGTCGTTGGCAGAGGAGCTGGCAACCAATCCCTTTTTGCGTACCGACCAGCCGAGCGTAATCCAAGTGGCCCGGCATCGGGGCAGTGCGACGACACCCGCTGAAATACTAGGGGTAATCCGAGCATGGAAGGATAATTTTTGATAATGGTACACTACGGGCTAATCGCAACCAGAAACAAATATATGACCAAAGTCCACTACCACCAAAACGCATTAAAATCGATAAAAGCGCTGACACCACTGGCCATTGCTCTGCTGCTAAGCGGCTGTCAGATGCTCAACACAGCCAATGAGCCGATTGCCGCTGAAATACCTAAAAGCGTACCACAAGCGTTCGAACCAACGATAAACCCCAACACACTACAAACAGAAGAACCAATAGCAGAGCCCATAATAATCGACAACCTTTGGGTGCGGATTCAGTCCGGCCTGTCCATGGATCTGCAGCAGAACAACGCGCGTATTCGCGCTGAAATTAAATGGTATAAACGACACCCCAATTATTTTGCGCGTATCGCCGAGCGAGCCAAACCCTACCTTCACTTTATTGTTGAGGAAGTGGAAGCGAGAGAGATTCCGCTGGAACTGGCACTTATGCCCATCGTCGAGAGCAGCTTCGACCCGTTTGCTTTATCCCACGCCGGTGCCTCCGGGCTGTGGCAGTTCATGCCTGAAACCGCCAAACACTTCGGCCTTAGCAAAAACTGGTGGTACGATGGTCGTCGCGACGTTGTACACTCTACCCGGGCTGCGCTGGACTACATGCAAAAACTGCACGCACGATTCAACGACTGGGAGCTGGCACTGGCAGCCTTTAACTCCGGCCCTGGCCGGGTGCAAAAAGCGGTCAATAAAAATAAAAAACTGGGCAAGTCAACCCGCTTCTGGGATCTTGATCTGCCCAGTGAAACCACGGCCTACGTACCCAAACTGATCGCCTTGGGCAAGGTGATCCGAAACCCGGCCAAATACGAAGTTAGCCTGCCACACATTCCCAATGAGCCCTACTTTGATCGAGTTGATGTGGCCGGGCAACTGGATATTGCCAAAGCAGCGCAGCTATCTAACGTTGCCATAGAGGATCTCTATGCGCTTAACCCGGGTCTTAACCGCTGGTCAACACCACCGGAGGGGCCACACCATCTGGTGGTACCGCTCGCCAATGCAGAGCACTTTCGTACCCAACTGGACACATTACCACCAGAAAACCGGTTAACCTGGCACCGTTACACCGTACAAAGCGGTGACAACCTGAGCACTATCGCCGTAGAGTACCGCACCAGCGTTAACGTTTTGCTGGATGTAAACAAACTGGATGACACCCTGATTCGTGCCGGTCAAAGCCTGATGATTCCCATGGCCGGGGACGATATTGAAACCTATATACTCAGTGCCAGCCAACGCCTGCAGATGCGCCAAAACCGGTCGGTGAATGGGCGCCAAAAAATCGAGTACATGGTGAAATCCGGTGATAGCTTCTGGAGCATCGCCCAAAAGTACGACGTAGGAGTTAACGAGTTGGCACGCTGGAATAACATATCCTCCAGAGACACCCTGCGAGTCAACCAGAAACTGGCTATTTGGAAAAAACAGGGCAAACCCAATGACGTTGTCCGCAAAGTAAGTTATACCGTGCGATCCGGTGACTCGCTGGCTAAAATCGCCTCCCGCTTCAACGTCGATGTGGCGCAAATCCAGGACTGGAATACCGACCTGAATGGCAAATACATTCACCCGGGGCAACTGGTCACACTGTTTGTCAATGTCACCCGCAACAATTAACGCAGGGAGCTAACTCTTTAAGGAAAAATAGGGTCACACAGGGTGAAACTAAGCGAACATTTCACCCTCAATCGAACCTGAAACCGCGCTAATGTTTATGCACAGTCAGGAAGCTGATCAAGTATAGCGGCTGTAGCGAGGGGAAAGAGAGCGACTGAAAGTTTACCACCAGCAGCATCTTTTAACCGTGAGCACATTCACACCCGTTTTAAGTTTGACTCACGCCACACACTTAAACGCAGTGGATGCTAACGGTTAAAATTATTATACGACCGTTGTTTTCTGGTACCCGTTGGAGTTCGGCGTTGAACAGACTTTCGTTGCCGGGCCTCATTCACCCGCAAAACGCGACCGGCTATCTCTTTGCCGTTCATCACCATCGCTGCTTCGGCTTCGGACTCTTTCTCAAAGGTGATAAAAGCAAACCCCCTTGAGCGACCGGTTTCACGATCCCGCATCAGCTTAATATCTTCAATGAGGCCAAATGTTTCAAATGCTTGCTCTAAATCTTCTTCGACGGCGGTATAAGCAAGATTACCGATGTATAAAGTCCTTTTATCCATGTAAAACTCTGTTGATTTGCTCCGGTTTTATTCTTGGGAGGCTGTCTGGCAATAGCGCCTGTCTCGGTGAGCCCCTAACGACACAGTTGAACCACCAATAAAAAGCCAAAAAAATTTTAGTAACGTCTAATAGATGTGATTCTATTTACTAAAAAAATTCTGCTTCCCAAGCTAATTAGCTGCTGACGTAATACTCGCACAACCAGTGGCAGGTAGTACAGCTACCCTCGCACATTGAATAATTATTGTCCACTGGCTTATCGGCGCTTCCCGTCGATTCATTAAACAATTTTAATCGAGCTTTCAAAAACCATTAGCAAGTGGAAAAAAAGAATAAAGAAACAACAAAAACCGGTATTACCCACCGGCTTGAAAAGACACTGTGCAACACCGAGCCTGCAAAGGCTCGCTGACAGCATAAACCGCCTTACTGAACGGTCTCATTCTCAGAGAAAACCCCCTCAAACAGCGCCGTTGATAAATAACGTTCGCCGGAGTCTGGTAAGATCACCACCACAGTTTTTCCCTCATTCTGCGGCTGCTTAGCCACTCGCAGGGCGGCATGCACGGCGGCACCGGCAGAAATACCAGCAAGAATCCCCTCTTCACGCATCAACCGGTGCGCCATAACCATTGCCTCTTCATTGGATACTTGCTCAACCTGATCCACCAACGCCAAATCCAGATTACCCGGAATAAAACCTGCACCAATACCCTGAATTTTATGGGGTGCCGGCTTTACCTCTTCTCCGGCCAGAGTCTGACTGATGACCGGAGAAGCGCTCGGCTCAACAGCCACCGAGGTAATTTTTCTGCCCTGAATCTCTTTAATGTATCGAGAAACCCCGGAAATGGTTCCACCGGTACCGACTCCGGCAACAAATATATCAATATTACCCTCAAGGGCATGCCAAATTTCTGGCCCGGTGGTTTCCTCATGAATGCGGGGATTGGCCGGATTCTCAAACTGCTGCAGCAACAGATACTTTTCCGGGTTGGCCTCAGCCAACTCTTTTGCTTTGGCAATGGCACCGGGCATACCTTTTGCCGGTTCCGTAAGAATGATGTTGGCGCCGAGTGCTTTCATCACCTGACGACGCTCAAGGCTCATAGAAGCAGGCATGGTCAGAGTTAGAGAAACCCCTCGTGAAGCTGCCACAAACGCCAGAGCAATACCGGTATTCCCACTGGTAGGTTCAATTAACTCCATCCCCGGCGACAACTTCCCTGAACGTTCAGCGTCCCAAATCATACTCGCCCCAATCCGGCATTTGACACTGTTGGCAGGGTTCTGGGACTCAATCTTGGCATAAACCTCCCGGCCTTCGGCCAGACGATTCAACTTGACCAGCGGTGTGTTACCTATGGTTTGGGAGTTATCTTGAAAAACCTGCGTCATTTTCTTCCTTACCTTTTGCCTGAGGGTAAATAAGCGTTGCGTTGTTGTTTTGAGGACGATGAGTCCTTTGCAGGTGAGGTTATCGCGCCCGAAGATATTCGTTAAGTAATTTAAAATTATAAAGTTATAAACTAAGAGGAGTTTTGGTAATAAAAAGAGGAGGTTAGAAGTACTCTAAGGGAATCATAGGAGTGAAAGGCACCTGACCACAAAGGATGCACGTCACCAGAATGTAAGGCCTTGGTCAGTTCATACAATATCTCTACAAAACGCCATAAACTTTTTCTCTTGCAAAGGTTTCTGAAGCCGACTTATACCAACGAAGAGAACACATTGACTCAAGCTGGTGCGAAAAAGGAAACACGATGAGTAATGAATACAAGCTCAAGACACTTGCCAGCATGTCTCATATTTGGCTAGCTAACCAAAAGAGCTTACTCCCTGCCCGGATTGCTCAAGCTTTGTATGCCGGGGTCAAGGGCTTTTTCAACCACTACACCGTTGATATTAATGCAGATGTTAACAAACAGTTAGCCAAAGATAACGGAAATTCTTACTTCGGGCAGTTTGTTGTAAAAAAAAATCTGGAGCGAAAAATAGAACCGCAACCAGACGTCATGCCTCAGGTGATTCCAGGTACTCACTATACCCCTATTCCCCCCCCTATTGCAGCTCCTCCAACAAGTGATAAAACAATCCAACCCTTTCTGCTAGCCCTTAACAAATTCAATGACACGACTGACATAAAAACAGTCGCGGCAGCTATTGATGGTTTGGAAAACATTAAGGCAGAACACCCAATGAATGCTAATACGCTGAAAAAGCTATTAAACCAAAATTGGCTAACGGCGTTTTTGGGACATGCCCAATCAACCCAAGCTAAAGAAGACAACAAAAACAATACTCGAGCAGATCAAATAAATGTCCAAACCAGAAGACTTATCAATCTGGGGTTAGATGCAAACGCCCATCAGAATTTTATTCCGTATCTGAATAAAGTAAAAAACTGCGAAACCTGCACCACTGGCTTAGAGGCTTATAATAAAGAAAACCTTAAATCGAGATTCCGTAGTCTAAAAAAAGTATTTAAAGACCCGCAAAGCAACCACAGAGAAAAACTGTACGCCTTCATAACTTACACTAACCTCAATAATTCACACAACATACAGCTCAATGGCCGTCGACAAAAGGAGTTCATCAAACTATTGGAAAGCTGCATGACCAAACACTTCGACGCCTTCTTGCAAGATAACAACACGCTACAAGACGATGCGGCCGGTGCTAAGTTTTACCGTTTGATTTTAGACAAACTCGGTGAAAACTATAAATTGACCGACAAAAACACCAAGAACCTGGAATCTAAAATTGATTATATATTCAATTCTTTTAACTTATTCGATGCTAGACACCAGAATTTAAAAAGGCATAAAATGCAATCACATGCGTTAAATAGCCTTATTTTTATCAATAAAAAACTTACATCATTTTCCGCTAACGTTATAAGAACAATATTTGAACAGATGCAGGCCGATGCTAAATACTTAGACAGCTCCTACATACTGTGCCGTGCTTTACAGGATGCGGGCGTTGATCTTTACAGTCAACAGTTCGTAACCGATAATGACATCAAAAATCATCCCCACTATACCGCATTACTCCAAGCCTTAGAGACTGAAGGCAAGAAATCCTTTAGATTTATCAAAATGCTTTCCAAACTTGATTTCCCTTTAACGAATGAACTTGAAGAAACAATTAAAGACCAATTATCCAAAAAAGAACTGCCCATCACCAACGACGTGAATAAAAAATTAGCTCTCCTAAGGCATGAAAACATAAATTAAAAAACGATACCATAATAAAAGACTGCAATGGCAGTCTTTTATTATGGATAGTGATGGGTAAATCCAGACAGTAAACCGTCAGCAATTCCCCATAATTAATCCACCCCTTTACTACAAGAGATGTAGAGATCGACTACCCTCTACTTTTGTACTGTTTTTTCAGAGTTCTTAGCAGGCTACTCCATTCTCGCAACGTAAGCATTGCGTTAACCCATGGTTTGGCCTGAGCTTTCGGTTCGATCGAGTACCGTTGGCTGAGTGTGATTTGGGCGTAGGCAACGGGGGCTTTGACGGATCGGGCGCAACGTCTGAACTGGAAGATACTCCATGGGGTAGCATAAGGTAAATGCAGTCGCGCTGAGAGAGGCGAGAGCATTGCACGTGACCACAACAGAGACAATGTAAGACCTTGGCCAGTTCATACAGAATCCTTACAAACAACCATGAACTTTTTCTATTTATATCGGTCTAAATAAAAGCTGAAAAAACCTGACCCCTAATAAGGTTTCCACAGCCGACTTATATTAAACAAATGGAACACTTTTGCTAAAGTTCAACCTGGTATCGAATAAGGAAACACCATGAATAATGAATACAAACTGAATACACTTGCCAGCATGTCTCACAGTTGGCTAGCTAACCAAAAGAGCTTGCTTCCTGTCCGGGTTGCTCAGGCGTTGTATGCCGGGGTCAAGGGATTTTTCAACCAATACACCGTTGATATTAATTCAGTTGTTAACAAACAGTTAGCCAAAGATAACGGAAATTCTTACTTCGGGCAGTTTGTAAAAAAAATCCGGCAGCGAAAAGCCGTACCACAACAAGGCGTCCCGCCTCAAGTGATTCCAGTGATTAACCCTATTGACCCCCATAACGAAGCTGCTATCGAGGCGGCGAAAAA
Organism: Endozoicomonas sp.; assembly: GCA_965198415.1. GTDB lineage: Bacteria > Pseudomonadota > Gammaproteobacteria > Pseudomonadales > Endozoicomonadaceae > Endozoicomonas. Next base: position 287,339 of record CBDAPN010000030.1, read on the forward strand.
AACCCAAATATTACTGGGAGTGCTTAACCAATGCCCTGGCAAGAATAAAACACAATTTATCGAGGCAAATATTGATCTTATGACCACGTTTAAAGAAGAATCTACAACCAACGCTGATGTCCTGATAAAGGCATTAAATGAAAATTCGCTGATACCGTTTTTGACATATGCCCAATCAATCGAAGCTGAAGAAAGCAATCAAAACACAACTCGGGCAAATGACATAAATATTCAAATCAGAAGACTTATCAATTTAGGTTTAGATGTAAACAACTATCCGACGTTTAATCAGTATCTGAATAAAGTAAAAAACTGTAAAACCTGCACCGCTGCCTTAGAGACTTACAATAAAAAGTCTCTTCAAAGTGAGTTACGTGATCTAAAAAAAGCACTTTTCGATTCACAAAAAAACCACAGCGAAAAACTGAAAGCCTTCAGTGATTTCATGAAATTCAAGGACACCCCCAACATACAACTCAATGACGATCAACAAAAGGAATTCATCACCCTATTGCAAGAATACACTACCAAACACTTCAACGCCTTCCTGGAAGATCAGAGCAACAATCTAAAGGCCGATGAGGACGGTGCTATCCTGTACCGTTTGATTTTAGATGAACTCGGTGAAAACTATAAATTGACCGATGAAAACACGAAGAATCTGGAAAAAAAAATAGATCATATATCCCGTCATCTTAACTTATTCGATGATACACACCAGAATTCAGCAACACATACAATGCGATCAAATGCGTTAAAAAACCTTGTTATTATCAATAAAGAACCTACATCATTTTTCACTGAAATTATAAAAGCAGTATTTAAAAAGATGCAGCCCGGTGAAGAGTACTTAGACAGCTCCTTCCGACTCTGCCATGCTTTACGCGATGCGGGTGTTGATCTTTACGGTCAACAGTTCGCAACCAATAATGACATCAAAAATCATCCCCATTATACCGCCCTACTCCAAGCCTTAAAGACTGAAAACGATGACTCCTTACAATTTATCAAAGAGCTCTCCAATATTTGTTTCCCTTTAACGAATGAACTTGTAACAACAATTAAAGACCAATTATCCCAAGAAAATGTGCCCATCACCGACATCATGGAGAGAAGATTAATACTCCTAAGGCCTGTCAACACATTTTAAAAAATGATACCAAAATAAAAGACTGCAATAGCAGTCTTTTATTCTCGATAGTAATGGGTAATTCCAGCCAGTAAACCTTAAATTAACTGTTCAAAATAGGATTTAAAAAAGCGCCCACAATCTCACTAGCCGGCCCGTAATACTGTTCATCGAACAATGACCCATGTTTTCCGGGCTCAAGATTTAATTCAACCGTTCTTGCTGATACCGCTTCCTGAAAAAAACTTGCCGCAGGATAAACGCTCCCAGAGGTCCCTATGGATACAAACAGGTCACAACCAGACAACGCCCGGTAAATAACCTCCATGTGTAACGGCATCTCTCCAAACCAAACGATGTGAGGACGCAGATTACCCGCCACACCACAACAGGCACAGCGCGTTTCACCTGTTACATCCTCATGCCATGGGAAAACCCGCCCCGTCTTCTGACAGTGGACCTTTAACAGTTCGCCGTGCATATGAATAAGGTTTTTACTACCAGCTCTTTCATGGAGGTCATCCACATTCTGGGTCACCAACAAAAAGTCTCCCGGAAACTGCTGTTCAAATATTGCCAGAGCACGATGGGCATCGTTGGGTTCAACAGACGTTAGCTGCCGCCGACGCTCATTATAAAAACGCTGCACCAGCGCAGGGTTACGGGCAAACCCCTGCGGTGTGGCGACATCTTCAATGGCGTGGTTTTCCCAGAGCCCGTCACTGCCACGAAATGTCTTTAATCCGGATTCAGCAGATACACCAGCACCGGTTAAAACAACGACGGACGAATAAGGCACGATCATTCCTCAGTGAGCATAAATCGCTGTGTACTTGATCGTCTGCCGAGCACCAGCAGCAACCTCCACTTGAATCTGACCAAGACCGTTAAGCTTTACCCCAGGCTGTTTTTCCAGCTTAAGCAAACTGGCGTCACGTTCATTGATATACAACGTGATGGGCTCTTGTTGATCGTTAGAAACCATCGCCTGCCATTGTATCTGATCCGCTTTTTGCCCAGTACGCCTTCGCTCCAAACCCACAGTCAACGCCTCGTTCAGCAAGATACTGGCGGTCTCATTACGGGCAGTTTTTGCCAGCCAGGCATCACCACTGATGATGGCAGCGCCTGTAACATTCTGTTCATACACGCTGACTTCAGCCGCGGGCAGATCCACCGGTGCGGTGAATTTTAATGCCAGTCGCGGGCGTTGGTCGAGGTTTTCTCTGCTGTAGACATCGATAATATACTGTTTTTCAATGGCAACATTGGCAGCAACCAAATCGATTAACTGGGTACTATTTGCAGCTAAACCGGTCTTTAAAGTTGTCAGCAGTACCTCACTGACCCTGTGACCATAATCACTGCCACCAAGAGGAACGGCTTCTGCCATTGACATAACACTGAAACGACGAACCGACTCATCATTGGCAATCAGCCTTATAGCGGCGTGGGTAAAATCAAGATTGGAGCCATTTGATAGTAACGCCTTTAACGTAAGCTGCCCACGGTTTGCCGACGACAGGGTCAAGCGGTAATGACTTTGAAAATTCAGTTGTGACGTTATGTAAGAGAGAGTGAGTGCCTGGTTGTCTGGCTGCTCCTCGAAATAGGCGGTGGGGTATTTTTCTTGCCTTACCGGTTCGAGGGCTTGCATTCTCAACCCTCGTGGATCGTTCAAATCAACAAAATACTGTCGTTTGTTATCATCAATTACCCACCCGGTGCCCATATGATAATTTAACAGCTTGCCGGCCACTGTGCGCCCGTAACCGAGCACTTCCACCTGCTTACCCACCAAAGCATGGTAATAGCCATCCCGGTTAGATTCTGTTCTGGGCCAGGTGATGCGTTTTGGTAACATGGCATTATCGCCATAGGCGAGACTCAAAGAGCTGTTGAGACTATCCGTAGGTAGTCCGGTAATGGGAAGGCGCCCCTGTTCATCCGGTGAGCGCTTGAAATGTTGCACGACCAGCGCCCGATCACGGTAAAGGTTCACTGTGGTGGAATCTGCCTGGTTTACATCCAGAGGTTCACTGGCCTGCGTCGTACAACTTGCAATTAAAGCCGCAGCCAAAAACGTTTTACGGATTTGCAAAAACTGCATACCAACTCCTGTGACTACCATCAACCCGCGGTCAAAATATCACGTTTCCCCCTGAATTTTCCAATAATCGTCACTGATAATTTTAACGACAGAAGCTCGCTTGTCCTCAGGCACAAAGATACTATCCAATAAGTCAAAGATCTTAGGCTCTTGCGCCATGAAGTTTTTTAAATTTCTATCCAGCTGAGGTTTCTGTTTCAAAAACTCTGAAAAGGATTGGTGTTTTGGATAGTGCTGAGTATAGAACTCCATAAGCACATCGTTGGAAGACATATTTTTTGCGCAACGGTAAAAAATAATCTTTACCATACAAACGCCCATCGCCCAAACATCCGCAAGCTTAGGGTCAGCATCGCCGTCATAACGCATGTTACGGGTGTTGTAATCATACAACTCCGGTGACAAATAGTACGGGCTTCCTTTATGCCACTTTTTTTCCTGCGTTGTGGAGACCAGCTTGGTCATACCAAAATCGATCAGCTGAACCTGCATATTGGAGGAGGTTTTTGACCGTTTTGCAGGCATTTTTACGATGGTATTGTCCAGTTTAATATCCCTGTGACCGACATTTTTTTTCTGCAAACCTGACAAACAACCAAAAGCAGAGCGAATAAAAGTCAACAGTACTTGAGCAAATTCCTTATCATTCAACTTTTTTACCCTCGAACTGTTCGAAAATAACTCTCTTGCAGTTTGGGCCTCTGGGGTGAAGGAAGTGAGCACGCCACAAACTACCTCATCATCGGCAAAATGGGCAACCGTGTCGGTGTTGGTAATATGGCGAAAGTAACCCAGTGCTTTGCTGTAAGTAATTACCCCCAAAACGGCAGGGCAATGATCATTGCTTAAATCTACACTGAGCCCTAAACCCTCACCATTGCAAAACAGACCATTTTCAAGACACTTGCTGAGCTTCTTCAGTTTAAAATTATCATTACCCGGTCCCATAAAAACCTTGAATACCGCCGAAAGCCCCCCGTTTGAATCGGGTTTATGGACAGCGTATACATCACCAAACTGCCCTGCCCCTAACCGCTGACGGAGTTTTATTTTCTGTTGGTTAGTGAGGTTTCCAGACAGCAAAGCACGGCGAGCCAACATAATGATAAGACGCCCCTCACCCTTCTCATCTAGCTGTTTATAACCTGCAATAGACCCTAGCAATTTGACGATGTTGCCTAACTTCCTGGCATTTTTTCCGGTATAGGCTGTTGCTAATATATCCTTTTTGCTTTTCTTCAAAAAATCTAACAATGGCTTTAGCTGATATTCTTTAAAAGGTGCTTTCTTAATTGCTTTGCGCAGCTGCTCAAATTCAGAGTCTGTACAGCAAGTCAAGTAATCTGAAAATGCTAAAAAATGTTTTTCACAGCTCTGTTCAGGGAGTTCAGCCGGACAAAACAGTGGCATCTGCCATTCATAAAATCGATCATGGCGGGTCATTTCACTGACTGTTCCTGAATCGTCTTTTATTGAAGAGGTCACTGACCCTGATAGCGGCTCTTTTTGTAACTTCATGCTCACTGAATACTCCGCCTCACTAGAGAAGGAAGCGTTCATTTGGGGGTCAGACTTTTTAAATTTAGTAATGATATCTTTAATGACTTTAATACAGTATTGATAGAAATCTTTTAACTTTCCTTTTACCAAATTAACAAATTCTTTTAGATAACCCTTAACGGCCTGTAAACAGGAAACGACTCTCCCTGCAAAACCCGCCACCTTTTCATTTGGTACATTAGAACCACTTATTCCGGCAGGACTTGCAACTAAGATGCTCTGATTATCTACATTCATTTATCCACCTTGACAGTTATCAGATTATAGGAAGCACAGCTTTCTTCTAAGCCAGCCAGACACTTAAAAAAACATCGGGCAGTTTAAGTTAGTTGCCCGTAAACTATGGCTGCATTAACCGTCAGTAAGACGGAGGCTTAGCCATTAGACTGAACTTTCGTTTTAATGTTATTAAAATATATAAAAACAATTGCTTTCGTATATTAGACCAAAGAACCAAAGGTAGCTCGACAATCGACTGCTCTACAGCGGCAGGTACAAATCAAGCCAAAAAATCCCGGATTTTCAGGCTCCCACAGTCTATTCTGAGGCAGGTTTCAAAGTAAATACCATACATCGAAAGGTTTGCGTTGGAGAGGCGCATCTCGTTCATCCCGAACGGATGGTGATGAAAGCAGGACTACCAAGCCTTTTTGAGATTCCTCTAAAACTTTTGTGCTAGATTTTTTACAAACTTACCAATGCGACGATCAAGAGGTTATTTATACAGAGAAATACCCTCTCGTACGATATTCTTTTCACTCTGTTGAGCCTCTTCAGACCTACCAACCGGGCTTGAAGCACTATTTTCTGAGTCAACAACGAACCCCTAAGCTTTATGCCCAAAGCTATGGTGGGATTGACATCCTCCCCGCCCTGAAGGCGGGGATTCCAAGATCGCTCTCAGAACCTTCCTGCTTCAATACGCCTTCCCTAGATAGCGGTTTTTAAACCGCCACCTTATATTCTTGGCTGCGTTTATGTCCCTGTCGTGGCGGGCATTGCACACAGGGCAATCCCACTTCCGAATAGACAACGGAAGACTTTCATTAACAAAACCACAGCCAGAACAACGCTTGGAGCTAGGAAAGAATCGGTCTATTTCCGCTACAGTACGACCCGCCCAGTGGGCTTTGTACTATAGCTGTCGGACAAACGCTCCCCAGTTAGCATGCGCAATATGTTTTGCCAGCTTTGGGTTTCTGGCCATGCCTTTCACATTCAACGCCTCAACGCACACAACTTGGTTTTCGTTAATGAGTGTACGGGATGCCTTGTGGGTAGCATCCATCCGGCAGTCGGCTATTTTGGCATGAAGACGGGCAACCTTGAGCCGTGCTTTCGCTCGGTTGATACTGCCCTTTTGCTTTTTAGCTAGTTGACGCCTGAAGGTAAGCCAGTTTGCGCTCGTAGCGTCGAGTGTGACGTGGATTGCCGGAATTTTTACCGTCCGATGTGATGAACAAATCGGTTAAACCTAAATCAATGTCCACTGTTTTGTTGGAAACAGGCATTGGTTTAGCTTCAAACTCACAGAGCATGGAAACAAAGTACCTTCCAGCCCTGTCTTTACTTATCGTGATGCTGGATGGTTCAGAATGCACTGCCTTTTCGGCTGGACGAGACTTGGAGGTTCATTAAATACGTGTTCCTGAATACACAAATCAAGCTCAAACATTTCATCTAAGAATGCAGGAAGTTGTTCCATATAAAACTGATGCAATTGATCATACAGTTGTTTTTTATTTTCTAACAATTTTTTATCTAACCCTAAAAATTTCTGTACATTTTTTACCACAAAGACTTCCCAACTTTTAAGCTTGTCAACCCCCCCCCAAAGCTTCATTAGCACCATCGCTAGTAACGTAGACTCCTGCGTTGATGGAGAAGGGGTCGCCCTGAAGGGGTCGCCCAGAGAGGGTCGCCTCCAGAGATTACTCCTTAGCATCCTTGATAGCTTCTTCGCAACGCCCTCCGTTGCGAAAATGCTGTTACGGTCTGTTTAATCACCAAATGAAAGTTTAAACGGATTATTACCGCTGTCGAGAAAACCAAAAATGTCATTGACAGTCGATGCACTTTCGGCACCCAACTGAGTGCCCGTATTGTCGCCTATCAATGACTCACCACCTAGCACCAACCCAAATTCACCTTATCACTGTGATCGTGATGAAGATTTAACCAATTGCTCCGTGAGTGCACAAAAATTATCCATATAATACAGACACAATTGATCACGCAAATCTTCAGAATTTTCAAGCCATTCTTTGTCTATTACTGAAAACTCCCAAAACTTACTATCATCAAGAATATCGTTTATAAAACCCTTGCAAATTTCATAACAATCATAGTCTTCTTTGTTATGGCGAGCCCTTAATAACTCCTGTCGTACCGAATCTTTAGAATCGAGAAGATCACTAAAATTCGGAAAAAGATACATCCGAGTCTTTTCAAACATTTTCGAAGTCAATATTACAAGAATAAAATAACTCCTCCGATCATTTTTATACGCATCTAATTTTTGATAATCAAGCGAATCCCAATTTTTAATTTCAGCTTTGTTCTTAGTTGCCAGTTCATCAACCCATTTATCAGCACAATGCTTTACGTGCATCGTTAAATTTTTGCTGTTATAGCCTTGTTCTTTGAATTCATGAATCATTTTGCGTATGGAAAGGTAGGATTCTTTAAAATTAGCAAATCCATCATTAACGTAATAACTCAAATGAGATGATTCCTCCTCTGTCAACTGGTCGCCTTGACCGGTATTATGATTTCCAGTCAATACCATTACCGAGTCACTTGATGTGTTTTTATCCACTTCCATTATATAGTTTTTTAACTTTTCTACCTGCGCTGGAGAGTCAGCAAATGAAACCCCATCTGCATCCACAACTTCCGCTTCCTTTAACAGATACTTGGCAAGGGCTTCATACTTTGCTTCAGCGCGCAGTAGATCGCTATTACCTTCCCAACTTACCATTCTAGAATTTCTATGTTGTTCATAAGCTTTAAGGAGGTACTTAGGTTTTAATATCTCATTGGGATTAAACGAAATCACCCATACATCCACAAATTTTTCATGATTGCAAATCAAATTAACAATGCTTTTCTGATATCCTTCCTCGAATTCATCTTTGTTAAAGGCTTCCCCATCAGGATCAGTTTCTCCCAGCTTATTAATAGCGTCTGACCTTAGTTCACATATCATATGCCTTAGGCCAGCAATTTTTTGTTCTCTAGTATTCTCAAGTAACGCTCCTGCCAAATTGCTAACGAATTCCTCAGTGTTTTGTAACTCACCATTACTTGAGACCACCACATTTGAAAGGCAAGTTATTTGTCTCGGGCTATTCGTATCAACTGTTTCTTCTGTGGGTGTGTCATGTCCTCCCGATAGACTACCATCAACTTTCTCAGATGTTTTCATCGAATTCTTGGACACCGCCTGGCCGCGCTCTGAATCTACTGTGGTGATGGAATAATCGTCAATTATTGTACAGTCCCCTTTTACAGAATACCGGCTATTATCCAGCAAACTGTTTACTTCTTCTTTAGAGACATCCCGGCTGTTAGACTTTCCAAACGCCACCACGGCTTTATCTTCACTACCGGTAATAACAGTAGGAGACTGCGCTGATAAATAGTTCTTAACTGCTTGCATTTAATTTTCCTTTAAGAATTTTGACAATATTAAGGCCTGTAGGATCGAATATCCCACTGACCAGCCCGGGATTTCTGTTCATTTTTTACCGCAAAGACTCCGCAACTTTTAAACTTGTCAACCCCTCCCTCAGCTTCATTGGCACAACTGTTAGAAAGAGTAGGCTCCTGCGTTGATGGAGAAGGGGTCGCCCTGAAGGGGTCGCCCAGACGGGGTCGCCCAGACGACCGCCGTTCTCAAACAACCTCCTAAGCTATCATGCAGTACCAAGGTTTCACAATGTCGCGACAAACAGTTCACGAACCACTAATGCATCTCTACAATAACGAACGATCGACCTAATGGTCGCCTCCAGAGATTACTCCTCAGCATCCTTGATAGCTTCTTCGCAACGCCCTCCGTTGTCAAAGTGCTATTACGATCTGTTTAATCACCAAATGAGATTTTAACCGGATTATTATCGCTGTCGGGTGACCTAATATTTTCATCGAATATCAACTTACTTCGATGCACTTTCGCTCCCCAATCCGTATTGTCGCCTATCAATTGCTCATCAAACTCAACTCCATCATCTGACTGTAGTTTCAATACATCTCGAACCAATTGCTCCGTGAATGCTTGAAAATTTTCAGAATAATACATATGCAATTTTTCATGCAATCCATTCTTAGTTGAAAACAATTTTTTATCTAAATCCGTATACTCCCAATAGTCATCAGTATCCATAACATCGTTTATTAAAACATTGCAAATATGAGTATGATCAGAGTGTTCATCTTTATCGTATGCATTTAATAATTCCGTCAGTTCAGATGCGTGATTATTGAGAAGAAAGATGAAATCTGGAAAAAGATACATCCAAGTATTTTTAAATACTGGTGAATGCGCAATTGTATTAATAAATACCTTCCTTAAATTATCCTTGTACTTATCTAATTCTTTATCCTTAAGCGAAACCCCATTTTTATCTACAGGCATCCTATTACATACCACGCTATGAGCCCATTGTTGCCCGTAAGATTTAAGTTGAATAAATAAATTCTCTCGGTTAAAGTCTTTTACTGTGGAACCTTCAAGCTGTTGGCGTAACGCACTGTAGAACTCTGTAGGAAAAGGGACTCCATACTTATTGTTTGCCTTCAGATAAGCTAAATCATCTTCTGTCAACTGGTCGTCTTGATCGGTATTATGATTGCCAGTCAATTTTATTACCAGGTCAATTGATGTTTTTTCGCACTCTTCCATTATGTAATTTTTTAACTTTTCTACCTCCGCTGCAGAGTCAACAAATAAAACCCCATTTGCATCCATAATTTTCATTTCTTTTAACGCATACCTGGCACAGGCTTCATACTTTTCTTCAGCGCTCAGTAGCTCGCTATTATTTTCCCCACTTACCGTGCTAGAACTTATATGTTCTTCATATTCTTCAAGGCAGCCCTTGGGATCAAACAAAAACACCCATCCATTCACAAATTTTTCATGATTGCATATCAACTTAAGAATGCTTTTCAGATATCCTTCCTTGAATTCATTTTCGTTAAAGACTTCCCCATCAGAATCAGTTTCTTTCAGCTTATTAATAGCGTCTAAACTTAGATCATCTATTATATCCCACAGGGCATCAAATTTTTGTTCTCCAGTATTCTCAAGTAACGCTTCTGCCAAATCGCTAACGAATTCCTCAGTGTTTTGTAACTCACCATTACTTGAGACCACCACATTTGAACGGCAAGTTATTTGTCTCGGGCTATTCGTATCAACTGTTTCTTCTGTGGGTGTGTCATGTCCTCCCGATAGACTACCATCAACTTTCTCAGATGTTTTCATCGAATTCTTGGACACCGCCTGGCCGCGCTCTGAATCTACTGTGGTGATGGAATAATCGTCAATTATTGTACAGCCCCCTTTTACAGAATACCGGCTATTATCGAGCAAACTATTTACTTCTTCTTTAGAGACATCCCGGCTGTTAGACTTTCCAAACGCCACCACGGCTTTATCTTCACTACCGGTAATAACAGTAGGAGACTGCGCTGATAAATAGTTCTTAACTGCTTGCATTTAATTTTCCTTTAAGAATTTTGACAATATTAAGGCCTGTAGGATCGAATCAAATATCCCACTGACCAGCCCGGGATTTCTGTTCATTTTTTACCGCAAAGACTTCGCAACTTTTAACCTTGTCAACCCCCCCTCAGCTTCATTGGCACAACTGTTAGAAAGAGTAGGCTCCTGCGTTGATGGAGAAGGGGTCGCCCTGAAGGGGTCGCCCAGACGGGGTCGCCCAGACGACCGCCGTTCTCAAACAACCTCCTAAGCTATCATGCAATACCAAGGTTTCACAATGTCGCGACAAACAGTTCACGAACCACTAATGCATCTCTACAATAACGAACGATCGACCTAATGGTCGCCTCCAGAGATTACTCCTCAGCATCCTTGATAGCTTCTTCGCAACGCCCTCCGTTGTCAAAGTGCTATTACGATCTGTTTAATCACCAAATGAGATTTTAACCGGATTATTATCGCTGTCGGGTGACCTAATATTTTCATCGAATATCAACTTACTTCGATGCACTTTCGCTCCCCAATCCGTATTGTCGCCTATCAATTGTTCATCAAACTCAATTTCATCCTTTGGCTGTAGTTCCAATACATTTTTAACCAATTGCTCCGTGAATTCTTGAAAATTTTCAGAATAATACATATGCAATTTTTCATGCAATCCATTCTTAGTTGAAAACAATTTTTTATCTAAACCCGTATACTCCCAATAGTCATCAGTATCCATAACATCGTTTATTAAAACATTGCAAATATGAGTATGATCAGAGTGTTCATCTTTATCGTATGCATTTAATAATTCCGTCAGTTCAGATGCGTGATTATTGAGAAGAAAGATGAAATCTGGAAAAAGATACATCCAAGTATTTTTAAATACTGGTGAATGCGCAATTGTATTAATAAATACCTTCCTTAAATTATCCTTGTACTTATCTAATTCTTTATCCTTAAGCGAAACCCCATTTTTATCTACAGGCATCCTATTACATACCACGCTATTAGCCCATTGTTGCCCGTAAGATTTAAGTTGAATAAATAAATCCTCTCGGTTAAAGTCTTTTACTGTGGAACCTTCAAGCTGTTGGCGTAACGCACTGTAGAACTCTGTAGGAAAAGCGACTCCATACTTATTGTTTGCCTTCAGATAAGCTAAATCATCTTCTGTCAACTGGTCGTCTTGATCGCTACTATGATTGCCAGTCAATTTTATTACCAGGTCACTTGATGTTTTTTCGCACTCTTCCATTATGTAATTTTTTAACTTTTCTACCTCCGCTGCAGAGTCAACAAATAAAACCCCATTTGCATCCATAATTTTCATTTCTTTTAACGCATACCTGGCACAGGCTTCATACTTTTCTTCAGCGCTCAGTAGCTCGCTATTATTTTCCCCACTTACCGTGCTAGAACTTATATGTTTTTCATATTCTTTAAGGCAGCCCTTGGGATCAAACAAAAACACCCATCCATTCACAAATTTTTCATGATTGCATATCAACTTAAGAATGCTTTTCAGATATCCTTCCTCGAATTCATTTTCGTTAAAGACTTCCCTATCAGAATCACTTTCTTCCAGCTTATTAATAGCGTCTGAATTTAGATTATTTATCTTATACCACAGGGCATCAAATTTTTTTTCTCCAGTATTCTCAAGTAACGCTTCTGCCAAATCGCTAACGAATTCCTCAGTGTTTTGTAACTCACCATTACTTGAGACCACCACATTTGAAAGGCAAGTTTTTTGTCTCGGGCTATCCGTATCACCCGTTTCTTCTGTGGGTTTTTCATGCCCTCCCGATAGACTACCATCAACTGTCGCAGATGAATTATCGCCATCAACGTTAGCTTGTTCAGGTCGAATGACAACCTGAGGTAGATTACCCCGTAATGGCTCTTCTTTAGTGGTGTCTTTATTAAATGAGCAAGGGTCTGTAGGTTGACCTTTCGCAGGTGTTTTCATCGAATCCTCGGGCACCGCCTGGCCGCCTTCTACTGACTGGCCGCCCTGTGGACCTACACCCTTAACGGGTTTTGCCGTTGGAAGAACCTCCAAACCTACTTTGGTGGCGAAAAAATTGTAAATCTTTTTACAGTTATCTTTTACAGAATTCCAGTTATTATCCAGCAATTTCTTTACTTCTTTTGCCAGAGAGATAACCCAGCTTTTAAACTTTCCAAACGCGCCCACGGTTTCATTTGTACCATCGTTAATAACAATAGAAGCCTGCGTTGATAGGTTGTTGTTAACTGTTTGCATTTAATTTTCCTTTAAGGATTTTATCATTATTAAAGCTTGTAGGAACGAATCAAATATTCCAGTAACCAGCCTGGAATTTCTGTACATTTTTTACCACAAAGACTTCCCAACTTTTAAGCTTGTCACCCCCCCCAAAGCTTCATTAGCACCATCGCTAGTAACGTAGACTCCTGCGTTGATGGAGAAGGGGTCGCCCAGAGAGGGTCGCCCAGACGCACCGTTCTCACACAACCTCCTAAGCTACCATGCAGCACCAGGGATTCGGAATGTCGTGGAAAACAGTTCCCGAACCCCTAATGCACCCTAGAATAACGAAAGACCTAATGGTCGCCTCCAGAGATTACTCCTTACCATCCTTGATAGCTTCTTACCCGACTGACGCCTCGTTATCCTAGAAAGGATTTTCACCATTGACTTCAGGTTTCTTTTCTAACGGATCTAACGGAGTACCAGCGTTTTTTTCGCCAGTTCCATCAACGATGCGAGAATCGCTTAAGAGTCGAGTCTTTAAGAGGTACCTCCTTCTTCAATTCTTTCCAATACAAATGTTCTTTTCTCAACTATTTCTGTATGAATAGTTTTTTCACCTACAACTTCTTCACTTATTACACGCGGTTCCCTTTGCAGGTTCGCACCACTTAAGCCACCATCATCGCTACTTACAGTGTTATTTTCTGGCTGTTCTGGGACCTCACCGTCCTGAGCGTTATCCTGTGTTAGCCTCGAATAAGGTTCATTGGTGACCTCCGATGTCAGATGACTATTTCCGCCTGTTATGTCATCAACTTCACCGGAGGTCTCAGCCGAGCTGGAATAACCCCTCATGTTCAGTTGTGACAGCTCATCTGTTGAAGGCGTTTGGAAACTCATCAATGCACTCATTGCACTCATTAAATCCGGTGCAGCACTTAATCCAAATTGCTGAGTTTGAAAATCTTGAGCCACCTCACCGCCATTGCCGCCTACCGGTTGATCATCTTCTCTGAAATGGCTGTTCAAGAAGTCATTATCAAACAATAGTCCTGTCGAATCATGTTCATGGGAGCTCACAGCCGAGCCGAAATTAGCCCCCATTTTCACTTGTGACGGCACACCTGTTGAAGTACTGTTGTTTCCATGCACATTGACATTCGTCAATGCACCCGATTCACCGCCCACTTCAATTCGCTGAGTTTGAGGACCTTGAGGCATCTCACCGCCATTGTCGACTACCGATGGATCATCTTTTTTGCCGCCTACCGATTGATCATCTTCTTCGAAATTGCTGTTCGAGGAGCCTTTATCAAACCCTAGTCCTGTCGAATTACGTGTACGGTCTTCAAAAGCCGAGCGGATATCAGCCCACGGATTCTTTGGTGACGACACACCTTTTGAAGTACTTTTGATTTCATGCGCCTTGGAATCCTTCGAGCGCTGTCCACTGAGTACAACTCTTTTAATTAGCTTGGGGTATCCAGATAGCCGAGGTGGAACAACTCCAGACGCCTCACCGCCATTGTCGACTACCGATGGATCATCTTTTTTGCCGCCTACCGATTTGCTTTCAGGCGCCATGAAACCCTGCGAGGACGGACCTTTGAGAAAAATTTTGCTAAGTTTAGTCACGAATTTAGAGTCCCTAGTTCCAACACCTCCAGACTCCTCACCGCCATTGTCGACTACCGATTGATCATCTTCTTTTTCGGAATTGCTATCCAACAACGGTCTTGTTGGCAAATCAACTTCATGGGAGTTCGCATCCGGGCTGGAATTAACCCCCATTTTATTGTGTGACGGCACATCTAGTGGAATAGGGTCGACTCCATAATCGAAGATTTTTAATGCATCATCTTCACCGATATTTACACTATCAATTGCCGCATCGTCAGATCCCTTACCTCTATTGCCATCTACCGATTGATCATCTTCTATTTTGGGATTGGCTTTAGGGGTTCCCTGAGACTGAGGTTTTGACTCAGGGGTATCCTCAGGTTGAGGTTTTGACTCAGGGGTATCCTCAGACTGAGGTTTTGACTCAGGGAGTTTTTGACCACCGCTGCCGCCTCCCGTTTGTCCAACTTCTTCTTGGGGCTTATCTTTAGGGAGGGTTACTTGACCACCGCTGTCGCCTCCCGTTTGTCCAACTTCTTCTTGGGACTTATCTTTAGGGAGGGTTACTTGACCACCGCTGTCGCCTCCCGTTTGTCCAACTTCTTCTTGGGACTTATCTTTAGGGAGGGTTACTTGACCACCGCTGTCGCCTCCCGTTTGTCCAACTTCTTCTTGGGACTTATCTTTAGGGAGGGTTACTTGACCACCGCTGTCGCCTCCCGTTTGTCCAACTTCTTCTTGGGACTTATCTTTAGGGGGAGTTACTTGACCACTGCTGCCGCCGCCCGTTTGTCCAACGTCTTTTTTGCGCTTATCGTTAGAGGGGGTTACTTGACCATCGCTGCCGCCTCCCCTTTGTCCAACGTCTTTTTTGCGCTTAGTTGTAGGGTCTGATTGAGGGCCATTATGATTGTATTGTTGAGGGTTCACAGATGGCTGACCGCTGTCATTAATGCCTGTTCCCTTTGGCTGAGGGTCCATCTGGCCGCCGTTAGGAGTCTGAAGTGGGCTTCCCTTTGGC
The DNA here is from genome assembly GCA_965198415.1 of Endozoicomonas sp. Classification (GTDB taxonomy): domain Bacteria; phylum Pseudomonadota; class Gammaproteobacteria; order Pseudomonadales; family Endozoicomonadaceae; genus Endozoicomonas. The sequence continues at coordinate 302,734 of CBDAPN010000030.1, forward strand.
TGAGGGTCCGTCTGGCCGCCGTTAGGAGTCTGAAGTGGGCTTCCCTTTGGCTGAGGGTCCGTCTGGCCGCCGTTAGGAGTCTGAAGTGGGCTTCCCTTTGGCTGAGGGTCCTCCTGACCGCCGTTAGGAGTCTGAAGTGGGATTCCCTTTGGCTGAGGGTCCGACTGACCGCCGTTAGGAGCCTGAAGTGGGATTCCCTTTGGCTGAGGGTCCGACTGACCGCCGTTAGGAGTCGGAAGTGAGCCTCCCTTTGGCTGAGGCTCCGGCTTGGCGCCAGCTAATGGTTGACCGCCGCCTGCACCCTTACCAGGTTTGGTGGTTGGAAGCGGCGCCAAACCTACTTTGGTGGCAAAAAAATTATAAATCTTTTTGCAGTTATCTTTTACAGAGCTCCAGCTCTCACCAAGGAACTTCTGCACATCGTTTGCCAACTTGACAACCCAGTTTTTAAACTTGCCATACGCACCCACGTTTTCATTTGTACCGCTGTTACCAATACCAGCGGCCTGTGCTTGCTGATTGTTATTACCAATAACTGTTTGCATTTTTTATAAACCTCAGTACGTTATTCTGCAATGTGAAATAACTAGCTACTTGCTCAGTGCACCATTAGATGCGAGGAAAAACAGATAGTTCCGAGGAAAATGTGTTTTTTTTAACAAAAATTTCTGCAAACCGAGAAACAGAAACTATCACTAAAAATAGTGTTTTTATAAAAACAAAAACACCCAAAACAGCAGGCTAACAGCACATTAAGCTGCGTGTTTTTTTCATTCAAAGCTTCTTTTTAAATGTTTTCAGATAAAACCTGAATAGGCACCGGGAGGCTGTCCAACCATTACGCCAGTCAAGCGGAGTTGGCCTTGTGGACAACTTTCCAAAATTCAGGCTCCGGGCGCTTATATGCGACCGGATTCCCACTCAAAAGAGCCAAAAGGGATTTTCCACGTGCAGGTTTAGCGGCTTGCCGTAGCCCGGAACGGTAATTTGCTGTTCGTTGAAGTGCAGATCACTCCCCTCCATAACGCCCTCTCCAAATTGATAGACAGGCCTTACCGTATCCCGGCAACATCCCTCTTCGTGACTGGACTGCTGTTCGCTAACTGACTCGTTGCGTTGCTGCCATTGCACCATGGCTTTGTTACCGTGGCGGGCTGTTAGCATCTTTTGGGTTACCTCAGGACTCAGAAGCAGCGCCGTGGCGTTGTTTCCACCAAAGCCTTTGGCATTGATCAGAGCCATATCCATCGCTTCGGTGCCGGTTTCCAGATCATTCATCAGAATGTTCAGTTTTTCACTGTACACATCGCTACCCAGCTGGTTGATGGTTTTAATGCCGGGAATGATGCCGTGCCGCCAAGCGCCCAGAGTGGCCATAATCTGATCCCCACCGGCGGCTCCAATGGAGTGTCCAACGTAGCTTTTCACTGCAGCTACCGGCCAGTTTTCCATACCAAAAACTTTAGCGGTGGAACTCAAAATTTGTGATTCGGTCAGTCGGTTTTGAGGGGTACCGGTGCCGTGGGCCTGAATAAAGCTGCGATAACGCAGCGACTCTTCACCCACTATTGCCCTGCCAAGGGCTGCCGCTCTGGCAACGGTGAGGTGGTTACCAGCCCCGGGTGCCGAGATCGATTTTTTATAGCCATCGGCATTAATGAAAACATCCGCCACCGAGCCGAGAATTTCGGCACCGCACTCAAGGGCCAGTTCGTCGTCCATTAACACCAAAAACTGGCTGGACTCAGCCAGGGTAAAGCCGGCGTTATCGCCAAAAGGTCGGCAAGCACGGCGCCAATCGGGGGATGCACTGGCTGGTAAGCCATCCAGTTGTTTAAGTGCCGCATCGGTACTCAGGGCACCCATGGTGGAGTAACCTTCGATAATTTCCGGTGTAATGGGCGCCTCGCTATTGCCCACAACCACCAGCCGTAAGCGGCCGCTACGAATCTCAGTGGCGGCCTGCTCCAGGTTGTACAACATGGTTGCACAAGCGCCCATGCTGGTTCCGGTACCACCGAGCGAGCCGAGCACATAGGCGTTGATAAAGTCTGCCGCCATTTCGGCAAAGCCGAGCGGACACTGTTTGGAAGTTACCCGTTTACCGAGTAATCGCGCTTGCAGCACGCCGCCGTTGCCGTTGTAGTCCATCTGGCTCATGGCACTGCCGGCATAAACACCAATCTGTTCAGGGCTCAGTTTTTGTTTAATGGCCGACCAGTCCAGACCGCTGGAGTGCACTGCGTCGGAGGCACCATAAATAGTCATGGCCAAAGAGCGGGGGTGGTTACGGGATTGATAGAGTTTTTCCGGTGCAAAGCCCCCAGGCAGCTGGCCGGCAGCATTGACCGGCGATTGGCGCGTTGATGGCAACATCAACGGCTGGTGGCCTTCAATGCGAACTTTGAACCGACCATCGGCAAGCTTTTCCAGTTGCCAGCCCGGTGGAATGGGGTCGGGCAGACGGCGACTGTGCAAGATTATTTCACTCCCGGGTCCGGCCGTAATGGCCTGATGGAAGGGAATGGCTTGGCTGTTAAAGAGGTTGTCTTCTAATTGGCGAATGAGTGTACCGGCCAGAATTTCCTCTTGATCGGCACCGGCTGGCAGGTTCCTAAGCACTTTTAATGCCGACAGCGTTTCTTGTTGCGAGCCCTTATCAAGGCTTTCAAACACCAGTCGTCGATAGCCATGAAAGCCTGAGGTTCTTCCAGCCGGGCTGATTCCGCCCTGAGCAACAATTACGGGTAATTTTGACAAACCACACTCCTGTCAAACAGACCTTTGCAAAAACGGGTCAAGGTAAATAATCGTTAAAGAGTCAGTATTAAAATAGGGAGATCGGGTTCTAGTGTAATCGTTCCGTGCTAGACTGATCCCGATAAAAAAGACACAAATACATATGAAAAAGACAGCGATAAGTGGTCAGAAATGACTCTGGGGTGTTTGAGCACTTTTTCCGGCACAGTGAATCTCATGCCCACCGTGCCCGGTGGTGCTAAGGCCAATGTCGCCAAGGCTCAAAGCCATTGCCAACAACCGATAGCTGTCTAAAAGGCGGCGGACGATTTAACAAATTTAATGAACAGCCTATGTTCCAACAACCTTCCTCTTTACGGCTCAATCGCGTGCTGATTCCAGTGGTGGAGCACATGATTAGCACCAGCGTAACTCTGCCTCTGGAAATGCTTGAGGCAGGGCGTACGTACGCCCAAGCCATCCATCATCGCCATGAAGTGCGCTTTTGTGCCGAGCAGTTGACCCCCATTGCCACTACCGGTGGCTTGCACATCACCCCAGAGTGCACCTTAGAGAACAGCGGCCCCGGGGATTTGATTCTGATACCGGCGCTATGGCGCAACCCGATTCCGGTGGTACGCAAACACAAACGTCTTATTACCTGGATTCAACAGCAACACGAAGCTGGCGCGGTGTTTGTGGCAGCAGGCACCGGCGTGGCGTTTGTGGCCGCTGCGGGTTTGCTGGCCAATAAGCCGGCCACCACACATTGGTTTTATCTGGAAAAGTTACAACGTTACTTTCCACAAGTGGCGTTTAAGCCCAATCACCTGATCACCCGGGCTGGCCGGATTTACTGTGCCGGTAGTGTCAATTCGGTGGCGGATCTTATGGTGCATCTTTTGGGTATTGCGCTGGGTGAGCCAGTGGCGCAAAAGGTTGAGCAACAGTTTTCCCATGAGATTCGCAAACCGTTTCAACAAACCCACTATGCCGATGACCACACCACGGTACACCGGGATGAGGTCATCGTGGCGCTGCAAGACTTTATAAACCAACGTTTTGCCAGCGATATCACCATTGCGAGCCTGTGCCGACAGTCGGGATTAATTCCCCGAACCCTGAATCGCCGCTTTCACGCGGCTACTGGGTCTGCACCATTGGAGTACGTTCGTAAGATCAGGCTTGATCAGGCGCGGGATCTATTAAAAAATACCAACCTGGGTGTAGCTGAGATTGCTCAGCAGGTCGGATATGTTGACGCAGACTACTTCTCCAGGTTGTTTAAACGTCAATACCAGCTTACGCCCACTGAGTTTCGCAAGAGTGTTCGTGGCAAGCTGTTTTATCTGAACAGCTCTGCAACTGACTGAGTCAGTTGCAGCCTGATAAACCCTAAAAATGAGATCTTATGTTCACATCTAACCATACCTTAGCCGCCGCTTTGCTGACGCTGTCTCTCTCGGCTCAGGCCGCCTCACCGATTGGCACCTGGAAAACCATCGACGACCGCTCCGGCAAAACCAGAAGTTACGTGACCATTTTTGTCGATCAGACAACGTCCGCAGGGACTTTATCCGCAAAAGTGACGCAAATTCTTGACCCTAACGAGCAAGACAGTGTGTGTAAGCGTTGCAAGGGGGTACACAAAGATCAACCCGTGCAGGGCATGACCATACTTTGGGGCATGAAGGGTAAAGGCGGCCGCTACGATGACGGTAAAATCCTCGACCCTGAGTCGGGCAAAATCTACAGCGCCTCCATGAAACTGCTGGACAATGGCCAGAAGCTGGAGGTGCGGGGCTATATCGGTTTTTCCCTGATTGGCCGCTCGCAAATCTGGAAACGACTTGAAGATACTGATCCAACCCCTTGATTATGACCACGGCTCTGATGATTCTCGCCGCCTTTGCAACCGGCTCCATCCTGTTTTGGAGCATTCGCCTTGGCATTGGCCCTGTGCCTACCACAAAAGCGGTCCGAACGGCTCTGGCTGACTGTCTGCCCGGGGAGGTCAACGGCGATATCATTGAGCTCGGTTGCGGCTGGGGACAGTTACTTCCTTTATTGCAAAGGCGTTTTCCAAACCACAATCTTCTGGCCTATGAACGCTCCCCCCTGCCCGCCCTGTTCTCCGGTTTAACCCGGGGAGTCGCGGTCAAAAGAGAGGATTTTTTTACCGGGGACTTTTCCCGGGCCGGGCTGGTTGTGTGTTATCTGTTTCCAGGGGCCATGGAGCGCATTGAACAGGAAATTCTGCCACAGCTACCCGATGGCTGCTGGATCGTCACCCACACGTTCCGCCTGCCGGGACGACAGCCACAGCAGGTGGTTACCGCCAGTGATTTGTATCAAACACCAATCTATCGGTATCAAAAAGTCTGTGCGGCTTGCGAATAGCGCTCGTTTGAGCGCCACCGCCGCAAGGCAACAGACAACCGAACCTCAACACTTGCGGTTTTTCAGCCCAGTTTGCTGCCGCCTTTTCACCGAGGCTACTAGCCAACACTCACCACAGAGATAAGCTGAGACTTGCCTTGCCAGCGGTAGATTTCCAGTTCCGCCGGGTCACAGGAGACACACCCTTTTTTGCAGGCGATGAAGCAGCCGGGTTTTTCACATTTGAGTAACCCTTTACGCAGCCAATGAGAGAGCATTCCCCGCATGGCCTCCGGTGTGGTGTGAAACTTTACACTGAGGTCGGCAAGGGTGCAGATTTGCTGCTGTTTGAGGTAGTCACGAATTTTAATCAGCATATTTTGTCCTTAGACAGCAAGGCTCTGCCTTGCTGTCTTCAGTCACTACGGGCTGATGCCCATTCGTTGATTGGTCACCCTTACGCCCATGCGTCGCATGATGACCACCGCAGCCAGCATAACCAGCGAGACAAGTAACACCCAGAACGCCGAATCCAGCGGCTGCACCAGCGCCAGCGACATTTGGTAGTAGACCGTAGACACCGCATAGCCCAAAAAGAAGGTCCAGCCACCAATAAAGAAGGTCCAGCTGAGGCTGGTTTCGCGGTAAATTGCCCCCAGAGCCGCAGCACAGGGTGTGTACAGAAGAATCATCAGCAGATAAGCGATAACCGCCGCCCGACTGGGGAACAGATCCCCCATGACCGAATAGGTGGTAACGGTCACTTCCTGCTCCTCAGCAACTTGTTTCAGATCACTGAGATCGCCAATTTCAATCCCCAGCGGATCATCGAAGGCCTGAACTACCCCTTTGAGGTTGACTGGAATGGTGGCCAGCGCACTGCGAATACCCGCCATCAGGTCAAAGGGCTCATCCGCTTCTTCTGCTTCGCCTTTGCTGTTCGCAGCAATGGCTCCGTACATGGAGTCCAGCGTACCCACTACGGCCTCTTTTGCCAGCAGACCGGTAAATAACCCAACCGCTGCCGGCCAGTTTTCGTCTGTCATACCCATAGGAGCAAACACCGGCGTGATGATCTGACCAATTTTGCTGAGCATCGAGCTTTGTGTGTCCTGATGACCAAAAGAGCCGTCAGAACCAATGGAGTTCAGGGTATTTAACACCACGACCACCACCACAATCATTTTACCGGCGCGCAAAATAAAGGATTTCAGACGGTCCCAGGTACGCAGCAGCACTTGGGTAACTGAGGGCAGATGATAGTTGGGCAGCTCCATGATAAAGGGTGAACTGTCGCCACTGAGCAGGCTCTGCTTGAGGATCAGCCCGGTAAAAACCGCCGCCAAAATACCCACCATATAAAGTATAAAGACGACATCTTGCCCCGACTCCGGGAAGAAGGCTGCCGCAAACAGCGCGTAAACCGGCAACCGTGCGCCGCAGGACATAAACGGTGCCATGGAGATGGTCAGCAGCCGGTCTTTTTCGTTATCCAGCGTTCTGGCCGCCATGATCGCCGGTACGTTACAACCAAAACCCACCAGCATGGGCACAAAGGCTTTGCCCGGCAAGCCAAGAAAGCGCATCAGACGATCCACCACAAACGCCGCCCGCGCCATATAACCGGAGTCCTCAAGTACCGAGAGAAACAGGAACAAAAAGGCAATAACCGGAATAAATGTGGATACCGTCTGCACACCACCACCGACACCATTGGCCAGCAACCCGACCACCCAGTCAGGCGAACCGATGGAGCGTAACCAGTGCCCCAGACCATCCACCAGAAAAGTACCGGTAAAAATTTCAAAGAAATTAATAAATGCGCTGCCAAGTTTGATGGTGAACATAAACATCAAGTACATGACCGCAGCGAAGATGGGAAAACCCAGCACCCGGTTCAAGACGATACGGTCAATGGACTCGGTCAGGCGATGGCTCACCGCGCCGCGAGTGCGTATGACCGTTTCCATGATCCGGCCAATCACATCGTAACGACTACTGGCGAGAATAATGTCCAGATCTTCACCAATGGCGGCTTCGAGGGTTTGCCGCTGACCGCTGGCCTCATCAATAATCTGTTGCGACAGATTGTCCAACGGGGGCTGATCACCCTCCAGTAATTTGAGAGCGTACCAGCGCAGGGATAAGGCGTGACCTTCTTTGATAGTCCCAGGCAGCAGAGCCTCAATAGCACCAATACCCTGCTCCAGCTGAGCACCGAGATTGAGCGCCCCCGCCACAGGCACACCGCGCTCCAAAAATACATGAATTTTTTTCTGGAAGCCCTTGATACTGCAGGCTTTACTGGCCACCAGCGGCAACACCGGGCAACCCAGTTCACGGGACAGTTTGTCAATATTGATGTCCATGCCTTTTTCCCGGGCAACGTCCATCATATTGAGAACCACAATCACCGGAACCCCCATATCCAGAACCTCAGAGGTCAGATACAGGTTGCGCTCCAGGTTAGAGGCATCAATGATATTGACGATAAGGTCGGCTTCGCGTTTGAGGATATAATCACGGGCTACTTTTTCATCCAGCGAGACATCGCTGTCCACGACATCAAGGCAGTAGGTGCCCGGCAGGTCAACCACCTCCACCGAGTGGCCGTGGTAAGTATAATGCCCGCTGCGCTTCTCAACCGTAACGCCCGGCCAGTTACCGACCCGTTGGCGAGCACCGGTCAGGGCATTGAATAGCGTGGTTTTGCCACAATTGGGATTTCCGACAATAGCAATAGTTTGCTCTTTCATGACTTGGAAACCTCCACAATATCCGCTTCATGACGACGCAGGGTTAACTGCGACCCTCTGACCTCCAGCTGAATAGGGTCTCCTAAAGGCGCAACCCGAGAGACCTTGAACGGGGTTCCAATCGTCAGCCCCATGGCCATGAGTTTACGCCGGTAAGCGCTTCCCGAGTCCAGAAAGCCGGCAACACTTCCACTTTCGCCAACTTCTAGCTCACCCAATGTGTCCATCGTTTTTACTCCACTGGTAACAACCGTCGATTTTTACTGCGAGTATCGACTACCAGACTTCTCGATAATGGTCAGTGAAACAACCGTAAAGTGATTGCAAGAGAAGGTGCTACGGGTCAATTATTATGGCGTGCTTTGTGTGTACAAAATACTTTTCGAGGTTGCCCGTGAATACGACGCAGCAATTTGACAGCAATTTGACTAGCGTTCGTAAGCCCCCGGTTAAGCTTCAATCAAAATGAATATATACGCAAATGAGAATGGTTACAATTTGGTAACAGGGGACAGAACACTTCAATGGCCTGAATCAAAAGACACCTGCCTTTACGCAGATTTTGCAACATGGGATTTAGAATTAGCTCTGAACCGAGCAAAAGAACGTCACCCGAATACCTCATACACCAACTGAACGGTTCGGGTGACAATATGGGCAAATGCATGCGCCGGGCTTGTGCCAGGTACGCATGCATTCCACAGGGAAGCGAGATGCAGATCCCGTATTGGACAAGTGGTTACGGTACTGTTGGGTACATGACGCCGGACATCAGTTGTAAAATCCGGTTGACTTGGCAGCTGTAGCCGAATTCATTGTCGTACCAGACATAAAGCACACAGCGGTTACCATCGACGATGGTCGCTTGACCGTCCACCACCCCAGCCCGACGACTGCCGACAAAGTCACTGGAAACCGCTTCCACTGAGGTAACGTAATCCACTTGCTTTTGCAGGCTGGAATACAACGACGTGTTGCGCAAAAACTCGTTCAACTCAGCAACCGAACTGGACTGGGTCAAAGTAAGATTGAGTATGGCGAGGGAAACATTGGGCGTCGGTACGCGAATGGCGTTACCAGTTAACTTGCCCGCCAGCTCCGGTAAGGCTTTGGCCACCGCTTTGGCTGCACCGGTTTCGGTGATGACCATGTTTAATGCGGCACTGCGCCCACGGCGCTCACCATTGTGGTAATTGTCAATCAGGTTCTGATCATTGGTGTAGGAGTGCACGGTTTCAACATGGCCGTGTTCAACACCGAACTGATCGTTGATCGCTTTGAGCACCGGCGTTATGGCGTTGGTGGTACAGGAGGCGGCAGAGAGTATGGTATCGCTCGGTTGAATGTCCTGATGGTTGACGCCATAAACAATATTTTTAATATCCCCCTTGCCCGGCGCAGTGAGCAGAACCCGTGCAACCCCCTTGGCTTGCAGATGCAGGCCAAGGCCCTGTGCATCACGCCATTTACCGGTATTGTCCACCACCACAGCATTATTGATGCCGTATTGGGTGTAATCAATGGCGTCCGGAGCGTTGGAGTAGATAATCTGAATGGTGACACCGTTGGCATAGATGACACTGTTTTCGTCATCCACCGTGATGGTGCCCTGAAAGGAACCGTGCACTGAATCGCGACGCAGCAGGCTAGCCCGCTTTTGCAGGTCGTTATCGGCGGCTCCCGGGCGCACCACCACCGCCCGCAGATTAAGGCCTGAACCACTGCCGGCACGCTCAATTAGGATTCGTGCCATCAAACGCCCGATACGCCCAAAGCCGTAAAGCACAACATCCTGCCCGGCCTCACCGGTTGACTTGGCCAGCTGTTCAACGTGGGTGATGGGCTCGATTTGCTCCTTAATGTAAGCGGCCAGAGGCTGACCATTACCCGAGCGGCGATACCCTACAGCGAGCTTGCCGATATCGATGCGCGACGAACCCAACTCCAGAGTGGACAAAATTTCCAAAATGGGATGAGTTTCATGAACCGTAAGGCCACTGTCTTCAATCTGCCGGACAAACTTGTGCGTTTTGAGGATGCTGATAACCGAGCGGTTTATAATAGGGCGTCCGTATATAGAAGTGACGACGTTATGGTTACGATACAGCTGACCAATCAAAGGAATCATTGATTCGGCCAGAGCTTCATGTTCTTTCCAGTCCTTAAAACGGTCTGCTACCACGATGATTTCCCGTTTATTATTAAAATTCAGCTAATGCTACTGTCTGAAAGCTGTTCAAAAAATGGCGCCTCATCGGGCAACTTTGGAGCGAGCAGGGCAGAAAATTGAATCTGAAAATTTGGAATTTTTTGATCAACTGACTGCCACCGCAGTGAGACAGGCTATTCCCCAACAGCCCCCAAGCGGCGCCACGCTATTATCCTTACTGATCACCCAAAGTGCAACAAAGTTTCACAAAGATAAACACAAAAACCAAATTTCTGGCCACTACCCACGCCATTTTAAAACATGGACAAACCCGCCCCCCCTGACTATGTCGCATTATCGCGAGAGTTTCATGGAACTTTTAAACACGGTTACCGTCTAAATAAAGTAACTACAGCCTAAAGTCATCACTTAAGAGCCGGGCAGGTTAACAGTGCCTGCCAGCCTACAGGGGAAAATAAATCATGGACAATCATTTTAAATTCGACATGGCCACTCACAGCGGGTCAATGGTTCACAGTGCAGGAGATACCGCACAAACTCAGGCCATGCCTTTTTCTGGCCGCAGCACTACCGTGACTGAACCTAGCAAAAACCTATTGATTCGTGGCTTGGAAAAGTTAGGCAAAAGCCTTAAAACACTTCTGGAATACATAATTAAACCGTTTACATTGTTGTTTGAATATATCCAAACCAAAGTACAGGCATTATCTGACTCTAATGAGTCAAAGCCCGGGGGCAACAAAGGCAACCAAGAGCCCGGGAACAATCCGGGCAAGAGCCCAACGGGCAACCAAAGAGCCCGGGAACAATCCGGGCAACAACGGCAACCAAGAGCCCGGGAACAATCCGGGCAACAACGGCAACCAAGAGCCCGGGAACAATCGGGCAACAACGGCAACCAAGAGCCCGGGAACAATTCGGGCAACAAAGGCAACCAAGAGCCCGGGAACAATTCGGGCAACAAAGGCAACCAAGAGCCCGGGAACAATTCGGGCAACAACGGCAACCAAGAGCCCCGGGAACAAGCCCGGAACAACGGGCAACGGCAACCAAGAGCCCGGGAACAATTCGGGCAACAACGGCAACCAAGAGCCCGGGAACAATTCGGGCAAGGCAGCCAAAAGCCCGGGAACAATTCGGGCATAGGCAGCCAAAAGCCCGGGAACAATTCGGGCATAGGCAGCCAAAAGCCCGGGAACAATTCGGGCATAGGCAGCCAAAAGCCCGGAACAATTCGGGCATAGGCAGCCAAAAGCCCGGGAACAATTCGGGCATAGGCAGCCAAAAGCCCGGGAACAATTCGGGCATAGGCAGCCAAAAGCCCGGGAACAATCTGAGCAACAAAGGCAGCCAAAAGCCCGGGAACAATCTGAGCAACAAAGGCAGCCAAAAGTCTGGGAACAATCTACTATCTCCCAAGCTGATGGGCTCCGAGCCGAACACCTTATCGGGCTGCTCTGGTGCGTCTGGCATTCGCTATGACAGTCAGGCTAACACTCCATCGCTTCCAGAAAACCGTGGGCAAGGCGTTTCGGGGTCAGGGCAAACCTATAACAATCAAACCAGAATGATAAAAAAATCACCTCCACGGAATTTGCAAAGCCCACCCATGTGCAAACCAAAAAAAGTCATATTCCAACAAAAATCGACCCAACCGGTAGCAAACTTATCATCAGAACCAACAGGCGCAGGCCAACAAAGCCGCCCTGCTCAAGCGATAAACCAGCCAAAGGTCATACCCATCCCTCAAGACTTGGAGCAAGGAGCAAAAGACAACGATAAAACGAACGAAGATATCTTTTCAGATTTGAAAGAAACCATTGAACGGGCTAATGAAGAGGAGTTCGCCAATTTCACACAAACGGTAATTCATGCAGCCAACAATTATTCTAATCCAGATTTAATGAAGAGTTTGACGGCTTTTTTACAAAAGCCACGCCATGAAATTTTGAACTCCAAGATGATCGACAGTAACAACAAAAATTTAGGCTTAATGTTACGTCTCATCAGAGATGACGTAAATGAAGCGGCAAAAAGGGTATCATCAAAACCATCAGGCACCGCAGGTAACAAAACGCCAATAATACGGCACCCAGTCACTGCTTCTGACACCACCCAATGGATTGGCCATGGGGAGCAAACTCATTTAAACCACCCATTACCTACTACAAAGCCCACCACTACAGGCCAGTTTTCAGGCGCAGGCCAACAACGCCACCCTGCTCAGGCAATAAACCAGCCAAAAGTCGTACCCAGTCCTCGCGACTTGGAACGGGGAGAAAAAAGCAGTCCTCTAACATCGCCGGTTGTAAGACAGCACAACCTTAATACAGGTATGCAACCAAACCCTGCAGTCAAACTTATTATTCCTGTGCCCCAATCGGGCGAAGCAAGATCTTTATATTTTTTAAATACCATTGCCTTGAAGACTGATGAGGAGTTGGAAAATTTCAAGCGCACTATAATTCATGAAGCCTACAAATCTGATTCGTATATAGGGGAGTATTTCACGAATTTGTTACACAATACACAGCATGAACTTTTGCAGCAACGGCTTAACAACGATGACCAATCAGAGTTGAACGGCCATTTAGACTTCTATTTAGCTTTACTCCAAAATGACTCATGTATTCCTCAAGATCAAAACTTAATTGAGGCCGCCGCACTTAACACCGTTGTTTCAGGAAAGTTATTTAATGCGCCATACATTTTTGAGAAAAAATTGGGAGAAGGTGCAAATGCTGAAGTCTTTCTCATGAAGAATACGGCCAATGAATTACCGGTAGTCATGAAAATTACTAATAAATCGCTCTTGGATAATGAAGATTTCTTTTATCTTAAGAACAAACTCGGTAACACTAATCAGTTCGTACGAGGCGAAGGTATCGGGCTATCCAAAGAATTAAAATGCGACCACTGTCCGAAGGTTATTGGTCTCATTGTTTATGACAAATTTAATCAAACCCTACGCTTAGTTAATGAAAGTAGGCCCACATCTGTGAATAAGGATAACGACATAATTTACGGCGTTATTACCTCCTATACAGAGGGTGCTCAATCTGCAGACAACTTCTTTGTTGGTAAAAAAGATCCTGATTTAGTAAAAACGTTTGCCAAAAAAGGCTTTGAATCATTGGCTCATCTTCACGAAAACGGCGTTTATCACAATGATATAAAACCTCACAACATGCTGGTAAAAAAAGATCCTCATGCAGGCCTGCTTGTGCCGATTATCGACTTTCAGGAAAGCTGTGTTTCTGATGGACATAAGATGCGACCACTGGCCGGTACGGCGTACTATGGCTCTCCGGAGAAATTTGCCAAAAACGACTTTGAAGTTGGCCCAAACCCGTGCTTGCCCGGAGCTTCTGATGTTTGGGAAATGGGGACTACTGTATTTCTCATCATGGCAGGTTATTTTCATGACAACCCCTACGCCGACGATATGGAAAACTCACCACTGCGTGATTACAGTCAAATAATCAGATCAAAGCAAACTCCGTGCCCGAAATTTTCTGATTTCCTCAAACAGTCCGAAAACCAAAATATACAATTCTGGCTGCGGCATCACCCGGCAGTTTTTGCTCTTCTGGACCAAATATTTGTACCTGAAGAACAGCGCATCAGTGCCAAAGAAGCTGCCGAGCATCAATGCTGGAACACATCAAAATAGCAAACCCGGAATAATAGGTCGTTGCTTGCAGGGGGCGCTGATACCAACAGCGCCTAAACTGTGAATTGTTTGGTTGGAGACAGAGGATTGTGAGGCTGCCTCTTAGCGCAAAAGCTCAGCGCTTTTCGCTAAGAGGGCAAAAGTCTAAATAACAGTTACTCCCCCCATATACGACTGCAAAGCTTCGGGGATATGAATACGGCCCTCGGCATCCTGATAATTCTCCAGCACCGCCACCAGAGTGCGCCCAACCGCCAGGCCGGAGCCGTTCAATGTGTGTAACAGCTCCGGCTTGCCAGCTTCATTACGAAAACGGGCTTTAATCCGCCGGGCCTGAAAATCCAAACAGTTACTGATGGAGGAGATTTCACGGTATTGGTTTTGTGCCGGTAACCACACTTCAAGGTCGTAGGTTTTTGCCGCACCAAAGCCCATATCACCACCGCACAGGGCAACCACACGGTAAGGCAAGCCGAGCTTTTGTAAGATTGCCTCACCGTGGGCAGTCATCTCTTCCAGGGCTTCGTAGGATTTTTCCGGATGCACAATTTGCACCATCTCAACCTTCTCAAACTGATGCTGACGGATTAACCCGCGGGTGTCCCGACCGTAGCTACCGGCTTCACTGCGAAAACAAGCGGTATGAGCAGTCAGGCGAATGGGCAGCTCAGTAGCGTCCACAATTTGCTCCCGTACCAGGTTGGTCAGGGTCACTTCAGCGGTGGGAATCAGGAAAAACTGTTTTTGCTCAACGCTCTCGTCGTCATCACAGGCGGTTTTGAACAGGTCTTCACCAAATTTTGGAAGTTGGCCGGTACCATAAAGCGCCTTGTCGTGTACTAACAGCGGGGTGTTAACCTCTTCATAGCCGTGTTCAATGGTTTGAACGTCGAGCATGAACTGCGCCAACGCCCGGTGCAAACGGGCGATTTTGCCCCGCAGCACGGCAAAGCGCGAGCCAGAAAGCGACGCTGCGGCCTCAAAATCGAGCCCCAAAGGCTCGCCAAGGTCAACATGGTCACGCACAGCGAAATCAAATTGACGGGGTTCACCGACGCTACGAACCAGTACATTGTCGTTTTCGTCATTGCCTTCAGGCACCGAAGTATCTGGGAGGTTGGGAATTTCCAGCAGCAGCTGGTTCAGCTCCTCCTGAACCCTCGACAGTGCCTGTTCATTGTCTTTGAGCTGGTTATTTAGCTGATCCATGCGTTGCTTCAGTGCCGACACATCGCCACCTTGCGACTTGATTTTGCCAAACTCTTTGGAACCAGACTTACGCTCGCTCTGCAGCTGTTCGGTTTCTACCTGAAGTGACTTACGACGATCTTCCAGAGCAACAAGACGATCAACGTCCAATGTAAACTGTTTCTTTAGCAGCTGTTTTGCCACGGCTTGTGGTGTATTGCGAACGAGTTTGGGGTCTAGCATATGCCTACCAAATTCCGATTGATGGTTGCAAACCTGAGTCGCCACCCCCGAATGGGTGGCTGAGCAAGATCATACACCAAGGGCGCTGCGCTAGTCAGCCATGCAAAATGAACTTTATTCCCTGATACCCCGCCCAAGTGCCCAGCACACATAAACCAACACTGGCCAACAGATAGGCAACGCCCTCCACAATCCGGCCAGAATGCAGCAGTCGAACAAGATCCAGCGAAAAAGTGGAGAACGTCGTCAAGGCACCCAAAAAGCCCACTGTTGCAAACTCTCTGTACAAGGGAGGCAACATACTTTTGACCGCCAGACAGTACCAGGCCACGCCCATTAGCAGCGAACCGACCACATTGACCGTCAGCGTGGGTAATGGAAAGGGCTGATGATGACTGGCGCACCACTGATACACCAGTGAACGGGTCAGAGCACCGATGCCGCCCCCAACAGCAACCGCAAGGTAGTGTAGAAATGATGAAAATTCCATTGCGTGCTCCGGCTAGACAAGGACATTAGTTTAACTGTTCTACCCCGCCTGACAAGCCTCGTTGATACCCACAACAAACCACCCCAAGATTTAACCAATCCGTAAATTTTCAGCCATAAAATCGCAATATTGATGATTTCTAATAATGCCTGGTCTGAAATATTAACAACACAGTGAAAGTAACGATGAGCAAAGAAACGTTTGACCCAACGATCTACAACCCTGGCACCAACCAATCCATTTCCACCGTACTGGAGATGGAGCTGAGCCGACGGGGAATATTGAAACGCACAGCCGTGGTGTCGGCCTTTGCCGCCCTGGCCAGTGCCGGCCTGACCGGCTGCCGCAACGATGAAACCACACCTGAAAAGCCCGGCCTTACGCTCGGATTCAAACCAATTCCCGGCGCCAAAGAGGATGCCGTGGTGGTACCAGAGGGATACAAAGCGGAAATACTCGCGCCCTGGGGCACGCCAATTAACGATCAGGCCAACGCCTGGCAAAACGACGGTAGTAATACATCGTTGGATCAATTAAACGCCCTGGGTATGCACCACGACGGTATGCATTTTTTCCCGTTAAATAACGATACCAACGAAGGGCTGCTCTGCATTAATCACGAATACATTGACCAGAACGCACTGCACCCAAACGGGGCGACCAAAGGCATACGCCCTGCTGAAGAAGTTCGCAAAGAGATCAATGCCCACGGGGTGTCGGTTATACATATTAAAGTGATCAACAACCAATGGGAGCTGGTCACTGACAGTCGATACAATCGTCGCATTACCTCCGCTACCGAAATCGACGTTGCCGGACCGATTGCCGACAGCCCACTCAACCTCCTTGCCACGCGGTACACGACGGCTAAAAACAACGCCAAAATTGCCCGCGGCACCAACAACAACTGCGGCAACGGCTATACGCCCTGGGGCACTTATCTCACCTGTGAAGAGAACTGGCCAGGTTATTTTACCCGCAATGACGGTGCCCCATTACCAGACCAAAAACGCCTCGGTATCAGTACTGACGGCACCCGTTACGGTTGGGAGACACCGACGAACGATAACGGGGAGTTTTCACGCTTTAACATCACGCCGTCGGGTAAAGAGGCCAGCGAAGATTTTCGCAACGAAGCCAATGGGCATGGTTACATAGTTGAAGTTGACCCCTACGAACCGAGCCGCAAAGCCATTAAACGAACGGCATTAGGCCGTTTCCGACACGAAGATTGCACCGTTGGCAAAGTGGCGGCAAATAAGCCGGTGGTCTTCTATTCCGGGCACGACGGGCGTTTTGAGTATATCTACAAATTTGTCTCTGAAGCGCTTTGGGACCCCGCTGACAGCAACCCAGAAGACCGCCTCGCCACCGGCAGCAAATACATGGATAAAGGCACTTTGTACGTGGCCCAATTCAACGCCGCTGGCGTGGGCAAATGGCTGGCACTGACGCCAGACAGCACAACCCGGGACAATCGTCGTTTAGGTGACACCCCGGGCTTTACGACATTGGCCGAAGTGCTGTTGAACACACCGGGGGCTGCCGACCTCATGGGCGCAACGCCCATGGATCGCCCGGAGTGGACAGCGGTTGACCCCACCAATGGCACGGTCTACGTCACCCTGACCAACAATACCAAAAGAAACAACAGCGACGATGACCCGAAAAACGACACCAATATTGCTAACCCGCGGGATAATAACAAATTCGGCCACATCATCCGCTGGAGAGAAAGTGCAGACCAACAGTCGTTTAACTGGGAGTTTTTCCTTTTTGGCGCTCCCGCCGCCAGTAGTAGTGACATTAACCGCTCTGCTCTGGACGCCAGCAATGAGCTGGCCAGCCCCGACGGGCTGGCCTTCGACCCAAGGGGCATTTTGTGGATACAAACCGACAACGGCGCTGATGAAGTTGAGGAAAACACCAACGACCAGATGCTGGCGATTATCCCCTCGCAACTACAACAGGCCAACGGCAACGAACCGGTGGTGAATGCAGGCACTCAAGGACAACTGAGACGGTTCTTTGTCGGCCCCAATGGCTCTGAGGTGACAGGCCTCGCCTTTAGCCCGGACTACACCAGTTTATTTGTCAACATTCAACACCCACGCAACTGGCCCGCCTTCAAAGACGCTACCGCAAAAACCGTCGGGAACGTAAGACCAAGGTCTTCTACTGTAGTGATTCGCCGGATAGACGGCGGCAAAATCGGGGTTTAAGCAAAAGTTTTGCTAAATTGGGATAGTTACTATCCCAATTTTTAACAGCACACGGACTTATTTTATCAGCGCCCTTAAGTACTGATCTTGTATGGCTTTAAGTTGTGTGTAAGCGTTCTCAATAGTCATCCTTTTATGTCCACGGTGTTTTGTCAGAAGAATAATGACGTCAATCAGTTGAGTAAGAGCTGCTTCTATATTTTCATTGCCTGGTTGATTTTTTGTCATGTTTTGGTGGCAGCGTATCAGCTTTTGTTTCTTCTCTTTTTTGAGCAATGCAAACTGGAGTACATTATATGTTATTTCATCATTCGAACAACCAGTATTGAAAGTATGCCCCGAAGAGGTGTTTGAGTAAGTTCCCGGCGTGCCACCTGTTAACAGGTTCAATAGAAACGCACCAACCAACCATCGTTCAGACCAGAGCCTATAAGACCAATTTTTCTGCAATGCCTCAGGAGGCATCATTCTTATATCCCCTGCTACCGACTTAGCTTGTCCTGAAGAATCTAACTCCTTAACAGTGGTCATATTGATAACGGTTGTTTCCTTATTATCCGCATCGTATATAACATTTTTAGCATGTAAGTTTTGATAAACACGGTTTTTCCCATTCAGGTAGTGAAAAAATTCACAGACATCAACAGAAACTTGCAAAAGGTCTTCCAAGGCTAATTCATTACCGTTTTGTTGACACCGAAAGAGAGAAGAACCATTCACCTTTTCAAATATAACCCCAGCAACAGCATGGTTTTTTTTAAGAACAGTGAATGTAGCAAGAGCATTTTTTGCTCCCTCAATAAAGGCAAATCTCTGAGCATTAGTATCTTTAAGAATGATTCCACACGCCTTAACAATATGCGGACAAGAAAAATTCTCAAACAAAAAAATCTGCTCTTGATTGAGACCTGTATGTTGATAACCTGCTTGTGAAAAAAGCTGTATCGCATACTCTTTGTTGTCTTTCATCCAATACCCAATTTGCTTATTTTTATCAAGTGCTGTAAACAATTCCCTGAAACCCAGAGCCTGCAGCGCAGAACTTAAATCTTTTGAAGCTGAGCATGAAATCGTTTTAGCAGGAGCGTAGCTCTGCCCACTAACATTATTTTTCTCAACTTCTTCCTGCAACAACACAGCGGGCGATTGTTTAACTGAATAACCAGCACCTCCCTTGGCATTAAGTCTTTGCTTTAACGAATCAAGCTGTTGAAAAGCATCATGAATACTCATCCTGCCATCAGGCTCAAAGTTTAATAAAGAGGCAATAATTTCATTAACCTTATTTAAAGGATCTCGATCTCCTCTATTAAACTGCGCTGGCGTTTTTTCTAGAATACTAACAATCTCTTGTTGTGTTTTTTGCGATAAAATTGCCGAGCTATAAGACGTGAAACATAATTCTCTTGGTGAATTAGTTATAAACGCATTACTTTTTTCGCAGAAATGTCCGGGCCACACAGCGTAAAACAGTCCAAGTATAAAGCCGCCATAGGCCCATGCATCCACCCTGAGGTCATGCCAACCTTGCGTTTTGTTGCCCCATTCATGCAGATGATTTTTTAAATTTTCAATTGGGAAATCTGACTTTCCCTGAAGTTTCGAGAAAAGCCGATGTAATATGCGGCTTGTAATTTCAGGGGCAATCATGCCGGGTGTACCACATATGCTCTTTGTTCTACGGATAATGCCAAGATGCTTTACAAAACCGAGATCAATAAGGGTAACACGCTTACTAGCGGGGTCATAAATAACATTCTCAGCCTTTAAATCGCGATAAACAAATTTTTTTTCATTAAAAAATTTCAATGCGCGACCGACCTCAACAACAATATTCAATAAATCATTAAAGTTTGTTTTGCTACCATTGATTTTTAAATATTCATAAAGATCAATCCCTTTTGCCTTTCGGGAAATAACCGCCGTAATGAAGCAGTGATTTTTTACATCATCGGTTACATCATTGCTATTTTTCAAGATACTGTATTCTTTTGTAAAACGGTTCCACACAATGATGCGATCAACCTCGATAATGTTTGGGCATGATTTCAGGCCAAATATACAAACTTCACCATTACTAGCTCTGTTATAATTTTGCAACACCTTATCTTCTTTAATTTTCTTAACAACAAACTCCGCCCCATTTTTTCTCCAGACTTCCACTATCGAAATAGCCGATTCTGCAAGTTTTTTATCCGGACCCTCAAAACCCTGCTGTATAATGATCTCATTTAAGGACGCAATATTTGTCGATTGTGATATCTTCACTCTATGGATGAGTTTCACAACATCTGCATAACTAGACGTCTGACCCGATAACCCTTTCGTCACCACACCCTGAGTTTGAGAGACACTGACTCCAAATACCTCAGAGCCTTTATTGTCTGCAGGTAATCTATGACAACCATACTGGTTTACAGTCTCTTGCCCGGAGATTACATTTTCCATTACTTGACCCTCTAGCCTTGCTTAACGATTCGTGTTTTTGACTAATTTTCTATTTTAGCCATCACATTATAGGCAGCTTTAATTCTTCATACCGATAATACATGGCATTAATAACGCCTACAAAACTGTTGACGCTATCTATCCAAAAATAATAAAACGCACGCAGAGACCTTTGAAACGGTATTCTCTCAGAATACTTTCACGATAGAAATAAAAGAAATATTTTTTATTTCCATAAGATAGACCGTCGGCAAACCGATGGCCCAGATTATACACTAATTGTCGTTTAATTATTCTTTCTTAAACCGAAACGTCCTCCTCATATATAAGGAGCTTTTATCAATACCTTGCTCAAACGTTAAGGTATAAAAGGGGATGATGTGTTGTTTTTCATTAATAGGTGCGACATTACCGCCTTAATTCCTTTCAGGTGTTTTGTGCAAGCAGCCCACTCTAAACCTGTACGTACAGTTATCCTCAAATTTTAATTTTATTGCAGCAAGATGTCCCAGTAAGGACTATTCTCAAACAACGATTAGAGCCAGCGTTTTCTTTACAGCCCCAATTTTCATTGCATTCTGAACGAGAGAAAACCATGAGTCGAAAATTCACAGTTTGGCTATTAGCAGCCATTATCTTAAATCACTGTGGTTTGAGCAGTGCAGAATACAATGGTACTCAGGCTTATAACCACCCACAGCAAATGCATACGTCGGTTAACATTGCAACCGGTACTTTCCATTTCTCTTACCCTTTGGTTTATGCAACTGGCATTCACAGCCCATTCACCATAAAGTTGACTTACCGCTTCAATGCCACCGGAATGTTTGGCCTGCCAAAAGGGTGGCGACTTGATCTGGATCATATCAACAAAAACGTGGTCGAAATGGGTGGCCAGTGGTTGATTGACCCACTTTGGCACGATGAAACCCTGTTCGCCTCCGGCTTAAAATATTTTAACCAGCACGGCACACAGTTTCAGGATAACTACGTGGAACAACCGATACCCAACGAAGACTCTCAGTTTTATCGCTATCGGTCACAGCATAAAGACGGTGTCGTGAAATACTTTTCCCATACCGGTCTGCTGGTTGTGCAAAAAGACCGCTTTGGTAATCGTCTGGCTTTTGAATATCAAAAGCCAGTAACGCACATTGAAGAAGCAAGGCTTGCAGCAATCACAGATAACTACGGTAATCGTTACACCTTTAGCTATGAGCCTGGCTTGATGGTCGTGCATTACCCGGACGCCAGGCAGCAAAAGATATTCTTCTCCTCCAACGGGGTTTCAACCATTATCAACCCGATGCAGCAGCGTTACGAACTTAAATATATTAACTACAGCGGTTATAACCTAATACAAACCATCAACACGCCAACCGGCCTGATGACCCATTTACGCTACAGCACCATTCCGTTTAAAAACAGTCAGGGCGAGGGTGTTTTGCCGGTGGTTTCAGAATACAAGCAGGTTGATTTAGCAGACAACAAAACACACCATGAAACTCAATACAACTATGTTTCAGGCAGCAATTATACCGGTTACCCTCTATATACTATGTCCAACTCAGCAGATAGCCTGATGGACAGCAATGACCAAAATTATCACTACTCTGTCGTCGTAAAACAGCTCGACACCGATTCATCGAGAATCAATGAGAAAATATACCGCTACAATTACCTGCACTTACCCACGGATATTCGCACGCTTAAAGCAAATCAGGAGTTTTTAAAAACCGAATACTCCTACGCCATTAGCCCATTTAAATACAGCCGCTCAACTAACTATGATAAACCGTCCAGCATTTTATACTCCGTCTGGAATGAACAACAAGCGCGGCATACCCCCAGCCACCGCTCTGATCACGAATACGATCTCTTTGGCAATAAAACTCTGGAAACCCACTGGATCTATGATCGTTCCAGTCAACACTGGCGTCAATTAACGGCCATCAGGAGTAAATATTACACCCGTTACTTTAGCCTGCTGGCAGAAACCGTTCATGAAGACAAGGTTTCCGGCAAGGCAATGAAAGCTGAGTATCGCTTATCACCCTCCAAAAAAAATCACGCCAGTATGCTGACCCACGCCATGCAGAGCAACAAAGTCAGCTTGTGGCACCCCTGGAAAAAAGAGAGCTACTGCCACGATACCCTTGGCCGTGTTACTACCAGTCAACTTGAGTGGGCGGCAAAAGGTATGCCGGGCATTCAAAAAACGACGAAAAAACAGCGCTATTTGTTCGATAAAGCTTCCGGTCTATTAACGACTCAGTTTACAAGCAGCCTTGGGAACATTACCAAGCAACAAGAAGATACGCGCAACGGCCGCATTCTCGCACGCATTTCAGCACTCAATGAAAAGACCGAGTTTCGATACAATGATATCGGGCAGCTGACAGAACATATCGACCCAGAAGGCAATGTACATAAAATCAAATACTTTACCTTTGATCAAGGTGCACTGAACGCCAAAATTATCGAGTCCCCCTTAGGTTTCAAAAAGCGCCATAAAATAGATGCATCTGAACGTACCACCACCATCGAAGACTGGGTCGATGGCAATTACCATGTGTTAAGCGAATATAGATATGACGCCTTTGGCAAAGTATCTTCTAGCAAAAACAAGTTTGGCCAGACAATCACTTATCAATACGATGACCAACAGCGATTAACTGAGAAAACCGATCCTTGGCTAAATAAAACCCATTATGTTTATGATGATCAGAACATGACGACTACCGCTTTGGTGAATGGTAAAAAGCATATCCAAATGAAAAAAAACCCTTGGGCATTAACAAGCACAGAAACCTACTTTCCCTATAATAACTCTGCCACTATGGCGCTTGAGATCAGCACGATAAAAAACGGGTTTGGCAGGCCGGTGAGTAAGGAAAATGCCCTACTTGATATGCAATCCTTAGCAAAACATGCAGTTACCAAAATAACCTACGAATATGACAGCGAGTTCAATAAAACCAAAATTGAAACCCGTGGTTTTGACGGGCTAACCCTATCAAAAGACATTACTTATGACTTATTTAACAACGTTTATACCTTCACTAAAAAACAGGACGACAATGGAAACATAAACATTCATAGCGGTTATCGTCATATTTATAACACTGATAACCAACTCGAACGCACCCTCAGTCCGCCACTGGATTCATGCGGGTCGTTAGTGACTCAACATCACTACGACAAAAACGGCCGTGAAATCAAACGTCAATTCCCCGATGGCAAAACCGTCAATTATCAGTACAACCCCAGAGGGTTGCTGCAGTCTGCCAGTTGGAATCGCCTGAATAAAACGTTCAAGGTGAGCAATCATTACGACGCCGACGGACACCTCACCAAAGTCTGTGACTCCGACGGTAAAGAGCAACGCTACCAGTATGATTTAAGAGGCAACCTAACCCAACTGACCTACCCCGACAAACGCCAACAAAACTATACCTATGACAACACAGGTCGTCTGATTCAACAGAAAAATGTGGGGAATCGTGTGCTCACCTATCACTTCGATGACAAAGACCGGGGTAAACTCTCCGCCATCAAGAGCGACGACCACGAAATACGCATAACCTACGGGACAGACGACAATGATCAAAAAGGTCGTCTATTGGCAATTGAGCGCAATATCACAGGCAGCGAAAAAACCAGAGAGACATTTAATTATGACCCCTATGGCCGGGTAGCCCGTGCAAAAGTGACCATTGAGGCCAAGTCAGCGCCGGACTCATCGAAAGCCTCTTCAGCAAAAGAGTTTGTAACCAGAGAATACCAATTCTTACCCAGAGGTGAACTGAGAAAACAAACGACTCACTCCCGTACAGCAGACAACCAGCCGGTCACCGATGTCATCACGTACGATTACGATGGGCTGCATCGTCTGATCAAAGAAACTCACCGTCGTCAGTCCAATGTCACTACCAGCCGTGAGATCAGTTATCAATATGATGGCAACAACAACCTGATTAAAGAGCATAGAACCGACTCAGGCCAAACCATTTACCGCCATTACAATGCAGCAGATCAGCTGATTAGCATTAAAAAAGAGAGCCCGAATACCCCCGATGAAAAGCTGAACATCCACCACGATAAAAATGGCCGTATAGTGGTTGATCACCAAGGCAACAAGTACGAATACGATGACAAAGGCATTCTACTCTCGGTCAGTGATGCCAATAACCGGCTTCTGGTTCGTTTTGAGTACTTGCCTAATGGCATTCTGGGCCACGTTCAAAGTGAAAACATGAGCCAGAGTTTCTATTACCATAAAAATAACCGGGCACAAACGGTAATCAAGAATCAAAAAGTGCACGACTATTTGCAATACGGCAACAAATTTCTAGGCACAATCAGCGACCACGGTAGTGATCACCTGTTCATTTCAAATCAAAGTACCAGTGCCCGACTCGGTGTTGACAGCAAAGGAAATAAAACATCAAACTTTTATACCTATGAAGCTTACGGAAAAAACAATACGCCCTTCAATGCTGATAACCCAAAGGCAATAGACGAAAATTCCAGCACGGATTTTCTCTGGAATCAGGAGTTTCGCGATGAAGCGACAGGGCTTGTCTATATGCGACACCGCTTCTACCATCCGGATCTGAAACGTTTTATCAAGCGCGACGACAGAAACATTGATAATCGATACGCTTATGCGATTGCCAACCCGATCTCATTTATTGATCCAAATGGGCACGAGGCTCTCGCCGCTAGCATTCTTAAAACTGGCTTCGGTGTCGTAGCAATTTTAGCGGGCATAATCGGCGGTATCTTTGCCGCTCCAACGGGCGGCGGGTCATTATCACTTACTGCTGGTGCTGGGCTCTTTGGTGCCTTATCCGGAGTGGTCGGCGGAGCGTCTATATTAGCTTCCCAAATTGAAGTAGCGGGTGGGAATCAATCAACCAGAGAACACGCCCTTCTGGCAGGTTATATCCTCGAAGGCGTAGCAGGCCTATTCGCATTGGGCGCATTAGCACCGACGATTATTAATTTCAGTAAAACAGTCGCTACCTCACTTCAAAATGGTGAAAGTATTTTTGAAAGCATTTCCAGTAGCATGTCTGCTGTGCGTGGTGGATACAAACGTTTAAGCGCTTTTGACACATTGCCACCATCAAGAAAATCCGCTGGCTTTCTCTTAACAAAGGTTGACATGAACATGGAAGAAGTTACCAGTATTTCTAATCAGTTAGAGTCGCCGACAAACTTTGAAGAAGCAGCTGTTAATACGCAGCCCGGTACAACCGGATTAACAGACACACTGGAAAGCACAAGCACCACAGGACAACCCACTAACGCAGGGTTGGCTGAGAACAAACCCATTGGAGGAGAGTTAGCTGAAGATGGCTCCCCCACACTTGATGAAGTAAAAGCTTCCTCATATGAGAACCCAATCAATGCAAACAGAAGCAGTGGATTAACTAGAAGAATCAGAGGAACAAAGTCGCTTGGCGAACTACAAAATACCAGAAAATTTTCTAATAGTCCGGGAGGCGAAGCCTTTGGTGGTGCTGCTGCTTTCCCCTCAGAGAGGGACCAAAACCACACTACTGCCTTGCAGCAATGGGTTTATTAGTTAGTCAAAGACATCTGACTGTTATTTGCATGGACGCAAAGACAGCACCATTTGTTTTTACTCAATAATGGGTATGAAGCTATGATTACTGACTTATGCAAGATTTTCTGCGATTTACTAACTCTCACTGGTGGGAATAAACCACCCGCAAGGCTCATGCAGAAGGGTTCGGTAATATTCGAATTCAATCACACTCGATAAGATGAAATCTCAAATCAATAGAAACCCGGATGGCGAAGAACAACGTTATAAATCGCTTTACGAGCCATTCGGTACATCGCTAGCTCATACTAGCCCCATCCTGTAAGGCAGTAAGTAGTATTTAATCAGGCAAGTTAATTACAGCCTGTTATTCTTACAAGAGAAATCAATGAACCAATATCTCGCTATTCTGCTGACAACCGTCATTACCTTTGCTTGCTGTGGTTTGACCAACGCACAATATAGCGGCACCCAGGCTTATAACCATCAGCAGCCGATGCATGCCTCGGTTAATATTGCCACCGGCACCTTTCACTTCTCTTACCCTTTAGTGAAAATGACCGGCGTTCACGGGCCATTCATCATCAATCTGACCTACCGATTCAATGCTCAGGGCATGTTCGGCCTGCCAACGGGCTGGCGGCTTGATCTGGATCACATCAATAACAATGTGGTTGAAATGGGTGGCCAGTGGTTAATCGACCCGCTCTGGCACGATGAAACCCTGTACGCCTCCGGTCTTAAATACTTCAACCAGCACGGCTCACGGTTTCAGGACAACGTCGAAGAGCAACCCATTCCCGGCGAAGAGTCCCGCTTTTACCGTTACCGTTCAACGCATAAAGACGGAACCTGCAAATACTTTTCCCACGGCGGCTTGCTCACCCTGCAAAAAGACCGCTTTGGCAATCGCATCACCTTTGAATATCAAGAGCCGGTAAAATACATTGAAGAAGCCCGGCTCACGGCAATCACCGACAACTATGGCAACCGCTACACGTTCAGATACGAGCCGGGGGGGATGAGGGTGCATTACCCCGATGGCAGAGAACAAAAAGTCTTCTTCTCCCCCACCGGCGTCTCAACCATTATCAACCCGTTACAGCAGCGCTACGAATTTAAATACACCCACTTCAACGGTCACCACTTAATACGCACCATCCGCTACCCCACCGGCCTGATCACCGAACTAAGCTACAACACCATTCCCTTTCAAAACCACCGCGGCAAGGGTGTTTTACCCGTGGTCGCAGCGTATAAGCAGCTCGACAGTGCCGACGATAAAACCCACCACGAAACCCAATATGACTACATTTCAGGCAGCAATTATACCGGTTATCCGTTATATACCATGTCAGACGTCACTGACAGCCTGATGGACAGTAACGACCAAAATTACCACTACTCCGTGGCAGTAAAACAGATTGATAGCACCAGATCCCAGGTGCATGAAAAAATATACCGCTACAACTACCTGCATTTACCCGTCGATATTCGCATCCTTAAAACACACAAAGAGTTTTTAAAAACCGAGTTCACCTACGCCATCAGCCCATTTAAATACAGCCGCTCGACCAACTATGACAAACCGGCCAGTATGGTTCATTCGTTGTGGAGTGAACAACACGGGCAGCATATCCCCAACCACCGGATCGACCATGGCTACGATCAGTTTGGCAATAAAACCACCGAGAGCCACTGGAGTTACCACCGCCCCGGCCAATACTGGCGCCAGTTAACCGGCCTCAGCGCGAAGTATTACACCGGCCATTTCAGCCTGCTGGCAGAAAAAATCCATACCGACCACACGTCCGGCCAGGCCATCAAAACCGAGTATCAATTATCACCCACGAAAAAAAACCACCGCACCCGGCTAACCTACGCTAGCGAGGGCGACAACCTGAGCTTATGGCACCCCTGGAAAAAAGAGCGCCTCTGCCACGACGATCTCGGGCGCGTCACGGTACGCCAACTGCAATGGGCAGCAAAAGGCAGGCCGGGCATTCAGCAAACGGTGACAAGGCACCGCTATTTATTCGACAAAACATCCGCCCTGTTAACCACTCAGCACATCAGCCACCTTGGCAATATCACCGAGCGCCTGATGGACACACGCAATGCCCAGGTGCTCGCGCGCATCTCCGCCCTCGGGGAAAAAACAGCCTATCGCTACAACGATCTTGGGCAGCTGACTGAGCACATCGACCCCGAGGGCAATACCCACCGCATCGAGCACTATACGTTCGATCAGGATGGGATCAACGCCAAAGTGATAAAAACCCCGCTAGGCTTTAAAAAGCGCCACATCATGGACGCCTCCAATCGCACAACGGCGGTAGAAGACTGGATAGACGACCACTTTCATAAGATCAGCGAGCATCAATATGACGCCTTTGGGCAAGTCGTCCGCAGTAAAAACCGCTTCGGTCAGCCCGTCACCTACCAATACGACGACCTGCTCCGGCTCACCAAGCATACCGACCCCTGGCTGAATAAAACTGACATTGTGTATAACGATGAAGCGTTGGCCACCGACATTCTGTTCAATGGCAACAAACAGCAGCGGTTACAAAAAACGCCCTGGTCATTAACCACCACAGCGACCCACTACCCAGCGCCTGGTGCAACGATGATGGCGGTGCAGATCACCACCACCAAAAACGGCTTTGGTAAACCCATCAGCAAGGAGGAGGCACTGCTCGACTTGCAATCCACCGCCAAACACCCACGCAGCAAAAAAACCTACGCCTACGACCCGCAGTTTAATAAAACCCGCATTGAAACCCGCAGTTTTGATGGACTGACCCTGACAAAAGATATTGTTTATGACCTGTTTAACAACCCATACCACCATGTAAAAAAACAAAACGACAACGGAAAAATAACCACCCACCGGGGTTATCAGCACATTTATAACGCCGACAACCAGCTAGAGCGCACCATCAGCCCGCCACTCGAATCGGGCAAGTCTTTGATTACCCACCACCGCTACGACTCCAATGGTCGGGAAATCCAGCGCCAACTCCCCGACGGCAAAACCATTAATTATCAGTACAACCCCAGTGGGCTGCTGCAATCGGCCCACTGGCAACGCCACAACAAGACCTTTCGAGTAGACCACCACTACGACGCCGATGGGCATCTGACCCAAATTTCTGACGCCGACGGCCAGCAGCAACACTACCAGTACGATCTACGAGGCAACCTGACCCGGCGCATCTACCCCGATAACCGTCAGCAAACCTACGCCTACGATCAAGCGGGCCGACTGACCGAGCAAAAAAACGTCGGCAACCGGGTACTAACCTATCATTACGATGACAAAGACCGGGGCAAACTCTCCACCATTACGAGTGACGCCCATGAAGTACGCTTCACTTACGGCACAGACGACAATGGCCATCAAGGTCGGCTAGTGGGGATTGAGCGCAATATGGCCGGGAGCGAGAAAACCCGTGAAACTTTTCATTATGACCCCTAC
Source organism: Endozoicomonas sp. (assembly GCA_965198415.1). Taxonomy (GTDB): domain Bacteria; phylum Pseudomonadota; class Gammaproteobacteria; order Pseudomonadales; family Endozoicomonadaceae; genus Endozoicomonas. The sequence continues at coordinate 332,098 of CBDAPN010000030.1, forward strand.
GGCCGGGTCAAGCGCGCGCAAGTGACCACCGCAACCACTGATGCGGCCACACAACCGCTGGTCACCAGAGCGTATCAATACTCCCCCCGTGGCGAGCTCAACCAACAAACCACCATCACCCAAACGCCAGACAATCGTCGTAAAACCCGCACCATCAGCTACGACTATGACGGTTTCTTTCGACTGGTCAAAGAGACACACCGCCCCCACGGTGACAGTACCATTCGCTACCAGTACGACGGCAACAACAACCTGATCACAGAGCACCGCAGCGATACCACCATTCACCGCCATTACAACGCTGCTGACCAACTGATCAGGATCAACAAAGTGAACCGCAACGCACCGGATGAACAGCTGCACATCCGCCACGACGACAACGGTCGTATGGTGGTGGATCATCTCGGGCAGCAATACGATTACGATGACAAAGGCGTGCTACTGGCGGTCCGCGATGCCAACGGTCAGCCACTGGCCAGCTTTCATTACTTACCCGATGGCATCCTCGGCCACATTCACAACGGCAATAAGCGTCAGATTTTTTACTACCATAACAATGGTCAGGTGCAGACGGTCATTAAAAATGGCAAGTTGCACGACTACATTCGATACAGCAACAAATTTCTCGGAGCACTAACAGAAGGCGGTACAGAGCAGCTGTTTATCTCCAATCAAAGTACCGGTGCCCGGCTCAACGTTGATAAAAAAGGCAAAAAATCCGCAAACTTTTACGACTATGAAGGGTATGGGGAAGGGTATGAACAAGGCAGTAGCGCAATGGGGGCAGACGACCCATCTAGCTCCGACTTCCTCTGGAATCAGGAGTTTCGGGATAAAGCAACAGGCCTTGTCTATTTGCGCCACCGTTTTTACCACCCCGACCTGAGACGCTTCACCACCCGTGACACCAAAAGCCTTGATAACCGATACGCCTATGCAGTTGCTAACCCGATCGCATTTATTGACCCTAGCGGGCAGTCTGCCCTTGGCATTGCTTCATATGTTATAGGTCTTGGCATGATAGCGCTTAGCTTGATATGCACCGTCATTTCGTACGCCACTGCCAACGCTGCGGAAGCGGCTATTTCAACGGGAGGAGTGATAGGTGGTGTGTTAGGAGTTCTTTCAGGAATAGCTCTGATCACTTCTCAAGGTCTCTATGATGCGGGTTTAAACACCGCTGGCACATATGCTCAGTATACCAGTGTCGCCCTTGCTATATCAGCAGCTTTTATCGCAGCGGCTCCGCGTATTTATATTAGATTTTTCGGAGAAGCTCTTGAGGAATCTGTGACTCAAAGTGTATCCGGTACGATGTCAAGACCAACTCTCCCCACTTATGCAGAAGCAACAGCTGGATCGACAACCCATGGAAGTCCATACACTTTGGAAATGAGTCAATTCGCCAGTACCAGTGGCGACTCATTCCACGGGATAAGTCCTCCGCCTTATGAGGAGCTCGCAGAGTCTGGCGAAGGTCAATTATCAAATACATTCAGAAACACAAGCCAGGGAGCACAAGCTGTTGAATCGGGACAAATCACAGGAGATTTTTATCGGTTAACACGTGGAGTAGACGCACCGCCATACCTTCCTCCCAGCTATGCTGAGACTCAGTTCATGGGAGAGCCTCCCCCCGGTTATGATACCACGATGTCAGCTCAAGAAATTACACCGACTAATGGCCCCGCAGTCAATCATTCTAACCTTAGAAGGCGGAATCCTTTTGCAAGATTTTTCAATCGGACCAGAAGCACTCAGGACGCTCCTGCCTCCGAGCGTATCCCACATGAATCCGTGAGAGTTAATCAACAAATTCACACTTATTGGCAACAGTAAACTCAGGCTAGCTGATTATCCTAAGTGCAATTAATCACAGAGGCTCAGCTTTGTTGCATGAAGAGGCTTTCTACCTTCAAGCAGCATTAACTCTTTAAACCAACGCCAAAAAGACTGGCAATTAAGCCAGAGTTTCACTGTGACTTACGGTCACTTATCATTATCTTTTGCAAGAGAGACCCATGAACCAATATCTCGCTATTCTGCTGACAACCGTCATTACCTTTGCTTCCTGTGGTTTGACCAACGCACAATATAGCGGCACTCAGGCTTACAACCATCAGCAGGCGATGCATGCCTCGGTTAACATTGCCACCGGCACCTTTCACTTCTCTTACCCTTTAGTGAAAATGACCGGCGTTCATGGGCCATTCATCATCAATCTGAGCTACCGATTCAATGCTCTGGGCATGTTCGGCCTGCCAACGGGCTGGCGGCTTGATCTGGATCACATCAATAACAATGTGGTTGAAATGAGTGGCCAGTGGTTAATCGACCCGCTCTGGCACGATGAAACCCTGTACGCCTCCGGCCTTAAATACTTCAACCAGCACGGCTCACGGTTTCAGGACAACGTCGAAGAGCAACCCATTCCCGGCGAAGAGTCCCGCTTTTACCGTTACCGCTCAACGCATAAAGACGGAACCTGCAAATACTTTTCCCACGGCGGCTTGCTCACCCTGCAAAAAGACCGCTTTGGCAATCGCATCACCTTTGAGTATCAAGAGCCGGTAAAACACATTGAAGAAGCCCGGCTCACGGCAATTACCGACAACTATGGCAACCGCTACACGTTCAGCTACGAGCCGGGGGTGATGAGGGTGCATTACCCCGATGGCAGAGAACAGCAAGTCTTCTTCTCCCTCACCGGCGTCTCAACCATTATCAACCCGTTACAGCAGCGCTACGAATTTAAATACACCCAATTCAACGGTCACAACTTAATACGCACCATCCGCTCCCCCACCGGCCTGATCACCGAGCTAAGCTACAACACCATTCCCTTTCAAAACCACCGCGGCAAGGGGGTTTTACCCGTGGTCGCAGCGTATAAGCAGCTCGACAGTGCCGACGATAAAATCCACCACGAAACCCAATATGACTACATTTCAGACAGCAATTATACCGGTTATCCGTTGTATACCATGTCAGACGCCACTGACAGCCTGATGGACAGTAACGACCAAAATTACCACTACTCCGTGGCAGTAAAACAGATTGATAGCACCACATCCCAGGTGCATGAAAAAATATACCGCTACAACTACCTGCATTTACCCGTCGATATTCGCATCCTTAAAAAACACAAAGAGTTTTTAAAAACCGAGTTCACCTACGCCATCAGCCCATTTAAATACAGCCGCTCTACCAACTATGACAAGCCGGCCAGTATGGTTCATTCGTTGTGGAGTGAACAGCACGGGCAGCATATCCCCAGCCACCGGATCGACCGTGGCTACGATCGGTTTGGCAATAAAACCACCGAGAGCCACTGGAGTTACCACCGCCCCGGCCAATACTGGCGCCAGTTAAGCGCCCTCAGCACGAAGTATTACACCGGGCATTTCAGCCTGCTGGCAGAAAAAATCCATACCGACCACACGTCCGGCCAGGCCATCAAAACCGAGTATCAATTATCACCCACGAACAAAAACCACCGCACCCGGCTAACCTACGCTAGCGAGGGCGACAACCTGAGCTTATGGCACCCCTGGAAAAAAGAGCGCCTCTGCCACGACGATCTCGGGCGCGTCACGGTACGCCAACTGCAATGGGCAGCAAAAGGCAGGCCGGGCATTCAGCAAACGGTGACAAGGCACCGCTATTTATTGGACAAAACATCCGCCCTGTTAACCACTCAGCACGTCAGCCACCTTGGCAATATCACCGAGCGCCTGATGGACACACGCAATGCCCAAGTGCTCGCGCGCATCTCCGCCCTCGGGGAAAAAACAGCCTATCGCTACAACGATCTTGGGCAACTGACTGAGCACATCGACCCCGAGGGCAATACCCACCGCATCGAGCACTATACGTTCGATCAGGATGGGATCAACGCCAAAGTGATAAAAACCCCACTAGGCTTTAAAAAGCGCCACATCATGGACGCCTCCAATCGCACAACGGCGGTAGAAGACTGGATAGACGACCACTTTCATAAGATCAGCGAGCATCAGTATGACGCCTTTGGGCAAGTCGTCCGCAGTAAAAACCACTTCGGTCAGCCGGTCACCTACCAATACGACGACCTGCTCCGGCTCACCAAGCATACCGACCCCTGGCTGAATAAAACTGACATTGTGTATAACGATGAAGCGTTGGCCACCGACATTCTGTTCAATGGCAACAAACAGCAGCGGTTACAAAAAACGCCCTGGTCATTAACCACCACAGCGACCCACTACCCAGCGCCTGGTGCAACGATGATGGCGGTGCAGATCACCACCACCAAAAACGGCTTTGGTAAACCCATCAGCAAGGAGGAGGCACTGCTTGATTTGCAATCCACCGCCAAACACCCACGCAGCAAAAAAACCTACGCCTACGACCCGCAGTTTAATAAAACCCGCATTGAAACCCGCAGTTTTGATGGACTGACCCTGACAAAAGATATTGTTTATGACCTGTTTAACAACCCATACCACCATGTAAAAAAACAAAACGACAACGGAAAAATAACCACCCACCGGGGTTATCAGCACATTTATAACGCCGACAACCAGCTAGAGCGCACCATCAGCCCGCCACTCGAATCGGGCAAGTCTTTGATTACCCACCACCGCTACGACCCCAATGGTCGGGAAATCCAGCGCCAACTCCCCGACGGCAAAACCATTAACTATCAGTACAACCCCAGTGGGCTGCTGCAATCGGCCCACTGGCAACGCCACAACAAGACCTTTCGGGTAGACCACCACTACGACGCCGATGGGCATCTGACCCAAATTTCTGACGCCGACGGCCAGCAGCAACACTACCAGTACGATCTACGAGGCAACCTGACCCGGCGCATCTACCCCGATAACCGTCAGCAAACCTACGCCTACGATCAGGCGGGCCGACTGACCGAGCAAAAAAACGTCGGCAACCGGGTACTAACCTATCATTACGATGACAAAGACCGGGGCAAACTCTCCGCCATTACGAGTGACGCCCATGAAGTACGCTTCACTTACGGCACAGACGACAATGGCCATCAAGGTCGGCTAGTGGGGATTGAGCGCAATATGGCCGGGAGCGAGAAAACCCGTGAAACTTTTCATTATGACCCCTACGGCCGGGTCAAGCGCGCGCAAGTGACCACCGCAACCACTGATGCGGCCACACAACCGCTGGTCACCAGAGAGTATCAATACTCCCCCCGTGGCGAGCTCAACCAACAAACCACCATCACCCAAACGCCAGACAACCGCCGTGAAACCCACACCATCAGCTACGACTATGACGGTTTATTTCGACTGGTCAAAGAGACACACCGCCCCCACGGTGACAGTACCATTCGCTACCAGTACGACGGCAACAACAACCTGATCACAGAGCACCGCAGCGATACCACCATTCACCGCCATTACAACTCTGCTGACCAACTGATCAGGATCAACAAAGTGAACCGCAACGCACCGGATGAACAGCTGCACATCCGCCACGACGACAACGGTCGTATAGTGGTGGATCATCTCGGGCAGCAATACGATTACGATGACAAAGGCGTGCTACTGGCGGTCCGCGATGCCAACGGTCAGCCACTGGCCAGCTTTCATTACTTACCCGACGGCATCCTCGGCCACATTCACAACGGCAACAAGCGTCAGAGTTTTTACTACCATAACAATGGTCAGGTGCAGACGGTCATTAAAAATGGCAAGTTGCACGACTACATTCAATACAGCAAAAAATTTCTCGGAGCACTAACAGAAGGCGGTACAGAGCAGCTGTTTATCTCCAATCAAAGTACCGGTGCCCGGCTCAACGTTGATAAAAAAGGCAAAAAATCCGCAAACTTTTACGACTATGAAGGGTATGGGGAAGGGTATGAACAAGGCAGTAGTGCAATGGATACAGACGACACTTCTAGCTCCGACTTCCTCTGGAATCAGGAGTTTCGGGATAAAGCAACAGGCCTTGTCTATTTGCGCCACCGTTTTTACCACCCCGACCTGAGACGCTTCACCACCCGTGACACCAAAAGCCTTGATAACCGATACGCCTATGCAGTTGCTAACCCGATCGCATTTATTGACCCTAGCGGGCAGTCTCCCACTAGCCTTATTTCATATATTGTAGGTGTTATTATCGCATCGATTAGCGTGATATGCACCTTCATTTCGTACGCCACTGCCAACGCTGCGGAAGCGGCTATTTCAACGGGAGGAGTGATAGGTGGTGTGTTAGGAGTTCTTTCAGGAATAGCTCTGATCACTTCTCAAGGTCTCTATGATGGGGGTTTAAGCACCGCTTCCAGATATGCTCGCTATGCCAGTATCGCACTTGCTATATCAGGAGCTTTTATCGCAGCGGCTCCGCGTATTTATCTTAGATTTTTCGGAGAAGCTGTTGAGGAATCTGCCACTCAAAGTGTATCCGGTACGATGTCAAGACCAACTCTCCCTTCTTATTCAGAAGCAACAGCTGGATCGACAACCCATGGAAGTCCATACACTTTGGAAATGAGCCAATTCGCCAGTAACAGTGGCGACTCAATCCCCGGGGTAAGTCCTCCGCCTTATGAGGAGCTCGCAGAGTCTGGCGAAGGTCAATTATCAAATACATTCAGAAACACAAGCCAGGGAGCACAAGCTATTGAACCGGGACAAATCACAGGGGATTTTTATCGGTTAACACGTGGAGCAGACGTACCGCCAGACTTGCCTCCCAACTATGCTGAGACTCAATTCATGGGAGACCCTCCCCCCAGTTATGATACCACGATGTCAGCTCAAGAAATTACACCGGCTAATGGCCCCGCAGTCAATCATTCTAACCTTAGAAGGTGGAATCCTTTTGCAAGATTTTTCAATCGGACCAGAAGCACTCAGGATACTCCTACCTCCGAGCTTATCCCAAATGAATACGTGAATGGTGATCAACAAATTCAGACTTATTGGCAACAGTAAACTCAGGCTAGCTGATTATCCTAAGTGCAGTTAATCACAGAGGCTAAGTTTTGTTGCATGAAGAGGCTTTCTACCTTCAAGCAGCATTAACTTTTTAAACCAACGCCAAAAAGACTGGCAATTAAGCCAGAACTTCACTGTGGCTTACGGTCATTTCTCATTATCTTTTGCAAGAGAGATCCATGAACCAATATCTCGCTATTCTGCTGACAACCGTCATTACCTTTGCTTCCTGTGGTTTGACCAACGCACAATATAGCGGCACCCAGGCTTATAACCATCAGCAGCCGATGCATGCCTCGGTTAATATTGCCACCGGCACCTTTCACTTCTCTTACCCTTTAGTGAACATGACCGGCGTTCATGGGCCATTCATCATCAATCTAACCTACCGATTCAATGCTCAGGGCATGTTCGGCCTACCAACGGGCTGGCGGCTTGATCTGGATCACATCAATAACAATGTGGTTGAAATGGGTGGCCAGTGGTTAATCGACCCGCTCTGGCACGATGAAACCCTGTACGCCTCCGGTCTTAAATACTTCAACCAGCACGGCTCACGGTTTCAGGACAACGTCGAAGAGCAACCCATTCCCGGCGAAGAGTCCCGCTTTTACCGTTACCGCTCAACGCATAAAGACGGAACCTGCAAATACTTTTCCCACGGCGGCTTGCTCACCCTGCAAAAAGACCGCTTTGGCAATCGCATCACCTTTGAATACCAAGAGCCGGTAAAACACATTAAAGAAGCCCGGCTCACGGCAATTACCGACAACTATGGCAACCGCTACACGTTCAGCTACGAGCCGGAGGTGATGAGGGTGCATTACCCCGATGGCAGAGAACAGCAAGTCTTCTTCTCCCTCACCGGCGTCTCAACTATTATCAACCCGTTACAGCAGCGCTACGAATTTAAATACACCCACTTCAACGGTCACAACTTAATACGCACCATCCGCTCCCCCACCGGCCTGATCACCGAGCTAAGCTACAGCACCATTCCCTTTCAAAACCACCGCGGCAAGGGTGTTTTACCCGTGGTCGCAGCGTATAAGCAGCTCGACAGTGCCGACGATAAAACCCACCACGAAACCCAATATGACTACATTCCAGACAGCAATTATACCGGTTATCCGTTGTATACCATGTCAGACGCCACTGACAGCCTGATGGACAGTAACGACCAAAATTACCACTACTCCGTGGTAGTAAAACAGATTGATAGCACCACATCCCAGGTGCATGAAAAAATATACCGCTACAACTACCTGCATTTACCCGTCGATATTCGCATCCTTAAAAAACAGAAAGAGTTTTTAAAAACCGAGTTCACCTACGCCATCAGCTCATTTAAATACAGCCGCTCTACCAACTATGACAAGCCGGCCAGTATGGTTCATTCGTTGTGGAGTGAACAACATGGGCAGTATATCCCCAGCCACCGGATCGACCGTGACTACGATCGGTTTGGCAATAAAACCACCGAAAGCCACTGGAGTTACCACCGCCCCGGCCAATACTGGCGCCAGTTAACCGGCCTCAGCGCGAAGTATTACACCGGCCATTTCAGCCTGCTGGCAGAAAAAATCCATACCGACCACACGTCCGGCCAAGCCATCAAAACCGAGTATCAATTATCACCCACGAAAAAAAACCACCGCACCCGGCTAACCTACGCTAGCGAGGGCGACAACCTGAGCTTATGGCACCCCTGGAAAAAAGAGCGCCTCTGCCACGACGATCTCGGGCGCGTCACGGTACGCCAACTGCAATGGGCAGCAAAAGGCAGGCCGGGCATTCAGCAAACGGTGACAAGGCACCGCTATTTATTCGACAAAACATCCACCCTGTTAACCACTCAGCACATCAGCCACCTTGGCAATATCACCGAGCGCCTGATGGACACACGCAATGCTCAAGTGCTCGCGCACATCTCCGCCCTCGGGGAAAAAACAGTCTATCGCTACAACGATCTTGGGCAACTGACTGAGCACATCGACCCCGAGGGCAATACCCACCGCATCGAGCACTATACGTTTGATCAGGATGGGATCAACGCCAAAGTGATAAAAACCCCGCTAGGCTTTAAAAAGCGCCACATCATGGACGCCTCCAATCGCACAACAGCAGTAGAAGACTGGATAGACGACCACTTTCATAAGATCAGCGAGCATCAGTATGACGCCTTTGGGCAAGTCGTCCGCAGTAAAAACCGCTTCGGCCAGCCCGTCACCTACCAATACGACGACCTGCTCCGGCTCACCAAGCATACCGACCCCTGGCTGAATAAAACCGAGATTGTGTACAACGATGAAGCGTTGGCCACCGACGTTCTGCTCAATGGCAACAAACAGCAGCGGTTACAAAAAACGCCCTGGTCATTAACCACCACAGCGACCCACTACCCAGCGCCTGGTGCAACAATGATGGCGGTGCAGATCACCACCACCAAAAACGGCTTTGGTAAACCCATCAGCAAGGAGGAGGCACTGCTCGACTTGCAATCCACCGCCAAACACCCACGCAACAAAGAAACCTACGCCTACGACCCGCAGTTTAATAAAACCCGCATTGAAACCCGCAGTTTTGATGGACTGACCCTGACAAAAGATATTGTTTATGACCTGTTTAACAACCCATACCACCATGTAAAAAAACAAAACGACAACGGAAAAATAACCACCCACCGGGGTTATCAGCACATTTATAACGCCGACAACCAGCTAGAGCGCACCATCAGCCCGCCACTCGAATCGGGCAAATCTTTGATTACCCACCACCGCTACAACCCCAATGGTCGGGAAATCCAGCGCCAACTCCCCGACGGCAAAACCATTAACTATCAGTACAACCCCAGTGGGCTGCTGCAATCGGCCCACTGGCAACGCCACAACAAGACCTTTCGGGTAGACCACCACTACGACGCCGATGGGCATCTGACCCAAATTTCTGACACCGACGGTCAGCAGCAACACTACCAGTACGATCTACGAGGCAACCTGACCCGGCGCATCTACCCCGATAACCGTCAGCAAACCTACGCCTACGATCAGGCGGGCCGACTGACCGAGCAAAAAAACGTCGGCAACCGGGTACTAACCTATCATTACGATGACAAAGACCGGGGCAAACTCTCCGCCATTACGAGTGACGCCCATGAAGTACGCTTCACTTACGGCACAGACGACAATGGCCATCAAGGTCGGCTAGTGGGGATTGAGCGCAATATGGCCGGGAGCGAGAAAACCCGTGAAACTTTTCATTATGACTCCTACGGCCGGGTCAAGTGCGCGCAAGTGACTGGTGCGGCCACACAACCGCTGGTCACCAGAGCGTATCAATACTCCCCCCGTGGCGAGCTCAACCAACAAACCACCATCACCCAAACGCCAGACAACCGCCGTGAAACCCACACCATCAGCTACGACTATGACGGTTTATTTCGACTGGTCAAAGAGACACACCGCCCCCACGGTGACAGTACCATTCGCTACCAGTACGACGGCAACAACAACCTGATCACAGAGCACCGCAGCGATACCACCATTCACCGCCATTACAACGCTGCTGACCAACTGATCAGGATCAACAAAGTGAACCGCAACGCACCGGATGAACAGCTGCACATCCGCCACGACGACAACGGTCGTATGGTGGTGGATCATCTCGGGCAGCAATACGATTACGATGACAAAGGCGTGCTACTGGCGGTCCGCGATGCCAACGGTCAGCCACTGGCCAGCTTTCATTACTTACCCGACGGCATCCTCGGCCACATTCACAACGGCAACAAGCGTCAGAGTTTTTACTACCATAACAATGGTCAGGTGCAGACGGTCATTAAAAATGGCAAGTTGCACGACTACATTCGATACAGCAACAAATTTCTCGGAGCACTAACAGAAGGCGGTACAGAGCAGCTGTTTATCTCCAATCAAAGTACCGGTGCCCGGCTCAACGTTGATAAAAAAGGCAAAAAATCCGCAAACTTTTACGACTATGAAGGGTATGGGGAAGGGTATGAACAAGGCAGTAGCGCAATGGGGGCAGACGACTCATCTAGCTCCGACTTCCTCTGGAATCAGGAGTTTCGGGATAAAGCAACAGGCCTTGTCTATTTGCGCCACCGTTTTTACCACCCCGACCTGAGACGCTTCACCACCCGTGACACCAAAAGCCTTGATAACCGATACGCCTATGCAGTTGCTAACCCGATCGCATTTACTGACCCTAGTGGGCAATCTATTGGGAAAGCTCTTGGAAATGCTATTCAGGTTATATCGGCTATTATGATGATATTATATGGCATCGGCACTCTCATAGCTTCCATTACCTCTATGGACTATGCGGTGACACCCAGTGCAGTCGGATGTCTAGTTGGTGGCCTGACTGGGCTACTCTCGGGAATAGCTCTGAGCGTTTCTCAAAATAGGCTTGATAATGGTCACAAAACCCTTGGAGAAGGTCTGCGTTATACCGGTATAGCCCTTGCTGTCTTATCATTCTTTTCCTCCTTAGCAGCCCCGCGTATTTATCTTGCATATTCCACTAGTACTAGTGCCCAAGCGACGTCTGAAAGTGTTTCCGGTGCTATGCCACTGCTCTCTTCAAATTCAGAAGTTACTGCAGCGAATACCACTTCATCGGCTGCTTGGAGAACTGAATTTGAAATGAGCCAAGTCAACCAGCGAAGCGCATTAAGCGGCAGATCGCCTCCCCCTTATGAAGAAGCGCCGCCAGAGGGTCAGACTCACCTACGCAATACGCTCAGAAGTACAAGCCAGGGAGGGCAAGAATCGGTAGCCGGAGAGGCTATGGGTGACTTGTATCGCTCAACACCTACAAGCGATGCGGCATCTGCTGCATACCCGCCTCCCAACTACACTTTAGGCCCTCCTCCCCCATATCAGGAAGTGGCAAACCTCTCCCCTGACTATGCTGGCATGGGACTGATTGAGCGGTTCGGTACTGCAGTAAGTCGTTTTAGAAACGCAAGTTCGAGGTGTTTTGGTGGATTTTGCAATTGGTTTGGGGAGCAATTGAGTACGGGTATTCCCCCATCTGCCCCAACTGAAGAAGGGGCCGCTGCACAGCAGGTTGAAACTTATTTCTGACAGTAACTTCAGGCTGTCTGATTACCCAGAGTGCACTCAGAGCACAGCCCTCGCGCTGGAATTTTTTGCATTGAGAGGTTTTCTACAAACGAGGGCGACAGCGCATTGATGAAGATCAGGGTGCGATCGGAAAAATTTACCAATAAGCCAGCGTTTCACTGTGGCTTACGGTCTATTTCTCATTATCTTTTGCAAGAGAGATCCATGAACCAATATCTCGCTATTCTGCTGACAACCGTCATTACCTTTGCTTCCTGTGGTTTGACCAACGCACAATATAGCGGCACCCAGGCTTATAACCATCCACAGGCGATGCATGCCTCGGTTAATATTGCCACCGGCACCTTTCACTTCTCTTACCCTTTAGTGAAAATGACCGGCGTTCACGGGCCATTCATCATCAATCTAACCTACCGATTCAATGCTCAGGGCATGTTCGGCCTGCCAACGGGCTGGCGGCTTGATCTGGATCACATCAATAATAATGTGGTTGAAATGGGTGGCCAGTGGTTAATCGACCCGCTCTGGCACGATGAAACCCTGTACGCCTCCGGTCTTAAATACTTCAACCAGCACGGCTCACGGTTTCAGGACAACGTCGAAGAGCAACCCATTCCCGGCGAAGAGTCCCGCTTTTACCGTTACCGCTCAACGCATAAAGACGGAACCTGCAAATACTTTTCCCACGGCGGCTTGCTCACCCTGCAAAAAGACCGCTTTGGCAATCGCATCACCTTTGAATACCAAGAGCCGGTAAAATACATTGAAGAAGCCCGGCTCACGGCAATCACCGACAACTATGGCAACCGCTACACGTTCAGCTACGAGCCGGGGGTGATGAGGGTGCATTACCCCGATGGCAGAGAACAGCAAGTCTTCTTCTCCCTCACCGGCGTCTCAACTATTATCAATCCGTTACAGCAGCGCTACGAATTTAAATACACCCACTTCAACGGTCACAACTTAATACGCACCATCCGCTCCCCCACCGGCCTGATCACCGAACTAAGCTACAGCACCATTCCCTTTCAAAACCACCGCGGCAAGGGTGTTTTACCCGTGGTCGCAGCGTATAAGCAGCTCGACAGTGCCGACGATAAAACCCACCACGAAACCCAATATGACTACATTTCAGACAGCAATTATACCGGTTATCCGTTGTATACCATGTCAGACGCCACTGACAGCCTGATGGACAGTAACGACCAAAATTACCACTACTCCGTGGCAGTAAAACAGATTGATAGCACCACATCCCAGGTGCATGAAAAAATATACCGCTACAACTACCTGCATTTACCCGTCGATATTCGCATCCTTAAAACACACAAAGAGTTTTTAAAAACCGAGTTCACCTACGCCATCAGCCCCTTTAAATACAGCCGCTCTACCAACTATGACAAGCCGGCCAGTATGGTTCATTCGTTGTGGAGTGAACAACAAGGGCAGCATATCCCCAACCACCGGATCGACCGTGGCTACGATCGGTTTGGCAATAAAACCACCGAGAGCCACTGGAGTTACCACCGCCCCGGCCAATACTGGCGCCAGTTAAGCGCCCTCAGTGCGAAGTATTACACCGGCCATTTCAGCCTGCTGGCAGAAAAAATCCATACCGACCACACGTCCGGCCAGGCCATCAAAACCGAGTATCAATTATCACCCACGAACAAAAACCACCGCACCCGGCTAACCTACGCTAGCGAGGGCGACAACCTGAGCTTATGGCACCCCTGGAAAAAAGAGCGCCTCTGCCACGACGATCTCGGGCGCATCACGTTACGCCAACTGCAATGGGCAGCAAAAGGCAGGCCGGGCATTCAGCAAACGGTGACAAGGCACCGCTATTTATTGGACAAAACATCCACCCTGTTAACCACTCAGCACATCAGCCACCTTGGCAATATCACCGAGCGCCTGATGGATACACGCAATGCTCAAGTGCTCGCGCACATCTCCGCCCTCGGGGAAAAAACAGCCTATCGCTACAACGATCTTGGGCAACTGACTGAGCACATCGACCCCGAGGGCAATACCCACCGCATCGAGCACTATACGTTCGATCAGGATGGGATCAACGCCAAAGTGATAAAAACCCCGCTAGGCTTTAAAAAGCGCCACATCATGGACGCCTCCAATCGCACAACGGCGGTAGAAGACTGGATAGACGACCACTTTCATAAGATCAGCGAGCATCAGTATGACGCCTTTGGGCAAGTCGTCCGCAGTAAAAACCGCTTCGGCCAGCCCGTCACCTACCAATACGACGACCTGCTCCGGCTCACCAAGCATACCGACCCCTGGCTGAATAAAACCGAGATTGTGTACAACGATGAAGCGTTGGCCACCGACGTTCTGCTCAATGGCAACAAACAGCAGCGGTTACAAAAAACGCCCTGGTCATTAACCACCACAGCGACCCACTACCCAGCGCCTGGTGCAACGATGATGGCGGTGCAGATCACCACCACCAAAAACGGCTTTGGTAAACCCATCAGCAAGGAGGAGGCACTGCTTGATTTGCAATCCACCGCCAAACACCCACGCAGCAAAAAAACCTACGCCTACGACCCGCAGTTTAATAAAACCCGCATTGAAACCCGCAGTTTTGATGGACTGACCCTGACAAAAGATATTGTTTATGACCTGTTTAACAACCCATACCACCATGTAAAAAAACAAAACGACAACGGAAAAATAACCACCCACCGGGGTTATCAGCACATTTATAACGCCGACAACCAGCTAGAGCGCACCATCAGCCCGCCACTCGAATCGGGCAAGTCTTTGATTACCCACCACCGCTACAACCCCAATGGTCGGGAAATCCAGCGCCAACTCCCCGACGGCAAAACCATTAACTATCAGTACAACCCCAGTGGGCTGCTGCAATCGGCCCACTGGCAACGCCACAACAAGACCTTTCGGGTAGACCACCACTACGACGCCGATGGGCATCTGACCCAAATTTCTGACACCGACGGTCAGCAGCAACACTACCAGTACGATCTACGAGGCAACCTGACCCGGCGCATCTACCCCGATAACCGTCAGCAAACCTACGCCTACGATCAGGCGGGCCGACTGACCGAGCAAAAAAACGTCGGCAACCGGGTACTAACCTATCATTACGATGACAAAGACCGGGGCAAACTCTCCGCCATTACGAGTGACGCCCATGAAGTACGCTTCACTTACGGCACAGACGACAATGGACATCAAGGTCGGCTAGTGGGGATTGAGCGCAATATGGCCGGGAGCGAGAAAACCCGTGAAACTTTTCATTATGACCCCTACGGCCGGGTCAAGCTCGCGCAAGTGACTGGTGCGGCCACACAACCGCTGGTCACCAGAGCGTATCAATACTCCCCCCGTGGCGAGCTCAACCAACAAACCACCATTACCCAAACGCCAGACAACCGCCGTAAAACCCACACCATCAGCTACGACTATGACGGTTTATTTCGACTGGTCAAAGAGACACACCGCCCCCACGGGGCCAGTACCATTCGCTACCAGTACGACGGCAACAACAACCTGATCACAGAGCACCGCAGCGATACCACCATTCACCGCCATTACAACGCTGCTGACCAACTGATCAGGATCAACAAAGTGAACCGCAACGCACCGGATGAACAGCTGCACATCCGCCACGACGACAACGGTCGTATGGTGGTGGATCATCTCGGGCAGCAATACGATTACGATGACAAAGGCGTGCTACTGGCGGTCCGCGATGCCAACGGTCAGCCACTGGCCAGCTTTCATTACTTACCCGACGGCATCCTCGGCCACATTCACAACGGCAACAAGCGTCAGAGTTTTTACTACCATAACAATGGTCAGGTGCAGACGGTCATTAAAAATGGCAAGTTGCACGACTACATTCGATACAGCAACAAATTTCTCGGTGCACTAACAGAAGGCGGTACAGAGCAGCTGTTTATCTCCAATCAAAGTACCGGTGCCCGGCTCAACGTTGATAAAAAAGGCAAAAAATCCGCAAACTTTTACGACTATGAAGGGTATGGGGAAGGGTATGAACAAGGCAGTAGCGCAATGGATACAGACGACTCGTCTAGCTCCGACTTCCTCTGGAATCAGGAGTTTCGGGATAAAGCAACAGGCCTTGTCTATTTGCGCCACCGTTTTTACCACCCCGACCTGAGACGCTTCACCACCCGTGACACCAAAAGTCTTGATAACCGATACGCCTATGCAGTTGCTAACCCGATCGCATTTATTGACCCTAGCGGGCAATCTACTGCACATGCTGCTCAGATTATCTCGGCTATTGCTTTTATAGTATATGGCGTCTTGAGTCTCGTAGGTTCCGTTGCCTCTATGGAACCTGAGGTGACACCCAGAGCACTCGGAAGTCTAGTTGGTGGCCTGACTGGGCTATTCTCGGGAATAACTCTGGGCATTTCTCAAAATAAGCTTGATCACGGTCACAAAACCCTCGGAGAAGGTCTGCGTTATACCGGTATAGCCCTTGCTGTCTTATCACTCTTTTCCTCCTTCGCAGCCCCGCGTATTTATCTTGCATATTCCACTAGTACTAGTGCCCAAGCGACGTCTGAAAGTGTTTCCGGTGCTATGCCACTGCTCTCTTCAAATTCAGAAGTTACTGCAGCGAATACCACTTCATCGGCTGCTTGGAGAACTGAACTTGAAATGAGCCAAGTCAACCAGCGAAGCGCATTAAGCGACAGATCGCCTCCCCCTTATGAAGAAGCGCCGCCAGAGGGTCAGACTCACCTACGCAATACGCTCAGAAGTACAAGCCAGGGAGGACAAGAATCGGTAACCGCAGAGGCTATGGGTGACTTGTATCGCTCAACACCTACAAGCGATGCGGCATCTGCTGCATACCCGCCTCCCAACTACACTGTAGGCCCTCCTCCCCCATATCAGGAAATGGCAGACCTCCCCTCTGGCTATGCTGGTAGGGGACTGATTGAGCCGATCGATACTGCAGTAAGTCGTTCTAGAAACGCAAGTTCGGGGTGTTTTGGTAGATTTTGCGATTGGTTTTGGGGGCAACCGAGTACGGACATTCACCCATCAGCCCTAACTCAAGAAGGCGCAGCTGCACAGCAGGTTGAAACTTATTTCTGACAGTAACTTCAGGCTGTCTGATTACCCACAGTGCAGTCAGAGCACAGCTCTCGCGCTGGAATTTTTTGCATTGAGAGGTTTTCTACAAACGAGGGCGACAGCACATTGATGAAGATCAGGAGTGCGGTCGGGAAGATTCACAAATAAGCCAGAGTTTCACTGTGACTTACGGTCTATTTCTCATTATCTTTTGCAAGAGAGATCCATGAACCAATATCTCGCTATTCTGCTGACAACCCTCATTACCTTTGCTTCCTGTGGTTTGACCAACGCACAATATAGCGGCACCCAGGCTTATAACCATCCACAGGCGATGCATGCCTCAGTTAATATTGCCACCGGCACCTTTCACTTCTCTTACCCTTTAGTGAACATGACCGGCGTTCACGGGCCATTCATCATCAATCTAACCTACCGATTCAATGCTCAGGGCATGTTCGGCCTACCAACGGGCTGGCGGCTTGATCTGGATCACATCAATAACAATGTGGTTGAAATGAGTGGCCAGTGGTTAATCGACCCGCTCTGGCACGATGAAACCCTGTACGCCTCCGGTCTTAAATACTTCAACCAGCACGGCTCACGGTTTCAGGACAACGTCGAAGAGCAACCCATTCCCGGCGAAGAGTCCCGCTTTTACCGTTACCGCTCAACGCATAAAGACGGAACCTGCAAATACTTTTCCCACGGCGGCTTGCTCACCCTGCAAAAAGACCGCTTTGGCAATCGCATCACCTTTGAATACCAAGAGCCGGTAAAACACATTGAAGAAGCCCGGCTCACGGCAATCACCGACAACTATGGCAACCGCTACACGTTCAGCTACGAGCCGGAGGTGATGAGGGTGCATTACCCCGATGGCAGAGAACAGCAAGTCTTCTTCTCCCCCACCGGCGTCTCGACCATTATCAACCCGTTACAGCAGCGCTACGAATTTAAATACACCCACTTCAACGGTCACAACTTAATACGCACCATCCGCTCCCCCACCGGCCTGATCACCGAACTAAGCTACAGCACCATTCCCTTTCAAAACCACCGCGGCAAGGGTGTTTTACCCGTGGTTGCAGCGTATAAGCAGCTCGACAGTGCCGACGATAAAACCCACCACGAAACCCAATATGACTACATTTCAGACAGCAATTATACCGGTTATCCGTTGTATACTATGTCAGACGCCACTGACAGCCTGATGGACAGTAACGACCAAAATTATCACTACTCCGTGGCAGTAAAACAGATTGATAGCACCACATCCCAGGTGCATGAAAAAATATACCGCTACAACTACCTGCATTTACCCGTCGATATTCGCATCCTTAAAAAACACAAAGAGTTTTTAAAAACCGAGTTCACCTACGCCATCAGCCCCTTTAAATACAGCCGCTCGACCAACTATGACAAACCGGCCAGTATGGTTCATTCGTTGTGGAGTGAACAGCACGGGCAGCATATCCCCAGCCACCGGATCGACCGTGGCTACGATCGGTTTGGCAATAAAACCACCGAGAGCCACTGGAGTTACCACCGCCCCGGCCAATACTGGCGCCAGTTAAGCGCCCTCAGCACGAAGTATTACACCGGCCATTTCAGCCTGCTGGCAGAAAAAATCCATACCGACCACACGTCCGGCCAGGCCATCAAAACCGAGTATCAATTATCACCCACGAACAAAAACCACCGCACCCGGCTAACCTACGCTAGCGAGGGCGACAACCTGAGCTTATGGCATCCCTGGAAAAAAGAGCGCCTCTGCCACGACGATCTCGGGCGCGTCACGTTACGCCAACTGCAATGGGCAGCAAAAGGCAGGCCGGGCATTCAGCAAACGGTGACAAGGCACCGCTATTTATTCGACAGAACGTCCGCCCTGTTAACCACTCAGCACATCAGCCACCTTGGCAATATCACCGAGCGCCTGATGGACACACGCAATGCCCAGGTGCTCGCACGCATCTCCGCCCTCGGGGAAAAAACAGTCTATCGCTACAACGATCTTGGGCAACTGACTGAGCACATCGACCCCGAGGGCAATACCCACCGCATCGAGCACTATACGTTCGATCAGGATGGGATCAACGCCAAAGTGATAAAAACCCCGCTAGGCTTTAAAAAGCGCCACATCATGGACGCCTCCAATCGCACAACGGCGGTAGAAGACTGGATAGACGACCACTTTCATAAGATCAGCGAGCATCAGTATGACGCCTTTGGGCAAGTCGTCCGCAGTAAAAACCGCTTCGGCCAGCCCGTCACCTACCAATACGACGACCTGCTCCGGCTCACCAAGCATACCGACCCCTGGCTGAATAAAACCGAGATTGTGTACAACGATGAAGCGTTGGCCACCGACGTTCTGCTCAATGGCAACAAACAGCAGCGGTTACAAAAAACGCCCTGGTCATTAACCACCACAGCGACCCACTACCCAGCGCCTGGTGCAACGATGATGGCGGTGCAGATCACCACCACCAAAAACGGCTTTGGTAAACCCATCAGCAAGGAGGAGGCACTGCTTGATTTGCAATCCACCGCCAAACACCCACGCAGCAAAAAAACCTACGCCTACGACCCGCAGTTTAATAAAACCCGCATTGAAACCCGCAGTTTTGATGGACTGACCCTGACAAAAGATATTGTTTATGACCTGTTTAACAACCCATACCACCATGTAAAAAAACAAAACGACAACGGAAAAATAACCTCCCACCGGGGTTATCAGCACATTTATAACGCCGACAACCAGCTAGAGCGCACCATCAGCCCGCCACTCGAATCGGGCAAGTCTTTGATTACCCACCACCGCTACAACCCCAATGGTCGGGAAATCCAGCGCCAACTCCCCGACGGCAAAACCATTAACTACCAGTACAACCCCAGTGGGCTGCTGCAATCGGCCCACTGGCAACGCCACAACAAGACCTTTCGGGTAGACCACCACTACGACGCCGATGGGCATCTGACCCAAATTTCTGACACCGACGGTCAGCAGCAACACTACCAGTACGATCTACGAGGCAACCTGACCCGGCGCATCTACCCCGATAACCGTCAGCAAACCTACGCCTACGATCAGGCGGGCCGACTGACCGAGCAAAAAAACGTCGGCAACCGGGTACTTACCTATCATTACGATGACAAAGACCGGGGCAAACTCTCCGCCATTACGAGTGACGCCCATGAAGTACGCTTCACTTACGGCACAGACGACAATGGCCATCAAGGTCGGCTAGTGGGGATTGAGCGCAATATGGCCGGGAGCGAGAAAACCCGTGAAACTTTTCATTATGACCCCTACGGCCGGGTCAAGCTCGCACAAGTGACTGGTGCGGCCACACAACCGCTGGTCACCAGAGCGTATCAATACTCCCCCCGTGGCGAGCTCAACCAACAAACCACCATCACCCAAACGCCAGACAACCGCCGTAAAACCCACACCATCAGCTACGACTATGACGGTTTATTTCGACTGGTCAAAGAGGCACACCGCCCCCACGGTGCCGGTACCATTCGCTACCAGTACGACGGCAACAACAACCTGATCACAGAGCACCGCAGCGATACCACCATTCACCGCCATTACAACGCTGGTGACCAACTGATCAGGATCAACAAAGTGAACCGCAACGCACCGGATGAACAGCTGCACATCCGCCACGACGACAACGGTCGTATAGTGGTGGACCATCTCGGGCAGCAATACGATTACGATGACAAAGGCGTGCTACTGGCGGTCCGCGATGCCAACGGCCAGCCACTGGCCAGCTTTCATTACTTACCCGACGGCATCCTCGGCCACATTCACAACGGCAACAAGCGTCAGAGTTTTTACTACCATAACAATGGTCAGGTGCAGACGGTCATTAAAAATGGCAAGTTGCACGACTACATTCGATACAGCAACAAATTTCTCGGAGCACTAACAGAAGGCGGTACAGAGCAGCTGTTTATCTCCAATCAAAGTACCGGTGCCCGGCTCAACGTTGATAAAAAAGGCAAAAAATCCGCAAACTTTTACGACTATGAAGGGTATGGGGAAGGGTATGAACAAAGCAGTAGCGCAATGGATACAGACGACTCGTCTAGCTCCGACTTCCTCTGGAATCAGGAGTTTCGGGATAAAGCAACAGGCCTTGTCTATTTGCGCCACCGTTTTTACCACCCCGACCTGAGACGCTTCACCACCCGTGACACCAAAAGCCTTGATAACCGATACGCCTATGCAGTTGCTAACCCGATCGCATTTACTGACCCTAGCGGGCAGTCTGCTGTATCTTCTTCTGTTCAGATTATATCGTCTTTTTTTTTGATATTATATGGCGTCGCCAATCTCATAGCTGCCATTACCTCTATGAGCCCTGCGGTGACATCCAGTGCAATCGGAAATCTAGTTATTGGCGTGACTGGGCTACTCTCGGGAATAGCTCTGCGCGTTTCTCAAGATAGGCTTGATAATGGTCACAAAACCCTTGGAGAAGGTCTGCGTTATACCGGTATAGCCCTTGGTGTCTTATCACTCTTTTCCACCTTAGCAGTGGCAGCCCCCCATATTTATCTTAGATTTTTCGCTAATACTGCTAATACTGCTGCCCAAGCGATCTCTGACAGTGTTGCCGGTCCTATGCCACTTACCAGTTCATCAGCTTATTGGGGAGCTGAAACGGAAACGACCCCAGCCTACCTGCAAAACTTATTAACCAACAGAGAGCCTCCCTCTTATGAAGCAGTGCAGCCACATGATGCCACTGAGCTATTCAATACATTCAGAAGGACAAGCCAGGGAGGGCAAGAATCGGTAGCCGCAGAGGCTAGGGGTGACTTGTATCGCTCAACACCTACAAGCGATGCAGCATCTGCTGCATACCCGCCTCCCAACTACGCTGTAGGCCCTCCTCCCCCATATCAGGAGGGGCAACTAGTGGCAGACCTCCCCCCTGACTATGTCGAAGCGTCACTGATGGAGCAGCCCACACCCCCTACGGGTAGTGCAACACGTGGTTTGATAAGTAGATTCTTTAATTGGTTTCGGGGGCAACCGAGTACGGATATTCACGCATCTGCCCCAACTGAAGAAGGGGCCGCTACACATCAGGTTGAAACTTATTTCTGACAGTAACTTCAGACTGTCTGATTACCCAGAGTGCACTCAGAGCACAGCCCTCGCGCTGGAATTTTTTGCATTGAGAGGTTTTCTACAAACGAGGGCGACAGCGCATTGATGAAGATCAGGGTGCGGTCGGAAAAATTTACCAATAAGCCAGCGTTTCACTGTGGCTTACGGTCTATTTCTCATTATCTTTTGCAAGAGAGACCCATGAACCAATATCTCGCTATTCTGCTGACAACCGTCATTACCTTTGCTTCCTGTGGTTTGACCAACGCACAATATAGCGGCACCCAGGCTTACAACCATCAGCAAGCGATGCATGCCTCGGTTAACATTGCCACCGGCACCTTTCACTTCTCTTACCCTTTAGTGAAAATGACCGGCGTTCATGGGCCATTCATCATCAATCTAACCTACCGATTCAATGCTCAGGGCATGTTCGGCCTGCCAACGGGCTGGCGGCTTGATCTGGATCACATCAATAACAATGTGGTTGAAATGGGTGGCCAGTGGTTAATCGACCCGCTCTGGCACGATGAAACCCTGTACGCCTCCGGTCTTAAATACTTCAACCAGCACGGCTCACGGTTTCAGGACAACGTCGAAGAGCAACCCATTCCCGGCGAAGAGTCCCGCTTTTACCGTTACCGCTCAACCCATAAAGACGGAACCTGCAAATACTTTTCCC
This sequence comes from Endozoicomonas sp., assembly GCA_965198415.1. Taxonomy (GTDB): domain Bacteria; phylum Pseudomonadota; class Gammaproteobacteria; order Pseudomonadales; family Endozoicomonadaceae; genus Endozoicomonas. The sequence continues at coordinate 355,084 of CBDAPN010000030.1, forward strand.
ACGGCGGCTTGCTCACCCTGCAAAAAGACCGCTTTGGCAATCGCATCACCTTTGAATATCAAGAGCCGGTAAAACACATTGAAGAAGCCCGGCTCACGGCAATCACCGACAACTATGGCAACCGCTACACGTTCAGCTACGAGCCGGAGGTGATGAGGGTCCATTATCCCGATGGCAGAGAACAGCAAGTCTTCTTCTCCCCCACCGGCGTCTCGACCATTATCAACCCGTTACAGCAGCGCTACGAATTTAAATACACCCACTTCAACGGTCACCACTTAATACGCACCATCCGCTCCCCCACCGGCCTGATCACCGAGCTAAGCTACAGCACCATTCCCTTTCAAAACCACCGCGGCAAGGGTGTTTTACCCGTGGTCGCAGCGTATAAGCAGCTCGACAGTGCCGACGATAAAACCCACCACGAAACCCAATATGACTACATTTCAGGCAGCAATTATACCGGTTATCCGTTGTATACCATGTCAGACGTCACTGACAGTCTGATGGACAGTAACGACCAAAATTACCACTACTCCGTGGCAGTAAAACAGATTGATAGCACCACATCCCAGGTGCATGAAAAAATATACCGCTACAACTACCTGCATTTACCCGTCGATATTCGCATCCTTAAAACACACAAAGAGTTTTTAAAAACCGAGTTCACCTACGCCATCAGCCCATTTAAATACAGCCGCTCTACCAACTATGACAAACCGGCCAGTATGGTTCATTCGTTGTGGAGTGAACAACACGGGCAGCATATCCCCAACCACCGGATCGACCGTGGCTACGATCAGTTTGGCAATAAAACCACCGAGAGCCACTGGAGTTACCACCGCCCCGGCCAATACTGGCGCCAGTTAACCGGCCTCAGCGCGAAGTATTACACCGGCCATTTCAGCCTGCTGGCAGAAAAAATCCATACCGACCACACATCCGGCCAGGCCATCAAAACCGAGTATCAATTATCACCCACGAACAAAAACCACCGCACCCGGCTAACCTACGCTAGCGAGGGCGACAACCTGAGCTTATGGCACCCCTGGAAAAAAGAGCGCCTCTGCCACGACGATCTCGGGCGCGTCACGTTACGCCAACTGCAATGGGCAGCAAAAGGCAGGCCGGGCATTCAGCAAACGGTGACAAGGCACCGCTATTTATTCGACAAAACATCCGCCCTGTTAACCACTCAGCACATCAGCCACCTTGGCAATATCACCGAGCGCCTGATGGACACACGCAATGCCCAGGTGCTCGCGCGCATCTCCGCCCTCGGGGAAAAAACAGCCTATCGCTACAACGATCTTGGGCAACTGACTGAGCACATCGACCCCGAGGGCAATACCCACCGCATCGAGCACTATACGTTCGATCAGGATGGGATCAACGCCAAAGTGATAAAAACCCCGCTAGGCTTTAAAAAGCGCCACATCATGGACGCCTCCAATCGCACAACGGCGGTAGAAGACTGGATAGACGACCACTTTCATAAGATCAGCGAGCATCAGTATGACGCCTTTGGGCAAGTCGTCCGCAGTAAAAACCGCTTCGGCCAGCCCGTCACCTACCAATACGACGACCTGCTCCGGCTCACCAAGCATACCGACCCCTGGCTGAATAAAACCGAGATTGTGTACAACGATGAAGCGTTGGCCACCGACGTTCTGCTCAATGGCAACAAACAGCAGCGGTTACAAAAAACGCCCTGGTCATTAACCACCACAGCGACCCACTACCCAGCGCCTGGTGCAACGATGATGGCGGTGCAGATCACCACCACCAAAAACGGCTTTGGTAAACCCATCAGCAAGGAGGAGGCACTGCTCGACTTGCAATCCACCGCCAAACACCCACGCAGCAAAGAAACCTACGCCTACGACCCGCAGTTTAATAAAACCCGCATTGAAACCCGCAGTTTTGATGGACTGACCCTGACAAAAGATATTGTTTATGACCTGTTTAACAACCCATACCACCATGTAAAACAACAAAACGACAACGGAAAAATAACCACCCACCGGGGTTATCAGCACATTTATAACGCCGACAACCAGCTAGAGCGCACCATCAGCCCGCCACTCGAATCGGGCAAGTCTTTGATTACCCACCACCGCTACAACCCCAATGGTCGGGAAATCCAGCGCCAACTCCCCGACGGCAAAACCATTAACTATCAGTACAACCCCAGTGGGCTGCTGCAATCGGCCCACTGGCAACGCCACAACAAGACCTTTCGGGTAGACCACCACTACGACGCCGATGGGCATCTGACCCAAATTTCTGACACCGACGGTCAGCAGCAACACTACCAGTACGATCTACGAGGTAACCTGACCCGGCGCATCTACCCCGATAACCGTCAGCAAACCTATGCCTACGATCAGGCGGGCCGACTGACCGAGCAAAAAAACGTCGGCAACCGGGTACTAACCTATCATTACGATAACAAAGACCGGGGCAAACTCTCCGCCATTACGAGTGACGCCCATGAAGTACGCTTCACTTACGGCACAGACGACAATGGCCATCAAGGTCGGCTAGTGGGGATTGAGCGCAATATGGCCGGGAGCGAGAAAACCCGTGAAACTTTTCATTATGACCCCTACGGCCGGGTCAAGTGCGCGCAAGTGACCACCGCAACCACTGATGCGGCCACACAACCGCTGGTCACCAGAGCGTATCAATACTCCCCCCGTGGCGAGCTCAACCAACAAACCACCATCACCCAAACGCCAGACAACCGCCGTGAAACCCACACCATCAGCTACGACTATGACGGTTTATTTCGACTGGTCAAAGAGACACACCGCCCCCACGGTGCCGGTACCATTCGCTACCAGTACGACGGCAACAACAACCTGATCACAGAGCACCGCAGCGATACCACCATTCACCGCCATTACAACGCTGCTGACCAACTGATCAGGATCAACAAAGTGAACCGCAACGCACCGGATGAACAGCTGCACATCCGCCACGACGACAACGGTCGTATGGTGGTGGACCATCTCGGGCAGCAATACGATTACGATGACAAAGGCGTGCTACTGGCGGTCCGCGATGCCAACGGTCAGCCACTGGCCAGCTTTCATTACTTACCCGACGGCATCCTCGGCCACATTCACAACGGCAACAAGCGTCAGAGTTTTTACTACCATAATAATGGTCAGGTGCAGACGGTCATTAAAAATGGCAAGTTGCACGACTACATTCGATACAGCAACAAATTTCTCGGAGCACTAACAGAAGGCGGTACAGAGCAGCTGTTTATCTCCAATCAAAGTACCGGTGCCCGGCTCAACGTTGATAAAAAAGGCAAAAAATCCGCAAACTTTTACGACTATGAAGGGTATGGGGAAGGGTATGAACAAGGCAGTAGCGCAATGGGGGCAGACGACTCATCTAGCTCCGACTTCCTCTGGAATCAGGAGTTTCGGGATAAAGCAACAGGCCTTGTCTATTTGCGCCACCGTTTTTACCACCCCGACCTGAGACGCTTCACCACCCGTGACACCAAAAGCCTTGATAACCGATACGCCTATGCAGTTGCTAACCCGATCGCATTTATTGACCCTAGCGGGCAGTCTGTTGCATATGCTCTTCAGGTGATATCGGCTGTTGTTATGATATTATATGGCATCTTCAATCTCATAGCTGCCATTACCTCTATGGACGTTGCGGTGACACCCAGTGCAGTCGGAAGTCTAGTTGGTGGCGTGACTGGGCTACTCTCGGGAGCAACTCTGGGCATTGCTCAAGATAGGCTTGATCATGGTCACAAAACCCTTGGAGAAGGTCTGAGTTATACCGGTATAGCCCTTGCTGTCTTATCACTCTTTTCCTCCTTAGCAGCCCCGCGTATTTATCTTGCATTTTTCCCTAGTACTAGTGCCCAAGCGACGTCTGAAAGTGTTTCCGGTGCTATGCCACTGCTCTCTTCAAATTCAGAAGTTACTGCAGCGAATACCACTTCATCGGCTGCTTGGAGAACTGAACTTGAAATGAGCCAAGCCTACCGGCAAAGCGTATTAAGCGGCAGATCGCCTCCCCCTTATGAAGAAGCGCCGCCAGAGGGTCAGGCTCACCTACGCAATACGCTCAGAAGTACAAGCCAGGGAGGGCAAGAATCGGTAGCCGGAGAGGCTATGGGTGACTTGTATCGCTCAACACCTACAAGCGATGCGGCATCTGCTGCATCCCCGCCTCCTAGGTACACTGTAGGCCCTCCTCCCCCATATCAGGAAATGGCAGACCTCCCCCCTGACTATGCTGGCATGGGACTGAATGAGCGGTTCGGTACTGCAGTAAGTCGTTTTAGAAACGCAAGTTCGAGGTGTTTTGGTAGATTTTGCAATTGGTTTGGGGGGCAATCGAGTACGGGTATTCACCCACCTGCCCCAACTGAAGAAGGGGCCGCTGCACAGCAGGTTGAAACTTATTTCTGACAGTAACTTCAGGCTGTCTGATTACCCAGAGTGCACTCAGAGCACAGCCCTCGCGCTGGAGTTTGTTGCATTGAGAGGTTTTCTACAAATGAGGGCGACGGCACATTGGTGAAGATCAGGGGTGCGGTCGGAAAAATTTACAAATAAGCCAGCGTTTCACTGTGGCTTACGGTCTATTTCTCATTATCTTTTGCAAGAGAGATCCATGAACCAATATCTCGCTATTCTGCTGACAACCGTGATTACCTTTGCTTCCTGTGGTTTGACCAACGCACAATATAGCGGCACCCAGGCTTATAACCATCCACAGGCGATGCATGCCTCGGTTAATATTGCCACCGGCACCTTTCACTTCTCTTACCCTTTAGTGAAAATGACCGGCGTTCACGGGCCATTCATCATCAATCTAACCTACCGATTCAATGCTCAGGGCATGTTCGGCCTACCAACGGGCTGGCAGCTTGATCTGGATCACATCAATAACAATGTGGTTGAAATGGGTGGGCAGTGGTTAATCGACCCGCTCTGGCACGATGAAACCCTGTACGCCTCCGGTCTTAAATACTTCAACCAGCACGGCTCACGGTTTCAGGACAACGTCGAAGAGCAACCCATTCCCGGCGAAGAGTCCCGCTTTTACCGTTACCACTCAACGCATAAAGACGGAACCTGCAAATACTTTTCCCACGGCGGCTTGCTCACCCTGCAAAAAGACCGCTTTGGCAATCGCATCACCTTTGAATATCAAGAGCCGGTAAAACACATTGAAGAAGCCCGACTCACGGCAATCACCGACAACTATGGCAACCGCTACACGTTCAGCTACGAGCCGGAGGTGATGAGGGTCCATTATCCCGATGGCAGAGAACAGCAAGTCTTCTTCTCCCTCACCGGCGTCTCAACCATTATCAACCCGTTACAGCAGCGCTACGAATTTAAATACACCCACTTCAACGGTCACCACTTAATACGCACCATCCGCTCCCCCACCGGCCTGATCACCGAGCTAAGCTACAACACCATTCCCTTTCAAAACCACCGCGGCAAGGGGGTTTTACCCGTGGTCGCAGCGTATAAGCAGATCGACAGTGCCGACGATAAAACCCACCACGAAACCCAATATGACTACATTTCAGGCAGCAATTATACCGGTTATCCGTTGTATACCATGTCAGACGTCACTGACAGTCTGATGGACAGTAACGACCAAAATTACCACTACTCCGTGGCAGTAAAACAGATTGATAGCACCACATCCCAGGTGCATGAAAAAATATACCGCTACAACTACCTGCATTTACCCGTCGATATTCGCATCCTTAAAACACACAAAGAGTTTTTAAAAACCGAGTTCACCTACGCCATCAGCCCATTTAAATACAGCCGCTCGACCAACTATGACAAACCGGCCAGTATGGTTCATTCGTTGTGGAGTGAACAACACGGGCAGCATATCCCCAGCTACCGGATCGACCGTGGCTACGATCTGTTTGGCAATAAAACCACCGAGAGCCACTGGAGTTACCACCGCCCCGGCCAATACTGGCGCCAGTTAACCGGCCTCAGCGCGAAGTATTACACCGGCCATTTCAGCCTGCTGGCAGAAAAAATCCATACCGACCACACGTCCGGCCAGGCCATCAAAACCGAGTATCAATTATCACCCACGAACAAAAACCATCGCACCCGGCTAACCTACGCTAGCGAGGGCGACAACCTGAGCTTATGGCACCCCTGGAAAAAAGAGCGCCTCTGCCACGACGATCTCGGGCGCATCACGTTACGCCAACTGCAATGGGCAGCAAAAGGCAGGCCGGGCATTCAGCAAACGGTGACAAGGCACCGCTATTTATTGGACAAAACATCCGCCCTGTTAACCACTCAGCACATCAGCCACCTTGGCAATATCACCGAGCGCCTGATGGACACACGCAATGCCCAGGTGCTCGCGCACATCTCCGCCCTCGGGGAAAAAACAGCCTATCGCTACAACGATCTTGGGCAACTGACTGAGCACATCGACCCCGAGGGCAATACCCACCGCATCGAGCACTATACGTTCGATCAGGATGGGATCAACGCCAAAGTAATAAAAACCCCGCTAGGCTTTAAAAAGCGCCACATCATGGACGCCTCCAACCGCACAACGGCGGTAGAAGACTGGATAGACGACCACTTTCATAAGATCAGCGAGCATCAGTATGACGCCTTTGGGCAAGTCGTCCGCAGTAAAAACCGCTTCGGCCAGCACGCCACCTACCAATACGACGACCTGCTCCGGCTCACCAAGCATACCGACCCCTGGCTGAATAAAACCGAGATTGTGTACAACGATGAAGCGTTGGCCACCGACGTTCTGCTCAATGGCAACAAACAGCAGCGGTTACAAAAAACGCCCTGGTCATTAACCACCACAGCGACCCACTACCCAGCGCCTGGTGCAACAATGATGGCGGTGCAGATCACCACCACCAAAAACGGCTTTGGTAAACCCATCAGCAAGGAGGAGGCACTGCTTGATTTGCAATCCACCGCCAAACACCCACGCAGCAAAAAAACCTACGCCTACGACCCGCAGTTTAATAAAACCCGCATTGAAACCCGCAGTTTTGATGGACTGACCCTGACAAAAGATATTGTTTATGACCTGTTTAACAACCCATACCACCATGTAAAAAAACAAAACGACAACGGAAAAATAACCACCCACCGGGGTTATCAGCACATTTATAACGCCGACAACCAGCTAGAGCGCACCATCAGCCCGCCACTCGAATCGGGCAAGTCTTTGATTACCCACCACCGCTACAACCCCAATGGTCGGGAAATCCAGCGCCAACTCCCCGACGGCAAAACCATTAATTATCAGTACAACCCCAGTGGGCTGCTGCAATCGGCCCACTGGCAACGCCACAACAAGACCTTTCGGGTAGACCACCACTACGACGCCGATGGGCATCTGACCCAAATTTCTGACACCGACGGTCAGCAGCAACACTACCAGTACGATCTACGAGGCAACCTGACCCGGCGCATCTACCCCGATAACCGTCAGCAAACCTACGCCTACGATCAGGCGGGCCGACTGACCGAGCAAAAAAACGTCGGCAACCGGGTACTAACCTATCATTACGATGACAAAGACCGGGGCAAACTCTCCGCCATTACGAGTGACGCCCATGAAGTACGCTTCACTTACGGCACAGACGACAATGGCCATCAAGGTCGGCTAGTGGGGATTGAGCGCAATATGGCCGGGAGCGAGAAAACCCGTGAAACTTTTCATTATGACTCCTACGGCCGGGTCAAGTGCGCGCAAGTGACTGGTGCGGCCACACAACCGCTGGTCACCAGAGCGTATCAATACTCCCCCCGTGGCGAGCTCAACCAACAAACCACCATCACCCAAACGCCAGACAACCGTCGTGAAACCCACACCATCAGCTACGACTATGACGGTTTATTTCGACTGGTCAAAGAGACACACCGCCCCCACGGTGCCGGTACCATTCGCTACCAGTACGACGGCAACAACAACCTGATCACAGAGCACCGCAGCGATACCACCATTCACCGCCATTACAACGCTGCTGACCAACTGATCAGGATCAACAAAGTGAACCGCAACGCACCGGATGAACAGCTGCACATCCGCCACGACGACAACGGTCGTATAGTGGTGGACCATCTCGGGCAGCAATACGATTACGATGACAAAGGCGTGCTACTGGCGGTCCGCGATGCCAACGGTCAGCCACTGGCCAGCTTTCATTACTTACCCGACGGCATCCTCGGCCACATTCACAACGGCAACAAGCGTCAGAGTTTTTACTACCATAACAATGGTCAGGTGCAGACGGTCATTAAAAATGGCAAGTTGCACGACTACATTCGATACAGCAACAAATTTCTCGGAGCACTAACAGAAGGCGGTACAGAGCAGCTGTTTATCTCCAATCAAAGTACCGGTGCCCGGCTCAACGTTGATAAAAAAGGCAAAAAATCCGCAACCTTTTACGACTATGAAGGGTATGGGGAAGGGTATGAACAAGGCAGTAGCGCAATGGATACAGACGACTCATCTAGCTCCGACTTCCTCTGGAATCAGGAGTTTCGGGATAAAGCAACAGGCCTTGTCTATTTGCGCCACCGTTTTTACCACCCCGACCTGAGACGCTTCACCACCCGTGACACCAAAAGCCTTGATAACCGATACGCCTATGCAGTTGCTAACCCGATCGCATTTATTGACCCTAGCGGGCAGTCTGTTGCAAGAACTGTTCAGCTTAGTACGGCCATTGCTTTGATAGCTTTTGGCGCAATCGGTGCACTTGTTTCCTTGATCACTGCCGGCGCTACGCTTTCACTCAGTGCAGCCGGAGTGATAGCCGGTAGCGCGATTTCGGTACTCTCGGGACTAACTCTGACCATTTCTCAAGCTACCCTTGATCATGGTAACAAAGCCGTTGGGAACGGTCTGCGTTATACAGGTATAGCTCTTAGTGCATTAGCATTCTTTGCCTTAGTAGCCCCGCAGGTTTATCTTGGATTTTTCGCTAATACTGCGGCCCAAGCGACCTCTGACAGTGTTGCCGGTGCTATGCCACTGCTCTCCTCAAACTCAGAAGTTATCACCGAGTCTGCAGCGAATACCAGTTCACCGGCTGCTCAGGCAGCTGAAATTGAGATGAGCCAAACCTCCCTGCAAGGCTCATTAACCTACAGAGAGCCTCCCCCTTATCAAGACCCGCAGCTGCTGCATCAAGCACCGCAGCTGCGGCTGCAGCCAGAAGATCATAGTCACCTACTCAATATGTTCAGAAGTGTAAGCCAGGGCGCGCAAGAATCCGGGTCCGGAGAAGCTCCACCATCTGCTACATACTCACATTTCAACTACACTTTAAACCCTCCCCCATATCAGCAGGGGCAAGTACTGACCCCCCCTAACTTTACTGTTGCAACGACACTGACGGGGGAGCGGCTCTCAACCCCTAATGTTATTCCAGAGCCATTATTTAGTAGAGTCATGAATTGGTTTTCGGGGCAACGGAGTACGGAGGTTATTCACCCATCAGTTCTAACTCAAGAAGACGCGGCTGAACATCAGGTTGAAACTTATTTGTGACAGTAACTTCAGGCTGTCTGATTACCCAGAGTGCACTCAGAGCAAAGCCCTCGCGCTGGAGTTTGTTGCATTGAGAGATTTTCTGCGAGCGAGGGCGACAGCGCATTTATGAAGATGAGGGTGCGGTCGGAAAAATTCACAAATAAGCCAGAGTTTCACTGTGACTTACGGTCTATTTCTCATTATCTTTTGCAAGAGAAATCCATGAACCAATATCTCGCTATTCTGCTGACAACCGTCATTACCTTTGCTTCCTGTGGTTTGACCAACGCACAATATAGCGGCACTCAGGCTTATAACCATCCACAGGCGATGCATGCCTCGGTTAATATTGCCACCGGCACCTTTCACTTCTCTTACCCTTTAGTGAACATGACCGGCGTTCACGGGCCATTCATCATCAATCTAACCTACCGATTCAATGCTCAGGGCATGTTCGGCCTACCAACGGGCTGGCGGCTTGATCTGGATCACATCAATAACAATGTGGTTGAAATGGGTGGCCAGTGGTTAATCGACCCGCTCTGGCGCGATGAAACCCTGTACGCCTCCGGTCTTAAATACTTCAACCAGCACGGCTCACGGTTTCAGGACAACGTCGAAGAGCAACCCATTCCCGGCGAAGAGTCCCGCTTTTACCGTTACCGCTCAACCCATAAAGACGGAACCTGCAAATACTTTTCCCACGGCGGCTTGCTCACCCTGCAAAAAGACCGCTTTGGCAATCGCATCACCTTTGAATATCAAGAGCCGGTGAAATACATTGAAGAAGCCCGGCTCACGGCAATTACCGACAACTATGGCAACCGCTACACGTTCAGCTACGAGCCGGGGGGGATGAGGGTGCATTACCCCGATGGCAGAGAACAAAAAGTCTTCTTCTCCCCCACCGGCGTCTCGACCATTATCAACCCGTTACAGCAGCGCTACGAATTTAAATACACCCAACTCAACGGTCACAACTTAATACGCACCATCCGCTCCCCCACCGGCCTGATCACCGAACTAAGCTACAGCACCATTCCCTTTCAAAATCACCGCGGCAAGGGTGTTTTACCCGTGGTCGCAGCGTATAAGCAGCTCGACAGTGCCGACGATAAAACCCACCACGAAACCCAATATGACTACATTTCAGGCAGCAATTATACCGGTTATCCGTTGTATACCATGTCAGACGTCACTGACAGCCTGATGGACAGTAACGACCAAAATTACCACTACTCCGTGGCAGTAAAACAGATTGATAGCACCACATCCCATGTGCATGAAAAAATATACCGCTACAACTACCTGCATTTACCCGTCGATATTCGCACCCTTAAAACACACAAAGAGTTTTTAAAAACCGAGTTCACCTACGCCATCAGCCCATTTAAATACAGCCGCTCTACCAACTATGACAAACCGGCCAGTATGGTTCATTCATTGTGGAGTGAACAACACGGGCAGCATATCCCCAGCCACCGGATCGACCGTGGCTACGATCAGTTTGGCAATAAAACCACCGAGAGCCACTGGAGTTACCACCGCCCCGGTCAATACTGGCGCCAGTTAACCGGCCTCAGCGCGAAGTATTACACCGGCCATTTCAGCCTGCTGGCAGAAAAAATCCATACCGACCACACGTCCGGCCAGGCCATCAAAACCGAGTATCAATTATCACCCACGAACAAAAACCACCGCACCCGGCTAACCTACGCTAGCGAGGGCGACAACCTGAGCTTATGGCACCCCTGGAAAAAAGAGCGCCTCTGCCACGACGATCTCGGGCGCGTCACGTTACGCCAACTGCAATGGGCAGCAAAAGGCAGGCCGAGCATTCAGCAAACGGTGACAAGGCACCGCTATTTATTCGACAAAACATCCGCCCTGTTAACCACTCAGCACATCAGCCACCTTGGCAATATCACCGAGCGCCTGATGGACACACGCAATGCCCAGATGCTCGCACGCATCTCCGCCCTCGGGGAAAAAACAGCCTATCGCTACAACGATCTTGGGCAACTGACTGAGCACATCGACCCCGAGGGCAATACCCACCGCATCGAGCACTATACGTTCGATCAGGATGGGATCAACGCCAAAGTGATAAAAACCCCGCTAGGCTTTAAAAAGCGCCACATCATGGACGCCTCCAATCGCACAACGGCGGTAGAAGACTGGATAGACGACCACTTTCATAAGATCAGCGAGCATCAGTATGACGCCTTTGGGCAAATCGTCCGCAGTAAAAACCGCTTCGGCCAGCCCGTCACCTACCAATACGACGACCTGCTCCGGCTCACCAAGCATACCGACCCCTGGCTGAATAAAACCGAGATTGTGTACAACGATGAAGCGTTGGCCACCGACGTTCTGCTCAATGGCAACAAACAGCAGCGGTTACAAAAAACGCCCTGGTCATTAACCACCACAGCGACCCACTACCCAGCGCCTGGTGCAACGATGATGGCGGTGCAGATCACCACCACCAAAAACGGCTTTGGTAAACCCATCAGCAAGGAGGAGGCACTGCTCGACTTGCAATCCACCGCCAAACACCCACGCAGCAAAAAAACCTACGCCTACGACCCGCAGTTTAATAAAACCCGCATTGAAACCCGCAGTTTTGATGGACTGACCCTGACAAAAGATATTGTTTATGACCTGTTTAACAACCCATACCACCATGTAAAAAAACAAAACGACAACGGAAAAATAACCACCCACCGGGGTTATCAGCACATTTATAACGCCGACAACCAGCTAGAGCGCACCATCAGCCCGCCACTCGAATCGGGCAAGTCTTTGATTACCCACCACCGCTACAACCCCAATGGTCGGGAAATCCAGCGCCAACTCCCCGACGGCAAAACCATTAATTATCAGTACAACCCCAGTGGGCTGCTGCAATCGGCCCACTGGCAACGCCACAACAAGACCTTTCGGGTAGACCACCACTACGACGCCGATGGGCATCTGACCCAAATTTCTGACACCGACGGTCAGCAGCAACACTACCAGTACGATCTACGAGGCAACCTGACCCGGCGCATCTACCCCGATAACCGTCAGCAAACCTACGCCTACGATCAAGCGGGCCGACTGACCGAGCAAAAAAACGTCGGCAACCGGGTACTAACCTATCATTACGATGACAAAGACCGGGGCAAACTCTCCGCCATTACGAGTGACGCCCATGAAGTACGCTTCACTTACGGCACAGACGACAATGGCCATCAAGGTCGGCTAGTGGGGATTGAGCGCAATATGGCCGGGAGCGAGAAAACCCGTGAAACTTTTCATTATGACTCCTACGGCCGGGTCAAGCGCGCGCAAGTGACTGGTGCGGCCACACAACCGCTGGTCACCAGAGCGTATCAATACTCCCCCCGTGGCGAGCTCAACCAACAAACCACCATCACCCAAACGCCAGACAACCGTCGTAAAACCCACACCATCAGCTACGACTATGACGGTTTATTTCGACTGGTCAAAGAGACACACCGCCCCCACGGTGCCGGTACCATTCGCTACCAGTACGACGGCAACAACAACCTGATCACAGAGCACCGCAGCGATACCACCATTCACCGCCATTACAACGCTGGTGACCAACTGATCAGGATCAACAAAGTGAACCGCAACGCACCGGATGAACAGCTGCACATCCGCCACGACGACAACGGTCGTATAGTGGTGGATCATCTCGGGCAGCAATACGATTACGATGACAAAGGCGTGCTACTGGCGGTCCGCGATGCCAACGGCCAGCCACTGGCCAGCTTTCATTACTTACCCGACGGCATCCTCGGCCACATTCACAACGGCAACAAGCGTCAGAGTTTTTACTACCATAACAATGGTCAGGTGCAGACGGTGATTAAAAATGGCAAGTTGCACGACTACATTCGATACAGCAACAAATTTCTCGGAGCACTAACAGAAGGCGGTACAGAGCAGCTGTTTATCTCCAATCAAAGTACCGGTGCCCGGCTCAACGTTGATAAAAAAGGCAAAAAATCCGCAAACTTTTACGACTATGAAGGGTATGGGGAAGGGTATGAACAAGGCAGTAGCGCAATGGATACAGACGACTCATCTAGCTCCGACTTCCTCTGGAATCAGGAGTTTCGGGATAAAGCAACAGGCCTTGTCTATTTGCGCCACCGTTTTTACCACCCCGACCTGAGACGCTTCACCACCCGTGACACCAAAAGCCTTGATAACCGATACGCCTATGCAGTTGCTAACCCGATCGCATTTATTGACCCTAGCGGGCGCAATGCCAGATTTATCGCAGGGACTCTTACGCTGCTTCTCAGCATAAGCACCCTCGTATTTTTCATACCTTCTGCTGGTAGTTCGATAGCCGTCGAGGCAGGTGCGGGTTTTTTAGGCTGTTTCAGTGGAATAGTGTCATCGTTATTTATGTTTTCTTCACAAGCTGTCTTAGATAATAGACACCCCAACCTCGCAGCAGGCCTACTCTATACGGGTTATGCCTTGAGTGGTTTGGCGCTGGCCCTGGACCTCTCCTCAGTGGCACCCTCTATTATCAAGCTTGCCAGATCCATGCGGACGTATTTACGTGAAAATGTCTTTAACAGTACTTCAAATATTATGTCAGCTCCCAATTTTCGCCCAAACGCCCTCATAGCCATGACGGAGCGAGTATTAGGGGCTGGTTCATCGGCTGCTAGTGACCTTGGAGCAAGCGAGGCTAGCAGCTTAGAAATTTCGGGAAGTTATCAAAATGTAGAAGGCATGCTAGGGTCGAGTCATATCAGAGTGTCTAATGCATTAAGAAGCACAAGCCAGGGAGGGCAATCTTTTCGACCGGGACGAGCTACAGAAAACTTATATCAGGCAATAAACGAAGCACCCACTGCATCCGGTGAACCCCCATACCTTTTATCCGTCAGTCAGTTTGAACAAACGACTCCTACGTACGAGGAGATACTTTCCAATACACCACCTCCTGAATATGAAACCATATTACCCGCAGAGGGTAATTCGAGAGGACCGGGATTTATGAATCGAGTGATCAGTTGGTTTGTGCGTGGTCGGGATACTCTACGAGGTACAGAAATCCCATCTTTTGAAGAGTTTACCCCCTTAATTCGCAGGAGTTATGATCAAGTACGAACCGCTTGGCCGCTTTGAGCTCACAGGACCAACACCCTCAGATGATTAAGTTAAGCCCTTTCAGCCTGAATAAACCAAAAAAATGGTTACTCTGTGAGCCGGTGGCTTACCCATTGAAGAATTGATATTAAGTTTTTTACGGAGGGTTTTTAAAGGACAATTTTTACAACAGAAACGAGAAGATGTGAGTGGCGCACCCGGCAGGATTCGAACCTGCGACCATCCGCTTAGAAGGCGGATGCTCTATCCAACTGAGCTACGGGCGCTTTAAAACTATTGTAGGTTGGTCGGGGTAGAGAGATTCGAACTCCCGACATCCTGCTCCCAAAGCAGGCGCGCTACCAGACTGCGCTATACCCCGATGAATTGCTGCCCGGACAAAAATCCCCCAGACAACGGCGACGAATACTACTGACAAGACGGGCTGTCGTCAATTGCCGCCAACAATTTTTGCACTTATTTTCATGGCGGCTGATCAAAATGCAGCAAGGCATCTTAGTTCATCGGAAGTTATCGACGGTTATCGCTCGTTCATAACGCATGCCATGACAATTTCACCTGACAAGCCTCATAATGAGGAGTCTTGCCGGTAGGTTTGAGGGCAGAGCTTATGACAATCAGGTCAAAGCACTGTTACACTATCTGGCATTTATCATTTCGCCAATATTTCAATCTTGCCAGCTACGAGCTTCAATAAACATGACCGCGAAAATTATTGATGGCAAGGCCATCGCCCTGCAACTGACCGACAGGATCGCCGAACAGGTCAAAGAAAGGACAGCACGGGGATTACGGGCGCCAGGACTGGCCGTTATTTTGATTGGTGAAGATCCCGCCTCCACAGTCTACGTCGCCAAAAAGCGCAAGGATTGTGAACGGGCGGGCTTTAAGTCCATATCCCATGATTTACCTAACACCACCAGCGAGCAGCAGCTGCTCGAACTGATCGACGGCCTGAATGATAACCCGGCCATTGATGGTATTTTGGTTCAGCTTCCCCTACCGGAGCACATCAACTGCGATCTGGTTATTGAGCGTATTCGCCCTGACAAAGATGTCGACGGCTTCCACCCGTACAACATTGGCAGGCTGGTTCAACGTATCCCGCTGCTGCGCCCTTGCACCCCAAAAGGTGTGATGACTCTACTGGAAAGCACCGGCCAACCGATTCGCGGCAAGAACGCAGTGGTTGTGGGTGCTTCCAATATTGTCGGCCGCCCGATGACCATGGAGTTGCTGCTCGCCGGTTGTACCACCACCACAGCCCACCGCTTTACCGAAAACCTGGCTGCCGAGGTGGGGCGTGCGGATATTCTGGTGGTAGGCGCTGGCAAGCCGGGACTGGTTAAAGGGGAGTGGATCAAATCCGGTGCGATCGTCATTGATATCGGTATCAACCGTATGACCGATGGTCGACTGGTGGGGGATATTGAGTTCGACTCCGCCAAGAAGCGCGCCGCTTGGATCACACCGGTTCCCGGTGGTGTTGGGCCAATGACGGTAGCAACCCTGCTGGAAAATACGCTCTACGCAGCTACCCACCTGCACGAATAAGAGAGTGCCATGCACGACCTCGTACTGCAAAAGAGGTATCATCACCCTGCTTAAAGAAACACCACTGACACTGTCAAAAGCTAACAATACGGTTTAACGGGGTTTAAATACTGCCAGCCAAGGCGACGTCAAACTACTGGCACGAACTCTGCTTAAATCCTGTTAGAAAAATACAATCAGGGATTGAGTTTTGGGAACGGAGCCGACAACAGCAGTCTTGTTGAATAAATAAAAGGACTATCGTGAGATTTAATGTATGAACAAACCATCACGAAGCAGCATGGAAGCCTATTTAAGGCAGATGGGAATGACCACCCTGCCAGAAAATCCGAACGACCTCGAACGGGAGTATTATCGGCAAATTTACCGCGTCTTACCCAGAGAGACCGCCCTCGCCCTGCCGATAAAAACAGTGCGCTCGCAAACCTCTATACACCGCCACCCCAAAAAGAAACCCTGCTGATGCCCTCACGGGATGCCCTGTTCAAGGGCTGTCACAGCGTCAGGCGCTGACAAAACAGCCCGAAACATCAACCTTTACCGCGCTCCACGGATCAGGCTATCCACAGTAAAAATGGCCAGTGCGAACCAAATCAGGCCAAAGGTTAACATCTGCACCACCCCCAATGACTCACCATAAAGCGTGACACCCACCACCAGCGTAATGGTGGGTGCCAGATACTGCATAATCCCCAGTAACGACAGGCGCAGCTTGTGTGCCGCTTTATTAAATAGCACCAGAGGAACCGTAGTAATCAGCCCCGCCAGCGCCAGTAAAGCACTGATTTTAGGCGTGCTCAGGCGGAAAACGTGCAGGTCACTGCCCATAAGGAAAAGAAAATAAACAACAAACACCGGGGTCAGCAACAGCGTTTCCAGCGCCAGCCCGGCTGTGGCATCCACTGCAATTTTTTTGCGAACCAAACCGTAAAAGCCAAAACTCAGTGCCAGCACCATGGCAACCCAGGGCAGCTTACCCAACAAAACCACCTGTATGCACACGGCCACCAGCGCAATGCACACGGCCAGAGTCTGATAACGAGTCAGGCGTTCACCCAGAAAGACATACCCTAAAAGCACACTGATCAGGGGGTTAATATAATATCCAAGGCTGCTCTCAAGGATTCGATCATTAGTGACACCCCAGATAAAACACAACCAATTAGTAGCAATCAACAGCGAGCTGAGTGCCAGTGAGCCAATAAGACGGGGCGAGCGCAGTAACTCAAGCAGTGCACCGAGCCGCTTTCTCACTATTAAAAAAATAACCAGCAAAATAGCAGACCAGATCACCCGATGGGCGAGCACCTCAAGCGGTGAAACCTCTTCCAGCGCTTTGAAATAGATAGGAGTAAGACCCCACAGTGAAAACGCACCCGCAGCCAACAACAACCCTGTGCGCTGCTCATGCTCTGCCACCAAACCCTTCAAAACCGACAGCCTCCAAATAAAACGTACAATCCAGTGACAACATACCAGCAAGCCGCGCAGTGTACCTGTTAGGTCATAACAGGTCTATAACGAAACCACGGGAACCATCACAACCCTTTTAAAATAGTGGTAGATCCACCAAAGAGACATTTAAGCAACAACACAAAGGCACAAAAAAGCCTGCAATGTGCAGGCTTTCAAGGTAGGCGGGGAAGGTTTCAATCAATCAAATGAGATACGCTCTTTGTTTTTATTCAACATGCGGTTACCCACATATTTCACCTTATCGAGATCTTCCATGCTTTGAAAAGGGCCGTGTTGATCACGGTACTTGACGATCTCCATCGCTATGCGAGGCCCCACTCCTAGCAATCCTTTATCAAGCTCCTCAGCGGTGGCCTGATTGACATTAATGAGGTCACTGTCTTCATCTGGAGCCGCCATCACTGAAAAGGCGAGAAAGGAAGAAAGTGTTAGTGCTGTCAGTTGTTTTTTCATTTGCCACTCCTTGTCTGTTGACAGTTAAACTTCGGCAGGCGTTACCATAACCTCATTCAAGGCAACGCCCACCATAACTTCAAGACAAAAGCGAACCGACAGACAAATGGAACGTTTTTTCAGCCAGCCGGATCAAGGCCAAGCATTTTTTCCTTAAAGCGTTTGTTTGGGGGGGTATCACCAATCCAGACCCGCAAAAAAAGATTAAACAGCTCTTTTTCAGCAGGAACGATGCCTTTATCAACGCCGGCAATTTCTATTCTCACGCCTTTGCCGGGCAAATATTCAAAAATCGCTTTTTCGCCTCGTTTCATCGAACCGCTGACTATCGAGAAGATTTGATCCAACTCCTTTTGATAAACCAACTGATCTTCCGGTTGAGTGTTCAGCTGAATAGAATCAGAAAACACATGGGCGATACGTCGTGCGCTCATTTTAGAAACCAGCATCACAAAGGACATGCGCTGATAACTCTCCGACGCAAAGATCTCCTCAGGATCACTGCTTGGCTCCTCCAAATACAAGGCGCCAATATAACCTTTTACCATCATGTACCAGGTCCGAATCGCAGCCCCCTGAAGGACCATCTCAGAATCTTCAACAGCAATTTTGTCGGGCAGCTCGTACTTATTAATTATCAGCGCCCTAGCCGGTAAAGATAACAGGCAAAGCAGAAAAATAGCTCCAAAATTCAAACCCTTATTATTGAACATACACCGTTCCTTTTATTATATATCGCCGATGGTAACGCAGTTCTTAGATGCCGACTAGCAGCAGCCTTCATTTTTACCACTTTGGTATTTTTTTTAGCATAAAACCATAGGTATTTACCTACAAAATGAGGCAACCAAACGCTGAGAGCTTTATTACCACGTCCTTACGAACAAAAACACCATTGTCGTATTAAACCAAGACAAACGGTGAATGAGAAGTTAAGAATAAAGTGCTGTCAGAAAACCGGCGCAATTCTTAATGTTCACAGCGGTTCGAAACAGCGCTGCCCCTTGCACATCACAAACACACCAATCCCCCCCTTCTTCATGTCGATCCATGCGAACTAAACCATACTGAACCTATTACCCATTGAAATTATCGAATGAGACTCAAAATAGAATAAACGGTCTGCTCAGGTAAATTCATAATCAGGGTGAAAGCGATCTTGCTAATCAACAAACCTCAGCAGTTCTTTGCCAAGAGTCGATGAATAGCAACTATTCACCGCCTCTTGCACGGGCGCCACTCCCGAACAACCACTTTTCAAACCAGACTATTGCAGACAAACTATGACAGATCACAACGCAGACAATCAGGAAACGCCCAGTGATGAGAAAACCGGCACCGAGCTGGTACTGCCGCAAAACTCACTGCCGGACAAACTGTACCTTATCCCCGTATCCAATCGGCCATTCTTTCCCGCCCAAGTGCAGCCTCTGGTATTCAGCACACAGGAGTGGGGAGAAACACTACAGCGAGTAGGCCAGAGCACTCACAAAGCGGTGGGCCTCAGTTTTGTTGGCAGAATGCCGGGAGTTGAGGTAGGTGCCGACGACTTTCCAGAGATCGGCTGCGTTGTCAAAATACACAACATCGTCTCAGACAACGATCAGGTGCAGTTTATTGCCCTTGGCACGCAGCGATTCAGAATCAAACAGTGGTTGCGCCGCCGCCCGCCATATCTGGTGCAGGTGGACTACCTAGACACCCCAGAAGACGACAGCGACGAGGTAAAAGCCTACGCACTGGCCCTGATCCAATCCATTAAAGAGCTGATCCCCCTCAATCCTTTATACAGCGAAGAGCTGAAAAACTACCTCAACCGTTTCAGCCCCAAAGACCCCTCCCCTCTGGCCGACTTTGCCGCCGCCATCACCACGGCACCGGGGCAGGAGTTGCAGGAAGTCCTTGAAACCATCCCCGTTCAGCGCCGAATGGAAAAGGTTCTGGTACTGATTCGCAAAGAGCAGGAAGTTGCCCGCCTGCAAGGGGAAATTAACGCTGAAGTTAACCGCAAAATCAGCACCCACCAGCGTGAATTTTTCCTTAAAGAGCAGCTGAAAGTGATTCAAAAAGAGCTGGGGATTTCCAAAGATGATCGCACCGCCGAAGTGGAAAAATTCCAGCAGCGGCTAGAAAAGCTCACCGTCCCTGCCAACGCCCGGGCCAAAATAGACGACGAATTAAACAAATTGTCGATTTTAGAAACCGGCTCGCCGGAATACGCCACTTGCCGCAACTATCTGGACTGGGCAACGTCGATTCCCTGGGGTATTTACTCTGAAGACAACCTCGACCTGCAACACGCCCAACAAATCCTGAACAACGACCACGACGGCCTTGCTGACGTCAAAGACCGCATCATCGAGTTCCTCGCCGTTGGCGCCTACCGTAAAGAAATTTCTGGCTCCATCATGCTACTGGTTGGCCCTCCGGGGGTGGGCAAAACATCAATCGGTAAATCCGTCGCCAAAGCCCTTGATAGAAAGTTTTACCGCTTCAGCCTTGGCGGTATGCGCGATGAGGCAGAAATAAAAGGGCATCGACGTACATACATTGGCGCCTTGCCCGGCAAACTGGTGCAGGCTTTTAAAGAAGTCGAAGTGTCCAACCCGGTCATCATGCTGGATGAGATCGACAAAATCGGCGCCTCGTTTCGCGGTGACCCGGCATCTGCACTGCTTGAAGTTTTGGACCCTGAGCAAAACAGCGAGTTTCTTGACCACTACCTCGATATGCGGATCGATCTTTCCAAGGTTCTGTTCATCTGCACCGCCAATCAGCTGGATACCATTCCGGGACCTTTGCGAGATCGCATGGACGTAATTCGGCTCTCTGGCTACATCACCGAAGAGAAGGTCGCCATTGCCAAAAACCACCTGTGGCCCAAACAGCTGGCCAGAGCCGGTTTGAAAAAAAGCCAGCTGCGCGTCTCCGAGGCCATCTTCCGCAAAATCATTGACGGCTACGCCCGCGAAGCCGGAGTACGCCACTTAGAGAAACTGCTGCAAAAAATCATTCGCAAAGCGGTCGTGCGCTTTTTGGAAAACGACGAAAAGAAAATTGCCGTCAGCGGCAAAAACCTGGAAGCGTTTCTCGGTGCGCCCTACTTCCGCCCTGAAAAAAACCTCGAAGGCGTTGGCATTGTCACTGGCCTCGCCTGGACTGCCATGGGTGGAGCCACCTTACCGGTGGAAGCCAGCTTAGTTCACCGACAACGGGCCGGCTTCAAACTCACCGGCAAACTGGGCGATGTGATGAAAGAGTCAGCAGAAATTTCGCTTAGCTATACCACCGGGCACGCCAAGCGGTTTGGTATTGACGACGATTGTCTTAAAAATGCTTTCATTCATCTGCACGTACCGGAAGGAGCCACACCAAAAGATGGGCCCAGCGCCGGTATCACTATGACCACAGCGCTGATCTCATTGCTTGGCAATAATAAGCCAAAAAAAAATCTGGCCATGACCGGTGAACTGACATTAACCGGTCGGGTGCTGGCGGTGGGCGGCATTCGGGAGAAAGTCATTGCCGCACGGCGGCAAAATATTATGGAGCTGATCCTGCCAGAAGATAACCGCCGGGACTTTGATGAACTGCCAGACTACATCCGCGAAGGCATTACGGTGCATTTTGCCCGACAATACGACGATGTTTATAACGTCGCCTTCAAAGCGGGCGCAAAAAAAAGCAGCCCAAAGCGCAAATGACTACAAAAAAACCGGCGTTACGCCGGTTTTTTTAGAACTTGTACTTCAATCGTTCTCTCACCACAACGTAGCGACTTTTAGGAACGACCTTGCTCCAACGCCTTAATCAGGGCGAGCGTTCAAAGTCTTCATTCTCTTTTACCGGCACAATCAAGTCCTCCCGACTGATCTTCATATAGATCAACATATTGGAGGCAATGTAAATCGAAGAGTAAGTACCAATACCCACCCCCACAATCAGCGCCAAGGCAAAGTTGTGAATCATATCACCGCCAAACAGGAACAGGGCCAGCAGCACCATCAATGTGGTACCGGAGGTGGCCAGCGTCCGGCCAAGTGTTTGCGTCAGGGAAACGTTGATCACCTCTTCAGGTTCGCCTTTACGCAGTTTGCGGAAGTTCTCCCGAATACGGTCGTAGACAATAATCGTATCGTTAAGGGAGTAACCAATAACCGCCAACAGCGCCGCCATCACAGTCAAATCGAACTGCAAGCCCAGCAGCGAAAACAGCCCCAGAGTAAAAACCACGTCGTGGGCCAACGACAAAATCGCCCCCACCGAAAACTTGAACTGGAACCGAAAGGCGATGTAAAGAGTAATCATCAGCATGGCAAACAGCATGCCCAGACCACCCTGCTCCCGCAGTCGCTCACCCACCTGCGGCCCGACAAACTCAACACGCACCGCCTCAACGGCACCCTGATAATTTTGACCTAATAACGCCGCAACCTCAGCGCCCATTTTAGGGTCGTTACCGGGAATACGCACCAGAATATCCTGCGCCGAGCCAAACTCCTGCACTACGGCGTCATCATAACCGGCCGTGCCGAGCTGCGCGCGGATATCGGCAGTTTTGACCGGCTGATCATACACCAGCTCAATCAGCGTTCCGCCAGTAAAGTCGAGCCCCCAGTTAATGCCTTTAACTGCCAAAGCGGCCACTGAAGCGAGCATCAGGATCAGCGAGAGCGCCGAAGCCAGGGTACGCAGCCGCATGAAGTTGATCACTTTCATATCCATCACTGCCACCTCAAATGTAGAGTTTCTTCAGGTTACGACCGCCGTGGGTCAGGTTGACCAGCGAACGGGTCAAAACAATGGCTGTGAACATAGACGTCAGAATACCGATACACAGTGTCACCGCAAACCCCTTGATCGGGCCGGTACCCACCGCAAACAGGATAATACCCACCAGCAAGGTGGTGATGTTACCGTCAAAGATCGACACAAACGCCCGGTCAAAACCGTCATGGATGGCCTTCTGAATAGGACGCCCATTACGAATCTCCTCACGAATACGGGAGAAGATCAATACATTGGCATCCACCGCCATACCCAAAGTCAGCACAATACCGGCAATACCGGGCATGGTAAGGGTAGCGCCAAACAGGCTCATCACCGCCACCAGCAGCACCAGATTCATGGCCAGCGCCAGGTTTGCCAGCACGCCAAAAATGCGATACACCACCACCATAAAGATCAGCAGCAGAATGAGACCAATCACCGTGGAGTGGATGCCCATCTGAATATTCTCCGCCCCAAGGCTTGGCCCAACGGTGCGCTCCTCGGCAAAGTACATTGGAGCCGCCAGTGAACCCGCCCGCAACAACAGCGCCAGTTCTGAGGCTTCGGCCGTGGAGTTCAGGCCGGTAATCCGGAACTGATTACCCAGCGCACTTTGAATGGTGGCCAGGCTGATAATGCTCTCCTCCTGCTGGAAGCTGTTAACCCTCTCCTTGACCTTTTTGCCGTCCACCATTTTGGAGACGACTTTGGTCACTGGCTTCTGCTCAATGAAGATCACCGCCATCGCTCGCCCGACATTATTGCGGGTGGCCCGGTTCATCACGGTGCCGCCATGGCTGTCCAGGCTGATATTAACCTGCGGCTGGCCCGTTTGCGTATCAAAGTTAGACTGCGCACTGGAGACCTGATCCCCGGTAATAATGATATCCCGCTCAAGAGCCACCGGCGGACGATTCTCGTCGCGGAAGCTAAACAGCTCAGTGTTGGCACGGGCAGCACCGGGCGGCGCCTGCAGACGGAACTGCAAGTTGGCTGTCTTGCCCAGAATACGCTTGGCTTCTGCCGTATCCTGCACGCCGGGCAGCTCAACCACAATGCCGTTACGCCCTTGGCGCTGAACCAATGGCTCAGAAACCCCCAGCTCGTTCACACGATTACGCACCGTGGTCAGGTTCTGGCGTACTGCATAGTCTTCGATCTCTTTGACCGCCGATTCCGAATAACGGTAAGCGAGCACTGCCCGACCATTAACGGTGGTGCTGTCAACGGTAAGATCCGGGAAATCCTTGCTCACGAGGCGGGCCGCTTTATCCCGGGACTGCGGATCATTAAAGGCCAGCTGTTTTGCCCCATCGGCCCGTTCAGACATGGTGCGATAGCGCAGCTTGTCTTTACGCAGAGCAGAGCGGATTTCCGAGGTGGCAATATCCATTTTCAACTGCAGAGCCTTGGCCGTATCGACCTCCAGCAAAAAGTGCACCCCGCCGGAGAGATCAAGCCCCAGTTTCATGGGGTCAGCACCAATCGAGGTTAACCAGTGGGGGGTGGTCTGAGCCAAATTAATGGCCACAATATAATCATCCCCAAGGGCTTCTTTTATCAACGATTTGGATAATTGCTGCTGATCTGCACGATGCAACCGAATAAGCAGTGAGTTGTCGCTGCTTTCAACAGACTTCACATCAACATTGGCCGCTGCCAATGCTTTTTCAGCCTTTTCCTTTACCCTTGCATCCATCACCCGGGATGAACTGGCCCCGGTCACTTGAACTGCGGGGTCGGCAGGATAAAGGTTGGGAAGGGCATAAATAAACCCGAGACCTACAACGAATAAAATCAGCAGGTACTTCCACAGTGGATAGCGATTGAGCATGGCTCACCGGTTCCTGATTTAAAAGAGTTATACGACGTTGGCACAATCCATTTGATGAAAAAAAACAGCCGGAGGGGCTGTTTCTTTTCATGCAAAATTTACTTAATGGCCTTCATGGTGCCCTTTGGCAGCGTCGCGGCAACGGAACCTTTTTGAAAACTCAGTTCCATATTATCCGCCACTTGCAATGTGACAAATTCATCCGAGACGTTAACGACTTTCCCCAAAATACCGCCGGTGGTTACCACTTCATCGCCTTTGCCGAGGCCGGCAATCAGATTTTTATGCTCTTTGGCGCGTTTGCTCTGGGGGCGCCAGATCAAAAGCCAAAAGATCAATACAAAACCACCGAGCATAACCAGCTGGCCGATCATACCCGGACCTGCAACCGCTGCACCACCTTCTGCAGCAGCGTGCGCCTGACTGATGAAAGGAATCATTCCAATACTCCAAATCGTGTTATTAACTATTGAGCGGGCAATTTACCTGAAAAACCACCCACCCGAAACCTGGTAAATTCGCCGCAGCTTTTAACAGGTCATTATTTAACAGAAAACCCCGGGAGGCTGCCAGCAGCGATAGCAGTTTAAAAAACCGACCTGCCAATACCTGAACTGCCCAAAGCTTCCCAAAAGAAAGTCTTTATTGGGACGTTACAATGAATATCAACCCCAATCAGGAATTTCCTGCCCGCGCTTGCGGTAAAACGTTGCCACAAACTCGTCCAGCTCACCCGCTGCTATGGCTGTTCTCAACCCCGCCATGACGCGCTGGTAATAGCGCAAATTATGGATGGTGTTGAGCATGGAGCCGAGAATTTCGCCACACTTATCCAGATGGTGCAGGTATGACCGACTGAAATTCTGGCAAGTATAGCAATCGCAGTGGGCTTCAAGGGGGCCTTCATCCATTTTGTGCACGGCGTTACGGATTTTAATAACGCCTTCATCCACAAACAGATGACCGTTACGGGCGTTGCGGGTCGGCATCACGCAGTCGAACATGTCCACCCCGCGACGCACCGCCTCGACGATATCTTCCGGCTTACCCACGCCCATCAGATAGCGGGGATGATCCTCCGGAATTTTATGGGTGATGTGCGACAGAATACGCATCATGTCTTCTTTGCTCTCACCCACCGAAAGACCACCAATGGCGTAACCATCAAAGCCAATACTGGCAAGGCCGGCCAAAGACGCATCGCGCAACTGCTCAAACATCCCGCCCTGAATAATGCCAAACAGCGCCGCAGGGCTGTCACCGTGCGCTGCTTTGGAGCGCGCCGCCCAGCGCAATGAGAGCTCCATGGATTGGCGCGCCGCCGCTTCGGTGGCATCCCCCGGCGTGCACTCATCGAAAATCATCACAATGTCAGCGCCCAGCTCACGCTGAACCTGCATGGAAATTTCCGGATTCAAAAACACTTTAGAACCGTCCACCGGCGACTGAAATGAGACGCCCTCCTCGGTAATCTTGCGTAACTTACCGAGGCTAAACACCTGAAAGCCGCCAGAATCTGTGAGAATCGGCCCCTGCCAATGGTTAAAGTCATGGAGATCGCCGTGCTGCTTAATAATCTCAGTACCCGGGCGCAGCATCAGGTGAAAGGTATTGCCAAGAATAATCTCAGCACCGATCGCTTTAATATCCCTTGGCAACATGCCTTTGACAGTACCGTAGGTTCCCACCGGCATAAAACAGGGGGTTTCAACCGTACCCCGCGGAAACGTCAGCCGGCCCCGACGGGCTTTACCGTCGCTAGCAAGCTGCTCAAACTTCATAAAGCATTCTCTTGTCATGGATTTTTTACTGCTCTTTTCCTTATTTCTGAAACTTGCCAACCGTTTTTAAACCGACCTGCGACTGAGCAACATAGCATCGCCATAACTAAAAAACCGATACTGCTGTTTTACCGCTTCATGGTAAGCATTCAACACCTGCTCACGCCCGGCAAAAGCACTCACTAACATCAGTAAAGTGGACTGGGGCAAATGAAAATTCGTCACCATCATATCCACACTGCGAAACTCATAGCCGGGGTAGATAAATATGGCCGAATCGCCCCGAAACGGCGCAATCTCACCCGTAGCCGACGCCGACTCAAGACTGCGAACCGAGGTCGTACCCACCGCCACCACCCGGTTGCCCCGGGCCCGGGTCTCTTTCACCGCCTGACACACAGCCTCAGACACCTCAATCCACTCCGCGTGCATCACATGGTCTTCAATTTTATCCACCCGCACCGGCTGATAAGTACCCGAACCCACATGCAGCGTAACAAAAGCCTTGCGTACCCCCTTAGCTTCCAAACGCGCCAACAGCGCCTCATCAAAGTGCAAACCGGCAGTGGGTGCTGCAACTGCGCCATCTTTGGCGGCGAACACCGTTTGGTAGCGTAGACGATCACTGTCGCTATCTTCCCGATCAATGTAAGGGGGCAGCGGCATGTGCCCGTACTCTAGCAGCGCCGGCAAAACCGAGGACTCAAAGCGCAGAACGAACAAAAAGTCCTGACGCCCCGCCACCGTGGCACGCACCGCACCATCAGCTAGCAGTAACACCGTACCGGGCTTGGGCGACTTACTGGCACGCACCTGAGCTAAGGCGAGATTGTCTTCCACCACCCGTTCAATCAGCACTTCAATTTTGCCTCCGGTCTCTTTTTGACCGTACAAACGTGCCGGAATAACCCGGGTATTGTTCAAAACCAGCAGATCGCCCGGCTGCAGCAACTGCTCAATATCCGCAAACTGCCGATGTGCCATGGCGCCGCTATTACCATCAAGGCACAACAAACGGCTCCCGGTTCGATCTGCTGCAGGAAACCGGGCAATCTGTTGATCGGGCAGATCAAAATTAAAATCACTGAGGTGCATCGACAATCCAATGAGAACGCAAAGGTGTTAAAAAGAGGCGAAGAATACTGCAAAACAGCACAGCTGTCAGGTGCAGCTGCGTCACTTAAAGGACGAACCCACCATGACCCCATTGGGGAAAAATCGATTTCTCATAACATCGCGTAAATTCTCAAACCATAAAAGTAGCTGCTCCGACCAATTACTTCTAACCACAAGTTCCCGTGGAGAGAACAGCAATGGCGGTCTAATCTCAGCTGATGTAACCAATCAGGAAACTATCGACAATGAAATCCCTGTACAACCTGCTGAAAATAGGATTACTTTGCACCGGGCTCAGTATTGTTGCTGCCAGCGCCCAAACAACCCTGAATTTAACCGGCGACTCAGTAGACTTTGAATCCTACAGAGAGTCAGCTTACTCTTTTTTACTCTCTAATTTAAACTACACCCGTCACCCAGTTCATTGTCCAAAAAACGCACAGCGCCAAAACCAAAACGACGAAATCCCAGACGATCTTTTCAGTTTCTTCAGCAACCACGGCGTTGCCAAACAGGATGTCGCCTTTGTCCATCTGCTCTGGTCGAAAAAAGGTAACCCAAATAAGGGCGACTTCTCAGAACAGTGGAGCTGCACTAAAACGTCAGGCTACCCCGTAGCAAAACTCAAGCGATTCTTTGACCGACGTTACGACAAAATGATCCGGGATTACGAGCAGCTGAAAGTTTACCGGCAGGCAAAAATTGACTTTCTGTTTGCCGCCGCCTTTAAGGATGCAGCAAAACTGTATGTATTATCCTGCATTAGGCATTCAGGCAATGGCTGACTTGCGGGGCCTGACGACCCTTGGGGTAAAGTAAAAAGCCTGCTGCAAGTGGTCAAAAGCACCTGCAAATAGGAGAGCTATTGGGTAAATTCATCATTAAAAAAATTTGAACTTTCCTTAAACAGAAAACTCTAAAACACGGACGAGAAACAACTTAATCTTATAAATCAAAAACTTAGATCAAAACTGGAAAACCTTCATGAAAACAGTCTATCTCGACGCTAAGGCCAGCTTTCAATACAGCATGAATCTTAACAAAAACAATTTTCAACCTATACGACTGCTGAAAGCATTAGCCGCTAGTATTGCAGGCTTTTTCGGCTGCTATAAAGTCGTGGTTGTGCCTGAGGTCACCAAAGAAATTGTCTATGAAAACAGTAAAACTGCGAATAGCCAAATACCATTAACATTCATTAAAGAGCGACAGGCAACCCCTTGTAACCGTGCTAATTTTCTAACAAAGCCGTCGCCTCCAAAAGCGCCTTGTAGAACAGATGCCTACAGTGAGATTTTGCAAGCTATTAATGCTCTGAATACGTTCCAGGAACCTAACCTCACTAAAGTGGCCAGCGCCATTGAAACACTTGAAACTAAAATGGATAAACAATTTAAGATTTCCCCAACAGCGCTCAACAATTATTTTTGGAGCTTTCGACACACATTTAATACCTCAACACTGCAAAACCAATTCAAGCTTTGCGCACAAGCCACACGATTAATGAACCTTGGCTTCGTACCGAATACTGAAGAAGATAAAACCGAGATATATACAATATTAAACACCATCACTACCATTGAACAATGCACCGAAAACCTACTAAAACTGATCAATACGACACCAAAAAATTACTATGAAGTAGAGATGGCACTTAATAAAATACCTACCGAATATTTTAACGACGATAGCTCCAACCGAGCACAAAAGTTGCGTAAAACTTGCATGAAATACATGAAAAAGGAACTCCTTGAACTGAATGTTTTAGATAACCAAGCCAACATGATTGACGCTTTAAACCTGTTCAATCAACACAGCCATTTGATGACCCCGTGGCAAGATGAGCATGTAGAAATAATCAGAAAAAACACTAACCAGCTTTTAGAGTCAATCACTAACAGAAAAGACAACTCAGTTAAATTCTCCCGCAATGAAGAAGCATTATTAAAAGAGCTGCTAAAACTGAATAACAATTTATCGAATCAAGCAAAGCAACTTGTCATCAAATTAATGCAAACACCAAACGACAACTCAGAAAAATTAAAATACACCATACGACTCCTATATATTTTAAAAAGATACGGCGTACCCATTTTTAAAGAAAACTTTATAAAAACTCATGATGGAAATTCCAGCCACCCTCTGCTGATGAGCTTTCCCCCTGAAAAGCTCAGTAAAAACGCTTATTCAAAATACATAATTGAGTTAAGTAATCTCGGATTTACAATCACCCCCGAACAAAAAAATAACTATATAAAGCACTACAAGAACGACCTAACCAGTGGTAAAAAATCAAAACAAGCCGAGCAACTACTGGACATTCTTGTGCACCAGAAAAACGATAACTACGAATACCCGATAGTATCTAAAGACAATAATACTGCTAAAAATACGATATTGAATCAGCTATCAGACATAGAGAAAACATTTAACAGATATCGAGAAAATAACTCAAAAACAAAGTACAAAAAAAGAATAAAAAAGTTAAAAATACTGAGAAAAAGCGCAATTGAAAAATTATCAAAAGAAGAAAACAAAATTTTAGCCAAAATATTAAATCACTTATTAAAAGAGCACAACTTTTGGTTTTTCAACCCAGACGTTACGAAAGAGCAACAGGACAAAGAAAAACATATTATTAGTATTATTCAGTATGTTTGCTTAGATAAGAACATACAAACAGACTTTAACGTTACACCAAAAATTGCAGAATATAAAAAATAAAGGCAGCCGATACGACAAAGTCTAAGCGTGTTCTCCAGTACCATGCTCAGAAAAACCAACTGGCTTTGCGGGTAACTTGTTCAGACGGCTCGCACACAACTCACCCAGCGCTTAGTGTTGGGTGAGTTGTCCTGGCTGGTGAATCTCAGTAGTCATGCAGGTTGCAGCTAATAGTGTGCACAGTAACCATCATCGGCCAATACTCCCCACTCGGTCTCTTATAGGACTTACGCATTGACAGCACACTCTACAATTTGACAATTGCCACAAATGGTTAGCTTTCAGGGAGAAAAGTGAGAAATACGACTCGCTCAACCACGGCAAAATTCACACCTCCACAACACATGGAATTTTGATCAGTAACCCCAAATCAACAACATGCACAAGGGGCAAAAACTGAAGTTATACCATCCAGAAGTCGCTGATAGGTATTGCAAATCAGCTCTATGGAGCCCTGGTTATTTTGCGGCAAGTTGTGGTGGAGCACCTACGGATATAATCAAACACTATGTTCAACAGCAGAGAACTCCACATTCGTCGGCTATCGCCGACGAGCTTACATCCCCGCACTCAAAGTACGGGGTTTTACGCTCTTTCGATAAACCCTACAGCCGTTCAGTGGCACTGGTTGGTCACTTCTGGTCAAACAAACTACTGTCATCAGTCCGCACCCACTGGCATACGATCTGAGAATCTAGCAATAGGGTTGAAAAAAGTGTGTTCCTTAAAATCGCGGCTAGGGAAATTGAAAATATAAGATTGTTTCCACAGTGAATCAAGGGTCTCCCGTTTCACTGGTTCTTCGGCATGGATGGCGGTAATGTCTTCAAATACCGTATCAACAGTAACTGTATCCCTTTCCAGTGCTTTGCTGACAAGACCCATATAAACCCGCCTAACCTCCGGGGATTGATTGGGCAAGTCCATAACTAATCTACCACGTGCTAGCATGAAGGCTTCTTTATTTTGTTCCTCCCGGGAGGGCGTTTCTACCTCTTCCTCTGTGACCATACTGGATGCCTCACTTTCACCCCGCTCCACTTGCGGCAACGCCGACCGGGCAGAGCTTGATGCCTCTGCGACGACCTTAGAGGCGCCCCTGCCAAAGTATTTGAGACCATTTTGCAGCGCTGTTCGGAGGAATTTCCCTATCCTTGGCGCCATCGCCACTATATCAAGTGCCGCTACAGCACCAAAAATCTCAGAGGAAATCGTTAAATCTCTGGACAATGCTTTATTACCCAGACTAAGCGCTAATTGAGAACCATAGAGCGACCCACCTGATACGCCAGTGCTTACGCTTGCAATCACTGGCAGTGCTGCTTCAATCACAGCACCAGCAGATACACCCACAGCACCAGCGGTGGCCCCAGCGGCGCCAGCTGCTGCCCCTGCGCCAACAGCAGACGCGCCAGCGCCCATGGCAGCGCTGGCAGGCATCAGTGTAGCGCCCAATGTGGGGATCGTCAGCAAAGCCCCAATAACCCCAGCTACGAACATGCCAGCTCCAGAAAGGTATTTGGCTATGGCATTATGCCCCGTCGGGTCAATGTAATTAACCGGGTCACCGTGGCCATAAGCGTAGCGGTTATCAACAGGCACATTGTCACGGGTAATAAAACGCCGCAGTTCGGGGTGGTGGAACCGGTGTCGTAAGTAAGTGAGCCCGGTTTCAGGTTCTGTCAACTCCTGGTTCCAAGTGAAGTCAGTGTCATCGGTTGGGTTACCCTGCAAGGGTTTGCCGTAGGCATCGTAGCGATGCAGGCGCAGCTGTGTTTCGCCTTTGGCTTGTTGCAAAACCGCGCCGGTGCTCTCATTGACTTTGAAAAACTGATCCAGCCCCTGATCGGTTTGCCTACCGATAATGCCTTTGCCGTGGCGTACTAGCGAACGCCACTGACCGTCTTTGACGACGGTTTGCATGTTTTTATGGTGGTCCGGGTAGAATTCACTTTTTGAATTGCCACTGCGGCGGCGGCTCAGCAGGCCGTTCGGCCAGTATTCGTAGCGGGTCGCTGATCCTTTTTGTGGCTGCACCTGCAGTAAAAAGCCGGCGTCGTCGTACTCATATTGCGTGTGGTTATGGTCTTGCGTCAGGTGTCCGTTCGCATCGTGCAACACAGGGGTTATCACGTCACCTAACTTGACATTGACCAGCTGATCCAGACTGTTGTAAGAATACTGCAGACGTTGACCCGGTCCAAAATGACTGTGGTCTTCTTCAGCCAGCAAGTTGTTGTTGCCGTCGTAACGATAGCGCTTTTGAAAGCTCGCTGTTTGATCGGTGTGCACTTCGTCGGTGAGGCGCTGCATGCCGTCATAGCGATACTCTGTCGTATGATGCTGTGGCGATTGCCCCTTTTTAGCCAGTTTCTGTTCTTGTTTGAGCAACTCCCCCCGGGGTTTGTAGTGGTAACTTACGCCGTATTGCGCTCTGGGGTTGCTGCTGATTGACTCCACCATATGCCCGAAAACGCCATAGCGAAAGTGGGTTTGGGTTGTTCCCGTGGCTTCGGCATGGGTGATTCGTTTAAGCAGCTGCCCACGCTGTCCGTTGTCGTCTTCACCATAATAAAAGTCGATAGTACTGCCGTTGACTGCGAGGCTGGATAAGCGGCCTTTGTCTTCGGGTTTATAAATAAAATGCTGCTCGGTCTGGTTAGCATCTTTTTGCGTGATGACCCGGTCGTAGTGGTCGAGGGTATAGCTGATTGAGCGGCCATCGGGGTAACGCATTTGCAGCAGGCGACCGTTGGGCGTGTAGCGATAGTGCATGGTTTGCCCATCGCTGTCGCTTAATTTAACCAGCTTGCCATCGCCATCGTACTGACGATTTACCGTATGGCGATTATGATTTCGATTCCAACTGTGCTGAGTCAGTAACCCCCGGTTGTCGTATTGGTAATGGATGCGATGACCGCTTGGCAGCGTTTTCTCTATTTCCCGGCCATTCTTGTCATAGCGGTGCTGCTGATACAGACGATTACCACCAGCGGTTGCGGGGGATTCTACTGCCGTGAGTAGACCATCACTGTCGTGGAGATAGCGATAGCCTGAATGACTGCTGGTGTGCTCTGGTGTCTTTAACGTCTTATGCCAAGTATAGAGCTGGTTAAGCAGGTCGTACTCCCGGGTTTTATGGGCGTGCAGGCCGTCCCAAGTGTGAGTATCTGAGGCGACGAGGTTGTGTTGAGCGTCGTAGTGCAGGTGGTTAGCCACGGTTTCGCGTTTTTTGTGAGTGCGAAGGTCAACCAGTGTGTTCGTGGTGCTGATCGTTTTTTTATGGGCGTCTTGCACGGTGGTGGTTTCCACAAACTCTGTGGCTTGATCGTGGGGATTATTGATTACCGGGTAGTGTCGTGTAATCCGTTTACGCTCCCAAGGCACCTTACTCACCACCTGATGCTGGCGCCCATTGATTTGGGTCGTGGTGGTCATGGCGGGATCGTTGTAGTCAATGCGGTGCTCATTGCCCCAGGGGTCAGTGGTTTGAGTGCGTCGGCCATACTCATCGTAGGCAAAGGTGGTGGTAAGGCCGAGCATATTGGTTTTGCTGGCCACTTTGCTAAAGGCATTGTAAGACTGGCTGGATAAGGTGCGCCACTGTCCTTTGTGTAGATCCTGATGGCTAATAGAGCGCTTGGACGCATCGTGAATCGTCCGTCGTTTATTACCCAGCGGGCTCTGCACGGTCACGGTGTTTTGCCCGTCGGTACTGAAGGTTTCGTAGGTGCTGCGGGTCACGTAGCCCGCCGGGTCGGTATGAGTGAGGGGGCGATTCAGGGCATCGTAAGTGTAGGTGGTCACTTCACCTTTTGGGGTGATGGTTTTCAGGTGTCTGGCATTGCGGGTGTCGACAACCACTGTATGTTCACGACCTTGGTCGCTCACTTTGGTGATGGTCAGCTCGGCAGTGGCCGGGTCGAACTGGTAACGGGTATGGCGGCTTAGCGACTGAATGCCCGGCTGGTTTTTAGCCAGCCAGCGGCGGGTAGCACAGCGTAGTCGTCCTTTGTCATCGTGAGTTAAATCCGTTTGCTGCCAGTCCTGCCAGCCCTGCATGTGGGGCTTCCAGGCCAGCCGCTCGTGGCTGTGGGTTTTGCCATCTGGCGCCAGCGCAAAACGTTTGCGAATGGCTCTGCCGCCGAGCAGGTCAAACCGGATATGTTCGGCCAACAGGCTGTAATGGTCGGTAAAATAGCTGCTAAACGTAGCATCAAGCCCCTGCCATTGTTGACGCTCACGGTCATAGGCTGTACGGATCTTGCTCAGTTGGTTACCGTAACGGTCGTAAGTGTTGGCGGTTTTGTCGCTGGGCACATAGACAGTGCCATTCCAGACGTAACGAGTCACCTCGGTGGGTTTATCGTAGTTGGTGGAGCGACTGTATTTAAACGGCGAGATGTCGTATTCGTAGATGGTTTTCAGATAAGGCTGCCCCTGTCGCAGGGTACGAACCTCAACCGGCAGGTGCAAGTAGTTGTATTCATAAACCTGCTGGCGCTGCTGTTCACCGTTAACGTGCTTGACCTCTACGCTGTATCGATAGTTCTCATCATTACTGTCTACCAGACTGTCGCCCCTGTTTGAGAGCGCGTACATAGGATAGCCGGTGTAGTTACTATACTCGCTGTACTTGTAGTAGGCTTCGTGATGGGTTTTCATATCGCCCCGGTCATACTGTTTGAAGCGGTTGACCACCGGCATTTGCTTTGTATTCCTGCCGTGTGCGTATAAGATGCTGTCGTAACTCAGCTCGGCGATCAGCCCTTCGGGGGTTTCCAGAGTGTTAATCAGGTTTCTGCCGAACTGGTTGACGTAGGTGAATTGGTAGTTTTGCCGTAATGAGTTCTCAATCCTAGTGACCCCTCCCTCATTAAAGTAAACCCGCTGCACACGACCGTCCGGGCAGTGCACACTCAGCAACTCCGGCTCGTAGCTAAAGCGGTAAACATTGCCATAATCGTCTTTAATGCTGGCCAGTCTGGCAGATTCAAGGTTGGCAACCGGCTCTTCATAACTGAATTGCACATGGTTATCAAAGCGATCCACCTGCAGTATTAACAGTCCCTGATGAGAAAAAAACTGACGACTGCCGTCTTGATGATGCGATACGTAGCGATAATTCAGCTGCGGATAGCCGGGAATCGGCTGCGCTTGCTCTTTATCCCAAAATTGGCTGCCGTGCTGGTTGAAGTATTTAAGCCCGGAAGCAAAGCCGGTTTCATCGTGCCATAAATCATCAATCAGCCACTGCATGCCGCCAACTTGGGCGGTGTGCTGAGTAATGTGATCAAGATCCAGCTGCCAGCCCGCAGGCAGACCAAACCTACCGGCCGCATTAAAACTGTAGGTCAGGTTCACTTTCAGCGGCGTGCGCACCCCCTGCGCTGTAATTAAGGGGTAACTAAAGCTGAGGGTTCCGGTGGCGGTATTGACCTGTAAGTTGAATGATTTTGAGTGGTTGTAGGCATGGCTACCGTTGTAGGCTGCGGTAGTGGACTGAGATACAAACAACAAAAGCCCGATGAATATCAGCTTGCTCTGAGTAAACAGTCGCATCATCTTTTGCCTCTAAAAACTTTGCGGACGCTATTTACTTTAGGTTAAACGGCAAAAATATAAAGCAACTGCTCGATCAGTTACGCTACGGTAGGTTATTCGGGAATCGACTGACTCCCTAGACCTTATGATTAATGCTGTTAATCCAACACCTGCCCGAAAACGCAATGGCGGTAACGGGCCATTGTTATTCCTATTGCTTGTCAATTGCTGGTGTAATCACGTGTCATCGCATATCTCATATTGTTTGCATATCTGTCAAACCCGTTCAAAACGTTATTTTCGTCAGCCAGATCAACTTGCTCAGAAATTAATTTTCCAAGGTTGCGGAGCTCTTGCATTGAAAAGAGGTCCTCTGGGTGGGTGATTTGTAAAAGATTTATTACCTTTCCTATAGACCCATCAGCACTGTTAATCGTTTGTAACATGAAATTATCTACCCAACCTTGCTGCTCTTTGCTAAGGCCTGGCAAATGTTGGCTTACTTGTTTGCCTAGTATGGCAGCTTTTTTCTGCGCTTCATCAACTCTCAATTTGGGCATAAGATTACTTCCAGACTCATTACCCGATTCGGATAACAAACCGACCCTCTCTTCGGAGAAACTCGTCTCAGCGACATTCGATGGGAGTGTCGACACCTGACCTGGGGTCGCAATATTCTCTGCCGCTTCAGGTGTCAAAACCATCTCAAAAGCAGGTGACTCTATTGCAGCACCACCCTCGACTGCCTGAGAAATCGAACGTGCAGTCAGTCGAGCGAGTTTTGGAGCAAGGGCTGCTACTGCTAAATCCGCACCCGCAAAAACGGAAAATACAAGACTGGAAATGGACAACGCTTTAGCGGCTGATTTATTGCCACTATCCAGCGCAAGCTGTGAACCAATCAACAGCGCGCCTGAACTAAAGCTCGTTAGGGAAAAAAATCCAGCGATAATAGCAGCAGCCAGTTCGCCCACGGCTAATGAAAGCCCTCCCGTAGGTGCAGCCAGAAAAGTGCCAAGTATTGAAAGTGATATTGCGAGGCTACCACCAAAGTACCGAGTCACAGCACTGTGCCCCGTTGGGTCGATGTAATTCACCGGATCGCCGTGGGCATAAGCGTAACGGTTATCAACAGGCACATTGTCACGGGTAATAAAACGCCGCAGTTCGGGGTGGTGAAACCGGTGTCGCAAGTAAGTAAGCCCGGTTTCAGGTTCGTTCAACTCCTGATTCCAAGTGAAGTCAATGTCAGCATTTGAGTTACGCTGCAGTGGTTTGCCGTAGGCATCGTAGCGATGCAGGCGCAACTGCGTTTTGCCGTTGGCTTGTTGCAGAACCGCGCCGGTGCTTTCGTTGACTTTGAAAAACTGGTCCAGCCCCTGATCGGTTTGCCTGCCAACAATGCCTTGGCCGTGGCGTACCAGCGAACGCCACTGACCGTCTTTGACGACGGTTTGTATGTTTTTATGACGATCCGGATAGAAGTGGCTTTGTGAAGTGCTACTGCTGCGGCGGCTCAGCAGGCCGTTCGGCCAGTATTCGTAGCGGATCACTGCTCCTTGTTGTGGTTGCACCCGCAGTAAAAAGCCGGCGTCGTCGTATTCATATTGGGTTGCTTTATGGTCTTGCGTCAGGTGTCCGTTCGCATCGTGCAACACAGGGGTTATCACGTCACCTACCTTGACATTGACCAGCTGATCCAGACTGTTGTAAGAATACTGCAGACGTTGACCCGGTCCACAATGACTGTGGTCTTCTTCAGCCAGCAAGTTGTTGTTACCGTCGTAGCGGTAGCGCTTTTGAAAGCTGCCGGCTTCATCGGTGTGCACCTCATCGGTGAGGCGCTGCATGCCATCATAGCGGTACTCTGTTGTATATTGCTGTGGCAACTCACCTTTTCTCACCAGCTTCTGTACTTGTTTGAGCAGCTCCCCCCGAGGTTTGTAGTTATAGATTACGTCATATTGCGCTCTGGGGTTGCTGCTGATTGACTCCAACATACGCCCGAAAACGCCATAGCGAAAGTGGGTTTGGGTTTTTCCCGTGGCTTCGGCATGGGTGATTCGTTTAAGCAGCTGCCCACGCTGTCCGTTGTCGTCTTCACCGTAATGAAAGTCGATAGTACTGCCGTTGACTGTCAGGCTGGATAAGCGGCCTTTGTCTTCGGGTTTATAAATAAAATGCTGTTCGGTCTGGTTAGCATCTTTTTGCGTGATGACCCGGTCGTAGTGGTCGAGGGTATAGCTGATTGAGCGGCCATCGGGGTAACGCATTTGCAGCAGGCGACCGTTGGGCGTGTAGCGATAGTCCATGGTTTGCCCATCGCTGTCGCTTAACTTAACCAGCTTGCCATCGCCATCGTACTGACGATTTACCGTATGGCGATTATGATTTCGATTCCAGCTGTGCTGAGTCAGTAACCCCCGGTTGTCGTATTGGTAATGGATGCGATGACCGCTTGGCAGCGTTTTCTCTATTTCCCGGCCATTCTTGTCATAGCGGTGCTGCTGATACAGACGATTACCACCAGCGGTTGCGGGGGATTCTACTGCCGTGAGTAGACCATCACTGTCGTGGAGATAGCGATAGCCTGAATGACTGCTGGTGTGCTCTGGTGTCTTTAACGTCTTATGCCAAGTATAGAGCTGGTTAAGCAGGTCGTACTCCCGGGTTTTATGGGCGTGCAGGCCGTCCCAAGTGTGAGTATCTGAGGCGACGAGGTTGTGTTGAGCGTCGTAGTGCAGGTGGTTAGCCACGGTTTCGCGTTTTTTGTGAGTGCGAAGGTCAACCAGTGTGTTCGTGGTGCTGATCGTTTTTTTATGGGCGTCTTGCACGGTGGTGGTTTCCACAAACTCTGTGGCTTGATCGTGGGGATTATTGATTACCGGGTAGTGTCGTGTAATCCGTTTACGCTCCCAAGGCACCTTACTCACCACCTGATGCTGGCGCCCATTGATTTGGGCCGTGGTGGTCATGGCGGGATCGTTGTAGTCAATGCGGTGCTCATTGCCCCAGGGGTCGGTGGTTTGAATGCGTCGGCCCTGCTCGTCGTAGGCAAAGTTGGTGGTAAGGCCGAGCATATTGGTTTTGCTTGCTATCTTGCCAAAGGCGTCGTAGGACTTGCTGGATAAAGTGCGCCACTGTCCTTTGTGTAGATCCTGATGGCAAACAGAACGCATGGATGCGTCGTGAGTCGTACGTCGTATATTACCCAGTGGACTCTGTATCGTGACGGTGTTTTGTCCGTCGGTACTGAATGTTGCGTAACTACGGCGGGTAATGTAGCCCGCCGGGTCGGTATGCGTGAGTTGACGGTTAAGGTCGTCGTAGGTATAGGTGGTGGCCTCACCTTTTGGGGTGATGGTTTTCAGCTGTCTGGCATTGCGGGTATCCAAAACCGTTGTATGCTCACGACCCTGATCGCTCACTCTGGTAATCGTCAACTCAGCAGTGGCCGGGTCGAACTGGTAACGGGTGTGGTGGCTTAGCGACTGAATGCCCGGCTGGTTTTTAGCCAGCCAGCGGCGGGTAGCGCAGCGTAGTCGTCCTTTGTCATCGTGAGTTAAATCCATTTGTTGCCAGTTTTGCCAGTCCTGCATGTGGGGCTTCCAGCTCAGGCGCTCGTGGCTGTGGGTTTTGCCATCTGGGGCCAGCGCATAACGTTTGCGAATGGCTCTGCCACCTAGCAGGTCATACCGGGTGTGTTCGGCCAGCAGGCTGTAATGGTCGGTAAAATAGCGGCTGACTGTGGCATCAAGCACCTGCCATTGTTGACGCTCACGGTCATAGGCTGAACGAGCCTTGCTCAGTTGGTTGCCGTAACGGTCGTAAGTGCTGTTGGTTTTGTCGCTGGGCACATAGGTAGCGCCATTCCAGACGGAACGGATCACCTCGGTGGGTTTATCGTAGTTGGTGGAGCGACTGTATTTAAACGGCGAGATGTCGTATTCGTAGGTGGCTTTCAGATACGGCAGACCCTGTCGCAGGGTTCGGATCTCAACCGGCAAGTGCAAATAGTTGTATTCATAAACCTGCTGGCGCTGCTGCTCGCCATTAACATGCGTCACTTCCACGCTGTATTTGTAGGACTGGTCGTTGCTGTCGATCAGGCTGTCACCCCAACTCGAGAGGGCATACCTGGGGTAGCCGGTGTAGTTATTACCCTGGCTGTACTTGTAGTAGGTTTCGTGATGGGTTTTTAAATCGGCCTGATCAAACTGTTTGAAGCGATTCACCACCGGCATTTGCTTTTTGCCGTTGTCGTCAGTGTAAAAAATGCCGCCGTAGCTCAGCTCGGTGATCAGACCTTGGGGCGTTTGTAGCGTGCGAATCAGATTGCGGCCGAACTGGTTGACGTAGGTGATTTTGTAGCTCTGCTTTAATGGGTTCTCAATCCCTGTGACCCCTTGCTCAGTAAAGTAGACCCGCTGCTCACGGTTATCAGGACCGTAAACAATCAGCGTACCCGGTTCGTAGCTGAAGCGGTAAACATTGCCATAATCGTCTTTAATACTGGCCAGTCTGGCAGACTCAAAATTGACAACCGGCTCTTCATAACTGAACTGCACATGGTTATCAAAGCGATCCACCTGCAGCAGTAACAGCCCCTGATGAGAAAAAAACTGACGACTGCCGTCTTTATGATGCGATACGTGGCGATAGTTCAGCTGCGGATAGCCTGGAATCGGCTCCGCTTGGCCTTTATCCCGAAATTGGGTGCCGTGCTGGTTGAAGTATTTAAGCCCGGAAGCAAAGCCGGTTTCATCGTGCCATAAGTTATCAATCAGCCACTGCATGCCGCCAAGTTCGGCGGTGTGTTGAGTAATGTGGTCAAGATCCAGCTGCCAGCCCGTGGGCAGACCAAACCTCCCGACGGCATTAAAACTGTAGGTCAGGTTCACTTTCAGTGGCATCCGCACCCCCTGCGCTTTAATCAGGGGATAGGTAAGGCTGAGCGTTCCGGTGGCGGTGTTTACCTGTACGTTAAATGCTTTTGTGGAGTTGTAGGCTTGACTGCCCTTGTATACGGCGGCAATCGGTTGACAAATAACCAGCAGGAGTCCAATGAATATCAGTCTGTAATGAGCATGAAACTGTGCCATCTTATACCTCTGAGAACACCAACAGCCTAATAGACTTTAGGCCAAAATTCAGAAACAAAAAGACACTACTCAAATAAACAGATCTTAAAAACAGTTCAGTGGGGTTGAGCGAGACAACAGCAAATTGAGCAGACAATCCGAAAATTTTGCGACTCAATGTGCTGCTTCTTCATTACGGGGCACTCTCCACCGGCACGGACTTTTCAATTAACTCACATTAATTTAAAGCCATCCCCAAACATTTCCACCAACGTGGCACTGACACCAGCGCCAAACTCACGGGCAAATTTCT
This sequence comes from Endozoicomonas sp., assembly GCA_965198415.1. Lineage (GTDB taxonomy): Bacteria > Pseudomonadota > Gammaproteobacteria > Pseudomonadales > Endozoicomonadaceae > Endozoicomonas. Next base: position 396,433 of record CBDAPN010000030.1, read on the forward strand.
CCAGCGGGGTCATGCGGGCGGTGTAATCAACAATATCTTCTTGCCCCACCACTTCTCTGGCTACGTAGCCAGCACTGCCAAGGCCGTCCACCAGACCCAGTTTTTTGGCCTGTTCACCGGACCACACCATACCGGAGAAAATATTCTCATCATTGCTCAGGCGCTCACCCCGTCCGGTTTTGACCGCCTGAATAAACTGCTGATGAATGGTATCCAGAGAGTGCTGCCACTGACTGGCGGCACCAGGGTCTACCGCTTGAAACGGGTCCAGAAACGCTTTGTTTTCACCGGAGGTATACGTTCTGCGGGTGATTCCCAGCTTGTCCATGGCTTCAACAAAACCGAATCCGGATGAAATCACACCGATTGAACCGACCAGGCTGGCCTTATCGGCGTAGATCTTATCCGCCGCTGAGGCAACGTAATAGCCACCGGATGCGCCAATGTCCATGATCACTGCGTAAAGTGGGGTATCTTTATGCAGAGTACGTAACCGGCGAATTTCATCATAGATATAACCCGACTGTACCGGGCTGCCCCCGGGGCTATTGATTCGCAGAATAACCGCCTTGGTGTTCGGATCGTTAAAGGCGGCACGCAACCCGGTCACTACGGTATCGGCGTCCACCTCACCGCCACCTATCTGACCATCAAGCTCCACCAGTGCCGTATGTTCTGTCACTCCGGTAACATCCCCGGCTCCAGCGCTGTTGTGGGTAGCGTTATAAATTACTCCGACAAAGAAAAACAGCCAGCCAAAGGTCAGCAGTTTGAAGAGGATACTCCAACGTCTGGAGCGGCGTTGCTCCTGAAGGGCACCTTTGGCCAGCGATTCAACCAGGTTCCAGGCCCGATCACCATCAAGAGAGCCTTTCAACCCGGAGCTCTGCTCCTCTTTTGAAGACTCCTGCCATTTGTCCTGCATAACTACTCCTTTATGTAAATCAACCGACTGCAAATGATGACACGTTTAGGTGCAATCGTACCAATCCATTTCTGTGCCCAACTCTGTCGCAGTTTTTCCATAGTAAACGACAGGCATCAGCTTGGCGTGTGATCGCTGTTCATACTCGATAACACCGCCAACAGATCATCAGGCAACGGCGCCTCAACTTTTAACCGCTGCCCGTCCGGCAGTTCAAATTGAATACTGGCGGCATGGAGAAACAGCCGCCGAACTCCCGAGGCTTTCAGCTGTTGCTGTTGTGCACCGACACCGTATTTTTCATCGCCGACAATCGGGTGACCGGCGTGCAAACAATGTACGCGAATCTGGTGCGTTCTACCGGTAATGGGCGAAGCCTGAATGAGCGTCATGCCGGGAAAGCGCGCCAATACAGAAAACTCTGTGCGACACTTTTTACCCTCTGCATGGACATGCACCATACGTTCACCGGAGCGCAGAACATTTTTCAACAGCGGTGCATTGACCAGCTGTTTTCGAGCCGGCCACTTACCCACCACCAGAGCCTGATAGAGCTTTTCAACCCCGGTTTTGCGCTGCAACTGATTATGCAAATGACGCAACATACTGCGACGCTTGGCAATCACTAAGCAGCCAGAAGTGTCCCGGTCCAGACGATGCACCAGTTCCAGCGTTCGTTGCTGAGGACGCAGCTGGCGCAACGCTTCAATCACGCCATAAGAGAGACCACTGCCGCCATGCACCGCCAAGCCTGAGGGTTTATTGATGATCAGCAGCTGCTCATCTTCGTAAAGAACGGCCTGTTCCAGCTGAGTCAACACCGTGCCAGCAGGCCTTGGCGGCGCACTTCTGGAGGCCACTTTCACCGGTGGAACCCGCACCACGTCACCACATTCCAGTCGATAGCTGGCATTCACCCGCTTCTTATTCACCCGCACTTCGCCCTTGCGCACGATGCGGTAGATGCGAGTTTTAGGCACCCCTTTCAACACCCGCAGAAGAAAGTTATCAATCCGCTGACCGGCACTCTCCTCATCAACGGTGACAAAACGGACTTGCAACGCCTGCGAATCGGCTTGCTCTGGGTTAATAGCAGGCGTTTCTTGCTGCCGGGGCGCATAGCTGCCACGGTCGGCTGCAGGGCTTCTAGAACGAAGAGCCCCCGGATGGCTTTTAGCAGAGACAGCCTTATTCATTGGGCGGGATCGCCCATTAGCATTGCGCGTTTGTTTCAATCGTCTAACCACATATCTGTTACAGCCACAGCTTTTCATTCTATCCATGCTGGCAAGTGCGGGATAATAGGCCTCCTGCCCCAGCGAGACAAGCATGGCTTGATCTCACCGACGCCAACAGAGAAAAGCACAACCAACAGTGCAGCATAAAAAAGGCAGATAAAAATTGTCAAACCCGACTTAATCGCCACAATAATAAGTGCAAGCTGCTGCAACAGGGCGGATCAACAGCCATCATCCTCTGGCATTATGGTGATCGGGTCATTTGAAGCACTTACAAATTACTGATATAGTTCCGACCTGTCCTGAAACTGTACAGAAGGGCGGAACAATTTACGAAACCTGAGCAGACACTGAATATGCTGAGAAAGCAGGCTGTTGAGTAGCCTGAGGCAATAATTTTCTCAACTTCTTATCAGTGAGCCGAAAAATAAACCGGATACCCGTTGAACCCGATGCACAAAACCGGGCTCGACCACCTCCGAATTGCATGCTCAGGCCACATTGACGGTAGACGAACCGGTAACAGTGCTTTTTAAAGCCAAACCAGAGCAAACTTCCTGCCGCAATGACCTGACGATTAAACAGCACGGCAATCGCCGTGAAAGATTAACAGCGTTACCCGCAAAATCAGTGGTGACGCTCCCGATACCAGGGAAGAGAGGAACAGCGAACGGGATATATGCCGGTGTGCGAAAAATGTGACACCACCCGAAGATCGCAACTTCCCAGTTTGCATCCATGCGGATGACTTTACCGTTTCAGTGTCAGCCTCAATGACTGCCCACTGTTAACAACCGACAAGATAGTGATACTACGACTGTTGGCCTGTGTACAAATCGGGTAGCGCCGAAGAGATTGTACCGAAGCAGAAGACAGCCAGCTGCACAACCGGCCTTTGCCCAGCGACCGCTCTGAGGTTCCTGCAAAGGCAAACAGAATAAATGGATGCACTGGCCTGGCTCATTGCCACGAACAACTCTGACTGATTAGGGTAACCATAAGCAGATTGGTACTCTATGAAGAGAATGTTAATTAATGCAACCCAGCAAGAAGAGCTGCGAGTTGCACTCGTCGATGGGCAGCGCCTGTTCGATCTGGATATTGAGTCCGGAGCACGTGAGCAGAAAAAAGCCAACATCTATAAAGCCAAAATCACCCGTGTTGAACCCAGTCTTGAAGCCGCCTTCGTCGACTTTGGTGCTGAAAGACACGGCTTCTTGCCGCTCAAAGAGATCTCGCGGGAATACTTCGTCGGCCACACCGGCGGACGCCCTAATATTCGGGATGTAATCAAAGAAGGCACTGAAGTCATAGTTCAGGTCGACAAAGAAGAGCGCGGCAACAAAGGCGCTGCGCTGACTACACTGGTCAGCCTGGCCGGGCGCTACTTGGTACTCATGCCAAACAACCCTCGTGCGGGCGGTATCTCCCGTCGCATCGAAGGTGATGAGCGCGCCGAACTGCGCGAGGCCATGACCAAACTCACAATTCCCGCCGACATGGGTGTTATCGTGCGTACCGCAGGCCTCGGCCGCAGCGCTGAAGACCTGCAGTGGGATCTGGACTACCTCGAACAACTGTGGAACTCCATCAAAGACGCGGCCGATAAAAATCCGGCTCCCTTACTGATTTATCAGGAAAGCAACGTCATCATCCGCGCCATTCGCGACTACCTGCGCCAAGATGTGGGTGAAGTGCTGATTGATAAAACTCAGGTATACGAAGAAGCTCTGGAATTCGTCCGCCGGGTCATGCCGCAATACCAAAACAAGATCAAGCTGTACAAAGACAGCGTACCGCTGTTCAACCGCTTCCAGATTGAGAGCCAGATCGAAACCGCCTTTCAGCGTGAAGTCAAGTTGCCTTCTGGTGGCTCCATCGTCATCGACCCGACGGAAGCTCTGGTCTCTATTGATATCAACTCAGCCCGCGCCACCCGCGGTGGTGATATCGAAGAGACCGCCTACAACACCAACCTTGAAGCAGCGGATGAAATAGCTCGCCAACTGCGTCTGCGTGATATCGGCGGCCTGATCGTTATTGACTTCATTGACATGGGCAATAACCGCAATCAGCGGGAAGTGGAAAATCGCATTCGTCAGGCGCTTTCAGTCGATCGTGCCCGTGTGCAGACCAGCCGTATTTCCCGTTTTGGCCTGCTGGAAATGTCCCGTCAGCGCCTGCGCCCCTCCCTTGGCGAAACCAGCGGTGTGGTTTGTCCTCGCTGCAGTGGTCAGGGCACCATTCGGGATATAGAATCTCTGGCACTTTCCATTCTGCGTCTAATGGAAGAAGAGGCCATGAAGGACAAAACATCGGAAATCCGCGCTCAGGTGCCGGTACCCGTTGCCGCCTTCTTGCTTAACGAAAAGCGCAAAATGATCGCCAAGATCGAAAAGCGTCACGACGCCCGCATCATCGTCATCCCCAACGCCAATCTGGAGACGCCCCACTACGACGTACAACGTCTGCGTGGTGATCATCAGCAAGATCCGGAAAGCAGTTACGAAATCATCCTTGAGGGCGACGACTCCAGCGACGAAGCCTCTTCGGCAACCCGTGCACAGGCAAGGCCTCAAGCTGCTGTTCGCAACATTGCTCCAACACAGCCAGCACCATCGACATCAGAGTCCAGATCGGGCTTAATTGGCAGCTTGCTTAAATCCATTGGCAGCTTGTTTACCTCTGAAAATGACGACCAAAGCCCCGCTGCCCGTGAAAAAACCTCACAGCAGCTTCCGTCAACCCGACGCGAAAGCACCACAAACCAGAACCGCAAACGTGTCCGCGCTGAATCGCAGCGTCGCCAGGACGGCAACCGCCCCCTGAAAGAACGCAAAAAAAGCCCCCACACAGACAACCGCTTCAGCAAACAGGAAAACCGCTTCGAAAAACCAGAGCGCCGCCAACGCGACCGGCTCGAAGCTAATGAGTCGTCAGATGAGCGACAAGAACGCCCGACAGAGCAAAGCGACCGCCGCCGTCGCCCAAACTCGGCTCCCCGTCGACGCAGCAATCGTCAGTCACAGCGACACCTGCATGACGAGCCACAACTGCAGCCACTACTCTCTGAAACGATAGACTCTGCAACCAAAGTGGCCGCTGAAACGACCGCTGACAAACCCGAAAAAACCAAGCGGGACAGTCAGCCTGAAACCGGCGAGAGCAAACCAGCGTCCACCCCGACCCGTGACGCAGCAACCACCACGCCAGCCAAAACAGAACCGGTTGTAACAACTGAAGACACAACCAGTACCTCTATGGCAGGCACACCGGCGACCGAAACGCCTGTGGCACGCGCTACCGAGTCAGGCGACACTGGGGCAGACACTACTGTGGCAAGTACTGCTGAGTCAGACACTACTGAGCCAGCCAAGACTGAGTCAGGCACTGCTGCAGCAGCCACTATGCCTCCAGAAACTGCGCCCGCCCCTGAAGCGGAAACCGCTGCTGACCAAACAAGGCCGAAAAGACGCTCCAGAAGAGTCAAAAACGACCCTCGCCGTCTCAGGACCGAACAACAAGAGACTCCAGACAGCAAACCGCAACAAGAGGCCAGCACCAAACCCGCTACTGCTCCTCAAGCGCCAGCACCTGAAGCGCCAACACTTGAAGCGCCAGCAGTTCAGCCGGAGCCTGCTCAAAGCAAAACTCGCACAGAGGATGTCAAACCAGCAGAAGCTCAAAAGCCCGAGCCGGTGCTGCCAAAAGGCAATACGCGCCCTCAAATGACTGAGATGGCCAAGGCAGTTGCCGCTTCCCATAACCTTGAGAAGCGTCCTTTTGCGCCGATACCACCAGCGCTCAACAAGCCAGCAAACGGCGAAAAGTCTGAAACCGAAAAAGCTGAGATTTCGGCCAATCAGGCAGAAGCCATGCTCAAACAAGCGCTCAATGCGCCCGTTGCCGACGCTTCACCGGGCAAAGCCCAGCCCCCTGAAAAAACCGAGCCCGTCGAACAGCCAGCTGTGGCTGCAACGGATACCGTTGAGCCACCAGCAGCCACTTCGCAACCAACGCAAACGGCAGCTCAGAGGGCTCAACCCCGCCGCCGCGGCAGCCGGGTTCACAATGATCCCAGAACCAAGCGGCAGACACAGCAGGTCTCAGTGACGCCAAACACTGGCGAAACGCAGACGACCCATACTGAAGAGAGCAATCTCTAACCATATACTTTACTGATGACGGGGTGGCTTCCACCCCGTTTTTTTTTGCTCTCGGCCATTGTTTTTCAAGCGGTAACTAAGTGATGAGTCAACCTAAAGTGGGCATCGGCGTTATTATCGCCCGGGAAAACGGTAAAATTCTGGTGGGAAAACGCTGCGGCAGTTACGCTCCCTACTGGTCAATTCCGGGAGGACATCTGGAGCTGGGTGAGACCTTTGAGCAGGCAGCAATTCGGGAAGTACTTGAAGAGACAGGACTGACCATCATCAAACCCCGCGTCATCGCAGTGGTCAACAACCTGAAAACCTTTCAACAAGAGAACCTGCATTACGTATCGGTCTGCCTACTGGCGCAGTATCAAGGGGATACGGTGGAAAACAGAGAGCCGGATAAATGCGAAGGCTGGCTCTGGGTAGCACCGGACAATTTGCCCACACCACACTTTGAGGCCAGTGAACAGGCCGTGTGCTGTTATCGTCAAGATCAGTTTTATATCAATTAAAAGGTGGCAAAGACGCTAATAGTTGTGGCTTTCACTCTGCGGTGTCATCTTCAAGCATTGCCTTCATTTTAACAAGCGCTGGCGTTTTTTTTATTTTCGTTTTTGAATACATCCAAAAGCAAACTGATTACTGCCTTAATTTCAGTGACCTGGCTATTGGACAGACACCACACTTGTACACCTGTTTTTCACCGCAAACATTAACCCAAAACAGCCAGTGGGCCTAAAGCGACGCCCGTTTTGATCTCCCGTCCACTCCCACTCTTGCCTGCAACCTGTTTGGACTGAAGCTTACCTTCCCCTGTCCGCTGCTCAGTAGGTTGGTCAAACCGATAGCCAGAGAAATTACTCAAACTGCACTCTGGCTGACAGGCTCAAAGATAGCGCTCTACAGAAATTGAGTAAGAAGTTTACAAACCAAAGCCCCTCAGCGATAAAGCCTAGGCTCCCGCTCCAATAACACACCAAAGCGATCACGAACCTGCCGTTGAATTTTGTCGGCAAAGGCCACTACGTTCTCACCATTGGCCCCACCATAATTCACCAGCACCAGCGCCTGATTGGAGTAGGTACCGACCCGACCGTCCCTTTCTCCACGCAACCCGGCCTTATCAATCAACCAACCCGCCGCCAGCTTCCATTTATTACCCACAGGGTAAGCGACAATATCCGGATACCTTGCCTGCAATCGCGCCAAAATCGCTGCCGAGACCTCGGGGTTTTTAAAAAAACTGCCGGCATTACCCATCAGCTGCGAGTCCGGCAGCTTTTCTTTGCGCATATCACAAACCGCCTGGCTAATATCAAACGCTGACGGCGTCTGCCCCCCGACCCGCTGCGCCACCCGCGCTGCCAAACGGCCATATTCCAACTGCGGTTTCAAGGTGGCATCAAGCACCAGAGTAACCGCAGTTATGATGTACTGGTCCAGTTTGGCATTTTTAAAGACGGAATCCCGATAACCAAAACCACAGGCTTTGCGGTCAAAATGCTCCACCTCACAATTGCCCACATTGATCGCTTCAAGAGCAACAAAATAATCTTTCAACTCCACACCATAAGCACCAATATTCTGAATCGGTGCAGCACCCACGGTGCCGGGTATCAGTGAGAGGTTTTCCAACCCATAAGCGCCATGCGCGAGAGTCCACTGCACCAAATCATGCCAGTTTTCTCCGGCTGCGGCTCTGACGTGCACCACACCGTCTTCACGGCGCACGACCTGACGACCGGCGAGATTAATGCGTACAACCACTGCATCGAGCGTTTCACCGAGCACCACATTACTGCCACCACCTAACGGAATCAGAGGTAACTGTTGCCGCTTTGCAAACTTTATCGCCAAAGTCAGCTCATCCAGAGTGTTAATCTCAGCGTAATAGCGGGCAACCGAAGAGAGTCTCAGGGTATTGAGGGATTGCAGGGAGTAGTGCTCCCGGAATTTTAGTGACGCGTTCATGGGATTGTAATGCAACAGGGTTTAGAAGGTATAAAGCCAAAATAAAAGACCTTTTACTCATGAAAAAGCCTTGAGGAAAAAACAGAGCCAGAATCGCCCTACTTTAGCCGATCTCGCAAATGCTTCAGCAGTCCAAGGCCACCGAACTCAACCAGATTCAACACGCGCTCAAAGCCTTCATTACCGCCAAAATACGGGTCGGGCACTTCATCGGTGGATACGTCTGCATAATCAAGAAACAGCCTGAGTTTGTGCGTATGGTCATCCGGGCAAATGGCCTGCAGGTTTTTCAGGTTCTCTTTATCCATTGCCAGAATCAGATCCTGCACAGAAAAATCACCCGTTGTCACTTGCCGCGAACGGATAAAAGAGAGGTCATAGCCGTGCGCCGCCCCGTGGGCGATAGCACGGCTATCGGGCTTAGCCCCTTCGTGCCAGCTACTGGTGCCAGCGGAATCAATCCGAATTCGATCCGACAAACCAGCCTCCGCCACTTGATGGGCAAACACGCCGTGAGCAGTGGGTGAGCGGCAAATGTTACCAAGGCAGACAAACAGCACTTTCATCATGAATTACGCTCTGGCCAAACGTTGATTCTGGGCACCGGCTTCCATTAACTGGCGCACGGCCTGAAGATCTTGCTCGGTATCCACACCGTGGGGGGGCTGTTCAACGGCTGGTGCCACATGAATTCGATGCCCGTTCCACAGCAGTCGTAACTGCTCCAGGGACTCCGCCGTTTCAATGGGGCTAACCCCCCATGTCACATAGGAGTGCAACAACTCAACCCGATAAGCATAGATGCCAATATGACGCATGAAGCGGGTGTTTTTGGGTATAGAGGGTTTGTCCGCCACAAAATCATCCCGCGCCCAGGGAATCGGAGCACGGCTAAAGTAGAGCGCATAGCCGTTGGCGTCGGTCACTACTTTGACCACATGGGGATCAAAAATCTGTTCAACCTGCATCAGTTCACTGCACAAAGTGGCTGCTCCCGCCTCGGGTGCGGCCATAAGATCACGAGCCACCTGATTGATCACCGCTGCTGGTATTAACGGCTCGTCGCCCTGCACGTTAACGACGATGTCGGTATTATCCATGCCATAAATTGTGGCCACTTCCTGCAGGCGATCAGTACCTGAGGGATGGCCTGATAGCGTCATACAGACCTGCGCACCAAAACCTTTGGCAACGGCCATAATGCGCTCATCATCGGTGGCGATAATCACCCGCCGAGCGTCACTGGACAACGCCCGCTCATAGACGTGCTGCACCATGGGCTTACCGGCAATCATCGCCAGCGGCTTGCCGGGTAGACGACTAGAGGCAAAACGGGCGGGAATAACCACGGTGAAACCGGACGTTTTGCTCATCAGGACGCCTCGCCCAAACGTTCGTCAGTGCTCAGAGTGCGGGCCTCGCTTTCGAGCATTACGGGAATGTCATCACGGATCGGGTAAGCGAGGCCACAGGGCCGACATATTAGCTCCTGACGATCTTTCTCCAGCTGCACCTTACCTTTGCACAAAGGACAGGCGAGAATTTCCAACAGAGTCTTATCCATCATGTTTCCTATGACTTACCAAAGCATCAAGCATGGCGACCAACTGCTCAATAAGCGCGGTCGGCAACCGGGTGGTCACCGGTAAAAACCAGTGACGCTGGTCGACAAACTTTACGCATTTTACCGCATCTTTGGCGGTCATGATGACCGGAAGCGGATCATCAAAGCAGATATCTTTCGGGGTGAAAGGGTGGTGGTCAGCAAAGGCGTGCTCAATCACTTCAAACCCCAACCGACGCAGGGTGTTAAAAAATCGTTGTGGGTTGCCAATGCCAGCCACAGCGTGCACTTTACCCTTAACTGCAAGCGAATGCCTGAAACCGCCCACACTCACCAGAGCGGCAGGCTCAAGACAAAAAGCGTACTGCCCATCGCCCACTGCCCTAGCATCGGTGGCACTGTTCACCAGAATCATATCCACCGAATTCATACGTTCCACCGGCTCCCGCAAAGGGCCCGCTGGCAGGCACAGGCCGTTCCCCAGCATTCGCTCGCCATCAAGCACCAACATTTCAATATGTCGCTGCAAATTGTAATGCTGCAAGCCGTCATCAGCGATGATCACATCACACCGGGAATCATCACTAAGGCGTTGCGCCGCCTTAACCCGATCTGCTGCCACTACCAGCGGAACATTCAGTTGCCGAGCCAGCATCACCGGCTCATCACCCACAATGGCGGGATCGGATTCCGGCGTCACCCAAAGGGGAGACGCCGCAGCACTGACGCCAAAACCCCGACTGACAATGCCCGGGCGAAAACCGTTGACCTCCAGCGCCTTAACCAGAGCAGCCACCACAGGCGTCTTACCGGTGCCGCCCACGGTAATATTGCCCACCACCACCACCGGCACCGGTGGCGACCAGCGGCTTCGGGACAGATACCGTTGCCGACGACGCCTGGCCACCAGCGCAAACAGCCCGCTCAGTGGCCGCAATAGGCGGGTCCAGCCCCAAGAGGTGCTGTACCAAGAGTTCGTCACTGACTGACTGAAACGGTGCCAAAGACTCACGGACTCGACTCAACCCGGGTGGTCATACTCAGATTGGAAAAGCCCAGCTGCCCGGCAGCGTCCATCGCCCTGACCACCGACTGATAGGGCGTATTGGCATCCGCCGTGATAATCAGCGGGCGCTTGCTATCGCCCTGACTCACTTTACCCAGCGCGCGCTTGAGTGTTTCCAGCTGACCATTCACCAGCGCCTGACCATTGACGGCAAACTCGCCAGACTTACTGATGGTGATCTCAATTTGCAGTGGCTGCTGCGGTAGCAACTCACCGGAAGACTCCGGTAAATCAATGGCCAGATGGGTCTCTTTGGTAAAGGTGGCAGACACCATAAAGAAAATCAGTAGCAGGAAAACCACATCAATCAAAGGGGTCAGGTTAACTGACACCTCCTCGCGGTTTCTTTGGCGTCGGAAATTCATTATTTCCTAACCTCACTGGACTTGCGGTCCCCCTGCAGCACCTCGACCAGTTTGATCGCATCTTGCTCCATGGTCACCACCAGTTCGTCAACACGGCGGGTAAAATGGCGGTGGAAAATCAACGAAGGAATGGCAATGGTCAGACCCGCTGCGGTGGTGATCAAGGCCTTGGAAATACCACCGGCCAGCACGCCCGCGTTGCCTGTCCCCTCAACCATGAGCACCGAAAAGACATCAATCATGCCGATCACGGTACCTAACAATCCAAGCAAAGGCGTGATGGCGGCGATCGTACCGAGGGTATTGAGATAACGCTCAAGATCATGGATGACCTTGCCCGCCTGCTCCTCAATGCTCTCTTTCATGATTTCGCGCCCGCTGCGGGCATTCATCAGGCCGGCGGCGAGAATCTCTCCAAGTGGGGAGGAAGCTTTGAGCTGGTCCAGTTTTTTGTTATCAAGGTTGTGGTTTTTAACCCACTTCCAAACCTGTGTGAGGGTATTTTTAGGGGCAATGCGCGAAGCTCTTAACGTCCAGAGTCGCTCGAAGATGATAGCCATAGCGATGATCGACGATAACAGGATGGGCACCATCAGCCAGCCGCCAGATTTCACCAGTTCGAACACAGTAATCTTTCCTTAAAATGACCGGGCACCGCCAGGTTTTCTACACTGCCGACCCCGGTGATTGGTTGACATTATCACAGGAGGACTCTACCACAGACAGTGACGCCATTTAAGGACTTGTCTTTAAATTATCCCCATCCAGACCAAGACCGGTGCGTCTTATGAAGTGAGCAAGCCCGGAGGATGTCTGCCCATAGCTTGGCTACTGCGATAACAGCAATTGCTTCCATTTTTTGCCATGCTCGCTGCACTGTGCACAGGTGTACGTAGTAAAAATGCCAATTTTACTTTCTTTTACTACCCGTTTTATTTTCTTCTGCTATAACTTCTAACCAGTTTCCGACCCCCCTCTTGGAATCAAAATGGGCTATAGCACCAAAAGGGGCTTAAAATTATAACGGAGTTAACAATGGAATCAGTAGCAAACACCACCACAAGCATTGGTAATCGAGACACCCTACCTGAGGGTTTTGTCAACAGGATAGCTTACGCATTTAATCGTATCGTTATTAAGCTCAAAGAGTTCATAATCCGTACAGTCGATCAAATAAAATCTTTCCGGCGCCCCCACCATAAAAGAAAGATCTGTCCAAACCACCGATTCGATGATGAACGAACCCAACAAAACCAAGATATCACTGAATAACATTTCCCAGAAGATTGTTGGTTATAATTACCTGTGCGTACAAGAGTTCCTCCCCGCAATAGCTAAGATTAAAGTCTGCGAACGACCGGTAATGGAGAAGATCCTTGAAGCATCACTGACCGATGGGCAGTGCAGAGAAATCCAAAAACTGTGTGTTCAATTTGAGCAAGCTCTTCACAAGTGCATAGACCATAGACAGAAGTTAAATCACAAATTGTTTGAAAACGACGACGCCGAGCTCAATTCAGCCAAGTCTACCGGCCAAGCAACTATAGAAGCATTTAACGCCATCAATGCCAACCCATTACTTAGCCAGTGGTTCAAAGAGAAAAATAATTTTCAGTCGTACTTTGAAACAGAGCAGAGGTTGAATGCAGATTTCCAAAAAGCTAAAACACAAACCACTCAAAACCAGTAAGCCACTGACCATGCCTGGCCTGGAGCCATCAGGTATGGTTCGAAATAGATATCACCTTGCATTTATGCAAAACACTGCACCCTGCAACACTTTCGTCCAAAGTAGCTGAATGCTCAAGGAGCAACCGAACCAGGATCATTAGCCCTGCATGCATAGTGGCAAAAAAATACAAAAAAATGATATTCAGCGGAACTAATGAGTTAACTGATACTCTAAGCCATCATTACTTTTCGATGAACCGGTTTTTACCCATCGATTAATCAACAAACCCGTTCACAGCCAACAATGATTTACTTATCGGAGAGCCGACTATGAACATACCATCCACTGTTGCACCCACAAGCACCTCCAACTCGCTTTTTGATAGGGTTAAGGAGCACATTTGCAGAGCTTTTAATAGGGTCGTTAGTATCCTTAAAGATATTGTCAGATTTTTCATTCCTTCAGCATTTAAAGAAAGTGCCTCTGCTAAAAACAAAGGCTCAGTCACGCCCCTTAATGAAAAAAATCCAAAGCCTGCCGATCCAAAAAACATTCCAGTTCAAAAGCCTATAATCCCTCACACCGACGTCATCGGTAACAAAGCCCCTATTACAGTCGGACAGTCAGTCTACAAAAGTCTGGGCAAGCTTGAAGGTTTAATGTGCGACCTTAAGGATAAGTCGAAAGACACCAAGGCACTTGAACATTACGTCCTCCAATTGCAGAACAAAGCGGTATTCTGCGGCCGTGCGAACTCGAATGAATTTAACCATGAGCAAAATGGCTTACGGTTTAAGGAATTACAAGATGCCGTGATTGATTTCTCTAATAAAGTAACACATAATGAAAAATTGCAATCAACACTTCAGAGCGTTCCTAACGCTAAAGAAAGATGCGATGCGGAAATAGAAAATCTGAAGAAGGCTTTGAACATGACTGAAGATACCGGTTCGAAATAAGGGCTTGGCCACTTTCGAGCTGCTAACGCTTTATCCAGCTGCCTGAAAAAAGTCAGCTGGACAAAAGCCTGAACAGAAAACGTATGTCTCACTATAGTTTTTGTCACTTCTATTAAATTTCCTCCTGACACTTTCTATTCAACCGTCCACTGGTCGATAACAGCATCAGACAATATTGAGGACAGAGTCTGATGGATAAGTTACCAACAAATGTAAATAACATTCCTTCTGATCATGGGAAAGAGCCGGGCAATAAAAGCGATGAGAACCAAAAAGTCGGAAAATTTGGCGAACATTCAGTACAAAAAACAGAATACACTAGCAACCTTACCAAACAACTTGGTGCCAATGACACCCACACAGCCCAACCCCAAAGTCGTCCCAAATCCAAACCCCTTAATGAGCGTAGCGTGACCGACGCCACGCAGCAGTCCGCCGAGAAGATAAAGAAATCCAGCCGTGCCTGGAAGTTTCTAAGAAAAATAACCCCCGCCTTCATCACAAAAAGAATTCCTGACCACTCCAAGGGCCAATCAACAAAGTCGCTTAAAGAAACAAAAATTGACCCTGAAAGAACAGCGTCACTGAGCAGAGCAGAGTCTATCAATATGACGTACAAAAGTACTTTTGAAAGAAGAGATAACCTTCAGAATATCATTAAACTTCTATCCAACCCCTCCTGCTTTGATAACCCAGAAAAGGATGTAGTACTGTACTGTGGTAATGATTTTGTGAAAATTGATGCCAAAGATGGTAAAGAGAGGGGACAACAGATCGAAAAGGCGTTTGCTCTCATTAAACATATTCCAATAGACGGTGCCATAAATCATTTAAAAGAAATCAAAAAGCAGATCAGAGCAACAAAAAAAGAAAAACAAACATTCAAAAAAGAAGAGAAATTAGCACACAGAGAAAGAACAAAAACCTTATCAAAAGAGAAAAAAGCAAGAAAAAAAGAATTGGAAGAACATACAAAGGAATCAATATCAACTGAAAAACAAACTAAAAAAAATTTAATAACCAATTTATCCAAAGAAATAAAAACCTATAAAAAACAATTAGATGAACTAAAAATCGAAAAAAGGATAGCAAATATTACCTTCGGATCTCATATGAAACACTTAGAAAGAGAAATCGCCACACAAGTACAAAGGTCTTATAAAGAAGGTAGAAATAATGCTTATAGAGACGACAAAACCAGCTCTGCTCGTAGTGAATTCATTACACTTTTAAACTCGAACTTCTATGAAGCGAAAAATGAACGAAATACAAGAATCGATGCGATTGACAAAAAGGTTGAGGAAATTGAAACAGAACTTGAAAAACTAAAAGCACAACGCAGTGCAGTGAGGGAAAGCGATTTAATAATCAATGACAATCAAGAGAAAAAGGAAGAACTGGAGCAGAACTTAGACACACTCAAAAATGATATTGCTGAAGAATATAGAATACACAGAACGGCGACTAATATGATCAACAGCCCAAAAAAATCGAAAAAATAAGCAATCTAGCCTGCTTAACCACTAGGCCACTTGCTGTAAAACCGGGCTTAGGCTGACGCTTGAAAATAGCGCCCCGTTAATGCGCTAACGCCACCAATAACGAGAGTGGCTGCTACGATAAGCATCAATGATTAGGCGCTTCTGCCCAAGGGTAAAAAGCAAGGTACCGTGCTGTGCAGTGGTGTGAAGGTCAGCGCCCGTATCTCGTATACGTTGCACGGTTTCCTGCGCCGGATGCCCAAACCGATTACCAAAACCCGAAGAGACAATGACCGCTTGTGGCTGTACCTCGAGTAAAAAATCGGCTCCGCTAGAGTAGCGACTGCCGTGGTGAGCCGCAACCAAAACCGTCGCATTCAGGTCGGCATCCCCTTGCAGCAACTTTTTTTCAACCCGGGCAGAGATGTCGCCGGGCAGCAACAGGCTTTGGTTGCCGGCAGTTACTTTCAGGACGCAGGAGGCATCGTTACTGCGCGGGTAGCCACCTCCGGACAACACTTGAAAATACACTCCATCCCACTGCCACTGATCCCCTGCTTTGCACTGCGTCCACGGCCCCTGATACTCCGGCAACTCAGTGCCACTGATAACCCCTCCGCAGGCGTAGTTCGACAGCAACGACTGCAAGCCACCGGCGTGATCCCGGTCACCATGGGAGATCATGATTTTGTCAATTCGTTGACTGGCAGATCTTGCCAACGCCGGCATAACGACCCGCTCCGCTGCGGTCATACTCTCTGAAAAACGATCGCCGGTATCGTAAATCAACACATGCCGGTGGGTACGTATCAACACCGACAACCCTTGCCCAACATCAAGCACCATAACCTCAGCCTGACCCGGCGCAACGGCCACCGACTGTGGCCACAGTAGCGGCATTATCAGTACCACAGCCAGCCAGCGCAGACCCAGTGCAGCAGGAGCTATCAACAGCAGCACGCCACCGAGGGCCAACAGCAGCGCCAGCCATGACATCCACTGCAAAGTTGGCAAAAACCACATCAGCCCCGCAACCCACTGCAATCCCCATTGCAAGGCACTCATTAGAACATCCGCCACCGCAATGAAAATACCCGCCAGCCCCGGCAGCACGAAGTACAGTAATGCGGCCATCAGCAGCAAAGGTACAATGACCAGCCCAACCAGTGGAATGGCCAGCAAGTTAACCAGAGATGAAAGCGGTGAGGCCGGCTGGCCATTAAATAACAGCACTGGCGTCAGCAATAAAAACACCAGCCACTGCGGCCGCAGCATTTTGCCAAACCAGTGCTGCACCCCACAGCGCCCCACAGTACCAAACAACAACCCCGCCACCGCCAAAAAAGAGTACCAAAAGCCCTGACTGCTAAAGGCCAGAGGGTCCAGAGCAAGCACCAGCGCCAAAGCCAGCGCCCAGAGCGTCAAGGGCGATGCCCTAAGACCAAACAGTGGCGCCAGCAGTGCAGCAAAAGTCATCGCCAACGCCCGCTGTACCGGAATGCCAAAGCCGGCCATCATGGCGTAACCCAGAGCCAGAACCATGCCCAGCAGTGCCCTTGAATAGGGCAAGGGCCACCGCCTCAGGGGCAAGACGCCCAGCCTCCCAAGCCCGGTTGCTAACATAAAGCCCAGCCAAGCCACCAGACCAATATGCAGCCCGGAAATTACCAGCAAATGCGTGGTGCCGGTCTGACTGAAATCCTGCCACTGTTTGGGGGTAATGGCGGATTTATCGCCCAGTAACAACGCATTAAAAAGCCCCCGGTTAGTTTCAGAGGCGGTCTCATTCAGCCACTGTTGTAACCGGCCCCGCAGTTTGGCCAGCGGATAAAGCCAACCGCTGGCATCCGGCAGCTGCTCAGCGGCTCTGACATAGCCAGTCGCTTGCACCCCTTGGCGCCACAGCCAGGCTTCATAATCAAATGCGCCCGGACTGGCAAAGCCGTGGGGCTGGCGTAGCCTAACCGTCAACCGCCAATGCTCACCGGCTGTTAATTGCGGCGCTTCAAACCAACTCAAGCGGATTTTGCCATTAAAAGGCGCACTGCCAAGGTCTCTGACATCAAGATCAAAGCGGGTAACCGCCCCTTTAACCACCGGCAAATTGGCGATATACCCCTGCAGCTCAATATCGGTACCCATTCGCTCGGACCCGGGATTAAGCCAATAAAACCGTAGCGCAAACAGTGAACTGATGAGTAAGCCTAACAACGCAGGTAACAACCACCAGCGCAAACCGGCGGGCTTGTTTGAAAGTAACGTCCAGAACAGCAAGACAATCAGCGGTACGACACTGGCCAACAGCACCGACAACGGTGATAACCACGAGCTGACTGCCGTTGTGCATGAAAATATCAGCAGTCCAATTGCCGGTTTTATCGTATAATGCGTGTTATCCACGTAGTTTTTGCCTGCTGTTTCAGTGCATAATCCACCGCTTTCGTTTATCTGTAGCAATGAATCGACCAGTCTTTGAATACGCCTTCTTCGCACATGACCGACGACCTATTCAAAACTTTTGCTATGGACAATGGCATTTCAATGCCAGAGCAACCAGCAAGCATAGATGAATTTCAGTCCAATGGGTGAATCAAGCTACCTGAGAACAGTCCTCATGCAGGTAAGCACTCCGTAGCAGTTACGATTTTCATACGCAAAAGCTCGGAAGCTCTGAATAGAGTGAACTAAATTCATGATTCACATTGCGGATAAGCTTAAGTAACAACGGCCATAAGCAGCTGTGCCAATAGCTTTAAAATGCTGCAAATACAGCTGATCACAGGCTAACAAAGTGGAAATCCATGGCAAAAAAACTGATTCAAAAGTATCTGCCGGAACCGAAAACCATTATGGAAAATCGCCATCTGCGATTTCTCGGCTCTGCAATCCACCATTCGAATCTCTGGCAACTGAACCGGCGCTCCGCTGCAGCCGCTTTTTTTGTGGGCATTTTTGTGGCTTTTATTCCCATGCCGTTTCAAATGGTGTTGGCGGCGGTTTTGGCCGTTGCCTTGCGTTGCAATCTGCCGCTGTCCGTTGCTCTGGTCTGGATTACGAACCCGCTGACCATGCCGGCCATTTTCTATTTTACATATAAAATTGGCTGCTTTATTCTGCAAACACCGGTCAGTGAATCATCCCTCCCACTCACGTTTGAGGGCTTGGGAGAAGGACTGGCCCGGATCTGGAAACCACTTTATTTAGGTTCACTGGTTTCCGGTATCGTTCTTGGTTTCATCAGTTACCTTACGGTTCGGGCATTATGGCGCTGGAATGTTATTTGTCACTGGCGCCAAAGAAACAAACGTCGCTCCGAGCCTGATTCATCCCACTAACCGCTATAACACCCTCTTGGGACACGCCCAATGCAAAAGAGTTTTCAAAAGCGCCAGCCAAGACTGGAAGGCCGCGGTCTTCTTGAATCCATCAGTACCGACGGCCCCCACAACGAATGGTTGGGCATGCCAGACTATTACATCCATACGCTAACCGTCTCCGGCGAAGAATATAAATACCTCTCCCCGGAAAAAAACATCGGCGTCAACGTTGGCGATACCGTGGTTTTCAGGTATCAGGAGAGTAGCGACAAAGAAAAGCGCATCGATAAACGCTCGCTGGGAATTTATATTGATCCCAGCGAGTACCTGCAAAACAATCAATAACCAATCCAGAAGCTGTTTAGCCCGGCATCAGGCACTCACCAGATGGCCATCCTCCAGCCGCAGAGCCCGGTCCATTTGCCGGGCAAAGTCCATATCGTGGGTTACCACCACAAAGCTCGTTGTCAGCTGTTGACTGAGGGACTCCATCAGCGCATGGATTTTACCGGCGGTGACCGGATCAAGATTACCCGTAGGTTCATCCATCAACACCAGTTCCGGCTGGGCTACCAAGGCTCGGGCAATGGCGACTCGCTGACGCTCACCGCCGGACAACTGCGCCGGTTTGTGACCCGCCCGCGCCGACAAACCAACCATCGCCAACAGCTCCTTTGCCCGGCTTTGGGCATCACGAACCGGCAGTTCCGGGCGCAGCAGCAGCGGCATCGCGACATTTTCCAGCGCGGTAAATTCCGCCAATAAATGGTGGAACTGATAGACAAACCCCAAATGACGATTACGCAAAACGCCCAACTGACGCTCAGAAACCTTCAACAATGGCTGCCCGCACAGCACCACCTCCCCGGTTGAGGGGTGATCCAACCCGGCCAGTAATTGCAACAATGTGGTTTTACCACTGCCGGACGACCCCACAATGGCAATCCGCTCGCAGGGTTGTACCTGCAGGTCAATCCCCTTTAACACCTGCAACCATTGCGAACCTTCGGCAAACGCTTTGGTGAGCTGACGGCATTCGAGCACGATGGAAGAATTACTCATAGCGCAAGGCCTCCGCAGGTTCAATTCTTGAGGCGCGCCAGGCCGGGTACAGCGTGGCCAGAAAACTCATTAACAGCCCCGACACACTGACAATGGCCACATCCTGCCACATCAATTCAGAGGGCAGGTAGCTGATGAAATAGACATCGGGGCTCAAAAAGTGAATCCCAAGCAGCTTTTCCAGACCACCAACAATGGCGGACACGTTCAAAGCGCCGGCAATTCCCAGCACAATACCCAGCAAGGTACCGATCACGCCAATCAACGAACCCTGCACCATAAAAATGCCCATAATGGTTGTCGGACTGGCTCCAAAGGTTCTAAGGATGGCAATATCGCCCTGTTTGTCGGTCACCACCATTACCAGCGTTGAAACAATATTAAACGCTGCCACGGCGATGATCAGTGTCAGCAACAGGCCGACCATGGTTTTCTCCATCTGGATTGCCTGAAAGAGCCGCCCATGGCTTCGGGTCCAATCCTGCACGTAGTAACGCCCGGGCAGAGTGATCGCTACATCCCAGGCCAGCTGCGGCGCAGCAAAAAGATCATGCATTTTCAGGCGAATCCCGGTCACGCCTTGCGGTATACGCATAAAGCGAGCCAGATCCTCCCGGTGGACATAAGCCAGATTGCCGTCCACATCCGCCCCTACGGAGAAAGTCCCCACCACGGTAAAACGTTTCAGCCGGGGCAGCACACCGGCAAGATTCACGCTGGCCTCTGGTAATACCAAAGTGACTTTATCCCCGACCTTGACGCCCAAAACATCCGCCAGCAGCTCTCCGAGCAAAATACCAAACTCACCCGGTTGCAGTGCTTCGAGTGTTCCCTGGGTCATGTGCTTGGAGATAATCGACACGTTGTTCTCATAAGCTGGATCAATGCCATACACCAGCGCGGCGCGCACCTGCTCACCGTTGGTCAGCATGCCCTGAGCGTCCACAAAGGGTGCTGCTGCCTCAATGCCCGGGGTTTTTGTGATGCGGTTGATCAGGCTCGGCCAGTCGTCAATACCGCCACCGGCGGCGGTGATCGTGGCGTGGGGCACCATGCCAAGCACTCGTTGCTTGAGCTCGCGGTCAAAGCCGTTCATTACCGATAACACAATGATCAGCACCGAAACGCCCAGCGTCAGCCCCACCATAGAAGAGCCCGAAATGAAGGAGATAAAGTGGTTATTGCGCTTTGCCCGGGTGTAGCGCAAGCCAATAAAAAAAGGTAGTGGTCTATACATGAACTCTGCCAGTTCTGTCCGCCTTAGCTCGCTTTTCAAGAGCGCAAGGCAGCGTTGCCATTTTATGTAAGCGGGGCATTATGCCATAAAGCCCCAAAAATCCTGCGCAATTTTCCAATAAATTGCCTTACAGCAAAAAAGTTCTGCCACTGGCTGCCTGTATTCAGGCACAAGCAACCCGCAGAAGTCTGTTGTGGACATGAAAACAGGCAGTCTATAATCCATCTGAAGATTCATTCCAAAAGAATATTATTCGCCATGATGCAACCCAAACCCATCAGCTTCTCAGAAGCCGAACGATTGAGCCTTATTTTTGATGCTGAAAACCGCGAGGAGTGGCAGCGCACATCTCATATTCTTCAAAGTCTTAATCTGCGCCCGACAATGAAAGTGGCCGATGTAGGCGCCGGTACCGGTTATTTCACCCAGCTATTTGCCACACTATTGCCCCAGGGTGTTGTCTACGCCCTTGATGCTGAGCCCAACATGGTTCGGTTTATGGAGGAGCGCTTCCAGCACAAGGAAGACGCCAATATCCAGCTGCAACTCTGTGACGCCCTCAACCCCCAATTACCAGCCGATCTGGATGTGGTGTTTCTGGCCAACGTCTACCGTTTTATAAAACAACGGGACACGTTTCTTGCCAACCTGTATCAACAGGTGCAACCCAACACGTTAATCATGTTTGTAGACTTTCGCCACAGCCATGCCAGAGTCTCTCCACAGCAAGCCATGGATGAAGTAACCCGAGCCGGTTTTACCATTGAAACCATGGACATGAGCGGCTGTCCGGACCACTACATTCTGCGCTTTAACAAGCCCCAACCCGCAGACTTTTAAGGAGTCGACATGACACTTCAGTGCATTCCTGCCAACTGGACCATACAAAGCTCAACCCCATTTTTCACCCGCAAAAATGTGCCCAAACCGCTACTCTCTCACCACAATACCGCCGCCGGTGTCTTTGGACAGATCTGTGTGATGGCGGGCACTGTTCACTACTTTGGTTTTGCCGATGAGCACAGTGACACGCCGGAGTTCGAAAAGGTGCTCAGTGCCGGGCAGTTTATCACCGCCCCGCCCCAATATTGGCACTGCGTGGCGTTAAGCGAAGACGCTCAGTTTCATATCAACTTCTGGTCCGACCCGAAAAACAGAGCGAAAAAGCTGCTCACCACCGGCGTCAGTAATCCTCAAGGTCCAGCAGCTGAATCAGCTCCTGACGATTGCTGAGCAGATCGGCCAGAGTGTATTGATCGAGCACCCCAAGGAAGGCGTTCATGGCTTCGCCAAGAATACCCTTCAACTGACAGCCCTGTTGCAGCCGGCAATGGGGTGAACTGCAATCGATCACCGTCAGGTTGGCTTCCATCGCCCGCACCACTTGCCCGATATTAATTTGCTCCGGCGCCATACCCAACTCAATGCCCCCCCCTTTGCCACGGATATTGTGCAGATAACCAAGCTGGCCGAGGCGTTGAACAATCTTCATAACATGACTGCGTGAGAGCGCAAACGTGGTGGTAATTTCAGCCACCGAAAGCCGCTGCATAGGTGGCATTAACGAGGCTTGCATCAGGGTTCTCAGGGCGTAATCGGTATAACGGGTCAATCGCATAGGCTCAGTTCGTCGGTTGTTTTGCACCTAACACAGGATGACAAAATATCATAATTGATACATATTAAATATATCTTATACCGGAGCATTATACGACAAGAGATGGTTATGGAATAGACTGCAACAGAACGCTACTATCAAGGCGCACCTTGGGATAAAGTAGCCCTGATAAAACCAAGGTACTAGTACAGACAAGCGCTTAAAGGCAGCCACCGTACAAAGCGATACAGCTTGCAACGCTTCACTGCACCAGAAAAATGATACAAGCTCAGGACGCCGCCATGATTAAAACCACCATTAAAACACTGTTACTCACCGTGGTGATGATTTCACCGCAGGTCGTCATCAGTGCCAACGAACCGACCACAAAGCCCCCAGCGCAACCCATGGCTATTCCCGTTGGCAGCCAATCCATGGAATTACGGCAATCGCGCACCCTGCCAGAATACGGACAGACCATGAACGCCGTTGAGAAATTGCTCGGTTCACCACAAAAGACCGACAGCATCGGCAAACCGGTGATTACCCGCTGGTTTTACCCGCAACAAAACCTGACCGTTTACTTTGAAGGCAAACATGTATTGAGAGCCGTGCTTGAGAATATGCCCTGAACCGGGCATCCATGGCAGAGCCGGTAGCCTGCCATGCATTTTTTCTCAAGTGTAGAGTGCAACTTACCGCACAAACTGCCATCCCATTGGGCATTTTTTTTAGGCCTACCCACTGTGACGGCCCCCGCCCGATTGCACCCAAAGGGCATAAATACCCAAAGGGCATAAATACCCAAAGGGCATAAATACCCAAAGGGCATAAAAGCGAGGGTTGCGACGATTTAGCTAAATTCAATAACGTTTAAGTGATTCACGCAATGGCTTAAGCATTTCCCACATTACCTTGAGAAGCTTCGAGAGCTCATTTTCAAAAGCAAGTGAGCTGCCTGAAATATTATTTTCATTAATATATCCAATAAAATCACGGACCTCTTCACAAGGGAAAGAATCATTAATTTTAACCAGCTGCGATATCAACTCGAGAACAATGCCTTTGTGACCCCCAATCACTCCAAATCCAGACATATCAATCAACAAATCTTTTATCAGATCAATAAGGAATTTAGAGTATTCTTTTTGCACTGTATGAAAGCCTCCATTCTCGACAACAGACACAAATAAAGAAAAGAGAGAGTGCCGTTTATTCAATTTCATTGTTAAATAAGATGTCCTGTTTTCTTGAACCATCTCGATGAGCTTTTTTTCGTCCCCATTATCATTGCTTTTTTCATAATAGAAACACCGGTTATCGCCCGTCATGATGTGCTGAAATCTATAATTTAATTCCAGTTCTTTGAATCTTTGAGCACACTTACGGTTTGCGACCACTCTACTCAGTAAACCGGTCAAACACTTGAGCTTTTCTTGGTAATAAAGTTTTTCCTGTGGCAGAGCATCAAACTCAGACTTAGAACTTGCTGCGCTCACTGAACCGAAACCAAGACCACACAGTTGTTCATAAAAATTGAGTAAATGATCCAATGGTAAGTCTTCGAGGTGTAATTGTTCCTCCCTACCAGCAATAAGCTCAAGGGTTTCTATAAGATTATGGGCATGCAGCATAAAATACCCGGGATAATACTTGTGACAACTCTGGGGATTATTCATTTTGCTATTCAATGTACCCAAGTATTTTAAGGCAATCGCTTTATAACTTTTATCAATTACACCCTCAATCTCATCTCTATTCTCAACCTCCGGTTTTTGCTTGATTTTTTCAAGGTGGAGAATATAGTTCTTTAAAAAACCTGAGGCTACGTCGACATTTTCCATTTGTGAGTACTGAGCTATCGTATTATCAGACCCTTCTATAACCTCTTTTACGCTGGTCTTTGTTCCGAATGCCAGCAGGTCCAGCCTTGGGCTGTTTTTTTCGACCAATGTTAAGTTATCAACTTCCTCATTTAAATTGCCCAACGCTGAATCGACATGGGTAGAGAGAAACTTAATTGCTGCTTCACACTTTGTCAGTAATTGTTCAGCTTCAATTTCATTCTCTTCCATTTTTGTGTCGTAAAATTCATGTGTCCGCTGATTCAAGCTTGGATCATTATTCGACTGCAAGTTATTATCAAATTTTCCTGCCCCTTCGCCGGGAAAGTTACCACGAATAGCCCTCTGACGTTTTTGTTCGGCGTACAGTTCAACACTGCTACTCAATATTTTGCTGTATAAATTTAGTTCTTTTATCTGTTCAGCGATGCCGCCCTCTGTACTCCCTTTGAAAAGCTTTATAATATTAGCTTTCGCATACTCACAAAGACAAAGATTGGTGAGTAAGTCTTTGGCAATCCCCTCACTCCCCAAACCCAGACTTAAAAACTCTAACCTGTAGAGATATTTCCAAGCGTGGAGCTCAATCCCACAACCTGGTTTAAAGTCGTTAATTAGCAGAATCGTTTTTATCTGTTCAACGTAGCACTGATTAATAAAAAAACTAATAAAGTCTCTATTGTGAGTGTCTGATTCATACTGCTGAAAAAAACTCCTTAGTGAATTTGCACCAACTCCAGTCTTAAGCGGCGGGCTTGTTAAGCCTCTGGCCAGCTCGATAATTGTATTTACTGACTTCCACAGAGTTTCTAACTGTTGACTACTCACTGCCTGTAAAGCAAAGTCTGATACAGCTTGCAGTTTTGAGTCGAGCTGGTTCATAAGGTTTCCACTAACCTCCGGGAGGTTAAATTGATCCTGAAACAAAGAACCATTTGGAAGGCCATCACCATATGCAGCGGTTAAAAACTGAGAACGGGTGGAATTCTCATTAGTCTTATTTGATTTTGTTCTTAATTCTTCCAACTCTTCTTGCAACGAATCAATCTGAGACTCTAAATCATCATTACTACCTGCTGAACTTCTTTTAACCGGCTTGTCCATCAAAAGTTTTAACTCTGGCCTTATATTTTCCGAATAATCAACCTGACACTCACCACTTTGTAAGATTGTATTATAAATTGAATCAAAATTATTCTTTATCAAATTTAAGCCA
This sequence comes from Endozoicomonas sp., assembly GCA_965198415.1. Taxonomy (GTDB): domain Bacteria; phylum Pseudomonadota; class Gammaproteobacteria; order Pseudomonadales; family Endozoicomonadaceae; genus Endozoicomonas. The sequence goes on from CBDAPN010000030.1 coordinate 422,104, forward strand.
TATTCAAATTCTGAACCGCGTTCGTAATCGTTAAACTCTAACTCTGTATGAAACAATAAAGCTTCGTTTTTAAGATTTTCCAAGTCATCCTCGGTAAGGAATAGTTGCCAATCTTTATTTTTTAACACCACGTAAAAAGTCTGGTATTTTAACAGAAAATACTCTAGGGAACTTTTACTGCCAGAGCAATGATTCAGCCGATTAAAAATTTCAAGAAAACACCCATAACCCGACTTCGAAAATTCATTAAGATTGTTCTTAATTTCTTCTAGCTCACGTTTTTGGCTTAGTACATTAATATTAAAGTTACTCCCAGGGGGGGGCACTTGGTTCAGCTCGGAGTTATCGACCTTTACAATGCGAACATCTAATTCGTGAATAACCTTGACAATTTTAGCCTGTAGCTTTCCAATTTCATTGTCATCAAAACCCCTCAAATCACCTACAAACTGTAGTAACTTATTACAAGCATTTAAGTCCTTATCTTCTTTAGCTTTATTCAACTCACCTTCAATTTCCTTTAATTCTGCTTGCTGCTTGCGTCTTTCATCTAGATCTCTATTAAACGGTAAATTTTTTATTACTTCTGTCTGCTGAGTAATATCATACTTACAAAACGGACAAATTAATTTTTCAATCTTCTCTTGCTCAGCCAAACTTCGATCAACTTCGTTTAAATCCCCATTCTCTAAAAGGGTATGTATAAGTGTCGTCGCAAGCTGACCACCGTTTTGGTCTAAAAAATCAGTTAGACCATTATGAGCCTCATCGCTTTTAATTTGGCCCAACAAACAACCAAGGTGGTGAATATGTTTGCAATCGAGTATAACCACATCCCTTCCACACCAACCTCCCTGACAGTAGGAACAGGTGTCGTTCAACTGACCTTCAATTCTGCTGTCAGGATTCACGCCGGGCTCAAATTTATAACACGCAACCATAATCAACTCCTCCCAGTAAAGTCATTCAATCAATTTTTGCACCATTACTACCTGACAAAACGTACGAACGCTTAATCACTCATTACTTTTCAGTACTTTTTACTCAAAATTAACATCAAGAATAACGGTTGCATCGCAGCCTAGCAGCCCGTTTTTATTTTATCCAGAAAGCCCATCAAAAGCGTATTAAAACTATTTATGACCACTGACGTATTATTATTAGTAACCCTAGCAACTTGTCATGTAACAACTTTCCGCTGAGTAAAACTCACCGTTGATACCGCCTTGCTTGCAAAAAGTGCTGCACCCGATGGCAGTCAGGTTATTTCAGACCGACGCTTAAAATTGAGTAACTCTTAGAAACGGCAACATCCACCGATGACTGAACTCAATCGGTCGTTGCGCACGCTTTTTAAAATCGAATGGCAACGGTGAGGGGCAATTGCAACATCGGCTTTGTGCGTTATCGCTACCAACCCCGTCTTTCAGACTAGCGAACACCGGCGCTGTCACCACTTCCTGAATCTGCGCCACAGTGTATAATCACCGGTTTATCCACGCTCTGGCACTTCGCGGAACACCAACTGGAACCATCGGTTATGGAAAAGACGTTCAACCCTCAAACCATCGAACGCAAACTCTATCAGCAGTGGGAAGAAAAAGGCTACTTTGCCCCCAGTGGCAATGGTCAATCCTATGCCATTATGATCCCCCCGCCCAACGTCACCGGCAGCCTGCACATGGGGCATGCGTTCCAAGACTCCATTATGGACGCCCTGACCCGCTACCACCGCATGAAAGGATTCAACACCCTGTGGCAAGTGGGTACCGACCACGCCGGTATCGCCACGCAGATGGTCGTTGAGCGCAAAACGCTCGCCGAAGAGGGCAAAACCCGCCACGATTATGGCCGTGAAGCGTTCACCGACAAAATTTGGGAGTGGAAAGAGGCCTCCGGCGGCACCATCACCCGCCAACTTCGCCGTCTCGGTGCTTCCGTCGACTGGGAAACCGAACGCTTCACCATGGATAAAGGCTTTTATGGTGCCGTGCAGGAAGTGTTTGTCCGTCTATACGAAGACGACCTGATTTACCGCGGTAAGCGTCTGGTGAACTGGGACCCGAAACTACAAACCGCCATTTCCGATCTTGAGGTAGAAAACAGAGAAGTCAAAGGCAGCATGTGGCACCTGCGCTACCCGCTGGCCGATGGTGAAAAAACCGCTGCCGGCCAAGATTACATTGTGGTCGCCACCACTCGCCCAGAAACCATGCTGGGGGATACCGGTGTGGCGGTTAACCCACAAGACGAACGTTACAAGGCGCTGATTGGCAAAGAGATTATTTTGCCACTGGTGAACCGTCGCATCCCCATTGTTGGCGATGAGCACGCCGATATGGAAAAGGGCACCGGCTGCGTAAAGATCACCCCGGCCCACGACTTTAACGACAACGAAGTGGGCAAACGCTGTAACCTGCCTATGGTCAACGTCCTTACCCTCAGCGGTGACATCCGTCAGCAGGGTGAAGCTTTCAACACCGATGGCACCGTTAACCAAAGCATCGACACCACCATTCCACCAGCTTATCGCGGCTTAGAACGTTTCGCTGCCCGCCAACAGATCGTGGCCGACTTTGACGCCCATGGCCTGTTGGAAAAAATAGACGACCACACTCTAATGGTACCCTACGGCGACCGCTCCGGCGTGGTGATTGAGCCACTGCTCACCGATCAATGGTTCGTCCGCGCAGCGCCGTTGGCACAACCCGCCATCGAAGCGGTGGAAGACGGTCGCATTCAGTTTGTACCCAAGCAATACGAAAACATGTACTTCTCGTGGATGCGGGACATTCAGGACTGGTGTATCTCCCGTCAGCTCTGGTGGGGCCACCGCATTCCCGCCTGGTACGACGAACAGGGCAATGTTTACGTGGGTCGTAACGAAGCCGAAGTCCGCGCCCGGCACGACATCCCCTCCGTGGTTGTCTTAAGGCAAGACGACGACGTACTGGACACTTGGTTCTCCTCCGCCCTCTGGACTTTCGCCACTCAGGGCTGGCCTGAGCAAACCGAGCGCCTGCAAACGTTCCACCCCACAGACGTGTTGGTGACCGGTTTTGACATCATTTTCTTCTGGGTGGCCCGGATGATCATGATGACCATGCACTTCATGAAAGATGCCGATGGTAAACCACAGGTGCCGTTTCACTATATATACGTCACAGGTCTGATTCGTGATGAGAACGGCGATAAGATGTCCAAATCCCGAGGCAATGTGCTCGACCCGCTGGATATGATCGACGGCATCGAGCTCGAAACACTGGTGGAAAAACGTTGCAGTAACATGATGCAACCCAAGCTGGCGGCCAAAATTGAAAAACGTACCCGCAGCGCCTTCCCCGACGGCATTGCCCCCCACGGCACCGACGCCCTGCGCTACACCTTGTACTCACTGGCCTCTACCGGGCGTGATATCAACTGGGACATGAGCCGCCTCGAAGGTTACCGCAACTTCTGCAATAAAATCTGGAACGCCGCCAACTACGTCAAAATGAACATTGACGGCCACGAAGCCGGATTAAACCAAGAGCCGGTTGAACTGACCCTGGCGGATCGTTGGATTATCTCCCGCTTGCAGCGCATAGAAGCGCAGATTGAGAAAAACCTGTCGGAGTTTCGTCTTGATCACGCTTCTCAAAATCTATACGACTTTATCTGGAACGAATACTGCGCCTGGTATCTGGAGTTATCCAAACCGGTGCTGTGGGATGAGAGCGCCCCAGTCGAGCGCAAACGCGGCACCCGTCGTACACTGGTGCGAGTGCTGGAAACCATTATGCGTCTGGCTCACCCGTTTATGCCGTTCATCACCGAGGAGATCTGGCAGAATATTAAAACCAGTGCCGGGGTGAGCGGCGAAACGTTGATGCTGCAAAGCTACCCGGCAGCCGACAACAGCAAAATCGACGCTCACGCTGAGCAGGATATTGAATGGCTGAAGTTGTTCATCACCGGCATTCGTAACATTCGCGCTGAGCTGAACATCGGCCCCAACAAGCCCCTGACTGTGCTGCTGCGTAATGTTACTGATGATGACGTTACCCGCCTGCAAGAGAACCACACCTTCCTGAAGTCTCTGGCCAAACTGGAGGACATCAAGGTTTTGGCCGCGGGCGAAACAGCGCCGATGGCCACTACGCAACTGGTTGGCGCTATGGAAGTGCTGGTGCCGATGGCCGGGCTGATCGACAAAGAAAAAGAGATCGCTCGCCTCAATAAGGAAATTGAGCGCATTAACAAAGAGGTTGGCCGTTTTGAAGGTAAGCTCAATAACGAGAAATTCATCAGTAAGGCCCCGGCCGAGGTGGTGGAGAAAGAGCAAGCCAAACTGACCGAAGCCCGAACCGCCAAAGATAAGCTCATCGATCAGCTCAACGCCATCAAGGCGCTGTAAATCCACAACAGCACCAATGCCGTAAGGCTGCAATACCCATTGCAGCCTTTTTCATTTGCGAGCCCACCCAGCATGGGCTAAACCATATACGACTGCTTCTTACTCTTAAGGTGGACAAGCGCCTGCCCCTGCTTTGGGCAGTTGCTGACGAACCACTGATGGCAATAGCGCCCAACGCTTGCTGTGGGCTCTTTGCATCCTACGTTGTTCGATTGACAGCCGCTGCAGCAGGGCACACCACCCTAAGGTTTCTTACCAATTCCACTGCGAGAATGCGCCATGAAAGCCGTCGGTTATTTACAATCCCGCCCCATTCGCCAACCGGACGCTCTCGTGGATATCCAGCTGCCCATACCCCTTGCCACCGGCAACGATTTACTGGTGAAGGTGAAAGCGATATCCGTTAACCCGGTAGACGCCAAAATACGCGCCAGCATCAGTACGGAAGATGGCGAATACAGAGTGCTGGGCTGGGATGCCGCCGGTGAGGTGATTGCCGTTGGCGACAACACTCAACGGTTCAAAGTGGGTGATCAGGTCTGGTACGCCGGTGATTTAACCCGACCCGGATCATACGCAGAATATCAATTAGTTGATGAACGTATTGTTGGGCACAAGCCCAAATCGCTCTCCTTCGCCGACGCCGCGGCATTGCCATTGACCACCATCACCGCTTGGGAAACCTTATTTGACCGCTTTGAATTCAGCCCCGCCTTGCCACGGGAAGGGAATCACCGGCAACCCCCTGATGCTCCTCTCAAACCGTGCCTGCTGATAGTGGGTGCTGGCGGTGGTGTGGGCTCTATTCTGACGCAACTGGCCGCCCAGCTCACCGATGCGACCATTATTGGCACCGCCTCACGGCCACAAACCCGGGCATGGGCAGAAAAACTGGGGGCGCATTACATTATCGACCACTCAACCCCACTGAAACCGCAACTGGAGCAGCTCAACATCACCGGTGTCAGCCATGTGGCCAGCCTGTCTCACACCGAACAGCACTACAACGAGCTGGTGGAGGTGCTGGCTCCTCAGGGTAAGCTGGCTCTGATTGATGATCTGGAATCGCCGCTTGATATCCTGAAAATGAAACGAAAGTCTATATCATTACACTGGGAATTTATGTACACCCGCTCCATGTTCAATACCTGGGATATGGAAAAGCAGCACGAACTTCTGTGCACCGTTGCCACCTTAATCGACAAAAAGATTATTCAAACCACCAAGTGCAATCACTACGGTAAGATCAACGCCGAAAACCTGCGACACGCTCACACCCTGATCGAAAGCCACCACGCCATGGGCAAGATTGTACTGGAGGGGTTTGAGTAATCTCACTCCTTACCCATAAGCTGCAAACGTAACGTTGGGTAAGCCGTGTCTTTTGAGAGCCAGATGCCCAAAAATGCCTGTGCCATCTCACGGCTGGTAATCCGCCCCAGTGATCGCTGACCAAAGTAAAAGTGCCCGCCAGCGGGCGTCAGCACAAACGTTAGCCGGTCACCTTCATCCACGCTCACCCAGATGCCAGCGAGCACCTTGAGCCACGCTCTGCGTTGTTGCGGGTCAATGCCTAAGTGTTGCCACTGATCGTCGGTCGCTTTGAGCAGTTTTTGCTTGTTAATGGCGCGACGGTATTCAATCACTAAAGCGCTGACCTTGGTGCCTGCGTGGTAACGACCGGAAGGCGTTTTCAGGCTGGCGTCGTAAATGTCCCAAAACCCCCAACGCAAGGTTGAGGTGCCCACGGTCTGCCAATCGAGCCAAGCCGGAGGCTCATCACTGGCTGAGACTTCACCAGCGCAAAACACCACACTTAAAAACAAGGGGAAAGTAAACACACGGATAACATTTGACATAGCATGTCCTTTGCCTTTTAGTCGGTTATTTAAGTGGCACCTGCCACAAACATGCGTACACTTTTAATACGATTATCACGAACCTGCAGTATTTCAAAACGGTAACTATTAATCTTCCAACAGACGGCGGCTTGTGGAATGGCCTCCATCTCCTCGGTGATCAGCCCATTGATGGTGCGGGCGTCAACGGTTGGTAACTCCCAGCCGAGCGCTTTGTTGATATCACGAATCGAGGCAGAACCATCGATAATAAAACTGCCATCGCCTTGGGGGGTGATGTCCTGATTACTATCGGAAACATCGGTGGTGAAATCCCCCACAATCTCTTCCAGAATATCCTCCAGCGTTACCAGCCCCATAATGTCGCCGTACTCATCGACCACCAGCGCGGTGCGCTCTTTGGCTTTTTGGAAATTAAACAGCTGGGTGTGCAGTGGTGTGGACTCCGGCACGTAGTAGGGTTCTGCCGTTTCCTGCAACAGGGTCGCTTTATTGATCTCTTCAAGCGTCAGCAGTCGGGCAATTTTACGCATGTGCAGCATGCCCACAATATTATTGATGTCGCCACGGTAAACCGGCAGGCGGGTATGCTGACAGTCCTTTAGCTGGAGAATGATCTCTTTAATGTCATCGTCAAGGTCGATGCCGTAGACCTCATTGCGCGGCACCATAATGTCATCGACACGGACTTTTTCCAGATCCAAAATCCCCAGCAGCATGCCCCGGCGAGCCTTTGGCAATAATGAGGCCGACTCATTAACGAGGGTTCGCAACTCTTCACTATTAAGCTGATCCACCCCTTCCTGGCCCGGGCGAATGCCAAAGGGACGCAACAAAAACGCACAGATCCAGTTCACCAGCACTACCATCGGGTAGAGCACCTTCAGCATCGGCACCAGAATCATCGAGGCCGGAAAGGCGACCTTTTCCGGATGCATGGCCGCCATCGTTTTGGGGGTCACTTCCCCAAAGATCAGCACCACAAAGGTTAAACCTAACGTGGCAATGGCGATGCCACTGTCGCCCCACAGCCGCACCGCAATGATCGTTGCCAGAGCTGAGGCAAGAATGTTGACAAAGTTATTACCAATGAGAATGACACCGATCAGCCGGTCAGGGCGATCCAACAGCCGACTGGTTCGCTTTGCTGCACGGTGCCCTTTGCGGGCAAGATGACGCAGACGGTAGCGGTTGATCGCCATCATCCCGGTTTCAGAACTGGAAAAAAATGCAGAGAAGAATAAAAGAAAAACGAGCGCGCCAATTAAAACGCCTAAAGATGCTTCACTCAACGAGTTATCGCCTTTGTAACCAATGAAAAGTTAATTATACAAGGAGGCTGCCCAGTGCCGGCAGCCGCCTAAAAACAGGATTGCCCGGGCAACAGGCAGTCCAACACCAGCCGGGAACCAAAGTACGCCAAAATCAGAAACACAAACCCGGCCAGAGTCCAGCGTACAGCGGTCTGCCCCCGCCAGCCAAACAGCCAGTGCCCTAGCAGCAAGGCGGCAAAAAACCCCCATGCGGTAATGGACAACACTGTTTTATGCACCATCCGCTGGGCAAACATATCCTCCAGAAAGAGAAAACCGCTCACCAGCGACAGCGTCAATAGAACCAACCCCAGCCATAAAAATTCAAACAGCAGCCGTTCCATGGTTTGTAGCGGGGGCAACGTTTTAATGGTGTGCCGATGGCTACGCAGCTGATGCTCCTGATAGGAGAGCAAAATCGCCTGAAAAGCCGCCACCATCAAAATGCCGTAGGCCAGAATAGACAGCAACACATGAATCACCATGGTCGGGGGCGGGTTGTAAACAATATGTTGCACGGGCACCAGTATCGCCAGCCCCACAGCCATAGCGCTGACCGGCAGAATCAACACCAGCATGCTCTCAGAGGGGCGCTTGAGACTGCTAAGCAACACCAGCAGCGTAACCATCATCGCCGTCAGCGAGCCCATAGTACAAATGCCAAGGTTGATCCCCTGACCCACATGAATCGAAAAATACAACGCCAAAATATGAAAGGCCAATCCCGCAGCAGTAATGATTAAAATCAGCGATTTGTTGACCTTGCGGCCACCGTTTCGCAAACCCTGACCGAGCGCTGCGCCCAAATAGCATCCCATCGCAACCAGACTAACCAACATCACACTCATTAGCGAAGCCAATTGCCCCCAAAGACGACAAAAAAAAGGAAATGTCAAAAGCATCAGAAGTTTGTCACATTCAACAGCATGAGACAAACACCCTTTTACCAGACTTACATTAGCGCCCTAAACAGGTGATCAAACAACCTTTCATTAGGTGCTGATGCTTTTTAAAGGCAAAAAACCGGCCAAAAAGTACCGTAGCAAGGTAGCAAAAACCGACTTTGTGGCAGGGTCATATTGCGAACTCTTCCAGAAACACCATTAAATGAACAGCAAATATGCCGCTTTACCAACGAATCCTATATAATGTTCTGCATTTTACATCTGCCACACGGCAGCCATTTGAGATCTTAACGATCTTTGTGATCAAGAGTAGCCCTCAGAATGTTCGAAAACTTAACCGAACGCCTTTCCCGTACGCTCAAAGCCGTCACTGGCAAGGCAAAGCTAACTGAAGACAACATCAAAGACACCCTGCGCGAAGTCCGCATGGCGCTGCTTGAAGCCGACGTCGCCCTGCCAGTGGTGCGCGAGTTTATTAACCGCATCAAAGAGCGCGCCATCGGTCAGGAGGTTCAGTCCAGCCTCAGCCCCGGGCAGGCCTTTGTCAAAATTGTCCAAAATGAACTGATTGAAGTGATGGGTTCGTCCAACGACGAACTGAACCTGGCCACCCAGCCCCCGGCGGTTATTTTAATGGCCGGCTTGCAAGGTGCCGGTAAAACCACCTCCGTTGCCAAGCTGGGCAAATGGCTGAAAGAGCGCCAGAAAAAATCGGTCATGGTCGTCAGTGCGGACGTCTACCGGCCCGCAGCAATCAAGCAGCTGGAAACTCTGGCGGGGGAAACCGGCCTGACCTTCTTCCCCTCCTCTGCTGAACAAAAACCCGTGGATATCGTCAATGGCGCCATCCACGAAGCGAAAATCAAACACGCCGATGTACTGCTGGTAGATACCGCTGGCCGCCTGCACATCGACAACGACATGATGGCCGAAATCCAGCAGCTGCACCGGGCCATTGACCCCATTGAAACCCTGTTTGTGGTCGATGCCATGACCGGTCAGGACGCCGCCAACACCGCCAAGGCGTTTGGCGACGCCCTGCCCCTCACCGGCGTCATTCTCACCAAAGCCGACGGTGATGCCCGTGGCGGTGCAGCGCTCTCTGTGCGCCACATCACCGGCAAGCCGATCAAATTCATCGGCATGGGGGAAAAAACCGACGCCCTTGAGCCGTTCTACCCGGACCGTATCGCATCGCGCATCCTCGGTATGGGTGACATCCTCTCCCTGATCGAAGAAGCCGAGCGCAAACTCGATCGTAAAAAAGCGGACAAACTGGCCAGCAAGCTAAAAAAAGGCAAAGGCTTTGACCTCGAAGACTTCCGCGATCAGCTGCAACAGATGAAAAAAATGGGCGGCGTCAGCGGCATGATGGACAAACTGCCCGGCATGGGTGGCATGGCAGCGCCTATGCAGGGGCAGATGGACAACAAGATTTTTATTCAGATGGAAGCCATCATCAACTCCATGACCCCGGCAGAACGAGCCAACCCTGACATCATGAACGGCTCGCGCAAAAAGCGCATTGCTGCCGGTTCCGGCACCCAGATTCAGGACATCAACCGGCTAATCAAACAACATAAACAGATGAGCAAAATGATGAAAAAAGTCACTAAAAAAGGTGGCATGAGCAAACTGATGCGGGGCATGTCGGCGATGAAAGGCCAACTGCCCGGTGGCATGGGTGGCATGATGCCCCCAGGCGGTGGTAAGAAATTCCCATTCTGAACGCTGCTATGTTTTGCTTGGTAAATCGTGAGCTAAAGCCTTGTTCCCAACGTTAGTGTGGGAACAAGGGTTAACACCACTCAAACCAGAAGATTATTTGATCGGTCACATCAGTCTGTTTTTTTCTCAAGAGCACAACCGAGCAAATAAGCGAGCCCCCCTACCCCCGCCGCACCGAGCAACACAAAAAGCCCTACCCCGACGGAACCAACGATAGCACTGGCAACCCCAGCGATAGCAGCACAGACTAACGCACACAGAAAAAACGGACAGCCGTACTCCACCAGCGGATGGGCAATGGCGTTTCTAATTTTCAACCATTTGCCCGGCGTTACCTCCTCACCCTTAGTTGGCACCTTGCTCACAGGGGCTGTTTTTTTGGTCTTTCTAAAACCCCAAGTTCGCTCACGGGTTTCGTTACCTACCGGCATATGGACACCGGGAGCACCTTTCACTATTTCGGCCTGCATCATATTACGACTCCTTTACTGCAACACCCTTAAAATACCTCTGAAGTGTCTGCGGCTAAGCCAACGCTCATGATAAATACTGGTTAAGCTTCGCCCGGACTCAGCCAATGATTGACGGGTTCAGCCACGTGACAGATGATGGAGCAAATACGAGGCAAAAACACTAACAAGCCGGTTAGGCGTAGAAGTTCAGACTTGACCTAACAGTTACCAACTATTAAGAGGGAGCCTGTCAGGCCAAATTCAGGCCACCTTCAAGTAATAGTCCCCCCCTACAGACACCCCGTTGACGCCAGCAAAAAGCCAGCCTCCATCCCGCCGGACAAATCAACGAGCTGACTCCCGGTAGTGGGAAGGAAGCTTTTGGGAAAAACCCGTTACAGCGCCTCTGGACAAGTAGGGTAGTCTGGGCGCTGTTTACGCATCAGTGATTACTAGAAACGATCGTTATTCATCACTTTATTCCATGCAACAACAAAGTCGTTCACAAACTTCTCGTGAGCATCATCCGATGCATACACTTCCGCTACTGCACGCAGTTCTGCATTGGAACCAAAGACCAGGTCAACCGGTGTAGCAGTGTACTTTAACTGGTTGGTTGTACGGTCATAGCCATCGTACAAATCGGGTTGCTTCGATTTCTCCCAACGGATCGACATATCCATCAAGTTCACGAAGAATGCATTATTCAGCGTGCCCGGAGTACTGGTGAGCACACCGTTTTTGCTGTCGCCACTGTTCGCATTAAGTGCACGCATGCCTCCTACTAAAACCGTCATTTCAGGCACTGTCAGGTTCAGAAATTCCGCGCGATCAACCAAGGCTTCGGTTGGCGAAACACCTACTTCCTGACGGTAAAAGTTCCGAAAACCATCGGCTTTTGGCTCAAGCACTGCGAACGATGCTACATCGGTATTCTTCTGAGTGGCATCGGTTCGACCCGGCTTAAACGGCACCGTAACATTGATTGAGGCATTGCGAGCAGCGGTTTCAATGGCTGCGGCGCCACCAAGAACAATGACGTCAGCAAGAGAAACTTTTTTGCCACCTTTCAATGTGTTGTTAAATGCCTTCTGAACCGCTTTCAGTTTATTGAGCACCTTGGCCAGATTTTGGGGGTCATTCACCGCCCAGTCTTTTTGAGGCGCCAATTGAATGCGCGCACCATTGGCACCGCCACGCCTATCCGTTATCCGAAAGCTCGCAGCTGATGCCCATGCGGTTTCTACAAGGTCTGCGGTGCCAAGGCCTGTGGCAATAATCTGCTTTTTCAGGTTTGCGATGTCTGCTTCATTAATTACCGGGTGATCCAGAGCAGGAACCGGGTCTTGCCAAATCAACGCCTCCTCGGGCACCTCACTGCCCAAATAACGGGCTCTTGGCCCCATATCCCGGTGCGTCAATTTGAACCAGGCTTTAGCAAACGCCTGTTCAAACTCTTGCGGGTTGTTCAGAAAACGCCTCGATATTTTGTCGTATGACGGGTCTGCCTTGAGAGCGATATCAGATGTGAACATGATCGGAGCGTGTCGTTTACCTGGAATGTGTGCATCCGGAACCAAGTGCGCTGCCACACCGTTCGCCGGAATCCACTGAATGTGGCCAGCCGGGCTTTTGGTTTTTTCCCAATCGAAGGTGTATAACCAAGTCAAATATTCCATGGTCCACTTGGTTGGGTTCGAAGACCAGGCACCTTCAAGACCACTGGTGAACGTATCTTCAGCATTGCCTTTGCCGCAGCTGTTTTTCCAGCCTAAGCCTTGCTCCTCCAAACCGGCTCCCGCCGGCTCCTTGCCCACGCAATTATCCGGCTTACGCGCACCGTGGGCTTTTCCAAAGGTGTGACCACCAGCAATCAGTGCGACGGTTTCTTCATCATTCATTGCCATGCGTGAAAACGTCTCACGGATGTTGGCCGCCGACTTTAGCGGGTCCGGCACGCCGTTTGGGCCTTCAGGGTTCACGTAAATCAACCCCATTTGAACGGCGCCAAAAGGCTTTTTCAGTTTGCCTTTGTCGGTATAACGTTTGTCGTTGGCCAGCCATTGTTGCTCAGAGCCCCAGTTAACCTGCTCTACTTCCCAGTCATCGGTTCGGCCTCCGGCAAATCCGTAGGTTTTAAAGCCCATCGACTCCAGTGCAACGTTACCGGTTAATACCATAAGATCGGCCCATGAAAGACTGCTGCCGTATTTCTTCTTAATAGGCCACAACAGACGACGGGCTTTATCAAGGTTGGCGTTATCCGGCCAGCTGTTCAGGGGCTCGAAACGTTGTTGGCCACCGCCAGCACCACCACGCCCGTCGAAAATACGGTAAACACCTGCGCCGTGCCAGGCCATCCGGATAAAGAACGGCCCATAATGACCATAGTCCGCTGGCCACCAATCCTGAGATTCCGTCATCAATTTGCGGATATCGTCACTGACCACGGCAATATCAAGCTGATTGAACTTTTCTGCATAATCAAAATCTGCCCCATAGGGGTTAGAACGCTGATCGTGCTGACGAAGTGGTGACAGATCAAGCTGATCCGGCCACCAGAACTCATTAGTGGTTGGTTGGTCCGCAAAAGAGCCACCGGCTCCCAGTGACATGAGCGTGGAGAGTGCGAGCATTGCACGTTTGCTTTTTCTTATCATTCTGTGAGTCTCTTCAGCTTTTAAAAAGCGGATGACAGTGATCGTCAATCCATGAGTGTTGTTCCCTGCATGCACACGGCGACAACACATAAACTGTAATCACCTTGAAAACGAATTCAGAATGAAAAAAAACTATCGTTTCGTTAGGAAAAATAAATACCGATTGGATGATGAATACAAAGGGACACCGTGTACCTAAAACCCCTGCTAATCAGAGGTTTTAGGATGCGTCGTATATTCATTGGCGAACACAAAGATGCACAGGTAAAGCTAAAAAAGCCTTACCCGTGAATTGGATTAAGATGATGTTCTCGTTGCTGGCAACGTGAAGGGTGAACTATTGGATACACTGCTAACCCTGAATGTTTCGGGTTGTTTGCGACCCATAAAAAGCCCCGGTAAAACAGCGACCACAACACGGTTACCGAGGTCTCATGAGTCAACAATACAGCGTGATAAGTCCATAAAAAGTTTTATGGCACAGCATCAAAATACCAACAACCCATCAGGCAACCCGCTGCTGCGGCAGGCGGATCAGGTGATCAAAAGCACCGAGAGCGGCGTTGGCGCCGCTGCCCATGGCGATGATGATCTGCTTGTATGGCGCGGTTGTCGCATCGCCGGCGGCAAAAACACCGGGCATTGATGTTTCTCCGCAGGCTCCAGCGACGATCTCACCACGGGGAGTCAACTCCACCGCGCCTTTGAGAAATTCCGTATTGGGCACCAGGCCAATCTGGACAAAAATACCGGCTAATTCGATGGAATGGCTCGCTTTTGTGGCGCGATCGGTATAGCGCAGGCCGGTGACTTGTTGGCCATCGCCGAGCACTTCGGTGGTTTGCGCTTCGGTGATAATGTCAATATTGCCCATTGAGTGCGCTTTGCGTTGCAAGACGGCATCGGCCCTGAGTTTGCTGTCAAACTCCAGCACCGTAACGTGCTCAACAATGCCAGCCAGATCAATGGCCGCTTCAATGCCGGAGTTACCACCACCAATCACCGCCACTTTTTTACCCTTGAACAACGGGCCGTCACAATGGGGGCAGTATGCAACCCCTTTACCACGGTATTCCTGCTCGCCGGGTACGTTCATTTCGCGCCAGCGGGCACCGGTGGCAATCACCAAAGCGCGGCTTTTCAGAGTTGCACCGCTTGCCAACTCAACTTGTATCAGATCATCTATCGGGTTTGCGGCAACGATATTGCTGACTCGTTGCTGGGTGATGATATCGACGTCGTAATCGCGCACATGCGCTTCAAGGCTGGCCGCTAGTTTCGGCCCTTCGGTGGCTTTGACTGAGATAAAATTTTCAATCCCGACGGTGTCCATCACCTGACCACCAAAGCGCTCGGCCACCACGGCGGTGCGAATGCCTTTGCGAGCGCTGTAAATGGCTGCGGCAGCACCGGCGGGACCACCGCCAACTACCAGCACGTCAAACGGTGCTTTTTCCGATAGCGTGTTCGCTTGTCGTTTTTCTGCACCGCTATCGAGCTTATTTAAAATTTCCGGCAGCGAAATACGACCCTGGGCAAATAGATTGCCGTTCAGGTAGACCGATGGCACGGCCATAATCCGTCGTTCATCCACCTCTTTAGGGAAGAGGGCACCGTCGATCATGGTATGGGTAATGTTTGGGTTCAGTGCCGCCATGGTGTTCAGTGCCTGCACCACTTCCGGGCAGTTCTGACAGCTCAGGGAAACATAGGTTTCAAATTGGTAAGTGCCGTTGAGCGCCTGAATCTGCGCGGCTATTTCAGGATCAACTTTGCTGGGGTGGCCGCCACTGTGCAAAAGTGCCAGCACCAGAGAGTTAAACTCATGCCCCATAGGCAACCCGGCAAAGCGAATTTCGCTCCCGGTAGCGGCTGAGCGCACCAGCATCGAAGGCCTGCGCTCATTAGCGTTGCTGGCTTTAGCGACGGATACCTTGGGAGATAGACTAGCAATGTCGTTAGCCAGAGCAGCCATTTCTGTGGATTTGTCGCGGTCATCAAGATATACCACCAACTCAACAGCACTTTGCAGATTTTGCAGGTAGGTTTGTAACTGATTTTTTATGGATGAGTCGAGCATGCCGCCCCCCTTTTATGGAATGTGGTTTTTAATGATTATGAAAGGCTGTGCAGCTGCGAGTAGGACAGTAGTTGCTACAGGTTGGGCAAACCAGCTCCCGGGTAGAACCCCGGAAGCCGAAGGGACAAGACCTTAGATTTTACCAACCAAGTCCAGAGAAGGCGCCAGAGTCTCTTCACCGGGCTGCCATGCAGCGGGGCAGACTTCGCCGTCGTGCTCGGCAACGTACTGGGCAGCTTGCACCTTACGCACCAGGTCTTTGGCGGAACGACCGATGCCCAGGTCGTTGGTTTCGATGGCTTTGATTTCACCCTCTGGGTTGATAACGAATGTACCGCGCAGGGCTAAGCCGTCTTCTTCAATCATCACTTCAAAGTTGCGGGTGATGGTACCGGTTGGGTCGCCAACCATGGGGAATTTGATTTTCTTGATGGTATCAGAGCTATCGTGCCACGCTTTGTGGGTGAAGTGGGTGTCCGTTGAGACGGCATACACTTCTACTCCAAGGGACTGAAGCTGCTCGTAATGATCCGCCAAGTCACCAAGCTCGGTTGGGCAAACAAAGGTGAAATCCGCAGGATAGAAAAAGACGACAGACCATTTACCCAGCAGGTTCTGCTCGGTAAGATCAACGAACTCGTCGTTGTGAAACGCCGTTGCTTTGAATGGCTTGATTTTGCTGTTAATTAAAGACATGGAATTTTCCTCTTGTCTTGGTGGATAAACGGGTTAAGCGCCTTTCATGTGATAAAGATTACGCCCAAACTGACCGGCATTAAAATTAATTCACAGCATAACTCTAATAGATTTATTTAATTAACAATACCGCGTAAACAAAACTCACAGGACTACTCACCATGGACGTCACTTGGGTAACGTCGTCAATACTCATTATTCTTGGCTGCTTAGCTGGGGTTATCAATACGCTGGCCGGTGGCGGCTCAAACCTGACCCTCCCGGCTCTGATGATCATGGGCATGCCTGCGGATATTGCCAATGCCAGTAATCGAGTGGGCATTTTTCTGCAAAGTATGACGGGGGTGCTTGGGTTCAAGCATCACAACCGACTGGAGACCAGCGAGATCCTGCCCATGATGGTGCCCACACTGCTCGGTGGTTTGGTCGGTGCGCTGGTTGCCTCTTACAGCCCGCAATGGATCCTAAAGCCCATGTTGCTCGCTGCCATGGTCACCATGAGCCTGATTATGCTGATTCGACCCTCCATGGTGCTGCCACCACCTTGCACCACGCCCCTGAAGCAATCTCCACAATCTTTTTTGGTGCTGACCATAGCCGGTGTGTATGGCGGCTTTGTGCAGGCTGGCGTCGGCTTTATTCTGTTGGCCGCTATTTGTGGCGTGCTCCGTTACGACTTGGTGCGGGGCAATGCCCTGAAACTGGTGTGTACTCTGGCCTTTACTTTGGTGGCGCTGGTGATTTTTGTGGCCCGTGATCAGGTGATGTGGGTTCCGGCTTTGATTCTGTCGCTCGGTTACATCATTGGCGCACACGTTGCGGTTAAGTTTGCCATTAAAGCCCGGCCGCAAACATTACAACAGCTGCTGGTGATTATGACGGTTTGCGGGTGTATTGCTGCGTTTATTTTTTAGAAGATTAACCGCAAGGCGATGGCAGCAACGGCAGCACAAATAAGCGAACAAAAAAAAAGCAATAAAACCAGTGTTTCAGGTTTTATTGCTTTGCTGTTTTTCAACGGGTTGTCTTAAAACCGCTTGGTTATAGAGGCATTGAAGACGTGGGCACTGTTGTCGTACTCACCTTCGAGTTTGTAGGCACCTTGGGGTGTGCCGTTGTCAAGGTAGTTGGTTTCATTGATTTTCACCTTGGACGCAAACATGTAGCCATAAGCCGTATCCACCGTCCAGTCGCTGGTCAGATGATACTTAGCACCCAATGTAAACCAGTTACGGTTACCATCCGGGATACGGGCGGTGCGGAATTTGTCTTGCACGGGTGTTTGGTCAAGGGCGTAACCGGCTTTGAGGGTCAACTGATCGCTGTACTGGTAGCTACCACCAATGGCGATGGACCAGGAGTCTTCCCAACTTTCCTGCACATAGGTAATAACCCCTTTAACAGGGCTGCCGGGAATAGGGTCAGAAACGGGGCCGCTTCCTTTTTCTTCTGCTGAGTTAATGAGCAGTTTGTCAAAACGGCTCCAGCGGGTCCAGGCAGCACCGGCCATAACGGTCCAGCGGTCATCGATTTGATGGGTAACGCTGAAATCAACCACCTCGGGCAATGTAATGCCCACCGTCGCTTTTTCTTTCACGGAGGCGGAACCGGAGGTCTGTAAGAACAGTTTACCCGTGCCAGTGGCATCGCCTTTCAACATCGGCTTGATACTTGAGCGATAACTCAGCCCAAGCGTGGTTGCTGGCTGAGGCTGCCAAATAACACCGATATTCCAACCGTGGGTCCAGTCGTCGCCTTTCACAACAACTTTATCTTGTTCATAGCCGGGAGCCGGATTCACAAAACGACTCAGTTCACCTTCAATATGAGTAGCAAACAGGCCAACACCCACCGAGAGCTGATCCGAAAACTGATAGGCGACGGTAGGCTGAAAGTTAATGACGGTAAGATCCGTAGCGTCGGCCAGATAACGGCCAGCCCAGTCGTCGCTGTAGTTTGTGGATGAACCAAACGGTGCGTAAACACCAAAACCAAAGGTAAACTGATCGTCAATTGGCATTGAGAAGTAGCCAAAAGGAATCGCGGTTGTGCCCAGGAACTCATCGTTAGTGCTGCTGCGAGGGATTGTTACAGGCTGCCCGTTTGCAGGATTTCTGAAAGTATTTTTACTGCTGCCCTTGAAGTCCCCTTTGGGCATAACAACTGCGCTACCGAGCGTCACCTGTCGCTCTTTAAGCAAGGCGATACCAGCCGGGTTGGCAGCCATAATCGAAGCGTCTTCCGCGTTGGAGCTACGACCTGCGAAAGCAGTACCTGCCGCTGAGGATGATGACTCATTGAGAGCAAAACCCGCAGCACCTGCCTGCACCGACAGTGCGAGGGTCGATAAAGCAAACAGGGACTGGTTTATTTTTTTCATAATGACTTCCCTTGGGCACTTCAGCACGCATTTGCTCGAAGCCATGCAATCGTATGATGCGCTAGTGCGATTGAATCTAGAAATTATTTTGAAAACGTCGTGTTTTCGCGGCGAATACTAAAACATTTGTTCTAGTTTGAAAAGTTCTCTGTTTGGGCGGGAAAAACCGCTTGAGCAAAATGTACCAAGCTACTCAAAACAAGACGACAGCAAGAAATCTCCTGCGCTTGGCGGCTCAAAAAGGGTAAGACCAGAAAATTGAGGATAAAAATGAGTTTTGCGGGGTAATCTCCCCAAAGCGCGCATCTATTGCTATGAACCCGGCAAAAGCAAATTTCCAGCTCAACTCTCCGGTATTTTATTTAGCGGGAGTTAACGGTTGAGAAAGCCTCCCGGTAAAAACAAGTTATATTGCCCGGCCAATGTCTCCAGGCTCCCGCAACATTTTGTCAATGTCGCCTATATGAGTCTCTTCCTCAGCGATCAGACTCCGGGCGTACTCCTCAACGTACACCAGCTCGGCTTTCTCTGCCAACGCCATCAAGTCGTAATAATACTGGACACCAGTCTTTTCAAATTCCAGCGACTCCATCAGAATATCATGAATATTGTGCTTGGAGGTTTCCAACAACTCACCAATGCCAAGCGAGGGATGCTCACCAAAATGCGTAATCATCTCCCCGGCCTGATAAGCATGCGTTAACGTCTCGGTAGCGGCAGAACGAAACCAACTCACGATAGGTATACGACTGTAACCAAAGACCATGAAACTGTAGTGAGAGTACCTGACAACCCCGGCCAGCTCATGCTCCAGAATTTCATTTAGCTTGGCCACTACGGCCTGTTGTTCAGTAGACATAAACACCTCATCTTATGCTCGCTTGGGGAATATAATGGCTTGTGCATAACTGCCAGTGCACCCGGCAGGCTGCCGGAAGATAGGCTGCCCTACTAGGGCATTGTTGCTTGCTGAGCAACAAAAGGCATGGCAACAGCAGTCATTAAGCAACACACGCCAGATAAATATACGAAGAATCAATGCAGCTGGTTAACTAATCTTAGACCAACACTCCCCGCCCTATCGCACCCAAAGGGCATAAAGCTGAGGGTTTAGACAATCACGGGTAAAAAACAAAACATCCATGACAGTAATTTGCAGGCAGTTTAAAAAAAACACCTGCCTTGACGACTCGACAGGAGACCGCAGTAACGGGTCTGAACATTGCGGATTCGATGGGTAGCAATACCTTTAACCCCGCTCCCACCTCAGCAGGTAGGAACGAAGCTAACGGTATGCAAAGTAGGATGATATTCAGTGCTTGGCTGCAATAGGGCTATTCACCAACCACACCAGAATTTCACACTTTGTTTTTGCTGCTTAATAGGTAGCATAGTTAAAGGTTAACAATGCTAAATTTTGAAAGTCCTCCTCAGCTTGCTCAACTGCTTCTAATCTTGCACGACAATTATTGTGGTTGTTTTTTATAGCTAATGATAGCGCAGTATCCCCATTGAAATTCGTTGCATGACCATCTGCGCCACCATGAAGAAGAGCATTCAAGCAATCAATATGACCGCACTCTGCTGCATGCAAAAGTGGTGTCATATCAGAGCTGTCCTTGATATCTAAATTTGCTTTCTTCGCTATCAGCAACTTTACCAAGTTGACATTATTATCAATAACGGCGGCATGAAGAGGTGTGTAACCCCGATTGTCCTGAAGATTCAAACTTGCACCCTTGGCAATCAGGTATTCAGCCATTTTAACCGTTACGTGTTTACTGGTGAGGTGTAACAGCGTTTGGTTTTCTCCATTTCGAGAATCGACAAACTGGCCATCTTTAAGTAAATAGTCCATCAAGGAATTATTGTTATTCTCAAAAGCAACTTGTAGAACTGTCTTTCCATCAATATATACTTTATCAATATTTTGATCGATTTTTAACGAAGTTATCTTAGTCGCATCAGTATGGCCTTGCATAGCGACACAGTATGCAATATCTACCATCTCACCATTAAAACTAATAAAATCCTCATTAATTATTTTTGGATAGATAGTTATTAATTTTTTGAATAAATCCATTTCATTGAAATCTCTGGATATACAAACAGTGGCCAATAAATAATTAAAAGGCGTTCTCTCTGGCATTTGACCAGGATGTACATATTCAGCATGCAGCTCGATAGAATCCTGAGGGATACTCTTTAATAAGTCAGTCACACTTGGCCTAAAATGATCCATTCGATCAAATACGATAGCTGCCGCCGTATTGTTCTTTATAACAAGTTTTGCCTTATATTTATTCGGCCAACTTTCGATAGACCTAACACCTTGCTCGGAGCGAAGAGTATACAAGGCAAAATGAAATGCACTTAACCCCATTGTACATTCTTTATTGATGTCTGCCCCTTTGTCCATTAATAATTCGGCCGTTTTGTATTGACCAGAAAGTGCAGCGTACATTAATGGCGTCATACCCAGCTTATCTGCATCATCAACACCACGGCCTGTTGCTAACAGGCTTTCAACCTTTGTATTATCTCCGCTAAAGGCTGCTAACATCAACTCAGTGCGGCTCTCACAAGTTGGGGGAATATAGTTTCTCAATTTAAATAATAAAGCTTTAACCATGGGTTGGAAGCCTTTTGAGCCATGGTTAATATGCCCCTCAACTTTACTTGGCACCAGATGGTTATAAGTAACTGGCTGTTTTACTGAATGAGTCGGGTCGCATCCAGCCACACTGGCCATATTCATAGAAAATTGCTTTGGCGCTTCACCTCTCGTCATGTAGGAGGTTTGTGATGTGTTTGGTTCATCACGAGACACACTAGCTTGATTATTTAAAGCGCCGTATGGCGGTGGGGTTACTGAGCTATCAACTGCACGCATAACAAGGTCTTCCTCTATGATAAAAAAATCCAGCCAAGGGTTAGCTGGATACATAGAGTGTTATGCCCAAGCAAAGTTCCCCGTTGCCGGGGAATAATTGCCTGACACCATCAAAAACTGACTTCAGCCTTGTTTTGCTACCGCTGAGCCGCCTTTCCACCACCAGCGCAGAAAGCGTTTGAGGTCTTCCAGAATCAGATAAAGGCAGGGTACCAGAATCAGAGTCACCACAGTGGAGAACAAAATACCAAAAGCCAGTGATGTGGCCATGGGAATGACAATTTTGGCCTGCAGGCTCTTCTCCATCAAAATCGGCACCAATCCCAAAAAGGTGGTGAGTGACGTTAACAAAATGGCCCGAAAACGCTGAGTCCCGGCGGCCACCACGGCCTCTTTCATGGAGTGACCGGCACGACGGGCCTGGTTGACAAAATCCACCATAATCAAAGAGTCATTAACCACCACTCCCGCCAAGGCAATGATGCCACACAAACTCAACACATTGAGGCTGATACCCAAAAGATAGTGCCCCAATGCGGCACCGATCATGCCAAAGGGAATCACCGACATAATAATCAGCGGCTGACTGTAGGACTTCAGCGGTATAGCCATCAGGGCGAAGATAGCAAACAGGGCCAGCACCGTCCACTGAGCCAGACTCATCAGGGCGCTGCTCTCTTCAGCACTGGCACCGTCAAGCTCTGAGTTGACTCCGGGGTAGCGACTGAGCAGCAATGGCAAGTAGCCTGATTTAACCTCATCGGTGACTTTGCCAGGCTCCACCACTTGTTTGTCGGCACGGGCAGTGATGGTGATGGCTCGCTGGCCGTTGGTGCGGGTGATGGCGCTGTAGCTGTCTGCCAGAGTCACCTCAGCAACCGCCGAGAACGGCACTTCAATCCCGGCCGGAGTGCGGATGCGCATGTTTTCGAGGTGACCGCGGGACTGACGCTCACTCAGAGGGTAGCGCACCATCACTTTAACCTCCTCATTGTTACGCAGCATGCGCTGAGCTTCATAACCATAAAAGCCGTAGCGCACCTGCCGGGCGAGATCGGCGAGCGTCAGCCCCAGGGCCTGTGCCTCCGGTTTGATGGTCAACCGCAACTCCTGAGAGCCGCTGCTGTAGTTGTCGCTGATGTCGTAAAGACCGCGATAATCTTGCAGATGCGTTTTGAGCTCTTGGGCAGCACTGGCCAGATCGTCCATATTGGCGCCTTGTAAGCGAAAGGCGATGTCTGACCTGCCATTGTTACCGGTACTGGTATCGAGCTGCAGCGATTTCACCCCGGGCAAGTCGCCAATGGCGTCGCGCCAAAGGTTGGCGATCTGGTTGGCGTCGAGCATGCGCTCCTCGCCTTTGCTCAGTTCGATAAAGAAGCTGCCAGAATCCCGGGAGTTGAGGTCAACCAGCACCTGCTTAATCATCGGTTCGCCAAAGGTCTGCTGCCACTGCTGGCGCAGTTTTTCCAGCTCAATTTCCATGTGCTTGACGGCATTGAGCGTGCTGTTTTCCGAGATGCCTTGCTCCATAGTGATGCTGGCCTGCAGAAAGTCAGAAGGAATGCTCGGGAAAAAGACAAAGCGAATATGGCCGGTCCCCATCATCGTACCGACCAGCGCCAAAGCGCAGATGAACGTTGTCAATGTCGTATAACGCCGGGTAAGACAGAGCTCCAAAGCCGGTTTATAGTTAAGCTCAATGCGCTCGCGCACCCACAGGTTGAAACGGTGCTGACGCTCACTGAACCACGAGCGTCGCTTGTTGGTGGGTAAACGGATATGGGCGAGGTGAGCGGGCAAAATCCACTTAGATTCCACCAGTGAAAAGGCCAAACAGAGAATCACCACAACACCGATGGTTTTCCAGATCACCCCAAAAGGACCAGAAACCATCAACATAGGCGTAAAAGCGGCAATGGTGGTCAGCACCCCAAAGGTGGCGGGCATAGCGACCCGCTTAGCTCCGGCAACGACGTTATCAATGGTGTGCCCCTTTTTTTCAATCTCGGAGTAGGCGGACTCGCCAATAACAATGGCGTCATCCACCACAATCCCCAACACCAGAATAAAAGCGAACAGGCTTAACAGGTTGATGCTCATACCCAGCGGCGGCATCAAAAACAGAGCGCCCAGAAAACAGACCGGCAACCCCATCATGACCCAAAATGCCACTTTGAGCTCCAGAAACAGCGCCAGAATAATGAACACCAGCAGCGCCCCTAAAGCCATGTTTTCCAGCATCATGTTGAGGCGCCCCTTCAAGTAAAAGGTGGAGTCCCCCCAGTGCTCAATGGCAATGGCCGCTGGCAGGCTCTGCTTCAGTTCGGCTACCTTCCCCCGCACCTGTTCAGAGATGGTCAGGGCATTTTGAGCGCCAACGCTTTTGACGGCCACAAACACCGCCGGTTTGCCATTAAAACGGGTGTACCTGAGCCCTTCGACAAATTCATCTTTAATCTGGGCAACGTCGCCAAGGGTTACGCGAGTACCATCGCTGCGGGTGAGCAGCAGCAATTTGCTGAAATCGGCTTCGGTGTAGGACTGACCTTTGGTACGCAGTAATATATCGCCGCTGTCGGTACGAATGGAACCGGCGGGCAAATCCAGCGAACTGCTTTGCACCGCTCTGGCCACCTGTTCAACCGTGAGGCCGTACTCCCGCAACTTGTCTTCGGTCACTTCGATACCGATCTCATAGGCGGGCGCCCCCACCACGTCGGCACGGCTCACCGCCGGGAGTGCGGTTATCTGGTCACGCACGGTTTTGGCCAACTCTTTAAGCTCAGTCAGCGGGGCATCGCCGTAGATGGAGAGCCAGATCACATCCTGAGTTGGGCGAATGCGATAGACCTGAGGCCGTTCAATACTGTCGGGAAAGGTCGAGATGGTATCCACCCGCAGTTTGACCTCATTGAGCACCTGTGCAGGGTCGATGCCGTCTTCCACCTCAATGGTAACGCTGCCGCTGGAGTCTGAAGCCACCGAGGTGATTTTCTTCACCCCCTGCAGATCTTTGACGGCCTCTTCGATCTTGATGGTGATGCCCTCCTCAATCTCCTGAGGAGCGCCGCCGGGGTAGCTGACACGCACTTTGATCAGATTCAACTCAAAGCTTGGAAAGACCTCTTTGTTAATGCTGATAGCAGAGAACAGGCCTCCGATAATCAGCCCAAACATTAACAGGTTGGCCGCCACACTGTTGCGGGCGAACCAAGCGATGATGCCGGTTTGGGTATTACTCATTGGTGTCCACCTCAGCGATCATGGCTACGGCGGATGGCTTGGACGACTCGCCCATGACACGCACTTCGGCACCATTTTGGTAGCTGTTCAGCACCGTTAGGGAGATGCGCTCGCCACGCTGGATGTCACCGCGCACGTACACCGTGTTCTGATCACGGTGCACCACATCAACCTTACGACGCTGGACTTTGTTGTTGGCGTCCACCAGCATGACCTGGCCGTTACGCACACTGTGACTGGGCAGGCGAATGATGTTGGCCAGAGTGCGCCCTGCAATGCTGGCATTGACGAAGCTGCCAAACTTCAGCGGCGCCCGGCCGGGGGTTTGTTTGAGGTTGTAAGGGTCACGAAGCTGTGCCACCAGATAAATCATCCGGCTTTGGGCGTCTATTACTTGTTCGGAACGAACCAGCTGAGCGCTCCACTGGTGCGGGCTTGCACTTTCACTGAGCAGAACAGTGGCGTTTGGCGCCTGTGGATTGTCGATAAACTGCAGTTGCCTGGTACTCAGCGGCAAGCGAATTTCGGCGATATCGGTACCGAGCAACGCACCCATCTGGGTGCCAACGCTAACGTATTGGCCTAAATCCACTGAGCGT
Organism: Endozoicomonas sp.; assembly: GCA_965198415.1. Classification (GTDB taxonomy): domain Bacteria; phylum Pseudomonadota; class Gammaproteobacteria; order Pseudomonadales; family Endozoicomonadaceae; genus Endozoicomonas. The sequence continues at coordinate 447,311 of CBDAPN010000030.1, forward strand.
TTTTTAATAAAGCCGGCAAACGGGGCGCGAATGACCGTGCGTTCGAGGTTACGCTTGGCCCGGGCCAGACCGGCCTGTGCCGAACGCAGCAAGGCTTGTTGCTGCGCCAGTTGCGGTTTACGCAGACCCAAATCCGGAGCCGATGCGCCTTGCCACTGTTTTTCCGCCACTTTGCCCCGGGCTATCTCCTCGGCCAACTCAGCCTGCGCCCGGGCCAAACTCGCTTGCGCCTGCATCAGGTCGGCCCGGTAATCCGCCGACTCAATACGGGCCAGAACCTGCCCCTCCTGCACGGCTCCTCCGGCAATGAAGCTGGCATCAAGCTCGACAATACGGCCACGCACCTCGGCAACAAGCTGGGTTTGATTTCTGGCCTGCACCAGACCGTAAGACGTTAACTGCAAAGTGATATCGTCACTGCGAATCTCTTTGACCTCCACCAGCGGCAGCGGATTGATTTGCTCTTTTTCTTCACGTTGAGGTGCGCTGGCGACAATGACAGCCATTAAGCTGCCCACAGCAGTGAGGATAATCGCAATGGGCAGTAAACGGCGAGTCCAGACCGATAGGGCCGACATAAGTAGCATTCCTTGTAGGTATCGTTCTAATAATTGGTGGCAAGATTAACAGAATTTTGTCGTTTTGGTTAATTTTGTAGTCGTTGAATTTTGCGATAAAGGCTGGCGCTAAACATTAATAGTTTAAAAGCTGAGCGACGATTGCCTTTTTTTAGCCGACTAACAAAAGACCGCTGCACACAGGCTGTTGATCTTGTCGGCTTGTGTACGTCTTTTGCCCCTGCTGCGGTGCAATTAAATGGAAAAATAACGGTCCAATAACACCATCTCATTCTGAATTTGCCCCTTGATTAGCGATTACAGCGGTTATTCTGATTCACTGCCTGACAACCTTGACGATAAATGTGCAACGACGCCAAAAGGTTCTTAATCCGCTGAATTAACTATACGGTGTAACCATACTTTCGCAGTGTCTTCTATAGTGTTATGTATTGTTGTCCCGCTTAATATGGGGTCGGTGATCTGCTCCCTTAAGGCTGTTTCAATGAGCTTTTCTATTAGAAAAAAGATCATTTTCTTTACCGTGGTTCCGGCCACCCTGTTATGTAGCCTGATTTTTGGTATTCACCTCTATTTTTCTTTTCAACAAGCGACGGATGCCGTAGCCAAAGGGTTAATTGAGCAAGTCAAATACTATGCCATTAAAGTTGACAATTACACTCATCAGGTAATGACCACCACGGCGCTCATGGCCGGTCTTTTGGGGCGGATGCCCGGTATTGATGACCGCTCCATCAAAGCGCTGTTACTGGATCTGGTGGATAAAAACCCCTTCGTCAGAGGCTTCACCTATGTGAAACGGGGCATCTATTTTCAGCACTGGGACGTTTTTCACGCCTACCGCGAACATAACCACCACGGGTTTGATAAAACCATCGACCCCAGGCTATTGCCGGCTCAGTTTTGGTGGGCAAAGCCAAATCCTACCAAGTCAGGGTTCTGGACATCGCCACGAGGTAGTGCTGAAAAGGGCTGGACCATCAGTTATGTGGTGCCGGTATTTTCCGGCCATACGTTTCACGGCTACTTATGGGTAGACCTCAATTTGGCCGACTTTCGCCAGCAGCTCCATGAGAAGTCGCAAAGAAACGTTAGCCTCTCCATTGTCAATAGTGCCGGTGACTACCTGCAAACCGATAGCCAAACCCCTAGGCGGTATCACTTGAACAGCATTCATCAGAGCCAGTTTTATTACGGCTCACCGGGGCTTTGGAATGACCTTGAGGAGTTAATACGCAAAGGTGAGCCCGCCTTTCGCCACAAGTGGGTTCCGGTGCGGCAAAATGAGTACTGGCTAATGGGGGCTCCCATTCAAACCCCCGGATGGTGGATGATCAGCTACGCACCCAAAGAGACGGTACTGGCGCCAGTAATGAGTCAGGCGAAAATCAATGCCATCTTAATGCTGCTTTCGCTGGCGCTGATTTTTATCAGCGCCAGTCTGGTCTCTGTGCGGATCACCCGCCCCATTATTCGCCTGAAATATGCCATGGACAACTTTGCCGAAAGGCGCATAAAACCCCAGATCACCCCAAGCAGCCGCGATGAAATAGGCAGCCTGACGCAGAGCTTTCAGGATCTGGTCAATAAGTTGGTGGATCGGGAAAAAGCGCTGCACCAGGCGCGCACCAGTAATATTGGTCATCTGCTGGAACGATTGCGAGGCAATTACTTTTACATCAACCTCAACAAAGACGGTTATGTCACCCATGTTAGCCCTTCTGTAGAGGCTATTTTAGGGTATTCCCAACAAGAGTTTTTGCGCCCGCTGATTGAGTTTTTACCCACACAAGAGAGCCGTTGTCGTTTTAATGAGCGCTTTGATAAAGCCAGGCAAGGGCGTCGCGGCGACACCTTTGAGCTGGATATACGACACATCAACGGCACCATCCGCAAATTGGAAATCTTCTGGAGCAATATGGGCGACATCCCCGGCAAGCAGTACCTCGTAGAAGGGTTGGCAAACGACATCACTGAGCGGGTAAGCGACACCAAAAAATTCAAACTGTTACTGGACAGCGCCCCCGATGCGACCATCATCACAACCCCTGAGGGCGTGATTAGCATGGTCAATAGCCGCGCTGAGGAACTGTTTGAGTTTCACCGCGAAGACATGGTCAACATGCCCCTTTGCATGTTGACTCCATTAAATAGCCGGTTTAGCCATCCCCTTCTGGGTGACCTGAGAAAATCCAGCTGGGATCAGCTCTGCCTTGAGGGTTTTGAGTCCAGAGGCATCGACAGAAAAGGGCGCATATTCCCCGTAGAGATCACCAGTAACCCACTGAAAACCGACGACGGTCTGTTGATATCCATGGTCGTGCGGGACATCTCCGAAAGAAAACGCATTGAGCATGAGCTGATGAGCGCCAAAGAAGTGGCGGAGCGAGCCAATCTGGCCAAAGGGCTGTTCCTCTCCAACATGAGCCACGAGTTACGTACCCCCCTGAACGGGGTACTGGGCAATGCCCAACTGCTGTTGCGAAACTTATCGATCTCATCGGCACAGCGTAAAAGCCTTCACACCATTGAAAGCAGTGGTCAGCACCTGCTCTCTTTAATCAACGACATTCTTGATTTAACGAAAATCGAATCCAGCGAGATCGAACTGCACCCTTCTGCCGTGCGTCTGGAGGATTTGGTTCATGGCGTATGCAATATCCTTATGGAACGTGCCGCCAGTAAAGGACTGGAACTGCGCACACAGCCTATTCGGGACTTACCGGAAATTGTCATGCTTGATGAGATCAAAGTGCGCCAAGTGCTGCTGAACCTGATGAGCAATGGTGTTAAATACACCGTCAAAGGCTGGGTAGAGTGCGTGGTATTTGGGCGGGGCAATGAAATCGTGTTTGAAGTTCGCGATACGGGGGTCGGCATTGCCAAAAAGGATCAGGAAAAAGTCTTCGAGCCCTTTCGACAGGTACACCTTGATTTGCAAGTGGGTGGCACCGGGCTTGGGCTGGCCATCAGTCGTCGTCTGGTGACGGCCATGGGTGGGGAGCTGGAGCTGGCCAGTCAGCCTGGCAATGGCAGTCGCTTTACCTTTAGCTTGCCATTGATTACGGGGACGGAGGCAGAGCTAGAAGAGCAGAAACGCTCATTACCGGGCTCTATTTATGTGCGACTGCATAAAAACCACCAGAAAATCCGGGTACTGGTGGTGGATGATGTGAAGAGTAACCGGGATATGATCAAAGGCCTGCTGGCAAGTGCCGGGTTTCTGGTCGATGTGGTATACGACGGTTTGCAGGCTATAGAAGCCGTCAGGCAAACGGATTATGACCTCCTGATGATGGATGTTGCCATGCCCATAATGGACGGCGTGAAAGCCATGCGCCACATACGTGAATTGCCGGATAAAAAACGCATCAAAATCATTGCCGTCACTGCCAATGCCAGCCACGAAGCACGGGATCGACTGTTAAGGCAGGGGTTTGATGAGTACATTGGCAAGCCGCTCGATGCCGGACTGATGTTCGATAAAATTCGCTGCCTTTTAGGCATTGATTATGTTCATGAGCAACCGCTGCCACAGTATGACGAGCTTACCTTGATACGAAAACTTCGTGTTCGGCCCGACTTCGTCGCCGCCATTGTCTTTGCCTTTGAGCAAGGTGACCTTGAGCGCTTGGAGCAGGCGCTGCATAACTTTGAGAAAGACCCGCAGCTGCGCGATGTTGTGCGCTTTTTGTTAAACCTGACCCAGGATATGGACGTTGCGGCGCTGGAGCATTTTATCCTGAATGCGGCCATCGAGCGCAATCGAACCCAATGACGATGAGACCGTGATAACAGCCAGCAAATCCAGCCAAAACGAGCGCCCGTGGCAAGAGGGCTGAAAATTTGCCCACTGCCAGCTCCGTTGCGAGTAGAACGGCCTGTTCTCAGACAGGCTGTTGAGCTAAATCACCGGCGCCGGGCTCACCACATCGGCATTTTGTGCCCGGTGTCGCATATAATGATCCATCAGAGTAATGGCCATCATCGCTTCGGCAATGGGGACGGCACGAATGCCAACACAAGGATCATGGCGCCCTTTGGTGACCACTTCAACGGGCTCCCCCTGCATATTGATGGACTTGCCAACTGCGGTCATGCTGGAGGTGGGTTTCAGGGCGATATGGGCAATAATGTCTTGCCCGGAGCTGATTCCCCCCAGCGTGCCGCCGCTGTGATTGGAAAGGAAACCATTAGGGGTCATTTCATCCCGATGCTCCGTGCCTTTTTGGCTAACACTGGCAAAACCGTCGCCAATTTCCACACCTTTAACGGCGTTAATGCTCATCAGTGAGTGAGCCAGATCGGCATCAAGACGGTCAAAAACCGGTTCACCAAGCCCCGGTGGTACCCCCGTTGCCATCACCGATACCCGCGCTCCCACTGAGTTGCCCTCTCTTCTCAATTCGTTGATCAGCGCTTCCATGGCCGGCACTTTATCGGCATCTGGGGAGAAAAAGGGGTTTTGATTCACCGCTTGCCAGTCCAGCTTTTCCACCCGAATATCGCCAATCTGAGCAAGCCAGCCACGCACTTCGATACCTTTGGACTGCAAAAATTTGCGCGCGATAGCACCGGCGGCGACCCGCATAGCGGTCTCTCTGGCGGAAGAGCGACCGCCACCGCGGTAATCCCGCCGGCCGTATTTATGAATGTAGGTATAGTCGGCATGGCCGGGCCGGAACAGGTCTTTAATGGCGGAGTAATCCTTAGAGCGCTGATCCTGATTCTCAATCAACAGACCAATAGGAGCGCCGGTGGTAACCCCTTCAAAAACGCCGGAGAGAATTCTGACCTGATCCGGCTCCCGGCGCTGGGTGGTGAATCTGGAGGCTCCCGGCTTGCGTCGGTCCAGATCAGCCTGTAAATCCGCCTCGCTGAGCACAATACCTGGCGGGCAACCATCCACAATGCAGCCAAGCGCCACACCGTGGGACTCGCCAAAGGTGGTGACTTTAAACAGCTGCCCTATACTATTTCCTGCCATCTTTACGCGCTCTCACTGTTATTTTTCTGGCCTTGCAGCCGGCTTTTGAATACCGGTTGATACTTTCTGCACTCTTGTGCACTCAACACCAACACCCCGTGACCGCCATTGGCAAAATCGGGCCAGAGAAATGGCACCTGCGGATATTCCTCCTGCAGCGCCCACTGGCTGTTACCCACCTCAAGCACCAGCAGACCCCGCTCATCGAGGTAGTCGGCCGCTTCTGCAAGAATGATGCGGGCTAAATCAAGCCCATCAGCTCCGGCGGCGAGGCCAAGCTTTGGCTCGTGATGATACTCTGCTGGCATGTCGGCCAAATCTTCAGCATCCACATAAGGTGGATTACTTAGGATTAACTGGTACTTTGGCCGCTCATTCAGTATGTCCAACGCCGCAAACAGGTCCGATTGAGTGGCTTGCACCCTGCCCCACAACTCATGGCGATCAATATTGATATGGGCAACTTCAAGGGCGTCTGGGGAAATATCCAGTAAATCCACCTGAGCATCGACCAAAGCGTGAGCCGCAGCAATGCCTATGCAGCCAGAACCGCAGCACAAATCCAGTACCCGGCTCACTTCAACGTTGCCAAGCCAGGGAGCAAACCGATGCTGAATCAATTCGGCAATGGGCGACCGGGGCACCAGCACCCGCTCATCAACATAAAACGGCAGACCACAAAACCACGCCTGATTCAACAGATAAGCCAGCGGCTTACGACTGACAGTGCGCTCATCAATCATACGGTACAGCTTGTGCCGTTCATACTCGGTTAAGCGACTGTTCAGGTAATGCTCGGGAAGGTCCCAGGGTAACTGCAAAACCTGAAAGACCAAATGCATGGACTCATCCAGCGCGTTATCGCTGCCATGCCCAAAAAAAAGTTCTGTGCTATTAAAACGGGTTGCACCCCAGCGAATAAAGTCTCGAATAGACACCAGTCCATTGAAGGACGACTCTTCGGGATCTGTCACAATCACTCCTTCGGGTGCGATCACTCGAACCCGCCCTGCTGTTTTGAGGCCGGTTAAAATAGCACATTACCGGATTATGGGTCATTTTAATCTCACTGAGATGCAGGGGATTCTGGCTTCATAAAAGCCGCAAACCGTATAAATGGCACTCCATGCCGACTTGCAGCAGCTCTAGAACATAAAAATATGATTGAGCACAAAATGCATAAAGGTGCTAGTTAGGAAGAAAGGGGTCTTGACTAAGCTCAGGCTACGCACTCCCATTGGGAGTCATGGTAGAGAAGGAACGGTTGTTAAATACTCTGTACTTTAGCGATTCATCTGTGACGACAAGCCAGAAAAGACTCTGCAACGGCTGGCTTTAAAAGGCTTCAAGCTGAAAAGAGTTTAATCTAACTAGAAGCCATTAAAGAAAAATAAGTCAATGCAGGCGAATTATCATCAAGTTCCGTGGGTGATTTTTTACAAACATATGGTATTTGTCGTCAATTATATACCATAGGCCTTTATCCGACCAAGGTCTGTAGTACCGAAATACACCTTTATACACTTTACCGTGGGAGTCTTTCGCAGTAGAACATTTTAATGCCTAAAGTTTGTTGCGGTTTGACCATTGCACGTGGTGGCCTTACATTGTGCATACAATAACCCATAGGGATAGATACCAAATCTACATCATGAGGTGTTTCGTTTTTGAAGTACATATATTCTACATGCGCCCGAACTCCTTGAGAAAGCAATAGAAAAGAAATAAGAACCAGAAACGGTGTTAGTCGGTACCTCATTAACATCACTCGCTTTAGTCATAAATTTAAAAGATATGGATTTAGGATGTAAGAACTGCCTGAACCCGTGCTTGCATCGTTGTCAAACAATGAGTTTTGCGCTGAACCTGATGAAAAAAAGCCACCTCGGGGAGAATGTGGTAACAACTGATTTCCTGCCAATAACCTTTCATATGAATAACGGTACTTTGTCTACCCATTCCAACGAACGAAAGCGGTCAATACTATTCGACCTGCAACTGGCTTCCAGATGAAAATAATAGTATTAAATGACTGAAAAACAAGTCTTGCTAACCGGGGTACTTCATAAACTGCCCAAACGCTCACGCCGTCCCTTAGTGCTGTAAGTAAGCAGTTATAAAAACACATAAAACCGTTCATACTGAGGTTGCCAGGGTGCTAGCTGTAGCGTAAACGACAGCATCAATTTCATTGCCAGCTTCCTAAAGTATTTTTTTACCAACCGTTTAGATAGCCACTTTTATTAAAAATTCATTAACATCAAACAGAAAAATAAGAAAACCTATTATTAAAATACACTGACCTCAATAAATAAAGCGCATATTATTTGATCTATAAAAGGAAACATTGATTGTTTCAGGAATAGATTGGTGAACACCCTGTATATGAGAAACCAACTCTCCCCCCTTGTACTATCATAGTTTTCGTCTCTGATGAATGACAGAGATCAACCAATAACAGGGTCGAGGGCAATCTTAACGGAAGTTCAGGACTAAAAAGAGATGTACTCAGATGTTTCTAAGGGGTTGCTTACTGTAAACTTGACGCTATTAAGCTGCACACTGTGCAACGAAACCGTAACAGCAAAATAAATCAATAATTTGACATACCGCCACCATTCAAGGCAAATATTAAAAAAAAAAAAGAAAAAAGCGAAATAGGGGTAATACTTAATAAATAAAAAGGCAACCACCTACCAACCCAACAATAAAACATTCGAATTGAATGGGGTCAAGATGAAAATCAACAACGCTGATCACGGTCAATGGTCGACACCAACAATAAACCAAGACAATAATGTTAATCAAACTACAAGTTCCAAGTTATCATTTAGGGGCTTCAAAAAAGGTGCCATCAAAGTCCTTAGAACAGTCAAAAAACACATACCAATTTTCAGGTCAAATAATGGAAAACCAATAGAGACTCCAATTCACGCTCGCACAGTGTCCACCTCGCCTTACAATACACAGAAAGAACCCAACTCCCAGCCTTCAGAACATATTAAATCAAACTCATCTACAGTAAGCTCGGAAGAAGATACAAACAATAGAGTAGAAAATTGGCTCAAAAAGGAAAAGGACAAAAGTAAACAGTCTGTGAAAACATTCAAAGAAATTGAAGAAGGGCTCAAAACAGGCGGTATTGCCTCTAAAACAAAGTTAAATATTCCAGAGAGTGAATGGCAAAGTTTACTTGATAATTTAGCCTTGGAGGAATTAAAAGAATTAGTTACAAACGTAAACAAGAAGCATGGCATGCTTGCGCATGACAAAGGGTATGACGATAAAATTAGAATGCCTGCAGTAGCAACATTTGCTAAAGTAGAGGCTTCCAGAATAAATGCCCATCACAACGATAAAAACCTAGAAGATCACATGGGTATAGTAGAAATTAATGGATATTATGATCGTGATACGCAGATCATAAAGAGCATAGAAGATGAATTAACAAAAACTTTAAATCCAGAAAAAAATACCCCTGAGTCTTCAGAGCCGAATAAACCAACCCCACCAAAAGTGAACAACCCTATTGCCAAAAAAGGGAAAGATTCTCTCAATCAACAAGCGTGGTACGCCACTGTAGAAAGTAGTATTCAAGAAAATAATACTCCCCCCCCATTAGAACCAAATAATACTGAAATTAAAATGGCAATGATGGCTAAATATAACGCTAGCGGATCTGAAGAAAGGCTTAAACTAATAGAAAAATGGCTTGCAGATGACTCTATTGCTTCTAAAGAAGAGTTAAAAATCCCGATGCATGAATGGAAAGATATGCTGAGTAAATTAGATGCTGATGAATTGGCATCTTTAGCTGTAGATGGAACTGATTGTTCTCTAGGGCTGAATAAGGGTTATTCTGATGATATTAGAAAGCCAGCACTTGAGGCATTTACCGAACTTGTCTGCCCAAACATAATTCAACTTAAAGGAGGTAATCGTGAGGGTGCCATAAGCTTTCTACGCAATGCGAAAGAATTCTCTGATGACCCGCTACTTTTGGAGGTCACGAAAAAGGAATTTGAGAAATATTTCAAGCAAACTGAACCAAATAATACTGAAATTGAAATAGAAAGCACGGCTGAAACCAAAGCCAGCGAATCTAAAAGAAATCTCAAACTAATAGAGAAAGGGATTGAAAATGGTACTATTGCTTCTAAAGAAAAATTAAATATCCCGATGGAGCAATGGAAACGTATGCTGAGTGAAGTAGATATCAATGATTTGCAATTTTTAGTTTATGATTCACCAAGTTCTGTTCTAGGGCCGGAAAGGGGTTACTCTGATCATATTAGAAGGCCAGCACTTGAGGCCATTGCCGAATGGGATTTCCTAAAATTAGTGAGAATGAACAAGTATAGTCGTGAGAGATTAATGGGGTTTCTAGATTATCAACCGATATACGCCAAAGACAAGGTTTTTACGGAAATCTTGAAAGAGAAATCGGATAAGTATTTCAAGCAAGATGAACCAAGTAATGCCAAAATTGAAATGGCAACCATGTCTGAAAATAACGCCAGCGAATCTAAGGAAATGTTCAAACGAATAGAAAAAGGGCTTGAAGAGGGTACTATTGCTTCTAAAGAAAAATTAAAAATCCCGATGGAGGAATGGAAAGGTATGCTGAGTAAATTAAATCATTATAATTTGACACAATTATGTTTATCTGAAGTTACAGAAATTGCTCCTCTAGGGCACAAAATGGGTCATTCGGATTATATTAGAGAGCCAGCACTTGAGGCATTTGCCGAATTCGATTGCCCAAAAATAATTAATTTAGAGCAAGGTAATCGTGAGCGTTTCATGAACATTCTACAAACCCAGCGACCTTACTCTAAGGACAAGCTTCTTGTGGAAGTCATGAAAAAGCAATTTGAGAACTATTCCAACCAACAATAACCTTCTCCAAGCCTTCCGCTTCATTCAGTAATTGCCCGGAGTCGTCAACTGCGGGAAACCATTTTATTGCAAAACCATTCTGGCAATACTGCCATTGTTTTGCACAAATACGTCCTCAGTACATAGTGGAGTGGTCAGCGAAACATTGAGCTAGTAAGCAGGCATCTGCGGTAATATTTATTGGCCTGTACCAATACTATTCCCCCTCTGCAACGGCAAGTTCTGTATCAGGATATGAAATACCTGGCACTTTGCAGCCCGATCATTTTGTCGATATCTGCCTAACCTTTACCGTAATGGTTAACGGGTAATGGTTTTTGAGTTGAGATTCTCTTCTGCACCTAACACTTCACAATAACGGTCAATATTAACAAATTTAACAATTATCCATTTTTCACCAAGCCCCTTGGCATCTTTGGAAGATGGCTTACTTTAAACTGGAGGACACTAAGATATGCACGCAAAAATGATGGCATAACAGCAACAGAAAACAGCAATATTTTGACACAACAACACCATTCACAAAATTATTTAAAATAATTAAAAACATCAACAATAATTAATGAATGTACAGACAAATTACAGCCAACTAAAACTCGAAATTAAATGGAGTCAATATGAAACTCAACGACGCTACCAGTGGTCAACAGGCCGCACAATCAGAGAACCAAAATAATACTGTCAAAAAAATAGAAAGGTCCAAATTTTCATTTGCCCGGTTCAAAAAAGGTGCCATAAGGTTTATCAGAAGAATCGGAAAGTACATACCATTTTTCCGAAAAAACCAGAACACATCAATAGCTACTTCACTACGCTCTCGTACTGCCTCCACGCTCCTTTCCGATACAAAGAAAGAAGCCCACTCCCAGTATCCAGAGTCGAATAAATCAAACTCATCTACAGCAAGCACGAAAAAAAATAAAATAAAAAATTGGAAAAACAATGAGAATAATAATAAAGATTCTGCAAAAACACTTAAAGAAATTGAGAATGGACTCAAATCAAAAACAATTGCCTCTGAAACAAAGTTAGAGATTGACCAGAGTCGATGGCAAGAATTAGTAAATAAATTAAACTTAAAGGAATTACAAAAGTTACTTACAAATGAAAAAAATAAGCATGGCATGCTTTCGGTTGACAAAAATTATCACAATGATATTAGAAAGCCCGCAATAGCAAGACTAGGTAGAGTAGAAGCGTCAAGGCTAGATGCCTATTACAGCGATAAAAACCTAGAGGAACGCATGAACATTGCACGAAGTAACTTACATTTCGCTAAAGATCCGCAGATCATACAGAGCATAGAAGATGAGTCAAGAAACATTTTAGATTCAAAAAAAGGTGCTTATAACAAGGTTTATGGATAGGGAGAAAGATAATAGTAAACAGTCTTTAGAAACATTTAATAAAATTAAAGAAGGACTCACTACAGGCGAAATTGCCACTAAAACAGAGTTACGTATTACAAATAATGAATGGCAAGATTTACTAGATAAGTTAAACTCAACGGAATTATCACATTTGGTTACAAACGTAAACAGTGATGAAGGTGGTATGCTTGCGATTGGCACAGAATATGCCGATGAAATTAGAGCGCCTGCAGTAGCAACATATGCTAGAGTAACAGCTTCCTTAATAATGCTCCAGAATAATTCTAATCTAACCCTAGAAGAATGCATGTGGAGTGTACGAATTCAAGAAATTCATACTATAGATCAGGAAATCAGGCAGGCCATAGAAGACGAATTAAAATCCAGATTTGACTCAAAAAATAATACTCCCCCCCCATCAGAACCAAACTGAGAACTATTCCAACCAACAATAACCTTTTCCAAGCCTTCCGCTTCATTCAGTAATTGCCCGGAGTCGTCAACTCCGGGAAACCATCTTATTGCAAAACCATTCTGGCAATGATGCCATTGTTTTGCACAAGCACGTCCTCAGTACATGGTGGAGTGGTCAGCGAAACATTGAGCTAGCAAGCAGGCATCAGCGTAAAATTTATTGGCCTGTAGCAGTGGCCAATACTAATCCCCCTCTGCAACGGCAAGTTCTGTATCAAGATATGAAATACCTGGCGCTTTGCACCTTCAGCCCGAACATTTTTTCGATATCTGCCTAATCTATAGACAAATTGAAAAATTATCCATTTTGCAACAAGCCCCTCATCTTTAGGAGATGACTTACTTTAAACTGGAGAGTACTAAGACATCCATATTTTGACACATAACAACCATTCAGAGAATTTGAAAAAAAATAAAAAAAAATAGAAAATAGCAACAATAATTAATTAATATAAAGCCAACTTACGGCCAATCAAACCTTCGAATTAAATGGAGTCAATATGAAAACCAACAACTCTACCAGTGGTCAACAGGCCACACAATCAGAGAACCAACATAATACTGTTAAAAAAACAGAAAGTTCCAAATCTTCATTTTCCAGATTTAAAAAAGGCACCATAAGGTTTATCAAAAGACTCGGAAAGCACCTACCATTTTTTAGGAAAAACCATAAAACACCAAAAAATACGCCAATACAATCTCGAACTGTGTCCTTTGGCTCTTCCGTGACACAGAAAGAATCCCACCCCCAGTCTTTAGAATCGCATAAACCAAGCCCACCACAAGCGAACGAACCTATTAATCAAAAATTGGAAGATGCGCCGAATGGTCAATCGTTGCCCTTCACAGCAGAAAATAATACTCAAACAAAGAGTACGCCAACTGTAAAACCTCAACAAAATACACAATTAGCAAGCGTGATTAATGAGTTTAAAAGTAGTTCAGGTCAAAAAAACATGAAAAATACAAAACCTGAAAATAGTGCAGAAATTAGTAGCGCTCAGGTTGCAAAAAATAATAACAATGTAGCAATGAAACCTACACAGAAAAAAACCCGCTCCCAATTAATTGAAGAAGACGCTTCTAAAGCATCTGCAATACCACCCCGCCCGACTCCAGCGCCTAAAAATAGTTCAGTTCAAGAAAACATGAAAAATGCTAAACCTGAAAATACTGCAGAAATTAGTAGCACTCAGGTTGCAAAAAATAATAACAATGTGGCAATGATACCTACACAGAAAAAAACCCGTTCCCAATTAATTGAAGAAGAGGCTCCTAAAGCATCTGCAATACCACCCCGCCCGACTCCAACGCCTAGAAATAGTTCAGTTCAAGAAAACATGGAAAATGCTAAACCTGAAAATACTGCAGAAATTAGTAGCACTCAGGTTGCAAAAAATAATAACAATGTGGCAATGAAACCTACACAGAAAAAAACCCGTTCCCAATTAATTGAAGAAGAGGCTTCTAAAGCATCTGCAATACCAACCCGCCCGACTCCAGCGCCTAGAAATAGTTCAGTTCAAAAAAACATGGAAAATGCTAAACCTCAAAATATTGCAGAAATTAGCAACACCCAGGTTACAAAAAATAATAACAATGAGCCAATGAAACCTACGCAGCAAGAAACCCCTTCCCAATCAGTTGAAGCAAAGGCTTCTAAACCACCTGTAACAAAACCCCGCCCGGCGGCAAAGCCAACCCCATCTACAGCCACAACAAGCCCACAAAAGAAATCAATAAAACATATAATAGAAAATTGGGAAAAGGAAAATAAAGGAAAATAAAAATAAAGGAAAATCTGAACACACTTTTAATGAAATCGAGGAAAAACTTAATGATGGCACTACCGCTTCTAAAGATACGTTAAAGATCCCGATGCATGAATGGAAATCGTTACTTTCTAAGTTATGATGCAATCATTTACAACTTGTAGCCGCAAAAACGAAACATGCCCTTCTTGCGCCTAGCAAAGAATATGCCGATCATATTAGACGGCCTGCAGTTGAGGTGCTTGCTAAAAAAGAGGCTGAATACGTAGTTCATCGTGCATACGATCCAAACAAAAGCGTAAAAAATTACGAAGATTGGGTAGCAAAGAATCTACATTACCGTGATGACAAACAGCTTATGAGCATCATAGAACAGGAGTTAAAAAACATTTTAGATTCAGAAAAATAATCTTTTCCAAACACTCCGCTTCATTCCAGCAACTGCCCGGAGTCGCCGACTCCGGGGTGCCATTTTATTGCAAAATCATTCTGGCATTGATGCTTTGAACCGGCCGATTGTTCGGAGTACCCATGGCGACAGATAACCGGTTGATTTGCTCCCGTGAGGCAGTGATGTTATTTTTCAGCACAAACCAGCGCACGCCCTCAGTGCATGGGGGTGTGGTCAGCGAACCGTTGATGCTATAGTACGCAGTCGCCTGCGGTAAAAAATCACTGGCCTGTAACGGCTGTTTAAGATCAATGCTCTTCCCCGTCTGCGACGGCAAGCTCCGTATCAGTTTATTAAATACCCCGCTCTTTGCACCTTCTGCAACCATAACAGCGACTACTGCCAGCTCTCCCTGGGGGTTTTGGTGCACAAGGTGGATTTCTGCTGCAAAACGCTTACCGCTGAATGTATGTTCGCTGGGCGTATGAAAATGCAGCTGCTTAAGGTGAAAGGCATTTTTTTCTACGTTGATGGCATCGCCCGCAGGAAAGTTGAGCTTAACGGTATGGCCGTTATTAACGATTGTTGAAGCGTGCTTGTTATAATTGAACTGTATCTTTTCCAGCTGAGTTTGGCTGACGTTAGCTATATCCACCGGAGACTGGTTTTTGCCAGCGCATGCTAAGAACTCAGAGTTTAGTTCTGACCATCGCCCAGCATCACGATAATCCCAGTGTGTGGATTGGGTAGCACAGCCAGACAAGGTAATGGCCATCATGGTCGCTAAAAACGACAACTTATACATCATTTACACCTTTGAGCATTGAGTAGAAATTGAATGTAGCAGGTTATCGTCGCTTATAAATTCAGCTCACGCAAAAAATTCGACGATCTTGATAAAAGACGTCAAGAGCAAGCAGTCATAGATTAGCGAAGTGTTTAACTGGTAATGGTCGTTGAGTTAATCTTTTCTTCTGTACTTAACACCTCAGAAAAACCGTAAATATAGACAAATTTATCCGTTATCCGTTTTTCACAAAGCCCTTCAATATACATCCGATCAAGGTGTTTCCTTGCTTTATCGATGGATAAAACCCCCTCTGAGGCGAGTTCTGTTGCCGTAATCAGCCCTTGGTTTTTAAGGGCAAAGCGTAAAATATAGCTTCTTATTTCGGCGTGAACCAAAGCGTCGTGTTTGGCTTTCAGGTAGTTGCTCAAAAACAGGAGAAAGACGGTGGGAGGAACGAAGAGGAAGATGCCGAAAAACCGGTCTTCACCGCCGTTAAGAGCGTCGGCCACGGCCAAGGCGCTGCCCAAACCACAAATGACCGTAAAGAGAACTGAGATGATCATGAGAAAAAAAATGGCTATTCGCAAATCTGAGACTCCCGGTTATTTTTTCTTACCAATCCAAACGGTAAGGGTCTTTTCATTTTGTTGTGGACCATGGCGCAATAATACCCTTCCCTGAAAAAAATGTAATCATCAGGCACTCGCTCTAGCTAATATTCAACGCTTGGCGTCACCGGTAAAGGACACGATTCGCCCCGGCTTAAAGCGGTAAATTATTTAAAAAAGTCACCAAAAGTACGGTTTTTACTGTTCTGGTAGCGGATAAACAGGCGTTTTTTTCTGATATTATGGCCAATCTTAAAAAATAACTATTGGTCTGCTCTCGATGCTGCAAGCTACTTCCTATCAAAAAAAGGCACTTTCTGAGCTGCAACAACTTTTGGAACAACGGATTCTGATTCTTGATGGCGCCATGGGAACCATGATTCAGGGTTATAAGCTGGATGAAGCCGATTACCGCGGCCAACGTTTTGCCAAGCATCCCTGTGACGTCAAAGGCAACAACGACTTACTGGTACTGACACAGCCAGACATTATCCAACAAATTCACCGGGACTACCTCGTAGCCGGTGCCGATATTCTCGAAACCAACACCTTTAACGCCACCACCATCGCCATGGCCGATTACCAGATGGAAGATCTGGTACCAGAAATCAACCGCGAAGCCGCGCGCCTGGCCAGAGAAGTGGCGGATGAATTCACCCGCACCAATCCACAAAAGCCCCGCTTTGTTGCCGGTATTCTCGGCCCCACCAACCGCACCGCTTCGATCTCCCCGGATGTTAATAATCCGGGCTATCGCAACACCAGTTTTAACGAGCTGGTCACCAGCTATCAGCAAGCGGCACGGGCGTTGATCGAAGGCGGGGTGGATATTCTGATGATCGAAACCGTCTTTGACACTCTCAATGCCAAAGCCGCCATTTACGCCCTTAAAGATCTGTTTGGGCAACTGGGTTTTGCCCTGCCAATTATGATTTCGGGAACCATCACCGATGCTTCCGGTCGCACCCTTTCCGGGCAAACCACGGAGGCGTTCTGGAACTCCGTTGAACACGCCGAGCCGCTGTGTGTGGGGTTGAACTGCGCCCTTGGAGCCAGTGAGTTGCGCCCGTATCTTGAGGAGTTATCCAACTGTACTCCGGCGTTTATCAGCGCTCACCCCAACGCCGGGCTCCCCAATGCGTTTGGAGAGTATGACCAGACCCCTCAGGAGATGGCAGACATCGTCACTGAGTTCGCTCAATCGGGTCTGCTCAACATTATCGGTGGCTGCTGTGGGACCACCCCCGCCCATATCAAAGCCATTGCCGATAAAATGGCCACCATTGCCCGGCGTCAGCAGCCTGAGATTCCCACCGCCTGTCGCCTGAGCGGTTTGGAGCGGTTCAATATTGACCGCCAATCCCTGTTTGTAAACGTCGGGGAGCGTTGTAATGTTACCGGCTCTGCCCGCTTTAAACGGCTGATTATTGAAGAAGATTACGACACCGCCCTCGACGTGGCCCGGGATCAGGTAGAAAACGGCGCCCAGATCATCGACATCAACATGGACGAAGGCATGCTCGATGCCAAAAGCGCCATGACCACCTTTTTGAATCTTATTGCCTCTGAGCCGGACATCTCCAAAGTGCCCATTATGGTGGACTCTTCAAAGTGGGAGGTGATTGAAGCGGGTTTGCAGTGCATTCAGGGTAAGGGCATTGTGAATTCCATCAGCCTCAAAGAGGGCGAAGCCCTGTTTCGTCAGCAGGCAATACTGTGCCGAAACTACGGTGCCGCCGTGGTGGTGATGGCCTTTGATGAACAGGGTCAGGCAGATACCGAAGAGCGCAAAATTGAAATTTGTCAGCGCTCCTACGATGTTCTGGTGCACGAGCTTGGCTTCCCACCTCAAGATATTATCTTCGACCCAAATATTTTTGCCGTAGCCACCGGCATTGATGAGCACAATAACTACGCCGTGGATTTCATTCAAGCGGCGCAATACATCCGTGACCATCTGCCCCACGCCATGACTTCTGGTGGGGTGAGCAATGTCTCGTTCTCTTTTCGGGGGAATAACCCGGTACGGGAGGCGATTCATGGCGTGTTTCTCTACCACGCCATTAAAGCCGGGCTGAGCATGGGTATTGTCAATGCCGGGCAGCTGGAAATCTATGAAGCGATTCCCAAAGCGCTGCGGGAAAAGGTCGAAGACGTCATTCTCAACCGTTCCCCAAATGCCACTGAGGCGCTACTGAGCATTGCCGAGCAGTATCGCAGTGGTGGCGGTGGGCAAAAAAAAGAGGAAGACCTCGCTTGGCGGGAGTGGCCCACCAATAAACGTCTGGAACATGCGCTGGTGAAGGGTATTACTCAGTGGATTGTCGCCGATACCGAGGAGGCGCGTCAGCAGGCCAGCCGCCCCATTGAGGTAATTGAAGGCCCATTAATGGATGGCATGAACGTGGTCGGCGACCTGTTTGGTGCCGGTAAAATGTTTCTGCCCCAAGTGGTTAAAAGCGCCCGGGTGATGAAACAGGCGGTGGCGCACCTGGTGCCATTTATCGAAGAAGAGAAAGGCGGCAACGCCCGCTCCAACGGTAAAATCTTGCTGGCCACGGTAAAAGGTGATGTACACGACATCGGTAAAAATATCGTTGGCGTGGTGCTCGCCTGCAATAACTTTGAGGTGATTGACCTTGGGGTGATGGTGCCTTGCGACACCATTTTAAAAACCGCCATCGAGGAAGATGTTGATATTATCGGGCTGAGCGGCCTGATCACCCCTTCGCTGGATGAGATGGTGCACGTGGCCGCCGAGATGCAACGCAAGGGCATGAAAATCCCGCTGATGATTGGCGGTGCCACCACCTCACGCGCCCATACGGCGGTGAAAATTGAACCGCAATTTCAGGAAGATCTGGCCATTTACGTAACCGACGCCTCTCGCAGCGTCGGTATCTCCACCCGCCTGCTCAGCGATCACCTGAAACCCACTCTGATCGACGAAACTCGTAGCGAGTACGAAAAAATCCGCACACGCCACGCCCTGCGTGCCAATAAGCGGGCGCTGCTCTCTTATACTCAGGCGCTGGATAACGCCTTTAAGCCGGACTGGTCCCGCTATCAGCCCCCTGCCCCCACCTTTACCGGGGTGAAGGTGTTTGACAACTTCCCGCTTAGGGAACTGGTGGATTACATCGACTGGACGCCGTTTTTTATCACTTGGGATCTGGCCGGCAAATTCCCCGCCATTCTCACCGATGAAATTGTCGGTGAAGCCGCCACCAGCCTTTATGAAGATGCCCGGCAAATGCTGGATAAACTGATCAATGAAGAACTAATCAGCGCCCGCGCCACCATTGGTTTTTGGCCCGCCCACCAAGTCAATCATGACGACATCGCCCTGTATGATGATGGGGAGGTAATGGCCACTTTGCACCATCTGCGTCAACAAGCCCCCAAGCCGGAGGATAAACCCAACTTTTGTCTGGCGGATTTTGTCGCTCCGGCCTCCTCAGGCCTTACCGATTACATGGGCGGGTTCATCGTCACCGCCGGTATCGGCGCCGATGAACTGGCCAAAGAGTACGAAGCCGCCGGCGACGACTACAACAGCATTATGGTCAAAGCTCTGGCGGACCGCCTTGCAGAAGCGTTTGCAGAATACATGCACGAACGAGTCCGCAAGGAGTACTGGGGTTACGCCGCTGGGGAGCACCTGAGTAATGAGGAGCTAATCAAAGAGAAGTACGCCGGTATCCGCCCCGCCCCCGGTTACCCAGCCTGCCCGGATCATACGGAGAAATCGACGCTGTTTACGCTACTTGACGGGGCAGCAAACGCCGGTGTCTCACTCACCGAGCACTTCGCTATGATGCCCGCCGCCAGCGTTAGTGGCTGGTATTTCTCCCACCCGCAGGCGCGCTACTTTGGCCTTGGCAAAATAGACCGGGAGCAACTGGCCGTCTATGCCGGGCGCAAGGGCTGGTCGCTGGACGAAGCCGAGCGCTGGCTGCGCCCTAACCTGATGGAATAAAGGGCGAAGGGATGGAAATAGTGCCCCTGACTTTACCCTGCGGATAGGCATTAAAATGATCAGGGTCTATTATAAACCTTCCGACCAGCACACTGGTTTGACACTGTTTGCATCAATGGAGTTCGTTTGAAGCAAAGGCTTGCCGTAATTTTTCAGTTAGGTTTTCCCATCATGCTGACCATGCTCTCCCAAAGCGTGGTTAACTTGGTGGACGCTGCCCTCGTGGGCCCACTCGGTGAAAATGCCCTGGCTGCGGTGGGCGTTGGCAGTTATGGAAACTTTGTGGCCCTCTCTATGCTCACGGGGCTTTCGGCTGCCGTTCAATCCCAAGTGGCCAGACGAGTAGGCGCTGACCGGCTCGACGAAGCCGCCATGCCCACCAACCACGGCCTGCTGCTGGCCATTACCGTCGCCCTGCCCTTGAGCCTCACACTGCTGTGGCTGGCTCCCGGACTCATGAAACTGTTCAGCCACAACGCCCCTGCACAGGCGACCAGCTATTTTCAAATTCGGGTTCTGGCGCTCAGTGCCGCGGCCATGAATCTGTCATTGCGCGGGTTCTGGAACGGTATTGGAGAGCCAAAAGGCTACCTCAAACTGCTGCTCTGCACGCATCTGACCAACGTTGTCCTGAGCTATCTGCTGATTTATGGCAAGTGGGGGCTACCGGCAATGGGGGTGAACGGCGCGGCTGTTGGTACCTTGATCTCGATGTACCTTGGGGCGTTTCTCAATGTGTTGATTTTGAACAAACGAGCCAAAACCTGCGGCTTTCTAACCCACTGGAACAACTGGGGAGAGCTGAAACGTCTGGTGTTTTTGGCGATTCCCGACTCCCTGCAACAGACTCTGTTTGCCCTGGGTACATTGCTGCTGTTTGCCATTATTGCAAGGCTAGGCGTGCGCGAGATGGCCGTTGCCCACGTGCTGATGAACATCTCCTTAGTGCTTATTTTACCGGGCGTCGGGCTGGGTATGGCCGCCAACACGCTGGTCAGCCAAAGTCTCGGCGCCAAAACGCCACAAACGGCCTGGCGCTGGGGACAGGAAACCGTGTATATCGCCTGCGGGTTGTTACTGCTACTTAGCCTACCGCTGATTTTTTTTCCCAAAGCAATACTCGCCCTGTTCCTGCACGAACCGGCACTGCTGAACCTAGGCACCACGCCCCTGCAATTGACAGGCATCGCCGTGGTGCTCGACGCCCCTTCGCTGGTTTTGGTTCAGGCCTTACTCGGAGCCGGTGCCAATCGCACCGTGCTGGGCATTCGTTTTATCGCCCAATGGTTTGTTCTGTTACCTCTTTGCTGGCTGGCTGGCCCGGTGCTTGGGTTTGGCCTTTCAGCACTGTGGACGGTCAATGCCTTGCAGCGGATGTTAACTTCGGCGTGTTTTCTTGTTGTCTGGTACTTAAGGGGATGGGACAAAATTGAGGTTTGAACCGTGAGGCCTTGGGAAAGTTGCGTTTTGTTAGGCTGCAAGGTCGCTTTAAAGGCTGCTTAAGCGACCCCGCCTGAACTTCCTCTATTACTCGGTGTCCTCTTGGTTAGTACAGGTAATATGGTCAAACACAAGTTTCCCGGCAGGCCCTGCAAAATGTTTATCGTGACATACATTTTGGTGTTTGCGTTTGAAAATAGCCATGCAATTGCCACCATAATGAATCATTTGTTTTTCGACATTGATTGACTTCAAACCATTAGCTATTGATTCATTCTTTTTTAATTTCAAAAAATCAAGCATCACTTCAACGTCTTTAATATTCTGGATGTGTGGCGGCAGCACACCTGTGTGATCGTCATCCTGAAAAATATTTGGCGATTCTTCAATGTCTCTCATATTATCAGTAGCAGATAACAGTGTGTCGCTCGCAACAGTTGAGGCGGATAGAGCGGCACAGAGTACAGCGGCAAACAACTTTTTCATGAACATAAGTCCTGAGTAGTAGTTACGTCTAATGATTTCAGCTTAATTCACTGTTCATACAACACCAGCCTTATAAGAGTAGTCGCATTTCAGCCCAGCACCGTAAAGAGTGAAATTTTTTTTATTAATAACCCGCCACGAGCAAGCAGTGGCTTAAGCAAGGTCAATGACGGCCTCATTCTGTTCACAGGTAGTAAATATTGTGAGTCAAGACACAACCATTCCATTGTCCACCCGCCGGGAAAAGCTCAACGCCTTTGGCAAAGGCGCGCTTACCATCTTGCCATTGACTATTGCTATTGTTCCCTGGGCGATGCTGACCGGGTCTTTGGCCATTGAGCTTGGCTTTGATCCAATGCAAAGCCAGGCTTTATCCGGCATCATCTTTGCGGGCGCGGTACAGTTGGCGGTGATGGGCATGATTCAGACCGGCGTCGGTCTGGGCAGCATTCTCATCTCTGCGTTGCTGATTACCTCACGACACTTTCTGTATGCCATGGTGATGCGAAACAATATCAGCTCACTCCCCCTGAGATGGCGTCTGGGCCTCGGTTTTTTGTTGACCGATGAGCTGTTTGCCATCGTCAACCCAAGCCAGCTCAAACGCTTTGACCGCTGGTACGCTCTTGGAGGCGGGCTATGCTTTTATCTGGGTTGGAACATTGCCACGCTGGTGGGCATTATTGCCGGAGAGTACATTGAGAATCTGGACGCTTTAGGGCTTGACTTTGCCATTGCCGCCACATTTATTGCGCTGGTGATTCCCACGGTGAAAAACACGTCAATGCTCGTTTGTGTGATGACCGCATTGGTGGGGTCGGTGGCCTGTGAGGCGCTGGAGGTGCAAAGTGGGCTATTGATCTCCACACCACTGGCGATGCTGGCGGGTTATGCTTGCGCTAAAGTCTCAAAGGAGCGCCGATAATGAACACTTGGATAATCATTCTGGCCATTGCTGCGGTGGTCTTTAGTAGCCGGTTTTTACTGTCCGAACCCTGGTTTCCTTTGCGCCTTGGCAGAAATATCAAACAACTGCTCAGCTATTCCGCCCCGGCGGTACTGACCGCCATTGCAGCACCCATTGTGTTTATCCGGGAGCGGGAAATCAGCCTGAGCGCCGAAAATCAATACCTGATAGCCGGCGTTATCGTAGTCAGCCTTGCCCTGATTACCCGCAACACGTTACTGACGGTCATTCTTGGCATGCTCGCTTTTATGGCGCTAAAGCACTGGATTTAACGTTACCGCTTGCTTGAACCGGTAATCGCGCCGAGCAGTTTGCCTACGGACTTTTTGAAGTCCTCAATGGCCGTAACCCCCAGCTTTTTCACATCCACAAGATGGGGTTCGGCTTTATTGAGATACTCATCAAGGTGGTTCACTTCCTCGTGCTGCATTCCTTGACGCTCACTTTCGAGCTCTTGCTCCAGACGTTTCAGTGTTGCCCTGACCTCTTTGATCTGAGCCTTAAGCTGCTTGCGATGAGCCTTGTATTCCTCAAGCGTTGCCATAAAAATCCTCCTCAGGCAGTAAGCGCGATCAGCACGGCGGGCAGTATGAAAAAGATTCCCAACACGTAGGCCAGCACCATCCACTTATTGCGACTGGCTAACTGGGCAAACCGGCGCGACAGCTTCAGCGGTATGACCCGAAGGAAAGGAATACTGTAAATCAGAAAAACCGCAGAAATGTTAAACAGCAAGTGCACCAAAGCAATCTGCAAGGCAAAAAAGCCCATAGCTCCCTGCACCGCAGTGGCCGCCAGTAAAGCGGTAACCGTAGTGCCAATATTAGAGCCCAGAGTAAAGGGGTACACCTCTTTGAGTTTAAAAATACCGTTACCGGCCAGCGGTACAATCAAACTGGTACAGGTTGAAGAAGATTGCACGGCGATGGTCATCAGCATACCGGAGAAAATACCGGTTGCCGGGCCATTACCCACCGCTTTATGCAAAATCTTTTTGGCTCTGCCCACCATCAAGTGTTTCAGCAGCTTACCCAAGTAAATAATTGAGATGAAGATAAACAGCAGCCCGGTCAGCGCCAAACAGACCCCAGCCCAAAAGTCCGGCAAAGAGCCGTAGAGCTCCTTAAACAGGTCCACCACTGGCGCCGTCATGGCTTTGACAAAATTCAGCCCTTTGATGCTCACGGAGTCGCCACCCACCATAAAGGCCGCGAGAAAGTTCGACGTTTTAGCCAAAAACCCCGTCATTACCTCCAATGGCAGAAAGATAACAACCGCCATCAGATTAAAAAAGTCGTGTACCGTAGCGGCAGAAAATGCACGACGAAATTCTTTTTTCTTACCGATATGACCCATACTGACCAAAGTATTGGTCACGGTGGTGCCGATATTGGCACCCATAATCATCGGAATGGCGGTGGCCACCGGCAAGCCCCCCGCCACCAGACCAACAATCACCGAGGTGACCGTGCTTGATGACTGCACAACGGCTGTCGCCAAGGCACCGGCCACCAGCCCCATGATGGGATTGGTCGCAAAAGAGAAAAGTTGTCGTGCGCCTTCAGCACCACCGGAGGCCCATTTGAAACCGGAACCGATCATACCAACGGCGATCAGCAAAAGGTATATCATCAGAGCAACAAAGAGCCACTGAAAAAATGTCCTTTTCGATTCCACTGACACCGCTACAGAACTGGGTTGCATCTACACTTCCTGAAATGATTAACATAACCGGCCATTCTCATACGAGCCGGAACAGCCCCATCACACCGGACACTTAACGATACCGGTTTTCGGTAAACATTGTACGAAGTATCCAAGTTAATAAAGCCGCAAAATCATAAAGAAACTGCAATAGAGTCTCAAGTACTTAAATTCGCTCCTGTACGTTTAAAACCATTCCCTGATACCCCACAACCTGTACCGTGCGCCCTTTTGGCACCAAAGCAGCAGACTCCACCGTCCATAGGGTATCGCCAAGCTGCAGTTTGCTTTGCCCGGCGGGCAGGTCCTCTTTCAGAGTGACGGTGCGCCCGATGAGCTGGGAGGCGCGGTTGTTCAGCTTGGGGTTATCGCTTTTGTCGTTGACCTTGCGAAACAGCTTCCAATAGGCGACAGAGAAAATCAGACTGCCGACGCCAAAAATCATCAGCTGCAATGGCCAGATCAGTTCCGGCGCCAGCCACAGCCAGAGCGAAACCACCAGCGCTGCCATCGCACTGCCCAGCAAAAAACCACCCGCACCCAGTGCCTCAGCGCCAAGCAGTAAAAACACGACAATTAACCAATGCCAGGGTTGCAGTGCAAACGCCATAATGTTTAGCCTTCCTTTTTGGTGGT
The DNA here is from genome assembly GCA_965198415.1 of Endozoicomonas sp. Classification (GTDB taxonomy): domain Bacteria; phylum Pseudomonadota; class Gammaproteobacteria; order Pseudomonadales; family Endozoicomonadaceae; genus Endozoicomonas. Next base: position 472,392 of record CBDAPN010000030.1, read on the forward strand.
GGCTTCACCCACCAGTTCCTTAATGCCAGCAATGGAGCCAATCAGGCTGCCCGCTTCCAGAGGCATCATGATGACTTTGTTATTCTCAGCAGCAGCCACATCTTTCAGAGCGTCTACATACTTTTGCGCCACGAAGTAATTGATGGCCCGGTGGTCGCCCTGAGATATGGCCTTGGAGACTTTATCAGTAGCCACCGCCTCCGCCTCGGCCAAACGCTCACGAGCCTCTGCTTCACGTTTTGCGGCTTCTAACTCACCTTCGGCTTTGAGAATCTGGGCCTGTTTCTCCCCCTCGGCCACTTTAATGGCCGCCTCACGGGCGCCTTCTGCCTCTAGTATCTGAGCCCGTTTGTCACGTTCGGCTTTCATCTGTCGAGCCATGGCCTCGACCAGATCGGCCGGAGGAGCGATATCCCGTAACTCAATGCGCGTAACTTTCAGCCCCCAAGGGTCGGTGGCTTCATCCACTTTAACCAGCAGACGCTCATTGATGCTGTCGCGGTTGGAGAGCATCTCGTCAAGTTCCATGGAGCCGAGAACGGCACGAATATTGGTCATCACCAAATTCTTCATTGCCCGGTCTAGGTCGTTGACTTCGTAGGAGGCTTTTACCGCATCCTGCACCAGATAGAAGCAGACCGCATCGGTGGTAACCTGAGCGTTATCGGCACTGATGACCTCCTGAGGTGGAATATCAAGCACTTGCTCCATCATGTTCATTTTTTTACCGATGGTATCAATCACCGGCACAATGATATGCAAACCGGGCGACAGCGTACCGGTATATTTACCAAAACGTTCAACCGTGTAGTTGTAACCCTGAGGAATGATACGCACCCCGGTCGAGATCAGTACTCCGATCAGTACCACAAATACAATGGCGGTAATTTCCATACCCATAGCACACCTTCTGCTTTCGTTTTATAACCGCCTGCTTTTTACAGGCACCATGTCAACGGCTCTTACTGCTCGCTCCCACGAGACGACGTTTTTGCAAGGCAATGAGCGAACTACTGCATCCCAAAACAACGCAACACAAAGGCGTAGTCGAACGCTTCGTCTTCAATCCACTCATACCGCTTGCTGGCACCGGCATGGCCAGCGTGCATTTTCATGTTCAACAGCAGCAGGTTTTCATCGGTTTTGGTGGCTCTTAGGCGAGCCACCATTTTTGCTGGTTCCCAGTAGGTGACCTGCTCATCAGAGATGCCGGAGTTAAAAAGCATGGGTGGGTATTTTTTTGCCGTAACATTGTCGTAGGGCGAGTATTGCATGATGTAATTGAAATCCCCGGCACTGGTGATCGGGTTGCCCCACTCTTCCCATTCCGGTGGCGTTAAGGGCAGCGAGGCGTCACTGATGGTATTGATGACGTCCACAAATGGGACGTGTGCCACCACGCAACCAAACAGCTCCGGGCGCATATTGGTCACAGCCCCCACCAGCAGGCCGCCAGCACTGCCACCATTAATAGCAACACGGCCTTTGCGGGTGTAACCCTCTGCGATTAAATGCTCCGTAACGTCAATAAAGTCCCAAAAGGTGTTCATTTTGTGGCGCATTTTCCCATCCAGGTACCACTGAAACCCTTTTTCATCGCCACCACGGACATGGGCCACAGCAAACACAAAGCCACGATCCACCAGACTGAAAATTTTGGAAACAAACAGATCCGGAATTCCATACCCGTAAGAGCCATAGCCGTATAAAAAAACCGGATGAGTGCCGTCTGTTTTCAGCCCTTTTTTGTGCACAATGGAGACCGGAACCCGGGCACCGTCCCGGGCGGTGGCAAACTCTCGTTTGACCTCGTACTGCTGGCCATCAAAATTTGGAGTTTCCCGGGTATACAGGGTTTTGGTTTGCGCCGTTGGCAGATCCAGCTCAAGCACCGATGCCGGCCTGATGGGCGAGGAGTAATCAAGACGAACCCGAGTGGCGTTGTGATCCCAGTCGCCACTAAAAGTAAGGTCGTAGGCCGCATCGGGCATGGAAACGGTGTGGGTTTTATTCGACTCCATATCGCGAACCACAATTTCATCCAAAGCCCGCTCATTGTTACGTTGCTCCGTCACCATGAAGCGATTGTAAAAGGTGACACTGCTAAGGCTGATGGTTTTGCTCTCTTGTTGCACCAGCTGCCAAGCGTCTTGCTCCCAGCGGTTAACCGGGGTTTTAAACACCTGAAAGTTATTGGCTCCCCCCTTATTGGTCAGAATGTAGAAGTCATTTTTAAAATGCTCCAACTTGTACAACACATCGTCTTTACCCTCAGCAAATTGCTTAAAATCCACAGCCGAGCGCAACGAAACATACAACACCTGACTGGAACCACTGCTCAGCTCCAGCATCAGGTATTGACGATCATTGGTTTGAGATAAGCCAAGAAACATATTGTCAAACGCTTCAGGCTTAGAGAACACCAACTGCTTTTTTTCCGGCCCCTGCTTGATGTTGATTTTATAGACGTTTTTGCCCCGGGCGTGTTCGTCCCGCTCCACCACTAGCAAATGTTCGTCGTCGAGCCACAACAGCGAGCCGGTACTGTTGGGAAAGCTCCAGCGGCTGTCCTCGCCGGTTTCCAGATTCCGCACCCGCACGGTGCGATCCAGCGAGCCGGTCAGGTTATAACCGTAAGCCAAAAACGTATTTGCCCGGTTAGGGACGGATGGACCAAACAGGTAAAGCTCTTTGCCTTGCGCCTCTTTATTGACATCCATATAGACGGACTCAGGCGCCTCCATGGACCCTTCGCGACGACAATAAATAGGGTAGTTTTTGCCTTTCTCTTCCCGGTAGTAATAAAAGTAATCGCCTTTTTTAACCGGCCAGGATTGATAGTCTTCTTTTATTCGGGACAGTATTTCCTGATACAGAACCTCCTGCACGCCCCGGGTAGACTCCATGTGTGCCTCTTTGTAGGCGTTCTCAGCGTTGAGATAGGCCAAAATGTCCGGATTTTTAAAATCCAGCTCCCCGGCGACTATTTTTTTCCAGTTCTCATCCCGCAACCAATGGTATTCATCAATGCGTGTCTGCTCGTGTTGTTTAATGGTGTAGGGCACTTTTGGGGCAACGGGTGCTTTCAAGTAGGAATCCTCAATGGCTGCTAATGGCGAAGAAAAAATCAACAAAAATAGTAAACGTATTAATAGTGGGAATTCAATTGTTAGACACCCGCTCAGCGAACATTTCATAGGGCACTCACTCCGTATAACTAAAACATTGCTCAACCCAAACTGCCCGGATTGAACGACTTTGCATCACTCAACCTTAACTAACAACACAGTACTAACACTAAAAAGCGACTCGCCTGATTACAAAATATGATTGGATAATATGATTAAAACCAAGAGACGATTCTGTCATTTTGTATCGTCAGTGCCACAAACTCATCATAATTAATGGCCTTTGCAGCTGCTAAAACAGCAACGGCGCGCGCCCGGGCATCCGCCTCCAGAACAAACAATTCACAATCGGGCTGATGATGAAGCAGGTTGTAAACGCCATCTTCGATCAGCAAAATGGCATCGCCTGTAGCCAGAGCCCGCAGACAAAGCGTCATCGGTTGGCCGGTCTTATTGACAATATGGAGAGTTTTCATCAGAACGTAAGCACCTTTGCATGGCGCTGCAAAAAAGAAGGCAGAGCCTTGGACTCAAGAACGGTAATACCATCGTGCAATGCCGCCAACGGCAAACCCCGCTCCTGCAAAGAAGCCTCCTCCACATAGATGGTTTCAATGCCGTACAACGGCAGCGCCTGCAACATGGAGAAGAGGTTTTTGCGGGGAATATCCCCGGGGTTCTGCCCCTTTAACAGCTGCAACACACCGTCTCCCATCAGCAGCAAGGTCGTTGGCACCTCGTAAGAAGCAGACACCAATACCGCATCAAGCGCCTCCCTTGCGAACTGACCACAATAAGGTGCCCGGGTAGAAATAATACAAACAGAATCGCTCATCTCAGGCTCCAAAAGTCATCACTCGATCCGCCTGCAACGCCCCATCCACTAACTGCCCAAGCCCGGATAGCTCATAACCCCGGCGAAGATTGCAGCTCGTCAATTCATAGCGTTCGGCTTCAGCGGCATCCACCACCCCACGGCGTAATGCTGCGGCAATACAAACCACCGCATCTAACTGATTCTCTGCAATGAATTCCTGCCACTGCTGGGGCAAATTGGGCTCATCCTGAGGGGGCTGCGCGAGAGTGGTGGCGGTGTGCACACCATCCTGATAAAAAAACAACCGCACAATCTCATGCCCCTGCTGCAACACCGCCCGAGCAAAATGCAGCGCAGTTTGGGGCGCCTGACTGCTGCATGGCGCACCGTAAACAGCCAATGCAAATTTCATAGCACTATCCTATAGCTACCGATAACTTAACCATAAAAAAAGCCCCGCTGAGCGGGGCTAAAAAATTCTACCCTACAGGGTTCAGTCGTCACTGGTGGCACCTAACAGGTGCAGCAAAGCAGTGAACAGATTGTAAATATCAAGATACAGCGCCACAGTGGCACGAATGTAGTTAGTCTCACCACCATGAATAATGCGGCTGGTATCAAACAGGATAAAACCGGACATCAGCAACACAATCAGACCCGACAACGCCATGCTGGCAACCGGGGCGTCAAAAAATATCAGGGCAATACTAGCGACCATGGCAACAATCAAACCCACCATCAAAAAGCCGCCCATAAAAGAGAAATCTTTTCGGGTCGTCAATACATAAGCGGAGAGCGAGAAGAAGACAATGGCCGTTCCACCAAGCGCCTGCATAATCAATGAAGGACCATTGGCCATGCCCAGATAGTGGTTCAACATTGGCCCCAAAGCGGCACCGAGCACGCCAGTAAAAGCAAAAACCGCCACAATTCCTTTACCGGAATCGGCGGTTTTGTTCACCACAAATAACAGGCCAAAGCCAACCAGAGAGAGAATCAGCGCTGTCATCTGGCTGATCTGCAGTGCCATAGCAACGCCTGCGGTAGCGGCACTGAACAGTAAAGTCATACCCAGCAACATGTAGGTATTACGTAGAACCTTATTGATTTCAATACCGGTGCCAAGACCGCTGGCAGTCATTACAGGTTTTCGTTCCATGTTTGTCTTTCCTCTTTAAGTGTAATAATAGTGATTATATCAGACCCTTTTGCTGAGGCTATAGTTTTCACGATTCCTGACTCCTTGTATAGCCAGATCAAGCCATTACCTCACCCATTCACCTAGGCCAAACCAAGCAGCAAAAGATTACTACTCACCAAGGCGTTGACAGAGTCCAGTTTTCAGGTAGTATTTGCTCCGTCGCGGAGGGATGGCTGAGCGGTTGAAAGCACCGGTCTTGAAAACCGGCAAGGGTTAATAGCCCTTCCAGGGTTCGAATCCCTGTCCCTCCGCCACATCAGCACTCTCTTTTACGCACTGCGCGACTAAAAGTTCATCCTCGGAGGGATGGCTGAGCGGTTGAAAGCACCGGTCTTGAAAACCGGCAAGGGTTAATAGCCCTTCCAGGGTTCGAATCCCTGTCCCTCCGCCATATTGAAGATTAAAGCCTCGTGTTCTCATGGGGCTTTTTTCGTAATATCTCCTTGAAATTCAGCAAATTTGGTCAGAGTTTGCCTGCACGTCATTTTTTGACCCGTTCTGACAGGCTCCGACAGCGCCTCTATATTCCCCGTTTGTGCTTTATCTTCTCTGAAAAAAGGCCCGCTTTTGCGTTTTTTTGGGGGGCGTTTTTTGTCTAATAAAATCTGTTGGTTAGATGGGTGTATAAACGATATTGGGTATTTGTGTTTTTATATTTACACCGCCTACCGGTGGGTAGGGTGGGCGATTGCAATAAAAAAGGGGGCTTTTTGTGGTCTTAATCAACTCAATTCATCATTGACATAAACGACAGTGAGTGTTTTAATTTCGTGCCTGCTATCAATGTTCAACAGTATCTTCACCCGACCAGTAATGGTACTGGTGGCGGTAGCGTGCCTGATGGGGGGATACTTGGTGTTCTGTCACAAAATATGGTCATGCATCCAAGCTGTTGATAGTGCTCTCGTGAGATAAGTTCTCCGATCACTTTGTCATGTATTTCTATTGATCACGGAAAGCAGATTGTTCTGGGCATCAGTCGCTCCAACCGAGTCCTCAAGGTCAAGTTCTGACGCTCACTTCTTTGTGTGAAAAGCTTGCCTACAACATGGCGGTCTTCAGGTAAGCAAGTGCTGTAGGGTTTTCAGTCATCTGTACAGTAATAGCTGAACTTATAGGGTGAGAGCCTTCAGCAGCTTTTTCAAAGTCTTGGTCGATCGACGTCCAAAATCATGGGCAATTATTCGTTTGAAGCGAGGCTCTCAAGCGTAAAATAGCCAACGTTGATTTTTCTTGTTTCCAACGAATGACCACTGTTCAACCATCTCACAGAGTATCTCGACCTTGCCATTCTCAAAGGATAGCTGGGTTACTGTGTATGGGGAGAGTTTTTTAAATAAGATATAACGGTTGTAGGGCTGATTTTAAGGACTCGACTGATATCCCTCACCCAGAGCCGTTCATGTTCATATCAATAACGCGTTCATGAGTACCTGGTTGGTTACCATTGTTTCGATACTCGAGTTGAAAGCTCTTGTTGCAGTTACGACATAGGTAATGTTGATAACCGGTATCCGCTTTTCCATTTTTTACGACACCCTCCGTCTTCTGACACTGGATACAGGCAACTTAAATAACTGCCATACAACACTCAGAACAAAAGGGCAGGAATATACCAGATCAACAGGTTTGACTCATTAACCTGGCTTTCGGCATGTTGCGGTTAATATGCTGAATAACACGAAAACGTTTAAAGCAGACCTGAAGCGCAAGCAGAAAAAAGCAGCTATGAGTACTCAATATCTGTCTGAGGTGCTGGCAGGCTGCGGGGTTTCATGATTTTTCCGTGAGGAATACATAATGCAAGATATTAATGTTTTTATTAAAGATAACATCAATCAAGTCGCTCGCAAGAATCTCCATATTGCACCTGATATACCAGAGAAAAAGCTAAATAATGCCGCCAGTTCGATGAAGCTACAGGATAATGTAGGTTCGGTTATTGCCTTAATAGATAGCACTATTTTTGGAAGCGGAAAGGATGGACTCGCTTTTACTGGTGAGCGAATGGTTTATAAACCTGCATTTTCATCTCCAGAAATTGTTGATTTTCATGAGATAGAGTTAGCCGAGTATGTTAGAAACGTTTCAGTAAACGATAAAGGTAAAGAAGAGGTTGAAGAATTTACTGTAATAACCCTTAAAAAGGGTGGCTCAGTTAAAGTTAAAAGTATTAAAGAGTGTAACCTTGAAAAGCTAGCTGAGTTTTTAAACACGATAATAACTCAGTTTGACTCTTTTGAAGAGGAGGATCAACTTGTAGCTTTGTCTGAAATGTCAGAAGATATTAAGGTCGCGTACATGAAAGTGATCGTTAATATGGCTTACTCAGATGATGGAGAAGTTGACAAGGATGAATTTGCTCAAATTCTTCTTTTGATGACAAGATTAGAACTTAGTTCTGAGTCACGCTTCACTCTTCGAGAGTATATTACATCTTCAGGTGAATTAGCTTGTTTGGATGCGCTGATTAAAATCATCGATGAATCTTGTACCCCGAGTCACAATAAATCAGTGAAAATATCTTTGGTTAAAGATCTGTTTAGTGTCTTTATGAGTGTGAATAACGGCAGTCATGAGAACTTTACTTTCTTCAAAGACAATAAACATCTCTTTAATGTCAGTGGTGAAGAAGTTGAGTTTATTATTGAAACTCTAAAACTCGACTTTAAAATGCTAAATGATGACTTTAGTGATGATGCTTTAGCAAGAGGCATGAAAGATTTGGGTGCTAAGGCTGGAGCTGTTGGGGTTCCGTTAGCTGCCGTTTATCTATCTGGTTCCGTTGTGGGTATGTCTGCTGCTGGTCTTACATCTGGTCTGGCAACTATTGGCTTGGGTGGTGCATTAGGCTTTTCAAGCATGGCAACAGGTATTGGTGTTGCTGTATTGCTAGGTGTAGGGGCATACAAGGGTATTAAACATCTTACAGGCGCGAATGAGCTGGATAAAATCAAGCGCAGAGAACTAATGTTGAATGAGGTCATCAAACAAAATCAGTCGACAGTCTCCTACTTGATGGAAGACATTAACTTCATCACGATTAAGCTTAATGATGCCATTGTTGCCCATGGTGTACAGGACGAAAAAGTTAAGTTACTTCTAAAAAAGGTTAAGCTACTAACCTCTGCAGGTAGTGTTCTTACACAAAAAGGAGAAGCAATTCAGAACAAATGTTATAAATTACAATGTCCAAATGAACTTAATCAAGAAAAACTCCAGTCACTTACTCGAGAAGCTACCAAACAACATATTTACACCGTGGTTATGTCTTTCTATGAAGAAAAAACCGTCCAAAGGGAAAAAGATGGAGAAACAATATCAGTGAATATCCTAACTTTGAGAGAGGGTGTCTCAACTATGGAAATGGAAAAGCTGGCCAAGATATTTGAAGCTATTGGCTATTACAAAGCGGCAGATGTTATCAAAGGTAAATTGTCAGGATTTTTCTCATAGTGATTAAACGAGACAAACATGTTTCGGCCATGCTGGTGCAAAAGCACCAGCTGGATCAGTCCGAAAACAAAATAGGTGAGCTGGAGACAGCGCTTAGTGAGCTACATCAGAGTCAGGAATCCAATAACGACGCTTTGGATCTAGCTTTGGTGGAGTTGGATGGCATACTGGAAGGTCGGAACATAGATACAAAAGATGCTGCAGTGGTTGATGTCTCTCGGGAGTTGGAGGAGTTAGCACAATCTATTGAAATAACTCAATCACAACCTAAGATAGCCCAAGTTTCCTCTCTCGACATACTCAAGTTCAGAGACGATATGAGCTGGACAGTCTACCAACGCTCTATTGAGGAATATGCATCTAGAAACAATGTAGATTTAAGCGCAGATCCGTTCAACAAACTGATGTCGCCTATTCAGCGAATTGAGCTGGAAAAACGCATCAAAGAAGAGTTCACAATCAAGAATGCCCAGTGTGATAAGTATGATTACCTTATTGCTGGTACATGTGGCGTTATTGGTGGACTCATTGATGTGTTTTTTGTTGGGATGCCAGGCGAAGGAAAATTAACAAAAGCAGCTGACAGTGCCGTTGATTCTGCCGTTGAGAAGTTTGCTAGTGCTTGCGGCTGGGAAGGCGCAAGAGAAGGTGTTGACCCAACAAAAAGTGCAATTGGCTTCTTAGAGCGTAACTTCAAGGTCAACTATGATCAGGCGACTACATTCGGAAAGAATGGAACAGATGGTGCGGTAAGAGGCCTTTCGCCCAAAAATCACCATTTGAAGAGTTTTGGGCACTCACCAGATCTGATAGGCTTATTCTTTTCAATCCTAAACCAGTTTACAGACACATCGACTTTTATCTCAAACGGCAAGATCATCACTATAGATACTGAGACCCATGAGTTAAAAGGGGGGAACTTCATTGCCAAAGTGTTTTCTGGTTTTGCAAACTGGCTGGGACACCTGTTCTCAGACATGGCTGGTTCATCAGGTGCTTCAGGGCGTGGTGCTGGTATACCTATTCCTTTTTACAATCTCCTGTTATTGCTTGATGTGGGAGAGTTTGGTCAACACAAACAATCTTTTGCCACTATTGCCACACAGGTATTTGAGAAAGGCTATGACCTCAGGCACGGTATTGCCCTAGCTATTCCAGTTCTAATTACAGAGCTTTTAACAAAGCTGATGTGGGTTAGCAAGCAGCGCTTCTACCACAAAAAGCCCTGGAAGGAGTGTATTCCATCGGCTAGTAACCCTGAGTTGAGACGAATGCTGTTAGTTGCTCATGGAACGCTTTGCTTAATTGATGCTGGAGATGCTGCCCTTAGATCTGGTGGCGATATGGTTCAATTACTGCTCAGAACAAACATCATTGGCTGGGCAAGATTTGGTTCACTCGCTCTAAAAGAAGTACATGCCTGGTATAATGCAGGTCATATAGATTCTGACGCCGTTGATGAATATCTGGATGCTGACTATGAAAAAATGTTGAGGCAGACTTAATTTAAAGGGAAACATAAATGCGTAATGTAGATTCCAAATCTGAATCGGGTAAGAGCTGGTTTCTCTCCAGCTTCCTCCAAACTATAATGCTTCAAGATGAATGCAAAGTAGATTTGAACTGCGATGCTACGTGATTCATCCGGCTCTTAGTTTGGGCGGAGCAAAGTCGTGAGGTTTTGCTCTATCTAGATTAAGTGGCTAAGTGAATAAAACTCTATGATCAGCTATTGGCCTTTCAAGTTAGCATAAACTAACTTAACAATGTTAAAATCAATTGGGAGTAACATTTTGCCATTCATGAGAATAAAATCAGTATATATTGAAAACAACGAAGAAACTGATGATGTTATTGTTGTTGATGCTTTTGTAAATAAAGATGACTCTATAAGAGAAATGGAAATTTTTGGTTACTCTATAGATAATGGGAAAAAATGGCCCTTTACAATTCACAAAAAGAAGGGTGGGGTTATTTTTGATTGGGGGGCTGGTGATGAAGAAACAATAAGTACTATTAATTTATTCGATAAAAAAGCCAAAGTAGGGGAATATTTTACCAGAACGGATTTCTTAGAAAATAATAAATATTCATATACTTATAGAGTGAAAGAAATATTTAACTGGAATGACTTAGGGTAATAGTAGACATCGCTACTTAACAAATATATGGAGTAATAAATGACTGTTTGGGCTTTTAATAAGGTTGATGATGCTAGTGCAAGAAATCTCGTTTATCAATCTATAAAAAATGGAGTATCTAGATTCGGATGATCACAAAAAGATGAACACAATTTAAAGTTAAAAGACAATTGGAGCAACTGGCATTCAAAACAACTATTTCTTCTTCAAATAAAGAAAGGTGATTGGATCGTAGATATAAATACACCAGTTTGGGGAAAATTCATTGCTGCCAAAGTAAAAGAAGAATACGATTTCGATGAAGGTTTAAAATGCTCATTTGGTTATGATTTTAGACATTGAGATGACAACGTACTACCAGGCTATGTTGCTTTTAAAGGTTGAAGGTGCACAAATTTCAAAATTTTATTAGCTAGCTGGTCAGATGTTAAAGCATTAATACCCGTCAAAGCCCTACGCCATCCCAGGTAATGCGGCAGATATTTTGTCGCAAAACCGTGAAAAATACCTTCTTGAAAATCGGTAACTGCCAGGTCAGGTCTGAACTTCTACACTTAAAACGATCATGATAATTTTGTAAATTCATAGCCCTTGAATAGGCTTCTGGCTGCCTGATGTTTAATTTTCTTGTGTAGAGTCAGTCAAGTTTTCAGCTTGCAGTAACTCAAGGCACTGACCATTAGGGGGGCTGACGTCTATTGGGATTTTTGTGCTTTTCAATTGTACGCCATCTTCCCCAAGATCATTTTTACACCTTGCATATGCATCGTATATTATTTCATTTTTTGGTATGCGTTTTCATGTATCTTCCAAACTAATGCACCGTAAAGATAACCGCCGACAATGCAAGTAAACAAATTGATCATAATTAACTTAATGCTGAATGAGCCGAATAGACCTGTACCTGTAGAGTCAGAAACATATGCAGCAATGGTAAGAATCATGAACATCCACCCACCCCAGTTAAATATTCCATCTTTGATGCAAAAATTTATAAACCCTTTTTTTCTTTTGCTTTCCCAGTTTGAGTGGTTTTCAATATTCCAATTATGTTTTAACATTTTGTAAATCCTTGTTCTTCCTTGTCAGCGTCACTGCCAACAAAAAATGATTTTACTTTGTGTGTATCAGCAAATGTATGCTGACCACTTTCATTCTGCCTAATTTTTATTACACTCTCAACTATTGCATACAATATATAATAAAAGAAATACAACAGTGACCGTTAACTCACTGTTTAGAAAAGAATCAATAGAGCATCGAGATTCATCAGACTATGATCGTATTCTGATCATTAACACACTGTCGCATCTTTATCTGGTTTTTTCGTCTGCGCTTTGCTACTTACTCTGGTGTCTTTTGTTGTGGTCACAGTAAGAATGGCGGTTACCCGCCACCCCCTACACAGATCCGTACATGCACTGCTAGCGCATACGGCTCCTACCTCAAGTGTTTGACGTCAAACCGTTGTCCGGCGGCGATGGATGAAGGACTTTCACCTTAGGCAACACAGTATTGATGGAAGCACCAAACTTCTTCCAGTTCAGTCGGCTTCTCTGGCTGCGTCGCTTCAAGGCTTTGTACCAAATCTTTTGCACTGCTGTTCTGAAGGCATTTATTCTTAGTCCATTGCCGGACACCGTTCAAGTATGAACAACAACTTGCCGAGGCAGCGTAAAAAAGTGTCCGGAAAACTCTTGCTATATCAGTCGCTTTTCGAACTTTTCACCAAACACCTGCCGTTTAACCCAGTTGAGCTGCTTCTTGAAAGAAGAGAGTTCCTGTAATGCTGTATACAGCGTCTACCGGTGGGTAGGGTGGGCGATTGCAATAAAAAGTGGGCTTTTTGTGACCTTGATCAATTTACTTCATCACCGAGATAAACGACAATTGATATTTATTTAGGGGCTTGCTTTCGAGGTGGCTGCTCAACAGTCCTTTACATGGTCAGCAATGTTGCTGGTGGCGGTAGCGTGGGTTTGAGGGCTGAATACTTGGTGTTTTGTTCGCAAAATGTACAAAAAGGAGCTTGTGTCGAACAAGCTGTTGTCTATGAATGTTGATGCGAAAGCAATAAAGTTCTTGAACTACTTCAAGTAGTCGAGAATGCAGTTGATCAGCTACTTGTTGTCGGCTTAATTTGCAACCTTGAACAGGAAAAGGCTCCAACCCTTGTGATACAGGGTTTTTCATGCATTCAACATTGCGTATTGTGCTGACAAAGAGGTAACCCACGCAAAATTGAGGGTTATATGCACGGTACGGAATTATGTCAGAAATGTGTACTCGTCCGGAATTCTGGCGGGATTACGGATGAGTAAACCTACTAATCGTTAGCTGCTAAATATTTCTCAACAAAATCACCATAAAGGAGTTACAAATGGGCTTTATATTAGCGATTATTATTGTATTTAACTTTAAAAGTATATGGAATTCAAAGCTTGTTAGAGGTGAATTAAATCTAAAAACAACATTCTGGGGTTTTGGTGTATTAGGGAGCTCAATAATTCTTGGTATATGTATCACTTACATACTTAACAAACTTGGAACAGACGAAACATTAGGTGGTTTTTATTTAAAAGGGGCAATTAAAGCATCAGCTGTTTTAGCAGGCTCATATGCATTTTTTATTTTTATAGCAATCTGGAAATCTGCGGCAAGTGCAACAACATTATATAAATTTCTTGCCCGCTATCTTTCATTATTTTTATTATCCACAGCCTTAGGGTGCTTGATGATATCATGGTTAAATGTTGCTGTTGGCTTGGCTTCTCTATATTTGATCAAAAAATATAAAAAGCCTGGTTCAGAAGTGGCTATTCCTTTTAAATAAACAAAAAGTGCGGCTAACAAGTGCACGAAATGGTGTCAGGTCTTTCAATTTGCATAACTGCACAATGAAAGACCTGACCCTAATTTTTGGTCATGCATCCAAGCTGTCGATAGCGCTCTCGTGAGATAAATTCTCCGATCACTTTGTCATGCATTTCTACTGATTTCGAAAAGCAGATTGTCCTCCGCATCAGCCGCTTCAACCGATTCCTCAAGGTCAAGTTCTGGCGCTCAATTCTTTGTGTAACAAGCTTGCCTACAACATGCCGGTCTTCAGGTAAGCAAGTGCTGTAGAGTGTAGTGGTCTAATAGCACCGGACACTGAAATGCGAGACAATACGATCAACCATTTTAGGTGTCACAATGAGCGAAAAGAAAACACAAAAAAGTTACCCAAAGGAATTCAAGGAAGAAGCGGTTGCATTGGTAACTGAGCAAGGCTACAGCGTGCCAGAAACAGCCAAATCATTGGGTATTGCAGTTAGCCTACTGTACACATGGAAGGCCAAAATTGAGAAGCAAAATGCTGGATTGTCTTTAAAAGAAGATGAGCGGGACGAGCTTAACAGGCTGCATAAGGAAGTTAAGAATCTTCGTATGGAGAAAGAAATATTAAAAAAGGCGAGTGCCTTCTTTGCGAAGGAAATGAAATAAAATTTCCGTTCATCAAAAAGGAGTCGGCGCACTACCCCGTTAATCTACTATGCCGAACCATGAAGGTTAGCAGGTCTGCTTATTATGAATGGATTAAGCGGCCTGCCAAGCTCATAACAGTGCAAGAACTGAACCTGTACCGGCGGATAAAGCGCTTGTTTAACCAGAGCAGGCAAAGTTTGGGGAGCCGTGAAATGATGAAAAATCTACGCAAAGAAGGCTTTATCATTGGTCGTTACCGTGTTCGTCAGTTGATGAAGCAGCTCAATTTAGTTGTGACGCAACGACTAGCCTATAAGGTTACGACTCAGCGCAGACACAGTGATGCAGTGGCTGATAACCTGTTGAATATGAACTTTAACCCCGTGGCACCTGGTCTGGGCGGGTGATGTGACCTATTTAAAGACTGGTCAGGGCTGGGTGTATCTGGCCGTTGTGATGGATCTCTATTAAAGGCGTATAGTGGGCTGGCATATTGATAAGCCCATGAAAACTGACTTGGTAAGTAAAGCCTTGATTAAAGCATACAGTCTACGTCAGCCGCCTAAAGGCTTGGTATTTCACAGTGAACGAGGGTCGCAGTATACCAGCAAGCATTACCGTCAATTGCTGCAAAGTTATGGTATGAGAGCCAGCATGGGTGATGTTGGCGCTTGCTGGGATAATGCTGTGGTTGAGCGCTTCTTTGGTAGCCTCAAGCACGACTGGCTATTTAAGGTGCACCAGCCAACACGCAAGCACATGAAACCAGTGTATTCTCGTGAGGGATGTGGCTGCATACATGAAGTATTACAACACTGAGCGCCTTCATTCAGCCAATAGTGACGAGACGCCAGTTAGATTAGAGCAGTCGTTTTATAGAGGTGCCCAAAAGGATGAAAGGCTCGTTGGCGAATCTTGCATCGGAGTGGGGAGCCAACAAACGAAGCGCGTTAGTTATGTATAGATTCATCGCGTAAATTCTCAAATTTTAGTGTCCAGTTTTACTTGACCAGAACACCATGCCCGAGATGATCTGGCCAGACAGATGCGGGGCGCACTGTCGAAGCCTGTGAACGCTGGCGTCGTGGTGGCTATCTCATCATCAGCGTAAAATGGTCTTTTATAAAGTCATAGAATAAAAAAAACAATCTATCGACAAAAACTGACTTGTAATCATTATTTGATCTTAAAAAAAATCCGGGGAGGAAGGAATCATTCTATTAAAATGTTGTCATATCTTATGTTCAAGACTTTAATTTGTAAGGAATAAGGAATAATGGACATAAGACCAAACTCCGCTGTTTCATCAAGACTGGAAGCAAATGGTCTCGACAAATGTTCATTGAATAAGACCAAACTCTTCAGAAAATTCTCCCTCTTACATAGAAAGACCATCATCTAACTTTATAGATAATTCTGATGAGGGTACTAGATACACCCAGCCGCGCAGTATGAATGATAACTTATCAGAAACCAAAGCACTAGAAAATCGTTCTGTCATTGAGACAAAAATTATTACAGATGCTGAACTGATAAACCTGATTTTAGAACAGAAATTTTCTAACAATGTTCATTATCGAGTTGAAGGCGAGCTTAATATTAGCTTTTCCACCGGCCTGACGGCCCTGCCCGAGCACCTCTCCGTGAGGGGCAACCTTGATCTTGAGGGTTGCACCGGCCTGACGGCCCTGCCCGAGAACCTCTCCGTGACGGGCGACCTTGATATTGAGGGTTGCACCGGCCTGACGGCCCTGCCCGAGCACCTCTCCTTGAGGGGCAGCCTTCGTCTTTCGAATTGCACCGGCCTGACGGCCCTGCCCGAGCACCTCTCCGTGGGGGGCTACCTTGATCTTAGGCATTGCACCGGCCTGACGGCCCTGCCCGAGAACCTCTCCGTGACGAGCAACCTTGATCTTAAGGGTTGCACCGGCCTGACGGCCCTGCCCGAGCACCTCTCCGTGGGGGGCTACCTTGATCTAAGGGGTTGCACCGGCCTGACGGCCCTGCCCGAGCACTTCTCCGTAGGGCGCTACCTTGCTCTTAAGGGTTGCACCGGCCTGACGGCCCTGCCCGAGCACCTCTCCGTGACGGGCGACCTTGATATTGAGGGTTGCACCGGCCTGACGGCCCTGCCCGAGCACCTCTCCGTGGGGGGCTACCTTGATCTTAGGGGTTGCACCGGCCTGACGGCCCTGTCCGAGCACCTCTCCGTGGGGCGCTACCTTGATCTTAGCGGTTGCACCGGCCTGACGGCCCTGCCCAACTGGATTACAACGCTGGGAGAGACCACTGAAGGTGATACCCGCGACGTTTATCTTCAAAATACCGGGCTGTCTGATACCTTGATCGACCGTCTACGAGTAGTAGAATCTCCTCGCATGCAGTTTCATTTTTCCCGAAGTGCAGGACAGCCTGAACAGCAGTTTTCAAACGTGGTAGAAGGTCTTACCTTCTGGCGTCAACTGGCTTCAGCCGACTCGGAAATACCAGAACTTAGCCTTATGCATGATCAGGCTACTGACCTTGTTCGTTACCTGGGGCGACTGACCAGTACTGCGGACTACGAGAATCAGGCAACCCGTCCTGTACTGGCCCAGCGGGTGATGGCAATCACGGCGTTACTGACAGGGAGCGACAGGATCAGGGATGAAGCTATGGATCACATACATCACGCACTCACTTCCTGTGATGACCGGATAATCCTGGCACTGGATGATCTGGATACCATGCAATTACTCGATTCGGCCGAAAGAAAGGCCTTTGCGGGTAATGCTGACGAATTAAGGGAATTAGGCTTGCAAATGATGCGTCTGGATGAGGTGAAACGGATTGCCCGTGACCATATGAAGACCTTGAAATGGGTGGATGAAATTGAAGTAGAGCTGGCTTTTCAGATTGGTGTACGCCAGCAACTCGCCCTGCCCGGCTCAACTCAGCATATGATCTTTAGAAGGTGTGCCAACGTGTCGGATCAGGATATAGGCAACGCTGTTAATCAAGTGAACACCCATTGTTCCGACGATAACTTGCAGGCCTACCTCGCACAGTGGGATCCCTGGCAAAAATATCTGCGCCGACAGGAAGTCCCAACTTTTGACCAACTCCCTCAAAAAACGGTAGACCGTATCGAGGACTGTGCTATCAGTGCAGAAAAAACCCCTAAAATGGTCGCATTGGGCGATGATCATCTGGATTACGATGCTCTTGTTAGGGCTGTCGTGGAATACGGTAAGAATCCGTTGACTAATTCCAATGTCTATGGACTGGTCAAACGTTTTCCGACTCACAGAAGAGGATTCCCCCTCTTCCTTAAAACACGTGAGTTCGACGTAAAAAAGACAAGGAGCCTCCAGACAACTTAGCTATCTTTCGGGTACCAAACCACAGACAGCTAACCGGAGGCTCCATGTCTATGACCAGTGTATTCTGTGATGTCGATGATTTCTGTCTAATTTTTGAACCACAATGGCATAAGCAGCTTATCTGCAATGACAAAAAATCACCGGTTATATCAAAACTGACGCTCAGTGAGATAATGACCATCATTATCTGCTTCCATCAGAGCGCCTTCCGGGATTTCAAACACTATTACCTGAGCCACATTGTCCGGCATAAATCAGACAGTTTTCCCAATCTGGTTTCTTATAACCGTTTTGTTGAGCTGATGCAGACGACATTGATTCCATTGACTGTTTATCTCAAAACACAGTGCATGGGAAAGCCTACAGGTTTGTCGTTCATTTATTATACGCCTATCGTCGTTTGTGATAATCATCGAATCAATAACCACAAGGTGTTCAGAGAAGAAGCTAAACGTGGAAAGACATCTACTGGCTGGAAGTATGGATTCAAACTTCACTTGATTATCAACCATTGTGGGGAAATCCTGTCCTTCTGTCTCTCAACCGCCAATACCGATGATCTCAAGCCTGTACCTGACCTTGTAGAGGATTTAACGGGTTGGCTTTATGGAGATAAAGGGTATATCTCAGAGAAGTTAGCTGGCTGGTTGAAAGAGAAAGGTCTGAATTTAGTGACGAAAATTCGAAAAAACATGAAGCCGAGAGAGCTGAAGGCCTTTGATAAAGCCATGTTGAGAAAGCGAGCCGTGATCGAGGGTGGCAGTATACCAGCAAGCATTACCGTCAATTGCTGCAAAGCTATGGTATGAGAGCCAGCATGGGTGATGTTGGCGCTTGCTGGGATAATGCTGTGGTTGAGCGCTTCTTTGGTAGCCTCAAGCACTAACTGGCTATTTAAGGTGCACCAGCCAAAACGCAAGCACATGAAAAGGGATGTGGCTGCATACATGAAGTATTATAACACTGAGCGCCTTCACTCAGCCAATAGTGACGAGACGCCAGTTAGATTAGAGCAGTTGTTTTATAGAGGTGCCCAAAAGGATGAAAGGTTCGCTGGCGAATCTTGTATCGGAGTGGGTAGCCAACAAACGAAGCGCATTAGTTATGTATAGATTCATCGTGTAAATTCTCAAATTTTAGTGTCCAGTTTTACTTGACCAGAACAAGAAAAAGGTGTTATTGGTATTGGAGAAGCAATTCCTATTGTTGGTGGAATCATAGGTGCCTCAGTTGATTCTGTCACAACAAATTCAGTAGGTAATGCGGCTAGAACATTGTTCATTGAAGCGGAATAGGCGAAAAGATGGCTAAATCGGGTAGCCGGAGGTCTCTAACCTCCAGCGCCCGAAATGTGGTTAGGTATTTCAATTTGCATAACTGCACAACGAAAGACCTGACCCCAATTTCCCCTACGGCGCTGCTGAATTTGGCGTTAGGTGCCACCAAACCTGATAGTTCGGAGTAAACTTTGAAAAAAATAATAATTTTATCCTTGATGCTTTTAAGCTCGATAGTAAAAGCTGAACTTGAAAATTCAAATGCTACAGATTGGCTTAAGCTTATTGATAATGGCTCATACCAAAATAGCTGGAACAACGCATCTCAACATTTCAAATCCGAAGTATCAGAAGGCAACTGGGTATCAATGGTACAATCTGCACGTGAGCCTCTCGGAGCTCTTCTCACTAGAAAGATGGTGAGTTCTTCAACTTATGAAGATTTACCAAACCTACCCAAAGGTCACTACCAAATAGTAATTTACAGCTCTAATTTTGAGCATATGAATGACGCTACAGAAACAGTAACCTTAATCAAAGTTGGTAATCAGTGGAAAGCAGCTGGGTACTTCATTAAACAAACACAATCCGCACTGCAAGGCACCTAACAAGTGCTTGGTGTTCGTCGCTTCGCTCCTGGGACGCCTTCGGCGCCCCACAAGCAGGTGTTCTGGTCAAGTAAAACCGGACAATTAAATGTTAGTTATGTATTGAGTAATAGCTTAAATTCTCAAATTTTAGTGTCCAGTTTTGCTTGACCAGAACAGTAAGCAGCAATAAATAGCGCTACGCCCCACTCTGCCCACCCTCATCCAACACTTTCAACCAGGCCAGCTTTTGCTTGATTTTAATCTCCAATCCTCGCTCGTTAGGCTGGTAGTAATCAGGAGGCGTCATCGCTTCAGGGAAGTAGCACTCACCGGCGGCGTAGGCATTGGGTTCGTCATGGGCATAACGGTACTTTGCCCCATAACCGAGGCTGCACATTAACGCTGTAGGGGCATTGCGTAAATGGTTAGGGACCGGGTAAGACGGGCTGCTTTGCACCTGTGCCAGCGCCGCCGACCACGCTTTGTACACCGCATTACTTTTTGGCGCGCAGGCACAATAAACGGTGGCCTGAGCCAGCGCTAGCAATCCCTCTGGAGCGCCGAGGCGCTCAAACGCCTGCCAAGCATTGATGGCGACCTCCAAAGCCCTAGGGTCAGCGTTGCCGATGTCTTCACTGGCAATAGCAACAAGACGACGAATGACGCAAAGAGGGTCGCCACCTCCATCAACGAGGCGTGCAGCCCAGTAAAGTGCAGCGTCTGGGTTTGAACCACGAACGGATTTATGAAAAGCAGAAAGGGTGTCGTAAAAGGCATCCCCGCCTTTGTCAAAACGGCGGCCGGTATCCGCCAGAATGGCCTGCACTGCGGTGGCTTTTATCGCACCGGCTTCGGCCAGATCGGCGGCTATTTCAAGGGCGTTGAGCGCTTTTCGACCATCACCGTCGGCGTAGCGAATCAGTATCTCTTTTGCCGCCGGTTCCAGTTGCATTGGCCGCTGACCCAGCCCCCGCTCGGGGTGATGCAAGGCGTCATCAAGCAGCTGACCCATGGCTTCATGGCCCAGAGGTTTGAGCACGTAGACCCGCGCCCGGGAGAGTAATGCGTTATTCAGCTCAAAGGAGGGGTTTTCAGTAGTGGCACCCATAAAAATCACAGTACCGTCTTCGATATGAGGCAAAAACGCATCTTGCTGCGCCTTGTTAAATCGATGCACCTCATCCACAAAAAGCACTGTTTTACGGTTTAAACGCTGTTTTGCCCGGGCCACTGCTTCACGGATGTCTTTCACACCAGACAGCACCGCCGAAAGCGTTTCAAAATGGGCGTCAGTACAGGTGGCAATCAGTCGCGCCAGAGTGGTTTTACCCACCCCCGGCGGCCCCCAGAAAATCATCGAATGCAGCACGCCTTTGGCCAGAGCTTCCCGTAGCGGTTTACCTTTGGCCAGAAGGTGCTCCTGCCCAAGATAGTCATCCAGCGTCTTAGGTCGCATGCGAGCAGCCAACGGCTCGTAACCGGTGCTGTCGAACAGTGAGTTCATAGCGCCGTCTCATCAATGATGTCGTAGCCCTTCTTTTTCAACTGTTTAAGGTCCGGCTCAAACAGATTACCCGCCACAGGTTGATTAATGGTCACCCGGGTAAACTCAATCCGACGTTTACCGCCCAGCGCATCAACGATAGTTATGGCGGCTAATTGGTCTTTGCTAAAGCGAATATCAAGGCTATCAAAAAGCTCGGAAGGTTTGCGGGGTGTGAGACTGAAGGTCACGTCTTTACCTTGGTTTACCTGCACCACGGAATAGTCTTGCAAAAAGCGGTTGGCATCGCCACTGAGCAGTTGCACCGCCGTTGGCCCTGAATCCTGCTTTTTGATGACCACCTGTTTAAAGTCAGGGTCCACCACCCAAAGCCGGGCGTCGTTGGCCACAATTTCTTGATGGAAGGGCGAGGTGATGTTCCAGCGGAACCGGTTAGGCCGTTGCAACTCCATGGTACCCTGCTCTGCCGGGCCTTTACTTTTATCGTTACTTTGGGTGAACTCGGCACTGATTGTATTCATGGCCGTCAGTTTTTGTGCCAACTGCTGTGCGGCGGTGGCCGGCTTTTCCACCGCCAGCGCCGCAAAGGAGAAAATAATTGGTAAAACAGCCAGTAACCGCATTTTCTTAAACATGAAATCAACTTAAACCATAGGAGTTAATCTTTTGGCGGCGGTGGGGCAATCACTTCACGATTGCCATTGTGCATCGCCGGACTGACGACACCCGCCGCCTCCATCGCTTCAATCATTCTTGCCGCCCGATTGTAACCGACCTTTAAGTGACGCTGAACCGATGAGATAGAAGCGCGCCGGGACTGAGTAACAAACGCCACAGCTTCGTCGTATAACGCATCCTGTTCATTGTCGTCCAACCCACCGGAGATGGCGCTGCCTTCGTTGCTGTCGCTGACGCCATTGAGGATCTCTTCGACAAAATCCGGCGTGCCCCGCTGTTGCCAGTCGCCCACCACCCGGTGCACTTCATCGTCGGCAACAAAAGCGCCATGGATGCGTACCGGCACACTGGTACCCGGCGGCAGGTAGAGCATATCGCCATGGCCAAGCAGTTGCTCAGCACCGCTCTGGTCGATGATGGTTCTGGAATCAATTTTGCTCGATACCTGAAAACTGATGCGGGTTGGCACGTTGGATTTTATCAAGCCAGTGATCACATCCACGGATGGGCGCTGCGTGGCAAGAATAAGATGAATACCAGCAGCACGGGCTTTCTGAGCAATTCGGGCGATAAGCTCCTCCACTTTTTTACCGACAATCATCATCATGTCAGCAAATTCGTCCACCACCACCACAATAAATGGCAGGGTGTTCAGCTGTGGTGCTGTATCCTCAGCAGAAACCGGCTGATAAAAAGGGTCCAGCAGCGGTTGGCCACTTTTACGCCCCGCATTCACCTTACGGTTGTAACCGGCGATGTTGCGAACACCTAAGTGTGCCATCAGTTTGTAACGCCGCTCCATTTCTGCCACACACCAGCGCAGGGCGTTGGCGGCCTCCTTCATATCGGTCACCACGGGAGCGAGCAAGTGGGGGATGCCATCGTAGATGGACAGTTCCAGCATTTTGGGGTCGATCATGATTAATCGCACCTCTTCCGGGCTCGATTTAAACAGCATCGACAACAGCATGGCATTAATGCCCACCGACTTACCGGAACCGGTGGTGCCGGCCACCAACAGGTGCGGCATTTTCGCCAAATCAACCACCACCGGCTGGCCGGAAATGTCGTGCCCAAGCGCCAGACTGATGGGGGACTGCGCCTGAGCAAACACGGCAGATGAGATAATCTCACTGAAGAACACGGTCTCCCGGTCGTCATTGGGAATCTCAATGCCCATGACCGATTTTCCGGGAATCACTTCCACCACCCGCACACTGAACACCGCCAACGAGCGAGCAAGGTCGCTGGCAAGGTTGCTGATTTTACTGGCTTTGGTACCCGGCGCAGGCTGAATTTCAAAACGGGTAATCACCGGCCCAGGGTGTACCGCCACCACTTGCACCTCAACGCTGAAATCTTTGAGCTTCAGCTCCAGCAGGCGGGACACGGCATCAAGAGACTCAGTGCTCATGGCTTTGCCGGAAGGACGCGCTTTATCTAGTAGCGTTGCCGCTGGCAGCGGTGTTATTTTTTCCACTGCTGCCGGTAGGACGACTGTTTTGGGCTCTTCCTTGCGGGGTTTTGGCGGCTGCGGTTTGGCCTGCGCAACAGGCTGCGGGGCAACAGGCTGCGGCTGTGCCTTTACCTCTGGAACTGGCAGCCGCTTGCGAACGGTTTTCGCCTTATCCCACAACCGCAGGACACGGCACCGCATGCTGGCAACAAAGCGCAGGCTCCAGTAACCGGTGTTATCCATCAACCAAAACCAGGAAAGATCGGTATAAAGCGTAAAGCCCAGCAGCGACGCCGTCATCAGCAGCAATGTACTGCCTGTCACATTAAAAGCTGGCAGAAATAGTTGAATTAATAGCTCGCCAATAATTCCACCACTCGACGCCGGCAGCTGGGCGTTAAAAGCATGGTAGTGCAGTGCCGCCAATGCCGCAGCGGCAACAATGGTCAACACAAAACCCACGGTACGAATCAGCAGCAGCGAAGGGCTCCACGGGTTTGGTTCATGGCGATGAAGAAACACCCGCACAGCTTTAAGCACCAATGTTGC
This sequence comes from Endozoicomonas sp., assembly GCA_965198415.1. GTDB lineage: Bacteria > Pseudomonadota > Gammaproteobacteria > Pseudomonadales > Endozoicomonadaceae > Endozoicomonas. Next base: position 496,019 of record CBDAPN010000030.1, read on the forward strand.
CGGCACCAGCCAAGCCAAAAAACCAAACAACGTCAATAACAAGTCCGCAGACCAAGCACCGATTCTGCCAGCACTGTTAGCAACCTGACTGGCCGACCCCACATAGGACCAACCCGGGTCTGTTTTCTCATAACTGGCCAAAGCCAGCGCCAAAAACGCCGATAGCACCAGCCAGCCAAACATCACCCCCTCACGAGCCCGCATCGACAGCATTGACTGAACCGCTGCAACTTGCTTGCTAGAATGCTTTTGACGACGCCGGGCAGTTGCCTCAGGTTGATCATCTTTTGGATTACTTTTGCTGCTCACGCCATTCGGTTCCCTGAAATAACTGACTATAAATACAGTACTAAAAAGATAACACGAGCTGTAAAGCAGCGACAATCGCGCAGCACCATCACCTGCCTAACAAAAGACGCGCGCCGGTTAAGAATAACTACTTGATCTCACAAAAGACTTTGATATACTTCGGCGCAATTGTTGAGCAGCGCTCAGTCGGTTAAACCACCTTTCTCAATACACCGAGAAAACCTTTGAATTTATCCGACTTATGTCTTAAGCTCTCAACCTTTCAGTGCCAGTGTGATGGAATTGGTAGACATGACGGATTCAAAATCCGTTGCCTTCACGGGCGTGTCGGTTCGAGTCCGACCACTGGTACCATTTTAAAGAAGCACAAACCTAATTGTACGTAATCATTATTTATGTCCAATTGGACAACTTATACGAAAACACCCTCCTTTTTTGCACTCTCTTTTCACAAAAGCGGACAGCTTTTTGAAAAAAAACTTTCATTTCACGCCAAAAAGCGGACAGTTTTCAAGACAAACTTTCGGACATCTTTCGGCAAAAAAAATCTTGCAAAAAAACACCCAAAAAGAAGTGATTTTTAAGAAGCTGTTCATAATCTTCTCAACAAGACTGCCAAGAAGTCCAAATACGTAAATTGAAGGCTCGTATTCAGCTTACGCTCGGTATTCTTCCATAAGCGACGACAGCTTTCTAACCAGGCAAATGAGCGTTCGACCACCCAGCGCTGTGGCATGACTGCGAAAGAATGAAGTTCGCTCCTTTTTGCGACCTGTACGGTGGCTCCCAATGTGTCAAAGGTTTCATCAGCAAAAGGTTTGCCGGTATAACCGCCATCAACCATCACAGACTCAACCTGAGATAAGGTAGACTTGTTGTCTCTGAAGGCCTTCAGAGCACCGGCTCTGTCGGTTACATTAGCCGTGGTAACGGTGATCACATGGGGTAAGCCTTGAGTATCTACAAAAATGTGTCGTTTAATTCCCGATACTTTTTTGCCCGCATCATAGCCTTTGTTCATTGCATAAGCGGTATTTTTAACACTCTGGGCTTCAGCGATGCAGAAGCTGGTTTTCGCTTGCCGCCCCTGTTTGGTTCGGGCTTCGCCAACCTGTTTTTTTTAAAGCCTGCTCAAGCAGACTGGGACCACCATCTCATGAGGCTCACTCCATTGCTGGAAATAAGAGTGCACGGTTCGCCATTTTGGAAAGTCATTGGGAATCATTCACCACTGGCAGCCACTTTTCAGTAGATAGAACACAGCGCAAAAGACATCGTACAGATCGACGGTGCGGGGCTTGGTTGTTTTACGAGCACTTTCAAGAAGAGGAAGAATAAGCTCAAACTGTTCACTGCTGATATCGCTGGGGTATGTTTTTCTCATCCGGAGGGTTATCGCGGAAAATTGAGATCATGAACAGCTTCTTATAGGTCTATCAAAAAGTTATGAGGGAGGGGGAGAATTTACCCCCATTTGCCGTCCCTCATTCTGTGGAATAAGAGGGAAAATGAAGTATCTACCTTTGTTGACACAAGCTCGGGAGTGTTTTAGTATCTACTTATATAGATACTAAAAGAGGCAGTCATGGAAACTGAAATCAAACGTTGGGGTAATAGCGCAGCAGTTCGGCTCCCTGCTAAAGTTCTTGCCAAGGCTGGACTTGAGGTGGATAGCTGCATCGAGATAGAAGCCCTGAACGGGGAAATCCTGATCAAACCTGCCAGATCTCAAAAGGAGTACACTCTTGAGGAGCTGTTAGCCGCCAGTCCTGCCAAAGCCTTCATTTTGAACGATGAAGATCGGGAATGGCTCAATGATGCACCCAAAGGACAAGAGCTTCTGTAATGGCGTATGTACCTGAACGTGGGGATGTAATCTGGGTTGATTTTGATCCAACACGGGGGATTGAAATACAGAAGACCCGGCCTGCTTTGGTGTTGTCCCCAAAAATATTCAATCAGAGAACAAAATTGGTTCTGGTTGCTCCCATCACATCCACTGTCCGTAGTCATGGTTTTGAGGTTGCATTGACTGGTCAGCAGGTGTCAGGGGTCGTAATGTGCCAGCAGACCCGAACCCTTGATTACCAAGCTAGGAACATCAAAAAGGTAGAACAAGCCTCAAAAGCGGTTGTTGACGAAGCCTTGTCAAAAGTGAGAGTACTGGTCAGCTGAGTGGGGGTTCCCAGAGAACGATCAAAATGAGCTCGAAACAATTTTAGTGCTGATTCAATCTGTTCCGTCAGGTCAACCCCACGTCGCATGTTCTGGTCAAGTAAAACTGGACACTAAAATTTGAGAATTTACGCGATTAATCTTTACAAAACTAACGCGCTCCGCTTGTTGGCTACCCACTCCGATGAAAGATTCGCCAACGAACCTTTCATCCGGAGTGGGTGCCTCTATAAAACAACTGCTCTAACCTAACTAGCGTCTCGTAGTTGTAATACTTCATGTATGCAGCCACATCCCTTTTCATGTGCTTGCGAGTTGGCTGGTGCACCTTAAATAGCCAGTCGTGCTTGAGGCTACCAAAGAAGCGCTCAACCACATCATTATCCCAGCAAGCACCAACATCACCCATGCAGGCTCTCATACCATAGCTTTGCAGCAATTGACGGTAATGCATACTGGTATACTGCGACCCTCGGTCACTGTGAAATACCAAGCCCTTATGCGGCTGACGTAGACTGCTTTAATCCAGGCTTTACTTACCAAGTCAGTTTTCATGCGCTTATCAAACTGAAAATGGCACCATCAAAATAGCCTGTACTCAGGCTATTGCCGGACTTAACTCGGAAGTAATCCAATCAGAAGAGCATAAGGGAGCCACAGAATCCATACTACAAAGTTTTGGTAAAGCGCTACTACTTTAAGCTTTAAAAATGTGGTTTGAGCAGGCTTGTATCATTAAATTTGCTCAAATTTGGCAAATAAGTACAAGTCAGCTCACCTTGCGTTAAAGAACCCCCCCCCCGCCACCTGAGCCAACCAACTGATATTGAAGGGAATTATTAATTTACAAACATCAAGAAATGCCTAGTGAATACCTCTTTGTAAAACCGGACATCTTTTCTGAAATATTATCGGACTCTTTTATCGACAATTTTTCGGACATATACCCTGACAAAAACAGAGGAAACGGACACCATTATGGAAAAGAAATGGTATTTAAATGGCTATTTCAGCGGATATTCGGACACTAATTTGAAAAACAAGCGGACACTTTTTACGATCACGGACATAATTGTACGTAATCATTATTTATGTCCGATTGGACAACTTATACGAAAATACCCAGGGCAAACGCATGAACATTTCTTGACCAATAGTTGTTGAAATTGTTCTTGCCATACCCCCCTTTGCTCTGGCAAGTTCTCACCTTTTATGCCAATTCAGTCTCTTCTCGAACGTACTCACCAGTTGCCTGATCCTCGGCAATCTGCCAAATGCACCCATATCATGGGAGAAGTCGTTTTCATGACCATTGTTGGTCTCCTCTGTGGTGCAGATGACTGGGATAGCATTGTTCTATGTGCTGAATGTAAGGAAGACTGGCTCCGGCAACACCTCAAGCTACCAGGTGGTATTCCATCACACGACACATTTAACAGAATTTATTCGCTCCTTGATCCGGCAGAATTTCGAGATTTGTTTACCAGGTGGGTTAAAGATATGCTGATTGACACCCCTCTCTCTGGCGTTGTAGCCCTTGATGGCAAGACTGTACGGGGTTCACGGAGCAAATCATCCAGCGCCATTCACATGGTGAACGCTTGGTCCACCGAGGCTGGAATCAGCCTCGGCCAATACAAGGTAGACAGTAAATCCAATGAGATTACCGCAGTACCAGAATTACTGGATAACCTGTCAATTCAGGGCTGTTTGGTAACGGCTGATGCGATGAGCTGCCCAAAACGCATTGCTGACAAGATTCTGAAGTCTAGAGCGGATTATCTCCTGGCGGTGAAGAATAACCAGCGCAAGCTCTATGGTGAGTTGGACCAGCACTTTTCCAACTACTGGCAAGAAAACCCCACCGACAGTCCTGATCAAGCTCATTATGGTGAGCAATTGGATAAAGGGCACGGACGCAAGGAGCACCGTCGTTGCTGGGTGTTAAATGATCTGTCAGCTTGCCCCAATGCAACCAGATGGAAGGCTAAAACAGTGGCTGCTGTCCAGTTAGATCGAGCCAAAGGTAATAAAGGACGGAGCTTTATCCGCTATTTCATCAGCAGTAAGGCTATGACAGCAGACGAAGTACTCAAGGCAACACGTCTCCACTGGCAAGTGGAGAATAGCTTGCACTGGGTTCTGGATGTTGCTTTTTCAGAGGATCAGTCTCGAGTCAGGCAGGGCAATGCAGCTGAGAATCTTGCCATTGCAAGACAAATTGCGCTGAACCTTTTAAAGCAGGATACCTCTATCAAGGTTGGCATAAAAAACAAGCGGAAAAACTGCGGCTGGAGTGAGGATTATCTCTGCAATATTCTTGGTTTGATCAAATAACGTTCATGCGTTTGCCCTGCGAAAATACCCTCCTTTTTTGCACTCTCTTTTCACAAAAGCGGACAGCTTTTTGAAAAAAAACTTTCATTTCACGCCAACAAGCGGACAGTTTTCAAGACAAACTTTCGGACATCTTTCGGCAAAAAAATCTTGCAAAAAAAAACACCCCAAAAGAAGTGATTTTTAAGATTTATTAGCCGGTGAATAACCTGGCTACGCATCATGCGATAGCCAGAGTCACTACAGGAAATTTACTTTACGAAAGTGAGGAAGGAAATTCAGAAGGGAAAAAACAGCGTTCAAGATTTATAGCTTGTCAGTGACCTCTCGACATATTTGAGTAAACTCTCCAAAACCAAAATTATTCAGCTCATTTTTCAAAGCTGCTCTCACATAGTTATGGGAAGGAAATACGCCACCATCCAGTAAATACTGACAGGCTGATATGGTTCTTGCTCCCCATGCAGAAGCCTTCGAGCCTTCCTTGATGTCATGGGTGACCCAACAGCGCCGATGTTCTACACGCCCATGCTCTTTGCCTTCTTGTTCTGAAAAGTGTTGATCTGGAGTGTCTTCAGGGTTGTCCTGCCAGTGTTGATCAAAGGTGCGAGTGATTTCGCCATAGAGTGTTTTCTGATTGCCTTTAACGGCCAGCAAGTAGTCTGCGCCTTTTTTCAGAATCGCTGTTGCAATTTTCTTCTGGCAGCCCATGGCATCAATGGTGACTAGGCAGCCACTGAGTTCAAGCAACTTGAGCAGTTCAGGTATAGCGGTAATTTCATTGGATTTGGCGTCAACTTTATACTGCCCAAGGGAAAGTCCGGCGTCCGTGCACCAGGCATTGAGCATGTGTATGGCGTCTTTACCCTTGTTCCAGGCTGAGCCTTTCACCGTCTTGCCATCAAGGGCAACAATCCTGCTATCTGATAACTCAAGGCCAGACAGTACGTCCTTGATCCATTGGATGAAAATGCAGCGGAACTCTTCAGGCTCAAGGGCTGCAAAATACGATTGAACGTGATGGCGGCTGGAATTCCGCCGGGTAGCGTCAAGTGTTTGCGAAACCAGCTCTCTTTATGTTCAGCAAATAGGCGAATGCTGTTCCAGTCGTCCGCACCGCAAAGTATGGCACAAACAGACATGAACATAACCTCGGCCAGCACATGTGTAGTTTTTTGGGGTCTCGCTTGTCAGTGAGCGAGGAGAACTTGGAAAACAGGGGTTTTGCAGACATCGGTAAAAAGGCAAAGGAGTAATTATACAGGCTTTTTCTTTGCGGCGCTGTTCAATTAGTGATCATGTTTTTGCCCTGCAAGAATCAGGGAGATTGAGCGCCTTGTTCAAAATCTCCGACGGGAACATCGAGAAGATATTCTTAAGCTCGAAGAAAAAAACATTCGACTCGAACGTGAGTTGATTGTTGTCATGAATAAACTGGAAGACCATGACGATTTTATAAAACCATCATCGTTTGTTGATGATAAAAAGATCGTCGAGTCGATTTCAGTCGCACCCCATCAAGACATACCTGTAACCAATGCAGTGATCAGGAACGCTGAGAGTCTACCACCGCCAACACCGGAAGAAATTGATCAGTTTTATGGCTTGTCACCGAAGGCCAGGAGTACTGCACTGATGGTGTTGCTGGGATACAGCACGGCACAGATGATGGATCGAGCCAATGTCAGCCGTGACGTTATCAGAAGCCGCATCGCTCGTATCTTTACCGCCTTTAATCTGAATAGCCGTGAAGAGTTACGGGCCAAGATGCTCAGTATTTATAATCATCTGGACATTGATTACAAAAAGGAACCTATTTACGGGATGTGAGTCATAGTTGACAGGGAGGTAAACCATGAAACCGAAGTACCTGAAACTGGTTAAACACACGAACGGCGTCTATTACCTGCAAGATAAGTTACTGGGGAAATCCATTCGGGAGAGCACCCGAACACGGGACTACCACGAAGCCTGTCTGATGGCGGTGCATCGTGAGCTGGATGCCCTGCGACTGGCAACCGGCGCGAACGATTACTTAAATCCCTTGTTCAGTGAGTGCGTCCGGCACTATGAAAAACAGGTACGGTATTCAAGAAAGAACCAGGGTATCGTTGACCGTTTGAACCAGTGGTTCGATGGTTACGCGATAGCCGATATAGATCAGGAGGATATAAATGCGTTTGTTGTCGAGAACTTTACCCGTCGTGGACTGGCCAAGTCGACGATCGAGCGAAACCTTAATGCCTTTCAGGCCATTCGTAACCACGCCGTAAGAAACAAGATGGTTGTTCAGGATCGGTTGCCGTTCATTAACTATGAACGGGTCAGTAAACATGAACACCGGATGACCATCGTGGATAAATCCGTGCGGGATCAAATTATTAGCACGACTGATAATCCCGTGCGGGATGTGCTGGTGTTTCTGTGGTACACCGGCTCACGAATTGGCTGCGCCCTGAACCGGAGCTGGTCTGATCGTTGCGACAACGGGATCAGGTTGTACACGGTGAAAGGTGGGCGTAACAAACTGCGCCAGCGTCGGGAATACGTTGTGCCAGAGGTACCCGAGCTGACCGCCATGTTAAACCGTCGGTTGATGGAGGCTCGCAAGTCGTCGGGCTTTCAGGTCACGGATAAGATATTTGACGTGAGCGACACAACGGTCAGGGAAGAGTTGGCCAGAGTATGCGAGTCGCTGTCGGTTAAAGACTTCCTGCCCCACGACATTCGTCATTGCTTCGGGACGTACCTGGCACAAGATAAAGTCGGCATCGAGGCCATTGCGGATTTAATGGGCCACGATTCTCTTGAGTCAACCCGCAAGTACATCAACCATGCCCGAGATGATCTGGCCAGACAGATGCGGGGCGCACTGTCGAAGCCTGTGAACGCTGGCGTCGTGGTGGCTATCTCATCATCAGCGTAAAATGGTCTTTTATAAAGTCATAGAATAAAAAAAACAATCTATCGACAAAAACTGACTTGTAATCATTATTTGATCTTAAAAAAAATCCGGGGAGGAAGGAATCATTCTATTAAAATGTTGTCATATCTTATGTTAAAATGTTGTCATATCTTATGTTCAAGACTTTAATTTGTAAGGAATAAGGAATAATGGACATAAGACCAAACTCTTCAGAAAATTCTCCCTCTTACATAGAAAGACCATCATCTAACTTTATAGATAATTCTGATGAGGGTACTAGATACACCCAGCCGTGCAGTATGCATGATAATTTATCAGAAACCAAAGCACTAGAAAATCGTTCTGTCATTGAGACAAAAATTATTACAGATGATGAACTGATAAACCTGATTTTAGAACAGGAATTTTCTAACAATGTTCATTATCGAGTTGAAGGCGAGCTTAATATTAGCTGTTCCACCGGCCTGACGGCCCTGCCCGAGCACCTCTCCGTGAGGGGCAACCTTCGTCTTTCGGATTGCACCGGCCTGACGGCCCTGCCCGAGCACCTCTCCGTGGAGGGCGACCTTCGTCTTTCGGGTTGCACCGGCCTGACGGCCCTGCCCGAGAACCTCTCCGTGAGGGGCGACCTTGATCTTAAGGATTGCACCGGCCTGACGGCTCTGCCCGAGCACCTCTCCGTGGGGCGCTACCTTGATCTTAGGGGTTGCACCGGCCTGACGGCCCTGCCCGAGAACCTCTCCGTGAGGGGCGACCTTGATCTTAGGGGTTGCACCGGCCTGACGGCCCTGCCCGAGAACCTCTCCGTGACGGGCGACCTTGATCTTAGGGATTGCACCGGCCTGACGGCCCTGCCCGAGAACCTCTCCGTGACGGGCGACCTTAATCTTTTGGATTGCACCGGCCTGACGGCCCTGCCCGAGAACCTCTCCGTGGGGGGCGGCCTTCGTCTTTCGGGTTGCACCGGCCTGACGGCCCTGCCCGAGAACCTCTCCGTGGGGGGCGACCTTAATCTTTCGGATTGCACCGGCCTGACGGCCCTGCCCCACTGGATTACAACGCTGGGAGAGACCACTGAAGGTAATATCCGCAACGTTTATCTTCAAAATACCGGGCTGTCTGATACCTTGATCGACCGTCTACGAGAAGTAGAATCTCGTGACATGCAGTTTTATTTTTCCCGAAGTGCAGGACAGCCTGAACAGCAGTTTTCAAACGTGGTAGAAGGTCTTACCTTCTGGCGTCAACTGGCTTCAGCCGACTCGGAAATACCAGAACTTAGCCTTATGCATGATCAGGCTACTGACCTTGTTCGTTACCTGGGGCGACTGACCAGTACTGCGGACTACCAGAATCAGGCAACCCGTCCTGTACTGGCCCAGCGGGTGATGGCAATCACGGCGTTACTGACAGGGAGCGACAGGATCAGGAATGAAGCTATGGATCACATACATCACGCACTCACTTCCTGTGATGACCGGATAATCCTGGCACTGGATGATCTGGATACCATGCAATTACTCGATTCGGCCGAAAGAAAGGCCTTTGCGGGTAATGCTGACGAATTAAGGGAATTAGGCTTGCAAATGATGCGTCTGGATGAGGTGAAACGGATTGCCCGTGACCATATGAAGACCTTGAAATGGGTGGATGAAATTGAAGTAGAGCTGGCTTTTCAGATTGGTGTACGCCAGCAACTCGCCCTGCCCGGCTCAACTCAGCATATGATCTTTAGAAGGTGTGCCAAAGTGTCGGATCAGGATATAGGCAACGCTGTTAATCAAGTGAACACCCGTTGTTCCGACGATAACTTGCAGGCCTACCTCGCACAGTGGGATCCCTGGCAAAAATATCTGCGCCGACAGGAAGTCCCAACTTTTGACCAACTCCCTCAAAAAACGGTAGACCGTATCGAGGACTGCGCTATCAGTGCAGAAAAAACCCCTAAAATGGTCGCATTGGGCGATGATCATCTGGATTACGATGCTCTTGTTAGGGCTGTCGTGGAATACGGTAAGAATCCGTTGACTAATTCCCCTATGGACTGGTCAAACGTTTTCCGACTCACAGAAGAGGATTCCCCCTCTTCCTTAAAACACGTGAGTTCGACGTAAAAAAGACAAGGAGCCTCCAGACAACTTAGCTATCTTTCGGGTACCAAACCACAGACAGCTAACCGGAGGCTCCATGTCTATGACCAGTGTATTCTGTGATGTCGATGATTTCTGTCTAATTTTTGAACCACAATGGCATAAACAGCTTATCTGCAATGACAAAAAATCACCGGTTATATCAAAACTGACGCTCAGTGAGATAATGACCATCATTATCTGCTTCCATCAGAGCCCCTTCCGGGATTTCAAGCACTATTACCTGAGCCACATTGTCCGGCATAAATCAGACAGTTTTCCCAACCTGGTTTCTTATAACCGTTTTGTTGAGCTGATGAAGACGACATTGATTCCATTGACTGTTTATCTCAAAACAAAGTGCATGGGAAAGCCTACAGGTTTGTCGTTCATTGATTCTACGCCTATCGTCGTTTGTGATAATCATCGAATCAATAACCACAAGGTGTTCAGAGAAGAAGCTAAACGTGGAAAGACATCTACTGGCTGGAAGTATGGATTCAAACTTCACTTGATTATCAACCATTGTGGGGAAATCCTGTCCTTCTGTCTCTCAACCGCCAATGCCGATGATCGCAAGCCTGTACCTGACCTTGTAGAGGATTTAACGGGTTGGCTTTATGGAGATAAAGGGTATATCTCAGAGAAGTTAGCTGGCTGGTTGAAAGAGAAAGGCCTGAATTTAGTGACGAAAATTCGAAAAAACATGAAGCCGAAAGAGCTGAAGGCCTTTGATAAAGCCATGTTGAGAAAGCGAGCCGTGACCGAGGGTCGCAGTATACCAGCAAGCATTACCGTCAATTGCTGCAAAGCTATGGTATGAGAGCCAGCATGGGTGATGTTGGCGCTTGCTGGGATAATGCTGTGGTTGAGCGCTTCTTTGGTAGTCTCAAGCACGACTGGCTATTTAAGGTGCACCAGCCAACACGCAAGCACATGAAAAGGGATGTGGCTGCATACATGAAGTATTACAACACTGAGCGCCTTCATTCAGCCAATAGTGGCGAGACGCCAGTTAGATTAGAGCAGTTGTTTTATAGAGGTGCCCAAAAGGATGAAAGGCTCGCTGGCGAATCTTGTATCAGAGTGGGTAGCCAACAAACGAAGCACGTTAGTTATGTATAGATTAATGGCACTGACTTAAGGCTCCAACCCGGAAATATCAAGGCTTGCTCAAGAGGGAAAAATGACTATAAAAGTCAAGAAGACTTCACCCCCGAGAGCAAGCCATGACCAAGTTTAGCCCAGAGTACCTGAATCTCGCTGATGACCTCTTCAAACAATTTGCACTGGCAGGAGATGACAGCCTTTCCGCCATACTGAATAAGAACAATATTGCTACCTTCCAGACGCAATATGCAGGTGGACGAGTTCGTCGTTTCCCTCCAGTGAAAACACTCACACTATTCATGCACCAAGTTGCCAGCTGTAACAAGTCTTGTCGTAATACCTTAATTGCCAGTGCCAGAGACCAGATAGCGACAGGACAGAATCCGGATAAAACAGACAATAGTGCATACTGCAAAGCCAGGTACCGACTCACTGAAGCCAGTATCAAAACACTACTGACCCAATCCGGAGAAAATCTGGACGGAGCCAGCCCGGAAACATGGCGCTGGCATGATCGCAGAGTGGTCATAACAGACGGTTCGACATTATCCATGCCGGACACCGACGAAAACCAGCAAGCGTACCCGCAACACGGCTCGCAAAAAAAGGGGTTGGGTATCCCATCCTCCGGATAGAAATATTGGTCACGTTAGGCAGCGGAGCCTTACTGGGATCAACCGTGGCAGCTTATCAGGGAAAAAGAACCGGAGAAATGGCTCTGTTCCGCAAGCTGCTGAAATTTCTAAAAGACGGAGACATTTTGCTGGGTGACGCCATTTTTGAAAACTACTTTCTTACGGCCATGCTCCAGTTGGACAATATTGATGTCGTGTTCGAAAAAAATGGTGCCCGCCACTTGGACTTGAGAAAGTGCGACCAGAAACTGGGGAAAAAAGATGGCCTGATGCGCCTGACGAAGCCATCCCGCCCGGAGTGGATGAGCCGGGATTTTTACAATCAATGGATACCCGATGAACTGACCATCAGAGTGATCAAGAATAAAAAGCGCACAATCGTGACAACCCTTTTAAATCCTGAACAGTATCCAAAAAACGAAATTATCGATCTGTACCAAGAGCGTTGGCATGTAGAACTCGACTTTCGGGCGATCAAGAGCCTGATGCATATGGATATACTGCGATGCAAAACACCGGAAATGGTCAGGAAAGAAATAGACGTTCACCTGTTGGTTTATAACCTGATACGGGCACTTATGGCACGGTCGGCGGTACGGCTAAAAAACAAGCCCCGGGAGATCAGTTTCAAAGCTGCACAAGAATGCCTTCAGGAGTTTCATGTGCTGTTGCTTCAGTCAGACGTTTGCCTGTTGCAGAGGCTGGTTGAATACATGGTATCGATCACAGGAGAGCACAAAGTAGGAAATCGTCCGGGCCGGAACGAGCGGTCAAAAGACGACCAAAGCCTTACAAACGGCTCCAGCACTCAAGAGCAAAAGCGCGCAGACTCAATGAATACCAGCGGTTGAAGGCTTAAGTCAGTGCCATTGATTTTTGGATGTATCCGAAAAGACTTTTATTGCTTCCTATGAGGGACTTTTACCTGCACTGGTCTACGACATCAGGAGGGCATATGGAGGTCAACGACCGAAAAAAGCAAGATATCTGGGACGATAAAATCACATTTTACTGTGTGAAGCGGGTTACCTACATTTATGGTGTCTATTGCCCAATAGTTTATTCTGTTTATGACAACGATTACATCGCCCTTCACTTCATGATAGGTTAATTACCCTATCATAATCCATCAAGGAATCGTGGTGAAGTATTCGTTCAAGAGTGTGGACGGCTTCAGGCTCAACTCATCGCTTGCAAAAGTTAAGCGAGAAGTGGTGTCTAAGGCCAGACGGACAGTGCCAAAGATAGTTCGTGAAGATGGAACCACCTCTCCTGGATGGTTGTTCTTGCTTCGCTGTCAGACCGGTATCGGTAAGACCTATGCATCGGCAGCATTCATTCTCGACGAACTTATAGATGTTGCAAAGAAATCATACATGCCAAATATGAATGATGCAGCAGATTCCGCTGCTGAGTTTTTCAATTGGGCATCTGCGATAACTGGTTTTGAGAATGCAAAGCGTAATCCTGCTGCTATCGCCAGTATCCGGCTTAAGAACCTCAATGATGGGAAATTCTGGGACAACGAGAAGTCCACATATTTATCATTTATGGATGATCTTGTTGCTAAGTGTGATGATGTTAAGAATATTATCTTTGAGTCTGCTGCCAGTGACGGTATTAAAACTACTGCTGACAAACTATGCTCGAAAGTATCTGATATAGCTAATCGTGATATTGACCGAAAACCCATCATAGCCATCACCGATACTGGGGATAACATCAAAGGTTTCCATGATGAACTTATCCGGACGCATATAGATGGTGATGGTCGCCTTGATGACTTCCAGCGTCGCTTTCTCAAGTCGCAGGTAATGCTTATTAAGGCAAACCGTGACCATATCGCCGATGTGTTTGAGAAAACTGTTAAGCCTCTTGTTGAAAATCACTTCAGTCATATGGACACCCTGAATTACTGCCTAGATGAATGTGAAAGAAGGCACAAATTGCTTGGCAATGATCCGGTGACAAAGGCTGACTTCGGCAAAGCGTGTGATGAGATAAACCGGGAGATTGTTTCCGCATACCGTCAGTACGTCAAGCAATGCGAACAGAGCGGCAAGGAGATTGACAAGGAGATTGAGAAGGAAGTTACAAAGATATTTCCTGCAACGAGGTTTGTGAATGGTGATGCAACTGCCATGTTCATGACTACGCAAAAGTACCTGAACGCCATTACCCACTCCAAAGGACGATTTAACTTCCAGAATGACTACCAGAAACACCTGTTATTTATTGATGAAGTGGACAAGCAAGAAGGTGTTATTTCAAAAACGATTATCGGGGGTAGAAGCTACAAGATTATTGATGGTTTCCGAGCTGCTCATGAAGCAGCAACATCCTACAAGCTAGGGAATACGCCTCGTTATGATGGTGTCGAAGAAATCATGCAACCTGCGATTGATAAGGTCATCGAAGTGGCGTGCAGTGATTTTGCCCCAGAAAATTCTTGGAATGTTGATGACAACCTTATAACACCAGATCCGATCCAGACTTTCTCGTCTCATGGCAACCTTGCAGCAATGATGGTCAATGGTTTGATTGGCGGAAAGAGCAATGAGTCAAAGTGGGTCAATGCTACTCCGGCACATGTTAAGAACGCCGTCCACCTGATTACAGCTGTTGATCGTGATGAGTCAGGTGATAGTGACGACAGTGCCTTATTGATCAAGTCCATCAATGAGATGGGCTTTGCATACAATATGTTCCTCGGCTGTATTAAAAAGGCTACATACAAGATTTATGGTAATGCCACAGCTCATGATGCAAAGCGCGCCTCCCTGACCGGTGCTATCCAGTCACTTATAAAGTATTACGGCCTCAAGAGTATCAGTGCTGACATTTGGGACTACATAACCCGCGCTGATGGCTCTAAGGTTAATCTTGATACTACTCCCGTTATAGATAACGGATTCCATATCTCAGGTTTTAACTATACCCGTGTAACCCGCGAGGATGCCTCAGAAGACTCCGTAGAGTTTCAACAATTCCGATTGCCCATGTCTGCATCCGGGGTGCTGATGGGCATTGTTTGTAGTGGTGCTGAGGTCATTGGTATTAGTGCGACGGCTAATGCCAAGACTGTTATTCATAACTTCGATTACAACGGTATGAAGCGGCATCTTGGCAAACGATTTATTGAAATGACCGAGTCTCAGGAACATCGTGTTCATGAGGAATACTGCCAGAAAAGAAACTATGTCGGTCATGGCATTAAGCTGAATACTGTGTTCACACAGTCATGGCACAAACACCTTGCTGATGTGTATGGTGGCAGTATCTCCAGTATGTCTGCCGCTGTTGCAGCGACTTTTGATAATGGGTATGACCAGAGCAGCTTAGACAACCGGATCAATCAACTTAGTAGAATCCTACAGGCAATTAAGCACTTCATTGATCAGGAAGGCTCGCGCTACATGCTGTGCTTGTGCTCTCGTGGAGTCGGTGGTAGGGCTGAAGAGAAAGCCATCATTGAGAAGGCCGTTGAGCAATATTCACGAGATGGAGAAAAACCAGAGCTATTTGTGAAAATGAATGCTGAGGCCATGCGTTCCGGTTGCTTTGATGATGCCCTTGACGTGCTCGCGAACTCTGGAACGAAGAAGGTAATCATTCTCTCATCATTTCAGAGTCTCGGTGCGGGAAAGAATCCGCAGTACACGCCGAAAACCGAAGAGGACAAAAAAAGCCTAATCAAGGTTGATGATACAAGAGTATGCATTCCTAAAAAGAAAGCAGATATTGACAGCCTTTATATAGACTTGCCTACATCGATGTTTCCATTCGGCGAAAGCACAAGCCGGAACGTAGATACGAACACCAGACTGACCCTGTTTTACAACCTTATGAGTCTGAAGGAAGCTGGCGTCATTGACGCTAAAAAGGCAAAGCAATTCGTATTGTCAGCAATGCAAAGCAAGAGACGTGATGAGACGAGAAGTCAGTTCATAGCCGCTTACAACTCAAAGAGCTCCAATGGTTCTACGTTTGAAAATAGCAGTGATTATATTGCTGCTGTGATCAAATACATTGAACAAGCGGTTGGTCGAATGTCACGTTCATCGTTCAAACGGAAGTTCATCAACATTTACGCGGATTACAACCTGGTAGACATTATCAGCCGTGATACTCGTGGTCATGACCTTCTTAGCCATGAGTACATCGCTTTGATGACGGAGGCAAAGAGGGTTGCTTCTGACGACTGTTTGGACTCTGTTCTGACAGTTACCAGCGATCTTGATGATATGATCCGGGCTGCTTACGATGCCAATATCAAAGCGAACGACAAGATCATGCGCCAAGTAAAGACCATTAATAGCAACACCCGGTATGATAATTTTACTGATAAGGAAATTATCTGTGCTGCATCTGATGCTCTTGATGGTGCTGTGGCAGCTATAGAGGGAATGTCTAATCCAACACTTGAAGATATAGCTAATGAGTTGGATGAGTGCAGTGTAAAGGCCGGGGGTATCCGGCAGGCAAATTACATTTCCGATGTGGTTAAAAAGTGCATTGGGTCAGAAAAGCACAATGTAGAAAATATCAGAAGCATGGTTGTGGAGCACGTAAAGCGTATTTCTGAAGAGATCAGAAGGAAGATTATTGAAAGCGTTGAGCGAGAGAGAAGCAAGAGACGTGCAAAATCTGATGCCATATTTAAGCGTTGGGATGACCTTCGCGCATTCGTCCTGAGAAATCCAACTCTTAACTCCGAGAATGACATACCACCTGAACTTTTAGGCATATACATCCGTGTTCCTGATGATTCGGCGGCAGTAGTAGCCTACAAGTACAGTGGTACTCCTGATAATCCAGTTAACGGCAGACCTGATTACAGCAGTATCCGGAAGTACAGGTTCTTCGATGGTATTGAGAATGCACGATATGTGAGTGCAGAAGCGGCAGACCTTGAACACATCTCAAAAAACACAGCAGTTCGAATGCACTTTGAAAAGTACGGTTTTGCCACTACCTGGAAACCGGGTAAGTACATGATGTCACCAATTGTATTCACCAATATCTACAGAGCAGCGGTATCAGAACAAGCGTGTGAGGCACTTCTTGTTAATGAAGGGTTCCGTTGGGAGCCAATGCCAAAGGGCTTAGAAGAGAAGCTTGACGGTATTATTGTAGACAAGAAGACCGGCAAAAAGGCACTTGTAGATATTAAGTTTTGGCGCATGTCTCGAATGCTGAAAAGTGGTGCTGCTGCCAAGATTGAGAAAGTGACTGAAATTACAGGCATAAACCGTGTGATCTACATGAATATGCTCAATATGGATGGGAACGCCGATATTTACTTCACCGACCAGAACAGTGTCCAGACATTTACGGATAAGGACATTGTGATGGTGATCCCCGGTATTATGAGTAGCGAAAAGCCGGAAGTTATTTCAGGCCGAATAAACCGCATCCGTAAATTCATTAATAATTAACAGCTGATAAATACTGCCCCGCATGGTTGTGGGGTATCAAGGAGTGATCGTGGCTAAAATAACTAAGCCTACAGACCTAAAGCCACTTACTGAAGGCGTTAGCGTTCGGACTAATGAAATCGACCGTGTTTCAAAAGTGGTTAGTTTTGACGGTCTTTATGACAAGTTCGACTTCTACACCTATTTTGTGGGTGATGAAAATACCCCTGAAGATGAGTACCAAAAGCGATCAATTGCTATCAGTAAGGCTGTCAAAGCATCCGGAGGCTTGCTCGCATCGCACCACCAGAAGGCTAAGAAGGGCTACGAAGGTTACAAGTCTTTCATGGTCAAAAAAGGCTTTGATATGAGTCAGTATAACCTGAATAAAACTGATCCAAGCTATCAAAACCGCATCCATAGCTGGGTTATGGATCACCTTATCTCCAATGGAATCAATGGCGTGGAGAGCATGACCGGTGATGATGGATATGCTCATTCTTTTACATGCGAGGAACGTTACTACCGGATTATCTCTGCAAACTGCTGGAAGAGTGGTGATGTTACTCAAATTATCACTGTGAACAGCAAGCTGGAATCAGACTGGAATGTTTCTACATCGAAAAGAAGTAGTGGCAAAAACTTGCCCATGTTGTTTTCGACAGGAACGAAAACATTTACAAACGTCGAGGCAATCGAAAAATCCAGCATCAAGGAAGACCGTAAAAGGCAGGTTCTTGGCTCTGAGAGATTCAGGCTAACTCAGGATTTTGTTGTGCCGGTTTATGATAAGAGTGGCAAACCGGTATTTGAAAAGAAAACAGGAGAACAAAGTACCATTTCAGATGGAGAGTTTGTGCCGCGTGGTCTTGGCAGAAAGAAAAACCGGGTTGGTGCATATCACGTAGACCACAAAACACTTGCTGAGACTGAGCGAACCAGAGCAGGCGTTATGTCTGAGCACCTTGCCAAAATGAACACGATCTACGGAAGCTCTGTCAAAATTGAACTGAAATGGCGGGATTTCGATACCGTATACAAATACAGCGATCTGAATGATGCTAAAGATGGGGAGTACCGGCAGATAGTTCAAGCACTGTCCTTACGAACCCTGCGTGTGCTTAACAAATCCTCTGAAGAGATCAGCGACAAGATTAAAACGGGGCTTGATAAGGTCTGTGGTGACATCAAGATTGAATACGGCGGTGAGGTGAAAGCTGACGACTTGGTACTTCTGTTTATTGATCCTAAAGAGAGCTACAAGGGAAAAGTCGACCCATATAAGGAGTTCAAAGCAAGTCATAGTGATGTTGTTTCTCAGGCAGTTGTGCTGGGTAAACTTAATGAGGCTCGCAGTGTAAAACCGGCATTGCAGTGTGATTTGGCACAACTTCTGATTAAGGCAGAAATTTTCGAAGGCAAGTTCCTTATTGAGCGATGCGAGACTCAAAAAGAAGTATGGTTTATCGAGCCTGTGCGAATTGAGAGTGCGTCAGATGATGAGGATGAATCAGATGACGAGGAAGAGGAACAAGATACCAGGGACTGTTACGAATACTATCGTGGAATTGTCACGTCCGAAGGTTTGAAGTTCTCAAAACTAAATGAGGATGAAGTAAGCCTTCTGAAAGATATTCTGGGTGACGACGGTGATCTTGTTTTTGGTCGTGTTAAGAAAGATGGCACCTATACAAAGAATCGCAATGCGGTCGTATTCTACCCTGAGACTGAAAAGTACATGGTCTTCACCAAAACAGGTCGTAGTGCGATCCCCGATCATGACCTCATTAACGCCTGGCGAAGTAAACTTGTCTCAGGCTCATCACAGAATGTGGGCCGAGAGTGGTTTGAAAGCTATGCGGCAAACCCGGAATCCAGAGACAAGCCTAAGGCTGCTGTTAAACAGATGTTGGTAGATAATCCAGATGTCTGCGCATTCAGTAAGCAGGCTTTTCTTGATGCAATTGGCACTATGAAGGGTAAAAACCGTGAGGAAGTGCCAGATATAATTTACAACGATCTTGGCATTCGCTGGCTGGACATTGCACAGAAGGAAGATGGCAAGGACTTGATAAAACATCAGAAGGGTTTCAACTTTTCCTACAAGAACAAGATGTATTTCGCTGGCTCAGTGGGTAGTCACGATAATTCAAGACAGGAATGTTTCTGCAATTTGTACGAGATCATGACTAACTTTGATGAATTGCCTGCCGGTGTGCACGAATGGTTCCTTTCATTCTCGGTGCGTAACAAGCAGACCACTGTTAAGCCTTACTTTTTCAAACATGTACGTGAGTTTGCCAAGATTGATCGCTTTAAGCCTGAAGCGGTAATTGAAGCACCTAGTACGATAGCTGTTACCGGCTTTGATCCTGCTGAAATGCTGGCAAATATCCACTAATCAATATCGTACTCTGTATTATAACGGGTTTATTATCCTACTATTATGATAAGTTAATTAACTTATCATAATAGTATTATTGGCAAACGAATCTGGGGTACTGCGCCCATTCCCTCGAAAAGTTCACTGTACATAAAACGCACTAGCTTTTGAGTACAATTTCCTCATGTTTCTGAAATTTATTCCCCCTATCTAATTCGGAGTTCTGGCGCCAGGTAGTTTTTGTGCGGCTTTGTCAAAAGTGAACGAGCCATTGAAGACCTCTCTCTGCTTCTCAATCACGCTTCGGCCTTTGCACACAATGAGCGCATCAGAGAAGTCCGCTTCCTTACCTTTTACAGGCTTTGCGTTCTTAAAATCACTCAAGGCTTTCCAAACAACCTGTCCGTCCTCAAAGTGGAGGTTGGTTTCCTGAAAAAGCTGCAAAATGGTCTCGATGATTTCAGACTTGGTAATCTGGTACCTTTTGCCTTTCAGCGTCCAGACTGTCTCAACTAGAGCGGCATCAGTCACCAGAACCTTTCCCTCTCCTTGAATCAAGCGAGTCGCCTGTGCTGACTGCTTCTCATCGTCTTCCAGCAAGTACCGGAGTAGAATATTGGTATCAATGGCTATCACTACAAAGCACTCTGAAGTGAATTGTCGTCTGAGATGTCCTTCCTGGCCTTAACATGTTTCAGGGTCCCTTTTGCTGCCCCTTTATGCTTCTTGATCAAAGTAATCCGACCATCGACGATAAAGCTGTCGATTTCATCTCCTGGCTGGATGCCAAGTTCTTCACACTGACCAGCAGGGATAGTTATTTGCCGTTTGGCACTGAGTTTAGGCATAGCTTTGTCTCTTTACATATTGCGTATAGTAAAGATAGTGCATCGCTTTACTTATTGCAATATGTAAAGAGGAGGCTGTACTGCATCTCAGCTGCCAAATGGCAATAACTTAATGGTTCTTGAGTCTCTTTCTTTGCTACCTTGCCAGTCAAAATAGTCGCTCTGGACTGAGACACAAATTTGATGTTTACTTCGCACAGCATCTCAGTCGTGATTTCCAGTAAATCTATTGCACCGATAATGTTATTTGTCCATTGATTCAACTTCTCACTTTCTTGGAATATTAAGACCATTGGAGCCATCATCTCTCAAAACTCCTTGACCGCCGAAACCAGAAAATCTAGCGTCACCTGATTTGCTTTAAGCTCGATCTCAGTGTTTACCGTTGCATCTCCATCCGTAATGCTATTATCTGCATCGCTCGTGCTGCAGACTGGTTAGTGTTTCAGACAAGCCATCTCACCGGCTGATAAATCTTAAAAATCACTTCTTTTGGGGTGTTTTTTTCGCAAGATTTTTTTGCCGAAAGATGTCCGAAAATTTGGCTTAAAAGCTGTCCACTTTTTGGAGTGAAATGAAAGTTTTTATCAAAAAGCTGCCCGCTTTTGTGAAAATATAGTACCAAAAAGGAGGGTATTTTCGTATAAGTTGTCCAATCGGACAAAAATAATGGACACGTAAAAAATGGTGAACTTACTGCGGGAAGCCAGTGAGAATCGCAGAACGGTGGGTGCCCGTGCACTGCTTGATCCACGGTATCGGCTGCAGTTTTCCGTAGAAGTCAGAGACCGTGAGAGCCATGCCGTTATCCATACACTGAAAGGCTCCCAAAGCGGCAGTGGTGGCGAAAAGGAAATTCTGGCCAGCCACATCCTTACAGCATCCCTGAGTTATGCGCTCTGTCCGGCGGGCGCTACTCATCCACTATTTGGCACCATTATTCTCGATGAAGCGTTCTCCAAAAGCTCCCAGGCGGTTGCCGGTAGAATCATCTCCGCCCTCAACGAGTTTGGCCTCCGCCCGCTGTTTGTTACCCCGAATAAAGAGATTCGACTGTTACGGACACATACCCATTCAGCCATACTGGTACATCGTAAAGGAATGAAAGCAACCCTGACTCCCATGCGCTGGGAAACCCTCGAAAAGCACGCTTTTAAGAAAAGTCAGACAGCTACCCAACCACCTATCGCCACTGACGAGCCAGCAAACTATGAAGTCGCCCCATGATATAGCTGGCGAACTGACCAGACAGTGGCATAACGCCAATATCCGTGAAAAACGCTTGCTAACGGCTGACAGCTGGCCTCTCAAAATCAGTATTGGCAAACCAACATCTCAGGTAATCAGTCATCACCCGGACAAAATCAGACAGTACTTTCAACAATGGCAGCAAATCAATATCGGTGAAGTGCACTGGGATTCGGTTAAATACCGGGGAACAGCCGCCCCCATTGATGTCCCGAGTCAATGGGTATTATCAAAACCCAGTGAATGGATAGATGCAAGCGGATGTAAGACGACCAAAAGTGAATATCAATGGTTGGGCACCATCATTAAACGGGTAGACTCGATTTTTCATCCTTATTTTGTACGTCAACGACGCTGGTTTAATAAACCAGTGGACAAAGTGACTAAGGCAGCGAAACTGGCCTTGATCCTTGAACCCGGTTTTGCTCAGGGTGTGCCACTACGATCTCTCGGAGTAGCCAATACTGACACCAAATTCTTTGAGCGCAATAACCTCTTGATCAGACAACTGTTGGATATTCGGTTTGATGGGCAGGTTACTGAACAGGGGCTTGAGACCTTTCTTGATGCACAGGATGACAATCACCATTGGTTGTTAATATCAGATCTGGATGGGGCTCTCCTGCCTTTTCGGCAAATCCGTGTCAGAGACCATGAATTAGCCACCGCCCCCTTACCCGCAGAAAATATTCTGATCGTAGAAAACGAGCAATGCCTTCACCTGTTACCTGCTATGAAAAACACGATTGCCATTTTGGGAGCAGGATTGAATCTGGCGTGGATGCAGGCTCCCTGGCTGAAATCAAAATCCGTTGCTTATTGGGGCGATATGGATAGCTGGGGGCTAACCATGCTGGCACGGGCTAGAAAACATAAGCCAACGCTATCTGCACTATTAATGAGTCAAACACTGTTCGAGCAGTATCAGAAAAACAGGGCGGTAGAAGAGCCAAGCCCATCGTTAAACGAAAGTTTCTCAACACTGACAACAGAAGAACAGCAGTTTTTAGACACCCTTCGATCTAGAAAAAAGGAAGGCTTGAACAGGAATTTTTACCTCAAGAGATTGTTCATTCAGTACTGAGAAAATGGCACTCAACAATCCGGCCTGGCAATGATCTCTCGTGAAACAATAACACCAACTTACCTGAAAGTCGGCCCTCCCGATGTTTATAGTTTTTGACCAAACAAAATGCCAAACTTTATGCTTGGAACTATCGGAAACTTTATGCTGGGAATTTTCGGAAACAATTTGCTTAGTTCCCGTACTATCGGAAACTTTATGCTTGGAAAATCTGTACAAAAATTAATCATAAAGGGTAAAAAACGGGAATTATATGCTTGGAAAAGGCCAAAGTTTATTCTGGTAGTTACATAATTGTACGTAATCATTATTTGTGTCCGATTGGACAACTTATACGAAAATACACTCCTTTTTTGCACTCTCTTTTCACAAAAGCGGACAGCTTTTTGAAAAAAAAACTTTCATTTCACGCCAAAAAGCGGACAGTTTTCAAGACAAACTTTCGGACATCTTTCGGCAAAAAAATCTTGCAAAAAAACACCCCAAAAGAAGTAGGCTGATAAGTTATGGGGAGACTGAGTTACACTTAGGTTCCTTTTTTACTTCATGCAAATCAGCAGGTTAGATTTAACTGTTTTAGTGATCTATCGTAGGATGGTATGATTTTATTCATACATAACAATATATTACTGTTCGAACTGAAAATATTGTAGATTATAACTTATGGTGAATAAACTTTAAATTATCGATTCTGCTTTCAATAAGCTACTCGACTGTTTGTTGAGTGGTCTATTCAGCTGATCCATTCCTTACGATCAATCGCGATCTAACTTTCTGTCAGGCCAGATTAGATTTCTACCTTCGAATAACGACAAATTCAGGGGGGGGGTGCAGGCACATCCATATTTTCTTGTTGCGCCAGATTTTATCCACTATAATAGGATACGTAACGGATATTTTATGGAGTTTTTTATGGCTAGTGAATCTATTCAAACAGAAGTAAGACTATCTATAGACTCTAACTTCTTGAAAAGTTTACAAAAAAGACTGAACCTCAAAAAGGCTAGTGATGTAACGAGGGTTGCTCTATCTTTGCTGGACTGGGCTTCAGATGAAGCCAGTCACAATCGGACCATCTTGTCTGCCACTAAAGAAGGCAAGGACATACATCGCTTAGTAATGACAGAACTTGCAAATGTGAATAAAACTCAGCACGAAAGATAAGGAAAGCAAAATAATGCCGGGGGATTTAGACTTAACAAATGCTACAGAGACTACGCCCAAGGATGCGCCAGTAAGTGAACCAGAGCCTTTAACCGGAAAGGAAAAGGCTGGCGTATCCTTAACGTGGGGAGTTATCTGGGTTCTTGTAAGCTTTGTTGTTTTTATATTATTGATTTTTATATGGGGTGAGTCTCATTTTTTTGATGCAATCGAAGATCTTCAAAAGATCGCAGACTCTACCGCTCCGCCAAGCAAAGATATATTGATTGAGATTTCATCACTTTCCAGATCTCTTGAGTCAGAGAGAGATGCTTTTCGCATCTTTTGGTTCGACACTCTTCAGTTAATTTTACTAAATGTCTTATTCCCGACCCTTACGGCACTGCTAGGTTATGTGTTTGGAACTAGCCGTAGCAACAATGCTTAGATGTAGCAGTTTGATATTTAAAGCTGGCTCATAAGCACCAACATCACCCATGCTGGCTCTCATACCATAGCTTTGAAGCAATTGACGGTAATGCTTGCTGATATACTGCGACCCTCGGACACTGTGAAATACCAAGCCTTTAGACGACTGGCGTAGGCTGTATGCTTTAATCAAGGCTTTACTTACCAAGTCAGTTTTCATGCGCTTATCAAACTGAAAATGCCACCATCAAAATAGCCTGTACTCAGGCTATTGCCGGACTCAACCCGGAAGTAATCCAATCAGAAGAGCATAAGGGAGCCACAGAATCCTTACTACAAAGTTTTGGTAAAGCGCTATTACTTTAAGCTTTAGAAATGTGGTTTGAGCAGGTTTGTATCATTAAATCTGCTCAAATTTGGCAAATAAGTAGAAGTCAGCCCACCTTGCGTTAAAGAATACCACCCCCCCCGTCACCTGAGCCAACCAACTGATATTGAAGGAAATTATTAATTTAAAAACATCACGAAATGCTTATTGAATACCTCTTTGTAAAATCGGACATCTTTTCTGAAAAATCATCGGACAATTTTATCGACAATTTTCTGGACATATACCCTGATAAAAACAGAGGAAACGGACACCATTATGGAAAAGAAATGGTATTTAAAAGGCTATTTCAGCGGATATTCCGGACACTAATTTGAAAAACAAGCGGACACTTTTTACGATCACGGACACTAATTGTGTACGTAATCATTATTTGTGTCCGATTGGACAACTTATGCGAAAATACCCTCCTTTTTTGCACTCTCTTTTCACAAAAGCGGACAGCTTTTTGAAAAAAACTTTCATTTCACGCCGAAAAGCGGACAGTTTTCATGACAAACTTTCGGACATCTTTCGGCAAAAAAATCTTGCAAAAAAAACACCCCAAAAGAAGTGATTTTTAAGATTTATTAGCCGGTGAATAACCTGGCTACGCATCATGCGATAGCCAGAGTCACTACAGGAAATTTACTTTACGAAAGTGAGGAAGGAAATTCAGAAGGGAAAAAACAGCGTTCAAGATTTATAGCTTGTTAGTGACCTCTCGCCATATTTGAGTAAACTCTCCAAAACCAAAATTATTCAGCTCATTTTTCAAAGCTGCTCTCACATAGTTATGGGAAGGAAATACGCCACCATCCAGTAAATACTGACAGGCACCCTCAACCAGCAAGACTTTTCGTTTATTACGATCCTCCCGCTTCTTCGCCCGAAGCTTATTATTTTTCGCCACCAATTCGGCAGATTTTTCCGGAAAGTGATAACGGAGGTAGCTCACTCCAACCTTAAGCTGTTCCGCTACCTGGTTAACTGAAATAATCTCATTGTGATTTTTAACAATGTTCGTTAACTGATGTTCAACCCAATCCCGCTGGTCGGCATTCTCATAGGATTGCCGCGAATCGAGTTCAGCAATTTGCGCAACAGGACTCATCCGTTCGTGGTGAAATAGCAAATCAGCTGGACTTACCTGCACTGCAACACAAAAATTCAACAAGGTGCTCAATGTTGGTCTGGTTCCGCGCTTCCCATCGGAAAACCACTGACTGATCGTAGCTTGAGAAAAAGAAAGTAAAGCCTCAAGTTTTTTTGTTGACGTTACGCCCAACTGGGACATTACGACCCGAATACCATCCCTCAATAACAACTGAAGGGAACAACCCTCTTTAACCAAGTGCCGACTAGCTACCAAATCCAAAAGATACTGCTCCTTTTGTGAAACCACCTGCCTGTCAACTTCATTAGCACTCTCACCCAGAAATAAACCACACTCCGGACAATACCCGACTGGCAGAACCCGCTGCACCATGTGCTGCCTTGCGCCACAACTGGAGCAAACATTTTTCAAAACACACTGATGGATAGGGCAGCACTCCAAGCTCTGCAAACTCCAGATTAATGGCTCATACAGCGCCTCTCCCGCCTTACGCCATTGATGCAGACACTCCGGGCACCATTTTTTTGAAGAATGAAAGAGCCCTTTACCCATCGAGTCCAGCAACGTTTTCCAGGGAGTCATGCATAATAACTCTATATTTTGCTGCCCGGTAAATACTGCCAAAGCACTCACATACGCTTCTGCCTTTGGGCGATAACCGTTCATTGCAGAAAAGCCATAACTAATAAACAAATCGTTGGACACCTGTCCCTGCCCAATTGCTGGGTTCAGAAAATGTCTCAGAAAATGATGCGGTGCTTTCCGATGAGCATAGGCCAGCCGAACAAGATAACTCCCAGCAGACTCAAACATATATCCGTTACCGGCATCAATTGGCTCTACCCCATACAAAACAGTACGTGGCAGCTGTTCAAAAGCCCCGATCATAGCTGCGGCCCCACTGGGTCATGACTTGGTTTGCGCTGTACACCTCGTGAACCGGATTTTTTATAAACAGTTGTTTTCACACCCTGCAACATGTTCTCAACATCCAGCATCGAAACGCGGGAAAAATAATCCTTACCCATCCTGATTTCTTCGGCCACTCGCTGCAATTCCCGTGGATCCATTCTATTGTCCATCAGACTTTTAACGCTGACATGATCTTCACCTGACTCAAGCGTTCGATACAGCGTCTTGGTCAACCAGTCCTTCAGAATACCGATGCAACCACAGCAGCCCAAATGAATCTCGCTGACTTTGTTAAACAAAGCATCCGAAAACCGTATTGGATAACGTGCAAGCAACCCATCAAGGGCATAGGCAAAATGCTTAAGGTCTTTCTCTGAGCCTCTCTGGTACGGCCCCAATTCGATAATCTCGGACCGCCTCCCAAGCTGCGCGCTGGTTTCACCAAATCGCAACAGTCGGTAAGTTCCGACCAGAACAATAATGCAACCACTTAAACTTGCCAGGGACTTCAGCAGCTCCATACATTGAAGCGCTTCCAGAGCCGTTCTGCAGGCATCAATAATATGCTGAGCTTCATCAATAACCAGGTACTTCACTTGCCGCTGAAATAGAAAGTTTTGAATAACTTCCACCAAGTCAGAAACCTTACTATTGCTCAGTAACAATTTTGAAATCTCTTTCTGACTGACTCCCTCCGAATATTCCAGAGCGTAGCTCCCTCGATCAATAAAGGCATCACCGCCAGTTCTTAGAATACGCTTCAGCAGCGGTTCCCAAGCAAATTTGCCACCGATCGATGCAGGGCATTGCACACTAATAACCGGTACTATGCGAGAATTCTTTTCCATAGATACCTGATTTTCTGCTAATTTATCTTCAACAAACCTTTCGACAGCACAACTTTTTCCAGCACCCGTTGGCCCAACCATCTGGATAAATTCAACCCCCCCTATTTTTTTAGCCTTCATCAGAAGCTCATCATAAGCTTTACTCAAAACCTGATGTTTAATTTGTTTATTTGAAAAAAATTCGACCCTATCCCTAATGGGTAATTGAAGAGTATCATCACCGAATTTACGGTTAGGGTGTAAGATTTTCGCCATTTCAGACCGTCCTTAATCCTTGTAATTATTAACTTGAAACATATAGCAACTTCAGATGAAATCGCCTGTTGAATAGAACTGACTTGATGTTAATTACTACCAAACTCAATTCTGTTAAAGCCCATCGGTAAGGCAAACTAAACCACTAAAAATCATCGATATCATTGATACCCGGTTCAATTCGCAGCAAAGGAACGTTTCCACCCGCTTTGGGTTTTGACGATTTTACTATTCCCTCAGTTTTCTGTTGCTCCTTAAGTTCCTGCTCTTTCTCCGCAATTTTCCTATTGATAGGTATTGTGCGTTCAGCCCTAGCTTTCTGAGAGTGGAAAGATCGGGTAAAACGGTTGGCTTCAGTAATCACGGAACGTTCAATTCCGGGATAATAACGATCCTCGACTGGCACTCGTTCGCAGCGCTTCCAACCATTCAGGTTACAATACACATAAGAATCATCTTCAGGATCAATACGAATCTCAACTACGCGCCCCAACCATTCAGAATTACTGAATAACTTATGCCCATAATATTTCCCTTTTCTTTCAACACCTTTTACCGGCTGAATGATGCGGGTTCGCTTATTTTTATCGTATGGAAGCATCATGATTTGCAAATTCTCATCATTGATATCAATTTTCCGATTATCCCGCTCACCATGGCGAATCAAACTTTCTGCAAGAGCATCATCCGGTATCAACATATGAGCAGGATGCTCGGTTTTGTTATAATGCTCATAAAAGTAACTCTCCAGAAGCTGCTTCAAAGATGTAAAGTTCCACAGCGCATTTTGAAATGGATTGACTTTTGACGTTAATTGACGGGGGGTTTTCATAAGTTTTGTGTTCCCAGTCAAGCCATGTATTACTGCTTCATTGAGTTGTTTGAATACGCTTTCAACTGCCGATCCTCCACGAGGGTTACTTTTGCGGCTATGAATCGTCACTGAAAAAAAAGCACATAACTTCTCGAAAACAATGCTTTCGAACTCTCCCCCACCATCAACACAGAATGATTCTGGCAACCGCCCATGCCGTTGGACTAACTCCCGAACAACCATCAATACAGAATCGATTGACGGGCTATTCATTGTTAGATAAATCGCGAGCACATTCCGAGAATAAGAATCTGAAGCAACTGTTAACCACGGTTTTGCTGGCTTCATTTTTGGAAATATTAATGCTTCATCAAGCTGTGTATGATCAATATGGACATATTCAAATGCTCGAGTTCCCCGCCTGCTTTCGATTACCCCATCACTTGTAGTGATAGGCATTAATGCATTGGCCTTCTTATGACCTTCCCGATAACGAACCCGTTTACCATGATCAACCAGCTTAATCAAACGCCTCAACCAACTATACGAACCGGGATCAACATTTTCATCCTTACAGATACGAACATAATCCCGATAGACTGCGGCCAAATTTTTATTTTTTGCATCAAGATATTCAGAATTAATAACATCATTGGCCAGCTCCAGAGACCTGCCGTCAATAAACTTTTCCCTATTGCCCTTTTCCTGATCTTTATCAATCAATTCAGGTAGACCATTGCCTCTGCGAGCAACCCCATCACCGTGCCGTTTCAAATATCGTCGAATAGTTCGGGTACTGCACCCCAAATATTGTGCAGCCTGATGACGACTCATATCCCCAGCAATCAACTGATTAAGCGTTCGGTGACGTTTTAAAGCTTTTTTTTGACTCTCTTCGCTAGCAGACAGCATAAGAGATATTTTCTCATCTTCCTCCTGTTCATAATGGACAACCGTTAACTCCCTGGATCGAATCAAATCTCTGACATCCTGTAGCTTAAACGGTTTCAATTGGGTTTTCTTACCACCGGTTATTTCAACCAATACCGTCTGCTTTATTGGCTCAATAGACTGAAGCAACCACTCCTGCTCACCATGACGACAAAGCATTCCCTCTGAAATAGGAATATTAACCGATGACAAGAGTTGAGGATTGTTTGAAGGCTTGGCATCTCTGGTCAATGAATAAACCTGACAACAGGATTCAGAAGCAAATAGCTTGCAGTTTTCCGGCTCAGAGAGTAAGTCATTCTCAAAATCAACAAATAACCTTCGATCCGCAACCATTTGCAGAATATCATCCACTCTCAATTGCGGATGACGGCGCAAAAATTCACCGATTTCCATTACCGGTGAATTAGCAATAAATTCTGCACACTGCTGTTCCAGTTCATTAGGCACTTTATTGTGGTTCTTACCTCTCAGATAATCCATTAGATGACGGATATTAGCCAGAACGCGAGGTTTACAATCTGCATCCGTAAAGAAAGCATACCCGATACCCGTTCCCTCAAGCCTCCTATCCATCACGGGTGATCGAAAACACTTTTCATTTTCATCGTAAGTGTAACGATCAGGGTATTTTTTGCTAAGTTCCAACAACTCTTCTACTCGTTTACATTCAACAAACATAACCCTACTCTTTTCAACTCGCAGGGCATCCGGTGTATGACGTATGGTCTGATATTTACCATCTGCCTTTTTAAACGACAGCTGAAATGTCGTTGGCTGATCAAACACCGCCTCAACATTTGAATCTGTTTCACACATCAACAAATGGGCATGCTCCAGGTCACTCTCAGCCTGAAGTACAACCCCCATCATGGCACTGGGAAAACGGGTCATCTTACTGCGACCTCCACTATTTACTCGTCGAACAGGACCCTGCGTTGCTTGCTGATAAAGATCTAGCCCTTGTTCACTAATACCCAGTTGCACAGCATTGGCTTTAATGTACTCAGACAGTGCTGATGATTTACTCATGATAAACTCCAGATGTTTTTTTATGTTGTCCTTATTTGCACACTACCAAGATGATCACTTTCAGAAAAGCAACAGTGCAATCATTGCTTGATTACAAATCTACTCATCACTCGTGCTTTGAAAACAGAATTCAACCTAAATCACGTTTGACAATTTCATCTTTATTAATTTTTTTCTTAAAATACCAAAGTAATCAAATGGTTACATTCACAGCAATCAGTCCTCACCTACAGCAATCAGTCGCTCGACTACTTTATAATATTGACAGTTACCCTATGTTTCATTATATTTTTCAATATGTTAAGCTATAAAAATAATTGATACCACTTACCTTTTAAGTGAAGATTAGCTTATTTTACGGTATTTTCCAGTCACTCATCACGTAGTTAGCCATCTGAATCCTTGCACTGTCTCTCACAAGTTACACTAACAAACCTTCAAACGACCTTGATGTATTGAAACATTACCCTTCCTCAGCTTGAGGTTACTGAGTATCATATCAGCACCCCTGCTTAAGAAAGCTCATTACCACTGACGTAGCTGACAGCGTAATATGACCAATAAAAGCCATGACGAAACAATAAAAGAAGAAATAGAAGAGCATCAGAAACGGTTTCTGGAAAAAGTAGGAGAGAATATTCGCACAACCCGGTTAAGCCATGAGACCAGCCAGAAAGCTCTGGCAGAACGTGCAGGACTGCAGCCCACTTATCTTAATGATGTAGAAAAAGGCAGAAGAAATCTGTCCATGCACAGTTTTCTGGCAATAAGCAGGGCCCTGGATGTTGCACCGGTGAAGCTACTACACAAAACAGATAGAAAAATTTTATTTGAGAATGAATAAAAGGAGTAACTTCAGCAGCGTGGGTCGGTAGCTCGACTCTCAAGCTTTAATCTATCCATTGAGTCAAATATGAGCAGCTCTCACTGCTGCTATCGGGCTTTACGGCTGCGCAAAACCGTCACTGTGGCAACCGGAGGCCTATTTTAACAAGCTTGGATGCAAAGTAATGTATTGGCAATATTCATGTAACCATGCTCATTCGTGTTCTTCCCTGTGCTACCCAATTTATTGATCATCTCGATCAAGCTTTACGTCGTGCTCCACAAGCCCAGAGGCTGACCAGGAAGCAACGCTATTTCATAGCATTTGTCATTTCAGTGATGATTCTGACCCAGAAGCTTTGCTGGACAACCATGGAACGCCGAAGCCTTGTCCAATACACATCAGCCGCCTTATGGTGGATGTTTTACCGCTCCAAAAATTCTCTGGCATCTACTACTGCGTACCAGTGTTCTCGTCTTCATTGACCACTACAGACAATCCAGCATTTTGTTTTTCAATTTTGGCCTTCCATGTGTACATTAGGCTAACTGCAATACCCAATGATTTAGCTGCTTCTGGCAAGCTATAGCCTTGCTCTGTTACCAATGCAACCGCTTCTTCCTTAAATTCCCTTGGGTAACTTTTTTGTATTTTCTTTTCGCTCATTGTGACACCTAAAATGGTTGATCGTATTGTCTCGCATTTAAGTGTCCGGTGCTATTAGACCACTACAACGAAGGGGGGTATTGACGAAGAGTCCCCCTATCAAGATTAAGATACACGGCCATCGAGCATATGCACCTCCAACTCGAGGGAATGAGCCATTATATGTTCTTGTGTCAGAGACCAGCCTTGATTCAGCATAGCATCAGCAATGTTCTTGAAAGAACCAGTATGAGCCTCAGCGAGTGTTTTCAACTTTGCTTGCTGAATAACAAACTCACGGGTCTTGTTGAAGGGTTTCATCTTGTGCTGGTCTATACGATCACGCCAAAGTCTCGGGATCAAAATATGTGATACACCAGAGTTAATTCCAAGGCAGAGGCCTGCTGGGTCAAAGTCGAAAAAACCAACTATTTGGCGATGATTTTTTTCTCGTTGAATTAAATCAAGCACATGACGGGCATGCTGGCCATGGCCACGGTAAACAATGACAGAAGAATGAAGTGGCTTTGGTAGTTCATAAAGGTCTATTTGCCTAAAAATTATACCATTTTCAATTACAATGAGTGGAACATCTGCGGTTATTATAATGTGACTGGATACAGCTAAAAAATTACCAGGTGGCGTGACAATATCAACACCAGAAACTCGGGCTAAGCCATAGTCAGGCACTCTCAGCCATATCAAGTCTGAGAAAACAGACTGTCCAGAAAGCTTCTCATTTGCGGTCTTGCCAGCCATCTCGATACGATCACCGGATAGCTCATCATTCATCAGGTTAAGTCCAATATCACGCTCAACAAGCTGTTTAAGTTTACGGATATCCGACTGAGCGAATTCAATTTTTCCTCTTATCACTTTGCCTAACCCATAAGCATCGTGAATAGATCTCCAAACAGAATTATATTGACGTTCACGCCGCTGACTCTGAAATAAGGTTCGAATAGCTTGCAACTGCTGACGGCTCATATTCATGCTGTAAAAACCTTAATATCTGTAACGATACTGTTCCCTGTAAAAACGGAATCTTGTATTTCAGTGTAATCAACGCCTATTCTAGCTCTTTGTGTCTCAGGCAAACCAAACACATAATTACTCAATGCAAACAGCCAAAGCTCATATTCATCTTCAAACATCATCTGCTCATAAACATCAGATGCTAATAGTGCAACACCGTCCTCTTCTACAATAGAAATCATTGCTGCTGCAGCTTGATAGAACACATCAGGTTCTGACTCAATTTCCTCATGCTGCCGGTTATCGGTCATAGTCCGATCTATAAAACTGTCACCCTCAACATGTCCTTGCTGCTTTAAGTGTAACTGCACAAGAATCAATGATAGATCTTCAAAACAGTCATCATCATGTATTGGCGGTAAGGCAGGAGTAATACCTGGGCTACTAATGTGCCACTGTTTTTCAGAAAAAAGAGAAAAAGGTTCTTCTGGCACGAAGTCAGGGTGTTGCTCGTAATAGTTTACGAAGGCAAGCACCAGACTGCTTCTCTCTTTTTCTTCCAAAATCCTCGTCATAAGATGACGCAGGATTGCTACAATATTGCGCAGCTCTTTCAAACCCGATGTACGCGCCTGTGGAAAGTAACGGTAAAAAAGTGGTCGTAAGACAATATCTCCACCTGCTTGCTTCTGCAGCCCCACCATATCAATATTTTCCAATAGGTCTTTTAACTTCTCAGATTTTTCAATAACACGTTTATTGAGAGATAGTCGTATTTCAAAGCTGTCGATCATGCCATAGCCGCGCTCGATATAACGAGAAAACCAACTTATATCTTCCTGTAACGTTTGAATAAAGTGGATACAGTTTTCTCTGATATGGCGCTTGAGTTCCTCCCTATCTGGATCAGATCTGGCCAAACGGTAGAGAGTCATGTTGTTACATATTTCTTCATACAGTGGCGCAGCAGTTGCACCGGACAGCATGACTCGGTCAAATTGGAATGAGTTGTCAATAAGTTTGGAAAGCGTGCTGGATAAATGAACTCTGTCTTCATCTTCCAAAGTCCATATCAATTTATGCTGCTGTAATTTCTGAATTTTCTTCAGGGATAATGATGGATCATGAACACTAGCCTCTTGCTCAAGATAAAGATCTGCAATCAGCTCTCTATTACTGTGCAGTGTATTTATAAGTGTGACTATGCGGTCCCTAGCGCTCATTAAATAAGGCTCTCCTGCTTATACTCCTCATCAGCGGAGCTGATCTCATGGTACTGCTGTATAAACTGCAACTGTTCGTATAGTACATCCCAAAGACCCGTGGCCGTATATTGAAGCTCTCCGTTACCTAGGGACTTCAGATAGCCAAGCTCTTTAAGTCTTTTGAGTACCTGACCTAAAATATTGGTAGCATCGGTCGCCGATGAGGATAGCAATCTACTTCGCCGGATTTGGTCAAGTTGCCGAAACAATCCGTCACTTCCCTGAACTGCTGTAAGAATTTCACCTTTACTAACTTTAGAGCCTGGTTGAACTGGTCTGGAAGATGGTGAGCAACTCTGGCATAGGCCAAGAAACAGGACTAGAGGCTGTAAATCCTGAGCAGAAACTCGAAAGTACTCCTTTATTGCAGTTTTGGCCTCTTGAGTATCAGAAGTGTTGAAACAGCATACATACGCATTTCCTGCACGGGTCAGAACCACTTCCCTATCAAATATTGCCAGCGTCTGGTTTACCTTATCTCGAAAGTCATCACGCTCAACAGCATTAAATATATCCTCATTCGTATACCTACAAACGAACGGTGTTTTCATGAAGTGCTGGATCACAAAGTTAAAAAATTGACTCATGATTTTATAATCCTCCTTCATTCTGAGCAGCTGTTACTGCTTCTTGATTTTCAACCTTTGAGAATGCTCGTATCATTTTTGCTGCTTGGTCAATGGAACGGGTTGTACTCTTGAACGCTTTTATGCCTTTCTCTCTATCGATTATCCACTTATACGTGAAATGCCGCAGTGTAACCGGGTCTGTCGTGGGAACGGCTCCAATCATTGTTATATTGGATTCATGCAACATATCAAACAGTAGTGATAGGTTGCTGGCATCAAGCGTCCCAATTTCATCAATAGGCCATGCAAGCCGAATGCTCTGATCTGGGCACAGATACCGGGCAAGCGCACGGAAAATGACAATAACAGCAAGGTAACTCAAGCCATTCGATGATGCATCGTTGAAGTCTTTATCATTACGAATCTCAATCGGACGACGGTTTTCTTCCATTGAGAGCGTCATGATGATCAGATTTTTCAGCTCCTGCTTTTTATTGGTGGCGGTCTTGGTAATCACAAGAATATTTTCAAGTTCTTTTTCCAACTCAACAGCTGGCAGGCTACGACCCTGATTATTGTGGTACTTATCGTAGGTACGTCTGAACTGCTCAAAATCATTCCAGCCGTCCATTTCGTGAATCTTGCTCGTTAGAACAATACGAATGTCAGATAGGGCGGGTATTCGTTGACCGACATTCAGACTGTTATGTAGTCGTCTGGTGACTCGTTTTGCCTCACTATCGATAAGTTGAAGATTTTGGATGTAGTCGAGGATACGGCTCATCGCCAGCTCAGTTGAAGTGATCAGCGCATCTCTTAAAGAAGGAAGCTGCTCTTCAATGAGCTCTTCCAGGTTGGGAAGTAATTCCAGTAGGTACCCATCGGAATCCTCATTAAGATTAGGATGAACGAGCTGCATTCTGGCAAGCAACTCACTAGAGCGGTTGACCCAATATTCAGTAAGCTGAGAACCATCTCGATTCAGTATCATGCTATGGATGGCACGAGTGCTATTAATGAGCTCTCTTCGTAGCTTTCTATACCTGTCACTCAGAGCCTCAAGATCAGACACTATGGTTTCGATATTATCAAGACGTAGTCCGGATGGTTGCTCAACACGACTATTGGCATCAACAGGAACTTGCTCCAGCACATCAGCTATAACTTTCAGATGACTGTTGTGCCGACTTAACTGATTACTCAGCTTTTTCTCAGTCGATCTATAACTCTCAGCTCTGAGCTACTGGCTGTATTGGCTTTGGCTTTTTGCTAGAGCTACAAGACTGGTGAATATGTCAACGAAGAGCACCCCATCACGATCAAAACCCACGGTAGAAAAGCACAAAGCCTTTTCCGGGCAGGCCTGGATCACCTCCAGCGAATTTTCGATCATATTGAAACATGGCTTGATGAATTCATTAAGATGCTATCACTCTTCTTCGAGTCCCGGTGGTGTAGGGCTTCATAAAAAATGTCGTGTACAGAGAACTCTCAGAGCAAGCCCTTCTGGTATCAGTAAGATTTTTTATCTTGGTCTTGGCTGCAGACAGCCTTCTCTTCGCTGTAATAAGCTCCTCAGCCCACTTATCGTATTGTGACCACTTTTTTTTAAACCAATTATCGTAAGCTAAAAGGGTCTCCTGATAACTTTCAGATAGTTTAACTCGCCCCTCTTTCTCCCTGAGAGAGTTTCTAGCCGCCCTTAAAGTTTCATCGTCAACCCCGGCTTTTTTGCATCGGAGTTTGTAATCCCACTCAACTTTGCTAATTGCTGTATTCTTGTCTTCAGATACCTTATTTCTTTCCAGCTGCAAAGAGTCTATCCTGTCATCAATATAAGATATCTTGCTGGCTACAAGGCTAATACATTCATCCTTTTCTTCCTGCGCTACCGATTTCTCATCATCAATACGCTTCTCATAATTTTGTTTCAAATCCTTCAGGGACCACTCTAACTGCTTCAGTTCTTTCTGATACTCCTGATCCCTGAAGTTGATAGCAGCCTGAATGTCAGCTTTAACTAAAGTATTGCCATCTCGGGCGCTGATCATGCGTTGCTCAGCTTGTTCTGTCTCCGCTTTCAAGCTAACCAGATTTCTGTTGAGGGATTTGATTTTCTTGTTCAGACCTGTTGCTGATGCTCTTATTTTGCCTTCATGAGCTTGTAGACACTGAAGCTTCTCTTCTGCCGCTTCCAGTGAATTCCGGAGGTCATCTTCGTCCCGGGCTGCATTGACCTTTTGCAGCTGGTCGAGATCAAGGCTTAACCCGTAGAAATCAAGATCATCTCCCAATGACGCGGATTGTATTGGGGTGAGGTCAGTTCGCGCTAGGATTTCAGGCTGAATGAGGCGGCCAATATTATTGACCCAGTCAGGCTTATTTAATCTCAAATGACTCAAAAGTGTATTTTCTTCAGGAAAGAGAGTC
Organism: Endozoicomonas sp.; assembly: GCA_965198415.1. Taxonomy (GTDB): domain Bacteria; phylum Pseudomonadota; class Gammaproteobacteria; order Pseudomonadales; family Endozoicomonadaceae; genus Endozoicomonas. The sequence continues at coordinate 533,198 of CBDAPN010000030.1, forward strand.
TTCATCAGAGTTTCTATATGCTTTTCCTGTGCACTCGTCGATTCTCTAGCATGATCAAGTTCGATATGGATTTTGCTTAAATCACCCTCAAGTTGATTAATTTCGGCACGAAGGTTATTGAAGTGGCCGCTAGCCTGCACAAACTCAGTTTCTCGATCATGAACGTCGTTTTGGACTTGTTCTTCCTTTCTACGTTCTTCCTCGGTCAACGCCCTTGTTTCAATAAGCACCTTGATGCAAGAGATCCGCTCTCTAAGGTCGACCTCACGTATATGACGCTCATCTTTCAAGTCGTTCAATGCATCATTCAAGTCAAGCTCAATCCGGTGTAGCTTGTTCTCTTTTTCCGTTTTGTGTTTTTTCTTTTCGTCCTGCTGACTGGAGATCTTGCCAAGAATGTCGCTCTCTAACTTATCGTAGAGCGACGTAGCCCGCTCAATCTGCTCCCGCTTCCAGTCTTCTATTGACACCTGCTCTTCTGATAAAGATTCCAGATAGGTCCGTGCAGCCTTAACTGCTTCTTTGTAAGATTGAAGCTGTTCAACCTGTGTTATTTTGGTCTGGATATCCTCATTAGCCCATTTGTTCTGCTCATCCAATAATTCATCGATGTCATTATTAAGCAGGCTGACTATGCTTTGTGTTTTGCTCTCATCATGCTCTAGTTCAGCCTGCCGCCTTGTAGTTAACTCAAGAAAGGCTTGGTGGTCTGCCTCTAGTTTGGTTTTTTGGGCAATAATTGTTTCCCGCTGCTCCTTGATAATTGGTAACGCATTTGACAGGAATATCTGATAGCCCTGAATACTTTTCCGGTCAATACTCAGGGCATGATAATTATCAATAGCCTGTCGTATGCCTTCTACCTTGCTTTCTTCAAAGTCGCGAATGGAGCGTATGTTAGAAATCAGTGAGTTATCATCGCTATGGTGCGGGAGTGTTGGAACAACACTGTCAAACTGTGTATTGATGATCATCATCTTGAGGCGATCTATCATGTTTGACCGCTTTAAAATAGCGTAGGTCAGGTAGTCCATGTCTTGGCAAACACTCGAACTCTCTGGACCACCGAGACTGTATTCCCAGGCAAGATTGATAAGTTGGCGTTTGCCGTTTGTCTGACGAAGTTTCCGATCATTTTGGATAATTGAACGGTAGTCAGAAATGTTTCCGATGATGCGGGAAACAGTAAATTGCTCACTGTTTATTTTCAGATCATTGAGCAGCTCATGAGCACGGCTCCCGGATTTTATCTTGTCCATCTCTGTACACGACATTTTTCATGAAGCCTTACTCAGCCAAGGCCTGAAGAAGAGCGATAATATCTTTATAAACTCATCAACCCATGTCTCGATATGATCAAAGATTCGCTGGAGGTGATCCAAGCCTGCCCGGAAAAGGGTCTGTGCTTTTCTTCCGTGTGTTTTGATCCTGACCGGGTGTTCTTCATTGACATATTCGCCTGTTTTGTAACTCCAACAAAACGCCAGAGCCAGCACCGACAATAGCTTTGAGAGCTTATCTCTGTCTCTCAGGTGCGTTTCTTCCATGTTGAAGCCGCGACCCTTCAGAGCCTGAAACATGGTTTCGATCTGCCATCTTTGCAAATAGTCGGCAATGGCTGCTGAAGGGTTCGCGTTGCAAATGACAGCCATCAACTCTTCTCCCTTTCTGGAACCTGCAAGATAAACCATCTGACCCCAGACTTTTCGGGGCTTTTGTATCGCCATACTTTCACCAATACCCAATGAAAATATTCTGCGAACCGGAAGTTCCCGGTTCTGATGTTTATTGGGAACAAGCGTGTTTACCGGTATACGGATACAGAAAGGCCAGTCATGGGAAATCAGGTATTTTATCCATCGGCTCCCTTTGAATTCCCTGTCTGCCAGCAACCTCTGTATGGGCTGCTCCGGAAATATTTTCATAAATCGCTTTAGCAGATCTATTCGCTCCTGAGTGTTTGAACAACCCTTTTTGGGTAACAGTGTCCAGAGTATAGGGATAGCCATGTTTTTGTAATTGATGGCAAGGTACAGGATGTTGATTTTAAATGCTCCAAACATCCAGTTGGTACGATCCATGCTTAGCATCCAGGCACCTTCTGGTGAAAACAGCCGAGCAATAAGCTGTGCAAACGTTTCTTCATCAAATGCAACGCCTTTGAAAAATCGCTGAATTCGACGATAGCAGGAAGACGTCTGAGCTGTACCTGGGAAGGTCGTTGCAAGCTCTGTCCAGTTGACTGTACGACGCTTGATGATTGCCACTATGAGAATAGAAAGTACATCAAGGTGTGACTTGTTCCACTTGAGATAGAGCTTAAACTGTAGGGTGAGTGAGCTGATGGAATTCATGACTACTTGAAGCGATGGTTTTGACTCCAAGCTTTGTAGCACAGTTTTTGTCAGCTCACTTTTTTGTCGTGTACAGAGCTTGTCCATCCATTCTGGCTGAAAAAGGCTTTCTAAGGGAGATGCACTGATAAAGCGATAAATAATTTTCTGAGAAGAGTGTCTGAGCATGACCACTGTACGATCACCGTCCCCGCGCCGGTAATGAAAAACTATCATGCTACTCTGGGAGGGAAGATAGAAATCAATAAAGGAAGACTTTCCGGCGACTGTCGAGACTAGCTTCTCGGGAGAATGCCCATAGAAGCATGGAATAAGTTGAAGGGCAGATGTTTTGCCTTTGCCATTACCACCGGAAAGATTTGTATGGTTATCCACAGGGATTTCTACAATCTTCCCGCGAATATAACTATTACAAAGTGAGATCGATATAAGCCCTAACGGTTCCAAGTGATGCTCTCCTGTTCAAGAACTCAAGCATACACAAGAATCAAATGATGCGGTACTATCTGGATATACAGTTCATTTTGATAAGGTTTATAACGTGTATTTTACAGATCGTAGAAAACTCATTGATATGTATCTTACATACTTGGGCTACTGCAACCGACAGGATCTAATAAGTCAAGTTGGTATCGGTATTGCAACAGCAAGCAGAGATTTTCAAGCTTACAAATCAGTTCACCCAAAAAACCTGTTTTTAAATCAAGCAAAAAAAAGGAATCCATGAATCCACGCCTGACTTTTCTAACCACAAAGTAGAGCATAAGAATCACTATCTCTGTTACCTCATGGGATGAAACAGCTCTATATCAGCATAACAAGAGATAGCAAACCATAAAGTCATGGATATTGAATAAGTGTGCTGACTTTTCTAACCACATGAAATGGACCTGGCACCATGAGAAACAGAAAGAAGAGCATAAGAATCCAGGTTTTGGCAGGTATTGATCTCAATTATATCATCAATTTACGTTACCAGGCTCTTCATGCTGCGGATGAAGAAAGCTGTCTTTCCAAGCTTCCTAATATCACCTGCGCGGGGGAATAGCCTGGCACAAGAGCCCCAATACATACTCCTTCAAACCATATGAAGATCATGGACCAGTGATTGAATCAACAAACGCAAACCGATCCAGTAAATGCTTTGTATCTCAGCTGGGGTTTAGTCTGCCTTGAACAGTGGACGTATTCATCCACACTTGCCATGGCATGACTCATTAACTTTTTTTTTCGTCCTGTTGGCTCCCCACGAGGTTTTTACTGAAGTTCATTTGTACACATTTCACCTGGAAGCTTACGATGATCTGGCAAGTCCACAGAAAGCAGTAATTTCGAAATTTGGGTCGCTTGTTTTCAGGCCTTCCCAACCACCTGTTTTGTAGATCAATCCATTGATAGACGATCTTTCTTGAGGTTCCGTACTTGTGAGCAAGTCTGGTAGGAGTCATGCCTGCCAGCCAATTCTCTATAGCCTCGAAACGAATTTGCTCTCTGACCGGATCAGGGATTTTGCGACCGTCGATATTGTCCATTACTGCCTCATCTGTGAGGCCTTGGATAATACCATACGACAGGTGTTACTTATAACTGCCAGACATCAATAAATGATAAATCATGGATGAATTTGGTAACCATCACAATTGCACCACATCCAGAGCATAAAAATACCGAGGCATTTTTGAGGGATCTTGGCCTTGAGGGAAAGCCGTTAATCAATATAAGAACATCAGAGGCGATGGCTGGTTTTTTATTGAGTTCATTGAGAGTGGATTGCTCGGAAAGTTATCAGATGGATCATAATCAGTTTCCGTTTGTGCTTTTGAATAGGCATGAGCTGGTGAATGTTTCTTCTATGGTAATATCACCAGGGTTCATGATGGAAAGCTCCCCTCTCGTCTAGCCTGCATTTCAGAGGTAGCAGGCTAACTAACGTGAGTTCGACGTAAAAAAGACAAGAAGCCTCCAGACAACTTAGCTATCTTTCGGGTACCAAACCATAGACAGCTAACCGGAGGCTCCATGTCTATGACCAGTGTATTCTGTGATGTCGATGATTTCTGTCTAATTTTTGAACCACAATGGCATAAGCAGCTTATCTGCAATGACAAAAAATCACCGGTTATATCAAAATTGACGCTCAGTGAGATAATGACCATCATTATCTGCTTCCATCAGAGCGCCTTCCGGGATTTCAAGCACTATTACCTGAGCCACATTGTCCGGCATAAATCAGACAGTTTTCCCAACCTGGTTTCTTATAACCGTTTTGTTGAACTGATGAAGACGACATTGATTCCATTGACTGTTTATCTCAAAACAAAGTGCATGGGAAAGCCTACAGGTTTGTCGTTCATTGATTCTACGCCTATCGTCGTTTGTGATAATCATCGAATCAATAACCATAAGGTGTTCAGAGAAGAAGCTAAACGTGGAAAGACATCTACTGGCTGGAAGTATGGATTCAAACTTCACTTGATTATCAACCATTGTGGGGAAATCCTGTCCTTCTGTCTCTCAACCGCCAATACTGATGATCGCAAGCCTGTACCTGACCTTGTAGAGGATTTAACGGGTTGGATTTATGGAGATAAAGGGTATATCTCAGAGAAGTTAGCTGGCTGGTTGAAATAGAAAGGCCTGAATTTAGTGACGAAAGTTCGAAAAAACATGAAGCCGAAAGAGCTGAAGGCCTTTGATAAAGCCATGTTGAGAAAGCGAGCCGTGATCGAGAGTGTTAATGATCAGTTGAAAAATATTTCGCAGATAGAACACACTCGACACCGCTCACCATTCAATTTTGCTGTAAATCTGATTGCTGGCCTCATCGCTTATACAATGCAACCAAGAAAGCCTCATATAAATGTTTCCGCAGTGACAGAGGGTGTCCCTATGGCTTTCTGAACGTCGAACTCACGTTAGATAATACATCGAGTAAGCTTTTCTGGAGGCTCTTCCATTGAGTTCCGCGAACTGCGGGGCTGCATCTAGAAAATATTCCACGAAACTCTCCGCGTATTGCCATCGATAAGGCAGACAAATCTACTGCACTTTCCAAAATTTGATCTACGGCGATCAACAGACACTATTATTTATGTACAATAGTCCGGATTTGAAATTTTTTGACCGAGCTATTTAGACCCATGCTCCTCATGAACACGCCGTAATCATGAAAATCTACGGGCGGTAGCGTCTTTTTTTTTGCAGGTTCATTCTACCCCTCTGCATTTGCAACTCCTTCAGGTAATGTCCATGCCCTCAACCAACTATGCCCCAGGCGCACGAGTAGAAATACGTGATGCAGAGTGGGTGATCCGTCGTGTAGATCCCAGTTCAGACAAAGGCGCACAACTGACCTGCGATGGAATCTCCGAACTGGTGCGGGGTAAAACTGGCATTTTCCTGACTCAACTGGAAAGCGACATCAAAATACTGGACCCAGCCACGACGACACTGGTTCAGGATCAGTCCAATGCGTTTGAGCAGAGCCTGCTTTATATAGAAAGCCAGCTTCGTCAGGCAACTCCGAATGATGAACAGGTTCATGTGGCTCATCAGGCGGCAATGAACACCGTTCCCTACCAGTTCGACCCTGTATTGCAGGCACTCAAACAACCCCGTCAGCGAATCCTGATTGCAGATGCCGTGGGTCTGGGTAAAACTTTGGAAGCCGGCATCCTGGTTACCGAACTTATGCAGCGGGGCCGGGGTAAACGCATTCTGGTATTAACCCTGAAAAGCATGATGACCCAATTCCAGAAAGAGTTCTGGAACCGTTTCACCATTCCGCTTACCCGTCTGGACTCTAATGGTCTGCAGCGAGTGCGAAACCGGATCCCCGGTAACCACAACCCATTTTACTACTACGACAAGTCCATCATTTCCATAGACACACTGAAACAGGATAACGAGTTCAAGCACTATCTTGAGCAAGCCTACTGGGACATCATCGTCATTGATGAGGTGCACAACGTGGCTGATCGGGGAACCGGCTCCCAGCGTACTGAGCTTGCCCAGCTGCTGGCCAGTCGTTCCGACACACTCATCATGCTTTCCGCGACACCTCATGATGGCCGTGCCCGCAGCTTTGCCAGCCTGATGAACATGCTGGACCCAACCGCCATCTCCGATCCAGAGGAATACAGCAAAGAAGACTTCAACAGCAAAGGTCTGGTCATTCGCCGTTTTAAAAAAGATATTCAGGACCAGGTCGGTGAAGAGTTCCGCGAGCGTACCGTACACCGGCTATCTCATGACGCCACACTGGAAGAAGAAGCAGCCTACGAACAACTACTCTCTATTCCGTTTACCTACAAAGGCCAGTTCGATCCGGAGAAACAGGGGCATCTGATTCGAATTGGCCTGCAGAAAGCCCTGTTCTCATCACCGGTAGCCTGCAAGGTGTCCGTAGAAGAGCGAATCAAAAAGCTCACAAAAACCATTGAGAGCAAAGGCCAGAATGATGATATCCAGAACGAAATCAACGCATTAAAGTCTTTGCTGCTGGCACTGCGTAACATTGATGGCCACTGGTCCAAATACGACCAGTTTATCAAGCTCCTGAAAAGCCCGAAATTTAACTGGAAGAAAACTGACACCACTGATCGACTGGTAATCTTCTCCGAACGTTTGGAAACCCTGCGCTTTCTGGAAGGCTGCCTGAAAGAAGAGCTGAAACTCAAAGACAATCAAATCACCCAGCTTCACGGGGGGATGAGTGATGTTGAGCAACAGGAAATCGTCGAACAGTTTGGCAAACCCGAGGAGAAATTACGGGTATTGCTCTGCTCCGATGTTGCCAGTGAAGGCATCAACCTGCACTACCTCTCCCACCGGCTGGTTCATTTTGATCTGCCATGGTCGCTGATGGTCTTCCAGCAGCGTAATGGTCGTGTGGATCGTTACGGCCAGAATTTCGATCCACACATCTACTACTTGATCACCAACAGCCAGAACGACACCATTCGTGGTGATAGCCGTATTCTGGAAATCCTGCAGGAGAAAGATGAGCAGGCCTACAAAAACATTGGTGACCCTGCGACATTCATGGGCGTCCACGATATCGAGAAAGAAGAACAGATCACTGCCAACGCCATGGCCCAAGGCAGTAATGCCAGTTCATTTGATCAACAATACCAGCCTTCTGAAGACCCCAGTGAAGGCGATGCCCTGCTGGCCATGTTCTTGGGCGGCGAGTTAAGTAAACCCACTGAAACCTCAACCCAGTCAGAGCTGCCACTGGCGACCGGTTTCAGCCTGTACGACAGTGACTATCAATTCATTAAAAAAGCATTTGAGTTTCTGAACCGCCAGGAGCGCATTGCAGAAGTCAACTATCAGGACAGCAACCAGACCATCTCCATGATTGCCCCGGATGACCTGCGCGAACGGTTCCGTTTCCTGCCGTCAGAAATCTGGCCGGAAAATGGCGATTTTATCCTGACCGCCAATCGTGAAGACTATGAGCGGGAAATCAAACGCAGCCGTAACGATGAACACGCCTGGCCAAAAATGCACTACCTCTGGCGTCGCCACCCGGTGATTGAATGGCTGCAGGAACGAATGCTTAGCAATACCAACCGTCATGAAGCCCTGGTGCTTGGCCTGAATGATGACCTGGCCGCAGATGAAAGCATCTTTCTGGTCTCCGCCCTGATTCCGAACCGCAAGGCACATCCGGTGATCTGGAGTTGGTATGCCGTCCATTGCAAAGGCGATATCGTTGAGTGCATTACACCCTTGCAGGAAACACTGGAAAAACTGGCGCTTGGCTTGCGACCACGCCCTAACACTGCCAAGCCAGTCAATATGGATCGCCTGAACAACCTGCGCCAGAGCGTGGTGGACAGTGTGGACGAAGCCGTACTGGAAGAACGTACTAAATTTGAACAGCAGATGATTCCCCGTCTGCAGAAACAACTGACAGAACTTGAAAAACTCCGCAGTGCCCAGGAGCGCCAGCTGGAACTGACCCTCAAGCGCTCCCAGCAAAATGACACCCTGAAAGCCAGTCGCCGGGAACAGCGCATGAAGAAAATTAACGACGTATTTACCGAATACCTGGACTGGATCAAAAATACTCTGGAAACCGAACCAACGCCTTATATTCAACTGATCGCTGTACTGGCCTCCTGCCAGCAGGAGGTATAACCATGGCTGTAACTGAAAATGCCATCAGCTTTCCAGGCATCAATAACGACAATGAGTTTTACAGTGCTCACTATCTGTCGGAAGTGTTCAAGGGTGATATAAACGACACCCTGAACCAATGGAAGACTCAGGAAGAGGAAGACAAAGCCAACGAAGAACTGCACCAGGACCAACGTTTTATTACGCCATATCGACAGCTGCAACTGCTGGGTAAAACCTACTTTGCCATGCGAGAGCGCAGCCAGAAGGAGCGCAATAAAAACCGAGCCATCGAGATGCAACGGCAAGTAGTACAGCAACTTCTGGCGGCGCTGGATATCCCTTGGCACCCCCATAACCGCATAGTAGGCAAAGATCTGGAGCTGCCAATTATGGCTACTCTGCCGGAAGGTGAGCATAACCCCGCCAAACTCTGGGTATTAGGTGCACTGGACATCAATAAAGGGGGGCTAGACCCACTAACCCTCACCCTTCATGGCGAACAGTTTATTGGTGAAGGTCCGCATTTTGACAGCCTGAAAGGTCAGAGCTGGGATGAGCTGATCAACAACACCGTGTTCAAGCAGGATGAACCTCCCCGCTGGGTGCTGCTGATCAGTGATCGTCAGCTTCTGTTGATTGACCGCTACAAGTGGTACCAGAACCGGATGCTGCGTTTTGATCTGGACGACATTCTCAGCAGCAAGGGCGATCTGAGCCGTCGGGCCACCAGCGCTCTGCTCCACCGATCCAGCCTGGTGCCGGAAGAAGGCAACAGCCTTCTGGATAATCTGGACGAAAACAGCCACAAACACGCCTTTGGTGTTTCTGAAGACCTCAAATACGCGCTGCGTCAGGCCATCGAACTGCTGGGTAACGAGGCCGCTGCTCAACTGATCCAGCGAAAAGATATCTCCTTCACCGGTAAATCCGCTCTGGATGCAGATAAACTCAGTCGTGAATGTTTGCGGTATATGTACCGTCTGCTATTCCTTTTTTACATTGAAGCCCGACCAGAACTGAAATACCTGCCCCACCAGAGCGATGCCTGGCGCAAAGGTTACAGCCTGGAAAGTCTGCGGGATCTAGAGATGGTCAAACTCACCTCTGAGGAGAGTCGCAAAGGCTACTATCTGCATCATTCACTTCAGCAGATGTTCCGGTTGATCCACGAAGGTTATAACACTTACCAGCCTTCCAGCTCTCTGAATTTCAACGAGCGTGGTATGCACAACACCTTCGCCATCGAAAAACTGGACAGCCATTTATTCGACCCCGGCCGTACGCCCTATCTAAACAAGGTGAAGTTCAGCAACGAAACCCTCCAGACAGTCATTAAACAGATGTCCCTCACTCGGGAGATCAAGGGTCGTGGTCGCAAACGTCGTGGCCGTGTCAGTTATGCCCAACTGGGCATCAACCAGTTGGGTGCTGTGTATGAGGCGCTGCTCAGTTATCGGGGCTTCTTTGCCACCACCGATCTTTACGAAGTCAAAAAAGCCGGGAAAACACCAGATGAAATGGAAACCGGCTACTTTGTACCCGGCTCCGAAATCGACAACTACAAAGACGATGAGAAAGTTTTCGACAAAGACGACAATGGCCACAAAACCCTGAGAGTCCATCAGAAAGGCAAATTCATCTACCGCCTGGCCGGTCGGGACCGGGAAAAAAGCGCCAGTTATTACACGCCGGAAGTGCTCACCAAATGCCTAGTGAAATACACCCTGAAAGAACGGCTTGAAGGCCTCAGTGCCGACGACATCCTCAAGCTCACCGTCTGCGAACCCGCTATGGGCAGCGCGGCGTTCTTGAACGAAGGGGTTAACCAGCTGGCCGAGGCTTACCTGACCCGCAAACAGAAAGAACTGAACCAGCGCATTACCCACGATGAGTACAGCGACGTTCTGCAACAGGTGCGTATGTACATTGCTGACCGCAATGTCTATGGGGTGGATTTAAACCCCATTGCCGTGGAGCTGGCGGAAGTGTCCCTGTGGCTGAACGCACTGTCCAGTGCCAACCAGGTGCCTTGGTTTGGTTACCAGCTGTTTAACGGCAACTCCCTGATCGGTGCCCGTCGTCAGGTTTATAAATCGGGCCTGCTGACCCAGAAGAGAAAACAAAATCGCTGGTTTAATACAGAACCGGTGCGGCTGGACCCGCAGAACCCAAAACGACAGCCCGACCATATCTACCACTTCCTGCTGCCCGATGCAGGCATGGCCGGTGTCAGTGATAAGGAAGCGAAAAAACTTAAGCCCAAAGCCTTTGAACTGATCAAAAAATGGAAGAAAGACTTTATTGAACCGCTGGAAGATGACGAACTGGATCTGCTGAAAAGCATCAGTGCCGGTATCGACAAACTCTGGCAAGAACATACCCGCACCCTGCGTGCCGACCGTAAACGCACGGAAGACCGGTTTACCATCTGGGGGCAACCGGATACCCAGAGCCTGTACACCACCACAGCGGAAAAAGATCAGATTCGTGCCAGCGGTATTTTTAATGCCAATGCCCGGATTGCGACCCCTTATCACCGGCTGAAACTGGTGATGGACTACTGGTGCGCCCTCTGGTTCTGGCCACTGGACAACGCAGAGCTATTGCCGGACCGAAGCAGCTGGCTGTTTGATATCAACCTGATTATCCAAGGGGAAATCTACGATTTTCAGCCATTGCAGAGTGGTCTGGATTTTGAGGCGGCCACTGAAACACCAGCAGCCAGCGATAGTTTCGCCAAACCCATGGACGACATGTTTCCGGCAGATCAAGCACAGATCTCTCTTAGTAAACATGAACAGGCGGCGCGGGATGTGAAAACGGCAACTGGTGAGCTGAATCTGCCCAAACTGTTTGCCCGCTTTCCTCGGTTTAAGCTGGTGAATGAACTGGCCAGTAAATTTAAGTTCTTCCACTGGGACCTGACCTTTGCGGATATCTTTGCTGATAATGGCGGTTTTGATGTGATGCTGGGGAACCCGCCTTGGCTGAAGGTTGAGTGGAATGAAGGTGGGGTATTGAGTGATTATAATCCGGAGTTTGTGTTAAGAAAGTTTAGTGCCACCCGCTTGCGGAATGAACGGAAAAAAGCCTTTGCTCGACACCCACAACTTGAACAAAGTTGGTTTAGTGAGCTGGAAGAAGCTGATGGTACTCAGAACTTTCTCAATGCTTACCAGAACTATCCTGAGCTGAAAGGGATTCAAACTAACCTTTACAAGTGCTTTTTACCTCAGGCATGGCGTTGGTGTACTGATTCAGGCGTCAGTGGATTTTTACATCCTGAAGGTATTTACGATGACCCCAAAGGTGGTCATTTTAGAGCAAACATATACCAACGTTTGAAAGCTCACTTTCAATTCCAAAATCAGAATATGCTGTTTCCCATAGGTCATAGAAACAAATACAGCATTAATGTGTATGGCAAGAGGTCAGTAGAGGTAAACTTCTCGAACATTTCAAACATTTTTAGTGTTGGAACAGTAGATGCCTGCTTTTCACATAATGGGATCGGCGCAGTACCCGGAATAAAGAATGATGAAGACAACTGGGATACCCGTGGTCACTCTCGAAGAATTGTTAATCTAGAATTAAAGACTCTGGCAACATTTGCCCAGCTCTACGATGAACCAGAAACGCCATCTAATGAAGCTCGACTACCTGCCGTTCATTCCCATGAACTGATATCGGTACTGGAAAAGTTTGCCAACCAGCCAAAACGCTTAGGGGATTTAAAGGGTGACTATTATTCTCTTGAGATGTGGCATGAAACTAATGCTCAGAATGACGGCACCATTCAGCGTGAAACGCGTTTTCCCGAACAACCCGAGCAATGGGTTCTTTCCGGTCCGCACTTTTATGTTGGCGCTCCATTCTACAAAACCCCTCGGGCGATCTGTACCGAAAAGAGTCACTATGATGTACTGGACCTAACAAATCTTCCAGAAGATTACCTGCCACGTACCAACTATATTGCGGCTTGTGATCCAGAAGAATACCAGCGCCGCACTCCAGTGGTGCCTTGGTTGAGCGTTGATCCAAAGGGTTTTGCTGAAATTAAGACAGAAAATGGTGAACTGGTTGCTATCTATGGGCCACCAAAGCCTCGGCGTAAGCGGGTGACGGAGTATTATCGTTTCGTACATCGACGGATGTTTGGTGCATCATCTGAACGCTCAATGATATGCACAATTGCACCCAAGAATAGCGCTCATATCCACCCGGTCCTGTCTACTACTTTTGCAAAGTCTTCAAACGCTGTGAGTTTTCTTGGTTTTTGCCAATCTCTCGTGGCAGATTTCTACTTGAAAACTACTGGTAAGTCGGATGTGTACGAATCCACCTTACGCAGTTTCCCATTTATTGAATCCGGTGCAATAACTTTAAGAACTCTTGGTCTTAACTGCCTTACAACTGATTATGCAGAACTCTGGGAAGAAAGTTGGTGTAGATCATTTACAAATGAACAATGGACATCCAACTGCAATTTACTTAATGAAAATTATTACTCTCGTTTGACTAATGACTGGTGTTACAACTCGGCCCTCCGCACCGACTTCGAACGCCGCCAAGCCCTGTTGGAAATTGATGTTCTGGTCGCCATGGCTCTGGGCCTAACCCTACAGGAGCTGCTAACTATCTATCGAGTACAGTTTCCGGTTATGCGCCAGTACGAACGGGAAACCTACTACGACACCAGTGGCCGCATCGTCTTCACCCCCAGCAAAGGTCTTGTAGGTGTCGGCCTTTCACGTAAAGCGGGCAAGAAAGAGACGCCTGTTACAATCGAATACCCAAAAGACAGTAACAAACCCAACGAAACCCGCCCTCTCGGCTGGGAAGAAGCCATCGACCTGCCAGAGGGCACCAAAATCCATCGTACCGTTATGGACGACACACTGCCCGGCGGCCCAAGGAAAAAAACCATCACCTACACCGCCCCCTGGCACCTGCCCAACCGGGAAGAGGATTACCGGTTAGCCTGGGAAGTGTTTACCGAACGGTTTAAAGCGCAAAACAGCACCGGAACTGACATACAGTAAATTCTGTTGATAATCACCTCATTCACCCCAGATTTACCTTTGGGGTGAATATTGTTTTCAACGTCGGTTCTACCACGGAGTGGAAGTATTACCATGAATCAACACGACATTGTCACCGCATTTCGCGAAGAGAAATTCACGCTGGATCAATATGGCCAGATCAATCTAAGTGCCTCTCTGAGAAAAGATATGGAGAGCATGCTCGAAACCATATCCAAAGATCTGTACAGCAGTGATGTGCATTTTCTCTATGAGCTGATCCAGAATGCTCAGGATAATAGCTATCCGGTACATCAGAAACGCCGCATCCAGTTTACTTTGCTGAAGGATGATCCAACCGGCTCACCGGACAGCGAAGGCTGCCTGTGTGTTATTAATAATGAGCTGGGGTTCAATGAGGAGGATATCAAAAGTATCTGCTCCGCCGGTCAGTCCACCAAGAAGAAGAAAAAGATAGAGGGCTTTATTGGCGAGAAAGGCATTGGCTTTAAATCCGTTTTTAAAATTTCCTCCTTTCCCCATATTTTCTCCAATGGTTTTCATATCCATTTTAAGGACAGGGACCCGGACATTGGCCTTGGCTTTATCGTCCCCTACTGGGTTGACCAGATTCCTGCCATTGTGCAGGACAATATCGATAAAACCTGCATACTACTGCCGCTGAAAAAGGACTGTTATGAGCAGATCAAAGCGGCACTGCTCCGGCACAAACCAGAAACTTCGTTGTTTTTAAACAATCTGCAGGAAATTGTCATTGATCTTGGCGATGAAGATTACACAGCATCTTTTGACCTTGTCCGCCAGAACGACAACATTGTCAGCCTGACAGAAACCATTAATGGCAAAAAGCAGCAATATCAGTACTGGCTGGCGGAGAAAAAGATTCTCGTGCCAGACGATCTCCATGAGGCCAAGCGCGAAGGTGTCAGTGAACGTACGATTATCGTCGCATTACCACTGGATAACCAGAGTTTTGATTACAGTGTTTTTGCTTATCTGCCATCCGATATGAAAAGCGGCCTGCCCTTTTTGATCAATGCCGATTTCCTGATGACCTCCAGCCGTGAGACTTTTAATGAGTCACCCTGGAATGAGTGGCTGCTGGAGGAGCTGGCCGAGCATGGGGCGGAGTGCATTGAGAAAATGCTGAAGTCTGCCGAACATGGTGCTGCAACCTTACTTTTTATTCCCAATAAGGCCGATGTTAAAGCTGCCAGCAATCGGTTTAGTTCGCTCTACGAGCGAATGATCAAGGCGCTAAAACAAAAGACCGTGATCAAATGTGCTGACGGTGTATGGCGGCTTCCAAAAGAGGCTCGTCAGGTCAATGCCACTTTCCGGAAACTGTTTGCAGAGTCACCACTGAAAAGTCGTAACTACTGGGTTGATTCCAGCTTTGCACTCTCTAAATACAGTAGCGCCCTGAACGAACTCGACATCTTTCCCTACTACAGAGAGGATGTGATTCCCTTTTATGAGTATAAAGAATGGATCGCTTTGCAAGATGACGATTGGTTTATAACTTTCTATGACTATCTGTTCCTCAAACAAAAAAGGGTGGACATTAAAGAAGTTAGCTATCTCAACATTTTCCCTACCGATACTGGAAAACTGTATAGTACTAACGATAAAAAGGTTTTCATTCCCATCAATCATACCGAACGGGCAGCTATTGCTGACAACCTTTATTTTCCAGAGGTTCAATGCTTGCGGGAGCGACTATACAATCTCATTACCGCTCACAGTGGGTTGCAAAGTGCTATTGTAGCCAAGGGTAGAATTAACCATTACACACCATCAAACTATTATGAACATACACTTCGGGAGCATCTGAACCTTCTTTCCAGTCAGGAACAGTTGCAGAGTGGTCGTCTCGAAGAAAAAGTAGCCTTGATTCGCTGGGTTATTGACCATTGGAATCAACTTGGTTTGAACAGCAGTGACAATAGTTTCCCCGTGTTGTTTGAGACTGAAACCATTAAGCTGGTGCGAAAAGATGACAGTATCGAACTCTTGGTGCCAAGAGAGCCTTCACCGTCCTGTTGGAGTACTATTTTCTCACCGGATGAACTTGCGAATCTGAATATCCTGCATGAAAGTTATAGGGGTTTGAACGAGGATAAATATCGAGACTACCGTTCATATTTGACCATTGAAGATATACCTAACCCAGTACAGAGCGAACAAAGAGGTAGTTCATCTATCAGTGGTCATTATTCTGAATACGATGAAGAAATAAACGATCACTTTTTTGAGAATAATAGAGAATACCCAAGTACATCAATTAAAAGTACCACCTTATCTCTATTGCCTGGGATTTTTTGGACACTCGATTCCGTATCAAAGAGCTTAAGAAAAAAATTTATTGAATGGGTTGATGTTAACCTTGAATGGAGTGGTAACGACTTTAAACAGAATAAGTTTAAACGCTCTTACTACACTAGTCACACTCACAGATTTATGTCTCCCTGCTGGTACTATCTTATTCATACTGCTTGGTTAAAAACGACACAGGGCTACAGAAAACCCTCAGAATGCTTTATCAATGACAGCAATATCCGGCATATCCTTAAAGACAGTGTTCCATACCTTATTGACGAACTGCCACAACGGCTCGTTGATGAACTTAAAATAATTAAAGACGTTAGTTCAGAAAATATTATTTCATATTTGAAGAATGTCAGCTCAAACAACGAAAAGCTTGAAATTAAGCAGGTGCAAGCCATCTATAAGGCACTGGATGCCCGTGATGATGACTACAAAAAAGACTTTGCTCAGGAGCCTCTGGTTTACCTGCCAGAAACTGAACAACTCTGGTTCACCAGCGAAGAGGTGGTATGGGAAGATGCTTCGGAACTGGGTGATATCACTTTTCAGGGGCTGGAGCATTATTATCCGGATTCGTTGAGGGGCTTCTTCTCTGACAAACTGGGTGTTCAAAGAAATATTAGCCCTGAGAGTTACGCAAAACTGTGGTTAACGTTACAGGAGCAATCTCAGGATCTGACCACTGTTAAACCCAAAATGGACAAAATCTATGCCGCTCTTCGTCGGCAAATCATTTTCGATAAAAGTGAAATCTGGCTAAAAGACTTTGCTGATGAAGTGCTGCTTTTATCACAGGATGGGGAATGGCTGCCAGCGGATAAGATTTATATACCCGACGACCCACAGCTGAGACGCATCTTCGAAAAAGAAACGGCATTTCTATATCGGCATGGAAACAATGCCTTTTCATGGATGGAGCCTCTAACAGAGTTTCTGGGTGTGAAAAAACTCAGTGAATCTGTTGAGTTCACCATGATGAATTGTAGAGACAGCAAGAGTCGTGAACAAAATAAACTACTCACGACACATACCTGCTGGTTGATCTGCTATGCCATTAAAAATATTGGTACTGACGGTGATGATGATCTGCAACAGCTGATTGAAGATAAGACCATAAAAGATCTATTTGCCCTTGGAGAGCAAACCACCACGAACCTTCAACTTCAGGTTTCACTGAAAGACAGTTCTCGGTCTTACAACCTTGAACAGCAATCAGCTTATATTGACTGGGAAGATGGAACTATTGATATTGACCCTGAAGCCGAAGAAGACGATATCAGGGACACGATCGCCATAGCTCTTGCAAGACACTTAATTGGTAAAGGCACCAGTAAGTATATTGATACATTTCAGTGTTTTCTGGGCATCAAGAATGAAAGCAGCATGCGGAAAAAGCTTGATCGAAAATCAGGCTGGAGCCTGACCAATGAACAGCGCTCGTTCATTCTTGCTATCGAAAAAGAAGTTAATGCCCATAGCGCCAAGACAGAATCATCCAATCACCTTTCAGAGGAAGATCCTTCTAGAATAGAGGCTCTTTCAGAACCAGAGACTGATTCTCTCAGGGGTCATGAAGAGCAAGACCAAACATCTTTCGATTCCTCAGGCACTATTCAATGGAAGACAGATGAACCGGGAGATAAATACAACCCCTCATCCACACGGTCTTCAACGCACAGACAAAGCTCCTCTTCGAATTACTCAAAGCGGGATTCATCGATCAATAGCACAAATGGCAATTCTGGTGCCAGACAAAACAATGCAACTTCAGGCGGGACTTCACCAGCCAGAACAAACAGAAGTGAAATAACCGCCCGTACTGGATCAGACAATAATGTAGCCAAGTCAATCAACCAGGCACGGCGCAGCCAGTTGCGTTCTTATGTAATAGCGGAAGATCGCTCTCAGGAGTCTGAAGAAAGAGACACTGATTCCCAGTCAGAAGCGGCTCAACATAGAAAAAAACTGGGAGATAAAGCCGAGTTTCTGGTAATGGATGACCTTAAGGACAAGGGCTACGACGTTCAAAAAATGCCGGAGAACAATAAAGGTTATGACCTCGAAGCCAAAAACCCGAAAACCGACGAGCGGCTCTTTATTGAGGTGAAGGCTGATTCTTACTACTGGTCTGATAAAGGTGTTGGTATTTCGCACTCTCAGTATGAATATGCCAGACACCATCGTGCTGCATTTTATCTGGCCGTGGTCGAGAACGCACTGTCCAATCCTGAAATTCATTATATTAAAGACCCTGCAGGGCTGATCACCGAGTATCGTTTCGACTGTGGCTGGCGTGATGTCGCCGAAGATATTGCTAATATTGAGTCGAGTTCTGGCTCTGCGATGCTAGCCCACTGTAGTGGTCTAATAGCACCGGACACTTAAGTGCGAGACAATACGATCAACCATTTTAGGTGTCACAATGAGCGAAAAGAAAACACAAAAAAGTTACCCAAAGGAACTCAAGGAAGAAGCGGTTGCATTGGTAACTGAGCAAGGCTACAGCGTGTCAGAAACAGCTAAATCATTGCGTATTGCCGTTAGCCTACTGTACACATGGAAGGCCAAAATTGAAAAGCAAAATGCTGAATTGTCTTTAAAAGAAGATGAGCGAGACGAGCTTAACAGGCTGCGTAAGGAAGTTAAGAACCTTCGTATGGAGAAAGAAATATTGAAAAAGGCGAGGGCCTTCTTTGCCAAGGAAATGAAATAAAGTTTCCGTTCATCAAAGAGGAATCGGCGCACTTATCCCATTAATCTACTGTGCCAAACCATGAAGGTTAGCAGGTCTGCTTATTATGAATGGATTAAGCGGCCTGTATAGTGGGCTGGCCTATTGATAAGCGCATGAAAAATGACTTGGTAAGTAAAGCCTTGATTAAAGCATACAGTCTACGTCAGTCGGCTAAAGGCTTAGTATTTCACAGTGACCGAGGGTCGCAGTATACCAGCAAGCATTACCGTCAATTGCTGCAAAGCTAAGGTATGAGAGCCAGCATGGGTGATGTTGGCGCTTGCTAGGATAATGCTGTTGTTGAGCGCTTCTTTGGTAGCCTCAAGCACGACTGGCTATTTAAGGTGCACCAGCTAACACGCAAGCACATGAAAAGGGATGTGGCTGCATACATGAAGTATTACAACTCTGAGGGTCTTCACTCAACCAATAGTGACGAGACGCCAGTTAGATTAAAGCAGTTGTTTTACAGAGGTGTCCAAAACGATGAAAGGTTCGCTGGCGGATCATATTGCCAATAACAAAAGAAAGTTTGTGTGATTTTTCGTAATCAGGCATTTTCCTGTATGTACCATCAGCAGTCAGCCCCCTTGCTGCTGGATGACCAAACAAAATATTGCACCATGCTTTTTAACGAAACCGCTTTTTAATCCAG
This sequence comes from Endozoicomonas sp., assembly GCA_965198415.1. Classification (GTDB taxonomy): domain Bacteria; phylum Pseudomonadota; class Gammaproteobacteria; order Pseudomonadales; family Endozoicomonadaceae; genus Endozoicomonas. The sequence goes on from CBDAPN010000030.1 coordinate 552,440, forward strand.
CTCAATTGTCACCCTTCAAATAATCGTGTAACGTCGTTTATCTTATTTTATTGATACTAACGCTCCACAGCCCCCTCTGTAAGCCTCAAGGAGAGGAAGCCTTATGATTCCCGGTCTGCTGGCACAAGAGATTGCCCGTTCTCTCAGAGAATTTATTGTCACAGGTTTTGAGACCGATACCCAGCCCTTTGCCGGCAAATTTGATGACCTTGTCAATAATAACCAGAATGGTGAAGCCTTTATCAAAGGTCCCTATATCTCTATTGGCCTCCCTTTTAAAAAGCATAAGAACAGTCGTCACGATGTCTTTTCAGGCTTTACAACCGAATACAGTCCCTTTATCCACCAGCAAGAAGCCTGGTCAAACCTCCGCAGTGAAGGGCATACCAAAAGCACACTGGTGGCTACAGGTACCGGTTCGGGTAAAACTGAGTGTTTCCTTTTCCCCCTTTTGGATCACTGCCAGCGTAATCCCGGGCCCGGCATTAAAGCCATTATTATCTATCCAATGAACGCCCTAGCTACAGACCAGTCAAAACGCTTTGCTTCAGTGATTCATAAAACACCTGAACTTAAAGGCAAGCTCAGGGTTGGGCTGTTTGTTGGTGGTAATGAAAGGACAGACCAGACATTTATGGGGACGGAAGAGGTTATCACCTGTAAGGAGACTTTGAGAAAGAACCCTCCGGATATACTGCTCACTAACTATAAGATGCTCGACTATCTGTTAATGCGGCCGAAAGACCAGCCGCTTTGGATAAGGAATAGCCCCGATACCCTACGTTATCTGGTGGTTGATGAACTGCATACTTTTGATGGTGCCCAGGGGGCTGACCTTGGCATGCTGATTCGCCGACTGAAAGCCCGTTTATCTGTACCTAAAAATCATCTGATCTGTGCGGGCACTTCTGCAACTCTTGGCTCAGAAGATCAGATGGATGATCTTGCCAAATTTGCTTCGGATATTTTTGATACCCATTTTGATCGACATTCGATTATTGGTGAAACACGTCAAGCGTATGATGACTTTCTGGATTTAGTGGATTTCTCTTTGCTTCTCAATCCTGCTTTCGATGCGGAAAAGCTCAACCCAGGCCTCTATCCGACCCTTAATGACTACCTTGATGCGCAAACCAGTCTGTTTTTTGGCGATGACCATGGCATTGATATAAGCAGTGATAATGGTCGACAAGAGCTCACCTTACGCTCTGCGCAATGTTCCGAAAGTTTGGTATCCGCCTAAAAAAAAGTCCGGATCAGAAATGACTTCATATCGTCCTTCAGTACCTGAAAAAGCATGGCATCTGCCCACTACAGCAGTTGTCTAACTGTTTGCAAAAGCGCTTAACAAAAAGTCTTAATAATTATGCAGTTGAAGTTACAATCTCTTTGCTTTCGCTGCTGGCTCACTCGAGAGTAATTAACGAAAAAAAGAAGCTGGAGCCTTTACTTACACTTCGTAATATCCAACTCTGGGCTAGAGAACTCCGCCGTATTGTCGGTCGCCTTGGTGATGACTCTACCCGCGCCCCCGTTAACCTTCAGTTTTCAGATGATCTGAAACCAAAGGAAGGCGAGATATTCCTCCCTTTGATACAGTGTAATGAATGTCACAGCACTGCCTGGTTAACCCGTACTGACGACAACAGCAGCCATATTGATCAGGATCTGAGAAGAATTTATAACGACTTTTTCTCTTCCGACAAAAACACCACAATACTGCTGCCTTGCCCTGATGGGTCAAGTACCTTTTCCGTCAAGGGCCGACATCGGTATGCCTGCCCCTGCTGCGGACATTTGCAGCAGGAAAACTCTGAGTGTAAATCCTGTCAGGAGCGTTCACTGGTTTCTGTTTTTCAACCTGACCAGAACAAGCAGGTCACAAGGGGTGGCGTTAATAAACTGGAAAGCCAACGCAACTGTCCGGTTTGCCAGGCAAACAGCAGCTTACTTTTGTTTGGTGCCCGAGCCGCCAGTTTAAGTTCCGTTGCTATTCACCAGCTTTACGCCAGCCCTGTCAATGATGATAAGAAACTGATCGCATTTTCCGACTCCGTTCAGGATGCAGCCCACAGGGCTGGCTTTTTTGCTGCACGTACCTGGCAGAATAATCTCCGGATGGCCTGGGCGAAAAACCATTGCCACAGAAGACAGGCCTGTCCCGCTGGCAGACTTTCCCGATATGGTTACCCGATTCTGGACTGAGAACCCTGATAACCCCAATCGATTTTCTGATCTTGAATATATCACCCAGTTCATCCCCCCCAACCTTCAGGCATCAGATTCCTGGATGACTCTGAAGGAACAGGATGATCTGCCAGATACTTCCAGTCTTTTACGGCAAATCAACCAGCGCCTGAGCTGGGAGGTTTTACTTGAGTTTGGCTTGCGCTCATCCATCGGCCGCTCATTACAAAAAACCGGTGTAGCGACGCTTGGCTGGGATCCGGAGCTGATTGTCTCTGCAGCTTCAATGCTGAAAAACAGTGCGCTTGATCGGCTTGGTGTCACGCTCTCCGAACAGCAGGCCGCTTTTATTCTCTGGGGCATTACCATTCGGATGAAGCGTCAGGGTGCGATATTCCACCCCATTGCTAAAGGCTATATGGAGAGTGGGGGTAACTGGTTTATGTTATCCCACAAGAAAATTCCGTATATGCCGGTCAGTGGCAGTCACTTTGTACAACCCCGCTTCCCGGCAGAAGCCACCGAAAGCAACCTCGATGCACTCTGCCCAAGGGGTTCTCAGGGCTGGTATCAGCGCTGGATTTTAAATATTCTCGGTGCCGATTCCCTGATCAGCGACCCCCATGTTATCAAAGAACTGAGTACTCTCGCGATGGACGCCTTGGTTGACTCTCAACTGGTTTCGGAACACAAAACCCTGAAAAACAATAAGGTGTGGGCATTAAACCTTCAGGAATTGAAAGTTTACCGGGATGTTGCTCACCTTCATTTGATAAAAAAAAACGATAAAGGCATTAGCTCTACTGTTCTGGCCAGCTGGGTAGTGCCCTCTATCTGGCAGGAAAGCATTGTCGATATGCCGCCCCTTGACCTGACTATTGGCAGATCCGGTCAACCCGCAACCTATCAGACTGATCTGACACCAAAAATATCCTTTTACAAGAATTACTACTTGAACGGCCAGATCCAGCGGGTCTTCGCCCATGAACATACAGCATTGCTGGAACGTACCTTCAGGGAAGATCTTGAAAAACGCTTTATTAAACGGAAGCATGCCTGGGATACTAACCTGCTTTCCGCAACCCCTACACTGGAAATGGGTATTGATATCGGTGACCTGTCATCGGTTCTACTGTGCTCCGTTCCTCCATCTCAAGCCAATTATCTGCAACGGGCTGGCCGGGGCGGACGTCGGGATGGCAACTCGTTTGTATTGACCCTAGCGAATGGTCACCCCCACGACCTGTTCTTTTATGCCAACCCACTCAATATGATTGCAGGGCATGTTGAAGCACCAGCCATATTCCTGAATGCCAGCATGGTACTTCGAAGACAGTTGCTGGCTTTCTGTTTTGACCAGTGGGGTATGAAGAAGCATGGCAAGCACCTTATTCCTGTCACCATGCAGCCTGTGCTGGATGCTGTTGAAAGTGAAAATCTGTCACAATTCCCTTATACCTTGCTTGATTTTATCAAGAAACACCGTGATACCTTGTGGGAACAGTTTGAGTCACTGCTTGACCAGCAAATCTCGGTTCAGTGCCGAGATAAGCTCCACCAAATCATGCTGGGTACATCCAGAGAAGATGACCCTCTGGATATTTATGTCCTTACCGCCATTCAAAAGTTTGTCGAGCAAAGAACAAACCTGTCTGCTGACCAAAAGGCACTCGACAATAAGTTGAAAAAACTTCGCAAAAAGCCAGAAGATGAAGCGGTAAATGCTGAAATCAAGGAATTTGAAGCTGAGTTAGCCGGTATAAAAAGACTTAAATACCAGCTCAACAAGAAAGACACCTTTAACTTCTTTACTGATGAAGGGTTATTACCCAATTACGCCTTTCCGGAAGAAGGTACAACCCTGCATTCGGTTATTTATCGTAAATTGACCGAGCCCCGTCAGAATAAGGATGGCTCCACCACGAATTTTGATACCCGAACCTTCGAATACATCCGGCCTGCTCATGCAGCCCTGTCGGAGCTGGCACCGGAAAGTCTGTTTTATGCCAGTAACCGAAAGGTAAAAATCCACCGGGTCGAAATGGCCCGGGGCAAAAACCTGCAATACTGGCGCCTTTGCCCGAACTGCAGCTACAGCAAAGAAATTACCGGCCCGGAGTTACCTGCATGCCCCCGCTGTAACGAGGTAATGTGGGCTAACGTTTCTCAGAAGAAACCTCTGCTGAGGCTTCAACAGGTGTATGCCAACACCAGTGAAGACGATGCGCAGATTGGTGACGACTCAGACACCAGAGAACCAATTTTCTTCAATCGTCAGATGTTGATTGATTTCGAACCACATGAAGTTGAGCATGCCTACGCCCTTGACAGTGATGCAGCCTCTTTTGGCTTTGAATTTATCCGCAAGGTCGCGTTTCGTGAGGTCAATTTTGGTAAACAGGGTGGCTCAGACCAGATATTTAATGTGGCAGGTAAAGAGCTGGCTCGCCCCGGATTCAGGGTTTGTCAGGAATGCGGGATGGTCCAGCACCAAAAAAATAAAGCGCAACATCTATTTAAGTGTCAGTATAAAAACGCTGATGCTAACAAGGGCATTATTGACTGCCTCTATCTGTATCGGGAGTACCATTCAGAGGCCATAAGAATACTGATGCCGAACCTGTTTTCCATCGCGAGGGATCAGCAGACCGAATCGTTTGTGGCTGCCATCCAGCTTGGTCTGAAAAAACGCTTTGGCGGTAAGGTTGACCATATTCATATCGCCCTGAATGATGAGCCAATCCCGGGCTCTACAGAGCGGGCCAATTACCTTGTGCTTTATGATTCTGTGCCTGGTGGGACTGGCTACCTCCATGAATTGCTGGCTACACCGGAAAATCTGATTGACGTTTTAAAAATGGCCAGAGATGTTCTGGCCAACTGTGATTGCCAGCATATTGAAGATTTGGATGGCTGTTACAGCTGTCTCTACGCCTACAGAAATAGTTACGGTATGGAGCAGACGTCAAGAGAAACTGCATTGGAAATGCTGGCCAATATTCTTGATGGCAATCCAACCTTGAAGCAAGTAGACAACCTCGGAGTTATCAAGAAAGATCCGTGGGTCGACAGTGAGCTGGAAGCACGCTTTCCGGAAGCTATCCGAAAGCTAAACAAGCACCCAATGCTGGACAATCTCAGGGTCAGGGTTAACAAAGATATCATTAAAGGCAAACTTGGCTTTCGGCTGGAGATTGGTGATATTGACTATTCCGTTGAGTTGCATGCCAGATTGTCTGAAAAAGATGGCGCCGCTTACCCCTGTGAGCCGGATTTCCTGATTACTGCTGATCGTGAGAGCCTTGGACTAAAACCCGTGGCCGTTTTCCTGGATGGCTGGAAGTACCATAAAGATTCCATTCAGGAAGACCTAATAAAACGTCAGGGGCTGACGCTCTCTGGTAAATTTCAATGCTGGAGCCTGACCTGGCATGACATTCATTATGCATTTGCGGGGAATCAGGCCAAAACGCCTAACCCGCTTAAAGAGCATATTGATAAAAGCCCTGCCAGTGCCATTGGGCATATTGCAGCTCAAAATGAGCTTAATGATCATGGACAGCTGGCGGAACTCCCACCGTTATTTCAGCTGTTGAAATACCTGTCCAGACCAAAACCTGTGCTTTGGAACAAGTTTGCTACATTAAGGTCCCTGTGCTGGCTTGATCAAAAGGTAATGCAATCACCAAATACCCTGAAGTCCGCCCTGGCAGTGATGAAAAACTTTCCAGCCCAGTTTATGGACTGTGCCGGGACAATGGATTTGAAGCTTGCAGGTATTACCCAGTTTGGTAATGCTGACATGCCCCTTACAATGAGCACTGTATTGGAAACTGAGGCAATCAAAACCCTGGATAATTCCAGCCTCTTGATGGCACTAGTGTTTGATTCCAGACAGCTTAACTCCAAAGAAGCTCAAAGACACTGGCAAAAACTGCTACAACACTTGAACCTGATTCAATTTATTAAGTACAGTTTTGCTACCACGGCAGCCGGGCTGGAGAGTGGCAGCTATGCCAACCTTATCTGGACTGGGGGGCATGTGACCGTTACCCCAACTCTCTGGGACGAGGTTTTACAATTTGCCGATGAAGATGTGCATGCACTGCTTGGCTTTTTAGCCAAGCATTCGGCGAAAAAGCCCGAGGTTGCCTATGAATTTGCCAACGAGAAGGGGAAAATAATAGCGATGGCTGAGCTGGCATGGCCTGCCGAGAAAGTAGCTTTTCTTCTCGATGATCAGATTGATGAAAACCAGTCGGAATTCGATAAAATGGGCTGGACTGTGGTTACACAAGAAACGGCAATGGAAGTCATTATTCAGTTAGTAGGTGCGTAATAATGCCAAATGTTAAAGTTGGATTCTCAGATGTTTTCTTTTCAGCCCTGTGCTGCCTGCCTACTAATATTCAGGGCAAGGTCAACAAGATGGTGGTTAAGTTCCAGAGCAACCCTCAAGCCAGTGGTCTGAACTATGAAAAGCTCAATGCCATCGGGGCAGACAGTATGCGCTCCCTCAGGGTTGATAATACTTACCGGGTAATTCTCGCTGCTCCTGACCAAGGCAATGTTTACCTGTTCCTGTGGGTGGATCACCATGATAAAGCCTATGACTGGGCTGCCCGACACAAATGTGGAATTAACCCCAATACCGGTACCATCCAGCTATACCTTACGGACTATGAGGTTTCAGAAAGTGCAGCAACCTCTCGCGGTACCGACACTGCACCGGAATTGTTTGACCAGCTGAAAGATCGACACCTGCTGAAGTTTGGGGTACCTGAAGAGCAGATACCTTATGTAAGAAAAATTCAAAATGAGTCGCAACTGGATCAAATGCAGGCTTATTTGCCTTCTGAAGCCTATGAAGCACTATTTCTCTATCTGGCGGGGGATAGTTACGAAGATATTATACTTGAGCGCGAGATTAAAGAAGACCAGATCTACGATGTCAATGACTTCTCCGAAGCGCTGGAGAGAGCCCAGTCCAGAGTCCGTTTCGTGGTTCCATCCGGTGAGAAAGAGTTAACAGAAATGCTCAATGCACCCATGGAAAAATGGCGGGTGTTTTTGCACACTTCACAGCGTAAAATTGCTTTCGGCAAAAAAAATGGTCCTGTACGAGTACTGGGGGGAGCGGGAACCGGTAAAACGGTGGTCGCTATTCACCGAGCGAAATGGCTGGCTCAACAGGCACTCCAAAATAATGGCCGCATTCTGTTTACGACATTCACCCGAAATCTGGCTGTCGATATACAGGAAAACCTCAAAAACATCTGTTCTGAAGAAGAACTGGACAGGATTGAAGTCGTTAACCTTGACCGCTGGGTACAAAGCTTCCTGAGAAAGCAGTCATACGACTATCAAGTCGTATTTGATAACAACCTCCTCAATCAATACTGGAAGGATGCTATTTCTGAAAAGCAAGATGATCTTGACCTTCCTTACAACTTCTTTATTGAAGAATGGCAGCAGGTTATTCAACCTCAGGGCATTACATCCGTAAACGATTACAAAAGAGCCTCCCGTCTGGGCAGAGGAACGCGACTTAACCGTGAGCAGCGGGTAAAAATATGGTCGGTATTCGAGGAGTATCGTCACCAACTTAATCGCAACCGCCACAAAGAAACGGACGATGCTTACCGTGATGCTGCACAGCTTATTCTCTACCAGAATATAAATCTCCCCTACAGTTCTGTCATTGTTGATGAAGCTCAGGATATGGGCACTCAGGCATTCAGCCTTCTGCGGGCAATCGTTAGAGAAGGTGAAAATGACTTGTTTATCGTCGGCGACGCGCACCAGAGAATATACGGCAAGAACAGGGTTGTTCTGAGTCGCTGCGGTATCAATATCCGGGGAAGGTCTCGAAAATTAAAGATCAATTATCGAACAACCGATGAGATCCGCTCATGGGCGACCGCTCTGCTGGAAGGAAGAGATATTGACGATCTTGATGGTGGGCAGGACACCAACACCGCTTATAAATCCTTGACACATGGGACTCCTCCTATGATTGAGCACTTTGAAAATAGCACTCAGCAGGCAGCTTTTATTAAACAGCTGCTGGAAAAGTCTGATCATCCCCGGTCACATACCTGCATTGTGGCAAGAACCAATCGTGAAATCTCTAGCATTCAGGAGCAGCTGAATAATCTTGGAGTTGCCACCTCAGTTATTCAGCCAAATGCTCCGGAGAGTAATAACCTTGATGCAGTCAAGGTAGCCACAGTTCACCGTGTTAAGGGGCTTGAGTTTGATCAGCTGATACTGGCATCTGCCAATGAGGGTTTAGTACCTCTTTCATATGCCCTGCAAGATAAAGGCGATGAGATATCCCTTGAAGATGCTGAGACTGAAGAGCGCTCGTTGATTTATGTGGCCATTACACGAGCCAGGAAGTCGGCTTATATTCTGAGTTATGGGAAGCAGAGCAAACTGATGACGTAAATTAATTGGTTACAATATGTAGTGGTCGGCATTGTGTTCTGGTCAAGTAAAACTGGACACTAAAATTTGAGAATTTACGCGATTAATCTTTACAAAACTAACGCGCTCCGCTTGTTAGCTACCCACTTCGGATGAAAGATTCGCCAACGAACCATTCATCCGGAGTGGGTACCTCTATAAAACAACTGCTCTAACCTAACTGGCGTCTTGAAATGGTTATAGTTCTCCGGACACACAAACACGGGTAATATTCAAACCCCTACAGGTGTGTCCAAATGTCAGAAAAGAAAGCAAAAACTTATACAGCTGAATTCAAGGAATCTGCAGTAAAACTGGCTGTAGAGTCTGATAAACCGGCAACAGAAACAGCCAGAGAACTCGGGGTGAATGTTAACACCCTGCATACCTGGATTGCCAAGTATCACCGCCCCAAGGCTGACAGCAAGCCTCAAAAGAGCGATGAGCATATATACGACGAACTCAAACGTTTACGAAAAGAGAACGCCAAGCTGAAGGAAGAGCGAGCCATATTAAAAAAGGCAGCCCCCTTCTTTGCCAAAGAGTGTCACTGAAGTTTCAGTTCATCAGTGACAACCGGGAGCAATTCAACCTCTCAGCCATGTGTCGGGTCATGTCAGTGTCCCGCAGTGGCTACTATGAGTGGCTCTCCCGCCCAGCATCCAAGCGCTCTTAAGAGGATCAGGCATTGAAGGCAGACATCAAGGAAATTCACGAGAAGCACCGTCAGCGCTATGGAGCACGCCGTATTAAAGATGACCTTGCTGATTTGGGTAAAACCGTCAGCCGTAAGCGCGTGACCCGCCTGATGAAAGAGGAAGATCTGGTTTGTAAGACCAAGCGTAGATTCAAGGCAACAACGGACTCCAGCCATAACAAACCTGTGGCTGACAACTTACTGAAGCGTGACTTCCACCGGGAGCAGCCTGACCAGGCTTACACCGGCGATATTACATATATTCCGACTCGGGAAGGTTGGCTCTACCTTTCCGTTTTCATTGATCTGTGCTCACGGGCTGTGGTGGGCTGGTCCATGAGTAACAGGATGACAGCGACGCTGGTGACAGACTCTCTGCAGATGGCTATGTGGAAGCGCAGGCCAGAGGCAGGCTTGCTGGTGCATAGTGATCGTGGCAGCCAGTATGTCTCAGAGCGGTACCAGAACTTGTTGAGCGACAATGAGTTTGTCTGCAGCATGAGTCGCAAAGGTAATTGCTGGGATAATGCGGTGGCTGAAAGCTTCTTCCACACACTGAAGACTGAGCTGATCCATCATCAGGACTTTCAGACCAGGGAAGAGGCTCAGCAGGCCATATTCGAATACATTGAAGTGTATTACAACCGTCAGAGAAAGCATTCAACCAACGGCTACCTGACACCGTTCAAGTATGAACAACAACTTGCCGAGGCAGCGTAAAAAAGTGTCCGGAAAACTCTTGCCATATCAAGTTGCTCCCTTGTCTTTACTTCCAGAAACAGTGGAGGAAGGAGCAACTTGCGGCTGCGTTGCTAGAACAAGAGGTTAAACCTGCTGAGTGGCAATTAACCATCCCCCCCCAAGAGTCAACGGATGGTGCGGTATCTACTGGTACAGCTGGTAAATTCTGTACTGCCGCTTCCCTAAGCCTGATCAGTAACTTTTGATATCGTGATCAGATTTGCTCCGCTGTCTCCGGTTAAATACAGTTTCAGTGCATATAAAATATCCGGAGTATGACTAAACTGCTTCGGCTTATTTGTTTGCAGAGCAACCCGGGAAGTGACCTTTGACGCATTGCCGTTCAGGCGCTTAAAAAGGCTTTCACCGTGCTTGTCGTTAATTTTCAGAACAATATCACACAGTTTTGTTATGAAAGGACTGCTGTGCCTGAACATACTTTGCAGAGTTGCATCTTCACTGGACCGTATACGCAACAACGCCAATGCAAGCTCCAGATTTCGCACCAACCCAACCCACCTGAAGTCAGGCTGTGTATTTGTCAGCGTTTTCAGGTCTCCGTCAAAAGATGAAATCAAGCTATTCATGATCACCTCAAGAGACTGCACCGGAATCGACAATACAAAATCTCTATGACGCCAAGCTGCGATAGACAGAATATTAAGCACAGCTGACCTGATCTTTACCGGCTCATCTAATCTGCCAATAAGTGCATCAAGAATAGTTTTCTGCCAGACAAGGTTGAGGTCGCTAAGCGAATAAGCCAGCAGGTTTATATCAAACTGCAGCTTTGAAGAATTTTTGGCAAGATCAAGCAAATCCTTACTTAAGACTTCCGGCATATCTTTGTGCAGATACGACAAGAACTGAAGCATCTCACCTTTGATGCCCCTATCCTCTGTTTTTCCATGTATTCCATGTGCCGCTGAAATAGCTTCTCTGGCGATGGAACGGAAACCATCGGGAATGTCTGCATCGCTTAGACTATTCCCATTATTCCACATAACCAAAACCGGAAATCGTAAACCTTTCCTCCATTTCTCAACATAGTTTGAAGCCATATTTTTTGAGACATCCAAACCACGAGTGATTCGTTGTGCGTAAAGCCCTCTCTCCCTTTTCTGGACATCAAAAGAAATAATGTTGTGTCCATCCAGAGGCTCTTCAAACGCCCCCTCATGAATAAAAATCTCACCCAACTCGCCATTATAAAACTTGCAACAGCGTTTGCCATTTCTGTCCGTAAACCAGTCACAACCTTCCGTATCAACCGTTATGCGACTTCTGTTCGAACCTGTATCCAAATATTCGTAAAGCTCAATAATGAAAGAAAACTGATCATCAGCCCAATTAAAAAGATTGGTATTATCTTTTTCTTTTACCCCGCTATCAAAATCATAGAAATCATCCCAACGCTTCTCTTGCGGGTAATCTGGATACAACTCCTGAATGACTTCTTCCCGCTGCTCCCATTTTGCAGTGATCGCAACAAAACCAGTTTCCTCGGGATTTCTGGAAATAAACTTCAAGCAGTATGGCTGGTCATCACCATAGGTATAAGTCAACTCCAGGTCACACTCTGCATCCTTACTTAAACGGAATTTATCGGAGTCAAGCCTGGCAACATATCGTGCCCCTGTCCTACCCTGCATTTGAAGAGGAATCTCATAAAAATCCTTGCCTGCCGGTAAGGTGAAAGTATCAGTTATTGGTATCCTGACTTTTTTGCCTCGTTCCGGTTGAATCGCTGTTTTATTAACAAAATAAAAATTCTGTTCCCTGCCATCGACACTTGTTCTTGTCGACAATTTTGGCAAATGATCCTTCCAAATGGCTTTAAGACCACTAGCGCTGAGCCATTCCTCCTGAATATCACCTGCACAAACGATATCGTTGTTCCCAATTTGATCTATCCATTGACCAGATCCGATCCAACCCGGTTTTTTTATCAGGTCGGAAGTTGGCAAGAACCATGTAGGTGCGTGTGATGCCGTTATTTGAGTAATGGCTTCCTCTATATCGCTATATGTAAAAGAGATATAACCACTCTGTTCTTTTTTTAACTGGTCAGCGTGATGATCTGACAGCGTTAACCATTTATCTTGCCCATCAACAAAGGCTATCCTGCTATTGCAGGAGGAAAGTTCTTCAATCGTGAACAGCGAGGATAAGCCAGAAGCCCATGTATCGGAAATAGCGGATGCGATGGAGTCCGGCTCTGATTTGAGTAAAGGCAGTGAAAGAGTTGGATGCCTCTCCCAGACGATGCCTGAAGTTCTGGCAACCCTTTTATGAAGCCCTGAATGATACTTACTGACAACTGGTGTCAGATGAAGAAAACCATCACTCTGATCTAAAACAAATACGATACTGCTCTGTTTAAAGCCAGACGAAGTGAAATGCTCTGAATGCTGCCAGGCCAGTATCGCAGCGATACTTTTGGGAAGAGGCTGAGCATTGACAAAAGCGAGGTTAATCTGATGCCTGAGAGTCTCTGTATCAAAATCCGTGAGATAGTCGGGTAACACATAGGTCAGAGATTGAGTCACAACATCCGATGCAAGCTGATGGGCCACATTCTCAGCGGCAGTGTGTATAATGTCTGACCTTCCTTCCCTATTAGAAAGCAGGGTTTTCAGACTGACAGAAGCGATACCATCTTTGAGAAAAATAGCTGAAGAATAAGCACAGTTGGTAGCTATATGGTCACTCAATTCAGAATAATTCCATGCATTCTGAAAGTTATTTACTGGCCAATACTGGGTCAGTAGCAGCGAAGGGATAACCTCAGCAGCGTGCTCTTTATGTTTTGCAATGCTTCCGATGGTTTGCAGTAAAACGGTCGCCCTTTCGGAAATCTCCTCAGAGATTTTGGCATTCCCTTTACGGGCTAAAGCTCCTGCTGTTAACTCCCTGAACATGAGATATGAGAGATCAGCTATCGCACCGTAGGCCAGCGAACTTCTTCTCATCAACTGGCTATTCTGCCTGTAAAGGCAAGCGTGGTTTGCTATGGCATCCACTTCAGCGGTGACGGATGTGTTGCCAAAAGCGCAAGTCAGATGATTATCGTCCCCCCAGGACAGACAAAACTCTGTTGCACTGTTATCCCTATCGCGGGTGAATAGCTCAATATCTTTGGCAGAAAGACCTTTTTCCCGTGTGATCTCATTATATTGAATAAGATCCCCAACCATGATTCGACCAAATACCCCTTTCTCCCTAAAGGCATTCATATGGCAAAAAACAGATCTCTTACTGTCATTTCTGGCAATCAAAAACTTGCGAGAATCCTCGACACGTTCAACTTTTGCGACCGTCTTCGATTCAGGAAGAAATAGAGCTTTTATACTTTTGGAAGGTGCCGTTACCCGAAAATTGTCATAATCATACAAGCATGGTTGCTCGGGCAGATAGAACCCGGAAATCTGTGAAAACTTGGCCAGCAACTCCCACCCCAGAGAGACCAGAAACTGGTTTCCCCGATTTCGCATATCCTGCGTCGTCAATTCATCAAGAAACTGCAGACGCTGCCAAGCATCCCAAAGCTTTCTGTAGTTGCGCTCCTGCAGCAGTACATTATTAGGTGGCAGATGAGCCCATGTTTTTATCTCATCAGTTTCCGGGCTGTGTAGCCAGCCCTGTATCAACTGTAGCCTGTCTCTCGTATCCCCATCCAGACCTATTGTCTCTTCACGTACCAGCAGAATATGTTCCATGCGCTGAAGGCAGGCTTTCACCAGTCTGTTCTCGGCAGTATCAAAGCAAAGCCTGCGAGTCAGAGCCTTAATATTGGGTTTTCCTGCAAGCTTTTCTCTTAAATTTCTTCCACTTTGGCGGCTGAGCCACTGCACAGTTGTACTATCCACCTCCCTGGCACGGTATACGGGAATGATGTCGTACTCACGCTGAATTTTCTCTCGGGGATGAACAATAATGGTCTGTATGGCATCAAAACACTTATCAAAAATACACGTCAACCGATCCTGTACGTCTTGCAATACAGGAACTTTCTGACTGGCATTGATCTGCCTTAAGGTCATACTTAAGGGGCGGGGAACCGCTTGATTAGTGCGAGGATCAAATTCACACAGCCTGATATACCAGTGACGCAATCGAAGTAACAACTCTGCAAGAACAGCGTCGGGGTCGTTAGACCCCAGCTGCATATACAGGTCTTCGAACTCCACTACATCTTCTATGAGTTCTGCCTGCATTTCGTTTTATCCCTTTTTCTCTTGATTGAGCAACTTTTTGACTTGATTTGCCCTTCGAGGCTCAACATTCAACTCACTCATGATTTCTTTCGTTGTAAGCTGCCAAATCTCTTTTTGCTGCAAGATAGCGTATGACATCAACTGCTGACGCTGCCTTGTATCAAGAAAATTTTCAGTAGACTCTAATTTTTGGTCATTCTGATCAGGCTCAGCAGTCACGCTGACCACTGTTCCCTTACCATTTTCTTCAGACACTGTTTTGGAAGCTAAGGATGAGATGCTTTCCTGCTCAAACATCTCATCGTGATTGAGGTATTCGGCACTACTCCAGATAAACTGCCCATAACCCGCTTGGCACGCCCTGTTAAAATCATCAACAATCGAAAATTTGTGATCGACAAGCAACTGACGAATCTTATCAAGGCAAGCGGTTTTGCTCTGACCACGGGTTTCAATACCTCGCAGTTTGGGCATGATTTTCTGAACTAACTGATCTTCAAAGGCCACTTTGAGCCATTTCGTCACGGCATCATGATCGCTATAACCGGTATCAATTTCCAATGCTTTGATCGCTGGATAGTTGATCAGGTAATACTCAACAGACTGCCAAACCCGATGACCCAGAGCCCTTCCGGCTACGCTGAGGAATGTATTAATTTTCTCAACTATATTTTTGTATTTTTTGATTTCTTCCGCTGGTAATTTTTCACTGCTAAAGCTGATCCAGCTTTGCCAGTTCCCCAACGGCAAAAGTGAGCTAGGATTTGACAAGGGTGTGAGTCTTTTCCTGCTGTGTAACTCTTTGGGTCGAGGAAAGTGTATAGCAATTCCCCGGTCCAGCACCTTATCTGAGAGAGATTTTGTGGTCTCATCCTGATTCATCGTACCGGCCCAGAGAACATTACGACCAAGTGAAATATTTAGTGGTGGAACCCCAGCGCCCAACTTGACATCCAGATGAGGCACTTTACTTTTAGGGGCTCCACGACGCTGCTCAAGCTTACTCAGGAACTCAGCAAAATACAGCTCGACATGAGCTAAGTTCATTTCATCCAGTAGAACAAGGTTTACTGTATCTGCCAGGCCAGGATAGTCGTCACTGTATGCCTCCTGACTTTGAGCCAAAAGATTCAGCACTGGTTGGGCGTCAAAACAGTTATCAATGGAGTTGAAAAATCCCAACATAGATTCCTGACTATCCCAATTTGGCTGTACGGGAAGGTTCAGAAAGTTAATACCGCCAAAGTGGGAGTAAAGACGAGGCAGCTCCGATTTACCTGTACCACTGACACCCGCAAGCACAGTGATCGGTGACCACTCTGCTGTTTTCAATGCAGTATGAAATGCGAAAAGTATCCGTTTCGAAAATGTGAGACCATACTCAGCGCTTTTCGCATGTATATTGTCCAGCCACTCTATCTCAGACATGAATGCAGGCCGGTTCAACATAAGTGGTGCAACTTTTTTCAAAATCAAACAGCGGACGTCTGATATCTTCAATACGCTTCTCTCTCTCCTGCGCACGCTCAAATGCTGGAGACAGTCTCTTAAGCTCAGCGCGAAGCTGATTATTATCTGCCGAGACTGCTTCATATCTTGTGGATAGTGATTCAAACTCAGACTTTGCCTGCGCCAGCTCAAACTCTGTTTGCTGATAAAGATTGAGCTTACCCTGCAAATCAGCATGCTTTTGAGTCATCGCTGAGAGTTGGTGTTCAAGTTTTTCTTTCTCTAGTCGTGCAGTTTCAAAACTTTGCTGAATCTCGCTTTGTGGGTTAAGCAAAGCTGCTTTAAGAGTTTTAATCTCTTCCCTGTACGCTGTAAGTTCTGCCAAAATTTTCTCTGGTGCGTCTCCTCCAAGTTGCTGCTTAAGCTCTGCGTAAGTTTCACGCTCATGAATTGCTAGCTGTACCGAACTTCTGAGACGTTCACACTCATTTTTCAGCTGCTGCGTTTCAGCATCATAAGAAAGTTTTCGCTCGAACAGTTTCTCCTCAACATCTTCATCCAGTTGAACGCTGCGTTCGTCCAGTTTTTTCTGCCGCGATTTGCACTGATGCTCACGAAACTGCAAATCATCCTCTATTGCCAACTGCTCTGCTCTCTGAGCTTCAAGACGCTGTTTTTGGTTGCTCAATTCGGTCTTGGCGGACTCTATCTCCTTATCATGGGCAGCCTTGAAATTTGCAAGTTCACTCTTCAGAGCCAGTCGCAAACAGCTCTGCTTCAGACTGTAGTTGCCCCAACCTGTCTGCACGCAACCGATCAAGCTCCTGCTCCAGCTGACGCCGCTTCTGCTGAGCCTGCTCTGCCATCTCTTGCTCAAACTCTATTTTTTGCGTAGAAAAACCGGCCTGACACTCAGCCTGCCTTCTGTTCAATTCAGCCAGCTGTTGGGCAAAGTCGGACTTTTCCTGTTCAAATGCCTTCAATGATTTTGCAATACGCTCACGCTCGTTCTGCAGTTCCTGACGGACACTGGCCAATTTATCTTCAACCAGTTGGGGCAAACCCGCTGCGATTTCAGCAGCCTTTACCTCAAGCTCCCGTTCCCGGTCATTGAGCTGAGAAGTTCTCTGATTCAACGCTTTGTGTTTGCTCAAAAATTTGCCTTGCTCATCAATCAGCGCCCCCTTCAGCGTACTGATTTCAGTCTCCAGCCTGTCTCGTTCCTCACTGGACATATCAGAAGTGCTATTCGTGGTTTGCTTTTTGATATGCAACTGTTCAGAAGCACCCATCTCAGATTCTCTCATGTGAAGCGCAACAGCGGCTTCATCCTTAACACTACTCAATGACTTATCTCCAACAACACTTTAAGCACTTCATACGTGTATTCACGTAACTCAGTGAACTCATCAAATCCGATATCAATTTGCATACTGTTACCATGACCCCGCAGTTCAAGTAGCTGGCTAATGGTCATGATCATAGCGGGGCATCGGTTAGCCAGCATGGCAACAAACGAGTCATCAGACAGTGATAGAAGAGCCAGCAGGTTTGCTCCCAAAGTGGCGTTTATGCCCTGTGATGCCCGTTTAACACGTCCCGGATTGACTTTTGAGATCGCCGGGTGGACGCTAGCATTTCGCAGTGTAAAACCGGCCTCTTTAATTCTGGCTATGCCGGTATCTCTTATATCCAGTCCGGTCAGACCAAGATTCTCTGCTGTGCTCCTGCCCTCAGATTTTAAAAGATGGTAAGACAATATTTGCAAAACAGATGCAACGCTATTTACCCAAGGAGCGCAACCCACACGGTCACCCGGATTTTGCGCAACGGGTGCCAAAAGCTCCATACGCATTAGTTCATCTTTCAAATCGGAATCCACCCGCATCATTGTGATGGTTCCCAGCATCTTGTCGAGTCGGATAGATGCAGCCAGCATCTCCTGATCTGCATCATTCGCCCGAGTCCTACACACTGAAGATGCTCCATCAAACCCGGCAATGTCCGGTAGCAATGTTGCTATAATGCGGTATACCCTGTAACGAATGCTGTCTATTTCTTCAACTTTCAACGCCGCTACAGCCGTTTGGTCTCCATGGGAGACTTTATCCCGCTTAGCTTTAAGGTCAGCCAAAAAACTGATGGCATACCTGTCGTGCTGAGCAAGTTTCCGTAGCGGGTGATTCATATTGCCTCTTGCAGAGGCTATTGCCAGTGCAAGTTCGGGCTGTAACTCTGGATCTTTCTTGCCAGCCCTGTTCAGTTTACCTCTCTGAACCCGCAACAATTTTTTCACAAGCTTGCCTGATTCAAACCCAAGCCCTACTGCATAACCATGCAAGTTGTTGTTGTTTTCGTGGTCTGAATAATGCGGAAAGTGTTCTTTCCAGTTTGAAATTAAATAGTTGCGGTTTACCTGCATAAGAGCATATTCAACAGTGTCGTAGAGAGCCTTTAAAATCTTAGCAACACTATTTTGGTAATCTTTTTCTTTGTGGGTCGAATCTACTTTCACCACTTCAAGATTCCCGAATTGCTCCCTTATTTTCTGAACAAGCCTTTTCAAAACGGGGTAAGACTTCAAAACAACATCTTCATCGGTTTGGACACTGGACTGCCCCCTAGAAACCGATGTTTTACCCGCTTGTTCTTTGAGAGAGATCAGCCATGGAAAACTCTGTCTGCTAAGAGCCTGACTAAATATAGGACTAAAACTCAGACCAAATCCATCAGTGATAACAACATCGCTGAATCCTGCCTGCACGAATGCTTTCACATGAAGGTAGTAAGTTTCGGAAGCAGGGTTCACTGTTATCGCATCAAGTTGCGGAACCAGACTCGTCATCCCCGCATAATCACAGGATAGACGGGTCCTCTGGCTGCACAGTTTAAGGTATTGTTTGATAACACCAACCACCTCTCTACTTTCTGGAACCTGGTGCAAATTAGATGAACAAGACACCTTATGGGCCATGATCTCCTTTGCATTACCCGCTGTTCCCTTCTTAAATCTAACCCGGTCATCTCCTTTTAAATCGGACACATGCATAAACTCCGGTGCATTTGAGTTTACGATGGGTAATAACTGTCCGCTAACAAGATCCCGATAAATAGTGGCCGATGCATACTCAAACTCCTGGTTCTTCAACTTATCCAGTAACTCCTTGCCTCTGCGGTCAATAGAGTGGCGCTCATCAAGATACCCAAGATGATTCAGACGACTCTGCACGAGATGAACAAACTCTTTGTGAAAACCAGTCTTATCAACAAGTTCGCTTGTATCGGCAACTCCACACTCTGCGAGCTTCAGCACCAACTGCTCAATAACATTAAGGTCGCTCTCCGGCTTAATAGGAAGTGCAACTCTATACCCAGCACAGGGCCAGATAAGATCCTTTCTGGCAGCAATCTGAATACCATCCAGAGATTCATGGAAACTGATAATTTTGGGACGCTGATCAACACCCTGTTTCATAGCATTTTGCCCTCAGCACGGCAAAGATCCAGAAATCCAGACAATCCCGGCACCGCTACCTTAGCAATGGAATGGCCGATAAGTTCTGAGTCTCCAACAACCACGAGCATACGTTTTTGACGACTCATACTGACACAGAGCCGATTGGGTGACATAAGATGACCAAATACCTGTTGCTGCAATTGCAGATCATCAACACCCAGGTCCATATTTTTCCGTTTTTTCTGCATATTCTGACAACGAACCATGGAGAGAAACACAACATCGAATTCCATACCCTGAAACGAGTCAACAGTACCAATTCTAATACGTTCCTCAGTCCTACCGTCAGAGGTGGTCAAAGTACGATAGGCTTCAACAATCTCCCATTTACCATTAATCCGCTGGGAGATACCGTATTCTTCCAGAGCCTGAAATGTTGCATTAACCTGGGCTTTATAAAAGCTGATCACACCAAAGCTGAGTTCACTGCCTTGTGGTGAACTCAGCCAGACATAAAGCTGTTTTGCAATTCTGTTAGCTTCAGCGGTACGGTATCGGCTCTTAACACTATCCCGTTTTTCATCCCCTTGATGAAAAGGTACATCCAGCCATACGGCAGCCTGATTCTCTACCCCAGACAATGAATGTTGGAAATACTGTGCACCTAACGGAGACTTATAACCTTCGCCAAAGGCTTGATAAAAACTGTTACTGGCGAACTCACCAAGCAACGGATGCGTTCTGAACTGAGCATCCAGAGTTACCGTCCGTGGGAAACCATCACGTTGTTCCAGTGCTTTCAGGCGCTGAAACAGATATTCAAACATACTCTTTTTGATCAGCTCTGAAGAGTCTTGCTTGAGAGAGTCATCAGCATCAGAATGAAGTGCATTTTCTAATTGATTGGTCAGCTCTTGGTCCACTATATGGGGAAGCTGCCGATGATCTCCCACCAGAATGATACGTTTCTCTGCCTGTACCATTGGAATCAACAGGTCTCGGGGACTGCAACGGGCCGCCTCATCAATAACAACCGTGTCGTAATTGAGCGATCGCATTCTCTTTTTGGCTTCTTTGATTGCCTTCCCCTCTGACTGCTGAACGGTCGCAGCATAAACAAAATTGTAACTCTCCAGACTTTTCCTCATGCCTTCCGGATTGCTATCAAGTTCAGAGAGAAAATCCGCCAGTACCCCATCCACAGGATCCAGATACTGAGTATTGGACTGTAAAATATCCAGGGCTTCCAGAACCGTGTCCTGAACATCCTTGCGTGGCTTGTTAATGGTAAATGCTGGCTTTCTGGTCAGCCGCATCAATAGCTCTGTTTTGTGCTTTTTAAGATCAGCTAAAAAATCAAGATCACGTTCAGGCTTCCAGAGAATCGCCTTTCGCAATACCCTCACCAGATCGGGTGAAATATCATCGCCTAAAAGCTCCATCAGATCACTGGCTCTCTCAGAGCCATCATCCCGAAAAGCACTCTCTCTGATGCGCAATGCGCGAATCACCCGAAACTCCTCAGCCGTTACCGGTTTTTCCTGCTCTCTAAGCTCGTCCAGCAGAGATTGAATCCGTCGAAAAATGATGGTGTCTGAGGCCAGTTCAGGAAACTGTTGCAACTGCTCAAGCAGATAGATAGCGGCATTGGATGATGGGGTATCCTGATAGCTGATAAGTAGATTTTTCAGGTTGAGCAGACTCTCGCTTTGCTTCAGCTGAGGATTTTGTTGACGAATGTGATTCGCAATCTCCTTACTCCAACTGTGCATCTTTGCTTCAATGCGAGTTGGCGAAAAATCGCTGCTATCATTTTTGGCACCGAACTTGACCGTTGGCAGGGCATTAATGCTCAACCGGGAAATGATATTCTCTACTGCATCGTGCTGAAAGCCGGAAACCAGAACCTGCCCACTGTTTCCACCAGCTTTGTCATACTCCTCATTCAAGCGCTCCAGTATGGCTGCAAGCACCGTCGTTTTTCCCGTTCCCGGAGGACCCTGAATCAAAGCTATATCAGGTGTATTCAATGCCACCTTGATGGCTTCAACCTGCATCTCAGTGGGATCATGCTTGAATATTTTCTCCCTCACGTAGGGAGTCAGGGGTTCCAGGCCAGGCCCCCTTTTTGGGACTGGAGGCTCTCCATTTTCTTCAATGATCAAACCCAGCAGTGGATTTGCGCTGGCTCCTTCCAGGATTTTTTTCCGTGCTGCCATGCGCCGCTCTACCTGAACGGTCTCCCCACTAATCGACAATATTCCACGTAATGTTTCATCAGGCTTAACCCCTAATTTCAATTCAATATGGTGAGTACTGATTTTTAAAATATCTGTACGCTCTGCTGTCGTTCGGGAGGCGGTGTTATCGGCCTTTGATTGCTGCAATAACTGGCAATATTCATCCCAAGTCATATCCAGATCTTTAAGATAGGCAGGTATCTCCGTCGTCAGTTCTATCTGTCCATTTTCACCCAAGGCCTCTGGTATAGGATCCTTGGTAAACATCTTGATAGAGTTAGCACCAACCTCACTTCTTTCAAACTCAATTACACCAACTGCCCGAGCCTGCTTAAGAACCAACTCCCCTTCAAGAGTCCCGTAAGCATCCCAGGTTTTCAGATAACTGCTATCATCGGCGATCAGTTTTTCCATGGCATTTACCGCCATGGTCCGTAGTCGTTCTGCTTTATTGAACGGTAAAAATTTCAGCGTTCCCTTCGCAAGGCGCACAGCGCCGCTGGCATTCTGCACCCAGCGATTACGGATTTTGGTTGCTTCCAGCACTTCACCATCACCAAACCGGGAGCGCTGGATGGATATACTTAAGCGCTCACCCAAAAGGGTAAATGCCCGATTATCACCGTCTTCTGTGATCTCCTTATTATCACTATCAACTGCTGTTGACGTTTCAGCCTCTGTAATGCCAGCCTGATCTTTGTCTGACCACAAATACCCATCAGCATTGTTTGCAAGGACAGGAAAATAGATCTCCCCCTCGTGATACAAGGCACCTCTGATGCTGCAGGCTTCGACCACAAACTGACACAGTTCTTCAATACTTTTTTTCCGAATCTTCTGTTTTTTTGCTACCTCCAGCATATGGTCGCTGATAGCAATATTAACCTCCCCCATGTCCAGAATGGATCCATTGAAAAAGACCACGTACAGGTAGAGGCTACCATCGCTGGCTGTTTGTGTGATGTCGACCAGATGTGCGCAGTTACGCTTTAGGTGGTGAGCTAACCCCAGCCGTTCCTGACGCTTCTTTACTTTCACCAGAGTAACTTTTTTCCCGGAGATCAATTTCAGATCTTCACTGCTATCGCTCAGTTGTAACTGGCCAAGACCATGCTCAACGACGGCATCTTCAACCAAGGGCTCAACCCAAATTTTGAACGCAGTGGGAGTAGTGATTGCATCTAACTTCACAGCTGGGCACCCTGTATATGCAATTTGATTAACCTTGACTCAACCTCGTCCGTATGAAGATACAGACCGTCATTAACTTCTTCTGCACTGACAACAACTTTATTCACCATGGTATGGAAACGGCCGTTGTCGATATGGATAGAAGCCCATTTAACTGAGGTTGCGCTGCTATCAGCACATTCAATACAGAACTCCTGACCATCATAATGAATAGTCAGAATGGCCTCCTGATGATCACGCACAGCAAAAGGAAGTAGAACTCGTTTCGGTATAACCACACTCTGGCCCGGATCAATTTCTCGTAACCACTCCCAGGCAATCTCCCCCAGTTTGCCATCTTCCCGAACCGTATATGCTATTAGCCTTATATTCAAAGGGAATGAGGTTTGGCAGTATGGGCAAACACCATCTTCATGCTTGCCAGGGTAAAATGACATACCACAACCACGGCACTCCAGCGTACTATCAGCAGCTTTAGCCAGAACCGATGGCCAGTGAAAAATAGACGGTCTCTGCCATGGGTCGGTTCGTCCGGCACCAAATGTCTGTTGAAACAAGCTCACCATTGCGTCCGTGAAAAGCAACGTACGTGGCAGCACCTGTTTTTCTGTCCTATTGCCGTCATCATACAGGTCATCAACAAACGGTAACTTTCCTGCATAGGCTAATGTCTCGCCACTCTCTTCCTGCCCGGCTTCATCCTCCCAGCCACCACCTTCATTTTCGAGAGCCAATTGCCCCATAAATGGATGCTGGAGGGAAAGAAAAAAAAACGCCATAACGGCAAAGGCGTGACAGTCTGTACGAAAGCTACCCGACTCCCGCCCCTGAACCAGCTCCGGCGCACCATAGCCAGGGGTGTAAACACTATTTCCACGACCAGGAACTTCAAAACGCAAGTTATCAGCATCAATTAACCATACATGTAGGTGATCCAACTCACTGGAAACAAAAGTGTTCCCTGGTGAAATATCACCATACACCAGCGCTGATGCATGGAGGCGGGCAATAATTGATGCACATTGAGACAGAGCGTTGAGCCGTCTACGCAATCCTCCAGTTTTGACGTAGTGCATCAGCTCAAAAGCAAATTTTTCCATTTCTTTTGGAAAGCCACTCAGCCAAGCAGGAATTCCCTCCTGCTCATATTGCTGATAGCATTCACCACTGCATCGAAACTTTTCAAAAGGTGCCATATCTCCAACCAGCCGCATAATATAACCAGCAGGTTTCTTCAGAGAGGCTACAGGCATAGCAAGATGTAAATTATCAGGTACCGGCAAAAACCCTAGCCTTTGTACCTTCGCATTGAACTCATGGATGCGAGCTTGATCCAGCACTGGTTTTAAGCTTTGCTCATCTTTAACCAGTTTTAGTTTTATTACCAGGGAAGGATCATGAGTTTTAAAAACTGCACCTTGCCCCCCTTGGCCGAGCAATTCGCGGAGTTCGTGAGTGTGGAAATACTCATCGTTTACTTGGGTGATATCTACAATCATTAGACACTGCTTTTCTGCAATCAAAGAATTTCTGTGGCGTTGGCTTCATTTGAGTAGGTACTTCTATCATTACCAATCATCCTCATCGTCATTCTCGATTGCGGACGGTACGCAAGATATCGACGGAGATGAAGGCTTTGAAGGGAACTCCCATTGGGGATCAATGGAGTCAATCGTCATTTTATGAACACGAGTATGCGGAGACAGAAAACGGCCAACAACCTGCAGAATATCCTCTGCATCACCAGTAACACCGCAGGTAGACAATCGATCTAGATTAAGGTGGTCAGCATCCGCACCGACCGCCAGGGTTTCAAAACTAACTTTGTCATACAAGGTCAGTGCTTTTATCCACTCTTTGTTCAGACTCAACCCATCACTCAACAACAATATACGACCACCACCGGAAACATTCAGCTGACGACAAAATTCCAATAGTGCTGCTGTGTCTGCCGTCTCATAAGGAACCGGCAGGGCAATATCTTGTTCCTCTATCACGTCAAGGGAATAGAGTTTTTTCTGCCAGACCATGATCTGGCATGGTAAAGAATCCGTGGCAAAACCTTGGCGCTGCCGAATTGTGCGAACCAGATTTAGCATAAGGAACTGTTTACCCAGCTCCGCCATACTTCCTGAGCAATCGACTAACACATAACATGCAGATGTTTGTGGACTGAGCTGCTCCATCCATACTCCCTGACTCACTAGGCTGCTCCGCTGCGTTCTGCAACCAGCTTAATTAAGTACTGCTCAATTTCAGCAGGCTCAGTAATGCCAACTGAATCACTTACGAATTTTTCCAGTGATTCATACACCTTTAGATTGGTAGCGGAATCCAACGATCTTTCAAAAAAACCTTCAATGTCAGGCTCAACACCATCCTTTTCGAACTGATCGAGCATGCCTTTTGCCTGCACGGGCTCTAAACCCAACTTTGAGAACTCTGACCAACAACTGGCAGGAACAGATACTGTAAAATTATCACTGACCCCCTTGGCCAACACAGCACTCCCAACGGCTGCATATTTAATCTTGTCATCATCGCTCAGATTATTCAGCTTGCTGCGATCAATTTGAATCTCATTCCTGAGATGATCGATATAGTTCTGATAGCTCTTAAATTCTTCTGGACTTAACCCCGCTACTTCCGCTCGCATACCAAGTTCATGAAGGTCTTTTACCTCCGCATCCCTGGGAAATAATCCCATCACTTGCGCTACTACGGTGATGGTTTTACAGATAGTCTGAAAATCAGGTGCACTGACTTTTAATGCTGTTGCCAGCATAGAACCAGCAGCACTGATCGCACCACCAATAACGCTGCAAGCAGACGAAACGGCTGAAATACAGGCTGATGATACTGGGGCAATACCCGAAATAATTCCGAACATAACTACTTCCTTCTACTCTTGGTATCCAGATTTGATTTCATAAGACTGGGAGTCTCCCCGCTGAGAACATCATTAACCAGCTGAGAAACTTTGGTGCGCCAGGCTGACATGGTTTCTTTCTCATCAGCTAGGTAAATGTTATAAGTCAGATGATCAATCACCATATCTATGCTTCCCGTACTCTTCAGCCCATCTTTCAGAGCCAGACGCAGAGGTTCTAGATTTTGTCTGGCTAAGTAGTGGTTGTACTCAGTCAATAAATCAGACTCCAAAGCAAAACGCATATAGCGCCCGATCTCATCAGCTGAGAACTGCCGATCTTTCTGGGATGTCAGCATCGGCAGCAACCCATCACTGCCATGTTTTGCATAGAAATGCTGAATGCGTGAAACCATTATCCGCTCAATGCCTGTCTCATTGGTACCAGTTTCTTGCACATCCAACTCTGGTACAATTTTGATCTGTACCGCTTTCTGCCAGCCCTGACTGAACACTACTGTATGCCCCACATCTAATCGGGAGAGATACTGTTGCTGCTTCGAGTCCAGAGCCATGGTGTTGCCAATGGCCTCTTTATCATCCTGAGCAAAAAGCTTGTGTACAATTTTGGTGTTTGTGCTCTTCAATACTTCTGGCGTCAGCTTATTGGGTATCTGATCTACGATGATCAACCCCTCGCCATACTTCCGAATTTCCGCAAGCATATCGGCAAACATCTCCACGCCCTGCTTACGATTACTACTCTCTCCAGGCCCAGAATTGGAAAGCAGTCGGTGAGCCTCCTCAATCAGTGTCAAATGCCGGAATTGAGGATTTTTCTGGTGCTCGTTTTTGATAGCCTGCACTAAGTTAGTGAGAACAAACCCCATAATCAGTGATTTTTCTGCACCATTGCGAATCTCGTCCAGCTCAATAACAACTTTTCTTTTGATCAGATCCGTAAAATCAACAGACTTCAGCGTATTCAATAACTGCCGTTTGGCTCCGACCAGAAGCCCTTGCAACCGTGCTTTTATAGAGCCGGTGTAGTCATTTTTGAGCCGGTCATCGAATCCCTGCTCATTGATAACGTCCTCAGCTGCATCAAGCAAATCCGCCAGTACAGGAAAAGGGTAAATGCCCGCTGCAAACGGGGCGTTATAAAATCTGTGTTTTGATGTCACCAAATTCCAGCCCATTTTCTCGTAGCTGCGATAGATCGCCGCTTCCAGTACTTGCGGGATGGCCGCTTCCATATCAAAAGAGGCACTAAAACTGGCCTTGATAGTATCTGCCCGAGCGCTAATACTCTCCCCCGGCATCAACTCCAGGGGGTTCAACCGGAATGGGCATAGTTCGTCACGTCCAGGGGTAAAAACAATAAGATCAGGGTACTCTTCCACCAGTGAACGGTACTCTGTCTTTGCCGGCTCAATCACCATAAATGGCAGACGACTCTGCCGTAAAAGGTGTTGGCATGTTGTTGTTTTTCCACTACCGGTCACACCAGCCACAAAAATATGCTTATTAAGTTCACGTACATCCAGACAGACATCAATATTCTGGTGGATTCTTCCATCCTGCACCAAATGCCCGAGTGGCAGACGTTCCTTTGCAGAAATAATTGCAGGGGGATTCAAGCCAAATTCCACCTCCTCACTAAGACTGACTCCCGTTACCTCTTTCTGAGGAAGTCCGGCAATCAGACTCAGCTCTTTTGGTGAATAGAGCGCCCCTAACGCCACAAAATCATGACCAATAAGACGAGATTTCAGCTGATGAAAAACCCCGAACTGAAGGTTTGAACGCTGCTTAGTACTAAGCGGCTTGACAGGGACCTGCAGCTTTCTCAACTCGGCGGTGAGCTGTGGATATTCAGTAACAGCACAAAACTGAAGCGGGTAACAGTTCCCAGCGTTCCCGGAAAAAACAGATAACGCAGTATTACCCAGAGCCAGTAGGGTCTGATGTGTGTCTGCAAACAATGAGATATTGGTTACAAATAATCCACGACTCCGACCATAATCGACTCTGGGGAGCAAAACCTCATCAATATAGGACAGCCATTGTTGCGCCTTACGGTTATGTAATTCTGTGGAAAATGTTTGACTTTCACCCGAGTTATCAGAGCTGCCCCAATTTTTCCCGTAGGAAACCCCTTCGCTGCTGCCCGTGGTGTCACTCCAGCTCTTTCCCTTAGAGCTACCTTCATTACCAGAATCGGACATATCGCCCTGACTTGTTGTTTTGGTAGAGCCTTTGCTCTCTCCCTCACTGCCTCCATCCGTTCTGGAACTATTTCCCCCTTTGTTATAACCATAAGAGCCACCACTGGATTCCGAGCGACCAGTGTTACTGCCCTTCTGCATCGACACTTTACACAACGGGGCCAACAGACTGTAAGCATCGTGAAGTGTTGACTCCAGCTGGATCAGCTCTTCGTGTCCAACCGCAGCGGCAGCCACCACAAGACAGAACCGCTTTCCCTGCATGATATCGATAATACGATCCACACCTTGGAAAAAGCTGTTCTCTCCATCCTTCTGGTTTCCTACTGTCCCTTGCAGCAGGCCCGTGTGCTTCAGAGACTTTAGCTGATCAGGTACAACTCGTTGATCAGAGAGAGGTTCCAAAGAACTGCCCCGAAAATTCCCTTCAAAGCTAGGTTTCAGGATTGATTCCGCAAGACTTTTGATTCTTATTTCCGGAGCCGCCTGCCGGTGATTCCGCACCACACCAAGGTAAAGATCAACACCCTGTTCATGACCACAGATCAAATAGACAACGCTCGCTCCAGGAAACCGCATGGCGCTATACACATTTTCCAGCACTTCCCGCCTAGGTTCGTCGGAAAAATAGGTCAACCGTTTAATTTTGTAGAACTGGTAATCGGATTCCGAAAGGTCTCCGCTCGGGACCACGCCAGCTAGCTCTTCAGGTACTGCTGGCTTATCCAATCTAGGTAAAAGTTCTGCTATATCTTGTGGGTCAAGAACAAGACGCTTCAATTGATACTGCCTCAATTAATATTTCACGACATCTTCGTCTACTAGTGAGAGGGTTTACCCGACACCTACCATTAAACGAAATGAGAATCAATAGAATCCTTCTTCAGCTTCTTCAAAACTGTTAGCTTGAGTGGTCACAGAACGACTGGTATCTGCTGACTGCTGAGACTCAGTTATAACTACAGATTTTTTATGCTGGCTGTCATCAACTGCTTTGTGTGGTGCAGTATCTTCTACAACATACTCAGGTACCTCATTTGGATTTACCGACGTACTGCGTGTGGTCACAGACATCGTGATTAACTTGAATTTATCACGAATTTCGCTGGCATTATCCGCGCTAAACACAGGCTGTGCACAGCCTTCAACAAAACGATTCAGTACCCGTCGGTCAGCACTTGAGCCAATAGCCACAGCCATACGATCACACTTTTGGGAGCGCCCGTTATCGATAAAATCATCAAGAGGCTGTTCCCAGCTATCGGTTGGAACACCATCAGAAACCAATACGATCGCTGGCCGATAAGCACGGGAAGGGGTTTTTGACTTATCTTCAATCAACGCTTTGGTCATTCGGATCGCAGTTCCCATCGGGGTAGCTCCACCAGCAGTTAAATTCTGCCATTCTATCGATGATGCAGAAGTATAAGGAGTGTGCAATGCGACTTGTTCACCGAACGTAATCACTGAAAGAAGAATTTCTGTTTCCAAAGTTTCCACTTTGGAGAAGGAAGCTATCATTTCTCTCACGGCCTGGTTTAGAGATTCGATATTCTCTCCATACATGCTGGCGCTGATATCCAGCAGCAGAACAACGGGCAAGGGCTTAGCTTTAGGGGCTACAAATTTTGATGGATCAAAAGCTGTCATGTTTTTCCTTAATAAATTGAATTGAGTCTGGTAGAGCTGAACCACACATTCATGACCTGAAATGTATGCGATAACTATACTACCTGACAGTGTTGACGAGCATACATTAGACAAGCTTGTGAAATACTGTCTGTAATCAAACCAGATGGATATCACTCTTCTCTAGATTTAGCCAATAATCCCCGCCACGCCCTTCCTTTGGTTGCGGCAAGTAGTGCTCTGCCAGCGGTTTACCAAGTTCTGCTTTAAAAATACTGAGCAGCTCATTCCTTCGCTGGTTATAGAAGGAGTACTTCATCAGGCCATTCTCAAGACTGTTAAGAGTCCGCTCCTTCATCTCTGTATCAATCAGTCGACTCTTCAAGGCTGGCCATTCATCACTAAAATTGACTTTCTTTAATTCACAAAGCGCTTCGAGATAGCAGTGGCCTGTCACCCGGTTAGGCTTATCTTTTGTGGGTACGCGCAATCCGGCACCCTCTTCGGGATTCAACCGATCACGCACAAACATCAGCATAAAAGCAAAAGCCAGTTCATAAGCTCTAAGGTCAAACCGAATACCTGATAAAATAACCAATCTTTGATTGATATTAAGTTCCATGAGCTTTGGTTCATCGCGCATAGCCATACGACGGACGGTTTCACTGAAACCAGATGTCCCCTGAAGAAAGCGTGCTGGAGCACCTTCTCTCAAGCGTATAAAAGGTATTTGTGCGAGCACGACTTCCGCTCTGGCGGCATCCATTAACTTGCCACTTTTCGATTTAATCCAATATGTAGAAGGGGTTGGGTAGTAAAAGCTATCCGAAAACTCATACCCTTCGGACACCAGAACATGGGATAGTTGGTCCTGTTGCCGACCAAACATAGAGAGAGCATAGCCAGTGTAATAGCTCATAGTCTTTCGCCCACCAGCCAGAGATACATGCAAAGTGGCATCCGAATCAGAGGTTAGCTGACGAACCAGCGCCATAATAGAGTCAGCCGCCCACTCATTCTCTTCGACAGTTTTTATATCAGACAGTGGTTCACCATTAGCGTTATGAATGCTGTGAATATTTTCTGCCGAAAAAGCCTGCTCATTAAAACCATAATCCCGACAGAACTGATAAAAGTAACCATCCTCCTTATTCAGCAGTGTCTGCAATGCCTTTTCTTTACCGCTTGCGGTAGAAATGAGATGTACTTCATCAGGAATAAATGGCTCCTCCTGATGAATCAGTGCATAGAGCGTTTCGGTTAAAACCTGAGGTGACATACCGGAGGCAACCAGCAGAACCTTGCGATATGGAGGGGATTGGGATTGCACTGCCGAACTCCTTGCTGGCGGTCTGATGTCTTAATGGCGGGATCAAAGATCGCTATTCATTTGTGGGTTTATCTTGAGCCGAGAAAACTCTCTGATTTAGCTATACGACAAACCTCTTTATAAGAATGATATTCTTCATAACACACTACTATATGTCAATATTAGCATTGATCCTTTATTCTACGTTCTTACCAATACATTCTAATCTAAAAGCACTAAAAACAAGAGCTTGCTCCACACCTATTCGTAGGTACATAGGTAATTACGTCAACAGTCACCACGGTCACCACTACCTCCATCACAACCACTAAGTAGTTATGTAAATGAAATAATATATTCCTGGCCGACTGAATCAAAAAATCATTTGACCTCTTGCTCAAAACTTTTGAAATTCATAATGGACAATATGTTGATCCATTCGTACTTGGCTTTCTGCCATAGAATCTCGATCAGGTTGAGCTCGGGAGAGTACGTGGGAAGGAAGCAGACAATCAATTTTTTCTCAAGAATCCAGTCGTCGATTTTTGCTCGAAATTCCTTGCTGGTATGGATGCTGGCTGTTCTGGTCAAGTAAAACCGGACACTAAAATTTGAGAATTTACGCGATGAATCTATACATAACTAACGCGCTTCGTTTGTTGGCTACCCACTCCGATACAAGATTCGCCAGCGAGCCTTTCATCCTTTTGGGCACCTCTATAAAACAACTGCTCTAATCTAACTGGCGTCTCGTCACTATTGGCTGAATGAAGGCGCTCAGTGTTGTCATACTTCATGTATGCAGCCACATCCCTTTTCATGTGCTTGCGTGTTGGCTGGTGCACCTTAAATAGCCAGTCGTGCTTGAGGCTACCAAAGAAGCACTCAATCAAAGCATTATCCCAGCAAGCACCAACATCACCCATGCAGGCTCTCACACCATAGCTTTGCAGCAATTGACGGTGTTGCTTACTGGTATACTGCAACCCTCGGTCACTGTGAAATACCAAGCCTTTAGACGCCTGACGTAGACTGTATGCTTTAATCAAGGCTTTACTTACCAAGTCAGTTTTCATGCGCTTATCAAACTGAAAATGCCACCATCAAAATAGCCTGTACTCAGGCTATTGCCGGACTCAACCCGGAGGTAATCGAATCAGAAGAGCATAAGGGAGCCACAGAATCCTTACTACAAAGTTTTGGTAAAACGCTATTACTTTAAGCTTTAAAAATGTGGTTTGAGCAGGTTTGTATCATTAAATCTGCTCAAATTTAGCAAATAAGTAGAAGTCAGCCCACCTTGCGTTAAAGAATACCACCCCCGTCATCTGAGCCAACCAACTGATATTGAAGGAGATTATTGATTTACAAACATCAAGAAATGCTTATTGAATACCTCTTTGTAAAACCGGACATCTTTTCTGAAAAATTATCGGACACTTTTATCGACAATTTTCCGGACATATACCCTGACAAAAACAGAGGAAACGGACACCATTATGGAAAAGAAATGGTATTTAAATGGCTATTTCAGTGGATATTCCGGACACTAATTTGAAAAACAAGCGGACACTTTTTACGATCACGGACACTAATTTGTAACTATCTAGCATAAAATTTCTCTTTTTTTGAACCTTTATGGTGGTAATCGCCAAATATCCTCCAAGCCTGAATTCTTGCACTATCGGTAATTAATTGCTTGTTAGCTCCTGACACTATCATCTTCTCATTTTTCTGCACTTTCACAAACTTTATGCTTGGAACTTTCGGTAAGTTTATGCTTTTTTCCTGCTAAATTTTTCGTAGAAGATTCTGGACAGATTGAAGGACAAAAAAAATGCACTCAACGGTGAGTGCATGAATGGAGTATTTCAGATTTTTTTAAACGTCGGAAATCAAGAATTTCGTAAAGATAGATGTGTTATTTTAACTGGCTTGCCGCTCTCTCATGGCCTCACCCCACAACTTGGTAAAGTCTTTGATAATCGAAAACCATGGTAGCCGGTTAGACGACTTCTGACTTTATTATAGCTGGGAACAACACCTTGACTTTCAAGATCGACAATGATCTTTGATATTTCACAGACAAACTGATCGTATCGTTTTTCACTCTCCGACTTCCGCAAGCTCTGGTTTTTCTGAACCAGCTTACGAGTTAATTTCGGAAAATGATAAGAGAGATAGCTGATACCAACCTCCAGCTCTTTAGCTATTTCTGATAATGGAGTGATTTCCGTTGACACACAACACGTCTTTAAACACTTTTCGATAGCCTCCATCTCCAGCGATGTGTCAAACGACCGACGAACTGTAAGCCTAGCTTCTGCCAACTCCGGCACAATGCATTGATGATTCAACAATAATTGCGATGGAAGCACACCCACTGCCTCACAAAAGTCCAGAAAACTGGTGATCGTTGGTCGATAGCGACCCGAAACCCATTGCGAAATGGTTCGGTCTGAAAAACGAATCGCCTCAGTCAGTTTTGCCACCGTACCACACCCAGACCGGTCAACAACCTTTAGAATACCTTCTCTAAAAGCTTCTCGAACATCAATCCCCGAAAATTTATTACGGCATTCAAACAGGTCATAAAATAACTGCTCCCTATAAGAAACCTCATTACCAACACCTCCCATATAGCCGAGAAAACCACCGCACTGGGTACACCAACCAATTTTTCTTGATGAAGGTAGCGCTTGCTGGGTAGCACCACAATCCGGGCATTGACTCACGAGCGCCAACTGATGAACAGGACAGCTTTTTACCTCCATCAGGGAGAAAATCAATGGTTCATAAACAGGCATCGATTGTCGCATAGCATCCAGATAACACTCAGGGCACCAATGCTTTTTATGCCGGATAACACCTTTACCCATTGAGTCAAACAACTCCCTGAACGGTATCATCGTGTGTTGTTCCAACGCCTTCATACCAGTGTGTTCTGGTCAAAGCTCATGGGCAGAAGCGATTTATTATTGCCCTGAAATACAACGGGGAAGACGTCTATCTTCTTCAAGGGTAGCTTGCATGTAGACCTCCGTATTATCGGGAGGTTTATGGTTTCGTATTTGAGGTTAGAACGGTAGGATGTTGTTTAAATAGGCGTTTACGCTAATGATGTAAAACTTGTACAATGATCCAAATTATAAAAACTGCTCTCGCAGAGCTACCGAGGCCCATGCATCGCCACTTTCAATAAAAGTCAGTGGTAAACCTCTGGACGGTAGTGTGTCTAAATATCTACGAACCACGCACTTATGACACTACGACAACTCTTGGCTCAGCTGTCACGGTCATCGGCGGAAGCCGTCCGGACGTTGGGCAATTTGACAGGAAACCCTGTCAAAGATTACCTGTCTATCGACACTCCGATTGAACGTGATTTTCAACGCTGTATTGAAGCAGCCAACGCACCAGAAACCGTTATTTTTTTATGTGGCTCCAGCGGCGACGGTAAATCTGAAATTTTGACCAAATGCTATAAGAAATTCTAAGAAAAGTGCCAATTTCATTTAGACGCGACTCATAGCTTCCAGCCAGATATGAGTGCTATCCAGACGCTGGATCAACAATTCACTGACCACAAGTCTAAAAAACAACCGATTGTTGTCGGCATTAATATTGGCATGTTGGGTAATTACGCCGAAGAAGGTGCAGCAGAACATAAAGATATTATTGAGTCCATCCAGTATTTTTTGAACGACAAACAAGACCAGCTACCAGCACACCATATCTTTTTAAATTTTGAAGACTACCCCAATTTTGAGCCAAAAGAAGACGGAGTTTCGGCTGATTTTCTTGAGGAATTGCTGGAGAGGATCACGAAAAAAAGCGACGATAACCCTTTTTACCAATCTTGGCTTGAAGAAAAAGACCAGCACAATTATTGCCGTCCCCAAAAACAGCGACACCTTTCACCTAAAGTTGACGTTTGATGGTAACGATCTAAAAAAAGAGCAGCTGGACCTTCTTCATAATGAAAGACTGATGAAGGATAAAAACGGCATTATAAAGGTGGCTGGCTCAGTGCAACGCCACATTACGCTGAATGCCGCATTTGATGGCCACCCGACCTTTTTTACCCTAAAAGTTAAACGAAACAGTACGAAAGAATGCTTCACCTTCCCTATTTTGGTCGTTCAAGCAGGCGATTTTTACCTACCGGCCATTGAAAACAAATTTTTGGTAAAGCCGCGTCAACAAGGCATCATACTGCAAACTGAAGATATGAGCCTGAAACTGGCGGAGCAAACAGGCCAAGAGTGCGACCTCAGAGAAAACGATGAAGAAGTCGATATTGCTGTCTATGCCGCTTTGAATTACCAGCAACAGTATGAAACCTCAGATGTTGTTTCTTTTACGCTGAAAAACAATGATCATTGTCTCCACTTAACGATAGAGGGAGAAGCCAGCACAAAAAAACTGACTCTGCCCATTCTGATGGATACAGGCCGATTCAATGAGCTATTTGATGACAACCTCTGTGGCCAGTTTATTAGTGCCAAAGGCAAAGTCGTTATAGACCACAAAGAGTCGAAAGTGCCAGGGACTCGCTTGAATTTACTGCGTTGGGAAGAAGAGTTTTTGTCCAAACAGTATATTGCCATTGGCACTCAACCCATCCGCGCCAAAGAGATAGAAACTTTCGCTTCTGATATTTATTCTGCCTGGAAAGAGCTGGCCGATTACCTCACCCAAAGAGGTAGCCTGCTATCGTTGGAATTCTGGGGTAATACGCTCACCACTTTAGTCAGACACTACGTTCAGGCTTCTTTGGAATACCTCAATAACATTCCTATGGGAAGCACTCTAAGCGATGAACACCGCACAATATTGAGCATGGGCACGGCCACCTTTGGCGATAAGCAGTACCTCTCCCCCTATCATCCGCTGATCCTTAGCTACTATCTCAAACTGATTGACGACATTGAGGCCGACAAAGCGCATAACTCCTTTCACAACCTCCCCCCAGTCACTCTGGATAGGTTAAACCCTAAGGGCTTACTCCCCTACGTTTACAGCAAAGGTAACCAGTTTAGCTACACCCAAACCGTCAAAGAAAACTCATTCTGGCTGGAAATCGTACCGCAACAGAACCTGACAGCATCCCACCCCCAGGGCAAAAACATGATCACTAATTGAACAGCGCCGCAAAGAAAAAGCCTGTATAATTACCCCTTTGCCTATTTACCGATGTCTGCAAAAAATCGTACCGCAACAGAACACCAGCTATCACTATGTCAGAAAACTCATCAAAGAAAAATCTAAAGAGTTTATACAAACCTTTAGTGAACTCTTTAAACAAACGGACGACGCACCACTGATCATTAATTCAGTGAACAATGGCCGAAACCGTGAAGTGTTTATGGGGCTGTTGGATTACTTCAAAAATAACCTGACAGCATCCCACCCCATTCATGTCAATCTCTACGACATAAGCTGTTCTTTGCGCCAGCTGAGACGGAGATTAAGAAATACGCTGAGATTTTGGAAATGACGGTTCAAGGGCATAAGAAACAGCATTGGGTTGAGCAGCTAAGCAAGCTTAAAAAAGGGCAGTGTTTGTCTGTGGGGCAGCATTTAAATAATTATGATGACCTAGAACTTAGTGTGAAAAAATTAACATTAGCAACTTGAAAGAAAGATAAAATCAAGTGTTTTTTAAACAAAGCTGAGTGTACCTGTAATGAAAATTGAGACTAGAAGCGAAAAAATTATTAGCATTTTCGAAGATATTGAAGGAAATGAAATAGACCTTAGACCCGGTTTTCAAAGAGGTGAGGTTTGGTTAGATACTCAAAAAAAATTACTTATCGACTCTATTTTTAGAGGATGGCATATCCCACCAATTCACTTGGTAAGAATAGAGAATGGAACCAGTGAGGTTCTAGATGGCCAACAGAGGCTAACAACAATAAGAGACTTCATTAACGACAAATTTTCTATTAATGGACTAATAGAACCTCCTGACGAAGAAATAAAATCTATTCACCGTTTGAAATATTCAGAACTAAAAAAGGATCAAAGAAGGAAGTTTGATAGAACATTATTAACTATTTATGAAATAACCGAATACAATCATGGAGAGCCTGGTGAACTATTCCACAGACTCAATCAATTAGTTAAGCTTACTTCAGATCAACCAAGAAATTCTTTTATGTTTTTTTTGGATAAGTTGGAGATCAAATGACATCACTCGTAAAAATGCAACCGATCATGGAATAGGAAAAGAATTTTTAGGCTTTAGTAATTCTAGAATGGCATACAACGATCTACTTGGTGCCTGTCAGGAAATCGACGAAAAACGGCGGCTTATTCTGGCAGGCAGGAACTGATAGAAATCAGATTCCTGTACAAGAACAGATAAAACGCACTTTCCATGCCGGATTGGTTAAAATACAGTCAAAATTGACGATTTTTAAGTATACCCATCCCTCAGGCAAGGCATGATAAACAACAAATTGATACGCGCCAGACTGGAAAGCCACTGACGATCTGTGGTCAGAATGATTTTACCCAACCGCTTCAGGTTACCGGCGACAACCGCCAATGCAATATAGCGTTTAAAAACCTCAATGGCTTTATCTGGACATTTGTAGAGACGAAACCGGTCATTTAAAGACGTCTACCCAAGCACGCCATGACAGCCCTTTCTACTCCCGCATTCATCATGCCGGAGATTATCATGGCTACAGAAACAAACCGACCCAAACGACTCAGCCAAAGCCAGTGGCAAGCCCTTATCACCGAACAACAAAACGGCTCTGCCACTCAATCCGAGTTTTTCCGATTCAAAGGACTCTGCCTATCTACCTTTTATAACTGGAAGAAAAAACTGAACAATAACGACAAGCCATCAGAACAGAAAGCACCTAACTTTATCGAGTTGCCGGTTGCCTCAGAACCTTTACCCAAACAAGCTTGGGACATTGAACTCGAATTTCCCGGCAACGTCATTCTGCGGATGCGTCGGTGATATGTTCTTCCCTGAATCCGGTGTCCGAGCGTGGTTATGTATAGATTAATCGCATAAATTCTCAAATTTTAGTGTCCAGTTTTACTTGACCAGAACAAATAACCAGCAATAACTGAAAAAATAACCTTATAGCCATAAATTATTTTTAGACTATTACCAATCATTACAGCGGCCAGTTTTTTCAGTATCACTAAGGCTTGTTACTTATATGATGTTTTTCTTGGATTTAAAAAAACAAAAAATGCATTTAATTAGACCCCTTGCAGGTTAAGCCTTAGCTAATTAAGAGCCAGTATAAAAAATTAAAATTATTAAATAATTGCAGAGCCACTTAAATATTGAAAATAGGCATCAGCTATGACTTTTAATAAACCCAAAAATATGAATGTAATAGAATATTACCAAAAAAATTCAGGCAAGTTAGCAAAGATTTACGACTCAATGCAAGCCAACAATGTGCACCATGAATGGCTTAACTGGATTCCTTGTCATGGGGGGCTAGCCCTAGATATTGGCTCTGGTTCAGGCCGTGATGCTGCTTGGTTAGCAACCAAAGGGTTTGAGGTACATGCAGTTGAACCTGTAGCTGCTTTCCGATCTCATGCGGAAGCCCGATATGGTAAAGGAAAAGTTGAGTGGATTGACGATAAACTTCCAGAACTCAAAGAAATTGGTACTCGTAATTATCGGTACGATTTCATTCTTGTTAGTGCTGTCTGGATGCACTTGCCAGAGGAACATAGAAAGCGTTCTTTCCGTAAACTATCTCAGTTATTAAAATCGGGTGGTCGCATGGTGATAACCTTGAGGCACGGCCCATGCGAAGAAGAACGACCAATGTACGCAGTACCACAAGAAGAACTTTTGCATCTGGGCAACCAGTATGCATTAATAAAACTGAATTCTGGTATGAGCAATGATAAGCAGTCTCGACCTGATATCACTTTTAGTCACACTGTCTTTGAGCTTCCTGATGATGGTACTGGCTCTTTACCAATTCTTAGGCATTTCATAGTCAATGATGCGAAAGAGGCTACTTATAAATTAGGTCTATTGAGAGTTCTTATTCGTATTGCTGATAGTTGCCGAGGCGCTGTGTTAACTCGAGAAAATAACATGGTGTCCATTCCATTTGGCTTAGTTGGACTTTATTGGGTAAAAATCTATAAACAACTTATTTTAGATCACGAGTTATTACAACGCCCAAACCCTAAGTATGACTTTGTAAAAGATGATTTTCGTGCATTGAAAGGCCAGTCTGGTCAAGATCTCCGTTTAGGTAGTCGATTATCAGGGCCTCGCTTGCGTCACGTACACCGCTCGATTGCCGAAGCATGCAAAACTATTAAAAATATGCCTGTTGCTCATCTTTTTTGGCCCGGTGGTCAAGCAGGTGAGACAAAAACGAAGGTATTCTCCTGCAATTACAGATCACCCGTTTATCGGGATAGATCGGTTTGTTTGGATTTAAGTTATCTTGCGAAATTTGGGAATTTTTATATCCCTGAATCCCTCTGGGACACTATAACTCATTATGCATGTTGGTTAGAGCCATCAATTATCAATGTCTGGAGTCAACAAATGCTTTGTTTTCATCAACGGGCTGGTGAGAAAAAATCAATGGACTTATTGCTCAGTGCTTTGAGATGGCCTCAAGAGGTTAGAAATACAAGAGAAGTCCGGTCTATTTTCGATAAGCTAAAAAAGAGTACTCCCATTTATTGCGTTTGGACTGGGACCAACCTGTCAAGAAGTAAAAGCTACGAAGTGGACCATTGTTTCCCTTATGCTAACTGGTCAAATAACGACCTTTGGAATTTATTGCCTTCGTCAAAATCAGCAAATAGTTCGAAGTCGAATTTACTACCAAGTGCTGAGTTACTAGATAAATCTAAAGACTTAATCTTAGAATGGTGGGATAAAGCTTATTGTCATGAAACTTTAAGTGAGCAGTTTTTCTCAGAAGCGAAAGTATCTTTGCCGTTAGTTAGTCAGACCCTTAACGTTGATAATATTTATACTGCTGTAAAGCAACAACGATTACACTTGAAGTTAGATCAACAGATGAGAGAATGGCAAGGCCATTAACATGGTTCATTTTCGCTGAGTTACATTTATACCTCGGCTTAGTACTGTACTCTGTCAGGTGCAGTACTAAACAATTTTCCGGAGCGAATATGAATTTTTACCAGGTCAATACTTTCAGTCTCACCATAGAGCTGGGTCGCACAGCCAATATAAAGCTGAAGCTCTATGGGCAAGCGGTCAATAAATCGTTCATGTAAAACCAAAGAGTGTCCCACATTGAGAGTACTGGCAGGGAGTGACTGATGAGCTTCCAAACATTTTTGTTGGATCAGTTCCGGTTTTGCAAGAGAAAACAGTAGGTCTCTGGACTCTTCTGTTGCCAAGCGGTAGCTGCCAAAAAATGTTTTTATATCCCTTTTCAATGGCTCAGGCATACTTTTGTAGTGACGGCGTTTACTGAACTGCTGTAGGGCAAAGTAGATCAGCAGCTCTTCTCTTCGGCGACTTTCTGAACGAAGAAAGTCCTCTTCTTGATATTGAGTGCAAGCCAATTTGAAGGCCTGCTTTGGGCTGCCAATCGCCTGCTTTAGCTCAGACGCATGATCGAATTCGTCCGTAGCAGCAACACGCCCTAACTCCAGACACCGGCTCCAGAAAGACTGAATCAAGTCTGCATGTGCTTCAAGCATCTTTTGCGATTTTGAGTAACGTATGGGTTTGGGTGAGAGCACACGCCACCGTTGACGCTTCTGCCTTTTAGTGGCCAAATACAACTGCTCTTCTTGTTTGTCTCGAAACACATAAAAAAGCCCCGGCCCCACCGCAATGGCATCGTCCTCCAACACCTGCTCAATAAAACTTTGTAACTCACCTTGGCTGTAGTATTTTTGGAAGGTATTTCGAGAGGTGATGACACCGTCTTTATAGGATTTAAACTTTCTAATATGCGCTTCGGTGCCCAGCATCGCCGAAACCACCAGCATTTTTTCCGCCAAGCACCAAGCGCCCAACAAGGCATCCACTCTCTCTTCAATGGCTTCAATGACATTGATCACAAAGCCAAGGTTAACCAAGTCCGCCTTGATTTTTTCACCATCAGGCCGCCAGTTCGGGTCCCAGCCTTGTGCCACAAGGCCATGCGCCTCCAACTCTCTCAAGTCATCTCCATGGCCACAGCCGTAATCAAACACAGAGTAGTCGCCATTCAGATACCCATGCTGTGCTAATGACTTCATAGGTGTCGACAACGCATCTCTGGAGAGCGCGGTTTTATGGCGATCAATCGTCGTTTGACTCGTTGCCACAGCCGCTGATCGAAACAATCGGCCATCCACCAGCGAGTAGCCTTTGCTCTCAATCAAGCTTTCCCAAGAACGCTTGAAGCCAATCACTTTACTGTTTTCGTATAGCCCTGCCAGCTCTCCTTCCTGTGTAATCAGGCAAAAGTCTTCATAATGTGGCGAGCTTGTGTCGATCATCAACTCTTTGCGATGCAGTATGGGCGGGTTGTCTGTCTTTAAATAGCAGGTCTCCCTGCACTGCTGCTTGGCCAAATCAATATTGATGCTTTTCTTAAGTGAAGGGTAGGCATCAGAAAAAAAAGTGGGGTAACTCAGCAGAGTCAGCTTAAAGGCATCTCGGTGAAATTTGAGGACATCCCAGCCTGATTCCTCTAGCTGAATGGTGACTATTTGCTTTCGTGCAAACGCTGCTAGCGATTCACTGACCGCCGATAGCGCAGACTTGTGCAAATAAACAGCTTTGGGTAACTTTTTGCCAACGGGCAATTCATTCACGCATTGATGATACTGTTCAGGCGTCATAGTGGGATAACTGTCGTAAGAAGTTTTCTACAGTGTAGCGACGAGGCTGACGCCTGCCAAAACGCGGCCCTGTCATCCAGCAGATGTCTTGACTCGGTGCTTTTGAGAAACTGATATGAATAGGATAATCTGCCCCATAGTAGTAAAGCCGATCGAATGGGCAGTTTTGCACAACCCAAACAGCTACCACAGAAGATGGCGTATTAGGCACGAAGAAATCACACGCCTGACCACCACGAACACAAATGCGTTTTCCTTTGCTATTCAACTCGTAGCCCGCATGCTGATCGAGCTTTGGTGCTACTCGAGGGTGTGCATTTTTAGCAATCCTCAAACCTAACCTGTGACTGCAAAAACCATAGGTCAATTCAATGTCGCCAAACTGATCAACAATTGGATCAAGGATTTGTTGGGCTAAACCCGATATAGCCTCCCATGTCTCTTGCTGCAACGGGAGGTTGTCAAGATCCGTCTGCTCAAAGGTTGAGCCACAATGAATGAGATCTTTGTATAGAAAATAGCGACTGCATTGCCGATCAACGGAGTCTAGACAAAATATAATGGCTCACCCTATTAAGTTTACCTAAATCAATGCTACTGGTACTCAATGGTATACTTACAAAGGTCTTTAACTCGACTCTCAAGTTTTAATCTATCCATTGAGTCAAATATGAGCAGGTCTCACTGCTGATACTCGGGCTTCACGGCTGCGCAAAAACTTCATTGTGGCAACAGGAGGCCTGTTGCGCCAAGCCTGGTTGCAAAGTAATGTATTGTCTCGCATTTAAGTGTCCGGTGCTATTAGACCACTACAGACAATGCTTTTGCTTTATTACAAGCGTTTGTCAGACGACACATTCCACTGGCTTGAACCTGATGATGAGCTGACGACATTAGTCGGGCAGCAACTTAACTGGCTTCTCGATGGTTACAATCTCAAGGCTATGCAAGACTCATAAGAAAAGGTACTATGAAATTTGTTTTTTAGTCTTATTTTTTAAGAGGTTGTAGTAAGATGTGGATCATGAAATCAATGACCGATACCGTCTTTCCTCAGCCAGAATCCGCCTATTCAGCAACAGACGAGCATGATCAAGAAAAGCAGTCGTCCGCTGAAAAACTCAATATACGACAACGGAAGAGTACAGCCCTGCTTAATAACCTAGAAGAATGGCTAGAGAAAAACGTCACCCGTCTAGTACCGGACCGTTTGATCCATAAGGCGATGAGCTACGCACTGAACCAGTGGCCAAGGCTGGCCAGTTCGCAGGTTTATTTAGCCTTTACCATGTATTCTTTAAACACGCAAATAGTACGTAAATATCAATAAAAATTACAACTTATAGGACAGAGGTAATAATGCAGTCCATATTTCTCGAAGCCTTGAAGGATAACACCCTAGCCGGTGCTCCCATCACCCAAATCATCAGTCATGATACTCTTCGTATTCACGCCGAATGCATAAAGCTCGCCAGAGATCCTGACGTACGCCGGCAGCTACTGTTTTGGAATAGGGTTCAAGGGCTCTGCACCTATATTGATGGTGAATTTGACACTCTCAATACTTCCATGACCTCTCTCGCTCAAGTCATTGACTGGTACCAGACCGGCGAGGTTGAAGAGTTTGCTGAATTCGATAGTGATTGCAGCCCGGAAAACAGCATCCTTTTATTAGAGGATGTTCATTATGAATTGGGAGCATCGAATCCCGAGCTATTCACCAAACTACGATTGTTTGCTCTGCGAAAAAGCCAAGGAGGATACCCCAGTCAATCATTGATTTTTTCACAGCCCGTGCCCGAGCTGCCTGTGGAACTGGAGAAAGATACACAAATTCTGCACCTTCCCCTCCCGGGCCGGAATGAACTCAAAGAGCTTCTAAGCGCCACTCAACAGCATTTCAATATCGATCACAGGGATTATGACCAGAGCCCACGTTTGATTGACGCGGCTTTAGGTCTCTCTACTGCAGAGGCCCAGTTGGCCTTTGCCAAAGCGGCGGTGACCAAAAGAAGGCTGACAGAGCTGGAAGTCGACTTAATTGTGTCTGAAAAAGAACAGGTCATTAAAAAATCAGGGCTACTTGAATATTTTCATCCTCAGGTTGGTTTGGATGATGTAGGTGGCTTGCAGAACCTCAAAGAGTGGCTTGAACGGCGTAAAAATGCGTACTCAGAACATGCACGTGAGTTTGGCCTGGAGTATCCCAAAGGCTTGTTAATGCTAGGGCTTCCAGGAACCGGTAAAAGCCTCTCGGCCAAGGCTATCTCCGCTAACTGGCAATTACCCCTGCTGCGTCTCGATATGGGTAAGGTGTTTGGCGGCATTGTTGGCCAGTCTGAAGAGAATATTCGCAAAGCTCTACAAACAGCCGAAGCGATCGCTCCTTGTATTTTATGGGTAGATGAAATTGAAAAAGGTCTATCTGGCATGCAGGGTTCCGGTAGTTCTGACGGCGGGACTACTGCCCGGGTATTGGGGACTTTCCTGACCTGGATGCAGGAGAAGAACAGCCCGGTTTTTGTTCTGGCTACTGCGAACCACATTGAAATGCTGCCCCCAGAACTACTTCGTAAAGGGCGGGTGGATGAAATTTTTTTTGTTGATCTGC
Organism: Endozoicomonas sp.; assembly: GCA_965198415.1. Taxonomy (GTDB): domain Bacteria; phylum Pseudomonadota; class Gammaproteobacteria; order Pseudomonadales; family Endozoicomonadaceae; genus Endozoicomonas. Next base: position 596,563 of record CBDAPN010000030.1, read on the forward strand.
CAACACAGCAGGAACGAATTGAAATTCTCACCATTCATCTGAAAAAGCGAGACGACCGACACGAGCACTTTTCCCAAAGTGACTTGGAATTTCTCGCCAAACTCAGTCGGGGCTTTACCGGCGCCGAACTCGAAGAGGTTGTGAAGGAGGCGCTGTTCATGGCTTTCAATAACAACCGGGAAATTAAACGACAAGATCTTGAGGAAGCCATCGACAAAACTTCCCCCCTCTCCATCACCATGCATGAAACTATTCAAGATACCCGCGAATGGGTCAGCGGTCGTGCGGTACCTGCCAGTCGGATAAAAGCGGAGCCATTAAAAGGCAACACCGACAACAAGCGACCACGGCTGCAGCAAGAGATGAAAAACCCGTTTATAAAATAATAAGGACTGCAGTGTGGCCAATCCCTATCTTGTAGCTCTGGATGATCATTACTATGCCGGAGCCAATGAACAAAAAATTGATAACGCTTTCGAGCCGTTCCGACGGTACCTGACCAATGCCCGAAAGGCACTTGAACGGAAACAGGTTCGCTGCAGCTGGAAAGCCCTACCCCAGCCTGATGCTGTTCTGACACTGAAACAGAAAGTTTTTGAAGTTCAACCCCACGGCCTTATTGAATTTGAGGTTTTCGGCTCTGGTTGGTTCGAGATAACCGAGGATCTCGACGATGAATGCCCTCTTAATAGTGACTTTGAGCCAGATTTTGAGGAACACGTCACTATCGGGAAAGGCAAAGATCGCCAGGCCATTCCCATTAGCGAAAAAGACTTCCGACAAAGTGGTGAAAGCTATCTGATAAAGCTTAATGACATTGAAGCCAAAAAGATCACGTGGGCCGGATATTCACTGGCTATTGAGCCGTTTTCTGAAGAGTTGCCGAATACGCTCCATCTTAAGCAACAGGGCACTGAGTATAAGGTAACTCGGGAGGAAGGTAACCAATACGTCATTCGCGGAACCCCTGACAGCGACAGACCGCTAATAGGAGATGGTTACTCACTCAATTTTTGCTATATCCAAAAGCCGACGATGCCTCAGGATGCAATAGAGATAGATAACCATTTCTATATTACCGGCAATAATAAGCCCCACATCAACGGAACTTCCTACAAGGATGTCAGTAATGAGTTTCTGAAAAATATCAGCCCACAGGATCTGATGACAGCTGATGGCCAATCATTGCCAACTCATTGGGTGCTAAATACCGCAAATAAAAAAATCACCCTTGATACCGGCGGGGATCAGTATCCGCAGAAGCTTGGGCACCGTAAGCTCTTAGAATTAATGCTGACCTGCCAGAAAGATGATCAGGAGGCCTGTTGGATACAACTGGAAAACGAAGATTACGGTGATGATAATGGCGTGAGTCAGGACCCCCTGGAATACTTCTTTGATGATCAGGTTGATATTCTGGATGCCAATGAAAAGCCCGGAAATAATGCTGGCTACAAGGTGCTCAGATCAAGACCGGAAGAGAGGCAGCTACTGCTTTGCCGCAAAGCCGATCGCAAGAAAGTACCTACTCTTCCCCGCCACCAGCAACTGACTGTAAAGGTTAATCTTCAGGCTCTTTTTCGTCAGGAAGAAGCCATTACCAACCTGAAACTGTGTCCGAATCTTGAACATAAGCCCTTGCTGGATTTAATGAAAGACAGGCAACGACAGCGCTGGCCTGACTTTCACCCGGAACCTGAGCAGGACATTCACTGGCAAATACTAAAAGACCTGCAATTCGACGGTTGTGACCGGCAGCGAGAGTTCGTTACCAAGGCGCTGGCAACTCCTGATTTTGCCATTCTTGATGGACCGCCAGGCACTGGCAAAACCACCACAATTCTGGAGTTAATTATCCAGCTGGCTCGGCGGGGTCAACGGATTCTGCTAACAGCATCAACGCATGCTGCCATTAATAACGTACTGGAGCGTGTGGTCGAAAATGGGCTGGAACAAGAGGTTTTCCCCCTACGGATTGGCGACAAGGAGCGAGCCACGGGCGTCGAACAGTTCCAATACGACGAAATAATGAAAGAGTTTTCCCACGCTGTTGATGGTGATGAGTTGGATCAACTGCTTGTAGATTCCTCAAATCTTATCTGTGGCACCACCATGGGTATTCTCAGGTTGTTTAACCATAAATCCTTGAATTTCAACCATGGGACTCCACCCTTTGATGTGATGATCATCGACGAGTGCAGTAAGACCACCTTTGCTGAATTTCTGGTTCCCGCACGTTATGCCAAAAAGTGGGTTTTGGTAGGCGATGTGAAACAGCTCTCTCCCTTTACCGACCGAGAACAGATAACCGAAAATCTTAAGCAACTGGTGCTTCGCCATAAAACCAAAAAACAGGAGGAGGAATTACTCTCTCCTGCCGTACAGCGTGCCTGCTTTCTTTTAAATGCTTTTCGCAGCAGACAAGATGGGCAGTGGGGATACCATGACCGCTTTGTAGTCCCGGTTTCCAAAGGTGAGCTCGACGCACTGGCATCAGAAATGAAGGCGCGCACCGAGGGTGGTCATGAACATTTTGCGCAGATTCTTCTGGTGGGAGGAACCCATAAATACCAAGCCATTAACCATTTCACAAAACAGGAATTCCTGGAAAACTCCTGGCAGTCTTACGATTTTAACCTGATTTTCTGTGAGGGCACGCTGGTTGAGTCAGACATGGATCTTATGCCTGCCGATGCAGTAGTACTTGCGAAGGGTTGGCGTACAACATCCCACAGTTATCGCCACATGGTTCGCTACGATAGCTCCCACCAATGCGCACAGAAATGGGCTAATCCCAAAAAAAATGGTGGTTCTTATGCTTGGGAACTGCATCACTTATGGCAAGAACATGATAAAAAAAGCTCATGGGCGCAAGAGCTGGTATGGCGGCTGGAGCGGGAGTATTGGCTTCGTTTCCTGTCCAGGCGAAACAGCCATAAATCAGATGGTATCAAGAAGCAGCTGGCTCAACTGATGCCAAAATCAGTCAAGGCTGATGGTAGGATCTACTCCATTAGGAATATGGCTTTTCCTTCCATTCTTGAAGCCCTATCCGGTTCTGGCATCCTGAAAACTAAAAATGATTGTGCCAACACGCTGAACCAAGGCTTTGATGCTCACGAAAAGCAGGATCGTCATACGACACTGACCTATCAACACCGGATGCACCCCGATATTTCTAAATACCCGAGAGAACAGTTCTACTCCGAAGACAGGCACACCCGTTCCCTACTGGATGGCAGTAAGACCCGATCGGCTCGTAACTGGTCTTATAACGGTTATGACAGTCAAGCCGTATGGCTGGATGTAAAGGGCGAAGCCTCAGGAACCGCAAACAATAAAGAAGCCCAAGCCATTATCCGAAAACTCAAGCATTTTTGCGCTTGGGCTGAACATCAGGAAGAAAGCTATGATGTCGCAGTTCTGACATTTTATAAAAAGCAGGAAGCACTGCTGCGCAGCAAACTTCAAGGCCTGACAGGTGAAAAAAACGCTTATTCACGCTTTAAATACAATAAAACCGTTACTATCAAGCTGAATACCGTGGATTTCTTTCAGGGTCAGGAAGCAGACTTGGTTTTCCTCTCCATGGTAAATACCTACCGGGATGGCTTTCTGGACAGTCCCAATCGACTGAATGTTTCTTTAACTCGTGCCCGTTTTCAGCTGGTTGTTGTCGGGCTTAATCACTATTACTCGCAAAAGTCAGGTTCCAGTGAACTGAGAGCATTGGCTCAGGCTCTTCCTGTGACCAAGGAGTGACCATGTATATTAATTTAAAACGACAGGTAGATGCTGTCCGTCATCGGGTGCTGGCGACAGTAGATGTGGAGCTGACACGCAAAGACATACAGCAACTGCTGACTCAGGTAAGCGATGATTTCGACCGCATACCACAAAGAGCCATTGATTTTCTCCAGAAAGAGGGGCTGATTGACAAAGGCTACCAACTGACCTCAAAGGGATCTCATACACACAAAACAGGTATGTTTTACTCCCGTGAGCGGGGTATTTTTGATATCTGGTATCTGGATAATGACGAATATCTGCAGACTCTCCCCCTTCTTCTGCACCGGGTTCATGAGCCAACCAGGGGGGGCTACAGAAAGCGAGCAAGCTTCTACGATTGGCCCGAACAAATCCGAGAACCACAGGAAAGCAAACTCCACTGCGATGATGCATTTAGTGTGACTGTCTTTCCCAATAAAAAACCAACCAATATTAAATGGCTAAACATTGAAGCCCGTAATGGTAGTCTCAGAACAGAAAAAACCTCTCTGGACCTAAGACTGGAAACCACTTTAGACGACAATGAGCTTAAGGCACAGTTCAGGCTTGAAGGCAATTTAATCGTCGATAACGATGGTCAAAAAAAGCAGGTACGAATTGAGCGTGACTGGCCTGCCAAAATCGAAGCTAACTTCTTTGATGATATTGCCTATTGTCTCAACCTTAAATGGTCACCAACACATAAGCGCATGATGGGCAGTGTCCCTGAAGATACTGGCAGTCTGCTGGATTTCCTCAAACCTTGCGAAAGCCTTAATTCAATCAAGCCAGCCATAGATACAAGCTATGGTGATTTTTGTCAGGGTGAAGTCCGCAGCATACCACTTATGCCCGAAAACAGGTCGATAGCCCAGCAATGGCAACGCGCCTGGCTGGCAGAATGGTTACGGGAAAAATATTATACGCCTGAAGAAGTACAGCACAACCAGCAAGTCTGGCTACAACATCCGGCGGTCAAAGACTATGACTTGCATGCACTGACCGGAGATAACCTGTTGGGAGCCCTTAACCGAAGCAAATATCCGCACAGTTACTGGCATGCAGCAGCCGCTCAAGCGCTGATTCCTGACAATAGCTGCCTTGTACCCGCTAGTATCACACTGAAAGAAGGAAGCTACCTGGATGCGGGTGAACTGCTCCGCCAGCTGACAGGCGGTGAACAAGTCAAGACGCTAATATATTCGGACCGACACTATAAAAGCGCAGTTCACGCACACAATATGCAGAAACTGGCCAAGTTGGGCGGTATTGTTGATGGCATTATTTTCTCAGAGGGAGATTCGACGCAGAAACCCGAAGGCTGGCAGATTGAAAGTGTGAAAAAGAGCCCGGCACCCTGCGAGACCCGAAATTCTGCCTCAACAACATCACGCCCTGATCATGACCGCTACTGGATACTGATTACCAACAATAAACCACTGCTTTGGAAATGCTCAACCAGCCTGGACTTTATTGATTTTCGCAAGCCTGAACCCCGGATTAAGGGGTCCCCAACATTTACCCGTCAGAACACCCAGGATCTGCCTGATTATCTGCAACAGGCTCTACGAAACCAGACGCAAGCCAACAAAAAAGATGAGGAGCTGACCCAATGATCACTGCCTATGACGACGAATTCTCAGTGGATTACTCCGGACATTCTTTGAAAGATATCTTCCTGTTCCAGCCTGCCTCAAATGTAGAAGAATCTTTCGATCAAGTATTGAATTTTGATGATGACATCCTTCAGGTTGGCACACAAAGGCGTTGGCTGGAACGTCTCAAACATGCAAAGCCTGCCAGTTTGCTGCTGGCTTCCGCCCTACTATCAGATCAAGAAACTATTCAATTCCTTCAGACCCTTGCTGATCAGGGTTGTCAGATTTTTCTGCTTCTAGGTGATGATCAACAGAATATAAAAGCTATTGAAGCGCTATCTGGTCGGTGCTGTATTCGTACAGGCGTCCTGCAGTCTGGCATGCTAATTATTACAGAGCCTACCGTAAAAAATAGCCGTTTTGGTCTTATCTGTTCGTCAGGTTTTAGCAGTCTTGATGACTTTGGCTATAGCCTTGAATTGGAGTCTCGGCAGGTAGATGACTATTACCGGCTGTTCTGCCGCCTATTCTGGAAGCAAGCTCAGTATGAATATCTGGAACAAGGACAAAAGCAACTCTGCGCAGCCCCCCCCATCACCAATATTGACTTGGAGCATGAGCATGTATTCCCGGAGAAATTGACGACCCATGTCAATAACGCACTCAATACCCAAGGCACAATTGTAACCAACAGTCATCATCAGCCTGAAAAGCTTTGGCAACTGTTCAATACCCAGCCCCTGAACCTTTCAGACAGCCAATTGCTGATTAGCCTGCAACAGGTTAGCAGCGCTCACTTACGTACTTTGACCAACAAGCCAGAATCTCTTACCCTGCTCGATAGGCGGCTACCACAGCTAATATTAACCCGTGGAGATAATTGGCTGTTTCCATTTGAGTGCCAGCCTGAATCCAATATCTGGGGTATCAAACTGACTGAGAACCAAGTTCAGTCTTTAACCGATTACCAATTTGAGCTACAGCAATCTGAACGGTGGTTATTTACCCCTGAGATCACAGTAGGTGAATTGAATACCCCTCTGCGCCACTTGGATCAGATAAAAGCGCCTGTTAAGTATGCTCCAAAGAAGACGGTTTCTCTGGGCGAACTGGAATGTGAGAACTTTGAAGATTTTGAAAAACTCACGGCCTCAGAGCTGGCTGAGCGTAAGGGGCTCACTCACTTCAAACAGAATGATCTGGCCAAGACCATTCAGTATCATGTTGTAATCACTCCTCCCGCTCTCCCCAAAGGCGCAAAGAAAGACCCACTCTACAAGCACTGGAATGATACCCAAAGTAGCTGGCTGTCTAAAGTTAAAGACCTTGAGGACCACCACCATCGGATGCAAAAAGAACAGCAAAACATAAGAGAGTCTCTGTACAGTTTTATGAGCAGCTTCCTTACGGGTCGCCTAAACACCGCACGAAAAACCGAAAAAATACTGAAGGAGAAAAAGGGGATCACTCTAGCACCGCTATCCCCGGCAACACGACAGGAACAGCTTAACAGTCTCAATCAACTCGCTGATCAACTTATGAGTGAAGATGAGAAATTTGCTCAAGAGCTCGACAAGGCTGAGCAATTGAAAAAATGGGAAGAAACATACAAAAAACTTATAAGGAAAAATGAAACTGCTCAAAAGCAAAAAAGCTCCTCGGCACTGGCATTAAAAGAGTTCCAAAAGAGTGAACCCAGCAAACGCCAATCCGCAATGGCCGATCTGGATGCTAGCTGGCAAGATTGGCTGACGTTTATTAAAGAGCAAGAGCTGACGCCAAAAATCGAGCTACCGGCCAGTACTGCAGCAATCAGTAATTGGATTGCATCGAACCTTGATAACATCAAGGACATTTTCGCTCCCCAAGAAAAACCGCATAACCAGAAGTTGATTGATGACTGGGATAAATTTCTGGATAAGTTTGGCAATAACGATCAACTGAAAAAAGAGATAGACCAACTTAAAGCATTGGATATTCAGGGAATAAATGACTGGCTCCAGTCACCAACCGTTAAACCATCCAAGAAAATGAAGCCCGCGATGAAAGAGTTGCAGGCATTGTGTGCAACCAATAAAACGTCAAATCTACAGGAAGTTCGCAACCGGCTTGTCAAGATGCAAACAGCTTTTGAGCAAACCACCAAAAGTCTTGAGCATGAAGGGGAGAAGCTTAAGAAAAACCTGAATACCGATACTAGCCGCTGGCAAAATACTCAGGAGGCATTGGCGGAGCATAATCGTAAGAAGGGCAGCATAAAACCGCAGGACTCCAAAGGCGTGCTGGCCAAACTCTTTGGCGCATCCAACAAGCTCCAAAGTAGTGATTTCACTCTGGCTTTCCCTGATGAAGACCTTCCCGAAATCGGAACGCTCTTTCACACCAATGGTCAACGCTATCTGGCCATTCTCCAACAAGAGGAAATTGAACAGGCCAAAGATACCGCTATGCGCCTGAATGCCCGGTTAGTTGTAGGAGAATAAAGACAATGGCAGAACAGAAAATTGTGCTGGTGATTGATGATGATGGTGCTATAAGTGCCAAAACCTTCGGCTTTGAGGGGGAGACCTGTTTGGAGGCACTGGACGGCCTTTTGGGGGAGCAGCCCATTACCTCTTTAAAAACAACTGATGACTATAATCGTCCGACGAAAAGGCAGGCCTTCATCAAACAGGGAGCTAAAAAATGAGTGCAGTTGTCAGAACAGCAACACCATTTATCATAGAATCCGTTCTGATGACGGCTTTGGAGGATCTGGGGGCGGAGCCGGTTCTGCTCACAGCGACCAATTTAAATAATTATCATCACGGCGGCGGTTTAAAGGTCGGTGACATTATGACCAATCGCTCGGACCATTATGGTCAACAGCACTTCCGTCTGGAGAATGGCTCCTGGCAACTGCGTCATGACTCCAGTGAATGGCAGGGGCATGTAACTTCCCAAACGGCCATGTCTCGCAGTTACCAGAAAGTTGGAAATTTTCTGCAAAGTTTGGGCGAGACCTATCAACGCGCCTATAAAGAGCACATTGCCAGACTGGAGGAGCTGGAACGGCAGCGTATTGAGGAAGAACGTAAGGCTCGGGTGGAAGCAACTCGCAAAGAGACAATTGCCAAGGCCAGAGCACAGGGATACCAAATCAAGGAGAACCGTGCCAATGGTAAAATCCAGCTGATTCTGACCAGAACGGTCTCATGATGCACGGTACTCACTTCAATATTGCTCATATTGAACCTTCTTCTCAGATCTATGGACCGGGTAAGCGGTTCGTGGTCTGGTTTCAGGGTTGCACATTGGCCTGTAAAGGTTGCTGGAATGTGGCCATGTGGTCTCATAAGGCAAAAGCTCTCATTGACAGAAAAGAGCTTCTGGCAAAGATATTGGCATGCTCAGGAATCACCGGTGTCACTTTTCTTGGCGGAGAGCCACTTCAACAACCGAAAAATTTGCTCTGGTTAGTGCAGTCCCTTAAAGGGAGTGGCTTGGATATCATGCTTTACTCAGGTTATGAGCAAGATGAGCTTAAAAATATGCCATACGCAAACCAGATTCTAGAGCATGTAGATATTCTGGTCGTGGGTCGCTATGAGCAAGCCCAGCGCAACACCTCTCTCCAGTGGCGGGGTTCAGAGAACCAGAAGATATGCTTCCTAAGTGATAGATATGACCTATCCATCGTGCAGGAGTGTAATCAGGTCGAGATACATATTGATGAATTTGGCGGATTGGTTACTCTCGGATACCCAGACTGACACTCCCCGCCCTATCGGGCGAGGAATGAATAAAAGGCGTAACTTCAGCAGCGTGGACGGTAAGATTTTTCAATTGAATTATACGTGAATAGCCGTATTCACATTCATCCAGGTCTCAAAGGACACACTTCGCCCTGCATCTGCCGGGCGAAGGCTCAATACCTGCTACCTATACTGAACCAATATCCTCCCGCAACATTGATAACAACTGGTCATATTCCGCCATCACCTGCTGACGGTTTTCCAGGTCTTTGCCCAACTGCTCCACTTCATGGTTAAGATCGCGGGTCAGTTCCGGGATAAAATCCTCGCCTTCATTTTTCATGGTGGCCAGCATGGCATTCCTGTTGCCGTCAATCCCGGCGCTCATCTGTTCGACAAGAATACCGACTACCCGACCCTGCTCCTGACGGAGTTTGGCGATATTGTCATTTTCCACGGTGGCCGAAGTAAACTGCTGCCGCACTTCATTAATGTACTGATCCATATCCATGGTGATGGCCGGTACCGTCAAACGGCCAAGCGCATTTTCCAGCGGTCGCATCACCGCCTCGGGGTCAAAGCCATCGGCAGAAAAATCGAACATTTCACGAATCAGCTGTTTGATTTCCTGCCGCAGCCGGTCAATATCCACCGCACGGCCAAGAGCTGAGATCAGCTGTTTCTCGGTTTCCAGAACAAAGGTTTCCAGCTTATCAACCGCCTGCTGTACATTGGCGTAGGTGTAGTTGATGGTGCGATGGCGTGTTTCGTACACAGTGCGAGTGCTTCCCCATGAGAAAGGGTTATACCACTTGGAAGCACTCACCGTTCTGGCTACCTCATAGGCTTCCCGTTTGGAACCGCTTTGAGTTTCGATCCGTTTGGCGTCCAGTGCCATAGCCCGTAAATCCAGTAACAACTCATGCATCTGCTGTTGCAGTGCCTGCTGTTGCTTATTGAAAATCTTCTGAACCCCCACTTCACCGGTTTTGATCCGTTGAATAATAGCGGCCTGCTGTTTAGCCAACAATTCAATGTCGCCCTCCACCAGCTGCTTACGACGATGGCTGATATCATTCACCATCTGCTGCAGGCAGTCTTTTACCCCGAGGCGGGTGCCTTTGACGATATCCGCCAGACGGCTATCCAGAATCGCTGTTTTATTGTTGCGTACATACTCCATCCGCTCATGGACTTTTTTAAAGTTGGCCAACTGCATTAACTGCTGCGGCGACAAAGTTAAGCCGGGGTACATGCTATTCAGTTGCTTCAGGCTATGCGCCTCTTCCTCACTGAGTTCGCTACCTTTCATGCCAAGGTCATAACAGCGGCTGGAGATAAATGTTGGAGGCAGAGCCTGTTGCAGGGCGGCAAAAATATAGCTTTCATCATCCTCACTCTTATCCCGGTTGGCCTGCCCCTGCTGGCAAACCCGCTGCACATTCTGTTGGGCGAGGTTATTCAACTTGCTGGTAATGCCCGAGATTGCCTCGACAATGGATGCATAGTTGTGACACTCATCCAGCAGGGCGCTGTCAAACACCGAACCAATCAGCAGAATTTCACGAATGCCCTTATGGGGAATATTCTGAGCCAGCAGCGCCATATCGTGCATATCCATAAACTGGCTGCAATAGCTGAGAAAGAACACCACATCGCACTGACCAATAAACTCCTGGGTACGACGACCACGGGAGACAATCGGGTCGTTCATGCCCGGTGTATCCACCACCTCGATACCATCCAGACCGGGAACATCCAGTTTCAGCTCAGTGCTTTTTACAATCGGTGTAAAGCGCCCCTGGGCACCGACAAAATCGGTGAGTTTGGCAATCAGGTTCTGATTAGATTCTGCGCCGTCAATCCGGTGAACCTTACCCAGATAGTCGTTTACTGCAATGCCAGAGTGCGCCACCATAGCCACCAGCTCACAGCACGCCTTTTCCTCTTCACTGGGGCGAGGTGCCACTGGCGGACGTTGGCCTCTACCCGCTGATTGACCAGAACGAAACTCGGCCATCGCCTGTTGGTAAGCCAGCTCATTGGCCTGCACCTTTTCAGCGGTTTGCGCCACCGTTTGCCACTCGGCTACGGTGTAAAACTCTACCGCCGCTTCGGGGTGTTCCGAGTAGGAGATGCGGGTCAGTGCTGCCGTCATCGGAGTGGCGGCCTTGGGCAGAATATCCTCACCATTAAACAGCAGGCTGTTCAGGAAAGACGACTTGCCCCGTTTAATCTGGCCGATAATGCCGATGCGTAACAGCCGTCCTTCCTGTTGGGCATTGGTGATATCCTTCTGGAAACTGCTGGCCAACTGTTGCAGGTCGGCAAAGTGGTTGGGATTAATGGATTGTTTGAACCTTTCGTATTTAATCGCTAATACAGGTAAATGATTACTTAATGTCATTTTATTTTGATCTTCTTTCATTGCAGACAACTGAGTTTAAATATACAAAAATATCCCCATGCAATACATGGGAAAAAACCAAACTAAAGCAGGAAAGCCAATAAATCAGCGTACTCCAATAGTATAAAAATTAATGTCAAAAGCTAGCCTTTCTAAAATAATCGAGATCAAATTGTGTCAAGAACAACAACAACTGAATTAAAATATGGCTATTATTTTCTTTATCACACAAAATAAAAAACGCTCTTGTACAACCATATCTAATATTACATCAGAAGGAATATTCATATTTTCAGCTACTGCATTTATCAAATCCTCTTCTTCATTTTGGGAGAGCTTAATTAAATCTGAAACTGACACAGTTTCATTTTCTGCCACGTTTTTTTGAACCTCACAACACTCATTGAGAGGCACAAATTCTAATAATATATTAATCAACCTCATCATTATGTAGGGCTGAAAATTCTGGCAGTACCCCTATGACTAATTATTCTCTTACCTGCTCGCTCTCTACCTAACATCCAACCTTCATCTCTAGCTAGGATCATCAATGCACCCAAAGAAGCATTTCTATTAGAAATAACATTTCTGCGCACATGATACTTTTCATCTTTAACCAATACTTCCAATGTTTCAGTTGAAGTACTTATGTTTTTTGCAACGGCTTCACGAATATTAGACTCAGGATCTGCCGCCAAGGTAATCAAGATATCAGCAGTAGCATTTATATTTCCTGAAAAAGCCTGACGTATATCAGCTTCTTCATCACTTACTAGCTAAATCAGTATTTCAGCTGGAGTGCTAAAATTCTGAGCCGCAGCCTCTCGAACATCACTGTTCTGTGACGTTGCAAGCTCTATGATATCTGATAGTTGAGCCTGAAAGGCAGCAGCTTTCTTCCAATCAGCAATTAAATCATCGTCAAACGTACTGAAGACCTGTAAATGCACTCCATCTATTTTAATATATTGCTGGCTGACGATCTGAGTAGATTTTCAGTAAATACTTTGCCACTGATTTGTAATATATGCTAGGTAATAGCTCTGTAAATTCATCATATTTTCTAAGCCACTCATATTCTTCAAGCCACTCAATATCTCCATACTTGGGTAGTTCTTGCTTTACAAACTCCTGATCAGATATTTGTTGAATACCAAGTTCACCCAACAGAGAAACAATTGCATTTTGCAAATTCTCCTGTAAATTATTCATTACCTCTAGAGTTCTGGCCGACTCTGCACTACTCCTTAAGGTATCATTCACCAATAATTTCAGCTTTTCCTCTTCATCATCAAGGTCATCTTGTTGATCCATGTACTCCTCAATAAAACTACAGAGCTTTTCGTCTTTATCTACTTGAGCTTTGATACGATAGTAATTTTGAGCAAATAAGCATTTTAACTCCCACATAATAGAAGTTTTTTTCTCTTTACTATTTATATCCATTAACCATGAAGTCAGCAAACTGCCACTATCTGAAACTTCTTCTCCCGTCTGTGCGGAATAACCAATAACATCATAATAAGCCAGCCCTGCCAGTTCCAAGTCTTTACGGGCACTGGCAATTACCTCCCGCACCTGGGCTGCCGGCTTTTTATCGACCTTGCTGAAGATAAACAGCACCGGCTGATGGGATTCCAGGCTGGCAATAAACTCAAGATCCTGTTTTGGGATGGTGCCGTTCTGAATGTCCACCAGCCAGATCAGATAGTCAGCAGTACGCAACTGCTGTCGGGCAATGTTTTCATCGGTATTGTCGCTGCGGTGGCTGATATTGTCCGCCTTGCTGTAACCGGGAGTATCCAGAAATGCCAGAGATGCGTAGTTCAACGACTGCCGTTCAATGGAGATCAGCTGCAGCAGATGGCTGAAGGTCACACCAAAACGGTCATTGAATGCATGACAAATGGCGGCTATGGCATCTTCATCAATATCGGTCTTTTTACCGTAGCGATTCAGGGCGGTAATGCGATCGTCAGAGCCCTGGCTGATAAATGTCGGAATCGATGTGGTGGGCGTTGTGTCTGTGGGCAGCAGCGACGGGCAACCCAACACGGAGTTGAGAAAGCGGGATTTACCAGCACTGAAGGCACCGCCTACCGCCACGGTATAACAACGTTCCAGCAGGGGAAAACTGGTGATTTCAGTCAGTCGGTCTTCCAGCTGCTGCATACGGTTGTAAAAACCGGCACCGGCTACCTGAGCGTTATCTTCCACCAGCTTGAGCAGGTCGTGGTTGATGCGGTCAAGATGATCCTGCCACGGCTCACGATGGTTGTTCTTGCTGATCAGTCTGGCGCACAGTTGCAGCCCGGCCAGCGGGTTATTGAGGTAAGGGTTTCCGCCCGGTTCATGGCTCACGGACGCTGTTGGTTCTGCAACCGGCTCGGGGGCATTGCCCTGATGACCGTTCATCAGGGCTTCAAGGTCTAATTTCATTATGCAATCTCTTGTAACTGCTGCTGCCATTGGCTCAGCTGTTGTTTCTGTTCTTCCCGTTGTGTACGGGACTGTTGAAACTCATCACGGAGGGTTTGCAACTGCTGCTGTCGGCTCTTTTGCTCATCGGCCAGGGCCTGTTGCAGATTTTGCGACAGCTGACTGACAGCACGGTTTAATTCGGTCTCCAGCAGCGTGGAGACTTTTTGCAGGGTTTCTGGAATCACCTGGTTATTAATGGCACTGCGAATGTGTTGTTCACGCTCGTCGGTGTTGTCCTTTTTGCCCAGAAACCCGCCAATAATGCCGGTGATAATGCCACCCACCGGGCCGGTCAACAGCCAGGCGACGCTGGCTCCAATCGCTGACCAGGTGGTGGAAAACTGCTCTTTCTCCAGAGGCGGTATGGTGAGGTGAATAGCAAAGTCGCCTTCGGCAGCGGCAAAGCTGTCCAGTTTGGCTTGTAATCGCTCCACTTCCTGCTGAATCAACTGCGCCATTTGCACCTGCACTACAGGGCGGACGCACTCCTGAACCACTGTACTCACCCGCCCGGAGTCCACTGCCCGCACCAGTTCACTGTGGGCACTGTTCAATGCCTGTCGTGCTTCGGCCAGTAGCTGCTCCCGCCCGACGCTGCACAGGTTGTAACGCAGCTGCGACACATCCCGTTTCAGCTGTTGCTCCGCTCGTTGGATCGCACTTTTTGCATCGTTGATTTGCTGTACCAGTTCCGGTTCGCTGGCACCCAGCGCATGAAGCTTATGGTCAATCTGCTGCAACACCTGTGCCGTGCAATCGGCCACGGCCTGACCATAACGGGCCGATAACAGCGCCTCCTTGTTCGACAGTGCTTGATCCAGCACCGTTTCAAATGGCTCAATGGTGCCGTCGGCGTCCCTGGCTTCAATGGCGGCGGGGGTATCGCAGATCAGTGCCCGTTCTGTCAGCGTGTTATTTAACTGTTGTTGCAGTTCTGTTATTTGAGATGGTGTCCGTCGATTGGCCTTGGAGATCAGGCAGGCAATGGATTTTTGATAATCAAACTGTATTTCTTCCAGTTGGCGAATGACCGAATCATCAAAAGGCACATCGGCGGGCATCAGGTTGATAAAGGTATCGCCCCGTCCCAGATACCAGGCAATGGCTTTCTGGTGACCGTCGTTTTTCGAGTCAAAGCCCGGCATATCCACCAGCACCAGGTCAGGGCGGTATTGCAACTTCGCAATCGTCAGAAATAGCTGAATATGGGTCAGATCGTCGGTAACACTCAGGCTCGCCAGTGTCTCCAGTGGCTGCTCTTGCTGTCGGCCATCCAGATAATTGAGTACCAGAGACTCCCGTTCACCATAGGCAATCTCAGTGGCGACAGCGGTTTCCGGAGTGATATCGCTGGCCAGCAGTGAACGACCCAGATAGCGGTTAATCAGGGCACTTTTACCGGCGGAGAATTTGCCAATTACCGGCACAATCACTTTGAAATGGGTGATTCTGTCGATAAGGAAACTCAGGTTTTTCTGGAAAGTTTCACTCATGCCCAATGCGGTGGCGATGTCACCGAGCTGTTCCAGAGTCTTCAGATAACGCTGTGATGACAATAACTGACCATTGACTAATAATTCAGTGGTCTGACGACGGTCATTACGGCGTAGTGAGTACAATAATTCCAGCCCCAATTGCAGACCGGTCAGCGGTAACGGTTCAGGGGTATCGTCTTTAACGCGCGGAGGCTTTCCATCAAGGGTGTGCTGAATGCCTTTCAACAGAGTGTGAAACTCATCGCCACGGTTGGTTACCGGAAAGATCTGTTGCACTGCCAGCGGTTCGGCAAACCGCTTGGCAGGGGCCGTTTCAAACAATTGGGCCGGTATGATTTCAGCCTCGCTCAGGCGCAGATCGGCCAGTGCACTTTTGTAACGGTTGATTTCCGACTGAGACCAGCTGCCACCAGTGGCTTCGTAAAAACTGGCGGTGGCATAGAGCAGGTTATTCAGTGGCTGGTCCGCAGCCAGGTTGCGGACCTCGTGGAACCAGTCGTCCAGCGCCTGCTTCTGTTCGATGCGATCCAGCCGCTGATCGAGCAACTGAAAACGTTGTTCTACTTCATGGGTCAGGGCCTGCAACCCATCGGCAAACAGTTGGAAGGTGGCGACGGTCTTCTGGTTCTGATCCTGTACTGCTGCGTAGAGCATATTGATATGCCCCATCAGATATTGGGTTTTGTTGCCCAGTGTGACCATCGCCTCCATGGTCAGCATCTGTTTATGGTTCAGTTTCTGAATCAGCGACTGGGTGGCGTACAGACTGGCATTGAGGGCATGATTCACTTCTGCCTGCTGTTGCCAGTTGCTGCCGTTGAGGGTACCCAGCATTCGACCAAGCCAGTTCTGCTCCAGCTGATTATTTATTCGTCCATCGGTGGAAGCCAGCGTGGTTATGGCAGTAAACGCCTGTTCCAGCAAGTCATCAGAGTTGCTTTTCATCTCCTCAATCATCTTATCCAGCTGATGATTGATGATCTGCGACTCCTGCTGTTTCAGAGTCACGGCCAGTTGTGCCATCACTTCCTGAAGGTTGACCGGTTTATCTTCGCTTCTTAATTGCTGGTTCAGTTCAATCTGATCACAGAACACTTGATGGCTGTTGCTGAATTCACAGACCGCATCAAAAAAGCGAGATTCATCTTCCATAAACGGCTGGAACCGTTTAAGGATGGCAATGGTGTCTTCATAGCCGAGGTCGATCAGTTTGCGGGCATTGTCCGGAGTAAAGTTAAGGGCTGCTATCAGGCCATCAAAGGCTTCGCTGGGGATGATGTTCCAGAATTTTACGCCCGCGTATTGTTTCTGTTCCCGGGCCAGCTGTGGTGAGCGATCAAGATAAATATTGATGATATGCGTGCACTGATCCAGATCGATCAGTGGCTGAAACGGTGTGTTATTACTGAAGCGTCCGGGTAATACGCCACCATCCCAATAGGGAATACCCTGAATTTCAATCGGACTGAATACTCCGGGGATGGCTGCCGACGCCAGCAGCCATTGGATAATTTCGGTTTCATCCCGCTCATTAAGTGCAGGCAGCTCCAGCTCGCCGTTGCGCTGATTCAGGGCACAGACATAAAAAGACTTGCCAGAGGCCGGTATGGCTGAGCAGGCGTTACTTTCTTCGATCAGGCTTTGTAAGCCCTGCTGTGAAAACCAGCCTTTTCCGAGCAGAGACTGAGCCACGGTCATGGCTGCCTTTGCGGTAAAACCCGGCAGCGCAGCAGAAGCGGCAAACCGCATCAGTTTTTCTGCCTGTTCGGTAAGATCAAGATGCAGGACTTTATCGGGCGAGATGTTCAGCCAGAGTTGTTCCGCCCTTTGAATATCCCCCTGAATAAACAGGGCACCATTCAAGCCACCAACCGATGTTCCGGCAACGGCCTGGATATTCTGGTCCAGACCAAACTCCCGCAGGGCTTTCCATACACCAATGGCATAGGCCCCCTTGCCGCCGCCGCCTGAAAATACGATGCCGGTTTTTGTCATATTTCTTGTAGCCTTACTGCTCTGAGTGAAGGCGGATGGTATAGCAGAGGGTATGACTAAGTTTTGATCTGGATCAACCTTGCGATGCAAGTCTCAGAAAAGACTGCATATTTTCTACTGCTGCAGAGAAAACTGGCCCAGTTTTACTATATGGTTCGTCTTTATTTCAAACTATCTGCCAGATATCCTCACCTGCACGGTTGACAACATTGCCGCAACAAAAATGGGAAAACACTACTTTGATCACAGCTTTATGATGCCCGGTTAAATGGGTGTGTTTTCTGTGTACTGGATTAGGTATCTGCTGGCCAGCATTATTGTTTACCCGATCATAGTAAACACACTGCAGGAAGGCTGTATAGAAGCAGGGAACTCTTCAACGATGATGCAACTGCCGGCTATGAACAGCCACTCAGGATCAGGGCTTTAAAGATCTTCAGACACTTTCCCTTGGCTGACCAATCGTTAAATTTCTGCAAGACGGTATTCCACTTTCCAAACACAGAAGGGAGCTCTTACTATGGAATCCCTGTGCGACTGCAACAAAGCATACCTTCCACGAAAGTTTTGAGATCAGGCTTGTTATTTATACAAACTTGTTTGAGAATTGGCTGGCGCTTCAACCAGTGCTCGTCACTGAGTATAAGGCGAGGCATAGTAGGTTCGCATCAGGGCTGTATAGGAACTGTAATGATACGAATCTGTAAGCTTTTTCAAGCCTACGAAGAAAGCCTCAACAGCCTTTAGGCTCACGCACCTCAAACAAAAAAAGAAAGCCTGGATGCAACAATTGTTGACCGGCAAAAGTAGAGGAGGCAGAAGTCGCTTAAACGGCTTCTGAACATTGAATGGATATTAGCCAACTCGAAAAATTAATCAGCGACATGGAAAAGCTGCCTCGTGCACATATTCCTGAAGCCACTTTATTCAGCGTTGGTGGCAGGGGGTATTACGAAAACCCGACCACAGACATACTTGCCTTCTTTTGCGACAGTGATGGTGCTCATGGTTTAGGTAATCTTGTGATCAACGCCCTGTTCAGCGCCTTGTCCAGTGTCTTGCCTGAACTACTAGATCTGAATGACTTCTCTGTAATCTCCAAACCGGAAAGAGAAGTCAGAACCTTCGATGGCAAGCGGATAGATCTCTTGCTGGAGGGTAATGATTGGGTGATGGTAATCGAGCATAAGATTTTCCACCACCAGAATAATCCTTTTGAAGCTTATGAGACTTACATCAAGGAAGTAAAGTTGCGTAAAGGTAAGCTACCCATCTATGTGGTGCTATCTCCCGACGGAACAGCACCAAATGGCTGGATAGGTCTCAGCTACAAATCTCTGCTTCAGTGCCTAAAGGATGAACTTGCTCAAATATTCATAGATCAGCCACTGAACAAATGGGTGATCCTGCTCCGTGAGTTTATAGTGCATCTGGAAGGAATCATTTTGAAACCAACAACACCAACGGTTACTGTAGATTTTGTACTCAGTCATTTGAGACAGTTACAGCAAGCGCAAACCATAAAGCAGCAGGCCATCGAAGACTTCCAAAAAGAAGTTCTACAGTTCATTCAGAAAGATTTTCCAAATAGAGTTGTCCGCACCAAGCTTGATCATTGGCATGGCTTTCCTGCTCTACGTTTCTACCTTGATGACTGGACACCAGCATCTAATGCTGTACTTTTCCTTGATGCAAGACATGGAAAATCCTTCTGCATTAAATACTACTGCTATGACATTAAAAATGATAAGCAACGGCAGCAAGCAGATAGTCACCTACAAGAGTCTGATTGCGTTAACCCATGGAATGAAAGGAAAGATTCTATTCGCTGCTATAAGGCAAGCTTTAAGACAGGTGAAAAGTCAGAGATGAAGAAGCTGCTTGTTCATAAGCTCAAGCTGTTGGATAACTTTGAGAAGAAAGTAAGAGTGCGTTGGTAATAAAATATTGGCTCACATGTCCACCATAAGCATCTCATGAGCTACTTTAAAGAAGTGATGAAAATGGACATTCGTCACTTCCAAAATAAGTACAATAGCTTTGATACTACTTTTTTGTTAACCACAAATACCTACATGACCAGCATGCTGTGTAAAGTTGAAGGTATTCAGATGGGCTTATATGCAGAAAAGGAGTCATGTTGCCTAATTTCTTTGGACTAATCCTCAATTAGATAGGCATTTGAAGGCTCATTTGGTAATAGATTCATAGGGGCAATAACAACAGTAGGTATTTCTACTGCACTCTTAACTCTAAAGCACCTTGCACCTCAGCATTTAACAAAAGCTGTGGCGAGCTTTATTACAGTTGGAGCAATTTTCATCTTCACATTTACCGTAATGCAGCCAAAACCAATAACAAGCATCCACACCCCAGCGGACAATTTATTGTAATGCCCGCACCGAGAGTATTTGCTCATCCGTTAATCCACGATCATCGGTCACGGTTAAACGATACTGACCCGGGCGGGCTTGCCAGAACAAGGTTTCGTTATCGCTGCTTTTGCCAATAAATTCGTTATCGGCAAACCAATAAGCGTGTGACGCATCAGCGTCCAGCGTGACCTGTAAAGGAATAGCCTGATCACCGCGATGATTCAGCCGCAGCTGATATTCCAGTCCGGCCACCGGAGAAGTAATTTCCGGGTGTACACCGTTATACGCCGACGTTAATGCACATTCAGTCGGAGCCGTGGGAGGCTGACGACGCTGAATGCCCGCCATGGAAAATATCTGACGTATATCCGACGGCCAGAATTCATACACCTCTAACCGGGTTTTACCCTTGGTGTGATAACAGGCGCGTTGACCAGTGCGGATATCAAAGGGTACCGCCCGAAAAATATCCGATGTGGTAATGGGAGATACGCCGGGAATAAACCAACCGGCTTTTTGTCTTGGGCAATATTTTTCCGGCAGTTTGCCGGTGGGTTCGCAAATATTCACCTGCTGCAAATTAAGCTCTGCACGGTTATAACGTTTTTCCGCCTCTGGCACCGGCGATAACGCGCGCATAATATTAAAAAATAATGGCCCGGCAGCGGAGCGGCCAATAAAATTCGGATTGCCTTTGCCATCAAAATTACCCACCCAGACAATCAGGGTGTAATCATCATTAGCACCCGCCGCCCAGGCATCACGAAAGGCGTAAGAGGTGCCGGTTTTCCAGCCAATTTTTGCGCTATTGCGGGCGACCATTTGTTGTGCCAGATTGTGTCCGGGGGCGGGGTTCTGTTGCAACATATGCAGCACCAGCCAGGCACTTTCAGGGCTTAATAACTGCCGACTGGCCGTCTTTGGTTGTGAAGCATCAGGCGGGGTATTTAATGGCGTATGGAGCAACGTATTCAGTGGTTGTAATTCGCCCGCCGACGACAACATCGTATACAGCTGTGCCAGCTCAAGCATGCTGACATCCAGCCCGCCCAAGACCAGCGACATACCATAATGCTGTTCGGCTTTCAGTGGCGAAATACCGGCCTGCTGTAACCATTGATAAAAAACCGGGCGGGTCAGCTGAGTTGCCAGCGATACCGCCGGAACATTACGGCTGGTAATTAACGCATCGGTAGCCGTCAGAGGGCCGGCAAATTGTTTGTCGTAATTTTCGGGCGTATAGGCGCCATAACGTTGCGGAACATCTTTCAGTAATGTCAGTGGATGTATTTTCCCCTGATCCATCGCCAAGCCATACACAAAGGGTTTCAGAGTCGAACCGGGGGAGCGTTTTGCCGTGACAATATCAACCTGACCACTGATGTCGCGGTTATTAAAATCTGCCGAGCCCACCCAGGCTTCGATATTATGACTGTGGTTGTTCACCAGAACGGCACCGGCATTGTGAATGCCAAAATCATGCTGGGATTCGACCCAGGCGCGAATCTTTTTTTCCAGTTGTTGCTGGTGCGACAGGGTTAATGTGGTTTTGATATTGCCGCTTAAATAGCGATAACGCTGATTAAGATAACGCACAAAATGTGGCGCCAGAAAAGGCAGGTCTGCGGTGCTATAAACCTGCAAGGGTAACGACATCCACAATTTAACCAGCCGTAAATGCTCTGATTTTTTACTTTTATTTTCCTTGCTGTGATTTTTCAGGTCGTGACTTTGCGCACCGTTATTTTCCAAACTGCTACTTTCTGTCTGCGGCATCGTTGTCAGCCAGCGCTGATAGAGAATATCGCGCGCCTCTAACATCTTCTGATAGCCGCTGGCAGTTTGTGGATTACGTTTAACCGGGTTTTGTGGCACAACAGCCAATGCCATGGCTTCGGCCAGATTCAGATCGCGTGCGTGTTTATGAAAATAAATCAGACTGGCCGCACCAATCCCTTCGATATTGCCACCGTAAGACACTGAATTGAGATACGCCGCCAGAATCTGCGCTTTGTCGTAATGTAATTCAATCCATAACGCGGCAAAAATCTGCTGAATTTTTCCCAGAATAGTACGTGACTCAATCCGAAAAGCATGACGGGCAACCTGCATGGTAATGGTTGAACCCCCGACACGTCGTTCATTACTCACATAGGTGGTAATAAATGCCCGCCATAACGCAATCAGGTTAACGCCAAAGTGATGGTCAAAATACTGATCTTCGTAAAGAGTGGTGGCCTGACGAATCTGTGGGCTGATTTCTTCCAGCGTCAGCGGCAGACGATAACGATCATCGTCTGCCAGCGTCAGTCGTAACAGTTCATCGTTTTGATCGTAATAAGCGGTTGACCAGCTTTGCCAGGCAAACAGCGTCGGCTTCGGCAACAAAGTTGCCGCCAGCCATAGCAGCATGGCGACAGATAAACCGCTAATAACCGCAGTGTGGAAAAAACGTCTCACTGCTTTCGCCTGTTGTTAACGAGACAAGCCATAGTCAAAACCCAGCCGATTATTCATCGTTAACCACGATGATTTTTGCTGGTGCCGATTGTGACCAGATATCCGGATCATACATCGACTCGGCATAAGCTGGCGGCGCAATAAATTCACCCGCAGCGGTGGCTTTAATGCGGTATTCCAGCTCGGTAACGGATGATCCGAATCCACCGTAGAAAACCACCCGGTCTTCACGAACATCCACATAATCGCTGTTCCAGTTGTTGCTCTGGCGTGGCACCGATTCACGAATAACTTCAAAACCACCCGGCAATAAATCAATCACTGCAATGTTATCAACCTGCCGGCCGTTGAGGGTACGAATGCGTAAACGTACCACGGCTTCTTCGCCCTGTTTCAGCGAGGTAATTTCTTTACCCTGTTGGTTTAACAGCTGATGCACCACTTCGAGGTTGCTGTTTTCAGCAGCGGGCATCACCGCCGGGAAACCGGATTGGCTGGCCTGATAAAACACCGGCTGATCACCACGAATTAAAATCTCAGCGCCGTTAGCTGCTGTTGTGGTGCCAGATGCTGCGTTGCCAGATAGTGGAGGGTTCTGGTTCAGCGGAATATTCGCCGTTGGGAAAATAACCGTCGACGATAATGCCAGATTATCCAGCTGCATATCCTTGCCATTTTTACCCTTCACCACAAACCGGAAGGTGTCTGCCGTTTCATTACCATACCGGGCGCGATTCTGACGACTGTAAGCCTGTAACGCCATGGTGGTATACGACGCACTAATGGTATTAAAGCGACCCTGCATCAATGGCTGCAATAACGGCATAATGGTGTTTTCCACATCCAGCTGTTGCTGAATGTCCGGGAAGTGTGCCGATACCAGATAAACGTATTGTGCGTTAACCGTCAGGTCCGACTGGAAGTCGGTTGGGTCTTCCACTTTATTATCAAAACCAAACTGCTCCACCATCGCGGCCGCTTCATCGTGTTTTTTCAGCAACTGGTAAGTGGCCGCCATATACATCGCCATAATATCTTTTTGCCAGCTTCCACCCATTGATTTCAGTGTGTCGTGCAGATCAATCAGATAATTGGTTGGAATTTCTTCCGCCCGTGCCAGCAGATAAATCGCCATGGCGCGGTGACGTTGTGCCGCCAGAGCATAAGCATTCTTCCGGGCAATACGACGCAGGTATTCGACGGTGGAACTGATCAGTTCATTTTCCACCGCATAACCATACGCTTTGGCATCTAACAGGAAGTGAGTGGCGTACAAGCTGGCAAAATGACTGCCGTAATAACCCGGCCACATATTGAATCCGCCGTCGCTGGTCTGGCGCGAATATAAGATGCCAATAACCCGCTTAACATGATCGCGGGTTTGCTGTTGCATCGCCGCATCCGTTTGTGACGCCGCCAGACCCAACCACGGGAACACCCGGCTGACGATTTGTTCGGTACAGCCATGAGGATAGTTATCCAGGAACTGGCTCAGGCCTCCTGCCATCACCATCGGGCTGGATGACGCAGAAATGTTCTGCGATGCAAAGTCCGGATACAAGACAAATGGCAACTGAGTTTCGGCATGACCGCTGTCATCAAACCCAGAGGCAACCCGGGTACGGAAAGTTTGCGCTGGTCTGACACTTAAGGTCGCTACACGGCTGGTTTTTCTGCCCGGCACGCCCTGTTCATCAATGTATTGAGCGGTAAATAGTAATTGCCCTTCGCCGGGATTATTCAGCGCTTTAATGCGAAAATCCATACGCCCTTCATTGCCTTCGGCAATCTTTAATTCCGTCGTTAAGCCCGTTTGCGCAGTATTACCGGCCAGCGCCAGATTATCAGACAACTGCAGCGACACCTGCACGTTACCTTTATCCGCCACACCCGGCACCAGGTTGGCGACTCCCACTGTGACATCAAATTCATCACCCGGTGCTGCTACGGTGAGTACATTCGGCGACAATACAAACGAGCCACGCACCAGCGTGTCTTGCTGGGCAATACCCAACGACGACTCATTCGCAGCAACGGCCATAATTTTCAGATTGCCACTGAATGAGTCCGGTACAATAAATTCGGTGGTGCGGGTTTTACTATCAACCCCCATGACCCCGGACCAAAACACCGCGGGCTTATCCAGCGTGCGGGCAAATGGATTGAGGTTGGCGCCTAATAATTCGTCAGCCATTGGCGAACCACCACCAACACCAGCAACATTACGGAACACGCTGTATTCCGGCAGAATCATATCAAGAATCTGGAAGCTGCTGACCTGCAACGCTTTTTTCTTCATAAAATGATTCAGCGGTTTTGGCTGCTGATAATCGGCCACCTGCAAAATGCCTTCATCAACCGCAAACACGATAATATTGCCCGGTTTATCGGAGCTGTAATTAATAGAAACTTTCTGACCCGGCTCTACCCGTGCCGGTGCATCGAGCTTGATATCCATCACCCGGCTGCTGCGATCAATATTAAACGGCACCACGGCATAACTCAGCGGACTGGTGAAAATTTCCTGTGAATCCAATGAGCGTACAAACGCCACATTCACATAGGCATTACCTTCCAAACCCGGCGGCACCTGAATGGTTTGCACCGAGCTGTTGGTGGTTGAAGTAAACCACTTCTGTGCGTGTACCGTGTTACTTTCGATACTGATCAGGCCAGAGCCGGTATAAGGTGCAATAATGTTCACCTCAATTTCTTCCCCGGCTTTGTAATCGTTTTTATTCAGACGGATCGAGAGTTCAGCATTCTTTTCCAGCCGGCCCGCTAAATTGGCACTGCCTGCCACGTTGTAATTAAAGCGCGATAATAATTCATCATTGGCGGAATACAGCGATAACTGATAATCACCAGGCTCAGAAGTATCCAGTGCATAATTGCCACCGTCGCGATCAAATTCAAAGTCGTCGGTCGATACTTCAACATCACGGATCACCGTTTGATAACCGTACAAACCGTTTGGCTGACGAACCAGTGAGGACATTGGCTGCTTCATAATACGAACCAGCTTCAGTCCCGCCATGGCTTGTTTTTCCAACTGCGGATTTAACGCAATAAAATGCACACGACGCTGCTGATCTTTTTTCAGGTAATTTAACTGACCATCGGCTTTATGCCCCACCAGAATACTTAAAGGTGATACCAGCATTTCACTTTGGGCTTTGACGCTGCGGCCACCACCCGGCTCATAACCTTCCCCATAAAAGGTTAAGTGGTAGGTTCCTTTATCGAATTGCTGCAGCGAAATATCAAACTCCGCCATGCCTTCATTATCGGATTGCGTACCGGGTAAGGTTTGGGTCAGACGACCATTGCGGGCTTTGTTATGACGCTGCGGGTCGGTAAAACGATAATCACTGAATTCACGAAAAGCGAAGGTCGCAGGTTTCAGTTCAATAGCTGCTTCAATGCGGCGATTCTGTGCAGGAGTGCCAAACAGATTCTTTAATTGTACCTTTGCCTTTAGATCAGCCTTAACGTCTTCGTTTTGGTCGGCGTCAGTTGCCGTTTCAGGCTGCGCCAGGCTAAACCAGCCTTTACTAACACCCGGCTCCAGTTCAGTGCGGATTTTCATGCTGTCCGGCTGGAACTCTTCCACCGAGAAGTTTGTTTGCCCGAGGTGTTCCGTGGCGTTATCGCGTTTATTGACCCGGTACAAATGCGCTTCGTAATCACCGGTTGCCGTGGCGGCGGTGGTGGGCATTTCCAGATCAAATAAACCGTTTTCCGGAACCGGCATTCTCTCTTTCAATACCACATTACCTTTAGGGTCATGAATACTCAGCTCCAGTGGTATACCGGCTTTTACCTGCATATTTTTCTGTCGCACCATCACACCCAAGCTGACGGTTTCACCGGGGCGATAAATGCCCCGATCGGAAAACAGGAAGCCTTTCAGGTTTTTGCCACGGTTATTACCACTGTATTCCCCATCAATATCAAAACCGGAAAAATCAATTCTGCGCTCATCGTGGTTATACGGCAGATAGGAACTGTCCTTGCCATAACTCACCAGATAAGCAACCGGCTGACGCTCGTTGCGATAGCGATCAGCGCTGGCAAAAGCGACCCGCCCCTCGGCATTGGTCGTGGCTGAAAATACCGGCATACCGTTACGACCGAGCAGTTCTACTTTGGCACCGGCAACGGGTTTACCGGTCTTAACCGACTGCACATAAACAAACTGCTGACCATCGGTGGCTTTTTTCAGCATGATGCCAAGGTCCGTTACCATCACAATACGTTTGTCTTCTACTACGCTGTGATCACGGCCTTTTTGA
This sequence comes from Endozoicomonas sp., assembly GCA_965198415.1. GTDB lineage: Bacteria > Pseudomonadota > Gammaproteobacteria > Pseudomonadales > Endozoicomonadaceae > Endozoicomonas. The sequence continues at coordinate 623,172 of CBDAPN010000030.1, forward strand.
TAACCGTCGGCTTCAATAATAAAAATACCTGCGGCCTGATCTTTCAGAAACTGCGCTAATGACAGCGATGCATATTTTACTTTTTTCGCTGAGTTGCCGGAGAGATACAGGCGCTTCTGGAAAGAGCGGGTCAAATTATATTTGCTAAACCTGTAGCTACTGAATTCCAGCTCATCGATATCGCCATAAGTCTGGGTCACAAAGTGGTTCAGCTGATCATCCAGCAGACGGTAAATACGGACGCTGATTTCATTAATCCCACGTGCGCTGAAGCTCAGGGTCTTATCACCGGCCAGCGACAGCAAGCTGCCTTCACCGGCAATATTCAGCTCTTGTGGATATTCAGGCGTCGCCATAACCTCTTCATACGCTTTGGTCATGGCGAAACCACTGACCGACTTCAGACCTTTTTCAACACGCAGGTAGAAATATTTACGCCCGGCTTCATCAATACGCAAGTTGTACACATCCGATGATGGCTCGGCATTGGGGATCAGTTCATAAGGGATTTTACGGGCATTGCTGTAACCGTTTTTGCGGATATCACCCACCGAACGGTGACTCGGCAACATATACAGATTCAGACGTTGCTTAAACTCATCTTCAGACACATGGTCGGTCAGGGAGATGGTGATGAGCTGCTGTGGTTCATTATCTTTATTACGAACAATATGGCTACTGGCATCACGTACTTTCATAAAGCTCGACGTGTCCGGCAGCAGCATTTTGCGTTTTACTTCTTTGCCGAGCCTGGTGGTTTTTGCTGCATTAACCACTTCATCACTGACGGTCAGGAACACATACGCTTCCTGCTGCGGTAATTTAATGGGTACCGATTTGATATAAGCATCGTAGCCATTGTCGCTGAAGGTCACAGCAAAATTAAAACGACGACCACCAGTCACCCCATCGTGTTTTTCCTGCAGACTGATTAATTCATTAAGCGCTTGTTGTTGCACCGGATGCGAAAAAGACACGGTTGCAACCAGATTCTTCACCGAGCGATCTAACGGATCGTTATACAGCTCCATATCTTTAATTTTGGCGGTGAACTTACGGGTCTCGAAACGGTACTCCGTTTTGGTCAGCTGCAGGTCTTGCTGAATCAGTTGTGGCGCTAAGGTAATTTCATATTCCTGTCCGGCAGGCCAGTGCTGCTTCGGAGTAAAAATCAGCGTGTTCTGACTATCCCAGCGCCAGACACCGGCTTTTTCAGGAAACATACGAATACCACGGGTGACCTGTTCACCGATATTTTTCAGTGGCGCTGCTGATGGGTACCGGCTGGTTTCGTCTTTACGCTGGCTGAGGCTGCGTTCATCAAAACGAAAATCCAAGCGCAGAGTTTCTGGTTTGGCGCCGTAGTGACGCTCGGGCAATCCCGGAACCGAAACTTCGGCATAGACCGACAAAGGTTGTGGCCATAACTTGTGATACAGCTCATAAAAGTACTGATACTGATAACCGGCAAAAGCAGCAACCAGCAGAAAATAGAAAACCAATGGCTTTGATTGGCGCAATTTATTGGTCCATTGCAGCCAGATCGGCGCGCTCCAGTTAACAGAACCAAAGAATACCCGGAACACCATTCGCAATGGTGCAGTTACTATCAGAAGAAATCGAACGACGATGCCTTTTTTTTCCGGCTCGTTATCCGTTTTGGCCGTTGCGTTATCAGTCATACTTGTACTTTTTTTATTAATTAGAAGCGGGCGGGAGTATAGCGGCATCAACCGTTGAATGAAATAACTACTTTCCGGTTAAAAAAACGCAGGAAAACCGGAGTGCCTGTCTCTGTTGGTCTGCGATAAAATAACGGTTATCGAAGAGCAGGAAGCCATCGCTGATCATATTCTGGAAGATCGGATGATTCGCCTTTCATCAGTTCAGGCACAGAAAGACTGCCCAACGAACCTGAGGCGGAGGATGGCAAAGTGCTGTCGTTTATCACGAACGATGTTGAGAGAACTGCACAAGAGATAGCAGACCTATAAAAGCAGATGGCAGACAGAACTGTTTTTCAAATGGGTCAAGCGACTCCTTGGTCGGAGTAAAAACGTGGTCAAAATTCAGGTTCTCGCAGCCATGGTCGCTTATCTGCTGTTGAAACTGGCTCACATTTCCACGCATATAAAATGATCACTACAGATCGGCAACGGTCGTTTTTTTCAGCTTTGAAAAGTTCACTGCGCCCCACTTCCATTTCTGTCGCCTTGTGATATTGCAAAAACCCCATTATGGTTTCGACATTAAATTAAATGCGGTGGGAGTTCTTCGCTATGCAAGTCAGCAAAAAACAGGGACGCTTTCTCGATAGCACCATCGAACAATGGCAAAAGTGTGACCTCATCAGTGAAGAGCAAAGCCTAAAACTCAAGCAATCCTATGACGCTCCACCCTTCGATTGGCAGCGCCTGGCTAAATACGCCTTCTGGCTCGCCATCGTCTGCATCGTTATCTCCGTCTCTTCAGCACTGGCTGATAAGTGGCTAATACAGTTACTGGAGAAGCTGTTTAACGCCCCTAACTCCGTTAAGTGCATTGCGCTTTCCCTATTGGCAGCCCTGCTCTATGGCTTTGGGATTCATCGCAAACGGCACCGGCCAGAGAAAGTTTATAGCAACGAAGCGATACTGTTCCTGGGGGTTAGCGCAACGGCCACAGCCATTTTGTTTCTAGGTAAGGTTATCGATACCGGCAGCGGCCACTTCTCACTGCTGATGCTGCTGGCCGCCATCATCTACGGCCTACTTGGCCTATGGTTTCCCTCCAAACTGGTGTGGGTTGCCTCCCTTATCTCTCTGGGCAGCTGGTTTGGTGCCGAAACCGGCTACGCCTCGGGCTGGGGCGCTTACTATCTGGGTATGAACTACCCGCTGCGCTTTGTGCTGTTCGGCTTGGTGCTGATTGTCTTTGGCAAGCTCGTGTTCTCATCTTGGCCAGCTCGTCAAGCCTTCCTTCGCCCCACTCGCGCCATGGGACTGCTGTATCTGTTTATTGCCCTGTGGATTTTGTCAATCTTCGGTAACTATGGCGATTACGACAGTTGGGAAGCGATCAAGCAGATTGGACTGCTGCACTGGTCTTTGCTGTTTGGTATTGCGGCGCTCACAGCCATCTATCATGGCATTCAGTATGAGGATCAGATGACCAAAGGTTTTGGGCTGACGTTTATCTTCATCAACCTCTATACCCGTTTCTTTGAATTCTTCTGGGACGGCACTCATAAAGCGCTGTTTTTCGCAATATTAGGGCTGAGCTTCTGGCTGCTGGGCTCGAAAGCGGAAAAGATCTGGCAACTTAACCTGAAAAAGTCGTAGCCTTGAAACCAAAAAAGCGAGCCATTGGCTCGCTTTTTTGGTGAGGTAGTAGCATAACGCGCCATTCGAATCACCACGTGGCGGTTCTGTGTGCGGACACGGTGGTCCCCCGGCGATCAACAGCCTTCTGAAACTGATGACGGCGAAGAGGTTTAAGCAGTTGATGAAACATGCTGTTAGTATGCTTCATGCCTGTCTTTCTTGTTTTGTGGAATGGCTGTCTCGACAACCGTTATTTTACCGCAGATCAACAGAGAGAGGCGCTGCAGTTCTTCTTCGTTTTTTTAACCGGATAGTAGTGACCTGACCCCAATTTTTGGACAAAATCCAAGCGGGTTTCATTAATGCTGTGTTTTGGGATATTTCCAGTCAAAACCTCCACTGCCGAGCTTTTTATAAAATCAGGTTAAATAACCTAAACTCGGGTTAAATACCTGAAGTTCAGTTCAATTTGAGCGCAGTGTCCTTCGAGTGAACCATCGCCGTGGCGATCTTCAACTCGTCATCTTCCACCACCAGAGTATAGGTTGCACCAAACTCCATGATATTGGCCGACTCGCCGTTGAGCACTCGCCACTGAGCACTGACAACGAACTGCGTCGGAGCTAATTCGGCGCAATTGAGTTCGATCAATTCAAACCGTGCCATGTCTTGCTCGGTCATCAATTTGAACACTCCGGAATATTCCTGCACCAAGTCCTCTTTGGAGTTGAACTTGGCCGTTCGGTTAGTGTTGATCATCACGCTGGGCAGCAAGAAACAATTCACCGTGGTATACAGATCATGCTCATTATAGGCACGCAGATATTTATCGAAAAACTGACGAACTTTTTCCATGACGTTAAGACTCCTGTTGGCTTTGCAAATCTACTGCACCGTGTTTTACCGTGGCGGCATTGAATTCTTGCTGGTACTTCGGGTGCATGGTTTTCATCGCGCAATCCCACCAACTGAAGTAAAGTGCAAAATTGCTGTTGACATACTTGTGGTACAACTCGTGATGGGTCACCGTAGTGCTGTGTTTGAGGATCGGGAAGCTTTAGGACACCCAAAAAGCAGTTTTTAAAAAGTGGATGTCCTGTAATTCTCCGTCTTGCCATCAAGGGCAATAATTCTGCTATCTGATAACTCCAGGCCAGACAGTACGTCCTTGATCCATTGGATGAAAATGCAGCGGAACTCTTCAGGCTCAAGGGCTGCAAAAATACGATTGAACGTGATGGCGGCTGGAATTCCGCCAGGTAGCGTCAAGTGTTTGCGAAACCAGCTCTCTTTATGTTCAGCAAACAGGCGAATGCTGTTCCAGTCGTCGGCACCGCAAAGGATGGCACAAACAGACATGAACATAACCTCGGCCAGCACATGTGTGGTTTTTTTGGGATCTCGCTTGTCAGTGAGCGAGGAGAACTTGGAAAACAGGGCTTTTGCAGACATCGGTAAATAGGCAAAGGGGTAATTATACAGGCTTTTTCTTTGCGGCGCTGTTCAATTAGTGATCATGTTTTTGCCCTGGGTAAAGGAGCCAGAGGCTCCTTTACCCATTTCCAAAACATTAGATGCTTGATGGGTCGATAAACTTTAAAATCTCTCCTTGTTTTACAATGAAATTGTATGGAATAACACCATTTTCATACCCTTCGGAAGAAGCCCTGCCGGGGGCTATGTAAAGATTGAACCAGTTAGGCATTTTTTTGCTTAGATTTGTATAAAACTCAATTTCTGGAATAGTTTTATGTGTACCTACTGAGGTGATGTCTATATTGCTCTTTGATTCAACAGGTCCCAACCAAAATTTCCATGAAGGCTCATTTATATTACGTCCAAGGAAGCTAGGGCTTACTGCTTCTGTGACTTGATTTTCTTTGACTGTATAAACTGTAAGAACACAGTTTATGCTCTCAATTGAGCATCCATACACAGTGTTACCAAGAGCCCATCTTTGTACCGGCTTTGAGTTAAGAGTTTCCTGAGAATCAATAAGCTCATATTTAAACCCCATTGTTTTTAATGACAAAAGAGATTCACTTACGACTAGATCATTAAGGTAGTTCCTTACTTCTAAAGGGGAGGAAAAATCTTTCCAGGATTTTGGTATATAAGCGTAGAAGTAGTTTGTGCTCCAGTCATCCTGCCCTGAAGTAGCCCATACGCCATGAGCCGCATTAAATGCCGCTGATCCAACATTGCCCATACCCAGAACACCGCCATCAAATGCTCCTGCAGCAACATTGGCAAATGCGAGTAGATCACCAAGGCTGGTACCAGCGGTATATGGCTCGTTACTTTTTGAGGCTGGTCGATCATCTATACCGAATGTTAAACCACCTGCAAAGGCTATATTTTGCCTCTGACATTTCGCTAACGTACTCGGGGGGCTTTTGAGTTACGGCACAACCTGTAGTTAAAATAGTAAAAACAAGGATTGGCAGTGTAAGCATTTGTTTGATCTTCATTGTATTTCCCTCTTAGTTATTCTTTTGATGCCTTTAAAACCTATTTTACCAGCTATTTCAAATTTGCAAGCCCAAAAAAAACCACCCATGTTCTGAGTGGTTCTTGTCAGCCAAAAAAATAAAGAACACCCAAAAATCAGTTCTTAAAAAATGGATATTCTGTAATCGATTCTCAAGGCCTGAAAGGTGGGTCAGTATGAGACTTTCACCCAATCGTTTTCATTCTTCTCTCGTTTAACTCGATGTTTGTTGTGCCAGCTAACGCTTATATGTGGGGCTGCGCCGCAGGCGACAGTCCCTACGATGCACTGGTTATGTTTCGGTTCTATGGATACCGTAGATTGCGTGATTAAGAATTTTATCACCAACCTTTTCTTGGTTTGTGAGAATACCTTCTAACTTCAGGCCAAGCCTTTCACAAACTGCTCTGCTTGGCGCATTCCCTTCTGCTGCTGCAATCTGAACTTTTTCCATGTCAAGGTTTGTGAATGCGTAATCTATGAGGTAACGACAAACACGAGTAATGATTCCATTACCTTGATATCGTTTGCCAATCCAGTAGCCAATTTCGACCTTTTTCAGGTTCTGGTTTATGGTATTGAATCCAGCATTTCCCACTATTTCACCATGATATTCGATAACACATCTCATAGCTCTGCCGTCTGCATATTTATGAAGTGAATCCTTCACGAACTCGCTAAAATCATCTTGTGTTGTACAAAATCTTGGCCAAGCTAACCATTCTGAAAGGTATTCTTTATTTTCTTCTGCAAGCTCAACATACCTACCAGTAAAAGCTTCATTTACAAGATATAAATTAATTTCATCATCAACTATTAACTTGAACATGAATTTTTCCCCTTTTCTTATTTTGCCCGATGATTGGTGCAGAAACATAACGCATAAATCAGGAAGCTATAGGACACCCAAAAAGCAGTTTTCAAAAAGTGGATGTCCTGTAATTGTTATAGCCCCGAAGTGTATCATTTCCAGCCAAACTGTTCCAACTCATCGTCGACGGCGTAACTATATAAGTTGTCAGCACCATCAGACCCGAACCTGAACAAGAGCCTTAACCACCTCAATAAATATTCAAGCGCTCGCCATCGGCAAACTCGATAAATATTCAAGGGCTCGCCATCGGCAAACTCGATCGCATTCAGGGCATAGCCACCTGTAGCATCCTGACGGAAATATTCATCAACGGTGATCTTATGGCCGGAATCTTTAAACGTCAGAATCAGGTCGTTGCCATTACGAGTAACACACAGAGCATCCGGTTCAATACCATCTCTGAACCGCAATACATCCCGGCGGTTGGCACTGACATCATAGTTTTTAATGGTCACATTACCGTCACCTTCACCATAAAGGTAAACATCGCTACCGCTACCACCGCTCAGGGTATCGCCCCCCCCATTTCCAAACAGTACGTCGTCACCATCACCGCCATTCAGCCGGTCATTTCCGGAAGTACCCACGAGGTAGCTGTCACCATTGGAGCCCGTGTAATTTTTCTGCCAGAAACTAACGTCCTGAATCCCCCCTGTCAGTAATTGATGGAACACATCAGCGCCTGGGAAATCAGTCAACTGGGCAGCAACGGCGGATTCATCAACACTCAGGTTACTACGGAAGGTGCTGTATACCTTAGCGAAAGCCACCGCATCCTTAGTAGACGACAGTGTTTTAGCATAATTAACCAGCGCTGTTTCCAGCATCGTCTGGTCAGCCACTTCAATCCGGTTATTGATTACCGAATAGAATGTGCCTTTAAAAGCGTCACGCATCACGGACTGAGCCATAAAGCGATCGGCATAATGGTGCTTCAACAGTTCAAAACGACCATCCAGATACTCGGTATTCAAGCGGCTGATGGATGGGGTTTGCTTACTGGCAAACTGCGACTCGATGCTCCCCTTAAAATCCGAGATGCCTGAAAAACTCTCCATCACCCACAGTTTTTCAACCGTACTCAACGGTCGACTGGCATTAAACCCGGCCTGCTCCCGTAATGCCGTTAAGCCAGACCAGTCTGCCATTACCCTGTCAAACTGTGCATAAACAGTAGCGGCGTCAGATTCTGACAACGACTGCACCAGTGCCAGCGTGTTGTCATTCTTTGCATAAACGGACTGGAGATCTTTAATGAGCCAAAACCCCGAAGCAGGGGCAGGCGGATATTACGCTCCAGCAAATCTTCCAACACACTGCGATCCATCGTATGAGTGCCAAGGTCTTTCGTCAATCGGTTATCCAACTGCAGATCAAACGCAGCGGCATAGGCCTCTTCACCGTTAATAACTACAGAGCCTTCTGCCAAAATACGGTTACCATTACTGTTCTTGCTGACCTCTTCATGCTCCAAATTGCCGTCTGCATATAAACTCAATCCCGAGGGACTTCAGGGTATAAAGCTCCTCTTTCTGACTCAAACCATCCTGATTGGTATCTTTCCAGACCTTGAGGTGGGAATAAATATCATCGCCACTATCAATAACCCCATCATCGTTGCTGTCGCCGGCCTGCTGCAAAGCTTTGAATCCATTGATCCGGGCATTACCAAACAGCTCTGAGATGTCGTCTATTGAACCATTGCCGTTCAGGTCGTTAACCAGTAAACCGTCTTCTGCATTTATCCAGCCGATTTTTTCAGCAATGCCGTCTTCATCCAGATCAAAATACGCTGTACTCGATGCAACATTACTGATGGCAACATCACCACTGCCATCCAGATCAAAAGATATCGGGCCGAAGCTTCGAACTGTGGCTGCGTTAGATAACTCTGGAGTAGCCCAACTAAAATTAAAGCTACTTATCAAAAAAATACAGAATGTAAAAATAACAATCTTCATAGCAGTAATAATAGGTGTTTCAGAATAGCCACCAGTTACCATATTTTTCTTCTCAGAATTTGATATGCTTATAGAATGAGAAATTATGAGATAAGAGCTTAAAAAGCACCAAAAACCCGCAAACAAGAAATTGTGACTTACCTCTAAGGCTTGAACATTCAGTCCTAATTTCAGAAGATCGTTTTCAGACTTCCCCATGGCGGGAAAAACATTTCCAATAATCTCTTCAGCGTATGTCAAATAAGAAATATAGGTCATGTACGAATCATTGAAAAAATAGCGCAAAACAATAATAAAAATAAAATAAAATATTGGGGTAACAAATACAAAGAGATACAGCCATCGTTCTTTATAATCCACTACATCTGTATTTCTTAAATGTGCAACACATATGCACAAAGCACAACCTAAAGATATGTAAATAGACATGATCAATGTAAGTAAGGTGAGCCCCTTAAACATTATAAATCCAAATAGCATTACCATAGTAAATGCTATGACTTGCCAGTACCTGCGCAAAATACTTCTATCGCTCACGAACACTCTCCTGCTTAAACCGTAAAAGCGGGCTCAAAAAATACTCAATCAGTCGTCTTTGCCCGGTTTTGATCTCAACCGCCACACTCATGCCCCGTGCCAAATTGACCTTGCGGTTATCTACCTGCATCCAGTCTTTGTCGATTTCTACATTGGCCAGATAGCGAAGGGCCAGCTGTTCATTGGGTACCGCGTCGTCCAGCAGCCGTAGTGATATGACTATTTACTTTCATGTGCATGATACTTTTCTTTTAATTTTCTGAAAAAACAACTCGATGAATATAAGTAAAATTTGTGTAAAGCAAAATACGAAGATCGAGAAACCCAGTTCACGTGCACCATCATTAAAATAGTTATCATCTGAGATACAAACTACATAGTAAACCACCAGACATCCAACAAGTACATGCCAAAAATAATATAATAAAAGCTTATCTATCACATAGTTAGAATAACCCAGAAAACCTTCACTTTTTCCATTTGAATAAAATAGCCTCCTAATAAAGGCAACAAAAAAACCAATAGAAAACATTAAAACTAAATCGACAATATAATTATTCACACCAAGAGGCCAATAAATATTTCCCGAAAGAAATAGCTTACCCCCCCAAAAAACAAACATATAAATTGAAAAGAAAAGTAATTCCATAAACTCAGTTCACCACCACACAAAAAAATAACTCGTTCCCACGGCCTTCAGTGGGAATTCATATCAGACATCGGAAAAATAACACGGCTCGAAGCTGGAAAAATAAAGCAAAAATAAAGGACACCCAAAAAACAGTTTTCAAAAAGTGGATGCCCTGTAATTCTCTTATTAACTCTTTATTAAAACGTCTATATCAAGCCCTACTTCATTATCAATTTTTTTGAAGTAGATTGTAGCAACAGAATACGCTACTGCATCAGCTGTATTCTGCAAACGGGTCTTTTCATTGGAAACAACATATGAATTTTATGAATAGGCACCTACAAAAATGACAGATGCCATCATTAAGGCTATGTAGACGAGCGCTTGACCTTTCTGTTTTCGAATTTTTTGATACATAACCCTACATCCCTATCTTCCAGCTACCTATTACATACCCAACACTTTCAGTTGCTATTCGCCCAGGAAGCCCAACGAACATCACTACCCATTTTATCCAAATCAAACACTAGAACAGGTTTAGTTTCGGGATAAAGACAAGACATGTATACATTAGCTATATTTCCACTCAAAAAAGAAGCACCCGACATAGAGAAAACTGTAACCATCGCAAAGAAATCAATCCTCTCTTCAGCCGTAGCAAATGGAAGACTTTCAAAACCCGCCTCCCACTCTTTGAGAACCGCCATTTCTTTGCTTTTAAAACTTTGAACCAGTCTCCCGCATTGTTTATTTTCCTTTACGTAGGAACTACCTGGGAGCTCATCCAGAATCGCCTCCATATCTTTCAGCTCTTTTGAGAAAGCACTCATATACTCTGACTTAAACTCAACCGGAGGTGCAGCTCTTGCCAACAACTCGTCTGCTGAGGTCTGCGGGGTAGGTTCAAAATCTTCATCATCACGTGAATTCAGACTTTTTATCACTTCATTAACCGCAACCGCATTACTTTGCAGGCGATCTTCAATACTTCGCTCATAACGCTCAATATCATCCGAGCCTAGCACTTGTAAAGATATTGTTAGAAAAGATAAAAATATTATTTTTTTCACACTGATCTACCTATAGTTTTGTATGAACTGTTTGTTTATAAGAGCTACACAGCTCCAAACGACATACTTCTTTTATTTGCCGCCAGCTAGACAATAATACGTATTCATATTCAATCCGTAAACGCCTATTTAAACAACACCCTATCGCTCTAACCTAAAATACGAAACCATAAACCTCCCGATAATAAGGAGGTCCACATGCAAGCTACCTCTGAAAAAATAAAGGAAAAAAATAAAGGACACCCAAAAAGCAGTTTTCAAAAAGTGGATGTCCTGTAATTCGCATGGCGATTACGAATAAACCACCTTGAATTTTTCTAGAATTAAGACCATGTCATTGCTTGGCTTTAACCCTTGCTCTTTACACTCGGCCGAGAAGAAATCCCAGTGTGCTTTGCGCCACCACTCCAAGGATTTATCGCCCTCACCTTCAGAGGCTGCAAACTCCGCTGTAACTTCTGAAAATTTACACTCAGAAACCTCTGTTGTTTCTATGATTGACGTTGGGTTTCCATTCCAGTCTGTCACGACTAGTAATGTACCAACTTCGGGCATTGGTTCAAGGCCGGTCTCATACCAATATTTCATGCTGCAAGTGGCAGTTTTCTCACCACGTAAAATGAGTTCAGAGCAAATATTTGCGTTTTTCTCATCAGCACAAAAATAGCCAGCCATCACATTTTGATAGCTCACTCTCTGTTCCGGGCTAATCTTCTCGAGATATTTATTCAGATATTCTTTTTGTACATTATTCATTAAATTGACTGCGATGTGAGAAGCTATAGGACACAGTTAGGCGTCACCCAAAAATCAGTTCTCAAAAAATGGATATCCTGTAATTCTTGCCAAATAAAACCAAAATGCATTGACCCAAATACCAGCCGCTACTGGAATTTGGATATATTTAACCAAGCACTACTGATCATTATCTTTTGATAAAATAAGAACGCTACCGCCCATGGATGTTACCGCTGTCTTTTGCTGACTTCGGGGAGCATAGGACCAGATAGCTCAGAGCAATTGTTTTATTTTGAGACTGACTGTACGACCGTATTTTTATAATTTCAAGTCGTGTAGGTATTAAATTTTCAGAATAAAAATTTATATCTCGGATGAGTGCGTGTTCGGCAGAACCAAGAGGAGTGTCAGCGGTGCAATTTGAGATCATACGTCCCTGACCGGCTAGTCATTAGCGAGAACAGAGACGTATAGTGTCTAAACTGTCGGCTTAACGGGTAAGCCGACACGCCTTAAACAGCCTCAAGGCACAGCCTCATCAAACACGCTCAAAGATGGTGCTAATCCCCTGACCCAAACCGACGCACATGGTGGCAAGCCCCATGGTGCCTTCGTTTTGTTTCATGACATTGAGCAAAGTGCCGGAGATGCGGGCACCGGAGCAGCCGAAGGGGTGGCCGAGGGCGATTGCGCCGCCGTGGAGGTTGACCTTCTCTTCCATTTTATCGAGCAGTTTCAGGTCTTTCAGCACCGGCAGTGCCTGCGCTGCAAAGGCTTCGTTCAGCTCAACGTGGTCAATGTCGTCGATGGTCATTCCGAGGCGTTTGAGTGCTTTTTTACTGCTAGGCACCGGGCCGTAACCCATGATGGATGGGTCAACACCGGCCACCGCCATGGCACGGACTACCGCCATCGGTTGCAGGCCAAGGTCTTTTGCCCGTTGGGCTGACATCACAATCATGCAAGAAGCACCGTCGGTAATCTGGGAAGAGGTTCCGGCGGTGACGGTGCCTTTCGGGTTAAAGGCAGGCTTGAGCTGCGACAAACCTTCCACGGTGGTTTCAGGGCGAATGGTTTCGTCCCGGGTAAACAGCTTCAGGTTGCCGTCGGCGTCGTGACCTTGCATGGGAATAATTTCGTCTTTGAAATTGCCGCCTTCGGTGGCTGCCCAGGCACGGTGATGGGAGCGAGCGCCAAACTCATCCTGAGCCTGACGACTGATGCCGTGCATTGTGCTGAGCATTTCTGCGGTCAAGCCCATCATACCGGCCGCTTTGGCGCCGTGTTTGGATAGCCTTGGGTTCGGGTCCACGCCGTGCATCATGCCCACGTGTCCCATGTGCTCAACGCCGCCGACCACAAAAACGTCGCCGTTGTTGGTTTGAATGGCTTGCACGGCGGTGTGCAGAGCACTCATGGATGATCCGCACAGGCGGCTGACGGTTTGCGCTGCCGAGGTGTGGGGGATTGGCGTCAGCAGTGAGGCCATCCGGGCAATGTTCCAACCCTGTTCGAGGGTTTGGTTCACACAGCCCCAGATCACATCTTCCACTTCGGCCGGGTTGAGCTCGGGGTTGCGTTTCAATACTCCGGTAATCAATTCACCGGAGAGGTTGTCGGCACGAACATTGCGGTACATGCCGCCTTTGGAGCGCCCCATTGGGGTTCGCCCGTAATCAACAATGACTGCGTCTCTTGGGTTCAGGCTCATGGTAGTCTCTCTTGTTATTCCTGAAAAATGGCTTTATTGGTGGTAAATTACCGCAGTAATTTATTGGCCATAAAACGATTTGCCTTCACGGGCCATTTCCCGCAGCTTTTCCGTCGGGGCGTAGATTGGGCTGATGTGCGAGTATTTATCCGCCAGCGCCACAAATTCAGCCACTCCTAAGCTGTCGATGTATTTCAGGGCACCACCGCGGAATACCGGGAAGCCTATGCCCATGATCAGGGCGATGTCTGCCTCTGCCACCGATTCAACAATGCCATCTTCCAGCGCCCGCACGGTTTCCATACACAAAGGCACCATTAGCCGGGCGATGATCTCTTCGTCGGAAAACTCCCGGCTTTCGCCGCACACGTCGTTGAGCAGGGTAAATACCGAGTCGTCCACGACTTTTTTCGGCTTGCCTTTTTTGTCTTGCTCGTATTGATAAAAACCGACACCGTTTTTCTGACCGAAACGCTCGTTTTCAAACAGTACGTCAAGTGCCGTTTTAAAATCACGCTGCATACGGTCAGGGTACCCCTCAGACATCACTCCTTCGGCGTGAATGCCGGTATCAATGCCCACGACATCGAGCAGATACGCCGGGCCCATAGGCCAGCCAAAACGCTCCATGACTTTATCCACATGGCGGAAGTCAGCACCATCACGCAGCAGCGCAGAGAAGCCGCCAAAGTATGGGAACAGGACACGGTTGACCAAAAATCCGGGGCAGTCGTTCACAACAACCGGTGTTTTGCCCATTTTGCGCGCGTATTCCACCACGGTGGCAACGGTGGCATCGCTGGTTTTTTCACCACGAATGACTTCCACCAGCGGCATGGCGTGTACCGGGTTAAAGAAGTGCATACCGCAGAACTGCTCCGGACGCTTCAGGTCGCTGGCCAACTCGGTAATGGAGATGGTGGAGGTGTTGGAGCTTAAGACGGCATTGTCAGCGACGTGCGCTTCGGCCTCGGCAAGCACCGCTTTTTTCACTTTGGCGTTTTCAACCACCGCTTCAACGACCACGTCAACGTTGCCAAAATCACCAAAAGCGAGGGTTGGCACAATTTTGTTCAGCACGCCGCCCATCTTGGTAGCGTCCATGCGCCCACGGGCTACCCGTTTGGACAACAGTTTGGTGGCTTCCGATAAACCAAGGTCAAGACCGTCTTGGTTGATGTCTTTCATCAGAATCGGGGTACCTTTGAGTGCGGACTGATACGCAATGCCGCCTCCCATAATACCGGCACCGAGGACCGCAGCTTTATTTGTGGCAGAGGCCAGTTTGGCGGAGTCTTTGGCTTTTTTCTTCAGCAGTTGATCGTTAAGGAACAGACCAATTAACGCATTACAAACGGAGGATTTAGCCAGTTTGATAAACCCTTTCGCTTCCACTTCCAGGGCTTTGTCACGCTCCATAAATGCGTGTTTCTGGATGGTTTTGACCGAGGCAATCGGCGCCAGCATGTGTGGTCCGGCCTGCTGTTTGACGACAGCTGACGTGGTTTCAAACACCATCATTGACTCAACAGGCGGCAGTTTTAGTTTGCCTTTTTTCTCTTGCTTGCGCGCTGTAAAGTCCAGCTCACCCGCAAGGCAGCTTTTCACCAGTGCAATGGCGGACTCTTTGAGTTTTTCCGGTGCGACTACCGCGTCCACTGCACCCACTTTCAGGGCTGCATCGGGGCGGTACTCTTTGCCGCTGGCAATCCACTCCACGGCGTTATCGGCACCGATCAGACGGGGTAAGCGCACAGTGCCACCCCAGCCTGGGTAAATGCCCAGTTTTACTTCAGGCAGACCAACCTTGGCAGCGGTTGACGCCACGCGGTAATCCGCACACAGGCAGATCTCAAAACCACCGCCAAGGGCGATGCCATTAATTGCTGCCACGGTGGGCAGATCAAGATCTTCAAAACCGGAGAACACCTTGTTAACGGCCATCAAGCCCTGCAACAGGGTGTCGTCGTCTTGCTTGAAAGTTTCGGTAAATTCGTTGATGTCAGCACCAACAACAAACACATCTTTGCCGCTGGTGAGGATAAGCCCTTTCACACTGTCGTCTGCTCGGATGGCA
Source organism: Endozoicomonas sp. (assembly GCA_965198415.1). Lineage (GTDB taxonomy): Bacteria > Pseudomonadota > Gammaproteobacteria > Pseudomonadales > Endozoicomonadaceae > Endozoicomonas. Next base: position 638,564 of record CBDAPN010000030.1, read on the forward strand.
TCCAATGCCTTGGCCAAATCATCAAGCGCAATGCGGTTGAATTTGTTGACACTCTCGCCTTCAAGATTGAACTGAAGTTCAGCGATACCTGCTTCGACAGGCAGTACGGTGAACGCCTTCCCCTGGTAGATCATGAACATCTCCTTTCGGATTGAAGATAGACAGACAGGCCGTGCTGTGAGTCACTCATCCTCAGAACTTCACAGGAGCATGGGCTGCTATCTGATTATTATTGCTTTACTTCCCGGACGTTGCGTCCGGTGCTTCCCTGCAAATTCATACACTCGTTTGAATTCTGTGCTTACCTTCAGTGAAATGCCGTTTAAAGTCAAGGGTAAAAGCGCAGAGTAAACAACGGCTACACAATATTTTCACAATGAGAACGTTGCAGCGTATTGACGGATCAGAAGGCGAGCAAACATCGACCAAGAGAAAACAGGAACAAAACCAAAATAGGCCTTACAATAAAACGACTCTGTCATACAAAGTCTACAAAAAATCGTACTGACAAAATGCGACCCTGATCGTAGGCTTTTGTAGCCGCTGATAAATTACTTTATGCAAAGACCTGTTAAAAAAGTCTTAACAAGACTGCGGCGGCGAATGTTGTCCGCTGTTGATTTCGTTTCCCTACTAAAGAAGGAAGACCCCTCATGAGCCTTTACAAACACGTTCTGGTGGCGATTGATTTGTCCGATGAAGCCGATGAAGTGCTCGAAAAAGCAAAGTCCATTGCGAAAAAAAACGAGTCAAGACTCACCATGGTGCATGTGGTTGAGCCGTTGAGTGTTGCCTACGGCAGCGATATTCCTCTGGACCTGACCACTTTGCAAGATGAGATCACCGACCAGGCAAAAGAGCGCATCGCTCATCTGGCCGACTCCATCGATTTAGAAAAAGGTGAGCAACATGTCGTCTATGGTCGCCCGGAGCGGGAAGTACACCGCATTGCCGATGAGTCGGACGTTGACCTGATCGTCGTTGGTAGCCACGGTCGTCATGGGCTGTCGCTGATTCTTGGCTCCACCTCAACCAGCATTTTGCACGGTGCCAATTGCGACGTACTGGCGGTTCGCGTGGGTAAAAACGCCAAAGAATAAAACACTCGCTCCTGCGGGAGCGAGATTGACTCAGCGTTTACTGCACTTTACATATTTTCCAGCTCATCCCAGCGCTCCATTTTTTGTTCTATCAGCGTGTTGAGCTCGGTCAACTGATTCAACACGGCCTGAACCTCAGCTTGATCGCTCTGGTAAAAGTCTGCGGCAGTGGTTTTAGCCTCAACTTCCGCGAGTGTTTCTTCAAGGGCTTCAATTTCTCCGGGCAGTGCGTCGAGCTCACGCTGTAATTTGTAGCTGAGCTTTTTCTTGGCCGGTTTTGGCTTTTCCTGTTTTGAGCTCTCTTTTTTGGCCGCTTTGTTTTCCACCGCTGGCGCCACTAGCCGGGCAATGGCACCCCCCTGATGCAACCAGTCGGCAAATCCGCCCACGTAGTCATGAATGCACCCGCCAGGCTCAAACACCAGTGTGCTGGACACCACATTATCCAAAAATGCCCGATCGTGGCTGACCAGCAGCAAAGTACCGGAGAAATCCACCAGCAACGACTCCAATAGCTCCAGCGTTTCGATATCCAGATCGTTAGTGGGCTCGTCCATCACCAGTAGGTTGGCAGGCTTACTGAATAAACGGGCCAGTAGCAGCCGGTTGCGCTCCCCGCCGGACAGCGCTTTTACCGGTACACGACAACGACCCGGTGGAAAGAGAAAATCCCCCAAATAGCCAATCACATGACGACTGGCGCCGTTTATGGTGATGCTCTCGCGCCCTTCGGCTACGTTGTCAATCACGGTTTTTTCAAGGTCCAGCTGATTACGCAGCTGATCGAAGTAAGCAACCTCCAGCTTGGTACCCATTTTCACCGAACCGGACTCGGGCTTTAAGTTGCCCAGCAAAATGCTCAGCAACGTTGATTTACCAGCACCGTTGGCCCCGATCAAGCCGACTTTATCCCCGCGCATGATGCGAACACTGAAGTCATCAATCACCGGCTGTTGGTTAAAGGCGTGGGAAACGGCTTTCGCTTCGAGCACGACCTTGCCGGATGCTTGGCCGGCTTCCAACCCAAAGCTCGCACTGCCCTGCACTTCGCGGCGTTGGCGGCGCTCGTCCCGCAGCTTTTGCAGGTCGCGCACCCGCCCTTCGTTGCGGGTGCGCCGGGCTTTAATGCCCTGGCGAATCCACACTTCTTCTTTGGCCAGTTTTTTATCAAACAGCGCATTTTGTTCCGCTTCCACCTCAAGGGCGTGAGCCTTGCGCTGCAAAAATGTTTTGTAATCGCAGGACCAGCTGGTCAGCTGGCCCCGATCCAACTCAATAATGCGGGTGGCCAGTGATTGCAAAAAGGAGCGGTCGTGGGTAATAAAGAGCAGCGCCCCGGAAAAATCCAGCAACTGTTTCTCAAGCCAGTCAATGGCGATGATGTCGAGGTGGTTAGTCGGCTCATCCAGCAACAATAGATCCGGCTCCCCTACCAGCGCCCGGGCCAGTTCAACCCGCCGACGCCAGCCGCCAGAGAGGGCTTTCATCTGCTTTTCTGCTGGCAGCCCCAGTTTTTGAATCACCGTATCGACTTTTTGGCTCAGGCTCCAGCCATCGACGGACTCCAGTTGCTGCTGAATGGTTTCCAGCGCTTTGACGTCCGCATCGGTGTGGATGTTCATCGACAGATGGTGATACTGACTGATCAACTCACCCACCGCCATCAGCCCGGAAGCGACTACGTCGAAGACCTTTTTTTCATCTTGATCGGGCAAGTCCTGATTGAGCACCCCCACCTTTAGCCCGGGTTGACGCCATAGCGTGCCATCGTCGGGCACAATGGTGCCGGAAACGAGTTTCATCAGGGTAGACTTACCAGCGCCATTGCGACCCAGTAAGCAGACTCTCTCACCTTTGCTTATCTGAAAATCGGCGTGGTCCAGCAGCGGCTGGTCACCATAGGCCAGGCTGAGCTTTTCGAATCTGAGTAACGGCATTATGTATCCGGGGTGGTTAAGCAATAAAAACAGGTAAGAATAACGCTATCTGCCGGGGTTGGGTAGGCGGGGCATTCTGATTTGGCCATGCAGTAGCCGTTAAAAAGTTGTTTGCTTTGCCAATGCATGATTTTCGTGAATAAGATTCGAGTTTAAACGGTATAACGAGAAAATCACCGTTACAAAGTAATAACGGCTCCTTATTATTCTGAAGTCAATTCACAGCCACTGGCAAAAGGGGAAGCGCTTCAACTTTCCAAGGGTAAAAAAAAGAGCCGCTTAACGGCTCGGAATAAACAGGCTCACTTATTTAATGACTTTCAAATGCGAACGGCCAGCCTTTTTCGGTGGTTGAGGCTCTTCCTCCTCAACTGCTTGAGCCGGACTATCTTCTTCAAATGCTTCCGGCGCATCCAACGGCTCCGCCTCAAAGACCATGCCCTGACCGTTCTCCTGAGCATAAATCGCCATCAATGCGGGGACGGGGACGGTGATGGTCAGAGCACGACCACCAAAGCGGCCATCAAACATGATGTAATCGTTTGCAATACTCAGCTCGCGCACCGCTGTTGGCGAGATGTTCAGGACAATCTGACCATCTTTGACGTATTGTTGAGGTACCTCAACCCCACGACGATGGGCGTCCACCAGAATGTAGGGTGTACAGTCGTTATCAAGAATCCATTCATACAGTGCTCTGGCAATATACGAACGGCTACTGGTCATTGTCATATCAGTCTCCGGACAAACTTTTTACGCCGCCAGCCAGGTTACTCACGCATTTCTTTTTCAAGCTCAGACAGCCCTTCCCGGAACGATTCACGCTCAAACAGACGCTCAGCGTATTCCAGTATTGACTTACCCTGCTTGGGCAGTTCAAGCCCCAGCGTTGGCAGACGCCAGAGGATCGGAGCAACACAGCAGTCCACCAAGGTGAACTCTTCGCTCATAAAGAACGGCATTTCAGAAAAAATGGGTTCAACGGCCAGCAAACTTTCCCGCAGCTCTTTACGGGCCCGGGCTGCCGGTGTCTCTTTTGTTTTGGGGTCCAGGAGAATATCCACCAGCGTACACCAGTCCCTCTGGATGCGGTATATCATCAGTCGGCTCTGGGCACGGCTGACCGGATATACGGGCAACAAGGGTGGGTGTGGAAAACGCTCGTCAAGATACTCCATCATGACGTTGGGTTCGTATAGGACCAGATCACGGTCGACCAGTGTCGGCACGTTGTTGTATGGGTTCAGGTCCGCCAGTTCCCGGGGCGGGTTCTGTGGATTTATGTTCTGAATATCAACAGCGACGCCCTTTTCTGCCAGGACAATACGCACCCGGTGACAGTAATGACACGCCGGGTCCGAATAAAAAATCATGGATGACTTTTTGGCAACTACAGCCATTAAGTACCCCCGCCTTCATGCAAAGGTTGAGAGAGTTCGGCAACAACCCCGGACGAATAACCAAAATTCACTGTTTACCGCTATTGAGCAGAAGGTAAAACCAGCTAAAGGTTATTGCAAAACGGGTAAATAAGCCGCCAGCGAAATAACGCACTATCATAGCAAACTTTTGGCGTGCCATAATACCCCACCAACGTAAATACTTACGCAGGAGAGGGAATATGGCAAAAAGTTTTGCAATGCAAAAGGATAACCACGCCACTGCTAAGCACCACCGGCAAACCGTCACACGAACGGTGGTGCTCAACGATGGCTCCCCACAACAGAAACGCGATGAGTTACTGTGCTACTTTCAATCCACCTTTGACCAATACGATTTACTGTTTGAAACCCTGAACTGCGACGCCGCCTGGTTTGAAAAAGCCATACCGCTGCGCCACCCCCTAATCTTCTACTACGGCCACACTGCGGCTTTTTTTGTCAATAAACTGATCACCGCCAAACTGCTTGACCACCGGGTTGACCCATACATTGAATCCACTGTTGCCGTGGGTGTCGATGAGATGTCCTGGGATGATCTGGATGAACAGAATTACCACTGGCCCACCGTCGCACAGGTGCGGGGCTATCGCCAGAAAGTGCGGGCACTGGTGAGCGAGTTTATCAATAAGATGCCGCTGGAAATCCCTATCCGCTGGGAGAGCCCTGCCTGGGTCATTCTGATGGGCATTGAGCATGAGCGAATTCATCTGGAAACCTCCTCGGTGCTGATTCGCCAGCTCCCCATTAGCTACGTAAAGCCTCACCCCGACTGGGAGGCGTGCACAGAAGCGGGCCCGGCACCGCAAAATCAACTCATCGAGGTCCCCGCCAGTTCGGTACAGCTGGGCAAAAGTTACGACGACGCCCTTTACGGCTGGGACAACGAATATGGCCACAAGGCCGTGAAGGTAGCCCCCTTCAAAGCCAGCGAATATCTGGTCAGCAATGAAGAGTTCAAAACCTTTATGGACGCCGGCGGCTACGACAATGAACGATGGTGGAGCGATGAAGGCTGGGCCTGGGCAACGTTTAGCAATGCGCGGCATCCAGAGTTTTGGGTGCTTGCCGGTGAGCAGTTTCGCTACCGCACCATGCTGGAAGAGATTGACATGCCCTGGAACTGGCCGGTGGATGTCAACTGCCATGAGGCGCAGGCTTTTTGCCGCTGGAAGTCCGAGCTGACGGGAAAATCCATCCAACTGCCCAGCGAGGCGGAGTGGCACTGCCTGCGCCAGAGTATCGATACTGACCAGCCATTTTGGGACAGGGCGCCGGGCAATATTAATCTGGAGTATTGGGCGTCGTCCTGCCCGGTAGATCATTTTCGTACCGATGGGCTTTGCGACATCATTGGTAACGCTTGGCAGTGGACCAGCACCCCCATCGACGCCTTTGAAGGGTTTCGCATCCACCCCTGCTATGACGACTTCTCCACCCCAACGTTTGACGGGCGGCACAATCTGATCAAGGGCGGCAGCTGGATATCCACCGGCAACTACGCTATTAAAGATTCACGGTACGCCTTTCGGCGACACTTTTTTCAACACGCCGGTTTTCGTTATGTGGAATCCAATGCCATGACCCATACCTCTGATAATCCTTACGAAACCGATACACTGGTTACCCAATACCTGGCTTTTCATTTTGGTGAGACTTTTTTTGAAGTTCCCAACTACCCAAAAGCCTGCGCTCAAATTTGCCACGACTTCGCCCGCAATACCCCCTGCACACGCGCACTGGATCTGGGCTGCTCCGTGGGCCGCACCAGCTTTGAGCTGGCGCGCTGGTTTCAGCACGTGGATGGCATCGACTTTTCGGCTCGTTTTATTTCTGCGGCCTCAGAACTGCAGGAGCAGGGCAGAATTCGCTACTTCCTGCCCACGGAAGGGGAACTGGGTGACTATTTTGTCGCCGACCTTGAAGCGCTTGACCTTGGCAACATTGACACCGGTCGCATCCGCTTCACTCAGGGCGATGCTTGCAACCTGAAACCCATTTACAACGACTACGATCTGGTGTTTGCCGGCAACCTTATTGACCGCCTCAACAACCCGCTGCAGTTTTTGCAGAACATTCACCAGCGCATCCGCCCCGGCGGCATTCTCATCATCACCTCCCCCTACACTTGGCTGGAAGAGTACACACCAAAAGCGAATTGGCTGGGCGGTATCCGGGAAAATGGTGAGGCGCTGAGCACCTATACCGGTCTACAGCGCGTATTGAGCCAACAGTTCGACGAAGTGCGGGAGCCTTTTGATGTGCCGTTTGTGATTCGCGAGACGGCACGGAAATTTCAGCACTCGGTGGCACAGTGCGGGGTATGGCGACGCAAGTAGGTTACAGCCCTCTCACCCTATGTCTCCTCACTCCCACGACCGTCGTGGGATGTGAGTACCGGATTCACTTCCACCACGGCGGGCCAGGCGTTCATCACCGCCTTGAGCAGCGTTGCCAGCGGAATCGCAAAGAACACCCCCCAAAAGCCCCACACTCCGCCAAACACCAACACGGCCAGAATAATCGCCACCGGGTGCAAATTAACCGCTTCAGAAAACAGCAGCGGCACCAGCACATTCCCATCCAGCGCCTGAATGATGGCGTAACCAACCATCAGCACCAAAAACTGATCCCCCACACCCCACTGGAAAAAACCGATAAGGGCAACAGGAATGGTTACCACGGTAGCCCCAATGTAAGGCACCACCACCGAAAAACCGACCGTCACCGCCAACAGAGCGGAATAGCTCAACCCCAGCAAGGCAAACAGAACGTAGCTGACGCTACCCACAATGGCAATCTCGATGGCTTTGCCGCGGATATAGTTGGCAATTTGCTGGTTCATCTCATTCGCCACCTGATCTATCAAACGACGACGGCGAGGTAAAACACCGGTCATCCACTTCAGCAAAACGTCCTTATCCTTCAAAAAGAAGAACACCAGAATAGGCACCAGCACCAGATAGACCAACAGCGCAAAAAAGCCCGGCAACTTAGACAGAGAAAACGAAAGAGCCCACTGACCAATGTCGGCAATGTGTCTGTTAATGGCGGTCACCAGCAACGCTACCTGATGCTCGGAGACAAACCCCGGATACAACTGCGGCAAGCTTACTAACAGCGACTGCCCCTGACGAACCATGCCAGGCATGGCGTTTAACAGGTGCGTCACCTGCTCCCACACCAGCGGAAACACGACAAAAATCATCAGCAACAAAATGGCAAGAAAGCCGGCAAACACCACATTGACCGCCCAAATATGCGCCAACCGCCTACTTTCAAGCCAACCCACCAGCCCCTGCATTAAAAAAGAAAATACTAACGCCGCCAGCGCCGGTGCCAGCATGGTGCCCATGGTCAGCACAATAACAAAGCCGAGAATCAGGATGGTCAGCAACACCACCGCCTCCTGATCGGAAAGATAGCTGTGCAACCACCCCTTAAGTACATTCAGCATTCAATGCTCCGTTATTCGTTACATGCATCGCCACAAAAAAAACAAGTGCTAAAAAATCCAACAAAAGAGCAATAATCACTTATGCTGCAAAATATGAATAAAAACCCCTTGCACCTCTTCACTCGCCAGCAACGCATGGCCGCTGATTTTGGCAAAACTGGCAAAATCTCTCACTGAGCCGGGGTCTGTGGCATACACTTTAATTATCTGCCCCTGACCCATGGCGTTTAACGCCTGTTTTGTTTTCAGCAAAGGCAACGGGCAATTCATACCTTTGAGATCAAGCTCTAAATCAACATCCATAGTGAAAACCTATTCTTTGATGCCCCTGCATAATGCTTTGTTTCAACACTGACACTAGCCGCCCTATCGCACCCAAAGGGCATAAATTCCCAGAAGGCATAAAGCGATGCTTTACGCAATCTCCAATAAATCGGCCTGAAACTCCGTACAGTTACTAACCGAAAACAACTCACAATCACCGCAACATTTGTTACTATGTATTTTAACGACAGGGGACGGTTAAAATCATGCCCGTTCGGGTCAATTGATTTCTCACAACAAACCCGATGCGCCTGCGGGTGGCACTGATGAGCCGGAGTATTAATTCATGATAGAGTGTACCGTAGAAAACACTAGTATGGATATTTTATGAAACGAGCGGGCTTACTGACAGCCACAGTGCTGGCTTTGGCATTACCGACCTTTCAAAGTGCTGCTCTGATTGGCTCTACCGTCAACGACGCCCTGAATCTGCCCCGTCTTGGTGACACCACATCAGGCATTATTTCACAACAGGAAGAGTACGAACTCGGCCGCTCATGGCTCAAGGTTCTGCGCCATCAGACACCGACGCTGCCAGACCCACAACTGAAAGATTACCTTGAAAACCTGATCTACCGCCTGGCCTCGGTCAGCCAATTACAAGACCATCGACTTGTACCAGTCATCATCAACAACCCTGCCCTCAATGCCTTCGCCGCTCCGGGCGGTATTATTGGTGTGAATACCGGCCTGTTCCTCAGTGCCGATACCGAAGCCCAGTTTGCCGCCGTTCTGGCCCACGAACTCGCCCACCTGAGCCAGCGCCACTATGCCCGCAATGTTGAAGAAGCCCGCAACAAGAGCATTCCCAACGCTGCGGCCATTCTTGGCTCTATTTTGATCATGGCCACCGCCGGCAGCGATGCCGGCGCTGCCGCCCTGACCTCAACAATGGCCGGTATCAAAAGCGCACAATTGCGTTTTAGCCGCCAGTTTGAGCGAGAAGCGGATAACATCGGCATCACCACATTGGTCAGTGCCGGATTTGACCCTCAAGCCATGCCAGAAATATTTGAACATATGCACAAAGCCAGCCGTTTTGGCAGTCGGCCACCTGAGTTTTTGCTCACCCACCCGGTGACCGAAAACCGGATTTCTGACTCCAGAGCCCGGGCGGATCAGATATCGGCACAGAAGTTATTAACCACCAAAGGCTCATTGAACTATCAGTTGATGAGAGTGCGTGCGCTGGTTTTAAACAGCAACAACCCCAACGAACTGGCCCGACAAATGAGCAAAGAGATCAGCGCAGGCTCAGCTGCGCCGGGTACTCGTTACGCTATGGCCATGGCCAGCCTGAAAGCCCGTGATTTTAAAACAGCACAACAACAGACTGAGTTACTGCTGAAAAAGCACCCGGACAATATTTATCTGATCATGCTGCAGGCAACTGTCGAGTCAGCAACAGGTAAAGCCAAAGCAGGGCTGGCTCGTATTGACCGCGCTCTGGGCATTAACCCCGACAACTACCCATTACTGGCGACCCGGGCAGAGATCCTGCTGCAACAGCAGAACTTTTCCGAAGCTCGAAAAACGCTGCAAAGCCTCAGCCGCATGCGCCCGGAAGATCCGGATATCTGGTTTGAGCTGGCAGAAGCGCAAGGACTGGCAAAAGATATTATGGGGCTGCATCAATCACGGGCGGAGTACTTTTTCTTAAACGGCAATACCGACGACGCCATCAAGCATTTGCAATACGCCGTGAAAATGGCCGGAGATAATTTTGCCCTTAAATCAAAGCTGCTTAAAAAGCTGTCGGACATGCAAAAATATCAACAGAAACTAAGAAACTCCTAAACGCTTCGCTCGCCGCAATTAAACAACCGGGGCGAAGCGCGTCGCTGATTCAGTTTGAGGCCGTAAAGTCCAACATGCGCTGCAGTGGCTTTAACGCCTTAACGCGCAGGGCGTCGTCTACATGAATAATGTGGCGCTCCCCCGGACGCTCCAGCGACTCCAGCAGGGCATCCAGCGTATTCATAGCCATCCAAGGGCAATGGGCACAGCTGCGACAGGTTGCTCCGTTACCCCCTGTTGGTGCTTCAACAAACCGTTTATCCGGCGACGCCTGTTGCATTTTGTAGAAAATACCCCGATCCGTAGCCACAATAAAAATCGGGTTCCCCATCTCTTGAGAGGCCTTGAGTAACTGACTGGTGGAGCCGACTACGTCCGCCAACTGCACCACAGAGTCCGGGGATTCCGGATGCACCAGCACGGCTGCGTCCGGATAGACCCGCTTGAGGTTTTCGATACCCTGAGCCTTGAACTCTTCATGAACAATACAGCTGCTGTTCCACAGCAACATGTCAGCACCGGTGTTTTTCTGGATATAACTGCCCAGATACTTATCCGGCCCCCAGATAATTGCCTTACCTTCACTATCGAGGGTTTCAATGATATCCACCGCACAGCTGGAGGTGACCACCCAATCCGCCCGGGCTTTGACCGCAGCGGAAGTATTGGCATAGACCACCACTTCCCGGTCAGGGTACTGATCACAAAAGGCAGAAAACTCTTTGGCAGGACAACCAAGGTCGAGGGAACACTCCGCCTCAAGGGTGGGCATGAGCACTTGTTTTTCAGGGCTGAGGATCTTGGCCGTTTCACCCATAAACCGCACACCGGCGACCACAAGGGTATTCGCGTCGTGTCGTGCACCGAAACGAGCCATCTCTAACGAGTCGGCAATCAAACCGCCGGTTTCTTCCGCCAACTCCTGAACGACAGGGTCTGTATAATAATGAGCAACCAGTACAGCTCCTTTGTCGTTTAACAGGTGCTTTATTCTGGTCTTTTTAGCTTCCCTCTGTACCGGATCCTCCGGTAACGAAGCCTTTTGCAAATGGCCCTGGACGAGCTCTCTGTCTATCACTGCATTCATAAAGCTTGCATCCGGCAAGACACGTTACCCACCCGCAGCCGGGCTGCGCTCCATTGGCCGTAGCAATCTTTAGAGCTGGCATGTGTCTGCAATTTATTCAATGAATCTGCCATGAGCCGGATACTCTGCACGACTTACATCGTGTGGCGTGCAGCCTTTTTCCGGCACGTTTTTATAAACTGTAAAAACTCAACAAATCCCTAAAAAATTCTATTCCTGTTAAAAAATTTGCAGCGTAGTCTAACACAACACACTCGTTGCGGCAGCAATAATTGGGAACGCTTTCAATGGTGAATTTTACGAAGTGAGAAGGGATTGGTGGGTCGTGTAGGATTCGAACCTACGACCAATTGGTTAAAAGCCAACTGCTCTACCAACTGAGCTAACGACCCGATGCCGCGCATTATACGCAGCAGTGCTGTTTTTTCAAGCCCGACACGTCACGCATTTGCACGATAAGGCGTTGGATCAGCAACACCTGCTTCAAGAAAACCCTTGCGTCGATAAGTGCAGCTGTCACAAACGCCACAGGCTACGCCTTGTGCATCGGCCCGATAACAGGAGATGGTCAGACCGTAATCCACGCCCAACCGTTCGCCTTCGCGGATAATTTCCGCCTTACTCAGATTCAAAAGCGGGGCGTGAATTTGGAAGTGATCACCCTCAACCCCGGCACGGGTAGCAAGGTTTGCCATGGCTTCAAAGGCCTGCAGATATTCCGCACGGCAGTCTGGGTAGCTGGAGTAATCAACCACATTCGCACCAATAAAAATGTCCCGCGCCTCCAAAACCTCTGCCCAGCCAAGCGCTAACGATAAAAAGATGGTGTTTCGGGCCGGAACATAAGTAGCAGGCACCACACTCGCCGCTTCTTTGTCCGGATCGTCAAAATCTGGTACTGCAATCGCGTGGTCGGTCAAGGCTGAACCGCCGATATTCTGCAACCCCAGTGTTAATATTTTGTGCTCCACCGCCCCCATTGCCGCAGACACCCGCTTCGACGCGTCCAGCTCCGCACGGTGTCGCTGCCCGTAATCAAAACTGATTGAGTAACAGGAAAACCCCTGAGCCGCTGCCATTGCCAACACCGTGGCAGAATCTAACCCACCAGACAGCAAAACAACTGCTTTTTTCATCCGCACATCCTCTAAAACTTTTTTTGAGTTCACTGTTAAACGTTATTCATTAGAACCAACACTAAACACCCGTACGATCACCCCAAATCATTCGATGCAGTTGCAACTGAAAACGCACGGGAAGGCGGTCAGCAAGAATCCAGCCAGCCAGTAATTCCGCCGTCAACTCGCCGCTTACCGGAGAAAACAGGACATCAGACACCCGGTTAGCCAGATCGTATTCAATTAATTTAGAGACCGACCAGTCATAATCGCCACGATCAGCAATCACAAATTTCAGTTGATCTTTTTTATCGAGAAACCGAATGTTGTCATACCGGTTGCGATGACTCTCCCCGGACGCCGGCGGTTTCAAATCCATCACTTTAACAACCCTTGGGTCCACCTCAGCCAGAGACATCGCCCCACTGGTTTCAAGGGAGACTTCGTAACCCCGATCCGCAAGCAGTTCAAGAAGCTGAAAGCACCCCTTTTGAGCCAACGGCTCGCCCCCGGTCACCGTTACATAACCCGGTGAATATTCGGCAACTTTGCTGAGGATGTCATCGAAAGACACCATTTCACCGCCTTTAAAAGCATACTCGGTATCACACCAGCGACACCTTAAAGGACAGCCCGTTAAACGGATAAAGACCGTAGGCAGCCCGGCGGTTCTGGTTTCACCCTGCAGCGAGTAAAAAATTTCTGTAATCCTAAGCACCTGATTAAACCAATGTTTTAATAACCCGCTTGCCCAAACGCCAAACCTAACAAAGCGTATCAGGCAACATAATTTTTTTGCGCCGATCTAATCTCAATCACCATAAATAAGCCCGCAAGTCATCAAACTCACGAAGCCGAGAACACTCAAGGATTAAACCGGGCATGCTGAAAGTGCCACAAGATAACAGAATATCCGACTCGATACTCTGTTTTTACACCGAAGGCTTTGGATGACCGGGCTCAGGCGGCTCTACCCGCACAAACCCCCATTCTCGCAAGTCACCGGCAAAAACGTGGGGATAAAACAGTTGCAGGCCAAGCCTGCATCAGGGACTCATGGTTCTGAGGTAGGTGTCCGCCAGGCGGGCGGCAGCGCTGTTTGGGTATTTCTGGATCACGGCTTCAAGCAGGGACTCAGCCTTACCGCGCTTGCCAAGTAGGTCATAAACCCTGCCGAGTTTGTAGCTGGCATCAGGCACTTTTGGGCTGTCAGGGAACAGGCTTAACACCTTTTGAAATTCCTCACCTGCCTCTTTATAGCGCCCCTGCGCCATATCGACTTCACCAAGCCAGTAATAGGCGTTGTCTGCATAGCTGCCATCAGGGTACGTTTTTAGCTGTTGTTTCAGGGCGGTTTTAGCTTGGTCAAACTGTCTGGAGCGAATTAACTCAAAGGCGGCTTGATACGCAGCTTCTTCGGCCTGCTTTGTTTTTTCAGTACTGTCTGATTTTACTGTCGGCTCACCTTGTTTTTTTTCTGCCTCCCCAGACGAGTAATTACCGCGCATCTTGCGCGACTCCACTCGCACCGCTTCACGCACACCAGCCGAACTGGCTCCTGCTAACGTTGGCGACGGCAGGGGAGGTTGAGCCGTATCAAGGTCATTAGCCGACTGACTGCTTAATCGGGACAGGCGTTCATCAAGATCCAGATAGCGGTCTCTGCCCTCTTGCTCTAGCTGTTTAATGCGAAAAGCCTGCTCTTCAAGCTGACCCTGCATCTCCATAATCTGCTGGCGCATCTGCTCAAGGGTATTGAGCAAGTGCGCGGTGCTATTGACACTGTGGTCGTTTTGCGGGGTTGCAACGGTGACAGAAACACCTGACTGCCCCATAGGCTTTGAGTCTTCCACAGGAATCGACGCAGCCATGGCAGCACTGCCAAACACTACAGCCAACACCGATGTCAAAACCCAACCCAGTTGTCGTCTAATAATTTCTGTACTCATTCAACCCCCGCAGAGTTACTGCGTAACAATAACAGCGCGACGGTTCAACGCCCAAGCAGTTTCATTATGCTGCGGATCGAGAGGTTTCTCGAAGCCATAGCTGATCACCTCAACACGTTTGGCGGCAACCCCTTTGAGCACCAGATAATCTTTGACGGCCTTGCCACGACGTTCACCCAGTGCAAGGTTGTAAGTCCGGGTGCCTCGCTCATCGGTATGTCCCTGAATAACGATGTTTTTCATGTAACCTGCATCAGACGTCAGATACGCCGCATGCACATCGAGAGATTTGTACGCCTCTTCACCAAGATTTGAGCTATCAAACGGAAAGTAAAAGGTGTCTTTGTCAAGCAGAGCCTGGATATCGACCGGCGATTCACTAACTTTGCCGCTGTCAACAACCGCTTGCACAGCCGGATCAAGAACGGGCTGAACTTTGATATCTTCCTGAATTGTCGTCGGTGTAACAGCCGGTGGCGTGGTTTCGACGGTGGCAGGCTCATTTTTCGTAGCACAGCCTGCCAGCCAGGTCGCGGCCACCGCAACAAAGGCCACCTTAACAATTTTGCCGATTTGCATGTTTCACTCCAATCATTCTCAACGAGGTTACATTGTTTTGAAGTACACTATCAGAACGAAGGTTGTCCGACTAGACTAAACCGCAGCGATAATAAGGTTTCCCGGCCAAAAGAGCCAGCCCGTAACGCATTTAAAAGGGGGATTATCGTTTCAGTATCATCTGCCCGTTACATTGAAAAGACAGCCGCAACACCCAGCAATAAAAAAATACCGCCATCAAGACACCATCCGAACGGGTAAACGACGACTGCCCCAACAACCCGGTTGCGGCTCAAACACACCGGCAACCGCAGTGCCACAGTGCTGACAAACCCCATCGTTACCAGCCACCGTAACAGCCCATTCGCCCAGAACATACCAATCACGCTCAATCAGCAGATTATGGCAGTGATAACAACGGGTACTGCCCCCATCTGAATCGTGCACATTGCCGGTGTAGGCGTAATGTATGCCATGATTCAAGGCAATCTGCCGGGCTCTGGTCAGGGTGGATGCCGGGGTGTGGGGGTGATCCGGCATTTTCCAGTCCGGATGAAAGGCGGTGAAGTGTATTGGGATATTCACCCCAAGATGATCAACAATCCATTGACACATGTCGTTCAACTCACGGTCGGAGTCGTTTTCTCCGGGAATCAGCAAGGTAGTAATTTCAAACCAGACCGAAGTTTCATGGTGCAGATACTCAAGGGTTTCCAGCACCGGCTGCAACGCCCCACCGCATACCTTGCGATAAAAGCGTTCGCTAAATGCTTTCAGATCAATATTTGCCGCATCCATATGACGAAAAAACGCCTCTCTGGGCTGTGGGCAGATGTACCCAGCAGAGACCGCCACCGACTTCAGGTTTTTTTCCCGGGCAGCCTCGGCGACATCAATGGCGTATTCGAGAAAAATCACAGGGTCATTGTAAGTAAAAGCCAACGACCGACAACCAAGCTGCTCAGCGGTAGCAGCCAACTGTTGTGGTGATGCCTTATCGGTGAGGGTATCCATCGCTCTGGATTTACTCATATCCCAGTTCTGGCAAAATTTGCACGCCAGATTACAGCCTGCGGTACCAAACGACAGCACTGGTGTACCCGGTAAAAAGTGATTCAGAGGTTTTTTCTCAATGGGGTCAACACAAAAACCACTGGAGCGGCCATAACTGGTAAGAACCACCTGCCCCTCTTCACAAGCCCGGACATAGCAAAGCCCTTGCTGGCCGTTTCTCAGCTTACAGGCTCTTGGGCAGACATCGCACTGGGTACGACCATCTTCGAGCACATGCCAGTAGCGGGTCTCTACATTTCCGTCAGGTGTCGTTTTTCTGGGCATACTCCTTCTCCAAAGTATCGTCCTGAATACTCTTCATAATTATAGTTTGTATGGCGCACGGTGAGAGAGAATTAAACGACAAAAAAACGTTGATAACAGGGCTTTTATCGACACTATCGAACCCCTAATGAAGCAGAGTATTATTGACCACTGCTCATGAGCTGTGGTTCATTGAAGAGCTTATCACTCAGTGTAACCACAACGGGGTTGTTGAGCCATCGACAGTACAAGCGGACAAAAAAAAGCACGTACGTACTTTAAAAAGTTACCAGCATAACCACGAAAGCATCAAAACACATACTCTTCTTTGTATTATACGTATTCTTTGTGACTCCATTTCTAACGACAAAACAAGAAATGGGCTCACCGGCTGTTCGAGAATAGCCTACCACACCGGCCTGAACATCCAACAAATTGGGCTTAGGTTTCGGATGTCTCGTCATGTGTGCTACTAGGTTGCGCTCCGCCCTCGGGACTCAATTCATCCAGAGCAGGAAAAAACCTAGGTAAATCCAAACGATGAAGCTCTGCTGAAAAATCGCTGGCTGGCTTTGTTGTAAAAAGGTTTGAAAAATAATCAATATTTCTAATCACATGATTATAAATATTTTCAATTCCTTTCGGCTTAACCTTGTCCTTGATATAGTTTTTAACTTCATCATCAACAAGAAAATTACCGAAAAATTCAGACGACTTGACTTGCAAGGTGGAAAATCCACATTGATGCTTATCTGAAACAGCCGAAAACCATTTCTTGAACAAGGCCAAAGCCAAAAACTTCTTATTAGAAGCCAGCAAATAATTTGCAAGCAGTATTTTAAACACAACACCTTCAATGTTTGAAAAATGTTTTTTAGCAAGTTCAAAATGAGAGTTTTCAAAATTAAACAAATACTTGAATGAAATAGCAGCACATATGAGCAAATCTTTAATATTTGTACCAGTTTCCTGCAAAGATTGCACTTGGTACTCAAGGCTTAAGTTGATATTTTTTTTCAAATAGCTGTAACTATTTAATAGTTCATTAATCAGCACCAAAAGTTCTGTAAAATTCTTAGTCTTCCCATGATTACAAAGAAAAAAATTAACCCAAACAGCTTTCATACACCCTTGCAGCAAGTGCATTTCTGCACAACTTAAAATTGTACTCGGAATACCTAAATCAAAACATTCTAAGCTATCAAGATCTAACTGAAAATTAATTTTGTACAATAATTTAAGGTGCTGACAAGCATGAGATATGCTTATCTTAATTGAGTCAAGAGCCATCTCCACGGCTTTATCAGGGTCATCGTCCTTTGCCGCTGCTTCATGTTGTCTAGTGAAAAGTTCCAGGTCATTGGAAATTATATTTTTCAAAAGTGAATACAGTTTCTTAGTTCCATCTTCCGAAGGAACAAAATCTTTTAAATGCTCATGACCTGGAACGCTTTTAAGCAAAAGACCCAGTCCTTTAATTTTATTATAATTATCTTTCAACCCATCCAAATCTTCTATTGAAGTTGGACCATCAAAATACTTTAAATGTTTTTTGTTTATTTTATCATGCAAACTGAGCCTAAACATAAATTCATAAGTTAACGAATTCTTGAAACAAAACCTATTATACTTCATTAAATTTCTTGAAATTTTATCTAATAACTCCGGCTCTTTTATCACGAAAAGGAAGTATTTATGACCACTATAAAACTCCTTTTCTAAAGCGTCTTGTTCATACTGACAGATCGAGTCAAACCATCGGGTGAAATAGTTAAATGCACTATTATATTTTTTAATAGATGCAAAATGAGCAGAAATAATTATGGGCAAAACACCGCGTTGAATTTTACTTGCAAAGACATCATTAATACTGTAATCCCTGTAATCAAAGTGTAATAAATATTTAAATACTACAGCACTGGTCGTTAAACAATCATCCAAAGATAAATTCACTAAATTGAAATTTGATCGCTTGCCAGTTATTTTTAAGGACACTTTCTTTCTAAACGCACTAAAATCATCCAACAGTTCATTCAAGGAAGACAGAGTATCTTTTTCAGTTGAGCATTCTTTTAGTTGCTTACCATGGCGGTAATTTTTTAAATAATAAAAAACGGACTTAAATGTCAACTTAGCCAGTTGATTAATTATACATCTGAGCATTTTCTCAGGTGTTTCATATTGATTTTTGTTTATATCTTCTGCATCGACACCCAAATGAAATCTGCAGAAAAAAAGCAAGCTTTCATACACTCTGCACAATAATATTTCAGCGCTATATGAATAAGAAGATCGTTCACCTTCGGGATAGTCGGTAGATTCAACGTAGGCAAATGAGTCTAAGTATTCGATCACTTCAGACTCATTTTTACTAATATAATCTTCACTGTACTCAAAACTCTTTCTAGGTTCAAAATTTTTATCCCTCTCCTTTAACTCTTCAAACTTAACTTTGAATTTTTCATAAATAATCAAAGCTTCTTCCGCTTTAACCGCTTTTGCATGAACGGCTGAGTTAAATATATTCTTTTCCTCCTGTGCAACTCGAGCTAGAAATTCAGCAGCGCCAGACTTTGCAACATTTTTACCCTTATTTTTTCTTTTGGCTTTCTTCTTTACAGACCTAACTTTAATATCACTGCTATTTTCTTCAACATTGTCACTGTGCTCGTTGCTTGGTACAACAGGGTTTTCTACATCCTGACTAAGTTCCGGTTTTCGCTGAGGCAGCTGCTGGGCGTTATTGGTCAGCTCTTCAACTTTTTCACTTTGCCCTATCATTAACCCTTTCTTTTTACTCAGACCGATAAGTTGCTTTATTTCTTCTTCAACTTGAGGCTTGTCAATTACATTATTATGCTCACTAGGTGTATCATCTTGCACTTGATTGGAAATTGTGGATTTCGAAAAACGATTTACTGTGGTTTGCTCTCTTGTAGATTGAGCTTCCTCTACTTTCGAATCAGCGTTATTTCTTTTAGATTTGACTTCCACCCATTCTGATTTCGCTGGCCTTGCTTTAGGTTTCGCTTGCTCTATTTGAGATTTCGTTTTTTCTCTTTTAGGTTTGACTTCCACCCATTCTGTTTTCGCTTGCCCTGCTTTAGGTTTCGCTTTCACTATTTGAGATTTTGCTTTTTCTCTTTTAGGTTTGACTTCCACTGGTGCAGATTCCACTGCCACCGGTTTATTTTCGCAACGCCCTTTCTTGAAAACCCCGGCTGTCTCATGGTTTACACCCCTTTGACACGCAGTAGGCGCTTGAGACAATGAGGTGGTAATATCAACCGCTTTAGAGGCTTCAGGTATGTCTCGCTTACGCCAAGCAACCTTTTTACTTTCCGGCTCAATCTCTTGCAGTGTTTGTAGGAAAAAGTTGGCTTTACTGAGCGTTTCAAGGTTTCTTCTTTCTTGCTCCCCAAGCTCTTTTCGTTGGTTTTGAATACTGATTAAACTCTTGCCTGCAGCGCCTAAGTAGCGTTGAAGTCCTTGGTAATCCTTTTTAATTTTCTCTGCCTTTTTTATTTCATCCTTTGGCACGGAGCTAATCGATTGTAGAGATTCTTTCTTCAAGGTACAAAAGTCTAGCCATAAAGAGGTGCAATCCTTCTTACTTTCTGGATTTTTTGTTTTAATTGAAATTGTCTGTATGGTTTCATGAGTATCACTTTTATTATAATGAATGGCACCCTGATGAGGAACAATCGGGGATTTCTTTGCATCAATCTTATTTAAAAAATCTATTACACTAAACCCATTGGGGACAACAATATCAATATCGTTAAAAGGCAGCGCCCGTTTTCTGTTACTTTTTTCTGATATGAGGAGGCTTTTTGCCAGGCCTCCAGTGATTTGCACACCTTCACTTGCTAACTCTTCTACCACTTCACAGATGACACTAAGGGCAGTTTTAATAAAGTCTGATTGCAGGTGGTTAATATCATTTTCAATATTGTTTTGGTGAGTATGAATGATATGCTCATTTTTTTTATAAAATTCTTCAAGTTGAATGTAATATTCCAAACCTTCATCTAACGTATTGGCTAGCTGTTTTAGCTCACTGTATTTTTTCAAAATGCCAACCAAACGTTTCTTATGAATAATTCGCCCCCGTTTTGAGTCATTTGCTATACCAAAACACTCATGAATGACTTGCATTTTTTCACAGCTTGATTGGGCAGGAGTGGGGTGTTGGGTTATTTCTGGTACAGATTCGTTATTATAGTCACGCTTGCCTTGACAAACACGCAGAAAGCTAGCAAACGGGTGACCCGCTTCTTTTTCTCCGACATTCGATTGAGACCCCGAAAGATATACAGAGTCGCTGGTACTTTCTTTCACGACCCGACCGTCTTGCAGGAGTGCAGGTGAGGTTTTGATCTCCCCGGTTTCGTTATTTACTTGCGAATCACTATTTTTATCAGCTACTTGCTGCATGTTATACAGGGGATTACAAAAATAAATATTATTTTCCATAGCAGTCGTTGGCTCGATTCAATGGGTTTGGTCAGTCGTGATGTTCACTAATTATCTTGCTTTCGACCACGAGCCATACATTAAGTTCAATAATTGGCACAAATAAAGTTCTGTTTACAAGATTCTGTCTCTGCAACAAATTGAGCCTTTAATGATAAACTCGCCTTAAAATGCCTGGCACATTCCTTCAGAGGGTGTCCGACAATAGATTACCCTTCTGAGACCGCGCAACTTAGCAAGCTCTATTTGCTGAAAACAGTTATCCGTGTATGTTTTGACTGCATCCGTACAGCTTACCCTCAAAGAGGTCGGTGCAGATCAAAACATGTTTTTAGGTTGCTGTGTTTTAAGGATTCTTAGCCCTAAGAGGCGGTGCGAACTACTTTAAAATTCTCCCACGCCTGTGCAGTAGGCATTACTTCAAGGCTGTTAATATTAATCTGCGCGGGTTGCTGTGCTATCCAGAGAATGATGTTGGCAATATCTTCCGCCCTAACCGGATCAATTCCCCGATAGACGTGATCACTTTTTGTCTGATCCCCCTTGAATCGCACCAGTGAGAATTCGGTTTCACACATACCCGGCTCCAAACTGGTTACCCGCACGCCACTGCCGGCCAGATCACAGCGTAAATTGCGGGAAAATTGGGCAACAAATGCCTTACTTGCACCATAAACATTACTACCCGGATACGGCCAGTTAGCAGCAACCGAAGCCAAGTTGATAATCGTCGCCTTTGGCTGCGCTCGTAAGATGGGTAACAATTTGTGGGTGACATTCACAAGAGCAGTAATGTTGGTATCAATCATAGTGTGCCAATCTTCAAGGCTGGCCTCCCAGGCTGGCTCTGTGCCCAGCGCCAAACCGGCATTATTGACCAGCACTTCAATATTGCGAAAACGCTCTGGCAGGGTGTCCACCATGGCAGATACCTCCTGCAAATTGCGAACATCCAAAGCAACGGGGTGGACAGGGGTGTCGAGAGTCTCTGCCAAAGCCTCAAGCCGTTGTGAACGACGCCCGGTAATAATCAAAGAGTAACCGTTCTGAGCAAACAGTTTGGCACTGGCTAAGCCAAACCCGGAGGTTGCGCCGGTGATTAAAACAGTGGTTGAGTTCATGCCTTATGGCTCCAATGTA
This sequence comes from Endozoicomonas sp., assembly GCA_965198415.1. GTDB lineage: Bacteria > Pseudomonadota > Gammaproteobacteria > Pseudomonadales > Endozoicomonadaceae > Endozoicomonas. The sequence continues at coordinate 660,263 of CBDAPN010000030.1, forward strand.
GTTATTCGTTAGCTATCAACCTTCAAATGGCCTGCTACTTATTAATCAAGACAAAAGTCATTGCCCCGCTGCAGATGTAAAACTGGCATAGTGCTTACAACTTCGTCACGGTGTAACCCGCTTCCTTCAGTTGCGCCAGCAGCCCATCGTCGCCAGCCATGTGCGTGGCACCAACTAAGACAAATTCAACCTCGGGTGTGTTCATGTATTGGACGATTTTTGGCATCCAGTTATTGTTTCTCAGCACGATCAAATTGGTGTAAATGTCAGGAAAGTTTTGTTTAAAATCTATTAATACATGCTCATTTAATGCACTCATATCACCCGCCAACCAATCCGCCCGCAATTGCTTGAGCATAGTGGGTACGTTTTCCAAATCACGCAGGGTGTATTTAACCAGTTGGTCTTCTTTTCCTGCGCCCATGCCGACAATAAAGTCAATTTGTTCAAGGGGAGTTTCTAGCCAGGCAATTCTTTTATTGCCTTGCCTGCCTTTCATAAAGAAGTGCGAATCCACACCTTTCTCACGCAAACCCAGGCGCTGCAACTCCATCACATTGAGCGTTAAGCTCACTATCGTTGGCTTAAACATTTGCAGCTGGGCAAACGTTAAACCGTATCGGCCTACAAAGTTTTTTAGTTGTAGCAATGTGTCAGGATTGAGGTCATCGGCAAGTGTCCTCCCGTCACTGTACATTAACTTCGACATCATTTGCGAAACAAATTCAGGTGATTCAACGGTGGCTATATCGGTCTCAAATACCAGTGCGTCAGCGGCTGCATAAGCCTCATCATACTCTGGGGGTAACGGATAATCAGACTGACTGAGAAGATGCAAAGTACCACCAAGGTAAAGCTCTGAATGACCATTACTGACCTTCCAGACCGAAGCGGCGTTAGCCGTTGCTGTCAAACCAATCAAGGCCAATATGGCTATTATTTTTCGCATTGAGTTCTCCTGCGCTGATTGCTGTCCAAACCATAGCACCGCACCAACACAAAGAAAATAAAAAACCCCTGGACCCGGATGATTCCACTGCTTAGGGATAAACTTCTTTACTGCTGATGAAGCTTTGGTAGCTCAGCCACCTCATCGGGTATCAATGGAACATTTAGGCCAAATGGGCATCAATGCGGTTTTCTTTGTCATGAACCCATTTTACTGAAATCGTTTTTTTGTGCACAAAAGGAACGCAGAATTTTCACACTCAAAGATTGGAAATCTTTTTTCTATCCTGATGGTCAAAGTTGGGTATTTTTATTGCCAATGGCTTTTTTAAGCACGTCAGAAAAATGATTCCCAAAACATTTTTTTATAGGGAGCTGTCCCGCTATTTTTGTTTATTGAGCGCAATTAAAAAAGGCCGAGCTTAAAGCACCGGCCTTTTTTGCACTGATTCAGCGGTTAGCCACCGAAGTCATCTAACAGTATATTTTCAGGCTCTACGCCTTGGTCTTCGAGCATCTTGATAACAGCTGCGTTCATCAAAACCCAATCAAGATAAGAAATGACATCAAAACTCAAGATAAATAAGTAAATGTCAAACTTCTGGTGGAACTAGAGAACAACTAAACATAGATCGTTTAGAAAGGGTAACCAGAGAGTTCCTCAGAGACGTTTTAACGCTCAATATTATCTTGATGGTCACAGTGAAATTAAAAATTGGCATTTTTTATTTTTCAGCAACATGAAACACATGAGTAGTTGAAGGAAAGAGAAAGCATTTGGCAACATGGACTAAGAACGTTTTATCCGATAGGGTTAAATAAAAAGGAGGTGTACTTATATTAACACAAGAACACAGTCTTACAATGTTTACCACATGCTTTCCTTATATTTCAGAGCTCATATGAAACCATGCTTTTTAACCTTTTTGTTGTTATTATTAATGAAGAAATTACTATATACAGGTGGAAATGGTAGAGCTCTATCAGATCTTCCTACTGCATTTAACAGCTTATATATATGAGTTTGTATTTACTAAGCTTTATTAATTTGGGTTAGATATGCCTTCCTTAAAACTTTTTCATTCGTATTAAGCAGAAACGAGACAACGTGAAAGTAAATAACGCGTATAGCGTTATTGGGGTGTTAGCATTATTAGCGTTATAACACGTATTAACGTTATAGCGTTCTTGGGGTGAGACTGTCTTTGGTGTATAGCAAAGATCTTTTATATGACTTTTTCGTTTTTGTAACAAATATTGAAATTGCCAGCTCTACTGATGATGTACTCCTCACTCTACCTACTAGCTCTTAAGCTGAAGAAACTTTAATAAAGATCTAAAACTTTATTAAAGCAATTTACAGAAATTTTCTTCAGTAAATTCAAAAAAATATCACCCTAGCACAAATAAAGAAAGTTCTTTTCAGATATGTGGAGTTACAACAACTAATAGCCAATGCAAAAAACTAATCGGAATCCAAAGTAATTACAAACTCGAATTTGATAATCACAATAATTTTTTGCGCAAGAAAGCCTTTCAATTGTCACTTACCTAGAATTTTACCAAAGAAGACTGTTAATGAATACCTTTACAACAACTAAGTTTTTATATACACCAGATGCATGGATGTTTCACAATCAAAAACCTAACCAGTACATTAACCGCACACAAAAAATACTTTTGAGAATTGTCAACAAAGATCATGAATCTTCTTTCAACAGAATTCTTACAATAAGACAGTATTTTAATTTTCATCAACAAAATCTTCAGAAATTTGTACCACAACTGTTGAAAGTACAGAAGAATATACATTCAGAAATTTTAAAATAAATCTCTGAAGTAACCGAATATCAATCGCCTTTTAGAAGTAAGTTAGATTTTCAATTGGTTAGGTGCAATATTTCGTTGGTGTGGGAGTATGGAATAGTTTCTCTGTTAACTTTATAGAGTGCTTTTCCTTGGAAGTTTTGAAGTTAATAATCAAATGCTTCATCAAATTCATTACGCTTACGTTTTGAAATAAATTTCTGATTCCTGATTTGTATATACGTTTGTATAGACAAATCTTTTATTTAATATAGACAAATATATCGAAAAAACTTAGGCTATCTATCTATCTATCTATATCTATGTGTATATATTATATATATACAGATATATACGAATTTACCAGTAAATGCTATTGTCAGATTACCCCATTCTTGGATTGGAGATAGCTAGGACTAGGAAATGTTTTTAGCACATTTTGCTAATAATCAAATCCGCATCCATGACAAAGAATGCTCAAACCACCTATCAACACTAAGATCAAAGGGATTGAGCCCTAAAATGGTCAGCTATATATACAAATTTACAAGTAAATCGCATAGTCAGAGTACCCCATCCTCGGAGCAGATATAGTCAGAGCGAGGAAACATTTTTAGCACCGTGTGCTGATAATAAAACCCGCAACTATGACGCAGAGTGTTCAAACCACTATCCCTCCTATCAACACTAAGATCATAAGATCAAAGGGATTGAGCTGTAGCAAGATGAAATGGTGAGTTATATAGTTATGTGTGTGTGTGTGTGTGTGTGTATATACATATATATACATATATAGATAGATAGATAGATAGATAGATAGATAGATAGATAGATAGATAGATAGATAGATAGATAGACAGAATTGCTAAAGTCATGATCGTGCTTGTTGAAATGTTTTGAAGCTACAATTAAACGATGCGCGATTATTACTTACAAACATGGTATATACGAGTTCCGTCACAAGCTGCCGAACGACTTAAAAGTCTTAAAACTTCATAAAATAAGAGCCTAGTGCCCAGTCTTCCTGCCAAAATGAAAGTTTTTTTAATACTACTTAATAAAACTGAAAAACAGAAATTAAACTTTTTCCGTTGTGCGTTATTTTGCATGAAAACTAATATTATATGACAAATAAATATTTTGTGAATGATTATAGTATGGCATTAGGATTTTGGACTCTTTTTCTGTGGTTATTGAGCTTAATGTTGAATGGTTCTTCTGATTTACCAACGGATTAAATGCTGTAAATATAGCATTTTAATAGGTGAATAACAAAGCCACTTTTGGAATTGACTTGATGGTTTTTGCTGGTTTGAGTACTTTTGAATGTTGTAGTTGAAATAAGTTGTTTACAGCAAAGGCAACGTTTTGAATCGCATGGGACACACTTTTCTCTTTGATAATTATTTTTGTTTTTGTAACGATTTAAAGGTTTTAATTTAAAAAGTTTTTCAATCCTACTCTAAAGGAAGTTATAAACGACCATATCTGGAAGTGTTGTATTCAAATTTGTCCCGTAAAGATGTATCTTATTTTAACTTGATAGGAACATTTTCTTTTAAAATGATAGGAAACTGCCTACAAGGACTAAATGAATATAAATTTTCACTCATTTACTGTGTTGTTCATATGTCAAATGAATTTTACTATATTAATTTAATCTTTCAAAGAAGAGCTCTTCTTACATACATCGTTTGAAGAGGGGGAGGACATATAAAATAGAATCTAAACTTTCTCATATGGTATACAGTTGAATCTTTGACCAGTGATAGCCCTTAACAAAAGGAGGCAATATATCACATCATCACTTACGTCAAAAGCTTAATCTATAATATGGAGACCAGACAGCATTTTGAGAAAAAAATGATGACGTCACCAATCTCTTTAATTTGTCGAGGGGTATCTCTAGTGTAAGTTTCAAGTTCTTACTTCATGCAATATCTGGAAGTTGAAAATACAGAGGGGACTGATTTTTTGCATGTGACACTTGGTCTTTAAATTGTGAGTGGTATTGATAATATGCAGTTTGTCCATTCATATATATTTCACATTTAAAATTTGGTGGTGTCAAAATGCAAGAACATTTTGTTAACACTGCCAATGTTTCATTGGAAAACTTCCCTTATGTCTTAGACCTTACTCAACGTTACTCAAAACTAAGGTTAAAGTTGCTTTATAATTGTTTAGTAGTGTGAACTTATTTAATATACATCAAACAGTCATCATTATTATGATAATAAATCATGTTATTATGATTTGTTTTTATTTACATTATTACATGGTTGGAACTCAATTGTATCAGTCTCCAAAATATATATTTTTTACTGCATTAAGTCTCTTATTTTATTACTGATTAAAACGAAGCATCTATACAATCCTGGGTATATGTTGAAACTTTGCAAGGTTTTAGTAACGGTTCAATTCCCCAAAACCAAAACAGTACTTGGTACCTACGATCATGGGCAAAATATTTTAGATAAACTTTAGATTTCATGTGAAAAAGCAAATTACGGGAAAATTTCAATTTCTCTTTTTCATTAATATTTTGCTGGTATTAAGAAAATTTTCATTTTGGGATGAAGAATTGGCACTAGTCTGTAATTCCACAAAGTTTTGGGTTTTTCCTGACATTTCTTAAGTCGTCCGGCAACTCGTCTGGCAACATGCATATACCATTTTTATTACTAACAATTACGCTCCATTTCACAAGTCTCAAAATATAATGACCATGATTGCAGCATAAAAATCATTTTATATGAAATGTCTCAAGTCGCTGAACAAGATAAGACTTAGGATCTTAGCAAATTAGGAAATATTGTGAAAATATAGAAACTGGGTGGAGACAGAGCATCGTGCCAAGTCTGTGTTACAGAAACAAAACTTTGGTAGTAGCTGTCAAAAATTATGCAAAAGCAGATATCAAATTATCTGTTGCTGTTCAGTTTTGCTTCATTTCTTTACTTTGTAACAAACATTTTATCCAAGATTTTAGTTGAACGCTAAAAAATACATTGATCACTTTTTCTGTCTATTTCTGTCTACCTGTCTAAGAAGAAGCAATTTAAAATCTTTCTGCAGGATCTCTTCTGACTATTTCTTAGAATTGAGGAACTACTTTGCTGCGAGAAGTAGAACAACATCATTTTAAAAAGTACTTAATGGCGATAGAAAGTTTTTTTTGGATTCCTTCCAAGGCTTTTTAGAAACAAATCTTTGAAATAAGAAGAGTAGGTAGAGTAACGCAGTAGTGATATATTGTGCTATGAAATGAAGGCTCCTGGTCCGAATCCTACTATCGTCATTCGACCATGCTTACAAGGCTATGCTCAATCACAGGGTCCTGGTGACTTTTGGATCTAAAAAGCAAGATTGATAGTATGTGATAAATTTTTATTCAGGAGTTGCCATTGGGTCCGATTTGACGACAACATATGGTTCCTACAAGCGTGCCCTTGTTCATCAAAAAAGAATGCTACAATGCAGATAAGGTGAAATCTCATAAAACTACCTATATCTTATATCGGGTAGTATCATACTTATTTATGAACAAAGATGTTAATTTGGCAAATTTACTTATTTTTAGTAACTAAATTACGGCATTTCCTCTAAACTCCCCTATCTGCTCAGATATTTCTTTTTGCAGATTTCTTTTGTTTTAAACAAGCCATCATTTCATCATCAAATATTATATCTTATCTTCACACTATTCTATTCTTACTTAGGTCTACCATTGAAATATAAAAACACCATCTGTTAGTTGAGTTATAGTCCCATAGGTTAAGATGTAATTGGGTCAGCTTCTGCAGCTAATGTCTTGTTTAATATGACGTAACAGGAGAGACACTATAACAAAAATTCTTCCAATAACGTAGAAACGTTTTGTAATATTTTCTTTAATTTAGACCTATACAAAAACTGTTTATTTCTTTTTATGCCTTCAAGTTACTTGTTTTTATCTGTTTTTATTCTTATATTTATTCCCATTTGTATTATATTTTTTTGTTTTTTTTTATTATTTTTTATATGAGCTTGAGTACTTGGAATTCCAGAATTATGCAACACCGCCCAAAATCACCCTTTTAGTTTATTTTTCATTTCAACTTCGAGCTGTCCACCCTCTTAATTAGGACTATGATTTAGGATTTACTTTGAAAGTCACCCTTTTTAAACATCACTGTAAGTTCAAGAAAAAGGATTGCTCTTCGTAAAGTTTTCATAATACGCTACCACTGCTTTTCACTTGCCCTTTCAATATAACCTATTATCATTTTTATCCTTTCTTTAATTAACCACACCGCGAATGATGCCGATAACATGGAGCATTTTCTCATCGTCGGCAACTTCTTTTTTCTGTTTCGAAACACCTTAATTTCGAAGCATATTGAACAGTACTAATAAATCTTTAGCACAACCCTCATATTGTTGCTCTAGAAAAAGGTACTATATTTGCACAAAAATGGTGACTTTTTGAAATAAATAAACGCTGACGTCAGCACAATTTAGGGAATTCTGTCGCTATATAGTATATTTTCTGAGACTCGATATATGTCTGTACTCAACTGTGCCTAATTGTAGGGAAGGTGGTGGTGGTGGTGGTGGGGGGGAGGGGGGTTGAATAAAATGGACCAGGGAGAAAATTATCAAGATTTCTTAAAATGGAGGGGTTGTTTTTAGATCATTCTGTTATAATAATTAAATGAACTTGGGAGTTTTTTTCCCAAAAATTTGCAATTTGAGACCCCCCTCCCCCTAAAATTAGGCACAAGAGTACGTGCATAACAAATTTCAGGTTTTTGGTATAATTTGTTTTAGACAGAACGGGTAGTTTTACTCCCTCCTCCAACAATCTCAAAGTGAACCTCTATATTAGGGTTAAATTCTTCATTTGTCTAGATCAGAACGTTAGGACATCTATTAGGTGAACGGAAAAATATGTAAACAGATCTACACTATCCTGACTACACTCTTAAAATGTAATATTAGTTAAAGGAAACAAATTTTAGCGTATTTAACTTTGCGAAGGAAGAAATAAATATTATTTTTCGGGTACAAAGTTCCGTATATTTTGGTGAAACTCTCAAATTTCTCTAAATTTTATACCCAAGAAATATGATATTTTTAAGGAAGGGGATATTTAGATCAACTTCATGACTCTCTCTGTTTTTTCCGTAAGTATACCGAAGTAATCTCCTATAATTCTGAACCATACGTTCAACCATACGACAATCGTTTGTTCTGAGCAGAATGTATTTTTTAAAGATGAAAGGTCGAGCAAAGTGTTGATGAAAGGTAGTACGAAAACTACATGAAAAATTAATCAAAGTAAACTCATGGAAGCCCTTGAAATAAGTGTTTTTATAGCCCATGTTTAATTCTGCAGATGATTCAATCTGGAGGAGAACTTCTACTCGAAACTGAATTTTTCCCTCTCTTATTTTCCTTTGCTTCTCTTTTTTTCATTTGCTTGGGGTTTGAGATTGCTTTATTATTGGTTTATTTAGTAAATAGACTGAAATCTTTAATGAATTAATAAAAGAGTCGGACGTTTTTCGGAGCTTTTGTTATTTATTTGTTTATTTACTTGACTTAAAAAAATTACTGTAGAGGAGTGTTTAATTTGTCAAAGATTACAGATGAGGAAGGTTTCACCTTTAGATCACGTGTAAGGAGAATCTTAAGGATATTTCTTTTGTTATATGGGATTCCATGGCTATTTTGATAAAACTACGACTACTTCTTTCAATAAAATAACTCCATTGAATTGAATAGCATTATTTTCTTCAATTGCGTAAATTTTTGTCTAAGTTCTTGAATTAAAAAACTGACTAGTTTGAACTGCTCCCTCCACGACAATGAATCGAGTGCGTAAAAAATAAAGTTTTGGGAAAGTCAAGTCAAAATTTTTTTTTGGTCATGTAGATGTACGAGGCTAAGGTTCCAGACCCAGGGTATATTAGAGCAAAATAAAAAAGGCTAGGATTTTATCGCACAGTAAAAAAGACAGCATGACATGAAAAGAGTGTTTGTAAGCTTCATGATATGTATCATCGCCGCAATCAGTTTTTGAACAAAGACTTGATAAATATCTAAAATGAATAAATCATAAAAAAGTAAAGAAAATTTAGGGGTGACCTAGACAATATGAGTAAACACACTTTAGCTGTTTCTGTCAATTTATTTCAGGAAAAAATAAATTATAAAAGAAGTGCCAATGGTATATGATTCAGTTTCTTAACTTTTTGAGCTAGGCTTTAGGCTTTAGTTAGACTTTTTAATCCCTGCTTACATTGACACTAGTTGCTATTTTCGTCAAATCTTTACTTATCTTATTTTGTGACAAGTGAAAACATCCAAATACAGAAAACAAAGGAGTATTTACCAATTGCATAATTTTTTTTCTTTCTTTGGAAATAACTATTTCCATGTAGTCAAATGCTAAATATGAAACACAACCAATGGTTCCCTATTAGATATATTGCAATTCATAGTGCATCAAACTTAAACAAAATTATCAGAAACAGGAAAATGGAAAATATGGAAAAAACTGGCATGCAGTTAATGATACTAAGGTAACTTGTTTGAAATGTTTCGAGTTCATAAAAAATGTTTCAAAATGAATGAAATAATCACTCGATTTCAATGCTCCTTGAAATTTTCATCCCATCTTCACAAGTTTTGGAAACATTTCAAAGAAAATATGAAAACCATTTTCCCTTGTTTATATTAATGACCATATTCCTCCAATAATTATATAATCTTGAAAAATAACGATTCTTTGCCGAATTGCCAAAGCTTTTAACGCGGATTCCAAAAAGTTTCTCGACATGATTTTTATTAATATACGTGGTAGAAGAAAAATTCCAGCGTTGTTCCTGAGAAAACATACAAAAACTATGCCACGGAGGTATCAGCAGTTGGTCTGATACTCTTACAATGTAACCGGAATGACACTTTATTTTTCACTAGAAATGCAAATAACCACCAAATGAACCAAGAAACAGTATATCAAATTGTGAGATCTATTTCCCAATTTTCTCTCGAAATAAATATAAAATTTTGAAAATGTTTTTACAGTACGGTCTTATGCAGTTTAGGTAGCAGTTAATATAACGGTTAATATAGCAGTAAGATTTTTTGGCCAAAATAGTTTAACCAGGTTGCCTAGGTGCCTTTAAACTAATCAAAGTAATTACAAATTCAAATTAATTTTTCACTCTAAATTTTTGAGGAACCTCTGTTATGTATGTATGATGCAATTTCTTTGTTTGTTAAACTTATTATTTCCTCATAACATCTTAGACAGAGTCTTGTGACATTGCTTAATGATTTTCAGTCGGTAACTAATGTCACCGAGAACTCCATCTTAGGTGCTGTGGTGATCCTATAGCTGTAGACTTACTGATCAATGCACAATGCAGATTATCTATATTAACTACAGAAAAATCAACCTGTTTATAGCTTGCAGTCAATAACAATACCAATAGAACATTACAACTTTCCTGCAGATAAATGTCAGAGACGAATCCAGGAATCCTGCCACGTCCTGGAAAATGAAGTGCTTTGCAACAATACTTTGCGGCATCCAACCACGGATCCAGCAAACCTTATTTGATTATCCTCAATATCTTAAAAAGTAGCTTTAATCTTAATGAAATAATATACTGCGGTTCCTGGATCTACCTTCTAGAATGCATGCTACAACATCAAAGATGTAGTACTTCGCAAAAATATTTAATAGTCGAAGACACAGGGATTTTAAGTGGATCTGAAGATCCTACCATAATATTTAAAGAAGCAGTCACCAGGAGGTGTACTATAAAATCGTATTCTTGAAAATTTCGCGAAATTCACAAAAATACCTTTGTGCAAGAGTCTCTGTTTAAGGATTCAGACCTCCAGCCATCAACTTTATTAAAATAAGGTATTCTCCAATGAAGTTTTAAATAATCTTTTTCAAACACCTGTTGTAAATGGTTGCATATGTATATTATTACTACCACGGCTTTAAGAAAATTTCATTAATAAAATAATGTGGCCGGGTTGGTCGATGAACGCCTGCTTATGGTCAAAAGCAAAGGTAGTCAAAGTAGACACTAACTTTGCTCAAAATTAGGAAAAATATTTCTGTTGGTCTCTCTAAAACAGTACTCGTGTAGTTCAAAATTAATTTTGGTTGTTTTTTCTGCAATTGGTTTGAGCAAGAGAGAGGAATGAGGATTGGATTGGTGATTTTTAGTTAATTTTGCAAATTTGCACATAATTTTCATTATTTATAATATGAAGATCTAAAGATATGTATGTCTTGGTAAGATTAGCTGAGAAAGTAGTCTCATACCTTTTTTGAAAAACAGAAATATTTGTACCGGTGGTTTTGTCGTTTATTTGTACATATCGCTTTTTGGCTTAGTTATAACTAACTAAATATTATCATAAATAAAATAAATCTTTGGTTGAAAATGCAAATAAATGTTTTTGATTAGTATTGTAAAAAAATACATTGCTTTTGTGAACTGAAAAAGGAAAACACCACGAGAAGAATTTGAACCTAATTTGTGACTCTGCTGAATATATTTTTCCAGTAGTGATAAGAACTCCATCACGACAGTATGGTTTTGATTACTGTTGTTATCCTACAAAAGTCTGTAAGAACTTACATAAAGTATGTGTAAATCGAATCCTCAAACCAAAAAATTTCTATTAGTATCTTCAAACTCATATTGTGTAATGGTCGGAAATATGTGTCGCTGCTCCGATGAAATCTCACTGCACAGACATATATAACAGCATATCAAAATGGAAATTTTATCTTGTCAGTATTTCTCAAGAGGTGGTAGGATCAGAGAAGATTCACCAAAAAGAAACGTGAAAACGTGAGATGGACACGAAATGGTCATAAAAATGAGATAAGTAACAAGTATTCTAACAGTTTTAAAGTATTCTAAAAGTTTCCTGAAGTTACATACTTTTGAATATTGTGATAAGGCGGATTTATAACTAACGAGTTACGAGTTACGAGTTACCATTTATTGCACGAGTTACGAGATTTTTTTTAAATACGAGTTACGAGACTGTAATGTTGATTGCGTAAAACTTCTCTACTACACCGGCTATTCATTTCTATAGTCTGCTCTTTACAAGATCAAGTATTCCTAATAAGCTATTCCTGAGCAATGTATTTCATGAATGAGTGCTTCAACATTAAATTATAATCAGCTATTCTTTCATGTGTAAAATTTATCTACATTTCTATGACCTATTCCTAGCAACATTAAGTATTCCTAGCTCGTTGTTAGAGAGCAATAAATTTCGTGAATGTGTGCTCCAACCAGAGGCGGATCTAGGACTGCTGCAACATCCAAGATGGAGCGCTTTGCGATAATAGTTAACGGCTAGAAGCCGTTATTATCACAAAGCGCTCCATCTTGGATGTTGCAGCAGTCCTAGATCCGCCTCTGCCAACGATAAATTATATGCAACAAAACTATGGTACAGCAACTTAAAAGTTGGCTTTTGAATGTAAAAAGAGTTTTAGTGGTGCAACAAAAAAATCTTTATCAACAAAATACGTATATGACTAGTAGAACCATATTCGTAACCATTCCTTGTTGTACCATTTACTATTTACTATAGCAGGAATTACTTGCTGTGTGTACCTATCCGTATAGTATTTTTGGATTTCTTATAGTATCAACCATTCCTGAGTTTAACTGTTCTTATTCTCACCATATTGTTTATTGTTAACCTATTCCTAATAGTGTTAGATATTTTCTAATGAATCAAGTACTACTTACCATATCAGCTATAACTCCTGTTTCAGCTATTGCTTAGTTTTATTTGTTCCTACTTACTGTATCAATCACTTACTAGAATTTGCTACTCCTTACTCTTATTAGATAGGTTTTCCTATTAGCTACCCATATCCAACCCTTCTTTCTCCGTAGTCATTGTATCAGCAACTCTTCTAATTTACTTCTATTAGCACACCATATCAGCTATCAAGTAGTGCTATCATCTATTTACATGAGGTAATAGCTTCATGCACTTGTATCAAGTCTCTTATCACCTTTGGTAGCAGCTACTTTGATCACTTACTTGTATTTGCTTCCCAAATAAAATAAAAGTAAAACGAAATCTAATAAACAGAAACACAGATAAATGTCACTTATAATGACCAAAGATAAATCTTCAGAAATTCATATAGGTGAAATTATCAATAGAACTGGTGATTGTGAAAAACTACTAGACGTTAAAATTGATTCAAAACTTCATTTTTGATGATCGCTTTTGATGATCATAAAAAAGCTAACAGGAGATTGCGAGCATTAGCTCCAGCAACCCCTTAATTAATTCCTTTTTGATGCACAATTTAATTACTGTCCCCTAATTAGGATACTTCACAGGCTTCATAATAACAGGAAAATTAAGCATTTACATGAAAGATGCCTCCGACTTATTCAAAATAACAAACTGTCATCTTATGAAGAACTCCTAGAAACAAATGACGCAGTCTCTGTTCATCATAGAAACATCCAGAGTCTTGCTATAGAGATGCTTCAGATAAAACATGGTCAGTCTCGTGAAATTGTAACTGATATTTTTACACAGGAAACAAAAGAGTAGAATTTCAGAAAAAATTGAGATTGCAGGATACCTTCTGTGAACACACTGTTTTATGGTTCTGAAAGCATCTCCTATGAATTCTCCAAAAATTGGGAAATTGCCCGGTAAGAATAAATGAATTCATTTCTGTAAACAGTTTCAAAAAAGAAATCAGAAATTGGGTATCACAAAATTGCCCTTGGAGGCTTCGCAAGCAACATATAAGTGGTGCTGGTTTTCTTCCATGATGTCTAGTTGTACTTTTTATATTCAAAGTATTTATATATATATAAATATATATATATATATATATATATATATATATACATATATATATATATATATATAGATAGATAGATAGATAGATATAGATAGATAGATAGATAGATAGATAGATATAAATAGATAGATAGATAGATAGATAGATAGATAGATAGATAGATAGATAGATAGATGGCATTGGTGTTAATTAGCCATAGTGTTTTTTCACTTTGTACCATTTTTTAATCCAAATTGAAATAAGTTGATAAGAATGATAATAATGATAAATATGACAATAATAGACACATTTTCATTGAAATAATTAATCTCCAGAAAACTGAAACTACTTGAGATGAATATAGATAATAAACTTAAATGTGCACGTGCGCTCTAAATAAAAATTAATCAAAAGCTTTCTTCATTTAAATATCAAACACTGCTCCTTTTCTCCTTATTTCCCTTTAGAACATTTTAAAATTGCCTTTAATAAGAGACTTTGTCACATTTAAAGGCACGTGTGTAATATAAGGCACGTAAGCAAAAAAGGCACGTAAAGCGCGAAGGCACGTAAGGCGTGAAGGCACGTAAGGCGCGAAGGTACAAAGGTGCGTAAGTCGCGTAAGGCGCGAAGGCACGAATACGTGTAAGGCATGTAAGCCATGAAGGTGCCGAGGGCATGTAATTTAGAAAACTCAAATAACATTTCAGATTCTAACGTATCTAAGGTCTATGCAATTCTCAGGGTTAATTAACTGAAGCTCGTAATTTAGTAACAGTTATTTTGCAACACAGTATCAATACGCACTCTGTAAGAGTCTTGAAAAATGCTTTTTCCATATGTCCTGTACAATATTAAATATTTGTTAGTAATTTCCAAATCGGCAGGCTACCCATTATGAGTTATAGTCACTTACAGTATGAGTTTTGCATATTATGCACTATTCCTTGGCAAGAGACCTTTCCTGAATTTATAATTTTATCAAATTTTGGTATTTCGCCTGCATTTAACAATACATGTAAATAATTTGGTTATTTACCCTCAAAAAAGTACGTTTGCAAAATTTAAAGCTGATACTTTCTGTAATTTTACGAGTGTTTGACCTTGAATGCCAGCGTCAAACCACTGTTAAAGTTGAGTTACTTATGTTTGGACTCGTTTTCATGAAATTTAGAAAATTGAAAAGACTTGAGAAAACAAAAAGCTCGATCCCCGTAAAACTTTGATGATTTGACTGTTTAAGTCATGCCCTATTCTATGAAACCGTTCAATTGGACAAAAGTTGTTTTCAAAAAATTGATCTATACTACTTAAAATTGTGCAATACATTGTTTTAAATTTGATGTATACGTTGTTATACACAATTGGTTGTACTATATGAAATTTAGGAGAGTATCAGCTACTCCTTACTCTAATTATTTTTTACTGCGTATTTTATTATTAGACATATTTTGTAGTACTATATGGAACTTGGTAGAGTATAAGCTACTCTTTCCAGCAGTTTTTCTTTGCTGCACATTAAATATTCTTTACTATATCACCTATGACTTTTATGTGGTACTCTTTATGTGCTGATGGTGTCACGATAAAAATGCCTTATGGGGTAGATGTTTTATATTGGGTTGGTTAAAAGTGAATCTGACTTTATTGTTAGATCAGTTGAGACTGGCTTAGGGAGATGAACGCTGGTGGTAGCTGTGATTAGTGTGATGCTTATCCTTTTTTTGGCTTTCCCAGACCTGACCTCTCACCTTGAGGATACAGAAATAGGTGTTTTCTGGTTGCATTCTGCTGCCTGATAGTAAGGAGACCAAACTTTGAAGTAGTGACCAAGAGGCTTCTCCATCAGCCGGTAGAAATACCAGCGTAGTTTTAGTGCCATGTTCGCGAATGGAAGTGCGTCCCTACAGCTATTTCCGGTGGTGTGGAT
The DNA here is from genome assembly GCA_965198415.1 of Endozoicomonas sp. Taxonomy (GTDB): domain Bacteria; phylum Pseudomonadota; class Gammaproteobacteria; order Pseudomonadales; family Endozoicomonadaceae; genus Endozoicomonas. The sequence continues at coordinate 675,805 of CBDAPN010000030.1, forward strand.
ATTTCTGAGGTCCCTGGGTGTCATTTGTTACGACTGATGAGTTCTCAGTGAGGGTCACAAAAATTACTTCAAGGATTGGTGTCTCATGAACTCACAACCTGCCTTTCTATTTTCTACCTATATAAACTCAATGAATTATGGCCATATTATCAAAAGATGTAAACCAGATAATTTTGAATCGCATAACTCTCCAAAGCTTAGCTTTACGAATATTTGAGGCCTTCGTTCAAATTTTGTTGATTGTTAAGCTTTCCTTGATTCAAACTCTCCTGGCATTCTTGCTCTATGTGAGACAAACCTGGATGACTCAATTGATTCTGACAATTTCTCTGTGAGAGGTTATCTTCCTTTAATCCGAAAGGATTCTAGTACTCATATGCATGGTCTCACAATTTATGTGAAGGAAGGTCTTCCTTTTGCACGGGACTTATCTCAAGAAAACTCTGCAGATTCTTACTTATGTTTTCGACTTCCTTTACTTCACTCAGTACCTTACTTCTTTTTCCTCTATCGATCACCTTCTTCCTCGTTATGCGTGGTTTTTGATTCTATTTCATCTAACATAGATGAGGTTCTCTCGATCAACCCATCTGCTAATGTGTTTGTCTTTGGGGACTTTAACGTCCATCATCAGGACTGGCTAACCTATTCTGGTGGAACTGATAGACCTGGTGAACCCTGTTATAATTTTTCTATCTCAAACGACCTTACTCAGGTAGTTAACTTTCCCACTCGGATCCCTGACTGTGACTCTCACAGTCCTGCTCTTTTGGATTTATTTCTTTCTTCTGAACGCTAATATTTGTTCTACAATGGCTTTCCCTCCTTTGGGAAATTCTGATCATGTTGTTGTCTCAGTTTCTATTGACTTTCCAACAAACTCAAAACAGGATACCCCGTTTCATCGCATGGCTTATGACTATTCTCGGGCTGATTGGGATGGTCTTCGTGATCATTTGAGAGATGTTCCATGGGAGGATATCTTTAAACTCAGTGCTTCTGCTGCTGCTAGTGAATTTTGTGAGTGGGTTCAGGTTGGAATTGATGCATAGATCCCTCATCGTAAGTATCAGGTCAAACCTCACTCATCTCCATGGTTTTCAGCAGCTTGTGCTGCTGCCATAGTTCATAGAAATCACTTTTTTCGTTTGTACCAACAGAATAAATCTTCTGAATCTAAAGTAAAGTTCAGACAAGCTAGTAATCGTTCCAAGAGTTCTTGAAGCTGCCAAACTTGCATATGCTACTAAAACAAAAGAGTCCATCACTTCCCAGAAACTTGGCTCTCGGGACTTTTGGCGAATTGCTAATAGTGTTCTCAACAAAGGTAAATCTGCTATACCTCTTCTATTCAACGGACCGGAGGTGTTGTCTTCTGCATCTGATAAAGCAAAATTATTTGCTAAAAACGTTTCCAAGAACTCAAATCTTGATGACTCTGGTATCTCTTTACCTGTTTTCCCTTCTAGAACTAATCTGAAACTGCAAAATATTTCCATAACTCCCAAGATGGTTAAAAAGGTCATAACGAACCTTGATTCATCAAAAGCGTCTGGTCCTGATTGTATTCCAGTGGTGGTTCTAAAAATCTGTTCGCCTGAACTTTCATACGTACTAGCTAAACTCTTCAATAAGTGTCTGAAAGAGTCTTGTTTTCAGGATTGTTGGAAGGTCTCTTCGGTGGTCCCTGTGTTTAAGAATGTTGGGGAAAGGTCTACATCTAAAAACTATCGCCCTGTTAGTCTTCTTTCTGTGGTTAGTAAAGTCTTTGAAAAACTTGTAAATAATAGGATTGTTGATCACCTAGAGAAATGTGGCCTTTTTTCTGATTTCCAGTATGGTTTTAGGTCTTCTCGATCAACTGCAGATCTTCTGACAGTTGTGGCTGATAGAATTGCTTGGGCTTTTAACAGGTCTGGGGCTGCTCGAGCTGTAGCACTTGATATATCCAATGCTTTTGACAGAGTTTGGCATGCTGGTCTTCTTCACAAACTTAAGTCTTATGGAATTTCAGGTCAGATATTTGGCCTTATTTCTTCTTTTCTTAGTAAGAGGTGGCTTTGGGTTGTTCTGGATGGGAAATCTTCACAAGAATATCCAGTTTATGCTGGTGTTCCTCAAGGGCCTATTCTTGGTCTAACACTTTTCCTACTATACATTAATGGCCTTCCTGATGATGTTACCTGTAATATTGCTACCTATGCTGATGATACTACTCTCTACTCTAAATGTGATCAGGCATCTGATCTGTGGCAACAACTAGAATTGGCTTCTGAACTTGAATCTGACCTACCAGACACTGTGGACTGGGGCAGGAAGTGGCTTGTTGCTTTCAATGCTGGAAAAACTGAACTAGTTTCGCTTGACTGGTCTAAAACAGTGGTGCTATTGATGTGAAAATGGATGGGTCTGTTCTTGAGGAAAAATCATCTTTTAAGATGCTGGGGTTGACTTTCTCTTCTGAATTTGATTGGGGCTCTAACATTGTCTCTATTGTTAAAACTGTCTCCAAGAAAATTGGAGCCTTGATTCGTTCTATGAAGTTTCTTTCTCCTGAGGTTGCTCTCTATCTCTATAAATCTACCATACAGCCATGTATGGAATACTGCTGTCATGTCTGGGCTGGTGCTCCTAGTTGCTACTTCGAATTGCTGGATAAGCTACAGAAACGGATATGTAGGAATGTTGGTCCTGCACTTGCTGCCTCTATTGAACCCTTGGCTCATCGTCGAAATGTAGCCAGCTTAAGTCTTTTCTATAGGTATTACTTTGGCATATATTCATCTGAACTGGCTCAACTGGTTCCACTTTCTTATTCTCGAGGGATATCTACTCGTTATTCTGATAGATTGCATGATTTTTCTGTCACCATTCCTAGATGTTACAAGGATGCCTATGTCAACAGTTTCTTTCCTCGCACAGCTAGGCTCTGGAATTCTCTACCTATAGAATGCTTTCCTTTGACCTATGATATTAGTGGCTTTAAGTCTAGAATTAACAGATATCTTTTAACTGTAAGTTCTTTCTAAATAGATTTCCTGTATGCTTTAACCTTTTTGTTCTTCCTTTTCTTGTAACTCCATGCCTCGTAGTGACTGTTCAGCCTTGCATGGAGTGAATACCAATTAAAAAAAAAAACTGTCTATTGTTGAGTATAACTATGTTTACTGTAAAAAGTATAGCTGATTGTATCAGCTACTACTTAGCCTGAAATATTTTCTGTGGGATATTACTTACAAAATTGAATGTTGCTGAGTATTAGCTGTTCTATACTGTAACGGCTACGTTTTCCGGAAAAGTATTTTCTAATCGTTCAGATACTCCTTACGAACTCGTGTATTCTTGAGTATCAGCTACTCCTATGGTATAAAGTATCTCTTGCGTTAACAGTTACCCCTTAGTATTACATGTTTTTTTTCAATATTGTTTTCCTTAAAGTGATATTCTTAAGTATCAGCTGTTCTTTACTGTATCACCTATATTCACCGTACGACCTATTCCTTAATGAATCAGTATTTATTACTATCAACATTTTCTTACTGTTGGCTACAGTTAATATGTTAACTATTTCACTTGTGAATGGAAGATTGTTGCTTGAGTTGATAAATGGACAATTGTATCAGTATAAATGAACAAATATGAATGCTGCAATGGATAAAAAAGTGCTGCAGTAAGTGAGTACTTCTTTGGTATTTTCTATTTTATTGGCTATTACTTAGTTTAACCTATTCTTAGTACAACTTTAATGTCTAGTAATATTATCACCTATTTGTTATTATATCAGGCATTTTCTCATGTATTAATATTACTTTTGTACGACTAATGTTTTGGAAAATGTAGCAGGAGATGTCTTTCAGATGCAAACACGTCAGACTTTTTTCAAATTTCATTGAAAATTGAAAGGACCCCCATTTTACTATCAAAACTTTCCAGATCCTCTTCTAATCACTGCCTTGTTATCTTTTGCGTGTAGTAGAAACAATAATAAATGCAAGTACCTGATATTTGTGAAGTTGAAAAAATATAAGCCAATGAAAAAGATTTTAGATAGATCTTGCTAAAAATTGAAAGGGTTGCAATTTTACGGTCAATGGACACAGAAACGCCAAACTTTCAGGTCAGATTACATTTTTATGGTAACTATCAGAAATTGATAAGAATCAGCAAAAAAATAGCAAGTGCAACGGCCTGTAATTCAAAGAAGAGTGGTCTTTTATAATTAAAATTTTCAAATCTAAATAATCTTTGCCTATATTTTTTACTAATAAAAAAATCGGGGATTGAACATTTTTCATTTTTCAAAAAAACATCATCATAAAATGTACATTGTTAAGAGATTTCAAGGAACGTTACTAAGTAGCCATAAAAAAGGGACTTTTTTGCCTGTTTTTAGAGACTAACATAAATTTTGTAAAAAAATTAGTTTGATTAACTTTATCAAAATGATGCGAAAGTTCTAACAACTTAACATTTAAACTGGTTACAAATTGAACAGCCGGTAAAAATGAAGAAAGATTTTCTAGGAAAACGTGGCCACTTGACCCCGTGACCACATTAATTACGTTATCTTAGACCCCATTTATTAAGGGATATCCAACTTACAAGTTTCCAAGTTTCCAACTGACACCATGTCGTGAAACTTGTGTATAATATGTATAAACAAGTAATCGCGTATTTGGGCATGCGCAGATGTTTCAGATTTTAGGTATAGAGATGTCATTGAAACTTGTTTCTATTGAAACTTGGATTACAGCTGCAAAGTTTAGTTAACGTTAAAGTTTAACGTTAGGAATGACTATTTTTCGACAAATTATTGACTTCTAGAAAAGGAAGGGGACTCCTACCCAGTATATAATTTTGAGAAATAACTACTTTTTTACGGAATGGCATATGCAATAAAAAATACTTGATACAGTAATTAGTAACTGATACAGTAAATAATAACACAAGAACCTATATTTTCATTAGTCATATGTAAGTTTAAATGTGTTACGGTGTTCATGTGCATCTGTATATGTGTGAGTCTGTGGGTGTGTTTGGAGACAGTTTTGTTTCAAGGATCCTTCATCTCCGAGTGATAGACATTAATAAAAAAAACTATGAAGCCAACAACTGAGTAAAAAAGTGTTAAATATAGCAAATGAAGCCAAGACAAGCAAATAACAACTCTGATAATCTTTCTAAAAACCGAAAGGTAAAAAAGTTTTCTTTCCCCCAAACTAACCCCGGGAGTCGTAATGATCTAACATAAAGACTACTGTAGAACTGCATTACACAGGGAGGCTTCATTTTTCCTAGAAAAGGTCTTTCTAATCCTTTCTAATGTGCTTTAATACAAGAGAAGATCCATTGGAATTGTTGCTTGCAGTTGTGCCAGTCTGTTGAGCTCTCCCCATATAAACACTAACGGTTGAAGACTTTTAGTTTAAAGCCCCATTTCCACGTCAAGGTAGTCTTCATTGATGGGGTGGTACTCGTGCATCAGAATAGACGTTATCACTAATAAATCTGTTTCCCCAGAAACAGGTTTTCCTTTCTTAAAAAGAGGGAACACTCTTAGTTTTCACTAGTTAGTTTTCTCTTAGTTTTCACCAAAATATACTTTTAAATGAAAAAAAGTTAATTACATAAGAAAGCATCTTTTTTGTTAATAGACAAACTAAGATGGGACCCAGAACCCTAAGGTGGGACACTAAGGTGGGACCCTAGGGTGGGACTCTAAGTTGGGACCCTAGAGTGGGGCCCTAAGGTGGGACCCCCTAGGGTGAGATGTAATTCAAACAGTAAAGGCTGACAGACTGCTATTATCCATGAAGATAAATTGCTTAGATCTTACTTTCGTAAATGGTGCAATCCTTAATTTAAATAAAATAAAAGCAAAGAAGAACTGAATAGACCTTGTGTCAATATGTTACAATACAGTAACAAGAAAATAACGTTCTGTTTTTGGCAACGATCTCTACAAATCCGTAAACTAGACTCTTTTACAATAAAATCTTTATAATAGGTGCCTGCCTAAATCGTCTTACTTTGATTTACATATGTTCGCTTTGATTGTGCTACAATATATACAAATTAGAAGCAGTAGACCAGAGGTATTCTGTAAAATATGTTTTCTTAGAAATTTCGCTAAATTCACAGAAAAACACCTTTGCCAGAGTCTCTTTTTTAGTAAAGTTTTAGGCCTCTGAAAACGTTGTTTGAAAGTGTAGGATTAACAGAATTTTCTGACAAAAAGCAAACTAAGCTCCTAAAACAGATTAAATTGACAGTAGTTGTCGAAAGTAACTCTCCATTTTTAAAAAAATTGTCAGAGACAGATCACAATTGATCAAAACAGATAAAAAATCCTTAAAGAAATTATGAAATGCTAATTTCCAGAAGAAAATCTGTGGACTGCTTCTGCATTTCAGAAGCAGTCACTGGAGGTGTTCTGTAAAAAAAGTTGTTCTTAAAAATTTTGCAAACTTCAAAGGAAAACACCACTGTTGGAGTATCTCTTTAATAAAGTTACAGGGCTTCAGCCTGCAACTTTTTTAAACAGAGACTCCAATAAAGGTGTTTTCCTGTACAGTTTGCGAAATTTTTTAAAAGCACCTATTTTGAAGAACATCTGCCAACTACTGCTTCTGTATTTAGCCAAGGAAGTTTAACAACATTTTATGAGACAGAGTTTTCTTCTGAACAAAAGAAAAAGATTAAACACAATCTTTGAAACAAAACCTAACAGTTCAACTGACTATAAACTACTTTACTGTCTTTGCAGCACCAAAACCAAAATCTGAGCCTGCTGTTGTTGAAAGACTTGGATTGCTTGACTTTGCTGAGCTTTCATTGGCCTATTTTGTATGAGCTGACTATGCTGTCTTTCCCGAGCTTCTCTTTCATTGTTTTCTTTTTGCAAATCTTCTGATATAGCGGTCTAGGTCACGTTTTTCTCGACGAAAACCAACACTTCTGAGCTATACCTTTTACTTTGCTTTTATTTCCAGTGTCACTTTCATCTCTCCAAATCTTTTCCATTGCTTTTTTTCTCATTTCTTGAGCTTTCTTTTTTTCGTTTCGATATAAGACAATGTTTTTTGAGTATCTGCTTTGGTTCTGCGTCCACTTTCTTCAAATCTCTCTATAAGGTCTTCAAGAAGTTGCTCATTTTCAGAGAGCTCTTTATCCCTAGGCCGGTATCTTTGACTTCTCGTCTTGTTTTTGACTTGTATCTTTTCCTGAGGGTAGCAAAATAATATCTAAGACTTCGCACCGTTAGTGCAAATTTTTCGCAGTTGCTCAACATTTTGGCTATATTCTGCTATATGGCTCCTCTTTCCCTATTTCTATATTTACTTTCAAATATACCCTTGCTCGCCATTCCCCTCATCATATGAATTTCCCTTTTCCTTATTCCACGATATTATAAACCTAAGGAAGGGGGGAAACAAAAGATTAGTTTAAAATTTGTTTAAAACTTGGCCTTAGGCCTGCAACTTTATTAAAATGCTACTTTATTGAAAAAGAGACTCTGGCACATGTGTTTTCCTGTGAATTTTGCGAAATATTTAAGAACACATCCTGTGGCTGCTTCTGGTTCACAACTACTCAGCCACAGGGAATCTAAAAAAATTGAGTTGAAAATTAACTTACTTCTTTTGTGAGCGATTTTCCTGTAATTTTTTATAGGTCTCTTTCCATTTTCTTGTTATTTTTTCACAAGTGACCTGACTTTCACCAACAACGACGTAGTAATGATGTTACCACATTCAGAACAGAATTGGAAAAACGTGTAAGTCTCGTATCAGACTCTTTACCTTGAGTAAACAAACTTTCCCGTCTCAACACGTCATGTTTCTAAAATAGCCTGTTTATCTATTATCGCCGAAAAAAACAAAAATTATTCAGGCTGTCCCAATGCGAGTTGAAGAGAATTCTGAGCATTGTTGCTATAATTGAATATGACTTTCTTCCTTCAAACTGGTACTACTGATTATTTGCATGGAATTTCCTGCACAGTATATTTGCTTTTTACATGTTGTCTTTTTCAAAGTGAGCTAAAACATGGTGTTCTTGTTACATAATGGCATTAACTTTCTGTGGTTGATTCAGGGTTCAGCGTATTGGTAAAAGTCTTCAAAAGCTTCTCCAATGATAAACGGTCCCACCGTAGGGTCTCGCCTTAGGGTCCCACGTTAGGGTGTCATCCTAAGGCCCCACCCTAGGGTCTCAACTCAGGTTCCCACCCTAGGGTCCCACCTTAAGGTCCCACTCTAGGGTCCTACCTTAGGGTCCCACCTTAGGGTCCTGGGTCCCGGGTCCCTCCTTAGGGTCCTGGGTCCCACTTTTCTGGTATACCACAGGTTTAAATTCTCTTTTGTTTGGCTTGCAATCTAGGTTCTTTGTTTGCTCTCCTGTCACATTTGGTTTCTCTTCTTAAGAAGAACTGGAAGGATATGTTTTATTTTTTCAGTTTGGATTAAGAGATTCTTGTTTGCAATGTATATTTTCAGAACACCTGCAAAAAAATTCGTCTAGGGAAAAATGCAAACCATATGTTAGCTTTAATTTGAAAAACCCATCGTGGAGAAGCAGCCACTGGAGCTGTTCTATAAAAAAGTTTTTTTTTAAAAGCTTCGCAAAATTCACAGAACAGTACCCGTCTCAGGTTCCAACTGTATTAAAAAAGAGAATCTAACGCAGGTGTTTTTCTGTGAATTTTGTGAAAAAATTTTAAGAATGTTTTTTTTACAAAGTACATCCGGGCGACTGCTTCTGGATGTGTCTGTTATTTTTTGACTTTAGGTTTGCCTTATTGTTACACTTATCTGAAAAATTTGGTGTAAGTGTAATACTTGGTTGTTGGGTTATCAAGAACTGTTTTTTATGAATTTTGAATATTTTCTAACGTGAAAGAATACATTCTTTAGAAAAGGTTGCCAAAATCCTTCAAGATCTGCTAAATTAAAACCTCTTAATTATCATTTGGTGAAAACAGAATGAAAATTGCATTTTGAATTTAAAAGTTATGATCATTTTGTAAAACAAATTTTCCAGATTTTTACTGACATCAACAAAGACATGGTTATGGTAATTGAAACTTCTTATCATGTCCTTTTAGACTACAAAGTTTCATCATTATGACATTTTTAAAACTGGGTTTAGAAGCGGAGGAGGCAATGTGACCCATCTCCAGAAGAAACAAGGGTCTATCAGAGACTGGGTAAAATGGGGTTAAGAAGATCTTGAATAATAACGAGATTTTTTCCGATGCTGTCACTTTCTGCACGCAACCAGTACAATACCCAGTCAATAGAAGTCTCCTATTTTGATAACTCCGCCATGAGAACTTAACTCTGAGAACTCAACTCGTACGGAACCTTCAGCTTTCTTCAGTTTGACCAATACACCACATAAGTTTAAAACTCAAATATACCCTTGTACCCACATGGTCCTGTACACATATTCTCTAAATTTCTCAACAGAAGGGTAAGAATCTGTGGTTATCGTAATCTGTAGATTAGACACCCACAGTATTGAATAATCTAAACTTATGATTTTCTTCAACAGAGAGTTCCATCAGATAAAAGTACCTGATAAATGAATAGAAAATAAAAATTAGGAGTAATCTTTTTCTGCTGATTTAATACAGAAGCGTATTCAGAACTTAGAAATCATCCAATGTAGAACGTTTTGCGTAAAACTTTTATGGATATAAGCTCCATCTTAGATGTTTGACTAGGTTCTGAATACACCTCAGAAATAATGCTTCACCTGAATGTATGTTTCCCGAAGCCGCCATTCGAAAATATACAAAAATATTTCTGCAAAAAACCTTATTTAATCTTGAATTAAAAGTTTAAATCGTAGCCAAAAGAAGGGGAAGTATGAAAAAAATACAACGAATATTTCCAGTAAGATAGACAAGCTCTCTGCAGCTTCCATGGAATGCTTAAGTGTCACTCGAATGTCGTCTAAGACACAATTTGAATAAACTCTCCAGAATAATAAAACATGCACTCCTAGATATTTGTATGGGGAATATTCTGAACTGCTAATTTATTTAATCCAATCAAATTTGTTTCAGAATAATTGCAATTACTGTGCGGCAGAGGTACATATAGAACCCAGTCGAAAATCTACGATGGAGTTTTCTTGCAAAAATAGTTACGGCTTTAGGCCGTTAACTATTCACACAAAAAGCTCCTTTGTACATGTTTCACTGGGTTCTAAATATGCCTCTAGTGCGACTGCTATTGTAATCCTATTACACAGGAATGTTTTTGAAATTTTGGTTTTTTAACCTTTTTAAAGTTTTCAGATAAGATTTCGTTACAATTTTTTTCTTTGTATTCCCTTAATCCTTCACTCTCCTTTGTGTACGTTACAGACATTTGCCGCAGAATATTTGTAGCGTTAATACGTCTTATATTATTATTGGAAGGGAGTCTTTTCAGTTTTTATAAGTGAAAAAAAGTCAGTGGCCAAAACGGAGTGTAAATCGTTCCTATTTCACATTGACAACGAATTCCCAAATATAATTAGTATAACATCTGAAGTTGGTTTTTATGTTAAAGCTTTTCAGCTTCGGAACCTTTACCCTAATTTCTGTAAGATTTTTTTGGTCGTTTTTCTTTGACTCCTACATAAAAGTTTAAATTAACTTTAGAATAAATTACATAAGAATAGAGGGGGCCGTATAAAGAAAGACATTCTTGTCTTTACTCTTATACCACGATTTGAATTAACTTCAACATCACATAAGAATATACACATTCGAATTTTTCTTTCCCTTGTGGTAATGACATTTTTCCTTTTCTTTAATACGTCATTTAAAATTGATTGAAAGCATAGTTCATAAACTGATTTACTTACGCAATAATAGTTTGTACAAAATATTATCATGGTTTTAGGATAATTGTTACAAATTATTGTTATCACCAAAAAAAATGCCATTCAAAAACTTTGGTTTTTAAATATTTAATATTGAGAATAGATGTATATCGACATTGGTCTCATCGTACCGTGTGGCAGCGTGTTTCATAACTTCAAAATTTTTAGAACGTAACACAGATAATAAGGAATTTGAAAAAAGCTGTGTGTTGCAAAAATGCCCGCTCACGCACATAACTATAATAATAATAATAATAATAATAATAATAATAATAATAATAATAATAATAATAATAATAATCATAATAATAATAATAATAATAAAAGCCTGGTAATGAATGGCCCTATTTTGGCCATACATTAGGCTTTTATTATTATTATTATTAAAACAGTCTAAATTTTCGTCATTGTTAAATCCATTATCAAAATTAATTATTTGTTTCATTATCAGATCCATTATCAGATTCATTACCAGATTCCTCCGATGAACTTAGATCTAAATCATCATTAATAAGGTTCTCCATTTTGTTATTTTTTATTTCATATTTAAACTCTTCTAGAAGTGTTTGGGGGGTAATATTTTTTATTTGCTCTAATAGCCGAGTCTAACATCAACGATAGGCACGTATATGATGCATTTTTTTTCGTATTTTTTTGCTTTGAAAATTTGAATTTAGTTTATCTCCATATCATTATCACCATAAACAGGTTCACTATCAAATACTCAATAAATTGCTGTCTCTTTCCCAGTTGTTGTGATTTTTCAATAGCTTATTATCAATAACCTGCAAAGGCATTATCTTATTACTATCAAAGCATTTAGCATAACCAATAATTTGAGGAAGCTTTATACATAATGGTCTAATGACATCATCATCATTATATCCAATGAAGTATTTAAGTGAATTTTTTGTACCATATGATTCTTTTTTAGAGATTAATATTTTATTAACATCTAAATAATATATATTAAATATTTTCTTGTTTTTGTAAATATTACTTTTGTTGACTTTTTTGTCATCAAAATGTATGTTCTTTCCACTCATTCTTACAATGGGTGAAAAAAAGAAAATGTACAAAATTTTTATATATAATTTTCCAAATTATAATAATTTGGGTGTTATATGAATAAGTTATATTTTAAGGCAGTTCTGTTGAACTGACATTGTAACTTAGTGATACAACAAAGGTAAAAATTTACACGATACCTTTTTAATAACAAGTCAAAAATAAACTAAAAATGTCTCATGGTAATGATTTTTTAGAAATTCTTTGGTACCTATAAAAAGTGCACTAGGACACCTGCTGGTAGTCTCTTCTACAATGATTGTGTAAAATAAACACTTGAAAATAATAAATCCTGTACATAAGCAACAACTTTATAATGCGCATTTCCATGTAAAACCTGTATTTCCTTTGCTATTTCAATTTACCAAATAACCCTCCCTTCCTCTAAATACACTATAAGAAAGAGCCCCCCCCTCTTTTTTGTGCATGCATCTGTTTACATTAGGAGAAGAAGTAAGACTTAGAGTAGCAGAATATACAGATATTAATTGGCTAGCGAGAGACTCCTATTTGAGAAAAAATACACTACCTTTGATACAAAAGAATTTATGGTTCTAAAGAAGCATCTGAAACTTTAACTGTTTTATGACAAAGAAAAAATAACCTAGATTCAGTATATATCCAAATCAAATTCAAGTGATGAAATCATTCCAGTAACTTTGTGGCATAATGGAAGCATATGTTAATATTTTTATAACAATTGCTATTAACACTATGCGTACGAAAAGCTGGCATAAGAAGTACCATCAGAAACAGTAACCCAAATAGAAAGTGACTCCAACACAGATATTTTCTTGTGAATTTTGGAAAATTCATAAGAACAGCTAGGTCTTTTTAAAGGACACCTCTGGTGGGTGTTTCTATACCAAAAAATTCGCCCTTTCTCCATACCAAATCTTACATTTTCTCTCAGACACTCCTTCTCTTTCAGCGTGCTTACGTTATATGCAGGTCTTTCCTAAAAAATAAGGACATCCCACAAAGCATCTTTAAGTGCGACGAAAAGATCATTTGGTTTCTTGTTATTGCTTTTTTTTGTTTTTCTTTTTTACCCTTATATACATGAACTATTTTTGGAACTTTACTGCATGAAATGGGTAGCAGGGCACTCACAAGAGGAAATAATCAATTAACTAGACAAAATGACTTTTCTTTCACATAAATCAAACTAGTGTACTGTTTAACAAGGAAAACACTTAGGTGTAACAGTTTAGGTGTAACTTCAGTTTCTTCAAAAAGAGACATCAAACTGCAAAAACAGCTTGGCGTTGGGTCCCCAAGGATCCAAGCACTATATTTTTGGCAACCATTTTTACTCAAAAAATGACAGAAAGCTCAAATTTCTTGTATTTCTCCTTTTTGATGCTAGAAAATATATGATATCATCATTTTACCTAAAGTGGACCGAATTCACAAGAAATTGTGAGTTTTTTGCCAATTATGGGTCCCTGGGACCCAAACTAAAATGGAACAGATTTACAGTTCTTATGAATTCGGTCCACTTCAGGTAAAATGATGACATCATATGCTTTCTATCATTAAAATGGAGCAATACATGGAATCTGAGCCTTCCGGCATTTTTTGAGTAAAACTGGGTGCCAAAAATGTAGTACTTGAGTCTACAGGGACCCATTTTATGCATATGAGGGTTAAATAAAAAACTCAAAAACACTTTGGTAGGTAACTGCTACTTTGAACAACTGTAAAAAGCTTTCTAAAGAGTGCCAAAGCTTTCTAGGTTTTGATTTCCTGAGACTGGATTAAAACCATATAGATATGTGAGACCTAGTTTTACCAATCAGTGTTTTACTGGACACTGGTGTACCATGTGAGGAAAATAATCCTGAAACAATCAAGCTTAATTGTTCCTTATCTCTTTCCATATCAAATCATATCATGACCCACAGTTTCATTAGGAACACAAAAAACATGACAAATTATATTATCGTTTTTTTCTGAAACTACCCATAGGATTTTTCTGAAATATTGAAATATTGTTCACATTAAATTAATAAGTGAATTAAAAGCACCATAAAAACTCAAGGGTAATTTTGTGACTTGAAACTGTCTGATGCTGTTTATTGATGTTATGCTTGGAAATTACTAACATAGCCTTGTTTGAATGAACATCTTTATATTACTTGAAATTGCCTCTTTTCAACTTTTTGATAATTTTACATTGTGCTGAGGCATAGGATATGTATATGGAAAGCTGTTCTAATATTTTTTTCTGGTTTCATGAAAATGTGTGAAATGAGTTTTATCAGTTTTTTTTCATGTTGGCCAAAAGTTTCTTCATTTCTTCATAATGCACTGCGACCTACCAAAATATAAAATCAGAAACTAGTATTACTACAAGACATACAATTTGCGAGAAAGTACAGTGGCATCTGTGACAAAATTGCAGCTAGATTAGGAAATTCTATTTTTTATCATCTGGCTTTTCTTTCACGAAAATTCATAATTCACAGGACAGCAGGGGAAGGGAGAGACTATTACTTTAACTCTTCTCTATAACTTCCACCTGCTTCAAACACTGTAGAGTGCTCACCTTTGCACATAGCTAGCAGCCGGGATTTTCGCTAACGCTGCACCCCTAAAGGTTCAAAATGTAGGGCTACAGGCATAATTTTTGTCATAAATTCTTATAATAAACATATTTTTTTATTTGGGGAAAAGTTTGGGAGTAACAGAGATTTTCACGTATCCTTCTTATATCCCTCACAATTATGAGCAACTAAGCTAAGCAACTACGTTGACGTTTTTTTTAACATTTTATTGTTCCTATAACTTCATTCTATAAAAAGATAGCATATCTACTTTGAAGAGGTCTGTGTTTTTTGCTACAAGGAAAGATGAGGTGTCTGTGTTTGCTATCAATTTTTCTATTCAGGTAGCGAATTGGTTAGCTGCCCATTCTGAAACAGCTTTATTTGCACTTGACATGTCAGGTATCGTTCAACGTCAGCAAGTGTAAAAAATGAGACAAATATATCATCTGAGATATTCTTTAAGTTTGCAGAGGAAGAAAAGATTTATAAACCGTCAACCATGACTGAAGACCTATTTGCACGTCTTTTGTGAGTCGGTCGCATTACTGTTTTCTTCCTCTAGAGACTTTCATTATTTAACCTAATTCCACAGACCACAGTTTTGGCTGCCACAGCAATGCCCAAGTGACCAGAAATTCTCAAATACTTTAGAAACAGGTGAATATACGACCACACAAGAACTTGACAGCTTAGTCATAAAAAATTCACAAATAATTGTTCTTACTTTACTAAAGGTTAGTGAGGGACTATAGTTGTTCATACAATGATAATCTATGTCTTAGTAAAAATATGCAGTTTTTTTGCTCTCAAAACACCATAAATACTCTGAAAGCAGCATTTTAAGCATTTCTTTGCAGCTAGCTGCAGTTTATCTCTATATTCAAAACCTTCCAAACATGACTGCAGTAATCAATACACATGTTCCATTCTATGCAGTGGAATTTCCATTTCAATAGACTTTTCTTGAGCCCAGTTGTTTCTGAGCAACTACAGCCCAGTTCTTGAGCACAGACCACAGTTGTTGCTAGCATCACAGTACCCAGGACTGTAGCTAGTCATAAAATTGCATGAAAAAGTTTGTTCCTTTTCTACTTTAATATTAAATTAATTTTTTACTAGCAACGGTTTTTCTTTAGTTAGCCACAAATTTTTCAAATTTTTATAAGTAATTTTCTAAAAAATTTCCGGAACCAATTTTTTGTGCAAACGTAATAAATGCCACCCGTAGGCTTATGACATAATCTGAAATAACTAACGCGTCGTAAGATAGAAGAAATTATAATAGGATTATTTAGATACTGAATTATTCGAAAAAACTCGGCATTTGGAGGAGGTAAAGCTCAATTCAGCATATGTTGAACATTGGATTTGAAATAATGGTTTCGACGTGATTTTGTAATCTGATGTGTTATAATCTTTTTCACTTTATGCTGCATAAATCAACATAAACAAAAATCACAATGTGTGGGTCTCTATAGAACTGCCAAAACGAAAATGCAAAGAAAAAAAATGCAGAAATCGGAAATCATGCTCATAATAATGCACAAACGTGAATATTCAAACCCTGAGAACCCTCCCCTCATGAGTAATTTTGTTCTACTTCAAATTTTGGAAAGTATTATCAAATTACAAAATGTCGACTCCATTGCTAAGTAATCCTCTGGTTCCTCCTTCATAATCTACTATTTAGACTTGCTGTTGAGTCTCTTCACAAGCTCTACAAGTATGACTCAAACACCACAATCTGTTTTGTGTGTGTGGGTAAATTTCTAAATATAAGTAAGGTACTTACTGATAAATATATGAATGAATTTAATGTTTGGTGACAAGCCAGGGAGTTCTCCATTCAAAAATGTTTCATTTGTTGCCATTACTTCTGTTCTCACAAATTGAAACTGGATGTTCAATTCAAATTTCCACTGGCCAATACGTGTTTCGTGAAATATTGCTATCAATTCCAAACTTTTTTCATATTAATTGTTGCATTAAATTTCCATTTCTTTCTTTGATAACAAAATCCGTTTTGCTCTTCCTTTCGTGAGAACTTCTCTTTGTGCAACACTGCACTCCATTGCATTGAGCAATCCAGAGTGCACAATGCAGTGTGGTCACTTTTCTTTATTTTATTTTACATTTGCATAATTTTCATCATTTCTTTTATGAATATGTGATCATGTTCGATTTTTATATTTGTGCCAATGTGCACATGATTTCTATTTATAATCAATCAAATGAGAAAGTTAGTTAAACATACACTATTACAGAGCATGATAGAAATGATAATTGTAAGTAGATTTCTCTTGAATTTTTCTTTATTTATTTCACTTCCTGATAGTTTTTGAGTCTATGTGGAAAGCAGCCATTAGAAGACCATAAGTGCATGTTCGCATTTACTGCAAGGAAGCAGTTGTTAAGAGCTTTCTTGGGAAAAAAGTGCATTCTGAATATATTGCCACAGATCTTAAAAAGCACTTTTGAAGGACATCATTTTTAGTAAAATTGCAGGCTGTAGACATGCTAAAATGCAAACTTGGTTATTTTTCATTAAAAATTATGGAAAACTAGGATGATTTTACCGTTAGTTAACTTGCTCTTGCTCCTTGGAAAGCACAGAACATGAGGTCTTGTTGCTTTTTTCCAGCTGATTAGTGGTTACTGTCTGTTAACACATTTCAATCCAAAGAATGAAACAAAGACAGAGGTACTTATTCTTTCGATGAACTAATATGGTCATCATTAACAATATGAAAGCTGGAGAGCTGAACATGAATTATTCATAAGAAAGACATTATAGTATTTCTTCCGAAAGCATTTTTTAAAGCATATGCCTTCAATGAAGTAATCTCAAAAGTATTTCCATGTACTCAGGATTTAGATGTTTTCAATAGGCACATTCTCTTTATTTAAAAAACAAAAACAGGCTGTAAGTTTTAAAAAGCAATTACATTCATTTTCTTCCCTTCCCTGATCAACACTTCTGAATATAACAACATGAATATAATATAACACAACGTCATCAGTTCCACTGAAAAATATCAGGAAACAAATTTTTTCTGACACTTTGCCAGTGACAATTGAAACAATCATTTTTCTGCAGTAAAAGTCTCAATTCATTTTCCTATACATTTCATAGTGCATATGCTTTTATTCGCCAGTCAAATTGCCATGTAAAGGATTGGTTATGCAATAAAAAAGCTATTTTCAAATGCTGAGTCTCTGTGCCTAGCTTTTACATTCTGTGAAAACCTACGCTGATGCTAACCAGTGTGACTGACAATGTAAATGAAAAGAAGCTGATTATAAGTCTGAATTTTTTATAATGAATTGTGCTGCACTTTCCAATGCAACAAAAATCAGAATAGAAATAGACTCAAATAGATATCCTATAAGGTATTCCTTTCACATTTATTTCAAACATGTTTGCTAAATCCTATGATCGTCATTAGCACGGTGGATTCTTGTGTCATGAGAAACTGCAACATTTTTGAGTTTTTAGTTTTGAGCATGTTTAAATGTTTTGTGCAGTGAGTAAGCTGTTGTTGCAGTCAGAAACGAATTCTAAATGGAGCTGTTCTGTTTTGACAAGTTTCTTGATTTAGTAACACAACTTCAAAATATGTTGGAGTTTATGCTTCGAATCTCTTGATCAGCCTTTGCTGGTAGAATTTATAATAGTGGATGTTTGATTATAGAATTGTAATGAGGCAAAGTTTAAGGTAACTTTGACAGCATAGCATGGTGGTTTTCAAACAAAAAATACACTCTGGACCCTACTAGGGTCCAGTGCACACCAGGAACACCCAGTTGCAATACTCATACTGATGAGGTGAATGAAGACCCCAAAATTTCAAGAATCACTTCTCGAAAGTTCTCTTAAATGCTAGATATATTTTTGAATTTGTGTTATGTTTGAAAATAGCTTTTGGTTTGATATCCCAAATGTTGACTGCTCATCAGAGCCTCCATAAATTTTGCGTGTTGAACACCAAATGAGTTTTGAACAGTTTTAAACAATTTGTATCATCAGGAATGTTTTAATGGAGACGTTTTTGTTTACATTGCAAGTAATTTCTCAGGTTTTGTTCTGTTTTTAGTCATGACTTTTCATTGTCTTAATAAAATTTTGAGCAGCACATTCTTTTATGCGAACATAAATCGCGAACATGGTTCATCATTAATCAACGTGAACTGGAGGAAAAAGATATAGCAAAAGAATGAATATTGTTGTTTCTTTTTACATAAAGCTTTCAACTGACTTCAGTCAAACAAACATTTTTAAGAAAACAGGGATCTACTCACAAAAATACATGCACAACTTAATTTGGCTTAACTTCATTTATGGTTTAACTTTCAGCAATTTGATTTCATTTTTATTGGTCAGTAAAAATTAGCGTTAAAAAACTTTATATGTTACATTTATTAGTGTGAGATAAATAAACGTTGAGTGACCCATATTTGCATTGATTAATGTACCACTTAATATTCGTGTCATAAGGTAGTTTGATGTCCTCCAGCTCTTGATGTGGTTTTCCTTTCTCTTTCTGTTAATGAGTTCAGATAATATGTTGCACTAATAATTTCGAATGAATCTCTTTTATTCAGTTAGTTTTCATTTAAGTGGTTTATAGGCTTTTCCATCCACTGATTATGATGATATATACTACTTAGATAGAAAAAGGTTTTGCAAAAAGAATATTACTAGGTCTATAAACCAAAAAATGTTTTCAATAGGTATATTGAGAGTTTTTGTCGAGATTCTTGCTCTCATCAAAAGAACAAAACAAGAAAATGTTGCTCCCTCAAAACAAATACATCATTTTTAAAAACTGTCTTAGTATATTCTTGTTTGATAAAAAGCAAATAACACCAACATAATTTCTATGACACACTTAGAGGCGATTTTTCATTGTTTATGTGTAGTTTGTGGCTGATTAGAAGTTTTTTATTTTTGTTTGAAAAAGTTATGTTCCAAAAATCAAAATTTCCCAGGTACCTTTTACTGGTGTTTGTAGCAAGTTTTATGTTTAACTTAGGATCTTAAGATTTGTTTTCCAAGTTTTACATTTTTTTTTCGTGTAAATTCAAATTTAAAATGGGGGGATTTTTCTACCACACTAATAAAATTTTTAATAGAGAAGAAATACTGAATGTCTCGCTTTCAAATTTCAAAAACATTTCCAGTTAAGACATTTAAGAGTAGAAAATCTATTTTGTCTTGCTAAAAAGATTTTCTAATTTCTCACCACTATGTAGATGGAGAAACAAGCAAGTTTTATTATGAAAGATAAATATGAGAAATACGAGATAAGGAAGTTGACATAAAGATGAGAAAGATCGACGTTTCTGACTGTCTTCTTTTACAGAAATCTAGGGAGAAACGTGTGCATTTTTCCACTAATGTAATAGGCTTAATCTAGTTCACTTGATAATCATACATTTATCATTGATTAAATTTCATGAACATAAAAACTTTGGTTAAAAATTTTTGTTATTCATATTGTTATTTAAGAACTGGAGAATAAAAATCACCTTGATTTCTATTGTAGCAGATAAATATTAAAGTAAAAATAACTTCACTATCCATGCCACATCCAATAATTAGAACAACAAGGTTTCCTGCTTAATCCTATCATAAAACTCTGAACATGTAATAACGATTTCATCATCATAGGCAGATAGTATACCTGTGTAGCAGATATTATCTTATTAAACTACTGACATTTGTTGAAAAAGCTGTAAAGAAACTGGTAAAGAAACTGGTAAGATGAAGAGGGGGTAGTAATCTGAAAAAAATTTATTTTACTACAATATGAACATTGAAGCGGTAAATTACACTTTTGCTTATCAAATTATTTGGCATCAGTAGTTAGTAGTTGGAAGAATATAATTGTAGGCCACAGGTGAAAATCCAGCTTAATAATCTTTTTGTTTTGCAATTTTCAAAAACAGATTTATATAGTGTATGGAAAAAGTTTAGTGACTGACCTGCTGTCTTCATATTTTCCAAAAATAGGTGCAAAATGTGTTAGGATCATCTTCAATGACTTAAGTTTGTCATGTTGTAGAATAACTTTAAAAAAAAATTATTCTCTTATAAGACCTGGTATACGAACCTCAGAATGCCAGCAGCTACACTGTACAAAAATGAAGTTTTTCATTAAAATTTCTTCAGTAAATATGACCAATTATATGAAGTTTCCTGCATATTTGGTCACATTTACTGAAGAAATCCTAAATGGAAAACTTCACTTTTTGTGCAGTGCAAGTTTTGGCAAAAACTAAAGGCAAGCTTTTCTAAATTGGCTGTAAATAAGGATAGAAACCAGAAAATCTTTTACAAGACTGTACAAAGATACTTTGCTAAAAATCAATAAAACTATATTAATGTCAATCCTTAAAAATGAATGATTTCCAAAAAATATAAGGAGAGAGATTCGGTAGTCATACTAGTTGTCATAGAAATATTTCTAAAAAATCAAATCTTCAATTTTCAATCTCAATCTTCCAAGACAGTACGAATGCCTTTGGGTATAGTTGTAGAATTGGAGCTACTTTAAAGTATTTTGTTAGCAATACTATTGCTGCTAGTACTGTTGAAAATGTTGTAATAACTAAACCGTTGGTAATTTCTTCAGAGTATTACAATAGCATCAGGTGGAACGTATCAATATCAGTTTAATGATCCCATTAGTGAAAAGTTACTGTTTCGTTTGGTTTATTCAACGCATTTCGCGTTACTTATGTCATGTGATTCTGGAAATAAGTGGGTTAAACTTACCAATATTTCAGAGCTTTATTAAGCAGGAAATAAGATTCGTGAATTTTTTCACGCTAACAAAAAATAATTGATCAATAATTAGAACAATAGTAATAATAACAATAATAGTTCACAAGTAATAACTGTATAACAATCTATATAGTTTAAATGTAATCATGATATAATATATCATTATTAAGTATAAAATTAAATATAACAATAATTTACAAGTAAGACATGACCTCATGTTACAAGTAGGGAACAACTGTTGTGTCCAAAAGATAGATTTCAAATACCTGCTTGTAATTATCTGTTGGAGTCATCTTCTCAATTGCTGTTTTAAACAATGGTTCTCGAGGATTGCCTGTGCAAAAACAAAATTATGCCATTAATGGAACTGCTAACTAAACACATTTTCAAAAATTGAAATTTCAAAATTTTAGTGATACCAAAAGTCTTTACCCGAATCTTTTATTTGGTTTACGTAATATTTTGATTTGGTAGTCCGGAATTAACTTTCCATTATATATATTCATGTGTATGTTTGTATGTATATTTATACTATATAATCTCAGCATGTATATATATATATATTTGATCGATATACACTGTAGAAGATTTCGTAAAGACATAGATACATTTGTAAGAAAAAAATGTGTTTTTAATTTTCTTTAAATTTTAATATATATATATATATATATATATATATATATATATATATATATACAAGCACAGATATAATAGTGGAATGCAAATAAATGCAGTGACATGAGGAACTGTTAATGAACATATAGTAGCACACACGTTTCGCTCTAAGAAGAGCTCATCAGTGCTACTTGTTCATGAACAGCAAGCATTATGGAAATGATGCCTTTCAAGTTGCCATTCAACTGCTTGTGGTGACGACAAGATAAATATATATTTGAACTCAAGCAGTGTGTGAAAAGTGTCTAAATGTTGAGGTATGACATATTAAATATATTTAACTTTCAATAGCACTTGTTGTTAGCACATCATAGTAACCACAGATATAATAGCAGAACACAAATGCCTGCTGCTCATGAACATATATATATATATATATATATATATATATATGTATATATATATATATATATATATATCTTTTGAAAAAATTCTTATTTGACATTTTAATTTTCATCTTAAGGCATATACAATTATATATACATAATATATAATTGGCATTGTATTACAGTTCACACCTTAAGTTAGTTAAGCTAAGTTAAGTCCAGTTAAATTAGTTTAAATTTCAAATTTAATAAATGTTAATATAATATTAATCTATTTAAATGTCCTGGCCAAACGGTCTGAGATCATATTATGACTTATGACATATAAGCTTTATATATGTAGACCAGTAGAGGAAGGGGTGGGTGATCATCCAATTACAACTCCAAGACAGCAGCTGTTTTGGAATCCTTAAAGGGTCCATTTTAAGGATATTTTAAGGATTCAATTGGTGATCAGATTGAAAGGTGGGCAAAACCAATTTTTGGGGCCAAAATTGGGCCCAAAACTTCCAAAATTGCCCAAAATCTATATCTTGCAAACTGCTAATCATAAAACAATGGTTGACTTGTCAAATAGATCGGGTGTTCGATGATAAGTATACCCTCAGACAACCAGAAGTGCCCTAAAAATACAATTTTATGTTTTTTTTTTAATTATAATGACGACATTGCTTGATTTTCCCTATCTCGTGAACCTCCGAACACATAAAATTGGTTGACTTCTCAAATGACAGCAAGAATGGATTTACTTTGGATGTTCTCAGATATGTATACACCTCAGACAACTGGAAGTACCCTTAAAATACCTTTTTTTGTTTCTTTTGGGCCTTATATGATGAATTTTGAAAGTTTTTATATCACGAGAACTATATATCATATTAAATTGACCTTTCAAAATGACCAAAATTATTAGTACATATCACAATATATACATCAAAAATGAAAGGAAATGGGTTAAAATAAAAATTTCGGGTCAAATAAAGGAGAAATTTAGCTCAATATATTCCTAAATCTATATTCTGTGAACCTCTGATCGTCAATTGATCAGAAATAATAAAATAGAAAATAGGGACTTGATGAAATTGGTGACGGTCGCAAAAAATTGATATTAATGATGTCCATGAATTTTTTGTGTTAGTGTAATGTTTAAAGTAGATGTTGGTTATTTTTTTCTGACAATTTACATGCTACACATTTTGCAGGGAGCTTTTCAACTAATTCATCTAATTTAGGAAAATATATTCTTGTTCTGAATAGTCATTTTGTTCTAACAGTTCACAAATATCCTTGGTGAGCTAATGGAACAATATGATTTTGAAGATCACTTGGGATGACTATTTGATTAGATTTTAACACTAAATCATCATCTACTGCCAGTTCAGAGTCAGCTTTTAAAAACTTATTACTGTTCTCAATGTACTTCAGGAAGTTGGTACATTACGTTTGTAACAGTTGTTTTGTTTTGCTAATTTTATAACTTGATAATGTCTGAGGTCAGTGCATTTGGTGTGGCATTATCAGCAACAAAATTAATATAATGAACTGATTCTTTGAGTTATAGAAGATCTTTAAGGATGTCCACTGGAACAGTCACATACTTCAAAATTAAACATATGTCAATTAACAAGTTTTAATTTAATATATTTCAAAATTAGTTATAGCTTTGTAAACGGGCAACCAAGCATTCTATTTATAAGATTAATTTTAAATTGGGGTTGCTCAAGAGGTTTACAATAAATTTGTCATTGTTGTATAATGTAAATTCTCAAGTATAGTCTGCTGTCTTTACAAGTTTAAACTATGCTGAAAAATTCCGGTATTGACGAGTCGTGTTTGATCGTGGAGAATAGGATACATTGTTATGGCTTTCTTTGTCAATTTGTTTGTAGAAATATTGTTGAGATTCCCCATATGGAGTGACGTTGGTGTAAACTACACTATCTACATAGATTTTTTAAAATAGCTGAGGCAGGTATCACTAGTCATATTGAGTTTTAGTTTTTCAAAAGCCTTGTTGCAGGCTGCGGTCCATTTAAAATCGACATCCTTTTGTAAGAATTCTCTTAAGGAATGTGTGAGTGTATTTAAGTGTACTATAATTTGATATAAATCATTTAACAAAGTTCATAAAACCCAAAAAACCTCTCCAATTATTGCATTTTTTGGTGTTTGCATTTTTCCAGTTTCCTCTAATTTTGATCTATCCGATTTAATACCCTCCTTCGAAAAAATCTATTGAGGACTGTCTTTAGAAAATAAGCACTTCATGAAGTTTAAAGAAATATTGTTCGAGTCTAATCGGCAATGAAATCTTTTCTAAAAATTGGTCAAAATATCACCTGCAATATTTGCACCTTTCTTTAAGCCCCCAAAAAATTTCTCTACAATATCTTTGTTTGGAAGCAGAGAAAATAAGCATGATGTATACATAGAAAATAGAAGCATAGAAAATGTGCACAAGGTAGAGATTGTATAAAAAAGTTTTGAGAGAGCTTTTAAGAGAGCATGACATGAAGATAATTAACTTTAAAAAGAAGAAAAATGAAATTTTTAACAAAAGAGCAGCAGGGATCATATGTAAATGCAAAAACCTTTTATATTTGTAGAGAAAAAATTGAAAATAAGTATTTTCAAGACAACAAATATTGTAAAGTTAGAGATCATTGTCTTTATACAGGGGAATGTAGAGGTGTTGCACATAGCATATGTAATATAAAATATAGTCTGCTTAAAAAAATTCCTATAGTTTTTTATAATGGATTAAACTATGATTATCATTTTATCATAAAAGAGTTAGCATAAGAATTTAAAAAACAATTTACTTGTTTAGGAGAAAATACTGAAAAATACATAACCCTTACAGTTCCAATAGAAAAAGGAATTACCAGAATTCATAAAAATGGAGAAGAAATTACAAGCAATAAATCTTAAATATTACAATTTATTGATAGCACAAGATTTATGGCAAGCTCTTCATCAAATCTTGTCAATAAACTTTTTGAACAAAATATAAATTTGAACATGACAATAAAAAATATGACGTATGTGGAATTAAATATAAGTATTGCGACTCTTTTCTCAAGTATACAACCTTTCAAGATGATTTACTAGAATACAATTATTTGTGTTGTAATAAAAGTTATCAATGAAAATTTGGCAAAAGGTTAAAAGAAGGTCTTTTTAATACATACAAATTTTCTAACCATGACAATAATAAGTTTATTTTATTGTTGGGAAAAGGTGTTTATCCTTACGTATATATGGATGATCGGTAAAAAAATCAATGAAAAGCCATTACCTGAAAAAAGAAGATTTTTATAGCCATGTAAATATGGAAGATAAAACTGATCCAGATCATGTGCACGCAAAAAGAGTTTGCAAAGACTTTGAAATAAAAAATTTAGGATAATTTCATGATTTGTATGTTCATTGGATTGAAAGATATTATTAAAAAAGATGATCTAAATTACAAATCAAAATGGGAAAAAATTTATAATTTTACTAAGTATTCACTACCTATTGTTTTTTAAAAGATATACATGAAGGTCATTTATCAATAGAAAAAGCTGATAATAAGCAAAGTAATTTTGCTAATGAATTAAAGATTTCTGATAAAGGTATAAAAGCATGTGAGAATTTTTTTTAAAAAATAATTTAGGATTATTATTTAGTGCAAAAGAAAAAGTTCTTAAAAGTTTTAAAAGCAGACTATTTCCAATAAAAAATTTAGATAAAATTCTAACACGTGAACCAACACCAGGACCAGAAACAGAATAAGAAGTAGCAACAAAAGCAAAAACTGAACGCAAAATATCTTCATTAAAATTGCGTGAAGAATTTTCAAATAAAATTAAAAATGAAGAAAAAGATATAAATGAGCAAATATTTAAAGAATATTTTGGTTATGAGATTTATATGAAAGCAATCAAAATAAAAATGATATGATTGTAAAATATCTTAATGAATCATTAATTGATTTAAGAAACAAATAAATAAATATATATATTAACAAATATATTTATTATATAAATAAATAAACAAATATATATATATATATATATATATATTTATTATATAAATAAATAAACAAATATATATATATATATATATATATACATATATAAAAGAAGATTTTCATAGTCACGTAAATATGGAAGATACTACCGATCCAGATTATGTGCACCAAAAAAGAGTTTGCAAAGACTTTGAAATAAAAAACTTAACAGAACTTCATGATTTGTATGTTCAAAGTTAAAAGTGATACTTTATTACTAACTCATGTATTTGAGAACTTTAGAAACATCTGTATATATGTCAGCTTGATCCTGCAAAATTTCTTTCAGCTCCTGGATTGGCATGGCAAGCAGCTTTAAAAAAGACTGAAGTAAAATTAGATCTTTTAACTGATATTGATATGTTATTAATGACAGAAGAAGGTATAAGAGGAGGGATATGTCAGTCTATTTATAGATATGCAAAAGCTAATAACAAATACATGAAAGATTATGATAAAAATAAAGAATCGTCATATCTTGAATATTAGGATGTAAATAATTTATATGGTTGGGCTATGTCGCAAAAGCTTCCAGTAAACATTGAGTGGATCAAAGATACTTCTCAATTTAATGAAGCTTTTATAAAAAACTATAATGAATAACATGATGAAAGATATTTTCTTGAAGTTGATGTTCAGTATTTTGAAAAATTACATGAACCTCATAATGATTTGCCATTTTTACATGAAAGGAAAAAAATTAAAATATCAATAAGCTCGTAGCTAATTTGTAGCATGAATACATTATACACATAATAAATTTAAAACAAGCATTAAATCAATGATTAGTTTTAAGAAAAGTTCATAGAGTGATTAAATTTAATCAAAATGCTTGGCTAAAACCATATATTGATATGAATAGTGATCTAAGAAAAAAAGCAAAAAAACATTCTAAAAAGCATTTTTTTAAGTTGATGAATAATGCAGTTTTTCAAAAAAATATGGAAAATGTCACAATAGTATGGAAAAAAACCAGAAATACTTATGAATAAACCTGTTTATTTAGGACTTTCAATATTAGAATCAAGTAAAATATTAATGTATGAGTTTTGGTATGATTATGTAAAACCAAAATATGATGAGAAGGCAAAGTTGTGTTATATGGATACAGACAGTTTCATTGTATACACAAAAACAGATGATATTTATATAGATATTGCAAAAGATGTTGAAACTAGATTTGATACTTTAAATTATGAATTAAAATGCAATTCCATTGATAGACCATTACCAAAAGAAAAAAATAATTGGACCCCCATGATATCACTTTCTCAACATATTTCTGATTCTTAGCTGCACTTGCTCTTAAGGAACAGATGTTTTTCAGGAACAGCTCCAATACTGCAGGGGTAATTCTGAAGCTTAGGAACATCCAGAATAGTCCTAATTGGATCAATGAAAGATGTAATAGACAGAAAAATCATGACAAAATCTGTTGGATAAAGAGCAAAAACTTATAGTTACTTAGTAGATGACGGTAGTGAAGATAAAAAAATCAAAGACACAAAAAAGTGCATCATAAAAAAACCCCTAAATTTGAAAATTATAAAAGCTGTTTAGAAGCAACTCGACTTAAGAATAAAATAAACCATTAATAACAAATAAAATTAACATAGATAGTCTTAAAAAAATCATAAAAAATTCATAAAAAACAATAAATCATACTAAAAACGCAAAAAAAAAATTAAAAGTGAAAGGCATAATGTTTTTACGGAAGAAATCAATAACATTGCTTTAAGTTCAAATGATTATAAAAAAGGCAATCAATTGACTTGATAGAAACATATGCATATGGAACAAGCAAAGATCTAGTGAGTGAAAAAGGGGAGATTAAATGTAGCAATATAATAAAACATTACAAAAAAGGATTTACTTTGATGTTAATGTTATAAAAGAAAACATAAAATAACATAATCCAAATTGGCAACAAACTACTGATCATCCATATAGAATATCAATAATTGGAGGCTCTGTATCTGGGAAAGCAAATTCATTATTTAATTTAATAACTTAAACTACTATAATTCATATGACTTATTTATACGCTAAAGATTCAAATGAAGGAAAATATTAATTTTCAATTAATAAACATGAAGATGTTGTAACAAAGCATTTTAATGATTATAAAGCTTTTATTGAATACTCAAATAATATGGATGATATTTCTAAAAACACTGAAGAATGCAATCCAAATAAGGAACGTAAAATATTGTTTTTTCTGATATAACTGCTGATATGCTTAGTAATAAAAACTTAATCCAATAGTAACTGAATTATTTGTCAGATGTAGAAAGCTAAACATTTCTCTTGTTTTTACTACACAATTTTTTTTTACTGTGCCAAAAAATGTTACACTAAATTCTACGCACTATTTTATTCTGAAAATTCCAAACAAACAAGAACTTCAACAAATTGCATTTAATCATTCATCAGATATTGACTTTCAAGACTTTATGAGTCTTTACAAAAATAAAAAATGTACTACAAAACCGTATTCTTTCTTGGTTATTGATGGTACTCTTGCATCAGAAAATCCTTTACGCTTTAGAAGAATATTGTAGAAAGAATATAAAAACTAATCATGGCAATTGATAATAAGATTACAGATGACAAACTGCAATACGATATTAACAATGAAGCAGCAAAAATATCAGCTTTATCATATGGAAAAATTGTTAAATATGAATGTCTTACAGGTGAAGAAATAGCGTCTTTTAATCAAAGACAAATAATAGAAAAAGCTAAGTTTGCATATTCTCCTCTAGGAAAAGCTTTTGAAAAACAAACACAAAAACAGGTTAATGCTACAAAATCTCTAGACCCTTCTAATAAATTGAGGGTATATTTCCACAAAACTTGATGATTGATTTAACTCGTGCTAAGTTAAAAGAAATCATTGGATTGGAAGATATTATTAAAAAAGGTGCTCTAAATTATTAATCAAAACAGGGGAAAATTTATAATTTTACTAAATATTCATGAAGGACATTTATCAATAGAAAAAGCTGATAATAAGCAAAGTAATTTTGCTAACGAATTAAAGAATTTTGATAAAGGTATAAAAGCACTTTTTTTGAAAATATTTTTTGAAAAAATTTAGGATTATTATTTAGTGCAGAATAAAAAGTTCTTAATAGCTTTAAAGGCAGATTATTTCCAATAAAAAATTTAGATAAAATACTAACACGTGAATCAACACCAGGACCAGCAACAGAACACGAAGTAGCAACAAATGCAAAAACTGAACACAAAATATCTTCATTAAAATTGGGTGAAGAATTTTTAAATAAAATTAAAAATGAAGAAAAAATGTAAATTAGCAAATATTTAAAGAATATTTTTGTTAGGAGTCTCCACCATTTTTAGTAAGAAATTTATATGAAAGTAAACAAAATAAAAATGATATGATTGTAAAATATCTTAATGAATCATTAATTGATTTAAGAAACAAACATATATATATATATATATATATATATATATATATATATATATAATATAATTTTGGCAAAAACTTTAAGAACTGATAGCAACAAATAATATATTTTCAAAATACTCACAAGAAAAAACAACAATTTGTGACAACTAGTTTCCTATTTCTACTTTTCAAGTCACATCAAATAATATAAATAATTACTTTTACAGAAATATTTTTTTAACTTTTCCAACTAAATATCAAACGCAATTAAAGATTTCTTCTGAGAATGTCTGAAGTAATTATTCAACTATACATTAATGATTTATTGTTAAATTATTGTTTAACTATAATTTAACAATTTATTGATAGGTATTCAACTGTGGTTTCCATCTTATAATGAAACGTTTTTCTTTAAACTTGTGTAGTTCTTTTTTGTTCTCATATAAAAATGGATAAATTCTAAAAAAAGTTTCTTTCATTCTGCTACAATCGCGTAAATGTTCTGAGCATTTCTTACAAAAACTATTCTGGGGATGAAAAACATCTGATTTATGTTTTCTAATTCTCTACTTTGAATTGGTTGTTTGACCCAGATAAAACCATTCACAAGTGCTACACATTAGACTGTAAATAACGTTTTTGCTATCACAGTTAAAATAACGTTTGTAATACCATATTATGGATTTATTATTTACTTTAAATTGAAAATATTTTCATGGCTTGAAATATCCACATCTGTGATAAATACAATCATTACAGGAGAAAAATCCAACTTATTTAACAGGAGGGGGTAGAGGGTTTTCTTCAAATTTCGCTTTTGTTAGAATTTTTCGTAAGCTTTTGGGTTGCCTAGTTGCTAGTTGTACTGTTTTATTTTGAAAACATTGCTTTAACTCATTACTTCTTATATTTTTAAGACTATGGGTAAATTTATTTAAATAAATAACATGGTTAGGATTAAATGTCCTTGTAAAAATTATGTTTTCTAAATCCTTGTTTTTGTCTAATTTTGGTTGAAAGCAGTTGGTGAATGTATAATCGATTGTTTCAGGCGGGTGATTATGCATATATATAAATGATATACATATAAAATGAAAATCCAAAAAAATAGCCAACATTTTAAAAAAAGTCTGAAACTTTAATAAACAACGAAAGGATAAAGGAACTAAAACATTAATTCCTAAACAAATGCTTCAAAGATTACCAATAACACTTTCACAAGTAAAAGCAGGTAACACATGTAAAAACTTACTAAATGAAATCAGACAAGTTATATATTTTTTGCATCAAGAAAAAAAAAAATACTAAAAAAGTATATAACAATATAATGAATCCTAAAGTTATAAAACAAAATGGATACTACATTTATGAAAAATAGTGGGACATCTGATCCTCACAGACCGTTACTCATTCTTACAGATAAATAAGTCTAAACAGGAGTGATAAATATGTGATTTTATCAAAACTCAGCATTTACTGTACATGCAAAAATATAAAAAAGTCATACAATAAAAAATATAAAAAAGTCATGCTCCAACATAGAATGAAGAATTTGAATTACCTGATGGATCATATTCACATGGTAAAAATATATCTCATTTACAAATTACTGAAGTAGTATTAGTGCGTTGCAATATTGTTAACAACAATTATCAACAAGATTCAAGAGTTTTGTATACATTTGCTCCTAATAAATTATTTGGTCAATTATTTGATATTTCACCCAAAAAATTTTTATTTTTAAAAACTTTTAATTCAGAATTTTCATATCTTGAGATATGATTTACTGATCAAAATTCCAATCCTCTAGAGATTGAAGATAAAATAAAATTACTTAAGTTATTAATTAAATTGCAAAATATAACAAATAATGCTCTATTCAGTTCAACCAAGAGATCGAATATTTGTAAAAGGCTATGAATTTTTATCTTTTGCTAAAAATATGGGTAAAAACATTACGAAGGTTTCAAAAAATTCACAACAAAATAATTTGGAGACATTCACAAATGAACATGATAAAGAAATACGTAAAGAAAGATATGTATCTCCAGAAGAAAGACCAGAAATTCTTGACGAAATGAGATTAAAATATTATAATAATGGAAAATCAAAAAGTCACAATAGTTTCAAAACATTAACAACAAAATAATTGAGACAGTTACAAATGAGAATGATAAAGAAATATAGTAAAATGTCCCAATCGTTATGCATTTTTTGGAATATCTTGTTTTACTTGTTTTCAGTAGTCCCATCATGTCTAAACAGCTTTACAAAAGAAACAAAATTTAACTGGCATTTCAAAACACCTTAATACAATCTGTTTTTTTTCCCCAGAACTTGAATTTATGTTGTGCATAACTATCATGTACTAAAATTGCAATAATTCTGCACTAGGACTTTTTAATCACCCACATGCGCAATCTTTACAGGCAGGCACATAATTGTTGACTCAATTGATATGCACATTGAATCTCAATTATTACGCACATGGAACCTCTATCAATTTCTTATTATTAAATCCAGATGGCCAGGGTTCGAAAATTAGCCTTCCCGACGTCCTGGGGCCGCTCCTCAGTTTCCTCATTAGCTGCCCGTTGGGACTGCTAATTAATTATTCTTGCTAACTTTTGCTCAATAGAAAAAAAATTAAAATAAATTATTCATCTGATTAAAAAAGAAACTTATTACTAATGATTTTCAAATCATACTCACACTATACGAAAATCTATAAAACATAAAATTAATTAAAAAAAATAATTCTCTTTTACTTCAACTAAAGTGTCAAGAGCGTTTTTACCAGCAATATAATTCCTTTCTTCTAAAAATGTGCTTATACTAGTCATTTATTCATTAACTAAGTGAGTAACATCAGATGAGTGAAAAGAATGCTTAAGATAATCATGTTAACATTACTATTTTACGGATCGATTGTTACTATTTTACGGATCAATTGTTACTATTTTACGGATTGATTGTTACTATTTTACGGATTGATTGTTATTATTTTGTGGATCGATTGCTATGATTTTACGGATCGATTGTTATTATTTTACGGATTGATTATTACTATTTTACGGATCGATTATTACTATTTTAGGGATCGATTGTTACTATTTTACCAATTGATTAATACTATTTTACGAATCGATTGTTACTATTTTACGGATCGATAAAACAAGTCTTAAATTGTTTTATAGTATTGTCATTTTTTGTGTTAATTTCTCCCCTAAGTCATTGTTCCCGATATCAAACAACGTTTCATAGGTTTCAAAATTCACGGAAAATTATATGATAATCTCTTCTATTAAAATGTCTGGAAAGTTTTCATAAACTTTATAAAGTGCAATAACATGAAATAATACAGGTTCTCTTAAAAATAACTTTCAAATATAGTATAATAATAAAAGTTTGTTCAAAAGGATAATTTGTAGTTTGTAGGGATGTAGCCAACCATTCGACCCTGGATCAAGCCAACTATTCGACTCGGTATCAAGTTAATAATTTGACCAGGAGAAAAGAATTTAGTAATTTTATTTTATATTGTATCTTCATACATATGAAAGAAAAAATGTGGGCAAAGCAAATTAATAAGATCACAGCTGCAAAGTACACACTAGGAAAATATATACGCTGGTATTAGTAAATCATTGCAAGAACTGAATCACAGAGTAGTGATAAGAGTACACGAAAAACACTGAAATTGAGGAAAAATGTCGGGCTTGTTCAGTTTATTGGTGGGCCTGTATAATTATTACAATAGAGTCCTGATGGGAAGCCTCAATAATAACTAATTTTCGAACCCTGATGGCTTATGCACGCTATCAAACAAAACAACTTTAAACACAATGGGTAATTTTATTCTAGTTTGAAACTCAACCAACTACAAAGCAGTAAAGATGCATAATCATTGGTTCTCTATGCCACACCATTTCATTCATTTCTATTTGTAATAAGCACCGAGTAGGAGTGCTAGAAAGTTTCTAAGAATGTCTGTTTAACATACTGCATCTAGAAACCTCTGAAATATGAGACTGCATAGCCGTTATTGTAAAATAAAAATCAACATGCCACAACTTCTTTCTGTGTTTTGCATGAAGCCTCATCAAACAAGTCGCATTGGTAATTTTTAGTGAAAAGATAAACAGCCTGTAAATTTTATTTACATAGAACAATAATCTGTGTTTACATTAAAGCTGTCTTTATTTCAATAAAAGCCCATAATCAGGAAGTAAATAGATTTTTCTGAAGTGCATTATCATTGGGTATGTGTAACCATTGGGACACTTGACTATACCTTAAGAAAGATGCATATCCCCAAAAGAAAGACAAAAATTTATGATAATCTAAGACCAATTATAATAATATTATAATGGAGTATAAAAAAATAATAAATCTGTTAGATAATACACCAATGAACTAAATGAGGGCAAAAAACTGGGTCGAAATAAATGATGAATCACGAGGAACCTATGATGAAGCTAACCAAATTAGATTTAAAATGTCAATGCTAAGGTCAAGTTTATGTGATTATAACAATGCATAGATACTTGTTAAAGGAACTATAGCAGTTGCACAAGCAGCAGCTGAAACATCAAATAATGCTAATAGAAAGGTAATATTTAAAAATTGTGCGCCATTTACTAGTTGCATCAGTAAAAGAAACAATACACAAGTATATGATGCTCAATATATTGGTGTAGTAATGCCAATGTGTAAGTTAATAGAATATAGTGATAATTATTTTAAAAAATCTGGAATTTTATGGAAATATTGTAGTGATATACCGTCTTTAGATGATGATGGTGCAATTACTGGTTTTACTGAAGCTAAAGCTACTACGGAATAGTTTAATCTTAAAGTAAAATTAACAGGTCTAACAGGCAATAATGGCACAAAAAATGTTGAAATAATGATACCATTAAAATATCTATGTAATTTTAGGAGAACCCTTGAAATACTCTTAATTGTGAAATTAATCTTGATCTAAGCTGGTCTGAAAACTGCATTATAGCAGCTACTAATGTAGCAGCTCAAGCCACAACATTTTCCAGTTGTAACTTTATTGACTCAATATAATGCAAAACTGTTTGGCAATTGAAATCTGCTTTTAAAAGAACAATTAACTGGAAAAAATATCAACTAAAAGCATCAACAGGAAAAAGAAATCAGTATTTCGGTTTCTTAGTTGATCCAAGTTTTCAAGGATACATTTTGTTTTACCATTTGAAAATGAAACACAACAAACAAGTCACAAACAATATTATCTTCGACTACAGAAATGAAAAATTACAATGTTATGATTGATGGACAAAACTTGTTTGATCAACCAATAAGAACATCTGCAGTAAATCCATTCTTTATACAACTAGTGGTTCACGTGATAGAAAAAATCATGCAGTTTCATCATTAGACGTTATTTCGCCTAGAGCCTGCTTAATAAATCAAGTACTGTGGTCATTTTGAGGTTTCAACCAACTTTTATGATAGTCAATTCATGAGATACAAGAAATCATGCAATCTTGTCATTATAAGGCCTCTCTTCTCCCTAAAAGAGATTTTTAAGGCACTTTCTGTTGTCTCAGAACAACCGTAGTAAATCATTCTTGTGATCATTTTGAAGATTAAGCCAACTTTATACGACCAATGGTTCCCGAGATATGGAATATCATTCAATTTTGTCTTTATAAGTTCCCAAAAAGCAAAAAACTGTATTTTTAAGGAAACTTCCATTTGTCTGAGAGGTATACATATCTTAGGCCACCCATAGTAAATCATGCCTTATGGTCATTTTGAGGGTCATTTATGGTCATTTTGACCAATTTGAACACTGGCCATTAAGTACCACTCTTTGAAACCTGTTATTTACAAAGCTTTCAAGAAGAATTAGGAGATTTCTTGATATTCCAATATGCTCAAGTTTGAATATTAATCCCTCATGCCATACTTTATCAAATGCTTTCGATATATCTAAGAAGTTTGCTCTCACTTCAAGGGTAGGACTTTGATCAATTAACATAGATGTCATGAACAATGGAGAGTAACTGGCTTTGAAATCTTTGAAGTCTGATGAACAAAATCCAGATTGGTATGGACAGAGAAGAGAAATTCTAGCATTGGGTTGAAAATAATTTTTTCAAAAATTTTACTACATATTGGCAACAACAAATCTGGGATATAATTTTGCAAAAGTTGCTTGTCACCTTTTTTTTGATTAAGTACAACATTAGACCTTTTCCAGTTGTTAGGAAAAGTCCCAGTTTGTAAACAATTTTTAAAAATTATTGATAGAGGCTTCATAATTGAAGAGTCACATATTTTTAATAATCTTATAGATATATCATCATAACCATGAGCTTTATTATAGTTAAGGGAATGTATAATCTTATGAATATCTTGGTATTTGAATTGAATGGATGATAAACTAACATTAGAAACAGAATTTGTTGTATTGGGTAGAGCACTATCATTAGAGACTGGAATACACTGAGGTGCAAAGAAAGCATTAAAATGGTTTGCTTTCTCCTTAAAATTTGATGTAAGCTTGTTATTGACTAAGATTGGGGGAATAATGGGATTTTCTTTCCATTATAGAGAGTTTTTAAAATAGACAAGTATGCTTTTGCACTCATCTTTGGATCATTGAGTTTGCCTGAGAGTTGACGATGATAGTCATCATTTTAATATCATTTCTGACAATTCAGTTGATATAGTATGTAGTTTCAAGTAGGCATGATAATTTTTGTTGTTAGTACCAAAAGACTTACATGCAACTTTTTTGTCCATTATCTTTCTCCTAATGTATTCATTCATCCATGAATTTATCATCAACTGTAATAAATTTGTTTGGTATGTAATTTGAAAATATATTCATTAATGTTTGGTTGAAAATAGCAACTTGTTCATGTACTTTTTTACATGAAAAAAGAGAATTCCAACTCACAAGTTCAATAGCTCTTTTAATTGCATCATTATTTGGTTTTTTAAAATTCCAGACAAGATGCTGATATGGAGGTGGATATTCAACTTTGAGATTCAACTTACAGAATGTGATTTCGTGATGACAATTTTTATTTAAAGAGGAGTGGGTACCACAGTCAATTACATAGTTTGGTTGATCTGTAACAATTACATCAATACAGGATGTTGACTGGGGAAGTATATGAGTAGCATCAGAAATTAATTGTTTAAAGCCATGTGTTGTTGTTAGAGAGTCAATTAGGGTACCATTAAGGTTAGTAATGTCATTTGACCACCATGTTGATAATCTGGCATTGAAATCACCTAAAATAACAGTAAATTGGGATTTTGAGAAAAGTATGCTACTGAGCATATCTTCAAAACCAGAAAGGAAAGATTCAAATTCAATACTGCTTTGGCTAGAAGACTGATACATTGCAGCAACATACCCATTTTTGTTTTGTATTGTTGCCTCACAAACTAGGCATTCAGGTAAGGATGTGATGTCTACTAAATGTTCGGCCAAAGACCCCTTATAATAAATACAAACACCACCTCTTTTAGTGTTACTTGGGTGATCCAGATCTAATCAAATTATAGCCATCTAACATAAGGTCTTTACATATAAAATCATATTTGTAAGTGGAATTATAGGTTTTTAGTGCTGGCACTTTAAAATAATTATCTGCAGCTAGGCTATTAACATTACAATGGCAACAGGAAAAATATGAATAAGGAATTTTCTTGGGTCCAGGGTTTAGTTCAATATCTCCAGCCTTAAGAACAAGGCTAGAGAAAGAAATATAGAAAAATGTAAGCATGCACTTGAAAATAATAATTGGATCAGAAAAATTATTTTTAGTTTTTGAAATGACTATGTGGCTATGAAATCTTCCAATACCTGTACGCTATTGATCAATATTAACAGGCATTATATAACATCAAAAGTAACTCTCTTAAATAAGTATAAATTGAAACTTTTATTAGAAATGTTAATACTTTCATAAAAGTAGTAATGGGATAAAATTTGAAAGATCCTGAGATTGGTTCTTATTATAAAATACACATTAAAAGTTAATTTAATGACTTCCGACAAAGTTAAAAATGCTGAACAACAAAATAAACACAAAAAAGCTCTTATATGGAAGATGTGAATATGTAGACAGAGTGCTGAAAAGTACAAATATACATACTAAATGATGCACTGATGCCATGGTAACAAATTCAGATTTAGAAACTAGAATCATTGCAATTGTACGATCAATACAGACAAAAAAAGAATTCAACTTAGTGAACCAAGTCTTGTGAATGTTGTCATTAATAGAGGTTAATACCAAAAAGAAACTAAAATTATGTACTAGAGTTTAACGTAACAAAACAAAAGGGCAATATTTTAAGGGGACACAAAAAGTGCAAAATTGAGAAAAAAATCAATTTTGCCCAAGCTTTGTGAAACCAGTGTAGTTGGTGAGTACAATGACTGGTGAGTTGTTCTTGAAAGTGTTGGAGCTTCAACTAAAGCCAATTTTGAAGTATATGGGTATCAGTGTTTGTTATGCTAGGGAAAAAGTAGGGATTTATTCTGTTTCATTTTTCCATGATTTGTCCATGCTTTTAAAAAAACCTGCATCAGATCCTGCCTAAATGAGTACATTAATACCAGAGGTTGCCAATAGTCTGTGTTCCTTTAAAATATTATTGCCCAAAGCTAGGGTATTAAGTGTTCCTTTTTAAAATATCATTGCCCAAAAGCTAGGTATATATCATTAATTCAAATTGCAAATGATTTTACTTTGGATTGTTACTCTCTTTGAAAATAAAATCAGGAAATAAATATTTAATATCATCATCTTTATTAATGGAGTATGCTTGCTCATTGGGGTGATCGTCTAATTTTGATAACACCTTTCATACTCCATACCTTGTGAATCTTTTTGGCTCTTTTTAACTCCCTCTACATTTCCAAGCAAAACGTTGGTTGTAGGGAGTTAAATTTTCACTAACATAAATTTTAGTGTCATTAGCAAAACGTAGTTTAGACTTGTCAATATTTTTGGTAAGTCAATTTTTTTTCCCAAAATGTTATTACAGAATTTTCTATTGACAAATCGTACAGTGGTATGCTTACCATTCTTACCCAGCCTGTTGCAGTCTTCACAGGCAGGGGGGTTGAGGATGGAATTTCGATTATGGTAGCAAGTAGAATTTCTGATGGGCAGGTTATGTTACCTCTAAAAATGACATGAAATTTCCCAGGGATGATCAAGAAAAAAATTAGGGGTGAAACTTTTTGTCTGGAATTTCCAGAGGAAAAGTAAAAAAACCTAAAAATTTCATGAGAATTTTCGAAAAAGTATATGTCCTCTCAAACCCTTACCCCTAACTCACCACCCCCAAACCACCCCCCCCCCCCCCCACCCCCCCCACCACCCCCACCCCCCTCGCACCCATTGGTTTTTTCTGACTATATATTATAGGTATTATATTCTGCTTTAATTCAATATTATATTCAGCAATGAGTGAATCTTATTTTAATATCCTCTAGAACACGAAATTATAAATAACTTATTCTTCACATTCTTCCTTTAAAGTAAAGAATTAGAAAACAAATTTACCTTCTTTCACTTTAGCTATAGCTGTTCACAACATCACCCAAAAATTTGAAGCATAAAATTTTGTATAACCGAGACAAATTTCCGTATGACATCACCGTCGGGATAGCATTTCACATAGATGGGAAATCCCCGTGAAATTCTTGGAAATTATTTTCAAGAAAATTAAACAAAAACATTATCCCCTGATAATTTCAGGGAATCTTCATATTTTAACGAAATGTGGTTTTATTGATATTTGTGTTATCAAATTGAATTTTTTCAGCTTACTAAGAAATAGAAAAATCGCCAAAATATGGAAAAATAGAATAAATCGCACAGACTTGCTTAAGATAATAGCCCTACGCGAAGAACTCTTTGAAGAATCTTGCCTGGGGTGACTTGCACACTTGGTTGGTCGGTTTGCCTGTAATACAAGGTTGATAGTCGATGCGACTTCAAATCTACCGGTTTCCCGTATCAAATTGCTGTAACAAAAACCTAGAATCAAGTCATTAGGTAGACAAACAAACATTCCATCATCAATCAATCAATCAAACGGTAATTCTATAAGGTCGTAAATCTCATCAAGTAGCAGTCTGGTAAACACAGCATTAAACTTAAAAATATGTGGTATTCATCTCACATGCAAAGCTGTGAATAAATGTCCGAATGTTCATGAGAGGGTGGAAGTGGTAGAGTGGAATAAAAGATGATAACTTTATGATTTACTTTGACATGATAACTTTATTTTCTGTCGGTAAAAACAATTACAATCTGGGTTTTCATAATTAGTAGCTGTTACAGTATATGTCAATATATATAACTCTAACTGCTAATCAAAACCGACTTAAAACTTTGTATGTAAAAAATTGTAGGAAAGCAGACATGTAAAATAAAACTTGAAAAAGACAAAAGTCGAAACATTCTTTCAATCATGGTTTGATTTATTGATTACTTTAAGATGAAATATGGATAAGGTTGAGCTTTACGTGATTACCATATATATCGCAATAATTACTACTGGCTGGTAGTATGAAAGCAAAGTTATGCAAAGTTATGAAAGCATTTATAACAAAAAAGTTCGCTATGAACATCACTCAAAAAATTTCGATGAGAGCATTTTACAAGATATAACGCCTATTGAACTTAGAATAAAAAACAAACCGGGCATTAATAGAGATGAAAGATCATTTAATGAACCTGCAGCAATTGGTAAGAATGATATTGGTAACGGTAAAAAGAACAGCAATATTAATAGTCAGGTGTTTGCTAGGGCATCTTATGCTTGTATTGTAAAGCAACACAATAGGTTCATTATGCTGTCCAGTATTCCTGCATATGTT
>CBDAPN010000031.1:0-679412 GCA_965198415.1 Endozoicomonas sp.
GTGTTCCTGCGCAGGCATCTCCACCCCACCTTGACATCAAGATGCAAATAAGGGAGGCATTGATGCTGCCTTACGTCCGAAAGAAGAACAGCGATGAAGTATGACACGAAAAAACCTTAGCCAATCAAGTAGTCAGTGATGATGAGTGGCAAGTGCTCTGGTTGAAAATGGAGAGTAAGCCATTGCCGAATGACCCACCACCACTGATCTGGTTATTTCAGACCATAGCCAAACTAGGTGGTTGGTGCGATGCGAAGCAAACAGGTCGACCTGGCTGGTTAGCTGTTTGGAAGGGTTGGGCAAAGCTACAGGGCTACGTTGAAATCTGGCGCATGGCGCGCCAGCTCTGGGATGTCGAGATGTGATAAAGAGATAGGTGCTGAAAGGCGGGAATCCATTGTTCGTGGCGGGTTCCCTCCTTAGTGGGAATGAAGGTGTTGAGATAATCAAATGAAGCGAATTTCAGTGAAAAATAAGCGGCCTGAAGAATGCGAGCCTATCCTTGTCTATTACGGCAATAATTAACCCCGACGCAAGGAAGTTTGCAATGACCGCACAGAGCTCTATCACCAAAGAACAGGTGGACAAAGGGCAGGCTGTTTACAGCAGACGCATACTCAATATCTACGACATAGCGGTATTGGGCATCTCCAACCGCTTTATCTGGCAATGTCCGACCCCGATCCTGCTGGACTGGTACAACCAGCACGTTTCCGGCCAGCATCTGGACATCGGCGTAGGGACGGGCTATTTCCTTGACCACTGCCGGTTTCCAGTGACAAAGCCCGCCATTGATCTGATGGACTTAAACCTGAACGCCCTGCGTCATACCAAAAAACGACTCAGCCGTTATCAGACTTGCCTCCATGTACACAATATACTGGAACCACTGACCGATACCGACGCAGCCGGCTACCAGTCCATAGGGCTCAACTACCTGTTGCACTGCTTACCGGGCAACATCCACAGCAAGGCGGTGGTGTTTGATCATATCCAACCCCTGTTGAGCGACGGGGGCAAGGTATTCGGCAGCACCATCCTGCAAGAGGGAGTCCGTCGCAGCTCTGCAGCGAAAGGGTTGATGGCCATCTACAACCGGAAGGGTATCTTCAGTAACACAGAGGACCACCTGGATGGGCTGCAACACGAGCTGCGCTCTCGTTTTGGCAAGGTAGAGATCAGAGTTACAGGCTGCGTTGCCCGGTTCGTAGCTTCGGGACATTGACTGGGGGCAATACAAAAGTCAGCTCAACCAAAAGAATGGCCAACTGTTCATCGCTAAGAGTAAAGAGCCGCTGAATATCCGCTGGAGTAGAGAGCTTTCTTCTGAACCATCCAGCATCACCATAAGTAAAGACATGGCTGGAAGGTACTTTGTATGAACGCTCTGTGAGCATTGAATCAAAACCAATGCCGGTCACTGCTAAAACAGTGGGGAATGCTATGGCATGAATGTTTTTTTTGAACTTTGGATATTTTGACCTACCAGCCCACAAGTTCTTGAAGGTGTTCTGCTGATTTCTGAGTGTTTGTTGTAGGATGACGCTGGAAACGTCAGCCAGAAATGGAAATGCTTTCTTAAGCGATAAAAGTCGTTTTTCTGCTTCAGAATGCGAAACCGATTGCCCGTCTTTGTAGTAGGCATCGGTACGGAAACGATTGGTTAGTGGAAAAACTCCTCCTCCAAAGTTTCATTGAAAATAGTGCCGTTGAATTTTATCTGGGCATCTTTCTTTACCTTGTTCCCTGAGCGTTGTTGCTGAACGAACTGCTCATGAGGGTAAATCTTGTAACGGACATCAATAATTTTGCGGCTCTCTTTTACCCGTTCAAATTCATAGGTGGCTACCACCTTTTGCTGGATAAGGACTTCAAGGGCATTGGTCATAGCCCGCACGTTATCGCCCATGCGAACAGACAGCCCTCTTGCGCTTTGTGACAGAAATGACACCAGATTCGGGGTGTACGGTGTGTTGATACCGGCCTGAGTGAAATACAAACTCATTCTCTTAAACAGGTACAACGCCAGAGGAGAAGTAATCCTCATGCTGCGCGCATAGTCGTATCGGCGGTAGGTCAGTCGCACAATTGTCACCAGCGGGTTAAACCGCACGTAACAATGGGCTTTAGAGTCTTTTTGGTATTCTTTCTTCGTAACCAAGCCAACCGCCTCAAAAAAACCGGAGTCAACCAGTGCCGAACCGTCTTCAGTGGATACTTCCAGAGTGGCCCTGCGGTTAATCAAAATGGCTTCTTTGAGTTCATCGATGGAGTAGGTGTGCCCACGGCATTTTAACTCTTTTTGCAATCCGTACAGGGTGAAAGTTACACCAGCGCTGCCGTCTATAAAAACGCCTCTGCCTTCAACGGCGAGTTTTCGTAACGCTTCCTCCACGCGCTCTTCTCTTTCGCCGGGAAAGACCAGCACAGGATTCCCTTTTTTATCCGTTATGTTCGCTGCGCGAACGGTGGCCAGGATTTTGCGTTTGTTAAGGTACGTTACGGTATTGCGAACCGAATCGGCAATACTGCGGGCTCGCTTTCCGCGTTTGCCACGGCCATAACTGTACTTATCCAATGCATCGTAAATGTCGATCAGATTGGAGTAGTTTTTGTCTATCACCGTTGGCAGGGAAAATAACTGCATCTGCCGATTGGTGTTGACCTTTGACTCATCCAGTCGTTTATCAGCCGTCATATTACTTTTTTCTTTTGTGTCTTGATTACTCATTAGCAAGCAGAAGCCGTCGTTATTATCACAAGTATACCGTTCAAGAGTACTGCTTTTATGCGGCGATTACACTGCTCATAAATGGTCGTGTAACCCGGGTTATCGCTTATCTTGGTTTGAGTCCTCGACACTTAGCAAATCGTCGTAAACTCTCGCCTTTCTGCCCTTTGGTGCAGTCGCACCCAAAGGGCAGAAAGGCGTATCGTCGTTTATATTCTGTCGTATATGATAAAAATAAACATTTTTTCTAAGAATAAAAAGGCTACGTGACAGACCATAGCGGAGGCAATACTGAGTCAGCGCATCTCTTGGTTATGAACTGAGATAGACCCTTATAGAGCTGAGTAGCGGCTCTGGGCTTAATTTAGAATCTTTTCGGCGTCGACGTTTGGTGGTAGGTGGGGTTTCAGAGAGGCGGGTGAAATCTGGCAGTTTTCCGTTCAGCTGTCCAGAGGCAATCAGTGCTGGCATTGATAGATAGCCCAGCTCTGTTGAATGGCTATTTGACCAGTATAACTTTCCTTTTACAGAAGGGTTGGTCACTGTCTGGACTAAACGGAGCCTTGCAATATCTTCAGGCCTTAAGCTGTTAACAATCGCTATTTGCGCTTCTAAACCATGGTCTGTTTCTTCATGATTTTTCAGGCTATTTAACTTTTGCAAACACTCATCGGCGGTAATTTTGCGGATAGATTTTCGTTGCTGAACCCAACTCA
This sequence comes from Endozoicomonas sp., assembly GCA_965198415.1. Lineage (GTDB taxonomy): Bacteria > Pseudomonadota > Gammaproteobacteria > Pseudomonadales > Endozoicomonadaceae > Endozoicomonas. Next base: position 3,448 of record CBDAPN010000031.1, read on the forward strand.
GACTGATCGACTCAGGCATCTTGTTCAGAATACGAATTTTTCTGGTGCAATGACGAATGTGCAGCCTGGAGCAACCTAGCCGAGATAAAACCTCTCTAGCGAGCTGGCTTTCAGTAGGTTTAGGCGATGTGGACAGGTCTTTTAGTAGTCTCATTAATGAGCTATTTTTCTTTGGCAGCTTCTCTTCATGCCTACGATCCCAGCTTTTGCCTGGATACTTGTATTGAAACAACGCCTTTTCGAAACACTGTTTTGATTCGTTAACCTTATTGCCAAGATCTATAATAGAATCCGGTACCATTAAGAGCCCGGCCATTTGCCAGGTATCTCGACCATCGCCTGAGTGCAAATGATGCAGACAGGAATAGATATTGGCCGCCTGTTGGTGTGGAGGTATGTTGCTAGTGGTTGCTGTGGCTTTTCTCCAGACCTTGTCTTCTATGCCGATCACCCACCCATCCCAAAGGCCTGGGTTTAGCTTTCGTAAGCCATCAGCCAGCTCGGTTACGGTTGAACCTAAATTCTTTACACTTTCAATGAGCTCAACGGCTGAAGACATGTCAGGAACTACTCCGTACTTTTTTGATTGAAATTATGGCTATTAGCACGTTATCCGTAGTGTTAAACAAAACCCCCTCAATTTCAAACCAAACATGAGTCGTCAATAGTAGGCGTGACGTGCTCCCGCCACTAAGCCGCTGAAGCGGCTATAGTAGGGCCTTCTTGCGACCCATGCCGAGAACTCTCTGCACCTATCGCCACATTCCAAAGGGGTTAAGAAAGTGATCAAAGCGCTGGCCTACCAGTACAAACAACATCCCCGGCGATCAAAGCGGCCAACAGAGCTGGAATACCTCAGAAACAATCGCGCTCGTATGCAATACGCTGAACACTTGTCGCAGAGTCTGCCGATCGGTTCGGGAGTCTTTAGGCTAGTTGATAAAACAGCGTATGAAGTGCTCGGTTATGCGTTGATGACCTCCCACAGGCCAAGGGATACTGATTCTTAGGTCATTAACTCAGAGCCCGCTGTTCGACAATGGTTGGAAGTTACCAAATCTTGCGTAAAGCATCGGCTTTATACTTTTTGGGTATTTATGCCCTTTGGGAACGTGTTGCAAGGTTAAGAAAACAGGAGCAGATAATGTCACCCTGTTTTCTTTGCAGACAGAAAAATGAGAGTACCAGTCAATGTGAGACTTTCACCCAATGGTTTTAGCTATCTTTTCTAAGAGATCGCTCAGGTGAGTCATTCTGGATTTATCATAAGCCATCGTCGTCTTTATATCGTTGTGTCTGGCCAACTCCATAACCGACCCGAGATCGTTGGTAGCATCCATGGCCAGAGTGACAAAACTGTGCCTGAGCCAGTGAACCGAGCTGGATTGAATTCTGATGCTTTCATGCACCCTGTTCTGAGATAGCAACGACTCTGCTACTTCACGGGTGAGCTCCTTGAAAATATCATGCAACTGTTGCCGGGTTTTTAGCGGTTTTTTGCCTGTGATATTAAAAAAGAAAGGTTCTGGTTTGTTCGGGGCAGGTGTTGCGGGCAGACCAAGGCTGAGACGGTAGCGGCAAAATTCACTCATAAAGCCTTCTGAAACAGGTATTTCCGATGGTTTACTACCCTTGCCGATCACATACAACACCCACAATCTCTTACCATTGACTGACGCGAGCTGCAGGCTACCTGTGTCATTGCTGAGTAACTCTGAGATCCTCAGGCCAGAGTAGAGATAGGCATAAAATAACCACCGCTGTCTCTTCACTTTTCTCAGGACTTTGGGCGTTGTCAGACTATCTTTTTCAGACTGCTGCAGGTGGTCAAGTACCAGAGAAATGTCTTCAAGGTGTAATACTCTGTTTTTGCGAGACATTTCTATGCGCTTTTTTTCTTCAGAATGGGTATCGAGCAGTGCAAACGGATTCAGTGTCAGATAGCCCACTTTTTGCAGCCAAGTAAACAAACTCTTTATGGCGGCAACTGCCTGATGGACAGAGGCCGGAGACAATACAGGGTTGCCGGGTGTCCAATCCTTTGCAACCACAAAGGGTTTCCAGTTGCTGTCACCAAAGGGACGTTTGGCCGTGCCTATCAGATCCAGACTTGGCTCCTGCAGCATCACCACAAATGCCTGAGCGTCCTCCAGCGACAGGCTTTTGAATGCCAGATTGTGCTGGCCACAGTACCAAAGTAAACGACGACACTCTTTTTTGTAAGCCGCATGAGTAGAGCGAGCCAGTCTGGGGGCGCCGGTGGTTGTGACTCGGTTCAGAAAGCGCATCACGGCCTCAGCGTCTGTGGAAACTGTTACCAAAGGGCGAGCCTGATCAACGCCCACTGGAGCTGGCGGGGCGGCTCGTAATTGCTCTAGCTGATGGGGCATTCTGGCTGCTCCTGTGTTTGTTCGATGTCACTCGACGCGTCACGCTTTTTTAGGATTTTACCCTTACAGGCTCCCTTTTTTTTCATCCTAACATAAAAAATTGACATTACAGGCATAATGTCAATTTTTAATAAAAGAACAAACGAACAGTGTTCGTTTAAAAAATAGTGTTCGTTTGTTTATTGATATACTATTAGTTTGCTAACAAATGATTCAGCCAAATGGAGTGAAAATCATGGCGACTGACGAACAGGTGCTATCTATTCAGGATCAGGTCAATAAGATCTGTAATGAGATGTATGCCCGGGGTGAGAAACCTTCAGTAAGACTTGTCCTTGCTGAATTGCCGAATGTAAAAAGCACTTCCACTGTTCACAAATACTTTGCCAACTGGCGTTCCGAACTGGGAGCCAATCAGCAATCCCTCTATGACCGCCTGGGGTTTTCTTCTGAGTTCACTCAGGCTTTTATGAAAGAGATCACCCGCTTTGGGGTAGAGGCTGAGCAACGGTACAAAGCGCTCGCTAAAGACTCCAACGAGCAAAGAGATCTGGCCATGGCTGATCTTGCTCAGGCTGAAGACACAATGCATAAGCAGTCAGCTGTCGTCGAAGGACAGAACAAAGAAATTAAGGAACTGCAAACAGCGTTGCAAATGCTAAAAAAGCAGACAGAAACTGAACTCGATAAATGCAGAGAGTCCAACGATGCGGCTCTCCACGAGGTGCGTCAGCAGTTGGCCAGCGCCCTTGAAGACAATAAAGAGCTCTCCCGACAAAATGAAACTTTGCGTACCAATATTGCCAAAAAGGAACTGAAAGTTGAGGGCAATCAAGCGCTGATCGACGAAGTAAAAAGCCAGAATACAGCGCTGGTAAAGGAGAACAAGCAACTGAATCACGCCATTACAGAACTGAGTAAGTCGCTAGTAGGTAAAGAGGCGACCATCAAGGGCCATGAACAGCTGATCATTTCTTTGCAGGAACAACAAAAGCAAATGACCGAGCAGCTTGCCGACGAGAAAGAGCGCAGACAGAAACTCGAGGAAGAGCTTAAAGCGCTAAAAATCAGCCTATCCGATACCCACAAAAAGCTGGAACAAGAAAAGTTTCAAGCTTCAGCAGCCGAATCTGAAGCCGCGAGACTGAGTTCAGAAATAGAAATGAAATCGGCCGGATATCACGAAACGATTCGCCGTTTGGAGCACTCCATTGCTGGCCAGGAAAAACTAATAGAGCACCTTGAAGGCCAGAAAAAAAACTAACGTTAAATAAAATGTACTCACCCTAAGGCAACCGATAACCTTGCGTGCTTATAACTACATTGTCGTTTAATAGCATAATTATTTGGAGTAGTTCAAGCCTGTTCTCACTGATCCTCATTTTGCACATGTGCAAAATTTTCAGGATTTGAGGAGCCAAAAGCTCTGACACTCCCCGCCCTATCGCACCCAAAGGGCATAAATACCCAAAGGGCATAAAGGCGATAGTCATGTAACCAGGTAGTGTTTAGAAATCTGTGTAGTGACTTCCTAAGAGTCAACGCTGGCATATCTGTTCCTGACGATTCTCACCGCATCACTGGACGTCATTTTTTCCGGTGATAAGTCAAGAACGACATTGATAATGTCTGCCATAGCCCGATTGCTCAAACGAAAGCCATCTGGAAGCCCGTTCGAATCATCAAATTTTTGATCAAAAGCTAACACAAAGTCTTTAATGTCCGATGTTCTGCCTTGGATAACCTGATCAGGGATGTCATAGTGAACAGGAGCAGGCTGAATACTCTCAAAAATAGTGACAGGTGTTATTTTTTTTCCTGAAAGAGGATAGTCAGTTTTAATGGTGTTGGTGCGCCAAATTGCCACTATTGGCTGTAGCAATTTGGGCAATCAGGACAGATAATAGGTTGAGTTAAGAAGCCTTTTCCGATGATCTGACAGACTCGATGTACTTGTAGAGTGTGGGCTTGGATACTCCCATCATTTCACAAATCTGATCTACCGAGTGTTTCCGTTCATCGTAGAGCTGCACAGCTAATAGCCTTTTGTCGTGGTTGAGCGACTTTGGTCTTCCACCTGTTCGGCCTCTGGCTCTGGCTGCTTTTAAGCCTGCTTGAGTGCGCTCACGGATAAGGTTTCGCTCAAACTCAGCCAGAGCACCAAAAATATGAAAGATGAGTTTGCCAGAACTGGATGAGGTATCGATGGCCTCTTGCAAACTCTTCAGACCGATGTTTCGTGACTCCAAAAGAGTGATCATTTCAATGAGGTCTTTGAGTGACCGGCTGAGTCGATCTAAGCGCCAAACGACAATGACATCACCGTCTCTGGCATATTGAAGCACCTGTTTTAATCCTGGTCGTTCAGACTTGGTTCCACTGAGCTGATCCCCAAAGATTTTGTCACAGCCGGCTGCTCCTAACGCATCCCTTTGTAAGCTCAAATTCTGATCATCGGTGGAAACCCGTGCATAACCGATCAGCATTTCCATTTCTCCCTGATAAAGTGCTGATTTAGTGAATAAACCCGTTATCAAAGACGCTATCTTAACATTGATTTCTTTACCGAGTAACTTAACGCTTCAAAGCCTATGAATAGGCTTACTCTGGTCACCCAGTACAAAAGTAAATAAAACGAGGGTTTTCTTTACTTTCTGCTGTTGTGGTGTAGTATTAATAAGTAACACCTTTTAATACCAAAGGAGAAAGGGATGGCCACCACTTCAGTTAAACTTGATGAAGACTTGAAAAGGAGGGTTCAGCACTTGGCTAAAGCCAGACACCGATCAGCCCACTGGATTATGTGTGAGGCAATTCGTCACTATGTGGCTTGTGAGGAAAAGAAAGAAGCCTTCAAGCAGGATGCTCTCAATGCTTGGGAAGCCTATCAGGAAAATGGCATGCACCTGACGCTTGAAGAGGCAGATGCATGGCTGGCCAAACTTGAAGCCGGAGAAGATGCGGAGATTCCTAAGTGTCACGATTGATATGGTCACCTTCTGCCCTTAGAGATGTTCAGCGGCTCCATCGGTTTCTGGGAAATAAAGACATAAAGTCTGCCAGCCGTGCCATAAAAACAATTCGTTCCAGCGTGAAAGTTCTAGCCCATCAACCTGAAGTTGGTCGTCCTGTCGATGGCATGGAGCCGGAGTTTAGAGAGTGGCTTATTGACTTTGGTAGCAGTGGTTATGTTGCTTTGTATCGTACCGAGGGTGAGCTAACAACGGTGCTAGCTGTGCGACACCAAAGAGAGGCTGGGTACTAACACACTACTTTCATATAATGGGCGCACTATGATTGAACACACATTTAAACTGTTAAATCGAAATCCACTTGATCCTCGTTGGTTAAACTCATTTCGCGAAGCAGAGGTGCTCATTGAAGAATCAGACAAGGTTGTCGTGGGTGATGTAACTCTATATTTGGAATCTGGCCAGCCAAGTCTACCAGTCGGTCAAAGGGTTAAAGTTTGGCTGTCACGTTGGTTTTACTGCGAAACGGTTGATTATGTTGAACACCAAAAAGCTACTCAGAGGATTTGATATGGCAAGAGTTTTCCGGACACTTTTTTACGCTGCCTCGGCAAGTTGTTGTTCATACTTGAACGGTGTCAGGTAGCCGTTGGTTGAATGCTTTCTCTGACGGTTGTAATACACTTCAATGTATTCGAATATGGCCTGCTGAGCCTCTTCCCTGGTCTGAAAGTCCTGATGATGGATCAGCTCAGTCTTCAGTGTGTGGAAGAAGCTTTCAGCCACCGCATTATCCCAGCAATTACCTTTGCGGCTCATGCTGCAGACAAACTCATTGTCGCTCAACAAGTTCTGGTACCGCTCTGAGACATACTGGCTGCCACGATCACTATGCACCAGCAAGCCTGCCTCTGGCCTGCGCTTCCACATAGCCATCTGCAGAGAGTCTGTCACCAGCGTCGCTGTCATCCTGTTACTCATGGACCAGCCCACCACAGCCCGTGAGCACAGATCAATGAAAACGGAAAGGTAGAGCCAACCTTCCCGAGTCGGAATATATGTAATATCGCCGGTGTAAGCCTGGTCAGGCTGCTCCCGGTGGAAGTCACGCTTCAGTAAGTTGTCAGCCACAGGTTTGTTATGGCTGGAGTCCGTTGTTGCCTTGAATCTACGCTTGGTCTTACAAACCAGATCTTCCTCTTTCATCAGGCGGGTCACGCGCTTACGGCTGACGGTTTTACCCAAATCAGCAAGGTCATCTTTAATACTGCGTGCTCCATAGCGCTGACGGTGCTTCTCGTGAATTTCCTTGATGTCTGCCTTCAATGCCTGATCCTCCTGAGAGCGCTTGGATGCTGGGCGGGAGAGCCACTCATAGTAGCCACTGCGGGACACTGACATGACCCGACACATGGCTGAGAGGTTGAATTGCTCCCGGTTGTCACTGATGAACTGAAACTTCAGTGACACTCTTTGGCAAAGAAGGCGGCTGCCTTTTTTAATATGGCTCGCTCTTCCTTCAGCTTGGCGTTCTCTTTTCGTAAACGTTTGAGTTCGTCGTATATATGCTCATCGCTCTTTTGAGGCTTGCTGGCAGCCTTGGGGCGGTGATACTTGGCAATCCAGGTATGCAGGGTGTTAACATTCATCCCGAGTTCTCTGGCTGTTTCTGTTGCCGGTTTATCAGACTCTACAGCCAGTTTTACTGCAGATTCCTTGAATTCAGCTGTATAAGTTTTTGCTTTCTTTTCTGACATTTGGACACACCTGTAGGGGTTTGAATATTACCCGTGTTTGTGTGTCCGGAGAACTATAACCATTTCATTCTCGGCTGGAAAAGAATCATCAAACAGTACAACGTCATCAACGCCACTCACTACACCCTCGATGACCTCGACCGCATTCTTCAGGCACAGGAATAAGTAACAGGAAGTAGACGTATGACTCAACTCAACTGGTCACAGGTGCCCAAAAACCAACACGGCCTCGTCAACTACCGAGCAATCAGTTCACCGCCGGTCAAGGAAATCGTCGCACGAGCCGAGATCATCAAGCTTAAAGAAGAAATCAACGCCCGCAGGCAGTGGATCGACGATAAGGACAATCGGAACCGCATCCGAAACATCGAAATCCACTTTGAGAAAATCATCCGGCTCATGCCTGATCTGTACAACGACATTGCCAGGGAGTGTACCCACTAATGGACGAACATGACCCGAGACCTGACGATCTCAAACAAGTCTTTATTAACTGACCTGCTACAGAACAGGGCTGCTGTGGCAGGTCATCGCATCATATGATCATGGATCGTTTAGTTTTATCCGTTTTAAGGAAGAGGGGGAATCCTCTTCTGTGAGTCGGAAAACGTTTGACCAGTCCATAGGGGAATTAGTCAACGGATTCTTACCGTATTCCACGACAGCCCTAACAAGAGCATCGTAATCCAGATGATCATCGCCCAATGCGACCATTTTAGGGGTTTTTTCTGCACTGATAGCACAGTCCTCGATACGGTCTACCGTTTTTTGAGGGAGTTGGTCAAAAGTTGGGACTTCCTGTCGGCGCAGATATTTTTGCCAGGGATCCCACTGTGCGAGGTAGGCCTGCAAGTTATCGTCGGAACAATGGGTGTTCACTTGATTAACAGCGTTGGCTATATCCTGATCCGACACGTTGGCACACCTTCTAAAGATCATATGCTGAGTTGAGCCGGGCAGGGCGAGTTGCTGGCGTACACCAATCTGAAAAGCCAGCTCTACTTCAATTTCATCCACCCATTTCAAGGTCTTCATATGGTCACGGGCAATCCGTTTCACCTCATCCAGACGCATCATTTGCAAGCCTAATTCCCTTAATTCGTCAGCATTACCCGCAAAGGCCTTTCTTTCGGCCGAATCGAGTAATTGCATGGTATCCAGATCATCCAGTGCCAGGATTATCCGGTCATCACAGGAAGTGAGTGCGTGATGTATGTGATCCATAGCTTCATCCCTGATCCTGTCGCTCCCTGTCAGTAACGCCGTGATTGCCATCACCCGCTGGGCCAGTACAGGACGGGTTGCCTGATTCTGGTAGTCCGCAGTACTGGTCAGTCGCCCCAGGTAACGAACAAGGTCAGTAGCCTGATCATGCATAAGGCTAAGTTCTGGTATTTCCGAGTCGGCTGAAGCCAGTTGACGCCAGAAGGTAAGACCTTCTACCACGTTTGAAAACTGCTGTTCAGGCTGTCCTGCACTTCGGGAAAAATGAAACTGCATGCCAGGAGATTCTACTACTCGTAGACGGTCGATCAAGGTATCAGACAGCCCGGTATTTTGAAGATAAACGTTGCGGGTATTACCTTCAGTGGTCTCTCCCAGCGTTGTAATCCAGTTGGGCAGGGCCGTCAGGCCGGTGCAACCGAAAGATCCGCCCCCCACGGAGAGGTTCTCGGGCAGGGCCGTCAGGCCGGTGCAACCCCTAAGATCCCCCCACGGAGAGGTTCTCGGGCAGGGCCGTCAGGCCGGTGCAATCCGAAAGATTAAGGTCGCCCCCCACGGAGAGGTTCTCGGGCAGGGCCGTCAGGCCGGTGCAATCCCTAAGATCAAGGTCGCCCGTCACGGAGAGGTTCTCGGGCAGGGCCGTCAGGCCGGTGCAACCCGAAAGACGAAGGGCCCCTCACGGAGAGGTTCTCGGGCAGGGCCGTCAGGCCGGTGCAACCCTAAGATCAAGGTAGCGCCCCACGGAGAGGTGCTCGGGCAGGGCCGTCAGGCCGGTGTAAGATCAAGGTAGCCCGTCACGGAGAGGTTCTCGGGCAGGGCCGTCAGGCCGGTGCAACCCGAAAGACGAAGGTCGCCCCCCACGGAGAGGTTCTCGGGCAGGGCCGTCAGGCCGGTGCAACCCCTGCAACCCTCACGGAGATCGGGCAGGTCAGGCCGGTGCCGTCACGGAGAGGTTCTCGGGCAGGGCCGTCAGGCCGGTGCAACCCTCAAGGCAGCGCCCAAGGTCAATAGCCTGATCACGGAGAGGTTCTCGGGCAGGGCCGTCAGGCCGGTGCAACCCGCCGAAGGTGCCCCTCACGGAGAGGTGCTCGGGCAGGGCCGTCAGGCCGGTGCAACCCTCAAGAAGGTAGCCCCCCACGGAGAAGGCTCGGGCAGGGCCGTCAGGCCCCCACGGAGAGGTTCTCGGGCAGGGCCGTCAGGCCGGTGCAATCCGAAAGACGAAGGTCGCCCCCCAAGAGGTGCTCGGGCAAGGCCGGTGCCCTCCACGGAGAGGTGCTCGGGCAGGGCCGTCAGGCCGGTGCAACCCCTAAGATCAAGGGCCCGTCACGGAGAGGTTCTCGGGCAGGGCCGTCAGGCCGGTGTACCAGATAATATTAAGCTCGCCTTCAACTCGATAATGAACATTGTTAGAAAATTTCTGTTCTAAAATCAGGTTTATCAGTTCATCATCTGTAATAATTTTTGTCTCAATGACAGAACGATTTTCTAGTGCTTTGGTTTCTGATAAGTTATCATGCATACTGGACGGCTGGGTGTATCTAGTACCCTCATCAGAATTATCTATAAAGTTAGATGATGGTCTTTCTATGTAAGAGGGAGAATTTTCTGAAAAGTTTGGTCTTATGTCCATTATTCCTTACTCCTTATAAATTAAAGTCTTGAACATAAGATATGACAACATTTTAATAGAATGGTTCCTTCCTCCCCGGATTTTTTTAAGATCAAATAATGATTACAAGTCAGTTTTTGTCGATAGATTGTTTTTTTTTATTCTATAACTTTATAAAAGACCATTTTACGCTGATGATGAGATAGCCACCACGACGCCAGCGTTCACAGGCTTCGACAGTGCGCCCCGCATCTGTCTGCCAGATCATCTCGGGCATGGTTGATGTACTTGCGGGTTGACTCAAGAGAATCGTGGCCCATTAAATCCGCAATGGCCTCGATGCCGACTTTATCTTGTGCCAGGTACGTCCCGAAGCAATGACGAATGTCGTGGGGCAGGAAGTCTTTAACCGACAGCGACTCGCATACTCTGGCCAACTCTTCCCTGACCGTTGTGTCGCTCACGTCAAATATCTTATCCGTGACCTGAAAGCCCGACGACTTGCGAGCCTCCATCAACCGACGGTTTAACATGGCGGTCAGCTCGGGTACCTCTGGCACAACGTATTCCCGACGCTGGCGCAGTTTGTTACGCCCACCTTTCACCGTGTACAACCTGATCCCGTTGTCGCAACGATCAGACCAGCTCCGGTTCAGGGCGCAGCCAATTCGTGAGCCGGTGTACCACAGAAACACCAGCCAATTCAGTCGTGCTGTGATCCCGCACGGATTTATCCACGATGGTCATCCGGTGTTCATGTTTACTGACCCGTTCATAGTTAATGAACGGCAACCGATCCTGAACAACCATCTTGTTTCTTACGGCGTGGTTACGAATGGCCTGAAAGGCATTAAGGTTTCGCTCGATCGTCGACTTGGCCAGTCCACGACGGGTAAAGTTCTCGACAACAAACGCATTTATATCCTCCTGATCTATATCGGCTATCGCGTAACCATCGAACCACTGGTTCAAACGGTCAACGATACCCTGGTTCTTTCTTGAATACCGTACCTGTTTTTCATAGTGCCGGACGCACTCACTGAACAAGGGATTTAAGTAATCGTTCGCGCCGGTTGCCAGTCGCAGGGCATCCAGCTCACGATGCACCGCCATCAGACAGGCTTCGTGGTAGTCCCGTGTTCGGGTGCTCTCCCGAATGGATTTCCCCAGTAACTTACCTTGCAGGTAATAGACGCCGTTCGTGTGTTTAACCAGTTTCAGGTACTTCGGTTTCATGGTTTACCTCCCTGTCAACTATGACTCACATCCCGTAAATAGGTTCCTTTTTGTAATCAATGTCCAGATGATTATAAATACTGAGCATCTTGGCCCGTAACTCTTCACGGCTATTCAGATTAAAGGCGGTAAAGATACGAGCGATGCGGCTTCTGATAACGTCACGGCTGACATTGGCTCGATCCATCATCTGTTCCGTGCTGTATCCAGCAACACCATCAGTGCAGTACTCCTGGCCTTCGGTGACAAGCCATAAAACTGATCAATTTCTTCCGGTGTTGGCGGTGGTAGATTCTCAGCGTTCCTGATCACTGCATTGGTTACAGGTATGTCTTGATGGGGTGCGACTGAAATCGACTCGACGATCTTTTTATCATCAACAAACGATGATGGTTTTCTCTGTACACGACAAAAGTGAGCTGACAGGATTCCTGCTATGAAACTTAGTGTCAAAGCCAAGGTTTCAAGCAGCTATGAACCCCATCAACTCACTCACCAAACAGTTTAAGCCCTATCTCCACTGGCACAAGTCACATCTGGATGTACTGTCTATTCTCATAGTGGCCATCATCAAACGACGCACTGTTAACTGGGCAGAGCTGGCCACTACGTTTCCCGGCGTGGCCGCCACCCCTTCCTGCTATCGCAGAATCCAGCGCTTTTTCAAGGATGTGGCATTTGAAGAAGAAACCATCGCTCAACTCATCGCTCATTTGTTTGCCCCGGAAGGGGCCTGGATGCTCAGCATGGATCGTACCAACTGGATGTTTGGCAAGTTCAAAATCAACATCCTATACCTTGCCATCAATTACAAAGGCATGGCTATCCCTATACTCTGGACGCTACTGCCCAAAAAAGGGTGCTCAAACACTCAGGAGAGAATCGATCTGTTGGAGCGCTTTCAAAAAATCTTTCCGGAGCAGCCTGTGCGGAGGCTGTTGGCGGATAGAGAGTTCAGGGGGATACGATGGTTAAAGTACCTGCGCTCGCATCATTGGCCTTTCTGTATCCGCATTCCGGTGAACACATTGGTCCCCAACAAGCACCAAAACAGAGAACTTCCCGTTCGAAGACTCTTTTCGTTAGGTATTGGTGAAACCATGGCGATGAAAAAGCCCCGGAAAGTTTGGGGGCAGATAGTTTACCTTGCAGCATCTAGAAAGGGGAAAGAGTTGATGGTTGTGATCTGCGATGCAAACCCTTCAGCAGCTATTGCTGATTATTTGCAAAGATGGCAGATCGAAACCATGTTTCAGGCTCTGAAAGGACGCGGCTTCAACATGGAGGAAACACACCTGAAAGACCGGGATAAACTGTCGAAGCTACTGGCTGTATTGGCTTTGGCTTTTTGCTGGAGCTACAAGACTGGTGAATATGTCAACGAAGAGCATCCCATCACGATCAAAACCCACGGTAGAAAAGCACAAAGCCTTTTCCGGGCAGGCCTGGATCACCTCCAGCGAATTTTCGATCATATTGAAACATGGCTTGATGAATTCATTAAGATGCTATCACTCTTCTTCGAGTCCCGGTGGTGTAGGGCTTCATGAAAAATGTCGTGTACAGAGGACGCCTGTATAAAATAACAGTACAAGTGATACTTCCAATAACAAAACAAGGTGCGCTCTAAAAGTCGTCGTTGTATTGCTCGCCCTCTTAATAGAGGTAGATAATCATGGAAGATTTCAGAGGTGTTGTTTTATCTTTTCTCAGTGTTCCCGACGATCGCGAAGAGATTCTCGGCTGGAAAAGAATCATCAAACAGTACAACGTCATCAACGCCACTCACTACACCCTCGATGACCTCGACCGCATTCTTCAGGCACAGGAATAAGTAACAGGAAGTAGACGTATGACTCAACTCAACTGGTCACAGGTGCCCAAAAACCAACACGGCCTCGTCAACTACCGAGCAATCAGTTCACCGCCGGTCAAGGAAATCGTCGCACGAGCCGAGATCATCAAGCTTAAAGAAGAAATCAACGCCCGCAGGCAGTGGATCGACGATAAGGACAATCGGAACCGCATCCGAAACATCGAAATCCACTTTGAGAAAATCATCCGGCTCATGCCTGATCTGTACAACGACATTGCCAGGGAGTGTACCCACTAATGGACGAACATGACCCGAGACCTGACGATCTCAAACAAGTCTTTATTAACTGACCTGCTACAGAACAGGGCTGCTGTGGCAGGTCATCGCATCATATGATCATGGATCGTTTAGTTTTATCCGTTTTAAGGAAGAGGGGGAATCCTCTTCTGTGAGTCGGAAAACGTTTGACCAGTCCATAGGGGAATTAGTCAACGGATTCTTACCGTATTCCACGACAGCCCTAACAAGAGCATCGTAATCCAGATGATCATCGCCCAATGCGACCATTTTAGGGGTTTTTTCTGCACTGATAGCACAGTCCTCGATACGGTCTACCGTTTTTTGAGGGAGTTGGTCAAAAGTTGGGACTTCCTGTCGGCGCAGATATTTTTGCCAGGGATCCCACTGTGCGAGGTAGGCCTGCAAGTTATCGTCGGAACAATGGGTGTTCACTTGATTAACAGCGTTGGCTATATCCTGATCCGACACGTTGGCACACCTTCTAAAGATCATATGCTGAGTTGAGCCGGGCAGGGCGAGTTGCTGGCGTACACCAATCTGAAAAGCCAGCTCTACTTCAATTTCATCCACCCAGATCAAGGTCTTCATATGGTCACGGGCAATCCGTTTCACCTCATCCAGACGCATCATTTGCAAGCCTAATTCCCTTAATTCGTCAGCATTACCCGCAAAGGCCTTTCTTTCGGCCGAATCGAGTAATTGCATGGTGTCCAGATCATCCAGTGCCAGGATTATCCGGTCATCACAGGAAGTGAGTGCGTGATGTATGTGATCCATAGCTTCATTCCTGATCCTGTCGCTCCCTGTCAGTAACGCCGTGATTGCCATCACCCGCTGGGCCAGTACAGGACGGGTTGCCTGATTCTCGTAGTCCGCAGTACTGGTCAGTCGCCCCAGGTAACGAACAAGGTCAGTAGCCTGATTATGCATAAGGCTAAGTTCTGGTATTTCCGAGTCGGCTGAAGCCAGTTTACGCCAGAAGGTAAGACCTTCTACCACGTTTGAAAACTGCTGTTCAGGCTGTCCTGTACTTCGGGAAAAATGAAACTGCATGCGAGGAGATTCTACTACTAGTAGACGGTCGATCAAGGTATCAGACAGCCCGGTATTTTGAAGATAAACGTTGCGGGTATTACCTTCAGTGGTCTCTCCCAGCGTTGTAATCCAGTTGGGCAGGGCCGTCAGGCCGGTGCAATCCGAAAGATTAAGGTCGCCCCCCACGGAGAGGTTCTCGGGCAGGGCCGTCAGGCCGGTGCAACCCTCAAGATCAAGGTAGCCCGTCACGGAAGGTTCTCGGGCAGGGCCGTCAGGCCGGTGCAACCCGAAAGACGAAGGGTGCCCGTCACGGAGAGGTTCTCGGGCAGGGCCGTCAGGCCGGTGCAACCCGAAAGACGAAGGGTGCCCGTCACGGAGAGGTTCTCGGGCAGGGCCGTCAGGCCGGTGCAACCGCTAAGATTAAGGTAGCGCCCCACGGAGAGGTGCTCCGGCAGGGCCGTCAGGCCGGTGCAACCCTCAAGATTGAGGTAGCCCCCCACGGAGAGGTGCTCGGGCAGGGCCGTCAGGCCGGTGCAACCCTTAAGATCAAGGTAGCCCCCCACGGAGAGGTGCTCGGGCAGGGCCGTCAGGCCGGTGCAACCCTCAAGATCAAGGTCGCCCCTCACGGAGAGGTTCTCGGGCAGGGCCGTCAGGCCGGTGGAAAAGCTAATATTATGCTCGCCTTCAACTCGATAATGAACATGCATGGTATCCAGATCATCCAGTGCCAGGATTATCCGGTCATCACAGGAAGTGAGTGCGTGCTATGTGATCCATAGCTTCATCCCTGATCCTGTCGCTCCCTGTCAGTAACGCCGTGATTGCCATCACCCGCTGGGCCAGTACAGGACGGGTTGCCTGATTCTGGTAGTCCGCAGTACTGGTCAGTCGCTCCAGGTAACGAACAAGGTCAATAGCCTGATCATGCATAAGGCTAAGTTCTGGTATTTCCGAGTCGGCTGAAGCCAGTTGACGCCAGAAGGTAAGACCTTCTACCACGTTTGAAAACTGCCGTTCAGGCTGTCCTGCACTTCGGGAAAAATGAAACTGCATGCCAGGAGGTTCTACTTCTCGTAGACTGTCGATCAAGGTATCAGACAGCCCGGTATTTTGAAGATAAACGTTGCGGGTATTACCTTCAGTGGTCTCTCCCAGCGTTGTACTCCAGTTGGGCAGGGCCGTCAGGCCGGTGCAATCCGAAAGACGAAGGTCGCCCTCCACGGAGAGGTGCTCGGGCAGGGCCGTCAGGCCGGTGCAACCCTTAAGATCAAGGTAGCCCCCCACGGAGAGGTGCTCGGGCAGGGCCGTCAGGCCGGTGCAACCCCTAAGATCAAGGTTGCCCGTCACGGAGAGGTTCTCGGGCAGGGCCGTCAGGCCGGTGTACCAGATAATATTAAGCTCGCCTTCAACTCGATAATGAACATTGTTAGAAAAGTTCTGTTCTAAAATCAGGTTTTTCAGTTCATCATCTGTAATAATTTTTGTCTCAATGACAGAACGATTTTCTAGTGCTTTGGTTTCTGATAAGTTATCATGCATACTGCACGGCTGGGTGTATCTAGTACCCTCATCAGAATTATCTATAAAGTTAGATGATGGTCTTTCTATGTAAGAGGGAGAATTTTCTGAAAAGTTTGGTCTTATGTCCATTATTCCTTACTCCTTATAAATTAAAGTCTTGAACATAAGATATGACAACATTTTAATAGAATGGTTCCTTCCTCCCCGGATTTTTTTAAGATCAAATAATGATTACAAGTCAGTTTTTGTCGATAGATTGTTTTTTTTTATTCTATAACTTTATAAAAGACCATTTTACGCTGATGATGAGATAGCCACCACGACGCCAGCGTTCACAGGCTTCGACAGTGCGCCCCGCATCTGTCTGGCCAGATCATCTCGGGCATGGTTGATGTACTTGCGGGTTGACTCAAGAGAATCGTTGTTCTGGTCAAGTAAAACCGGACACTAAAATTTGAGAATTTACGCGATGAATCTATACATAACTAGTGCCTGTCCGAAAACCCTCAACCACTTGAATACAGTAACCTTTACCCCCATATAGTCCTCGAAGATTTTCCAAAACAGGCTGCTTTCACAATTATGCGCCAAGCCATCAACCCACAAATGCAGTTGGGCGAGATTGATATCTCTGCCATCACCTTTGATGCCAAATCAAGAGACGACATACCCCGTTTACTGAGAGCTTTACAGCACATATGGACAAACCTTGAGCTGCGTAATCAGGTTTTTCAGGTACTCGCCACCATGACTTCTACAGATAAAAAGAATGGTCGTCCCGGCATGGAGTTCTGGAAAATACTGGTGTTTGGTACACTCCGACTGGTCACTAATTGCGACTATGACCGCCTGAAAGAACTGGCTAATGAACATGGCACTCTCAGGAAAATGCTGGGGCACGGCCCTTACAGCACGCACTCTTACCACATCCAGACATTGCAGGATAACATCAGCTACTTCACGCCGGAAATACTGGATCAGGTGAATCAAGTCGTTGTGGCTGCTGGCCACATATTGGTTAAAAAAAAGATGAATCGCTACATGGCCGTGCCGATTCGTTCGTAGTTAAAACCGATGTTCATTTCCCTACCGATATCAGCTTGCTGAGCGACGCTTGCCGTAAAACTATCGAGTTTGCGTCAGCTCTCGCTGGGCAGTACCAACTTCCGGGATGGCGTCAGTCTGAATGCCTTAAGAGGCAGCACCGCAAGCGTTACAACAAAGCACGAAACCTGAAACATTCCAGTGCTGCCTGTGAAATGAAACAGCGCTTACGACAACACGACGTTGAAATGGCTCATCTTGAGTACCTCAAGTACAGCCTTTCAATTATCCGCAAGGCTGAGTTGACCTTGTCCTTGCTGGTCAAACAGCAACCAGATGAGCCAAGGCTGGAAAATCTTCAATATCACATTGTTCATAGCCGCCATCAGATAGACCTGATTTACCGGCGGGTTATTGAGCACGAGCAGATTCCCCATCATGAGAAGGTGTTTTCGATTTTTGAGCCTCACACCGAGTGGATTAGCAAAGGCAAGGCCGGAACTCCCGTGGAGTTAGGGTTACGAGTCTGCGTGTTGCAGGATCAATTCGGTTTTACCCTGCATCATCAGGTCATGCAAAAGCAAACAGATGACCAGGTTGCAGTGCCTATGGCAGAAGGTGCAAAAAAACGGTTTTCGGCATTAAATCAGGTGAGCTACGACAAAGGCTTCTGGAGTCCGGGTAATCTTGAAAAGCTGGACGTTCTTCTGGAGCGCGCGGTTCTTCCCAAGAAAGGCAAGCTGTCAGGCAGTGATAAAAAGCGAGAGTCTCACCCGGAATTTATCCGGGCAAAAAGAAAACACTCCGCTGTTGAGTCCGACATCAACGCACTGGAAGCAAATGGTCTCGACAAATGTCCAGATAAAGGCATTGAAGGTTTTAAACGCTATGTTGCATTGGCGGTTGTCGCCGGTAACCTGAAGCGGTTGGGTAAAATCATTCTGAGCAGAGGCCGTCAGTAGCCTTCCAGTCTGGCGCGTATCAATTTGTTGTTTATCATGCCTTGCATGAGGATTTGTTGTACTTAAAAACCGTCAATTTTGACTGTGTTTTGAGCAATCCGGCATGGAAAGTGCTCTTTATCTGTTCTTGTGCAGGAATCTGGTCTCTATCAGTTCCTACCTGCCAGAATAAACCACCATTTTTTATCGGTTTTCTGACAGGCACTAAATAGCTGTCACCGTCCCCGCTGGGGAACACCGCGCCGCAGGCACCATACAGTGCAAAGGGGTCTTTCTGTTTTTCTTCATCTTCCATGGGCTTTGGCGCAGGCACGTAGACCAGCAATTGCTCAATGCTGTTTTTCCCCAACTCATCCTGTGCTTTGATACCTTCAGCTCTGGAAACAATACTGGATTATGAGGCATCAACCACCCGAAGAGTATCACTGGCCATATCCTGGCAAAGCTGGCGATAACGCTGCTCCGGATCGTAAATCACCAGGGTATGATTGTTCTGGTCATTTTCAAGCCGAGGGGCAAACATCTGAGTTTGTATAAATTCTTGAATGGTCATTATTAGTTCCAGGCTAATGCAGTGTTAATGGCAGCGACAAAGGCGTTAAAACTGGGGGAGCTGTTTTTTGCCGGGTTCATATGCTGGCCGATTTTACGGGCGCACTCGAGTTTGTTGATACCGGTTTTGAAGTAACCCACCTTTTTCATTTCACGTTCCAGTGCTTCCCAGGTGCCGCCGGTGATTTCATCCGGCTTTCGATATTTCGCTTTTTTGGGAATATTTTCAGGAACCTTTGGGTATGCCTGGCGCACAGCCTGCCAGTCACCAAAGAACCAGGATTCCAGCTCTTCAATCACCACACGGTTAACGACTTGAAAGCGCTCTGCACCTTTTGTCTTGGTGATTAAGCCCGCTTTAATAGCCACTTTCTCAAGTCTTTGCTTTAGCTGAATGCAGTCATCCCGGTCACGGTCTACCAATACCATAATGGCATGTTCGGTGGGAAGCCACGAGCTATAGCCCTTTAAACGGCTGGGTAACTGCTTCAGAAGATCATCCTTGCATTGAAATTGAATAATCTGAAACTCCACATCACCCAGTATTTTTGGCAACAATTTATCCAGAGCCGCTTCCATGGAGATCTCTTCAACGAAGACTATGAGTTTCTTCAACATCGACTACTTCCCTGCTTTGCTTTTGACTTTAGGGGCACCAAAGTTGACCAGCGGATCACCAATACCAAAGTGACCTTCCATCCACAAATAGCCCAATGAAGCACCCGCATTAAGTAACTCTTTGACACCTTGAATATCACTGGCTCGCACGGCCTGAGTAAACCCCTGTTCATCCCGATAAAGGATGCGCACTTCTTCAGCCCTCATGGCGTTTAACAAGAAAGGGGAGTGACTGGTAATCAACAACTGTGAGTTTTGTGCAGCGGTCCGACACTCTTCCGCCAGCTCTGGCAATAACCGGGGGTGCAAAAAGTTTTCCGGCTCTTCAATACCGATAAAGCGGGGAGGCTCTGGGTCGTGCAGCACGGTTAAATAGGCCAGCATTTTCATGGTGCCATCGGAGGCAAATTTCGACAGTACCGGCTGATCAAACGGAGCATCCATGATGCGCAATAACAAATGGCCACTGGGTATAGGCTCAACATCTACTGAATCAAGACGAGGTATGCGCTGGCGCAGAATAGTGAATATATCTTCAAGACGCTCCGGGTGTTGTTCTTTCAGGTATTGAATGACATTGGCCAAATTGTCACCTTCTTTGGTCAATCGTTCCTGGGGCCCGGCTTCGGGCTGTTTTCGAGTTTCATCAATAGAGAGGTAAGAGACATACCAGTCAGTAATAAACTCCCGCAATGCCGCAATGCGGGGGTGCTCCGACAGTTGCCCCAGAGTATTGACGGCAATCAGGTCCGGGGAGCGCAGATTGGTTTCTGGCCGAGCATTTTTTTTGTTGGGGGTTTCGCCGCTGGCAGCTCGACCCTTGCCACGGCTGAATTCCAGAAAGCGGAAGGGCTTGCCTTTGCTCGCCCGCCGCCACTGCAACCACTCTTCCACCACTTCCGGGCCTTTAGAGCCTTCGTCAATGGCTAGACGGTAGGTGATAATGGGCGTGCGGGGCTGCTCTCGATATTTAAGCTCAAATAAAATGGGGCCGGATGCCCCCCGGCTTTTGAGTTCCTTGCCTCGGCCCCGACGATCCCAGGCTCGGCGCAATCCGTGTTGAAAGCATTCCGAAAGAAAGTTAAACACATCAAAAATCGTGGACTTACCACTGCCGTTAGGGCCCAGCAGCACTGTAAGTGGTGTTAGATCTTTCAGTTCAATTTTGCGAAGAGCCCGGTAGTTTTCAACTTTGATGGACTCAATTCTGGGAATTCCGGGTCGTTTTTTCGATAGTTTTGCCATCATGGCCTCCAACCAAAACAGCCGTAAGCGAAAATGTCGCTCACTCTAGGCGATAAAAATAGGAAAGTGCCTGACTGCGGCATTTTCATTATAAATAGCTCGATAGTGAATCAGATACCTTCTGCGATCAACTGTTTCACCAGTGCGTTTAATGCACTATCGCTTAGGTCTTTCGGTTGTGTTCTGGTCAAGTAAAACTGGATACTAAAATGTGAGAATTTACGCGATTAATCTTTACAAAACTAACGCGCTTCGCTTGTTAGCTACCCACTCCGATGAAAGATTCGCCAACGAACCTTTCATCGGAGTGGGCACCTCTATAAAACAACTGCTCTAATCTATTTGGCGTCTTGTCACTATTGGCTGAGTGAAGACGCTCAGAGTTGTAATACTTTATGTATGCAGCCACATCCCTTTTCATGTGCTTGCGTGTTGGCTGGTGCACCTTAAATGGCCAGTCGTGCTTGAGGCTACCAAAGAAGCGCTCAACCACAGCATTATCCCAGCAAGCACAAACATCACCCATGCTGGCTCTCATGCCATAGCTTTGCAGCAATTGACGGTAATGCTTGCTGGTATACTGCGACCCTCGGTCACTGTGAAATACCAAGCCTTTAGGCGGCTGACGTAGACTGTATGCTTTAATCAAGGCTTTACTTACCAAGTCAGTTTTCATGCACTTATCAATAGGACAGCCCACTATACAGGCCGCTTCATCCATTCATAATAAGCAGTCCTGCTAACCTTCATGGTTCGGCATAGTAGATTAATGGGATAGTGAGCCGACTCCTTTTTGATGAACGGAAATTTTATTTCATTTCCTTGGCAAAGAAGGCACTCGCCTTTTTTAATATTTCTTTCTCCATACGAAGATTCTTAATTTTTTGTGTTTTCTTTTCGCTCATTGTGACACTGAAAATGGTTGATCGTATTGTCTCGCATTTAAGTGTCCGGTGCTATTAGACCACCACAAAGTTCATCACCCTGCAACAACAAATCACCCACCTAAAAGAGTACCGAGCCACCCTCATCAACAGTGTAGTCACCGGCAAGGTCAAAGTGGTCTAAATGGGTGATGGGCTAAACCTGTGACTTACTGGGCATGTTGAAACAATTTCTTAGCGCTAGATTACAAGTCCATAGGCATGTATTGTGGCGGGAAATATCTTACAAAAATACTTAGATAATAATGGGCAATAAGCCACTTTGGGGGAAGCAATGAAACGACTGATAGCAATGGTTCTTTTTTCCATGCTGCCTGTGCTGTCTTTTGCACAGAATTACTCAATAGGCACTGGAGGGCAAAGTGGTATCTATTACCCCTTTGGTGGCGCATTGGCAAAAGTATGGACAGATCACATCAAGAATGTGAATGTAAAAGCAGAGGTGACAGCTGCCTCTGTAGAGAATACGATCAAAGTGGTTCGAGGCGATATGCTGGCCGGTATTGCTATGGGTAATGTAGTTATGGATGCCTATAAGGGTACTGGTAAATTCCCTGCTAAGATGCCCGTCAAGGTATTGTTTGCGCTGTACCCTAACTTAGTTCATCCATTCACGCTGAAAAGTTCAAATATTCACACCTTGAATGACCTGAAAGGTAAGCGCGTCTCTCTAGGCGCTCCTGGGTCCGGTACTGCGGTAACCTCCACTGCATTACTGAACAGCTTGGGGATTAACCCAAAAAAGG
The DNA here is from genome assembly GCA_965198415.1 of Endozoicomonas sp. Classification (GTDB taxonomy): domain Bacteria; phylum Pseudomonadota; class Gammaproteobacteria; order Pseudomonadales; family Endozoicomonadaceae; genus Endozoicomonas. The sequence goes on from CBDAPN010000031.1 coordinate 25,419, forward strand.
ATATTGATGCTGTTTACCTTAATTACTCTGAAACCACCAATGCGCTGTCTAATGGTCAAATTGATGCTGGTTTTATTGTAGGCGGTCAGGGTGTGGGTGCCGTAACACAGGTGGCGCTGACTCAGGATATTCGCCTTTTGCCTGTTTCGAAAGCAGAAGCGGATCAATTTATCAAAGCTTACCCAGCCTACAGTCGCCATACGATTCCTGAGGGTGTCTACAATAACGTAGGAGCCACTGAGACGCTAAGTATATGGAATGTATTAGTTGTGAAAGCAGATATGTCGGATGAACTGGCATTCCAGCTGACCAAGACCGCCTACGAGAACATAGCGGATGTACGGAAAGTAGTGAAAGCGGCGATAGCAACGACACCTGAAAATGCCAAACGTTTGTCTGAAGTGCCATTACATCCTGGTGCTGAGAAATATCTGAATACCGTGCTTTGATGTGACGTCAACAGACGTTTGATGAGTGAACTGACTGAAAAAGAAAGAGCTTTTTTTCAGTCTTTTTGGTAGGCGTTTAAGGTAATTTCGCCCTCACGGAAGATATTGATGCACTTGATTACTTCTAAATTTACGGGATATCTCCTCTTGGCGCTGGCAGTCGCTTTGTCAGCGTTTCAGACTTGGCAGGGGTTATCGGCCACACTGTCGGCTACTTATTTTCGACCTACCCATCTGGCGTGGGTCATGGTGCTGGTTTTTTTGCACTACCCCTTGGTTAAGAGTGAAAACAGCCCACTCTACTCAATTGGGCGGTTATTGGATCTTGTGCTCTGCGGCCTGACGGTGGCTGCGGGCTATCGTATTGTCAGCTTTGATTACAACAGCATCGATTATTTGCTCTATGGTCTGACGAATATGGATTTATGGGCTGGGGTTGCTTACACCCTTTTGCTGATGGAAGCCTGTCGTCGTTCAGTAGGGTGGGTGATGGTGCTCATTGCGGCGGCCTTTCTTGCTTATAGCGCATTCGGTCATGAATTATCGGGCGCAATGGCTACCAAGGCGTACAGCCTTCAGGAACTGGTGCAATTTCAGGTTTATTCCAGTAATGGCATTTTTGGTTCGGCGTTGGGTATTGCGGCAACGACCGTCTTTGCTTTCGTATTGTTTGGTGCCTTTCTTGAGGTCACAGGAGCGGGTCAATTTTTTATTGACCTGGCCTTTGCCATTGCGGGTAAATATCGTGGAGGGCCTGCCAAAGCGGCGGTAATCGCTTCGGCTGGGCTGGGTTCCATATCAGGTTCTGCCATAGCGAACACAGTCACTACAGGTTCGATCACGATTCCCATGATGAAAAAGCTCGGCTATAAGCCTGAGCAGGCGGCTGGGATTGAAGCCGCAGCCTCTACTGGAGGGCAGATTATGCCACCAATTATGGGAGCTGGGGCGTTTGTTATGGCTCAGTTTACGGGGGTGCCTTACAGTGACATCATGCTGGCTTCGATTGCGCCAGCCATTCTGTACTTCTTCTGCACACTTTTGTATGTCCACATTATGGCTTGCAAGCTCAACCTGAAAACTCTTGATCGTACGGTAGCAGCCGCCCTAGTGATGAAGCAAGGTGCACACTTCTTAATTCCTCTGGGTTTAATAACTGGCTTGCTAGTGGCAGGGTACTCACCTTTGCTGGTTGGGATTATTGGGTCGGCGGCGATTTTAGTCATTGCTTCTTTTCGCAGTCATAGTCGCGTCAGCTTGAAGAAGGTGTTAGCAGGAATGAAGTCGGGTGCCATACTTGCGCTACCCATATCGGTTGCTTGCGGAGCGGCGGGCATTATCGTCGGCGTTGTGGGTCAGACAGGCATTGGGCTACAGTTTACTCAGTTTGTGACGGCTTTCTCCGGTGGTTATCTCATCACAGTGTTATTGTTAATCAGTTTGGTGGCATTGGTTCTGGGGATGGGGCTACCTGTGACGGCTGCTTATATAGTGTTGGCGGTGATGGCGGTTCCGCTACTGAGTGATTTTGGTTTGCCTTTGGTTACGGCTCATTTAATGGTGTTTTGGTTATCTCAGACATCCAATGTCACACCACCAATCGCGTTAGCAGCTTTTGCTGGGGCAGGAGTCGCCAATGCCAGCCCTATGAAGTCCTCCATAGAGGCATTTAAATTAGCGGCGGGACTTTTTGTGTTACCTCTTATGATGGCTTACACCGAGCTGATCAATACGACGGGAGATATTTCAGGATTGCTCTTTGCCTCGCTAGAAGCTGTGGCGGTGATTGTTGCCATGGCTATGGTCGTTGAAGGGTATTGTCAACGCAAATTGCTGTTGGCTGAGCGCTTGCTGGCATTGGTAAGTCTGCCTGTCATTCTGTTGGACCCTCTAGGATTGAGTGTTTTTGGTATTATCGTCGTGCTCCTGCTGGTGCTGGCTCAATGGAAAAGTGATACTACAAAAGTGTCGGTATGACACTGATGAGTCGAGCTCGTCGTCACCTTTCTATGCGATATAGGGCTATCTCTTTATCACATATCGACACCCCAGAACTGGCGCGCCATGCGCCAGATTTCAACGTAGCCCTGTAGCTTTGCCCAACCCTTCCAAACAGCTAACCAGCCAGGTTGGCCTGTGTGCTTCGAATCGCACCAACCTGACGGCTACCAACATCAGTATCACGGCCATACGCTCTAGATTGTCAGCGTTCTGCATCCTCCGGCGCTCGACGCCTGCACCTGTTTTCCAAGCTTTGTGAAACTCCTCTATGCGCCATCAAAGCTCATAACACTTCTGCAGATTCAGCAATATCAGCATCGGCTGCAGCAGTGCCGACGTTCGCAGCCACCTCTGGCCACATTACTGCGACAAGGTGATGCCTCTGGCGGTAAATATTGATCAGCCTGTTGGATTTGAAACTCAGCCCGCCTGCCGGGATTGGCTGGATACCACGCCCTCCCGATTTCAGTACCGTTGCAACAGGTACTGTTCTGGCCCCACTTGCTGAACCTGGCCTGAACGCTGACTCCAGACAGCTGATCTGGAACAACAGGCTTGTGTTCGGTCTCATTGCAGGAACTGTTTCCGCAGTATCGGAACAGACCGCCCATGGCTGGCCTCTGACTCTGGAGCACAAAGCCTCAGGATATTTTGTTGCAGGCCCTGCCCTGGCCGGTCTCGCTAGTGCGTCTGCCGTGGACCGATTCATTGCTGGCGGTGGAGTGGGATACCGGTCCCGCTGGACTGGCGACTGTTTCAGTAGGCCGCTGAAATACTTGAGGATTTCAGTCTGAAATATCCTCCTGAAAAACGCTTACCCTTGATTTACAAGGGCTGATCAGCATGCAGTGGCAATGAGGAACGCACCCGAATTACCAGGAAATAATCATGGCAGAATCTGACTCACTGGAGCACTTAAACGCTCAGGATAGTTTTACGTTGCTAAGGCCCTGCCCTGACAGCGTCGGCAAACTCGGTAGTGCGTCTGCCGTGGACCGATTCATTGCTGGCGGTGGAGTGGGATACCGGGCCCGCTGGCCTATGGCGACCGTTTCAGTAGACAGCTGAAATAATTGAGGATTTCAGCCTGAAATATCCTCCTGAAAAACCCTTACCCCTTGATTTCCAAGGGCTGACGGCCTGAAATGGCAATGAGGAACGCACCTGAATTACAAGGAAATAATCATGTCAGAATCACTCACCGAAACACTTATACGCGGTATGAAGTTTTACGGCTAAGACCCTACACTGACAGCGGATGATCGTTTGCAGTAACTGGCGACACTAGCTTGGCAAGTTGCCCTCGATAGTGACCTAGATGAAATCTGGGTGGTCAGCCATTTAGAGAAGTCCGGGAACGCAGATTCACAATATTATTCAGCACAGGCTTCAGAGGCCACAGGGAGCGATATGGGCAGGGTCAACCGGGATATTCTGGGCCGGGCCATTTACCGGGAGTCCCAGAAAAACGGCAACAGTTTTTTAATGTCTACCCGCCTGTCCAGTTGGCACGACATGCAGCTGGCCAATGAGCAGGAGTCATGCCATGTCTGAAGAAGAGCAGAACCCCGTTGTACGTTATGTAGCCCCGTTTGAAGCCACGTCCAGAGCTCTGTTCTTATAGCCATGCTCCAGTTGGGCAATACTGATGTCGTGTTCGAAAAAAATGGTGCCCGCCACCTGGACTTGAGAAAGTGCGACCAGAAACTGTGGAAAAAAGATGGCCTGATGCGCCTGACGAAGCCATCCCGCCCGGAGTGGATGAGTCGGGATTTCTACAATGAATGGGTACCCGATGAACTGACCATCAGAGTGGTCAAGAATAAAAAAGCGACAATCGTGACAACCCTTTTAAATCCTGAACAGTATCCAAAAAACGAAATTATCGCTCTGTACCAAGAGCGTTGGCATGTAGAACTCGACTTTCGGGCGATCAAAAGCCTGATGCATATGGATATACGGCGATGCAAAACACCGGAAATGGTCAGGAAAGAAATAGACGTTCACCCGGTGGTTTATAACCTGATACGGGCACTTATGGCACGGTCGGCGGTACGGCTAAAAAACAAGCCCCGGGAGATCAGTTTCAAAGCTGCACAAGAATGCCTTCAGGAGTTTCATGTGCTGTTGCTTCAGTCAGACGTTTGCCTGTTGCAAAGGCTGGTTGAATACATGGTATCGATCACAGGAGAGCACAAAGTAGGAAATCGTCCGGGCCGGCACGAGCGGTCAAAAGACGACCAAAGCCTTACAAACGGCTCCAGCACTCAAGAGCACAAGCGCGCAGACTCAATGAATACCAGCGGTTGAAGGCTTAAGTCAGTGCCATTGATCTTTAGGGGTCCAGTAAGAGTGTCCAAGTGGAATATATCCTTTGAGAACACCAAACTTTTTACGGATTATTTCTAAAATATCTGGCTCAAAACCGTTTTCGATCTCAATCATTGCGACATATTGTTCAAAGGATGGGTGCTGATTCCAGTACTCACATAAGATAGCTTTTTCAAAAGACCGATCATAAAACCCTTTGTAAAGGGCTATGCCGACTTCTAACTTGGTAGACTCGTCTTCAAAGGGGGAAAGGTCGCTATATTTTTTCTTTGCAGCATCCTTCTTTTTCTCTCGTACAATAGAGCAATCAGGATTGTAGCCGGTGCTATAGTAAGCAGCTTCAAATAGCTTATGCCGCTCCTGATGCTCCTCCTTATTTTCATTCGAATCTAAACTAAAAGATAAACCACAGAATAAGCAACGCCAGAAGCACCTTTGATGTTCAATACTTTGACCTTCAGTGTATCGGTATGAGAGCAAATGCTTTTTATGCAAATTATGGCATTCTTGATAATTCCTTTTACTCGCAAATTGCCGGGCTGAAACCTCAAGCCTCTGAAGATACGAAAGGTCCTGAAGGCTTTTCTTTAACGCCTTCGCATATTTCTTGATATTTTCAATCCAAATAAATCCATACAGCTCAGGAATATCAGACACAACAATACCCTCACCTACCACAAGGTAACGATCATTCCGTGTCCACTAAGAGAAATCTGAGTCGGGGGATGTTTAGTCTGTATCTAGGCAGTACTAATGTTTTGCCGGTGTGGACGGCAGGCTTCTGCAAAAGCCTGCTGATGGCAAACATAGTCGATATACGGTAAGTGTCCAACAAAGTCACCAAAAAACACTCAACCAAAGCCGTACAAACAGGCTTAGATCATTGTAAACCCTATCTGTATTCGATAACCTGCTTAGCTGGTTCTGATAAATAAGCCCTTCTCTCATGAGTTCACTTAGTCGCTGGCTATCCGTCGAAGAAATTCCCCACCATTTAGGTGTCAGCCGAGACACTGTATACAGCTGGATCAGTAAAAGACAAATGCCCGCACACAAAATTGGCCGTTTATGGAAATTTCAGGTAGCTGAAGTTGATGCCTGGGTTCGTTCCGGTGGTGCTTCTGATTGTAGAAGTACAAAAGAAAATGCTAGACAAACTGCAGGATAACCTTCATGGATGCTTTTAAGTTCAGGGAACACCTGATTTCTCAATACTCTGAGTTCTCCCGTAGCTTTTGCAAAATAAAAGCAGACGACATTCGTTCTTTTGTTGAAAAAATACACCAAGAGCAACTTTATTGGCCTGCTCCCCTGATACAGGTGAATCCAAGCTTTAAAGCTGGAAGCTCTGTTGAGCAGCTGGTATCTGAAGGCATATTGCATTCGGAGTGTGGCCAGATTTTCAGAGCCGGGAAAGACGCAAGTTCAATGGGTGTATCGTTAACCTTGCATCATCATCAACAAGAAGCCATTCAAAGAGCTCAGGCAGAGGAGAGCTACGTGCTGACTACTGGCACAGGTTCAGGCAAGTCACTGTCGTACTTTATTCCTATTGTTGATGCAATTTTAAAAGCCAAAGAGAAAGATGGAAAACCCAAAACTCGGGCGATCATTATCTATCCAATGAACGCTTTGGCAAATAGCCAGTTAGAAGAGCTTGGCAAGTTCCTCGGGGATTACGCCAAAGGGAGTGAACCAGTAACCTTCGGTCGTTATACCGGTCAGGAATCAGAAGAAGAGCGCAACCGCATTGCCAGCAACCCACCCGATATCCTTTTGACCAACTTCATGATGCTTGAATTGCTGATGATTCGTCAGGATGACAAGGATAAAGCGGTTATCAGAAATGCAAAGGGGCTGGAATTTCTGGTTCTTGATGAACTGCATACATATCGGGGTAGACAAGGTGCTGATGTTGCCCTGCTTGTTCGCAGAGTAAGGGAAGCTCTTAACGAAAAACTGCTTTGTATTGGGACCTCTGCCACTATGGCAACAGAAGGTACGGCAGAAGAAAGAAATAAGGTTGTTGCAGGCGTTGCAAGTCGCCTGTTTGGTGGCGTAGTTAAACCTGAAAATATCATTACAGAAACACTGCAGCGAGTAACGCCTGATTCACTGGAAAAGGACGATATTCTTTCAGACTTACAGCAGGCGTTATTAGAGGCAGTTCCTGATGCTCAATACCCTGAGATGGTGAAACATCCCGCCTCGGTTTGGGTAGAGCTCACTTTGGGGTTAACACTTGAAGATAATAAATGGGTTCGAGCTAAGCCCATAACGCTAGCTCAGGCCGCAGATAAGCTGGCAGCCGATACAGGTCAGGATCAGAAGCATTGCAAGTCCTGGCTGGAAGAGTTTTTATTGAATGCCTATCGTTGCCAGAATGACAAAGGAAAAAGCCTATTTGCATTCCGTCTGCATCAATTCATCTCCGGTGCAGGAACTGCCTATACAACGCTGGAGCCGGAAGGCCATCGTCATATAACTCTCGATGGGCAAAAATACGCTCCGGGTACTGAGCGTCAAAAGCGCCTTTTCAATGTCCACTTTTGTCGAGAATGTGGTCAGGACTACTACCCTGTCTGGAATGCATCCAATGGCATAATGGGGTCGTTAGACCCTCGTAATCTGGATGAACGAGTTCTTGAAGATGATGATACTCAACACGCATTCTTCATGCCGGATAGTGATGGCCGTATCTGGGATGAAAATGCTGTCGATAGCTACCCGGAAAACTGGATGGATTTCACTAAAGACGAACCACGCCTGAAATCCACCTACAAAAAACACAAGCCACAAAAGCTCGCAGTAAACCCTGGAGGAGAGCTTGATAGTTCAGGCATGGAAGGATGGCTGATACCAGGCAGTATCCGCTTTTGTCTGAATTGTCGTAGCTCATACACTGCAGGTCGAGAATCTTCACGGCTGTCCTCCCTGAGCGGTGAAGGACGTAGCTCTGCCACTACAATGTTAACTCTGTCAGCACTGTCATTCCTGTATGAGCAGGACAGCAGTTTGCCAGAAGAAGCTAAGAAGCTGCTGGGCTTTACCGACAACCGTCAGGATGCTTCATTGCAGGCAGGCCACTTCAATGACTTTTTACAAATTCTGGTTCTAAGAAGTGCCTTGCTGGCAGCAATGGAGCAAGCCACTGATGGATACCTGGCAGATGGAACTATTGCCCAGAGTGTGTTTGAAGCTCTTGGTTTCAGTAGCAGTGATCCAGCCATAAGAACAGAATACATCAATGATGACAGTCTTGACCTTAAAGGTGGCGGTAAACGCAATGTTGAGAATGCGATCAAGGATGTATTGGGTTACAGGTTATACCATGACCTGAGGCGCGGCTGGCGACTGAACAACCCTAACCTTGAACAGCTGGGCTTGTTGCAGGTGACCTATGAAGACCTGCAGGAGTGCGCAGAAGATCAGGATAGCTGGAAGGATGCCCCTGAAATACTCCGAGAAGCTTTACCAGAACGGAGAGCTTATATCCTTCGCACAGTTCTGGATTCAATGAGAAAAGGGCTGTGCATCCAGTCCCGATACCTTGACCCAGACCAGCGTGACTCCCTGAAAAGCGCCAGCTCTAACTACCTTCGTGAGCCTTGGGCTCTAAGTGAAGATGAACGTCTGGCAGCTTGGAAATACATGGTTGTTAAACCCCTTCCAGAGAGGTTGGGCCGGAAAGGAAAACGAGGCTCAATTACTGATATTGTGGTATCAGGCGGAAGTCGTTCAGCGCTTGCCAGAGAGTTGAAGAAAAAGAGTATCTGGGGTGCTGATAATCCAGCCTATATAAGAATAAATGATCAGAACTATCCTGAAATTATCAGCGCCGTACTCCATGCTGCTAAAGAGTACGGCATGGTAGTTGATGAGGAGATCGAAAGTGATGTCATTGGTTGGCGAATAAACTCAGGTAACCTGCAATGGCGAGCTGTTCCTGAAGGTGGTGAACAGTCGGTTCTTCAGAGTCGTGCAGCAGACAACCCTTTTTTCAGAAACCTTTACCGCAACGCGGCCGGGGTTCTGTCGCAATCTACACATCATCTGTTTGACTATGAAGCCAGGGAGCACACCGCCCAGGTAGATATGGACGACAGGCTGGAGCGTGAAGCGAAGTTCCGTAGTGAAAAAGGGAAATATCCTGAGCTTCCACTAATGTTCTGTTCCCCCACCATGGAGCTGGGTGTTGATATTTCCAGCCTGAACACTGTGTACATGAGAAATGTTCCACCGACACCGGCGAACTATGCTCAGCGCAGTGGTCGAGCGGGTCGCTCCGGTCAACCAGCTCTGGTAATCACCTATTGTGCCGCTCAAAGCCCACATGACCAATACTTCTTTGAAGACCCTGTCCGTATGGTTCATGGGCAGGTAAAAGCGCCTAATCTGGATCTTTCCAATAGAGAACTTGTTGAGAGTCACCTACATGCTGTCTGGCTGTCTGAAACTGGTCAAAAACTGGATAACAGCATCAAAGCTCTTTTGAATATGGAGCAGGATGATAAGCCGCTGCGTCATGAGCTGACGGATAGCATGGATCGTAAGGAAGTTCAGAAAAAGACCCACCGTCGTGCAATTCGAATTGTTGCAATGCTCCAGAGCGAATTATCTGAACAGAGTCGCCCCTTGGTATAACGACACCTGGTTAAAAAATTGTGTTGCAGGAGCATACAGTCAGTTTGATAAAGCCCTGAACCGTTGGCGTGAGCTCTACAAAGCAACAACGCTGCAAATGGAGCTGAACCACAAGGTATCCATGAATGCTGCGGCTACAGAGCGTGAACGTAAAGATGCTAAGCAACGCTACGATGAAGCTAACCGGCAAAGAAACCTGCTACTGGCTGAAAATGCCCGGGTAAACTCTGATTTCTATACTTACCGCTATTTAGCTTCGCAAGGATTCCTGCCAGGGTACAACTTCCCCCGCCTGCCATTAATGGCTTATATCCCTGCCAGAAAGGGAAAAATAGGTCGTGAAAACTTCCTGAGCCGACCACGTTTTCTTGCGCTGGCAGAATTCGGTCCACAAAGCCGAATCTACCACGAAGGCAGCCAATACAAAGTAAACAAAGCCATTCTTAGCATTTCTGATCCCGATCAGATCGCACAAGGGGCTCAACTCAGTAAAGACTATGCCCGGATTTGCCCAAATTGTGGTTATGGTCATTTCCGTGAACAGCGCAGTCTGGATCTTTGTGCATCCTGTAATGAGTTACTGGAAGGCGAAGTGAAAATTCCGAACCTCTACCGGATCGAAAACGTCAGCACCAAGCGAGTTGAACGCATCACTGCAGACGAGGAAGAGAGGCTGCGCCAGGGCTATGAAATGCAAACTACCGTACAGTTTGCAGTCAATGGTCGTGGCTTGTGTCGTGATAGAACTGAGTTCCTGCTGGATGATGCTGCGATCATCGAAGCACAGTACGCCCCATCAGCAACAGTATGGCGTATGAACCTTGGGTGGCGGCGGCGTAAAGACAAAACCGTCCTTGGTTTCAACATCAACCCAATTACAGGTTTCTGGGAAGCAGAGCCTGACGATAAAGACAAAAAAGGCTCGAAAGAGCCGGATGATAAGACACCGCCTGAGCGTATTGTTCCTTATGTAGAAGATCGTCGAAACATACTGATTCTCAGGCCACCGGTGCAGCCGGGTGAAGTCACGATGACTACTCTTCAGTACGCTCTCAAACGTGGTATTGAGGCCGTTTTCCAGCTGGAAGAATCGGAACTCATGTCTGAACCACTGCCACGCAGAGATAACCGTCGTGCCATCTTGTTCTATGAAGCAGCGGAGGGAGGCGCTGGTGTGTTAACACGACTGGCAAATGACCCTCAGGCTATGAGTCAGGTGGCAGAACAGGCACTGAAAATTTGTCACTTTGAACGAGTGGATGAAGATCAACCCTGGTCTTTGGACAATATTCAGGAACATCACTCTCACAAGGACTCCTGTGAGGCAGGTTGCTACCGCTGTCTTCTTAGCTATTACAACCAGCCGGATCATGACCTGATTGACAGAAAAGATCAGGAACATGAACGGGAAGTTGTAGAAATCCTTTGCCAGCTGGTCAATGCAAAGTCTCAGCGTATAACGTCTCATAGTGATGAGTTAGACAGGCTTTCAGGCAGTACTCTTGAAAAAGCATGGCTCGCAAAAGTGCGGGATCTGGGAATGAAAGAGCCGGACGAAGCCCAGAAAACACTTGAGGCTTATAGCACCTGCCCGGACTTCTATTACAAAGATTGTCAGGCCGCCATCTATATTGATGGGCCTCACCACGACACCGCCGACCAGAAAGAAAAGGATACTGTCATCAACCAGCAGCTGGAAGATGCTGGTTTTATTGTGATCCGCTTCTCCAAAAATACCAGCACATGGCTCAGCATTTTCAACAAGCACAGTTATCTCTTTGGTAAAGCCAGTCCCAGTCAAGATAAAGGGGAATCCTGAGCATGTCTGTACAGGTTAGCTTTCAACCGGGCAGCATCGTTGCTGCCCGAGGGCGGGAATGGATTGTCCTGCCAGATTCGGATAATCAGGTTCTGCACTTACGCCCAATGGGTGCGGCAGAAGAAGATAAAACGGTAATTTTTCTACCGTTGGAAAAAAAGCCTGTTGAGCAGGCTCACTTCCCATTACCAGACCCAAAAGCATTTGGAACTCACGCAGCCAGCCGTTTGCTGCGTGATGCCATGATGCTCAAACTACGCTCCGGCGCAGGCCCGTTCAGAAGCTTTGGCAATATCGCAGTGGAACCCAGAGCCTATCAGCTGGTTCCATTGTTGATGGCAATGAAACACGACACCGTGCGTCTTCTTATTGCCGATGACGTGGGTATCGGCAAAACCATTGAAGCCGGACTTATTGCCCGTGAGTTAATGGATCGGGGTGAAATAAAACGGATGACTGTTCTCTGCCCTCCACACCTTTGTGAGCAATGGCAGGACGAGCTGGAAAAGCGTTTTAATATCCGGGCTGCTGTAGTGAGAACCAGCACAGCCGGACGTCTGGAGCGAGGCTTACCACCGGGAACATCTATTTTTGAGGCATGGAACTTCACCATTGTCAGCCTTGATTACATCAAGTCCGATAAACGACGAGATGAGTTTTTCCGCTCATGCCCTGAAGCCGTTATTGTTGATGAAGCTCACACCTGTACGCTGCGTGGTGGAATGCAGAGCAAACAAAAGCGTTTCCAGCTGCTGAAAGGACTCAGTGAAGATCCGGATCGTCATATGATCCTGCTGACCGCCACGCCACACAGCGGTGACGAAGAAGCATTTTATAATCTTCTGGGCTTGCTTCGCTCTGACTTCACCAAGCTCAAAGAGGGCGTCAAAGATGCCCGCAATCCTCTGCGCCAAAAACTGGCAGAGCACTTTGTGCAACGCAGAAGACCGGATATTGAAGAGTGGCAAGACGATTCTTCACTCTTCCCTGATAGAGAAACAACCGAGATAACCTATACCCTCACCGGAACCTGGGGTGACTTATTCCGCTCTGTAATGGACTATGCACGGGAACTGTTTGAGTCGGCTGGAGAAGATGATAAACGCCAGCAACGCATAAACTGGTGGGCAGCTCTGGCACTGTTACGCTGTGTTTCATCCTCTCCTTCAGCGGCAGTGAGCGCTTTGAGAACCAGGCTCGTTGCTGCAAATAACGGTGCTGAGGATTTTAATCTTGATCAGTTTGAAGAAATGGCTCAGGAACGGGTATTTGATGGCTCTGAAGAAGCCCTTTCTTCAGTTGATATTGAGCCAGGTGCCTGCACTAAAGACAGCCAGACACTTCAATCTCTGATTGATCAGGCAAACACACTTCATGGCAAGGATAATGACCCCAAGCTGAAAGCTTTGATCAAACATCTCAAGGGGCTGGTCAAAGAAGGTTTTCAGCCGGTTGTCTTCTGTCGCTACATTGCAACAGCTCACTATCTTGCTGAGGAGCTGAAAAAGACCTTCAAGAAAGTCACCATTGATTCCGTTACAGGGGAGCTGACTCCTGTAGAACGAGAAGAACGGGTTCATGCTATGGCTGACGGTGAACAGCGGATTCTGGTTGCTACAGACTGTTTATCCGAAGGTATTAACCTGCAGGAATTCTTCACTGCGGTTGTGCATTATGATCTGTCATGGAACCCGACCCGCCACGAACAGAGAGAGGGCCGGGTTGATCGTTTTGGTCAGACAGCAAAAACCGTTCGAGCTACCATGCTCTACGGGCAGGACAACCCTGTCGATGGTGCGGTACTGAAGGTTATCCTGCGTAAGGCTGACGCCATCAGAAAAGAGCTGGGTGTATCCGTTTCAATGCCTGACGATGATAATCGAATTTCCCAGGCATTGATGGAGGCGGTATTGCTGCGCCAAAGTGGTGCAGCCGGTAAGGATTCCGTCCAGTCTACTGCTCAGGCAAGTCTGTTTGGTGATGTTGAAGAAGAACTGGAAGCGGTCTGGAACTCGGCCTATGAAAAAGCCAAAAGAAACCGAACCATCTTTGCCCAGCACCGTCTCAAGCCGGAAGACGTTTTGCCGGAATGGCAAAAAACCATGGCAGTACTGGGGGGCGAGAATGATGTGGAGCGCTTTGTTACCGCAGCCTGCCACCAGTTAAACGCTGCTCTTGAAAGTACGCCCAGGGGTTACAAACTGCCCACGGAAGCATTGCCAGAAAACCTTCAGGAACGATTGATGGCAGAAGGTATTAATGGCACCCCACATATAGATTTCCATTATCCTCCAAAACCGGGAGCGACGTTTATTCATCGCACCCATCCGTTAGTAGGAATTCTTGCAGATCATATGCTGGAAACAGCCATGAGCGATGCAATGGCTACCTTTTCTGTCGCTCGCTGTGGTGCGATATTCACCGATAAAGTTGAGGCTAAAACAACGCTTTTTCTGTTGCGTTTAAGAACTCAGCTGATGATTTCTCGCTCCGGCTCTGAACAGGTGCTTCTGTGTGAAGAGCCCCTGGCATTAGCCATAGAAGGTTCCTCTGCAGATGCCGTAGTACAGGGTATAGAAGCCAGAGAACTACTGAATGCCAAACCAGTCCGCAACATGCCACCACCTTTGGTCGAGCGGCACATCAATACCGCCATCCAGCAAGTGCCTCAGTTGGAAGCACAGCTAAACCAGCTCGCTAGAGACAAAGCTGAACAGTTACTAAGTGATCACCGTCGTGTACGTGAAGCAGCTCAGGCAAAAGGCAGCTATCGTGTTCAGCCCATTCTGCCGGTGGATGTGATGGGTGTATACGTATTGATTCCGGCGCAGATGCCCATGGCGCAAGAAAGGAACTGAGGCTGAGGCTTTAACGATGTCCAAGAAAACAACTGAACTGGCGTTGGATGCCGTTCGTATTGAAAACGGTCTGCTGGCTGGTGAGTACCTGAATAAAATCAGCCGACTGGATGCACTTCACCAGGAATCCGGCGACTATGCCACGCCCAAAGGCATGAAGCTCAGGGATGAAATAGGTCGTTACTGGCGCATTGCCCAGGCATTATGGCAAGACTTTGATAAGAGCCGTGGTCGTGAGGATATTCACTCAGCACAGATGACTCGGGACAGCTGGCTCGAACCACTGTTCACACAGGTCTTTGGCTTTGTTGACTTGCAACCGGTAGGAACGGTGTTTCAGGGAGAGCGGGCTTTCCCTATCGGTCATGCTGCAATAAAAAAAGTAGCGCCTCTGGTTTTAACCGGTTTTCAGCAGGATCTGGACGGAAGTCATAACCTGTTTGGCGAAGAAAACCGCAAGCGCTCTCCTTACGGCTTATTGCAGGAATACCTGAACTCAACAGACGAATGTCTGTGGGGTATCGTGACCAATGGTTTGCAGTTACGCCTAGTGCGGGACAACCCCAGTCTGACCCGGCCTGCCTATATTGAAGTCGATCTTGAGCGTATTTTCACCGAAGAGCTGTATTCAGACTTTGTAGCCTGCTGGTTGTTGATTCACAGTAGCCGCTTTACGCCCAAAGCAGGCGAACCTGTTTCCAGCTGTATTCTGGAACAGTGGAAACACCAAAGCAGAGAAGAAGGTGAAAGAGCGCTCGGTCTGCTTCGTACCGGAGTAAAGGAAGCGCTGCGAGCATTGGGTACAGGTTTTGTAGCTCATCCGGAAAACAGGGCTCTCAGGGAAAAGCTTAGTAGCGGTGAACTCTCCCGCGATGACTATTTCCAGCAATTGTTAAGGCTGATTTATCGTTGCCTGTTCCTGTTTACCACAGAGTCACGAGGGTTACTCCATGCTCCCGGAACCAGCGATATCACTCGTGAATTGTACCGTGAAGGATACAGCATCGAGCAACTGCGTGATCGGGCTCTGAAGCGCATTACCAACGATAAGCACAGCGATCTCTGGCAAGGGATGCAGGTAAATTTCCAAAGCCTTGCTGCAGGACAGGAAGCGTTAGGGCTGCCTGCTCTGGGTGGTATGTTCGCCACTGACCAGTGTCCGGACATAGATGCCGTTCAGCTGGAAAATCGTTACCTGCTAAAAGCCATCCGTGAGCTGGCATGGTTCCGCAACCATAAAGGCTTACTGACCCGCATTAATTATCGGGATATGGACACCGAAGAGCTGGGATCGGTGTATGAATCCCTTCTGGAACTGATTCCGGTAGTCCGTCAGGGCAGCCCCTGGCGGTTTGGCTTTCTGGGTGATGAAGAAGTCACTTCTGGCAGCAAAGGTTCTGCCCGTAAGCTGACAGGCTCTTATTACACGCCGGATTCTCTGGTGCAGGAGCTGATTAAGTCAGCACTGTTGCCCGTTATTGATGATCGCTTAAAAGCTCAGCCGAAAAACCCGACTGAAGCTCTGTTATCCATCAAAGTGGTTGATCCGGCTTGTGGCTCCGGCCACTTTCTATTGGCTGCCGCCCGTCGTATAGCAGCAGAGCTGGCAAAATATCAGAGTGTTACGGGGCAGCCCACTGAAGAAGAATATCGTCATGCCCTGCGGGAAGTGGTGGCGAACTGTATTTACGGTGTGGACTTGAATCCATTAGCGGTAGAGCTTTGTAAAACAGCCCTCTGGCTGGAAGCTCTGGAACCGGGCAAACCTCTTGGTTTTCTGGATGCTCATATTCGCTGTGGTAATGGCCTGGTGGGGATTCTTGATCCTGCCATTATGGAAGACGGGATTCCAAAAGAAGCATTTAAAGCTCTGACCGGGGATGACAAATCGGTTTGCACTGAACTGACCCGCGTTAACAAAGATGCAGCCAAAGGTATGGCTGTTGCCCAGCGAATGATTGGTGCTGATCTCGCTACTTGGGAAGAAATGCCCGAAGATGATCTTGAGCAAATTGCAGCAAAACGACAAGCATGGCATACAGCCCAGCAATCCCGAGAAATGCAGGATGCACGACTCAAAGAGGATATTTTTACAGCAGCTTTCTTCGCCACTAAAACTGAAGACTTAAAATCTGTTGTGCCTACAAATTTGACGCTGAAACAGGCGATTAATGGTACAAAAGTACCTGCACTGACCAGAGATAATATTAAGAAGTTGGCAACGCAACACCGATTCCTGCACTGGCCTCTGGCATTTCCAGAAGTATTTGGTCGTGAAGAAAGCCGTCAGGGCTTTGATGTTGTTCTGGGAAATCCGCCTTGGGAGCGAATCAAGCTGCAGGAGAAAGAGTTCTTTGCCTCTCGAAGCCCCGCTATAGCTGAGGCAAAAAATGCGGCTGCACGAACACGTTTAATCAACGAGTTGAATACAGGCAACGAAGCTGAACAAAACCTGTTTTTTGAGTTTATGAGTGCCAAACAAGGTGCGGAGGCTGCCAGTGCTTTGCTCGTTTGTCTGGGCGTTTTCCACTGACAGGCAAGGGGGATGTAAACCTTTATGCACTGTTTTCGGAAGCGATATTACAGCTGAATAACCAGCAGGGGCAAGCAGGATTTATTGTGCCTACAGGCATAGCGACTGATGACAGCACCAAGGAGTATTTTGCTGCAATTGCCACTCAAGGCCGACTGGTAAGTTTGTTTGACTTTGAAAACAGGAATGCAATTTTCCAGGCTGTCACATCGAAGCTATAAATTTGTACTGATCACGTTAGGTAGTCAAGTTCAAACAAGCAGATCTGCTGTTTTTTTGCAGTTTCAGCCAAATCAGCTTCAACATATTGACAGACGCTTTAATCTTTCCCCTTCAGACTTTGCACTGATTAACCCAAATACCCGTACCTGCCCAGTATTCCGCTCCAAGCAAGATGCTGAACTGACCAAGAAGCTTTACGGGAAAGCTCCGGTATTGATTAAGGAGGGCACTATCAAAGAGTCTGAGCGAAACCCTTGGGGGATTCGTTTTCACGACTGTTCCATATGTCAGACGGTGACAGTGATCTATTTCACACATTATGATCAGCTTAATCGAATTTCGGTGCAGAAGAAAATAACTGGACAATCATTCTATGCTGGAAGTATATTGATAACCAAACGTTTGTTCCGCTGTATGAAGCCAAAATGGTTCACCATTACGATCACCGCTGGGCTACCTACGAAACCAATGGAGAAGATTCTCGTGACTGCGAGTTAGAGGAAAAGCAAAATTCAGAATATCGCTCCCGCCCTCGTTACTGGGTCGATCAGTATCAGGTTGCATTAAGAGCCAGTGATGCTCCAAGTCAGCTCATTACTGCCCTGAAGAAAGAGAAATGGAATGAGGTTTATGAAAATCTGAGTTTCTGGCTGGCGGGCTATTGCCTTGAACAGAATGATCAGAAGCAGGCAGACCAGTTAATTGAAGGTTATGCGGACAACTCAGATGGATTGTTCGCAGGTCATCGTGATTATGATCGAGCTAAGATATTGCAGGCTGAGCATCCTATCACTCAAAAACAGTTTGAAATTTGGCAAGCAGAACCTGACCAACAGCAAGCACTCAAACAGTTGCTGATTGCCAGATTACCCAAGTATTTGCTGGGCTGGCGTAGAAGTTGTCGTAACAATGATGAGCGAACCCTCATTGCAAGCATGATTCCGACATATGCAGCTGGCGACAGTATTTTCTTTCTCTATACAAGAGTTAAATCGGCACAAAAAGGCCTTGCTCTGTATGCCAACTTAAATTCACTTCCTCTGGACTGGGTATCCAGACAAAAACTGGGAGGCGTAAACTTCAGTTATTACTATTTCAGACAGCTTCCAGTGTTTCCGCCAGAAAAGTACACTCAAGCTGATCTGAAGTTTATCGAAAAAAGAGTACTGGAACTCACTTACACCTCTAACGATATGAATCCTTTTGCAGAGGCTCTGGACTACCACGGCGAACCTTTCAAATTCGACCCAGAACGCCGCCACCAACTCAAATCTGAGCTGGATGCCTACTACGCTAAACTCTACGGTCTGACCCGTGACGAGCTTCGCTATATCCTCGACCCTGTCGATGTGATGGGACCGGATTACCCTTCTGAAACCTTCCGTGTACTGAAAAACAAGGAGATGAAAGAGTTCGGAGAGTACCGCACCCAACGGCTGGTACTGGAAGCCTGGGATAAATTGGAACAGCAGGAACTTGAGCAAGATATTGCGTCTGAACCTGCTATGCCTGACTTTGTTTACCCCGGTGATGACCCTGTGCAACAGGTCTACTGCGGACTTGTTCTATCCACAGTTCGTCAACTGGCACCTGTAGATAAAACGGCTATTCGCAATATTGTCGGTATTGTCCTTGATTTTGGACACAGGGAAATCTTCCTTGATGATGAAGAAGCTATACCACTGCCAGATGCTCTTCCTTCCCAAAGTGCCAGATATCACTTTGACCGGGCAGTTACTTCGCTGGAAAGCCAGAGGCTGATTCGCCGAAGTTCCGGTAATAGCTGGATCGCAACAGACTCTCAGAATAACGGCACCGCCATTATTCCTGATGGTGTTGAGCCGCTGATCGCACAGGCGCTCAGGGTCAAAGACGCTGAAGATGCCTTTAACCAGCAAACAACCACAATAGATAGCCACGACAGCAAAGAACGTAAAAGCAGTTAAAGGGAGGTAGCTGTTCAATGATGGATCTGGTTTTTGCCAACAAAGAGCCAAAGGTTTGGGTTGAGAGAATTGCAGTTTTTGAGTCAAAAGAACATGGTACGCCAATCCGGGTGGTTGAGCTTGCCAAAGGGGTTAACCTGGTTTGGGCAAGAGAAAATCAGGGTGATGATTTTCAGTTCGGTCACGGTGTTGGAAAGACCAGTTTCTGTCGTTTGATTCGCTACTGTTTGGGTGAGGACAGCTTTGCTACCAAGGAGTTCAAAGAGCGTGTTCTTGTTGAACTTCCCGCAGCCTATGTTGTAGCAATGGTCTGGATAAAAGGAAAACAGTGGACTGTAGCCAGACCACTTGATGCCCGAAAAAAGAAGTTTATTGTTCAAAAGGGAGACTTTGTCACCATTTTCAGCGACAAAAATCAGCTTGACTGGAAAGCGTATCAACAGGCTATCGAACAAGCTGTGGTGCCAGATCAGTTGATGCTTCCTGTAAGCGGAAATGAAGTTTCATGGGGACATGTTCTCTCTTGGTGTAGCAGGGATCAGGAGGCTTATCTGGGTGACTATTACACCTGGCGTGATACTCGCAGTGAATCAGATGCACCAGGATTCACTCACTCAAGTAAAGACCCGATCAATATGGTGCGGCTATGCCTTTCTGGTGAGAGTTCGAATGAGCAAAAACTCTCTCGCAAGGTAAAGCAGCTGGCCAGTGAGATCGCGGCTCTTGAGAAAGGTGTCGCTTCACTGGAACGTGCGCCAAAGCTTGTCTGGGAGCGTCTGGCAAAACTCTTGCGTAATCGCATTGGTGTCGATCAGGACATACCGGTATCCACTGATCAGCCTCAACTTTTCCCAACTGACTTGCTGGGAAAGGCTAGGGGTGAGTTAGAAAACTATCATGACGAAATTAAAAAACTGACTGGTCAGCAGGATGACGTAAGGAAGCAGCAGGCAGAAGAAGCCGCTGAACGCAAACTGGCGGAGAAAAACCTCAGAAGACTGGAGTCTCTTCTGAAGCGGGAGCGGAAAGATTTCTTTAAGGAGAGTAATAAACGCCAACATCGAAACCAGATTAAAGCTAAAGTACTTGCTCCTACTGATGAGCCCTGTGAGTTGGGAAATATTCGGCTGAGCGAGTGCCAGCATATTCAACAATTTCAGAAACTGATTGGTTCAGATTTAAATGAACGCCGCCGGGAACATGAAAGTGACAAGCTTTATCAGGAGAGGCTTTCAGCCATCCGTAGCTATAGAGACAGAGTCAGCTCTGCGGAAGAGACGATAAAATATCACAGCCGAAAAGAGGGCGAGCTTGAGTCTGACTATAAGAAGCTTCAGCTGAAAATTAACTCTGCAACGGCTCTGCATGCACAACTCAAACAGAGCATTGATGATTTAAGCGAATACGACGACATCCTATCTGGCAGAAGTGATTTCAAAGAACTCAATGATCTGAAATCAGAGCTGCAAAAGAAAACGCAGGAGCATCACAGGGAAAGTCAGAGCCTCGACAGTGCCAGCCTTTCTCATGCTGTAACCAGCAAGAAACTGACAACCCTCTATAAGCAAATCGTCCAGGAGGTTTTTCCTGACTACACCGGCGAATGCATCTTAGGAACTTCTGTTCCATTTCGCATGCTTGGCCGTGGAGGAGAAGCCCTGCATATCACAGAAGTTCTTCTGGGGGATATCTGTACGCTTCTGTATGGAGCCAATAAAGGTGTCACTCACCCTGGCATGTTGATTCATGACAGTCCTCGTGAAGCTGATATGGGGGATAATTTGTATCAAAAGTATGAGCAGTTACTTGTTCAGTTACAGCAGCTTTGCCTTAGTCAGAGTTCTTTTCCTTTCCAGTACATTGTAACAACCACTACCAAACCTATTCCTGAACTACTGGAACAAAACATTGTCAAACTGGAGCTTCACTCAGGCAATGAAGACGGTTTTTTATTTAAGCAGTCGTTCGCTGGGGGAGAGCTTTTGTGAAAACAGATCATCATGGTAAACAGTAGGAGTACTTTGTTGAGCGAACTCTATAACGTCTATTGCGACGAATCTTGTCACCTCGACAACGACAGGCAGCCTTTTATGGTGCTGGGTGCTATCTGGTGCCCTGTTCTGGTCTAATAGCACCGGACACTGAAATCTGGATTCTACATGTTTTTGGTGGTTAAGTCCGACAGGCTGCTAGCTCCTTCTCTGCAACCGACAACATCTCAAACTCTTCTTCTGCCGTCGTTGCGACCAGTTTATTGCGGCTGTATAAACCATAATACGCACCGCCAATCACAAATAGCCCCATAGTCATAAAGAATGCGGATGGATCAAAGGCGTAAACCCCGGTCATTGCGATAAGTGACAGCACAAGAGAAGTGCCGGAAGTCAGTATGCCACCCGGTGTTTTGTATGGGCGGTGAAGCTCTGGCTGCTTAATACGCAACAGAATATGGCTAAGCGACATTAACGCATAAGACACGGTTGCCCCGACGACTGCCATTGCTAAGATTAGGTCACCCTCTCCGGTTAATGACACAGCGAAACCAAACACTCCCGGTACCACTAAAGCACGAGCAGGCACTTTGTTTTTGTTTGTTATCGATAGACTTTGTGGTAGATAACCCGCACGCGACAAAGCAAAAACCAAGCGGCTATAACCATAAATAATCGAGAAAAATGAAGCTATAAGACCAGCAAGCCCTAGTATGTTAACGGCCGTTGCAACCGTTGGGTTACCCGTTAACTTCAAGGCATCAACCAGTGGGACGGCGCTATTCGCAATGACTTCTGAACCGACCGCACCTGCAAGCAGCAGAACCACTAAGGTTGCAGTGACAAGCAAGAATAACATTGCGCCGATAATTCCTTTTGGTACATCTTTAGCTGGGTTTTTCGCCTCTTCAGCAGCCAGTGGAACACCTTCTACTGCAAGAAATAACCACATTGCAAATGGCAGTGCCGCCCAAACACCATACCAACTAAAAGGAAGTAGCTCAGTGGCTTGTGCGGTTGTCGGAGCGATATCAAACAGCTTACTAGCATCAAACTCACTAACTAATACGCCAGCGGTCATAAGAATTGCCAGTACAGCTAATCCACTGATAACCATCATGACTTTGAGAGCTTCTCCCACCCCAGCCATATGAATACCGATAAAGATGGCATAAAAGATCGCATAAACAAGTGGGCCATCAATACCCATCAATTCATTCACTGCCGAGCCAATAAAAATGACGATTGCGGCAGGCGCTAAAGCGTACTCAATTAAGACAGATAAACCCGTAAAAAATCCACCCGTTGGCCCCATTGCTTGTCGAGCAAAACTATAGCCACCGCCTGCAGCAGGGATGGCCGCAGACATTTCCGCCAAAGAGAGGACAAGGGTGAAGTACATCACCGCCATAGCAATGGCTGCGATAAGAAAGCCACCCCAACCGGCTTGACCGATACCAAAGTTCCAACCAGCAAAGTCACCTGAGATCACGTATGAAACTCCCAACCCTGCTAGCAATATCCACCCAGCGGTGCCCCTTTTAAGCTGTCTTTGCGCCAAATATTCCTGATGTTCTGACATTGTAAATCCCTCTATCTTTATGTTTTATCGAATTAAAAAATTGCCTATGTGCTTGTCATCTAGCTGCTCACCACCTTCCTCTTCGATACTCGAACGGTCTTTAAGGTTGACGCCAGAAAGCTCTAGCCGACGGGCTTCCTTTAACAGGTAAATCGCTCGCTGGCACGCATCCTCATAAACCAAGCCTTGTGGACGAATATTGGAAATGCAGTTCCTATTTGAGTCTTTTGAGCCTCTTCTTGCCTGCCAAGTCAGGTACATCCCCATGCTATCCGGAGAGGT
The DNA here is from genome assembly GCA_965198415.1 of Endozoicomonas sp. GTDB lineage: Bacteria > Pseudomonadota > Gammaproteobacteria > Pseudomonadales > Endozoicomonadaceae > Endozoicomonas. The sequence goes on from CBDAPN010000031.1 coordinate 48,077, forward strand.
TAGCCCAGGGCGCTCCCCAATTAAGACCAACACCATCTTGGCTTGAAAGCACTCACAAATATCATCTCCTATCGCGACTCGGCCTTGGTTTACTACAGTAATTGGAGCAATACGCCATGGCATTTCGTCTTCCTCTAGTGAAGAAAGTAGATACTCAATAACGGGCTTCGCATGATTTTGAATCGCTACAGAAGACAAGCCATCCGCTACCACTATCGCGAGGTCAAACGGAGCAGGTTCCGAGCGATGGATAGCTTGCAGATGCTTCCAACAAGCATCATCAAGCTGACGACCCAGGTCTGGCCTTTGCAGGTACATAAATCTGTCTGCCGCTTTGCTGTGCGCCTTAATTGGTGGTTGAGAAGTGTGTTGAATAACAGGGTTTGATTGACTGAGATGTCCAATGAATGCATCTATATCCAGTTCACAATGAACTGCATCCATCGCCTGCGCATGATCGAGTTGAAAAGAAAGCAACTCTTGAGTTGGTATGCTATTTCCGCTTCGGCCTAGTGCAATGCGTGCAGATGTAAAACTTCTAAGCTCGTGCCAAGGGTTTTGAGTTACCACCTTGGAAGCAGAGTGCTTTTCTATAGAAACCACCTTACCCATGTGCGCGCCCCCCATTAAGTTGTGCGAGAGCACCAGCAAATGAACCGGATAGGCGTTCATTCAAGCGCACCTCTTTTACATCATCAAAAATCTGCATTTGAGTTAGCCACTCTTCAAACTCCGGTGCAGGTTTTAGACCCAACACTTTGCGAGCATAGAGCGCATCATGAAACGAGGTCGTTTGGTAATTGAGCATGATGTCATCAGAACCGGGAATGCCCATAATGAATGAGCACTCGGCAACACCAAGCAACGTCAGTAGGTTATCCATATCATTTTGGTCGGCATAGGCGTGGTTGGTATAGCAGATATCACACCCCATCGGCAGGCCAAGTAATTTGCCACAAAAATGATCTTCAAGCCCGGCTCGAATAATCTGTTTTCCATCAAAGAGGTATTCAGGGCCGATGAAGCCAACCACGGTGTTCACTAGTAGCGGATTAAAATGGCGTGCTACGGCATAAGCTCGTGTCTCACAAGTTTGTTGGTCCACACCATGAAAAGCATTGGCAGAGAGCGCGGTGCCTTGCCCAGTTTCAAAGTACATAACATTGCTTCCAACGGTACCTCTGTTTAGAGAAAGTGCCGCCTCGTATGCTTCTTTGAGTACAGAAAGGTTAATACCAAAGGTGTCGTTGGTACCTTGAGTACCCCCTATCGATTGAAAGACAAGATCCACCGGAGCACCCATCTCTATTGCTTCTATCGTGTTGGTCACGTGGGTCAATACGCAAGATTGGGTCGGGATTTGGTAGTGTTGAATGATCTCTTCCATCAGATTCATCAACTTAACTGCCTGCGGTACATTATCTGTGGCTGGATTAATGCCGATCACCGCATCACCATTGCCATACATCAGCCCATCAAAAATAGTGGCAGCTATGCCATTAAGAGAATCGGTTGGATGATTAGGCTGTAGGCGAGTAGATAAACGACTAGGCAAACCGATGGTGTTACGAAACGCAGTCACCACCCGACACTTTTTCGCCACTTGAATCAGATCCTGGTTGCGCATGATCTTGCTTACTGCTGCCACCATTTCCGGAGTTAAGCCAGAGCGTAGTTTGGCAAGGGCGAGACTATCGGCTTCATCACTTAGCAGCCAGTTACGAAAGTCCCCAACTGTAAGGTGCTCAATCGGCTTAAATGCCTCTCTATCATGGCTATCAATGATCAACCGAGTGATCTCATCACTCTCATAAGGAATTACCGCCTCATTTAAGAACGTCTTGAGAGGCAAGTCTGCCAGTGTCATTTGTGCCACAACACGCTCTGCAGCAGAGGTAGCAGATACACCTGCTAAAGCATCTCCTGAACGCTCAGGTGTCGCCTTTGCCATTAGGTCTGCTAACGACGCAAAGTTAAAAACCAGATGTCCTTGTTGTCGGCGATAAGCTGCTGTCATAAATGCCCTCTTAATAAACTTGGTTCAGTTCTTGCCAACTAACCTTTTGTTTACAAAGGGTGGTTAAGCGATTTTTGAACCGAATGAATATCAAGATTTGGCAAACATAAAAAGTCGATAATAAACAGCAGGTTAAGGGAAGGTTGCGCTAAGTTGGGTCAAATGGACAGGTCATGGAATGATGAGAAAAGATGAAAAATCAATGGGTTCTGCACCAGATTTGCGCACATTCAACACATTTGATGCAAATCAGCAGGCAGCCAGTCTTATTAACTGGCAGCAAGAATATGACCAACTGAGTCGAGGACGTTTTCTAGGCCAGCTCCGCGAGCGAAAATTCTCGCACGTGCACCTATTTCAAGAAGACAGCAACCGAAAGCTCAAGCAGCAATGCCGCGTTAATGAAGGGATTTGGTTAGGACTCAGTGCTAACGATAGGCCTTTACACATTAACCACGCACAAGCTAATTCTGATAGCATTTTGGTCCATGAGGATGGGGTAGATTTTGAGTTACTTACGCCGGAAAACTTTTCCATTTATGGGCTTGTCATCAGCCCGGCATTGATTGAGAGGATTCAGCAACAGCTAGAGGTTGATTCATTAACCAACAAGAGTCATTTTCTTCGTTGTTCTCAACACTACACTGAACAAATAAAAGTTTACTTGGCTCTGCTACTTTCCCCAAATCAACCTCGTTGGTCTTTTCATACTCATCAGGTAATTGTTCAAGACATGTTGGTTGAGTTGTTTGCCCAGTCGTCTAATCAAGATACTCAAAAAGCCAATGTCACACAGCGAGAGGTGACCATGCGCCGAGTTAGGCAGTACCTAGACAACTCGCAATATCGCAACCCCATTACCGTGACTGAGTTATGCGATGCTGTTCATGTTAGTCGTCGCACACTGCAATACACTTTCGAATCTTGTTGTGACATTTCACCAAAGCAATTTATACAAAGCGTACGGCTCAACAAGGTACGACGCGTTCTACAAGACCCAAGCGAGCAACGCTGCATTAATGAAATCGCCTTCGACTTTGGTTTTTTCCACTTAGGACACTTCTGCCAAAGCTATAAGCAGTTATTTGGTGAGTCGCCGATACAAACACGTTCTAGTGGTTAAAACTAAAGGAGGGACGGCCGGCAAATGGCAATGAGGAACGCACCTGAATTACAAGGAAATAATGATGTCAGAATCGCTTATAGGGGTCTGAATCCCAATGGAACGAAAAACGAGTAGCGTGAAGTATGTTTCCGCTTTGTCATGACAAACTTAAAAATCACACCTGATGATGAGGGGAAGGGGAGCAAGCAAGGGTTTTGTCACAACAACTCTGCGTTGTAATGACAAAACTGCTGACTGATTGTGCATACACACTCAGTGGTTGCGATGTCGTTTCACTCCATCGCGAAAAAAATATACGATTAAAAGATCTCCCGCATTTTAACCTTGTATAATTAAGCCTCAATCACAACAGAGGCAATATGAATAATCATAAATACACCGAGTGGATGCAGTTCAGAGTAAGTCCGGAAGAAAAGAAATTAATAAAAGAAAAAGCCTTCTCCAAAGGTTTATCGGACTCCTCTTTTCTAAGATTCCGGGCTCTAACAGAAGAAACAGACGAATCGAATAAAGAGCCTCCTCTCTGGATGGTTAAAGCACTTTCGTCTTTTGGTAACCAGTTAAATCATTTCCAGAGTCTGATTGACGGTGGCCAGCATCCGGAGTCAGCTAAACTGAAAATATTAATGCGATCCATGGAAAGATTTCTACGAAGGATTCAATCTCATGATCGCTGACTTTAAACAAACAGGCGGAAAAAGTGCGGGCATTGCTCTTGCCACATACATGTTGGACCCTGCCAGCAAGCAAGATATCGATGCAGGCCATCCTGCACCAAAAGAAGGAAATCCTGAAAGGATTTTGCTAGTCGCTACAGATCATGCAATGCCGATACTCGCAGGAGTTGCCCCTGAACAGGGGGCTATGCAATTTCTGAATTCTGTTGAATCATGGAATAAACGACATCGCATCGGTCAAAAACAGCCAAAAAATATGTGGGAGCAAATGGTCGTCGCTTTCAGCCCTGAAGATGACGACAAACTAACTCCACAAAAAGCGATTGCCATTACACGACAGGCACTGCAAAAGGTGGCTTCTGGAAATCGACCAACACTTTATACTGTTCATGGGGACACTGATCATTTACATGTTCATGTGATGTACGCAACCGTAAATGATGAAGGGCTTATCCATAACCGCCACAGAGATTACCGGCTGTGGGAGCTGGCCATGGAGCAGTTGGAGATAGAGCATGGATTGCTCCGGGTAACCAAAAGAACCGCCTGTGCAAAAGATAATCCAGATAGAATGCCTGATGGAACCAATCCTGCATCTGCTGAGTATCAAGCTATAGAGAGGACAGGTGCTCCGTCATGTAAAATGCGTATCAGAGAAATTATTGACCGTTGTATCGAGTCTATTGGCGCTCTTCCTCCGCATCGCCAGTTTGCAACGTTTATTGAGCGAATGGGCAAAGAGAAGGTTGGCATAAGCGCCAATATTCAATCAACCGGGAATGTCGCTGGGCTACGTTTCCACTATGGAATCTTTCAGAAAAAAGGCATTAAAGGATCAAGGCTGGGCAATAATTATGCGTGGTCCAAGTTATCTGTAAATATCGGTTTTGACGATAACAATAAGCGGCATCTAAATCTGCTGAAAGCGGCTGACTGCCGTATTGGTCAGTTCCTGAGTTCCAGGGCTGATAATCAGAAGCAACCAGTTGCTGAGCAACAGCCGCTAAAAAAATCTACGGGCGCAATGGGAAGTGCTCGTATCTTGAGCAATAGAACTTCAAGTGGTGGCGGTAATACTGAGATTCCGGATTTTTATCCAGATTGGCTAAAGCAATACATCAGGGCTATACTGGCTGAAGCCAACCAGCAACTTGCCAGAGCTATTTCTGAGAAAGAAAAAAATATGGATGATTTACTGGAACTAGCAGCAGAGTTGTTGGCAACCCTTTATAACGTCAAGCTGCGTCAATCGAAACGAGACATATCAAACAATCAAAAACTCATAGATACTGCAACAGAAACTGACCTCAAGCCCACTAACTTCACACCCTAAGCCATCAGTCTGGTGTCGTCAGAATGGCGTTAAAGACTATCAGTTCTCTTATTGAAAAAAGAAGCTGTCTTTCCGTGCTGAAAAAGAAGGGCAACCCAAAAATATACAGCCAAGGTCAGAGGTTGCTAAACAGACTGCATTTGTTCCAGTAGCCATCAACTCTGAACAACCTGCCGGTTTATCTATCGAATTACCCAGTGGTATTAAGGTGTCCGGCATCGGATATCACTTGACTTTTATATAAGCATCAAGCAAAGTCGCCCAACAATAAATACTTACAGCGGCGCGAGTAGCACGTCCCCTAAATTGAAGGTGGTGATATGTCGCATATGTATATGCAATAATGCTCAAGACACTATGCAGCGATACTAATTTCAGTGATTGGTTAATAATTATACAAGCAAGCACTGTGTGAAAATTTTACTATTTTCATATTAACTAATAGTATTTGTGGTTAAATTCCACGTAACTTGAAGGCTACTCTAGTAGCTAACATTTCAAGTTAAAATGTCTAGATTATCGCATACATATAAATACTAGGGCGGTAGCGTAAATAAAAATAAGCAAACATAATGATAATCTCCTCTGTGAACATTTCCCGATAATGTCGATCTACTACTAACCAGCAGGTTTGTAGTGGTCTAATAGCACCGAACACTGAAATGCGAGACAATACGATCAACCATTTTAGGTGTCACAATGAGCGAAAAGGAAACACAAAAAAGTTACCCAAAGGAATTTAAGGAAGAAGCGGTTGCATTGGTAACTGAGCAAGGCTACAGCGTGCCATAAGCAGCTAAATTATTGGGTATTAGCCTACTGTACACATAGAAGGCCATAATTGAAAAGCAAAATACTGGATTGTCTTTAACGAGAAGGTCTTAAAAGGCTGAGTAAAATAGAAATTAACGTTTAATCAATCAAATTTCATGACTTAGAAGCTGATTCCTAATAAACATGATCAAATTCCAAAAATATCATAAGCATTATAAAGTCGGGGGAATAGCAACTCAGGGTTTAAGCCCCAGGATTTTTTAAAGATTCCTGTTCAATCGAGAGTACTCAAGTAGTCGAACCATTAAAAAGTATTTCGCTGGATATTCACAGCGGCCTCTGTTTTGGCTTATCTACGTGCTGCAACCATGACTCTGAGATAATCTACATTAACGCAAACCGATCCATACTGCCGGTAAATGTTAAGTATCAACATGATGCCTTCTGAATGGGTTAACAACTGCAAAAATGAGAAAGAATATTTAGTCAATATTGGTGCCTTGAACCAGTGGTCATTAACAACGGGGGATCAGCCCCTTAATGCCCCAAGTTTCGACCGCAAATGACATCTACAAACTTCGCAGATGAAGACTCATCAAGAAAGAAAATGATGGCAGTTTGTATCGAATAAACTTGATCTTAAATCCGTGCTTAATAGACCGATTTAGCAACTTGTAAAGTAACGAATGTTAACGTTTTTCGACGTAAAAAAGACCAGGAGCCTCCAGACAACTTAGCTAGGTTCTTTCGGGTACCAAACCACAGAAGCTCAACCGGAGGCAAAAGCTATTACCAATGTATGAGCCGATGTCGATGATTTCTGTCTGGAAGGTTTGAACCACAATTAGATAAGCAGCGATGATCTGCAAGTGACACAGTGCCGTCTGGTAGCCATATATCAAAACTGACGCTCAGTGAGATAATGACCATCATTATCTGCAGTCCATCAGAGCCGCTCTTGCGGGATTTCAAGCACTATTACCTGAGCCACGTTTTTCCTGGCATGTTTTCAGACAGCCTTCCCAACCACCTGTTTCTTATAACCGTTTTGTTCAATCCATGAAGACGACATTGATTTCATTGACTGGTCTCCGTAAGTGCATGGGCAAGCCTACAGGTTTGTCATGCATTGATTCTAGCCAATTCTCTGATAATCATCGAATCAATTAACCACTCTGGTGGATCAGAGAAGAAGCTTGGCGACATCTACTGGCTGGAAGTATGGATTCAAACTTCACTTGATTACTGCCTCATCTGTGAGGCCTTGGATAATACCATACGACAGGTGTTACCTATAACTGCCAGACATCAATATGGTATGAGAGCCAGCATGGGTGATGTTGGCGCTTGCTGGGATAATGCTGTGGTTGACGCTTCTTTGGTAGCCTCAAGCACGACTGGCTATTTAAGGTGCACCAGCCAACACGCAAGCACATGAAAAGCGATGTGGCTGCATACATGAAGTATTACAACAATGAGCGCCTTCATTCAGCCAATAGTAACGAGATGCCAGTTAGATTAGAGCAGTTGTTTTATAGAGGTGCCCAAAAGGATGAAAGGCTCGCTGGCGAATCTTGTATCGGAGTGGGTAGCCAACAAACGAAGCGCGTTAGTTATGTATAGATTCATCGCGTAAATTCGCAAATTTTAGTGTCCAGTTTTACTTGACCAGAACAGGAAACTCTTCATGAAAATAAAAACGCCAGACACACCTCTGAAGTCTAGCTTATTAAGTCAGACTTATTCTAACTCAGCGCCTCAGAAAACACTGCTTATACTGGCATGCAAAATGATTGTTGTCCAACTGGCCCCACTCATTGCCAGCCTGATTGTTGCTAGATTAATAGCAGGGAGTGGCAATCTGGAATTTTCAGCTTACTCCTTAGTTAATTCGATTAACTTTACTATTTTCATTGTCATTTCCGGCATTCTACAGTCCATTTATGTTCTAGGAGGTGAGGCTATAGGGAAACAAGACCCCAAATATTACGGCCAGATCATGAAGGCAGGAAAGCGGTTGGCAATTATTTTCGCTGTTGTGGCCATTATGTTCAGTGTTTTGATTGGACCGGCCTTAAAAGGGTTGGGTTATGATAAAGACTTTGCTCGGTACAGCCATTTTTTTGCGCTAGCTGCCTGCTTTGGAATTTTTCCTTCAATTCTGCTGGTTGCGTTTCGTATACATGCCTCACTTAACCAACGTGCAGGCATCGCATCGACGATTTACTTGATCGGTTCCTCATTTACCATAGTTATTTGCTTGCTCTTTTACGATCGTTTTGAAAGTGCTATCTGGCTTACTCTTTTTATTATCATTATTATTGGAGCATCTCAGTGGCTAATGCTTCTACTTGCGTTTTTTTCCTTTTCTTATTATCCCGAACTCAAATTAACTAAATCCGAAGCATCAGCTATAAACCACCCCGAGCCATTAAAAGTTTTATATTCCATCGGCTGGCCTATCGGCGTTGTGGTTTTTCTCGATTCCTTTGCACCATTGTTTAGTTCTTTGATTGTCGGGCGATTGGCTATTGAGGCAATGCCGGTTCATTCAGTAATTTCATTATGGGTTGTTGTTTTCGCTATTGCTCCACTTGGCCTTTCACAATCTGTTGTGCAACAGATATCTGTTTTGAATGGGCAGAAAAACTTTGATGCACGTAACCAAACTGCACTACTTGCCATGCTATTAACCTTTGCTTATGGCGTTTTGGTTTATCTTATTTTTTACAATTGGCCGGTTGAGATTGGTGAATTATTACTAGGAAAAACGGATAACAACACACAACAGCTGTTAAAGATGTTAATGCCATTGAGCGGCATATTCTCGGCCTTACAAGGAGTAATCATTGTGGCGGCGGCTATTCTCCGTGGCATTGGCCAGACCAAAGCTCCCATGTTTCAGGCTATTGTTGGCTATCTAATTATTGCCACTGGAATGCAGATCCTCCTGGGGTATCTACTGAAACTGGGCATCTCTGGTGTCTGGTGGGGCATGATTTCAGGCTACCTCGTCACTGCAATCATTATCTCAGTAAGATGCTTACGCGAGCTGAGATCCACTCGTAACCCCCTCTGTTATAAACAAGGATAAAGAATATGCAAAAACTAGATTTGACTGACGCCGTATATGAAATTATTACTGTCCGGTTAAGCATATCCAAGCTCCAGACTCCCCTGATTCTGGGGTAAATCCACCCTGATATTCTCTGGTGGATCACTGAATACTTCCAGAAGAGAACGGCGACAGCTCAGATTAAGACTGATTCTTCGAACTATTTGCTGTAATGACAGCTGACAGTGCGTTGTGATCTGAGCAAGTCGTAACAGGAGGTAGACAATCATTGTCGTCAGAATTTGAATTTTCACAGCATTTTCACTCCTTCCAATGAACCGCTTAATCTTCAGGTTTTGCTTAATCCATTTGAAGAACCGCTCGATCTGCCAACGAGATTTATACAGAGCGGCAATCTCTTCAGCTGTTCTCTCCAAATCGTTGCTGATGAAAACCAATTCTTTGCCGTCTTCTTCTCTGCGAACCTTGACTCGCCTCAGGTTGGTTGGACAGTCTTTGCGACCTTTATCAGAAGAGAGCCTGATAACTTGGTCTTCAAGAATAAAATCCTCTTCGGTTTCACGAGTGTCAATGACCTCGCAGACCGCAGATCTCTTCATTCGACCAACGAAGAGTGTCCCCTGACGGGTCATCTCGTAATACCAGCTGTAGTCATCATAGGCTCGGTCAAACACATAAGTGACACCTGTTATGATGGGCAAGTTCTGAGCAGTTTTACGGTCATTCAATAAATAGTGATTTTGCTACTGAGAAGCAAGCTCTATTTAAGCAACAAATATCTAAACTCAATGAGTTGCTTGGCGAAGATACTACGATAAAATGGTATGCTGAGTTTGCTATTAAGTATGCATTGATAACTTAAATCAGCTGAGAAGACCTTTAGGTCAGGGAAGAGTTGGCCAGAGTATGCGAGTCGCTGTCGGTTAAAGACTTCCTGCCCCACGACATTCGTCATTGCTTCGGGACGTACCTGGCACAAGATAAAGTCGGCATCGAGGCCATTGCGGATTTAATGGGCCACGATTCTCTTGAGTCAACCCGCAAGTACATCAACCATGCCCGAGATGATCTGGCCAGACAGATGCGGGGCGCACTGTCGAAGCCTGTGAACGCTGGCGTCGTGGTGGCTATCTCATCATCAGCGTAAAATGGTCTTTTATAAAGTTATAGAATAAAAAAAAACAATCTATCGACAAAAACTGACTTGTAATCATTATTTGATCTTAAAAAAAATCCGGGGAGGAAGGAATCATTCTATTAAAATGTTGTCATATCTTATGTTCGAGACTTTAATTTGTAAGGAATAAGTAATAATGGACATAAGACCAAACTTTTCAGAAAATTCTCCCTCTTACATAGAAAGACCATCATCTAACTTTATAGATAATTCTGATGAGGGTACTAGATACACCCAGCCGTGCACTATGCATGATAACTTATCAGAAACCAAAGCACTAGAAAATCGTTCTGTCATTGAGACAAAAATTATTACAGATTATGAACTGATAAACCTGATTTTAGAACAGAAATTTTCTAACAATGTTCATTATCGAGTTGAAGGCGAGCTTAAAATTATCTGGTACACCGGCCTGACGGCCCTGCCCGAGAACCTCTCCGTGGGGGGCCACCTTGAGCTTAGGGGTTGCACCGGCCTGACGGCCCTGCCCGAGCACCTCTCCGTGACGGGCGGCCTTGATCTTGAGGGTTGCACCGGCCTGACGGCCCTGCCCGAGCACCTCTCCGTGGGGCGCTACCTTGATCTTAGGGGTTGCACCGGCCTGACGGCCCTGCCCGAGCACCTCTCCGTGGGGCGCTACCTTGATCTTAGGGGTTGCACCGGCCTGACGGCCCTGCCCGAGCACCTCTCCGTGGAGGGCTACCTTGAGCTTGAGGGTTGCACCGGCCTGACGGCCCTGCCCGAGAACCTCTCCGTGGGGGGCTACCTTAATCTTGAGGATTGCACCGGCCTGACGGCCCTGCCCAACTGGATTACAACGCTGGGAGAGACCACTGAAGGTAATACCCGCAACGTTTATCTTCAAAATACCGGGCTGTCTGATACCTTGATCGACCGTCTACGAGAAGGAGAATCTCCTCGCATGCAGTTTCATTTTTCCCGAAGTGCAGGACAGCCTGAACAGCAGTTTTCAAACGTGGTAGAAGGTCTTACCTTCTGGCGTCAACTGGCTTCAGCCGACTCGGAAATACCAGAACTTAGCCTTATGCATGATCAGGCTACTGACCTTGTTCGTTACCTGGGGCGACTGACCAGTACTGCGGACTACGAGAATCAGGCAACCCGTCCTGTACTGGCCCAGCGGGTGATGGCAATCACGGCGTTACTGACAGGGAGCGACAGGATCAGGGATGAAGCTATGGATCACATACATCACGCACTCACTTCCTGTGATGACCGGATAATCCTGGCACTGGATGATCTGGATACCATGCAATTACTCGATGCGGCCGAAAGAAAGGCCTTTGCGGGTAATGCTGACGAATTAAGGGAATTAGGCTTGCAAATGATGCGTCTGGATGAGGTGAAACGGATTGCCCGTGACCATATGAAGACCTTGAAATGGGTGGATGAAATTGAAGTAGAGCTGGCTTTTCAGATTGGTGTACGCCAGCAACTCGCCCTGCCCGGCTCAACTCAGCATATGATCTTTAGAAGGTGTGCCAAAGTGTCGGATCAGGATATAGCCAACGCTGTTAATCAAGTGAACACCCATTGTTCCGACGATAACTTGCAGGCCTACCTCGCACAGTGGGATCCCTGGCAAAAATATCTGCGCCGACAGGAAGTCCCAACTTTTGACCAACTCCCTCAAAAAACGGTAGACCGTATCGAGGACTGTGCTATCAGTGCAGAAAAAACCCCTAAAATGGTCGCATTGGGCGATGATCATCTGGATTACGATGCTCTTGTTAGGGCTGTCGTGGAATACGGTAAGAATCCGTTGACTAATTCCCCTATGGACTGGTCAAACGTTTTCCGACTCACAGAAGAGGATTCCCCCTCTTCCTTAAAACACGTGAGTTCGACGTAAAAAAGACAAGGAGCCTCCAGACAACTTAGCTATCTTTCGGGTACCAAACCATAGACAGCTAACTGGAGACTCCATGTCTATTACCAGTGTATTCTGTGATGTCGATGATTTCTGTCTAATTTTTGAACCACAATGGCATAAGCAGCTTATCTGCAATGACAAAAAATCACCGGTTATATCAAAACTGACGCTCAGTGAGATAATGACCATCATTATCTGCTTCCATCAGAGCGCCTTCCGGGATTTCAAGCTCTATTACCTGAGCCACATTGTCCGGCATAAATCAGACAGTTTTCCCAACCTGGTTTCTTATAACCGTTTTGTTGAGCTGATGAAGACGACATTGATTCCATTGACTGTTTATCTCAAAACACAGTGCATGGGAAAGCCCACAGGTTTGTTGTTCATTGATTCCACGCCTATCGTCGTTTGTAATAATCATCGAATCAATAACCACAAGGTGTTCAGAGAAGAAGCTAAACGTGGAAAGACATCTACTGGCTGGAAGTATGGATTCAAACTTCACTTGATTATCAACCACTGTGGGGAAATCCTGTCCTTCTGTCTCTCAACCGCCAATACCGATGATCGCAAGCCTGTACCTGACCTTGTAGAGGATTTAACGGGTTGGCTTTATGGAAATAAAGGGTATATCTCAGAGAAGTTAGGATGTGGCTGCATACATGAAGTATTACAACACTGAGCGCCTTCATTCAGCCAATAGTGACGAGACGCCAGTTAGATTAGAGCAGTTGTTTTATAGAGGCGCCCAAAAGGATGAAAGGCTCTCTGGCGAATCTTGTATCGGAGTGGGTAGCCAACAAACGAAGCGCGTTAGTTATGTATAGATTCATCGCGTAAATTCTCAAATTTTAGTGTCCGGTTTTACTTGACCGGAACAAGCAGGTTGCTAGGCACACTGCCGGACAGACATTGCCAGCTGTTTCCTTATCAATCTATACCGCATTGTAGGGCTTTTATGTTGTTGAAAATAAAAAACACCATGCCGGTAGTGCTGGCCACATTCTTCAGTAATGCTGCATTGGGAATATTTCTCCTGAACTTTGGTATGCTGCTTTTCACCCGTAATGGCAGCACAGAGCAGTTCACCGAATTTTTAATCATTGAACAGTTGGGACTACTGTTTTTGGGCTTTTTTGCGGGTACTCTGGTGAGTCGCTATAAAGCCGTTCATGTAGCCTGTTTTGCTAACATCGGATTTTCTGTCACTTGTCTTGTAGTTGGTGGGTTGCTATCTATCGACCGACTGCAGAACGAATTGACCCTTATTTTGCCTCTGTTTGCAGGTCTCTGTTTCACCGTCTCCCGGGCGTTTTTCCGTCCTGCGCTGTTCACTATTCCCAGTGAAGCCGTAGACAACAAAAACCTACATCAGCTCAATGTTCATCAGTCTATTGCTATTCAAAGCGGTCAGCTGGTTGGTGCTATGGTCGGTGGTGTTCTGATTGAGTTCTTCAGCACGACTACAGCTTTGTATACATCCGGAATCATTTACCTGCTCGCTGCTGTGTTCTTCTTTTGCTCCCCAGCACCATATGCGAAAAAACCAGAAAACAGCCAGAGCATTATCGCCCTTTTCCGCAAAATGCCGAGGGAATGGTCGAACGCCATGGCTGTTGTCTGGAAAAACACCCATGCTCGCTACATACTGCTATCGGTGAGTGCTGACTTTTTCACCATTTCTGCGTTTATGCTGTTACTGGCACCCTTTGTAGATCAGTTTCTGAATGGCTCCGGTATGTGGCTGGGGTGGCTGGAAACCAGCTTTGCACTAGGTGCCATTCTGGGTGGGCTGGTATCCGGCCGCCTTGATGGCAGCATGTCCGTTGCTACTCAGAGAAAATTGGGACTGATGATTCAGATTGTGGCGTGGCCGCTACTAGGCGTAACTAGCGAGGGTTATACAGCACTATTTATAGCGTTGGCACTAGGCTCCGGCATGGTGATATCTTCAACTGCCGTAATTACCTTGCTTCAGCGGCTGATTGCCAAAGAGTACCACAGTCACATGGCTGTGTTTCGTACCATGTCCATCTCAGCTCTACTGACATCAATGCTACCTCTATTTAGCTACATGCTTAACTTCTCTCTACTGCATGCTGCTCTGTTGGCATCTGCTTTGGTTACATTTTTATTGGTTATTTCCTGTCTCAGTCAATATGACAAAAAGGAGTGCCCGGCATGAAAAAATCTCACATATTGGCTATTGGTGGGATTCCCTCAATCCACCTGGTAGCTTGAGGTGTTGCCGGAGCCAGTCTTCCTTACATTCAGCACATAGAACAATGCTATCCCAGTCATCTGCACCACAGAGGAGACCAACAATGGTCATGAAAACGACTTCTCCCATGATATGGGTGCATTTGGCAGATTGCCGAGGATCAGGCAACGGGTGAGTACGTTCGAGAAGAGACTGAATTGGCATAAAAGGTGAGAATTTGCCAGAGCAAAGGGGGGTATGGCAAGAACAATGTCAACAACTATTGGTCAAGAAATGTTTATGCGTTTGCCCTGGTTGATGTCCATGCTCAAACACACATTTGACCCACTACCAAAAATCTGATTGAATCTGCCCGTCAGTTGCTAATACTCATTATAAGACATTAAGCGTGTATTAATAATAAACAGAAGTAGAGTATTAACCTTTATCGAACCTGATAACAAGCAACTGACCTGGTAGTTAATATTAGAAAAAAACAGATCAATTATTGTGCTGTAATCACTCTTTTGTCAGAACTATCCACTCTAAGCTCAAACGCTTAAACGTATACACGCCAACAATTTGATGCAGTTACTGCTCTCTACCTAAGATGTATACCATGCTCTTCAGGTAGCCTAAAAAGCAGTGACTGCTGCGCTGTTTCGTTATACGCGTTGCTGTACTCTCCATACATAAGCAAAAAGTGATGGGCGGTAGCGTCCCTATAATTAATTCCTGATCAAGGAATGTTCAAATTCAACTGTCAGATGGCTAAAACCAACAACCAAATTCTGCCTTAAGCTCCTGCACACTATGTCCATAGGTAAGTTCTCAATAAGCGCTGGAAGAGACTGGAAGCAGGATAAACTTGGTCAGTCGTCTATCCTTTCAGCATGGATTTCCCAAAACCCCAGCAGTTACAACCTGAAGTTCTACTGAGTTTATCACTCAGCAGCAAGAGCAGATCATTCAGCTCAAAGAGCAGATAGAAGCGCTTGAAGCCGAGATTCGTCGTCTAAAAAAACTGCCAGCAAAGCCTGACACCAAACCGAACAGCAAACCTCCCGATGACGACACTGACAGTTCAGATGGTGATCCTTCCGCTCCAGAGGGTAACGATGGAGCTAGTCCAGACGCCTCGTCAAAGCAGAAGGTTAAAAAGCCTAACGAGAAAACCAGGAAACAATGTAAACAGCCCCGAAAGCCATCGGCAGAAAAATCCATACCAATAGCTGCGATTAATGTTCCGTAGGGATCAATCAGAAGTGGAATCACTCCATTGAGCGCCAAGGCATGGAAAAAGCCACTTATTATCACAAAACATCCACTCGCAAAGAGTGGAATCTGAAGCATAGAAATGAAACACATAACTTTGGCAAATAAATTGTTCTTAAATAAGGATTAAAATGAAAAAACACGTTCTGATTGTTGGTGGATATGATAGCAGGTTTGAATCTTTCAAAGGAATTGATGTTGAATTTTCAATTATTCAAGAAGCAGGAATGTTGGGTAATAAACAGATTGAATTAACAAATAATGTTATTGAACTTGAAGAATTTACATCGTCTTCAGTGTATGAGGCAGCATTAGAAATAAACAATAAAAAACAAATAGATTTTATTTTCTCTTTTATAGAAGAGGGACTCTACCCTTCCGCGTATGCTTCAAAATTATTGGGAATAAAAGGAATGGATTATGATGTTCATTCAATTTGCATAAAGAAAGATCTGTTGCGAGAAAAACTGAAAGGAACAAAATTTGAAGTTAAATCGATAGTTTCTGATGATTTCTCCGCAGCCAAGGATTTCTTTATTGAAAATGGTTGTAAGGTTGTAATGAAGGATCCCGAGGGTTCAGGTAGTGAAAATGTCTATCTATGTGATTCTGAAAATAAGCTAATTGAAGCCTGGGAACGAACTGGAAGTTTAGATGTATCAGTAAGGCTATTAGAAGAATATATCGAAGGTGAAGAGTACAGTTTGGAAACCATCACCTTGAATGGTAAGCATCATTTCTTAGGTGCTACAAAGACATATTTTTACCCAGGGCAAATGGTTGAAGGTAAGCATGTTTTTCCAGCACCAGACCTGACAGATGAATCTTTACCATTAGTCGAGAATTATGCCAAGAATTTATTGAGAGAGATTGGATACGTACATGGACCATGCCACATCGAAGTTAGAGTGAATGGGAATGAAGTCAATTTGATTGAAGTAAACAATCGATCAGCCGGTGGGTTTATTTGGCAATTAGTATTGGAAGCGACAGGTGTTGACATGCTTCGAGAAACTATAACAAATGCATTTAATGGTAATAACGAACTAAATCGCAAAGACTCTAGTAATATAAAAAGCGAATATGCGAGCTTTGTTTTATATAATAAAATAGATACAGAATTTCTTGAGAAAAATATAAAAGATGCGATAAAGATTTTCACTTTATATTGTGAATTAAATAAAGTAACGTACCATAAAAATGGTATATATGATGCCAATGATGTATGTGGGTTCTTAGTAGGCAAGGGAGAAAATATCGGAAGCATAAACAAATGGCTTAACGAGATAGAAATAAATATTGAGAAGGCTAAGCTAGAGTCATAGGGACGAAATTAAGCGACCACTTTGTCTTCTATTGAAAGAAATAAATTTGTAAAGGATAGCTCAGATATTATTTATTCAAATATCTCAAAATGTAATTCAATGAGTCTTAGCGGGAATCCTACTTGTATTCCAGTAAGTTATATTTTTAAAGAGGTTGATATATGAGTGATATAGTAGTTTATGATAATGATTCTGTGTTTAGTGTTCGTTCATGTTGCATCATAAAAAACAAATGTGGCGAATATCTTTTTCAGAAAAAGAAAGAAGACCCTAAAGATGCATGGGCATTACCAGGTGGAAAGGTGAAATTTAATGAAAGCTCTTTATGTACAGTACATCGAGAAATGAAGGAGGAATTTGATCTTGATATAGAAAATTACAAATTGATTTCAATAAATGAATATCAAACAAAGATAAATAGTAAGTTTTATCACCAAGTCGTTTTTATCTATGAGTTAGATCAAGTTGTAGATGAAATAAACTGTGCTGATAGCGAGCTTGAATTTTGCTGGTTCAAGGATATTGATCAGAGCATAACGAAGCCAACATGGTTGGCAGCATCTATAAAATGCACTACTAAAATAGGTTACCTAAACGCTATGAAAAAATGCTGATCTTTGGGATTAAATCTTTTTTCTATCGAAAATTATAGGTAGCTTCTCAATAAGTGCTGGATAGGGAAGAACTCCTGTTAATCGTCTATCTTCATTACATGGTTTTTTTCAGCAAACGACGAACTGCAGCCAGGTCTGCCAGAGAAGCTTTTGAGGCTCATCACCCAGCAGCAAGAGCAAATCATTCAGCTACAAGCGCAGGTTGAAGCTCTTGAGGCAGAAGTTCGCCGACTGAAAAAACTGCGCCAAAACCTGACATAAAACCCAATACTGAGCCCCCTGATGACGGTACGGGAGCGGAACAGCCTGCGGTTGGAAATGACGACAGCACTAATCCTTATGTCTCAAGAAAGCGTAAGGTCAACAAGCCCAACGAGAAAACCCGCAAGCAACGTAACCAGCCCCCGACACTAGCATCTGAAGACTCCATACCCTTTGCAGCCACAGATGTTCCGCATTGTTCAATCTGGCATGGATTTACTCCTTTCCAGGTACAGGAGTTGGCGATACAGGCATCCAGTTATCAATACCTTCTGGAACAATGGGTGCCGCCTAGCGGATAAACCATAACAGCCAAACCGCCTGCTGACCTCCATGGGCATCATTATGGCCCTAGGCTGCAAGCCTATGTCCTGCACCAGCATCACGGTTGTTCTGTTACCCAGCCAGAACTGCTGGACTGGCTATGGAATGTTGGAGTTTCCATGTCAGCAGGCGAGTTTAGTCTGCTGCTAACCCAAGGACATGATCAGTTCCATGCGGAAAAAGACGAACTGCTGGCGACAGGCTTTCGATACTCAAGATATCTCCAGACAGACGTCACCTACCATTTTATGTTCTGGAATTAAGCTAAAAATGCCAGGAAAAATAAATCATCGGGATGGCTTTACACAGCAATTCTCTCAAAGACGATGAAGGACTTGCAATAAAACCATAATTTTTTTTTGGCCACACTGAAACACACCAGCACTTAAGCTGATTTATCGCTCAGGTTTGGCACATGGAAGAGCAGTGGTTACAGAGCGCACAGCGTATGATGTATCTGGTAAAAGGCTTCGGATGCAGACCATTTGAATTAGTCACAGGCATGGCTCTGAATAACTGATTGTGGTCGTCTACCCTTCAAATTAGACACAAAAGTGTGCGAACGCTTCAGTTTTCTGGGCTTCTGCACTCCTTGTGGTTGCTGGCGCAAATTATTAAGTGCGGTTAGCTGATGATCAGGTGACATTTTTGATCTTGCTGAGTGTTTTGTCCCGAACATGGCTGATCGGTTTGGAGACTACCGCCCAGACTAGGATATACCTGTGTCCAAGCTGGAGTATGACCTACTCCTTTCAATGATGTCCTGATAAGCCGTAATTTGCAGAAATACCACGTTGTGGTATGTTTATTACTACAACGTAGTATTAACTATGGAATTTGTAGAAGCCAGTGTATTTACCAAAATCATTACTCAGCTCATGTCTGACGATGATTACCGTGCCATGCAGGAAGCCATGATTGCACAGCCTGATATTGGCAGTGTGATCAAAGGAACAGGAGGACTGCGTAAGTTCCGCTGGAAGTTGGGTGACTCTGGCAAGCGTGGTGGGATACGAACCATCTATTACTGGCAAGTGGGTGAAGACACCTTCTAAATGCTGTATGCCTACAACAAAAGCCGGCAAACAGACTTAACCAGTGCAGAGAAAAAAGTACTGTCAGAACTAGCGAGGGAATTTTGCAATGAGTGACCATGAATTTAACTTTGATGAGTTGGTGGAGAGCGTCAAGGAAGCGATCGACATTAACAAAGGCATTAAAAAGCCTTCTCGGTCGTTCAAATATGATGAAATTGATGTAGTGGCCATCAGAAAGGCTACACACCTTTCACAGGAGAAGTTTGCGGCTCTGATTGGGGTGAGCATCAAGACAGTGCAGGGGTGGGAGCAAAAAGTGAGAAAACCACTGGGACCAGCCAGATCGCTACTAATTATGTTCCGCAACAACCCTAATCAGGCAATGGCTCTACTCCACCAATAAGAAGCACTAAAGACCAAATAAGGTGCGTTTTCTAAAAACAAAACAGAGTTTCTTTCATAGGTTTTTCAATAGCTTACGAAGGGATGTGGAGAATTTGACCCCATTTGCCGGCCGTCCCTCTTCTCAGGCGAGCGGTTAGTTGCGGTAGCCATGGGGTCGAAAAAATTATTTTGCTAGAGAGGTTCGATTATCTGTTAGGTGCGGTGCGTGCGCACCGCCTGAGGATTTGTTTATGACAAACTTGGAAAAAGAAATATTTAAAGTAGCTATTGTTGTAGCGATTTCCTTTTTTATGGTCGTCTTGGATACAACGATCATTAATACGTCACTTCCAATGATTGCGAAGACACTTAATGTTGATCCTTTGAGCCTTGATGGAGCGGTTTCACTCTATTTCCTATCGCTTGCTGTCTTCATACCGTTGAGTTCTTGGGTTTCTAGCAACTTTGGCACGCGAAATGTCTTTCTTTACTCGATCGTGATTTTTGCCTTCGCATCAATGCTGTGCGCCCTCAGTACAAACCTAGAAATGTTTATCCTCGGCCGTATATTACAGGGGGTCGGGGGGGCTTTCATTATTCCCGTCGGTCGGGCGTACTTGTTGAATAACACGGGCAAGAAAGAGCTTGTTTCAGTAATTTCTATTATCACCTGGCCGTCACTTACTGCGCCAATTGTTGGCCCCGTTATTGGAGGCGTGATCACTGAGTACCTGTCCTGGAAAATTAACTTCCTTATTAACTTGCCAATTTGTGCTTTTACTCTTCTTTACGTATTGAAGTATATGAGTAATAGTAAGCCCCAGCATAAAGTAAAGATGGACATGCGGGGGTGGTTTTTGTGTACCCTTTCGCTCGGATTAGTGTACTTATGTTTTTATTCCGTTGGATCCAATTTCATCAGCGAACATATAAGTTTTTTTTGGGCTGTGGCATCAGTCTTCAGTTTTTACCTAGCTTTCCATCACTTGAACAGCTGTGCTCAGCCGCTCATTAATCTGCATTGCTTTACTGTAAAGACGTTTAGACTTACTACCGTGACATCTGGGGCGCTTGTTCGATGTGGCATTAACTCTACTCCGTTTATCATTCCTTTGTATTTCCAGCTGGGCTTAGGTTACAGTCCGGCTCAAACTGGGCTTTTTGAATTGGTGTACTTCCTTGGAAATATGCTAATGAAACCATATACAACTCAACTACTTAATAGATTTGGCTATATCAATACCTTAGTTGTTAACGGTTTTCTCTGTGGGGTCAGCATTGCTGGATTCGCCCTGATCGGCTCCGGTACACCTTTGCCTATTATCGTGGGAGCGCTGTTTTTCGCGGGTTTAACCCGCTCAATGCAATTTACAAGCATTAATACACTAGCGTTTGTTGATGTCAGTGATGGCATGAAGACAGATGCCTCTACAATGTCAAGCTATATGCAGCAAGTTACTGGTATGTTGTCGATTTTTCTTGTTATCACCTGCTTGTCTGTGTCTGAACAGCTTTCGCCATCTTCGGGCCATGGCTTCTCTTCAGCTTTTATTGTTATTGGCGGTTTAGTCACCTTCGCATCGTTTTATTTCTTTACGTTGCCTAGGGATTCCGGCAACCAAACCTTGATATTAAAGCAAGCGCAGTAGGTATCACATCATGTCCACTAAAATAAGCACATTGCCATACTTTCAAGGGAATGAATCGAGCGTTCGACTGTTTTGCTTTCCCTATGCTGGCGGAGGCGCATCGGTCGCATTTATATGATAAAGCCCCTTGACACGATCCTTGTCGCCTTGATGGACGGTATCAATTCTGGTAAACCTTGGTTGCCCTTCTCGCTCTGGACGACGGCGTTCACCAATTGCTCGCTTTACTGGCCGAGTCTTGGCTTTATGAGAGCGTACTGCCTGATACGTTTTGGATTGCCTTAGGTTGTACAGGTGGGAAATTGAAATGCCCGCCAGTCGCTCATAGCGCTGATCGCCACGGTTAAATGCTCGTTCGCATATCTTTTTGATAGCGCAGCCCTCTGTACACGACATTTTTCATGAAGCCCTACACCACCGGGACTCGAAGAAGAGTGATAGCATCTTAATGAATTCATCAAGCCATGTTTCAATATGATCGAAAATTCGCTGGAGGTGATCCAGGCCTGCCCGGAAAAGGCTTTGTGCTTTTCTACCGTGGGTTTTGATCGTGATGGGATGCTCTTCGTTGACATATTCACCAGTCTTGTAGCTCCAGCAAAAAGCCAAAGCCAATACAGCCAGTAGCTTCGACAGTTTATCCCGGTCTTTCAGGTGTGTTTCCTCCATGTTGAAGCCGCGTCCTTTCAGAGCCTGAAACATGGTTTCGATCTGCCATCTTTGCAAATAATCAGCAATAGCTGCTGAAGGGTTTGCATCGCAGCTCACAACCATCAACTCTTTCCCCTTTCTAGATGCTGCAAGGTAAACTATCTGCCCCCAAACTTTCCGGGGCTTTTTCATCGCCATGGTTTCACCAATACCTAACGAAAAGAGTCTTCGAACGGGAAGTTCTCTGTTTTGGTGCTTGTTGGGGACCAATGTGTTCACCGGAATGCGGATACAGAAAGGCCAATGATGCGAGCGCAGGTACTTTAACCATCGTATCCCCCTGAACTCTCTATCCGCCAACAGCCTCCGCACAGGCTGCTCCGGAAAGATTTTTTGAAAGCGCTCCAACAGATCGATTCTCTCCTGAGTGTTTGAGCACCCTTTTTTGGGCAGTAGTATCCAGAGTATAGGGATAGCCATGCCTTTGTAATTGATGGCAAGGTATAGGATGTTGATTTTGAACTTGCCAAACATCCAGTTGGTACGATCCATGCTAAGCATCCAGGCCCCTTCCGGGGCAAACAAATGAGCGATGAGTTGAGCGATGGTTTCTTCTTCAAATGCCACACCCTTGAAAAAGCGCTGGATTCTGCGATAGCAGAAAGGGGTGGCGGCCACGCCGGGAAACGCAGTGGCCAGCTCTGCCCAGTTAACAGTGCGTCGTTTGATGATGGCCACTATGAGAATAGACAGTGCATCCAGATGTGACTTGTGCCAGTGGAGATTGGGCTTAAACTGTTTGGTGAGTGAGTTGATGGGGTTCATAGCTGTTTGAAACCTTGGCATTGACACTAAGTTTCATAGCAGGAATCCTGTCAGCTCACTTTTGTCGTGTACAGAGGCCATTTATGTATAGATTCATCGCGTAAATTCTCAAATTTTAGTGTCCAGTTTTACTTGACCAGAACACCCTCACCCAGTCAGTCAAAAACGACGAAATTGGCCTATGATCTTATCAGTATCATCAACAGCCATTTTCATCTGTAGTTCAGCCCAGCCACCTGATTGGCAACGATTCCTTTTCTGACCCAGTGCTCACCAATGGCTTGAGTGAAATCACTGCGAACCAGCTTCGCCCGTTGCCTGAGCCAGTCGCCCTCATCCAGCCTCAGATAAAGACCTTCAAGCCGGTCTGAACCATAGAAGGAAGGCTTGTCTAAAAGCTCTATAAGTTCAGATTTGGAAAAATTTCCTGTGCTGACTGGCTTTATGACTTCAATACCTGATAACTCAAGCAGCTCATTGCGCTTAGCAACGGAATAGAACTTTTTTTCAGCCCGGTCATAAACATCAAACCCTATAAACCAGTCAGGTAATTCAGCATATGGAAGTGAGTGGCAGGCATAGCACCATTCACCAAACAACATCAGATTTTGCCCAAGAACATCCTCCAGGTCGCGCTCCAGCCGCCTGAGCCAAGACCACAAATGCTTAAACTGACCACCGGCTTCCCGGTCAATCCATGCTCCCCGATTCTGAGCCCGGAGCTTTCCGCCTGCATCCAAAGAGAAGCCAACATTTGCACCATCAACTTTCTCTTCAATAGTCAAGTTGCTTTCCAGCATCTTTTCTACGAGAGGCACCGGAAGCAATTTGTCGCCTCTGGGGGAGCCTTCCCCCAGCCACTCTATATGAGGCGTATGAGGAAACCGGAAAAAATCAGCGCTCATGATGTTCCTTCCATTTTTTTCTGGACCAGTCCTCAATCAGTTGCTCCACAATAACATCTTCAGCTTCCAGCTCCTCCTGCCAGTCGTACCAGTCTGTATCACAGGCATTAACAATCGTGCAGGACATTCCCTGCTTATTTGAACTAATACAGGCTGCGACTATTTTGGTGTCAGCAAGGTCATGAATAACCGTTTTCAACGGCTCTTCCAACCGGGCCACCTTATCCGGATGCGAAGGGTCATCAATCCACTCAATATCAACATAATCAACCTCATTGCGTAACATCTTCTCAAATACGACACGCTGCCCATAATCCTGTCCCGTCAACTTGTTCTGGTATTCTTTGTAAATTTCATAGTTCGAATCAAGCACCATCCGGTCTTCACCCTGTTCGAACCCAATCAGCCATTTGAGCACCTTTTCCGACTGCTCAGGGTCTTCCACCGGATGCTTGTTGCTGGCAAAAGGTGACTCAGAATGCTCGCCACTGGAAACAATCAGGACATTGGTATCCACAACATGTCGGCTCATGAGGCTTTGCGCTCCTTTTTCATTCTGCGCATTGCCTGCACTGCCTGCTCCCTCACTTCCCCGGTTGCATCCCCGAAGAAATTATCAGGCCAGTTTGATAAACGACCAAATTCATCCATTTTCAGGGTTTTCAGAACAGCATCCGATTTTTTGCGATCCACAAAATACAAAGCACACTGGTCAGGTTTTACTTTTTCCTGAGCCACCAATGTCTGCATTCGGCGGAAAAGATGCTCTGAATGGGTTTCTACCAGAAACTGTACTCGGCGCTTTTTGCTGACCTCAAGAAACAGTTCAGCCAGTAATGACTGAGCCTGTGGGTGCAAGTGGATCTCTGGCTCTTCCAGAATAATGGTTGAATATTTCGGCGCAAAAAAAGCCAGAACCAACACCGGAAGCACCTGGGAAACACCAATACCAACATCTCTTAAATTAGCGACTACGCCATCCCGATGAATCAGAACACTGTAATGACCGGCGCTAAGCTGTTTGACTTCCAGCTTGTCAGCGATTTTCATTTTCTTAAGCCAGCGGGAAACCGAAGCAATAAGGTCATCCCGGTTCTTTTTGCCGCTGTGTGCACTGGCTAACAGTGCAGGTACTGCATTACTGCCATCATCCCCGATGATGCCGGGCCGTGTACGATTCCAGATATAGGTTCGTCTGGGTTTGTTCCGTAAAGGGCCAAGATAGGCAATCGATTCCAGCTCCCGCCGCAGTTGCAAACTAATGTCCTGAACCGTTTTTCCCTGCTCACCCAATTTGGCAATGGCTTCTGCCGGAAAGGCGATACTGCGTTCAGGCGCATATTGTCGACCCTTAAGGCTGGTGCGGGTTTCTCCGGGGGAATAAATGGCAAAAGCACTACGCTCTGTGCGAGCTAAACGGTACCATTCTTCACCATTATTGCTTAGCCTTACGCTATCAACTACCGGACTTTTTTTGGAATCCTGGGCATATTCAGCTGAGAAAAAACAACGATTTTTTTCATGAAACGACTCAAACTCTATGCCCACTTTTCGCTTTTTCGGATTGCGTGTCAGCAAGTCTTCAAAAGACCCCATATCCACATAATCGTTGACCTCATCACCGCCCAGATTCAGATGCACAGTCCTATCTGGTGATGCTGCAGTCTGTTTCATTAACAACAAGCTCTGCAACAGGCTGGATTTACCAGTGGAGTTTTCCCCAAGCAGTAAAGTAACCGGGGCAAGATGTACATCGCCGGACGCACGCCAGGCTTTAAAATTAGTCAGTTTCAATCGTTTTAACATAACTTGTTCATTCCTTAGCCATCTTTCCATGATCGCCGGGCTGACTGGCTCGGGCTGCATTTACTGCCAGAATCTGCTCAATGGTGCCCTGAAAGGTACGCCGAAAGTCCTCGTCCTGAATATAGAGCTTATACAAATCAAGCTCCTGCCGCCGTTGCATAGTGACTGCATCTTTTATCAGGGCTTCCAGGGCAATACGGCTGTTTTGTTCATCATTATTATTCAAAACCTGAGCTGCATAGGCTGGATTCTCTTCTACCAGTCTGACAATCCCTTCAAACTTGACCCGTTTCTCTTCAGGTGTCGCATCCCAGCTACCAAAGTGACGTTCATTAAAGTTATCCACAATCACATCCAGCGGGTCTTTATCGTCTTCCCCACGGTAACCACGCTGATTAGGGTTCTGCGGGGCAACAACGGTTTCAGTGTCGTCCAGTACAATACGCTCATTCAGCTTTACCCTGGCCATGGCATAGGTGTTCATATCGATGCTTTCCAGTAATTTTTTCAGGTCATCATTTTCCGGTACCCTGACCTTGAGCTTGGGTATCAGGAACAACAGATACCAGTACAGCATTTCCCACTGCACATTGTTAAAGGGCATAATGCAGGCCAGCTGAGCATAAACCTTCACAAACTGCTTGGCTTTTATTTTGAAGTCAATTTTAAGCTTGTCGGCCTCGTCTTCATCCCCTGATTCCGCCCCCAGAGCTTCAAACCGATCAGCAGCAATGTCAGCAATGGGGTGCAACTCTTCATCTGGCCGGTTATTCCAGAATAGTTCGTTAAATTGCTCCACTTCCGGCCACTCATACACACCAACATTATCCAGCTCATCTTTCCAGTCGTGAAGCGCATTAACATCCGTTGCTGCTTCCAGCACGGTGCTGGTGTAGAAAGGATCAAACGCCGCCTTGATTTCAGTGGCAGTGTTGGCAAAGTCCAGCACAAAGGTGTCGTTCTTCTCCATTTTCTGATTACAGCGATTAAGACGGGACAGTGTCTGTACTGCCTGCACCGTCTGCAATTTTCTGTCTACATACATGGTATGCAGCAGAGGTTCATCAAAACCGGTGGTGTACTTTTTCGCCACCACCAGTATGCGGTAATCATCGGTTATAAACCGGTCGGGAATATCCTTTCCGGCAAAACCGTTGACCGATTCCTCGGTATGCTCAAAACCGTCTTTTTCAGAGAAGGCTACAATAGCTCCAAAAGGCATATTGGCTTCTTTCAGCAAACGGGTAATCACCTGATAATATTCATAAGCCCGCTCAATGCTGGAGGCCACCACCATCGCCCTGGCGTTGCCCTTGAGTTTGCGGGCTTTGACCACATTCTCGATAAAGTGGTTCACCATCACCACTGCCTTTTTCTCAATGGTGTCCGGATGACTCTCCACATAGGCTTTAAGTTTGCTCTGGGCTTTTTTGCTGTTGTAGAGCGGGTTGTCTTTTACCGACTTCTGTATTTCATAGAAGCTCTGATACGTGGTGTAATTCTGCAGCACATCGAGAATAAAATTCTCTTCAATGGCCTGCTTCATTGAATACAGGTGAAAGGGATAAAACTGCCCATCCTTCGGCGCTTGCGTGCCGAACTTTTCCATCGTCTCTTTCTTAGGCGTTGCAGTAAAGGCAAAGAAGGAAGCGTTGCCGCTCATCTTGCGCCCTTCCATGGCTTTCAGAATCTTGTCCTGCAAAACATCTTCGGTTTTCTCATCTTCCATGCCCAGCGACATATTGAGCTTGTCAGCACTCTTGCCGCTCTGGGAAGAGTGCGCCTCGTCGATAATCACGGCAAAGCGTTTATCCGACAGGTCACAGATACCATCGACAATGAAAGGAAATTTCTGGATGGTCGTGATAATCAGTCGTTTCCCCTGCTCCAGATGCGACCGCAGTTCAGCCGATTTCTCAGCCGTTGCCACAATGTTCTTCACCTCCGAGAACTGGCGAATATTATTACGCAGCTGCTGATCCAGAATTTTCCGATCGGTAACGACAATCACCGAATCAAACACATTTTCCCGCCCGGCCGGGTCGTACAGTTCGATCAGCTGAAAAGCCAGCCAGGTAATGGAGTTTGATTTGCCGGAACCCGCCGAATGCTGAATCAGATAACGTTGTCCGGCTCCCTGCTGGCTGGCGTGTACCAATGCACGACGTACGACTTCCATTTGATGATAGCGGGGAAAGAACAGTGTTTTTTTCTTTTTCCCATTCTTGTCTTTTTCCTCAACCATTTTGGCAAAATGCTCAACGATCTGTACCAGCGAATGGGGCTCAAGCACTTCATTCCACAGATAGGCCGTTTTATAACCCTCAGGATTAACCGGATTGCCTTTGCCGTTGTTAACGCCCTTGTTAAAAGGCAGGAAGTAAGTGCTCTTGCCATTGACCTGAGTGGTCATAAACACTTCGTCCGTATCCACGGCGAAATGCACCAGACACTGCCCAAACCGGAACAGGGTGGTTTTCGGGTCACGGGTTTCACGGTACTGCTTCATGGCATGGTGAACCGTTTGCCGGGTCTGGGGTTTTTTCAGCTCAAAAGTCGCCAGCGCCAGACCATTCACAAACAGCACCATGTCGACAGATTTGTGCGGTTCCGTTTCGGAATAATGCACCTGTCGGGTAATGGAAAAAATATTCTGTTCAAACAGGGTTTTCTGATTGGGGTTCAGGTTGTTGTAAACCCCTTTATAAAGCAGCTGAAGATGAGCGTCGTTAATCGCCAGCCCTTTCTTCAACACGGTGACCACACCATCCTTGCGAATTTTATTGCCTAGGCGCTCCAGCACCAGCTGTTCCCAGTTGGGCAGATTCTTCAGTTTTGCCAGTTCTGCCGGCTGTGTTGAATGCAAAAACTGCCAGAACAGAGTTTTATCAATGGCAAACCGGCGATCAAAATCCGCAGGGTTGCCTGCCAGATAACCTTTGCCTCGGTGCTGCAACTCGCCATAACAAGCAGGTGGTTGGGCTAGTGCTCCCCGCTGTTCACGACAGTCGCCGGTGAGGGCGATTTCTATAGCCTGTTCCAGTGCGTCTTCGCTGGTATTGGTCACCATAATGCCTCCTTGCCTAGACTTTTATTTTGCCGGTGGTGGTGTGGGTGATGAGGGTTTGTTTGAATTCTTTCAAGTTTTTCTATTGCTTCAAGATATCTTAATACTCTTTGTAACTCTGCATGTTTTTGCGTATAGGCTCAACAATCTTCTTCTCTTTCTCATTTGGCGGCATTGCAATGAAAATTTTTAAGTTTATCTGGGTATTGAAATGAGCAACTGTTGAACCTGTCAGCAATACGGAAAATTTCCCTCATTAAGCTTCTACAGCATTAGAAAATAGCTCAGGAACCTTGCATACAGTCGCCCTTTAACTTAACCTTGCTCAATATCCTGATTCTAGGAGAAGGCACGGCAAGTCAGTTGTGTTTATTTTGCCACACGAATTCCAGTTCCTGGCAATCCATGCTATCACATACCAATGAGAACATCATTTTTTGGTAGCAACTCTAATGTCGTATCAGCATGCGCTTTTCGAGCATTAATAAAGTCAGATTTTGTTGATAATATATGCCTTGTTTCATTGCTCTTCTAACAGTGATACCCTGGTACTGCCCATCATCACACCTCGCAGAAATCTAGCGTTTTATGCTGGGTTTGAATACTCCTGCCCTCCATGCAAAGCCTGGCAAAGTGCTTATGTTTTCGTTTCCCAACTTCCCAATGCTCAGGAATCTCCCCAATCCATGCCACCCCACTGTCTTTCATTTTGACATCAGGGTTCAGCCCTTTGGTCACAGCCCGGTTGATAAGAATGGCTTTCTGCTCATTCAGCAGCTGGATCAGCTCCTGCTTTTTGGCAATGGCTGTGTCGATTTCGGCGGTTTTGTGGTCGAGAAATTCAACAATACGAGCAACATCAGCCTCTGGCGGTGTAGGTGAGTAAATCGTTTTAAAGTCTTGATACCTCATCTGTTCATATCGTACACAGCCCATAGGAATGATGGTTTGCTTCTTTTATGAAGCAGCTATGTCCGATAAAGGTAATGGAAGCATAGCGCAGAATACAGTTTATTCTTTTGTCCAGTATAATATATGCTGGGCTGACAATCCCATCATATCTTGACTCACCAATTGCTCCCTGCCACATACGCATTTTGTTGTATGCCAGATCACCTTTACGGACGACTTTATAACTTCGATTTATCATCGTTGCATGAGTCTTTCTTGGTGGTTTCGATTCTGACTGCTTAATAACCCCCTTTTTAATAGTGATAGCAAGTAACAGACATATCTGGCTGATTAATTTCCTTTCGTTCTTTAAACAAGCCAAGGTTCCGTGTTAAACGGTTCTATGTTCCAATGCTCAGGAATTACTCCCAACCACTCAACACCAGAATCTTTGTAGCTGTCATATTTAGGGAACTGAACTGAAGCGTCCATCACTTAACCTCCCCAAAGCTCACCAGCTTCTTCAACAACCCTTCAGTCTCGCTTTCCAACCGCAGAATATCGCCAGTCACGTCTTCCAGTGAACGCAGCGGCTTGTGCTGATAGAAGTATTTGTTAAAGCTGATTTCACAACCCATCAGGGTTTTATCCAGTGCTATCCATGCGTCGTCTACATGAGGGCGCACTTCATCAATAAAGTACTGGTGAATGTCTTCATCCAGGGGGACGTTTTCGGTGTCACGCAACTCGGAGTCTGATTCATACTCTATAAACTGAACGGTCTTGCCTTTGCTGCCAGTGCTTTCCCAGTAACCAAAGTCCTGAAGGCAATCGGTTTCCACTTCAAAAGTCTCTGCCAGCTCACAGGCATCATTCTGACTGAGCTTATGCACCTTTTTAATAACCGGTTTAGCCTTTTCATCCTTCCAGCTGACAGCATTCAGAATCTGGTTCTTTTCACCGACTGAAAGCTTCAGGCCCAGTTGTTTAACGGCTTTATTAAAGCTGTCCCTGAACTGGTTAAAATTGTCGGTCTGCTCCTGCCCAACTTCTGCCATCAGTTGCAGGCCACAGTTCATCAGCTTTTTCTGGTCACTCCAGGTTTTAAGCGTCAGCAGTTTATCCCTGTTTTTTCTGGTCAGGCTGTCGCCCTGTTCTTCAAAGTGGCTGATAATGGCTTCCCGATGGGTCTTCAGGGTCTCTTTTTCGTAAACCGCTTCCCCATACTGCTGATAAACCCATGCCATTTCATCCCGCAAAGCAGGAACAAATCGCAAGTCGCTGACACACTCTTCCGTAAACCGGGCAGACTTACGCAAAGGGCGTTCCACTGTGACCTTGTAGTAACCAAAGTCACTATTGTTGAATACTTTGGCAACCTGACTCTGTTCTGTGTCTGCCATATCGTGATAAAGCCGGGTCAGCTCATCAATATGTGCATCGGTCAGTTCGCAGTTTTTCTCGCCCAGGTTTTTGCGGAGTTTGCGGTACATATCCTGAGCATTCAGCAGCTGCACTTTGCCTTTGCGGTGCTCCGGTTTATTGTTATTCAGAACCCAGATGTAAGTGGTGATGCCGGTGTTGTAGAACAGGTTATTGGGAAGCTGGATAATGGCTTCAAGGTAATCATTTTCAACAATGTAACGGCGGATATTGCTTTCACCACTGCCTGCGTCCCCAGTAAACAGCGATGAACCGTTGTGAACCGAAGCCACGCGAGAGCCCATGCCGTTCTGATCAACCGACTTCATTTTGTCCACCATCTCCATCAGGAACAAAAGCTGTCCATCGGATGAACGGGGGATAGCGGGCTGGAAGCTGTGAACCCATTTGAAGTCGGGCAGATTGACTTCAAAACGGGCTTGCTGAACCTCCTTGCCTTCAACTACAAATTTCTGTTCGGTTTTCCAGCTTTTACCGTAAGGCGGATTGGACAGGGCAAAATCGAAACGGGTGCCTTCAAATTCATTGCTGGCAATGGTAGAGCCAAACCGGATGTTTTCAGGGTTATTCCCCTTGATCATCATATCGGATTTGCAGATGGCATAGGTTTCGCCGTTAATCTCCTTGCCATATAAATGTACTGCTGAGCCGGAAGCAATTTCACCTTCTTTATCGGTGATAAAATTCTGAGCCTCGGTAAGCATGCCGCCCGAACCACAGGCCGGGTCATAAATGGTGATAACCGGTGGCAGCTGGTCTTTCACCTCCAGAAACAGGAAGTGGGTCATCAGCTTGATCACTTCACGAGGGGTAAAGTGTTCACCGGCTTCTTCATTGTTTTCTTCGTTAAACTTGCGAATCAGTTCTTCGAAGACATAACCCATGCCCAGATTGGTCAGTGCTGGCAGCGTACGACCCTCGGCGTCTTTTGCTTCTCGTGGGCCGAGGTTGATATCGGGGGAAATAAATTTCTCGATAACATCGTGAAGTTTATCTGCCGCTGCCAGCTTGTTGAGCTGGTTGTAAAGATCAAACTTCTCGATAATCTCTTTCACGTTACCGGAGAAGCTGTCCAGATAATGCTTAAAGTTGTTGACCAGCTGGGAAGGGTTGCCCACCAGATCTTTCAGGCTGATATCCGCAGTGTTATAGAACACGTAGCCTGAGGCTGCTTTCAGGGCGTCCGGGTCCTGATCCGGCATTCCGAATTCCTGCATCTGGAACTCGACTTCTTCTTTAACCTGTTCTTTAGTCTCTTCCAACAGACAATCCAGACGACGCAGGACAAACATCGGCAGGATAACGTCCCGATATTTGCCCCGAACGTACACATCCCGAAGACAGTCGTCGGCTATTGACCAGATAAAGTTGACAATTTTGTTGTGAACGGAGTGATCCATAACGCATCAGTCTCTACAGCAATTCAATAAATGTGCTGATTGTACCTTCATTGCGGTGGGTCGTTAACAAGACATATTCAGAGACGGATGAGTCAGCGCTCAATAAGGCAGGAAGTGCTGGATTTAGTGATTTCAATGGGGTGTGGGGTGGGAGACAGAACCATTTTGAACCGGAAGGCTCTGGGGTTGTTGCTTAATGAGCTTGAAAGAGTGAAGAAAGTAGCGGTAAAAGCGTATGAGCGGGACGAGATTCAGCCTGGCTTTTTTCAACTGGATATTGCAAATCTCAGCAAGGAGAGCTTCGAGTCCACCCTCAAGGAACTGGCACAGCTTCAGGTGTCGGGTAAGACCGCTGAAGAACTAAAGCTTTATACTCGACTCTCAAGTTTTTCCCTGACTGAAAGGTCATGTTCTTGAATTTTTCACTGGTCTCACTGCTGCCACTCAAGCTTAACGGTTTCGCAAAGCCTTCACAGTGGCAGCAGGAGGCCAGCTGAACCAAGCTTGGTAGATATTCCTGTTTTCAGCAAATATCTACCGACCTGATGCTTATCCGATTACTGCCCTGCGCCACCGATTTCATAGACCGTCTCAATAACGCCATAAACTCTCAAGGCTGTGCGTTATCATCATCACAGCAGCGCTTTCTGGCATTTGTACTCTGCGCCATCGTCCTGACCAAGAAACTTTGCTGGGCAACTTTTCAACGACGAAGCTTGGGGCAGTACACGTCAGGTGCATTGTGGTGGATGTTCTACCAGTCGAACATCGCTTGGCATTTACTGCTGCGGATCAGTGTCGTTGTCATTATCGAAACCTACGGTTTAACAGGGGGCAACCTTCTGCTGGATGACACCGGGCGCAACCGATCCAAGAGAACCACAAAAATCGGTAAGGCCCACAAGATGAAGGATAAGAAATCCAATGGCTATGTAAATGGTTAGGAGTTGGTCATCCGCGGAGGTAAGGAACAGAAAGTAACGGTTTTATGCGCACGGCTCAAAATCAAATCTCACGGCAAGAAGCGTTTCGTCATCGCCCTGAAATAGGAAGGGGAAGACAATTATCGTTACCTTGCCGCTACGGACCTGTCCTGGCGACACGATGATATCGCCAGGCTTCACACCCTGAGGTGGTTGATCGAGGTGTTCTTCGAGGACTGGAAACTTCACGAAGGCTGGTGCAGCAAGGCGTTGAAGGGTCTGAGCGTGGCGTGATCCTGAGCGTGCTGGGTGACCACATGTTGCTCTTGCATCCGGAACAATCCGCCCGCCTGGAACACAAACAGCCTGCGCTTACCGTTGGCTGCCTGGTTGAGAAGCTCAGGATGGACGCCTTGCTGGATGTTATCCGGGCAGTGGTTGAGTCAGAGAACCCAAAGGCTGAGTTTGAACGTCTGGCAGAAGCATTGGAGGATCATCGACCGATCAGGGAGTCCAGTAAGCACATGATTGGTAGGGACTTGGGTAGACAGATGCCAACGCCTTCGCTCAAGTATAAGCTGCCTGAATATTGCACACTCGTTCATCAAAAAACTTGAGAGTCGAGTTAAACGGATTCGTCTTTACCGGTATTTCAAGCATGATCAGGTTGCGGCTCCTCGGCCACACGCCCGGTGCGGATAAACTGGCTGATGATTGAGGCGACACCCGGATCACGCACCAATCTCCTGTGGCCGAGGGACGGCGAGGCCCATGTCTGGGCATTATCCAGCTTGTTATGAATACGCGTCATGGCCGCAAACGGCACTTCACGATCATTGCGGGCATGTACTAGCAGCACATCGGGCTGACCGTCTGCCAGCATAGACCCCACATCAAGCTCTTCGGCCGGGCGACCCACCGTATTGCCAACACCTTCAATAAACTTTTCGGTACAGGCTTTGGGCAAGCCCATAAAGCCAGCAAAAGCGCGCAGGGGGTCCACCATATTCGCCGGCGAAGCCATCAACACATAACGGTTAACAGCAGCGCCTTGTTCCCGGGCAATAGCCAGCCCGGCACAGCCCATGGAGTGGCCGATGGCGGCATCAAAGGGACCCAATTCGCGGCAGGCAGCCATCACCGCCAGAGCAAACTGCACTGGATTGGCCTGTTTTCCGTTGGATAAACCATGGCGCGGGGCATCAATAGCGATCACCTCATAACCCTGTTTGATTAAAGGCTGAGCCAGAGCCTGCATTTGGGTAGCGCGGCTTTCCCAGCCGTGCATAACTAGCACCCGCTTCTTGCTTTCATCTCTTTCTCCCCAACGCAGTGCACTGAGGTTGTTGCCAAACTCTGCGCCAAAGCTGATTCTCTCTCCATTCAACTCCGCCTTTTCTTCCCAATCTTTCAGAGGAAACCGGCGCGGTGAAAGAAACAGCTTTACATGATCTTCGGCCACTTTACCGGGCAGCAGCGTGCCCAGAACTCGGTTCTTGATTCGTAACAGGGTCATTAGGTTCATTGTTATCTCCATCCTTATTTTTTGTTATGTATTTGACTGGCAAAACGTTTCAGCATGTTTACACTGCGCCGGGATTGACGTGCTATAAACCAACCCAGTCGCATTAAAATGTGATCTCTGCCCCCAGCACCAGCCGGTCCTGCTTTCGAAACTGGCCAAACGGCCCGTCTTCATCGCCGTAGAACAGATCGGCCCCCGTCCACAGCTGCCAGCTGTCGTCCACATCCCAGCTCAGCTTGGCACGCAGCATGCCATCGTTGTAATCCTGGTTATGCAGCCCTTTGAACTCCAGTTCCAAAGTGTCGTTCCAGAAGTAACGCCGCCCGAGCAGGGTGTGCCGTATGGTGGTCTGTTTACGAATCACCGCAGCGGGTCTGTTGTTCAGCGTGCTCTGGTAGAACTGATAACTGAGGAGCCAGTTATCCAACCCCTGATAATCCAGCCCCAATACTGAGGTCATATCACCGGTGGTGTAAATGCCATTGTCGACCCGATCATCCCGCAGCACAGCGTTGCGGGTGCTGTAAGCCAGCTCCAGCCGCACCACCGAGTCGGCAAAAGCATTACTGGCGCTCAGGCCATACAAAAGCGTGCGCTGGTATTGCGATGACACCGCAATGCGCCCCTTATCGAAAGAGCGATACAACACCGGGTTGTCCTGAAAGTGATAAAACATCAATGCGGCCAGATCCCAACCCTGAACAAAACTGCTCCAGCGCAGACCGGTCTCCAGATGACCACTCCCTGGACGATTTGTGTCGTGCACCACAACGGGCACACCCGGTTGTGGTCGTGGAACCAGTTCCGGGCTGGTCACTGCAAACGGAGAACCGGCATCGGCCAGCTCATTGAAGGTCATATCCGGGATGATCAGCCACTGCAGGCTGGTGTCTTCTCCCGGGCCGCCAATATCGGC
Organism: Endozoicomonas sp.; assembly: GCA_965198415.1. GTDB lineage: Bacteria > Pseudomonadota > Gammaproteobacteria > Pseudomonadales > Endozoicomonadaceae > Endozoicomonas. The sequence goes on from CBDAPN010000031.1 coordinate 83,572, forward strand.
AATCTCGATGTTGGCCATCCAAGTGGGAATGCGGATAGTTTCATCGTCTGGCAGGGTCCATTCCCGGAAGTTCACGGGGTTGACGATATCCAGCACCCGCAGGCTGTCCGCCTGCCCCCACACCACTTGCTGCTTCCCCAGACGCACCGCCATTGGGCCAGCGACTGTATCCCACGCTGCCTCCAGCCAGGCCTCAGCCAGTTCTGCACGAACATGGCGGGTTTCCCAGGTGGGGCCGTTCAGAGATGAATAGTTTTCGGGGCGGTCGGTCCGGGGGGACAGATCATCGGCCAGATCGACCCTGAACCGGGGTTTGATTAGAAAATCCGGCTGATTACCGGCAAGGCTGACGCCCAGAACACCACTAAGTTCCGGCTCGATGGTGGTACGGGCCTTGCTGACACCATGCCGGTTCAGCCCGTAAGCCAGTTCAGAGCGAAGGGTGGTATTGATGCTGATATCCGCAAAAGCATCGCCAGCCATCACCGGTTCTGCAGACAACAGCTCTGCCATCAGCCACACACAGGGCCAGGAACCTGCGACACACCTGAAAAACCTCATCACATCCCACCTTTTTTCAGGATACGACGGGTAAACAGGGCGTCATCCAGCGGCACCTGATAACTGACATTACTGAACAAAAACCGGGATACATGGCCGGTTTTATGGTTGGTGACCGTCTGCTGATGGCGGGTCCAGATCCCATCAATCTGGCGGATATCTTCGGCGACATAAGTTTTCAGGTGTTTGCCTTTTTCATCCCAGTAGTCGGTTTTGACAATAATCCAGTGGCCGGGGTGGATCAGATAACGGGTTTTGCCGTACCCCAGTTCTTTGGCAATCTCTGGCGAACGGGGTGTTCCTTCAACCACCCAGGCACTAATGGCTTCGCCATCAACGATGGTGTTCTCTCGCCCTGTCGTGGTGAAGGTGAAATCCTGCTCATCCACCCGGCCTGCCAGCTTGATATCTTCATAGCTGAAGTCAGTCCCCATAAAGTAATCGCCCCGGTCCGACGCGGATATCCGGCGCACCTTGCGTAGCGCAGGAAGGTAGAGCCACTGGTCGTCATCTCTGTCGGCCTGAGGGTAGTCATAGGTGAGAAAACCGGTGCCTTTGACGTTTTTCGGCGACTGATAAAAGAACACTGTCTTCTTTTCCTGCTTGGCCGCCTCGGCAGTAGGAAAATATTTGCGATAGCTTTTGGTCTTGCGGATGCGCTGCTTGCCACGTCGGTCGGTTAGAATCATTGTCAGATCACTGGTGACCTGCTGACCGTCATCCACGGCGTTGACGCTGGCCACAATCTCCTCAGCCTCTATCCGTTCAACAGCTTCTGCGCTTTGTGGAGCAAACAGCAAACTGGCGACTATCACCGAACCTGTCAGCACAATCGCACTGAACAGGGCGTTCACCGGTTTGTGTCCCGGAGTGTTTTGTCTCTTCTGCCCATAAATAAACCGGGGCTGAATCACCATCACCAGAGCGGGCAGTAATGTCATAGCGGCCAGAAAGCTCATGGTCACAGAGAGGACAACTATGGTGCCAAAGTAGGTGAGGGGCACCACTTTCGAGCTGATCAGCACCCCAAAGCCAAAGGCAATGGACAGATAATTAAACAGCAGCGCCCGCCCCGTTGAACCATAGATGGCATGGAGATGATCCCGCAGACCGGATTGAGGATGGGTTTTTACCAACACCCGAATTCGATCCAGGGTATGAATGGAGAAGTCGACGCCGAGGCCAATCGCGACAGAGGCAAACATCGACGTGCCGATACCCAGATCAATACCCAGCAGGGCCATGGCGGCATATACCATCAGGATGGAACTGACCACTGGGGCTGTAGCCAGCAGGCCAGCGACCAAGGAGCGGAACAGCAGTGCGGAAACAGCGCAGACACACAACAAGGCCAGTACCACACTCAACACATGGCTCGGGCCAAGATCCTTGATCCAGTGGTAGTTCACATTCACCCGACCGCTGAGGTTGGCCGTGGCAGCATCACTGTTAAAGCTCTGTTTAATATACGACTGCAGTTGTTCAATCACCGGGCGGGTGAGAACAAACTCAGCAGTATCCAGCCGCAGCCTGATATTGGCCAAGCGATAGTCGTAATCCACCTCTTCTTCAAAATCGGTAGGGTCGCCACTGGTGGAGTAAAGCAAAAAGTACTGGGCAATCAGCGCTTCATCGGCTGGCAGGGTGTAGTACTCGCCCCGACCTTCATTCAGCGACTTGTTCATCTGCTTGAGATAGTCCACCACCGACGTCGAGCCATTCACATGGGGCAGACTTTCGGCATAGATTTGCAGCTGCTCGATGCGCCTCAGTACCTCCAAATTGAACAATCCCTCTGCCGCTGGGGTTTCCACCACAATATCAATAGTGTTAGTACCCTGCAGATGGTTGTTGATCGCTTTATCAGCCTGGTAAATCGCCTCATCAGGGTGAAAGGTGTTGATGCGGTTTTCATTCACCTGCACCTGACTGGACAGCCCGGCCCCGATAATAGCCAGCCCAGCAAACAACACGACAGTGGCACCGGGGCGCAGAGTGGCCAGATGGCCCAAAGCGGCCATGCCTCGCGAGAACAGATCGCTTTGGCCACGACTGGCCAGTGTCACCCAGTGCTTGCTGACTTTGGGTTTGAGCAGGGTAATCAACGCTGGCAGTACATACACGGAATACACCCAAGCGATAAAGACACCGAAGGCCGTGAACAGACCGAAGGCTTCAAACGGTGGCATATAAGCGGCGGCGTAGAGCCCAAGAAAACCGGCCATGGTCGTTAGTGTGGTCAGGGTGACCGGGCGATACATCTCCTGAACCGCCTCTTCGATACAATCCCGGGGGCTCAGTTTTGGATTGCGAGCCTGACACTCATAGTAGTGGCTGAAAATATGGATCGAATCCGCCACGGCCATACCGATCAGAATCACCGGCATGGCATTGGTGATCACATAAAACGGCACACCGCTGTAGGCCATGAAACCGAGCGTCATCAATACCGAGGCGGCAATTACCAGATTACCCAGCAGGGCGGGCATAAACCGGCGGAAAGCCAGCGCCAACATAATAGTGATGATCAACCCCGCCAGTGGGTTCAGACGGCTGGCATCGCGATCGATATAATGGCCAAGAAAACCCAGTACCGCGCCCTCGCCAGCAATATAAAGCGCTTGATGTTCATCCAGCACAGCGCTGTTGGTGATGGCCGTGATCTGATCGTAGGTCTGTTCGGCCAGATCATCGCTGATCAGCTCCGCTATAATCACCGTCATCGCCTGATCGTCTGATACCAGCATGCCGTCGTAGAGCGGGAAGTCTTTAATTGCCGTACGGATGGCATCGGGCGTTTGCACCCGCTCATAGAAGGGAGATACATCCATCCCATCTTCCGTCCCGACAATATTATTTTCCGTCGCCAGACTGATAGTGCGATCGGCATTGATATTGTCGAGAGTGTCGATCTGTGTGGTTATCTCTTCAACCAGCTGAAGAGTCTCTGGCCGGTACACGCCTTGGAAAGACGCGTCCTGAATGGCTATTACCAGAGGATCGCTGAGGCCGAAGATCTCCCGTACCTTGTTTTTGTAAACCAGCGCTGGATTATCAGCCGCAAGGAAGGCATCAGCCCGGGTATCCTTGTAGAGCTGTTTCAGGCCGCTGGCCAGAACCACCATTAACAGCAAACCCAGTATCAATACCTTCTTGGGGTGGTGAACCCCCAGTAATGAGAGTGATGTCCTCCAAGATTGTTTCATCTGTCTTTCCTTGCTGAGTTGTTATTCTTATTAACATGTATATACATGTAATGAGTTAAAATTTTTTTACATAGCAATAATGGCTTCAGCGATCTTAATCAGCTGGCGGCTGTTTTTCTCACCTAGTCGCTCTGAGACATTTTTTTGCGCTTTCTTCCAGCGGACTCGGGCTTGTTTGAAGATGTTCTTGCCTTCTTCGGTAAGAGAGACCATGGAGATTCGACGATCTTGTTCACCCGGTGTTGTTTGAATATAACCCGCTTTTTGCAATAGTTTGAGGTTACGGGTCAGGCTGGTTTGCTGCAAAACCAGAACCGCCTGCAGATCTTTCTGGGCAGTACACTTCATATACCAGAGTGAGCGGAGTATAGAGAACTGAGCAGTTGTCAGCCCAAGATCACGAAGGTATTCATCATAGTGGCTGGTAAGAACCCTGTTGGCCTGACGTAAGCGCAAATTAAAACAGGGCTCAATACTATTTCTAGTTTGGGATTTACGAGAAGGTTGCGCCATAATTTAAGTTCAGTCGTCAGTATTTAGTTATTATATGTATATAAATGTTTCTTTTGCAACAGGTAGGTACTTATAGCCGGTTCTGCTCACAATCATTGAAAATACGCGTTAGCCCTTGTGTAGCAGGTGTTACAGCGGTGTACTGGTCTTACAGAACTCTTCCATGAGTTTTGATGCCGTCCATGATTTCATCTCGCAAACAGCATGCGTTACAAAACTTCATCGAGCATTTATAGTGATCTGGATATACTCTGCATCGACTCCAAACTTTAAAGCCAAGCCTGCTTTGGCCTCACTGACCGTCAACGGCTTGGGTCGTAATCCTACACAGGTTCAATCGAAGGCTGAACAATTTCAGGCATTGGCTTGAAATCCAATTTATCAAGATCAATCCCCATACTTTCAAGATTTCTATACGTAACTGGGTTTCTATTGCCATCCCACTGATTAGCTATATCGATCTCTGCGTACTTATCCATCTTAATCATCCAGCGGTCTTCACTTCCTTTTTCTTGCGAAGGGACAACATCAGAAATATGCCCCACCATAAATGCGTGATGATGCTCGGCCTCTGGCTCTCCCAAATCAGAATTACCTTTCTCATTTTGCACACATACAACATAACTACATTTTTTCGCTCTTTCTGCATCTAAGCGCCACGCTTGCGATCCACCTTCCGTTAACATCTGACTCAGACCTCGAACGGTTAAAACAACAATTATATCTTTCATAAAGACCTCATAAAATGACTTAGTAAAGTCATGCTTTATAAAACAATTACTGACTAATATCTATAATAAAAACGATTAGAATTTAAGGATTTTTTCTATATAACAAGGAATTATGTTAACAACAAGCAACTTTGTCGGAATCCTTCGGTCAAGCGGTCTTCGAGTGACCACGCTTGCTCACGGAACGCATTAGTGCCAAATTGCTCGACGAGCACCCCCACGGTAGAGCTTTTCTGCTGGACGATCATTTCAGCGAGCTGTTCTTTCTGGGCACTCCTTCTGGAAGACATAACCGTTTCGACAAAGTCGATCAACGACAATGTTCTCTTTTTGGGCAAAGCTGAGAATAGCCAGTTTTTGGGTGTTCACATCTTGTGTGTTTATCTAGATCATTCATAGGTATCATTCATCAATTAACTCTCACAACATTTTTTCTATTGGTAAATACAAAAATCGTAGAAAAGGATATAAAAGACAGTACACTTGCGACAAGGAATGTAATAGAAATGCCATGCAACTCTATCAAATAACCACCTATCAAGCTTCCAAATACCCCACAAATTGAGACCAGTGCTTTTCTAGATGTTCCTATCAACTTCCATTCCGAATCAAAACTATTTGACTGAAACATATCCTGCCACATAGGTATACAAAAAGCATGCAATAAACATAATAGGGATGTAAAAAACATATAGCCAAAATAATTATCAGACATCGATATAAATGCAAATAACACAAAATATCCAAATCTAAGATAAGGAGCAATACTATGTGGTAAAGTATACTTACTCGTTACTTTGACAATGAAAATAGATCCCAATGTACTAGCGATCATTGTGCATACATAGTAAATTGAAACCTCATAGTCTTTACTTAAAAAGATATCTTTAAGAATATAAACTAGTGTTCCATTATATATAAAGAGTGCTATAGCATTAATAGCATGAGAAACAGATAGCAATCTAATTTTATTATTGAAAAGTAAAGAAAAAGATGATTTAGATATTACATTTTTCTTATTCTCCACTCCTTCATCATTTAATGAATATAAACTTATAAAACTACAAATAATAAGAAGTAAGCTGCCAGCCCACTATTTATAAGGGCTAGCCAGAGATAGCTTGTTTTCAAATTCTCCTCTTTCTACCACGCCCTCCTCTGGCTTTGTTGCGTAAATCAGTTTGAACTCTTTCGGAAAGTGACGATCTGAACGCTCATGTTCCCCCATCGTTAGTTATATGAGCCATGAGTAAAACCAAAGCCATGTTTCCGCAAACGAATAGTATCTGCGAGCGCTTCCATAAGACGAATATTAAACGAGTTCTATCAAGTTACGTTCAGAAAGAAATTATATGACTCGATGGAAGAGTTGCAGAATGATCTGGACGAATGGATGGACTACAACAATCATCGTACCCATCAAGAAAAAATGTGCTGTGGCAGAACGCCAATAGAGACATTAGAAGATGGGAAATCAATCTGGGCCGAAAAGAATCTAACCCAGATTTAACCTGACAGGCACCTAATCAAGAACATTTCAATTCATAACTGGAATTTGACAATTAATAAAAAAGGGCTGTCTATGCAGCCCTTATATTCATTTTTCAATTGGTTCGTAAGTTTGAAACTGTAACTTCCAACAATCTTTAATTTTTATCCAACTTTCGATAAAATTAATATGTCTTACATCATCCATTTCATCTACAATTTTAGCTTTACCAGTAATCGAAGCAATTCCATCAAATATCTTATACTCAACATCTTGCTCTACTCTCTTGGTAAAGGCTAAACTATTTGGGTCATCTTTTTTAAGTAATAATAATCTTCTCAACTGATGTTTTTTATAAATCATCTTCTGACCATTTGTTGAAAAAAACCAGTCAGCTTCCAGATAGTCCAATTGTTCAATATTAAGAGTAAAAAAAGCATTATACCACTCTTTTCTCATCAGACGTAAATCTGAGGAAATCTTACTCATATATTTTTTCCATATCCAATTCTTCTTGTATATTATCACTTAACTGAGAAAATCTGAATATCGCCTGCTCAACCCCCTTGTTATAGAGTTCTGGTCCCAATTTTTTGATAAGAAAATCAACGAAGAACTGTTGTTCAAACTGACCTAGAGCTAAGTCATGGTTATCATGTAGATACCCTGCTATTGCTTTGCACAAAGCTTCGTATTTTTCTGCATCTAGTTTTAACTTTTCAGTCATATTTTGTCCTTATACTTGGCAAATCAAAATGCACGAAGTTTTTGCTCATTGTATCTTCTAAAAGCGCCTCTTCCCAAGCTTGCAAGCCTATCTCAGAAATACAAGACTGTAAAATATCTTGTTGATCAAATCGGCGGCATCACTGGCGGATGACTCCTTTCCCGACTGCCAGCATGTTCGACAGAAAAGACAACCTCAAATTGAGTCACCTCATCAACCGCATTTATATGATAAAGCCCCTTGACACGATCCTTGTCGCCTTGATGGACGGTATCAATTCTGATAAACCTTGGTTGCCCTTCTGGCTCTGGACGACGGCGTTCACCAATTGCTCGCTTTACGAGTCTTGGCTTTATGAGAGCGTACTGCCTGATACGTTTTGAATTGCCTTAGGTTGTACCAATAGCCTTATCTGGCCGAGTCTTGGCTTTATGAGAGCGTACTGCCTGATACATTGCCTTAGGTTGTACCAATAGCCTTAGCAGAAAAGGTTGAACAGCTATCACACAAACTTGAAAGATCGCGTGGTTGGATCATCAAACAGGCTTTATCTGCTTGGATTGATCAGGAGGAAGAGCGCGATAGGCTTACCAGAGAAGCCTTAGCTGAGGTTGATGCTAGTGCAGTCATTGATCACAAGGCTGTGCAAGAGTGGGCTGATAGTCTGGGCACAGAAAACGTACTTCCAGTGCCTCGCTAATGGGACTGAAGTGGACAAGTAAAGCTCTATCAGATTTGTCACGATTATACGAGTTTATGGCTCTGTTTAATCGCAAATCAGCAGCACAGACGATCAGGTACTTAACCTCTGGCCCGAGTACTTTGCTGGAGAACCCTAGACTTGTGGAAAAGCTCGACTCCTTTGACCCCAGAGAGGTGAGAAGAATTGTCATTGGTCAGTATGAAGTGCGCTATGAAATCCAGGATTCAACCATTTTTATTCTGAGGATTTGGCATACTCGTGAGGATCGTTAGAAGTGTCGCTACCAACAACATATTACGATTTCGTTAAAAAGAAACATGCCTACGTAGCCAAGTAGGCTGAGTTAGACGCATTAGATTTTGTTAATGATCCAAGTGCCTCACCTGTAATCCGAAGTGTTGATGATTACGAGAGCCGGTTAGATCAATGTATGGCTCGTGTTTTAATGGACACTCTTGGTGCAACAGCTGGCTCACATCCAAAATTTCAGTCGATTGCACTTATAGTATTAATCCAGCTTGTCATTACAATTAGTTATAGGTATTTTACGTCAGTGAGCGTCAAATGACGTATACAAGGTCTAACAAAAAAATATGAGCTATCTCGAATATGGCAGTTTGCTTGCAATCAGAACACTGATTGGTCAAGGTATAAACAATCGAAGGACGGTAGTGTGCTTACGGCCTGAAAATATTGTGGAAATTTAAGAACCATTACTTACTTCCCATTGATGGCACTGGCCTTTTTTACTCGGGAACCTGCCGCTGCGATGATTGCTGCCTAAAAAATGAAGGCAAGAAAAACGAGACGTATTATCACAACATTATGGGCGGTTGCCTGGTTCATCCCAATAGGAAAACGGTTGTTCCGTTAGCTCCGGAAGCGATATGTCGTCAGGAATCAAAGGGCGATACACATGGCTGGCATTGGGGAGATTACGCATATGCTTTGATCTGGATTATTGAAGCTCCAGAAATTGAAGCTGGAGGTATGTTGCAGTGTGTTCCTCATACAAGCTGGGATAAAAAACGGCCAAGAATTAATAAATATTTGTGTGAAAACCAAATCAGTACATACTCATTTGAATCAGGTGATCTGTATCTTTTAAAAACAGACACAACATTACATAGAACTGTTCCCTTGTCAAAAGATGCAACTCGAATAATGTTAAATATGACATATGCTGCAGCAGGAGACAACGAAAAACAATCCTTAAAAGAAGATGATCGTTGGTGGGATAAAGTAAATTCTGAGAAAGCTAGTCTCATATCCGATGAAATTGAGTCAGTAGCTTAATCAAATCAAAGAACCAATCCCATTCTTGATTTAGTATGGGATTGGATAATAGGTACATCATATATAACTGTGCCGTAGTCTATTTATGCTTAAAGAAGCGAGTACTTAAAATGAAGAATATTATTTTGGTTGGAGGATATGATAATAGATTTGATTCGTTTTTCAGTCTAGATGCGAATTTTTTTATTATCCAAAAAAAGGGGCTGGTTGGAGAAAGGCAAAAAAAATTAACAGATGATATTGTTGAAGTTGTTGATTTTTCAATAAGTTCATTACTTAAGGCTGTTCGTGTTTTTTCAAATAATCAAAAAATCGATTATATTTTTTCTTTTAATGAGGAATCTCTGTATTCTACATCTTTTATAGCTAAAAAATTAAATATAGATGGTATGGATTATGACTTCCATAGCATCTGTTCTGATAAGAGACTTCTTAGAGAAAGGCTATCAAAAACTAAGTTTCATATCCCGTTTATCACTACTGAGAATAATATAGACGCATATGATTTCTTAGAGAAAAACGGGGGAAAAATTATATTAAAAGACCCTAAAGGAGCTGGCAGTAAAAATGTTTTTTATTGTTCTAATAAGAAAGATATAGACTATGCTTGGGAACAGTTAGAAAAATTCGATGGTGAAAAACTAGTTGAAAAATTCATTGAGGGAAAGCTATATAGCTTAGAAACATTAACTATTAAAGGAAAGCATATTTTCTTAGGATCGACCAATGCATATTTATGTGATAATCAGCTTGCTGAAAAAGCACATATTTTCCCAAGTATGGACTTGTCTGTTGAGCTTTTATCAGAGCTTGAGAAATTTTGCTATGAATTGCTTGATTCTCTTAGTCATAAACATGGCCCTTGTCATATTGAGGTAATTGTAAGTGGAAATAATATTTACCTGGTAGAGGTAAATAACAGAACAGCTGGGGCATATATATGGCTGATGGTTAAGGAATCTACCGGTATCGATATGTTAAGAGAAACCATTTTAGGTCTTTATGAAAACTATAATTATAAAAAGCTTTATGATTTTAATATTAGTGACACAATGACAAGTGTTTACCTTTATGGAGATTTTGATAAAGATAAACTATTAAATGCAATATCTCCATTTCTGAAAGTTTCTATGTTGTATTATGAAGAAGGCAAAGAGATTTCAAATAATCGTTTTTTAAACATTGGTGATGTAAAAGGATTTTTAGTAGGTTGCAAGAAAGGAGATGATGATTATAAATCTTGGCTATCTAATATTTTTAAAATTATGAACACCTATTCAAAGCTGCCTGATAATGTTTCTTATTAATCCCGTGATGAGTCAGATCTGTTAAGGTAAACTCTCCGATGACCGGGTGCTCTCTCTATAGTGGACCCTCGAAACTGAACCACTGGCTAAGTTAAGTTTTCCGACTGTATGATACGTGAGAACCGCTGGCCAGATGGCACTGTCCGCTGCCCGCACTGTGATTCTGATAATATCAAAAAGTAATGGACACGACAATGTTCAGGTAGAGTGCCAGCACTATTACTGTAAATCTTGTAAACGTTATTTTGATGATCTGACAAATACAGTTTTCTCAGGGCATCACCGACCACTTAAAGTCTGGATCTCCTGTCTCTATTTAATGGGATTGAACGTCTCCAACAACCAGATAGCTCAGGAACTCGACCTGTGCTCCAGACACTACATGACCACAGTCTTACGAAATGGTGTCGTTGACCGAAAGCCCGAGGTGATTCTTGACGGAGAAGTTGAGTTCGATGAGGTTTACATTGTAGCTGGTCACAAAGGGCACCCTGAAGCATTAAAAAATCTGGATCGCCCTCCGAGAAAAAGAAGGCTTAAGGGCGCTCCGGGTCGCGGTATCCTCGAAAAAGACAAGCCGCCAGTGCTGGGAATGATTCAAAGGGGAGGTCAGGTCATTATCAACATGTTGTCAAATGTTAAGAAGGTGACAATCGAGCCTTTTATCAAGAAACACGTAGCTCCACAGAGTCAGGTTTATACTGACGGTATTTATGAGGTTCACGTTAATACTATCGAGGGGTTTTGGTCGCTTCTACGCTCGTGGCTGAGACCTCACAGGGGAATATCTCAGGAGGCTTTACCCCTTTACCTTGGTTTTTTGAGTTTTTGCATAATGTTGGCCAAAGAGGCAAAAGCCTGCTTCAGCCTTTGGTCAATTTGCTGGTTAGATAGCCGTCTGGAATTCGAAAAGAGCCTCAATCACTTACAAAGGTCGTGGTGCTCAGAATGCCATTTGCCGGCCATCCCTCTATTTACAATACTCAAACCACTTAGCCAGTAACGACTGTTCATCACGCTGAAAATCCACTGCCGGATAATTCAAACTGACTCGGCAATATTCTGCATTCAGGTGAAAGTTCAAAAATGGGTATTGGTGATTCAGCATCAACAATTTTACAGGAGCCCACCCAGCCCCAAGTCTATGACGCGCAGCAAACTCCTCTTCAGGAATATCACAGTACCGGGTAACGACTGATCCACATTTCGATTCACGGATCGTCCAACCATTTGAAAGGCTCGGAAGATCAGCAACGTCTGACACTGAGTCAGTATCTACTAGCCACTTCGATTTAGAATCAAGAGAACTATCTACTGTTTCTTCGCCATCATCAGAGCTCCCAACTAACAAGTTACCCTTGAGCAAATCGGTAAAGCAGCATAACTGCTCATAAGCCTGAGAGAACTCCTGGCTAGACAGCATATCGTACTTATCAGAGAGGACAAATAATGGTAGATCAACCTTCATATGCAAGTAGCAATGACTTTTACCAGCCTGATCATCAAGAGCCAACTGCACAAGCGGGTAATGCCTGTGATGCTTCGAGACAAAATTAAATGCCCTCTCAACCAGTTGATTACCCTTACGTTTCACGTCATCCAGAGAAATAAGGGGCGCTTTTAACGTCAAATAGTAAACAGTCCCACTCACCAACCCTGAAAACTCTGAGGAAAAATGCTTCTCCACCTGAACCGGATGCCGGGGTATTCCTGAAACCGGAGCAACCCTGTTGTCCAAAAGGTATAACACATGCCTGTTTAACCCTCTGTCTGCTGCAAATACTGTCCCTTTTGTTACTTCCACAGCCTTATGGCAAAGAAATTTAATATGCTCTTCCAGGTTGTCGTCAACATGAACAGCTCGCTTCTGGTATAGACCAACAGGTCGACGGGACTCATCAAAACAGGCTGGATACGGATCCGGTATATCTCTCATTCCGGGACCGGGCTTTCTCAAAAACTGACGCCATTCCAGTGTGCTGCTTTGAAAATCAATTGAGGAATCCGACTCAACGGGCTGACAGCGATCCATTTTCTGCTCAACATCGTGCTTGCGCATAACAAAGGAAGCCAGCTGATCTTCATCAAAAGAATTGGCCAGAAACGGATAGCTAATAGAAAGCTTGCCGGATCCCTTGCTGGCCAGATCATTATTGACCAGCCCAAATAAGCGGTCGATACGTCCAACACGCTGCTCGTTATCTCCCGGACTCCCTGCCAGACCATAATGATGGACCTTACGACACTGTAAATGCAGATTCACACCTTCCTGAAAGACCGATGTGGCCGTCAATACATTAGGATAAAAAGGGCTATTAAAGCCGAGAATCAAACGTTGTCGATTCTGCACCTCCCCACTGGCGTACAAAGCCGGGTGCTGCAGATTTACCAGCTGTCGCCAGTCGCTTTGCCAGTCATGGAGTTCCTGTCGTTTAATCTTGGTACATAAAGCCTCAAAGCTTTCCAGTGCATTGATAAAATAGATAAACAGTAACGATCTCGGCAGCTTCCACTTCACATAGCGAAGAAAGGTTTGATAGCGTTTCTGAACACTTTTCATTTTTGTCAGACTGTACTTCAGATTGGCTTCAGTAAACCAGCAGTACAGCTCTACCATGACCGGGCTGGCATACAAAAAACCGGTTCTGATATAAGTGGCAAAGTTCTCCAATATACCCGGTTCTTCACTCCATTTTTGAATCATGGCCTTTTGTTCATCATTGAGATAATCAAAGATCAGGCTCCAGGCCGTAGGCAACTCACGGTCAAACTGTCTTCGGGAGCGATTGTCATATTCGCTGTGCTCAACCCGTAGGGTCAGCTGATCAAACACACCCAGCCGCTGATCTTTTGCGGCATTGAGATAATTTTCACGGACATCCCGTGTAGCGGCTGGATAATAATAGTTGTAACCTCGGGTTTTATAGTCACTTGCAGGTTCCAGAAAAAGTGCAAACAAACTTTCCGGTTTCGTGAATCGTAATCGCACATTCGAGCAATCCGTACTGCCGCCCCTGCCCTTTTTCACCACAAACAGATTGGAAACCAGTGACCCGATATTGGAATCCTCAGAATCATCAACATCCATATCGTCGGCAGATTCATCAATATCGTCTGTACCCGTATCTGCTGAAAAACTCTCCACCAGCTGATTAAATCCTTCACGGCTCCATTTCTTTTTCTTCCAGGATTTTGCCTCAGGGCTATTAAAATCGACTCCCCAGGCTTTCAGTATCCGCTCAATAAACAGATCGTCATACGCACGATTTACCCGTTGGGTAAGCTCCCGCACAGACGGAATTCGTCGGACAAATATCAGGTGTTTATCTTCGTGGAGATCGCGCCGTCCCTGAAAAAGTCGATCTGGCAGCATTTCCTTAACCAGTTTGCTGTACTTGGGGTGTTCAGGAAATTTGGAAAATTGCTGATAATACTGTCCGGTCAACTGTTTTAGAATTTCGGTGTCCGGTGCAGTGCGAAATGCCGTTTTCACATTATCAGTTTCAGCCGCTTCATCGAACTCTACAGCCTGTTCCTGCAGTGTTAACTGCTCAGCCCCAACCGACTCAAAGCCTTCAAGAAAACCGTATAAAAAACGTTTGCCGTTTGTCGCCTGCTCAACCTCAGTCACCAGTTTCTTCTGATATAGAGCAAAAAACAGCTCGGCTCCCGGGTTATTCTCAAAGTTCGCCTCTGTAGCTACCTCATACCGGTAATCGTGTTTGGTATGGAAGTCATCCTTCCCCTTCATCTGCCGAAGACGGCGTAATCCGTATCGCTCCAGCAACACTTTCGTATCTGTTGCCTGATCCAGCATGTCATTAACAAAGTAACTTAATATATTCGCTACATCCTGCGTCCCTGAATGGCTTGGGGTGGCTGTCATTAATAATGTTTTTCGAGCCAGTTTATCCGTTTCGCCAAAAAATGCCTGGGCCGCACTGGCTCGTTGGGTTCCACCTTTAACATTACGAAAGTAATGCGCCTCATCAATAATCAGCAGGTCAAACCCTTTTTCCCCCAACACTTCCTTGATTTCTTTATGCAAATTGCCTGCAACGACTTTAGCGCGTTGTGCCTTGTCACCGGACTTCTGGTCACGGGGAAGCAAACCACTCAACGAGTGTATGGTGGTAAAATAAAAATTGCAGCCGCCTTTTTTCAGATCCTCAACCAGCTCAGGAAGACGGTTACACAACCTTGATTCATGTACTGGGCCACCGTCCGCTGCATTGCGAACCAGGTGATCTGTTTTTTTATAGTGCCCATGAACAAAGGTATGGTACTCCCCCTGCCAGTGGGCGCAGATATCACGATTCGGTGCCATTACTAAAATCCTGGCGTCTGGCTTCATTTTCCATAACAAACAGGCAACAGCGATGGCCTGAAATGTTTTACCCATCCCCACTTCATCAGCAAGAATGGCAACATTGTGCAAGGCAAGGGTATTCCATAAATGAGCAGAACCCTCGGCCTGCTTTGCCGCCATGGATCGGTTATTGGTTGGGTCATACTGCCACTCAATATTATCCTGCTCAAAGCTCATCAACTCTGAAACTTCAGCAGGCGTGATGGCACCCCATGGCCTATCATGCATAACCACACCCCACCCTTATCAAGTTAAGGTACGCTTTTGACTCGGATTTAAGTTTGGGGATTTTAGGCTCAGCTATGGTCAGACTTCCCCATTTATGGGCCGGAGGTTTCGGTGGTATTTTTTTGCCTTTAGGTCGAATATCTGAGTATCTGCGTTTCGCCAGTGCAACCAGCTGATTATATTCCTGTGCCAGAAACCAGTTGAATATATCCTGACCATCATTCAGTTTTGCATCGATCTTGTCTCGCATTTCACTCAAACAGCCCGGATAGACAAACACCACTTTTTCCAGTGCATCCAATTTTTTGATGCCGCTGAGACGACTCCTGTAGGCTTCCATAGCCTGAAACAGTCGAAAATAGCTGGTACTGGCTGATGGCGCTTTCCCGACTTCCACAGAGAAGTCGTCCTCAGCAAATAACTCTTGATCCCGATTGATCTCACTGCGCACAACGGTACCCACTTCATTATCCTGCGGCAACTGCATGGCTAGTGCATCAAACAGCTCCCCCAGAGATTCATAAGTTTGTACCCGTCGGTAATCCACTTCACGCTCAAGGATAAAGCCCCGGGCAACCTCTTTGTTGTCTTGATAAACAATGTAGTTATGCTGATTGAGCAACTCTTCTACGCAATCCGGCATAATCGGGTCAATCCCCAGACGGGCTCCGCTGCGTCTTCCGTTAATGGTGAACTCATCAACATCCGGAAGCTTTAATCGGTATTCCTTTCCAATGCCATTGCTCAACCATTTGCCTTCAATGGTGTATTTCTGATCTTTCCAGGCAAAGCTTACAGTCAGCGTAAACGGTAAGTCTTCCGCCTCTTCCAAAACTAACGCTTCCTGTTCCAGCAATTCTTCTGATGCAAAATCGTCAGATTGAAGGTTCAGCACCTTACCTAAAGCACCATCAATAGAGCTGTTATTCTGATAGATGAACCCTGCTTCGACATTGTTGTCTTCCAGCCAGTTAAAATCGCTATCCAGATTGACGTTTGCCCCTGGCCCGGTAAAGTTCCATGAGCCTATGGCAAGACTGCTGGCTGTTTTCCAGATTTTGGCATGACACAATTCAGATTGTTCGTGCTGCTCCAGCGCACTGCCATAAAAGGAGACATCACCACTGTCTATTTTGGCCTGAAGCGTCTTGCTCCATTGTGTTCGAATATACTTGCCCAGCACCCGGTCGGGCGTAATGAGCAGCTTTAAATCAGGCAAGTCCATATACACTTTGATATTCTCAATTAATCCTGAAAGATCGTTAGCCGGAAAATAAGGTGACCACACAGCGAGATAGTCATCCTCATCATTCAATAAAGCGTCGAGAAACAGCTCATCCTGAAAACTATGAACAAAGCGCCAGGAATCGTCTTTACCCCAGAAGTTTTTCCCCAATACCAGCCTTCTTTCACCAATGAACTCCTTAAAAAATGTGCGAACCTGCTTTAACTGTTCCGACGAAGCGATCCGATGAAACGCAAACACCTCCTGATTTCTACTCCAGCCACTGATTGTCAGATTGGCGCTGCCAGCCCCAATGACTGCCTGTCCCTCGGTATTCTCCAGATAGATGACTTTCGGGTGGAACAGGGAATCCCTGCCAAACCCCGGCATAGTCGCTGGCGTCAGTGAATAGACATCAATAGCCGTTCGCTTATTATCAAGCCCACGGAGCATGCGACGATCGCAGAAAATCCTTAGGTCTATCTTCTGTTCCGTCAGTTCCTTTTGCAAAGCCTCATAATCCAGCCTCGTTTTGGGCACATCCATTAACAAAGTTGCTGGCAAAATAAAGGTTTCAAAAAACTCAATGGCACAATTGAAACTGGTAAACCACGCACGTCTGATCTTCCCACCCTGCGTCAAAGCCGCTATCTGTTTTTTATACTCTACTAACAGCTTCATGCAGCATCCCCCCGAAAACCTGACACCAAGTTGGCAAATTGGGGAATGTAGTAATGATGCTTCCAACTACCGGGCAGAAAGTCCTCAGGCTTTTTTTGTTTTACCTGAACCTGTAATAAATCATTTTCGTCTAATCTCACCCAAGGGGGATTGCCCGCGCTGATTCATTATCGCCTGATGGTATTTCAACAAATGACGAACTTGTGATTCGAAGTTCACACAACGCTGCAACGCCAGTAATTCCCTAAGCCTGTGTCTTGCCGTCACCCCCAGGGGATCATTCAGTCGATCATCATTTGCCAACTGCTCAGCTTGAGTAGGCAAACTTGCTACGTACCGACCACAAGACTTCCAATGATTTTTCAGGCTGGCAAAGCTTTGTGATTTTTCAGTAAGCATTAGTGTAAAGAGCAGATCCACATCGGCAAGAAAGGGCTCCACGATTTCGATGCATCGGAATTTTTCCAATTCCGAATCATCTTTAGGTAAACGACGCTTCGCTTCAGCAAAAATCTTTTTTACCGACGTAGCACCATAACTGCCCTCCTTCAGAAGATCATCCAGCGTACCCAGTAGAACCCCAGCAGCGCCTTTATCCAACTCACTCACACCCAACCAGAAAGCACGGGATGATTTCCCTACATGGGCAGCACTAAAAAAACTCTCTATATAGGATTGCTTTATTTCTACAGGTATTTTACTGAAAGCAATTTCAGGAATCTTGCTACTGGCTTCCAGCAATTGCTTCAAATGGCTCAGTAGCTGTTGTTGCAGTTCAGACAAAGTTGTATGACTTGTAATAAACTCATCCACCTGACTCCAATGTTGACCGGTATCAACAACATCATACGTATAACTCTTATCGAAAAATCCCATCTCGATCATCGGTGTCTTATAACGACCACTCACGCCTAAGCTCAGTTGCCGGACCAATACCTGATATTTAGGCTGCAAACTAAATCCAAGCTGAGGATTTTCATTACTGGCTGCCCAGCGCTGCCTCCCCTTGGTGATTCCTAATACACCACTGGTATCTGGCCCTTTGTCACCATCTGTAGCCTCCAGCATGGAATACGTGTAGAGATTCTCCAGATAAATCAGGCACGCCTGCTTAAACTCCAAGGATTTTCTCCCTCCCAACTCCCTGGCCAGTGCAGAACTCAGTACAACAGAATCATCAGCAGTCAAATGACGAATAACATTGTGATGAAACAAATTCAGGGTGTAATTTCTGACATCATTGGCAATCGAACTGACCCGATTTTTGAAAATCGCCTGCCCATATCGAGACCAGATGACCAGCAATCCTAATGGGTCAATATTGAGTTCACTGCTGATAGAGTCATCATACTCCGTAAGGAATTGTCGTAAAAACACAAAATCCTCCTGCTTCCATACTCTGGATAATGGGATAAAAAGGCTACTATAACGAAAATAAGGACAGGTCAAACTGTTCTGGTCAAGTAAAACTGGACACTAAAATTTGAGAATTTACGCGATGAATCTATACATCAATGGCACTGACTTAAGCCTTCAATCCCTGGTATTCATTGAGTCTGCGCGCTTGTGCTCTTGAGTGCTGGAGCCGTTTGTAAGGCTTTGGTCGTCTTTTGACCGCTCGTGGCTCGTGCCGGCCCGGACGATTTCCTACTTTGTGCTCTCCTGTGATCAATACCATATATTCAACCAGCCTCTGCAACAGGCAAACATCTGACTGAAGCAACAGCACATGAAACTCCTGAAGGCATTCTTGTGCAGCTTTGAAACTGATCTCCCGGGGCTTGTTTTTTAGCCGTACCGCCGACCGTGCCATAAGTGCCCGTATCAGGTTATAAACCACCGGGTGAACGTCTATTTCTTTCCTGACCATTTTCGGTGTTTTGCATCGCAGTATATCCATATGCATCAGGCTTTTGATCGCCCGAAAGTCGAGTTCTACATGCCAACGCTCTTGGTACAGAGCGATAATTTCGTTTTTTGGATACTGTTCAGGATTTAAAAGGGTTGTCACGATTGTGCGCTTTTTTATTCTTGATCACTCTGATGGTCAGTTCATCGGGTATCCATTGATTGTAGAAATCCCGACTCATCTACTTGTAGTACTTTCTGTGCTGTCTTATTGAGGTTGACCACAGCCAATATATATTCTTGAAACAATAAATTCGATTATCATGCCAGTAACTTATAGTATATTGCTGTGCCAACGTAGTTTTCATCAGAACCTAGTGCAAATTTCGGAACAATGCCGACACGCTCAAACCCAATTTTCGAGTACAATTTTTCTGAAATATCTCCTTCCCTAGTGTCCAGAACCAACAGCTTCAAACCTAGCTTATTTGATAAACCCTCCAGTTCTTCCATTAGCATGCTTCCAAGACCTTTAGACCTGAATTTACTACTCACCATTAGCTTCTGAACTTCTCCCCTATGTTTGCCATTCTGCTTTTTTGTCAAGCCTATCTGTACGCTTCCAATTACTTCATCATCGAGGCTGGCAACAATAAGGTGTTGCTCACCTGTTTCTAACATAGAGTTGACTTCTTCCCAATAGATCTGAGCTTCATGCCTGCTAATTGGTAAAACAAAACCAATGGATGCTCCACCATTCACACAGTCAATTAGTAAATTTTCAAGCCCTTTCTTATATGGCTTTGAGGAGTTTAAAGTGGTAAGTTTTATTTTATTTAACATATCAATAGTTTCATCCAGCTTTTTAAAGTAACGTTTTTAATAAAGTTTTCTCAACCTTACATCATTCGCCGCCCTGAGTTAAAGAAATGGGGTGTGGCAATTGTTCCGGAACCGGTAAATTGTTGATTGCCGCTCCCCTTAGAGACCTCCGGCTACCCGATTAATCTGATGGCCTGGGGGGCATCAACGTCAAAAGCCCGGCCTGACTCGAGCACTTTCAGGGCACCAGCATGTACCTGATGTTTACGCTCAGGATAACTGGTGCCGATAATAATGCCTGCCCGATCAATAACATTGATATTATGCGGGATGAATTACTAATATGGGATCAGACTAACCCCTCGAAAGAAGATACCTCCGCTCAGGCCGACCCACAGATCCATACAAAATTTCCGCTTTCAGCTGCTGTTCGCTGGTAAGGTATTCCAGATATCGTCTTGCCGTCGTGCGACTGACCCCGATGGTTTGGCCCACTTCTTCGGCACTGTACGACGAACCACTGTTTGCAAAAACATTGCGAACCTTGTCCAGAGTCAGCGCATCTACGCCTTTGGGTAGACGACTAACTGACTCCTGAGAAAGCGACACCGTTGAAGCGTACAGCAGACGATCCACGTCTTTTTGCGCCACCTTTTCCAATGTTGATAAACGTTCGGTATGAGTTTTGTATTTCTGAAGCGATGCCTGCAATCGCTCAAACACCAGCGGCTTTAGTATGTAATCAAAAATGCCTCCGTGAAGTGCTTCCTTCAGCGTGTCCACTTCCTGGGCAGCGGTCACCAGAATCACATCCGTGGCCCGATTATTGGTTCGTAACCAGCGCAATAACTCAAGCCCAGTCCCCGTTGGAAACTGGATATCGAGCATCAACAAATCCGGAGATAGCACCTCGACCATATCCTGGGCATCAATCAGACTATGGGCAATTCCAACGGCCTCAAAACCGTCAATCCGTTCAATGAAACGCCGCTGGATTTCTGCGATCTGATGATCGTCTTCCGCTATAACGACTCGAATCATTGCCTGTTCAAACTCCGCTTTCAGCTTGATTGGATTTAGGTATCACAACAATAAACCGACTGCCACCGTGGTCTCCGGGTTCAACCAGAGCCTGTCCGTTTAAGGCGTCCAACTCCTTGCGAACCAGATACAAACCAATACCATGACCGAATTCTTTTTTATTGGTGACACCTTTTTCAAAAATACGATTCTGGTCTTTTTCCAGAATGCCTGGCCCATCGTCATCAATTTCAAAGATGAGGTCGTTGCCAAGGTCCGTCATACTGAGTCGAACCTCGCCACCGCTGCCATGGTGATGCAAGGTGGCTTCAAGGGCATTATCCAGCAGATTGCCCAGAATAGCGACCAGTTGTTCACGGGACAAAGTATCAGGTAGTTCAGTCATATGACTGTTTTCATCCACCGTTAAGGAAAGCCCTAATTCCCGGGCACGATTGTATTTTCCTAACAGACATCCGGCGAGTATAGGATCGGGCACAGCTTCAACCAGAAGTTGTATCACTGTCTGATGATGTTTATTTTCCTGACCAATAAACGACAGCGCCTGATCAATGGCACCAATCTGAAGAAGTCCTGCGATGGTATGGAGTTTGTTACTGTGCTCGTGAGCCTGACTGCGCAGGTCGTCTGCATATTGTTGAACACGTCCCAGCTGTTGAGTGACTCGGTCGAGTTCATCTTTTCGGCGGAAACTGGATACCACCCCAAGAACCTGTTTTTCATTCATAATGGGAATGCGATTGATGATCAGCTGTTTTCCCTGCATCCAGACATGCCGATCGTATTGGGGTTGTCCAGACGTCAACACCTCCAGAATATTGCTATCGGGTAACACTTCCTGCACCGGTAAGTCAATCAGGCTCTTATGGGTTGGCAGGTCAAGGGTTGCCAGAGCCGTTTGGTTACAGGTGGTGATGCGGCCGTCGGTATTAATAGCGATAATGCCTTCACGTACCGTTTCCAGCGTGGCGTTTCGCTCTTGAAACAGTCGGCCAATTTGCTCTGGCTCCAAACCAAAAATGGCACGTTTTACATAATCGGCAAAGACAACTGCCATCACTGCACTGACCAGAAAACCGAGAATGATGACAAACGCCAAGGTCTGTCGGTATCGATCAATAATGCTATCGATACGATCGGTCAGGTAACCTACGGATACCACCCCGATAATGTCGCCACTGTCACCGGCAATCATCGGCGTTCGTGCTCTCATGGACACCCCCAGACGGCCTTCTGCGGTGTAAGCGTAACCTTTACCTTCGGGAAACGTCAGTGCTCGTTGATCCGGTTCATCGTCCAGCATGGATTGTCCGATGGCGTTAATGTCCGGATGTGCCAAACGGATCCCAAACTGGTCACCAATCACCACATAGAGCGCCCCGTTTTTATCAGCCAGTTTCAGGCTTAACGGGCGTAAAAAGGCACTGTTACGCTCAATAACGGCTTGTTGAATAGAGGGAATTTCGGAAATGGTATTCGCCACATGCATGGCTTTCTGTGCCATCTGTTCATCCAGCGTCTGGCTGATGTAGGTCAGGGCAAAACCACCGACAAGGCCAGTCTGAATCAGCACTATGATCCCCAGAATGAAAATCATCCGAGTCTTGAGTTTTAAGGGCCGCAAGGAAACGGTGTGTTTGAGATGACTAATGAAATCCATGCTCACTTCTTACTGAGTGATTGTTTAGATAATGTCCGTGAACTTTATGACCAAAATACCCATTAAATGCAAAAGCTTCAGTCGTCGTTCAACACTGGTTATTTTTTACCTGAAAAGAAAACCTCAATAACCATAACTATTCATGAGGGCACCCCAATGATGCGAACTATTTCAGGGAAAAAGCGTTCTTCTCTTTTGGCAACGGCACTGACTGGTTTTCTGGCAGCTAGTGTTTCCATGCATTCTAGCGCACTGGATGAACTGCACTTTCTCATTCCCGGCGGTGCAGGCGGCGGCTGGGACAGCACCGCACGGGGTACCGGTGAGGCACTTTCCAAAGCAGGCCTGGTGGATTCGATCTCCTATGAAAACATGTCCGGCGGTGGCGGCGGTAAAGCCATTGCTCACCTGATTGAAACCGCTGCCCAGCAAGACAATACCTTAATGGTGAACTCGACGCCGATTGTTATACGTTCACTCTCAAAAGTCTTTCCACAGTCTTTCCGTGATTTAACCCCTGTTGCCGCCACCATTGGCGACTTTGGTGCCTTTGTGGTGCGTGCTGATTCTCCTTATATCAGTTTCAAACAAGTGGCAAAAGCCTTTGTTGAGAATCCACGCTCTGTAAAAGTGGCAGGCGGTTCTGCCCGGGGGAGCATGGATCATCTGGTGGCAGCTATGGCTTTTAAAGCCACAGGAGGTGATCACCGTCGTGTGAAATACGTCGCTTATGATGGCGGCGGTAAAGCCATGGCCAGTTTGTTGTCGGGCGAAACCGATATTCTTTCTACCGGACTGAGTGAAGCGTTAAGTCTGGCAGAAGCCGGAGAAGTCCGGGTATTGGCGATGACTGGTGACCAACGTTCAGACGGTGCGCCAGAGGTGCCAACACTGAAAGAAATTGGCTACGACATCAGCTTCGTTAACTGGAGAGGGTTTTTCGGAGCACCTGATCTGAGCGGCGAGAAAAAAGCAGAGTTCGTGAGCATCCTTGAGAAGATGTACGACACGGAAGAGTGGGAGCAGGTAAGAGCCCGCTATGGCTGGTCTGAGATCTTTAAGCCCGATGAAACGTTCATTAGCTTCCTCGGCGAGCAGGAAAAACAAGTGGGTACCCTGATGCGGGAACTGGGCTTCCTTAAATAAGTTAAAGCCGTATTTTCTGACCATTGTTGTTCAGGCCACAAGCCAGATAATGGTCAGAAAAACTTCCTCTTCCAGCCAGCTTATTACCTGAGGTTATTCACATGACGCTGAGTAAGGATCAGTTGGGCTCACTGATATTTCTGTGTTTGTCCTTTTCTTACGGCTACTACGCCGGACAAATTTCTTTATTACCCGGCGATGAGTTTGAACCGTTCCATGCCCAGACACTCCCCTATGCACTCGCGGGGTTAGGCACATTGTTTTCATTAATGTTGCTAGTGGCCAGTTCGATGGCGAGAAACAAGGATGAGTCATCCTCTTCCAGCCCGTCCCTCGATTTTGCTTTGGTGGCGAGACTGCTCGCGTTAATCGTTCTGTTTGGCCTTGCGTTGCAATGGACGGGCTTTTTTCTTGCCACCACGATATTTCTGACGGGGGGCTACTGGGTGTTGGGCGAACGTCGTCCAAAAATCCTGATATTAGCGTCATTACCCTTTGCCGGCGGCATCTGGTTTGTGTTGACTCAGTTACTGAATATTTATCTGGCGCCGGGCCAGTTGATGATCATGATCACTGGAGGCTGATATGTTAGACGGTCTGTTTACAGGATTGAGCACCGCGATCATGCCGTTCAATTTAATGATGGTAGTCGTGGGGTGTTTTGCCGGTACTTTTATCGGAATGTTGCCGGGTCTTGGTCCTATTTCAGCGGTAGCGCTGATGATACCGATCACCTATGGTCTTGATCCTTCCTCGGGCATCATCCTGATGGCTGGTGTTTATTACGGTGCGGTTTTTGGTGGTTCAACGTCGTCTATTCTGATCAATGCGCCAGGCTGTGCCAGTACAGTGGTGACTGCCTTTGATGGTTATCCGCTGGCTCAACAGAATAAAGCGGGGAAAGCGCTGGCACTGGCAGCCTATTCTTCCTTTACCGGTGGTACCATCGGCGCCATTATTCTACTATTTGCTGCGCCCTTTTTAGCGTCTGTTTCACTGAGTTTTCAGTCGGGGGATTACTTTGCGCTGATGCTGCTAGGTCTGACGGCAGTCGCCGCCTTTTCCGGCAAAGGTCAAACCCTGAAAGCCATGATCATGACCGTGTTTGGCTTGATGATTGCCACGGTAGGGACAGACTTAATGTCCGGTACAACACGGTTTACCTTCGGTAGTGTCAATCTGATTGATGGCGTCAGTTTCCTGTTACTCGCCATGGCGACCTTTGCTTTGGCAGAAGTGTTGATGGCTGTGATGAAAGGTCAGCACAAAGAGCAGGATCAGGCCATGGACAGCGAAGCACTGGGCAGTATGAAGCTCAGTAGAGAAGAAGTGAAAGATGTGGCACCCACAATAGCGCGTTCCTCTGTCTTCGGTTTTCTTGTGGGCGTCCTGCCGGGAGCCGGTGCCACCATAGCTTCTTTTCTTGCCTATGGTTTAGAGCGAAATCTTGCCAGTGCTTGCCAAAAACTGAAATTCGGCAAAGGAGCACTCCGTGGGTTAGCGGCGCCGGAGTCAGCCAATAATGCCGCATCAACCGGCTCGTTTGTGCCGTTGCTGACCCTGGGTATACCCGGTTCCGGAACCACCGCAATTATGCTTGGGGCGTTAATTGCCTACGGCATTCAGCCAGGGCCACGATTATTTATAGATAATCCAGAGGTGTTCTGGTCAGTCATTATCTCCATGTATTTTGGCAATCTGGTGCTGTTGATTCTCAACCTGCCCTTGATTCCTTACATTTCCCGATTACTAGCAATTCCAAGACCAATACTGATTCCGCTAATTCTGTTTTTCTCCATCACCGGTGTTTATCTGGTCAGTTTTAACACCTTTGATATCCATATGATGGTCATCATTACGGTGATGGCGATTGGCCTGAAGTTGTTAAACTTCCCTATGGCTCCCATGTTACTTGGGTTTATTCTCGGCGGAATTCTGGAAAACAACCTCAGTCGTGCACTCACACTGTCTGACGGCAGTTTTTCGTTTCTCTGGGAACGACCACTGACGTTGAGTATTTGTTTGATTACGCTGGGATTACTGCTGATGCCAATCGTTAGAAACCTGTTGGACAGGAAGGCTGCGAGCCAGCAGGCAACCAGTGACAACACCCTGAGTGCTGAATAAGATTAACCCATGTTCACCACTTTACGATTAGTGTTCTGGTCAAGTAAAACTGCTCTAATCTAACTGGCGTCTCGTCACTATTAGCTGAGTGCAGACGCTCAGAGTTGTAATACTTCATGTATGCAGCCACATCGCTTTTCATGTGCTTGCGTGTTGGCTGGTGCACCTTAAATAGCCAGTCGTGCTTGAGACTACCAAAGAAGCGTCAACCACCGCATTATCCCAGTAAGCACCAACATTACCCAGGCTGACTCTCATACCATAGCTTTGCAGCAATTGACGGTAATGCTTGCTGGTATACTGCGACCCTCGGTTACTGTGATGGAGTAGTTCAGACTTAATCTTGGAAAATTCACGGCTTGGGTTAATTCGATTTGGGCCACAGGCTGTATGAAGTGTTTTTTCAGCATCAGCACAGTCATCGACCTCAACAGCGTAAACACACCCAAATGGGACAGGTGCGCCGATCGTATAAAGCTGGTTTATACGATCTTTTACAACAGCCTGAGTTGTCTTGCCTATTTTGAGCAAGCCTGGCACAACTTTCTTTCTGATAACTAGCAGAAGGAAAGGTTAGCTGGCCTGAAAGACAACGCCCTCCGACCAAAGGTCACCACCGACTACCGCCACAATGCTGGCTCTCACAGGGTATCCCGTCCCGATCCCCATCCATCTTCGTGCCAGGGCAGTTGTTCTGGTAGAACATGGCTTCTTTGCAAGAGCGCATCTCAGAGCAGTACTTCTTACCCTGGCAGCTGAACCGCTGGGTACTGGTTGAAGAAGTACCAGTATCAAACAAAGACAGCACATCATCCGGGTTGAACAGTTCAAGCACTGGTGTTGAGCTGGAGGTAGCAAACTTTTGATAACCAAAAACAATACTGACCAGAATAGCCAGCGGAATCAGCTTGCTGAACAACCCCTGCTTTTTCCTTACAGGTTTGTACTGCTTTCTTGATTTCGATGTTCTACGAACAGGTGTGGCCACTTTGGCTACGCCTTCAATACGGCAGTTGGTCGCCTTCTGCTTACCATCCATTTGTTGGGTAACATCAAAGTGAATGACATCACCCACTCTGGGCTTCCTGCTCATACCTTTCAAAGTGGAAATATGAAGGAAGGTATCACCCTTTAACTGGTCTGATTTGATGAAGCCGAAGCCTCGGTCATCGTTCCAGGTTTTAATTTTTCCCTTATACATCAATATTCCTTAGCTTGATGGTTCACCGTTGTTTGTCCTGCCATCTTTCACAAGATGGCAAATTTGTATAGATAGCTTGGGTAAGCGAAACACTCAATGGCTGGCTCCCAACACTGATCAGTAATTTTACAGAACAAGCTGTAATCCTACAATGTGATGTAACTATCCACAATCTGTTGCAATAGCTCTTTGACGCCGCATGAGAAAAGAATGGTGACATCGGAATTGACACCCACATGTAGGTTCTGTTCTTTCTTACATTTAGTGACGAATACATATTTATCAACGATAGTGATGTCCTGTTGACGCCAATACTTTGTTGACTTATTGATCTGTGTTATTGCTGAGTTGCTCATCAGCCCTTGGTAGTC
Organism: Endozoicomonas sp.; assembly: GCA_965198415.1. Lineage (GTDB taxonomy): Bacteria > Pseudomonadota > Gammaproteobacteria > Pseudomonadales > Endozoicomonadaceae > Endozoicomonas. The sequence goes on from CBDAPN010000031.1 coordinate 110,824, forward strand.
TTTGACCTGAATCGCAATGCCGTATGTTTTTCCCAATAACCCAGGTTACTTAATCAAAATTCTGTGCCATGTTTTTTTTCGGTAACACCCCCTGTTCGTTCAACGACAATGGGGGCTGGCAAGATTTTTCTCAATCCTTCTACAAAGGCGTATTCCCATTCTTCATTGCTGAAATTATCGTTGAGTGAATCATAGAACTTTTCGTAAACGTTATTTTGCACAAGTGCATCACTGATGCCATCGTTTAGAACCTGTTGAACCTGCTTGATAATGTAACTGAATCACTAAGTTCTGAACTGTTTTTAGATATCAAGGTATCAATTGCTTCCCGACAGTTGTTCATATTCCAAAAACGCCTGACACTCCTTAGAGACTTCCGTATATCACCGCTTACGTTGGGGTTCTGGCGTACGAATGATTTGAGCAGCTCTGCAGGAAAGATGTGGCCGTAATCATTCAGGTTCTTATCGATCTCAAATGTATACCCTTTTTTGAAATCTTTTGTGGCCTTCACAATAGCAACCTCACTGCGTGAAGGGAGTCCTGGCACCAAAAGGATGTCACCCTTCTTTACTTTATTGAGTATCGGGAGGTTTCGTCTTGCCCCTTCATCTACAGAAAGGTTTCTTAAATTTTGATTCTTATCCCGTCCCCACCCCTGGCGCAAGCGTTTCTGCTTTAACTCTTCCTTGAAGTATTTGATTTGATCTTCATTTACTCTGTAACCCCAATAATTTGCCATTTTGCATCCTTAAAAACTGATTTAGTGTTTTCTATTTATAAGACTTATGTCTTTGAAAAAACAAGGGGCAAAGCGCCCCCTTTATTTATCGCTTCAACATCTCAAACGCCAACCGCTTCAACCCTTCTGCCAGAACAGGGTTCGACAGATACTGCAGCATCATTTCCTGATGGGCTTCGTTGCTGTCCATCACAGCATCATCAAACGCCTGTGGGAAGTCGCCAAGCAGAGCCTGATTGGCATTGTTGTTTTTGATCTGTTTCATCACCGTGGTGTTTTCTGCCACCTTGCTGGTTGTGGTGTGCAGGAAGGCGATCATATCCCCGTCGGTGAGGTCGTCGGTAACAAACAGGTCATTCAGCCTTGCCACAATCTGGGACATGAACTCCTCTTTCTTGTCCTTGGGCTTGGCTGTACCCACATCGTTACCAGGTTCCAGTTCATAGCCTGCAGCGTCTTCCTGAAGCTTGATGTCCTGTTGCCTGATCTTGGACAGACGATAGTGGGTCATCTCCACATTGTTCAGATCAACATCGTCTTTATCCAGCAAGCGTTCACGCAGCAATGGACGCAGATAACGGGCATACAGGCTGAGTTTTTCCAGTCCAATATCGTCGTAGTCGACAATCTGGGACATAAACTCGTAAAAGCGGGTGAAACTGCCTAAATCCTTTTTGAAGATTTCCAGCGCATCTTTTTCTTTCTTACATTCTTTCAGGCTGTTTTCAGCGTTGGCAATCAGCACCGCATCACCCGATTGCTTGGTGCGCTCAAACATCTCCTTGGAATGCAGGTAGGCATCAACGGCTGACTTATAACGTTTCTGCCAGCGTTCTACCGCCGGTTTTACGATATTGCTGACCGCTGCATTGCTCTTGTTTTTAGACAAGAACGAATCGCAGAACTGCTCCACTTCATTCCATGTAAAAATGCCACTGACACGGAGTTTTTCGTCAATCTCGAATATCTTGTCAGGGTCAGACACATCCGCCAATTCAGCGCTCTGGTAGTAGGGCTGGAAGGCTTCTAGAATCTCGTCTGGGTCGTTAACAAAGTCCAGCACAAAAGTGCCGCTCTCGGCCTTGCCAGGGTAGGTACGGTTTAGGCGAGACAAAGTCTGCACACATTCCACACCACCCAGCGGCTTGTCCACATACATGGCGCAGAGCTTGGGCTGATCAAAGCCGGTCTGAAACTTGTTGGCCACCAGCATGATCTGGTAATCGTCGGTATCAAACGCCTTGCGCATTTCCCGTCCTTTCAGGTTCGGGTTCATGCCTTTCTCGTTGAACTGCTGATCCAGTAAAGCCGCGCTGTCAGGGTCGTTCTCGTTGAATTCCACCTCGCCAGAAAACGCCACCATCACCGTAATATTGCTCGGATGATCAGACAGGTATTTATCAAAGGCCAGTTTGTAGCGCACCGCCTCTTTACGGGAACTGGTGACCACCATCGCCTTGGCCTGTCCACCGAGCAAACCCATCACATGCTTTTTGTAGTGCTCAACAATCACCTTCACCTTCTGGGAGATGTTGTAGTCGTGCAGGCGCACCCACTGGTTTAACTTCACCTTGGCCTTTTTGCTGTCCACCTCGTCGTCCGACGTGCCCATTTTCTGGGCGAGCTGGTAGGCCACCTTGTAGTTGGTGTAGTTCTTCAGCACATCGAGAATAAAACCTTCCTCAATGGCCTGACGCATGGTGTACACATGGAAGGCTTGAGGCAGGTTCTTTTTCGAGGCGGGTTCGTCCGGCTTGGGCAGACGACCAAAGGTTTGCAGGGTTTTGTCTTTCGGGGTGGCGGTGAAGGCATAGTAACTCAGGTTACTGTTATTGCGTCGAGCCGCCACCGAGGCATTCAGTTTATCCTCAGATGAAAGCTCGGCTTGTTTCTCTTCCCCGTCCACCATCAACACTTCTTTCAGTTTCCTGGCGGTGTCGCCGGTCTGGGAAGAGTGCGCCTCGTCGGCAATAATGGCGTAGCGTCGGGTTTGCAGGTTAACGCTGTTTTCAATGGCCGCCAGCACATGGGGGAAGGTTTGAATGGTAACGATAATAATCGGTTGGGCGTCTTCCAGTGCCTGCGCCAGTTTCTCTGATTTAGAGCCTGCACCTTCCTTGCGGTTGATTTTGCCCACCACACCGTCGGCGTGTTCAAACTGGTAGATGGTGTCCTGTAACTGGTCGTCCAGCACCGTACGGTCAGTGACCACAATCACCGAGTGAAACTGCTTGTTACCGTCGTTGTCGTACAGGGTAGAAAGCTGGTGCGCTGTCCAGGCAATGGAGTTGGACTTACCGGAACCGGCACTGTGCTGAATCAGGTAACGCTGACCCGTGCCTTCGGTTCTGGCGGCATCAATCAGACGGTTCACCACATCCCACTGGTGGTAACGGGGGAAGATGAGTTTTTCTTTTTTGGTGATGCGCCCTTCCCAGTCTTCCTCTTCTTCAATATCGAGATGAATAAAGCGGGAAAGGATTTTCAGCAAGTTGTCTGGCAACAGCACCTCGTTCCAGAGGTAATCGGTGGCGTAGCGGTTTGCATCTTCCGGTACATCATTGCCTGCACCGCCATCTTTGGTGCCCTTGTTAAACGGCAAAAAGAAAGTGCTGTCACCCGCCAGCTTGGTGGCCATATGCACTTCCCACTGGCTGACGGCAAAATGCACCAGTGCGCCCCGTTTAAAGGTGAGCAGAGGTTCCGGCTTGCCGGTTTCAGGGTCTTTGGGCAGACGGGTTTTCTGATACTGCCGTTTGGCATTATCCACCGACTGTTTGAACTCCGATTTCAGCTCCAGCGTCGATACCGGCAGACCGTTGACAAACAGCACTAAATCAATGCGCCATGCCTTGGCTTTGGTGCCTGTTTCCGCCAAATGTTCTGCCGTTGCGTAGGGGCTATAAACCAGTTCCGGTACAATACGACAACGGTTCTCTTTATAGCGAGCCAGCGTATCGGGGTTCAGGGTATGTTCCGGCATAAACTGACACAGTGCGAAACGGGCATTGCGAATCTTCAAGCCGTGGCGCAGCACACCCAGCGTACCAAAGCTTCGCAGTTCCTTATCAATGGCGTTGGGCTTGGCTTTTTGTAACTGGGCGACTAAGTGATCGATAAAGTGCTGCTCAGGGTCATTAGGGAACACCTTGCAGAACTTCTGCCACTCACGGGTTTGGGATTTGGCAAAGGCCAGCACATCGTCGGTGTAGAGTGCGCTTTCTCGGTCGTAATGTTCCGGCTTGCCCAGCAACCAGCCATTGGTTTGCATTTGGGCGATGATATCGTTCTGAAAGACGGCTTCTACCGTGGCATCCTTGCTGCTCATTTAGTGTGCCTCTATTGCCGGTTGTTGTTCTTGTTTTTCTGGTGTTGGGGCAACCCAATTGCGAACGTCTATTTTGCCGGTGACGGCGGCGGAGATCAGGGCTGTACGGCGTTCTTGCATTATCTGTATAGCGCTTTCAGCTTCCGATATGAGTACGTCATAGCGGTCACTCTTTTCTTTACAGTGCTGATTTATCTCATCTTGTTCCTCCGCTGGAGCGACAGGAACTCGGAAATTTTCTAGTGCACCAAGGTAAATTCCTGGCTGTGCAGAAAAACCAACATTTTCCCACAGTAAATTTTGGAAATTAGATGAGCTAAAGATGTTTGCTAGGTAATAGCTGGTTATTACTCTTTGTTTTGTCCTAAAAATTGCCAAACTTCGCTGGATATGGAACCGTTCCATGTCGCCTACTATTGCAACTTTACCTAAAGTGGCGCCGACTATAGCGAGTAAAACGTCGCCTTTTTTCGGGATAAACGGCTTACAGAGCTTTTCATAGTCTGTTTCAGATATGTTTGAATCGTCACTCCGAAAAACAAATTTACCTTTTATGATGTTTCTTACACTTAAGAGCGGAACTCCTGAGTCAACTCTAGGAGGAGGTAGGTGTGTACCATCCTTTAGCAAAGTACAAATGTGTTTAATTGGTGCTACATCCCAATGCTCCGGCACTTCCCCAAGCCACTCTACACCGGAATCCTTCATCGGTGCTTGCGGGTTCAGCCCCTTGGTGACGGCATGACTGATCACCGCCTGTCGTTTTTCCTGTAACAGTCGGATCAGGGATTGCTGCTCTTCGATCAGAGTGTCGATTTTGGCGGTTTCGTGGTCGAGGAAGTTGGCGATAATTTCTTGCTCTGCCCAAGTTGGCAAAAGTACAGGGTATTTTCTATATGCCTCATTGGATAGGTGAGTTTGATTTGAGCCATCATCAAACATTAAGAAATAGGGGCTTCGATCTAATTGGTAGAACAAAAATTTAGGGAAAACCTTGGTTGCTGTGATTGCACATACTCGTTGGTTGACCGCAAGCCCTGTAGGATCGCTAACGTAAAATGCTTTAGCTAGCGCTCTTCCGTTTGGAAGATCACTCATTACCATCAAAATATCGTTACGAATTGTAGGTGTTAAATTTCTAGTACAATATTTGACTTTCTGACCATGTGTAGAAACAAATCTCGCACTCACGCATTTGTACTGGCCTTCATCATCAATGAATGGCTCATGAGCTTTTCCGTGCTTAAAATCACTCACAGAGTAGAGAGGCTTTACCTCCCAACTACTTGGAATCTGATTTAGGAATATACTTTCAAACTCTTTATATTCCGGATAAGCCTCATACTTCCCAACCATCAGGAATGCACCTCCGCCAGCAAGGTCATAATCCGCTTACTCACCGCATCCAAATCCGCATCAATCGCCTCCAGCGCACGAGGTGGCTGATAAACATAGAAATGGCGGTTAAACGGAATTTCATAACCGACAATGCCAATCTCACCGTCTTTTTCATCGCACTTGTCAGCATTAATCCAGGCATCGGGCACATGGGGCGCAACTTCCTGCTGGAAGTAGGTTTCAATCAGTTCTGTGGTGGAGATGCTTGGGTCGAGCGGAATATTTTCATTGTCTCGCAGGTCGCCATCGGTCTGGAACTCAACCACCTTACCTTTGTAGGCGAATGCGCCGTATTGAGGCTGTACTTCTTCCTTAAGCACCTTTTTGACTACAGGCTCGGCTTCTGGGTTCTTATGGGTAATGGCAGCCATCAGAAGTTTCTTCTCCTTGGCATCCAGTTTGATATCGAGCTTTTTCAGTGCGGCTTTGAGGGACACTTCAAAGGTATTTAAGTCGTTACTTTGCTCGAACTTTCCACCCGCCGCAGCGCCCCACTCTCCCTGAAGCTTCTGCGCCTTTTCCATCAGGTCGAGGTGGAACAGCCATAGTTTGTCGTTTAACAGCTCCTTGATCTGTTTTTCTTTCAGTTCCTTGAAGTCTTTTTTGATGGTTTCACGGATGGCGGCTTCGTTGTCGCTTAATGTTTCGTGAATCTGCTCGCCAAAGGTGTCTACCATCCACTGCATCACATTGGTAAACGGCTTGGGCGCATAGCGCAGGCTGGCAATGGCTTGGTCGGTGATCTGGGCAGAGAGGCGCAGTGGGCGTTCTACGGTGATACGGCGGTAGCCAAATTCGTGGTTATCAAAAATCTTGGCAGCAAAGGTTTTGGCGGCTTCCGCTTTAGGGGTTTCGGCCTGTCTGCCACGGTTGCTTTTTGGTTCAGTAGGCTGGTTGAGTGCCTGTTGTTCGGCGGCAAACTCACCAAAACAGCGAGTGATGGTGCGGATATCCGCTTCGCTCATCAGGTTGCGTTTAGAGCCGAGCGACTTACGCATTTTGCCGCACAGGTTAACGCCATTGATTAACTGAACCTTGCCTTTACGCTCGGCACTTTTCTTGTTGGAGAGAACCCACACATAAGTGGCGATACCGGTGTTGTAGAACATATCGGTAGGCAGGGCGACAATGGCTTCGAGCAGATCGGCTTCGAGAATGTAACGGCGAATTTCGCTTTCACCACTGCCTGCACCGCCAGTAAACAGCGGCGAGCCGTTAAGAATAATGCCGATACGACTGGCGTTCGGGCTTTCGGGTGTGATGGGTTTGAATTTGCTGATCAGGTGCATCAGGAACAGCAACGAGCCATCAGACACTCTTGGCAGACCCGGGCCAAAGCGACCGTCGAAGCCTTTTTCGGTGTGCTCGTCTTTGATGTCGCCTTCAATTTTCTTCCAGTCGACACCAAAGGGCGGATTGGAGAGCATGTAATCGAATGGGTCGTTGGCCAGTTGATCTTGCGACAGCGTGTTGCCGAGCTTGATGCGACTGACGTCCTGCCCCTTGATCATCATATCCGCTTTACAGATTGCGTAGGACTCGGGGTTCGGCTCCTGACCAAAGGCTTTGATGGAGGCTTCTGGGTTGTGTTTGTAAACGTATTCCATGCCCGATGAGAGGAAGCCACCGGTACCCGCCGTGGGGTCGTAGATGGTGCGGATCACCCCTTCTTCGCTCAGGGCGGCATCGTCTTCCATGAATACCAGCGAGGTGGTGAGTTCGACGATGTCTCTTGGGGTAAAGTGTTCACCCGCGGTTTCGTTGGAGGATTCAGCAAAGCGGCGGATCAGCTCTTCAAACACCAAGCCCATGTCGTGGTTGCTGATGGCTTTGGGGCTGAGGTCGATGGTGGCAAACTTCTTCACCACTTTGAACAGTAGGTTAGCGTCGTTCAGTGAGCCGACAAATTCATCGAACCGGAACTGTTCAAAGATTTCACGGGCGTCTTTGGAGAAGGACAAGACATAGGTTTCCAGGTTCTCTTTGATGCCGTTCTGCCCGAGCTTAGACAGGTTCATGGGCGAGGTATTGAAGAAGGTGTGCTTTGAAGCACGGAACAGGAACTTCTCTGCACTCTCTTCCGGCAGATTCATTGCCTTTACGTTGTCGTGTTCTGCCACCACGGCTTCTTTGGTGGGTTCCAGCACACACTCCAGACGACGAAGCAGAGTAAACGGCAGAATGATGCGCCCGTACTGGGATTGTTTGAAGTCACCACGCAGGAGGTCGGCTACTGACCAGATGAAGGCGGCGAGGTTGTTTGCCATGAATCTTCTTATGTCAAGTGATCGGTAATAACCGACAGATCGGGCAGGCACTGAATACGACAGAAGACGTGTCGAACCCGAAGGGTCGGTGTGAAAAAATTTGAATCAGTTTACAGGGGATTGGGGAGGGAGGTATATAGGGCAAAAACATAATCAAGAGTTAATCATTCCAAGCACTTTCATCATACAGTTTTCATCCCAACCACAAGTTTTCCGCTTGTTCTTGATGCCTGCCTTCACAGAAGTATCAAGCTTGAGAAGATTGAGAGTCACCTGTCGGGTAACTGCCAGGTTTTCCACCGCGTAGCCTTCCCTTGCCCTGCAACGGTCTTCATCGAAAGCTACGTCCAGAACATAACCTCGGCCAGCACATGTGTGGTTTTTTGGGATCTCGCTTGTCAGTGAGCGAGGAGAACTTGGAGAACAGGGCTTTTGCAGACACCGGTAAACAGGCAAAGGGGTAATTATACAGGCTTTTTCTTTGCGGCGATGTTCAATTAGTGATCATGTTTTTGCCCTGTATATATTACATATATGCGGGTATAACTTGACAAGATATGCATCACTACACTCACTAAATTTGCGTTCACCCCGAAGAATGAACACAAATGCATTTAGTCCCTCAGCGTTGTACCTTAATTCTTTTTTTAAGCTACGAACTCAACCTTTATGCGATCGGGGTCTTCAACGAAAAGGGCGTAATACTCTGTGCCACCATTCGCAAAGGGATACCGATCATCATAAAGCATAGATACACCTTCTTTGATGCAGTGCTGTCTGATCTTGTCTACTAGTTCTCTATTTCCTACTGAGAATGCAAGATGGTTTAGCCCAACGCCGCAGCGATTATACGAGAGAGAATTGTACTTAGGAGTTACTTGAACAAAGGTAATATAGGCATCTTTTTCATTTGAGAGCGTGAAACCATCATCCCAATATGAAGTCTCCTTGTACTCTAAATAAGATAGTATGCTTGACCAAAAAGAACGGGATTGTGCTAGGTCGGAAACATACACTTCGACATGGTGCAGCATGATATTTATCCCTTTTTTTGTCATATCTGGAAATTGAGCGATTTCAATGTCTAGGAAGGCTATTCATCGTTTTGCCAATGTTGCTCGCTCTTGCTCGCGCAAGTTTTACTTGACCAGAACATTTCCAAGCTTAAGAAAACTACAGCCAAACCATAGGTGCTTAACGGGAAAGCAGATGAATAGAAGCAGCATAAAAAAACTGCCGTTCTATCATCTGGCTTCTCTACGTTATGCAACGCTTACAAAGCACCTCGCTCTACAGTGGCTGAGGTTCTGTGGTCATCAGGTCATGTTATGACTGAAACGGCTAGGCATTTCAGTCAGGTATTGCTTAACTTCGTATAAGTTCTCCCTATGATTGCCGGTTCCATACAAAACACCGCTGGGTGATCAGCAGGGCGATAACAGTCCAGATCAGAAGAGTGGCCAGTGTAGGGGTATAACCCATCAGGCTCCCCTCATTGAATAGAATGCCCCTCATCATCTCTACAGAGCCTTTTAATGGGAAAAAGCTGGCAAGTTGATCAATCCATGGGTGGGCGCTAGTAACTGGGAAAAAAAGATCGCTCAAGAAGATCAGCGGGAAATAAAGCAAATTACTGACTCCATTGGCTGTACTGACAGAGCTGGTTCTTGAAGCCAGTAAAATACCCAGGCTAAGAAAAGTCACCGATACCAACATAATGGCCAGCAGAAAGTACAATAAGGTACTGATCGAATACCGTAAATCCAAGGTATAGATCATATCGGCCACACCGATGAACACCGCTGAAAAGACGACCATGATCACCAACCGACTGGTGATAAACGCCATCAGGTAGAACAAAGGGCTTAAAGGCAGCACCTGATACATTTTGAACGCATTGGATGCTCTCATTTGTACAAGAAGCACCGAAAAACTGAACAGACAAATAGACAACAACGACATGCCTATAAGCCCTGTGACCAGAAACTGTTCGGCGGATAACGAATGGTCTTTTGAGGGTTCACCCACCGCTGTCAGCTTTACCGTCGAGCGTAATAACCAGCGGTTTTGATCGATATTAAATTGATTATTTAAGTTATTGAGGATAGATAAAACCGCCAAAGTGGAATCACTCGCGTCACGGTGGTGCATTACCTCAATCTTGGCGGGTAGGTTGTTGGCTTGTGAATTCTCAAACTGAGCATCAAAACCATTCGAGAAACGAATCACCAAGGTATTCTTGTTGATCGCTTCGGTTATCTGTGAGGCGTCGACCCGCTTCACATTGATGGGTAAGCTGACATCGTCGAGTACTTGGGCAATATCATTGGCCAACGGTTGAGCATAAGCCGAACCTTCAGGGCTGACGATTTCAACCTGCGTAGCGATAAAATTTTCATTTTCGTCTGCGTTAATCGTCACAAAGATGAACAGCAACAGAAATGGAAATAAAAACGTCCAAAAAATAGAGGTGGCATCACGCAGATAGATTTTCAACTCGATCCAGGTGAGTCCCCAGAATTTAGTTAACATGATGCTCTCCTGAAAAACGTTCTCCAGACCCTATCTCAATCAAATCGGAGTAATTACTTGATCGACATTGCACTTCTGCAATTCGTTGCTGACCAATGGTGTTTAATAGGGAAAGCAAATGGTTTTCTTGGCTGAAAAAGCTAAAGCGCAAGCGTTCTTTTTCCTCATGGCAGTGAAAAATATCGGGAGTATCTGAAAGCAGTCGTCCCAATTGTTCTGCTGCGGCTGAATCAGTGCACGACAGATCGGTTCTAAAGCGCCCCAGAGTGCCATCTATCACGTTCTGGCACTCACCAAAATGCTTGATCCGCCCCTGATCCATCCAAATGACCTTGTTGCAAAAGGCAATTTCCTCAGCGGTGTGGGTGGCCATTAGCGCTGTGGCGCCTCTTTGTTTCAGGTGGTTTAATATCAGGCTAAAGGCTGTTCTGTGCTCCACGTCCAGTCCGGTAGCGGGCTCATCCAGAAAAACTAAATCCGGGTCATGAGCTAAGGCAATCAATAAGTCGACCCGCTGACGCTGCCCCCGGGACAACGTGTCGTATTTCAGAGCCGCCAAACCTTCAATGCTCAGCTGTTCAAACGACTGTGGGTTAATACGGTCGTAAAACAGGTGGTGCATCTTGACTATTTCGGCAACCTTCAAACGCTGTGAAAAGGAGGATTTTTGCAGTTGAACGCCGATGCGTTTTTTTAAAGCTAAATCGGAGTCAAAAGCTGAAACCGGCTGACCAAACATCGTCATATCTCGAGTTTCTGTATTGATTAAGCCCAGCATGGCCTCAATCAATGTGGTCTTTCCACTGCCATTTGCACCGATCAATGCCACAATGTCGCCGGGATTGAACTCGATCTCAGCGACATTGAGCTGAAAATGGTCTCGTTGGGCGGACTTTAGCTGATTTATTTTTATCGGCATATCCTAGCTCGCCTCACCTATATTGAAGTAACTGCGAATTTTCATGACTTCTGGTTGGTACTCATCTGTTGTTCAGCGTTATCAAAAAGTGTTTTGGCCATCATAAAAGCGGCGCTGTATTGAGAAGACATATACAGTTCACTGATGGCTGCATCATTAATGGCTTGAGTCAACGGGTGAGTACAGCTTGATAGTTTGCATAAAAAATTCCCTGTATTGTTTTCATTATTTGAGTTTGGTAACCACTACTGCAATAAAATGGTACGACACTTGTAGCATATATACTTACAAAGTCAACAGTATTTTGCGGCTTTCCCTTATTTTCAGAAAAGGCATCATCGTCTTCTCATCAGCTAAGAGAGTAGTTCCTACACAACTACTCTTTGGTGCCAATATCGCCGGGATTGAACTCGATCTCAGCGACATTGAGCTGAAAATGGTCTCGTTGGGCGGACTTTCTTTTATTTCCTTGTTGATAGTATATGTGTGTTTTTATTAATTGAAGCATAATGAAGAAAAAGTAAAAATCATTATTGCTATCAATGTTGTACATAGAATCACTATATAAGAATTACCAATACCGAATTGAACAAAAAACCAAGCCAAGAAAAACCCTATAATAGTTCGTGAGATATAAACCAATGATTGAATAACCCCATAAAATGATCCGATTTCATCTTTTTTAACATTCTTCATAAGATATGTGCTAAGAGCAATTTTTGACAACGAATTAAACCCTCCCCAAAAGAATGCCATAATAACAATGACTGTCGACGTTGGCTTTAAGACAACAACCAGTGAAGTTGAGGAAAATAATAATATCGACCAAAATATCAATCTATATGAACCGATAGCCCTTATAATAGAACTTCCCATAGCACTAATTAACGATGCTCCTGCACTAAAGGAAATAGTGAAAATTGCCAGTAATGAAATCCCCCCTTCAATAATATTTTTAATATATGCTGGACTAGCAATATTAATCATCATTACAGCTATAAATGGAGAATTTGCGCATAAGGAAACAATAAATATTTTTCTATTTTTATCAAAAATTTCAAACCACAACCCAAACTTGAATCGCCTAGAAACAGTCTTTTCTTCATGAAAACACGAGCCACCTTTTAAAAAGGTGGTAAAGAAAGATGATATCATCAACAAAGCCGATGATAGAAAAATCACTTGATTAAACATGCTTTCATCAAGATATATTATTGTAAAAATGGCGGATATTATAGTAGACAGTTGTGTTTCTATCTCCATCAGGCTATTAATTTTTGAATATTCGCTAACTTCAAAAGATTCTTGAATAAATGCATTTCTAGCATTATAAAAAACCGCAAAAAACAGCTGAGAAGAAAAATAGAACACAGATAGGATTATTATCCGAATCGTTATATTTCCATAAAATATCGAGCAAAATAGTAAAATAGTCCCCATAATCGCCATCGAAATAATAATGACAGTCTTCCTATTAACACTATCAATAACTCCGCCTATGATTGGCGTTAAGAAAATAAGTATAAAAGTAGAAACTGAAGCTATAGAAGCTAGAATAGAAGAACCATCAGATAAAGAGAGTAGCTCCCAAGGAATAATAACCATAGATAAACCTATTGCTATTGATGCAGATAGATTTGTTAAAAATAATATTGTCAGCTTCATAGTTAATGTATCTCAATAATATCTTCAGCTATGCTGAGCAATAGCTGATTTATTTTTATCGGCATATCCTAGCTCGCCTCACCTATATTGAAGTAGCTGCGAATTTTCATGACTTCTGGTTGGTGCTCATCTATTGTTCAGCGTTATCAAAAAGTGTTTTGGCCATCATAAAAGCGGCGCTGTATTGAGAAGACATATACAGTTCACTGATGGCTGCATCATTAATGGCTTGGGTCAACGGGTGAGTACAGCTTGATAGTTTGCATAAAAAATTCCCTGTATTGGTTACCACTACTGCAATGTACGACATTTGTAGTTCTTACGATGGTCAGAAAAGGCATTTAATAAGAGAGTTGGGCGAGCTTTGATGGAACCCCGTCACAATGATACGTTATAGTTTGCTTAAAAAATTCCCTGTATTGGTGTCGTTCCGATGGTATTTAAAATTATCGTTATATATTGCCATTTTCTATTCACCCTGTGCCTTTATAGAGGCATTTATTTTTCTTGTTGAGAGAAAGCTAAGGTTTTGGTTGACTGCGTAACTGCTGTACATGATCATGAACACACCAACAATTTGAATTGCACTCATAGACTCATCATAAAAATAGAAATCAACAAATATAGCAACGGCTGGATAGATAAATGTCATTACTGCAATCACAGGGGCAGATAGCTTCTGATATGATGAGTACATTAGAATATATGTAAGGCATGTGTGAACAGCACCTAAGACTAATAAGTAACTCCACTGCTCCATAGTAACTCCAGAAATTTCTGAGAGGTCACTAAATGGAAGTAATACGATAATACCGACAGAAAGTTGAATTAATGTGATTAGGTATGGTGAAACCCCTGTAAGAAGCTTTACAAGTGTTGCTGAGGCAGCCCAGAAAATTGCCGCTAAGAGTACAAGCGCAATCCCTAGAATATATTTAGATGATACAGCAACCTCATTAATATCAATATCAGCTACTAAAGCTACTCCTATGAAAGCAAGCCCCATCCATAGAAGTTTATTTAATGATACTCGCTCTCTAAATGTTGCCGCCCAAATCAAAACAAAGAAAAAAGGTTGAGCATGATAGATTACTGTAGAGGTAGATATTGATGTCGTTTTAAACGATGCGAAAAGCATGACCCAGTTAAAAACGAGAAAAACACCACTAAAAATTATAATTGTTACAGTTTTTAATGTTAAGCCTGTATCTTTTAATTTACCACTATACAAGCAGTACACTAAGAGAAATATTGAGCCAAGAATGCAACGATAAAATACAACATTATATGAGCTTTGGCCAGATTCAACGACAAATAGCCCAACACTACCCATGATTATCATTGCACTTAATAGTTCAATGATTCCTTTCTTCTCTGGCGAATTGCTCATTTTTATTTCTCGCTTCCCGTTGTGATTTTTTTATGAATTAATGGGCACTTATAATAGTTAGCTAAATCGAATATTTTTTCTCAAAATATCCTTCCAACTGATCATGATTAAGTGACATAAACTCACGCCAATCGGGTATTACCAATAGCGAAAAAGAAAAGAGCAAAATAAATACGCCATATATCAAACCAATAGTACCAATATCAAAAAAAGCAATAAGACCACCTGTCAAACTAAGGCCTAAAACTCTTGTTAATCGGCCAATAGATAAATCAATGGCTGCCATTCTAGACCTCTTTTCTTTTGGAAAGGCTAATAATCTATGGGACATACCATTCATTGAGAATACGGCAATTCCTGCACCCACTATTGGGATTGACAAAGTAAAGACTATCAAGTTATCACTGAGCGAAGCTAATATAATGCCACATCCAGCTAAAAACATACCAACACTACATATCCAAATCTTTTTTAATTTTTTACTTAGAAATGGTAGTAGTATTGCAGCGGCAAAAAGTGAGCCAACGGCCACTGATGATTCTGCAACCCCATATGAAAAAGAAGTTGCAGAAAACTTATCTTTTATTGACAAAGGAATTAAAACCATAAAAAAGGGGGTTACCAGTGTATTAGTAGCTGCTGTTATAAATGTAAACCAAAATTCTACTTTGGCCTTTTTCTTTATTACCCAGCCAGCAACAATTGACTGCAACCACCCTTCAGAATCTTTTTTGACTGGCTCTACTTTTTTTTCCGGTAGCTTAGCTGAAACAAATGCACCGACTAACATGATGATGCTTGCCATCAAGAAACCAGAAGATATAGAAATTGTTCCTAAATAACCTGCTAAAACCGGCCCGAGAATAGCAATTGATGACGTGACCAACTTACTCCTTCGTATCAACAAAGGCACCCTTTCATTGGTTGTTATATCAGGTATAATTCCGCTTTGTGCAGGTTGAGATACGGTTGAAATTGAGCTAACAAATAGAAATGAAACCACACCTATATAAACAGCCAGTTCGTCGAAATTAGAAGAAACAGACATTAACAAAAAACTCAGAGAGTACAGAACACTTGAAAGCATCAGTATATTTCTTCTGCTTTTAAAATCTGCCAAAGGAGATAAAAGTTGCAGCAAAATGAAACTTAATACAGTTGATACTGTCAATAAGCTTGATAAAGACTCTCCTCCATATTCGGATATTATCCACCAGAAAAACAACACTCGAAAAAGATCAGATGAAACCCCAGAAAATAACAAGTAAGAAAAATAATTAGATTCGTAATACTTCACTATTCAAAAGCCTTTATACTAACATTATTATTTTTATGTCGACACTTCTTTAGACAACAAAGTTATAGTATTTTCAAAAAAATATAGCGTCAAGGCTTTTCAAGAATTCGTATGACATCAACCACCCAAAAAAATAATATTAGGCCTGAATTCACGCCATAAACTATGACCTGAATCCAAGGCCTGCAAGGTAAAATACACCCATCTCAGTATTTCACCTGCAGGGTGAGTCTCGTGAAATTGAAAATATTCGCAACGATGACTGGCTTTAGCGCTGCATGGATATTCGGCAAATGCCATCTTCCAGGCGCTTACGACAGAGGTTTGATGAAGATGCTACCGCACAGAGTAATGCTGTGGTGAGTGCTTCTTTGGTCGCCTCAAGCACGACTGGCTATTTAAGGTGCGCTGGCGAATCTTGCATCAAAGAGGGTAGCCAACAAGCAAAGTGCGTTAGTTATGTATTGATTAATCGCGTAAATTCTCAAATTTTAGTGCCCGGTTTTACTTGACCAAAACAGTGTTTTGCGGTTACTGCTCGCAGATCGCCTGCAGAGTTGAAACCCTTACCTCGGCTACTTCAATAGAGTAACAATCAGCATAAGGGGCAAGCTCTTTCTTGAGCCATATTGGAAGCAATTTTCATTAGGGCATCTTTTACAAGAATACCATCACTGGGTGAGGTCAAACTGATTCTGACAGCATTTATCCTATTTTTATTGTTGATGATGAAATCTTCACTGTTTTTGATCAGGACTCCTTCGTCTCTCATTACACCTGTGAAATTTCTTGGGCTCCAATGAGGCGGTAAATGAAGCCATGCATGTGGTGAGCCAGCATTATAGTCATAGTCACCTTCATTAAAAATTTTCTTTAAATAAGATGATCGCCTGATCAACTCTAGCTGGTCGGTTCTGACCAATTGTTCAGCCACACCACTGTTTATCCAGTGTGTAACTATCTCAGCCATTATCGGAGAGGCCATCCAGACATCATTTTTCAATGTAGAGCCTATCTTATTAATTAGATAATCTTGGGCAATAATAGTACCAATGCGTAGGCTTGGTGCTAATGATTTGGAAACGCTAGAGACGTAGATCGTTCTCTCTGGATAATAGTTATATATAGGATTTGAAGGCTCTGAATGATGCGAAAGAACATCGTCCTCAATAATGAAGATTTTATATTTCTTGGCAATGTAAGCAATGGATTTTTTACGTTCTTCACTCATTATCGCTGTTGTCGGATTATGAAACCTTGGATTAACAAATAGGCATGTAGGCATGAATTTACGACAACATTCATCAAGGCTTTCAGGAATTACTCCTTGATCGTCAATCTCTACGGTTTTTATTTTTAAATGGTATCTATCAACTAAAGGCGATAACCCCGGATAAGAAATAGACTCTGACAGTAAAGTGTCGTTTGGTCTCATTATGGTGCTTAATGCTAGCGAAACCCCATGCTGCCCACCCGATGTGATGGCTATATTGTCTAGCTTTGCTTCTATACCAGCAGACCTATACCAATTCAGAAGCGCTGCTCTATGAATTTTATTGCCCAAATTATTCTGGTAATCCAAAATGCTAGCGTTATACAGCATTTATCCCCAGCAGACTGTAGAGCTTGCGACATTAAGGCAACTCTACTGCGTAGCGAGGGGGTGTTTATGGACAGATTGACAATATCTTTCTTATTAATATCGGGTATGGAAAAGCCGAGATCGTTTTGCATTCTGATATACGATCCACTGCCAACGATCGAGACGATTAGCCCCATGCCCTCAGCATACTTGTAGGATCTCGTGACAGTTCCAACAGTACACCCTATAACACCTGACAGATACCTTTGAGTAGGCAGTTTGTCACCGGGCTTCAGTTCACCATGATTTACTGCATCCGCTATGCCACGGGCAATCGCTTTATAAACTGGGGCGCCAGAAAAGTTTATTTTTTTAAACCAGTCCATAGTCGTTTTTATAAATTGTCATCAAATTTCGAATAATTGTCTCCATTGTATAGGTTTCAATGATGACAATCCAGAGCGGCATCGCTTAGCATTTATACATCACGTAATTGACAACTCTAATGATGGTAAAAGGACGATGTTTAAGGAAAATGATAATAACAGCGTACAATTTGATGATTTTTTAGGTTGCTTTCCAGCCTCAGGATGGCTTTCTCGAAAAATTCGGCAGTATGAGATGTGTTATGAGGAGCTGGCCAGTGAATCTTAATTCAACATTGAAACCAAGGGTTTTTGATCACTTTATTCCTGTCATCATCCTAATAGCCGCTCTATTTTGCCTGGCCACAGGTGGAATTTTTGTAAGACTATCTGAGTTAGGCCCAATTACCAGTGGATTCTATAGAGCTTTATTTGCTATTCCTTTGGCTTACCTATGGGTGAAATTTGAGAAGGGACATAATTTAGGCGATGAGCAACTTTCAAAGCCCCACTTCATTGCCATACTGGGTGGAGTGTTCTTAGGAATAGATTTAGCCTTATGGCATACATCATTTTTTATGACAACCGTTGCCAATGCGAATTTACTGGCCAACTTAATGCCGTTTATATTGGTGCCTTTGAACTTTTTATTGTTCAAGATTGCTCCAAGTCGCCTATTTATTTATGGGCTTGGATTAGCTTCAGTAGGTCTTATTCTTCTGGTGGGGGGGAAATCAGAGTTCACCGAAAGATCGTTGTTTGGTGATAGCTTAGCTTTGCTCACAGCACTATTTTATGCTTTATATTTGCTTGTTGTAGGTAGACTTAGAGCTAAGTATACCGCTTCAAGCTTGATGCTATGGTCGTCTTTTGGTTGTGCATTATTTTTATTTCCAACGGCACTAATATTGGAGGATACCATCATGATAACAAGTGTTAGTGGATTCTTGGTTTTATTATCACTTGCACTGTTCTCACACATTGGGGGTCAAGGGCTTTTAGCCGTTGCCTTAGGAAAGGTAGACCTAAATCTTTCTTCAGTACTTGTTTTACTGCAACCCTTAATTGCCGCAATTTATGCATACTTCCTCTTCAGTGAAACCTTAACTTTTATGGAGGTGGCTGGAGCATTTGTAATTCTTATAGGTATTTATCTTGCTAAGAAGGGTAGTGGGTAGTTAACATCCTCCCCGCCCTATCGTAACCAAAGGGCGGGGTGTGTCAGCCGCCAGTTTGATTGCTGTGCAAATAACGCCTTTACTGTGTAGTTATTCTTCTGTTGTCTTCTATTTATGATAAAGAAATAGCCTATAAAAATAGTATTTTTTATGCAAACAAGTACTTTAAAAAAATTTGCAAGAACAACAATAAAAACTATACTCCAACCTATGCTAGGTTTTTTGTATAAATTTTTTAACTATTCAAACAACCTTCTGATGTTTCTCTTCTGAAAATTCCTGCCTTCTGATGCAACCCTAATATCACTATTCTTAGTGATCATTAACATTCTTGTTTTTATTCCACACTTCTTGCATTCAGTGTTGTAGTGCGTTGCTTTGGATGGCTTAACTGAGTCAAATGCCGCTGTTTAGCCATGGTGCGAAAGTACGTTCTTCCATGCAACAACGTCAAAGGTTTTGACTCATCACATCAAGAGTCCTTTACCCGTTAGGTGCTTATTATGAACTTCTCACAAAAACTTGCTGAAAAACTCGCTGATTATCCTGAGCTTGAAGAAAAGGTCGCTAAACTGCTTGCCATGTTAGAAGGTGAGAGCGAAAGTATTGACCGTGCCAGGGAAGCTGAAGAAGAGGCTGTCAAAGAGCTTGATGATATGGAAGATAAACTGTTTGCAGATCGGGAGAATCATAACGAAAATTGAGTTGTTATCTGCATTCTCTAACCAGAGATGCAACGCATACGTAAAGATTTCCTAAACAGCAACGATCACTTTCACTTATCTTTTTTCAAGATCTCTTATTATATAGAGGGCCTGAAAAATACTCGTGAGCACCGTTTGCAGTTTTCATAACGGCAGATGGTAGGTAGTGATGGCGAAGCCAAAGTAATCACTTCAAATCGGTTGATGTTCAAAGAACCGGACATTGGCTATTTAACTTCGGCAGGCAGTGTAGGACAAATTGTTTTATTGGCATCTGTTCAACCTGTGATCGCTTTTGGTGACGTGATATATCATGAATACCGTTTCAATCTAAAACAAAAAAAAGCTTTTAGCATTCGCAGTGAAGCCTCAATAACTATCTTGAAAGTGTTGGGGCAAGTTGCGTTTGACGACTTTATGAATCCAGCCATACAAACCATTTTTAACAGTATTAACGACATTATTATGGAAATTCGCTACACGGCAGAGCAAGGTGATGGCGCGCTAAGAAGTGCAGTCGTCGAAGCCATCAGGGGGCTTGCCACTTAGCGCCTTGGGGGCTCTCGCTTAGGCATCAGGCGATAATAAAACCGCCTGATGACATGACGGATATTTCCAAATTAAAGAGCAGTACTATGCAACCTGTAATCAAGCAAGCCAAAGCTGACCGTGTTAATCACGTTAATTCAAATGAAACAACTAAAGACTACGCCGGTCAGTATTTCGGCAATGGTGGTGCCAGCCTGGCGGGTATGGCTGAGCAAATTAAAAGCAATGAGTTTACTGGCTCAATGGGTTTTTCATACCCTCTTACGTTAACTGAGAGTCGCTCCAATACCCCTAGCCTGACTTTGCAATATCAAAGCGGGGTGGGCCATAGCACCTATGGCATGGGTTTTGATATTGCCCTTGCGCAAATCAGTCGGCGTACCGCCGGTACCGGCACACCAAAATACGACAACAGCGATACCTTCAGTTTTAACGGTAAGTATTTGGTACCTGAGCTGGATAGTAAACAAAACCCAATAAGCCGAACTGAAACGATCAATAGCACAACGTACACCACGCAAACCTTCATACCTCGCGAACAAGAGCGACCCGTTATTATCGATTTATTCACCAACCAAAGCGACGACAGTGATAGTTTTTGGCGCGTACGCCAAAGCGATAATACCGTCATGATTTTTGGTCGCAACGCCACGGCCCGTATTGCGAATCCGGCGGATGAACGTCAGGTGTTTGCGTGGTTATTGGAAGAAGTGGTTGATAGCAAGGGCAATCATCAACGCTGGTATTACAAGGCTGAAAATACCGAGGGCGTAAACCTGGAGTCAGACAGCGTAGAGCGTCAACGTGACCATCAAACTAACCGTTATTTGAAACGAATCGCTTACGGTAACAGCAACCAGCCAGCGGTTGCACCGTATACATTGATGAGTAAAGAGCCGTCTGTTAACTGGCTGTTTGAGGTTGTGCTTGATTATGGAGAGCACAATGTAGCGACAACAAACATCAACCCGTACGATGACGGCAAAAAACGTTGGTTACTACGCAAAGACAGTTTTTCTAATTATCGGATGGGATTTGAAGTTCGTACTCACCGGCTATGTCAGAACATTTTACTGTTTCATCGCTTTGACGAGCTCAGTACTGGCTACCCTGTATTAGTCAAGCGCTGGCAACTTGCTTATGACAGCAGTCAGGTGCTTAGCCTGCTGAGGTCTATCACTGCGATTGGTTCAATTTTTCAGCCCGACAGCCCGGAACAACCCTACCGCGAGCAACCTTTACCCCCTGTTGATTTGCATTACCAAAAATTCAAACATCAGCAAGGCCAGTTTACTGAGCTGAAACCAGCCAAAGACAGCGGTCGTTTGCCCGGGCTTAATTATGGTCAATACCAGTTGGTGGATCTGTTTCAACAAGGTATCGCCTGCGCCGTCTACCAAGATAAACAATGGCTTTATTATCGTGAACCAACGCAGATAGAAAAAGACAAACAAGGGCAATATCAACTCAGTTACGGTGAGCTAAACCGTATCAAACAATTACCCGCAGCAGGCGCGAAAGGACTACAACTCACCAACGTTACCGCTGAGGGAGAGATTGAGCTGGTAAACCCTGAGCCGGGGCGGGCTGGTTTTTATCAGGCGAGCGGTGAAGGTGAGTGGCAACAATTTGTGCCTTTTGAAGCGTTCCCAAGTGAGGCCGGACACCGTGGCATTGAGTTTGCCGACTTAACCGGGGATGGGCGTGGCGATATAGTCCTCATTGGCCCTCATTCGGTTCGATTTTATCCGAATAAAGGGAAAAAAGGCTTTGCCCCCGCCATTGAGAATACCAATCTACCGAAAGATTTTCCAAGAACCACGCAAGGCAACCGCAATGCGCTGTTCGGTTTTAGTGATCTTTTAGGCAGTGGTCAGGCGCATCTATTTCACATTTTGCACAACAAAGTGGAGGTATGGCCAAATCTTGGCCATGGTCGTTTCGGTGCAAGAATTGATATGAAAAACCCACCACAGTTAGACGATGAGGGCTTCGAACCGGATGGACTATTTCTCGCCGACATCGATGGCTCTGGGACAGCGGATATTATCTATGTGGATGGCGATAAAGCTATTGTGTACCTGAACTTGTTAGGTAACGGTTTTGCAAAACCGTTTGAAATCAAATTACCGTTTCCTATTGATTCGGTCAATCAGGTCAGCTTTGCTGATGTCTTTGGCTGCGGCACCAATGCGTTAATCGTCACCGTCATACACCCGGATGTTCGCCACTACGCCTATGATTTCAGTCGAGGCAATAAACCCTACTTGCTAAACGCTGTTAATAACAATAAGGGTAAGAAAATCAACATTACCTATGGTAGTTCGGCCCATGAATACCAGAGGGATAAATTCAATAAACAAGCGTGGGTTTCAAAGTTACCTTTAGCTGTTCAGGTCGTGAAAAAACTGGACGTAACTGATGAAGTCAATGAAATAACGTTGGGAAAATCCTTTACCTATCACCACGGGTTTTATGATTTCTTTGAGCGGGAATACCGTGGTTTTGCCAAGGTCGAAACGTTTGAAAGCGAAAGTCATGTGAGTGAGAAAAACAAAATTGCACCCTCCGCTCCTCTTTGTCGCATCGATTGGTTTCACAATGGCGATGAGCACTGGGATGATTACTTAAAAGAGCTACAAAAAGGCTATTATGGTCAAGATAAAGTAGCGAAAAATTTAAATGATAGCTTATATCTAAATAACGCCTCGTTGTCTGCAAAGCATTTAGAGACTTTCAAGCGAGACGCTAAACGATCATTGTCGGGTATACGGGTCAGAAGTGAACTGTACGGCATGAAGGGCGGCTTAAAGCGTCCGCACCCTTACACCGTAATGGAAAATCGTTATTGCATTAAACTGTATCAAAAACCAAAAAACACGGCAGAACACGCCAATAGCTCAGTGCAAAAACTGCTACTAGAAAGTATTGAATACCAGTACGATGAAACCCCCCAAGACCCAAAGGTAAGCCAAAAGATTAATCGTCAGTTTGATGATTACGGTTATGTGACTGACAGTTTAGCCATTACCTACCCAAGAAGAAATTATGATGGGGTTTTACATCATACAGAAAGTCAAAATACTTTATGGATAGTGCGTAATCAGTGTGAGTACATTAATAAAAAAGAGACCACTTTACTGCTAACCGGTTATAAAAATAAGGTAATCAATCACCAGATAGAAGGGTTGACACTAGCGAGTAATAAACCGCATTTTAACTTTGAAGATATAACAGAAAGCCTACTGAAAGCATCAGTGCATAAGGTTCTAGGGCACGCAAAACATTTTTATTATGACGCTGAAAAAAGCACTGTAGCGAAGTTAGGTGAAATCACAGACCAAGCGTTAGCAAGTCATACAGAGACCATTGTTTATGAAAAGGAGCATTTGAATGACCTTTTTGTAACCGACGACAAACGCTTTGAATCCGTTTCAGAGTTAGAAAACATCTTAAAAGATGAAGGCCATTACATCACATCTGAACGTGATCCGTATTGGTGGCAAAGTTCATCAAAACAAACATACGGTAACGCAGAAAAATTCTACTTACCTATCCGTATTACAGATGAAATGGGTAATACAACCACATTCGATTATGATAAATACCATTTAAAGGTAAATAAGGTGACCAATGCTTATTCTCATAGCATTGAGACACAGTGGAATTATAGATGCATGCAGTTAGCCCAACTGACCGACTTGAATAGCAACGTTTTTTTCTACCAATATGACGCGGTTGGTCGTCTGATAAAATCCAGCTACCAGGGTAAAGTCGAAGGTAAACTAACCGGCTTCAACACCCTTTCTGGTGAGAGTTCAGCCTATTCGGTCAGAGATATTATCGCCAATCCACAAGGTATGATCGATGGCGCAGCACAAATTCAGGCCTACGATGACTTTAGTTGGATGGGGCGTTTGAATGCAGAAACCATCATGAGCAACGATAGCTCAATGACCAGTGAGTTAGCCACCCACTTGGTGACAGAGCTCGTGAAAATACACTGGCTAACTCGAGATGGGAACATTAGATCCTCAGCCCATTATGCAGCCAAAGAAAATGCGTTCCATATACCGTTTACAGCAGACTTTTCTTTACACCCTGAGCAGTTGAAAAAAATCCAGCAGGGCATACAGGCCGCACAGCGTCAACCCACACGCCAAATTTTAGTTGATGCAGAAAACTACAGCAAAGAAGAAGCACCGGTAAAAACAAGAGTTGCGCTCTATTATCACGATGGGTTTGGGCGAAAGCTGCAAGAGAAAGTAAAAGTTGAGAAGGGTCAAGCGATCAATGTTGATGAGAAAAAAGATATTCTGCTTGAAGAAGGTCAGCCTAAACAAACCATTACCGATAATCGTTGGTTAACCTCAGGGCGTACGGTGTTCAACAACAAAGGGCTGCCAGTACAAAAGTATGAGCCTTATTATCTAGACTCCAGCGCATTTTTAGACATTGAAGAACTCAACAAATTCGGGGTCAGTAGTACGCATTACTATGACGCAGTGGGTCGTATTGTCAGGCTGGTCTCTGCTAAAGGTTTTGCCAGTAAAACGGAATATCACCCTTGGTATCAATTAGCGTTTGATCACAACGATAACTTGCTGGACAGTCCGTATTATCAAGTTAATTTAACCAAAACTCCGGATAAAAACTCCCCTTACTATGATGAACTTGTGGTTAACCATCTCAATAAAAAGGATGATTCACCTAAAAATATAAAAACGCTGCAAGGTATTGAACAAAGAAAAGCGACCCACTCGGCACTGCCTATGGTGGATACACCGACAGTAATGATTTTTGATGGGCTGAATAATTTGACTTCAAAAATACGGCTGAATAATAGTGTCATCACCGCTGAACAGTTATCTTCGATTTATACTGACGAGGAACACAGAAAAAAATTATTGGCTTTGTTACAAGAGAGCGGGATAGTAACTAGTCAAAACACATTAAGTAATCAATTTAATGGAGAGTTATCCGATTTACCTGATATGTTGAATTTCAGAAAAAAAGAGGTCTTGCAGTTTCTCAACAACCAGCATGAGGAACGTAAATTCCAGTCCTATATGAATCATAATATAAAAAGCCAATTACTTGATGAACAAGATGACCGAATCAGAGCACTGGGAAAAAGAAATTGTGAGTACATTTTTAACCTATCTAAAAAAGTAAAAAGCACGAGTGTCGATGCCGGCGTTCACTGGCAATTAGAGAATGCGGGTGGCCAGGTAATCTGGCAAAGCGATGGGCGTAACAATGTTTTGCGTTCTAAGTATGATAAATTAAACCGTCTTATACAGCTCAAGCAGCAAGATGGCGACAAATTGCGTATTCGTGAGCGTTATGACTACGGCGACAGCTTGCCTGAAAGTGAAAACACAACGGATAATAACCTAAGAGGACGACTGTATAAGCGTTTTGATCAAACAGGATTACAAATAGCGTCTGTTTACGGCATGAATGGCGAGTTGATTGAAAAACAAATTGTCCCTTTAAAATCCTATAAACAAACGGTGGACTGGCCTGCCACTGGCGATGCGCCGGATCTGTTAGAGACAGAGCAGCACGGGGTAACCACCTCCTATAATGCGCTAGGGCAGCAAACACAGGTCGTAAATTCTGTGCCTGCCGTTGAACCTCAGCTTTACACCACCAAATACCAATATTACCCCTCTGGTCGTTTAGCTGCAGTTAAGCACAAACCACCACAAAGTTCTGATGAGCAGGTGATGCTAACCGACGTTGAATACGCCGCAAATGGCTTGGTTTTAAAAGAGACACACAGCGGCTTGGTTTCAGAGTATGAATATGAAAAGAGTACGTTGAATTTGTTACGGGTTGTGACTAAAAAAACTCAGGGAGGAGCGCTTGTACGAGATGAACGATTGTCTTATGACCCGGCGGGTAATTTAGTGATCGTCCGGGATGCCGCTAATAATGATCATTTTGCTCATCACCCGTCCGCTGAACCCGTTAGCCATTACCAATATGATGCGCTGCACCGCATCGTCAGTGCTAAAGGGCGCAAACAAATGGGTTTATTAAATAGCAGAGACTTGCCTCAGGCTTTGCAGTTGCAATCAGGCTTTAAACACATGTTGCACGGTTATACTCAACATTTTTCTTATGATAAGGGACATAATATAACCAAGGTTTCTACACGGGGGGACACCGATCAAACCATTAGCTTTCTTGTTGATAACAGCAGTAACCGAAGCGCTGTAAACCCAGCGACTGCTGAGCAGCTTAAGGCAATGTTCGACGCCCAGGGCAATCAAATACAATTGGCTGGCGCAGACAATCAGCAAAAAATGTTTTGGGACGCAAAAAACCAGTTACAAAAAGTGGTTTTAGTTGATCGCAACGGTGATAAAGATGATGCAGAGTACTATCAATATGACCACACAGGACAACGTTTTAGAAAAGTGACTGAACGTTACAGCAAGGATTTAAATACAGTTAATGTGGAGCACGTATTATATTTTGGTGAGATAGAAATCAGAAGTAAGGGGCGCCGCTCTGCAACAACAGACACTGTTGAGTTAAATGAGCTTTTACACATTCAAAATTTATACGCAGGTTCGCAAGGAAAATCCCTGTTTTATCGCTGGCTGCAAGGTACTCCGGCTGATCAAGTCAATAACCACTATCGCCTGACGCTCACCAGTGCCTCAGGGCAGGCTCAAGTTGATTTTACCGCACAAGGGGAGTTAATTTCTTTTGTGGAACACTTTCCATTTGGCGGCATTGCTGTTCACTCTACCGCTAAAGATTCCGATATTAAATTGAAATATTATCGTTACAGCGGGAAAGAGCGTGACGCTACCGGATTATATTATTATGGCTCACGTTACTATGCACCATGGCAACGGCGTTGGATAAGTACAGACCCTGCAGGCCATATTGATGGCCTGAACTTGTACAGTTTTGCGCAGAATAACCCAACGACCTACAGCGATTACAACGGTTTGATGTTCAGAAGCAAGAAATACGACTTAACTGTTGATGCAAAAAATCAGCTCACAACCAGTGAAGATAATGCCGTAAAACTGCTCTCATTTAAGCGAATTGCGGATGATGTGAATAAAAAAGAGGAGCAAAAAGAAGAAACGGAAAAAGA
The DNA here is from genome assembly GCA_965198415.1 of Endozoicomonas sp. Classification (GTDB taxonomy): domain Bacteria; phylum Pseudomonadota; class Gammaproteobacteria; order Pseudomonadales; family Endozoicomonadaceae; genus Endozoicomonas. The sequence goes on from CBDAPN010000031.1 coordinate 137,863, forward strand.
AGAAGAAAAACGGACGACTGCACAAATACAAGCTCGAAGCCTTATTAACGACATCGTATCAGCCTATCTGAACGCAACTGAAAATAATCTCTCACAAAGCAAAGAAAAAGTTTTTGCCGCTTATAAAGATTTGAAAGCGTTAGTGGATTCAAAAGCACTCGATGCAGATCAATTAGGACAGTCTTTTCAAGATGTAGGAAAGGATATTGTCGCTGCTCGTAGCGCCACTGAAAGCGACAGAGCAGCCCGAGGGCAGAGCCCGCAAAAAAGCGACCGATACCTCCTTGCCAGAGAGTTCGATCAGTTGACCAGTCAGGTTACATCCGCCGAAAAAGCGGCAAGTGTATCAGCCCCAATATCATCACCCGCTCCAACTTCAGATTTTGATGATGTGGTCTCTATTGCAGGTTTTGATGAAAATTTAAATTTCGACAGCAGTGTTAGTGACGTCACAGAGGACATTCAAGCTGAAAGCGTTGAGGCCATCAGAGTGGATATTGACATTGATAATAACGATGTTAATCACTCGGCAAAAAGCGATTTACCAAGAAGCCCATCGCAAAGATTTTCAACAGGTCAGGCAGCTACAAGAAGAAGTACCCCCCAAGCGCATAACTTTGATACGTTGCAAGACATAATGAACTATCTCCAATCCGATTTTTTGGCATGGTAAATTGACAGATACTGTTCAGCAACAAGCTGTCACCACAATACAAAATTCTAAGGCTTAATTATTGACTGTCTTGCTTCGGGTACTTTTATTGAATACGGTTCTAATCACCTTATTGATGAACAACGGGTGAGAAATAGCTACTTCGTTTTATAGTCACTAAAATAGTCGTTAATTTAACTGCTTTGGTGACATCTGGATAGATAACTTATTAATGAAGTATCCATTATGAACTTACATCTGAAAATTTTGGAATGGGTCATTGGTCCATTAGCTCTTGGGTATGGGTCTTTTATGATGTTCATAGTGAGGCGTATGTATCTAAATAGAGTAAGCGCACATGAACGAATGGACCGTATTGAATCAGAGCTCACTAGAAAATATGGGCATGCACTTAAAGAATTCAACGTTATTAAGAAGGATTTCGCAGGTCATAAAGTTGAAATAGAGCACCGGCTTACGAAAAGCCTGAAAATAGGGGATCTGGAAAACATGATAAACGACATCAAAAAGATGAAAAAAAACATTTCTGATTGTCAGGTTGCTAATGAAAGAGAATTTAATAAATTCGTTCGACGGGACGAATTTATTGCTATTATAAATTTTCTAGGTGCAAGAATCGCTGAAAAAGAAATCATAACAACAAATAAGAATATTTCTGACGAAAGTGCATAGGTTGAGTTTATTATTTGGATATCATTCCCTGAGCAATAGACTCCATCAAATTATGTTGAAACTGATCGATTATATTTACAATTGTCGTCTAAACTGAATAGAAACCAGAAGGGGTATGAAATGAAAGACAAAAGTTTACCATTTGCGAAACTATCTAAATTAAAACAACAGCGTAAAATTCAGAAAGATATTGAGGAGTTTATACGCAACGGCGGTCATATTAAAAGTATAAAAAAGGGTAAAGCGGACGGCTTGTGCTGTTTAAAAATATCCGATCTGGAAATGCGCTTCGGGTTTTACCGACAAATCTGATGAGCAATTTTTATTCAAGGCGATGAGAATCGTCGTTGCCTTCTATTTTCTGGCGTAACTACAAATAGTACGCTTTGTACTCGACGCTACATTTTATGACCGTTAATTTGAAATCATGGTTATAAATTATTAATTAGTTATAACCATTTTCACGGGCAGAAAAGGTTGAGCTTAGTCATGGATAACTATTTCGAATATACTGCTTGGGTACTATAAATAGTCTCTGCTTATAAATGATTATTTATGACGGTACTTGTATGAACATTACTCACACTTTTTAGTCTATGAGCTACTGAATAGTTAAGGCAAAAGATATGTCAAAACGCCGCATCGATGCTGTTGACGTGTTGTTAGAAGAGTGGGCCACCTGGCGTGTTTTGTTTCATAATTTTGAGGTCAGCACCGGCCACAGTCCACTAGTGCATTTTAATGACCCACGCAGCACGGTATCAGTTGGCAGTATACCACTATGGTATGGAGCTAAAACCCGTCCTGTATTGTTAGCACTGGACCATGACTTATCAATCACATTCGATGCAACCATAGTTGCACAGCTTGTTGTTTGTTTTGGTACTCCAGGCTCTCTTGAAAAGAAGGCCAAAGCCATAGAAATTAGCGCTTATAGATTACAGAAGCTTTCAAAAAATGCCCGGCGCATTGCTCTTGAGCATATTTCCCAAACTGTCTGAGGTTTTCATCATGAGTTACAGTAGCGACGCCATGAATAAAATTATTTCACAGTACAACACCAAACATTATTTAAAAACCATCAATAGAGAAAATAGTTGGTGGCGACTGGAACAGTTGCTCGATTATGAAATATCACATAAGCATCGACAAAAGGTGATTCACCATTTAATCAGTTTGATTGAAGATAAGCGTCGTGAGTTCACAGACTACTAATATCCGTAGTAGTTCCTAATGACGACCGGGGTATTGTATTTACCACCAACAAACCACTACCCGTAATAGAGTGGGTACAGTTATCTCCCCTGTGCAGCGTGATGACGTATCGTACTTGAAATCAATACTGAGTTATGCACCAGTGCAAACGACAGCAATACAGCAGTTTTTTTATTGTGGGATATTATACAATGAAAGCAAGCCACCTGCTCAGTGTGGTTATTATTCCAACACTGCAATACTTGGAGATGGATTCGACTGTTGCTCGCTATTTACTTTTGGGAACGGCTGCACAAGAAAGTCAAATGGGTAACTATCTGGTTCAGTCCGGGAGTGGACCTGCTTTGGGTATTTACCAAATGGAACCGGCAACTCACCAGGATATCTGGAATAATTATCTACAATACCGCTCTAAATTGGTCGGAAAAATAAACGGTTTACTATGTTCGGGTTTTCCTAAAAAAGAGCAATTAGCTGCAAATCTTTTTTATGCCACGGCCATGACTCGTATTCACTACCTGCGCGTGTCAGAGCCTTTACCAGAGTTGTCCGTCATTCAGTTAGCACATTACTGGAAGAAGTATTACAACACCAACAAAGGTAAGGGGAAGGCCTCGGATTTTGAGCGGTGTTTCAAGCGTTTGATAGGAGAGCCAGATGATCAATATTCTTGCCGGTCTGCTCCAAATGGGAGTGGGCTGGTTAGAGGGAAGACAGCAGTTACAGAAAGCCAAAGTTGATCAGCAAGTGGCAGAGTCGAAGCAAAAATCGAAATTGATTGCCGACACCCGCAGTAATAATCACTCCTGGGAACTGGCGGCCTTAGCGGCTGATCGACTTTCCACACTACGTAAGTTAAGTTTTGTTTTGTTTACTGCCCCAATTCTTTACACTGTTTATGACCCTGAGCATGCACAACGTGTGTGGGATGCATTAGACACGGTGCCAGATTGGATTATTGGTGTTCAATTAACAATGACAGGGTTTATTTGGGCAGCCAAGCCGTTAAGTAATCTCGGAGCCATGCTAGCAGGTAGGCGTACTGCACAGCCTACGCTTTCCCAAAAGGGAAAATAACTGTGAACCAAGTGCTGTCGCTCGATTTAATTTCTCAACGCTATTGAATCAATTTAAGGAGCGTGTTGTAAAAGCTATCTATTTAACCAACTTAAATTAAAGGCGGTGTTCTCATGAAAAATCCTGAATTTAATCGGCTGGTTATCTTTGGAGACAGCCTATCCGATACTGGAAAAATGTTCCGCAAATCAAAAGAGTATTTACCTGCCAGCCCTCCTTATTATAAAGGCCGATTCAGTGATGGGCCGGTTTGGGTAGACTACTTGCAACAAGACATCAATGTGCCCGTCATTAACGAAGCGGAAGGGGGCGCTACGGTTGTTGATTACAATGATCATTCCTGGAATCCGGCTTATGATGTCATCAACAACTTAACTTTCGAAGTGAAGCAGTTTACTAAAAAATATCAGTTCACCCCTCTGGATTTAGTGGTTGTTTGGGGCGGAGCTAATGATTACCTGACCTTTGAATGGAACGCCAAAAAAGACGCAAATCGTTTGGTTGAATATTTATGTAAGGAAGTCAGCGGCATCATCAGTAAAGGAGCGGGGCATGTACTTTTATTTAATCTTCCTGATATTGGTAAGTCGCCAACAGCTCGTAAAGAAGATTTAGAAGAGGAAGCTACAGAAATTGCCAACTATCACAACGCATTACTTGAAAAAACCTGTAAAGATTTATTTAATCAAGAACGTGTTCGCATATTTGATATTGCCAGTCAATTTAATGAGCTTTTAAAAAAACCAAGCCAGTTAGACATCGTTAATGTAACAGAACCATGTTATAAGGGAAGTACTCAATGGACACCCTGGTTGGACACTACTTTATATCCAGTAAAAGAAAGTGACCCATTGCCCTTTGACCGGTTACAGATGAATGCCCTTCAGCATAATAAGCTGCTATCCTCAGCATTGGGAAAACCCAATAAGCATAATGTAAATCCCGCTTGCCCTAAAAAAATGTTTTGGGATCACTCACATCCTAGCACCAAAATACATCATTTTTTGGCGGATCGGTTTGGCTCTTTCCTCAAAGAAAACTATACCTTCTCTTCTCAAAAGGAGTGACCATTTTATCTAAAATATCAGCACCTTAATTAATTTAAAAAAACAGGCCATTTTACAACATTGACACCCACTCAGGTCTTTTTAAAAGGCTACTTATTATGAATAAACTGTTATCAAGTGATAATAGCGTAACTTTTACCAATGCCAGGTAACTTGAAAAAATTGGATGGGTCACACAAAATTTTTATTTTTCGGAGTACGAAGTAGCAATGGTAAAGGAAACCCTTAATGCATTAGAAGCACTAGCGGGCGAAGATAATAGTTTGGTTTTTTTCGATAGTCAGTCGCACCATCAGGGTAATGGAAACTTTCAAATTGTCAGTGCGAATGAGTCCGATGATAACTTATCAGTAAACTTGGGAGCATTTTATTTTGTCGGCACAAAAAACAGTACCAGAGTGTTGTTTTTCGAATTTAATAACTGCGAATCTAAAATATTCAAAGGCACAGAATCTATTTTATTAAGTAAAGAAATTTATTCACATGTACACAATCAAATTACCAATAAGCTTGGCGAAAACATTTCTAGTAATATCCATAAAATTGAAATTTAGCTTCGAAAAGGCCAAATCGATCATCGTAAAGTCAGACGTTCTTGACGATATTAATGCGATGCCTATGTAGTAACCACATGAATAAGCCACTCCCTCACAAGGGGATTATGGTTTGTATAGTCTGTAATTAACTATCATTGAATAGTTCGTGGAGTAAACGATGTCTATTAAAATCAATCGCATTAACGAAGTCAAAACCAATGCCGATGGTAGACGTTTTGTTCAAGACCTAGACTCAGGTGTTCAATTTATATCGGGTGATGATAAGAGTGATGAGACGTTAAAGCACTTTATTAATAACCGAGGTGTTAACGTCGATTCGTTTGCGGTGAGAATGCCCACCGGGCAGTATAATTATAAGATCGCCGGAATCGACATGAAATCTTTTGAAAAAAAGATTGGTATTCTATTTACCGTTTCGGGTAATTTAAATGGTGCCTCTCAATTCACGTTCAAAATTGGTAAAACAGCAGTTACATTCGATGTATCAGGAAGTATCGATTATCGAATACGAATCAAGGTGGATGGAGATGAGCGCTCATATGGTGCCAGTAGTGTTTCAAAAAAACATCTAGAAGATATTATTGTTTTTGGTCTTTATATTGATTTTGAACGTAACTTTATTTCGACGACCGCCAATCTAATTGCCAGCGGTTTCCGGCGGATAGATGCAAACTTTCAAAATCAAGGCAGAAATGAAATTGACGTCGCATTTAATATCAAGGGGCCAAAGGAATTAGTGCTAGAAAATATTGTATTAACCAGCAATATTGATGAAATCATGGAGCTTTTTGATTCAGTTACTCTTGAAAGAAAGAAAAAGATCATCTCCTATATGAAAAAAGAGTATGAGTCCATTGCTATGTCCGTCTTGTCTTTTGCTAAGTCATTGAGCTTGATACCCGAAGATCACCCGACATTGACCCACCCACAAATAGAAGAAAAGATTTTAGGCTTAGATTTAGTCACCTCATCAGGCGTTGCTGCCCTGAATGTCCGAGATATTGCTACTAATAATGATTTGAAGAACTTAAGAGCAATACAACGTATTTTATCTTTAGGGCAAGTCATTGGAGAAAGTCAACCCACTGATGTAATCACCCTTGAGCCTTTAGAAATAAAAAAAGATCTCTATGGCGCCGGTCTAAATTTGAGTATTTGTGAGGCCATCAGGATTTTATCGATCGGTTATTACTCATCAGCTCAATTAGCAAAAAGTACACAAAAAGAGTTAATAGACTACGTATTTCTGCACAGTGTTTCATACAGCCATAAAACAACAAGCCTCGCTTGGTTAATTGCGAAGGAAAAAAGGAGAGCCAGCTTATTATTAGAGGCAGCCAGACAACGGGCAAATTTGGTCTCTCTTGCGTATATTAATACCAAAAATCTTTCAAGCCCTGCGCTTATTGCCGCCCAGCGCAGGGATGAGGACCCAGAACTGACGTTTGAAAATTTATACAACAGCGGTGAGTATTTTAATGTCAAACCCGAAAGAAGCGTCTATTCATTACCTGCTTATACTGTTGCACTCAAAGAGTTAGTGGATACTCATATTGAAATAGACGATGCTCTGGCTAATAAAGAAAAAAGCCGATTAGAGCAACGACGGCCTGACCTTAATGATATCGTAATCAGCGCTGAGAACTCCAGCAAGTTACAACCGAAACTGAACATGGTTAATGGCTTATTGCGCTATCATGCGTCAGACGATAAAGCAAAACAGATATCCGATGAAGTATTGGACAACGTCGTTTATCCATTTAATTTCCCCTTCAATGGTAATCACAGCAAAATTGATGTGGCGTTAGCTAACGCAAATTTATCATGGTCTACGCTCAGGCACGACTTTGACGTTAGCCCATTCAGTGAATACACCTTAGGCATTAGCCCGTCGATGTTAGAGGAAATTGCCAGAGATAATCCTTACAGTGATCACGACGTATCCCCCCCATTGACACAGACAAACTAAAAACACGGTGGGGACAGGAAACTGGTGACAGCAAATACCAGGAACTGGAAAAAGTGACTCAGTTCACCGCCGTTACCGGTGTTGATGAATCCCTCTTACACTACCTGCTCTTTGCCGATTTAAGTGTTGATGAGATTTCCGCTGGCAACGCGAGAGACCTGTATATCAATGCACCCACCCGTCGGGATGGGGAGCCATTAAACACCCTCGCCTTTTCTACCGATGCCACCAATATAAAAAATCTGGATGATACACGTAAAGACAGAATTCGCCGTCTATTGATGTTGAGTAAAGAAGAAAACATATCCATCATGAGTTTATACCGTTTACTCAGGGCGACGGGTAACAGAATAAATCGTGAATTTTTGCAATGTTTGGCTGCGTATCGGTTTTTAGCCAAAACGTATAAATTGTCTGAGGATGAGTTCATCAGCTTAATTGCCAACTTGCGTTCGGTAGGTCGTGGTAACTCGGCATTGGCAAAACCAACGTTTGTGCAGCAAATTTTCCAACGCGACGGACAACCGCTCGAGTTATTAGAGCCTGACGGTAAAAGTAAAAATAGAATCTTTGATCCATCCGCCACGACTAACGAACAAGCACTGGCTCGTTCTGTGCTCGCTAATCAGTTAAATATCAGTGATTTGGATGTTAAAATTGCCGCCCGTATTATCCAACCTACCGGTGCGTTGACGCTTACTCTGGAAAACTTGTCTGCTTTGTATCGCATTACGCTACTCAGCCGCCTATTGGCTATAGACATAGCGGGTATTAATGCTTTGTTTTTTCTAAACAACAGCAAAAAGCTACTCAGCGAGAATACGCCGCTGTCCGATAAATTGACCGCTATTTATGAACTGGTCAACAGTAAAAAAACGTTTGCCAATCTTAAAAAATCAAAAACATTATCATTATCTCCTGCTGAATTATATGACCTGACGAACGGCAACTCTCGTCTTACCATCTCTGCTGATAAATCGCAACAAGTGGTCAAGCTATTGAAAGAGGCGCTCGAACGCAGTAATAAATTAACTTTTATTGGATTTAATAAAGAGCTGTCTGATATTGGATGTGACCCCATTGATAAGGATGCATTTGCAGCCTTTGTAACTGACGGTCTTATTCGCACAGTAAAACCGATGTTTATCACCCGTATCAAGGCCGACAAGCAAGCAGTGGCTCAGAAATTAATTGACACCTTATTGATTGAGCAACAAGCCGATTTTGATATTGCTTTGGCAGAAGCCTTTGAATTAAAACCAGCACAAAGCAGATTCTTTAGCGCATGGCTTTCAAGTATTGTGTTAATGGACGCGAACGCTGAAAATATGAGCGAAAGGCTTGATAAATCTTATAACTTAGACCTCAGAAATAAATTAACCGATAAGACACCTGACGCAGAAAAACGACTCATCTTACAACAAGCCAAACAGCTGGCAACCATTATCCGCTTGTTCAGTTTAACGCCAGATAACTGGCAGCAATTGCTCAAGCAACCAACGCTGCTTTCTGATTTTACTTTGGGTCAACTACCCACCTTTCAAGCGGTGATTTCATTGGCGGTGTATGAAATGGCGACGGCCACCATTAATAATCAGACAACGCCACTATTTGCTTTAGCCCAACAGCAGACAGAAGACGCCACCAAAGTCGCTGGCGAAATGGTTGACTGGTTCGAGGGCAGTGAAGTCAATGATTTCACCAGTTTGATGGCAATTCTTGCCGCTACTAAGCCTAAACGGCCACTGCATAAAACAGTGGATGGCTTGGGGCGCGTTATATTAGCCTTTAGGCAAAGTAAAAAAATTCGTCTCAAACCAGTCATTATCAAAAGCTTGTTAGCAGTGGGAGGGAAAGGCTATCAGTCCTACCGTGAACTGAGTGATTTAAGCAAACAGGTCACGTCTGAACTGCAAACCAGTAAGGCATTAGCGGATCAAGCCCGAGCCCGTGAATTAGAGAATTTGAGAGACCGCTTGCTAAGCCTGGCTCTGTTTCGTATGAGAAAGTTGGGTCTACCTGTGACCAACAATACCAGACTACAGCAGTATTTACTGACCGATGTGTTTGTCGGAGGGCAAACGTTAAGTACACCGGTAAAAGAGGTCTCATTGTCTTTGCAGCAATTTGCTAATCAGGCCTTGAATGGTCTGGTTGCTGGCCATAAACCAAACGATACCTTTAAGGAGTTTTGGGAGTGGATGTTTAGCTATACGTCTTGGGAAGCTAACCGTCGGACGTTCCTTGAAACCGAAAATTATTTACTGCCGGAATTACGGCGAAATAAATCAGAGCCTTATGTGGCTCTGGAATCCAGGCTCAATGCCATTGTTGAAAACCCCAAAATCGCTGAAGTTGAATTCAGAAAATTCGCCGAAGAGGTGTTTAGTCGTAATAGTCTGCAGACTATTATCGTCGCCGACGGGCAACCCGAAGAAAAATCTATCTTGCTGGTTGCTAAGAGACGCTCTGGTAAGGTTAACGAATTATTTTATCGTCAAGCAACAACCGGCGCACTCTTTCAGGGCCCGGTGGGTGGCACCTGGAAAAAAATGACGGGCATTAATTTAAGCGATAATGAATCACGCTCGGTTTCTGCCTGTTATGCTTTTGGTAAATGGCAACTGTTCTGGTTGAATTACCGTACGGAAAGTCCCGTTCAGGCCAACATTCCCGCCTACGGTGTAGCCACTGTATTTAATTCAAGTTTAAATAAAGATGACCTGTGGACGGCACCTAAAGAGGTAGAAACTGCGGTGGTGCCTGCGGGTTTAAACTTCGAAACCAAAGACAATTTTTGGTTTATTAGAGCTTATAATGAAAATGCTTTTAAAATATCCGGCCGACAAGATAAAAACAGAAAAATATGGAATCGATTCGATGCCATTAAAAAAGCATTGAAAGAACAGGGCTCAGGAAAAAATTTGACAAAAGCCTTATACGAAAACATAAAACCACATGGGGGTATAACACCCAACCAATCGGAATTTGATAAGAAAATAATAGAAATTGGCAATGGAATAAAGGAAGAAGGAAAGGACAAGGCGGACTTCTTTATGCCCGACTTTCTTCAAAGTAGCCAAAATTCTGAGTTGAACCTATTGCAGCAACAGGTGACTAACAGTTCTGAACACACCGATGCCAATGGTGTTGTGCTTATTTTACCGCCCGTTTTCGGGGTTTTTCATGGTGAAATCATCAACCCGGTAGAGCTGTCAGCTGATGCTGCTGCGAGAAAAAGCATTAATCAGCTTGCTAAAGTGCAGCTGTTAAATAATGGTATTGATTGGAGCGCGACGGCGCCCTCTTATGAGTCTGAATACACATCAAATCACGCACTCAGCAAATTACTGCTTAACAGTGACGGTGACGTTAAAGTGATCAGTGCAAATAAATTGAGTTTGGTTCATGATAAGTCCATTACTGATCAAGTAGAATTGCATGGCGGCCGTCGTAGGTACATACCATTCAAAGCACCTAATATTGACTATTTAACCTCGGGAGGCAATGTAGGAAACATTGTTTTGTTGAAATATGATCAGCCTTTACCAACTAGCGGAGGCAATGTATTTCATGAATATCTTTTCGACATAAAAAACAATCAGGCTTTCCGAATTCGCAGTGAGGCATCAAGAACCATATTGAAAAACATGGGGAAAATTTCATTAAATGATTTTATGAACCCTGCCATACAAACGTTATATGAGGCTCGTTTTGATGCGTTGCAACCCGACTTTGATAAGATTGGGTATCATCCAAGTGACACCATGTCATTCGATGGTTTTAACGGTGCTTCCTATTGGGAAGTTTTTTTCCACGCTCCGATGGCCATTGCTCAAGCATTGAAAGAAGAAGGAAAGTATAAAGCAGCGGAAAATTGGTATCACTACGTTTTTGATACGCAACGATATGATTTCAAATTAAACGTCAAAAACTTCCATTTAGGGATGAAAGCCGTAAAATCACAGACCGATAGCAACAGTTTTTGGCGCAGTGTCGCTATGCGAAAAAACTCGCCTTCGGAGTTATCTATCGAAATTTATCTCAACCCACCGCTAACCCCAGTAAACGTAATCTCTCGGGTAGCTTACTTTATTCGATATCAAGAGACTAAAGTTAAACCTGATATTCTTATTCGATGTCAAAAATTAGAGTTTACCGGAAAACAGTTCAATGGTGATTCAATTGGTGATTTCTTTGGTGAGGAAAACATAGTTTTTGGAAAACGTCATAAAGATATCCTCTTCACAAAAGACAATTGCCTTATAAAAATGAAAGGCTCAATATTTCTTGAGGCCGGTGCTTACTACTTGCAAGGCATTGGCGTAGATTCATTGCATGTTTTCATTGACGGTACTGAGGTAATGGACTTCCGAGATCTGGTCAGAAATGACACTACTCGTAAAATAAATCAAGTATTTTGCCTGCATAATAAACTCAACGTCGCAAGAACGGGTATTCATCAGATTGAGCTCTATTCTAGACCTGTTGTTCAAGGTTTTGGTTTTTATAGATTGGGTATTGCCCCAGCAAAACCGGGTGTCGACGCACGGAGCGATACCCGCAACAGACCCAGCTCAAAAGGATTGTTTGGTAGTGCCATTATACAAAGTGTGTTGAGAAAGATAGCAGAAGATTTTTCCGACCCCAGTTATCATTTTGATCCCATAACTTCCCAGAAAAAACATGAACAAAAGCTGCTAGAAGAAATTGGTAGCCTAAGTAGCGACTTGGCACTAACCACTTACATCAATGACCCTTATAATCCACATGCTCTGGCTTTAGTTAATACGAATGCCTACCGTGTCTGGACCTTCTATGAGTACCTCGACAATATTATTAAACAGGGCGATACCGAATTCCGGCGGTTTACTCGTGAGAGCTTGCCAAACGCTACGTTACACTATATCCGGGCTGAAGATTTTTTGGGTGACAGGCCCGTTGATCGAGGTTTTTTGGAGAATTTGCCCAGTGACGCGAAACTCAAAGATATTACCAATGGCAGTTTATTTGACTTTGATGGTGATGGTGATGTCGATCTAGACGATGCCGATATCCAGGGTAAGCGTCTGGTGGATGCGAGTAGCGGTGTGTTGCAGCAAGCTTTGGAGTTGATGCTTGAAAGCCGCTTGGCTCGTCAGATCAAACCGGTCTCTTCGTCTGGTTCGGGTAATCCTTATAAAAAAAACATCCCCCCACAAACCTTTCTCGATAACAGTTATTTTGCTATTCCGCAAAATAAGCGGACTCTGGGATTGTGGAAAACCGTAGCTGACCGTCTGTTTAATATTCGTAACGGTCGTAATATCAATGGCGACCGGGTGATCTTACCCATCACGCAACCCACCGTTTCTCCGGAGCGCTTTGCTAGAGCTGAGGGCGCAGGGCAGGCAGATGCTAAACGTTTCCTGACCAGCGCTAGCGCTCCCATTCCACACTACCGGTTTGGGTACGCCATTGATCGAGCTGAAGCCTTGACCGACATGCTCATGAACTACGGCAGTAAACTGCTGACGTTGTATCAAAGTAAAGATACCGCCGAACTCGAAGAGCTTAGAGCCGGCTATGAACAAAGTATTCTTGAAGCAGGTAAGCAAGTATTGCAGGAGCAGCTGAAGTCGGCGGAAACGGCCATTGAAATTGTTCTCAATGGTTACGGTACGGCCCGTTATTTAGAATACAAAAATGCGCTGCGGCAAAACATTGCCACTGGCCAGTACCTGACGGGTGACACCATCACCGAAGTGAACTATCAGGTCATTGAATTAGCCGGAACGAATAAAAAGGGTCAACAGGATAAATATGCCCAAATCGGTACGGATTTTTCCAATAAAAGGAAAAAACAGATTGAGAGCTTCCGAAACGCCGTAGGTGAGCGCACTGCCCGTAACAAACATGAAGTGAATTCCGCCAATGTGAACCATGCCGCCTTTGCCGGAAACGCGGCACTGGATGCTGTGGAAGCGGTGGGCCAATTCCTTGATGTCGCCCCGAACATTTTCGGCTTGGCCGTGGGCGGTAGCAAATGGAGTGCATCCGTCGACGGTTCGGTCGCCATCGGCCGACTGGCCATGGATATTTTGAGTTATGTGGCCGACACTGAGGCAACCAAAGCAGATCTGGTCAGACGCACTTCCGGGTGGGAAGAGGATCGACAGTTAGCCATTCAGGATCAGGATGAGTTTGAAAATCGGTTAATTCAGGCAAATCATGATCGCTTAGCCATTAAAGAACAAATCAGTAATCTAGAACAGCAAATACAGCTGAATAAACACATGACCAACCTGGTAAAAAACGGGCGAACCGCTAACAGCACGCTGTTTGATGTACTGTTAAAAGGTATGATATCGCTTTATAAAGAGCTCTACAAAATTGCCATGTCCGCAGCCCGGGAGGCGGAGCGGGCGTGGGTCTTTGAAAAAGCACGCACACAAAGCTTTGCCCTGAAAGACGTATGGGAAGAGGGTCGCAAAGGGCTGTTGGCCGGTGAAAGCCTCATGCTGATGTTACAGCAAATGCGCCAGAGTTATTTGCAAGAAGACAAACGCCGTTTTGAAATCTTGAAAACCATCTCATTAAAAAATCACCAAGACGTGCAAGTGGAAGGCAGTAGTGAGGACTTGATAACCACATTGAAAGCCAAAAATAAAAGCGAACGTTCCGTTACGTTCTCTTTGCCTGCACGCATTTTTGATAAAGATTATCCTGGGCATATCTTGCGTCAGATCAAGAGCGTCAGCATTACTATCCCAGCGGTGGTCGGCGCTTATGAAAATGTGGGTGCAACGTTAGAGCAGCTCAATAACAACGTGTTGCTGTACAGCGATACGGCAGCCGCCGTTCAAATGACAAAAGGCAATGCCAGTTCGTTCGCCAGTCAAGCCATTCGGAAGGATTTCCGTAAAAACGAGGCCATAGCGGTGTCAACCGGGGTGGATGATACCGGTATGTTTCAGCTTAATTTTGACGATCCCCGATTCCTGCCATTTGAAGGCACGGGAGTGGACTCAAAATGGCGACTGGAATTTTCTGAATTCATGCCTGAAACGATTTTTGACAGCATTAGCGACATTATCATGGAAGTTCGCTACACCGCAGAGCGGGGCAATGATCTGGTAAAAAGTGCGGTCACGGAGGCAATCAGGGGATCAGCGGTTTAGCGCGGATATTTCATAAAATAAGGCAAGTTCCGCCCAATCACCCGATATGATTGGGTCGAGCAAAAGTACGCTTCGGAATAAGCAAAACGGAACTTGCCATGTACAACTCGACATAAGAACGACTTTTATAGAACCGAGCCCAAGAATCAACAGAGGCTTTGGTATTGGCATTTTCTTTGGAGAATCCTCATTTGGAGCAAGTGCAGGTATCGGCGCAGTTGAAAGTCCTTCATGACTTGGAGGTCACACATCAGGTTAAAAAAAGTTGGAGTAGTTTAGAGTTGATAAGGTAGTTCTTGAACTCTTAGAAGCTATTATGTCAGAGAACGAAGTGGCAATGGTAAAGGAAACCCTTAATGCGCTAAAAACACTAGCGGACGAAGATAGTAATTTGGTTTTTTTCGATAGTCAGTCGCACCACCAAGGTAATGGAAATTTTCAAATTGTCAGTGCGAATGAGTCCGATGATAACTTGTCAGTAAACTTGGGAGCATTTTATTTTGTCGGCACAAAAAACAGTACCAGAGTGTTGTTTTTCGAATTTAATAACTGCGAATCTAAAATATTCAAAGGCACAGAATCTATTTTATTAAATAAAGAAATTTATTCACATGTACGCAATCAAATTACCAATAAGCTTGGCGAAAACATTTCTAGTAATATCCATAAAATTGAAATTTAGCTTCGAAAAGGCCAAGTCGATCATCGTAAAGTCAGACGTTCTTGACGATATTAATGCGATGCCTATGTAGTAACCACATGAATAAGCCACTCCCTCACAAGGGGATTATGGTTTGTATAATCTGCAATTAACTATCATTGAATAGTTCGTGGAGCAAACGATGTCTATTAAAATCAATCGCATTAACGAGATCAAAACCAATACCGATGGTAGACGTTTTGTTCAAGACCTAGACTCAGGTGTTCAATTTATATCGAGTGATGCTAAGAGCGATCAAACGTTAAAGCACTTTATTAATAACCGAGGTGTTAACGTCGATTCGTTTGCAGTGAGAATGCCCACCGGGCAGTATAATTATAAGATTGCCGGAATCGACATGAAATCTTTTGAAAAAAAGATTGGTATTCTATTTACCGTTTCGGGTAATTTAAGTGGTGCCTCTCAATTCACGTTCAAAATTGGTAAGACAGCAGTTACATTCGATGTATCAGGAAGTATCGATTATATTGTACAAGCCGAGGTGGATGGTGAGGCGCGCTCACGTGCTTTTGGTAGTGTTAAAAAAATACTTCCAGAAGATATCTTTGTTTTTGGTCTTTATATTGATTTTGAACGTGACTTTATTTCGACCACTGGCAATTTAAATACCAGCGGTTCCGACGACAGAAAGAATTTCACATTGCAAAATCAAGGTAACAATGAAATTGACATCAAATTTAATATCAATGGTCCAAAGGAATTGGTTCTAGAAAATATTTTATTAACCAGCAATATTGATGAAATCATGGCGGTTAAGAAAGATGATTCTGTTGAAGATGCTAAAAAGATAATGTCCTATCTGAAAAAAGAGTATGATTCCGTTGCTATTTCCGTCTTGTCTTTTGCTAAGGCATTGAGGTTGATACCCGAAGATCACCCGACATTGACCCACCCACAAATAGAAGAAAAGATTTTAGGCTTAGATTTAGTCACCTCATCAGGCGTTGCTGCCCTGAATGTCCGAGATATTGCTACTAATAATGATTTGAAGAACTTAAGGGCAATACAACGTATTTTATCTTTAGGACAAGTCATTGGAGAAAATCGACCCACTGATGTCATCAGTCTTAGGCCTTTAGAAATAAAAAAAGATATCTATGGCGTCGGTCTATCTTTGAGTATTCCTGAGGCCATCAGGATTTTATCGATCGGTTATTACTCATCAGCTCAATTAGCAAAAAGTACACAAAAAGAGTTAATAGACTACGTATTTCTGCACAGTGTTTCATACAGCAATAAAACAACAAGCCTCGCTGAGTTAATTGCGAAGGAGAAAAAGAGAGCCAGCTTATTATTAGAGGCAGCCAGACATCGGGCAAGTTTGGTTTCTCTTGCGTATATTAATACTAAAAATCTTTCAAGCCCTGCACTTATTGCCGCCCAGCGCAGGGATGAGGACCCAGAACTGACGTTTGAAAATTTATACAACAGCGGTGAGTATTTTAATGTCAAACCCGAAAGAAGCGTCTACTCACTGCCTGCTTATACTGTTGCACTCAAAGAGTTAGTGGATACTCATATTGAAATAGACGATGCTCTGGCTAATAAAGAAAAAAGCCGATTAGAGCAACGACGGCCTGACCTTAATGATATCGTAATCAGCGCTGAGAACTCCAGCAAGTTACAGCCAAAACTGAACATCGTTAATGGTTTATTGCGCCATCACGCGTCAGACAATAAAGCAAAACAGATATCAGATGAAGCATTGGACAGCGTTGTTTATCCATTTAATTTCCCCTTCAATGGTAATCACAGCAAAATTGATGTGGCGTTAGCTAACGCAAATTTATCATGGTCTACGCTCAGGCACGACTTTGACGTTAGCCCATTCAGTGAATACACCTTAGGCATTAGCCCGTCGATGTTAGAGGAAATTGCCAGAGATAATCCTTACAGTGATCACGACGTATCACCCCCTATTGACACAGACAAACTAAAAATACGGTGGGGACAGGAAACTGGTGACAGCAAATACCAGGAACTGGAAAAAGTCACTCAGTTCACCGCCGTTACCGGTGTTGATGAATCCCTCTTACACTACCTGCTCTTTGCCGATTTAAGTGTTGATGAGATTTCCGCTGGAAAAGCGAGAGACCTGTATATCAATGCACCCACCCGTCGGGATGGGGAGCCATTAAACCCCCTCGCCTTTTCTACCGATGCCACCAATATAAAAAATCTGGATGATACACGTAAAGACAGAATTCGCCGTCTATTGATGTTGAGTAAAGAAGAAAACATAAGCATCATGAGTTTATACCGTTTACTCAGGGCGACGGGTAACAGAATAAATCGTGAATTTTTGCAATGTTTGGCTGCGTATCGGTTTTTAGCCAAAACGTATAAATTGTCTGAGGATGAGTTCATCAGCTTAATTGCCAACTTGCGTTCGGTAGGTCGTGGTAACTCGGCATTGGCAAAACCAACGTTTGTGCAGCAAATTTTCCAACGCGACGGACAACCCCTCGAGTTATTAGAACCCGACGGTAAAAGTAAAAATAGAATCTTTGATCCATCCGCCACGACTAACGAACAAGCACTGGCTCGTTCTGTGCTCGCTAATCAGTTAAATATCAGTGATTTGGATGTTAAAATTGCCGCCCGTATTATCCAACCTACCGGTGCGTTGACGCTTACTCTGGAAAACTTGTCTGCTTTGTATCGCATTACGTTACTCAGCCGCCTATTGGCTATAGACATAGCGGGTATTAATGCTTTGTTTTTTCTAAACAACAGCAAAAAACTACTCAGCGAGAATACGCCGCTGTCCGATAAATTGACCGCTATTTATGAACTGGTCAACAGTAAAAAAACGTTTGCCAACCTTAAAAAATCAAAAACATTGTCATTATCTCCTGCTGAATTATATGACCTGACGAACAGCAGGTCTCGTCTTACCATCTCTGCTGATAAATCGCAACAAGTGGTCAAGCTATTGAAAGAGGCGCTCGAACGCAGTAATAAATTAACTTTTGTTGGATTTAATAAAGAGCTGTCTGATATTGGATGTGACCCCATTGATAAGGATGCATTTGCAGCCTTTGTAACTGACGGTCTTATTCGCACAGTAAAACCGATGTTTATCGCCCGTATCAAGGCCGACAAGCAAGCAGTGGCTCAGAAATTAATTGACACCTTATTGATTGAGCAACAAGCCGATTTTGATATTGCTTTGGCAGAAGCCTTTGAATTAAAACCAGCACAAAGCAGATTCTTTAGCGCATGGCTTTCAAGTATTGTGTTAATGGACGCGAACGCTGAAAATATGAGCGAAAGGCTTGATAAGTCTTATAACTTAGACCTCAGAAATAAATTGACCGATAAGACACCTGATGCAGAAAAACGACTCATCTTACAACAAGCCAAACAGCTGGCAACCATTATCCGCTTGTTCAGTTTAACCCCAGATAACTGGCAGCAATTGCTCAAGCAACCAACGCTGCTTTCTGATTTCGCTTTGGGTCAACTACCCACCTTTCAAGCGCTGATTTCATTGGCGGTTTATGAAATGGCGACGGCCACCATTAATAATCAGACAACGCCACTATTTGCTTTAGCCCAACAGCAGACAGAAGACACCACCAAAGTCGCTGGCGAAATGGTTGACTGGTTCAAGGGCAGTGAAGTCAATGATTTCACCAGTTTGATGGCAATTCTTGCCGCTACTAAGCCTAAACGGCCACTGCATAAAACAGTGGATGGCTTGGGGCGCGTTATATTAGCCTTTAGGCAAAGTAAAAAAATTCGTCTCAAACCAGTCATTATCAAAAGCTTGTTAGCAGTGGGTGGTAAAGGCTATCAGTCCTACCGTGAACTGAGTGATTTAAGCAAACAGGTAACGTCTGAACTGCAAACCAGTAAGGCATTAGCGGACCAAGCCCGAGCCCGTGAATTAGAGAATTTGAGAGACCGCTTGCTAAGCCTGGCTCTTTTTCGTATGAGAAAGTTGGATCTACCTGTGACCAACAATACCAGACTACAGCAGTATTTACTGACCGATGTTTTTGTCGGAGGGCAAACATTAAGTACACCGGTAAAAGAGGCCTCATTGTCTTTGCAGCAATTTGCTAATCAGGCCTTGAATGGTCTGGTTGCCGGCCATAAACCAAACGATACCTTTAAGGAGTTTTGGGAGTGGATGTTTAGCTATACGTCTTGGGAAGCTAACCGTCGGACGTTCCTTGAAACCGAAAATTATTTACTGCCGGAATTACGGCGAAATAAATCAGAGCCTTATGTGGCTCTGGAATCGAGGCTCAATGCCATTGTTGAAAACCCAAAAATCGCTGAAGTTGAATTCAGAAAATACGCCGAAGAGGTGTTTAGCCGTAATAGTCTGCAGACTATTATCGTCGCCGACGGGCAACCCGAAGAAAAATCTATCTTGCTGGTTGCTAAGAGACGCTCTGGTAAGATTAACGAATTATTCTATCGTCAAGCAACAACCGGCGCGCTCTATCAGGGCCCGGTGGGTGGCACCTGGAAAAAAATGACGGGTATTAATTTAAGCGATAATGAATCACGCTCGGTTTCTGCCTGTTATGCTTTTGGTAAATGGCAACTGTTCTGGTTGAATTACCGTACGGAAAGTCCCGTTCAGGCAAACATTCCCGCCTACGGTGTAGCCACTGTATTTAATTCAAGTTTAAATAAAGATGACCTGTGGACGGCACCTAAAGAGGTAGAAACTGCGGTGGTGCCTGCGGGTTTAAACTTCGAAACCAAAGACAATTTTTGGTTTATTAGAGCCTATAATGAAAATGCTTTTAAAATATCCGGCAAACAAGATGAAAATAGAAAAATATGGGATCGATTCGATGCCATTAAAAAAGCATTGAAAGAACAGGGCTCAGGAAAAAATTTGACAAAAGTCTTATACGAAAACATAAAACCACATGGGGATATAACACCCAATCAATCGGAATTTGACAAGAAAATAATAGAAATTGGCAATGGAATAAAAGAAGAAGGAAAGGACAAGGCGGACTTCTTTATGCCCGACTTTCTTCAAAGTAGCCAGAATTCTGAGTTGAACCTATTGCAGCAACAGGTGACTAACCGTTCTGAATACACCGATGCCAACGGTGTTGTGCTTATTTTACCGCCCGTGTTCGGGGTTTTTCATGGTGAAATCATCAACCCGGTAGAGCTGTCAGCTGATGCTGCTGCGAGAAAAAGCATTAATCAGCTTGCTAAAGTGCAACTGTTAAATAATGGTATTGATTGGAGCGCGACAGCGCCCTCTTATGAGTCTGAATACACATCAAATCACGCACTCAGCAAATTACTGCTTAACAGTGACGGTGACGTTAGAGTGATCAGTGCAAATAAATTGAGTTTGGTTCATGATAAGTCCATTACTGATCAAGTAGTGCTGCATGGTGGCCGTAGTAAGTCCATACCATTCAAAGCACCTAATATTAACTACTTAACCTCGGGAGGCAATGTAGGAAACATTGTTTTGTTGAAATATGATCAGCCTTTAAAAACGATCGGAGGCAATGTATTTCATGAATATCTTTTCGATATAAGAAACAATCAGGCTTTCCGAATTCGCAGTGAGGCATCAAGAACCATATTGAAAAACATGGGGAAAATTTCATTAAATGATTTTATGAACCCTGCCATACAAACGTTGTATGAGGCTCGTTTTGATGCGTTGCAACCCGACTTTGATAAGATTGGGTATCACCCAAGTGACACCATGTCATTCGATGGTTTTAACGGTGCTTCCTATTGGGAAGTTTTTTTCCACGCTCCGATGGCCATTGCTCAAGCATTAAAAGAAGAAGGAAAGTATAAAGCAGCGGAAAATTGGTATCACTACGTTTTTGATACGCAACGATATGATTTCAAATTAAACGTTGAAAACTTTCATTTAGGGATGAAAGCCGTAAAATCACACACCGATAGTAACAGTTTTTGGCGCAGTGTCGCTATGCGAAAAAACTCACCTTCGGAGTTATCTATCGAAATTTATCTCAATCCGCCGTCAAACCCATTAAACGATGACTCTCGGGTAGCTTACTTTATTAAATTCAAAGAGGCTGAAATTAAACCTGATATTCTTATTCGATGTAAAAAATTCGAGTTTACCGGAAAACGGTTCAATGGCGATTCAATTGGTGATTTCTTTGGTGAGGAAAACATAGTTTTTGGGAAACGCCATAAAGATATCCTCTTCACAAAAGAAGAATGCCTTATAAAAATGAAGGGCTCAATATTTCTTGAGGCCGGTGTTTACTACTTGCAAGGCATGGGCGTAGATTCATTGCATGTTTTCGTTGATGGTACTGAGGTAATAGACTTCCGAGATATGGAAATAAAGGACGCCTCTAGTGAGAAAAGGTACGTGCTTTGCCTGCATAATAAACTCAACGTCGCAAGAACGGGTATTCATCAGATTGAGCTCTACTCTAGACCTAAAGGTAAAAGTTTTGGTTTTTATAGATTGGGTATTACCCCAGCGAAACCGGGTGTCGGCACAAGGGCAGATACCTACAACACACCCAGTTCAGAAGGGTTGTACAATCCTACTTACATTGTAGAAAGTATGCTGAGAAAGATAACAAAAGAATTTGCCGACGAAAATTATCATTTTGATCCCATAACTTCCCAGAAAAAACATGAACAAAAGCTGCTGGAAGAAATTGGTCGCCTAAGTAGCGACTTAGCACTAACCACTTACATCAATGACCCTTATAATCCACATGCTCTGGCTGCCGTTAATATGAATGCCTACCGTGTCTGGACCTTCTATGAGTACCTCGACAATATTATTAAACAGGGCGATACCGAATTCCGGCGGTTTACTCGTGAGAGCTTGCCAAACGCTACGTTACACTATATCCGGGCTGAGGATTTTTTGGGTGACAGGCCCGTTGATCGAGGTTTTTTGGAGAATTTGCCCAGTGACGCGAAACTCAAAGATATTACCAATGGCAGTTTATTGGACTTTGATGGTGATGGTGATGTCGATCTAGACGATGCCGATATTCAGGGTAAGCGTCTGGTGGATGCGAGTAGCGGTGTGTTGCAGCAAGCTTTGGAGTTGATGCTTGAAAGTCGCCTGGCTCGTCAGATCAAACCGGTCTCTTCGTCTGGTTCGGGTAATCCTTATAAAAAAAACATCCCCCCACAAAGCTTTCTCGATAACAGTTATTTTGCTATTCCGCAAAATAAGCGGACTCTGGGATTGTGGAAAACCGTAGCTAACCGTCTGTTTAATATTCGTAACGGGCGTAATATCAATGGCGACCGGGTGATCTTACCCATTACGCAACCCACCGTTTCTCCGGAGCGCTTTGCTAGAGCCGAGGGCGCAGGGCAGGCAGATGCTAAACGTTTCCTGACCAGCGCTAGCGCTCCCATTCCACACTACCGGTTTGGGTACGCCATTGATCGAGCTGAAGCCCTGACCGACATGCTCATGAACTACGGCAGTAAACTGCTGACGTTGTATCAAAGTAAAGATACCGCCGAACTCGAAGAGCTTAGAGCCGGCTATGAACAAAGTATTCTTGAAGCAGGCAAGCAAGTATTACAGGAGCAGCTGAGGTCGGCGGAAACGGCCATTGAAATTATTCTCAATGGTTACGGTAAAGCCCGTTATTTAGAATACAAAAATGCGCTGCGGCAAAACATTGCCACTGGCCAGTACCTGACGGGTGACACCATCACCGAAGTGAACTATCAGGTCATTGAATTAGCCGGAACGAATAAAAAGGGTCAACAGGATAAATATGCCCAAATCGGTACGGATTTTTCCAATAAAAGGAAAAAACAGATTGAGAGCTTCCGAAACGCCGTAGGTGAGCGCACTGCCCGTAACAAACATGAAGTGAATTCCGCCAATGTGAACCATGCCGCCTTTGCCGGAAACGCAGCACTGGACGCGGTGGAAGCGGTGGGCCAATTCCTTGATGTCGCCCCGAACATTTTCGGCTTGGCCGTGGGCGGTAGCAAATGGAGTGCATCCGTCGACGGTTCGGTCGCCATCGGCCGACTGGCCATGGATATTTTGAGTTATGTGGCCGACACTGAGGCAACCAAAGCGGATCTGGTCAGACGCACTTCCGGGTGGGAGGAGGATCGACAGTTAGCCATTCATGATCAGGATGAGTTTGAAAATCGGTTAATTCAGGCAAATCATGATCGCTTAGCCATTAAAGAACAAATCAGTAATCTAGATCAGCAAATACAGCTGAATAAACACATGACCAATCTGGTAAAAAACGGGCGAACCACTAACAGCACGCTGTTTGATGTGCTGTTAAAAGGTATGATATCGCTTTATAAAGAGCTCTACAAAATTGCCATGTCCGCAGCCCGGGAGGCGGAGCGGGCGTGGGTCTTTGAAAAAGCACGCACACAAAGCTTTGCCCTGAAAGACGTATGGGAAGAGGGCCGCAAAGGGCTGTTGGCCGGTGAAAGCCTCATGCTGATGTTACAGCAAATGCGCCAGAGTTATTTGCAAGAAGACAAACGCCGTTTTGAAATCTTGAAAATCATCTCATTAAAAAATAACAAAGACGTGCAAGTGGAAGGCAGTAGTGAGGACTTGATAACCACTTTGAAAGCCAAAAATAAAAGCGAACGCTCCGTTACGTTCTCTTTGCCTGCGCGCATTTTTGATAAAGATTATCCTGGACATATCTTGCGTCAGATCAAGAGCATCAGCATCACAATTCCAGCGGTAATCGGCCCTTATGAAAATGTGGGAGCGACGTTGAAACAGCTCAATAACAACGTGCTGTTATACAACGACAGTGCCGCAGCCGTTGAGATGACGAAAGGCCATGCCAGTTCGTTCGCCAGTCAGGCCATTCGCAAGGATTTCCGTAAAAACGAGGCCATAGCGGTGTCAACCGGGGTGGATGATACCGGTATGTTTCAGCTTAATTTTGACGACCCCCGATTCCTGCCATTTGAAGGCACGGGAGTGGATTCAAAATGGCGACTGGAGTTTTCTGAGTTCATGCCAAAACAGGTTTTTGACAGCATTAGCGACATTATCATGGAAGTTCGCTACACCGCAGAGCCGGGGGATGATCTGGTAAAAAGTGCGGTCACGGAGGCAATCAGGGGATCAGCGGTTTAGCGCGGATATTTCATAAAATAAGGCAAGCTCCGCCCAATCACCTGATGTGATTGGGTCGAGCAAAAATACGCTTCGGAATAAGCAAAACGGAACTTGCCATGTACAACTCGACATAAGAACTACTTTTATAGAACCGAGCCCAAGAATCAACAGAGGCTTTGGTATTGGCATTTTCTTTGGAGAATCCTCATTTGGAGCAAGCGCAGGTATCGGCGCAGTTGAAAGCCC
This sequence comes from Endozoicomonas sp., assembly GCA_965198415.1. Taxonomy (GTDB): domain Bacteria; phylum Pseudomonadota; class Gammaproteobacteria; order Pseudomonadales; family Endozoicomonadaceae; genus Endozoicomonas. The sequence continues at coordinate 162,302 of CBDAPN010000031.1, forward strand.
TTCATGATTTGGAGGTCACACATCAGGTTAAAATAAGTTATTTCTATTGGACGACCACGATCAAATAATCGCTGATCCATCATAGCTCAGAAAGATCAACGCCGAGTCGGTCACAAACTGAATCAAAACCGGTGAGGTCAAAATATTTTATCGTGATTTCTCCGGCTTTTTTATTGTTCTTGTTCGGTTTTATAGCGACGACCTGACCCGTATGGTCTGAAATAAATGTCGACAGTCGTTCAAAGTACTTTTCTGTTTCTCTATCCAGTCTGTCATCGTAGCCTTTTCTAAGGGCTTCTAAAGAGCGAACACTGCGCTTGTGCATCATGGCATCACGGGCAATGTTCTCTTGCTCATCCGTATTAAACCCAGCGATCACTCTGGCATGAGCAAACGACAGTTTGCTTTTACGGACCAGCGCTTTTACTTCCGGTGCCAGTCTTTTCCCAACACGGGCTTCATGGCGAAGTTGGTAATCTTTCATGCCAAGCATTTTTGCTAATGTACCGCTGGACACCCCTTCATCCATCAGAAAAGCAACGGTTTCGGATCGTTCAATAACATCCAAATTTCCAGCCTGCAACGCGTTTATGGCTTCTTCGCTGTCGGTGAACACGGTGTTGTGCATGTAATCGGTAATCATAGCCTGACTCTGTTGTGTATTACTTGAGACCGCCGAAACTGGTTATAAATTTATCCGGGTTAATGATGCCCCAATCGACCAGAACATAATATCCAGAGTTACCTACCGCGTTTTTATGCCTAACGAACTGAATATCCATTTGATACTCTTTGCGCAGTAAGGCCATTTGACGCTTTAAGGTGACTTCTGGAATGGAGGTTTCTCTGCGCAGGTCTGCCAGACTGGGTTTATTCAGTCTGGCAAGGCAATCAATGATCAGATACTTCCTGTGGGTATCCTGATTGAGCTCCATAGGGCTTAACTTACCCTACCGTACGAATGATTGATATTTGATCAATGTGCACTCGCATTTTCTCAGTCGCAATCTCTACCCAGATATATTCAGCGTCCGTGTCTTTACGATCCAGGCAGATCAGACCCACTTGGCCACTTTGCAGCTTGACTTCAATGCCAAACATGCCGGGCCGGCCATCCCGGAAAAGCATTCCATCATCGTCGTCATCGTCTGAGGGGGTTGGTTCTTCCGCACTCAATGTAGAATGAGCACTCTCCGCTCCAGAGGCGTTGTCAATGGCACTGCGTTCAACAGACTTTTGTTCCAGCGGCTCATCAATTGCCAGTTCGTTCAACCCCGCAGGTTGGATGTTTTCAGATGCTTGCGCTTCCAGCTGTGAAAAATTTTGCACATGTGCAAAATTTTTATGGCGAGCGTTGGTGGGCGATGCCTCTGCTTTTGTTGATGCGGGTATATCTGCTTTGCCCACCGCTTTACCAATACGCCCTTCTTCTTTTACAAAGTTGCTGCTTTGCTTCCGTGAAAGGCCTGTCTGAGGTACCGATTGGCAAAGACCCTTAACCCGTTCAGGGTTCATGCTGTAGAGTTTGGTCAGGTTGTTTAGCGTTTGAACATCGGAGATGACACCGTTTAGGTAGAGCTGTTTCACACACTCAGGCATCTCCAGTAACTTTAGATGGCGCGTTATAAATGCGTCATTCTTGGCCATTTTTTTAGCAATAGCACCTTGGTTCATACCGCCGTCTTTCAACTCTTTTATGGCGACAGCAATTTCTAAAGGTTTTAATTTTTTCCGAATAATGTTTTCTGCCAGCTCACCAAGGACAATCTCTATTTCACTGAGCACCTGAGTTTCAATAATGGCTTTGATCTTAATGCCCTTCAGCTTCGCTGCACGCCAGCGACACTCCCCCTTCTGTATTTCAAATTTGCCGTCTTTATTGGCGGGAGAAACCACAATCGGTTGAATCTGCCCCAGCTCAACCATGGATGCCCCGAGCTCTTCAATATGGGCCGAATCAAACTCCGTGCGAACCTGCCTTTTGTTGATTACCTGATCGGTATTCAGTTCCAGAATGCTGTTTTCATCAATAACAGGCTCACCACTGATCAGTTTGCTTATATCAATGGCGGGTTTGCTAGCCGGTGAGTGGGCATGTTTGCTGGATTTTTTCTTAATGGCTTTGGTGAAGCTCATGTTATGCCTCCATCCGGCTCAAAATCTCAGAAACCAAGGCGTCATATTGCTTGGCTTGAGCGCATTTGGGATCGTATTCAGACATCGATTTCTGAAGAGCGTTTGCTTCCCACACTTTCTTTGACTGGGTGACGTGCGTGGCAAGAATGAAGTCGCCGAATTTGCCCTGCAGCTGCTCCAGAAAGTGACGTTCAACCAGAACATCGCGGCCATCAACACTGTTACAAAAGATACCGAGAACACCCAAATCCTGATTAAGATTTTTCTTGATGTTCATGGCCGTCTCTATTAGCTGTTCTATCCCCTTCACAGAGTAATCGTCCAAGACGGTTGGGATGAACATGTAGTCCGCAGCCATAAGTGCCGAGGTCATCATCGTTCCAAAAGACGGCAAACAATCGATAATGATGTAGTCATACTCAGAGAAGCTTTGCACTTGATGTTTGAACTCAAACCCGGCTTCAACAATGTCTTTGTTGGATATTTCTGCAAGATGTTTTGAGCTGCCAATCACTGAAAGCGACTCGCTATAAACAAAAGGCGATGCCTTCTCCTCTCCTAGGTAAAGCTGGATCGTGTTGGACCGTCCCGTGATCATCCGACCGTCTTCATTGAAACTGAGGATTTCTTCAGGCAGATCATCACCAAAAATGGTTCGGGTGCTGTTGCCTTGTGAGTCATTATCAATCAGAAGCACACGCTTGCCTCTTGATGCGATACCTTTTGCAATGTTTGTGCTGGAGGTCGTTTTGCCAACTCCGCCTTTCTGATTAACGACCGCAATCGTTTTTGCCATGTTCGGTTCCTGTGTCTGCTGCGCTATGTGAGTATGGTATCAATTTATGACTCATTTAATACGTTGTTTTTTCTGTGTTTCCACTTCGATCGTTTTTAAATGCCCAAGCGCTTTCTGTTCTTAACTCAGGCATGGCCGCTATCCTTTTGCTTATCTGCACTTCCCTTTAAGAATCTAAATTATCCATCGCCCGTTTTTCAAACTCATACCGTGGTTTGACGGAGAGTGAGTCTTCATTTGTGTCCCGTGACACAAAATGCTTGAGCCTGAAGGTATCGAATTCAGCATAACTCACCCAAACAGGCCGAACTCAAAACGGTTAAGAGGCCAGAAATCTCTTGTTTGTGTTCTGACAAATCAAAATACCCTACTGAGCAGCTTCAAACTATGCAATCAACCTAGAGCTTACGTACGTGTTAATGCGGCACCGATTTTTTGCACATGTGCAAAAAATCACTAGAGACTACCGAGTGCAACAAGCGTTAAAATCCTCCGCTTGACCATAGCGTGCAGTGCTTTCAGTGACGTGTGAGAACGTCAGCTGAAGCAAGTAGCATTTGACCCAACCTGAATAACAGCGGTGCTTGAGGTGGTCAGTTAACGTTGATAAAATGATAACGTGATAAAATGCATCATATATTATAAAGCATCAATAACAGGGTCTATGAGTCTGGCACTAACCCGTACTGCTCCCAAACAGCCGTATTTTATATTCATCGCCTTCTGCTGCCATAAGACACCTCTTATTAACACCGGGTTTCAAACGGGTCTTCAGCTCCAGAAGACAGTTTAAGGGCATTGTTTGCTTGTCTATTGCCACATACTCTTTGCTGAACCTTTATCGAACACGACACTCGTCTTCTCTAACTATGCAGTTAACCTATAGTGCCAATTTTGATGGCTCTTGGTACTTGGTGTGGAATGAATACCAGCAGAACACTGTCAGGCATGGACGTCACAGAGCAGCCACTGCTGAATTTTGCACATGTGCAAAATTCAGCAGTGGCTTTACCTAAACCGGCATCGGCCAGTGATCTTGTCCTGCCCGGTCGGTGTGAATACACCGTATATTGCGAAAACGCCAGCAGACGCTCCAGTAGAAACCGGTCTAAGATTACCAGACCACAACCATTAGGCTGGGTGGTGGGGGCATCAGAACAGCAAAGGTCCGAGTCGCCCTTATCAGTACCGATCTCTGACAGCTTATGAGAAGTGTAATCGCCGTTCAAAAGCAGTACTCTTGCTGCTTACTTCTAATAATAACTACGACTGTTGCTTTCTCATGAGTGATAAAGACACGAAAGAAAAAAGTAGTATGACAACTGATAAACGATTGGATGAATCCAAGGTCAGCACAAATCGGCAGATGCAGTTATTTTCCCTGCCAACGGTGATAGACAAAAACTACTCCAATCTGATCGACATTTACGATGCATTGGACAAGTACAGTTATGGCCGTGGCAAACGCGGGAAGCGAGTCCGCAGTATTGCCGATTCGATTCGCAATACCGTAACGTACCTTAACAAACGCAAGATTCTGGCCACCGTTCGCGCAGCGAACATAACGGATAAAAAAGGGAATCCTGTGCTGGTCTTTCCCGGCGAAAGAGAAGAGCGCGTGGAGGAAGCGTTACGAAAACTCGCCGTTGAAGGCAGAGGCGTTTTTATAGACGGCAGCGCTGGTGTAACTTTCACCCTGTACGGATTGCAAAAAGAGTTAAAAAGCCGTGGGCACACCTACTCCATCGATGAACTCAAAGAAGCCATTTTGATTAACCGCAGGGCCACTCTGGAAGTATCCACTGAAGACGGTTCGGCACTGGTTGACTCCGGTTTTTTTGAGGCGGTTGGCCTGGTTACGAAGAAAGAATACCAAAAAGACGCTAAAGCCCATTGTTACGTGCGGTTTAACCCGCTGGTGACAGAGTCAATCGTTCGACTGACCTACCGCCGATACGACTATGCGCGCAGCATGAAGATTACTTCTCCTCTGGCGTTGTACCTGTTTAAGAGAATGAGTTTGTATTTCACTCAGGCCGGTATCAACACACCGTACACCCCGAATCTGGTGTCATTTCTGTCACAAAGCCCAAGAGGGCTGTCTGTTCGCATGGGGGATAACGTGCGGGCTATGACCAATGCCCTTGAAGCCCTGATCAAGCAAAAGGTGGTAGCCACCTATGAATTTGAACGGGTAAAAGAGAGCCGCAAAATTATTGATGTCCGTTACAAGATTTACCCTCATGAACAGTTCGTTCAGCAGCAATGCTCAGGAAACAAGGTAAAAAACGACACCCAGACCAAACTCAACGGCATCACGTTCAGTTCAACGGCAGAAGGAGTGCTTTTCTACTAAGAGGCATGGTCCGCTTTTCACTTCACAATACCTTCTATCTTTACGCTGATTGCCGGGCTTGTGCCTCTGTCGTAGGTAACCCCGCAATCACCTATCCGAGACCGAACATTCAATTGCGCCTCCTCTTGTTTCATCGGATGACAACGAAAACAGCCGTACAGTCCGAGGACAAACGTCTTACTGCTTATCTACCAATTGAGCCAAGGAATCAACGTCAAATCTGTCTATTTTTTAATCAAGTTTCAGCGGAAAACATAAAGGTTTGATGCACAATAACCTATAGGACAACTGCATTTTTAATGAAATCCTAGAGGTTAAGGGCACAATTAGAGCAGCTAAGTTATAGGTTAACTGCATAGTTATTGTTTTATCCACAGTTCCTGTGGGTATTCCAGTGGATAGAACAAGAATTAGTTGTGAATAGCTGAAGGATAAAATGGGCAGTTATAGGTTTGTTGCAGAAAACCCTAAAGGTTTATTGCACAAAAACATAGAGGTTTGTTGCATCGTGTTATTCATCAAAACCCCCTTGGAATATAGGCTGTGGCTACTTATCCACTGGGCTAACCAGTTATATAACCAGTTACTATCCATATAACCAGTATTATATTTATATAATAAATATAATAAGTAAGTCAGGGTTACAGCATTGAAGCCAAAAAAATGAGACTCAAATACTTAATCTCATTAAGCCTTATTTTGCACATGTGCAAAAATCAGATAAACCACCTTATCAAACACAGTGCAAAAACGTTTCGTGTCAGGCCGGTTACTATTTGCCGCCTTCGTCAACGGCAAGCTTGTTGATAATAGCCACAAGCGTAACCTAGATGGTGAAGAGCATACTCACCTTATCGCCCTTGCCTGTTCACCACCCCTATAGAGGAGGTTCTGGATCTTTACCAGCAACCTTGCGACCCAAACCGTCCTATTAGTTTTTCTCGACGGAAACCGGTCATTTAAGGACGTCTACCCAAGCCCAGCCATCTACAGCCTATTCTACTCCCGCATTTATCATGCCGGAGATTACCGTGGCTACAGAAACAAACCGACCCAAACGACTCAGCCAAAGCCAGTGGCAAACTCTTATCATCGAACAACAAAACGGCCCTGCCACTCAATCCGAGTTTTGCCGATCCAAAGGACTCCCCGGCAACGTCATTCTGCGGATGCGTCAGGGATATGCTCTTCCCTGAATCCGGTGTCCGAGTGTGGTTATGTACTCAGCCAACCGATATGCGTAAGTCCTATGATGGTCTGTCGGCACTGGATACACCACTTCAGGAACTCTGTTCTGTCAAGCAGCAGTTCAACTGGTTTAAACGGCAGGTGTTTGGTGAAAAGTCCGAAAAGCGACTGACCATTGATAACCCTGACCAGAGGGACTTTGGTGAGATTTTCGCCAAGCCAAAGGCACTGTCGCCCCCTGAAACAGAAACCATCACCTACGAACGACGCAAGAAACACACGTTCTGAAGATTACGTCACCGCTCAAGGGCTTCGCTTTGACGAACAGGTGCCCGTTGAAGTTATTGAACTGCCAGCACCGGAGGCACTCTGAGCCGAACGACACTGACCAATCTGGTCTAAAGAAGCATTAAGTTACTCAAACCAGTACATGACACATCAAGCCATTACAGACTTCAAAGGCGTATTGCTCACCAATGGCTACGGTGTTTATGACAGTTACTGCAAAAAACACCCTGAAATCACACAGGTTCAGTGCTGGGTGCACTGCCGCAATTCGTCGTGCCAATTCGTTGATAACCCGCTCTGGCCCCTATATTGAGCTCTGCTGTAACGAAACTGCCTGATAGGTGTGGACGACCCGACGGCTTATTGCCTGAAAATTCTCGAAACCCGTTGTGCCAAAGCAAATCACGACCCGCCTGCGTCAAAGCAGTCTGGAGAAGCCGACGGATGACAGTTGGGCAAAGGGAGAGGCGGTCGAAAGCTGGGCGTGATTGAGCGCAGAGCATGACTGACGGCCCAACTCAGGCATTGCCCCCTTTTTTTGCATTCCCCCCCTGCGACTGTAATAATCAGCCAATGTGTCAATTATCAACTTCATGTGCTGGTTTATAGAACCCATGCAAACAAACCGGCACATACTGGAAGACAAATACCATGAGAAAAGATGCCAAAAGGCAGATGGAACGCTTTAAACGCCGTTCAGAGCGGATGTTGCACAAGCTGGTTCGGGATATCGACAAACAAAAACAGGAGTTGGGTCTGGGCGGCTATTACCGCACCTACAGCAAGGGCGAGTTAACCAGCGAACTGGGTATTTCCAAACGCATCGCCGAAACCACCCTCAACACCATGCAGGAAAGCGGCATCGCCCTGCACCGTGATGAGAACAAAGCGACCCGCCCCTACAAACTGACCATTGAAGACGTGGCCGAGTTCTATAAATTCCGTGGCGTACCCAAGCTAAGAGATCAATACGACAAAGCCTGGGTGGTGTTTATTGGCAACTTGAAAGGCGGTATCAGTAAAACCGTCAGCACTGTATCCATTGCTCATGGTATGAGAACCCACCCCATGCTGCTTAAGCATGATCTGAGAATCTTGGTGGTCGATCTGGACCCCCAGTCCTCGGCCACCATGTTTTTGTCCCACAAACACTCCGTCGGCCTGGTCGAGACCACCGGGGTTCAGGCCATTTTGCAGAACCTGTCCACCGAAGAGATCAAAGAGCACTTTATCATCCAGACCCAGGTACCCGGGGTCGATGTCCTGCCCGCCTCCATTGACGACGGCTTTACCGCGGCGTTATGGGAAGAGCTCTGCGCTGAACACCTACCCGGCATCAACCCCAACGAAGCGTTGCGGGACTGCCTGATCCAAAAACTGGAAGGTGATTACGACTTTATCTTCCTCGACACCGGCCCGCATCTCGACGCGCTACTGAAACAGTGCGTGGTTGCCGCTGACATGCTGGTGACACCCATCGCCCCGGCCCAGGTGGATTTCCACTCCTCCCTGCGCTACACCTCGCGCATTCCGGATATCGTCCGCATGATCGAGAACAGCGGCACCGAGGTGCGTTACCACACCAACATTCCCATGATGACCAAGCTGGCTAACAAGAAAGACCAGCTGGTTGCCTACAGTCAGGCTAAAGAAGTATTTGGTGGCGACATCCTTGACGCCACCTTTCCCCGTCTGGATGCCATGGAACGCTGTGGTGAGACGTTCGACACCGTGATCACCATACCGCCTTCCAATTACGACGGTTCCAAGGACGCCCTAAAGCGTGCCAGTAACTCAGTGTACGAAGTTTCTCTGGCGCTGTTTGAACGCATCGAGTTTATTCGCTCAGAATTTCAGGAGAACTCATAAATGGCTCGAGTGACAGTTGGCAGAACCATGGGGATCGAGGACGATGCCCTGTACGATGATATTGATCTGGCTGAGTGTGAAGTCACCCTGCAAGACCCGCACGGCAAGGATCGCACCCTGTACTTTAACTCGATCCGAGTCAAGGCGGGCAAGGTAAAAAGCGCTACCTTTGTCAACGGCGACATCAATGGTCGTGACCAGAACACCCTGACCCCGGAGTCGGTGGCCGATATCACTCGCACCATTAAAACCCACCAGTGGTTTCCCGCCATCGGACGCTTCAGCGACGGTGGCAAAATAGAAATCCTCGACGGTTCAAGACGTCGACTGGCCGCCATCGAAGCCAAAGCCGGGCTGAATATACTGGTGGCAGAGGCCGATACCGAACTGACGACGGACGACGCCCGGACCATTGCCCGGGAAGTACAGACCGCCCGGGAACACTCCATTCGTGACCTCGGTGTCAGCCTTCTGCCCCTGTGGGAAGGCGGTATGAAACAGGCTGATATTGCCAAAGCACGACAACTGTCCGTTGCCAAGGTTAATCGGGCGTTGACCGCGGCGCGGGTACCCCTGGCGATGATCAAAGTCTTTCCCGACCCCAACGAACTGTCGCATCCCAACTACAGCGAGCTGCTCCGATACAGCGAAATGCTCAGTGACAAAGGCATCGAGCTGCCCGATGTGCTGGAACTGGTAAACGACAACAAACAGGATATTCTGCAAGAAGATCTGCGCGCCGATGAGATCAAAACCCGGCTGATGGCGTCATTCAAAGACAACCTGAAATACGTGCTGTCGATACCTGATCCGGTCAAGACCAGAACCACCCACTACTTTTCCTTTAACAACAAAAACCAGTTTGCCCGCAAACGCACCAAAGGTCGGGCGTTTGCCTATGAGTTTGGCTATATGCCCAGGGGCGTTCAGAACGAGCTGGATAAGGCCATTGAAGAAGTGCTGAACCGGCATTACGAAGAGGCCAAAAACTAAAATTCCTCATCGGCAATACAGGCTGCAAGACCTTGGCTGCAAAGGGATTGCAGCTTTTTTTTAGGGGTTATTTCAGGTTGAAATCCTCAAACAGAGTGTTCCTGCGCAGGCATCTCCACCCCACCTTGACATCAAGATGCAAATAAGGGAGGCATTGATGCTGCCTTGCGTCCGAAAGAAGAACAGCGATGAAGTATGACACGAAAAAACCTTAGCCAATCAAGTAGTCAGTGATGATGAGTGGCAAGTGCTCTGGTTGAAAATGGAGAGTAAGCGATTGCCGAATGACCCACCACCACTGATCTGGTTATTTCAGACCATAGCCAAACTAGGTGGTTGGTGCGATTCGAAGCAAACAGGTCGACCTGGCTGGTTAGCTGTTTGGAAGGGTTGGGCAAAGCTACAGGGCTACGTTGAAATCTTGCGCATGGCGCGCCAGCTCTGGGATGTCGAGATGTGATAAAGAGATAGGTGCTGAAAGGCGGGAATCCATTGTTCGTGGCGGGTTCCCACCTTAGTGGGAATGACGTTGTTGAGATAATCAAATGAAGCGAATTTCAGTGAAAAATGAGCGGCCGGAAGAATGCGAGCCTATCCTTGTCTATTACGGCAATAATTAACCCCGACGCAAGGAAGTTTGCAATGACCGCACAGAGCTCTATCACCAAAGAACAGGTGGACAAAGGGCAGGCTGTTTACAGCAGACGCATACTCAATATCTACGACATAGCGGTACTGGGCATCTCCAACCGCTTTATCTGGCAATGTCCGACCCCGATCCTGCTGGACTGGTACAACCAGCACGTATCCGGCCAGCATCTGGACATCGGCGTAGGGACGGGCTATTTCCTTGACCACTGCCGGTTTCCAGTGAAAAAGCCCGCCATTGATCTGATGGACTTAAACCTGAACGCCCTGCGTCATACCAAAAAACGACTCAGCCGTTATCAGACTTGCCTCCATGTACACAACATACTGGAACCACTGACCGATACCGACGCAGCCGGCTACCAGTCCATAGGGCTCAACTACCTGTTGCACTGCTTACCGGGCAACATCCACAGCAAGGCGGTGATGTTTGACCATATCCAACCCCTGTTGAGCGACGGGGGCAAGGTATTCGGCAGCACCATCCTACAAGAGGGAGTCCGCCGCAGCTCGGCAGCGAAAGGGTTGATGGCCATCTACAACCGGAAGGGCATCTTCAGTAACACAGAGGACCACCTGGATGGGCTGAAACACGAGCTGCGCTCTCGTTTTGACAAGGTAGAGATCAGAGTTACAGGCTGCGTTGCCCGGTTCGTAGCTTCGGGACATTGACTGGGGGCAATACAAAAGCCAGCTCAACCAAAGGAATGGCTAACTGTTCATCGCTAAGAGTAAAGAGCCGCTGAATATCTGCTGGAGCAGAGAGCTTTCTTCTGAACCATCCAGCATCACCATAAGTAAAGACATGGCTGGAAGGTACTTTGTGTGAATGCTCTGTGAGCATTGAATCAAAACCAATGCCGGTCACTGCTAAAACAGTGGGGAATGCTATGGCATGAATGTTTTTTTTTGAACTTTGGATATTTTGACCTACCAGCCCACAAGTTCTTGAAGGTGTCCTGCTGATCTCTGAGTGTTTGTTGCAGGATGACGCTGGAACATCAGCCAGAAATGGAAATGCTTTCTTAAGCGACAAAAGTCGTTTTTCTGCCTCAGAATGCGAAACCGATTACCCTCTTTGTAGTAGGCATCGGTACGGAAACGATTGGTTAGTGGAAAAACTCCTCCTCCAAAGTTTCATTGAAAATAGTGCCGTTGAATTTTATCTGGGCATCTTTCTTTACCTTGTTCCCTGAGCGTTGTTGCTGAACGAACTGTTCATGAGGGTAAATCTTGTAACGGACATCAATAATTTTGCGGCTCTCTTTTACCCGTTCAAATTCATAGGTGGCTACCACCTTTTGCTGGATAAGGACTTCAAGGGCATTGGTCATAGCCCGCACGTTATCGCCCATGCGAACAGACAGCCCTCTTGCGCTTTGTGACAGAAATGACACCAGATTCGGGGTGTACGGTGTGTTGATACCGGCCTGAGTGAAATACAAACTCATTCTCTTAAACAGGTACAACGCCAGAGGAGAAGTAATCCTCATGCTGCGCGCATAGTCGTATCGGCGGTAGGTCAGTCGCACAATTGACTCTGTCACCAGCGGGTTAAACCGCACGTAACAATGGGCTTTAGAGTCTTTTTGGTATTCTTTCTTCGTAACCAAGCCAACCGCCTCAAAAAAACCGGAGTCAACCAGTGCCGAACCGTCTTCAGTGGATACTTCCAGAGTGGCCCTGCGGTTAATCAAAATGGCTTCTTTGAGTTCATCGATGGAGTAGGTGTGCCCACGGCTTTTTAACTCTTTTTGCAATCCGTACAGGGTGAAAGTTACACCAGCGCTGCCGTCTATAAAAACGCCTCTGCCTTCAACGGCGAGTTTTCGTAACGCTTCCTCCACGCGCTCTTCTCTTTCGCCGGGAAAGACCAGCACAGGATTCCCTTTTTTATCCGTTATGTTCGCTGCGCGAACGGTGGCCAGGATTTTGCGTTTGTTAAGGTACGTTACGGTATTGCGAACCGAGTCGGCAATACTGCGGGCTCGCTTTCCGCGTTTGCCACGGCCATAACTGTACTTATCCAATGCATCGTAAATGTCGATCAGATTGGAGTAGTTTTTGTCTATCACCGTTGGCAGGGAAAATAACTGCATCTGCCGATTGGTGTTGACCTTTGACTCATCCAGTCGTTTATCAGCCGTCATATTACTTTTTTCTTTTGTGTCTTGATTACTCATTAGCAAGCAGAAGCCGTCGTTATTATCACAAGTATACCGTTCAAGAGTACTGCTTTTATGCGGCGATTACACTGCTCATAAATGGTCGTGTAACCCGGGTTATCGCTTATCTTGGTTTGAGTCCTCGACACTTAGAAAATCGTCGTAAACTCTCGCCTTTCTGCCCTTTGGTGCAGTCGCACCCAAAGGGCAGAAAGGCGTATCGTCGTTTATATTCTGTCGTATATGATAAAAATAAACATTTTTTCTGAGAATAAAAAGGCTACGTGACAGACCATAGCGGAGGCAATACTGAGCCAGCCCATCTCTTGGTTATGAACTGAGATAGACCCTTATAGAGCTGAGCAGCGGCTCTGGGCTTAATTTAGAATCTTTTCGGCGTCGACGTTTGGTGGTAGGTGGGGTTTCAGAGAGGCGGGTGAAATCTGGCAGTTTTCCGTTCAGCTGTCCAGAGGCAATCAGTGCTGGCATTGATAGATAGCCCAGCTCTGTTGAATGGCTATTTGACCAGTATAACTTTCCCTTTACAGAAGGGTTGGTCACTGTCTGGACTAAACGGAGCCTTGCAATATCTTCAGGCCTTAAGCTGTTAACAATCGCTATTTGCGCTTCTAAACCGTGGTCTGTTTCTTCATGATTTTTCAGGCTATTTAACTTTTGCAAACACTCATCGGCGGTAATTTTGCGGATAGATTTTCGTTGCTGAACCCAACTCAGACTGATCGACTCAGGCATCTTGTTCAGAATACGAATTTTTCTGGTGCAATGACGAATGTGCAGCCTGGAGCTACCTAGCCGAGATAAAACCTCTCTAGCGAGCTGGCTTTCAGTAGGCTTAGGTGATGTGGACAGGTCTTTTAGTAGTCTCATTAATGAGCTATTTTTCTTTGGCAGCTTCTCTTCATGTCTACGATCCCAGCTTTTGCCTGGATACTTGTATTGAAACAACGCCTTTTCGAAACACTGTTTTGATTCGTTAACCTTATTGCCAAGATCTATAATAGAATCCGGTACCATTAAAAGCCCGGCCATTTGCCAGGTATCTCGACCATCGCCTGAGTGCAAATGATGCAGACAGGAATAGATATTGGCCGCCTGTTGGTGTGGAGGTATGTTGCTAGTGGTTGCTGTGGCTTTTCTCCAGACCTTGTCTTCTATGCCGATCACCCACCCATCCCAAAGGCCCGGGTTTAGCTTTCGTAAGCCATCAGCCAGCTCGGTTACGGTTGAACCTAAATTCTTTACACTTTCAATGAGCTCAACGGCTGAAGACATGTCAGGAACTACTCCGTACTTTTTTGATTGAAATTATGGCTATTAGCACGTTATCCGTAGTGTTAAACAAAACACCCTCAATTTCAAACCAAACATGAGTCGTCAATAGTAGGCGTGACGTGCTCCCGCCACTAAGCCGCTGAGCGGCTATAGTAGGGCCTTCTTGCGACCCATGCTGAGAACTCTCTGCACCTATCGCCACATTCCAAAGGGGTTAAGAAAGTGATCAAAGCGCTGGCCTACCAGTACAAACAACATCCCCGGCGATCAAAGTGGACAACAGAACTGAAATATTTCAGGAACAATCGCGCTCGTATGCAATACGCTGAACACTTGTCGCAGAGTCTGCCGATCGGTTCGGGAGTCTTTAGGCTGATTGGTAACACAGCGCATGAAGTGCTCGGTTATGCGTTGATGACCTCCCACAGGCCAAGGGATTCTGACTCTTAGGTCATTAACTCAGAGCCCGCTGTTCGACAATGTTGGAAGTTAGCAAATCTTGCGTAAAGCATCGGCTTTATACTTTTTGGGTGTTTATGCCCTGTGGGTATTTATGCCCTGTGGGAACGTGTTGCAAGATTAAGAAAACAGGAGCAGATAATGTCACCCCGTTTTCTTTACAGACAGAAAAATGAGAGTACCTATCAATGTGAGACTTTCACCCAATGGTTTTAGCTATCTTTTCTAAGAGATCGCTTAGGTGAGTCATTCTGGATTTATCATAAGCCATCGTCGTCTTTATATCGTTGTGTCTGGCCAACTCCATAACCGACCCGAGATCGTTGGTAGCATCCATGGCCAGAGTGACAAAACTGTGCCTGAGCCAGTGAACCGAGCTGGATTGAATTCTGATGCTTTCATGCACCCTGTTCTGAGATAGCAACGACTCTGCTACTTCACGGGTGAGTTCCTTGAAAATATCATGCAACTGTTGCCGGGTTTTTAGCGGTTTTTTGCCTGTGATATTAAAAAAGAAAGGTTCTGGTTTGTTCGGGGCAGGTGTTGCGGGCAGACCAAGGCTGAGACGGTAGCGGCAAAATTCACTCATGAAGCCTTCTGAAACGGGTATTTCCGATGGTTTACCACCCTTGCCGATCACATACAACACCCACAACCTCTTACCATTGACTGACGCGAGCTGCAGGCTACCTGTGTCATTGCTGAGTAACTCTGAGATCCTCAGGCCAGAGTAGAGATAGGCATAAAATAACCACCGCTGTCTCTTCACTTTTCTCAGGACTTTGGGCGTTGTCAGACTATCTTTTTCAGACTGCTGCAGGTGGTCAAGTACCAGAGAAATGTCTTCAAGGTGTAATACTCTGTTTTTGCGAGACATTTCTATGCGCTTTTTTTCTTCAGAATGGGTATCGAGCAGTGCAAACGGATTCAGTGTCAGATAGCCCACTTTTTGCAGCCAAGTAAACAAACTCTTTATGGCGGCAACTGCCTGATGGACAGAGGCCGGAGACAATACAGGGTTGCCGGGTGTCCAATCCTTTGCAACCACAAAGGGTTTCCAGTTGCTGTCACCAAAGGGACGTTTGGCCGTGCCTATCAGATCCAGACTTGGCTCCTGCAGCATCACCACAAATGCCTGAGCGTCCTCCAGCGACAGGCTTTTGAATGCCAGATTGTGCTGGCCACAGTACCAAAGTAAACGACGACACTCTTTTTTGTAGGCCGCATGAGTAGAGCGAGCCAGTCTGGGCGCACCGGTGGTTGTGACTCGGTTCAGAAAGCGCATCACGGCCTCAGCGTCCGTGGAAACTGTTACCAAAGGGCGAGCCTGATCAACGCCCACTGGAGCTGGCGGGGCGGCTCGTACTTGCTGTAGCTGATGGGGCATTCTGGCTGCTCCTGTGTTTGTTCGATGTCACTCGACGCGTCACGCTTTTTTAGGATTTTACCCTTACAGGCTCCCTTTTTTTTCATCCTAACATAAAAAATTGACATTACAGGCATAATGTCAATTTTTAATAAAAGAACAAACGAACAGTGTTCGTTTAAAAAATAGTGTTCGTTTGTTTATTGATATACTATTAGTTTGCTAACAAATGATTCAGCCAAATGGAGTGAAAATCATGGCGACTGACGAACAGGTGCTATCTATTCAGGATCAGGTCAATAAGATCTGTAATGAGATGTATGCCCGGGGTGAGAAACCTTCAGTAAGACTTGTCCTTGCTGAATTGCCGAATGTAAAAAGCACTTCCACTGTTCACAAATACTTTGCCAACTGGCGTTCCGAACTGGGAGCCAATCAGCAATCCCTCTATGACCGCCTGGGGTTTTCTTCTGAGTTCACTCAGGCTTTTATGAAAGAGATCACCCGCTTTGGGGTAGAGGCTGAGCAACGGTACAAAGCGCTCGCTAAAGACTCCAACGAGCAAAGAGATCTGGCCATGGCTGATCTTGCTCAGGCTGAAGACACAATGCATAAGCAGTCAGCTGTCGTCGAAGGACAGAACAAAGAAATTAAGGAACTGCAAACAGCGTTGCAAATGCTAAAAAAGCAGACAGAAACTGAACTCGATAAATGCAGAGAGTCCAACGATGCGGCTCTCCACGAGGTGCGTCAGCAGTTGGCCAGCGCCCTTGAAGACAATAAAGAGCTCTCCCGACAAAATGAAACTTTGCGTACCAATATTGCCAAAAAGGAACTGAAAGTTGAGGGCAATCAAGCGCTGATCGACGAAGTAAAAAGCCAGAATACAGCGCTGGTAAAGGAGAACAAGCAACTGAATCACGCCATTACAGAACTGAGTAAGTCGCTAGTAGGTAAAGAGGCGACCATCAAGGGCCATGAACAGCTGATCATTTCTTTGCAGGAACAACAAAAGCAAATGACCGAGCAGCTTGCCGACGAGAAAGAGCGCAGACAGAAACTCGAGGAAGAGCTTAAAGCGCTAAAAATCAGCCTATCCGATACCCACAAAAAGCTGGAACAAGAAAAGTTTCAAGCTTCAGCAGCCGAATCTGAAGCCGCGAGACTGAGTTCAGAAATAGAAATGAAATCGGCCGGATATCACGAAACGATTCGCCGTTTGGAGCACTCCATTGCTGGCCAGGAAAAACTAATAGAGCACCTTGAAGGCCAGAAAAAAAACTAACGTTAAATAAAATGTACTCACCCTAAGGCAACCGATAACCTTGCGTGCTTATAACTACATTGTCGTTTAATAGCATAATTATTTGGAGTAGTTCAAGCCTGTTCTCACTGATCCTCATTTTGCACATGTGCAAAATTTCCAGGATTTGAGGAGCCAAAAGCTCTGACACTCCCCGCCCTATCGCACCCAAAGGGCATAAATACCCAAAGGGCATAAATACCCAAAGGGCATAAAGGCGATAGTCATGTAACCAGGTAGTGTTTAGAAATCTGTGTAGTGACTTCCTAAGAGTCAACGCTGGCATATCTGTTCCTGACGATTCTCACCGCATCACTGGACGTCATTTTTTCCGGTGATAAGTCAAGAACGACATTGATAATGTCTGCCATAGCCCGATTGCTCAAACGAAAGCCATCTGGAAGCCCGTTCGAATCATCAAATTTTTGATCAAAAGCTAACACAAAGTCTTTAATGTCCGATGTTCTGCCTTGGATAACCTGATCAGGGATGTCATAGTGAACAGGAGCAGGCTGAATACTCTCAAAAATAGTGACAGGTGTTATTTTTTTTCCTGAAAGAGGATAGTCAGTTTTAATGGTGTTGGTGCGCCAAATTGCCACTATTGGCTGTAGCAATTTGGGCAATCAGGACAGATAATAGGTTGAGTTAAGAAGCCTTTTCCGATGATCTGACAGACTCGATGTACTTGTAGAGTGTGGGCTTGGATACTCCCATCATTTCACAAATCTGATCTACCGAGTGTTTCCGTTCATCGTAGAGCTGCACAGCTAATAGCCTTTTGTCGTGGTTGAGCGACTTTGGTCTTCCACCTGTTCGGCCTCTGGCTCTGGCTGCTTTTAAGCCTGCTTGAGTGCGCTCACGGATAAGGTTTCGCTCAAACTCAGCCAGAGCACCAAAAATATGAAAGATGAGTTTGCCAGAACTGGATGAGGTATCGATGGCCTCTTGCAAACTCTTCAGACCGATGTTTCGTGACTCCAAAAGAGTGATCATTTCAATGAGGTCTTTGAGTGACCGGCTGAGTCGATCTAAGCGCCAAACGACAATGACATCACCGTCTCTGGCATATTGAAGCACCTGTTTTAATCCTGGTCGTTCAGACTTGGTTCCACTGAGCTGATCCCCAAAGATTTTGTCACAGCCGGCTGCTCCTAACGCATCCCTTTGTAAGCTCAAATTCTGATCATCGGTGGAAACCCGTGCATAACCGATCAGCATTTCCATTTCTCCCTGATAAAGTGCTGATTTAGTGAATAAACCCGTTATCAAAGACGCTATCTTAACATTGATTTCTTTACCGAGTAACTTAACGCTTCAAAGCCTATGAATAGGCTTACTCTGGTCACCCAGTACAAAAGTAAATAAAACGAGGGTTTTCTTTACTTTCTGCTGTTGTGGTGTAGTATTAATAAGTAACACCTTTTAATACCAAAGGAGAAAGGGATGGCCACCACTTCAGTTAAACTTGATGAAGACTTGAAAAGGAGGGTTCAGCACTTGGCTAAAGCCAGACACCGATCAGCCCACTGGATTATGTGTGAGGCAATTCGTCACTATGTGGCTTGTGAGGAAAAGAAAGAAGCCTTCAAGCAGGATGCTCTCAATGCTTGGGAAGCCTATCAGGAAAATGGCATGCACCTGACGCTTGAAGAGGCAGATGCATGGCTGGCCAAA
Source organism: Endozoicomonas sp. (assembly GCA_965198415.1). Classification (GTDB taxonomy): domain Bacteria; phylum Pseudomonadota; class Gammaproteobacteria; order Pseudomonadales; family Endozoicomonadaceae; genus Endozoicomonas. The sequence goes on from CBDAPN010000031.1 coordinate 180,839, forward strand.
CTTGAAGCCGGAGAAGATGCGGAGATTCCTAAGTGTCACGATTGATATGGTCACCTTCTGCCCTTAGAGATGTTCAGCGGCTCCATCGGTTTCTGGGAAATAAAGACATAAAGTCTGCCAGCCGTGCCATAAAAACAATTCGTTCCAGCGTGAAAGTTCTAGCCCATCAACCTGAAGTTGGTCGTCCTGTCGATGGCATGGAGCCGGAGTTTAGAGAGTGGCTTATTGACTTTGGTAGCAGTGGTTATGTTGCTTTGTATCGTACCGAGGGTGAGCTAACAACGGTGCTAGCTGTGCGACACCAAAGAGAGGCTGGGTACTAACACACTACTTTCATATAATGGGCGCACTATGATTGAACACACATTTAAACTGTTAAATCGAAATCCACTTGATCCTCGTTGGTTAAACTCATTTCGCGAAGCAGAGGTGCTCATTGAAGAATCAGACAAGGTTGTCGTGGGTGATGTAACTCTATATTTGGAATCTGGCCAGCCAAGTCTACCAGTCGGTCAAAGGGTTAAAGTTTGGCTGTCACGTTGGTTTTACTGCGAAACGGTTGATTATGTTGAACACCAAAAAGCTACTCAGAGGATTTGATATGGCAAGAGTTTTCCGGACACTTTTTTACGCTGCCTCGGCAAGTTGTTGTTCATACTTGAACGGTGTCAGGTAGCCGTTGGTTGAATGCTTTCTCTGACGGTTGTAATACACTTCAATGTATTCGAATATGGCCTGCTGAGCCTCTTCCCTGGTCTGAAAGTCCTGATGATGGATCAGCTCAGTCTTCAGTGTGTGGAAGAAGCTTTCAGCCACCGCATTATCCCAGCAATTACCTTTGCGGCTCATGCTGCAGACAAACTCATTGTCGCTCAACAAGTTCTGGTACCGCTCTGAGACATACTGGCTGCCACGATCACTATGCACCAGCAAGCCTGCCTCTGGCCTGCGCTTCCACATAGCCATCTGCAGAGAGTCTGTCACCAGCGTCGCTGTCATCCTGTTACTCATGGACCAGCCCACCACAGCCCGTGAGCACAGATCAATGAAAACGGAAAGGTAGAGCCAACCTTCCCGAGTCGGAATATATGTAATATCGCCGGTGTAAGCCTGGTCAGGCTGCTCCCGGTGGAAGTCACGCTTCAGTAAGTTGTCAGCCACAGGTTTGTTATGGCTGGAGTCCGTTGTTGCCTTGAATCTACGCTTGGTCTTACAAACCAGATCTTCCTCTTTCATCAGGCGGGTCACGCGCTTACGGCTGACGGTTTTACCCAAATCAGCAAGGTCATCTTTAATACTGCGTGCTCCATAGCGCTGACGGTGCTTCTCGTGAATTTCCTTGATGTCTGCCTTCAATGCCTGATCCTCCTGAGAGCGCTTGGATGCTGGGCGGGAGAGCCACTCATAGTAGCCACTGCGGGACACTGACATGACCCGACACATGGCTGAGAGGTTGAATTGCTCCCGGTTGTCACTGATGAACTGAAACTTCAGTGACACTCTTTGGCAAAGAAGGCGGCTGCCTTTTTTAATATGGCTCGCTCTTCCTTCAGCTTGGCGTTCTCTTTTCGTAAACGTTTGAGTTCGTCGTATATATGCTCATCGCTCTTTTGAGGCTTGCTGGCAGCCTTGGGGCGGTGATACTTGGCAATCCAGGTATGCAGGGTGTTAACATTCACCCCGAGTTCTCTGGCTGTTTCTGTTGCCGGTTTATCAGACTCTACAGCCAGTTTTACTGCAGATTCCTTGAATTCAGCTGTATAAGTTTTTGCTTTCTTTTCTGACATTTGGACACACCTGTAGGGGTTTGAATATTACCCGTGTTTGTGTGTCCGGAGAACTATAACCATTTCATTCTCGGCTGGAAAAGAATCATCAAACAGTACAACGTCATCAACGCCACTCACTACACCCTCGATGACCTCGACCGCATTTTTCAGGCACAGGAATAAGTAACAGGAAGTAGACGTATGACTCAACTCAACTGGTCACAGGTGCCCAAAAACCAACACGGCCTCGTCAACTACCGAGCAATCAGTTCACCGCCGGTCAAGGAAATCGTCGCACGAGCCGAGATCATCAAGCTTAAAGAAGAAATCAACGCCCGCAGGCAGTGGATCGACGATAAGGACAATCGGAACCGCATCCGAAACATCGAAATCCACTTTGAGAAAATCATCCGGCTCATGCCTGATCTGTACAACGACATTGCCAGGGAGTGTACCCACTAATGGACGAACATGACCCGAGACCTGACGATCTCAAACAAGTCTTTATTAACTGACCTGCTACAGAACAGGGCTGCTGTGGCAGGTCATCGCATCATATGATCATGGATCGTTTAGTTTTATCCGTTTTAAGGAAGAGGGGGAATCCTCTTCTGTGAGTCGGAAAACGTTTGACCAGTCCATAGGGGAATTAGTCAACGGATTCTTACCGTATTCCACGACAGCCCTAACAAGAGCATCGTAATCCAGATGATCATCGCCCAATGCGACCATTTTAGGGGTTTTTGCTGCACTGATAGCACAGTCCTCGATACGGTCTACCGTTTTTTGAGGGAGTTGGTCAAAAGTTGGGACTTCCTGTCGGCGCAGATATTTTTGCCAGGGATCCCACTGTGCGAGGTAGGCCTGCAAGTTATCGTCGGAACAATGGGTGTTCACTTGATTAACAGCGTTGCCTATATCCTGATCCGACACTTTGGCACACCTTCTAAAGATCATATGCTGAGTTGAGCCGGGCAGGGCGAGTTGCTGGCGTACACCAATCTGAAAAGCCAGCTCTACTTCAATTTCATCCACCCATTTCAAGGTCTTCATATGGTCACGGGCAATCCGTTTCACCTCATCCAGACGCATCATTTGCAAGCCTAATTCCCTTAATTCGTCAGCATTACCCGCAAAGGCCTTTCTTTCGGCCGAATCGAGTAATTGCATGGTATCCAGATCATCCAGTGCCAGGATTATCCGGTCATCACAGGAAGTGAGTGCGTGATGTATGTGATCCATAGCTTCATCCCTGATCCTGTCGCTCCCTGTCAGTAACGCCGTGATTGCCATCACCCGCTGGGCCAGTACAGGACGGGTTGCCTGATTCTGGTAGTCCGCAGTACTGGTCAGTCGCCCCAGGTAACGAACAAGGTCAGTAGCCTGATCATGCATAAGGCTAAGTTCTGGTATTTCCGAGTCGGCTGAAGCCAGTTGACGCCAGAAGGTAAGACCTTCTACCACGTTTGAAAACTGCTGTTCAGGCTGTCCTGCACTTCGGGAAAAATAAAACTGCATGCCAGGAGATTCTCCTTCTCGTAGACGGTCGATCAAGGTATCAGACAGCCCGGTATTTTGAAGATAAACGTTGCGGGTATTACCTTCAGTGGTCTCTCCCAGCGTTGTAATCCAGTTGGGCAGGGCCGTCAGGCCGGTGCAATTCGAAAGACGAAGGTCGCCCCCCACGGAGAGGTTCTCGGGCAGGGCCGTCAGGCCGGTGCAATCCCTAAGATCAAGGTCGCCCGTCACGGAGAGGTTCTCGGGCAGGGCCGTCAGGCCGGTGCAATCCCTAAGACCAAGGTTGCCCGTCACGGAGAGGTTCTCGGGCAGGGCCGTCAGGCCGGTGCAACCCTCAAGATCAAGGTAGCGCCCCACGGAGAGGTGCTCGGACAGGGCCGTCAGGCCGGTGCAACCCGAAAGACGAAGGCCGCCCCGTCACGGAGAGGTTCTCGGGCAGGGCCGTCAGGCCGGTGCAACCGCTAAGATCAAGGTAGCGCCCCACGGAGAGGTGCTCGGGCAGGGCCGTCAGGCCGGTGCAACCCTCAAGATCAAGGTAGCCCCCCACGGAGAAGTGCTCGGGCAGGGCCGTCAGGCCGGTGCAACCCTCAAGATCAAGGCCGCCCCTCACGGAGAGGTTCTCGGGCAGGGCCGTCAGGCCGGTGCAACCCCTAAAATCAAGGTTGCCCGTCACGGAGAGGTGCTCGGGCAGGGCCGTCAGGCCGGTGCAATTGCTAAGACCAAGGTTGCCCGTCACGGAGAGGTTCTCGGGCAGGGCCGTCAGGCCGGTGCAATTCGAAAGACGAAGGTTGCCCCTCACGGAGAGGTTCTCGGGCAGGGCCGTCAGGCGGGTGCAATCCCTAAGATCAAGGTCGCCCGTCATGGAGAGGTTCTCGGGCAGGGCCGTCAGGCCGGTGCAACCCTTAAGATCAAGGTCGCCCGTCACGGAGAGGTTCTCGGGCAGGGCCGTCAGGCCGGTGCAACCCCTAAGATCAAGGTCGCCCCCCACGGAGAGGTTCTCGGGCAGGGCCGTCAGGCCGGTGCAACCCTCAAGATCAAGGTAGCGCCCCACGGAGAGGTTCTCGGGCAGGGCCGTCAGGCCGGTGCAATCCCTAAGATCAAGGTAGCCCCCCACGGAGAGGTTCTCGGGCAGGGCCGTCAGGCCGGTGCAATCCCTAAGATCAAGGTAGCCCCCCACGGAGAGGTGCTCGGGCAGGGCCGTCAGGCCGGTGCAACCCTCAAGATCAAGGTCGCCCGTCACGGAGAGGTGCTCGGGCAGGGCCGTCAGGCCGGTGCAACCCTCTAAGATCAAGGTCGCCCGTCACGGAGAGGTTCTCGGGCAGGGCCGTCAGGCCGGTCAGGCCGGTGTAACAGCTAATATTAAGCTCGCCTTCAACTCGATAATGAACATTGTTAGAAAATTTCTGTTCTAAAATCAGGTTTATCAGTTCAGCATCTGTAATAATTTTTGTCTCAATGACAGAACGATTTTCTAGTGCTTTGGTTTCTGATAAGTTATCGTGCATACTGGACGGCTGGGTGTATCTAGTACCCTCATCAGAATTATCTATAAAGTTAGATGATGGTCTTTCTATGTAAGAGGGAGAATTTTCTGAAAAGTTTGGTCTTATGTTCATTATTCCTTATTCCTTACATAAGTTAAAGTCTTGAACATAAGATATGACAACATTTTAATAGAATGATTCCTTCCTCCCCGGATTTTTTTTAAGATCAAATAATGATTACAAGTCAGTTTTTGTCGATAGATTGTTTTTTTTATTCTATAACTTTATAAAAGACCATTTTACGCTGATGATGAGATAGCCACCACGACGCCAGCGTTCACAGGCTTCGACAGTGCGCCCCGCATCTGTCTGCCAGATCATCTCGGGCATGGTTGATGTACTTGCGGGTTGACTCAAGAGAATCGTGGCCCATTAAATCCGCAATGGCCTCGATGCCGACTTTATCTTGTGCCAGGTACGTCCCGAAGCAATGACGAATGTCGTGGGGCAGGAAGTCTTTAACCGACAGCGACTCGCATACTCTGGCCAACTCTTCCCTGACCGTTGTGTCGCTCACGTCAAATATCTTATCCGTGACCTGAAAGCCCGACGACTTGCGAGCCTCCATCAACCGACGGTTTAACATGGCGGTCAGCTCGGGTACCTCTGGCACAACGTATTCCCGACGCTGGCGCAGTTTGTTACGCCCACCTTTCACCGTGTACAACCTGATCCCGTTGTCGCAACGATCAGACCAGCTCCGGTTCAGGGCGCAGCCAATTCGTGAGCCGGTGTACCACAGAAACACCAGCACATCCCGCACGGGATTATCAGTCGTGCTGATAATTTGATCCCGCACGGATTTATCCACGATGGTCATCCGGTGTTCATGTTTACTGACCCGTTCATAGTTAATGAACGGCAACCGATCCTGAACAACCATCTTGTTTCTTACGGCGTGGTTACGAATGGCCTGAAAGGCATTAAGGTTTCGCTCGATCGTCGACTTGGCCAGTCCACGACGGGTAAAGTTCTCGACAACAAACGCATTTATATCCTCCTGATCTATATCGGCTATCGCGTAACCATCGAACCACTGGTTCAAACGGTCAACGATACCCTGGTTCTTTCTTGAATACCGTACCTGTTTTTCATAGTGCCGGACGCACTCACTGAACAAGGGATTTAAGTAATCGTTCGCGCCGGTTGCCAGTCGCAGGGCATCCAGCTCACGATGCACCGCCATCAGACAGGCTTCGTGGTAGTCCCGTGTTCGGGTGCTCTCCCGAATGGATTTCCCCAGTAACTTACCTTGCAGGTAATAGACGCCGTTCGTGTGTTTAACCAGTTTCAGGTACTTTGGTTTCATGGTTTACCTCCCTGTCAACTATGACTCACATCCCGTAAATAGGTTCCTTTTTGTAATCAATGTCCAGATGATTATAAATACTGAGCATCTTGGCCCGTAAACTCTTCACGGCTATTCAGATTAAAGGCGGTAAAGATACGAGCGATGCGGCTTCTGATAACGTCACGGCTGACATTGGCTCGATCCATCATCTGTTCCGTGCTGTATCCCAGCAACACCATCAGTGCAGTACTCCTGGCCTTCGGTGACAAGCCATAAAACTGATCAATTTCTTCCGGTGTTGGCGGTGGTAGATTCTCAGCGTTCCTGATCACTGCATTGGTTACAGGTATGTCTTGATGGGGTGCGACTGAAATCGACTCGACGATCTTTTTATCATCAACAAACGATGATGGTTTTCTCTGTACACGACAAAAGTGAGCTGACAGGATTCCTGCTATGAAACTTAGTGTCAAAGCCAAGGTTTCAAGCAGCTATGAACCCCATCAACTCACTCACCAAACAGTTTAAGCCCTATCTCCACTGGCACAAGTCACATCTGGATGCACTGTCTATTCTCATAGTGGCCATCATCAAACGACGCACTGTTAACTGGGCAGAGCTGGCCACTACGTTTCCCGGCGTGGCCGCCACCCCTTCCTGCTATCGCAGAATCCAGCGCTTTTTCAAGGATGTGGCATTTGAAGAAGAAACCATCGCTCAACTCATCGCTCATTTGTTTGCCCCGGAAGGGGCCTGGATGCTCAGCATGGATCGTACCAACTGGATGTTTGGCAAGTTCAAAATCAACATCCTATACCTTGCCATCAATTACAAAGGCATGGCTATCCCTATACTCTGGACGCTACTGCCCAAAAAAGGGTGCTCAAACACTCAGGAGAGAATCGATCTGTTGGAGCTTGAGAAAATCATCCGGCTCATGCCTGATCTGTACAACGACATTGCCAGGGAGTGTACCCACTAATGGACGAACATGACCCGAGACCTGACGATCTCAAACAAGTCTTTATTAACTGACCTGCTACAGAACAGGGCTGCTGTGGCAGGTCATCGCATCATATGATCATGGATCGTTTAGTTTTATCCGTTTTAAGGAAGAGGGGGAATCCTCTTCTGTGAGTCGGAAAACGTTTGACCAGTCCATAGTGGAATTAGTCAACGGATTCTTACCGTATTCCACGACAGCCCTAACAAGAGCATCGTAATCCAGATGATCATCGCCCAATGCGACCATTTTAGGGGTTTTTTCTGCACTGATAGCACAGTCCTCGATACGGTCTACCGTTTTTTGAGGGAGTTGGTCAAAAGTTGGGACTTCCTGTCGGCGCAGATATTTTTGCCAGGGATCCCACTGTGCGAGGTAGGCCTGCAAGTTATCGTCGGAACAATGGGTGTTCACTTGATTAACAGCGTTGGCTATATCCTGATCCGACACGTTGCCACACCTTCTAAAGATCATATGCTGAGTTGAGCCGGGCAGGGCGAGTTGCTGGCGTACACCAATCTGAAAAGCCAGCTCTACTTCAATTTCATCCACCCATTTCAAGGTCTTCATATGGTCACGGGCAATCCGTTTCACCTCATCCAGACGCATCATTTGCAAGCCTAATTCCCTTAATTCGTCAGCATTACCCGCAAAGGCCTTTCTTTCGGCCGAATCGAGTAATTGCATGGTATCCAGATCATCCAGTGCCAGGATTATCCGGTCATCACAGGAAGTGAGTGCGTGATGTATGTGATCCATAGCTTCATCCCTGATCCTGTCGCTCCCTGTCAGTAACGCCGTGATTGCCATCACCCGCTGGGCCAGTACAGGACGGGTTGCCTGATTCTGGTAGTCCGCAGTACTGGTCAGTCGCCCCAGGTAACGAACAAGGTCAGTAGCCTGATCATGCATAAGGCTAAGTTCTGGTATTTCCGAGTCGGCTGAAGCCAGTTGACGCCAGAAGGTAAGACCTTCTACCACGTTTGAAAACTGCTGTTCAGGCTGTCTTGCACTTCGGGAAAAATAAAACTGCATGCCAGGAGATTCTGCTTCTCGTAGATGGTCGATCAAGGTATCAGACAGCCCGGTATTTTGAAGATAAACGTTGCGGATATTACCTTCAGTGGTCTCTCCCAGCGTTGTAATCCAGTTGGGCAGGGCCGTCAGGCCGGTGCAACCCGAAAGACGAAGGTCGCCCCCCACGGAGAGGTTCTCGGGCAGGGCCGTCAGGCCGGTGCAACCCGAAAGACGAAGGTCGCCCCCCACGGAGAGGTTCTTGGGCAGGGCCGTCAGGCCGGTGCAACCCGAAAGACGAAGGTCGCCCCCCACGGAGAGGTTCTTGGGCAGGGCCGTCAGGCCGGTGCAATCCGAAAGATTAAGGTCGCCCCCCACGGAGAGGTTCTTGGGCAGGGCCGTCAGGCCGGTGCAATCCGAAAGATTAAGGTCGCCCCCCACGGAGAGGTTCTCGGGCAGGGCCGTCAGGCCGGTGCAATCCGAAAGACGAAGGTCGCCCGTCACGGAGAGGTTCTCGGGCAGGGACGTCAGGCCGGTGCAATCCCTAAGCTCAAGGTCGCCCGTCACGGAGAGGTTCTCGGGCAGGGCCGTCAGGCCGGTGCAACCCCTAAGATCAAGGTAGCGCCCCACGGAGAGGTTCTCGGGCAGGGCCGTCAGGCCGGTGCAATCCGAAAGATTAAGGTAGCCCCCCACGGAGAGGTGCTCGGACAGGGCCGTCAGGCCGGTGCAACCCCTAAGCTCAAGGTAGCCCGTCACGGAGAGGTTCACGGGCAGGGCCGTCAGGCCGGTGCAACCCCTGAGATCAAGGTAGCGCCCCACGGAGAGGTGCTCGGGCAGGGCCGTCAGGCCGGTGCAACCCTCAAGATCAAGGTAGCCCCCCACGGAGAAGTGCTCGGGCAGGGCCGTCAGGCCGGTGCAACCCCTAAGATCAAGGTTGCCCGTCACGGAGAGGTGCTCGGGCAGGGCCGTCAGGCCGGTGCAATCCCTAAGACCAAGGTCGCCCCTCACGGAGAGGTTCACGGGCAGGGCCGTCAGTCCGGTGCAACCCCTAAGATCAAGGTAGTGCCCCACGGAGAGGTGCTCGGGCAGGGCCGTCAGGCCGGTGCAACCCCTAAGATCAAGGTAGCCCCCCACGGAGAGGTGCTCGGGCAGGGCCGTCAGGCCGGTGCAACCCCTAAGATCAAGGTCGCCCTTCACGGAGAGGTGCTCGGGCAGGGCCGTCAGGCCGGTGCAACCATTAAGATCAAGGTAGCCCCCCACGGAGAGGTGCTCGGGCAGGGCCGTCAGGCCGGTGCAACCCTTAAGATCAAGGTCGCCCGTCACGGAGAGGTTCTCGGGCAGGGCCGTCAGGCCGGTGCAACCCTCAAGATCAAGGTCGCCCGTCACGGAGAGGTTCTCGGGCAGGGCCGTTAGGCCGGTGCAACCCCTAAGATCAAGGTAGCGCCCCACGGAGAGGTTCTCGGGCAGGGCCGTCAGGCCGGTGCAATCCGAAAGACGAAGGTCGCCCCCCACGGAGAGGTTCTCGGGCAGGGCCGTCAGGCCGGTGCAATCCGAAAGACGAAGGTCGCCCCCCACGGAGAGGTTCTCGGGCAGGGCCGTCAGGCCGGTGCAATCCGAAAGACGAAGGTTGCCCCTCACGGAGAGGTGCTCGGGCAGGGCCGTCAGGCCGGTGGAACAGCTAATATTAAGCTCGCCTTCAACTCGATAATGAACATTGTTAGAAAATTTCTGTTCTAAAATCAGGTTTATCAGTTCATCATCTGTAATAATTTTTGTCTCAATGACAGAACGATTTTCTAGTGCTTTGGTTTCTGATAAGTTATCAAGCATACTGAACGGCTGGGTGTATCTAGTACCCTCATCAGAATTATCTATAAAGTTAGATGATGGTCTTTCTATGTAAGAGGGAGAATTTTCTGAAAAGTTTGGTCTTATGTCCATTATTACTTATTCCTTACAAATTAAAGTCTTGAACATAAGATATGACAACATTTTAATAGAATGATTCCTTCCTCCCCGGATTTTTTTTTAAGATCAAATAATGATTACAAGTCAGTTTTTGTCGATAGATTGTTTTTTTTTATTCTATAACTTTATAAAAGACCATTTTACGCTGATGATGAGATAGCCACCACGACGCCAGCGTTCACAGGCTTCGACAGTGCGCCCCGCATCTGTCTGGCCAGATCATCTCGGGCATGGTTGATGTACTTGCGGGTTGACTCAAGAGAATCGTGGCCCATTAAATCCGCAATGGCCTCGATGCCGACTTTATCTTGTGCCAGGTACGTCCCGAAGCAATGACGAATGTCGTGGGGCAGGAAGTCTTTAACCGACAGCGACTCGCATACTCTGGCCAACTCTTCCCTGACCGTTGTGTCGCTCACGTCAAATATCTTATCCGTGACCTGAAAGCCTGACGACTTGCGAGCCTCCATCAACCGACGGTTTAACATGGCGGTCAGCTCGGGTACCTCTGGCACAACATATTCCCGACGCTGGCGCAGTTTGTTACGCCCACCTTTCACCGTGTACAACCTGATCCCGTTGTCGCAACGATCAGACCAGCTCCGGTTCAGGGCGCAGCCAATTCGTGAGCCGGTGTACCACAGAAACACCAGCACATCCCGCACGGGATTATCAGTCGTGCTGATAATTTGATCCCGCACGGATTTATCCACGATGGTCATCCGGTGTTCATGTTTACTGACCCGTTCATAGTTAATGAACGGCAACCGATCCTGAACAACCATCTTGTTTCTTACGGCGTGGTTACGAATGGCCTGAAAGGCATTAAGGTTTCGCTCGATCGTCGACTTGGCCAGTCCACGACGGGTAAAGTTCTCGACAACAAACGCATTTATATCCTCCTGATCTATATCGGCTATCGCGTAACCATCGAACCACTGGTTCAAACGGTCAACGATACCCTGGTTCTTTCTTGAATACCGTACCTGTTTTTCATAGTGCCGGACGCACTCACTGAACAAGGGATTTAAGTAATCGTTCGCGCCGGTTGCCAGTCGCAGGGCATCCAGCTCACGATGCACCGCCATCAGACAGGCTTCGTGGTAGTCCCGTGTTCGGGTGCTCTCCCGAATGGATTTCCCCAGTAACTTACCTTGCAGGTAATAGACGCCGTTCGTGTGTTTAACCAGTTTTAGGTACTTCGGTTTCATGGTTTACCTCCCTGTCAACTATGACTCACATCCCGTAAATAGGTTCCTTTTTGTAATCAATGTCCAGATGATTATAAATACTGAGCATCTTGGCCCGTAACTCTTCACGGCTATTCAGATTAAAGGCGGTAAAGATACGAGCGATGCGGCTTCTGATAACGTCACCAATTTCTTCCGGTGTTGGCGGTGGTAGATTCTCAGCGTTCCTGATCACTGCATTGGTTACAGGTATGTCTTGATGGGGTGCGACTGAAATCGACTCGACGATCTTTTTATCATCAACAAACGATGATGGTTTTCTCTGTACACGACAAAAGTGAGCTGACAGGATTCCTGCTATGAAACTTAGTGTCAAAGCCAAGGTTTCAAGCAGCTATGAACCCCATCAACTCACTCACCAAACAGTTTAAGCACTATCTCCACTGGCACAAGTCACATCTGGATGCACTGTCTATTCTCATAGTGGCCATCATCAAACGACGCACTGTTAACTGGGCAGAGCTGGCCACTACGTTTCCCGGCGTGGCCGCCACCCCTTCCTGCTATCGCAGAATCCAGCGCTTTTTCAAGGATGTGGCATTTGAAGAAGAAACCATCGCTCAACTCATCGCTCATTTGTTTGCCCCGGAAGGGGCCTGGATGCTCAGCATGGATCGTACCAACTGGATGTTTGGCAAGTTCAAAATCAACATCCTATACCTTGCCATCAATTACAAAGGCATGGCTATCCCTATACTCTGGACGCTACTGCCCAAAAAAGGGTGCTCAAACACTCAGGAGAGAATCGATCTGTTGGAGCGCTTTCAAAAAATCTTTCCGGAGCAGCCTGTGCGGAGGCTGTTGGCGGATAGAGAGTTCAGGGGGATACGATGGTTAAAGTACCTGCGCTCGCATCATTGGCCTTTCTGTATCCGCATTCCGGTGAACACATTGGTCCCCAACAAGCACCAAAACAGAGAACTTCCCGTTCGAAGACTCTTTTCGTTAGGTATTGGTGAAACCATGGCTATGAAAAAGCCCCGGAAAGTTTGGGGGCAGATAGTTTACCTTGCAGCATCTAGAAAGGGGAAAGAGTTGATGGTTGTGATCTGCGATGCAAACCCTTCAGCAGCTATTGCTGATTATTTGCAAAGATGGCAGATCGAAACCATGTTTCAGGCTCTGAAAGGACGCGGCTTCAACATGGAGGAAACACACCTGAAAGACCGGGATAAACTGTCGAAGCTACTGGCTGTATTGGCTTTGGCTTTTTGCTGGAGCTACAAGACTGGTGAATATGTCAACGAAGAGCATCCCATCACGATCAAAACCCACGGTAGAAAAGCACAAAGCCTTTTCCGGGCAGGCCTGGATCACCTCCAGCGAATTTTCGATCATATTGAAACATGGCTTGATGAATTCATTAAGATGCTATCACTCTTCTTCGAGTCCCGGTGGTGTAGGGCTTCATGAAAAATGTCGTGTACAGAGTAAAAGTTAACTCAACTTCTGAGGCTATTGCCATCAGAGGTTGTAACCTCCTGAAAGCCCGGAAGCAAACAACAGCTTACCTCTGCTCTTCAGTTTAAAGTCCTGCCAACAACGGTTTAGTTATTGTTGTTGGCCTTTTTGTAGGTGAGTAAAGGCTAGGTCGGCGGTAGCGTAACAGCTAATCAACTGGTGCATTTCTATTTCTCGAAGGTCAGGATGGTTGATGTCAACAGAGCCTCACACGTTAAAGTTGTACATCGTGTTAGGTGATGAAGTCATCGCAGGGGGGGGGGCAGGTTAAAGTTGCAGTCATAGCGTCTGCTTGCGCCAGTAAGGAAAAGGTGACGTTCAGGCTTTCGAGTTTGTGCAATTCACAACAAATTGCTGCGAAGGTACGATTGCGTAACGTTTTGCAGACTCAGGTTACAATCAAATTGTAACCTGAAATATTTTTTTTCATTCTGATTCATTCGTTTCATTATCAAAATGATCACAGTGAAATTCGTACCACATCACATTTATGATGCCGAAGGCGCAGGCCAGTAGTACGCCAAGAATCCATGCGAAATACCACATTGTTTGCTCCTTAATAGAGTGAGTGAGAATTTTGTTCTAATTTCTCGGCAGTCATGCGCCCCCAGAGTTTGTGTACGCACCAGATGGTGTAGCAAAGGATGGTGGGAACGAACACGCTGGCGACAGCGGTCATGATGGTTAATGTCATCTGGCTGGAGGTGGAATCCCACATGGTCAGGCTGTACATCGGGTTGGATGATGAGGTCAGCACAAAGGGGAACAGGCTAAAGCCCGCCGTCATGATGATCCCTGCCTGCGCCAGTGAGGAGCAGGTGAAGGTGAGGCCGTCGAGTTTGGTGCCGGAAAGGGCGACTACGCCAAAGCAGCCGAGGAAGCCAAGTACCGGTGCTATCAGCATTGGTGGGTACAGGGTGTAGTTATTGAGCCAGGCGCCGGGTTCGATGATGACGGTTTTATCAAAGGGGGAAGAGGGAGCGCTGGTGTTAATGACACTGGTGATGAGGTAGCCGTCCATGTTGGCGATCCAGAGTCCGGCTCCGGCAAAAGCGACAATGGTCAGTATGGCGGCCGCACGGGCAACACTGATGGCACGGTGGCGAATCGGTTCACCGGAGCGCAATTTCTGCCACACAGCACCCTGCATGGTGAGCATGGCAGCACTCACAACGCCGCACAGCAGCGAGAATGGGTTGAGCAGGTGGAAGAAGGATTCGTTGAAACTGGAGCGCATGAATTCGTCCAGCTGGAATTCAAAGCCCACAAAGAGGTTGCCAAAGGCCACTCCGAACACTATCGACGGCACAATACCACTGGCAAACAGGCCCCAGTCCCAAGTGTTTCGCCATTGGGTGTGTGCCAGTTTGGAGCGGTAGTCGAAGGCCATGGGGCGAATCAACAGGGCGAACAGTACCAAAATCATGGCCCAGTAAAAGCCGGAGAAGGCGGTGGCATACACGATGGGCCAGGCGGCAAACAGTGCTCCGCCGGCGGTGACCAGCCAGACTTGGTTGCCGTCCCAGTGGGGGGCGACGGCGTTAATCATGATGCGCCGTTCGGTATCATTTTTGCTCATAAATGGCAGCAGATTGGCGGTGCCGAGGTCGTAGCCGTCTAAAATGGCAAAGCCGATGAACAGCACTCCAATGAGAACCCACCAGATAAGTCTTAGAATTTCGTAGTCCATGGCGACTCCTCACGCTTGTCCTGTCAGGCTTCTGTTGTCAAGGCCCATAACCGGCGTTTGCTCAAAGTGGTAGCGCCCTGTGTGCAGGCTACTGGGGCCTTTTTTGGCAAATTTCACCATCAGCCACACTTCCACAATGGCGAAGATGGTGTAAAACACTGTGAAGCCGGCAATGCTCAGGTAGAGGTCGCTGACGGTGCGTGAAGAGGCCGACAGGTAGGTGGGTAGTATTCCTGAGATAGACCACGGCTGACGCCCAAATTCCGCCACAAACCAGCCCATTTCGCAGGCGATAAACGGCAGTGGCAGTGCGTACAGGCAGAGCTTGAGGAAGAAGCGGCTTTTGTACTCGTTGCGCCGGGCAGTTTTGACAAAGGCGGTCACCAACAGTAGCAGCATCAGCACGCCGCAGCCCACCATAATCCTGAAGGCAAAGAACAGCGGCCATACCGTCGGAATGGCTTCTTCGGCGGCTTTTCGGATCATCGTGTCGGTGGCGGAGGGGATGTCGTTGGTGTAGCGGCTCAGCAACAGGCCGTAACCAAGGTCGTCCACCACTTCGTTGAAGGCTGCGCGGTTTTGCGGGGTGTCTTCTCCGTTTTTCAGCTTTTGCAGCAGTTCGTAGGCTTTCATACCGCTTTTGATGCGGACAATTTTGTTCTCAATGAGGTCTTTGATGCCGAGCACTTCTTCGTTGGTTGAGCGGGTGGCAATAAGGCCCATGAGGTACGGGATTTTAATGGCGTATTCGGTGTGCATTTTTTCCTGGTTCGGCAGGCCAATGACTGTGAAAGGTGCCGGGGCCGGGTGGGTGTTCCATTCGGCTTCGATGGCTGCGAGTTTCACTTCCTGCACATCGCCCATTTCATAGCCGGACTCGTCACCAAGCAAAATGGTCGACAGTATGGCGGCCAGACCAAAGCCGCAGGCAACGGCAAAGGAGCGGCGGGCAAAGCCAATATCGCGGTTATTTAACAAGTAGTAAGCGGAGATGGAGAGCACGAAAATAGCACCGGTGGTATAACCCGCCGCTACGGTGTGAATGAATTTGACCTGAGCTACCGGGTTAAAAATCAGGTCGCTAAAGCTGGACATCTCCATGCGCATGGTTTCGTAGTTGAAGTGTGCGCCTACCGGGTTTTGCATCCAGGCGTTGGCGATGAGAATCCACAGCGCCGAGAGGTTCGTGCCGATGGCCATTAGCCATGTGCAGGTCAAGTGCTGGACTCTGCTGAGCCGGTCCCAGCCAAAGAAGAACATACCTACGAAGGTGGATTCGAGGAAGAAGGCCATCAGCGCTTCAATGGCGAGGGGGGCACCAAAAATATCGCCGACGTAATGGGAGTAGTAGGACCAGTTGGTACCAAACTGGAACTCCATGGTCAGACCCGTGGCGACACCAATGGCAAAGTTTATACCAAACAGCTTGCCCCAGAATCGGGTCATGTCCTTGTAAATTTGCTTGCCCGTCATGACGTAGACGGATTCCATAATAGCAAGCATGAACGTCATACCCAGCGTGAGCGGTACGAACAGGAAATGATAAAGTGCAGTGATCGCAAACTGAAAACGTGAGAGATCTATGACTTCGTCCAGAATCATGAGACTCCTCCATATAAGATTTCTTAATCAGCCTGGCAAATGCAGCATAGAACGTAATCCTGAATTAAGCCAATGCCTTGGTGTTGCAGGGCTAAAACCTGAACGTTGGTGGCATTTGCACAGGTACTTAAGTTGGTTGGATTCGTGCGCTGGAGCGAGCCTGAGCAATAGTTAAAACGATACGATAGTACCTTTTGCCGTGGATTCAGGTCTATTTCGGTATACCGCAAACCTTGTCTCTACTCATCCGTTATCAAACCCATAAATAAACGACGAAGGTTTAGATCTTGTCCAAAGTGGCAACGGGTCAATGCTCTAAATACGTAAGGTATTTGCGACGGGTTCATACTCGGCTGATAGCTCTCAACGTGCAATGGCCTTTTTGGCATTGTAAAGGTCGATTTGCCAGCGCTCTCTGGCTTGGGGAACTTCCAGCGAGGCCGTGTTATCCAGCGAAAAGCTGGCGCTTAACGGGGTCTCGTAGCGGGCTATGAATTGCAGTCGTTCCAGGCTGGCATTGTAGGTTTTTACCAGAAAGTTAATGGTCTGATCGCTCAGGGGAACCCGATAGTAGCGAACCAGGTTTTGAGCCAGCTTTTCGGCGCTGGTGGCCAAATTTTTTTCCACCGCACCGGCCATGGCTTCCCCCCAGTTGGCTTTGGTGTGGGCGCTGGTGCCAGGCTCAATGTTGGCCAGACTGATGGCGTTGGCGCTCTCGATTGCCCGTTGAATCTGCGGGTCACGCAGGGGGATGAAAGGGTCGAGCAAGGTGGCAATCTCAATGGCGATGTCCCGGGCGTGGGCTTCGGTCAGGGTGACTTTTGCGTTGCGGGTTGAGTTTTCTGCTGCGCTGGCCGGGTGCTCATAAGACTCCGTCAGGTAGTTTAAAATGTGTCGCACCACCCCGGCTTTGTCCTCTTCGGTGAGGGCGATGGTTTGCTCAGAAATGGTGAGGCTGCGTTTAAGGTTTTCGTTGTTTTGGTTTTGGTATTTGCTGGAGAGTTTTTGCCAGTTTTTTAACGCCCGTTTTAACATTAGGCTGTCCCGCCCCTGCTTTAGGTAGGCTCGGTGGCTTTCGTTGTAGATCTGCAGCGCTTTTTCCAGCTGCTGGCTTTTAGTGGTCAGGGTGAGCAGGTGCTTTTTGCTGCCTTTGAGGGCTGCTAGCTGACGGCTCTGGCGCACCTGCTGGCTCAGGGTTTCCATGGATTGCGTGGCAATGGTCAGCAGTTTTTGGGTGCTCAATCCGTTACCGCTGCCAATGTCTGAGGGAATGCCAATGTTATTGAGGTAGGTGGTCAGTGCTTTTAGGCGTGAGTAGACTCTGGCACGGCTGATACGCAGGTCGTTACGCTCTTCTTCGAGCTTATCAAGGGCGCGGGCCAGATCCCAGTGGCCGGTGTATTCGATCTTCAGGTAGGCGATTTCCCGGCCGCAAATCAGCTCAAAGCAGAGGGTGAGCATCTCTTCCACATCGTGCAGGGTCATCAGGTTTTCGTTGTCTTCTTCAATGGCAGAGAGGATGCGCTCAATAAACAGCGCCTCGCGCTTTTGCCCATGATGTGGGCGGGCGACGATGCCCTGAAGGCGTTTTTTCAGGGCATCGGCGGTTCTTGGGTGGTTTTCGTTCAGGGTTTGGAAGGCTTTTTCTGCCGCTTCGCTGGCCTCGTTGATGACATCCTGCATGCGGTTGTACAGACCGGCGTGGCGAAAAATCTCGATACGCTCCGCCTGTTTGGCCAGCGTCTCATTGCCGGTCAGGTCTTCTATGGCGGTGGCGACCCACTCGGGGCCGAGGTCCAGTTTACGCAGTAGAATCCCCGCTGAGTGAATGCGGCGCTGCTCTTCGCTCATGTTGGCCTGACCTAGGTCGCGAACTTGGTAAATCAGCTCCGGTATCTGGTCGATCAGTTTGAGACGGTTACTGCGAGCTATTTTCTGCTGTCTGCCATGGGTCATGTTGTGGAACAGGCGATACCCGACGCCAAGGGCAACCGCAATGATGGAGTAGCCAACAAAGTAGAAGGCTCTTTCCAGAGGCATGATGTCACCGTAGGCGAAATAATAGCCACAATAGGCGGCCAACAGAGTGACGGGGCCTGCTGTCCAGGCGTATTGCAGCAACGTGACGCTCCACGGCTCTTGCTGTGATACCCGGGCAAACTTTTCAAACCAGCGTTGATCACGCCCTTCAAGTTGCAGATCAATGCTATCGAGCTTTTTTTTGGATGACTCAGAGGCGTTTGAAGTACGGTTATTGAGGCCCGAACCTTGCACCATGTTGGGTAAACCTTACGCAGGGAGGAAAGTTAATCGGCGAATTATAAAGATATATCGTGCCTTGCTGATAGCAGAACAGAGTTAAAAACGGTTGTTTTTTTGTGAGTCCTTAGTACCGGTGGGTACTGCAAATCGTAGGGTTCAAACTAAACCCTACTGCTACTCAGTCTCACGGCCACCTATTAATCGGTGCATGGCTCTTAGCTATGAATTGGTTGGCAGTCGAGCGTCGAGCTTGTTGGTGCTAATGGAGGTGCGGTTTTCGCCTGCTTTTTTGGCCTGGTACATCGCTTTGTCAGCCTCATCAATGATTCGTTCCAAAGTAGGTGCTGCACGGGAGAGGGCTGCAATGCCAATGCTCACGGTAATGGATTGGCTGGCGTAATGACAGGCAATGGTGCGTCGAATGCGTTCAGCAACCCGAAAAGCCTGCCCGACTTCGGTGTTGGGCAGCAGGGCCACAAACTCATCTCCGCCGTAGCGCCCAAGCAGGTCTTCTTGTCGCAGTGTGGTGCGGCATAGGTAGGCTGTTTTTTTCAGTATTTCATCGCCGGTGTTGTGGCCATAGCGGTCGTTTATCTGTTTGAAGTTATCAATGTCCATAAAAATAACGCAGCATGGCTCTGTGGTTTTTATGTGGCTGGCCACTGTGAGATCGGCTTCGTGGCAAAATGCCTCCTTATTTAGTAATCCGGTTAGCCCGTCAAGGCAGGCCTGCTGTTGCCAGTACAACAACTGCCGGTTGGTCTGAAACAGGGTGCTGGCGTGGCTGCTAATGTCGCTGGCGGTTTGCCAGATAGCGGGGTTGCGATGCTGTCTTGATGGCACCAAAACAATCAGAATTTTCTCGTCCGCTCCAATATCCATTGGAAATGCCCAGTAGGCGTTACCATAACTGTCTTTAAAACATAGGTTGGTTTTGCTATCAAAAGTGATGATGCTGAGTAAGTCCTTTTCCAGCATGGTCAACTGTTTTGCCAGAGTGCCTGCGCTTTTTTCGTAGTCGCTGTTTTCACCAATGATCAGATGCCACTGCCCTTGACGGTAGCAGAGGATGATGGATGGAAGGTTTGGCAAAACATCAGCAAATACGGCTAATACCCGTTGGCAAAGGTTGGCAGTGGGCAGTGGTGCGTTGGGTGGCTGCAGGTGCTTGCGCAGGGCCGATTCAAAGATGCGTCGATTACAGTTGTTTGGCGCAACGGCGCTGATGGAGAGCGTATGTTGTAGGTTTTGTCGGTGGATGTACCAGTAAATCAGTGGCAGCAGGGCACCGTGAAGCGCAACTGGCACCAGTTGCATAAAAGAGAGCTGAGGCCAGTTTTGTGTGTTCACAGTCCAACCAAGCAGCAACAGCAAGGTCAGTGAGCAAGGTATTGTGATCTTTGCCGGTTGCAGCCCGTTATAGAGGCAATAAGCCATGGCCGCTGTTACCACCGCAAGGGTGCACAACAGAGCGATAGCAACCAGTTTTACGGTGAATGTGATGGCTAAAACAGAGGTGGTGAGGCTAACGGCGTAAATCGTCAGCGCGGTAGTAACTGCGCTCAAAGAGAGGATCAACCGATCGAGCTTAGGCGCATAGACCGGTAATAAAGCTAACGGACGGTAGCAGAAAATACCGCTTAAAAATACAACTATTGTCGTTAAAAATAACCAAAGGAGGGGGCTGCCAAGCCACGGCATAATCCGAAAAATATCGCCTTCCCATACTAGGGTTAACGTGTTTGCCGCCAGCGTGTGCACGATCATTAAATAGAATTCGGCGGTCTTATTTTTAACGGCCTGAGCAATCACAAAAATGAGGCTGATAATGAGCAGGGTTTGAATGGAGCTCAGGGCGCTTTGTTGCAGGCTGAAGGTTTCGTAGTATTTCATCGCCGGCCACAGCTTGGTTTGCAGGTGGTCAAGAGCGCCGGGTTGATGGCGGAGGTAGTACGTTCGGGTTTTCCCCGGCGGAACGTTCAGTGCCAGTGTGTTGGGTGCCATGCCCAAGTGGTCGCCGTCGGTACCCATTTTTCTCAGCTGATAGCCGCCATTTGATGGGATGAATACATCCAGTTTTTGGTGGGGAGTCTGAGGAAAAACCAGCAGCCAGTGACCGAAAGAGTCGTTTGGCCAGTTGACATCCAGTTGATACCAGTCGCTGTTTTGGGTGGACTGCGAGGAGCTGAATATATGCCGGGGGGCGTCTACCGCTTTGAGTTGCAGGTTGGTAATCGGGTCTTCGCCGCTCAAAATGATCGGGTTGGCAAGCAGTGCAGCGGGGCAAATAAAGAGAGCCAGTAGTAAAAATCCCCAGCTGTTCATTAGCCGATGGGTAAGTCGTGGATAATTGTGTTGGTCAGTTCGTAGCATCGTCTTCCTTAACTTGACATCAGGTTCCGGTATAGTTGCCCGAAGCTCGCTCAGGTCTTACTCCTGAAGCGAAACAGTCTGATACAGTAGCGACGTTAAAGCATACTGTCGCTGTTCTGAGGAATTGTTATTTTCAGCGCATTTTACGACAGTTACATGATAATAAGCCAGCAATTAACGTTGTTGCTGTACTTTTCTTTATTGTGCAGGCTTGAGTTGTTCAAAAGATAAACTGCTGCCGCGCTGAGTCGTCGCGGCTTAAAAATGATGCATGGAAAAAGTGACGCGCTCCTGAATGGGCAGGTCGTGGTGGTGCAGCGCTTCAATGGTCTTCAGCCGTGGCTCAATGCCTTGTCCGTTGGCGATCTGGATGGCCAGCCCAGGGCGGGCGTTGAGCTCAAGGATGAGCGGGCCAAGGTTTTTATCCAGCACCAGATCGACGCCTAAATAACCCAGTTGAGTCATCTCGTAACAGGCTGAACAGAGGCTGAGAATTTTGTGCCAGTGGGGTACGGTCAGTTGAGAAAAGTCAGAGCCGGTATCCGGGTGTCGGCTCAATGGGCGGTTGAACTGAACGCTGTGCAGGCTATGGCCTGTGGCAATGTCTAGCCCAACCCCGACGGCGCCCTGATGTAAATTGGCCTTGCCATCTGAGGCTCTGGTGGCCAGGCGCATCATGGCCATCACCGGAAAACCGCGAAACACAATGACCCGAATGTCTGGTACGCCTTCAAAGCTGTAGTTATTAAACATTGGGTCTGCCACTACCAGATCTTCAATCACCACCACATCGCTCTGGCCGCCCAGGCTGTAGAGCCCGCCGAGAATATTCGATACATCCCGACTGACGGCCGCCAGAGATAAGTGTTCACCGCTGGCTTTGACGAAGTAGTCGCCATCGCGCTCGTTAATGACCAAAATGCCTTTACCACCGCTACCTTTGGCGGGCTTGATGACAAACTGTTGCAAAGGTTTCAGGATGCTTTCGAGCTTGCGGATGTCCGACTGGTATTCAATGACGCCGATCAGTTTTGGCACATCCACTCCGGCTTTTTCAGCCATGCGCTTGGTGGTCAGTTTGTCGTCAACCAGAGGCAGCAGACGCCTTGGGTTGTACCGGGAGATGTAGTCCAGGTTACGGCTGTTCATGCTGAGGGTTCCAGCGGCACGCAGCTGCGCCGGAGTGATGATTGAGCATTTATTCAGGAAATTACGGAAAAAGTTGCCGCCAAGCCATCCCATGGGTAAACCGCCTCTATTTGACTGAACGATTTTTTAAATGAGCCAAGGGGTAAAATCGCTGCAGCTCCAGCAGACGGTAGCCGGTGTATTGCCCCAACAGCAGAACCAGACCGAGCAAGGTCAGCATCAGCTCGGGGAAGTTAAAGGTCAGTTGTTCGACCACCGGGTTGCTCATCAGCAGGTAGCTCAGGGTAGCCACCAAAAGGCTACCGCCACCCTCTGTGACGACGCTTTTGGGCCCTTCTTCTTCCCAGAGAATGGACATTCTCTCAATGGTCCAGGCGAGAATAATCATCGGGAAGAAAGTGACGGTCAAGGCCTGAGTGATGCCCAGCTTCCAGCTTAAGATGCTCATGGCGGCCATGAGCATGATCACCACAATGATGACAGCACCGAGCCTGGCCACCAGCAGCATGTTTTGTTGGGAGAGAAAAGAGCGAATCCATAATCCGATGGAGACCAGAGAGATAAAAATCACCAGTCCGGGCAGCAGCTGGGTCTGTAAAAATGCCATGGCGATCAGCACCGGCATAAAGGTGCCAGAGGTGCTCAGCCCAATGATGATCCGCATAATCAACACCACCAGCACGCCAATGGGAATGAGCAGAATGATTTTGAAGGCGTTCTGAACTTCCAACGGCAAAGAGTAGATGGAGAAGTCAATGAGTGCGGCACCATCCTGTGCAGCTTCGGTGAGGGCAAGCTCCCGGGTAGGAATCTGTTGGGAGATGATGGAAAAGCGAACATCGGAGTGAATGCCGCCCATCACATCCAGCAGGGATTTAGCGCCCTGTTGCCAGAGGAAAAACGTGTCGGGGTTGCCGATGGTGCCGGTTTTCGGGTCGAAAAGATGCCATTGTTTGCCGTCGTGTACCTCAATCATATCAATGATGGGCTGACGACGACGGCCATCTTCCAGGTTCAGGCCCCGGACGATTCGGGCTGGCACGTTACCCATATGCAAAAGGTTCACCAGCAGTTGTGGCTGTTTCACACCCTCATCCAACATGTCCCGTAACATATTGATATTCTGACCCGGTTCTCGGGCGTTGAACTCACTGATCAGGGTGCCGGCAAAGCTGATGGGGTCGGCGGAGTGTTCCCAGACCTGTTTTAACAGACTTTGCGCTGCCACTTGATAGGGTTGGGGCAGAACCGGCACGATGAACGGTTGCGGCTTATCGGTATCAATAGGCTGCGCTCCGGGTTGCAGGTGCAGTTTCACCTTGTAAAACAGGTCCTGACGCCCCTGCACTTTGCGTACGCTCCAGATAACACGACGCTGGGGGCCCTCATTGATTTTATTGATTCCGTACCCCGGTGAGGCAAAGGACTCATCCAGAATACGTACGCCAGGTTGTGGCTCTGGCAAGGTAAGGCTGGCTTGGGCTGCTTTACCATCAGCGGTAAAACTGACCCAGGCCTCAATACTCCAGACCGTTGAAACATGCTTGCCAAGCAAAGGAAAACCCAAGGCAAAATGTTTATAAAACGCTAACCCAAGACCGGCCACGATCAGGATGGCAATGATCAGGCCCAGTTGAAAATGACCTTTCATTATTTGTCCTGCTTTGAAGAGTTTGGTAGTGGGGTGTTTTCTGTAGCGAGATTTGCAGAACGTGCTGCACCGGATAAGACGCCGACTTTTCGTTGGTCTGCGGTGTACGTTCTGGAAACATCGACCAGTGCCCGGCGTTGCAAAAAGCGCACGCCAATCAGGGCGGGGTAGCGGTAGTTTTCTCGGTTGCGAAGTGTAAACTGGGTCGGTTTGGTAATGTTGCCAATGGTGACGTTCAGGGTAATGACCGGGCGCATCTGGGGTTTATCTCTATGGCGCTTAATCATCACGAAGCGCGTGACCGGCGCCGTGATGGTGGTCAGCTCGCCGCTGGCGCAAGGAAGCTTAAAGCGCACCCACTCTTTTCCCTCTTTTTGGAACAGGCTGAGGTCTCTGGCGTCGAGGGAGGAGGTGAACGCTCCTGTATCAATGCGGGCTTTAAGGACTGTGTTGGAATCGGTTAGTGTCAGGTGTTCAACGGCACCGAGGGTAACCAGCCCTTTGACGCTTACGGGTTGGGTGATGGTGCGTGTGAAGTGAGTCTGGGAGAGGGGCGCCTCCACTTCGTGGCTGGTGGAGTTGATGAGCGAGCGGTTGGCAATGAACTTTTGATTGACATCAATCACCGCCAAATCCTGCATGAAGTTGCGGCCAATCAGCAGGGGGGCTTCATACTCTCTGCGGTCGGTCAGTGACACCGGGACGGATTGGGTGATTTCGCCAATGGTAATGGTCATCTGTACTACCGGGCGTTCAATGGCTTGCAGCTCAGGGCGTTTGATTTTGATGGTGCTTTTCATCGGTAACTCCAGGGTCATTACCCCCTTTGATGTGCGATGCAGGTCAAATTTGACCCATTTTTTGCCATCGCGCTCAAATAACTGGATATTTCGGGCATCCACGGAGCTATTTTCTGCACCGGTGTCCAGTTTGGCTTGCATGGTCAGGTTCAGGTTGGGTAGTGCAGCATTTTCCCGAACACCCAGTACCAAGCGTCCATCAAGATGGGTTGGGGTTTGAATGGTTTGCTCGTAAACGGTGATGCGATGAGTAGGCGCTGGTGGCTTTTGAGCTGGCCGGTGTGGCAGCGGCGTTGATTCAGGTTGGGGCGGTAATACTGCAGTTTCATGACTTGTTGCTGCCTGCTCAATGGGCGGATTCTCATTGTGTAACACGGACTGGCAGCCGGTTAATATCGTGATGAAGAAAAATGATGCGGACAGAACCAGGTTGCGGAACATGTGACAGGCACTACGGTCTTTTGAAGATTATCAATATTCACACGAAAAGTGACCCGGTTTGCCCTGATGCAGCAGCAAAGTGACTCTCGGGGCAGGGGCGCTATTGGCGGATAGCCTTCTCTGGCGCAAAGTGAACCTTGCGATTGCCCGGAGCATTAACGATGACGATGATCGGGTACTTATCGGTGCAGCCAAGACAGTTGCTTATATCAACCCATGGAGCGTCTAACGATTGACCGGCTTCAAAAGGTTAAAATATGAGCAGCTAAAAATGTTGAAGCTTACTGGATCTGCTACTGCTTGCCAATTCCAAATTAGCCATTAGAGGTGTTTTTCTTACGAATCGGCTTGGCTATCCAGCCCCATAAAAACGTGACCAACAACACGGCCAAAGAGGGCAAGACCCAAAGCATGTGATCGTCGTAACCGGGCAGTTGAGAAAATGGCTGCAATGCGTTTACCAATAATTCGTGATTGTGTTTTCTCAACAGGTCAATAATGCTGAACAGTGCCGCGCAGGACAACGTCGCCCGATAGCTAAGAGTCGGGTTAGGGAGTAAGTTTCGCACCAGACCCAAAAAAATCAGCGCGATGGCAATGGGGTAAAGAAACAGCAGCGCCGGTTCGAACAGGTCAATAATTTCATTCAGCCGCATATTGGCAAAGCAGACGCAGATCAGGCTGATGACGGTAACAATGGTTTTGTAGCTGACCCAGCCAAGCATCTCATCAAAATATTCGCTGCAGGCGGTGATGCAGCCAATGGCGGTGGTCAGACAGGCCATGGCAACCACTGCCGCCAGTACCATTGTGCCGGCCGACCCCAGTAGGTGCTGGGTGAATAACGTCAGTATCTGGGCACCGTTAGTGGCGTTGGGTGCTATGTCGGTGCTGGTGGCTCCGAGGTTAAACAGGGAGATGTAAACCAGAGCTAAGCCGGTGGCAGCAATCACTCCGGTGGTGATGCTGTAGTAAAACAGACTGTTTTTATCGGTGATGCCGTGTGATTTCAGATTGAGGATAATCACTGTGCCAAACATCAGCGAAGCCAGTGCGTCCATGGTCAGGTAACCTTCAAGAAAACCGCTGATAAATGGCGTTTGGGCGTAGTCGCCAACCGGCGCTGCTGGCGGCGCCATGGGGATCAGGAAAGGAGCAATACCCAACAGCAACAGCAGGGCAATCAGCCCCGGGGTGATCAGCTTACCAACGGACTCCAGCAATTTGCCGGGGTAAATCGACAGATACCAAGAGATAGCGAAAAACACCAGACTGAAAATGAACTGATTGAGCGAACTGCTCTCAGGCAGAAACGGTACGGCGGCGATTTCATAAGAGACCAGCGCCGTTCTGGGCACCGCGTATAAAGGACCCATGATCAGATACATAATGGAGCCGAGCGCAACGATCAAGCCTTTGGGAATCCCACTGGCGATGGCGTTAAACCCTCCCCCGACTTTGGCGATGGCAATAATGCCCAGCAGCGGCAGCCCAACACCGGTAAACAAAAAACCGGCCGCGGCAAAGCTCATGGCCTCGCCGGACAGCTGACCGGACATGGGAGGAAATATCAGGTTCCCTGCGCCAAGGAACATGGCAAACACCATAAACCCCATGGCAACAACATTTTGTATGCTTAGTTTCTGCTTCATAGCTTAGATCCCCGATTATTGGATATTTTTCCGGGATCTTCTCCTTTTTTTAATGTGGATTTTGGCTCGCTCGGACAAATGGTCTGCTAACAGTATGGACGCTATTGGCAAAAGTGGTAGTCGCTATTACAACCAGCCTTTGCCCTTGAAAAACAAGTAAGTGGCCAAAGCGCTGGAGGCCATCAGCCCAAGGCACAACGGATAACCGTAATTCACTGCGAGTTCGGGCATGGATTTGAAGTTCATGCCATAAATACTGGCAATCAGCGTTGGCGACAGAAACATCACCGCCGCCACTGAGAAAATTTTAATGATGTTGTTTTGTTCGAGATTGATGAAGCCCATGGTGGACTCCATCAGAAAGTTAATTTTATCTCCCAAAAAGCCCGTGTGCGGCGTCAGTGACTCAATATCCCGTGTCA
Source organism: Endozoicomonas sp. (assembly GCA_965198415.1). Lineage (GTDB taxonomy): Bacteria > Pseudomonadota > Gammaproteobacteria > Pseudomonadales > Endozoicomonadaceae > Endozoicomonas. The sequence goes on from CBDAPN010000031.1 coordinate 207,699, forward strand.
TCTCACGAATAGCGTGCCTTTGCTGATCGCTGAGCTTGTGACCGCAGGTTCTGACGATGTAGCGCAGCGAGCGCTGAGTGTCCATCAGGTTGAGATGGACTTTACCGTTTAAATCTTCTTGCAAGGTGATATTACGCAGTTGTTTATCCGCGTCTTTGCTGTTTTCAGACAGCGCTTTTTGGCTGATCGCTTCGAGGTCTTCATAAACCTGTTCGAGAATATCCGCCAGGAATTCCACCTTGGCCTCAAACAGTGCAATGACCACATCCAGCGGCGTATTAGCTGTCAAGTGCTGGGTTTTCAGATGTTTGCGCATCAGTCGGAACAGTCCGGTAGGTTCATCCTGAAGGGTAATCAGTTTGTCTTTGCGTAGATTGAAAGCCACGTTGATGTTTCGCAACGCCTGGCCGGAGCGGTGGGGAAAGAGCGAACGAATGTGAATGCCGCTATCGGCCTCAAAATAACGGGAGGATATTTCGATTTCCCCCATCCTCTCGGGCAAACAGCCCGGAAACTGAGTCACCAACCAGTGGTGCTCATCACTGTTGGGCCTGGTGGCTTCAATCCAGATGGCGTTTACGGCCGGAGGAATGTCCGGGGTAAAGCGGTCGATGGAAAATTGGTTATCCTGAGCGGTGTAGGCATAGATCATAGGTACTGCCTTGAGTTGCGTTAAACGATACTAAGAGGCAGTCACAGCCTCCTGCCGTCGTGTTGGCTCCATGCATAGGTTTACAGCAAAAAGCCTGCACAGACCGATACTTCTATAGCATGTCCTGTAAGTTTTATGTCTTGGTAGCCTACGATATAACTCGTTAGAGCCAATATTCCAGACGTTGGTAAAATGCGTTATTAGAAAACATTTTTTAAAAGGACATTTTAAAAGTTAAAAATTATTTAGATTTATAATTTTGCTCAATTTCATCCGCTATGCTTGAACTAGCCGAGCATGGTCTTCTACTTAATACTAATAGTTCATTTGCATACAGTTTCAATTTCCAGTTTGGGTTCTAACAGACTGCTGAAGTGTTCCAACCGTTTCACAGAGCTCAATCTCATCTAAGGTGTAATAAATGAGTCGTTTATCGCTGTTGTCTGGTAAAAAAGCATTAAATAAAAAAGCGTTGGTTTTGGCCGTGAGTTCGGTGCTGACGGGATGGGTTGGTGGTGTTAGCTCTTATGCTTTGGCAGAATCGCCAGACGGTTGGCCTCCTAAAGCCGCAAAAAAGATTGCGGTGGGCAAAACTGAAAGACTTTCAAAAACTCAAACGGTAACCATTAAATCTAAGTGCGACGGCTCTACTTCCACAGATGCTTGTAATATTCAGTTGGGTGCACGCAGCATATTGGAAAATGCGGGAACGATTAACGTTGAGGGTTCAAGCATCATCGTTGAGGGCTCTGATTCTGAAGAGGCAGCGGCAAAGATTGAAAACAGCGGAAAAATATTCGTCAAATCTGGTACAGGCGTACTGTTGAAAAAAGGTCATTTAACGGTTAACAGCGACGATTCAGGCGTTATAACGGTAGCTAAAGGCGCCAAAGGAGTACACATTGAAAAAGGTCAGCTCACGGTCAGCGGCAAGGGTTCATTTGTTGCCAAAGACTCAGCAATATCCATAGCAAAAAACGACACTAAGCTAACTGCTGGAGCCGATCCAACTCCAGAAGCCAGTATTATCATCGTCGACTCCTCGGTTGAAGGGAATATAGTGGGTAGCACGGGGGATGGTAACAAGAAGGACCTGGTGACGTTGCAAAAAAATGCAATTATAAACGGTGATATAAAAAATCCTGGTTCAGTTGCTATTGAGGGTGTATTAAAAGAAGAAGGTAAAGTTAAAACAGCCTATAACTGGAAAGTTAACGGCACAATCATTGCCCCAATAGCCATTGACGTCGGTGGTGAGGTTAATGATTTATACGTTATGGGCAAACAAGAACCTGTGAAAATGCCCGCTGCCAGCAAGGCAAAGGCACTTCGTGTTATTACGCGTACTGATTCCTCAACCACAACTATTGGCGCTCATTTGATCAATAAGCTGCATGTTGAAGGCAGTGCACGGTTGCAATTTAAGTCTGCCGACAAGGGTAAGCACGCTGACGTCAGTAACGTAACCATTGATAGCAAGGCCGCTAAATGGGTTGTGGAGGGCTGGGCTACCAACACGGAGAAGGTCGAAGTGCATGGTGCTGGTGTTAGCCTGATTGTGAATGATAAACAGCCAACAACGACCACCGCCAAAGAAAAAAAACCAAGACCTCAACAAACACTTCATATCGCCAACAAAACGAACTCGAAGGGTATGGTGGAGCCAACCCGAATTATGACTTCAACGCCTGAGCTGAAACTTTCTGCATTGACCATTCAGGGCGCTGCACATGTTCACTTTGGTCAAGACCTTAGCAAAGTGTCTACTGCTATTGAAAAGGTTCATGTGGCCTCAACCCCCTCTCCAAAATGGAAAACCGAGGGTTGGATTAATTCCGCCTCACTCGAGGCTAACAGTGAAGTGAGTGACCTTTTCGTCAGTGATTCTGCCAAAACGCCGGTAGATAATAAAAAGTACGAACAAGGCGCTTTACGCCTCGCTTCCAAAGCGCCCATTGCCATTCAAACGACGGTGGCGGGTGCCGGGCAGATTAACAACCTGCACATTATTGATAGTGCATCGATAAGGTTCAATTCGAGCAAAGAAAGCCCGGTAGTAAAAAACGTGATGATAGATGCCAAAGCGGGCAAGTGGTCAGTTAATGGCTTGGCTAAAGGGGTGAAAACGCTGCAAACCGCCAGTGAAGTTTCCGAACTCCACGTGTTTAATCCGGCACCTGCAAGCAAACTGGCAGCGATCGTTAAGCCTAAATCACTGCAATTGGTGGCAACGGATTTAATGGTGGATACCCAAGGCGCAGGTAAAGTGAGCAACCTGCACATCAATAGCGCAGCAGAGTTAAAACTTGGCAGCACGGCATCAAACGCTGCAATGGTTCACAATGTAATGGTCAACAAAGGGGCTAAAGGTTGGAAAACCGCAGGCTGGTTTAAAGACACCGAGATATTTCAGGCTGACAGTGAAGTTTCTGCTCTTCACGTGAGCGATAAGGCAGATAACAAACGTAAGCTTGAAACACAAACCCTACGAATCGCTGCCACCAAACCCATTACCATTGCTACTCCCTCTGGTGGCAAGGTGAAAGAGCTACACATCCACAACGCGCCCGATTTGGTTTTCGGTAATCAGCTGGACATACAGTCCGCTACCATTGCCAAAGTGGTGATCAAGAAAAGTGAAAAGTATTGGAAAACTACCGGCTGGTTGGACGGTGTGGAGTCACTGACAGCCGATGGTGACATTACCCACCTGTATGTGAGCGACAAAGCCAGCAAAGCAATTGCCCCCGGCACTATGGCAAAAACCTTGCGTATGGTGACACCGAAAGTGGAGCCAAAGGCCAAAGCTGGAGCGTCGCCTGTAAGAGTGACTTCTGAAGGCAAAATCAATCACCTGCATATTTATGGTGCTGCGAGTTTGGCCTCCTCTGAACCGATCACCAATGTTGAAAATATCGAAGTCAATAGCAATGAAAACTGGCTTCTTGCTGGCAATCTAAATGGTGTTAAGTCCGTCAAAGCGAACGGCGCTATGATGAAAATCGTTAAGCCCGCCACAAAAGGCTCGACAGACAACAGCTCTATCATTGAAGCGGTCTCTTTGGCCGAAGCCGTGAGCCCCGGTGAGGCGTCTAAAACATTAACCATTAGCACAAAAACAAGCTCACCTGTCATCACCGCTTCTGAGCCGGGGCTAATTAAAATCGTCAACATTGGTGACAAGGCAACGTTTGGCACGGTAACTAATGCCAGTGAGATCAAGGTTACGGGCAGTGGCTGGAAGTCTACGGGTCTGGTAGTGAACCCGAAGGTGATTACTGTTGGTGCAACAGGTGCTAAGAAGACTCAAGTAGCTGCCATTAACAGTGTTGGCAGTACAAAAACCGCCCCGACTCAGCCTGCATCCTTGAATGTGGCGTTTGACGGCAAGGCCGATCTGCGTGGGTTTGTGGAAATAAAAACCATTAAAGCGGTAAGATTGACCAAATCGACTTCTCCGATGGCACTAATCGGCCTAGCTTGCGCTTCACGCCTTCAGCTGATACCGACTATACAAAAATAAAAGGTAGCAGCAAAAAGTACGATACGATTGTTCTTTCCGGTGACGTAAAACAACCAGACCAATTGCCTCAAGGGTTTAAAGGTATCGCCTATAACGGCGTACCTAAGAAAATTCATGCCGGATTTAAAGCGGCTTGAACTGGACTCAATTGCTGACAAAAACCGTTATTACAACGAGCAAGAATATGTCGGGATCATTTATTATTAACATCCCATTCACCGATAAAATGCCCGATGCGTTTCATCTGACAACGGCCTCAAAAAACAAGTACTCCTTTGCCTTTTCCGACCCCAATCGCCCCAGCACGACGTTTGAAATTGCCAGCGGTACGGTGACCAAACTCGTTGGCAACACCAGCAAACACGATAAGCTGATGCTTAGTGGTGGTGCCCTGGAATCGGCTGTTGATACCATCGACACCTTAATCATCAGTGGTAAGGAGTGGCAGGCGAAGGGCACGTTCAGCAACCTGAAGAACCTGATAGTTTATAAAACAGGTGTCGTAAAATCTCTGACGGTCACGGGTATGACTACCCCGAAAAGCGCGACGGTGGGTAAGAATACTCTGGTCGTACAAACCGACAGTAAGCGCCCGCTGCCGGTATCGGTTGACGGTTCGTTGGACAGCCTGAACATTACTCAAAATGCCGCTTTGGGTGACGTGAAACTCAACGGGGGGACGATTGATATCGCCAACGTTGAAGGTAACGCCAGCTGGCGTCTTGGTCATGTGATTGATGCTGGGGCGGTGAGTGCGCCTACCCACAGTTTTGATCGGGTAATGGTGGGTAAAGGGCTGAACGCTGCCATACCGGATAACAAGCATCTGGTGCTGGACACCCAGACAAAACACGTTTCACTCACTGCCAACAGCATAAAGAGGCTGGATATAGGCAACGGTGCCATGCTTAATAAGACAACCGCTGCCGTTCACCACGTAGCCATTTCTGCTATGGGGGGGTGGTCAGTAACAGAAGCCATTCCCATGGCGACGAACGATAAGGGCGTTGCCACCATTGACATAGCCAAAGATGTCAAGGTTGCAGGGTTAGGCGGCAAAGGTTCAGCGTGGCAGGTGTCCTTTAAATCCCCCAAAAAAGAAGCGAATAAAACGCTGGTCATCAACAACGCGGGCATGATTACCGGTGGTATTAACCTCGCCAACACCGGCGCGCCGTCAACCGTGAAGTTGATGCAGTCTGCTGGCGCAATTAAAGGCGATATTAACGGGGTGTCCTATGCCGAATTCAGCGGTGACAGCCACTTTACGGGTGACTTTAAAAGCCCCGTTAAGTCTGTGCAGGTTAAAGGTAAGTTGACGGCTATGGGCGGCAACTCCCTTGAATTGAGACACGCCGACCCCTCCGGCCCAACGCTCATGATTGCCAAAGGGGGCGATTTGGTGACCGACCGGGCGATCAATGTGGTCGGCACCTACTCTCAGGACGGCGACCTTCATTATCAGGGTGATCTGTCCGTCACGGGTGCTAAGCCGGTGGTCAATGCATCGTCTATCAACATTGGCACCAATGCCCGGCTATTTATTAAGGGTGAGGACGCGATAAAAGACACTCTGCTGATGCAGTCCGATACAATTATTAATCGCCCCGTGATGTTAATGACCGTCAACAAGCAGTATGAGCACTTCATTGCCACACTGAGTAACGATAAGAAAAAGATGGTGGTAAATATGAAGCCCATTGGCCCATACATTAAAAACCTGGCCATGACGGGCGGGGCTCCAGAGTCTGCTTCTAAAGCGCTGGAAGTGGCTGCCGGGCCTAAAGGTACCCCACTGCCAAAAGCTCAGCTGGTAAAAGATCCGCTCAATGCGATGGTCATCAAACACGCCACAACCCCGGCCTCAGCAGCGCTGCTGGCTGAACAGCTGACTCCAGATAACACCGCCAGTACCGTGACTGCCGCCCAAGGCGCGCAAAATCAGGCGGGTAAGGCCATTGCTAATCGCACCTCCAATAAACTGGGCGGCGTAAACAGTGGCGATATGATGGGCGCTGGCAGCTTCTGGGTGCAGTACGCCTACAGCGACGCCACGCAGGATGAAAGACACGGTGTGTTTGGCTACAGCGCCAAAACCAACGGCTTCACCCTCGGTGTCGATAGCGACCTGAACGACATGACGGACATCGGTGTGGCTTATACCTACGCCAAAGGCGACATCAGCGGTAAAGGCGGCGGTTCTGGCAGCAGTATAGACAGCAAAAATCACGTCTTTACTCTCTACAGCAGCTTCAAACAAGGATCAATGTTCGCCGATGGTCGGCTCAGTTATGCTCGCGGCAGTAACGACGCTCGTCGTGCAGTGCTGAACCATCAGGTTAAAGCCAGTTACGACAGCAAAAACTGGGGTGTGGGCCTCAATGGCGGCTACAATCTGCCCCTCAATACCGAGTGGACTGTGCAGCCCCTTGGTGCCTTTAATTACTACCGCATCAGCCTTGATGATTACGCTGAAAAAGCCGCCATTCCGGCCTTTAATTACCTCACCTACGATAAGGTCAACAACGAGGATTACAGCATTGCTGAGCTGGGCTTTGGGTTGAAGGTGCTGGGCGATCTGCAAAGCAGTGGTAAGGTGTCGTATAAGCCGCAGGCGACTGTGATGGCCTTCCACGACTTTAAAAAAGACCCGGTCTCCATGCGCGCGCACTACGCCATTGGTGGTAACAGCTTTGTGGTGAACGGCGCCAAGCGGGATCAGAACCGCTACCTTGGGGTGGTGTCAATGGATGTTAGCCCAATGAATAATATGGTTTTCTCCGCCAGCGCCAGCTACGACTGGACCAAAAGCTACAAAGCCAAAGGTGTTCTGCTGCGGGCTCGGTATGACTTCTAAAGGCTGATGATCCGTTTTTTCCGGTGGGTTGTGTATGGGTTCGCTCCCTCGGCCTCAACCGGGCTTAGCTGAATTGTCGTCAACCCTCGCCTTTTTGCCCTTTGGGTGTTTAGGCGGGGGTTTAAGACGGGAATACCCTGAAGGGCACAAGTGCGTGGAGGGTTCCGCCATCAAGTCTGCACAATCAATCCGGTGTGCTTTGACTACTAACATATTCTTTCAGTGTCTCAGTGGTTGCCGCACTGCCCGCAAAGTAAGACCTCGATCACATTAAGCCTGCTTTACTCTGAGATGTAAGGTCGGTATTCAGTACCCGCCATCGTCTTGATGCGGTTGATTTGAGACTGTTCACCATAACACTGATAGCCAGTTTGGACGGATAAGCTATCAACAGGTGAACGTGGTCTGATTCACCATCCATTTCCAGCAATTCACATTCCCGCTTTTCACCAGTGGTTTCAATAGAGCCCAAACGGGGTTGGTGTACTTTTTGGGCTACACCAGCGGATTGTTCAGCGCTTCAGCGGCGCCGAGCAGCCCGGGGTAATCGTGCTTAATCAGCAGGGTTGGAATGGCGGCCAGATAAGCGGTCATTTTGTCATTAACCTCAAACGATGCACGAAAACCGGAGTCGGCAAAAAATGTCGCAAAGCGCGGAATAATACCTCCGGCAATGTAAACGCCACCTTGGGCACCCGTGGTAAGGGCGGCGTTGCCAGCCGCCCGGCCTAACAAACTGCAAAAATGCAGCAGAGTCTGTTGGCACCGTTCGTCACCTGCCAAAGCCTTGCGGGTAATTTGGTAATCTTTCAGTTCTGCGGGGTGTCCGGCCAAGGTGCTGTGGGCGCTAAACAGTAACTCAAGCCCGGCACCACAAAGAACAGACTCCCACGACACATAGCTCATTTGCTGCTGCAAAATGGCCAGAATATCGTTATCAAGCTTTGACACCGGCGAAAATGCCGCATGCCCCCCCTCGCCGGGCAGTGGCAGCCAGTAGTCACCGGCCTTTTTCAAAGCCGCAACCCCCAAACCGGTACCCGGGCCAATAATCAGCTTAGTGGCATCGTCAACGGCTTTTTTGTCGCCAATCTGAACCAGATTGTCCTTACCCAATACCGGCAGCGCCAGTGCTTGAGCGGTGAAGTCGTTAATGACTTTAAATGATTGCAAACCCAATAGGTTTTGCATTTCTGATCGTTCAAATGCCCAGTGGTTATTGGTCATTTGAATGTACTGCCCACTGATCGGGCAGGCGAAGGCCATGCAGGCTTGTTGAACGTCGGTTTGATGGGATTTGAGATAGCTGCTTACTGCGCTATTGAGGTTGTCATAGTCGTCACAGGCCAGAACCCGGATTGATTCAGTCTGTAACTGTCCATCGCTGAACAGGGCAAAGCGGGCATTGGTGCCGCCGATATCCGCCACCAGGGCGGGGATGTTTGGGTCAGACATGGTGTTGGCTCAGAAGGTAGTAATAAAGAAAAGCAGTGCAAGACGGCGGCAGTGTACCTTAACGGTAATTGAAACCGAAGTGCGTATCACCGCTGCGGGTTGAGTGCGTTTTTGTCGGGCTGCTCTTGGTTGTTTTCGATGGGCAGCGTGGCCGCCTCGTGGTGGTATGTTAATGACGATACCACAGCAAAAGCGCACCGCAACGGCAATTCCAACCCATAGGCGATTGCTGTAGAATCGTTCCGTTGTATCTTCGGATCTGGCCCATGCTGGTCAACCATTAATGTATTCTCCCCATCGGTTTGGCTGTCGGCGTTAACGTTGTGACGGCCGCGGTGGGGTGTATCTGAAAAGAGTGAGTTAAAGGGCAATGTTTGAAGTCAATCCCATTAAGGAGCGTATCAAGGATCTGACAGCGCGTACTGACGTGCTTAGGGGGTATCTTTGACTACGCGCAAAAAACCGAACGACTGCAGGAAGTAGAACGGGAGCTTGAAGACCCGGATGTGTGGAATAACCCGGACTATGCCCAGCAATTGGGCAAAGAGCGTTCCACCTTAGAGGGCATTGTCTCAACCATCGACGAGCTGACCCAAGGGCTGGCCGACAGTGATGAGCTGTTGGATATGTCTGTGGAGGAGGGGGATGCTGACGGCGTCACCGACGTAGAGGCGGAGCTGGATGGCCTGACGCAACAGCTGGAAGCGTTGGAGTTCCGTCGTATGTTTTCCGGTCCGATGGACCCGAACAGTGCGTTTTTGGATATTCAGGCCGGCTCCGGTGGCACCGAAGCCCAAGACTGGGCCAACATGCTGTTACGGATGTACCTGCGCTGGGGTGAGGCCAATGGGTTCAAAACCGAGATCATTGAAGTTTCCGCCGGTGAGGTGGCCGGTTTGAAATCCGCCACGGTGCAGTTTATTGGTGACTACGCCTTCGGCTGGCTACGCACCGAAATCGGCGTACACCGCTTGGTGCGAAAATCGCCTTTTGATTCGGGTAACCGCCGTCATACCTCCTTTGCCTCTGTGTTCGTCTCGCCGGAAGTGGATGACAATATTGATATTGACATCAATCCGGCGGATCTGCGTATTGACACCTACCGCTCCAGTGGCGCCGGTGGTCAGCACGTTAACACCACCGATTCGGCGGTTCGTATTACTCACGGCCCATCGGGCATTGTGGTGCAGTGTCAGAACCAGCGTTCGCAACACCAAAATAAAGACAAAGCCATGCAGCAGCTCAAGGCCAAACTTTATGAATTGGAAATGCAAAAACGCACAGCCGAGTCCCGGGCGCTCGAAGACTCCAAGTCGGACATCGGCTGGGGCAGCCAGATTCGCTCCTACGTACTGGACGACTCACGCATCAAAGACCTGCGTACTGGCGTTGAAACCCGCAACACTCAGGCGGTGCTGGACGGCGATTTAAACAAGTTTATTGAAGCCAGCCTGAAAAAAGGGCTGTAACCAATGCCGGAGGCGGTTTGCGTCATCCGGCTTTGCACGAGAATTTTGCATGTCTGATCAACAACTAACTCAAGAGAGCGCCGACCACGAAGAGAATCGCCTGGTCGCTTTGCGCCGGGAAAAACTGGCGGCTTTGCGTGAGCAGGGCGTGGCGTTTCCGAACAAATTTCGCCGCGACGCCTTGGCCGGTGATCTGCAAGCGCAGTTTAAAGCGCACGATAAAGCTGCGTTGGCCGCGTTGGGTCACCGGGTCAAGGTGGCGGGTCGAATTATGCTCAACCGTGGCGCCTTTATGGAGCTTCAGGATGTGTCTGGGCGCATCCAGCTGTATGTGAATCGCAAACAGTTGGCAAAAGAGACGCTAGCCGACATCAAAACCTGGGACTTAGGCGACATAATCGGTGTTGAAGGCACTGTGCAACGCTCAGGTAAAGGTGATCTGTACGTGGATATGGACACCGTAAAACTGCTCACCAAGTCCCTGCGCCCGCTGCCGGAAAAACACAAAGGCCTGACCGACACTGAGCAGCGATATCGCCAGCGCTATGTGGATCTGATCACCAGCAAAGCGTCGCGTGAGACCTTTCTTATGCGCTCCAAAATCATTCAGGGGGTTCGTAATTACTTTTTAAATCAAGACTTTATGGAAGTTGAAACCCCCATGCTGCAAGTGATTCCGGGGGGGGCTACCGCCAAGCCATTTGTGACCCACCACAACGCACTCGATATCGACATGTACCTGCGTATCGCCCCTGAGCTCTATCTGAAGCGAGTGGTTGTGGGGGGATTTGAGCGAGTATTTGAAATAAATCGGAACTTCCGCAACGAAGGGTTGTCTACTAGACATAATCCGGAATTTACGATGATCGAGTTCTATCAGGCGTATGCAGATTACACCGATATGATGGATCACACGGAAGCCATGCTCAAACAGATGGCGGAAGAAGTTCTGGGTAAAACGGAGTTCGAGTACCAGGGGCAGAGCATTGATTTTGGCAAACCGTTTGCGCGGCTGTCGGTGTTTGAGTCTATCTTGCACTACAACCCGGATCTTGATGCCACAGATATCGACAACTTAGAGTCAGCGACTGAGGTTGCCAGCAAGCTGGGCATTGAAGTGAAGCCGATCTGGGGGCTTGGCAAAATTCAGATGGAAATCTTTGATGAGACCGTTGAGCATCATCTGGTCAACCCGACCTTCATCACCGATTACCCCACTGAGGTGTCGCCGCTGTCCCGTAAAAACGACGACAACCCATTTGTGACAGAACGCTTTGAGTTTTTTGCGGGTGGTCGTGAAATTGCCAACGGCTTTTCGGAGTTGAATGACCCTGAAGACCAGGCAGAGCGCTTCAGGCAGCAGGTTGCCGAAAAGGACGCCGGAGATGACGAAGCGATGCATTTCGATGCAGATTACATCAATGCGCTTGAATACGGACTGCCACCCACCGCCGGTGAGGGCATCGGTATCGACCGTTTAGTAATGCTGTTTACGGATGCCGCTTCGATTCGGGATGTGCTGTTGTTCCCGCACATGCGCCCTGAGTAATTGCTGAGGGCACACCAACGCATGATGCCAGCTTTTGCAGCCGCTCCAGGCGTTTGCAAAAACTGGCAGGGCAGCAATGCTGATTGTTCCGGCTTATGACGGTCACTATTGGCATACAGCCGGACGGTTCAGATTCAAACCAAAATAAGGCGCTTTGCTGGCAGTTTTCTTTTTGGGCGATCAATGGTCTTCTGAAGCCCGGGCAGAATTTTAAACACAGGCTTGAGTTCTGTACTAAGATGCATCTCAAGTTATGGTACCGGACACTATAAAACAATCAGGCAAATAGTAAGGCAGTCTACCTATGGTTTCGACAACGGATTCCCCATCAGATGGTATTATGGGGTCTAATAATCAGTCACACAGTACGGAATTAAAATACCAGGGACGTAAAACAAGCCGGACAAACAGCGAGCAGCGGCGCCGGGCAATTCTTGAAGCAGCACTTAGAATTGTAATTAGAGATGGGGTGCGGGGTGTGCGCCACCGTGCTGTGGCGAAAGAAGCGAACGTACCACTTTCCGCCACCACGTATTATTTTAAAGACATCACCGATCTTATTACCGATACATTCACCCTGTTTGTTGAAATGGGCACCAGCACCTTCAAAGCCTATTGGGAAGAGTCGGACGGTTTGCTCAAACTGGCCATGCAAGAGTATGAGCCCGCAGACGCTGGCAGCAAACAGATATTTTCCGGGCGTATTGCCGAGCTTGCTATCACTTACGTGCTTGAGCAATTAAAAGAACATCGGGGTTATTTAATTGCTGAGCGAGCGTTCCAGCAAGAATGTCTACGCAATGAAAACCTTCGTCCTATTGCATTCAGTCATCAACAGTTCTTTTTAAAAAGCCTGGAAAGTTTTTTTGAAAAAATCGGTTCACACCATGCTGATATTGATGCACAACTGTTTGGCAGCGTTATTCTTCAAGTTGAATATCAGGGATTGGTTTCCGGTTATGAAGGTGACAATTTACTGCGGTTAAAAGCAATTCTTAAACGGCAAATCGAATTGATGCTGGGTGTTAATTGTACGTCTGTTTAGAAATGACAGAAATTAACAGCGGGGTGTTGCCCCGCTGTATTTAATACCAGAGATGGGGCAACTCCAGCATTCTAACGGTGCTGTTATGGTCGGGTATCTCCACCATTTCAATATTCAGTGCATCCATAAATCCGTACATTAAAATGGCGTTTGCAAGGCTTGGTTCATCCAGCGTTGTGGGTGGGTTATTGTGCCGATTTATCTTTTCATATTTTAAAATCAGCTGGTAGAGACTGGCTTTGGTAATGACTCTCTCATCGCCATTGGTCTTTGCTGCGAGGCTGTCTTCAAACACCGGCCCGATGCCGACAACTCTTGCGTTTTCTTGTGTCAGTGCGGTTTTGATACTCGGTGGCACTTTGTGGGCAAGATAACGGGAAAAACGAATGCCTGAGCTAATCTCCTGCATAGAAATCGGCAGCAGTGGGGTGGTGCTGGCTGGTTTACTTTGCACGACCTCCTTTAAGTAACTTAAAAAACTGAACGAGCCGGCGTCACCGTTGTGCTTTATTGGGCCGGTTGTGGGGTTTGCACTGGTTAACTGCAGGGCATTGTTGCCAATATCCCACACTATCGTCGCTCCCGTTTTATCAGCAGTGTGCAAGGTGGAAAGAAAGCGCAGCCGATCCTCCTCTTTGGCCGTGAGAATTTGCAGATGAATGCCAGCAACCTGCTTCAGTTTGTCTGCCAGCGTTTGCGCATTGTGGGCTTCACGGAACGTTTTGATGGCAATCGCCCGAACTTTGCTGGCGCTGTAATGCTCTTTTCTGCTGCGCAGCTTGAGGAAAATACTTCGTGCTTTTTTGATGGTTGCGCTGCTGTAAAGTTTGTCGTTGCCCGATGTAAGGTCGTCATAAAAGCCGACGCTGAGGGCGCCCTCATCCAGGCGGCGGTATATTTTACCGGTGGACGTATCCACATCAGCAATGGCATAACGCACGGTGTTGTTATCAATCTCTATCGCCATGCGCCGCTCATGGCTGGCACAGGCGGGGTTAAAAACTTGCGCCACAATGACAAAAACAAGCGTGGGCAGGCAACGTGCAACAGCATGTGCCCTCCAGTACGTTAACGTGGTGTTAAAAAAAAGCATGGTTGCGAAAAAGTCCGTAGGGTTGGCGGGCGGTTATCCTGTTATAAATTCTTGTGCCAGAGCGCGCTGCCAACTAAAGTAGCGAGCCAAAAAAGAGTGTAGCTGGCTCTTATGCCTTGTGGGTTTTTTCTCTGTTATTGAATACTTTTTGAGTAATGAGTGAGCCGGATAGTGTCTGAAATTCAACTGGAACCCTCTTGGAAAAAAGTGCTGCAAGAAGAGTTTCATAAAGAGTATATGCAGCACTTACGTCGTTTTTTGCTGCAAGAAAAAGCTCAAGGTAAATACATCTACCCTAAGGGCAGTGAATACTTTCGAGCGCTGGATCTGACGCCATTTGAGCGCGTCAAGGTTGTGATTCTCGGGCAGGACCCTTATCACGGGCCTGGGCAGGCGCATGGGTTGAGTTTCTCTGTGCGCCGGGGGGTGGCCATTCCGCCATCTTTAAGCAATATGTACAAAGAACTGCACAGCGATCTTGGCATTGTGCCGGCACAGCACGGGTTTTTGGAGCATTGGGCGCACCAAGGCGTTCTTCTGCTTAACAGCGTGTTAACGGTTGAGCAGAAGCAGCCCACCTCCCACCAAGGCAAGGGCTGGGAAACTTTTACCAATGAGGTGATTGCCCGGCTCAATGCACAGCGGGAACACATTGTTTTTATTCTCTGGGGCAGTTATGCCCAGAAAAAAGGCCGCTTTATTGATGAGAGCAGGCATTTGGTGCTGAAATCGGTACACCCTTCGCCATTGTCAGCTTATCGTGGGTTTTTCGGCAGTAAACCGTTTTCAAAGGCCAACGAATACCTTGTTGGGCATGGCGTAACTCCAATTAACTGGCAGCTACCGGACTGACTTGGGTTGTTAAAAACATAAGACACCTGCCGGTCATGGACTTTGCACAATCTTCACAAAAAACTGCAAAAATCCCATTTGACTCAGTAAGGTGAAATCACTATAGTTCGCTACCGTTGACGCGAGGCGCTCGTAGCTCAGCTGGATAGAGTACCTGGCTACGAACCAGGCGGTCGGAGGTTCGAATCCTCCCGAGCGCGCCAAATCAACAAAAAGATTGACGAACCGGCACGGTTCAAATATCTTTCACGTCGCAACGCGCTCGTAGCTCAGCTGGATAGAGTACCTGGCTACGAACCAGGCGGTCGGAGGTTCGAATCCTCCCGAGCGCGCCATTTTATGACGGTGGGGTGGCCGAGCGGCTGAAGGCGCTCCCCTGCTAAGGGAGTATACGGTTTGTAGCCGTATCGAGGGTTCGAATCCCTCCCTCACCGCCAAAGTTTTAATCAGCCTTCCCTTCTTATACCCTTCAAAAAGTCACAGACCTTCCAATTCAGCCATTGTTGCTTAAAACAGCAGGCGCTTTACTAACGAACCTATTTGGCAAGACTAGAAAAGCAGCCTCAAGCAAGATGCCTAAGAGGCTAATATTTGCTTCTCTTTATGACCCGAACGCAGGCAAACAAGTATTCAATGCGCTGCTTCTGGCAGCGTGTCTGCAAGGCTTACTGGTTACGGAGAATGAATGCGGCAAAAGCTTTGCGAAATGCATACTGGTCTTGTTGGTCAGATGAATCCATCGCATGTTCTATCTCATGAGATAATACGGGCGTATACCTTCTTGCTGCTGGCCAATTTGTATAAGGAGGAAGCTTCGCTGGTCGACCGGCCGGAAATTTGGTGCCTGCAATGTTTTGCGAAGTAGAGCTGGTGGATTTTCCTGAAAACTCGCCCTCAATGGCATTTACCTTGGGTTGCAATAACTCTTCATTCACATCTAAGTGACTTGATACGGTTGACGTACGAATCGCTAATGGGGGTTGTGCGTTCTGAGTAAAATTCGACTCGGGTATTGTACTGCCTTCATTAAGCACCAGAGGTTCAGTTTCTGCTGTTTCAGCAGCCGTTGTAAAAGAAGTCTCAGCCAGATTGTTGCTAGCGATACTAGCGCCACCTACAGTATTCGCAGGTGTTTCCATAAAAAGTCCGGCAATTCGTGAAACCATTCTGCTTGTAGCTCCCCTGACTGCCGAAGACAATATATAAGCCGTTCCAAATTGTGTTAGTAATGACAACATGATACCTACCGTCAGGAGAGTATTTGCAGCCACTTGGTTGCCACGATCAATGGCGGTTTGAGCACCTATTAAGCTAAGCCCTCCCGCCGTTCCTACAGCAGAATTCAGAACTATATCCGACATGGCGAGTGTTTCTAAAGTCATTACTGCAGGTTCGACCTCCGGCAGAAAAAAGAAAGAAAAAGCCAGAA
The DNA here is from genome assembly GCA_965198415.1 of Endozoicomonas sp. GTDB lineage: Bacteria > Pseudomonadota > Gammaproteobacteria > Pseudomonadales > Endozoicomonadaceae > Endozoicomonas. Next base: position 223,623 of record CBDAPN010000031.1, read on the forward strand.
GAAAAAGGCTCTCTGCTATCAGTAATGCACCAAAAGTATAAGACAATATTTGTTTTGCATTTTGCCCCTCGGGGTCAACAAAATCGATGGGGTTGGCCAGAGCGTAAGCGTAGCGGTTATCAACATGCTGATCATCACGGCTGATAAAACGTTTAAGTTGCGGGTGGTAAAAGCGGTGGCGTAAATAAACAAGTTCTGTCGCTTTATCTTTGAGCTCTTGATTCCAGTGAAAATCGCCAGGGGCGCTCTCTTGGTTTTTATCAAGGCTTTTGCCGTACCCTTCGTAGTGATAAAAGCGGGTGGTTTGCTCCTTGTTTGCATCTACGCTGAGCCGGGCGGTGGTGCTTTGATTGGCAATAAACAGCTGCTCGCCAACGCCTTTTCGTAGTACACCAACGTATTTGTTGCCGAGCTGAATATAATCATGCAGTTTGCCGTTTGTTACGACCGATTGCGCCCGGCCATTGAGGTGATAATGAAACGTCTGAATGCCGTGGTCGTTGTGCAGCTGCGCCAGCATGCCGTCGGGTAAATAGTAGAAGTTGCTCAGCACCTTACCTTGGGCGTCGGTCACTGAGGTCAGTAATCCTAAGTCATCGTATTGGTATTGATTGCCTTGGTGGTCGCTCTGGATGCGGCCATTGTCGTCATGGCGGATGGTGGTGACAGAGGCGGCATTTTTGGTGCTGACCAGCTGATCCAGATCGTTGTAAGTGCGGTGGATGGTTTCGTTGGCGCGTTGTTCTTTGAGCAGGTTATTGTTGCCATCGTATTGGTAGCTGATGCGCTGCTCGCCACTGCTGCTGTGGTGTGACTCATCAATGAGGCGGTGTAGGGCGTCGTGGCGATAGGTGGATACCGTTGTTTTTTTGCCAGCCTCGCTCGTCTGTCGGATCAGCTCACCCCTTGGTAAGAACTGATAGGTTTTGGTCAGCAGGGGGGCTTCTGCTTTGGACACCTTTTCTTTGGCGACGCGGCCAAAAGCGTCATAGCTAAAGCGCTCTGTGGTTTTGTCAGTCCCCGCTATATCACGCTCAATAGTGAGCAGCTGGCCCTGCATGCCATTGTTGTCTTTGCCATAGGTGAGCAGTATCTGGCTGTTGTCGCTTTTGATCGCCGAGAGTTTGCCTTTGTCTTTGTCGTCGTAGTGGTAGTTAAGCACTCGCTGACCAATATTCTCTTGACGCACCAGTCGACGTTTGTCGTCGTAGTGGTAGCGCTGTTGCCTGTGCTGGTTGTAGGTGAGGCCGGTTAAGTTCCCAGCCAAGTCGTATTGGTATTGTTGGCTCTGGCCGTTGCTGTCGGTCCTCTGGGTGAGGCGGCCATCGGCGTCGTAGCTACGCAAGGTCTGATACGGTTTGTCCCGGCGGGTCCAACTGCTGGCAGTGATCAGGCCCCGAGGGTTGTATTGCTGTTTGATGACGTGTCCGTCGGGCAGTTCACGGGCCACTTCCCGGCCGTTTTTATCGTAGCGGTGGCGGGTGATGAGCGGTTTTTTTCCGGGACTGACCACCCGCTCTAGCTGGTTATCGGTGTTGTAGAGGTAGTTATAACCCCTATGAAGGCTCAGACTACCGTTGTCGTTTTGTGTTTTGGTATAGCCATAAACATTTTTGAACAGGTCGTAGGTGATGCTTTTGCTCAGGGAGATGCCATTAAACCCATAGAAGTCGATTTTATTCTTGTGGTGGTCGGCATCGTATTGATAGTTTTTGCGCACGATGGAGTGCCGGCTGGCACTGTTCATATCAAACAGCGAGACCTCTTCGCGGATGAGCTCATTAAAGCCGTTTTTCTCTACGTAGCGATTAATGGCGGTTCTTGGCTCAGCCATTGGGTAGTGGGTGGTTTTAGTGGTTAAGAGCCAGGGGAGTTTTTTAATTTTTCGGTGCTGGTGACCATTGACGATGGCCTGTTGCGACAGGTCGTTATCGTCATAAATGAAGTGGGTTTTATTTGACCATGGGTCGATGCTTTCAATCAATCGCTTCTGGTCATCATACTCATAGGTGGTGGCGTGACCGAAACGGTTTTTGTGTACCGCTATCTTGCCAAAGGCGTTGTACTCTTTTTCTTCAATGACCTGATAGGTGTCGTTGATTAGTTCTTCCTTTTTTATGATTCGCCCACCGCCATCTCGCTGGGTGCGTTGCTTGAAGCCGAGTGGGGATTTAAGCACCGTTGCGTTGAGCCCGTCATCAGCGAAGACGTAGTGCTCAACTGCATGGATGTTGCCTTCGGGGTCGATATGTTGCGTCAGTTGGCCGAGGCTGTTGTAGCGAAACTCAGTTTTTTCACCGAGGGCTGAGATTCGGGCGATGCGTTGGTTATTGCGGGTATCAAGCACTTCGCGGGTTAAGTTGCCGAGGCTGCTTTCATGGATGGTGGTTAAAACAGCGGACTGTTTATCAAAGAGGTAATGGGTTTTCTTGCTGGATTTTTGTATGCCGGGCACCCCCTTTGCAATCCACTTCAGTTGCCTGAAAATTTCCCGACCCGAGTCGTCGTGGAAATAGTCAAGCTGCTGCCAAGGGCACCACAGGCCGGAGCTTTCACCCTCCATGGCAAAAACTGCCTTACTGGCGTGGGTTTTCTTTGAGGGCGAGAGGCGGTATTGGGTTTTTTTGGCTTTCCCAGACACTCTGTCCCGGTCGATGGTTTGGGCTCGTAGGCTGAAATGGTCGGTAAAGTAGTCGTGGTTTACTGTCCGTAGGGGGCGCCAGTATGACGCCTCGCGGTGGTAAACCGAGTGACTGGTGGTGATCTTATTACCAAATAAATCATAGCGTTGCTCAGTGCGGTGACTTGGTATGTAGTCAGACAGGTTGTCATTCCAAATTGAGGAGGTAAGGCTTGTCGGTTTGTCGTAATTGGTTGAGCGGCTGTATTTGAATGGGCTGATCTTATAGGTGAAATCTACTTTGAGGAAGTTTGAATTGCCTTTTAAAGTGCGAATCTCCACCGGCAAATGCAGGAAGTTGTAGGTGAAAATTTTATGATGAATCTTCGAGCCGGTTGGGTCTTCCTGCACCTGTTCAACTTCAACTTTGTAGCGATAGTTGAAATTGTTACTGTCCATCAAACTGTCCGTTGAATCCGACATGGTATAGAGCGGGTAGCCGGTGTAGTTGTTGTCTTCGGTGTAGTGATAATGGTTTTCGAAGTAGGTTTTTCGTAATGAGTCGTCGTATTTTCGATAGCGAGAAACCACCGGTAAACTGCCAACACCCGTACTGCTTTTAAACGGAATAGTTTCGTAAGTGAGCTCAGTAATCATGCCGGAGGGGGTGGTTACTGTTTTTAATAATGTATAGCCATTGAAATTAACGTATTTGAAATCGTAGCGCTGGTTTAGGGGGTTCATAATGGTTGTAACCCCACTGGGAGAAAAATAAACACGCTGCTGTCGTTCATCTGGGTAGCGTACGATAAGAATGCCTGGCTCATAATCAAAAGTGTAACGGTTGCCATAATTGTCGGTAATGGCAGCAAGGCGAGCGCTGTGAACGCTGTTGATCGGCTCATTGTATTCAAAGGTGATTGCATTGGCGAAACGGTCCCGCTGATAAATCAGCAACCCCTGTGGGGAGAAGTATTTAACGCTGCCATCTTTGTGCTGCGACTGATAACGATAAGTGAGCGACTTGTCTTCGGGAACGGGCAGGCCTTTGCCTTTATCATCAAACCGGGTGCCGTGCAGGTTGAAATATTTTAAGCCGGAGCTGTAGAGCGTTTCATCGTGCCACAATGGGTCAATTAACCATTGCTGCCCTGCGATGTTGGCTGTTTTGTAATCAATATGGTCTAAATCCAGCGCCCAGCCATTGGGTAAACCAAAGACGCCTCTTTTTTTGAAGCCGTAGGTTAGGTTAATGGTAAAGGGTGCCTGTTTGCCGGTCATTTTAATCAAGGTGTAGGAGAAGTGAAAGGTACCGGTGGCAGTATTAACGTAAGCATTCAGTTGTTTGGGGTGGTTGTAAGCCTGCGAGCCTTTATAGTTACTGTTTTGTGCGTGTGCAGTACAGCAGGTAACTAGCAGTAAAGCCAGAAAAGATCTGATCATGGTTCCTCTCACAAGGTGGGAAAATACACTGCTATGGTTGATTAAAGTGGGCACGATTCCACTTTAGTCAGTTTTTTAATATCAGATTTAAATAATGCAGTCGCTGTGTTGATATTGAAATCGATCCAACTCAATAGCATAGATTTTAGACGACAATAATCAGGCTTACTCTGAGGCTAACCAATAGCCTCAGAATTTGCTTTTGTTATTACCATTTAAAGTAAATCATAATTGTGAAGAATTCAGATCTTCCGTTGATTTTAAGTTTAATAAACTGGTGTGTTCTGTTGATGTTGATAACTGTTCATTTAATCCTTTTGCCAGAAATTCTGCAGAACGGGAGAGTCTTTGGGAGGCGCGTTGAGAAAAAGCAGTCGCTTCTGAGGCGCTTTGCGTATGACTTAAAACTGGTTCAGATTGGCTTAATCTTGACGTAAATTGAGAGCTCAGGCTTGCCTTGTTGGACTCAAGTAAAGTTTCAGCCACCGTTTCTACGGTTTGTACGCTGTGGTTTGAAGCACCGAAAGGCGGAAAGTCTGATGCCTCTGCAACCAGGTCTCGTAAGGCTTGCGCTGCAAATCTCTGGACTGCGCCTTGGGTTTGTACCTGTCTGAGGGTAAAAGGTCCGGCATACTCTACTAGGTCAAAACCGATAGTATTGCTTGTTGTGGCAGCCGTGGCGCCTGCTTGGGTAAAGCTCGAAGTTAAGCGTGTAATCATTGGAACTACAGTGGATCTAATAAGAGGTGCCACTGCATAAATGGCCACCAGCCCTGACACCACGGACATAAGAATGCCTGAAATTTGAAACGCTTTTTCTGCACCGGCCTGGCCACCGTCGAGAGCGGCCTGAGAACCTATTAGCATGCCCCCTCCAACCGCTGCGAATGCAGAAGCGGCAATTGTTGCGTCTAAGTGGAGTTGGGAAGTTGCTGCAGTAGCAGCTGTAGTGCCAGTAGCAGCTGCTATTGTAGCTTCGCATTGAGCGATAAAAGCTGGTGAAAGCGGTGTGGCAAGGAATATAGTTACCAGGCCCGCTAAAGCTATTAATCCACCGAAAGTATAGGTCAATATTTGTTTTGCATTTTGCCCCTCGGGGTCAACAAAATCGATGGGGTTGGCCAGAGCGTAGGCGTAGCGGTTATCAACATGCTGATCATCACGGCTGATAAAACGTTTAAGTTGCGGGTGGTAAAAGCGGTGGCGTAAATAAACAAGTTCTGTCGCTTTATCTTTGAGCTCTTGATTCCAGTGAAAATCGCCAGGGGCGCTCTCTTGGTTTTTATCAAGGCTTTTGCCGTACCCTTCGTAGTGATAAAAGCGGGTGGTTTGCTCCTTGTTTGCATCTACGCTGAGCCGGGCGGTGGTGCTTTGATTGGCAATAAACAGCTGCTCGCCAACGCCTTTTCGTAGTACACCAACGTATTTGTTGCCGAGCTGAATATAATCATGCAGTTTGCCGTTTGTTACGACCGATTGCGCCCGGCCATTGAGGTGATAATGAAACGTCTGAATGCCGTGGTCGTTGTGCAGCTGCGCCAGCATGCCGTCGGGTAAATAGTAGAAGTTGCTCAGCACCTTACCTTGGGCGTCGGTCACTGAGGTCAGTAATCCTAAGTCATCGTATTGGTATTGATTGCCTTGGTGGTCGCTCTGGATGCGGCCATTGTCGTCATGGCGGATGGTGGTGACAGAGGCGGCATTTTTGGTGCTGACCAGCTGATCCAGATCGTTGTAAGTGCGGTGGATGGTTTCGTTGGCGCGTTGTTCTTTGAGCAGGTTATTGTTGCCATCGTATTGGTAGCTGATGCGCTGCTCGCCACTGCTGCTGTGGTGTGACTCATCAATGAGGCGGTGTAGGGCGTCGTGGCGATAGGTGGATACCGTTGTTTTTTTGCCAGCCTCGCTCGCCTGTCGGATCAGCTCACCCCTTGGTAAGAACTGATAGGTTTTGGTCAGCAGGGGGGCTTCTGCTTTGGACACCTTTTCTTTGGCGACGCGGCCAAAAGCGTCATAGCTAAAGCGCTCTGTGGTTTTGTCAGTCCCGGCTATATCACGCTCAATAGTGAGCAGCTGGCCCTGCATGCCATTGTTGTCTTTGCCATAGGTGAGCAGTATCTGGCTGTTGTCGCTTTTAATCGCAGAGAGTTTGCCTTTGTCTTTGTCGTCGTAGTGGTAGTTAAGCACTCGCTGACCAATATTCTCTTGACGCACCAGCCGACGTTTGTCGTCGTAGTGGTAGCGCTGTTGCCTGTGCTGGTTGTAGGTGAGGCCGGTTAAGTTCCCAGCCAAGTCGTATTGGTATTGTTGGCTCTGGCCGTTGCTGTCGGTCCTCTGGGTGAGGCGGCCATCGGCGTCGTAGCTACGCAAGGTCTGATACGGTTTGTCCCGGCGGGTCCAACTGCTGGCAGTGATCAGGCCCCGAGGGTTGTATTGCTGTTTGATGACGTGTCCGTCGGGCAGTTCACGGGCCACTTCCCGGCCGTTTTTATCGTAGCGGTGGCGGGTGATGAGCGGTTTTTTTCCGGGACTGACCACCCGCTCTAGCTGGTTATCGGTGTTGTAGAGGTAGTTATAACCCCTATGAAGGCTCAGGCTACCGTTGTCGTTTTGTGTTTTGGTATAGCCATAAACATTTTTGAACAGGTCGTAGGTGATGCTTTTGCTCAGGGAGATGCCATTAAACCCATAGAAGTCGATTTTATTCTTGTGGTGGTCGGCATCGTATTGATAGTTTTTGCGCACGATGGAGTGCCGGCTGGCACTGTTCATATCAAACAGCGAGACCTCTTCGCGGATGAGCTCATTAAAGCCGTTTTTCTCTACGTAGCGATTAATGGCGGTTCTTGGCTCAGCCATTGGGTAGTGGGTGGTTTTAGTGGTTAAGAGCCAGGGGAGTTTTTTAATTTTTCGGTGCTGGTGACCATTGACGATGGCCTGTTGCGACAGGTCATTATCGTCATAAATGATGTGGGTTTTATTTGACCATGGGTCGATGCTTTCAATCAATCGCTTCTGGTCATCATACTCATAGGTGGTGGCGTGACCGAAACGGTTTTTGTGTACCGCTATCTTGCCAAAGGCGTTGTACTCTTTTTCTTCAATGACCTGATAGGTGTCGTTGATTAGTTCTTCCTTTTTTATGATTCGCCCACCGCCATCTCGCTGGGTGCGTTGCTTGAAGCCGAGTGGGGATTTAAGCACCGTTGCGTTGAGCCCGTCATCAGCGAAGACGTAGTGCTCAACTGCATGGATGTTGCCTTCGGGGTCGATATGTTGCGTCAGTTGGCCGAGGCTGTTGTAGCGAAACTCAGTTTTTTCACCGAGGGCTGAGATTCGGGCGATGCGTTGGTTATTGCGGGTATCAAGCACTTCGCGGGTTAAGTTGCCGAGGCTGCTTTCATGGATGGTGGTTAAAACAGCGGACTGTTTATCAAAGAGGTAATGGGTTTTCTTGCTGGATTTTTGTATGCCGGGCACCCCCTTTGCAATCCACTTCAGTTGCCTGAAAATTTCCCGACCCGAGTCGTCGTGGAAATAGTCAAGCTGCTGCCAAGGGCACCACAGGCCGGAGCTTTCACCCTCCATGGCAAAGACTGCCTTACTGGCGTGGGTTTTCTTTGAGGGCGAGAGGCGGTATTGGGTTTTTATGGCCTTCCCGGACACTCTGTCCCGGTCGATGGATTGGGCTCGTAGGCTGAAATGGTCGGTAAAGTAGTCGTGGTTTACTGTCCGCAGGGGGCGCCAGTATGATGCCTCGCGGTTATAAACCCAGTGACTGGCGGTGATTTTATTACCAAATAAATCATAGCCTTGGTCAGTGCGGTTACTTGGTATGTAGTCAGACAGGTTGTCATTCCAGCTTGAGTGGATGATGCTGGTTGGTTTGTCGTAATTGGTTGAGCGGCTGTATTTGAATGGGCTGATCTTATAGGTGAAATCTACTTTGAGGAAGTTTGAATTGCCTTTTAAAGTGCGAATCTCCACCGGCAAATGCAGGAAGTTGTAGGTGAAAATTTTATGATGAATCTTCGGGCCGGTTGGGTCTTGCTGCACCTGTTCAACTTCAACTTTGTAGCGATAGTTGAAATTGTTACTGTCCATCAAACTGTCCGTTGAATCCGACATGGTATAGAGCGGGTAGCCGGTGTAGTTGTTGCCTTTGGTGTAGTGATAATGGTTTTCGAAGTAGGTTTTTCGTAATGATTCGTCGTATTTTCGATAGCGAGAAACCACCGGTAAACTGCCAACACCAGTGCTGCTTTTAAACGGAATAGTTTCGTAAGTGAGCTCAGTAATCATGCCGGAGGGGGTGGTTACTGTTTCTAATAATGTATAGCCATTGAAATTAACGTATTTGAAGTCGTAGCGCTGGTTTAGGGGGTTCATAATGGTTGTAACCCCACTGGGGGAAAAATAAACACGCTGCTGTCGTTCATCCGGGTAGCGTACGATAAGAATGCCTGGCTCATAACCAAAGGTGTAACGGTTGCCATAATTGTCGGTAATGGCAGCAAGGCGGGCGCTGTGAACGCTGTTGATCGGCTCATTGTATTCAAAGGTGATTGCATTGGCGAAACGGTCCCGCTGATAAATCAGCAACCCCTGTGGGGAGAAGTATTTAACGCTGCCATCTTTATGCTGCGACTGATAACGATAAGTGAGGGACTCGTCTTCGGGAACGGGCAGGCCTTTGCCTTTATCTTCAAACCGGGTGCCGTGCAGGTTGAAATATTTCAAGCCGGAGCTGTAGAGTGTTTCATCGTGCCACAATGGGTCAATTAACCATTGCTGCCCTGCGATGTTGGCTGTTTTATAATCAACATGGTCTAAATCCAGCGCCCAGCCATGAGGTAAACCAAAGGCGCCTGTTGTTTTGAAGCCGTAGGTTAAGTTAATGGTAAAGGGTGCCTGTTTGCCGGTCATTTTAATCAAGGTGTAGGAGAAGTGAAAGGTGCCGGTGGCAGTATTAACGGAAGCGTCGAGATAATTAGCATTGTTATAAGCTTGGGAGCCTTTATAATTACTGTTTTGTGCGTAAACTGTGCAGCAGGTAATTAGTAGTAAAGCCAGAAAAGTTCTGATCATGGTTTCTCTCACAAGATGGCAAAATACACTGCTATGGTTGATTAAAGTGGGCATGATTCCACTTTAGTCAGTTTTTTAATATCAGATTTAAATAATGCAGTTGCTGGGTTGATATTGAAATCGATCCAACTCAATAGCATAGATTTTAGACGACAATAATCAGGCTTACTCTGAGGCTAACCAATAGCCTCAGAATTTGCTTTTGTTATTACCATTTAAAATAAATCATAATTGTGAAGAATTCAGATCTTCCGTTGATTTTAAGTTTAATAAACTGGTGTGTTCTGTTGATGTTGATAACTGTTCATTTAATCCTTTTGCCAGAAAGTCTGCAGAACGGGAGAGTCTTTGGGAGGCGCGTCGAGAAAAAGCAGTCGCTTCTGAGGTGCGTTGCGTATGACTTAAAACTGGGTTAGATTCGCTTAATCCCGGCGTAAATTCAGAGCTCAGGCTTGCCTTGTTGGACTCAAGTATAGTTTCAGCCACCGTTTCTACGGTTTCTGCGCCGTGGTTTGAAGCACCGAAAAGCGGAAAGTCTGATGCGTCTGCAATCAGGTCTCGTATGGCTTGCGCTGCAAGTCTCTGGACTGCGCCTTGGGTTTGTACCTGTCTGAGGGTTAAAGGTTCGGCATACTCTAATAGTTCAAAACCGATAGTACTGCTTGTTCTGGCAGCCGTGGCGCCTGCTTGGGTAAAGCTCGAAGTTAAGCGTGTAATCATTGGAACTACAGTGGATTTAATAAGAGGTGCCACTGCATAAATGGCCATCAGCCCTGATATAACGGACATAAGAGTGCCTATAATTTGAGACGCTTTTCCTAAACCGGCCTCGCCACTGTCGAGAGCGAGCTGAGAACCTATTAGCACGCCCCCTCCAACCGCTGCAAATATAGAAGCGGCAAATGTTGCGCCTAAGTGGATTTGGGAAGTTGCTGCAGTAGTAGCAGCTGTAGTGCCAGTAGCAGCTGCTACTGCACCTTCGTATTGAGCGATAAAAATTGGTGAAAGCGGTGTGGCAAGGAATATACCTACCAGGCCCGCTAAAGCTATTAATCCACCGAAAGTATAGGTCAATATTTGTTTTGCATTTTGCCCCTCGGGGTCAACAAAATCGATGGGGTTGGCCAGAGCGTAGGCGTAGCGGTTATCAACATGCTGATCATCACGGCTGATAAAGCGTTTAAGTTGCGGGTGGTAAAAGCGGTGGCGTAAATAAACAAGTTCTGTCGCTTTATCTTTGAGCTCTTGATTCCAGTGAAAATCGCCAGGGGCGCTCTCTTGGTTTTTATCAAGGCTTTTGCCGTAACCTTCGTAGTGATAAAAGCGGGTGGTTTGCTCCTTGTTTGCATCTACGCTGAGCCGGGCGGTGGTGCTTTGATTGGCAATAAACAGCTGCTCGCCAACGCCTTTTCGTAGTACACCAACGTATTTGTTGCCGAGCTGAATGTAATCATGCAGTTTGCCGTTTGTTACGACCGATTGCGCCCGGCCATTGAGGTGATAATGAAACGTCTGAATGCCGTGGTCGTTGTGCAGCTGCGCCAGCATGCCGTCGGGTAAATAGTAGAAGTTGCTCAGCACCTTACCTTGGGCGTTGGTCACTGAGGTCAGTAATCCTAAGTCATCGTATTGGTATTGATTGCCTTGGTGGTCGCTCTGGATGCGGCCATTGTCGTCATGGCGGATGGTGTTTGTAGAGGCGGCATTTTTGGTGCTGACCAGCTGATCCAGATCGTTGTAAGTGCGGTGGATGGTTTCGTTGGCGCGTTGTTCTTTGAGCAGGTTATTGTTGCCATCGTATTGGTAGCTGATGCGCTGCTCGCCACTGCTGCTGTGGTGTGACTCATCAATGAGGCGGTGTAGGGCGTCGTGGCGATAGGTGGATACCGTTGTTTTTTTGCCAGCCTCGCTCGTCTGTCGGATCAGCTCACCCCTTGGTAAGAACTGATAGGTTTTGGTCAGCAGGGGGGCTTCTGCTTTGGAAACCTTTTCTTTGGCGACGCGGCCAAAAGCGTCATAGCTAAAGCGCTCTGTGGTTTTGTCAGTCCCCGCTATATCACGCTCAATAGTGAGCAGCTGGCCCTGCATGCCATTGTTGTCTTTGCCATAGGTGAGCAGTATCTGGCTGTTGTCGCTTTTGATCGCCGAGAGTTTGCCTTTGTCTTTGTCGTCGTAGTGGTAGTTAAGCACTCGCTGACCAATATTCTCTTGACGCACCAGTCGACGTTTGTCGTCGTAGTGGTAGCGCTGTTGCCTGTGCTGGTTGTAGGTGAGGCCGGTTAAGTTCCCAGCCAAGTCGTATTGGTATTGTTGGCTCTGGCCATTGCTGTCGGTCCTCTGGGTGAGGCGGCCATCGGCGTCGTAGCTACGCAAGGTCTGATACGGTTTGTCCCGGCGGGTCCAACTGCTGGCAGTGATCAGGCCCCGAGGGTTGTATTGCTGTTTGATGACGTGTCCGTCGGGCAGTTCACGGGCCACTTCCCGGCCGTTTTTATCGTAGCGGTGGCGGGTGATGAGCGGTTTTTTTCCGGGACTGACCACCCGCTCTAGCTGGTTATCGGTGTTGTAGAGGTAGTTATAACCCCTATGAAGGCTCAGACTACCGTTGTCGTTTTGTGTTTTGGTATAGCCATAAACATTTTTGAACAGGTCGTAGGTGATGCTTTTGCTCAGGGAGATGCCATTAAACCCATAGAAGTCGATTTTATTCTTGTGGTGGTCGGCATCGTATTGATAGTTTTTGCGCACGATGGAGTGCCGGCTGGCACTGTTCATATCAAACAGCGAGACCTCTTCGCGGATGAGCTCATTAAAGCCGTTTTTCTCTACGTAGCGATTAATGGCGGTTCTTGGCTCAGCCATTGGGTAGTGGGTGGTTTTAGTGGTTAAGAGCCAGGGGAATTTTTTAATTTTTCGGTGCTGGTGACCATTGACGATGGCCTGTTGCGACAGGTCGTTATCGTCATAAATGAAGTGGGTTTTATTTGACCATGGGTCGATGCTTTCAATCAATCGCTTCTGGTCATCATACTCATAGGTGGTGGCGTGACCGAAACGGTTTTTGTGTACCGCTATCTTGCCAAAGGCGTTGTACTCTTTTTCTTCAATGACCTGATAGGTGTCGTTGATTAGTTCTTCCTTTTTTATGATTCGCCCACCGGCATCTCGCTGGGTGCGTTGCTTGAAGCCGAGTGGGGATTTAAGCACCGTTGCGTTGAGCCCGTCATCAGCGAAGACGTAGTGCTCAACTGCATGGATGTTGCCTTCGGGGTCGATATGTTGCGTCAGTTGGCCGAGGCTGTTGTAGCGAAACTCAGTTTTTTCACCGAGGGCTGAGATTCGGGCGATGCGTTGGTTATTGCGGGTATCAAGCACTTCGCGGGTTAAGTTGCCGAGGCTGCTTTCATGGATGGTGGTTAAAACAGCGGACTGTTTATCAAAGAGGTAATGGGTTTTCTTGCTGGATTTTTGTATGCCGGGCACCCCCTTTGCAATCCACTTCAGTTGCCTGAAAATTTCCCGACCCGAGTCGTCGTGGAAATAGTCAAGCTGCTGCCAAGGATACCACAGGCCGGAGCTTTCACCCTCCATGGCAAAAACTGCCTTACTGGCGTGGGTTTTCTTTGAGGGCGAGAGGCGGTATTGGGTTTTTTTGGCTTTCCCAGACACTCTGTCCCGGTCGATGGTTTGGGCTCGTAGGCTGAAATGGTCGGTAAAGTAGTCGTGGTTTACTGTCCGCAGGGGGCGCCAGTATGATGCCTCGCGGTTATAAACCCAGTGACTGGCGGTGATTTTATTACCAAATAAATCATAGCCTTGGTCAGTGCGGTTACTTGGTATGTAGGCAGACAGGTTGTCATTCCAGCTTGAGTGGATGATGCTGGTTGGTTTGTCGTAATTGGTTGAGCGGCTGTATTTGAATGGGCTGATCTCGTAGGTGAAATCCACTTTGATGAAGTTTGACTTGCCTTTTAAGGTGCGAACCTCCACCGGCAAATGCAGGAAGTTGTAGGTAAAAATTTGATGATGAATCTTCGAGCCGGTTGGGTCTTGCTGCACCTGTACAACTTCAACTTTGTAACGATAGTTGAAATTGTTACTGTCCATCAAACTGTCCGTTGAATCCGACATGGTATAGAGCGGGTAGCCGGTGTAATTGTTGCCTTTGGTGTAGTGATAATGGTTTTCGAAGTAGGTTTTTCGTAATGATTCGTCGTATTTTCGATAGCGAGAAACCACCGGTAAACTGCCAACACCAGTGCTGCATTTAAATGGAATGGTGTCGTAAGCGAGCTCACTAATCATGCCGGAGGGAGTGGTTACTGTTTTTAATAATGTATAGCCATCGAAATTAACGTATTTGAAGTCGTAACGCTGGTTTAGGGGGTTCATAATGGTTGTAACCCCACTGGGGGAAAAATAAACACGCTGCTGTCGTTCATCCGGGTAGCGTACGATAAGAATGCCTGGCTCATAATCAAAGGTGTAACGGTTGCCATAATTGTCGGTAATGGCAACAAGGCGGGCGCTGTGAACGCTGTTGATCGGCTCATTGTATTCAAAGGTGATTGCATTGGCGAAACGGTCCCGCTGATAAATCAGCAACCCCTGTGGGGAGAAGTATTTAACGCTGCCATCTTTATGCTGCGACTGATAACGATAAGTAAGGGAGTCGTCTTCGGGAACGGGCAGGCCTTTGCCTTTATCTTCAAACCGGGTGCCGTGCAGGTTGAAATATTTCAAGCCGGAGCTGTAGAGTGTTTCATCGTGCCACAATGGGTCAATTAACCATTGCTGCCCTGCGATGTTGGCTGTTTTATAATCAACATGGTCTAAATCCAGCGCCCAGCCATTAGGTAAACCAAAGGCGCCTGCTGTTTTGAAGCCGTAGGTTAAGTTAATGGTAAAGGGTGCCTGTTTGCCGGTCATTTTAATCAAGGTGTAGGAGAAGTGAAAGGTGCCGGTGGCAGTATTAACGGAAGCGTCGAGATAATTAGTATGGTTATAAGCTTGGGAGCCTTTATAGTTACTGTTTTGTGCGTAAACGGTGCAGCAGGTAATTAGTAGTAAAGCCAGAAAAGATCTGATCATGGTTCCTCTCACAAGATGGGAAAATAAACTGCTACGATTTTGGATGACATCAGTAAAGATCAGTTGTAGGGTGTTATAAACCTAAAAAACAGAAACAGTATATATGCTGACACGTGTTACGGTGAAAAACTGTTATAAAAATCAGTCGTAAGGCTTGAAATTAGTTGGAATGAGCTGTTTCTGTTTATTTTACCGGATTTTATGTAAGCCGCAGAGCGTTATGATAACTGAACGGTTAGTGTTTTTATAAAGTGGTTTTCGAGGTTAAGCGAAGAGTGATCGCTATAAAATATTGTTAAAGCTTTGGCTGCAATTTCTTTTTGGTGGGTGGTTTCTACTCGTTTAAATGTTTCCAGAGTAGTTGCTAAAATGGATTTAGAAATAATCCTGATATAGTAATGGGGGCAGGAGTTAGAAGTTGTATGTCTCGCATTCTGTAATATACTAGTATTGTCGTTTACTGTTAGATGCTGGGCATTGTGGTTACTGCCCAATGTATAGTAGCGGTAAGTTATAACTACCTTGGTTACAAAGAGTACACTTAAAGAAAAGATTTTCAGCATTCAATTACATCGTTTGGAATATTGCTGTATTTTTCTTTAGCTTTTTAGCAAATGCTGATTTTTTACTCATCGTAAAATAGATTCAATGATGAAATTAATCAGATTAGTGTTTATGGTTTGCATTACGATTGTTTGCTCTTCTAATCTTTTGGCGGGGCCGAATTTAGGTCAATTTATTTTCGGACCGCCGCATAGACTGAAAAGCCTCCCGTTAGCTGTTTGAGCAAGGCAGTGCACACTCTCTGTTGCAATGCCCATTACTTTTCTTGTAGTCGATTTTCTATTTAAGGATACAAAGGAGAGCAATCACCTTTGCAAAGACGCAATATTTAAGCTTGCCATCGGTGGGACTTTTTTGCATCTATCTGGCTGAGAAAATTCATGGGGCGCAATAATATAAAGGAAGCCCCGCCTGAGGCTGTTTATGAATAAATCACGGGTCAAATTGTTTGGAGTTACCGACCATCGCCATTTATTTTTCAAAGCGCTTCGTAGCGTTATGGACCCTGACGACAAAAAGTTTGACTTGGTCATGCACTTATAAATTATCCAGGTACTTTGTAATGGCATTAGCAACAAAATGTCCTGATACCCAGGGAGTACAATCAAAAAATTCTGGACACTTTGACATTATCATAACTGTCTCCATTCCAAGTTCTTTTATTGGCCAGTAAGAAGACACGATATCTACAGCTACATTAATATTTTCAGGTCGGGAATAAACCATGGTGCCGACAATAGATTTCACAAAAGCTTTTTGTTCAAACGTTAGTGTTGAGTAAGATCTTTCCAGATTTTTACTGAACGCAACCAGGGCCTGAAGTTTTTCAGGATCTCTATATTTACTTCTCACATCAACACTTGGTCCTTCCAGTCTTACAATGCTTTCATCTGTGCTACTAGCTGTCACATTGCTACTACCTGTCACATTGCTACTACCTGTCACATTGCTACTACCTGTCACATTGCTACTACCTGTCACATTGCTACTTATTGATGATCGTTCTGACTCATTCAAATGACTACCGAGTTCAGTAGAATCGAGACTAAGGTGTGACGACAGGGTGTCGGCTTCAGTACTATACCCCGTCTCGCTCGAAGAGTATTCTACTTCGATATTAAGCTCGCCCATTTCCAAAGAGGAGCTTGCTGAGCGAGCGTCACTGGCTGTATCAGAAAGCCAGGTTGCGACCTTACTTATGAGCTTTGGCGCAGTGGCTAACGCTAAATCCCCCAGCGCCACACCCCCAAAAAAAATACTGCTAATGGTTAAGGCGTTGGCAGCCGTTTTGTTGCCGCTATTCAAGGCAAACTGTGAGCCAATCAACAGCCCACCAGAAAGGATTCCTGATAGGGTAAAGACTGTCGAGGCGACAAAGGCGCTAAGTGTGGTTAAACCTAGTGAAACCCCTGCTGAAGGTATCAACAGCAAAAGCCCAAGCAGTCCAGCGCCTATGGCCAAACTGCCACCAACGTATCGGCCCACAGCACTATGCCCGTTCGGGTCAATGTAATTTATTGGATCGCCGTGAGCATAGGCGTAGCGGTTATCAACATGCACATTGTCGCGAGTGATAAAGCGCCTAAGTTGTGGATGGTGAAACCGGTGTCGTAAGTAGGTAAGCCCGGTTTCAGGCTCGGTTAACTCCTGATTCCAGGTAAAGTCGGTGTCATCCGCTGGACTGCGTTGTAACGGTTTACCGTAGGCATCGTAGCGGTGTAGGTGTAGTTGCGTTTTGCCTTTGGCTTGTTGTAAGACGGCGCCGGTGCTCTCATTAACCTTGAAAAACTGATCCAGCCCCTGGTCGGTTTGCCTGCCGACAATGCTCTGCCCATGGCGCACCAGCGAGTGCCATTGACCGTCTTTGACCACCGTTTGCGTATTTTTATGGTGGTCTGGATAGAACTGGCTTTGGGAACCGTCACTGCTGCGGCGGCTCAATAACCCATTCGGCCAGTATTCGTAACGGATCGCTGACCCTTTTTGTGGTTGTATCTGCAGTAAAAAACCGGCGTCGTCATACTTATATTGGGTCGCTTTATGGTCTTGCGTCAGGTGTCCGTTAGCGTCGTGCAGTACGGGGTTTATCATCTCGCCCTCTTTGACATGGATCAGCTGATCCAAGGGGTTGTACGAATACTGCTGGCTTTGACCTGGCCCGCAATTACTGTGATCTTCTTCGCTCAGCAGGTTGTTGTTGCCGTCGTAATGGTAGCGCTTTTGAAAGTTGCCTGTTGCGTCGGTGTGTACCTCATCGGTAAGGCGCTGCATGCTGTCATATCTATATAGTGTCGTATAAATTTGCGGCAGTTGACCTTTTTCAGACAGGCTTTGTACTTGTTTGAACAGCTCCCCCCTGGGTTTGTAGTTGTAGCTTACGCTATATTGCGCTTTGGGGTTGACGCTGGTTGATTCAACCATTTGCCCGAAGACGCCATAGCGAAAGTGGGTTTGGGTTATTCCTGTTGCTTCTGCGTTAGTGGTTCTCTTAAGTAGTTGCCCACGCTTTCCGTTGTCGTCTTCACCGTAATGGAAGTCGATACGACTGCCGTTGATCTCAAGGCTGGATAAGCGGCCTTTATCTTCTGGTTTGTAAACAAAGTACTGTTCGGTTCGATTGGCATCTTTTTGCGTGATAACGCGGTCGTAGTCGTCGTGGGTATAGCTGATGTCGCGGTCATCCGGGTAGCGTATTTGGAGCAGGCGCCCGTTGGGCATATAGCGATAGTGCATGGTTTTACCGTCACTGTTGCTTAACTTCACCAGCCGACCATCGCCATCGTACTGACGACTGACGAAATAGCGTTTCTGGTTTCGACTCCAGATGTGTTGAGTCAGTAAACCCCGGTTGTCGTACTGATATTCAACTAGCTGGCCGTTTTGCAGGGTTTTTTCAATTTCCCGGCCGTTTTTGTCATAGTGATGTTGCAAATAAAGGCGATTACCGTCAGCTGTTTTTGGGGATTCAACTTGAGCGAGTAAACCATCGCTGTCGTAGAGGTAGCGGTAGCCTGAATGACTGCTGGTGTGTTCCGGTGTTTTGAGTGTCTTATGCCAAGTGTAGAGGTGGTTCAAAAGATCGTACTCACGGGTTTTGTGCCCATGCAGACCGTCCCAGGTGTGGGTATCTGAGCTAATCAGATTGTGTTGGGCGTCGTAGCTCAGATGCTTAGTCACCGTTTCGCGGCTTTTTTTGCTGTGTAGATCAATCAGTGCTGAAGTCGTGCTGATCGCTTTTTTATAGGCGTCGTATACCACGGTGGTTTCCACGAACTCGGTGGCCTGATCGTGAGGGTTGTTGGTTACCGGGTAGTATTGGGAAATCTGTTTAAGCTCCCATGGCACCTTACTGACCACTTGGCGCTGACGTCCGTTGATTCGGGCAGTGGTGGTCATGGTGGCGTCATTGTAGTCTATGTGTTGCTCATTGTCCCAGGGGTCGGTGGTCTTGGTGCGCCGCCCCAGCTCATCGTAAGCATAGGTGGTGGTGAGCCCCAAAATATTGGTTTTACTTTCTACCTCACCAAAGGCGTTATAGGACTGGCTGGATAAAGTGCGCCACTGTCCTTTCAACAAATCCTGTTTGCTAATAGAGCGTTTGGACGCATCGAGGATCATCCGTCGTGTATTACCCAGAGGACTCTGCACGGTAACGGAGTTTTGTCCGTCGGTACTGAAGGTTTCATAGGTACTGAGGGTGACATAGCCTGCCGGGTCGGTGTGAGTCAGTGGGCGGTTCATGGCGTCGTAGGTGTAGGTGGTGACTTCACCTTTGGGGGTTATGGTTTTCAGGTGCCTGGCGTTGCGTGTATCTATAACCATTGTATGTTCACGCCCCTGCTCGCTCACATTAGTAATGGTCAGCTCAGCAGTGGTCGGGTCGAACTGGTAACGGGTGTGGTGGCTTACCGACTGAATACCTGGCTGATTTTTTGCCAGCCAACGGTGAGTAGCAGAGCGTTGTCGTCCTTTATCATCGTGGGTTAAATCCGTTTGCTGCCAGTCCTGCCAGTCTCCAAGGGGTGCCTTCCAGGTCAAGCGCTGGTAGCTGTGGGTTTTGCCATTTTGTGTCAGTGCATAGCTTTTGCGAATGGCTCTGCCCCCAAGCAGGTCGATCCGGGTTTGTTCAGCCAGTAGGTTGTAATGGTCGGTGAAATAGCGGCTGACAGTCGCTTTAATCGCTTGCCATTGTTGGCGCTCACGGTTATAGACTGAATAGGTCTCACTGAGTTTGTTGCCATAGTGGTCATAGGTGGTGGCGGTTTTGTCGCTAGGTACATAGAGATTGCCATTCCAAACATAACGGGTCGCCTCGGTGGGTTTGTCGTAATTGGTTGAACGGCTGTATTTAAAGGGCGAAATGGCATACTCGTAGGTGGTTTTCAGATAAGGCTGCCCCTGTCGTAGGGTGCGGATTTCAACCGGCAGGTGCAAATAGTTATATTCATAAACCTGTTGGCGCTGCTGTTCACCATCTACTTGTGTCACTTCCACATGGTATTTATAGGACTGATCATTGCTGTCAATTAGGCTGTCGCCCCGAGTGGATAGAGTGTACATGGGGTAGCCGGTGTAGTTATTAGTCTTACTGTACTTGTAATAGACTTCGTGATGGACTTTCAGGTTCTTCTGGTCAAACTGTTTGAATTTAGTCACCACCGGCATTTGCTTTTTACCACTGTCGTCCGTGTAAAAAATACCGTCGTAACTCAATTCGGTGATCAGTCCTTCGGGCGTTTCCAGCGTACGAATCAGGTTTCTGCCAAACTGATTGATATAGGTGATTTTATAACTATGCCCTAATGGATTCTCAATACGGGTAATGCCTTCCTCATTAAAATATACCCGCTGCTCACGGTTATCGGGGCATAAAATAATCAGTGCACCCGGTTCATAGCTGAAGCGGTAAACGTTGCCATAATCGTCTTTAATGCTGGCCAGTCTGGCAGACTCAAGGCTGGCCACCGGTTCCTCATAGCTGAACTGCACATGGTTATCAAAACGGTCAACTTGCAGCATTAACAACCCTTGATGGGAAAAAAATTGACGGCTGCCGTCTTTATGTTGTGATACATGGCGATAATTCAGGTCCGGGTAGCCAGGAACCGGCAACGCCTGCCCTTTGTCACGAAATTGCGTCCCGTGCTGATTGAAGTATTTAAGCCCGGAAGCGAAGCCGGTTTCATCGTGCCATAGATTATCAATCAGCCACTGCATACCGCCGAGTTCGGCGGTGTGTTGAGTAATATGATCTAGATCCAACTTCCAGCCAGTGGGCAGACCAAACATGCCGATGGCATTAAAACTGTAGGTTAGGTTTATTTTGAGAGGCATACGTACCCCGTGTGCTTCAATCAGGGGGTAATTGAGACTGAGCGCCCCGGTGGCGGTATTGACCTGCAGGTTCAGCGTTTTTGCATGGTTGTAGGCTTGGCTGCCATTGTATGCAGCAACGGCTTGATGGGCGTACAACAGTAGACCGATAAATATCAGCCTGCACTGAGTAAAGAACTGCGACATCTTCTGCCTCTTTTAAACCAAATTTTGGCTTAATAAACTTTAGTAGATGCCGCCGCTTATAGAAAAAATAATTTTTTAACAGTTGGTTATCTTAGTTGTTTAGCCGACTAACCTGATTTAAGTAGGTAAAAATGGCCTCTGATACAATATGTTGTGATTCTTCTTCAAGTTGAAATATGTCCGCTTTTTCGGCTATTAATGTGAGTTGAAAACTTGTAAAGAGTCTCTCTGTTTTAAAGGCCTGTAGCATTTGTAGTACCGTGTCAGAAGTGACTTCTTTTAATAATAAATTTCGACCAAATTCATACAGCCACATGTTTTGCTCATGATTTAATCCTCCAGAATAAAAGATAATATTTTTGAGTAGGTCAAACAATTTCTCTTGGGTCGCTCTATCGTTAGTTTGCCGCATCAAATGAAGCATCGCCTCATACCCCTTTTGAGCCCAATGCTTTATGGTGAGTGGGGCAAATTTATTACTGCCGCTCATGTTGAGCCTGACAGGCGATGTGGAAGACGAAGCATTTACCGCACTCTCACCCACCTCAATGTGCAACCCGGCATGACCTGCTGAACCTTCGGGTGTCTGAACGGCCCCCAAAGTGATAGCCTCACCTACACCGCTTTCCTCGATTACCTCAGCCCCCCCTTTTACGATCTTTTGCATGATGTTCGGAGCAATAGCTACCGCAAAGTCGCCCAGCGCCACAAGAGCCAAAAGGCCACTGGTAATGGATAACGCTATAGCAGCTGTTTTATTGCCGCTATTTAGGGCATTCTGTGAACAAATCAACATCCCCCCCCCAAGGGCAGTCGATCCGGCAAAGATTCCACCGGCAATCGTTGCACCTGTTGTGGTAAAACTTAATGAAGACCCTACTGAGGGGATTGCCAGCAGAAGTCCGACAAATGAAAGTCCGATCGCAATACCGCCACCAACGTATCTGCCCGAAGAGTAATGTCCTGTGGGGTCAGTGTAATTCACCGGATCGCCGTTAGCGTAAGCGTAGCGGTTATCAACATGTACGTTGTCCCGGGTGATAAAACGCCTCAGTTGCGGGTGGTGAAACCGGTGTCGTAAGTAAGTGAGCCCGGTTTCAGGTTCGGTCAATTCCTGGTTCCATGTAAAGTCGGTATCGTCAGTTGGGTTGTTTTGCAGCGGTTTGCCGTAAGCATCGTAGCGATACAGATGCAGCTGCGTGTCGGCTGTTGTTTTTTGCAGAACCGCACCGGTGCTCTCATTGACCTTGAAAAACTGATCCAGCCCTTGATCAGTTCGCCTGCCTAAGATGGTTTTCCCGTGTCGTACCAGCGAGCGCCACTGACCGTTTTTCACGACTGTTTGCATGTTTTTATAGTGGTCCGGGTAGAAGTGGTTTTGGGAATCACCACGGTTGCGACGCCTCAACAAGCCATTTGGCCAATATTCGTAGTGTGTTGCTGGCTTGTTTTGCGGCTGCACCTGCAGCAAAAAACCTGCATTATCGTACTTATATTGAGTCTTTTTATGGTCTTGTGTCAGGTGTCCGTTCGCATCGTGCAACACTGGTTGTACTACCTCTCCCATCTTGACTTTGATCAGCTGATCGAGACCATTATAGGAATACTGTCGGCTTTGGCTCGCACTGCAATTACTGTAATCCTCCTCTGCTAACAGATTGTTGTTGCCGTCGTAGCGGTAACGCTTTTGAAATTTTTTGCGTTGATTGCTATGCACCTCGTCGGTGAGCCGACGCATGCCGTCGTAATGATACTCTGTCGTATGTTGTTCCGGTAGTTGCCCCTTTTTAGTGATCGTCTGCACTTGTCTGAACAGTTCTCCACGGGGTTTATAGTTGTAGCTTACCCCGTATTGCACCTTAGAGCTGGTGCTGGTTGATTCGACCATCTGCCCAAAGACACCATAACGAAAGCGGGTTTGGACTACACCCGTTGCCTCTGCATTGGTGGTTCTCTTGAGCAACTGCCCATGGCGTCCGTTGTCGTCTTCACCGTAGTATAAGTCGATACGGCTGCCACTCACTTGTAGGCTGGACAAATGGCCTTTGTCTTCTGGTTTATAAACAAAGTGCTGTTCAATTTGGTTAGCGTCTTTTTGTTTAATGATGCGGTCGTAATCATCAAAGGTATAGCTAATTGAGCGATTATCGGGGTAACGCATCTCAAGCAGGTGTCCGTTAGGCGTATAACGATAATGCATGATTTGACCGTTGCTATCGCTTAACTTTATCAGTTGTCCATCGGCATCGTACTGACGACTGATGGCGTAGCGCTTTTGGTGACGACTCCAGGCATGTTGGATCAGAAAACCCCGGTTATCGTATTGGTAATCTATGCGCTGACCGTCTTGCAGGGTTTTTTCTATTTCATGGCCATTTTTGTCATAACGGTGCTTTAGGTACAGGCGATGGCCGTCAGCTGTTTGTGGGGATTCTATCTGCGTAAGTAAACCATCACTGTCGTAAAGATACCGATAGCCTGAATGGCTGCTGGTGTGCTCTGGTGTTTTTAACGTTTTGTGCCAGGTATAGAGGTGGTTCAGAAGATCGTATTCCCCGGTTTTGTGACCGTGCAGACCGTCCCAAGTGTGGGTATCTGAGGCGATCAGGTTGTGTTGGGGGTCATAGCGCAGTTGGTTGGTGACCACTTCGCGTTTTGTTTGCGTGTACAGGTCGACCAGTGCAGTCGTCGTGCTGACGGTTTTTTTATGGGCGTCTTGTACCACGATACTTTCAATGAATTCGATGGCCTGATCGTGGGGGTTGTTGGTTACCGGATAGTCTCGGGTGATCCGCTTGCGCTCCCATGGTACCTTGTTGACCACCTGATGCTGACGCCCGTTGATGCGGGTGGTGGTGGTCATGGCGGGGTCATTGTAATCAATGCGGTGTTCATTGCCCCACGGGTCGGTGGTTTGAGTACGTCGGCCCTGCTCGTCGTAGGCAAAGGTGGTGGTCAGGCCGAGAATATCCGTTTTGCTTGTCATTTTGCCAAAGGCGTCATAGGACTGGCTGGATAAGGTGCGCCACCTACCTTTATATAAATCCTGATGGCGAATTGAACGCTTGGAGGCATCGTAAATCGTCCGTTGTGTATTACCCAGTGGGCTCTGCACGGTAACGGTGTTTTGCCCGTCGGTACTGAATGTTTGGTAGGTGCTGCGGATCACGTAGCCTGACGGGTCGGTGTGGGTGAGCGGTCGGTTCAGGGCGTCGTAGGTGTAGGTGGTGATTTCGCCTTTTGGCGTTATGGTTTTCAGGTGTCTGGCGTTGCGGGTATCCATAACGCTGGTATGTTCACGCCCCTGCTCGCTCACTTTAGTAATGGTCAGCTCAGCAGTGGTCGGGTCGAACCGGTAACGGGTGTGTTGGCTTACCGATTGAATGCCTGGCTGATTTTTTACCAGCCAACGGCGAGTAGCAGAGCGTTGTCGTCCTTTGTCATCGTGGGTTAAATCCGTTTGCTGCCAGTCCTGCCAGTCTCCAAGGGGGGGCTTCCAGGTCAAGCGCTCGTAGCTGTGGGTTTTGCCATCTTGTGCCAGTGCATAGCTTTTGCGAATGGCTCTGCCACCCAACAGGTCGACTTGGGTATGCTCGGCTAACAGGCTGAAATGATTGGTGAAATAGCCGCTGACAGTCGCTTTAAGTGCCTGCCACTGTTGACGCTGGCGGTCATAAACGGAACGGGTCTCGCTCAGTTTATTGCCGTAACGGTCGTAGGTGGTGGTGGTTTTGTCGCTGGGGATATAATCAGATTGATTCCAGATGTGGCGCGTCACGTCGGTAGGTTTATCGTAGTTGGTTGAACGGCTGTATTTAAACGGCGAGATAGCATACTCGTATGTTGTTTTCAGATAAGGCTGCCCCTGTCGCAAGGTTATAATCTCAACTGGCAGGTGCAAATAATTGTATACATAAACCTGTTGGGATTGCTGTTCGCCATTAATGTGCGTCACTTCCACACTGTATTTGTAGGACTGGTCGTTGCTGTCCATCAGGCTATCGCCTCGGCGGGATAGAGCGTAAGTGGGGTAGCCGGTGTAGTTACTCTCCTGATGGTAGTTGTAATAGACTTCGTGGTGGGTTTTTAAATCGCTCTGGGCAAATTGTTTAAAGTGCGTTACCACCGGCATTTGATTTTGACCACT
This sequence comes from Endozoicomonas sp., assembly GCA_965198415.1. Lineage (GTDB taxonomy): Bacteria > Pseudomonadota > Gammaproteobacteria > Pseudomonadales > Endozoicomonadaceae > Endozoicomonas. The sequence goes on from CBDAPN010000031.1 coordinate 248,096, forward strand.
GTCGTCAGTGTAAAAAATACCGCCGTAGCTCAGTTCGGTGGTCAGCCCTTCGGGCGTTGTCATAGTACGAACAAGGTTTCTGTCGAACTGGTTAACATAGGTGATGGTGTAACTCTGTTTTAACGGATTCTCAATTCGGGTGACGCCTCTCTCATTGAAGTAAACCCGCTGCTCACGGTTATCAGGATAACGAACAATCATCGTACCCGGTTCATAACTGAAACGATAAACGTTGCCATAATCGTCTTTAATGCTGGCAAGTCTGGCATGCTCAAGGCTGCCAACCGGCTCTTCATAATTGAACCGTACATGGTTATTAAAACGGTCAACTTGCAGTATTAACAGCCCTTGCTGGGAAAAAAATTGGCGACTGCCGTCTTTATGATGCGATACGTGGCGATAATGCAGGTTTGGATAGCTAGGTATCGGCAGTGCTTGTCCTTTGTCCCGAAATTGAGTGCCGTGCTGATTGTAATATTTAAGCCCGGAAGCGAAGCCGGTTTCATCGTGCCATAAATTATCAATTAGCCACTGCATACCGCCCAGTTCAGCGGTGTGTTGAGTAATATGATCCAGATCCAGCTGCCAGCCAGTGGGCAGGCCAAACATGCCGATGGCATTAAAACTGTAAGTTAGTTTCACTTTCAGGGGCATTCGTATCCCCTGCGCTTCAATTAAAGGGTAGGTAAAACTGAGGGTTCCGGTGGCGGCATTAACCTGAACATTGAATGCTTTGGTGTGGTTGTAGGCTTGGCTGCCTTTGTAGGCAATGGCTTGGTAGTTACACAACAACAGTCCAATGAGTGTCAAACAGCATTGACTAAAAAATTGCGACATCTTTTGCCTCTTTCAAACCAAGTGCTAGCGTAATAAAACATAGTAGAAAACCCTGCACGAAGAAAAATCGTACAGTTTCAGAAATCTGTCTGGGAAGGGGTAGAGTCGCAGAGGCGGTGTTTTGGCCTGTTTCCCTGAGACTAAAGAAAATTGTTGTAAATAGATGACTCTTTCTAACAAATAGCGTCATTAAGGCAAGTACCCCAATCCATTACTATTAGAAGAAAAAATCCAATGGCCTATTATTTACATGCGTCAAAATAGCTTTAGTAACGAACTCTCCTAAGACATTTGGACGGCGATCAAAAAGTTGAGGGTAGTTTGCCAACTTAATCATTTCATCGGCTGTAAAATAATCAAATGGTTTATACAGAGAAACGATCTGCTCTGCCTCGGATTCGTTGCACCTTGGAAAATTAGCAAAATGATTGGTGAGCTCTTTAATGAAGTTTCTTTGTTGTGGCCTCAACGCCTCAAACCATTGTGACGCGGTTCTGTCCAATAAGTTGTGGGATTCTTTTGTCTCTTTAATTTCTGAAAGTTTCTCAGTAAATTCTCTAATCATCACTTGTTCCATTGTCTCTGAACTTGGTTGAAACACCCCTTCACTTTGCAGTGAGTTTTGTCCCACGCTTGTTGAGAGTTGAGACATTGCCTTAACACCCGCTGAGGTAAAACCGGATTGCGTAGCCTCACCTGCATCAACCTCTAATTCAGCAGCCACTTCTACACCTTGAGCCGCTTCTGTTGCAGTAGACGCAATGGCATTACTACCTTTGATGACTTGCGAAATAAAAAACTGTGCGAAGGTTTCTGTGAGCTTGGGCGCAATGGCTACTGCAAAATCAGCCAGTGCCAAAGCTTCAGCACCAACACTAAGGATGGTAAGTGCTGTGGCGGCTGCTTTATTACCCGAATTCAGAGCAGCCTGTGAACCAATCAGCAACCCACCCCCTGCAATAGCTCCGCCAGCAAATAGTCCACCAGCGAGTGCTGCGCCACCGGCGGTGAAGCCTAAGGAAATCCCTACTGTAGGGATGAGCAGGGTTAGGCCAAGCAGTCCTAGTCCGATTGAAACACCACCACCGATGTATCTGCCCAGAGCGCTGTGCCCTGTTGGGTCGATATAATTCACCGGATCCCCATGGGCGTAGGCGTAGCGGTTGTCTATCGCTTTGTTATCACGGGTAATAAAACGCCTCAATTGCGGATGATGGAAGCGGTGTCGTAAGTAAGTGAGCCCGGTTTCAGGCTCTGTTAACTCCTGATTCCAGGTAAAGTCGGTGTCGTCGGTTGGATTGTGCTGTAGCGGTTTACCGTACGCATCGTAGCGGTGCAGGCGCAGCTGTGTTTCTCCTTTGGCTTGGAGCAGAACCACGCCTGTGCTCTCGTTAACCTTGAAAAACTGATCCAGACTCTGATCGGTTTGTCTGCCGATAATGCTTTTACCGTGCCGTACCAATGAGCGCCATTGGCCATCTTTAACGACGGTTTGCATGTTTTTATGGTGGTCCGGGTAGAAGTGACTTTGGGAATTGCCATTGATACGACGGCTAAGCAGACCATTCGGCCAGTATTCATAGCGAGTCGCTGGCTGCTTTTGCGGCTGTACCTGTAGCAAAAAGCCTGCGTCGTCATACTTATATTGAGTCTTTTTATGATCTTGCGTCAGGTGCCCGTTAGTATCGTGCAGTACCGGGTTCATCACTCCCCCCACCCTGACATTGACCAGCTGATCCAGGTTGTTATAAGCATACTGTTGGCTTTGACCCGGGCCGCAGTTGCTGTGGTCCTCTTCGGCCAGTAGGTTGCTGTTGCCATCGTAATGGTAGCGTTTTTGAAAGCTGCCGACGTGATCGGTGTGCACTTCATCGGTGAGGCGCTGCATACCATCGTAGCGATACGCTATCGTATGCTGTTGCACCGGCTGACCCTTTTTCGTCAGTTTTTGTACTTGTTTGATCAGCTCTCCCCGGGGTTTATAGTTGTAGCTTACGCCATAGTCTACCTTGGGGTTAGTGCTGGTGGACTCGACCATTTGCCCGAACACGCCATAGCGCCAGTGGGTCTGGGTTATTCCGGTTTCTTTTGTCTCGGCTGTTCTTTTGATCAGTTGCCCTCGTTGTCCGTTACCGTCTTCACCGTAATGGAAGTCAAAACGGCTGCCGTTGAGCTTGATGCTTGATAAACGACCATTATCTTTTGGGTTATAAATAAAGTGCTGTTCAGTCTGATTGGCATCTTTTTGTGTGATGACACGGTCGTAACCATCAAGGGTGTAGCTGATTGAGCGGTTATCCGGGTAACGTAACTGGAGTAGGCGGCCATTGGGCGTATAGCGATACTGCATGGTTTGCCCGTTACTATCGCTTAATTTGACCAGTCGGCGATCGGCATCGTACTGGCGGTTAACGGCGTATTGTTTCTGGTTTCGGCTCCAGGCGTACTGGGTCAGTAAACCCCGTTTGTCGTATTGGTAATGGACGCGATGGCCATTTTGCAGGGTTTTCTCTATCTCCTGACCATTTTTGTTATAGCGATGTTGCAGGTAAAGGCGATTACCCTCAGCTGTTTTTGGTGATTCGATTTTAGTGAGCAAGCCATCGCCGTCGTATAGATAACGGTAGCCTGTATGGCTGCTGGTGTATTCTGGCGCTGTTAGGGTCTTATGCCATGTGTAGAGGTGGTTGAGCAGGTCGTACTCCCGGTTTTTTTGCCCGTGTAGGCCGTCCCAGGTGTAGGTATCTGAGGTGATCAGGTTGTGTTGGGGGTCGTAGTGTAGTTGGCTAGTTACTGTGTCGCGTTTTTTTTGGGTGTGTAGGTCAACCAGTGCTGACGTCGTACTGATCGTTTTTTTATGCGCATCTTGTATCACGGTATTTTCGACGAATTCGGTGGCGTGGTCGTGTGGGTTGTTGGTCACCGGGTAGTGTCGGGTGATCCGTTTGCGCTCCCATGGCACTTTGCGGACCACTTGGTGCTGACGCCCATTGATGTGGGTGGTGGTGGTCATGGCGGCGTCATGGTAGTCAATGCGATGTTCATTGCCCCAGGGGTCAATAGTTTTGTTGTGTCGCCCCTGTTCGTCGAAGGTAAAAGTGGTCGTGAGGCCAAGAATATTGGTTTGGCTTTCTATTTTGCCAAAAGCGTTGTAGGACTGGCTGGATAAGGTGCGCCACTGCTTGTTATGCAGATCTTGTGTGCGAATGGAGCGATTGGAAGCATCGTAAATTGTCCGTCGTATATTGCTGAGTGGACTGTGCACTGTGGCGGCGTTTTTCCCGTCGGTACTGAATGTCTCATAAGTACTGCGGGTCACGTAGCCCGCCCGGTCGGTATGGGTTAGCGGACGGTTCAGTGCATCGTAGGTGTAGGTGGTGACTTCACCGTTGGGGGTTATGGTTTTCAGGTGTCTGGCGTTGCGGGTATCCATAACGCTGGTATGCTCACGACCCTGATCACTCACTTTGGTAATGGTCAGCTGTGCAGTGACGGGGTCGAACTGATAACGAGTGTGGCGACTTACCGACTGAATGCCCGGCTGGTTTTTTAACAACCAGTGGCGAGTAGCAGAGCGTTGTCGTCCTTTATTATCGTGAGTGAGATCCGTTTGTTGCCAGTTTTGCCAGTCGTTATGGTGGTGCTTCCAGGCCAGCCGCTCTTGGCTGTGTGCTTTGCCATTCGGTACCAGCTTATAGCTTTTGCGAATGGATCTGCCCCCTAGCATGTCGACACGGGTACGTTGTGCCAGCAAGCTGTAGTGGTCAGTGAAATAGCGGCTGAAAGTTGCTTCAAGTGCCCTCCATTGTTGGTGTTGACGGTCATAAACTGAACGAATTTCGCTCAGTTTGTTGCCGTATCGGTCGTAGGTAATGGCGGTTTTGTCGCTGGGAACATAAGCGGATTCACTCCAGGCGTAACGGGTCACTTGAATGGGTTTATCGTAATTAGTTGAACGGCTGTATTTAAATGGCGAGATAGCATACTCGTAGGTGGTTTTCAGATACGGTTGCCCCTGATGCAGGGTACGAACCTCAACCGGCAGGTGCAGATAATTATACTCATACACCTGATGACGCTGCTGCTCACCATTGACGTGCGTGACTTCCACGCTGTATTTGTAGGACTGATCGTTGCTGTCGATGAGGCTATCGCCCTTGCTCGACAGGGTGTAGGTAGGATAGCCGGTGTAATTATTGTCCTCGCTGAACTTATAATAGGTTTCTTGATGGGTTTTCAGATCGCTCTGATCAAACTGCTTGAAGCGATTCACCACCGGCATTTGCTTTTTACCACTATCGTCAGTGTAAAAGATGCCTTCGTAGCTCAGTTGTGTGATCAGCCCTGTGGGCGTTTCAACCGTGTGAATCAGGTCTCGGCCGAACTTGTTAACATAAGTGATCATGTAGCTCTGCTTTAATGCGTTCTCAATTCTGGTGACCCCTTTCGTATCAAAGTAAACCCGTTGAACCCGATGATCAGGGCTATGCACAATCAGCGCGCCCGGCTCATAACTGAAGCGGTAAATGTTGCCATAATCGTCTTTAATGCTGGTAAGTTTGGCAGACTCAAGGCTGGTAATTGGCTCTTCATAACTGAACTGAACATGGTTATCAAAGCGGTCAACCTGCAGCATTAACAGCCCTTGCTGGGAAAAAAACTGGCGACTGCCGTCTTTATGATGCGATACGTGGCGATAATTCAGTTTTGGGTAGCCAGGAATCGGCAGTGCTTGTCCTTTGTCCCGAAATTGAGTGCCGTGCTGGTTGAAGTATTTCAGCCCGGAAGCGAAGCCGGTTTCATCATGCCATAAATTATCAATCAGCCACTGCATACCGCCGAGCTCGGCGGTGTGTCGGGTAATATGATCCAAATCCAGTTGCCAGCCTGTGGGTAGGCCAAATTTGCCCAAACCATTAAAACTGTAGGTCAGGTTGACCTTGAGCGGCATACGTACCCCTTGCGCTTCAATCAGGGGGTACGTCAGACTGAGTGTTCCGGTGGCGGTATTTACCTGCACATTAAATGTTTTTGCGTGGTTATAGGCTTGACTGCCATTGTATGCAGCAAGGGCTTGATGAGTGCACAACAGTAGACCGATCAATATAAACCTGCACCGAGTAAGCAACTGCGTCATCTTTTGCCTCTGAAAAAAGCTTTTGACTAAGACAATAGTAGACCTCAGAAATAAAACATCGCTTGAGTAGGCAAGCACCAGACCATCTTCTTTTCAGGCCGCTGTTACGCCCTAACGACAAAACACTCCATTGAGATAATAGTTACTAATAACCCATGTACTTTTTAATGGCATTAACAACTAATTTTCCGGATACTCTGGGGGGATAATCAAAAATGTATGGATGCCACCTCATATGATTGAGTCTATCTCTTCCAAATTGTCTTAATGGTTGATGTAAATCAATAACCTCTACAATTTTGTCCACATCTTCTGTTGGAAAATAAATCAAGCGACTGGTTACAGACCTTATGAAAGACTGTTCTTCTTCATAAAATATTACAAATTGATCATTCATGGCTGCATGTAATTGAGTCACTGCCACTTGTGTTTCAATATTTCTCAACCCGCTTGATGTGTTTGACAAAGAAACCCCGGATGCTTCTACGCTTACACTGCTCGCATCTATGTTTTCTAAGGATGGCATACTGTTATATATAAACGACGACGGGGCTATCACACTAGAAAGACTACTCGTTGGAGTCAACGTAGCATCAGACCCTGATGGCTGTATGGAGTTGACTTCATTGCTACCCTGTGGCTCAGCCGAAGCGTTTTCTACGACTTCCTTTTCGCCTATTTCCGCAATGGGGCTTACTGAATCAGCATCATTGATTGCCTCATACATCCAGTTTACGAACTTTTTTGCCAGCGTCGGAGCAGTGGCTACCACTAAATCGCCGAGCGCCAACACCCCAAAAACAATACTGCTAGTAGTTAATGCTTTAGCGGCCGCTTTGTTGCCACTATTCAGGGCATACTGTGAACCAATCAACAGCCCACCGGACAAGACACCCGATAGGGTAAAGATTCCTGTAGCAACAGCAGCGCCTATTGCGCTCAAGCTTAATGAAGTCCCTACTGAAGGGATCAACAGCATCAACCCAAGCAGCCCAATCCCTATGGCGGCACCGCCACCAACGTATCTGCCCACAGCACTTTGCCCGGTAGGGTCGATGTGATTGACCGGATCGCCGTGGGCATAGGCGTAGCGGTTATCAACAGGCAGGTTATCCCGGGTAATAAAACGCCTCAGTTGCGGATTATGGAACCGGTGTCGTAAGTAGGTGAGCCCGGTTTCAGGTTCTGTTAATTCCTGGTTCCAGGTAAAATCGGTGTCATCCGCTCGGCTGCGCTGCAGTGGTTTACCGTAGGCATCGAAGCGATGCAGGCGCAGCTGTGTTTCGTCTTTGGCTTGTTGCAAAACTGCGCCGGTGCTCTCATTAATCAGAAAAAACTGATCCAGCCCTTGGTCAGTTTGCCTGCCGACAATGCTTTTCCCATGGCGCACCAGCGAGCGCCACTGACCGTTTTTTTCAACCGTTTGTATATTTCTATGATGGTCCGGGTAGAAGTAGCTTTGGGACTCGTCGCTGCTGCGACGGCTCAGCAAACCGTTGGGCCAGTATTCGTAGCGTGTTGCTGATCGCTTTTGTGGTTGCACCTGCAGTAAAAAACCTACGTCATCATAGGTATATTGGGTCGCTTTATGATCTTGCGTCAGGTGTCCGTTAGCATCGTGCAGTACAGGATTTTTCACCTCACCCACTTTGACACTGACCAGCTGATCTAAGCGGTTGTACGAATACTGCTGGCTTTGACCCGGACCGCAATGACTGTGATCTTCTTCGGTCAGCAGGTTGTTATTGCCGTCGTAACGGTAGCGTTTTTGAACGCTCGTTGCGGCGTCGGTATGCACCTCACTGGTAAGTCGCTGCATGCCATCATACCTATAATCTATCGTATAGATTTGTGGCGGTTGACCTTTTTCAGCCAGCTTCTGTACTTGTTTGAACAACTGCCCCCGGGGTTTGTAGTTATAGTTTACGCCATATTGAGCTTTGGGGTTGGTGCTGATTGATTCAACCATTTGCCCGAAAACGCCATTGCGGAAGTGGGTTTGGGTTACCCCCGTTGCCTCTGCATTAGCGACTCTTTTAAGAAGCTGTCCACGTTTTCCGTTGCCGTCTTCACCGTAATAGAAGTCGATACGACTGCCGTTGATCTTGAGACGGGATAAGCGGCCTTTGTCTTCTGGCTTGTAAACAAAGTGCTGTTCGGTCTGGTTGGCGTCTTTTTGCGTGATGACGCGATCGTAGTCGTCGAGAGTGTAGCTAATTGAGCGACCATCCGGGTAACTCATCTGGAGCAGTCGCCCATTGGGCGTATAGCGATAGTGCATGGCATTCCCGTCACTGTCGCTTAACTTTACCAACCGACCATCGCCATCATACTGACGACTGACAGAGTGCCGCTTCTGATACCGGTTCCAAGTATGCTGAGTCAGTAACCCCCGACTGTTGTATTGGGATTCAATTTGATGGCCGTTTTGCAAGGTTTTCTCAATTACCCGGCCATTTTTATCATAGCGATGCTGCAAATAAAGGCGATTACCATCAGCTGTTTGTGGAGATTCTATTTTAGTAAGTAAACCATCGCTGTCGTAAAGGTAGCGGTAACCTGAATGACTGCTGGTGTGTTCTGGTGTTTTGAGTGTCTTGTGCCAAGTGTAAAGGTGGTTCAAAAGATCGTATGCCCGGATTTTATGTCCATGCAGGCCATCCCAGGTGTAGGTGTCTGAGGTGATGAGGTTATGTTTTGCATCGTAGTGCAGGTAATCGGTCACCATTTCGCGGCTTTTCAGGGTATGCAGGTCTACCAGCGCTGAAGTCATGCTGATCTTTTTGTTGTAGGCATCGTGTACCACGGTGTTTTCCACGAACTCGGTGGCCTGATCGTGAGGGTTGTTGGTTACCGGATAGTATCGGGAAGTCAGCTTGCGCTCCCAGGGTACCTTACTGACCACCAGGTGCTGACGTCCGTTGAGTCGGGTGGTGGTGGTCATAGCGGCGTCATTATAGTCAATGCGATGCTCGTTGCCCCAAAAGTCAGTGACCATGGTGCGCCGCCCCAGCTCATCGTAAGCAAAGGTGGTGGTAAGACCCAAAATATTGGTTTTATTTTCTACCTTGCCAAAGGCATTGTAGGAACGGCTAGATAAGGTGCGCCAACGCCCTTTAAACAAATCCTGTTGGCTAATCGAACGCATAGAAGCGTCACTTATCGACCGTTGTGTATTGCCCTGCGGGCTCTGCCTGGTGACGATGTTTTGCCCGTGGGTAGTGAATGTTTTGTAGGTGCTGAGGGTGACGTAGCCCGCTGGGTCGGTGTGAGTTAGCGGACGATTCAGCGCATCATAGGTGTACGTAGTGACTTCACCTTTGGGCGTTATGGTTTTCAGATGCCTGGCGTTGCGGGTATCGATAACCATTGTGTGTTCACGTCCCTGTTCACTCACTTTGGTGACGGTCAGCTCGGCAGTGGACGGGTCGAACTGGTAACGAGTGTGGTGACTTACCGACTGAATGCCCGGCTGATTTTTTTTCAGCCAACGGTGAGTAACAGAGCGCCGTCGTCCTTTGCCGTCGTGAGTTAAATCCGTTTGTTGCCAGTCCTGCCAGCCCTGCTGGTGAGGCTTCCAGGCCAAACGCTCATGGCTGTGGGTTTTACCATCAGGTGCTAGCGCATAGCTTTTGCGAATGGCTCTGCCCCCCAGCAGGTCGACACAGGTGTGTTCAGCCAGCAGGCTGTAATGGTCAGTGAAATAGCGGCTGATTGTCGCTTTAAGCGCCCGCCATTGTTGGCGCTCACGGTCATAGACTGAACGGGTCTCACTCAGCTTGTTGCCGTAACGGTCGTAAGTAGTGGCGGTTTTGTCGCTAGGTACATAGAGTGTGCCATTCCAGACGTAACGGGTCACTTTGGTGGGTTTGTCGTAATTGGTTGAACGACTGTATTTAAAGGGTGAGATGGCATACTCGTAGGTGGTTTTTTGATAAGGCTGTCCCTGTCGCAGAGAGCGGACTTCAACCGGCAGGTGTAAATAGTTGTATTCATAAACCTGTTGGCGCTGCTGCTCACCATTAACTTGTGTTACTTCCACACTGTATTTATAGGACTGGTCATTGCTGTCCATCAGGCTGTCACTTTGGGCCGATAGAGCGTACATCGGGTAGCCGGTGTAGTTACCAACATTGCCGTACTTGTAATAGACTTCGTGATGAACTTTCAGATCCCCAAGGTCAAACTGCTTAAAGTGATTCACCACCGGCATTTGCTTTTTACCACGGCCGTCAATGTAAAAAATACCACTGTAGTCCACCTCGGTGACCAGCCCTTCCGGCGTTTCCAGTGTGCGAATCAGGTTTCTGTCGAACTGGTTGATATAGGTGATTTTGTAACTCTGCTGCAACGGATTCTCAATGCGGGTAACTCCCTCACTATTAAAATAGACTCGCTGCTCACGGTTATCGGGGTAATTAATAATCATCACACCCGGCTCATAACTGAAGCGGTAAACATTGCCATATTCGTCTTTAATGCTGGCCAGTCTGGTAGGCTCAAAGCTGGCAACCGGCTCTTCATAGCTGAACTGCACATGGTTATCAAAGCGGTCAACCTGCAGTATTAACAGCCCTTGCTGGGAAAAAAACTGACGGCTGCCGTCTTTATGTTGTGATGTATGCCGGTAGCTTAGACTCGCAAAGCCAGGAACAGGCAACGCCTGTCCATTGTCACGAAATTGTGTGCCGTGCTGATTGAAGTATTTAAGCCCGGAAGCGAAGCCGGTTTCGTCGTGCCATAGGCTATCAATCAGCCACTGCATACCACCGAGCTCGGCAGTGCGTTGCGTAATATGATCAAGATCTAACCTCCAGCCAGTAGGCAAACCAAACATACCGATGGCGTTAAAACTGTAGGTCAGGTTTACCTTGAGAGGCATACGCACCCCCTGCGCTTCAATCAGGGGATAAGAAAGGCTGAGTGTGCCGGTGGTGGTATTTACCTGCACAGTAAATGTTTTTGCATGATTGTAAGCTTGGCTGCCATTGTATGCAGCAACGGTTTGATGGGTGCACAACAGTAGACCGATAAGTATCAGCCTGCACTGAGTAAACAACTGCGACATCTTTTGCCTCTTTAAACCAATCACTGGCTTAATAAACTGTAGTAGAAACCGCTCTATTGAGAAAAAATAAGTATTTTCATTCAATTATGGAATTGATCATTTGGGGTAAAATATTTTCAGGAGAATGTTGGCAAATAGGAGTAGAAGGGGGCGCGCAAAGATGAGTAGTTTCCCATTACGAAGTCATGGGTTCAGGCTTTAATAACTTCCCTGCTTACGTTCATTCTGAGAGAGGTTGCAAGATACTGTTTGTAGTTCAGAGCGAACAAAATGCCCTATTGATATAAATTATTTCGTGGTGCTCCCTTAAAAGCACCAGGGAGCAAATAGCGCCATAGTTATGATGGCGCGTTCAGATTAACCATTTTTATACGGTTAATTCCATCGTAGCTTACTAAAGAAAGCCCTGGAGAACATCTATAGCACCGTGCACAAGTTTATTTTTCAGTGGAAGTTTAGATCCCTCAAAAAATTGTTGAATAACTTCCTTGCCGTTAATGCCGAGGTCAGGGTAATCAAAAGCGTCAGCCATGTCAGCTAAAAAGCTGATCGTCTCAGGGGTCAATAATTTATGTACACCTAAAGAACTAAACGTCGCTTCCAGTCTCACTGAAGGAAAGTTTTTTGAGTTTTCAATCAGTTGTTTACTTAAGTCAAACAATACCTGTTGTTGCTGGTCATTAAATTTAGCGAACTCGTTCTGCATTCTATCACTTAATTTGTACTTGGCTGCTCGTATTAATTGATCGGTTGGCCTTTCAGCTAGATTGGATAAATATTCCTCATGCAATGTGGTGAAGGTATTCACCGCTCCCGCCTGCGACGCTCCCGCTTCGGCCTGTGACTCTCCCGCCTCCAACACCTCCTGAGCAGCACTTTTAAAGAAACCAAAAAACTTTCCGGTAGCTCTGATCGTTATTATTGGCGCCAATGCCAACAATTCAATTACCGCAATTCCCCCCATGACAGAACTCAAAATATCCATGATTTTAGATGCTGTTTTGTTGCCCTTAGAAAGGGCTACCTGAGAACCAATGAGCGACTCCCCTGAAATGCCAGTGGCTAAGCCTGCGGCCACTGGCAAAACGCCTTGGGCAATTTCACCGGCGCTGGTACCGGCGGTGATAGCAGTTAGAGAGAAAGTACCCGCACTGATAGCGTCCAAAGAAGGCGCTAGTGAAGCCCCCATGGTGGGAGCCGCCAGAAGAGCTCCAGCCAGTCCACCAACAAACATGAGAGCCCCAGTAACGTACCTGACAATTTCGTTGTGCCCCGTTGGGTCGATGTAATTCACCGGATCGCCATGGGTGTAGGCGTAGCGATTATCTACGGCTTTGCTATCACGGGTGATGAAACGCCTTAACTGCGGATGATGGAATCGGTGTCGTAAGTAGGTGAGCCCGGTTTCAGGTTCTGTTAATTCTTGATTCCAGGTAAAGTCGGTGTCGTCTGTTGGGTTATGCTGTAGCGGCTTACCGTAGGCATCGTAGCGATGCAGGTGCAACAGTGTTTCGCCTTTGGCTTGTTGCAGAACCACGCCGGTGCTCTCATTGACCTTAAAAAACTGATCCAGCCCCTGTTCGGTTTGTCTACCAACAATGCTTGTACCGTGCCGCACCAGCGAGCGCCACTGACCGTCTTTAACGACAGATTGCATGTTTCTATGGTGGTCTGGGTAGAAGCGGCTTTGGGAGTCTCCACTGTTGCGACGGCTCAGCAAGCCATTTGGCAAATATTCGTAGCGGGTCGCAGGCCGTTTTTGTGGCTGCACCTGCAGTAAAAAACCGGCATCGTCATAGTTATACAGAGTTGCTTGATGGTCTTGCGTCAGGTGTCCGTTGATATCGTGCAAAACGGGTTTTAGTACCTCACCCATCTTGATACTGACCAGCTGATCCAGATTGTTATAGGAATACTGCAGGCTTTGACCCGGGCCACAGTTGCTGTGATCCTCCTCAGCCAGCAGATTGCTGTTGCCATCGTAACGGTAGCGCTTTTGGAAATTACCGGCTGGGTCGGAGTGCACCTCATCGGTGAGTCTCTGCAAGCCGTCGTAACGATATTCTGTGGTATGTTGCTGCGGCGGTTGACCCTTTGTAGACAGCTTTTGCACTTGTGTGAGCAGCTCTCCCCGGGGGTTGTAAACATAGCTTACACCGTATTGCGCCTTGGGGTTGCTGCTGGTTGACTCGACCATTTGTCTGAACACGCCATAGCGGAAGTGGGTTGTCGTGTTTCCCGTTGCTTCTGCGGTGGTGGTTCTTTTGATAAGACTTCCTAAATACCCATTGTCGTCTTTACCGTAATGGAAGTCGATGCGGCTGCCGTTCACCTTCAGGCTGGATAAGCGGCCTTTGTCTTCTGGATTATAAACAAAGTGCTGCTCGGTCTGGTTGGCGTCTTTTTGTGTAATGACGCGGTCGTAATCATCAAGGGTGTAGCTGATTGAGCGGTTATCCGGATAACGCAGCTGGAGCAGGCGCCCATTTGGCGTATAGCGATAGTGCATGGTTTGTCCGTCACTGTCGCTTAACTGAGTCAGCCGACCATCGGCATCATACTGACGGCTGACGGTATGGCGCTGTTGGTTACGATTCCAGGCGTGTTGGGTCAGTAAGCCCCGGTTGTCATATTGGTAGTGGATATGATGGCCGTTTTGCAGAGTTTTCTCTATTTCCCGGCCATTTTTGTCATAGCGATGATGCAGATAAAGACGATTACCGTTCGCTGTCTTTGGGGATTCTATGGTAGTGAGTAAACCATCACTGTCATAAAGGTAACGGTAGCCTTCATGGCGGCTGATGTTTTCTGGTGTTTTTAGGGTTTTGTCCCAGCTGTAGAGGTGGTTTAGCAGGTCGTACTGGCGGTTTTTTTGTCCGTGCAGGCCATCCCAGGTGTGGGTATCAGAGGTGATCAGGTTATGCTGGGGGTCGTAGCGCAGATAACTGGTGACCGATTCGCGCTTGTTCTGAGTGTGCAGGTCAACCAGTGCGCTGGTGGTGCTGATCATTTTTTTATGGGCGTCGCGAACAACGGTTGTTTCCACGAATTCGGTGGCCTGATCGTGCGTGTTGTTGGTTACCGGATAGTTTTGGATGATCCGTTTGCGCTCCCAGGGCACTTTGCTGACCACCTTATGCTGGCGACCGTTGATGCGGGCAGTGGTGGTCATGGCGGGGTCATTGTAGTGAATCGTGTGCTCATTGCCCCACGGGTCGGTGGTCTTCGTGCGCCGTCCCTGCTCATCGTAGGCAAAGAGGGTGGTGAGACCAAGAATATTAGTTGCGCTATTGACTTTGCCAAAGGCATCGTAGGAGTGGCTGGAGAGGGTGCGCCACTTGCCTTTATGCAGATCCTGTTGACTGATAGAGCGATTGGAAGCGTCGTGAATCATCCGTCGTGTATTACCGAGCGGGCTCTGCACAGTGACGGTGTTTTGTCCGTCGGTGCTGAATGTTTCGTAGGTTTTTCGGGTCACGTAGCCCGCCGGGTCGGTGTGGGTGAGCAGACGGTTTAGGGCATCGTAGGTGTAGGTGTTGACTTCACCTTTGGGGGTTATGGTTTTCAGGCGTCTGGCGTTGCGGGTATCCATAACGCTTGTATGCTCACGGCCCTCGCCACTCACTTTGGTGATGGTCAGCTCGGCGGTGGCGGGGTCGAACTGGTAACGGGTGTGGTGTGTTATCGACTGAACGCCCGGCTGGTTTTTCATTAGCCAGCGCAGGGTAGCAGAGCGTTGTCGTCCTTTTTCGTCGTGGGTTAAATCCGTTTGTTGCCAGTCCTGCCACTTCTGCTGATGGGGCTTCCAAGCTTGGCGCTCGTAGCTGTGCGTCTTGCCATCCGCAGCCAGCCCATAGCTTTTGCGAATGGCTCTGCCCCCCAACAGATCAACATGGGTGTGTTCGGCCAACAGGCTATAGTTGTCGGTAAAATAGCGGCTGGCACTGACTTCGAGCATTTTCCATTGCTGGTTTTGGCGGTCATAGACTGAACGGGTCTGGTTCAGTTTGTTGCCGTAACGGTCGTAGGTGGTGGTGGTTTTGTCGCTGGGAACATAAGTTGATCCATTCCAGATGTAACGGATCACCTCGGTGGGTTTGTCGTAATTGGTTGAACGGCTGTATTTAAACGGCGAGATAGCATAGTCGTAGGTGGTTTTCAGATAAGGCTGCCCCTGTCGTAGCGCTCTGACCGCAACCGGTAGGTGCAAATAATTATATTCATACACCAATTGGTTCTGCTGCTCTGCATTAACCCGTGTTACCTCCACATTGTATTTGTAGAGCTGGTCATTACTGTCGATGAGGCTATCGCCACGGTTCGACAGGGCGTACTTGGGGTAGCCGGTGTAGTTATTTTCGGAGCTGAACTTGTAGTAGACTTCGTGATGGGTTTTCAGATCGCTCCGGTCATACTGTTTGAAGTACCCCACCACCGGCATTTGTTTTTTACCACTGTCGTCAGTATAAAAAATACCGTCATAGCCCAGCTCATTGATCAGCCCTTCGGGCGTCTCCATGGTACGTACAAGGTTTCTGCCAAACTTGTTGACATAAGTGATTGTGTAGACCTGCTGTAGCGAATTCTCAATGCGGGTGACGCCTTTCTCATTAAAGTAAACCTTTTGAACACGATGATCGGGGCTATGAATAATCATGGTTCCCGGCTCATAGCTGAAGCGATACACGTTGCCATAATCGTCTTTAATACTGGCAAGTTTGGCAAACTCAAAGCCACTAACGGGTTCTTCATAACTGAACTGCACATGGTTATCAAAGCGGTCAACATGCAGCATTAATAACCCTTGATGGGAAAAGAAATGACGACTGCCATCTTTATGTTGCGCTACGTGACGGTGATTTAAATTGGGATAGTCAGGAATAGGTTGTGACTGTCCTTTATCCTGAAATCGAGTGCCGTGCTGATTGTAATATTTAAGTCCGGAGGCAAAGCCGGTTTCATCATGCCATAAATCATCAATGAGCCACTGCATACCACCGAGTTCGGCGGTGTGTTGAGTAATATGATCGAGATCCAATTGCCAGCCAGCGGGGAGGCCAAACATACCCCGGGCATTAAAACTGTAGGTCAGGTTTACTGTCAAAGGCATTCGTACCCCCTGGGCTTTAATCAGTGGGTAGGAAAGGCTGAGCGTCCCGGTGGCGGTATTAACCTCAACTTTGAATGCTTTTGAGTGATTGTAGGCGTGGCTGCCTTTGTATGAAGCGACGACCGGATGAGTACACAACAGCAGACAGGCAACAAAGAGCCTGAATTGACTAAAGAACTGCAACATCTTTTGCCTCTTTTAAACCAACGGGCTCAATGAACTTTAGTAGAGTTCGCTGAATTCAGAAAATTATTTTCATCCAACCTTAAAGGCAGATTTATTTCGAAGTACTCCCTTAAAAGCACCAAGGAAAAAATAACGCTATCGTCATGATGGCGCATTCTGATTAACCTTTTTTATTCGGTTAACTCCATCGTAGTTTATAGGGTTGGATCCGGTTCGAATAATTTATACTCGGCCAATAAGCCAGTTTCCAGTCGGTCTGCATATTCGTTAAGTATGAGAACAGCTAAATCGCCGTTAATATTGAGATCAGGGTAATTAAAAGATCCAGCCATGCCTACCAGATTCTGCATCTCCTTAACTGAAAATGCTTGACTCAGCTCTAAAACATCGAGGTACTCAGTCGGTCGCACCGAAGTGTATCGATGTGAATTATAAATCAATGTCCTACTCATTCGATATATTAAACTTTTTTGTTCGTTACTAAATTTAGCGAAATCGTTCTCCATTCTGTTCTTTAATTTGTTCATGGCTTCGTCTAATAATTTTTGGGGTGGGGGGGGATCTGCTAGATTGGGTAAATATCCTTCCTGCACTGTGACGACCTCCTCTGCAGTAACTACCTTCGACGCCCCCGCCATCACTCCCGCCCCGGCTTCCGTCTCCAACTTCGTCAGCTTCGAAGCAGCACTGTCAAAGAAGCTAGGAATATTTCTGAAACCTGTGATCATTGCTGGCGCCATTGCTACCACTTCAATTACCGCAATCCCCTCCATAACGATGCTGAAAATATCCAAGATTTTAGATGCTGTTTTGTTGCCCTTAGAAAGGGCTACCTGAGAACCAATGAGCGACTCCCCTGAAATGCCAGTGGCTAAGCCTGCGGCCACTGGCAAAACGCCTTGGGCAATTTCACCGGCGCTGGTACCGGCGGTGATAGCAGTTAGAGAGAAAGTACCCGCACTGATAGCGTCCAAAGAAGGCGCTAGTGAAGCCCCCATGGTGGGAGCCGCCAGAAGAGCTCCAGCCAGTCCACCAACAAACATGAGAGCCCCAGTAACGTACCTGACAATTTCGTTGTGCCCCGTTGGGTCGATGTAATTCACCGGATCGCCATGGGTGTAGGCGTAGCGATTATCTACGGCTTTGCTATCACGGGTGATGAAACGCCTTAACTGCGGATGATGGAATCGGTGTCGTAAGTAGGTGAGCCCGGTTTCAGGTTCTGTTAATTCTTGATTCCAGGTAAAGTCGGTGTCGTCTGTTGGGTTATGCTGTAGCGGCTTACCGTAGGCATCGTAGCGATGCAGGTGCAACAGTGTTTCGCCTTTGGCTTGTTGCAGAACCACGCCGGTGCTCTCATTGACCTTAAAAAACTGATCCAGCCCCTGTTCGGTTTGTCTACCAACAATGCTTGTACCGTGCCGCACCAGCGAGCGCCACTGACCGTCTTTAACGACAGATTGCATGTTTCTATGGTGGTCTGGGTAGAAGCGGCTTTGGGAGTCTCCACTGTTGCGACGGCTCAGCAAGCCATTTGGCAAATATTCGTAGCGGGTCGCAGGCCGTTTTTGTGGCTGCACCTGCAGTAAAAAACCGGCATCGTCATAGTTATACAGAGTCGCTTGATGGTCTTGCGTCAGGTGTCCGTTGATATCGTGCAAAACGGGTTTTAGTACCTCACCCATCTTGATACTGACCAGCTGATCCAGATTGTTATAGGAATACTGCAGGCTTTGACCCGGGCCACAGTTGCTGTGATCCTCCTCAGCCAGCAGATTGCTGTTGCCATCGTAACGGTAGCGCTTTTGGAAATTACCGGCTGGGTCGGAGTGCACCTCATCGGTGAGTCTCTGCAAGCCGTCGTAACGATATTCTGTGGTATGTTGCTGCGGCGGTTGACCCTTTGTAGACAGCTTTTGCACTTGTGTGAGCAGCTCTCCCCGGGGGTTGTAAACATAGCTTACACCGTATTGCGCCTTGGGGTTGCTGCTGGTTGACTCGACCATTTGTCTGAACACGCCATAGCGGAAGTGGGTTGTCGTGTTTCCCGTTGCTTCTGCGGTGGTGGTTCTTTTGATAAGACTTCCTAAATACCCATTGTCGTCTTTACCGTAATGGAAGTCGATGCGGCTGCCGTTCACCTTCAGGCTGGATAAGCGGCCTTTGTCTTCTGGATTATAAACAAAGTGCTGCTCGGTCTGGTTGGCGTCTTTTTGTGTAATGACGCGGTCGTAATCATCAAGGGTGTAGCTGATTGAGCGGTTATCCGGATAACGCAGCTGGAGCAGGCGCCCATTTGGCGTATAGCGATAGTGCATGGTTTGTCCGTCACTGTCGCTTAACTGAGTCAGCCGACCATCGGCATCATACTGACGGCTGACGGTATGGCGCTGTTGGTTACGATTCCAGGCGTGTTGGGTCAGTAAGCCCCGGTTGTCATATTGGTAGTGGATATGATGGCCGTTTTGCAGAGTTTTCTCTATTTCCCGGCCATTTTTGTCATAGCGATGATGCAGATAAAGACGATTACCGTTCGCTGTCTTTGGGGATTCTATGGTAGTGAGTAAACCATCACTGTCATAAAGGTAACGGTAGCCTTCATGGCGGCTGATGTTTTCTGGTGTTTTTAGGGTTTTGTCCCAGCTGTAGAGGTGGTTTAGCAGGTCGTACTGGCGGTTTTTTTGTCCGTGCAGGCCATCCCAGGTGTGGGTATCAGAGGTGATCAGGTTATGCTGGGGGTCGTAGCGCAGATAACTGGTGACCGATTCGCGCTTGTTCTGAGTGTGCAGGTCAACCAGTGCGCTGGTGGTGCTGATCATTTTTTTATGGGCGTCGCGAACAACGGTTGTTTCCACGAATTCGGTGGCCTGATCGTGCGTGTTGTTGGTTACCGGATAGTTTTGGATGATCCGTTTGCGCTCCCAGGGCACTTTGCTGACCACCTTATGCTGGCGACCGTTGATGCGGGCAGTGGTGGTCATGGCGGGGTCATTGTAGTGAATCGTGTGCTCATTGCCCCACGGGTCGGTGGTCTTCGTGCGCCGTCCCTGCTCATCGTAGGCAAAGAGGGTGGTGAGACCAAGAATATTAGTTGCGCTATTGACTTTGCCAAAGGCATCGTAGGAGTGGCTGGAGAGGGTGCGCCACTTGCCTTTATGCAGATCCTGTTGACTGATAGAGCGATTGGAAGCGTCGTGAATCATCCGTCGTGTATTACCGAGCGGGCTCTGCACAGTGACGGTGTTTTGTCCGTCGGTGCTGAATGTTTCGTAGGTTTTTCGGGTCACGTAGCCCGCCGGGTCGGTGTGGGTGAGCAGACGGTTCAGGGCATCGTAGGTGTAGGTGTTGACTTCACCTTTGGGGGTTATGGTTTTCAGGCGTCTGGCGTTGCGGGTATCCATAACGCTTGTATGCTCACGGCCCTCGCCACTCACTTTGGTGATGGTCAGCTCGGCGGTGGCGGGGTCGAACTGGTAACGGGTGTGGTGTGTTATCGACTGAACGCCCGGCTGGTTTTTCATTAGCCAGCGCAGGGTAGCAGAGCGTTGTCGTCCTTTTTCGTCGTGGGTTAAATCCGTTTGTTGCCAGTCCTGCCACTTCTGCTGATGGGGCTTCCAAGCTTGGCGCTCGTAGCTGTGCGTCTTGCCATCCGCAGCCAGCCCATAGCTTTTGCGAATGGCTCTGCCCCCCAACAGATCAACATGGGTGTGTTCGGCCAACAGGCTATAGTTGTCGGTAAAATAGCGGCTGGCACTGACTTCGAGCATTTTCCATTGCTGGTTTTGGCGGTCATAGACTGAACGGGTCTGGTTCAGTTTGTTGCCGTAACGGTCGTAGGTGGTGGTGGTTTTGTCGCTGGGAACATAAGTTGATCCATTCCAGATGTAACGGATCACCTCGGTGGGTTTGTCGTAATTGGTTGAACGGCTGTATTTAAACGGCGAGATGGCATAGTCGTAGGTGGTTTTCAGATAAGGCTGCCCCTGTCGTAGCGCTCTGACCGCAACCGGTAGGTGCAAATAATTATATTCATACACCAATTGGTTTTGCTGCTCTGCATTAACCCGTGTTACCTCCACACTGTATTTGTAGAGCTGGTCATTACTGTCGATGAGGCTATCACCACGGTTCGACAGGGCGTACTTGGGGTAACCGGTGTAGTTATTTTCGGCGCTGAACTTGTAGTAGACTTCGTGATGGGTTTTCATATCGCTCCGGTCATACTGTTTGAAGTACCCCACCACCGGCATTTGTTTTTTACCACTGTCGTCAGTATAAAAAATACCGTCATAGCCCAGCTCATTGATCAGCCCTTCGGGCGTCTCCATGGTACGTACAAGGTTTCTGCCAAACTTGTTGACATAAGTGATTGTGTATTTCTGCTGTAGCGAATTCTCAATGCGGGTGACGCCTTTCTCATTAAAGTAAACCTTTTGAACACGATGATCGGGGCTATGAATAATCATGGTTCCCGGCTCATAGCTGAAGCGATACACGTTGCCATAATCGTCTTTAATACTGGCAAGTTTGGCAAACTCAAAGCCACTAACGGGTTCTTCATAACTGAACTGCACATGGTTATCAAAGCGGTCAACATGCAGCATTAATAACCCTTGATGGGAAAAGAAATGACGACTGCCATCTTTATGTTGCGCTACGTGACGGTGATTTAAATTGGGATAGTCAGGAATAGGTTGTGACTGTCCTTTATCCTGAAATCGAGTGCCGTGCTGATTGTAATATTTAAGTCCGGAGGCAAAGCCGGTTTCATCATGCCATAAATCATCAATGAGCCACTGCATACCACCGAGTTCGGCGGTGTGTTGAGTAATATGATCGAGATCCAATTGCCAGCCAGCGGGGAGGCCAAACATACCCCGGGCATTAAAACTGTAGGTCAGGTTTACTGTCAAAGGCATTCGTACCCCCTGGGCTTTAATCAGTGGGTAGGAAAGGCTGAGCGTCCCGGTGGCGGTATTAACCTCAACTTTGAATGCTTTTGAGTGATTGTAGGCGTGGCTGCCTTTGTATGAAGCGACGACCGGATGAGTACACAACAGCAGACAGGCAACAAAGAGCCTGAATTGACCAAAGAACTGCAACATCTTTTGCCTCTCTTAAATCAACGGGCTCAATGAACTCTAGTAGAGTTGGCTGAATTCAGAAAATTAGTTTCATCCAACCCGCCTTGCTGGCAGAAAAACCTGTTGTTAACAGCAATAGTTCATTAAAAGCATCTAGCTTCTCCCATTGCCATGGCCTTGTCGCTGTGCAAACTGAAATCAAAACTAACAAAACTCATACACTGGACTGTTTGCTTCATTTTTAACGGGCTGATAAAGATAGGCTTCCGCTCATGGTTGAGCATTGGTACTCATAATTCATACTAATAAAAATAGGTACTCATAAATGATCTACAAAAATCCTGGTGAGCAAGGCGCTCTTGTCAACTTTAAAGACCGATACGATAACTATATTGGCGGGCAGTGGATTGCGCCTGTTAGCGGTGAGTATTTCGATAATACGTCACCGGTCAATGGTTCCCTGATTTGTCAGATACCCAGATCAAACGAAGCAGACATCAACTTGGCATTGGATGCCGCCCATGCCGCGAAAACCAGTTGGGGAAAAACATCCGTCACAGAAAGGTCAAACATACTGCTGAAAATTGCTGATCGTATTGAGCAAAATCTGGAAATGCTCGCCGTTGCTGAAACCTGGGATAACGGTAAAGCGGTTCGCGAAACTCTGGCGGCCGATATCCCGCTGGTTGTGGATCATTTCCGGTATTTTGCTGGCTGTATACGTGGGCAGGAAGGGTCGGCCGCGGATATTGATAGTCATACTGTGTCGTATCATTTTCACGAACCTCTTGGTGTTGTGGGTCAGATTATTCCGTGGAATTTCCCGTTATTAATGGCGGCATGGAAACTCGCTCCCGCCCTTGCAGCGGGTAACTGTGTGGTTCTGAAACCGGCTGAACAAACACCTGCATCGATTTTGGTCATGATGGGTTTGATCGAAGATCTGCTGCCGGCGGGTGTTCTGAATATAGTCAATGGATACGGGCCGGAAGCTGGCGAAGCGCTGGCTAGCAGTAAACGGATTGCAAAAATAGCCTTTACCGGCTCAACGCCGGTGGGTTCGCATATTTTGAAATGTGCGGCAGAAAATATTATCCCGTCAACGGTTGAGCTCGGTGGTAAGTCGCCCAATATTTACTTTGCCGATGTGCTGCAGCATGAAGACGATTATCTGAGTAAATGCGTGGAAGGCACTGTGCTGGCCTTTTTTAATCAGGGCGAGGTGTGTACTTGTCCATCCCGGGCTCTGATTCAGGAATCCATTTACGACGAATTTATCAGTAAAGTGGTGGAGCGGGCTCAGCAGATCAAACGGGGCAATCCACTGGATACCGAAACGCAGGTTGGCGCTCAGGCGTCTTTGGAACAGTTTGATAAAATCATGAGCTATCTGGAAATCGGCCGCCGTGAGGGGGTGCAGTTTTTGCTTGGCGGTGAAAAGGAAGCGGTGGCTGGCGAGCTGGAAAAAGGCTTCTATATTCAGCCAACGCTAATGAAGGGCTCCAACGATATGAGGGTATTTCAGGAGGAGATCTTCGGCCCGGTGGTTGGTGTCACCACCTTTAAAGATGAAGCCGAAGCGCTCGCCATTGCCAATAGTACTGAGTTTGGCCTCGGCGCTGGTATCTGGACGCGGGATATGAATCGGGCTTTTCGTGTGGGGCGTGGTATTGAGGCCGGCAGAGTATGGACTAACTGTTATCATCTCTACCCGGCTCATGCCGCTTTTGGTGGTTATAAAAAATCAGGGGTCGGCCGGGAGACGCACAAGCGCGCTCTGGAGCACTACCAACAGACTAAAAACCTTTTGGTTAGCTATGATATCAACCCACTAGGGTTCTTTTAATCACACGTCAATTGCCGGTTAATTGCCGGCAATTTTTTTACCAGTCAGATGGACTGTGCGTCTGATTAATAATTTTTGCTTAAAAGCTGCGAAACCTGAATTTAACCATACCTTATCGTTCTGATAACGCTATAAGTTGGCAAGAGCAAAGGCGACGGGTATAAACTGTCAATTCATTCAACAACGCAGTGTCGTCATGGATATTAGCCATCTTAGAGAAGACTATACAAAGGCCGGTCTTGATCGGGACAGTTTACAAGACAACCCCTTTGACCAGTTTGAAATCTGGTTTCAACAAGCTCAGGAAGCCCACCTGCCAGAACCCAACGCCATGAGCCTGGCAACGGCCTCCGCCAGCGGTACCCCTTCGCTAAGAACCGTGCTGCTGAAATATTTTGACAACAGTGGCTTTGTATTTTTTACCAATTACAGCAGTAATAAAGCCAGAGACATTACCGCTAACCCTCAAGTCGCCGTTATGTTTCCCTGGGTCGCACTTGAACGACAAGTGATTGTGCAGGGTGTGGCAGAAAAAATCTCAACCACGGAATCCCTGCGCTATTTTACCAGTCGTCCCAAGGGCAGTCAGTTGGGTGCCTGGGTCTCCCAACAAAGTGCGGTTATTAGCGGCCGCAAAGTATTGGAATTAAAACTTGATGAGATGAAGCGTAAATTCAAAAAGGGAAAAGTTCCCCTGCCCGATTTTTGGGGCGGGTATCGCGTTGTGCCGGATAAAATCGAATTTTGGCAGGGGCGCTCCAACCGACTCCACGATCGCTTTCAGTATTCACGCCCGACCATGGAAGCCGAATGGCAAATTGATCGGCTGGCACCTTGAGAGAAACGTCATGAGCAAGGAAACTGCCGCCCGAATCGCGGTACGAGATGCATTAATTGAGCTGGTAGAGCGGAATCGGCAATTTCGTGAAGCGGTGATCGCCGATCAGCACCTGCCGTTGTGGATTATGACTGCCAATCAGCCGATAGCTGATAGCAAAAGCATAGAACCGGGCAACAATCAAAACGCCAGATTAAGAGCGCTGGCAGCTAATACCGCCACCCGGCTGACCTATATTGAAGAGCAAAACAAACAGGAAACCGCCCGTCTTACCGGTCTGGTCGGTATTTCTGGCGAGACTTTACAATACGGCACTGACTTAAACCGCTGTCGTGAGCAATTCAAAGTTGCTATTGCCGACTTTCGTAAACTGTTTGGCGACAGCGTAGAAGCCATTGAGCAGGCTTCTGATGATTTGCGTGATGGTCTGTTAGGTGGATTACAGGTCAAACATTTGCACTTTGTCCAGTGCTACCGACAGCTTAAGCTGTTTGCAGAGCCGCCGGGGCGGGTGGGGTTTAGCTGGGCAGCCAGCCACAGTGGCACTGTTCGCCTTACCGCCAAAGATGCCATTAGCCACTTCAGAAAAAAATACCTGGCCTCTGTCGCCATTAATGACGACATCAGTCTTTTGGCAGCGATGCCCGACGATGAGGTTGTGGTGATAAAGCGCATACTGTCGCCGCACCTGAGAGCCAATCTTACCTGGCCGCGCGAGATTCAGGCCGCAAGGCAAACGGATATGACGCTGAAAAAACAGTACCCGGCACAGATCAACTCGCCTCTGCCTCTGTTTATTCAGTTGCAGCCGGGAGAGCCGTTGCCGGAGTTCAACCGGATACGCCCCTACGACCCCGCCGCCCGGCAAGAACGATTGCAACGAAGTGATGCCCGGCTGGTTAAAATAAACGACAACCCACACTCACGAATTTATCGTTATGCCTGAGTGTCGAGATCTTTAAGGTAAGCTTCAAGGTCTGTGCATCCACCCACATACTGCTGGCCATGGAAAATCTGGGGAACAGTTTGTACGGTTTTACCTACGGTTTTGCTAAGGTCAGCTTTACTGATGCCTTCGGCATAAATATCAATGTACTTAAAAGGCAGGTTTTTAGTTTTAAGCAGCTGTTGCGCCCGAACACAAAAACCACAGCCCGGGCGACCAAATACGGTGAAACGTTCCATTCGTTATGCTCCATGATGAGTTTGATATAAAAGGCCAAATAATTTAATGGTTGTCAATCAATCTGTTGAGAGTGGATACAAAATACCGATTAATCGGTCAGATTAAAATGGTTGCAAATCAGTGTACGCAAGCACTCCCGAACCTGTTTTTCACCAGATAATCCGCAGGTTTTGGCAACCTGTTGCCAACTATGGTTCTGTAATACTCGTTGCACCAACACCTTTTGCTGCAAAGGGCTACTTGTGCCGTTGGCCAGAATGTGAAAGGTCGCTTTTTTTACCCTGTGAATACAGTTTTCATATTGTCGACCATGGCAGTATGAGAAAAGCTCGGGCAAATCGTCCTTTGATAGCGCATAGTCCTGTTGTACAAACGTTGCCAGCTCTTTATAGATGATGGCTACCAAGTCACTTTCCAGCACCTGCAGCTCGTCCATCAGCAGCCATTGCAGCTGCTTGATAAATGCCTGTTGTGCACTGCTGATCAGAGCTTGGCCATCGGCTGATAAGCCTTTGAGCATCATGACTGAATGAGTGCCGCTGGCGGCATCCCGGGATACCCCTAGCCGGCTTGGGGTGTATTCAGCGGCACACCAAAAATGCAGCAGATCCGCCGTTGCGCCAAAAACCGTTCCGAGGTAGTCCACGCTTTTTTTACTGGCGGCTTGCTCTACGCCATTCAACAGGTGTCGCCCGATACCGCGTCGGTGGCAATCGGGGTGTACGGCAATTCGAATAATTCGCAACCCATTTAACTCAGTGGCTTGGGCAACACCGAGATGATTGCTCAAAGATTGCGGTAATAGGTGGCCTCGCACCCGACGCTCACCCAGCCAGATCTTATTGCTCAGTTGTGGCTCAATATTGCCTTCTCTGGCCGCTAATACTACCGCCACCAGACGCTGCTCGAAAAGGCCATAAATTTCGATGTTGCCGCCATCAAGTAAATGACGCAGATCAAATGGCCGGGTCTGATAGTGAGCTAAGACCAACAGTCCAAACAGCTCTTTCAGCAAACGGTCATTAGTTAACAATTCATCTTGGGAAATTTCTCTACATTCCAAGGCTGTTGGCTTGATGGCATCAGGCGCCGGGCTTGGGGATGCATTGAGTAAAAGCGCTGCAAAAACAAAGGACTCCAGCGGGTCATGAGCTCGCCAGCGGATAGGCTCGTTCATGTGCAGCTCACGCCAATTCGGTGTTTTGTGATCAAGAATGCTTTTAAACCGAATGGCAAACCCTCTGCCGGTGCCCTCGTAGCCGTGAATAGTTGTAGCAAAAACCACACGACTGTGGTTGTCGAGCATCTTTTCCAATAAAGGGGTGGGAATCGCGGCCGCTTCGTCTACCAGCAACAGTGGCGTCGGCACAGGTGCCCGCACCAGCTCGTCCGGTGGTACAAACAGCAACCGCCCGTGCAGGTCAGCGTGTTTATTGCCCAGAACGTAATGAGCATGCCGAAACAGTACAGCCAATGTTCGTTTAGACGGCGCTGTAACGGTAATGCTTTCAACCCCCTCAAGCAGTAATTGCGCTGCCGCAATCCCTAAAGCCGCAGTTTTGCCACGACCACGGTCAGCCGTCAGCACCAACGGGCGACGACGATGCCCCCGCAGGACTTTGTGCACTGCTGCAACCGCGTTAAGCTGAGAGTCGGTTTTATAGGGTTTAGGGAGGGCGGCAGGCTTATCGCAATAAACGTCGCTCGGCTGCAAGCGTTGATTCCCCTGTTGCGTCAATAGGGATAGCTGTGCAGAGCGCTCAATCATTTGCGCCAGACGTTGCAGATATCGCCCGGTGACCTCTTCAATCTGTTGCGGGTAAACCTGCATGCGACGATGTTGTGGGTCGGTAAAGTGATGCCATTGATCGAGCGGGGGGGTCAGCAGCACCAGCAGGCCACCGGCGCACAGTGTGCCACTGATGGCACCGAAGGCGTCCACATCAAACCCGGCATGGGCATCAAAAATGATGTTACCGAACTCACCACCGAGCCGCTCTAGGCATTGGTTGGCGGTAATCGTGATAACATCGGGCTCGTCGGAGCCTTCATTATTGGCACTTGCACCAATAATCAGCGTAGGCAGCTTAGCCGATAATGCCTGTTTAATCTGTGTTTTTTTAAGGCGACACCAGTCGTTGTTTCCGCTGCAAACCAGCAGGCGGCGATGGCCGCATTTTACCGCTGCTGCTTGCAATAACCGAACTGTGTCGCCTGTATCACTCATAGGTAGTTAATTAGCCGCAGTTTCCGCCCCAACCAGATAGGCTTTTTGAATCAGCACAGGCTCTACCGGCACATCACTGTGCCCCATGCGATAACCGGTTTCGACTTCAGCGATAGTGTCCACTACTTCCATGCCTTTAATCACATGACCAAAAACGGTATAGCCGTGTTGATTGGGCTTGCCGTCCAGAAACTCGTTGTCCCTATGGTTAATGAAAAACTGCGATGTCGCGCTGTCTGCAACCGGTGTTCTAGCCATAGCGATGGTGCCACGGCGGTTGCTCAATCGTGCCTCTAGCTGGGACTCATTTTTGATCGGATCGCGGGTTATCTTTTCATTCATCTCAGTGCCAAAACCGCCACCCTGAATCATAAAACCCTTGATTACCCGATGAAACACCAAGCCATTGTAATAACCGTTGTCAACGTATTGCAGAAAGTTGTTTACGGTTATGGGCGCAGCCTCTGGCGCGAGCTCCAGAACTATGTCGCCCTTACTGGTTTCAAGCACCACTTGCTTAGTTGGCTCAACGTTTATGGTATCGCTTTGCTGTGCGGCAAAAATCATGGTAGAGACCAACAAGATGAAACTACCCATAAGCCATTTATGCATAAGATTCTCCATTAAAAACCAACACAAAAAACACTTTATGCAATATAACCACTCTTTTGATAAATGCACCAATTTTCCAAAAGTATTTTGTCGATTGATATGAGCTGGTATCAATGAGTGGGGGAAGGGGGGGGCTATAGCACCGAAATCATAACCGGTGTGATAAAAGAAGCGCCTTAAAGGCTTGCAAATAGCCTTCGTTTGGGTATTATACGCCACGCCTCTGGGGGTAAAACGTCGGTTTTGCTCTCTTAATTTAAAGGCGTCGGAGCGTAGCGCAGCCTGGTAGCGCACCACAATGGGGTTGTGGGGGTCGGAGGTTCGAATCCTCTCGCTCCGACCATTCTCTTATTCCCTATCAAAAAATGCATTTAAATCTGGGCAGTGCTCACCGAGTCAGCCCTGCTTCTGCCGTTCAACCATGAGCGTATTCAACAAACTTCATCTCTATCCTATGTGGCCGTTCAGCAAGTTCGATTACCCCAAAGTGACGTTTATTGACGACGGCTTGGTCATAAAATTTTCCCTAACCCTCATTCAGCATTACATCTAGTGATGGTCAGGAATATTGGTTTGAGTTTTAATGGTAGCGTCAAAGCCGAAAAAGTTAACGTGGCGGCTCCAATTTAAGCGGAATTGAAGCCGCTACCTCGCATTTTGGTTGAGTGATTTTCGTACGGTGTCCTTTCTGTATTTGCAGTCTAGTCAGTACGAAGGTTCGAAAAGTACGTATATTTTAGGTGTGTCAGTGTAGTGGTATGTATAGGACTGACTTTTGCATTTTGCTCGCCCAATACATATGAATTGGTTAGAGGGAGCACCGTTAAAGAAGGAAACTTCAGCACTATTTGGCCAGAACCAGTTACCTGAGTGAACTCGAAGAACTGACGTCCATGAATACCTTGAGTCAGTAGAGGTAATCTGTACGTGGAAGAAAGAGGGTGAGGTGGCACATAAATCACCGCCGCTAGAGCTTGACTTACTCTTATAATAAAGCTCAGTACCTGATTTAACGTTCAACAGAACTAAGCCCTTCACTCCTTTGGGAATATGATAATGAGTTTTGCCCAGAAAGTAATTATCATACATGCATCCGGAATCTCCCGAAGTACTCAGCTGAACGTCCATCGCTTTGCTTAATGGTGAGTCAAAATAATAAGCAAAGGTTATATAACCGTCGGTAAAAGCTAAAGCAGCTGAAGGAGCAAGTGTTGTCAAGCCCAGAAAAGCCAATAAAAAAAACAAGGTATTTTTCGTACGAGACCTTGTTGGGTGTCTGAAATTCATCTAACTACCCTCGTTATTTCGGGGACATTAACTAATACAGAGAAGCGTTAAAACTCATACATATAACCGTGCAGTGAGTCCCGCTAAGAGGAGAATCTGTTACCAACAACAGGTCTCGCCTACATGGGGGTGGCGGTTGTATGGGTATTAGCGCTTGACTGCGCCATAGTACTGCCCGAGCACTCAGACAGACTTTGTGATTTATGCAATGACAGCCCTTTTAGTGGCTGAAAAACTGCAAATAAACATACTGACTGGTTGATTAGGCTTTATGCAGTTGCCAAAGCCTAAAAAAACTGACCAAGTGGATATAAATGAAACAGGAAAACTAATCAGGATACAGGCTAAGTGACAGTCCAAAAACAACCACTTCTGCTGTTGCAGAAAGCCGAGTTAAAAATCCTGATTTTTTTAGCGAATAAAAACAGCGCTTATCAAACGCTTGCGTATCATAAGGTTTGACTCTCTATCATTCTCCTGAGAGTACTCTTTTCGGACAACCTTGGATCCACTGCTATGTTTAGGCAAGCCTTAAGCGAAGGTTGAGAAATCGAAAGGTAAAAGCTTATGCCTCTGAGGAGAATAGCAGAACCATTTCACAAAGAAGCAATAACTTAGAGCCAATTTAATACAACCACAAAAGGACAACCTAAAGTACGACAATTTTTTGGTCAGCACTGAGAAATTTAGCTTAAAAATCCACATTAACCAAATTACGACTTCTTCTTACTTTAAATGACGGCATAACAATTGAGGCATAAGGGGGAGGTTTAAAAATGGGTATTAATATTTCGTTATCTTTCTATTCAGAGAAAAATCGGTAGCCGATGACAAACGTCATCAGCTACCGTGCTTTCAAGGCTGAAAATTTAGAATTTGCACGCCGTTGCCTTCACTTGAAATGTTCATATTGCCAGAAAAAATAGTCTGATTATCCGCATGTTCATCCGTTTGGCGCTTCCCGCTGCGATCCAGTTCCAGATTGTTAAAGTCAAATAATGCGTTATCTGCCATTTGGGAGGGAGTGATGTTTTGCATCGCCGTGAAAATGGACTCAATGCGACTCGGGTGCTTGCGCTCATACGCCGCGCCTGAGGGGGTAAAATATCGGTTTTGTTCTCTTAATCTGAAGGCATCGGAGGTTCGAATTCTCTCGCTTTGACCATTCTCTTATTCCCTATCAAAAAATACATCTAAATCTTGGCAATGCTCACCGAGTGAAGCCTGATTGTGCCGCTCAACCATGAGGGTATTCAGCAAATTTCATCTCCATTCTATATGGTCGTCCAGTCAGTTAGATTACCCTAAAGTGACGGTTATTGATGCCGGCTTGGCCATACAACTTTCCCTAACCCTTATTGAGCATTAAATCTAATGATGCAGGAATATTGGTTTGAGTCTTAATAGCAGCGTCAAAGCCGAAAAAGTTAACGTGGCGGCTCCAATTTAAGCGGAATTAAAGCCGCCACCTCGCACCTTGGTCGAGTGATTTTTGAACGGTTTCTCTTTATGTATTTGCAGCCTAATCAGTATGAAGGTCTGAAAAGTACGTATATTGTAGGTGCGTCGCTCCAGTGGTATTGATAGTACTTACTGTTGCATTTTGCTTGCCCAACGCATATGAATTGGGTAGGTGGATCACCGTTAAAAAAGGAAACTTTAGCACTATTTGGCTTGAACCAGTTACCTGAGTGAATTTGAAGAACTGTCGTCCATGAATACCTTGAGTCAGTAGAGGTAATCTGTACGTGGAAGTAAGAGGGTGAGGTGGCACATAAATCACCGCTGCTAGAGCTAGACTTACTCTTATAATAAAGCTGATCAGGTTTTTTAACGTTCAACAGAACTAAACCCTTCACTTCTTTGGGAATATGGTAATGAGTTTTGCCCAGAAAGTAATTATCATACATGCATCCGGTATCACCATTAGTAGTGAGCACAACGTCCATCGCTTTGTTTAATGGTGAGTCAAAATAATAAGCAAAGATTATATAACCGTTGGTAGAAGCCAAAACAGCTGAAGGAGCAAGCGCTGTCAAGCCAAAAAAAGTCAATAAAACAAACAAGGTATATTTCATACGAAACCCTGTTGGATATCTGAAATTCATCTAACTACCCTCGTCGTTTCGGGGAAATTAACTAATACAGAGAAGCGTTAAACTCATACATATAACCGTGCAGTGAGTCCCACCAAGGGGAGAATCTATTACCAACAACGGGCCATTGCCTGCATGGGGATGACGGTTGTATGGGTATTAGCGCTTGGCTGCACCAGAGTACTGCCCGAGCCCTCAGACAGACTTCGTAATTTATGCAATGACAGCCCTTTTAGTAACTGAAAAACTGCAAATAAAAATACTGACTGGTTGAGTAGGTTTTATGCAGTTGCCAAAGCCTAAAAGCATAAAAAAACTGACCAAATGGATATAAATGAAACAGAACAACTAATCAGAATACAGGCTATGTGGCAGCCCAAAAGCATCCACTCCTGCTGTTGCAGGAAGCGGGACTAAAAATCCTGATTTTTTTAGCAAATAAAAACAGCGCTTACCAAACGCTTGCGGATCATAAGGTTTGATTCTCTACCATTCTCCTAAGAGTACTCTTTTCGGACAACCCCTTCGAGCCACTGCTATGTTTAGGCAAGCCTTAAGCGAAGGTTGAGACATCGAAGGGTAAAAGCTGATGCCTCTGAGAAGAATAGTAGAACCATTTCACAAAGACGCAATAGCTTAGAGTCAAGTTAGTACAACCACAAAAGGACAATCTAAAGTAAGAGAACTTTTAGCCAGCATTAAGAAATTTAGCTTAAAAATCCACATTAACCAAATTATGATTTCTTCTTACTTTAAATGATGGCATAACAATTGACTCTTAAGTGGGAACTTTAAAAATGGGTATTAATATTTCGTTATCTTTCTATAGAGGGAAAAACCGCTAGCCGATGACAAACGTCATCAGCTAGCGTGCTTTCAAGGCTGAAAATTGAGAATTTGCACGCCGTTTTCTTCACTTGAAATGTTCATATTGCCAGAAAAAATAGTCTGATTATCCGCATGTTCATACGCTTGGCGCTCCCCACTGCGATCGAGTTTCAGATTGTTAAAGTCGAATAATGCGTTATCTGCCATTTGGGAGGGAGCGATGTTTTGCATCGCCGTGAAAATGGACTCAATGCGACTCGGGTGCTTGCGCTCCCATTCGCTTAACATGGCTTTAATGTTTTGACGTTGCAGGTTTTCCTGTGAACCACACAGGTTGCAGGGAATGATCGGGAACTTGAGCTGCTCGGCGAAACGCGCAAGATCTTTCTCCCGACAGTAAGCCAGTGGGCGGATGACGATGTTACGACCATCGTCGGAGCGAAGTTTGGGCGGCATGGCGGACAATCTTGAACCATAGAACATGTTTAGGAACAGGGTTTCAACAATGTCGTCTTTATGGTGCCCCAAAGCGATTTTAGTGGCGCCGATTTCTTCGGCGAAGGCATACAGAGTGCCTCGTCTTAACCTTGAACACAGCCCGCAGGTGGTTTTACCTTCCGGGATTTTCTCTTTGACTATGGAGTAGGTATCCCGGTTGATAATGTGATAGGGAATCCCCAAGCCATCCAGATACTCAGGCAGAATGTGCTCGGGAAACCCCGGTTGTTTTTGGTCCAGGTTAACCGCAACCAGCTCAAAATCGATGGGGGCGCTTTTTTGCAAACTCAGCAAAATGTGCAGCATGGCATAGCTGTCTTTCCCACCTGACAGGCAGACCATAATGCGGTCACCCTCTTCGATCATGTTGAAGTCTTCGATGGCCCTGCCGGTCAGGCGTCTTAGTTTTTTTTGCAGTTTGTTGAAATTGTATTTTTCAGAGCCAGTCAGGTTGGTTGAGTTCATAGAGGAGTGTATGCCGTTAATCAGTGAAAACCGGTGGATTATAACTGTCGTTAATCAATCCACCAAGTCGGGTTTTATCGGCGGGGGTTGTATCAATTTTTATAGGGGCTTACGAAAAAAATCCGCATACCGTATGGCCGGGTGTCAGAAGCTGATGGGTTCATTTTTGAAAATAAGCGTGCCAGTCAGTGAACGCTTTTATCGTACTTAAATTAGTACTCCGGTTCTGTCAAATTGTGCCAGTTTATCCAGATAGGGCTGGGGGTCGCCAATGTGTTGCGCCACCCAAGTGGGGTCATAGTAGCTGTCGAGGTAGCGTTCGCCGCTGTCGCACAGCAAGGTTACAATGGAGCCCCCTTCGCCTTTGGCGGCCATGTCGCTGGCTAACTGTAGGGCGCCGTACAGGTTCGTACCGGTACTGGCCCCGGCTTTATGGCCAATTTTGGTTTGTAGCCACAGCATGGTTGCTATCGAAGCGGCATCGGGAATCTGTTTCATCAAATCCACCACCCCCGGAATAAAGGAGGGCTCAACCCGCGGGCGGCCAATGCCTTCAATGCGTGAGCTGTTTGTCAATGTGATGCTTGGGTCATTGGATTGATAGTAAGCGAAGAATACGGAGTTCTCCGGATCTACGACACACAGCTGGGTGCTCAGTTGTTTGTAGCGAATGTAACGCCCAATGGTGGCAGAGGTACCGCCGGTACCCGAACTCATCACAACATAGCGCGGCTCAGGGAAGCGCTCACGACACATCTGGTTAAAAATTGAGTTGGCGATGTTATTGTTACCCCGCCAGTCTGTCGCCCGCTCTGCATAGGTGAACTGATCCATGTAGTGTCCGTTCATCTCGTTGGCTAAGCGCTCGGATTCCACATAGATATCTGCCGGATTGACCAGATGACACCGACCACCATAAAACTCAATCTGGCGAATTTTTTTCGCTGCCGTGGTGTGGGGAATGACCGCAATAAACGGTAAGCCCAGCAGTCTTGCAAAGTAAGCTTCGGAGATTGCCGTTGAGCCGGAAGAGGATTCGATAATGGGTGTTTCTTCAGTAATCCAGCCATTACTCAGACCATAGAGAAACAAAGAGCGAGCCAAACGGTGCTTTAGGCTGCCCGTTGGGTGGGTGCTTTCATCTTTTAAGTAAATATCAATGTTGGCAAGGCAGGGTAGATCGAGTTTGATTAGGTGTGTATCGGCACTGCGCTGAAAGTCAGCTTCAATTTGCTCAATTGCCCAGTTAACCCAGCGTCGGGACATTTTTATATTCCTTTGTTGTTGAGTTTACAGGACACCCAAAACCAAACCAATGGACGCCCTTAACGTGCTCATTTCTATTAATTAACCAAGACCGCTGTGGTATTTATGATTAAATGCCGCACCACCCGTTGTAAGATACGTCGTTTTACCTAAGCGATCGCAAGCGGTATCAAAGTCGATCAAAATCCTATTACCTGACCCAGCCTATTATTAAATAGAATTTATGTATTTATCCTCATCAAATAATGTCATAAGAACAGAAAAAAACGACTAACAGCGAGGTTGTTTTTTTCAGTTCTTATGATTTTTCTCTTATTGTGCGCCCACTTTAAAAAAATAACGGACTTAAAAAAATACGAAATAACCACAGGATTAAATCCGTTTTTACGTGCGGATGCGTTGTGATTATCGTCTGAACCGAGGCGAAAATAAGAAGAGACTCGCGCCAACAGAACAAATAGTGCGCCTGCAAGCGGGTGAGCTCGGAAACCTACGATACCGTTAGTATTCTCACCCGCAAGGCGATAGGAATGGGCCATCACCAAACCGGCCAACTGCCTTTCAGGCCGGCTTAAACGACGTGCGCTTAAAATAGTCGGTTTCTTCCCTCGACTGTCCCGACTCAATGATCATCTGTTGATAACTATCGCAAAAGCTCTGAACGGTGCCGGGGTTTCTGCTGTGGAAATGTTTTTGCCATAACTTGCCAAGGGTCGGGGTGTCGTTTGGGTCGATGCGTTTGATATTGATATCGCAACGATGATAAACCAGCCAGGCAATTGCTGTGGCATAAACCAGATTAGTGGCCAGCTCATGGTGGGGGTGAGAGAGAAATTCGCGCTGGCTGGCCAGGCCGCGGACCTTGCTGGCAAGGTCTGGCTTGGAGGCGAGAAAGTGATCCCAGATATTGCGATGCATCCGCGGTGATATCTGATAAATTCCCAGTGCCTGGTGGTTGGCCAGCTTAAGATGAAAGCCAAGGCCAGACTCTCTGGCCGCCGTTCCTAGCAGCAAGTTTTCAGCGGTTGGGCACCACATGCCCAAATGTTTGAGGGCAGGGCAAACCACATAATGCCGCAACTCTCTGGCGCAGATTCCCATTGTAAAGTCCTTTTAATGGGGCGAAAGGTTAATTAGCTCTTGTTTTACGACGCCTTGGTGCACAAGAGCGTGAGCAAATATACCGAGCTTAAAGGCCGCAAGACTCTATGTGAAGTATCGTATCATGGGACGTTTTCTAAACGGACTAAATGTTAATCACCCGCGAAATTGCACAGAGCGTGTGTATTAATACCAGCGGCGTTCAGTTTTTCAGCGCCCTTCAGGTCCGGCAGGTTGATGATGGCAGCCGCTTCCAGCGTGATAGCCCCGGCCATACGAATGAGCTGGTCAGCAGCGAGTAAAGTGCCGCCGGTGGCAATCAGGTCGTCCACCAACAGTACGGTTTCGCCGGGTTTTACCGCGTCGTCGTGCATTTCAAGGACAGAGGTACCGTATTCAAGTTTGTACTCAACACTGATGGTTTTACTGGGCAATTTGCCCTGTTTGCGAAATATAATCAGCGATTTTTTCAGGGTATATGCCAACGCCGAACCGAGCAGAAAGCCCCTTGCGTCCAGTGCGCCAATGCGGTCAAAGGCCTTCTCCCTGTATCGCTCAGTCAGCGCATCAACCACTTTGTGCCAGGCCTCGGGGTTTGCAAGCAGCGTGGTAATGTCCCGAAAAATAATGCCCTGCTGAGGCCAGTCTGGCACTGATCGGATCTGAGTGTACAGATAGTTTTGCAAAGAAGCGCTTTCGATAGTATGCATGAGAGAGTACTAATTGACTTTTAATAGAAAACGATAGTGTCAAAGAACCAAGCTACCGGAAAAGAGTAGCTGCTTTGGCGTTGGTTCACAATCGCATGTGACGTTCCACATTCACAACGAGCGACTCAGGCGCTGGTAATAATATGGTGCGATTCCAGAGTTTTCCCCCCGGCTAGAGTGCACAGCTCAACCGGGTTAAGAATTTCGATCTCTTTGCCCGCCGCCGAGATGAGCCCGTTTTTTTGGAAGCGGGTAAAAACGCGGCTTACTGTCTCAACCGCCAGCCCTAAATAGTTACCCATTTCGTTTCTGGACATTGATAAACGAAACGACTGGGAAGAAAAACCGCGCAAACGAAAGCGGCTGGCCAGATTAATCAGGAACGTGGCAATGCGTTCGTCAGCATTTTTCTTGGACAGTAGCATCATCATTTGCTGATCTTCACGGATGCGCTTACTCATTAGCCGCATCAGATGACGGCGCAATTGCGGGAACTGATCCGACAGCACTTCTAGATGCTCAAAAGGAATTTCGCACATCATGGTGGTTTCTATGGCCTGGGCTGAGACCGGGTAAGTATCGGTATCCATGCCGCTCAGCCCAAGAATTTCACTGGGCAGATAAAAGCCGGTAATCTGCTCTTCACCTTCATTAGTCGCCGAATAAGTTTTGATGGCTCCAGAGCGCACGGCAAAAACACTGACGAAGGGGTCACCTTCCAGAAACAGGTGTTCGCCTTTTTTCAGAGGGCGCCCCCGCTTGATGATGTTATCCAGCTGATCAATATCCTGAATACTCATAGCCAGTGGCAGGCACAGCGAACTCAGACTGCAGTCTTTGCAGGCAACAGGGCTTTGCTGTCGGACGTTGGGCTTTGACGTCATTGAAAGATCTCAAAGTCGTATCTTGGAAATACGTCACTGTCTAAAAAAAAGCCAGTGTATGAAAAATATTTCCAGAGTGTAAATCGGGCATATACCTATTCGTGTCAGCGAAACCGCACAACGCTTTTTAGAGCGACTTTTTAGAACAACATATAAGCGAAAAAGCCACCTCTTACTTATGTTTATTGAGTGGCACGTTAGGCGGTCGTGGGCGGGATTTTGCACCGAAGTTTTAATTAAATCAAATACGTGCTCAGGATTCGGCGCATGCAGCTTCTACGCCAGTTGGTTGAAGACGACAGTGTAAAGCCCCAAACAAAGAGACTTCTTCCCATTAGATGACTTTTGAAAAACGCGGCTGATCCGCCGCCTGAGGCTGGTTCAGGTAGTGGTCAAACTGCATGCAGATGTTACGGATCAGCAGTTTGCCTTTTGGTAGCACTTGCAAATATCCGTCGCTCAGGCTGATCAGGCCGTCGTCAATCATAACAGCGAGCCTGCTCAGCTCTTGATGGAAATAATCACGGAAGTGGATGTTAAAACGCTGTTCAATGGCGGCAAACTCAAGCTCAAAGTGACAGATTAAGGTGGTGATGACCGCTTGACGCACTTTGTCGTCTGTTGTCATTTGCAATCCCCGAGCGGTAGGGAAACGGTTGTCGTCTATGAAGGCGTAGTACTGTTTTTCATCCGTCGTGTTTTGTACATAAGTATCACCTACCTGACTGATGGCCGAGACACCCATGCCAATCAGCTCACAGTGACTGTGCGTAGTATAACCCTGAAAATTTCGGTGCAGCGTACCCTCTTCCTGGGCAACAGCCAGATCATCGTCTGGCAGGGCAAAGTGATCCATACCAATGTACACATAGCCCTCGGCCAGTAGTTTTTCCGTCGCCCGCTGAAGAATTTCCAGCTTAACCTCAGGTGTTGGTAAATCGTGCTCGTTAATCCGCCGTTGCGGCTTGAAACGGTGCGGCAGGTGCGCGTAATTAAACAGAGACAGTCGATCGGGCGCCATAGCAACCACACGCTCAATGGTGTCCATAAAATTGTCGGCGGTTTGCAGCGGCAGGCCGTAGATCAAATCCATATGAATGGAGCGGAACGTCATCACCCGGGCTGCATCAACAATGGAGGCGATCATCGCTGGCGACTGCACCCGGTTCACCGCCTTTTGTACCTGTGGATTAAGATCCTGTACGCCCATGCTGATGCGGTTGAACCCGAGATCTTTGAGAGTGCCCATCATCGGCCAGTCCACTTCCCTTGGGTCAAGCTCAATAGAGTAGTCTGCGGTATCGCTGCTGGTTAAATTGAAATGCTGGTTGATGTGAAGCATCAGTGCTGTCAGTTGCTCTCTACTTAAAAACGTCGG
The DNA here is from genome assembly GCA_965198415.1 of Endozoicomonas sp. Lineage (GTDB taxonomy): Bacteria > Pseudomonadota > Gammaproteobacteria > Pseudomonadales > Endozoicomonadaceae > Endozoicomonas. The sequence goes on from CBDAPN010000031.1 coordinate 286,740, forward strand.
CGTTCCACCACCAAAGTGCAGCTGCTCGACTGGCTGATGATGGCTGTACAGGGCTGACTGCATGGCAATTTCACGAAACAGATAGTCCAGATAACTGTTGGCACGATCCCGACGCTTAGTAACGATTTTGTTACAGGCGCAGTAGTAACAAACGTGGGAACAAAACGGAATGTGGAAATACAAAGACAGTGGTTTATCCGCACTGAGCTTAGCGTTGTCACGATACTTTTGGTGGTCAAAGCCCCCGTCAAACTGCACCGCCGTCGGGTACGAGGTGTATCGGGGGCCAGACTGGTTATAACGTTGAATTAAGTCTGTATCCCAAACTGGAGCATTATTCATCATCGATCTCAGGATTGTTATCATTTCAGGGCCGTTGCCCACGATGGTTATGCGTTCGTCGAAGACAATAACAGTCATATGATGCTAATGACGTTCTAGAGCATTATCCGCAGATTATAGAAATTTTTGTTAGGTTTCTTTGATTCGTATCAAAAGTAAGCTTCTAAAATTGACGCAAATCTTGCGTAAAGCATTGCCTTTATGCCCTTTGGGTATTTATGCCCTTTGGGTATTTATGCCCTTTGGGTGCGATAGGTCGGAGAGAGTCAGTTGATGTGTTGGCGTACCATAAGATTAAAGGAGGCTGCGTACAGATCACCAGCGGTTAGCAATTTTCGGCTGGAGTTTCCAAAGCAGATAACATTCAATTACTCCATAAGCTGATGACTATAGCTACGTGTGTGCTTAGATTTTTCCTAAGTGTTAGAACGCAACTTTCTACCCCTGCAACATTTCAGCCATAGGCTGTGAACCTAAAGCACAGTCACGACATATACAGATTATGTATTTGAAAATAAAAAAACAGACAAAAAATGGAAAATTCACCTCTGTCGTTTATACTGTGTCGCAACTGGATAATATCGCTTGAAACTCATTATGCCATGGCGTTTGTTAAGTGTTATATGAGCCACTTAAACGCTCAGTATTATAGGAAGCAAACGTGTTACTAATTAACGGGCAAACATCACACCACCTGACTGTCGGTTATTTTAATTAGTCATAGTAAAAAGCCTGTAGGATAAAAGTCGCAGTTGCTTTGAGAAAGTGTCAAAGCTTCTGTGAGGGGTTTTTATCATTGCGTCGTTTTTGCGAGAAAATTATGAACCGGTTCTATCAAGTTTTGCTTACAGTAGCGATTGTGTTCTTTTACTGCGGCGCAAGTCATTCACAATACAGTGGCAGTCAGGCTTATAACCATCTTCAGCATATGACCGCCTCGGTTAATACGGCGACCGGTACGTTTCATGTGTCTTACCCACTGCTGAAAACAACAGGCGTTCATGAATCGTTTACTTTGAAATTGAGTTATCGTTTTAATGCTAACGGAACGTTTGGGTTGCCCCGTGGTTGGCAGTTGGGTTTAGATCACATCAATAAAAATATTGCTGAAATTGGTGGGCAGTGGCTTATTGACCCGCTGTGGCATGATGAAACATTATTTGCCTCAGGTCTGAAATACTGTAACCAGCATGGCAGTCAGTTTCAGGATAAAGGTAGTGTAGAGTTAATTCCTAAAGAAGATTCATTGTATTACCGCTACCGTTCACGGCACAAAGATGGTGTTGTTAAATATTTTTCCCACCAAGGTTTATTAATTCTGCAAAAAGATCGCTTTGGTAATAAAATAACGTTCGAATATGAAAAGCCCGTGAAAGATATTGCGACGGCAAAGTTAATGGCCGTAATTGATAATTACGGTAACCGTTATACATTCAGTTATGCTCCGGACTCCCTTACCGTTCAATATCCCGATGCGAGGCAGCAAACGATATTTTTTAATCATAAAGGCGTGACCGCAATAGTAAACCCTCTCAAACAGCGGTTTGATATTAAATACATCAACCACAATGGCCATAATTTAATTGAAACAATATCCTCTCCCTCAGGGCTCCTCAGTCAGTTGAGCTACGGTACTATTCCTTTCAAAGGTGAGCATGGGGAAGGTAAGTTACCCGTCGTCATTAAATACCAGCAATCTGATGCCGCTGATGAAAAAATTCATAGCGAAATGCACTATAACTACACGCAGGAAAACAACTACACCGGGTACCCTTCATATGCCATGTCAAACTCCGGGGATAGCCTGATGGATAGTAATGATGAAAACTATCGGTATAAGGTGAAAGTTGAGCAAATAGATAACAGCCAGGGTACCACTCAGATTCATCATAAGGTTTATCATTATAATTATCTGCATTTACCGGTACAAGTTCGCACACTTAAAAACGGCAAAGAGTTTTTGAAAACCGATTACACCTATTTGACAAGCCCTTTTAAATACAGTCGATCAACCAATTATGATAAACCGGCCCGCATTGTTCATTCCACCTGGAGTGAAAAATCGGGAGAACACGTTGAGAGTAACCGGGTTGACCACCACTACGATCTCTTCGGTAATCAGACACACGAAAGCCACTGGGTTTATGACCGGCCAAAAAAATCATGGTTGCGGATAAAGACGTCAGATTATAAATATTACACGGGTTACTACAGCCTGCTGGCAGAAAGTGTCCATAAAGATCTGTTTTCAGGCATGGCGTTTAAAGAAGAGTATCAGCTGTCGCCGTCAAAAAAAACGCACAAATCAAAGCGGTCCTACGGAATGAAAAGTGGCCGGGTCAACGTGTGGCAACCCTGGCAGCTGCAATCCTATTGCCATGATCACCTTGGCCGGGTGGTTTACGGTGAGTTAAAGTGGCTGGCCAAAGGAATGCCCGGCGTACAAAGCACACACAAAAAAACGCATTATCATTTCGATAAAAACACCGGCCTTCTGACCACTCAATATGTGAGTAGCCTCGGGAGAGTTACCCAGCACTTGATGGATACCCGTAATCATCGGATTAAAACTCAGATCTCTGTTAAGGGTGAGAAGATCAATTATCACTACGACGCATTAAATCGAATGATAAAAAGCATCGACCCAGAAGGTTATGTTCATAAAAAACACCACTACGACTATGGGAAGGATGGATTTAACGCAAAGGTCATAGAATCACCTTTAGGTTACAAAAAGCGCTACACAACCGATGCCTCTAGCAGACCTGTGATGGTCGAAGAGTGGATAGAGGGCAAATACCGCAAGCTTGGTACGAAAGAGTTCAACGCGTTTGGTAAAGTGATCACTAGCAAAAATAAATATGGGCATAAAACGACCTATAAATACGATGATCAGATGCGGCTAATTGAGCAAATTGACCCTTGGCTAAATAAAAAACAGTTTGTTTACGACGATGAGAAAATGGTGTCCTATTCCTTGATTAATGGCAAAAAACATAAGCAGGAAGAAAAAATACCCTGGTCGTTAATCATGAAACGAACCTATTTTCCCACAAGCAATGACAAATTGGAGGCTATTGAAATCAGCACCAAAACAGATGCGCTTGGTCGGGAGATGAGTCAAGAGAGCGCACTGCTTAATGTGCAATCATCAACCCGGCACTCTGTAATAAAAAACAGTTATGAGTACGATGCCGGTCATAACAGAAAAAAAATAACTACACAAGGTTATGACGGGTTATCACTGACGAAAGAGATTGAGCATGACTTATTCAGAAATGAGTACAGCACAGTAAAAAAACAAAATGATAACGGAAGAGTGAGTACCCACGTTGGTTACAGCTACCTGTATAATTCCGACAACAAACTCGAACGCGTCATTAGCCCTGAGTTTGACCATAAAAAGCGTTTAATTACCAAACACCGTTATGACAAAAATGGCAGAGAAATTGAGCGTGAGTTTGCCGATGGGAATATTGTTCGATATCAGTACACGCCCAGAGGTTTTTTAAAGTCTTTCAGTTGGCAGCGCAACGATAAAACTTTTCAGGTAAATCATGAGTACAATGCTGACGGGCGGTTAACAAAAGCCAGCGATTCCGACGGTCAGGAGCTGCACTATCAGTACAATTTAAAAGGAAAATTAACTCGCCTCATTTATCCGGATAAACAGCAGCAAGACTATGAGTACGATCATTACAATCGGCTGGTACGCCAGAAAAATGTGGGTAACCGGGTACTGACTTATCACTATGACGATAAAGACAAGGGGCAGATTTCTGCCATTAAAAGTAACGCGCACGAAGTCCGTTTTACCTATGGAAAAAATGACAATGGCGCGCAAGGTTCATTATTGGCGGTTGAGCGGGATATAGTTGGTACTGGCAAAACCAAAGAAACGTTTACCTACGGACCTTACGGGCGGATGATCGCCTCCACGGTCACCACTGCTCCTTCATCACACGGTGGTTTATCGAAAGGGTCAGGCAAAAAACTGTTATCAAGGGAGTATGAGTTTTTGCCCCGGGGGGAATTAGTCAAGCAGACAACCCGATCTGTAAACGCAGATAATCAACCCGTGTCGGATAGCATTTCCTACCGCTACGACATGCTAAAACGATTGACTCAAGAAACTCACACCCAAACAGCAAAGAATCAGCCAGTAAATGCTGCCCATAAAGAGATCAGTTATCAGTATGATGGTAATAATAACCTATTGAAAGAGAAGCGAACCGAAGGGGGGGCAACACAAACCATTCACCGTTATTACAACGAAGCGGATCAGTTAAAAAAGATCAAAAAAGAGACGCCCGCCAAGGAACTCACTATTGAGTATGACAAAAATGGCAAAATCGTCGTTGACCATCAGGGTAATAGATACCATTACGATGGCAAGGGCATATTGCTATCGGTCTCTGACCCTAAAGGCAAAACGCTGGTGAGTTTTTTCTATTGGCCAGATGGTCTGTTAGCCCATACGAAAGATGGCAATATGAGTCAAAGTTTTTACTACCATACCAATGGCCAGGTGCAAACGACGAATAAAAATAAAAAGTTGGACGACTATATCCGCTATGGCAATCACTTTCTCGGCACATTAAAAGGCAAGGGTGGTGAACATTTATTTACCTCTAATCGCAGTACAGGTGCTCGTTTGCGGGTGGATGAAAAAGGAAAGCAAGCTTTAGACTTATTTAAATATGAGGGTTACGGCCAAAGCCCGGTCGATGAAGAGCGTGGTTCCAGTGCGGACTTCCTGTGGAATCAGGAGTTTCGGGACCACAAAACAGGTTTGGTCTATTTACGGCACCGTTTTTATCACCCTGAGCTCAGACGCTTTGTAAAACGAGATGATCAAAATATTGACAACCTCTACGCTTATGCTGCCGCTAATCCCATACAGTTTGTTGATCCGTTAGGGCATCATGCAAGCGCAGATAGTACCATAAATATGGTATTGGGCGCTTTATTGACCGCCTTGACTGTAACCGTTGCTGTGCTTGCAGCACCTGAAACTGGAGGTGCTTCATTAAGCCTTACGAGTGTAGCCGGTGCTGTGGGCGGTGTTACTGGAACCGCTGCGGGCGTCCTTACAATCTCTTCACAAATCGCCTTTGCCATGGGTAGCAAAAAAGTCGGAAACATTCTTAGGGTTACCAGTTTGGGCTTGGGAGCCATCGCTACTATAGCTAGTGTGGCTGCTCTTGCCTCCTTGATTGCCAATACTTCTAGCAAAGCGGCCGCTGAGTTCACTGAGGAAACAGAAAATGTTGCTTTAAAACCATTGAGTGAAATGACTACAGTTGCTTCGGAATCTAAACAGTCGCGGGTTGATAGCTTTGTGGCAGCAGGCAAAGCAGGGATTAAGAACGCGCCGAAAGACAAGTCACTCCGATTCCTTACTCGACCTTTCAACTTAAGGATAATTGGCCGAGGAGGAAGAGTTACGAAATTGATTGGGGGAATTGCTCACGAAGAAAAATTTTTGACGGAAGAAGAAATAGCCCAAATTAAAACAGTAGGCTTCAATTTTTCTAGAGCAGATATGGAAGAGTTTGCTGTCGAAACTGACGATGGTCAACTTTTCAGATTTAGAGAGCGTCGACACGACTGGTACAAGTCACCAGAGCCTACAATTAATACGAGTAATGGACCAGGCGATTATTCTAACACTCCATACGATTTGGCTTCGAGCAATAGCCAGGCTACTAGTGAATTAAATCCGGAGGGAGGTCCAGTGAGTACCCCAGGATCCCACGCTCCTTTAACTAAAGCAGATCAGATCGCCAATAATTCATCTAATGTGAATGCCCAAAATAGCTTGACCAATGGACCCATCAATCCGTCGATTGGTAATTGGCAATGAGTTAAAGCAGAACGCTGCTAAGCCCTGAGCTGCAAAGCTTTAAGTGCAAAATACAACGCCATAAAAGCTCACTTATTGGGTGAGTTTTTGAATAGCTGACTTATGACTACTATTTTTTATGGGTGAATTTTCACGCTACTTTCACCCTTACGAAAGCACAAATCACAGTTGTTTTGAGCAACTATCAAAGTTTCTTTAACGAGCTTTATCATTGTGTCGTTTTTTGCGAGAAAGCTATGAACCGATTTTGTCAAGTTTTGCTTACAGCAGCGATTATTTTTATTTCCAACGGTTCAAGCCAGGCGCAATACAGTGGTAGTCAGGCTTATAACCAATTTCAGCATATGGCCGCCTCGGTTAATACGGCGACTGGTACGTTTCATATGTCTTACCCCTTGCTTAAAACATCAGGCATTCATAATCCGTTTACTTTAAAATTGAGTTATCGTTTTAATGCTAATGGAACGTTTGGGTTGCCCCGTGGTTGGCAGCTGGGTTTAGATCACATCAACAAAAATGTTGCTGAAATAGGTGGTCAGTGGCTTATTGACCCGCTGTGGCATGATGAAACATTATTCGCCTCAGGCCTGAAATACGCTAATCAGCATGGCAGTCATTTTCAGGATAAAGGTGATGATGAATTAATCCCTAATGAAGACGGACTGTATTATCGATTCTATTCACAGCATAAAGATGGCGTTATTAAATATTTTTCCTATCAAGGCTTGTTAATTCTGCAAAAAGATCGCTTTGGCAATAAAATAACGTTCGAATATGAGCAGCCCGTGGGAAATATTGCGACGACAAAGTTAATGGCTGTGATTGATAATTACGGTAACCGTTACACATTCAGTTATACTCCGGGCTCGCTGACTGTAGAATATCCCGATGCAAGACAGCAGAGGATATTTTTCAACGAAAAAGGTGTTACCGCAATAGTAAATCCTCACCAACAACGGTTTGATATTGAATACACCCACTACAATGGGCAGGATTTAATTGAAACATTATCCTCTCCCTCAGGGCTCATCAGTCAGTTGAGCTACGGTACTATCCCTTTCAAAAATGAGCAGGGGGAAGGTACGTTACCCGTCGTCATTACATACCAGCAATCTGATGCCGCCGATAAAAAAATACATACTGAAATGCACTACGGCTACACAGAGGAAAACAACTATACCGGATACCCGTCGTATTTTATGTCACATTCCAGCGACGGCCTGATGGAGAGTAATGATGAAAACTATCGCTATAAAGTGAAAGTTGAAAAGATAGATAATAGTCGGGCTATCCCACAGATTCATCATAAGGTTTATTATTATAATTATCTGCATTTGCCGGTAGAAATTCGCACGTATAAAAATGGTAAGGAGTTTTTGAAAACTAATCTGACCTATGCAATTAGTCCGTTTAAATACAGTCGGTCAACCAATTATGATAAACCGGCCAGTGTCGTTCATTACGTCTGGAGTGAAACAGCGGGAGAACACGTTCCGAGTAACCGGGTTGACCACCGCTACGACCTCTTCGGTAATAAGACGCACGAGAGCCACTGGTTTTATGACCGGCCAAAACAATCATGGTTACAATTAAAAGCGGAAGAGTACAAATATTACACGGCTGCCTACAGCCTGTTGGCAGAAAGTGTTCATAAAGACCTGGTTACAGGCATGGCGTTCAAAGAAGAGTACCACCTGTCGCCGTCAAAAAAAACGCACAGATTCAAGCGAACGTACGGGATGAAAAGCGGCCAGACCAACGTGTGGCAACCCTGGCAGCAGCAATCCTATTGCTATGATCACCTTGGCCGGGTGGTTTTTGGTGAGTTAAAGTGGCTGGCTAAAGGAATGCCCGGCGTGCAACACACGCACAAAAAAACGCACTACCTTTTCGATAAAAATACCGGTGTTCTGACCACTCAACATGTGAGTAGCCTCGGGAGAGTTACCCAGTACTTGACGGATACTCGTAATCATCGGATTAAAACCCAGATCTCTGCTAAGGGTGAGCAGATCAATTATCGCTACGACGCATTGAATCGAATAATAGAAACCATCGACCCGGAAGGTTACCGTCATAAAAAACACTATTACAGCTACGGGCAGGATGGATTTAACGCAATGGTTATTGAATCACCGTTAGGTTTTAAAAAGCGCTATACAATCGATGCCTCTAGCAGACCGGTGATGGCCGAAGAGTGGATAGATGGCAAATACCGAAAGCTTGGTACGAAAGAATTCAACGCATTTGGTAAAGTGATCACGAGTAAAAATAAATATGGGTATAAAACGACCTATGAATACGATGACCAGATGCGGCTAATTGAGCAAGTTGACCCTTGGCTAAATAAAAAACAGTTTGTTTACGACGATGAGAAATTGGTGTCCTATTCCTTGATCAATGGTAAAAAACATAAGCAGGAAGAAAAAACGCCGTGGTCATTAACCATGAAACAGACCTATTTTCCACTACGCAATGACAAGCTTGAGGCTATTGAAATCATTACAAAAAAAGACCCATTTGGGCGGGAGCTTAGCCAAGAGAGTGCGCTGCTTAATACAAAATTCTCAACCCGGCACGCCGTAATAAAGAACCGTTATGAATACGACACCGGTCATAACAGAAAAAAAATAATCACCCAAGGTTATGACGGGTTATCACTGACGAAAGAGATTGAGTACGACTTATTCAGAAATCAGTACAGTACAGTTAAAAAACAAAATGATAACGGAAGAGTGAATACCCACGTTGGTTACAGCTACCTTTTTAATTCCGATAACAAACTCGAACGCGTTATTAGCCCTGAGTTTGACCATAATAAGCGTTTAATTACCCAACACCGTTATGATAAAAATGGCAGAGAAATTGAGCGTGAGTTTGCCGATGGGAATATTGTTCGGCATCAGTACACGCCCAGAGGTTTTTTAAAGTCTTTCAGTTGGCAGCGCAACGATAAAACTTTTCAGGTAAACCATGAGTACAATGCTGACGGGCGGTTAACAAAAGCCAGCGATTCCGACGGTCAGGAGCTGCACTATCAGTACAATTTGAAAGGAAAATTAACTCGCCGCATTTACCCGGATAAACAACAGCAAGACTATGAGTACGATCATTACAGTCGGCTGGTACGCCAGAAAAATGTGGGTAACCGGGCACTGACTTATCACTATGACGATAAAGACAAGGGGCAGCTTTCTGCCATTAAAAGTGATGTGCATGAAGTCCGTTTTACCTATGGAATAAATGACAATGGTGCACAAGGTTCATTACTGGCGGTTGAGCGAGATATAGTCGGTACTGGCAACACCAAAGAAACGTTCACCTACGGACCTTACGGGCGGATGATCGCCTCCACGGTCACCACTGCTCCTTCATCACACGGTGGTTTATCGAAAGGGTCAGGCAAAAAACTGTTATCAAGGGAGTATGAGTTTTTGCCCCGGGGAGAATTAGTCAAGCAGACAACCCGATCTGTAAACGCAGATAATCAACCCGTGTCGGATAGCATTTCCTACCGCTACGACATGCTAAAACGACTGACTCAAGAAACTCACACCCAAACAGCAAACAATCAGCCAGTAAATGCTGCCCATAAAGAGATCAGTTATCAGTATGATGGTAATAATAACCTACTGAAAGAAAAGCGAACCGAAGGGGGGGCAACACAAACCATTCACCGTTATTACAACGAAGCGGATCAGTTAAAAAAGATCAAAAAAGAGACGCCCGCCAAGGCGCTCACTATTGAGCATGACCAAGATGGCAAAATCGTGGTTGACCATCAGGGTCATAGATACCATTACGATGGCAAGGGCATATTGCTATCGGTTTCTGACCCCAAAGGCAAAACTCTGGTGCGTTTTTTCTATTGGCCAGATGGTCTGTTAGCCCATACGAGCGATGGCAGCATGAGCCAAAGTTTTTATTACCATACCAATGGTCAGGTGCAAACGGTGGATAAAAATAAAAAACTGCACGACTATATCCGCTATGGCAATCGCTTTCTCGGTACATTAAACGGCGATGGTGGTGAACATTTATTTACCTCTAATCGCAATACAGGTGCTCGTTTGCGCGTGGATGAAAAAGGAAAGCAAGCTGTGGACTTATTTAAATACGAGGGTTACGGCCAAAGCCAAAGCCCGGTAGATGAAGACAGTGGTTCCAGTGCGGACTTTCTGTGGAACCAGGAGTTTCGTGAGCACAAAACAGGTCTGGTCTATTTACGGCACCGTTTTTATCACCCCGAACTCAGACGCTTTGTAAAACGAGATGATCAAAATGTTGACAACCTCTACGCTTATGCAGCCGCCAATCCCGTACAGTTTGTTGATCCGTTAGGGCACCGTGCAAGCGATTCAGGCGGACTCTTTGCAATGAATTTGGGATTGGGAATTGTATTGACCGCATTGACCGCAACCATTGCCATTCTTGGGGCTGCTGAAACCGGAGGCACTTCACTCAGCCTTACGAGTGTTATCGGTCTTTTTGGAGCGGGTGCTGGAGCCATGTCGAGTGTCGCTACAATTGGTTCACAAGTCGCCTTTGACTTTGGTGATAAACGCGTCGGATCAGGTCTTAGGTATTTTGGTTATGGTATGGCGGGTGTCTCTGGGCTGTATGGAATCGCGGGTGTAGCCTCCCTTATTGCCGATGCGCTTTCTGAAAGTGCCGTTGAGTTCATTGGTGAAACAGAAAATATCGCTCTAAAACCAGTGAGTCAACTGGATACTGCTGCTGCGGAGCCTAGAATTAACCGGGCGACTCCCTTTTTAAAAGCTGGCAAAAAAGGCATTAAGGTAATTCAAGGTGATTCTGATTACGAGGATCTTCATTACAACGTAAGGGCATATGGCAAAGGGAAAGCTTACATAATGCATCCAAAGCGTTATGCTCTGACGCTGTTAGGTGATTTGACGCCAGAGGAAATGAATGATTTTGCTAAGGCAGGCTTTAATTTTTCTGACCCTAAGTGCCAAGACTTGGCTTTGCAAGCTGAATCAGGAAAACTTTACAGATCAATACCTCCTGGAGCAGCTCAAGATGGTGGGTTAAACAGTTCAGCGCCCAACGTTGCACTCAATAATAGTGCAGAAAACTCTATGGGTGGCTTTACAAACGATGTGGCCTCGAACAACCTTATGACGGATCATTCCGTAAACCAAGGGGGAGGGGTAATGAACATTTCCGGAGCCCCGGATCCTTTGCATCATGCAGGTCAGATCGCCAATGATTCATCTAATGTGAATGCCCAACATAGCGTGCTCAATAGCTCCGTCAATTCGTCGGCTGGTTTTTGGTAATGAGTTAAAACTGAACGCTGCTAAGCACTGAGCTGCAAGGCTTGAAGTGCAAAATACAACTCAATAAAAGCGCACCCATTGGGTGAATTTTTGAATAGCTGACTTATGACTACTATTTTTTATGGGTGAATTTTCACGCTACTTTCACCCTTACGAAAGCACAAATCACAGTTGTTTTGAGCAACTATCAAAGTTTCTGTGACGAGCTTTATCATTGTGTCGTTTTTTGCGAGAAAGCTATGAACCGATTTTGTCAAGTTTTGCTTACAGCAGCGATTATTTTTATTTCCAACGGTGCAAGCCGGGCGCAATACAGTGGTAGCCAGGCTTATAACCAATTTCAGCACATGGCCGCCTCGGTTAATACGGCGACTGGTACGTTTCATATGTCTTACCCTTTGCTTAAAACATCAGGCATTCATAATCCGTTTACTTTAAAATTGAGTTATCGTTTTAATGCTAATGGAACGTTTGGGTTGCCCCGTGGTTGGCAGCTGGGTTTAGATCACGTCAACAAAAATGTTGTTGAAATAGGTGGTCAGTGGCTTATTGACCCGCTATGGCATGATGAAACATTATTCGCCTCAGGCCTGAAATACGCTAATCAGCATGGCAGTCAGTTTCAGGATAAAATTGAGGAAGAATTAGTTCCAGGTGAAGATTCACTCTATTATCGTTATCGCTCACAGCATAAAGATGGCGTTATTAAATATTTTTCCTATCAAGGTTTGTTAATTCTGCAAAAAGATCGCTTTGGCAATAAAATAACGTTCGAATATGAGCAGCCCGTGGGAAATATTGCGACGACAAAGTTAAGGGCTGTGATTGATAATTACGGTAACCGTTACACATTCAGTTATACTCCGGGCTCGCTGACTGTACAATATCCCGATGCAAGACAGCAGAGGCTATTTTTCAACGAAAAAGGTGTTACCGCAATAGTAAATCCTCACCAACAACGGTTTGATATTGAATACACCCACTACAATGGGCAGAATTTAATTAAAACATTATCCTCTCCCTCAGGGCTCATCAGTCAGTTGAGCTACGGTACTATCCCTTTCAAAAATGAGCAGGGGGAAGGTACGTTACCCGTCGTCATTACATACCAGCAATCTGATGCCGCCGATAAAAAAATACATACTGAAATGCACTACGGCTACACAGAGGAAAACAACTATACCGGATACCCGTCGTATTTTATGTCACAATCCCACGACGGCCTGATGGAGAGTAATGATGAAAACTATCGCTATAAAGTAAAAGTTGAAAAGATAGATAATAGTCAGGCTATCCCACAGATTCATCATAAGGTTTATTATTATAATTATCTGCATTTGCCGGTAGAAATTCGCACGTATAAAAATGGTAAGGAGTTTTTGAAAACCAATCTGACCTATGCAATTAGTCCGTTTAAATACAGTCGGTCAACCAATTATGATAAACCGGCCAGTGTTGTTCATTACGTCTGGAGTGAAACAGCGGGAGAACACGTTCCGAGTAACCGGGTTGACCACCGCTACGACCTCTTCGGCAATAAGACGCACGAGAGCTACTGGTTTTATGATCGGCCAAAACAATCATGGTTACAATTAAAAGCGGAAGAGTACAAGTATTACACGGCTGCCTACAGCCTGTTGGCAGAAAGTGTTCATAAAGACCTGGTTTCAGGCATGGCGTTCAAAGAAGAGTACCACCTGTCGCCGTCAAAAAAAACGCACAGATTCAAGCGAACCTTCGGGATGAAAAGCGGCCAGACCAACGCATGGCAACCCTGGCAGCAGCAATCCTATTGCTATGATCACCTTGGCCGGGTGGTTTTTGGTGAGTTAAAGTGGCTGGCTAAAGGAATGCCCGGCGTGCAACACACGCACAAAAAAACGCACTACCTTTTCGATAAAAATACCGGTGTTCTGACCACTCAACATGTGAGTAGCCTCGGGAGAGTTACCCAGTACTTGATGGATACCCGTAATCATCGGATTAAAACCCAGATCTCTGCTAAGGGTGAGCAGGTCAATTATCGCTACGACGCATTGAATCGAATAATAGAAACCATCGACCCGGAAGGTTACCGCCATAAAAAACACTATTACAGCTACGGGCAGGATGGATTTAACGCAATGGTTATTGAATCACCGTTAGGTTTTAAAAAGCGCTATACAATCGATGCCTCTAGCAGACCGTTGGTGGCCGAAGAGTGGATAGATGGCAAATACCGAAAGCTTGGTACGAAAGAATTCAACGCATTTGGTAAAGTGATCACGAGTAAAAATAAATATGGGCATGAAACGACCTATAAATACGATGACCAGATGCGGCTAATTGAGCAAATTGACCCTTGGCTAAATAAAAAACAGTTTGTTTACGACGATGAGAAACGGGTGTCCTATTCCTTGATCAATGGTAAAAAACATAAGCAGGAAGAAAAAACGCCGTGGTCATTAACCATGAAACAGACCTATTTTCCACTACGCAATGACAAGCTTGAGGCTATTGAAATCATTACAACAAAAGACCCGTTTGGGCGGGAGCTTAGCCAAGAGAGTGCGCTGCTTAATACACAATTATCAACCCGGCACGCCGTAATAAAGAACCGTTATGAATACGACATCGGTCATAACAGAAAAAAAATAATCACCCAAGGTTATGACGGGTTATCACTGACGAAAGAGATTAAATACGACTTATTCAGAAATCAGTACAGTACAGTTAAAAAACAAAATGATAACGGAAGAGTGAATACCCACGTTGGTTACAGCTACCTTTTTAATTCCGATAACAAACTCGAACGCGTTATTAGCCCTGAGTTTGACCATAATAAGCGTTTAATTACCCAACACCGTTATGATAAAAATGGCAGAGAAATTGAGCGTGAGTTTGCCGATGGGAATATTGTTCGGCATCAGTACACGCCCAGAGGTTTTTTAAAGTCTTTCAGTTGGCAGCGCAACGATAAAACTTTTCAGGTAAACCATGAGTACAATGCTGACGGGTGGTTAACAAAAGCCAGCGATTCCGACGGTCAGGAGCTGCACTATCAGTACAATTTGAAAGGAAAATTAACTCGCCGCATTTACCCGGATAAACAACAGCAAGACTATGAGTACGACCAGTACAACCGGCTTGTACGGCAGAAAAACGTGGGTAATCGCTTACTGACTTACCACTATGACGATAAAGACAAAGGGCTGCTTTCTGCCATTAAAAGTGACGCGCACCAAGTTCGCTTTACCTATGGAATAAATGACAATGGTGCACAAGGTTCATTACTGGCGGTTGAGCGGGATATAGTCGGTACTGGTAAAACCAAAGAAACGTTCACCTACGGACCTTACGGGCGGATGATCGCGTCCAGGGTAACCACTGTCGATTCATCAAACGACGATGCATCGCAAGGGGCAGGCAAAAAACTGTTATCAAGGGAGTATGAGTTTTTGCCCCGGGGGGAATTAGTCAAGCAGACAACCCGATCTGTAAACGCAGATAATCAACCCGTGTCGGATAGCATTTCCTACCGCTACGATATGCTAAAACGACTGACTCAAGAAACTCACACCCAAACAGCAAACAATCAGCCAGTAAATGCTGCCCATAAAGAGATCAGTTATCAGTATGATGGTAATAATAACCTACTGAAAGAGAAGCGAACCGAAGGGGGGGCAACACAAACCATTCACCGTTATTACAACGAAGCGGACCAGTTAACAACGATCAAAAAAGAGACGCCCGCCAAGGCGCTCACTATTGAGCATGACCAAGATGGCAAAGTCGTGGTTGACCATCAGGGCCATAGATACCATTACGATGGCAAGGGCATATTGCTATCGGTTTCTGACCCCAAAGGCAAAACTCTGGTGCGTTTTTTCTATTGGCCAGATGGTCTGTTAGCCCATACGAGCGATGGCAGCATGAGCCAAAGTTTTTATTACCATACCAATGGTCAGGTGCAAACGGTGGATAAAAATAAAAAACTGCACGACTATATCCGCTATGGCAATCGCTTTCTCGGTACCTTAAAAGGCGATGGTGGTGAACATTTATTTACCTCTAATCGCAGCACCGGTGCTCGTTTGCGCGTGGATGAAAAAGGAAAGCAAGCTGTGGACTTATTTAAATACGAGGGTTACGGCCAAAGCCAAAGCCCGGTAGATGAAGACAGTGGTTCCAGTGCGGACTTTCTGTGGAACCAGGAGTTTCGGGACGACAAAACAGGTCTGGTCTATTTACGGCATCGTTTTTATCACCCCGAACTCAGACGCTTTGTAAAACGAGATGATCAAAATATTGACAACCTCTACGCTTATGCTGCCGCTAATCCCGTACAGTTTATTGATCCGTTAGGGCACCATGCAAGCCATTCAGACGGACTCTTTGGAATGAATTTGGGACTGGGAATTGTATTCACCCTCTTGACCACAACCATTGCCATTCTTGGGGCTGTTGAAACCGGAGGCACTTCACTGAGCCTTACGAGTATTTTCGGTCTTTTGGGAGCGGGTGCTGGAGCCATGTCGAGTGTCGCTACAATCGGTTCACAAGTCGCCTTTGACCTTGGTGATCAACGCGCCGGATCAGGTCTTAGGTATTTTAGTTATGGTATGGCGGGTATCTCTGGGCTGTATGGAATCGCGGGTGTAGCCTCCTTTATTGCCCATGGGCTTTCTGAAAGTGCCGTTGAGTTCATTGGTGAAACAGAAAATATCGCTCTAAAACCAGTGAGTCAACTGGATACTGCTGCTGCGGAGCCTCCAATTAACCGGGCTGAACCCTTTTTAAAAGCTGGCGAAAACGGCATTAAGGTAATTCGAGGTGAGAGTTATGACTCCTCTATGCTTGCCGACTCAGAGGTCTATCTCAAAGGAGGGAAAGCTTACAGAATGGATTCAAACTTTGCTGATTCGGGGCGGCTACCTAATTTGACGCCAGAGGAAATGAAAGATTTTGCTAAGGCAGGCTTTCATTTTTCTAACGGTAAATGCCAAGACATGGCTGTGATAACTGATTCAGGAGAACTTTACAGAATACTACCTCCTGGAGCGGCTCAAAATGATGAGTTAAACAATTCAGTGTCCAACATTGCATACAATAATAGTGCAGAAAACTCTATGGATGGCTTTACAAACGATGCGGCCTCGAACAATCTTATGACGGATCATTCCGTAAACCAAGGGGGAGGGGTAATGAACACTCCCGGAGCCCCGGATCCTTTGCGTCATGCAGGTCAGATCGCCAATGATTCATCTAATGTGAATGCCCAACATAGCGTGCTCAATAGCTCCGTCAATTCGTCGGCTGGTTTTTGGTAATGAGTTAAAGCAGAACGCTGCTAAGCACTGAGCTGCAAGGCTTGAAGTGCAAAATACAACTCAATAAAAGCT
Organism: Endozoicomonas sp.; assembly: GCA_965198415.1. GTDB lineage: Bacteria > Pseudomonadota > Gammaproteobacteria > Pseudomonadales > Endozoicomonadaceae > Endozoicomonas. Next base: position 303,632 of record CBDAPN010000031.1, read on the forward strand.
CACCCATTGGGTGAGTTTTTGAATAGCTGACTTATGACTACTATTTTTTATGGGTGAATTTTCACGCCACTTTCACCCTTACGAAAGCACAAATTACAGTTGTTTTGAGCAACTATCAAAGTTTCTGTGACGAACTTTATCATTGTGTCGTTTTTTGCGAGAAAGCTATGAACCGATTTTGTCAAGTTTTGCTTACAGCAGCGATTATTTTTATTTTCAACGGTGCAAGCCGGGCGCAATACAGTGGTAGCCAGGCTTATAACCAATTTCAGCACATGGCCGCCTCGGTTAATGCGGCGACTGGTACGTTTCATATGTCTTACCCTTTGCTTAAAACATCAGGCATTCATAGTCCGTTTACTCTAAAATTGAGTTATCGTTTTAATGCTAATGGAACGTTTGGGTTGCCCCGTGGTTGGCAGCTGGGTTTAGATCACGTCAACAAAAATGTTGTTGAAATAGGTGGTCAGTGGCTTATTGACCCGCTGTGGCATGATGAAACATTATTCGCCTCAGGCTTGAAATACGCTAATCAGCATGGCAGCCATTTTCAGGATAAAGTTGAGGAAGAATTAGTTCCAGGTGAAGATTCACTCTATTATCGTTATCGCTCACAGCATAAAGATGGCGTTATTAAATATTTTTCCTATCAAGGCTTGTTAATTCTGCAAAAAGATCGCTTTGGCAATAAAATAACGTTCGAATATGAGCAGCCCGTGGGAAATATTGCGACGACAAAGTTAATGGCTGTGATTGATAATTACGGTAACCGTTACACATTCAGTTATACTCCGGGCTCGCTGACTGTACAATATCCCGATGCAAGACAGCAGAGGCTATTTTTCAACGAAAAAGGTGTTACCGCACTAGTAAATCCTCACCAACAACGGTTTGATATTGAATACATTCACTACAATGGGCAGCATTTAATTGAAACATTCTCCTCTCCTTCAGGGCTAATCAGTCAATTGAGTTACGGTACTATCCCTTTCAAAAGTGAGCAGGGGGAAGGTACGTTGCCCGTCGTCATTAAATATCTGCAATTTGACGCCACCGATAAGAAAATACATAGTGAAGTGCACTACAGCTACAATCAGGAAAACAACTATACCGGATACCCGTCGTATTTGATGTCGCAATCCAGCGACGGCCTGATGGAGAGTAATGATGAAAACTATCGCTATAAAGTGGAAGTTGAAAAGATAGCTAATAGTCAGGCTATCCCACAGATTCATCATAAGGTTTATTATTATAATTATCTGCATTTGCCGGTAGAAATTCGCACGTATAAAAATGGTAAGGAGTTTTTGAAAACCAATCTGACCTATGCAATTAGTCCGTTTAAATACAGTCGGTCAACCAATTATGATAAACCGACCAGTGTCGTTCATTATACTTGGAATGAAAAGGCGGGAGAACACGTTCCGAGTAACCGGGTTGACCACCGCTACGACCTCTTCGGTAATAAGACGCACGAAAGCCACTGGGTTTATGACCGGCCAAAACAATCATGGTTACAATTAAAAGCGGAAGAGTACAAATATTACACGGCTTCCTACAGCCTGTTGGCAGAAAGTGTTCATAAAGACCTGCTTACAGGCGTGGCGTTCAAAGAAGAGTACCACCTGTCGCCGTCAAAAAAAACGCACAGATTCAAGCGAACGTACGGCATGAAAAGCGGCCAGACCAACGTGTGGCAACCCTGGCAGCAGCAATCCTATTGCTATGATCACCTTGGCCGGGTGGTTTTTGGTGAGTTAAAGTGGTTGGCTAAAGGAAAGCCCGGCGTGCAACACACGCACAAAAAGAAGCACTACCTTTTCGATAAAAATACCGGCGTTCTGACCACTCAACATGTGAGTAGCCTCGGGAGAGTTACCCAGTACTTGATGGATACCCGTAATCATCGGCTTAAAACCCAGATCTCTGCTCAGGGTGAGCAGGTCAATTATCGCTACGACGCATTGAATCGAATAATAGAAACCATCGACCCGGAAGGTTACCGCCATAAAAAACACTATTACAGCTACGGGCAGGATGGATTTAACGCAATGGTTATTGAATCACCGTTAGGTTTTAAAAAGCGCTATACAATCGATGCCTCTAGCAGACCGGTGGTGGCCGAAGAGTGGATAGATGGCAAATACCGAAAGCTTGGTACGAAAGAATTCAACGCATTTGGTAAAGTGATCACGAGTAAAAATAAATATGGGCATAAAACGATCTATGAATACGATGACCAGATGCGGCTAATTGAGCAAGTTGACCCTTGGCTAAATAAAAAACAGTTTGTTTACGACGATGAGAAACGGGTGTCCTATTCGTTGATCAATGGTAAAAAACATAAGCAGGAAGAAAAAATACCCTGGTCATTAACCATGAAACAGACCTATTTTCCACTACGCAATGACAAGCTTGAAGCTATTGAAATCATTACAAAAAAAGACCCGTTTGGGCGGGAGCTTAGCCAAGAGAGTGCGCTGCTTAATACACAATTCTCAACCCGGCACGCCGTAATAAAGAATCGTTATGAATACGACACCGGTCATAACAGAAAAAAAATAATCACCCAGGGTTATGACGGGTTATCACAGACGAAAGAGATTGAGTACGACTTATTCAGAAATCAGTACAGTACAGTTAAAAAACAAAATGATAACGGAAGAGTGAATACCCACGTTGGTTACAGCTACCTTTTTAATTCCGATAACAAACTCGAACGCGTTATTAGCCCTGAGTTTGACCATAATAAGCGTTTAATTACCCAACACCGTTATGATAAAAATGGCAGAGAAATTGAGCGTGAGTTTGCCGATGGGAATATTGTTCGGCATCAGTACACGCCCAGAGGTTTTTTAAAGTCTTTCAGTTGGCAGCGCAACGATAAAACTTTTCAGGTAAACCATGAGTACAATGCTGACGGGTGGTTGACAAAAGCCAGCGATTCCGACGGTCAGGAGTTGCACTATCAGTACAATTTAAAAGGAAAATTAACTCGCCTCATTTATCCGGATAAACAGCAGCAAGACTATGAGTACGATCATTACAATCGGCTGGTACGCCAGAAAAATGTGGGTAACCGGGTACTGACTTATCACTATGACGATAAAGACATGGGGCAGATTTCTGCCATTAAAAGTAACGCGCACGAAGTCCGTTTTACCTATGGAAAAAATGACAATGGCGCGCAAGGTTCATTATTGGCGGTTGAGCGGGATATAGTCGGTACTGGCAAAACCAAAGAAACGTTTACCTACGGACCTTACGGGCGGATGATCGCCTCCACGGTCACCACTGCTCCTTCATCACACGGTGGTTTATCGAAAGGGTCAGGCAAAAAACTGTTATCAAGGGAGTATGAGTTTTTGCCCCGGGGGGAATTAGTCAAGCAGACAACCCGATCTGTAAACGCAGATAATCAACCCGTGTCGGATAGCATTTCCTACCGCTACGACATGCTAAAACGATTGACTCAAGAAACTCACACCCAAACAGCAAACAATCAGCCAGTAAATGCTGCCCATAAAGAGATCAGTTATCAGTATGATGGTAATAATAACCTACTGAAAGAGAAGCGAACCGAAGGGGGGGCAACACAAACTATTCACCGTTATTACAACGAAGCGGATCAGTTAAAAAAGATCAAAAAAGAGACGCCCGCCAAGGAGCTCACTATTGAGCATGACCAAGATGGCAAAATCGTGGTTGACCATCAGGGTAATAGATACCATTACGATGGCAAGGGCATATTGCTATCGGTTTCTGACCCCAAAGGCAAAACTCTGGTGCGTTTTTTCTATTGGCCAGATGGTCTGTTAGCCCATACGAGCGATGGCAGCATGAGCCAAAGTTTTTATTACCATACCAATGGTCAGGTGCAAACGGTGGATAAAAATAAAAAACTGCACGACTATATCCGCTATGGCAATCGCTTTCTCGGTACATTAAACGGCGATGGTGGTGAACATTTATTTACCTCTAATCGCAATACAGGTGCTCGTTTGCGCGTGGATGAAAAAGGAAAGCAAGCTGTGGACTTATTTAAATACGAGGGTTACGGGCAAAGCCAAAGCCCGGTAGATGAAGACAGTGGTTCCAGTGCGGACTTTCTGTGGAACCAGGAGTTTCGGGACGACAAAACAGGTCTGGTCTATTTACGGCACCGTTTTTATCACCCCGAACTCAGACGCTTTGTAAAACGAGATGATCAAAATATTGACAACCTCTACGCTTATGCAGCCGCCAATCCCGTACAGTTTGTTGATCCGTTAGGGCACCGTGCAAGCCATTCAGGCGGACGCTGTGCAGTGGGTTTGGGATTGGGAATTGTATTGACCCTCTTGACCACAACCATTGCCATTCTTGGGGCTGCTGAAACCGGAGGCGCTTCACTGAGCCTTACGAGTACTATCGGTCTTTTTGGAGCGGGTGCTGGAGCCATGTCGAGTGTCGCTTCAATCGGTTCACAAATCGCCTTTAGCTTTGGTGATAAACGCGTCGGATCAGGTCTTAGGTATTTTGGTTATGGTATGGCGGGTGTCTCTGGGCTGTATGGAATCGCGGGTGTAGCCTCCTTTATTGCCCATGGGCTTTCCGAAAGTGCCGCTGAGTTCACTGCCGAAGCAGAAAATATTGCTATAGAACCTGAGAAACAACTGGATACTGCTGCTGCGAAGCCTACAATTAACCGGGCTGAACCCTTTGTAAAAGCTGGCAGAAAAGGCATTACGGCAGTTGATGATTTTACTGTTCTTTTCCATAGTGACCTGCAGCGCAACGTAGAGGTATATGATGGCTTATTTGGGAAAGCTTATATAATCAATCCAGGTCCCGGGATTAACCCGATCCTACCTGATTTGACGCAAGAGGAAGTGAATGCTTTTCATGAGTTAGCCTTTGATTTTACTGGCTTTGCGGGCCGACAGACTGCTTTGAAATCTGAATCAGGAAACCTTTACCAATTCATACACGGTTGGGGAGTGGCTGAAGAGGGTGGGTTAAACATTTCAAGGTGGGTAAAAGATTTAAGTGGTGGTATAAGAAAGTCTATGGATGGCTTTACAAACGATGTGGCCTCGAACAGCACTTTGACGGATTCCGTAACCCAAGGGAAAGCGGTAATGAACACTCCCGGAGCCTCGGGTCCTTTGCATGATGCAGGTCAGATCGCCAATGGTTCATCGGCCCAACATAGCATGCCCAGTAATTCGTCGGCTGATCTTTGGCAATGAGTTAAAGCTGCACATCGATATGTCCTGAGAGTGAAGTGAAAAATGCAATCCAATAAGAACTTACCCATCAGGTGAGTTCTTGAACTGCTTATTTGGCTGCTGCCTTTTAAAGGTGAGTTGTCGTGCAGCTTTTATCCTTACGAAGTCGCAGGTTGAGGTAAAGAACCTCTAATCTAAAAAACACAGTTGATTTCAGAAAATGCCATGGGCGTTTATCATTGCGTTGTTTGTGCAGGAAAACTATGAACCGATTTTGTCATATTTTGCTTTTAGCAGCGGCTGTTTTTGTTTACTGTGGCGCAAGCCGGGCGCAATACAGTGGCAGTCAGGCCTACAACCATCTTCAACGTATGCATGCCTCGGTTAATACGGCGACCGGTACGTTTCATCTAGCTTATCCTTTGCTTAAAACAACAGGTATTCATAATCCATTTACCATAAAACTGACTTATCGATTTAACGCTGATGGGATGTTTGGATTTCCTAAAGGCTGGCGGTTGGATTTAGATCACATCAACGGAAATGTTGCCGAAATAGGCGGTCAGTGGCTGATTGACCCCCTATGGCATGACGAAACATTATTTGCCTCAGGCTTGAAATACTGTAATCAGCATGGCAGTCAGTTTCAGGATAAAGTTGAGGAAGAATTAGTTCCAGGTGAAGATTCACTCTATTATCGTTATCGCTCACAGCATAAAGATGGCGTTTTTAAGTATTTTTCCCGTCAAGGCTTATTAATTCTGCAAGAAGACCGCTTTGGCAATAAAGTCACTTTTGAGTATGAGCAGCCTGTTAACAGTATTGCCACGGCAAAGCTGACAGCGGTGATTGATAATTACGGTAATCGTTACACCTTTAGGTATGCGCCGGGCTCCCTGACTGTGCACTATCCCGATGCAAGACAGCAGACGGTGTATTTTAACCAGAAAGGCGTTACCACAATAGTCAACCCGCTCAAACAACGGTTTGATATTAAATATACCAACCACAACGGTCAGAACTTAATTAAAACAATAGCCTCTCCCTCAGGGCTGATTAGTCAGTTGAGCTACGGCACGATCCCTGTTAACACTGAGTACGGTGTCGGTACGTTGCCCGTGGTCACTGCCTATATTCAATCGGATGCTGCCGATCAAAAAATTCATAACGAAACCTACTACAACTACACACAGGAAACGAACTATACCGGATACCCGTCGTATTCGATGTCACATTCCAGGGATGGCCTGATGGACAGTAATGATGAAAAATACCGGTACAAGGTGGACGTTGAACAGATAGACAGCAGCCAAGACAAACCGCAAATTCATCATACAGTTTATTATTATAATTACCTGCATTTGCCTGTAGAAATTCGCACGCTTAAAGATGACAAGGATTTTTTAAAAACCAATTACACCTATGAGATCAACCCATTTAAATACAGCCGGTCAACCAATTATGATAAACCTGCCAGTATCGTCCACTCCACCTGGAGTGAGAAAGCGGGAGAGTACATTCTGAGTAACCGGGTCGATGACCGCTACGATCTGTTCGGTAATAAGACGCACGAAAGCCATTGGGTCTTCGACCGGCCAAAAAATTCCTGGTTGTTGTTAAAGAGTGCGGATCATAAATATTACACGGCATACTACAGCCTGCTGGCAGAAAGTATCCATAAAGATCTGGTTTCAGGTACAGCGATAAAAGAAGCGTATTACCTGTCCCCTGCCAAAAAAACGCACAGCTCAAAGCTGACATACGGAATGAAAAAGGACAAACGGTGGCAACCCTGGCAGCAGCAATTCTATTGCCACGATCACCTTGGACGGGTAGTTTCTGGTGAGCTAAAGTGGCTGGCAAAAGGCATGCCCGGCGTGCAGCGTACTCATAAAAAAACACACTACCATTTCGATAAAAATACCGGTGCCCTGACCACTCAACATGTGAGTAGCCTTGGGAGAGTCACACAGACCATAATGGATACCCGTAACCATCAGGTGCAAGCCAAAATCTCTCCTAAGGGTGAGAAGGTTGCGTTTCGCTATAACGCATTAGGCCAAATAATTGAACGAATTGATGAGGAAGGTCATATTCATAAAGTTCACCATTACAGTTACGCTCAGGATGGGTTGAATGCAAGGGTGATCGAATCGCCTTTAGGTTATAAAAAACGTTACACAATGGACGCCTCCGCAAGACCTGTGATGGGCGAAGAGTGGGTAGACGGCCAATATCGTAAGATGGGTGAAAAAACGTTTAATGCTTTCGGAAAGGTCATCATCAGCAAAGACAAACTGGGTAATATAACCACCTATCAATACGATGATCAGATGCGGTTAATTGAACAGGTTGACCCGTGGCTAAATAAACAACAATTTGTTTACGATGATGAAAAATTAACCTCCTACACCTTAATTAATGGAAAGAAACACCAACAGGCAGAAAAAACACCCTGGTCGTTAACCACAAAAAAGATCTACTTTCCGCTAAGCAAAGTCAAATTGAACGCTGTTGAAGTGAGTACAAAAAAAGATGCATTTGGTCGGATACTCAGTAAAGAGAGTGTACTGCTTGATACGCAACCAAAAGCCAGACATTCGGCGATAAGAAACAGTTATGAATATGATATCGGTCACAACAGAATCAAAGTAGTTACCCAAGGTTATGGCGGGTTATCGCTGACGAAAACGATAAAGTATGACCTATTCAAAAATCAGTACAGTACGGTGAAAACACAGGATGATAACGGACGGCTAAATATCCACCGTGGTTACACCTACGTTTATAATACCGATAATAAACTCGAACGGGTTATTAGCCCTGAGTTTGACAATGGTCAGCGTTTCGTTACCAAACACCGTTATGACAAAAACGGCAGAGAGGTTGAACGTGAGTTTGCCGATGGGCATATTATCCGCCACCAGTACACCCCCAAAGGTTTTTTAAAGTCCTCCTGCTGGAATCGCCACGATAAAGTTTTTCAGGTGAGCCATGAGCATAATGCTGACGGTCTGCTGACCAAAGCAACGGATTCAGACGGTCAGGAGCTGCACTATCAGTACGATTTGAAAGGCAATTTAACTCGCCGCATTTACCCGGATAAACAACAGCAAGACTATGAGTACGATCAGTACAACCGGCTTGTACGGCAGAAAAATGTGGGTAATCGCGTACTGACTTATCACTATGACGATAAAGACAAAGGGCTGCTTTCTGCCATTAAAAGTGACGCGCACCAAGTTCGCTTTACCTATGGAAAAAACGACAATGGCTTTCAAGGCGCATTGCTGGCGATTGAGCGGGATATAGCCGGCACAGGAAAAACCAAGGAAGCCTTTACTTACGGACCCTACGGGCGGGTAATAGCCTCCACAGTAACCACTGCATCTGCACCATCAAAAGACAATGTATTGGTAGAGTCAGACAAAAGCCTGTTATCCAGAGAGTATGAATTTTTGCCGCGCGGGGAGTTAATCAAACAGACAACCCGATCTGTAAACGCAGATAACCAGCCAGTGACCAATAGTACCTGTTATCGCTACGATGGCTTAATACGGCTGACTGAAGAAGAACATCGCCAAGAAGAAAACAACAAACCAGTGCATGCTGCTAATAAAGAGATCAGTTATCAATACGACGGTAATAATAACCTGATTAAAGAGCAAAGAACCGAAGGGGGAACAACGCAAGTCATTCACCGCCACTACAACGAAGTGGATCAGTTGAAAACAATAAAAAAAGAGTTGTCCGGTGAGGAGCTCACTATTCAGCATGATAATAATGGCAAAATCGTGGTTGATCATCAGGGTAATCGATACAACTACGACGGCCGGGGTGTATTGCTATCGGTCTCTGATACCCAAGGCAACCACCTGGTTCGTTTTTCCTACTGGCCCGATGGTCTGTTAGCCCACACGAGCGACGGTAAAATGAGTCAACGTTTTTACTACCATATGAATGGTCAGGTACAAACGGTCGGGAAAAATAAAACGTTGCACGACTACGTGCGCTACGGCAATAAATTTCTGGGCACATTAAAGGGAAATAATGGCGAACAATTATTCACCTCGAATCGCAGCACGGGCGCCCGTTTATGGGTGGATGAAACCGGAAAGCAAGCCGTAAACGTTTTTAAGTACGAGGGATACGGCCAAACCCAAAACCCGGTGGAGGAAGATAGCGGCTCCAGTACAGATTTTCTCTGGAATCAGGAGTTCCGCGACAAAAAAACAGGCCTTGTTTATTTACGACACCGGTTTTACCACCCGGAGCTCAGGCGCTTTATCAAACGGGACGATCAAAAAATTGATAACCTTTACGCTTACGCTGCAGCGAATCCGATAGCATTTGTTGACCCTTTAGGGCACAACGCAGTGAGCAGTTCACTTAATTATGGTTTCGGAGTGTTTATAACCGCACTGTCCGTAACCTTTGCTCTGTTTGCGGCGCCTGAAACCGCGGGGGCATCGTTAACCCTGACCCCATTGACTGCAGCCACGGTTACCGGTACTGCCGCCGGAGCCGTGTCCGGTGTCACTACCATTGCGTCACAATTAGCCTTTGACCTTGGAGATAAAAAACTCTCCTCAGGCCTGCGTTATGCAAGTTATGCGACTGGTGTCATCGCCGGACTGGCTGGAGTGGCCGCTCTTGCTTATTCCTATATTGCTGATCAGGCCGCCAAGGATGCGACTGTAATCACTGATGAAGTAAGCGAATACTATGCTGCAGAGCCTGAAGATAACCTAATGGGCCGTTCGAAAAATCGAGTGAAGAAGCGTAAGAAGATACCACCCAAACCAAAAGTTCAAGATACAGATGAAGGTACAGGTGAAGGTGTCGGGGAAGCGAGTGCTGCAGCCGCAGAGGAACAAAGCCGCGAGGTTGATAATTTCATCGTTGGTAGTAGACAATTGTTTGCTGTGAATTCCTCCGGTACTTCTGTAACTGACCTGACGATGCATGACATAGCTATGTTTCAATCAATGGGCATTGATGCTACTGGTGAAGCACTACAGGTTTCAGCGGAAATTGTGGATAATTGGCGCTATATTGTAGCAGCTGGAGGTTCAGAACCTGAGGGTGATAGCTGGTTAAACTCATTAAGTGCTACCCCCGGATACACTAGCGCAATGGAGTATGTCCAGGGCTTCACGAACAATGTGTTTTCTTTTTTTGCTCGTTTGTTTGGCTATGGTGATACAGTATCAGTAGAAGGGGGCGCATCACTGAGCACCTCCGGAGTCGCCTCCAATATCACGACTGCAGGCCGAGACCAAAGTGCTTTAGCCCCTATAGATCCCGATGAGGGCCAGGGGAGTGGTTTTTGGCAGTAAAAAAACAGTTTGAGAATAGCGCACGGCCGGGTGACCCCGAGGTAGTGGAATATTGAGCCTAAAAATTTCGGTTTTAGGCCAGTTTTCTGCTGTTGCAGTAGGGCCGCCTATTTTCGGACAACCCTCTGAAGGAGTCCGTCTTCCGTCAGTGCACTGAAAAGGGTAATGCAGAAATCAAGATATTTCCCTTGAAAATAAAAAACAGACAAACATGGAAAATACACCTCCGTCGTTTATACTGTGTCACAAGTTAATCAGACTGTTTGAGACTCCTTATGCCAGTATTTAATACTATATGAATCACTAATCAGTTAGTCTGAAAGTGTTACTCATATACGGCAATGATCAATATTACTTATTGGCGAATCAGTTACTTTAGTTAGTCAAGAGGCTGTTAAAAAATAGATGTCCATTAGCGTACAAGTAGCAATTATTTAAAAAAATATCAATATTTTTAGGCGGATTTTTATCACTGCACCGTTTTCACGAGAAAATCATGAACCGATTTTGTCATATTTTGTTTTTAGCAGCGGCTGTTTTTGTTTACTGTGGCGCAAGCCGGGCGCAATACAGTGGCAGTCAGGCCTACAACCATCTTCAACGTATGCATGCCTCAGTTAATACGGCGACCGGTACGTTTCATCTAGCTTATCCTTTGCTTAAAACAACAGGTGTCCATAACCCATTTACCATAAAACTGACTTATCAGTTTAACGCTGATGGGATGTTTGGATTTCCTAAAGGCTGGCGGTTGGATTTAGATCACATCAACGGAAATGTTGCCGAAATAGGCGGTCAGTGGCTGATTGACCCCCTATGGCATGACGAAACATTATTTGCCTCAGGCCTGAAATACTGTAATCAGCATGGCAGTCAGTTTCAGGATAAAGTTGAGGAAGAATTAGTTCCAGGTGAAGATTCACTCTATTATCGTTATCGCTCACAGCATAAAGATGGCGTTTTTAAGTATTTTTCCCGTCAAGGCTTATTAATTCTGCAAGAAGACCGCTTTGGCAATAAAGTCACTTTTGAGTATGAGCAGCCTGTTAACAGTATTGCCACGGCAAAGCTGGCAGCGGTGATTGATAATTACGGTAATCGTTACACCTTCAGGTATGCGCCGGGCTCCTTGACTGTGCACTGCCCCGATGCAAGACAGCAGACGGTGTATTTTAACCAGAAAGGCGTTACCACAATAGTCAACCCGCTCAAACAACGGTTTGATATTAAATATACCAACCACAACGGTCAGAACTTAATTAAAACAATAGCCTCTCCCTCAGGGCTGATTAGTCAGTTGAGCTACAGTACGATCCCTGTTAACACTGAGTACGGTGTCGGTACGTTGCCCGTGGTCACTGCCTATATTCAATCGGATGCTGCCGATCAAAAAATTCATAACGAAACCTACTACAACTACACACAGGAAACTAACTATACCGGATACCCGTCGTATTCGATGTCACATTCCGGTGATGGCCTGATGGACAGTAATGATGAAAAATACCGGTACAAGGTGGACGTTGAACAGATAGACAGCAGCCAAGACACACCGCAAATTCATCATACAGTTTATTATTATAATTACCTGCATTTGCCTGTAGAAATTCGCACGCTTAAAGATGACAAGGATTTTTTAAAAACCAATTACACCTATGAGATCAACCCATTTAAATACAGCCGGTCAACCAATTATGATAAACCTGCCAGCATCGTCCACTCCACCTGGAGTGAGAAAGCGGGAGAGTACATTCTGAGTAACCGGGTCGATGAACGCTACGATCTGTTCGGTAATAAGACGCACGAAAGCCATTGGGTCTTCGACCGGCCAAAAAATTCCTGGTTGTTGCTAAAGAGTGCGGATCATAAATATTACACGGCATACTACAGCCTGCTGGCAGAAAGTATCCATAAAGATCTGGTTTCAGGTACATCGATAAAAGAAGCGTATTACCTGTCCCCTGCCAAAAAAACGCACAGCTCAAAGCTGACATATGGAATGAAAAAGGACAAACGGTGGCAACCCTGGCAGCAGCAATTTTATTGCCACGATCACCTTGGCCGGGTAGTTTCTGGTGAACTAAAGTGGCTGGCAAAAGGCATGCCCGGCGTGCAGCGTACTCATAAAAAAACACACTACCATTTCGATAAAAATACCGGTGCCCTGACCACTCAACATGTGAGTAGCCTTGGGAGAGTCACACAGACCATAGTGGATACCCGTAACCATCAGGTGCAAGCCAAAATCTCTCCTAAGGGTGAGAAGGTTGCGTTTCGCTATAACGCATTAGGCCAAATAATTGAACGAATTGATGAGGAAGGTCATATTCATAAAGTTCACCATTACAGTTACGCTCAGGATGGGTTGAATGCAAGGGTGATCGAATCGCCGTTAGGTTATAAAAAACGTTACACAATGGACGCCTCCGCAAGACCTGTGATGGGCGAAGAGTGGGTAGACGGCCAATATCGTAAGATGGGTGAAAAAACGTTTAATGCTTTTGGAAAGGTCATCATCAGCAAAGACAAACTGGGTAATATAACCACCTATCAATACGATGATCAGATGCGGTTAATTGAACAGGTTGACCCGTGGCTAAATAAACAACAATTTGTTTACGATGATGAAAAATTAACCTCCTACACCTTAATTAATGGAAAGAAAAACCAACAGGAAGAACAAACACCCTGGTCGTTAACCACAAAAAAGACCTACTTCCCGCTAAGCAAAGCCAAATTGAACGCTGTTGAAGTGAGTACCAAAAAAGATGCATTTGGTCGGATACTCAGTAAAGAGAGTGTACTGCTTGATACGCAACCAAAAGCCAGACATTCGGCGATAAGAAACAGTTATGAATATGATATCGGTCACAACAGAATCAAAGTAGTTACCCAAGGTTATGGCGGGTTATCGCTGACGAAAACGATAAAGTATGACCTATTCAAAAATCAGTACAGTACGGTGAAAACACAGGATGATAACGGACGGCTAAATATCCACCGTGGTTACACCTACGTTTATAATACCGATAATAAACTCGAACGGGTTATTAGCCCTGAGTTTGACAATGGTCAGCGTTTCGTTACCAAACACCGTTATGACAAAAACGGCAGAGAAGTTGAACGTGAGTTTGCCGATGGCCATATTATCCGCCACCAGTACACCCCCAAAGGTTTTTTAAAGTCCTCCTGCTGGAATCGCCACGATAAAGCTTTTCAGGTGAGCCATGAGCATAATGCTGACGGTCTGCTGACCAAAGCAACGGATTCAGACGGTCAGGAGCTGCACTATCAGTACGATTTGAAAGGCAATTTAACTCGCCGCATTTACCCGGATAAACAACAGCAAGACTATGAGTACGATCAGTACAACCGGCTTGTACGGCAGAAAAATGTGGGTAATCGCGTACTGACTTATCACTATGACGATAAAGACAAAGGGCTGCTTTCTGCCATTAAAAGTGACGCGCACCAAGTTCGCTTTACCTATGGAAAAAACGACAATGGCTTTCAAGGCGCATTGCTGGCGATTGAGCGGGATATAGCCGGCACAGGAAAAACCAAGGAAGCCTTTACTTACGGACCCTACGGGCGGGTAATAGCCTCCACAGTAACCACTGCATCTGCACCATCAAAAGACAATGTATTGGTAGAGTCAGACAAAAGCCTGTTATCCAGAGAGTATGAATTTTTGCCGCGCGGGGAGTTAATCAAACAGACAACCCGATCTGTAAACGCAGATAACCAGCCAGTGACCAATAGTACCTGCTATCGCTACGATGGCTTAATACGGCTGACTGAAGAAGAACATCGCCAAGAAGAAAACAACAAACCAGTGCATGCTGCTAATAAAGAGATCAGTTATCAATACGACGGTAATAATAACCTGATTAAAGAGCAAAGAACCGAAGGGGGAACAACGCAAGTCATTCACCGCCACTACAACGAAGTGGATCAGTTGAAAACAATAAAAAAAGAGTTGTCCGGTGAGGAGCTCACTATTCAGCATGATAATAATGGCAAAATCGTGGTTGATCATCAGGGTAATCGATACAACTACGACGGCCGGGGCGTATTGTTATCGGTCTCTGATACCCAAGGCAACTACCTGGTTCGTTTTTCCTACTGGCCCGATGGTCTGTTAGCCCACACGAGCGACGGTAAAATGAGTCAACGTTTTTACTACCATATGAATGGTCAGGTACAAACGGTCGGGAAAAATAAAACGTTGCACGATTACGTGCGCTACGGCAATAAATTTCTGGGCACATTAAAGGGAAATAATGGCGAACAATTATTCACCTCTAATCGCAGCACGGGCGCCCGTTTATGGGTGGATGAAACCGGAAAGCAAGCCGTAAACGTTTTTAAGTACGAGGGATACGGCCAAACCCAAAACCCGGTGGAGGAAGATAGCGGCTCCAGTACAGATTTTCTCTGGAATCAGGAGTTCCGCGACAAAAAAACAGGCCTTGTTTATTTACGACACCGGTTTTACCACCCAGAGCTCAGGCGCTTTATCAAACGGGACGATCAAAAAATTGATAACCTTTACGCTTACGCTGCAGCGAATCCGATAACATTTGTTGACCCTTTAGGGCACAACGCAGTGAGCAGTATGCTGAGTTATGGTTTGGGAGTATTCGTGACCGCACTGTCTGTAAGCATTGCTCTGCTTGCGGCGCCTGAAACCGCAGGGGCATCGCTAACCCTGACCCCATTGACTGCTGCCACGGTTGCCGGAACTGCCGCCGGAGCCGTGTCCGGTGTCACTACCATTGCATCACAATTAGCCTTTGACCTTGGAGATAAAAAACTCTCATCAGGCCTGCGTTATGCCAGTTATGCGACAGGCGCCATCGCCGGACTGGCTGGGGTTGCTGCTCTTGCTTATTCCTATATTGCTGAACAAGCCGCCATGTATGCGACTGTGTACACTGAAGAAGTATGGGAATACGTTCCTGCCGAGCCTAGCGGTAACCTGATGGGCTCTCCTCCACAAATGCCATCATCGAGTAATTTGGGAGCTGAAGCCAGCAGTGGCGGTAACGACGTGATAGAGATCAATGCAATGCCCGCCGTTGAGGAGGCCACCGGTCGGACTGTCACTTACATCGTTGGTAACGAGCGTTATGTCCTATTGGGTCATATTCTTATGCGTGTCGGTGACGTGCCGAAGAGTGAGTTAGCTGAGCTAACCGCAGCTCAGATGAATGTAGTTGATGAGAGAATCCCGATGACTGGAGAGGTTGTGCATAAAATTTACGAATCTTTACTTGGAAATAGTTCAAGGTCTGGTTCTATGAGCTGGTTCGACAAGATCGTTGCATTTTTCGGCGAATTAAGACAAACCGCAACAGAGTATGCTTACGGCTTCTTACCCAACGCACCTTTTTCAGCCGCAGCAGAAGAGGCCGCGCCAATGAGTACCTCGGGTGCTTCCTCCACGATGTCGACAGCAGGTCAGACTTCAAATACGTCAACGACAATGACAGCCAACCAGGGCTCTGAAAATGCTGCCAACAGTGGGTCGACTAGTTTTTGGCAATGATTTAGATGGCGATTCGAGAATAGCGCCCGTCGGGGATTTTGAGGTAGCAGAAAATTGAGTCTGGAAATTTTTGGATTTTATACCAGTTTGCTGCGGCGGTTGGGTAGTCTACTTTCGGGCAACCCTCTGAAGCAGTCCGCTTGCAATCAGTGCCTGGAAGACGGGTAATGCAGTAAACAAGATAATTCGCCTGAAAAATAACAGCAGACAATAATGGAAAATATACCTCCGTCGTTTATACTTTGTGACAAGTTAATCAGACTCTTTGTAGTAATATTTGATCCTACATGAATCACTAATCAGTTACTCTGAAAGGGTAAAAAAGTGTTTCTCATATTCGGCAATGATCAATACGCCTTATTGATGAATCGGTTACTTTAGTTAGTCAAGAGGTTGTCAAAAATAGATACCCATTAGCGTAGAAATTATTATAAAAAAATATCAATATTTATGGGGCTGACGTTTATCGCCGCAGCGTTTTCACGAGAAAATTATGAACCGATTTTGTCATGTTTTGCTTATAGTAGTGATTGTTTTAGTTTACTGCGGCACAAGCTGGGCGCAATACAGTGGTAGTCAGGCTTACAACCATCTTCAGCATATGCATGCCTCGGTTAATACGGCTACCGGTACGTTTCATTTGTCTTATCCTTTACTTAAAACAACCGGTGTTCATAATCCATTTACTATAAAGTTGACCTATCAGTTTAACACTGAGGGGGTTTTTGGGTTGCCCAAAGGCTGGCGATTAGATTTAGATCACATCAATGGAAATGTCGCCGAAATAGGCGGTCAGTGGCTTATTGACCCGCTGTGGCATGACGAAACATTATTCGCCTCAGGCTTGAAATACTGTAATCAGCATGGCAGTCAGTTTCAGGATAAAGTTGAGGAAGATTTAGTCCCTAATGAACATTCACGCTATTATCGTTATCGCTCACGGCATAAAGATGGTGTTTTTAAGTATTTTTCCAGTCAAGGCTTATTAATTCTGCAAGAAGATCGTTTTGGTAATAAAATCATATTTGAATATGAGCAGCCCGTTAACAGTATTGCCACGGCAAAGTTAACTGCTGTGATTGATAATTACGGTAATCGTTATACATTCAGTTATGCGCCGGGTTCCCTTACTGTGCATTATCCCGATGCAAGACAACAGACCGTTTTTTTTAACCAAAAAGGCGTTACCACAATAGTCAACCCTCTCAAACAACGATTTGATATTAAGTATACTGATCACTACGGTCTGAATTTAATTAAAACAATAGCCTCTCCCTCAGGACTGATCAGTCAGTTAAGCTACAATACTATCCCTGTAAAAAATGAGAACGGTGTCGGTACGTTGCCAGTGGTCACTGCCTATATTCAATCGGATGCTGCCGATCAAAAAATTCATAACGAAACTTACTACAACTACACACAGGAAAATAACTATACCGGGTATCCGTTGTATTCGATGTCTCAATACGGTGATGGCCTGATGGACAGTAATGATGAAAAATATCGATATAAGGTGGGAGTTGAGCAGGTAGACAATAGTAAGGGAGTGTCTCAAATTCATCATAAAGTTTATTATTATAATTATCTCCATTTGCCAGTGGAAATTCGCACATTCAAAGATGGTCAGGAGTTTTTAAAAACCGATTACACCTATGAGATCAGCGCCTTTAAATACAGTCGATCAACCAATTATGATAAACCCACCAGCATCGTTCACTCCACCTGGAGTAAGAGTGAGGCGGCGCACATTCCGAGTAATCGGGTTGATCATCGCTACGATTTATTTGGTAATAAGACGTACGAAGGTCAATGGGTTTACCACCGGCCAAAAAAAACATGGTTGCTGTTAAGGACGGCAGAGCATAAATATTACACGGCTCACTACAGCCTGCTGCAAGAAAGTATCCATAAAGATCTGGCTTCAGGTACGTTCTTAAAAGAAGTGTATTTTTTGTCACCTTCAAAAAAAACGCACAATGCAAAGCTGACGTTTGGAATAAAACGTGAAAAAAAAATTGTTTGGCAACCCTGGCAACAGCAATCCTATTGCCACGACACCCTTGGCCGAATGATTTTTGCTGAGTTAAAGTGGTTGGCAAAAGGAATGCCCGGCATACAGCGTACCCATAAAAAAACACACTACCATTTTGATAAAAATACCGGTGTCTTGACTACCCAGCAGGTGAGTAGCCTTGGGAGAGTCACTCAGACCATAATGGATACCCGTAATCATCAGGTACAAACAAAAATTTCCGCTAAGGGTGAGAAGGTTGGGTTTCGCTATAACGCACTAGGGCAAATAATAGAAAAAATTGATCAGGAAGGTCATATTCATAAAACCCACTATTACAATTATGAACAGGATGGGTTTAATGCAAAGGTGGTAGAAACACCTTTAGGTTACAAAAAACGCTACAAAATGGATGCCTCAGGAAGACCCGTGGTGGGGGAGGAGTGGATAGATGGAAAATACCGTAAAATTGGCGAGAAAGAGTTTAATGCGTTTGGGAAGGTTATCTACAGCAAAAATAAACTGGGACATATAACTACCTATCAATACGATGATCAGATGCGGCTAATTGAGCGGGTTGATCCTTGGCTAAATAAACAACAGTTTGTTTACGATGATGAAAAGTTAATCTCGCATTCTCGGATTAATGGCAAGAAAAATAAACAAGAAGAAAAAATACCTTGGTCGTTAACAATGAAAAAGACTTACTTTCCTCTAAACAGAACTCAGTGGGATGCTATTGAAATCAGGACGCAAAGAGACACATTTGGCCGGCTGATTAGCAAAGAGAGTTCACTGCTTGATACGCAATCAACAGCCAGACATTCGGCGATAAAAAACACCTATGAATATGATGCTAGTCATAACAGAATAAAAATAGCTACCCAAAGCTATGGCGGGTTATCGCTGACGAAAGAGATAAAGTATGATCTATTCAAAAATAAGTACAGCATGGTTAAAAAACAAGATGATAATGGACGGCTGAATACTCACCGTGGTTACACCTATGTATATAATGCCGATAATAAACTCGAACGTACTATTAGCCCTGAGTTTGACAATCATCAGCAATTCGTTACCAAACACCGTTATGACAAGAATGGCAGAGAAATTGAACGTCAGTTTGCAGATGGAAAAATTATTCGGCACCAGTACAGCCCGAGAGGTTTTTTAAAATCCTCCTGCTGGAATCGCCACGATAACGTTTTTCAGGTGAACCATGAGTATAATGCTGATGGCCTGTTAACAAAAACAACAGACTCAGACGGTCAAGAGCAGCATTATCAGTACGATTTGAAAGGCAACTTAATCCGTCGCATTTACCCGGATAAACAGCAGCAAGACTATAAGTACGATCAGTACAACCGGCTTGTGCAGCAGAAAAATGTGGGTGATCGGCTACTGACTTACCACTATGACGATAAAGATAAAGGGCTGCTGTCTGCTATCAAAAGTGACGCGCACGAAATCCGTTTTACCTATGGAAAAAATAATAATGGCGCGCAAGGTCTATTACTAGCGATTGAGCGAGATATAGCGGGCACAGGGAAAACAAAAGAGACGTTTACCTACGGCCCTTATGGGCGAATAATTGCCTCGACTGCAACTACTTTATCAAAAGGTGATTTATCGCCAGGGTCAGGCAACAATTTGTTATCGAGAGCGTATGAATTTCTACCACGGGGGGAGTTAATCAGACAGACCACCGAGTCTCTCGATGTAAATAACCAGCCGGTGACTAATAGTATCTCCTACAGCTACGATGGATTAAAACGGCTGATTAGAGAAAGGCATTATCAAACCGAAAACAACAAACCAGTGAAGGCTGCCAATGCAGAAATAAGCTATCAATACGATGGTAATAATAACCTGATTAAAGAGCAGCGAACCAAAGAAGGAGCAACGCAAGTTATTCACCGCTACTACAACGAAGTGGATCAGTTGAAAAAAATAAAGTTGTCCGGTGAGCAGCTAACTATTCAATATGATAACAATGGAAAAATCGTAGTTGATCATCAGGGCAATCGGTACGATTATGATGACAGAGGCGTATTGTTATCGGTCTTGGATGCCCAAGGCAACACCCCGATTCGTTTTTTTTATTGGCCAGATGGTCTGTTAAGCCACACCAATGACGGCCAAGCGAGTCAACGTTTTTACTACCATATGAATGGCCAGGTACAGACGGTCGAAAAAAATGAAAAATTGCACGACTATGTCCGCTATGGCAGTAAGTTTTTGGGCACGCTAAGCGGTGATAGCGGTGAACAGTTATTTACCTCTAATCGCAGTACCGGTGCCCGTTTGTGGGTGGATGAAAACGGCAAGCCCAAAGTAAACTTTTTTAAATACGAGGGTTACGGCCAAAACCAAAGCCTGGTAAAAAAAGAGGGTGACTCCAGTACAGATTTTCTTTGGAATCAGGAGTTTCGTGAGGAAAAAACAGGCTTGGTCTATTTAAGGCACCGTTTTTACCATCCACAACTGAGGCGCTTTATAAAACGGGATGATCAAAAAATTGATAACCTCTACGCTTATGCTGCGGCCAATCCTATAGCATTTATTGATCCATTAGGACACGACGCAATAAGCAAAGGATTCAATTATGGTTTAGGTGTGCTCATAACCGCATTGTCTGTAGCCTTTGCCATGCTTGCAGCTCCTGAAACTGCAGGTGCCTCGTTAACCCTTACCCCAATGACTGCTGCTACTGCTATCGGAGCTTCCGCTGGAGCCGTAACCGGTGCCGCTACCGTTGCGTCACAATTAGCCTTTGATCTTGGGGATAAAAAACTCTCATCAGGCCTGCGCTATGCCAGTTATGCTACTGGTGCCATCGGCAGTCTGGTTGGAGTTGCCTCTATAGCGTCCTTTATTGCTAAAAATGCCGTTAGTTCAACCACGGTTTTCACCGAGGAAGCAATAGAGAATTTTTCTTCCGCCACTCCCGCTAACACGGTTAGCCTTGTTGCTGAAGTACAGCCTTCGCAGAGTCTGGCTGTTGTACCTTATAGCGGTGAAGTTGGACGTGAAGTTGCCAGTGAAGATGTGGAGGAAATCGAAGTAGCATCGGCGAGAGGGCAACCTGATTATGGCGACTCCTTCATTATTCATGGAAGGGTAATAATGCCGTGTGGCATTTTTGGTATCTGTATATCTGAATTAACACAGAGCGAGAGAGCTGCGTTGATGGAGTTAGGCTTAGATGGGGGCGCTAACGGACAAGCGGGCAATTTAGAGGCTATGAGTCAGGCACGCCAACTTATGTGGAGTAATGAAAATAGCAACTGGTTAAACACGGGCTCTTTAATATCTAGCCGTACAGTCAATAGCACAACTCAGAGTGTCTGGGGCTTTGTCAACAATATGGTTTCTGCAATCAATCATTTTTTCGGGTTTGGCGAAGAGGTGGGGGGGGCTTCATTGAGCACCTCAGGCGTCCCCTCTTTTCTCTCGAGTGCAGACCAAGCCACCAATTCATCCACGATGACAGCTGATCATGCCTTTGACTATGCTTCCCAAGCGTGGTCGACTGGTTTTTGGCAATGAGTAAGGAAGCTGTTCGATAATAGCACGCCTATGGGCGACCCTGTGGTTAGCTAGCAGAACACTGGGTCTAACCGTTTTCAGGCTAATCGGCTGCTGTTGAAGCAAGGTTGTCTATTCGCGAGTAGTCCACTGACACAGTCGGCTTTTAATTAGTGCACGCAAAACGGTGATGCAGCAAACAAGATAACTCCCCTGAAAAATAAAAACAGACAAAAATGGAAAATATACCGCTGTCGCTTATACTTTGTCGTAAGTCAATAAGACTCTTTATGTCAATAATTTAATGCTATATGAGTCACTAAACAGTTAGTTTGAAAGGGTGAAGAAGCGCTACTTAGTATACGACAATGATTACCACCCCCTTATTGGCTACTGGTGATTTTAATTTACGAAGGGGACAAAAGTAGACAACCGTTAGTTTACATGCAGTAATTATTTTAAAAGAATATCAATGATTTTAAGACGGGTTGTTATCATTGCATCGTTTTCACGAGAAAATCATGAACCTACTCTGTCAATTTTTGCTCACAGCAATTATTACTTTTATTTACTGTGGTGCAAGTCAGTCACAATACAGTGGCAGTCAGGCTTATAACCACCTTCAGTATATGAATGCCTCCGTTAATATTGCTACCGGCACGTTTCACTTGTCTTACCCTTTGATTAAAACAGCAGGCATCCACAACCCATTTACTATCAAGTTGAATTACCGGTTTAATGCTCATGGGATGTTTGGGCTGCCCAAGGGCTGGCAGCTAGATTTAGATCACATCAACAACGGTGTTGCCGAAATTGGTGGTCAGTGGCTTATTGACCCAATGTGGCATGATGAAACGCTATTCGCCTCGGGTCTGAAATATTGTAATCAGCACGGCAGTCATTTTCAGGATAACCTTGAGGAAGAGTTAATACCGAATGAAGATTCACTGTATTATCGCTACCGCTCACGGCACAAAGATGGCATTGTGAAATATTTTTCCCATCAAGGATTGCTAGTTCTGCAAACCGATCGCTTTGGCAATAAAATAACTTTAGAGTATGAGCAGCCCGTGCAAACTATTGCGACAGCAAAGTTAGCTGCAGTGATTGATAATTACGGTAATCGTTATACATTCAGTTATGCGCCGGGATCTCTCACCGTTCATTACCCGGACGCAAGGCAACAGACGGTCTTTTTCAACCCAAAAGGTGTTACTGCAATAATAAATCCTCTTAAACAACGGTATGATTTTAAATATTTTAACTACTATGGCCACAATTTAATTAAAACAGTGCTCTCTCCCTCAGGCCTAATCAGCCAGTTGAGCTACGGTACTATCCCTTTCAAAAATGAGTGGGGTGCAGGCGTATTGCCGGTGGTCACTCACTACATTCAAGCGGACGTCGCCGATAAAAAAATTCATTATGAAACACACTACAACTACACTCAGGAAAACAATTATACCGGGTATCCATTGTATTCCATGTCACAATCCAGTGACAGCTTAATGGAAAGTAATGACGAAACCTATCGTTATAAAGTGGAAGTTAAACAGATAGATAACAGCCAGAGTACTGCTCAGGTTCATCATAAAATTTTCTATTATAATTACCTGCATTTACCAGTGGAAGTTCACACATTAAAAAATGAAAAAGCATTTTTGAAAATAGATTACACCTACGTGATTACCCCGTTTAAATACAGTCGATCGACAAACTATGATAAACCTGCCAGCACCGTACACTCCACCTGGAGTGAGAAAGAGGCTTCTCACATTCCGAGTAACCGGATTGACCAGGACTACGATTTATTTGGTAATAAGACGCATGAAAGCCACTGGGTTTACGACCGGCCAAAAAAAAAATGGCTGCAGTTAAAAAAGGCGGAGCATAAATATTACACTGCGTACTACAGCCTGCTGGCAGAAAGCATCCATAAAGATTTTGTTTCAGGCATGGCGATAAAAGAGGAGTATCTGCTGTCGCGAGCCAAAAAAACGCACAGTGCAAAGCTAACCTACGGGATGCAAAGCGGCAAAGTAACTGTTTGGCAACCCTGGCAGCAGCAGTTCTATTGTTACGATAAACTTGGCCGGGTTATTTTCGGTCAGTTAAAGTGGCTGGCAAAAGGAATGCCCGGCATACAGCGTACGAACAAAAGAATTCGCTATTTTTTTGACAACAATACCGGCACCCTGACCACTCAACTTGTGAGTAGCACCGGGAGAGTGACTCAGAGTTTAATGGATACCCGCAATAATAGGGTGCACACCCGAATATTCGCTAACGGTGAGCGGGTGGGGTTTCGCTACAACGCATTAGGGCAATTAACAGAAAAGATCGACCCGGAAGGTTATGTCCATAAAATTCACCATTACAGCTATGGCGAGGATGGGGTCAATGCAAAAGTGATAGAAACGCCCTTAGGCTACAAAAAACGCTATACACTCGATGCCTCTGAAAGACCCGTGATGGCCGAAGAGTGGGTAAATGGTAAATACCGCAAGATTGGCACAAAAGAATTTAACGCTTTTGGTAAAGTTATTATCAGCAAAAATAAACTTGGCCATACAACACTCTATAAATACGATGATCAAATGCGGATAACTGAGCAGCTTGACCCTTGGCTAAATAAAAAACAGTTTGTTTACGACGATGAAAAACTGTCTTCATATTTTTTTATTAACGGTAAAAAACATAAGCAGGAAGAAAAAACTCCCTGGTCGTTAACAATGAAAAAGACCTACTTCCCTCTAAGTGATGCTAGGTCAAATACTATTGAATTTATCAAAAAAACTGATGCATTTGGTCGAATGATTAGTCAAGAGAGCGCATTGGTTGATATGCAATCATCAACCCGGTACGCTGTGAGAAAAAACAGTTATGAGTATGATAGCGGTCATAATAGAATAAAAATAGTCACTCAAAGTGACGACGGATTATCACTAACAAAAGAGATAAAGTATGATTTATTCAGCAATCAGTACAGCATGGAAAAAAAACAAGATAACAATGGCCGACTGAATACTCACTTTGGTTACCGCTACGTTTATGATACCGATAACAAACTTGAACGTGTTATCAGCCCTGAATTCGGTGATCATCAGTACTTTGTTACCAAACACCGCTATGATAAAAACGGCAGAGAAATTGAACGTGAATTTTCCGATGGAAAAATTATCCGAAATCAGTACACACCCAGAGGTTTATTAAAGACCTCCAGCTGGAATCGTAACGGTAAAGTTTTCCAGGTGCGAAACTATTATAATGCTGACGGTCAGTTAATAAAGGAAACCGATTCAGAGGGTCAGGAGCAGCACTATCAGTACAATTTGAAAGGTAACTTAACCCGCCGCATTTACCCGGATAAACAACAGCAAGACTATGAGTATGATCAATACAATCGACTGGTACTGCAAAAAAATGTAGGTAATCGCATACTCACCTATCACTACGACGACAAAGACAAGGGTTTGCTTTCTGCCATTAAAAGTGACGCGCACGAGATCCGTTTTACCTACGGAACAAATGACAACGGCGCTCAAGGTTCATTACTGGCCGTTGAGCGAGATATTGCCGGTACCGATAAAACAAAGGAAGTATTCACCTATGGACCTTACGGGCGAATAATCGCCTCGACGATAACCACTGCAGCGGCCATATCAAAAGACGGTTTATCGGTAGAACCAGATAAGAGACTGTTATCAAGACAGTATGAATTTTTGCCGCGGGGGGAGTTAATCAGGCAGACAACCCACTCTCTCAACGCAGATAATCAACCAGTGACCAATAGTCACACCTACAGCTACGATGGATTAAAACGGCTGATTAAAGAACAACATTGGCAAAAAGAAAACAACAAGCCGGTGAAGGCTGCCAATAGAGAAATCAGCTATCAATACGATGGTAATAATAATCTGATTGCAGAGCAGCGAACCGAAGGGGGAGCAACCCAAATCATTCACCGCCATTACAACGAAGTGGATCAATTAAAAAAAATAAAACAAGAGTTGTCCGGTGAGGAGTTCAGTATTGTGTATGATAAAAATGGCAGAATAACTACTGATCATCAGGGCAATAAATACGATTACGATGACCGGGGTGTACTGTTAACCGTTTCAGATACCAAGGACAAAACCCTTGTGCAATATTTCTATTGGCCAGATGGACTGTTAAGTCATACTACTGACAAAGAAAAGAGTCAACAGTTTTACTACCATCAAAATGGCCAAGTGCAAACGGTCAAAAAAGATAACAAACTGCACGACTACATCCGCTACGGCAATAGCTTTTTGGGTACCTTAACAGCTTGTGGTGGCGAACATTTATTCACCTCTAATCACAGCACCGGTGCCCGCTTGTGGATGGACAAGAGAGGAAAGCAAGCACTAAACGTTTTTAAATATGAGGGTTATGGTCAAACCCAAAACCCGGTGGATGAAAAGAGCGGCTCCAGCACTGATTTTCTCTGGAATCAGGAATTTCATGACAAAAAAACAGGCCTTGTCTATCTGCGGCACCGTTTTTATCACCCTGAACTCAGGCGCTTCATAAAGCGGGATAATCAAAAAATTGATAACCTTTACACTTATGCTGCGGCCAATCCCATAGAGTTTGTTGATCCGATGGGGCATGCTGCAAACAGAGGGCTAAATTATGCTTTGGGAACACTGTTGGCCGCACTGAGTTTAACCATTGGCATTCTTGCGTCTCCTGAGACTGGAGGGGCTTCGCTCAGCCTTACTTCATTGAACTCTGTAGGTGTTGCAGGTGCTGCAGGAGGCTTGACTGCTTTAACGACAATGGCTTCACAATTAGCTTTTGACCTTGGTTGCAAAACACTCGGATCAATCTTTCGCTTGGAAAGTTATGTTGTTGAAGCCGCCTACAGTATCGCTGGAGTTGCGGCTCTTGCCTCTCTTATTGGTAAGGGTACTGCCCTTCTTAGCACTGAATTCACTGAGGAAGAAGCAATCGAAATGACTGCTGTAAGATCTATTTCAGAAGCCTCTCCTACGACGTCACAACCCCAATCGCAACTGCGAATAGGGGAAGCAAACGTCGTTGTAAAAGAAGAGGAAGAGGAACCCGACATATTGATTTTTCAAACTGGAAAAGTGGTGCAGATGACCAGCACGAGGCGTATAGTATCGCAGTTGACGCACAGCGAGATGCAGCTTCTTATTGATGATGGCTATTTTGGTGCTCCTGGTAAATTAGAAAAAATTGTTGTGCGGTTTGGGGGAAAACAACTTAATAATAACTTAAACTCTGAAGGTGATAACTGGTTAACCGATCGCTTTTCAATGCTTACTCAAGCGCTTAACAGTTCAAAAGAGTATGCCTATGGCTTTTTTAACAAAATGGCTTCTTCAGCGGCTGACTTTTTTGGTTATAGCGATGCAGATGCGCCATTAAGTACCCCCGGAGCCTCTATTAACACTGCTGGCGAAATCTCAAAGACTTCATCAAATATCACTGCCGATCAGGCCTTTGCTCACGCTGCCCTCAGCTGGTCGGTTGGTTTTTGGCAGTGAACTAAAGCGACACACAGCGCTTCGGTTTTGGCGCGCCGGGCTGATTAAGTCAACACAGTTAAACATAGGCAATTATTTATGTAAGAAAAAAACGGACAATAATGGAAAATATGCATCTGTCGTTTATACTTTGACGAAAGATGCGTCATACTGGTATTTAATCTTATATAGGCGGCTTACTCAGTTCATTTTAGTGGATAAAAGATATTAATGTTTCTGAGATGAAATTATATCATTGCATTGTTTTTTCGAGATACCTATGTACCGATTATGTCAACTTCTATTTACAGCAACAATTTTTTTTATTTACTGTGATGCAAGTTGGTCAGAATACAGTGGCAGTCAGGCCTATAACCATTTTCAGAGCATTCATGCCTCGGTTAATACAGCTACCGGTACTTTTCATCTGTCTTACCCGCTGCTTAAGGCAGCAGGTATCCATAATCCGCTGACTATAAAACTGACCTATCGATTTAATGCCGACGGGATGTTTGGATTTCCCAAAGGTTGGCGGCTAGATTTAGATCACATCAACAAAAATGTTGCTGAAATAGGTGGTCAGTGGATTATTGACCCACAGTGGCATGACGAAACATTATTTGCCTCTGGGCTGAAGTATTGTAATCAGCATGGCAGTCAGTTTCAGGATAAAGTTGAGGTGAATTTAATTCCCCATGAAGACTCACTGTATTATCGCTACCGCTCTCGGCATAAAGATGGTGCTTTTAAGTATTTTTCCCATCAAGGTTTATTGGTTCTGGAAAAAGACCGCTTTGGCAATAAAGTTTTATTTGAGTATGAGCAGCCCATTCAAAATATTGCAACGGCAAAGTTAACTGCATTGACGGATAATTACGGTAATCGTTATACATTCAGCTACGCTCCGGGCTCCATTACCGTGAATTATCCGGATGCGAGGCAGCAGACGGTCTATTTCAACCACAATGGGGTGACCGCAATCATAAACCCTCTCAAACAGCGGTATGATATAAAGTACATCAATCACCATGGTAATAATTTAATTGAAACAATAACCTCTCCCACAGGTTTAATCAGTCAGTTGAGCTACGGTAATATCCCTTTTAGAAGTCATCGGGGTGAAGGTACGTTGCCAGTGGTTATTAAATATACTCAGTCTGATGCTGCCAATGAAAAAATCCATCACGAAACGCATTACAATTACACGCAGGAAAACAACTTTACCGGTTACCCCTCCTATACTATGTCAAAATCCGGTGATTCCCTGATGGACAGTAATGATGAAAACTATCGCTATAAGGTGGAAGTTAAGCAGGTAGATAGCAATCAGAGTCCTGCTCAGATTCATCGTAAGATTTTTTATTATAACTACCTGCATTTGCCGGTAGAAGTTCACACATTTAAAAATGAAAAGGCATTTATAAAAACAGATTACACCTACGTGATTAGCCCGTTTAAATACAGTCGATCAACCAATTATGATAAACCGGCCCGAACTGTTCACTCTACCTGGAGTGAGAAAGAGCGGGTACACATTCCGAGTAACCGGATTGATCACCGCTACGATCAATTCGGTAATAAGACACACGAAAGCCACTGGGTTTACGATCGGCCAAAAAAATCATGGTTGCAGTTAAAGACGGCGGATCATAAATATTACACTCATCGCTACAGCTTGTTGGCAGAAAGTATCCATAAAGACTTGGTTTCAGGCGTGTCGATAAAAAAGGAGTACCGCCTGTCGCATTCAAAAAAAACACACAGTACAAAGCTGACGTACGGGATGAAACACGGCAAAGCAAATGTGTGGCAACCCTGGCAGCAGCAATCCTATTGCCATGATAACCTTGGCCGGGTGGTTTCCGGTGAGTTAAAGTGGCTGGCAAAAGGAATGCCCGGAGTGCAAAGTACAAATAAAAAAACGCACTATCTTTTCAATAAGAAAACCGGCGTCCTGAACACTCAACATGTGAGTAGCCTCGGGCGAGTCACGCAAAACTTGATGGATACCCGTAATCATCAGACACTCTCCAAGATCTCCGCACAGGGTGAGAAGATTAAGTTTCGCTATAACGCATTAGGACAGAGAATAGAAAAGATTGATCAGGAAGGCTATGTTCATAAAACCCACTATTACAGCTATGGACAGGATGGGTTTAATGCAAAGGTGACAGAATCGCCTTTAGGTTACAAAAAACGCTATAAGTTGGATGCCTCTGAAAGAACGGTGGTAGCTGAAGAGTGGATAGATGGTAAATATCGTAAGATTGGCGAGAAAGAATTTAACGCCTTCGGAAAAGTCATCCTTAGCAAAAATAAACTGGGAAATATAACTACCTATAAATACGATGATCAAATGCGAATGATTGAGCAGGTTGACCCCTGGTTAAATAAAAAACAGTTTATTTACGATGATGAGAAATTGTTATCGTATTCTTTGATTAATGGAAAAAAAAATAAACAAGAAGAAAAAACACCCTGGTCGTTAACAGTGAAAACAACCTATTTCCCGTTGGGCAATGCCAAGCTGCACCTCATTGAAACCAGCAAACAACAAGATGCATTTGGCCGATTGATTAGTAACGAGAGTGCACTCCTGGATGCACAGTCGTCAGCTAAGCATTCTGCGATAAAAAAAACTTATGAGTACGATACCGGTCATAATAGAATAAAAATAATCACCCAAGCCTATGACGGATTATCACTAACGCAAGAAATAAAGTATGACTTATTTAAAAATAAATATAATACCGTTAGGAAACAAGATGACAATGGACGACTGAGCACTCACCATGGTTACACCTACGTTTATAATACCGATAATAAACTCGAACGTACTATTAGCCCTGAGTTTGGCAATCATAAGCGTTTCGTTACCAAACACCGATACGATAAAAATGGCAGAGAAATTGAACGAGAGTTGGCAGATGGAAAAACCATCCGGCAGCAGTATTCATCCCGAGGTTTTTTAAAGTCCTCCAGTTGGAATCGCCAAGGTAAAGTTTTTCAGCTGGACCATGAGTATAATGCTGGCGGTCGGTTAACAAAAGCAACCGATTCAGACGGTCAGGAGCAGCATTATCAGTACGATTTAAAAGGCAATTTAACCCGCCACATTTACCCGGATAAGCAGCAGCAAGACTATGAGTATGATCAATATAACCGGCTTGTGCGACAGAAAAATGTGGGTAATCGGATACTGACTTATCACTACGACGATAAAGACAAGGGCCTGCTCTCTGCCATTAAAAGTGACGCGCACGAAATCCGTTTTATCTATGGCAAAAATAACAATGGCGCACAAGGTTCATTATTGGCAGTTGAGCGCGATATAGCCGACACTGGAAAAACAAAAGAAACATTCACCTACGGGCCTTACGGGCGAGTAATCGCCTCCACGGTAACTGCTTTATCAAAAGGATGTAAATCGACAGATTCAGGAAAAAAATTGCTATCAAGAGAGTATGAATTTTTGCCGCGAGGTGAGTTAGTAAAGCAGACAACCCAATCCCTCGGCACAGATAATCAAGCAGTAAGCGATAGTATCATCTACAGCTACGATGGATTAAAACGACTGACTAAAGAAGTACACTCCCAAAAAGAAAACAACAAGCCAGTCAATGCGGCCAAAAGAGAAATTAGCTACCAATACGATGGTAATAATAATCTGATTAAAGAGGAGCGAACCGAAGGAGGAGCAACCCAAGTTATTCACCGTTACTACAACGAAGCGGATCAGTTGGAAAAAATTAAAAAAGGGACATCAATTAAAAAAGGGACATCCACTAAGGAGCTAACCATTGAGCATGATAACGATGGCAAAATCGTGGTGGATCACCAAGGTAATAAATACGATTACGATGACAGAGGAGTGCTGCTCTCGGTCTCTGATGCTAAAGGTAAAACGCTGGCTCGGTTTTTCTATTGGCCAGATGGTTTGTTAGGCCGTACGGACGATGGCACAATCAGCCAAAGTTTTTATTACCATAAAAATGGTCAGGTACAAACGATTGGGAAAAATAAAAAACTGCACGACTTTATTCGTCATGGTCATAGGTTTGTTGGGACGTTAAACGGCAGTGTGGGTGAACAGTTATTCACCTCTAACCACAGCACGGGTGCCCGTTTGTGGGTGGATGGCAAAGGAAAACAAGCAGTCAACTTTTTTAAATACGAGGGGTATGGTCATACCCAAAGCCTGATGAATGAGAAGAGTGACGCTAGTACGGACTTTCTCTGGAACCAGGAGTTTCGGGACAGTAAAACAGGCCTTGTCTATTTGCGACACCGTTTTTATCACCCAGAGCTTAGACGCTTTATAAAACGGGATAATCAAAAGATTAATAACCTTTACGCTTATGCCGCAGCTAACCCTATAGAGTTTGTTGACCCATTAGGACACAGCGTGGCCGGCGCATTAAATTATAGTTTGGGTATAATAACTACCATAGCGAGCCTGTTCGTTGCCGTTGCTTTGACTCCTGAAACCGGTGGTGCATCGTTAAGCCTTGCCTCAGTGAGCTCTACTGCGGGTTTCGCTGGAAGTTTGGCTTCTGGGGTGGCCGGTCTCAGTGCAGTTGCTGGACAATTAGCCTTTGATTTAGGCCAAAAACAAATTGCGTCATCGTTTCGGTTGGGAAGTCTTGCGCTTGGAGCCGTAGCAGGACTCTTAGGGATTGCTTCTATTGCTACCTTCATTGCGAAAAAAATAGTCAAGCTTATCCCGGTGTTCACTGAAGAAGTAGTAGAAAATGTTGCTGCCAGCTCGACGAATGAAGCCCTTGCTACTGAATCTGAAGCAAAAACCCTAGTGAAAGAGCAGGTGTCCACAGCCAACGATACAAAACCTCAGGAAGTCACTGCAGAACATGATGTAGACCCAACGCTAGTGATTCATCCCGATGGAACCATGATACAGGTGTTCACCAATACAGTGACTAAAAGCCAATTGCCGGATGACCTTCTAGATCTTCTCAAAACGAAAGGCTTTTTCAAAACCGGGTCTTTAGATGCACCGGCTCGCGAGGTGATAGATGAAGGAAAAATTCTCGATAACGTAAAATATGAAAAGGAAAACTGGTTATTAGAGGACTTCGTACCCACCAAGGCTGAGTTAAATAGTGCTGCGGAGTATGTCTATGGCTTTTTTAACAAAATGGCTATTGAGGTCAATCGGTTCCTTGGCTATGGCGGCGAGGTTTCGGGGGCAGAGATGAGTACCTCCGGCGCCTCTTCTTATGTCTCGGCGGGAGCCCAGGCCGCAAAAGAGTCGTCTGGTAGCCCCTTTTTAGACGATGCTATCAGCAGCTGGGCACCCGGTTTTTGGCAATAAACGCAAGTTAAGAGGCAGCCCGCTTTTTATTAGTGCCCGGAAAACGGCAATACAGACATCAACCAATGTTGGTGCGAACCGGGCACAGACCACAAACCGAACAATATAACCAGTAAACCGGCAAGGTTGCGGGTCAGTTTGGCCTGAATAATACCGCTAAACCGTCGTGAAAAAGCACCAAGCAGAAACACCGAAGGAATGGTGCCAATCCCGAAAGAGGCCATTAACAGAGCGCCCTGAACCGGTGAACCTTGTGTGGCACTCCAAGCCAGCGTGCTGTAGACCAAACCACAAGGAAGCCAGCCCCAGAGCATACCAATAACCAGTGCATTAGGTATGTTTTTGATGGGTAGCAGCGCCCGGGCTCTCGGTTGGAGGTGTTGCCAGAGCTTACTGCCTGCTTTCTCCAGTTGCGTCAGCCCCCGCCACCAACCGGTCAGATAAAGCCCCATGGCTATGAGCATGGCAGCGGCAAAATAGCGCAGGCTCATTTTAATCATCGGGCTGATTCCGCCCAGATACCAGCCGATGGCGGCCAGTAAAAAACCGGCAATAGCGTAGCTACTAACCCGCCCCAGATGATAAGTAAGCATCAGCCAGAATGTTTGTGATTTTGAGCGGTCGGCCAGAGACAAGCTAAGTGCTGAGGTAATGCCGCCACACATGCCGATGCAGTGGGCACTGCCCAATATGCCCAAAGATAGGGCGGAAATCAGGGTGGGAGCTTCATTCATTGTCATCATAAGAATACTGCCTTGTAACGATTTAATCGTCGTTTTCTTCGGATTTTTTTGTCGATGGTTGGTCAAAAAGAATGCTGTGGGCGGGGCCTTCCAAGTCGTCAAATTGCCCGTCGTCCACCGCCCAGAAAAAGATTTTGATGGCAACTGCGATGAGAATCAGCGCCAACGGAATAAGAATTATCAGGCTCTCCATGGTCAGGCTCCAATCTGTGCTGGCAGTTTTGTGGTTGTCTTGCCAAGTCGCAAAGCGTTGGCCACCACAATGAGTGAGCTCAATGCCATGCCAGTGGCGGCCATCCATGGTGCAACCATGCCTGCTGCTGCCAGTGGCAGTGCGGCCAGATTGTAGCCCAACGCCCAGGCCAGGTTCTGACGAATAATATTGCGAGTACGCCCCGCCAGTCCGAAAGCATCCGCCAAGCGTTCGAGGTTAGCGGAAATTAACACTGCATCGGCACTGGTGCGGGCTAAATCTGAGGCGTTGCCCATGGCCATGGAGATGTCAGCACCGGCCAGAACCGGGACATCGTTTATGCCATCACCCACCATCAGTACTTTGTGACCCTGTTTTTGCAGCGCTTGAATAAACGACAGTTTTTCGTCCGGGCTGGCTGCTGATTTCCAGTGTCGTATATTAAGTGTGTTTGCAACCGCTGCGACTACCGGTTCAGCGTCACCGCTCAGTAAGGTAACGGTTTTACCCAGTTGTTGCAGTCGGGCTATGGTGTTTGCTGCTTCCAAACGCAGGCTGTCGGTAATGCCAAACCAGCACAAGGGGTGGCCGTTTTCTGCCAATAATAACCACTGCCCCTCGTACTGCGGTGTTGGCATGGCGGTGGCGGCAAAGTCAGCCCGGCCAATCCGGTAGCACTTGCTACCGATGGTTCCCTCAATACCATGACCTGGAAAATTTTTTATGTTGGCGGCCGTTGGCGCGTCGTCACTACGAAAGGCTTTGGCGATGGGGTGCTCAGAGTGGGCCTCTAGCGCACTGGCTAATTTAATCAACGCTTTTGGTGAGAGCTGGCAGTCTTCTAGCGGGATGACCTGGGTGAGGGACAGCTCACCACGGGTCAGTGTGCCTGTCTTGTCAAAAATTACGTGGTCAATGGTTTTTAATCCTTCCAGAACGTGCCCCCGGGTGACCAGCAAACCGAGTCGGTGCAGGTAACCGGTAGCTGCGGTCAATGCCGCCGGCGTTGCCAGTGACAGCGCGCATGGGCAGGTAACGACCAGCACCGAAAGCGTAATCCAGAACGCATCTTTTGGCGCAATACCGGACCAGCCCCAGTACACCACGATGGCCACCAGTAAGACCGTGGCGACAAACCAACCGGCTACTCTGTCTGCCAGCCGGGCGATGGCGGGTTTATCCTGCTGCGCCTGGCGCAGTAGATCAATGATACTGGCAACGCGGGTTTGCTCACCTACTTTAGTGACTCGCAGCTCCACCGGATGATCGACATTAATGCTGCTGCAAAGCACTGTATCGCCAACCGTCTTTTCAATGGGCAGATATTCGCCGGTGAGCATGGACTCATTGACGCTGGTGGCGCCACTGATTAGAACGCCATCGGCGGGGATGGCATCACCGGGCAGAATTCTTACTTTGTCGTCTGGTTTGAGATCGGCAACCGGTACTCGCACATACTGCCCCTCCACCGCTTTTAGACAGCTCGGTGGCAGTAGGCTGGTCAGCGCCCGGGCAGCTCTGGCCGTTGCATGGCGTGCCCGCAACTCAAGGTAGCGCCCGGTGAGCAGAAAGAAGGTAAACATGGAGACGGAGTCGTAATACACTTCGCCGCTGCCAAAAAACGTCGCCCACAAGCTCGCCGCATAAGCGCCGCCAATGGCAATGGAGACCGGTACATCCATGCCGAGTTGGCGGATTTTGATGTCCCGCCAAGCCGCTTTAAAAAAGGGTGCCGCAGAGTACAGAACCACCGGGGTAGCTACCAGGGCGCTGAAAATCCGGATTAAATCCCGGTAACTTTGTGGCATGTCGGCACTGATCGCGCCAGAGTAAAGGGCAACGGCATACATCATGACCTGCATGGCACCAATGCCGGCAACCGCGAGTCGTCGTATGAATGTGCGGTTCTCTTTTTTCAGTAGTGCCTCTTGCTGGTCAGCGCGCCAAGGGTAGACTTTGTAGCCAATTTGGTGGATAGCCAAAAGGAGTTCACTGAGGGCGGTATGGTCCGGGTTCCAGGTCACCTGCGCTTCGTGGGTACTGAGGTTGACGACTACGTGCTCCACTGCGTCCATGCGTTGCAAATGGTTTTCCAAAAGCCAGACACAAGCTGCACAGGTAATGCCGTCGATTAACAGGCTGGCCACTTTGCCCTTTTGTGCCGGTCGCACAAAGTCTTTTTGAACCTCGCTGCGGTCATAAATCCGCAGCTCTTCAAGCAGTCGTTGGCTCAAGTTCACTTGTGTGGCGTTGGCGGTGCGGTGCTGGTAGTAATTTTCCAGACCACCGGCGACGATGGCTTCGGTGACAGCCTTGCAGCCCGGGCAGCACATGGGCTGCTGTATTCCTTCAACTTCTGCGAAAAATAGTACCGGCTCGTTCGCTGGCAATCCGCAATGAAAACAGTCGGTATTGCTCATCAGGCCTCAGGGTTTTTTAGTCTGATCGGTGTGTCCGGGGCAACCTTGGCTTCTTGGGTTATTTTCCAGCCGGTTTCATATCCAACTTCGGGAATCAGTTCATCTTGTGTTTCTAGCTGCAGGTAATAACGGCCTGAAACCGCTGTAGTCAACTGACCTACATAAGTTGACTGGGCGGTACTGGTACCGAATGATCGGGTGAGGACAAGAGCCTGATCCTGATCGGCAAATACCGGGGAGAGGAAGCTGAGCTTTAGGTGTTGCGGCCACTGGGTAAGCTCCCCTTGCAGTGTGACACGCACTTCGCCAAGCAGGGCGTCAATCAGTAAGATGCCCTCAATGCCAAGGGTCCTGGCGTTTTGAATTCGGGTCATATCCTGATTAATGGACTTGCCGTTTTTGTAGTAATCGTCAATGACTACGCTGTCTCGGATAGTAAAGGCGGTATACACCTGAAAACTTCCCCAGCTAATGCTCACCAGTAGGATAATGAGGATGTACCAGGCCCAGGGCTCACGGTACCAACGGGTAATGCGTTCGTTCGGATCAGTCACGAAACAGCTTCCTTAGGGTTATTGTCGTTTCAGTACCCCGGAGGCGAAGACTCCGGGCGTTGCCCGTCCGGTGGGTGTTTCAGGCAATTATTCACTTTTTACCTGTGTATAGCGAGAGGCTTGTGATTGCCCTTTGATCAATTAAATTTGGCCGTAGGATATAGATTGCACCGTGTTTTTACCAGTAAGAATGACGCGCAGTTGTATAGTAATAAACCAGTTCCGTTGTAAGGGCTGCCGATTAATGGGCAGCCTCAGAACAGGCGGCGTTTAATACTGACCAGGCACCATAAACCGACTCTCTGCAGTGATAGATTTTAAACCCTCAGAGTTAATACTGAAACGGATCGCGCGGGAAATGGGTGTACCTTTAAGCTTTGGTGCAACCACCCGAACGACCTGCTGCTCAACACTGCCTGCGGCAATCACCAGACTGGTGTTCCCGATAATCTTCAGGTTTTCAAAACCGGCTACTTTTATTTCAATCTCACGGGGCTGCTGGTCCTTGTTGACAATCTTCAGTGTGTAGACATTCTCAATCTGATTGCCATTAATCTCCCGATAAAGAACATTGCGGTCTTTCAGAGCTTCCAGCTCCAGCAGCACCCGCTGGTCGAGGGTATACAAAAACATGCAGACCATAATAAACAAGGCAGAGCAGTAGCCTAAAAGCCGTGGCCGCAGCCAGTGGGTTTTGCTGCCAGACATTTGCTTTTCTGTGCTGTAGCGAATTAACCCCGGGTCGTAGCCCATTTTATCCATAATAGTGTCGCAGGCATCAATGCAGGCGGCACAGCCAATGCACTGATATTGCAATCCGTTACGGATATCAATGCCAGTGGGGCAGACTTGAACGCAGACGCTGCAGTCCACACAGTCGCCAAGCCCGAGGCTTTTGGGGTCGGCGGTTTTTTTCCGTGAGCCGCGCTGCTCACCACGGGCCTTATCGTAAGCGACCACCAGCGTGTCGTTATCGAACATAACACTTTGAAAGCGGGCGTAAGGACACATGTGAAGACAGACCTGCTCTCGGAGGTATCCGGCATTACCATAGGTGGCCAGAGTAAAAAAACCGAGCCAGAAAATACCCCAGGGGGCGACATCAAACAAAGCGATATCCACCACTAATTCCCGCACGGGCGTGAAGTAGCCAACGAAAGTTAACGCCGTGGCAAAGGCTATACCGAGCCAAAGAATGTGCTTGGCCGTTTTGCGCAGGAATTTTGTGGTGGTCAATGGTGCCTTGTCGAGCTTGATGCGGCGGTTACGCTCACCTTCCGTGACCCGCTCAGCCCACATAAACACCCAGGTGAAAACGCTCTGGGGGCAGGTGTAGCCACACCAGACTCGCCCGGCAAATACGGTGAGTGCAAACAGCCCGAAAGCGCAGATAATAAGCAACCAGGTCAGCAGGATGAAATCCTGAGGCCAGAAGGTGGTGCCAAAAATATGGAATTTTCGCGCAGGAAGATCAAACAGTACCGCCTGGTGACCGTTGATGTTTATCCAACATGTGCCAAAGAACAGTAAAAACAGGAGTGTTCCCCCTGCAAGGCGCATTGTTCGGTAACGGCCCGAGAAACTGCGAGTGTAAATTTTTTCCGGCTTTTGGTAGAGGTCGATCAGTTCCGGTTCCTGGTTGGCATTGGGTTTTTTCATGGTGCCTAAATACCGGTTGTTTTAACGTTGAACAATTGGGGGTTAAAAAAGTGTCAGGAAAGCTGTTTGGTTATGGTACCGACCGGGAGGATGAACTCCCGGCACGGGTTTATTGGCCGCTGCTGGCGACAGTTACTCTGGCTTGTGAGTCAGGCTGTAAACGTAAGCGGAGACTAAGTGCACTTTCTCTGCACCTAGAATATCGTTCCATGCCGGCATAACCCCGTTGCGCCCCTTACGAATAGTGTACTCAACCTGAGCTTGGCTAGAGCCATAGAGCCAAATATTATTGGTCAGGTTGGGGGCGCCTATCAGCTGATTACCGCTACCGTCGGCATTATGACAATTGGCACAGGTGGTGCTGAAAATCTTCTTGCCTGCTTTGAGGTCTGCTGCGCTGGCGCCGCTGTCTATACCAGACAGTTCACGGGCATAGCTCGCTACCTGAGTTACGCCTTTTTCGCCAAGAATGGCGCTCCAGGCTGGCATTTGCCCTTTACGGCCATGGACAATGGTGGTTTTTATGGCCTCTGGTGTATCGCCGTAGAGCCAGTCGTCGTCGATCAGACTGGGGAAGCCGAAGTTTCCTCCGGCGTCCATACCATGGCAAAGCGCACAGTTATTGATGAATACACGCTCCCCCATTTTCAATGCTTTGGGGTTTTTGATCAGCTGTTCAATGGGCGTGGCGGCATACCGAGCAAACTCTGGCGCGTATTTGCGCTCATGAGCGAGCTGTTCGCCTTTTAATTGTCCGTCAGAGGTCCAGCCAAAAACGCCGGGCCACTTGCCCATGCCTGGGTATACGATCAGGTAACCAACGGTAAATACCAGTGTGGCAATGAACAGGATAAACCACCATTGAGGCAGTGGGTTATCGTACTCTTTGATGCCATCGTATTCATGGCCGGTGGTCTCTTCGGTTTGCTCCTTGCGCTGGTCTTTGCGGGTAGCAAACAACACCCAGGTAATCAGAACAAGGCAAGCGGTGGTTAATAGTACAATCCACCAGTGCCAAAAATTACTCATCTTTATGCTACTCCTCTTTTTGGGGAGGCTTTTTTATTGCTGTGGCCGTTGTCAGTGCTTTGGTCTTTTGGGGTGTGGTCATCCTGATCTTCCACAAAAGGCAGGGACGCCGCCTCGTCAAAGTCACTTTTACGGCGGCCGCTGTAGGCCCACAGTACCACTGATACAAATGCGACCAGGGCGACGACAGTCGCCAGTCCTCGAATCGTATTGATATCCATCAACGTTTACCTGAAATTACGGTACCCAGCCCTTGCAGATAAGCCACCAGAGCGTCCAGTTCGGTCCGACCTTTAACCGCATCTTTTGCGCCAGCAATGTCTTCATCGGTGTAGGGGACGCCGAGGAAGCGCAAGGTGGACATTTTGCGGGCGGTCAGTTTGCCATCCAGTGTGTTTTCAGCCAAAAATGGGTAGGCGGGCATGATGGATTGCGGTACCAAATCACGCGGGTTGATCAGGTGAGCCCGGTGCCAGTCGTCTGAGTAACGACCGCCCACACGAGCCAGATCCGGGCCAGTACGCTTGGAGCCCCAGAGGAACGGATAGTCGTACACGGATTCACCGGCAACGGAGTAGTGTCCATAGCGTTCGACCTCGGCGCGCAAAGGGCGAATCATCTGCGAGTGGCAACCAACGCAGCCTTCACGAATGTAGATGTCGCGACCTTCCAATTGCAAAGCCGTGTAGGGTTTTAACCCATCTACCGGCTGCGTGGTCTCTTTTTGGAAAAAGAGTGGAACAATTTCAACCAGCGATCCAAAACTGATGGCTACCACAACCAATAGCACCATCAGGCCGATATTTTTTTCGATTATGTCGTGCTTAGCAGCCATCGTTATTATCTCCCGGCAACCGCTTGAGGCGCATCGAGAGCGCTCTTAGTCAGAGTTTTGGATTCACTGGCGGTGCGTAGGACGTTGTACGCCATAACCAGCATGCCAAGTACGAAGAACCCACCGCCGATGGCTCGAGTAATGTAGCCATAGCTACTGAATTGCAAGGATTCAACGAAGCTGTAGGTCAGGGTGCCGTCGGCGTTGACTGCGCGCCACATCTGACCTTGGGCAATACCGTTTACCCACATGGCAACGATGTACAGCACGGTACCAATGGTGGCGAGCCAAAAGTGAACGTTAATCAGACCGACGCTGTGCATTTGCTCTTTGCCGTAAAGTTTGGGAATCAAGTGATACAACGAGCCAAAAGAGACCATGGCAACCCAGCCAAGCGCACCGGAGTGGACGTGACCGATGGTCCAGTCGGTATAGTGCGAA
Source organism: Endozoicomonas sp. (assembly GCA_965198415.1). Classification (GTDB taxonomy): domain Bacteria; phylum Pseudomonadota; class Gammaproteobacteria; order Pseudomonadales; family Endozoicomonadaceae; genus Endozoicomonas. Next base: position 343,993 of record CBDAPN010000031.1, read on the forward strand.
AGGGCGTTAACGGTCTTGATGGCCATCATCGGACCTTCGAAGGTGGACATGCCATAAAAGGACAGTGAAACCACCAGAAAGCGCAAAATGGGATCGGTACGCAGCTTGTGCCAAGCGCCTGAGAGGGTCATAACACCGTTGATCATTCCCCCCCATGATGGCGCCAGTAGCACCAGCGACATGACCATACCCAGACTCTGTGCCCAGTCTGGCAGAGCGGTATAGTGCAGGTGGTGAGGGCCAGCCCAGATGTAGATGGCAACCAGTGCCCAGAAGTGGACAATGGAGAGGCGATAAGAATAAACCGGACGTTCAGCTTGTTTTGGCACGAAGTAATACATCATGCCCAAGAAGCCAGCGGTGAGGAAAAAGCCCACGGCGTTATGGCCGTACCACCACTGAATCATGGCGTCCATAGCTCCGGCGTAGGCGGAGTAGGACTTGGTCAGAGTTACCGGTACGGAAGCGCTGTTGACGATGTGCAGTACAGCAACGGTAATAATGAATGCACCAAAAAACCAGTTAGCCACATAAATATGTTTGGCTTTGCGCTTCATTATGGTGCCAAAGAATACCAGGGCATAACTGACCCAGACCACGGCGATGAGAATATCAATAGGCCATTCCAGCTCGGCATACTCTTTAGAGGAGGTCATGCCCATAGGCAGGGTGATGGCTGCGGCAACGATCACCAGCTGCCAACCCCAAAAGGTGAAGGCTGCCAGATTAGGCATTGCCAGGGTGGCCTGACAAGTGCGTTGCACAATATAGTAGGAAGTGGCAAAGAGGACACAGCCACCAAACGCAAAAATTACCGCGTTGGTGTGCAGTGGTCGCAAGCGGCCAAAGCTGGTCCACGGTAAGCCCAGGTTGAGTTCGGGAAAGACCATCTGCGAAGCGATCAGCAGGCCTACTGCCATACCAACAACGCCCCAGACCACGGCCATGATGGCAAATTGCCGAACCACTTTGTAGTTATATGCCGTGTTATTCGGCTGTAACGTTGCAGTGCTCATGCTCCATGTTACCTTCGGGTTGTACTTATGAGGTGGATGATAATTGTGGGTAAACCGATAGAGAATTTTATTGATGCAGATCAATGTCCGATCAAATGAGCCAGAAACTCTTCTTTATATACGGCGATTATAATCAGGTGGTTGCGTTAGATGATTAAAACTTAATCAATTCCTGAGCCGGGCAGCGAAATGAGTGTCCAAATCGCTACGAGCTGCGTCCTTGTAGGTAACAAGCGTAAAAAACACTGGGTCAGTTCTCAGAGTCATTGTTATTCCGGTTATGCATACCAGTTTTATAAGCAGAGATTCTGAGAAACACGAAGGTGCCGATTACGGTTTTCAACCGTCCTAAGAAGACCAAAGTTGGCCAGTTGTCCTGACTTAACGTCGCCGGCATTCAAATCCTTTAACAGGATGTCGAGCTGGCTTTTTATATCCTCATCGGGTTTGTTGGAGCTCGCTGTGACGCTCTTCCAGTCCCGCGGCAATCATACAGAAATATAGATGCCTTCGCTAATGCTTTTTAGATCTTAGTTGGCACTATTTGTTTGTTTTTGTTGGCAGATTCTTCATTAATGGGGTGCACAAAAATGATCAAAACTGTTGTTACGGATTGATCAAAAATCAGTCTGGCCAATCTGTTCAATAGTTCTAAAACGGAATAGCAACAGCAAAAGCTTTGTTAAGTTAGTTCACGGTGTTGACAAATAGCGTGGCTGTGCATAACCTTAGCCACGCTGAAACCACAGACCCCATATGGTTAGAGCCTGACTTTGATGTACACCCTTCAAGCATCAGGCTTTGTAAAAGAATGGTCCCAGGTTCGAGTCCTGACGGTTGAGCCACCAAAGTTGTGTCCGATTCATTATCAAATTAATTTTTAAGCTTGATAATCTGGCTCAGTTTAAATAGTCTTTCGGCTCTAAATGGTGGGCGTAGCTCAGTTGGCAGAGCTCCGGATTGTGATTCCGGCGGTCGAGGGTTCGAGCCCCTTCGCCCACCCCAGTTAACCAGATGTTTAGTAGTTTAAGCGTCTGAATAAAAACGGTGCGAAATTTTTATATACAAGCACTGTAAGCGGAAGTGGTGAAATTGGTAGACACGCTGGATTTAGGTTCCAGTGCCGCAAGGCGTGAGAGTTCGAGTCTCTCCTTCCGCACCAGCACTAGTCATTAACGGGGATAAGAATACTTATCCCCGTTTTTGTATGTTTCATGCAAAGAAACTGCCGGGACCCATAGACCCGCTAGTCCTTACCTTCAATAAGGCGTATAGGGAGGTTCAGGTGTGAAAAGTTGAACCGGATATTTCACAGCTATTCGAGTCTGGGCGTCGGTACAGCAAAAGCGACGCAGGATGACAAAGCCGTAATCCTTTCTGAGAAAATTTGCAGAAGATGCGCCCTGCCATCGAGCTAATAAACCGGTGCAAGGCCAGCTGAACAAATAATTTTACCAGTAGTGAGGGATGCGTCACCGAAATTACCGGGCTAAGTCAGGGCTGACAACATTCGCTTTTCTCCTCAAACCTGTGCTTTTCATTGGCTCCTATTGATGTGAAGTGAGAGTGGTGCAAACCCCTCAGGGGGAATAGAAAGCGCAATAGCTCAGTGTTCCTTCTGGCCTGAACGGGGGTGGATGGATCATTTCTATGCATTTTCTATTTACATTTGCTAGTCTATGCGCCTTTTGGCTCATTGTTACACAGGTTTGGTATTGAGGAACAAAAATGCAAATCTCACTTGAAGCTACCTCCGGTATTGAGCGCAAGCTGACCATCACTCTGCCTGCAGAAGCAATTGATGGCGAGGTCAATAAGCGCCTGCAGGACTTGTCCCGTCGTGTACGTCTCGATGGCTTTCGTCCTGGTAAGGTTCCCATGAAAGTGGTCAAGCGTCGCTATGGCGAAGGTGCCCGGCAGGAAGTGCTCGGTGAGATGATGCAGTCTTCCTTTTTTGAGGCCATTCAAGAGCAGCAGCTGAACCCTGCCGGTGCCCCCTTGGTTGAAACCGCTTCTGACACCAGCGAAGGCTTCACCTTCATTGCAACGTTTGAAGTGTATCCTGAAATCACCCTGAGCGATTTTGCCGAAATTACTGTCGAACGTCCGGTTGCTGAAGTTCAGGAGTCTGACATCGATGAAATGCTCAACACCCTGCGTCAGCAAAGTGCAACGTTTGAAGCCGTTGAGCGCGTTGCTGAGCTTGGCGATCGTCTGACCTTCGATTATACCGGTACCAAAGAGGGTGAATCCTTTGAAGGTGGCAGTGCTGAAAACGCTACTTTGGAGCTGGGCTCTGGTCGTATGATTCCCGGTTTTGAAGACGGCTTGCTCGGCGTGGCTGTTGATGAAGAGCGCACTCTCTCCCTTACTTTCCCCGACGATTACCACGCTCAAGAGCTTGCCGGTCAGGCTGTTGAGTTTGCCTGCAAAGTGCACAAAGTAGAAACACAGGTTCTGCCTGAGCTTAATGATGAGTTCTATGCCCGCTTTGGTGTTAGCGAAGGCGGCTTGGAAGGTTTCCGTCGTGAAGTTTCCAAAAACATGGAGCGCGAACTGCGCCAGGCAATCAAAAACAAGGTCAAGAATCAGGTAATGGACGGACTGCTGGAAACGCATCAGCTGGAAGTACCTTCAACTCTGGTTACCCAAGAGGTCGATCGCATGCGCGAACAGGCTGTGCAGCAGTTTGGCGGCGCGCAAGGTAGCTTCGACCCTAAGCAACTGCCGGCTGAGCTGTTTGAAGCTGATGCTAAAAAGCGCGTTGCTCTGGGGCTGCTGATCGGTGATGTAGTTAAGCAGCGTGACATAAAAGTTGATGACGAGCGTGTTCGCGGTATGATCGAAGAGATGGCCTCCGCCTATCAGGAGCCACAACAAGTCATTGACTGGTACTACAGTAGTGATGAGCAGCTGTCTCAGATCAAGTATGTTGTTCTGGAAGAACAGGTAGTGGATACTATTCTGGATGCGGCTCAGGTTAACGAAAAAACGTGCAGCTATCAGGAGGCCATCAAGCCTGCTGAGCGTGCTGAAGAAACTGAAGAAGCTGATAAATCTGCTGAAGCAGGCCAGGAAGAGTCTGCCTGATCCCGCTTGATTAGCAGGGCTCTATTGATGATGACCGCCTGATAAGGCAACTAAGGTTTTTCCGGCTATGGTCGTTTAAATCTGGTATGCAGGCGACTGCCCGGAGCAGTCGCTATTCTTCGACTTGGCAAGGAGTTAAGACAGGATATGTCCAATCTGACAGACCCGCACGCAGTAGCAATCACTAATTCAGGACTGGTACCAATTGTTGTTGAGCAATCAGCCCGAGGTGAACGCTCCTACGATATTTATTCCCGCTTGCTCAAAGAACGGGTCATTTTTATGGTCGGTCAGGTTGAAGACCACATGGCCAATCTGGTAGTAGCCCAGCTGCTGTTCCTTGAGTCTGAAAATCCGGACAAAGACATCCACCTGTACATCAACTCACCTGGAGGTTCGGTGACTGCCGGTATGTCTATCTATGACACCATGCAGTTTATCAAGCCCGATGTTTCCACCATGTGCATCGGCCAGGCCGCCAGCATGGGTGCATTGTTATTGGCCGGTGGCGCCGCGGGTAAGCGTTATTGCCTGCCGCACTCGCGTGTAATGATCCATCAGCCTTTGGGTGGTTTTCAGGGGCAGGCCTCTGATATTGAAATCCACGCCCGCGAAATCCTGAGTATCCGCAGCAAGTTGAACCATGTTCTGGCTCATCATACCGGACAACCACTTGAGGTTATTGAGCGAGACACCGACCGTGACAACTTCATGGACGGCGATGAAGCGGTTGCCTACGGCTTGATTGATCAGGTTATGAATCAACGCAGTGGAGCGGGCAAAAAAGACAAAGAATAATCGCAATAGCGTTTTTCTGGTGTGAACATGCCAAGATGTCAATGAAAATAGTCACCGTGCTATTTTCATTGTTTATTATTTCTGCAGGTTGATTTTTATCCCGAGTCGTTGAACACTAACCTACTGGTTAAGTTTTCCTGACTTGCTCTAACAAAATACCTTTCCAGAAAGAGTGTACTTCTCGTTCGTGATTTCTGGCATCGTGCGGATCAAGCACTTGAAAACATGCCTTGATGCCCGCATCTAGTTCAGGTATGCAATCGTAACTCATCAACTGAGTACCTGCCGGGTAAACTAAACGTTCATTGAAAAGTGCAGGGCAGGCAATGTCCGTATAACAGGGTAATCGAATGACCGACGAAACAAGCGGCAAGGGTGAAGACAGCAAGCTGTTGTACTGCTCTTTCTGCGGAAAGAGTCAGCATGAAGTACGCAAGCTGATTGCCGGCCCCTCCGTATTTATATGCGATGAATGCGTTGATCTATGCAACGACATCATCCGCGAAGAAATTCAGGACACAAGCGGCGAAGAGCCATCTGATCAATTACCGATTCCCCACGAGATTAAGAACACACTCGACGAATACGTAATAGGTCAGCCCCGCGCCAAGAAAGTCCTGTCGGTGGCGGTATATAACCACTACAAACGTTTGCGCTATGGCGATGCCAAGGGTGGCGGCAAGCAAAAAGACAACGTTGAGCTAAGCAAAAGTAATATTTTGCTGATCGGCCCCACCGGCAGTGGCAAAACGCTACTCGCTGAAACGTTGGCCAGAATGTTGAACGTGCCGTTCACCATCGCCGATGCAACCACCCTCACAGAAGCCGGTTATGTGGGTGAAGACGTTGAAAATATCATTCAAAAGTTGCTGCAGAAGTGCGATTACGATGTAGAAAAAGCCCAAATGGGCATCGTCTACATTGACGAGATTGACAAAATCTCACGCAAATCTGACAACCCCTCCATCACCCGTGATGTCTCCGGAGAGGGTGTTCAGCAGGCACTGCTTAAATTGATTGAAGGCACAGTCGCTTCCGTACCACCTCAGGGCGGGCGCAAGCACCCTCAGCAGGAGTTCTTGCAGGTTGATACTTCCAATATCCTCTTTATTTGCGGTGGCGCTTTTGCCGGCCTCGATAAAGTCATTCGGGATCGTACTGAAAAGTCGGGAATTGGTTTTTCGGCGGAAGTAAAAAGCAAAGACGATAAAAAAGATCTGGGCGAAACTTTCAAAGAGGTGGAACCGGAAGATCTGGTTAAGTTTGGCCTGATTCCTGAGTTTGTAGGTCGTTTACCGGTTCTTGCAACTCTTGAAGAACTTGATGAAGAAGCGCTGATTCGTATTTTGGTTGAACCAAAAAACGCCCTCACCAAGCAGTACAGCAAGCTCTTTGATATGGAAGAGGTTGAAGTCGACTTCCGTCAGGACGCCCTCGAAGCTGTGGCGAAAAAGGCAATGGAGCGCAAAACTGGTGCTCGCGGCCTGCGTTCAATACTTGAATCGGTGTTGCTTGACTCCATGTATGAGATCCCATCCGACAAGAGCATCTCCAAAGTGGTGATCGACTCCTCTGTTATCAATGGTGATTCTGAGCCGCTGTTGATGTATGAAAACGCCGATGGTCCTAAAACAGCAAACTCCGAACAATAATCGGTTTGTTTATTTTCAAAACCCTGCGCCGCAGGGTTTTTTTATATCCAAAAAAGAAATTGGCTAGAAGGTTGTCTGAGCATAGGCTGCTCTACTACGGCAGCAACCAATTAGTCTAAAAAATCCGAATAATTTTAGGTTCAACTTTCTACTGCCTCGCTACGGTATAACCCAGACAGACGCTATTCTCGGATATTTTTATGAACCGGCCGTACCGGGAGTTTTAAGTGGGATCGCTGGAGTTAAAATTAAACGGCAGTTCTATGCTATAAAACTGCCTGATTTTTTTAATAGATGTTTTGATTTTATTCCATTTGCAGATCAACGTGTACTTCTTGAGAATCCATAAGCTGTTTTAATCTAACGGGTTGAGGTTCTGTATCATCACTTTTTTGTGTTTCAGTTGACATCGTGTCTGTCTTGCCTTCAATAATCATATTGTCATCGCCTGTAGATAACTCGTTATCAGTCTGGTTTGAATCAGCGTTAGAGTCGGTGGTTAAATATGAATATACTTTTTCTGCCAGCACTACAGACACTCCAATACAAGTACCAAAAACTATTGCTTCTTTCTCAAGATCACCCATAAATGCTGAATCATTTGATACGTTTTTATATGGATCATTTACGGTCGTAAAGAAAGGTTCTGCCAGTTTGGCGAGAATAGTAACTCCAGTGGCCGATACAAAACACGCAGCCGAAACGGTTAAGCCTCTAAAATTAGCCCTTTTTTTTGATTGGCCAGAAGGCTTCGAATCAACGGCTGACTCCAAATCGATGACTGATTCAGTTTTTACGGGAAGAAATGAGGATTTTTGAGAAACGGTCATATAAAACTCCAGCACTTACACTGCAAAGAAAACGACGAATTAAATCTATTAATCTATGGCGAACAAGTAGCCATTACTTTTATGGAAGCATAAAGTGACACACTCCCTTCACTAAATCGGCTTGCCGACTCTAGTGGGGGCTTCTAATCGGGAATGACGTGCGACCCGCTACGTCAAATAACATAGCCTCTCGCTGTCCATCTCGATCCAAACCTTAAAAGGTCGCTCCTTTCCCACTAAAGCGAGGCTATGGGTTGAGAGTTCCGCAAGGTTTGTTTAATAGGTGTACGACTGTTGGACAATACGCATCGGGTAATGTTCCTGACACCTTTAGAATTAATTGCTTTGCAAAAAAAAATCTCTGAACAATTTGTTATATTTCCCACTCTTCACAAAAGAGTTTTTTGAACTTCATTACTAATAGAATCATACTAATTAGGCGGGTTTTTTTAACGGTCTTCCAGAGCAGGTAAGGTAAAACTAATTATTCATAATTCCGGTGCTTCAATGTGAAGGTAGCAGTATAGAGAAGCTTCCGTAGGAGAATTCAAAGGTTATCGTAAAACTATGAGAGTCAACCACTTTGTGTAAGCTTATGGCTGTCTATTTTTACCATTGACGAGTATGAGAGCAATAATTCCTAATGAATCAATACGCCAGATTATTCTGCAGCTGGTGTGTTGTATGGCAGGTCAATTTTATTTTTCAGGTTTCCTGAATGGGTATTCAATTAAGCTTTATCCGTGATTGCGTAAAACATCGGCTTTATGCCCTTTGGGTATTTATGCCCTTTGGGTGCGATAGGGCGGCGGGAAGCGTCAGAGTTGCTCAATGGCTACGGCTTGTATTGGTTAAGTTTCCAGTCATAACGATAACTTATTCTTCCCCGGTAAGCGTTCAGTTGTTGTAAAAGTTTGCTATTGGCAAATGATTTAAGTTCTTTCATGACGCCGGCTTGGTCTCTAAAGTCTTCTTCATACCAGTCAAAAATACTGGAAAGTATCAGGCGTTTACCCACAAAAGAAACCCCTTTTGCCTGATTTATGAATCGCCGGGCCGCGTTGTTAAGTTGCTCATCAATTTTTTCACTCTCGTAGACTTCGGGCATCAAGTCCGGACAGCCGATGCTGGCACAGTTAAGTACAAAGTGTATTCTGGGGTCTTTCCAGATTGGCCTTAATATCCGGTGTTCAATATCATCCAAAGAGATGGCGTGACCGGCAATGGTTATCAATTCATCACGCCAGGGGCCGGTGCGAAACCAGCCTTTACCCAGTTTGGTGATGGATTTGACCGGGTAGTAGTCAAGAATCAGGTTCACCGTTAAAGCGTTGTAGAGATTAACCCAGTAGGCGAACTGTTCATCGGGCGCTAATTTTCTTGGGTCCTGTACCGCCAGAGTTTGTAGATACTGACTCAGCTTGAGCCTGTCAGCTCTTTTAACCCGGCCGTACTCCACCATATACATATTGGTTGAATCAGAGTGTTTTACGTAGCGGTCAAGAAAGCCTTGCCAGAGTGAGTGGTCAATTGAAATCTGACTGTTAAGATCTGCCTTATTCCAAAAATCCCAGAGGTCTGGGGAAGGTGCCGCTTGTGATTTGATACCAACTAATAGGAAGCACAGTGCAAGAACGTATTTCACCATTGAAGCATCACCTTATAATTCGTTGTCCTTCAAGCACCCAAAAATTAGCGCTTAAAATAATCCTAACCAGCATTTCGGCAGTTGGATGAATTATTTCAAATCATTTAAACGCCAGTCATAACGGTATTGCAGCGAACCGCTATAGTTTTTAAGACGCTTTGACTGCCCTTGAGTAGAGTATCGGCGTAAATGTAAAACAACCCCCTCCTGATTTATAAAATCACTTTCATACCATTCATAAATTCTGGAAATCGTCAGTTTTCTGCCAATCCAACTGACGCCTTTCTCCTGACGAATAAACCTTTTGGCCAGTCTGTTCAGCATATCATCCGTATTTGCTCCAGTGAATGCCACAGCGGAAAGGTCCGGGCAGCCAATACTTGCGCAATTCACTGCATAGTGAATGCGATTATCTCTCCACAGCGGTCTGAGAATTCGGTGCTCAATGTCGTTTAACGTCAGCGCTTGAGTGGCGACCGTGGCAACCTCCATCTCCCAGGGGCCAAATTGATACCATGGGCCGATCTTGGTTATCGATTTGATGGGGTAGTTTTCTAGCACAAGATCAACGGTGAGCGCATTGTAAAAGTTGATCCAATAGGCTTTTTGTTCAGCCCGGGCATAATTCCGTGGGTCTATGGAGGCAAGCGATTGCAAATACCGCTTAAGTTTTTGCCGGTCCGCTGCCGTAACAGCCTGATACCGAAACAAGCTTCCCGCAGGCCGTCTTACCAGATAGAGGTCCAGTAACTGCTGCCAAGGCTCATGGTTGATGGTCGCTATTGATTCAGGATTGCTTTTATCCCAAAAAGCCCAGTATTCACTTTTTGGTGCGGCTTGAGCGGATGCTGCCAGCAGTAGCAAAAACAGCATCACAACGCGTTGCAACAACGCAACAGGTAAAGCTTTCATTGAAAGTCCATCTCCCTCGTGTCCTCTGAAAGTGCGCTTTAAAGCTACGCGCCGCCACTCTTAAGTGCTTTCAGACTGCCAACCATGGTGACCAAAACAAGGTCAGCTGCGAAGCTAATCATTGATATCATACTGCAACAATTTATTGCTGTTAATAATCAGGATCAGCTCATCCACGTAATCCCCACCACGAATTGAGTAAGCGTGCAAACCGTGAGCCAGTACTGTGCCTATGATGGGTTTATTCCACTTGCGCTGCCCCAGCCTTAACTCTCTGAACGCTTCGTACTGATGGTTCGTGTTTAAATTGTGCATATACGCCCTGACCGAAGCCACAACATCGACAAATTTTTGTACCTCATAGGTTTTCCCTTGCGGACGGGCGTTAGGAACAATCCCGCAGCCTGGCTTAAAACACCACTGGCCAAAAAAATTATTGCCTTGGCGGGCAAAGCGGGAGGTTCCCCAAGCGGTTTCATTGGCAGACTGAGCCAGCGCAAGGGATGGCGGCACGGTATCTACCCGCATAAGTAGTTGGTGAAAAAACGCTTTATCGAATACCCCTTCATGGGGCAAACGGTACTCTGAGGCCAGTTTATAGAGCCAATCCCGTTCGGTTTGTGAAAGTTCAGCCTGAGTAGACAGCCCGAGAATCTGATGGCGATTTTGCAAAATAGCAGCGTTTGCTTCTTCAACCAATGGCTGTAAATAGCTGAAGAACGCCCGTTTTTTGGCCTTGACATCGGTTATGGTGGCAAAGTCTGGGATCACCTCTAAGGGCAGGTTATTTTCTTCTACTGTCACTTCCGGCTGTGGCAGCGGTTCTTTTGGTCTGTGTAACCAGCTGGCTGATAGTAGCAAAACCAGCAGGCTGGTCAGCATGATGTTATCAATCTTATTGAGCATGCATTCCTCTTAAAGCATGAGACTGTCGTAGAATAACTGATGGCGTTGAGCTGTATATTTTCTCGAAAAGCACGATAAACAACAGAAGCATCATCATAAAATTAAAAAAAGCGTCTATTGCCTTTACAGGCAGAAAAAAATATGAGATGACTGAAATAGCAGCTTAATGCAATTCTGCAGTGGAAAAACCAGGCACAGAACCAATAATAATAACAAAGGTTAACCGCCGGTCAGTATCAGTATCCAGTACAGAATTCTGGGTATTCAGCGGCCAAATCGACCTGATACCTAACCGAATTCACAGAGGCACTGCGATGATACTTAGCCACTTCTGGGGTTTAATCACTAAACCCGCCAACGAATGGATCAGCATAAGAAAAAACCCTACCGGATTAATCCAACTCTACCTGGGCCAGATTGTCTGGCTGGCAGCATTGCCGGCACTGTGCACGTACATCGGCACCACCATGGTGGGCTGGAGTGTGCCCGGTAGCACTCAGGTAGTCAAACTCACTTCCGTCAGCGCCTTGTGGATGGCTACTCTGGCCTGGCTCGCCATGATTGCCGGTGTGGCGGTCATGAGCTGGTTTATGCGCTGGATGAGTGAAAACTTCAACAGTAACCCTACCCTCACAGATTGCACAGCCTTTACCTGCTATACCGCTTACCCGCTCTTTCTTACCGGCATATGCGGATTATACCCGTCGTTATGGCTGGCAATTATAGCTGGTACAGTGGCTATGTCTGCAACTGCTTACCTGCTATACAGTGGCCTGCACGTATTTATGAAAATTCCCCAGGAACAAGGTTTCATTTATGCCAGCTCTATTCTCTGCATTGGGTTGGTGGTTCTGGTTTCCATGATGATTATTACAGTGCTTTTTTGGGGTATGGGTGTTGGGCCAGAGTATATCCAAAGTCTTGATTAATTGATCAGGCTAATCACCCCCCCCCCCCCGCCTGCGGCTGATTAGCCTTCAATTAGCATCATATACCATGCACTAAGACAATTTCTCTGCTGGAGGGGGGAAATTGAAGTGGCTCTTGTGTCGGTTTGGGCATGGCAAATTTCGGTTTGCTTTTGTGACGCTTTTTAGTAGACCTAATCCTATCCGATGATTGAGCCAAACTTGCCTTCTTAATGAAATATCCGGGCTAAATAATTTCCTAATATGAACTTTGTCATTTTTTCTGGGTCTTATTCATAAACAGAATATGTACAGGACAAGTTCATGCTCTCAAGTATTGCAACCCACCCAAGACTTTTCCTTCCGTGGCAGCCTGTCATGGCTTCAGGAGCGTCGCAGGTACAAACGGCTACTCATGAACCAGAATATATTGAATTGCCGGAGGCTCATAGTTACGAGGAGCTGGAAAAGCATGCTTCTTTTGCTGAAATCCAATCCCGCTTCCTGAGTGATATTCGGGAAATGAAGCAACTGGCACACTTTTTTGTTAATCATCAGTACGACGAATCAATAGACACTTTTCATGACAGGCTGAAATCCCCCCCTGAACATCTCAAAGACAGCCTGCTGCCCCTGTATCGTGAGACACGTTTCCAGATTCATCGGTTAGTCAAGCAACTCAAAGACCAACAAAATGACCCAAACGCAGATAGCAAAAATTACATTGCTAACCTACTTCACGGGTGCCTGAACGACATAGAGCTTTGCTCTGCGGGTGTTCATAGCCGTTTTAATGAATGTTTTCTTAATTTGGAAGCCTTACGGGGAGGGCTGGACGGGAAGCTGTTTGAGATCAGGAATGAGCTGTTCCATCAATTTATTCAGTCATTCCTGTTTGAGCAGCAAATGCAGGGGCTGATCAAGTTATATCGAGACATGGAGGTTCACCACTTTAATAGCTTGCACAATCTTTTCTGTGAGTATCTGGGGCTTTTTCCCATCGTTGACCGATTTGCACCGACCAATCTGTCTGATAACCTTAGCGAACGATTTCTGTCTGCTGCACCGCTAACAATCAATGCCTGTACCATCCTGCGCAAACTGTCGTCTGATTGGTCTGATCTATTCAGCGCAACCCTGCAAAAGATCGGTGTGCAAGCATGGGAAACCGAGGTCATTGATTCCGGTGCCCTGAAGTTGGAAAGAACCAGTCAGCTTGACAGCGGTTTCTTTCAACCGGTCAATGAGTTGCTGAAAATAACAGGGGAGCAGTCGCTTGATCTTCGGGTTATGATCGAAGAAACCGGCGATGGCTGCTATCACCTTAGGCGGTATCGTGAGAAGTTACTGGGCTGGGTGGTTGACCATTTTGGTCAGTCATCAGCCAAGGTGTTTACTGCCATTGGAGGCGTCGATTCCTCATTGTATATTGGGACAATAGATGAAATTTTCTTTTGGGTATTTAATCATCACCAACGCTTGTCCAAAGGGCAGGCCTATACTTTTGCAGCGGAAAATCACACCACACTGACATTGGCTCATTTAACCTCGATTGACTTCGTGAGCTGGTCTGAGAAAACCGTTTATGCCCTGCTCACGCAGGCAATGGAACAGACGAATAATGCCAGGCACATTGTCTCGTTTTTCCTGCAACAGGCCACGAGCGAACAGCTTAGGAAAGTACCTGCGGTTGTACTCAAGACACTTTCCAACCAACTCAGCGATAAAGTAATTAAAAACGATAACACCTTTAAAGAAAAGTTGTGCCAGTGTGTATGCGATTATGTTGCCACTAATCAGGCTGACGACAACACACTGAAATGGCTGCTCGATACGCCACTGCTGAAGCCGGTATTATTATCGCTTTACCAACAATTTGAAATGAAGGCTGATATTTGCGCACCAGACTTGACCAGCAGCCACATCTCCGATTTTTCATTCGACGAAGTAAAAATGTTGCTGGATGAGTCGCAGTGCGGGTTGTTATTCAAACAGGCATTGAAACTGAAGCAAGTAGAAACCCTCTCCAAACTGATGTTAACAGGCGCATGTGATGAAGTGATCGGTAGCTTGAGCGATCAACAGGAAAGCCTCCTGGCTATTTTTGCTCGTGCCGGTAATTTACCCGGATTAAAATATCTATGGGGATGGAAAATCTCAGAGATTAACCATAAAGACGCTTTTGGCTATACGCCCTTACATCAGGCTGCCAGATACGGCCACGCAGAGTGCGTCAAGGAGTTACTGAGGGTCCCTGGAATTGACGTCGATGAGAAAACACCTGAGGGCTTTACGCCTCTGAACAGCGCTGCCAGTGAAGGCCACGTCGAGTGTGTCAGGGTACTACTGAGCGTCTGCTGCATTGCCGTCAATGAGAAAAACAGCGATGGCTTGGCGCCTCTAAACAGCGCTGCCAGTAAAGGCCACGTAGAGTGCGTCAAGGAATTACTGAGGGCCTCTGGAATTGACGTCAATGAGAAAACACCTGAGGGCTTTACGTCCCTGAACAGCGCTGCCAGTAAAGGCCACGCAGCGTGCGTCAAGGAGTTATTGGACGCCCATGGTATTGCCGTCAATGAGAAAACCAGCGACGGCTGGACGCCCCTGAACAGCGCTGCCGCAGGAGGCCACGTAGAGTGCGTCAAGGCGTTACTGAGGGCCCCTGGAATTGACGTCAATGAGAAGAATGACTCCGGCTGGACGCCCCTGAACAGCGCTGCCGCAGCAGGACACGCAGAGTGCGTCAAGGAGTTACTGAGACGCCCCTGGAATTGACGTCAATGAGAAAAACAGCGATGGCTGGACGCCCCTGAACAGCGCTGCCAGCGCAGGCCACGCAGAGTGCGTCAAGGAGTTACTGAGGGCCCCTGGAATTGACGTCAATGAGAAATTACCTAAGGGCTCTACGTCTCTGAACAGGGCTGCCTAAAGGCCACATAGAATGCGTCAAGGAGTTACTGAGGGCCCCTGGAATTGACGTCAATGAGAAGAATTACTACGGCTGGACGCCCCTGAACAGCGCTGCCGCAGCAGGACACGCAGAGTGCGTCAAGGAGTTATTGGACTGACCGCCCATGGTATTGCCGTCAATGAGAAAAACAGCGATGGCTGGAAACAGCGCTGCTAGCGCAGGCCACGCAGAGTGCGTCAAGGAGTTACTGAGGGCCCCTGGAATTGACGTCAGTGAGAAGAATGACTCCGGCTCTACGCCTCTGAACAGGGCTGCCGCAGGAGGCCACGTAGAGTGCGTCAAGGAGTTACTGAGGGCCCCTGGAATTGACGTCAGTGAGAAGAATGACTTCGGCTCTACGCCCCTGTACAGCGCTGCCGCAGCAGGACACGCAGAGTGCGTCAAGGAGTTACTGAGGGCCCCTGGAATTGACGTCAATGAGAAATTACCTAAGGGCTCTACGTCTCTGAACAGGGCTGCCGCAGTAGGCCACGTAGAGTGCGTCAAGGAGTTACTGAGGGCCCCTGGAATTGACGTCAATGAGAAGAATTACTACGGCTGGACGCCCCTGAACAGCGCTGCCGCAGGAGGCCACGCAGAGTGCGTCAAGGAGTTACTGACCGCCCATGGTATTGCCGTCAATGAGAAAAACAACGATGGCTGGACGCCCCTGAACAGCGCTGCCAGCGCAGGCCACGCAGAGTGCGTCAAGGAGTTACTGAGGGCCCCTGGAATTGACGTCAATGAGAAAACACCTGACGGCTTTACGCCCTTGCACAACGCTGCCAGTAAAGGCCACGTAGAGTGCGTCAAGGAGTTACTGAAGGCTCGCGGCATTGACGTCAATGAGAAGGGCTTATATGGCTGGACGCCTCTGTACAGCGCTGCCAGTAAAGGCCACGTAGAGTGCGTCAAGGAGTTACTGAAGGCTCGCGGCATTGACGTCAATGAGAAGGGCTTCTATGGCTGGACGCCTCTGCACATATCTGCCTTCAAAGGCGACTTAGAGTGCGTCAAGGAGTTACTGAAGGCTCGCGGTATTGACGTCAATGAGAAGGATTACAATAGTTGGGCGCCCCTGAACAAGGCTGCTGAATACGGTCGCACAGAGTGCGTCAAGGCGTTACTGACCGCTCCCGGTATTGATGTCAATACAAAGGGCAGGGATGGTTTTTCGCCCCTGAACAGCGCTGCCGCAGAAGGCCACGTAGAGTGCGTTGAGGCGTTAATGACGGCTCCTGGCATTAACGTTAATAAGAAGAATGACGACGGCTGGACGCCCCTGAACAGCGCTGCCGCAGCAGGCCACGTAGAGTGCGTTAAGGCGTTAATGACGGCTCCTGGCATTAACGTTAATGAGAAGAATGACGACGGCTGGATGCCCCTGACCAGCGCTGCCGCAGCAGGCCACGTCGAGTGTGTCAGGGTACTACTGAGCGCCTGCGGCATTGACGTCAATGGGAAGGATCGTTGTGGCTTTACACCCTTGCATGGCGCGGCCAGATTTGGCCACGAAGAGTGTGTTTGCGCATTGTTGGACGTGCGAAATATCAATGTAAATATAAGTAGCATTTATCTGATGCAGACACCATTGATGCTAGCCATAAAATATCAACACGAAGCGTGTGCAAAACTGTTAATTGGCCATCGGGATATAAATATTAATAAAGTCAGTCTGTCTCTGCAGACTGCTTTAACAAAAGCCAGAAAAAAGGAATTAACTGAAGTTAACATCCTTTTAAAAAATCATTCAAGCCTAAGCAAACCTCGTGATCGAATAATTAGAATGCTAAGGCGTTTATGGGGTGAATAATAGTATCTTTTCAAACTGACAGAAGACCAAATAGGGTTCACTAAGCATGCTGGTTCAAGTATCCCTGTATGCTTCGTTAATAAACCGGCAGATCGCTGTAAATAATGTGTAGATCATTATGAACTTTTTGACTTTTTCCCGGTCGTATTCATAAAAGAATATACAGGACAAGTTCATGCTCTCAAGTACTGCAAACCATTCAAGACTTTTTCATCCTTGGCAGCCTGTTAAGGCTTCAGAAGCATTACAGATACAAACGGCTACCGACCAAGCAAAATATACTGAATTGCCCGAGGTTCATAGTTACGAGGAGCTGGAAAAGCATGCTTTTTTTGCTGAAATCAAATCTCGCTTCCTAAGTGATATTGTGAAAATGAAGCAACTGGCACACTCTTTTGTTGGTGATCAGTACGACCAACGAATAGATACTTTTTATGACAAACTGAAATCTCCCCCTGAAGATATCTTCGACAGTCTGCTGCCCCTGTATCGTGAGACACGTTTTCAGATTCATCGGTTAGTCCAGCAACTCAAGGATCAACAAAACGATTCAAACGTTGCCAGTAAAGACTATATCGCTGAAGTCCTTCATAAGTGCCTGACCGGTATAGAGCTTTGTCCTGCGGGTGTTCATAGCCGTTTTAATCACTGTTTTCTTAATTTGGAAGCCTTACGGGCAGGGCTGGACGGGAAGCTTTTTGAGGTCAGGAGTGGGCTGTTTCGTCAATTTATTCAGTCATTCTTGTTTGAGCAGCAACGGGAGGGACTGATCAAGTTAGACTTCATGGAGGTTCACTACTTTAATGGATTGCACAACCTTTACTGTAAGCATCTGGGACTTTCTCCCCTCGTTGACCGATTTGCACCGACCAATCTGGCTGATCGCCTTACCAAACAATTTCTGTCTGCTGCACCGCTAACAATCAATGCCTGTACCATCCTGCGTAAACTGTCGTCCGATTGGTCTGACCTATTCAGCGCAAATCTACAAGAAATCGGCGTGCAAGCATGGGAAACCGAGGTTATTGACTCCGATGCCCTGATTGTTGAAAGAACGGGTAAGCTTGATAGTGGTTTCTTTAAACCGGTCAATGAGTTATTGAAAATAACAGGAGAGCAGTCGCTTGTTCTTGGCACTATGATCGAAGAAACGGGCGACGGCCGCTATCACTTTGGGCGATATCGGGAGAAGTTATTGGCCTGGGTAGTCAGCCAATTCTGTCAGTCACCAGACGAGGTGTTTACTGCTATTGGAGGCGTCGATTCCTCATTGTATATTGGGACAAAAGATCAACTTTTCTTCTGGGTATTTGATCATGACCAACACTTGCCCGCAGGGCAGGCTTATACTTTTGAAGCGGAAAATCACACCACACTGACATTGGCTCATTTAACCTCGATTGACTTCTTGAGCTGGTCTGAAAACACCGCTTATGCCCTGCTCACGCAAGCAATGGAGCAGACGAATAATGCCGAGCACATTGCCTCGTTTTTCCTGCAACAGGCCACCATCAAACAGCTTAGGAAAGCACCAGAGGTGGTGGTCAAGACGCTCTCCAACCAACTCAGCGAAAAACTCATTAAAAACGACGACTCCTTTACAGAAAAGCTGTGTCAGTGTGTATGCGATCATTTTGTCGCTGAACAAACCATCATGGCTGAGGATTCACTGGACTGGTTGTACAATACACCACTGTTGAAGCCGGTCTTATTAAGGCTTCAACAACAAGCCATGGATGTTTCGCCAATCGTACAAAATGTGGTCAGCTGGCAGATCTCCGGTTTTTCACACGACGAGATAAAAAAGTTGCTGTCGCCAGAGGATTGTCAGCGGTTATTCAAACAAGCATTTAAGCTGAAGCAAGGAGATACCCTGTCCAATCTGCTGTTAACAGCCCATTGTGATCAATTGACCCATCTCTTGAACGACGATCAGGAACTCCCCCTGACTCTCATTGCTCGTGCCGGTAATTTACCCGGATTAGAATATCTATTGAAATTGGACAGCTCAGCGATTAACCATAAAGACACTTTTGGTTTTACCCCACTGATCGCGGCTGCCAGATACGGCCACGCAGAGTGCGTTGAGGCATTACTGAAAGCTCGCGGTATTGACGTCAATGGGAAATCACCCAAGGGCTTTACGCCCCTGAACAGCGCTGCCAAATACGGCCACGCAGAGTGCGTTGAGGCATTACTGAAAGCTCGCGGTATTGACGTCAATGGGAAATCACTCAAAGGCTTTACGCCCCTGAACAGCGCTGCCAAATACGGCCACGCAGAGTGCGTTGAGGCATTACTGAAAGCTCGCGGTATTGACGTCAATGGGAAATCATCCAACGGCTTTACGCCCCTGAACAGCGCTGCCCTATACGGCCACGCAGAGTGCGTTGAGGCATTACTGAAAGCTCGCGGTATTGACGTCAATGGGAGATCATCCAACGGCTTTAGGCCCCTGAACAGCGCTGCCCAATACGGCCACAAAAAGTGCGTCCAGACGTTACTGAAAGCTCCTGGTATTGACGTCAATGGGAAATCACCCCAGGGCTTTACGCCCCTGAACCGCGCTGCCAGTAAAGGCCACGCAGAGTGCGTTAAGGTGTTACTTAAAGCCCCCGGTATCGACGTCAATGAGAAGAATAGAGATGGCTGGGCACCCCTGGGCAGCGCTGCCAGATTCGGCCACAAAAAGTGCGTCCAGGCGTTACTGAAAGCTCCTGGTATTGACGTCAATGGGAAATCACCCCAGGGCTTTACGCCCCTGAACAGCGCTGCCAGATACGGCTACGCAGAGTGCGTTAAGGTGTTACTGAAGGCCGAAGGCGTTGACGCCAATGAGAAGGATAACGCTAGCTGTCCGCCCTTGCATAACGCTGCCAGCGCAGGTCACGAAGAGTGCGTCAAGGCGTTATTGGGCGCCCGCAACATTGAGGTTAATGTCAAAACCCCTGGGGGTCTTACCGCCCTGGACAAGGCGACTATCAAGGGTCACGAAGAGTGCGTCGAGGCGTTATTGGGCGCCCGCAACATTGAGGTTAATGTCAAAACCCCTGAGGGTCTTACCGCCCTGAACAAGGCGACTATCAAGGGTCACGAAGAGTGCGTCGAGGCGTTATTGGGTGCCGACAACATTGAGATCAATGTCGAAACCCCTATGGGTTTACACCACTGAATGGCGCTGCCAGATTCGGCCACACAGAGTGCGTCCGGGCGTTATAGGCGGCGCTGGACGAAGTCGATGCAAGAAAACCAATGACTGCGTGAACGGGCAGGAGCTGAACTTTCTCATGCTGCAAACACTGACTGTTCCACTGAATGGCGCTGCCAGATTCGGCCACCAGAGTGCGTCCGGAGCCGTTATTGGATGCCTCCGGTATCGACGTCAATGTGAAGAATAGATATGGCTGGGCACTCCTGAGCAGCGCCGTCAGTGAGGGCTTTACAGACTGCTTTATCAAAAGCCAGAGAAAATGAATTAACCGAAACTGTTAGTCTTCTGAAAACGCATCCAAATCTAAACAAATTTCTTGATCGAGTGATGAGAGTTCTGAGGCATTAATGCGGTGAAGTCTCAAGTAGTATACGTCCGCTGACCTCTGGTGAGTGTTTTCAATTCAACCGCCTGATAGGCGGCGCTGGACGAAGTCGATGCAAGAAAACCAATGACTGCGTGAACGGGCAGGAGCTGAACTTTCTCATGCTGCAAACATCGCTGCTGACTGTTCCAGTGGGTTTACGGTTCTGTGTGCCCAGACCCTGAATGCAGTGACGGTTCTGTAGTGCCCACCCTGAATTCGGTTATCAAGAAACTTGAAAGCTATTTTTAGATCAATAGGAACTTTGCCGCTTTTTTCGGGTCGTACTCATGAACAGATCTATACAGGACCAGTTCATGCTCTCTTCAACTACTACTGGAATCAGCTCAAGACTTTTCCAACCTTGGCAGCCTGTCACGGCACGGGCCTCACAGGCGCAAACGGCTACCGATCAACCAGAATACATTGAATTGCCTAAGGTTCGTGATTACATAGCGCTGGGAATGTGTCGTACTTTTCCTAAAATCAAAGCCCGCTTCCTGAGTGATATTAAGGAAATGAAGCAACTGGCACACTCTTTTGTTGGTGATCAGTACGACCAACGAATAGACACTTTTTATGACAAACTGAAATTTCCCACTGAAGATATCTTCGACAGTCTGCTGCCCCTGTATCGTGAGACACGTTTTCAGATTCATCAGTTAGTCAAGCAACTCAAAAACCAACAAAATGACCCAAACGCTGCTAGCAAAAATTACATTGCTAACGTACTTCACGAGTGCCTGAACGGTATAGAGCTTTGCCTTGCGGGTGTTCATAGCCGTTTTAATCACTGCTTTCTTAATTTGGAAGCCTTACGGGCAGGGCTGGACGGGAAGCTTTTTGAGGTCAGGAGTGGGCTGTTTCATCAATTTATTCAGTCATTCCTGTTTGAGCAGCAACGGGAGGGGCTGATCAAAATACCAACCTCCATGGAGGTTCACTACTTTAATAGTTTGCACAATCTTTTGTGTAATTCTCTGGGGCTTTCTCCCGTCGCTGACCAATTTGCACCGACCAATCTGACTGATCACCTTACCGAACGCTTTCTGTCTGCTGCACCACTAACAATCAATGCCTGTAACATCCTGCGTAAACTGTCGTCCGATTGGTCTGACCTATTCAGCGCAAACCTACAAGAAATCGGCGTGCAAGCATGGGAAACCGAGGCTATTGATGCCAGTGCCCTGATTGTTGAAAGAACGGATAAGCTTGATAGTGGTTTCTTTAAACCGGTCAATGAGTTATTGAAAATAACAGGAGAGCAGTCGCTTGTTCTTGGGACTATGATCGAAGAAACGGACGACGGCCGCTATCACCTTGGGCGATATCGGGAGAAGTTATTGGCCTGGGTAGTCAGCCAATTCTGTCAGTCACCAGACGAGGTGTTTACTGCCATTGGAGGCGTCGATTCCTCATTGTATATTGGGACAAAAGGTAAACTTTTCTTCTGGGTATTTGATCATGACCAACACTTGTCCGCAGGGCAGGCTTATAATTTTGCAGCGGATAATCACACCACACTGACATTGGCTCATTTAACCTCGATTGAATTCTTGACCTGGCCTGAGGAAACCGCTTATGCCCTGCTCACGCAAGCAATGGAGCAGACGAATAAGGCCGGGCGCATTGCCTTGTTTTTCTTGCAGCACGACACCATCAGACAGCTTCAGAAAGCACCAGAGGTGCTGGTCAAGACGCTCTCCAACCAACTCAGCGAAAAACTCATTAAAAACGACGACTCCTTTACAGAAAAGCTGTGTCAGTGTGTATGCGATCATTTTGTCGCTGAACAAACCCTCATGGCTGAGGATTCACTGGACTGGTTGTACAATACACCACTGTTGAAGCCGGTCTTATTAAGGCTTCAACAACAAGCCATTGATGTTTCGCCAATCGTACAAAATTTGGTCAGCTGGCAGATCTCCGGTTTTTCACACGACGAGATAAAAAAATTGCTGTCGCCAGAGGATTGTCAGCGGTTATTTAAACAGGCAATCAAGCTGAGGCAAGGAGATACCCTGTCCAATCTGCTGTTAACAGCCCATTGTGATCAATTGACCCATCTCTTGAGCGACCATCAGGAACTCCCCCTGACTCTCATTGCTCGTGCCGGTAATTTACCCGGATTAGAATATCTATTGAAATTGGACAGCTCAGCGATTAACCATAAAGACACTTTTGGTTTTACCCCACTGATCGCGGCTGCCAGATACGGCCACGCAGAGTGCGTTGAGGCATTACTGAAAGCTCGCGGTATTGACGTCAATGGAAAATCACCCAACGGCTTTACGCCCTTATATCAGGCTGCCAGATACGGCCACGCAGAGTGCGTTGAGGCATTACTGAAAGCTCGCGGTATTGACGTCAATGGGAAATCACCCAAGGGCTTTACGCCCTTATATCAGGCTGCCAGATACGGCCACGCAGAGTGCGTTGAGGCATTACTGAAAGCTCGCGGTATTGACGTCAATGGGAAATCACCCGACGGCTTTACGCCCCTGAACCGCGCTGCCAGATCCGGCTACGCAGAGTGCGTTAAGGTGTTACTTACAGCCCCCGGTATCGACGTCAATGAGAAGAATAGATATGGCTGGGCACCCCTGAGCAGCGCCGTCAGTGAGGGCTTTACAGACTGCGTTCGTGAGTTGCTTAAAGCGAAAGCTATCAAGGTAAATCAAAGGGTTCCATATCAGTTGCTGACACCATTAATGCTAGCCATAGAATATAAACATGAAGCGTGTGCAAAACTTTTGATTCAGGATCCGCGTACAGGTGTTAATAACGTCAATGAGTTTTTGCAGACTGCTTTATCAAAAGCCAGAGAATATGGATTAACCGAAACTGTTAGTCTTCTGGAAACGCATCCAAATCTAAACAAATTTATTGATCGAGTGATCAGATTTATGAGGCATTAATGCGGTGAAGTCTCAAGTAGTATACGTCCGCTGACCTCTGGTGAGTGTTTTGCAATTCAACCGCCTGATAGGCGGCACTGGACGAAGTCGATGCAAGAAAACCAATGACTGCGTGAACGGGCAGTAGCTGAACTTTCTCATGCGGTAAACGTCGCTGCTGACTGTTGCAGTGGGTTTACGGTTCTGTGTGCCCAGACCCTGAATTGACCGCAAATTCGGTTATCAAAAAACTTGAAAGCTATTTTTAGATCAATAGGAACTTTGCCGCTTTTTTCGGGTCGAACTCATGAACAGATCTATACAGGACCAGTTCATGATCTCTTCAACTACTACCGGAATCAGCTCAAGACTTTTCCAACCTTGGCAGCCTGTCACGGCACGGGACTCACAGGCGCAAACGGCTACCCATCAACCAAAATACATTGAATTGCCTAAGGTTCGTGATTACAAGGCGCTGGAAATGCGTTCTGCTTTTCCTGATATCAAAACCCGCTTCCTGAGTGATATTGAGGAAATGAAGCAACTGGCACACCCTTTTGTTGGTGATCAGTACGACCAACAAATAGACACTTTTTATGACAAACTGAAATTTCCCCCTGAAGATATCTTCGACAGTCTGCTGCCCCTGTATCGTGAGACACGTTTTCAGATTCATCAGTTAGTCAAGCAACTCAAAAACCAACAAAATGACCCAAACGCTGCTAGCAAAAATTACATTGCTAACGTACTTCACGAGTGCCTGAACGGTATAGGGCTTTGCCTTGCGGCTGTTCATAGCCGTTTTAATCTCTGTTTTATTAATTTGGAAGCCTTACGGGCAGGGCTGGACGGGAAGCTCTTTGAGGTCAGGAGTGGGCTGTTCCATCAATTTATTCAGTCATTCCTGTTTGAGCAGCAACGGGAGGGGGTGATCGAAATACCAACCTCCATGGAGGTTCACTACTTTAATAGTTTGCACAATCTTTTGTGTAAGTCTCTGGGGCTTTCTCCCATCGCTGACCGATTTGCATCGACCAATCTGACTGATCACCTTACCGAACGATTTCTGTCTGCTGCACCACTAACAATCAATGCCTGTACCATCCTGCGTAAACTGTCGTCCGATTGGTCTGACCTATTCAGCGCAAACCTACAAGAAATCGGCGTGCAAGCATGGGAAACCGAGGCTATTGATGCCAGTGCCCTGATTGTTGAAAGAACGGATAAGCTTGATAGTGGTTTCTTTAAACCGGTCAATGAGTTATTGAAAATAACAGGAGAGCAGTCGCTTGTTCTTGGGACTATCATCGAAGAAATGGGCGACGGCCGCTATCACCTTGGGCGATATCGGGAGAAGTTATTGGCCTGGGTAGTCAGCCAATTCTGTCAGTCACCAGACGAGGTGTTTACTGCCATTGGAGGCGTCGATTCCTCATTGTATATTGGGACAAAAGGTAAACTTTTCTTCTGGGTATTTGATCATGACCAACACTTGCCCGCAGGGCAGGCTTATACTTTTGCAGCGGATAATCACACCACACTGACATTGGCTCATTTAACCTCGATTGACTTCTTGAGCTGGTCTGAAAACACCGCTTATGCCCTGCTCACGCAAGCAATGGAGCAGACGGATAATGCCGGGCACATTGCCTCGTTTTTCCTGCAACAGGCCACCATCAAACAGTTTAGGAAAGCACCAGCGTTGGTGATCAAGACACTCTCCAACCAACTCAGCGAAAAACTCACTAAAAACGACGACTCCTTTAAAAAAAAGCTGTGTCAGTGTGTATGCGATCATTTTGCCGCTGAGAAAACCGCCATGGCTGTGGATTCACTGGACTGGTTGCACAATACACCACTGTTGAAGCCGGTCTTATTAAGGCTTCAACAACAAGCCATTGATGTTTCACCAATCGTACAAAATTTGGTCAGCTGGCAGATCTCCGGTTTTTCACACGACGAGATAAAAAAGTTGCTGTCGCCAGAGGATTGTCAGCGGTTATTTAAACAGGCAATCAAGCTGAGGCAAGGAGATACCCTGTCCAATCTGCTGTTAACAGCCCATTGTGATCAATTGACCCATCTCTTGAGCGACCATCAGGAACTCCCCCTGACTCTCATTGCTCGTGCCGGTAATTTAGCCGGATTAGAATATCTATTGAAATTGGACAGCTCAGCGATTAACCATAAAGATACTTTTGGCTTTACGCCCTTATATCAGGCTGCCAGATACGGCCACACAGAGTGCGTTGAGGCATTACTGAAAGCTCGCGGTATTGACGTCAGTATAAAAAATGCTGGCTGGACAGCACTGAACATCGCTGCCAGATCTGGCCACGCAAAGTGCATCCAGGCGTTACTGAAAGTTCCCGGTATTGACGTCAATGGGAAATCACCCAACGGCTTTACGCCCCTGAACAGCGCTGCCAGATACGGCTACGCAGAGTGCGTTAAGGTGTTACTGAACGCCGAAGGCGTTGACGCCAATGAGAAGAATAACACTCGCTGGACGCCCTTGCATAACGCTGCCGGCGAAGGTCACACAGAGTGCGTCAAGGCGTTATTGGGCGCCCGCAACATTGAGCTTCATGCCAAAACCCCTGAGGGTTTTACCGCCCTGTACAATGCGGCTATCAATGGTCACGCAGAGTGCGTCAAGGCGTTATTGGACGTTCGTAACATTGAGGTCAATATCGAAACCCCTAACGGTTTTACACCACTGAATGGCGCTGCCAGATTCGGCCGTACAGAGTGCGTCAAGGCGTTATTGGACGCCTCCGGCATTGACGTCAATGCAAAGAATTTCAGTGGCTTTACGCCCCTGAGCAGTGCTGCCAAATACGGCTACACAGAGTGCGTCCGGGCGTTATTGGATGCCTCCGGTATCGACGTCAATGTGAAAACCCTTATGGGCTTTACCCCCCTGCACACCGCGGCCCGGCACGACTACGCAGAGTGCGTTAAGGTGTTACTGAATGCCCCCGGTATCGATGTCAATAAGAAGAATAAATATGGCTGGGCACCCCTGAGCAGCGCCGCCAGTGAGGGCTTTACAGACTGCGTCCGTGAGTTGCTTAAAGCGAAAACTATCAAGGTAAATCAAAGGGGTCCATATGATAAGTTGACACCATTAATGCTAGCCATAGAATATAAACATGAAGCGTGTGCAAAACTTTTGATTCAGGATCCGCGTACAGGTGTTAATAAGGTCAGTGAGTTTTTGCAGACTGCTTTATCAAAAGCCAGACAAAATGAATTAACCGAAACTGTTAGTCTTCTGAAAACGCATCCAAATCTAAACAAATTTCTTGATCGAGTGATCAGAGTTCTGAGGCATTAATGCGGTGAAGTCTCAAGTAGTATACGTCCGCTGACCTCTGGTGAGTGTTTGCAATTCAACCGCCTGATAGGCGGCACTGGACGAAGTCGATGCAAGAAAACCAATGACTGCGTGAACGGGCAGGAGCTGAACTTTCTCATGCTGTAAACATCGCTGCTGACTGTTGCAGTGGGTTTACGGTTCTGTGTGCCCAGACCCTGAATTGACCGCACATTCGGTTATCAAAAAACTTGAAAGCTATTTTTAGATCAATAGGAACTTTGCCGCTTTTTTCGGGTCGTACTCATGAACAGATCTATACAGGACCAGTTCATGATCTCTTCAACTACTACCGGAATCAGCTCAAGACTTATCCAACCTTGGCAGCCTGTCACGGCACGGGCCTCACAGGCGCAAACGGCTACCGATCAACCAGAATACATTGAATTGCCTAAGGTTGGTAATTACATGGCGCTGGGAATGTGTCGTACTTTTCCTGAAATCAAAGCCCGCTTCCTGAGTGATATTAAGGAAATGAAGCAACTGGCACACTCTTTTGTTGGTGATCAGTACGACCAACAAATAGACATTTTTTATAACAACCTGAAATCTCCCCCTACAAATCTCTACGACAGTCTGATGCCCCTGTATCGTGAGACACGTTTTCAGATTCATCGGTTAGTCCAGCAACTCAAGGATCAACAAAACGATTCAAGCGTTGCTAGCAAAAATTACATTGCTAACGTACTTCACGAGTGCCTGACCAGTATAGAGCTTTGCCTTGAGGGTGTTCATAGCCGTTTTAATGAATGTTTTCTTAATTTGGAAGCCTTACGGGCAGGGCTGGACGGGAAGCTCTTTGAGGTCAGGAGTGGGCTGTTCCATCAATTTATTCAGTCATTCCTGTTTGAGCAGCAACGGGAGGGGGTGATCGAAATACCAACCTCCATGGAGGTTCACTACTTTAATAGTTTGCACAATCTTTTGTGTAAGTCTCTGGGGCTTTCTCACATCGTTGACCAATTTGCACCGACCAAGCTGGCTGATTGTTTTACCAAACGATTTCTGTCTGCTGCACTACTAACAGTCAATGACTGTACCATCCTGCGTAAACTGTCGTCCGAGTGGTCTGACCTATTCAGCGCAAACCTACAAGAAATCGGCGTGCAAGCATGGGAAACCGAGGCTATTGATGCCAGTGCCCTGATTGTTGAAAGAACAGATAAGCTTGATAGTGGTTTCTTTAAACCGGTCAATGAGTTATTGAAAATAACAGGAGAGCAGTCGCTTGTTCTTGGGACTATGATCGAAGAAACGGACGACGGCCGCTATCACTTTAGGCGATATCGGGAGAAGTTATTGGCCTGGGTAGTCAGCCAATTCTGTCAGTCACCAGACGAGGTGTTTACTGCCATTGGAGGCGTCGATTCCTCATTGTATATTGGGACAAAAGGTAAACTTTTCTTCTGGGTATTTGATCATCACCAACACTTGCCCGCAGGGCAGGCTTATACTTTTGCAGCGGATAATCACATCACACTGACATTGGCTCATTTAACCTCGATTGACTTCTTGAGCTGGTCTGAAAACACCGCTTATGCCCTGCTCACGCAAGCAATGGAGCAGACGGATAATGCCGGGCACATTGCCTCGTTTTTCCTGCAACAGGCCACCATCAAACAGCTTAGGAAAGCACCAGCGTTGGTGATCAAGACACTCTCCAACCAACTCAGCGAAAAACTCACTAAAAACGACGACTCCTTTAAAAAAAAGCTGTGTCAGTGTGTATGCGATCATTTTGCCGCTGAGCAAACCGCCATGGCTGAGGATTCACTGGACTGGTTGCACAATACACCACTGCTGAAGCCGGTCTTATTAAAGCTTCAACAAGCCATGGATGTTTCACCAATCGTACAAAATTTGGCCAGCTGGCAGATCTCCGATTTTTCATACGACGAGATAAAAAAATTGCTGTCGCCAGAGGATTGTCAGCGGTTATTCAAACAAGCATTTAAGCTGAAGCAAGTAGAAACCCTGTCCAAACTGCTGTTAACAGGCCATTGTGATCAATTGACTGATCTCTCGAATAATGGGGGGGATCACCCTCTGCTTATCTTTGCTAATTTCGGTAATTTAACTGGATTAGAATACCTGTTGAAATTGGACAAGCCGGCGATTAATAAACAAGGAGCTTTTGGCTTTACCCCACTGATCATGGCTGTTATGTACGGTCACACAGAGTGCGTAAAGGCGTTACTAAACGCCCCCGGCATTGACGTCAATGCGAAGAGTAACCGTGGCTCTGCGCCCCTTCAATGCGCTGCCAGACTAGGTCGCGCAGAGTGTGTCACGTTATTACTGAACACCCACCACGACATTGACGTCAATGTGAAGAATAACGATGGCTTTACACCCCTGCACAGCGCCGCCGCAGCAGGAAAAGCCGAGTGCGTCACGTTATTACTGAACACCAACCACGACATTGACGTCAATATGAAGAATAACGATGGCTCTACACCCCTGAACTGCGCTGCCAGACTAGGTCGCGCAGAGTGTGTCACGTTATTACTGAACACCCACCACGACATTAACGTCAATAGTAAGAATCACAATGGCTCGGCGCCCCTGCACGGTGCTGCCAGATTCGGCCACACGGAGTGTGTCCGCAAGTTACTTGAAGTAAAAAGCATCAATGTGAATCAAAGGAACCCATTTAATATGCACACACCATTGATACTCGCCATAAAATATAAACATGAAGCGTGTGCAAAACTTTTGATTAAGGATTCGCGCATAAATGTAAATAAAATCTGTCTTTCTTTAGGTACTGCTTTAACAAAAGCCAGAAAAAATAAGTTAACCGAAATTATTGATCTTCTGAAAAATCATCCAAATTTAAACAAATCTCTTGATCGAGTGATGAGAGCACTAGGGCGTTAACGCGGTGAACACCGTATTGTTTCAAACTGACAGAAGACGAAATAAGGTTCACTGAGCATCGCGTTTAAGTATTCCTGTCTGCTTGGTTTGTAAACCCACAGATGCTCAGGCTTTGGTAATTTGAAGAAGCCTTTGTTCACTTTCGGGCCGTGCAGACCCTGCTCGGCAACGTTCGAGCGGCGAAGATTCGTGCATTGTACGTCTGCTGATTTCTGGTCGATGTTTTGCCAGTAGAGCATCGCCTTTATGCCCTTTGGGTATTTATGCCCTTTGGGTATTTATGCCCTTTGGGTATTTATGCCCTTTGGGTATTTATGCCCTTTGAGTGCGATAGGGCGGGGAGTGTCAGATTAATAGGAACTTTGCCACTGTTTCCGGGTCTTAGTCATGAACAGAATGTTATATAGGACCAGTTCATGCCCTCTTCAATTACTAATACCAACCCAATAATTTTCCAACATGTCCAGCCTACCCGGGCTACAAGTGAGTCACAGGGACAAACAGGGCAAAAACATGATCAAGAATTAATCAATCCAAGCAATTTCATCATATAGTTTTCATCCCAACCACAAGTTTTCCGCTTGTTCTTGATGCCTGCCTGCACAGAAGTATCAAGCGCGAGAAGATTGAAAGTCATCTGTCGGGTAACTGTCAGGTTTTCCGCCGCGTAGCCTTCCCAAATTTCTTGATCGAGTGATGAGAGTTCTGAGGCATTAATGCGGTGAAGTCTCAAGTAGTATACGTCCGCTGACCTCTGGTGAGTGTTTTGCAATTCAACCGCCTGATAGGCGGCACTGGACGAAGTCGATGCAAGAAAACCAATGACTACGTGAACGGGCAGGAGCTGAACTTTCTCATGCTGCAAACATCGCTGCTGACTGTTGCAGTGGGTTTACGGTTCTGTGTGCCCAGACCCTGAATTGACCGCACATTCGGTTATCAAAAAACTTGAAAGCTATTTTTAGATCAATAGGAACTTTACCGCTTTTTTCGGGTCGTACTCATGAATAGCTCTATAGAGGACAAGTTCATGCTCTCTTCAACTACTACCGGAATCAACTCAAGACTTATCCAACCTTGGCAGCCTGTTACGGCACGGGCCTCACAGGCGCAAACGGCTACCGATCAACCAGAATACATTGAATTGCCTAAGGTTGGTAATTACATAGCCCTGGGAATGTGTCGTACTTTTCCTAAAATCAAAGCCCGCTTCCTGAGTGATATTAAAGAAATGAAGCAACTGGCACACTCTTTTGTTGGTGATCAGTACGACCAACAAATAGACATTTTTTATGACAAGCTGAATTTTCCCCCAGAAAACATCTTCTTCAGTCTGATGCCCCTGTATCGTGAGACACGTTTTCAAATTCATCGGTTAGTCCAGCAACTCAAGGATCAACAAAACGATTCAAGCGTTGCTAGCAAAAATTACATTGCTAACGTACTTCACGAGTGCCTGACCAGTATAGAGCTTTGCCTTGAGGGTGTTCATAGCCGTTTTAATGAATGTTTTCTTAATTTGGAAGCCTTACGGGCAGGGCTGGACGGGAAGCTCTTTGAGGTCAGGAGTGGGCTGTTTCATCAATTTATTCAGTCATTCCTGTTTGAGCAGCAACGGGAGGGGCTGATCAAAATACCAACAGAAGTGGAGGTTCACATATTTAATAGTTTGCACAATTTTTTGTGTGATTCTCTGGGGCTTTCTCGCATCGTTGACCAATTTGCACCGACCAAGCTGGCTGATTGTTTTACCAAACGATTTCTGTCTGCTGCACTACTAACAGTCAATGACTGTACCATCCTGCGTAAACTGTCGTCCGATTGGTCTGATCTATTCAGCGCAAACCTACAAGAAATCGGCGTGCAAGCATGGGAAACCGAGGCTATTGATGCCAGTGCCCTGATTGTTGAAAGAACAGATAAGCTTGATAGTGGTTTCTTTAAACCGGTCAATGAGTTATTGAAAATAACAGGAGAGCAGTCGCTTGTTCTTGGGACTATGATCGAAGAAACGGACGACGGCCGCTATCACTTTAGGCGATATCGGGAGAAGTTATTGGCCTGGGTAGTCAGCCAATTCTGTCAGTCACCAGACGAGGTGTTTACTGCCATTGGAGGCGTCGATTCCTCATTGTATATTGGGACAAAAGGTAAACTTTTCTTCTGGGTATTTGATCATCGACCAACACTTGCCCGCAGGGCAGGCCTATACTTTTGCAGCGGATAATCACACCACACTGACATTGGCTCATTTAACCTCGATTGACTTCTTGAGCTGGTCTGAAAACACCGCTTATGCCCTGCTCACGCAAGCAATGGAGCAGACGGATAATGCCGGGCACATTGCCTCGTTTTTCCTGCAACAGGCCACCATCAAACAGTTTAGGAAAGCACCAGCGTTGGTGATCAAGACACTCTCCAACCAACTCAGCGAAAAACTCACTAAAAACGACGACTCCTTTAAAAAAAAGCTGTGTCAGTGTGTATGCGATCATTTTGCCGCTGAGCAAACCGCCATGGCTGTGGATTCACTGGACTGGTTGCACAATACACCACTGCTGAAGCCGGTCTTATTAAAGCTTCAACAAGCCATGGATGTTTCACCAATCGTACAAAATTTGGCCAGCTGGCAGATCTCCGATTTTTCATACGACGAGATAAAAAAATTGCTGTCGCCAGAGGATTGTCAGCGGTTATTCAAACAAGCATTTAAGCTGAAGCAAGTAGAAACCCTGTCCAAACTGCTGTTAACAGGCCATTGTGATCAATTGACTGGTCTCTCGAATAATGAGGGGGATCACCCTCTGCTTATCTTTGCTAGTTTCGGTAATTTAACTGGATTAGAATATTTGTTGAAATTGGACAAGCCGGCGATTAATAAACATGGAGTTTTTGGCTTTACTCCACTGAGCGCAGCTGCCAGATACGGTCACACAGAGTGCGTAAAGGCGTTACTAAACGCCCCCGGCATTGACGTCAATGTGAAGAGTACCAATGGCTTTACGCCCCTGAACAGCGCGGCCAGATACGGTCACACAGAGTGCGTCAAAGTGTTACTGAACACCCGCCGCAGCTTTGACGTCAATACGAGGAATAACAGAGGCTTTACGCCCCTGAACAGCGCGGCCCAAGCAGGTCACGCAGAGTGTGTCACGTTATTACTGAACACCCGCCCCGACATTGACGTCAATGTGAAGGATCACTATGGCTTTACACCCCTGAACAGCGCGGCCATGGCAGGCGAAACCGAGTGCGTCACGTTATTACTGAACACCAACCACGACATTAACGTCAATAGTAAGAGTCACAATGGCTGGGCGCCCCTGCACTGGGCTGCCAGATTCGGCCACACGGAGTGTGCCCGCAAGTTACTTGAAGTAAAAAGCATCAATGTGAATCAAAGGATCCCATTTAGTATGCATACACCATTGATACTCGCCATAAAAAATAAACATGAAGCGTGTGCAAAACTTTTGATTAAGGATCCGCGCATAAATGTAAATAAAATCTGTCATCCTTTAGCTACTGCTTTAACAAAAGCCAGAAAAAATGAGTTAACCGAAATTATTGATCTTCTGAAAAATCATCCAAACTTAAACCAATATCTTGATCGAGTGATGAGAGCACTAGGGCGTTAACGAGGTGAGCACCGTATTGCTTCAAACTGACAGAAGACGAAATAAGGTTCTCTGAGCATCGCGTTTAAGTATTCCTGTCTGCTTGGTTTGTAAACCCACAGATGCTCAGGCTTTGGTAATTTGAAGAAGCCTTTGTTCACTTTCGGGCCGTGCAGACCCTGCTCGGCAACGTTCGAGCGGCGAAGATTCGTGCGTTGTACGTCTGCTGATTTCTGGTCGATGTTTTGCCAGTAAAGCATCGCCTTTATGCCCTTTGGGTATTTATGCCCTTTGGGTATTTATGCCCTCTGGGTGCGATAGGGCGGGGAGTGTCAGATTAACAGGAACTTTGCCACTGTTTCCGGGTCTTAGTCATGAACAGAATGTTATATAGGACCAGTTCATGCTCTCTTCAATCACTCATGCCAACCCAATAATTTTCCAACGTTTCGAGCCTACCCGGGCTACAAGTGAGTCACAGGGACAAACGGATAACCATCAATCAGAATATATTGATTTGCCCGATGTGGATCATTTCGATCAGCTGCGAACGCAAGCTGTTTTTTATGACATCAAAGACCAGTTTCTGAGCGATATTAAGGAAATGAAGCAACTGGCACACCCTTTTGTTGGTGATCAGTACGACCAAAAAGTAGACATTTTTTATAAAAAACTGCAATCTCCCTCTGAAGATCTCTTCGACAGCCTGCTGCCGGTGTATCGTGAGACACGTTTTCAGATTCATCAGTTAGTCCAGCAACTCAAGACGCAACAAAACGATCCAAATGCTGACAACAAAGATTACATTACTGGTATTCTTCATAATTGCCTGGAAAGTATAGAGCTTTGCCTTGCGGCTGTTCATAGTCGTTTTAATGAATGTTTTTTTAATTCGGAAGCCTTGCAGGAAAGGCTGGTTGGGAAACTATTTAAAATCAGGAGTGAGTTGTTTAAACAATTTATTCAGTCATTCCTGTTTGAGCAGCAACGGAAGGGGGGGATTTCTGTACCACAATCTATGGAGATTCACGTTTCTAACGGCTTGCACAATCTTTTCTGCGATTTTATTGGGCTTTCTCCCATCGCTGACCAATTTGCACCGCGCAATCTGGCTGATCACTTGAGCGAACGATTTCAGTCTGCTGCACAACTAACAATCAATGCCTGTACTATCCTGCGTAAACTGTCGTCTGATTGGTCTGATCTATTCAGCGCAACCCTGCAAAAAATCGGTGTGCAAGCATGGGAAACCGAAGCTATTGATCTCAGTGCCCTGACGGTTGACAGAACCAATCAGCTTGACAGCGGTTTCTTTCTTCCGGTCAATAATTTACTGAAAATAAAAGAAGAACTGCCGCTTAATCTTTGGTCTATGATCGAAGAAACGGGCGATGGCCGCTATCACTTGGGGCGGTATCGGGAGAAGTTGCAGGCCTGGGTGTTCAGCCAATTCTGTGAGTCAACAGCCAAGGTGTTTACTACCATTGGAGCCGTCGATTCCTCATTGCATATTGGGACAATAGATAACCGTTTCTTCTGGGTATTCGATCGTGAGGAACAATTGCCCAAAGGGCAACCCTTTAATTTTGTAACGGATAATCACACCACACTGACACTGTCTCATTTAACCTCGGTTGACTTTTCTACCTGGCCTAAGGAAACCGCTTATGCCCTGCTCACGCAAGCGATGGAGCAGACGGATAATGCCGAGCACATTGCCTCGTTTTTCCTGCAACAGGCCACCATCAACCAGCTTAGGAAAGTACCAGAGTTGTTGGTCAAGACACTCTCCAACCAACTCAGCGAAAAACTAACTAAAAACGACGGCTCCTTTAAAGACAAGCTGTGTCAGGGTGTATACGATCATTTTGTCGCTGATCAAACCGCCATGGCTGAGGATTCACTGGATTGGTTGCACAATACATCACTGCTGAAGCCGGTCTTATTAAAGCTTCAACAAGCCATGGATGTTTCACCAACCGTACAAAATTTGGCCAGCTGGCAGATCTCCGATTTTTCACACGACGAGATAAAAAAGTTGCTGTCGCCAGAGAGTTGTCAGCGGTTATTCAAACAGGCATTCAAGCTGAAGCAAGCAGAACTCCTGTCCAACCTGCTGTTAACAGCTCATTGTAATGAATTGGCCAGCAGCTTGAGCGGTCAACAGGAAAACCCTCTGATTCTCTTTGCTCGTGGCGGTAATTTAGCCGGATTAAACTACCTGTTGAAATTGGACAGCTCAGCGATTAACAAAAAAGACGAGTTTGGCTATACGCCTCTGGGCGCCGCTGCCAGATACGGCCACCTTGAGTGCGTCAAGGCGCTACTGAACGTCTCCGGTGTTGTCGTCAATAAAAGGCAATTTGACTTCCGGTTGCCCCTGGCCGCCGCTGCTTTTAATGGCCACTTAGAGTGCATCAGGGAGCTACTTAAAGTCGAAGGCATTGACGTCAATAACAAAGAAAAAGGTGGCTGGACACCCCTGAACACCGCTGCTTTTTATGGCCACTTAGAGTGCATCAGGGAGCTACTTAAAGCCGAAGGCATTGACGTCAATGAGAAGAATGTACAAGGTTATACGCCCTTGAACACCGCTAGCCAACAAGGTCATTTAGAGTGTGTCAAGGCGTTACTGAACGCCCGCGGCATTGACGTTAATGAGAAGAATGTACAAGGTTATACGCCCTTGATCACCGCTAGCCAACAAGGTCATTTAGAGTGTGTCAAGGCGTTACTGAACGCCCGCGGCATTGACGTCAATGAGAAGAATGTACAAGGTTATACGCCCTTGATCACCGCTAGCCAACAAGGTCATTTAGAGTGTGTCAAGGCGTTACTGAACGCCCGCGGCATTGACGTTAATGAGGCGGATATGGATGGCCGTACGCCCTTGATCACCGCTATCCAACAAGGTCATTTAGAGTGTGTCAAGGCGTTACTGAACGCCCGCGGCATTGACGTCAATAAAAAGTGTAAAAGTGACTGGGCCCCCCTGAACTTAGCGGCCTTTAAAGGCCGCTTAGAGTGCATCAGGGAGCTACTTAAAGCCAAAGGCATTGACGTCAATATGCCAAATTACAGTGGTGCGACGCCCCTGAGCACCGCTGCCTGCTACGGATTCGTTAAATGCGTCAAGGAGTTATTGAAAGCCGAAGGCATTGACGTCAATAGAAAGTGTCAATTTGACTCTACGCCCCTTAGCGTCGCTGCCAAAGAAGGTACCTCAGAGTGCATCAGGGAGCTACTTAAAGTCGAAGGCATTGACGTCAATAACAAAGAAAAAGGTGGCTGGACACCCCTGAACAACGCTGCTTGTTATGGCCACTTAGAGTGCATCAGGGAGCTACTGACAGCCGAAGTCATTGACGTCAATGAGAAGAATAGTGATGGCTATACGCCCCTTAGCAACGCGGCTAAGGAAGGTAACGCAGACTGCGTCAGCGAGTTGCTTAAAGCGCAAAATATCAATGTAAATAAAAGCACTAAAAAGAAGGAGACACCATTGATGCTGGCTATAGAATATTACTATCGAACTTTAGAAAATAAACATCAATCTTCAGAAGATGGGTCTTTATGTTCAGAAGATGGGTCCTTATGTTCAGAAGATGGGTCTTTATCTTCAGAAGATGGGTCTTTATGTTCAGAAGATGGGTCTTTATCTTCAGAAGACGGGTCTTTATCTTCAGAAGATGAATACCCATCTTTAGAAGCTAGCTATCTAGCTGACGAAGATGAATACCTATCTTTAGAAGCTAGATATCTAGCTGACGAAGATCAATATGAAACGGTAGGAGATAAACATTTAGAGTGCGCAATGCATTTGATCAATGATTCGCGCACCGATCTCAATGCAGTCAGTCTGTCTCAGGAGACTGCTTTATCAATGGCCAGAAAATATCAAGTAAACAACATCATCACCCTTCTGGAAGATAAACTAGGTCTAAAGCAAACCTCTGGCTCAAATGGTGAGGGTGCTAAGGCGTTAATGCGGTGAGAAACAGCATCTTTTCAAACTGGCAGAAGACAAAATAGGTTTCACTTAGGATTGCGCCTAAGTATCCCTGTATGCTTCGTTAATACCCCCGACAGATGAGCATGGTTTCTGTACGGGGGTGGTAATTTAATCGGCTCTGAAGTTTTTCTCTGGCCGAATGAGTAGCTATTTTACTTTTGCGCTGGTCTCGCTGCTGCCACTGTCACTTCAACAAATCTTGCGTAAAGGATCGCTTTTATGCCCTTTGGATATGATAAGGCGTGGAGTGTCCGATCTGCATGCGTTGAGCGCATAATTGAGTTAACACACACCGCTAAGTGTCGTCGTGTCTGAATGGGTAGAATAAAATAACCGCATTCTTAAGGAGCAGTTTTTTTGTTAACGATTTTCAATTTATCAGTTGCCAACGTCTGGCGACGGGTCTGGTCCTTTGCCTGGCCTGCGATGATTTCGAATATTTCTGTTCCACTGCTGGGGTTGGTGGACTCTGCCGTGCTTGGGCACCTTTCATCGCCTGAGTATCTTGGCGGCGTGGCAGTGGCGGCCACCTTATTCAGTATGATGTTTTGGGCTTTTGGCTTTTTGCGTATGGGCAGCACCGGTTTGGTGGCTCAGGCTCTTGGGCGTCGGGATATTTACTCGGTGCGCAAATGGTTGCTGCAATCGCTGGTTTTTGCAGCTTTTACGGGGTTGCTGTTGATCCTGTGCTCCCCGTTCATTTTGCAATTCGCCTTACCGTTTTTTGATGCCAGTGGCGCCGTTGCTGAGCAGGCAGCCATCTACTTTCACATCCGAATTTTTTCCGCACCGGCGGTATTGATCAATTATGCGCTCATAGGCTGGCTGATCGGCATGCAGCAACCCCGGGGGCCGCTGGTTATGCTGGTCGTTGGCAATGCCGTCAATATTGTGCTTGATCTGGTGTTGGTTCTTGGTCTGGGTTGGGCAACGCAGGGGGCGGCGCTGGCTACCGTGTTGGCAGACTATCTGGCCCTTGGTTTGGGGCTGATGATGGTTAAGAAGGTGCTGGCAGAAAAAGGTGGTCAGTTCAGTCGGGCGATGGTGTTCGAATTTGCCGCTTTTCGTCGGCTGATCATGCTGAACCGTCACCTGTTTGTGCGCACCTTGTGCTTACTGTTGGTACAGGCCTTTTTCACTGCTCAGGGGGCAAAGCTGGGGGATGAAATTCTCGCCGCCAATGCGCTGTTGCTCAATATAATGCTGCTGATTGCCAGCGGTCTGGATGGCTTTGCCCATGCTGCCGAGGCGTTGACCGGTGAGTCCATCGGCAAACAGAACCGGGCACAGTTCCATGAGATTGTGCGGGTGACGGGCTGGTGTTCAATGCTTTGCGGCATACTGCTTTGTTTCATGCTAGGCGTTGGTGGCGATGTTTTGTTGAGCGCGTTAACATCCATTGGCGAAGTCAAAGCTCAGGCCGCTCACTATTTGCCTTGGCTGGTGGTGATGCCACTCATCGCGGTGTGGTGCTTTTGGTTGGATGGTGTCTTTATTGGCGCGGTAAGAACCGATATGATGCAAAACACGACGCTAATTGTCACGATTATGGTCTTTCTTCCCATGTGGTATTTTTCCCGTCACCTTGGCAACCAAGGGCTGTGGTTGGCTTATACCGTATTTATGGCGGCTCGGGGGGTGAGTCTTGGAATCGTTTACCGCCGCTTTAGCAGACAAGGTGTCTGGTTTGTTGACCGGAACGATCTGGTTTGAGGAATTGAATGTCCGAAGAAGTTTTAACAAAAGTCAGCGTGCATCATGAGCTGGATACTTGCGGCCTGTTTTGTCCGGAGCCGGTTATGCTGCTGCACAATAAAATCCGTGATATGTCCGCCGGGGAAGTGGTGAAAGTGATCGCCACTGACCCTTCTACAAAGCGCGATATCCCCAAATTCTGCAACTTTCTTGAGCACCAGCTGCTTGAGCAGAGGGGGCAGGAACAAACGTTTGTCTACCTGATCCGCAAACGACCCGAAAATTAAAGTCTATCGATACAAAAAAGGATGCCTGCTGGCATCCTTTTTTTTTGCGGCACGTTTTTTGGCGCCTCTTTGTTTGGCCAGCCCACTGACCATGCTTCAAAGATTGAAGGCCAGCGTAATCAAAAATAGCACCACGATAATAGAGGCGATGGTTAGTAATGTTTTTACTTGGCTATTCATCTGGCAGGATGACTCCCCGAAACTCTCATTAAGGTTATGCCGTTAAAGTCCCCTTGCGTAGCGTATTTTGGTAATGCAGTGTTTCAAAATTGTAATTGCGATTCGAGTGCTGGTAACGTGTATGGATATACAGTATTCTTTTTTTCCCACTGCTTTGGAACGGAAACGGAATGGCCATATTGTTGGGAATTGATCCCGGCTCCAGAATCACCGGATATGGAATCATTGAAGAGATTGGATCGATCAGCAAGTACGTGGCGTCCGGGTGCGTCCGGGTGCAGGAAGGCCCCTTGCCGGAGCGATTGGCACAAATTTTTCAAGGCATCAATACCGTGATCGAAATGTACAGCCCGCAATCGGTTGGTATTGAACAAGTGTTTATGGCGCGCAACGCCGACTCGGCGTTAAAGCTTGGGCAGGCCCGGGGAGCTGCTATTGTCGCTGCGGTCAATCATGGCCTTGAGGTATCTGAGTACTCCGCTCGTCAGGTCAAGCAAGCGGTCGTTGGTAAAGGCGCCGCTGATAAATCGCAGGTTCAGCACATGGTGGCCTCCATTCTTAAACTCGATAAAACACCCCAGGCCGACGCTGCTGATGCGCTGGCCGTAGCCCTGTGTCACTCCCATACCCGCGCCAGTCTGGTCAGAATGGCCGGTGCTACCGGTCGAAGAAATCGTCGTTTATTGAGTCGATAGAAGCGCGTTTATATCAGAAGCATAAGAGAAGCAACATTATGATAGGCAGATTGCGTGGTACGCTGCTGGAAAAAAAAGCCCCCTACCTGTTAATTGAGGCGGCGGGAGTGGGTTACGAAGTGGAAGCGCCGATGTCGGTATTTTATCGTCTGCCGGAGCTTGATGCTGAAATTACTATTTACACGCACTTTGTCGTAAGAGAAGACGCCCAGTTGCTCTATGGCTTCAGTGATGCCCGGGAGCGGGAGCTGTTTAGAACCCTGATTAAAGTCAACGGTGTGGGGCCAAAGCTTGGGTTGGCACTGCTCTCGGGGATGGAGTCGGCGGATTTTGTCCGCTGTGTTCAAGGCGGTGACAGCTCCACACTGGTTAAACTGCCCGGCGTTGGCAAAAAAACCGCAGAACGGCTGATTGTCGAGCTGAAAGACAAGCTCGCCAACTGGCATACCCCAACCACACCAACGACGGATATTAGCGCTGCCCCGGGTCAAGTCATGACCGGGCAGGTTGAAGATGTTGAGCAAGAAGCCATCAGCGCCTTGGTTGCTCTGGGCTACAAACCTCAGGAGGCCAGTAAGGTGATTGGTCGACTTAAAGCTGAGGGTGTGTCCGCTGCTGAGGGTTTATCCAGCGAAGAGCTTATACGACAGGCTTTGCGTCGTATGATTTGACACATGTTGTGGATGACGTAACTTGACGTGAAGCAATGAAGTTTAGGCAATAGAGCCGCTATACACTAAAATTGTCTGGTTTTTTATGCTCAGCTTTCTGCCCTTCAAGCGAAGGAGTCGCCGGAACATAGGCTATGCCCGGACAATCGGTATGAGCCTTTTGGGCACAATAATAATCGCCCTGTGAATGCATCGCCTAAAGTGCCTGCAGCGACTCTGCGGGCGATTAACTTAAGACGCTAACCAATCCAAGACTTTGGATCACATTATGATTGAAGCGGATCGAATAATCTCGGCCACGGACCGTCCGGGTGAAGAGATTCAGGACCGGGCCATTCGGCCGGTCCGACTGAGTGACTACACAGGGCAGCCTAAAGTTCGGGAGCAGATGGACATTTTCATAAAGGCGGCCCGTAAGCGGGGGGATGCTCTGGATCATACGCTGATCTTTGGCCCGCCGGGTCTGGGTAAGACCACGCTGTCGCATATTTTGGCCCATGAGATGGACAGTAACATCCGCTCAACGTCCGGACCGGTGATTGAGAAAGCCGGAGATCTGGCCGCGCTGCTGACCAACCTTGAACCCAACGATATATTATTCATTGACGAAATCCATCGCCTCAGCCCTGCGGTTGAGGAAGTGTTGTATCCGGCCATGGAAGACTATCAGCTGGACATCATGATTGGCGAAGGCCCGGCAGCCCGCTCCATTAAGCTCGATTTGCCGCCGTTTACTCTCGTAGGTGCAACGACCCGTGCGGGCCTGCTGACGTCACCGTTGCGGGATCGTTTTGGCATCGTTCAGCGTCTGGAGTTTTACAGTGTGGCTGACTTGAGCACCATATTACTGCGCTCTGCTGGCATTTTAGGCGTTGATATGGCGGCGGATGCAGCCAATGAAGTGGCGCGACGCTCAAGAGGAACCCCGCGGATCGCCAATCGATTATTACGCCGTGTACGTGATTACGCTGAGGTAAAAGGCAATGGCACAGTAACCCGTGATCTTGCCGATGCTGCGTTGAACATGCTGGATGTGGATGCCAGTGGTTTCGACCATATGGACCGCCGTTTGTTGCTTGCCATGATCGAAAAATTTGATGGTGGCCCCGTGGGCGTTGACAGCCTTGCGGCAGCCATCAGTGAAGAGCGCGATACGATAGAAGATGTTTTGGAACCTTATTTAATCCAACAGGGCTATATTATGAGAACACCTAGAGGTCGGGTGTTAACCAAAAGTGCTTATTTGCACTTTGGTTATGATTACAACGCTTAATTTAGCCAGTAAGGAACTTCACAGTGGATATTAAGAGTTCGGTCGGTAGTCATGGTACATATAACGCGAAAAATGAAGGTGGGCAGTCTTTCACGAAAACCGGCGTAAAAAAATACCGTTGTAAAGAGTTACAAGAAGGCGTTGGCAGTGTTTTTAGCAATAAAGAAGATCGGGACATGCCAACCAGTCCAGAAGGTCTTAGATTGTCACCCGGTAGAGTTTCTATTGTTCAAAATCAGGGGGAGGGTTTTTATCATAAGTTGAAGAGCTTTTCTCTGGTCATGAGTTTGATTAATGATGCAATGGAGGCAAAAAATACCCATAGCAACGAGCCTGTTGCAAAACAGGATCATCCGCTCATTAGCAACATTAAGGACGGTATTAACAAAGGTTGCTTTACTCCTGGGAAAATGTATGGCGTACACTTCAAGATAGGCAATGGAGACTGCAAAATTTTTCTCCAAAGCAGGTTAACCTATAGCGATATTGAACAAACGCCGCATACAACTCCCCAAAGCACGCCCATAACACCGATAGATAATATTTTTGATACTGCGTTTGTAGTACCCAGTTCGCCAAGTACAATCGTCCTTGAAAAAGAAGGATTAAACGACAAACATCTGTATAAAAATATACTGGAACACTTTAAGTCAAACCAAAGAAGTTTTACCAGAAAAGTATTTGATTTTTTAATTCGTGTTCGAAGCGATTTACCTGCGGACCAAAAAATTTCCAACGATGCTACTTATCGTTTATTGATGGGTGAGCAAACAATGTTTGTCTCGCAAAGTTTGCGACTTTCAGCTGACCCTTCTTTGTATGTTGAGTTTCAGGTTCCGTTGACTGGTCGGACTGAGTTTGTCTTAAACGATATTCTTGATAAGGAAAAAGAGTATCCGGCCACCCTCAAAAGCTTTCATAAAAATAACCAGCACAATAAGCATCTTTTCCAGTTAAGCAGCATCCCGTTGGTGAGAAATATGCAACAGGCAGCACCGGAAAAAAACGTATTTTTGGGCGCATATCTTGGTTCGGGTATTGCACAAAAAGTCAGCGAACATGGGATTTACCCAAGTGTCGTGATGAAATTTATACCCCAGCCTATGAGTAAAGCAGAAGCTACCAGTGCAATGAACACCTTGAACACAGCACAGGCGCTATTTGAAAAAATTCTGGAGAAAACCAACCATGTTAGCAAAGGATTGATGAAAGTTGGTTTAAGTAAAACAGAGTTTTTTACCTTTGTTGATCAAAGAGTGTTTAATGACAAAAATAAAGAAAAAGCCACCGAAATGTTTCAGGAAAATCTGGCTAAATTAGGAGTCCTTGATTTATCAATAAGAACCAGAACTAGAGCCAGAACCAGTGACTCAATGAGTGAGGCAGTAGTTGACTTGGTCAATGTCTCCAATAACGATCAGGTCAATGAAGAATTCACTTTTAATAAAGACCCATTGATTGCATGTGAAGATGCAACAGATCAACATGATGGCATGGTAGATAAAAAAACGGTCGGTGAAGAAAAAAAAATAGTTTGGGTTGCTGGAATGCAAAAGAAATACCATAAAAGTCAGATGGTGGAATATATTTTTCATGATGCAAATGAAGATCAGAGCCTCAAAGTAAGTATTTTGAAAAGCATACTTCACACGATAGATATTTGTGGTCAATTCAATAAAGAAATGGAAGCTGATGGGGGCGTAGTAAAAGGTATTATTGATGGGAATTTTGGTAATTTTGTTTTTGATCGGGAGAGTGATCAACTGTTCTACCTTGACATTATACCCTCGAACCTGAGTATTAACGGTCAGCTTTTTCCGGGCAATCAATTTATGATGAGCTGGTTTCCTGAAAGGCACAATTTCATTACCAAGTTGTCTACGGATACGCATATGGCAAAACTTTTTTTTCTGGTCTTTCTTGTTAATGAGTTGCGTAAAAAAGAGCGAATGAGCGCAGCATATAAACAGCTTGATATTGAACACAAAGAGCATGAAAAAATTTATCAGTCAATCAGCGATTTGGTTAAAGAGGCGTCTAAGCAGCTGCTCAACAGCAATGAGTTTGTAACTTGGTGTGGTAATAATTTTTTGGGCTTTTTGACTGATAAAATCAACACACAGAGGCTGCAGGGAGAACAAAAGGATCGGTTTGTTGGTCAAACTAAAAAATGCTTTGACAAATACCTTAACAATGAACAGCAGAGCAGGGCAGGTAATCATGATTTCTCCCATCTCACTATTGAAAATAAATTGGATTTGTTGCGAATTTTTGCTGATACCGTCACCCAATCGATGATTGATGTTAAAAAGATGTTGTCTCAACATCCGATTCGCGCAACCCAAAAAGATAATCTCATTGTTACTGGCGTTGAAAGTGACAGCATGTTAGGCAATGGCGAAGTAGAGCAGTTGATGCTACAAATGATTAAACGCCCATTTAGGTATTTTTATGCAGAAAATAGTGACCATGTTTTTTATGATGTGGTGTTAGATTGTCTGGCGTATGCACATCAGCGTTCGCCACTAAAGGGTTTTAACGAGCTAAAGGCCAACTTGCAAAGATTAACTTCAGACCCGGGTAATTCTATTTTTGCTGATGAGGCGCAGAGTAAAATGTCACTGCCCGCTTTGCAGCGGTTGCTGTATCGTTGGTTAGAGACAAAAATAGATGTCCTGCTTGTTGAGCCCTTTTCTCATAATAATAAAGGCATTCGTGCTGCCCGGTACGAATGGAGTAAAAGCTCAGCAGATGACCAAACCATTCGTCTGCACGAGTCGATAGGAATGAGTGATTTTTATCAGCTCATGAGCCAGCTTGACAGCGGAACTATGGTTCTTATTAATCATCAGAAAAATCAGCTTTATCGGATTGATAACGTCAATGATTATTGCTGGTCTGCGTTGATGTTAGCAGATAATGAAAAAAAACAAGCAGTGACGTTTAATAGTTTTTTACCTGTTGAGTATGCATCCAGTGAAACTGAAAATGCACGAATGGCTTTTGAAGCCATCGTGCGAGGTTTGACCAAGCTGTATACAAGTCGCATCGAAAATACTCAGCAAGGGGCTGATTTGCCAGTGTGCTCAGACCTTGATTGTCTGAAAAAAATTGTTGAATGGGTGCCAGATAACTGCGCCATTAATCAACCATCTGCCGATGGAACAACAGCGGCGCCGCAGATAAAAATGGCGCTCTCTTCAACATCCATGTTTCACTATAAACCGTTGTTTCGCGGTTATGTTGACATGCTGC
Organism: Endozoicomonas sp.; assembly: GCA_965198415.1. GTDB lineage: Bacteria > Pseudomonadota > Gammaproteobacteria > Pseudomonadales > Endozoicomonadaceae > Endozoicomonas. The sequence goes on from CBDAPN010000031.1 coordinate 388,932, forward strand.
AGAATGAACTTGGTCAAGAACAGTGTGCTAGCAGATTGTATATAATCATGCGCTTCCCCGACTCTAATGAGTATGTACGCTGGATGCTCCGGGTGGTCAGTAGTAAAGAAGACCAGAGGTTGCCTTATATGAATTTTCGTGGCCCTTTCTCATTACAGGACTTGAAATCTGATATAGAGAAAAGCAATGATTCCGGTTTGGATAAGATTGACTTTATGTTTTTCAGTGGCGGTTATGGGTACAGTTCTGGAAATTTTTATATGGATAAACCGGGAGAGGCTATCGCCCAGTCAGGGTATTGCGAAGAATTTTTCAATACTATTGAGTCCCAAAATTCGGGAGAAGAAATAAAAAACCAAATAAGTATTAACTCCGGGTATGGTGGGCATAGTGATGATTTGACGTCTATGGAGATCAGAGAACAAATTTTTAAATAGTATAAACTGTTTCATTGGCACGTTGATGCTGGTTTAAAACGCATTGAGATACAAGTAGAATGATGTCAACTTCTATCAAGCAAAAAATAACTCTGTTTAATTTGTTGCCAGCGTTAGTTTTTTACTGCTTTATTACCTCTGTCTTTTTGTATTTTGCCTTTCGCTCAGCCTCGGAAGAGGTCGGGCGAAGACATTTGCATCAAACGTTGTACTATGCCTCGCTGGTCAACGGTAGCCTCAGTATGTTGATGCAGTCTGGCCGTGCTTTTTCTTTGGCGGCTGAAAATTACACCGACGATGAGCTGGTGAATAAATCGTTATTACTCTTTTCAGAGATACCAATAGTCAGCGCTATTGCGATTGTAAAATTTCACAAAATGGATGGTGAGTATAGACAAAATGTGCAAGATTCTTACTGGCGTCGGCAGAGCGATCGCGATAGGAAATACCGGTACGATGTGCCAACCACATCGTATTTATCCATTAAAAACCCCGTGGACAGTAATTGGTATGTGAACACTGATCCGGCCAGCAGTCCGGCATTTTTCTCCAATTTTCTGATAAAAGTTTCGGATAATAGTGAAGAAGCCCGATTTCTCCGACTTGAAATAGACGGCAACAAACTGGTTGATAGCGTAACGAATCAAGACCCGCGTATTCGCACCATTATCAGCGATCCCGAAGGTAACGTTGTGTTTGCCAACGGTGTGACGTTGGTCAAGCACAGAACGTTTGAAAATCTTGTCAATTTAGGGGCTTGCGAAGGCCACAGTGAGCTCTATACGCCATCGGAATTTGCCCCTACCCTCAGTCAGCTGTTGTTTAGTCCGATAAAAGCGCCTGCTGATCCCAAAACCCCTTGTCAGTTTATGCAAGATACGCTCGATATGGTGGTAAAAGCGCATAAATACGTCAGTATTCGCGTTTTGAATAGAAGTAATCACAAATGGTTAATTGCCGTGCCAATAGCATCGACAGGATGGTTTTTTAGTCACAGTATTCTTGAAAGTGAATTAATGAAGCCGGTGTTTAATCAGGCGGTATTGAGTGTCGGCTTGATTGGGCTGGCTATGCTGCTCTCGATTCTTTGCCTGTGGGTGGTTTCCGGTCGAATCACCCGTCCACTGAATGATCTCAAAAATCAAATGAATGTCTTTGGTGTTTCCAGTGAGGGGGAGGCGCTTGTATATTGCGATTCCAAAGACGAAGCGGTCAGTCTCGGCCGGAGTTTTGTTCGCTTAAAGAGACGCCTGCAGGACCGGGAGGTCGCCCTGCAAAAAGCCAGAATAAGCAACATGGGCAGTCTGGTACAACAGCTGCGGGGAGGGTATTTTTATTTTAACCTGACCAGTTGTGGGGATATCAGTTACGTCAGCCCTTCCATTGTTTCAGTGTTGGGGTTTCCCGTTAATGATTTCACCGGCAACATTCAGCAGTTTCTTACCGATTCAGTCGTTAACAGGCCGTTTATCAGCATTTTTCAGCTGCCGCCACAGTGTTGCTGGCAGGAATCACTCGTTCTGGAAATGAAGCATAAAGACGGCTCTAGCCGTTGCATTGAAGTCAGTTGTGTAGGGCATTTGCAAAACAGTTACCCCATAGGGAAAAACGACAGTAGGCCGGTTTTCTGTATTGAGGGTATGGGCAATGACATCACCAACCGGGTGCGGGACACGCAAAAATTCAAGGCGCTCATCGCAGGCGCCCCTGACGCCATTGTCATTACGTCTGAATCCGGCATCATCACCCTGATTAATACCCGGGTGGAGTCGTTGTTTTGTTATACCAAAAGCGACCTGATCGGGATGCCGCTGGCGATGCTTATTGCCCCTGATTACCGTGGTGAGCTGTCACTGTTAAAAACGCTTGATCACACCAACGCCAAGGGGCACTGCCTGCATGAAAAGCTCTCTTATGGCTTTGATAAGCATGGACACATTTTTCCTGTAGAAATTTCCAGTAACGTACTGACGACCATGGATGGTGAACTGGTCTCTATTGTATTTCGTGACATTACCGAAAGAGTCCAAATAGAGAGTGAACTGGTTAAAGCGAAGAACGTGGCAGAAAAAGCAAGTCAGGCAAAGTCACTGTTTTTGTCTCACATCAGTCACGAGTTGAGAACTCCCCTAAATGGTGTACTCGGTTATGCACAACTGCTGCTCGCCGACAGCGGCTTGCCAGTGCGCTCCAGAGAAAACCTGGCATCTTTGGAGGCGTGTGGTTTGCACTTGTTAACGATGATTAACGACATACTGGATATCACCAAAATTGAAAGCGGTGTATTAAAAAGTGAGCCTGCGCCGTTTAACCTTCGGGACACGCTGGAGATGGTGCTGGCAAATGTGCGTGAAGTCGCCAGAGCTAAAGGGTTATCTTTGCTTTTGCAAGTTGATGGTTCTGTTGGCATGGAGCTGATGGGCGACAATGTAAAACTGCGGCAGGTATTGATCAATCTGATGGGTAATGCGGTTAAATTCTGTGACTCTGGTAACGTGCTATTAAACGTGACCAGAGTCAACCAACGTCTTCTATTTGAGGTGGTTGACCAAGGCCCTGGTATTTCAACTGAGGATATTGAGCAACTATTTAAGCCCTTTAGTCAGTTAAAAAAAGGGCAGGAGCTCGGCGGTGCTGGCCTGGGGCTGTCGATCAGTTGTCGTTTGGTGAAAGCTATGGGTGGCGATCTTAGAGTAGACAGTAAACTCGGAGCTGGCAGTCGTTTTTATTTCAATATTCCCTACCAGCTCAGCAACGTCGAGTACGCGGCAGGTGAAGTAGCAAAACAGGAACCCATCGTAACCCATAGAGAACCCCATATTCTGGTGGTGGATGATAATGTCAATAACCGTGACATGCTGGTGAAAGTGCTCAAGTCAAAATCATATCGGGTCGATTCCGTTAGTGGTGGCATTGAAGCCGTAGAGCGGTGTCGCACTGTTTATTACGATCTCATTCTCATGGATTTGCACATGCCAACGCTCGATGGATTCGCTGCGGCGAGGATGATTCTTGATCAGGGGCGGGCGCAAAAGATTATTGCAGTCTCTGCCAGTGTTTCAGAACAGGTACGGCGGCAGGTCAGTGAGGGCGGTTTTTGCGACTTCATTGCCAAGCCGATCCATTTTGATGAGCTGTTTGTAGCGCTGAATCGCCATGATCATCCGTTAATCGCCAGTGAGCTGCTCAGTGAAATGCGTCAGGTGCTGCGGGAATATCTTGATATCGGCGATTTGGAGTCGCTTTCAGCAGCGGCCCGACAGTGGTCGCAACAGGCAGATTACGGTGACCTCCCTGACGATATTATCAGACTGTGTCAGTTACTTGATATCAAGGCGCTTGAAGTGCTTTATGAGCGTCTGGCTGACGCTCCAAAGGGCGGACAGATTTCCTGATTCTTGTCCATCCGTTCAGTACGGCTACCTGTTATGGAAATTGATGTTATCATCAGAATGTTTTGGAATTAACGGATAATGAGAGGTTGTCAGTGGCAGAAAATATGTCGTTATGGACCCTGATTGGCAATGCCAGCTGGATCGTTTTGCTGGTGTTGGCGCTGCTGACTGTTGCGTCATTGGTTTCATGGACCATGATCTTTCAGCGTGGCTCGCTACTTAGAAACGCACATCGGGCGATGGTCGTCTTTGAGGACCGCTTCTGGTCCGGAACGGATTTGATTGTTCTTTATAAAGAGGTACAGCAGAACGACTATCAGGATGTCGGTCTTGAGTGCATTTTCAAAGCGGGCTTTACCGAATTTACCCGCCTACGCAATCAGGGAACGGTGGAGCCTGAGGCGGTAATGGACGGAGTGCAGCGGGCGATGCGGGTGGCTATTTCCAGAGAGCAGGAACGGTTGGAAGCCCACTTGCCATTTTTGGCCAGTGTCGGTTCAACCAGCCCTTATGTGGGGCTGTTTGGTACCGTTGTTGGCATCATGAACTCCTTTCGTGGTCTGGCGGTGGTACAACAGCCGACGCTGGCGTCGGTTGCTCCGGGCATCGCTGAGGCGCTGTTAACCACTGCGGTGGGGCTGGTGGCGGCAATTCCGGCAGTTGTCGCTTATAACCGTTACGCCACCCGTGCAGAAGCTCTGCTGGCAAACTACGAAACCTTTGCCGACGAGTTTGCCAGCATTTTGCATCGTAAAGTGCACAGCCGGACGTAAAGGCCATGACTAAAGTAAGAGTTCGTCGCAAACCCCTGGCTGAAATCAACATGGTGCCGTTTATTGATATCATGATGGTGCTGCTGGTGGCCTTTATGATCAGCGCTCCAATGCTGACTCAGGGAGTCAAAGTTGAGTTACCAAAAACCAGCAGTGAGCGGATCGCCACGGTGGATGAAACTGCGCTGTTAATTATCTCGGTGAAAGCCGATGGCAGTTACTTTTTGAACCTTGGAGCGGACCATAAACGCACGGTTGATCTTGCCGACCTGACAACAAAAGTGACCAAAGTGGCCAGTGCCAGACCCGGTATTCAGGTTTTGATTCAGGGTGATACCAGCGTCGCCTATGGCTCAGTTGTGCAACTGATGGCCGCTTTACAAAGTGCCGGCATAGGCCAGGTAGGGCTGGTCACTGAACCGTTGGCACTGGAAGGTCAGTAAATGAAAAAAGGGTTTAAAACGGCTGCCAAATTGCCCGCCAACATATCAATGATGAACTGGGTTGCTGTTGCGCTATCGGTGCTTTTGCACCTTAGCCTGCTGGCAATCTTGCTGGTGAGCTGGAGTATGCACTCCAAAGCGAAATTCACCGTGCCAACACCCATCAGTGCCGCTCTTGTGGAGCTGCCTGCCCCGCAGCGCAAGCTGGATGAATCAAAACGTCGGCAGCGTGACGAAATAAAAAAACAGGCGCAAGAGCTGCAACAGGAGCGAGCACTCGCTTTAAAGCGTGCAGAAGAAAAAAAACAAAAAGCCCGGCAAGAAGCGCTGCGTAAACAGGAACAACTGCTTCAGGAAGAGAGAAAGCGCCAAGAAGCGCGAGAAGCAGCAGAGCGTAAAAAAGCAGCAGAGCGCAAAAAAGAAGAGCAGCGTCAGAAGGCTGCCCGTGAACGTGCTAAGCAACAAGCTGAGCAGCAGCGCCAAGCGCTTAAAGCCCAGCAAAGAGAACAACAAATGGCCGAGCAACTGGAAAAAGACCAGCTTGAACGGGCGAAATACGTAGCACTCATCAAAAATCTGACTTCGCAATACTGGAACCGGCCACCGAGCGCACGCAACAACATGGAGACTGAAGTCAGTATCACTCTGTCGCCCTTTGGCGATGTGCTCGATATCACCATGGTGAAACCCAGTGGCAATGACGAATTTGATCGCTCCGTGATTCAGGCCATACGCCGTGCGGCGCCTTTTACCGAGATAAAGCAACTTGAGCGACGCATGTTTGACCAATACTTTCGACGAATTACCTTTCGATTCAGGCCCGAGGATCTGTTGCGATGAAACACTTGTTTAACCGCGCTGGTTACCGTTTTGTTACCGGCATATTGCTAATTCACTGTCTGCTACTCAGTCTCGCTGTGCAGGCAGAGCTAGTGATTGAAATCACTCAGGGCAACGACAAAGCGGTATCCATTGCTGTATCGCCGTTCAGTTGGAAGGGCAGTACGGTGCTCCCGGAAGATCCGGCAGCAATTATAGATAATGATCTGAAACTCAGCGGTCTTTTTAAAGCGATGCCAAGAACCAACATGCTGAGCTTTCCGGTGAATGAGAGCGAAGTATTTTACCGTGACTGGCAAGCGCTAGGTGCCGCCTATCTGGTGACGGGGCAAGTGTCGTATGATGGGCAAAACTACACCATGGGCTATCAGCTTTACGATGTCATTCGGGGAAGCGTGTCGCTCAGGGTGGATTCACCGGCAACAGTGCTCAGTTACGGGAGATGGCGCATCGGGTCAGCGACGCGATTTATGAAAAAATCACCGGACTCAAAGGCGATTTTTCAACGCGCATCCTTTACGTAACGAGTCAGCGCCACAATGCCCAGCACACCGATTACCAGCTTAATTACGCCGATGCCGACGGTCAGCGCGACCGCACCATTTTCAGCTCCCGTGAACCCGTTTTGTCACCTAGCTGGTCACCAGATGGTACACGGGTCACCTACGTCTCTTTTGAAGATGGGCGACCGGCCATCTACCTGCAAGAGCTGGCCACCGGTAAGCGCAAAAAACTGACAGGGTTTAAAGGGTTGAATAATTCTCCGGTGTGGGCGCCGGATGGTCAATCAATCGCCATGGTGTTATCCAAAGATGGGAATCCGGACATTTACATCCTTGATCTGGCCACCAACAAAGTCAGTAATGTCAGTCAACATTATGGCATTGATACCGAGCCGGACTGGATGCCGGATGGTAAAAGTATCATCTTTACCTCTAACCGCGGTGGCAGCCCCCAAGTATACCAGCAGAGGGTTAGCCGCAAGAGTAATGGCGTGTTTGTGCCAGAGGGCAAGGCGCATCGTCTGACTTTTGAGGGGCGCTTCAACGCCAGAGCCAAAGTATTCCCGGACGGCAAATCACTGGCACTGGTGCACAAAGGGCAGGGTGCTACTGACTTTAATATCGCCGTGCTGAATCTGGAAACCGGCCGCTTGCGCTTACTGACCACTTCCAAACTGGAGGATTCTCCCAGTATTGCGCCGGGCGGTCGTCGTTTAATTTACTCAGTTCAGGGTGGCCAGCGCGGAGAGCTTGGCATTGTCTCCGCCGATGGGCGGGTGAAACAGCGCCTCCCCTCCGCCGAAGGCGATGTGCGGGAACCCGCATGGGGGCCGGGCGTTCGCTAAATAACTCAGCGCTAGTATCCTACAGTTTTTCCTAACTTTTGTTCCCACGGTTTCTCGTGGGAATCCATTCTTTCGTTGGTATGTCAACAGAGTGTCGTCTTTGTCGATACTTTCCCACGTTACCGACGCTCACTTCGGACCGCTTACAACCTCTTGTCTTTCAAGTGGTTCGGAACTTTCACATAGGTAAATATAAAAGACATTTATCGTATACTTTGGTGGGAATAATCTTGTCTCACCGTAGGAGTTTTTTGTAAGACCTTCCCGTTTCTTCTCTGCAACAAGCTGTATCGCAGCAAAACAACTAGAAAATTTGTCAGCGCATTCCACATATACACGACTGGTAATCATTATCATACGACCGTACAATAATTGCGCTAATAAAAACCCTCACCCTGAGCTATCTGTTTCCATGCTCCCCAAAGTCAGCAAACGACGGCGGTAAAACCCATGGGCGTTAGCCTACTTACTGCTTGTTAATCTGGCATACAGCTTGATTTATAAGGACAGGTTTGAGGCATTAATGTTTCGAGCTTCTACGCCTTGAGATACGCCTGCCCCAGGATGCTGCTAAGTACGACAAGCTGTGAAGACTTCAGGGAGGGAATAACAAGAATGACAGGCCACCTGATGTCAGGACACCCATTTTTTGAGAGCAAACTTTTAGGTGTTACGTTTTTGGATTGGCTTTTGTGATGCATAAAAATGATAAAGGATCATAAACCTATGTCTCAGCTTTCTCGCCGCTCTTTTTTATCCAAATGTGGAAAAATAAGCTTTACCGCTATCGCTGCCAGCGCCCTCCCATTATCGGCGTTATTAACGGGTTGTAACGCCGAATTTTATCGGGTTCATTTTAAAAACTGGTCCCGCGAGATTGATATTCGTAGCGTGTTAGCAACAAAACCTGCGGATATCAACAGCTTAATTCAAGTGATTAATGGCGCAGTGAAAAAAGGTTATAAAGTTCGTCCGTTTGGTCAAATGCATAACTGGTCACCCATCGCCATTACCAATGCAGCGGACAGTGCAGACGCATTTCTATTAATCGATATGTCGCACTTTGACCAGCTGAGTATGCTCGAACAACGCCACGATTATGGTGTGGTTAAAGTAGGAGCCGGTGTACTAACCGAAGATTTATACCGTTTTCTGGACGAGCAAAAAACACCATCCGGCTCCCCGTCCGGTTATGCCTTTAATAATACCCCGGCACCAGGAGATATTACTGTTGCCGGTATGATGGCAATTGGCGGCCACGGTACCGGGGTTGAATATGAGGACTCAACGGAATCATTAAGTTTTAATGGTTGTATCAGCAACACCGTGTTGGCCTTAACTGCAGTGGTATGGAGCGATAGTAAGTCGGAATATGAAGTTCGTGAGTTTCTGCGGTCAGGGCATGAAACCGCTGCATTTCTCGTGCATGTCGGCCGTGCATTTATTATCGACTACAGTTTGCAGGTGGTGCCTAATTATAACCTGCGCTGTATGAGTTTTACCGATATCAGCTGGAAAGAGCTGTTTGCTGCCAACGCCGCTGACAGCGAATTCAGTGTGACTAACCTACTGAACAAATACGGTCGGCTGGAAACCATCTGGTTTCCATTTACCGACACGCCCTGGCTAAAGATCTGGCAAAACAGCCCGGAAAAACCTCAGGAGTCCGTCGCAACCACGAAGCCTTATAACTATCGCTTCTCCGACAGCATTCCGGCAATTGCGACCGATTTACTGGGCGGCTTTTTGAAAACCTTTTCGGGGCACGTTAAAGGGTTTGGAAAATTTCAGGTTGGTCTGGTAAAGCTTGGTCTGCGTGGCAGTCTTGATCGCGACAGTCTGAGCGAAGAAATGGCTAGCGAGGGCATTGATGCAGCACCCTATCTGTTAGAGCAAACCCCAAACTGGAAAAACGGCACAGCGGATATCTGGGGTCCGGCCTACCATACCTTACTTTATGTTCGTAAAGAAACCTTGCGGGTTACCGCCAACGGTTACGCTGTTATTGTGCCACGAAGCCGGGTTCAGGAAGTGTTGCACCGTTTCTCAACAAAATACCTGCAACTACTTGAGGAGTACGCTGCCCGCGACTTATATCCGGTATTGGGTCCGGTAGAGTATCGCTTTACCGGCCTTGATGGTGTTCAGGATTTGCGCAGCGTTAATGCCCAACCTCCGGCTTTGTCGGCAGTTGCGCCGGAAATTGGTGAAATCCCGGAACACAGAACACGGGTTGACGACGATATGGTGGCCATCTGGCTGGACTTGCTAACCATACCAGGCGCCAGTGGTCTGGGTGACTTTTATGAAGAAATCGAACAATGGCTCTTTGAACACTATCCGGCTCGTCGTAACCGAGTTGAATGGTCAAAAGGTTGGGCCTACACCAAAGACGGTGCCTGGAGTAATAATCAGGTCATTAGCAAGACAGTACCGCAAAGCTTTGACTATGGTGAAATGACCTTTGAGCAGGCCAGCGCCATTTTGAAAAAATATGATCCGGCAAATAACTTTGCAACGAAGCTGGCTGAGCAGTTGTTTGCTTGATTAGATGATATTTTAAGCCAGTGTAGCTAAGTACTGTTACAGGGCACCCACTTTTTCAGAGCTGATGTTAGCTGTTCTGTAATTTTCTCGGTGTCCTGTTACTTCATCAGTCTGAAAAATTCACTCATCGAGTCTTGAAGCTGGACCATTTTCTTTTTAAATCCATTCAAAGCGTCATGCGCCCTGATAACAAAAAAATATATGGATTCATTCGGTCAAGTATTTCGGTTTTTTTTAATCGCTATAAAAAATTTTCTTACTGGGTTATGAAATTTCTGAATGGTTGAGGCTGTTTTTTACACAAATTATTTTGGTGTTAAAAAAACGCTTTCCTTTTTCTTTCTGACTCGGTTAATGATATTTTCCCAAATTAATCGATCAGGTAGTCAGGCTCTACGGCTTCATTCTGACTATAAGAACATTCACCTTGGTCATCAGGGGAATGCCTGACAATACAGTTATCATGGTGGGTGATCATTTCACCTCTCATGGTGTCACAGGGCTTGAAACTCAAAGGGGGAGCGATCGTATGACTATTAAAAGAAAAACCACAATGACTACGCCACAAGGCGCTACCACACAAAGAGTAATCGGTTGAATGAGAGGGATGATGTTTTTCAGGACAACCGTAAAAAACTGTCGATACCCCGATGGATATCGCGGCTACTAAAATAAGGCAGTAGTATTTTATATTCATAGAATTTACCTGTTCATATCTAATAAAAAATAAGTTGTTAATTTCTTCGTTGGTGTACCTGTTGTTATGAATTGTTGAGAATTGACCGGTATAAATTCGAACACTTAAACGCTGAATTGAAATTAGCACATTGAAATTACCGCAGTGTTTTTTTTATAAAATAATTAACTTTTGCTGGTTGTTTTTTTATAATTTATTGATATATATTATTTTGAATAATAGCGATGACTAAAGAAAGGGATGCTGTTGAGTCTCGTATTTGTTGGAATACCCACCACTTAAAAAAATAAGATGATTACGCAACACAAGCTCTGTGAGGCTGTGAAGACAGCCTCCTGAAAGCTCAATAAAACCACGCCAACTTCTTATAGGCAACACTGCTTTAGTGAGCTTTTCACATAATTCAAAGGGCAACTGTCTTTCGTCTTAAAAAATCCACTTCCTCTGCGTCAAGCAATGGTGCCAGCTCTTTATAGACTGTTTGGTGATAGTCGTTCAGCCATTGTCGTTGTTCTGGAGTGAGTTTTTCCAACAAAATTCCCCGGGTGCAAATGGGAGCCAGAGTGATGGGCTCGAAACTGAGATAGAGGCCAAACTCGGTCTCAAAATGCGTTTTAACCAGCATAATATTCTCAATTCGAACGCCGTGGACGCCTTCTCGATAAATGCCCGGCTCATTAGTGACTACCATGCCCGCCCGGAATGGTTCGTCGATCAGGCTCTGGCTGAAACCGTGAGGCTTTTCGTGCACGTTGAGGAAAAATCCAACGCCGTGACCCGTGCCACAACCGTAGTCAATGCCCGCTTTCCAAAGAGGGCTGCGTGCCAGAATGTCAAGGTTACAGCCGCGGGTGCCAGTTTTAAAAACCGCCATAGACAGCTCAATATGCCCCTGTAGCACCAGAGTGTAATCGTTTTTTTCCTGCTCGGTCAGCTCACCAAAGGCGAAGGTGCGGGTGATGTCCGTGGTGCCGTCGGGGTATTGGCCGCCGGAGTCAACCAGAAAAAAACTGCCGGGTTTGACCGTTACGTTGGTAGCGTCGGTGGCGGCATAGTGCATCATGGCGCCGTGCTCACCGTAACCGGCAATCGTGCGAAAGCTGTCTTCTTTATAGCCTGCCATCTGTGCCCGGTAGCTCATCAGCTGCTGCTCGGCCAAGAGCTCGGTCACCGTCTCATTGGGGATGTTTTCTTCCAGCCATTTGGCAAAGCGCACCATGGCGACACCGTCTTTGCGCAGTGCCTGACGAAAATGGGCAATTTCCGTGTCGTTTTTGATGGCTTTCATTAAGGTGCTGGGGTTTTTGTCTTCCACTGTATCAATTGTCAGCGCGTCTATAACGGCACGGCTGGTGTTGACCGGGTCGAGCAAAATTGCAGCGTCTGGAGCTAAGGTGGATAACGTGTCCCAAACAGCGTCGTAAGGTTGGGTATCAACCCCGTAATCGGTAAGGTAGCAGGCGATGCTGGCATCCACTTTTGCCGAGTCAACAAACAGCGTGGCTCCCTCAGGGTGAATGAGCAAATAAGCGATAAATATAGGGTTCATCGGTACGTCACTGCCGCGCAGGTTTAATGCCCAGGCGATGTCGTCCAGCGTAGAGAGCAAATGATGGCTGGCATTTTTTTTACTCATCTCATTGCGAATGTCGTTTAGTTTGTCAGCGCAGCTTTTACCGGCGAAGGTCTCGTCGTGGCGAAAAATCGGCTCAGTTGGCAGGGCAGGGCGATCTTCCCAAAGGGCAGACAGCAGATCCGTATCACTGCTCAAGCGTACCGGTTTCTCGGCGAACGCCTGTAAAATGACCTCTGTCTGGCTCTGGCTAACGACTTTGCCGTCAAACCCAATAACACTGTCGTCTGGCAGGGTATTGGCCAACCATTGTGCAAAGGTGGGGACGCCGGGGTTAAACATGCGAAAGAGCTCAATCCCAGAGCCAGTTAACTCTTTCTCGGCTTGAATAAAATAGCGACCATCGGTCCACAGTCCGGCATGGTCGGCGGTCACCAGCAACGTGCCAGCGGAGCCGGTAAAGCCAGAAAGCCAGGTACGGCCTTGCCAGTAGTCAGCCACATACTCGCTGTTATGGGCGTCGCTACTCGGCACAATCCAGGCGTCTATCTCTTTTTTTTGCATGAGTTCACGAAGCTGTGCGATACGTTCTTGTATGCTATTCACTGTCAGTCCTCTGGTTAATGTTTTCATGGTGTTTAGCAATAACTGCCATCAATCAGGGCGCGACCGTTTTTGTCGGGGTTGGTGGCTGCTGGCAGCAGTGGCGCTGGAATGTTCTGATAACAAACTGGCCGTAAAAAACGACAGATGGCAGCTGATCCCACCGATGTGCTGCGGCTTTCAGAAGATGCCGGGTAGGGACCACCGTGAACCATGGCATGAGACACTTCAACGCCGGTGGGAAACCCGTTAAAGAGAATTCGCCCGGCTTTGTATTGCAGCTCTTCAAGCAGTCTGTCAGCTAGGGCATGATCTTCGGTGCCACAGTGAACCGTAGCCGTTAGTTGACCTTCAAGTTGTTGGGTCAGCTGCATCATTTCATCAATATTTTTGCACCGTACCAGCAGTGAGGCTGGGCCAAATACCTCTTCTGCAAGACGCTGGTCGCTCATAAAAGTCGCATAAGTGGTGCTGAACAGTGCTGGGTAGCATTGATTGGCTGCAGGCGCCGGTTGGGTGTTGGTATGCATTTGCACATCGGGAGTACTCAGCAGCCGGTCGAGGTGGCTTTGGTAGTTTTTGTAAATGCCGGGGCTGAGCATTGTCTGTGATTGAGTGTCGTTTAATTGGTGGGTGATGTCAGCAATGAGTCGGTTTAGCTGTGCCGACTCAAGAGCAATGATCAGCCCCGGGTTGGTGCAGAACTGTCCGGCGCCCAGAGTCAGTGAGGTGACAAAATCCGTTGCCAGAGTCTGTTTATTCAGCGCCGAGGGGAGTAGGTAGAGCGGGTTAATACTCCCCATTTCTGCAAATACGGCAATGGGCTGCGCTCGTGCAGCGGCCAGTTTCATAATGGCTTCGCCGCCGCTTCTAGAGCCCGTAAAACCGACTGCTTTAATACCCGGATGGCTAACCAGTTGTTGCGCCACTTCAAAGCCGCGATCAAACAGCAACGAAAAAATACCCGCCGGTAAATCGCACGCCTTAATAGCCCTTTGTATGGCCAGACCAACCAGTTCCGATGTGCCCGGATGGCTACTGTGTCCTTTGACAATCACCGGGCAACCAGCAGCGAGCGCCGAGGCAGTGTCGCCACCGGCAACGGAAAAGGCCAGTGGAAAGTTGCTGGCGCTAAAAACCGCCACTGGGCCAAGGGGGACAAACCCCTGACGCAGGTCCGGTCGCGGTATCGGTTGGCGCTCGGGGAGGGCGCTATCAAGGGTAGGGTTTTGCCAAAGCCCACGGCGCAGGACATCGGCAAATAGCCTTAATTGCCCTGCGGTTCGACCTTTTTCGCTTTCAATTCTTGTTTCAGGCAGGCCTGTTTCTTGGCAGGCAATCTGCGTTAGCTCGCTGTTGAGCTGGTCAATCTCCAAGGCTATGCCCTCAAGAAGACTGGCTCGCTGTTGCGGTGTAGTACGGCGGTAGTCGTTAAATGCTGCGGTAGCGAGTTCACAGGCGCTCGCCACATCCTGTGCTGAGGCGCTGCCATAGACTGGCCCGATGGCGTGATTGGTGGCTGGGTTAATGGCCTGAAATTCGGCGCCCTGGCCGTTAACTCGCTGTGCCCCTAGCAAGAGTTTGCCTGAAATTGACATGACATCCCTCATCTTTATCCAATGGTTGTTTTTATTAGTTCGTCGTCCATTATCGGGCGGGCTGAGAATAACCTGCCCGACTGCTTTTTCGGGGTCGCCTAGACGGGGTCGCCTAGACGGGGTCGCCTAGACAGACTGGTTGTGTTTCAGATAAGTGATTAATACTTCATAAGACCCGAGAATGTGCTCACGGGTGAGTTCCGCCGCTTTGTTACTGTCGCCTGCTACGCAGGCTTCGAAAATTCCCATGTGCTCTTTTCTGGCGGTATCCATGCCGTTGGTGAGAATGAGTTGCGCGCGCAGGTAGGAGTCTACCCGGTCGATGGCACCGCCAATGACTTTCAGGTGATAGGGGCGGTTAGCGTCGCGGTAGAGGGTTTCGTGGAACAGACGGTTCCACTCCCCCCAGCGGGCGGCGTCGGTTTCGTTATTAAAAGCGTCGTAATAGTTATGAGCCTCTTGAAGAGTTTCAGTGGTCATGGACTCAACAGCTTTTTTCATGATAAACGGTTCAAGGTTTGCGCGTAGCTCGTAGATTTCGGCAACATCATCCGTGGACAGTGGGGTGACAATATAACCTTTGTGTCGTTTATTAAAGACCAGTCCGTGGTTCTCCAGCCGCATCAAGGCCTCACGTACAGGAATACGTGAAACGTTAAAGAGTTTGGCAATATGCTCTTGTTTGATCGCCTGACCCGCTTTCATGCGCCCGCTGATAATTTCATCCCTGAGGGCATTAAAAATAATTTCAGAAGAGGAGGCGGTTTGGGTCAGATCGATGGCGCGGGCTTTTATTTCGTCATACACGATGGGTGTCCTTTATTTATCCTGAATCTGTAACCGGCGGTGATGGTGCTTTAACGGTTTGTGTAAATCAATTCATGAAGTTGATTGTACGCAGATGGGTTGAATAAAAAAAGTATTGCATACAATATACAATACAGTTTTCATAAATAACGGCAAGGCAACCACCTTAACCCTCTTGGGTATTGGTTAAGGCTGGGGAAGTGCCAGAGTAAAAAAACTAAAAAACAAGGAAGCAACTATGTGGACCGGCGTAATTCCCGCAGTCACGACCAAGTTTGATCAGAACGATCAGCTTGATCTTCTGGAAATGAAACGCTGCTTTGATGCGATGATGGACGCGGGGTGCGATGGCTTGATTGTTGCCGGCTCCCTCGGTGAAGGCTCCATGCTGTCAGCCCAAGAGAAAATTGACGTGCTGAAGTTGGCTAAAGCAGCAAGCAAACAGCAACCAACGCTGATGACCATCAACGAAGCGGCCACCCGCGATGCCTGCGAACTGGCCGAGCAGGCGGCTCGCAACGGTGCCGATGGTCTGATGGTGGTGCCAAGCCCTATCTATCACACCGACACCCTTGAAACCGCTACGGCGCTGCGGGCAGTGGCAGAAGCTGCTGACCTGCCGGTGATGATTTATTCAAATCCTGTGGCTTACCGAGTAGATGTCACCCCAAAGCTGATGAAAACACTGGCCGATGATGCCCGCTTTGTCGCCATCAAAGAGAGTTCAAACGACATAAGACGCACGACAGATATTATTAATGAGCTCGGTGATCGCTATAACGTCTTAACCGGAGTGGATAACC
Source organism: Endozoicomonas sp. (assembly GCA_965198415.1). Lineage (GTDB taxonomy): Bacteria > Pseudomonadota > Gammaproteobacteria > Pseudomonadales > Endozoicomonadaceae > Endozoicomonas. Next base: position 404,796 of record CBDAPN010000031.1, read on the forward strand.
TTGCCTTTGAGGCATTAAGTGTTGGTGCTGTGGGTTGGGTGGCGGGGCTGGTGGTGGCGTTTCCACAAGAGACGGTGGCGATTTATCGCTTACTTAAAGCAGGCCGTATGCCTGAAGCGTTAGCCATTTACCGTTGGTTTCGCCCGTTATTGGATCTGGATGTCTCTACTTATCTGGTGCAGAACATTAAGCTGGCTGAGGTGATCGAAATGGGTTCAACGGATTACGTGCGTGCGCCAAGGCTGTCTCTTGCTGGGGAGCATCGGGCTCGGGTAGAAGGCATTGTTCGTCAGGCCATTGCCTGTCGTCCAGAGCTTCCAGAGCTGCACACCATTTAAAATACTTTGGCCTGATATTTGCCCTACTAAAAGCCTGTTAACACAAGGGGAATGGATACCTTGAATAATAAAACGGCGGATGTACTGGTGGTCGGGGCCGGCATTATCGGCTTGGCGGTTGCTGAACAGTTGGTGAGCCGGGGTGTCTCTGTTGCTCTGATTGAAAGAGAAGCCGTGGCTGCAGGTGCCAGTCAGGGCAATGCGGCCGGGCTTGCTTTTTCGGACATTATGCCACTGGCGTCGCCGGGCATGGTTCGCAAGGCCATTAAATGGTTGCTTGACCCACTCGGCCCTTTTGCGGTGGTGCCAAGGGATATTGCCCGCACGTTTCCCTGGCTATTGCGCTTTTTATATGCCAGCAGAAAAACCCAGTTTGAGCGCAGTATTGTCGGGCAGGCGGCGTTAATGGAGCTCGGTCAGGCTAGCTTTGATGGCGCTCTGGCAAGAGCTAACCTGCAACGCTTGGTGTCTGATAATGGTGCGTTGCATCTGTATCAGAGCATGGCGGATTATCACAAAGACCTGAAAAATTGGCGGTATCGGGCCACCCACGGTATTGAATTTCAGCGTTACGAAGGGCGGCCGTTGCACGATTTTCAGCACGGTCTTGCTGCAACTTTTCAGGCCGGAATTTTTGTGCCCTCTTGGCGTTCCCTAAGTAGTCCTGCTGATTATTGCCATGCGTTAAAGGATTATCTGCAAACCCGTGGTGTCCCCATCATTTATGAAGACGTTAACGGCGTTGACCCACAGGCTCAGGTTCATTTTAAAAGCGGTCGGCAACTTAAAGCCCGGCAAGTGGTTATTGCCGCTGGGCCGTGGTCGGCTCGTCTGTGTCGACAGTTGGGCGACAAAGTACCAATGGTTGCCGAGCGAGGGTATAACACGACGTTGCCCCGTTCGGCGTTACCCCAATCTATTAAGCGAACGTTGGTGTTTAGCGAACATGGGTTCGTGCTTACACCGCTGGTGAACGGTTATCGCATTGGGGGAGCGTCAGAAATTGCCAGACTCGGTCGCAGCGCCAATTTTCGCCGTTCACGAGTGATGGCAGACAAGGCCAGCCGGTTTTTGCCAGGCCTTGAGCTTAAGTGCGGCAAAGAGTGGATGGGGGCTCGCCCATCGACACCGGATACTCTGCCAGTAATAGACTACTCAAGCCGTTCAAAAAAAATAGTGTATGCATTCGGCCACGGTCATTTAGGGCTTACCCAGTCAACAGCCACCGGGCAGCTGGTGGCGGAGCTGCTGCTTGGGGAAGCACCCGCGATTGATCTGGAGCCATTGCGGGTAAAACGTTTTCAATAAAGGGTAATGAGAAATGGCAAGGCACACTTTCTTTTGTATTGATGGCCATACCTGCGGCAACCCAGTGCGGGTAGTTGCCGGTGGGGCTCCCCGCCTTAGGGGTGAAAACATGTTGGAAAAACGGGCGCACTTTGTTGAGGAATACGACTGGGTCCGAACCGGGCTGATGTTTGAGCCACGAGGTCATGATGTGATGTCCGGTGCTATTTTAATGGAGCCGACCCGGCCCGATTGTGATGTTGCTATTTTGTTTATCGAAACCTCCGGCTGCCTGCCCATGTGTGGGCATGGCACCATCGGGACGGTCACCATTGCTATTGAAAATGGTTTGATTAAACCCCGTGTGCCGGGCGTGTTAAAGCTGGATACTCCCGCCGGTGTTGTTACTGCCCGCTATACGATGAGCGACGGTTGTGTGGAGGAAGTGCGAATTACCAATGTTCCGTCGTTTTTATATCAGCAGGCGATAAGCGCAGATTGTCCGGGGCTTGGGCAGATCGCCGTTGATGTGGCCTATGGTGGTAATTTTTACGCTATTGTCGATATTCAGAAAAATTTCCACGGTATAGCCGAATACTCTGCGGCAGACCTGATTCGTTTCAGCCCGTTGTTAAGAGCCGCCCTGAATAGAAAATACGATTTTAACCATCCGCAAAAAACCGATATAAAAGGGCTAAGTCATATCCTTTGGTGTGGTCAACCCACGGTTACGGGTGCTACGGCCAAAAATGCCGTGTTCTACGGTGATAAAGCCATTGACCGCTCACCCTGTGGAACCGGAACCTCTGCCCGCATGGCTCAATGGGTGGCCAAAGACAAACTTGGGGTGGGAGATGAGTTTATTCATGAGAGCTACATCGGCTCGCTGTTTAAGGGGCGCATTGAAGAGCAAACAACGGTTGGTAGGTTTTCGGCAATAGTGCCATCCATCGCTGGTTGGGCTCGTGTCACCGGACATAACACCATCTTCATTGATGAGCGCGATCCATTTGCCCACGGGTTTGTTGTGCGGTAATTGTACAGAATTATTCAAACGGCTTTTGCTATAAGCTGACTGCGCGGTGAATGGGGTTGGTGCCCGGGGGACACCCGGGCTCCTTTGAGGATGTTCAGGAAGAGTGAACCATTTTATTCGATGTTCGTCCCAGTTTCCGATGTCTCATTTCTGTTAAGCCTGGCAAGCCTTTTAAACGCACCAGTAACGATTTCTCCTTGCCCATCGTACTGGAAAGTGAATTCTTCATCCATTTGTGCCAGTTTAATCAAATCATCATGTGTAAATTCTTTGAACACGTTTTCTTGCATAAGAAAACGGTATATGTCCATCTCTGTATCTTCAGTGCTAGACAGGTACTTCAAATGATGGGTTAAAGAAACCAAAATTTTATACTGCTCATCATAAAACTGGCCGAAATCTCTCATCACCCTGTTTTTAAATATCCCCTGTTCTATCTGGGCTGGAGTAATGTCATTTACGTTACTACCAGTGCTAACCGTATTTGCCGCAACTGAAGACGCACCCGCTACTTTAGAGGCTTCGCCTTCCTCTACGGTCGTCACCTCTTTGGCAGAATTACTTGCCTCCCCTGTTGCTACCGCGGAATAGTCATTGACCGCACTATCAGCTAAACCAAGAAAACTTCGGGCTGCTTTGAAGATCATGGGCGCCATGGCCACCAAATCAATGACTGCAAGCCCTCCCATAACCGCACTGAAAATACCTAAATCTTTAGCCACTGTTTGGTTGCCCTTATCAAGTGCTAATTGAGATCCAAAGAGCGACGCACCCGACAAAGCAGTGGATGAGGCACCAATCGCTGGCATGGCGGTTTGGGCGGCGGCCACTGCGACTTCAAGTGCACTACCCGAAGCCATTGCTTCAGTTGTAGCCGCCAGCGAGGCACCCATTGTGGGTACCGCCAGAAGAATGCCAACAAAGGCGCCAAATATCATGAGGGCACCACCAACGTAGTTACCAATTGCATTGTGTCCCGTTGGGTCGATGTAATTCACCGGGTCGCCGTGGGTATAGGCGTAGCGATTATCAACGTGTACGTTGTCCCGGGTGATAAAACGTCTCAGTTCAGGGTGATGAAACCGGTGTCGTAAGTAAATGAGCCCGGTGTCCGGTTCGTTGAGCTCCTGATTCCAGGTAAAGTCGGTGTCGCCTGTTCGATGGTGTTGTAGCGGTTTGCCATAGGCATCGTAGCGATGCAATTGAAACTGTGTTTCGCCTTTGGCCTGTTGCAAAATGGCACCGGTGCTTTCATTGACCTTAAAAAACTGATCCAATCCCTTGGCGGTTTGTCTGCCGAGAATGCTGCTTCCGTGTCGTACCAGCGAGTGCCACTGACCGTCTTTAACGACTGTTTGCATGTTTTTGCGATGGTCCGGGTAGAAGTGGCTTTGGGAGTTGGGGCTGTTGCGGCCAAGCAGCAGTCCGTTCGGCCCGTATTCGTAGCGTATCGCTGGCCGTTTTTTTGGCTTAACCTGCAGTAAAAAGCCAGCGTCGTCATACTCATACTGAGTGGCTTTGTGGTCTTGTGTCAGGTGCCCGTTGACGTCGTGCAGTACGGGGCTGATGACCTCTCCAACCTTGACACTGAGCAGTTGATCGAGGTTGTTGTACGAATACTGCTGGCTTTGGCTCGGTCCGCAGTTGCTGTCATCCTCTTCGGTGAGCAGGTTGTTGTTGCCGTCGTAACGGTAGCGCTTTTGAAAGTGGGTTGTTTGGTCGGTGTGGGTCTCATGGGTGAGGCGCTGCCGGCCGTCGTATCGGTATTCGGTGGTATATTGCTGCGGCGGTTGACCCTTTTGAGCCAGTGTTTGCACTTGTTTGATCATCTCGCCCCGGGGTTTGAAATGGTAACTTACGCCGTATTGCCCTTTGGGGTTAGTGCTGGTTGATTCGACCATTTGACCGAACACGCCATAGCGGAAGTGGGTTTGCGTGACGCCGGTTGCTGCTGCGTTGGTGACTCTTTTGATCAGTTGCCCACGTTGCCCGTTGTCGTCTTCACCGTAATGAAAGTCGATACGATTGCCGTTGACTTTTATGCTGGATAAACGGCCTTTGTCTTCTGGCTTGTAAACAAAGTGCTGCTCGGTCTGATTGACACCTTTTTGCGTAACGATGCGGTCGTAGTCGTCGAGGGTGTAGCGGATTGAGCGGTGATCCGGGTAATGCATCTGGAGCAGCCGTCCGTTCTGGGAATAGCGGTAGTGCATGGTTTGTCCGTCGCTATCGCTTAACGTTACCAGCCTGCCATCGGCATTGTACTGGCGGCTGACGCTGTGGCGCTTCTGGTTTCTGAGCCAAGTGTGTTGAGTCAGTAACCCCCGGTTGTCGTATTGGTAATGGATAGGGTGGCCATTTTGCAGAGTTTTTTCTATTTCCCGGCCGTTTTTGTCGTAGCGGTGTTTTATGTAAAGACGGCTGCCGTCGGTTGTTTTGGGAGACTCTACCTTGGTTAGATAACCATCACCGTCGTAGTGATAACGGTAGCCACTATGGGTGCTGGTGTGCTCCGGTGTTTTCAGTGTTTTGTGCCAGGTGTAGAGTTTGTTGAGCAGGTTGTACTGTTGGCTTTTGTGGCTGTGCAGGCCGTCCCAGGTGTCGGAATCTGAGGTGATCAGGTTGTGTTCGGCGTCGTATTGTAAACGACGGGTGACTGTTTCCCGTTTTTTCTGGGTATGCAGATCAACCAGTGCGCTGGTGGTGCTGATTGCTTTTTTATGGGCATCGTGTACCACGGTATTTTCTAAGAACTCGGTGGCTTGATCGTGGGGGTTGTTGGTTACCGGGTAGTGCCGGGTGATCAGTTTACGCTCCCAGGGTACTTTGCTGACCACCTTTTGCTGACGCCCGTTGACGTAGGTGGTGGTGGTCATGGCGGTGTCGTTGTAATGAATGCGGTGCTCATTCGCCCAAGGGTCGGTGGTTTTAGTGCGCCGACCATGTTCATCGTAAGCAAAGGTGGTGGTAAGGCCGAGAATATTGGTTCTGCTTGCTAAATTGCCAAAGGCGTCATGGGACTCGCTGGATAAGGTTCGCCACTGTTTTTGATGCAGATCCTGCTTGCGAATAGGGCGCTTGGATGCATCGAAAATCACCCGTAATGTATTCCCTAGTGGGCTCTGCATGGTGGTGGAGTTTTGCCCGGTGGAACTGAAGGTTTCGTAAGTGCTGCGGTGTACGTAGCCCGCCGGGTCGGTATGGGTGAGGAGACGGTTCAGGGCATCGTAGGTGTAGGTGTTGACTTCACCTTTTGGGGTTATGGTTTTCAAGTGCCTGTTGTTGCGTGTATCGACAACCGTTGTATGCTCACGACCCTGGTCGCTCACTTTGGTGATGGTCAGCTCCCCAGTGGCGGGGTTGAACTGGTAGTGGGTGTGGTGGCTGACCGACTGAATACCCGGTTGGTTTGTTACCAGCCAGCGCAGGGTAGCAGAACGCTGTCGTCCTTTGTTGTCATGGGTGTAGTCTACTTGTTTCCAGTCCTGCCAGTCCTTCTGATGCGACTTCCAGGCCAGGCGCTCCTGACTGTGAGTTTTGCCATCGTGTGCCAGCTTATAGCTTTTGCGAATGGCTCTGCCCCCTAGCAGATCGAGATGGGTGTGTTCCGCCAGCAGGCTGTAATGGTCGGTAAAATAGCGGCTGACAGAGGCATCAAGCGCCTGCCACTGCTGGCGCTGACGGTTATAGGCTGACCGGGTCTGGCTTAATTTGTTGCCGTAACGGTCGTAGGTGAATGTGGTTTTGTCGCTCGGTACATAGGTAGTGCCATTCCAAGCGTAACGGGTTTCTTCGGTCGGTTTGTCGTAATTGGTTGAGCGGCTGTATTTAAACGGTGAAAGCGCATACTCGTAAACAATTTTCTGATACGGCTCTCCCTGCTTTAGGTTGCGAATTTCAACCGGCAAGTGCAAATAGTTATAGTCGTAAATCTGTTGTTGTTGCTGATCACCGTTAATGTGCTTGACTTCCACGCTGTATCTGTAGTTCTGATCATTACTTTCCATCAGGCTGTCGCCCTTGCCTGATAGAGCGTACTTGGGATAACCGGTGTAGTTGCTATCGTTGTTGTACTTGTAATAGGTTTCGCGATGGGTTTTGAGGTCGGCCCGATCAAACTGTTTAAAAAGGTTGACTACCGGCATTTGCTTTGTACTGCTGTCGTCGGTGTAAAAAATGCTGTCGTAGCTCAGCTCGGTGATTAGCCCTTCGGGCGTTTCCATCGTGCGCACCAGATTTCTGCCGAATTTTTCGACGTAAGTGATGGTGTAGTCCTGATTTAACGGGTTCTCGATTCTGGTGACGCCTTTGTTATTAAAGTAGATACGTTGCACCCGGTTATCGGGGGATTGAATAATCATGGTGCCCGGTTCATAGTTGAAGCGGTAAACGTTGCCATAATTGTCTTTTATGCTGGTCAGTCTGGCAGACTCAAGGCTGGCAATGGGTTCTTCGTAATTAAACTGAATATAGTTATCAAAGCGGTCAACTTGCAGTATTAACAACCCCTGATTGGAAAAAAACTGGCGGCTGCCGTCTTTGTGTTGCGATACGTGGCGATAGTTGAGGTCGGTAAATCCGGGTATAGGCAACGATAGTCCTTTATCTTGAAACCGGGTACCGTGCTGATTGTAATATTTAAGCCCGGAAGCGAAGCCGGTTTCATCATGCCATAAGTCGTCAATCAGCCACTGCATGCCGCCGAGCTCGGCGGTGTGTTGGGTAATATGATCGAGATCGAGCTGCCAGCCAGAGGGCAAGCCAAACATGCCTACGGCATTAAAGCTGTAATTGAGGTTTATTTTCAGCGGCATCCGTACCCCTTTGGCTTTAATTAGGGGGTAGTTGAGACTGAGCGTTCCGGTGGCGGTATTTACTTGTACTTTAAGTGTTTTTGCGTGGTTGTAGGCGTGGCTGCCTTTGTAGGCTGCCAGAGTGGAGTGGTAAGTAAACAACAGGAGTCCGAGCAATATCAGTCTGCACTGAATAAACAATCGCATTACCTTAAGCCCTTGAAAGGAGTTGCTGACTCAGTAAATTTTAGGCCAAGCTTCAAAAACAAAAAAATTACTGAGTGAGTTGTTTTATCAGGAGGCAATCTGAGAAAAGAAGGGGTTGCATGCAAGGGTGCTACGCTCGACCAGCCTGCTGGGGCAGTCCTTTGTGCGGTAGCCAAGTGAAAACGGCGCGGTTATTTTTGTAAAAGACCCTAAAAAACGAAACTTTCGTTTCTTTTAATTTTCAGCATTGTGAAAAGGTTTTGTTAAAGAGTTAGGTTCCACGCATTTCATAATGTAGATTATTTAAATCTCCAGTCAGGAGTTTTCTCAGTTACTAATGCAGTACAGAGTAAGTTTTTGCTTAACGTTATTCCTGTCTTTGCAGACATAATAGTGAGTTTTTTTAATGCTCTTCTTCATTTGAATAATTTTTATTCTAAATGCCTCTTGGCAGTAATCAAAGGAAAAGTTAATGATTGATTCTTGTAACCGTTTGAACGGATCAGGTGTTGTTCGAACTGAGTGTGATGAACAAAGTGTACCAGAAGGTAGTGCGAATGGTCGCAAAGTCTCAGGTACAAGAGAAACAGTAAAAACCCCATTTCCTGCAAAAGTTGCAGGTTATTTTAAATCTCTGTTCAAATATTCAGTTGAAACACTTCCCAGTTTAACTAGTAAGTTAGTGGCAGGATTTGTAGCAAATCAATCGCTACCAATGGTGGGAGCGGCACCTACTAATGCAAGCTATTTAAATACGACGATTGCTGCCAACACCACCACATCCAATCCAGTTGATAATGGAGATAGCGGATTTATTCCCGCAATGGCTTTTTTGGGAGGGGTTAGCGTCTTTTCTGCTGCGGTTATTATAGGAGCTAACATGCCAAAAAAAGGCGAACGTAGCACTTGCTGTGATTTTAATAAAGATCCAGAACATTTGCCGCTTGCAAAATATGAAAAGATCGGTAACGAAAAAAATTATGGAGCAATTGAATCGTAATAGTGGAACCGTATGCTTTAATTTAAGTCAATAAATCTTGGTGTTTTTAGTTATAGTGGGATCTGTGCCTGTAGTCTGTTAAGTAGTTGACCTATTGTAGTAGTGCTTTCTTAATAATTTCACCATAAGCATTATTATTGCACCGTTTGCTTTTCAGACTGGATGTTTGATTGACATGACCTTTTTTGTGGTGCTTCTACCATATCAGTTGATAAGCAACCGCAGCCTTATTAGCTGCGGTTGTTGTTTTTAAACAATTACCAAATTTTTACCCGCTCTGTCGGTGCTATGTACATCTTATCTCCCTCTTTTACATCAAACGCTTGGTAAAACTCATCAACGTGAGCCAGAGGACCATTGGAGCGGAATTTTGCAGGTGAGTGGGGATCGGTCGCTACCCGGTTTCGTAGTGCTTCTTCGTTGTATTTAGCACGCCAGATCTGCGTATAGCCAATGAAAAACCGCTGATCACCGCTCATACCGGCCAGAATTGGGGCCGGCTTACCGTTCAGAGCCAGCTTGTAGGCTTTGTAACCGATGGTTACACCTGAGAGGTCGCCAATGTTCTCACCAAGGGTTAATTTTCCATTGACGTGCAGATCGTCAAATACTTTAAAGCTGTCGTATTGTTTGACCAGCGCTTTGCCCAGAGCGCGGAACGAGGCCAGATCTTTTTCATTCCACCAGTTGTTCAGGTTACCGCTGCTGTCATAACGGGCACCCTGATCATCAAATCCGTGCCCCATCTCGTGGCCAATGACGGCGCCAATGCCGCCATAGTTAACCGCATCGTCGGCTTTCATATTGAAAAAAGGCGGTTGCAAAATGGCCGCCGGAAAGACAATTTCGTTGGCCGTTGCGCTGTAATAAGCATTGACGGTTTGTGGCGTCATATGCCACTCCCAAGTGTGAATTGGTCCGCCGATTTTGGCGATGCTGCGGTTAAATTCAAACTGTTTGGCGCGCATGTGGTTGCCCACCAGCTCGTTTGGGTTTATCTCTAAAGCGGAGTAGTCTTCCCAGCGGTCTGGGTAGCCAATTTTTGGTTTGAAGGCTGCCAGTTTGAGCTTCGCCCGAATTTTGGTTGCCTCGCTCATCCACTGCAGTTCGTCGATGGACTGAGCGTAAGCGCTGCGAAGGTTTTCGACCAACTCAGCCATTCGGGCTTTGGCCTGCGCAGTGAAATGCTTTTTCACGTAGATTTTCCCCACCACTTCACCCAAGTCTTGATTGGCTAGGTTGACGGCGATTTTCCAGCGCGGCTTCATCTCCTGCTGACCGTACAGTTTGCGGTTGAAAAAATCGAAATTTTCAGCATTGATGTCACTGCCAAGCAACGATGCGTACGCACTGAGCAGGTGCCAGCGCTGATAGGTTTGCCATTGCTCAAGGCTGAAGCGGTTAATCACCTGCGTTGCGGCTTTAATGTAGTTTGGTTGATTGACAATTAGGTAGCCCGGTTCGTTGGCACCGATGGCTTTAAGGTATGCTGCCCAGTTAAATTCCTTATTCAGCTCTGCCATGTCAGCGGTTGCGAATTTGTTGTAACGTTTTTGGCTGTCGCGGTTTTCTACACGGGTGTTGTGGTGTTCTGCCAGTGCCGTTTCAATCGCCATAATGGTCTTGGCAGCAACTTTGGGGTTGTCAAACTCTGCCAGAGCAAACATCTTCTCAATGTGCGCTATATAGTCATTGCGTAACGATTGTGAACGTTCGTCGTCTTTAAAATAGTAATCCCGGTCGGGCAAATTTAAACCGCTTTGCCACAGGTGTAGGGCGTAGGTGGAAGAGTTTTTTGCGTCAATACTGACGTAGGGTACAAATGGGCTTTTGACGCCTATCGTAGCGGCGTGACCAAAGTAGGCCGCCAAATCATTGAAGTTCTTGATGGCAGCAATGTTGTCTAACTCAGCCTGAATGGGGGTAAGGCCTAACTGCTCAATGGTCTGAAGATCCATGGCGCTGTTGTATAGCGCAGCGACTTTTTGTTCATCGCTGCCCGGCACCAGATCGTTTTTTGTGGACAGTTCGTTGATGATGGCTTTTACGTCAGCGTCGGCTTTATCTCGCAGGTCATAAAAGACGCCGGTGCTGGAGCGGTCTGCCGGTACTTCGGTGTTTTTTAACCAGGTGCCGTTGACGTAGGCGAAAAAGTCATCCTGAGGACGCACACTGTTGTCGAAGGCCGAGAGGTCAATCCCGTGGTTCAGGGGCTGTGAGGCGCTAACACTGGCTTTGGCTGCTTGATCGCTAGAAGAAGTGGTGAACTGAGAGCAGCCCGTCAAGGCAATAGCGGACGTACATAGGCCAGCTAAGAATGTTTTTCTCATTAGTTTATCTCTATGGCTTAAAGGCAAATAGTCTACGCGATACTACCTGTGACAATGGGGAGCGTCAAAAGTGAGGCGGAAAACGAACTAAACTGGTGGGCGTTAAACGTTTTACCCATTCCCACTGTGAACAGAGGAATGGGCTTCTGCTTATAAAGTGTCAGCTGTCGTTTGGCTGTGCCAGTGCATCATGCTATGGGGTCTGACTGGAAAAATCTCCGCAGCCATTAGGTCGTTGATGATGGTTGCCGAGCGCCACGCGGTCAGGCTCAGTTGCGGTTCTGCAATGCCGTGGCTATGCAGACCGGCGTTGACCGCATAAATGCGCCGGTCCGTTGGACCGTCCCATGCGACTTTAAAGTGTTGTGAAAGGTGAAAACGATCCAGCTCATCCAGATTTAGCCGTGAGCGGATGGGCTCAAGGTATTGAGGCAGAGCATTTTTAAAGCCAGTACACAGAATCACTACATCTGCCGAAAGAGCGTCATCGTCGCCTGTCAGCGCATTGCTGACCTTAAGCTCATAGAAGCCTGCCGACGTGCAGGTCATGGAGTTCAGTGTCCGATCCACAAGGAGTTGCCAGTTAACCGCTGTGTTGTCGAGATACGTTCGATCGTAGAGCTCGCGGTAAAGCTCTTGTAAGTAGGCCGGCGTGATACCATCACTGGCCAGTTTCTGGTAACTGGTTATGGTTTCTTTTTGTTGCTGGGGCAGTGAAAGAAACCGATTGACGTAGTCGGGGGTGAAATATTCATTGGTGAAGGGGCTTTCATCAAGCGGTTCAAAATTTGCCCGACGTGAAACCCACTGAATATGCGTGGCCTTTCCCCACTGCCCGCGCAGGGTGTTCAAAAATACTTCGGCACCGGTCTGTCCGCCACCAATGATGGCAACTTTTTTGCCGGTTAAATCCACGGTTTGGGTCATCAGACTGCTGGCATGAAAACAGTGTTTACCTAGCCAGGGTTTGGCGCATTGGGGAATAAAAGGCACTTTCCCGGTACCTAGGCAGAGGTTGCGTGCTTGGTATGTATTGTTATTGGTGTGCAGAGTGAAGTGATTATCTGAGAAGTTAACTTCCCGGATTTCAGCGTCAAACTCCACTGTACGCAAGTTGTCCGCTACCCAACTCAGGTATTCTACAAACTCGGCGCGACTGATGACCATTTTTTCGGTGGCCAAAAATGAGTAAAAGCGTCCCTTGTTAACCAAAAAGGCAAGAAATGACCATGGGTTTGTCGGTTGAACGGCGGTTACCAAGTCTTTTAAACAAGAGGTTTGCATATGAGCCCCCGGGAGCATTAGCCCCGGATGCCAGCTGAACGACGGTTTTTTTTCAAAGAATTGCGCTTTGATTCCAGCCTGACTGTCCAATAAAGCGGCAAGACTCAGGTTGAATGGTCCTGCGCCGAGGCCCGCCAGATCTAATAGAGCGCTTTCGTCGTTGAATTTTGTAAACATCAGGACTCTTCCATGCTTGCCAAAGGGTTAATAAGTGGAGTGCCCAGTTCAGGTAATGGGCGCTCGGTGGTGTCACCATAACCCTGTTTGAAGCGCACTCTGTTCAGGCAGACCCGGGCCATGGTGGGCTGAAACAGGTCAAACAGAGCAAAACGTTCCGCCAGCTGAGGGTGTCGTTTCATGTACGATCGCAGTCGTTTGCTGAGCAGCTGATAAAATCGGGTTTCGGGAAACCCTTTCTCAGCCAGACAGGCGGATATAAATCGTAAGACAGTGACGAAGTGCCCGGTCTGCAGGTCGTGAATCAGGTATTTAGCTGGTAGGCGAGTGGTTACTGAGCGAGCGTAGTGGCTCAGGCTTTCAAGCTCAGGAAAGTCCTGGTCGATCAAACGCAAATCGCCCTGAAAGTCTTTCAGCGCCACCCGCACAGGTTGGTGGTTCTCCAGCACCAGAGTGATGTTCTGCCCATGGGCTACCAGTGCCACACCGTACTGGCACATGAGGTGGTAAAGGGGAACGACCACGGCGTCAAACAGTTGGCTTAACCACTGCTCAGTGCTTAGCCCGGAGCGGCGAATGTATTCGCAAACCAACGGGTAGCCAAAACCATCTTTTTGAAACAGTGTGGAGATCAGAATGGCATTTTCTGATGGCTTAATACTGTCGTGGACACTGTGTCGCCAGATACAGCCAAGCATTTCATGGTAACGATACGGTGCATCATCGATCTGAGAAAACTGCGGGTTAGGGTAAAAAGCGCCAGCCGGTTCCTGCAGAATGATCACCCCGGTCAGGGTTGGGTCGGATTGTGCTTTGTTGGCCAGCCAGTGTGATATTTCTGGCCCGGCTTTGATGTACTTGCCCGGAATGCCGCGATAACAGGAGGTGTTCAGAATCGACAGTGGCAGTTTAATATTCAGCTGTTTAGGTCGCTTACGATTGGACAGGGTTCTAAGGGATTGTTGCGGCAGCATCGGGTCGCCAAAAGCGCCAAGGTGAACGATGCGAAGCGCAGCGATGTCGTCAGCAAACATGTTGATTAAACGGTTACGCCACTGCCATGGATGCACTGGCATCAGGAAGTAATTGGCCGGATTCAGGTTCAAACGACGCTGGACGTTGGTGTAGGCATCATAAAACCTTGCCTTTTCCGTTGTATCCATTACGGCGTCAATGAGCTCATGCTCGGACAAGTCTTTGGCTGTGGCAATTTCACAGTGATGGCGACTTACGGCCAGCCAGTGCAGTTGTATTTCCGGTAAAAACTCGGTTGCATAGGCTTGGTAATCGTCAAAACCCCAGCCTAACCGGCCTTTGCTGACCGTTACTTTTGGGTGGCCGTCCAGATAACATTGCAGGTCGTCGTCTTTGAGGGCAATGAGTTCGGCTGCCGTTTTTTCGGCGTAGTTCTTTTGCACCTGAACTTCGCCCATCAACGTGTTGGCCAGTTCTTCGAGAAAGTTGGCCAGTGTGGCACTGTTGAGCCCGAGCTCACTCTTTGCATCAATAAAAAACTGGCTGACCTGTGTCGCCCTTTTGCTCTGACCATTAAGCTCTTGGCGCACAATGGATGCCGTATCAATCATCAGTTGATCCCAAACGGTTCGCCAAGCATTGAATTGGTAACTCACCCCGCTGTGCAAATTGAGGGTGAAACGGCCATTATTCTCAACGGGGTGTATGGCTTCTTCCCAGCTCAATTCGCTGAGGCTTTTTGCCAGTAGTCGTTCATTGGCCTTAATAAAGTTTGTATTTTCAATAGGCACTGCCTTCATAGCTGAACCTCCTGAAAGAATGTACGTCGATGACTATTAACGAGGGAGGCTCGCTTGTGAGGAAAGTCAAACTCTTTAACCACCGACCATCCTGCTGGTGCCAGCAGTTTCAGCAGTCGCCGGTTGTCTGCCCGAGGCTCGCCTACCAATCGTGCGGTACGTGGATCATCCAGATAAAGAAAGTGGGTGATGGCTTTGGTCCAGCTATTGGAGAAGCGTTTGCCCAGAAAGTTGCTATTACCCACCAGCAAATGGAAGCCACGGTCCCAGGGTTGGCAGTCGTAGTAGGGAGCGATGCGATCTTCCATAGCCCAGTAGAGCTCAAAGTAACCAAAAGGCTCGTCATTAAAGCAGCCGATCAGTGGCCAGGTGCGCGGGTCTTGTAACAAAGTGTGCAGATATTCCTGCAACTCACTCTGGCTCTGTGCCATCTCCCAAAATTCGGCGACACGGGGCTGGTTCATCCATTGGTGAAATAGCGCCAGATCCTGCTCAGGATTAATGGTTCGAAAAGAGACGGTGACATCATTCTGGAAATCATAGCGCTCATAAACGACACCTTCAGGCTGCTTGGGGCGCAGGGGGTGATCCACACCGTTAGTTTGAGTCCAGATTTCTGGCGTTACATCGTTGGTGCCCCGGCAGTGCCATAGGGTTTTGTCCTGATAAAAACCTGCCCGGTAGTTGATCGCTATTGCCGAACTTGCCGTGAGCTCTGGAGCTATATGAATGGCGTGCAGCTGATGGTTTTTTGAGAAAATAAAGTCAAGCGCTGCTGCCAGTAAATGGCTGGGTGGAGCCTCTGGAATATCATTTTTATTAGCGGCCAAAAGTAGTAATTGGTCGTCTTGTGAAATAGTCAGCAGAAGTGATGTTTTGTCGTCTTTTATTAACAATGTGCTGGCGTTAAGCAAATTAATGCTGGTTTTGGGGTGCAGTGTGCCCGGCAAAGTTATGGTTGTCATGGCTTTCCTTTAGCGTTTATTCGGTGGCGGTCAGTGGGTTGGGCATGGTGTGGTAGACCTTCAGTGGGTCTGCAAGGGTATTTTCATTGATGTTGCAATAGGCGCAGTAGAAATTGCTTTTCGACCACAGTGTCGGGCTGTCGAGAATGTAATCAAGGCAGCTGGTGTCCCGTGGGCCGCCTTGGCGCAGTTCGTCGAGGAAGTTTTTCAGGTCGCTCAGCAGTTCTTGCTCACTGACGCACTGGCCTGCACCCAACGCACTGATTACCCCAAAGGTCGAGTTAATGATCAGGTAATAGGTAAACAGCCGGTTGCCTAGTGTTTCATCCACATGATGTTCCCCACTGGAGCCGTTTTCTAACAGTTCACGGGCCACGTGGCTGTAGCCTGTGCCCTGACAGTCGCGAAAATAGACTTTGTCCGGGTAGCCATCTTTCAATGTGATGAGCAGGTTTTGCTGGTGGGCGCCAAACAGCAGGCCATAATCGGCCTGACTGACCATTAATGGTTCAACGACTTTGGTTAGGTACTTTTGGAACCATGCCCGGGCGACTTTGGATTGGCTCTTTGCACCGGCGATCTGATGAATGAGGTTGACCAGACGGGATTCACCCTCGGGATTGTCTTGGGTGAGGCTGGCCAGCAGTTCCGTTGAGTTGCTGGTATTTTTAAACGGGTTCTCACGCAAAACGATCATGGTTTCAGCCAGCACTTCGCCGTTGCTGCCCTTGATGGCGCCGTGAGCAGGTTCGGTGATGATCTCGAAGTTGGGATAGCGTTGCTGTAGGGCTGAGCCGACCGGGGTGTGGTACTTAACCTGATGAATTTCTTTGCCGCGAATCACCTCTTTAGGTAGCAGGTGACGTATGGAGTTGGTCAGCTTGACGCTCAGTGAATACTTCAGCATAAAAGACGCATGACTGGCATAGATGGAGCGTACTGATGACGTTGCACTCCAGGGGCTACCGATACAACCAAGATCCAGCAGTCGTTGGTCTTTGAGTAGCTGGTTAATGTAATCGTTTTTCAACCATCGTTGTGCTTGCCATGGGTGTGCTGGCAGCAGGGTTTTGTTGCCAATGCTGTTCAGTGTATTTTTGGGAAAGCTGGCATCTTCTTCTGCCAGTTGTGTTGTTAGTTGGTGAAAGGAGCATGAGTGAACACTGTCGGCCTCTAGCAGAGAGGGGTCGATGGCGAACCAGTGCAGTTTAAATGGGTTGGCGTATTCCGGTAGATAGCGAATGGCGTCATCGGCACTGAATTGATCCCGACTTTTCGGGGTGGGGTGGACACTGTGCCCGGTGAGCAGTGATTGCTCTGATGTTTGAAAGTCACAAGCCCTGGTAAAAATCTTGCCGTAATCTTGCTGGTAATGCTCAAGTGTGCCCTGAATGTTTTTAACACTGCGGATTACCCGGTTAAGAAACTGCGACTTATGAACGCTCTTCCACAGAACGTCTGCTGATACTATGAGCTCAACCGCTTGTGTAAACGACAGGGTATGGTTTTGTCCGTTGCTGTATAAAATAACCGGCAAAATAAATTGATGTCGGCCGCTGGGCGAGAAATGGCGTAGGTAAATCTTTAGGGTTTTGTCGTTTAGTGGCAGGGTAATAACCCCATCATTATTAGTTGATGCTGACGGGTGGTTGCTGGTAGAGTCGCTCCGCTGTATCGTCCAGCCCTGCCACTCCCGTAAGAGCGCATTAAAGAAACAGTTAGCGCTCAGGCTTTCGGCCTGAAGCTTAACGGTAGTGTCATTCGTTTTTTTTACGCCAGTGTTGTTATCAACGTATTGTTGCAGGATTGAATCAGATGTAGTCGTCATATTTATAATGGCTGCTTTTTCCAGCAGTCTGATGAATTAAGCAAATTACAAATTCAAAGCCCGGAAAAGTGAATTTACCGGCAAAAAATTGATGGCTGCCAATCGTGGCATGGGTTTCAAAAAATCAATTGCACACATAAGCCCCGTTGCAGGAGTGGCTTGATTTCAGCTCGTCATTCAGGCAAGCTGCGCCATCGTACATGATAACCATTATCATTTTCAACTGCGTAAAGTACCAACAATAACTGCACAATTTATGGATGTTTGGAATGCAGGAAAATGCGCCTGATCGAACACTAAAATATGGCTTATGTCGTGTATCTGCGGTGTTTTTACTGGGCACCGGGCAGACGACACTCCTTGTCAGTTTACCCGCTATCATGGCTCAGACAGGGATTGGCTATGTATTGCTCAGTGCCATGGTTGCCTTGGGAACCGGTTTGTTTATTTTTTCTGCCCCACTTTGGGGTAAGGTCTGTGACCGCTATGGTCGTAAGCCGGTGGTTGTGGTGGGGGTGAGCGCCATTGCCGTCAGTTTTACCCTGATAGCTCTGGCCGTTTATGGCTTGACCGCAGGCGTCTTCAGTCGTGAGATTGCCATTGGGTTGTTGTTTACTGCTCGCACGCTTTATGGGTTGCTGGCGTCAGGATTGTATCCGGCGGTGCAGGCCTGGGTTATTGATGACGATAGCGCAAATCGGGCAAGGTCTCTCAGTCGCATCACCGCCAGTATCAATGCCGGGCGCTTTGCTGGCCCATTGCTTACCGCGTTGCTCATCGATTTTGGCAGTGCGCTGCCCATCGCCTGCGTGGCCTTGCTGGCTCTACTGTTGGCGGTTTTGATGCTGCCTGGCCACTCTTCGCAAGTCACTGGGGTCAGTACAGGTGGCGGTGATTTCAGACAGCTTTTGGTCTCAACCTGGCCGTTACTGCTACTGGCCTGCTCCGTGACCACTTTGTTTGGTTTTTTGCAATACGTCACCGGCCCAAAGTTAGAACAGACCCTTAATGATGGGGTGATGACCTCAAAAGTATTGTCCCTGTTGATGATGCTTGCTGCTTTTACGACTGTTGTTGTTCATTTGTCAGGCGCTCGCTGGGCAAAGTTGCATTTGATTAATACGCTGAAAATCGGTAGTGCTCTGTTGCTCGGTGGTAGCTTTTTGATGGTGGCAGGTAATGGTTTATTGTGGCTTGCCGCCGGTTTAGTGGTCAGTGCGGCTGCGGTAACGTTGCTAACGCCTGCCTATACGGCGCTGGCTTCTGAATATGGTGTTGGTCTGCAAGGGCTGTTAACCGGCACACTCAGTATGATTCATACCATTGGGTATACATTGGGCGCATTGTTGGCTGGCGTTATCGGCCAGATGGGCGATTTGAATCTGGCTTTTTTTGCCACTGTGATCGCCAGCATTGCTTTATTAATTACTTTTTTGTGGGTTGATGCTCCGCAAACTTGATTCGTAATCTGGAAAAAATTATGTCCGCCATTCAAATGTTGGGCTGGCCGGTGGTGTCGGTCAGTTTTAACTACCCTGCCACCGATCAGGATGCCTTGGTATGGATGCAGGAGTTATCCGCTCTGTTGGAAAAAAAACAGCGCTTTACTCTGATTATGCAAGCAAAACCCAACAGTGAGTTGTCACCAGCGGCCCGTAAGCAACTTGGGCTCTGGTTTAAAGACAGCCGACAACAGCTGGCAGCTTACTGCTGTGGTGTTGTCAGGCTGGTGCATTCAAAAGAGGAGGGTGATCGGGTGGTCAGTGACAAAATGCAAAAAGCGATGCCTTTTCCGATGAAGGCCGTATTGGATTGGAGTGAGGCAAGAGATTGGGCTGTCGCAAAATTAAACGACATTTAAAATATGTCTTGAATCTCCAAATGAGAATCACTACTATCCGAAACGCATTTCAAGTTTGAGTATTAACGTATACAGCTTGACGCAAAAAAACACCAATAAGACTCATCATTGCAAGTATAAAATGGATGTCCAATTATAAGCTCAGTCTGGATCAGGCAAGTTATTCAGTTAGTGGAAAAGAGGTCTTAAAACCAGTGAGTTTTGACCTGACTCCAGGAAAGATCACTGCCATTGTCGGGCCGAACGGCTCCGGTAAAAGCACTCTACTGAAGTTGTTGTCAGGCTTACTTACGCCTGCTTCGGGGAGCGTTTTGCTGGGTGAAAAGCCTTTGGCATCCTGGCCACGAAAAACCCTCGCCCGGGAGCTCGCTCTTTTGCCGCAACATTCGCCGGTGCCATTAGGCATGTCGGTGGCGGAGCTGGTGGCTTGTGGGCGTTATCCCCATGCTGGCCCTTTTGGACGACTGGTGGCGGATGATCATCGGGCGATTAATAGCGCGCTTTCCCGTGTTGATATGGCTCATTATGCCCCCCGGCTGGTGGACTGCCTCTCCGGTGGTGAGATGCAGCGGGTTTGGCTGGCCATGGTACTGGCGCAGGAGACCGGTATTTTACTGCTGGATGAACCCACCTCTTGGCTCGATATTGCCCATCAACTGCGATTGTTGGAAATAGTCAGGAATCTGAATGAGACATTGAATACGACGATTGTCTGGGTTTTGCACGACCTTAATCAGGCACTGCAATACAGTGATGAAATTTTGCTGATGAGCAACGGTGAAATGGTGCGTAAAGGCGTGGCCAATCAGGTGCTTGATAGTGAGGTTATTTCCGCCATATTCGGTGTTACAGCAATCCCCACAGAAGGCCATAACCATCTGTTGTTTATGCCCTCAAATCATACGGACTCTTTATTGCATCAACCCAATAAGGAAGTTGCCTGAATGCTGTTCTCTTGCTGTAAAAAGTCAGTTGTCTTTTGGGCTATAGCGATTATCCCTCTTTTATTTTCGGTGCCGGGTGTGGGCGTAGAAAAACAGACACCACTGAAAATAGCTGCCCTGAACTGGACCCAGGCCGAAATGCTCCTCACTCTTGGCGTGGTGCCTGTGGGAGTGACCTCCATTAAAGGGTATAAAAAGTGGCAATCCAATAATCCGACCATGCCAGCGGGTATCAAAGAGCTGGGGCTAAGAGCTGAACCCGGGTTGGAAGCCATTGCCGCGCTGAAGCCGGATTTGATTCTCGGTTATAAATGGCGCCACAGTCGTATAGCTGAAGAACTTGAAGCCATCGCTCCCACCGTGTTGTATAGCCAATACCCAAGTGCGGATAACCCAACCAATTATTACCAGCGCATGCAGCAAATTTTTCGCGCCGTTGCGACTCTGGTGGGGGAAGAGCGCCGAGCAGAGCAGCAGTTAAAGGCAATGAGCAGGGCAGTGGCGCAGGCGCGCAGCAACATTGTGGCTGCGGGTATGGCCGATCAGCCGGTGGTGGTCGGGAAGTTTGTTGGCATGGGGCTGGGCCTGCGGGTTTATGCTGATGCGTCCATGGCCGGTGCCATTGTCAATGAGCTGGGTCTTAATAATAGTTGGAACAAAGCCCTGCCCGGGCGCGATTTTACCCATGTGGATCTATTGAAACTGACCACCATTGGCGATGCCAGTCTGATCATTATCGGCAGTGAGCCGGGCAGTCTTCCGGCGATGACCCGCTCACCCGTTTGGCAGGGAATTCCGGCGGTCAGGGAGGGGCGGGTTTATTATCTGCCAGCGCTGTGGTCATTTGGTGGGCCGTTATCGGCATCGCGCATGGCTACGGCTATCGCCTCGCATCTGACGGGAGAGGTTTAATGTTTTACTTTGCCTCTTTAAAGCCGGTTAGTGTCGTTTTTTTAGTGGTGCTGCTTTTTGGCGCGTTGGTGAGCGTGTCATTAATGACCGGCCCTTTTGGTATTGATGCCAGTTTGTTGACTGGTTTTCTAAACAATGCCGTTGCTGATCATGCCATCGTTACTTGGTTACTCTTGCCCCGAACCTTAATGGCATTGCTCTGCGGTGGGGCTCTGGGCGCTGCTGGGTTGTTGATTCAGAGCGCCACCCGGAACCCTTTTGCCAGCCCTGCGACGCTGGGCGTTAATTCCGGCGCCATGCTGGCTATTGTTTTAGGCTCGGTGCTGTTGCCGCAAATTACCGCGCAATACCCAGTGCTGGTGGCATTTAGTGGGGCGATGCTGACCACGTTGCTGGTGTTCAAGTTAGCTAAGGCCATCAGTGACTCACCGGTCAATCTGGTGCTGATTGGCATGGCCATTACCCTCTCCCTTGGTGCCATGAGCGCCGGGATGTTGATGTTTTTTGAAAATCGTCTGGACGGTCTTTACACCTGGGGGGCAGGTAATCTGTCGCAGTTTGATTATCAGGCCATTAATAGCAGCTGGCCGATCATCGCTTTGTTAACGGCAATGGCTCTGTTTTTTGCCCGGCGTCTTGATTTGATTGAGCTGGGGGCGGAGCAGGCACAAAGCCTTGGCGTTAATGTACGTCATACGGTGGGTTTTGTGTTGCTGATTGCGGTGACGTTGTCGTCTGCTGTTGTCAGTCAAGTGGGGATGATCAGCTTTGTAGGCCTGATCGCCCCCCATATTGCCCGTACTCTCGGTTGTAAAAAAGTATGGCAGCGCCTGCTGGCCTCTACGGCAGTGGGGGCGCTGTTGTTACTTTTGGCTGATATTTCTGCACGCATGATTCCCATGTTGTTGCCTGAATCCCATTACAGTTTTCCCGCCGGAGTGATGACCACCGTGGTGGGTGCGCCCTTTATGATTTTTCTGCTGACTCGTCGGGTCAGAGCCTTGGCTGCCACGCCAAGCGAAACCGGTATTCGAGCTCTGTTTCATATTGCGCCGGGTAAAACCTTGCCAATCCTTTTTGGCGCATTGTTGCTGGCCTTAGCCATCAGCCTGTTCACCGGGTTAGATACCGCCTGGATCAGTTTGCGCTGGCCGCGAGTGATGACTGCCGCATTGGCAGGTGCTGCACTTGGGGTGTCGGGGTTGGTGTTGCAAGGCTTGACTCGCAACCCTCTGGCCAGCCCGGATGTTTCTGGGTTGACGACGACGGGTGTTTTATTTGTAGTGCTTGGCGTGGTGCTTTTCCCTGGGCTTGGCAGTTTGGAAATGGTGATGCTGTCAATTTTGGGTAGCGGTGTTGCGCTCATTATTCTGCTCTCACTCGGCAAATTGACCGGTTTTAACCCGTTACTGTTTGCTCTGGCTGGGCTTTGCCTTTCGGCTGTATCGGCAACGTTAATCAGTGCGGTGCTGGTTTTGGGCAGTAATCAATCCAGTGACGTGTTGATTTGGCTCTCCGGCAGTACCTATGCGTTGACCAGTGAACGGTTTTATCTGTTAATGGCGTCAGTTGTCGTTTTGATGCCCCTGTTACTGCTGCTGTGGCGCAGGCTCGATATTTTGCAACTGGGGGAGTATCTGCCTTCGTTATTGGGCGTCAGAGTGCAGGCAACCGTGATTTTATTGTTGGTGATTGTGGCGCTGTTGAGCGCCGTGAGTGTGGCGGTGGTTGGTGGTATTTCATTTATTGGCCTGATGGCACCCCATATCTGCCGGGTTACCGGGCTTTGTAGCCATCGACATTTGCTGCCCGCCACGGCGATGGTCGGAGCGCTGCTGTTGGTTATCAGTGACGGGCTCTCTCGCTCGCTTATGGCACCTTTTGAAATCCCTTCGGGTCTGCTGGTTTCCGGGGCGGGAGGTGTTTATTTCATCCTGTTACTGCTTACTGGTAAATACATTCAACGTCGTTAAGTTCATTTTTTAACAAAGTCGGGAGGTCTGCAGGAAGCAGGCCCGGTTTTATAACATGGATTAAATAAGAATGATTCATATTCACACAAGAAGAGTATAAATAATGACCATTAAAATAGCCCCGCTGGCGGTGGCAATCTCTTTAGCTACCACTGTTCAGGCAGCGCCCGTTACCGAGCTGGAAAAGGTGGTGGTGAGTGCGTCACGCTCACAAGCCAGTATCTCCAATATTTCTGGCACTGTGCAGGTGATCAGTCAGGACGACATTGTGCAACAGAGCCAACCCGGACAGAAACTGGCGGATGTATTGGAAAAACTGGTGCCAGGCTTTGGCCCGAGCACGCAAACGGTGACAGATCGTACGCAAAGTGTGCGTGGTCGCCGGGCATTGATTCTGATTGATGGTATTTCCCAAGCGGATAACCGTCAGATCAGCCGACACTTGACCACTATTCGCCCGGAGAATATCGAGCGTATTGAGGTTATTTCCGGTGCCAGTGCCATTTATGGTGGTGGCGCTACCGGGGGGGTTATTAATGTGATTACTCGCAAACCAGCAGGGGATGAGATTCGTTTTTCTTCTGAAGCGGGCATTAAAATCTCCGATGGTGATTTGACCACTTATACCTTGAATCAAAGCGTCAGTGGTCGTATGGGTGATGCTGATTACCTCGTAAGCGGTACTTATGAAAGCCGCGGGGCGCTGTTTGATGCCAACGGAAACCGAATCAACCCAGACCCGTCACAGGTTAGCCGTATGGACACCGACAGCAAAGACCTGTTGGTCAAACTCGGTTACGACCTGGACGTTGGGCAGCGCCTTGATGCGACCGTGCAGTACTTTGATGACCAGATGGACTCAGAGTATGCGCCGGACATTTCATCACTGGCCAAAGGTAAGCCAGCAGACTCACCGGCTGCGGTAAAAGGGCTTAAGTTGGAAAAACAGCCCTACAGCAAACGCCAATCCATTGATCTTGTTTACAGCAACGACGCACTATTTGGGCACAATTTTAAGGCACAGACTTATTACCGGGAGCGGGAGGCGCGCTTTTTCCCATATCCGAATCTTATTGGTAACAAGTTTTTTGTGAACCAGTCTTTATCTTCTGCTGAAGTGTTCGGTATTAAGCTGAACCTTGATCGGGAACTCGATACAAATTTCCGGATTTCTTACGGCCTCGATTACGACGTTGATAGTGGTGAGCAACGCGGGCAGCTGCATAGTTTGGCCAAATATTTGGGCAGCGGTGGTAAGGTGATTGAACCGACTGGCGCCCAATATGAGTACGGTCCCGACGTGGAAGCGAAAACTCTTGGACTTTATCTGCAAACATCCTACGACATAACTCGTCAATTAACCGCCAATGCTGGTCTTCGACATGAGCGAGCTAAGGTGGATATCAGCGATTACATGCCGCTGGCTGAAACGTGGTTTATGCCCGAAGCTATGAGAACACTGCTGGCAGGTGCTGAGCGAAAATACGACGATAGCCTGTTTAATGTTGGTCTGGTTTATCGCCTGAGTGATAGCCAGGAAGTGTTTGCCAATTACTCTCAGGGTTTTGAAGTCCCTGATGCTTCGCGCATTTTAAGGAATGCGGTGTCACCAACCAGTATGCTGGCTGCCAACCCGGTATTGAATGGCACGAATGTAGCCGAGGCTAACCTTGATGCTATTAAGACCGACAGCTTTGATCTTGGCTGGCGGGGTCAGTTTGCCAACCTTCTTGGTAATGTTTCGGCGTTTTACAATGAGTCTGATAAAACCATCAACTTTAATGCGGAGCACAATGTGGACCTGCTGGATCAGCAGAGAAAAGTCTACGGGGTTGAAGGTTCGATTGAGTACTTCCTGAACGACAACTGGTCTGTTGGTGGCAGCTACGCCTTTACCGAAGGTCGCAGTTACTACAAAGCGATTGGCCAATGGCTCGATTTGCAGGCGGCGGACGTATCACCGCAGAAGTTTACGTCGTTTGTCACCTATGGGCAGGAAGATCTGAATATCCGTCTGCAGTCCACCACCTTCTCAGATTATGACAAAGGTAAAAGCTTCAGTGCATCTAAAAAGACTGTGAAAGATCGGGATATAGAAGGCTATACGACGGTTGATATGCTGGTGTCTTACCAACTTCCGGTGGGTACCATCAAAGCGGGCATTTCCAACTTGCTGAATGAGGATTATGAAACCGTTTACAGTCAGTGGGCTAGAACCACTTACAGCGGCATCAGCGCTCACAAGGCGGAGGGGCGTACTTATAATCTGAGTTATCGCTTAGAGTATTAAGAGCGTTGATTTTGTACGTTTTTAATAAGCCCTCCGAAACGGTTGACCCGTTTCGGGGGGCAATTTGCAGCGCATAACAGGAAAGACGATTGCCGGACAGTCTGGTGATATTTTTTGGCAAAATGGCACGGATCAATAGCAATAACCGTCATTGCATTTTGTGCGTTTCAGGCTCAATACCGGCTTGGCGGTAAAATCGGAATTTTTCTCTGGATACGGCTTTTTGCTGCGGCACTTGTACGACCACTTCACAAACACGAGGATACTCGTGAAAAAAAACCGGCACTTTGGCATCGAGGTTGATCAACAGCTCTTTATGGGAGGGCAGTTGCTCTGTAAAACCCACGGTGATGGGTGTCGCTCTGCCCGGGTGGCCGAGCGTGGCATGGGGTAAAAAACTCTCTTCTCGCCAAGACCACAGCAGCTGATCCATGGCTTTGCAGCTGGTTTCATTGCTGGTGTGCACATGCATGGTCAAGCCTTGTCGCCACGCTTTGTCGATCAGGCGACAAGCAAAGTACTCCGGGCTTTGGGTGGGGGTTTCCAGTAAGTAGAAGGTCACTTTGCTCATAAGAATGCTTTATTTGGGGGCTATCTGCTGTGATCATTAAACCTTAACGCAGCGCAACCTTTGATTATATCAGCAGCACGTAGCGTTAACCATTTATTTTAATAGTGTTTGCCAATATGAAAGCGAGTGTTTGATAATTGAGTGGTGATTCTTCCGTATTTATTTGTTGGCCAATGAGAGGGAAAAGCCTATTTCAGCACGGCGGTGAACCTGGAATTCGTAAAACATGAAGTTAAGTTCTTTCGTTCCAATAAGGTTGCAGCTCGTGATTCTCTGAAGCCTAGAGCTGCTTTTTTTTATTCAAGTAAATTCTGTAATAACCCTTCCTTCAGATGATTCTCCTACCATGATTTTAGATTGTCGAAAGCAGTCATCGGGTTTTTATGCTTGTATTTTCTCGCATTAATAATGTGTGCAGAAAATAATATCTTTCCTGATGATGCTGTTCGTTAACTGGCGGGAAATGAGGCGTGAGCAATAACAGATTTTTTGCAGTTTGTTGTGAAACGGTTCTGTTTTCTGCGGGGGGGCTACCTGTTGGGGTTGGCGTAAAATAATTTATTGATCAGTTAATATTTATATCGAGTGGGTTGTCGTTGTTTTGAGTAAATTGTTGTCTATCTTTTTAACAGGTGTGACATGTGGACTCATGAGTCTTAGCATTACTTTGCAGTGAGAAATAACTAATGTGTCGTTCTCTTTTTATCATAATAGCCTTTGTTTTTATATATTCTGGTTTTAGTAGGTCTGAGTATAATGGCAGTCAGGCTTATAACAGTTCCAATAACACCATGTTATCTGTAAATATTGCCACCGGTAGTGTTAGTTTTTCTTACCCTTTGGTTCAAACGACTGGTGTCCATGCACCGTTCAACATTAATCTGACCTACCGATACAATGCCGGTGGAAAATTCGGGCTACCCATGGGCTGGCAGTTTGACTTGGATTTCGTACATGAAAACACTGCACACATAGGCGGGCAGCAATGGCTGATCGACCCACTTTGGCATGATGAACAATTATATGCCTCGGGGTTAAAATACTATAACCAGCACGGTAACTCTTTTCACGATGCGGGTGTTGAGAAGCAAATTCCCGGTGAAGAAGCTCAGGTATATCGTTATAAATCATTGCATAAAGACGGCAGTATAAAATATTTTTCCGGATCAGGTCTGCTCATGATGATAAAAGACCGCTTTGGTAACAAAGTTGTAATGGAATATGAATTGCCGGTTAAAAAAATAGAAGAGGCTCGGTTAGTTGCGGTTACTGACAATTACGGCAACCGTTACACTGTTGATTATGAACCTGGCACGATGATTATTCACTACCCTGACAAAAGTCAGCAGCGTATATTTTTTAATTCTCAGGGGGTAGTAGCCATATTCAATCAACTGGGGCAAGAGTTTAAATTTGATTATGAACGTTTTTCTTCTTATAACTTGCTTAAAACCTTAAGCACTCCATCAGGCCTGCTGACTAAATTAACTTATCATACCATTCCATATAAAAGTGATTTTGGTAATGGTGTTCTACCCGTCGTTTCTAACTATAAACAGATTGATGTGGCCACGAGTAAAGTGCATCGTGAAATTAACTACGTGCATTCGGCTGGATACAATTACACAGGGTATCCGCAGTACAGTTTGTCGATATCAGGCGACGGCTTGATGGAGAGTAACGATGCGAATTATCGTTATTCGGTTGAAGTGGAGCAAATGAATGAAGAGTCCGGTGAGCCTAAAATCAACCATAAGGTTTATGAGTTCAACTTCTTGCATTTGCCGGTTGAAGTACGAATACTGAAAGAAAAAAATGATTTTTTAAGAGTAAGGTATGAATACGCGATCAGTCCATTTAAATACAGCCGCTCGACTAATTATGATAAACCGGCCAATGTTGAGTATTCAATTTGGCACACAGCAGAAAACAGCTACATCCCCAGTAATCGTACTGAACGCAGTTATGATTTGTTTGGTAATAAAACGATGGAAAGCTATTTTATTTACCACCGTGATAAGCAGTATTGGCGGCCAATACGCAGTGTAAATCACAACTATTTCACAGACCATTACAGTTTGTTAGCAGAAACAGTTCGTAAAGATCTGGTGTCCGGTAAAGGGGTAAAAACACTATTCGAGTTATCACCCTCTAAAAAGAACCACAGTAAAAAAACAATATTTGGCCTTGAAAACAATCAACTGAATTTATGGCGACCCTGGAAGCAGACAAATTATCTGTATGATGAACTCGGTCGTAATGTATCAACCGAGTTGACTTGGGCGGCAAAAGGCATGCCGGGTTTGCAAAAAACGGTGAAAAAAAAGCGCTACGTGTTTGATAAAAATGTGGGCATATTAACTACCCATTATGAAAACAGCAGTGGGCATGTTCATCAGGTGTTATTGGATACCAGAAATAATCGAGTGGTCGCTGAAATTTCACCGTTGGGACAACGAACCGAGTATCGCTATGATGAGCTGGGGCAAATCGTTGAGCATACGGACCCAGATGGTAATATTTATAAAGTAGAACACTTTTCGTTTATTCAAGATGGACTTAATGCCAAGGTGACGAAATCCCCTTTAGGGTTTACAAAACGCCAGCAGCAAGACGCTTCTGGACGGACAACCATTAAAGAAGAGCTATTTGATGGTAAATATCAGGTTGTAGAAGAGCTCACTTACAATGTGTTTGGTAAAGTGGCAGCACATAAAAACCGGTTTGGCTTTGTAAACACTTATGAGTACGATGATCAACTTAGGTTAATTAAACAGCAAGACCCTTGGCAGAATAAAATGCGTGTTGTCTATGACGATGACAATAGCTCTCAGGAAACGTACTTTAATGGTCGTATGTTTCGTAAAATAAAGAAAATACCCTGGCTGCTAGAGCATCAGTCAACTCACTATCCGTTGACTGATCAGGGGAGTGCTACCCGGACGGTTACACAAGAAAGTGTTAAAAAAAATGGGTTTGGCCAAGTGGTTCTTGAGCAAAGTGTGTTATTGAATAGTCAGTCAGGAGCAAAGTGCAATGCCGTAACTCAGTATTCTGAGTATGATACGGGCAATAATCAAACAAAATTGACTATTCATGGTTTTGATGGCGTCTCCTTAACAAAAAATATCATCTACGACTTATTTAATAATGTCTATACACACTCTAAGACCCAGAATGATAACGGTGAAATCAGTAATCATTTGGGCTATTTGTCTATTTATAATGCGGATAATCGACTGCAACGTACGGAGACACCGAAATCTGAGGGAGTCAAGCCATTAATCACCCATTACTACTACGATAAAAATGGCAGAGAGATTGAGCGAAAACTGCCTGATGGTAATACCATTCGAAGTGAATACAACGGCAGAGGCTTGGTTACCTCAATCAGTACCAAAAGAAGAGAGAAGGAATACCATAGTTTTCATCAATACGATGCGGACGGACAGTTAACTCAGGTATACGACTCTGACGGCAGGCAGCAGAGCTATCAGTACGATGAACGAGGGTTTTTAACCCGCAGGATTTATCCTGACCGTCGCCTGCAAAAATACGAATACGATCTAACCGGCAGGCGCATTCGTCAGGAAAGTGCGGGTAAACGAGTGTTAAGCTATCGATACGATGATAAAGATAGAGGAAAACTTTCAGCCATTACCAGCGGCCAGCATCAGGTGTTGTTTACCTATGGTAAAGACGACAACGGTGTGAAGGGGCGGCTGCTCGGGGTAACCCGTGACATGTCTGGGGCTGGCAAAACCACTGAATCCCATACCTATGATGGCTTTGGGCGTTTAGCGCGTACACATGTAACCAATGTTGAAAATAAGTCTGTTTTTGTTAAAGACTATCGCTATTATCCCCGTGGTCAGATTAAGAAGATGGTTAACCAGTCTTGGACAGAAGATAAACGACATATAACGGATACATCAACTTATAAGTATGATGGGTTGCAGCGCCTGATCAAAGAGAAACAGCAGCTAACGGTCGACAGCAGTGCTGCACCGAAGCTGACTCAAAACCGAGAGATCAGCTATCAATACGATGGCAATAATAATCTTATTAAAGAGCAGAAAAATACCGATAGACCACAAACCACTCAGTATTTTTATAATGCAATTGATCAATTGATTGCAATGAAAAAGGGCGCATCCAACAAAAAATTACTGCTTAGCCATGATGCCAATGGTCATATCGCAACCGATCATCGCGGTAATAAATATCAGTATGACGGTTTTGGATTACTGGAAACGGTACGCGATGCAAATGATAAACTCCTGGTGGAGTTTTATTATTTGCCAGACGGTATGCTTGGGCGTGTGCACAATGAAAAAAGTCATCAGGACTTTTATTATGACTCGAATTTTCGGGTACAAAGTTATTCTAAAGATCAGAAGTGGCACGACTTTATCGCTTACGGCAATCAATATCTTGGCACTTTATCAGGAAACTCTGCAGAGCAATTGTTCCTTGCTAACCAGAGTACCGGGGCGCGCCTTGGGGTTGATGAAAAGGGGAAAATGTCATCAACGGTTTTTCTTTACGAGGGATATGGGCAGTCAAAACTTGTCGGTGATGCAGCAAGTCAAACCAGTACAGACTTTTTATGGAATCAGGAGTTTATGGAAAAAGAGTCAGGTCTTGTTTATCTCAGGCATCGTTTTTACCATCCAGAGCTCAAACGCTTTATAAGTCGGGATGATTTGCACGTTGATAACCGCTACGTTTATGCCCGTTCCAACCCGATTAATTTCATTGACCCAATGGGTACCAATGCTGTGCAGATCTCGAGGTACGTAGG
The DNA here is from genome assembly GCA_965198415.1 of Endozoicomonas sp. Classification (GTDB taxonomy): domain Bacteria; phylum Pseudomonadota; class Gammaproteobacteria; order Pseudomonadales; family Endozoicomonadaceae; genus Endozoicomonas. Next base: position 435,171 of record CBDAPN010000031.1, read on the forward strand.
GGGAGCAGCAATAATTATCGCCAGTTTGGTGGGAGCTTTTTTTGCACTGCCTACTGCCGGCGCTTCTATGTCTTGGCCAGTTGCGTTAGCCACAGGCTTAGGACTTGCATCTGGGGTAGTTGGTGTCAGTTCGGGGGCGCTTATGATTGGGGTTCAGGCTGTGCAGGACTCAGGGAAAACAGAGTTGGCGGAATTGTTGAATTATGTGGATTTAGGCTTGATGGGGTTGTCGTTTCTTGGGTTCTGTGTGGCACTTCCCGTTACGGTGAGTGCTAAAATTGCTGCCCGGACAGCAGAGCTGAGCGTCTCTGGTACACTAGTTGCGGAGGGCGAGCAGGGTACCTCGATTGAAATGTCAGGTTTGGTTACAAATTCTATGGGTGGGGAATTGAGTGTTTCAGGCAATGATGTTGGAACATCTGCTGATGTGCTTGAGTCGTTGCAGAATGACGGGCAAGCGGATTTGGAGCAGTCTTTAAGTGGTAACGGTGCTGAATATCTAACATCTGACCCAGAGACGGTTAATAATGAAGTTAGTAGAAGCAGTATATACGAGTTAACCAGAAAAAATAGTCAAAAAATTGATGTACCAAAGCGTACACCCCTTACTAGAGCCAAAACTTTTGCGGCGAGGTCGAATCGTCTTGTTGAGTCATCCGAGACATCTTCGTCAGGCGCACCTATGAGAGCTGCTGATAACGGTGCTGCAGGTAGATCCCATAGCGCTGTGAAACTTAATAGTCTTGAGTATGAACAACGTCAGTGGCTTGCGGGAGGGCGACGAGCTGGAAGCGGCAGCACATTGTTGCTGAGTAAATTGAACACACATGGTGAGGTAATCCGTGAAGTATTAGGTATCCATTAACGTATTGAAATAGCGTCACATGTAATGAGCGTTTTGACTGTGTTAGTGCCTGACTAACATGTGCTCAGAAGGTGGTGGGCGGTGATCTTATCGCCCCCAGCCCTGCTTTGGCACTTGAGCGGTGATTCTTCCGTATTTATTTGTTGGCCAATGAGAGGGAAAAGCCTATTTCAGCACGGCGGTGAACCTGAAAATTCGTAAAACATGATATTAAGCTCTTTCGTTCCAATAAGGTTGTAAGTCGTGATTCTCTGAAGCCTAGAGCTGATTAGTTGCTTCTTTGTTTTTTATTCAAGTAAATTTTGTAATAACCCCTCCTTCAGATGATTCTCCCACCATGATTTTAGATTGTCGAAAGCAGTCATCGGGTTTTTATGGTTTTATTTTCTCGCATTAATGATGTGTGCAGAAAATATTATATTTCTTGATGGTTCTGTTAGTTAACTGGCGGGAAAAATGGATTTTAACTTGAAGCGTGAGCAATAACAGATTTTTTTGCAGTTTGTTGTGAAGCTGGTCTGTTTTCTACGGGGGGCTACCTGTTGGGATCGGCGTAAAATAATTTATTGATCAGTTAAAATTTATATCGAGTGGGTTACCGTTGTTTTGAGTAAATTGTTGTCTATCTTTTTAACAGGTGTGATATGTGGGCTCATGAGTCTTAGCATTACTTTGCAGTGAGAAATAACTAATGTGTCGTTCTCTTTTTATTATAATAGCCTTTGTTTTTATATATTCTGGTTTTAGTAGGTCTGAGTATAATGGCAGTCAGGCTTATAACAGTTCCAATAACACCATGTTATCTGTAAATATTGCCACCGGTAGTGTTAGTTTTTCTTACCCTTTGGTTCAAACGACTGGTGTCCATGCACCGTTCACCATTAATCTGACCTACCGATACAATGCCGGTGGAAAATTCGGGCTACCCATGGGCTGGCAGTTTGACTTGGATTTCGTACATGAAAACACTGCACACATAGGCGGGCAGCAATGGCTGATCGACCCACTTTGGCATGATGAACAGTTATATGCCTCGGGGTTAAAATACTATAACCAGCACGGTAACTCTTTTCACGATGCGGGTGTTGAGAAGCCAATTCCCGGTGAAGAAGCTCAGGTATATCGTTATAAATCATTGCATAAAGACGGCAGTATAAAATATTTTTCCGGATTAGGTCTGCTCATGATGATAAAAGACCGCTTTGGTAACAAAGTTGTAATGGAATATGAATTGCCGGTTAAAAAAATAGAAGACGCTCGGTTAGTTGCGGTTACTGACAATTACGGCAACCGTTACACTGTTGATTATGAACCTGGCACGATGATTATTAATTACCCTGACAAAAGTCAGCAGCGTATATTTTTTAATTCTCAGGGGGTGGTAGCCATATTCAATCAACTGGGGCAAGAGTTTACATTTAACTATGAACGTTTTTCTTCTTATAACTTGCTTAAAACCTTAAGCACTCCATCAGGCCTGCTGACTAAGTTCACTTATCATACCATTCCATATAAAAGTGATTTTGGTAATGGTGTTCTACCCGTCGTTTCTAACTATAAACAGATCGATATGGCCACGAGTAAAGTGCATCGTGAAATTAACTACGTGCATTCGGCTGGATACAATTACACAGGGTATCCGCTGTACAGTTTGTCGATATCAGGCGACGGTTTGATGGAGAGTAACGATGCGAATTATCGTTATTCCGTTGAAGTGGAGCAAATGAATGAAGAGTCCGGTGAGTCTAAAATCAACCGTAAGGTTTATGAGTTCAACTTCTTGCATTTTCCGGTTGAAGTACGAATACTGAAAGAAAAAAGTAATTTTTTAAGAGTAAAGTATGAATACGCGATCAGTCCATTTAAATACAGCCGCTCGACTAATTATGATAAACCGGCCAATATTGAGTATTCAATTTGGAACACAGCAGAAAACAGCTACATCCCCAGTAATCGTACTGAACACAGTTATGATTTTTTTGGTAATAAAACGATGGAAAGTTATTTTATTTACCACCGTGATAAGCAGTATTGGCGGCCAATACGCAGTGTAAACCACAACTATTTCACAGACCATTACAGTTTGTTAGCAGAAACAGTTCGTAAAGACCTGGTGTCCGGTAAAGGGATAAAAAAAATATTCGAGTTATCACCCTCTAAAAAGAACCACAGTAAAAAAACAATATTTGGCCTTGAAAATAATCAACTGAACTTATGGCGACCCTGGAAGCAGACGAATTATCTGTATGATGAACTCGGTCGTAATGTATCAACCGAGTTGACTTGGGCGGCAAAAGGCATGCCGGGTTTGCAAAAAACGGTGAAAAAAAAGCGCTACGTTTTTGATAAAAATGTGGGCATATTAACTACCCATTATGAAAACAGCAGTGGGCATGTTCATCAGGTGTTAGTGGATACCAGAAATAATCGAGTGGTCACTGAAATTTCACCGTTGGGACAACGAACCGAGTATCGCTATGATGAGCTGGGGCAAATCGTTGAGCATACGGACCCAGATGGTAATATTTATAAAGTAGAACACTTTTCGTTTATTCAAGATGGACTTAATGCCAAGGTGACGAAATCCCCTTTAGGGTTTACAAAACGCCAGCAGCAAGACGCTTCTGGACGGACAACCATTAAAGAAGAGCTATTTGATGGTAAATATCAGGTTGTGGAAGAGCTCACTTACAATGTGTTTGGTAAAGTGGCAGCACATAAAAACCGGTTTGGCTTTGTAAACACTTATGAGTACGATGATCAACTTAGGTTAATTAAACAGCAAGACCCTTGGCAGAATAAAATGCGTGTTGTCTATGACGATGACAATAGCTCTCAGGAAACGTACTTTAATGGTCGTATGTTTCGTAAAATAAAGAAAATACCCTGGCTGCTAGAGCATCAGTCAACTCACTATCCGTTGACTGATCAGGGGAGTGCTACCCGGACGGTTACACAAGAAAGTGTTAAAAAAAATGGGTTTGGCCAAGTGGTTCTTGAGCAAAGTGTGTTATTGAATAGTCAGTCAGGAGCAAAGTGCAATGCCGTAACCCAGTATTCTGAGTATGATACTGGCAATAATCAAACAAAATTGACTATTCATGGTTTTGATGGCGTCTCCTTAACAAAAAATGTCATCTACGACTTATTTAATAATGTCTATACACACTCTAAGACCCAGAATGATAACGGTGAAATCAGTAATCATTTGGGCTATTTGTCTATTTATAATGCGGATAATCGACTGCAACGTACGGAGACACCGAAATCTGAGGGAGTCAAGCCATTAATCACCCATTACTACTACGATAAAAATGGCAGAGAGATTGAGCGAAAACTGCCTGATGGTAATACCATTCGAAGTGAATACAACGGCAGAGGCTTGGTTACCTCAATCAGTACCAAAAGAAGAGGGAAGGAATACCATAGTTTTCATCAATACGATGCGGATGGACAGTTAACTCAGGTATACGACTCTGACGGCAGGCAGCAGAGCTATCAGTACGATGAACGAGGGCTTTTAACCCGCAGGATTTATCCTGACAGGCGCTTGCAAAAATACGAATACGATCTAACCGGCAGGCGCATTCGTCAGGAAAGTGCGGGTAAACGAGTGTTAAGCTATCGATACGATGATAAAGATAGAGGAAAACTTTCAGCCATTACCAGCGGCCAGCATCAGGTGTTGTTTACCTATGGTAAAGACGACAACGGTTTGAAGGGGCGGCTGCTCGGGGTAACCCGTGACATGCCTGGGGCTGGCAAAACCAATGAATCCCATACCTATGATGGCTTTGGGCGTTTAGCGCGTACACATGTAACCAATGTTGAAAATAAGCCTGTTTTTGTTAAAGACTATCGCTATTACCCCCGTGGTGAGATTAAGAAGATGGTTAACCAGTCTTGGACAGAAGATAAACGACATATAACGGATAAATCAACTTATAAGTATGATGGGTTGCAGCGCCTGATCAAAGAGAAACAGCAGTTAACGGTCGACAGCAGTGCTGCACCGAAGCTGACTCAAAACCAAGAGATCAGCTATCAATACGATGGCAATAATAATCTTATTAAAGAGCAGAAAAATACCGATAGACCACAAACCACTCAGTATTTTTATAATGCAATTGATCAATTGGTTGCAATGAAAAAGGGCGCATCCAACAAAAAATTACTGCTTAGCCATGATGCCAATGGTCATATCGCAACCGATCATCGCGGTAATAAATATCAGTATGACGGTTTTGGATTACTGGAAACGGTACGCGATGCAAATGATAAACTTCTGGTGGAGTTTTATTATTTGCCAGACGGTATGCTTGGGCGTGTGCACAATGAAAAAAGTCATCAGGACTTTTATTATGACTCGAATTTTCGGGTACAAAGTTATTCTAAAGATCAGAAGTGGCACGATTTTATCGCTTATGGCAATCAATATCTTGGCACTTTATCAGGAAACTCTGCAGAGCAATTGTTCATTGCTAACCAGAGTACCGGGGCGCGCCTTGGTGTTGATGAAAAGGGGAAAATGTCATCAACGGTTTTTCTTTACGAGGGGTATGGGCAGTCAAAACTTGTCGGTGATGCAGCAAGTCAAACCAGTACAGACTTTTTATGGAATCAGGAGTTTATGGAAAAAGAGTCAGGTCTTGTTTATCTCAGGCATCGTTTTTACCATCCAGAGCTCAAGCGCTTTGTAAGTCGGGATGATTTGCACGTTGATAACCGTTACGTTTATGCCCGTTCCAACCCGATTAATTTCATTGACCCAATGGGTACCAATGCTATGCGGTTAGCGAGGTACGCAGGGGCTGGAATAATAATTATCTCCAGTTTGTTGGGAGCTTTTTTAACACTGCCTAGTGCCGGCGCTTCTTTGACTTTGCCAGCTTCGTTTGCCACAGGCTTAGGAGTTACAGCTGGGACAGTTGGTGTCGCTTCGGGGGGGCTTATGATTGGGGTTCAGGCTGTGCAGGACTCAGGGAAAAAAGAGTTGGCGAAATTGTTGAATTATGTGGATTTAGGCTTGTTTTCGGCTTCGTTGCTTGGGTTCTTTGTGGCACTACCCGTTGCGGTGAGTGTTAAACTTGCTGCCCGTGCAGCACAGCTGAGCGCCTCTGGTACATTAGTTGCGGAGGGCGAGCAGGGTGTCTCGGTTGAAATGACAGGTTTGCTTCCAGAATCTATGTATGGGGAATTGAGTGATTCAGGCAATGTTGGAACATCTGCTAATTTGCTTGAGAATAACTTGGAGTCGTATCTGGAGGACTCTTTTGCTGATTCCAATGCTGAAGATGTACCATCTGACCAAGTGATGATTAATACTAAAGCTAAGAATATTAGGAGAAACGAGTTAGCCAGTCAAAATAAGCTAGAAATTTTTGAAGATTCAAATAGTTTATCCCGTACTGGAGTCTCAACTTTTACGGGGGGGCCGACTGATCTTTTTGAGTCAAGTTCTGCTTCCGAGAGATCTTCGTTTAGCGCAGTTTCCAGAGCTGGTGTTACCAATAGATTCAATGGAGCTCCGAGGGTACTTCGTAAGATGATACTAGGTCGGTTGAATGAGGATGGATCACGATCTCGAGGCAGCACATTGTTGCTGAATAAAACGGACATAAATGAAAAATCGCCTAAGGTATGGCTATAGTGTCAGATGTAATGAGCATTTTGATTGTGTTAGTGCCTGACTAAAATGTGCTCAACAGGCGGTGGGCGGTGACCTTATCGCTCGCAGCCCTGCTTTGGCACTTGAGCGGTGATTTTTCCGTCTTTATTTGCTGGCCAATGAGAGGGAAAAGCCTATTTCAGCACGGCGGTGAACCTGGAAATTCGTAAAACATGAAGTTAAGTTCTTTCGTTCCAATAAGGTTGCAGCTCGTGATTCTCTGAAGCTTAGAGCTGCTTCTTTTTTTTATTCAAGTAAATTCTGTAATAACCCCTCCTTCAGATGATTCTCCTACCATGATTTTAGATTGTCGAAAGCAATCATCGGGTTTTTATGGTTGTATTTTCTCGCATTAATAATGTGTGCAGAAAATATTATCTTTCTTGATGATGCTGTTCGTTAACTGGCGGGAAATGAAGTGTGAGCAATAACAGATTTTTTTGCAGTTTGTTGTGAAACGGTTCTGTTTTCTCGGGGGGGCTCTGTTGGGGTTGGCGTAAAATAATTTATTGATCAGTAAAATAATTTATTGATCAGTTAATATTTATATCGAGTGGGTTGTCGTTGTTTTGAGTAAATTGTTGTCTATCTTTTTAACAGGTGTGACATGTGGACTCATGAGTCTTGGCATTACTTTGCAGTGAGAAATAACTAATGTGTCGTTCTCTTTTTATTATAATAGCCTTTGTTTTTATATATTCTGGTTTTAGTAGGTCTGAGTATAATGGCAGTCAGGCTTATAACAGTTCCAATAACACCATGTTATCTGTAAATATTGCCACCGGTAGTGTTAGTTTTTCTTACCCTTTGGTTCAAACCACTGGTATCCATGCACCGTTCACCATTAATCTGACCTACCGATACAATGCCGGTGGAAAATTCGGGCTACCCATGGGCTGGCAGTTTGACTTGGATTTCGTACATGAAAACACTGCACACATAGGCGGGCAGCAATGGCTGATCGACCCACTTTGGCATGATGAACAATTATATGCCTCGGGGTTAAAATACTATAACCAGCACGGTAACTCTTTTCACGATGCGGGTGTTGAGAAGCCAATTCCCGGTGAAGAAGCTCAGGTATATCGTTATAAATCATTGCATAAAGACGGCAGTATAAAATATTTTTCCGGATTAGGTCTGCTCATGATGATAAAAGACCGTTTTGGTAACAAAGTTGTAATGGAATATGAATTGCCGGTTAAAAAAATAGAAGACGCCCGGTTAGTTGCGGTTACTGACAATTACGGCAACCGTTACACTGTTCATTATGAACCTGGCGCGATGATTATTAACTACCCTGACAAAAGTCAGCAGCGTATATTTTTTAATTCTCAGGGTGTGGTAGCCATATTCAATCAATTGGGGCAAGAGTTTACATTTAACTATGAACGTTTTTCTTCTTATAACTTGCTTAAAACGTTAAGCACTCCATCAGGCCTGCTGACTAAGTTAACTTATCATACCATTCCATATAAAAGTGATTTTGGTGATGGTGTTTTACCCGTCGTTTCTAACTATAAACAGATTGATGTGGCCACGAGTAAAGTGCATCGTGAAATTAACTACGTGCATTCGGCTGGATACAATTACACAGGGTATCCGCAGTACAGTTTGTCGATATCAGGCGACGGCTTGATGGAGAGTAACGATGCGAATTATCGTTATTCGGTTGAAGTGGAGCAAATGAATGAAGAGTCCGGTGAGCCTAAAATCAACCGTAAGGTTTATGAGTTCAACTTCTTGCATTTGCCGGTTGAAGTTCGAATACTGAAAGAAGAAAGTAATTTTTTAAGAGTAAGGTATGAATACGCGATCAGTCCATTTAAATACAGCCTCTCAACTAATTATGATAAACCGGCCAATATTGAGTATTCAATTTGGCACACAGCAGAAAACAGCTACATCCCCAGTAATCGTACTGAACGCAGTTATGATTTGTTTGGTAATAAAACGATGGAAAGTTATTTTATTTACCACCGTGATAAGCAGTATTGGCGGCCAATACGCAGTGTAAACCACAACTATTTCACAGACCATTACAGTTTGTTAGCAGAAACAGTTCGTAAAGACCTGGTGTCCGGTAAAGGGATAAAAACACTATTCGAGTTATCACCCTCTAAAAAGAACCACAGTAAAAAAATAATATTTGGCCTTGAAAATAATCAACTGAACTTATGGCGACCCTGGAAGAAGATAAATTATCTGTATGATGAACTCGGTCGTAATGTATCAACCGAGTTGACTTGGGCGGCAAAAGGCATGCCGGGTTTGCAGAAAACGGTGAAAAAAAAGCGCTACGTTTTTGATAAAAATGTGGGCATGTTAACTACCCATTATGAAAACAGCAGTGGGCATGTTCATCAGGTGTTAGTGGATACCAGAAATAATCGAGTGGTCGCTGAAATTTCACCGTTGGGACAACGAACCGAGTATCGCTATGATGAGCTGGGGCAAATCGTTGAGCATACGGACCCAGATGGTAATATTTATAAAGTAGAACACTTTTCGTTTATTCAAGATGGACTTAATGCCAAGGTGACGAAATCCCCTTTAGGGTTTACAAAACGCCAGCAGCAAGACGCTTCTGGACGGACAACCATTAAAGAAGAGCTATTTGATGGTAAATATCAGGTTGTAGAAGAGCTCACTTACAATGTGTTTGGTAAAGTGGCAGCACATAAAAACCGGTTTGGTTTTGTAAACACTTATGAGTACGATGATCAACTTAGGTTAATTAAACAGCAAGACCCTTGGCAGAATAAAATGCGTGTTGTCTATGACGATGATAATAGCTCTCAGGAAACGTACTTTAATGGCCGTATGTTTCGTAAAATAAAGAAAATACCCTGGCTGCTAGAGCTCCAGTCAACTCACTATCCGTTGACTGATCAGGGGAGTGCTACCCGGACGGTTACACAAGAAAGTGTTAAAAAAAATGGGTTTGGCCAAGTGGTTCTTGAGCAAAGTGTGTTATTGAACAGTCAGTCAGGAGCAAAGTGCAATGCCGTAACCCAGTATTCTGAGTATGATACGGGCAATAATCAAACAAAATTGACTATTCATGGTTTTGATGGCGTCTCCTTAACAAAAAATATCATCTACGACTTATTTAATAATGTCTATACACACTCTAAGACCCAGAATGATAACGGTGAAACCAGTAATCATTTGGGCTATTTGTCTATTTATAATGCAGATAATCGACTGCAACGTACTGAGACACCGAAATTTGAGGGAGTCAAGCCATTAATCACCCATTACTACTACGATAAAAATGGCAGAGAGATTGAGCGAAAGCTGCCTGATGGTAATACCATTCGAAGTGAATACAACGGCAGAGGCTTGGTTACCTCAATCAGTACCAAAAGAAGAGGGAAGGAATACCATAGTTTTCATCAATACGATGCGGACGGACAGTTAACTCAGGTATACGACTCTGACGGCAGGCAGCAGAGCTATCAGTACGATGAACGAGGGTTTTTAACCCGCAGGATTTATCCTGACCGTCGTCTGCAAAAATACGAATACGATCTAACCGGCAGGCGCATTCGTCAGGAAAGTGCGGGTAAACGAGTGTTAAGCTATCGATACGATGATAAAGATAGAGGAAAACTTTCAGCCATTACCAGCGGCCAGCATCAGGTGTTGTTTACCTATGGTAAAGATGACAACGGTGTGAAGGGGCGGCTGCTCGGGGTAACCCGTGACATGCCTGGGGCTGGCAAAACCACTGAATCCCATACCTATGATGGCTTTGGGCGTTTAGCGCGTACACATGTAACCAATGTTGAAAATAAGTCTGTTTTTGTTAAAGACTATCGCTATTATCCCCGTGGTCAGATTAAGAAGATGGTTAACCAGTCTTGGACAGAAGATCAACGACATATAACGGATACATCAACTTATAAGTATGATGGGTTGCAGCGCCTGATCAAAGAGAAACAGCAGCTAACGGTCGACAGCAGTGCTGCACCGAAGCTGACTCAAAACCGAGAGATCAGCTATCAATACGATGGCAATAATAATCTTATTAAAGAGCAGAAAAATACCGATAGACCACAAACCACTCAGTATTTTTATAATGCAATTGATCAATTAGTTGCAATGAAAAAGGGCGCATCCAACAAAAAATTACTGCTTAGCCATGATGCCAATGGTCATATCGCAACCGATCATCGCGGTAATAAATATCAGTATGACGGTTTTGGATTACTGGAAACGGTACGCGATGCAAATGATAAACTCCTGGTGGAGTTTTATTATTTGCCAGACGGTATGCTTGGGCGTGTGCACAATGAAAAAAGTCATCAGGACTTTTATTATGACTCGAATTTTCGGGTACAAAGTTATTCTAAAGATCAGAAGTGGCACGATTTTATCGCTTACGGCAATCAATATCTTGGCACTTTATCAGGAAACTCTGCAGAGCAATTGTTCCTTGCTAACCAGAGTACCGGGGCGCGCCTTGGTGTTGATGAAAAGGGGAAAATGTCATCAACGGTTTTTCTTTACGAGGGGTATGGGCAGTCAAAACTTGTCGGTGATGCAGCAAGTCAAACCAGTACAGACTTTTTATGGAATCAGGAGTTTATGGAAAAAGAGTCAGGTCTTGTTTATCTCAGGCATCGTTTTTACCATCCAGAGCTCAAACGCTTTATAAGTCGGGATGATTTGCACGTTGATAACCGTTACGTTTATGCCCGTTCCAACCCGATTAATTTCATTGACCCAATGGGTACCAATGCTTTGCAGATAGCGAGGTACGTAGGGGGAGGAGCAATAATTATCGCCAGTTTGGTGGGAGGTTTTTTTGCACTGCCTAGTGCCGGCGCTTCTTTGTCTTGGCCAGTTGGCTTAGCCACAGGCTTAGGACTTGCATCTGGGGCTGTTGGTGTTGCTTCGGGGGCGCTTATGATTGGGGTTCAGGCTGTGCAGGACTCAGGGAAAAAAGAGTTGGCGAAATTGTTGAATTACGTGGATTTAGGCTTGATGGGGTTTTCGTTGATTGGGTTCTTTGTGGCGCTTCCCGTTACGTTGAGTGCTAAAATTGCTGCCCGTGCAGCACAGCTGAGCGCCTCTGGTACATTAGTTGCGGAGGGCGAGCAGAGTGTCTCGATTGAAATGTCAGGTTTGTTTCCACATTCTATGGGTGCTGAATTGAGTGTTTCAGGCAATCATGTTGGAACATCTGCTAATGTGCTTGAGTCGTTGCAGAATGACTGGCAAGCGGCTCTGGAGGAGCCTTTAAGTGATACCAGTGCTGAATATCTAACATCTGACCCAGAGACGGTTTATAAGGAAGCTACGAGAGCCAAGTTATACGCGTTAGCCAGAAAAAATAATCAAGAAATTGATGTACCAAAGAGTATAACCCGTACTAGAGTCTCAACTTTTGCGGGGAGCCCGCCTCGTCTTTATGAGTCAAGTTCTGCTGCCGAGGTATCTCCGCCAGGCGCACCTTTCAGGGCTACTCCAGCTAGACAATTAAGCGATTCGGGAATTTATAGGGTAAACATTCGGCGGGCTGGGAGTGGGCGACGACTTCAAGGCAGCACATTGTTGCTGAATAAAGTGAACACAAATGACGTAACCGATTTCGGAATCCTATAGCGTCAGATGTAATGAGCGTTTTGACTGTGTTAGTGCCTGGCTAAAATGTGCTCAGAAGGCGGTGGGCGGTGACCATATCGCCCGCAGCCCTGCTTTGGCACTTGAGCGGTGATTTTTCCGTCTTTATTTGCTAGCCAATGAGAGGGAAAAGCCTATTTCAGCACGGCGGTGAACCTGGAATTCGTAAAACATGAAGTTAAGTTCTTTCGTTCCAATAAGGTTGCAGCTCGTGATTCTCTGAAGCTTAGAGCTGCTTCTTTTTTTTATTCAAGTAAATTCTGTAATAACCCTTCCTTCAGATGATTCTCCTACCATGATTTTAGATTGTCGAAAGCAGTCATCGGGTTTTTATGGTTGTATTTTCTCGCATTAATGATGTGTGCAGAAAATATTATCTTTCTTGATTATGCTGTTCGTTAACTGGCGGGAAATGAAGTGTGAGCAATAACAGATTTTTTTGCAGTTTGTTGTGAAACGGTTCTGTTTTCTGCGGGGGCTACCTGTTGGGATTGGCGTAAAATAATTTATTGATCAGTTAATATTTATATCGAGTGGGTTGTCGTTGTGTTGAGTAAATTGTTGTCTATCTTTTTAACAGGTGTGATATGCCGACTCATGAGTCTTAGCATTACTTTGCAGTGAGAAATAATTAATGTGCCGTTCTCTTTTTATTATAATAGCCTTTGTTTTTATATATTCTGGTTTTAGTAGGTCTGAGTATAATGGCAGTCAGGCTTATAACAGTTCCAATAACACCATGTTATCTGTAAATATTGCCACCGGTAGTGTTAGTTTTTCTTACCCTTTGGTTCAAACGACTGGTGTCCATGCACCGTTCACCATTAATCTGACCTACCGATACAATGCCGGTGGAAAATTCGGGCTACCCATGGGCTGGCAGTTTGACTTGGATTTCGTACATGAAAACACTGCACACATAGGCGGGCAGCAATGGCTGATCGACCCACTTTGGCATGATGAACAGTTATATGCCTCGGGGTTAAAATACTATAACCAGCACGGTAACTCTTTTCACGATGCGGGTGTTGAGAAGCCAATTCCCGGTGAAGAAGCTCAGGTATATCGTTATAAATCATTGCATAAAGACGGCAGTATAAAATATTTTTCCGGATTAGGTCTGCTCATGATGATAAAAGACCGCTTTGGTAACAAAGTTGTAATGGAATATGAATTGCCGGTTAAAAAAATAGAAGACGCCCGGTTAGTTGCGGTTACTGACAATTACGGCAACCGTTACACTGTTCATTATGAACCTGGCGCGATGATTATTCACTACCCTGACAAAAGTCAGCAGCGCATTTTTTTTAATTCTCAGGGGGTGGTAGCCATATTCAATCAACTGGGGCAAGAGTTTACATTTAACTATGAACGTTTTTCTTCTTATAACTTGCTTAAAACCTTAAGCACTCCATCAGGCCTGCTGACTAAGTTAAGTTATCATACCATTCCATATAAAAGTGATTTTGGTAATGGTGTTCTACCCGTCGTTTCTAACTATAAACAGATTGATGTGGCCACGAGTAAAGTGCATCGTGAAATTAACTACGTGCATTCGGCTGGATACAATTACACAGGGTATCCGCTGTACAGTTTGTCGATATCAGGCGACGGTTTGATGGAGAGTAACGATGCGAATTATCGTTATTCGGTTGAAGTGGCGCAAATAAATGAAGAGTCCGGTGAGCCTAAAATCAACCATAAGGTTTATGAGTTCAACTTCTTGCATTTGCCGGTTGAAGTACGAATACTGAAAGAAGAAAGTAATTTTTTAAGAGTAAGGTATGAATACGCGATCAGTCCATTTAAATGCAGCCGCTCAACTAATTATGATAAACCGGCCAATATTGAGTATTCAATTTGGCACACAGCAGAAAACAGCTACATTCCCAGTAATCGTACTGAACGCAGTTATGATTTGTTTGGTAATAAAACGATGGAAAGCTATTTTATTTACCACCGTGATAAGCAGTATTGGCGTCCAATACGCAGTGTAAACCACAACTATTTCACAGACCATTACAGTTTGTTAGCAGAAACAGTTCGTAAAGACCTGGTGTCCGGTAAAGGGATAAAAAAAATATTCGAGTTATCACCCTCTAAAAAGAACCACAGTAAAAAAACAATATTTGGCCTTGAAAATAATCAACTGAACTTATGGCGACCCTGGAAGCAGACGAATTATCTGTATGATGAACTCGGTCGTAATGTATCAACCGAGTTGACTTGGGCGGCAAAAGGCATGCCGGGTTTGCAGAAAACGGTGAAAAAAAAGCGTTACGTTTTTGATAAAAATGTGGGCATGTTAACTACCCATTACGAAAACAGCAGTGGGCATGTTCATCAGGTGTTAGTGGATACCAGAAATAATCGAGTGGTCACTGAAATTTCACCGTTGGGACAACGAACCGAGTTTCGCTATGATGAGCTGGGGCAAATCGTTGAGCATACGGACCCAGATGGTAATATTTATAAAGTAGAACACTTTTCGTTTATTCAAGATGGACTTAATGCCAAGGTGACGAAATCCCCTTTAGGGTTTACAAAACGCCAGCAGCAAGACGCTTCTGGACGGACAACCATTAAAGAAGAGCTATTTGATGGTAAATATCAGGTTGTAGAAGAGCTCACTTACAATGTGTTTGGTAAAGTGGCAGCACATAAAAACCGGTTTGGCTTTGTAAACACTTATGAGTACGATGATCAACTTAGGTTAATTAAACAGCAAGACCCTTGGCAGAATAAAATGCGTGTTGTCTATGACGATGACAATAGCTCTCAGGAAACGTACTTTAATGGTCGTATGTTTCGTAAAATAAAGAAAATACCCTGGCTGCTAGAGCATCAGTCAACTCACTATCCGTTGACTGATCAGGGGAGTGCTACCCGGACGGTTACACAAGAAAGTGTTAAAAAAAATGGGTTTGGCCAAGTGGTTCTTGAGCAAAGTGTGTTATTGAACAGTCAGTCAGGAGCAAAGTGCAATGCCGTAACCCAGTATTCTGAGTATGATACGGGCAATAATCAAACAAAATTGACTATTCATGGTTTTGATGGCGTCTCCTTAACAAAAAATATCATCTACGACTTATTTAATAATGTCTATACACACTCTAAGACCCAGAATGATAACGGTGAAATCAGTAATCATTTGGGCTATTTGTCTATTTATAATGCGGATAATCGACTGCAACGTACGGAGACACCGAAATCTGAGGGAGTCAAGCCATTAATCACCCATTACTACTACGATAAAAATGGCAGAGAGATTGAGCGAAAGCTGCCTGATGGTAATACCATTCGAAGTGAATACAACGGCAGAGGCTTGGTTACCTCAATCAGTACCAAAAGAAGAGAGAAGGAATACCATAGTTTTCATCAATACGATGCGGACGGACAGTTAACTCAGGTATACGACTCTGACGGCAGGCAGCAGAGCTATCAGTACGATGAACGAGGGCTTTTAACCCGCAGGATTTATCCTGACCGTCGTCTGCAAAAATACGAATACGATCTAACCGGCAGGCGCATTCGTCAGGAAAGTGCGGGTAAACGAGTGTTAAGCTATCGATACGATGATAAAGATAGAGGAAAACTTTCAGCCATTACCAGCGGCCAGCATCAGGTGTTGTTTACCTATGGTAAAGACGACAACGGTGTGAAGGGGCGGCTGCTCGGGGTAACCCGTGACATGTCTGGGGCTGGCAAAACCAATGAATCCCATACCTATGATGGCTTTGGGCGTTTAGCGCGTACACATGTAACCAATGTTGAAAATAAGCCTGTTTTTGTTAAAGACTATCGCTATTACCCCCGTGGTCAGCTTAAGAAGATGGTTAACCAGTCTTGGACAGAAGATAAACGACATATAACGGATACATCAACTTATAAGTATGATGGGTTGCAGCGCCTGATCAAAGAGAAACAGCAGTTAACGGTCGACAGCAGTGCTGCACCGAAGCTGACTCAAAACCGAGAGATCAGCTATCAATACGATGGCAATAATAATCTTATTAAAGAGCAGAAAAATACCGATAGACCACAAACCACTCAGTATTTTTATAATGCAATTGATCAATTGGTTGCAATGAAAAAGGGCGCATCCAACGAAAAATTACTGCTTAGCCATGATGCCAATGGTCATATCGCAACCGATCATCGCGGTAATAAATATCAGTATGACGGTTTTGGATTACTGGAAACGGTACGCGATGCAAATGATAAACTCCTGGTGGAGTTTTATTATTTGCCAGACGGTATGCTTGGGCGTGTGCACAATGAAAAAAGTCATCAGGACTTTTATTATGACTCGAATTTTCGGGTACAAAGTTATTCTAAAGATCAGAAGTGGCACGATTTTATCGCTTACGGCAATCAATATCTTGGCACTTTATCAGGAAACTCTGCAGAGCAATTGTTCCTTGCTAACCAGAGTACCGGGGCGCGCCTTGGGGTTGATGAAAAGGGGAAAATGTCATCAACGGTTTTTCTTTACGAGGGGTATGGGCAGTCAAAACTTGTCGGTGATGCAGCAAGTCAAACCAGTACAGACTTTTTATGGAATCAGGAGTTTATGGAAAAAGAGTCAGGTCTTGTTTATCTCAGGCATCGTTTTTACCATCCAGAGCTCAAACGCTTTATAAGCCGGGATGATTTGCACGTTGATAACCGCTACGTTTATGCCCGTTCCAACCCGATTAATTTCATTGACCCAATGGGTACCAATGCTTTGCGGATGACGAGGTACATAGGGGGAGGGACAATGATTATCTTCAGTTTGTTGGGCGGTTTTTTAGCACTGTCTAGTGCCGGTGCTTCTTTGCCTTTGTCAGCTACGTTAGCCTCAGGCTTAGGAGTTGTGGCTGGCGCACTTGGTGCCCTTTCGGGGGCGGTCATGATTGGGTCTCAGGCTTTGCAGGACTCAGGGTACAAAGAGGTGGTGAAATTGCTCGATTATGTGAATATAGGCTTGTTTGCGTTATCGTTTATTGGGTTCTTTGTGGCACTTCCCGTTACGTTTAGTAATAAAGTTGCTGTCCAGGCAGCGCAGCTGAGCGGCTCTGGTTCATTAGTCGAGGAGGGCGAGCAGGGTGTTTCGATAGAAATGTCAAGTTTGCTTCCAAATGTTGTGTTTGGGGAAGAAGTGAGTGCTCCAGGCTGTGGTGTTGGAACATCTACTAATTTTCTTGGGGAATTGCAGAATGACTTGGAATCGAGCCTGGAGCAGTCTATGAGTGAATCCAGTATTGAATATGTAACATCTGACTCAGAGACGCTTACTGTTGAAGCAGAGAAAGCCAGGATATATAAGTTAGCCATCCGAAATAAGAAAGAAATTGTCGTACCAACGAGTATACGCCGCTCTGCCGCATCAACTTCTACAGGGCGGCAGGTTCGTTTTTTTGACCCACTTTCGGCTGCCGAGCCCCCTTCGTCAGGATCATCTGCCAAAGTTATTGGGACCGGTGCCACAGCTGAAAGCTACGCAGTTCCGGTGGTAGACAATCCTTCGAATTTCACCTGGCAACAACGATTTCCCGATAGGACATTGTTGCCGAATAAAATGAACAGACCAGAAGTGGTTAGCATATGGCTATAGCGTCAGATGTAATGAGCGTTTTGACTGTGTTAGTGCCTGGCTAAAATGTGCTCAGAAGGCGGTGGGCGGTGACCATATCGCCCGCAGCCCTGCTTTGGCACTTGAATAGTCTTACCCGTGATTGCGTAAAGCATTGCCTTTATGCCTTTATGCCCTGTGGGTATTTATGCCCTGTGGGTATTTATGCCCTGTGGGTATTTATGCCCTGTGGGTGCGATAAGGCGGGGCGGGTCAGCCTTCTTCGTGAATCGTTGTTAAGGAAGGCCTTAAATACCATGGTGGTCTGGAAAAATTGCTGAGAAGGTCTGCGCTGCCCGATAAAATGGCCATATGTGCATCACGACCTGACTGAGTGAAGTGGCTTATCTCACCCACGTTAGGTGCACAGCGCTGGTTTGCAAGTTGGCGTGGGAGGTAAACATTCATTCTCGGTCCCCGGACGGTCAATAAGTGTTCTCGTAATCTGGTAATGTAGTTGAGGCGGCCAGTGTCGCCGTCAGTCTCAGGTAAGGTTATACCTCTTTCCACTGTCCAGCTTTCACTCCATAGCCGCAAAGTACTTAAAAATGTCGTGTTGATGGTGTCTGTATCAGAAACCGCATGACTACTCAGTTGAGATGCTGTGCGAAGCGCGCCTAATAATTGATACATGTTTTGCTCTCGCTGAATTATGATCGGTCCTTGATAAGAGGGTAAGTTTGGTTCACCGTAAGGCGGGGGAGGTTCGCCGGTGGGAGGTGGGTAGTCATAAGCTTCACGGTTGATCAAAGAGCGCAATGTTGTGGCTATGTTTCTGTCGTTAATTGCCTGATCTGTGAGTGCAGCGCTTTCTGGGGTGTCGCTTTCGGAAATACCCTTGCCAAGGGCTATACCGGTAGCCCCATACTTGGTGAGCGATGGTGCAATAGCGGCAATGGTTTCCATAGTCGCTGCGGCTGCGAGGCCGAAGCTGGTATAAATCAACGCTATGCCAGCTTCCTTATTACCGCTGTCCAGCGCGCCCTGACCTCCCATCTGTGAAATACCTGCCAACGCTGAGGATACCGACGCTGCTGTACCCATTGACCAGGCCAGTGAGGTACCGGCTGAGGGAATGGCAAAGGCGACGCCAATAATACCCAGAACGGCGTTCAGTGCTCCTATACCGTAGTTCAGCCCCTGGCTGACGCTGTTTCCGGTTGGGTCCGTAAAGGCAATAGGGTTGCCAAGCCCGTAGGCGTAGAGGTTACTGACCTTGTGATTATCACGGGTAATAAAGCGTTTAAGCTCGGGGTGATAGAAACGGTTTCTCAGATAGACGAGCCCTGTAGTCTGATCCATCATTTCCTGATTCCACAGAAAATCAGTACTCAATTTCTCTGTGGTGTCGGGTTCACCGTAGCCTTGGTAAGCATAGAGTGTGGCTATATTCTTGCCCTGAGTATCGGTGCCAAGCTTGGCGCCAGTACTTTTATTGGCAATAAATAGCTGCTCACCATAATCTTCAGTCAACACGCCCAGATATTTATTTTTATACTGAATGAAATTATGCCACTTGCCGTTTTTGAGCATCGTTTGGGCACGATGGTTGGTATCGTAATAAAAGTGCCCACTGCTTTGTTTTTTTTCTATGTGTTCAAGAAAACCTTCCGGAGAATAGTGTAATTTCAAAAGTGACTTATTGTTTTGATCGGTAACGGCCATCAACAGTCCGAAATCATCATAGCAATAGTTATTACCTTTATGGTCAACGACCATGCGGCCATTGATATCGTAGGTGATATCGACTGTTGATGGCGGGTTATCTTTTTTAATCTGAACTAATTGATCGAGGGTATTATATTCGTTATTGATGTGTTGTACCGTGCCATCAGTGGATATGTGCTGTTCTGTTAGTAAGTTATCATTGGCATCGTATTCATAATGGATTTCTCGGGGCAGGTTAAGAATAGACGCTTCGCTATGGTGGGTATGGGTTTCTTTAATTAGCCTTTGTAACGCATCATAGTCATAGGTTGTGACTTTATTGGCCTCTTGGCCGTCTGCTGTCTTCGCCCGGGCGTGGTGTTTAACAAGTTCCCCTCGGGGTAAGTAATGGTAAGTATTGGATAGCAGTTGTTTTCCTTTGTCTGTGGTTACCTCTGTGCGGGCTACACGACCGAAGGGTTCGTAGGACAGTGTTTCCTGAGTTGGGGGGGTCCCGGTGATGGCTCGCTCAATGGACAGCAACCTACCTTTTATACCATTGTCATCTTCTCCATAGGTGAAAAGTATTTTCGACGAGCCATCACTGATAGCGGAAAGTTTGCCTTTATCTTTGTCTTTATACTCGTAGGTTAATACAGTGTTATCAACATGCTTCTGGCTGATTCGGCGGCCTTTGTTATCAAATGCATAGGTTTGTTGTCTGTTATCCGAATGGACGACGCGGATTAAGTTTCCTTTAAGATCGTAAGTGTAAATTTTTTTACCTTTTATATCGTAGTTTTCCATGATGCGTCGGTCAGCATCATAACGATAAAAGACTTGATACTGCCTGCCCTCACGTTGCCAGTGGATGGATTCAATGAGCCCTCTCGGATCGTATTGATTTTTTATACTGTGACCGTCAGGGAGGATGCTCTCAATAACCCTGCCGTTTTTGTCGTAACGGTATTCGGCTACTGTGTCCTCAGATAGTGGAGCGAGCACACGCTCTAATTGATTGGCAGAGTTATAGAGGTAACGGTAGCCGGTGTGTTGATTAATTTTACCATTGTTATTTTGCTTTTTAACGACAGAGTAAAGGTTATGGAAAAGGTCGTATGAGCGATTCTGTATCAGGGATAGATTGTTGAAACCGTCAGTTTTTATGCTTGTTTCATTGTAGCCGGCGTCGTATGTATAGGTGCTGTTAATCACTGCGTACCTACTCAGCGATTGAGTGTCAAGCAGTGCACTTTGTGAACGGTTAACCTGACCAAAACCATTTCTTTTTATTTGTTTTTCAATAGCGATTGGATGGGTCTTATTTTTTCTAGTTGCGCTGTAGATGATTGTTTTGACTTTTAATAACCAAGGATACTTTTTGACCGTTTTGTGTTTGTCGCCATTAATGTAAGTGTGTAGGCTCATGTTGTTATCATCATAAACGTAACTGATTTTATTTGACCATTGATCGGTGTTCTCAATTAAACGCATCTGGTCGTCGTATTGATAATAAGAGGTTAGATTATATCTATTCTTTTGAGATTTTATTTTTCCAAATGCGTTGTATTTTCTTTCTGTAATGACTTCATATTTTCCATCTGATAACTCCTCTTCAAAGGTTACTTTGCCAGAGGCGTTTTTACGTATTCGTTGCTTAAAGCCTAAAGGTGTTACGGCTTCGGTGGCATTGAAGCCATCTTGATCATAAATGTAATGATGATATTTATAAACCGCTCCGGCTGGATCGATGTGACGTATTAGCTGACCAAGATTGTTATAAAAATATTGAGTTTTTTCACCGAGGGCTGAAACGTGTGCGATTAGCTGATTGTTTCGAGTGTCCACTAGGCCTTTTGTTACATTGCCGAGACTGTCTTTGTGTACAGTAGTTAAAATGGCGGATGACTTATTGAAGTGGTATTTGATTTCTGCCGTTGTTTTTTGTACACCGGGCATTCCTTTGGCGAGCCATTGTAGTTGCTTGAAAATTTGCCTTCCTAACCTGTCATAGCAATAGTTGACTTGCTGCCAGGGTTGCCACTGGTTTTTTTTTACTAATGTGTAGGTGATCAACTTTGAGTGTGTTTTATTTGAAGGCGATAAATAATATTGTGTTTTAATGGCTTTTTCTGATGTCATGTCTTTATTGACAGTTTCGGCCAGTAAGCTAAAGTGCGAAGTAAAATATTTGTGTGTTGTTTCTCGAATTTTGTGCCATTTTTCTTCATACCGATGGTATACCGAATGGTTCTCTTTAATCTTATTGCCGTATACGTCATAACTTTTATCAATACGGTTGCTTGGAATGTATTCTCCCTTTTTCTTATTCCAGACGGCATGAATGATACTTATAGGCTTGTCATAGTTGGTTGAACGGCTGTATTTGAAGGGGCTAATGGTATAGGAGTAGACAGTTTTTGTAAAAGAATCGTTGTTTTTATAGGTGCGTACTTCTATTGGTAAGTGCAAAAAATTATACTCATGAACTTTGTGATGAATTATTGGGTCGTTAAAGTTACCGTCGGTTTGTTTGACCTCTACCGCATAACGAAAATTAAAGTCGTTGCTCTCCATTAGGTTGTCAGTAGAGTCAGACATTGCGTATAAAGGATAACCGGTAAAATTATTTCCCTTAGCGTAGCTATAATGGGATTCATGCTGTATTTCATTGGTTGCCAGGTCTGTTTGTTTATAATGTATCACCACTGGTATCTCTCCTTTACCACTCGAATGGATAAATGGAATTGTGTCGTAGCTTATCTCGGTGAACAGGCCAGCTGGGGATTTAAATGTATGCAGTAAGTTTTGATCACTGATATTTATATAGTTGAATTCATAACGTTGCTCCATTGAATTAATTATGGTGGTAACGCCTTCGTGGGTATAATAGACTTTTAACTGCTTGCCATCAGGAAGTTCGACAATAAGAGTATTTGGCTCATAGTTAAAGGTGTAACGATTACCATAATTATCGATGATTGCTGATAGTTTTGCGGACTTCAAACTCCCCACAGGCTCTTCATATTCAAGGGTGGTTCGATTACCAAAACGGTCTTGTTGAGTAACTAGCAGCCCCTGATTGGAAAAAAACTTAATGCTGCCATCTTTATGTTTTAATTTATAGCGATAAAATCGTGATTCATCTCTTGGTATTTTTCTTGTTGTACCAAAATCCTGAAAAAAATTGCCATGCTGGTTATAGTATTTTAAACCAGAAGCGTAGAGGGTTTCGTCGTGCCATAGCGGGTCAATGATCCATTGATTTGAACCTATGACGGCTATTTTTTTATCAATATGGTCTACATCTAATTGCCACCCTTTCGGTAAACCGAATCTTCCACTTGTATTATATCGGTAGTTCAGGTTGAGAGAAAAAGGCATGCTCACATGAGCTGTTTTAATTAATGGGTAAGAAAACTGGAAAGTGCCTGTGGCAATGTTAACCGATGCGCTCGAACTATTGGCATGATTATAGGCTTGGCTACCAGCATACTCTGAAATACTGATAGTGGAAAATACCAAAGCCCATAAAGCCAACAATAAATGCGTGAAAAATCGCTGCATGGTTTATGCCTTAATGATCAGATTTTATTGTGAATTGAGGCTGTTAAGCGCCTTCGTGATCAATATACGGTTGTCGCTTGTCGAGTTGCTTTTGCCAGTCAACCCGTTGCTCGCTATATCAGAAAATGATGCCAGACACACTTTTCTTTGGTAGTTTTCTTGAGAAAGTGTGCCCGGTTTACTTATTTGCTATTGAGCGATTGAAGAGGAGAACGTAGCGTGCCATAGCCTTGCCAGTGAGGCATCACCATTTCTCATCGTATTTTCAGACTGTTGAAATCTGCCGTATAACAAGGCCTGGTTTGAGTTTGTAATTGCAGGCAGACTCTCCAAAACTTCGACAGCCGCTGGGCTGATGACGGCTGCTTTGGAGTCAAGTGGTGTCCCGTGAGTTATGACTGGTTGAAATCCATGAGCATCAGCTGGCAGAGATTCTGCTGCACTCACTGGCCTAAAGGTTTGTCCGGCAGAAGCGAGGAAACCCTCTTCTCCTGCTGTCAAGCCAAGCCGTTGCGCTGCAGTTGAGTGGGCTACTCTGTCATTAATTTGCCAGTCACTCATCAAAGCCGATGATTCGGTTTCGAAAGCGTTTGCTGTTGCGGCCTGAATTTGAGGCGTTTGTGTTGCTTTAATGAACGGTGTTTTTTGCATTTTTTGTGTGCTTTGGATCAGTGGTGAGGCGGTAAAATGATCTTGTTTTAAGTCTATAAAGTGCGCAATGGCTGGAATTATAAACACAGCGCCTGCCGCTAGATCGACTCCAAAGTTTGCCTCGACCTCATGCAGCGCAGTGAACAACGACTGGCTGCCAACCTCGATAACCGTTTGCAATGCGAGCAGGCCAAGGTTTGGTCTTGTGGCTGCTTCGGCCAATGAAATACCGATGGCGCCTGCCAATGAAAGTGAAGCGGATTGCGTAGTGCTTTCAGCACCCCCTAAAGACGGCACTCGCCCTTGTGGATCTCGGGACACCTGATCACAGTTGCCCATGGGATCAATAAAAGTAATGGGGTTAGCTTGGGCATAAACGTAGCGATTATCAGCTTTACGGTAGTCTTTGCTGATAAACTGTGCCAACCCAGGATGGTAGAACCGATTTTTCAAGTAGACGAGTCCTGTTGCTTGATTGGTCATCTCCTGATTCCAGAGAAAGTCGCTGGTAGACTGACTGCCCTGATCGGGCTGGATTACACCATACCCATCATAGGAGTAAACATTGGTGGTTATATGGCCGCTATTATTTCTGCCCAGTTGTGCACCAGTGCTTTTATTCGCCATAAATAGCTGATATCCATGGGTTCCCGCCAATGTGGCCAGGTATTTACCGCCATGCTGAATGAAATCGTAAGATCTTTTGTTTTTAGTTATCGTTAAAGCGCGTTTATTCAGGTCATAGTAAAAATCCTGACGGCCGCTATCGGTATTGATATGGCCGAGCAACCCATCAGGCAGATAGTCAAAACTGGCCACAACTTTTTTGTGTGCATTGGTGACTGACAGTAATAACCCCAAGTCGTCGTATTGATATTTGTTACCTTTGTCATCAACAACCATGCGCCCATTAGCATCATGAGCCACGGTGAAGGTTTTCTTCGGGGTTTCCTGATCAATTTTCGTCAGTTGATTGAGGCTGTTGTAATGACGGGTTGTTGTGTTGACCGTCCTCGCCCCCCTAGAGCGCTGCTCTTGGGTCAGGTTATTATTGCCATCGTATTGATAGTCAAGGGTATGACTAAGGGCTGTGGATGAAGGTTTATCATTGGTCTGGCGATGCTCTTCACGGGTCAGCCTTTTAAAGGAGTCGTAATGGTAATGGGTGTCTGTATTGATTTTAGTAACGGCTGAGTGGCCACTGCTGTGGGCTGTGATGGTTTGCTTAACCAGTTCACCTCGAGGTAAAAACTCATAGTTTGCAGAATATACCAGCGCGTTATCCTTAGCGGTCACCTTGACCTGATTCACGCGGCCAAATGATTCGTAACCGTAATGCGCTGTTGTTTTACCGATACCCTTGGTATCTCGCTCAATCGCTATAAGCCGACCTTCTATGCCGTTGTCATCTTTTCCGTAGGTAAATTGCACGTGGTTGGCATTATCGCTAATAGACGACAATTTGCCCTTATCTTTGGCGTCATATTGGTAAGTGAGTGTAGTTTTACTGGGGTTTTCTTGTTTAACCAGTCGGTTCAAGTGGTCATATTGATAGTGTTGTTGCTTGTTGTCGGGGTAGGTAATCAGGGATAGTTTGCCATCTGGTTCGTAGTGATAGCTCTGATGCTGCCCCTGTGAATCGGATAACCGTATTAAATGGCCGTCTGAGTCATAGAGGTAAAGCACCTTATAGGGTTTGTTATTTCGACTCCAGCTGATGGAATTCAACAGACCGCTGGCGGTATACTGTTTTTTGATGCTGTGCCCATCGGGTAGCTGATGTTCAATTTCCCGACCATTTTTGTCGTAGCGGTACAGGTCGACCAACGGCTTGCCGGCATGACCTTTTGGCGAAACAATGCGCTCTAGCTTATTTTCAGTGTTATAAAAGTATTGATAACCCGAATGTTCAGAAATCTTGCCATGGTGACTCTGTTGTTTGTTAAAGGTATGCTGATTGTTAAAAAGGTCATAGGTTGAATTTTTTGTTAGTGATAGTCCATCAAACCCGCTCGTTTCAATTTTGGTTTTATTCTGGCTCGGGTTATATTCGTATTTGTTTTGTACAACAGAGTGCTTTTTATTTGATGCAGTATCCACTAGGGCGCTCTGTTCACTGACCACCAGACCAAAGCCATTTTTGACCACTTGATTTTCAATGGCTTCTTTGCCTGCACCAAGAGGGTAGTAGGTTGTTTCTGTAGTCAACAGCCAGGGCTTGATGCTGGTCTTTTTAAAATATTTGCCATTAAAGAATACCGTTTGTGCAAAAGGGGTTTCGCTATATGCAAAAGTGGTTTTATTTAACCAGGGATCAATTTTTTCTTTTACCCGAAAATGCTCATCATATTTGTAGGTAGTCTTCTGACCAAAGCGATCCTTATGCAGAATTATTCTGCCATAGGCGTTGTAGTCCTTTTGTTCAAGCAGTTGGAATTTACCATTTACTTTATATTCCCTTGCAATCACTCGATCCAGTGGATCTTTTTGTATGCGCTGCTCGTAGCCCATTGGTGATTTGTGAATCTCGGCATTTAATCCTTTATCTGAAAAGTCGTAACGTTTGATGGTGTGTTTATTTCCATCTGGGTCAGTGTGTTGTATCAATTGTCCTAAGTTGTTATATCGAAATTCGTTTTTTTCACCGAGAGGAGAGGTTTTGCTGAGTAATTGATTGTTACGGGTATCGACTGTCTTTTGCGTTACATGCCCGAGACTGTTCTCATGCTCAAGGGTTAAAATTCCTGAGGTTTTATCGAGGAGATAACGGGTTTTTTTATGGGTTTTCTGTATACCAGGCATTCCTTTAGCTAGCCATTTCAGCTCACTGTATGTCTCCCGGCCCGCTTTATCGTGGGTGTAGTTGATCTGCTGCCAGGGGTGCCATACGCCAGTTTTGTTGGATGTTGTAAGGGTCGTTTTGCTGCTGTAGGTTTTTTTCGATGGCGCTAAGGTGTATGTGGTTTTCATGGTTTGTTGGGATACGCTGTCGTTGTCGATGGTTTCGACTAACAGGCTGTAGTGATCAGTAGCGTATTTATGCTCCAGAGCGCGTACCTGACGCCAAGTGTTTTTAACCGGATTGTATAACGAGTAAGTTTCCTTAGTTTTGTTGCCAAATACATCGTAGCTGGCATCTATTTTGGTGGTGGGAATGAATTTTTTTTGTTTTTTATGCCAGGTATGGTTGATGATACTGGTAGGTTTGTCATAGTTGGTGGTGCGGTTGGGAAAAAAACCTAGCAAGGAGTATGAATATTCAGTTTTCGAATAAAGCATATTATTTGTAAAGGTGAGAATTTCAACGGGTAAGTGCAAAAAATTATATTTAAATGTTTGACGCCTATCCAAGAGGTTTTTGCTGTCGCCGCTGGTTTGTTTGACGTTAACTGAATAGAAAAAACTTTGGTCATTGCTATCCATCAGCCTGTCTGTTGAGCCTGAGGGGCTATAATTGGGCTGGCCGCTAAAATTTTTAGTATCAGAGTAGATGTAATAACTCTCATGATACAATTTGCCCGATGATGAATTTGATTGTTTGAAGTGGGTGACCACCGGCAGATTGGGAGCAGTTGAGCCGTATTCCAGTTCATTGAGCAGCCCCAGTGGCGTAGTTATTGTTTCCAAAAGATCGTGACCATTGAAATTAGTATAAGTAAACACATAGCTTTGATTCATAGGGTTGACGATGTTGGTAACGCCATGGTGGCCAAAATAGACCCTTTGCACTCTACCATCTGGGTAATTGATAACCAGCGTGTTTGGCTCGAAGTTAATTGCGTAACGATTGCCGTAATTATCCGTAACTGCTGCCAGCTTCGCCTTTCCTACAGGCTGAACGGGTTTTTGATAGTCAATCGTTATCGTGTTATCAAAACGATCCCTTTTTTGTATCAGCAGGCCTTGTTTCGAAAAGTAATTTTCACTGCCGTCTTTATGTACTGACTTAAATAGGTAGTAGCGTCCCGGTGCTGTGGGAATTTCTTTCTCTTCTTGTTCTGCGTAAAACATGGTGCCATGCTGGTTATAGTATTTTAAACCAGAGTGAAAGCCAGGTTCATCGTGCCAATTTTGGCTGGTCAGCCACTGTTGACCATTGAGCTTGAGTGTATTCCCATTAAAGTAATCCACATTGAGCTCCCAGCCTTTGGGTAGTCCGAACATCCCCTCGCAAGTATAGTCGTAGACTAAATTGAGTACGAAAGGGTTCAGTTTGCCTGTTGCTTCTATCAACGGATAGGTGAAGTGGAACGTACCGGTGGCTGTGTTTACTGAGGCAGGACTCAGAGTTATCTGATTATAGGCCTGACTGCCTCTGTAACTAATACTTAAATCAGAAAAACTTAAAGTCAGGGCGATTGTCAGTGCAGTAGGAATGCACTCGGTTAACACTTTCTTCATGGTGATAATTCCAACAAAACTGGGTCAGTTTGAATAACAAAATGGCTGGACATTTTGTTAACCAGCTGCAGTGCAGCTGGCTATCTCCTGCAAAGCTTCTTAGCCTTTGCTGTCATTCTCATTTTAAACCGCTATCAATGGGTGGAACTGCAGGTGCCGTAGGTTGATTCCACTGCCCTTGTAAAGAGCCATTACCGTATGTGTCCTCTTCTGCTGGGGGCGCTGAGGGCTCTAAGCGCGCTAAGCCGGTTTGAGGCTTTTGTAGCGAATCTGCTGACTCAGTGCGAATACCGGAAAAGTCTGTTTCAGTGGGCTCTTTGACTGCCTTAAGAAGTCTTTGGGATTCACTTGAAGGGGTGTTCTGATACCTAGGATTTAAACCATTATTCGGCTGTGGTGTGGTGTTTACATTAGGCTCTGCGTTGGCTTGAGCAACTGCTCTTGGCCGTGCGGAGTTACGCAATGGAAGATTTTGATATGGGTTCTCTGCTGAGACCGTGTCGCTTGTTTCAATAGTACCGCGGCTTGCACCGCCAGCGGCCACATCTACCAGCGGAGCTTCTTGTTCTGTTGTGGTAGCTGTTAAAGCTCTTGGTGGCCATGATGTTAAAACGTTAACGAGGTCGCTTTCAATGCCAAACGATTTGGCGATGTTGGGTGCTGCTGAAGCAAGACCTCCGGCGATGGCCAGAACACCAAAAGCAACGGATGCATACTCGAATTTCTGCATCGCACTATAGCTTTGCTTGTCAAACATAAGCTGTGCCCCTATCAGGCAGAGGCCTGAAGTCAAAGTTGCAATTCCAGAAGCCGCACCTACGGCAGCGGATACAGAAATTGCAGATACGGTCAACGGCGCAAAGGCAAGTAGGGCCACCGGCGTAAAGGCAATAAGCACACCCGCTCCAGACATTATGATGCCGAGAGTCATAAATTGGTTAGAAGTAGGTTTGTAATTAGGGCTCAGTCCCAGAGGGTCTGTAAAGAGAATGGGATTGGCATTGGCATAGCTGTAGCGGTTATCCACATGCATAGCGTCGCGACTGGTAAAGCGTTTTAGATCGGGGTGATAAAAGCGGTTTTTTAAATAGACAAGACTGGTTGTCTTGTCAGCAAGCTCTTGGTTCCATAAAAAATCCAGGCCGGGCTCGGAGCCGTTGAGTCTTTGCGCTTGACCGTAACCTTCATAAGCGTATGAGGTGGTCGTTTGATTACCCTGCGCATTGAGGCTTAGCTTGGCTGCGGTGCTTTGATTGGCAATGAACAGTTGTTCACCACCGCCTTTCATTAATGTGCCCAGATACTTTCCACTGTGTCGAATCAGGTCGTAGAACTTTTGGTTTTTAAGCACGGTTAATGCGTTATGATTTAAATCGTAATAAAAGCTTTGTCGGTCACTGTTGGTGTACTTATGGGCCAGCAAGCCGTTGGGTAAATATTCAAACTCGACCAGCATTTTGTCATCGGCATCAGTGACCTTTTGCAGCAGGCCCAGATCGTCGTATTGATATTTAATTCCGCGTTGGCCGACGACTATGTGCCCATTTTTATCGTGTACAAAATGCGCCGTTTCCTTTTTTACGTTGGAGCTTAATGGCTCATTGGTGGTTGTATCCTCATGGGTGAGTTGATCCAGCGCGTTATAATGACGGTGGATGGTTTTGTTCGCCGGGGTGCGCTGCTCTTTAATCAGGTTATCGTTGCCGTCGTAGTGATAGATGATTTGGGTTGAGGGGTTTTGATTCTGCTGGTGCGTCTCCTTAGTCAGCCTTCTGAACGCATCGTAATCATAACGGGAAACATTGACAGTCGCTGGCTCTGCTTCTGTCCATGAGTGTACCGTTTGTTCGACCATTTCCCCCCGGGGTAAGTAACGATAAGCACTGGAAAAAACCGGGGCTCCAGCATAGGTAGTGGCTGTGGATTTTGTCTTCCGGCCAAAGGGGCCATACCCGAGGTGTTCAATGGTTTTACCGGTACCGGTGATGTCTCTCTCAATGGCGATTAAGCGACCTTTTATGCCATTGTCGTCGGTTCCGTAGTTAAAGCGCATGTGGCTGTCATCGCTATGGATGGCGGACAGTTTGCCCAAGTCCAGGTCATTGTATTGATAGGTCAATGTCGTCTTTGCGGTAGTGACCTGTTTGACCACCCGGTTTAGGCGATCATACTCGTACTTCTGTTCATGTCGGTCAGGGTAGGTGAGGCGGGTGATGTTGCCTCTTGAATCCCGTTGGTAGTACTGGTGCTGATCGTTGGTGTCAGAGAGCTGAAGTAACAGGCCATCAGCATCATAGTGGTGAAAAACCGTGTAGTTTTCGCCCTTGCGATCCCATTTGACCGACTGGACTTGCCCTCTTGGGGTGTACGTTTTGATTATACTGCGGCCGTTGGGCAGGCGGTGCTCAATTTCCCGGCCATTCTCATCGTAGCGATACTCGTTGACCAGCTGCTCGGCGCTATCGGATGGTGGGGACACCACGCGCACCAGACGATTTTCTGAATTGTAGAAATACCGATAACCGCTATGGCAGGAGTTCAGGGCGTTACCGCTTTGTCGTTTAGTAAACGTGTGTTGATTACCGAACAGATCATAAGTGGACTTTTTGGTCATGGTGATGCCGTCAAAGCCCTGCATTTTTATTTGGGTTTTATTGTGGCTGGGATTGTACTGATAGGTGTTTTGAATGATCGAGCTTCGCTTTGAAGTTTTTTCGTCAAGAATCGCGCTCTGCTCATGAGTCACCTGATCAAAGCCATTTTTAGTTACTTGCTCCTCCACCACAACGGTATCTTTATCGTTGAGGGGGTAGTGAGTGACTGCTGTTTTGAACAACCAAGGTGTTTTGATTATTTTTCTATGGCGGATGTTGTTTATAAAGACATGCTCTGTCATATCATCGTCATTGTAGAGGTGGGTGATTTTATTATTCCAGGGATCGATGCGTGCTTTCAGGCGCATTTGGTTATCGTAGTGAAAGGTGGTTATCTGGCCCGAATGATTTTTGTGCAGAGCCAGTTTTCCAAAAGCATTGTACTCTTTTCGATCCAGAACAGTGTACTGGTCTCCAATGGCCTGTTCGTGGGTGATGATACGGTCTAAAGGATCTTTTCGCTGGCGCAGTCGAAACCCTAGAGGTGATTCTTGCACTTTGGCATTCAAGCCATCAACGCCATAGGTGTAATACTCTGTTTTGTGAACATTACCCTCTGGGTCGGTGCGGCGGATTAGCTGGTTCAGCTTGTTATAACGGTACTCGGTCTTTTCACCTCGGGCAGATATTTTGGTAAGTAACTGACTATTTCGGGTATCGACCCGTTTTTTGGTCACATGGCCAAGGCTGTTCTCATGTTCAGTGGCTAATATGGCCGATTCTTTATCGAAGTGGTAATGGGTTTTTTTATGGGTTTTCTGTACGCCGGGCATTCCTGCGGCTATCCACTTCCATTGTCGGAAGGTTTCCCGGCCCATGTCATCGTATTGATAGTTTATTTGTTGCCAGGGCTGCCAGAGGCTGACCTTCTCTTTGCTTAAGGCATAAGTCATCTTGGCGCTGTGGTTTTTCTTGTCGGGCGTTAAGTGGTATTTGGTTTGCACCGCTTTGGCGGACACCCCGTCTTTTTCAATGGTTTGTGACAACAAATTGAAATGGTCGGTAAAATATTGATGCTCAACGGATCTTATTTCACGCCAATAGTCGTCTTGTCGATGATAGACCCAGTGAGTCTCTCTGGTTTTATTACCAAATAGGTCGTGACTGAAGTCAATACGATTGCTGGGCAAGTATTTCTGCTGCCCTTCGTTCCAGACGAAATAATCGATTTTTTTTGGTTTGTCGTAATTGGTTGAGCGACTGTATTTGAAAGGGGCGATGG
Organism: Endozoicomonas sp.; assembly: GCA_965198415.1. GTDB lineage: Bacteria > Pseudomonadota > Gammaproteobacteria > Pseudomonadales > Endozoicomonadaceae > Endozoicomonas. The sequence continues at coordinate 467,094 of CBDAPN010000031.1, forward strand.
GGTATTCATAGTCGGCTTTAATATAGTCTTTGTTGTCTTTGAGCGTGCGAATGGTTACTGGCAAATGCATGAAGTTATATTCATAGACCTGATGCTTAATGGCTAAGTTATCAGGGTCGCCGTTGGTTTGTTTGACCTCGACACTGTAGCGATAATTTTGGTCATTGCTGTCAACTAAGCTGTCGGATGAGTTGGTGAAGTTGTACAAAGGATAACCGGTATAATTATTTCCCTTTCGATAGTGGTAAAAACTTTCGTGGTAAATTTTTTGGGAGCCCAATTCAAACTGTTTGAAATAAGTGACCACGGGTATAGAGCCTTTACCCTCATGCGTGGCGTAGGGAATGGTGTCGTACGCTAATGTAGTCATCAGACCCGATGGGGTGAGAATAGTCTGCAAAAGGTGATAAGAAGCTACTTCAATGTAGTTGATTTCATAGCGCTGCTGCATGGTGTTGACAATGGTCTTGATGCCAATGTCGTTAAAATAGATTCGCTGCTTCCTGCCATCGGGATAGCGAACAATAAAAGTATTGGGCTCGTATTGAAAGGTGTAACGGTTGCCGTAATTGTCAGTAATTGCCGCCAGTTTGGCCTTTTTTGCACTATGAACGGGTTGTTCATATTCAATGGTGATCTGATTACCAAAGCGGTCTCTTTTGAGAACCAGCAGACCTAGCTGGGAAAAGTAACTCTCGCTGCCATCAGTATGTTTAGCTTTAAAACGGTATGTCAGTGAGGGTATGCAGGGAATTTCCTGATTCACCCCTTCATCTTTAAAGGAGAAGCCGTGCTGGTTAAAGTATTTCAGCCCCGAGGAGAAAAGGTGCTCATCATGCCATAACGGGTCGATTAGCCATTGTTGTCCGTTGATCATGGCGGCGCCATTTAAAATGTAATCCACATCCAGTTCCCAGCCATTGGGCATACCGAACATTCCCTTTGAATTAAAGTGGTAGACAAGATTGACTCGAAACGATTTATGGATGCCCATGGTTTTAATTAGGGGGTAAGAAAAGCGAAAACTCCCTGTGGCAGCATTAACGGATGCAGGAAAATTTATTGTCTGGTTATATGCCTGACTCCCTCTATATTGGGCAATACCAGACGCTGAATAAAGAAAAGTGAAGAAGATGAGCAGTGCAGCATAGAGTGATCGATTCATAGCTTTCTCATACTTAAGATTCAGGCTGGGACAATGGTGGTCTCTACGAGATTATCTTAGACGACAGAAAGCAATTACACAGCTTGTCTTTGAATATTAGTCTGTTTCGCATAGTACAGTTTTGCATAATGGCATAAGCAGTATTGCCCCTTAGTGCAAACCGTGTGGCGATCAAAATGCATTAAGAGCCTGGCTAGGCTTTGTGACTCTTAACAACTATTGAGGTAGTGGTGTTTTGTTGCCTACCAAGGGCAATGCTTGGCGCTCAAAGCCTGAAAGGTGGGTCGGTATGAGACTTTCACCCAAATTTGAGTATAAAATTATTTTAAGCCTACATCTGCCATTAGATACTAAAAAAAATGGGTGGACATTTTTTTAACCAGCTGCAGTGCAGCTGGCTATCTCTGGGAAAAGCTTCTTAACCTTTACTGTAATCCTCAGTGTAAAGGGTCTTCTTTGGGTGGCGTTGGATTTTCTACAGGGCTAGTCCACTCCTCTTGTAAAGAGGCATCACCGGTTTTGGCCGTCATGGTAAATTGAGGCTTGATTTGCACTTTGAGAGTACTGATAAATTTTGGGGGCGAATTTGATGTTGTAGAGGCGCCTGCTCCCTCTGGGGCTGGGGGAATGTCTCTACCGGATACCCTTGGAGGGATGCTCTGGTACGTATCATCGTTAGAATCATTCGGTTCTAATGTTTGGTAGAAATTAGACTCTTCCTCCGTTTGAGCAACCGGCCTTGGTCGTACGATATTACTCAATGGAAGGCTTTCATATAGGTTATCTTCTGCGACCATATTACTTGCTTCAACAGCCCTTCTGGCTACATTGAGATTAGCCAAAGTTGACAGTTGAGTTTCTTGTTCTATTGCTACAGCTCTTGGTGGCCATGTTGTTAAAACGTTAACGAGCTTGCTTTCAATGCCAAACGCTTTGACGATGTTGGGTACTGCTGCAGAAATACTTCCTGCGATGGCCAGAGCACCTAAAGCAATGGCCGCATCCTCAAGCGCCTGCGCCACACGACTCTCTTTATCGTTAAACGCAAGCTGTGCCCCTATCAGGCAGAGGCCTGAAGCCATACCCGCCAATCCAGAAGCAAAACCTACGGCAGCGGATATAGTCAAGTTAGTAGCCAAGGCAGCTGGAACGAACAACGAGACCGCGCTAATAAGCGTACTAAGAAAGAAAACGACAACGCCGAAAGTCATATATTCGTTAGAACTATGGTTTAATCCAGTGTGCAGTCCCAGAGGGTCTGTAAAGAGAATGGGATTGGCATTGGCATAGCTGTAGCGGTTATCCACATGCATAGGGTCGCGACTGGTAAAGCGTTTTAGATCGGGGTGATAAAAGCGGTTTTTTAAATAGACAAGATTGGTTGTCTTGTCAGCAAGCTCTTGGTTCCATAAAAAATCCAGACCGGGCTCGGAGCCGTTGAGTCTTTGCGTTTGACCGTAACCTTCATAAGCGTATGAGGTGGTCGTTTGATTACCCTGCGCATTGCGGCTTAGCTTGGCTGCGGTGCTTTGATTGGCAATGAACAGTTGTTCACCACCGCCTTTCATTAATGTGCCCAGATACTTTCCACTGTGTCGAATCAGGTCGTAGAACTTTTGGTTTTTAAGCACGGTTAATGCGTTATGATTCAAATCGTAATAAAAGCTTTGTCGGTCACTGTTGGTGTACTTATGGGCCAGCAAGCCGTTGGGTAAATATTCAAACTCGACCAGCATTTTGTCATCGGCATCAGTGACCTTTTGCAGCAGGCCCAGATCGTCGTATTGGTATTTAATTCCGCGTTGGCCGACGACTATGTGCCCATTTTTATCGTGTACAAAATGCGCCGTTTCCTTTTTTACGTTGGAGCTTAATGGCTCATTGGTGGTTGTCTCCTCATGGGTGAGTTGATCCAGTGCGTTATAATGACGGTGGATGGTTTTGTTCGCCGGGGTGCGTTGCTCTTTAATCAGGTTATCGTTGCCGTCGTAGTGATAGCTGATCTGGGTTGAGGGGTTTTGATTCTGCTGGTGCGTCTCTTTAGTCAGCCTTCTGAGCGCATCGTAATCATAACGGGAAACATTGACAGTCGCTGGTTCTGCTTCTGTCCATGAGTGTACCGTTTGTTCGACCATTTCCCCCCGGGGTAAGTAACGATAAGCACTGGAAAAAACCGGGGCACCAGCATAGGTAGTGGCTGTGGATTTTGTCTTCCGGCCAAAGGGGCCATACCCGAGGTATTCAATGGTTTTACCGGTACCGGTGATGTCTCTCTCAATGGTGATTAAGCGACCTTTTATGCCATTGTCGTCGGTTCCGTAGTTAAAGCGCATGTGGCTGTCATCGCTATGGATGGCGGACAGTTTGCCCAAGTCCATGTCATTGTACTGATAGGTCAATGTCGTCTTTGCGGTAGTGACCTGTTTGACCACCCGGTTTAGGCGATCATACTCGTACTTCTGTTCATGTCGGTCAGGGTAGGTGAGGCGGGTGATGTTGCCTCTTGAGTCCCGTTGGTAGTACTGGTGCTGATCGTTGGTGTCAGAGAGCTGAAGTAACAGGCCATCAGCATCATAGTGGTGAAAAACCGTGTAGTTTTCGCCCTTGCGATCCCATTTGACCGACTGGACTTGCCCTCTTGGGGTGTACGTTTTGATAATACTGCGGCCGTTGGGCAGGCGGTGCTCAATTTCCCGGCCATTCTCATCGTAGCGATACTGGTTGACCAGCTGCTCGGCGCTATCGGATGGTGGCGACACCACGCGCACCAGACGATTTTCTGAATTGTAGAAATACCGATAACCGCTATGGCAGGAGTTCAGGGCGTTACCGCTTTGTCGTTTAGTAAACGTGTGTTGATTACCGAACAGATCATAAGTGGACTTTTTGGTCATGGTGATGCCGTCAAAGCCCTGCGTTTTTATTTGGGTTTTATTGTGGCTGGGATTGTAGTGATAGGTGTTTTGAATGATCGAGCTTCGCTTTGAAGTTTTTTCGTCAAGAATCGCGCTCTGCTCATGAATCACCTGATCAAAGCCATTTTTGGTTACTTGCTCCTCCACCACAACGGTATCTTTATCGTTGAGGGGGTAGTGAGTGACTGCTGTTTTGAACAGCCAAGGTGTTTTGATTATTTTTCTATGGCGGATGTTGTTTATAAAGACATGCTCAGTCATATCATCGTCATTGTAGAGGTGGGTGATTTTATTATTCCAGGGGTCGATGCGTGCTTTCAGGCGCATTTGGTCATCGTAGTGAAAGGTGGTTATCTGGCCCGAATGATTTTTGTGCAGAGCCAGTTTTCCAAAAGCATTGTACTCTTTTCGATCCAGAACGGTGTACTGGTCTCCAATGGCCTGTTCGTGGGTGATGATACGGTCTAAAGGATCTTTTCGCTGGCGCAGTCGAAACCCTAGAGGTGATTCTTGCACTTTGGCATTCAAGCCATCAACGCCATAGGTGTAATACTCTGTTTTGTGAACATTACCCTCTGGGTCGGTGCGGCGGATTAGCTGGTTCAGCTTGTTATAACGGTACTCGGTCTTTTCACCTCGGGGGGATATTTTGGTAAGTAACTGACTGTTTCGGGTATCGACCCGTTTTTTGGTCACATAGCCAAGGCTGTTCTCAAATTCAGTGGCTAATATGGCCGATTCTTTATCGAAGTGGTAACGGGTTTTTTTATGGGTTTTCTGTACGCCGGGCATTCCTGCGGCTATCCACTTCCATTGTCGGAAGGTTTCACGGCCCATGTCATCGTATTGATAGTTTATTTGTTGCCAGGGCTGCCAGAGGCTGACCTTGTCTTTGCTTAAGGCATAAGTCATCTTGGCGCTGTGGTTTTTCTTGTCGGGCGTTAAGTGGTATTTGGTTTGCACCGCTTTGGCGGACACCCCATCTTTTTCAATGGTTTGTGACAACAAATTGAAATGGTCGGTAAAATATTGATGTTCAACGGATCTTATTTCACGCCAATAGTCGTCTTGTCGATGATAGACCCAGTGGGTCTCTCTGGTTTTATTACCAAACAGGTCGTGACTGAAGTCAATACGATTGCTGGGCAAGTATTTCTGCTGCGCTTCGTTCCAGACGAAATAATCGATTTTTTTTGGTTTGTCGTAATTGGTTGAGCGACTGTATTTGAAAGGGGCGATGGGGTATTCATAGTCGACTTTAATATAGTCTTTGTTGTCTTTGAGGGTGCGAATGGTTACTGGCAAATGCATGAAGTTATATTCATAGACCTGATGCTTAATGGTTAAGTTATCAGGGTCGCCGTTGGTTTGTTTGACCTCGACACTGTAGCGATAATTTTGGTCATTGCTGTCAACTAAGCTATCGGATGAGTTGGTGAAGGTGTACAAAGGATAACCGGTATAATTATTTCCCCTTCGATAGTGGTAAAAAGTTTCGTGGTAAATTTTTTGGGAGCCTAATTCAAACTGTTTGAAATAAGTGACCACGGGCATAGAGCTGTTACCCTCATGCGTGGCGTAGGGAATGGTGTCGTACGCTAATTTAGTCATCAGACCCGATGGGGTGAGAATAGTCTGCAAAAGGTGATAAGAAGCTACTTCAATGTAGTTGATTTCATAGCGCTGCTGCATGGTGTTGACAATGGTCTTGATGCCAATGTCGTTAAAATAGATGCGCTGCTTCCTGCCATCGGGATAGCGAACAATAAAAGTATTGGGCTCGTAGTGAAAAGTGTAACGGTTACCGTAGTGATCAGTAATTGCCGCCAGTTTGGCCTTTGTTGCACTATGAACGGGTTGTTCGTATTCAATGGTGATCTGATTACCAAAGCGGTCTCTTTTGAGAACCAGCAGACCTAGCTGGGAAAAGTAACTCTCGCTGCCATCATTATGCTGAGATTTAAAACGGTATGTTTGTGAGGGTATGCAGGGAATTTCCTGATTCACCCCTTCATCTTTAAAGGAGAAGCCGTGCTGGTTAAAGTATTTCAGCCCCGAGGAGAAAAGATGCTCATCATGCCATAACGGGTCGATTAGCCATTGTTGTCCGTTGATCATGGCGGCGCCATTTAAAATGTAATCCACATCCAGTTCCCAGCCATTGGGCATACCGAACATTCCCTTTGAATTAAAGTGGTAGACAAGATTGACTCGAAACGGTTTATGGATGCCCATGGTTTTAATTAGGGGGTAAGAAAAGCGAAAACTCCCTGTGGCAGCATTAACGGATGCAGGAAAATTAATTGCCTGATTATACGCCTGACTTCCTCTATATTGGGCAATACCAGACGCTGAATAAAGAAAAGCGAAGAGGATGAGCAGTGCAGCATAGAGTGATCGATTCATAGCTTTCTCATACTTTAGATTCAGGCTGGAACAATGGTGATCTCTACGAGATTAGCTTAGACGACAGAAAGCAATTACACAGCTCGTCTTTGAATATTGGTCTGTTTCGCATAGTACAGTTTTACATAATGGTATAAGCCGTATTGCCCCTTAGTGCAAACCGTGTGGCGATCAAAATGCATTAAGAGACTGGCTAGGCTTTGTGACTCTTAATAATTATTGAGGTAGTGGTGTTTTGTTGCCTACCAAGGGCAATGCTTGGCGCTCAAAGCCTGAAAGGTGGGTCGGTATGAGACTTTCACCCAAATTTGAGTATAAAATTATTTTAAGCCTACATCTGCCATTAGATACTAAAAAAATGGGTGGACATTTTTTTAACCAGCTGCAGTGCAGCTGGCTATCTCTGGGAAAAGCCTCTTAACCTTTACTGTAATCCTCAGTGTAAAGGGTCTTCTTTGGGTGGCGTTGGATTTTCTACAGGGCTAGTCCACTCCTCTTGTAAAGAGGCATCACCGGTTTTGGCCGTTATGGTAAATTGAGGCTTGACTTGTACTTTGAGAGTACTGGTAAATTTTGGGGGCGAATTTAATGTTGTAGAGGCGCCTGCTCCCTCTGGGGCTGGGGGAATGTCTCTACCGGATACCCTTGGAGGGATGCTCTGGTACGTATCATCGTTAGAATCATTCGGTTCTAATGTTTGGTAGAAATTAGACTCTTCCTCCGTTTGAGCAACCGGCCTTGGTCGTACGATATTACTCAATGGAAGGCTTTCATATAGGTTATCTTCTGCGACCATATTACTTGCTTCAACAGCCCTTCTGGCTACATTGAGATGGGCCAAAGTTGACAGTTGAGTTTCTTGTTCTATTGCTACAGCTCTTGGTGGCCATGTTGTTAAAACGTTAACGAGCTTGCTTTCAATGCCAAACGCTTTGACGATGTTGGGTACTGCTGCAGAAATACTTCCTGCGATGGCCAGAGCACCAAAAGCAATGGCCGCATCCTCAAGCGCCTGCGCCACACGACTCTCTTTATCGTCAAACGCAAGCTGTGCCCCTATCAGACAGAAGCCTGAAGCGATACCCGCCAATCCAGAAGCCAAACCTACGGCAGCGGATATAGACAAGTTAGCAGTCAAGGTAGCTGGAATGACCATCGAGAGCGAGCTAATAAGCGTACTAATAAAGGTAACGACAACGCCAAAAATCATATATTCGTTAGAACTATGGTTTAAGCCAGTGTGCAGTCCCAGAGGGTCTGTAAAGAGAATGGGATTGGCATTGGCATAGCTGTAGCGGTTATCCACATGCATAGGGTCGCGACTGGTAAAGCGTTTTAGATCGGGGTGATAAAAGCGGTTTTTTAAATAGACAAGATTGGTTGTCTTGTCAGCAAGCTCTTGGTTCCATAAAAAATCCAGACCGGGCTCGGAGCCGTTGAGTCTTTGCGTTTGACCGTAACCTTCATAAGCGTATGAGGTGGTCGTTTGATTACCCTGCGCATTGCGGCTTAGCTTGGCTGCGGTGCTTTGATTGGCAATGAACAGTTGTTCACCACCGCCTTTCATTAATGTGCCCAGATACTTTCCACTGTGTCGAATCAGGTCGTAGAACTTTTGGTTTTTAAGCACGGTTAATGCGTTATGATTCAAATCGTAATAAAAGCTTTGTCGGTCACTGTTGGTGTACTTATGGGCCAGCAAGCCGTTGGGTAAATATTCAAACTCGACCAGCATTTTGTCATCGGCATCAGTGACCTTTTGCAGCAGGCCCAGATCGTCGTATTGGTATTGAATTCCGCGTTGGCCGACGACTATGTGCCCATTTTTATCGTGTACAAAATGCGCCGTTTCCTTTTTTACGTTGGAGCTTAATGGCTCATTGGTGGTTGTATCCTCATGGGTGAGTTGATCCAGCGCGTTATAATGACGGTGGATGGTTTTGTGCGCCGGGGTGCGTTGCTCTTTAATCAGGTTATCGTTGCCGTCGTAGTGATAGCTGATCTGGGTTGAGGGGTTTTGATTCTGCTGGTGCGTCTCCTTAGTCAGCCTTCTGAACGCATCGTAATCATAACGGGAAACATTGACAGTCGCTGGTTCTGCTTCTGTCCATGAGTGTACCGTTTGTTCGACCATTTCCCCCCGGGGTAAGTAACGATAAGCACTGGAAAAAACCGGGGCGCCAGCATAGGTAGTGGCTGTGGATTTTGTCTTCCGGCCAAAGGGGCCATACCCGAGGTATTCAATGGTTTTACCGGTACCGGTGATGTCTCTCTCAATGGCGATTAAGCGACCTTTTATGCCATTGTCGTCGGTTCCGTAGTTAAAGCGCATGTGGCTGTCATCGCTATGGATGGCAGACAGTTTGCCCAAGTCCAGGTCATTGTACTGATAGGTCAATGTCGTCTTTGCGGTAGTGACCTGTTTGACCACCCGGTTTAGGCGATCATACTCGTACTTCTGTTCACGCCGGTCAGGGTAAGTGAGGCGGGTGATGTTACCTCTTGGATCCCGTTGGTAGTACTGGTGCTGATCGTTGGTGTCAGAGAGCTGAAGTAACAGGCCATCAGCATCATAGTGGTGAAAAACCGTGTAGTTTTCGCCCTTGCGATCCCATTTGACCGACTGGACTTGCCCTCTTGGGGTGTACGTTTTGATAATACTGCGGCCGTTGGGCAGGCGGTGCTCAATTTCCCGGCCATTCTCATCGTAGCGATACTGGTTGACCAGCTGCTCGGCGCTATCGGATGGTGGGGACACCACGCGCACCAGACGATTTTCTGAATTGTAGAAATACCGATAACCGCTATGGCAGGAGTTCAGGGCGTTACCGCTTTGTCGTTTAGTAAACGTGTGTTGATTACCGAACAGATCATAAGTGGACTTTTTGGTCATGGTGATGCCGTCAAAGCCCTGCATTTTTATTTGGGTTTTATTGTGGCTGGGATTGTACTGATAGGTGTTTTGAATGATCGAGCTTCGCTTTGAAGTTTTTTCGTCAAGAATCGCGCTCTGCTCATGAATCACCTGATCAAAGCCATTTTTGGTTACTTGCTCCTCCACCACAACGGTATCTTTATCGTTGAGGGGGTAGTGAGTGACTGCTGTTTTAAACAACCAAGGTGTTTTGATTATTTTTCTATGACGGATGTTGTTTATAAAGACATGCTCAGTCATATCATCGTCATTGTAGAGGTGGGTGATTTTATTATTCCAGGGATCGATGCGTGCTTTCAGGCGCATTTGGTCATCGTAGTGAAAGGTGGTTATCTGGCCCGAATGATTTTTGTGCAGAGCCAGTTTTCCAAAAGCATTGTACTCTTTTCGATCCAGAACGGTGTACTGGTCTCCAATGGCCTGTTCGTGGGTGATGATACGGTCTAAAGGATCTTTTCGCTGGCGCAGTCGAAACCCTAGAGGTGATTCTTGCACTTTGGCATTCAAGCCATCAACGCCATAGGTGTAATACTCTGTTTTGTGAACATTACCCTCTGGGTCGGTGCGGCGGATTAGCTGGTTCAGCTTGTTATAACGGTACTCGGTCTTTTCACCTCGGGGGGATATTTTGGTAAGTAACTGACTGTTTCGGGTATCGACCCGTTTTTTGGTTACATAGCCAAGGCTGTTCTCAAATTCAGTGGCTAATATGGCCGATTCTTTATCGAAGTGGTAACGGGTTTTTTTATGGGTTTTCTGTACGCCGGGCATTCCTGCGGCTATCCACTTCCATTGTCGGAAGGTTTCACGGCCGATGTCATCGTATTGATAGCTTATTTGTTGCCAGGGCTGCCAGAGGCTGACCTTGTCTTTGCTTAAGGCATAAGTCATCTTGGCGCTGTGGTTTTTCTTGTCGGGTGTTAAGTGGTATTTGGTTTGCACCGCTTTGGCGGACACCCCGTCTTTTTCAATGGTTTGTGACAACAAATTGAAATGGTCGGTAAAATATTGATGTTCAACGGATCTTATTTTACGCCAATAGTCTTTTTGTCGATGATAGACCCAGTGGGTCTCTCTGGTTTTATTACCAAACAGGTCGTGACTGAAGTCAATACGATTGCTGGGCAAGTATTTCTGCTGCCCTTCGTTCCAGACGAAATAATCGATTTTTTTTGGTTTGTCGTAATTGGTTGAGCGACTGTATTTGAAAGGGGCGATGGGGTATTCATAGCCGACTTTAATATAGTCTTTGTTGTCTTTGAGGGTGCGAATGGTTACTGGCAAATGCATGAAGTTATATTCATAGACCTGATGCTTAATGGTTAAGTTATCAGGGTCGCCGTTGGTTTGTTTGACCTCGACACTGTAGCGATAATTTTGGTCATTGCTGTCAACTAAGCTATCGGATGAGTTGGTGAAGGTGTACAAAGGATAACCGGTATAATTATTTCCCCTTCGATAGTGGTAAAAAGTTTCGTGGTAAATTTTTTGGGAGCCTAATTCAAACTGTTTGAAATAAGTGACCACGGGCATAGAGCTGTTACCCTCATGCGTGGTGTAGGGAATGGTGTCGTACGCTAATTTAGTCATCAGACCCGATGGGGTGAGAATAGTCTGCAAAAGGTGATAAGAAGCTACTTCAATGTAGTTGATTTCATAGCGCTGCTGCATGGTGTTGACAATGGTCTTGATGCCAATGTCGTTAAAATAGACCCGCTGCTCCCTGCCATCGGGGTAGCGAACAATAAAAGTATTGGGCTCGTAGTGAAAGGTGTAACGGTTACCGTAGTGATCAGTAATTGCCGCCAGTTTGGCCTTTGTTGCACTATGGACGGGTTGTTCATATTCAATGGTGATCTGATTACCAAAGCGGTCTCTTTTGAGAACCAGCAGACCTAACTGGGAAAAGTAACTCTCGCTGCCATTACTATGCTGAGCTTTAAAACGGTATGTTTGTGAGGGTATGCAGGGAATTTCCTGATTCACCCCTTCATCTTTAAAGGAGAAGCCGTGCTGGTTAAAGTATTTCAGCCCCGAGGAGAAAAGATACTCGTCATGCCATAACGGGTCGATTAGCCATTGTTGTCCGTTGATCATGGCGGTGCCATTTAAAATGTAATCCACATCCAGCTCCCAGCCATTGGGCATACCGAACATTCCCTTTGAATTAAAGTGGTAGACAAGATTGACTCGAAACGGTTTATGGATGCCCATGGTTTTAATTAGGGGGTAAGAAAAGCGAAAACTCCCTGTGGCAGCATTAACGGATGCAGGAAAATTAATTGCCTGATTATACGCCTGACTCCCTCTATATTGGGCAATACCAGGCGCTGAATAAAGAAAAGCGACGAAGATGAGCAGTGCAGCATAGAGTGATCGATTCATAGCTTTCTCATACTTAAGATTCAGGCTGGGACAATGGTGGTCTCTACGAGATTATCTTAGACGACAGAAAGCAATTACACAGTTCGTCTTTGAATATTGGTCTGTTTCGCATAGTACAGTTTTACATAATGGTATAAGCCGTATAGCCCCTTAGTGCAAACCGTGTGGCGATCAAAATGCATTAAGAGACTGGCTAGGCTTTGTGACTCTTAATAACTATTGAGGTAGTGGTGTTTTGTTGCCTACCAAGGGCAATGCTTGGTGCTCAAAGCCTGAAAGGTGGGTCGGTATGAGACTTTCACCCAAATTTGAGTATAAAATTATTTTAAGCCTACATCTGCCATTAGATACTAAAAAAAATGGGTGGACATTTTTTTAACCAGCTGCAGTGCAGCTGGCTATCTCTGGGAAAAGCTTCTTAACCTTTACTGTAATCCTCAGTGTAAAGGGTCTTCTTTGAGTGGCGTTGGATTTTCTACAAGGCTAGTCCACTCCTCTTGTAAAGAGGCATCACCGGTTTTGGCCGTTATAATAAGTCGAGGCTTGATTTGCACTTTGAGAGTACTGATAAATTTTGGGGGCGAATTTGATGTTGTAGAGGCGCCTGCTCCCTCTGGGATTGGGGGAAGGTCTCTACCGGATACCCTTGGAGGGATGGTCTCGTACGTATGATCTTTAGAATAATTCCGCTCTAATGGTTCGTAGAAATGAGACTCTTCCTCCGTTTGAGCAACCGGCCTTGGTCGTACGATATTCCTCAATGGAAGGCGTTCATATAGGTTACCTTCTGAGACCATATCACTTCCTTCAACAGCCCTTGTGGCTACATTGAGATCAGCCAAAGTTAACAGTTGAGTTTCTTGTTCTGTTGCTACAGCTCTTGGTGGCCATGATGTTAAAATGTTAACGAGCTTGCTTTCAATGCCAAGCGCTTTGACGATGTTGGGTACTGCTGCAGCAATACTTCCTGCGACGGCCAGAACACCTAAAGCAATGGTCGCATCCTCAAGCGCCTGCGCCACACGACTCTCTTGATCGTTAAACGCAAGCTGTGCCCCTATCAGGCAGAAGCCTGAAGCGATACCCGCCAATCCAGAAGCCAAACCTACGGCAGCGGATATTGTCATGGTAGCATTCAAGGCAGCTGGAATGATCACCGAGGCCGCGCTAATAAGCGTACTAAGTAAGGCAAAGACAACGCCAGCAATTATATATTCGTTAGAACTATGGTTTAAGCCAGAGTGCAGTCCCAGAGGGTCTGTAAAGAGAATGGGATTGGCATTGGCATAGCTGTAGCGGTTATCCACATGCGTAGGGTCGCGACTGGTAAAGCGTTTTAGATCGGGGTGATAAAAGCGGTTTTTTAAATAGACAAGATTGGTTGTCTTGTCAGCAAGCTCTTGGTTCCATAAAAAATTCAGGCCGGGCTCGGAGCCGTTGAGTCTTTGCGTTTGACCGTAACCTTCATAATCGTATGAGACGGTCGTTTGATTACCCTGGGCATTGAGGCTTAGCTTGGCTGCGGTGCTTTGATTGGCAATGAACAGTTGTTCACCACCGCCTTTCATTAATGTGCCCAGATACTTTCCACTGTGTCGAATCAGGTCGTAGAACTTTTGGTTTTTAAGCACGGTTAATGCGTTATGATTCAAATCGTAATAAAAGCTTTGTCGGTCACTGTTGGTGTACTTATGGGCCAGCAAGCCGTTGGGTAAATATTCAAACTCGACCAGCATTTTGCCATCGGCATCAGTGACCTTTTGCAGCAGGCCCAGATCGTCGTATTGGTATTGAATTCCGTTTTGGCCAACGACTATGTGCCCATTTTTATCGTGTACAAAGTGCGCGGTTTCCTTTTTTACGTTGGAGCTTAATGGCTCATTGGTGGTTGTATCCTCATGGGTGAGTTGATCCAGCGCGTTATAATGGCGGTGGATGGTTTTGTTCGCCGGGGTGCGTTGCTCTTTAATCAGGTTATCGTTGCCGTCGTACTGATAGCTGATCTGGGTTGAGGGGTTTTGATTCTGCTGGTGCGTCTCTTTAGTCAGCCTTCTGAGCGCATCGTAATCATAACGGGAAACATTGACAGTCGCTGGTTCTGCTTCTGTCCATGAGTGTACCGTTTGTTCGACCATTTCCCCCCGGGGTAAGTAACGATAAGCACTGGAAAAAACCGGGGCACCAGCATAGGTAGTGGCTGTGGATTTTGTCTTCCGGCCAAAGGGGCCATACCCGAGGTGTTCAATGGTTTTACCGGTACCGGTGATGTCTCTCTCAATGGCGATTAAGCGACCTTTTATGCCATTGTCGTCGGTTCCGTAGTTAAAGCGCATGTGGCTGTCATCGCTATGGATAGCGGACAGTTTGCCTAAGTCCATGTCATTGTACTGATAGGTCAATGTCGTCTTTGCGGTAGTGACCTGTTTGACCACCCGGTTTAGGCGATCATACTCATACTTCTGTTCATGTCGGTCAGGGTAGGTGAGGCGGGTGATGTTGCCTCTTGAATCCCGTTGGTAGTACTGGTGCTGATCGTTGGTGTCAGAGAGCTGAAGTAACAGGCCATCAGCATCATAGTGGTGAAAAACCGTGTAGTTTTCGCCCTTGCGATCCCATTTGACCGACTGGACTTGCCCTCTTGGGGTGTACGTTTTGATAATACTGCGGCCGTTGGGCAGGCGGTGCTCAATTTCCCGGCCATTCTCATCGTAGCGATACTGGTTGACCAGCTGCTCGGCGCTATCGGATGGTGGGGACACCACGCGCACCAGACGATTTTCTGAATTGTAGAAATACCGATAACCGTTATGGCAGGAGTTCAGGGCGTTACCGCTTTGTCGTTTAGTAAACGTGTGTTGATTACCGAACAGATCATAAGTGGACTTTTTGGTCATGGTGATGCCGTCAAAGCCCTGCATTTTTATTTGGGTTTTATTGTGGCTGGGATTGTACTGATAGGTGTTTTGAATGATCGAGCTTCGCTTTGAAGTTTTTTCGTCAAGAATCGCACTCTGCTCATGAATCACCTGATCAAAGCCATTTTTGGTTACTTGCTCCTCCACCACAACGGTATCTTTATCGTTGAGGGGGTAGTGAGTGACTGCTGTTTTAAACAACCAAGGTGTTTTGATTATTTTTCTATGGCGGATGTTGTTTATAAAGACATGCTCAGTCATATCATCGTCATTGTAGAGGTGGGTGATTTTATTATTCCAGGGATCGATGCGTGTTTTCAGGCGCATTTGGTTATCGTAGTGAAAGGTGGTTATCTGGCCCGAATGATTTTTGTGCAGAGCCAGTTTTCCAAAAGCATTGTACTCTTTTCGATCCAGAACGGTGTACTGGTCTCCAATGGCCTGTTCGTGGGTGATGATACGGTCTAAAGGATCTTTTCGCTGGCGCAGTCGAAACCCTAGAGGTGATTCTTGCACTTTGGCATTCAAGCCATCAACGCCATAGGTGTAATACTCTGTTTTGTGAACATTACCCTCTGGGTCGGTGCGGCGGATTAGCTGGTTCAGCTTATTATAACGGTACTCGGTCTTTTCACCTCGGGGGGATATTTTGGTAAGTAACTGACTGTTTCGGGTATCGACCCGTTTTTTGGTCACATGGCCAAGGCTGTTCTCAAATTCAGTGGCTAATATGGCCGATTCTTTATCGAAGTGGTAACGGGTTTTTTTATGGGTTTTCTGTACGCCGGGCATTCCTGCGGCTATCCACTTCCATTGTCGGAAGGTTTCACGGCCGATGTCATCGTATTGATAGTTTATTTGTTGCCAGGGCTGCCAGAGGCTGACCTTCTCTTTGCTTAAGGCATAAGTCATCTTGGCGCTGTGGTTTTTCTTGTCGGGCGTTAAGTGGTATTTGGTTTGCACCGCTTTGGCGGACACCCCGTCTTTTTCAATGGTTTGTGACAACAAATTGAAATGGTCGGTAAAATATTGATGTTCAACGGATCTTATTTCACGCCAATAGTCGTCTTGTCGATGATAGACCCAGTGGGTCTCTCTGGTTTTATTACCAAACAGGTCGTGACTGAAGTCAATACGATTGCTGGGCAAGTATTTCTGCTGCGCTTCGTTCCAGACGAAATAATCGATTTTTTTTGGTTTGTCGTAATTGGTTGAGCGACTGTATTTGAAAGGGGCGATGGGGTATTCATAGTCGGCTTTAATATAGTCTTTGTTGTCTTTGAGGGTACGAATGGTTACTGGCAAATGCATGAAGTTATATTCATAGACCTGATGCTTAATGGTTAAGTTATCAGGGTCGCCGTTGGTTTGTTTGACCTCGACACTGTAGCGATAATTTTGGTCATTGCTGTCAACTAAGCTGTCGGATGAATTGGTGAAGTTGTACAAAGGATAACCGGTATAATTATTTTCCTTTCGATAGTAGTAAAAACTTTCGTGGTAAATTTTTTGGGAGCCTAATTCAAACTGTTTGAAATAAGTGACCACGGGCATAGAGCTGTTACCCTCATGCGTGGCGTAGGGAATAGTGTCGTACGCTAATTTAGTCATCAGACCCGATGGGGTGAGAATAGTCTGCAAAAGGTGATAAGGCGCTACTTCAATGTAGTTGATTTCATAGCGCTGCTGCATGGTGTTGACAATGGTCTTGATGCCAATGTCGTTAAAATAGACTCGCTGCTCCCTGCCATCGGGATAGCGAACAATAAAAGTATTGGGCTCGTATTGAAAGGTGTAACGGTTGCCGTAATTGTCAGTAATTGCCGCTAGCTTGGCCTTTGTTGCACTATGAACGGGTTTTTCATATTCAATGGTGATCTGATTACCAAAGCGGTCTCTTTTGAGAACCAGCAGACCTAACTGGGAAAAGTAACTCTCGCTGCCATCATTATGCTGAGCTTTAAAACGGTATGTCAGTGAGGGTCTGCAGGCAATTTCCTGATTCACCCCTTCATCTTTAAAGGAGAAGCCGTGCTGGTTAAAATATTTCAGTCCCGAGGAGAAAAAATGCTCATCATGCCATAACGAGTCGATTAGCCATTGTTGTCCGTTGATCATGGCGGTGCCATTTAAAATGTAATCCACATCCAGTTCCCAGCCATTGGGCATACCGAACATTCCCTTTGAATTAAAGTGGTAGACAAGATTGATTCGAAACGGTTTATGGATGCCCATGGTTTTAATTAGGGGGTAAGAAAAGCGAAAACTCCCTGTGGCAGCATTAACGGATGCAAGAAAATTAATTGCCTGATTATACGCCTGACTTCCTCTATATTGGGCAATACCAGACGCTGAATAAAGAAAAGTGAAGAAGATGAGTAGTGCAGCATAGAGTGATCGATTCATAGCTTTCTCATACTTAAGACTCAGGCTGGAACAATAGTGGTCTCTACGAGATTATCTTAGACGACAGAAAGCAATTACACAGCTCGTCTTTGAATACTAGTCTGTTTCGCATAGTACAGTTTTGAATAATGGCATAAGCCGTATTGCTCCTTAGTGCAAACCGTGTGGCGATCAAAATGCATTAAGAAGCTGGCTAGGCTTTGTGACTCTTAACAACTATTGAGGTAGTGGTGTTTTGTTGCCTACCAAGGGCAATGCTTGGCGCTCAAAGCCTGAAAGGTGGGTTGGTATGAGACTTTCACCCAAATTTGAGTATAAAATTATTTTAAGCCTACATCTGCCATTAGATACTAAAAAATGGGTGGACATTTTTTTAACCAGCTGCAGTGCAGCTGGCTATCTCTGGGAAAAGCTTCTTAACCTTTACTGTAGTCCTCAGTGTAAAGGGTCTTCTTTGGGTGGCGTTGGATTTTCTACAGGGCTAGTCCACTCCTCTTGTAAAGAGGCATCACCGGTTTTGGCCGTTATGGTAAATTGAGGCTTGACTTGTACTTTGAGAGTACTGGTAAATTTTGGGGGCGAATTTAATGTTGTAGAGGCGCCTGCTCCCTCTGGGGCTGAGGGAAGATCTCTACCGGATACCCTTGGAGGGATAGTCTCGTACGTATGATCTTTAGAATAATTCGGATTTAATGCTTCGTAGAAATGAGGCTCTGCCTCCATTTGAGCAGCTGGCCTTGGTCGTACGATTTTATTCAATGGAAGGCTTTCATATAGGTTACCTTCTGAGACCATATCACTTCCTTCAGCAGACCTTTTGGCTATATTGAGAGCAGCCAAATCTATCAGCGGAGTTTCTTCTTCTGTTGCTAAAGCTCTTGGTGGCCATGATGTTAAAACATTAACGAGCTCGCTTTCAATGCCAAACGCTTTGGCGATGTTGGGTACTGCTGCAGCAATACTTCCTGCGATGGCCAGAACACCTAAAGCAATGGCCGCATCCTCAAACGCCTGCGCCACACGATCCCCTTTATCGTTAAACGCAAGCTGTGCCCCTACCAGGCAGAAGCCTGAAGCGATACCCGCCAATCCAGAAGCCAAACCTACGGCACCGGATATAGTCAAGGTAGCTGGAAAGATCATCGAGACTGAGGTAATAATCGAACTAAGTGCGAGAACGACAATGCCGAAAATTAGATATCCATTAGAACTATGGTTTAAACCAGAGTGTAGTCCCAGAGGGTCTGTAAAGAGAATGGGATTGGCATTGGCATAGCTGTAGCGGTTATCCACATGCGTAGGGTCGCGACTGGTAAAGCGTTTTAGATCGGGGTGATAAAAGCGGTTTTTTAAATAGACAAGACCTGTTGTCTTGTCAGCAAGCTCTTGATTCCATAAAAAATCCAGGCCGGGCTCGGAGCCGTTGAGTCTTTGCGTTTGACCGTAACCTTCATAAGCGTATGAGGTGGTCGTTTGATTACCCTGCGGATTGAGGCTTAGCTTGGCTGCGGTGCTTTGGTTGGCAATGAACAGTTGTTCACCACCGCCTTTCATTAATGTGCCTAGGTACTTTCCACTGTGTCGAATCAGGTCGTAGAACTTTTGGTTTTTAAGCACGGTTAATGCGTTATGATTCAAATCGTAATAAAAGCTTTGTCGGTCACTGTTGGTGTACTTATGGGCCAGCAAGCCGTTGGGTAAATATTCAAACTCAACCAGCATTTTGCCATCGGCATCAGTGACCTTTTGCAGTAGGCCCAGATCGTCGTATTGGTATTGAATTCCGCGTTGGCCGACGACTATGTGCCCATTTTTATCGTGTACAAAATGCGCCGTTTCCTTTTTTACGTTGGAGCTTAATGGCTCATTGGTGGTTGTATTCTCATGGGTGAGTTGATCCAGCGCGTTATAATGACGGTGGATGGTTTTGTTCGCCGGGGTGCGTTGCTCTTTAATCAGGTTATCGTTGCCGTCGTAGTGATAGCTGATTTGGGTTGAGGGGTTTTGATTCTGCTGGTGCGTCTCCTTAGTCAGCCTTCTGAACGCATCGTAATCATAACGGGAAACATTGACAGTCGCTGGTTCTGCTTCTGTCCATGAGTGTACCGTTTGTTCGATCATTTCCCCCCGGGGTAAGTAACGATAAGCACTGGAAAAAACCGGGGCGCCAGCATAGGTAGTGGCTGTGGATTTTGTCTTCCGGCCAAAGGGGCCATACCCGAGGTATTCAATGGTTTTACCGGTACCGGTGATGTCTCTCTCAATGGTGATTAAGCGACCTTTTATGCCATTGTCGTCGGTTCCGTAGTTAAAGCGCATGTGGCTGTCATCGCTATGGATAGCGGACAGTTTGCCCAAGTCCATGTCATTGTACTGATAGGTCAATGTCGTCTTTGCGGTAGTGACCTGTTTGACCACCCGGTTTAGGCGATCATACTCGTACTTCTGTTCATGCCGGTCAGGGTAGGTGAGGCGGGTGATGTTACCTCTTGGATCCCGTTGGTAGTACTGGTGCTGATCGTTGGTGTCAGAGAGCTGAAGTAACAGGCCATCAGCATCATAGTGGTGAAAAACCGTGTAGTTTTCGC
Organism: Endozoicomonas sp.; assembly: GCA_965198415.1. Taxonomy (GTDB): domain Bacteria; phylum Pseudomonadota; class Gammaproteobacteria; order Pseudomonadales; family Endozoicomonadaceae; genus Endozoicomonas. Next base: position 486,809 of record CBDAPN010000031.1, read on the forward strand.
CCTTGCGATCCCATTTGACCGACTGGATTTGCCCTCTTGGGGTGTACGTTTTGATTATACTGCGGCCGTTGGGCAGGCGGTGCTCAATTTCCCGGCCATTCTCATCGTAGCGATACTGGTTGACCAGCTGCTCGGCGCTATCGGATGGTGGGGACACCACGCGCACCAGACGATTTTCTGAATTGTAGAAATACCGATAACCGCTATGGCAGGAGTTCAGGGCGTTACCGCTTTGTCGTTTAGTAAACGTGTGTTGATTACCGAACAGATCATAAGTGGACTTTTTGGTCATGGTGATGCCGTCAAAGCCCTGCATTTTTATTTGGGTTTTATTGTGGCTGGGATTGTACTGATAGGTGTTTTGAATGATCGAGCTTCGCTTTGAAGTTTTTTCGTCAAGAATCGCGCTCTGCTCATGAATCACCTGATCAAAGCCATTTTTGGTTACTTGCTCCTCCACCACAACGGTATCTTTATCGTTGAGGGGGTAGTGAGTGACTGCTGTTTTAAACAACCAAGGTGTTTTGATTATTTTTCTATGACGGATGTTGTTTATAAAGACATGCTCAGTCATATCATCGTCATTGTAGAGGTGGGTGATTTTATTATTCCAGGGATCGATGCGTGTTTTCAGGCGCATTTGGTCATCGTAGTGAAAGGTGGTTATCTGGCCCGAATGATTTTTGTGCAGAGCCAGTTTTCCAAAAGCATTGTACTCTTTTCGATCCAGAACGGTGTACTGGTCTCCAATGGCCTGTTCGTGGGTGATGATACGGTCTAAAGGATCTTTTCGCTGGCGCAGTCGAAACCCTAGAGGTGATTCTTGCACTTTGGCATTCAAGCCATCAACGCCATAGGTGTAATACTCTGTTTTGTGAACATTACCCTCTGGGTCGGTGCGGCGGATTAGCTGGTTCAGCTTATTATAACGGTACTCGGTCTTTTCACCTCGGGGGGATATTTTGGTAAGTAACTGACTGTTTCGGGTATCGACCCGTTTTTTGGTCACATAGCCAAGGCTGTTCTCAAATTCAGTGGCTAATATGGCCGATTCTTTATCGAAGTGGTAACGGGTTTTTTTATGGGTTTTCTGTACGCCGGGCATTCCTGCGGCTATCCACTTCCATTGTCGGAAGGTTTCACGGCCCATGTCATCGTATTGATAGTTTATTTGTTGCCAGGGCTGCCAGAGGCTGAACTTCTCTTTGCTTAAGGCATAAGTCATCTTGGCGCTGTGGTTTTTCTTGTCGGGCGTTAAGTGGTATTTGGTTTGCACCGCTTTGGCGGACACCCCGTCTTTTTCAATGGTTTGTGACAACAAATTGAAATGGTCGGTAAAATATTGATGTTCAACGGATCTTATTTCACGCCAATAGTCGTCTTGTCGATGATAGACCCAGTGGGTCTCTCTGGTTTTATTACCAAACAGGTCGTGACTGAAGTCAATACGATTGCTGGGCAAGTATTTCTGCTGCGCTTCGTTCCAGACGAAATAATCGATTTTTTTTGGTTTGTCGTAATTGGTTGAGCGACTGTATTTGAAAGGGGCGATGGGGTATTCATAGTCGGCTTTAATATAGTCTTTGTTGTCTTTGAGGGTGCGAATGGTTACTGGCAAATGCATGAAGTTATATTCATAGACCTGATGCTTAATGGTTAAGTTATCAGGGTCGCCGTTGGTTTGTTTGACCTCGACACTGTAGCGATAATTTTGGTCATTGCTGTCAACTAAGCTGTCGGATGAGTTGGTGAAGGTGTACAAAGGATAACCGGTATAATTATTTTCCTTTCGATAGTGGTAAAAACTTTCGTGGTAAATTTTTTGGGAGCCCAATTCAAACTGTTTGAAATAAGTGACCACGGGCATAGAGCTGTTACCCTCATGCGTGGCGTAGGGAATGGTGTCGTACGCTAATTTAGTCATCAGACCCGATGGGGTGAGAATAGTCTGCAAAAGGTGATAAGAAGCTACTTCAATGTAGTTGATTTCATAGCGCTGCTGCATGGTGTTGACAATGGTCTTGATGCCAATGTCGTTAAAATAGACCCGCTGCTCCCTGCCATCGGGATAGCGAACAATAAAAGTATTAGGCTCGTAGTGAAAGGTGTAACGGTTACCGTAGTGATCAGTAATTGCCGCTAGTTTGGCCTTTGCTGCACTATGAACGGGTTGTTCATATTCAATGGTGATCTGATTACCAAAGCGGTCTCTTTTGAGAACCAGCAGACCTAGCTGGGAAAAGTAACTCTCGCTGCCATTACTATGCTGAGCTTTAAAACGGTATGTTTGTGAGGGTATGCAGGGAATTTCCTGGTTCACCCCTTCATCTTTAAAGGAGAAGCCGTGCTGGTTAAAGTATTTCAGCCCCGAGGAGAAAAGATACTCGTCATGCCATAACGGGTCGATTAGCCATTGTTGTCCGTTGATCATGGCGGTGCCATTTAAAATGTAATCCACATCCAGTTCCCAGCCATTGGGCATACCGAACATTCCCTTTGAATTAAAGTGGTAGACAAGATTGACTCGAAACGGTTTATGGATGCCCATGGTTTTAATTAGGGGGTAAGAAAAGCGAAAACTCCCTGTGGCAGCATTAACTGATGCAGGAAAATTAATTGCCTGATTATACGCCTGACTCCCTCTATATTGGGCAATACCAGGCGCTGAATAAAGAAAAGCGACGAAGATGAGCAGTGCAGCATAGAGTGATCGATTCATAGCTTTCTCATACTTAAGATTCAGGCTGGGACAATGGTGGTCTCTACGAGATTATCTTAGACGACAGAAAGCAATTACACAGTTCGTCTTTGAATATTGGTCTGTTTCGCATAGTACAGTTTTACATAATGGTATAAGCCGTATAGCCCCTTAGTGCAAACCGTGTGCAGATCAAAATGCATTAAGAGGCAGGCTAGGCTTTGTGACTCGCTTTGAATAACAAAATGGGTGGACATTTTGTTAACCAGCTGCAGTGCAGCTGGTTATCGCCTTGCAAATCTTCTTAGCCTTTGCTGTCATTCTCAATAGTCTTCTATAAATGGAGTTGAAGTATCCACATGGCTCAACCCCTCCTCTTGTAAAGAGGCATCACCGAATCTGGTCATTGTGGTGGCTTGAGGTCTGACCTGAACTAAGGTGTTAGTGCGAAAGTTACGAGCAAGATCTTGTGTTTCAGTGACACTTTTGGGTGTGGAAAGAATTTTACTGGGTGACGTTAAGGAGCTGTTCTGGTAGGTATGATTTGAACCATTATTCGGCTGTGGTGTGGTGTTTACATTAGGCTCTGCGTAGGTTTGGGCAACCGGTCTCGGCCGTGGGTTAATAAATGGTATTCTTTCATTTTGGTTCCCTGCTGAGGTCATATCGCTTGTTTCAATGGCACCGCGGCTTGCACCGCGACTTGCACCGCGAGCAGCCAAATCTACCAGCGGAGTTTCTTGTTCTGTTGTGACAGCTGTTGCAGCTCTTGGTGGCCATGATGTCAAAATGTTAACGAGTTCGCTTTCAATGCCAAGCGCTTTGGCGATGTTGGGTGCTGCTGAAACAACACCTCCGGCGATGGCCAAAATACCAAAAGCAAGAGCCGCATACTCGAACCCCTGCATCACATTATAGTCTTTCTTGTCAAACATAAGCTGTGCCCCTATCAGGCAGAGGCCTGAAGCCACAGTTGACAATCCAGAAGCCATACCTATGTAACCGGATATAGTAAAGGCACTTAAGGCTATCGGGGCAAAGGTAAAAATCGCACCAAGTGCAAAAATCACAATGCCCATAATTATAAATTCGTTAGTAGTAGGGTGGAAATCAGGACTCAGTCCCAGAGGGTCTGTAAAGAGAATGGGATTGGCATTGGCATAGCTGTAGCGGTTATCCACATGCATAGCGTCGCGACTGGTAAAGCGTTTTAGATCGGGGTGATAAAAGCGGTTTTTTAAATAGACAAGATTGGTTGTCTTGTCAGCAAGCTCTTGGTTCCATAAAAAATCCAGACCGGGCTCGGAGCCGTTGAGTCTTTGGGTTTGACCGTAACCTTCATAAGCGTATGAGGTTGTCGTTTGATTACCCTGCGCATTGCGGCTTAGCTTGGCTGCGGTGCTTTGATTGGCAATGAACAGTTGTTCACCACCGCCTTTCATTAATGTGCCCAGATACTTTCCACTGTGTCGAATCAGGTCGTAGAACTTTTGGTTTTTAAGCACGGTTAATGCGTTATGATTCAAATCGTAATAAAAGCTTTGTCGGTCACTGTTGGTGTACTTATGGGCCAGCAAGCCGTTGGGTAAATATTCAAACTCGACCAGCATTTTGTCATCGGCATCAGTGACCTTTTGCAGCAGGCCCAGATCGTCGTATTGGTATTTAATTCCGCGTTGGCCGACGACTATGTGCCCATTTTTATCGTGTACAAAATGCGCCGTTTCCTTTTTTACGTTGGAGCTTAATGGCTCATTGGTGGTTGTATCCTCATGGGTGAGTTGATCCAGCGCGTTATAATGACGGTGGATGGTTTTGTGCGCCGGGGTGCGTTGCTCTTTAATCAGGTTATCGTTGCCGTCGTAGTGATAGCTGATCTGGGTTGAGGGGTTTTGATTCTGCTGGTGCGTCTCCTTAGTCAGCCTTCTGAACGCATCGTAATCATAACGGGAAACATTGACAGTCGCTGGTTCTGCTTCTGTCCATGAGTGTACCGTTTGTTCGACCATTTCCCCCCGGGGTAAGTAACGATAAGCACTGGAAAAAACCGGGGCACCAGCATAGGTAGTGGCTGTGGATTTTGTCTTCCGGCCAAAGGGGCCATACCCGAGGTGTTCAATGGTTTTACCGGTACCGGTGATGTCTCTCTCAATGGTGATTAAGCGACCTTTTATGCCATTGTCGTCGGTTCCGTAGTTAAAGCGCATGTGGCTGTCATCGCTATGGATAGCGGACAGTTTGCCCAAGTCCATGTCATTGTACTGATAGGTCAATGTCGTCTTTGCGGTAGTGACCTGTTTGACCACCCGGTTTAGGCGATCATACTCGTACTTCTGTTCATGTCGGTCAGGGTAGGTGAGGCGGGTGATGTTGCCTCTTGAGTCCCGTTGGTAGTACTGGTGCTGATCGTTGGTGTCAGAGAGCTGAAGTAACAGGCCATCAGCATCATAGTGGTGAAAAACCGTGTAGTTTTCGCCCTTGCGATCCCATTTGACCGACTGGACTTGCCCTCTTGGGGTGTACGTTTTGATTATACTGCGGCCGTTGGGCAGGCGGTGCTCAATTTCCCGGCCATTCTCATCGTAGCGATACTGGTTGACCAGCTGCTCGGCGCTATCAGATGGTGGGGACACCACGCGCACCAGACGATTTTCTGAATTGTAGAAATACCGATAACCGCTATGGCAGGAGTTCAGGGCGTTACCGCTTTGTCGTTTAGTAAACGTGTGTTGATTACCGAACAGATCATAAGTGGACTTTTTGGTCATGGTGATGCCGTCAAAGCCCTGCATTTTTATTTGGGTTTTATTGTGGCTGGGATTGTACTGATAGGTGTTTTGAATGATCGAGCTTCGCTTTGAAGTTTTTTCGTCAAGAATCGCGCTCTGCTCATGAATCACCTGATCAAAGCCATTTTTGGTTACTTGCTCCTCCACCACAACGGTATCTTTATCGTTGAGGGGGTAGTGAGTGACTGCTGTTTTAAACAACCAAGGTGTTTTGATTATTTTTCTATGACGGATGTTGTTTATAAAGACATGCTCAGTCATATCATCGTCATTGTAGAGGTGGGTGATTTTATTATTCCAAGGGTCGATGCGTGTTTTCAGGCGCATTTGGTCATCGTAGTGAAAGGTGGTTATCTGGCCCGAATGATTTTTGTGCAGAGCCAGTTTTCCAAAAGCATTGTACTCTTTTCGATCCAGAACGGTGTACTGGTCTCCAATGGCCTGTTCGTGGGTGATGATACGGTCTAAAGGATCTTTTCGCTGGCGCAGTCGAAACCCTAGAGGTGATTCTTGCACTTTGGCATTCAAGCCATCAACGCCATAGGTGTAATACTCTGTTTTGTGAACATTACCCTCTGGGTCGGTGCGGCGGATTAGCTGGTTCAGCTTGTTATAACGGTACTCGGTCTTTTCACCTCGGGGGGATATTTTGGTAAGTAACTGACTGTTTCGGGTATCGACCCGTTTTTTGGTTACATGGCCAAGGCTGTTCTCAAATTCAGTGGCTAATATGGCCGATTCTTTATCGAAGTGGTAATGGGTTTTTTTATGGGTTTTCTGTACGCCGGGCATTCCTGCGGCTATCCACTTCCATTGTCGGAAGGTTTCACGGCCGATGTCATCGTATTGATAGTTTATTTGTTGCCAGGGCTGCCAGAGGCTGACCTTGTCTTTGCTTAAGGCATAAGTCATCTTGGCGCTGTGGTTTTTCTTGTCGGGCGTTAAGTGGTATTTGGTTTGCACCGCTTTGGCGGACACCCCATCTTTTTCAATGGTTTGTGACAACAAATTGAAATGGTCGGTAAAATATTGATGCTCAACGGATCTTATTTCACGCCAATAGTCGTCTTGTCGATGATAGACCCAGTGAGTCTCTCTGGTTTTATTACCAAACAGGTCGTGACTGAAGTCAATACGATTGCTGGGCAAGTATTTCTGCTGCGCTTCATTCCAGACGAAATAATCGATTTTTTTTGGTTTGTCGTAATTGGTTGAGCGACTGTATTTGAAAGGGGCGATGGGGTATTCATAGCCGACTTTAATATAGTCTTTGTTGTCTTTGAGGGTGCGAATGGTTACTGGCAAATGCATGAAGTTATATTCATAGACCTGATGCTTAATGGTTAAGTTATCAGGGTCGCCGTTGGTTTGTTTGACCTCGACACTGTAGCGATAATTTTGGTCATTGCTGTCAACTAAGCTGTCGGATGAGTTGGTGAATTTGTACAAAGGATAACCGGTATAATTATTTTCCTTTCGATAGTGGTAAAAAGTTTCGTGGTAAATTTTTTGGGAGCCTAATTCAAACTGTTTGAAATAAGTGACCACGGGCATAGAGCTGTTACCCTCATGCGTGGCGTAGGGAATGGTGTCGTACGCTAATGTAGTCATCAGACCCGATGGGGTGAGAATAGTCTGCAAAAGGTGATAAGAAGCTGCTTCAATGTAGTTGATTTCATAGCGCTGCTGCATGGTGTTGACAATGGTCTTGATGCCAATGTCGTTAAAATAGACTCGCTGCTCCCTGCCATCGGGATAGCGAACAATAAAAGTATTGGGCTCGTATTGAAAGGTGTAACGGTTGCCGTAATTGTCAGTAATTGCCGCCAGTTTGGCCTTTGCTGCACTATGAACGGGTTGTTCATATTCAATGGTGATCTGATTACCAAAGCGGTCTCTTTTGAGAACCAGCAGACCTAACTGGGAAAAGTAACTCTCGCTGCCATCATTATGTTTAGATTTAAAACGGTATGTCAGTGAGGGTATGCCGGGAACTTCCTGATTCACCCCTTCATCTTTAAAGGAGAAGCCGTGCTGGTTAAAATATTTCAGCCCCGAGGAGAAAAAATGCTCATCATGCCATAACGAGTCGATTAGCCATTGTTGTCCGTTGATCATAGCGGCGCCATTTAAAATGTAATCCACATCCAGTTCCCAGCCATTGGGCATACCGAACATTCCATTTGAATTAAAGTGGTAGACAAGATTGATTCGAAACGGTTTATGGATACCCATGGTTTTAATTAGGGGGTAAGAAAAGCGAAAACTCCCTGTGGCAGAATTAACGGATGCAGTAAAATTAATTGCCTGATTATACGCCTGACTTCCTCTATATTGGGCAATACCAGACGCTGAATAAAGAAAAGAGACGAAGATGAGCAGTGCAGCATAGAGTGATCGATTCATAGCTTTCTCATACTTAAGATTCAGGCTGGGACAATGGTGGTCTCTACGAGATTATCTTAGACGACAGAAAGCAATTACACAGTTCGTCTTTGAATATTGGTCTGTTTCGCATAGTACAGTTTTACATAATGGTATAAGCCGTATAGCCCCTTAGTGAAAACCGTGTGCAGATCAAAATGCATTAAGAGGCAGGCTAGGCTTTTTGACTCGCTTTGAATAACAAAATGGGTGGACATTTTGTTAACCAGCTGCAGTGCAGCTGGCTATCGCCCTGCAAAGCTTCTTAGCCTTTGCTGTTATTCTCAATGTCAATAGTCTTCTATCAATGGAGTTGAAGGATCCACATGGCTCAACCCCTCCTCTTGTAAAGAGGCATCACCGAGTTTGGGCGTTGAGGTGAATTGAGGCCTGGCTCGCCATGAGACAGTACTGCCAAAACGACGGACCGAATATTGTGTTGCATGGATCTCTGTGACTGTGAAAGGAGTTCTATTGTCCCTTTGAGAGATGTTCTGGTATGTATGATTTGAACCATAATTCGGCTGTGGTGTGGTGTTTACATTAGGCTCTGCGTTGGTTTGAGCAACTGGTCTTGGCCGTACGGGGTGACTCAATGGAATCCTTTCATATTGGTTCCCTGCTGAGGCCATATCGCTTGTTTCAACAGCACCGCTATTTGCACCGCCAGCAGCCAAATCTACCAGCGGAGTTTCTGGTTCTGTTGTGACAGCTGTTACAGCTCTTGGTGGCCATGATGTCAAAACGTTAACGAGTTCACTTTCAATGCCAAGCGCTTTGGCGATGTTGGGTGCTGCTGAAACAACACCTCCGGCGAGGGCCAAAACACCAAAAGCAAGAGCCGCATACTCGAACCCCCGCATCGCATTATACTCTTTCCTGTCAAACGTAAGCTGTGCCCCTATCAGGCAGACGCCTGAAACCATCGTTGCAAATCCAGAAGCCAGACCTAGTAAACCGGATACAGAAAAGTTACCTAAGCCCGGGATAGAAGAAAAAATCGCACCAAGCGCAAGAATCACAGTACCGATAATCATAAATTTGTTAGCAGTAGCGTGGAAATCAGGGCTCAGTCCCAGAGGGTCTGTAAAGAGAATGGGATTGGCATTGGCATAGCTGTAGCGGTTATCCACATGCATAGGGTCGCGACTGGTAAAGCGTTTTAGATCGGGGTGATAAAAGCGGTTTTTTAAATAGACAAGATTGGTTGTCTTGTCAGCAAGCTCTTGGTTCCATAAAAAATCCAGGCCGGGCTCGGAGCCGTTGAGTCTTTGCGTTTGACCGTAACCTTCATAATCGTATGAAACGGTCGTTTGATTACCCTGCGCATTGAGGCTTAGCTTGGCTGCAGTGCTTTGATTGGCAATGAACAGTTGTTCACCACCGCCTTTCATTAATGTGCCCAGATACTTTCCACTGTGTCGAATCAGGTCGTAGAACTTTTGGTTTTTAAGCACGGTTAATGCGTTATGATTCAAATCGTAATAAAAGCTTTGTCGGTCACTGTTGGTGTACTTATGGGCCAGCAAGCCGTTGGGTAAATATTCAAACTCAACCAGCATTTTGCCATCGGCATCAGTGACCTTTTGCAGCAGGCCCAGATCGTCGTATTGGTATTGAATTCCGTGTTGGCCAACGACTATGTGCCCATTTTTATCGTGTACAAAGTGCGCCGTTTCCTTTTTTACGTTGGAGCTTAATGGCTCATTGGTGGTTGTATCCTCATGGGTGAGTTGATCCAGCGCGTTATAATGACGGTGGATGGTTTTGTTCGCCGGGGTGCGTTGCTCTTTAATCAGGTTATCGTTGCCGTCGTAGTGATAGCTGATTTGGGTTGAGGGGTTTTGATTCTGCTGGTGCGTCTCCTTAGTCAGCCTTCTGAACGCATCGTAATCATAACGGGAAACATTGACAGTCGCTGGTTCTGCTTCTGTCCATGAGTGTACCGTTTGTTCGACCATTTCCCCCCGGGGTAAGTAACGATAAGCACTGGAAAAAACCGGGGCGCCAGCATAGGTAGTGGCTGTGGATTTTGTCTTCCGGCCAAAGGGGCCATACCCGAGGTATTCAATGGTTTTACCGGTACCGGTGATGTCTCTCTCAATGGCGATTAAGCGACCTTTTATGCCATTGTCGTCGGTTCCGTAGTTAAAGCGCATGTGGCTGTCACCGCTATGGATGGCGGACAGTTTGCCCAAGTCCAGGTCATTGTACTGATAGGTCAATGTCGTCTTTGCGGTAGTGACCTGTTTGACCACCCGGTTTAGGCGATCATACTCGTACTTCTGTTCATGTCGGTCAGGGTAGGTGAGGCGGGTGATGTTGCCTCTTGAATCCCGTTGGTAGTACTGGTGCTGATCGTTGGTGTCAGAGAGCTGAAGTAACAGGCCATCAGCATCATAGTGGTGAAAAACCGTGTAGTTTTCGCCCTTGCGATCCCATTTGACCGACTGGACTTGCCCTCTTGGGGTGTACGTTTTGATAATACTGCGGCCGTTGGGGAGGCGGTGCTCAATTTCCCGGCCATTCTCATCGTAGCGATACTGGTTGACCAGCTGCTCGGCGCTATCGGATGGTGGCGACACCACGCGCACCAGACGATTTTCTGAATTGTAGAAATACCGATAACCGCTATGGCAGGAGTTCAGGGCGTTACCGCTTTGTCGTTTAGTAAACGTGTGTTGATTACCGAACAGATCATAAGTGGACTTTTTGGTCATGGTGATGCCGTCAAAGCCCTGCGTTTTTATTTGGGTTTTATTGTGGCTGGGATTGTAGTGATAGGTGTTTTGAATGATCGAGCTTCGCTTTGAAGTTTTTTCGTCAAGAATCGCGCTCTGCTCATGAATCACCTGATCAAAGCCATTTTTGGTTACTTGCTCCTCCACCACAACGGTATCTTTATCGTTGAGGGGGTAGTGAGTGACTGCTGTTTTAAACAACCAAGGTGTTTTGATTATTTTTCTATGACGGATGTTGTTTATAAAGACATGCTCAGTCATATCATCGTCATTGTAGAGGTGGGTGATTTTATTATTCCAGGGATCGATGCGTGCTTTCAGGCGCATTTGGTCATCGTAGTGAAAGGTGGTTATCTGGCCCGAATGATTTTTGTGCAGAGCCAGTTTTCCAAAAGCATTGTACTCTTTTCGATCCAGAACGGTGTACTGGTCTCCAATGGCCTGTTCGTGGGTGATGATACGGTCTAAAGGATCTTTTCGCTGGCGCAGTCGAAACCCTAGAGGTGATTCTTGCACTTTGGCATTCAAGCCATCAACGCCATAGGTGTAATACTCTGTTTTGTGAACATTACCCTCTGGGTCGGTGCGGCGGATTAGCTGGTTCAGCTTGTTATAACGGTACTCGGTCTTTTCACCTCGGGGGGATATTTTGGTAAGTAACTGACTGTTTCGGGTATCGACCCGTTTTTTGGTCACATGGCCAAGGCTGTTCTCAAATTCAGTGGCTAATATGGCCGATTCTTTATCGAAGTGGTAACGGGTTTTTTTATGGGTTTTCTGTACGCCGGGCATTCCTGCGGCTATCCACTTCCATTGTCGGAAGGTTTCACGGCCGATGTCATCGTATTGATAGTTTATTTGTTGCCAGGGCTGCCAGAGGCGGACCTTGTCTTTGCTTAAGGCATAAGTCATCTTGGCGCTGTGGTTTTTCTTGTCGGGCGTTAAGTGGTATTTGGTTTGCACCGCTTTGGCGGACACCCCATCTTTTTCAATGGTTTGTGACAACAAATTGAAATGGTCGGTAAAATATTGATGTTCAACGGATCTTATTTTACGCCAATAGTCGTCTTGTCGATGATAGACCCAGTGGGTCTCTCTGGTTTTATTACCAAACAGGTCGTGACTGAAGTCAATACGATTGCTGGGCAAGTATTTCTGCTGCCCTTCGTTCCAGACGAAATAATCGATTTTTTTTGGTTTGTCGTAATTGGTTGAGCGACTGTATTTGAAAGGGGCGATGGGGTATTCATAGCCGACTTTAATATAGTCTTTGTTGTCTTTGAGGGTGCGAATGGTTACTGGCAAATGCATGAAGTTATATTCATAGACCTGATGCTTAATGGTTAAGTTATCAGGGTCGCCGTTGGTTTGTTTGACCTCGACACTGTAGCGATAATTTTGGTCATTGCTGTCAACTAAGCTGTCGGATGAGTTGGTGAAAGTGTACAAAGGATAACCGGTATAATTATTTCCCCTTCGATAGTGGTAAAAAGTTTCGTGGTAAATTTTTTGGGAGCCTAATTCAAACTGTTTGAAATAAGTGACCACGGGCATAGAGCTGTTACCCTCATGCGTGGCGTAGGGAATGGTGTCGTACGCTAATTTAGTCATCAGACCCGATGGGGTGAGAATAGTCTGCAAAAGGTGATAAGAAGCTACTTCAATGTAGTTGATTTCATAGCGCTGCTGCATGGTGTTGACAATGGTCTTGATGCCAATGTCGTTAAAATAGACTCGCTGCTTCCTGCCATCGGGATAGCGAACAATAAAAGTATTGGGCTCGTAGTGAAAAGTGTAACGGTTACCGTAGTGATCAGTAATTGCCGCCAGTTTGGCCTTTGCTGCACTATGAACGGGTTGTTCGTATTCAATGGTGATTTGATTACCAAAGCGGTCTCTTTTGAGAACCAGCAGACCTAACTGGGAAAAGTAACTCTCGCTGCCATCATTATGCTGAGATTTAAAACGGTATGTTTGTGAGGGTATGCAGGGAATTTCCTGATTCACCCCTTCATCTTTAAAGGAGAAGCCGTGCTGGTTAAAGTATTTCAGCCCCGAGGAGAAAAGATGCTCATCATGCCATAACGGGTCGATTAGCCATTGTTGTCCGTTGATCATGGCGGCGCCATTTAAAATGTAATCCACATCCAGTTCCCAGCCATTGGGCATACCGAACATTCCCTTTGAATTAAAGTGGTAGACAAGATTGACTCGAAACGGTTTATGGATGCCCATGGTTTTAATTAGGGGGTAAGAAAAGCGAAAACTCCCTGTGGCAGCATTAACGGATGCAGGAAAATTAATTGCCTGATTATACGCCTGACTTCCTCTATATTGGGCAATACCAGACGCTGAATAAAGAAAAGCGAAGAATATGAGCAGTGCAGCATAGAGTGATCGATTCATAGCTTTCTCGTACTTTTAAAGTTCAGGGCGGGGACAATGGTGGTTTCTACGAGATTATATTAAACGACAGAAAGCGATTAATCGGTTCGTATTTGAATATTGGTCTATTTGGCATAGTACAGTTTTGCATAATGGCATAAGCCGTATTGCCCCTTAGTGCAAACCGTATGATGATCAAAATGCATTAAGGGGCTGGTTAGGCTTTGTGACTCTCAACAATTATTGAGGTAGTGGTGTTTTGAGTGATGAGACCTATTTGGATAAATTCTCTACCAATGAGGCGCCATCACTATTTGCAGCGTTAGCCAAAGATGAGGTGCTTTCAGTGAGTGGGGTAATAGGCATAGATTTTGGGCGTTCATGCACTATAGCCTCTGCTATACGGCTTTTTACAGAAATATCATCTGCGCTAAAGGGTCGAGTTATTGAAGATCTGATTTGACTTGCTGGGGGCCTTTCTGGTGCGGAGGCTTCATTTAATGAGACATCATTAAGGTTGAACCTCGACAAGAATTGACTAAATCTTGATGAAAAATTCCCTAATGGATTACCTTCTGTGCTCGATGCAAGAGTGAACGTTGTCTCGTCAAGAGCGATTGACGAGTTTAGCGGTGTAATTTCGCTAAAGCTTGGAGCGTTGGATTCCAAAGTCTGAGACATGTTCGTTACACTTGCCACTGCTCGGGTGAGTGTTGTTCCACCTCTTGCGTTTCTAACTATCTCTGATATAGGGGTTCTCATAAATCTAACAAAACGCATTGATTCAAAGGGTGTTACCGCAAGAACGCTCGGTGCAATGGCAGCCACAATGAGTATAGCGCCTAATCCTGCAACTCCATAGCTGGCGTACTCTAAACGAGTCGCCTTATTTATATTACCCGCATCCAGTGCGGTTTGTTCTGCGATCATCATTCCTCCGGAAGTTGCTAGAGTAATACCTGAGGCTATAGCGAGAAGACTCGAGGGTGTAAATGCTCCTGTTGCACTCAAAGCAACGCTTCCGATCGTAATGAATGTACCCAGAACAGCTATGAGTGAACCTAACCAAAAGGCAGGCCCTGGAGTGTGTCCCATAGGGTCAACAAAGAGAACGGGGTTGGCGCGGGCATAACTATAACGGTTATCAACCTTCAGGGAGTCGCGGCTGACAAAACGCCTGAGATCAGGATGATAAAAACGGTTTTTTAAATAGACAATTCCCGTCGTTTTCTCCGCCAGCTCCTGATTCCAGAGGAAACCTGCATGGGATTGATGGGCATTAGAATTAATGGTTTTACCATAACCTTCATAGTCATAGCTGGTGGAAATTTTTTCTCCTTTGTCATTTAATGCCAATCGGGCAGCGGTGCTTTGATTGGCCAGAAACAGTTGCTCACCGTCTTGTTCAGTTAATGTCGCCAGATATTTGTTGTCGTGCTGAATAAAGTCATAACGCTTATGGTTTTTAAAGACGGTTAAGGTGCGTAGATTTAAATCGTAGTAGAAGCTCTGCCGGTCCGTGCCCGAATGCAAGTAACCGAGTAAACCATTGGGTAAATACTCAAAGCTGGCCAGAGGGGTGTTGTTGGCATTGGTGATACTTTGCAGTAGTCCCATGTCGTCGTATTGGTATTTATTTCCCTGATGGTCAACAACAACATGTCCGTTGGCATCGTGTGTCAGAGTTGCCGTTTTAGTCCCGGTAATATGGGTTAGTTGGTCCATTGAATTATAGTGGCGATGAATGCTCTCACCCGAGGGAAAGCGTTGTTCTTTGACCAGGTTATTATTGCCGTCGTACTGGTAATGAATTTCGCTTTGCTTGGTAGTGTCACCCCCTTGGTGTGTCTCTTTAGTGAGCCGTTTTAAGCCATCGTATTCATAGTGAGTGAGGTTTGTAGCAGAAGGTTCGAACTTATTCCATACACGGGTTGACTGTTTAATTAGCTCACCTCTAGGTAAAAACTCGTAGTTACCGGAAAACACCGGATCACCATCATTGGTATTGACTACGGTTTTACTTAAGTGGCCAAAGGCGCCGTATTGATACTGCTCTTTGGTTTTCCCCGTGCCGGCTATGTCTCTCTCAATGGCTATCATACGTCCCTTTATGCCATTGTCGTCTATGCCATAAATGAATTTAATCTGATTGGTCTTATTGCTTATGGATGACAGTTTTCCTTTATCCTGATCGTTGTATTGGTAGTTCAGCACGGTATCACTTACCGTTTTTTTGCTGATTATCCGGTTAACTTTATCGTACCTATATTTCTGCTGAGAATGATCAGGGTAGGAGAGGCTGATTAAATTCCCTTGCCGGTCGTATTCATAGCGCTGCTGCTGGCCGTTGGAGTCTGTTAGTTTTATTAACCGACTGTCGGCATCGTGATGATGAAACACGGTATAAGGCTGATCTTTACGAACCCAGCTGACAGACTTAACCAGCCCTAGCGGTGTGTAGGTTTTTTTGATGCTGCGACCATTGGCCAGCCGATGTTCAATCTCTCGGCCATTTTTATCGTAGCGGTGTGTGTTGATCAGTGGGGTGGTATCATTGGCGGCTGATGAAACTTCACGTACGAGTTTATTATTCGAGTTGTAGAAGTAACGGTAGCCTTGGTGGCAGGAAGCACGGCTATTGTCTGTTTTAACCCGCTGCTTTTTGACAAACGTATGCACGTTTTTGAATAGATCATAGACTGACTCTTTTGTCAGGGTGGTGCCATCAAAGCCTTCTGTTACGGTTTTGATGTTGTTATTGCCTGGGTCATAGGTGTAGGTGTTTTTAATGACCGAATGGCGCTGGGAAGATTGGGTGTTTAGTAAAGCGCTCTCTTCTGTAATCACCTTATGAAAGCCATTTTTTGTCACACGACGTTCAACGGCAGCGGTATCGGTATCATTGAGCGGGTAGTGGGTGGTTTGCATTGTCAGCAGCCAGGGGATTTTCTTGATCTGCTGGTATTTCTTACCGTTGAGGAAAACGTGTTGGGATAAATCTTCATCATCGTAAACATGGTGGGTTTGGTTCAGCCAAGGATCTGTTTTTACTGTCACCCGCCCCTGATCGTCGTATTGATAAGTGGTCACTTCGCCAGATCGGTCTTTATGTAATGCCAGCTTCCCAAAGGCATTATATTCTCTGGCTGATAGCAGCTGATATTGGTCGTCTACCAGCTGTTCGTGTGCGATCACCCGGTTAGCCGAGTCTCTCTGTATCCGTTTTCGAATGCCTAAAGGGGACTCTTTGACCGTTGCATTGAGCCCATGTTGGGCATAGTTGTAGTGTTTGAGTTTGTGTATATTGCCTTCGGGGTCAGTGTGCCGGATCAGCTGATCCAAGTTGTTATAATCGTATTCGTTTTTTTCCCCAAGGGCGGATATTGTGGTGAGTAATCGACCGTTACGGGTATCGACTATCTGTTGTTTTATATTGCCGAGGCTGTCTTCGTGGGCAATGGTTAACAGGCTCGATGATTTATCAAGCTGATAGTGAGTTAGTTTGTGGGTTTTTTGTACGCCGGGCATATCTTTGGCTATCCACGTTAATTGATGCAAGGTTCTACGACCAGCGTCGTCGTACTGGAATTCGATTTGCTGCCAGGGCTGCCAGCGATAAGTCTTATTATTGTTGAAACTGCTGGCGAACGTTCGCTTGGCGCTGTGGGTTTTTTTTGATGGTGAGAGGTAGTAACGAGTTTTTATGGCATTTCCAGAGGTCATATCTCTGTCTGTGGTTTCAGCTAATAGACTGAAATGGTCGGTAAAGTATTTGTGCTCTTTGGCTCTGATGTGACGCCAATCGCCAGCGTTGCGATGATAAACCCAATGGTTTTCCCGGGTTTTGTTGCCAAACAGGTCGTAGCGGGTGTCTGTCCGATTGCTGGGGATGTAGCTTTGTTTCTTTTCATTCCAGATAAAATAAGTGATTCTGTCCGGTTTATCGTAATTGGTTGAGCGATTGTATTTAAAGGGTGTAAGGGGGTAATTGTACTGGGCTTTAATAAAGTGAGCATTGTTTTTGAGCGTTCGAATTTCAATGGGCAAATGCAGGTGGTTGTAAGTGTAAATATGGTGATTAATGGTTGGGTTCTCAGGGTCGCCGTCAGTCTGTTTGATTTCCACTGTATAGCGATAGTTTTCGTCGTTGCTGTCAATCAGGGTGTCGGATGATTTGGATAAGCTGTATAACGGATAACCCGTATAATTGTTGCTTTTGTAATGCTGGTAATAGGCTTCGTGATGAATTTTATTGGTGGCCTTTTCATACTGTTTGAAGTAGTTGACCACAGGCAAGGTGCTTTCACCCGCACTGCCGATATAGGGAATGGTATCGTAGCCCAATACCGTTTCAAGGCCAAAGGGGGTGAGCAGGGTTTTCAATAGCCTGTATGCCCCTTCATTGGTGTAGCTGAATTCATAGCGCAGCTGCATAGGGTTAGCAATTGTCTTGACCCCATTATCGTCATAATAAACCCGTTGCTCTCTGCCGTCCGGATAACGAACAATGAAAGTGCCGGGTTCGTAAACGAAAGTGTAACGGTTGCCGTAATTGTCAGTAATTGCCATCAGTTTGGCTTTTGTTGCAGTGTGGGTTGGCCGTTCGTATTCAATGGTTATCTGGTTACCAAAGCGGTCTCTTTTAAAGATCAGCAGACCCTGCTGAGAAAAGTAATTTTCGCTGCCGTCTTTGTGGTGTGATTTGAAGCGGTAAGAGAGTTCCGGTGCGTTGGGGATTTCCCGCTCTACCCCTTCGTCTGTAAATTTGACGCCATGCTGGTTGTAGTATTTAAGACCCGAGGCGAACAGCGAATCATCATGCCACATCGGGTCAATCAGCCATTGTTGTCCATTAATTACGGTGGTGCCATTTTGAATGTGATCCAGATCCAGCCCCCAGCCTCTGGGTAAGCCGAAGTTACCTTGGGATTGAAAGTGATAGACTAAATTAAGCTCAAAAGGCGTATGAATTCCCGGGGCGTGAATTAGCGGATAGGTAAAGCGAAATGTACCGGTAGCTGTATTGACGGAAGCGTTGTTAAGGCTTGAGTGATTATATGCCTGACTGCCTTGGTATGTTGCCATGCTTAAACTGATATTGAAGCAGACTAGAGCTGCCAACAGTAGAGCAATGATTAATCGGCTCATAGCGTTCTCACAGTTTCTTAAAGGTGGTTATGGAAATATCATAGATCACCTGACGTATATGTGAACGTAAAAATCGAACGACGAATTTTATATGCGCTGCTGTGTTTTTCAGGGTTTTGCTTTGCCGGGGCTGATACTGCATTTAACGGCATCAGTTTTGAGCCGGTTGTTCGTTAGCGGCCACTCACTGAGTGGCGGATTTTTTGGCAGGGACCGGTTTATGAAGTACCTAAGGGTTGTTGGTTTGCTTTAGGCGGTTACCTCCTCCACCTTGCACAACGCCTCGCCTTTGGCGAATCGGGTGGTAATTTGCTCTCCTGCAGACAACTGGCTGCTGTCGTAAATAACGGCGCCGTTGGCGGTGGTGATTGAGTAGCCGCGGGACAGTGTTGCCAATGGGCTGACTGCATTTAATTCAGCGGACAGTTTTTCCAGCTTTAATTGGCGCTTTTCCAGAGCGGTTGACAGCAGTTGTTGCAGCTTTTGAGCAAGGTGGTCATTGCGGTTGGCCATAAGCTCCAGTTTGCGCTGTGGGTTTTGCTGGCTGGCTCGTGCACGAATTTCGGTGAACTGGGAGCGAAATCGTTCAAGTTGTAGGGTGATGGCTTGCTGTAAGCGGATTTCCAGATCGTCCAGACGCTGGCTGCTGTCTCGCAGGCGCTCACCGGGGTGGCGCAGTCGCTTTTGCAGGTTGTCCAGCGCTTTGTGGCCTAATTGCAGTTTGTGCCGGGTCAGTGTGGTCAGTTTCCTTTGCAGCAGTTGAAGCTGGTTGAGCAGTGCCGCACGGTCCGGGCTGAGCATTTCAGCTGCAGCGGAGGGGGTCGGGGCGCGTTGGTCGGCGACGAAATCGGCAATGGTGAAGTCAATTTCATGGCCCACGGCGCTAATAATGGGGATGGGGCAGGCGCTGATGGCGCGGGCGACGATCTCTTCGTTAAAGGGCCATAAGTCTTCCGGGGAGCCACCGCCGCGCCCAATGATGAGGGCGTCAAAACGGTTTGCTTGTACTGCCAGTTGCAGGGCTCTGACCAGTTCGTGTTTGGCCTGTGCTCCCTGTACAGCACTGGGAATGATGGTAATGGGAATGGCGGGGAAGCGGCGCTTTAATACGGTGAGAATGTCTTGAATGGCGGCGCCAGTGGGTGAGGTGATGACGCCGAGGTGTTTTGGGTGTTTCGGCAGCGCTTGTTTGCTGGCGATATCAAACAGGCCTTCGCTGGCTAGTTTGGCTTTGAGGGTTTCAAAGGATTTTTGTAGGTCGCCGGTGCCGGCGCTGTCCATGTGCTCCACAATCAGCTGGTAATCACCGCGGCCTTCGTACAGGCTGACTCGTCCGCGAACCGTTAGCAACATGCCCTCGGTGGGCACAAATTTCAGTGCTTTGTTGCGGTTGCGGAACATGGCGCAGCGAATCTGGGACTTTGAGTCTTTTAAGGTGAAGTACCAGTGCCCGGAGCTCGGACGGGCAAGCCCGGAGAGCTCGCCTTCTACGCGCACATTATTGAAGCTCATCTCCAGTAACCGCCGTGCTTTACCGTTTAATTCTGTAACGGACAAAGCTTTGGTGGCAGCGGGCGTATCTGCTGGGATCATGGAGAAGTCTCGGCTGTTGGTAATTTTTGTGTATTCTGCCTTAATATATTCTTTAGCTGAAGTTGAAATTCAGGGTATACTCCTGCGAATTTTTTTCCGAAATCTCTTGGTAATAGGCAATGGGTAAATAAGCAATGTTGAGAATTGCGCAAGATGCACTCACTTTCGATGATGTTCTGCTGCTGCCCGGCTACTCCGAAGTGCTTCCGAAAGACGTCTCCCTAAAAACAAAACTGACGCGCGATATTGAGCTGAATATTCCGCTGATCTCTGCGGCGATGGATACGGTAACCGAGTCCTCCTTGGCCATTGCCATGGCGCAGGAGGGTGGGATCGGAATTATTCATAAGAATATGACCGCCGAAGAGCAGGCTGCTGAGGTTCGCAAAGTTAAAAAGCACGAAAGTGGTGTGGTGAAAGATCCCATTACTATTGATGCCAGCGCTACGGTACGTGACCTTCTGGAGCTGACTTCCCGGCATAAGATCTCCGGTGTGCCGGTGCTTTCGGGTTCTGATCTGGTGGGTATTGTCACCAGTCGTGATGTGCGTTTTGTCTCTAATCTGGATAAACCGGTTGCCGACATCATGACCTGCAAAGAGGGACTGGTGACGGTGCAAGAAGGCACCGACCCGGAGACCGTACGCAAGCTGCTGCACAAACACCGCATTGAAAAAGTGCTGGTGGTGGATGAACACTTTAATCTCACCGGTATGATGACGGTAAAAGACATCAAAAAAGCCCAGCAGTACCCCAATGCCGCCAAAGACAGCCACGGCCAGTTACGGGTGGGCGCTGCGGTGGGAACCGGAGCAGAAACGCCTGAGCGGGTGGCGGCGCTGGTGGCGGCTGGTGTTGATGTGATTATTGTCGATACTGCCCATGGCCACTCTCGCGGTGTTATTGAGCGGGTTCGGTGGGTTAAAGAGACCTATCCGCAGGTACAGGTGATTGGCGGTAATATTGCCACCGCAGAGGCGGGCAAAGCGCTGGTGGAAGCCGGTGCTGATGGCGTGAAGGTAGGCATTGGCCCCGGTTCTATTTGTACCACTCGCATTGTGACGGGTATTGGCGTGCCGCAGATTAGCGCCGTAGCTAATGTGGTTGCAGCCTTGAAGGATTGTGGCGTACCGGTGATTGCTGACGGTGGTATTCGCTTCTCCGGTGATTTGGCCAAGGCGATTGTCGCCGGTGCCAATACTGTGATGCTCGGCAGTATGCTGGCGGGCACGGAAGAGGCACCTGGTGAGGTGGAGCTGTTTCAGGGACGTAGTTATAAGGCCTATCGGGGAATGGGCTCATTGGGGGCGATGGCGCAGGCATCCGGTTCCAGTGACCGTTATTTCCAGAGCGCAGAAGATGGCGCTGAAAAATTAGTACCCGAAGGCATTGAGGGTCGTGTGCCCTATAAAGGTCCTTTGCACGCCATCATCCATCAAATGGTGGGTGGCTTGCGTTCAGCTATGGGTTATACCGGTTCTGCAGATATTAACGTCATGCGTACGAAACCAGAGTTTGTACGGGTGACCAATGCCGGTATGACGGAGTCCCATGTGCACGACGTGGCGATTACCAAAGAAGCTCCGAACTATCGGGTTGGCTAGTCATTATTGATGCAAATAGCAGCCGGGCACTATGCCCGGCTGCTTATTTTGAGCAAGGGGAAACCTCCGCCTTGCTCGCAAGTATGTAGAGATTACGCATGTCCCAGGATATTCATTCAGACCGCATTCTGATTCTTGATTTTGGCTCACAGTATACCCAGTTGATTGCGCGGCGTGTTCGTGAAATTGGTGTTTACTGTGAGTTGCACCCTTACGATATGGACGATGACGCCATTCGGGCCTTCAAACCAAAAGCGATCATTCTGTCCGGTGGCCCTGAATCGGTGACCGGGGAGAGTGCACCCAAGGCGTCGGCGGTGGTCTTTGAACTCAATGTGCCGGTGTTGGGTATCTGTTATGGCATGCAGACCATGGCGGAGCAGATGGGGGGGGAGGTGAGCACATCTCACCTGCGTGAGTTTGGTTACGCCCGGGTGGATCTGACCGGCGAGGTGCAACTCTTTGAGGGCATTGACGATCATGTGGGGGAGGGCGGACAACTGGCGCTTGATGTCTGGATGAGTCATGGCGATAAAGTCACTTCTCTACCTGAAGGTTTTGTGGTGGCCGCCTCCACCGACTCCTGCCCCATTGCGGCCATGGCCTGTGAGCAGAAGCACTATTATGGCGTTCAATTTCACCCGGAGGTGACGCACACAACTCAGGGCTTGCGTATCCTTGAACGCTTTGTGGTGGAGATTGCCGGTTGTGCGAGGCTATGGACGCCGGGCAAGATCATTGACGACGCTGTTGCCCGTGTCCGTGCGCAAGTGGGGGATCAAAAAGTACTCTTAGGTCTTTCTGGCGGGGTGGACTCTAGCGTGGTGGCTGCCTTGCTGCATAAAGCCATTGGCGATCAGCTGGTTTGTGTGTTTGTGGATAATGGCCTGCTGCGTCTCCATGAAGGGGATCAGGTGATGGACATGTTTGCGGAAAATATGGGTGTTAAGGTGATTCGTGCCGATGCTCAGGAGCGTTTCCTTGATCGCCTGAAAGGGGTTCAAGACCCGGAGGAAAAGCGCAAAATCATTGGCAACACCTTTATTGAGGTGTTTGATGAGCATGCCGGTGCGCTGGATAATATCGCCTTTTTGGCTCAAGGTACTATTTATCCGGATGTGATTGAGTCCGCAGGTTCTGCAACGGGCAAGGCTCATGTGATCAAGTCCCATCACAATGTGGGCGGTTTGCCCGCCGAGATGAAAATGGCACTGGTTGAGCCGTTGCGGGAGCTGTTCAAAGATGAGGTGCGTGTCATTGGTCTGGAGCTTGGGCTTCCTTACGACATGGTTTACCGACACCCTTTCCCCGGCCCTGGTCTTGGGGTTCGTATTCTCGGGGAGGTGAAAAAAACTTATGCCGATATTTTGCGCCGGGCGGACGCCATCTTCATTGAAGAGCTGCGTGGCCACGGTTGGTATCAAAAAACCAGTCAGGCATTTGCGGTGTTCTTGCCGGTGAAGTCGGTGGGGGTAGTGGGTGACGGGCGTCGTTATGAGTATGTGATCGCTTTGCGGGCGGTTGAAACCATCGACTTTATGACGGCACGTTGGGCGCACTTGCCCTATGAGCTATTGGAGAAAGTGTCCAATCGAATCATCAATGAAATTGAGCACGTTTCCAGGGTGACCTATGACGTTTCCAGTAAGCCACCGGCGACCATTGAGTGGGAGTGATGGTTTTAGCAAAATCACCGTAAACCCTCGCCCAGTTGAGCGAGGATTTAAGTTTTTATTCGCTAAACATTGGTGCATAATGCGCCCATTCAGGATGCTGTGACGGCATCCCTGTGATCCTCTTTCCCGAATTAGAGGCGCGCTATTTATCAGTAAACCGGAACAGGGTGACTCCCGTAGCCCGGTTAAAAGGAAATAGTGCCGAAGCGAGCCCGGTGGTCAACCGGTCTTGCTGGTAGTGCATCAAACAGGTGTACTACTGTCACGGTTTTTACTGTGGAGAGCTAACGGGTACAAGAAAGCGCTGAGCTATATCGGCGGCTTCCCTCATGTACGCTTGCCTCCTGATCTAATGAAAAATGGCTTGCTCATTCAACCCGAGAATGGAATAAACTGGAATGAGTGATCAAAAACGAGATCAGTTTTATGGAATTAACCAGTTTCAGTGATTCGTCGTTATCATTGTTGGCTCCGGCTGTTGCTATCTTTTTGGCGGTTATAACCCGTAAGGTTCTGTGGTCTTTAGGGGCGGGTATTTTTACCGGTTCGTTATTGTTGACCAGTTTTAATCCGCTCAATGCTGTTCAGCATATTTATCATGGGTTTGTGGCGGTTTTTTGGGATGGTAGCCTGAACCTTGATAACATTTTTATTCTTTTGTTTCTGATTGTGCTCGGTGTGATTACCAGCTTGATTGCCACCTCCGGGGGGGCTAAAGCGTTTGGTGAGTGGGCGCGTCAGCATGTGAAAACACGTCAGGGCTCTCAGGTGATGACGGTGCTGCTGGGGTTTGTCATTTTTATAGATGACTACTTTAATAGTTTGGCCGTTGGAAGTATCAGTAAGCCATTGACGGATCGACATCGAGTGTCGCGAGCAAAGCTGGCTTATCTGATTGACTCCACCGCTGCACCGATTTGCGTCATCATGCCCATCTCCAGTTGGGGGGCTTACATTATTGCCCTGATTGGTACCATCATGGCTACCCATGGGCTGTCTGCCGATAGCCCGGTGTATATTTTTGTCAGCATGCTACCTATGAATCTCTACGCCATTTTTGCGTTGGGTATGGTGTTGTGTACGGCGGTATTGGATTTGAATATCGGTCCCATGGCCAGACATGAGAATGCTGCCTTGGGTGGCCGTCTTTTTGATAAAGCCAAAGGAACCCCGCCCGGTGCGCATGCCCTTGAAGAGGGGCGGTGCGGCGGTGTTGCTGATCTGGTGTTGCCGATTATTGTCCTGATAGTCGCTACGGTTGGTGCCATGCTTTGGAGTGGTCACGCTGTCCTTGCCAACAATGGTCAGACGTTTTCGGTGCTGGGGGCTTTTGAGCATACCGATGTCACACTGTCGCTCATTAGCGGTGGATTGATTGGTCTGGCTTTTGCCGTTGTGCGCCTGTTGCGACGTAATTTTTCCGGGGCGATTTGGCGCAAGACGGTGGTTGAGGGCAGTAAGTCGATGTTGCCGGCAATTTATATTCTGGTGTTTGCCTGGATATTAACCGGTGTGATTGGGGAGCTTGAAACCGGCAAGTATCTGGCCAGTCTGGTCAGCGGCAATATTTCAGCCAGCTTTCTGCCGATGATTTTGTTTGTGGTGTCTGGTTTGATGGCTTTCGCCACCGGCACCAGCTGGGGCA
Source organism: Endozoicomonas sp. (assembly GCA_965198415.1). Taxonomy (GTDB): domain Bacteria; phylum Pseudomonadota; class Gammaproteobacteria; order Pseudomonadales; family Endozoicomonadaceae; genus Endozoicomonas. The sequence continues at coordinate 511,512 of CBDAPN010000031.1, forward strand.
CTTTCGGCATTATGTTGCCTATTGCTGGTGACATGGCCGCAGCTGCGGATATTGCCATGATGTTGCCGATGTTGGCATCGGTTTTAGCCGGGGCGGTATTTGGTGATCATTGCTCACCCATTTCCGATACCACCATTCTCTCTTCCACCGGAGCCTCCTGCCATCATATGGATCATGTCAATACGCAGCTGCCATATGCTTTGGGGACTGCTGCCGTGGCATTGCTCGGTTATCTGGTGATGGGAGTCAGTGAATCCATTGCTGCCGGGTTTGCAGTGGCGCTGGTTGCGTTTGTGGCGTTGATTTTCCTTTTTCACCGACTCTCAATTAAGTCCCGCTTGCTGGCTTGTGGGCAATACGTCAAGTAATAGAGCTACACTTGCTATAGGTTAAGGAGAAATTGAAAGGCATGGATGCCTTTTAATGCAAACCGTTTCATTTCAAAACCAAGTGAGGGTATGGATGCTATGAACTTTGAGAACCTGATGAACGCTTTAGCCAGCCGTCAGCAAGTTGGGCCGTTCGAATACAAAGACGACCAGTTTCGTTTTACCATTGACGGGAAAATGAAGATTTCCAGCTTTCAGGCTAACGGTCGCTTTTATGCGTACTGCAAGGTTACCCGTTTGCCTGAAGATGCGGTGCAGCGGGAAGATCTTCTCAAAATATTTTTGGAAAGAAACATGGTTGTGCTTGAACATGAACGGGTTAGCCTTTGTTTGGACCCGGACGGCAAGTCATTGGCAGTTTTTGTTTCATCTCCAATGAGTGGCTTAACCCTGGGGGTGCTGGAAGATCATATTGCTGCCCTGGCCAATATTTATGATTATTACTCACAAGGTGCTGGTCAAAGTACACTGCCACCTCCTTCGCCTTCTATGTTAATGCTTTAATGATGCTTGAATTAATGTTTGGTTCAGCTTTGCGGCATGTATTTGCAAAAGTTGGCCGCAACCGTTCTGTTCTTTTTTTGGATAACGTTTAGCTAAACATTTACGGTGTCGTTTAATTGTTTGTTACGACATCGTACTGTTTCAGTATTTAAGTGGGTGGAAAAGTAATTGAAGATAAGTGTTTAGGAAGGGGGCGGAAGCTTCAAGTCAAAGCTTCCTGATTAAATCACTGAGCATGAATTTTAGCGAGAAGCTCTTTGGCCATCGTGGCAGGCTCGGTCTCAGTTGAAGAAAGAAGTGGCTTTAAATAATCCTCACTTTCTTTATTCCGCCCTTCAAACATCAGCGCTAAGCTGAGAAAAGCTTTGATTTCCGGGGAGTCAGGATATTTTTTCAGACCCTCTTTATGGAGGATGTCGATAGCTTCCTGATTACGTTTACGGTTCATGAATTCAAGTGCAAAGCCAATGGTGCTCAGTGGGCTGTCGGGTCTGGCCGTCTCAATGCCATTGAATATACCAAAGGCATGTTTGGGTAGTCCTGTTCCGCTGGCCATGAAGCCAATGTCGGCCAGAGACTTTAGAATTTTGTCATCGATCATTTCCAGCGATCTCCGTCTACGAGGTTAGTTTACAGTTTTTGAATGATGCTCTGTAACGTATCTTTGATTGACTTAACGATACTGGAGCGTAAGCCTTCAACAATCATGAATTTGTTGAACTCAACCTGGAATTCAACCATATCCTTGGTGCTGTTAGGATCCATTGCGGCCACACGTTTTTTTAGTGCGGCGTCCAAAGCGTCTGCCTGCTTGCCAAAAGTTTCAGAAATTTTATCGAAACTGAAACTTTCGGTTCCTGGCTGATTGTACTTTGTATTATAAGTATCTTGATACGCCATAGCTGAGCTCCTTCTCAAGGTTTAGCGTGATGTTGCTTCCAGTTTTTATCGACCACTTCCATGGCCGCAACAACCGCGGTCAGCAAGTTATCAATTTTGGTGAAGTCTTCCGGAGCAGCTCCCTTGTCTTTTAGATTTTTAAGACGAGTTGCTTCAGCAAACAATTGACTAAGCAACTCATCACGATAGCTTCCATCGTTATCTTCAATAAGTTGCTCTTCGACAGTGGATAGATGAATTTTTTCATCATTTTGTTTTATTTCCGCCACGGTTCCCTCCAAGACGGTATTTGATTCGGTCAGTTCCGTTCGTTAATAAAAGATAATCAAGATTGATATCTTCAATTATATACCCATTGGAGAACTTTGCTCCAATTAAGTATTTGGAACCATCTAAAAGTATCACATAAGGCACTTTGCCCATGCTGATTCCGCGAATATCAAGTGAAAATGGTAATTGGCTGTCTGTTATTGGGCCTCCTGGGTATTTGGTTGCGATTTCAAGAGCTGGGTTATTGGCGTATTTTTTTTGAAACTTATTCACTACGTTTTGCAGGTCATAAATTTGCCCTTCATCCAGTAAATGTCCTTTAAGCAGAGCGGTTTCTTCGCGCACAATGACGGTAACCCGGGGGATTAAACCTTTTTCCCTTAGCATGGACTTTAGCGTGTTAATTCTGCCGGCCTGATTTTCTACCTGATCAACGACCGATACTAAGCCATAGATTTCCTGCTTGAGAGTATTAATGATTTGATCCAGCTCGTCAGAGGTCGCCACATAACCTGTGAGCACTAGTGAGCCAAACGTGTTATCAAGCTCTAATTCAAGTAAGTCATAGCCTCGGTCTTTAAGAAGCAGCTCGGCGTTGTCACGCATTTCATTCATGACCACAATTTGGGAATTAAATGGAATGCCTTGTTGCCGTAGCAGTTTTTGCAGGTCGAGTTTATCTTGCAGTGTTTGTGTGTAACCTGAAATGTGTATAGTTTGATCCGGCAGCTCTTTGAGTTGAAGGCCGCTCAGGCCCAGCTCTTTCTTGGCTTGTGTGGTAAACAAAAAGTTGTCAGGAGCCGGTGTAATGTCAGGAACTGTTTCATCGCTACCGGAAGATAACCAGTTAACCATGACGATGAAAAGCACAATAGCCACAGGAGTGGCAATCAGCCATTTCTTATTTACTTTGTCTGATATTTTGTCAAAAAATGAACCTTCTTCCAGCTCGTCATCTTCTTCATCTTCATCAATGCTCTTAGCTTTAGGCAACTCTTCAGCAAAATTAGGCGGCAGTAATTCTGATGTATCTTCCGGGCTGACCTCATCTTCTGCTAAAAGATTGGTAGCAGGTGCTACGTTTGGAAGTGCAAGAGATGGCCAGTCGGCATCGACTGGACCAAGAGCGATAAAAAGATGGTTGGAGGTGACAATATCAAAATAGTTGTACTGGATGTTTGAGCCTGCGGGCTCACCATTGAGGTACAGTAATGAATCCGACGATGTTGACTGTATAGCCACCTGACCATCGTCGTTGATGACAATGATAAGTTCATGATCACTCAGATTCTCATCGGTAAGTACCAGGTCACAACTGTCGCCTTTACCAAGGGAGTAACGGCCGGGCTCAAGGGGGATCTCAGCACCGATGTGGTTACCAGAAAGTATTTTCAGGTAAAACTCAGTCATAAACCACCCTTTGCCAGTTAAGATCAGAAACCATTCTGAGTGTTTTTTTTGCCGTGAATTTAGCCAACATCCTGTAAACTTTGTCCATTTTTAGTGGTTGTTGGTCAACTGACCGTTAGCAAGACATTCTTAAAACAGGTTAAGGCAAAAAAAAATCCATTGCCACAGATTGCTTGATAATAGTTCGGCAGCTTTTCAAATTATTAGATGCTGATTTAAAAAAACTTGGGTAGAATCCAAAGAAAACGTTTAGCCCCTAAATACAAAAAACATAAGAACAAGAGGCGAAGTCCGATGGAAGCATCTTTTTGGAATGACAAAAGACCCACCGGTGTTGGTAGTCACGTCAATCCTGACCTATTTCCTAATATGGTCTCTGTGATCAATAACTTTCTCAGTGAAAACGGGGCACGGCCTGCATTCACTGGTATTGGCCATACGCTGTCGTTTGCAGACATTGATGCACACAGCCGCCATTTTGCTACCTACCTACAACAGCACACTGACCTGAAACCCGGTGATCGGATTGCCATTCAGATGCCCAACCTTTTGCAGTACCCCATTGCAGTTTACGGTGCGATTCGAGCCGGGCTGGTCATCGTTAATACAAACCCGCTTTATACTGGCAGAGAGATGTTGCACCAATTTAATGACTCAGGCGCAAAGGCGCTGGTCTTTCTTGAGAACTTTGGTCATTTGGTGGAGGAAGTGGTCGGTCAAACTAATATTAAGTACCTCATATCCACCCAGCTTGCGGATATGTTACCGACACCTAAACGACAAGTTGTCAATTTTTTGGCGAAGCATGTTAAAAAAATGGTGCCTAAGTATTCCCTGCCTGGCGCCATACCCTTTCTTGATACTTTGCAGCTTGGAAGCAAAAAAACGTATCAGCAGCCCCCTGCGGCAAAGTTGTCCGACCCTGTGGTGCTTCAATACACTGGCGGAACGACCGGTGTCGCCAAAGGGGCCGTGTTGACCAACAGAAATCTGATTGCCAATATGCTGCAGTGTAAAGAGGTGCTCTCTCAGGTTGATAAGCAAGGTCAGGCAATAATGAGCCCCGGGCAGGAAATTTTGATTGCACCGCTGCCCCTGTATCACATTTATGCATTTAACGTGCATCTGCTCTGTATGCCATTTTTGGGTAACCACAACATCTTGATTGCTAATCCACGAGATACCAATACTTTTATAAAGTTTATTAAACCATGGCGTTTTACCGGGTTTATTGGCTTGAATACGTTATTTGTCAGCTTGTTGAACCACCCCCGATTTAAGGAGTGTGATCTTTCTCAGCTTAAAATGACGTTATCTGGTGGTACAGCCTTACAGGAAGCAACGGCCCGGCATTGGCATAAAGAGACAGGGTGTGTTGTCTCAGAAGCCTACGGTTTGACGGAGTGCTCCCCAGCTGTCTGTATGAACCCGGCAGGCGAATTTTCTCAACCCGGTACCGCTGGTTTGCCAGTGCCGTCTACTGAAGTTAAAACCATTGATGAATTCGGCGCAGAAACCGCGATTGGTGATCCCGGAGAGCTCTGTGTGCGCGGACCGCAGGTTATGTCTGGATATTGGCAGCGAAAAGAGGCAACCGACGAGGTGCTCAGCAGTGACGGCTGGCTGAAAACCGGTGATGTCGCTGTGATCCATCAAGACGGTTTTGTAAGGATTGTCGATCGTATCAAAGATATGATTCTGGTGTCGGGATTCAACGTTTACCCCAATGAAATAGAGGATGTTGTTTCAGGGCATCCTAAAGTTGCCAACTGTGCGGCAATTGGAATTCCCGATGAGGCCACTGGCGAAAAGGTTAAGTTATTTGTCATGCGATCTGATGACAGTTTAACAGAGGACGAATTGTTGACCTGGTGTCGTGAATACTTAACCGCTTATAAAGTGCCCAAGGCCTGTGAATTTCGTGATGAGCTACCGATGACACCGGTTGGTAAGATTTTACGCAAAGATCTTCGCTAGGAGTCTGTTGGAGAATAGCACCCGAAGTCATCAAGTAAGCTATTGCTGGCTCTGGCTAAAGCACTCCTGCGCGCAGCGCGGGAGTGGATCGAAATTAGGCAGATTGTTGATCGTGATTGGAAAAGTAACGATGTAATGTCTCAGGGTCATCCTTGAGAGCATTAAACGCTTCTTTGGCGTCAGTGGGCGTGATGCTGGTGCGATCAAGTTTCATGCGGCTGATGCTTGCATCAAACCAAAACCAGTGTTTTTCTTCGGTAAGGCACAAAGCTCTTACGGAGTAGCTGGTGGAAGGAATAAACGGCAGCGGCATCTTACTGACCATGCGCTTACTGACGACGGTGGAGTTTTGGCAGGAGTAAGTGATGTTGTGATAAATTCGTTCAAAGCGATTGAACTCATTGCCAAACATCTTATGTGCCATAAGGTCCTGCTTTTGACTCAGGTAGTAAAGTGCAAAAACGCTGGCCGCAATCAGGATAAAGCTTTCCATTTTTCATACCTCATGGGTTAATGCTCAGGCTTTTCTACTGCTTCGGAAAACCCCTATAAGTATTTTATATGCATTTAAGCATCTGTGTTCAATTTACGTCGTCAGATTTTCGCAGCTTGGCCATATTTACAATAAAAGAGGATTATAAGACCCAGTCTGCAATCATCTGTTTAGCTATCGGCCTGAACGCTTCTTTTCCATAGAGTGCATCAATCAATTTAAAAGCAAAGTTGATGCTAGAGCCCGGGCCTTGTGCGGTAATCACGCGTTTTTTTTCATCCACCACGACGGTTTTGTCTGGGTGGGGCAGGGCGCCTTCAAGTTGTTCCATGAAGCTTGGATAACAGGTTGCATGGACATGGTCGAGCAGGCCATGGTGGGCAAGAACAACAGCTGGCGAAGCACAGATGGCGGCGTACCACTTTCCGGCTTTTTGCTGTTTATGCAGCAGATTGATCAGGGGTTCTGAGTCTCGTAGGTTTTCTGCGCCTGGCATGCCGCCTGGTAATGCAATTAAATTAAACTGCTTGCTCATGCAGGACTCAATGTGTATGTCCGCTGTCAAAATGGTCTTATGTGCAGCGGTGACGGTAAGATTGCCATCGGGTTTGCAGCTAGCGACCGTTAGGTGCGCGCCAGCTCTTCTGAGGGTATCTATGATCGTAACTGCTTCTATATCTTCGGAGCCATCGGCGATTGGGATAAGGACATGTCTTGGCATGGTGAAGCCTCGCTGGGTACGGTACGTTGGCAGATGGGTAGGGTTTACTCCGTTGAAACTTTAATCTAGCAGAAGGCGTTTAAGTTGGTGGCTAAAGAAGAGGTAAAATAGTTGGCAGGCAAATGACTCTGAGTATTCTTTTAAGGGCATGATTAAAAGACAGAAAGCTGACCTTGTCAGGCTCATGAGTTACCAGAATAGGGTATCTATACGACAAGTTATTGTTAACTAGGGTGAGTGCAGAGAAGGGTATGAAAAATGGTTGCGGGAGCCGGATTCGAACCAACGACCTTCGGGTTATGAGCCCGACGAGCTACCAGACTGCTCCATCCCGCGATAAAACTGCTCAGCTGGCTTGGTGCGCCAACTGCTTTTAAAAATGGTTGCGGGAGCCGGATTCGAACCAACGACCTTCGGGTTATGAGCCCGACGAGCTACCAGACTGCTCCATCCCGCGATAAAACTGATCAACTGGCTTGGTGCGCCAACTGCTTTTAAAAATGGTTGCGGGAGCCGGATTCGAACCAACGACCTTCGGGTTATGAGCCCGACGAGCTACCAGACTGCTCCATCCCGCGACAAAACTGCTCAGCTGGTCTGGTGTACCAACTGCTTCTAAAATGGTTGCGGGAGCTGGATTTGAACCAACGACCTTCGGGTTATGAGCCCGACGAGCTACCAGACTGCTCCATCCCGCGCCAAAAGAGATGCTGAATTATATGGACGCTGGTGATATTGTCAAGATCTTCTACACAAGAAGTTCAGGAATCTTTTTCGAGTGTCATTTTGGCAGCCATTTTTGTGAGTGATTGAAGAGCAGTGAAGCAGGGTATTGACGACTACCCTGCGACAACGAGCGTATACTCTTAACGCGCAATAGATTGCTCGCTTTTATTCATTGCAGCTCATCTTTCGCGACCACTTTATTCGTGATCAGTTGATCCACCACACTTGGGTCTGCCAACGTTGAGGTATCGCCAAGATTTTCAAACTCATCAGCGGCAATTTTTCGCAAAATACGTCGCATGATTTTTCCGGATCGGGTTTTTGGTAGGCCGGGAGCCCATTGAATAACGTCCGGTGTGGCGATAGGGCCGATCTCCTTTCGAACCCACTCTTTGAGATTATTTTTTAAATATTCACTGGTTTCACTGCCGCTGTTCAAGGTCACGTAAACGTAGATGCCCTGACCCTTGATCTCGTGGGGAAAGCCTACCACAGCAGCTTCTGCAACCTCATCATGAGCAACCATGGCGGACTCGATTTCAGCCGTGCCCATGCGATGACCTGAAACATTAATAACGTCGTCTACCCGGCCGGTTATCCAATAATAGCCGTCCTCATCTCTGCGGGCGCCGTCGCCTGTTGTGTACATGCCTTTAAAGGATGAAAAGTAGGTCTGGACAAATCGTTCATGGTCACCATAAACCGTTCTGGCCTGACCGGGCCAGCTATCGAGCATCACCAGATTACCTTCTCCAGCGCCCTCAATTATGCGGCCAGTGTTGTCCACAAGGGCGGGTTGTACGCCAAAGAACGGCCGGGTCGCGGAGCCTGGCTTAAGGTCGGTAGCGCCGGGTAGCGGGGTCAGCATGGCTGCGCCCGTTTCAGTTTGCCACCAAGTGTCCACAATGGGGCAGCGCTGATTGCCAATGGTGGTGTAATACCAGTTCCAGGCTTCAGGATTGATGGGCTCACCCACAGAGCCGAGCAGTCGCAGTGACGTACGATGAGTACTTTGCACGGCGGCATCACCTTCTGCCATCAGGGCGCGAATGGCGGTGGGCGCTGTGTAGAGGATGTTGACCTGATGTTTATCAATAATTTTGCTGATGCGGTTGGTTTGCGGATAGTTTGGCAGCCCTTCATGCATCACAATGGTGGCGCCGTTTAACAGCGGGCCGTAAGTAACATAGGTGTGACCGGTAATCCAGCCCACATCGGCGTTGCACCAGAACACTTCGCCGGGTTTGTAGTCAAAAACATATTCATGGGTCATGGACGCATAAACGAGGTAGCCACCGGTAGTGTGTAAAACGCCTTTAGGTTTGCCGGTGGAGCCAGAGGTGTAGAGAATGAACAGTGGGTCCTCAGCATTCATCGACCGGGCTTCACAATGAGGTGATGCCAGTTCGGTCAGCTCATGCCACCAGACGTCACGGTGATGGTGCCAGTCGATGTTCGCGTTGGTACAGCGTAAAACAATGACTTTTTGTATGGTGTGTGTTTGCGGGTGGGTGAGTGCTTCATCTACGTTGTCTTTTAAGCGGACTTTGCGCCCTCCCCGAATGCCTTCATCGGCCGTCACCACAACTCTGGCCTTTGAGTCGATGATTCGCCCTGCCAGTGCTTCGGGCGAAAACCCACCGAATACGACTGAGTGAATAGCACCAATGCGGCTGCAAGCTAACATGGCAACGACGGCTTCTATGACCATGGGCATATAAATAGCTACCACGTCACCTTTACGCACTCCCTGACTTTTAAGGGCATTGGCAAAGCGGCAGACCATCTCATGCAGTTCGTTATAGGTGACGGTACGAGCCTCACCCTCATCGTCAGGCTCCCAGATAATCGCAGGTTGATCACCCCTCTTCGCCAAATGGCGGTCAAGACAGTTATAAGAGGCGTTAGTGGCACCGTCATAAAACCACTTGATGCTGACAAAGTGATCATCGAAAGAGATCTGTCGTACTTTGGTGTAGGGCTCGAACCAGTGGATGCGTTGACCGTGTTGACGCCAGAAGCCTTCAGGGTTAACGACAGATTGTTGGTACATTTCCAAGTACTGGTCGTTATTCACCAGAGTATTTTCCAAAGCCGCTGGTTTTACGGGGATAACGGTATGATCTGACATAGCACTTCCTTTAGTTTGTTATTGTTATCTAGTTCAAAGTGGCTAACTGTGTTTGAATTTTTGATGCAACAATTTTGCCAGCTGCACCAATACGACTTGAGACGTGTTTACGCTAACACTCAGTGTATGGTTTGGGCAGGTTTCTGATATTAGACTTTGGTATTAAACGCAGGCGTTAACAGCAGCATCGCCAAGCAACTCGGGTTTTTGTGGCAGGCGACAACCAATGATGAGCGGTGTATATTTTGCCTACTTATGACCAGTCAAAACAATAATTTACTATGTCTGGATGGATGCTTGCCCTAATCACCACGGTTTATGTTGCCGGTCTGTTTGTTGCTGCCTGGCTTGGTGACTACCACAGTCGTTTATTTAAGCGATTTCAGTCGGTTATTTACAGCTTGTCGCTGACGATTTATTGCACTTCATGGACTTTTTTTGGCGCAATAGGGCAGGCCAGTGAAGCGTTGTGGTCGTTTATTCCTATTTATCTCGGTCCCATCATTATTTTCGTGCTGTTTTGGAAGCTGTTGCAAAAGCTGATTACCGTCAGTAAGCAAGAAAACATCACCTCCATTGCCGATTTTATCGCCTCACGCCATGGCCGCTCCACTTTTATGGCGGTGCTGGTCACGGTAATACTGGTGATTGGCGTTATGCCCTACATTGCCTTGCAATTGAAAGCCATCGTGATGGGCTTTACCCGGCTAACTCATGCAGGCGCTGTCAGCTGGTCGAATCAGGATTTAGCGCTGGCGGTAACACTGACGCTGGCGGTATTTGTCATTATCTTCGGAACGCGCAAGCTTGATGCCACCGAGCACCAAAATGGCATTATAACGGCGATCGCTTTTGAGTCGTTGATCAAGCTGTTTCTGTTTTTGCTGGTCGGTGGCTGGGTGATTGTTCAGTCCGCTGATCGCGTCGATTGGTTAGTGGATTTGCCTGACAGCGATGCTTTTGCTGACCACGGGTCAGTGGGCTTGACCATGTTGATGCCAACCATTATGGCCATGGCCGCCGTGCTCTGTTTGCCGAGGCAGTTTCATGTCACGGTTGTGGAAAACAATCACATGGACCATTTCTATCGGGCGCGCTGGCTGTTTCCGATTTATTTACTGTTATTGGCGCTGTTGGTGGCGCCGCTGGCGTTGATTGGTAGGCAGCTGTTGGGTGCGGATGTACCCGGTGATACTTATTTGATTGAGTTACCAAAGCGGCTCGGCAGTGTGCCGATGGCGCTGCTCGCTTTTCTTGGTGGGGTATCGGCAGCGATCAGCATGGTCATTGTTGCGACTTTGGCTCTGACTACCATGGTATCCAACGAAATACTGATGCCGCTGTTGTTGCGCCGCTACAAAACCCGTGAAAGTGATAATTTTTACCGTTTCAGTGGTCTTTTATTAAACGTCCGCCGTGTGACCATTGTCTGTTTGTTAATGATGTCCTGGGTTGTTTATCGCCTGCTAGAAGCGACCAGTTCGCTGGCGTCCATTGGTCAAATGTCGTTTTCTGCGGTGGCTCAGTTGGCACCGGTGCTGATTGGGAGCCTTTATCTGAGAGAGAGTAACGCCAAGGCTGGTGCCGGTGGCCTGTTGGCAGGGTTTTTGGTGTGGTGCTTTTGTCTGGTGTTACCGATGCTGGTGAAAGGGCAATGGCTGGGCGCTGAAGTGATGAGCCAAGGATTGTTTGGGTATTCATGGCTCAGGCCGGGCAACCTGTTTGGGTTGTCAATGACCGAAACAGTGGCCGGCGTGACGCTGCTGGCTCTGACACTGAATATTCTGGTTTACCTTTTGGGCTGCTTGTATTTGCGCCCCGGCGCCGAAGAGAAAAAGCAGGCTGGCAGGTTTGTGGATGTTCTGCAACATGACGAGCTGCCCGATGTCACCATCACCGTGGCGGAGCTTGAGGCGTTGGCGGGTCGGTTCGTGAGCAAGCAACGTGTGCAGGCTTTATTAACAGGCGTTGGCGCGAACGGTGCACTGCGAAAGACTCTGGATAGACAAAAACTGGCGTCACCTGAGCTGGTGATGGCCGTTGAGCGCTTGTTGGCCGGAACCCTTGGTGCCTCGTCGGCTCGCATTGTGATGAAGTCCCTCGTCCGCGGCAAAGTGGCGTTGGAAGAGGTTCAGGCTTTGGTGGAAGAGGCCTCAGAGGTGTTTCAGTTTAACCGGGAGCTGCTGCAAGGTGCGATTGAGCACATCAGTCTGGGAGTCAGTGTGATTGATCGCGACCTTAAGCTGGTGGCTTGGAATCAACAATATTTGCAGCTGTTTGCCTATCCGAAAGATCTGATTACAGTCGGGCGTCCTATTGCTGAGGTCATCCGCCACAATGCGAACTGCGGCCTATGTGGGGAAGGTGAGGTAGAGCAGCATGTGCGTAAGCGGCTTGAGTATATGCAGCGTGGCACCGCCCACCGCTCTGAGCGGCGGCGAGAGGACGGCAGGGTTATCCGTATTCAGGGTAACCCGATGCCGGGTGGTGGCTTTGTGATGACGTTTACCGACATCACCGAGTTTCGCCAGGTTGAGCAGGCATTGCAGGAAGTTAACGAGAGCCTTGAGCTGCGTGTTGCTGAGCGTACACACGAGCTTTCACTGTTGAATCGCCAGCTGTTGAAAGCAAAATCCCAGGCGGAGAGGGCGAACCACCTGCGTTCGCGTTTTTTTGCTGCCATCAGTCATGATCTCATGCAGCCGATGAACGCCGCGCGACTGTTTAGTGCAGCTCTGGAGTTAGAAGCCAAAGACAGTGGGCAACAGGAGTTGGCGCACAACATCAGCACCTCGTTAAAATCAGCGGAGCATCTGATAACCGATGTGCTCGATATGACGCGCCTAGAAGCCGGGCAGGAAGCCGGAAAGATGGTGGTTAACAGTCGCGAATTCCCCATTATGGAAGTGCTTAAACCGCTGGAGTCGGAGTTTTCTCTGCTGGCGCACAATCGCCCGCTAAGATTTCGGGTAAAAACTTCCAATGTCTGGGTTCGCACCGACCCGATGTTATTGCGCCGGGTGTTGCAGAATTTTCTAACCAATGCGTTTCGCTATGTTGAGCCGGTTGGCGGGGCAGAAGGTGGGGAGATGCAAGCAAAAGCACAGCCAAAAGTGCTGCTTGGTTGTCGCTATTTACACAACGAGCAACTGATGATTGAGGTCAGAGATAACGGCGCAGGCATTCCCAAGGCACAGCAAGCGTTGATTTTTTCTGAGTTCAAACGGCTATCGACGGTGCCCAACGGGTTGGGGCTTGGGCTCTCCATTGCCAAAGGCATCGCACACATTCTTGATGCGCGACTGACCCTGAAATCATCTCCCGGTAATGGCTCGGTATTTGCCATTACCGTGCCGGTGGTGCAAAGAAAAGAGGTGTGCCAAGTGCCTGTTGCACCGGGTAAATTGCAAATGCAGATTTTATGCGTTGATGACGACGCAGAAATTACCCGCGCCATGGCCAGCCTGCTCTCACGCTGGGGTTGTCAGGTTCACACGGCTAACAGCCCACAGTGCGCCTTTAAAATACTTGAACAGCAGCAGCCGGATGTTTTAATGGTGGACTATCAACTCGGTGAAATAACGGGTATTGAGCTCATAGAGCGGATTCGCCGCCTTGCGGGGTGCTCGTTAAATGCCGTTCTGGTCACGGCCAATCAGCAGGATGATGTGCGCAAACGCTGTGCAAAAAAAGGGATAGGGTTCTTGAAAAAGCCCGTAAAACCCGCGGCCATGCGAGCCATTCTCAATCGTTACGGGGCTAGGAACATCGTTAGAGAGCAGGCTTAAGATTCCGGGGCTTCCTGACCTTGCGCGTCAATCTCCAACGCTTTAATGGCAATGACCGCTTGCGTACGGCTGCGTACGCCAAGTTTGCGAAATATGGCGGTAACGTGAGCCTTGATGGTGGCTTCTGAGACCTCAAGGTCGTAGGCAATCTGTTTGTTTAGCAAGCCTTCACTGATCATGCCCAACACTCTGAATTGCTGTGGGGTCAGTGTGGCCAGTCGCGCTTCCATGTCGGTAATTTGTGCTGCGGTGGTGGGCTGGAAGTTATCGGGCCACCAATCATTACCTGCTAAAACACTGAGGACTGCTGCTTTTAACGTTTCTAGCGGCGTCGCCTTTGGAATGAATCCATTAGCACCATGGTCTTTTGTTTTCTGCATGATTTGCAGATCATCGGAAGCCGAAACAATGACCACCGGAACATCCGGGTATTGCCCCCTGAGAAAAATCAGCCCCGACAGACCGTGGGCTCCGGGCATGTGCAGGTCGAGAAGAATAAGGTCGGGTGAAGGGTTGGATTCAAGTAAAGCCTGCAGCGCCGCAATGGAGCCTGCTTCATCAATATGAGGAGCCTCAAAAGCCTGAGCCACGGAAGTCTTGAGCGCTGTGCGAAACAGTGGGTGATCGTCAGCAATTATTATTGTGTAATCCATTTTTCCAGCCTGCCACTTTCCGGTTTTTTGGTCAATATACTGGTTCTTTCGTGCATAAATAAAGTTGGGAAAACAGAACTTTATGTAAACAATATTTTTAGCGGAACTATTTGCAGAATCATGAGTCATACAAACAATATTTTTGAATATATTGCTGCCCATAAGGTTTGAGATGGAAGTACCCAACAGCCCTACCCAGTCCTTTTATACCCAGAAATTTAAGGATAACTATGAGTACCACGTAAAGCTCGTAGATAAAATGGTGACCAAAAAGCCAACCCAGAGCGTCATCCATAGCGACCCCATAACGGGTGAACCGATCAAGGACGGGTATGGACAGTATGTCACAACATCGGAACCCATATTAAGCGCCACCAGTTTGCGCGAAATGCGTAGAAACGCCCCCTTCTGGAACACCCTGAAAGAGGTGTTCTGGTTGTCTCATGTACCGTTCACTAAAGCCTCGCAATTTACGGGTAAGATTTTTGGCTACATTGTGACGGCGGTAGTCGTTGCCCCGATTGGGGTCGGCATTGGCATTGGGGTTGCCACTGTTATGAGCGTTGGCGATAAACTCGGACGGCTAAAAAACAACAGAACCTTTGACGACTGGGTCATAAAAACGACGCAAGTTGTGTGTGACAAATTTCTCAACCGGGCCACCGAGTTTCTTTGTACCACCTTCTGTGGCATTTCCATCGCATCGGTTAGGAACGTACTGCCGCTGATGGGCATTGTCACCACAGCCGGGGTTTTGCTGGCTTCGCCTTTTATCTACGTGGCGTGCAAGAAAAACTCCGCCTGGCTCGAAAAAATGGACAAAGTTCTGATGACCAATCAATCGATGAAATTGGATCAGTACGTACGTGGGCCATTTATGGACTTCAGCAGCAAAAAACTTCGGGATCGGGTGATCTATCCGGTTTTTAATATGGTTAACAAAATCAATGAAAAACTTAACTGTTCGTTTTTGCTAAAACACTGTCATCTGCCAACGGCTGAGAAGGCGATGGCATAGGAAACTGAAACACACCGTAATGCAAAGTTAGTGGCGTTTCTGCGCTCTTTCGTGGGAGTGTTGAGCTCTCATTTGCCAAGGCTTAAAAACTCTGAAGAAGCGGGCGGCTACGACACTTTGAGAACAGAAAATTGGCCCGAAAAACGGGTGCCTCACAGGTTCAATTTTCTGTCGTTTCACTACCGACGCTATGATCCGGCCGCCGTCGGGTAGCAATTTACCTCTCGGGCTGGTGGTAATATAGTGCTTGCCAAAGTCGGTCTGTATGTTTATACAGGGCTTATCCCGGAGCCAGTTGAAACATGAATAATACCGACGCTTTGCACAAGAGAAAAATCATCCATGTGGATTTTGATGCCTTCTTTGCCAGTATTGAAATTCGTGATAACCCAAAGTTGTCGGGCAGGGCGGTTGCTGTTGGGGGGGCTGCAGAGCGACGAGGTGTCATTGCCACCTGTAACTACCAAGCCCGCCGCTTTGGCGTGCACTCTGCCATGGCTTCGTCCCATGCTTTGCGCTTATGTCCTGAGTTGAAAATCATCCCGCCACGCTTTGCGGTTTACAAAGAAGCGTCTGTCATCGCCCATTCAATCTTTCGCCAATACACCGACCTAATTGAACCTCTGTCGTTAGATGAGGCGTATCTCGATGTGAGCGAAACCCACCACTGTCGAGGCAGCGCCACCCTGATTGCTGAAGCAATACGTCAGAAAATAAATCAACAACTGCGCGTCACTGCGTCGGCGGGGGTGGCTCCTAATAAATTTCTGGCAAAGATTGCCAGCGACTGGAACAAACCTGACGGCCTGTTTGTGGTCACACCCGATCAGGTAGACGATTTTATTTTCGATTTGCCAGTAACAAAAATTCATGGGGTTGGGCGGGTAACGGCAGCGAAACTGCACAAAAAAAACATTCAAACCTGTGGCCAGTTACGTCAATACTCTGTGCTTGAGCTCAGTCGCTGGTTTGGCAGTTTTGGTGAGCGCCTGTGGTCACTGTCCCGGGGGCAGGATGACCGTGAAGTACAAACCAGTCGGCGCAGAAAATCGCTGTCAGTGGAGCACACCTTCGATAAAGACCTGACAGAACTGCAAGAAATTACTGCTCAGGTAGCGCCATTACTGGAAGAGTTGCAGGGGCGCTTCAAGGGTATCGAAAAGGAGTATCAGGTCAGTAAACACGTGGTAAAAGTTAAATTTGCGGATTTTACTCAAACGACATTGGAAGAGAGTCTACCCACTACCGGCGAATCGGCTGGTGAGCATTTTACTCAGTTACTGATCCGCGCCTGGGAGAGAGGGGCGCGCCCGGTGCGGCTGCTCGGCTTGGGCGTTCGGCTGCTGGATCTGCGTCAGGAACGAACGATGGAGCAGCTTGAACTGTTTGAAAAGAAAATTATGGGTTTATGACGCTGCCATTCTTGCTACTGGGGCTGTTAAAAGCAAATCGTGAATTAAATGCAGCTCATGTTTCCTATGAGACGGGTCACAAAAAAATAACTCCTCTGCGATACTCATCCACAAGACGATCAATCTCATCCAGCACGTGATCGACTTCAACCGGTGCAAGTTCAGTACACTCTAACTCATCCCTTAGCGCCTCCACAGAACAGAATTCACGGTTCAGAACCGGTTTAAGAGGCATAAACAGCGGATCCGCCAGCAACCAGCACAGGCCGTTTTGAATCACTTCAACCGGCACCTCAAAAGGTGAGAAATGACTCAGTGGCGCTGGTGTGAATTGGAGATGAGGCATATTTCCTCCCTGAAACAGGCCAAATAAAAACTTTCAGTTTAGCAAAATTGCAGTAAACCCTCGCCCTTATGCCTGGGTATTTATGCCCTCTGGGTATTTATGCCCTTTGGGTATTTATGCCCTCTGGGTGCGATAGGGCGGGGAGTGTCAGCTTTAAAATACTGAAGGTAGCAAGCTCTCCCAAAACGCATCATTCGATGGACTGGACCGATGTAAGTGCTTTCAAAGAGGTGACTTCTGACTCTTATGGCATTCATGATAAAAAGTTTGACGCATCACTACCGGCAACTCAAAGCCAGCTACGTATTGCTGAGCTTGTCAAAACCTTTTATGGTCTGGTCATTAACTGGCTTAGAGTTCGCCGCAAGCGGTGACAAAGCACGCCGCTTTGGAGAGTGCTTATTGGTGCGACCCAATCGTTCGTTTTGCCAAGAATCTGAAGGTCGGATACTTCCCTAAAAAAGTTTTTGACTCTGTTTATGGAACTGATTGGAAACGATCTTTTAAACCAAGCACCGATAATATTGATAGCTCGGGTTTAACCATGGTCAACTTCCACTAAGCCACTTACACAGTCTGTTTTATGGTACTTTGCTGTGTGGCTTGCAGTTAACCGATTCTCAGTAGGCTGTGTAATGGCTCTCCCCGAATGCAGTAGCAAAAGTTGCCTTCTTCGCTAACCGGGGTGGGCGCTATTTTCGGACAGTCGTTTGGGGGCGCACCCATTCAGGCGGTGTTTTTATTTTGGATAACGCAAATGAGTAAAAAAATCTACGTCGCTTATACCGGTGGAACCATTGGCATGCGACCTTCAGACTCCGGCTATGTTCCGGGTGACAACCTGCTCAACCTGCTGCAGGACAAGCTCTCCCCCGAGGTAATGACCAGCCTGCCGGCATTTGAGCTTTTTGAATACCCGCAACTGATTGACTCCAGTAATATCCGCCCGGAACACTGGCTGCAAATTGCCTCGGATATTGCCAGCCGCTATGACCATTTTGACGGTTTTGTCATTCTGCACGGTACCGACACCATGGCGTACTCGTGCAGCATGATCTCCTTTATGCTGCAAAATCTGCAAAAGCCTGTGATCTTTTCTGGCTCTCAAATCCCGCTGTGCGAAGCCCGCACCGACGCTCTGGAGAACTTTGTTGGCGCATTGACGATGGCCGCAGATGCGCGCATCAAAGAGGTAAGCCTTTTTTTCAACGGTCGTCTGTTGCGGGGCAACCGGGCGCACAAACTCAACGCCCACCTGTTTGACGCCTTTGATAGCCCTAATTACCCGTGGCTAGGCCGTGCGGATATTCATGTAGAGCTTAGTGAGCCGCTGTTGTGGCAACCCAAAAAGCCGGAGAATTTTCAGTTGCAATGCGATTCACAACCTCGTGTGGGTGTTTTGCAACTGTTTCCGGGTATTAACGCCCAGTGGGTGCAGTCAATCCTGAACCAGCCTATGGATGCTTTTATTTTGCGAACCTATGGCACCGGTAACGGGCCGGACGCCGATCAGGCTCTGCTGGCCACCTTTGCCAACGCCACCGCCCGGGGCAAACTCATTGTCAATCTGACCCAGTCCCACCGCACCACGGTGAACCAAAGCGGCTATGCCGCCGGCTCTGCCCTGACCCAAACCGGTATTGTGAGCGGCCTGGACACCACCACTGAGGCGATGTTCTGCAAGCTACACCATCTATACTCTCTGGGTTTAACTACGGAGGCGGTCCGGGGAATGCTTGAAGTCAGCCTTGCGGGGGAAGTCTCTGTCTGAGCCTGCTATCGCATATTGGGCCATTTTGGCTATAATCCGCTCGGCTACATTGGAATCATACATAACAGGATGCGGGGTAATAGCTTGAAACCGGTCAAAGTAGGTATCTGTGGACTGGGTACGGTAGGGGGGGGCACCCTCAATGTTCTGCAACGTAACGCCAACACCATTGCTGCCCGGGCGGGTCGTCCGGTGATTATTCAGCAGGTTGGTGCCCGACGGGATAACCCCAACTGCGACACCACCAGCCTGTCTGTAACCCGGGATATTTTCGAAGTCGCCCTGAATCCTGACCTCGACATACTGGTGGAGAACATCGGCGGCTACGACGTCGCCAAAGAGCTCATTCTCACCGCCATTGAGCGGGGTAAACACGTGGTCACCGCTAACAAGGCGCTCATTGCTGAACACGGTAATGAAATATTTGCCGCCGCCCGGGAGCACAACGTCATCGTTGCCTATGAAGCTGCGGTTGCCGGAGGCATCCCGATCATAAAATGCCTGCGTGAAGGGCTCGCTGCCAACCGCATTCACTGGCTGGCGGGTATTATCAATGGCACCGGCAACTACATCCTCAGTGAAATGGGCGACCATAACCGACCCTTTGCCGACGTACTCAAAGAGGCTCAGTCCCTAGGTTATGCCGAAGCCGACCCGACCTTTGATGTGGAAGGAATTGACGCTTGTCATAAGCTGACCATCATGGCCTCCATCGCCTTTGGCATGCCGCTGCAATTCAGCAAAGCCTACGTTGAAGGCATCAGTAAAGTAACCCCGGGTGATATTCAATACGCCGAGTCTTTGGGCTTTCGCATCAAGCATCTGGGCATCGCCCGGCAGACGCACCGTGGCGTTGAGTTGCGGGTGCATCCAACCCTGATTCCCGCCGCCAAGCCGCTGGCTAATATTAATGGCGTGCTCAATGCCGTGGTGGTCGAAGGCGATGCCCTTGGCCAAACCATGTATACCGGAGCCGGTGCCGGCGCCGAACCCACCGCATCATCGGTGGTTGCTGACATTATTGACATCGCCAGAACCGTCGACACCCCATCGGCAGCTGTCAACTTTCTGGGCTTTGGTGCTGAACACCTCAACAATACCTTACCCGTTTTACCCATCACCGAGATTGAGTGCAGCTACTACCTGCGTATTCCTGTGGATGACCATCCGGGCGCCATGAACGCTGTCACGCAGGTGCTGAGTGATCATGGTATTAACATTGACGCCATCACCCAAAAAACCGTTCGGGAACAGGACGGCTGTGCTGACATTGTCATTATGACCCACAGTATTCGCGAAGCCACCATGAACCAAGCCATTACCGAGCTGGAAACGTTGCAGGATGTTAAATCAGCCGTTACCCGGATTCGTGTTGAAACCATGGGTTGATGACGCATTGGGAATAGCCAAGCCCTTGCAGGCTATTCCCCGGTAAAAAAACAGACAGACGGAATTTTCAGTGAAATACATCAGTACCCGAGGACAGGGCGAGAGCAAAAGCTTCCAGGACGTTCTACTGGCCGGGCTGGCCGCAGACGGCGGGCTTTACATACCTGAAACCCTCCCCACCTTCAGCCCCGAAGAGATTCGCGCATTCACCGGGCTACCCTACAACGAGCTGGCCTTTCACATCATCCGGCCTTTTGTTGGCGGCACCATTGCCGACGACCCGTTGCGGCAAATGATTGACGACAGTTACGCCACCTTTAACCATCAGGCCGTAGCACCACTTCAGCAACTCGGTGCCAACCAGTGGGTGATGGAGCTTTTTCACGGCCCCACTCTGGCCTTTAAAGATTTCGCCCTGCAACTGCTTGGGCGACTGCTTGACCACACCCTGAGTGAGCGCAACGAGCGCGCCATTGTGCTCGGTGCTACGTCCGGCGATACCGGTTCGGCGGCCATTGAGGGGTGTCGGCACAGTGAGCGGCTGGAAATCTTTATTTTGCACCCGTACCAGCGGGTATCAGAAGTCCAGCGTCGTCAGATGACGACCGTACTGGCGAATAATGTGCACAACATCGCCATTAAAGGAAATTTCGACGACTGCCAAGACATGGTCAAACGCTGCTTTGCCGACCAAGCTTTTTTGCCAGAAAACACCCGGCTAGTGGCCGTTAACTCCATCAACTGGGCCAGAATCATGGCGCAGGTCGTCTATTACTTCCATGCCGCTGTGGCTTTGGGCGCACCGCAGCGGGCGGTAAACTTCTCCGTGCCCACCGGTAATTTTGGCGATATTTTTGCTGGCTACATTGCCCGGGGGATGGGGTTGCCCATTGAGCAGCTGATGGTGGCCACCAACAACAACGACATCCTTCACCGCTTCTTCCAACACAACGACTACCGCAAAAAGCCGCTGCATCAGACCCTCTCCCCGAGCATGGACATTATGGTCTCTAGCAACTTTGAACGGCTGTTGTTCGATATGCACGACCGTGATGGCAGCACCCTCGCTCAGTTGATGTCAACGTTTCAGGACAACGGCAGTATCCGGGTGAGTGAGCAGGCATGGGAGTCCATTAAAACCCTGTTTGACAGCAGTCGCAGTGATGATCAGCAGGTGTGCGACACCATTCGTACACTGCAACAGCGCACCGGTTATCTGGCGGACCCCCACACCGCCACCGGCATTCGTGCGACTCAAGCCATGGATTCTAGCGTGCCGGTGGTGACGCTTGCCACCGCGCATCCGGTGAAGTTTCCGGACGCCATTATTCAAGCTGGCCTGCAGGCACCAACACTGCCAACACCAATGGCCGACCTGCTTGAGCGGGAAGAGCGTTACGACGTTCTGGAAAATAATCTCGACACCCTAAAGACATTCATCCAAACGCCTTAACCTTATGGCCATTGTTAGCGCAATGGCCGTTTCAGCCGTACTCTGGCCATAGCAATTTAACCGCAAAAATAAGCCTAAATGCCAATAAACATCATTCGTCGCTCATTCGATCTCTCCGCCTGTGACTTTACTCCGGGCTTAGATCCACTGTTGGCGCGTATTTATAACGCCCGAGGCATCACCTCTGAAAATGAGCTGCCAAGACAACTGCAAAATCTAGACGACTACCGACTACTAAAAGACATCAATAAAGCCGCTGAAATTCTGGCCAACGCCATCGAGCAAAAACAGCGAATGCTGATTGTGGGTGATTTTGACTGTGATGGCGCTACCAGCAGTGCTCTGGGTGTTTTAGCCTTGCGCGCCATGGGTGGGCAGGTAGACTTTCTGGTGCCTAATCGTTTTGAATACGGCTACGGCTTAACCCCGGAAATCGTCACCGCCGCCTTACCCTACCAACCGGATGTGCTGATCACCGTCGATAACGGCATTTCGAGCATTAGCGGTGTGCAGGCGGCCAAAGCCCAGGGCATGACTGTGGTCGTGACCGATCACCATTTGGCCGGGCGCGAACTGCCTGCGGCCGACGCCATTGTGAACCCGAATCAGCCAGATTGCCCTTTTCCCGGCAAAAACACCGCCGGTGTCGGAGTGATTTTTTATGTAATGTGCGCCCTTAGAACCTTGCTTCGGGAGCGAGGCCATTTCCAGCACCACCCGCAACCGAATCTGGCCGAACTGCTCGATCTGGTGGCGCTTGGCACCGTGGCCGATGTGGTAAAACTCGACAGCAACAACCGCATTCTGGTGTTTCAGGGACTGGCGCGTATCCGTTCTGGCCGCTGTCGTCCGGGGATTACTGCCCTGATCGACGTCGCCAGTCGTAATGCCCAAACACTGGTGGCCGCCGATCTCGGCTTTGCGCTTGGTCCGCGTCTGAATGCTGCCGGGCGTCTCGATGATATGTCCATTGGGATTGAACTACTCCTAACTGACGACATCAGTCAGGCTCGGGCACTCGCCTTTGAGCTGGACGGCCTGAACCGTGACCGTAAAGCCATTGAGGGCAGCATGCAAACCCAGGCCATGGCCGAGCTTGAGAAAATGCAATTTAATCAGGCGGAACTTCCCTGGGGAGTCAGTCTGTTTCAGGAGAGCTGGCATCAGGGCGTGGTGGGTATTCTAGCCTCCCGGGTGAAGGAGAAACTTAACCGCCCGGTGATCGCTTTTGCAGCTGCCGACAACCCCCATGGAGAAGCAGAAATCAAAGGCTCCGCCCGTTCTATTGCCGGGCTGCACATGCGCGATACGCTCGATAGCATCGCCCGGGAAACCCCCGGCCTGATTTGCAAGTTTGGCGGCCACGCCATGGCGGCAGGACTGAGCATAAAAAAAGCCGATTTTGAGCGGTTCAAAGCGGCGTTTGATCGTGAGGTCAAAAGACAGCTGACCCTTGATGACCTACAGGCAGAAATCCATACCGACGGCGAGTTGTCTCCAGATCAGGTAACCATGGACACCGCCTGTCGTCTACGGGAGGGTGGCCCCTGGGGGCAAAGCTTCCCAGAGCCGAGCTTTGACGGGCAGTTTCAGATTGTGCAGCAAAAACTGGTGGGTGAAAAACACCTGAAAATGGTGTTGAAAATTCCCGGTAACGAACTGTGGTTCGATGCCATTGCCTTTAATATCGACAACCGCCAGTGGCCCAACCCGAATATTCGCCAGATCAAAGCGGTTTATAAGCTGGATATTAACGAATTTCGTGGTCAGCAGAACCTACAGCTGATGGTTGAACACTTTGAACCGGTTAAACCGTAAACGAGGCAAGGCATGCAAAAAATAATACTGCCACTGATGATTATTATCTCCCTTGCACTGCTGATTCCGGGCGTGACTCAACCGATGCTCTCCCTAAAAGCGGATATTAATCGTCAGGCTTTGCTCAACGAGGGCAAAAAGATAGTTGAGCAGCAGGACCTGAACCCAGCCATCACCAGTATTGCCAGACACTTTTTGAATAGCCTGAAGGTGGAAGGTACGTCTAAGGTATACGACAAAACTCGATCAATTATCAAGACCGCCGATGACCTCTGGCAAAGTGGCTACCACTTCGTGGCGGTGCTGATCGTCACCTTCAGTCTGGTGATTCCGGTTCTGAAACTGCTGTTGCTATTGCTGGCCAGCATCGTTTCCAAAAACAGTCAGCTTCTAAACGTCAATGGCTTTTTAAGTAAATGGTCCATGGCGGATGTGTTCGCCATAGGCGTGCTGATTGCCTTTCTTGCTGCCAATGCCAATACAGCAAAAAATACCATGATTCAGTTCAGCGCTGAGCTGCATGTTGGCTTCTACTGGTTTGTGGCCTACTGCTTGGTGAGCAATCTGGCCGGGTTACTTGCCAGCCGGTTAGTGCGGGAAGGGTAAAATCTTTGTATTGTTGTGTAAAAAGCCGACGCTGTTTGTCTGGTTGGGACTATAAGCTGGTTTTACCAAAATAATTTTTCCCAAAATCAGGAGAGTGACCGCCGTGCCAGGCGGGTCTTTTTGCGATGCTAATAATATCTTTTGCATTGTAATCGTCAGAAATTCCTAAAAACTGCCTGGCAATTTCAAGGCGTAACTGGTCTAACAAATCCTGTTTGATGCGATAGAGGCTGATTGTATTTGCTGACTCTTCATGGCGAAAAAGCGCGATTGCGTAAGGAATGTGTTGCATATTCAACTGCAAGTGCAATGCAGTCTTCTCTATTTGCTTGACCGTATATTGATCAAGGCTCCCATAACGCCTCGCAAGCGACGGGCCTAATTTGAGTACATAATCCTTAACTGACTTTCTAAGCCTGTATCTCTTTAACATACTGAACATGGTCTTCCCTAGTTTTTAATACATGCTGACGACATCATAACGCTTCTTGACTGCCTAAAAACCCGTTACCGACTTGAGCCTTGGAGCTCTGCTATGGATGTAGCTGGAACGGGGTCGCCTAGACGGGGTCGCCTAGACGGGGTCGCCTAGATGGGGTCGCCGAGGTGAAAGCTATGCTCAGACAGCCTCCACGTTTTGCCCCATGAATAAACTAAAAGTCATTGGTTTACTATGGAGTGATCACTAAACATAGATCTGGCTAAACCCTCAGAATTAATGCCCGACGACTGTGGAAAATTAAAATTGCGAGGTAGAGCGCCAGAATCCCAAGAGATTACGTTGCTAATGGAGCTCTGGCCATTCATGTGTTCACTGAGTGGCTGAGTGGCTGTAATTGTTGTGAGTTCATTGTATTCATTGGTGCGCATCACCGCCGTCGTTAGTGCAGGATGGTTGTTAGCAATAACATTCATATCGGGCTCATCAAGAGAAGAGGTATCGCTCGTGTCTATGCTTGATATCTTCACTTCACTATTAATAGTTTGAGAGTAAACGTTTACCGGCTCATGTTCACCACTGGCAACAAATTGATTCAAAAGTAAGCGGTTCGATTGACTAATCGTAGAAAACGCCTTCCCTCGTACCATTTTCACCTCACTGGAGTTGACCGGAGTAGTAAGGTCGGAAGAACTTTCGACCACTTCGCCGGTCAGGTGCTCGGCGGTTAATTCTGTTTCTGCCGTGGTGGCCAAAACACTCGACAGCTTGATACTCGCTTTAATCGCGGTGGCCGCAATCACCTCAATGCCTGCTAGAGCACCAATGGCATAACCGAAATATTCCACCCCCTTTGCAATGTTCGGGTTGCCGTAATCCATGAGCAGCTGCGAGGCGATTAATGAGGTACCTGCAACAGTGCCGGTCACCCCGGACGCGACGCCGAGGGCTGAACCGATGTATGACAAACTAAGTGAAGCCCCTTCAGTAGGAATAAACAAAAGACCGCCAATAATACTCAGTAGTGCGAATACAAACCCCCCGACGTATGATGAGTATTGTGCACTGCGCCCCATCGGGTCAATAAAGTCAATGGGGTTGGCTCGGGCGTAGACGTATCGGTTATCGACCTTCGCCTCATCCCGGGTCATAAAGCGGCGCAGTTGTGGGTGATAAAAACGGTGTCGTAAATAAACAACCCCCGTTGTTTTATCTTTAAATTCCTGATTCCACAGAAAGTCTGTGCAGGGGCTATCGGTGTCATCACCTGCATTTTCGGATTGGCCATAACCTTCGTAAAAATAGACAGATGACGATTGCTTACCGTTTTTATTCATTCGTAACCGGGCGCCGCTGCTTTGGTTGGATACGAATACATGTTCACCGCTGGCGCCGGTTAACGTGCCCAGAAACTGGTTGCCCTGCTGAATAAAGTCATGCCACTGCCGGTCTTTGAAAACGGTTTGAACCCGAAGGTTACGGTCATAATAAAAGTGTTGCCCGCCCCGGTCACTGCTTACCCGACTCAGCAGCCCATCGGGTCGATAGTCAAATGCTACCACCCGGTTATTCTTGGCATCCCGCGCCGACATCAGCAAGCCAACGTCGTCGTATTGATAGGTGTTGCCGAGGTGATCGTTCACGATTCGGCCATTGCTGTCGTGGCTGATGGCGCTATCAACCCCATTTTCCGTTATGTTGATTAGCTGATCCCGGGAGTCGTAGTGGCGTTGGATGGTTTGCGCTGCTGCGCCGGTGGCGTGTCGCTGCTCGTTAATCAGGTTGTTGTTGCCATCGTATTGGTAGCGAATCTCACGTGTGTGTGCCCCGGCTGCGCTGACTTGCTGTTGTGTCTCTTTGGTGAGCCGCTTTAATGCGTCGTAGTGGTAGGTGGTGGTTGCCGTGATGGGCTGCTGGTCTCGGTAGGTCTTTTTGGTGTGCTGGATGATTTCCCCCCGTGGCAAGTACCGGTAGGCTCTTGATAAGACGGGGCTTTGGTTGGCGGTTATCTCAGAGCGGGCCAGACGCCCGTAGGCATCATAGGCCTGTTTTTCTTCTGTTGTGCCCGCACCGTCGATGGTGCGTTGGATTTTTAGTAACCGACCATTGATGCCGTTGTCGTCTACGCCATAGGTAAAGCGGATTTCGTGACGATCATTGTTGATGGCCGAGAGGTTACCTCGGTCGTTTTTATCAAAACGGTAAGTGATGACCCGATTGCCCACATTTTTCTGGCGAACCAGACGCCCGCTGTGGTCATACTCATAGGTTTGCTGGTGGTTGTCAGGGTAGGTGACGGCGGTTAACAGACCCTGTGGGTCGTATTGGTAGTGCTGTTGCTGGTTTTCAGAATCACACAACCGGATTAACCGGTTATCCGCATCGTAGTAGTGCGTCTTCTGATACGGCTTACCCCGGCGCTGCCAGCGGGATAACTGCAGTAACCCGTTGGCGTTGTATTGGTTTTCAATAATGCGACCGTCCGCCAGCTCGCGCTGGATTTCCCGGCCATTTTTATCGTAACGGTGCAAGGTGACTAAACGCTGCGGTGATGCGGTAAAGACGCGCGCTAACTGGTTATCGGAATTGTAGACGTAGCGATAGCCCTGATGGGTATTTGTGCGTCCGTTGTCGTTTTGGTGTTTGGTAAAGGTGTACAGGTTATTGAATAAATCGTAGGTTTGTTCTTTCGTTAACGAGAGTCCGCCATCCCCCTGAGTTGCTATGTTGATTTTATTGCGGCTGAGGTCGTAGTGATAGGTATTGGCAATCACGGCGTGTCGTTTGGAAAACTGCGTATCCAGTAAAGCGCTCTCTGCTTTGATGACCTGACCAAGGCTATTTCTGGTCATGCGTTTTTCAACAGCCACTGCGTCAACAGCATGGGTCATAGGGTAGCTGATGGTGTGCGTTTGCAACAACCACGGCACTCTTTTTACTATTTTTTGTTTGTGACCGTTGACGAAGGTGTTTTGCGTCATGTTGTCATCATCATAAACAATGCGCGTTTTATTATTCCACGGGTCGCGGCGCTCAGTTAGGCGCATTTGGTCGTCGTATTGGTAGCTGGTTAAAAAGCCAAAGCGGTTTGTTAACCTGATGATTTTACCAAAGCCGTTATACTCTTTGGCGCTGAGGGTCTGGTACTGGTTGTTGACTAACGCTTCTTCACGGATTATCCGTCCGGAAGCGTCTATTTGCCGACGCCGTTTAAAGCCAAGGGGCGTCTCACTGACGGTTGCATTGAGCCCATCCGACGCATAGGTGTAGTGGGCAAATTTATGCACGTTGCCTTGCGGGTCGTGCTGCTCAGTTCTCTGCCCGAGGGCGTTATAACGGTACTCGGTTCGCTCCCCCAGTGCCGTAATGTGTGCAAGCAGCTGCTGGTTTCGTGTATCCACCAGAGCTTGAGTGATATTGCCCAGGCTGCTTTCGTGGCGGGTCGTCAATACTTTGCTGTGTGGATCAAAGTGGTAGTGGGTTTTTTTGAAGGTTTTTTGCACGCCCGGCCTGCCTTTTGCCAGCCACTTTAGCTGAGTTAATGTTTTGCGGCCCAGGTCATCGTAGCAATAATTGATCTGTTTCCAGGGCAACCATAAGTTGGCTTTGTTGTTGCCATAAATCATTTTGGCGCTGTGGTTTTTTCGGGTAGAAGACAGTTGGTATTTTTTCTTCACCGTTTGCCCTGAAGTCAGGTCTTGATCGGTGATGGCATAGAGTAAGCTGTAGTGCTGGGTAAAATATTCATAATCCACTTTTCTTAACTGCCGCCAGCGGTTTTCTGTGCGGTGATAAACCCAGTGGCTAAGCAGGGTTCGATTACCAAACAGATCATAGGCATGGTCAGTCCGATTACTGGGGATGAATTGACCGCTGGCCTCATGCCAGGTGGCGTGCACAATGCTTAACGGTTTGTCGTAGTTGGTGGAGCGGTTGTATTTAAACGGGCTGATCGCATAGTTGTAATGGGTTTTAAGGAAATTCCTGCCGTTTTTCATGGTGCGAATTTCCACTGGCAGGTGCAGGAAGTTGTAAGTGTAAGTCTTATGATGAAGCAACGGCTCTGCAGAGCTATTATCCACCTGTTCCACTTCAACCACATAACGGTAGTTTTGATCATTGCTGTCTATCAGGCTGTCGCCTGAGCGGGACATAGCATACAAAGGGTAGCCGGTGTAGTTATTGTCCTGACTGAAGTGGTAATAGGTTTCGTGGTGTATGTTATTGCTGGCGAGATCAACTTTTTTTAACCGGGTCACCACCGGCAGGGAGCCGTTACCGTCGGCGTCAATAAAAGGAATCGTGCCGTAGCTTAACTCGGTCATCAGGCCGGAGGGCGACTGGAGTGTTCTGAGCAATTCATAACCATTGCGCTGGATATAAGTAAACTCATAATGCTGACCGAGCGGGTTAATAATACTGCTGATGCCCTGAGGTTTTATATAAACCTGCTGTGTTCGCCCATCGGGAAAGCGGGCAATAATCACGCCGGGTTCGTAGTTGAAGGTATAACGGTTGCCATAATTATCAACCATTGCAGCCAACCGTGCGTCTTTGGCCGAGGTCGCTGGCTGTTCGTATTCAATGGTGATTTGGTTGCCAAAACGATCTTTTTGCAGAACCAGCAACCCCTGTTGCGAAAAATACTTAACACTGCCGTCTTTGTGCATCGACTTATAGCGGTAATAGAGGTAGTCAGCAGGCTCTTTAACAGCGCGGTGGCGGGCGTAAAAAGCCGAATTGTTAACGGGAATTTTTTGCGCTTCACCTTCATAATGAAATGAGTTTCCGTGCTGGTTGTAATATTTTAACCCGGAGGCGAAAAACGTGTTGTCATGCCAGAGCGGGTCAATTAGCCACTGCTGTCCGGCCAAGTGGACAGTGCGTTGATCAACATGATCCAGATCAAAGCGCCAGCCCTTAGGCAGGCCGAAGTTGCCTGATGCATTAAAGTGATAGGTTAAATTGATTGTAAATGGCTCATGAACGCCCGCCATGTTAACCAGAGGGTAAGAAAAGCGGAAGCTGCCCGTTGCAACATTAACGGATGCACTCGAGCCAGAGGCGTAATTATAAGCCTGGCTGCCGTGATAATTTGCTTTGCCAAAACCTGCATAACCAGACATAAGGGTTGTGATCAGCAAAACAATTAAATAACGGATCATTATTGTTGCCTCAGAAAACTTCTCAAGTAAAAAATAGACCCTTGAGGGAGGGGGCAAGTGTTTTTTCAAGGCGGGTTTCAGGGAAAGATTCTTCGACTTGATTGCCTGCAGTGTGCCCACTGTAAAAAAAAGTGGCATGCCCTATGCCGCAAAGTGCTGAAAGCCAGAGCATACACAGGGTCAAAAAAAGAGAGTGCAGCTGAGCGATTGGCGAAAACATTGACCTATGTCAATGTTTTCGCTTGTCACTACTTTACTATTATTGCCCAAGCCCATTTGTTGGTCTAAGTTGCCCACCATTGCGCCCTACACGCCTGAAGTAAAAGTGCCCGATATTCAGTAAAAAAATACGGCAACGGCAAAAGTACATCTGAAAAAAACGGACTCGCAGTATGACAGATACAACAGAACTTATACCCGAATCAGAAGAGCTATTTCCATGGTCCGACAAGTTAAGTGTTGGTATTGAGGAGATTGACGCTCAGCACCGGGTACTTGTGGATTTGTTAAATGAGTTATATCGGGCCATAAAGGAGCGCCAAGGCTCAGAGGCAGCTTTGGAGATTCTCGGACGGCTTGTGGAATATACTCGCATTCATTTCGCCGTAGAAGAGAGCCTGATGCGGGTACTGGGTTACCACGATTATGAAGAGCACAAAAAACACCACAGCATGTTGATTGAACAGGTGAACGACTTGCACGAACGGGTGCGGGGTGGGCAACATGTTACCTTTGAACTGCTGCATTTTTTACGGACTTGGCTAACTAGGCACATTATGGAAGAAGATCGTGAGTATGCCCCTTTCATGCTCTCTAAGGGGGTTGCTGCTAACTACAAGAAACGGTCTTGGCTGGATCGTATTTTTCATAATTGATCGTTCGTTTTACAAGAAAATCTCGCTTTTAACGTTGGGTCGCCCTAATCTCTGACAGATTCATTAATCAAGGTCGCCATGCAGTCAGTAATGGTGAGTTTCAGCACTCCCGGGCAAGGCCACAGGAGTGCCTGACGTGCTATTGTGAATTAAAAAGAATCAGTGCCCGCAGCATGCTCGCTACTGTGACAGGCAGATGAATGTTGTGCTCGTAGGCTAAATCAAAAACTTTGGAGATTTGTTCATCATTATCCCCGTCCAAGCTGGACGCCTTCAGTAAAACCGCCTGCTCTAAAGCCTCGAAGTTTTTATCGTTTTGGCCGTGACATAACGTTTTTAAACAGTTACTAATGTTTTTGGCGCACGCTTTTTGAATGTCAGCGTCGTGAGTAGTGGCGAGTTCATAAATGTTACCTCCAAATCCAAAAGCGGCGATAACCTCATCTCTACTGATTTGGTGGGCATTACCTAAATCAATAAAATAGATGGCAATCTTATTGTCTTCAACAGAGACCATAATATTGCCATCGTGAATGTCAGCATTATAGAAGCCCGTTTGTGCAAAACAATACTGCCAGTGGCTGTAGGCTATGCTTTTAATTGCGTTTCTCACTTCCTTAGATTGCCGACTGTCTTTTACTCTAAGCTGAGCTACAAACTCTTGATCACTCCCTAAACAACTCCTGCTTTTGAATTCTTCAATGAATTGATTAGCTGCCCAGGGGTTTTTTTCAATTAAATCAGCTATCATTTTAGAGATTTTGTATTCATTTTCCTTACTAAGCGAAAAACCATTAATCTCTTCCATTCCCAATGTTTTGGCTGTGCTGAACTCTGATTTAATCTCAGGCACTTTGAACGTGATATAATCACTAAATTGATTTTCTACATTGACTGGTAAATCAGTTGAGTGAAGTGGCAGATCTGATTGTTGTAAGTTGAAACTGCCTTTTTGCGATATTTTTTTGAATGCTTTGCTCTGCTCAACGGTGTTTTTCAACTCTAATTGCAGGTCAAACTCTTCTTTTACACTGTCAATTATTTCACAGAACGCATTTTTAATGCCGCTTGGAATAAGGCCTTTTTTGAAAAAGCTTGTGATGGTCAGAAGCCCTTTAATGATTTTGATGTCCGCTCGCGTTCTCGCCTCTTTTTTTGGTGCAATGGTTTTAATGACAGCATATTCACCTGTTGATAATCTGATTTTATCCACCTGACCAATAGAGCCAACACCAAGATTTTTTACTGTGAAATTAGTTTTATCATAGGAAATATTTGCTTTTTTCAGGCAATTCTTTAGTTCAGTTTCAGACATTGGCTTGTTTGAACCGGATACATGCTTCAGTTTTTCCATGTAATCTTTATAATTCGGGCCAAACGCAAGTCTTGAAAGTCCTTTTGAACTGACGACAAATTGTAAAATCTTGACAATAATTCCCCCTGAGGAGCTCGCCAATTTCTCGATACTTTCGGCACTCATATTGCTTCTTATAATTCTCAAAATACCAGCCAGAATCTGGCCGACTCTTAAAAGAACATATCCTGTCACCATAATTCGCATTTTTGTACGATCAAAAAAGCTTGGTTTTTTCACTGATCTTGTTTTGATGTCTGAATTATTTTCAGGTGGTAGGTTGTTATCGCTTGGAATATTTTTTTGAACTGCATCTTTTTGTTGAGTAACGTCCCGGTCAGCTAAACTAAAAGAGTAGGGGGTGCTAAGATTATTTTCGAATTTGGACATCAAATCCTCTAGCGCAATTCCCGTATTGGCTGCTTTATTGTTGTTCGTTTCAATCAACTGGCCACAAGTATTTTGATACTCTTCAGAATAATAAAGTTTTTCCCACATTTCCATATACTCACTTGTGGGCGAATTTTTATTAAGTCCAAATTCTGTATGCGCAATTTCTGCAGGTATATTAGAACACCACTCAAAAAAATGGGTAAGTGATTTTCGGTCTGCTTCATCAATATTTTTGTAATGATTATTAATTTCGTCAGCAATTATTTTCTCATTTTCATATAGTGACTCGGTGCTTTTTCCAACGGTGAGTTTTTTTGTGAGTTTGAAAAAACCTTCTACACCATTTTCTTTTGCATTGCGGTACTCATTTCCTTTTATACTAGAAGTATTATGTCCTGTTTTTAAAGGCCAATCCTGCCTGCTGGTTTCTTTTACACGATTTTTGTTAGTGTTAACTTTATCGCTTTTATTTGAAATTTTATAAAATTTATTACCATCACAAATGCGATTGGCATTTCGAATAAGATCTATAAAGCTAGAGTCAGCTGATAAATTATTTTCATAATTTTTTCTGCTCGCCTGTTCGCTTGGTACTAGGGATGAGTCAATGATCATTGCGTATTCTTGCATGTTGGGCAAGAAAGTCTTAGGATAAGTTTTTAAATATAGCTTAATGATTTCATCGAAGTCGTCAGAATACATTGTACTCAGCATAGAGTTGAATTGATCTTGTGTAGGCGCGTTGTTTTCTATTTTTAAAAGGTTTTTTCCTTCTTGAGTACACATCATATGTAAGACGATTTTTATTTTGTAAGAAACTTTATGGTCATAGTTTTTAGCTTCCTTTAGGATTACATTAAGGCTGTTAATGCGTTTTTCTTTGGTTTCTTTCTGGATTTATATAATCTGAGAATAAAGAGGTAAGGTTTTTAAGTTCACTAATGTCAAAGCCAAAGAGTTTTTTGGGGGGAGTTCCTCCATTTGAAGGCGCTCCACTATTAGATCGTCTTGGAATTTGATTATCGAGACCAGAGGCTATCGATGTATTTTTGGAACCAAAAAGGTGCTCCTGACTTGTTGTAGGATTTTGCCCCAAGCTTGAATGAAAACCACCGTTTACATTTAGAATATTCATAAAATACCTATTGTTTTTGTAAAGTTAATTTTAAAAATGCCCATTAACACCACGATTTGACCCAATGAATAACTTATTCTTTCTTTTGAGTT
Organism: Endozoicomonas sp.; assembly: GCA_965198415.1. Taxonomy (GTDB): domain Bacteria; phylum Pseudomonadota; class Gammaproteobacteria; order Pseudomonadales; family Endozoicomonadaceae; genus Endozoicomonas. Next base: position 544,740 of record CBDAPN010000031.1, read on the forward strand.
CTTAGGCAGTGAATGGTGTACTCAGGAGGTTAGACCCGTTACTAAAGAAAAAGTTTCATAATTCCTGAAAATCCACAGTTAACGCGATTTCCGCCCCTGTGAGACGATCTTTAAGCCACGCTCAAAGGGTTGTGCGGTGATTGGCAGTAAAGGGCCAGGTTGTCCCGCAAGCGAAATCATTGTGCGGTTGAAGGTTGGCGCTACCCGGGGTGAACCTGCCAAGGTACAGTGATGCCGGATGACTTCGCACGGGGTGAAAGGCGTCTTAAATTTTGTCCCACTGGATTTCTGCACAGTGTATACGCTGGGCAGACAGATAATAAACTACTTGACCAGGGCCCACCGCGCTGTCGCTGTTTGGGTTGAGTCGCAGGTTGTTTCCCGTTACTGAGTCCGCAACGCCAAGGACAATCGCTTCATGTTGTACTTTAAAAAACTCCAGTAAACGGCCAAAGTTAGTGCATGAAAGTCATCCGGCACCCGGACGCTGTACTGGGTAGGCCCGTCCAGCGTTGATAGTAGTTGATGCTGTACCCGGGAGGAGCCCGGATCCTGAGCCGAACGCACCAGTAACTCCATGGAGAGGTTGCTGTGGCACTCGATTGTCGGGCAGTGGGATTGAAGCAATTCCACCATCTGTTGTTTTTCAAACCAGGCAACGATGTGGGCTTTGGTTTTGCTGGCCGCGATGCTTAGGCAGGTGGCCAGTGTTTGATCGTCCGATTCGCCAAAAACGATGATTCGGGCAGCATTTCGCACTCCGGTACGTTTTATCATCTGCTGATCGTTGAAATTTTCGCCCCGAATGAATAAGATCTGTTCCGGCAAGGGGTTTTCAATCTCTGCCGTCGTGCACAGTAAAACCTGTCGATTCTCCCGTCGGCTATCGCCAAAAATAAGCTCAATCATCTTCGGGGTACGGTGGCGGTGCCAGCCAAATATGATGATGTGATTTTGCAGATCCGAGTAATCACCCAACCCAAGCATTCCTTTTCTCCAGAAGTAGTAAAAAAATGTTGTGCATTTGCCCAATAAAGTGGCCAGAATAATCACCCCGCCAGGTAACACGAAGAGGGCCGCCAGTACTCTTGCGGTATCGCCAGCAGGGCTGAGGTCACCAAAGCCAACCGTAGTGGCGGTGGTTATGTAGAAATAGAGCCAGTGCTTGAGTAAGACAGTCTCACCAGCAATCCACATCAAACCCCATGAGACGCCAAAATGGAGCAACAAAACCACCAGCAATGCCAGCCAGCTCAGCTTCATCAATTGATTATGAAAGAAGCGCAAAGAGAGCTTGATATACTTCAACCTGATCACTCCATGAACTGTAATGGAAAAAATGTGTAACGATACTTTTCGTGATTGATAACGTATTGATGAAACTCTGCACACAAAGTTACACATCTTATACCCAATGGTTTCAAAGTCACTATACCTGAGGCATATTTTTTCTTTCTCGGCCACCGCTAGGCGGGCTGCTAGCAGCAGATAATGCTTCTTGCATCGCTTTACCGGCTCTATGGCTTGGTTCTGATGTGGTACCAACGCAAGAGTGCGTGTCGCAAATAATCGAATATATGCTAATTTTTTTTGAACTTTTCCTGACCACCTTGATCAAAAGGATGATTTTTACAGAAAACCCCTCATAGGAGGCTCTATGCAAAGTGCAGAATTAAACAATAATGTCGCGGGTAATATGACTTTAGGTATGAAGCCCCCTTCAACACCGGATGCTTCATCAACGGCTATGGGCATGAAAGTCAAAGCAGCTGCGAATGTAACGTCTTATTTTAAAGATATTGTAAGGCCTATCGTTGACTTTTTTACTCCAATAGTTAAACGGGTGATTTATTTACTGCAGTTCTGGAAATCGCCTGAAGAAAAATTAAAATGGATGAGTGATGAGCAATTCAAGGCTTTTTACCAGCAAAAGACTCAGCAACCATTAAACAACTCAAATGATCCGAATAATAAGGATTTGGCTAGTTCTAATGCTGAGTTCACCCCTGACGACGATAAAAACAAAGACCTGGTGGCTGAAAAGTTACGACGATTGATTGTCAATGAAAACCCCGCCTTGAGCAGGCAACAGGTCAACACCCTGTTAAATGATAAAAACCTGTTCAATCATTTTATGGATATAGAATCGGCTATTTTATCATCGCCGAAATTAACTCAAGAGGTTGACAAGTCGGAAAATGCGTCTCCCAACGAGGAGAGTGACGACACGCAATCGCATAATAAATACATAACGCAACTTTTTACTGAAAACTTCGAAAACTGCATTAATGAAATGATGGCTAGTATAAAAAGGCATATTAATCATCAGACGCCGTCCGAGCCAGTAACCAGCTATATGTTCCAACCACTAAACATCAGCCCTCAAGTTTTTGGCAAATAGAGCCACTGCTTTTGCGGGTATTTATCCTTGGCGGGTACTTGTGCCCGCCGGGCTTTATGGTGTCGAGGCATTACCCCTCTTGTTGGCTGTTTGTTGCTGCATGGCTTGGGATGGTTGATTTTCTTGGGTGGAGTTTACTGTTGTCAGGCGTTGAAGAAGCCCTGACTGGCGCTCGGTGGGGGATTTGGCTGCTTTTTTTAGCATGCTCAAGTCACAGAATAGGGTCAGTTTGGATTTTGCCCGGGTTATGCCGGTGTAAACCAGTTCTCGGGTAATGAGTGGGTAGTCTTTTTCCGGTAGTACCATTGCCACATTGGCAAACTCGGAGCCTTGGCTTTTATGGATGGTCATGGCAAAAACGGTTTCGTGTTGTGGCAGCCGACTGGGCAGAAAAGTCCGGATGGATTTATCCGCCAAGCCAAAAGCGACCTGCAGTTTTCCCCGCGCATCCCGGAGTGTTATGCCAATATCGCCATTGTACAGGCCGAGGCCGTGATCATTGCGGGTGATTAATACCGGCCTACCCTCATACCACTGCCCGGTAATGGTCAGCAGCCCTTCTTGTTGCAGGGCGTTTTCCACTTCGTTGTTGAGACCGGATGTGCCGTAAGGCCCTTCGCGCAGGGCGCACAACAGTTGGAACTGGTTAAACGCCTTGAGGATGCGTTCTTTTTCGCTTTCTTCATCAGTGGCGCTCTGCCTGATGAGCAACAAATAATCGCGGTAATGCTTAACGCACTGTGCAATAAGCGATGAGTAATCGGCGCTGGCGTAGCGTTCAATGTCGTTAAAGCCGCTGGAGAAAATACCCTCCATAGCGGCGGGCTCACCATCGTTGACCGCTCTGGCCAACGTGCCAATCCCGGAAGCGGCATCAAAGCGATAGCTTTTGCGTAGCATGCAAAGGTTGTTGGATACCTCGGTGGTATGAGCCTCGTCGGCAGATGGTAGGCAGTGGCCGGTGAGCTCGTGCAGCCTGTTTGCCTGTTTTGGTGAGTAATCAAAGCTGGCGGCGGCGCAGATATCGCCCAACACACTGCCAGCCTCTACGGAAGACAGTTGATTACGGTCGCCTAATAAAATTAAGCGAGCATGGTCTGGCAGCGCCGCAAGCAGTTGGCTCATCAATGGCAGGTCAATCATGGAGGCCTCATCCACCACCAGAATGTCAAGATGGAGCCGGTTGTCCTTATTGTGCACAAACCCCCTCCTGCCAACACCCAGTAAACGGTGCACGGTACCGGCCTGAGTTGGAATATTGCTTCTGACTTCTGCGCTGCAGTTGAGGTTAGCCAGTGCGCCACCAATGGATTCGGTTAGCCGGGCAGCAGCTTTGCCGGTTGGGGCCACCAGTTTGATGTTTGGGGCTCCACTCTTTGTGCCTAGCTCACTTAACAGTGCCAGCAAGCGAGTGACCGTGGTGGTTTTGCCTGTACCCGGACCGCCGCTGATGACTGCAAATGAACGACTGGCGGCTAATGCTGCGGCAATTTTCTGCCAGTTCAGGCAGGCGGATTCGGGAATGAGCTGGTCAAGACGGGCGCGGTCTAACGTTTGCTCAGCCCCATGGTTAAAAATGTTCAGAATTTCAGGCCAGTTAAGCGTCTCCTTCCGTTCAATGTCGAGCCATTTGATGACGGCGGCTTTTTGTTCGTCTTTGTTCAACCCCTGACACTGTCTGGCCACAAAGTGGTAATCCCGCTGAAACAGGCGCTGTAAAATGGTTTGGGCTGTTTTCAGGTTCAGTTTGGTAGCGCTTTGGTGTTGTAGAAAATGAGCGACATTTTTTTCATATTCCCAATAACGGTAGAGATACAGACGACCATTATCTAGTACCAGAGGCGCCGGTTTGTTGCCATCGCTGACCATAGGTAGCGACTGCAAATGGTCAGCCCAGCGGGTTTGGCAAATACCCACTTGTTCCGTGATGGCAAGGGTATTTTGGTGATTCAGCCCAAACAGTTTTGGGGCTGACAGTGCCATGCACACATTGCCCTGACCCAGTTCATAGCTGACGTTAGCGGCCGTCAGCGTCAGTAGCGGGTCGGGGTTTAACGAGTGCAGCAGGCGGGCGAATTGGTAGTCCAGCGCGCGAATGGTGCCTTGTTTTTCCAGTTGTTGTAGCTGCTTTAACATGTCTTGTGCGCCTTATCGTTCACGGGTTGTGCGGTTTTGCCAGGCTGTGTTGGAACAGTCGATCCAGCCCATCCACCAGAGCTAAGTCGGGCTTGTGGCTGAAAATACCGTGCTGTTCGGTGTCGTTGATCTGCACGCCGCGAAGAAAGAGGTAGATCACCCCGCCAAAGTGTTGCTCATAGTCATAGTCCGGTAGCCGCTGCTTGAGCAGCCGGTGCAACGCCAGTGCGTACAGCTGGTATTGCAGGTCGTAGCGGTGTTCGACCATGACTTTTTCCATGGCGGCCCGGTTGTAGTCGCTGCTCTGGTCGCCGAGCCAGTTGGACTTGTAATCCAAGACGTACCAGCGCCCCCGATGCACAAAGGTCAGGTCAATGAAGCCTTTGAGCATGCCTTTCATTTGTAGAAATTGCAGGGCCCCCGCTTGGGCGCTCAAGGGGTCGTGGCGGGTGATCAGTTGGTTCAGTTGCTCGGGGGCAAGGTGTTCAATGGGCAGATAAAACTCCATCTCAACCCGACGACTGCTGTCTTCGAGGTCGATCAGGCGCAGATTGTCGCCATCCAGCGGCGCCTTCAGGCAGTTCAGCAACATACCTTTGATGGCCTCTAGCCAGCACACTTCATAACCGGCCTTGGTGAGCTGTTCATGCACGAACTGCTCAAGGTAAGGCTCAGTGCCGCGCAACCGGTTCATATCCAGCTCTTCAAACAAAGTGTGCATAAAGGTGCCGGGTTGAGCCCCTTTCGGGAAGTTGAACAGGCTGAAGTCGGTTGTTGCGGATTGTTGCGGCTCGCCCATGGCTTCGGTGTTCATTCTGGCCTGCCCAAAGCGGGCATCTGCTGCGCTGTGGTGGCGGGAGAGGGCAGAGTAGCTGGTAGTCCACCAGTTTCGTTCGATGCTGCCGGTGAAGTTTCTAGCGGCCAGCTCAGCCTGTGGCGGGCTCACCGGCGTGTAGGGGGGCAGAGGGTCGGGCAAATCGTCAGTGATGTCACCAAGCGGTTCCAACAGTTTATAGAGATCAGCGCTGTCAATGGTGTTACCGCCATTGAGCAAATGACCAATGGCGCTCAGGTGCAGATCGGTTTTACCGCTTTTGTTGGCTTGGCCGGATTTATAAGGTGCCATGCCAAGGTAGCAGCAGTAAATGGCGCGGGTCAGGGCGACATAGAGCAGGCGCAGGTCTTCTGCCAGTCGCTCCTGCTCAGAGAGGTTTGATGCTGTCTGATTCGGTGTGAGGGCCAGCGTGGTTTCTTTGGTTTTTCCGGGTTGTGGTAGAGCGGTGAGCCTGCCTTGCGTACGTGGCAGGGAAATGGAATGAACACCACCTTGTATTCCAGCCCTTTGGATTTGTGAATGGTGATGATTCTGACCAGATTACGCTCACTTTCCAGATGTAACTGCTGGTCGTCAGCACCGTTATTGGGCTGACTCAGTTGTTCCTGAAACCAGCGCAGCACAGCTGAGGCGCCCTGTTGTTCAATGCTGGCAGCAGCGAGCAGCTCACCCAAATGCAGTATATCTGTCAGTCGTCGCTCACCATCGGCTGACGTCAGTAGTCGTTCGGCAATGTTGCGCTTAAAAATCAGCTGGCGCAGCATGGGTAATACGCCTTTGCGCTGCCAGAGTTCGGCGTAATGAGTAAACTCATCCACCGCGTCTTCCCAGGCTTGTTCGTCGGTATTCAGGGCGTCCAGCGTTAACGCATCCAAGTGCAGCAAGGGGGTGGCCAGTGCAGCTTTCAGGCAGCGTTCGTTGGTGGGGTGCAGGCAGGCCTGAAGAATTTTCTCCAGATCCAACGCTTCTTGGGCGGTGAATACTGAGTCTTGATTGCTCAGATAGATGCTGGCGATGTTCTGTGCCGCCAAGGCTTGGCGAACTTTCTGCCCATGGCTGCCACTGCGTACCAGTACGGCAATATCCCCCGGTTGCAACGCAGTGGTTGTGTTGCCGTTAGTTATCAGACACTCACCCCGATCGGCGGCACTCAGAAGCCGGTTGATTTCGGTGGCAGTGGCTTGCGCCATGGTGTCCAGATAGACTCCTGCGCTAACCGTAGCTTGGTCTTCGGGTTGCTGCAGCCACAGGGTCATCGGTGGCAACGCTTCGCCGTCAAGGGTGAGCCGCTTTTGATCGGCACCTGGGGCAGCGGTTACCGGCTCAAATGGAATGCTATCGTTGTATATGAATGGTGCTTTGCTGAGCTTAAAGATCTGGTTAACCGCTGCCACCATAGCGTCGCTGGAGCGCCAGTTAGTGCCAAGGGTGAAGTGGCTGTTGACCTGCTCCCGAGCTTGCATGTAGGTGAAAATATCCGCACCACGAAAGGCATAAATTGCCTGTTTGGGGTCGCCAATCATAAACAGGCCAACGTCGGGGTCGCCATCTTCTATGTAAATTTTGTTGAAGATACGGTATTGCAGCGGGTCGGTATCCTGAAACTCATCAATCATGGCGATGTGGTACTGTTTACGGATGGCTTGGACTAACAGGCCGTTGTCGTCTGTAGCGAGCAGGGCGTCGGCCAGGTTGGCCAGCAGGTCATCAAAGGACAGCTGGTTGCGGTTGGCTTTGAGTTGGGTCAGCTGGGATTTGATGTGCAACAGCGCATCCCGGGTGATAAGCCCTTTAAGGGCCGCGCTGATGGTCAGTGGCAAAGCAAGAAATTCATCAATTTTTGCAAAAATCCGGTGCTTGGGCAGGTGGCCGCTTTTTGTCAGACTTTTCTGTAAAATTTCCGTGCCGTAGAGTTCCCAGCTGTCTTTATCGAGGGTAGGAATCAGGTCGTCAGAAGCGATAAATTTGGCCATGCCCTTGAGGCGGGTCAGCGACTTACTGTTTTTTTTCAGGCCGCAACCGTTGAGCTGCTCGACAATGGTTTCCTCCTCGCTTTTCCACAGCGCTTTGAGGGCTTTGGCCGGCTTCAGGTATTGTTGAGTAAACGCATCCATGGATTTTGGTACGTCTTTGTCGTCCAGTTTCAGATCGGCCAAAGGGAGCCAGCCGCGCAGATGACTCAGCAGTTCGTTGGGGGTTTTCCACTGTTTGCGAATCAGTTTAACCAGCGGTGTCTCCAGCGGATAGAAATTACGACGCCAGTAGTCTGCCGCGCACAGTTGCAGCATGGGTTCCATGTCGGTAATTAATTCGCTGGAAAACAGGGTGCCGCTTTCAAAGGCGTGTTGTTTCAGCATCCGCTGGCAGAAGCCATGGATGGTGAAAATGGCGGCTTCATCCATCTGCTGCTCTGCCTCGAGCAGCTGCTTTTGGCACGTTTCACTCTCCTCCATATCATCAATTAATTGTTGGATGAACTTGTCGTCGGATTTGCCGTTAATAAACGCCGCTCTGGTATCGTGAATTCTGGCGCGAATACGGTCCCTAAGTTCACTGGTGGCGGCTTCGGTAAAGGTGACCACCAAAATCTGATCGACAGTCAACGGTTTTTTGTGTTTGCTTTTTTCACTGCCGTGCCCGAGCAGAATACGCAGGTAAAGGTTGGCAATGGTGTAGGTTTTGCCGGTGCCAGCGCTGGCTTCTATTAGACGTGTGCCGTGCAGCGGTAGGGTTATTGGGTCGAGTGTTGCTGCCGTCACGGTGTGATCTCCTCTAGGTACGCCTGAGCCGGGGCCAGAATCTTCTCCGTCAGGTGGGTCATTTCATTAAAAACCGGTGCCAGCTCTGGATAGGCTCGCCTTATGTATTCGTCATTGCTTTCGCCCCAGTTACGATAGCCGTCGCCTGCGAAGGCTTTTTCAGCGTTTTTTTTCGCTTTGGCCTCGTCGTCCACACTGAGCCATGCCCAGGCGGTTTTAGCAAACCAGGGCAGGGGGCGGGTTTGCCCCTGTTGAAAGTGATGAATCAGGGTGGTGAGGTGCTGCTCAGCGAGTTCTTTTGGCACAATGTTGAGCTGGTATTCCTTTTTAAGGTCATAAATCCGGGTTGTTTTTGGCTGCTTCGTCATGCACAGGCAAAGGTGTTCGATCCAGTAGCGAATCAGGTCTTTGCCTTTAAGGTCAGTGGGGCGGTAGCGCAGCATCTCGGTGTCGGAAAAGCCCCGCAGCCAGCCAGTCAGTTGTTGGGGTTGGCCTTGATGATCGGGAATTTCAAGGTTGACTTCCTGATCCGGGGTTGCAGGCGAGCGTTGTTCTTTTAGCTTTTCTGCCATGGTCGCCATGGCGGTGATGTGGTCTTCCAGTGACAATTCACCAAAGGCGCAGTGTGGCAGATCGCCGGTGGAGCGCAGTCGTTTGGTCAGATCGTCGATGGGTTCGTCGTTGATCAGGCTGTCGAGAATGTCGGTTTTTAAATGGTAATCTTCCAGCCCGCCGAGGATGAAGGTTTCTGTCTCTTCCAAAGCCTGACCCTCGTTTGAAAAATAGACTTTCAGGCGCCGATTAAAAAAGTATTCACACGGGTTTCTGTAAAAGCGCAGCAGCTCGGCCAGCTCAATTTCTTGGGTGTTAGTGTTCTCAGGCAGTGGTTGCTCAATAAAAGGCGGTGGGCTGTCAGCATCCCGGCGGGCAGCGGGTAGCCACTCATGGGTGTAGGTGTAAAAAGGCGCAGCACAAGGCATGGTGGGTGGCGGCAGGAACTGGCTGGGGCTAAAGGGTTGCAGCGGGTGTTCAACCACCAGATCGGTACTTTTTAAACCAAAGCCTTGCTCGCAGTAGTTGAGCAGTTCGGTGACCAATACGGACGGAACTCTTTCGCTGTTATCCTGTATCCGTCGTCCAACGAAGCTGATGTACAGGGTGTCCTGAGCCGACAGCAGTGCCTCAAGAAACAGGTAGCGGTCGTCTACCCGACGGGAGCGATCTCCCCGGCGAGTGTTGCGGGCGATCAGGTCAAAGCCGACAGGGGCAATGCTGCGGGGGTAGGCGCCGTCGTTCATCCCCAGCAGGCAAACTACTTTAAACGGGATGGAGCGCATGGGCATTAGGGTACAAAAGTTGACTTGTCCGGCCAGAAAACGCTGACTGCCCCGCTCTTGGGTCAGGCGCTCACTCAGGTAGCTGATGAACACGCTACGGGATAAGGGGCGCTGATAGCCCGCTTCGTGCAGCTGCTCATAGAGGTGGGTGAGGTTTTGCTGCACCAGTTGCAGTGCTGTTTCGTCCTCTTCGCTTTGGGGAGTAAAAAAGTCGTCCAGTAGTTGGTGGGTAAATTGAATCCACTGCTCGATCGGGCGGTTTTGTGTCAGCATTTGCAGCAGCTGTTCGGCGGCATCAATAAAGTTAGCCAGAGAGCCCGCCAGTACCGCACTCATGCCCTGAACTGCGTCAAAGGGCAAAATATCGTCGTAAACACCGGTGCTTTCTGGCATCGCATAGCCCATCAGCATACGACGAATGCCAAACAGCCAGGAGTTGGCCTGCAGTTTAGGCAGGCCAAAATCACTTTGGTGCGTGGGGGTTAACCCCCAGCGAATGCCGGATTCATGGGTCCATTGTCGTAAGGTGGTTAGGTCATTGGGGGTCAGTTTAAAGCGGGCCAGAATGGCTGGTACTTCCAGCAGTTCCATCAGCTCCGGGGCAGAGCAGCGGCTTTTATCAAGCTCCAGCAGCCTCAGGATGGCTGCCAGAATGGGGTGTTCACGTTTGGCGCTGACGTCGGAGATGGCATAGGGAATACGGCGATGGTCGCTGACGCTGCCAAAAACTGCCTGAATCCACGGGGTATAGCTGTCGATATCCGGCAACATGATGACGATGTCTTTTGGCGTTAGCTCAGTGTTGTTGGCGAACAGGTTGAGCAGGTGGTCATGGAGCACCTCCAGCTCCCGAAGCGGGCTGTGGCAGCTGTGAAATTGCAGGGAAGGGTCGATGCTCTGTGGTGTCTGCTGCCCCGGGTCGGCGCGGTTGTGGAGGTCGAAAATATCCTTTTGTATCAGCCCTAGCAGGTTGTCTGGGTGGTTGTTGACAAACACGTCGACGTCAAACGCATCCAGTCCGTGCAGCTGGTGAAAGTAGTCTCGTCCGAGTTTGCCCATGGAGAGGAGTAGCGGGTTGCCAATAGTGTCCGGATTGTCCAGAAGGTCCGTTTTGCTGAACCAGACTTTCTGACTGTTGTCGGTTTTGTTGGTCAGCTTTTTATTCACCATTTTGCGCAGGTGTTTCGGGTCGCATAAATCGCCCCAGTAGTGTTGGCTGGGGTTGGCTACCAGTAAATGCACTTCGCAGTGGTTGGACAGGGCATCAAGGGATTCCACAAAGTGCGGCGGCAGGGCGGAAATACCAAAGACAAATAACCGCTCGGGCAGATGAGCCAGGTTGCTGCCATCGCTCATTGTGGCAAGGAAGCGGTGGTGCATATTGGCCCGGTGCCAGGGTGACTGACCCAGCTGGGCGGTTCTTTGCACCAGTTTTTGCCACAGCTTGGGTTGCCAGGGTTGTTCGGCGGTGGTTTTTTGCCCGCGCTCCCACTCCAGTATCCAGTCGGGGCGATAGACCAGATACTGGTCAAAAATGTCGGCGATTTTGCCCGCTAGCTGAAATTTGCGGATGTCGTCTTCATCACTGGCTAAGTAGGATGTCAGCGAGGCGAAGTCCGGGTCGTCATTTACGGTGTCCAAAAGATCCATCAGTTTCCACGTCATGGACTCTTTATTGAAGGCAGAGCGCTGGGGAACATCCGCCAGAACCCGGGTGTACAACTGCCACAGAAAACTCGCCGGCAAAGGAAAATTAATACCAGCAGCAATACCCAGCCCTTTGGCCAGTTCAAGGCGCAGCCACTGCGCCATGCCCGGGCTTTGTACCAAGATTTGTTCGTCTGCCAGTGGGTTAGTGGGTGGGTTGCGGCGCAGCAGTTCAACCAGAAGGTCTTTCAGAACATCAAGATGGTTGGAGTGGTATATTTTCAGCACGGTAAAAATGTCGTCAGTAACCTACTAAGAGGGTTACTGTCGACGGTATTGACTCTTCTGTCAATTATGCTTGGTCTTGACGGAGGATATTGTTGAGGAGGTTGGTTTTTTTCTGGTTGTTTATAGGCGGGGTTGCTTTACCGGAGTATTCGGCGGCAATCTCCTTTTCCGCTTGTTGCAGCACAGCCATTTGTGGATGGGTCTTGTGTAAGAAGCGCTGACCACAGCCTTCACTTAGGTGTAATTTTTTTTTCAGCGTTTGCATGGCCTTGATTAACGCTTCAGCCTGAGCGACTGTCTGTTCACCGGTACGGATCTGTTGGCGCATTTTTTCTTCGATTTCCATGGTAGTTACCTGCTTATTAGTTTGCTGGTTAGTCTCATAACTACTTTAGCAAATGGCCGGGAATGACCTCATTTTAATAGGTGATTGTCGTGTTTCAGGTTAAGATGGCCGTGCCGCCGGACTCTGATGTACGTTAAATGTTTATGCCTTGCTCATCGTACCGTTATTTCAAGGTGTTTTACCTGCTGTTGTTGCTCGCCATCGCTTTGCCGGGTATCCGGGATGCTATTGCCGGGGAAGTCAGTGTCAGACAAAAGCCCCTGAAAATTGCCTACTTCACCAACGACGCGCCCTGGATGTTTACCAATAAGCAGGGTCAGCCCGACGGTGCCGCTTACGAACTCTGGACTTTATGGGCTAAAAAAAACCATCAGCCCATTGAGTTTGTACCCACCACCCGTGGCAAGATCGCCAGTCAATTGACGCATGCAGACGTCGATGCTCTGGCATACATGCCCCCGGATTTGCACAAAACGTTGCTGCGCCAAGGCGCCTTGGGGGCAGTGATTCAGCGGTTTACACCGGTACTTTTGGTCAATAAAAAGCATCAGGTCAGCGGTTTCACTGAAGCACTGGAAAAGCTCAAGATTGGCTATATGCAAGGGCTTGGCTGCCAACAACAGTTAATGACCTATTATCCTCAGGTGGTGACGGTGCCGTTCACCTCGTTTGCTGGCATCGGCAGTAGTAAGAAGCCGATGGATGCCATTCTTGCCGCCAATGAAGCGATGATTTACTACCTGAACAGCTCCGGTATTGAACAGAAGTACCGGGTAGTGCCAACGCCGCTGCAGCCGGTTGAGATCAAGGCGGCTGTGACTCCCGCCCGCCCTGAGCTGGTAGCGATGATCGAAGCGGGCATGCAGCGAATTAGCGAGTCTGAACGAGAGGCCATTCGCAAGCTACCTTTGCCTGCGAGTAACTGTAATCCCAAAAGTCTTGTGGTGGCTTTAGCGGCAGACTTGGCACCGCTGTCGTCGGTTAATTCATTGGGTAAGCCCTCGGGGCTGTTGGTGGATGTCTGGCAGCTGTGGTCGGAAAAAACCGGTATCCCGATCATGTTTAAGGTCAGCCCTTTGAGTCAGGGGCTAAAGGCGCTCAAAGCAGGCAAGGTGGACGTGGTTGCAGCCCTCTCGCCAACGGAAAAACGCAGCCAGTGGATGGCTCTGTCGGAGCCCTATTACGGTTTGACCACCCGGCTCTATTTTCGTACCGGCAGTGAGCCCGGAGACCCGGGGGCGGATCTTAGCGGAAAAAGACTCGGGGTGGTGCGCTCGTCCAGTCAGGAGGAGTTTGTCAAACGCTGGCTGTCGGATTCGATTCCTGTCCCCGGAGCCAGTGTTGCAGAGCTGATTAACCGCTTGTTTGCTGGCGATATTGACGCCTTTTTGGGGGAGCCGGTTATTGTGCGCTCGGCACTGAATCGCTTTGGTTTGGTGGGTGAGGTGACCTCTAGCCCCTATTTCAATTTGAATGAGTCCATCGCTGCGGGTGTGCTCGCCCCCCGCCAGGGCGAGTTGCTGCCCCTGTTGAATGAAGGTTTGCACAAAATCTCCCCTGAGGAGTATCGGCAAATTGAAAACCGCTGGATTGTAGGCGATCAGGATCATTATTTTCATCGCAGCGGTTCGGCGGTGGAGTTGAGCGTTGCCGAGCGCCGCTGGCTGCGGCTGCACCCGGTCATTCATCTGTTGGTGGATAAAAACGAACCGCCCTTTTCCTTCATTGACGACAAAGGCCAATGGCAGGGAATTGTGATTGATTACCTCAAGTTGCTGGAAGAACGGCTTGGGGTGACCTTTCAGCTCTACCACGAAAAAGTATGGACCGAGGGGCTTAGCAAAGCCTATCGCCACGAAATTGATGCAGTGGGTATGCTGCAAAAAACCAAAGAGCGCAGTCGCTACCTTAACTTTACCAAGCCATTGGTCAGCGTCCCGGCGGTGGTGCTCGCCCGTGAGTCCGACAAAACGATTCGCTCCCCAGACCACCTAAAGGGTAAAAAAGTCGGTTTTGTGCCCGGTTACGTCACTTATGAGATCTTCCGCAAACGCTATCCGCAGGTGAATTTTATCCGCGTCGCGAATATCGCTACCGGATTGAATAAGGTCTCTAGCGGAGTGCTGGATGCCATTGTGGCCAATTTAGCCTCGGTCAGCTACGAAATTGACCGCATGAAAATCACCAATTTGCAGGTGGTGGCGGAAGCCGGTTTTAACTATGAGTTCAGTATTGCTTCGCGCAATAATGCCCCGGAACTGTCGTCAATTCTCGACAAAGCCGTGGAGACCATTACTCCGGAAGACCGCGAAACTCTGGAGAGCAGCTGGCTCTCTATTCATGGCATTTTGTGGCAGCCAAACAAAGAGTTGTTTATTGGCTTGGTGCTGATTCTGGTGACTCTGATTTTAATTGTGTATTGGAATCGGCGTCTGAGCATCGAAATTGCCGATCGGGAAAAGGCAGAAGAAGGGCTGCGGATTCGCTCCGAGCTGGACCGTCTGTCCAGCGACATGTCGAGACATTTTATGGATCAGTCGGTGGGTGAGGCGAGCCATTACTTTCTCAGTGAGCTGGGTAATTACCTGCACGCACAAGCCGCCTGTATTTTTAGCCGGGAGTCCGCCGCACGGGTGGAGTGCTACTGGAGTTGCCACAACCGTAGGAATCCGGAGGTTTTTACGGCGTTGTTGCAGCAGGGCTTTTTTCACCAACACCCGCACGAGGGAGCCAAGGTCACTATCGTACTGCGGGACGACCTGCTCGCCCGGGGAGAGGCCGACAGTGCAGCCACCCTTACCCGGCTGGGGGTCACTACGGTTGTTTATGCGCCGATGTTGCTGTTTGGGCGTGTGGTCGGTGGTATTGGTCTGATTAATGTGCCGCCAAAGTATCAAGTGTTTATCCACGAAATGGACTTACTGCACCGCATGGGGGAGCTGGTGGCGGTGGCCAGAGACCGGCAAAATACTGAGGATGCTTTACGGATCAGTGAAGAGCGTTATCAGCTGGCTATGGATGCTGCCAGCGATGGCCTGTGGGACTGGGATGTAGCGCACGATACGGTCTATTTCAGCCCTCGTTACCTGGCCATGCTTGGGTATCAGGCCGGGGAGTTGATGAACAACATAAAAGCCTGGCGCCGTTTGTTGCACCCGGATGACAAACAATCTGCGATTCAGTTTCTCGATCAGCAACTGGTTGGTTCAGATCAGGCGTTCCAGTTTGTCTATCGCATGCGCCGTAAAGACGGCAGCTTTGCCACAGTGCGCAGCAAAGGCAAAGTGGTGTTTCGGGATGAAAACGGCAAACCTTTGCGGGTTTTGGGCACCATGGTGGATATCACCCATCAGGTGAGCCGGGAGCGTGAGTTGTCTATGGCGCGGTTTTCTCTGGACAGTGCGGGAGATCATATTCACTGGTTTCGCCGTGATGGTTATCACAAATACGTTAATGAGTCCGCCTGTAAAGCCCTCGGTTACTCGCAGGAGGAGATGATGGCGCTGTCCATCGTGGACATTAATCCGGCCGTGACCAAAAGCTCCTGGAAAAAGCTCTGGGAGCAGCTGGTGCTGCGAAAAGGCATGACTTACGACACCTTGCGTAGAACTTCCGATGGCACCGTCTTCCCGGTGGAGGTGACCGCGAACTACGTGGAGTATGAAGGCGAAGGCTATCTGTTCGCCTCCGGGCGTAACATCACCGACCGCAAGCAGGCGGAGGAAGCCCTGCACAAAGCGAAGGAGATGGCGGATCAGGCGAATCAGGCAAAAAGTAACTTTCTGGCCAATATGAGCCATGAGATTCGCACCCCGATGAATGCGATTATTGGCCTGAGTCATCTGGTGCAGGAAACCGTGCTGTCGGTGCAGCAAAAAGATTACATCAGTAAAATCCAGATCTCTGCCCATGATCTGTTGGGGATTATTGACGACATTCTGGATTTTTCCCGCATTGAAGCCGGCAAGCTGAATATGGAAAGTATTGAGTTTGACCTCGGTAGCGTGTTCGAAAATGCCTATAATATCAGCGGCATCAAGGCGAAAGAGAAAGGGCTTACTCTCACTTACAATATTCACAGCGACGTTCCACGCCAGCTAAAAGGTGACCCCCTGCGGCTGCGCCAGATTTTGATCAACCTGACCCATAACGCCTTGAAGTTCACCAGTGAGGGTGAGGTGAGTGTTTCGGTGGTGATGATTGCCTGTCGTCAGGATGTGGTGACGCTGGAGTTTTCGGTGGTGGATACCGGCATCGGCATCAGCAAACAGCAGCAGGGCAAACTGTTCCGCTCTTTTTCTCAGGTAGACGGTTCCACTACCCGCAAATTTGGCGGTACGGGGTTGGGGCTGGCCATTTGTAAAAATCTGGTGCAGATGATGAACGGAGAGATTTCCGTGGAGTCTGTGCCGGGAGAGGGAAGCACTTTCAAGTTTGTGGTGGATCTGGGGCTGGTGCATCAGCCGCAGATTTCAAAGCAGTCTTTACAGGGGGTGCGGGCGCTGGTGGTGGATGATAATGAAGAGGCCCGTACCTTGCTGGTCAACCACCTGCAAACCGCCGGTTGTGACATCTTGCAAAGCGCCCACGGTGCCGATGCGCTGCAGCTGCTACAGGCCAACCCCGGCATCAAACTGGTGCTGCTTGACTGGCGTATGCCGGATATTGACGGCATTGAGCTGGCGCAAAGAATTAACGACCTTGACTTGGTAAGTAAACCCAAATTGATCATGGTCTCCGCTTATGGTCGGGAGGAGTTGATGAGCAAGGCCGCCAATGAAGTGGACGATTTTCTGATTAAACCGGTCAATCGCACGGTGCTGGTGGAGACCATTATGCGTGTGATGGGTCGGGATGTTGTTAAAACGGGGCAAAATACAGTGGCCGCATCCTGCGAGATTATGCCTAAAGGCAGCATTTTACTGGCGGAAGATAACGAAATTAACCGTCAAGTTGCCCGGGAGCTGCTCGAAGGCATGGGGTTGGATGTGGCCATGGCGACCAATGGCGCTGAGGCGGTTGAGCGTATCAAAAAGGAAGATTTCGATCTGGTATTTATGGATATCCAGATGCCGGAAATGGACGGTTATCAGGCCACGCGCACCATCCGACAACAGCTTGGCAAGGACAGTCTGGTGATTGTTGCCATGACGGCCCACGCGATGGCCGGTGATCGCGAGCGGTGTCTGCAGGCGGGTATGAACGATCACATCTCCAAGCCATTAAGTCCACCGGCCCTAAAGCAGATGGTACGCCATTGGCTGCAGGTGGGAGAAACGGACGTGCGGCACGCCATCACCGAAGAGCAACACGCCCGGCTGCAACTGCCCGGCATTAATGTCGAGGAGGGTTTGCAGCGGCTGCAGGGCAACCAGCCTTTGTATGAGAAATTGTTGGCGGATTTTTACATAAATCAGCGGGGGGATCTGGCGCAACTGAAGTCCTTTGTGAACCGTGCTCAGTGGGATGATGCCCGTCATTTAGTGCATGCCCTCAAAGGCGTTGCCGGTAACTTGGGGGCCAACCGGTTGCATGAGCAGGCGGCTAAGCTGGAGAGCCACCTGCGCGATGGAAGTCAGGAGCGCTCACTGAATCCCGAGGCAATGGAAGCTTTTGTCCGGGCTTTTGAGCAGGTTATGCAAGGGCTGGAACGTTTACCGCCCGTCAAAGATGAGCTCGAACCGGCTGGTGAGGGCGTTATTGAAGTGGGTGAGCTGCACGAGCTGATCCGCATCATGGAGCACAAGCTCAGTGGTGGGGATGTGGATGTGGTGTCGCTGCTGCCCTCTTTGACACAGGGGCTGCAAGATCAGGTTGACCAGTCATTGTTGCGGTCTTTGCAGGACGCCGTCATCAGTTATGATTTTGATGAGGCCGCAGGCATCCTGCGGCACATTGAAAGGAGTTTGGATAGCTAACCCTTTAACTACTGCTGCAACTCAGCTTTCTGATCAATGGCATAGGGCAGTGCATGGACCTCAAGTGGCTGCCCGCCCTCCAGAAAAACCTCACCGGCCTCGGCGGCCTCAATGCGAATAACGGCCAGAATCTCAACGTTAGTGCCATCAAGGTTGGGCTCACTTTGAATGACCTCACCGATGGCTTTGCCCTTGCTGTTATAAAGCCGGGTATTGACCTCTGGTTGGCTGTTATTGTTGAGCGTCAGCCAGTAACAGCGACTCTTTTGCTGCCCGAGGTTTTGCATTCGGGTAATGATCTCCTGACCGGTAAAACACCCTTTTTTAAAACTGACGCTGCCAATGGAGGGTTGGTTCAGATGTTGCGGAATGTATTGATCCACGGTCGCCTGACTCAGTTGGGGCAGTACAGCCTCAATATTCATAAGTTGCCAGAAGCTCTCATTGACCGGTAACAGTTTTGCCGTTAACAAAGGCCACCAGTGGAGCAGCTGGCTCTGGTGCAGCCACAATTCATAGCGGGAGTCAGCCGTGTTGAGCAGATAACACTGCTCTGTAACGGCAACCACTTGGTTGCTTTCGGGCAGTGGCGTTGCGCTAAACACGTCGTTAAGAATGGCATCAATATCGGTGCCGCTTAGACCAAGGGTGAGGTATTCAGGCAGGCTGAGCAGCTCTGACTTGAAGAAGATCGCATACTTTTTCAGTGTCGCCAGAGTGCTGTCAATGATACCGGCGTTCATGCTCAGCAGATAGCGCTCACCGGTGTCGAGAATTCTGAACGTAGTGTACATGCGCCCTTTGGGTGAGCAGGCCACGCCAAGGGAGTGTTGCAGGGCATTGAGCCGGGTCATGTGGGTGGAAACCTGACCCTGTAAAAATTTTTGCCGGTCTGCCCCTGCAATGCTGATCAGACTCTGCCCGGACAGCACAGCAAGGACGTTGTCTGTCAGTGTCTTCGCAGTTGTTGAGAAGCCGACCAACCGTTCCTGTGCAAAAGTAGCGCCCTGAGATTGTAAATAGGTCTTCCAGTCAGTGGTCATCTGATTACCTTAGTGTCCGATTACTGCGATGGGTGTTGCCGGTAATGTCCGGGAGATTGTCTGTACAGCGTCTTGGTAGCGAGTGATGTTACCAGCCGGTATTTAGCAACAAAGCATGATAGAGGATTATTGCTAAAAAAAGGTATACTTGCCCGCAAAAATCAACGTGGGAGTTATTTTAATATGCTGAGTGCAGATGAACTGAAATCCCTGCAGTGGCGCAGTCGACGGGGCATGCTGGAGTTGGATGTGCTTCTTGAGCCATTTACCCGAGACGCCCTGGCCGGGCTGAGTGCGGCCGAGCAGCAAACCTATGTGCGCCTGCTCGCCTGTGAAGACCCGGATCTTTTCAGTTGGTTTATGGGGGATACAAGGCCTGAAGACCGGGCGTTGTGCAAGATGGTGGAGCGGGTGTTGGAACATGGGCGTTATAAAGGCGAGTCTGTGTGAGGTTAACCTTTGGCGCTCCCGCCAGCACCTCCTGTTAGCCCTTTTGAGTCATGGTGGTGCCTTGCTGGCACTTTGGCTTGCTGCCTTTGGGTGGGGAGTCAAGGCTTTACTGATGGTTGTGGTGGTGGTGCATTTTCGTTACTACCATCGCCGTTTCATTGGCTGTCGGCACGCTGCTGCCATCGCCGCCATTCGCCTGATGGGGGATCAGTGGCGGGTGAAGTTGGGGGAAGGCTGGTTCAGAGCCTGGCCACAAGGCGAGATAGTAGTCACCTCAATGTTAATCTGCTTTCGGCTGCAAGTTGAAGGAAAGCGTCGCCCGGCTCATCTGATATTGTTTGCGGACAGTGCAGACCCTGATGAGCTGCACGGGTTCCGGCTGCGGTTAATGCTTGAGAGTGCTGCGCTGTTTGGTGCTGCAGAGCCAGTCAAGGAACCAAAATAGTGTCCTCAGCCCGATCCAGAGTGTTGGGGTAGTCCAGCGTGTAGTGAAGCCCCCGGGACTCCTTTCTCGCCATGGCGCAGCGGATAATAAGCTCGGAAACCAGGGCGAGGTTGCGAAGCTCAATCAGGTCGTTGCTGATTTTGAAATTACTGTAGAACTCATGGATCTCAGACTGCAGTAACTCCACCCGATTCATAGCCCTTTGTAACCGCTTCGTCGTGCGTACGATACCGACGTAATCCCACATAAATCGACGCAGTTCGTCCCAGTTGTGGGAGATAACTACATTTTCATCGGAGTCGCTCACTTGGCTGTCATCCCACTGTGGCAAGTCGGGAGGGCTGGGGTGTTGGGCAAAGGTGTCGGCAATATGCCTGGCACAGTGCTTTGCGGTTACAAAACATTCCAGTAATGAGTTGCTGGCGAGCCGGTTGGCACCGTGCAGGCCGGTAAAACTGCATTCGCCAACGGCAAATAGCCCGTCGATGTCGGTCTGGCCATGGGTGTCCACCATCACACCGCCACAGGTGTAATGGGCCGATGGCACAATGGGAATGGCGGTGCGTGTGATATCAATATCGCACCGCAGACATTGGTTATAAATGTTCGGAAAGTGGTCGCGGATAAACTCTGCCGGTTTATGGCTGATGTCCAGATACAGGCAGTCGGCGCCCAGTCGTTTCATTTCATGGTCAATGGCGCGGGCCACAATGTCTCTTGGGGCCAGTTCTGCACGGTGGTCATACTCTGGCATAAAACGTGAACCATCCGGGCGTTTTAACAAGCCGCCCTCGCCCCGGACTGCTTCTGAGATCAAAAAAGATTGCGCGTTTGGGTGATAGAGGCAGGTTGGGTGAAACTGGTTGAACTCCATATTCGCCACCCGGCATCCGGCTCGCCAAGCCATGGCAATACCGTCTCCGGAGGCGCTGTCGGTGTTGCTGGTGTACAGGTACGTTTTGCTGGCACCACCACAGGCCAGCACCGTGCAGCGGCTTTGGAAAGCCCGGGTTTGGTCGGTTTTCAGGTCAAGAAAATAAGCACCAACGCAGCGATTGTTCTGTTCTGCGCCGGTTAATTTGTGGCTGGTGATCAAGTCAACGGCGATGTGATAATCAAACAGATCAATATTGGCTTTTGCCTTCGCTTTTGCCAACAGGGTATCGGAAATCGCCCGGCCAGTGGCGTCCGCTGCGTGAATAATCCTGCGGGAGCTGTGGCCGCCTTCTTTGGTCAGATGGTAGTCAAAAGGGCGGTCTGCACTGTGATCCGGCGTAAAAGGGACGCCTTGCTCAATAAGCCACTCAATGGTGGTACGGCCGTTGGCAACAATGTGGTGTACAGCCGTCGGGTCGCACAGCCCGGCGCCGGCAACGAGGGTGTCGTTAATATGCTGATCGATGTTGTCGCCGACCTGATCCAGCACGGCCGCAACCCCTCCTTGAGCCCAATAGGTTGATCCGGCGCTGAACGTGTCTTTACTAAACAATGCGATTTGCATGGTGGCGGGAAGTTGCAGCGCAGTGGTGAGGCCTGCGGCTCCAGAGCCAATTATGATCACATCATAATTATTATTAGGCTGTTGCATAAATGCCCCCTGTCGTCAGAGTCTTTTGAAAAGGTGTAATTTACATACGCTGCAAACGAAAATGCTTGCATTGTGG
Source organism: Endozoicomonas sp. (assembly GCA_965198415.1). Lineage (GTDB taxonomy): Bacteria > Pseudomonadota > Gammaproteobacteria > Pseudomonadales > Endozoicomonadaceae > Endozoicomonas. The sequence continues at coordinate 566,009 of CBDAPN010000031.1, forward strand.
ATTATTGTGCTAATCTGAAAACCTTGGAACGTTGCTCCGAGAATAGCTGTACTATCTGGCACTTCTTTTGCAGCGCATGGATGACCCTGATTATTAACCGGCAATTGCCGGTATTGGCAAAGCATTGAACTGCAAAACCGACTGGTTTGATAGCAAGCGTTATTAAAGGTTGTCATACGAGATTATGTTGTCTCAACTTTTCTGTTGTGCAGCCGGTTAAGTAAGATAATCGATAGATGCAGTTCGCATACAGCTTCAGGTTTTTTCTGTACAGCATTGATAATAGTGGGATAAGCGTTTAAGGACACTGAATATGAAAGCTGATAAACACAAATTTACAGATCTAAAGCCGCTTTTCTATGGGTCGATGTTAAGAGATGCTGTCGTTCGATATCAACTGTTTGATATCAGGTTGATGCCAGTCTTAAGGTGTACATCTGTAGCCGTCTTGTGATGCTTTACATTCAGAGAGTGTGCTGAGATATAGGTTGTAGTCAGTGGTGATGCACACAGAGATAGAATTGCGTGGTTCAAAGCTGCACAGGATACTATATAATATCCAGCACAACTTTTGCCCGCCAACCCTTTCAAACCGTTTTGAAATGGCTTGATAAATTTCCAAAAAAATTGCAGTGCTCTGATACGCTGTGTAACGGAAGAAAAAAATTACAGAAAAATGAAAATGTCGGGAACTTTTCTTCAATTTGATGGTCTAAGTACAGGCGGATAAATTGAGTCTTAAACCAAACTACAGTGCCGTTCATGGTGCTCCTGCCAAGGTGAGGTGGAGAAGCCTGAATGGTTGATAATCGGGACTCTGATCAGCAGTTGGTTGATCGTGTCAGGCAAGGCGATAAACGTGCCTACGATACGCTTGTGATTAAATACCAGCATCGCATCCTTGGGTTAGTTGGCAGCTATTTTAGCGACTTTCAGGAAGTTCAGGACGTGACGCAGGAAGCCTTTATCAAGGCCTATCGTGCGCTGGAGCGGTTCCGTGGCGACAGCTCTTTTTACACTTGGCTGTATCGAATTGCAGTGAACACTGCAAAAAATCATCTGGTCTCCAAAGGGCGCAGATTGCCGGAGAGCGACATTGATATTCACGATGCCGATTTTCTGGAATCCTCCAACGTGCTGCGAGTTGTTGATACCCCCGAGCGCAAACTGTACTGTGATGAAATTGAACAGGTCATTCATGAAGTTATCCAGCGCCTGCCTGATGAGCTGCGAACTGCCGTTATGCTAAGAGAGTTTGATGGGCTAAGTTATGAAGAAATCGCTGATGTGATGGAGTGCCCCTTAGGAACCGTACGTTCCAGAATTTTCAGGGCAAGAGAGGCGATTGATCGAGAGATCCGGCCGCTGTTAGGGCAGAATATTTAAATCAGCTTATATTTTAAAGTCCGGCTGTTTGTGTGGGCTGCGTGGATACCAGGGGTTCGTCTATGAGTGGAAATAATCCACAAACCGGAAGCAACAAACGACTACGGGAATCTGTCTCGGCAACACTGGATGGCTATTCCAGCGAGATGGAACTACAACGAGTGCTTGCCGGGGTGCAAAAGGATGATGAGCTTCGCTCGCTGGCGGGGCGTTATCAGCTTATCGGGGATGCCATTCGCGGGCAGGTGAATCCCTATGCTAACGTTGATATTTCCAAAAGTGTCATGTCCGCCATTGATAACGATGAGCAAGATTCTGCTTCGGTTGTTCAGCCCTCTGATGGCGAGGAACAAAAGGTTGTCAATAACATCGGTAATGTCAGCACTATTGAAAAATTCTGGGCCTCGTTAGGCAAAGTTGCTCTGGCCGCCTCAGTGGCCTTTGCAGTGATTATCGGGGTTCGTACCAGTAACCATTCACCGGACGTTCAGGTAATCGCAGTAAACGAACCGTCAACACTGACTCAGCCTGTACAGTTGGCGCAAAATGGTTACCACGGTTATGGTGCAGCCAGTATTCGTGCCGGTTACAACTCAAAATCACACGACAGTATTACGCCAGAGCAGCTGGCCTACGCCCAAAGTCTTGCGGATCGGGCGACTCGTGAACGGTTCCATGCCTACGCCCTTCAGCATGCTGAGCTTACTGCTATGAGCCGTGGTCAGAGTGTTCTTTCCTTTGCCAGACTGACGAGTTTTGATAATCAATAATCCTATGAAACGCATACCATCAATTCTCTCAATATTACTAGGTGTCCTGCTAACCACGGTTTTGCGCGCTGAATCGGTACAGGATGCTAATGATCTTCTGCAGAGCATGGTTCAGTCGTCCAAAAACTCGAACTACAAGGGCGAGTTTGTTTATCAGCAGGGTGCTCACCTTGAAACCATGAGCATCATGCACCAGCCTGCAAGCGAAGACAGCGTTGAAAAAGAGCGCATTGTCTACCTTGATGGTGCACCAAGAGAAGTACTGCGGATTGGCAATGAACTTTTCTACTCAAGCTACAACGAAGGCGTTACCCGATTCCAACACGGCTCATTGATTCCGGTGGTAGGGAGGCTTCAGAGTGGAATTTCCAGCGCCCTTTATGAGCTTAAAACTGTGGGTCTTGACCGGGTCGCCGGGCGAGAAGCGATACTATTGCTGGTTTTGCCCAAAGATCGGTTTCGCTACGGTTATCAGTTATGGCTCGATCGCAAGTCCTCATTGTTGCTGAAATCAGTCATGCTCGATGATCAGGGCAAAGTTATTGAACGCCTGCAGTTCACTGCTTTGGATACCGCTCCACTGTCCGTGGACTCACTAAAACTGCTCTCACATAAGCCTGCTGTCGTAAATGAAACCATCACTCTTGATACCCAAGCAGAGCAGCCCAATGCACCATTAGATTGGGAAACCGGCTGGTTGCCGGAAGGTTTTGTGCTGCAAAACAGAAGTGTTCGACCATCACCGATCAGTCAGCATGAGGTCGACGCACTGGTATTTTCCGATGGTATCGCCAGTTTTTCAGTGTTTGTTGAGCTTGATGATACCCGGGTATTAAGTCAGGCATCTGAAAAAATTGGCGCGCTTTCGGCAGTCTCAAAAATTTATCGGGAAGGTGAGCGGTACTTTCATGTTACGGTGGTTGGTGATGTGCCACTGAGTACCGCAGAGCGTGTGGCGGTGTCTGTCAGGCCGTTGAAAGTCAGCCCATGATAGATGTAAGCATCCGGTAATTTTTCTAGACTTTGTTATTAAATTTTTTTCTATTATTGCTTTTCCGATATATATCAGGTTCCCGGAAATATGGTGCAAGAGCAAGGATGGGTCATTGCTGTTGAAGAAGGTTTTGTCTGGGTCGAAACCAGCAAACGCTCTGGGTGTTCTGACTGCAGTACTCAGTGTGGTCAGCACCTCTTAGAGCAGTACCACCCTGGCGGTTCAATTTCCTACATTCGTGCGTCGAGCCCTTGGGCTTTACGTGAAGGTGATCGGGTTGTTGTTGGTGTTCAGGAAGGTTCACTGTTAAGGGCTTCTTTTTTAATTTATCTCTTTCCTCTTCTTCTTATGATGGCTGGGATGTGGCTAACTGCTACCGCCGGTCTTGATGACTTGTGGCTATTACTTGGTGCCGGCTTTGGTTTGTTGTGTGGCTTTTTATTTGTGCGGTTTGCAGGAAAAAAAAGGTCAACTGATATATGTCCCGTTGAAGTGGTTAAGGTTTTACCGGGCGAAGGCGCGTCCTCCCTGGCAAAGAACGATGAACGCCAAGACTTTTTTCACCACTGAATATTTTTCTGCTGACTATTGGAGTAATCCTGTTTATGGCTAGAGTAATATTTCGCTTGCCAACTCTCCTGCAAAGGTCATTGTACAGTGTCGGGTTATCCCTTTTTCTGATACAGGCATTGTTGATCAACTCCGCCCATGCCGAGTCCCGATTACCGGACTTTTCCAGCTTGTTTGAACAGGCTTCTCCTGCGGTGGTCAACATAAGCACCCTCTCCAAGCCGGGTACGGGTGGGCAGATACTTGGCCCGGGTGGTGAAGAACTACCGGAAATATTTCGCCGATACTTCGGTATTCCTTTGCCCGGCGAGGGCGAGGGAGGGCGCCCGCAGCCTTTGTCCCTAGGGTCGGGTTTTATCATTTCAGCCGATGGCTACATCCTGACGAATAACCACGTCATTGAAGGCGCTGATGAGATCATTGTCAGGCTCAGTGACCGCAGTGAAAGGCAGGCAGAGTTGGTCGGTGCTGATGAACGTTCGGATCTCGCTCTGTTAAAAATTAAAAGCGACCGGCGTCTACCGGTAGTAAAGTTTGGTGACTCACAAAAAATTAAACCAGGGCAATGGGTTGCGGCCATCGGCTCACCTTTTAACTTTGAGTACTCCATAACTAAAGGGATTGTCAGTGCTTTAAACCGCAGCCTACCTAGTGACTCCTACGTTCCTTTTATTCAAACCGACGTGCCTATCAACCCCGGTAATTCCGGTGGCCCACTGTTCAACATGGATGGTGAAGTCATTGGTATTAACTCACAGATTTTCACCCGCTCTGGTGGTTTTATGGGGCTGTCATTTGCGATTCCGGTTGATCACGTGCTCTGGGCGGTGGAGCAGCTGAAAGAAAAAGGCTACGTTACCCGCGGCTGGCTGGGGCTTGCCATTCAGGATGTGGATCGGGATCTGGCTGAATCTTTCGGCCTCGAACGACCGATGGGAGCTCTGATCAGTCAGATAGTACCGGGAGGCCCTGCTGACAAAGCCAAGCTGCAACCCGGGGATATCATTGTCCGTTTTGATGATCGTACTATCTCCAGTTCCGGTGTTCTGCCCATGTCCGTTGGGGTGGTCAAGCCCGGTGAAAAGGCTGAGGTGGAGTATATTCGCAATGGTAAGCGCAAAAAGGTGGTTTTGAAGGTGGGTCAACTGCCCGATGAACACAGAGAGATGGAAAGGGGCGCTGCAAAACAGCTCACCGAAAAAAACCCTCTGGGTGTTCAGGTGGCTGAGCTGGATGATAACTACCGCAGTAAGTTGCGCCTTGATGAAGACGTTCAGGGATTGGTGGTGATCAGCGTCAACCGTGGTGCCGCCCGCTCTATTGGCTTACGTCAGGGTGATGTGATTACCGACTTGAATAACCGCACGGTAACAACGGTAGCTGAGTTTAAAAAAGTCGTTGCGAAGCTGCCGCGCAATCGCTCAATTTCCATGCGCGTCATTCGCGGTGGAAATCCGGGTTACATTACCTTCCGTCTGCAGGAGTAGCTTATCTGGCTAAATCAGTCTTTTTGCAGGCTAGGTTCTGGCACAGTACACGAGCATGGAGTACTGTGCTTACATGTTATAGAATACCCAGCAATTATTCTTGGCAGATCAGTTAATGCTATCCATTGTTCGGGGGTGTTAAGTAATGACCACTTGATCTGCCAATCAAGACAGTCCCCGCCCTTGCGGGGATAATTTTTTTTGTGATGATTTTACAGTAGATTCTATCGTGAGCGATCAAAGCCATATCAGGAACTTTTCAATTATTGCCCATATTGACCATGGCAAGTCGACCTTGGCAGACCGGTTTATTCAAACCTGTGGTGGGCTCAGCGATCGTGAAATGCAGGCTCAGGTTCTTGACTCCATGGAGCTTGAGCGAGAGCGTGGAATCACCATCAAAGCACAAAGTGTGACGCTGGATTATCAGGCCAAAAATGGTGAAACCTACCAGTTAAACTTCATTGATACCCCGGGTCATGTGGACTTCACCTATGAAGTGTCCCGCTCCTTGGCGGCCTGTGAAGGTGCTTTATTGGTGGTTGATGCGGCTCAGGGTGTTGAGGCGCAGTCGGTGGCTAACTGCTACACCGCCATTGAGCAGGGGCTCGAAGTGATGCCGGTGCTGAACAAAATGGATCTGCCTCAGGCTGAACCGGATCGGGTGGCACAGGAAATTGAAGAAATTATCGGTATTGATGCGACAGACGCCGTTCGTTGTTCGGCAAAAAGCGGCCTTGCCATTGATGAAGTGCTTGAGCGTCTGGTGACAACCGTTCCGGCTCCGGAAGGTGATTCAGGCGCAGCACTGCAGGCACTGATTATCGATTCTTGGTTTGATAACTACCTAGGGGTTGTCTCCTTAGTACGGGTCAAAAACGGCACCCTGAAAAAGGGCGAGAAAATTATCATTAAATCGACGGAGCAAGCCCATGTTGTCGATAACGTCGGTATTTTTACGCCCAAAAGAACGCCCACCGGTATTCTTAAAGCCGGTGAAGTGGGTTATGTGGTGGCCGGTATCAAAGACATTCACGGCGCCCCGGTCGGAGATACGCTGACCCACTTTAAAACCCGGGAAACCCAAGCTCTGCCAGGCTTCCAACAGGTGAAGCCGCAGGTTTATGCCGGTCTGTTTCCGGTCAGCTCCGACGACTTTGAAGACTTTCGTGACGCCTTGGAGAAACTGAGCCTAAACGACGCCTCTCTTTTTTATGAGCCAGAAAGCAGCGACGCTTTGGGCTTTGGTTTTCGTTGCGGCTTTCTTGGCATGCTGCACATGGAAATTATTCAGGAGCGCCTTGAACGGGAATATAATCTTGATCTGATCACCACAGCGCCTACAGTTATCTACCAGTGTGAAATGAAAAACGGCGATATTGTCGAGGTGGACAACCCGTCACGCCTGCCCGACCCGGCCGGTATCAGTGAGATCCTTGAGCCGATTTCCAGAGCCAGCATTTTGGTGCCGCAGGAGTATCTGGGTAATGTAATTTCACTCTGTGTTGAAAAACGTGGTGTTCAGAAAGATATGCAGTTCACCGGTGGTCAGGTGTCGTTGACTTACGACATCCCCATGAACGAGGTGGTGTTGGACTTTTTTGATAGACTCAAATCCGTCAGCCGCGGCTTCGCATCCCTTGACTACACCTTTGACCGCTTTGAAGCAGCCAAAATGGTGCGGGTAGATATCCTGATCAACGGAGAAAAAGTCGACGCCCTTGCGGTGATTGTCCATAAAGATCATTCGGTCTCCCGGGGGCGGTTATTGACGGAAAAAATGAAAGAGATCATCCCCCGGCAGATGTTCGATGTGGCCATTCAGGCAGCCATTGGTGGTCAAGTTATTGCCCGCACAACGGTAAAAGCGCTGCGTAAAAACGTCACTGCAAAATGTTATGGCGGGGACGTCAGTCGTAAACGCAAGCTGCTGGAGAAACAAAAGGCCGGTAAAAAGCGCATGAAACAAGTTGGGCGGGTAGAAATTCCCCAAGAAGCGTTCCTTGCGGTACTGAAGGTCGATAAGTAACCAGTGCTTGTTTGGTAAAATTCATTACTGCCTAACCAGCAGTTTCACTATTGGCTTCAGGCTTGACTAAACAGTTTAAGAGAAAAAACAATCATGGATTTTAACTTTCCACTGCTTTTGGTACTTGCGGTTTTTACAACAGGGGCCATCGCGCTGGTTGATCGAATTTTCTGGCTACCCAGAAGAAAGGCCGCAGTCGCTGCCACCGGTGAAGCTGAAGAAGACGGATTAACTACCAGTGAGCCAGTAAAAGAGCCGGCAATTGTTGAGACTTCCAGGTCCATCTTTCCGGTTTTACTTTTTGTTCTGGTCATTCGCTCGTTTTTATTTGAACCTTTTCAGATCCCCTCCGGCTCAATGATTCCCACCCTTGAGGTCGGCGATTTTATTCTGGTCAATAAATACAGCTACGGCCTGCGACTGCCGGTAACGGGCACCAAAATTCTGTCCATTGGTAATCCAGAGCGGGGTGATGTTATGGTGTTTAAACAGCCCGGCAACGAAAGCGTCAACTTTATCAAGCGGGTCATCGGCCTGCCTGGTGACGTTGTTCGGTATTTCGGCAAACGACTGACTATCAACGGCAAGCCAGTGCCAGAAGAATTTGTGGCCCAGCTCAATGATACCCGCTCTACCTACCGGCTTTACAAAGAAGGCCCAAAAGGTAAGCAGTATGAGATTCGCAAAGAGCTGACCAGCAATGACTTCAGGGCTGAGGGCGAGTGGGTGGTTCCCAAAGGCATGTACTTTGTTATGGGGGATAACCGTGATCGCAGTAATGACAGTCGCTACTGGGGCTTCGTACCGGAAGAGAACGTAGTTGGTAAGGCCGTTTATATCTGGATGTTCTGGCCTAGCTGGACGCAATTACCGGGCTTTAAAAACAATGGAGTAATTCACTAACTCAACACAGGACACTGTGGAGAACACCTCATGAATGGAATAAAAAGTAGACAGCAGGGTAGCGGAATATTGGGTTGGTTGTTCTTTTTGTTGGTTTTTGGATTAATACTGACCGTTGCGATTAAGGTGGTGCCGTTGTATCTGAGCGACCGCGCAGTGGCAGAGGTGGTGTCGTCCCTGAGTAACCGCTCTGGCTCAGCTACCGCAACCGTCGCTGACGTTCGATCCTGGATTAATAAAGGCTTGCAGCTGAACAGGGTGGAGCTTAACCGTAATGAGGTTAAGGTGATGCGGGATTACGGTCCTGTCACCGTTCAGGTGAACTATGAGCGGCGGGTTCATTTATTTTATAACATTGATCTTATCTTGACATTCAAACATAACTGGAAAGCTGGAACTGAGTGAAAACGCATGAACGTGCCCGACTGCAAAGAAAACTGGGCTATGAATTTTCCGATCATCAATTGCTGTTGCTTGCCCTGACTCATCGCAGCTTTGGCAGCCGCAATAATGAAAGGTTAGAGTTCCTTGGTGACTCAATTGTTAATTTTGTGATTGCGCAAGCTCTCTACGAACGCTTCCCCGATGCCAAAGAAGGGCAGCTAAGTCGCCTGCGTGCCCGTATGGTTCGTGGAGCGACACTGGCGGAATTGGGGCGGGAGTTTGAGTTGGGAGATTTTCTTCGGCTCGGCTCCGGGGAGTTGAAAAGCGGTGGATTCCGCCGCGACTCCATTCTTGCTGACGCAGTTGAAGCCATCATTGGCGCCATCTACCTTGATGCCGGAATGGCGGTCTGCCATCAGTGCATTCACAGCTGGTTTGCCTCTCGTCTCAATAACCTGACAACATCGGACGAGCAAAACAAAGACCCAAAAACCCGCCTGCAAGAGTATTTACAGGCCAGGCAACAGTCGTTGCCCAAATATCAGGTGACAGGCATTCAGGGTGAGGCCCATGACCAGCACTTCTGTGTCATCTGTAGTTTGGAAAGCCTGAGCGAACCCGCCAAAGGCGAAGGGTCGAGCCGTCGCGGTGCTGAGCAGCAGGCTGCTCGAAACGCACTGAAATTGCTTGGTGTAGAGCATTGAGCCGGATATAAGAGTTGAAGCAGATGACACCCGATGTAAACCAAAAAGAGCTGACTGCTCCCACCGAACCAAGCCCACACTGCGGCTACGTTGCCATTGTTGGTCGACCCAATGTGGGCAAATCAACGCTGCTGAACCACCTGATTGGGCAAAAACTGTCCATCACCTCCCGGCGACCACAAACAACCCGACACCAGATTATTGGCATCAAAACCGAGCATGGCGTACAGACCGTTTTTGTCGACACCCCGGGCATGCACAAAGTGCAGAAAAAGGCCATCAACCGCTACATGAACAAAGCCGCCAGCAGTGCCCTTGCGGGGATAGACCTCATTATTTTAGTGGTAGACCGCCTAGCCTGGACCGAAGAAGATCAGATGGTTCTGGACAAAGTTAAAAATGCCCGCTGCCCGGTCATTCTGGCAGTTAACAAGGTGGATAAAATCAACGACAAAAGCCAGTTGATTCCTCATCTGGAAACACTGGCCAACAAGCTGGACTTTCTTGAGGTGGTGCCGATTTCAGCGCAACACGGCCACAACCTCAAGCGGCTTGACGCCATGATCGAACAGCAAATGCCCCAAGGCACGCACCACTTTCCCGAAGATCAGCTCACCGACCGCAGCTCACGATTTTTGGCAGCAGAGCTGGTGCGCGAAAAAGTGATGCGTCAACTCGGTGATGAGCTGCCCTATGAAGTCACCGTCGAAATAGAAGAGTTTAAGCATGAAATGCGGCCAAAGGGTCCGCTGTTGACGATCAGCGCCCTGATACTGGTAGAAAGAGACGGTCAAAAAGCCATTGTGATTGGCGACCGGGGCGCCAGGTTGAAAAAAATCGGGCAAGAAGCCCGTAAAGACATGGAGCATATGTTCGACTCAAAAGTCATGCTGAATCTATGGGTCAAAGTCAAGGCGGGCTGGTCAGACGATGAGCGAGCCCTGAAAAGTCTGGGATATGACTATAACCAGTGAATTCCACAAGGCCTGGCTGTTGCATCGGCGCCCCTACAAAGAGCGCTCTGTACTTGCTGATTTTTTAGTAGAAGACGTTGGTCGGGTGTCTGCGGTGGTTAGAGGCGTGCGACAATCCCGGTCTGGCTCAGCGTCGGTACTGCAACCTTTTCACTGCCTGCTGGTGCGCTGGAGAGGCCGGGGAGAGCTGAAAACACTGGTGGATCTAGAGCTGCAGCAACTCACCATGCTCACAGGTAAGCGCCTGTACTGCGGGTTTTACATTAACGAGCTGCTGATGCGCGCCATGATCCCCGGTCAGCCGGTTGACGGGGTGACAAACTTATACTGTGCCGCATTGAACCACCTGAAATGCGATACCCCGATTGAGCCATTGCTACGCTCCTTTGAGCTGGATCTGCTGGAAATCTGTGGTTACGCCCCACCACTGCACTGGGATGCCAACAGTGGGCAGCCACTTCAGGCGGGGGCAATGTACCGTTATATCCCTGAGCACGGGCTGGTGGCAGCGCCGGCCCACATCAGCCGAGCGGAGCAAGCACACTGTTACTCTGGCGAACTGTTGCAAGCATTATCGGCGCGGGATTTTAGCAACAAGGCATACTACCCACAGTTCAAACGGCTGAGCCGACAGGCCATGCAACCACTGATTGGCGACCGGCCACTGAAAAGCAGAATGCTGTTTGCCAACATTGGAGTACGCTAACCCTCGTCATCCCCTTTAAGGTTCTTTCCGGGCAATGGATGTTTATCTTTATGGGAATAGCGACGGGTTCAACTGTATCGGGGGTTAACGCCACTGCGTATCAGGTGGCCAAGCACAAGGCCACAGAAGAAAGTCTAACGCCCTTTGCAGCAACATTTATAACTAAAAGGTTTATTCATGATTCCTCATCAGCGTATTTTGTTGGGTGTTAACATTGATCATATTGCCACGGTCAGGCAGGCGCGGGGCAGCCGTTACCCCGATCCGGTGCAGGCTGCGATTGAAGCAGAAGAGGCCGGTGCCGACGGCATCACACTGCATCTGCGTGAAGACCGCAGGCACATTCAGGATCACGATGTATTTAGAATTCGAGACGTACTGCAAACCCGCATGAACTTTGAAATGGCAGTGACGCAAGAGATGCTTGGCATCGCCGAGCGCATCAAGCCACAGCATGTTTGCCTTGTGCCTGAAAAGCGCGAGGAGATCACCACGGAAGGCGGTCTTGATGTTCAGGATCTGTTTGACAGCGTGGCTCCCGCCTGTGCGCGCTTGGCTCAGCAGGGTATTGAAGTTTCACTGTTCATTGACCCACAACGGGAGCAGATCGCTGCCGCAGCCCGGGCCAAAGCCCCCGTAATTGAGCTGCACACCGGGGCCTACGCAGAAGCGGCAACCGCAGAACAGATGCAAATCGAGTTGGATCGGCTACGCAATGCGGTGGCTTTTGCTCAGGAGCTCGGGCTCACCGTTAATGCGGGGCACGGTCTGAACTATCAGAACGTTGAGCCGGTGGCCATGATTGCCGGCATCAATGAGCTCAACATCGGCCACGCCATTATCGCCCGTGCGCTGTTTACCGGGTTAAAGCCGGCGGTTCGGGAAATGAAATTACTGATGCTCAATGCGTCGAGGCAAGCAGCGAAGTGATTGTTGGCATTGGCACCGATATCGTGCGAATTGAGCGGATCGCTCACTCCCTGACCCGCCTCGGGGAAAAATTCGCCCACCGAATTCTCACGCCAAATGAACTTGAGACGTGGCAAAAACGCCCTTCTGCTGCTTGGCTGGCCAAACGCTTTGCCGCCAAAGAAGCGGTTGCTAAAGCGTTCGGTACCGGTATTGGGCGGCTGTCGTTTCAGCATATTGAAGTGAAAAACAATAAACTCGGCGCACCAGAGCTGGTGCTGCATGGCTATGGGCAGGAACTGCAGCAACAACAAGGCATCAGGCACCTGCACATCAGCCTGAGCGATGAACAGGATAACGCCGTAGCCTTTGTGGTTTTTGAGGGCTGAGCTCACAAATAATTGCCAGTGCCACTCCAGTAAGCCAGCATAAAAAGCCACCAAACTGAATCTTGGTGGCTGGGGAAGTCACCGATACGTCTCTACCATCGTTATGCGAGCCAAGGGAAAGAGCTCACTATTGAAGTGAGCTCTTTCCTCAGCATTAAAGAGCAGCGCAACTGACTGCTTAAAGGCTCTTAGTCACCACTTCGTAAACATCACTCGATAAGCCGGGGGTTGCCTTGATGCGTTCCAGAGCGGTACGCATGCGCTCGCGGCAACCGGGCTCGAATTTACGCCAGCGGGTTAAAGGCGTCATCAGTCGTGAGGCAATCTGCGGGTTCTTTTTGTCCAGATCCAGCAACTGGTCAGTGAGGAACTCATAACCGCGGCCATCTGCACTGTGGAATTGCTTCATATTGCTGGCAAAAGCACCCAGTACCGAACGCAGTTTGTTGGGGCTGGTGGCGTCAAATACCTCATGCTGCATCAGTTCCAGAATGTGTTCCAGCGTACCCAGTGCAGGGCTTGCGGCCTGAACCGATAACCACTGATCCATGACGTTAGTATCGTTGCGATAGCGTTGCAGGAAATCTGCCAGCACGCCGTCAATCAACGTCCGATCCTGAACTTTGGCGTTAACAATAAACGACAGTGCTGAAAAACGATCGGTCATATTGGACGCACCGTGATACTGCTGCGTTGCCAGTGCCAACTGGTTTTTATCTTCAAGGCTGGTGAGGTAGCTAAGGCAGGTGTTTTTCAGCGCTCGCTCAGCGATGTCTTCAGCTTGTGGGCGGTATGGTTTGTCATGGCTTAATGAACGCCATAACACAGTCAGCGCTTGCTCATGGGCGGCGGCAATGGCCTGTTTTACCCGGCTTCGGGCTTCGTGGATAAGTTGCGGGTGCACCTCATCGGCCTGTTGTGCCAAAGATGCATTGGACGGCAGCGAGAGCATCTCGGCTTTGACCGCCTTATCCAGCGACTCATCGGCAATAATGGTACCAAAGGCACTGATCAGGCGCGCGTCTGCTTCGCACTGCTCGCCGTTGGCGAGGGCGGCCACCATTTCATGAATCACGCCACTGGCTAAGCGCTGGCCGGCATCCCAGCGGTTGAAGTGATCATTGTCGTTTTCCATCAAAAACAGCAACTCATCACGAGAGTAGTCGTATTTAACCCTGACCGGCGCAGAAAAGCCGCGCAAAATAGAAGGCAGAGGACGTTCTTCCACCGAGTGAAAGGTAAAGACTTCTTTCGCCTGTTTAACATCCAGTACCTGTTCAGTGTCGCCCGCAGCGTTCAAGGCCATGTCGTCGCCTTCGCCGTCGAGCAGGCCGATACGAACCGGAATGTGGAAGGGTTGCTTCTCTTCTTGTCCGGGCGTGGCTGGGCAGGACTGTTCGATAATCAGCCGGTACGCTTTGTTCTCTTCGTCATACTCATCGCTAATATCCAGCACTGGAGTGCCCGCTTGGCTGTACCAGCGGCGGAACTGCCCAAGGTCACGACCGGAAGCGTCTTCCATGGCGGTGACGAAGTCTTCACAGGTGGCGGCCTGGCCGTCGTGGCGATCAAAGTAGAGATCGGAACCTTTACGGAAGTCCTTTGCCCCGAGCAGACCGTGAATCATACGTACAACTTCGGCACCTTTCTCGTAGATGGTGACGGTGTAAAAGTTGGAGATCTCAATAAACGACTCAGGTCTGATCGGGTGCGCCATCGGGCCGGCATCTTCGGCAAACTGGACGGTACGCAACAGGTTGACATCTTCAATCCGTTTAACTCCACGGGAGTTCATGTCGGCGGAGAATTCTGAGTCGCGAAAAACCGTAAAGCCTTCCTTCAGGCTTAACTGGAACCAGTCCCGACAGGTAACGCGGTTACCGGACCAGTTATGGAAATACTCATGGGCAACGATGGCTTCCACACGCTGAAAACGGGCATCGGTGGCCGTTTCAGGGCTGGCCAGCACGGCGGCGGAGTTGAAGATGTTGAGCCCTTTGTTTTCCATGGCGCCCATGTTGAAGTGGTCAACGGCGACAATCATGAAAATATCCAGATCATACTCACGACCATAGACGTCTTCATCCCACTTCATGGATTTTTTCAGCGACGTCATGGCATGGTCGCACTGGGGGATATTGTGGGCTTCGGTGAAAATCCGCAGGGTAACTTTCCGGCCACTAGTGGTGGTGTAGTGGTCTTCGATGTGTTGTAAGTTACCGGCCACCAGCGCAAACAGGTAGCTCGGTTTTTTGAACGGGTCTTCCCAGCTAACCCAGTGTCGTCCATCTTCCAGCTCGCCGCGCGCTATGTCATTACCGTTGGAGAGCAATACCGGGTAAGCGGTTTTGTCGGCACTGATGCGGGTGGTAAAGCGGGACATGACATCCGGGCGATCCAGATAGTAGGTGATCTTGCGAAAACCTTCTGCCTCACACTGGGTACAGAACATGCCATTGGATTTGTACAGACCCTCCAGCGAGGTGTTCTCCTGCGGCTTGATGCGGCAAACGGTTTTCAGCACAAAGCGCTCCGTTGGCACCTTGATGGTGAGGCGGTTCTCATTGACCTGATAATTTGAAAAGGGTTTGTCGTCCAACTCAACGGACATCAGCTCAAGGTCGTCGCCCACCAGAACCAGCTCCGGCAGCCCATCTTGCCCGGGGTTTCGGTGCATGGTTAAAGCTGCGCTCACCATGGCGTGATCTTCGTAAAGATCAAACGACAGATGGGTGTGATCAATCCAGTAGTCGGGTTGCTTGTAGTCTTTCAAATAGATGGCTTTTGGTTGTGAATCTTTCATCCTGTCCATTCCAGCGTTGTTGTTTATGAAGAATTTATTTAACCGTCACACTGACCTGATAGGCAGTATGCTTGCGAACATTAAGGACACCGTTGTCGAAAATCAGATACTGCCCCTTAATACCCATCAGGGTGCCTTCAATCAGGGGCTCTTTGTCGAAGCTGCGCGAGGTGACTTTGGTGGGGTATTCTAGTACGGGGTATTCTAGCACCACAGTCATATCTTTTTCTGCTGTTTTTTCTATTAAAGGCTGTATAGCTTGTAGGCCAAATTGCGCCTGCAGAGCCGCCACCCGGCTACGGTTGGTTGCCAGTAACTCCCGGGCTATAGCAAGAAGATCCAGCGGTGCTGCTGAACCTTTCAGCATGGCGCGCCAGTTGGTTTTGTCGGCAATAAATTCCTTGAAAATGACTTCCAATAAACCAGACTGTTGTCGTGTGGCTACGCGAAAAAAAGGCATCGCCTGAGTTGCGCCCTGATCAATCCAGCGGGTGGGTATCTGCGTGGCCCGGGTGATGCCCACCTTGGCACCGGAGGAGTTGGCTAAATAGACCACATGGTCAGTCATGCAGAATTGATCGCCCCAGGCGGCGTCCCGACAGGTGCCTTGGTCGTAATGGCATTTTTCCGGGCTCATAATGCAACTGTCGCATTGTGGCAGTTTGCGAAAGCATGGGTAACAGTAACCTTGACTAAAACTCTTTTTGGTTTTTCTACCGCAATGGCAGCAGTGGATTTCACCCGCGTAATGCAGTGACAACTGCTGGCCAAGCAGCGCATTTAAAGGCAGTAGCTGCTCACCTATGGGCAGTTGATAACTGACCGCTCGCCCATTGAGCTCACTGCGCATTTTGCTGAGCGACCCGGTAACAGTATTTTCGGACACGGCCGTACCCTTATAAGATCATCGTTGATATTGTATTGAGGATAAAAAATTCAAGTGCCGGTGATGAATGCGGTTAGTGCCCGCAACGCCGTCGTCAGTTTTTAAAACGCAAAATGGTGGACTCTTCTTCAGGTTCTACCGATGGCGAGGCGCTTTTGCAACTGCCGGGCATAAACCCTATGCGCTCAGACTCTGGCAGGTGGTCGTGTTCATAGACGATCAAAGCCTGTAAGGTGGCATCGCGCTCTTCTGTGCTCATTGGGCGACCGTCCGGCCATTTGCCCAGCTCCAGTGCCAATTTTAAGGCTTGGTGAATGGTCGGGTTCATTTTTTCCAGAAAAGCATCTAATTGCATGGTCTTGCATCCTTTTCATTTTTGTTTAAACAGCAAACCGGCGATGGCGCCCAGTAAGCTTCCGGCAACCAGGCCGCCAGTGTGCGCCCCGTTGGCCATGTTGCCAAAGCCGATGGCGCCAAACAGGTCAGTATACCCAATCAACAGCCAGCCCAACATAAAGCCGTAATAGATTGGTGGCAAGCCAAAGTGCCATTGGCGGTCTACCTTTTCTCGTACCATGCAGTAGCCCATCAAGCCATAAACGACACCGGAAAAGCCACCAAAAATGGCCTCTCCATCCCCCCAAAAGTACTGGGTAAAATTGGACACCATGGCACTGAAAACAATAATGCCCAGCAGGTGTAAACTGCCTTGGCGTACCTCCAGTTTGCTGCCAAAAATATAAAGCCCAAGCATATTAAAGGCCAGATGAGCCAGACCAAAGTGCAGAAAAATCGGGCTGATCAGGCGCCAATATTGCCCCTGCTCCAGCCCCATTTCCAAAGTACCAAAATAGATGTAACCGTTGGCCACCTGAAACGGAATAAAGGAGAGAAAGGCGTTTAAATTCCAGTCGTCACCGCCCTGAGTAATCAGCGCCACCAACACACAGGCGCCAATAAACAGGTAGGTAACCGGCATTTGCCGCCAGGGAATATTTTTCAACCACGCTCCGGCGTCAATGCCCGCCCTCGCTGGCGCTTTGGGCACCTGCAACTCTCCCGAGCGCCACTGCTCATAGATGCCACCGACGAGGCGGGACTCTTCTTCATTGCGGGTCCACACCACTTGTTTACCGGACTCTTCTGTGACCTTGTGGGGAATGCCACGGGCATACAAAAACCGGGATAGGTCGCTTAAATTGATGTGTCCGGGTAGTTCCAGTGCCCTGTGCATAGCGGATCGACTTTCCTATGGTAATTAACAGCGCTCACCCTGATAGTTCCAGCGTAATTTGGAACGACAGGATTCGTAAAAATTGTGATTCAACGGGTGCAACAGTTTCAGCCGCTGGGATTTCTTATGAATGGTGATTTCATCCCCAGGAGCAGACGTGATGTGAATCTGCCCGTCACAGCTCACTTGCGGGTAAATGGTGTTCTCAGGCCGTATCACCAGTTTGAGTTCGCTATCGCCATCCACCACCAAAGGGCGGTTAGTCAACAGGTGAGGGTACATGGGCACCAGCACAATGGCGTCAAGCCTGGGGTGCATAATTGGCCCGCCGCCAGACAGCGCATAGGCGGTGGAACCGGTGGGGGTGGCAATAATCAGGCCGTCGGCGCGCTGTTTGTAGACAAACTGCCCGTCAATGTAGAGTTCAAATTCGATAATGCGGGTGGACTTGCCAGGGTGCAGCACCACATCGTTCAGGGCATCTCCGTGGCCAATCACCTGACCGTTGCGATGAACCTGAGCCTGCAGCAAAAACCGATTACCGGCCAGATAACGGCCTTCAAGCACTTCGGTTAACTGCTCCTCCAGCTCATCTGGGGTAATATCGGTCAAAAAACCCAGTCGGCCACGGTTGACGCCAATGACCGGAACGTCCGACATTGCCAGTGTTCTGGCTGCCCCAAGCATACTACCATCACCTCCGACCACAATGACCAGATCACACCGTTGGCCCATCTGTTCACGGTTGATCAGGGTGCAATGGTGGCCCGGTAACAGTGCATCTAACAGCTCATCCAGCAGTACGACTATGCCCCGGCTTTGCAGAAAATCGGTGAGGTGCCTGAGTGTGTCTTCGACATGCACCCGCCCCTGACGACCGGTGACTCCGACAGTTTTGAAATGTTCCATAAACTCAGTGATGTCATCTTAGAATGTGCGTTAGTATACGTTAGTCATGAACGAATTTTTACAGCCGTCAACACATCTTACTCTAAATCAGGCCTTAAAGTGGGTGCAAACCAGTGCGCCACTGTTCAATCAGGCGGTGAGTCCGTTGTGCCTGAGTCGGCCCTTGCCCGATGATTGCACACCGGTGAAGCCGGACGCCCACCTGCTGCAACGATTAGCCGCGCTGATTGAAAAAAAAGCCAACCCGCTGTTGGGTATTTTTTATGAGTCCCTCTGGCAATGTGTACTGAGCGAGCTGCCAATGTGTCGTGTGGTTGCTGCCAATTTGCCGGTGAGAAGCCTTAAAAATGGTTCAGCCAGCACACTTGGGGAGTTTGACCTGATCTACCAGCATCGGGGTGAGTATATCCACCGGGAGCTGGCGGTGAAGTTTTATCTGGGCGTTCCCGGTGCTAAAGGGGGAGAGTGGACGCACTGGGTTGGCCCGGGGCTTCGGGATCGGCTGGATCATAAAATGAATCGTTTGTTGCGTCATCAGTCATTACTGAGTGATACCGAAGCCGGCAGCGCTGCGCTCAAAGCCCGGGGCATTGAGCGGCCGCTGACCAAAGAGGTACTCATTCAGGGTCGATTGTTTTATCCGCTCGGAGCCACTTGCGCTCCACCAGAACTAAGCAATCCAAACCACCTGATGGGCCACTGGTTGAGCCAGTCGCAGTTTTTAACCTACCCAAAGGAGCTAATGTACCAGAGTTCTCATAAAATCCAATGGCTGAATGAACAGTGTGCCACACCGTGCATGACCCATGGACAACTGTTGGCTCAGCTTGAGCATCAAGTCCGGCCGGTTTATGTTAGGGCGATTCACCCGCACCGTCAGGAACACCTGTTTATCGTGCCAGATCACTGGATTGACCGTGCCATTGCTTATACGCAAAAGGAATAATCCGGCCAATCAGTGAGCTGATTTCCCAGAGCTGAAAAGAGCATTTTGGTAAAAAACGGTTACATCTGTCTCGGAGCCAGTAGGGGGAGTTTGGACGCCTGTGTGAACGCTTTCAGCTAAATTGCATCAGAGCTGTTTTTTTCTTCATCTGCCGACTTTGCTTCAATCTCATTTGTAAGTGTGAAGTGGGCATAACCTTTACCTTATCTTTTAAATTTGGAAACTTTTTCCCATTCTGATGGTCTCATTATAAAGGTAAGCTTAAATAATCTCAGCGCCGAGAGGGCCCAACTAATGGTTGTAAAGAACTATAGTAGCGCTTTTAGAAGGGTTGATGTTTTAGACTGAACATACTTTTTATGTCAGTTTTATGTTTAAAAATAAATTAGCTATGAATACAAAAGGTAATTCATATGGGCGTAAGTAGCACAGCTGGAAATACCAGTACGGCCAGTAACAATTATACTGAAAAACAAGGTGTCGGATCGAATGCTAAAGTCGGTAAAATGCAGTCAAGATCCGTTTTTTCCCTTGAATCGGTAAAAGGTTTTCTTAAAAAAATAAAAAACGCTATTATCAGTTTTTTTGAAAGTATTTCTTTAAAACTCAGAGAAGTTTTAGCAATTATTTATAGTCCAAAAACAATGGTCAACCAAGGGGGAGCATCCTCTGAAACCGTTGTAGAAAAAGAATCAGCTGCAAAAAGTGGCTCTAATTCAAGTAATGAGTCATCTAAAAAAAATGGCTCTAATTCAAGTAATGAGTCATCTGAGAAAAAAAATGTCTCTAAAAAAATTCACCCAGCTGCAAAAGTTTTAATGAGTCATCTCAAGAAAAATTTGAAAGTGTCTCAACTACAAAAATTCACCCAGCTGCAAAAGGTGTTTTAGATACAAGTAATGGGTCATCTGAAAGAAGTGTCTCTAATTCAAGAAATGAGTTATTTGAAATAAGTGTCTCAACTACAAAAATTCACCCAGCTGCAAAAGGTGTTTTAGATACAAGTAATGGGTCATTTGAAAGAAGTGTCTCTCATTTAAGAAATGAGTTATTTGAAAGAAGTGGCTCTAATTCAAATAATGATTCATCTGAAAAAAGTGTCTCAGCTACAAAAATTCACCCAGATGCAAAAAGTGTCTCAGATGCAATTAATAAGTCAGGTACAAAAATTGCCCCAGCAGCCAAAGATTTCTCAGATGCAATTAATGCGTTAGATGCAATTAATGCGTTAGCTGCCAAATGTGTCTCAGATGCAATTAATGAGTTGCTGCCAAAGGTGTCTCAGATGAAACTAATGAGTCAGGTACAAAAATTGCCCCAGCTGCCAAAGGTGTCTCAGATGAAACTAATGAGTTAGCTACCAAAGTTGTTCAGATGCAATTAATGAGTTAGCTGCCAAAGGTGTCTCAGATGGAACTAATGAGTTAGCTGAAAAAAGTGACCCTGAAATATTAGAGGAATCCCAGAATACTCAACCTGTCAGAGCAATATCGGAATTTCCTAACTTCGATTCAATTGATTTGTCAGAAGACGCTTATACCCTGAGAAAAAAGGCTGAGGATGAAGTTAATATTCTTTTCCAAACAACAGTGAAGGAGATATATACTCACGAACAACTATCCAATTCATTCATGGAAAAATTGAAAAACATGCTCCAGATGTCAGATTACGGTACTTCGAAGGAACACGGCCAGGGTTTCTTTTGCCGTGTTCCTACAGGGTCGTTGTTTAATCATGAGTTTCATGGAGAGGCAACGCTAAAAGAACCTACTAATGATGAATCTGTTGATGACATTGAATCATTCTTCAAGCTCCTATCTCCATTAGTGTGTTATAAGGAAGTGCTCGAACTCACTAACAAACAGGAGAAAGATAAAAAGAAATTAACAAAGTCAGAAGATAGATTAATTTACTGTAAGCGTAGAGAAGAAGAATGCTTCGCAAAGGTCATCAAGCTTTTAAAGAGTCAGGGTGGTCCAGAATTCTTGGCAAAACAGTATAAAACAACAATAAATCTATTTAACTATTTTGCGACAGAAAAAGTATCACGACCTGGATTTCTTGCCGAGTTTTTTTTGAGAGCTGCGATAGATATTGGATTAAGTGATTTGCAAGATAAACAGAAAAAAGTTGAAGAAGTTGTAGAGTTAATCGTTGCTTTTTCTATAGCTAATTGTGGCAAAATTGATAGAAGGTATTTGGTACTTACCGATGTTTTCCTTAGTCTTGGTAATGAAAAAAATAATAAAGATCTACCAATAAATTTACACACAGACGAACAGTGGGAAAACACAATACCAAAGCTAACTCAATTTCTTAAAGGGCATGTTCCTGACCTGTCTTTCCATGGTAAACGGAATGTAGATTATATTGTCATGAGATTTATGAAAAACCTGAATGATGGGGTTGTCAAATCATTTGAAATGTTATGCGAAGAGGCTTTTGCCAAACCATTGGAAATGTTATACGAAGAGGCTTTTGGCAAATCATTTGAAATGTTATACGAATAGGCTTTTGCCAAATAATTTTAAACCCGTTTAAAGGTAGGCGCTAAGTCTTCAAATAAAATACTATTGGGGTTTTTATTACCGGCGATTGCGTAAAGCATCGCCATTATGCCCTTTGGGTGCGATAGGGCGGTGAGTGTCAGTCATTGGTAGCCACTTGCGCCCACTCGAGACTAAGTCACCCAACTATCTGATGAGTTAGTCGTAGTTTTTAACCTGCAAGAAGAGCTAATGCACCAGAGCTCTGATAAAACTTGAATGAGCAGTGTCACACGGTGTATGCCCTATGGATAACTGTTGGTTCAGCTTAAGTATCATGTCCGACCGGTTGATGCGAGGGTATTCTACCCGCACGGGCAGTAATAGCTGTTTATCGTGTCAGGTCACTGGGTTGATCATGCCCTTGCCAATACGCAACAGGATTAACCCGGCAAAAAAGTACCGGGCCGAGTGTTGGCCAGCCTCATAAAGAGTCTTTGAAAAACATTTTAATAACCACTCAAGGGTCTATTTTTTACTTGAGAAGTTTTCTGAGGGAAAAATAATGACCCGTTATTTAATTGTTTTGCTGATCACTACCCTTATGTCTGGTTATGCAGGTTTTGGCAAAGCAAATTATCACGGCAGCCAGGCTTATAATTACGCCTCTGGCTCGAGTGCATCGGTTAATGTTGCAACGGGCAGCTTCCGCTTTTCTTACCCTCTGGTTAACATGGCGGGCGTTCATGAGCCATTTACAATCAATTTAACCTATCACTTTAATGCATCAGGCAACTTCGGCCTGCCTAAGGGCTGGCGCTTTGATCTGGATCATGTTGATCAACGCACTGTCCACTTGGCCGGACAGCAGTGGCTAATTGACCCGCTCTGGCATGACAACACGTTTTTCGCCTCCGGGTTAAAATATTACAACCAGCACGGAAACTCATTTCATTATGAAGGTGAAGCGCAAAAAATTCCCGTTAACAATTCGGCTTTTTACGCCCGCCACCGCGCTGTTAAAGAGCCTGCTGACTACCTCTATTACCGCTATAAGTCGATGCACAAAGACGGCAGTGTTAAGTATTTTTCGCAACAGGGGTTGCTGGTTCTGCAAAAAGATCGTTTTGGCAACCAAATCACCATTGAATACGAACAGCCAGCGACCTCGGCCAAAGACGCACGGTTGGCTGCAATGGTTGATAATTATGGCAACCGTTATACCTTCAACTACGAACCCGGCGTGATTATTGTCCGCTTTCCCGATGGGCGAACACAGCAGGTTTATATAAAAACTCAGGGCATCAGCAGTATTATTAACCCGCTCGGTCAGCATTATGAGTTTACTTATATCCAGCGCAATGGTTATGAATTGCTCAGAACACTCCAGTCGCCCTCCGGCCTGATGACCGAGTTAAGCTACGGCACGATTCCTTTTATTGACGCCGACGGTAATGGCTCCCTGCCGGTGGTGACCCGGTTAAAAAAAGTTGATCTCGCCAGCAATAACATACACCACGAAACCTATTACCACTTCAGTCAGGACAATAACTACACCGGCTACCCTTTGTATGCTATGTCCCGCTCAGGCGACAGCCTGATAGACAGCAATGACCAAAACTACCGTTATGTGGTTGAAGTGGAACAGGTGGATAATAGCTCTGCCGAGCCGTTGATTCATCATAAGATTTACACTTACAACTTCCTGCACCTGCCAGTGGAAATTCACACCATGAAAAACGGCAGGAATTTCCTTAAAACCCATTACAACTATGCGATCAGCCCGTTTAAATACAACCGCTCCACCAACTACGACAAACCGTTAAGCATTGTGCACGCCACCTGGCATGAGGCCAGCGGTCAATTCATCCCCAGTAATCGGACTGACCATGCCTATGATCTGTTTGGTAATCGAACCCTGCTTAGCCACTGGGTTTATCACCGCACAGAAAACCGCTGGCGGCAGTTAAGAAAAGTGGATTATGAATATTTTACCCAGCACTACAGCTTACTCTATGCCATCACCGATCAAGACCTGACTTCAGGGCAAACGGTGAAGAAAAAATACCAACTGTCTTCTACCCGAAAAAACCACAGCGCCAAAATGATTTATGGCAACAACAAAGCCAGCTTATGGTTGCCCTGGAAACAGATCAATTATTGCTACGATGACCTGGGCCGCAAAACATTAACTCAGCTAAAGTGGCTGGCAAAGGGCAGGCCGGGCGTGCAAAAAACCTTCAAAAAAACCCACTACCACTTTGATCCACACAGCAAAGTATTGACGACCCGCCACGAAAGCAGCCTGGGCAATATCACTCAAGCTCTGGTGGATACACGAAACCAGCAGCTGCTTGCACACATTACGGCGCTGGGGGAGCGAACCGAGTACCGTTATAACGCCCTCGGGCAGAGAACTGAGCAGCACGACCCGCAAGGCAACGTGCATAAATTTGCCCACTACACCTATGCGTCGGATGGGCTCAATGCAACCGTCAGTGAGACGCCCCTTGGCTTTAAACGGCGTCGGCAAAGAGACGCTTCCGGACGGATAATCCGTGAAGAAGCGTTGGTCAACAACCAGTACCAGACCCTCAGCGCCAAAGAGTATAACGGCTTTGATAAAATCATCAGGTTAACAAACCGCTTTGGCTTTTTAACCAGCTACCAATACGACGACCAAATGCGCCTAACTGAGCGCCGCGACCCGTGGAATAATAAAACGCGCATTGTTTATGATGATGACAACATGACGCAAAACACCTTCGTCAACGGTCACAAACAAAAAATAGTAAAAAGAGTGCCGTGGTTGTTGCAAACGCACACCATCAGCTACCCTATGACCCATGCTGTTGACGCAGTGGCTGTTGAAAAACGCATGACCAGAAATAGCCTTGGTCAGGTCATCAAAGCAGAGAGCGCTTTACTGGATACGCAGTTTTCCAAACGACACGCCGTGATTGCCAATACCTATCACTACGACCTCAGCCGCAATAAAATCAACATAGCAACTCAGGGGGATGGCGGACTCTCGTTAACGAAAGAACAAACCTACGATTTATTCAATAACCTGTACACCTTTACCAAACACCAAAACGACAACGGACGCACAAATACCCATCAGGGCTATCGCTACGTCTACAATTCCGATAACCAGTTAGCGCGCGTCTTTACCGCATCACCGCAGCGTTTAGTCACCTTGCACCGTTACGACAAGAATGGCCGGGAAATCCAGCGCGAGCTGGCGGACGGTCGCATTATTGAAAACCAATACAACGCCAACGGGTTGCTGCAGTTATCCCGCTGGCAGCGCCGGGGTAAGCCGTATCAGAAGACGCACGACTACGATGCGGATAACCGGTTAATCCGGTTGTGTGATTCTGAAAACCAGCAACAGCACTACCAATACGACCCACGGGGCCTGTTAACCGCAGTCACCTACCCTGACAACCACCAGCAAACCTATGAGTATGACCACAGCGGGCGACTGGTGCGCCAGAAAAATGTGGGCAATCGGGTCATCACTTACCGTTTTGATAAAAACGACCGAGGTAACCTCTCGGCCATCAACAATGATCGTCACGAAATCCGCTTTACCTATGGCGTAGACGACAACGGCATCAATGGTCGGTTACTAAAAATCCAACGCACCATCGACGGTGCGGGCACAACAGAAGAAAAACAGGCCTATGATGCCTACGGGCGCCTGGCCCGCTCTGAGATAACCGCCAACCAAAGCCCCGTCTTATCAAGAGCCTACCGGTACTTGCCACGGGGGGAAATCATCCAGCACACCAAAAAGACCTACCGAGACCAGCAGCCCATCACGGCAACCACCACCTACCACTACGACGCATTAAAGCGGCTCACCAAAGAGACACAACAGCAAGTCAGCGCAGCGGGGGCACACACACGGGAGATTCGCTACCAATACGATGGCAACAACAACCTGATTAACGAGCAGCGACACGCCACCGGCGCAGCAGCGCAAACCATCCAACGCCACTACGACTCCCGGGATCAGCTAATCAACATAACGGAAAACGGGGTTGATAGCGCCATCAGCCACGACAGCAATGGCCGAATCGTGAACGATCACCTCGGCAACACCTATCAATACGACGACGTTGGCTTGCTGATGTCGGCGCGGGATGCCAAGAATAACCGGGTGGTAGCATTTGACTATCGACCCGATGGGCTGCTGAGTCGGGTAAGCAGTGACCGGGGCGGGCAACACTTTTATTATGACCGTAACCTTCGGGTTCAAACCGTTTTCAAAGACCGGCAGTGGCATGACTTTATTCAGCAGGGCAACCAGTTTCTGGGCACGTTAACCGGCGCCAGCGGTGAACATGTATTCGTATCCAACCAAAGCAGCGGCGCCCGGTTACGAATGAATAAAAACGGTAAGCAATCGTCATCTGTCTATTTTTACGAAGGTTATGGCCAATCCGAAAATGCAGGTGATGACACCGATAGCCCCTGCACAGACTTTCTGTGGAATCAGGAATTTAAAGATAAAACAACGGGGGTTGTTTATTTACGACACCGTTTTTATCACCCACAACTGCGCCGCTTTATGACCCGGGATGAGGCGAAGGTCGATAACCGATACGTCTACGCCCGAGCCAACCCCATTGACTTTATTGACCCGATGGGACGCAGCGCACGACACGCAACATACGCCGGAGGACTTTTATTTGCACTACTGAGTATTATTGGCGGTCTTTTGTTCATTCCTACTGAAGGGGCTTCACTTAGTTTGTCATACATCGGTTCAGCCCTCGGCGTTGCGTCCGGGGTGACCGGCACTGTTGCAGGTACTTCATTAATCGCCTCGCAGCTGCTCATGGATTACGGCAACCCGAACATTGGAAAGGGGCTGGAATATTTCGGTTATGCCATTAGTGCGCTAGCAGGCATTGAGGTGATTGCGGCCACCGCGATTAAAGCGAGTATCAAGCTGTCGAGTGTGTTGGCCACCACGGTAGAAACAGAATTAACCACCGGGCGCCTGACCGGCGAAGTGGTCGAAAGCACCTCCGTGCCGACTAACTCGCAGTTAATTGCGAGCGAAGCAAGTAATCCACTCGATCAGCCTGATGCTGGTGAAACCTATTCTTTAGATGCGGCGGTTCACGACAATAAAACAGCTTCATTGCATCATGGAGAAGCGCCCGGGTTTTCATCGAATGAAGAAAGTTATGCACAAATTATCAATAATGAGGTGCGTTATGTGAATCGAGTGTCGGGCAGAGACACTCCTAAGGTGGGCTCTCCTATGCTTCACCACCCACCCGTTACTCCCCGCTCTGGAGTTCTTAGGTTGGATAAGTTGCCAGCCTTTGATTCAGTGAAAGCATTGGCGCAAAATAATAGCGTTGATATTACATTAGGTAAAAGAGTTGCTGAAAGTGAAGTAACCGAGTTATCCCATATAGTAGACGACGCTTTTAGTTTTTTGAACTCAGAGGAGTATGTTGATACACCTTAAAGTGGTTATAGTTACATGGACACACAAACACAGGTAACATGAGCCTAAATAAAGGTGTGTCCAAATATCAGAAAAGTAAATAAAATCAATTACAGCCAAGTTTAAAGAAAGTGCAGTAAAATTGGCGGTAGATATTTAGTTTATTTGATTTTTTTATAAGCGATAAATTCCCTGGCTATTTGTGTGTTTTGGTCATCTAATGTGATATCAAGCTTTTTCATTATTGTAATTAACTCGCTCAATACTCTTTTGTAATGAATGAGTGAACTGTGAGAATAGTGTTCCTTATAAATATTTATTTTTCGAAAAAATTCGTTGATATTGGGCTCTAGGAGCCTTGCGGAAAGGCGAAAACCGAAGTCTAACATTTTATTTATCCTTGTTAAGGAATCGATTGTAGTGTCATCATTTGTAATGTCATCACTGCCTTCTAATGTAATACCAAGCCATTGGTGAATTATGTAATAATCTCCACAATGAAATATTTCACTTTTATTGTTATTAAAAAAAATGTTATTAACGTTTTTAAAGAGTGTTTCAGCAAGTTCTCTTATTATGGAAAATTTATTACTTACGCATTTGCAATAATGACTAAATTTCTTTAGGTGATAACAATCTGAGTTCTTTATGTTATTTATTTTTTTTCTGGTTTTTTCTCTGGTTTCTTTGTTGCTTGAGGAAAAGCCAAGATTGATTAATCGCTCAGCTATGACTGTATTAGCTGCGCCTTCTTGTTTACCCATTTTGTCTTGATTAACAAGATGTAAAAACGTTGTAAAGTAGTTATCTAGCATACAGCTATAACTCTTGCTGCTTCTGTTAACAATCTCACTCTCAAGCGTATTAAAAAATATTTCCATCTGTTGATGTGTGATGTTTTCACCATTGAATTGGTTGAATTTTTCAATAGCTTCGAAAAAAGCTGGTGAAAATTCTTCTTCGATTTCAGACTGTGAACTGATTTCAGATGTTAGTTCGGGGGTAGCGCTTGGTATTGGTTCGTCTTTTGGCTTGGGCTCTTTATCTTGTGGTTTAAGTTCTGGTTCGGATGTAGAAAGGTCTTCAGTTTTTTGTTCAGGTATATTTTCATCTAGGGTGCTTATTACTTTTGGTGTAATTGTTGGTCCAACTGTAGAAAGGTCTTCAGTTTTTTGTTCAGGTATACTTTCATCTGGGTTGCTTATTACTTTTGGTGTAATTGTTGGTTCGACTGTGGAAAGGTCTTCAGTTTTTTGTTCAGGTATATTTTCATCTGAGTTGCTTATTACTTTTGGTGTAATTGTTTGCTGTTTTGGCTCGTCATTTTCTTCGTTGGTTTCTGGTTGTTTTTTGCTTACTGGATAAGAATTTTTCGAAGTTGAGAGTGACTCTTCAGTTGATGAGCTCATTTTAGTGAGGTAATTTTCATGAGTGGTAGGGGCAACGGACCGCTGATAGAGAGCTTTAAAAATAGGGGCGTATGAAGCGTGTGGGTATTTTTCTGTAAGTCTGCGCGCAGTTTCTGACAAAACATTAACTTTATATAAACCCAAAAGGCCTTTCAAGAAAGCAACCACACCCTTGAGTAGTCGTACTAATTTAAGATCTTTTTCATTTTTGTGTTGGCTATATTCAAAGCTGCTTTTTGCGTCTAGTGTTAAATTATGTTTAAGGGGCGTCATCAGGGTTGTCCAATGTATTGAGTTGTTGGCTAACCGGCAATTATTTATAACTCTCATAAGGCATCGGCGCCTTATGAGTGGGGTTAGGAGCCATGAAAGCAGACTTTAGGTCTGTTGCCGCCGTTTATCAATTAAAACTGCCACCGTTTATGGGAATTTACTAAGGGCAAACTGAACACAAGCTTTCAATTTACACATTCGGCTTCTCTGGTGCGTTAGTTTTTAAAATTGTTGGCAGCTTCTCTGGCAAGCCCGTGTGATCGTTTTAACCAAATAATTCATGGTAATAGCAGGTGGCAATCTTTACGTAAACACACTCTAGATAGAGTTTCAATCAGTGACGAAACATTTTCTGCAGATAACCCCTTGATATTTTCAACAAATGATTTGATTTGCTGCTTATCAAAACCACCGTAGGTGGTCAGATGTTCAGCAGTGAGTTCAACCATGTTGCCCCCAATGGTGATCAAATGCGGCCTTATTTCTGAGTTGAGATCTTTGAAGTTTGTCGGGCAGTTTTTGTTGTGAGACCAGATTTTGTGCAGGTTGGTCTGTATATCTTTGGCAATGTTCATTTGCAGCTGAATGAAATTGGCGTAGGCATCGGGGTCAACCCCAGCTTCGCTGGCCGCCTTTTTGGATAACGCCAGCACTTTTTCTTCCCGCTCTTTATCATAAATCGTTTTGTCATTTACAAATTTCCAGGCCGCAACATCGTGCATTATTTCAAGACGCTGGTGAATTAGGTGACACAGCCGTTCTATTGTGCTTTTTTCGGTATGTGGGGCTGGTTTTGCGACAGCCGCAATCGACACATTCTCCGCCTTACTGGAGGATGTGTCCGATTGCGAAGAAGAATAGACAAAGCCGTGACAGGCCGGGCGATTTAATGAGTCCATAACCAAAATTCTCTTTTATTGGGAGTGGACGTCATTTTTAGCAGAGATGGCAACAAGTAATACCTAACAAACCGGTTAGACATACTAACAAGTACTTTCTCAGCCTTCTGCCCCGGCAACTTGGCCGGCTTGCTGACACTTCTCGTCCTATCGTGCCCAAAGGGCATAAATACCCAAAGGGCATAAAGGTGCTGCGCTGCTTAGGAGCAGTCAACCTGCCAGCAGGCAGGCTTTCAACACAGCTCGGATTCCCGGTTTTTGAGGCGTAGGGATGGACTGTAGGGCAGTACATCTATTATGCGGCCTTCAATAATTTTTTGTTGCAGCCCGCGCCAGTATTGGGCGGTGAACAGATCGCCGTGTATGCGGGTGAATCGTTGTCGAATGGCCTTGTCTGGAAACAGAAACACCGGGAACTCTTCGGGGAAGACGTCACCGGGAGAAATTGAATACCACGGCTCGGCCGCCAGCTCCTGCTCAGGGTAGAGAGGCTCGGGTATTTCACGAAAATTACATTCGGTCAGGTAAATAATTTCATCATAATCATAAAAAACCACCCGTTTGTGGCGGGTAACACCAAAGTTTTTGGCCAGCATATCGCCGGGAAAAATATTGGCCGCCGCCAGTTGCTTGATGGCAACACCATAATCTTCTAATACCTCATCCAATGCCTGTTCATTGCCTGCCGCCACCAGCTCTTCGATGTAAATATTTAACGGAGTCATACGACGTTCAATGTATAAATGACGGATTAACACCTTATCGTCGTAAGTAATGACCGTAGAGGGAGCCACCTGTTGCAGTTCGTCAAGCAGTGCTTTATTAAAGCGAGTACGGGGCAGAATCAGGTTGGAAAATTCCTGTGTATCAGCCATGCGACCCACCCGGTCATGGGTTTTTACCAGAAAATAACGGTCTTTTACCATGGCTTTACTGATGTCTTTCGGTGGGGCAAAGCGATCCTTAATGATCTTGAACACAATATTGAGCGAGGGCAGGGTAAATACACTCATCACCATACCTTTAACGCCGGGAGCAATAATGAACTGATCCGATGAGCTTTGCAGGTGCTGCAGAAACCCACGGTAAAAGACGCTCTTACCGTGTTTAAAAAAGCCTATGGAATTATACAACTCTGCCCGACTTTTCTCGGGAATTAGCGTTTGCAAAAAGTCGATGCACTCCGATGGAATCCGCGCATCCACCAGAAAATAAGAACGGGTGAAACTGAATAGCACACTAACGATGTCGTTTTTGCAAAGCAGCGCATCCACATACAACTCACCGCGACCGTTGTTCAAAACGGCCAGCACAAAAGGCTGTAGCTCATCACCGGCCACCAGTCTGCCGACAAGATAAGCGGCTTTGTTGCGGTAAAAGACCCACTTCAGGACATCCACCCGTACATCACTGCGCGCCAGCCAAGAGGGCTGTACGCTCTTTAGGGTGCGAATAACATTGCGAATATCCCGGCGGCGGTACTCCCAGGGCAACTCAAACTGAAAGTCATCAAGAACCTTCCCTACCAGACAGACCAGCCCGTGATTTTGATAGGAGCGATAAATACCTCTTGGGCTCTGAACTTTAAAGCCATCAAACTCAGATTGAATAAAGCAGTGTTGTGGGTTAACCGCTTCTCCCTTGAACAACTTACGATAAATCGAATTATAAAAGGTTTCGGCCAACTCCGGGTCGGTGCGGTAGGAAACCAGATCCAGATAGGCCCTGTGCACACCCTGCCAGCAGTCGCTGCTACGCAGATAATCGTCATTGATTTGGCTGCTGAGCGTGGTCATCACACCACTGACGGCAACGTGATACAGATTAATGCGATCAGACGCTGCGTGGTGGGCGACATGCCAGTCGGCGTTCAAAAATCGATCCCGTGCGCCCAGCGTAATGTCTGTGAAGCGCGTTCGGTAATCACTAAAACCTTCAAGAATAATTCTGGCAATTTGCCGGGCTATGGAGGTATTCATTGCAGCACTGCACCGTTGTTTTGCTGTGTTGTTTTACTGTCTGTCGTCTGCCGATGAGTAACGGCTGATGGTACAGGAGTGACCGATACCTAAAGACATTTTGAAACAGATCTTATTTTTGCTTTTATCTCATACCCCGATTACCCTGCAGGCCGCCGGTATGAATCATCAATATGCGCCCCACGCTCTTAGGATTCGCCATCAAAGAGTGCCAG
The DNA here is from genome assembly GCA_965198415.1 of Endozoicomonas sp. Lineage (GTDB taxonomy): Bacteria > Pseudomonadota > Gammaproteobacteria > Pseudomonadales > Endozoicomonadaceae > Endozoicomonas. The sequence goes on from CBDAPN010000031.1 coordinate 597,726, forward strand.
AGCGCATACATCACTTTACCGGTATAGACCGGCTCCAAAGGGATTGCCGTTTCACCTTCAAAGGCGTTGATAAACTCCAGCAATGCCGGTGAAGTTTGGGCGTAACCACCGTGATGATAATCCGTTAATATTGACCAGTTGTCCAATGACTGATGGGTATAGCGGTGAATATCATGGCACAAAAATGCGCCACCTTTGAGTACCGCAACGCCCTTTATGGCGGTGTGTGGCCGCTGCTCAGCAGCAGCCAGTGCCAACCCGGCAAGCGTGGCGCCAGTGCCGCAGGCCAGCCAGATTTCATCGTAATCAGCCAGAGCGGCGCTTGCTAATGGCAAAATATCCCGGCAGCCTTGAACACCGAGGCGGTTGCTTCCTCCTTCAGGGACGATATGTACGTTTTGTGTCGTTAACCCCAGCGTCGACAGTAAGGCTGTCTGAAAGGGTGGGTCATTTTTTTGCCGGTAATCACTGCGCGATAAAAAATGCAACCGCATACCCCAATGGGCGGCATCAAGCAGCATTGCCGTTTGTTGCTCACCCCGAATAACCCCGACCGTTGCCAAGCCAAACCTGTTACCCGCTGCAGCCAAAGCATGAATATGATTAGACCAGGCGCCCCCAAAACTGAGGATGGTTGATTTACCCGCCTTCTGCGCCGCCAGAAGATTGTACTTCAGCTTGTACCACTTATTACCGCTGATGTGTGGGTCAAGCGCATCGAGGCGGAGCATATCAAGAACGACACCCGCCTTACGTAACCAAGACGTATTGACAGGCTGCACAAGGTGGTTCGAGGTGTTGAACGTTTCCAAAGTAAACATCATTGTTAAGCTATAGGTCTGACTGATCCTAATTTATTTTAATCAATAAACGGGTTGACTCTGAAGGTGTCGCGGCAGCTCATATTATAAAAAAATCTAAAAAACCGATTAAGTTTAAGAAAATGCAGTAAGGTTACCTGATCGTTTGCTTACACATCCATGAAATTGCCTTAACACAACGAACTGATGTTAGTCGCCGATCCCCATATGTGTTAGATGTATTTGTTTTTAAAAACACCAGTAAAAGCACTAAGTCGTTTTCGCACCGGGTCTTATAGACGGCCTTGTTGCTCAGCATATAGGCAACGGGTGGCATCTATTTCCGCCGACAAGGGCAATTATTTTGGGTGAGGCCATGCACATTTTGGCACAGCAGGTGGTCATAACCATACAGCTTCAGCAGCGTTGTAGGTTTTTTTCAAAAACTCTTGATCAGACTCACGGTGCCGTGCTGTTAGGTTAATATGAGCGTTTTTGACCACATGGCGAGTTCGGAAGGCAATAAACATGACCAGGGCAATGACTGAATCGAGAACCCTCCAGGCACTACTTCTTTGGAAAAATGGAACAAGCTTTGTAGCTGCTCCCCCAGCCCATAAAACCAGCCCATAAAACCACGCCATTGTGGCCAATAGTGCGCCGGATAAGAGCCACATTTTTTTTGTTGTTGGGGTCAGACCTTAGATAAAACAAGAAGTTACTTCAATGATAATAAAAGGCAGTGGTAACAATTAATGACTATCTTTTGCACATAAAATATATTGAAAATTTTTGAGGGCATAGAAACTTAAAAAACAATCTTGGCTGTCTAATTATTGAACAGAAAATAGTTTTTATACTTATTGTCATAGGTGTAATATGGATGTAGAATTTCCCCCAATTTTATTATCCTTGCTGTGCGAGTTTTTTTTAAGAAGACCTTTATGTACTACGCAGATCTTCAACGGAAAGTGACTTCGATTAGTTCAAATCGAGCTTTTGAAGCTATTGTTATTTCAATTATTGTGATTAGTGCTATTTCAATCGGCGCAAAAACATATCCTCTAAATGAAACTCTGTTCTCTTTGCTAACGACACTTGATTACTGCATTAGCTTATTTTTCCTATTGGAGCTTCTTCTTAGGATTACCTCAGCGGGCAGCCTAAAAAGGTTTGCTCAGTCTGGCTGGAATGTTTTCGATGCTCTAATAATTTTTATTAGTGTCATTCCGATTGAAGAAACTAATATTGCAACCATAGCAAGACTTGTAAGATTGTTTAGAATTCTGCGAATGATATCAATCATTCCTGAGCTGAGAATTCTAATCAACTCCTTGCTGAGAGTTTTTCCGAAATTAGGGTATGTTGCACTACTGATGTTTATCATTTTTTATATTTATGCAGCTATTGGATGCTCTTTCTTTAAGAATATTAACCCTGAGCTTTGGGGTGATATTAGTATCAGTATGCTTACCTTGTTCAGGGTCATGACGTTTGAGGACTGGACGGATGTAATGTATGAAACTATGAGTGTTTATCAAATAAGCTGGGTCTATTATTTGACTTTTATTTTCTTTACAGCATTTGCCTTCTTGAACATGATCATTGGGGTTATCGTCAGTGGGTTAGAGGAAGAAATCAAAAAAAGTAAAAAGGTTGATGATGAAGTTGATCTTGTCTGTTTGCAGAACCAGTTAAAAATGATAAATGAAAAGCTTGATCGAATCTCATAAAAGCTTATCTTCAGAAGAGCCAGTTTGATACTGGTTCTTCCAGTGTTGTTTCATTGACTAAAGCTTATTTCCAAAAGTTGAGCATATAAATATTTCTATTTTTTTGCAAACTTGGCAGCATTCAAGCTAGTCTCAGATCAAAAAAATAAGCGACCCTTTTTACCATGTCTTATTCGCTGAAATATAGCAAAGCATTGATCTAGGATGTTATTTCTTAATCCATATATTTGTTAGATTGTACTCATCTTATATGTAAACGCTAAATAAACCAGCGTACTGTCCAGTCTTGACCACTGGTTCATCATCGTCTTATGGATCAAACTGCCCGGTACAAGGTGGGTGATGTTTTATCTAGCCTTTCGTGCAGGTCATTAAGCAGGTGTTTACTCTTTTGTTGTCGTATAGCGAGTTTTTCAGCGGACGACAGCTTTTCAATTTCTGCTTCAATGGCATAGAGCTTACGGATTTTGCCCAAGGCAACGTCCGCTTTGCTAACCTTGGCTGTGTATTTTTGGGTTGCACTTCTTTTTCAGCATGGAAAGACAGCTTCTTTTTCCAATACGAGAACTGATAGTCTTTAACGCCATTCTGACGACACCAGACTGACTGCTTCAGGTCAGATTTATGCCAGGCATCGATACGCTGTTGCCAAAGCGCTTTTTTTTCAGGGGTGGCTTGCATGTGGATCTCCGTATTATCGGGAGGTTTATGGCCTTTTATTTGAGATTAGAACGGTAGGATACTGGTTAAATAGGCGTTTACTCTTATATTTCTCAGAGCTCTTTTAAAATAGACTTTCTAGCTTACGAATAAGACAAGCCGGTTAATGGCTTTATTTCTAGATTAGGAGTGGATGATGTTTGTACAAAATTTAAACCCTGAGCAACAATCAGCTCTTCTTGCAGCTTCCAAATTGTTGATTGCAATAGATGGTGATGTTTCTGAAGAAGAGCAATTAATGCTCAACACTTTGGAAAGTCAGTGTGAAGCTGGAGTTGAAGCTGCTAGTAATTTCGAAATTTTACACTTGAAGGACATGTTCACTTCTAAAACTGAAAAGTCCTCTTTTATGCTTGAGCTGCTTGGTATGGCTTTTGCCGATGCGGATTACCATGAAACAGAACATTCATTTATGTTGGCTGTTTCTGAAGCAATTGAGTTAGAGCCTGAGATACTGACTGACATGGAAGCTTGGGTGAAGGCTCAGCTAGAACTAGTCAATTCCGTTGCAAGGTTTATGGGAGAGTAACGATGCCATTACCTTTTATTCTGGCTGGAGCGGCTGCCATTGCAGGTGGTTATGGTGTTAAGAAAGGGTTAGATGCAAAGTCTGATCTAGATAGTGCCAATTCCATCAATCGAAGTGCTAAACGCATCTTTGATGAAGCTCACAGTAATTTGGAATCTGTAAGGAGTGAAACTCAAGAGGTCATGAGCAGCTTGGGTGAGCTTAAGTTCAAGATCTACCAAGAATCAATGATTCCATTTGCAGAAACCTTCAAGCAGATCAAGAAGATTGATTTTAAGGACAGCAACTTAACGGATGGTAATCTTGTAACCAGTGAGCAACAGCTTGAGGCAATAACCTCTAGTGTTCTAGAAATGGAAGAGTTGGTTAGTGGCGGCGTAGCTTCATTGGGTACTGGCGGACTCACTGGGTTAGCTGCATATGGCGGTGTTGGGCTTTTAGGTACGGCCTCTACAGGAACTGCGATTGGTACGCTTAGTGGTGCTGCGGCAACGAATGCCACATTAGCTTGGCTGGGAGGTGGTTCTCTGGCTGCTGGCGGTTATGGGATGGCTGGGGGGATGGCTGTTCTTGGTGGTCTGGTGGCAGGGCCTGCTCTTGCAGTTGGCGGAATGATGTTTGCCTCACAGGCTGAAACAGCCAAAGAAGATGCTAGAGCAAACATGCACCAAGCTGAGGTAGCAGCAGAGGAGAAGAAAACTGCCGTAGTAGCCACAAACGGCATCAAAGCTAGATGTCTTGAAGTTAACAATGTACTAGCTGAATTGAATGGTCGTTTTGAACCATTACTTCAGGGCTTGAAGGCGTTGGTTGCTGAAAATCAGCACTACCCATCATATAGCATTGAAGACCAGAAGGGCGTTCACTTCTGTGCGAGTCTGGCAAAGACCATAAAGAACCTATTGGAAACTCCACTACTTTCCGATTCCGGAGCTTTAACCTCGGAGTCCGCTTCTATTCTTAATATTGCTGACAAAACTATTCAGGGTATAGATGCTGGTAAAGGATGTGAATTGTTCAAAGAAATGGGTGACGCATCAAATGAAGAGGAGGTTGTCAAGGAGACAGCTCCATCAAAACAGTGCCTAAGTGACTTTCTGCGCAGGCACTATGATTTTCTTAATGACGGATCCAGTGTTTACTGCTCATTTGAATTATTTAGTTCCAAAGCAGTAAAGAAGATTGAAAATGCTATTCAATCTTACGCACACGCTGAATGGCAGACAGACAATGATGATAAATACGACAGCCTAGATCTACTGCAAGTGTTTATCGACACAACTGTGTTTGGATCTGGCAAAGAAGGCTTTTATATTACTGAAGATGAGATAGCGGCAAAGCCGTTCCTCGGAGAGAGATTCTATATAAAGCTTAAAGATATTCGCAGGATAAAAATTGATGAGGATGAAAGAAATATTCTCATAAATGGCGAAGAGCTTACATATGTTCAATCTAGCTTGACATCAAGGATGAAAATCATTGTTGATGCAATTGATAAATATATAAAGCAGTAGTTTAAATCTACAAGCACCCATTTCAGGGTGCTCTTATTTTGAGTTAGTTTGATGAGTAGATCCCAGTCTGCCGAGTCCATTTTTATGGGCGGTCTAGGTGTTCACAGTACCCAGCGCCACACAGAAAGAGCATTTAGGTCTTATGGTGACGCTAACTATTTAGCAGAACTTGCTGAAAAGTGGAAAAATGTTGCAAAGGACAAGTCGCAGGGGCTCTTGTTTGAGCAGCTAGAAGTGTCGAAGTTTAACCTTGAAGCCTTAAAACAAGATAGCGACCTATTCGCTAAAACTACAGCCAGTATGGGTTTTCCAACTGACCCGGTTGATATTGTTATTAAAAAAGGCGATGAGGTTGTCAGAGAAGTTCAGGCCAAGTCCTGTAACAGTGCAGCAAGAAGCGCTTTTGCTTTATCTCAGGAAAAATATGATGAGATGGCTCGGCTTGCTCCCCAAGACCAAAACGAAAAAATCAAGAAGCTACTAGAGCAGCGGATCTCAAAAGGCACGTTGAAGGCTGAAGATTATGAGAAGACATACCGCAATCTTCAGGAGTCATTGAGGCAGGATAACATCCAGTCATCAGGCACTACATATCAAGAGGCAATTGATAACACAGATATTGATACCGCTAACGCAACAGCCTCAGAAATAAAACGTGATGCAGCATTTTCCGATATGCATGGTTCTGCAAAGCAAGCGGGTCTTATTGGTGCCGGAATTACCGGAGGGATCAGTGCAGGATCTAACATATACAAGCTGTATAAGGGTGAACTGGAGCTCGCAGATGTAATCTCAAATACTGCTATTGATGCTGCAAAGGGCTATGCAACAGGATATTCCGTAACATTTCTCAGCAAGGGGGTGACCCACCTGAGTGCTCGGTATCTTGGTGAAGCAGTGGGCAAAGCATTGACAAAGTCCAATGCTCCAATAGCGTTAGCCGCTGGGGTTGTAACTGCAAGCAAGTCAATGATTGCCTATATGAAAGGTGATATTGAGCTTGAGGAACTGCAATCTCAAGTGAGTCATACCGCAATAACTTGCTCTTCATCCTTTTACTATGGTGCATTAGGACAAGCTATTTGCCCTATTCCTGTAGTTGGCGCATTGGTCGGTGCGGGTGCTGGTTACTTGGTTGGCAACTTGTTGCACCAGTCTTCTCTGATTGCACTTGGTGATAGTGAAGTTGTTAAGGCCGCAAGAGAAAGAAGAATACAGGCTGAAGCCTTTGCATTAGCTACAATACCAAAAATTCAGGCTCATCGAGCTGAGTTAGAACGTACTCTCGAAGAGTATTTCCGGGAAAGAAAGCAGGAGTTCATGGAGTGTTTTGATATTATGGATAGCTCTTTAGCTGGCTGGGACCCGGATCAATTTGTTGGAGCTTTGGAGCGTATCAATAACCAATTTGGAAAAACATTACAGTTCAAGAATTTTGAAGAGTTTCATGAGTTTATGCTGGATGAAGAAACGGTGTTTGAGTTCTAAATGAAGGCATTTCCTTGCACAAAATGTGGTGCCTGCTGTAAGAGTGTCAGCCTCTCTCAAGAGACACAGTTTCTTGATAGGGGTGATGGTGCTTGCAGGCATCTCAACATGGAAAGTAATGAGTGCTCAATATATAACAAGAGACCGGACATCTGTCGTATTGATCTTCAATATCACAAGAGATATAAAGGCCTGTATAGCTGGGAAGAATTTGTGAGCCTGAATCTTGCTTCCTGCAAAATACTAATGATTGAGTAGGTTGTGTATTTGCTTGTGGGGGAGTATGAGAACCAACTATATCTTGAAAACGCTCAACTCAAAAACCTTCAAATTTTGTACGGGCACAACTTAACCAACCCTACCGTACTAATCTCAAATACAAAACCATAAACCTCCCAATAACACGGAGGTCCACATGCAAGCTATCCCTGAAGAAAAAGCGCTTTGGTAACAACGTATCAGACTTTCAAACTCTGGCAAATCCTTTGCCAGATGCTGGATAAAAGCCAAAGCTATGCATTGATTATGGCGTTACCTTTCATCACTTTTGTCCACACATCCGCCTAGCCAGAAATGATACACAAGATTTGAAATCCCGTTCTTCTGAGGAAAGCCAAAACTCAGCAGGGATTGTTGGGCGAATAAATCACTGGCATCGCTATAAGCGCGTTGCTTCAGGGATTCATAATGTGTCTGCCAGTCTGATGCGGGAAATTGCATGTTAAGAAACAACCTGTCTGGATTGATATCAATGGCATTCACCTGCTCATTAGCGCTGACAGGCTCTCCTTCTGGTAAACCTGAAGCATTCGTGGCTATATGCCACCAGTTTTCCTGATTGTCTTGCCAATACATAATGCGCCGCTCTCGACTTCTGAAGGGGTTGCCCGAGGCATGGCGGTCATTAGCACCCAAGAAGACGTTTTCATGCCAGTCTTTCAGGCTGTAGTTGCAGGCTTTTGTATCCCGTTTGCCTGAGCGATGAAGAAGGCGCGCCTCGGATTGTTCAAGCAGGTAATCGCGCTGCTTTTTATGTTCAAGACAGGTTATTTCCGCCACTTGTTCAGAGGGGGTTTGCAGGCTGTAGCGAGCATCCAGGCAGGTTGTCCAGCTTGCGGGAAACAGTGCCTTTGCCTGTTTGCTGCTTAACAGATAGTCGGGTTCGCTTTCCACGCCCGGGTAATAGTAAGCAGCCGGTTTGGCCGGGTTGAGCAGGTGTCGAATGACCGTTGGCAACAGTCTCACATTATCGGTTGCATCGCTGGCGTCTCGATGGCGGCGGATACGACCTGCGCTTTGTACGACTGAGCGGGTAGAGGCAGGCTCCAGTATGCCCCAGTCAAAATCGTGATCTCGACCCACCTCCTCAACCGGTGTCGCCACGACGATGATCATGACCTGCTTGCCCGGGGTGTTATCCATCAAGCGTCGTATCAGTGGTTCCTGCCAGATGGCCTCGGCGTTTTTTCGGTTCAATGCGGTATCCAGCCATTGTTCGGTATGCCACCTAGCAAGCGTAGATAACCTGGCGTGATAGCAAATCACCCGATGATCCCAACCAGCATCACTCTCAAGCTCGCACAGGTATTTGCTCAGATACCAGCAAGGCGCCGTATTACTCACTCTCACGAGCCCAAGTGATAGACGTTTGCCTGTTACCGGATCTGTCTGGGCATGAAGGTTATGGAGTTCCTGAGCGGATTGATAAATACAGTGCGCCAGTGTCTCCAGCGAGCAGGATTGTGGAAGATCAAGCCAGCCAATACGCCGTTTTACCGGTTGGCGATCCATATTCTCAATCAGGGCGTCATTAAACTTTCCGTGGTACTGAATGAATTTTTTTCTGGCCTTTTCACGCTCCGCCATATCCAGCCAATGAAGCTGGCATAAATCGGAAAACTGGCTGAACAAACCAACGGCCAGCTTTGGTGTCTGTATTGAGCGACGCTGACAAAATAACTGGTAGCCGGTTTGGTAAGCCATGAAAAAGGCTTCTGCGATGGCCGGCGACAGAGTGGCGGAAGAAAGCAGTACACGACGACCAGCCATTGCCGTCAGGAAAACCAGTTTGCCAAGGACAACCAGGGCGGTTTCGTCGTAATTATCTATTTCATCCAGCACCAGGTCAGATGAAATCACCCTGAGCATGGCAATGAGATGGCTGCCACGGGTAGCGTCGGCTGCTGCGGTGATATGGTCAGCCGTACAGACCAAAATTGGTGCTGAGAGCAGTTGCTGATGCTTGTACTGCCCTTCAAGAAGGTCGCAGAGCGCTTTGGGTAAAGGTTGATCCGCCATATCACCATCAATGGTGATCAAGTCATCGGCAAATGCCGCACGGCTTTCACTGCCCTGTTGCTCACTTTCTTTTTGCAGACGGGTGATCAGGGACTCTCCAACCAGCGTCGTTAGTTGCTGTCCGTTCAGTTCCAGCTCGTCACGATAACTTTGTCCGGTTTGCAGGGTCAGGCTGCGCAGACCGAGGGCTACGGTGTAACGAGCGCCAGCAGAAACCGTCGCCATTATTCGTGCGCAGGCCCGCGTTTTGCCACAGCCTGTACCTGCCTGAACAAAGCCAATAAAGCCGGTATTGGCGTCTGCCTTGGCTACTGGCTTGAGCGCGGCACAGGTGGCGTCCTGCCAGGCAAACGGCGAATGATCCACAGCGCCGGAATCAGAGGTCATGGGAGAGGGCAGATCATCTTTGGCAATAAAGGGCAGGCCAAGATCCTGCTGCCATAGTAACCGGGTCATACTGGCAGCTTGTCGGCCTACCTCATAGAGATGAGTGCCCAATACTGCGCCCGGTCCGGTTTTAACCCCTTTGGTGGTATTGGCGATCAACACGCCGGGAGGCGCTGGATTGCGGGTATGGTTATCCCTGGCCGACACGGTGTGGTCAGCACACATCATGCCGGTTCGGCTGAAATGGATGATCGTGGCGAAAAAAGCGTTCTGCCATACCGGATCAGGCAACAGGGATTGATGATTCACACACCAATGACGTATACGTTCCGAACACTTGCTCACCTGATTTAGCCAACGTACATCCTGCTGCCAGAAACGGGAATTAGTGTTTGCAGGGCGAAGGTTGTCCCGGAGGCTGTCCGGGTACTTATCATCAGACTCGCAACGTACATGGCGCTCTTTGATCAGGGACAGACTACTGCTGTCTGAAGCCATGTACTTGCCGTACGGCAACCGGTGATGGCTGCCCAGAATCCATAACCATGCCCACAACAACGGGGTTCTTTGCGGTTTGGTCGGTATTGGCCATTCGGTGTCAGGCGTCTGTTGATTGCCAACCTGCCAGGCGCCATCACGAATCAATACCTTGCTCGCATCTGAAAAAAGCGCGCTGAAGGCTTTCAGCTCACTGAACACGGACAACCACTTAAGGTCGTCTGCTTTTTTGAAGCGACCGACATCACAGGCGGCCAGCACCATTGTTTTGGCCAACTCCAGTGATAACAGCTCGTGACGAACCGGGTCAGCCACCGGCTTACCTTTCCCGTTGATTGCCTCCTGAAGCTTGTTCTGGAAAAAGGCGTTGTCCTTGCCAATGTCGTGAAATAGACCGGCCAGTTCGGCTAGGTAGGCGCACAGTCGTTCCATGGGTTCTGCTTCCCTGGGAGGGCGAAGAAAATCTCTTTGTGATGATGAAAAAGCGTACTGGCCATCGTGATTAAAGTGCCGGCGGCTACCAACAATCCAGAGCAACTCTGTTCGGGTGCGACCCGCCACACGGTGACAGGCAACGGCCATCTGGCGGGAGCTGGCTTTGCGTAATTCTGCCTGAATACCCTTCAGACCTTCCAGACTCATACGCGCCTGCCAGGTACGTCGGCCGATCTGACAGGCATAACGGTTCAGAATTCGACGGGTTTTCTTCAGGGCGCGACGCTCGCATTCACTAACAAAAATAACAATCACCAGTCCATCTCCGTGACGGCCTGGATGTTGTCAAACAGAACATTCAGCGCTTTGACTTCATCAAGAAAGGCAATGCAATGATTACGCATTTCCTGATCTGATAATCCGCTGGCGGCGGCCAGAAAGGCATTGGGCAGGATGGTGGCGTCCTTGATAATGTCGGCGACATCAAAAACCAGAGCGCCGCGGCGGGTCAAACCGTGGGCGACCGGCATGGAATGGGGAATGCCAAGCACCCATAACGCCGTGGCTGCGAGTCCGTAGGCCAGGTAATTGCCATGATCCAGATAACGATTGAAACGGTCCCCACCTTCGCCGGTGCCGGGTTTTCGCTCAAAACCGGACTGCCCCGTGGCTTTTGCCATCAACCGGTAAAGCGCCTTGGCAAAGTTGGCTTCGTGGCCCATCAGCGACTGACCCGTTTCTGCCAGCGCCATGCGTTGCTGGTAGTCATCAATCACCGGCGAGAGGTCTATATCTTTCAGTGCCGGTAACCGTTGCCAGGATTTGCGGACAAAATCACACCGGGCCTGCTGGAAATAACGATAAACCTTGAGCCTGTTGTCCGGCTCGAACCACATTTTGGCCCAGGCCTGAAGGTAAGCTGTTGGCCGGTATTCGTTTTGTGACGCCATAAATAAAGGCGTTCCACCTCCCCCCGTAAAACCGAGCATAACGCCCTCATCAGACAGCAGCCGCGCCGCCGACTGCGTGATGGACGTACCGGTCCCCAGAAGCAGGGCGTTGGTGTTGCCAAAAGGCAGGGCAAAAAACTTCTGGAAACCGTCTTTCTGCTGGACGTAGGTCAGCTGGTCATCCTTGACCATGACGCGACAGTGTTCGAGTAGATACAGTCCCTGTCGGTGGGAAGGAAGAATGGACATGACAAGCAATAATTCTCCGGGAATAACGATCCACCTGTGCGGTGGCTAACATGATAATCACAACCAAATTTTTCTAAACCGCCTGTGCAGCGGAAAATTCCCTGCATAAATTTCAGCTATTATCGCGAAAATTACAACTACTACCAATTTAGTTGTAATTAAATAAAAAATTTAATTTAACATACATTCGTCGTGTACCCATCGTCATGGAGAAAAAGCAATGGTAAAAGCAATGGCCGTAGACTTCCAGAGCAAGTCATTCCTTGAAGATCTGATCCGGTTTGATCGTGCTCCTCCTTTTGAGATTGTGTCCCGGGATCTTGGCCGGTTTCTCGTAGCCTTGGTCAATGGTTCGGTCAATAAATGCAAGAAAAACGATGATGCATTGCATGACCAGCGCACCGTCAGGGAATTTTTTTCTGATGAAAAAAAGATCAAAACCCTTCGGTCCACCCTATCCATGGTGGGTACTCACAACCTGAAGTGTCCCAATGCGAATGTGTCTACCTGCGTTGTGGTAGATCCGGCACTACAGCACGCAGCGGACCCGCAACCCTATGTGCATTCTGCAAGTATCGAATGTCAGCGCCTGATCAGTGGTTCAGGCAACGCAGGGTATGCCGGGTATTTTCGTCTTCTGGGTCAGGAGTTTGTTCTCGATGGCACGCCAACCTCTGTCATCCAATCACTTGCGAAAGGAGAAGGCTTGGTTTGCCAAAAGCTTATTGAGCTTGGACTCTGCGAAACAGACCTTCAGAACCTGCATGAAACAGCGTCCAGTCACTGGTGCGAACCAGACGGCGTGACAGCGCCAGATCGCTTTCTGAAACAGGTGATCTGGCCGGGTGGTGAAGGCGAGGACATTGTCATTACGCCAGTCATGCCGTTTGGCAGTACTCAGGAGCTTCACAAAAGACTGAATCAGCGCCGACTTGATGAACAGCTGCCGCAGTCAATCAAAACGCGAGTCACCAAAGTTGGGGGAACCCAGCCCATCAATGTGGGTCCGTTTAATGCCGAGCTGGGCGGTCTTTATCGCCATCTTTACGCTGACATTCCGAAGACAGTCACCAGACAGCAAAAGTCCGGTATCAGGCTAAAGAAACACAGCAAAAGCTTGTTTGAACTGGTTTCAGGTAAATCTTCTGGATGCTTCAGTTCTGTTGCGTCCGGGGGCGCAAGGCATGCCGGATCGGGCAAAACGCGAACGTCATCAGCAAGCCGCCAAGGTGCTGGTATCCCGATTTATGAAACCAATCGATAACTGGCTGCGGCAATGGCCGATGCTCGATGCCGCAGAAAAAGAACAATGGGCAGGTCATTTGCCCAAGGCGGAACAGGCCTGGCTAAACGGTGACGCAGATCGTGAAGAGCGTGATGTCATTCGTCAGCAGGCACAGAGAGCACTGGACACAGCCAAGTTCAGGGATGGCGAAAGCAACACGCCCCCACTCCTTGATGACAGTGATAACCGGGCGTTAAAAAAGGCGCTGGAACAATGGTTGGAGGCTCGCTAATGGAATTTTCCGGTTACTTGCTGTTGCCCCGTCTGAAACTGGAGCAGGTCAATGCCGAAGGTAATCTTCATGTGGCGGGCCTGCCTGCCATTACCGCGTTTACCGGCTTCGCACACTGGTTACAGTTGCACTGGCTGGACAAACTGCCCAAAGCCAAAGACCTGGAACCCATGAAGATCAATGGCGTTGCCATCATCGGGCATTACCTGCAGATGTATGAAGGTCAGGCGAAATGTCCAGCAGCATTACAGGGGAGTGCGCCTACAAGTGCTGAAAAAATGAATCCCCCTATCGTTCAGGAACTGAAGGCGGATATGGGCGTTACTCTGGTATTAAGGCTGTATCGGGATGAAGAAGATGACCAGAGTGACGTCGCCAACGCCATTGATGAAGATAGCCTCAAGCAGTTGAATGCCTTGCTAGGGCAGGTTCCCATAGCGGCAGGCCGTTCAGTCTCCCACCTCATGCCGCGCTACCTGCCATCATCCGACGGGCTTGCCAAAGCCTTGGGTGAACTGAATGGTGGCTGGTTGCTCTGCAATCGCAAGGAGCTGCTGGACCCCCAGGGGGACGATGACACCCGTGACCCGCTGGACAGACTGCTCGACCTGTTAGCGCTGCATAAAGACGAAAACGGGCGATTTTTCCGCAGTCAGCCGGGGTGGCTGATTCCGGTCAGTATTGGTTATCGCCTTCTGGAAACACCAAAGCAACGCCCGGGCGTTCGACATGGCCTGATACACGCCTATGCCGAACCGGTGACGTCGGTGGCGCAATGGTGCTACCTGCCGCGATTAACATTCCAGCGTAATACCTTTGACCTGCAAAAAATGGACTCATTCTGGCGCCATACCCGTGACGACCAGCACGGTCTTCTTGTTGTTGATACTTGTAATTAATGTTTTAGGAGATGAAACAAATGGCCAAAGTTAAATTGCCAACAATGCTCAACTACACACGTTCCATTGTTCCTTCCAATGGCGTGTTTACCTGCCAGATAAAGGATGGCGAAGATTGCCCGGTGCTGGTGACAACGCAGACGGTGCGAGGCACGATTTCCAACTATTCAGGCATTGATCGCAGCGGGAAAAAAGGAGATAGCGAGCAACAAAAACTGTTGGATATCAACAACGCCAACATCCAAAGCATTGATGTATGCTACCTGCCACAAGACAGCGCTGTTTTCCAGCTGTCGTTTTCTGTCACCTTCAGCGCCCAGTCACTCCAGCCTGGCGCCTGCAATGCACCGGAGTTTTTTGAAAAACTGGAGCGTTTCGCCGGGCTGTACAAAGAAAAAAATGGTTTTGAAGAGTTGGCCCGACGTTATCTCAACAATATCGTTAATGGCCGCTGGATGTGGCGTAACCGTTATGCGACTGACAAGCAGGTGATTATCAGGGAGGCGGATCAAACAGAAACCACCTTCTCAGTCGAAAACAGGCTGGATGTTGATTACAGCGGCCGTGATGGTTTTGATGTGCTGGCAGAAAAAATTGCCCGGGCGTTATCCGGTGAAGATTTGCCGTTGCGTTTTCAGGTAACGGGCGCAGGAAATCTGGGTTTTGGCCAGGAAGTCTACCCGAGTCAGGAGTTCACAGAAGCTAAGGGTGGCAAGGTGCTGGCCGGCAAGCCCTGTGGCGATGGCAAACAGGCCATGATGCACAGTCAGAAGATTGGCAACGCCATCCGTACCATCGACACATGGCACAGCAAGGCAGAAGCCTATGGTGCTATTGCTGTAGAACCATACGGCGTGGTGCAACAACGGGCTGAAGCGGTCCGGCTACCATCGTCTCACCAAGATCTTTACAGCTTTCTGCTACGCATTGATGAGCTGACAGAACAGCTGCAGGACAATGATATGTCCGGTGATATTCACTATGTCATGGCCTGCCTGATTCGTGGTGGTGTCTACAGCGGCGAAAGCAAAAAGAATAAATAGGAGGTTTCATGATGACACATTACCTTGACCTCCGCTGTCTTACACCGCCTAACGAAACAGGCTGGATGCTGGGGCGTGTCATGCGGCAGGTTCATGGCTACCTTGCATCCGGTAATATTTCTGATCTTGCCGTCGCGTTGCCGAGAATGAAAAGCCATCACCCCGGCGATTGTCTCAGGATGTTCGCAGCGATGGACAGGCTTGAGGACCTGCTGGATAAAACCGGTCTGAGACATTTACAAGAAAGCGGTGCTATTGATCTGGCGGATGTGTCAGAGGTTCCCAAGCATACTGAATTTGCTGTCTACACCCGTGCCCGTCAACCTGAGAAGGGGAGTTCCAGCCAGATAGCTCGAAGAGAGGCGCGCTTCCTTGAACACCTGAAAAAGAAAGGTTTAACTCCTGATAAGGCGCTTCTGAAGGCACGGCGTAAGCGCTGGAGTGAGTCTTTTTCTAGTGATCGTGTGTTTTTATCGATGGGGAGTCAATGCACTGGCCAGCAGTTTCAGTTATTCATTGAGCGAAAACTGGTTCGAGCAGCGGTCTCGGCGAAGTTTGGCCACTATGGGCTGAGTTTTGGCAGCAAGAAGGCAACCGTTCCTCATTTTTGATGGATAAAACATCGTTTTGGGAGGTTTTTTATAACTACATGAAATGTAAGCTATTTTATATTTCGATAAGAAAATGATGTTTTGCTTGCGTTCAACGAACTTTTCTTATGCAAAATATCGGGTTAGCTTAGGGATCATAATGTTCGCCGCCGCAGAGGCGGCTTAGAAAACTTGCGTTGTCTGGATTGCCAATCGTTCGCCGCCGCACAGGCGGCTTAGAAAACAACCGCTACCGGGCTGTTTTCAAAACAGAACGTTCGCCGCCGCACAGGCGGCTTAGAAAAAACCGATTGCGAAAAAAGCCCCTTGGGAGGCAACCCAGTTCGCCGCCGCAGAGGCGGCTTAGAAACTTGAACCAATCTTCAACTGGAAGTTCGCCGCCGCACAGGCGGCTTAGAAACGCACCGGCTTTGAAGGCAACTTTTGCAGAAGCATCGCTATAAACCGTTCGCCGCCGCACAGGCGGCTTAGAAACGGGCTTTGAAGGCAAGGCGGCTTGCAGAAGCATCAAACGGGTTCGCCGCCGCAGAGGCGGCTTAGAAATGTTGTTTTGACTGCAGGCGGCGCTTGAATTCGCCGCCGCATCACGTCTTGTTCGCCGCCGCAGAGGCGGCTTAGAAAACCAGAAATCATCAGGAGCGTTATACCAATCGGTTCGCCGCCGCACAGGCGGCTTAGAAATGCGGACTAAAGCCGGGCATTCCGTCTTGTTCGCCGCCGCACAGGCGGCTTAGAAAAATGTCCAGTGGGTTCAGGCGGCTTAGAAGCAAAGTTTTGTTCGCCGCCGCACAGGCGGCTTAGAAAAAGATAACGATAAAGACGCAGGTTCAAAAAAGTTCGCCGCCGCAGAGGCGGCTTAGAAAAATGGCGAAAATTTTTACTGCCAAGTGTTCGCCGCCGCACAGGCGGCTTAGAAAGCTCAATTCGTAAAAGTGCAGCGTTCGCCGCCGCAGAGGCGGCTTAGAAATAGTGGATTGAAACAGTATTCAGATCAGCCATTGCAGTTCGCCGCCGCACAGGCGGCTTAGAAACAACGATCAAAAGCCCGGCTGGACACCTGTATCAGTTCGCCGCCGCAGAGGCGGCTTAGAAAAATAAGAACCGACAAGGCCCGGGCTTTGAAGGTTCGCCGCCGCACAGGCGGCTTAGAAATTGAGGGTTTTAATTTTCAACTATGAAAATACAGCTCTACGTTCGCCGCCGCACAGGCGGCTTAGAAAACGGTGAATTCAACGGTTCGCCGCCGCAGAGCGCCCCTGTTCGCCGCCGCACAGGCGGCTTAGAAAAAGAAAAAGCGTTCGCCGCCGCACAGGCGGCTTAGAAAAATTAGCAACTGGAGCCGTGTTCGCCGCCGCAGAGGCGGCTTAGAAAAAACCTGAGAAAATTAGCAACTGGAGAGCGTTCGCCGCCGCAGAGGCGGCTTAGAAAATCATGCAAATTCCGTGCAACGATGATCAGCTCATGTTCGCCGCCGCAGAGGCGGCTTAGAAAATGTTGCTTTTTGATATGTGTGTTAACCGTTGGTTCGCCGCCGCAGAGGCGGCTTAGAAAATATCCAGCGCAACATGGCCATTTTTTTGTTGGTGTTCGCCGCCGCAGAGGCGGCTTAGAAAATGGTAGCGCTGGTCAACTGTCGCCGCACGGCTTGTTCGCCGCCGCAGAGGCGACTTAGAAAGCAGCAACGCGAGTTCAACCGTGGCAGGTCATCAGGTTCGCCGCCACAGAGGCGGCTTAGAAATCATGCGTCAAGCCAGCTGTAGAGTCCTCAGTAGAAGCTCAAAGAGCTGAACGTAGTCACTGAAAGACTGCCGCCGGATGAGATGATCAAGCAAACATACGGCAGGCAGAGAGCTGGGGAGAATGATGCCCACTGCCTCTGTCAACTACCGTTTGCCTGAAGATCAAACACTCACGCATTAAAAACTTGAGAATCGAATGTAAGCGTTGTGGCTTTAGCCAAGGGGAGGTATGTGCAAACAGTCGCTTAGGGAAAATACCCCGCTACAGGACGGATTAACCTTTTGCTGTGAGCCGCACCTGACAAGGTGTCATACTACAGCAGCCAACACGCTGGCTAATTTGTCAGTTCGGCTGGTGCCGGTGTGTGCGGTGTCGCTAAAAACGCCCCCCAAATTGGTGCGCGTATGTATCTTGGGGGTGGGATTGTGGTAATCTTGCGAGCTTTGATCTTCGGATTACGATTCCACATCAAGACACCTTTAAGACACTTCGAATAGACGTATACTCCAGCTCTGTGGAGCGAACGCT
Source organism: Endozoicomonas sp. (assembly GCA_965198415.1). Lineage (GTDB taxonomy): Bacteria > Pseudomonadota > Gammaproteobacteria > Pseudomonadales > Endozoicomonadaceae > Endozoicomonas. The sequence continues at coordinate 615,665 of CBDAPN010000031.1, forward strand.
TTTATTGCCGGTGTCCTGGTCTAAAGAACTGGAATAAATGCTGACTGAAATCTGTTGGCCGAAAGCAAAAGGAAGACTGGGTTTCCATGACTGAAATTGCCAAAGAGATTCTCCCGGTAAATATTGAGGATGAGCTCAAGCAGTCCTATCTGGATTATGCGATGAGCGTCATCGTAGGGCGCGCCCTGCCTGATGTGCGCGACGGGCTCAAGCCCGTACACCGGCGCGTGCTGTTCGCTATGAGCGAGCTGGGCAATGACTGGAATAAACCGTATAAAAAATCCGCCCGTGTGGTTGGGGATGTGATCGGTAAGTATCACCCCCATGGCGATTCAGCGGTGTATGACACCATTGTTCGCATGGCGCAGCCCTTTTCACTGCGTTACATGTTGGTGGATGGTCAGGGAAACTTTGGTTCCATTGATGGCGATTCGGCAGCGGCGATGCGTTATACGGAAATCCGTATGGACAAAATCGCCCATCAGCTGTTGGCGGATCTTGAAAAGGAGACCGTCGATTACGTCGACAACTACGATGGCACCGAGAAAATTCCCGCCGTTCTGCCCACCCGCATTCCAAATCTGTTGGTTAACGGCGCTGCCGGTATTGCGGTGGGGATGGCAACTAACATTCCGCCTCATAATCTGACCGAAGTGGTGACCGGCGCTCTGGCACTACTGGACGATGAGTCCCTGAGTGTGGATGACCTGATGGAGTTTATTCCGGGGCCGGACTTTCCGACCTCGGCGATTATCAATGGCCGGGCGGGCATTTTACAGGCTTATCGTACCGGCCGGGGGCGTATCTACATTCGCGCCAAGGCAGAGATTGAGCACGACGAAAAGAAAAACAAAAGCACCATTATCGTTCACGAAATTCCTTATCAGGTTAACAAGGCGCGGCTCATTGAAAAAATTGCCGAGCTGGTTAAAGAGCGCAAAATTGAAGGTATTTCTGAACTGCGTGACGAGTCAGACAAAGACGGTATGCGGATTGTGATCGAGCTGCGCCGGGGCGAAAACGCCGAAGTGGTGCTGAACAATCTCTACGCGCAAACGCAGATGGAAACCGTTTTTGGCATCAATATGGTGGCCCTGCAAGACGGCCAGCCTAAACTGCTGAACCTTAAAGACACGCTCGAAGCGTTCCTTCGCCATCGTCGTGAAGTTGTCACCCGTCGTACCGTTTTCGAGTTGAGAAAAGCCCGCGAGCGTGGCCATCTGCTCGAAGGGTTGGCGGTTGCTCTTTCCAATATTGACCCGGTGATTCAGCTGATCAAGGAGTCACCCACCCCGGCAGAAGCGCTGGAAAAACTGGTGAGCAAAGGTTGGAATCCGGGCCACATGATCGAAATGGCCGAGCGTGCCGGTGCGGATGCCTGTCGTCCGGAGGAGTTGCCAGAAACTTATGGCCTGCGTGATGGGCTCTATTACCTCTCACCGGCTCAGGCTAAAGCCATTTTGGAAATGCGTCTGCACCGTCTTACCGGCATGGAGCATGAAAAGCTGCTGGCGGAGTACCGCGAGCTGGTGGATAAAATTGCCGAGTTTCTGCTGATTCTCAATAATGCCGATAAACTCCGCTCAGTGATTCGTGGCGAACTTGAGCAGGTGCGGGACGAATTTGGCGATGTACGTCGCACCGAGATCACCAGCTCTCGGCGCGACCTCACGGTAGAAGACCTGATCGACGAAGAAGACATGGTGGTGACTTTATCCCACGGCGGTTACGCCAAAACCACCCCGCTCGATACCTATCAGGCTCAGCGTCGCGGTGGCCGGGGTAAGTCGGCCGCTTCCGTCAAAGAGGAAGACTACGTTGAGCGTATGCTGGTGGTGAACACCCATACGCAGATTCTGTTTTTCTCCAGCAAGGGTAAGGTGTACTGGCTGAAGGGGTATCAGATTCCCCAGGCTGGCCGCACCTCCCGAGGCCGTCCGATCATCAATATTCTGCCTTTGGAAGACGGCGAAAAGATCACCGCCATGCTGCCGGTTGAAGAGTTTACGGCGGGTCATTATGTGTTTATGGCCACCATGAACGGTACCGTGAAAAAAACACCACTGGAGCAGTTCTCCCGACCTCGTCCTTCCGGTTTGATCGCGCTGGGGCTGGATGAAGGGGATACGCTGGTGGGGGCGGAAATCACCACGGGGGATAAGCAGGTCATGCTGCTCTCCAACGGTGGTAAGGCGGTACGCTTTGATGAGACCGATGTCCGCGCCATGGGGCGCACCGCTCGGGGTGTGCGGGGGATGAAGCTGCCCGAAGGTCAGCGCATCATTGCACTGATTATTCCTGAAGAGCATGCCCAGATTCTCACCGCCAGCGCCAAGGGTTTTGGTAAGCGCACCGCCATTGAGGAGTTTCGTCTGACCAGCCGTGGCGGTCAGGGTGTCATCTCCATGCAGTGTACGCAAAGAAACGGTGAAATCGTCGGCGCCATTCAGGTGAAGGCGGGTGAACAGATTATGCTGATTTCCGATCAGGGGACTTTGGTCAGAACCAGTGTTGAGGGCGTCTCTTCACTGAGTCGAAATACCCAGGGCGTGACGTTAATCCGTGTCTCGCAAGGGGAGAAGCTGGTGGGTGTTGCCCGGGTCGAAGAGCCGGACGAAGAGCCAGACGAAGATGCCGGGCAGGACGATCCTGACGACGGCGCCGAGTCCTGATCCACTGCGTAAACGCCAGCCTTTGTGCTGGCGTTTTTGTGCCTGCCAAGGAGGCAATCGGTGGGTGGTGTTCGTGGGAGTCCATTGCCTCCTGGCTGTTTGCTAAGCTTTGGAAGTTCTGTAGGCGCGCTGTAGAAAATAAGCAGGCGCAAGCCTTGCTGCTACGCCTATGCAAAAACGTGGGCGCAAGGCTAAAAATGCGGTAGTTGTTATCCTCAACTTTCTGTCATCCTCGCCACGGGAGTTGTTCCTTGAGACCCTCCCAAAGAGGGTTTTAATCTGAAGAGGGAGTGATTGTGAAGCACTGTGTAAATGATATTCTGGCGCAGCTGGATAATCGTGTGTACAACTTTTCCGCCGGTCCGGCACCAATTCCCCATGAGGTGCTGCAACAGGCTCGGGACGAGATGATGAACTGGCAAGAGGTGGGCGCCTCGGTGATGGAAATCAGCCATCGCAGTGAGCAGTTTCTCGGTGTGGCCCACGAAGCCGAAAAAGATTTTCGCGAGCTGTTGCAGATTCCGCAAAATTATAAGGTGCTGTTTTTGCAAGGGGGTGCCCGTGGCCAGTTTGCTGCGGTTCCTTTGAACCTCAAAGGTAATTTTACCTCGGCAGACTACATTAACTGCGGTTACTGGGCTCAATCGGCCATCAAAGAAGCGCAGCGGTATCTGGATGTCAACATTGCCGCAGACGGCAAATCCCACGGCTTTAACGCCATGCCACCGCAAAGCGAGTGGCGCCTGAGCAAAGACGCCGCCTATTTGCACTACACCACCAATGAGACCATCGGTGGGCTTGAGTTTGCCACCATTCCGGATACCGGCGAGGTGCCGCTGGTGGCGGATATGTCGTCCAATATTCTCTCGGCGCCGCTGGATGTGAGCCGTTTTGGGGTGATTTATGCTGGCGCACAGAAAAATATCGGGCCGGCTGGCCTGACGGTGGTTATTGTCCGTGAAGACCTGTTGGAGCGCCCTTCTTTTTTGTGTCCGTCGGTGTTTGACTACAAATTGCAGGCCGCCAATGGCTCAATGTACAACACCCCGCCAACCTTTGCCTGGTATCTGGCGGGTCTGGTCTTTAAGTGGCTCAAAGCTCAGGGCGGCCTTGAGGTAATGGGTGAGGTGAACGCACGCAAGGCTGGCCGTCTGTATGCACTCATTGATAAGTCCGGTTTTTATCATAATCCGGTAGAGCCACAGTGGCGTTCGAAAATGAACATACCGTTTACTTTGGCGAACCCTGAGTTGGATGCGAACTTTCTGGCGGAGTCGGAGCAGGAAGGCTTCCGTTTCCTAAAAGGCCATAAGGCAGTGGGCGGTATGCGGGCGAGTATCTATAATGCAGTGCCAGAGCAACACGTGGATGCTCTAATTGACTTCATGACAGAATTTGAACGGCGGTACGGATAATGGCAGAACAGAAGCTGGGACAGTTAAGACAACGGATTGACAGACTCGATCAAAAAATACTCGACTTAATCAGCGAGCGTGCACGCTGCGCCCAGCAAGTGGCGCAGGTGAAAATGGAAGCTGACCCTGCCGCTGTTTTTTATCGGCCTGAGCGTGAGGCTCAGGTACTGCGCGCCATCATGGAGAAAAACCTCGGGCCATTAAACGATGAAGAGATGGCCCGGCTATTTCGCGAAATAATGTCCGCCTGCCTGGCGCTTGAAGAGCCGGTGCGGGTGGCTTTTTTGGGGCCTGAGGGAACCTTTACCCAGCAAGCCTCGTTAAAGCACTTTGGTCACTCTGCCCAATGCATCCCGATGGCCGCTATTGATGACGTGTTTCGGGAGGTGGCGGCCGGGGCGGTCAATTATGGTGTGGTACCGGTGGAGAACTCCACGGAAGGGGTGGTCAGCCACACTCTGGACAGCTTTATGGATTCGTCCCTGAAGATCTGTGGTGAAGTGGTGCTGCGTATTCATCAGCATATGATGGTATCGGAAAATACCCGTCGGGATCACATTACCCGCATTTACTCCCACGCCCAATCCTTTGCCCAATGTCGCAAGTGGCTCGATGCCCACTGGCCCATGGCTGAGCGGGTGGCGGTGAGCTCCAATGCCGAAGCCGCCAAACGGATCAAGGGTGAATGGAACTCTGCCGCCATCGCCGGCGATATGGCGGCGGATATGTACGGCTTAGAAAAGATTGCCGAAAAAATCGAAGATCGCCCGGACAACTCCACCCGATTTTTGATTATTGGTAACCAGTCGGTGGAGGTCAGTGGTGATGACAAGACCTCAGTGGTGATCAGCATGCGTAATCAGCCCGGCGCGCTGCACGCCATTTTGGAGCCTTTTCATGTCCACAGCATTGACCTGACCCGGGTGGAGACGCGCCCATCAAGAAGCGGCATTTGGAACTATGTATTCTTTGTTGATTTTGAAGGGCATCAGGATGACCCGGTGGTCAGGAAAGTGCTGGAAAAGCTCGGCCAGCGTGCCAATGACCTGCGCGTGCTCGGTTCTTATCCCAAAGGGGTGCTCTAAGTCGCGTTTTTGTGTGTGGCCGGGGTGCATTGATTCACGTTCTTTACCGTGAGCAATGCACTCCCACGCTAGCATCGGGAAATATTCTCCTTAATTCTTATTGCGTTAGTTGATAATCGTTGTCAGTATTCTGCTCGCTACTCAATAACCTGAACACTCATGGAGCAAACAAACATGGCCTGTGATTTGCTGAAGCTGGCGGTGCCAGCTGTGCAAAGCCTGAGCCCCTACGTTACGGGCAAACCCATTGAAGAACTGGCCCGTGAGCAGGGGCGCAAAGTTGAAGATATTGTCAAACTGGCCAGTAATGAAAACCCCCTCGGGCCACCACCGGCTGCCCTTGATGCCATGGCTGCGGCCACGGCGGAGCTGGCGCGTTACCCCGACGGCAATGGGTTTTATCTGAAGCAGGCGCTGGCCAAAAAATTGCGGGTAGCACCAGAACAGCTGACGTTGGGCAACGGCTCCAATGAGCTGCTGGTCTTGCTGGCGGAGTGCTTCCTTGACGCCACCACCTCGGCGGTATTTTCTCAGTATGCTTTTGTGGTCTACCCGTTGGCCGTGAAGGCGACAGGGGCAGAAGCTATTGAGGTGCCCGCCAAACAGTACGGCCATGACCTTGAGGCCATAGCGGCTGCTATAAAAAGCAACACCCGCCTTGTATTTTTGGCAAACCCTAACAATCCCACCGGTACCCACTTCAGTGCCCGGGCGCTTGAAACGTTCATGGACCAAGTGCCGGAGTCGGTGCTTGTCGTGCTCGATGAAGCCTATTTTGAGTACGGCGTTGGCGGTGAGCTGCCTGATGGTATTCAGCTGCTCGACCGTTACCCGAACCTGGTCGTGACCCGGACATTTTCCAAAGCCTATGGACTGGCCGGTCTGCGGGTGGGCTACTCCATTTCCAGTCCGACCATTGCTGATGTGCTGAACCGATTGCGCCAGCCATTCAACCTGAACCTTTTGGCACAGGCGGGTGCTCAGGCGGCTCTGCAAGAGGAGGACTATCTGGCAAAGTCCATTTTGGTTAACCGTCAGGGTATGGAGCAGCTGGAGCAGGGGTTGAGTGCGCTTGGCCTTGAGTGGATTCCCTCAGTCGGCAATTTTATTACGGTCAATGTCGGCCCCGATGCGATGGCGGTTTATGAGGGCTTGCTGGCTGCGGGGGTTATTGTGCGTCCGGTAGCCAATTATGGGCTGTTGCAACATCTGCGTATTTCTATTGGGTTAGCTGAGGAAAATCGTCGTTGCCTGGCCGCCCTTGGTCAGGTTTTGGCTTAGCGTGGTAAGGAGTGCGCTGGTGAACAATGTCGACACACTGCTGGTGATTGGGCTGGGGCTAATTGGCGGCTCTTTTGCCGCTGCGGTTAAATCTGCCGGGGTTTGTAGAAAGGTGCTCGGGTACGATCAGGATACCGCCTCAATGGAAGAGGCTCAGGCCGTAGGCATTATTGACCAGCCGTGCCACCATCTGCCTGAGGCGGTTGCCAGTGCCGATGTGATCATGCTGGCGGTGCCGATGCTGGCCATGCAAGGGGTGTTGGCGGAACTGGCGCAATGCCCGCTGAAAAGTAAAATCATCACCGACGCCGGCTCTAGCAAGCGGGCGTTGCTGCAAGCAGCACAGGCGATTTTTGGAACGGTGCCAAACTTTCTGGTGCCCGGTCACCCCATTGCCGGTTCTGAGAAAAGTGGCGTGGCTGCGGCACAGGCTCAGCTATTTGTGGCCCACGATGTGATTCTGACCCCACTGGAGCACACCGACCCGTTGGCTACAAAAACCGTAGCGCAGCTGTGGGAAGCGTGCGGTGCAATCGTCACCGAGATGGGCGTTGACCACCACGATGAAGTGCTGGCTAAAACCAGCCATCTGCCCCACCTGTTGGCCTTCTCGCTGGTGGATACGCTGGCCGGTAATCCCGATAATCAGGAAATTTTTCGTTTTGCCGCTGGCGGCTTTCGTGACTTTACCCGCATTGCTGGCAGTGACCCGGTGATGTGGCACGATGTAGCACTGGGTAATGACCGGGCGGTTCTGGAAGCACTGGACGCCTTCACTGCAGGCTTGGCAGCTGTGCGGGCGGCCATTATTGAAAAAGACTCGCAGGCGCTGTTGGGTGTTTTCAGTCGCGCCCAGTTGGCACGGCAGCATTTTTCGTCGCTGCTCAAGCGCAGAAAACTGCGGGGCAATGGCGCAGGTTTAACCGAGGAGACAGAGCAAGGCAATATGGACAGCATGAAAGAGAGTACGCAGACATTTCTTGCCATCCCGGGTGGTAGCATCCGTGGCGATATTCGGGTGCCGGGGGATAAATCCATCTCCCATCGCGCCATTATGCTCGGTGCGCTGGCCGAGGGCGAAACCGTGGTGGAGGGTTTTCTCGAAGGGGAAGATGCCTTGGCTACGCTGAAAGCCTTTCGGGATATGGGCGTGCAAATTGATGGCCCTTATCAGGGGCGGGTAACCATTCAGGGCGTTGGCATGCACGGCTTGCAGGCGCCAAAAGGGCCGCTTTATCTGGGTAATGCGGGGACAGCCATGCGCCTGATGGCGGGGCTGATGGCGGCTCAATCCTTTGATGTGACGCTCACCGGCGATGACTCGCTCTCCAGCCGACCCATGGGCCGCGTGGTGGCACCGCTGACTGAAATGGGCGCTGCCATTACCACGGCTGATGGCGGTCGGCCACCTTTGCACATTCGCGGTGGCGCACAACTGCGTGGTATTGAGTATGAACTGCCCATGGCCTCTGCTCAGGTGCAGTCTTGCCTGTTGTTGGCGGGAATGTACGCCCGGGGCGAAACGGTGACGGTGGCGCCGGGCATTGTGCGGGATCATACCAACCGTATGCTGGCCGGATTCGGCTACCCGGTCAGTGTGGACGGTCATCGGGTGGCGATCCGTGGCGGCGGCAAGCTCAAGGCCGGTCGCATTGACGTACCGGCGGATGTTTCTTCGGCGGCTTTTTTTATGGTGGCAGCCACCATTGCGGTGGATTCTGAGTTACGCCTCACCCATGTGGGGATGAATCCCACCCGCTGTGGTGTGGTAGAGATTTTACAGCTGATGGGGGCGGACATTACCCTTGAGAACGAAAAGGTGGTTGGTGGAGAGCCGGTGGCCGACCTGATCGTGCGTTCTGCTGCACTAAAAGGGATTGATATTCCGGCGCGGCTAGTGCCCATCGCCATTGATGAGTTTCCGGTACTGTTTGTGGCCGCAGCCTGCGCTGAAGGGCAAACCGTGCTTACCGGTGCCCGGGAGCTGCGGGTGAAAGAGAGTGATCGAATTCAGGCAATGGCCGATGGACTCATCACCCTGGGCGTTGATGCTCAGCCGCTAGAGGATGGCATGGTCATCAACGGCAGCGGCAAGTCAGAGGTGTTTCAGGGCGGGGTTGTTGACAGCCATGGGGATCACCGCATTGCCATGGCTTTTGCGGTGGCCGCACTGCGGGCAGCGAGTAACATTCGTATTCTGAACTGTGCCAATGTGGCGACCTCCTTCCCGGATTTTGCCGGTCAGGCCAATCGGATTGGCATGCGTGTTGAATTGTGCTCAGATGACCGGCATAAATAATGCCGCTAAAGACTCTAATAAATGGTCATAGACAAAAAAGGTTAATGGATGTGAGTAAATCTCAAACGGCGACGACGGTGGTCACCATTGATGGTCCGGGCGGCTCTGGCAAAGGCACGGTTGCGGCATTGCTGGCCCGGGAACTGGGCTGGGGGCTGCTCGATAGCGGCGCTTTGTATCGTTTAACGGCGCTGGCAGCGATGAATCACGGCGTTGATTTCACCGACGAACCCTCTTTGGAGGTCTTGGCAGGGCACTTGGATGTGCAATTTGTGCCGGCTCAACAGGGCGGTGGCCTGAACATCATTCTTGAAGGTGAGCGGGTGGGCGAAACCCTACGCACAGAAGAGGTGGGTACGATGGCCTCAAAAGTTGCTGCACTGCCCGGCGTAAGACATGCCCTGTTACAGCGACAACGAGACTTTGCCGAGCCGCCGGGGCTGATTGCCGACGGTCGGGACATGGGCACAGTGGTGTTCCCACAGGCCGCGCTCAAAGTATTTCTCACCGCCAGTGCCGAAGAACGTGCAAAAAGACGTTATGAGCAGTTGCAACAAAAAGGGATTGATGCTAGTTTTGATCGCCTTTTGGCAGATATTCAGGCCAGAGATGAGCGTGACACGCAACGCAGTATTTCGCCATTGAAGCCGGCCGATGATGCCATCATTCTTGATAGCACTCGCATGAACATTCATGAAGTGTTCAATGCCGTGCTAGAGCAAATGCGTTTGAAGGGTCTTCTTTAGCGCCATTTGCGCCGATCAGGGTTACACAATAACCCTGTAGTTTTTTGGAGGTTTGCCCGGGGGTTAAGCCAGCATTACCCGAGCCAAACCTGAGATGAGTAACCCATACTCGCTGGCAGTATGGATGACAAACAGTGCGACGCATGCGGTATAAACCGGCTGCAATGACACCAGCGTGTCGCACTGCCACAGGAAAAATCATGAGCGAAAGCTTTGCAGAACTGTTTGAAGAGAGCCTGAAAGAAGTTGAAATGAAGCCCGGTGCCATTGTGACTGGTACCGTGGTAGATATCGACAGCGACTGGGTGACCGTTCACGCTGGACTGAAGTCTGAAGGCGTTATCCCTAAGTCCCAGTTTGTTAACGAAGCTGGCGAGCTGGCCATTGCCATTGGGGACGACGTTCAGGTAGCTCTCGACGCCGTAGAAGACGGCTTCGGTGAAACCCGCCTCTCCCGTGAAAAAGCCAAACGTATGGAAGCCTGGAAGGAACTTGAAAAAGCCTTCGAAGCAGAAGACGTTGTTAAAGGTGTGATCAGCGGTAAGGTCAAAGGCGGCTTCACTGTGGATGTTGCAACCATCCGTGCGTTCCTGCCAGGCTCTTTGGTTGACGTGCGTCCGGTTCGTGACACCGCACACCTTGAAGGCAAAGAGCTGGAATTCAAGGTTATCAAGCTGGATCAGAAGCGCAACAACGTGGTGGTTTCCCGTCGCAGCGTTCTGGAAGCTGAAAACAGTGCCGAGCGTGAGCAGTTGCTGGGCTCTTTGCAAGAAGGTCTGGAAGTTAAGGGTATCGTCAAGAACCTCACCGACTACGGTGCGTTCGTTGACCTCGGTGGTGTTGACGGCCTGCTGCACATCACTGACATGGCCTGGAAGCGCATCAAGCATCCGAGCGAAATCGTTAACGTGGGTGACGAAATCAACGTTAAGGTTCTGAAATTCGACCGCGACCGCAACCGTGTATCCCTGGGCCTGAAGCAGCTGGGTGAAGATCCATGGATTGCCATCACCAAACGTTTCCCTGAAGGTGCCCGTGCCTCTGGCCGTGTAACCAACCTGACTGACTACGGCTGCTTTGTTGAGCTGGAAGAAGGTGTTGAAGGTCTGGTACACGTTTCTGAAATGGACTGGACCAACAAGAACATTCACCCATCCAAGGTTGTTAACCTGGGTGACGAGGTTGAAGTTCAGGTGCTGGACATTGACGAAGAGCGTCGTCGTATTTCTCTGGGTATCAAGCAGTGCAAAACGAACCCTTGGGAAGACTTCTCCGGCTCATTCAACAAGGGCGACAAGCTCTCCGGCAAGATCAAGTCCATTACTGACTTCGGTATCTTCATTGGTCTGGACGGCGGTATTGATGGTCTGGTGCATCTGTCTGACATTTCCTGGAACGAGTCCGGCGAAGAAGCTGTTCGTCAGTACCGTAAGGGCGATGAAGTAGAAGCCGTTATTCTGGCCATCGACGCAGAGCGTGAGCGCATCTCTCTGGGCATCAAACAGCTGTCTGAAGATCCGTTCAATGCCTATGCTGGCCTGAATGAAAAAGGTTCCATCGTTAAGGGTATCGTCAAGGAAGTCACTGCCAAAGCTGCGGTAGTAGAGCTGGCTCAGGACGTTCTGGCGACTCTGAAAGCGTCTGAAATCAGCGTTGATCGTGTTGAAGATGCGACCAATGTTCTGAAAGAAGGCGAAGAGGTCGAAGCGCGTATCATCAGCATCGATCGCAAAAACCGCAACATCAGTCTCTCCATCAAGGCGAAAGACCAGGCTGACGAGAAAGCGGCTATGAAAGAGCTGCGCTCCAAGCAGGAAGAAGAAGCTTCCGGTCCGACCACCATTGGTGATCTGATCAAGGCTCAGATGGAAAACAAGTAATCCGTCGGTCTTCTGCCTGCCCGGTGTAGGAAAAAAACCGCGAGTGTATTTACCTCGCGGTTTTTTTATTGGTAGTTTTTATCCACGAATCAAAGGCTTGCTTGATTTCTCGATGTGGGTTAGCTAGGGTAGAACCTTATTGATTTTTTTAAGACCATTGCAGTGTTCAGGGCAGTATCCTGACACTCCGGGAACGGCAGGGAAAGGAAAACGAAGATGACCCGGTCAGAACTTATTGAGCGGATTGCCCAGCTGCAACCGCAGCTCTCTATCAAGGATATTGAGCTAGCAGTTAAAACGATTATTGAGCAAATGTCGCACTCGCTGGCCCATGGTGAGCGCATTGAAATCAGGGGCTTTGGCAGTTTCTCGCTTCATTACCGTGCCCCGAGGGTGGGGCGAAATCCAAAAACCGGTGAGTCCGTCAGCCTCGATGGCAAATACGTCCCCCACTTTAAACCGGGAAAAGAGCTTCGTGAGCGAGTGAATCACGGCTTGCAGGCTGGCCTTGAAGGGTTTGATTAAGGGTTTGACCGGTTGTGAATTGAATTATGGCGGATTCCAGATTGGCTATTGTCCAGCGCAGTTTTTCGGTGATTGCCCTATCGATCATAAAGCGCCTGTTGATGTTGGCGTTGTTTGTGGTGTTGTTGGTTTTTTTTGTCAATTTCACCTTGTCCAATACCATGCAAGTTGCCTTGGATATAGCGGGTTTTACCCTTCCCGCCGTCAGTAGCGCAGCGCTGGTCATGGTGTCGTTTGTGCTGGGTGGTTTTTTGGCGCTGCTGGTTTCACTGTGGTTGGTTATTCGCCTGCACTGGACCAATAAAAGTTTGCACAGAAAGTTAAAGCGCCGTGATGCAGAGCTTCATAAGCTACGGTCCAGCACTCTCAAAGGCCTGACGGATGCCTGATATTGTTTTATTGGGTGTAATTCTTGCGGCAATTGTTATTGGCTACCTCCTCGGAAGGCGTGACCAGGAAAGAAAAAAATCCGCAGCACGGGGGCGGGTCTCCAAAGATTACTTTGTAGGCCTTAATTATCTTATTAATGAGCAGACCGATGAGGCCATTGATGTCTTTATCAAGGCGCTGGACATCAAAAACGATACGGTGGACACCTATCTGGCCCTTGGCAGTTTATTCAGCAAGCGCGGTGAAGTGGAAAAATCAATCCGGGTCCATCAGGATCTGCTCGCCCGGCCAAGTCTGACCGCCACGCAATCCTATCAGGTACAGCTGGCTCTGGCGCAAAATTACGCCTCGGCGGGGCTGCTGGACCGTTCTGAAACCATCCTTAATGATCTCAGCCACCAAAACCATCCCTTGCGAGAACAGGCATTGCAGCAACTGCTGCGAGTCTATGAGCAAGAGCGTGATTGGGAGCAAGCGGTAGAAGTGGCGAACACGTTGCGCCCTATTCGGGGTGAGCAGTTCAGCATCGTCTTGGCTCATTACTATTGTGAACTGTGTGAGATTGCCCTGCGCCACAATGACCGGGTTACCGCCCGGCGGCTGCTGCGACAGGCGTTCGCCCGCGACCGAAACAGTGTTCGTGCCAGCCTGCTGCTCGGGCAGATGGCGTTTGATGAGGGCAGTTACAAAAGTTCGGTAAAAACCCTACAGAAAATAGCCGCTCAAGACATTAGCTTTGTGCCGCTTGCCTTGCCGTTATTGGAAAAAGCCTGTCGTCATACCGGGGATTTACGAGGCTATGAAGACTACCTGAACCAATGCCTGCATGGGCATCCGACCACGGCGGTAATTATTGCCATGGCGCGCTTGTTTGTCAGTGAATCCGGCCAGGCCCGGGCGTTAAATTTTCTGACCACCCAGCTTGAGCGCCATCCCACACTGAAAGGGCTTAATGAGCTGGTGGGTCTTCAGCGGCAGTTTCGCCGTGGACTGCCTGAGAGTATGCTGGCGCTGATTCAGCGCTTAACTGAGCGCTTGCTGGCGCAGAAGCCGGTATTTTCCTGTACCTCCTGTGGCTTCTCCGGCAAAGAGCTGCACTGGCAGTGCCCGCGTTGTCATCATTGGGGAACGATTAAGCCCATTCAGGGTTTTGAGGGGGAGTAGTCGTTTGTGTTAATGCAAACGTAAGCGCCTATTTCATTCGCATCCTACCGCTCTGCTCTCAAATCCGAAACCACAGGCCTTTAGAGAATGCACCAAAGCGCATGAAAACTGCTCATGATGAAACCGCTCGGGAGTCTGGCTTGCAACAATCAGTCGGGTGTCGTCAAAATGGCATTAAAGGCTCTCAGTTCTGATATTGGAAAAAGAAGCGTAACCCAAGAAAATACAGCCAACACCAGAGACAACTAAACAGACTGCATTTGTTTTAGTAGCGATCAGCTCTGACCAACCTGCCGTTTTATCTATCGAATGACTCCGTGGTATCAAGGTGTCCGGAATCCTGGCATCGAATGCCACGTTGACAAAAACACTCAGTGAGGCACTGATATGAATCCGGTGATTCGTTCCTCTGTATCGCTGACCAATGTCTCGCAACCCTGTGGACTTTCGATGAAAAAATACAGAGTATCCACTTTTTGAGAACTGATTTTGGGGTGTCCTGTAATTTGTTTCATTGTTCAGTCTCTTATCGTTGTGAAGATGCCACCGGTGCTTGAGTCATCTCGCACCGTTGTTTTTCTGTTTTCGGACGAGCCATATAAACAGAGGCAATGATGGCAAATGCACCGACAATTTGTAGCTGAGTAAAAGACTGATCAAGGAAGATATAGCCGAGCAAACAGGCGGATACTGAACTGAGAAACCCAAGGAAAGACGTCGTGACCGGATTTAACGTTTCAATACCACGGAACCAAACAAAGTAACCAAATACCCCACCGATCATACTTAAGTAGGCATAACCGGCAACATTTAGAGCCGTCAGTGCTTGAGGGAAGTCCTCATACCAAAGGGCAATCGGCAACAGTATCAAACCACCCAGCGTCAACTGCCAGCCTGTAAAACCAAGTAAAGACATGTCTTCAGGGCGCCCCCAATGTTTCGTCAGTAAAATGCCCAGCGCCATACTGCATGTCCCTATTAAACCGATTAGAACTCCCCACCAGTTCAGCTCGCCGGGGCTATTCAGGACTAAGAGGCAAATACCAGTGATACCCACCACGGCAGAGACGACATGCGTTACGCTGAGTTTGTTTTGAAAGAAAATCACCCCCAACCCCATGACAATGAGTGGCTGAGTCGACATGACTAAAGCAGCGAGTCCTCCGGGCAAGTAGTAAGCTGCGGCAAACAAGCAATAGAAGAACAGCCCAATATTAAGCAGCCCAAGCACTGCGATTTTCCCCCACCAGATGCCACTTGGCCGGATCTTGCAAAACAACAGCAGAGCCAATCCCGCTCCAAGTGCTCGTATAACAGATGCCAATAAAGGTAAGTCTGCAGGCAGTAGCTCCGTTGTGACGATATACGTACTGCCCCATACAATGGGGGCCAGCGCTGTCAGAGCAACATTCATCAAGATTTGATATTTATCCATGGTTTTGTGCCGTGTAGGTCTCGAAACAACGGTCTGCAAAATCTCCAATGCCAGATCGCATGAAAGGTTCGCCATTCATGGCTTCGTCAATAGTTGTTGTGATCCGTTGAACTGAAGGAAAGTGAGAATGGAAGTATTCTGGCAATTTGGTGACTGTATCCGTTTGAATGTGGATATTATCAAAAGGTTGTTCTGGGAACATCGGCTTAAACTCTCGCTCCATACTTTCGCCAGTACGCAGACGCCACAATTGCCTTTTGAAAACATTTTCCCTGGTTCACATCACCAATCAGTGTCGTGTCAGGCTGAGCTGAATAATTCATCAACTGTCGTACAACCTGATCACTCAAATGCGTGAATGTGCTTAAGTCAGCGTGCTGGTCGCGGACTTTAGTATGCAGGTAAGCCAGATAGGGCGCATGGGACAAAACATCAACGTTTCCTTGAAGATGCATAGTGCTTTTCCTTTTTAGTGATTGTTACTGACAACATTAGTGGTAGAATGCTTCTAACTTTTTAGAAAGTAACTTTTTTATAAGATATTTCTGTGAACGATACTCGCAAGAAAACTTTTTTCCAAGTATCTTTTTAAAAAAATATCTTAAGGAGCGAAAATGCAATACGATCATGTAGACCGTTTGTTGGTGCAGTGGCAACATCAACGACCCGATCTAGACCCATCACCGATGGGTGTCATTGGCCGTTTAAGCCGGATGAGCAGGATTATTGATAAAAAGTTGAATAAAGTATTTAAAAACAATCAGTTAAGATCGGTTGAGTTCGATATCTTAGCCACCTTGAGGCGTTTTAACGAACCGATGACACCCACCGAACTGTATCAGACACTGATGCTGTCGTCCGGCGCAATAAGTACGCGTATTGAGGAGTTAGTGAAGCGAGAGTTGATTGAACGTATCGCAAGCCCAGAAGATAGAAGAAGCTGTAGCGTCGTACTAACAAATGAAGGTAAGGCATTGATTGATAAAATTATTGAGGAACATATTATCAATGAAAAAGCCATCCTTGACCCACTGACAGGCGAACAACGTGAGCAGTTGGCCAGCCTACTCAGAACTTGGCTGTTGACCAACGAATACTAATTTCTCAAGCCTGTAGTTTTTTACACCAATAAATAGATATAAATAAATATCTAAGAAGAAAGATACTTTATAGAATGCAAAATTCCGGTGTCTTAATTTTAAATACATAGTTGTATGTAGGGAAATTCGCTTATTATGAGCACTTTTTTGGATCAGTTTGAGTTGATTAAAAGACACCCATTTTTTAAAAACTGATTTTTGGGTGTTTTTTATCGAACTGGCTTAATGACCGTTTTGTAAAACATCCGAAGGACTTTCTTATGAGTGATAAGCATCCAGTGAAAGGTGTCATTTTTGATATTGATGGGACGCTGGTTAGCAACAATCAGCCTCTTCCCGGTGCGATAGAGGCTTTGGCCAGTTTACGGGCACGTGGCGTGATGCTGCGTTTGGTAACCAATACCACAAGCAGAACGGCTGAGCAATTAGGCGCGGTGTTAAGGGCGTTAGGTTTCGATATTCAAGACAATGAAATTATGACCTCTGTTGATATGTGTCTCGATTTTCTCCGGCAGAACTACCACGATCAGGCCGGGTACCTAGCCATTCCTGAGGGGATTCAAAGCCAGTTCGCCAAGATACGGCAAACAAGCAATTACCCTGCCTTTGTCGTTCTGGGCGATTTGGATGAGGCGTTTGATTATGAGGTGCTAAATCGTGTGTTTAACTATATGAGAAATGGCGCTCAGTTGATCACGTTTCACCGCAACCCATTTTTCTTTCGTAACGGCAAAACATGGTTGGACAGCGGCGCTTTTACCCTCGCTCTGGAACTCATTTGCGATAAGAAAGCCATAGTGACTGGCAAACCCTCGCCGGAAATGTTTGAGCGTGCTGTTTTATCGATGGGCTTGGAAAAACACGAGGTAATCGTGGTAGGAGATGATGTGTCGAGCGACATCATGGGCGCTAAACAAGCGGGGCTTACCGGATATTTGGTGGCGACGGGTAAGTTTAAGCCAGAACATGTCGGTGAGCATCGCCTCAGTGAAAAATTACTGCTTAAAAATGTGTTCGAAGTGGTTAATAGTTGTGTGGATAATTAAAAGACACCCATTTTTTAAAAACTGATTTTTGGGTGTCTTTTATCGAAACTTCTGTTTATTGAGCGCTTATCTTCGATATTGCTGGCCTTTAAGGCCGCTTCATGGAAACAGAGTTTGAGAGAGACTTTTTATAGCAGTCCAAGTCTTTAACAAGTTATAGAAAGGGGGGGCTTTCTTGCTTACAGTCGAAGTTTCAGCGTTTGTGGGGTCTCCCTCAACATGATTGACTTTGGAACTGCCCTTACCAGTAGTTTTAGAAGCATTTTTTCTAGATAAAATTTCTTGTTTGTGGGCTGTTAATAATTCCTTATCATAAAAAAATGGATTGGTTTCTATGAAGTTAGCAAATCGGTTAAAGACATGTTGAAATACCTCACACTTATCCCCGGTTTTATTTGAATTATCTGTGTAAAATTTCAGAATGATCTTTGTTATGTTGTTGAGTCGATCTTCTATTAGACGTCGAGTTCTTTCATGTAAATAAATGGGATTATCACCACTAGCCGCAGTGCCAACAGTCTTTGGAGACTCAATTAGAACATACTCCTTGAGTATCTCATCTGATTTCTTCAGCCTGAATTGAATGGTATCCATTCTTTGCAGCCCGGTTTGTAACAGGGTTAAATTTTTCAGTTTAGTGTAGAGATGGTTTATTCTTTTTTTTGCTAATTCATGGTTATTTTGTGTCGAGGAAGGGTGGAAGTGCTGAAAATTGGAGAGCGAGACTCCTGCATACGAATTGAATATCTCATGTGCTAATTTATTGGCGGCGTTTGATAGCCTTTCGATGGCGAAAATATAGCGCTGAAAATCCCCTTGCGTATCGCGAGTAAGGTGCTTGTATACAGTGGAAAATGAACAGGCAATGTTGGGTATTTCATTGAAAACGGCAAATTTTATTTCATCTTGTAATGCAAAAATTGCTACCTGTTTCTTGTTATCTTCTAATGATAAAGTCAGTTTTTGAATCTGATCGTTAAGGTTTATAAATTGATCAACGGAATCAAGGATGCTATTGCTTGGCAAGCAACCGGATTGCAGGTTAGAAATAATGGCTTTCATTTCTCTTACACAGAGCGCGAATGACTCACCTTCACCGTTTGTCATTTTTTCCAACGCTTCAATGCTGTTATTTATATCAAAACTTCCTGTGTTGCACGGGTTGTTGTTCGATTGATCGCTATTGATTGGCTTGCTTTTGGGCGTGAAATTGGTGGGGATGTTAAGGTCGTAGGATGTTAAACATTTGTGGATGGTTTTTGAGAATTTATCCGTTGATAAGTATTTATGGATCTTGTTAGCAGGAATATGAACACGCCGGGTGACGGTAAAAGCGGTCGCTTTGGCTATGGCCACGACAGGGTTGTGATTTTTTGCAAATTCTTCATATTTGTACTTAAAAGTATCTATTTTAGAAAAAGAGAATACACCGTTATTAAATGTTGTTGTCATGATTTGAGTCCTGTTTTTAAGATTTAGTACTTTTGACTGCACAAAATTTGAAAAGTTCCGGGCCTGCTAAATAAAGCGTGAGTACGTAGTTTTTATATTTGAGGCAACTCCTTGAAATCAAGTCAGTGCCTGCGAAGCTGTTGACTCGCAGGCCATATTTGACGCTAAACGGTTGGGTTTCACTGACTATTAATGCGGTGATGGGTAAAAATATCCCGCCCCAACTCCGCAATAGCCTGATTCAGTTCATCAAACGTAGCGCTGGTTCCGGTCATGTAGATACTTATGAACAGGGGCTTTTCGTCCGCCTTCCAAATCATTGCCGTAATACCTCTGGAGCCATTGCGCCCGGCGCCTGAGCGGTCAGCGATGCTCCAATCGTCTGCCAGCACCGAACGCAGCAGCATATCAGAAACCCGATTGCCAACCAGCCACTGGGTCAGTTGATCCCTAGATGAGTCCGAAAGCACCTCACCTGTTAACAGGGCTTGCAGGGTTTTGGTGATGGCCAGCGGGGTGGTGGTATCCCGGTGGTCACCGGCGAGTGCTTCATTCAGGTGTGGTTCAATCCGGTCGAGCCTGGTGACATCGTCACCGATGGTTCTGAGGAAAGCGGTCAGGGCTTCAGGTCCGCCAATGCCTTCGAGAATCACATTGGCGGCGGTGTTGTCGCTGGCGGTCAAGCTGGCATGACAGGCATTTTCAAGGGAGATGTTTTTCCCCACCAGGTCTTTGGTTACCGGGGAGTGTTGAATCAGGTTTTCTTCGACGATGACAAATTCCCGTTTTGGGTCCAGTAATTGTTGTTCGCTGTGGGCAAGCAGATGCCCACAGGCCAGCGTTTTGAATGTGCTCATCATCGGAAAGCGCAGATCACCGTTATAATGCCATTCAGACCCATCGCTGGAATTAATGATGGCGATGCCCACGGTACCACCGTGTTGTGACTCAAGTGCCTTAGCACGCGCAACAATGGGGTTGGCCTGACTTATTGGCACAAACGTAAGTAAAAACGTTGTTATTAGGGTGAGCTTTAGACTTGATAGTAAGCTGGTTTTTAAGTTGAGCGTTTTTAAATTGAACCTTGGTGCAACAAAACCCATAGTTTAACCTTTGCTGAGCTAAAAGCGGTGCATTTTATCCTGTTATGGAATAATTAAACAGTCTAAGTTTTCATGGTTTTAAAGCAAACGCCTTTCACTATGCATCAGCGGTGAGCTTATTTTTTTCTATTTTATAATCCCTATCTATTTAAAAAACGTTTTTCAGACATTAATGGTATTTAAGCAATGACGACCGTCGGATTTAATCCGCTATCTTTGAGTTATTCAAACGCTGTCTTCGACTAAGGCAGGCCAGAAATTACTGACGCGCGCACCTTTTTTAAACCAGAAACACTCTTTTCCCACCCAATAAACCAACGGATGCGCTGGTAAAGGTTTTACCCATTGTTTTAATTCTTATGTTGTTATTTTACTCTTCGGATATATGTAATGTGTCGTCCATATTTATTCCAGAAAACCGTGCAAAAAACGTTGCAGAAAAAACAGCGGGTCTATGCCATAGGCTCAATGTTGGCACTATGGATAACCACCACCAGCCCCATAGCGCAAGAGGAAAAAAGCTGGCCCCCCAATGCAAAAAAAATAGTGGCCGGTGGTGAAACCAGTGTCGTCCCTGGCGTGGGAATTACCCTACAGGACGTCTGCAAGGGCGGGTCGGCCGGGCCTTGTAATGTGATAATGCACGGCGGCACCTTGGTTAACAATAAAGGCACCACGGTGGCGATCACCACAAAAGGGCCCGAAACGAGCATTATGGTTGATGCCGGGCTCGCGAGTATTGAAAACGCTGGCACCATTACCGTGGCTGAGGGAGCCACTGGGGTGCGGATAAAAAAAGGTAACTTATCCATCCGTGGTCCTGGCACTGTTGACGCCAGCAAAGCCAGAGCGGCCATTGACGCGACCGGGGTTAAGACGAATTTAACCGTTATTCTTGGTGGCGGCAGGTTGCTTGGGCGTGTGATGGGTGGTGGTAAGATAACGGATAACCTGTCGATAGAGTCCAACCAGGTTGTACAGGGGAGTATCAGTGCTTTTGCCAACATCGCCATTCATACCGGCGACGATTTATGGACGTTAGACGGCTGGATCAGTGGCGCTCATAATGTCTCGGTGGAAAAAGATATCGCCGACCTTTACGTTAGCGGTGCTAAATATAGCCCTGATAAACCCCAACGCGCCAAGACGTTGCACCTGCACACGGAGTCAGCGGTTTCGGTTGCCAGTGGTGTGGTTAATAAGCTGCACCTGCAGGGCGGGGCCAAGTTGAGTTTTGATTTTGGTGGCCGCTCGGCCAACACCAATGTGACCAATACTTTTATAGATGCAAAAACGAACTGGTCGCTTGATGGCTGGATTACTCAGCCCAAAACGCTCACTGTCAGCAGCAACATTGCCCACTTGTTTGTTAACGACAAAACTGCCCGCAACACCCCGAGCGCCGACAACACCCTGCACATGGCGGCAACGACGCCTCTGACTCTGCTCACCGCAGAAAAAACCGCAAGCATTGCCCACCTGCACATCAGCGGCGCGCCGCAGTTAGTCAGTTTGAAAAATCGACAGGTTAACGTCACTGACATTGAGGTGAACAGCGCTCGTGACTGGAACATCAGCATACCGTTGACGGGGGTACGCTCCATCACGGCCAATCGCCCGACGGTACCAGAGCCGGGTAAGTCGACCGTTATCAAAGCGATTGACGTGGCAGGGGTAAAGAGCGCCCCTGCCACGGGGCATCAAACCCTGACCATCGATACCGCTACCGCAGCGGTGGCGGTCAGTGCGGTTGAGTCGGGGCTGATCAAGGCTTTGAACGTTGGCGAGGGGGCTCGCTGTAGGGCGGTGACCAATGTTGACGACATCAACATAGCCCCGAACAGCACCCACTGGCAATTGGGAGTGGTAACGGATGCCAGCGCCATTAACGCCTCTACCCATGAGTTTGACACCATTAACGTTGGCAAAGGGCTGAGTTCAAGCGCTTCGGGCCGCAATCTGGTGCTCAACACCCTCACCCGAGCGGTGTCCATCAGTGCCAAACGCATCGACACTTTGGAGCTGGAGCAAGGGGCGCTGCTTGGGGCGGTGGGGGCGGTGAACCATCTGCGTATTACGGGCAATGGCGGCACCGCAACCCAGCCCGTTACCATGACGGGTGAGGCCAGTATCCATATTGGCAAAGCGGTTCGGGTAACCGGCATCAGTACGGTCGCAGCGCACAGCGGCGCGATACCGTTATTGATCGACTTTACGCCGGTCACAGCGGCTTTAAGCATTACCAATGCCGGTATTGTGCAGGGCGATATCAACTTTGCCACGTTTAAAGGCCGTGTCACTTTGCAGCAGAGCGGTGGCGCTGTGAACGGTAACCTTTACGGCGTTAGCCGGGCGCTGTTCAGTGGTATCAGTCAGTTCAATGGCAGCTTTGACAGTGCGGTGAGCTTGGTCAAAATCAGTGGGCAACTGACTACTAAAGGCAGTGCAGCGCTGCAACTCAAACGCAGCAGTGTTGGTGCGAAACTGCACATTACCGCCGGTGCGCGTCTGATGACCAACCGGGCGATCATCGTTGATGGGACTTATCAGCAAGAGGGTGATCTTGAGGTTGAAACCGGCACTAGCACCCCGCTTATCAGCGCTAACGCCATAAAAATTGGGCCCAATGCCGGGCTGATTTTCAAGACTGCCACGCCCGGCGATGTGTTGATGGAGTCGGCTACCGCCATCAACCGAAGGGTAAATCTGACGGTCAACAACAGCTCCTATGAATATGTCAGTGCTGAGTTCGATGGCGAGGATAAAAAACGTCTGATCGTTGCCAGCCAACCTCTGTCCGCTCACCTTGCCGCACTGGGCAGGGAAGGGGGGGCTTCGGCATCTGAAATCAGTGTTCTGCAAACGGCGGCATCACCCAAAACAGGGCAGCCGGGCAGGGTGGACCCACTCAGAGACTTTGTGTTCGACCACGCCAAAACCGCCGCCACTGCTTATCAGGTAGCCCGGCAGCTGTTGCCGGATAACACCGGCAGCGTCGTCGGTGCCACCCGTCAGGCACAGCAAATGGTGTTTAAAGCCATTGATAACCGTGCCACTTCTGGGATCAATAGCGGCGACAGAGTGGACGCCGGGAACTTTTGGCTGCAATACGGCCATAACGATGCCACCCAAGATGAACAAGACGGCGTTTTCGGCTACAAAGCCAAAACCGGTGGCTTTACCTTAGCGGCGGCTGGCGCTGTGAACGAAATGACCGACGTGGGGCTGGCTTACACCTACGGCAAAGGGGATATCAGCGGTCGTAAGGGAACGTTGGAGAGTGAAAATAATGTGTTCACTCTCTACGGCTCTTTCTGGCGCGATAGCCTCTACCTCAACGGCCAGCTCGGTTACACCCGGGGGCGTAACGACGCTCGTCGTTTTGTTGGTGATGACTCCTTTAAGGCGGACTATCACAGCCAAAGCTGGAACTTCGGCGTCAGCGGCGGTTACACCGTGCCCATCAACAGACACTGGTACTGGCAGCCTTGGGGCGCCTTTGACTACCATCGTATCGCCATTGATGACTACAGAGAACAAGCCGCCAATCCGGCCTATAACTTCCTCGCCTATGATCGGGTCGAGAATAAAAATTACTCGATTGTTGAGCTCGGAGCGGGCGTTAAGTTGCTGGGGCACATTCAAACCGGCGCCCTGACGCTGCGCCCCGCCTTTAAACTGATGGCATTCCATGACTTTAACAATGACCCGGTCACCATGATCGCCCACTTTGAGGGTGTTAACGCTTTTGTGGTGCAAGGTGCCAAGCGGGAGGTTAACCGATATCAGTGGGTGGCAACGCTGGATCTGAACCCGGCACAAAACCTGACTCTGTCGCTCAACTACAGTCACGACTGGAGCCGCAGCTTCAAGGCGAAAGGCGTGGTTGGCCGGTTACGGTATCTCTTTTAGCCCGACTCTTGCAAAGCGGTATTGATTGTCACACCGAGCTGTGTCGCGCTGGCACAGCAAGAAAGGGCGTTTTAATAAATAAATCATCCTAAAAGCAGATTTTAAACAATAAAAAAGATGCAAGATTGACCATGGTCGTCTGTTTAATCCGCTATTGTTAATTGAGCATAGGTTTCTATAGCTGCTTTCACAGTCATTGCCATTGCAGCAAATATCTGTTGGTCAAACAGGCTCTTTTGTTCATCTCTTGCAAGCTTTTCACAGTCCTTTTGCCTGAATGTTATCTAAGGTGTTAGTAATGAGTCGTATATCAGTTTTGTCTAATAAAAAAGCGTTGGTTTTGGCAGTCAGTTCGGTACTGGCGGGGTGGATTACCTCCAGTAGCTCTTATGCTGCGCCCGCAGACAGCTGGCCGCCCAAACAGGCTAAAACAATCACTGCCGGGACAACTGAAGAAGTACCCGATTCGATAATTATCAAAGATAAATGTGAGGACGGTAAAAGCCCCTGCAATGTGAACATCGATGGTGGAACACTTATAAACAATAAGGTCATAAGGATAACAGGACCCAAAACGAGCATCATGGCCTCCGGTTCAGCCACCATTAAAAACTCGGGTTTGATCCAGGCAGACGCTGGTGCCACCGCGGTGCGAATTAAAGGGGGCGACCTGACCATCACTGGCTCAGGACATTTGAATGCCAGCAAAGCAAAAGCTGCGATAAGTGGGGAAGGTATCACTGAGCCCAGTGCCGAGCCGTTGCTCACCATTGATGGCACTAAAGTTACCGGCAACATCATTGGCGGTGGCAACGCAGTGGGTAAAGATGAAAAAGGTTTCTTCTTGCTGTTAGAAAATGATGCCGTCATTAATGGTGATGTCAGCAAATTTACAGCGCTTGGAATCAATGGGCGGGGGAAGGACTGGGAGATCGGTGGGTGGCTTATCGAACCTAAGGGCTTTAAAGCCCGGGGTAAAACCCAGGACGTTTACCTGAGTAACACCAAAGGTAAGTCCATAGCACCCGGCATCAAGAATACTCTGCACGTCCAAACGTTGGCGGCAGGCGGTACCATAGTTATGGGTGATGAGATCAACAATCTGCACATCCAAAAAGCAGCAGAGTTTATCTTAACTGGCGACCATAAAAAAATTACTTCCGCCAAGGTCAATCATCTGATGATTGCTTCTGATGCGAAGGACTGGAAAACAGCCGGCTGGGCAACGGGAACAAAAAAATTGTATCTCGCCAGCACCGTGAGCGATCTGTATTTGAGTGATGTAGTCAATGCTAAGGAGAAGGATTTAAGTTCCAAAACCCTGCGTATAGCTGCAGCAGAAGCTAAGACAGGACAAGAACCTAAGCCCATAAGAATTATCCCCGACCCAGATGGAGAGATCGAAAAATTACACGTTCAAGGCGATGCACATATGCATCTAGGGGTAGACCTTACGGTCCCGGGACTGAAAGTTAAGGACATCATCATTGACTCAACCGACGACGCCAAATGGCAATCGGTGGGGTGGTTTAGAGACCCCGAAACGCTTGAAGCCAAGAGTAAAGTCAACATTGTTTACGTGAGTGATCTGGCGACAACAGCGATTAAAAGAGAGGAAGATTATCGCAACCTGTTTTTGGCTTCGCAGAAGCAAATCACCCTTAAAACCACGGGCAAAGGCAGCATTGAGAACCTTTATGTTTTAGATAATGCCAAAATCAAAGTTAATCGTGACCACCCGGCAAAAATAGACAATATTTACATCCATGATCAAGTGGATAAGTGGGAAATTAAGGGCTGGGTTTCTGAGGTTAAAGGGGTTGGGAGCTTAGCTAAAATTCATCATCTTTACGTCAATGACAAGATCCCTGAAAAAGAAAAAACGTCATTTAAAGGTGAATCCCTCCATGTTGCCTCAAAAGAGGCCATCGGCCTTGTTACTATCCATGGTTCGGGTAAAGACGGTAGCGGCGCTTTCACAGGTCATATTGGGCACTTGCATATTGACGGTGCGGCAAAGCTGCGCTTAGGCCAGCTGAAGGATGAACCATCAAAGCCCAAAGAGATACCGGTTTATGCCATGGTCAAAAATGTGGAGATTGCCGACAGTGCTGGCGCCTGGGTGGTTGATAATTGGATCGAAAAAGCTGAAACAGTGCAAATTAACAGTGGCGTAACTAATTTGCATTTAAGTGATAAAGTCAATATGGGTCTTGGTAACAAGACAGTGCCAAAAACACTGCGCATCGCCAGCGAACGGCCGGTTAAGATTTACACCACACCAGAACCCAAAGAATCGGAAACCCCAAAACCGAAAACCCCAGTAAGTATTGATAATTTACATATTCATGGCGACTCATACCTGTACTTTGGCCGTGATTTATCCAAACCCGAAACCGCTGTAAAACGTGTCAACGTGGCGTCAACCAATGACGCCAACTGGCGGACAGAAGGTTGGCTTAACAATGTCGAAATGCTTGAAGCCAACAGCCAGATAGACAGTCTTTTCGTGAGTGATGACGGCCATACAAGGGTGGCCGGTGAAGACAAGGAGCGCACACTTCGTCTGACTGGAAACGTTTTGACTAAGATTCAAACAGGACAAGGTGCCAGCATTAACAACCTATTCCTGCTGGATAAAGCGAAACTGGATTTTGGTGAAAAGGATAATAACGCCGTTGTAAAACGGCTGATATTGCATTCGCAGAAGGATGAATGGCGCACTGACGGCTGGGCTTCTGGTACCAAAGATGTGCACGTTTTTGGCCAAATCGACCACCTGTATGTACATGATCATGTACCTCAGCGGCCAACCAGCGTTGACGCGAAATCCCTTCGTGTGGCGACAAAAACCCCAATGACCATTAACACCGTGTGGGGGGCGGCTTTTGAAAGCGAGACCAATTTCACCGGGAAGATTAAAAACTTACACATTGAAGGCGCTAATCGCTTAGTGTTTGGTGGTTTAGGTGACAATAGCTTGGTTAAGATCGAGCACATCAAGATCCCTACCAAAACCGAGTGGCAAACGAAAGGTTGGGTATCTGAAACCGTTAACGTCGGGTCTTTCAAAAACATTGACCACTTATACGTTGCCAAGAAACCGGTTAAAAGCGTTTCCCCTGACATGGCGTCAAAAACGCTGCGTTTAGTGTCAAACGGCTCCACAGCGATTGAAACCGACCAGGGAAATATCACCAATTTGCATATCTATGACAATATCAAATTAACGACCACAAGAAACTGCTGCCTCAATGTAGAGAACCTTGACATCAATAGTTACGAGCATTGGGTTATCTCCCCAAGCGTAACCGGCGTGAAAAGCATTACTGCCAACATGCCAAAAGATGAAGTACTCAGCTCCAGTGCCAGAGCGATGGCTACAGGGAGTAAAGTTATTCAAACTATCGACGTACAAGGCATTGAAGTATTCAATAAAGCAACCCCGAAAAAACTTGATATCAAAACTTCGGACAAATCCACACCTGTGCAAATCAGTGCCACAGAATCTGACTTAATCGGTGTCGTACGCTTAGGTAAAGGGGCCCGCGTTGGGGATCTGAAAAACGTGAACCACATCAACATTGCCAGCGATAGCTGGGATATAGCCGGGGTGGTAACCAACCCCAGATCCATTTCTGTGGGAGGAGAGCAAGCGAAAGCCAAGGAAGTGAAGCAAGCGAAAGCCTCCACTATCCACTATTCCAGCACTGGCAAGACAGTTAAAGGTGCCAATGTGGTGAATGTGGCCTTTGACGGTAAGTCAGACACCAATGACTATATGACGATTTACATCAACAGCGACAGCGACCGCGACAGTGACATCAGGGTCAAGGGTAAGGTTGGATTGATCGATTTCTCCGATGGCAAAAACCGCCCCAATTTGATGGTAATCCCAACGGAAGAAGCAGACGTTAGTAAAATGAAGGCCAATGCTGACAAGGTCGATATGGTGGTCTTCAACAGCGATAAGAAAGCCCCCAAAAAACTGCCTGAGGGCTTTACCGCTGCGGGTTACTTAATACAACCTGAAACCACGTTTGTAGACCTGAAGCGTCTTGATTTGTACAAGGTGAAGGAGGGAGCCACCATCAAGGTAGGTGCCGCTACGCCGGGTAATAAGAATGAACTGGTATTGCCGTTCTCTGTGGATGGTGTGCCGAAGGCGCTGCACTTGAAAACGGCACAGGCTGATGAAAAACCATACACCATTGACTTCAGTGCTTCGTCTCGTCCGGCCACCACTTTTGAAATTGTCGGGGGTGAGGTCAACTTTAAAGGTAATGCCAGCAAAGGTGACCGGTTAATGCTCGGTGGTGGTGTGCTCAACAATGACATTGCCACTATCGACTCCCTGACCATCAGTGGCGCTAATTGGGTCACGAAAGGAACGTTCAGTAACCTGAAGAGTTTTCATGTTGGCGCCGACGGGATAGTCAATACCCTCAACGTTACCGGTGCCACGCCAAAAGACAAGCCGACTGGGGGTGGTAATCAGACCCTGACGGTTCAAACCAACAGCAAACAGCCTTTGCCAATAACGGTCGCCGGTATCGTCAACCAAGTGAATCTTGACGCAAATGCCAGTTTGGGTGACGTAAAACTGCAAGGCGGACTCATTACTATTCACAACAGCGATGGTAACACGGATTGGCGATTGGGCCGGGTGACCGATGCCGGTGCCCTTACTGCCAACGGGGTTGAATTTGACAGCGTTAAAGTTGCTAAGGGGTTGACCACTGCCCCCACCAGCAATAAAAGCCTGATGCTTAATACCGAGACAAAAGCAGTGAGTATTTCAGCTAAAAACATCAAGATGCTGGAGTTGTCCCGTGGTGCTAAAGTGCGTCAGGTTGAGAGAGTTAACCACCTGAAAATTACCGATGCCGACTGGTCAGTAGAAGGCGCTATTACGATGCGCGGTGAGAAGGCCACTGTCGATATCGCCAAAGGCGTCTTGGTCCAAGGCATAATGACTGAGCGGAACCGGTCTTTGCCAGCCGAACCAAAACAGTTGCGACTGAGGTTATTCTCCAAGCCATTACAAAGCGTGAAAGTAAACTCGCAGGGAGTTATCCACGGTGGTGTTGATTTCACCGGCATGGCAGGCACACCGGTCACCCTTGAACAGACCGGCAGCTCTTTGCACGGCGTTATCAAGGGCGTAGACAACATTATCTTTAACGGCGTTACCCGCTTTCATGGCTCCTTTGATGGGCCGCTTAAATCGGTGCAGGTTAAAGGTCAGGTAACTTTCACAGAAATGCCTTCAAAATCGGCGCCTCTGACGCTCAGGGGTAAAGCGTCGGTTGGGGCAAATCTGATGATTGCGCGCGATGCCAGTTTGACCACCAACCGGATAATCGACCTTGATGGCGATTATCAGCAGGACGGCACACTCAAAATACAGCTCGATTCAACACCTGGACCATTGGTTAAGGCTGACTCCATCAAGCTCGGCCCTGACGCGGTATTAGTCTTTGATGGCTCGATCGCCAAAAAAGACGCCGTGTTGATGAAATCCAACAAGATGATCAACCGGGCCCTCACCTTTACAGCCATCAACGAACGGTATCAACACCACATCGCTGCCCTCAGTGCCGATAAGACCGCGGTTATTGTGAAAACCGAATCGATTGGTTCTTTCGTCAGTCGTCAGGCAACCGTCGGTGGTGCCTCGGCTTCTGCTGCCAAAGCGTTGGAGATGGCCAGTACCCTTGGCTTAAAATCGACAAAAGAGAACTCAGCCGGGCATAAACTGAACCGTTTTGTGGTCTCCAGAGCCCGCACCCCTAAAGACGCTGCCCAACTGGCAACCCAACTGACCCCGGATAACACCGGCAGTGTTGTTGATGCTGGTCGCGAAGCGCAGCAAATGATGCTCAAGGCGGTTCATGCTCGCAGCCATGGCGGCGGTATGAGTAGCGGTATCAGTAGCGGCGACATGGTCAACGCAGGCAGCTTATGGATTCAGTACGCCCATAACGATGCCACTCAGGACGCCAAAGAGGGCGTGTTCGGCTTTAAGGCCAAAACCAATGGCTTTACTCTGGGTTATGATAAAGACCTCAACGACATGGTCAATGCAGGGCTGGCCTATACCTACGCCAAAGGTGACATCAACGGCAGAGGTGGGTCTGGCAGTAGCATGGATACCAAAAACCACATCTTCACCCTTTACAGTACCTATACCCGCGGGGAGATGTTCCTCAATGGTCTGCTCAGTTACAACACCGGCGATAACAAGGGATATCGCACCGTGGCAGGGCAAAAAGTCAGCGCCAATTACGACAACAAAAGCTTTGGTCTTGGCGCTAGCGGTGGTTACGACATAGCCGTTGGTAGCAACTGGACTCTGGAGCCCACTGCGGCCTTTAATTACTACCGCATAAAAATTGATGATTACGCCGAAAAAGCCGCTGATAGTTTTCTCGCTTATGACAAGGTCAGCAATGATACCTTTACCAAACTTGAGCTTGGTGGCGGCCTGCAGTTAGTGGGAGATCTGCAACGCAGTTCGGTCACTTTCAAGCCGGGGGCGAAACTGATGGCCTTCCATGACTTTAAAAAAGACCCGGTCACTATGCGGGCACACTACAGTGCCGGTGGTCCGAGCTTTGTGGTTCATGGCGCCAAGCGTAATCAGAACCGCTATCAAGCAGTGGCATCGCTGGATTTAAGCCCGAAGGAGAGAATGAATATAAACTTAAGCTACAGCTACGACTGGTCTAAAGGCTTTAAGGTCAAAGCCGCCATTGCCCGGTTACAGTATGATTTTTAACGAGGCACCGGAGGCTGTTTGAGAACAGCCTCCGACCAGGTCTTGCTCAACTGTCCGGGTTAATGCATACCACGCCCTTTTCATTGCGGGCCCATTGGCATTATGCAAAGCCTGCAATTCAGCCTTACTTAAGCACTGTGTTGGAACGGCATAGAATTACATTCTGTCTGTATCTTTGTGCCTGTAAAAGTGGCCTGGACAAAAAAATTGCATATTCCTAAATGATCTCCAAGGTGTAAGCAATGAGTCGTATATCGATGTGGTCCGGGAAAAAATCACTGGCTTTGGCCGTAGGCTCTGTGCTGGCTGGCTGGTTGACTGGAGGCACCCACGCCAGTGACCTAACGGCTTGGCCACCGAAGGCAGCTAAAATCATTACCAACATAACACCTGGCTTGGTGCCCAAAGACGGTACTGTCACCATCCAGCCGACTTGTGAGGGTGGAGCAGGTGGTGCGTGTAACATTCAATTGCAACGAAATGGTCAACTGACCAATGCAGGAACCATCAATGTTAAGAAGGGGGCCGACTCCAGCATTATCATTAATGGGGGTTACGAAACGGCAACGTTTAACAACCTCGGTGTCGTCAATGTTGCCAGTGGTGCTACCGGAATTCGCACTGAATCTGGCAATTTTTATTTTGACAATACGGGCACTATCACCGTTGGAGACGGCGCTACCGGTCTGGAATGGGGCAGAGGCTTAGTCTATCTGACCGGTTCCGGTGTTATCAATGCGGCGTCGGCCAAAGCCGCCATTGGCGTTAACATAAAGGATAAAGAAACGACGGTTTACCTCTCAGGCACCACCATCAATGGCGCAATAGCCGGTGCTGGTACGGGGCTTTTTAGGTTTGAAGGTAATAACGTTGTTAACGGGGATGTCAGCGCTTTTAACCAAATTTTTGTTCAAAGTACCCTGCCTACAAAAAAGCAGAGTAACTGGAAGCTGAACGGTCTGGTTACTGAAACAGCACAAATTTCCGTCGAAGGTGAGATTGTTGATTTTTATGCCAGCAGTGGCAGTGATATTCGTAAAGTAAAACCCAACGCCTTGAGGACCCTGCGGGTGCAAGCCGACAAACCGGTAATCCTCGGCGCTGATCTGGTCGGACACCTGCACATACTCGGTCAGCCACGGGTAAAACTTCTGCACAGCACCCATGGGCATAAGGTCAATGTCCGTAACGTCACCATTGACGCCGAATCCGGCCGATGGGCAGTAAAAGGCTGGCTTTTGGGTAGTGAAAAAGTAACGATTGAAACCGCCGGGGTTAACCTTCTGCTCAGCGATGTGCCGGGGAAGGTAAAGGAAAAAGAACAGACCCTGTTCATCGCTGCGGCAAAAAAACCGGCAGATAACGTCCAGCCCACCACCATCATTACCCGGGAACCGCCCATTGGCAAAATGGCCACCTTAACGATTCAAGGTGCTGCCCACGCCCAGTTTGGCGACGATTTAACCAAGGCAACCACCGTCATTGATAAGGTGCATGTAGCGGCACCATCACCTAAGTGGAAAACCCGGGGGTGGATTGACAGCGGCCTGCTGGTGGCCAGTGGTGCGGTTAACAACCTGTGGGTCAGTGACAACGCCGCCACATCGGTGGGTGATACTGACCCACAAGGCACCTTGCAAGTGGCGGGCAAAACCCCCTTGGCGGTTCATACCAAAGGCGTGGGGGAGATCCAAAACCTGCACATTCTTGACAACGCGACGTTAAATCTTCGCTCAAACCCAGTGGTTAAAAACGTGCGGGTAGACGCCGGTGCAGCTCATTGGCAGGTGACCGGTTACCCAACCGGGGTGGAAAAACTGCAGGTACAAAGTGACGTTGCCCGTTTGCACGTTAGCGATGGGGCAATAAAGATACCGCCCATGGCAAAGATGCTGTCTCTGGTCTCAAAAGACCCGATCATTCTGGAGACTGAAAGGGCCGTTAACAGTTTGCACCTCCATGGCGCTGCCAGGCTCCACTTCAAAGGGGCAGCAACGCCACACGCATCGGTCAACAATGTGTTGGTGGAAGGCGACGCCACCCACTGGCAAACCGTTGGCTGGCTTAAAGACACTGACGTTTTGCTCAGTGACGGTGAAATTGCCCACCTTTACGTCAGCGATACCGCCCGCAGAGGCATTGGCGTCGCCAATACGTTCAACACTCTGCGGGTGATCACCGCGCAAAAAAAACCGTTGCGACTCTCATCCACCCCATCCCCACAAGGAAAAATTACCAATCTGCACATCTTCGGGGCGGCCCAACTGGCCAGCACCGACCCTCTGGATGTCGACCATGTTGTGGTTAACGGCGCTGCGAACTGGCGGTTAGCGGCCGAACTCAAGGGCGTGCAATCGGTTCAGGTACATCGCAATACCAAGGTAGAAAACGCGCCCGCCATCGCTACGGTGGCATTATTGGGCGATGGCGCTGAGGCGTTGTCCAATGCAAAAACCGTCACGATCAGAACAAGCGACAATGCGCCAACGATTAGCGCGCCAACAGCGGGGCTGATCGACACCGTGAACATCGGCGAAGGCGCCCAGTTTGGTGCTATCACTAACGTCAGTAACATTAATGTCTCCGGCAAAAACTGGCACTCCCTCGGCCTGGTCACCAACCCGCGCAGTATTAATGTCACCGGCAACGTTGCAACGATTAACACCACCTCTGGCTCAGCACCGGCAACCCTGCAGCTGGCGTTTAACCAGAAGGCAGACTGGCAGGGCTTTTTTGATATTAAAGGCAGTGTTGACGCCATCGACTTATCGGCAACAACCGACCGTCCCAGCCTACGCTATTCGCCCACAGCCAGCACCAACTATGCAAACATCAAAGGTAACCTGCAAAAGAGCGACACGATCGTAATGGAAGGGCGCATCCACCCGCCTGCCACGTTACCGGCGGGCTTTACCAGTCTTGCCTACCGGGGAATGCCCTTTGCCCTGACTCCCGATGCCAAGCGTCTGGAGTTACTGGATATTGTTGCAGGAACCACCATCAAAACCGCAAAGCCCGGTGCACAAGCGCCCGAGCAGACCATTAACATCCCATTTACCGCCAACATGCCCGGTGAGTTTCACCTGAAAACGTCCTCAAAAAACGCCTACGCCATTGACTTTAGTAATCCGCAACGCCCGACCACCACGTTTGAAATCAACGCCGGTACGCTGACCAGCCTGAAGGGCAGCATCAGCAAAAAAGACCGGTTGATGGTTAACGCTGGTACGTTGGCGGGCAGCATTTCTACCATCGACACCTTGTTGATTAATGGCAGCTCCTGGTCGTCTACCGCTCGCTTCAGCAATCTCAGGCAGCTCACCGTGACTAAAAGCGGGGTGGTGGATACGCTCAATATCACCACTCACCTGCTCACTGGCACCGCGGCGATGAACGACAATAGCCTGACTGTAGAGTCCAGCCAGCCATTGCCGGTCACCGTGGAGGGGACGCTAAAGCAATTGAATATTCTCTCCAATGGCCATTTGGGTGACGTAAAAATGCACGGTGGCAAAGTCAGCATTGCCCATGTTGACAACAACGCCAACTGGCAGCTCGGTCGGGTGACCGATGCTGCCATGGTGGATGCCCGCAGTCACGATTTTCACCGGGTGCTGGTGGGCAAGGGGCTCGCCTCACCGTCGGCAAATAACAAACAATTGTCGCTCAATACCGAGACCACCGCTGTTTCGGTGTGGGCTGCTGATATCAAAACGCTGGAGCTGAGCCACGGTGCGAAGCTCGATAAGACCACCGGCAATGTACATAACCTGAGCATTACCGGTAAAGAGTGGTCAGTGAAGCAAGCCATTCCTTTGGCGGGCGACAATAAGCGGTTTGCCAGCATCCATATTGGCAAAGAGGCCCGTGTTGCTGGAATCAATGGCAAGGGGGCATTGCCGGTAGCTTTAACAACATCGGCGCAAACCGTACAGATCAACAACGCTGGTAACATCAACGGCGATGTACACTTTACCGGCCCGGCTACGGTTCGGTTTGCACAAAGTGGAGGTGTCACCAACGGTAACCTTTATGGCATCAACCACGGTGAGTTTACGGGTGATAGCCACTTTAACGGGGACTTTAAAAGCCCCGTTCACTGCGTATTGATTAAAGGTAAATTGACGTCTATAGGCACAAACGCCCTGACGCTCAGGCAAGCCGACTCTTCGCACCCAACGTTGGCCATTACCGGCGAGCTGACCACCAACCGCTTAATCCGAGTTGACGGTGGCTATGAACAGGACGGCGATGTTCACTTCAGGGGCGATCCAACCCGGCAACCGGTGGTGATGGCCACCACCATAAACATTGGCGCCAAGGGGCGGTTGTTCATTGACGGTAGCCACGTCAATAACGGCACGGTGCTGATGCAGTCCGGCAGTGCCATGATGCGCCCGGTGCTGTTAATGGCGGTCAATCAGCAGTATGAGCACTACAGCGCCACCCTCAGCCCGGATAAAAAGCAAATGGTGGTGGGCGCTACGCCCATTGGTGCCTACGTCAGATCTCAGGCCATGGCTGGAGGGGCATCGCCGTCGGCAGCGAAAGCGCTGGCAGTGGCCGCCGGTCGTAAAAAACAGCACCAGACGGACCCGCTGAACGCATTCACCATGAAATACGACACCAGTAAATACAGTGCGGCGCAGCTGGCTAAACACTTGCTGCCAGACAATACAGGCAGTGTCGTCAGTGTTGCTCAAATCATACAACGACTGTCTTCTGATGCCATCACCGGGCGCATCAGCAACGGCGAAGCGATAGGTGATGAGAATTTTTGGGCTCGATACACCCATAACGACGTCACGAAAGATGAAAACAACGGCGTGTTTGGCTACAGCGCCAAAACCAATGGCTTTACCCTTGGCGTTGATGGCAACCGCAACGGCATCACCGCAGGGCTGGCCTATACCTACGCCAAGGCTGATATCAGTGGTAACAGCAGCGTCGATAGCAAACACCACAATTTCAACCTTTACGGTGCCTACAGCAAGAAGGTGATGTTTGTGGGTGGTCGGCTCAGTTATGGCGTCGGAGATAACGACGCTCGTCGTACCGTTGTGAATCAGCACATCAGCGCCAGCTATGACAACAAAAGCTGGGGCGCCAGCCTCAGTGGCGGCTTAAACCTGCCCGTCAATAGCCAGTGGCGTGTGCAGCCTCTGGCTATCGTTAACTACTACCGTATCGCCATGGATGATTACGCTGAAAAAGCCGCTAACCCCGCGTCGGGTTTTCTCGCCTTTGATAAGGTCAGCAGTAATCATTACACCGGTGCAGAGCTTGGCGCCGGGTTAAAGTTAGCGGGTGAGTTGCAAGGCAAAGTTGAGTGGCGGCCTCGGGTGCAACTGATGGCCTTCCATGACTTTAAAGACGACCCTCTCACCCTACAGGCGCACTTTGCTGGTGGTGGTGAGCGTTTTGTGGTGTACGGCGGCAAACGTGAGCAAAACCGTTATCAGGCCACCGCCGCACTGGATATCTCCCTGCAAACCAATACCAATCTGTCGTTAAGCTACAGCTACGACTGGGCGCACGGCTTTAAGGTCAAAGCCGGTGCTGCTCACTTACGGTATTATTTTTAACCTGATTCACCCTTCCCGAGATAGCGGTTTTTAAGCCGCTACCCCCGTTCAAGTCGCTCCAGGGGCTAATCCCGCCAGTTTTACTTAACCGGTGTTAAAAATATTTGTCACTGTCAGTATTTCTGTTTAAGGTACGGGCGAAATAAAAATAAGGAATACAAGTTGTGCAGTTAAAAGATGTTTTGGACGGTTTTCCCGTAATCACTGAGATTCCGGTGGCTTGGGGTGATATGGATGCGCTCCAGCATGTTAACAATGTTGTGTACTTTCGATACTTCGAGTCGGCAAGAATTAATTACTTGCAGCAATTTGGGCTGCTAGAAAAAGCAAAAACATCAGGAATCGGGCCGGTAGTCAGCCATACCGAGTGCTTTTACAAGGCGCCGGTCACCTTTCCAGATACCCTGCAAGTGGGCGCCCGGGTCAGTGAGGTGCGAGCGGATCGCTTTATTATGGAATACAAAGTGTTCAGTACCACAATGCAGCGCATAACGACCACCGGTACCGCCACTGTGGTGCTGTTTGATTTCACCGCACAGCGTAAAGCACAGTTGCCCGCTGAGTTGATCCAGAAGCTTGAACTGAACGACCCTGCTCAATGACCCTTGCGGCTGAACAAACAGGCCTCATTTTCTGGCTTTTTTAAGTAAAATCAGTACCGAGCCGGTTCCGCCTTCAGAGGCGGGGGCAGAACAAAAAGCGAGCACTTCGGGTATCTGTCTGAGCCAATGATTGGTGTGACTTTTAAGCGTGGATTGTCGTTTTTTGTTGCGGTGCGACTTACCGTGGACAATGCACACGCAGCTGTAACCGCGATGTCGTGATTCTTGAATGAATTCGTTAATAATCTCCCGAGCCTCATCAATACGATAACCGTGCAGGTCCAGTTGAAGCTGCACCGGGAGCATTCCCTGTCGCAGTTGTCTGAGGCGGGTATTTTGTATTCCGGGGCGGGAAAATTGAATGGTCTGCTCTGGCTCAATGGGTTCAACCCAGGCTTCGGAGAGAGCGGCACCGGCTGCTGGTTTGTCTTCCTCTGCGGCTTTTCGTCGCGCTGCCAGCGTACTTGGTGGGATATCGGCGGTGGGCTTACTGTGGGTGCCGGTATGTTTTTTACTCCTCTTTTTTTTGCTTAAAGGCTGAACTGAGTTCATCACCTCCCGGAATAATTGGCGATCATCGTTTTCAGACATACAGGGCTACTTCATCTTGAGCAGAAGGGCTCTGGCAGCCTTTCAGCGTGTTGTTTGGTGAAAGCGCCTATTGTACTGGTGTTGGTTGATTCCTCAAAGTACCAAGGTCTGTTTAGTTTTTGAGCCACCATAAGCATTCAGCTTATTTGTTACTATCGTCTAGACTCATCAAGGCGGTCAATTCTGCCACTGTTTATTTCTAGGTCTAAATACAGGTAGTAACCGGAGGTGAGCGATGAATATGAAGGCACTGGTGGCGGAATTTTTTGGCACTATGGCGCTAATAATCGCCGGCGTCGGCGTGATTGTTAATGGCAATGGTAATCTGGTCAGCGTCGCCTTGGCCCACGGTCTCACGGTGGCGGCATTTGCGTTTGCTTTTGGGCATTTAAGTGGGACTCACATCAATCCGGCAGTGACTCTTGGCGCAGTCGTGGCCGGGAAGATGAAAATTGGTGTGGCGGTGGGCTACTGGGTTGCCCAACTGCTCGGCGCTCTGGCGGGTGCAGCTCTTTTGGCTTATATCATAGGCGACATCAGCGCAGGTAATACCGTTGGCTCTCTTTCAGGGAATTACTTACTCTCTACGCTCGCCGAGCTGGTGATGACGTTTTTTTTCTTCACGGTTATCTATCAAACCTCGATGGCTGGCAAGACACAGAATATGGCAGGGCTGGCGATTGGCGTCATACTGGCAGTGATGATTTTGTGGGGTGGCCCCTACACCGGCGCTTCTTTAAACCCGGCCCGCACTCTTGGTCCGGCGATTGTCTCAGGTCAGATGGGGGCGGTGACTGCCGGTATCGTTGGCCCCTTGATTGGTGCTACGGTTGCCGCACTGCTTAACAGGGCAGTGTTGACGGAATGAGTTTGGGTTTGCCGCTTGATTGAACTAATGGGACTCATTAGCCAGATAGTGCAGCCGCAGCAAGTGCAGCTCATCATAGCTCACTTGCTGTTGTAACTCATCAAAGATAGGGCGCAGGCGATTGGCGCCGTGTTGCTGCATGGCCGCCAAAACCCGTGTCTGTTGCTGTGCTATGAGGTTGGATTGGCGTATAAAAGCATCGGTTTGTGGCAGCCGTGCAACTTCAGTGTGGTATTTGAGCAGGTGGTTTAGCAACGTATGACGTTTGATTTTAAGCGTTGCCTGCATGTGCTCAAGGCAGTTGAGTTTGATAAACAGTTCACCCACTTCAACATGTCGACCGGGCCCACGGGCTGTTTTCTGCACTTTGGGAGTGTGTTTGGGGACTTCTGCAATGCGATGTTCCCGGCAGTAAGTGAGGATTTCTTGCAAGAAAATATCCCCATAACGTTGCAGTTTAACCTCACCTACGCCACTGATGTGTAACAGACTCTCACCGGACTGGGGAAAGTAAGTGGCCATTTCCAGCAGAGATTTATCGGAAAAAATCACGTAAGGGGGTACATTTTCCTGATCCGCTAAGCCCTTACGTAGGGTGCGTAAGGCGCTAAAGAGATCACCGTTGTAGTCGCTGGTCTCTGCTGCCGGCGTTTTGCTGTTAAATTCAGGCCGTTGCGTGAGGCGAATTTCAAGCTGCCGCTCCCCCTTGAGCACCGCGCGGGCCTGTTCGGTCAGTTTCAAACTGCCGTATTGCGGATCTTGAATGATCAGGTTTTCCTGCAAGAGTTTGCGAGATAATTGCAGCCACTGGGGCTTGCTCAGCTCCTTGCCAATACCGTAGGTGGGAATTTGGTCGTGGTGGCGCTCAAGGATCTTTTTTGCTTTGGAGCCTCGCAAAACATCGATCAAATAGGCGGCTCCAAACAGCTGGCCCGTGCGATAAAGGCAGGAAAGAAATTTCTGCGCTGCAACGGTTACGTTCGTGCGAGGTTGCTGTTGCGACAAACAGTTGTCGCACAATGCACAGTTTTCACGGGTGTAACGTTCGCCAAAATAGTGCAGCAGGGGAATCCGTCGGCACTCCTCGCACTCGGCGTAACCAATGAGGGCATTCAGGTGCTGGTTGGCAACCCGCTGCTCACTGATGGATTTTTGGTTGATGAAAAACTTAACCTTTTGGATATCGCCATAGCCAAACAAAAAATAGCAGTAAGCCGGCAGCCCGTCCCGGCCGGCGCGGCCAATTTGTTGGTAGTAGCTTTCGATGTTCTGGGGCATATCAAAATGGATAACAAAACGAACATTGGATTTATTAATGCCCATACCAAAAGCGATGGTTGCAACAATGACCTGAATATCATCGCGGATAAAAGCGGACTGGTTGGCTGACCTTTCAGCATTGGATAGCCCGGCGTGGTAAGGCGCCACCGAACAACCACGCCCGGCGAGAACCGCTGTTAACTCATTTACCTGCTTGCGCGAGTTGCAGTAAATGATGCCGGATTGGTTCTGGTACTTTTCAATCAGCTGCACGGTTTGCGCGACGGGATTCTTTTTCTCCACCACCGTTAAAAAAAGGTTGCTGCGATTAAAGCTGGCAATGAACTCATTGGAGTCAGACATCTGCAAGATGTTTTTAATATCCTGCTGCACCCGGGGCGTTGCCGTTGCGGTCAGTGCCACGCAGACAGCACCCGGAAAGTTGTGGCGCACCTGCGCGAGCTGGCGGTACTCAGGGCGAAAATCGTGCCCCCATTCTGAAATACAGTGCGCTTCATCAATGGTCAGACAGTCGATGGTGAGGCTGCTGAGTAAGCGTTGTGTGCGCTCAAGCATCAGTGTTTCTGGTGCCATGTAGAGCAGCTTTATAGTACCTTCGTTTAGTTTTTGCAGAGTGTTCTGATATTCATCACTGCTCAGGGTACTGTTTAATAAAGCAGCAGCAATACCCAGGGACTTTAGCTGGTGGACCTGATCTTCCATAAGGGAGATCAGTGGTGAAATAACCAGCGTTAAGCCCGGGAAAATCAGCGCTGGAATCTGATAACAGATGGATTTGCCGCCACCGGTTGGCATAATCGCCAGTGTGTCGTTACGGTTGAGAATGTTGTTGATAATGGCACTCTGGGGAGAGCGGAATTCATCGTAACCAAATACCGAGTTCAGTATTTGTAAAGCTTGATCATACATATCTATAAATGGAGCACAGGCCTTTGCCGGATATTTCAGAAATTTGTTGAGTATTTAATAAGCACATCATTATATAGAGAGTTGACCAAAATGCATATTAAGATTTGTGCGGTGCACATTTTAATCATTTTAAAAGGTGCGTTGTTGACAGGTGAAATCAATTAAGGTGCAGGCAAACGTCATTATTAACGCTGTTTTATATCTTGATGAATTCTATTACCACCCCCCCTTTTTTTTCCTGCTGATGTTCTGCTTAGCCTAGGGGTGTTCATTAACTCTTGCTTGAATAGAAAAGAACAATCAGGTGCTAAAAATTAAATGATCAATAGCTAACTATTATCGTTTTCAAATGATGCTTGGTGGAATTAAAGCAGAGCCTGTGAGTCGATAAATCCAATGAT
The DNA here is from genome assembly GCA_965198415.1 of Endozoicomonas sp. Taxonomy (GTDB): domain Bacteria; phylum Pseudomonadota; class Gammaproteobacteria; order Pseudomonadales; family Endozoicomonadaceae; genus Endozoicomonas. Next base: position 656,188 of record CBDAPN010000031.1, read on the forward strand.
ACGGTTCGATGCTTTATCTGTCGTTCACTAAACTGCGAAAAACAGGCTTTAAGCTTCACTTCGCCACACAGTATAGGTTTTTCCACGCCACGAAGCTGTTGAAAAGAGCACTTAGCTCAGGTTTTGACGGAGACTTAAGCCTGAATATTTGCTAATTATTCGTGAGAAATTGATCAATTTCTTTTTGTTTTTGATGTTTCATCTAAAGTGTATTAGGTCAACAACCGTTTCCAGAGGCAAAAGACGATGCGACTGTTTACTCAGTTCAAACTGATATTCATCGGACTTCTGTTGTTTACTTGCCAATCCAGTGTCGCAGGCTACAAAGGCAGTCACGCTTACAACCACGTTAAAGCATTCAGTGTGCAGGTACATGCTGCCACCGGGACACTCAGCCTGAGCTACCCTCTGATTGAAGCGCAAGGCGCGCGTATGCCGCTGAAAGTGAACCTGATTTACAGTTTTAATTCCGTTGGTATGTTTGGCCTGCCCACCGGCTGGCAGCTGGATCTGGATCATATAACCGAGCACACCGCTGAGCTTGGCGGTATGCAATGGTTGATTGACAATTTATGGCACGATGCCACCGGTTTCGCCTCCGGGCTTAAATACTTCAATCAGCACGGCACCCAATTTCGGTATCAAGAGCAAGCGTTGCCTGTTCCGGGCTACCCCAACCTGAGCTATCGCCACGTATCGCAACATAAAGACGGCAGTCGTCAGTTTTTTTCCGATCAAGGGCTGTTAATCATGCAGATTGACCGCTTTGGTAACCATGTGCTTTTCAATTATGAAGAGCCCATTGCCAACGTAAAGTCTGCCAGACTGGTCAGCATTACAGACGATTATGGCAACGTTTACCGCTTCAGCTATGAACCGGGTGTGCTGGTTGTCCAAAGCCCTGATAACCGCGAGCAGCGGATCTATTTTAATGAGGAGGGAGTCACCAGAATTGATAATCCGTTAAAGCAGAGTTACACCATCACCTATGTCAAAAAATTTGGCAGAAACCTGGTTCGCACGATGGAAACGCCCGCAGGGCTGATCACCGAGCTGAGCTATGACGCCATTTTTTATAATGACGACTATGGTCAAAAACAAATGCCGGTGGTGAACCTTTTTAAGCAGTATGATCGGGCCGACCTGAAAACCCATCATGAAACCTACTATAAGTTCAGTGAGGATAATAACTACACCGGCTACCCCATGTATGCGCTATCGAGCCGGGGCGACAGCCTGATGGACAGCAATGACCAATCCTTCAGATACAGTGTGGAAGTGACGCACGTTAATGGCGAACAGCAGTGCCATCAGGTGTATGAGTACAATTATTTGCACCTTCCGGTTGAGGTGCGAACTCAACGACAGGGTAAGCCTTATCTAAAAGCCGCCTACGAGTATGCCATCTCGCCGTTTAAGTACAGTCGCTCAACCAATTACGACCGACCCATTAAGGTCACCCGCCACGTCCACAATGGATCTATTTATGTGCCGAGCGACAAAATTGTTGCTAACTACGACCATTACGGCAACAAACTGAACGAGACCCACTCAGTCTATGACCGTCAGCGCCAACAGTGGAAGGCACTTAAAGCCACCATCAGCCGCTATTTCACCGACCATTACAGTCTGCTGGCCGAAAACACCCGGTTCGATCTGCTGGGGGGCAGAGCTATTCGCAAACGTCTTGAACTGGCGGCAGATGGCAAAAACCACAGCAAGGTGCATTTTGCGTGGAAGCCCCCCTCTGGGGACTGGCAGGACTGGCAACAAGTAGAGTTAACCCATGATGACAAAGGACGACAGCGCTCCAATACCCGCCGCTGGCTAATAAAAAACAAGCCGGGCATTCAGTCGGTGAGCCACCACACCCGTTACCATTTCGACCCCGCTACTGCTGAGCTAACCGTTACCAAGGTGAGCGATCAGGGGCGTGAATACACAATGGTTTTGGATACCCGCAACGCCCGACACCTGAAAACCATAACCCCCAAAGGTGAAGTCACCACCTATACCTATGATGACCTGAACCGCCAACTGAGCCGTACCGACCCGGCGGGCTACGTGACCCACAGTACTTACGAGACCTTCAGTATTGACGGGCAAAACAGTGCCACCCTACAAAGCCCGCTCGGTAATACACAACGGTCGATTTATGACGCTTCTAAACGTCCCATTCTTGAACAGGATATGCATAAAAAGCAGTGGCGTACCTTGTCCAGTATGTCCTACGACGCCTTTGACAAGGTAGAAAGCAAAACCAATATCCTTGGCCTCACCACCACCTTTGTCTACGACGAGCAGGGCCGACGCATCAAGACCCGCGACCCCTGGGGCAATGAGCGGCGGGTTGACTACAATGACGCCGCCCTGACCACCACCACCGAGATTAACGGGCGTCTGCACGAAGTGGTCAACAAAGTGCCCTGGGAGCGAAAACGCATCACACGACACTACCCGGTCACCAGCAACCTCCACGACCAAGCCACCGAACTCGTGGAAAGTACTGTGATACAAGACGCTTATAAAAAAATAATCAGCGCCACGTCCGCACTGGTTGACCTGCACACCCAAAAAAGCAGCGAAGCGGTGACTAACCATCTGCGCTACGACCCTGCTCACAATCTGATCGCCTCCGATACCCACAGCTGGGATGGCCTGCACGTCCACAAAGCCCGGGAATACGATCTGTTGAACAACCTCTACACCTGGAACAAGACGTTAACAACACCAGAACATACCAGCAGTCATGCAGGCTACCGTTATCTTTACGACAATGATGGGTTACTCACGCAGGTAGAATCTCCACAAAACGCCGATGGCAACCGTCTTTACCAGAAACACCGCTATGACAAAAACGGCCGGGAAATAGAGAAAACGCTTCAAAGCGGCCACCGTATCCATTACCAATACGACAACCGAGGGTTATTGACTCAGAGCACCTGGAGCCGACATCAGAAGCGCCACAGCGTGCATCGCCAGTACGATGCCGATGGCCGGGTAGTTAAGATCAGCAATAGTGACGGGCAAGCCATGCACTATCACTATACGACCAACGGTCACATGCTGCAGATGCGTTATCCGGACGATCGCGTAATCAGCTACACCCTGGACGACTACGATCGCGTGATTACGCAAAAAGACGCCAACCAGAGTGAGCAGCATTTTGTTTATAAACCAGAAGATAAAGGTCGTATATCGAGCATCAAAGTCAACGGCAGTGATATCGACTTCCATTACGGTAAAGACGACAACGGACAGCAAGGAAAGTTGATTAAGAGAGTCACCAATGCAAAAGCAACAGGAAAAACACAAACCCACTTCCGCTACGGCGTGTTCGGGCGCATGGTGGAATCAACCAGCAGCAACCCCACCGTGCAATACGGCGTAAGCTACAACTACAAACCCCGGGGTCAGCTGTTCAAGCAAGTGCAGAAGTTGGCTAAAAAGGGGCAACCGCCGCAGCAGTATATAGCAGAGTATCGGTACGATGGCATGAAACGTCTCACCGATGAGGTGCATACCGATCAGGCCGGCAGCTTTCAAAAACGCTACCGATACGACGGCAACAACAACCTGCTGGCCGAAGAAGACCACAGTCATTGCGGCCCGGGTCAAAGCATCCATTACTCGTACAACAATATGGATCAGCTGACCCAGGTCAAAGAGGGCGAAGTGACCACCCCCGTGCTGCACGATGCTAACGGACGCCTGAGGCAAGACCATAAACACACGCAATATGAGTACGACGACGCCGGCTTTTTACTGCAAGTGCAGCCACAAAAACGGCCAGCGATCCGCTACCAATACTTGCCGAATGGTCTGCTGAGCAGTCGCAGCCATGGCGACTCGCAAAGCCACTTCTATCCAGACAACCATAAAAACATCCAAACGGTTGTTAAAGACGGCCAGTGGCAGTCGCTGGTGCGGCACGGAAAAAGTATTGTCGCCAGACAAGCCGGTCAGGGTCTGGATCAGTTTTTTCTGGTCAATGAAAGTACCGGAGCGGTTCTGAGGCAAGACAAAGGTGAGGCGCAGCTGAGTCTGCATCGCTACGATGCCTACGGCAAACCATTGCAGAACAACCCGGCTGACGACACCGATTTTACCTGGAAACAGGAGTTGTCAGAGCCTGAAACCGGTCTCACATACTTACGACACCGTTTTCATCATCCGCAACTGAGGCGCTTTATCACCCGGGATAATCTGCACATTGATAACCGCTACGCTTATGCCCATGGCGATCCGGTAAATTACATCGACCCGACCGGCCACAGTGCTGTGGGTAGATACGTTGGTGCTGGTGTCTCCGTAGGGCTTGGTCTGCTTGGAGCTATTCTGGCCATACCCACAGTGGGGGCTTCATTGGGTTTGACCGCAACCAGCTCTACTGTCTCTGGTGTAGTCTCTGGCATAGCGGGTATTGCCGGAGGAGCCCTGTTGGCTGGTTCACAGCTGGCCTTGAATTCGGGCAATAAAGCAGTCGCCACAGCGCTAACGGTACTGGGTAGTATTGCTGCTGTAGTGTCCCTTGGAAGTACAGCGGTAGCTATTGCTCCGAAGCTGGTGGAAAAGGGTGCAGAGCTAACTTCTTCGGTAATCAAGGAGGCTAAAGCCATTGAGACTGTTGCATCGGAGGAGGCGGAAAGTGTTAATGTGGCGGCACGAACTGAAGCAACGGTAGAAACTGCAAAAGTGCCAGAAAGTGTAAAAGGTGCAGGAGCATGTAAGAATGCTTACTTGCCCTGTGGTGGTGTGAAGGACATTGAGAATGGAAAATACCTCCAAGCTCAAATGGCTGTCAGAAGAGGTGAAAGTTTTACAGCCGAGGGTAGCGATATCAATGCACTAGCAACCAGGACAGATGGCCTCTTGAATGGCAGCGAAGGTGTAAACGATGAGCTTTTTGGATCAGGACATGAGGCTGAAGACCTGATTAACAATATTTCAGAAGTCGCATCCAGGCTAAGCAATCAAAAGTTTGCTTATGCAGGTGGTTTCTCTTCTAATGAAATTATCGAAAACACAATAGACGTAACGGCCCAATTTCAGTATCAAAATGCTGAACTGTCTGCAAGTGATACCCTTGTTGGTACGAGATCAGCCGAGGGTTTCGAGGGTACAATAAGACTGCAATTTTTTACTGATTACGTTGATGGTACTGATCACGTTGAGTGGTATATGAATGTTCCAATCCGTTAATTTATAGGCATAGATCACAGGAGACTGTCGTGAATTTTCGTTATCCCGCTTTAGCCGGAGGCGAAAATTTATGACGATTCTTGTTTAAATTATGATTGATGGAATTAAAGCCTGTACCTGATTAAATGGCTCGTTATAGTAGGTTGTTAAAGAATAGCGCTCATCCGTGTGACCTCGCAGTCAGTAAGGCAGAAAATCGGTTGCAAAACATTGTGAATAATTAAGTAATTGCTTTTTGTTTTTGAAGATTGACCTAAAGTTTACTAGGTCAGTATCCCTTCTCAGAGGCAAAAGACGATGCGACTGTTTACTCAGTTCAAACTGATATTCATCGGACTTCTGTTGTTTACTTGCCAATCCAGTGTCGCGGGCTACAAAGGCAGTCACGCTTACAACCACGTTAAAGCATTCAGTGTGCAGGTACATGCTGCCACCGGGACACTCAGCCTGAGCTACCCTCTGATTGAAGCGCAAGGCGCGCGTATGCCGCTGAAAGTGAACCTGATTTACAGTTTTAATTCCGTTGGTATGTTTGGCCTGCCCACCGGCTGGCAGCTGGATCTGGATCATATAACCGAGCACACCGCTGAGCTTGGCGGTATGCAATGGTTGATTGACAATTTATGGCACGATGCCACCGGTTTCGCCTCCGGGCTTAAATACTTCAATCAGCACGGCACCCAATTTCGGTATCAAGAGCAAGCGTTGCCTGTTCCGGGCTACCCCAACCTGAGCTATCGCCACGTATCGCAACATAAAGACGGCAGTCGTCAGTTTTTTTCCGATCAAGGGCTGTTAATCATGCAGATTGACCGCTTTGGTAACCATGTGCTTTTCAATTATGAAGAGCCCATTGCCAGCGTAAAGTCTGCCAGACTGGTCAGCATTACAGACGATTATGGCAACGTTTACCGCTTCAGCTATGAACCGGGTGTGCTGGTTGTCCAAAGCCCTGATAACCGCGAGCAGCGGATCTATTTTAATGAGGAGGGAGTCACCAGAATTGATAATCCGTTAAAGCAGAGTTACACCATCACCTATGTCAAAAAATTTGGCAGAAATCTGGTTCGCACGATGGAAACGCCCGCAGGGCTGATCACCGAGCTGAGCTATGACGCCATTTTTTATAATGACGACTATGGTCAAAAACAAATGCCGGTGGTGAACCTTTTTAAGCAGTATGATCGGGCCGACCTGAAAACCCATCATGAAACCTACTATAAGTTCAGTGAGGATAATAACTACACCGGCTACCCCATGTATGCGCTATCGAGCCGGGGCGACAGCCTGATGGACAGCAATGACCAATCCTTCAGATACAGTGTGGAAGTGACGCACGTTAATGGCGAACAGCAGTGCCATCAGGTGTATGAGTACAATTATTTGCACCTTCCGGTTGAGGTGCGAACTCAACGACAGGGTAAGCCTTATCTAAAAGCCGCCTACGAGTATGCCATCTCGCCGTTTAAGTACAGTCGCTCAACCAATTACGACCGACCCATTAAGGTCACCCGCCACGTCCACAATGGATCTATTTATGTGCCGAGCGACAAAATTGTTGCTAACTACGACCATTACGGCAACAAACTGAACGAGACCCACTCAGTCTATGACCGTCAGCGCCAACAGTGGAAGGCACTTAAAGCCACCATCAGCCGCTATTTCACCGACCATTACAGTCTGCTGGCCGAAAACACCCGGTTCGATCTGCTGGGGGGCAGAGCTATTCGCAAACGTTTTGAACTGGCGGCAGATGGCAAAAACCACAGCAAGGTGCATTTGGCGTGGAAGCCCCCCTCTGGGGACTGGCAGGACTGGCAACAAGTAGAGTTAACCCATGATGACAAAGGACGACAACGCTCCAATACCCGCCGCTGGCTAATAAAAAACAAGCCGGGCATTCAGTCGGTGAGCCACCACACCCGTTACCATTTCGACCCCGCTACTGCTGAGCTAACCGTTACCAAGGTGAGCGATCAGGGGCGTGAATACACAATGGTTTTGGATACCCGCAACGCCCGACACCTGAAAACCATAACCCCCAAAGGTGAAGTCACCACCTATACCTATGATGACCTGAACCGCCAACTGAGCCGTACCGACCCGGCGGGCTACGTGACCCACAGTACTTACGAGACCTTCAGTATTGACGGGCAAAACAGTGCCACCCTACAAAGCCCGCTCGGTAATACACAACGGTCGATTTATGACGCTTCTAAACGTCCCATTCTTGAACAAGATATGCATAAAAAGCAGTGGCGTACCTTGTCCAGTATGTCCTACGACGCCTTTGACAAGGTAGAAAGCAAAACCAATATCCTTGGCCTCACCATCACCTTTGCCTACGACGAGCAGGGCCGACGCATCAAGACCCGCGACCCCTGGGGCAATGAGCGGCGGGTTGACTACAATGACGCCGCCCTGACCACCACCACCGAGATTAACGGGCGTCTGCACGAAGTGGTCAACAAAGTGCCCTGGGAGCGAAAACGCATCACACGACACTACCCGGTCACCAGCAACCTCCACGACCAAGCCACCGAACTCGTGGAAAGTACTGTGATACAAGACGCTTATAAAAAAATAATCAGCGCCACGTCCGCACTGGTTGACCTGCACACCCAAAAAAGCAGCGAAGCGGTGACTAACCATCTGCGCTACGACCCTGCTCACAATCTGATCGCCTCCGATACCCACAGCTGGGATGGCCTGCACGTTTACAAAGCCCGGGAATACGATCTGTTGAACAACCTCTACACCTGGAACAAGACGTTAACAACACCAGAACATACCAGCAGTCATGCAGGCTACCGTTATCTTTACGACAATGATGGGTTACTCACGCAGGTAGAATCTCCACAAAACGCCGATGGCAACCGTCTTTACCAGAAACACCGCTATGACAAAAACGGCCGGGAAATAGAGAAAACGCTTCAAAGCGGCCACCGTATCCATTACCAATACGACAACCGAGGGTTATTGACTCAGAGCACCTGGAGCCGACATCAGAAGCGCCACAGCGTGCATCGCCAGTACGATGCCGATGGCCGGGTAGTTAAGATCAGCAATAGTGACGGGCAAGCCATGCACTATCACTATACGACCAACGGTCACATGCTGCAGATGCGTTATCCGGACGATCGCGTAATCAGTTACACCCTGGACGACTACGATCGCGTGATTACGCAAAAAGACGCCAACCAGAGTGAGCAGCATTTTGTTTATAAACCAGAAGATAAAGGTCGTATATCGAGCATCAAAGTCAACGGCAGTGATATCGACTTTCATTACGGTAAAGACGACAACGGACAGCAAGGGAAGTTGATTAAGAGAGTCACCAATGCAAAAGCAACAGGAAAAACACAAACCCACTTCCGCTACGGCGTGTTCGGGCGCATGGTGGAATCAACCAGCAGCAACCCCACCGTGCAATACGGCGTAAGCTACAACTACAAACCCCGGGGGCAGCTGTTCAAGCAAGTGCAGAAGTTGGCTAAAAAGGGGCAATCGCCGCAGCAGTATATAGTAGAGTATCGGTACGATGGCATGAAACGTCTCACCGATGAGGTGCATACTGATCAGGCCGGCAGCTTTCAAAAACGCTACCGATACGATGGCAACAACAACCTGCTGGCCGAAGAAGACCACAGTCATTGCGGCCCGGGTCAAAGCATCCATTACTCGTACAACAATATGGATCAGCTGACCCAGGTCAAAGAGGGCGAAGTGACCACCTCCGTGCTGCATGATGCTAACGGACGCCTGAGGCAAGACCATAAACACACGCAATATGAGTACGACGACGCCGGCTTTTTACTGCAAGTGCAGCCACAAAAACGGCCAGCGATCCGCTACCAATACTTGCCGAATGGTCTGCTGAGCAGTCGCAGCCATGGCGACTCGCAAAGCCACTTCTATCCAGACAACCATAAAAACATCCAAACGGTGGTTAAAGACGGCCAGTGGCAGTCGCTGGTGCGGCACGGAAAAAGTATTGTCGCCAGGCAAGCCGGTCAGGGTCTGGATCAGTTTTTTCTGGTCAATGAAAGTACCGGAGCGGTTCTGAGGCAAGACAAAGGTGAGGCGCAGCTGAGTCTGCATCGCTACGATGCCTACGGCAAACCATTGCAGAACAACCCGGCTGACGACACCGATTTTACCTGGAAACAGGAGTTGTCAGAGCCTGAAACCGGTCTCACATACTTACGACACCGCTTTCATCATCCGCAACTGAGGCGCTTTATCACCCGGGATAATCTGCACATTGATAACCGCTACGCTTATGCCCATGGCGATCCGGTAAATTACATCGACCCGACCGGCCACAGTGCTGTGGGTAGATACGTTGGTGCTGGTGTCTCCGTAGGGCTTGGTCTGCTTGGAGCTATTCTGGCCATACCCACAGCGGGGGCTTCATTGGGTTTGAGTGCAACCAGCTCTACTGTCTCTGGTGTAGTCTCTGGCATAGCGGGTATTGCCGGAGGAGCCCTGTTGACTGGTTCACAGCTGGCCTTGAATTCGGGCAATAAAGCAGTCGCCACAGCGCTAACGGTACTGGGTAGTATTGCTGCTGTAGTGTCCCTTGGAAGTACAGCGGTAGCTATTGCTCCGAAGCTGGTGGAAAAGGGTGCAGAGCTAACTTCTTCGGTAATCAAGGAGGCTAAAGCCATTGAGACTGTTGCATCGGAGGAGGCGGAAAGTGTTAATGTGGCGGTACAAACTGAAGCAACGGTAGAAACTGCAAAAGTGCCAGAAAGTGTAAAAGGTGCAGGAGCATGTGAGAATTTTTACAGGACCTGTGGTGGTGGGAAGCCAATTGAGAGTGCAAAATACATGCAAGCTCAAATGGCTGTCAGAAGAAGTGAAAGTTTTACAGCCGGTGGTAGCGATATCAATGCACTAGTAAGCAGGACAGATGACCTCTTTCATGGCAGCGAAGGTGTAAACGATGAGCTTTTTGGATCAGGACATGAGGATGAAGACCTGATTAACAGTATTTCAAAAGCCGCATCCAGGGAAAGCAATCAAAAGTTTACTTATGCAGGTGGTTTCACTTCTAATGTAATTAACGAAAACAGAATAGACGTAACGGCCCAATTTCAGTTTCAAAATGCTGAACTGTCTGCAAGTGATACCCTTGTTGGTGCGAGATCAGCCGAGGGTTTCGAGGCTACAATAAGACTGGAATTTTTTACTGATTACCTTGATGTTACTGATTACGTTGAGTGGTTAATGAATGTTCCAATCCCTTAATTTATAGGCATAGATGACAGGAGACTGTCGTAAATTTTCGTTACCCCGCTTTAGCCGGGGGCGAAAATTTATGACGACTCTTGTTTAAATTATGTTTGATGGAATTAAAGCCTGTACCTGATTAAATGGCTCATTATAGTAGGTTGTTAAAGAATAGCGCTCATCCGTGTGACCTCGCAGTCAGTAAGGCAGAAAATCGGTTGCAAAACATTGTGAATAATTAAGTAATTGCTTTTTGTTTTTGAAGATTGACCTAAAGTTTACTAGGTCAGTATCCCTTCTCAGAGGCAAAAGACGATGCGACTGTTTACTCAGTTCAAATTGATATTCATCGGACTTCTGTTGTTTACTTGCCAGTCAAGTGTCGCAGGCTACAAAGGCAGTCACGCTTACAACCACGTTAAAGCATTCAGTGTGCAGGTACATGCTGCCACCGGGACACTCAGCCTGAGCTACCCTCTGATTGAAGCGCAAGGCGCGCGTATGCCGCTGAAAGTGAACCTGATTTACAGTTTTAATTCCGTTGGTATGTTTGGCCTGCCCACCGGCTGGCAGCTGGATCTGGATCATATAACCGAGCACACCGCTGAGCTTGGCGGTATGCAATGGTTGATTGACAATTTATGGCACGATGCCACCGGTTTCGCCTCCGGGCTTAAATACTTCAATCAGCACGGCACCCAATTTCGGTATCAAGAGCAAGCGTTGCCTGTTCCGGGCTACCCCAACCTGAGCTATCGCCACGTATCGCAACATAAAGACGGCAGTCGTCAGTTTTTTTCCGATCAAGGGCTGTTAATCATGCAGATTGACCGCTTTGGTAACCATGTGCTTTTCAATTATGAAGAGCCCATTGCCAGCGTAAAGTCTGCCAGACTGGTCAGCATTACAGACGATTATGGCAACGTTTACCGCTTCAGCTATGAACCGGGTGTGCTGGTTGTCCAAAGCCCTGATAACCGCGAGCAGCGGATCTATTTTAATGAGGAGGGAGTCACCAGAATTGATAATCCGTTAAAGCAGAGTTACACCATCACCTATGTCAAAAAATTTGGCAGAAACCTGGTTCGCACGATGGAAACGCCCGCAGGGCTGATCACCGAGCTGAGCTATGACGCCATTTTTTATAATGACGACCATGGTCAAAAACAAATGCCGGTGGTGAACCTTTTTAAGCAGTATGATCGGGCCGACCTGAAAACCCATCATGAAACCTACTATAAGTTCAGTGAGGATAATAACTACACCGGCTACCCCATGTATGCGCTATCGAGCCGGGGCGACAGCCTGATGGACAGCAATGACCAATCCTTCAGATACAGTGTGGAAGTGACGCACGTTAATGGCGAACAGCAGTGCCATCAGGTGTATGAGTACAATTATTTGCACCTTCCGGTTGAGGTGCGAACTCAACGACAGGGTAAGCCTTATCTAAAAGCCGCCTACGAGTATGCCATCTCGCCGTTTAAGTACAGTCGCTCAACCAATTACGACCGACCCATTAAGGTCACCCGCCACGTCCACAATGGATCTATTTATGTGCCGAGCGACAAAATTGTTGCTAACTACGACCATTACGGCAACAAACTGAACGAGACCCACTCAGTCTATGACCGTCAGCGCCAACAGTGGAAGGCACTTAAAGCCACCATCAGCCGCTATTTCACCGACCATTACAGTCTGCTGGCCGAAAACACCCGGTTCGATCTGCTGGGGGGCAGAGCTATTCGCAAACGTTTTGAACTGGCGGCAGATGGCAAAAACCACAGCAAGGTGCATTTGGCGTGGAAGCCCCCCTCTGGGGACTGGCAGGACTGGCAACAAGTAGAGTTAACCCATGATGACAAAGGACGACAACGCTCCAATACCCGCCGCTGGCTAATAAAAAACAAGCCGGGCATTCAGTCGGTGAGCCACCACACCCGTTACCATTTCGACCCCGCTACTGCTGAGCTAACCGTTACCAAGGTGAGCGATCAGGGGCGTGAACACACAATGGTTTTGGATACCCGCAACGCCCGACACCTGAAAACCATAACCCCCAAAGGTGAAGTCACCACCTATACCTATGATGACCTGAACCGCCAACTGAGCCGTACCGACCCGGCGGGCTACGTGACCCACAGTACTTACGAGACCTTCAGTATTGACGGGCAAAACAGTGCCACCCTACAAAGCCCGCTCGGTAATACACAACGGTCGATTTATGACGCTTCTAAACGTCCCATTCTTGAACAGGATATGCATAAAAAGCAGTGGCGTACCTTGTCCAGTATGTCCTACGACGCCTTTGACAAGGTAGAAAGCAAAACCAATATCCTTGGCCTCACCACCACCTTTGTCTACGACGAGCAGGGCCGACGCATCAAGACCCGCGACCCCTGGGGCAATGAGCGGCGGGTTGACTACAATGACGCCGCCCTGACCACCACCACCGAGATTAACGGGCGTCTGCACGAAGTGGTCAACAAAGTGCCCTGGGAGCGAAAACGCATCACACGACACTACCCGGTCACCAGCAACCTCCACGACCAAGCCACCGAACTCGTGGAAAGTACTGTGATACAAGACGCTTATAAAAAAATAATCAGCGCCACGTCCGCACTGGTTGACCTGCACACCCAAAAAAGCAGCGAAGCGGTGACTAACCATCTGCGCTACGACCCTGCTCACAATCTGATCGCCTCCGATACCCACAGCTGGGATGGCCTGCACGTTTACAAAGCCCGGGAATACGATCTGTTGAACAACCTCTACACCTGGAACAAGACGTTAACAACACCAGAACATACCAGCAGTCATGCAGGCTACCGTTATCTTTACGACAATGATGGGTTACTCACGCAGGTAGAATCTCCACAAAACGCCGATGGCAACCGTCTTTACCAGAAACACCGCTATGACAAAAACGGCCGGGAAATAGAGAAAACGCTTCAAAGCGGCCACCGTATCCATTACCAATACGACAACCGAGGGTTATTGACTCAGAGCACCTGGAGCCGACATCAGAAGCGCCACAGCGTGCATCGCCAGTACGATGCCGATGGCCGGGTAGTTAAGATCAGCAATAGTGACGGGCAAGCCATGCACTATCACTATACGACTAACGGTCACATGCTGCAGATGCGTTATCCGGACGATCGCGTAATCAGCTACACCCTGGACGACTACGATCGCGTGATTACGCAAAAAGACGCCAACCAGAGTGAGCAGCATTTTGTTTATAAACCAGAAGATAAAGGTCGTATATCGAGCATCAAAGTCAACGGCAGTGATATCGACTTCCATTACGGTAAAGACGACAACGGACAGCAAGGAAAGTTGATTAAGAGAGTTACCAATGCGAAAGCAACGGGAAAAACACAAACCCACTTTCGCTACGGCGTGTTCGGGCGCATGGTGGAATCAACCAGCAGCAACCCCACCGTGCAATACGGCGTAAGCTACAACTACAAACCCCGGGGGCAGCTGTTCAAGCAAGTGCAGAAGTTGGCTAAAAAGGGGCAACCGCCGCAGCAGTATATAGCAGAGTATCGGTACGATGGCATGAAACGTCTCACCGATGAGGTGCATACCGATCAGGCCGGCAGCTTTCAAAAACGCTACCGATACGACGGCAACAACAACCTGCTGGCCGAAGAAGACCACAGTCATTGCGGCCCGGGTCAAAGCATCCATTACTCGTACAACAATATGGATCAGCTGACTCAGGTCAAAGAGGGCGAAGTGACCACCCCCGTGCTGCACGATGCTAACGGACGCCTGAGGCAAGACCATAAACACACGCAATATGAGTACGACGACGCCGGCTTTTTACTGCAAGTGCAGCCACAAAAACGGCCAGCGATCCGCTACCAATACTTGCCGAATGGTCTGCTGAGCAGTCGCAGCCATGGCGACTCGCAAAGCCACTTCTATCCAGACAACCATAAAAACATCCAAACGGTGGTTAAAGACGGCCAGTGGCAGTCGCTGGTGCGGCACGGAAAAAGTATTGTCGCCAGGCAAGCCGGTCAGGGTCTGGATCAGTTTTTTCTGGTCAATGAAAGTACCGGAGCGGTTCTGAGGCAAGACAAAGGTGAGGCGCAGCTGAGTCTGCATCGCTACGATGCCTACGGCAAACCATTGCAGAACAACCCGGCTGACGACACCGATTTTACCTGGAAACAGGAGTTGTCAGAGCCTGAAACCGGTCTCACATACTTACGACACCGCTTTCATCATCCGCAACTGAGGCGCTTTATCACCCGGGATAATCTGCACATTGATAACCGCTACGCTTATGCCCATGGCGATCCGGTAAATTACATCGACCCGACCGGCCACAGTGCTGTGGGTAGATACGTTGGTGCTGGTGTCTCCGTAGGGCTTGGTCTGCTTGGAGCTATTCTGGCCATACCCACAGCGGGGGCTTCATTGGGTTTGAGTGCAACCAGCTCTACTGTCTCTGGTGTAGTCTCTGGCATAGCGGGTATTGCCGGAGGAGCCCTGTTGGCTGGTTCACAGGTGGCCATGAATTCGGGCAATAAAGCAGTCGCCACAGCGCTAACGGTACTGGGTAGTATTGCTGCTGTAGTGTCCCTTGGAAGTACAGCGGTAGCTATTGCTCCGAAGCTGGTGGAAAAGGGTGCAGAGCTAACTTCTTCGGTAATCCAGGGGGCTAAAGCCATTGAGACTGTTGCATCGGAGGAGGCGGAAAGTGTTAATGTGGCGGCACGAACTGAAGCAACGGTAGAAACTGCAAAAGCGCCAGAAAGTGGGGGTGATTACATGACCTTTTCCGGTAAAAAGGTAGTTCGGAGTACTCAAGCCCACAAAGCTTTAGAGGCTGTCAAGAGAAGTAAAAGTTATACAGTCGATGGTATGGATGTCAAGACAATAGCAAAAAGCGCAGATCACGTCTGGTTTTCCAGGCATGGTGTAGACAATGAATTTTTTGGATTAGGATATTTGAGTGAAGACGTGCTTAGAGGTATTGCAGCAGAAGCATCTGCAGAATCCGGCCAAACGTTTTTTTATCCATTTAGTGAAAATAATTTGTCTTATATAATTAACGAAGACG
This sequence comes from Endozoicomonas sp., assembly GCA_965198415.1. Classification (GTDB taxonomy): domain Bacteria; phylum Pseudomonadota; class Gammaproteobacteria; order Pseudomonadales; family Endozoicomonadaceae; genus Endozoicomonas. Next base: position 671,705 of record CBDAPN010000031.1, read on the forward strand.
AAGTTAGTGTAACGGGCCATGTTGAGTTTGGTGCTGGCCTGGATGCAAATAATACCATTGCTGGTACGAGACCAGCCCAGGATTCAGAGTCTATATTAACAATGCAATATAATTCTGATGACTCAACAGCCTCATGGCAGATGGCTGTTAAACGCCGTTAATTTATAGGCATAGGTCACAGGAGACTGTCGTAAATTTTCGTTACCCCGCTTTAGCCGGGGACGAAAATTTATGACGACTCTTGTTTAAATTATGTTTGATGGAATTAAAGCCTGTACCTGATTAAATGGCTCATTATAGTAGGTTGTTAAAGAATAGCGCTCATCCGTGTGACCTCGCAGTCAGTAAGGCAGAAAATCGGTTGCAAAACATTGTGAATAATTAAGTAATTGCTTTTTGTTTTTGAAGATTGACCTAAAGTTTACTAGGTCAGTATCCCTTCTCAGAGGCAAAAGACGATGCGACTGTTTACTCAGTTTAAACTGATATTCATCGGACTTCTGTTGTTTACTTGCCAATCCAGTGTCGCAGGCTACAAAGGCAGTCACGCTTACAACCACGTTAAAGCATTCAGTGTGCAGGTACATGCTGCCACCGGGACACTCAGCCTGAGCTACCCTCTGATTGAAGCGCAAGGCGCGCGTATGCCGCTGAAAGTGAACCTGATTTACAGTTTTAATTCCGTTGGTATGTTTGGCCTGCCCACCGGCTGGCAGCTGGATCTGGATCATATAACCGAGCACACCGCTGAGCTTGGCGGTATGCAATGGTTGATTGACAATTTATGGCACGATGCCACCGGTTTCGCCTCCGGGCTTAAATACTTCAATCAGCACGGCACCCAATTTCGGTATCAAGAGCAAGCGTTGCCTGTTCCGGGCTACCCCAACCTGAGCTATCGCCACGTATCGCAACATAAAGACGGCAGTCGTCAGTTTTTTTCCGATCAAGGGCTGTTAATCATGCAGATTGACCGCTTTGGTAACCATGTGCTTTTCAATTATGAAGAGCCCATTGCCAGCGTAAAGTCTGCCAGACTGGTCAGCATTACAGACGATTATGGCAACGTTTACCGCTTCAGCTATGAACCGGGTGTGCTGGTTGTCCAAAGCCCTGATAACCGCGAGCAGCGGATCTATTTTAATGAGGAGGGAGTCACCAGAATTGATAATCCGTTAAAGCAGAGTTACACCATCACCTATGTCAAAAAATTTGGCAGAAATCTGGTTCGCACGATGGAAACGCCCGCAGGGCTGATCACCGAGCTGAGCTATGACGCCATTTTTTATAATGACGACTATGGTCAAAAACAAATGCCGGTGGTGAACCTTTTTAAGCAGTATGATCGGGCCGACCTAAAAACCCATCATGAAACCTACTATAAGTTCAGTGAGGAAAATAACTACACCGGCTACCCCATGTATGCGCTATCGAGCCGGGGCGACAGCCTGATGGACAGCAATGACCAATCCTTCAGATACAGTGTGGAAGTGACGCACGTTAATGGCGAACAACATTGCCATCAGGTGTATGAGTACAATTATTTGCACCTTCCGGTTGAGGTGCGAACTCAACGACAGGGTAAGCCTTATCTAAAAGCCGCCTACGAGTATGCCATCTCGCCGTTTAAGTACAGTCGCTCAACCAATTACGACCGACCCATTAAGGTCACCCGCCACGTCCACAATGGATCTATTTATGTGCCGAGCGACAAAATTGTTGCTAACTACGACCATTACGGCAACAAACTGAACGAGACCCACTCAGTCTATGACCGTCAGCGCCAACAGTGGAAGGCACTTAAAGCCACCATCAGCCGCTATTTCACCGACCATTACAGTCTGCTGGCCGAAAACACCCGGTTCGATCTGCTGGGGGGCAGAGCTATTCGCAAACGTTTTGAACTGGCGGCAGATGGCAAAAACCACAGCAAGGTGCATTTTGCGTGGAAGCCCCCCTCTGGGGACTGGCAGGACTGGCAACAAGTAGAGTTAACCCATGATGACAAAGGACGACAACGCTCCAATACCCGCCGCTGGCTAATAAAAAACAAGCCGGGCATTCAGTCGGTGAGCCACCACACCCGTTACCATTTCGACCCCGCTACTGCTGAGCTAACCGTTACCAAGGTGAGCGATCAGGGGCGTGAATACACAATGGTTTTGGATACCCGCAACGCCCGACACCTGAAAACCATAACCCCCAAAGGTGAAGTCACCACCTATACCTATGATGACCTGAACCGCCAACTGAGCCGTACCGACCCGGCGGGCTACGTGACCCACAGTACTTACGAGACCTTCAGTATTGACGGGCAAAACAGTGCCACCCTACAAAGCCCGCTCGGTAATACACAACGGTCGATTTATGACGCTTCTAAACGTCCCATTCTTGAACAGGATATGCATAAAAAGCAGTGGCGTACCTTGTCCAGTATGTCCTACGACGCCTTTGACAAGGTAGAAAGCAAAACCAATATCCTTGGCCTCACCATCACCTTTGCCTACGACGAGCAGGGCCGACGCATCAAGACCCGCGACCCCTGGGGCAATGAGCGGCGGGTTGACTACAATGACGCCGCCCTGACCACCACCACCGAGATTAACGGGCGTCTGCACGAAGTGGTCAACAAAGTGCCCTGGGAGCGAAAACGCATCACACGACACTACCCGGTCACCAGCAACCTCCACGACCAAGCCACCGAACTCGTGGAAAGTACTGTGATACAAGACGCTTATAAAAAAATAATCAGCGCCACGTCCGCACTGGTTGACCTGCACACCCAAAAAAGCAGCGAAGCGGTGACTAACCATCTGCGCTACGACCCTGCTCACAATCTGATCGCCTCCGATACCCACACCTGGGATGGGCTGCACGTCCACAAAGCCCGGGAATACGATCTGTTGAACCACCTCTACACCTGGAACAAGACGTTAACAACACCAGAACATACCAGCAGTCATGCAGGTTACCGTTATCTTTACGACAATGATGGGTTACTCACGCAGGTAGAATCTCCACAAAACGCCGATGGCAACCGTCTTTACCAGAAACACCGCTATGACAAAAACGGCCGGGAAATAGAGAAAACGCTTCAAAGCGGCCACCGCATCCATTACCAATACGACAACCGAGGGTTACTGACTCAGAGCATCTGGAGCCGACATCAGAAGCGCCACAGCGTGCATCGCCAGTACGATGCCGATGGCCGGGTAGTTAAGATCAGCAATAGTGACGGGCAAGCCATGCACTATCACTATACGACTAACGGTCACATGCTGCAGATGCGTTATCCGGACGATCGCGTAATCAGTTACACCCTGGACGACTACGATCGCGTGATTACGCAAAAAGACGCCAACCAGAGTGAGCAGCATTTTGTTTATAAACCAGAAGATAAAGGTCGTATATCGAGCATCAAAGTCAACGGCAGTGATATCGACTTTCATTACGGTAAAGACGACAACGGACAGCAAGGAAAGTTGATTAAGAGAGTCACCAATGCAAAAGCAACAGGAAAAACACAAACCCACTTCCGCTACGGCGTGTTCGGGCGCATGGTGGAATCAACCAGCAGCAACCCCACCGTGCAATACGGCGTAAGCTACAACTACAAACCCCGGGGCCCAGCTGTTCAAGCAAGTGCAGAAGTTGGCTAAAAAGGGGCAACCGCCGCAGCAGTATATAGCAGAGTATCGGTACGATGGCATGAAACGTCTCACCGATGAGGTGCATACCGATCAGGCCGGCAGCTTTCAAAAACGCTACCGATACGACGGCAACAACAACCTGCTGGCCGAAGAAGACCACAGTCATTGCGGCCCGGGTCAAAGCATCCATTACTCGTACAACAATATGGATCAGCTGACCCAGGTCAAAGAGGGCGAAGTGACCACCCCCGTGCTGCACGATGCTAACGGACGCCTGAGGCAAGACCATAAACACACGCAATATGAGTACGACGATGCCGGCTTTTTACTGCAAGTGCAGCCACAAAAACGGCCAGCGATCCGCTACCAATACTTGCCGAATGGTTTGCTGAGCAGTCGCAGCCATGGCGACTCGCCAAAGCCACTTCTATCCAGACAACCATAAAAACATCCAAACGGTGGTTAAAGACGGCCAGTGGCAGTCGCTGGTGCGGCACGGAAAAAGTATTGTCGCCAGGCAAGCCGGTCAGGGTCTGGATCAGTTTTTTCTGGTCAATGAAAGTACCGGAGCGGTTCTGAGGCAAGACAAAGGTGAGGCGCAGCTGAGTCTGCATCGCTACGATGCCTACGGCAAACCATTGCAGAACAACCCGGCTGACGACACCGATTTTACCTGGAAACAGGAGTTGTCAGAGCCTGAAACCGGTCTCACATACTTACGACACCGTTTTCATCATCCGCAACTGAGGCGCTTTATCACCCGGGATAATCTGCACATTGATAACCGCTACGCTTATGCCCATGGCGATCCGGTAAATTACATCGACCCGACCGGCCACAGTGCTGTGGGTAGATACGTTGGTGCTGGTGTCTCCGTAGGGCTTGGTCTGCTTGGAGCTATTCTGGCCATACCCACAGCGGGGGCTTCATTGGGTTTGAGTGCAACCAGCTCTACTGTCTCTGGTGTAGTCTCTGGCATAGCGGGTATTGCTGGAGGAGCCCTGTTGGCTGGTTCACAGCTGGCCTTGAATTCGGGCAATAAAGCAGTCGCCACAGCGCTAACGGTACTGGGTAGTATTGCTGCTGTAGTGTCCCTTGGAAGTACAGCGGTAGCTATTGCTCCGAAGCTGGTGGAAAACGGTGCAGAGCTAACTTCTTCGGTAATCAAGGAGGCTAAAGCCATTGAGACTGTTGCATCGGAGGAGGCGGAAAGTGTTAATGTGGCGGCACGAACTGAAGCAACGGTAGAAACTGCAAAAGCGCCAGAAAGTGGGGGTGATTACACGAGGTTTTACGGTAATAAGCTAATGCGGAGTAATCAAGTCCGCAAAGCTGTAGATGCTATCAAGAGAAGTAAAAGTTATACAGTCGATGGTAGAGATGTCAAGGCAATAGCAAACAGCGCAGATCACGTCTCGTTTTCCAGCCATCGTGTAGACAATGAATTTTTTGGATTAGGATATGTGACTGAAGACCTGATTAAAGATATTACAGAAAAAGCATCTGCAAAAGCCGGCCAAAAGTTTTTTTATCCATTTAATGAAAATAGTTTGTCTTATACATTTCACAGAGGCGAAGTTAGTATAACGGGCCATATTGAGTTTGATGCTGGTCTGGATGCAAATAATACCATTGCTGGTACGAGACCAGCCCAGGATTCAGAGTCTACATTAACAATAAGATATGATCCTCATAACTCATCAGTCGCATGGCAGATGCTTGTTCCACGCCGTTAATTTATAGGCATAGGTTACAGGAGACTGTCGTAAATTTTCGTTACCCCGCTTTAGCCGGGGGCGAAAATTTATGACGACTCTTGTTTAAATTATGTTTGATGGAATTAAAGCCTGTACCTGATTAAATGGCTCATTATAGTAGGTTGTTAAAGAATAGCGCTTATCCGTGTGACCTCGCAGTCAGTAAGGCAGAAAATCGGTTGCAAAACATTGTGAATAATTAAGTAATTGCTTTTTGTTTTTGAAGATTGACCTAAAGTTTACTAGGTCAGTAACTCGTCTCAGAGGCAAAAGATGATACGACTGTTTACTCAGTTCAGGCTGATATTCATCGGATTTTTGTTTATTTGTCAATCCACTGTCGCTGAGTACAAGGGCAGCCATGCCTACAACCACACCAAAGCACTCAACGTGCAGGTAAATACGGCCACCGGAACGCTTAGCCTGACCTACCCCCTGATTGCAGCGCACGGAGTGCGTATGCCGCTGAAAGTGAACCTGACTTACAGCTTTAATGCCGTTGGTATGTTTGGCCTGCCCACGGGTTGGCAGCTTGATCTTGATCATATAAACCAACGCACCGCCCTGCTTGGCGGCATGCAGTGGCTGGTTGATAATTTATGGCACGATGCCACCGGGTTCGCCTCCGGGCTTAAATACTTCAATCAGCACGGCACTCAATTTCGGGATAAAGGGGAGTCATTGCCTGTGCCGGGCCACCCGAACCTGAACTACCGCCACGTATCGCAACACAAAGACGGCAGTCGGCAGTTCTTTTCCTATCAAGGACTGTTAATCATGCAGATTGACCGCTTTGGTAACCATGTGCTGTTCAATTATGAAGAGCCCATTACCAGCGTTGAGTCCGCCAGACTGGTTAGCATTACAGACGATTATGGCAACATTTACCGCTTCAGCTATGAACCGGGTGTGCTGGTTGTCCACAGCCCCGATAACCGCGAGCAACGGGTCTACTTTAGTGGGGAGGGGGTCACCAGAATTGATAATCCGTTAAAGCAGAGCTACACCATCACCTATGTCAAACAATTTGGCAGACATCTGGTTCGCACGATGGAAACGCCGGAAGGATTGATCACCGAGTTGAGCTATGACGGCATTTTTTATAAAGACGACCATGGTCAAAAACAAATGCCGGTGGTGAACCTTTTTAAGCAGTATGATCGGGCCGACCTGAAAACCCATCATGAAGCCTATTATAAGTTCAATGAGGATAATAACTACACCGGCTACCCCATCTACCCGCTATCGAGCCGGGGCGACAGCCTGATGGACAGCAATGACCAATCCTTCAAATACAGTGTGGAAGTGACCCACGTTAATGGCAAACAGCAGCACCATCAGGTGTATGAATACAATTATTTGCACCTGCCGGTTGAGGTGAGAACTCAACGACAGGGTAAGCCTTATCTAAAAGCCACCTACGAGTATGACATCTCGCCGTTTAAGTACAGTCGCTCAACTAATTATGACAAACCCACCGAGGTTACCCGATACGTCTGGAATGGGTCCATTTATGTAGCGAGTGACAAAATTGTCACCACCTACGACCATTATGGCAACAAACTGAGTGAGAACCGTTTAGTCTATGATCGTCAACACCAACGGTGGAAGGCACTTGAATCGACGGTCAGCCGTTATTTCACCGACCATTACAGCCTGCTGGCGGAACACACACGGATTGACCTGCTCGGTGGCAGAGCCATTCGCAAAAGCTACGCCCTCGCTGCAAATGGCAAAACGCACCGCCACGAGCGCCTGGCCTGGAAGCCTCCCCTTGAGAAGTGGCAGGACTGGCAACAAACGGAGTTCACCCACGATGACAAAGGACGACAACGCTCTGCTACCCGCCGCTGGCTAATAAAAAACAAGCCGGGCATTCAGTCGGTGAGCCACCACACCCGTTACCAGTTCAACCCCGCCACTGCTGAGTTGACCGTTACCAAGGTGAGCGATCAGGGGCGTGAACACACAACGGTTTTGGATACCCGCAACGCCAGACACCTGAAAACCATAACCCCCAAAGGTGAAGTCACCACCTATACCTATGATGCCCTGAACCGCCAGCTTACCCACACTGACCCGGCGGGCTACGTGACCCGAAGCACTTACAAAACATACAGCCCCGACGGGCAAAACACCGCCACCGTGCACAGTCCATTGGGCAATGCACGACGGTCGATTTATGACGCTTCGAACCGTTCCATTCGTGAACAGGACTTACGTAAAAAGCAGTGGCGTACCTTGTCCAGTATGTCCTACGACGCCTTTGACAAGGTAGAAAGCAAAACCAATATCCTTGGC
>CBDAPN010000032.1:0-722500 GCA_965198415.1 Endozoicomonas sp.
CGAACGATTACTTAAATCCCTTGTTCAGTGAGTGCGTCCGGTACTATGAAAAACAGGTACGGTATTCAAGAAAGAACCAGGGTATCGTTGACCGTTTGAACCAGTGGTTCGATGGTTACGCGATAGCCGATATAGATCAGGAGGATATAAATGCGTTTGTTGTCGAGAACTTTACCCGTCGTGGACTGGCCAAGTCGACGATCGAGCGAAACCTTAATGCCTTTCAGGCCATTCGTAACCACGCCGTAAGAAACAAGATGGTTGTTCAGGATCGGTTGCCGTTCATTAACTATGAACGGGTCAGTAAACATGAACACCGGATGACCATCGTGGATAAATCCGTGCGGGATCAAATTATCAGCACGACTGATAATCCCGTGCGGGATGTGCTGGTGTTTCTGTGGTACACCGGCTCACGAATTGGCTGCGCCCTGAACCGGAGCTGGTCTGATCGTTGCGACAACGGGATCAGGTTGTACACGGTGAAAGGTGGGCGTAACAAACTACGCCAGCGTCGGGAATACGTTGTGCCAGAGGTACCCGAGCTGACCGCCATGTTAAACCGTCGGTTGATGGAGGCTCGCAAGTCGTCGGGCTTTCAGGTCACGGATAAGATATTTGACGTGAGCGACACGACGGTCAGGGAAGAGTTGGCCAGAGTATGCGAGTCGCTGTCGGTTAAAGACTTCCTGCCCCACGACATTCGTCATTGCTTCGGGACGTACCTGGCACAAGATAAAGTCGGCATCGAGGCCATTGCGGATTTAATGGGCCACGATTCTCTTGAGTCAACCCGCAAGTACATCAACCATGCCCGAGATGATCTGGCAGACAGATGCGGGGCGCACTGTCGAAGCCTGTGAACGCTGGCGTCGTGGTGGCTATCTCATCATCAGCGTAAAATGGTCTTTTATAAAGTTATAGAATAAAAAAAAAACAATCTATCGACAAAAACTGACTTGTAATCATTATTTGATCTTAAAAAAAATCCGGGGAGGAAGGAATCATTCTATTAAAATGTTGTCATATCTTATGTTCAAGACTTTAATTTGTAAGGAATAAGGAATAATGGACATAAGACCAAACTCTTCAGAAAATTCTCCCTCTTACATAGAAAGACCATCATCTAACTTTATAGATAATTCTGATGAGGGTACTAGATACACCCAGCCGTGCAGTATGCATGATAACTTATCAGAAACCAAAGCACTAGAAAATCGTTCTGTCATTGAGACAAAAATTATTACAGATGATGAACTGAAAAACCTGATTTTAGAACAGAACTTTTCTAACAATGTTCATTATCGAGTTGAAGGCGAGCTTAATATTAGCTGTTCCACCGGCCTGACGGCCCTGCCCGAGAACCTCTCCGTGAGGGGCGACCTTGATCTTGAGGGTTGCACCGGCCTGACGGCCCTGCCCGAGCACCTCTCCGTGAGGGGCACCTTCGTCTTTCGTATTGCACCGACCTGACGGCCCTGCCCGAGCACCTCTCCGTGGGGGGCCACCTTAATCTTAGGGATTGCACCGGCCTGACGGCCCTGCCCGAGAACCTCTCCGTGACGGGCGACCTTGATCTTAGGGTTGCACCGGCCTGACGGCCCTGCCCGAGCACCTCTCCGTGGGGGGCTACCTCGCAGGGTTGCACCTTGACCTCTTGGGGGGCTACCTTCGTCTTTGCACCGGCCTGACGGCCCTGCCCGAGCACCTCTCCGTGACGGCTGCCCGAGCACCTTGATCTTAGGGTTGCACCGGCCTGACGGCCCTGCCCGAGAACCTCTCCGTGGGGGGCTACCTTGATCTTTAAGTTGGGTTGCACCGGCCTGACGGCCCTGCCCGAGCACTCTCCGTGGGGGGCGACCTTGATCTTAAGGGTTGCACCGGCCTGACGGCCCTGCCCGAGCACCTCTCCGTGGGGCGCTACCTTGATCTTAGGGTTGCACCGGCCTGACGGCCCTGCCCGAGAACCTCTCCGTGAGGGGCAACCTTCGTCTTTCGGATTGCACCGGCCTGACGTCCCTGCCCGAGAACCTCTCCGTGACGGGCGACCTTGTTGCACCGGCCTGACGGCCCTGCCCGAGAACCTCTCCGTGGGGGGCGGATTGCACCTTGATCTTGATCTTAGGGGTTGCACCGGCCTGACGGCCCTGCCCGAGCACCTCTCCGTGGGGCTGCCTTGCTTAGGGGTTGCACCTTGATCTTAGCGGTTGCACCGGCCTGACGGCCCTGCCCAACTGGATTACAACGCTGGGAGAGACCACTGAAGGTAATATCCGCAACGTTTATCTTCAAAATACCGGGCTGTCTGATACCTTGATCGACCGTCTACGAGAAGTAGAATCTCCTGGCATGCAGTTTTATTTTTCCCGAAGTGCAGGACAGCCTGAACAGCAGTTTTCAAACGTGGTAGAAGGTCTTACCTTCTGGCGTCAACTGGCTTCAGCCGACTCGGAAATACCAGAACTTAGCCTTATGCATGATCAGGCTACTGACCTTGTTCGTTACCTGGGGCGACTGACCAGTACTGCGGACTACCAGAATCAGGCAACCCGTCCTGTACTGGCCCAGCGGGTGATGGCAATCACGGCGTTACTGACAGGGAGCGACAGGATCAGGGATGAAGCTATGGATCACATACATCACGCACTCACTTCCTGTGATGACCGGATAATCCTGGCACTGGATGATCTGGATACCATGCAATTACTCGATTCGGCCGAAAGAAAGGCCTTTGCGGGTAATGCTGACGAATTAAGGGAATTAGGCTTGCAAATGATGCGTCTGGATGAGGTGAAACGGATTGCCCGTGACCATATGAAGACCTTGAAATGGGTGGATGAAATTGAAGTAGAGCTGGCTTTTCAGATTGGTGTACGCCAGCAACTCGCCCTGCCCGGCTCAACTCAGCATATGATCTTTAGAAGGTGTGCCAACGTGTCGGATCAGGATATAGCCAACGCTGTTAATCAAGTGAACACCCATTGTTCCGACGATAACTTGCAGGCCTACCTCGCACAGTGGGATCCCTGGCAAAAATATCTGCGCCGACAGGAAGTCCCAACTTTTGACCAACTCCCTCAAAAAACGGTAGACCGTATCGAGGACTGTGCTATCAGTGCAGAAAAAACCCCTAAAATGGTCGCATTGGGCAATGATCATCTGGATTACGATGCTCTTGTTAGGGCTGTCGTGGAATACGGTAAGAATCCGTTGACTAATTCCCCTATGGACTGGTCAAACGTTTTCCGACTCACAGAAGAGGATTCCCCCTCTTCCTTAAAACACGTGAGTTCGACGTAAAAAAGACAAGGAGCCTCCAGACAACTTAGCTATCTTTCGGGTACCAAACCACAGATAGCTAACCGGAGGCTCCATGTCTATGACCAGTGTATTCTGTGATGTCGATGATTTCTGTCTAATTTTTGAACCACAATGGCATAAGCAGCTTATCTGCAATGACAAAAAATCACCGGTTATATCAAAACTGACGCTCAGTGAGATAATGACCATCATTATCTGCTTCCATCAGAGCGCCTTCCGGGATTTCAAGCACTATTACCTGAGCCACATTGTCCGGCATAAATCAGACAGTTTTCCCAACCTGGTTTCTTATAACCGTTTTGTTGAGCTGATGAAGACGACATTGATTCCATTGACTGTTTATCTCAAAACACAGTGCATGGGAAAGCCCACAGGTTTGTCGTTCATTGATTCTACGCCTATCGTCGTTTGTGATAATCATCGAATCAATAACCATAAGGTGTTCAGAGAAGAAGCTAAACGTGGAAAGACATCTACTGGCTGGAAGTATGGATTCAAACTTCACTTGATTATCAACCATTGTGGGGAAATCCTGTCCTTCTGTCTCTCAACCGCCAATACCGATGATCGCAAGCCTGTACCTGACCTTGTAGAGGATTTAACGGGTTGGATTTATGGAGATAAAGGGTATATCTCAGAGAATTTAGCTGGCTGGTTGAAAGAGAAAGGCCTGAATTGAGTGACGAAAGTTCGAAAAAACATGAAGCCGAAAGAGCTGAAGGCCTTTGATAAAGCCATGTTGAGAAAGCGAGCCGTGATCGAGAGTGTTAATGATCAGTTGAAAAATATTTCGCAGATAGAACACACTCGACACCGCTCACCATTCAATTTTGCTGTAAATCTGATTGCTGGCCTCATCGCTTATACAATGCAACCAAGAAAACCTCATATAAATGTTTCCGCACTGACAGAGGGTGTCCCTATGGCTTTGTGAACGTCGAACTCACGTTACGAATGTTACAAGTTAACCAGCGTACTCTTTGCAAGTTAACAGAACTAACGTACATTAAATAGACAGCAGAAACTGAATAATATTTTTTAACTTTATAAATCAGCAGGTTAGAACATTTTTTAAAAAATGGCATGCGAATTGATTAGACTCAGGTGTAAACAACAAATGCCACAACATAACAAAAAAGTGGCTGCACTGAGACTATAACAATAAGAATATTAGTCCAGTGAATTAGCGGATAAGTTTACATACTACGCAAACAGCATCAGCTGACTGAGTAATGGAACCACAGCCTTCATCGGGCTGCAAAGCCCAAGGGAGTTGTCAGCAATAACAACAATAAAGATGCGTTGTTGTGTGTAATCTTATCCGCTTAACTTTTTCCTCTGGAATCTGAAAGGTAAACTCGACGATCTCTGTACACGACATTTTTCATGAAGCCCTACACCACCGGGACTCGAAGAAGAGTGATAGCATCTTAATGAATTCATCAAGCCATGTTTCAATATGATCAAAAATTCGCTGGAGGTGATCCAGGCCCACCCGGAAAAGGCTTTGTGCTTTTCTACCGTGGGTTTTGATCGTGATGGGGTGCTCTTCGTTGACATATTCACCAGTCTTGTAGCTCCAGCAAAAAGCCAAAGCCAATACAGCCAGTAGCTTCGACAGTTTATCCCAGTCTTTTATAAAGTTATAGAATAAAAAAAACAATCTATCGACAAAAACTGACTTGTAATCATTATTTGATCTTAAACAAAATCCGGGGAGGAAGGAACCATTCTATTAAAATGTTGTCATATCTTATGTTCAAGACTTTAACTTATAAGGAGTAAGGAATAATGAACATAAGACCAAACTTTTCAGAAAATTCTCCCTCTTACATAGAAAGACCATCATTTAACTTTATAGATAATTCTGATGAGGATACTAGATACACCCAGCCGTCCAGTATGTACGATAACTTATCAGAAACCAAAGCACTAGAAAATCGTTCTGTCATTGAGACAACAATTATTACAGATGATGAACTGATAAACCTGATTTTAGAACAGGAATTTTCTAACAATGTTCATTATCGAGTTGAAGGCGAGCTTAATATTAGCTATTCCACCGGCCTGACGGCCCTGCCCGAGGACCTCTCCGTGAGGGGCGACCTTAATCTTGAGGGGTGCACCGGCCTGACGGCCCTGCCCGAGAACCTCTCCGTGATGGGCGACCTTAATCTTGAGGGGTGCACCGGCCTGACGGCCCTGCCCGAGCACCTCTCCGTGATGGGCGACCTTAATCTTGAGGGGTGCACCGGCCTGACGGCCCTGCCCGAGAACCTCTCCGTGAGGGGCGACCTTAATCTTTCGGATTGCACCGGCCTGACGGCCCTGCCCGAGAAACTCTCCGTGGGGAACTACCTTGTTCTTAGGGGTTGCACCGGCCTGACGGCCCTGCCCGAGAACCTCTCCGTGAAGGGCGACCTTGATCTTAGGGGTTGCACCGGCCTGACGGCCCTGCCCGAGAACCTCTCCGTGGGGGGCTACCTTGTTCTTTGGGGTTGCACCGGCCTGACGGCCCTGCCCGAGCACCTCTCCGTGGGGCGCAACCTTGATCTTGAGGGTTGCACCGGCCTGACGGCCCTGCCCAAGAACCTCTCCGTGGGGGGCGACCTTCGTCTTTCGGTTTGCACCGGCCTGACGGCCCTATCCAAGAACCTCTCCGTGGGGGGCAACCTTCGTCTTTCGGGTTGCACCGGCCTGACGGCCCTGACCGAGCACCTCTCCGTGGGGGGCTACCTTGATCTTGAGGGTTGCACCGGCCTGACGGCCCTGCCCGAGAACCTCTCCGTGGGGGGCGACCTTCGTCTTTCGGTTTGCACCGGCCTGACGGCCCTATCCAAGAACCTCTCCGTGGGGGGCAACCTTCGTCTTTCGGGTTGCACCGGCCTGACGGCCCTGCCCGAGCACCTCTCCGTGGGGGGCTACCTTGATCTTAAGGGTTGCACCGGCCTGACGGCCCTGCCCGAGCACCTCTCCGTGACGGGCAACCTTCGTCTTTCGGATTGCACCGGCCTGACGGCCCTGCCCGAGAAACTCTCCGTGACGGGCGACCTTGATATTGAGGGTTGCACCGGCCTGACGGCCCTGCCCGAGCACCTCTCCGTGAGGGGCAACCTTCGTCTTTCGGATTGCACCAGCCTGACGGCCCTGCCCGAGCACCTCTCCGTGGAGGGCGACCTTCGTCTTTCGGGTTGCACCGGCCTGACGGCCCTGCCCGAGAACCTCTCCGTGACGGGCAACCTTGGTCTTAAGGGTTGCACCGGCCTGACGGCCCTGCCCGAGAACCTCTCCGTGGGGAGCTACCTCGATCTTGAGGGTTGCACCGGCCTGACGGCCCTGCCGGAGCACCTCTCCGTGGGGCGCTACCTTGATCTTAGGGGTTGCACCGGCCTGACGGCCCTGCCGGAGCACCTCTCCGTGACGGGCGACCTTGGTCTTAGGGATTGCACCGGCCTGACGGCCCTGCCCGAGAACCTCTCCGTGACGGGCACCCTTCGTCTTTCGGGTTGCACCGGCCTGACGGCCCTGCCCGAGAACCTCTCCGTGACGGGCGACCTTGATCTTGAGGGTTGCACCGGCCTGACGGCCCTGCCCGAGAACCTCTCCGTGGGGGGCTACCTTGAGCTTAAGGGTTGCACCGGCCTGACGGCCCTGTCCGAGCACCTCTCCGTGGGGCGCTACCTTGATCTTGAGGGTTGCACCGGCCTGACGGCCCTGCCCGAGCACCTCTCCGTGGGGCGCTACATTGATCTTAGGGGTTGCACCGGCCTGACGGCCCTGCCCGAGCACCTCTCCATGGGGGGCTACCTTCGTCTTTCGGATTGCACCGGCCTGACGGCCCTGCCCGAGCACCTCTCCGTGGGGGGCTACCTTGATCTTAGGGGTTGCACCGGCCTGACGGCCCTGCCCGAGAACCTCTCCGTGACGGGCGACCTTGATCTTAGGGATTGCACCCGCCTGACGGCCCTGCCCGAGAACCTCTCCGTGAGGGGCAACCTTCGTCTTTCGGATTGCACCGGCCTGACGGCCCTGCCCGAGAACCTCTCCGTGAGGGGCGACCTTGATCTTAGGGGTTGCACCGGCCTGACGGCCCTGCCCAACTGGATTACAACGCTGGGAGAGACCACTGAAGGTAATATCCGCAGCGTTTATCTTCAAAATACTGGGCTGTCTGATACCTTGATCGACGGTCTACGAGCAGTAGAACCTCCTGGCATGCAGTTTCATTTTTCCCGAAGTGCAGGACAGCCTGAAAAGCAGTTTTCAAACGTGGTAGAAGGTCTTACCTTCTGGCGTCAACTGGCTTCAGCCGACTCGGAAATACCAGAACTTAGCCTTATGCATGATCAGGCTACTCACCTTGTTCGTTACCTGGGGCGACTGACCAGTACTGCGGACTACCAGAATCAGGCAACCCGTCCTGTACTGGCCCAGCGGGTGATGGCAATCACGGCGTTACTGACAGGGAGCGACAGGATCAGGAATGAAGCTATGGATCACATACATCACGCACTCACTTCCTGTGATGACCGGATAATCCTGGCACTGGATGATCTGGATACCATGCAATTACTCGATTCGGCCGAAAGAAAGGCCTTTGCGGGTAATGCTGACGAATTAAGGGAATTAGGCTTGCAAATGATGCGTCTGGATGAGGTGAAACGGATTGCCCGTGACCATATGAAGACCTTGAAATGGGTGGATGAAATTGAAGTAGAGCTGGCTTTTCAGATTGGTGTACGCCAGCAACTCGCCCTGCCCGGCTCAACTCAGCATATGATCTTTAGAAGGTGTGCCAACTTGTCGGATCAGGATATAGCCAACGCTGTTAATCAAGTGAACACCCATTGTTCCGACGATAACTTGCAGGCCTACCTCGCACAGTGGGATCCCTGGCAAAAATATCTGCGCCGACAGGAAGTCCCAACTTTTGACCAACTCCCTCAAAAAACGGTAGACCGTATCGAGGACTGTGCTATCAGTGCAGAAAAAACCCCTAAAATGGTCGCATTGGGCGATGATCATCTGGATTACGATGCTCTTGTTAGGGCTGTCGTGGAATACGGTAAGAATCCGTTGACTAATTCCCCTATGGACTGGTCAAACGTTTTCCGACTCACAGAAGAGGATTCCCCCTCTTCCTTAAAACGGATAAAACTAAACGATCCATGATCACATGATGCGACGACCTGCCACAGCAGCCCTGTTCTGTAGCAGGTCAGTTAATAAAGACTTGTTTGAAATCGTCAGGTCTCGGGTCATGTTCGTCCATTAGTGGGTACACTCCCTGGCAATGTCGTTGTACAGATCAGGCATGAGCCGGATGATTTTCTCAAAGTGGATTTCGATGTTTCGGATGCGGTTCCGATTGTCCTTATCGTCGATCCACTGCCTGCGGGCGTTGATTTCTTCTTTAAGCTTGATGATCTCGGCTCGTGCGACGATTTCCTTGACCGGCGGTGAACTGATTGCTCGGTAGTTGACGAGGCCGTGTTGGTTTTTGGGCACCTGTGACCAGTTGAGTTGAGTCATACGTCTACTTCCTGTTACTTATTCCTGTGCCTGAAGAATGCGGTCGAGGTCATCGAGGGTGTAGTGAGTGGCGTTGATGACGTTGTACTGTTTGATGATTCTTTTCCAGCCGAGAATCTCTTCGCGATCGTCGGGAACACTGAGAAAAGATAAAACAACACCTCTGAAATCTTCCATGATTATCTACCTCTATTAACAGGGCGAGCAATACAACGACGACTTTTAGAGCGCACCTTGTTTTGTTATTGGAAGTATCACTTGTACTGTTATTTTATACAGGCGTCCTCTGTACACGACATTTTTCATGAAGCCCTACACCACCGGGACTCGAAGAAGAGTGATAGCATCTTAATGAATTCATCAAGCCATGTTTCAATATGATCGAAAATTCGCTGGAGGTGATCCAGGCCTACCCGGAAAAGGCTTTGTGCTTTTCTACCGTGGGTTTTGATCGTGATGGGATGCTCTTCGTTGACATATTCACCAGTCTTGTAGCTCCAGCAAAAAGCCAAAGCCAATACAGCCAGTAGCTTCGACAGTTTATCCCGGTCTTTCAGGTGTGTTTCCTCCATGTTGAAGCCGCGTCCTTTCAGAGCCTGAAACATGGTTTCGATCTGCCATCTTTGCAAATAATCAGCAATAGCTGCTGAAGGGTTTGCATCGCAGATCACAACCATCAACTCTTTCCCCTTTCTAGATGCTGCAAGGTAAACTATCTGCCCCCAAACTTTCCGGGGCTTTTTCATCGCCATGGTTTCACCAATACCTAACGAAAAGAGTCTTCGAACGGGAAGTTCTCTGTTTTGGTGCTTGTTGGGGACCAATGTGTTCACCGGAATGCGGATACAGAAAGGCCAATGATGCGAGCGCAGGTACTTTAACCATCGTATCCCCCTGAACTCTCTATCCGCCAACAGCCTCCGCACAGGCTGCTCCGGAAAGATTTTTTGAAAGCGCTCCAACAGATCGATTCTCTCCTGAGTGTTTGAGCACCCTTTTTTGGGCAGTAGCGTCCAGAGTATAGGGATAGCCATGCCTTTGTAATTGATGGCAAGGTATAGGATGTTGATTTTGAACTTGCCAAACATCCAGTTGGTACGATCCATGCTGAGCATCCAGGCCCCTTCCGGGGCAAACAAATGAGCGATGAGTTGAGCGATGGTTTCTTCTTCAAATGCCACATCCTTGAAAAAGCGCTGGATTCTGCGATAGCAGGAAGGGGTGGCGGCCACGCCGGGAAACGTAGTGGCCAGCTCTGCCCAGTTAACAGTGCGTCGTTTGATGATGGCCACTATGAGAATAGACAGTACATCCAGATGTGACTTGTGCCAGTGGAGATAGGGCTTAAACTGTTTGGTGAGTGAGTTGATGGGGTTCATAGCTGCTTGAAACCTTGGCTTTGACACTAAGTTTCATAGCAGGAATCCTGTCAGCTCACTTTTGTCGTGTACAGAGAAAACCATCATCGTTTGTTGATGATAAAAAGATCGTCGAGTCGATTTCAGTCGCACCCCATCAAGACATACCTGTAACCAATGCAGTGATCAGGAACGCTGAGAATCTACCACCGCCAACACCGGAAGAAATTGATCAGTTTTATGGCTTGTCACCGAAGGCCAGGAGTACTGCACTGATGGTGTTGCTGGGATACAGCACGGAACAGATGATGGATCGAGCCAATGTCAGCCGTGACGTTATCAGAAGCCGCATCGCTCGTATCTTTACCGCCTTTAATCTGAATAGCCGTGAAGAGTTACGGGCCAAGATGCTCAGTATTTATAATCATCTGGACATTGATTACAAAAAGGAACCTACCATTTACGGGATGTGAGTCATAGTTGACAGGGAGGTAAACCATGAAACCGAAGTACCTGAAACTGGTTAAACACACGAACGGCGTCTATTACCTGCAAGGTAAGTTACTGGGGAAATCCATTCGGGAGAGCACCCGAACACGGGACTACCACGAAGCCTGTCTGATGGCGGTGCATCGTGAGCTGGATGCCCTGCGACTGGCAACCGGCGCGAACGATTACTTAAATCCCTTGTTCAGTGAGTGCGTCCGGCACTATGAAAAACAGGTACGGTATTCAAGAAAGAACCAGGGTATCGTTGACCGTTTGAACCAGTGGTTCGATGGTTACGCGATAGCCGATATAGATCAGGAGGATATAAATGCGTTTGTTGTCGAGAACTTTACCCGTCGTGGACTGGCCAAGTCGACGATCGAGCGAAACCTTAATGCCTTTCAGGCCATTCGTAACCACGCCGTAAGAAACAAGATGGTTGTTCAGGATCGGTTGCCGTTCATTAACTATGAACGGGTCAGTAAACATGAACACCGGATGACCATCGTGGATAAATCCGTGCGGGATCAAATTATCAGCACGACTGATAATCCCGTGCGGGATGTGCTGGTGTTTCTGTGGTACACCGGCTCACGAATTGGCTGCGCCCTGAACCGGAGCTGGTCTGATCGTTGCGACAACGGGATCAGGTTGTACACGGTGAAAGGTGGGCGTAACAAACTGCGCCAGCGTCGGGAATACGTTGTGCCAGAGGTACCCGAGCTGACCGCCATGTTAAACCGTCGGTTGATGGAGGCTCGCAAGTCGTCGGGCTTTCAGGTCACGGATAAGATATTTGACGTGAGCGACACAACGGTCAGGGAAGAGTTGGCCAGAGTATGCGAGTCGCTGTCGGTTAAAGACTTCCTGCCCCACGACATTCGTCATTGCTTCGGGACGTACCTGGCACAAGATAAAGTCGGCATCGAGGCCATTGCGGATTTAATGGGCCACGATTCTCTTGAGTCAACCCGCAAGTACATCAACCATGCCCGAGATGATCTGGCCAGACAGATGCGGGGCGCACTGTCGAAGCCTGTGAACGCTGGCGTCGTGGTGGCTATCTCATCATCAGCGTAAAATGGTCTTTTATAAAGTTATAGAATAAAAAAAACAATCTATCGACAAAAACTGACTTGTAATCATTATTTGATCTTAAAAAAAATCCGGGGAGGAAGGAATCATTCTATTAAAATGTTGTCATATCTTATGTTCAAGACTTTAATTTGTAAGGAATAAGGAATAATGGACATAAGACCAAACTTTTCAGAAAATTCTCCCTCTTACATAGAAAGACCATCATCTAACTTTATAGATAATTCTGATGAGGGTACTAGATACACCCAGCCGTGCAGTATGCATGATAACTTATCAGAAACCAAAGCACTAGAAAATCGTTCTGTCATTGAGACAAAAATTATTACAGATGATGAACTGATAAACCTGATTTTAGAACAGAAATTTTCTAACAATGTTCATTATCGAGTTGAAGGCGAGCTTAATATTAGCTGTTCCACCGGCCTGACGGCCCTGCCCGAGAACCTCTCCGTGAGGGGCGACCTTGATCTTAGGGATTGCACCGGCCTGACGGCCCTGCCCGAGCACCTCTCCGTGGGGGGCTACCTTGATCTTAGGGGTTGCACCGGCCTGACGGCCCTGCCCGAGCACCTCTCCGTGACGGGCGAGAAACCTTGATCTTGAGGGTTGCACCGGCCTGACGGCCCTGCCCGAGCACCTCTCCGTGGGGGGCTACCCTCCCGGTGAGCACCTCTCCGTGGGGGGCTACCTTGATCTTTCGGATTGCACCGGCCTGACGGCCCTGCCCGAGAACCTCTCCGTGAGGGGCAACCTTCGCGGGTTGCACCGGCCTGACGGCCCTGCCCGAGAACCTCTCCGTGACGGGCGAGTCTTAGGGATTGCACCGGCCTGACGGCCCTGCCCGAGCACCTCTCCGTGACGGGCAACCTTGATCTTGAGGGTTGCACCGGCCTGACGGCCCTGCCCGAGCACCTCTCCGTGAGGGTTGCACCGGCCTGACGGCCCTGCCCGAGCACCTCTCCGTGGGGGGCTACCTTGATCTTAGGGTTGCACCGGCCTGACGGCCCTGCCCGAGAACCTCTCCGTGGGGGGCACCCTTCGTCTTTCGGGTTGCACCGGCCTGACGGCCCTGCCCGAGCACCTCTCCGTGACGGGCGACCTTGATCTTAAGGGTTGCACCGGCCTGACGGCCCTGCCCGAGAACCTCTCCGTGAGGGGCAACCTTCGTCTTTCGGATTGCACCGGCCTGACGGCCCTGCCCGAGAACCTCTCCGTGGAGGGCGACCTTCGTCTTTGCATTGCACCGGCCTGACGGCCCTGCCCGAGAACCTCTCCGTGGGGGGCGACCTTGATCTTTCGGGTTGCACCGGCCTGACGGCCCTGCCCGAGAACCTCTCCGTGGGGGGCGACCTTGATCTTTCGGATTGCACCGGCCTGACGGCCCTGCCCAACTGGATTACAACGCTGGGAGAGACCACTGAAGGTAATACCCGCAACGTTTATCTTCAAAATACCGGGCTGTCTGATACCTTGATCGACCAGTCTACGAGAAGTAGAATCTCCTGGCATGCAGTTTCATTTTTCCCGAAGTGCAGGACAGCCTGAACAGCAGTTTTCAAACGTGGTAGAAGGTCTTACCTTCTGGCGTCAACTGGCTTCAGCCGACTCGGAAATACCAGAACTTAGCCTTATGCATGATCAGGCTACTGACCTTGTTCGTTACCTGGGGCGACTGACCAGTACTGCGGACTACCAGAATCAGGCAACCCGTCCTGTACTGGCCCAGCGGGTGATGGCAATCACGGCGTTACTGACAGGGAGCGACAGGATCAGGGATGAAGCTATGGATCACATACATCACGCACTCACTTCCTGTGATGACCGGATAATCCTGGCACTGGATGATCTGGATACCATGCAATTACTCGATTCGGCCGAAAGAAAGGCCTTTGCGGGTAATGCTGACGAATTAAGGGAATTAGGCTTGCAAATGATGCGTCTGGATGAGGTGAAACGGATTGCCCGTGACCATATGAAGACCTTGAAATGGGTGGATGAAATTGAAGTAGAGCTGGCTTTTCAGATTGGTGTACGCCAGCAACTCGCCCTGCCCGGCTCAACTCAGCATATGATCTTTAGAAGGTGTGCCAACGTGTCGGATCAGGATATAGCCAACGCTGTTAATCAAGTGAACACCCATTGTTCCGACGATAACTTGCAGGCCTACCTCGCACAGTGGGATCCCTGGCAAAAATATCTGCGCCGACAGGAAGTCCCAACTTTTGACCAACTCCCTCAAAAAACGGTAGACCGTATCGAGGACTGTGCTATCAGTGCAGAAAAAACCCCTAAAATGGTCGCATTGGGCGATGATCATCTGGATTACGATGCTCTTGTTAGGGCTGTCGTGGAATACGGTAAGAATCCGTTGACTAATTCCCCTATGGACTGGTCAAACGTTTTCCGACTCACAGAAGAGGATTCCCCCTCTTCCTTAAAACGGATAAAACTAAACGATCCATGATCACATGATGCGATGACCTGCCACAGCAGCCCTGTTCTGTAGCAGGTCAGTTAATAAAGACTTGTTTGAGATCGTCAGGTCTCGGGTCATGTTCGTCCATTAGTGGGTACACTCCCTGGCAATGTCGTTGTACAGATCAGGCATGAGCCGGATGATTTTCTCAAAGTGGATTTCGATGTTTCGGATGCGGTTCCGATTGTCCTTATCGTCGATCCACTGCCTGCGGGCGTTGATTTCTTCTTTAAGCTTGATGATCTCGGCTCGTGCGACGATTTCCTTGACCGGCGGTGAACTGATTGCTCGGTAGTTGACGAGGCCGTGTTGGTTTTTGGGCACCTGTGACCAGTTGAGTTGAGTCATACGTCTACTTCCTGTTACTTATTCCTGTGCCTGAAGAATGCGGTCGAGGTCATCGAGGGTGTAGTGAGTGGCGTTGATGACGTTGTACTGTTTGATGATTCTTTTCCAGCCGAGAATCTCTTCGCGATCGTCGGGAACACTGAGAAAAGATAAAACAACACCTCTGAAATCTTCCATGATTATCTACCTCTATTAAGAGGGCGAGCAATACAACGACGACTTTTAGAGCGCACCTTGTTTTGTTATTGGAAGTATCACTTGTACTGTTATTTTATACAGGCGTCCTCTGTACACGACATTTTTCATGAAGCCCTACACCACCGGGACTCGAAGAAGAGTGATAGCATCTTAATGAATTCATCAAGCCATGTTTCAATATGATCGAAAATTCGCTGGAGGTGATCCAGGCCTGCCCGGAAAAGGCTTTGTGCTTTTCTACCGTGGGTTTTGATCGTGATGGGATGCTCTTCGTTGACATATTCACCAGTCTTGTAGCTCCAGCAAAAAGCCAAAGCCAATACAGCCAGTAGCTTCGACAGTTTATCCCGGTCTTTCAGGTGTGTTTCCTCCATGTTGAAGCCGCGTCCTTTCAGAGCCTGAAACATGGTTTCGATCTGCCATCTTTGCAAATAATCAGCAATAGCTGCTGAAGGGTTTGCATCGCAGATCACAACCATCAACTCTTTCCCCTTTCTAGATGCTGCAAGGTAAACTATCTGCCCCCAAACTTTCCGGGGCTTTTTCATCGCCATGGTTTCACCAATACCTAACGAAAAGAGTCTTCGAACGGGAAGTTCTCTGTTTTGGTGCTTGTTGGGGACCAATGTGTTCACCGGAATGCGGATACAGAAAGGCCAATGATGCGAGCGCAGGTACTTTAACCATCGTATCCCCCTGAACTCTCTATCCGCCAACAGCCTCCGCACAGGCTGCTCCGGAAAGATTTTTTGAAAGCGCTCCAACAGATCGATTCTCTCCTGAGTGTTTGAGCACCCTTTTTTGGGCAGTAGTATCCAGAGTATAGGGATAGCCATGCCTTTGTAATTGATGGCAAGGTATAGGATGTTGATTTTGAACTTGCCAAACATCCAGTTGGTACGATCCATGCTGAGCATCCAGGCCCCTTCCGGGGCAAACAAATGAGCGATGAGTTGAGCGATGGTTTCTTCTTCAAATGCCACATCCTTGAAAAAGCGCTGGATTCTGCGATAGCAGGAAGGGGTGGCGGCCACGCCGGGAAACGTAGTGGCCAGCTCTGCCCAGTTAACAGTGCGTCGTTTGATGATGGCCACTATGAGAATAGACAGTGCATCCAGATGTGACTTGTGCCAGTGGAGATTGGGCTTAAACTGTTTGGTGAGTGAGTTGATGGGGTTCATAGCTGCTTGAAACCTTGGCTTTGACACTAAGTTTCATAGCAGGAATCCTGTCAGCTCACTTTTGTCGTGTACAGAGAAAACCATCATCGTTTGTTGATGATAAAAAGATCGTCGAGTCGATTTCAGTCGCACCCCATCAAGACATACCTGTAACCAATGCAGTGATCAGGATCGGTTGCCGTTCATTAACTATGAACGGGTCAGTAAACATGAACACCGGATGACCATCGTGGATCCGTGCGGGATCGGGATAAAATTATCAGCACGACTGATAATCCCGTGCGGGATGTGCTGGTGTTTCTGTGGTACACCGGCTCACGAATTGGCTGCGCCCTGAACCGGAGCTGGTCTGATCGTTGCGACAACGGGATCAGGTTGTACACGGTGAAAGGTGGGCGTAACAAACTGCGCCAGCGTCGGGAATACGTTGTGCCAGAGGTACCCGAGCTGACCGCCATGTTAAACCGTCGGTTGATGGAGGCTCGCAAGTCGTCGGGCTTTCAGGTCACGGATAAGATATTTGACGTGAGCGACACAACGGTCAGGGAAGAGTTGGCCAGAGTATGCGAGTCGCTGTCGGTTAAAGACTTCCTGCCCCACGACATTCGTCATTGCTTCGGGACGTACCTGGCACAAGATAAAGTCGGCATCGAGGCCATTGCGGATTTAATGGGCCACGATTCTCTTGAGTCAACCCGCAAGTACATCAACCATGCCCGAGATGATCTGGCCAGACAGATGCGGGGCGCACTGTCGAAGCCTGTGAACGCTGGCGTCGTGGTGGCTATCTCATCATCAGCGTAAAATGATCTTTTATAAAGTCATAGAATAAAAAAAACAATCTATCGACAAAAACTGACTTGTAATCATTATTTGATCTTAAAAAAATCCGGGGAGGAAGGAATCATTCTATTAAAATGTTGTCATATCTTATGTTCAAGACTTTAATTTGTAAGGAATAAGGAATAATGGACATAAGACCAAACTCTTCAGAAAATTCTCCCTCTTACATAGAAAGACCATCATCTAACTTTATAGATAATTCTGATGAGGGTACTAGATACACCCAGCCGTGCAGTATGCATGATAACTTATCAGAAACCAAAGCACTAGAAAATCGTTCTGTCATTGAGACAAAAATTATTACAGATGATGAACTGATAAACCTGATTTTAGAACAGAAATTTTCTAACAATGTTCATTATCGAGTTGAAGGCGAGCTTAATATTAGCTGTTCCACCGGCCTGACGGCCCTGCCCGAGAACCTCTCCGTGACGGGCGGGCTTGAGGGTTGCACCTTGCCCGAGAACCTCTTGAGGGGCGACCTTCGTCTTTCGGGTTGCACCGGCCTGACGACCCTGCCCGAGCACCTCTCCGTGACGAGCAACCTTAATCTTAGGGGTTGCACCGGCCTGACGGCCCTGCCCGAGCACCTCTCCGTGAGGGGCGACCTTGATCTTAGGGATTGCACCGGCCTGACGGCCCTGCCCGAGCACCTCTCCGTGACGAGCAACCTTGATCTTAGGGGTTGCACCGGCCTGACGGCCCTGCCCGAGCACTTCTCCGTGGGGGGCTACCTTAATCTTGTGGGTTGCACCGGCCTGACGGCCCTGCCCGAGCACCTCTCCGTGGGGGGCGGCCTTGATCTTGAGGGTTGCACCGGCCTGACGGCCCTGCCCGAGCACCTCTCCGTGGGGGGCTACCTTGATCTTAGCGGTTGCACCGGCCTGACGGCCCTGCCCAAGAACCTCTCCGTGACGGACGACCTTGATCTTAGGGATTGCACCGGCCTGACGGCCCTGCCCAAGAACCTCTCCGTGGGGGGCAACCTTCGTCTTTCGGATTGCACCGGCCTGACGGCCCTGCACGAGCACCTCTCCGTGACGGGCAACCTTCGTCTTTCGGATTGCACCGGCCTGACGGCCCTGCCCGAGAACCTCTCCGTGGGGGGCGACCTTAATCTTTCGGGTTGCACCGGCCTGACGGCCCTGCCCGAGAACCTCTCCGTGGGGGGCGACCTTAATCTTTCGGATTGCACCGGCCTGACGGCCCTGCCCGAGCACCTCTCCGTGGGGGGCTACCTTGATCTTGAGGGTTGCACCGGCCTGACGGCCCTGCCCGAGCACCTCTCCGTGGGGGGCTACCTTAATCTTTCGGATTGCACCGGCCTGACGGCCCTGCCCAACTGGATTACAACGCTGGGAGAGACCACTGAAGGTACTACCCGCAACGTTTATCTTCAAAATACCGGGCTGTCTGATACCTTGATCGACCGTCTACGAGTAGTAGAATCTCCTCGCATGCAGTTTCATTTTTCCCGAAGTGCAGGACAGCCTGAACAGCAGTTTTCAAACGTGGTAGAAGGTCTTACCTTCTGGCGTCAACTGGCTTCAGCCGACTCGGAAATACCAGAACTTAGCCTTATGCATGATCAGGCTACTGACCTTGTTCGTTACCTGGGGCGACTGACCAGTACTGCGGACTACCAGAATCAGGCAACCCGTCCTGTACTGGCCCAGCGGGTGATGGCAATCACGGCGTTACTGACAGGGAGCGACAGGATCAGGGATGAAGCTATGGATCACATACATCACGCACTCACTTCCTGTGATGACCGGATAATCCTGGCACTGGATGATCTGGATACCATGCAATTACTCGATTCGGCCGAAAGAAAGGCCTTTGCGGGTAATGCTGACGAATTAAGGGAATTAGGCTTGCAAATGATGCGTCTGGATGAGGTGAAACGGATTGCCCGTGACCATATGAAGACCTTGAAATGGGTGGATGAAATTGAAGTAGAGCTGGCTTTTCAGATTGGTGTACGCCAGCAACTCGCCCTGCCCGGCTCAACTCAGCATATGATCTTTAGAAGGTGTGCCAACGTGTCGGATCAGGATATAGCCAACGCTGTTAATCAAGTGAACACCCATTGTTCCGACGATAACTTGCAGGCCTACCTCGCACAGTGGGATCCCTGGCAAAAATATCTGCGCCGACAGGAAGTCCCAACTTTTGACCAACTCCCTCAAAAAACGGTAGACCGTATCGAGGACTGTGCTATCAGTGCAGAAAAAACCCCTAAAATGGTCGCATTGGGCGATGATCATCTGGATTACGATGCTCTTGTTAGGGCTGTCGTGGAATACGGTAAGAATCCGTTGACTAATTCCCCTATGGACTGGTCAAACGTTTTCCGACTCACAGAAGAGGATTCCCCCTCTTCCTTAAAACGGATAAAACTAAACGATCCATGATCATATGATGCGATGACCTGCCACAGCAGCCCTGTTCTGTAGCAGGTCAGTTAATAAAGACTTGTTTGAAATCGTCAGGTCTCGGGTCATGTTCGTCCATTAGTGGGTACACTCCCTGGCAATGTCGTTGTACAGATCAGGCATGAGCCGGATGATTTTCTCAAAGTGGATTTCGATGTTTCGGATGCGGTTCCGATTGTCCTTATCGTCGATCCACTGCCTGCGGGCGTTGATTTCTTCTTTAAGCTTGATGATCTCGGCTCGTGCGACGATTTCCTTGACCGGCGGTGAACTGATTGCTCGGTAGTTGACGAGGCCGTGTTGGTTTTTGGGCACCTGTGACCAGTTGAGTTGAGTCATACGTCTACTTCCTGTTACTTATTCCTGTGCCTGAAGAATGCGGTCGAGGTCATCGAGGGTGTAGTGAGTGGCGTTGATGACGTTGTACTGTTTGATGATTCTTTTCCAGCCGAGAATCTCTTCGCGATCGTCGGGAACACTGAGAAAAGATAAAACAACACCTCTGAAATCTTCCATGATTATCTACCTCTATTAAGAGGGCGAGCAATACAACGACGACTTTTAGAGCGCACCTTGTTTTGTTATTGGAAGTATCACTTGTACTGTTATTTTATACAGGCGTCCTCTGTACACGACATTTTTCATGAAGCCCTACACCACCGGGACTCGAAGAAGAGTGATAGCATCTTAATGAATTCATCAAGCCATGTTTCAATATGATCGAAAATTCGCTGGAGGTGATCCAGGCCTGCCCGGAAAAGGCTTTGTGCTTTTCTACCGTGGGTTTTGATCGTGATGGGATGCTCTTCGTTGACATATTCACCAGTCTTGTAGCTCCAGCAAAAAGCCAAAGCCAATACAGCCAGTAGCTTCGACAGTTTATCCCGGTCTTTCAGGTGTGTTTCCTCCATGTTGAAGCCGCGTCCTTTCAGAGCCTGAAACATGGTTTCGATCTGCCATCTTTGCAAATAATCAGCAATAGCTGCTGAAGGGTTTGCATCGCAGATCACAACCATCAACTCTTTCCCCTTTCTAGATGCTGCAAGGTAAACTATCTGCCCCCAAACTTTCCGGGGCTTTTTATCGCCATGGTTTCACCAATACCTAACGAAAAGAGTCTTCGAACGGGAAGTTCTCTGTTTTGGTGCTTGTTGGGGACCAATGTGTTCACCGGAATGCGGATACAGAAAGGCCAATGATGCGAGCGCAGGTACTTTAACCATCGTATCCCCCTGAACTCTCTATCCGCCAACAGCCTCCGCACAGGCTGCTCCGGAAAGATTTTTTGAAAGCGCTCCAACAGATCGATTCTCTCCTGAGTGTTTGAGCACCCTTTTTTGGGCAGTAGTATCCAGAGTATAGGGATAGCCATGCCTTTGTAATTGATGGCAAGGTATAGGATGTTGATTTTGAACTTGCCAAACATCCAGTTGGTACGATCCATGCTGAGCATCCAGGCCCCTTCCGGGGCAAACAAATGAGCGATGAGTTGAGCGATGGTTTCTTCTTCAAATGCCACATCCTTGAAAAAGCGCTGGATTCTGCGATAGCAGGAAGGGGTGGCGGCCACGCCGGGAAACGTAGTGGCCAGCTCTGCCCAGTTAACAGTGCGTCGTTTGATGATGGCCACTATGAGAATAGACAGTGCATCCAGATGTGACTTGTGCCAGTGGAGATAGGGCTTAAACTGTTTGGTGAGTGAGTTGATGGGGTTCATAGCTGTTTGAAACCTTGGCATTGACACTAAGTTTCATAGCAGGAATCCTGTCAGCTCACTTTTGTCGTGTACAGAGCTGTACAGCCTATAGCTGTCCTTCGGTCTGTTACCTTTACATGTCGCCAACCTTTCAAGTGGTGCAAAAAACATAAAAAAATGACTCACACCATTACGCTCGTATTCATTGTCATACCGTTCCGGTTGGCCTTCTTTCATGGGGATCGGTGTTCTGACTTCTTTTACCTGCTGCTTACTGCTTTCATCCATGCAGACCAGTGGCTTCTACGGAGCATAAGGAAGCTTGTAAACATCAAGGGTATCTTCCATGGCACAGACGAATTCCACATCCGCTTTTGCTGGAATACACCACGCTCGTTTTCGCCACGGTTTTATCTCGTTTTTTTTAGCTCTCGCGCTACAGTGGCAGCAGAAATGGCCTCCACTACCTCCAGTTCAACCATTTTGTCTGCCAACAGCTTCATCGTCCAACGACATATGCCTTCTGGAGGTTTGGAAAGTTAAAGTAATAAGATGTGTATGCTGCTCACCAACCAAAAACCCGGCGTCGCCCCTTACGGCTGAAGTGTCATACCTCTGTTTTGATGCATGTCAAACTTATTGAATTCATGCACTAGACTTTACTCACCAAAGAAAAGGCCAACAACAATAACTAAACCGTTGTTGGCAGGACTTTAAACTGAAGAGCAGAGGGAAGCTGTTGTTTGCTTCCGGGCTTTCAGGAGGTTGCAACCTCTGATGGCAATAGCCTCAGAAGTTGAGTCACCTTTTAATAAAACAGCGTTCGCTTTATTTTTTTTCGTCCACAAAACTAATAAGGTAGGACTTAGCCTCCCCCTCTTCTAAAGAGGCCTCATTAGATTTACAGCCCGGCATTTCTTTTTGCAAGCCTGAATTATTTTCTGCTGAACTTTTATTTGATTCAGAGACAGGGGGGTTGCCGTTAAGTTTTGAATCCGACTTCTGTAACTCCTCGTTTTCTTTGAAACTTTTTTTGCCGGTGATTTTAAATACATTTTTAAACTTCTTGAAGAACCCTTTGCTCTGGTCCGGTTTTTCCATAAGAGGGTTTTGGTCATCTAAAGGCTCAGCGGCATTTCCACTTGCAATACTAGCCTCTGCAGTATTTTCTAAACGTTCTTTTTTTAAAACGCTAGAACGTTCACCCTTCGCTATATTAAAAAAACTCTTTACACTATTTAAAATAGTCACCTTGGGTTTTGAATTTTCAGTATTGTTGTGAGTTACTTCAGATTCAGAGTTGTCATGACTTTTAACTTCCTCTGCAGCAGACTGCACGTCAGCACGCCTTTGAAAGGTTTTTTTGCCTTTATCAGCATGAGCAGCCGTACCATCATTTTTAGATAGATTACTCTGGTTAGTTGATTCCATAGTTTCATGACTATTAGAAGAACAGTCTTTCTTAGAAGCAAACTTAAATTTATCTTTAAACAAATTCCAGTATGCCTTACTCTTTGAAACAGGTTTTCGTAAATTCCAGAACGATCCGGCATCGCTATCTTCTTGAGAAAAAGGACTTACGAATGAATACCCGCTCTCCTTTAAATCAATTTCTGCAGTATTAATTATCTCAAAATCTTCACTCTCAACATTAACTTGATCTTCATCTGCTACCGCTTGATTACTAGGAGCAGGCTGTTGAACACTCTTGGTAAAATCATTACCAGAAGCAGGCTGTTGATCACTCTTGGTAAAATCATTACCAGAAGCAGGCTGTTGATCACTCTTGGTAAAATCATTACCAGAAGCAGGCTGTTGATCACTCTTGGTAAAATCATTACCAGAAGCAGGCTGTTGAACACTCTTGGTAAAATCAACAGACAAACCGGAGTGGGCTTTAGAGCCTGGCAGATCACCAGTTTGATTTTCACAAGTCTTTGCCGGGTTTATAGGAGCCGAAAGACCATCTTTGCCTTCAGTGCTTTTGATTTCCTGATTTTTGTCGTTTGATGCACTCATGTTTAGGGCGTTATTTTTTTCAGCATCAACCTGACTGTTCATATTTGAGCTTGCATCCATTTTTTTAACAGGTTCGATGGATTTTTCACCCCAAATTTTGGTAACGCAATAGTCATAAATCGACCGGAACTTCTTGCAAATATATTCCTTAGCTTTCGAAAAGATTGACTTAATATCTTCTATTTTGGATACAACCCAGCTTTTAAAGCTACCCGTCTCCCCAACTGACTCGTTAGTACTGTTATTTTCTACAGCTGCTGATTGAGCCACAGACATGGTCATGGCCATAACTTCTTGATTTACATTCATTTTTATATTCCTCAGTTAAATTTTAAGACAATTTTGTAAGGGCAGTTTCATTGCCTTCTTACTCATTAGATACAAAAAATTGTCAAAAGTTCCGAAATAGTTATTTTTTTCCCAAAAACTTGATTAGCTACTTATTTGAAAGGGTGAAAGTCTGATACTTTCAGGCCTTGAGCGATTAGTCTCTGGAGGCTTTTCTGAATATTCGTGATCTCACACAAAAGTCAGTAGTCTTTTATATGCTAAGGGTGGTAGGGAAATTAGGCATCGGTCAGTATGAGACTTTCACCCATTTGAAACACATATAACTGCTCACCTAGGCTTGGGAGAAACCAATACATAACCCCGAAATTAAACTGGACCGAGCGTCATATGAGCAGCTATCGTCTGAGCAAGGAGCAACCCGACGGCTCTGTGGGATAAATCATAGACCGCAGACTCTTCGGCCAAGGCGGGCAAGAAGCTGGGTAAGTCTGTGGCATTGAGTTGTGTGAAGGCACCGACAAAATGAAAGCAGTTTGGATCAGAGGGCAATCTTGGCAGGCAACACCTGATGCTCGTTAAGGTCAGCAGAGCTGGCTGTGGGTTTGATGAGTAAGACCCATCTCAGCAATCGCTAGAAGTGTATAAAACTGCCTGACTTAACCAAGCAAGGCAGTTATTGAACCAAAGTCGCAAGCAATCTCACGAAATTAGCATGCCCCATCATTTTCTAAAAGTACGACACTGTCTTTAAGTTCCGACGAATTATGCTGAGCGTCTGCTCCTATAGTTTGTTCATAACTAGGCGGCTGTCCATAGGCCGAAAAGAGTAGGTTAGCGTCGGTTACCTCAATCCCCGTAAGAGATTGCGAGTTACTCAGAATATCATCGTTTTCAATGGGTTGAGGGGACCTAAGCATAATTTCTTCTAGTTGCTGATCAAATGCTACAGGTACACGAGTTGGTGGACAAAATAACTGCTTCGCCCGAATAAGCGGTTGCAATAACAGTTCTTGCCCCCGCAAACCGTTCTGATAACCAGCATACCATTGCTTAATTGAGTACAGAGCGCCAACCAGCACCACACCACAACTGAGGAGACCGCATGAAACCGCTGAAGCAACATGCTCTGGTTCTTTTGTCGGTTGACTCGAATTTGACGAGTTCGACTGGATTACTTCCGTGACTGGTACGGTTATATTTGTCTGGCAAATATCATTCATGACACTTCTGCTATTCGTTGCGTATTCAAGCGACCTGCCATGAGTCACATCGTGAGGGGAAAGCTTGAAATAAGCACATTCACTAAAAAGTGGCGCTTTGCAATTTCCAGTGCTAACAGCCTCCCCGTTAACCAGAGTGCCGCACACCGTCGGGCTTTTTCCGGACTTACTGGCAAAAACTGGATGGTGACCAGAAAGAGTAAGGTTGCTATTCAATACGGTCACTTTAATAATTCCAACAGATGCAGTGGACTCGCCAGTTCCAAAACCGCTGTTTGAAAAATAGCCAGAGTTTTCAACGTTGCATTGCGCTACCACGATATTCTCAAGCTGACCAGAACCGTAGATACCACCAGTGCCAAAACCCATAACTATGTAATCACCAGAACCTTGAATTGAAGAGTTATGTGCAAAAACATTACGAACTGTACCGTTGAAAGATACTCCAGCCCCAATACCAATATTGGCGTGTGTACCTTGCGTTTCTACCGAACAATCAGACACTTTTAAAGTATCGAGATTGACTCGCTGCCCCTTAATAACTCCCGCCCCGACAGCGGCTACAGAGTCTAAACCGGAGGTGGAAATTTCCGTTTCCCGCACCACCAAATTCTTCAGCGTTACGCTTTCGCAGGCCTCTCCTACCACCGCAGCGCATGGAGAAAACTCACCTGAAGTTTTCGCTGTGCTATCAAATACCAGGTTGTATGCAATGGCCGAATTACCAGCAGCTTTTCCGGCAATAAGTGCGGCGCTGCCCTGTTTACCGGTAGTTTTCACCGTGCTGTTTACCACAGCGGTTCTGTTAATTTGTGTATTACCCTCAGCTTCCCCGACGATGCCACCGGCCGGAGCGTTATCTTTATAGGTGAATACCCGAGAGGATTTAACAACCACGTTATTAATTTTACTGTCGCCAAAGGCCTTGCACGCGACCACACCGGCATGACGGGAAGATTGAACGTCCGCATTGACAAATACAACGTTACTGATGTTGCCGTTAAGAGATTGAATAAAACACGCACTGGTGTTGCTGATAGTAAAACCATTACCGTTAATATGGCCGGTAAATGGCTCGGTTGGGCCACCAATAGGGGTTTTTATGGTATTGGCGTTAATATTTCCGGCTAGAGCATAGGTACCATTGAGCGGAAGATCCGGGTCAATACCGATTCGGGACAATACCGCTGCATCTCCCACCGGAATGGATTCTGCAGATTCACAGGCCTTACCAGCACTGACCAGAGCAGAAATTGCAGCCCCTTGAAGCATTAGTTTGGTCAGCGTACCACCGGTTGAAGCACAGGACGAACTGCAACCTGACTTGGGGGAGTTTTTATCCTCGAAGTATCGTCCTAATGAGCTATGCAGGCTATCCGAGCATTGGTGAGCAAGCTCCCTGATCAACGGCTTAAACAAACTGAAGGTATGAGCAGCACTGTGCAAAGAAACAGGAACGATTGTCGAGGAGGTTAGCTTAAGCGGTAAGGTCGCAAAGTCGAGGACATCAATCACATAATCAACAGACCGTTTGGGTTGTTGGCTATCGTGATCAATCTTTTCAAACCCGATGGATGGCAAACCGACGTGCTTGTCAGGTTTTTTATATCCGGGGGCTACATCGCGCGGGTCAAGGGATTCGACAAATGCTGTAAAAAAAGCTTTTACCGTTCTGCCCCAGGAATTGACCGTTACCTGATTCTGCCTTGATTCAGCGGGCTGAGTGTTAGGTGGTTGCGAACTAACCGCTGCTCGCTGAGTCGAACCTTGAATAGAAATCAAAAAATTCTCCGCATTTATAGCCAGTATTGCCTAATTAAAAATCCTTATCATTGTTACCAGATCCGTCAGCCCATAAAGCAATGGGTGGAAAATAATTGCTGTACGGCAGAACAATGCTAGGTTGCAGTAACAGCTAATTTTGAGTAGCGGATATTAGAAGAAAACCTCAATGTTAATGATATTTTTTTGAATTAAAAAACGCATTTATAATTTCGATTATTTTTTTTAAAATCAGAATCGACATCTATCCATCTGAAAAGGCTAAAAATAACTGCAAGCAAGACTGCAGAGAATAACAACCATAAAGTGTATAGAAAAAAAGTGGCAGCTTCCGCCTCGCACAACAGAAATCGTCTAAAGAGTATCAAAAATGACGCTTTCACAGTAAAAAGCCAGAACCAACTTGAGTTACCATTGTGTTTTTGCAAAAGGTTATATTAACCGACGGAAGAGAACCATGAACAACCACAATGTGCTCATTGCCGGCTGTGGCGATGTAGGCTGCGAGCTGGCCCGGCAACTGCTGGCCCAACAATGTTTTACCGTTTGGGGGCTGCGAAGAACGGTTGCTCGCCTGCCCGCTGGCGTTCACCCCATCAAAGGTGACCTGTTCCGGGCTGATGCACTGGGACAATGGCCACAGACCATAGATTATCTGGTGTATTGTGCGGCCACAGACGGCAGAACCGAAGCACAGTACCGTAAAGCGTACGTTGACGGATTACAAAATGTGCTGCACCGTTTGCAGCATGAAAACTACCACCCCAAGCGCATTATCTTTACCTCCAGCACCAGCACCTTCCACCAGAGCCAAGGGGAGTGGGTAACAGAGGCTTCCCCAACCGAACCGACAAAATACAACGGTAAAATTATGCTGGAGGCCGAAGCGCTGCTGGACCACGCGCCTTTTAAAACCACAACAGTACGTTTAGGAGGGATTTATGGCCCGGGCCGCTACCGGCTGATTGAACGAGTTCGTCAGGGGCAAGGCTGTCCGGCAGAGCCTAAGGTTTTCAGCAATCGCATCCACATCAAAGACGCTGCGGGCATCATCGCCCATCTCATCCACCAAGACATCGACGAACGGCCGGTAGATAGCCTATACCTTGGCGTTGACGGTCACCCTTCCACCCTGCACGAAACCCTGAATTGGCTCGCCTTGCAGCTTTCTAAACCACTGGACAACACCCACATGCAACCGCCACAACGGGGCAATCGGCGCTGTTCTAACCGGAAAATTGCTGACACGGGCTATCGCTATTATTACGAAGACTTCAAGGCGGGGTATTTGGAAATTTTATGAAAGCAGAAGTTGCCCGGAGTTGCTATGAGCCTCCCGGGCCGACTTTACCAAAAAAAATTACTTTTTTTACATATCATTGAACTTTTCCAGCTTATTGCAGTCAAATCCCTACATGAACTGCTGACTCATATTAGAAAGGTTTAATTATGATGAACTTAGCAAGATCAAGAGTATATTCATATCACCTGAGAACAAACAAAGCAGTCACAAAATAAACAAATCTGTTGGCTCAGCCAGGTTGAGAACTGCAACGCACCAACATAGAAGAGGACTCATCCTCAAGAAACATAAAACCTATTTCTAACAACATCAGCATTGATTACGACAGATCAGCCCTTCCCGTAGGCTTGATCGTAAAGACAAAGACCCAGCTCGCAGGAGTGTAAAATGATTAATTCAGCATCAACCAAAGCCATACCAGTTCATCCTGAAGCACAACAGGAGAGTGCAAAAAGCAACGGTCGCTTTGGCAATAAAAAAGTAAACACAGCAAAGGGCACTGCCACTAGCCTGAGCAAGAAAGAAAGCACCCTAAAAAAAGTAGTCATTATTCTGCGCGCTGTTAAACAGTGCCCAGTGCTTGTTTACTACTTTATTCGCTTCAAATTGAGCGGATCGACCATAGCCGATCATAACTCTAAATACCGATTAAACGAGCTAGCGCCAGTTCTTAACTCATTATTAATTGCAAATAAATCACTACAGGGTTATGACAAAGAAACGCTCGACTCAAAACCTTCACCCACCAACATCACTCTAAGCCCTTCTATACGCTATGAAATTAGCAATCAAGAGAAAAAAATAATTGAAAGTGATTTCTTAAACAACATAAAAAAAGACGCCATCGGAAAACTTTCAATTGAAGAAGCGCAAACAATACTGAACAAACACTTCAACGATAAATATACTGTCACCAACATTATTTCAACCAACTTCCTGACTTCTTGCTTCGAAGTGACAGCCAAAGATGGTAAAAAGCATATTGCAAAAGTGCTAACACCTGAAATACACGAGAAGCTAAAAGTAGAGATAGAGTCCTGCAAACTGCTCTTGCCAATTTTATTTAACAAGAACAGCAGTGCAGTAAGTTCCGCCCTGAATGCCTTACAACAAGAGTGTGATTTGATCTCAGAGCACAGCAAGCTGAACACCTTCAGCACGGCTTTACTCGCCACAAAAACGAACATTCAGTTCGATTTTGAAGACGAACAAGAGCAATTCCATCAATTCAATTTAACATTCTCAACACCTAAAATCTCTGAAGACAAAAAAACTGCCGAATTGCTAATTACAGAAAAGCCCGAAGGGTATTCACTATCTGAGTTAAGAAGCACAGGAAAACTTCACAACAAAGAATTAGAAAAGTGCTTTACTAAAAACTCTGAACCTTACCTTAAAGCAGCAAATTTAATGTCAAATCAGAATAAATTATTAAACGAAGTTAAAAACCAAATAAATGCTAAATGGCATGAAATCATGTTAAACAAACACCGGGTTCATGCAGATTTAAATGATGATAATATTTTCATCTCTTTTGGGGATAACAAAACAATCAATGTTAGCATCTGCGACGCCGGCAACAGTTTTGAAATCAAAGATGACCAGACTCAGTGTTTAAAAAGCATCGCTAACGCAATGTACAGCTATTATACCAGCGTGCCTGATGAAGTAATAACCCACCATCGAGACATTGTGGTTAAGCAAGGTAACAAGTTAAGTATCGCCCCTAGCAGAAGCAAAAAGATACTTAACAACCTAATGCCGACTGAAGAAAAGATAATAACAGAAATTACCGACTTACTCAGCAAACATGTTTTTGCAGAAAAGTTAAGCAGCAAAGAAAAAGAGTCTTGCTACCGATTCTTATTTTACACCCTCTCAACAACTTATGAAGATGCAAAGCAAAAATTTGAAACAAATTACCCAATAGGTGACTTTCCAAGATTTTCAAACAGAGAAGAGCATTTGTACGACTTACTAAGAGGAAAAATTTCGGAGTCGTTAATTCAGGTGATATCTACTGGTGAACATATTAATAAACCCATACCTGGCTGGATTGATGATTTAAAATATTCTCTTGCAAGAGGTGGAATCAAAATTAAAGCAGATTGCCTGATTTAAAGTTAATTCAGGATGAACGCATCATATTGATGCAGAAAATCTGACGCCCCCCCTGACTGCGATAGGTATTGGCTGCGCCAAAACCTATCGCTTTTCTGCTCAATACCATTGGCTGAAAGTAAAAAATAGTACTAAAGATCGTAAGCATTCCGTTAACCCCTAGCTCCCACCTGCTACCGGCTTTTGACCGCAACCACGGTTGCAATCACAAAAAAACAAAAACATCAAGAATAATTTGGCTAATACCATAAATGCCTCATGTCGATTAAAGTTACGCTTACTGAATTAACCAATGAGATGAATTAATAACTAGTAATCTTTGTTCTGTAAGGTACAGGGTGATAACCCTAAAAAATTAAAAATCACCAAAACAGGCACAAACATAAAGGAAAATAATATGATAGGTGCAACTCATAATAAACCAATGATTCAAAATAACTTTCAAAACAAAAATCCCAGAGTTTTTTTCCGTAAGATGTTTGAGAGTTTTAAAACCAGAGTTGTATCTATCAGGTACCAAATCAAGCCGACGCCACTAAATGCTGCAAAACTCCTCCAGCAACGACTTGACCAACGTATTACCAAACCAACAATCCAACAAGAGTTCGACTTCATCTGCACCGACCACGCTCATGACCTGCGTGTTAATAACCCGGCTATGGCGTTCAAAGTGATCAATAACACAGATAAGGTTGTGAAAATATTTATAAATGCTATCAAAAGCAAGGAAATGATTACCAAGCGCCAAGGTACAGAAACCAATAGCGAAGAAGAGAAATTACAGCTGGTCTTAAACTATCTGGATGTAATCCTAAAAATTAGAGATTTGATGGATAATGCTATAAAAAACAATCAGTTCACCACAAAGAATTTTCATGAATACTGGAAACTTAACGACCAAAAAAATAACGCCCTCCACAAGCTCCAAGAAAATTACGCATTAAACAAAAGAATAGAAATTGAAATTAACGAAGCCGCAGCAAAAAGCATTAATAAACTTGATCCAGCCAGAAAGAGCAAATTTCTGGATTTAATAAAATACGAGACAGTTTTCTTTTGAGTAAATCCTTTACCCTTATCTTTTATGAAAATATGGGCAAAGCGTGATTTGAAAACACTAAATATATGTACACAACCAGGATTTCCGGTTTTGCAAGCCCTCCACGGGCTTGTTGCTTAAATCACCGCCTTTACGCAATCTCCGGTAAGTACGGCGAGGATGTCAACCAGGACTACATCCTCGTATTTTCTGATTTTAATCTGAGAAAATTAAGCCAGTTTGCGCTCAGGACTGGTACGAACATGGGTCAGGTACAGCGGCAGGCCAACCAAGAATAAACCACCAAACAGGTTCCCCAGTGCCGTAGGAAGCTCATTCCAGATCAGGTAATCGTAAACGGTAAACTCACCACCCATAATCATGGAGAACGGGAACAGGAACATATTTACGATGGAGTGTTCGAACCCCATAAAGAAGAACAGCATGACCGGCATCCACATCGCCATCATTTTGCCGCTGGCAGAAGTAGAAATCATGGCACCAACCACGCCCATGGAAACCATCCAGTTACACAACATGCCGCGAATAAAAATAGTGAACCAACCAGCTAGCCCATGCTCCTGATAGCCTAACGTACGGGATTCGCCAATGGTTGCTACTTTCGCCGCTAATGCGCCACCGTCGGTGTTGTAGCCATAGGTCAAAATAAAAGAAACGAAGAAAGCGGTGGTTAAGGCACCGGCAAAGTTACCCAAGAAAACCCAGCCCCAGTTACGCATTATCTGGCCGACGGTAATGCCCGGGCGTTTATCCATCCATGCCAGCGGAACCAAGGTAAAAACACCGGTTAACAGGTCAAATTTCATCAAGTAGAGCATGATAAAACCAACGGGGAATAAAATTGACCCAATCAGGATCGATCCGGTTTTGGTTGCTACCGTAATCGCAAATACTGCGGCTAACCCTAAAATGGCACCCGCCATAAAGGCTCTGATAAAAGTATCTTTTGTCGACATACAGCATTTGGATTCACCAGAATCCACCATCTTTGTGACAAATTCACTGGGTTCTATATAGGCCATAACTCTGCTCCGTTTGATAAAAGACAA
The DNA here is from genome assembly GCA_965198415.1 of Endozoicomonas sp. Classification (GTDB taxonomy): domain Bacteria; phylum Pseudomonadota; class Gammaproteobacteria; order Pseudomonadales; family Endozoicomonadaceae; genus Endozoicomonas. The sequence goes on from CBDAPN010000032.1 coordinate 31,821, forward strand.
ACAGGCGCTGCAATGGCAATGCCAGAAAAACGAACTGATTTACAATCTATTGATTTATTAAGAAAAGAATAAAACTATCAGCAATGCGCCGAGGATAAATATAAAAATATCGACCAATATTGGAGCGGGATTTTTAACAGTGCACTTGGTTAATTCTTCGGTGCACTGTGTTAATGTTCACAAATAACGGTAAAGATCTTCTGATTCCGGGCACTCAACTTTTTTTACTGACTGAAAGCACAAATACTCAACTGAGCGTTAACTTTCAAGATTATCAAACACTCACCCTAGAAATACCCCGCTGCTAATGATCAAGATGACAGCCTTTGTCGGTAGCCACCTTATTTTTAAGCACTTTAGTGCAACGAGTTCAGGTGGTCAGTGTAACTGACTGAACCATGGTGGCTAACTGCTACATTAGGTCAACCAAAATGCCTTAACCGTAAAGTATTCGCCAAGTCTTGGTAATGGGGCTTAAAAATTACGAAAAGGGCTTGTAGAATTTTTACTCTGAAATTCAGGCAGATTTCCGGGTAGCTATCGAATGTCAACAAGCCACTGTTTTACCCAATTCAGTCAGCTGAAAAATTATCTATCGAACATCATTATTGGTCAGGAGCATTTGGTTGATCGTCTGTTGATCACCTTATTGGCCGATGGGCATCTATTGGTTGAAGGGGCGCCCGGGCTGGCCAAAACCCGGGCAGTAAAAGCGCTGTCTGACGGCCTCGAAGCAGACTTCCACCGCATTCAATTCACGCCCGACCTGCTCCCGGCAGACGTCACCGGCACCGATATCTACTTGCCCGAAGATGGCAGCTTCCGCTTCCAGCCCGGCCCCATCTTTCACAACCTGATTCTGGCGGATGAAATCAACCGAGCGCCGGCCAAAGTGCAGTCTTCTCTCCTTGAAGCGATGGCCGAGCGGCAAGTGAGTGTGGGTCAAAAAACCTACCCACTGCCGGAAGTTTTTATGGTTATGGCCACCCAAAACCCCATTGAGCAGGAAGGCACTTACCCTTTGCCAGAGGCGCAGCTGGACCGCTTTTTGATGCACGTTCGGGTTGGCTACCCAAACGTAGAGAACGAGCGCGCCATTTTAAAACTGGCCAGAGGGGAAGCCATGCACACCCCGATTGAACTGCCCGAGACACCGTTGCAGCAAGAAGAGATCATCAAAGCCCGTCAGGAAGTACTTTGCGTGCACATGGAGCCTGCCGTTGAGGAGTACATCGTGCAGCTAATAAACGCCAGTCGGGAGCCAGCCCACTACAGCGAGTTACTGGCGGGCTGGCTGGATTACGGCGCCAGCCCCCGTGGCACCATCGCCCTGGATCGCTGCGCCCGCTCCCACGCCTGGCTTCAGGGTCGCGATTACGTCAGCCCCGACGATGTACAGGCCATCGCCCACGATGTTCTGCGCCACCGCCTGCTCCTCAGCTTTGAGGCGGAGGCCGAAGGCAAAGACGCCGATTACGTGGTCAGCGAACTGCTAAACAACGTGCCAGTGGCCTAATAGCGAATTAACAGCAGGTAGCTTAAAGAGCGGAACTATGAGCGGCGCTTACTGTACATTGCAAAGTCTGGTCAACCTTCGACTAAAAGCCAAAGATCTGCCCCTGTTCCGGCCAGGGCGTAGCCAGCAACAGATGCTGGGCAATAGTCGTTCGTCCTTTAAAGGGCGCGGGATTGACTTTGAAGAGGTCAGAGCTTACCAGTTCGGTGACGATATTCGCTCCATCGACTGGCGGGTGACGGCGCGCAGAATGAAACCCCACACCAAAGTGTTTCAAGAAGAACGAGAGCGACCGGTGATGGTTCTACTGGATCAGAGCCAAGCGATGTTTTTCGGCAGTCAGCTGAATTTCAAGTCGGTAACGGCGGCGGAGGTCGCCGCCCTGATCGCCTGGGCCACACTGAGTCATGGCGACCGCATCGGCGGCTTGATTTTCAACGACAAAGACTTGCACGAAACCCGCCCCAAGCGCTCGCGCAAAACCTTGCTGCACTGGCTGAACCAGACCCAGCGCATGAACCATCAGCTGCGCCTGGCGCCGGGCAATGATAGCGGTAACGCTCTGGCCAGATCCCTGCGGCACACCCGCCGCGTTGCCCATCCTGGCACCCAGATTTTTATCGTCAGTGATTTTAGCCACGTCAATGCCGAAGCGGAGCAGCACCTCGCCCAGCTGGCCCGGCACAACGAACTGATGGCAATCAAAGTCAACGACCCTCTGGAGCAGCAGCTGCCAAGGCCAAACCATTATCGAATTACCGATGGGGTGCACAGCCTGACCATGAACACCGCTCGCTCTGAGTTGCGCCAACAATTTCAGCAGCAGTATCTGGCGCACAATGAACAACTGCAAAAACTGTTCATGCGGTATCGCATCCCGATGTTGCTGGTGAGTTCAGCCGAACCTTCGGCACAGCAACTGCTGGCAACTTATGGCGCTCCCCCTCACCGGCAAGCACAAGGATAGCCATGGCAGCCCCAAACCCTCTTTTGGACCAGCTTCGTCCCAACCACCTGCCCGACCCGGTGGGTCTTTGGCCGGTGGCCATCGGCTGGTGGATACTCGCCGCCCTTGCTCTGTCGCTGGTGGTATTCGCCCTGCGGTATATCTACAGGCGCTGGCAAAAAAATCGCTACCGCAGCGCCGCGCTGACTCAGGCACGCCAAGCGGCCAACGATTACGCCAAACACCAGTCAGTCAACCGGCTAGCCCATGAATGCAACACACTGTTGCGCCGGGTTGCTCTACAGGCATTTGACCGGCATCAAGTGGCAAGCCTCAGCGGTGCCCACTGGAGCGAATTTCTGGCCAAAAGTGCCAACATGCCCGAGTTTATTGACCACAGCGCATTCAGTAACCAGCGTTACAACCCTGACGCACCACTGTGCGCCCAAAACATCTATGAATTGACCCGGCAATGGATAAAAAAACACCATGCTTCAATTTGAATGGCCCTGGATCTTGCTGGCCCTGCCCTTACCACTACTGATTTATCGTTTTGCCAAACCGGCCAACCGGCAAGACAATGCCGCCTTGCACATCCCTTTTTACCGGGAGCTGTCCACCATCGTCGACAAACAGGCCACACAAGCCACGACTCCCTCCATAAAAGCCCTGTTACTGCCCGGCCTGATCTGGCTGTTACTGGTTCTGGCCGCCAGCAAGCCCATGTGGCTTGGCGACCCTGTTGAAGTCAAAGGCACCGGGCGCGATTTGATGATGGCGGTGGATCTTTCCGGCAGTATGGAGATGAACGACATGCTGGTTAACAATCAGCAGGTCGATCGACTCACTGTCACCAAGCAGGTGATGGACGATTTTATCGAACGCCGCCGTGGTGACCGGCTGGGCTTGATTCTTTTTGGTACACAAGCCTACCTGCAAACCCCTCTAACCTTTGACCGCAAAACCGTTAAAACCCTGTTAAATGAGGCCGGGATTGGCATGGCCGGTAACAAAACCGCCATTGGTGATGCCCTTGGGCTGGCGGTTAAACACCTGCGCAAGCGCCCCGAGGAGAGTCGTGTCCTGATTCTTTTGACCGACGGCGCCAACACCGCCGGTGAGATCTCTCCGCTACAAGCCGCCCGAATCGCCAAAGAAGAAAAAATCAAAATCTACACCATTGGTCTGGGGGCAGAAGAGATGATTGAAGAGAGCTTTTTTGGCTCGCGCCGGTTTAACCCATCTGCCGATCTGGACGAAAAGCAACTGCAGGAGATTGCCGACCTGACCGGTGGAAAATACTTCCGGGCCAGCAATACTCAGGAGCTGGTATCGATTTACGTTCTGCTCGACAGACTGGAACCCACCACACAAGACGCAGAGACCTTTCGCCCCAGCAAAAACCTGTTTTACTGGTTTCTTGCGCTGGCTCTGATGCTGAGCCTGCTCCCGCCACTGAGAATGGTCACTGCCCGCTGGCTGGAAACCCAAGGGAGTATGAAATTCGGGAGTAGCAAACCATGATGGCCGCCATTGCCCAGTTTTTCGACCCGTTCCACTTCCTCAGACCCCTGTGGCTGCTCATGCTCATCCCCTGTGCAGTGCTGGCCATTCCTCTGTGGCGTCATCAACAAGCCCGGGGTAACTGGAATAACATCATTAACCCCGACCTGCTCCCCTACCTGCTGGCCGGAGAACAGCAAAAGCCTGCGCGCTGGCCGCTGATAATGCTACTGGCGGGCTGGACTCTGGCCTGCTTTGCCCTTGCTGGCCCAACTTGGCAGAAGTTGCCTGTACCGGTGAGTAAAAACCAACAGCCCTTGGTGGTAGCGGTGGACCTGTCCAATGAAATGTACGCCACCGACCTCGCCCCTAACCGACTCACCAGAACCCGCTACAAACTGCAAGACCTGTTCCGCGAACGCCGCGATGGACTCACGGCTCTGGTCAGTTATGCTGGCTCAGCCCATACCGTTGCTCCATTAACCGACGACAGCCGCACCCTGATCAATCTCACCAAGGCGCTCAGCCCGGAAATTATGCCGGTGCCGGGCAACGACCCGGTGGCTGCGGTGCGCCAGGCTCAGCAACTCATCACCCAAGGCAGCCATGATAACGGTGACATTTTACTGGTCACCAGCTCACTGACGGCAGCCCAGGCCAAAGAGATCACCACCTTTTTTGGACAACACTAAAACACGCCTATCCGTTTTGGGCGTCGGCTCCCCTCAGGGGGCGCCCATTGCGTTGCCCGATGGTGGTTTCCTGAAAAATAACCGGGGCACCATTGTTGTCCCCAAACTCAACCAGACCCGCCTGCAAACGCTGGCCCATGACAACGGCGGTCAGTATCAAACCATGACGGTGGCAGACAACGATCTCAAGGCACTGTTGCCCACCAGCGAAGAAGCCAGCGAAGAAGTCGTGACCGAGCGAGATTTTGATCAGTGGTACGACGCTGGCTACTGGTTACTGTGGCTGCTACTGCCTTTGGCACTGCTTGGCTTTCGCCGTGGCTGGCTGCTGGCGTTGATGGTCGCAGCACTGCCTGTGGCGCCCGATGCCATGGCCTTCAGCTGGGACGATCTGTGGCACACCCGCAACCAACAAGGCCAAGCGGCCCTGCAAGCCAATGACCCGGTCCGGGCAGCAGAGCTATTTACCGACCCGGCGTGGAAAGCTGAGGCTCAGTTTCAAAACCAGAAGTTTGACCAGTCCGCCGACCTTCTAAAGCAAAGTGAATCGGCTACGTCGGCCTATAACCGGGCCAATGCGCTGGCCAAAGCGGGTCAACTGCAAGAGGCTCTTGACAGCTATGACCAAGCGCTGGCGCTGCGACCGGATATGAAGGATGCAAAGTTTAACCGGAAACTGGTCGCCAAGGCTTTGCAGCAACAAAACCAGCAACAAAACCAGCAACAAAACCAGCAACAAAACCAACAACAAAACCAGTCGCAGCAAAACCAACAGCAAAACCAGTCGCAACAGAACCAACAGCAAAACCAATCGCAACAGAACCAACAGCAAAACCAATCGCAACAGAACCAACAGCAAAACCAATCGCAACAGAACCAGCAGCAAAACCAGTCGCAACAGGCTCAGCAGCAAAACCAGTCGCAACAGGAACAGCAGCAAAGCCAGTCGCAACAGGCTCAGCAGCAAAACCAGTCGCAACAGAACAGCAGCAAAGCCAGTCGCAACAGGCTCAGCAGCAAAACCAGTCGCAACAGGCTCAGCAGCAAAACCAGTCGCAACAGGAACAGCAGCAAAACCAGTCGCAACAGGCTCAGCAGCAAAACCAGTCGCAACAGGAACAGCAACAAAGCCAGTCGCAACAGGCTCAGCAACAAAATCAGTCACCACTACAAAAAGAGGGTGATCAGAACCAGCAGCAAAACCAATCACCACTGCAAAACCAAGGTGATCAGAGCCAGCAGCAAAACCAACAGCGCTTTCAAGCTGAAAGCAACACTGAGGTTCAAGAGCTCACCCCTGAAAAGCAGGCACTTGAGAGCTGGCTAAGAACCATTCCAGACGACCCCGGTGGTCTGTTACGCAGAAAGTTCATACAACAACGCTCTTCACAGCAACAACCGACGGAAGGCAGGTCATGGTAAGGAGAGATTTTGTAACAATGTTCACAATGAGAGCACTGCTTGCCTTGCGCGCCACTTTTTGTGCCGCCTTGCAGCCTCGCTGGCGTGCGCGAAAATGGCTACTTCTGGCGCTCATGACCACCGTGGCATCCTTTGCCCAAGCCAGATTCACCGCCAGTGTTAATAACAAGACCATCACCAGCCACGAAGTTCTTGAGTTGACACTGCGTACCGACCAAAGCACCAGCGACGCCCCGGACCTTGACCCGTTAAACGGTAGTTTTGAAGTGCTCGGCACCCGACAGGAGAGTCGTACCAGCATTATCAACGGCAAGCAGGAGTACGCCCGGGACTGGGTAATTACCCTGTTACCCAAAAACGACGGAACCCTGACCATCCCCTCCATCAAACTCGGGGACCAGCAATCGCAACCGATTACCATCACCGTCAGCGACCAAAAAACCGACGATACCGCAGCCAACCCATTGCAGATGAAGGCCAGTGTCAGCAGCGAGAGCATTTATGTGCAGCAGGAGTTAATCCTGACCGTGCAAATTTTGTTCAGTATCCAGCTGTACGATCAAAATCGCCTCAATTCGTTAAACATCAGCAATGCGCTGGTCAAGCAACTGGGTGAGACCCGCAATTTTGAAACCATTGTTGACGGCGTACGCTACCGCGGTTTTGAATTAAAATACTCAATTCACCCGCAAGCGGTCGGCGAGATGGTCATCCCCTCCCTGACCTTTACCGGTGTCGCCGCAGAGCCTCACAAACCGTTTGACAGCTTTTTTTCCCAAAGCGGCAAACCGGTGCTGGCCCGCTCCCCCGAACTTCGGGTGGAAGTCAAACCCAAGCCCGACAACTACCCCGCAGGTGCAACCTGGCTACCGGCCAGAAACCTGAAAATTGAACAAAAATGGAGCCAATCCCCCCACTCATTGCAAGTTGGTGATGCCATCACCAGAACCATCACCGTGGAGGCCGATGGTCTTAGCGCCGCCCAGCTAACGCCGATTCTGATGCCACAACCGCAAGGGGTTAACAGCTACCCGGATAAATCCGGCACTGAAGATCAGGAAACCGACCACGGCATTCAGGGGCAGCGCACCGACTCCATCGCCATGATTCCAAGCCACCCCGGCAAAGTAACACTACCGGCCATCAACTACACCTGGTTTGACACCGAAACAGGCACAGTACAAAACGCCAGCCTGCCAGCCACAGAAATTGAGGTAATGCCAAACCCTGTCACCCCTGCCTTGACGGTTCCCCCCCCAACGCCGGAAAAAACCGTTGAGTGCCCACCAGTGATTCAAGAACAAACAACAAGCCGCTCCAACCTTTTGTGGCAGGCTCTCACCGTGTTCTTTGCGCTGTTGTGGCTACTGACTCTGTGGTGGGCCAGACGGTCAGCGGTAGAGGAGCCCCCCAACCCACCCAAGCCAGACAATGCCAAAAAACGTGAAGCCGCAGCTTTTAGCAAGCTAGAGACCGCCTGTCAGCAGCAGAACGTGCCTCTCACCCTGCAGGAGTTAAAAAACTGGTGTCGTGTATATAAAAACAGCGATCAACCCGCATCGTTAACCGAGTGCCTACAGCGATTAAACTCAACAGCACTGACCGACGCCTGTAACGCCCTCAGCTCAAGCCTGTACGCCAGCACATCGGCAACGGTTGACCAACAAGCCCTGCTAAAAACAGTACTGGAACAGTGCTGGAAACTCAGAGCTGAAAAACGCAACAAAACGGCTTCGCAACCGTTGAATGCGCTTTATCCACATTGATTAATAGTGCCTGCTACGACCCCGTAGCAGGCCAATACTTCCGAACCGCCTTACTTGCCAGCATCAAACGGAAGCAATCTCATCCGCCGTCAAATAACGCCATTGACCGGGGCTCAGGTTTTCATCAAGCACAATCTCCCCTACTTGCTCCCGGTGCAGGCTGACGACTTTATTGCCAATGGCAGCAAACATGCGTTTAACCTGGTGGTATCGACCTTCGCTGAGGGTTAACAGCGCTTCTGTCGCTGAAAGAAACGCCAGTTGTGCCGGTTTGGTCAGGGTCTTTTCCCCTCTTAGGGTCAGGCCGCTGGCAAACCGCTGGACGACCTCGGTGGTTTTATTCGCCGCCAACGGGTCCGCCAACTGCACGCGGTAGCGTTTGGTTGTGCGTTTAATCAGCCGGTGGGACCACTGACCGTCATCGGTAATCAGTACAAGGCCGGTGGTGTCGGCATCAAGGCGGCCTGCGATGTGCAAGGTGTGGGCTTTGGGCACATCCAGCAAAGTGAGTACCGACGGGTAAACTTCGTCTACATTGGAGCACAACGTATCCTTGGGTTTGTGCAGCATGATATAGCGCACGCCCCGCACCTCCAGGGGCTCTCCTAGCAGGCGAACATCACAGCCTGCCGCCACTTTGAAGGCGCTGTTTTTCACCACCACGCCATCACAGGTGACGTCGCCACGGTGCAGGCATTTTTTCGCCTCCAAGCGGGAGAATTCAGTACTTTCACAAAGGAATTTATCTAATCGCATGGCATGGTCAGCTAACACAGAGTGGGCAGCGGATATTAGCAGAAAAGCGAGCAGCTATCCCGGTTGAAACAGCGCCATAATCATCAATAGCGCCAATGCCCGTAGCATTTTGCCATGGGCGCACATAAAATGCCCCGATCAACGTTGTACTGTCGAGGAACTCCCCATTGTTATTTTCTGAACTGGCGCTCCATGAACGGCTGCAAAAGGCACTCACTGAAAGGGGGTTTGAACGCGCCACCCCAGTTCAGGAACACACACTGCCACCGGCCATGCAGGGCAAAGACCTGATGGTCAGTGCCGAGACTGGCAGTGGCAAAACGGCAGCATTTTTACTGCCCATGATTAACCACATGCACACCCAACCTGCGCCTAAATCAGCAACCCGGGGGCTCATTCTCGTACCCACCCGGGAGCTTGGCTTACAAGTGTTAAAAGAGTGTGAGCTGCTGGCTCGCTACACCTACGTCAAGGCTGGCCTGATTGTGGGCGGTGAAGACTATCGGCATCAGGTCAACACCCTACGCAAAAACCCACAAATCCTCATCGCCACGCCGGGGCGACTCATGGAGCACATGAACAACCACAACCACGACTTCAGCGACCTGGAATATCTGGTACTCGACGAAGCCGACCGCATGCTGGATATGGGCTTTGGCCCCGATGTGCTCACCATTATTCAGGATTGCCGCCACGAGCGCCAAACCCTGCTATTTTCTGCCACCCTCGAAACCCGTGGCCTCAATGCCATCGCTGGCGAGATTTTGCAAGACCCAACCCGCCTCAGGCTCAATGAACGGGAAAAACACGGCAACATCCACCAACAAATTGTGCTGGCAGACGACACCGCCCATAAAGAGCAGCTACTGATCTGGCTACTGCGCCATGAAACCTACGACAAAGCTCTGGTATTCACCAACACCAAAGCCCGGGCGGAAGAGTTTGTGGGGAAAATTCGCGTAAAAGGCCTACAGGTTGGCATACTGCACGGCGATATGGAGCAGCGCGAGCGTAAACACGTTATGCGCCTACTAACAGATGGCAAAATCAATATTCTGATCGCCACCGACGTCGCTGCCCGGGGGCTGGATATCCAAGGCATTGATCTGGTCATCAATCTGGAGATGGCTCGCAATGGCGATGACTATGTACACAGAATTGGCCGCACAGGCCGGGCCAACCGGCAAGGCCTCGCCATCGCTCTGATTGGGCCGGATGAGTGGAACCGGATGGCTGGCATTGAGCGCTACCTGCGCCAGCGCTTTGAAAAACGCACCATCAAAGCGTTAATTGGCAGCTACAAAGGCCCGAAAAAACTGAAAAGCTCCGGCAAAGCGGCCAAAAAGAAAAAAACCACCCAAGCCAAAAGCACCACTAAAAAAACCCCGGCCAATAAACAACGGCTGCGAGATAAAAAGAACACTGGCAAACGGCGCGCACCCACACAACCCTCCACCGACGCTGGCTTTCAGCCACCTAAGCGCAGGAAGCAACCATGAGCAACACGTCCTTTACCACGCTTGGCCTGAACGATGCCATCCTGCAGGCCATAAAGGAGGCAGGCTACCAGCAGCCGACCCCCATTCAGGCCAAAGCCATTCCCATGGCTCTGACCGGCCGCGACCTAATGGCATCGGCCCAGACCGGCACTGGCAAAACCGCCAGCTTTACCCTGCCCATCCTCCACCGGCTGGCGCAAATGCGTGCCAGCAAGGCCATTCGCGCCTTGGTGCTGGTGCCGACCCGGGAGCTGGCCATACAGGTGCATAACAGCTTTCAAACCTACGCCACCCACCTCAACATTACGTCAGCCGCCGTTTATGGGGGGGTCGACATGGATCAGCAACTGCACTTTCTCAATAAAGGCGTTGATGCGCTGGTAGCCACCCCGGGTCGTCTGCTGGACCTACTCAAGCGCAAACACATCCACCTCGACAACCTGCGTATTCTGGTGCTGGACGAAGCCGACCGCATGCTGGATTTAGGCTTCCACGACGACATCAGCCGCATTGTGCAACAGGCACCGAGCAAGCGGCAAAACCTGCTGCTGTCTGCCACTTTTTCAAAAGCAGTCAAACAGCTGGCGCACGACTTCATGCGCCACCCGGTGAAAGTAGAGATTGATAATCCCAACGCTGCCGCTAATACCGTAACCCAGTCATTTTATCCGGTGGACCAGCAAGACAAACCAGAAATTCTCAGTTACCTGATTCAGGGCGGGCGCTGGCAAAAGGCTCTGGTGTTTGTCCGCACCAAAAAAGCCGCTAACAAAGTGGCCGAATTGCTGGCAGAAGATGGCATTGACGCCCGAGCTATCCACAGCGACAAAAGCCAATACCTGCGTATTCGTACTCTGGAAGACTTTAAAGACAATTTCTTTGACGTTTTGGTGGCCACCGACGTTGCCGCCCGTGGCCTGGATATAGAACAACTGCCGCTTGTTGTTAATTACGATGTACCCAAAGTGCCGCAAGATTACATACACCGCATCGGTCGAACCGGCCGGGCCGGGTCTCCTGGCCGGGCCATCTCGCTGGTCAACCCAGAAGAGAAACAACTACTGGCCAACATCCGTAAACTACTAAAAAAACCGTTGGATATTGAGCCACTGCCTTATTTTGAAGACGGCGAGGTGAACACTGTCGAGCCCCGGCAAAAAAAACGCCACAAGCACACCAAGCCCACAGTCAAAAACAAACCCGGTAAAAGCGCACCGAAAGGGCGAAAAAGACCGCCTTCGCCTCAAAAGCGCAAAAGATAGGGCGCAAATGCCCACACCAAAAGCGAAAAAAGGTTACCAACGATGGAAGATGTCATTGAAGAGCTTCAGGAGCGGGCTGTGCAAGTCGCGGTTCCGCTGGAGTTGCCCGATGAAGATCAACTGGTTGAGGCTGAAGAACAGCTGCTGGTTTCGATGCCTTATGAACTGCGTGAATTTCTGTTACTGGTCAGCGATGTGGTGTACGGCGCCATTGAACCGGTAACAGTGACCGACCCACAATCGCACACTTACCTGCCAGAAGTGGCCGCCAACGCCTGGGCGCGCGGACTGCCCCGGGAGCTGATTCCCATTTGTGAACACCACAACGACTACTACGCCATCTCAGAAGAAGGCGAGGTGGTGCTCTGGGCCGATGGTGAAATGACTGACGACAGCTGGCCATCCATCTGGTTATGGGTTCGGGACGTCTGGCTGGAGAGTGAAAGTTGAGCAAAAAAATTTTGCTGATTATGGCCATGGAAGCAGAAGCGCGGCCGATTATTGCACGCCTTAAAGCCTCCGAACTGCCTGCAAACCCGAGGCTTAGTAGTGATTTCCTGCGCTTTAGCTGTCACTTTGCCGGCAAGGAGATTTTAATTTCCCTCAATGGTCATTCACAACAATACGACGTTGATCGCATTGGCACCGAATACGCCGCACTGAACACACAAGCGGCGGTTATCGAATTCGCCCCCGACCTGATCATCAACGCCGGAACCTGTGGCGCCTTTTCCACACAGGCGGACATTGGTGAGATCATCACCACCGACCAACCCGTGGTCTACCATGACCGCCGGGTTCCCCTTGAGGGTTATCAACCGTTTGCCCTTGGCGGTTACCCTACGGCTTACCGCCGGGAATACTTTACGGGTATTCCCCATAAACTCGGTGTGGTGACCACCGGCAACTCGCTGGATATGCCAGCACTGGATGAACGACAGATCATTCTTAATCGGGGCATGGCCAAAGATATGGAGTGCGCCGCCGTCGCCTCAGTGGCGCACCTTTACGGCATCGACTTTCTGCCTATTAAATCCGTCACCGACCATATTGATACCGAGCAGGACAACGTCGAACAGTTTGTACGCAACCTGAACAAAGCCAGCGCAACGTTGTGCGACGCTCTGGTGCAGGTGTTACGCCTCGTTCCTACCGCTGCCGACAGAAATACACCACGGGTAAACGAGAATTAAGCAGGGAATCATTGACCAACTTGCTAGGGCACAGACGCCCTCTTAGCGCATTTTAAACCCCCGTTGAGCCAAAAATGCCTTCATATGTGGCCGTGACTCCTTACCGAGCAGGGCCGACATCTCCTCCGTCCAGCCCCGGTCGATTTTACCGCCAGTGCGCTGGTGATAATAAGCCGCCATGGTGGCATCGTATTGCGCCATCTGTTCGGGGTTGACGGGCTGGTAATGCTCTTCCATCAGCACCGCATCCAGCGGCAACCTTGGCTTGCACTGCGGGTTCTGATCCGGGTACCCAAGGCACAACCCAAACACCGGATAGACGTTATCGGGCAAAGCCAATAAATCACTCACCTGCTGCGGGTCGTTTCGTAAGGCGCCAATGTAACAAATGCCAAGCCCGGCAGACTCTGCCGCCACCACCACATTTTGGGCAAACAGCGCCACATCCACCGTGGCAATAATAAAATGCTCCGTCATGCCTTCGGCCATCGCCTGCCCATGTTGTGCACAGCACCAGCCGGACCGGTGCAGATCGGCACAAAACACTAAAAACTCCGCCGCCTGCTCAATGTAACGCTGCCCACCGGCCAACTCTGCCAGCCGTTGGCGGGTTTGCGGGTTGCTGACCCGAATCACGCTGACGCCCTGCAAATTGCTGGACGTGGCTGCACTTTGCCCGGCGCTAATCAACTCTCTGAGCAGTGACTTGGCAATGGGTTTGGCAGTGAACTTGCGAATGGAGCGGTGGGACTTGAGCAATTCAATGGTCATGGTGAAATTTTCCGGCCAATTTTTATTATGCTGCAATATCACAGCCTGCTGCCTATTTTTCAAGAGCGCCATGGTTTGCTAGACTTGCCCACGCACCGGATTTACGCTCCGACAAAGGACATAAAGACAATGACCAACGCACCAACAGTAGTTTGCGCCCTCTACAAATTCGTCACCCTAAACAACTATACCGAGCTGCGCGAACCGCTGCTTCGAGTCATGGAAGCCAACCACGTCAAAGGTACCCTACTCCTTGCTAAAGAAGGCATAAATGGCACCGTAGCAAGCACCCGTGCGGGGATTGACGCCTTATTGCACTGGCTAAATCAAGATGATCGCCTTAACCCCATCGAATACAAAGAGTCCCTCAGCGAGTCCATGCCTTTTAAGCGGACCAAAGTGAAACTGAAAAAAGAGATCGTCACCATGGGTGTAGAGAACATCGACCCGAAAAAAGTGGTCGGCACCTACGTAGAACCCGCCAACTGGAACGCCCTGATCAGCGACCCGAACGTTGTCGTGGTGGACACCCGCAACGACTACGAAATTCAGGTGGGCACATTCAAACACGCCATCAACCCCAAAACCGACAGTTTCCGCCAGTTCCCTCAATACGTCGAAGACCACCTGAACCCGGCCACCCATAAAAAAGTCGCCATGTTCTGCACCGGCGGCATCCGCTGCGAAAAATCCACCGCACTGTTAAAAGAAAAAGGCTTCACCGAGGTCTACCACCTCAAAGGCGGTATCCTCAAATATCTGGAAGATGTGCCTGCAGAGCAATCCCTATGGGAAGGCGAGTGCTTTGTGTTTGACGACCGGGTGACCGTCAACCACGACCTGGAGCCCGGCTCTTACGACCAATGCAACGCTTGTCGTTTGCCAATCACAGCAACAGACAAACAAAGCGAGAAATACCAACAAGGCGTTAGCTGCCCCCACTGCTTTGACCAACTCACCGAAAAACAGAAATCCCGCTTCACTGAGCGAGAAAAACAGATCCAACTGGCCAAAGCCCGCGGCGAAAGCCATTTAGGCGACGACGTGGCTAACACCGTCGCCCAGCGCCGCCAGCTGAAAAAAAGTGAACGACAAAAGCAGCAAATACAGCAACCCAAAAATGACTGACGTTGAATCAGCCTAAAACTGCGCTGGACTTCACTCTACGGGAAGGTTCAAATATAAAAATAACGCGAGGTGAAAACCATGGAAATTGGCTATATTCACATCCTGATTGGCCTGTTCGCCATCTACATTCAGTTGAATTACTTTATCGCTCATAATCGCGGTATAGAGTTCAAAACTTATATGAACGAGAAAATCAAGCGGCCTTTCTGTCGCCGCCGGATTGAACAGCTAAAAGGGGAGCCTCCCGAAACCACAGACAGCAGCCAGGGCAGTTAACGATTTAACTTCTTAAACTGGCATGTTTACTAATGAGGTGGCTGGAATCTTTTCATAGGTTCCAGCCACTGAAAAAATCAGGCTAATTTAGCTTTTGGTAAAAATATTGCGCACTAAAGACGCTGTGGCGCTGAATATAACAAGGGAATTGCTTATGAGTACTCTATTTGCTGTCATTACCTGGCCTTTTCGGGCGATGTTTGCGCTGTTTTTGATCGTGACTATGCCTATGTGGCGATCAAGTGTTCCTTTTATTGAGGCTAACGAACGTATTGATGGTTGGTTGTGGAGGCATACCTTGGACCAATAGGTGCATTCATGATGCTTGCCGTGCCGTTTGTTTGGGTGCCGTTTTCTTGATTTTCTGGACCTGGGTGTATGGACTTTTATTCTACTGGCCAGCGGAGTTATTGCTATATATTTTGCCATTACCGGGAGATTTGGTAGACGATCTGGAAGATGGTTATCGCGAAATGGGATTTAATGTACTTTCGGTTCTATATATTGAACCCTACTACTGGATTCGGAGAATCCCCTTGGAAATTACTTACCTCATGACTGACGTGATAGCACTAGCCAGAATGGACGTAGAGGATTTGTATACAGTCTACATAAAGCTGGTTGGACTCCTGACTATAGTGAGGGTCTTATTTTACATGACGCTCTCTCAATGTGGTTACTATAGAGACTAATGATGCAAAAGCAAGGCATGCCGTATCAGCAAGCCGCCAGCTTTCGGGCTGGCGGCTTTATCTTATCCTCTATTTCCGCTGCGATGCAGAAGCTAACGTTAAGATGAGCTTCCATTTTTGAGTGCTACAGACTTTTCATTTTCAGCAAGCCCTTCTTGTTATCACCTAGTCTGACACCCATCGCCCGCAACCCTAACCTAACCCCCCAAATGCAAATCAGCCGCCATATCCAGCGCCATCAGCGTCTCTGCCGCTATATCCCGTCTCAACTGCGCCATGTCTGAAATCAGCCGGTAGGATTTAACGGACAATAAGTGCCGACGGGCTTGGGCGCTGGAGCCCAACATCGTGATCGATTGCCCGACAAGGTCCGGGTCGGTTAGGCTCATCTTCAGGTTGTTCATCAACTGAACTTTGATGGCAAAACCCCACCCGATTGCACCCAAAGGGCATAAAGAAGCCCCTGACAATCAATAGTATTTCTCGCAAATTCCATCAGATTTGAAAATATGCGTTATTTTTGAAATTTTGAAATTTTTTCCTTCAAAATTCATACCTGACGGAACTTTCAGCCTTTTGATATGTCCAATGGTAGTAAGTAAAACTTGAAGTGATTCTACATTACCAAATAACCTACTAGAGGCAGAAACATGGAAGCAGTTAACAATAATTCATCAATGCAGGCTACTACTGTCGACGATAGTACAATTAAAAACATAGGGGTGTTTGCCAAGTTTAAAAACTGGGTTGTCTCGCTGGCACAAGAAGTACAAAAGTTCCTCGGGGAGAGCTGGAGTTCTGTAAAAAACAACTGTAAGAAAATTTATAACTTTTTCGCCACCAAAGTAGGTTTGGAGGTACTTCCCATCACCAAGCCAGTTAACGCTAAGGGGCAAGACGGCGGCCAATCACCGGGGAGCCCGAAAGTATCTGAGGAGCCAAAGCAAAAGTTAAATTCATCTGCGGAGGGTGAATCTAAAGGCCAAAAGCCACCTGCGAAGAACAATCATGTAGTCGATAAGCCAACTGCGGGGGGTGGTTCTAAAGGCAAAAGCCAGCCAACTGCGAAGTGGAAGGCCATAAGCCAAGTAGTCGATAAGCCAACTGCGGGGGGTGGATCTAAAGGCCAAAAGCCACCTGCGAAGAAGAACAAGAAGTCGATCAGTACTGCGGGGGGTCGATAAAGGTCGATCTGCCATCTGCGAAGAAGGCCAATAAGCCACCTGCGATGGGTCTGCAAGAAGGCGCTCTGCCAAAGGCCAGGCAAGCCACCTGCGAAGAAGAACAAACCTCATGGGTCAAGAAGTCGAGCCAAGCCAATCTGCGATGGGTAATCAAGAAGGGCCATCTGCGAAGAATAATCCAGTAGGCCATAAGCCACCTGCGATGGGTAATCAAGAAGGCGCTCTGCCATCTGCGAAGAATAATCCAGTAGGCAATCAACCACCTGCGATGGGTAATCAAGAAGTCGATCAGCCAACTGCGAAGAATAATCCAGTAGGCAATCAGCCACCTGCGATGGGTAATCAAGAAGGCGCTCTGCCATCTGCGAAGAATAATCCAGTAGGCAATCAGCCACCTGCGATGGGTAATCAAGAAGGCGCTCTGCCATCTGCGAAGAATAATCCAGTAGGCAATCAACCACCTGCGATGGGTAATCAAGAAGTCGATCAGCCATCTGCGAAGAATAATCCAGTAGGCAATCAACCACCTGCGATGGGTAATCAAGAAGGCGCTCTGCCATCTGCGAAGAATAATCCAGTAGGCAATCAACCACCTGCGATGGGTAATCAAGAAGGCGCTCTGCCATCTGCGAAGAATAATCCAGTAGGCAATCAACCACCTGCGATGGGTAATCAAGAAGGCGCTCTGCCATCTGCGAAGAATAATCCAGTAGGCAATCAACCACCTGCGATGGGTAATCAAGAAGGCGCTCTGCCATCTGCGAAGAATAATCCAGTAGGCAATCAACCACCTGCGATGGGTAATCAAGAAGGCGCTCTGCCATCTGCGAAGAATAATCCAGTAGGCAATCAACCACCTGCGATGGGTAATCAAGAAGTCGATCAGCCATCTGCGAAGAATAATCCAGTAGGCAATCAGCCACCTGCGATGGGTAATCAAGAAGTCGATCAGCCATCTGCGAAGAATAATCCAGTAGGCAATCAGCCACCTGCGATGGGTAATCAAGAAGGCGTTCTGCCACCTGTGATGGGGCAACCTAATGGCAGTAACCCAGCGTCGAACAAATCCTTTGAAAATGAACAATCATTAAGTGGTAGCCAAAGCGTGCCACAAGATCAGAGCCAAAATATAAACTTAAGCGATTTTGTTTTCTTGGATGATAATGGACAATTACACCTCACTACAGAGTTCGTTAACAGTTTGAGAACAACACTTGATAACACCCCTCAAGAAAATAAAAGGAAAGTGATGCTAAAGGAACTACAGAAAATATATATGCCATTGAAGGGTTGTATGATAGTAACTAATAACCCAGTTGGACCTGTCCAAAAAGAAACAAGGAAGTTTGGAATTACGGAATTTTTTCAGATGGTCTATCTTAATGAAGGCCTTAAAGAGCATTGGGTGCATGTATGTGATCCCGAAGAGATCCTTGAAAATTATAAGAACGGCCTATGTGAAGAAATTAGACAAGGGACTACCGAGACACCTGATATTAAAGAAATTGAAAATATGGCTAAAGATACATTAACAAACCAGGGTATTAAGGATCTAGATGGAAATTCTCTTGCTCATTTGCCAGAGTATGTAGGAAAGTTGAGAGATCATATAAAGCAGGCAATTGACATCATAGCTAGCGGCCAGAATGGGGTTCAAGATGGTTCTAAAGCAAACCCTTCAGGCTTAACCCCGCCAGTAATAGACGAAACTAATGGCGTTCCGCCATCCTTGAAGGAAAACTCTGAAGAAGAAAATAAAGGCATTAACCCAGAAACGAACGAACGCCCTGATAATAAAGAACCCTTAAATGGTGGCCAGAGAGTGCCACAAGATCAGAGCCAAAATATAAACTTAAACAATGTTGTTTTCTTTGATGATAACCAATTTCAACTCACTCAACAGTTCGTTAAAAGTTTGATAACAGAACTTGATAACACCCCTCAAGTCGATAAAAATTTCGTGATGCTTGAGAAAATAGCTGAAATAAATTTTGCATTGAGTACATGTCAAACTGCAAGTGATGCTAACCCAGTTGAACCTGACCAACAAGAACTAACGGACATTTATTTTAATGAAAGATCTATGCAGATGATCTGTCTTCATGAAAACCTTACAGAGCATTGGGTACATATATTTGACCCATTGAATATCCTTGAAACTCATAAGAGTGGTCTATGTGATCAAATCATAAAAGGGACTAACGATCCAATTGATATTGAAGAAATTGCCACAAAGGCATTATCACGAGAGGGTATTAAGGGTCTAGATGGAAAACTTCTTGCTAATTCGCCAGCGTATCTAGAACAATTAAAAAAACATATAGCCCAAGGGGTTAACAGAATGGCTAGGACTCCTGTACAATCAGCGCCGGATCAAAATGGGATTCAAGACGGCTCTAAGAAAAATCCTTCAGGCCCAGCCCAGCAAGTAATAAACGGAACTGAAGGCGACAACCCGCCTTTACAGCAAAACTCTAAAGAAGACACACCAGTAAAGGGCGTTAATAATTTGCCGAAAATTGATGATCAAACTGCAAAACGAAATGATTTTAAAGAAAAAATCATAGCCAATGTGAGTTTCACAGAAAATGGCGTCATGTCAACATATGAGGGCCTGACTACAGATTTGAAAAAATCAATTGAGGGGCTTAGCAACACTGAAAAATTTAAAACCCTATGGAAAATAAACAATCGTGTACAGAGTAAATATCCGACAAAGCCAAAAGCAGCTTCTGGTACGGAAGAAGTTGAGCCAAAACAGCGTAAAGTAAAGCGTGACTATAGCAATAGTTTTGTTCGTTATATATTCAATAATGATGATCTTAAAGATGAATGGGTATATTTATTTGATGCCGAGGAATGCTTTACAGAATATATGGGAACTTTAACTGATGAAATGAGAAACAATTTTAATAATGACAAATCACATATTACGGAGACTCATTATAAAAATTGCGCTAAGCGTGTGTTACGTAAAAATCAAATTAAGGATTCGAAGGGAAAATCATTTGCCACAAATGAACAGCATTATGATAAATTGAAAAATTATCTAATTATGTCGTTGACTACTAATAATGAGTGACAAACTAGAAAAAACAATATCAAGCCAAAACAGAACTGGAGGTAATTATAGAAAACCAATAAACTTTCGATCGTCCGAATAGTTCATAAGTAGTGGCGGCTGGCTCGGATTAGCAATACCTATTTGCTACTGAGCCAGTGTTGTATCGAGCCAAAAATCTGCCAACGTACCTTTTATCACCGGTAGAAAAACCCCTCAATAGCAACAAGCCTGTAAGCAGCAAAGCCCATGAATTTACAGGGTTGCCTCAGCACACAGGCCGAAATACTGAACCCGAACTCGTCGGTAACGTTACCCTGCCAGCCATCACTGGCAGAGTGTAACAAAACACGAAGTCATCAAGAACGACAGTGGATTCATACTCCCTGGTCTACTTTATAAATAGTCGTTAATAAGTAACCTTTGAATTCATACTGGCAAACCCCTTGAAAACAGCATAAATAAGCGCTAGCAAGGTTGTTCATGTCTGTTTACGAGTTGTTATGATGGAAACGTTAATGGTCAGATATCTTTTAGCTCTGCTCGGAGCAATCACCATTTCCTGTTTAACTGTTGCCGATTATCAAGGCAGCCAAGCCTATAATCACTCGAACCACGCCCATGTATCCGTCAATACTGCAGCAGGTACATTCCATTTTTCATACCCGCTGATCGAAACCAGCGGCATCCATGCGCCATTTAAAGTCAACTTGACCTATCGGTTTAATGCAATTGGGAGGTTTGGCTTACCCCATGGCTGGGAGTTGGATCTTAATTACATTAATAACGGAACCGCTTTCATAGGAGGCCAGCAATGGCCAATTGATCCACTGTGGCATGATGAGCACCTCTTCGCCTCTGGACTGAAATACTATAACCAGCATGGAACACGGTTTTACGATACGGGGGTTGAGCAGGAGATTCCAGAATACCCAACGCTCAATTACCGGTATAAATCTGAACACAAAGATGGCGGCATCAACTATTTTTCTGAGCACGGTTTGCTAGTCTTGCAGCTGGATCGCTTTGGTAACCGGATACTCATTGAGTATGAAGAACCCACTCCAAGTGTTAAAGACGCCCGATTACGTGCCATAACGGATAATTATAACAACCGTTACACTTTCAAATATGAGCCCAACCTCATGATTGCCCACCATCCCGATGGCACAGAGCAGCGTGTCTATTTTAATGATCAAGGTGTCTCAAGCATCACTAATCAAATGAAACAACGATACGAGATCAGCTATCTTGAAAAGGAAAACCGTCAACTGATAAACACGATCAGCACACCGTTAGGTCTGATTACCACATTGGAATATGGCAGCATTGCGTATCTTGGCAATGGTGGGCAAGGCTCGTTACCGGTAGTCACCTATTTCAAGCAGTATGAATCCGCTACAGATAAAGTACACCATGAAGCGTATTACCAGCACTCTGTGGATAAAAATTACACCGGCTACCCTTTGTATGCACTGTCTGATACCTCAGACAGCTTGATGGACAGCAATGACCAAAACTACCGCTATACCGTTGCTGTTAAGCAAAGCGATGGCAATCTCGACAACCCGGTGATTCATCATAAGATTTATGAGTATAACTATTTACACCTACCCGTAACGATTCGCACGTTGAAAAATGGCAACAATTTTCGTAAGACTGAGTTAACCTATCTCATCGACCCATTCAAATATAACCGCTCAACCAATTATGATAAGCCCGCCAAAATAGAGCACTTTACCTGGAGTAAAAAAGAAGAAAAATACCTGCCCGGCAATAGAATTGAGCACAGTTACGATCTGTTTGGCAACATCATCCGCCAAGACCATTGGGTCTATCATCGCCCCGATGAAAACTGGCGACACATAAAAACCTTACAACATAAATATTTTACCAACCATTTTAGTTTAAAATCTGAAACCACCCATAACGATTGGGTTGGCGCTAAAGCGATAAAAATCCGATACCATTTATCATCGTCTAAGAAAACGCACCGCACCAAAATGTCCTATCATCTGGGCGTTTCACATCTCTGGCAACCCTGGCAACAAGTCGATTACCAGTACGACAACGCAGGCCGTGAAACATTCCAGCAACTCAAGTGGCTCACCCAAAAAATGCCCGGTGTGCAACGAACCTACAAAAAAACACGTTACCTTCTGGATCGCGAATCGGGTGTATTAACCGTTGAGCATGAGAACAGCCTGGGCGATGTCCGAAAAGTACGGACTGATACCCGCAATCAACATATTCTCAGTCGTATATCCGCACTTGGTGAAACGGAAGCGTTTCAATATAACGATCTTGGGCAACTGGTTCGGCGTATCGACCCTGCCGGTAATGTCTATACAATCGAGCATTACCACTACGACCGTGATGGGTTGAATGCAACGGTTGCAATCTCCCCTTTAGGTTTTCGTCAGCGTGAGCAGAGGGACTCATCCGGCCGGATAATCATGCGTGAAGAGTCAACAGGTGATCAATATCAAACCACTGATGCCAGAGAGTACAATGCATTTGGCAAGATCGCGGTACACAAAAACCGTTATGGCTATTCGGTAACGTATCAATATGATGACCAGATGCGATTAATACACAGTAATGACCCCTGGTTAAATAAGACAACATTAATTTATGACGATGATGAACTGTCACAATACCTGTTTCTTAATGGTCGAAAATTACGTAAACAACAAAAAACACCTTGGCTTTTAACAACGTTAACCACTCAATATGGGTTAAATGACGATGCAAAACACAGGCTGATAGGTGTCGAAAAAAAGGTTGTTAAAAATGGCTTTGATCAGATAGTTGCTGAAGAAAGCACCCTGCTCGATTCATCAACACGACACTCAACCATTAAACAATTTTACACCTACGACCCCAGTCACAACAGAATTAAGCATGAGACGCAAGGATTTGATGGCACCGTACTGATAAAAACCACCGCCTACGATCTATTTAATAACCTGCACACCTTCGCCAAGCTCCAGACCAAAGATGGTCAGCACTCCTGCCACAGGGGCGATCGATATTTTTATAGTTCCGATAACAAGTTAAAAAAAGTGGTTTCCCCGCGAATTACTGAGCCAAAAACAGCCCCAGCAGAATTATCGCCAGTAAATACCGGCAAAATGTTAGTGTTCTCACACAAATACGATAAAAATGGCCGCGAAATTGCCCACAAACTACCCAATAGCCGCAGTATCCATAAGACATACGACAGCAGAGGGTTATTGAAAGCGGTGCGCTGGACTCGCAACGATAACCCCTTCGAGGTGCGGTATGATTACGATGCCGACCGCCGTCTGGTAAAAATGACCGATACACATGGCCAGCAGCAAAGCTATCAATATGACCTGAGGGGCAACATAACCGCGCTGACGTACCCGGATAATAAGCAGCAAACCTATCGGTATGACCGGATGAATCGAGTGATTCATCAAGAAAACCCAAGTGGCAGAATGGTTACCTACCAGTACAAAGCACAAGACAAAGGAAAACTGTCGTCTATTAACAGCGATAACAACAGCATCAGTTTCAGTTATGGTGAAGACAACAATGGCACCCGGGGGCAGCTGCTAACTATTTACAGAAATACCGGCGCTATCAAAACAACAGAGCACTACAGTTATGACCCCTTTGCCCGAGTAAACCAAACAGAGGTTACTACCGAGAATGGCGCACCGGTTTATGCAAACCGTTATACGTTTTTACCCCACGGCGAACTGATGGAACAAACCACCTGCTCCCGAATCAATGGCGACCCGATTAGTGCCAAGGTTTCCTATGGATACGATGCATTAAAACGACTTATTTACGAAAAACACCATCTTAATAGTCAGGCTCTAAAACAGGGTGAAAACAACGAGAGTACGGCTCGGTTAAAGGCGATTCAATATCAATACGATGGTAATAATAATCTACTCAAAGAACAGCATTCAAACGACACTGGCGACCATCAAACGACACAGCTGACTTACAACAATATTAACCAACTGACCAGCCAACGGGTAAGCAATAAGCAAGGCGAGGTGGTATCGAAGCTGGCTTACGACGTTAACGGTCACATCGTCACTGACCACTTGGGTAATCACTACGAGTACGATGATGTGGGGTTGCTGCAGTCTGTGACCACTGCCAACGGCAAAAAAAAGGTGCGTTTCGAATATTTACCCAGCGGTTTGCTAGGCCACATGCATACCGATACCGAGCACCATACTTTTTATTATGATTTGTCCAACAAGGCGATCAGTGTGGTCAAAAATCAGCGGCATTACGACCTTATCCAACATAAGTCAAAGTACCTGCTCCAACTGCACGAGGCCAACGCTGATCAACTGTTTGTCGCAAATAACAGCACCGGCGCCCAACTTGGACTCTCTGAAACAGGCGGGCAATCGTTAGCGGCTTATTCCTATGAGGGTTATGGGCAAAGCAGCCGTCTGGGGGGCTTTGCTGGTCAGTCCAGCAGTGATTTCCTCTGGAATCAGGAGCTGTCTGAGCAAACGACGAAGGCTGTCTACCTTAAAAACCGGTTTTACCATCCAGATATTAAACGTTTTATCAGCCGTGACCATTTGCAAGTGGATAACCGCTACAGTTATGCCCACGCGAACCCCATTCTTTTTATCGATCCAACGGGAAAAATGCCTAAGCCTCTGAGCAAGCTAGGCTCTCTGGCCGTTGGATTAACGATGCTTGCTATTGGCATTATTTCAACAGTTGCAGCCATCCCAAGTGGTGGTACCCTGACATTAGCAGCAGCCGGTGGTATCGGTGGGGGTGTTTTAACCTTTATGTCGGGTGTTGCAATGATGAGCTCTCAGACGGCACTGAGCTATGGAAATAAAGCGTTAGCACTTGCTTTACAAATCGTCGGCGGTGGCATCGGATTGCTTGGTTCTATCGTTGGCGGTTTCATGGCTATCGCTCCCACTATTGCCGACGATTTTGGTAGTGAAGAGTCTCTCATTCACAGCATTGTTACCACCATAATGCGCCCACTCAACAAACCTGCTGAAGATCTTGAGCCCTCACTTGCCAATTGGGAAAATTGGTTACGAGATGACGAAGCAGTCGAGTCCCTGCGAAGCGATTCCATAACCACACAAAACCCTAAAGACAGCCCTATAGAGTCCACCGGTAAGACAACCAAAGGCGCACAATTTAAAACGCCTCCTGAAGGTGCTAGCGCAGCGCCGAGAACGGCGGGTTCATCACTTTCGCCGCACGTTTATACTGTAAAGCCAGATGCAGCAGCGAGTTTTACGTCAGAAGCCGCACAACCATCGTCATCCACGCTTGGTAACGCTTCTTTTTCAGAATCATTTTTTGCTCGATTGAGGGGCTCCTCTCAAACACCAGCGGATCTCGAAAAAGTCTCTCCATAGAAATTTGTGTTATTTAAGATTTTTATCGCCGTCTGCAAGCGGTGATTTACGATGCGGATTTTCTGTGGAGGCGGCGAAGAAACTCTGCATTGACGTTGCCGCTTATCATGCGCTTATCTGAAAAATCACCCACTTTATGATGCTCTTGCTGAGGCGTTTGGATTGCGCCGGTCGCTTTCTGCTCGCTCACCACAGTCACATCGGCCACTTTGCGCTTATCGTCTTCAACCCGCCAACAGTGGGAACAGTGGGCAAAGAACTCGCAATGACCCCTGACTTCAGCGTTTGTTGTGGCCAGCTTTTCTGTCGTCTGCGGGCAATGCGCTTTGTCCACCCGAATGCCCGGCTTGCCAAAGCCGGAGGAAAACAGATCGGTACTCACTTGGGAAGATTGACGATTGAGCGCAAAGTGCCGCGTTAGCTTCACCACCGCCACCAGGGCAAACTGCCGCAGGCAAATATCGTGAAAACCTTGATCACAATGGGGCAGGTAGCCAGACTTAATACGAATCACTGCCACCCGCCCGGACCAATGAGACGGGGCGGTGTGCATCGCATTAGGAGTCGCTAGGACCTTATCTGTGCAGAGCTGATTAGTGCACACCTGAGTCATTTCCTGATTGCCTTTTTTTAAACTGCAAACCTTGGACAACAACTCAGGAAAAGGGTTCCCAACCAAGCGCTAATAGTTAGCAATAACCCCTCGCTTATCAAACTCTGCCTTGACGGCTTCTAGCTGTTCCGCCGTCGGTGGGCTGACATTTTCAAGATCATAGGTCTCCTTGAACGCATCCCATTTATGCACCCCAAGGCTGTGATAAGGCAGAATTTCCACCTTTTCCACACAGCCCATCTCCAGCACTAAATCCGCCAGCATGGCTGCATAGATCGGGTCGACGGTAAACCCTTCAACCACCACATAACGTATCCAGGTGGGCTTGTTAAGCGTCTTTAAATAACCGGCAAAGTTGCGCGTATATTTACCGGTGACATAAGTCAGCTGCTGATGCAGGTCTTCATCCATGTGCTTAATGTCCAACAGCACCAGATCCGTATATGACAAAAGTCGTTTAATCTCCGACGTAATATGCTTGGCAAAACCATTGGTATCAAGGCAGGTATGAATGCCATGGTTTTTCAGCGCCCTGAACAGGTCGGCAACAAACTCCGCCTGCAACAGTGGCTCGCCACCGGTCACAGTAACCCCGCCGGTGAGAAAATTCCTAACCTTGAGAATTCGCTCCAACACTTCTTCATGGCTGAGCAACTCACCACCCTGGCGCAAATTCCAGGTATCCCGGTTATGGCAATAGCGGCAACGCATGTGGCAGCCTTGCATAAACACCACAAACCGGATGCCCGGCCCGTCGACCGTGCCGAATGAGTCCATCGAGTGAACACGACCAATTGACATGATGAACCTCCTGTTGAATCGAATCTGACCAGCAGCCACAAACAACAAAGGCCAGCATAAGCTGGCCTTTGTCGCACGACTTACGTTTACAGCGAGCCAGTGAAAGTTCGGGTAATAACGTCACGCTGTTGCTCTGGTGTTAAAGAGTTAAAGCGCACCGCATAACCGGAAACACGAATAGTCAATGAAGGGTACTTTTCAGGGTTTTCCATCGCGTCTTCGAGCATCTCGCGATTCATCACATTGACATTCAGGTGCTGACCACCTTCACGGCTGGCCTCATTATGGAAATACCCATCCATCAACCCCACCAGATTCTTACGACGACTGTTTTCATCTTTGCCAAGCGCCTTGGGCACAATGGAGAAAGTGTAAGAGATACCGTCTTTGGCGTAGGAAAACGGCAGTTTAGCCACAGAGCTCAGTGAAGCCACAGCACCGCTGGTATCCCGACCATGCATCGGATTTGCCCCTGGGCCAAACGGCTGACCTGCACGACGACCGTCTGGTGTGGTACCGGTCTTTTTACCATAGACGACATTAGAGGTAATCGTCAGAACGGACTGCGTAGGAATGGCATCACGATACATTTTGTGCGAGGCCACCTTCTTCATAAAGGTCTCAACCAGATCACAGGCGATGGTGTCCACACGCTCTTCGTTATTACCAAATTTCGGATAATCCCCTTCAATGTCAAAATCGATGGAAACACCATCTTCATCACGAACAGGCTTCACTTTTGCGTACTTAATCGCCGACAGTGAATCCGCCGCCACCGACAAACCTGCAATACCGCACGCCATGGTGCGAATAACATCACGGTCGTGCAGTGCCATTTGCGATGCTTCATAGGAGTACTTGTCGTGCATGTAATGAATGCAGTTCAACGCAGTGACGTACTGCGTGGCGAGCCAATCCAGTAAGGTGTCAAAACGGGCATAAACGTCGTCGTAATCCAAATACTCAGTGGTGATTTTGTCGGTCTGTGGCGCTACCTGAATCTTCAGTTTTTCATCCACGCCGCCATTAATCGCATACAGCAACGTTTTGCCGAGGTTGGCACGGGCACCAAAGAACTGCATCTGCTTACCCACCACCATAGGCGACACACAACAGGCGATGGCGTAGTCGTCACTGCTCATATCAGGGCGCATCAGGTCATCGTTTTCGTACTGAATGGAGCTGGTGTCAATGGATACTTTGGCACAATACTCTTTAAAACCATCAGGCAGCTGCTCAGACCAGAGCACCGTAATATTAGGCTCCGGCGATGGCCCCATGGTGTACATGGTATTAAGAAAACGGAATGAGTTTTTGGTGACCAGTGTGCGACCATCCAGCCCCATACCGGCGAGGGACTCTGTAGCCCAGATAGGGTCACCGGAGAACAACTGGTCATATTCCGGCGTACGCAAAAAGCGAACCATACGCAGTTTCATGACGAAGTGGTCGATCAGTTCCTGAGCATCAATTTCAGTGATCTTGCCAGCGTCCAGATCCCGTTGAATGTAAACATCCAAAAAGGTAGCGGTACGCCCCAAAGACATGGCCGCACCATTTTGCGACTTGACCGCCGCCAAGTACCCAAAATAAGTCCACTGCACCGCTTCACGGGCGGATTGCGCCGGTTCGCTGATGTCACAACCATACTTGGCCGCCATCTCTTTGATTTGATCCAGAGCACGAATCTGCTCCATGATCTCTTCACGCAGCTGCAGCGTACGATCCAGATTTTCACCGCGCTCAAGCACTGCACCAAGCGATTTATGCTGATCTTTTTTGTCCGCAATCAAACGATTAATGCCGTATAAAGCAACACGTCGGTAATCGCCAATTATTCGACCGCGACCGTAAGCATCCGGTAAACCTGTAATAACGCCAGACTTACGGCAAGCGCGTATGGCAGGCGTATAAACATCAAAAACGCCCGCGTTGTGTGTCTTACGATACTCAGTGAAAATCTTATTCACGGTTGCATCGAGCTTACGGCCATAAACTTGACAGGAAGTTTCAACCATGCGGATACCACCGTTGGCAATGATGCCGCGCTTTAACGGTTTATCCGTTTGTAATCCAACAATGGTTTCAAGTTTCTGATCGATGTAACCGGCATCGTGGGAGGTGATGGTTGAAGGCAGGTCAGTATCAAAATCGAGAGGCGCATGGGTGCGGTTCTCTTCCTTAATGCCCACCATAACGTCGGCCCACAGTTTGTCTGTGGCTTTGGTCGAACCGGCTAGAAAAGACGCATCACCCTCATAAGGGATGTAGTTTTTCTGGATAAAGTCACGCACATTGATATTTTGTGACCAATCACCAGAAGTAAAACCTGCCCAGGCTGATGGTAGTTGGTTGGTAGTTACAGTCATTTTGCGAGGCTCCTATGAGTTGGAGAGTCCTTTGGTAACTGTTTTCGGGTCAGACTTTTCTATCAACGAGTAAAGTATAAATAATTTGACGTGTATCAATACGTAGAAAAAAATCCTTAAAACATAAGGCTTTCGACGTTTTGTTTGTATAAAAATACAGATAATGCGTAGAAATGGCGTCGATTTTGCCTATTTATCTCAAGTTGACTAACCCGACGAATAAGTAAATCTACAGTAAAAATAGCCTATATACGACAACAACAGTATTAGGACTAATACCTAATCAGAATAAAAATAAGTAGAACAGTACCCATCAAGAATTAACATAGGAAAAAAACAGCTGAATTGTAAATAATGTCATCAAATAGCAAAAATTGGTTATTACCAATAACTTGACATTCAAAAAAATTATGAAAGGAGTCGTTGATCTTTTGTTGTGAATGCTATCATATAACTTTGTTGATTCTTTATCGCTTTTTCAAGTCAACTTACGACAGTAACAATATATCAAAGTCGTTTTTTAGCTTTTCAAAGAATAGCGTTTGCAGCAAGAGCTCTTAAACGTTTAGTCAGTGTTCCTTATGCATACCTAAAATGGGTTTGTCTAATATCGTGATCAAATAAAGGCACAAAATCCATTTCTGGGAAAGGACGAACAGGAGTTATTTATGAGCAAATATATATATACAACAATTTATGAACAGTTCACTGGCCTTAAGCCTCCTGAACCTAAGGATCATAAGCCGCGTCGCCGCAGGGGCTATGGACACCCATATCGCATGCGCTTAAACATGCAGGAAAATAATGAGCAGGGTAACGAACTTCTGTCTTCTAACCATGAACAGGACATGGACTATTTTGAGCAGAGCCAAGTGTCTGCTTTTCAGCCTTCGGTCAAAAAGCAGTCCGTGCGTAGGTTTAGTTCTGGTAATCCGGGGTATCACAGCAACGGAAATACCGGCTCTTATCGCTCTGCAGTTGCCAATGAATTCTCAAGCAGTGCTGAGCCTAAGGTAACTTACAAAAAGCGTCGTCAATACGGCCCATCTTTTGGCCTCAACACCATGTCAAGAGATACCAATGAAAGCTCTGACTATTGAGCTTCTGCTTTCAACTCCACTCTGATTTTCCCTGAGAGGCTGTGTGGGAATAGCGCCGAGGATGGCAAGCTACTTTTATACAACCTCACAGTTCATCACGTTACTGCGATGCAACAACACACCAGCCTTAACCGGTTGGCGAGTTGTTCAAATCGGCCTGCTCTGCTGGTAGCTGTCGTAATCAGGGATTTGCCGGCTGTGAGGCTGAGTGAGCAAATCAGACGAAAATAAGTAATCTGCCGAGCTCTGATTACAGGCCACAGGAATATTCCACACGGCAGCAATTCGCAGCAAGGCTTTTACATCCGGGTCATGGGGTAAAGGCTCAAATGGGTCCCAAAAAAACACCAGTAAATCCAGTTTACCTTCAGCAATACAGGCTCCAATCTGCTGGTCACCACCCAACGGGCCACTGATAAACTTGGTCACCGTCAATAACAGCTCTTGCTCAAGAATGCTACCCGTGGTGCCCGTGGCGTATAGCTGGTGTTGGCTGAGTTTATTTTTATGCCGCAGACTCCAGCGTATCAGCTCATCTTTCTTATTATCGTGGGCAACCAGCGCGATGCGCTTTTTTGCAGAAACAGCGTGATCTTTATAAATCATGAATGTTTAACCTTCTGGTTTATCAACTTTCTCAACAAAGTACATAAGCATAATAATAGATTGTTGAAAAGCTTTAGACCTGCATCATAAAGTAAACTCACGAAAGAAATCACTGGCAGAGGACTTTAAAGGGCGATTGCATCAAAGAGCTTGAGCTGCAGCAAATTGAGGATAAAAATACGACGCTTTTTATCCTCGTTGCTTACTCAAGATGTTTATCATTGAGCCTTGAACAAGGCTTAATCAACATCCTTTTTAACTATGTAATAAACAGGAGCCCATAAAGGGGATAAAACAGCAAGAATAACCAGAGCTGCAGGGACAAGAAAAAGTAATAAAAAGCTAATAAGAGGCTCAAGCACCTTGTAGCCCATATAGCCAACTGCATACAAAGCGATACCCATACAAGTAAATGCTTCTAATACCCTTTCAAGCATAATTTTGGCAATTCCACTAAACGCACTAGAGGAAGCATCCAAACGCTGAATCCAACGCTCTACCAAAGATGGTTTGGAATCGAGATGACCTGCCCATACCTTGGCTTGAAGCTCTGCTAATTGCTGGCGACCAGATTTAACACAGTTAGGGCGATTTTCGATGACACCTGACCCACTTTCACGAGCACTTAGTACAGTTGTTTGCTGAGGGTAGGGTGTTTGCTGACTATTCATTGATACTGGCATTGTAAACCTCCCTTTAAAATGATTTTATTCAGCATTCTTAATAATGATAACCTTATATTGGTCTGTCGTTTTAATCCATAACAATGGAGTAAGTCATCTTAACCATTAATTAATGGTGTCTGCCATGGCAGAATAGCTTCTTACTAAGTAATCGAAGTTAGTTACTCATATCACCATCAGAGCAACAATTCCTCGGCTATTGAGCGCCAAGTGTATAGGATTTCAGGCAACGCTTTCATGTTTGGAACATGGCAATTTATCAATTGCATAAACCACAAACACCTTAGGCAAGGTAAGCATTTTAATAAGACAACGATAATGAAAACTTATTGAGAGTGGTTGACTAAACTCTCTATATCACCATAAATAAATCACTTCATTTTTACTTTCCGTCAGTTGCTATAAAAAAGACTACAACAACCAACGGTCAATACAGCATAATAGCTTTATTCGATCAGCTATTACCTAATAGTTTACTCCAACCTGATTAACCCTTTCACCTTTTGACTCATTTAATTTCTCTCTTGCACTTTCTATCAAAGGGACAAGAAACGATATAAACTTCAAAACAAGGCCCAGGAAAACGTAAGTACAGATTTTTACAATAGCAACGATTTTTTTAAATAACGTTTTAATGGTATTAGGGAGCTCGTTCATTGCAATTTTAAGGCTACGAACAGCACGCTCTTTCAGTGAGGGTTGGTCTCTAGTTGGTCTATTCCGTGGTATAGAACTAACAGGGTCTGCACGGGAGCAGTCATTACCAACGGTAGCTCTATTGTGATCCTGATTAACAGTGGCTGTTAATGAATTTGCAAAAGGTGAATTGTAGTTGTGATTGTTAATCATAATTAATCTCCTTATATTTCAGTTCCTTAATATGTGAATTCATTATTCACCATGAACAGAAATATACATCAACAAATGACAACTTACCCTAACTACCTTGACAGTATCGATGACAATATTTAAGGAGACTTTGCTCAATCTCCTTAAATCCCGCCCATCCAATTAAGACAGATACTTAATCATCACACCGGCCGCAACTGCCGACCCAATAACTCCGGCAACATTCGGCCCCATCGCGTGCATCAGCAGAAAGTTCTGCGGATTGGCTTCAAGACCCAGCTTGTTAGACACCCTCGCCGCCATCGGCACCGCCGATACGCCAGCAGAGCCAATCAGTGGGTTCACCTTAGTAGACGACAATCGGTTCATCAACTTCGCCATCAACACCCCGCTGGCAGTGCCAATACAAAATGCCACGATTCCAAGGGCGAGAATACCGAGCGTTTCCAATTGCAGGAACTTATCCGCACTCAGTTTTGAGCCAACGGATAAGCCTAGAAAGATCGTCGTAATATTGATCAGCGCATTCTGTGCGGTGTCCGACAAACGCTCAACCACCCCACACTCTTTCATCAGGTTACCGAAGCAGAACATCCCCAGCAGTGGCGCCGCATCCGGCAGCAGCAATGCCACCAGCACCAGCAATAAAATAGGGAAAACAATCTTTTCCGCCTGACTGACCGGTCGCAGCTGAGTCATCACAATTTGCCGCTCCTCGTCAGTAGTTAACGCGCGCATTATGGGCGGCTGAATCAATGGCACCAACGCCATGTAAGAGTAAGCCGCAACGGCGATAGCCCCAAGCAGGTGCGGTGCCAGTACACTGGAAACGTAAATGGCCGTCGGCCCATCCGCACCACCGATAATACCAATGGCGGCAGCGTCTGCGAGAGTAAAGTTCATCACTCCGGTTGAACTCAACAAAATAGCGCCCAGGACGGTAGCAAAAATACCAAACTGGGCAGCAGCGCCCAAAAACAGCGTTTTGGGATTGGCCAGCAGCGGGCCAAAGTCGGTCATAGCGCCAACCCCCATAAAAATCAGCAGGGGTGCCACACCGCTGTCAATGGCTACGCTGTAAAACTGATACAAGACACCGTTCTTATATCCGGCATCGGCAACAATATTACCCACCAGCGTGCGGGTAGCAGCACTAGCCTCACTGTACACGCTGTACAGTTGCTCGGGTGCCGCTGTGCCCAATGCGTCGGCAATGGCTTGTATTACCACAGGATCAGCGACAGCTATCGCCTGCTCCACAGCAGAAAAGGCAAGCCCCGCCTCTGGAATATTCGCCAGAATGCCACCAAAGCCGATGGGTACCAGCAGCAAGGGCTCGAATTGCTTTTTGATGGCCAAAAATAGCAACCCAAAACCCACCAGAATCATTATGAACTCACCGGCACTCAGGTTGTAAATTCCCGAGCCCTGCCAAAGCGTTAACAGCTTTTCCATGGCATTTTTTCTCTACTAATAGTTATAAAAATTTACCAAGAGGCAATAACATGCCCCTTTTTGCTATCAGCCAATTGACAGAAGAGGGTCCCCCACCGCAACACTGTCGCCTACTCTAACCTGCACAGAAAGCACCTGCCCAGAGCGGGGCGCCCGCACCTCGGTCTCCATTTTCATCGCCTCTAGTATCAGAACAACGTCGCCTTCTTGAACACGCTGACCCGCAGCCACATTCACCTGCCAAATATTACCGGCCAGCGGTGCCAGCATGGGCTCACCCCCTTGTGACGGCACTTGTGGCGCAACCGGTGAAGGGGTTACTTGGGTGACATCCCCACCCTCAGTCACTTCTACGGTGTAAGGGTTGCCGTTAACCTTCACGGTGTACACGGCATTATCCGCAACCACCGCTGGCAACGGTTTGGTCTCTGCTTGCGGAGCGGGCTCAAAGGCGGCAGGGTTGTCACGGTTTTGCAGAAACTTCAGGCCAACCTGCGGAAACAGGGCGTAGATCAGCACATCATCGACCACATGTTCTGCCAGTTGCAGCTTGTGCTCTTTAGCCAGGGCATCAAACTCAGAGCTCAAGGTATCAAACTCTGACTCCAGAAGATCAGCCGGACGACAGGTGATCGGTTCCTCACCGGCCAGCACCCGCTCTTGTAAACTTTTATTAAACGGCGCAGGTGCAGCACCGTACTCTCCTTTTAAAATTCCCTGCGTCTCTTTCGAGATGGTCTGGTAACGCTCGTTGGTGAGCACATTAAGAACCGCCTGCGTGCCGACAATTTGTGAGGTGGGCGTTACCAACGGAATCATGCCAAGGTCAGCACGTACCTGCACAATCTCCTGCAACACCTGATCGAACTTGTCACTGGCACCCTGCTCTTTTAGCTGGTTCTCCATGTTGGTGAGCATGCCACCGGGTACTTGAGCGGTGAGAATTCTGGCATCAACTCCCCGAAGCTGGCCTTCAAACTGTGCGTATTTTTTGCGAACCTGACGAAAGTAAGCGGCCACTTCTTCGAGCTTATTAAGGTTCAAGCCGGTGGCACGATCTGTTCCCTCCAAGGCGGCGACAATGGCTTCCGTTGGTGAGTGGCCGTAGGTCATCGACATGGAGGAGATCGCCGTATCCACCCGGTCAACACCCGCCTCCACCGCTTTTAGCAACGACATGGAAGAGAGGCCGGAGGTGGCATGGCAATGCAACTGTACTTCAAGGTCGGTCTCTTGTTTTAATCGCAAGACCAGCTCATAAACGTCAGTAGGTGTGATAATCCCGGCCATATCTTTAATGCACAGAGAGTCCGCACCTAAGTCTTCAATCTCTTTTGCCAAAGTGACCCATGTATCGAGCGTATGCACTGGGCTGGTGGTGTAAGAAAGCGTGCCCTGAGCGTGCGCCCCCTGTTTTTTAACCGCCTGCATGGCCTGTTTCAGATTACGGGGGTCGTTCATGGCGTCAAATACCCGAAACACATCCATGCCATTGGCTACTGCCCGCTCAACAAACTTATCAACGACATCGTCCGCATAATGGCGATAGCCCAGCAGGTTCTGCCCCCGCAGCAGCATCTGCTGACGTGTGTTAGGCATGGCCTGTTTCAACGCCCGCAGACGCTCCCATGGGTCTTCACCAAGAAAACGAATACAGGCGTCAAACGTCGCACCACCCCAGGTTTCCAGCGACCAATAGCCAATCTCATCAAGCTGGCTGGCAATGGGTAACATATCGTCAATACGAAGGCGGGTAGCAAACAACGACTGATGGGCGTCTCGCAACACAACATCGGTAATACCCAGCGGCTTGGCCGTTTTTTTTACGTCAGACATAACGCTTTCATTCCCCGAGGCGGTTTTGTTGATTGTTTTTACTTCGATGCAGCGCGATGGCCGCACTGATTGCGGCTACTAACTCACCTTGATGATCGGTTGATGCCGGTGAGGGGCTTGCAGGTGTTGGATTAGCTTTAGCGGCAGGAAAATAACAAGTGATGATTGTTGACATCAAACGGGTTGCGAGCACTAATAGCGACAGGAACAGAAATACAAAGCCCATGCCGAAGAGCATCAGGCTGGAGCCTTCCGAAATAAGGTCCGTCATCACGTAAATCCTTTATCTTTTTTTTATCGGTATGCTGGTCTATAAATTTTGATGGTTATACTTGCCAGCTTGAACGGTTCTGTATTCTACTCAACAAGCATTAATAAGCAATCCACTATTAATCCTTCGACGTTTATTAACTGCTGCAAAACAATACACGACAATGATTTAAGATCAAGAAGAAAGCACCTCATAATGGCTCGCACCGTTAGCCATGAGCGTAACCAAACCTCTCGAACACCAAAAAAGTTAATACCCAACAGCTAACGCACGATTTAAGCCGCTTTATTCAAATCCGCACAAATAGTCGCCAGCATAGGCTCCGCTTCTTTTAGTGAGCGAACGCGCTCAAACAGACTTTGTGCCTCAGGGTAGGCCTTACGCAGATAATTCAACCACTGCTTCAACCGCGACGGGTGATATTGCCACTTGCCGTTACGGCGGTCACGATCACTGAGCTTGAGCATCAGCTGCAATACGCCCTGCCATTGCATCGGGCCGACACCTTGGCGAATCATGGTGGTGATATTGGGCGTTACCAAAGAGGCGCGCCCTACCATCAGGTCGCTACAACCGGTTTCGGTATGGCAGCGCATAGCATCGTCATGGTTCCAGATTTCGCCATTGGCAATGACTGGAATGCACAAGTTTTCGCGAATTTTGCCAATGTATTCCCAATAGGCGGGGGGGCGATACCCTTCCGCTTTGGTGCGGGCATGCACCGCCAGCTCCGAAGCGCCCGCCTGCTCAATGGCGCGGGCGTTGTCCAGAAACTGGGATTTATCTTCATAGCCCAGACGAATCTTTGCTGTCACCGGCAACGATGACGGCACCGCCGCACGCACGGCTTTGACAATGGCATACAGCTGGTCCGTCTCTCGCAGCAAAATAGCGCCACCACGATGCTTGTTAACAGTTTTGGACGGACAGCCAAAATTTATATCAATCCCCGGCGAGCCCAGCTTGACGGCACGCTCAGCGTTGAGCGCCATATATTCCGGGCTGCTGCCCAGCAGCTGCATGCGAACAGGTGTACCACTAGAGGTTTTTGCTCCCTGCCTTAATTCCGGACAGGTCCGGTAAAATACCCGGTTAGGGAGTAGCGTATCCGTCACCCGAACAAACTCGGTAACACACAGATCAAACGTGTTAATGCCGGTGAGCAAATCCCGCATATCGTGATCCATAACGCCTTCCATCGGCGCCAGTATCAGCCGCATTGCTATGCCTCTTGGTGGATAAAACCGGCAATTTTAACGCCTCTTTGCGCTTTACCCAATAGCCAGTACTCACTATGCTTGGGCTTTTTCTGAACTATTGAACGCCGTGTCCAGTCATTCACAACCCTCTACCAACATCCAATCAGCCGACATCCAGTGGGAAGATGGCCTGCCGATTTCCACCCGTTTTAACGATGTCTACTTCTCAAGGGTCAGTGGTATTGCTGAAACCCGCCATGTATTTCTTGACCACAACCGGCTCATGGAGCGTTTTCAGGCGTTAACTCCCGGCGCGACGTTCACCATTGGTGAAACCGGCTTTGGCACTGGCCTGAACTTCCTTTGCGCCTGGCAACTGTTTTTAACGACAGCGCCAGCACCGTGCACACTGCACTTTATCAGCACCGAAAAATACCCACTGCTGCCTAAGGATTTACAACAGGCACTGGCGCTATTTACGGAGCTGAAACCGCTGGCCGATGAACTGATCCGCGCCTACCATCTTGGCGATCACAGCATCGATTTGCATTTTAGTGCTGGCCAAAAACACATTCATCTACAGGTGTTGTTAGGCGACGCTCAAAAGACATTGCCCACCATCACCGAAGCTGTGGACGCCTGGTTTCTGGATGGATTTGCCCCGGCCAAAAATCCGCAAATGTGGCAACCGCAACTGTTTCAAACTCTCAAATCGAAGAGCCATAACACCACCACCTACGCCACCTTTACTGCCGCTAGAGTGGTGCGCGACGGCCTGCAACAAGCTGGTTTTTCCGTTACCAAGCAACCCGGCTTTGGACGCAAGCGGGATATGCTGGCGGGGCAATGGCACGAAACCCAACCGGACAATCCCCCCAAACCCTGGTTCTCACCCACAAACCACAACAACCCGGATAAAACGGCCATTGTCGTCGGTGGTGGTCTGGCGGGTTGCAGCGCTGCCTGGTCGCTGGCCAGACGGGGGTGGCAGGTGACCATTCTGGAGCAACACCAGCACCTCGCCAACGAAGCCTCAGGCAACCCGCAAGGCGTGCTCTACGCCAAACTCTCGGCGAACAACACGCCCCTTAGCCAGTTTATTCTTGCTGGTTATCGCTACACTCTTGACTGCCTGCAAACACTGAGTGTCAGCCAATGGCAGCAGTGTGGGGTAATTCAGTTGGCCATTGACGATAAAACCGCCCGCCGCTATCAGGCACTGGATAAACAGCACCCTGATGAGTTACTTAACTACCTAAACGCAGAACAGTTGTCTGATATTTGCGGCATCAACGTCCCCTATGCCGGGCTCTACTTTCCTCAAGCCGGGTGGGTACATCCACCTGCACTGTGTCGTGCACTGGCAGAATATCCCAATATTCAGGTGATCACCCAAGCCCCAGTGAATAAGCTCACGCAAACTGATCAGGGCTGGCTCCTCAGCGCCGGGCAAAAACACTGGCACAGTAAAACCGTCATCGTTGCTCAGGGGGCCAACAGTCAGCAGTTTGATGCCCTCAGTCATCTGCCATTGAAATCTATCCGTGGGCAGATTACCGAGGTAAAGGCCACAGCCGCCACCGAGCGGCTAAAGTCGTGCGTCTGTGGTGAAGGCTACGTTGCGCCCCCGATCAATGGCATTCACACCTTGGGCGCCACCTTTAGTTTTAAAGACAATAGCACTGCAATTCGCGAGGCCGATCACCGGGAAAACCTAACCATGCAAGCAAAACACTTCCCGGCTTTTTTCGAGGCACTCGGTGGCGATCATGCTGACGTAGTGGGCGGGCGCGTGGGCTTTCGTTGCACCACGGCAGACTACCTGCCGGTGGTCGGCCCTATAGTAGACTGTCGTCGTTTTATTAACACTTATGGGGCGTTGAGAAAAAACAGCAAACAGCCACTATCCGCAAAGCCTGATTATATGGATGGTCTTTACGTCACCGCCGGACACGGCTCAAGGGGTACCCTTTCCTGCCCTATCGCTGGCGAAATACTGGCAACCATGATCAGTGGTGAGCCGATGGATGATATATCAATGCCCACCCACCTGCTGGCAGCCATTCACCCGTCGCGATTTTTAATCCGAGACCTGATCAGAAATAAAATATGAATAGCAGAAGACTGTATTGCTACAGCTACTACTGAATTGCCGCATAAAAATACGTAGTATTACCAAGCGCAAAGCAGTGCGGAGCGATCTACTTTTAATGCATTGCATGGGCAAGTTCATCATTACCCATGCATAAGTCTCCTGTTTTTTATAGCATACTGCGTACGGGCGACCTGTTACTTAACAGGTCGCCCGTTTTTTTTACTAGAAATTGCGTGAGGCATCGCCTTTATGCCCTTTGGGTATTTATTGCCCTTTGGGTATTTATGCCCTTTGGGTGCGTTAGGGCGGTGAGTGTCAGAGTAAGCAAACACCTGTGCCCTTCAAGCCACAATAACCATCGGGATTTTTAGCCAAGTACTGCTGGTGATAGGCCTCGGCATAATAAAAAGGCGGTGCTGAACGAATCTCGGTAGTGATTTCAGCATAACCCTGCTGCTGCAGCGATTGTGCAAACTCTTCTTTGGATCGACTTGCCAGCTGTAATTGATCTTCAGTGGTCGTATAAATCGCAGATCGGTACTGGGTACCCACGTCGTTTCCCTGTCTCATTCCCTGAGTCGGGTCATGGGATTCCCAAAAACGTTTCAACAACTCATAGGTGGAAATGACCACAGGGTCATAAACAACCATAACCATCTCACTGTGCCCGGTATCGCCGGAACACACCTCTTCGTAGGTAGGATTTGGCGTATAACCACCGGCATAACCAACGGCGGTTGTGTAAACGCCGGGCAATTGCCAAAACAGTCGTTCGGCACCCCAAAAACAACCGAGCCCCAAATAGAGTGTCTGCAGGTGCCCACCAAAAGGCGGCTTTAGTGGACGCCCGTTAACAAAATGCTGCTTAGGAATCGTCATTGCTTCAGTGCGCCCAGCTAATGCGTGCTCAGCATCCGGCAAGCTTTGCTTCTTAAGCTGTTTGGTAAAAAAATCCATACTCTCCTCACTTTAAACTGCAACCGCAGCCATTTTATGCTTTGGCAGCTAGAATTTACACAAAATGATACGAAAGAACTTATATAAGCTAGAAATTTTCAAATTAATGGAAGAAAGTTCATCACCTCATCAGGACATAATACAAGCCCAGAAAAGACTCAAAAGCCTGATGCTGTCGACAATTATTAGCTTTTGGGTTGGCTGAAGCTCAAACCAGTGATGAGGAAAATTAGCACAAACGTCTAAATAAAAAACAGAAAAAACCGTTAATCTTGCCATAAAATGCATTAAAGAAGGTTATCTGGCTCTGAAAGTTGAAAATCTATTAACACTAAATAAAGACGATTCATTACCCCACTTCGAAAACTCTTTCGAAACACGTCAATTCGCCTCTTTGATGAGCACAACAGCGCATATCTATACTCGCACAGCAAATTACAAATACCTTAACAAACAGCTCGATGATAATTGTCAACGGCTCTATGAAAAAGCCCAACGATTGAGGCATGAAACACAACGCCCTTACTCCAAGGCGTTAACTCGCTTACCAGTTTGGCTGATGGTTAATACAAATCAGTGCCACCACAGCAGGCAAGATTCAGACAGTCTCCTGCCTAAAAGAAAAAAACATAAATAGTTAAGTAGAAGGGAACTTATTGCTTAAACGGTGTTCAAAGTATCACTTAACGAGCTCTGCCCGAACATTGAAAAAATGAAAATTTTCGATGAAATTTTCTAGGGTTAGAATCAGTAAAAAAACTGAATAGGTTTTAAAGATGAACAACAACCTCGTAACAAATCACAGCACATCCAGTAATCCGCAATATTACGTGGAAACTATAGACTCTTCAACAAGCTTTGAAATCTTAAGATGTACTAATGTACAAGAAAACTTTCGTAAATACATCCCATCACCCTCTCTCCACAGTGGTTTTCCTAAAATAAACCTTTTAACTGTTAATATAGTTACAGTGGAAACAAGCTTTGATCTAATAAATAATTCTATAGCATTATATGAGAAACTATTAAATCATCACAAAGAGATCATCTATACTAACAGTGGTTTGATCCACGATGACGATTTTTACTGCAAAGAAAAGCATTGGCTAACAGACTACTTAGCGAATGATAACCTGAACCAAAATGAAGATAAAAAAAGGGCAGAACACTGCTTTGCATTGGCAGCAACTTATAATGATTTATATCGAGATAACAAAACATCCTACCAACTGATCAAGCACTCTTTAAAATTAGACAACTTATCTAAATTGCAGTTGATTGATTTATACAGTCGAAAAGTAGTCATTAACGATCAAACAAAAAAACAGAAAAAAACAATTGCCACTTTAAATAAAATGATAGATTGTGAGCAAAAAGAGTGGATGACAAGCATAATCAAAATGGGTCTGAACAATGGCTGCTACCATTTGTTTGATCCACTAGCAAGCATTAGTCAGTTAGAATATTTAGCTGACACTGAAAATAACAAAATTGAGGACACACTCTTTAAAAATAATGATCATGTCGATTTATGCAAACACATCTGGTTATTTTTTTTAAGTAAAGTTAAAATTTATACTGACTCTGAAAGTAATTTAAAACCAGTTTCTGACCTTATTAAATCGATAGTCACCACCCATCGGGACACGCTTAAGATTAACGAAGCAGCATTAAGCTTATTTGAAAAATTAAATACCTTTATTAATAACAAATGGATAAAAAATATTTTCAAAATCTGCTGTGAGCCCGGTGGAATCATTTTCTGGAAAAGCCTTAGTGACTCGTCTTTAGGCTGGAAGTTAATGACAGAAGACGCTGAAGAAAATGCTACCTTGATAGTACTGAAAGATGCATTAGCTGCTTTGAATTCACCGAACTGGTCTATAAATGACCTGACAGATGTGCGCTTACTTAATCGAAAATTTGATCAAGAAAGAGCTTTGCATTCAAATGATTTAATAAACGCTTTTTCTCTTTTATCCAAATTTCCTTTTGCAACATCTGAAGCTATTGGCAACATTTTTAAAACTTCAATTTTTTACCCAGAAAAAACCGAGATTAACTCAGCTATACAAGAAAAAATTGGTAATGTTTCAAAATTAATCGATTCCTGTTTAGATAAAAATTCAAAACATTTTTCACCCGAAATGAAGCACTTTCCAGAATGGTTTATCAACTCGATCCCCCCCTCCTTTATTGCTACGGCTGCCATCAGGCGCACTTATGGCATTAGCTTGGAAAAAAGCGCGACGCTTGCCTTGTCCTATACTGAGGCTTTCGCATCTATTGATCCGGAAAAAGGGGCTATCTTAAAAGCGGTCATACTTTACGCTAATGGAAAGAAAAGTATTGCATTAAAAAAACTGAAACAAACGGGTTTGAATAAACCTACCTTGCAATTTCTATACGCTGATATAGCTGCCCAACTTGAAATACATAGCTTCCAAAAACAACTGATTGATGACATCGTTAATAACTACAAAGCAGCCGCTTCGGCAGGAATCATTAAAGGGCACAGCCAACTGGCTGACTTCATTCTCAGAGTCAAGCCACAGAGCGAAAGTACCTGGGCTAACGCAAGCTCTCTTTTTTGTGAAGCTTTAAAATTAGATGGTGACCTTTGCAGCAACGTTGTAAATCCTGATGAAAATGGCACCAGTAATTTTCAAAAAAATAATTACTATTTGGTTATGAATCAGCTCTGTGAGGCCGAAGCGGAAAAAATCGCCAGCAAAGACACTGTTCGAAAAAAGAAAAAAGGCAAAGCAAAAAAAAGTGCAAAAGCAACTATCAAGCAACCTGATGAAACAGCCATTGAACAAGCCAGCACCGAAACAACGGTAGCCAAACGGACAACAGACAGTACAAACCCAAATGAAAGAGTCAAACTTTGGCGAGAATTATTGGAAATTTACCAACTAATGAAAGGAGGCAGTGACACACAAGAAGACCTAAACAAAGCCCTTGAAAAACTGGAAAATCTGCAAACGCCCAAAGGTACCGCCCCCTGGGTAAGAGCTATGATTGAACAAAACAAAGCTTGGTGTTGCCGGCAATTATTAGTCCATTGGCAGAATAGAAAAGCACAGACAAGCAACAATTTTGCATGGCAGCAATCATTTACAGACATCATCAAAAATGCGCAAGCGTATATCAAAGAAGGCTTCCATGTATTAGGGTTATCAAATCAGGATATGAACCCCACTAAGCTGCAAGAATACTATGATCGTCTACAAAATAACTACGCAAAGCGGCAAATCGCCTCATTGGTGAGTACAACAGCGCACATCTTCAACCATACTGCAGATTATCAAGCAACCAGTTTTCAGCTCAAAGCCAAAAGCCAAGAGCTTTATTCACTGGCGCACAGTCTGAAGGAAAAGGCGTGGCTTGCCCAAAATGTCACATAAGAGCAGCCCTGAGGCGCAAACACCACATAGAAGATAATCGTTGTACAAATTAAGAATACAACATCTTTCACTTCACCGTACCCCCTGACTTTAAATAGTCAGGGCGTAGTTAACAGTGC
Source organism: Endozoicomonas sp. (assembly GCA_965198415.1). Lineage (GTDB taxonomy): Bacteria > Pseudomonadota > Gammaproteobacteria > Pseudomonadales > Endozoicomonadaceae > Endozoicomonas. The sequence goes on from CBDAPN010000032.1 coordinate 75,244, forward strand.
AGGGTCAAGACGCTGGTCAAACCAATTATAGCGCCAGTCACACCGAGGTGCGCTCCCGTTACTCTGCCGGTAGCACCGACCTCTCCTATCACTTCGCCCCGCTTAACCGCAGCCATTTTATGCTTTGGCAGCAAGAATTTACACAAAATGATACGAAAGAACTTATATAAGCTAGAAATTTTCAAATTAATGGAAGAAAATTCATCAGGACATAATACAAGCCCAGAAAAGACTCAAAAGCCTGATGCTGTCGACAATTATTAGCTTTTGGGTTGGCTGAAGCTCAAAGCAGTGATGAGGAAAATTAGCACAAAAGTCTAAATAAAAAAACAGAAAAAACCGTTAATCTTGCCATAAAATGCATTAAAGAAGGTTATCTGGCTCTGAAAGTTGAAAATCTATTAACACTTAATAAAGACGATTCATTACCCCACTTCGAAAACTCTTTCGAAACACGTCAATTCGCCTCTTTGATGAGCACAACAGCGCATATCTATACTCGCACAGCAAATTACAAATACCTTAACAAACAGCTCGATGATAATTGTCAACGGCTCTATGAAAAAGCCCAACGATTGAGGCATGAAACACAACGCCCTTACTCCAAGGCGTTAACTCGCTTACCAGTTTGGCTGATGGTTAATACAACTCAGTGCCACCACAGCAGGCAAGATTCAGACAGTCTCCTGCCTAAAAGAAAAAAACAAAAATAATTAAGTAGAAGGGAACTTATTGCTTAAACGGTGTTCAAAGTATCACTTAACGAGCTCTGCCCGAACATTGAAAAAATGAAAACTCTCGATGAAATTTTCTAGGGTTAGAATCAGTAAAAAAATTGAATAGGTTTTAAAGATGAACAACAACCTCGTAACAAATCACAGCACATCCAGTAATCCGCAATATAACGTGGAAACTATAGGCTCTTCAACAAGCGGTGAAGTCAAAAAATGTACTAATGTACAAGAAGATAACTTTCGTAAATACACCCCATCACCTTCTCTCCACAGTGGTTTTCCTAAAATAAACCTTTTAACTGTTAATATAGTTACAGTGAAAACAAGCTTTAATCTAATAAAGAATTCTATAGAATTATATGAGAAACTATTAAATCATCACAAAGAGATCATCTATGCTAACAGTGGTTTGATCCACGATGACGATTTTAACTACAAAGAAAAGCATTGGCTAACAGACTACTTATCGAATGATAACCTGAACCAAAATGAAGAGAAAAAAAGGGCAGAGCACTGCTTTGCATTGGCAGCAACTTATAATGATTTATATCGAGATAACAAAACATCCTACCAACTGATCAAGCACTCTTTAAAATTAGACAACTTATCTAAATTGCAGTTGATTGATTTATACAGTCGAAAAGTAGTCATTAACGATCAAACAAAAAAACAGAAAAAAACAATTGCCACTTTAAATAAAATGATAGATTGTGAGCAAAAAGAGTGGATGACAAGCATAATCAAAATGGGTCTGAACAATGGCTACTACCATTTGTTTGATCCACTAGCAAGCATTAGTCAGTTAGAATATTTAGCTGACACTGAAAATAACAAAATTGAGGACACACTCTTTAAAAATAATGATCATATCGATTTATGCAAATACATCTGGTTATTTTTTTTAAGTAAAGTTAAAATTTATACTGACTCTGAAAGTAATTTAAAACCAGTTTCTGACCTTATTAAATCGATAGTCACCACCCATCGGGACACACTTAAGGTTAACAAAGCAGCATTAATATTAATTGAAAAATTAAATACCTTTATTAATAACAAATGGATAAAAAATTTTTTCAAAATCTGCTGTGAGCCCGGTGGAATGATGTTCTGGAAAAGCATTAGTGACTTTGCTTTAGGCTGGAAGTTAGTAAAAGGAGCCGCTAATTTTGATAATGCTATGTTGATAGTACTGAAAAATGCATTATTTGCTTTGAATTCACCGAACTGGTCTATAAATGACCTGACAGATGTGAGCTTATTCAATCGAGAATCTGATCAAGAAAGAAATTCGCATTTAAATGATTTATTAGAGGCTTTTTCTCTTTTATGCATATTTCCTTTTGCAACATCTGAAGCTATTGGCAACATTTTTAAAACTTCAATTTTTTACCCAGAAAAAACCGAGATTAACTCAGCTATACAAGAAAAAATTGGTAATGTTTCAAAATTAATCGATTCCCGTTTAGATAAAAATTCAAAACATTTTTCACCCGAAATGAAGCACTTTCCAGAATGGTTTATCAACTCGATCCCCCCCTCCTTTATTGCTACGGCCGCCATCAGGCGCACTTATGGCATTAGCTTGGAAAAAAGCGCGACGCTTGCCTTGTCCTATACTGAGGCTTTCGCATCTATTGATCCGGAAAAAGGGGCTATCTTAAAAGCGGTCATACTTTACGCTAATGGAAAGAAAAGTATTGCATTAAACACACTGAAACAAACGGGTTTGAATGAACCTACCTTGCAATTTCTATACGCTGATATAGCTGCCCAACTTGAAATACATAGCTTCCAAAAACAACTGATTGATGACATCGTTAATAACTACAAAGCAGCCGCTTCGGCAGGAATCATTAAAGGGCACAGCCAACTGGCTGACTTCATTCTCAGAGTCAAGCCACAGAGCGAAAGTACCTGGGCTAACGCAAGCTCTCTTTTTTGTGAAGCTTTAAAATTAGATGGTGACCTTTGCAGCAACGTTGTAAATCCTGATGAAAATGGCACCAGTAATTTTCAAAAAAATAATTACTATTTGGTTATGAATCAGCTCTGTGAGGCCGAAGCGGAAAAAATTGCCAGCAAAGACACTGTTCGAAAAAAGAAAAAAGGCAAAGCAAAAAAAAGTGCAAAAGCAACTATCAAGCAACCTGATGAAACAGCCATTGAACAAGCCAGCACCGAAACAACGGTAGCCAAACGGACAACAGACAGTACAAACCCAAATGAAAGAGTCAAACTTTGGCGAGAATTATTGGAAATTTACCAACTAATGAAAGGAGGCAGTGACACACAAGAAGACCTAAACAAAGCCCTTGAAAAACTGGAAAATCTGCAAACGCCCAAAGGTACCGCCCCCTGGGTAAGAGCTATGATTGAACAAAACAAAGCTTGGTGTTGCCGGCAATTATTAGTCCATTGGCAGAATAGAAAAGCACAGACAAACAACAATTTTGCATGGCAGCAATCATTTACAGACATCATCAAAAATGCGCAAGCGTATATCAAAGAAGGCTTCCATGTATTAGGGTTATCAAACCAGGATATGAACCCCACTAAGCTGCAAGAATACTATGATCGTCTACAAAATAACTACGCAAAGCGGCAAATCGCCTCATTGGTGAGTACAACAGCGCACATCTTCAACCATACTGCAGATTATCAAGCAACCAGTTTTCAGCTCAAAGCCAAAAGCCAAGAGCTTTATTCACTGGCGCACAGTCTGAAGGAAAAGGCGTGGCTTGCCCAAAATGTCACATAAGAGCAGCCCTGAGGCGCAAACACCACATAGAAGATAATCGTTGTACAAATTAAGAATACAACATCTTTCACTTCACCGTACCCCCTGACTTTAATAGTCAGGGCGTAGTTAACAGTGCAGGGTCAAGACGCTGGTCAAACCAATTATAGCGCCAGTCAAGGTGCGCTCCCGTTACTCTGCCGGTAGCACCGACCTCTCCTATCACTTCGCCCCGCTTAACCGCAGCCCCCTCCTCTACTCCAATTTTGCTCAGATGCAAAAAACTGGAAAAAAGGCCGTGCCCATGGTCAATAATAATGGTGCCACCAGAGTAGTAAAGATCCGGATTGGCCAAACGGACGACACCATCAGCCGTTGCAGCCACTGGTGTACCGACAGGTACAGCAACATCAAGGCCGTAGTGTGGACGCCCGGGCTTTCCATTATAAACTCGCTGGCTACCATAAACCCCACTGATACGCCCCCGCACCGGCCAACTGAACCCGTTAAAAAAATCGCCCTGATCGGTATCTTGCACCCTCGCGGCTCGAACCTGTTCTGCTTCTGTGCGAATACGCGACAGCACATTTTTATCAGGGGTTACGTATTTTTTTGCAATGCCGCTCAGGCGCTGAATATTATAAGTTCTGGGTTGCAGTATCAGAGTTATGGTTTTTAGCTCACCAGTCATCATCTGCTCAGTGTACGACTGCTCTAGTTTGGCATCGCGACCAAAACCAATAACAAAACGTCCATCCTCTGACACTCTGACCTCCCGGCCCGCATAAAAAATACGGCTTTTATCCGAGGCCTGACCAACAAAAATTCCACCCGGTGTTAGCTGACTCTGCAAACCAAAAACATTGACCGAGCAGAACAAAAGAAAAGAAAGCATCGCTAAGCGCACAATATTTCACCCGATTATCTATATTTTGACTTTTATCAGATTTATCTGAATAGTGTCTTAAGAATAAAAAAAAGGATACAACAATGGATTTTATAATTCTCGCTCTCGCCTTTACCATGCCATTAATATTTGGCTTTGGAATGTTACTGCCACTGCTAACCAAAAATAAGCCAAACCAATAACATTTCAGTGCGCCCGGGGATTTTTCTGCTGAAAATCAAGATGCAACTGTTGAGCAAATGATTCCACCCGCTGCCAGTCGGTAAACTCGGTATTTTGGGTCAAGTCAGTTGGCCCGCCGGTCAGCCTCATAATGAGCCGAATCATCTGCTTGTCCAACCAGCCGTAGTGGGTATACAGCAACGCACCGGCAAACACCTCAACCCGCTGAGGCACCCAGGCAATTTGTTGCAAAAATTTCTGTAAGTAACGGTTATTATAAATCTCTTGCCGTTCAGGCTTTCTGGCGGTCAAATTAACCGAGAAGAAATAACCAGGGAGAGTCGCCAACTGATCTGCGTAGCGGGTAATAAACTCATAGCAGGGCTTATGATGCTTGCCATAACGAATGGAAGAGCCCACCACAACCCCATCAAAACCGGCCAGTGAAAAATCATGACTTAGCTCGGTTAAAGAGTAAACCACTGCTTCATGCCCATGACTGTTCAAACACGATGCGATTCGTCGGGTAATTTTTTGAGTCTGCCCTTCACATCCTACATACAACAAGACGACACGCGACATAACTTGATAACCTGAGCTCAAATAAATTGTGCGGATAATAAACAACTTATAAGTTGCTATTGTTAACCCAGATCAATCTTTTGTGCTCAGGTCGCTCTTATTAAGCACACAGCAGAAAAAAAATCTTCTGCTGCAAACGCTGCTTACCCTTTATAAAGCTTCGGATTCAGCACATCTCTCAGCCAGTCCCCCAAAAGGTTCAACACCAGCACCAAAACCACCAGCATCATGCCGGGAATAACTGTAATCCACCAGCTGCCAGAAAAGATGTACTCAAAACCGCTGGAAATCAACGACCCCAGTGAAGGCTGGGAAACCGGCATACCGAGTCCCAAAAAAGACAGCGCCGCTTCACTGATGATGGCATTGGCAATTTGCACAGTTGAGATCACCAAAATAGGCGACAATGTGTTCGGAAGGATATGACGAAACATAATTCTGCCTGAACCAAAGCCCATCACCCGGGCCGCTTCAACGTACTCTTTCTTTTTTTCTGCTAATACTGAGGCGCGCACCGTGCGGGCATATTGCGGCCATTCGGCAATCCCAATCACCAGAATCAGCATCAGCATGGCCAATTTGCTATAAAGCTCAGAGCCAAAAGATGCCTGAAACAGCGCCAACACAATGATGGCCACCATCATGGTAGAAAACGACAGTTGTATATCCGCTAAGCGCATCAAAAAGCTGTCCAGCCGACCACCAAAATAGCCTGCCGCCAGACCCAAAACGATGCCAATAAAAGCCTGCAATAGCACCGCAAACAGGCCAATTGCCAGAGAAATCCGCATACCGTAAAGAATGGTACTAAACAAATCCCGCCCCTGATCATCGGTACCCAGAAGAAATCGTTCATCGCCTTCTTCTGCCCAAGCGGGGGGAATTTCTGAATCCATAATATCGATCATCGAGAGATCGTAAGGATCCGTTGGCGCCAGTACCGGTGCCAATAAAGCCGCGCCAATAAATAGTGCAAATATCAACGTACTGACCATAGCCACCCGATCACGGATGAAGCTGTGCCAAAACGCTGACTGTTTAAACCGTTGATAGGTTGTTAAAGCCACACGGTTTGACGGTGACCTAGTTGCAACAGCTTCACTCATTGGGCAGACCTCGCCAGACGAACAGTGGGGTTAATTAATCCATACAGCAGATCCACCAACGTATTGACCACGACGAAAATCGCACCAACAACAATGAGGTAGGCGACAATCAATGGTGTATCGACACGGTTTACCGCTTCTAGAAACAGAAAGCCCATGCCGGGCCACTGGAAAACGGTTTCCGTCAAAATGGTATAGGCAACCATGGTTCCGATCTGCACACCGCCTACGGTAATGACCGGCAACATCGTGTTTTTTAGGGCATGCAGGAAATAAATACGGGCTTTTTTCAACCCTTTGGCTTTGGCAAACTTGACGTATTCACTGTGCAAAACCTCTGTCATTTCTGAACGAATCAGTCGAATAAACAACGGCAGCATAATACTCGCCAGAGAAATAGCTGGAAGTATCAGGTGCAGTAACCCATCTTTATTAAACAACCCGCTCTCCCAGGCGCCAAATACAGGCACAACCTCGCCCCGCCCATAAGAGGGAAGCCAGCCCAGCTCAATGGAGAACAGATAGATACTAAAAATTGCCGTTAAAAATACCGGCACAGAAATGCCCAGAATACTGAATCCAAGAATTAATTTTGTCAGCCAACTTCTCGGGCGAATTGCGCAATAAACCCCCGCCGGAACGGAAATAAGAATAATAATTAACGTTGCCGCAAATACCAGCTCCAACGTCGCAGGCATCTTGGCAAAAATTACGTCCAGCGCCGGCTCTTTAAAAAAGTAGGACTGACCCAGATCACCCTGTAGCGCTTTGCCCATAAACCGGGCGTATTGAGTAAGAAACGGGTCATTTAAGCCCATTTCATCACGGAGTGCTTCCCGCTCAGCGGCAGAAACCGACATGCCTACCAGCTCCCTGAGCGGGTCCCCCAAATTATCCTGAATGGAAAAGCTGATAATACTGATGACAAACATCACTATCAGCCCTTGCATAATTCTGCGCATTAAAAACAACAGCATAAATATCCTTAAGAGCTAAACAAAAGCAGTAGTGAACAATGTTCTTCTAATTAATTAACGACACCGGACAAATATTGCCCGGTGTGCGATCACCCTTTACTTTTTGATCACCAAGTCACCCAGGTATGGGTTATTCATGGTGTTTACCACGTCTTTTGCCGCCACTTTTTTGCTGGCACCCCAAGCGAGGTTTTGCCAGTGCAGAGGTACAAAAGCCGCGTCTTCGTACAGTTTACGCTCAACATTCTTGAGAATTTCAGCGCGAGCCTGCGGGTTTGTTTCAGAACCGGCTTTTCTGACCAGAGCATCAATCGCCTCATTGCAGTAATTACCCGAGTTGTACTGCCCCCAGCCGGACACCTCATCGGCACAGGCGGTCAAATACTCAGTGAAGTTGGCAGAATCATCGGTATCAGAGCGCCAGCCAATCATCATCATATCCGCTGAGCGCTCATCAAACTCTGGCCAGTACTGAGCTTTTGGCAGGGTTTTCAGATCCACTTTGATCTTGATTTTGGCCAGCATGGAAGCCACGGCTTGGGCAATTTTGGCGTCGTTTACATAGCGGTTATTAGGCGCCAGCATAGTAATGGAGAAGCCATCAGCGTAACCGGCTTCTTTCATCAGTTGCCGGGCTTTTTTCAGGTCGTAACGTGGCTCAAGGTCATCCACATGCCCCACGTAGCCCTCAGGGCTCTGTTGTCCGGCAGCTGTCGCAAACCCTTTCATGATCTTTTTAACTATGCCTTCATTATTGATGGCATAGTTAATGGCCTGACGCACCCGCTGATCTTTAAACGCTTCCACCCGCTCCTGATTTAACTGGAAGGTGATAATGCGCGACTCACTCAGGGTAATCAGATCAAGTTTCGATGCTTTGCGAATACGGTCGTGATCATTAGGCGGCACGGGGTAGATAAAATCCACATCACCGGAAAGTAGTGCTGCAACGCGGGTAGGGCCCTCTTTAATTGGGGTCAGGATGATTTCATCCACATTGCCCGGAGACTGTTTATCCCAGTAATCGTCAAAACGTTCAAACTCAACCCGAACGCCTTGCTGACGTTCGGTGATGATGAACGGCCCAGTGCCGGAGGCATTTTTAGAGGCATAGGTATCGCCGTGCTTTTTAAGCAGGTCTTTTTTCTGTCCCTTACTATCAAGACCCTCATAGAATTTACTATCCATAGGGAAGATATAGGTGGCAGAGTTCAGCAGCAGCGGAAAAGCCTTTTTGGTCACCAGATCAAAGGTATAATCATCAATGACGTTAACGGCTGCAAAAGGTTCAAAAATCGCCTTAAAATCAGAGCTTGCCGATAGACGCTCAAATGTCCACTTAACGTCGGCTGACGTTAATAAGTTACCACTGTGGAACTTAACGCCCTTTCGCAGGGTAAAGCGCATGGTTTTCTCATCAATGCGCTTCCATTTCTCGGCCAAGCGTGGCTCAAACTGGTGCTCGTTGTCCATGCGGATGATGGGGTCAAAGACCATGTGCGACATCTGCAATGTAGCTCCGGACAGCACTTCATGGGGGTCCAAAGATACCGGATCCGCATCGTAGGCCATTTTTAACGTTGCAGCTTGCGCTCCCATCGTCAGTGACATTGCCAGAATGGCGCCTGCCAGTTTTTTTATGGGTGTTTTCATCATGGTTTTTCTCACTGTTTCCCTGTTGTGTTTATTTATGGTTTGTCTTACGCCTGCTTTAAGAGCTAAACATGAGCGACGCCGGTTTTAATATCCAGCCCACTTCGTGAAAGATTTTCTACCTTTGGCATCATCTTAATCAAGTGCCGGGTATATTCATGTTGCGGATTGCTAAATAGACGATCAGTTTCACCTACCTCAACCAGCGTCCCCATCTTCATTACTGCAAGTCGGTCACACATTTGCAAAATGACCGGCAAGTCATGACTGATAAACAGCATGGTCAGCCCCAATTCTTCCTGCAGGTCTTTCAGCAAATTGAGAATCTGGGCCTGTACGGACACGTCCAGCGCTGAGGTCGGTTCATCACAAATCAGGAATCGAGGCCTCATTGCCAGCGCCCGGGCAATGGAAATTCGCTGACGCTGACCACCGGAAAACTCATGGGGGTACTTGACTCCAACGCCAGAGCCCAAGCCAACATGGTCCAACAAGTCGGCAACGATACCTTTTATCTGTCGTTCAGAGTCGGCCAGTTTATGAAAGCGGATAGGCTCGGCAATAATGTCCTGCACCCTCATACGGGCATTCATGCTGGAATAGGGATTCTGAAAAATCATCTGAATCTGACGGCGAAAAGGCTGACGCTGTTTTTCACTTAACCGGCTGATCTCCTGCCCGGCAAACTCAATACGCCCGGAGTCTGGCCGGTACAACCCGGCAATAACCCGGGCAATGGTGGACTTACCCGAGCCTGACTCACCCACCAAGCCAAAGGTTTCTCCACTTTTAACATCAAACGACACTCGATTTGATGCCTGCACATAGCGGCGATTCTTGGCGAAAAAAGCAGACTGCGTTTGAAAGCGTAGATTAACGTCGTCTACTCGCAGCAACACATTATCGCTGGTTTCAGTGTCGTTGAACTGGAGGGTTTCCCGCTGCCCAAGCCAGTGATTTTTGACATCAATATGCCGCCCCTGCTCTTTTTCAATGTATTCGACTTGAGGAAAACGGCTGAGTTTAACGTCAGTTCTGGGCACTGCGCTAATCAGACTTTGAGTGTATGGGTGCTGGGGCTGGCACAAAATTTGCTCGGTGGCGCCAAGTTCTACCAAGTCCCCCATGTACATCACCGCTACGCGGTCAGTCACATTGGCAATGACTCCCATATCGTGGGTTACCAGTAAACAGCCCACCTGGCGCTCTTTGCACAGTTGGCGAATCAACTCCAGAATCTGGTTTTGAATGGAGACATCCAAAGCGGTTGTCGGTTCGTCGGCAATAATCAATTCAGGATCACCGGACAAGGCGATGGCAATAACAACACGCTGTCGCATACCACCGGAAAACTGGTGAGGATACTGCTTAATGCGGATTTCAGGCTCAGGAATCCCAACCGCTTCAAGCAGGTTAAGCGCCTTTTGATAGGCCTCTGCTTTGCCAAGACCCAAATTCACCCGGATGGTCTCAACCATTTGGGTTTCAATGGTAAGCAATGGATTAAGCGAGGTCATCGGGTCCTGAAAAATAAAGCCAATGCGCCGCCCACGAATCTGACGAATGGCCTCGCCATGCAGGCCACTGATGGTTTGATTATCGAGCCTGATTTCACCACCAGCCACAATGCCCGGAGGGCTTAACAGGTCAATAACGGCGTTGCCTACGGTGGATTTTCCGGCACCGGACTCGCCCACAAGCCCGAGGATTTCACCTTTTTCAAGCGTAAACGAAACGCCCTTAACGGCGACAGCGGTACCATAGCGAGATGGAAACTCAATGCGTAGCCCTTTTACTTCCAGTAAGGACATGCTTCCCCCTTGAAATGCTCAATCGGTATCACTGTCGAAAATTTATAAACATAGCCTTAAGCGAGACCATTAAACGACAAATGATTAACGATTTGAGATGACTTGTTATTCTCCATATAAGCCGTCACCACAGATAACGTTGTGACCCGGCTGAGCGCATGGATAATTTTTTACGCTATTTTAATAGCTACTTCTCAAAGCTACGCTGGGAATTTTCCAGCCGGAAATATTGCCAGACAGTTATCATTTATTGAACCGTTATGATCGGTTAAAAACGTCATATGTCTAATTAAATCCGTCTACCATGCTTTGCGGAATAACTATACAGTCAGGAAAAAAAAATAAAAAGCCTATATTCACAATTTTCTATAAAATCAGTATGTTATGATTAACCTTCAGAGGCTTTATGAAAAATCAATCTGCGTTTTCACCCGCTCTGGCCAGTACTAATACCAATACAACGACTTATAATAAGCATTCTTTTGCGAAAGATAGGAACGAAACTTAAACAGCAGTGAACGATTGCAAAGCGGTAGGATTTTCAGTTTCTGTTTGCATTAGAGCAGCCTGTTCCCGGAGTGTTTTTCAAACACTGAGCATTGATTACGGCTGAGAATCCCCCTAAGTAAGTCAAAAAACAGTAGGGATTAAACGCAATATAAATTAAACAGTCCGCAAGAATTTCCGTGCGCCAGTTGATATGCTATTTATCAACCGCTTATAACGATCAGCGCCCTGCGTTGATTTTCCACTTTTTATCAAGTATCGGCTCTAACCGAAAGGCTATTTCCATGCAAGAGCTCATTATTCACTCGCTTAATCAGCTACGAAAAGCTCAGCCGCTGGTGCATAACATCACTAATGATGTGGTCACCAACACAACCGCCAATGCTCTGCTCGCCGTTGGCGCTTCACCTATTATGGCGAGCGCATTCGAAGAGATGATCGATATGGCGAACGTCACCAATAGTCTGGTGATTAATAGCGGCACACTGACTTCTACCGTCTTGAAAAGCATGCTTCTTGCTGCACAAACCGCCAGCCAACTCAATAAGCCATGGATTCTCGACCCGGTCGGAGCTGGCGCAACCCCTTTCAGATTACAAAGCAATAAACAGCTTCTTGCCTGCCAACCTTCTGTCGTTAGAGGCAATGCTTCAGAAATAAAAGCACTCTTTACCTCCACTACCGGCGAAGGTAAAGGCGTTGACAGTAACGCCAGCAGTGAGTCCACCCTTGCGTTTATTCAGCAAAAGGCCGCAGAGCGCCATTTAGTGATTGCCGTAACCGGCGCCACTGACTATGTCACCAATGGCAGAAGTGTTTATAAATTAGACAACGGCCATCCGATGATGACCAAGGTCACCGGCACCGGGTGTACGGCTACTGCCATTATTGGCGCATTTCTTGCCGTTTGTGATTGCCCAATGATCGCGGCAATATCCGGTCTCACCTGTCTCGGAATTGCCGCAGAGCTCGCCAGCGTCAACTGCTCGGGGCCTGGTACTTTGCAACTTCGCCTGCTTGATGAGTTGTATCAGCTTGACCAAAAAAAGATACAAAAACTGGCCAGAGTTAACAGCTTAAAAGACAGTAACGGTAGAGCGTTTGCCGTTGAATAGCGTGAGGTGGAGGCTTGAGAACCACACACCTGACGCTCCAATTAAGATTTACCTGAGTTGGATTAGCCCGGATTTATTTATCCGCCCAATCACCTGATAGGGTTGGAAGAGTGTGAGAGAGGGGTTGCCCTACCAATAGGGCTGGTATAAATAGAACGCACATAAATATCCGGGCTATTCCTGACAGCTGTGGGAATCAAAGAAAAAACTTCACCGACATCAACGTAGTAAATTGCTCCGAATTTCCGCGATAGTTAAAACTAAAGCCCCAGTCTTTATCCACATAATATTCTACTCCGGCGGTAAAATAGTCGCTGGTTTTGTGCTCAGTGCGAACATTTTTGTGGGTATAGTACTGATGAATAATGCCCGAGTTGAGCCAGAGGTTTCTCTCCAAATGATAACGAGCATTGACTGAGGTAGTGAGAGCGTTGGTTTTATCCGTCATTTTCTCCGTCTCGCTAGTCAGGACGTTGTGCAGACGCCCGCTGGCCAGTGAGGGAATAATGTGAAAGCGCTCCGTGGGTTTTAGCAGTAGGCTGACACCGGTAAAGTAGCTGGCTCCATTAATATCAATGTTCAGCAGTGCCCCATTTTTATCTACTCGGCTAAAAGCATAACCGGCATTGAAAATAATCGGTTGAGCGGGCACTTTGTAAGACCCATTCATAAACCAAGAGGTTCCGTTAAACCTTAATAACTTCTGACTTTGGTGATTGAAGCCAATACCGGTATTAACAAAGCTGTAGTGAGCGTCTTCGGTGGCATTGGCCAGGCAAGCAGCAGCGCACAGGAACATAGATAACCAGGTACGAAGGAACATGTTAAAAATCCTATAGTTCAATAGAAAAATATACAGGTTGAAGAAATTAACCGAAGCAATTTCCCTCACCCGAGGAGACTGACTGTTCCCAATTAAAAAAGTTCCTGATTAATGCCTTTTTTTTTGACCTTGGGTGCAATCGCTGTTTTGTAAACAGTTTATAATTGGCCAATTGAACACATTTAACAAACCTTGCGGAATTCTCCATCCATAGCCTCTCATTGGTAGGAAAGGAGCAACCTTTGAAGATTTGGGGGGAGATTGATAGCGAAACTTGCACAGATCAAGACCATGTACTAACTTTAATCGACTGCAAAACCCTGCATAATGGGCTTTGTGGCTGAGACAACAGCCTACTCGACAGACAGATAAGCCTCTGAACAAATATTCAAGCGCCACCGTTGCTGGACTAACTACGAGAAACAAATCAAGAAAACACAACCGTTTTCTGGCTTCTACTGCCGATGCGCTGGGACACAGCGTATGTGTAAAGAGTTCCCCTGTCGTGGTTCGGCAACCGGTACGACAGCGAAAGGCTATGTTATTTGACGTGGTGGGTCGCATGTAATTCCCAATTAGAAGCCCCACTTAAATTGGTAAACCGATTTAATGGAGGGAGTATGTCACCCGCTCCCCTTTAAATTGTTATTGAATATAAATACTGCGTTTGAATCGCTTGTGCATAATCAATCTTTTAAAAGGGACTAATGTCTTGTTTGAGATGAAACAAAACTTCACCTGACAGGCAAATTATCAATATAAAAAATCTATCTAATGGTTCGCTACCTAAAGGAAATACAAATGCTGAAAATAAAATCCAAAGTTTTGATTTTTTTAGGGCTGTTTGTTGGCACTGTCATTGCCAGCCCGGACTCAAGGTTCAGGCCAGAGCCGGTTGACGCCGCAGAGGCGAGAGCAGTGGTGGAAGCCGTCGTTCTCAGAGCCTATGAGAGCACCCTTGGCGCCAACACCCACGATGAGGCGTTACTGACCAATGCCCCCATCTCTGGTGAGACCAACAAAAGGGGGCGCCACCTGCTCTCCTTTGCAGCTTTCAATCAATTCCCCAAACTTGCCCAATGGGGATTAGAGCACAGCGCCGATATCAACCTCGGCGACAAAGACCACGCCAACATGCTACGAATGGCATTAGGCAATTATAACGAGGAAATGGCTCGCTTCGCCCTGGAGCACGGTGCAAACCCCAACCTGCTCATGGGAGCGGGTAACGATACAATGCTCAGTGGCTTGGTGAAATGGGAGTGGCCAGTGAGTGGCTTCTTACTGGCCAAAGAGTTTGGAGCCCGTCCACGCAGCGAAAAAGAGCGTCAGGTGGTTATAGCCTATCTCAAAAAACTGCTCGAAAACGGGAAAAACGTCAGCCTTTGGCAACATTTGCTTGACTGGCTCCACTGGCGTGGTGATCTTCACCTAGCCACCCATTACATCAAAGAGGCTCCACTCATTCTGGGTGAGTTGCCATCTGCGGGCTCAGGGGCAGTGATATCCACCAATATGACCGACGCAATGGACGAGCAGATTGCTCAGGCCATCAGTAGTGGTGAAATTAGCGAACAGGTGATGGAAAACTTTTGGGTCAAAGGCAAGGGCTTTGAGGCATTTTTGACCTTCAACGGTTTTACCGACAGCTTGGTAAAACGCCTGTCCACCCTAGAGCACACTAAAGCCGTTAAAGTGGTTAAAACACAAGACTTTGAGGGAAATGATCTGCTGGCTGCGGCCATCAAGAGTTTGAATGATGAGGCAGTTGAGGCAATTCTTGACGTCTCCTCCGAAACGGTGAATCGAATGGTGCCGTTGGGCAGATTTCACTACAGCACCGGCCAGCGGCCCTTGCATATGGCTGTTCAGTGGGAAGCTCCTTATCGCATTTTTGAACTGCTAATCACCCATGGAGCCAACCCAAACCTGACCAATGGGTCTGGTACAACCGCTACGAGGCTCCTTGATTATTATCGAAATGACTGGGATGAGAAACGACCCGGTGAGTTTCAGTGGGTTCGTGAACTATTTGAAGGAAACCGCTAAATACTGCTGACATTCCCTGCCCTATCGCACCCAGAGGGCATAAATACCCAAAGGGCATAAATACCCAAAGGGCATAAATACCCAAAGGGCAAAGGCGGTGCTTTACGCAATCTATGGTAAAAATTCGCCATAAGTTGTCAGTTCATAACCCGCCTTAACAACAGTATCCATTCTGTGCAGTGGGGGTATTTTACTTACCCCCACTGCCTTGGGATGCTACGCCTCCCTTCATCACAAACAGCCGGCTCTGGAGTTTAACGAGCTACGCTCTGGCACCTTAAAGATAAATTGCACACTCTTTGTACAGCCTCCTTAACAGCAATGATGTTGAAATGACTGCATGGGTATTAGCGCCCGGATACATCGCAAAGTATTTCAATTTTGTCGTCTATCGCAAACCGGTGAAAACTGATACTCTCAACAAAAATTGTAACTATTCAGCCCCCTTTAGCGGCATGTTTTGTACAACTGAGTAGACAAGCGACTATAGGCTACTAAGTGGCTCTTTATGACTTGATAAACTTCTCTGGAATGGCAAAAAACAACAATGCACCAAAGTTCAGCTAATCAATAGTGAGTTATCTGATGGGTTGTCATGAGATACAGGTGCTGAATAGCTACTAAAAATTCGACGCCATAGTTTGCCAAGAAGGTCAAAAATTTTGCGAGCAAGTTTTCAATTATTGCCGAGCCACCTGTTACTGGCTCGTTGTGGGCGCAGGAGACAGAATCCATGACTACCGGTTTCTGGAAAGATAAGTATCCGCAAGGTATTCCTGCAACCATCGACATTGGTCAGTACCGTTCAATTATTGATGTACTCGATTACAGTACCCGCAAGTATGCAGATAAAACGGCGTTCAGCAATTTGGGGCATGAACTGACCTACTCCCAACTGTATGAACTCAGCGGTCACTTTTGCAGCTACCTACAAAATCATACTGACTTACACCCTGGTGACCGCATCGCCATCATGCTGCCCAATGTTTTACAGTACCCGGTGGCAGTGTTTGGCGCTTTGCGTGCCGGCTTGATTGTGGTTAATACCAACCCACTCTACACCGAACGTGAAATGGAGCATCAGTTTCGTGACTCCGGCGCTAAAGCACTGGTTGTGCTGGCCAACATGGCGCAACTGGCTGAAAAAGTCATTGCCAAAACTGCCATTAAACACGTTGTGGTCACTGAAGTGGGTGACATGCTGCCACCAATAAAACGCACCTTGGTGAACTTTGTGGTCAAGTACGTTAAAAAAATGGTGCCAGACTATTCGTTACCATCAGCGGTGGCGTTTACCAAAGCCCTGAAACTTGGTAGTTCGCACAGCTGCGTTAATGTCAGACGTGAAAACGACGATGTAGCAATACTTCAATACACAGGTGGCACGACAGGCGTCGCAAAAGGCGCGATGCTAACCCACCGCAATATTCTCAGTAACATGTTTCAGGTCAAAGCGTCCGTAGGTGGAAACCTGAAAGATGGTGAAGAACTGATTATTGCTCCGTTGCCGCTCTATCATATCTTTGCGTTCACCGTACACTGCATGGTGGCGGTGCTGCTTGGTGCACATAATTTGCTCATCACCAATCCACGGGATATGAAAGCGTTCATCAAAGATTTACAGGGTAAGCCGTTCAGCATGTTTGTCGGTTTAAACACACTGTTTATTGGACTGATGAATCAAACAGCCTTCCGTCGTCTTGACTTTTCTAACCTTAAAAACACCGTCTCCGGTGGTATGGCGTTGCAGTTAGACACCGCTGAACGGTGGGAGAGCCTTACCGGCTCACGCATTTGTGAAGGCTATGGCATGACGGAAACGTCGCCTGTCGTCAGCCTTAACCCAATGGGCAACATCAAACTTGGCACCATTGGCTTGCCGGTACCATCCTGTGAATTAAAAATTGTTGACGATGACGATAATGAACTGCCGATTGGCAGTGTTGGCGAGCTCTGCGTTAAAGGCCCGCAAGTCATGAAAGGGTATTGGCAGAGTGAACAGGCGACACAAGAAGTAATGCCCAACGGATGGCTGCATACCGGTGATATTGCTCGGATTGACGACGACGGTTATGTGACCATCGTCGATCGTAAAAAGGACATGATCTGTGTGTCCGGGTTTAATGTTTACCCTAATGAGCTGGAAGATGTGCTTGCAACACACCCCGACGTTTCTCAGTGTGCGGCAATCGGTGTGCCCGATAAGCGCTCGGGCGAAGTAGTGAAAATGTTTGTGGTGCGAAAACATTCCGGCCTCACCGGCGATGACGTGGTGAGTTTTTTTCGCAACAACGTGACCGGTTATAAAGTACCTAAGCTGGTGGAGTTCCGGGAAGAGCTACCCACAACCAATGTGGGAAAAATTTTGCGTCGCCAACTGCGGGATGAAGAGCTCGCCGCACGCAACAACGTTTAAATTTCCTTGTGGCGGTCATTCTGACCGCCTTTTATATCTGTATAATCACTCGCACAGTTATCCGAATTTTTACACAGGAGTATCCGGGTGTCCGGCGTGAGTGACGGCTTATCTTTAAAACAGCAAATCAACCAGTGCATGATCCGTGACCGCTATCGGCTGCGCGGTCAGTTGCGCAGACTGAAACGCGATGATGCGGGTAAACTCCAAAAAAAAATAGCCGCCTCGCTGGCGCTGGTGGAACAGCGCCGGGCTACGTTGCCAAAGATTCACTACGATCAACAATTACCGGTTGCTGAGCGAAAAGCGGACATTGCCAAAGCGATTGCAACGCATCAGGTAGTCATTGTGGCCGGTGAAACCGGCTCAGGTAAAACCACGCAACTGCCAAAAATCTGCCTGGAAGCCGGTCGGGGAATTTTTGGCACCATCGCCCATACTCAACCCCGTCGTCTGGCGGCTCGCTCAGTGGCCACTCGCATTGGCGAAGAGCTGAAGTCAACCTTGGGTGAACAGGTTGGGTATCAGGTGCGCTTCACTGATCACAGCAGCGACACCACACTGATCAAACTGATGACCGACGGCATTTTGCTGGCCGAAATTCAGCACGACCGCTTTCTCAACCGCTACGACACCCTGATTATTGATGAAGCCCACGAGCGCAGCCTGAATATTGACTTTCTGCTCGGCTACATCAAATTGATTTTACCCAAACGCCCGGACCTGAAAGTCATCATCACTTCCGCCACCATCGATGTGGAGCGTTTCTCCAAACATTTCGATAATGCGCCAGTCATTGAAGTCTCTGGTCGTACGTATCCGGTAGACACCCTTTATCGTCCATTGGAAAACCTTGAACTCGAAGGGCGTGATGCAGATCAACGGCTTCAGCAGGGTGTTCTCGCAGCTCTGGAAGAAATTGAGAGCATTGAGCATCAGGGCAACCGTCTTGGTGATGTGTTGGTGTTTCTCAGTGGCGAGCGAGAAATTCGGGAAACGCATCAGTTTTTGCGCGACGCCAAACTGCACCATACAGAAATTTTGCCGCTGTATGCCCGGCTTTCAGCTTCGGAACAGAATCGAATTTTTAAACAACACTCAGGTCGTCGTGTCATTTTATCCACCAATGTGGCGGAGACGTCGCTGACGGTACCGGGAATTCGCTATGTGATTGACCCGGGTACGGCCCGCATCAGCCGTTACAGTGTGCGCTCAAAAGTGCAGCGCTTACCGGTAGAGGCGGTTTCGCAGGCGTCGGCCAATCAGCGCAAAGGCCGTTGTGGTCGGGTGGCTGAGGGGGTTTGTATTCGGCTTTATTCTGAGGAAGACTTTCTTTCCCGTGCCGAGTTTACCGACCCTGAAATTCTCAGAACCAACCTAGCGGCAGTCATTTTGCAGATGTTACGCATGGGACTCGGTGACATTGCTGCTTTTCCGTTTGTAGACGCCCCGGACGGCAAAGCCATTAATGACGGTTTCAAGCTGTTACAGGAGTTGGGTGCGGTGGATAAAGGGCGTCGCATAACTGCGGTTGGTCGAAAGCTTGGGCAGATACCCGTTGACCCTCGCCTCGGCCGCATGTTGGTTGAGGCTCATAAAAACAACGCTTTGCATGAGGTGCTGATTATTGTCAGTGCGTTGGCGGTTCAAGACCCGAGGGAGCGCCCGCAGGAGAAGCGCCAAGCAGCGGATCAACGACACCGGGAGTTTTATCACGACGACTCAGACTTTCTCACCTACGTGAATCTCTGGGAGGCCTATGAGCAACAACGGCAGGAATTATCCCAAAACCAGTTACGCAAATATTGCAATAAACAGTTTCTGTCTTATATGCGGATGCGCGAATGGCGTGATTTACACAGACAACTCTCGCTGGCCTGCAAAGACCTGCAAATGCGTTTGAATGACAGCCCCGCCAGTTACAGTGATGTGCATAAATCTCTGCTGTCAGGGTTGTTATCGCAACTGGGAAATAAAGACGATGAAGCGGATTACATGGGGGCCAGAAACCGGCGTTTTTATCTGTTTCCGGCGTCTGTACTGTATAAGCGTAAGCCAAAATGGGTGATGTCCGCCGAATTGGTGGAGACCTCCAGGCTCTTTGCCCGCACTAACGCCAAAATAGAACCGCAGTGGATAGAACCCCTTGCTCATGATCTGGTAAAGCGCAACTACTTTGAACCACATTGGGAAAAAAAACGGGCACAGGTGGTCGCCTTTGAACAAGTGACCCTGTATGGCCTGATCATTATCGGTCGTCGTCGTGTGAGTTATGGCGCTATTGATCCGGTCGTTGCCCGGGAAATTTTTATTCGTGAAGCGCTCGTGGAAGGGCATTACGATTCCAAAGGGGCGTTTCAGAAACACAATCAAGCGTTGATTGAGGAAGTGGATGAACTGGAGGCGAAGTCTCGCCGCCGGGATATTCTCGTAGACAGCGAAACGCTGTTTCAGTTTTACGATGAACTGCTGCCTGATGGTGTCTGTAACGGTGCCGGTTTTGAGCAGTGGCGCAAAGAGGCCGAGCGACAGCAGCCGGACATTCTGCATCTGACCAAAGTCTATTTAATGCAGCATGATGCCAACAGCGTAACCGTTAATCGTTACCCCAACCGATTGCGCTGGGAAGGCATAGAGCTGCCACTAAGCTACCATTTTGCCCCCGGCGAATCAGACGACGGCGTAACGATAACCGTACCGGTAGCCGCGCTCAGATTATTGCCAAAGCATCGGCTGGAGTGGCTGGTGCCGGGCATGTTATTCGACAAATGTGTGGCACTGGTTCGCGCTATGCCCAAGCCGATGCGCAAGAATTTTGTGCCGGTTCCGGATTTTGTTAACAGCGCCCTTGAAGCGTTAGCCCCCTGTGATGAACCGTTGACCGCTATGCTGGGGCGCCAGCTAACCCGTATGTCCGGCGTGCGTATTCTGGATGAGCACTGGCACACAACGAGCCTGGATGCCCACCTGCTAATGAACATCCGGGTGATAAACGAAGCCGGTGAGGTAATCGGGCAGGGTCGTGACCTGAACCAGTTACGCCAGCAGTTTTCCGGGTATGCTCACGACACCATACGCAAGTTGGCCAAAAGCTCTCTGGAGCAGGAAGGTTTGCTGGACTGGAGTTGTGGCGAGCTGCCCCGGGAGATTACCCGTAACGCTGGCGGATTAGTGCTTAAATCCTATCCGGCACTGGTGGATCAACAAGACTCAGTAGCGGTACAACTGTTTGAAAGCCCGGCGCAGGCGGACGATGAGGGTCGTCGGGGATTGACCCGGTTGCTGCGTATCCGGTTATCAAAGCAGTTGAAGTTTGCCTTGAGCAAAATGACCCGACTGCAAGAGACGAAATTACTGGCCACCAATCTAATTAACCAAAACCAGCTGGAAGACGATCTACAGAATCTGCTGGTTCAGACGGTTTATTTGGCTAAAGAGCAGGAAATGCCGAGAAACCGTGAGGCATTCGTGGCGTTATTGGAGCGCTTTAAAAGTGAGATTGTCCCCTGCGCCGAGAAGCTCGACCCCATGCTGAATGACGTTTTCCGGCTCGCCCAGCGGGTGAGTAAACAGTTGAAAGGCAAGATCAGTTTTGATCGGGCGTTGGCACTGGCAGACATCAAACAGCATGTGCAGCGTTTGTTACAGCCCGGTTTTATGGCGACAGCGGGGATGGAGTGGTTCAGCCATTACCCACGTTACCTGAAAGCCATCGAAACCCGGCTGGAAAAGCTGCCCGCTCAGGTCAACCGGGACAGAGCCTGGACGGAAGAACTCACGGCGTTGCAGCAAAAGTATGAAAAGCGCTGCGAAGCTCATCAACAGCATCAGATCGTTGATCCGGGCTTGACGTTATTTGGCTGGATGATTGAAGAGTACCGCGTGTCTTTGTTTGCCCAACAGTTGGGAACCCGCTTTGCGGTGTCTGAAAAACGCCTGCGCAAGCTGTGGGAGGAGGTTGAAGACGTTTAAATTGTCGTGTGTTAACACCAGCGGACTTTGTCCAGTTCAAGCATTTTGTCTGCCAACAACTTCATCGTTCAACGATATAGGCCTTCTGGAGGTTTGGAGCAAGTCAAAGCAATAAGATGTGCCTGCTGCTCACCCTCCAGAACCCGGCGTCGCCCCTTACGGCTGAATTTGCTCTCAATCGCAGTTTCAAGCCCTTCTTCAACACAACGTTGAAGAACGCCTTGGACAGTGGAAACGGCACATCCATCTGCTGTGGTGGCCTCGCTTAAGGTAGGGCCATGCTCATCAAGAGCAAGAAGGCTTTGAGCGTGGGTACGTTGATGCTTCGCCACTTTATTAACCTGAACAATTTGTTTCAGACTTTGCTGTTCTTCGGTGGAAAGGCCGATGTGACACTTAACAGGCATAATACAGAAAAATGGGTATGATGCCTGAAGTGTCATACCTCTGTTTTACTGCATGTCAAACTTATTGAATCCATGCAGTAGAGTGCTTGTTACAGCGGTTTGCAGTGAGATATCAGCCTCTAAAAACAGATAGTTTCAAACCAAGAAAACAAGCGAGAAGCCTCATAACACTGTGTTCGCGCTTGCTCAAAGCCTATTCAGCGTTACCTCAAGGTCAAAATATGATCATATTTTGATCAGGTAAATGGGCCAAAACCGTCTATAATCCTATGTCTTGCCTGTTCAGTGGTGTCTGCCAAAACCCTGTTTTCCACGTTCGATTCGCTGAGCGATAAACGAGGCCCTAAACAGTCAACTCATATTCTGGCTGAAGTTATGTTTAGGTCTGTCGGCGCCATACTGTGTGGTGCCAAGGATTAGAACAGCATTCGCCTGTTCGCAGTTCAGTTAGATAACTGTCAAAAAGGCAAGGGAAGCACATTAATCGGCTACTTTATATCCAGCCGTCTTCTATCAGCAGAAGAAGTACTTCAGGCCACGAGAAAGCACTGGCTAGTCGATGCACTGTTTACTTGACGTTGCTTGTGACGAAGAAGGAAGGCCTGTGGCTGGAGCGAAGACTATATGATAAAAGTGCTGGGTCTGGTTGACTTATGATCATGTTTTTGATCTGGGGTTTAATATTTAATTGTTTTCAATGCCTTAGCATTGATTAAATGGAGTTCAAGCTGATGTCGTTTCCTCCTATTAGCCAAATCGTTCAAAATCAAATACCTAATGTTCTTAATGTAGGTTGCTCTAACGACAATCTATTAGCTATTGGTGCGAATGGTGATATTGACCCTTACACAACCAATGCAAATAGCACCCAGCTATTGCGAGCTATGGCTTGCAATAGCCGGATGTGCAAATCATTAAGGGAGCATGAACCGATAAAAATACAGGATGTGGAAAATTACGTAAACCGTACTGCAAATCATACACTGCCTGGAAACCGGTTATCACTTGTTTCTGCAAACATAACCCACTTCTTGGCAAATAATCCGTCGAAACAACCCCGCGTACTGATTTTTCCATGTAATATTGCCTATCAAAGGGAAGATGGTGATTGGGATGAGAGCAATGCCTGGCGGAATCACCGCACAGGCATAGTTTTAGAGACAATAACCCGCGTTTTAAATGAAAATAAGGTCTTTGAACAACCTGAATATTTTACCAACTTACTCGATTCAAAGAGTAAAGATGTTGCTGTAGATAAGGTTGTTCACGTTCAGTTACCTGAAAATAACTTTTCCCTCAATCACCTGTTTATTTTTCCCCTCCATGAGGGATTCTCCTCAGCAGATTCTTTGTTCAGTCAATACCAAAAGGCCAGCCAAAAGCTTGATAAAGTAGATAAAGACGCCCATGTCGTCGTTATTCCGCCGGCAACTTCCAGACAATACGAAAAATTAGTTCAGCCCGCACAAAAATTATGCGCGCAAATGTCGCCATTACTATCCGTTGGCAGTGGCGTTTCTGTTGTATGTTACCCGGGAGGCCCTGATTACAACGCTCTACTGCAAGCAGGGCTTAAAGAGAAAGAGATAAAAAGAATGGCCACTGCTTTGTTCAGCCCACCACTTCAACACTATGGTCTCAGAGGCGACGAAACTTTATGGAAGGTTTTGGAAAAAAATCTTCGAGAGATAGAGCTGCCTCCAACAGCGACAGAAGCGAAACGCTTGATTAAAAAGGAAATTGGAAAGATAACAGCGTATGATATTGATACCTTGCAGGTGGAGAACGACAAACTTACTTGCAAGGCGCTAGATAAATATGCTGAAGGTCCTCGCCAAACCTGGGTTAGTTTGTCCTTCTGGAAAGAAACAGGAATACCGACACTTCTCGAACGATACCGTAAGTTAGTTACTTCTTGGAATAATCGATAATTTTTTATGGCATTTTAGAATAAAAAACCAACAAAAATTTGACGTGGTTCTTTTTTAGTATTTAACTGAAATAACGATAAATAATTTAATTCCTATTATTTTTATCGGTGCGGTATTTTTTTAATCGGATGACAAGGATCGTCGTCTTATGGAAACAGCTGAACAAATCCTTATTATTGAAGACGCAGAGCAGCGTCGGCATGACCTTAGTACCATTATGCAGTTTATGGGTTTTGAGCCTATCGCCATCAGCGCTGCCTACTGGGAAGATACCGTCAGTGAATTCCCACCAGAATCGTTCAGTGCCCTTTTCCTTGGGGACTTTTTACAAGCAGAAAGCTCCTTGCAGGGAATGTTGGCACGAATTCAAAGCTGGTGTGGGGGAGTTCCGGTGGTGCGAATTGCCGAGACATTACCTGCCAATTTACCAACTGCTCTGGCCCGACAAATTATCGCCCGGGTTGACTGGCCTTGTAGCAAGCCACAGCTGCTGTCCAGCCTGCATTATGGTCAGGTGTATCGTGAGCAGTGGCGTCAGGCTCACCAGACAGGTTACAACCAACAAGTGCAGCTCTTTAAAGGTTTGGTTGGTAAAAGTGAAAAAATTCGCCACGTACGCAGCGCCATGGCACAGGTGGCGGATCGGGACGTCAATGTGTTAATCACCGGAGAGTCCGGTACCGGCAAAGAAGTGGTCGCCCGCAATCTGCACGAACACTCCCATCGCAAAAATGCCCCCTTCGTTCCGGTCAACTGTGGGGCAATCCCCACGGATTTATTAGAAAGTGAACTGTTTGGCCATGAAAAGGGGGCATTTACAGGAGCCGTTAGCAGTCGCAAAGGTCGCTTCGAGCTGGCGCAGGGCGGGACACTGTTTCTGGATGAAATTGGCGATATGCCACTGCATATGCAGGTTAAGCTGTTGCGAGTCCTGCAAGAAAGGACGTTTGAACGGGTTGGGGGGACTGACCCGGTTGAAGTGGATGTTCGAATTATTGCGGCCACCCACAAAAATCTGGATGAGATGATCACGCAAGGAAGCTTTAGGGAAGACCTTTATTACCGCTTAAATGTATTTCCGATTCAGATGCCCTCGCTTAAAGAACGTCCTGAAGATATCCCGCTAATGATTAATGAGCTGGTTCATAACATGGAAAGACAGGGACGAGGGTCAATTCGGCTCAGTTCCAAAGCAATTCTGTCACTGTGCCGACATGAGTGGCCGGGCAATGTGCGAGAGATGGCTAACCTTCTTGAACGGCTGGCGATTATGTACCCTTACGGCGTGATTGGGGTGCAGGATCTACCTGAGAGCTTCTGCCACCTCGATATGATGGACCAAGAGGACGACGGAGTTGCCGATCTGTTCCCGGACAGCATTCAACCAGTAGGAAAATCAGCGGGGGAAGGGCTCGCAGTGTTGCCCGTTGGTGGGCTGAACTTAAAAGAGTACCTGACTGGCCTGGAAAAAAGTTTGATACAACAAGCGCTCAGTGATTGTAACAACGTGGTTGCAAGGGCTGCGGATAAATTGAAAATCCGTCGTACGACGCTGGTTGAGAAAATGCGTAAATACGGTCTACAACGTTATGAGGAGCCAGTGAAAGACTGATGTGATTGTTTTGCTGCCCCTGCTTTAATACATGCACCATTTGCTGTACATCACCCAATAACATCAGTACTCCAACCGGAGTACTGATTTTTTTTGCACAACATACAACGCAATTTATACCTAAACCCTGGCTGCATCTTCTGCTCTATGTACTGCATATTTGTTGATGCTATAAAACTGTCGTTTGCTGACTGGCTCTAGGTGGACAGCTACGAAAAACACTTACCCTCTTTCAAGGCACACCTGTACAGGTAAATTCGTGAGTTTTTTTATGTCGTTTTTCTGGTCGCGACAATTTCATGTCACTATACAATAACACTGTCAAATATATATCTTTTATAAGGACGCTTCTTTCTTTAAGTCATTCAAAAAAAAGTGTTCAAGAATTGCAAAGTGCAACCGAAAACCTACCTATGTCAAAAAAATAACGAGTTAGTTTTTTTGCCATTCGTAAAACTTTATATATATCAGCAAGTTGCTGAGCAGTTAATTTTTTTAGGTGTTTTTTTTGAAAATGATAAAGTTTTGTCGTTTAACTAGGATTTTAAAAAAGATTTAAATTAAAGTTGGCACGCTCATTGTTATGTATATATTGTCGTTTTTCTATACGTGCAGTTTGAGCAATGGAAAAGTTCAAAGTGTGAGAACAATGACCCAAGCAAATAAAAGAGTGGTTGCAGTTTCAGGGTGTAAAGGTGGTGTAGGAAAAACACTGGTTGCTGTTAATCTTGCTTTAGTTTTGGCAAGACAGGGGCAGCGAGTTGTTTTGATGGATGGCAACCTTTCGGTTCCTGATATTAAAACTAATCTTGGTTTGCAAAAAAAAGATGTAAACGATCTAGATGGTTCGTTGTCTTTTTCTCTTACTGAAAAACAGCAGGATGCTGATATTTTTGGTGACAGTACTGCAGCAGTCAGGGTATTTACCCCTGAGACAGAAGGGAAGTGGAAAGACAACATTAAGGTAGCCGATGCAGTTGAGCTGATTCAGGATATGGATGATCTTGCGGCGGATTTGGATACTTTAATTATTGACACAGCGCCGGGGCTCGCTCCGGATAATGTCACACTGATTCAGGCTGCAACAGAAGTGATCGTGGTGATTAATCAGGAGGATGTTTCAGTTATTG
The DNA here is from genome assembly GCA_965198415.1 of Endozoicomonas sp. Taxonomy (GTDB): domain Bacteria; phylum Pseudomonadota; class Gammaproteobacteria; order Pseudomonadales; family Endozoicomonadaceae; genus Endozoicomonas. The sequence continues at coordinate 101,875 of CBDAPN010000032.1, forward strand.
ATGCGGTCCGACAGATTAAGCTTTTGTACCATGTATTTAATGTTCATCATTTTTACATTGTCGTTAATCTGGTGAGTAGCAGAAGAGGTGGTGCCAAGCAGTTTGAAAAATTGCAGGAAAATTTGAAAGACGATAGTCAGATAATTTTAAGCCTTTTAGGAGCAGTACCCTTTGACAAGGCAGTATGTGAAGCAACTTTAAAGCAGTCGGCATTACTATCAATAAATAATGATTGCCGGGCTGCCCGCGCGCTTCACCGAATTGGGTACCAGCTAACTAAAATACCAGTGTCGAAGCCAAAAGGTCGTATTGAGTTCTTTTTGCCAGGACGGATCAAGGAGAGGATCTAGTTATGACAACCACCGCACAGGAAGTGCAAAAAAATACATCAACCATGGAAGAGTTAGTGGTAAAACATCGTTCATTGGTCAAAAGAATCGCTAACCATCTTGCCGCCAGAATGCCTGCCAGTGTACAGATTGATGATCTGGTTCAGTCAGGCATGATCGGGCTGTTGGAAGCGGCTTCAAAATACGATGCTACTAAAGGCGCCAGTTTTGAAACATTCGCAGGTATTCGGATTCGCGGCGCCATGCTTGATGAAATTCGTAAAGGCGACTGGGGGCCGAGGTCGGTTTATCGCAACAGTCGTCGAATTACAGAAGCGGTACAGTTGGTTGAAGCAAAACTCGGCAGAGATGCCCGGGACGTTGAAGTCGCTAAAGAGCTGGATGTAAAAATAGATGAGTATTACACCATCTTAAGTGATCTTCGCGGTTGTCGCCTGTTCAGTTATGAAGAGCTGTTTGACAGTGAAGAGTCCAGAATGCAGGCTCGCTCCGGTGACCGGGGGCCCTCAGCGGATATTCAGGAAGAAAAATTTAAAACTGCGCTGATTGAAGCGATTGATAAACTGCCAGAGCGAGAAAAGCTGGTCTTAATGCTTTATTACGATGAAGAGATGAACTTAAAAGAGATTGGTAAAGTATTAGGCGTCAGTGAGTCCCGGGTGAGTCAGATTCATTCACAAGCTGCATTACGTTTAAGAGCTCGATTACAAAATTGGCTGAGTTAAGATTGCGCTCGGCCAACTGAGCATAAAGACGACGTTTTTTTGTCGCTCTTTTTAAAAAATTTATTTTTTGATGCTCTAATTAGCTCTTATTGTTGGTAACCATAAAATGCTGGCTACTATTTTTGATCGATTTTGATAAATACTCTATCGAAATACGTCATTTTTAAGGTGTCTTAGCAAATTTATGTTTCTCATATACCTTAATGCTTTGAACTGTCGTTTTTTTGTTTCTTATTGTTCCAAGTAAGCAGGTCTTAGCTTCATACACTTTTCATTGTATTTATTAATAATGGACCTGTGATTTATGAAAAGTATTTCTATAGCAATCGCTTTTTTCTGCTCTATGATTTCTGGCGCAATGGCCGGGCAAGAAGAAGCTCCCACAGAGATTAACGGTGTTGTAACCGTTAATACCCACCAAGCAAAACGACTGCATGAAATTGGCGCACTTTTTATAGACGTTCGTCCTTATCAGCAGTGGCAAAACGGTCATGTGGACGGTTCCCACAATTTGGATCTTCGCGGTAGCTTTCGCCAATTATTAATGCCAGGTGTTTTGGAAAAAGAGGTGCCGGTGGTGATTTATGGCAATAGCGTTAATCACATGCGCGGCGCTATTGGCAGTTATCTCGCCGCCCTTTGGGGTTACGAGCGGGTATTTTTTCTCCGTGATGGCTTTTATTCGTGGCTGGCTCTGGATTACCCGGTGACTTTGCGCTCTGACGCTGTGGATGAAACCTATACTTTGCGGGACTAAGATCCCAACAATCCTGCTTCGGATAAGCAGGATTTTTTTGTGTTATTTAATAACCCACCCAGAGACTGCCTAAAACAGTGCACATCTAGCCCCCCATAGCGATACGGATAATATATTAAGTCTGAAAGTTCCCGTATTTTCAGGTCAATTTGCCACTGCCACCGCAGGGAAGACTGTTCCCGAACACCCTACCAGCTCCCACCTTTTTTGACTTATATCACCAAACGGTATTTAACCCCGCCACTGGTAAAAATTCCTGATATAATCTGCGGCCAAAGATTTGCGCATTAAGGTGGGGTATGTTGGTTTCGTTCGTTGATGTTGGGAGTTCGCTTTGCTGAAAGTGCTTCAGTTAAGTTGTGAGCGAGATGACCGGCAGCTGTTCAGTAATCTGAGCTTTGAACTTGGTGGCGGTGAAATACTGCAAATAGAAGGTCGCAATGGTGCCGGCAAAACGTCGCTGCTGCGCATTATTGCCGGGCTCAGCTCAGGTTTTTCTGGTGAGATCTTCTGGCAAGGCCAACCTCTTAAAAAAGTGTACGCTGATTTTCGTTTGGACTGTTTTTTTCTCGGTCACAAGCCCGGCTTGAAACTCGACCTTACGCCCCTTGAAAACCTGATCTGGCGTCTGCGCCTGAGTAACTCCGCCGTGCATCCTGACCACCTTTTGCAAGCTCTTGAGCGAGTACACCTTGCCGGTTATGAGGACATCCCCTGTAGCCACCTGTCGGCCGGACAATTGCGCCGGGTGGCGTTTGCGGGTCTGATCGCCAGTGAGGCGAGGTTTTGGATTCTGGATGAACCTTTTACCGCCATTGACGTAGAAGGGGTTGCCTGGCTTGAGGGTCTGCTGGATGAACATAGGGCTTGTGGTGGCATGGTACTCATTACCAGCCATCAGGCACTGAGTAACCGACAAGGCTCCCTACGCAAGCTCTCTCTGGAACCATCGGGAGCATGCCATGAATAAGAATGCCACAAAGGATCAAGAAGCCATTAACAGGCCATCTATGCACGGCGCAGCGGCCTGCATGGCCTTGATTCGCCGTGACCTGACTCTGGCATTCCGTTCGCCCGGTCAGGTGGCTAACCCGATGGCCTTTTTGCTTATGATGGCGTCTCTGTTCCCTCTGGGTATCGCCCCAAATCGTGAGGTGCTTGCAGAGTTGGCCGGCGGGATTATCTGGATTGGCGCATTGTTGGCGGTGCTGCTCTCTCTGGACTCCCTGTTTAAAAGCGATCAGGACGACGGCGCTCTGGATCAGTTACTGATGTCGCCCCATCCGCTGCCGCTGCTGGTGCTAGCTAAGGTGTTTACCCACTGGTTGACCAGTGGATTTTGTCTGCTGTTGATGGTGCCGCTGCTGTCGGTCATGTTGCACCTGCCCGGGCAGGCGTTTTTTGCTTTGCTGCTGACGCTGCTTTTGGGTACACCGGTTCTCAGTCTGTCTGGAGCCATTGGCGCAGCTCTGACGGTACGCATTCAACGCGGTGGCGTGTTGTTAACACTGTTGGCGCTGCCTTTGTATATTCCGGTGTTAATTTTTGCCACCGGGGCCGTAGAAGCCGCAGCGCAAAATATGCCCTACACCGGTCATATTCTCTGGCTTTTAGTATTTTTGCTGCTGGGGATTTGTTTGGCACCACTGGCTATTGCCGGTGCATTAAGGGTTATCGCTGATTGAGTTCAGTATGCAAATAGTAAAAAGTCGGGTTTATTCAAGCGGTTTCTTAAAAATCAGGCACGATTGTCAAAAATTGCTTTCACAAACAATGTGCCTCCACAAAAAGAACTGCAAGGTCAGCGACCCACGGGTTTGAACAAAATTATGAATTGGACGTTTTTTCACAAACTGGGTTCCCCCAAATGGTTTTATGACATCAGCGGCAAATGGTTGCCCTGGCTGCAGGCATCATCCCTCATTTTGATGCTGGTTGCGCTGGTGTGGGGTTTGGCTTTTACGCCACCGGACTATCTGCAAGGCAACAGCTATCGCATTATTTTTATCCACGTACCGGCCTCCTTTCTGGCTCAGTCCATCTATTTGATGATGGCGTCTGCGGCAGCGGTTGTGCTGATCTGGAAAATAAAACTGGCCGATATGGCCTTAAAAGTAATGGCCACCATTGGCGCCTCGTTTTGTCTGCTTTCTCTGGCCACGGGGGCCATCTGGGGACAGCCCACCTGGGGTACTTGGTGGGTGTGGGATGCGCGGCTGACGTCGATGCTGATTTTGCTCTTCCTCTACGTCGGTATTATTGCCCTGCGCGGTGCCATTGCCACAACGGAGGCGGCGGCAAGAGCCTGCGCCATTCTTAGCCTTGTCGGGGTGGTTAATATCCCCATCATTAAATTCTCTGTGCAATGGTGGAACACTCTGCATCAGGGCAGCACCCTCAAATTGACGGAAAAGCCCTCCATGGCACCGGAAATGCTGTGGCCTTTGTTGCTATCGATTTTAGGATTTTATCTGTTTTTCACCCTGGTTACGGTGCTGCGCCTGCGGACTGAAATTCTCAGCCGTGAAAGAAAAACCCGTTGGGTAAAAGAGCTGGTGAGTTGATGTCTATGTATTTTGACAATTGGTCCGAATTTTTAACAATGGGGGGACACGGCCTTTATGTGTGGAGTGCCTATGCCATTGCGCTGGTTGTGTTGGTCTACAACCTGCTGGCACCTTTTCTGACCCGCCGGCGCGTGCTGGCACAGATCAGGCGCCAACAACGTTTAGCCAACAACCAGAAAACCTGTACCCAAAAAACAACAAAAAACAGTCACGAACAAAGTCGCAGTGGGCGATTAAATAAAGACCATGATTCCGTCAGAAGGAGCGCTTCATGAACGCAGTACGCAAACAGAGGTTAACCCTCGTTCTTCTGCTGGTTGCCGGTGTCGGGCTGGCGGTTGCCCTGATGCTGTTTGCCCTGCGGGAGAATATCAACCACTACTTCTCACCGGCACAAATGGCCGCCGGAGAAGCGCCCATCGGCCAGCAGATGCGTGGTGGCGGCCTGGTGGTTCCGGGTTCTTTACAGCGGGACGGACAAAGCCTGAAAGTCAGCTTCAGAATCAGTGACGGTGCAGGCGAAGTAACCGTTCACTACGACGGCATTTTGCCCGACCTGTTCGTTGAAGGCTCCGGCATTGTGGCATTAGGTGTTCTTGGGCGGGACGGTGTTTTTGTCGCCTCTGAGGTGCTGGCCAAGCACGATGAAAACTACATGCCGCCAGAAGTACAAAAAGCCATTGATGAAGCACATCCCGGTAATGGTTACAACAAACCGGTTGCCCAGGGAGAACTCAGGAGCGTGCAAAATGGTGGCTGAAGTCGGATTACTGGCGCTGATCATTGCGCTGTGTTTTAGCTTGCTGTTGAGCGTGCTGCCTTTGCTGGGTAGCTACACCAACAACCTGCGTTTAATGGAGCAATCGCGGCCGCTGTCTTACGGCCTATTTGCCTTTGTGTTGTTGGCTTTTGTCTGTCTGATCTGGAACTTTATCACCGACGACTTTTCTGTGGATTACGTCGCTCGCCATTCCAACAGCCTGCTGCCTTTTCAATACAAAATCAGTGCCGTCTGGGGCGGCCACGAAGGCTCACTGCTGCTGTGGGTGCTGACACTGGTGGGCTGGATGGCCATGGTGGCAATCAAAAGCCACCGCTTACCACCGCAGCTGGCGGCTCGGGTACTAGCGGTGATGGGGATGATCGCCGTAGGCTTTCTGCTGTTTACCCTAATGACCTCCAACCCGTTTAAACGCCTCCTGCCCTTTGCCCCCACCGAAGGGGCAGACCTGAACCCGCTGCTGCAAGATTTCGGCTTGATAGTCCACCCGCCAATGCTCTACATGGGTTATGTAGGGTTTGCGGTGGCCTTCGCTTTTGCCATTGCCGCGTTACTGGGCGGACAGCTCGATAGCGCCTGGGCCCGCTGGGCACGACCGTGGACCACGGTGGCCTGGGTATTTCTGACGCTGGGCATCTCCCTTGGCAGTTGGTGGGCCTACTACGAACTGGGCTGGGGCGGCTGGTGGTTCTGGGACCCGGTAGAAAATGCCTCACTAATGCCGTGGCTGGTGGGCACCGCCCTGATGCACTCGCTGGCAGTGACCGAAAAGCGCGGGCTGTTTAAAAGCTGGACCCTGCTACTGGCCATTTTTACCTTCTCCTTGAGTTTGCTGGGCACGTTTCTGGTTCGCTCCGGGGTACTGACCTCGGTGCACGCCTTTGCCAACGACCCAGAGCGAGGCGTGTTTATCCTGTTCTACCTGATGATTGTGGTTGGTGGCTCCCTCACCCTCTTTGCCCTGCGGGCGCCGCAGGTACGCAGTAAAATCAGCTTTGGTATGGTGTCCCGAGAAACGCTGTTGCTGGTCAACAATGTTCTCCTAACCACCAGTGCCGCCACCGTATTGCTCGGTACGCTGTTTCCGCTGCTGCTGGAATCACTGGATATGGGCATGATTTCCGTAGGCCCCCCCTACTTCAATACCGTATTTGTGCCCATGGCGCTATTGCTGGCCTTTGCCTTGGGCTTTGGCGTGCTGCTGAACTGGAAAAACGGCTCGCTGCGCTGGCTACTGACCCAAACCCGCTGGATTTTGCTGGCAAGCGTTGTCGGCGGCTTTGGTTTTAGCCTGCTGTATGAGGGCAATATTGTCATCAGTGAAGTACTGGCAATGGCGCTGGTGCTGTGGATCGTTATGACCATGATGACTGACATTAGCAATAAGACGCGCAATACCCGCAAAAAAGCCGGGCTGCTGGCCGCACTGAAACGGCTGCAACGGTCTTATTACGGCATGCACCTTGCCCATCTTGGGTTGGCGTTTACTATTGTCGGCATTGCCATTGTCAGTGGTTACAGTAGCCAGCGGGACCTGCGGATGACACCCGGCGAGCACTTGAACATGGGCGCTTACCAGTTCCGTTTTGACGGGGTTAAGCAGCGCCCCGGTCCCAACTATAACTCCGACTACGGCACCGTCACCGTCCACAAAAACGGCCGTCAGATTGCCGTTTTGCACCCGGAAAAGCGCGTATATCTCGCTCAGGGCATGCCCATGACAGAAGCCGCCATCGACCCCGGCTTTACCCGTGATATCTATGTAGCCCTTGGCGAACCTCTCGATGATGAGGGCGCCTGGGCCGTTCGGCTACACATTAAACCCTTTGTGCGCTGGATCTGGTTCGGCTCATTATTGATGGCATTCGGTGGTTTGCTGGCGGCCTCTGACCGGCGCTACCGGTTAAAAATTCGCCAAAAAGTGACCTCAACACCAGCAACGGACCAAAATTTCAGCGGCGGAGTCACCAGCGCATGAAACGACGCTTACAACTGTTTTTACCTCTGGCACTCTTTCTCGCTCTCTGCCTGATGTTCTACATCGCCCTGTTTCGGGATAATCGCGGTGAGCTGCCTTCTGCGCTGCTGGACAACCCACTGCCTAGCTTCACCTTGACCACGGTAAAAAACCCTGAACGAACCGTGACCCGTGCCGACCTGCTCGGGCAAGTGGCACTGATTAACGTCTGGGCGACCTGGTGCCCGGCCTGCCGGGTTGAGCACCCCTATCTGGTACAACTGGCCAATCAGGGCGTACTCATTGTCGGGGTGAACTACAAAGACGACCCGCAAGAAGCAAGAAAGTGGCTCAAAGAACTGCAAGACCCCTATCGCTTCAGCATCAACGATCAAAGCGGTTCGCTCGGCATTGATCTGGGCGTTTACGGCGCACCGGAAACCTACCTGGTCGATCATCAGGGCGTGATCCGTTACAAACATGTGGGCATCGTTGATGCCAACGTCTGGCGTAATGATCTGGAACCAAGATATCGCTCACTCCGGGAAAAAATGGAGGCAGAACAATGAAACAGACCGTCTTACGCTGCCTTATGGTTCTCTGTGCGCTATTTTTGCCTCTGGCTCACGGAGCCATTGACTCTTATGAGTTTGCAACAGCTGAGCAGGAACAGCGCTTCTTTGAGCTGACCAACGAGTTGCGCTGCCCTAAATGTCAGAACCAATCCATTGCCGACTCTAATGCGCCTATTGCTCAGGATTTGCGCCGGGAAGTGCATCGCATGGTGAACGAAGGCGCAGACCACCAAACCGTGGTGGATTTCATGTTGGCCCGCTACGGCGAGTTTGTCCTTTACAAACCACAAATGGCCGGTAAAAACCTAATACTCTGGCTCGGGCCTCTGGTACTGGTACTGCTCGGTTTCACGGCACTGCTGATCATCGTGCGCAGCGCACGAAACAGCGCAGCTGATGCAGAGGACGCCTTGACCCCACTTCAACAGCAAAGGCTGGACAACGTGCTGAACAGCAAGGAGAAGTAATGGAATTCTGGTTAATTGCCTCAGTGCTTATTGCCTTAGCAGTGGCACTGGCAGCCTGGCCTTTGCTCAAACCTCAAACAACAGCGGCTCACATCAGCGATGAAGCCGGCAATGTCTCTTCGTTCCATGATCAGATCGCCGAGCTTGATCAGCAGGTTGAACAAGGTTTGGTCACGCTGGCCGCTGCCAACAAGCTCAAGCTGGAGTTACAAAAAAAGCTGGCCGATGAGCTAAACACGGAGCAAAACGGCACCTACTCACTACTAAAAAAACCAGTCTATGCCGGCTTAATTGCGCTGGTGGTGCCGCTATTTGCCGTGCTGCTTTACTTCCGCCTTGGCGCCACCACCGAGATGGCGGTGGTAGACGCTATCAGGCAGGGCGACCTGAACGAGCAGGTGCTGCAAAACTGGGTGGCAAAGCAACCGGAGAATAATCAGGCACTCTATATGCTCGGCAGCCATTACCTACGCGCGGGCAAACTTGACGAGGCGATAACAACCTATCGTCAGCTAGCCAGTATCAGCAATGGTCACCCCCAAGTGTCGGCAGAGCTGGCACAGGTGCTGTTTTTGAGCAATAACAACATCGTCACGGCTGAGGTTCGCAACCTCTATGAGCAAGCCCTATCGCAGGACGGACAAAACACCACTGCATTGGGATTACAAGGAATTGATGCCTACAGCAACGGCGACTACGCCAAAGCACTGGCCGTCTGGCAGCAGGCGCTGGCCGTTGAGGAGGACCCGGTGGCTCGCCAGTCCCTGAGCGCTGGCATTAACCAGGCTCGTACCATGCTTGGCGATCAGGTCGTGGCAGTGCGGGTGATGGTGGATATGGCGCCAGAGCTGGACAATATCCCGGCGAATGCCCGCATCGTTGTCTTTGCCCGCCCGGCAGGTGAGGACAAAACCCCACCCGTTGCAGCTGTGCCTTTACGTGTGGCAGACCTGCCCCGGGTAGTGATTCTTGATGACAGCAGCACCATGAGCGGACAACTGCTCTCATCCCTTGAGCAGCTTGATATCACCGCCCGCCTTAGCCTTACCGGGGACGTCATGTCGGCAGACTACCAAGTGCAGGTGAAAGGGGTGAAAACCTCATTAAAAGAGCCGGTTCGTTTGACCTTTACCCCAGCGAGTTAGATCATTGCCGGCAGCGGGCTGAGAAAATCTGTAATTAAATGTTGAATTATCAGTGACTCTTCGTTAAAGGTAATTGTTGAGCTATTTAAAGTCGTCTGTTTCATGCTGAAGCTGGCGACTTATTATTTGTAAACCGGTAAAACCCAAGCTCAAAGAAGGCGCCTCGCTCTCAAATTATAAATCGCTAGAACAAGGAATCGCAGCCCAAAGCAACACGCTGTCAACGAGGGTTTGCCAGGACATAAAACCCTTTAGCGTGAACTATTTGACGGTGGATTGGTCAGTATCTAAAGCTTGCCAGATATTTCATCAACTGCCCTGTAGCCCTTAAAAGCCAGGAAAGTCGCAAGGTTATATCACTGCCTTCGTTGGGTTAGCGCAGTATCTGGTAGTTGCTGTCGTGCTACTTTCCCAAGCGGCTACTTAAAATAGCGCCTGTAGCGATCAAGCAGCAAATGCCGTACCGCACCAAGACAGCCTGAGGGCCGATGGTAAGAAGTTAAAGTTAGGATCTAAAAAGAAACGATGCGTTTAAAATCCATCAAACTGGCCGGTTTTAAATCGTTTGTGGACCCAACGACGGTTCACTTCCCTTCCAACATGTGTGGTGTGGTAGGGCCTAACGGTTGTGGCAAATCCAATATTATCGACGCTGCGCGCTGGGTGATGGGGGAGTCTTCCGCCAAGCATCTGCGTGGTGAGTCCATGACCGACGTCATCTTCAAAGGCTCCAACAGCCGCAAACCGGTAAATCAGGCCTCGGTAGAGCTGGTCTTTGATAATAACGAAGGCCGGGTGACTGGAGAATTTGCTGCCTACCGGGAAATTTCGGTGCGCCGCACCGTCAACTCCGACGCCAAAAACACCTACTTCCTCAACGGCAGCAAATGTCGGCGAAAAGATATTATGGACATCTTTCTGGGCACCGGACTTGGGCCTAGAAGTTACGCCATTATCAGCCAAGGCATTGTATCCAACCTGATCGAATCCAAACCCGAAGAGCTGCGGGTTTTTATTGAAGAAGCGGCGGGCATCTCCCGCTACAAAGAACGCCGACGAGAGACCGAAAACCGCATCCGGCGTACCAATGAAAACCTGGAACGGCTCACCGACCTGCGCGAGGAGCTCGACCGTCAGCTAGGTCATCTGCAGCGTCAAGCTCAGGCGGCAGAAAAATACAAAGAGTACAAAGCCGAAGAGCGCCTGAAAAAAGCGCAGTTACAGGCGCTTAAATGGCAAACCATCAATACCGGCGCGCTCTCGCAAGAGCAGGCCATTCGTGAGTTTGAAGTTCAGCTTGAGGCAGCGATCAGTGAACAGCGCTCCGCCGATGCCGCCATGGAAGACGACCGCGTACAACAAATGGAACTCAGCGACCGTTTTCATGATGCGCAAGCAAGCTATTACGCCACAGGGAACGAAGTCACCCGTATCGAACAGACCTTACAACACCGCCAAGAGCGCGCCAAAGAGCTAAGCCGCGACCTTGAACAGGTGGAACAAAGCTGGGAAGAAGCTAGGCAACAGCTGGCGGATGATCAGGAGCAACTCGAAATATTCCGCGAAGAGCTGATGGAGCTAGAGCCCGAATTGCAGCTGCTGCAAGATCAGGAAATGGACTCAGGCGATACGCTCACTCAGGCAGAAGAGGCCATGCAACGCTGGCAAAAGGACTGGGATCACTTCAACCAACGCGCCCACGAGCCAAAACGCACGGCAGAAGTCGAACAGTCACGGATCAACCACGCCGAGCAAGTGATGGGACGACTGCAGGAGCGAGAAGCCCGGCTGCAAGAGGAGGCCGCCTCGTTAGGAGGCAGTGAAGATCAACAAGAACTGCAACTGCTTGAAGAAAAACTCACAGAGCTGGAGTTAACCGCCGAGACCATCGAGCTACGCATCGAAGAGCGCACAGAAGCGTTGGAAAGTGAGCGCGACCAAGTACAACACTGCGCTGGCGAGCTGGAAAACAACCGTGATGAGCTCAGCATGATGCGAGGCCGTCACGCCTCACTGGAGGCTTTGCATCAGGCCTCTTTGCATCAGGATACCGGTACCGTCCAGTGGCTTGAACAGCAACAATTGAACGACTCCCCTCGCTTAATGGATCAACTAACCGTAGAAGCGGGTTGGGAACGCTGCGTTGAAACGGTACTAGGCGACAGTTTGCAGGCGGTTTGTCTGGATACGCTTGACCCGGTTGCCGAAGCACTGAGCACCCTGGAGCAGGGTTCACTGATTTTACTGGAAGCAAGTAACCCGCCCGGCATTACCCCCTCACTGAGCGAGCTGGCACTACTAAACGACAAACTCACCAACGGCCCCGCAGCGCTGCCACTGTTAGCGGGGGTTTACGCGGCAGAGTCACTGGAGTTGGCGTTGTCGTTGCGGGCCAAACTGCGCTCTGGAGAGTCCATCATTACGCAAGATGGCATCTGGCTATCGGCTGGCTGGCTCCGGGTTAGCCGGGGTGTGGATGACAACGCCGGGGTACTGGAACGGCAACAAGAGATGGAGGCTTTAGCAGAAAATCTAATCTCGCTCGAAGAACAAAGCCACACCCTCAAAAATCAGCTGAACAGCGCCAAAGCTCAACTTGAACAGCATCAGGCTGAAAAAGAACAGCTACAAAAACAACTTGCTGGTATCAATCGTAGTCAGGGTGAAGTAAAAGCCGATCTCAGGGCGCGAAAAGTACGACTGGAGCAGTTTTCTGAACGGCGTCGGCGGGTAGATAACGAGCTGCAAGAAGTGCGTGAGCAATATCAGCTAGAGCAGGACGTCATCGGCGAATCCCGCCTGCGCCTGCAAGACGCGCTGGACAACATGGAGCAGGACATTGATCGCCGTGAAGCGCTGCAAGAACAGCGAGAAAAACTACAGTCTCGCCTTGAAGAAATACGACATCAGGCACGGTCTGACAAAGAACGCACCCACCAGCTAGCTCTGCGGCAACAGTCGATTAACAGTCAGATTAGCTCCCTACAGGCGGCCATTGAGCGCCTGAGCCAGCAAGCCACCAAATTGCGGGAGCGGCGAGAGTTTCTGCATGAATCCATGGCCGAATCCAGTTCACCACAAGGGGATTTACGCGAACAGCTCGAAGAAATGCTAGCCCGTCGACTCGACGAAGAAGAGTCCATGCAGGCCGCACGCAGCGCCCTTGAAACCGTTGAACAGCGCATCCGGGCCGGTGAAAAAGTGCGCCACAGCGCCGAGCAGCAAGGACAAAAGATTCGCAGCCAACTGGAAAAGCTCCGCATGGACTGGCAGGGAATGCAGGTACGCCGCGCTACTCTGGCTGATCAGTTAAAAGAAGATCAATTCGATTTAGCAACGGTGCTAGACAACCTGCCAAATGATGCCACCGAAGCGGACTGGGAGCAGGAGCTGGCGAAAATTGCCGCCAGAATTGAACGACTCGGCGCAATTAATCTGGCAGCAATTGAAGAGTACCAAACCCAATCGGAGCGAAAACGGTATCTCGATGCACAAAACGAAGACCTCGAATCCGCACTGAATACGCTGGAAAACGCCATCCGCAAGATTGATAAAGAGACCCGGCACCGTTTTAAAATGACCTTTGATAAAGTCAATGGCGGGCTGCAGGAACTGTTCCCCCGGGTATTTGGCGGTGGTCAGGCCTATCTGGCCCTCACGGGAGATGATCTTCTGGATACCGGTGTGGCCATCATGGCGCAGCCGCCGGGTAAGAAAAACAGTACCATTCACCTGCTATCTGGTGGTGAAAAAGCCTTGACGGCGATTGCGCTGGTGTTTGCCATATTTCAGTTGAATCCGTCGCCTTTTTGTATGCTTGACGAGGTGGACGCCCCGCTGGACGATGCCAACGTCGGGCGCTATGCCAAAATGGTTTCAGAAATGAGCGACAAAGTGCAGTTTGTTTACATCACCCACAATAAAATTGCCATGCAGGCGGCCAGCCAGCTAGTGGGCGTAACAATGCACGAACCCGGTGTTTCCAGACCCGTATCGGTGGATATTGAGCAGGCGGCAGCGATGGCAGAACTCTAAATACCAAAAGCATTTTGCTTTATTGCTGCGCTTTGGATGCCATCTGCTTTGTGTTTAATTGAACGCTATTTGTCAAATGTCGTTTTGTTGTGTGCAGCGTGTAAAGCCGTCGTCCACTGCTTAATTTGCAGGCTTTTTATTGTAGTATTGCAACGATAACTGATTGTAGAAGTAATTAATTTGGTTGCGAAAATGATGGTGCTCTGCGTAATATCATTAATTATCACTGCAGCGAGGAAACGGGCTGCATTCGATTTTGATTTCAAAGTCTATAGGACAGCAAGGACATGAGTTTGCGAGATTGGCTAATACTCATCGGTTTATTGATCATCGTCGGCATACTGGCGGATGGTTATCGCAGGATGCGACTGGCTAAAAAAAGATCATCTGAACTGAGCTTTGGCTTGGAAGAAGTTAAAGGCTACGACGAAGAATTTTCCAGCGAACTCCCCAATGGCGGTGCTCGTTCGCGGATGGCAGAGGAAATGTCTGCCACAAAAAAAGAAGCGACCAAAGAGCGTCGTGAGCCGGGGTTTTCCAACGCCGCCCATAGCGAAGATCACGCGCTTGATGCAAGGCTAGAAAATGCCAGGCAATTGCAACAAGAGAAAGCGGCAAGCTATTCGGAAGAACAACGCCAGCTGGATCTTGATGAGCCAGTACCGGTGCTAATGAATCTGGATAGCCCCACCCATGCGTCGGTTCATGTACCACAAGAGCCCGGCGCCGACGATTCGGCAAAAACCGTAACACAAAGCCACGAGGCTGATGACCTGCAAAACCCCCAAAAAGAGCTGAATCTAGGTGGGATACCACAGGAACAGCCAGAAAAATTAAAAGATCGCCCACCAGCCAGTGAAGTCATTGTGATCAACGTGTTGGCTAAAGGCGGCCATAATTTTGCTGGTGAACAGCTGATGCAGTCTATGCTCGCCTCAGGCATGCGGTTTGGGGATATGTCCATATTCCACCGTTACGCCAACACCAATGGCACCGGCAAGATTCTCTTTAGCATGGCCAACGGTATAAAGCCCGGAACGTTTACCATCGATAACCTGGAAGCCACAGAAACATCGGCGCTAAGCCTGTTTATGAGCCTGCCAGGACCGGAAAAGCCTTTGCAGGCCTTCAGGCTCATGGAAGAAACTGCTCACCGGCTAGCCCTTGACCTTGGCGGAGAGCTGAAAGACGAACATTTCAGTGTGATGACTCAGCAAACACTGGAACATTGTCGTCAGCGTATCCGTGAGTACGAACGAAAACAGCTGGCCAGACACCCAGCCCACTAATAACGGTAGGCTCTCCAATTTTAATCAGGAGAGCCCATCATTCCATTTTTTTTGGCGCCAATTGATTGCGTCGAGCTGTCATGAACACCTCCATGAGTAACACACCAACCCCTATTGCCGAAGAGATCATTCAACTGCGTCAACAGATTAATGAACACAATCATCGTTATTACGTGCTTGATGAACCCGAAATACCAGACAGTGAATACGACACGCTGTTTTCCCGCCTAAAGCTACTGGAAGAAAAATACCCACAACAGATTACTGCCGACTCACCAACCCAGCGCGTGGGCGCAACACCGTTAACAGCCTTTGGTCAGGTTCAACATGAGCTGGCTATGCTATCGCTGGATAATGCCTTTAACGAAGAGGAGCAGCTTGACTTTAATCGCAAGGTTAAAGAGCGACTGAACAGCACTGATGAAATTGAGTACGCCTGTGAGCCCAAGCTTGATGGTATTGCCGTTAGCCTGTTATACGAAAATGGCGTTTTAATACGGGCGGCCACCCGTGGTGACGGAACCACTGGGGAAGACATCACGCAAAATATCCGCACCATTGATGCAGTTCCGCTGCGCCTGCTAGGCAGTGACTGGCCCCGGCGTCTTGAGGTTCGTGGTGAGGTGTATATGCCCAAGGCAGGGTTTACGCTGCTGAACCAGCGCGCCAGCGCCCGGGGTGATAAAACCTTTGTGAATCCGCGCAATGCCGCTGCAGGTAGCTTACGACAGCTGGATTCCCGCATTACCGCTAAACGACCATTGTCTATTTACTGCTACAGTGCCGGTATTGTTGAGGGTGGCGTACTTGCAGACAAACACAGTGAAATTTTGCAAAGTTTTAAACGCTGGGGTTTAAGAGTCAGCCCTGAATTAAAAGTCGTTATCGGTTTAAACGCCTGTGAAGCGTATTACCAGAGAATGGCCGAGAAGCGAGCCAATTTGCCTTATGAGATTGATGGCATTGTCTACAAAGTAAACTCCATCGCCCAACAACAGGCCTTAGGGTTTGTCGCCCGTGCGCCGCGCTGGGCCATTGCCCGTAAATTTCCGGCGCAAGAGGCTGTTACCGTGCTTAAAGATGTGGAGTTTCAAGTGGGCAGAACCGGTGCCATTACCCCGGTTGCACGACTGGAGCCGGTTTTTGTTGGCGGTGTTACCGTGAGTAATGCCACGCTGCATAATATGGACGAAGTTACCCGCCTGGACATCAAAATAGGCGACAGCGTGGTTGTTCTGCGAGCTGGTGATGTAATTCCAAAGGTGGATCGGGTGATTCACTCCAGGCGCCCGCAAAACACTCGGGACATCGTTTTTCCCAAGCGTTGCCCAATCTGCGATTCAGAGATAGAGCATGAAGAGACCATCTTGCGCTGTGCCGGTGGCCTGTTTTGCTCTGCCCAACGCAAAGAGGCGATAAAGCACTTTGCCTCCCGCAAGGCCATGGACATTGATGGCCTTGGCGACAAATTAGTTGAACAACTGGTGGAGCGACAACTCATTAAAACCGTGGCCGACCTGTTCACCCTCACCCCGGTTGAAGTGGCAGAGTTGGAGCGCATGGGGCAGAAGTCGGCACAAAATCTCATCAATGCGCTGACCGCTGCCAAAAAAACAACCCTCGCCCGCTTTATTTACGGACTGGGCATTCGTGAAGTTGGTGAGGCAACGGCGCAAGGGTTGGCAAATCACTACCGTGAGCTTGGCCCGTTGATGTCGGCCACCGGCGAGGATTTGCAAACAGTGGATGATGTCGGCCCTGTTGTTGCCGGTCATATCGAGAAATTCTTTCGCCAAAAACATAACGTTGAAGTGATTGAAGCACTGCTAGCCCAAGGTATTCAGTGGGAGGAAGAGACGGCTTCTGACGCAACAAATCAGCCTCTGGCTGGTGAAGTCTGGGTATTAACCGGTACGTTACACTCCATGACCCGAGATGAGGGCAAGGTGATTTTACAAACACTGGGCGCCAAGGTGACCGGCTCAATTTCAGCCAAAACAACGGTGTTATTAGCCGGAGAAAAAGCTGGCTCCAAGTTGGCTAAAGCAGAAAAGCTCGGGGTTCGGGTTGTAACAGAAGAAGAGTTTATGCAAATGCGTCAGGGTTGGGATGCATGATTGTAGGCATCAGTTACTGCTTAAAAAAATACATTAATAAAAATATGGCGAGGTCCCCACAATGAATGCCAGAGTTGTGAAGTTGATGGTCTTACTTGCAGCACTGGCATTAGGCGGCTGCGCCAGTACATCCCCTCCCAAAAAGCCGCATAACCTATGCAGTATTTTCAAAGAGAAACGTGGTTGGCATAAAGCGGCCAAACAAGCCAATAAACGCTGGGGAACGCCTATTCAGATTATGATGGCAATTATGTATCAAGAGTCGTCTTTCCGGCATGACGTGCGCCCGGCCCGCCCTTGGTTTTTATTTATTCCACTGCCAAGAAATTCTTCAGCCTATGGCTACCCACAGGCTCAGGATGGCACATGGGAGCAGTACGTTGACGAGGCCGGTGGTTTCTTTCCCAGCCGGGAAAATTTTGCTGATTCCATTGATTTTATTGGCTGGTATACCCATAAGTCGCGCAAGATTAATGGTACGTCGTTGTGGGCTGCGGATCATCAGTATTTGAATTACCACGAAGGCTGGTACGGTTATCGCAAAGGGAGTCACAAAAGTAAAAAGTGGCTGTTGAAAACCGCCGCCACCATCAAGCGGCGGGCGAGCAACTACGGTGAGCAGCTGCGAAAGTGCAGTTTATAATGCCTACTGTGACTGATTATTGAGCGCCTCGGTGGCTACGTCTTTTGATAAGATATTGGCCACTTGGCTCTGCTGATCAAAAACGATCACCATCTCCCCGCACTTCAGGCGTGACAGCACCTGTGCTGACTTGGTTGCAAGGGATACTTCATAGCCGTTATCGGTACCTTCCCTGCTGACACACTCCTCAATCAGCCGATTCAGCGTTTCTGTTTCTAATAATTCAAAAGGAATAATCAACTGTGCATCTCCGAGTTGACGGGTCATTACCAACGTTTTAACTGCAACTTAAAACCAGCGTTAACAGGCGCTTCCTCACGGTATTTTGCCGCCCTTAAGGCTGATGAGGCTGGGCGAGGTATTGCCTGGACTGCATCTCCTGTAAGCGGCTTAATGTCCTCATAAATTCAAACGCCAGGCTGCCACTGGCGTAAAGTGCATTAAGCTCAACAGCGCTGGAAATAATGAGTTTAACCCCCCGGTCATAGAACTCATCCACCAAGTTGATGAACCGACGCGCCTGATCGTTTTTATCAGCATCAAACTGTGGTACTCCTTGCAAGATAACGGTGTGGTAAATACGTGCCAGCTCAATGTAATCGTTCTGGCTGCGGGGGCCGTCGCACAGAGCACTAAAGGTGAACCAGCCGACATCTTTGCACAGTTTTACACTATGAATGGGCCGGTTAGATACCGTAAGAATGCGCGCCGACTCAATGTGTTCCGGGTCGGAAGCCAGCTCCGTAAATACCTGTTGCAATTGGTTTTGAGAGTTTTCGTTCAGCGGCCAGTAAAAGGTTTTGGCTTTTTCCAGCAGGCGCAGGCGGTAGTCTGTGCCGCCATCAACATTCATTACCCGGGTGTGTTTTTTGATGAGTTCAATGGCCGGTAAAAAGCGAGCCCGTTGCAAGCCGTCTTTGTACAGTAAATCCGGGTCTACGTTGGATGTCGCCACCAGAGTAACCCCCCTTCGGAACAGTTGCTCCATGAGGCCACCCAAAATCATGGCATCGGTGATGTCTGACACAAAAAATTCATCAAAACAGATCACCCTAGCCTCTTTTGCCAAACGCTCAGCAACAATATTGAGGGGGTTTTTCTGCCCTTCCAGCGTTTTTAACTCGCCGTGTACCCGGCGCATAAAGTGGTGAAAGTGCATCCGCAACTTTTCACAGAAGGGCAGGCAGTGATAAAACGTATCCATCAGCCAGGTTTTGCCACGGCCAACTCCGCCCCAAAAATAGAGACCACGCACCGGCTCACGGGCTTTCCCAATGGCGCTGCGAAGCAGTTGTAACAGGGGTTTTTCAGGTTGATTGACCAAGCGCTCAAACAAATCTTGCAGCTGCGCCACGGCTTCGGCCTGAGCCGGATCTTTGGTGAAACCTTTTTGGGCGATATCCCTGTTGTAACAAGCTTGCGGCGTCATAGTCAGTGGCTGCGAATGTAAAGACAGAACTTATTGAGTTGATTACTGTCTTATATTATCGATAGTTTATTGGTAGCTTTGAAAAGTCAGCTTTTCATCGCTTCGTGGCAAAAAATCAGCCAATGTAACCGGACTCCGGTCAGGTGGCAAGGTTTGCAAACGTTAAAGCGGTTAAAGGGTCAAGAGGCGGCCTGAGAATAGCAGCCTCCTAGGACTACCCACCAAGAAGCTATACAATTACTTTAATCGGCATGACGCAGTGAATTAATGGCATTAATGATAAGGGCGTGAGAGGCAATATTGTGGAAAACATTAACGTACTTTGGTTTGTTGGAAGTTTGGCATTTTTGGCGGGGGTACTGTGCGGTGCCATTGTCTACTACCTTTTGTTCGGCTCCAAATCCAACAATGGCAAGCTGGCAAAGCAGTTAGACGAGCTGCAACAAGAGTTCAAAGAATATCAACAGCGGGTGGGTGACCATTTCACCACTTCGGCCCATATGATCAATAAACTGACCGACACCTACCGGGACGTGCACGAACACCTCGCCCACGGGGCCGAAGATTTGTGTAAAGACGAGGAGGTTCGCAGCCGCATGGGAGACGCACTGTTAAGCACAAACGCCCTGTTATCCGGCAAAGTGCAAAAGCGCCGCAACGAGCGTAGCTCGCCATTAGAACAGCCCAAAGATTATGCTCCAAAATCTCAGGATGAGCAGGGTGCATTGTCTGAAGAGTTCGGCTTACGCCCCGACAAAAACAAAGACAGTGGCAACAACATTGCCTAAACCTTAGGCTGCGCCGGTTTGCTTTTAACCGGCACCTCCATTTTTGCGGATGGATTCGATCAACTTTCGAGAGAGTCCAGATACTTCTCCGCATCCAAAGCCGCCATGCAACCGGTACCGGCTGAGGTAATTGCTTGGCGGTAGACATGATCCATCACATCACCGGCGGCAAACACGCCCTCTTTTGAGGTCAGAGTTGCGTTGCCCTCACTGCCGCTACTGACTGTGATATAGCCATCTTTCATATCCAGCTGGTCGGCAAAAATTCCGGTATTGGGCGTATGGCCAATGGCTATAAAACAGCCAAGGGCGGCGATTTCTTTAAGCTCACCGCTATGAACATTTTTAACACGCACGCCGGTGACGCCCATCTCATCCCCAACCACTTCATCCAACACCGAGTCCAGTACTAGATTGATGTTGCCGTTGTTTACCCGGTCCATCATCTTGCCTTGCAGAATCTTTTCAGCCCGAAACTCTTGGCGACGGTGAACGACGGTCACGGTTTTGGCAATGTTAGAAAGGTACAGAGCCTCCTCAACGGCGGTGTTACCACCACCGACCACCACCACATCTTTATTTTTATAGAAAAAGCCATCGCAAGTGGCGCAGGCAGAAACCCCTTTGCCTTTAAAGAGCTCTTCACTGTCCAGCCCGAGGTATCGGGCGCTGGCGCCGGTGGCAATGATCAGGGCATCGCAGGTATATGTATGGCTGCCTTTGAGGGTGTAGGGCTTTTTGCTCAAATCAACGTCTTCGATATGGTCAAAAATAATTTCAGTGCCAAAACGTTTGGCATGGGCTTCCATATCCACCATTAACCCGGGTCCCTGAAGCCCCTCAGGCCCGCCGGGCCAGTTATC
The DNA here is from genome assembly GCA_965198415.1 of Endozoicomonas sp. Taxonomy (GTDB): domain Bacteria; phylum Pseudomonadota; class Gammaproteobacteria; order Pseudomonadales; family Endozoicomonadaceae; genus Endozoicomonas. The sequence continues at coordinate 122,363 of CBDAPN010000032.1, forward strand.
AACATCCGTTGTTGTGGTCAGCTGGCCGCCTTGCTGCATACCGGTAATCATCACCGGGCTAAGATTGGCGCGGGCGGCATAAACAGCTGCAGTGTAGCCAGCAGGACCAGACCCTAAAATTAACAGACGGGAGTGTCTTGTTGTGCTCATTGTGTACTCCTTGGAGGTAACCCTGATTGTGGTGCATATAATAGCGATTGCCTTTCTTTAAAGACAATCGGGAAAGGTCATAAGTTCAATTACGGTTTTCTATTAAGCATTGATTAATTAACCATTAACAACCAGCCGGCTCAAAATATGCCAAGAGAAATACCAGTGGCTGGTATACTATTGCCACTTCACTAACAGCAAAATTAAGAACAATGACACAGTACAATCGCTTATCGGGGCCAGGGTATTTTCTTGAGGGGGTGAAAATGGTTTTTCTGCCCCAGCTGCGCTGGTTTGTCCTTATTCCGCTGATCATCAACGTGCTGGTATTTGGTGGCATTATTTATTGGGCTGCCAACCACTTTTCTGCCTGGATGGCTGATCTCACCAGCTGGTTACCCCAATGGCTGGCCTTCCTTGAGTATGTGGTGTGGCCGTTGTTATTTCTGGCTTTGGCGGCCATGATTTTCTTTACTTTCACAATAATTGGTAATTTTATCGCCGCACCCTTTAATGCCATACTGGCGGAGAAAGTACAGCGCATGGAGGGAGCCGAGCTGCCAGATTTGCAACTGTCTGACTGGCTAACTCTGGTACCTAAAAGCATTGGCCGTGAGCTGCGTAAGCTAATGTACTACCTACCCCGTGTACTTTTGCTGTTTCTACTGTCGTTTATTCCAGGGCTTGGAATGATTCTGTGGTTTTTGTTTAACGGCTGGATGATGTCTATCCAATATTGTGACTACGCGGCAGATAACAGAGGCGTGTCGTACGATGCCATGCTCTCAAAGCTCAAGCCAACACTGTCGAAATCCTGGCCTTTTGGGGCAGTGGTTAATGTCGCCATGCTGATCCCCTTTCTCAACCTGCTGATCATCCCGGTGGCAGTGATTGGCGCTACCGTTTTCTGGGAGCGGGAAGTTGAAAAAATAGCAATACAAGGAGAAAACTGAATGAGTTGTCTTTTCTGTAAAATTGCTGCCGGAGAGATTCCGGCGGACAAAGTCTATGAAGACGAAGACCTCGTCGCCTTTCGGGACATCAACCCCGCAGCCCCAACACACATTCTGGTAATTCCAAAAAAACACATCGCCACAATGAACGATGTTGCTGCTGAAGATCAGGCATTAGTGGGCAAGATGTTGCTCGTAGGTCAGAGTATTGCCGCCACAGAGGGCGTGGACGAAGAGGGCTATCGCCTAACGCTGAATACCAACCGCCACGGCGGGCAGTCGGTTTATCATATCCATCTGCACCTGCTAGCGGGGCGGCAGATGCAGTGGCCGCCCGGTTAATGCTAACGCCTGCTCGGTGGGCGCGAGGAAATTATTCAGTTTCGATGATTTCAAAACTGTGGCTAATTTCTACACCGCCCTTTTCCAGCATAAAGGAAACCGAGCAGTATTTTTCAGCCGATAAACTCACCGCCCGCTCTACCTGAGACGCTTTGATACGCTTCCCCTTAACGACAAAATGAAGATGTATTTTGGTATAAACCGCCGGAATCGTCTCTGCCCGCTCGGCATCAATATCCACATGGCAGCTAACCACCGCCTGTCGGGCTTTTTGTAAAATGCCGACCACATCCACAGAAGCGCAACCACCAAGGCCCATCAAAACCATTTCCATCGGGCCCGGGGCGCAGTTTTGCTGCCTGTCTGCATCCATAACCACAGCGTTACCGCTGCCGGTTAACCCAACAAAACGTTGGTTTTCAATCCATTTAACCTGTGTTTGCATTTTTATACTCTGATTTGTTAGTGGAATTTTGACCGCATTGTATAAACTTGGGACTGAATTAACCAAAGGAAAATGGTTTGTGAGTGCTCCTCGCCCGATTACACCCAGAGGGCATCAAGGCGAGGGTATACAAGGAATGTGCTAAATAACCTGACTTAAAAACGTCTTCAGTCGTTGATGTTCCGGCGCTTCAAAGAAACGGTTGGGTTCACTGTCCACCAGCAACTCACCGCTCTCCATAAACAACACTCGGTCTGCTACCTCACGGGCAAATCCCATTTCGTGGGTGACCACCACCATGGTCATACCTTCACGGGCCAGCTGCTTCATAACATCCAGCACCTCGCCGACCATTTCCGGGTCGAGCGCACTGGTGGGCTCATCAAAGAGCATGATGCGCGGCTGCATCGCCAGAGCACGGGCAATGGCGACCCGTTGCTGCTGACCACCAGAAAGTTGCGGTGGATAGCTGCTGGCTTTTTCTGCCAAACCCACTTTAAGCAACAATGCCTTCGCCCGCTCTTCGGCTTCAGACCGGTTAATCCCCCGAACCTTCATAGGTGCCAGACAAACATTGTCCATCACCGACAAATGGGGAAACAGATTAAACGACTGAAACACCATACCCACTTCTTCGCGGAGCTTATTGACATCGCCAGGGCGGGTGAGCGAAATGCCATCAACGACAATCTCACCGGCATTGATGGTTTCCAGCTGATTCAAGGTACGTAAAAATGTTGACTTACCCGAGCCGCTTGGGCCAATCACCACAACAACTTCGCCCTCTTGAATCGTCTGATGCACATTACGTAGCGCATGAACCCCGTTGGGGTAGACTTTTTCAACGCCCTTTACTTCAATAATGCCCGTAGCAGCAGCGTTACTGTTTGACGGCATAGCGAACCTCCAAACGACGCACCACCCAAGATAGCGAAGCGGTGAGCAGCAAATATAAAACGGCGACAGTAAACCACACTTCAAAAGGGCTGAAAGTCACACTGACTACCTCACGCCCGGCTTTGGTCAGATCCGTCAGAGCGATCACCGATACCAGTGAAGAGTCTTTTATCAGGTTGATAAACTGGCCAGCCAAAGGCGGCAGCACCCGCTTAAAGGCCTGGGGCAGAATGATATAACGCATGGTCATACCCCGACTCATTCCCAGACTTCTGCCGGCCTCCATCTGCCCCCGACTGATGGACTCAATGCCTGAGCGTATAATTTCTGCCACATAAGCACCGGTAAAAACACAAAGCGCTACCACAGCAGCGGTAAACCGCTCCAGATCCATCACGGTGCCAATGAAGAAATAAACAATGAAGATCTGCACCAGCAGCGGTGTGCCCCTGATCAGCTCAACATACACCGTCGCAAGATGCTTTAACGCCGGATTAGGAGACATCCGCGCCAAACCCGCCAACGCACCGATGATAATGGCAAAAACAATAGAGACCAGCGACAGCTTGACTGTCATCCAAAGGCCCATGGTGATTGGGCCCGGCTGCCAGTGATAGTTGATGGCAAGTAAATCACCTTCAAAAATCAGGTCGCCGTCTTCGACTTCAACCGCTTTATAACCGGAAATAGTCGTATGATCAGTGTGATCGAGGTCATTAACAAGAATCAGATGACCTTTGTCGTTAGTTTCGACCGTGCCATCAAATTCAGCTCTGAGTTCATCCTGAGCCTGATACACAATGTACTGGGGAATGCGATCCCAGCGCCAGATATAGTCAATCGATTGACTGGACTTATAAATACCCAGACCCAACAACAGCAATACCGCAACCAAAACCAGATTCCAAAGAATCTGGTTAGGCTGCTTTTCCATTTGCAATGGGAGGCCCTTAATGGGTTTACCCTGCATCACTTAGCGTTACTTCAGGGTCTTTTGCCAATCGGAACTTTCGAACCACTTAGCATAAATCTTATCGTAAGTTCCATCGCCCTTAATCTGGCGCAGGAAGTTATTCAGCCAGTTCAAGAAGTCCGGATCGCCTTTACGCACACCCCAAGCCAGTGGCTCATAGGTAAACGGTTGATCCAAGTGCACCAGCTTGCCAGGGTTCTGGCTGGAGTAAACGGCATTAAATGGCAAATCGAAGATAAACGCATCGGCCTTGCCATTCACAACCTCAATGGCACCTTCAGACTCGGTTTCAAACAGACGCAGCTTCGCTTTGCTAAGGTAGCGTTTGGCAGTAAAGTCACCGGTCGTTCCCAGTTTTGAAACCACGGTGTACTTAGATTTATTTAAATCCCTGTAAGACTTGATTTCCCCCTCAAGCCCCTTACGAATCATAATACTCTGGCCAATCACAATGTACGGATCGGTAAAATTAATCTGTAAGTTACGTTGTGGCGTGAGGGTCATGCCGGCCATAATAATGTCAAACTTATCGGTCATCAGTGCCGGAATAATCCCGTCCCAGGCGGTATTGACGATCTCCAGCTTTACCCCCATCGCTTTAGCCATTTGCCGGGCAAGGTCGATATCGAAACCAACAATTTTGCCTTGCTTATTGGTCATTTCAAAGGGCATGTAGCCTGCTTCAAGGCCAATCCTCAGAACCTTACGCTCCAGAATCTGGTTAAGGGTGGAATTTTTCCAAAGGTCATTATCTGCAGCAAAAAGCGATGAGCTAAACGCCAACCAAAAGGTCAGCAAAGTGACTATTTTTTTCATTGTAACTCCCGTTTGCAACCAGCGATCCTGCTTGCCTGGTAACAGAACTGTAATTCTATGTTATTGCACACCCAGTCCCTGGTCGCGCGACCTCGAAGCCGAAGCCTCAAGGATTTCGGGCAAAATTGTACAACAGTATTATTACGTATGTATACGACACCAGCTCTTATATATTACCAAAAGAAAGGTTATTGATTAGAAGTTAACAGGAAGGACACGCTGGCAGTCGATGGTGAATTTTTATTGAGATTTAAAATGAACTTTTTCAGGAAGGTACGTGAGAATTAAACTTTTCGACCATGGGGTTAACACTCAGACAGTTTCTCCTCAGTCTCGTTCCCACCAACGAACGTGGAAACAAGACTGAGGCAGTACACTTATGCCACCAAAGCCTCACGGGCAAACTGACCGCGCAGCTCCTGAATACGGCTCATGTAATTGCTGTACTCAGGGGAGGCGTAATGAGCATAATGGAGGTTTTTGAATAAGCCGGTGAGCTTAATAAAGTAGTCGCGCACCTCTTCTTTATCACTGAAGTTATATTCCTGACGAATCAGACTGACCACCAACTCAAAATTTTCCTGCTGACGATTAATCGGACAGGAGGCGTCTACATCGTCAAAAGCGTCCTGTTGCAGATACACCATATCCAGCAGGAACGACTTTTGAAAGGTGACATAATCCTCCAGCGTAATGCCTTCTTCGCCGGTTACCTGCATCATCTGGTGGATGCTATCACCCCGAACCAATAGCTCCTGCATCTCCTTAACATTACTCACCCAGTCTGGCGACAAATTCTTAGCGTACCAATCCTGCAACTGATCCAGATAACGAGACCAGGAGATCAACGGGTCAATGGCCGGATAAAAACGCTTGTAAGCGCGATCATAAGAGAGACCAAGAAACACTTTAACGGTACTCAGGGTCGCCTGAGTAACCGGCTCTTCAAAGTTACCACCGGCCGGTGAAACGGAGCCGATCATGGTCAGCGAGCCTTGGTCACCGTCTTCGTTACGAACGACACCACACCGCTCGTATACCCCTTTGATGGCGGAGTCCATATAAGCCGGGAAACCCTCCTCACCGGGAATTTCTTCCAAGCGGTTGGAGGTTTCCCGCATCGCCTGCGCCCAGCGGGAGGTAGAATCCGCCAGAGCCAGCACATTGAAGCCCATCTGGCGGTAGTACTCACCAATCGTTAAGCCGGTATAAATAGACGCCTCTCGGGCAGCTACCGGCATAGACGACGTATTACAAATAATAACCGTGCGATCAATCAAAGCGCCCCCGGTCTTCGGGTCCTGCAAGTGTGGGAACTCTTCAATGGTCTCCACCACCTCACCGGCACGTTCACCACAGGCGGTAACGATAACGATATCGGCATCGCAATAACGGGAGAAGCCATGCTGCAGCACCGTTTTACCGGAGCCAAAAGGCCCCGGAATACAGCCGGTACCGCCACGCGCCACCGGAAAAAAAGTATCAACAATTCGGGTAGTGGTAATCAACGGCTCACTCGGATACAAACGCTCGGTTTTACCCTTAGTGGCCAGCGTTTCGGAAATGGATTTACGCACCGGCCATTTTTGATACATGTTCAGGGCAATCTCTTCACCCTTATGGTTACGCACCCTCGCAACTACGGTGTCAACGGTAAAATTGCCTTCCTGAATCCAAACCACCTCAACTTCACCCACGGTATCAAAGGGAATCATGATTCGGTGGGTAAAGCGCCCCTCCGGCACGGTACCAAAGGTTTCACCGGCGTGAAGCTTATCACCAATCTTGGCTACGGCAGTAAACGCCCATGTACGGGTATGATCCAGTGACTGCACCTGAACGCCGCGCTGCAAAAAACTGCCGTGCAGGTTAGCCAGCTGTTCAAGGGGGTTTTGCAGGCCGTCGTATATCATACTGAGAATGCCCGGCCCCAAATCCACCGACAACAGCTGTCCGGTTTGGATTATCAAGTCACCGACCGACACCCCGCGAGTCTCCTCAAATACCTGAATGTCGGCGGTATGACCCCGAACCCGGAGAATCTCAGCCATCAGCTGCTCTTCCACTGCCTCATTGGCACGGCGGCCAGGCAAAACGTACACCACTTCGTTTTTCACCAGCGGCTCACGCTTTCCGTCCTGACCTAACATGCTCTCAATGGTGATGATGTCACCCATCACCGCCAACACCCGGGCAGTAGCTCGCTGCGTCAGGTCGGTTTTTTTCTCTTCAGTCATGTGTATAACCGTTGTCGTAAATCGTCGATTTTTCCAGCAGGCGCTTTTACGTTGGTGAACCCGGTAACTGATGGGCAAACTTACCCAGAGCCTGCTGCGTTAATTCATCAAAACGCACCACGGCATCTTCGCCGTCATAAGAAGTCCAGCGCGCTACCAGATTCCAGCGCAGTATATAAATTACCACTGCTTCAAAATCGAACCGGTGTCGTGCGCTAAGCTCATTCAGCTTATTCCACACCGCTTCCATCACTGTTTTTTCCAGCGTCAGGTAATCTTTGTTAGCCAGACATTCAACCGCTACAGAAATCCACGGAAAAGCATGCTGCAACCCAAGGGTTGGATGATTCCAATTACGGCGGATATAAGCATAACGGCTGCCATAGCTCCATTTTGCCGACGTCGGTGCCTGAATACCGTTCGCCTTGCGTCGCAAAGCGGCAGCAATGGTTCGCATATCCAGCCGCCAGTTCACCAGCTCAATCAAATCCGGGCTGCTGAGCTGCTGGAGCAAACGTTCAGACAAGTTGATCAAATAGTCCTCTTTGATCTCATCACCCAAGTGACTCCAGTGCACCAAGTGCTCCACTTTGACCAACGTCTCCTGATCAGCCGTAGACAACATAGATAAACGACGGTCTAATTGTATGCGCGAGATAGGCGTAATTTTACTGTTAAACAGCGAATCGATGTGCGGCAGCGATGTCAGCAGGGTGTAGTAGGCAGTGTCTGCCATCTCATTCTCCTATTTCAACCCGCGATGTGTAACCCGGGAGGGCTGCTCGGGAACAGACTACCAGCGTCGCTAAAGGAGCCATACTCAAACACCCTCCAAGACATCACTATCACTTGATAATGCCTTCGAGCAAAGCACGGAAACGGGGCTGCAAGTGCTTCAACAGAACCTCAGAAACCGACTCATCGGTCAGCTCAACCTGAATATCTTTATCCTTCAGGCAGAAAACGACTCCAGACGTCTTACCGACGGTAAAAGTAACACCCGCCTCCAGCATATCGCTGGCTCGCTTCATGGCGAACTCCAACAGCCCACCGGCTTTCAGTAGTTTTGGGTTATCACGCAGCTCATCGACGCCGATCACTTTGCGCGGCAATATCACCTCGATGTTCTTTTCACCACGGAGTTTGTTTTGTCCTGCCACTTCCAGAATCATCGCTTCGAGCAGTTGGTCACCCTCCATAGAGTGGCTGACCACGGCACGGATCTGATCGGAGAACTTCTCTAGCAGGTAATCTTTTAGCTCCAAAATGGCATTTCGCTCTGCCAGCTGCAGGGCTTCTTTACCTGCTTTGGTAATAAAGTCGGCCTCTTCACGGGCTTTACTGACAATGGCGTCGGCACGCTTTTGCGCTTCAGCGACCAACTCAGCGGCTTTGGCTTCAGCGTCAGAAACAATTTTGCCGGCTTCCTGGCGACCACTGTCAACGCCTTGGTTACGCAGCTTTTCAATCAGTTCCTGAACACCGACGGAAACCGTTTTTCCTTCGGGGTTTGCAATACTCATTATCAATTCCTGTGCTTTCTATTCCTGAATTCAGCGGAAAAACCTTTTCACCTCAAATCGACGAAGTGGATGTGATGAGTGAGCGAACCTACACAAACCCGTGTCGCTCATTCACCACCACCTCGTGCCTTGGGGTTTATCAGGCCGCAATACCCTGCCCCATGACCAGAGCGAATACAAAAGCAAAAACCGCAAAGCCCTCTACGATAGCTGCGGGGGCGATAGAAAGGCCAAAGACTTCCGGCTTGTTTTTGGACGCATTAATCGCCGCCGCTACCGCCTGACCCTGATAGACGGCGGAGTACATTAAAGCGATCCCCGTCAACAGGCCAATACCAAAAAGTCCTGGTGCGTTGGGCAAAGTGACGCCAATATTTCTCAGAGTAAACATAATTACAATGCCGTATATAACCTGAGAAGACGGCATGGCCGAGAGGCCAACAAATTTACCATAGCCGCTTTCCACATCCAGCATCGCACCACAGGCAGCCTGCCCGGCGACAGAACAACCGATTGCCGAACCTACTGCACCCAGAGCAACCGGCGCAAAAATGCCGACCCAACCCAGTGCGATAATCAGTGCTTCCATTGTTAATCCTCACGTTTACTTAAAGATGATTTGGTGTCAGCTAATTTGGTACTGCCAGAGCTGAAGGTTGACTTAGTGCTAAACGACTTGAATGGGTAGCCTTCATCAGAGAGCCCCCAATTGACAAACTCAATGACATTAAGACGCATGCCGTGTACCACACCACTCATGATGCACAGGGCAAAATTGAGCAGATGACCCAGCAGCAAAATCAGCCCTGCAAACAACACTCCGGTAACCGGGCTGGATTTAAGAACATCCATAGCCAGCGAGTTAAAAGTCAACGCCAGAGACGCGCCCGACAGCCCCAGAGCAAAAAGACGCATATAGCTAAGTACATCACCAAAGGCAGAGGTGATGTTGTAGACAGCTTTAAGGCCATCAAGCACTCGCAAAATCAAGTCCTTGATTGAACCAACCTTGCGGGTGCTAGAGAAAAGAAACACCAGCAACGCACCGGTGACCATCAGCCCGGGGCCGAAGGTAGTCTCAAAAACTTTCGCCAACGTGCCGGTCATTCCCAGCCATAACGTTAAACCACCGCCCATTAATGCGGCCCAGCCCAACGGCGCCAGCGCATAACTTGAGCCACGGTTAACCACAGCGGTCATGACATTGGCAACAATCAGGTGTGCAACACCAATGATTACCGATAACTTCATCATGGCGTTGTAATCGTTCAGGTTAATGAAAGCCAGCTTACCAAGAATGCTTGAGCTGTCCGGCGCAACACCGAAGTAACTGCCAATAAAAATACCCCAGACGATACCGGTTGCAGACATAAACCAGGCAAGGTTCATCAAACGACGACCGGTTTCTGTCTTTTTTAACTTGCCGCGAAACATAAAAATAATCAGCCCCAGAATCAGGCAGTACATGGCATCACTCATAATCATGGCGAAAAACAGTGAAAATGAGTAAAACACCACGTTGCCCGGGTCCCAGGTCCGATAATTCGGAGTCTGGAAAAAACCGAGGGCATCAGAACCGCCGCCAGTTGCCGGTGGTTTATCCAACAACGTTGGCGGCTTATCGTCGGCGCCGGGCTCTTCAAAGATGACAGCAACGCCGTGGGCTTTGGTAAACGCCTCAACACTGTCTTGGCGAGAGGCCGGCACCCAGCCCTGAATCAGAAAAAAACAGTCTTCATCCAGCGTGCCACAGGTGGCCTGTTGCAGATCGGCACTGTCCATACGCGCCGCCAGCACCTGATCGAGCAGGTAATTCCACCGGGTCAAAGACTCCCGCTCGGCCAGCAGGTCTTCAATGACATCTTCCGCTTCGTCCAGCATCTCTTCAAGGCGGGAAAGTGGAATCTTACCCACATGTGAGCGGGGAATTGGAAGCTCCGGGTCTTCTGGTGCAATGACAATCACGTAACTGTCTTTTTGATTCTGATGAATCAGCTCCCAGGGCAGCTCCTTCTCTTGGAGAGCGTTTTTTAGCGAATCAGCAAGAGCATCAAGCTCGCCGTTGGGCAGGACATAAAACCAAAGTCGTTGGTTGTTAAGATCAGCAAGGTGGGGAAAGAGAAACTCGCCCCATGGCCGTACATCACGGATACGCTCTTGCAGCTTGTCACGAATATCAGACTGCGCTCGTACATTAGACTTGTTATTGAGAATTTTCTTAATAATGTCGTCTACTTTAGAAGCATTGCCGCCCGTACGAAAATTGCGAACTTGCCGTCTCTGCTTCGGGCTACGCTCTAACCACGCTTTTGCCTCACTGACTTCAGCTGGCTGTACTTGCACATCGACGGTTTTGTCCGTCAGTGGAATCAGGTGTAGGCACCCAAGGTGCTGCAACTCTTTGAGAATACTCTCCTTTTCATGGCTTGGGCCATAAAGAGTGAGCTTTTTAAGTCGTTTAATCGCCATAATCAATGCTTTCGCAGACGCTTAACATAGCTGAGCAGCTAACAGCTACTGACCAGCCTGCGAATGACCTCCTTTGGCTTCCTGGGCCAGAACCTTGCTCTTGGAGAGCTTGGCGCTCATCACACTGGCTCTGTCCTGGTCCGACATGTAGATCTGGATTTTCTGAATGTTCTTTTTGGTCTGAGGAATCAGCACCTTGGAGAACAGGTTGACCCGCTGCGATGTGGTGCGCGTGGCCTTAACCAACTCTTGATGGCGCAACTGGCGAACCTGAAGTTCGATTTTCAGTCGCACCATCTGCTGCAACAACTCCACCAGATAGTCCACCCAGTGTGGTTTGGCCAGATCGCTGTAGGGCGTCAGCGCAATCTCAATATGCTCAACCGCAGGAACCGACGTACCGACAATATTTTCCTGTTTCAGGCGTACATCGGTCACTTTCACCAGGTTTTCCACCGGCACATCTTGCCTAGCCAGCATGGGCAGCTGCTCCCTGACCAGCTGCTCCACATCTGCAAGATGCCCCTGCGTCTGAACCAGTGCTTCTTCAGCTTTTTTGCGCTCCATCATCAACTGCTGTCGTTTAAGTTCTAACGCTGGCAAATAACGATTGAACGTTTTCAGGCTGCGCTTTTCTTTGTTAAGTGAACTTTTGTTGAGAGCAATCTTGGCCATAATAATTACGCCTCAGCCGCCGCTTCAGATGCTGCCTCAACGCTGTTAAGCTGCTCTTGGTTTGGCCAGTATTTTTCCAGCAAGCTCTGCTTCATCAGCGTCTCTTCAGGGCCAAAGCATTCGGCCATGGTCTCCCAACAGTTGTCCAACGCCTCTTCTAACGACATAGCCGCATCAAGTGACATAAATCGCTTCTTGAAAAGCTTGCCGAACTTGATAGTTTTCAGATCGTAGTTAGACAATTCAAAAGCCATCGCCTGCTTTTGTGCAGCATTAACCGAATCGGAATAGAAGCGTATCATCGTATTCATAATGGCCGGATGGTCTTCCCGGGTCTCTTTGCCCTGCACCATTTGCTTCAAACGGGAGAGGGAACCGAACGGATCGAGATAGCCGTCGTGTAAATAGAACTGACCTTCGGTGATGTATCCGGTGTTATCGGGGACTGGGTGGGTTGTATCATTGCCAGGCATGGTAGTGACCGCCAGAATCGTCACCGAGCCTGCACCTTTATAATCACAGGCTTTCTCGTAACGCCTGGCCAGCTGTGAATAGAGATCGCCCATGTAGCCACGGTTGGCCGGTATTTTATCCATGGCTACACCAATCTCTTTCATGGCGTCGGCGTAGGAAGTCATATCGGTCAGCAGCACCAGTACTTTTTTCGACTCTTCCACGGCAAAATGCTCGGCTACCGCCAGCGCCATATCAGGAGTCAATAGTCGTTCAACTGTCGGGTCCGAAGCCTGATTGGTGAACATGACGGTACGAGCCGATACGCCCGCTTCTTCAAAGGTTGTGCGGAAGAAGTGGTAATCATCAAAAATAAGCCCCATACCGCCAAACACCACGACATCCGCCTCGGCCTGAATGGCAATCCGCGCCAAAAAGCGGTTGTATGGTTCACCGGCCACCGAGAAAATGGGGATTTTCTGAGATTCAACCAGCGTGTTGAATACGTCGATCATCGGCACATTGGTACGCACCATGCGCGACGCAAGTACACGACGAACCGGGTTTACTGAAGGCCCGTCGATCTCCACTTTTGGGTCTTGCTCAAGGGCTGGACCGCCATCAATCGGCTCACCGGCACCATTGAAAATCCGACCTAAAATATTGGGAGAGTAAGTGGTCTTCATTGGCTGACCAAGAAAGCAGACTGAGGCACCGGTGGATAACCCTTTGGTGCCGGCAAAAATCTGCAATGAAACCTCTTCACGGTCAATCTTGATGATCTGCGCCATGGAGTAAGACTGTCCATCTTGCTCAATTAGCGCCAGGTCACCGTAGTTGGCCTGGGCATTCCCCTCAGCCAGGTTAGGTACATGGACGCGAATCAGGTCACCAACGATGCTGAGAATATTGGTGTATCGCAACAGGCTCTCGGGCATCACTGCTCCTCTTTCAATGCTGGAAATAAAGAAGTAAAAATAATAAAAAGCGTTTCAGAACGGTGTGTTTCAGATGAAAGTCAGCAAAGAGAGTCAGCGTTCATACAAATAACTGTAATTAGCCGTACTTTTTGAAGGCAAATTACTACCTTTAAGCTCAATCCCGACCCCCCACTAAACGTCATTGTATTTGTAGATAGTAGACAATTACTCAAATTTTGCCGAGGCATAATTGCTTTCGCGCAGGCTTCTTTCCTACGCCTTGCCAGCACAAAAAACTAACTGTCCACCATCCTTCATACGAGAAAATATTTAGCTATAAGCGACGATTATCTAACAGCCTAAGGTTTCTACCATCACGGCTTTGATAGTGTGCATACGGTTTTCAGCCTGATCAAACACAATGGAAGCCTCGGACTCAAACACCTCTTCCGTTACTTCAAGCCCGTTCATGGCAAATCGCTCAGCCATCTCTTTGCCAATCACCGTGTCGTCATTGTGGAAGGCGGGTAAGCAGTGTAGAAAACGAACGTTTGGATTCGCTGTTTTTTGCAGCACTGTGGTATTTACCTGATAGGGTTTCATCAGTTCTACCCGCTCATCCCAGGCTTGTGCGTCCTCGCCCATAGATACCCAGACATCGGTGTAAAGAAAGTCACAACCAGCCACTGCTTCATCCACCGATTCGCTAATGGTGATTTTTGCACCCGTTGTACGAGCAATTTCCTGACACTGCCCAAGCAGTTCAGGCGCAGGAAAAAACGCCAGCGGTGCTGCAACTCTATAGTCAATACCCATTTTTGCCGCCCCGACCATTAAAGAGTTGGCTACATTATTGCGCCCGTCGCCGAGGTAACAGAGTTTCATCTCTCTTAATGAACGACCATCGCCGTGTTCGAGCATGGTCATAAAATCTGCCAATACTTGAGTAGGATGCCAGTCATCGGTGAGGCCATTCCAAACCGGAACACCCGCATGAGCCGCCAGCTCTTCAATCTCACTGTGCTGATGCCCGCGAAACTCAATGCCATTGTACATCCTACCCATTACACGAGCAGTGTCCTTTATTGTCTCTTTGACACCCATCTGCGAGCCACCACCGATAAAAGAGACATTGGCACCTTGATCAAAACAGGCCACTTCAAAGGCGCAGCGGGTTCGAGTGGATGTTTTTTCAAAAATCAGGGCAATGTTTCGCCCCTTTAGGAACTGCTGCTCTGAACCGGAGTACTTTGCCGCTTTTAACTGAACTGCTCGCTCAAGCAGTCGGCCAATCTCTTGGGGGGTAAAGTCCAGCAGCTTGAGGAAATGGCGGTTTTGCAAGCTCTCAGTCATAAAACAGGTTCCTGTGTCAGGTCATTCATTCCTTTTACTTACCGCAGCAAGCCCACGATACTAAGTGGCAACATGATCCACAGACCGGTTACCCGTGTCCAGTACTTGGTTGAATATTAAGCGGACGTAGACTAGCGCGGACAGTTACGGAAGGCATTACGTAGAAATACGGAAGGTCACAGCAAGGCTTAAGCAGCCTTACTCGTGATTGCGTAAACCCTCGCCTTTATGCCCAAAGAGCATAAAGGCGAGGGTTTACGATGATTTAGCTAAACGTCTGTCTCTTGACTGCTAAATAGGTTTATCTGTGACACAGACAAATTATGTGAGTAAGTACTATTCGATGCACTTCCCCCCCCTGAATTTTCCAAGTTACCCATAGGAACTATGACATCCTTCGGATTTCCACTTCTTGCCAAGTTATTATTTGGGTCAGATTCTTTTGAATGATTTTCATCAGGGCCATTCAAATCCAAACTTATTTCGCCCACTGAATGCTTACCAAACGATTCATTGAGCAAGGAAAATAAATTTTTGCTGTCCAATTTAAAAACTTCATCTTTATTATTATCTTCTTGCGGATCAATAGGAATAATAGTGTCAGACTTTGTGACCGGTGGATTTTCAGCTCCGCCTGTATTTACCATGCTCACCTGAAATCTACTAGAAGAATCAGTATAATCGGTCCTGTTACTAATCAAAGCTTCAGTTTCAGAAAAATTAACCGCTGTGTTACTCGCTTTAAAATCATTGTCTTCAAGTCTATTTTTCGAAAAAATCACCTCACTCAAAGGGGCCCGCTTAGTTTCTTTATTGCTCATCCTTGTCACTGTCTCATTCGCTTGTTCGAGAACCAGATCAACAGCGGTTTTACCTTCAAGGTCTGCATGCAGTGCCTCTAACTCCGTATTCACCTCACTATTTTCCAAAAACTTGGCAAAAACTTTAAAATAATCACCCACATCTTTTAGGCCCTGGGTTTCAAATGAGTCCTGAATATGGTTACTGTGATCTCTATTTATTTTTTGTTTAATTTCATCTTTTATCTTATCCTTGATTAATTCTGCATTAATTTTACTTACATTAGATTCCCAAAAAACAGACTTCATGCCATCAAGAATAGTCATCATAACCTGATACAATGTATTAGGTTCACCAACCTTGGGATAGAACTCTTTAACCACTGAAAATACCTGAGTAAACAAGGTTATTCCCGTTCTGATATCGAATTTATTTTCCAATCCTTTAAGTTTTTCTCTGAGTTCGGGGTTATTTATATTATCGATGAAAGATTTACAGAATCGGTTCATTGCCCATGATAAACAGGCTCCCGAGAGAAGAAATATTCGCCCAAATTCCCCTGTTACTGTTTCAGACTTGTTAAATATACCCTCTACCAGTGATCTGGGTATATGTACATAAAACTCAGGACTCTTGCCATCGTACCTGATAAGGTCAGAAAAATTTTCATTGGGAACGATATGTGCTAATGAAGCGACCGCACAAAACACGGCGGCTGGTGGAATCGCTATTTTCAAAATATTCTTACCTGTCAGTGACTTTTTAATGAGTTTATTGACATCTTCTCCCCATGCATTTGCAATTCGAGCAATAAAGGTAAACTGAAAGGCCGTGCTGCTTACAGCGTTAAGTGTCTGGGCGTAGGGAATACCATCCACTAAAGGTAACATTGAAAATGTTCCTCCAATAAGGGTGGTAACATCTTTTAGCGTATTCAAGCTAATGGCTGACCCGGTCAGAAAATTGGAAGAATATTGATTAATCTGCTCAGTACGGCGTATTGCATAACTATTCTTTACGGAACCATTGAGCGTAGTAAAGATTGTACAAAAGACCAGAAACAGCCCATACTGCGCCTCATTTTCAAACTTATTAGTAAACTCTTTTTGTTTGATCGATTCCAACAATGAAAAATACAGATAAATCATTTGCACCATGAGCAAAGATTTAGCATTCAAAACAAAGTTCAAAGCTTTTGACGCACTTTTAATTCTGGCAGCGCCCTGCGTTTTGACAAAAGGCTTATCAACATTGACTTCTTTTAAAAATTCGATCATTCCTTGAGAAATATTGACTGAAAAAGCTCCTAGCGAATAGATACATAATAAATTTTTAATCTCTTCAGCTTCCTCAGCAGTTAAGTTTAACGAACTTCTTTCATTCATTTGATTAACAATATTTTCAACACCAGCTGAAGCCTTTGCAAAAACAGCTTCAAAGTGATTACTATTATTAAATTGAGCATTATCCTTAAAGTGACTTATCACTTCTTCAGCATTTGAGTTCTTATTTAGCTCTGTGATCATAAATTGAATTATCGCATTATCGCCAGAGGAATTATTTTCAATTAATTCTTTAAGAGCGTCTAAAACTGCGTGCCGTACACAAGCTTTTTTATCGACATTTTCTTTATTGTCAGAGGGAGCAACAAGAGCATCGACTAACATTCTATAAAGTTGATTCGACCTAATGCCGCTTTTTGCTTCTTCTATCTTTAAACCTGAATGAGCCCCTTCGAGTAGCTCATTCGCTAGCCTGAATGAGGCTAACGCAGCCTTATTATTACTTTTGTTATTTTCCTGTTCGATATTAACAGGAGAAGAGGCAGAGGCAGAACCAGAGGCAGAAGTAGAGGCAGAATCAAATGAAGCTGGTTTCGATACCGCCTCTTGATTTTTAAATAAACGGGAAACCATTCTTTGACAAATATTTTTTCGTGACCCAACATCAGGCTGATTGACACTACCCTCTGAACTCTGGTCGCTTCTTATCAAGCTATTTCTTGGCTGCTGTTCTTGGTGGACTTGTAGTCTACGTTCACTAAATCTTCCAGGACAAAGGCCATTGAAAATATTAGAGCACCGAAAGCTATCTCGCGCACTGTACCATTCTTGAATAGAATTACAAATTCTGGTTGATATATTATGCATTTTTTTATAATCCCTAACTTAAAGTAGTAATGTTGTTTTATGTGATAAAGCCCAAACTAAAACTCAGCAGTCATCGAATAGTTGCATAAAAACACAACCATTGTTTGACTGTCGTTTTATTATTTTATTTAGCTTCAACTAGCTTTTTTATAACATAAAAGATGACTACTTATTAATAGTTAAAGATCTGTGGAAAGACAACCTCAAGCAAAATAAAACCAACAACAGGTGAATTATTTACCCTCTACTTACCAGATAAAATGATACTTTCGTTAACACTAATTACTATTTTAATGATTTTACCAGTGTGCACTTAATACAGTTGATACGTCTATGATAATTTATTGTCTTTAACTGCTAAATCACACGACAGCTCTTCGGCTTGTTGACACCTCCCCACACTCAAAGTATGGGGTCTTACACTCATGCAAAAAATCATCACTTGTCATTATTAAGCTTCATATAGCTTACAAACTTCATCTGCCAATATCGCTAACCCTTTTTCTACCACGCTCTGGTCACGGGTGTAGGTTAACCTGAGGCACTCGTGTTTATGCGGCCAGTTGTCGTCAATTCCGGGGAAAAAGTAGTGCCCAGAAACCACCAATACATTTCTGGCCTTTAGTCGCTCATACAACTCCAGGCTGGAAATCGGTAATCCTTCAAACCAGAGCCAGAGGAACATCGCCCCTTCAGGCTTGTGCGCGTGCCAAGGAATGTTGCAGAGCTTCTGCTTCAGGCAGTTAAGGGCAAACTCAGCTTTTTGTTGATAGTAAGGACGAATCACATTTTCACACAGCGGGACGATGCTGTCGTCACGAATCATATCCAAAGCCAGCAAACTCCCGGTACTGTTTGGCGCCAGGTTCATTATGGCGTTAATACCCGACAATGCCTGAATAACAGCCTCATTAGCGACAACAATGCCTGTTCGCACCGCCGGTAACCCTAATTTGGATAGACTCAGGCAGAGGATGCTGTTCTCACTCCAGCTCGCCGTGGCCTCGGTAAAGATCAGTTTGGGGAAAGGTGTGCCGTAGGCACCGTCCACTATCATGGGAATGTCTTGCTGCAAGGCCAGACTACTGAGGCGCTCTATTTCTTCATCCGTGAGTACATTGCCAGTGGGGTTTGTTGGCCTTGATACACACAGGGCACCAATGCTCTCATCAACAACCAGCTCCTGAAAATCAACACGGTACTTAAACATGTGTGCGTCCAGGTGCTCAATCTCGGGTTTGTTGGCTGTAAAGAACTGATGAGTTAAACCGGCGTCGCTGTAGCCAATGTATTCCGGAGCCAGTGGCAGCAGGATTTTTTTATGACTGCCGTCTGTAAATTTGCCGGCAAACATATTAAAGAGCATAAAAAATGCTGCCTGACTCCCGTTAGAGAGCGCAATATTGCGCTCCGTCAGCCGCCAGCCAAACTGGCGATTGAGAAAAGCAGCCATGGCACGAACAAAGGTTTTCTCGCCCTGAGGTGGGTCGTAGGTTCCAATTAACCGGGTGAACTCTTGCTGGCTTTCGGTAATTTTACGCAGGCGTTGGCGGAAGATATCTTCCACTTCAGGAATGTGGGCCGGATTTCCACCGCCCATCATAATCATATCTTTACCGTCGGCAAGGGCATTGCCAAGGTCATCCATCAACGACAGGATGCCAGAGTGACTGGTAAATTTCTCGCCAAAAGCCGAAAGCTTCATTTATGTCTCTGAGTAGTTTGAATAACCACGCTGTTATAGCAATCAAATGGACGAGCTGTCCAGAGAGCTTTTAGTGACTAAAGGTAACATTGTGCAGTTAATGCTGTGCTGAAATGTGCTGATGAGTAAGGGCGGTTAGTCGCTGGAAGTGGTGGTCAGGTTGGGAGTTAAGCAAATAAGTGGCGTCCCCTAGGGGACTCGAACCCCTGTTACCGCCGTGAAAGGGCGGTGTCCTAGGCCACTAGACGAAGGGGACGTTGACCTTCGCAAAAATTAGCGCGTGGCTGCTTGCAGTGGGTGCCTATGCTAATTTCAACTGCCCGAAGAGTCAACCACTTCTGTGCTATCGGTCTTTAAAATTCATCGCCACGGAGTTGATGCAAAAGCGCAAGCCAGTGGGCTCAGGGCCGTCCGGAAAAACATGACCTAAATGTGCGCCACAGTTAGCACAAAGCACCTCTGTGCGCTGCATGCCGAGGCTGTTATCTTCCTGCTGGATGATGGCGTCGCTGTCGATGGTTTGGTAGAAACTGGGCCAACCACAACCGGCATCAAACTTTACGGCGGAGTCAAACAGCTGCTGCTGGCAACAGACACAATGAAACACACCGTCTTTCTCAAAAAAGTTGTACTCGCCACTGAACGGGCGTTCTGTCCCCTTTTCACGGCAGACGTGGTACTGCTCATCGGTCAGTTCTTCACGCCACTGCTGATCCGGTTTTTTTATTGTCATTTTACTTACCCTTTTTTCACCTGTTTTTTACCAAGTTTTACCAAAACGTTTATGAATCGCTCATCATAGTTATCACATTAGAAACTATCCACTGAAACAGGCCATTTTGTAGCAACAAAACCGCTCATACAAACCCGTCATAGGCATCTTGGTAGTGCAACTCTTTACGGATCAATTCATAATGCAGTTCCTAAAGACCCATTTGCATCTCCTTTAAATAACAGCAAACGAGATCAGGAATATCAGTAGGACGTCCATGCAAGATATTGAAAAATCCAGCAAGCTTGACAATGTCTGTTACGACATCCGCGGCCCGGTACTGCGCGAGGCTAAACGGCTGGAAGAAGAAGGCCACCGAGTGATCAAACTCAACACTGGCAACCCGGCCACATTTGGTTTTGATGCCCCCGATGAAATCACTCAAGATGTGATTCGCAACTTGCCCGTCTCGCAGGGATATTGTGAATCCAAAGGTCTGTTCTCTGCCCGCAAGGCGATTATGCAGTACTGCCAGCAGAAGAACTTCCCCACCGTTGGGGTGGAAGACATTATTATCGGTAACGGTGTTAGTGAGCTGGTGGTGATGACCATGCAGGCGTTACTGAATACTGGTGATGAGATGCTAATTCCTGCGCCAGACTACCCTTTATGGACAGCCGCCGTTCATCTATCCGGCGGTCGGGCGGTTCATTACCACAAAGATGAGCAGAGCGACTGGTATCCGGATATAAACGACATACGAAGTAAAATTACAGCCAAAACCCGTGGCATTGTTGTCATCAACCCAAACAACCCAACTGGCGCCGTTTACCCTGACGACGTATTGCAGGACATCATTCAACTGGCCAGAGAGCACAACCTGATCATCTTTGCTGACGAAATATACGACAAAATACTATACGACGACACCAAGCATACCTCGCTGGCTGCGCTAGCGGATGATGTACTGTGCATTACCTTTAATGGCCTCTCCAAGTCTTACCGCGTGGCAGGCTTTCGGGCGGGCTGGCTGGTGGTTTCCGGGCCCAAACAGCACGCCAGCAGCTACCTTGAAGGGCTGGAGATGCTCGCCTCCATGCGCTTATGTGCCAACGTGCCGGCACAACACGCCATTCAGACGGCATTGGGTGGGTATCAAAGCATTAACGACCTCATTTTGCCCGGTGGCCGCCTGCTAGAGCAGCGTAACAAAGCCTGGGAGATGCTGGATCAGATGCCGGGCGTCAGCTGTGTAAAACCCAAAGGGGCGCTCTACCTGTTTCCAAAGCTGGACCCAAAACACTACCCCATTCACGATGACGAAAAACTGGTGCTGGACTTCCTGTTGCAAGAGAAGGTTCTGCTGGTGCAAGGAACGGCTTTCAACTGGCCAACGCCGGATCATCTGCGCATCATTTCATTGCCCAGAACCGAAGATCTGGAAACGGTGCTCAACAAGTTTGAGCGATTCCTAAGCCGTTACCGGCAATAAATCAGCGTTGCGGAATGAATCATGGCCGACATACACATTGACGAGTTTTATCAGGATTGCCTGAAAGTTCTGGCTCAGCTTTACAATAATTTTCCCCGTCTGACCACGTTGTACGTAGACGACCTAATTACCAGCGCCGGAACCGACGAATACGGCATCCCCACCCGTCGCCACAAGGCCTGTTTCGACACCATGCTATGGCTAGCAGCAGAAGGCTACCTGCGTTTTCAGGACACCATACGACACGATGCTCTCGATCAGGTGGTGTTAACTGAAAAAAGTTTTCTGCGCCTAAGCTTGCCAATCCAAAGCCCTGATGAGCCCCCACTTCCGCCCTCAGTCGCAAGAAAACAGGCCACCATCGCCTGGTATTGCCGACAGGCGCTCAAAAGTAAGAGCAGCGCAGCCATTACTGAGGCGGCGCAGCTGTTTTTTAGCGGCAGTACCTAAGTGCTTAAAAGTTTTCCCTAAGCCACCGGGAACCGAAACTTCGCGTAAACAGTATGCTGAACTTGGCGAGAATCGGTGCAAAGTGTTGAGATTAAGAAGGCCAGAAACAAAAAAGGCCTGCCAGCGTTTAATAAAGCTGACAGGCCATCAGAAATAACAAGAGATTAAATTACCATTTTAGTGTCAGGCCAAGCACCTGAAAATCCAAACCTTCATTTTCAGAGTGCAAGTGAGCGTTGGAATAGTGGAACCAGCCGTAAGACAGCTCGTAGTTTTTGTTCTCACCGAAACGGGCGCCCACCAAGGTACGGATTTCAAACTGGGTATGGCCACCCATATTAATAGGTGATTTAAGCTTTTTCTCGATATTTTTCTCGGACTGATAACTCAAGCCCACCCCAACATCAAGAAACGGTGCGAATGCATAATGGGTTTGTGGTGACAGTCGGAACACGGGAGAAAACCCAATCTGCCAAGCTTTATCTGCCCCGGCGGGGCTGGGCTCATCGTTTGCCGAGAGGCGGCTTTGCCACTGGCTGTAGCCCAGGTCAAAATAGCCATCCAACGTCCAGTTTGAACTGCTGATAAAGTCCTTTTCCCAATCCCAGCGCACGGCAACCCGGGCTTTGGTGATATTGGCTTTATCCTGGAGATATTTGCCGCCGCTGATGCTAATGCCATCCGGTATCAAGTCAAAACTTAATGCTTTACCCGACAACACACCCAATAACAGGCTCGCCAATGCAAACGAACCCAGTTTGCTCCCCCAAGGCTTTAATTGTTTCATTGCCAACTCCATGACTTGATTCTTGTTGCTTACAAGAACCATAGTTAGGAGCAGCGATTAGCTAAGGGGCGTAATGGAGATCAGACGACCGCTGATTGATCCAGCAGATAATCCACCGGTTGCTTGTCAAGGAGCGGAACAACCTCTGGTTTGTGCTCAACGTGTTGTTGGTAAAAAGTCAGTACGTTGGCGCAGGTGAAATCGAGCCTCGTAAAAAAACTGCCATTGATTTGTGTTTCATCAAAAATCAGCGTCTGATACTGATAAAACCGTTTTATATCCACCCCCCCGGGGTGTTGCCAAAAATCATCCAGCGAGCATTGTGATGTTAGCCCGGGGATATCGTACATGGCACTCCCCATGACTTTGACCGGAACTTTATGCAACAAAGCAGATGGGCCTACCGTGCTATTGACAGTAACGACCCCTAAGCAGTGGTTGTAAACACTGGGCAGCCTGAGGTCATGGCAATAAATCAATCGCTCGCCAACCCCCGTTTGCTGCCCTAACCTGCCGATTACCTCGCCATAATGGGTGTAACCTCTGTCCATGGGGTGGTGCTTTAAGACAAGAAATGTATTGGCAGGAGCCTCATTGGCAAAAGAGTGAATGACCTCTGCAATAAACGCTTCTACCGAATCGTAGTTAGAGTGATACAGCATTTGGCTGTCGTCGTGCACCTGAAGGGGAACCATATAAAATTTGCCGCTAAGCTCTTGCTGTAAGCGCTGCTCAACCCGGCAGTCAGGCAATGTATAGCTCAACTTGCGAGCGAATCCCCTTAGCCATTTTGCCCCCTCAATAACCGGATTAAAGGCGCGGTGATGTTGATAATGATCGTACTGTCGTCGGCTGAACCACCCTGCCCAGTAATACACTGCGGCAAAGCGGGTACGGGCTAACATGGTTCCGCCCATGGCAACTTCAGACTGACACCTATGAGCCGTAACTTGTGAGAGTTTTTCAGCTGACAAATCCAACCGGCTCTGGCCATTAACACCCCAGGCTTCCAGCGTAATGGTGTCTGGTCGAAGGTACCCTTCTTCAAACACCATAAACTTTACCCCAAGGCGTTCGCAAACTGGTTTGGCTACCCGGTGGTAATAGCGACAATCGCCCAGCAAAAACACCGCCTCAATGGGGTATTTTTCCAGGTATTTTGCCAGATATGCTGGCCAATCATCAGGCTTCTCTGTAAAGGCCACCACGTGATCGCCTTTTGCATAAAAATGGTCGCCACCATTAAACGTTATTCTATGGGTGATGTAGCCACTGCGGCTGAATAGAGCGGCTAACTCCTGAAAAAAAGGTCCTAAAGGTCCCTGTAAAAAAAGCACATGCCGGTAATTCATGGTTACTTAGTATCCATACCTGATCACTGTACGCTCAGTAATTATGTGTTAGAGGGAGAACGATGTTAGCAGGCTCAAGCTCTTAGGGCTTCCCATAAAAACATCAACTTACGGCGTTTACGGCCAAGCCAGGCCAGAGATTTGGAGTGTGTTTTTTTACTGTTGCCCCGCTCACAGGCAAGTTGCTGGATCAGCCCCTCAGGGGTTGTAAATCGTCGTGTGCCCCAGTGGATATAACGGGGGTAATAACAAAGTGCAATATAAACCAGTTCGGCCAAGGTACGTTTTTTCCTGCGGCGCTCACACACCATATGGTCAATGGTCAGCCCCCAACCTGAGTAAAACGGTATACCCCAGCAATGAACGGTTTTATGCTGCAATAAAGCTTCAAACCCTGCCTGAGAACTCATTACATGCAGTTCATCACAGGCGGCAATGCAGTCAAAAATATCGATGTCTGTGACGACTTTATCAGCCCACTTAAGGGCCTCCTGTTCAGGCACATGCCCGGACCGGCCGGCCTGAACTACGTCTGGGTGCGGTTTGTAGACAACCATCGCCTCCTTACCATGGAGACTCTCCCGAACCCGACGCAAGAGCTCACTATTTTTTGCAACCTCAGGGCTACCAAACTTCAAAGAAGCGTCACTGTCTACCTGCCCGGTCACCAATACCTTCAACTGCTTGTCACGGGCACCTTGAAAAGGGTCTGCCTTCATGCCGGTAAGGTTGTATTTGCTCACTCGCTGTTCAAGCAATAGCTGAATCAGTGCTTGCCCCCGACTGAGCGCCAATGCAGGCAGCTCCATCGTATTAAGCGACTGCTCAAGGTCACTTGGCTGAGTCGCATTATAATAAATTCCCTGACTATCCAGCACCAAAGAACCCGGCCGGCGAAGTTCAGCACCTAAGCCGCAGCTGCGAATAAAACCATCTTCCATGCGCCACACAGCGGCGCTGACTGTGAGTGGAACCCGAAGGGTATTCATACCCCAAATCAACACACCATCCCCGTCTTGAATGCGTTGATGTAATTGATGTTCTCGCCCAACGTACACAACCCTATCTGCCAAACCCTCAGCAAAACGGCTGATAAACGCCCGTTTCCAGAGGCTGAACCCCAGAGCATACAATGTAGCCACCCTATTCTGACGGTAAGATTGCTGCAGAATGATCAGATCCAGCACCTCTTCCAGCTCACAGGGGCTGTGTGTTTCCGGATGAATATAACGGGTATACAGCAAGCAGGCGGCGGCAAACAAACTCTCTACAGAATGACGAGCCAAGCGCCGTGAACAAGCAGCCCGGTCATCAGTCAACCCCCAGTGGCTATAAAACGGAACCCCAAAACAAACAACGGTTTTTTGATGCCACAGGGCTTCAAAACCAAGCTGAGAAGTCACTACATAGACTTTGGAAAAATAAGGAAACAGCGACTGGGCATTCACCTGTTCGGCCAGCACCCGAACTCTGTCGTTATGAACGCCTTTAATGCGGGTGCCACAGGGTTCCAGCGCAAAGTACCCTCGCTTTTTACCCAGCACCACGTCCGGGTGCACTTTTACCCAAATTTCCGCCGTCGGGTTTTCATCAACGGCACACGCCAGCATCGCCTGAAAACTGGCTTCATTTGCCATGCCGAACTCAACCGAACAATCGCCGTAGGTCTGGTCAACCACGAGGACTTTATTCTTGCTTCCCGCCCTCAACTGCCCATTTTGGGCACCGACCGGTTCATGATTATATTTGCTGATATTGTGCTGGCAGATAGTGGCCAATAGCTTGCGCGCCCGATCAAGCAGCTCCGGGCTCTGCCACTCTGAGCGGTTCAGCAGGTTTTCAATATCGGAAGGTTGCCTGGCGTCGTAATAAATACCGGTTTTATCTGCAATCAGTGCAAAGCGCCGATCCCCGAATCCGGGATGCCCCAGATAACTGATAAAACCGTCTTCCAGTTGCCAGTAAGGTAGCTGCTGCTTTTGCGCAAAGGCTCTGGCCTTGCGCGTATTCTCTTTCAGGCCCCAGCCAACCACAGCGGCATGAGCGAAAGAACCACCAAAAACCGGTAACCGTTTAACTTGACCACCCAACAAAGCGGCCAACTCCGGGGCGGACTCAATACCGCGAGATGTAGTGTAAAAGGTGTGCAAGGCGTTCAGTAGGGCTTTAGGTTAGAAAAGTAGCGTAAAAATTAGAGGAAAACAGGGAGCAGTACAATCAGCATTAACCACAGCCCTGCCTAAGCAGACACTTAGGTGCACTCTAAACTCAATCACTCCAGTCCAGTAGGCCACAGACCTTGTGGTCATCATCAGTGGCAATCAGCCACTTGATGTGTTTATCACGCATAATGTGCTCAGCGTCAGCGAGCATCAGCTCTTTATTGACACACACCGGGTCAACGGTCA
Source organism: Endozoicomonas sp. (assembly GCA_965198415.1). Classification (GTDB taxonomy): domain Bacteria; phylum Pseudomonadota; class Gammaproteobacteria; order Pseudomonadales; family Endozoicomonadaceae; genus Endozoicomonas. The sequence goes on from CBDAPN010000032.1 coordinate 148,426, forward strand.
TCAGATCACCAGCCAGCCCACCTTTCAGGCTGTCGTGATCCACCAGATAACGCCGCAGGTCACCATCGGTAATTGCCCCTTCAAGCCGACCGTGATCATCTATCACCAAGGCAATACCAGTGCGGGTATCTGTCATGGTAATCACCACATCAGAAATTGGCATCGTCCGGCTCACCAATGGCAGACGTTCACTGTGCATCACATCTTTGACACGGGTTAACAAACGACGACCAAGACTGCCTCCCGGATGAAATCGGGCAAAGTCCATTGGCTGAAAATTACGCGCCTTAATCAGCGCAACAGCCAACGCATCACCAATGGAAATAGCCACGGTGGTCGAAGTGGTTGGCGCCAGATTATTCGGGCAAACCTCCTCCTTAACTGCCGCATTAAGCACCACATCAGCATGGTTAGCCAAAGTGGAGTTCATACCGCCGGTGATGGCGATGATGCGCGTGCCAAAGCTTTTCAACGATGGAATAAGCTTCAACACTTCATCGGTTTCACCGCTATAGGAGATCAACACAATCACATCGGCCCGATCATCAAAACGCACCATGCCCAAATCGCCATGAAACGCCTCGCCGGGGTGCATAAAAAAGCTAATGGTTCCAGTGGAGGCGAACGTGGCGGCTATCTTTTTACCAATTAATCCAGACTTACCCATACCGGAGATAATAATTCTTCCCTTACAGTTCAGAATCGTTTCAACCGCCTGCTCAAAAGATTCATCAACCCGCTCACTAAGAGCAAAAAGAGCGTTACCCTGCTCCCGCAGCGCATTTTTCATTACTTGGCGCAGTTCTGTTGTCATTATTTTTAAGAGTCCTGAAGAAAATATATTGGAGTATTATTGAGTGAGTTCAACTGGAAAGCGGTTGAAGTTTGTAGGAATATCGACGTTAGATTCCGGGGTGTTTTGAATCACAATACCCGGCGAGAAGTATGAAAATAAGATCGCTAATACCAACAGCTCCACTACAAATTAACTCAGTACTTCATTAACTACTGACAGCATTTTATTGAATACTGTCTCTGTGGAAGATATAAGAGAATACCCATTTCATTTACCAAAAAAATAGCTTTTTTAGACTTTCATTAATCTAGCAACATTTATTCAGTAGCAAAACTTAATTAATTAGATTTTTAACAGCATCACCGTTCGAGCTGTTAGTCGTATAAAACCCGAAAAGAAATGTTCTTTTTCGTAGTACTGTAATTTTTTTCTCTATTTCGTAGATCCCTCCCTGTTGTTTATAAACTTGTCTTGTCACTGGGCGCAAGTAGCGCCTCTTTGCAGACCGTTACATACCCACCACGACGGCGGTACTGAGCGCCACTTTATACATAGTATCAATCAGGTCACGAGTGTACTGGAAGCTCTTCACATCCACCTGTGGCATGATCATGATTTCATCACCGGGGCGCACCGCCACTGCCTCCAGTCCACTGGCGAACACGCCTTCTTTTTTTCTTACCTGCGTTACTGTGCCATCGGTGTGCATCAGAATAATACGAGACTGGTCTGCTTTTTGGTTAAAGCCACCGGCACTGGCAACGTAATCTGCCACGGTGGCGTCTTTTCGATAGACCATGGCGTTAGGGAACATCACCTCACCGTGTACTTGTACCAACACTGTTTTGCCGGGTATTACCAGTCGGTCGCCGTCTTTTAAGACCACATCGTTCTTCAGCGGGTCATCGCCAAGCAGCACCTGCCCACGCGGTTTTAACTGGCGGGCACGCTCAATAAACTTGAGAATGGAGTCGGCATCGGCCCGGCGCAACTTTGCTTCCCCATCGGTAGAGCTACGGGCAGAGAGGGTCACCTGCTCCAATTGCTGAAGCGACATTTCCAACACTTCTTTCTGGCGCTCGGCCACCTCTTCACGGAATAGCTGCAATGCCGAAATATTGGAAAGGTGGTTGGGGCGCACCTGAGCCATCAGGTCTTCAATGTCGCTGCCGTAGGGTAGAACATAAACCGCCTGCCCACTGTGCTCACCCTCTACGGATACACTGATGGTGCCGGGCATTTTGTCAGACACTACAGTAACTTCATCACCGCTGCTAAGTGTAACCGCAGCGGCCTGTTTTAAAGGCAGATAATCCACATTCCGCTTGGCCTGCTGATTGCGCGCAATACGAACATGGGTTGCTTCGGGCATGGCGCCAACCAAAGCCAGTGCTTGCTGCAGGGATACTTCGTTACCACTGAATTCAATCTGTACCGGGTTTTCAACCATGCCATCAAATACGGCGACGCTTTGGCGGGCATTCACAACCAGCGTGTCGCCGTCCTGCAACTGTACCTGTTCGATGCTGCCGGTGAGCAGAAAATCGTAGAGGTTAAATGTCGCACGGGTTTTACCCCCTCGTTTTAAATCGACATTTAGATAACTGCCAGCCTCTGGTCGTATACCGCCGGACTTAGCCAAAAAGGCCAGAATGGAGTCGGAAGCAAAGCCGCCATAGAGGCCAGGGGATTTTACAAAACCGGTCACAAACAGTTTCACCGGTTCGGTGGCATCCAGTGTCGCATAAAGGTTAACGTTATTTTGGTAAACACTGCGTACTTTGCGTTCCACCACTTTGTTAAGATCTTTGTTGGCAACCCCCAGCAACTGCACAGGCCCCACTTTGGGAATAAAGACGTTACCCTGAGCATCCACCGCCAGCTGAACAGCCACTTCGTGAGCACCCCACATTTGCAGGGTAATTTTATCGCCGATGGCGATGCGGTAATCAGGATTAAAGCCCTGAAACTGTGCCTGACGAAAGCCTGCAAAGAGATTGGCACCAAATACCGGGTGCATATCAACGGTTTCTATTATCTCAGGGCCCGTTACTTTTTGTTCCTGAGTTTTAGGTGATTGCATCTGTGCAGCGGCTACTTGCTGACGCGGCAAATTATTGGTTGTTGCGGCCTGAAGCACAACAGGGCTGATCAGCATCAATGCTGCCACGCCGGTTTTGAGAGTTCTTTTCATTCGCTTCAAATATAAAGTCAGTGGTTTGGCAGTCGGTATTCCCACGCACAACCCTAAAGAGCCCGAGTGCCTGGGAGCGGAGTGTTTTGCAACGTCAACATGACCCCATTGGTTGCTCAAATTGGGTTAATCCCGGTGCTCCATAATGGTTGCATAAACCATTCGAATCAGGGCAAAGACCATTAACAAGATAATGAAAATGTTCGCCAGGTTATAAAGCACTCTGGGGTAGGTCGCTTCTTCCGCCTGATATGGCGAGCTGATCACTACCAGCTGTTTCAGTTTTCGGCTCGCTTCCGTTCGCGTTGTTTCCAGCGCGACCAGAGCAGAAGTGTATGCCTTCGTGGCCAGTTCGACATTCAACTGTAATTCCTGCTGTTGAGCCGACAGCGTATTCATACTGCCTTGGTCTTCACTGGTCAGGCGTTTTTGTTCTTCGCCCAGCTGTTGTTCCAGTGCTTTGATGCGCTGTTTTAGGGCAATAATTTCCGGGGCGTTGCCGTTCAGATAAGACGACAATGTTTGCAATTCCGTGCGATTACGAATTAACTCCGCCTTCAATTCATTCAAAATAGTGCTCAAAGCCACACTTTGATCGGTGGCACTGAGAAGCCCATATTGGTTCTGAAAGTTGACGATGTTATTGGTGGCTTCCCGAAGACGCTTCTCATAGAGGTTTACCTCTTTTTCCACAAATGCCTGTTGTTCCGTGGCCATGTTATGGCTGATCAGGTTAACAAAGGCTTCGCTGTGCCGCAGGATCTCGCTGGCAATATCTTCGGCCATTTTGGGGCTAAAGGCCTGAACACTTAAATCCAGTAGACCGTTGCTGTCGTTGTAGCGGATGGAGATATGGTCGCGATAGTAGGCGAGAAACTCGTCATAGCTAGCATCAGCAGCAAGGCTCGATAACCAGTCAGCGCTCTCAAAATAGTGCTGTCGCAGACTCAGGCTACGCTCCAGGTAGTTGAGCATATCCGGGGATTGAATAAAGTTTTCCAGTATTTTCAGGTCATTGCTGGCCTGAGGTGCCATACCAAACAAGCTGATGCCTTCGGCCATACCGCGATTGCCATCGCTGCGCTCAATCATAAAAGTGGCCATGGAGACGTATCGGTCTGACGCAATGGCAACGTAGTATATGGCAGCAATCACGAGCGGCAGTAAAACCATAGCAGTAAACCAGCGACCAACTTGTTTACCCAGCAGTTGCGCTGTCAGGAGATTTTTACTTTTACGGGCAGCCTTTTTTTTCCAGATCTTTAGCTTCTTGCTGGGCGCTTGTTTTTCCTTTAACTGTGCCGAAACCTCTTTTTGGTTTGAGACCTGGCCTTCGGTGTTTTCAATGGTGTTCATCATCATTCGCGGGCATTAAATAAGCAATCAAAGGTTTGGGGGTTCTGTTCGTTTTGTCTGAGAGCAGGTAAAAAATATGGGAACAGAGTTTATTGTTGCAAAAAAGTCATTTAAAAGCGTGTGTTATATCGTTCAGGCGGCGGAGGCCTTATCCGTTGTTTTCGTCTTTGTTACTTGAGCAGTTTTGGATTCAGCCGGAACGCTTTTTTCATTCACTTGATTGGCCTGATTGTAGGCGGTTACCGCATCGTCAATGGAGTCAAACAGGTGCAGTTTTTGATCACGGATAAATAGCCCTACATCGCATTGTCGTTTGAGCTCATTAATGTTGTGGGAGACAAACAGAAAGCTTGCTCGGCCTTTTTTCTCATCGAAAATCTGTTTGCACTTTTCTTTGAATCGGGCATCGCCTACGGCGGTCAGCTCATCGATCAGGTAGTAGTCAAAGTCAAAAGCCATACTGACAGCAAATGAAAATTTGGATCGCATCCCCGATGAATAAGATTTTAGCGGCATTTCAAAGTGCTTCCCTAATTCAGAGAAGTCTTTGATAAAAGCCAGACGCTCGCGGATTTCGCTTTTGCTTTTACCATAAATGCGGCAGATAAACTCGGCGTTTTCACGCCCGGTCATGCTGCCCTGATAACCTCCGCCCAGCCCCAGAGGCCAGGAGACATTGCCTTTAACCACAACTTTGCCTTTGTTGGGCATATCGACACCGGCCAGTAGGTTCATCAACGTGGATTTACCACTGCCGTTTACTCCGAAGACCCCGATGTTTTTATCCATAGGCAGATCCAGGGTGGCATCTCTCAACACATAGTGAGGGCCGTATTTGGTCGGAAAGTATTTAGTGACGTTTTGCAGAGAAATCATTTCTTTAACATTTTCCGCCAGTTAGCACGATACACCAGCATCCCAAGGGACATGACTACCAAGGCACACAACCCCAAGTAGCTAAAGCTTACCAGTGAGGTGTTATAACCGTTCGAGAATGCCGAGCGCATCAGTTCAAAAGCGTGAATCAGTGGATTCCAAACCAAAATATCTTGAATATTTCCCGGCATATCATTAAGGGAGAAAAAGGTACCGGAAATAAACATTAACGGGCGCAGTAACATAGGAATGATTTTGCCTGCTTCCGGATAAAGCGCATTGATGACTCCACATATCAGCCCAAGACCGAAAGAGAGCAAGCTTAACAGCAGGTAGGCTTGCAAAAAAGTCAGACCATTGACCAGTTGCACATCAAACCCCAGCCAGGCAGCACCGCCAATCAGCAGGATAAGCACTACAAAATTGGTGACCATCTCCAGCAGAAAACGAACCAAGAAGACGTCGAACACCCTCACTTGGCGAAAAAGAAACAAATTCTGATTTGCGGACACAGCGCCCTGACACTGAGAGACCACTTTTTTGAAATACAGAAACGGCGCAATTCCTGTGGCCAGAAACACCGGAATAGCCAGTCCACCCACCAGAGTTCTGTTGCCAAAAGCGTACATAAATGAGAAAAACAGAACCTGTAAAAGTGGCTCCAGAACGGCCCAGGCATACCCCAGCCGATAATCACCAAATCGCGTTTTCATTTCACGCACCATGAGTGCGTGTATTACCGCCATCTGAATTTGTAATGATGATCTTTGCAGCATGATTATTCTGAAAATAGATAAATGCAGCCTGCGACAGATAATTGATAACTCCTAAAGCTCAGCTAGACACTGTATTCGTAGAAGTTATTACTTACTGCTCAGGCACCACGCTGTATAAAAGGCACGCTACCGCCCGTCGTTTTTGCGTCCTACACCCGAATTAGGATGAATGACCGTGCTTTTAACGAAACAGCTTCAGCAGCCCATCGCCGGTGGCATAGAATTTTTGGTGGCGTTACCAACAGCAGAAGAAACCACCCAAAAAATGGGTCTGAATTTTCACATTGGATTTTATGCTTAAGCACACAAAAAGTAAGTACGCACTAACACTATCGAAAACACGCTCTGCAGAAGCTTATACTCAGGGGGAGTCGATTTGTTGCCCCTAATTTAGGGATATAGGCCTTCCATAAGCTGTAATGCAATGCTTAGTAAAGTTTTTATACACAACAATCAAACACTAAACCTTTTTACTTAATGCATTAAATTTGTTTATTTTTTATACTATTAGCGTCGTAAAGTTACGAGCGCACAATATCAGTTACATTGTGAGAACACAACAGCGAGAAACAGGCACACTGCCGTCCATCACTTTTTCGTGTAACACCTACAACTCAGTGGACACTTTTGCACTTAGCGAAACAGCAATGGCTACTGAGCACCACAACTCTCTGTTTTTTCCGGGTTAACCGAGACAAGAAAGAGTGCACAGGGCCAATAAATTTTCGCTGGGCAGTTTACAGAGAGGATTGTTAAGGGGTAAGTCGTGATAACCTCATAATATTGCGATTATCCGCATGTTGTTTTAAACCACACGTTAACCGCAAACGTTAATACCCAATGCTTTTTGCAAAGTCGATATGAAATAAAGGAGGGGGCTTACTTGTGGTAGGTGCAGTAGACTGGCTATTTAAGGTGCACCAGCCAACACGCAAGCACATGAAAAGGGATGTGGCTGCATACATGAAGTATTACAACTCTGAGCGTCTTCACTCAGCCAATAGTGAAGAGACGCCAGTTAGATTAGCGCAGTTGTTTTATAGAGGCGCCCAAAAGGATGAAAGGCTCGCTGGTAAATCTTGCATCGGAGTGGGTAGACAACAAACGAAGCGCGTTAGTTATGGATTAGATTAATCCCGTAAATTCTCACATTTTAGTGTCCAGTTTTACTTGACCAGAACAAGTGTTGCAGGATTTGTATATACGGTTATTTATATTTCGAATGGTGCGATTGAGTCCGTTAAACTCAACAAACGGATTTTTCAGATGCTTCAGACAGAAGCTCAGCATCAAACCTAACACCTTCAAATTTGCAACGGGGATACTCGGTAACAAAACTCGCTTAGCTGAGGACTGCGACGGCTGGCAAAGCACAGCAATAACCTCTGGGCGAGGTAACTGAATAAACTGTTGACCCCATCGACTATCACTAAAATTCTGATCAGCAGCCGCTTGAAGTGATGCCATATAGCCGGAATGCTTAAACAAGTCGTTACCCCAGTCTTGCCTTACTCCCAAGTCATTGATAAACAGGGTCGGCTTCCCCCAGGCCAAGCTGGTATAGGCCACAGAGGAAGAAATGGTGGCAACGCGCTGTGCACGTGCAGTAAGCTGGTCAATATCATCAAGGACAAATGCTAGCTTTACTGAGCCATTGTCCTGCCGTTGGCTAATCTCTTCCAGGCAGTGTTCCAGCTGATGGGAACTAGCTTTCCCCTTGCGTACTCTCAGCGCCACTACAATACACCAATCAGGATGTTGGCGGGCAAGATCAACCAGCAGTTTCACCAAACGGGTGCGATCACTCAGGTTTTCCGGAACCACTGATTGCTCAACGAACAGCAGGTCAATATCACACTGCTGAACCGGTTCCGGAGCTGCACCAATCCAAGGTGCGCCAAATAGTACCCCGTTATCTTCACCAATAGTTGCCAGCGCTAGCTTTCGATACAGCTGGTAATCCCGCTCGCAATTGAGCCACACCTGATCACAGAGCAGTCGGGTTGCCAGCGACTCGAAAATGCGTAAATGCAACACACCTGGGAAGTAGCCGATGATCCGAGGCCCAAATCCCTCTCTAAGGGCAGAAGCCTGTGGCCCCCTCAGGCCGCTGATCAGTTTATTGAGATCCCTTCCCCCCAGCCCGGCAAAGATAAGATCGGCCTGCTGCAACGTTTCGTTCCGAGCCACTTGGTTGATCTCCAACCAGTTCAATCCCGGAGTTACCAGCCTGCTGGAAGTTGTAAACCAGCTCACCTCAACCCGAGTCTGTTGCTTCAGCAATCTACAGATATTGCGTGCCCCTTTTTGATAAGCATCATGGGCTGCAATAAATACCACCTTTAGTGGACGTGGCTGGCTCATTGTGCAATACGCGCCTTCCCATGGGGAAACTCATTGCAATCATATCGTGGTAACCAGAGCGGACGTTGCTGCAAGTCCGCCACTGAAATATCCGCCGACTCAACGCAGAAACCGTACTGGATGGCCTGCTGTTCCAGTTCTGTCAGTACCTGATCATTCCATGAGTCAGGTCCACCGTAGGGATAGCAGAAGGTATCTGAAGGTTGCGTAAGAACATCATTCAGCGCCTGTATCGAACCGGTAACCTCACAGGTAAGTTCAGTACTGCTGAACTTGGTTAGCAGGTTATGACTTTTCCCATGAGCACCAAAGGTAAAACCACTGTCCGCCATTTCGCGAATCTGTTCCGGGCTCATGTAGAACTGTTGCGCGACAGCACTTTCATTCCCTACCAAATTCTGAAATAGTCGTCTAAGAACGGCATCTTTACATTCCGGTTTCAGGGCATAGTTGACGATTTTCTTCACTCGCAGAGAATGTTCATCCATTGACTGCATGGCATAGGGCACAGCCTTAAGTTGATCATAGAATCCATCAATAAACAGGCTGTCGTCCAGCAATGTTTCCAGCACTGCCAACACTCGCGTACCGCCAAAACGACCCAGCAGGTAGTGCACTCGATGCACACTGAGCAGATTTTGCGCGTGGAGGGTGGCACTGGAAACATAGAAAATGCCCCAATGGCCGCGAGCACGTAGCTCCGGCCAGACATGATCGTAATGGTCGATAAGGCCGTCATCAAAAGTCAGTACGACGCCATCAGGCAGTTCGGCAGGCTCATTTAACGCCGCCTGCCACTGCGCCTGGCTAATGATGCCAGACTGCTTTTCGAAGTAATCTAGCTGGCGACGGAAGTCATCAAAATTCAGGTAAAACAAGTGCGGCTGGGTCGTATCGGTGGGCCGCACATAGTGGTACATTACGGATTTGCAAGCCATTAGTTCACCTGATTCGGACGTTCCTGGTCGCCATCTGCTTTGAATACCGGGCCAGAAAATCCATTTTCCATGGCACATTGGAGGTCAATATTCTGCGCCAAGAATGGCTCAAAATAGTTTGGAACAATGACATCGACCGCACAATCCATCCGGTTGATAAATCCGCATGCCTGCAGCTGTCTGCTCTGCTCGCTGCACAGGTAAAGGTCCATGTATTCCAGCCTCTCACTCTGCAAATACTGCTCAAACCAGGCCAGTGCCTGCCCCAGTAGGACAAGTGAGCCATAGAAATCCACCAGTCGCAGAGCACTTCTGCCGTTGGCACTCATCACCCGACCGATAGCATAGCCAATCTCGCCATCCAGCTCGATACGAAACAACTGATAGTTGTTAAACGGATTTTTCAGATAGCGGTGAATGAAGTACTCCTCGCCACGCTGTCGGCTGTCGCTTATCTGAGCAGCGTCGGTACGCAGCTGCTCTACGCTATCATTCAGGCTCACCACTCCATCGAATGGCTCACAGCTGTACTGAGGCTGATTTCCCTGCAATAGCCGATAGCTTTCAAGCTGACGGTTATAAATAAACAACTGATCCAGTGTTTTTACCTTGTAACGCAGCAGGCTGTAGATTTTGCTAGCTGCTTCGCTCAAACCCAGCACTGAAACCGGTCGATGTGGGTAACGCTTTTTCAGGTCCAAAATCAACCGTAGACCAAGCCCGGGAACACCGGCATCCTCGCGTACTTTCCACAGCGCAAGCCATAGTTCAGAATGCTCTGGTGGCTGAGGGTAGAAACGGTCAGCATCTATATAGCCCAACACCGCAAAAATCTCGCCATCCTTGCGGGCCAGTAGAAAATTACACCCACGCTCGGTGCCGTAGTACCACTCCAGTACCGCCTGTTCGCGAGCCAGAATATGGTCTTTACGCCAGTGCTGATCGATAAAATTCATCAGTGCTGGCATGTCCTCTCGGGTACACTCAGTAATCTGCATGGCGGCGGTCATCTATCTGGAAAAAGCTCAGGTCAAATTGGCACGCATCTGTGTTGGCTACACCGCTGAAGTTGTCGTCCGTAATTATCCCTTCACGTTTCATGAACTCGAATACCGGACGGTTTTTAGCGGTTTGCTCATAGTTGACCTCTACCTGTTCAGCACCGACAGTTTGTGCATAATCGATAGCACTGGCCAGCATGGCATGCTCAATGTTACGACCCATTACCCGGCAGCTGAGGATAAAGTCCGCCAGCTCAACCCGACCTTCGGTGACACTAAGGCCAACCAGGCCAGTCAAGCCCATATCACCAAAACGATCCGCGACTCGAAAGGCAAACAGCTGGTTGCCTTCTTCCAGCCAGCGCTCCAGCTCACCTTGAGTCAGGCGGCGAGTGCGCAAGTTGAACTGATTGGTTTTGTTCAACAGCTGCACAATGCGGGTAATATTATCGGTATTCACTGTTTCCAGCGTCAGTTTCATCTCCATGGAAGCCAGCCAGTCACGCTTATCGGTGATGTTGGCTTTCTGGGCGTTACGCTGTTTCTCCTGTAGGAACATCTCGGTTTTCTGGCGATCTTCTTCAGACAGGCTAGCCACCGAAAAACAGGTCAGGTTACGTAGGGCTGTAATGTACTCACAAGGATCTTCTGGCCAATCTGGTACCAGCACCTCAGGCAGTGCTTCAGACACACGATTACGCTCAGCCGGGTTATCGTCGATAAAAACCACCGACTGCAGACCCACATTCAATTCGTTGGCAATCGCCAGAATGTTGGCCGCTTTATCTTCCCAGTTAATGCGCCAAGCGGAAAAATCCTTCTCCCTTAGCTGCATCTCCGGATGATTACGGATTGCATCCAAAGCATTGTCTTCGTAGTTCTTGCTGGCCAGCGCCAGCACAATGCCACGGTTCTTCAGGGCTCGGATTTCTTGCTGGAACTGAGTAAAGGCTTCGCCCACCGCACCGGGTGCGCCTAGCTTCAGATTTTCCCGGCCATCGTCGCCTAAAATACCGCCCCAAAGGGTGTTATCTAAGTCCAATACCAGCAATTTACGGCTACGTCCATTTACTGCTTCCACCGCCGCTAGCAAATCTTCAGCGGCAGCACGAAACACCTTTTGACTGAACGGAATCTTGCCTGCATGGAAGAGCTTACCGTTATAGTGATCATCACTCTGGAACCAGCGGCTTTGATCTAGGCACCAGGCATTACCTAGTGCCGTTACAGCCTTATAGAGTTTCAAGTTCAGCTCCGCCAGCAGGAAGCCGGGGCTGCCTTCAGACAGATTACTAAGACCACTTCCCTGCATGTAAGCAGGCATCACGAAGTTGGCAACGACGACCCCTTTACAGCGTTTCGCCATCTGAGTGATTAGGGTGACATAGTTATCAAAATCGGCATCGAGCTGTGAACGGTCGTAAGACTCAAAGTTCAGCGCTGCGTTATAGCTCTGAGACAAACTGGCGAAATTCAGCCACAAAAATACCAGATCGTCATGGCCCTGCCCGATGCAGTCGTAGATTGACTGCATAAACTGACCGTAAGGCTGCGGTTCTACCTGTAGTCCCGAAGAATTCAGGCTGGCAACAATACGTTCGAGTCCAGTTGCATTGAAATCAGTGATAATTTTCATTGCTCAGGCCTGCAGATAGTCACGTAGGTATTCAGAAAATTGCTTGAGCGTCATGCTTCGATTCTCAACAAAATCAAAAGATGAAAACCACTCTACTAATGAACGATTGCACAAAACATTTGCTTCTACAGACTGTTCAAGCTCGACTAACAACAGCAATAGAGCAAAGGAGTCAAACGGGCTTCCATTTCCTAGAATGAGTAAATCTGGGGTAACTTCATTACTTTCCAGCCCTTCAACCTGAATTGATATATTATTAACTGCATTCAAAGCATATTGTAAAAAACTTGACATATTACTCCTCGACAAAACCTATAATAAATTTTTTAATTTAGTTATAAAGATCGAACTTATCAGACCGGTTTTATAACAATCAAATTTTCAAAATTAAATCCAATATTTTAAATAAACTTAAATCACATGTAACCTTATAAGATCAAACACAAATTAATCTTACATCTTCAATCCTCCTAGTACATGCATCCTTTATCCATTCTTTTTTAATATTTGATTCTAAACACTTTTTAAACCAACCATGCGCCTTACTATTATTTTCCAACATTTGGTTGCACAATCCTAATTGATATAACGCCTCATAATTATCATCATAAGATGATGCCGCTTCTGTCTGCCAATAAATAGATTTTTTGTATTCACTTTTCTTAAAAAAACAAATACCAATCAAAACCAAGGCGTCATATCTAATTTTAACAACAGCATTTAAACATGAAAATAGTGCTTCTATTGCTTCATCATACTTTCCCAATTTAAAAAGAGCTCTACCTTTACAAAGAGCATTCATTTTAGTTTTTGACCCAAGCTTGATAGCATTATCAGCAAAAATGATAGCGTCCGAGTATTTCTGTAGATTATAATTTAGTAAAGCCATCCAGTGATATAAAGTTGACCACATAGGTTTCAAGGCCACTAGTTTCTCTAAAGCATCTAATGCTTTTTTGTTATTTTTATTACTATAAAATTCATAGACAAAATCTTTCAGAAGGAAAAGTGATTCATCAGTATCCACAAAATTTGAAATAGGTAACCAACTCAGAAAATCACCATCTATTATTGATGACTTCCACAGTTTATTAGAGAAACCAACTTCCTTTAGTTCATCTAGAAACCGATGACCAAAACCTGGAACTCCAAAAATTTCAACATTACTCAACCCTTTAAGTAATGATGCATTATAAACATCGATAAGATCATCTGCACCATAAAACACAGATATCTCAGATTTTGACTCAGCAATACTTTTTACTAAGTTATCATATTTAATATCATGTTTATTTGTATCTGGATTCCTAGGCAACTTTCCATCTAAAACTACTTGAGGAGCGAAAGCGATTATCTTCTCAGCGTTAAGTAAGGTTCCGAACAAAAGTGATGCATACCCCCCCATAGAAGAACCTATAGTTACAACACGCTCGACCCTATTATCACGTATGATACCCTTTATTATACTAAACAAGTCATCAGCATTATTTGAAAGCCCTTTAATTACACCATTATACCAAGAACATCCATTTTTCTTATCACCAGGATCTTTTATAAATAAAACTTTCATCTTTAATTCTTGAGCAATTCTATATGCTGCAAACCCTTTTGCCTCTCTATGGGAAAAGACAACTAGAAGTGAATTAGATTCTGGTTCATCTATAAAAAGTAACGTTTCATTATTCATAAAAATCCAACATGTAAAATATTTACAAAAAACAGTTGCTCGGAATATTGCAGTAGTAGTTAGCCAAAAAAATTTTTGATGGTATTTAACACTATCTAGCAGTTCACCTTGCCTGTAACAGGGTTATAACACAGATCATTGGCAGATTCATAAAGCCAGAAAATCAATACGCTTGTTTTTCACTGGAAGGATAAGAATCTGGTTGCCTTCAGACATTCAAATTGATAAATTGCCTAGGGTTATTTTTTTAACTTAGTCCATTTATTTTAAAATAACTCTAACATTGAATTAACATCAGCCTTTTTAAAATGATTTATAGACGGTCGATTTTTACACTTATCTTTATGTTTTAATGCTTTGAAATCATTAAAGTAATCAATATCACCGATAGTACCATTTTTTATTTCATCCTTAAAATTTTCTCTTCCTTCATTTCCAAAGATATAGCTATATACACCATAATAATCTGCTTCAATCAATGTAGTTGAACCTGAACTAAAGTGAAGATCTACTATCTCGAATAAACGCCCAAGGACTGGCTTATCAACAGCGTGCCCATAGATAACATTAGGCCTAAGTGAAGAGGACAGTTCTTTGACACTTTCTCCTTTTGGGTGTTTTCTTATCAACCAAAGCACCTCACTTTCAGTATCTTTTATCATTTCTTCCACTTTTATAGGAAGCTCAGCTTTGATCTGAAGACATATTAACGCAACATACTTATATTTACTTTTCTTTTTCTTCAAAAAAGAAATATGCTTGTCGTCAGATGTAAACTTTAGTTGTCTATCTAACCAAGGATAACCACCAACAATAGTTCCTTTACCTTTAAATGTCTCCTCAATATTACCTTTTTCTTTTTCACCCCAAACCCAAAAATGGCTTGGTAACAAATCATAACCTCTCTTTGGACTCTCTTGCCAATCAGAATAAAAAACAGGATTATAACCAAATTGCAAGCCATGCTGTACATCGACTGTTTTTATCCCTAATTCATTAGCTGCGTGAACTAAAGGGGTATAATAATAATAAGGATGAAAAAATACTGCCTTGGGATTAAACTTAAGTAAAATTCTTTTATAGAAGTTCTTCATATTGATCTGCCAATCAAAAAATGAATTCATCCTATTCTCATTGATTGGCACATATGAAATATTACTTTTATAACTACTAAAAAAATCATCTCTAATGTAGATATTCTGATAATAACCTAGAGTATGTAGTTTAGGTGGAATAACACACAAAGGCTTATGTGTATAGTTGCTTATTTTTTCTATACTTTTACTAAAGCTCTTAATTATCTCTATTTTTTTGACCTTATATTTCTTTAGAGCTTCTTCATAAATAGGGTCTAAAATTCTATTAAAATATTTCCCGTTAATCTCAACATGGTCTGCACTATTTAAATTTGTAAAAAAAATAAAATCTAGCTTCTCAGAGGTAATATCATCAACCTCAAAAAAATTTTTTTTCTTTACAAGCTTTGCTCTATCTTTTATCTTTATATTCGACGGCCTACATAATTGAGATAGATAAGGGTTAAAGTTTTGCTCATTCTTTATTTGTCTCATCCATGCAACATTAAGCTGAATCATAAGTTCGTTTCTTAAATATGGCCAAACCTGTTTTTCTCCATATTTAATTTCATTCACTGGATAATTATTTTTAAATCTCACAAGTTGACCTAAATACTCAACTTGTTGTTTAACTTCAACTCCTTTGTCGTTTATCAGAGACCTATTTTCTTTAGCTTTAAATAGCCTACAGTCTTTAATGAAGCTTATAGGGTTTTTAATTAACTTCGAGATTTTACTCACTTAAAAAAACCTCTAACAATTTCCAAGTCTTCTTTTGTGTCAATATCACAGCTATCTTTCTTATTCATCTCATAAAAATATGATTCAGAAGACAAAAGTTGTTTATCAAGTAAGAATTTATTGGTGTTCCCAATATAAATTGCACCATTAGTCTTATAAGACTTGGGCAACTGTTGTCTAGCAGACGTTAGGTCATCCCATCTTCTCACCGGACTAAAAGAGCCATCATTATTTTTGTAAATTGCTTTAAATGGAGAATCTTCAAATTCAACTATTGAGGCAAGAGTAGTTGCTTTTTTGTATTCATAATGCTCTAGAGCCGCTAGAATATGCTCTTTTTTTCTCAGTGGTGATGTCGGCTGTAAAAGACAAAATTCACTTGTCAGTAGTTCCCTTCTTTTTAATTCAGTTAGGGCATGCTCAAGAGCATCTATACTACTAGCATTATCTGTGGCTAAAGAAGAAGGGCGATTTATCACTTCAGCCCCCCAAGCCAAACTAACTTCTTTAATTTCGCGACTGTCCGTTGTCACAAAAACATGCTCAAAGCACTGGCTTTCAAGTGCTGCTATTATGGTATGAGCAATCATCGGCTTGCCAGCTAGATTAAGAACATTTTTGCGAGGCAAGCCTTTTGAGCCCCCCCTGGCTGTGATAATGGCCGTATATGTATTTTTTTTCATTAAGCAACATCCTTCATAGCAGGCGCTATAAATGAGAAATCCACATCATTAAATAATTTTTGCCCTGCTGCATCCCAGATTTCTTCTTTTTCAATCAAATCCATGAATTTTTCTGTGCTGTTACCAGTTCCAAAATAACTGTCTCTTTCCAGCTTTACTGAGTCAATCGCTTTTTGAATAGCTTCGTAGATTTCTTCACTACTGTAACCGACGTTGATAATACTTTTTGCAAAATACCTTGCATTCTGACGATTTCCAATGTTGATTGATGGCATACCATAAAATGGTGTTTCACGAATACCAGCACTGGAATTACCAATCATGCACTTAGAGTTTTTCAGCAAAGTAAGAAATGATTCAAACCGAATAGAAGGGTAAACCCTAAAGTTTTCTTTATCTTTCAGTCTGTCATATTCTCTAAGGATATGGTCTGAGCCATCATCGTTGTTAGGATATACAACTACAAAATTCTGCTGACACTCCAATAAAGCATCAACCATAGCTTTTGTATTAGCTGGCATATTATTAATATCGGTTGTTACAGGATGAAACAGGACAACACTGTATGCTTCAAACGGTATATCGTAGTGTTCTTTTACTGTATCCAGATCAGGTAAGTCAGGGGATAACATGGCATCTATATCTGGTGAGCCAATATTATGGATAAACTTTTGTTTTTCTCCCATTTGAACAAGTCGCTTTGCTGCCTCATCATTACAAACCATGTGTAAATGGGATAATTTAGAAACAGAATGCCTAATAGACTCATCTATTGTACCAGAACGCTCACCACCCTCAATATGGCAAACCAGTGTATTGGTTAAAGCACCCACTATAGCACCTGCAAGTGCTTCTACACGATCACCGTGAATTACCAGCATATCCGGCTTATTCTCATGTATATAACGAGACAGGCCTTTAATGGTACTGGCCAGAATCATTTCCATTCTGTCGCCAATATGCTGATTCATGAAGGTATAGATACGCTCAAAGCCTACATCAATCACTTCTTTTGCGGTGTAACCATAACGTTGAAGTGTATGCATGCCTGTAATAAATATCTGACATTCAAAATTTTTATGGTTTTCAACCGCCAGCATTAAAGGCTTCATTTTGCCAAAATCTGCACGGGTTCCGGTAAGAAATAAAACTTTACGCTGTTTCATGTATATTTTTAGTTCTGGTTACAATATTCGTGACAAACTGCCGATCAAGTGATCGGCAGCGGCAAAGACTTGGAAATTAATTCACATCAGACTTTTTGATATGTTCGTCTGAGTTGATATGGCGTGTAGCCACTTTTCCGAGTAATGAATCGAAATCTTCAGCCAAAATTTCTCCTGTACCGGGACGCTTAACCCAAATATTATCTTTGCTGAAAACATCCCCCTCTTTGATTTCTTTAATAGCAACTACAGTTGCGAAGGCAAAATCAATGGTAGGCTGCTCCTCTTTTACAGGTGCCTTTGAGCCACCCAGAGTTTTATGGATGGTGTTCGCTCCCTTGATTAGTTCAGCCATTGTATTTATGTCGTTTGAGCAAACAATGTCAGGTCCAGGACGATCCATACTATCTGTAAAGTGTCTTTCCAAAATTTTGGCTCCAAGCGCTACAGCACCCAGACAGGCATAATTATCTGCAGTATGGTCAGACAAACCAATTACTGCGTCTGGAAACGCTTCCTGCATTTCAGTCATTGCCCCCAAACGTACTAACTCAGGTGGTGTTGGGTAAACATTTGTACAATGAAGCAGGGAGTATGGAACGCCATGCTTTTCGAAGATAGCAACTGCTTTACGAATGCTAGCTATAGTATTCATACCTGTACTGAGAATGATTGGCTTACCAAATGAAGCTACATGGTCAATAAGAGGGTAGTTATTGCATTCACCAGAACCTATTTTATAGGCTGGAATATCCATCCGCTGAAGTCTGTCCGCTGCAGCACGGGAGAAAGGTGTACTGATAAAAAGCATACCTTTGCTTTCTACGTATTCCTTAAGCTTGATTTCATCTTCTTCATTGAGTGCGCAACGATCCATTATTTCATAAATTGAAACATCTGCATTGCCTGGAATAACTTTTTTTGCATCTGCACTCATTTCGTCTTCGACGACATGTGTTTGATGCTTAACAACTTCAACACCCGCTTTGGCAGCTGCGTCTACCATTTCAAAAGCAGTTTTCAGTGAGCCTTCATGATTGATACCTATTTCAGCAATCACAAGTGGTTCATCATTAGTGCCAATGCGGCGGTTACCGATAAAAAACTCTTTCATTTTAAACCTTTAACGAATCAGGTTTTTAAGGAAGTGTGTTCACAACACACATATATGAATCCAGCACTGACAAAGTGGAGTGTGTGATGGAGGAATTTGAGCCATATAGACTAAAAAAAACCGGTCACACAAATCTACAAATCTGGGGACTTGTAACAATCAACAGACGCTACCGCCCATCGATTCTCCTAAGGATGCATATACCGAAACAGCAGTACTCCGTGACCGAGCAGTTGTGGCGGCCAGTATAAAAAGCTTGTCAGTGCTGGTGTATACGCAATGTAAAGGCTTCTTAAAGCCTGAACGAAGGATAACGCGGCGTAACCTTCGCCGCTGTTTGTGTCAATAGTCAATAACCGCTTTGAGGAGGCTGTTGGCTGTCAGTTTAAGAGCCAAAAGCTACTAAAAGCTACGCAGGCGATACCTACTAAAGCTTCAACACCACCGCCGCACTCATCGTCACCGGGTAAATCACCCGTATCACATCGCTGGTGTACTGCATGGTTTTCTCATCAACCTGCGGCATCACCAGAATTTCATCGCCGGGCTGCACATCGTATTTAGCCAGCCCTTTATTGAACCAGCCGTTTTGTATTCAATGCGAGAGATGGTTCCGTCCCGGTGCAAAACCAGTACACGAGACTGGTCGGCTTTTTGTGAGTAACCACCAGAAGCATTAACGTAGTCGTCTATAACACTTCCTTCATCAAACACCATGGCGTTCGGGAACATCACTTCGCCATGCACCTGTATCAGAACGGTTTTATTAGGAATAACAATCCGCTCCTGATCCTTCAGCATCACGTCCAGGCGGTTGTCGTTGTGGCCAAGCAGCACCTGTCCCCGAGGCTTCACCTGTCTGGCTCTGTTCACAAATTAAAGAACAGATTCGGCATCCGACTTTCTTAACTGGGCTTCCCCGACACTTTTGCTTCGGGCAGACAGGGCAGCCTGTTCCAGTTGTACGCCCAGCATCGCCTTTTGACGCTGGGCGACTTCTTACCGGAACAGTTGCATGGCTTCAATATTGGAGCGTTCGTTAGGCTGAAACCTAGCCATCAAATCATTCATGGTGCTGCTGTAAGGCAGGATATAAATCACCTGGCCATTTTGTTCACCTTCTACGGCAACGCTGATCGTACCCGACATCTTATTCGACACAACGATGACTTCATCGCCGCTGCTGATCATTATTAGTAGAAGTTATTTCTTACTGCTCAGGCACCACGCTGTATAAAAGGCACGCTACCGCCCGTCGTTTTTGTATCCTACACCCGAATCAGGATGAATGACCGTGCTTTTAACGAAACAGCTTCAACAGCCCATCGCCGGTGGCATAGAACTTTTGGTGGCGTTACCAACAGCAGAAGATACCACCCAAAAAATGGGTCTGAATTTTTACATTGAATTTTATGCTTAAGTACACAAAAGGTAAGTACGCACTAACACTATCGGAAATGCGCTCTGCAGAAGCTTATATTCAGGGGGAATCGGTTTGTTGCCCCTAATTTAGGGGTATAGGCCTTCCATAAGCTGTAATGCAATGCTTGGTAAATTTTTATACACAACAATCAAGCACTAAACCTTTTTACTTAATGCATTAAATTTGTTTATTTTTTATACTCTTAGCGTCGTAAAGTTACGAACGCACAATATCAGTTACATTGTGAAAACACAATAAAAAGACACACTACCGTCCATCACTTTTTCGTGTAACACCTACAATTCAGTGGACACTTTTGCACTTAGCGAAACAGCAATGGCTATTGAGCACCACAACTCTCTGTTTTTTTCCGGGTTAACCGAGACAAGAAAGAGTGCACAGGGCCAATAAATTTTCGCTGGGCAGTTTACAGAGAGGGTTGTTAAGGAGTAAGTCGGGATAACCCCATAATATTGCGATTATCCGCATGTTGTTTTAAACCACACGTTAACTGCAAACGTTAATACCCAATGCTTTTTGCAAAGTCGATATGAAATAAAGGAGGGCTTACTTGTAGTAGGTGCAGTAGACTGGCCTACCGAAAGTCGATTAATCAGCGCAACGAATAGCGGAAAGCGTCCTTACGCTGATGGACATTTTTTTTGCGTCAGTAGGAGTAGTTCAGGCTAATAAAGTGACGAAGCATAAAAGTAGCCACGCTCAAAAAATTCCGGTTATATTGCGAAACTCGATCTATAAATGACCCCTAACCCTATCTCCCTGGCCGCTACCCGACACTGTCATCATAATGTACTGAAAATAATGAGATACCGTCATCGTTTGAATCATCCGGGCATCTATTGCAGCCAATACCTCTGGTTCAGACGTGTCAACCCCATTAACCTGGGCAAGACCAGTAATCCCTGGCAACACCTGGTATACACCAAGCCGAGCTCTGGCTGAAATTAATTCGTCCTGATTGTACAGACTGGGTCGTGGGCCAACCAGACTCATCTCACCTTTCAATACATTCCACAGTTGAGGCAGCTCATCAAGCTTTGTCTTTCGCAGGAACCGACCCAGTGGTGTGATCCACGAAGAGCATGCCAGATGACTAGCGACAGAAGCCGTATTCACCTTCATGGTACGAAACTTTACCAGAGTGAACGGCTTTTGATGTCTACCGACACGCTCCTGTCGAAATATGGGAGAGCCTGTATCAAACAGACCGATCAAATAGATCATTAAAAACAGGGGCAACCCAACAATGAGCCCAACCAGCGAAAAAACAATATCGAAAAGACGTAACACCTTACAATTTTCCTTTCTTATAAGATTGAACTGTTTGAGCAAGCCCCCCTTCGACGGTGAAAGGTGGCTGCCAATCAAGTAACTGCCTAGCTTTGGAAATATCAACCTGTAAATCGCCAACCAGACGATCTACGACACCCGGTTTACCAATTAAATGACCTAACAGAAGAAATAATAATTTTGGAACCGGAAACAGTCTGCGTTGCCGACCTTGTTTATCCCTGAGTATGCCAAGCAATCGAGCCAATGAAACATCGTCGCCATCTGAAACAAGAAATGTATTATTTCCTGCCAGCGGGTGGTTCATACTGTGCACAATGAAGTTAACCAAATTACCAAGGTAAATCATACTGCGATGATTATGGATAGTCAGAAATGGCAATGGTAAAGGCGTGTCAGCCAGTTTGATCAGACTCAGGAAATTGACCTTAACACCTTCTCCATAAACCAGTGGAGGTTGAATGATGACAACTTCCATTGCGGTCTGTGCTGCCAATTGTTTCAACCCGATCTCGGCTTTCTTTTTTGAAATACCATAAGGATCGTCTGTTAAAAGCTCAGAGTCTTCAGAATAGGGTGAAGATTCTGTAGTACTTTCACCGTAGACTTTTACCGAGCTCAAGAAGATAAAATGTTTAACACCGTGATTAGCTGCTTGTTGTGCAAGTTGTAGAGTACCCTCAGTATTAACTTTACTGTACTCCGACAACGCATCAGTAGCATCATCCTTCATGATATGAGCGCGCGCTGCCAGGTGAATAACAACATCAACTCCATTTAAAGCATCAGACCAATCGGAGGTTGCTTCAATAGAGTTAATAATAATTTGTTCCACTCTCTTACCGTACAGATTGTCGAGAGGTCTACGGACTATTACCTTGCAAGGAATTCTCTTATTACAGAGTTGTTCTAGCATTGCCTTTCCAGTAAAACCAGTACACCCAGTAAGCAAAACACTCATAAATTATGTATTAAAATAAACCGAAAAGAATCATCAACATCAGTAGCACAGCATCACGGGGGCGACGCCTGAGCTGCCAAAAGTGTCGAAGAAGAAAAGTTCGCTGAAATCTGATCTGTTGAGCAGTAAACGGCCTTACCAGGGAAAAAATTGTTTCCACCTGTTGACGATACCAATGATTTTTAATCAACCGGAATCGTTTTGCATAAGCTCTTATGCCTGAATTGTAACCAACCTGATTCGCCCCGTGCTGCCGATAACGCATCATGGGCTTGTTGTCGATGAACCAGCTTTTATTACTTCCACGAAACCAGGCATGTATTAGCCAGTCATGCAAAATAACGGTATTAACGTGATCCCAGCGGTCAACAATAAAGGTCTTAAAAGTAAGGAAAGGCTGCTGTCGAAATACATAGGTACAGCCTGGTCCTGCTGCTTCAAAAAAGCCATCAAAGCGCTTTTGTGGATAGGATTTTTTAACGTATTTTTCGCGGCCATCAGGCCAGAACGCCAGTACATCAGCGGAGTATACATCGGCCTGATGTTCCTCAAGCATTGCAATTGAACGACTGAGCTTGTTTGGAGACCATATATCGTCTTGATCAGAGAGGCTGATGAAATCAAATACACTAACGTCAACATCACGGATTAAGCGATAAAAATTAGGGGCTGCTCCACCAAATACTTCACCATAGGGCAAAATATTTATGTTGCTGTATTTTTGGGAAAGTTCGTTAACAATGGTTAAAGTATTATCATTACTTAGATCGACACTGATAAAAATATCAACATCAACCGCTTCTTGGCACAATATACTGTCTATCTGCTCTTCAATCCATTGCTGACCGTTATATGCTGCTAACAGAACAGCGATTTTTGGTGGAATATTTTTCATTTTAAATCGTACTTGCCAAATCTTACATTCACTATGGACAAAGCCTATTGTAACTGCCTTTAGATTATGCAACCTGGATTTACTTAAAACAGGGAACCCCAGGGCAAAAACATGATCAGAGGAAGGAATCAATCCAAGCACTTTCATCATATAGTTTTCATCCCAACCACAAGTTTTCCGCTTGTTCTTGATTCACAGAAGTATCAAGTTTGAGAAGATTGACCTGTCGGGTAACTGCCAGGTTTTCCGCCGCGTAGCCTTCCCTTGCCCTGCAACGGTCTTCATAACGTCCAGAACCCAGTGCAACTGGTTCTCAACTAGCCAGTTTTGGCCTGAAGAACCTCTTCTGCACAGAGTTGGCGACTGGATATGAAGTAGCGAATAAACTTTGCTTTTGTGACAGCTATCCAACTACTATGGTTTTTGCTCCCCATGCAGAAGCCTTCGATCTTGATGTCATGGGTGACCCAACAGCGCCGATGTTCTACACGCCCATGCTTTTTGCCTTCTTGCTCTGAAAAGTGTTGACTAGTGTCTTCAGGGTTGTCCTGCCAGTGTTGAGGTGCGAGTGATTTCGCCATAGAAAGCCAAGTAGTCAGCGCCTTTTTTCAGAACTGCAATTTTTTTCTGGCAGCCCCATCAATGGTGACCAGGCAGCCTTGATGCAACTTGAGCATCAGGTATTACATTGGATGGCTGCTTTATACTGCCCAAGGGAAAGTCCGGCGTCCCAAGGCAGCATTATGGCGTCTTTAAGGCTGAGCCTTGACCTCACCGTCTTGCCATCAAGGGCAATAGCTATCTGATAACTCCAGGCCAGACATTCCTTGATCCATTGGGTGCAGCGGAACTCTTCAGGCTCAATTAATTTAACTGGCCGAATAGTCTAGCTATGTTCAGCAAACAGTTGTAGTGGATAATCACCAAAGGGTATTAGTTACGCCCTTGAACCCACCAGCCGCAATTAACATGCAGGGAACCCAATCAGATAGAAAAGCAATAGAAAAGATTTATGAGGTTAGATAAATCAAAACTTTTTCAATAAAGTGCCAAATATTCTGACAGTTGGACCTTGCGCCATTACTAATACAAAAGCTTTACCAGTGCGGTGGCAAGGTTTATGCCTTACCCCGGCATAACCGGGGGCATGCCTGTATTAATTAGAAGTGCATGATCCAAAAAATCAAATAATACAAGCGGCATCGAATCGAGAATACCAAGAATTAGACAGCCTAAAACTAAGCACATCATTAGCAGAATTTTTATTACTCAAAGCTTGATTTACAACTTGAGAGATATCTAAAAGGTCATCTGATATATATACTCCAGTATTGCTTGAATGAAAATGCATTTCTCCAAATCTTGTAGATACTACTGGCAAACCAAGTGATCGATATTCATAGTATTTAATAGGGTCAACAGAGTCGGTCAGAGTATTTTTGAGAAAAGGAATAAGACCAACATCGAAATCCTGCATTGCTAATACTGCCTTTTCATGGCTACATTGAGGAAAAATCTCAATGTTATCAGGCAATGCCTCTGGGACTCGAACATATCTTGGGCCAATTAAACGAATCGTGTCATCTTGTCTAACTTTTGCCAGTTCAATAACCCACTTCCAATCAAACCAGTTGCCAATAGTGCCTATATAGCCAAACACATAGTTGGAATTATTGCGTCTTAACTGCTTAATATCGGGTAAAGCATCAATGTCTAAAGCATTGTAAACAAGCCTTATGTCATCGCGGTAATTAGAAAATTTATGTAGTAAATGTGAAGAAGAAACTAGAATATCTGTTACATTTCGCACGAGATTAAGTTCACGATAATGCATGGAAAAGCTAGACATACCAGAATAAAAGGCAGGGAAATCATCCATGCCATCGTATACAGATCGGCAATGTGTTAACTTGCCAACTAACAGAGATGCAAAGGCTGATGGTTTACCACAGACTAAAAGGGTTTCTTCACTTTTAGAAAAACTCAATAGCTCAGCAATGATGGTTCTCCACATGAGTGCATTGATATTTCCAGAAAAGGGTAGTGGCTCTATAGGCAAAGAAACAGGTCGAAATATATTTAACCAGTCAGGTTTGGAGTTCAAAATTTCGGATTCGCTTTTTCCAATTCGAAGCAGATCCGAAAATACCGGAAAACGTGTCGGATATGGATCAACCCAAAAAACTCTTCCTTTGGTTCTAGTATGAAACCAGTCAACAAATTTGTGTGGTCTTTGAGAAAAACTATTCCAAGGTAAAGGTGATAGGTAAATTAATTGCATTCAAAATATATAAAAATAATCGCTACAACGCACTAACGATAAAGATCAATTTTCTTTTGAGATGAGCGCTGTATGTGCACATTTAGTGAAAATAAAAAGCACCGGAACGGCAAGGTGAGGATGCAGATCAATATGAAATTATCGACTATAAAACCACCCGCACACTGGTTCAGCGCCCCGGCAGCTACGTCATTCATGAACAGCATCGTTCAGTCGTCATGCATAAGCCCAGCCCTGACGATGGTGGCCACCCCTTCCGGCATTTTGGGTCTCAGCATTGCCGATGTGAGCTTGCTGGCTAGAATGCTGGTCGATAAGTTTGTCTTTCACCTGCCTTTGTACCGCCAGTATTAGCGTATGGCACTCAGCGGAGTCACACTGACCAACCTGGTCAATAGAAGCATTGAGTTAGTCAAATCAGTACGCGACGCCTTATTAAAGAGTATTCTGCAAAGCAATCTACTGGCCATGGACGAAGCACCGAGTAAAGCTGGCCACAAAGAAAAAGGCAAAATGCAGTAAGCCTGGTTCTGGCCGGTGTATGGCGAACGGAACAAAGTAGCCTTTACCCTGTCGCTAACCCGCTCTACACGACACAGTAAGCCATTGCTGAAAGACTTCAGTGACATACTGCTCACCGATGGCTACAGTGTTTATGACAGTTATTGCAAAAAACACCCTGAAATCACCCAAGCCCAGTGTTGGGGGTATCCTGATGGGAAGAAAAAACTATCTGGTCAGCTGTCGCCTGCAAGATATTAATCCCTACAAGTACCTAGTTGACGTCTTTCAAAGAGTCAGCCCCCCCACCCGACAAATCAATGAACTGATTCCCCAGAATTGAAAAGAGCGCTTTGGGAACCATCCGTTAAAAGCGCCTCTGGACAATTAGGGGGAGTCTGGGCACTGTTTGAACGCTTTCTCTATGCGTTGACTCGCCTATAAATTTTGAGTAGTTACTTTTTTTGTACTTTGAAATACTCTTTCAACACAGTGATAATTCTTTCACTTGCTTTACCATCACCATAAGGTGAAATTCCCCTGGCCATAGCACAATAAGCTTTGTCATCATCTAAGAGAAGCTGGGCTTCATCAACTATTCTTTTATAATTTGCTCCAACTAGTTTTACTACACCTTCTGTAACAGCCTCCGGGCGTTCTGTTTCATCCCTCAATACAAGAACAGGCTTTCCAAGCGCAGGAGCTTCTTCCTGTACACCTCCAGAATCCGTAAGAATAAAATGGGCTCGCTTCATTGCAGCAACAAACGGAGCATAGTCTAATGGATCGCACAAAATAAAATTTACCGAACCAGATAGCATTTCATATGCGACATCTTTCACATTAGGGTTTGGATGCACGGGATATAGAAACTGCACTTCTGGATTATTTGCTGCCAGATCACGTAAGGCTTCACAAACCCTGCGAAATGGCTCACCAAAATTTTCTCTGCGATGAGAAGTAACTAACACCATCTTTTTGGATTCATCAAGCTCAACTCCAATCTCCAATTCTTTAGATGCTGTTATATGGAGAGCATCAATGACTGTATTTCCTGTAATAGTTATATCTTCAGCAGGAATACCCTCTCTAATAAGATTACTACTAGACCCTTCTGTGGGGGCAAAATGCCACTTAGCTAGCTTACCTGCAATAACCCTGTTGGCCTCTTCTGGAAATGGGTTTTTCATATCCCAGGTTCTTAAACCGGCCTCTACATGACCAACCGGTATCTGGTGGTAGAAGCAGGCAAGTGCTACTGTCATGACAGTTGTTGTATCCCCTTGTACAAGCACGGCATCTGGTGATTCAGCTAATAACACTTCATCAAGGTCAATAAGTAGACGTGCAGTCAAAGTTATTAGCGCCTGATTGGGGCGCATAATATTTAAATCAACATCAGGCTCAATACCAAAAAAGTTTAAAACCTGATCAAGCATATGTCGGTGTTGAGCTGTAGCTAATACTCTAACATCAGCCCATTCCTGACCTTTAAGCCCAAGTATGACAGGAGCCATCTTAATCGCTTCAGGTCGAGTACCGACAACGCACAAAATTCTTTTCTTATCCATGGTGTTCTCCAAAACAACGGGTCATAACTTTGGCCCGATTAGTCCAATCGTTGTCATCAGCAAGTTCAGCTAATCGTTTGACAAAAGAAGGATTATCTTTAACAGCAATTGCATCATTAATAGCTTGTGATAGGGATTGTGCAGAGTCTCCATGAAATACTTCTGGATAGTTAACACACTCCAACATAAATGAAGTCGTAACTACTGGTTTTTCCAAGGCGAAATATTCAAAGAGTTTAAGAGGAGAGGTAGTTTGTGCTATTTCCCCTGGTTTAAATGGTATAAAGCAGATATCAAACTCTTTCGCATAGGCTGGTAATATCTTGTAGTCTACTACCCCTAAATAAAGGACATTGTCAGCTCTGATTAATTTATCAGCACCTCCATAATAATCAGGGCCTATGAAAACAAAACCAAGATCAGTACGCCTTGTAATTAGATCTGCTAGCTCTTCATACCATAGCCATGGTGCCAGAGCACCAAAATACCCTACTACATTATCGAATCGTTTTCTAAATTCAGTGAGATCTTTTGAAAGAGTTGTTTCTTGGTGTATTGGGTTGCGATAGTGTTTTGTGTCTACTCCATTAGGTACAAATAATACATTCTTTTCACCTACTTCTTTAACTGCCTCATCGTATAATTTTTGGGCGGAAGCAACGATATAATCAACGCCTCCATTAAATGCAAAATGCTTTAGCTCAATCAATCTCCTTATATTCTCTTCATCGCCACTAATTTCAGGATCTATATGATCTATATATTCATATATATATTTACAGTTACCTTTCTTTTTTTCAAGTTCATCACCTTCATGAACGTTGGCTGTGGAGTATAATGATCTTATAGCATTTGGTATATTATCTACTTCACTTGCGTTTGATAACCAAACATTTTCATCGACTTTTCTAAACCCATTTACATCATCATGCGACCAATTAACTGTCCTATAAATAGTCAAATATCCTAATCGGCCAAAGGCGGAGGCAATATGTTGTGGACGTTGGAAAAGTGGTACATTCCAGTCAATAATAAGCTCCTGAATAAAAATACCTTTATATTTCGATTCCCAGCCCTTGAGGATTTTTTCTGAAAACTCGCTCCATGAAATATCATTTTTTCCCAGAAGAACAGCAGGGCTTGATTTTTTTGAAGATATTATTCTAACCCATCTTACAAAACTATGTCGTGGTCCATTTAACGCTATTCTTAGAACACTAGGTAATTTCCAATATAATTTCCTAAATAAATTATACGCAAATCTTTTTACCCTAATATTTCTTGTTTTTCGTAAAAACCTCTTGAAATTACCAATCATATTTTTTAATTCATTTGATTTGATACTTTCATTAATATCGTCAAGTTTTGATTCTAGTCTATTTAGATCCAGTCATCTTTTTAAATTCATTTAATTTGATTCTTTTCAATATCGTCAAGTTTTGATTCTAATCTATTAGATTTTCAGTCATCTTTTTTAATCCATTTGATTTGATTCTTTCATTAATTTCGTTAAGCTTTGATTCCAATCCATTTAAATTACTTGCTAACTTAATATTGATTGTCTCCAAAGAAGAAATTCTATTTCTTAGTTCAGTTTCTATTAGCTGATTATTTTCTTCGGTTTTTTTTCTAACCTCTTTGTGTTTTTTTAATTTATTCTTTAGATTATTGAAGTCTAATTCTCGATCTACTGCATTGTTTATTATCATATCAGATATAGATAGATTGCTTTCATCAAACCAACTTTCTTCACAGTATATCAATACGATCTGAGAACCAAACCATCTACTATTTTCTAGCGATCTGCAATCAATAACTTTTGACCAGATTAGCCTAAATTTATTATCTAATTTAACAGGGATATTATCTTCAAAAAAAGTAAAGAAATGTTCACTTTCTCTCTGTGCTTCATTATAAGGAAGAACCAATACTATAGCTTTTTTTATACCCTTAGAAATATGAGTTAAAATTTCATATGGGTTACGAAAGTGTTCTAATGTATTTGATGAGATCAGTACATCATATTCATTATTAAATATCTGATCATTACTCAACCAGTTCTCGCATAAATAAGTCAAATCAGGATATTTTGTATTTGCTTCTTGGATGGCAGCTTCAGAAAAATCTATTCCTGTAATTCTCTGTGCTCCTAATGTTTTTGCAAAGTGGGCAGTTCCATCTCCTGTCGCACACCCCCAGTCCGCTACGGTCAATGCATCATTTTTTATCTTATTAATGAACCAGTTTGGTAAGTTGCTAACTGCTATGCTTGCAAAAAAAACCGACTGTTCCTCTCCTCCATGATCACGCCAATCAACGCTAAATCTATTATCCCAATAATTTCTTGAGTTTATTTCTATTGTATTACTCACTGTATCCCCCAACATTTACTTTGATTTCCGGTTGAAATATTCCGAATAAAAAATCATCACTAACCGATGAGAAGTAGTGAGCCCCTTCGAGGTATTCATAGTAATGTATATATTGTCCATCACGACGCTCTACAGCTACCACTAGTAGATACTTTTCTGTCACCAGACGATTAGTCATTTTGAACTCTAAAGAAAACTTCTCATCTTCAGGTAATGTTATTTTCTCTCGATCTCGAGTGGTTGAAACGATCAAATCAGTGCCTTTAAGGTCTTTGATAGATACTGCAATACTGAGGTCTTTTCTAGATATATCTGTTGGAATATTCAATGACAATGATATCTTTATCTTATCTCCATAACTGAATATATCTTTGCGCTCATTATTGGAGTTAAGAATCGAAGCTTTTTCTATTAATCCTTTTCTTGATCCCCAGTGAGTTACTGGGCGAGAATCAATTTCTATAGTTTTATGGCACAATTCATCTTCACTATTATCCATAGGAGTAGTCGAGGCTTCATGTTCTTCCTCTTCAAACATATATTCCATATATTTCCCCGTAATCTGGGAGACATCTCCGTCAGCTATTAGCTCCCCTTGGTCAAGCCAGATTGCACGATCACATAATGTTCTAACACTACTCACATCATGACTAACAAATAAAATGGTCGTCCCTTTTTTCTGCATATCTTTTATTCGTCGCATGCATTTTGCAACAAACCTTGCATCACCTACTGCCAAGGCTTCATCAATAATAATCACATCTGGTTCGACATGTATTGCACATGCGAAGGCAAGTCTCGCATACATTCCACTGGAATACGTTTTAACGGGTTGGTCTATGAATTTTTCTAACTCAGAAAAGAGAATAACTTCCTCCATTCTCTTTTTCATATCTTCTGTTTGAACTCCAAGTATTGCTGCATTTAGGAGAACATTTTCTCGTCCGCTAAACTCCGGGTTGAAACCAGCACCTAGCTCTAGAAGTGCGGCTATGCGCCCTTTAGTTTCTACGGATCCGAAAGTATGAGATAAAGTCCCACAGATCATTTGAAGAACAGTTGATTTACCACTTCCATTTCGCCCAATAATACCGACAGTTTCTCCTTTGTTTATTTTAAAAGATACATTTTTTACCGCGCAAAATTCTTTATAATAGTTTTTATCCCAGTTATGAACTAACGTAGCTAATCTAGGGAATATAAATTGTTTCAAACGATCTATTGGTTTCTCATAAACCTGAAAGGATTTGCTGAGATTTACGACATTGATTGCATAATCAGAGTACATCAGCAAATCCTTTTCTTGTTTTTTGAAACCATGCGTAACCAAACCATGCCACGAAAATCGATATGAAAAGCCACTTTGCCCACCATAGCCAGTCTATAACGCCATCAAAAATCATAATCTCTCTTGCCTGAATTACCGTATATGTTAATGGACTTATATTAAGATAGGCATGATATTTGTCAGGTAGCGCAGACAGTGGGAAAAAAATTGGCGTTAAAAAGAGAAACACCATTGTAATAACATTTATAAACTGACCGATATCACGCAAGAATACGCCTAATGATGCTAAAAACCAAGTGCAGCCAGCTATGATAAGTAAGTAAGGGGTAAGAAGTATCGGCAATAAAATTAGCTGAAAATTTGGAATACCTATAAATATACTGTAGAAACCTAACCAAACTATAAGATTGATTAAAAAATGGAATAGAGATGATCCTATTGTTACAAACGTAATTATTTCCAAAGGGAAAATTACTTTTTTAACATAATTGACATTCGAAATAATTAGCGATGGCGCCCTGTTAAAACACTCAGAGAGAATGTTGTATATAGATAATCCTGAAAATAGAATTAAAGCAAATTCTATTTTTGACTCACTTCCACCTGGCCATTTTGTTTTAAATACTACACTGAAAACAAACGTATAAACAATGAGCATCAGTATAGGATTAAAAAAAGACCAGAAAATCCCGAGTATTGAACCCCGGTAACGACTAATAACTTCTCTTTTTATTAGAGAATATATCAACCCTTTATTTCTAACAAATGAAAGTATAATACTTTTAGGACTAATAGATGTTTCAATCATCTAAAATACCTCAGAACAATTCAAATAAGCACCTTTCATATCTTTTTCTGATATTATCTTTTGTGATGGTAATTCTGGCCAAATAATATTTATCTGTGGATCATTCCATGCAATACAGCGTTCGCTTGTTGGGGTATAACAAAAATCTGTTTTGTATAAGAAGTCGGCATATTCACTAAGCACTAGAAACCCATGAGCAAAACCAGCCGGTATCCAAAATTGCCAGTTGTTTTCTTCAGTAAGCTCAACTCCCACCCATTGACCAAACGTTTGTGAGTTTCTTCTGATATCCACTGCTACATCAAACACAGCACCTCTTGTTACTCTTACTAACTTTCCCTGAGCGTGAGGAGGAAGCTGATAATGCAGTCCCCTCAAAACACCTTTACTACTTCGGCTGTGATTGTCTTGAACAAACTTTGTTTGAACGCCTGTTACTTCAGAAAATATTGCTTCGCTGTAGCTTTCCATAAAAAAACCACGACTATCGACAACCACTCGTGGTTCTAATATCAAAAGATCGGGTATTTCTGTTTCAATAACTTTCATGAACTACTTACTTAATAAACTAATGACTTCAGGTACATGCCATACCCACTTTTTGCCAGAGGTTCTGCCAGTTTTAGCAGTTCGTCATCATTTAGCCATTGCATACGGTAAGCAACCTCTTCGGGGCAGGCAATTTTCAGACCCTGCCTATGCTCAATGGTATGAACATATTGACTGGCTTCCAACATTGATTCGTGTGTACCGGTATCAAGCCAGGCAAATCCTCGTCCCATTTTTTCGACATTTAGTTGATTGATACCTAAATAGATGCGATTAACATCGGTTATTTCCAACTCACCACGGTGCGATGGCTTAACCTCTCTTGCAATGGATGTAATCTGATTGTCGTAAAAATATAAGCCGGTTACCGCAAAGTTTGATTTTGGTTTTTCTGGTTTTTCTTCCAAGCTGATAGCTTTGCCTTCAGTATCAAATTCAACCACACCATACCGTTCTGGGTCTTTTACATGGTAAGCAAATACGGTTGCACCAGACTCCTTATTATTTGCATTTCTCAATAGATTAAATAAATCATGACCGTAAAAGATATTATCACCCAGAATCAATGCTACTGGATCATTACCAATAAACTCTTCACCAATTAAAAATGCTTGAGCTAATCCGTCCGGGCTAGGTTGGACTGCATAGCTTAAGTTAATGCCCCACTGGGAGCCATCACCTAAAAGCTGTTGAAAGCGTGGTGTATCCTGTGGTGTTGAGATCACCAGAATATCCCGGATTTCCGCCAGCATTAAAGTTGTTAACGGATAATAGATCATCGGTTTATCATAAACTGGTAATAACTGTTTCGAAATTGCCAGAGTCGATGGTTGTAATCTGGTACTTGAGCCACCGGCAAGAATGATTCCTTTTCTCATGCTCATTATTCCAGTATCAGTGTTAATTCACGGTTAACCGCCTGTTGCCAGTCTGGTAAGTTCAAGTTGAACGCATTTTTCAGTTTACTGGTATCTAGCTTGGAGTTTTTTGGTCTGAAGGCAGGGGTTGGATATTCTGAGCTTTGTATTGGCTTGATATTCTCACTATTCAGTTTTAACGGCTTTCCTGCATTCATTGCTTTTTGAACGATATACGTTGTGTATTTATACCAATTAGTAACCCCATCGGCAGTTAAATGGTACAGCCCAAAGGGAAAGTCCGTTGGCGCCATTTTATATGTGTACAATAGCTGTGCTGTCACATCGGCTATAAGTGCTGCCGAGGTTGGTGAGCCATACTGATCCGCAACAATATTGAGCTGCTCCTTTTCACTAGCAAGCCGTAACATGGTTGTTGCAAAGTTATTGCCATATGCACCAAATACCCAACTGGTGCGTAATACCAGTGCTTTTTTACTGTTCTCCAGTACTGCATATTCACCTTTCCACTTAGACTCGCCATAGACGCTTTTTGGGTCAGGCTGATCAGTCTCACAGTAACTGCCCTCTTTTTCACCATTAAACACATAGTCTGTAGAGTAATGGATCATTAACGCATCAAGCTTCTGTGCCTCTTCTGCAAGTATGCCTGGCGCAATGGCATTAATGGCAAAAGCCTTTTCCGGTTCACTTTCCGCTTTATCAACAGCGGTATAGGCTGCGGGGTTTACAATCACATCGGGTTTAATCTGTTGAACGTATTGCCTTAGTAATTCAGGCTGTTGGAAGTCACAGTCTTTTTCACCGATGGCAACAATCTCACCCATTGGAGTGAGGGATCTCTGGAGTTCAAAGCCGACCTGGCCATTTTTTCCTGTGATCAGGATTTTCATATCACTCCCCATACTGATGATTCACCCAGTCCCGATAACTGCCGCTAACAACGGCTTGAACCCACTGCTGGTTTTCCAGATACCAAAGCACCGTTTTGCGGATACCGCTATCAAAGGTTTCAGCTGGCTTCCATCTCAGTTCGTTATGAAGTTTACTGGCATCAATGGCGTAGCGTTGGTCATGGCCAGGGCGATCTTTTACATAAGTAATTTGATTCTTATAGGTTTTGCCATCATTACGAGGGCTCAACTCATCCAATAGTGTGCAAACGGTGTTTACCACATCGATATTGGCTTTTTCGTTCCAGCCACCGACATTGTAAGTTTCTCCCAGCTTGCCTTTTTCCAATACGCAACGAATTGCACTGCAGTGATCCTTTACATAGAGCCAATCCCGAATTTGTCGACCATTGCCGTATATAGGCAGTGATTTGTATGCCAATGCATTATGTATCACTAGGGGGATCAGTTTTTCAGGGAAGTGGAAAGGGCCATAGTTATTGGAGCAGTTGGTGGTTAGTACCGGTAAACCATAGGTATGATGATAAGCCCGAATCAGGTGGTCACTGGCTGCTTTACTGGCAGAGTAAGGACTGTTTGGCTCATAGGGATGCTTTTCAGTAAATGCAGGTGCGTCTGCTTCAAGAGATCCATAGACTTCGTCGGTCGATACGTGAAGGAAGCGGAACCCTGTTTTTTCTGAATCCGTTAGATTCTGCCAATAGGTCTTAACGGATTCTAATAGTCGAAACGTGCCAAGCACATTGGTTTCTATAAACGCTTTCGGTCCATGAATACTTCGGTCTACATGGGACTCAGCGGCAAAGTTAATCACTGCACGGGGGGTATGAGTTGACAATAATTCGGAGACTAAAGCACCATCACCTATATCACCTTTTAGAAAAATATGGTTAGGGTTATCTGATAACTCAGCCAGCGTCATCAGGTTACCTGCATAGGTTAGTGCATCCAAATTGACCACAGATTCATCGTTGCCTGCTAACCAGTCAAGGACGAAGTTGGCACCAATAAATCCGGCGCCACCGGTTACGAGAATTGTCATAGCAAATAGCTTACTTTATAAATGAGGATAGGCTTATGGATAACTCTGAAGCATCTAGCTTTTATATTCTGAGGGAGAATACAGATGGAATTATTTTGCATTCTGCATGAGCTTCACCGGTAGCTCCTTGACTTTAAGCTCACAATGGTCAAGGAAATATGCATTAAGCACCCTTTCTGTCTTAAATCCAAAGACTCTTTTATGGTAAACGTCTTTGCCTGATGTATCCAGTTTCGCTTCAATCTGAAATAAAATCTCGAAAAACCATTGTGAATAATCATGTTATATAAAAATAATAAAAGTCTTTGCTGTGTCTACACCGTAGAAATTTACAACTTTCTATTGTTTTCAAATCGTCGATACACAAGTACTGTCTTTTGCGTAACCTCAGTAACTATAGAGGGTTTTATCCTATTGAAGAATCATGTCGTTTTTTGAAAAAATGTGCAGCCTAACAATTCAACAGCCTTTTTTCTGCAATAATATTGCGTTAGGCAAGAGCCGATACAGGGTTTTATTATTTTCACCGACTTAAGACCTACAAGCTGCAAGAGACTGTATTGATAAAAGTTGTTTCTTACCGCTCAGAAACCTTACTATATTAAAGGCACGCTACCGCCCGTCGTTTTTGCGTCCTACACCCGAATCAGGATGAATGACCGTGCTTTTAACGAAACAGCTTCAGCAGCCCATCGCCGGTGGCATAGCACTTTTGGTGGCGTCACCACCACCAACAGCAGAAGATACCACCCAAAAAATGGGTCTGATTTTCACATTGGATTTAATGCTTAAGCACAAAAAAGGTAAGCACGCACTAACACTATCGGAAATGCGCTCTGCAGAAGCTTATGCTCAGGGGGAATCGGTTTGTTGCCCCTACTTTAGGGGTATAGGCCTTCCATAAGCTGTAATGCAATGCTTGGTAAAGTTTTTATACACAACAATCAAGCACTAAACCTTTTTACTTAATGCATTAAATTTGTTTATTTTTTATACTATTAGCGTCGTAAAGTTACGGGCGCACAATATCAGTTACATTGTGAAAACACAACATAAAACAGACACACTACCGTCCATCACTTTTTCGTGTAACACCTACAACTCAGTGGACACTTTTGCACTTAGCGAAACAGCGATGGCGGCTGTGTACCACAACTCTCTGTTTTTTTCCGGGTTAACCGAGACAAGAAAGATTGCACAGGGCCAATAAATTTTCGCTGGGCAGTTTACAGAGAGGATTGTTAAGGATTGAGTTGGGATAACCTCATAATATTGCGATTATCCGCACGTTGTTTTAAACCACACGTTAACCGCAAACGTTAATACCCAATGCTTTTTGCAAAGTCGATATGAAATAAAGGAGGGCTTACTTGTGGTAGGTGCAGTAGACTGGCCTACCGAAAGTCGATTAATCAGCGCAACGAATAGCGAAAAGCGTCCTTACGCTGATGGAGGTTTTTTTTGCGTCAGTAGGTTTGCACTCCGTGTTTCAGCAGCATTTTCGGCAAAATATCATCCAGATTTCTGACATCTTCATCATTCAGCTGGATCAGGTGGAAACCGTACCTGTTGTAGATTTCCAGCTTTTGCTGTTTGCGGGCAAGATATTTTGGATCATTTTCATAGCCCCAGTATTCGATATAGACCTTGCCGGTGGGAATATAAAAGTCGCAATAAACATCTTCCTCAATAGGTAGCTTACGCTCATAGGCGTGTACTATTTCGGCCATATAAAGCCAGTTATCAATGAGCATTTCCGCTTTCGAGCGAACCATATGACCGTCCGCGGTTCTGAGCGTGGCAGGGAATTTTTCCCGAAAGCCACTAAGCCCGGTAACTTCGGCTTTCGTTTCTGATGCCTCCGGTTTATCGCTCAACTCCCCTTTGACCTCTTTTAAAGAAAGTTTGAACGCTTTTTGGTCGAGAATGGATTCTGGCCAGCTCACATAAGGCACACCTGAGCGGAAGTCTTCTTTCTGAATTCCGTTCATGGTCTTGCCCTGTGGAGTCAGCTCCCAGCCTTTTAACGCCTTTTTTATCCAACCCAGTTCAGAAAAAAGCGCATTTACCCGTTGGGCGCTGAGTTCAACCGTTTTGGCAATGGCACTGGCGGTGAGTAGCTTAGCGGTGTTGGTCTCTTGTGTTGTGGACTGTATGGCCACGCCATCAACTGGCAACGTTTCTGGCCACACAATGTAATTTCCATACCTTGGACTTACTTTTTCCTCTCCTCCCTGCTCTTTCCCAGCATCGGTCAGTTGCCATTTATCACCGGCTCGTAGGATCAATCCAGCCGCTTCAAGCTCCCTGAATAGCTCTTTGGAATAAATCCCTCTCACTTTGGCCAAGGCGCTGGTTGATATTTTCTTTATGAGTTCTGACATTACTTCCCCTTAACGATAACTTACGCTCCACAGGATCGAATCAAAGGGAAAGTACACTACCTACTTTTTTATTTCTATAATCGAGCTGGAGGTTCTATTACAAACCTTCTAAAAAAATTGCGTTTCAAAATGCTCTCAAGCAAACCATATAATCCGACTGCCTTTGCCCTGATAATCGATGATATTTAAGGCTCTATCACGCTGCTGTTTGGTGCCAACAACACCGGAAAGAGCTTCATTAGCCTCATAAAAGAACGAAGCTATGTGCAATCCGAATAATGTACTGGGCGCAAGAGCGTGACTGTTGGCCCTTGCTGATCTGGAGCAAAAACTCCAAGTTGATCGGGATAGAGCATAGCCTGACAGCTTCGCTCCTCGCACAACAGTCAACACATGGGTAATTCTTGGCTGGTCAGTTTATAAGTTCAGGCCTGACTTGCCAGTTACCGAATTTGTTCCAGCAATGCTGGCTGGCCCCAACCTGCAAGCTGGGCATTACTCCCCTTAAAATATTGCTCCCAGAATGCCCTGATCGGCCTCATTTTATTTTCGCTACGATAGTCTTTCGCGTTTTTGCTGGCATAAGCCCGGCACCGATAATAAAAACCTCAGCATCACCCCAGTTGCTCAGAAGGCCTTCTTTTTTGAATTTAGAGATTTCTACACCCGCATCAATTTTCTTTAAAGGTCCCGATTGGTAACAGCATAAAGATAACCAGCAAACAGGTTGTGCCCTAACGCCTGGTCAACTCATACCGCCAACCCTTGGAACGATTTACAAAAGTCCACAGGGTCGCGGTGCAGATCAACATTGGTCAGCGATAGAGGGACGAATCACCGGATTCATATCAGCGCCTCAATGAGTGTTCTTGCCAAAGTGACATTCGATGCCGGACACCTTAATACCACTGGATAATTCGATAAATAAACCGACAGGCTGCTCAGGGGCAGGTTGTTCAGAGTTGATGGCTACTGGAACAAATGCAGTCTGTTTAGCAACCTCTGCCCTTGGCTGTATATTTTTGGGTTACCCTTCTTTTTCAGCACGGAAAGACAGCTTTTTTTCCAATACTAGAACTGATAGTCTTTAACGCCACTCTGACGACACCAGACTGATAGCTTCAGGCCTGATTCACGCCAGACATCGATACGCTGTTGCCAAAGCGCTTTTTCTTCAGGGGTAGCTTGCAGGTGGACCTCCGTGTTATCGGGAGGTTTATGGTTTCGTTTTTGAGATTAGAACGGTCGGATGTTGGTTAAATAGGCGCTTACAATCTAACTAGGGCTCTTACTTAATTGATCGTTGAGGTTTGTTGTGAACGAATTACTTGGCTTTTGCGTTTACAAGCCAACCATCAAGCACTTGTTTCAATTTATCTAATTGCTCTACATGTTTTACTTGATTCTTTGCCAGTTTATTGATGTTCTGCAACTTCCAACGAATCGCAGGCAAGTCCGCTGCATTAGGATAATCAAACAATGCCCAGTCAGGTTGTCCTCTTTTGAAGGACATTAGGAAGGCATGATCCCTTTCTGTGAAATGTTTTTGCAGCGAAATTAACATCATAGGCCTTACAGAAATTAAGTCTTCGCACTCCACTTTTTCAAAAGTCATTCCGTCAAACTCGGCTTGAAATTTCTCACTTAAAGGCTGCCAGTTTGGCGACATGACTTCATTAATAGGCCGAGGATGACTTAATGTATAGACTAAAAAACCGACGAAAATTTCTCTCGAAATTCCTTCACTGTCAAGTAACATTCGTACATCAAATAAATCGCGTGGGTGTTGACGATCCATTGCTGCACACAATTTCCCACCATACAGATCGGGGAGACTAACTACCTGAATCTCAGCATAGCCAAACTCGTCCTCAACAGACTCTTTTACTGGCATTACCTCAGCACTGCGTAATGTGCCTCTGGCGACGGGTGATACTTCAATTTTGATGGTAGCAACCGGACTTGAGACAATTATTCTCAGTTCATCAACTTTATTATCCTGAATTGCTGCTCTGATACCCGGTTGAGTATTGATTCTATCTGTAATGCGTTGCAATGCTGCCCTGACATTGATCAAAGCTTGATCTCTTGGTTCAAGTGGAAGATAGGCGAGGTCAATATCTACTGATAAGCGAGGAAAATCCCTCACAAATAAATTAATGGCTGTGCCACCTTTAAGTGCAAAAACCGTCTCTGTTGCAACCACTGGCAGCATTCTTATGAGCAACAAAACCTGTTTGTAGTATGGGCTATCTTTATCCATTATTTTGTTCACCTTTTTTGACGCTTAATATCTCTGGCACTGTGATTTGATATCGCTCATCAAAACGTCCTTTTTCTACAACCTGACGCTTTCCTGCACCTAATTTAACTCTTGTTTCATCTACACGTTTGACCCACTGGTGATCGTAGTAACGACCCAGAAATAGAAATACTCGGTTTGTCTGAACAGAGCTGCTTCGTTCAAGAATATCTTGTACTTTCCTGGGGCTAAGATTTACTAAACCCTGAAATAATTCGGCGACATGCTCAAATGAAATCTGCTTTCCAATCGCACCGACCACTTCATAGGCAGCAAGTTCTGCACAGCTGACGGTTAGTTTTTTCCCTTTCACCGTGATTCTTTTTAAATCTTTCTCGGGGTTCAATTCAAGTTTATGGTTTCCACAATAAAACCAATTCTGATAAGGGAACTCACGAAACCATTTTGGTAAGGACGACTTGTGTTTTACGCAAACCCAAACCTGCTCTTTGTTCAGTTGTAAATAGTGACTCAATCCTTGGTGGGTTAAGCTACTCAATCCAGCCAAATGAACTAAGACCCCCAACTGCACATCCAATGCTTGAATGGCATCAACCCAAGTTGGCTTTATATCGCTTTGCGAATATGTACGATAGTACACTCCAGAACTAAGCTTCTTCAGCCAACCGCTCTGTGCGTACTTTTGAGCCAAGGAGTAGCTCACACCGTTTTCAGTCAGCCATTGCTGAAGTACTAGAGCACCAAGGGAAGTATGAGCAACAAGCCAGTTTATTTTAGATGACATTTTAACCCCCAAAGTGTGAATATCACGAATAGTATAAACCATATGGTTTATTATAATAGGAATTTTAATACTTTAGGTATTAATATACTAAATTTTATAAACCAAGTTCGCTAACGTGGTGTCCAAAACTACTGGTGCGGATCACCCATAGGCTGTCCCATAACACCTGTTGTTAGCTGCTGTAGTGGTCTAATAGCACCGGACACTGAAATGCGAGACAATTCGATCAACCATTTTAGGTGTCACAATGAGCGGCCTGTAAGAAATCACTTATTTTCCAGTATTCTGAGCTTTGTTTATCTCCAGAAAATGCAGATAGCGCAAGAGTTTACGAATATTTATCAACACCAACGCGAGCTGTTTAAAGGGGTGGTTGGAGCTTTCATCAAAATTTTTGTAAAGGGTAAAGATTACCTGCTACCAAAATTTGCAGGTGTCATCAATGCATAAGTCCTAAAGTACAAAAATATTTTGAAAAAAAAACGATTAGTATTGGAAGAAAGAAAGGAAGAGGTCTTTATAATTCAGGGTGTTAGCCCTGAATTATAGTAAAGTGAAACAGTAAAAAAGCGATCAGGCGGTTTACTACACCACCGAACCAAGCTGAAAGATTGGCAAGTACATGGCGACGATCAGGCCGCCAACCAGTACGCCGAGTACGGACATGATAATCGGCTCCATCAGGCTGGTCAGGCCGTCTACCATGTTGTCCACTTCTTCTTCGTAAAAGGTTGCGACTTTATCGAGCATTTCATCCAGAGCGCCGGATTCTTCACCGATGGCGACCATCTGTATCGCCATAGAAGGAAAGATACCGGAGTTTTTCATGGAAAACTGTAGCTGCTGACCGGTTGAGACGTCTTCTTTGATTCTTGCCGTGGCTTCGGCATAAACCACATTACCCGCAGCACCGGCAACGGAATCCAGTGCTTCTACCAGCGGTACACCGGCAGCAAATGTCGTGGCAAGGGTGCGACCAAAGCGGGCAACAGCGGATTTATCGAGGATCTCTCCGACGATGGGCAGTTTCAAAACGAGCCGGTCCATAGTGTTTCGGGCGGACTGGGAGGTTTTCAGGGTGCGTTTAATCAGAAATACGCTGACGATGGCAATGCCCAAAAAGTAAAGCCAGTAAGCCTGCACCAATTCTGAGAGGTTGATGACCATTTTAGTGAATGCTGGCAGTTCGGCTCCAAACCCCTGAAAGACCTCTTCAAATTGTGGCACTACCTTGACCAGAAGAATGGCGGTCACAATCACCGCAATACAAACGACGGCGATCGGGTAGTTCATGGCTTTTTTAATTTTGGCTTTCAGTGCTTCTGTTTTCTCTTTATAGGTGGCGATACGGTCAAGCAACGTTTCCAAAGCGCCGGACTGTTCTCCGGAGGCAACGAGATTGCAGTAGAGGTCGTCAAAATACTCCGGGTGCTTTTTCAACGAGTCGGCAAACGTACTGCCTCCGGCCACTTCGTTTTTGACTTTGATGATGAGGTCGCGCATGGCCGGTTTTTCCATGCCCTCGGCGGTGATGTCAAAGGCTTGCAGCAAAGGAACCCCGGCACGCATCATGGTTGCCATTTGACGGGTGAACAGGGCGATGTCCAGAGGTTTGATTTTTGCTGCACCGCCAAAGCTGAAAGAGGCACTTTTTTTGCTCACTTTAGTGGCATTAATGCCTTTTTTTCTCAGCTCGGCTTTAATCAGTGCGATGCTAGACCCTTGCATCTCTCCTTTTGTTTTGCGTCCGGCTTTGTCTTTCCCTTGCCAGACGAAGGTGGAAGTTTTTGCTGGTTTTGCGGCCATAATATACGCGATCCGTAGCTGATTTTAGTAACTGTTTTTTAAGTGTATTTTGTATTTTTCAGGCGGATTATAAATTTACTTTCTTCAAGTTGATATTAGAGAGAATACATAAGTTCAGTATTTTTTTGGCTCTCGCTGATCATTGTCTGCCCAAAAAGTAATTACTGTTTGTTTCGGTCAAATATGAGCTGTCATTAATTCCGCAAGGCTCACAGTAGCGCCCGTGCGCCCCCGCAGGGAGACAGGGGAAAATGGCCCGCTAATATTTTCGGGCATTTAGGGCAACACGCTGTCGAAATAGTGCAGACTATTTTTCGACAACCTTCGAAGGCTCTTCGGTGCGCTCAAAGTTATCAACATTAATGGCAGTAAGGCTTCTGCCCCAGACGCAACCGGTATCAATGGCGTGAATGTTGCTGTGGCCACTGTCGCCTTCAAGGGCTGCCCAGTGCCCGAAGATGATGCTCTGTTGATGACAGGGGCTAGAGGGAAAACTGAACCAGGGGGCAAAACCCGCTTTGGGAACGGAGCCTTTGCTGTCAAGGTCGAGGACACCGTGGGCGTCACAGAAACGCATTTGGGTTAGATAGGCGGCGGTG
Source organism: Endozoicomonas sp. (assembly GCA_965198415.1). Lineage (GTDB taxonomy): Bacteria > Pseudomonadota > Gammaproteobacteria > Pseudomonadales > Endozoicomonadaceae > Endozoicomonas. Next base: position 191,460 of record CBDAPN010000032.1, read on the forward strand.
AGCCGTAGCTTTTTTTTGAGCTTTAGCTCATCGTCCCACGGTCTTGGCTTGCTCGTTTTGAAAATTTTGCCCAGCCATTTTTTACATTTATCTGAGCGCAGCGCCTGTTCTAACCGTTGCGCTTCTCGGATCGCCTGCTCAATGCTCCATACCGGCGGAATACCAGCATGAACCATGGTGACCTTGCGGCTAACGTCGTGGTGCAGCATGGGGCGAAAGCGCAGCCATTGGATCAGCTCATCGGCGTCGGGGGCGGTTAGTAGCTCATCCAGAGTATCTTTATTTTTTTGACTACGAATGCCGTAGGCCACGGCCAGCAGGTGAAGGTCGTGGTTGCCAAGAACGGCAATGCAACGGTCCTCAAGGCTTTTCAGGTAACGCAAGGTTTGCAGAGATTTCGGCCCCCGATTGACCATATCGCCAGCCACCCAGAGGGTGTCGTGCTCCGGGTCGAAGCTGAGTTTATCGAGCAGGCGACGCAGCGAATCGTAGCAGCCCTGAATGTCTCCAACGGCATAGGTGGCCATCTGCGCTCCTTAATTATCTTTCGCTCAAATAATCGGCAATCCGCACATACTCAGCAAGTGTCAGAACTTCGGGGCGGGCTGAAGGGTTGATATCAAGAGTGGTTAATTCGTCCGCCTGCAAATGTTGCTTGAGGGTGTTGCGAACGGTTTTACGCCGCTGGCTGAAGGCGTCGCGAACAACCTGCTCCAGTTTCTGGCGGTCTTTGCAGGGGTTGGGCAGTTGGCGATACGGCTCTAAGCGGACAATCGCCGAATCCACCTTGGGCGCTGGCTTAAAGGCACCGGGTCCCACGGTGAACAGGTTATCCACCCGGCAATAGTACTGGGTCATAATGCCAAGGCGGCCGTAGTGTTTCTCCCCGGGGCTCGCGGCTAAGCGTTGCACCACCTCTTTTTGTAGCATGAAGTGCATATCTTTAATCAGGCTTTCAAAGCTCAGCAGATGAAAGATGAGCGCAGTGGAGATGTTATAAGGCAGATTGCCAATAATACGCAGTGGGCGGTCGTCGGTTTTCAGGCTGGAGAAGTCAAATTTCAGCGCATCGGCTTCGTGGATGCGGAAGTTTTTATTCAAACCAAAGCGCAGCAGTAGCGTGGGGATCAGGTCTCGATCCAGCTCCACGACGTCCAGCTCGCCAGCCCGCTCCAGCACATCAGCGGTTAAGGCGCCCTGCCCCGGACCAATCTCAACAAGGTGTTCACCCGCCTTTGGATGAATGGAGGCGATGATGTTGTCGATGACGCCGTGGTCATGGAGAAAATTCTGGCCAAAACGTTTGCGGGCTTTGTGGTAAGGGACGGCTTGGGACATAAAAAATGCATTGCTCAGAAGTAGTTTGACCGCCGCAATGATACCGCCCTGCCGTGGTTTTTGCTATGGCCGGTGTGTCATCTGCAGGGCAGTCTCAATGGCTGTGTTTAAACTGCCCGGGTCAATGTTACCGGTACCCGCCAAATCAAGCGCTGTCCCATGATCCACCGAGGTACGCACAATTGGCAGCCCCAGAGTAACATTTACCGCTTTGCCAAAGCCTTTGTACTTGAGCACCGGTAAGCCCTGATCGTGGTACATAGCCAGCACGGCATCAGCCTTTTGTAGTCGCTCGGGGTTAAACAGGGTGTCTGCCGGCAACGGGCCGCTTAAGTTCATACCAGCAACCCGGCACTGCTCCAACACGGGGATAATGGTTTCAATCTCCTCCATGCCAAGATGGCCGCCTTCGCCAGCGTGAGGGTTGAGCCCACACACCAGAATGTGCGGGGCTAAAATGCCAAACTTGGTTTGCAGCTCCCGGTGCAAGATATGAATCACCTGATTCAGAGAGTCCCGGGTAATGGCAGCCGGTACCTGCGACAAGGGTAAATGTGTGGTCGCCAGAGCCACCCGTAGGCCCTTCGTTGCCAGCATCATCACGACTTTTTCTGTCCCGGTTGCCGCAGCGAGAAACTCGGTATGACCACTAAAAGGCACACCGGCGTTGTTAATCACCTCTTTATTAACGGGTCCGGTGACCATGGCGTCAAACAGGCCATCAACGCAGCCTTGCACAGCCAGGTTCAGGGTGTTCAACACGTAACGGCCATTCTCAGGGTTCAATGTACCCGCCTTCGCCGGGCAGGCCATTGATACCGGAGCCACCAGCACGGTGTTCTTTTTTGCCGGCTCACGGCACGACGCAGTAAATAGCTTAATATCAACGTTAAGCCCCAGTTGCGCCGCGCGCTGGGACAGCAGCTGCGGGTCAGCGGCAACCACCCATTGCACCGGCTTAGCAAAGGTGGGTTGCTGGCAAGCCAGCAGCAGGCAGAGGTCTGGCCCGATACCCGCCGGCTCCCCGGCGGTAATCACCAAACGAGGAGTGGTTGTGAAAGTATCCATATCAGCGCATCACAGTTGAATGACGACGTAGGCCTGATCACGTATTTCACGGAGCCAGACCTGCAACTCTTCCTCAAACTTGCGGTTACTGAGCAGCTCCCGCACCTGATTACGGCGCACTTGGGTGCTAATGTCCGACTTACGCTTGCCAAGCACTTCAAGAATATGCCAGCCATAGGCGGTACGAAATGGCTCGGTCACTTCGCTTTCTGGCACGATGTTCATCACGGCCTGAAATTCAGGCACCAGCGTTTCTGGTGAGACCCAGCCCATGTCGCCACCGTTAAGGGCGGATGCCGTATCGTCGGAGTAGGCTTTGGCCAGTTCGCCAAAGGCTTCGCCAGCGCGGATGCGCTCATAGAGCTCTTGTGCCTCAGATTGGGCTTCCAGATCGCTGCGAATCTCGTTGGGCTTGATCAGGATATGGCGCACATGAACCTGATTTTGCACCACCTTTTGGTTACCCCGGGTGTCCATAAGTTTGACAATATGAAAACCGGATGGGCTGCGGATGGGTTTTGAGACCTGCCCTTTGCTCATTTTTATCGCCTGCTCGGCAAACAGAGTGGGCAGTTGGTCGGCTTTGCGCCAGCCCATATCACCACCTTGCAGAGCGTTTTGCCCTTTGGAGTTGGCAATGGCTAGCTCCTGAAAGTCAGCGCCCTGTTGCAGTTGCTGATAGAGGTCATTGGCACGGCGCTGGGCTGCCTGCACCTGATCCGGGGTTGGGTTGTCCGCCGTAGCGAGGAGAATGTGAGCCAGACGGTACTCAGTCTGCAATTGAGACAGACCTTCCGGGGAGCTCAGGAAGTTGTCAATCTCCTGCTCGCTCACCTGCACGCGCTGGGCCACCTGACGCTGGCGAACACGGTTAAGGATCATCTCCCGACGAATTTCTTCCCGGGCCTGGCTAAAAGAGAGGCCGTCAGCCTCAAGGTTTTGTTTGAACTCTTCCAGAGTCATCTGGTTACGCTCGGCAATGCGGGTGATGGCGTCGTTCAAGGCCCAGTCATCGATGCGGATGCCGCCGCGTTTGCCCATTTGCAGCTGAAGGCTCTCCAGAATGAGCTGATCAAGCACCTGTTTTTGCAAGACTTCTTTGCCAGGGGGCGTGATTTTTCTGGCGGCCAGTTGGCGCTTAATGTTGGCCATGCGGGTATTGAGCTCGCTTTGCATGACAACATCTTGATCCACTTTGGCGACAATGCGATCCAGTTCAACCCGTGGTTGTGCGGGCTGCGGGGTTTCAGCCGCGCCAGCAAACGACAGCATGCACAGAAAAGCCAATGCTATTTGCTTTATTCCCTTCATCATTTACTTCTCATCCTCTGCATAACCTTTAATGCCTTTAAGATACTCTTTCACCGATCCGCTGGTAAGGTCTCCAAGCCCATGCAGGACAAACTGAAGAACAATACCGTTTCTGTATTTGGGGAAGTCGATGTTGCTATCGTCTTTAATCCACTTCCGCCACAGGAGTCGGGCTTGATAACAGCAGCTGTTATATTCGACTCCGGTAAGGAACTCAAGGTTCCGATGGTTGGTCAGGTCATATTGCCAGCGACCGAGTGCCGACCATTTGTTGGTGAGCGGCCATGCCAAGGATAGATCAGTATGGCTTAAATTGTTGCCGGTGGTTTTATAGCCCTGAGCCGGGTTGTTCGGGTCAATGTAGATCAGGCGGTTGTCGGAATTTTTCACAAAGCGATCCGCCCTTGGCAGGTAGCGGTAGCCTGCATTAATGACGCTGCGGGTATTGGGGCGAAACTGGTAGTAAAGGCCGTAGCTGTCCATTTCGTTGTTGTTGCTGTCCCAAATCAGGTCCTGACGCAGGTTCATGGTGCGGGTGATGTTATAAATCAGCTCTGAGGCCACAGGAGAGGTAGATTCGTGCATTGCTGACCACAGTTTTCGGCCTTTTTCGTTGAGGTCTAACTCCCATTCATCTTCATCGCTTGGCTGGCTCGATGGCGAGCCGGCCAGTGGGTTGATCCACAGCTGGCGGTTTTTAAAGTAGAGAATCTGACCAATACCAAAGCGTGCCCGTTCAAAGCCATCGTCTTCTAACAGACTGGTGGTGATGCCTACAGAGAGCTGGTTGGCATCGCCAAGGCGGTCATAGCCGGAGAAGCGGGAATCCCGCCACAGCGAACTGTAACTGAATCTCGTCAACGACGTATCAAAAATAGGCTGCATCGCCTGCTCTTTAAGGTAGGGGGCGTAGAGATACTTTAGCCGCGGCTCCAGAGTGTGAGTAACCGACATACCACCAATGGTGATAGCACGATCAAAGTAAAGGCTGCTGTCGAGGGAAAAGGACGGCACGGTAGCCTTTGGGGATTTCGTGTAATCGGCGGAAGTAAACCCCCAATAAGATGTACCAAGGTCTTTAATCGCCTCAGCGGTGATCAGGTTAGACAGTCGATACTGCACATGCTGCAATTTCAGCCCGGCGCGAATAAAGCCATAGGTGTACTCCAAGGGCAGACTGATACCAGTTTCAAGGTAGAGCCGCTCACCGTTAGCGCGGGCGATGCCATAGCCAGCATCATAAAAACTGGTGTAGATTTTTTCTTCTGGGTCAATCAGTTTTTTGTAGCGGTAGTTCCAGTTTTTATCCCGGTTGAATTTTGTGTAATCGGCGCCGTAGTTAATGGTGATGAAGTCATTGGCGTCCCAGCTGCCTTTGAGTTTGATTTGCGGCAGTTTGTTGTAAGGGTCGTCGGCGGTTTTATTCATATTTTGGTATTGCAGAGCATCCACACTCAGTTGCCAGCTGTGGCGGGTTTCGCCACCGAGGTAGCGGGTGCTGAGGTGCTGTTTCAGTGGTCCGTTGCTGGATAAACGAAGGCCAGTGCGAAAATCTTCGAGGTAGTTTTTATCGCTGGCTTTAGCGTAATCCACCTCGGCCGTCCAACGGTTGGAAAACACTGTTTGCTGATGGTAGTTGAGCAGCCAGCGGCGTTGTTCGTAAAACGGGTTCTCGCTTTTAAGCTGGTCTTTACTCAGCCCAGCCACCCCCAAATGCCCCTGACTGCTCCCGAACAAGTAGCGGAATTCATTTTCCAGCAGCACCCCACGCCGGCTCATGTAACGGGGTGTGAAAGTGGCGTCATAATTAGGTGCGATGTTGAGGTAGAAAGGCGCGGCCAGATCGGCGCCGTTGTCACTGCTGTGGGAAAGGGTGGGGTAAAGAAACCCGGTTTTGCGCCGGTCGTCCAGAGGAAATGAAATATACGGTGTGTAAAAAACAGGCAAATTTTCAAAGCGCACCACGGCATGTTTTGCCACACCCAAGCCACTGACGGTATTCAGATTGACGTTTCGACCCGATAGCCGCCAGCCGTTATCGCCAGGTGGGCAGGTGGTGTAGGTGGCGCGGGTCAATTCCAGCGTTTTATCTTCATGGCGAACCACGTGTGCCGCATGGCCGCGGATTGTTTGCCCGTACAGAATATACGTAGCGTCATCCAGCGTGGCAAGGCCACTGTCCAGCTGCAGGTCGCCTTGTGCGCCAACCAGTAATATGCCCTTGTCACGAAAGCGCACGTGGCCGCGAAACTCGGTGTAGTTCTTGTCTTTATCCAGCATCACCCAGTCGCTCTGCAACTGCTGACTGCCCCTACGCATGACGACATCGCGGCTGAAGGTGGCCGTGGCGTTATTAACGTAACTGGATTCATCGGCCTGAATACTAATGGGCTGCTGATTCAGGTCACCCTTAAAATCCTTGCCCGGCCTAGGTGGTTCGATGTAGGCACCACAACTGTAAAAAGGTTCAGACGCTCTTTGCGCTGGCGTCAGTTGGTGAAGCGGTTGCCAGTCTAAAGAACTGCTGCCCACATGGGCTTGCGGGCGTTTCAGTGCTGCTTTTTGCCCAGATTGGGATTTGTTTTCAGATACAAGCAGCTGTTGTGAGGATTGACAGGGTAACGGCTCACTTGCACGGGGCTGACAATGCCACTCGCTTTGCTGATCGCTGGCCTCAATGGCTTGAATGGGCTGACTGGCCATAACGCCAGCGGCAATAGCTAGCGTCAGTGTTCTGGGCATAAAGGGGGTGTAAAGGATGTCCATGAGCTCAGAGATTCCGTGGCAACGGTTTTCAGGGTCGCGATATTCTATATGCATTTACACTGGAATGCAGTTTTAAATCCACGGCTGTGTGATAGTCTTGGGTTTTGATTTGACAGCGCTTAACAGGAAGCAAATCGTTGGCCACTATTATTTCAGAGCTTCAGCCGGTAATCCCTGAGCATCAGCCGTTAATTTCACAGCCTGATCAGCAGGAGAGTAGCCACCGTAAAGCGCAACTGGCGCAATGGACTGTTAACACGCTGGCCGCTGATGGCCGCTTTTTGCTCGATACCAACATTGCCAGCGAACAACCGCAGCTCTTAAAAGCCATTGGCTGTGATGCAGGCTTTCGTAACTACTATCGTGTGCAAACGCCCGACCAACCGTTAATTGCCGTGGATGCGCCCACCGCTACAGAAGACTCCCGCCTATTTGTTGATATTGCCCGGCGCTGGCGTCAAGGGGGAGTGTTCGTCCCGCAGGTGTTTGCGGTTGATTACGACCAAGGCTTTATGCTGCAGGAGGACATGGGCGATACCTTGCTACAAAACGTCCTGCAAAGCTCAACCGCAGACCACTACTACCCACTGCTGCTTGATACGTTACTGACCATTCAGCAGCAACCCTCAAACCACCTGCCCCGCTATGATGAGGCCATGCTGCAGCTGGAGTTATCGCTTTACTCCCAATGGTTCCTTAACGCTCTGCTCAAGGTGGATACCGCGGCCATTGCCCCGGCGCTCGGCGAACTGTTTACACAGCTTATTGCCGCCATAACAGAACAACCACAAGGCACAGTGCACCGGGATTACCACTGCCGTAACCTGATGCTCACACCAAATGGCACCATTGGCGTGATTGACTTTCAGGGCGCACGGCACGGGCCGCTGCTCTACGATGTGGCCTCGTTGCTGAAAGACTGCTACATCGCCTGGCCACAAGCTCAGGTGGATAAGTGGTTTACCGACTTTATCCAGCAACACCCGGTTCTCGCAGCTTATGATGCCCGGCAGCTGCAACGCTGGTTTGACTTAGTAGGATTACAGCGCCATTTGAAGTGTCTGGGAATATTTTCCAGACTGTGGCTGCGTGACGGCAAACCCGGCTACCTTAATGATATTCCCCGCACCCTGCACTATGTGCTCAGCGTCTGCCAGCGCTACTTCAAAGAGCACGCCAACTGGCTGCAAGAGCGGGTAGTACCACGGGTAAATGAACGGATTAAGGTCGCAGCGCCATGAAGGCAATGATTCTGGCCGCCGGTTATGGCAAAAGGCTCCGCCCACTGACGTTAACAACACCCAAACCCTTGGTACCGGTAGCCGGTAAACCCCTGATCACCTACCACATTGAGCGGCTGGCCCGGGCAGGATTTACCGATCTGGTGATAAACCACGGCTGGCTGGGCGAAAAAATAGAACAGACGCTGGGCGATGGCTCACACTGGGGGGTAAACATTCGCTACTCACCCGAGGGCGAGCCACTGGAGACCGGCGGGGGAATTGCTCAGGCCTTGCCCTTGCTGGCAGAGGGAGCGGTAAAAAACCCTGATCCCTTTGTGGTGCTCAACGGTGATGTCTATACCGATATTGACCTAAACACGTTGCACCTGCCAAAAGGAATGTTGGCGCACTTGGTACTGGTGGACAACCCGGAATTTCACCCAACAGGCGACTTTTGTCTGCATAAGGGTCGGGTATCGGCAACCGGAGAGCACAAACGCACCTTCAGTGGCGTCAGCGTGCTTTCCCCGGCCTTATTTAACGGCTGCAAAGTCGGAACCACCTTCGCCCTTGCCCCCTTATTGATTTGCGCTATGGAACAGGGCAAGGTTAGTGGCCAGTATCACGGTGGTTTCTGGACCGATGTTGGATCGACCCTTCGGCTTCAGGCCTTGGAGTATCAGCTCCAAAACCAAAACCAAAACAATTTTCAAAATCAGAGCAGGACTTCATGACCGCAGTAATAATCGGCGCACTGATTGGAATGATGACCGGTGGGCCATTTGGCGCTATTTTAGGGGCGTTTGTTGGCTCCTGGATTAATCGACGTTACCTGGGTGGGCAGGCAGCCAGCTTTGGCGCTGCGGCCTTTAACCAACAGCGAGCACAAAGTGCTTTTTTTCGGACAACTTTTTTAGTGATGGGTCGGGTCGCCAAAGCCGACGGGCGAGTCAGCGAATATGAAATTGAGACCGCCCGGGCCATCATGCACAACATGCGGCTCTCATCAGAGCAGCGCAAAATGGCCATTGAACTCTTTAATGAGGGAAAAAAACCGTCCTCCAACATTGCAGAAGCCCTCACGGACTTTCGTGCCGTAGCCGGAGCCACGCTGGTCAAAATGTTTCTGGAAATTCAGCTCGCTGCGGCCTATGCCGACGGCGGCATGAGCCCGGCAGAAAGTGCCGTGTTCAAACAGATGTGCAGCCTGCTTGGAGTCAGCAATTTCGCCTTTGAGCAGATCCATAAACGCTTTATTGCCCAACGGGAATACTATCAGCAAAGCGGTTGGGGCTCTGAGGCCACTGACAGCACCAGCCTGAAGCAGGCCTACGATGCCTTGGGTGTTGCCGAAAGCGCATCGGACGCGGAGGTAAAAAAAGCCTACCGCAAGCGAATGAGCGAACATCATCCCGACAAACTGGTGGCCAAGGGCCTACCAAAAGAGATGATGGAAGTAGCCAAAGAGAAGGCCCAGGAGATTCAGGGCGCCTACGACCGGGTACGGGAAGCGCGAAAAAAAGACCGCTAATCAGAAATCGTGGAACTTTTCCGGATTAAAACTTACTAACCAATCAGACAAGTTTTATTCCGGGGGTCTTCACAGTGATTTATAACAAACGCAAACAGTTTATGTATTGGTACGTTCCAGCCACCACCAGAGTACACCTCGACTCCCGGCAACTGGTGGCTGTTTGCTTTTGGGAATTGCGCCGCCGAGTCCGCTCCACATTAGCGGATAAAAAGAAATACCTTCTTTTCAAAGAGATCAATGGCTTCACCACATCCCTTGTAGAACGGGCTGTACACCCTTCTGAATAACCTTATGAACGCAAAGCCCTGACCGAACTGTTTTAATGCTTAGGGTTAATCCGATTAAATTAAACACTACGGCCCTCGCAAATGAGCTTACTAGTTTGCCGCCTCCTATTCGCGTTTACAATCTTCTGCGGCTTAATTACACTCTCAAACTCCTTGTGAATTAATTTCTGGTTACTCTCACTTGCGCTATCAAACAGACTCAACCCAATACCATTGATTGATAAAAGCGTAATCCCCTCGCACAGTCATTTCATTCATCAATTTTTGTAACTCCAAAACAATAAAAACACGTTTTCCATGTTGAGTTTTTCTTATCGCTCAATTGGACAGCTTTAACCATATTAATTGGCAAAGAGAATCGCACAATGAACCGATAAAGAGAGGCTGAAAGGCTCATACTGACCGATGCCTAAGCTCCCTACAGCCTTTAGCATGGGCGTGTAGAACATCGGCGCTGTTGGGTCACCCATGACATCAAGGAAGGCTCGAAGGCTTCTGCATGGGGAGCAAAAACCATAGCGGCCATTCAGTTGGATAGCTGTCAGAAAAGCAAAGTCAACACTCTGATTGGCTACTTCATATCCAGTCGCCAACTCTGTGCAGAAGAGGTTCTTCAGGCCACCAGGCAGCACTGGCTGGTTGAGAACCAGTTGCACTGGGTTCTGGGCGTAGCTTTCGATGAAGACCGTTGCAGGGCAAGGGAAGGCTACGCGGCGGAAAACCTGGCAGTTACCCGACAGGTGACTCTCAATCTTCTCAAGCTTGATACTTCTGTGAAGGCAGGCATCAAGAACAAGCGGAAAACTTGCGGACGGGATGAAAACTATATGATGAAAGTTCTTGGATTGATTAATTCTTGATCATGTTTTTGTCCTGATGCAACCCCACAGCGCCAGCTACTACAAATCCAAACCACATTACAGCTTCCACAGATAATAACATGCTAGCAAACAAGGAATATGGAGCGAACACAACTGCTATTGCGACACAACAAATTGCTAAGAGCAACGATAGACTCATACAAATCCATAACGCTACTTTTTTTCGCTCTTCGAGATCCTTATGAACTACGCCTTTATTTATCTCACTTGCGGATGCTTTTTGTAGATGTTTGTCAGAATTACATTGAGTAATACGATGACCGTTATGCGAAACTGGTTCATCATGTTGCGCATCAGATGCATTAAAATTATATAACTCTATATGATCTGATGGATTGGCTGAATTTATCATAACTAACTCCTTTTAATTATTGATACGCATTAAGTGCGCCAAATTACAAGTGGATTGTGTTTGTATCTTTTTACTGTGCAATTCACTTTACTTATCTGGCCGGGCGCTGGCACTAACTAACCAGTCAGTACCACTATCATGTTGAATTTTCATTTCATTCAGATTTATCTGTGATTTTGTAAAGGGGCTGCCTTCGCCCCAGGGCAAAAACATGATCAAGAATTAATCAATCCAAGCACTTTCATCATATAGTTCTCATCCCAACCACAAGTTTTCCGCTTGTTCTTGATGCCTGCCTTTGTTCTGGTCAAGTAAAACCGGACACTAAAACTTGAGAATTTACGCGATGAATCTATACATAGTGCCTGTCAGAAAACCGATAAAAAACGGTGGCTTATTCTGGCAGGCAGGAACTGATAGAGACCAGATTCCTGCACAAGAACAGATAAAGGGCACTTTCCATGCCGGATTACTCAAAACACAGTCAAAATTGACGGTTTTTAAGTACACCAAATCCTCATGCAAGGCATGATAAACAACAAATTGATACGCGCCAGCCTGGAAGGCTACTGACGGTAGCTGGTCAGAATGATTTTACCCAACCGCTTCAGGTTACCGGCGACAACCGCCAATGCAACATAGCGTTTAAAACCTTCAATGCCTTTATCTGGACATTTGTCGAGACCATTTGCTTCCAGTGCGTTGATGTCGGACTCAACAGCGGAGTGTTTTCTTTTTGCCCGGATATTGATTTGGCATCAAAGGTGATGGCAGAGATATCAATCTCGCCCAACTGCATTTGTGGGTTGATGGCTTGGCGCATAAATGTGAAAACAGCCTGTTTTGGAAAATTTTCGAGGACTATATGGGGGTAAAGGTTAATGTATTCAAGTGGTTGAGGGTTTTCGGACAGGCACTATGTAAGAAAAAACATTAAACATATGCTACTCACTCTTAGCATTGGATTTTTCATCAAGCTACCTCTCACGAACTTTTCATGCCCGCCTTCTTCAACTAACTTTCTTAGTTCATACCTTAAATCTTCATACTTTTCTTCTTTCATTGAAATACCTTTTCTACGCTTTATTACTGTTTATAAACACCCTCCGCCTTAATGAAAAATCACAAAAAGGTGGAGGAATAGACATTGATAATTAATTGGAATTATTTTTTAATAATACATACACCATCTGTTACAGCCAATCCTCCTTCATCCTGCATAGGGCTCTCAAATGATCAAATGCTCATTAACTGAGAACTCAACTTTTCCAAGTCCATTAAGAGTTAAAGAAAACACACGGCCATCAAAGATAAATATCTCACCGTAAACAAATGAAAATCTTCCTCGCTTAAAAAAAGAAAAATCCAAATTATTCTCTTTATTTACAATGTCATTAATTACAACATAACTATTCACACGCTTATCGTAAAAAGATGTTCTTACTACATCCTCTACCACCCCATCATTATTTATATCCACACTGGCTTTTTGAACAGAGAAATCACTATCTAGAATCTTTTTTAAATCACTTATTTCTCGTTCCCACCAGTTTATATCTTTACCATATAAATAAGATGATGACTGCATAAAAAGTCTTAATCCGAGCAGATCGCTCAACTTATTCCATTTTGGTGACGAAATTTGATCATTAAATGATATTGTTTTCCCTGAAGGACTAGGTTTCTCTAGAGCTTTTAAAACCGCGTGACAAACAGGGTATTGACGACCCTTTTTAACTTCAAGCGCACTAGAAAATGGTATGTATGTAAGAAAAAACATTAAACATATGCTACTCACTCTTAGCATTGGATTTTTCATCAAGCTACCTCTCACGAACTTTTCATGCCCGCCTTCTTCAACTAACTTTCTTAGTTCATACCTTAAATCTTCATACTTTTCTTCTTTCATTGAAATACCTTTTCTACGCTTTATTACTGTTTATAAACACCCTCCGCCTTAATGAAAAATCACAAAAAGGTGGAGGAATAGACATTGATAATTAATTGGAATTATTTTTTAATAATACATACACCATCTGTTACAGCCAATCCTCCTTCATCCTGCATAGGGCTATCAAAATGATCATTAACTGAGAACTCAACTTTTTCAAGTCCATTAAGAGTTAAAGAAAACACACGGCCATCAAAGATAAATATCTCACCGTGAACAACTAAAAATCTTCCTCGCTTATAAAAAGAAAAATCCAAATTATTCTCTTTATTTACAATGTAATTAATTACAACATAACGCATTCATTAAAGCTTTTCGTAAAAAGATATTCTTACTACATCCTCTACCACCCCATTTCTGGCTTTTTGAACAGAGAAATCACTATCTAGAATCTTTTTTAAATCACTTATTTTTCTTTCCCACCAGTTTATATCTCTAGTATGTGAATAAGATGATGACTGCATAAAAATTCTTAATCCAAGCAGATCGCTCAACTTATTCCATTTTGGTGACGAAATTTGATCATTAAATGATATTAGTTTCCCTGAAGGACTAGGTTTCTCTAGAGCTTTTAAAACCGCGTGACAAACAGGGTATTGACGACCTTTTTTAATTTCAAGCGCACTAGAAAATGGTATGTATGTAAGAAAAAACATTAAACATATGCTACTCACTCTTAGAGTTGGATTTTTCATCAAGCTACCTCTCACGAACACTCTCCTGTTTAAATCTTAAAAGCGGACTCAAAAAATACTCAATCAGTCGCCTTTGCCCGGTTTTAATCTCAACCGCCACACTCATACCCGCTGCTAGGTTGACCTTGCGGTTATCTACCTGCATCCAGTCTTTGTCGATGGCTACATTGGCCAGATAGCGCAGGCCCAGTTGCTCATCAGGCACCGCGTCGTTAGAGACGGTGATTAACTTGCCATCAATCAGGCCGTATTTGGTGAAGTTGAAGGTATCGATTTTTACTTCGGCGTTCTGGCCTTCCTGCACAAAGCCGATGTCTTTGTTCAGCACCCAGGCTTCCACTTCCTTGATCTGTTCCTGTTTCAGGCTGGCCAGCTGGCGCCGCAGTTGCTCCTGTTGATCCAGACTTTCCCGGTGTGTCTTGGCATGGAGGCTTTGCAGCTGATTGTCGATGGTTTGCGATTGATCCACTTCTACTACTGTCCAGATGCTTGTCTTTATTTTTTTGGACGCCGTGCATTGCAAACAAAACACGAAAGCGCAATGGCTAATCTTCAGTTAAGTTCTATAAGGCAATAAAATACCTGTACCCGAGTGCATAACGAACGCAGGTATATTGGCAATTTTGCAATAGATTAACCCAGATTCTTTTGGGTTCGGAGGACAGATTTAAATATAAACGGTTCGGCCTCGCACGTAGGCCATCATTGCTCTGGTCATCTCATAAAACCTGTGAGTCTGTCTTTGAGAACGGTTGTTATTTTGTGATTGAGGTTGCATCTTAAGCAAGTGCTTTAATGCCTGTCAATGGTCGTTTATTGATTAACATTAATTATTTGGGTGAAAGTCTCAAACTGACCCCATTTTCTGGCCTTGCAGGCCAAGAGATGTAGTACAGCATCGAACTTTATCTGCCCATCTTGGGTAACGACCACTCACAGGTAAAGGCCACGCCTTTAAAAACGTGGCCATTGGTTTTCACATTCCATACTGAAAGGTTTCGTGATCAATCAGCCCGCTTTCACGAACCGGTTTAAGGCCTTTACTGTACTCCCTAAGCAGCGTTAGGGCGTAATCAATCCTTGCCTGAAGGTGTTGGTCGCCTTCGGGGTCGGCGCCGGAAAATACGGAGCCGACATTGCGAATGATTAAATGCTCGGGCAAATAGCAGATGCGGTTGTTTTTATAGCTGCTACTGCGTAACTCAGACACCGGGTAAGAACCGCTGATTCCGGCTGAAATTGCGGTGATCAAAGCGGGCTTATGGCCTAACTCAGCCGTACCAAACAGCAAAAAGAAGTTTTTCAGCCCCGCCGGTACCATACCGTGCCACTCTGGTGAAACCACGATCAGGGCATCCGCTTCTTTTAAGGTCTGCTTCCAGGGAGCAAGCCGGGCTTTCCATGCCTCATCACCGGACCAGATGGACTCATCCCAAAAAGGCAAAGGGTTGGCAGCCAGAGAAAGCACTTCTGCTGAAGTAAACAGTGACAGTTCAAGTATCCGATCCGCCAAAATCCGGCTCAGTCGATCACTTTGTGACTCTTGGCGGTGACTGCCACTGATAATTACAAGTTTCATTATTATTCCTGTGTTGTATTTACTCTGTCGTCAAAAATGACCACCGCCTACGATATCAGAGCAAATAACTATTGCAAGCAAACAGCAAGCCTGAACTTGCACAGCCAACCATCAACAGTACGCTTTAAGCTTTTTTGTTACCAAAAAGGCCAAACCCGAAAATGGCAACAACTATGGCCAGTACCGGACTGAGCCAGTTCAGTAATGCCCAGGGCGCGTAATCCAATGCCGAAACCCCAAGCGTGGCGGTGAAAAATGCGCCGCCCGTCGTCCAGGGTATCAGTGCGGTAGTGAGTGTTCCGCCCTCTTCCAGAGAACGAGAAAGCACACGACGATCAACGTTTTTCTCGTTGTAGGCATCCGTAAACAGCTGCCCGCCAAGAATGATCGACATATAGGCTTCACCCATGGTCATATTGCCAGCAAAACAGGCGAAGATGGTGCTGGCAACCAGTGTGGAAACTCTTTTGATTCTGACCACCGCCGTATGAATTAACACCGCAGGAAACCGGCAGCTTGACAGTATCCCGCCCAAAGCCAGAGCCAGCAGTGATAACGATAGCGTCCACATCATTGAGGTAATGCCACCCCGGGCGAACAGGGTGTCCAGGCTATCAAGGCCGGTGCGGACGCTGCCACCGCTATAAAGGCTGTTAAGCACCTCCGTCAGGCTCTGCCCCTGCATGAAAATTGCCAACAGCACCGCAACAAAGGTGGCCGCCAGCATGCTCGGCTCCGCCGCCACCCGCAGTACACTGAGCGACAGCATCACCAGCAGCGGCAGTAAGGTGAGCGGGCTGAGGGTAAAGCTGTTGTTTAATGCCTGTTGGATGGTGGTCAGCTGCTCCGTGTGCAGATTATGATCGCCGTAACTTAACCCAAGCACCATAAAGCCAAGCAGGGCTAAAATATAGGCGGGCCCGGTAGTAAATAACATGCTGTGAATATGGGCATAAAGATCGACTTTTGCGGTCATAGCCGCAAGGTTGGTGGTGTCGGAGACTGGCGACATTTTATCCCCAAAGCAGGCACCGGAGACCACCATTCCCGCCACCAGCGGTGCCGGAATGTCCATCGCTGCGCCAATACCCATCAGTACAACGCCGACCGTACCCACAGTTCCCCAACTGGTGCCGGTTGCCAATGACATCAGACTGCAAAGCAGCAGCCCCGCTGGCAGAAAAACGGCCGGGCTCACAAACTCAACACCGTAATAGATCAACGTTGCCAGAGTACCGCTCTGGATAAAGGCGGCAATTAAAACCCCAATCAGAATAAAGATATAAATCGCTGGCAGCGCCCCGGTGATGCCCGAATTCATGGCCTGACGAATGGCAACAAAATCATAACCGAGCTTCAGTGCGCTTAAGCCGGCAATAATCAGGGTAATCAACAACAGGCTGTGCAGGTTGGTTTGCAACACAAACAACCCCACACTGATGACGGTGATGATAGTGAGAATGGTAATAAACGCATGAAGAAAGCTCGGTTGTTTTTCTTCTGAGCGCGGCGCTTTGGCGGTTGAAGCCGAGGGTGTGACGGTTGATGCAAAAGGGAGTAATGCCTTCATATGATTCACTAATATCCGAACTTTATTACAGCAATCATATTTGCATACACCAACCATTGCTCAACGATTGCGCGACTACCGGCTCCCTGCGCCCTAGCGACACAGGAAAATGGTCTATCTTAGTCATACGCTCATAAACAACAGATGACAACCGATTATGATTAAGACAAATGACAAGCTCAGCCAACTATTGGTTTTTTGCGTAGTCGTTTTTTGCCTAACTCTTCGTACCACCACAGCAATCGCCGATCATCATCACCTCAAAGTGAGGCCAGCAAATTGTGATCACGCATCGCTTGTCAAGAAAAAAGAGGACGTATTGCCCTGTTACCTAATGCAACCAGAGCCGGACACCCGGTTGCTGAGCCAAAGCCAGTCTTCGCATACGGTAAAGCACGACGCCGGACAAACAGAAGTTACCATCACCCATGTCAAGTTTCAGTCTTTAAAATGGCAGCCGGAAAATCAAACCAACCCAGACGATAAAGCCATCATCGACTTTCCAATCTGGGAACACCGGCTCACCATTTACCGTCCGCACAACCAGCAATACAATAAGGCGTTATTGTATATTGCTGATGGCAGCAACCATCCTCTCAAACCTCTGTTAAAAGCTGAACCAAAGCAGATAAACTCGGCACTGGCAAAAGCTGCGGCTCGCACTCAGTCTGTGGTTATTGAGCTTAATTATATTCCGAATCAGCCCCTGACAATCAACGGCCTCCAAATGGAGGATAACAAACTCATGGGCTATTCTTGGTTGGCGTTTCTGCTGTCGCCGGATACCCGCTACCACTGGCCTATACAACTGCCGATGGTCAAGGCCACCACCCTTGCTATGGACACCTGCGAAACCATTTTGCAAGAGCAAGGCGTTTCTCTCACAGGGTTTGTCCTTACCGGTGGCTCCAAGCGCGGCTGGGTCGCTTCTTTAGTTGCAACGCTTGATAAACGGGTCTCCGCCATCATTACCTACGTGGCCGACCTGATGAACTTGCAAAAAGAGACCGAGCATTTTTTCAAAGTTTACCCTAAGGGTACTGTGGATGTAGCCCCTTTACTGCCTCTTAAGCCCCTGGTAAACCGGCCTGAAACACAAGAGTTATGGACCATTATCGACCCCTATCAACGCAAAGAGTTGCTTGATATGCCAAAATTCATGGTCAGTACCAGCAGTGACGAAATTATCCCCCCCGACAGCACTGAATTCTTTTTTAACGATTTACCAGACGAAAAATGGCTCAGAACACTTCCCGGTATAGGGCACAAAGTGCTTGAGCACTCGTTTGAAAAGGTATTAGCAAATACTGAGGCTTTTTTTGGCGCGTTTGTTCAAAACCGCACGCTGCCAAAAATCACTTGGGAACTAAACGACAAAACGCTAGTTGTTAACTCGTCAGTAAAACCAAAAATGGCCCGGTTTTGGCAGGTCACGAATAGCCAGGCGAGGGATTTTCGTCTTATAAAATCGAACACCACGCTATCGCCCTACTCTTCTAGTGACGTGACTTTTTGCAAACATGACGATAAATATCAGAGCTCAACCGTACTGCCTAATCTGCCCGGATGGACAGCGAGCTTCGTCGAAATGCACTTCCCTAACGAGCCGTTCGCAGACCTTGTATTTACCACGAGAGTCTTTGTAACACCGGATACCTATATTACCAGCGAACAATAGAACCTTCGGTGCTTCACCCTGTCGGCTGTTGAGTTCCCACGTTTGGGAACTCAGCATGTGTTCAATTTCAGATACAAAATGAACCCAAACGGGTTTGTAAAACTTTCATTGTAAAAAACACAGTAAAAAATCAGCCACTTTTTGACAAAGCACATTGAACTTTCAGCGTTGCACTTTGTCAGAGTAACTAACCAGCGCGTCATACCACGGCCGCTCTTCCTCCCTTACTATTGCACTCATCCAAAAAAATCAATCGGGAGAAGAAGTATGGAACTCACCATTAATCTCGAAAACCACAAAGACTACACACTGCTAATGCTTGAAGGCGATGTTGTCAGCAGCACCCTGCAAACGCTGGAGAACGCCATACAAAATGCCACCCATTATAAGGCTCGTCATATTGCCATTAACTGTGCTCTGCTCAATGGCCTTAACAGCGATGCGCTAAGAATGCTGATGTACTATCAGGTTGAGTTGGCGGGCAAGTTTTATTTGTCGATGTACAACGTGTCCGACGATATCGCCTCTTTGCTTGAACTCAGCGGCCTATCTTACTTTATCCAAATACACCGACTCGCTGATAAACAGTAAAACCACCCTTCTTAAAGCAAAAACCGGTAGTTAATACCGGTTGGAAGCTATAGCGGCTCTTCGCTGGCTTGATAACCATCTTCTTTGGCACGCTCAGGCAGCAGCAAATTCAGCAACACCGCAGTCAGCGCACAAAGGCTGACGCCTTTAAGTGAAAACTCCCCCAAAGTTATGCCCAGATTACCAATACCAAACACCAGAACAACCGAGACGATCACCAGATTCCGGGGAATGCCAAGGTCCACCCGGGCTTTAACCAGCGTATTAAGCCCCACCACGGCAATAGAGCCAAATAGCAGCACCATAATTCCACCCATCACCGGCACCGGAATGGTGGCGAGAAAACCACCCACCTTGCCAATAAACGCCACCGCAATGGCAAACACCGCCGCCCAGGTCATGATGATTGGGTTGTAAACTTTGGTCAGCATGACTGCGCCGGTGACTTCAGAATACGTGGTGTTTGGCGGCCCGCCCAGCATTCCGGCAACCGTTGTTGCCAAGCCATCCCCTAACAACGTATTTTTTAGCCCCGGCTTTTCCAGATACTTCTTATTCGTAACGGAACTGATGGCTAACATGTCGCCGATGTGCTCTACCGCAGGAGCTATCGCCACGGGGATCATATAAAGCACCGCATTCCAGTTAAATTCTGGCGTGGTGAAATGAGGAATTGCAAACCAGGGTCGCTCCAGCACCGGCTGAAAATCCACCACTCCAAGAACCAGCGCCGCAACGTAACCGGCACCAATACCACAGACGATAGGCAGCAACTTCAGTAATCCACCCGCCATGGTGGCAACCAACAAAGTGACCACTAGAGAAATACCCGCCAGCAGTAAGGCCTGATCCGCCGATATCACCCCCTCAACCGGTGACGTCGCCATATTCACCGCCACCGGCGCCAACGCCAGACCAATCACCATAATGACCGGCCCAACCACCACCGGAGGAAAGAGACGATAAAGAATTCCCGCCCCCCGCAACCGCACCAGCACACTAAGCAGAGCGTACAGCAGGCCAGCCGCCATAATGCCTCCCATGGTGGCCCCCAGCCCCCAGGTTTGGATGCTAAAGGTGATTGGCGCAATAAAAGCAAAGGAAGAGGCCAGAAAAACCGGCACCTGTTGGCGGGTAAGCAGCTGGAAAACCAAAGTTCCAACGCCGGCAGTAAAAAATGCCACGTTGGCATCAAGCCCCGTCAGCAACGGCACCAGAACCAATGCACCAAAGGCCACAAACAACATCTGCCCACCGATCAGTGCCTGACGCCACATGGGCATCTCCTCGGATTCAATCATTTGACTCATCTGTTGTCCTTATGGCCTCAATATTATTTTGTTCCGAAAATCTTATCGCCAGCATCCCCAAGCCCGGGGATAATATAACCGTTTTCATCCAGCCCTTTATCTACCGATGCGGTAAATATTTTTACCTCCGGGTGGGCTGCCTGCAGCTTCTCAATACCCTCAGGCGCGGCCACCAGCACCAAGCAACGGATCTCCTTGCAGCCCGCTTGTTTCAACATCTCAATGGTTGCCAGCATGGAGCCACCGGTGGCCAGCATCGGGTCCAGAATCAGGGCCATGCGCTCATCAATATTGCTTACCAGCTTCTCAAAATAAGGCACCGGCTCCAGTGTTTCTTCATCCCGGTACAAACCGACCACACTGACCTTGGCGTTGGGAATCATATCCAGCACACCGTCCATCATCCCTATGCCAGCGCGTAGAATCGGCACGATGGTCACTTTCTTACCCTTAATCTGCTGCACACTGACCGGTCCATTCCAGCCATCAATCACAGCGTCTTCAAGCTCAAGGTCTTTAGTTGCCTCGTAAGTCAGCAGACTGCCCACTTCGCTGGCCAGAGTTCTGAACCCCTTAGTGCTGATATCGTTGGTACGCATAAGCCCGAGTTTGTGCTGTACCAGCGGATGCTTGATTTCCTTTACACTCATGAAAAACCTCAACCATGAAAACAGAAGGACTGTGCAGTTAAGTCGTGAATAAGCTCTCTGCCCTTTCCTGCACTTAAACCTTTCTATTTTCCCACAACCAAACAAATGTGCATATTAGTTTTTGCAGCTATAACAAACGTGTAGTTAACGCTTGCCCATGACAAGGAACAACGGTATTTTTGCCCGATTATTATTAGATGTAGGATCTATAAAAATATGTCTGTTGATCTCGACCATATCCGGCAAGTGATGCAAGAAGCCGACTGTCTCTTTAACGAACAGCAGATTGAAGACGCCATCGCCAGCCTCGGACGGGATATCAGTGCAAAGCTCTCAACAAGCAACCCACTGGTGTTTTGTGTTATGAACGGTGGACTGGTAGTGACCGGCAAACTGCTGACCCACATGCAATTCCCGCTTGAAGCCGCTTACGTCCATGCGACACGCTACCGTGACCAACTCACCGGCGGGCGGCTGGAATGGAAGGTACGCCCAACCCAGAATATGAAGGGCAGAACGGTGCTGATCATCGACGATATTCTGGACGAAGGCCACACTCTCGATGCCATTGCACAGTTCTGCCAGGAAGAGGGTGCTACCGAAGTACTCACCGCCGTTTTGGTGGATAAAAAACACGACCGCAAAGCCCGCCCCGACCTCAAAGCTGACTTCACCGGCCTGCAAATTGAAGACCGCTACATCTTTGGTTATGGGCTGGATTATCAGGGTTACTGGCGCAACGCTAACGGCATTTACGCCCTGAAAGGCCACTAAAGCCAGAAGACCCGGAGCTAAACCGGGTCACCCATTGTTTAAATGACCTCTATTGAGCGCCCGAAGTCGTATTTCCTGCCGTATAGGAACGAGCGCCGGTACCGGCCAGCTTACCTTTGTCAACAATCAGGTACTCGTTACGAATGGGCTTTTCTGCCAGCCAGCACTCCAGTATTTCCCGGACACCTGCCGCATACCGAGCCTGAGCCGTGAGAGTGGTTCCCGAGGTGTGCGGAGTCATTCCATTGTGAGGCATCATGCGCCAAGGGTGATCCACCGGGGCGGGCTGGGGAAACCAGACATCGCCACTATAACCGGCCAACTGCCCACTTTTAAGCGCCCGGGCTACGGCAGCGGATTCGCAGATTTTACCCCGTGCCGTATTAACAAGATAAGCGCCTCGCTTCATGCAGCCAATAAGCTCATCATTAAAAAGGTGCTCCGTCTCTGGCACCAATGGGCAGTGAATGGAGAGGATATCGCAAGCCTTGGCCAGAGATTTTACATCGTCGTGGTAAGTCAAACCCAACTCGTCTTCTAACTCCCGGGGCAGACGATGGCGATCAGCGTAATGCAAATGCAGACCAAACGGCTTCAGACGTTTCAATACCGCCAGACCAATACGCCCGGCTGCCAGACACCCCGCATGCATACCTTCAACATCGTAAGCACGACTGACGCACTGGGCGATATTCCACCCGCCCTCAACGGCAATTTTATGTTGCGGAATAAAATCCCGCACCATGTTAAGAATGACCATAACCGCGTGCTCAGCAACACTGATGCTATTGCAAAAAGTGACTTCACACACGGTAATGTTATGCTCAATGGCGGCCTGCAAATCCACATGGTCTGAACCAATACCCGCCGTTATGGCTAACTTCAGCCCCGGCGCTTTTTCTATACGCTCTCTGGTAAGATAAGCGGGCCAGAACGGCTGCGAGATCACCACATCCGCCTGTGGCAAGTGCTGCTCAAAAACAGAATCGGGTCCATCTTTGTCTGAGGTCACCGTATATTGGTGCCCAGCACTGCGCAGATATTTACCAAGACCAAGCTCGCCGGAGACACAGCCTAATAATTCACCGGGAGTAAAATCAATGGCTTCAGGGGTTGGCAGGGTCTGCCCATCGGGATAGCAATCAAGCGCTGGCAGTTGATCTCTCGGGTAAGACGTTGGCATGCCGCTGCTCGGGTCATCATACAACACACACAAAATATTCTGTGATTGACGCATCAAGTACTCCTTAAAGAATCTTGCCCGTGGCACAGAAAATAATAGAACGATTTTCCAAAATGACACCAAAAGCCTTTAGGGAAATAGTCAGCCCGCCAATATGAAATGTCTTGCCAATCGCCTTGTTGTCTCCACCTAGCCCCTCACAGCCCAGAGGGTGTGCTCTTAAAAAACAAACGAAAAAAAACCCGCACTCAAAGAGGGCGGGTTTTCTAACAACAACTTGCCAGCTGAAAGCAGGCAAACAGCCGTATCAGCGCTTGGAGAACTGAGGACGCTTACGGGACTTACGCAGACCCACTTTCTTACGCTCAACAGCACGGGCGTCACGAGTAACGTAGCCAGCCTTACGCAGTGGAGAGCGAAGGGTCTCGTCATACTGCATTAGGGCGCGGGTGATACCGTGACGGATGGCACCAGCCTGACCGGAACCGCCGCCACCAGATACAGTGATCTTGATGTCGAACTTCTCAGTCAGCTCGGTCAACTCCAGAGGTTGACGCACGACCATCCGGGCAGTCTCGCGACCAAAATATTCATCCAGAGAACGACCATTGACGGTAATAGCACCAGTTCCGGCTCTCAGGAAAACACGCGCGGTGGAAGACTTGCGGCGACCGGTTCCGTAGTATTGTGTTATGGACATAACCACCCCTGATTAAATTTCAAGTTGCTTAGGCTGCTGAGCAGCATGTGGGTGCTCGCTACCGGCGTAAACCTTAAGCTTTTTGAGCATGGCACGACCCAGAGTACTCTTCTTCAGCATCCCCTTAACAGCCAGCTCAATTGGCTTTTCAGGCTTGTGGTCAACCAGCTTGTTAAAGCTGATGGATTTCAAGCCGCCAATGAAACCGGTGTGACGGTGGTACATCTTGTCAGTAGACTTGCGTCCGGTAACACGTACTTTCTCAGCGTTGATTACGACAACGTAATCGCCAGTGTCCACATGGGGTGTGTATTCTGGCTTATTTTTGCCGCTCAAAACTTTTGCGACTTCTGTTGCCAGCCGCCCAAGTGTTTTGCCTTCGGCATCAATTACGAACCAGTCACGTTTTACGGTTTCTGGTTTAGCACTGTATGTTTTCATTAAACTCGCCTCTATGGTATGGCTGACGCAATACCTGTTTTTCTTGGCCGTCCCCTGCCGCACCAGAGCCAGGCTAATAGCCCCGGCAGCAATAACGGCCTGTTCAAAACATTGGGCGCTCGATAGGGAAACGGGAGCGGTATTATACCTTTTAAGAATAGGAAATAAAGCCCTTTTATTGGGGGGTCTCCATTTTAGTAAACCTTCCGTTATATAAGGTTGGCCATGTTAACTATGCCCGGCCTGAACCAATCTATTTGTGGGTTTATATTGGGCTGAATAACAGCACATAAAAACCTCGCAAACTATTTCTCAGCGTTTTAACTGAAATCTAAAACGTTCAAAAATGCACCGGCAATTTCCGGTGTCGCCGTATCGGTACTGAAGCACAATTAAATTGCCACGCAAGGCAAACCTTCTCGACTTATTTTGCCCTGTAAATACCTGACAGCACGGCAACAACCCGCTACAATCGCCCAAAATTCACAGTGCCACAGGAATACCATGCGCAACTTTATTATTGCCCCTAGCATCCTCGCCGCAGACTTTGCCCGCCTCGGTGAGGAGGTTGAATCTGTGTTGGCCGCTGGCACCGACTGGGTGCATTTTGATGTAATGGACAACCACTACGTTCCCAACCTTACGCTCGGCCCTATGGTCTGTAAGGCACTGAGAAAGCACGGCATCACCGCCCCGATTGATGTACACCTGATGGTCAGCCCGGTAGATCGCATCATTGGCGACTTTATTGATGCCGGAGCCACGACCATCACGTTTCACCCGGAGGCCTCCCAACACATTGATCGTAGCCTGCAACTGATTCGTGAAGGCGGCTGTAAGGCAGGGCTGGTGCTGAACCCGGCAACCCCGCCAGAAGTACTGGAGTATGTTATCGACAAACTGGACATGGTGCTGTTGATGTCGGTCAACCCAGGCTTTGGCGGGCAAAAGTTTATTCCTTCTACCCTGAAAAAATTACGCCATGTTCGCCAACTGATCGACAACAGCGGCCTGGATATTCGCCTGCAAGTGGACGGCGGTGTCACCGCAGATAATATCCGCCAGATTGCCGAAGCGGGGGCAGACACCTTTGTCGCCGGCTCAGCCATTTTTGGTGCCGACAGTTATCAGGACGTAGTGCAAAAAATGCGCTCAGAGCTTGCTGAAGTAATCGCCTTATGAACCCGCTCATCAGCCATGCAGCACTGATCATGTACGACCTCGACGGCACGCTGGTGGAGAGTGTCCCCGATCTGGCCATGGCTCTTGATAAAACCCTCGCTGACCTGCACCTTCCTGCAGCCGGGGCAGACAAAACCCGCTTATGGGTGGGAAACGGCATACCGACGCTGGTTAAGCGGGCTCTGGCGGATGCCCAACAGCCCGAGGCGGGCATTCTGCTTGAACAGGCCATTGAGCGCTTTCGACACCATTATCAACAAGTCTTGGGCGCAGAGAGCTATCTTTATCCGGGAGTTTCCCGATTTCTGCAGGCCATGCAGGCCTGTGGAGTCAAGCAGTCGATTATTACCAATAAAAGTGAGGCTTTCACTGAGCAGCTACTGAAGCTTATGGGCATCAATCACTATTTTGATCTGGTGCTAGGTGGTGATTCATTAAGCGAGAAAAAACCCCACCCGATGCCTCTGCTGCACACACTGAAATCACTGGATATAGCACCAAACAAAGCGGTGATGGTGGGGGATTCCGTGAATGATGTCCGCGCGGCACGGGCAGCGGGTATTGCGGTGATTGGTTTACCTTATGGTTACAATCATGGCAACCCGATTGAAACGGCCAACCCGGATGCAGTCGTCTCATCTTTGACCGAACTACTGTAGCCAGAGGGGAAAAGAAAAGCGCATTATCCCTGGCTTTCGCAGTCAAGAATTTGCACAAAAACCGTGCTCAGAAAATTCCTAACTGCGAAAACCACTGATGGCATGGCCTATATGGCGGTTCAAAAACGGCAAGCAATCAAAACAAGGCTTTGTGGGTTGGTTTTCATCCTGCTAAAAATGGCTATTTTCAGCTGAATGGGTAACTTGAGCTACATAAACTTTGATTTATTCAATAACCGGCTACTCCTGCGAACCGTTCCCACCGTCAGATGCGCGGTTGGACTGACGTCTGTCAAAGCTCTTAACCACATTTTCTTGTAGCTCTTTTTGAAAAGGATTAACTGTTTTTTGGCTAACTGCACTGCTTTGTGAATCTTCAAAAACTTCTGGCTCTTGAGGGTCGTCTGCATCAGTTACATTAGGCCTGGTAGATAAGTCACCCTCTGGAATAACAGAGCTTGAGACCTTTCTCTCGGCTAAGGGCTGATTGCTTTTTTGCTGGCCGGAGTCATTAACAGATGCTGTTCTGGTTTGAGGCTGCTCAGGAGCAGTAAAAGACACTTTGTAACCACCAAAAAATGCTCTTATGGCACGCGTTACACTGATCATAACCGAACTATTGACTCTGCTTTTCTGATACATTTGTATAGCATTATCTAGACTTGGTGTTTTCATAACAATTCCCTTCAGTTTTTTGGTAATCAATACGCTCTGGTAATGAGTAATCTTTCACATTCCTACTAAATCGGTTACTACGCCGATATAATTAGATGCTAAATAAAACAAAAAGGCAGGAAGTGTTCGCCCTACAGCAGTGACAATCAATGGATCTGAATCTGCCATCTGTGCAGCCTGCTAATTTAGCCTCAAATATGGCAGTCAGATAATTTTTTATTATTAGATTCAGTTTTAACCAATTTTTCAGTCGCTGAACACAAGCAGTTTTGGAAGGAATTAACTTTAAAAACTGGCGGCTGGTTTTGAGTTCTTTTTGCTGGGTTTAGCATGGAGGCCTCTCTTCAGGGCATAAACGATATTAAACCTCTACAAAAAAGCTATCATTTTGAAATGGTATGGCTTTACATTGACTTTCAAGTCCTCCCCTAACGGTGATTACTTTGGCACTTGACCGACTATTTTCTCAAACACAAATAACGTTTGTGTCATATTACAACCTTCTGGTTTCTAGCCACATCACCTTTGATCTTATTCCCCTTTAAAAATATTCAGCACCTACTTATTGCTCATCAAACCACTGGACAACTTCACCCTTGATCGCTGTGCATAAACAGTAATCCTCGCCCGAATTTGTTGTGTTAAAAATCTGCATTCGATTGCGAATACTGTATCAGAAGCAGGGCTTTTAACGCTCCAAATCAACTCTTTACAAAGCTTTACTCATGTTCGTCTATATTCTTAAGGGCTACACGGTTTAGAGAAGGTATAAAATCCTGCATTTTTCAGGTTAATCAGCTGAACCATGGAGAATCACCACCTAAACACACCGCCAACAATACCCCCAAAAGGGCATTACCAATTCTAGAATGGATCTTTGAAATATATGCAACCTCCTTTACCCGGCTTTGCCTTAGATAGCCTAACCTCGGCAAGCATTGTGCCCGCTTTTCTCATGTTGACTCTGCTCAGCTGTTGGTTTCTGCCCCGTTCCATAAGCTGGCTATTGGCCGGCGTCACTGTGGTGGCAGGTCTTTGGCTGCATGTGTTGACAATGATTGCACTGCTTCCCCTTGCTCTGATGTTTGTCAGTGTCTGGCACTTCTCCAGTCAGTGGCACCAAGGGCGACAAGCGTGGCTTTCTGGCGCGACCTTTGTGGTGCTTGCCTTTTTACTGGCAACCCACCGTTTTCCGGGATTTCATAATATTCTTATTTGGGACCAACCGGTTAAGCCGGACTCTATCCCCTTCAACTTCTTTCTGAATGTTGACAAGCCATGGCCTGCTCTGGCGATTCTGCTGTTTTTTACCGTGCCCGACCACGGGCTATTGCAAAGCCCACGACAGTGGCGTCAGGCCGCCCGGCTTGCATTGTTGCCCATTGCCCTATTGTTAGTGGTTATCACTGGCTTGGCTTGGCTGTTCGGCTTTATTCGCTTACAGCCCGGTTTGACAGAAATTACCGGCTTATTTTTACTAAGCAACCTGCTGTTAACTTCTGTTGTAGAAGGTGTGATGCTACGGGGCTTCTTGCAACGCCTGCTAATGCAGAAATTTGGGCAACACGGTCTGGGCTTGGGAGCGGCTCTGGCTATTCCGGCCATGATCTTCGGGCTGACTTTTTACTCTTCTGGCTTTGCTTACATGGGAGTCGTATTCATTGCCAATCTGTTCTACGGCTGGATTTACCTGCGTAGCAACTCTTTAGAGATGTCAGTATTAGGGCAATGGCTGTTGAATACGGTTTTATTTTTGTTTTTCACTTACCCTGCCTGAACCAAAAACCTCACGAGGCGATAGCGACACCGCCAAAAGGCATTCTGCGGCATTGGTAAAAATTTAAGTTTGAGGGTCACAGCTTCTCAAGGCACAATCCTGCAAGAGGCTACCAAAGGATAGCCTTGTTATAAGACAGTGCAAAAACACATGAATAAGCATTAAAAACAGCAGACATTTGCCAGCAGGCAACTTGAGTACCAAAACCAGGAATGGGACTTTCGCTTCATTTAACCAAACTAAGGTCATGTGATAAAAGACACCCCGGCCCTGTGGGCATTTACGCAGATTACACTGGCTGATAAACCACAATACTCAACATACAGCGCCTACTCTTATTCTCTCTTGCTGCCGTTGCCTTCAGGCCTCGGGGGAACTTGACTAAACTGCTACATCAACACCAACAGGAGTAAAAATGAAAGCCGAATTTTACCAAAAGCTGCGTCAGCAGCTCGATGAGCTAAAACAGGAAGGGCTGTACAAAAGCGAGCGAGTCATCAGCTCTCAGCAACAGGCAGAAATCAAAGTAACCACCGGCGAAGAGGTGTTGAACTTTTGTGCGAACAATTACCTTGGGCTGGCCAATGCGCCAGAGCTGATTGAAGCCGGTAAAGAGGCTCTGGAGCAATACGGTTACGGCATGGCCTCGGTACGCTTTATCTGTGGCACCCAGACCATTCACAAAGCGCTCGAAGCCCGCATCTCTGAGTTTCTTGGGATGGAAGACACCATTTTGTACCCCTCCTGCTTTGATGCCAACGGCGGTCTTTTTGAGACCATTCTTGGGCCAGATGACGCCATCATCAGTGACGCCCTGAACCACGCCAGTATTATTGATGGTGTGCGCCTGTCCAAGGCCAAACGGTTTCGCTACGCCAACAACGACATGGCAGACCTCGAAGCACAACTGCAAGCCGCAGAAGGAGCCAAAACCAAGCTGATCGCCACCGACGGCGTGTTCTCAATGGACGGCGTTATCGCCAACCTCAAAGGCATCTGCGACTTAGCAGACAAGTACGGTGCTCTGGTCATGGTGGATGATTGCCACGCCACCGGCTTCATTGGTGAGACTGGCGCCGGAACCCCTGAGTTTTGTGGTGTTTTGGGGCGTGTGGATATTCTTACCGGCACCCTTGGCAAGGCACTTGGTGGTGCATCCGGTGGCTACACCTCCGGTAAAAAGGAAGTTATTGACTGGCTGCGTAACCGCTCCCGTCCGTACCTGTTCTCCAATACAGTGATGCCGGGGATTGCTGCGGCTTCGGTCAAAGTGCTTGACATGCTGGCCAATGGCGCTGAACTACGGGAAAAAGTGCGGGAAAATGCAGAGTATTTTCGTACCGAAATGGCCGCCCTTGGTTTCACCCTGACCGGCGCCGACCACCCCATTGTACCGGTCATGCTCGGTGACGCCTCTCTGGCCGGTAAGTTTGCCCAACGCATGCTCGAAGAAGGAATTTATGTCATCGGCTTCTCCTTCCCGGTCGTACCCAAGGGCCAAGCACGGATTCGCACCCAGATGTCCGCCGCTCACACCAAAGCGCATCTTGACCGGGCAATTGCTGCCTTTGCCAAAGTTGGCCGGGAATTGGGCGTTATAAACTGAGCGTCTGTTAACTAAGTAAGGTCACACAATGAGAATGATCACACTGTGAAAACACTAGCCAAAAGCAAAGCTGAGCCCGGAATCTGGATGGTAGACCACCCCAAGCCAGAAGTGGGCCATAACGATGTTCTGA
Organism: Endozoicomonas sp.; assembly: GCA_965198415.1. Lineage (GTDB taxonomy): Bacteria > Pseudomonadota > Gammaproteobacteria > Pseudomonadales > Endozoicomonadaceae > Endozoicomonas. Next base: position 221,374 of record CBDAPN010000032.1, read on the forward strand.
TTAAAATCCGCAAGACCGCCATTTGCGGCACCGACATGCACATTTATAACTGGGATGAATGGTCGCAAAAGACCGTTCCGGTGGGTATGCACGTAGGTCATGAGTTTGTTGGTGAACTCGTGGAGCTGGGGGCGGGGGTGCGCGGCTTCGAGGTGGGGCAGCGGGTCTCCGGCGAGGGCCACATTACCTGCAACCACTGTCGCAACTGCCGTGCTGGTCGTCGCCATCTGTGCAACTTCACCGTGGGCGTGGGCGTCAACCGAGAGGGTGCGTTTGCGGAGTATCTGGTCATTCCGGCGGTCAATGCCTTCGCCATTCCTGACGACATCAGCGACGAGCTGGCGGCAATTTTCGACCCGTTTGGTAACGCCGTACATACTGCCCTCTCCTTTGACATGGTGGGCGAAGACGTACTCATCACCGGCGCAGGCCCCATTGGCATCATGGCAGCAGCGATTTGTAAACACGTGGGCGCCCGCAATGTGGTCATCACCGATGTGAACAATTACCGGCTGGAGCTAGCCCTCAAAATGGGCGCAACCCGGGCGGTCAACGTGGCCACTACCGACCTCAAAACCGTCATGGCCGAGCTGAACATGAAAGAGGGCTTTGACGTAGGACTGGAAATGTCCGGCAACGGCAAAGCCTTTGAACAGATGCTCGAAAACATGAACTACGGCGGCAAAATCGCCCTGCTGGGTATTCCAGCCAGCGATACCATCATTGACTGGAACCAAGTCATCTTCAAAGGCTTAGTGATTAAAGGCATTTATGGTCGGGAGATGTTTGAAACATGGTACAAAATGACCAGCATGTTGCAGTCAGGCCTGGATATTTCCCCAGTCATCACCCACCGCTTCTCAGTTGATGATTTTGCCAAAGGTTTTGCGGTTATGGGCTCAGGACAGTCTGGCAAAGTGATTCTGGACTGGGGCTGATATCAATAACACTTACCGCCTCCCAAGTAGAGATCAGGAAGCTGGGCAGCCTCTTACATGAGGCGCCCAGACCAACACAAGAGACTCTGTGGGCATTTAATGGCAGCCAAAGCAGTAAAATGATTCACCCGATTAAATGCAGGTGCGGTTAAAACGATGAACTTACGAAGTTATGCAGCCATTTTTTGTCTGTCGATTGTCTTCAGCAACCTTTGCAGGGGCAATGAAGAGCTGTTCAATGAGCAGCAGATAAAAGCCATAAAAACAGCTGAGCTCTTTGATTATATGGTTGAAATTTTGTCCGGAGATGTTGGCGGTGTGCAACGGGTGGTGTTTTTGTTGGGTGAATGCCACATTAAGGATGAGTACTCCGAACAAGCCGGGCGTGCAATTTTGAAACTTTTTCCCTTACGTGGGCTCGAAGGCATTTACCCCAACCGCAAGCTGACAGCCTATTTGATAACCCCGGCAATATCTTTACTAACCTCGTTGCAGCAAACATTAGCCAGCGAAGAAAAGCTTTCCCGGGGCTCTTCAATCCATGAAAGCTTTAATAACAACAACACTGAACGGTTAATTGTTGTGAAACCAGGAAGCACCGCCGTTGCAGATAAAGTCAATATTCAAATTGAGCTTGGCGGTAACGATTTACTGCTGGCACTGGCATTCAATCTTTACCCGGCCATGCTGATCAATGCCTTTTTCAGATACATTCCGCCCCTTAACAGCTTGACGCAAGAAAACTGGGTTATAAACCTGTTCTCTTTGTATCTTTTTCTGCAAATGTTTGAGCAGAGTTTAGAAAGAAAACCTGAGCAAACAAGACCAGCGTTTACGCTTTATTCCTATTGGCTGATCCCTTATCGCAATCAATTAATGGTTGATAATATTATCAAATCCTTAAAACCGAGAAAATTTAACAAAAATATGCTGGTTATTGTTGGCCAGGGCCACATTGCGGGCATGAAAAAAATGCTGATTGAGCAATACGGTTTTACCCGTATTACCCAGAGTGTCCTTGAGGGCGTTGAAACCGACAGTGCATTAGCCGCTTTTAAACATTTGGCCAAAAGGTGTAACAGCAGATAAGTGACTCATCAGACTTCAGACAACTGCTCGAAGACCACGGGGTCGCCTAGACGGGGTCGCCCAGACGGGGTCGCCTAGGCGTGCACTGCACATACAGCAACTAACGAATAAACCGCAAAAATTCCTCACGGGTGGGTTGGTTCTCTTTCATCAGCCCACACATGACCGACGTCGTCATGGATGAGTTTTGTTTCTCAACGCCGCGCATCATCATGCACATGTGCTGAGCTTCAATAACCACCGCCACACCTTTGGCATCAGTGACTTCCATAATGGCGTCGGCGATTTGCTTGGTCATGTTTTCCTGGATTTGAAAACGTCGGGCAAACATATCAACAATGCGGGCAAACTTGGATAAACCGAGCACTTTACCATCAGGCAGATAGCCGATATGACATTTGCCAATAAATGGCAGCAAGTGGTGTTCGCACATCGAATACAGCTCAATATCTTTCACCACCACCATTTCGCTGATGTCCGATTCAAATACGGCACAATTGACAATCTCTTCGAGTGTCTGGTTGTAGCCCCGGGTGAGGTACTGCATCGCTTTGGCGGCGCGAAGCGGCGTATCCCTAAGGCCATCCCTTTGAATATCTTCGCCGACTGACTCAATAATGGCCTTATAGTGTTCGCTTATTCTTTGAGACATTAACAGAATTTTCATTACCTGATTATCGAAGCGGGCATCTTAACACAACTGCTGGCCCAAACGATAACTGACACTTCCAACCCACTACCGCACCCAAAGGGCATAAAGGCGATACTTTACGCAATCACGGGTAAAGGCCTCACTTTTCTCTGTACCGGTTCTGTAATACCGATCTGATGATGGGCAGAAGACTACGCCGAACTACCAATAGCGTTTCAAGTCATACTGCCCACAGGCTTCATCCAGCTAAAATATGCATTCCCACGTGGGACGTGGGAATGAGAAAAGCGCATTGTTGCCGGTATCAGGGCTTTCCTGCACCAGCAGCAAACGGGTCGCAACAATCGGAATGTTTATCCTCAACTTTCTGCCATGCTCACTGCGGATGCTACTCTCAAACCGCCGCCACAGAAGCCGTAAATTGAAAGTCTTGTATGGCTTGAAACTCCTCCTCGGTAAGCCTTTCTTGGTACTTGTCCAGTAGTTTTTTAAACTGTTCATTCAGTTGCTCCACCAACTCATTTCTGAGGGCATTTTTATATTTAGCTTGTGCTTGAGTACTGTTAATTGAAAACCCGGGGTCGCGGCTATGTAACTTCTTCCTAAACTCCGTCTCTTTTCTGTCAACAGTTTCTACTGCATAAGTATTCAGAGAATTAAAAATGCCACCAATAAGCCTTGATGTAGATAAAAGATTTGACAATTTTTCATGCGCTTTAGTTTGCTCATTTTCACTAAAATGAAAGGCAACCTTGGTTTCAAAATAATCAACGGACTTCTGTTCAGTCAGCGGCTCATGCTTGGAGCGAAACCCCGGAAGCATATTCCGCAGCGCAACGAAAAAACCAAAACCCTTAGCCACCAAGGCTCTCATTCCGGACAACTTCACACTGACTTCCCGATGGTTGCCCCTTATTGCTGAGCTTTGTTGCTTTTCAGCTTCTATCTCAACACCTTTTTGCTGCAAAATTGGCCCCTTTTTGGCGTCGATCACTTGTTGAAACTCTTGTTTTACACTGCTGCATATTTCGCTTATTGCTTTTTCCTCTGTTAAATCTCCCCGGCCTAAGAAGTTCAGGATGCTCTGAATAATACCAAACTTATGCAAAAAGCCTTTAGACTGTTTGGTGGAGCTGTTTTGAGTGGGTTCAGCCGTTGAGCCCTGTTTACTGTTTCCTTTTGCTTTGCCTGCTTGCCCCTTGGCTGTTGTTCCTACTTCAGCTTTTTTAGTTTGAGCTTGATTACTGTCTGGCTTTGGCTCTGCTTTTTTAACTGAAGTATCAGAGACGATATCTGCGAATTAATTTCACTAAGTAGTTGCTGCGAATTAATTTCACTATTGTGCAGTACCTTTTAAGTTTTTTGTATCACTTTTATTATTGATGTAATTGTCAGTTGTTAAGTTGGTTGCGATGTTTTTTTCCGCTAACCGCGGCTTTTCAGCAAGACCATCGTGCTGGGCAGAACCTATCACCCGCTGCTGACCACCAGAGGCAACGACGCTGCGCCCGGTAGAATCTCTGCCTTTGGGGCTGGCAATAGCAGCGCCAGTGCTGCCACCTACTGGTGGTTGGGTTTGAATGGAGCCGGCGAGGTTTGTGTTACCTATGGGCATTTGAACAGTCCTTATAGAGGTTAGAATTTATTCAAGCTATTGACACGGATGATTGCACCTATTGAGACAAAACTCTTAGGCTTGAGTTCTATATCATTTAGAAATTTTATAAACCTTCCATAATAGCGTTTTGATTTTAATTACTGCGCCGCACCATTATTTACAAGTCCTTTGACGTTTAAAAAACGCTCCTTTTGCCGTTAAAAAAATGTGACTTAATCATCGTAGCCACTTACGATAAAGCTTCTGAATAAAAGACAACGTCAGGCAGGTGCGATAAAAAACTCGCTCCCTGCTTTGAAAAAAACGACCCGATGAGTGTAACACTGCACCATCTGAACAACTGTCAACAAACCAATAATCCAACAAAACTCACTCAAATCGGAGAAGGGTATGTTTCAGGCAAAAGATGCATTCACCACGGAAATTACCGAACAAAAGCCCGATGAGCTGTGGTCGGCAATCTCTGGGAACTACTGTGTGGATGAAGCGTCCTGGCTACAGGAGCTGGTAGATATTCTGGATGAACATGCCGATGATTACGCATCCATTGCCAGCCGTGCCACCAAAATAATTGAACAGGTCAGAAACAACGATGAAAGCATCAACATGATTGATGCACTGCTGCTGCAATACAGCCTGGATACCCGGGAAGGCATTTTGCTGATGTGCCTCGCCGAAGCGCTGATGCGTATTCCCGATAACCCCACCGCCGATGCCCTCATCCGCGACAAACTGAGCGTTGCCGACTGGAAAAAACACTTAAGCCAAAGTGACTCCATACTGGTGAACGCCTCCACATGGGGCCTGCTGCTCACCGGCAAAGTGGTCAATTTGGATGCCAGAGAAGATAACTCTGCCGGCGGCATAATTGGCAAGCTGGTCAACCGCCTGGGGGAGCCGGTGATTCGTCAGGCGGTCAATCAGGCGATGAAAATTATGGGGCGCCACTTTGTACTGGGGCGAACCATAAAAGAGGCCCTTAAAAATGGCCTTAAATATCGGGAAAAAGGCTACAGCTACTCCTTTGACATGCTCGGCGAGTCCGCCCTGACCATGGACGACGCACGTCGTTACCACACAGAATACCAAAACGCCATTCGCGCTCTGGCCGCAGAGGCGGATCACAAAAACTCCCCCCGTTCTGGCATCTCCATCAAGTTATCTGCCCTGCATCCACGCTATGAAAGCAGCCAAAAGGAGCGAGTCCTGCGCGAGCTGGTGCCTTCTTTGCTGGAACTGGTGCGCGAGGCCAAAGCCGGTAATGTGGCCATCAATATAGATGCCGAAGAGCAGGATCGCCACGAGCTGTTTCTGGCGGTTTTTGAGCAAGTTTATCGCCACTCACACTGCAAGGGCTGGGGGGGCCTCGGTTTGGTCATTCAAGCCTACGGTAAACGTGCACTGCCTTCTTTATACTGGCTCGCTGCCTTAGCCCGGGAGCAGGGAGACTGCATTCCGGTACGGTTGGTAAAAGGTGCCTATTGGGACAGCGAAATTAAACTCTCCCAACAACAAGGCTGGCCTGGCTATTCGGTTTACACCCGTAAAGAATCGACTGATGTCGCCTATCTGGTGTGCGCTCAATTTTTGCTGGCTGAGTCCACCCGCTCTACGTTATACCCTCAATTTGCCAGCCACAACGCCCACACCGTGGCCAGCATTCTGACCATGGCCGAACGCATGGAGGCAAAGGACTACGAATTCCAACGGCTGCACGGCATGGGGGACGCCCTATACGACCTCATTGTGAAAAACGACAAACGCCCGGTGCGTATTTACGCCCCGGTGGGCAGCCATAAAGACCTGCTGCCGTATCTGGTGCGTCGCTTATTGGAAAATGGCGCCAACTCATCCTTTGTACACCGGCTGGTGGATGCCAAAACCCCGGTTTCGCAGTTGGTTCAGCACCCGGTAGAAACCCTGAAAAGCCGAGCTTGTTTTCACAACGAACACATCCCCTTGCCACGGGATATTTTCGGCTCCCAACGCAAAAATTCCCTTGGGGTCAATACCGACATTCTGAGCCAGTGGCTACCTTTTCAGGAAAAAGTGCAAGAGTTTATGACGATGCACTGGAATCAGGGCCCCCGAGTGAACGGTCAGCGCATCAACTCGCCGCAAGACAGCGAAGTCACCTGCCCTTATAACCGCTCTGAACAGGTCGGAAATATCCACTGGAGCAACGAAGAGCAGGTTGCAGCCGCTATGAACACTGCCACAGCGGCGTTTACCCAGTGGAATGCAACACCTGTCGCTCAACGGGCCGAACGGTTAGACCGCCTCGCCGACCTGCTGGAAGAAAACCTTGCAGAGCTGGTGGCACTCTGCCATCGGGAGGCGGGCAAAACCCTGCACGACGCCATTGATGAAGTCCGTGAAGCGGTAGACTTCTGTCGTTTTTATGCCAACGAGGCACGGGAAAAGCTGGCCGCCCCCACCCTCATGCCGGGGCCAACCGGCGAATCGAACGAGCTGCGTTTGTCTGGCCGTGGCGTGTTTCTCTGCATTAGCCCGTGGAACTTCCCTTTGGCGATCTTTCTGGGTCAGATCACCGCTGCTCTGGCAGCGGGTAACACGGTCATTGCCAAACCGGCAGAGCAAACCTGCCTGATCGCCGGGCGCACCATTGAATTAATGTTACAGGCGGGCTTCCCTGAAGGCGTTATTCAACTGTTGCCCGGCGACGGAGCCAAAATTGGTGCACGACTGGTGTCCGATGAGAACATCGCAGGGGTCACTTTTACCGGCTCCACCGAGACCGCACGCCGCATTAACCAGTCGCTGGCCAACCGGGCTGGCCCGATTGTGCCCTTGATTGCTGAAACCGGCGGTCAAAACGCCATGATTGTCGACTCCACCGCCCTGCCGGAACAGGTGGTGCAGGATGTGATCTTATCCGCTTTTGGCAGTGCCGGTCAGCGCTGTTCGGCGTTGCGAGTGCTTTATGTGCAAAAAGATATTGCTGATCGGGTCATTGAGTTATTAAAAGGCGCCATGGCGGAGCTCGCCATCGGCAACCCGAGTTTGAAAAGCACCGATATTGGCCCGGTCATTGACGACGATGCCCGACAATCCCTGCAGGCTCACATCAACCGAATGAAAAAAGAGGCCACCCTGCTGGCAGAGTGCCTACTGCCGGGCAACTGCGACAACGGCAGCTTTGTTGCGCCGGTGGCCTTTGAGATTGAGCGCATCGGGCAGTTGGAGAAGGAGCATTTTGGCCCGATTTTGCACGTTATCCGTTACGACGCCAACAGCCTGCCTAGCGTCATTGACGACATCAACAGCACCGGTTTTGGCCTGACCCTCGGTATCCACAGCCGCAATGAGGTTACTGCGTCGTTTATTGAGCAGCGGGTTAAGGTGGGGAATATCTACATCAACCGCAACCAGACCGGCGCCGTGGTGGGTGTGCAGCCCTTTGGCGGGCAAGGGCTTTCAGGTACCGGGCCAAAAGCCGGTGGGCCGAATTATCTGCTGCGCTTTGTCACCGAGCAAACCCTGACCATCAACACCACCGCCGTTGGCGGAAATGCAACGCTGTTGTCGTTAGAAAGTGAGTCCGTGTAATTCAGATACCGCTGAAAAAGTGCGGCGACTCTCCTGGCTGCGGTAGCAGCAACGCGGCGCAATGCATTAGCCAACATTGCGCTGCACACCCAGGGGGCATTGGGCTATGCCTTCGTGTGCAACACCGTGGAGAAAGTGAGGTATGCCTCCCTCAAAGTAGTAGCGGCGATTAATCCTGCGTTACCCGATTCGCCTCTTCAAGACTGGTGACCCCTTGCAATACTTTTAACAAACCCGACTGGCGCAGGTTTTTAAACCCTTCTTTTTGCGCCTGCTCTGCAATCTGCAACGAGTTACCTTCGGCCATGATAATCTGCTGCATGCCCGGCGAAATCGCCACCACCTCATAAATACCCACCCGCCCCTTGTAGCCGTTATTGCAGTTGTCGCACCCTTTTGGGCCAAAAATTTCGGCGTCGGCGGCTTGCTCTTCGGTAAAGCCCTCTTCGAGCAGTATCTCTTTGGGAATATCCATTTTGGTTTTGCAACTGCTGCACAAACGCCGGGCCAGACGCTGGGCAATAATCAAACTGACGGAGGTGGCAAGATTAAACGACGGAACCCCCATATTTTGCAAACGGGTCAGGGTTTCAGGAGCACTGTTGGTGTGCAGGGTAGAGAGCACCATGTGCCCGGTTTGCGCCGCCTTAATGGCAATGTTGGCGGTTTCCAAATCCCGAATCTCCCCCACCATGATGATGTCTGGGTCTTGGCGCAAAAAAGCCCGCAACGCCTGACCAAAGTCCATTCCCTGTTTTGGGTTGACGTTGACTTGGTTAATGCCCTCAAGGTTAATTTCCACCGGGTCTTCTGCCGTGGAGATATTACGCTCGGGTGTATTGAGAATATTCAAACCGGTATAAAGCGACACGGTCTTACCGGAGCCGGTAGGCCCGGTGACCAGAATCATACCCTGAGGCTGGTGCAGTGCGTGCATGTACATCTCTTTTTGCACCTCCTCATAGCCAAGGGCGTCAATACCCATTTTGGCGCTGGAGGGGTCGAGAATCCGCAGTACAATTTTTTCACCCCACAAGGTGGGCAGGGTGTTGACCCGAAAGTCGATGGCCTTGGTCTTTGACAGCTTCATTTTTATCCGGCCATCCTGCGGCTTGCGGCGCTCAGAAATATCCATGGCCGACATAATTTTTAACCGCGAGGCTATACGGGGGCTTAACGTCACCGGTGGGCGGGTCACTTCGTGCAGCACACCATCGGTACGAAAACGCACCCGGTAAGACTTTTCATAAGGCTCAAAGTGTAAATCCGAAGCGCCGCCTTTAATAGCCGACAACAGCATTTTATTCACAAACTTCACCACCGGGGTGTCGTCTTCACCGCCCCCCTGAGACTCATCGGGGCCATCATCAACGGCGCTGACTTCAAGGTCTTCTAGTTCGCCAAACTCTTCACCGTCCAAATCGTTGAAAGCGCTGTTGTCGTCCAGCGCTGCGTCGATCATTTTATCGATCAGCGCCGGTTCCGCCAGGACCGATTGAATACTCAGGCCGGTACTAAAACGAATTTCGTCCAGCCCCTGCTGATCGGAAGGGTCAGAAACCGCCACAAACAGATAGGAGCCCCGTTTTACCAGCGGCAACACCTGATGTTTGCGAATGAGCTTTTCTTCCACAATATCTTTTAGCAGGTGCTCTTTTTCAAATGAGTCCAAATCATAAACCGGCAGCCCAAACTCTTCTGCGGTGGCCAGAATCAGGCGCTTTGAATCCACCAGTTTTTTCTCAAACAGGTAGCGGGAAAGCGAGATTTTTGCCTTGGTAGCACTAGCCTCAGCGGCGTGGATATCGGCCTCAGCCAGCAGCTGATCGGCCAGCAAGCGGGCAGCCAGCCCGGTCAGCGGTTTTGTTGCCATAGCCCGTCGGTCCTTGGGGTATTTTAATGATAGTTACTATATCAGCAGTAACTAAAGATAGTTAAGACGGGCTTTCCGAGATAACTGCCTTCCTGCTGGTAAAAACCAACGGTTAGCTACGTATTTATCAGCCTGCCTGTTGCCAGTTAACCGGCTCGTAAGCCTCTGAAACCTATGCACATAATTTTTTGTAATAAAAACACGACAGAGGTATAAACCACGGTTGTGTACCAAAGTGCTCCATGATAAGGTCGGGCAACATTTGATTGGTGGTTGGTAAATACGGACTGTATACAGCCAGCAAACAATGTAAAGCAGGACGAAAAGCGCCTAGGGAGTGGCAATTCTTAAACTTCAGGCTTTGGCACACTGCTTGACCATAGTCGTTAATTACATTCCTGAGGGACAGGTATAATGAAAAAACAACAGGGTTTTACACTGATTGAGTTGATGATCGCGGTGGCGATTGTGGGGATTTTGGCGGCGGTGGCGATTCCGCAGTTTCAAGGCTACATTGCACGCTCACAGGTTTCTGAGGCGGTTACCCTTTTAGGTGCTTTGCAGGCTCCGGTAAATGAATATTTCCACGTTAATGGCGAGCTGCCTAAAATTGCAAGCTTGGGTTCAGTGAGAAAAAGTGGTAAATATGTTAGCACAATCAAAGATATTGGCACTCCTGGCACATTCCAGGCTACATTCGCAAGAGGAAATACAAATTCGGAGATTGGAAACAAGACATTAGTTATACAATTTTTCAGCCTTAGCTCCCCAAAATGTATTACTGATGGAACGAATAAATCAACTTTACCCTCCGCACTTCTACCATCAATCTGTAATTAAAAACTACTTGAACACATTCCCACGACCCCTACCGAGGGAATGAATACGGTGGCAGGATAATCCCTGCCACCTGCAATACTTCATCACCTTGAGTGCTTCCATACGATAGCCCCACACTAAAATACCAAGTGTGTATGGAGCCACTTGCTTCCCACGGAGCACTGTGAGAACGAGGTAAACACTCCATGAATTTCCCCATATGACCATAAGAGTTTCGCTGCTTTTGCTGCTGTTTAGCCTCGCACTGCTTTGTGCTCTGTGCTACAACGGTGGTACCGTCGATCTGCTAATAGCTTCAGCCTTTTCTTTAACCCTTTTTAGTCTGCTTTGTAACGATAAAAAACAACTGCCTTTTACCCTGCTGCTAATCGTTTCTGCCACGCTGCTGTTCAATTATCAACAGTCCATCATTAGCGAATGGAGCCTGTTGCTTATGGCTGGCTTGATGATGGGCTTTGCTGTGTTCTGGTTTTTTTCCACGCCTTCCTTGCAACAGATGTGGCTGGCTTTGCGCTGGGCGGCGATCATCCCCATTTTGCTCACCAGCCTTCTGGGCATATGGCACTACTTGGTTACCTTGAAGCCCATTGATGCACAAATGCTCGATGCCAATGTATTTGCCATCACGCAGTACCTTGGGTTCTTTTTGCTGCTATCGCTGCCCGCTCCGATCAAGCGCAGTGAAATACTGGTACGTACGCTGGCACTTTTTCTGCTGATGTTTGCTTTTTTTGCCACTTATTCTCGCAGTGGCATGGGCGCCTGGCTAGGCAGCTTTGGCGGGATCGTGGTGTTATCACTCATAAAGTCGCTATTTCCCAAACGTTATCTGCTCAGTATTGTCGGGGTAACACTGCTGGCCTATGCCGCTGTCATGGTTCTGCCTTGGTGGCTGGGCGATGGCGTAATTGTGCGTGGGCTGGATGATATTAGCCATTTAAGCCACCGCTTGTATATTTTTAAGGCCACATGGGCGTTAATTCAAAATATGCCTATTAACGGCTACGGGCTGGGCTCGTTTATGAACCTTTACAGTGGTGTGCGCTTTGAATTTGGCTCTGGCGGCTATTTTGTTCATAACGACTATCTGCAGCTGTTGCTGGAAGGTGGCCCACTGTTTTTGGGCTTATTGCTGGCCTATGTGCTATTTCATGGCTGGTTGGGTTTGCGCATCTGCTTTGAACAGCGTGCCATTGTGGCGACACGTAAAGCCCAATACAAAGAGCTGTTGGTTTGCGTTGGGGTCGCCATGGCGCTTTCAGCCCATGCGTTGTTGAACTATGTATTCTATGTGCTCAGTGTTCAGCTGCTGGCCGCTATGGTGCTGGCGCGCACTGTCTATCTGGCTCGTGCTTTGGGGTATTTAAAGAGACCCATGTTAGCCCCGCGACGCTCTGTGTTGGCGGTACCGATAGTACTGGTGTTCCTTACCTCTGCGGTCACGGTATTGGGGGTTTCCAGAAAAGCATTCATGGAAGTTGGCTCCCTGCCAATACCATCAAGCTGGGTGAAGTCTACCGATTTTGCCCAGAAAGTACTGACCCTCGACCCGGATAATCAAGCAGCTAAAGTATTTCTGTTCAACCAGCTTTTGCTCAGCGTTGAAGCAGCCCCCACCGACCAGCAACAGCAAGTTTTTGAACTGGCTTACGGCCTTGGTGAACAGGCACTCGCTGATTACCCGTTTGACTCAGATTACCACTGGCGACAGGGTTTACTGCTGCAAACGGCCATGGAAATCGGGCTGGATACGTCCATTGCCAAAGATCTCTCACCCGAGGCTTTTTATCAACAAGCACTCACCTTTAACCCCGGCAATATATTGGCCAATTCAAGCTTGTTGGATCTGCTTCTGGCTAAAGGCGAGGTGGATAAAGCCACGCAACTTATCGCTGAAGCAAAACGATGGGAGCGTCAGTTTCTGACCGAAGATCTCAAAATACTGGCAGAAATGGAGGAAAAAATAACGTTGTAGCTACTACTTCCCCGTGAGAGCTAGGGGCACCTCCCACAGGGCGTGGGAGGTGCAAACATGACCCCTAAAGCATTAACAACAAGCCACTAAAAAAAACCCGTCAATGAGCAGCATAAGCACTTCCCACACCTACTTTTAGCGCATAACGCACCAAGCCTGTGGACGTTTTTATATTCAGTTTTTTTCGCATATTCTGCCGGTGGGCTTCTGCAGTTCGCACGGAGATATTCAGCCGTTCTGCAATCTCTTTATTGCACAGCCCTTCTGCCATTAAACCGAGCACGGTTTTCTCCCGTTCGGTCAGCTGATTTTGTGTAGGCGGCTTGTGCATCCTTGCAAACAGTTGTTCACTGGCACCGGCACTGAAAAACGTGCCACCACGAAACACCGTTTGAATGGCGAGGATGATCTCTTCCGCATCCACATTCTTCAGCACATAGCCAGCAACGCCTAACTGCATCATTTTAAGCACGTACTCACGATCTTCGTGCATCGTCAGTGCCAGCACCTTGATCTTGGGGTGCTCCCGGGCAAAAGCCTCGGCGGCTTCCAGCCCACCCATGACCGGCATGGAAATATCCAGCATCACCACGGCCGGTTTTAACTTGGCGGCCAGGGCCAAAGCCCGGACGCCGTTTTCTGCTTCAGCAACAATGCGAATACCGCCTTCACCATCAAGGCTGGCTTTCAACCCTTCGCGCACCATTGGATGATCGTCCGCCAGCAAGACGCGGATTTCAGGATTCATATAGAACCTCCGTCGTACACTTCAGCGAGGTAAAAAAGAGCGTTCACTGTCGTTCCAGTGGTCTGATGTGGCTTACCGGGTAAACGAGGCTGGCTTTCAATGTGTAACGACCCACCCAAAATTTCCGCTCGCTCTTTCATGTTGTTGAGCCCAAGGCCGGTACTTTCGGTGTGGTTAAAACCGCAACCGTTATCCTGTACCACCAAACGTACGATTGCACAGTCCTCCTGCAGGGTCAGGTTAATTGCCGTTGCGCCGGAGTGTTTTTCAATATTGGTAAGTGCCTCTTGTACAATCCGGTAAATACTGATTTCGATAATGTCCGGCAAACCATCATTAAGATAAATACGTGCATTTACGTCTATATTGCGCCGCTGAGCAATGTCTTTAAGCATTTCGCGCAATGCCGCTTCCAGTCCGAGGTCATCGAGTACAATGGGGCGAAGGTCATGGGATACCCTGCGAACCTCTTGAATCGCCTGATCCAGCATATCCATCGCTTTACCAAGGTGCGTTCGGCCAATGGGTTGTTGCCATTTTTTATCCACCAGATTGAGCCACATGCGGGTTGAAACCAGTATCTGGTTAATGCCATCGTGTAACTCTCGGGCAAATGTACGACGCTGGTTTACTTGAAGTTTCAGTGAGTTTTGTGCCAGTTCCTGTAATCGTTGCCCCGCCAGTTTGGACTCACGGATGTTAATGATCAGCCCCAGCAAAATGATGACAATCACCGACAACGAGAGCATCGCCACCACAGTAAAAAAAGTTTCCTGAATGTTTTTGTGCACATCTTTGCGAATGGACGCTACTTCTTCAGTGACATCATCAAGATACAGCCCTGTTCCCATCATCCAGCCCAGCTGCGGTATGGTGACGACGTAAGCCAGCTTATCTTCGGCACTGCCCTCGGAGGGTTTGCGCCATTTATACCGTTCATAACCGCCCCCCTCTTTAGCTTTCTCAAGCAGTGCCTGAATCAGAAATTTGCCGTCACTGTCTTGAAATGCAAAAAGGTTTTGACCGATTAAATGGGGCTGAACCGAGTGAACAAGGTTAATGCCCTCGGGGGTGTAAGCAAAAATATAACCATCGTCACCAAACGAGAGGGCTGAGAGTTTACGCTTGACTTCAGCCTCCACCACCGGCCTTGGAACACCTTGTTGAAGCTTTTGCAAAGCGTCTTCGATGCTGGTCAGCGCCAACTGCACATAGTGGCGTAGGGATTCGCGCTTGGAGGCCAGCAGTTTTTTTTCAAAGGTCACGATTTCCTGTTCAGAAAGCTGGCGGGTTTGCCGCTGATGCACTGCGCTGACCACCACGGACATGATAATCAGCGGTAGCAGCGCAAGCGTAAGAATTTTGATTTTTAGAGTCACTGACCATCCACCCTGAAGCTGTGATGCGAAACTATCGTACACAAAATTAAAAATCAATGAGTTAGGGCTTGCTCCACAGTGTGTGCCGATGAAAAAAACAGGACGGTATCACTGGAAAAAGGTTACTGGCAGCAGACTCAAATCCTTGAGGCACCAGAGTCTGGGGGCTGGTTCAGGAGTTTCGCTAAGGTCAGGTTGTTCAGGACGATGCTAAAAGCCCAGTATCGCCTGCAACGAATGACATATTTTCCAGTATTCTAAGCTTTGTTTATCTCCAGAAAATGCTAAAAGTGCAGGAGATTAAGAATATTTGTCAGCACCAGCGCGAGCTGTTTAAAGGAGTGGTAAACCATGGAGCGTTTGTTGAGATGTTTGCAAAAGACAAAGCTAAACCTTGTGAGAGTATTGCTGCTGACTTTTTTCCGCTGCAAAGTCGTGGTTATAGGCTCAACGCTGCGGTACAACTTTCCACGAAGAGCCATGGGAAATTAACCCCTTCTGAGAATCAGCTTAACAGGGTTCAGATCGCTTTTTCTGGTAAACGATGTTTGATCATTTGCCCAAGGGTCAGGATGTCCTTACGAACTTCTTTTACTTGGCTCTCAACACCTTCTAAACGCTGATTGATGCCACCGAGCCACTCGTTGGCACTGCTGAGCCGTTCGTTGTTCTCATCTAGGCGCTCATTAGCTTCGTCCAGCCGCTCGCTGTTATCGCCGAGGCGTTCATTGGTTTCGTGCAGACGTTCGTAGGTTTCATCAACCCGTTCATGGGTGCCGTCAATCAGTTTGTTGGTTTCATCGAGCCGGACGTTGATGGTGTCGAGGTTTTCACTGATATCATCCAGTGCTTTATGGGTGCTATCCATTAATTCGCAGGTGCGCTCAAAGCCGGAAAGCGTTGCTTGTGCCAAACCGGTGACCTCTTCTTTGACGCCGGTAACTTCTGCCTGAATGCCAGACATGTTAACCTTAACGCCAATAATTTCGTGCTGGTTTTTCAGGGCGATATGTTTGATATCCGCCATCGCTTTAACCAGACCATGCATCGTGTTGTAAAGGGACTGGTGTTGTCTTTCCAGCATTTCAACTCTTGTTTCTAGCGACATACAGCTACCTGTCTTTTGTTGTGTTACAAAGCCTTGTGTTTAAACATTCATTTTTGTATTTAGTCATCCTTGGGGCTCTTTTCCAAATGAAAATATTGTGAAAATAGAACCCTGCCTGTACAGCTGACTGCATGAACAGCATAGCAGAGCTTGGGAAAACCACCGGATTTATTACGGATATTTATTGGACCGATTCATCTATAAAAAAGGTAGCGTCAAATGCACTGCGCGCTAATAAAACGTAATCTACCCACGAACAGTCTGCGAACCGTAACGCAATACAAACGACAAGGGTTATGAAGTACCGAGCGCTTTGGGGTGAAATAGTCGGCGTGCCATCCTTGCAGAAAACCACGGCCCATGGCAGCGGCTTCAGAGGCTGATGGCAGCCAGTCTGATGGTCGAAAAAACTGACCGTATTTGCACGTTGTGATGATATAATCCGCCAAATGCAGTAACCACCCTCAGTCCTGCAACCCTTTTTTATTGGATAACTAAAGCTGTCCCACCCATTTGGACAGCATTTGGGCAGCTATGCTCCATTTACAGAGGTACCACTAATGCTTCCGGTTGAACGTCGCGAACACATACTGTCTTATGTTGAAGAAAAAGGCTGCGCCAACATCGAAGAGATGGCGGAACGTTTTGATGTTTCCCAAATGACGATTCGTCGCGATATTCGCACTCTCGAACAGGAAGACAAACTGCGTGTCACATATGGTGGTGCGGTGTCCAAAAGCTTTTTGATGGAAGATATTCCCTACGAAAAGAAAAATGCCGTTAATATCGAAGAAAAAAAATCCATTGCCCACGAAGCGTTGAAGCAGGTTCGTGACGGCCATATTATTCTGCTGGACTCTGGAACAAGCACGATGGCGCTGGCTAGGTTGATGATGCGGATGAAAGTCACCGTCATCACCACCGATCTGAAGATTGCCTTGCAGCTGTCCGACTCCTCCACGGTTAAGGTGTTCACCACCGGTGGCAACGTGAGCACGATTACCAAAGCGCATACCGATGTTGCGGCACTGTCTTTTTTGGATAGCATCAATGCTGACATCGCCTTTTTGGCCACTAACAGCTGGAGCTTGAAAAATGGCGTGACTACGGCTTCCAATGATCACTATTACATCCGTCGAAAAATGATGGAGCGTGCCAATAAAACCGTACTGCTGGCGGACTCCAGCAAATACGGCGCCTCCAGCATGAAAACCATCTGTCAGTTAGATGATCTGGATTGCATCATTACCGACAGCAAATTTGATGACGAAAGCCTGGCTGCCATTCGTGAAATTGGCGGAAATATTATTTTGCCGTCTTGAGGGTGTCGTTTAAAAATCGGCTTTGTGCTTGAGAAGCTCCCGGCGCTGTTTTTTATCCGGACGCCCTTCGGGCCTCGGCTGAGCGCCACGCAGCGCTTTACGTTGGGCAGCAGACTCTTCCCGGGCTTGCAGGCTTTGAGCGGTTTCTTCGTAAAGCTGTTGTGCCAGCTCGGCTTTTTGCCGTTTGTCGCTGAGTGCTTTCACAACAACAGTGCGCTCATCCCACCCTGCCCGAAGCTTGATGGTATCGCCCACTTTGGGCTCTTTGCCGGGTTTGCAGCGCTGTCCGTTCAGATGCACTTTGCCGCCGTCAACGGCTTCTTTGGCAATACTGCGGGTTTTGTAAAAACGCGCAGCCCATAGCCATTTATCCAGTCTAATTTTTTCGCTATTGCTCATTTTTTCACCTGTCCAGATTTTGTAGACTGCCATGTCAGAAGCGGTTATTGAAAAGGTTGTTCGACTGCTGCGTCAACAATACCGTGTTGACGATGTGCTCGAATGATGGCGGTTAAAGAAACCGTATTTTAGAATTTAACTGCAATTTTTTCCGCTAACCAGACAAGTATGTAAAGCAAATCAAGAGGGTGTGCGAGGGCAAAAACTGGCCTGAAGACCCTAAAGTTGTGGGCTCAAACTGCCGCCGCCTTGCCACCTAAGCCGGTGCTATTCTCAGACAGCTGGCTGATCATCTGACCCAACAGTAACATGCAAGAGACTCTCTAAATGATGACTGAACAAAACCTTATCGCACTGGCGTCTCAACTGATCGAAATTGCCCGCAAAGCCGGGCGTGCAATTATGACAGTCTACCAGCAAGAAGACCTCAACATCCGCACCAAAGACGATGCAACGCCGGTTACCAATGCCGATATCGCAGCGAATGAAGTGATTGAGCAAAGCCTGACCGAACTAAGCCTGCAATACCCGATGCTATGCGAAGAAACTGTCCATGCGCCTTGGTCAGAGCGACAAAGGTGGGAGCGTTACTGGCTGGTAGACCCACTGGACGGTACGAAGGAGTTCATTAACCGCAACGGCGAATTCAGCGTCAACATCGCCTTGGTAGAAGATCACTACCCACTGCTTGGCGTTGTCCATATTCCGGTAACCGACACCACCTACTGGGGAGGCCTAAACCTTGGCGGCTACCGACAGGTTGCTGATAACCCCTACGCGCCCATTAACACGCGACCACTGAACCCCGAACAAGAAGTGATTGTGTTGGGCAGTCGAAGTTACGCTAACAGTGAATCGCACCGCTACCTTGAGACACTACGAACTGCGTTTCCAACCCTGAGGCTTAAAAAATTAGGAAGCGCCCTTAAAAGTTGCCAGATTGCTGCTGGTGAAGCGGATATCTACCCAAGATTGGGGCCAACCTCAGAATGGGACACGGCCGCCGTCCAAGGCGTTGTGGAGGGGGCGGGCGGTTTATTTCTTGACCCAACAGGCCAGCGCTTTAGCTATAACCGAAAGGCGAGCCTGACAAACTCCAACTTTCTTGTTTTGGGCGACCCTGCGGCTCACTGGGCTGAATTCTGGCCGCCAAGCCGTTAACTCGCTTAAAAAATATAGTGAATATCCTCCACTTCAATTCGTGGGGGCGTCTTTGGTGGGTTATCAATTTCCCCCTTGAGGATAACGGGGGAGCCAAGCCTGACCGGTTGATCTGACAGAAAAGCGTCTTCTATAACGACTTTAATGTCACCGGTTTCCCCACGAAAAAGATAAACTTTCCCTTTGATTTTCCTGACAATTTCACCCGACACTCGCACCAACTCTTCATCCTCTGAGTGGCTTAGGATGTCTTCAACGGTTTGTTTATGATAGAGCGGTTTTGTTTGCAGGAACTGCTCATTAAGGTTGATCCTTCTTTCCTGGCAACAAGCCGAGGTAATAAGGCCTGCAAGCAATATTGGTATTGAACGTCCTATTTTCATCGTATTTATCTCAATTACATTCATTAGTCCGTTATTTTCAATGGCGGCGAAGTTAAGTCCGTTTACTGTATGGAGGGGCAAAAAAACTGTAAATTATTTTTTTAATTTTAAAGTGATTCAAAACCCCTGAATCATCATAGCAAATAAATATGAAATTGCCTCAAATAGCGCCAACAGATTTTTCTATTCGCTCAAATTAAAACGTTCGTTTTAATTAATAAAAACTTACCATAGTGCAAGGATCTTATGAATATTTAGCGCTGTTAGTCTAAATTAGCGGCCAGTTTGGTATTTTTGTACAGGTTTCTATTAATGCAAATGCGGTTCTTCTGTGCCATTTTTTTTGAAAATGAAGCTGCTTATTGGGTGCAGTAAAAATTAGAGACGGTAAAAATAAATAGCTTCTATAAGCCTGAAAAATTTAATTTGTCGGATGAGTTAAAAGAAATTAATTTGTGCGTATTAAAAAAATAAAGCAGGGTTTATTTTAAATATATATGATTTTGGACGTATAATTTTTTTTTGTAGAAAAGCTCATCAAAATTACTTACCACAGGTTACTCTCTCTTCAAGTAAAAACCGCTACACCTGCAAAGGTTCTTACTTATTGCAAGAATTTTTTATGAATAAAGCTCATCAAAGCAAGACTTAAGTGTTCTTTTTTGTTATATTTTTTTCCGCTGAAAAACAACCCGGAACGCTGCCCGGTTCAATCGATACCTCAGCCTCCTGAGCAATTAAGTGAGAGTAAGATGTGACGTCACTGAACCATAAGATCAATAACCACAAAAGCACCATTGCCCGCCAACTGACACCCACAGGGCTCTTTAGCAAGACCAAGGCCATCACTTGGCTCAAACCCCTTATTCAGGCTGCACTGCTTATCTTGATTACCCGACAACTGGCGATCATTACTTGGCAACTCGTACCCGACAACAGTCCGGCAACAACCCACAGTAAAAATATTCAGCCGTACACTCCAGCTAACAAAAACGCAGAGCCAAATAACTCACTCTCTGTTCTGAATGGCCTGTACCTTTTTGGCAAACCGTCTGTTTCCCAGAAGCCGGAACCAAAAAATGTACCGGTTTCACGTCTGGCTGTACGCATCACCGGCCTGGTGGCGAGCAGTAACCCGAAAGAGTCTCTGGTGATCATCCGCTCCGGCTCTGTTGACACTACTTATCGCCCCGGTGAAACCCTCCGGGGAACACCAGCGACAGTAGATACTATTTATGCAGATCGGGTAATTATCCGAAATGGTGGACGTTATGAATCGTTGTTAATGTACCCGGGTGAAGTGAAAAAACGTTCAGCAGCCGCTGTCAACACTCAACCTAAAAGTAAAAAAACAGTGGCTGAACTTCGGAAAAAGCTGCTGGCAAACCCCGAATCCTGGACGGAGATTGTCACCATTTCACCGGTTCGCAAAGATGGAAGGCTGCATGGGTATCGGGTGAATCCGGCAAGATACCCTCAGCAGTTTGCCCAACTGGGGCTGAAACCAAACGACTTGGCGATAGCTATAAACGGCTACGACCTGACAAACAACAGCGAGGCAATGAAAATTATGAGTCAATTGTCATCCATAAGTCAGCTCTCCTTAACCATCGAAAGAGATGGTCAGCGCTTTGAAATTGACCTGTCGTCATGATTTTATGTGATCCGCTTTCTTAAAAGGTACTGCTATGTATTCATTGTCGAGGTGCGCTGTTCAAATCCGTGCACTGGCATCCAACACCAAAATTGTGCTGTTGCCGCTGTTACTGGCACTGCCCTTATCACTTCCGGTAGCAGCCAAGCTGTCATCTACCAAAGCTTACGACAATGGATATTCATCTCAGGCACGCTACTCTGCCAGTTTTGAAAAAGCCAACATCAAAGAGTTCATCCGTACGGTCAGCACCAACCTGAATCGAACCATAGTGATTGACCCGGGTGTACGTGGTGAAGTCACGATTCGGGCCTATGAGCAACTAAACCCACAGCAGTACTATCAGATGTTTTTAACCGTGCTCTCGGTGCATGGCTATGCAGCAGTTGAAGATAACGGGCTGGTTAAGGTTATTCCGGAAAAAAACGCAAGAACGTCATCCATTCCGGTGGTAGCGGGGAAAAAGCTCGGTGATCAGGCGGCCTATGGCGGCGACGAGATGGTGACTTGGGTAATGCCCGTCAATTACGTGCCTGTACGAGAATTGTCGCCAATTCTGCGCCAGCTGGTAGACAGCTCTGGTAGCGTCGTTCATTACGACCCGTCAAATATCCTGATTATCAGTGGCCGCGCTAACAACCTGGAGCGTATTGCAGAAGTGGTTCGTCGTGTAGATCAAGCCGGTATACGCAGCGTTGAGATCGTCCAGCTGAACCATGGCTCTGCCAGTGAGATGGAGCGCATACTCGCCACTATTTATGGCGGGCAGGGGAAGAAATTAAACGGCATGCCTCCCATCATTGTTAGCAATGAAGTGAACAATCAAATAGTACTTTCAGCGGATGCTCAAACATTGCAGCGTATGAAAACACTATTAATCCAGATGGATGCTGAACGAAAGAGCACCGGCAATATCCGTGTTTTTTACCTCCACTACGCCAATGCTGAAGACCTGAAAAAAGTGCTGGAAGGCGTGGGTAAAATGCTGGACTCTTCCGGTAAAAAAGGCTCTGCCAAAGACTTTGGTATTGAGGTACACGAGCAAACCAATGCCTTGGTTGTCACCGCTCGCCCGGACGTCATGCAGGCGATGGAGTCGGTAATTGAGCGACTGGACATTCGTCGTGCACAGGTCATGGTAGAAGCCATTATTGCCGAAGTGGCGGATGGAGACGGCATTAACCTTTCATTTCAGCTCGCCAATGACGACGGCACAAGCATGATGCAATTTCAGGATGGTTCAAGCGTACCCATCGGTGAAATTATCATGGGGATGAAAAAAGCCGAGGATCAAAAAGGCTCAACGGTGTGGGACCCAAAAAACGATAAATACATTACCAACCCGGACAAAAAAGGCGATTACACAGCGCTCGCTGCCGCACTGGCGAAGGTTTCAGGCTCCGCTTTCAGTATTACCTCTGGTGATTGGACGGCTCTGCTGCAAGCAGTCACCACTTCCAGTGGCTCGAACGTACTGGCAACACCAAGCCTGCTGACCATGGATAACGAAGAAGCGTCGTTTGTAGTGGGTGACGAAGTACCAACGTTAACAGGCTCCACTCCCAGTGCCGGTAATGACAACCCGTATCAGACTATTGAGCGCAAAGAAGTGGGGATCAAACTCAACGTCACCCCCCAAATCAATAACGGTGATGCGGTTAAGTTAACCATTGAGCAAGAGGTTTCAAACGTAAATGGTCGTACACCGGTTGATGTGACCTTTTCCACAAGAAAAGTAAAAACGTCGGTTATGGTGAAAACCGGTGACACTGTTGTGATCGGCGGTTTAATCGACGACAACGTGCAGGAGAGTGTTTCTAAAATACCATTGCTGGGCGATATACCCATTCTTGGTCATCTTTTCCGCTCTACATCGAGCAAAAAAGTGAAGAAAAACCTAATGGTCTTTCTTCGCCCCACCATTATTCGTGATGATTTTGCCCTCAACGCCATTACCGGGCAAAAATACGACCTTATTCGCGCCTATCAGTTGGATAAGCAAGCTCAGGGTATTTCGCTGATGCCCGGATTTGACTCGCCGGTTTTGCAAGAAAAACCAACGGCCAGAGAGCTTATGAAAGAGCTACGTCGTCAAATTCAAGAAGGGCAGAAGGAGCTCACCGAAGAGGCAGAAAAAAAATCCACTGCCGCTAATCACGCCGCTGTGCGTCGTACCGGTGGAGAGCGTTAATGCACGATGAGATAGTGAAGCAAGCCCGGCCTGCTGTGACCTCGACCATAACAACAGCAATAGAAACTGCGGTTCCTGAACAGGTTTCACCGAAGAAACAGTCGCTGCCCTTTTCCTTTGCTCGCCGTTTTAATTTACTGCTGGCTTACAACGAACAGGGCGAAGCGCAAGTCTTTTTCAGAGACCAGCCGTCGGTGTCAGCGCTGCAAGAAACCAGGCGTTTTGTCGGTTCTTCACTGTCTTTAGTCGCCCTTACAGAAAATGAGTTTGAGCAAAAACTGGCCAGCTTTTATCAGCAGGACTCTATAGCGGCACGGCAGTTAATGAACGACATTGGTAACGATGAAGGGCTGCAAGCACTGGCAGAGGAGCTCCCGGAAGATGAAGATCTGCTGGAAGCTGACGACGGCGCGCCAATTATCCGTCTGATTAACGCCATGCTCAGTGAGGCCATTAAAGAGGGTGCCTCCGATATACACATTGAAACCTTTGAGAAGAATTTGACCGTACGCTTTCGGGTTGACGGTGTGCTGCGGGAAATTCTGCGGCCACAGCGTAAGCTGGCTGCGGTGCTGGTGTCCAGAGTTAAAGTGATGGCTCGGTTGGATATCGCTGAGAAACGTATACCGCAAGATGGTCGTATATCCTTGCGAATTGGAGGCCGGGCTGTGGACGTGCGTGTTTCCACCCTGCCATCCCGCCACGGTGAACGCATTGTAATGCGTCTGCTTGATCGTAATAGCGTGCAGCTTGATCTTCCTGGTTTGGGCATGGACCCTGCCTTGTGTCAGCAGTTCAGCGACCAACTGCATAAGCCGCACGGCATTCTTTTGGTCACCGGACCAACCGGCTCGGGGAAAAGTACCACACTGTACGCCGGACTCAGCGCCATCAATGACAGCAAACGCAATATTTTAACCGTGGAAGACCCGGTTGAGTACGACCTTGAAGGCATCGGACAGACTCAGGTTAACCCCAAAGTGGATATGACCTTTGCCCGCGGCTTGCGCGCAATCCTACGACAGGATCCGGATGTTGTAATGATTGGAGAAATCCGTGACCTTGAAACCGCTGAAATTGCTGTACAAGCATCGCTAACCGGCCATTTGGTGCTGAGCACTTTGCACACCAATACCGCCGTGGGAGCAGTCACTCGGCTGAGGGATATGGGGGTAGAACCTTTCTTGCTGGCCTCAAGCCTGTTGGGCGTTTTGGCTCAGCGTCTTGTCAGAACGCTCTGCCCTGACTGTCGGGAACAGCGTCCAGCCACCGAGCTGGAGATCGACCTGATTGGCTTATCTGCCGGACATCTGCTGTGGCATGCACAAGGTTGTGAGTCGTGTCACCACAGCGGTTTTAAGGGGCGTACCGGTGTTCACGAGTTGTTTTTAGTGAGCGATAGCGTGCGACGGCTGATTCATGACGGAGCCAGCGAGCAGGTCATCGAAAATGAAATACGTCATACGTCTAATAGTATTCAAGTGGACGGGTTTAAAAAAGTGCTCAGTGGCATGACCACCCTTGAAGAAGTGATGCGAGTAACCAGGGAATAGACGAATATGAGTGTATTTGCTTACGAAGCCCTGGATGCAAAAGGGAAAAAAAGTAAAGGGGTTATGGAGGCCGACTCACCCCGGCAAGTGCGACAGAAACTGCGTGTCTCTGGGCTGAATGCCGTTACGGTGAGTGAAAGCTCCAGTAGGGACGTTGCAAAATCCGACAACACCAACAGCGTATCCGCCAAATTCAGGCTATTTCAAAAGCAAGCAACGGATGCTGAAGTCGCTCTGTTGACCCGGCAATTAGCGACACTGGTCGCAGCAGGCATCCCCCTTGAAGAGTGTTTACAGGCACTTATTCGCCAGCTTCGCAAACCGCACTTGAAGTCAATTGTTACCACTGTGCGCTCAAAAATACTTGAGGGTCAGTCGCTGGCCGACAGCTTGGCTTACTATCCGCGCACGTTTGACCGGCTCTATCGGTCCATGGTTGCAGCCGGAGAGAAATCCGGCCACCTAGATGGAGTACTGGAGAGACTGGCAGACTTCACTGAACACCGGCAAAAGATCAAAGGTCAGCTGATTCAGGCAATGATTTACCCAGCCATTTTAACGCTGGTAGCCATTGGTGTTGTGGCCGCACTACTGACGACAGTGGTTCCGACAGTGGTTGAACAGTTCTCCCATATGGGGCAGCAGCTTCCGGGTATGACACTGGCGCTTATAAGTATCAGTGACTTTGTTCGTGACTATGGGGTGAGTATTTTAACCGTTCTGCTGTTGGTCTTGGTCGTTCGCCAGCAGATTCTCAGCAAAAGTGACAAATGTCGTCTTATTCATGATCAATGGCTGCTGAAATTACCAGTTATTGGCGCTGTGCTCAGTGGTGTTGACAGTGCCCGATTTGCCCGAACCCTGAGTATTCTCACTAGCAGTACTGTGCCACTGTTGGAAGGAATGGGCATTGCCTCAAAAGTCTTGGTGAACCGCTACATGCAGTCAGCGCTAATTAAAGCCGCTGATCGAGTGCGGGAAGGCTCTTCTCTCTGGCAAGCTCTGGAACAGACTGAGCTTTTTTCACCGATGATGCTGTACATCATCGCCAGTGGCGAAAAATCCGGTGAGCTTACCAATATGCTCGGTCGAGCCGCAGACAATCAGGATCAACAGTTTGAAGCACAGGTCAATATTGCCCTGGGGATTTTCGGACCGCTGTTAATTGTTACCATGGCCGGCGTTGTGCTGTTTATAGTGATGGCCATTTTGACCCCGATGCTGGACTTGAACTCTTTAATCAGTGGGTAGTGAGTGGCAACACGGTTTGCAGCCTATTTCAAGGGAGGTGTTCAAGAAATTGCAAAAAATTGGTGTTAATAATCAGAATTATGTTCAGGAAAGTTTTATGAAGCTAATGAATAGACAACAACAGCAGTCCGGTTTCACCTTGCTGGAAATCATGGTAGTGATTGTCATCCTTGGTGTACTGGCCAGTTTTATTGCTCCCAACGTTATCGGTAACAAGAATAAAGCCGATCAGCAAAAGGCCGTGAGCGATATTGTGGCGCTGGAAAATGCGCTGGATATGTATAAGTTGGAAAATAATTTCTACCCATCCACACAACAGGGGCTGGAAGCATTGGTTAGCAAACCTTCCGGTACTCCACAGCCTAAAGCATACCGCGCTAATGGTTACATTCGTCGTTTGCCCAAAGACCCGTGGGGCAACGATTACCTGATGCTTAGCCCCGGTGAAAATGGGCCTGTAGATATTTTCTCAGCAGGTCCGGATGGTCAGCCTGGTACCGACGACGATACCGGTAACTGGAATCTGGACAGTTAACCGTGCGTACTCCTTCGCTTGCTCCTGGTCGTCACACCGGTTTTACCTTACTCGAAGTGATGCTGGTGATGGTTTTACTCGGTCTGGCCATCTCGGTTGTCATTCCGTCGCTGCTGTCTGACGACAGTGGTGCCATTTTAAAAAAGGAAGCACGAAGGATTATTATGCTAACCCAGCTGGCGCAGGAACACGCTGTGGTTAACGGTATGGATATGGGGCTGAAAAAGACTATGGAAGGCTATCAGTTTCTCACATATCAGAAGGGCCAGTGGGAGGCAGCAACGGCTAAAAAGGCATTATCGCCGGTCAAACTAAGTGAAGCGATAGCGTTTGATATCATTCCCGGTTCGTCTTTGTGGCATGAAGCACTGGAGTGGGAGCAGAGCAATAGCTTCAACTTAGAGGAGTCGCCACGAAATAAGCCTGAATTAAAGCCAGATTTATTTTTCTGGGCCTCCGGGGAAATGTCACCGGCGCAAATAGAGCTGTATTCCACAGAGAATCCAAAAAACGTCTTGTTGGTTAAAGTCGAGGAACACGGAGTTATTGGGCTGACAGAAGGAGCCGGGCAATGAAGCGTCATTTAAACGAAAACGGCTTTACATTGCTGGAAGTATTGATGGCATTGGCGTTGTTAGCCATTGCGGGGATGTCGGTACTGTCGATGAGTGGTGAAAGTGTTCGCAACACGCCAATACTTGAGCAACGCACACTGGCACGACTGGTGGCTGATAATCAGATGACAGAGTTACACTTGCAAAAGCAGTGGCCAACCCTCGGTTGGCAGCGTGAGACCCATGAACTGGCCGGAAGGCAATGGTTTGCACGCTTTCGCAGTGTAAAAACTAAAGATAACGATTTTCGCGCCATTGATGTTGAGGTTCGCAGCGAGCCTGATGAGAGCTCTCCGGCTCTGGCAAACTTGAGAAGTTATATGGTTAGGCAGGGATGATATTGATTATAAAGCGGTTATTTTCCAAAAGAGAACCACCTTGCATCAGCCCTATTGCAACGCTTCAAACACACCACTTGGCAAGGTTTAAAACTCACTGCGCCTTAAACCAGAGTTTGACAAATTCAGCCCGGTATCAGCAGGGATTCACTTTGCTGGAAATGCTGGCAGCGATCGCAATTTTCAGCATTATCAGCCTGAGTGCCTGGCAGATTTTTCAAGGTGTTATGACAGCTCACGATGTAGTGCTCGATAAAAACGAACGTTTACGACAACTGCAATATACCTTGCTACTTATTGATCAGGATTTGCAGCAAATTGCCGACCGTGGCGTCCGTATTGATGACCAAGTGACACAACAGAGTTTGTTCAGCAATACACAGATGCTGGACAGTGAAGACGAAGCGCTAGCACTGGTGCGCTACGGCTGGCACAACCCGGATCAACGCCTGCCAAGACCGCAACTCCAGCGTGTTTTTTACCGTTTGCAGGATAACCGACTGGAGCGCCTGTATCACCATGTGCTGGACCCCACATCCATCAACGTTGAACCCATTACTCAGATTTTGTTATCAGACGTCAACTCGCTCAAATTCAGATTTTATAAAGATGGCCAGTGGTATGAGTCTTTATCAGGGCCAACCCTACCAGAAGGCATTGCCATCGAGTTTGAAATGAACGACTTTGGGCGTATTGAGAGACGGTATATTTTGCCCTCAACCTGGCAAGCGGGCTCATGATGCAGCGATCAGTCAATAGGAACAAAGCACAACAGGGCATCGCGCTGCTGAGTGTGTTACTGATGCTGACACTGCTGGTTTTGCTGGCCAATGAATTGACCCTGTCTTTTCGTACTCAGCTGACCCGAACGCAGTCTATACAGGAGCGTGAACAAGCGCGCTGGTACGCTGTTTCCGGGGAAAATCTGGCCATTAAGATATTGCTAAAGAATTTTAAGGATAATCCGGGTGTAACTCATCTGGGACAGTATTGGGCGACAGATAACGTTGTTTTGCCTGTGGAGGGTGGACAGATCTCCGGCCAGCTTAATGATGCGGCGGCCTGTTTTAATATCAATGCACTGGCAAAAAAACCGGCACAGGGCGCCGACCCGTTTTCCATGACGCCTGAGGGACGGATTTTTTCAGCATTGCTTCAGTATTTAGGCGTGCCCCCATGGCAGGCAGAAACGATTACCCGCTCCACCCAGAACTGGGTCAGTAGCGAAGACTTAAATCAGGGGGCAAGTGACGTGGATTATCTGGCCATGCCCATGCCTTACCTCAGCGGTAAAACCCTGATGCGAGATACCAGTGAGTGGCGCGCTGTGGCTGGTGTATCGCAGTCTATTGCACAAAAAGTGATGCCATACCTTTGTGCGCTGCCAAAATCTGAGTTGTCCATCAACGTCAACACACTGGCTGTGGATAAGCCCGAGCTGTTAGCGGCTGTCTATGTGGATCAACTGCCTGTGGATCAGGCGCTCAATGTGCTTGAAAACCGTCCTAAAAAAGGGTGGAGTCGTCTTGCTGAATTTACCGGTCAACCGTTGTTAGCCAACTTTAATAGCTCCGGCGTCAAAAAACACCTGAACATTGTCAGTGAATTTTTTGAAATGCATGCAACCGCTGTTTTCGGCAACAGTGAAGTCAGATTAAAAAGTCTTTTAGCCCGTTCCCAAGGTGCTAATAAAGAGAATCAACTAACGGTCATTCGCCGTAAATTTGGAGGAGTGTAATGAATCCTCACCTGTTTTTAAGACTGCCTGAAACAGCGACACAACCGGTTTACTGGCTACTCTGGGCTAATCGTGAGCTTGCCAGTGGTTCTTGGCCAGATGTGCAAACCTTTATTGGCAATTTTGCTGATACCTCTGCTGGTAACACGTCGTTGGTAGAGATGACGGCGACGGTTCTGGTACCGGCTGCGAAAGTTACGACGCATGCCTTAAGTGTGGAGGGGCGCTTGACTCCCACGGTGCGATTATCGCTACCGTGGCGATTGGAAGAAGAGCTCAGTGAGGATGTGGATAACCTGCATGTTGCGGTTTTGCATCACAGCGATGGCCTTGCTCATCTGGCAATTACTGAAAAGTCCGCCATGGCGCAATGGCAAGGCTGGCTGACTCAGGCAAAAGTCCACTCAACACTGTGGGTTTGTGACGCTCTTATGCTGCCTTTTAAAGACGGCGAATGCAGTTTACTAACGATTGATGACCTTACGATTGCCCGCCATGGTCAGTGGCAGAGTGCTGTGTGCGAGCCACATTGGTTCACCCTGTTCAAGGAAGGTTTGCAAAAACAACAGCCTGACGTTGTATTTGTTCAGACTCCAACAGATTGCACCTCCCCCATTGCACCTTTGGCACTTGAAGCCAGTACCACACAGCTTAACTTGCTGCAGGGGCAATGGCAGCCTGCCTCTCCCTGGCGACGACGCATCTTATCCTGTTTACCCACTGCCGTGATGGCATCGTTATTTCTGGGGCTGTTAACCGTAAATTCTCTGCTTGATATACGACAGTTAGAGCAGGCTACAGAGCATTATCAACAACAAGCTAAAAATACTTTTTTGCAGCTGTTTCCCGGTGAACGTGTTGTGCGGCTGCAAACCCAAATGCAGCAAAAACTCTCTGCGTTAAAGCAGCCGGAAAAAAGCTCGCAAAGCATGCTTGATATTCTGGCGACAATCACTCCGGTTATGAATGCGTTCCCAGAGCTGAAGGCCAGCTCCATGCGCTTTTCCATGAGCAATAATGGTTTACGACAAGTGCTGTACATTCAGGCGACGGCTAAAAACTTTGAGCTGTTCACACGGTTTCGGGAGCGGTTTGAAAATGACCTGAAAAGCAATCAGGAAAGCCTGAACATTGCCATTGAAGCGCTGGAACGAACGGAAGATAAAGTGACCGGTACGCTGGTGATCTCTGGAGGGGTATCGTGATGCGGTTTTTTGCAACTGTTTTTGCCAGTTTGAAGCCATTTTTGCAGTCATTGTCCCACCGATGGCAGCAGCTTTCCCAGCGTGAACAGTGGTTAACGTCTGTTGCGCTGGTATCGCTGTTTATATGGGTTATCTGGCAAGGTGTTTTTGTATCTCTGGCCGATAGGCAGGCGTTGGCCCAAAAGAGAATGGTCGCTAGTCGTGCACAGTTGACTTTGATTCAGCAGCAGGCAGAGGAAGTGGTCCGTTTAAGGGCTTTAGGTGCCACTGTGCAGTCTGATCGTTCGACTCCCATGGATCGGGTGGTGCATCAACTGGCTGCGAAACACAAGTTGACTTTACAGCGGGTAAAAAATCGTGGAGAAGTGCTCGACATCGGTCTGGCAAATGCGCGCTTTGATCAATTGATGAGCTGGCTGACACTGCTTGAGCAGCAATACCAAATACGCGTAAAAACCATACGACTTGAATCCACTGAAACCAGCGGTCTGGTTGAAGTAGAGCGACTGGAGCTTGAACGTGGTTAATCAGAAAATAAAACAACATAAAACAGGCAAGTTAATTTTACTTTCAGTCGTCGCTCTATTCAGTTTCTGCGGTTTTTTACTGGCAAATATTCCAGCAAAAAAACTCTGGCATTATTTGCCAACGGATCACCTTCCTGTGGAGCTGAAAGGTATTAACGGCACTGCATGGTCCGGGATGGCGGAGAGTTTACTCATTCAGGGGACAAAAACACCGCTGTTAGTATCGGAGCTTCGTTGGCAGATCGAGCCGACTCAACTATTGCAAGGCAAGTTTAAAATTAATGTACAAATTGGTGGCGCAGCTTTACCGATAAGTGGTGCTGGTACCATAACAGTAACCCGTAACGATTTGGCTATAGAAAATCTTGCCCTTGATACCACTGCACAGTGGCTAGTTGACGCTTCAGGACAAAAGCTGCCCGCAAGCGTAGCGGGCAATGTGTTTTTACAGCTGGATGAATTGAAACTAAACAACAATGGGTGTCAGAGCGCAAAAGGTGACGCTCAATGGGCGCAAAGCCAGCTGGATTCTTTTTTTGGTCAGTTTGATCTTGGCAATACGACAGCAACCATCAGTTGTCAGGGGGGCGAATTGGTGGCAAAAATCAGGCAATCATCACCAATTTTAAAAAGTAATGGTGATTTTCGTTTAGGGATTAAGGGTGGATATACGTTTACCGGCAACATGACGCCGGAGGAGTCGATTCCTGAATCGGTAAAAAACGGGCTGAAAATGCTCCCTTACCCAGATGCCAACGGGGCATATCCGTTGAAATTCAGTGGTTTTATTAATTAGTCATCAGAGTGGTTAATGCCGGGTTAAAGTCCATTGTATTGTGGTGTGTTTATAGCCAGTTAAACTCGGCGATACCGTTCAGGGAGTGAAGTTGTGCAAACTGCATTAATCAAAATAGCCTTTGAAAATGGCCTTCACACACGGCCTGCGGCGTTACTGGTGAAAGCCTGTAAAGCGTTCTCAAGCACAATTATTATTGAAAATAACGGAATGAAAGTCAGCGCGAAAGATCTAATGAAACTGATGTCTATTGATATCGGCAAAGACGATATTATTACCCTGATTATTGAAGGTGATGACGAAGTTGCTGCTATGAAAACACTTAAACCGGTCATCTTAAAGTTAGGGCTGAAATAGCGCACCCTAAAGCTGAGAGGGAACCCCGGGAATCCGACCCCGTCAAACCGCCCGACATTAGGGGTAGACTCCATTGATGCCTGCGGTACACTCCCCCCGTGTGTTGTTTTAGCAATCAGGCTCTTTCTTATTTCGGGTATAGACGGCAAGCGAATAGTAATGGCGCCGTTGCAGTTATTATGCCCAACCGCGCCGTGACTTTACGTCACTTCCTGATTAACACCTGCACATTGTCCGATAATTTGAGCCCTATGTTCGAGCAGTTTCACGGGCTTGATTGATAGAAGATACAATTGAAACGAGCAGTCTGTAGCACTTCCATTATGGTATCGCTGTCATTCTCATTTTCTCCTTCTGCACATAGCAAAGCATCCTCGATAATTATGCCAACCAGTTCTTTGCCTCGTTGATTTATCCAGTTCCTTATAAACTTAGAGGTAACCTCTGCGCTCTTCAATGCAGTCTGGCATAGAAATTCAGCGGGCATTACATCATAATTGAGCTCTACACCACTATCAAGCAATGCGCCGACTAACCATTCTTTACCTTCTAATGCTGCTTGGTATAGGCAGTCGGGAAGCTGCTGGGCAATATCATTTGAAGCCTTCAGCACCCTGATTGCACTTTTAATCTGGCTATGCTCAAACTGGTCAAGTATTTCGGGAAGGAGTTTATCTGCTTTATCAGTAAGATTATCCCATATATACGAGACTGTTTTTGCCTCATTTTTAATAACAAGTTCAGCAATTGTTTTAGGTAAACTGTCAGTGAGTGATAACAACGATTGGAAAATTTCCGCTGAACCCTCGCTTTCAGAGGCCATTGTAAATGGATGTTGATAATCTTCGGTATGAGAGCGGGTTATTTTAATTCCGGCATTAACTAATACGGAACATAAGCTGGAGTTATTGTGGCAAATAGACAAATTAAGATCAGGGATTATAGGATAACCCATTGAAACCAGAATTCTAATAACTTCTACCTGCTTATTAGCCACCACACTAGTAAGCAGGTTATCAGTTTCGCAAACGTACTTTTTGTCAATAAGCTTTTGTGCTTTTTCCCATATAAGAAAAACCATATCCAATTTATTTTGCTTGATAGCAAATATGAAAGCCTTTGTCACAGCGACTTTAGCATCATTATTGAGGCTGGCTTTATTAATCTGATCCCCGCAAAGTAAGGTATTTAGTATCTTAGTATTGGGACTTTCGATCGCATGGTGAAGAATAGGTTTTCTTGAATCATCAGTCATATGAAATTCAGCCCCAGCGAGAATTAATGAGCTGATAATGTGTAAATATTTTTCTGCTTTCGGTTTATCAATAGGGTTTGCATCTACCAGTGCATTATTATACTGAGTTATTACTGAAGCAATGATATTCCCAATACCCACAGTATTATACTTATGTTCAGCTTGGACTAAAGCCGAAAAAAAGTAATGATTTTTCCCTGTTTCATATGTTTGATTGATAGCTTTATTTATCATATTATTTTTTGCTTGAGGATCAGAAAAAGATTCGAGTATCATGGAGACTGAATCGACGTCGTTAATTTCTGCAACTTTACAAAATTCGGTAGTAATATCACCTCCATTCTGGATAAACAGTTTGATGATTTCATTATTACGCTCGAAAATTGCCATTAGAGTATGTGAGGGGTGTTTTGTTTGGTCGATACCTATTTTTGCCTTCATCAATTTAGAAATTGTCTTTTGGTCTCTTTTGTTGAATGCTTTGACCCAAAAAATAGCGCTTTTGAAGGGTGCTAATTCGCTCATGATTCCAAGTACATCTGTTCTATTATTCTCAACTGCAAAGTGTAGCAATCTTTCATGGACTGCAACTGAAAACATTCTCTGAAGTTTTATCAATATTCTTAGTTTGTTGATGTCATTCAATTCAATAACATTTTTTATTTTTTCAAATAAATCATCACCTGGAATGGTTGAAACTAATTTTTCGACTAGACTGTCGTGACAGCTCTCATGTGCCAGCTCTAACGCTGATTTTTTACTTCTGTTGTTAGTGGGTTGATAAATATCTGCCCCCATATTAACCAGATTAAAAACTGCACACTCATCCCCTTTACGAGCCAAAAGGTGCAGCAAGTTTAATCCGGATCTTAATGTTTTTTTAATGTCAACACCAGACTCTATCAATGCTGCTAAAACATTCTGATCCCTTAATCTGGCCACATTACACATAAATTCGCGTAATAAATCTTCATCCATGCAGTTGATGACTTTTTTTAGCAAATTCTGCAAATGACCATGGTCGTTACTCTGACTTATGACCAAGCTCGACACAGCCGAAGTAATGCCTTTAACTTTTTTGTCTAAAATAAGACCGGATTTGAATATTTGACGAAGATCTTCTTCTTTGCCACACCTTACAACACCAAGAAAAGCGTCTTTCAAATATTGATCACCGTCGCTTCCATCGCTATTTAATAAGGACAGGATCAGTTTATTATTTTTTTTATGGATGGCCTTAAACAGTGGAGTTTTTGACCATTCCACTTTCCCTGCATTACGATCAACACCCAGAGAAATAAAACCCTCTACCAGATCAAGATGTTCTTTTTCAACACTTTCCATGAAAGCACTTTCGATATGATGCTTCATTTCGGGTTTATCTTTCACAATTTTCCACACCCCTAAAAAATATTTTTTGTTTTCGACTATGTGACTTAAAACAGTATAAAGGCCAAATAGATTTATGAATGCTACAGTAGCCGATTCAATGTTTCGATCAATAGATAAGGGTAGGACATCTTTTAATAAATCATATCGAACGCTAACACAAAAGAAATCTTTCAATATTTCACACTGATTTAATTTGGCCATTTTTATTATAAACTCCTTAACATATGACAATTTTCTATCCAAAAAAAAGAAAATAATTTCATGCTTTTCTTCTTGTATTGCGTCGATTAGTAAACTCTGTAAAAGATATTCATCTTTGGTTAATTGATCTATTATTTTCTTAACTTTAGTCTCAGGGATACGTTGCATCAGTTCTGATAATTTATTATCAGGCATTTTCTCGGCCAAGTTGTTTAACACCGTTATGTTATCGTTTTCTAGAGCCAGCTCTAAAGAATATGATAATGCATCAGAATTTATTGACTTTTCTCCCTGATTCCAGCTTTCCCTTACAGGATTTAAAATTTGATGGTCGTTGTTCATACTAAGCAATTTATCAACGCATTTTTTGTTGTTATTAGCCGCACTGGTAAAAAGTAGAGGGACACTTTTTTTAAGGTTGCAGTCATAAAAAAGTAAGCCAGCACATTCTGGTTTACGTTTCAAAATATAGGATAGCGTTCCTACACTACCCAATATACATGCCTGTACAGGAAAAGGCTCGATGATATCTTCTTCAGATTTTCTTTCATTCATTAAATACTTATCAAAACGTTTCATTTCTTTTTCAAATAATGAAAGCAAAGAATGAGTTTGAATACTGTTAGGATTCAGGGGGTTATTTTTCCTTAAATAACCTTTCAAATTTTCTCCATCTGTTTGGTTTACAAATGTGGTTTCTTGGCCGCCTTTAAAAAATATATCTTTAATTTCAACGTAACCTACCTGTACTCTACAGACCATACATTCTTTAACGGTTCGATCTGCTAAGTTTTTTCCCGCAAAGGTAGCTATCATACAGTTTTTGTGCAGGTGCATTTTACAGCAAGTAGCAATGAAAATATTTCCAGGTGGTTGGTTCGATTGATAAAATTCTTCTAAGCAAATGGTACAAGCGGTTGCGTCAGCAGTGGTTCGCATAAATAGCCTAACAGTTTTAAACGGGCGTAGGTTTCATATTGATCACACCCATCTCGATTTAAAATAAACGACCGTAGCACTCCAAATTTTTCAATCTGAATGGCGAACGGTCAAGTAAAACTATGTTCCTACTGTGAAGTTAGATTCAACACAAATGATAGTATGTCAGTCACTAACCAATGTCACCAATGATTTTCTCAAATATCTTCAAAGGTCGCTTAAGGCGATGTGGAGTATGATGTCATCAATCTGTCTCTGTGCGGACGATCAAAACGATCACTGAGCAGAGGAAGCAGCACTGTGAATATTTCGACACACTTGTTGCAACAAGTTCCATCGAACCGTTTAAGGTAGTGACGGCAGCAATCTTTTGGTGGTGTGGTTTTTTTGTGCAGGCAAGGGTTTGGTTGAACGACAGTATTGATTGATGTGAGGCTTTTATTCATCGTTGTTAGTCATTTTATTATGCAAAGGATCCAACTGGTTTTTGAGTTGGATTAGGCTTGAGTCGCTCTTTGGTTTTTAAGCCGCGTATTGCAAAAATCTGACATTGATTTTCAACTATTCCTTTGGTGAAGGTTTGGTCTTTTATTATTTTCTCGTCAGCAAACTGTAAGGCCTTGGGCGTGGTTTCAACGGTTGTTGGCTCTCCGCCCTGGCGGGGATGCTGGTAGTGGTGATGGAGCTTAAGTACCTCAACAACGTCGTGGAGTAGAGCCACCGGCCGCTAAAGCGCAAGATGCGCCAGTGCCTGAGTTGGAAGTCCGTGGAGGGAGCGATGGCCATGATAGCCGGTGTTGAGCTGTGGCAGACATTCAGATAAGGGCAGATGGAAGAAGCGGAAGACATGCCGGTATGGGAGCAGTTCTATTCGTTAGCAGCATGAGCGCTGCTCCCAGCTTCTTTTCAAACTTTGCGACAGAACCGATTAGCTGCCCACCAGGTTTTTTCCTACAAGGGAGACTTTGTACCTATTTTTCCCACTCCTTTATTATGCGACAATGTTTCACAACCCAATGCTGTGAATGGATGCACTGCCATGCCCATCGACAAATCCCGACTCACCGAGCCTGACATCATTTTCAAATTGTTTGTTGTTGACCTATTGAAATGCCGAATGCTGTTTGACCGTTACATTATCAAACGGCAAAACGACGACGGCTGGGTACTAAAAACACTGAAGCCCTACGATAAGTCATTCAAATATGTAGAGACTTTCGAGCAAGAGACAAAGTCGCTGGTTATGATTCTTTCCATGTTTCACGTTTCCTATCCAACGCAGGTTTATAAGCACTGGTTATGCGCTACCCTGCGTTATCTGTTTCGCTGTGATCAACCGGAAGATTTTACTCATGAGAAGTATCAGGATTTTCTTGAAAGTTTGAGTGACCGGTTTCTCCTGGAGTTATTCGGGAAGGGAGCCAAGCGTAATTATGACACTCTCACGTTTGAGGATACGCTACCCAAGGTTGAGTTTGATGCCTCCAACCTGGAAAAAGGGACAGGCATTCAGAGCTTCATCTTTAATAGGCTTGATTATCTGTTGTGGAAAGGTCTGCAGAGTAATGGGGATAATCTGGTTAGTCAGCTAGATCATACAGGCAATCGAAGCGATTATTTAAAGTACGTTCAAGATCGAGCAAAGGCCTTTAGCTTTACTTTCAGAAGTTCTGTTGAGCATTATTACCCACAGAACCCCAAGGCTGGCGCCAATATGGAAGAAAAGCTCCTTCACAGCTTTGGCAATCTCTGCCTGATCAGTCACAGTGAGAACTCAAGAGCCAATAATGACCTTCCTGTGCAGAAGAAAAAACTGTACGAAGGTAAGCCCTCAGAAAGCCTGAAACTGGGTTTTATGATGGCCTATCCGAATTGGGAGGCAGAGATGAAAATGTGATTGCTGAACATGAAAAGCTAATGGTTCGAGTTTTGTGTGGTAATTAGGACCTCTGGAGCAAGCCTGATTTATTACAACCTGATGTATAAAAATTCACAAGGAGTAGGTTCATGAAAATATGTAGCAAATCATCAGAGCTACGCAGTGCTATCAAACGGATCAGTCCCACCCATATAGCGGTTGCCTTTGTTGGTGCAGGGTGGCGAGGATATATCAACACTGACGATCTGCAGGAAATTATTATTTCGACAGGGCTTGGTTCTAACCCCAAAGCCATTGAGGAAATAATGGAAGAGATTGGCGCTAAGAATGTTTATTTGCTGGACAAACTGCACTCCAAGATTTATCTGGGAGAGGGGTCTGCATTGTTAGGCAGTGTAAATCTGTCTGATAACGGATTTTCTGACGCCGGATTGTGGGAAACGGCGGTTGAAATTGATGATAACGAGTCAGTCCAACAGCTTAAGGAATTGCTCATGCGATATAAAAAGGAAGCTAAAAGTCTATACCCAACTGAGACAAAAAAATTTGAAAAGCTAGAGAAATGCATTGTTCATGGAACAAGGCAAGTAGATTTGGTCACGTAAACAGGGCAAATACACAAGAAAAGTCTCCCGACATCCTGAAATATAACAGTAAGCTTGATCGTATACATGTAGCTTGGCACGATGAAGGAGGTGCAGAGTATGACCCAGAAACTATTGCAAGTGCGATTCCTGAAAGCAAGTCATACCGTCCGGACGATTTTTTTGCGGATTCAATGCCTTTTCTTGAAGATGATAATGAAGTTCAGCAAGGAGACTGGTTGTTGTGTTGGCAATCCAGACCGTCTGACGGGCTGCCAGATAAACGGACAAAAATTTGTTGGCTTTTTGTTGATGACGTTATTTCAGGGGGGTATAGGGAAAATGGTAGTTACACCAAAATTGCAGCACAGCGAAAGTCCCGGGAGCATGTTCCAGAACCGTTCAAACTTGATGATGATGTAAAGGATGCTCTGCATAAGGCATTGTCAGATGATAAGTTTTCAATTTTCAGAAAGGATAACAATAATAATGACTGGTATCTTCCGCCTGACAAGAAATTTACAAACCAGCTTATAAAGTATATGCAAACACTACTCCGGTAAAAAAAACGAAGGAGAACTTGAGTGCCTGTCTCTGTTGGTCTGCGGTAAAATAACGGTTGTCGGTCACGTTTCAAACGGGTTGATACCAAACCTGTGAGATTAACTCTCCGATCACCTTGTCATGCAGCTCCACAGAGCGAGAAAAGCAGATAGCTCTACGAGTTAATCTTTTAAGACGTGTACGAAGTGTCAGATTGTTTCTTTCGATGCTTTGTACCAGTTTCTTGCTGATAATATGGCTCTGTGCCGATAGCTCTGAGCCATATGGTTTTCATATCATCGGTGCAGTAGAACCTGAACTTATAGGGTTTGACCCACTTTATCAGCTTCTTCAAGGTTTTCTTCGTTCTGCGTCCAAAGACATGAGCGATCACCCTCTGGTAGCGAGGCTTCCATGCGTAGAACAGCTAGGACTGATTTTTCTTATTGCCAACATAGGACTATTGTTCATCCATCTGGCAGATTAGCACCAGCTCTTCACTGTCGAAAGAGAGTGACGTTACCTGTGGCGGGGCGAGTTTTTTAAATGGCTGATGACCGTCGTTGGATTGATCTTCAGGACACGACCTGTATCCCTGACACCAGAACCAATACCGGTGCCTCGACCTTGCTTTTCCCAAGCATCATATTTTATTTCAGATCTGAAATAAAATTACTTTCTTACATCTCTAATACCACCTAATAAAAACGCTTATCAGGCGGTATAGACCCTATTTTGGAAATATTTCCCAACTTAACAGGGCATCTGACGAACGATTATTTAACCAGCAAAATTATCCGCCACAAAATCCCAGTTCAGCAGTGCCCAGAAGGCTTTCAGGTAGTCGGGGCGGACGTTTCGGTAGTCGATGTAGTAGGCGTGTTCCCAGAGGTCGCAGGTCAGCAGGGGTTTTTGATCGCCGGTCAGTGGGGTGGAGGCGTTGCTGGTGTTGATGATTTCCAGCGAGCCGTCGGTATTTTTGACCAGCCAGGTCCAGGAGGCGCCGAAGTTGTTGACGGCCATGTCAGAGAATTTGGCGGCGAACTCATCAAAAGAGCCGAAGGTTTTGTCGATGGCTGCTGCCAGTTCGCCAGTGGGTTGGCCGCCGCCGTTCGGGCTCAGGCAGTTCCAATAGAAGGTGTGGTTCCAGACTTGGGCTGCGTTGTTGAAAATCCCGCCTTCAGAGGTTTTGACGATATCTTCCAGGCTTTTGTTTTCCAGCTCGGTGCCTTCAATCAGCCCATTCAGTTTGACCACGTAAGTGTTGTGGTGCTTGGCGTAATGGTAATCGAGAGTTTCTTTGGAAATGTGCGGTTCGAGAGCGTTGCGCTCGTAGGGCAGTTCTGGCAGTTGAAAAGCCATGCTTATTCTCCAATTATTACTTGTTTTAAGACCTGAATTTTTCGCAAAGCCCCTGTGGCATAAGTGCTACTACGACTTCGTGAAGGGGTTATGTTGAGGTTTATGGTGGAAATTTCAAGTGATAAAAGACATTTTACTGACGATAAAGGCTTGGGGGGCGGTATGCTTTCTTCTACAATGCTCCTTCATTTATTGATGTGAACCGCCATTATTTTAAACAGCCAGTAGCTGGGAACATCGTACGCTATGCGATGTTTTTTAATTGAAGTCGTGAGTATGCAAGAGGATAACAAGAGTCGCCG
This sequence comes from Endozoicomonas sp., assembly GCA_965198415.1. GTDB lineage: Bacteria > Pseudomonadota > Gammaproteobacteria > Pseudomonadales > Endozoicomonadaceae > Endozoicomonas. The sequence continues at coordinate 261,645 of CBDAPN010000032.1, forward strand.
GGCAGAACCGGATTTTTCCATGACCGCGGAGCCGCGCCCTTCCCGCCATCGCGCCCCCTCCCGAAACGACGATAAACCGGCCCGTAGTGGCGGTTTTTTAGTTTCCGGTGTGCTGTTTTTGCTGTTGGTGGGTGTTGCTGCGGGTGGTTACTGGCAGTTGACGCAGTTGCAGCAAGCACTTAAGGAGACACGTCAGGAGCTACTGCAAACCCGTGACCACTTGAGTCAGGTAACCGGCCAGGTGTCTAAAACCGGTGAGAATATCACCGCGAGCGATTCCAATTTACGCTCACAACTCAAGGAGGTGAATTCGGAAATTCGCAAGTTGTGGGATGTCTCCAACAAGCGTAATCGCCAGTGGATCACCGAGAACAAAGATAAAATAACCGAGAACGCCAAGCGGATGAATTCTGCGGTGCAGCAATTAGAGACAGTAAAAAAGTCAGCCAAACAGCGCCAATCGCAACTGGAAAAAGAGCTTACTGAAACGGCTCAGACGCTCAAGGCCATCAGTGCCGAGCAGCTGGTAACAAACTCAGAAATGACCGCCCGGGTAGAGGCACTCAGTGGCGATATGGACGGTTTAAAAACAGCGACTTCTGCTGCCGTACAAGAGGTTCAGAGGGTTACACAGCAGATGCAGGGGGTGGTGCAAACTCAGGATGAACTGAGTAAAAAGTTCAGCGCCTATCAGCGTCAGGTTTCTATTCGGCTGCAGCAACTTGAGAATACTCTGCGTGAGCTCAGGAATCCTAAAGAGGGTGGGCTGACGATTCAATGATGACGGCAGCGAGCCTTGGTTGTATTGAAAGTAATGACCGTTTGCTCATGACATCAAATCAGCCCTGCATAGCCTTAACCAAGGCCGATGTAATGGTCTCTACCTGCACTCGGCTTATGCCCGGATAAATAGGCAATGAAAGACAATGCTCCGCTAGTTGCTCACAAACGGGCAGTTCGTACTGGTGGGTTGTGTTCAACAGGGCTCTTTGTTTGTTAATGGGCAGTGGGTAATAGACTGCAGTGGCAATGCCCTGCTTAGCCAAAGATTTTCTGATGGCATTCCTTTTAGAGGGCACAACGACAGTGTACTGATGGTAAATATGCTCGCTGCTGTTTTTTGGACAAATTACTGCAGTATTTTTCAGCAGCTCTCGATACCAATTTGCAATCTCTCTTCGTTGGGCATTATAAGTTTCTATGTGTTTGAGTTTGACCCTCAGCAAGGCGGCCTGCAGTTCGTCAAGACGACTGTTGTAGCCTGGGTATGCATGATGGTTTTGCTCTGAGCTTCCGTGGTTTCGCAGTGTACGAACAGTCTCGGCTACTTTGGTGTTTTGAGTTATTATCAGACCGCCGTCGCCAAAGCCGCCCAGATTTTTGCTTGGGAAAAAACTGAACGTTCCGAGCAGGCCATGATTACCGGTTTTACAGGATTCGAAAGAGGCACCAAAAGACTGTGCACAGTCTTCAAGCAACATTAAGCCGTGGCGATCACACACTGCACGTATATCCGTCAGTGCAGCAGGTAAGCCAAAAAGATGCACCACCAAAACGGCTTTGCAGCGTGAGCTAATGCTGCGTTCCAACTCCACTGGGTCTATGTTGAAGGTTTCCGATTCAATATCCACCAGCACTGGCCTGGCTCCCACCTGAATGATGGCTTCAACCGTCGCAAAAAAGGTAAACCCTGTCGTTAGTACTTCGTCGCCCGGGCCGATACCGGCGGCGTGCAGTGCTAAAACAAGAGCATCAGTGCCGTTAGCACAGCTGATTGCGTGTTTGGTCTGCAAGTAGTGGGCAGCCTCCTGCTCAAAGGCTTTAACTTCTTCTCCCATAATAAACCGGCCGCTGCGTAACACCTGAAGTGCTTTTTCTTCGAGCTGACTCTGGATTGAGCGATGCCAGGCTATTACATCAACCATGGGTATCTGATTCGTTTGGTTTTGTTTCACGGCTTCCCCATAAACATTGAGTATTTTTTGGGTGTGTGAACCAGAAGGCTGCTGGAGAGTAGCCTTTGAAACGAGACTGGCAAAAGGACAGGCCATGAGGCTATTCAGTGGTTCGGTCAGCTTTCTTGCAGGCTCATTCCTGTTTTTTCAATAATCTCCGAAATTCTACTGGCTGCGTGCAGGGCATCCCGACCATCTTCACCGCTAACCCTTGGTGGTCTGGAGACGGCAATGCTGTGAAGAAAGTCCTCAATCTCCAGTTGCAGAGCATCACTGCCCTGATAACACTGCTCATTGCACTCAATGCTGGGGATTCCCTGATGCAACTGCTCACTCCCTTTAAAAAAATGATTCACTTTTAATGCCTGAAAATCGACGCATATACAGGCACTCTCCTGAAATATATGCATTTTGCGCTTGCTTTTCTGGCTTATTCGGCTTGCGGTGACATTGGCAACGCAGCCACTAGCAAAGGTTAGGCGAGCCTGAGCAATATCAATAGTGCTTGAAAGCACGGCACTGCCATTGGCGGCAATGTGCGTCAGTTGAGAGTCGACAAGGTTGAGGATAATGTCCAGGTCGTGAATCATCAGATCCATAACCACGTTAATATCCATGGAGCGAGGTTTGAAGCCCGCCAAGCGATGGGATTCAATAAAGCGAGGCTGTTTTACTTTGTCAGCAACGCTGCCTAAAGCAGCGTTATAACGTTCCAGAAAGCCAACTTGCAGTATGAGATTTTTGTCGCTGGCCAGACGTATCATCTCTTCTGCCTGAGACAGGGTGCTGGCGATGGGCTTTTCTACCAGCACATGCACGCCCGCTTTCAAAAATTCAGCGGCGATCGTGTGGTGCAATGTAGTGGGAACGACAACGCTGACAGCATCTACCCGGCCGATCAGGTCACGATAATCATTGAAGTAATGTGTATTACAGCTGTCGGCTACCTGCTGACCGCAGGCTTGGTTGATATCTGCGACACCTACCAGATTGCTCGAAGCCAGCTGCGCATACTTCTGTGCATGAAACTTCCCTAAATAGCCTGTTCCGATGACTGCCGTGCGTAGCATGTCGTGGTATCACTCTTTCGTGCGGCTGTTACTGATAAACTGTCGTCTTTTACGCATTGGCGTCATGTCAAAGAGCATGTTGCAGACCACAGCTTATGCAGAATAAACGGTCGATGTTATTTGTTACCCGTTAAAGATAGTCAGTAATTATCGTTCTGCTGCATAGAAGTCTGTCCAGAAATGAAAGTCCTGTCGTTAACAGTGTTTAAGGGCTTTTGGGTATAGGGAAATGTTGTTTTTGAGGACAGCTTTGGTGACTGGACTATCGCCCCTCTTAAATGGGTATATTTGCCCTTTTATTTATGAAATATTCGGGCTAGTATGACGGCCTTTTTGGGTAGCGCACTCCCTTACAAATAGCCTCTTAGCTGCTGATGCGGTCGATATTCTGTAAATTTCGGTTCGTTCGGCCTGAACTGTGCTTGAACCTTTGTGCAACATTTTGGTTCAGTGTCACATCAAAAAAGCGTTGAAAAGTAAAGTGGCGCCGCCCCGAATTGGTAACTACCTTACCAGCAACTCGAAATCCAAAAAAATCAGGAACTCATAATGCTTAGCCAAACCATGATTGATAAACTCAATGAGCAGATTAACCTTGAGTTTTACTCCTCCAACCTCTACCTGCAAATGGCATCTTGGTGTGAACATCAGGGATTTGAAGGTTGTAACGCCTTTTTGCGCCGCCATGCACAGGAAGAAATGGCACACATGCAAAAGTTGTTCGATTATGTAAACGAGACCGGCGCTATGGTCGTTTTAGGGAGTATTCAGGCACCTCCCCACGAGTTTTCTTCTATCAGAGAAGTTTTTGAGGCCACCTATAATCACGAATGTACCGTCACCCAGAAAATCAACGCTCTGGCTCACACGGCTTTTACCGAGCAGGATTACTCCTCTTTTAATTTCTTGCAGTGGTACGTTGCTGAACAGCATGAAGAAGAGAAACTGTTTAAGTCGATTTTGGATAAAATCGACATGATTGGCATGGAAAACAAAGGCCTGTATTACATTGACCAAGAAGTAGCCAAGCTGGTCAGTGGCATGCCACAGCCTTCGGCGGATTAACAAACCATAAGAAATATTGCCTTAGTAGATTCCCCCACTTGAGTGGGGGGAATGAATCACTTGGAACTCATAGCGCACCTGCTGAGCAGGTATTGCTGTGAAGTATCAATAATCGCCAGATTATTGAGCGTGTTTCGCCCAAGTAAAATGCTCTGCGGGAACTTAGAGCGGGACGTAAGGCTGAACTCGGTGTTCGTCTTGATACCACCGAGTTCCACAGTGGCCTCAATCACTGGCCTGCGCTCAGGTGGTCCTGAGTGTGTTACTACCCTGATGAAACGCTTGACAGGTTTGAACAAGGTAACGCTTTTACCCCGATGACCTCGCTCCGTCTTAATAGAAAACCTGACCCAGTAGCTACCATTGGCCATGGTTTTAATGGTGATATCGCTAGAATCCATCGAAGAGGTGGTAGAACCAGAATCAATGAGTGCAACCAGGCGGGTATCGTATTGTTGCTCAATACGGGTCACTGTTTCCAAATGACCGAATAGATAACGGTTGCCAATATTGCAGGAGTTTGTTGAATTTTCGCCGTGTGGACGAGCCTGTACGGGAAAAATCATCGCTAATAAAAGAAAACCTAAAGCATATTGCAACCGGGGAGAATACAGCATCTCTTCCTCCATGAAGGTACTACTTCTTTAAACCTTTCTTACAATCTACAGGTAATATGCGTCTGTGCTGGGGTATTTGGCCTTGATGTGTGGGGAATTCCCGATGACTGGCTTGATTCGGCTAAAGGTGCTGTAAATGCCGCCAAAAGATTAGCGCCATTAGCGATGATGAGACCGGAGAGTGGGCGCAGTCGTCAGTAATCCACTAGCCGAAAGTGGTTTTTTTATTTGCTGGGCCGGGGTGTTTCAGAAGGCTTGTGGTGGGAGCCAAGACAGTGATGGGACGGAAAATCTCGGCTTGTCATTGCTATCAGGCTTCTTCGAGCAAGCTACGCCACTCTTTCAACTGTTGCACAAGAGCGTCAATGTGCGCTTCTAAATCTGGCAGATCGTCATCGGCAACTCGTAACCGGTCCCGGGCGTCATAATGACGTTTCAGCTTACGTTGCAAAACTGACAACTCCTCCTCCGCCACCATCACCCGAACGACTATTGAAGGAATTAAAGAGTAATTAATTTGCCCCTGACTGTCGCGGGGTACTTGTGCTAGATGAATACGGTCCATGGTCGCTCCTTTTATATCACCACATATAACATCAGCTTCACTGTATTGTGCAGAATATCCGAATAAACATTATCAGCATTACCACCCAAGAGTACCTCTTTTGAGGAGGCTTATCTATTTTCTGTCGCTTATAAGCTCATACAATAAAGTAATTATTCGCTTCGGCCGAAGCGACGACTGCGGTTTAAATAAACGTCGATAGCCGTGTCAAAATCATGAGCTGTAAAATCTGGCCAAAGTGTGTCGCAAAAATAAAACTCTGCGTATGCACACTGCCATAGCAAAAAGTTACTGATGCGGTGCTCACCACTGGTGCGAATCAGCAGATCTACCGGTGGTGCCGCTCCGGTAGCCAGATACGCCTCAATCTGCTCAGGTTGTATGGACATCGGATCCAGGTCTTGTACTTTCACAGCAGCCGCCAGTTGTTGAAAGGCCTGGGTCATATCCCATTGGCCACCATAATTGACAGCGACCATTAAGGTCATAGCTTTGCAGTCTCGGGTAGCTGTTTCGCAATGGGTGATGGCTTGTTGTATTTGCGGACTTAAAGCTGAAACATCACCGATAATCTTAAGTCTAATGTCGTGTTCTGACAATTTTTTTGCTTCTTTTTGTAGAGCATTCAGAAACAGTAGCATCAGACCCGTAACTTCAGACTCCGGCCGTCGCCAGTTTTCACTGGAAAACGCAAAGAGTGTTAGCCATGGAATACGTTTTTCCCGGCAGCGTTTAATCACTGCGCGAACGGTCGTAATAGCAGCTCGGTGTCCGGATAGGCTGGGCAATAATTTTTTCCGTGCCCAACGGTTATTCCCATCCATGATAATGGCAACATGTTCAGGAAGTTTGGGAGCGGGATTATTCATGGCAAGAAATAGTAATGGCAGAGGAAGAGAAAAACGCCCAAAACAAAAAAGATAGGCTCTTACACTTTATTTTGCAGTTTTTGTATTGATTTTTCAAAGGCTCAAGAAATTATTAAGCTGTCTTCTATTATTTTTTTCAGTATAAACGACCTTTTTAGTTTAGAAACAAGAAGCTGGTTTCCTGTTACGTCTAACAACTTCTTGCTGCTTCTTTCAGCTCAAGCTCAGGAGGTGGCTTGCCTGAAGTGTGAGCAAACAAGCCTCGCAGAAATCGCTGTTCAAGCCATGAAGCAACGTTTGCATCCACGGCAACTCACAAGCATGAAACGGGTCTATGTAGCAGGGTTTCTCGCCAGCGCCGCAGCACATGCCGCCACATTTTGCTGAATATGGATCGGATTGATGGTCCCGACGATGGCCGATGAAACCGCAGGATGCGAAAATACCAGCGCCATACTCGCCGCCACCGGATCTTCCCCGGTTAGGCAGGCGTGGCCACTCGCCAACGCCTTTTTAACCAGAATGCCTTTGTCGTGCTCCAGCGCATAATCGAGTACCGGCTTTTCGCCCTGTTCGTTGAGGTTATAGGTGACCATAGCAATATCCGCCTGCTGAAGCGCCATAATGCCACCCTCTACGGTCTTGGTGGACATGCCCGAGGCAAGAATTTTGCCTTCTTTTTTTAGCTCCTCCAGTACCTTCAGGCAGCCGGACTCAATGATTTTGACATCATCGCCATTAGAGTGAACCAACATCAGCTCAATAACATCGGTGTTCAGCCGTTTCAGGCTGCGCTCCACACTGAAGCGGATATGCTGCCCAGAGAAGTCGAAAGATGATTGACCATCAGCAAACTCCTCTCCGACTTTGCTGCAAATTACCCAACGGTTTCGCAGGCCTTTGTGCCGGGTAAATAACTGCCCCAGTCGCTCCTCGCTGGTGCCGTAGGCGGGGGCGGTATCCAGCAGATTTATGCCGCACTCTTCGGCCAGAGTCAGCAATTTGAGCACTGACTCATCGCTCGGAAGGGCGAACTGCCGGGGGTATTTAACCCCTTGATTACGGCCAAATTTAACCGTCCCAAGACCCAAAGGGGAGACGTTAATGTCTGTGCCCGCAATGCGCTTTGGCTTCAGTTTTGGGTGTAAAGAGTGACTCATGAACTAAACCTTTGCGCTGTCAAAGCACCCCTGCCAGAAGTTAGGGCAAATCTCAGGCTGGGCAAAACCTGCCGGTATTATCAGCGGTTTGCCCGATTCTGGCCTGATGTTGCTGGCCTCAAGCATCCCGATCACTTCATCGGACAGATTCGGCGCCAAAGCCAGCTTGGTGGGCCAGGTGACAATGCCGTTAGGTATGGATTGGCAGTAGGCAGCATCTGGGCGAAGCAAGCGACTCTGTTTGGGTTCAGCACGATTAACCCGTAGCGTACCCCACTGAGCGTGCTCCAGATTTACCCAAGGCAGCAGGTCATGCAGCTCCTTTTTAGCAGTGGCAATCAGCTCATCGGGCGCTTGTTTGATACCGTCTTCGGCGATGCCGCCGCCGAGGTACCACACCCAATGACCGTCGGTATCCGGGTGGCTGGTAACGGTGATTCTTGGTACTGGTGTTGTACCTAGGCAGTGGGCGTAGATGGGCTCTGGGTGCTTATGGCGCACCATGACCATATGCAGCGGCCTGACCTGCATTTTAGGTTTGCTGACACCGATGGTATTGAGCAGCTCTTCAGTACCCTCACCTGCGGCAAAAACAAAACGTTTTGCTTTTAACAGTAATGCCTCGGTGTGGTTACTGGTTAACTCCACCGCTGCAATCTCGCCTTTGGCGTCCGTTTTTAAATGGGCGTTGGTGCCCCAATCCACTTTGATGGTTTTATCTTCCAGACCTTTTACCAGCGCCTCGGTAACTGTGGCGATGTCCAATACGATTTCATTCAGTTGATACACTTTTCCACGGAAACCTTCGTGCTTAAAAATGGCCGGAAACTGCTCTTTTTTTAAGGCGTCCACTCGTCCGCGTACCGCTTTACTGGCAAAAAATGAGGTGAGGCGTGAACCAATATCCCCCGGCGACCAGAGGTAGTGATATTGCGAGAGGATTCGGGCACTGTGCAAATCCGGGTCAGCATTTTTGCCTTTGCCCGCCAACGCATTTCGCCAACGCTCAGGCATGGAAGCGATGGCTTGGGAAGCATTGGTCAGCTGTCCGCTCAGCGTGTATTTGGTGCCACCATGGACGATCCCCTGAGACTTAATGGTCTGCCCGCCCCCTAGTGAGTCCTGTTCAAGTAACACCGCTCTGTAGCCCAGTGTATTGAGCGTTCGGAATAACCACAAACCGGCAATACCGCCGCCAATAACAGCCACATCAGTTTCTACAGTTTGAGTCATGGAAGTAAGTTTGAAGTGCTAAAAGAGGTAGGTAAGATACGCCTAGTTGCCTTTGAGTACAAACGGCCCGCTAACGCAACAGAGAACGATACAGCTTTTTGGCGGTAACAATCCGGGTTTGCTCCACAGTCTCCCCGATTAACAAAATCATCGACACCCTCGCTGTATGGAGTTCCGCCATGGCCTCGTGCAGTGAAGTATCCGGCTGTAGGTGAATCGCTGGCTGCATCAGCTCTTTCACTGTTACCCCGGTTTCACCGTTGACCAGACAGCGGGCAAGATGACGGTACAATGCCACACCCGAAGGTTGGTTGTTTTCCAACACCACATAACGCTTACAGGGAAATGCCCGCAGTGTTGGCTCTACGCTGGCAACGGTTGTGTTGGCAACAAGGCAAACGGCAGGTGTTGCATTAGTTGCCAGCTCCGCCAATTTGCGCTGATCCGACATTAACACCGCTTCTGCCTGCTTACGTTGACGCTTGCCAATCACCCCGCGCTTATTGAAATGTTTGATGATACTGCGTAGCTCGTTACTGCTTCTTGTTTTTTCTACCTGACCGGGCAAAAGGCGTGTCCACACCAGTGCCAGCTGGAGAATATAACGGGTTAACTTGTAAATCAGATGAATCAAGGGCGACCAGCGAATCACCACTTGTTCGCCGATTTGCACCGCCAGCAGTTTTGGCAACACTTTGGCAAACACCATCATGCAGTAGGCGAGAAGTGCCGTAAAAATAGTCAGCCATAGATCATTAAATTCTTTGGCTGCCATCGCCCCAAGCAATGTACTCCCCGAAATGCTGACCAAAGTATTCACCAGAACGATCGCAGAAAGGTGCTCACGCTTTTTTTGAAATACTTTTTTAAGAGATTTTTTATTCGTGGGTCTATTGCATAAAATAGTGACCAGCCGCAACTCATCAATGGCAACCAGAGACGATTCAATGAGGGATAAAAAAGCAGCCGTAGTAACGATTATGCTCGCAAATAGAACAACCAGCAGCATCCAAATCTCCTGAAAAAACGACAATCGGCGCAGAACCCGAACTTGCCGATATTAAGCAATCCTGATCCAATAGCTTCGGCTAACACCATAATTTATGTAGCAAAAAAGCGAAGAGGCAAATGTTTCAGGCAGGCAAAACCCAGCATCAAGGCGGGTTTTGTAGATTGGAAGCTGGAAAGTCACAACAACAAACGTTAACGCACTAACTGTGTGCCTCGCGAAACACAATGGCAACGGTTTTCAGAATGACAAGTAACAGAAGCAGCCTGGGAGCCCAGTGCATATTTTTTATATCGATTAAAAACTGTTTGAACATGGTACCGCCGGTTATCGTATTAAAAAGTTACAGGTGTGCAGAGTATCCTTTTTAACGGGCAAAATAAAAGCCTTGCAAGGATACAATAGTTTGCGGTTTATGCTTAGAAAATCGTCGTAAACCCTCACCTTTATGCCCTTTGGGTATTTATGCCCTTTGGGTATTTATGCCCTTTGGGTACGATTTATGCCCTTTGGGTATTTATGCCCTTTGGGTATTTATGCCCTTTGGGTATTTATGCCCTTTGGGTACGATAGGACGGGGAGTGTCAGCATCAATACGCCAATGATGTTCTGCGACAAGAAAACCAGATGCCTGTGTGCTCTTGGCGCATGTCGTCAAACCCGGCATCGTCAGTTCGCATCATTAAACATACCACTGCATAACGTTCGCAAACCAACAGACGCTTATTCGCCAATAACATAGCTTAAAACAGCTTAACTAACTGCACCCGCCCTTGCTCGATGTCGGTGAGTTCGACAAAGTTAGCGCATTGCCAAACTTTAGATCGCTTAGCCTGCACTGCTACCGGTACGGTCCAGGGCGCGTAAACCCGAAACGCACGCTTACCACCTTCTGATTGCTCAGAGAAAATGCCCTTTTTTACCAACTGCTGACGTTGGAAAACGAACACACCAAAGCGTGGGTGTTCATCTGCAAAGATGAACACCCGATCAATTTCATCTTCGCAGTCAAACGGCGCAATTTCGCTGGACGGTGTCGGACGCTTCCAAAGAGTAACAAACTGACCGATTTTTTTGGGAGTATGCTTAGCCTGACGATACAAGCAGGTCTGTCCATCCATCTCAAAGCGGATCGCACCATACTCAGCACTTTCTTGTTCCCGCTCAATGTTAGTGGCGGTTTTACCTAACGGCTTTAAGAACTGTTCCTGAAACAGTTCAAATGAAGTAGGCACGCTACCCAGCGACGGTTCTCTCTGCCAAGGTGCGTCGTTGCTATCCAACAGCGCCATTTAAATCTCCTTAAATTTATATTAATTGCACCCACGCCTCATGATTGCCGGGAACAAACACCACCCACTGAAATTCATCTGTCAGTGTGGTTAATGTTTCGGTCAACAGACGTTCACTGTCGGTTAGATCAGCAGCCATGATAAACACATCATGCTGGTAATCGAAATCGCTCAATTTAAGGCGGGAATACCCTTCAGGGCACAAGTGCGTAGAGCATTCCAATGGGTTGTTTGCACTCTGCACATGGTCAATTATAATTTCCGGTCTGTCTCGACAGAGACTCACGGTGACGAAAACCAAGCACTGTTAAAAAAAAGCGACGGCAGAGCTCACTGCCCGTTGGGCTAGAAGCCCCTGAAAAACGCTACTAAAGGGCATCAGAGTGAACCGTATAGATACCCAACAAACCAAACAAAAGACCCGATTTAATGGCCGAAAGACACCCGGCTACTGCTGATGGAGGCTTGCGTAAATCCGGCGTATTGTCGGTTGCTGCCTGTGAAGTCAGAAGCCTCGCCTGATCAGGCGGAGAGTGTTACTTCTATAGACTGTTTTTTTATTTTTCAAAAGCAGAGAGAGATTACCGTGACCAGAGTTGCCATTGTGGGTGCTGCCGGAAGAATGGGGCGCATGCTAATAGAAGCCGTTGCCGCCGATGAACAGTGCACCCTCGGTGCTGCCATTATCAAGCCGGGAGAGTCGTTACTGGGTGTTGATGCCGGAGATTTGGTGGGTGTTGGCCCATTAACTGTTCCCCTCAGTGACGATTTGAGCGCCGCCATTGATGCATTTGACGTTCTGATAGATTTCACCGCACCACAGTCCACCATGGCACATGTGGAACTGTGTCGCCAACACGGCAAAGGCGTGGTGATTGGCACGACCGGTCTGGATGCGGAACAAAAAGCGACACTGGCAAAAGCTGCGCAAGATACCGCCATCGTCTTTGCGCCCAATATGAGCATTGGCGTTAATCTGGTATTCAAGCTGCTGGAAATGGCCGCCAGAGTGCTCGGTGATGATGCCGACATCGAAGTGATTGAAGCGCACCATCGGCATAAAGTGGACTCACCTTCCGGCACCGCCCTGAAAATGGGTGAGGCAATTGCAGATACTCTCGGGCGTGACCTGAAACAATGCGCTGTTTATGGCCGGGAAGGCTATACCGGGCCAAGGGAGCGGGAAACCATCGGCTTTGCAACCGTCAGAGCCGGGGACGTTATTGGCGACCATACGGTGCTGTTTGCCAGCGAAGGTGAACGAGTGGAAATTACCCACAAAGCCAGCAGCCGGGGCATTTATGCCAGGGGCTCACTGCGGGCTGTGAAGTTCATTGCGACCAAAAGCCGAGGCCTCTTCGATATGCAAGATGTGCTTGGTCTTAAATGAAACCGACAAAAATCAGATGATCGCCCGAAAAATCATAGACAATAAATTATCACTGTGATTAAATGCGAAAAATTTGCATTTGATTTATGGCTCCACCCTCTGGTTTTTTGAGCAAATGCTAATAGCACTCAACCAAAAGCGAGATAGTTTTTTTAAAAACATCTCGCTTTTTTTGGGTCTAGAAAGCCCGGAGCACCTTACAGTTAACGCATAAGAAGTTCAGCGACAAGTTCGGGAGGATCCTTTGACTAAGACGGCTGTTTTGGCTCTGGAAGATGGTAGTATTTTTCAGGGCATCGCCATCGGTATTGATGGTGAAACCAGTGGTGAAGTGGTTTTTAACACAGCAATGACCGGGTATCAGGAAATACTCACTGACCCTTCCTATTCCCGCCAAATTGTAACACTGACCTATCCGCACATTGGTAATACCGGCATTACTCCGGTAGATGAAGAATCTTCTCAAATTCACGCCGCCGGGCTCGTAATCAAAGACCTGCCGTTGCTGGCAAGCAACTGGCGCAGCAAGATGCCCCTGGATGAGTACCTCAAATCCCAAAACATTGTCGCCATTGCGGGTATCGACACCCGTCGCCTGACACGAATTCTGCGTGAAAAAGGTGCCCAAAACGGCTGCATTATTGCCGGTGATGCCATTACACAAAAAATCGACGAAGCGCTGCATAAAGCCAAAGACTTTCCGGGCCTTAAAGGTATGGATCTGGCCAAAGAAGTCAGCACCGAAAAGCCTTACCCCTGGAGCGAAGGCGTATGGAATCTGGCAACCGACAGCCACCGTGCAATCACCGACTTGCCCTTTCATGTGGTCGCCTACGACTTTGGCGTCAAGCGTAACATCCTGCGGATGCTGGCTGAGCGAGGTTGTCGTTTAACGGTTGTACCGGCAAAAACTCCGGCCAAAGACGTTTTGGCTCTGAATCCTGACGGCGTCTTCCTCTCCAACGGCCCCGGCGACCCCGAACCCTGTGACTACGCCATTACGGCCATCAGGGAAATTCTGCAAACCGCTCTGCCCGTGTTTGGCATCTGCCTTGGGCATCAACTGCTGGCGCTGGCTAGTGGCGCCAAAACAGAAAAAATGAAATTTGGTCACCACGGTGCTAACCATCCGGTACAGGATCTGAAAACCGGTGGCGTGATGATTACCAGCCAAAACCATGGCTTTGCGGTGGCTGAAGACTCCTTGCCAGAGAACCTGCGCCCGACCCACAAGTCACTGTTTGACGGCAGCTTGCAAGGTATTGAGCGTACCGACTGTCCGGCTTTCAGTTTTCAGGGACACCCGGAGGCAAGCCCCGGCCCCCATGACGTGTCCGGACTGTTCGACCGGTTTGTTGACCTGCTCAAAGCAGCAAAATAGTTCCCCCTTGTATTGCAAAATTGCGTGAGAGAAAAATGCCAAAACGTACCGACTTAAAAAGTATTTTGATACTTGGGGCTGGACCAATCATCATCGGCCAGGCTTGTGAGTTTGACTACTCCGGAGCTCAGGCCTGTAAAGCCCTGAAAGAGGAGGGATACCGGGTTATTCTGGTGAACTCCAACCCGGCCACCATCATGACCGACCCGGCCATGGCGGACGCCACCTACATAGAGCCAATCCGTTGGGAGAGCGTTGAAAAAATCATCGCCAAAGAGCGCCCGGACGCCATCCTCCCCACCATGGGAGGGCAAACCGCTCTGAACTGCGCCCTGAACCTCTTCCATAAAGGGGTGCTCGAAAAGTACGGCGTAACCATGATCGGCGCCAACCAGCAAGCGATCGACAAAGCCGAAGACCGCCAGCTGTTTGATCAGGCCATGCAACGCATAGGCTTGGAAACCCCCCGTGCCGGTATTGCCCACAGCATCGAAGACGCGCGTAAAGTGCTGGCTGAAGTAGGCTTCCCCTGCATCATTCGCCCATCGTTTACGATGGGTGGAACCGGCGGCGGTATCGCCTACAACAAAGAAGAGTTTGAGGAGATCTGCACCCGCGGGCTCGACCTCTCACCAACCAACGAACTACTGATAGACGAGTCGCTGATTGGCTGGAAAGAGTTCGAAATGGAAGTGGTTCGTGATCGCAACGACAACTGCATTATTGTCTGTGCCATCGAAAACTTTGACCCTATGGGAGTTCACACCGGCGACTCCATCACCGTCGCACCGGCGCAAACGCTGACCGATAAAGAGTATCAGATCATGCGTAACGCCTCCTTGGCGGTATTGCGTGAAATCGGTGTAGAAACCGGCGGCTCTAACGTACAGTTCGGTATCTGCCCAAACACCGGCCGCATGGTCGTAATTGAGATGAACCCACGGGTATCACGCTCCTCGGCTCTGGCCTCCAAAGCCACCGGCTTCCCCATTGCCCGGGTTGCTGCCAAACTGGCCGTGGGTTACACCTTGGATGAACTGAGCAACGAAATCACCGGTGGTATTATACCGGCGTCGTTTGAGCCGTCCATCGACTACGTTGTGACCAAAATTCCCCGCTTTGCCTTTGAAAAATTCCCCCAAGCCGATGATCGCTTAACCACCCAGATGAAGTCCGTGGGTGAGGTAATGGCCATTGGTCGTACATTTCAGGAGTCGGTACAAAAAGCACTGCGTGGTCTGGAAACCGGTGCCACCGGCTTCAACTCCATGTTTGAAGTGAAGTTTGATACCTGCTCAGAAGGGGATAAAGAAGAAGCCCTGAGCCGCATCCATCGAGAACTGGTAACGCCAAAAGCAGAGCGCATCTACTACGTCGCCGACGCTTTTCGGGCCGGCATGAGCCAGCAAGAGGTCTTTAACCAATGCATGATTGACCCTTGGTTTTTGATGCAAATTGAAGACCTAGTACTAGAAGAAGCAATGCTTGGTAAGACTTCACTGTCGTCCATTTCTGCTGAACACCTGTTCCGCTTGAAGCAAAAAGGGTTCAGCGATGCCCGTTTGGCTGAGATACTGAACATTAGCGAAACAGAAGTAAGAAACCTCCGTCGTTCACTCAACATCAAGCCGGTCTACAAAAGAGTTGATACCTGCGCCGCCGAATTCCAGTCCACGACGGCGTACATGTACTCAACCTATGAAGAAGAGTGCGAAGCAGAACCCTCTGACCGTGAAAAAATCATGGTGATTGGCGGCGGGCCAAACCGTATTGGTCAGGGCATTGAGTTTGATTACTGCTGCGTTCATGCTGCTCTGGCCGCCCGGGAAGACGGCTACGAAACCATCATGGTGAACTGCAATCCAGAAACGGTTTCCACCGACTACGATACCTCAGACCGTCTGTACTTCGAGCCAGTAACACTGGAAGACGTACTGGCCATTATCGACGTTGAGCAGCCCAAAGGCGTAATCGTTCAATACGGAGGCCAAACCCCGCTAAAACTGGCTCGTGCTCTGGAGGCCGAAGGTGCCCCCATCATCGGCACCAGCCCGGAAGCCATTGACCGTGCCGAAGACCGTGAACGCTTCCAGCATATGATCCAAAAACTCGGACTCCTTCAACCCGCCAACGCCACGGTACGCAGCGACACCGAAGCGGTGGAAAAAGCCAAGGAGATTGGCTATCCGCTGGTGGTTCGCCCCTCCTACGTGCTCGGTGGTCGGGCGATGGAAATTGTGGCGGGTGAGGACGAGCTGGTCCGCTACATGAAAGAGGCGGTACAGGTCTCTAACCACAGCCCGGTTTTGCTGGATCACTACCTTGACCGCGCCGTGGAGGTGGACGTAGACGCCGTATGCGACGGCGAACGGGTAGTTATCGGCGCCATTATGGAGCACATCGAGCAAGCGGGTATTCACTCCGGCGACTCCAGCTGCTCACTGCCCCCCTACAGCCTGAATCGCCGGCATCAGGATGGGATTCGTGAGCAGGTTCGGGCCATGGCGCTGGAGCTCGGTGTAATTGGCCTGATGAACGTGCAGCTGGCCATTCAGGATGATCGGATTTACGTGATCGAGGTGAACCCAAGGGCGTCGCGTACAGTGCCATTTGTCTCCAAATGCATCAGTCACTCCCTGGCCCAGATTGCCGCCCGAGTGATGATGGGCAAATCACTGGCCGAGCTGAACTTTACCAGTGAAGTCGTACCACCCTACTACAGCGTGAAAGAAGCGGTCTTTCCCTTTAATAAGTTCCCAGGCGTTGACCCGATACTCGGACCCGAGATGAAATCCACCGGCGAAGTAATGGGCGTCGGCGCCACCTTCCCCGAAGCGTTCTACAAAGCGCAACTGGCAGAAAACATGCAGCTGCCCCAAGCAGGTAAAGTCATTTTTTCGGTGCGTGATTTTGACAAACCGGCACTGCCCATGATTGCTCGCCTGTTCATGGACATCGGCTTCGAGCTGCTGGCCACTTCCGGAACCGCCAAAGTGATCGAAGAAGCCGGGTTACCCGTGACGTCTATTAACAAAGTCCACCAAGGTCGCCCTCACCTGGTGGACATGATTGTGAATGGTGATATAGCCTTCATGATCAACACCACTGAAGGCCGTCAGGCCATTGCCGATTCTTATTTGATTCGACGCTCCGCATTGACCAATAAAGTGCTATATACAACTACTATGGCGGGAGCAGAAGCAATCGCACGATCAATCGCCTTTGGATCGGAAAGATTGGTCAGACGACTTCAGGATTTACACGAAGGTAACGTTGGATGAACAGAATACCTATGACGGTGGAGGGCGAAAAAGCCCTTCGCACTGAACTGAGCCATTTGAAAGGGGTAGAGCGTCCTCGCATCTCAGCGGCAATCGCTGAGGCGCGAGAGCTTGGTGATTTGAAAGAAAACGCGGAGTACCACGCTGCCCGGGAACAACAGAGCTTTGCCGAAGGTCGTATTAACGAGATTGAAGCCAAACTCTCCAATGCTCAGGTGATTGACGTCAAGACCATCACCAAAACAGGCAAGGTGATCTTTGGCACAACGGTAATTCTTATCAATCTGGACAACGATCAGGAAGTGGAGTACAAAATTGTCGGTGACGACGAAGCGGATATAAAAGTTAACAAAATCTCCGTAAACTCCCCGATTGCTCGTGCCATGATTGGCAAAGAAGAGGGAGATGTGGTGGTGGTAAACACGCCTTCTGGAAACGTTGAATATGAGATTGCTGAAGTAAATCATATTTGATCGCCAGACTTAACCGCCACTGAAAAAAACCGGTACTTTAAAAAGTACCGGTTTTTTTTTCACCACCGCTGCCTTGCAGTGCACCGCAAGGCAGCGTTAATCCCCTGACTCTTTATAAACAAACTTAGGCAGTTCAAGCTTAAAGCGCACGGCCACCATGCGGAAAATGAACCCAAAAGCCAGAGTAGCAATAACCGTAAGGGTCGGACTGACGCCCAAAAACTGTAAAGTGAAATAAAAACAGGTGGCAATCAGCGCCACGCTAGCGTAGAGCTCTTTACGAAACACCAGAGGAATATTATTGCAGAGAATGTCCCTGAGAATCCCGCCAAACACGCCGGTAATTACCGCCATAACACTGGCAATAATGTAACCATGACCAAGATCCAGCGTCTTTTGGGCACCAATAATACTGAAAGTGATTAAACCCACGGCATCCAACAGCAGAAACATTTTGAACATATGTTTCATAAAACGCTGCAAAGTAATCGTAAGAACCGCTGCCCCCGTGGTAATGACAATATAAACAGGCGTCTCCACCCACGTTAACGGATAGCTACCAAGCAACATATCCCGAACTGAGCCGCCTCCTATAGCTGTACAGCACGCAACAAAAATAACACCGACCGGATCCATACCCCTGCGCCCGGCAGACAGCGCACCGGTCATAGCTTCTGCCGTAATCGCGATAATATAGAGAACTGTCAGCATTTTTATGTCCATACATAATTAATGAAACGATTGTAGAAAGCAGAACAGGCCAATACAAGAAAGGTCAGAAATCATCTCAAAACAACCACCACCAAGAAGCCTGATGGCACTATAGGCCAACTTAATTCAGGAAACAGTAGAGAAACTATTAAATTACAGTCTCAGTATGACGCTGTTTGCTGTCATTGTAACCGGACTCCACCTTTTCAGAAGTTAGAAAGAGTCATTTAGATTCAAATAGTTACATAAATATTAGCGAACACTTTGATAACGAGAAAAAATAAAATTTCTGGCCTGATTAAAAAAAATCTATTCCCAACGGAACTTTATTGCGTTTACACAATCCAAATTCATAAGCCGAGTAAAACCTTTACATACGTTCACAAATACATTAATTGAGGAAGACTAAAATGGAAGCAAATTCAAATATAAACAACAACTTAGATGCCGTTGCAAGCACTAACTTAAACGATAGTTCAAGCAAGATTAATAAAGTATTCAAAAAATTTAAAGACTGGATCGTCTCCATAGCAACCCGTATTAAAACACACATCAAAGACGGCTTGGGTTCTATCAGGGATGGCTTTAAGTCGATCAAAAACTACTTTGTTTCTAAGTTTGGAGGCACATCATCACTCCCTGCTAAAGAATCAAGCCAAGCAGCTGAACCGGAAAAACCCAATAATTCACAAATCAAGTCAGGCACTGCAGAGCCTGGTAAAGTTGTAGACCAAAGTTCCGGCGGATCAGGGTTGGGCAATAACCCAAAGCCACGACAGGACAAGCCTTCAAAGGTAACAAAGGACAAGACTTCAAAGTCAACAAAGGGCAATGATAAAAAGCCACCACAGGACAAGACTTCAAAGTCATCACCGGGCAATCCTACACAGTCATCACAGGGCAATGTTCCAAAGTCATCAACTGGCAAAAAGCAAGATAACTCGCCGCAATGCACCTCTGGGAGTAGTGGCGCTCCGCTTCCGGCTAGTTCAGAGCATCCAAATGACAACCAGGACAACTCTACCTCCAGTAAAAACAAAACTGACCTACCACAATGCCAACCCACGAATGATGGTGTTCAGGCTCAGGTGAGATCAGAGCATCCAAATGACAACCAGAACAACACTACCTCCAGTAAAAACAAAACTGACCTACCACAATGCCAACCCACGAATGATGGTGTTCAGGCTCAGGTGAGATCAGAGCATCCAAATGACAACCTAGACAACCCTTCTTCCAGTAAAAATCAACAGCATCAAAATTTAGAAGCCACGATTACGGCACCCGATCTAACAACAATCACTAGCCAGAAAGCGCCTCTCAAGCCGGAATTGTCTGCTGAAACTCCGATCATTGTGAACAATATTACAACAGAGCAAAATGCTGTAAATTCCAGTACCTCTGGTCAACGCCATGAGATAGTTGAAGAACCCACCATAGTGCCTCAGGAAATAAGTCAGCAGCATGACTCTGTAGCAGAAGATAAACTATTCATAACAGATGAAAACCCTCCTAAAAGGTTCAGAAAACTCTTCACATTTTTCCAAAATATTAAAGGTTTATTGCCAACAGCTAGCAAAACCGACCCCCAAGCCATTACAAAAACTGATCAAGCCAATGATAGTGATGCCCCTCAAAGTGAACTGGATTGCCCAGTTATAACTCCTATTGATCACTCTGATTATGATATCATTGAAAAGTCAGTAGATCTTAAAGCTGAAAAAGAAAATGATACTGATGTTGATTACTCTGAATATGTGGTTACTGAGGAAGAAATATCAATAGCAAAAGCGCAAATCGCAAGAGAAGAAAGAGAAAAAAGGGAAGAAGCTGAAAAGAAATTGGCAAAAGATGAAAAAGACTTGGAATCAAGACTTCGATTTGTCACTAGCGAAATAGAAAGATATACGGAAATAGAAAGACTTAAGGAAATAGAAAGACTTAAGAAAGCACAAGGTATCTGTACTGTTGGCGGTGACGATTCTGGCGATCATAAAATCAAAAATATTAACTTAGCAGATGCGTCCAGG
Source organism: Endozoicomonas sp. (assembly GCA_965198415.1). Taxonomy (GTDB): domain Bacteria; phylum Pseudomonadota; class Gammaproteobacteria; order Pseudomonadales; family Endozoicomonadaceae; genus Endozoicomonas. Next base: position 281,746 of record CBDAPN010000032.1, read on the forward strand.
CCGGAGACTTCTGAAGAAATTAAAGAAATCATTCCTCATCCTGAATCGAATCCTGGTTTAAATAATTATGACCATTTAAGTTTGTCGAATAATTCTCAACCTCGTTTTGAATCTGATCCAGATACTGCTTCTCGTATTACACATACTACTGAAGATAACAATCAAGGAGGCACAAGCGATTCAAAACAAAAACAAATGAGATTTACTATCACCGTTATTGATGAGAAACCAAAACCTGTCGTTAACGATGAGGTTACAACTACTATTCGCGATGACGATTCTGGCGATCATAAAATAAAAAATATTAACTTAGCAAATGCGTCCAGGCCGGAGACTTCTGAAGAAGTTAATGAAACCATTCCTCATCCTGAATCGAATCCTGGTTTAAATAATTATGACCGTTCAAGTTTGGTGAAAAATTCATCACCTAGTTTTAAACCTGGTCAAAGTACTGTTTCTCGTTTTACACATATTACTGAAGATGACAACCAAGGAGGCACAAGCGATTCAGAAGAAAAAACAGAGAGCGTTTCTATCGCCGTTACTGATAAGAAAAGAAAAGATGACGTTGACGAAGAGGCTACAACTACTGACTCAAATGTCAAATCTGACAAGAAATTACCCCCATCTAAAAAAGATCCTCTGCCTAAACAAAACATTTTCGACACGGTAGGAAATGTCATACTGGAAAATGTAATAAATGTTTCTAATCTATTCGGGGCTGTCGTTAAAAAAAAGAATCATCCTAAAACCAAAAATCTGCAAATGTTAAAACCCAGTCAGATGATTGAGGGTCATCAGGCAGCATTTAATCCTCTTTCTGAAATTACAAAGGAAAAAGATTCCCAGAGTCATGAAGTAGTTACGAATCTTTCAGCTACTGGAAATTATTTTAAACCAGAACATAATAAAGCTGATGATGAAAACGAAATTGTAACTAGTTCACCAATACAAGGTGATAGTTCAAAACTGACCTTAACAAGCCCAGTACCATCAAAAACTTTCCAGAATGGCACTATTATTCCAATAAAAGATTCACCCTCTGAATCTCAAGTTACTGAGAAAGTTGGTTCGGATCTGGATAAACCTAATCTAGAATCTAAAGACAAAGCTCTGGAGAAATTTATTTCAGACTCTAAAGAAGAAACTATGCAGGGATATGATTCAGACTATGAAGATGAATCTGATTCAGAAGATGAAAGTATACAGGGACATTCTCCAAAATTAATAAACCCAACTAACGCAGCTATAGGGGTATTAGATAATCTACTGCAGCAGATGAAATCAAAGGCTCTATAACCACTGGGAATTCGGACAAGGGTAACTTGCAAACTAAAGCTCAGAGACCAGTACCTAAACCTAGGCCTCGTCAAACAGGAGACAACCACCCCGTCAAATAGGATTGAAAAATTATTACTTCCAATGATCAGCTAAAAAAAACCTTAATAGGGCGACTGCGAACGGATTAACGTTTGAGTCGCCATGCTCACTCACTTTTTCTGCTGCTGCAATAGGGCAGGACTTTCTCAAACAGCCCGTTGGGCTGCACAGAACATAAAGGCGCACAATGTCAAAGGGAAAGCAAGGGAGTGAGCCCATTTATGAAATACCTGTGAATGAAAAAGTGACTCATTCGATCTCTATTCATGATTAAGGTTATTCAGCTCTGGCATTGAGTTGCTTAACCTCATTGATCGTAACAGCGAAGCCGAACCCGTTTTAACTGGGACTCTATGGATTTGAGCACTAACCTCTTCACCTGAAGTAGAAAAATCAGACACTCCACTCTCGGTGATGCGTGCAACGCTTGCCCTTGTTAGCAGATTAGGATTATCAAACTGTTTGCCTAATTTATAAAAATCATGAAATACTTTAAAGTTTTTCTCAATGCGATAAAATTCGGCTGAATTCTCAAATTGCATCTTTATTGTGTTACGAGTAGTCTCATCCGTCTGAATATAATCTGTTGGCGTATTTGCAATAGAACCATTTTCAACACCTAACAGGGGACTGTTTTCGTTAATTAACCTTGATGGACCGTTCGTTTCGGATCTCGGCACACCTCTTAATGCCGTTTTAGCGTCAAAATCCCAATCGCTAGAAGTCCCGGTTGAGGCAGGTTCTATTATCTCAGCTTGTGCTGATGAAGAAGTAAGTTCATCAGCTATCGCTTTGGATCTCCAGACAGGGCGCAAGAAGCGGGCAATTAAAGGCGACTCGAACCCAAGAGCATTTGCAACGGGAGCGACGGAGGCCCCTAAGCTGACAATGGCGCCCATTCCTCCAAGAGCCATACCGGTGTATTGTAAAGCGTGTCCCAACACTTTATTACCGGAATTTAATACAGACTGAGCGCTCATCAAAGCAATACATGATGCGAGCTCTGAGACCCCTGCCATTAAACCAAATACCGATGCTAATGACAGGCTTACTCCTGCTGTCGGCAGAGAAGCGAGGACTGTAAAGAAACTGAGCGCCAAAAATATTGAACCCACACCCATATTTCCTAATGAGTGTGAGGACTGCCCCGTAGGGTCGATAAAAAGTATAGGGTTTGCATGGGCATAGCTATAGCGGTTATCAACCTTCAAATGATCCCGACTTATAAAACGTTTAATATTTGGGTGATAAAAACGAGTTTTCAAATAGACCAGCCCCGTTTTCTTTTCGACCAGTTCCTGATTCCACAAAAAATCACCCGTAGATTGAACTGCTGAATTATTCAAACGTTTACTTTGACCATAACCCTCATAGGAATAAACAGTTGCACCCTGCTCTCCTTTGTTGTTTGAGTTGAGTTGTGCGCCAATACTTTTATTAGCTATGAATAGCTGAGCACCACCTTTCTCCGTTAATTGGAGTAGATAATTCCCTTTATGTTGAACTAGGTCGTAGTGACTGTGATTTTTAACCACACTGATGGCTTTGTTTTCTAAATCGTAATAAAAGTTGTGTTTTTCTTTATCATCATGTATCTGGCCTAGCAAACCATTTGGCAAATAATTAAAGCTGGCCAGTACTTTTCCGTTTTTATCGGTGGAGTGCTGAAGTAATCCGAGGTCATCGTACTGATATTTTTTACCTTCATGGTCAATCACCATATGGCCGATGCTATCATGAGTGATGACAGCTTGTTGTGCTTTGTTTTTTTTAATACTGATCAGTTGGTTCATGATATTGTAATCAAATTTCGTTATTTTTTTTTCTCCATTGACCTCAGTGCGTTGCTCAAGGATAAGATTATTATTACCGTCATATTGGTAGCTAACTTCACTATTCAAAGTTGCTGATGACTTACCACTATTTTTAACGAGGTGTTTTTCTTTTGTTAGGCGTTTAAATGCATCGTAGGTATAATCAATGGTTTCGGAACTAATTTTCTTGCCTTTTTCCCAAGATATATTAGTTTGCTTTATTAACTCTCCGCGCGGTAAATACTGATAGTTATTAGAAAATAGCAATGAACCATCATCAGTGTAGACTTCTGATTTGATCAGTCGATCAAAACTTCCATAAGAATAGTGTTCTTTTGTTTTGCCACTGCCTTCCAATTCTCGTTTAATCATTATTAATCGACCAAGTGTGCCGTTACTATCTTTACCATAGACATAGTTAATCTGATTACCGTTATTGCGAACAAACGACAGTTTTCCTTTGTCTTTGTCGTCGTATTGATAAATAATACTTCTTTTGGTGCCAGCATTTTCTTGACGAATCACTCGACTTAACCTGTCATACCAATATTTTTGTTGATGCTTATCCGGATAAACGAGACTAATTAAGTTACCATTCAGATCATATTGATAGCTCTGCTGTTGACCTTGCGAATCCGAAATTTCTACTAATCGCCGATCTGAGTCATATTTATAGTGCACTTGATAAAGTTTATCTTTACGATTCCAACTGACTGATTTTAACAGTCCGATAGACGTATATGACTTTTTGATACTCCGCCCATTAGGAAGGTTGTGTTCAATTTCCCGTCCATTTTTATCGTATTTGTGTGAGAATACTAATTGCTTAGTATTTTTTTCTTTTGGTGAAACGACTCTTTCAAGCTGGTTATCCGAATTATAGAAGTATTGATCACCTAGATGAAATGAATGTTGCCCCTGATGAACTTGTTGTTTCACAAAAGTATGCACATTGTTGAACAGGTCAAAGTAGGATTCTTTCTTTTGCCATAGTCCATCAAACCCTTTTGTTTCAATTTTAACTCTGTTGTGACTAGGGTCATATTCGTAATGGTTTTTTATAACGGAAAGATTCTTTAATGTGTGCATCTCAAGTAATGCACTCTCTTCGCTAAGCACCATATTGAAGCCATTTTTAATAACCTTATTTTCTACTGCCATTTGGTTATGTTCGTTTCCAATAGGATAGTTAGTTGTTTTAACAGTTAATAGCCACGGAACTTTTTCTATTTGTTTATATTTCTTGCCATTATGAAATATTTGCTGTGATAAATTATCATCATCATAAATAACCGTTATTTTATTAAGCCACGGATCTGTACTCTCTATCACTCGCATCTGGTCATCGTATTTAAATTCAGTTAGCTGACCGTACTTATCTTTATGGGTTGCTATTTTACCAAAGGCGTTGTATTCCTTTTGTTCAATCACTTGATATTGCCCGTTCACCTCCTCTTCGTGCATAACCAAGCGTTCTGATGCGTCTTTCCTGACACGCTGTCGAAACCCTAAAGGAGAGATGGAAACGGTTGCGTTTAACCCATCTTTTGCGTAGTAATAATGTTTGAAGGTACGGATATTACCCTCCGGATCTATACGATGGGTCAGTTGACCTAATTTGTTATAACGATACTCGGTTTTTTCACCCAAAGCTGATACTTCACTGAGTAGTTGCTTACTGCGAGTATCCGTCTGTTTTTCTATAACACTACCCAGGCTGCTTTCGTGTCGTGTCGTTAAGTGACCGGAGTTTTTATCGAAAATGTAGTGGGTTTTTTTATGGGTTTTCACTACCCCGGGCATTCCTTTAACAATCCACTTTAGTTGACGAAATATTTCACGACCTTTCTCATCGTGCTGATAATCAATTTGTTGCCAGGGTTGCCATTGATTAGACTTTTTCCCATGCTTCAGGGTGTGGGTCATTTTTGCACAGTAAGTCTTTTTCGAAGACGATAAATAATACCTTGTTCTCAATACTTTGTCTGAAGCCATCTCTTTGTTGATGGTCTGGTACAACAAACTATAATAATTCGTAAAATATTGATGTTGAATAGTGTTTATATGTCGCCAGCTTTTATTTTGTCGGTTATAAATCCAGTATTTTTTAATGGTGTTGTTGCCAAATAAATCATATTGATGCTCAATGCGGTTACCGGGAATATATTTTTTTTCTTTCTCATTCCAGGTAAAGTGTACGACTTTAGTTGGCTTATCATAATTAGTTGACCGACTGTATTTAAATGTATCAATAGAGTAGGTTAATTCTGTCTTTTGAAACTCTTTGCCATCTTTGATGGTTCGAATTTCCAATGGTAAATGCAAGTAATTATACTCATAAACTTTGTGATGGATGGTTTGTTTTTCAGAGTCACCGTTAGTTTGCTTGACTTCAACAACATAGCGATAGTTTTGATTATTACTGTCAATTAATGAGTCTGATTCTTTGGAAATTTCATACAAGGGGTATCCGGTATAATTATTATTTTTAATGTAGCTGTAATAGGTCTCATAATGCAGTTTTTTAGTTTCTGATTCGTATTGCCTAAAATGATTAACAACCGGTAACTGGCTATCTATTCCATCCCGCTTGCAGGGAATAGTGCCGTATTCTAAATCAGTAATCAGGCCGAACGGGGTATTAATCGTTTTTATCAGAGGGTAATTTTGCCTACTAATATAACTCAACTCATACCGCTGTTGCATCAGATCAACAATGGCAGTGACACCATGTTCGCTAAAGTAGACGTATTGTTCTCTACCGTCTGGGTAGCGCGCAATGAGGGTGCCGGGCTCATAAACGAATGTGTATCGGTTGCCATAATTATCAATAATGGCTGATAGTCTGGCTTCTTCGATGCTTTGAGCCGGTTGTTCGTATTCAATAATTACTCGATTTCCAAAGCGATCAACCTGTAAGACCATCAGACCTTGTGCAGAAAAGTAATTTACACTCCCGTCTTTATGCATTGCTCTGTATCGGTAAGACATCGTTGGATAGGCTGGTATTGGCCTTTCGGCATTTTCGTCCCGAAACATGGTTCCATGTTGGTTGTAGTATTTCAATCCTGAGGAAAACAAGTGTTCATCATGCCACAATGGGTCGATGAGCCATTGCTGGCCGCCTAAAACTGCCATACCACTACTAATATAATTTATATCCAGCTGCCAGCCATCTGGTAATCCGAACACTCCTTTGGAATTGAATTGGTAGGTTAAATTAATTTTAAATGGCACATGAATACCACTCGTTTCTATTATGGGATATGAGAAATGAAGTGTGCCAGTGGCTGTATTTACAGATGCATTCGCATGGCTTACCTGGTTATAAGCATGACTACCTTTATAGCTTGGCAGGCACAACCCCGAAGAAACGAAGGTAAAAGTGGTCAGAAGAAGAACAAATAAAGGTCTAAACATGATTCTTTAGGCAATAATTAATACTCAGAATGTCGTAATTTTTTTCAGCATCACATAGCAAATTATTAGATTAAGAGAATGGTAGTGAGAATCAGGCTACCATTTTGATAAACGCTATGGTTCTTGCAATAACTACGCTTGAATAGCAAAATCTGGAATCATAATAGACGACAAGGTAATAATTTTCCTCATTTATAAATAAAATTATTCTTATTGACGTCGTATGCTTGTATCTGTAATCGGTGCGATTTTCGAGCACGGTAAGTGTTTCAGCTCTTGTGGTTACGAGGCTGTTCGGAAATACGAGTGATTTTTTCGGGAATTATCGCACCAACTTTTTAACAAACAACACCACAAACAGAGCCATAGAAAAACTGCCGATAAACGCCTCAAAGGCGGCAAAGACCCGTGAAATCCCAAGCGGTACCAAGTCGCCGTAACCGAGTGTTGTAAAGGTTACGACACTGAAATACGCACAATCGAGCCATATACGTATATTGTGCGATGCGGTATCAGCGCTACTAAAATTAATAATACTTTCACCGTTGTGTACTCCTGTAAAAAAGTAGATAAACGAAAAAAACAGGATTAACAGTGCAGAAAAGCTAACTACTCGCAGTGGTGACTCACCATAACCACTGACTTTATCAAGTAAAAATGAAAACAGGCGCTGACGCGAAAACAGCGGCAGCTGCATACGATGCAGCACCTTTTCACGGTAATAGAATGCGCCTGCCGTGTTGGTCATACCCATGTATTCACAGTGTCTGCGAATGTTCCGCACTGACTCCTCGGCTTCTTCATACATGGTAAGGGCGTTGGCAGGGTCATCCAGCGCTAGTTGCTCCTGATAGAGTCGATCTCCCCAGCGAGCGTGGTCAACAGAGCAATTTTTCAGATTTACACCCAGTAAATTACACTGATTCAGGCAGGTTCGGCGCAAATTCGCACAGGATAGATCGGCTTTTAATAAGCTCGAGCCAGTAAGATCCAAGCGGTAACAATGTGCTTTATGCAGGTTTGCACGACTGAGGTCGCTGTTGATTAACTTAAAAGGTTTATTTCTGCCGTGGAGGTCAATATTTTCAAGGTTAGCTTTGCGCAGTATAAACCCCTCCATAGGCAGACCATTTCGAGCTCTTGCTTCAAGCCTTTCTTTTACATCATCCGTTGACTTATCAGCATCCGGGTCGTGCCAGTAACAAAGCTGACTACCGGCTTGTGCAATATCTTTGCAGCGGCCCAGTTGGCCAAAATAAGCGCATTTAGTCTCATTACCTGATTCTGAGTCGATCAACGTGTTAACTCCATTATTTTTGTACTTTGCAGGCGGTGGCCATTTTAGGTATCGGCCAATTGAGTTAACTTAATCATAATTTTCGTCGTATAAGCATGAACCATCTATTTGAAGGACTCAGTGACCGTGAAAAAATTGGCCTTTGCCCCACTATTTAAACTGTGTACGTTTTATTCATTGCTACTCATAACAAGCTTTCGGGTGCAGGCTGAAGCGCCAGAATTTACCTGCCCACCGAGCCCAAACTGTGTTAGTAGCATGGCGTCTGATGAGCATAAAATCGCGCCTTTCACCCTAAAGGAGAATAATAATTCAGCGATTAAAAAGAAACTGTTAAACACCCTGAAAACCTGGCCCAACGCAGAAATTATCAGCAATAATGACCATATTATTATTGCTGTATTTACGACCCCCTTACTGCAGTTTAAAGATGACCTGATCCTTATGATTCAACCAAATGGGCGGGTGGATGTGCGCTCATCCTCACGAGTTGGTTATTATGATTTTGGTACCAATCGTCGGCGAGTGGAATCTTTGAGAGCGGCTCTGGCAGAAAATTAGCCTTCATTTTGGTTTCAACACCAGTGACCACAGAGATTTATGTGGTGGAGTTGTTATATCATGCATGGCTTCTGGCTGTGTTTTTGGCAAATGACTTTAATGACGTTTAGTAATAAAAGCAGCCATCAGCCGCAGCATATTGCCTGTGGTCAGGCAAAAGGTTAAAAAACAGGAGGCAGTGTGATCACGCTGTACGGCATACCAAATTGCGATTCCATAAAAAAAGCCAAACGCTGGCTTGAAAACGCTGGCTTAGAATATCGCTTCCACAACTATAGAAGCGATGGTCTTACCCAAGAGATGCTTGAGCAATGGGTCACTGAGCTGGGTTTTGAAGCCTTGCTGAATCGGCGAGGGACTACGTGGCGCAAACTGGGGGAGGCCGAGAAATCCGGCATCAATGCTGAACGAGCCATTGAACTTATGTTGGCTCAGCCCGCCCTAATTAAACGACCATTGTTGGACACCGGTAAAGAGAAGTTACTGGGTTTTTCCCAAGAGAGCTTCAGCGCCCTTTTGCACAAGACCTGATTTTATAGCCGTAAAATAAACATGAATAGCCCCGCTTAAGGATTAATTATGACCAAACAGTACTTTAGCTTTGCCATTGGTGTTGGCAGTAAAAACCAGCAAGGTGAGTGGCTGGAAGTATTTTATCCGCAGCCGGTAATCAATCCGGCGCCACAACTGCTGGACAGTATTGCTCAACTGGTAAACTACAGCAGTGGTAACACGTTCATTGAGCTGGACAGCAAAACGCTGCACGCCCTTGAGTACCTGTTTGCTGACACCGGCCACAGCGAGCTGGCAGCGATGACCCGCACCCTTGAAGAGAGTCAGCAACCACGGCTGATCACTGTGCTGGAAACCGATGACGCACCAACCAGCACACCAGAGGCCTACCTTAAACTGCACTTGCTCTCCCATCGTCTGGTAAAACCTCACAACACAAATCTGCAGGGCATCTTCACATTGTTGCCTAATGTAGCCTGGACCAGCGAAGGCGCCATTGACCTGCAAGAGTTGCCAACGCGTCAACTGCAAGCACGGGCGGCAGGCCGGGTTCTTAGCGTAAATTCAGTAGACAAATTCCCGAAAATGACTGACTACGTTGTCCCGGGTGGCGTTCGCATCGCTCACACTGCACGGGTGCGCTTGGGTGCTTATGTGGGTGAGGGCACCACGGTAATGCATGAAGGGTTTATTAACTTTAATGCCGGTACGGAAGGTAAAAGCATGATCGAAGGCCGTGTTTCTGCCGGTGTTATGGTGGGTGAAGGCTCCGATTTAGGCGGCGGCTGCAGCTCCATGGGTACACTGTCCGGTGGCGGTGACATTGTTATCTCGGTAGGCAACAACTGCCTTATTGGAGCCAATGCCGGGTTAGGTATCCCGTTGGGAGACCGCTGTATTATTGAGGCAGGCCTATATATCACAGCCGGCACCAAGGTTCAGATGATTGATAATCAAAAGGCCGTAATTAATGTGGTGAAAGCGAGCGAACTGTCAGGAAAATCAGACCTGCTCTTTCGCCGAAACTCGCAAAGTGGTGCAGTGGAATGCCTCACGAATAAGTCAGCCATTGAGCTGAATGATGAACTTCATGCTCACAACTAATAAGGGCTTAACCACCTCCTGCCCATGCATTGCATGGGCAGGAGGTGTTATCAGGAAAACGGTACAAAAACGACTCTGGTCATTCCTTTACTGACCATAACATGCAGAAGACAGCCGTCCAGCTGGTTTTCCGTGATATAACTTGCATAAAACTGTATTTTTTCCAAAATAAAATCAACAGCACTGCGCTCATTTTGGGTTAAATTGGCTTTGGCGTTGTGGTGTAAGAATGTTCTATTGTTTAATAAGAATTCCACATCACGCTTTAAAAGCTGCCGTGGCTTTGGTGCTTTTTTAGGGGAGTCCTCTGCCGATAATACCACCATGTAATTAACTACTGTCTCACTTCGAACCTGCTTACTAAATTCGCTCAACGTCAAATCAAAGTAAGAAGTGACTCCGGCCAGGTTAGCAAATTTAATATTGTAATTTCCTTTAATATTGGATTTAGAAATGGATGGTGCTTTTACCTGAGATTTGATTAAATTCTTGAGTTCTTTTTTATCTACCTGGCCGGTTGCAGAAACCGGTACAAAAAAAGATGATTCAAAACTGGGTCTTTCTGACTCATCTAGTGAAATAAAATTTGAATATTTTTTCTCTTTATTTTTTTTAAAAACAAGGGTTGAAGACTTGTAAAAAGCATAAATTAACGCTAAAACTGGCACAGAATATATCAGCGAAGGGGGTAAACTAAATAGATAAGTAGCAGCCATAAGTATTACGACAGCAGTAGTCGATATTGCAACAACAGCACCAAATGAAATAGCAGCACCCATTACTGCGGCAAAACCGGAAATAAAAGCGCTATCAGTAGTTTTTATACTATTACCAACTTTGACAGGAATAGGCAAAGCTGATTCCTTCCAGCCTATTTCACCAGAATCATTGCGTGCAATACTTAACGATGTATTTGCGTATGTTGAATGATTTATTTTTTCCAGCGAATACGTACAGCTAGAATACAGCGTAAAAAAATACGTTAAAGCCAAACAGAAAATATTTATCTTGAAAAAGCGACGAATGCCCATAAAAATCAGTCCTGCATGTAGAAACTATCCCCTCAAAGTAGATTCAATATTACTTTTTGTCATTTAAACGATTTTTTGTGTGCATGATGTCGTGGTTTGCCAAAAACCCGCAGTCAAGCAGTACATAAGATAAATACCTGCCGAGAGCCGTATGGCTGACACTCCCCGTCCTATCGTATCCAAAGGGCATAAATACCCAAAGGGCATAAATACCCAAAGGGCCATAAAGGCGGTGCTTTACGCAATCACGGGTAAAACATAGAGATGCCTTCGCAGTCGTGTCGTCTATTCTCAGGCGCCCTCCTAATCCGACTCAGCAAAGCTCTCTCGCCTTAAACAGTTTGCCCCGCTAAGCTGCGTACCAAACGGAACACCACCGGACTCAACGCAACCACTGCAATTAGATTTGGCAGAGCCATCATCCCATTTAAGGTATCTGCCACCAACCAGATATAATTCAGGTTGACCACAGCCCCCACTGGCAGAATTAGCACCCACAACACCCGATAAGGCATAATAGCTTTTGTACCAAACAAGTACTCAATACTGCGCTCACCATAAAACACCCAACCGATGACCGACGTAAATGCAAAAATCGTCAGCGAGAAAACAATAATGTACTGCCCAACACCTGGCAGGGACTGGGCAAAAACAGCTGAAGTGAGTGCAGCGCCAGACTCACCGCCGACCCAGAGACCGGAGGTAACAATCGTCAGGCCGGTGATGGAGCAAGTCACCAACGTATCAAAAAACGTTCCCATCATGGCCAGCAGACCCTGATGCACCGGGTTTTGTGTCTGGGATGCGGCGTGTGCGATAGGGGCAGAACCAAGCCCGGCTTCGTTGGAGAACACCCCACGGGAGACGCCGTAACGAATAGCGGTGTAAACCGCAGCACCAGTAAAGGCACCTTCAGCAGCGTGACCGGTAAAAGCACTGGTGAAGATCAGCGCAAACGCGCCAGGTAACTCCCTTGCATTAATGGCAAGCACAATAAGCCCGGACCCAATATAAACGACAGCCATCAAAGGAACCAATGTGCCGGCCACCAAGCCAATACGCTTGATCCCCCCAAGCAGGATAATGGCAACTAAAACCATAAGGACGATACCGGTGACTAGGGTAGGAGTGCCAAAATTACTGTAAAGCACACTGGCGATAGAATTTGCCTGCACAGTATTCCCTATACCCAAAGCGGCTAAAGCCGCAAACACGGCAAATAAATTACCCAGCCATGTCCACTTAGCACCGAGACCATTTTTGATGTAATACATTGGGCCACCCACATGATTGCCCAGTTCGTCCTGCTCCCGAAAGTGAACTGCCAGAACGGCCTCAGCAAACTTGGTTGCCATCCCAAGAAGTGCAGAGCACCACATCCAGAACAGAGCACCCGGCCCCCCCAAAACCACGGCTGTAGCCACTCCGGCAATATTTGCAGTGCCAATGGTGGATGCAAGTGCCGTCATCAAAGCCTTGAAAGGTGTGATATCACCTTTATTTTCATCACCACTTGCTGCCACCCGGCCCTGCCAAATCAGCCGGAAACCAGCGCCTAGGTTCAACAGCGGAAACAGCCGCAGGCCAGTCATTAAGAATAACCCGGTACCCAAAATCAGAATCAGCAAAAACGGCCCCCAAACAAAACCGTTTAACTGATTAAGAAACACATTGAAAGTCATCATTGAGTAACCTGCTGTCAGTCAGTACCAAGCATAGCCAACAAAGGTGCAAACTCATTCACAACCTTTAATCACTGCTGAACTGACACTCCCTGCCCTATCGCACCCACAGAGCATAAATACCCATAGGGCATAAATACCCACAGGGCATAAATACCCATTTGTGCCAAGGGGTTGATGAGGCTGTGTACCGGGTAGCTGCCTGTTTGCTTTTTTGACTGGCTAACCTAATCGTAGTTATTAAAGACTGTACTGAATTGTTTAGCCTGACTGATGCTACCCAAGTTCTTTGGAATCGGTTGGGTTAGACTATTGCCCTTAGGGCAGCAGTGATTTAGTCTGTTTTGTATCCAAGCTACAAATTGTGAGCTGAAATCTTTGCAATGAATGCAAAGAAAGGAAATTTCCCTTGCACAGAGGGAAGAAACAAGAAAAAACAAAACGGAGAGATTACGTTATGCGTAAACCTGACCTGGTCAATGTCATTGCTGATGAAGCGGATATCAGCAAGGACAAAGCCTCACAAGCCCTGAATGCCATGCTCGAAGCCATCACCGGTGCGCTTCAGTCTGAAGACACCGTCAGCCTGATCGGCTTTGGCACTTTCGAGCAGCGCAGCCGTGCCGCTCGCACCGGTAAAAATCCTCAAACCGGTGAAACCATCCAGATCAAGGCCAGTAAAACTGTCACCTTCAAACCGGGTAAAGCATTAAAAGAAGCAGTCAACTAAGCTGATCGACTGTTGCGGACCGTGCTAGCGTTTCGCAAGCCAGGTTGTCAATACTGCCACCACCCCAGAAAGACATTTTCTCAACTTCTGTTTGCAACAGCACTGCGAGAAAATGTTTTCTTTTTACCAATATCTATGACTCTTTGTCACTATTCCCAGTAAACACCCAAGAGGATCAAAGTGAAGTTCAGATTACTATTATGGGTGCTTGGTTTCATGATGAAACGCGCTTCTCGAAAGAGCCCAGCCTTTCGTAAAACCCTCGAAGGACAGGATCTTACCTTTCAATTGAGCAGTAAAGATGGTGTTGCACGCCACTTTATTGTTAACAATGGTCAAGTAAACTCAGTTTCCGGCAGCACTGATAAACCCACCTTTGAACTGGCTTTTTCTTGTGCCAACAAAGGGTTTGAAATCTTGACGCATAAAAACACTCAGGTAGCCTTCATGCAAGGGGTACAGGAAAAAAACATCATTGCCACTGGTGATCTCAGTAAAATAGTGTGGTTTCAGGCCATGACATCGGCACTGAGAAAATAAAGGCCTTATCTTGTTTATTTGGTAGGGGTATTCCCCTCACCTATGGATTTATCTTTTGTTAACCACAGGCGTGTTTTCCTGCTCTCTTAGCTAACGGGTTAATCAAACTCACTTTAAGTGGTTGACAGAAGATAAGTCGATCTCTAATATGCCGCTTCGTTGAGTCGTTGAACGGCGGTAACAAGGCCCAGGTGGCGGAATTGGTAGACGCGCTAGCTTCAGGTGCTAGTGTCCAGTAGGACGTGGAAGTTCGAGTCTTCTCCTGGGCACCAAATCAAATGATTTAGTCTTGTTACACGTTCATTAACGGCAATGCCCAGGTGGCGGAATTGGTAGACGCGCTAGCTTCAGGTGCTAGTGACCGTATGGTCGTGGAAGTTCGAGTCTTCTCCTGGGCACCAATCCGAAAAGTTATGTTGTAAAATTAACGGCAAACTCCGAAGATACCCTCCCCTATAACCCTTATTATTTCTCTATCTTCTGCTCCGGTTTCGGATTACCCCGCACCTCCGCTAAGCCCCCTCAATTACATCAAGGCAAGACGCCTTAAAATGTGCAAATACCTGCATTCCCGGCGACAGTTGCAACAGACCCATCGCCCGTCGGGTAACCAGTGCTAACAGCGTCTGTCCTTCGGCATTAAGGAATAGGAGTACGTTATTTGAGCTTTGTGCCTGTACGGCCTGAATGGTTGCTGACACTCTATTTTGCACACTGGTACAATCAATATCCTCAACCACAATACTCACCTCCTGTGCTGACAAAACTATTCTTAGCTCTGTACCGGGTAATGCCGAAATTTGCCTGACCTGCAACCGCTGCTGCCCAAGCAGTAACTCGGTATAACCGTAATCGTGATCATGGCTGCTTACCTGAACATCCAGTACCGAAAGTGCGTGATCATCTTTGGTCAATAAAGATCCCGGCCGGCTCAATAGTTGACGACATTCACCGCATGCTTGCACTTGCCCCTGCTCCATTAGCAATAGTTTATCCGCCAGTGTGGCCACTTCTTCACGGGCGTGGCTAACCATAACGACCAACATACCAAACTGTTGCCGCATATCTCGCAAACAGGGCAAGATATGCGATTTTGACTCCCAATCCAGAGAGGCGAGGGGTTCATCCATCAATAAAAGACGAGGGGCGTTTAATAACGTTCTGGCAATGGCAACCCGCTGCATCTCTCCACCGGATAAACAGTCAACGTTTCGATTCAACAAATGCCCAATCCCTAAACGCTCAATCAGGTCAGCAAAAACCGGCCCGCAACCACTACTGGCTCGCTTGCGGGCAAACTGCAGGTTCTCCATCACATCCAAATGGGGAAACAGCCGGGCATCCTGAAAAATATAACCGATGCTGCGGTGCTCCGGTCGGACCCACACCCCCTGAGCGGAGTCTTGCCAAAGCTCGTCATTAAAAACGATACGCCCCTTTGCCTGACGCTCCAGCCCGGCAATAGTGCGTAACAGGGAGGTTTTACCACACCCGGAGCGCCCCATAATAGCCCACATAGAGTCGCCATCAAGGCTCTGCTTAATATTAAGAAGAAAATGATCCCGTGGGAGTTGAATATCAATATTGAGCATTAGACGCCACTCGTTGTTGATTTACGATCCAGGCTGTAAAGCACAATTAACAACACCATGGCAAAAACCAGCAAACCACCAGCGATCTGATGGGCAGCAGCAAACTGCTGTGACTCAACCGCATCAAACAAGGCGATAGACAACACCCGGGTTTCGCCGGGAATATTGCCGCCAATCATCAGCACCACGCCAAACTCACCAACCGTATGAGCAAACCCCATACAAGCCGCCAGAACCAGCGCCCGCTGAGTATGCGGCAACACGATATTAACAAAACGATCCACCCGGCCAGCCCCAAGCATGGCTGCGGCCTCTAACAGGCCTTTATCAAACTGCTCAAACGCCCGCTGCAATGGTTGCACGACAAAGGGCATCGAATAAATAACAGAGGCGATCACCAGACCACTGAAACTGAACGCCAGCGTTGTCCCGGTCAGGGAAAGCCAGGCTTGGCCGGGCGCATGGTTTGGTGAAAACAGCAGCAACAAGTAAAAGCCCAATACCGTCGGTGGCAGCACCATAGGAAGCCCCACCAGTGCTTCTAATACCGGCCGTAGGGCGCTTTTCATATTGGCCAGCCACCAAGCCAGCGGTATAGCCAGAAACATGAGAATGCAGGTTGTTGTCAGAGCCAGCTTAATGGTTACCCAAACCGCAGCAGTCAGCATTTAGGCGTACCTTTGTTGTAACAGCTCGCCGGTAAATAACCTTGGCTGACGATCATGTTCTGCACGGTCATGGACAACAAAAATTCAACCAGCACCTTGGCAAGCTCAGGTTTTTTGCTGCGTTTTAGAATAATAAGATCCTGACGAATAGGAGCGTATAGCTCAGTGGGAATTGTTATTATGTTTGTGTTGTTTTTTTCGTTTGCTAGCTGAGCCCGCGCCACCAGTCCTGCAGGCGCATTGCCACTGGCAACAAACTGCCAGGCTTGCTGAACGCTGCTGCCCTGAACCAGTCTGGGTTGAATGGGCTGCCATAAATGCAGTTTTTCTAACACCTGCTGAGCAGCTAATCCATAAGGAGCTGTCGCTGGGTTAGCAATGGCCAGACGACCACGGTAGTCCGTCAGATTAACCGGTTTCTTGACTCCCGGGCGCCAAAAAACCAGCTCGCCAAAAGCGTAGGTTGATCGGCGCTCGCCTAACCCTTGCTGCTCAAGTTGTGCCGGTCGAAGGCTGTCCGCCGCAAGAAAGACGTCAAACGGTGCGCCATTGATAATCTGGTTATACAGTGCACCGGTTGACGCAGAAGAGATCAGCAGCCGGTGTCCGGTTTGCTCAGCAAAGGTTTTGGCCAGTATGGTCAACGAGGGTTTAAAGTTTGACGCCACCGCAACATGTAAATCTTGCCCGTGCGCCACGGCCGCAACGGTAAGAAAAAGAGCAAAAAATAACTTCACCAACGTTGCGCCGCCTTTATGTCTGAATCACGGGCCTCGACCCAGCGCTCACCGTCAGGTGTCGTCTCTTTTTTCCAAAATGGGGCACGGGTTTTCAGATAGTCCATAATAAATTCACAGGCCGCAAAGGCCTCTTTGCGATGAGCACTGGCAACGCCGACAAAAACGATGCGATCACCAGGGTGTAGCTGACCAACCCGGTGAATTATCCGCACCACTTGGAGCTGCCATCGTTGCTGAGCTTCATCGACAATCGCCTGCAGGGCTTTTTCCGTCATGCCGGGGTAATGTTCCAAAAACAGACCACCCACCCGATCGCCCTGATTCATATCCCGCACGGTGCCGGTAAAGGTCACAATGGCGCCAACGGCTCTGTTCGCCGTCAGCTGTTCATACTCTTGCCCACAATTAAAGTCTTCTGTCTGGATAGAGATCACAGTGTTTACCCGCCGGTCACTGGTGGAAAAAATGCCACTTCATCCCCCGGGTGCAGCGTGGCATCTTTACGGGTCATGGTTTGATTAACAGCAACCAGTGTGTGCTCGCTCATCATAACTGCTCGCCAGCATTCATTTTTATTAGCCAGTTGTTGTTTAAGCCTGTAGACCGTGGTCGGGTAGTCGCCCTCGTTGAGAAGTAACTGATCGCAGTCAAGCTGCTCACGAAAGCTGGCAAAAAAGAGCACTTTTAACATTTTCCCTCTCCTTTAACCCGGTAGTTACCGCTGCGGCCACCACTTTTCTCCAATACCCGGATGCCTTCGATATGCATCGCCTTGTCTGCTGCCTTGCACATATCGTAAATGGTCAACGCTGCAACCGAAGCTGCGGTGAGTGCTTCTATTTCAACCCCGGTTTTCCCACTGAGCCGACAGCAAGTTTCAATACGAATTCGGGAGTGCTCATCTTCAATCTCAAACTCAACTCCAATAAAGTTGAGCATTAACGGATGGCATAACGGCACCAGCTGGCTGCACTGTTTGGCCGCCTGAATGCCAGCGATTTTGGCTACAGCAAGCACATCCCCTTTTTTCAGGCCGTTGTCTTTTACCAATTGCAGCGTTTGTGGTGCCATGTAGACAAAGCCTTCGGCTATAGCTTCACGACGTGTGATGTCTTTTTCACCAACATCCACCATACTGGCTTTGCCATCACTGTTTATGTGGGTGAGCTGTTCAGTTTGCGCCACAGTTAGCCCGCCTTTTTCAACTGTTCAATAAAATTACAAGGGCGATGCCGACTGTCCAACTGCTCTCTGATAATGCCTTCCCATGCTGTTTTGCAGGCATTATTGGAGCCGGGCATCACAAAAATTACAGTGCCGTTAGCAATACCAGCCACGGTGCGGGACTGAATAGTGGAGGTGCCAACCTGTTCATAGGAGAGCTGACGAAATAGCTCTGCGTAGCCATTAATCTGTTTATCAAAAATCGGCAACAGTGCTTCGGGTGTGCTGTCCCTACCTGAGAAACCGGTACCCCCGGTGACCAGAACAACCTGAACGCAATCTTGTGCTTCGGCGTCGGTGGCAATCCAGCGGGAAACCACTTCCCTTATCTTGTAGATGTCGTCTTTAACAATAGCTTTATCCACCAGCCGATGCCCAGCGGCACATAAGCTGTCAACCAGAAACTGGCCGGAGGAGTCGGTTTCTTCATCTCGCGTATCTGATACCGTCAGTACAGCGATATTGGTAGCAATAAATTCTTTAATTTGGTGGTGAGCCATGATTGCTCCTGTCGAGTGTGTAAAGTTGTTTATATTATTTACCCGGTTTTTATTGAGCAGCTCTCGTTTATCAACAGTCGTTAAACGTTGTCAACTTTAGCCAATCCTCAGGCGTATTGACGTTGATAAAACCATGAACCATCGCCGCCGGTAGCGGCAGCGCCTTCATGCCAATTTTCCGGTACCAGCGCCAAAGGGCAAAGTCTTTAGGGTCATCACTGCGAATAGCTTGCTCAATAAGTACTCTGGTCCTGGGCGTCACTGCTAATAAAACAGGCAGATTATAACCGCTAAAATAGCAGCATGACGGCTCTGTACACAGTCGTTTAATAGCTTCCACAGGTAGCAGTGGCATATCGACCGGCGTGACCAGAAGGCGATCATAGTCCGCAGCCTCGGCAAACGCAGCGTGAATTCCGCTAAGGGGGCCTCTCCCGGGCAGAATATCTTTCACTTGTCGAGCCGGTGGGGCGTCGTAAAAGTCAGAGCCGCTGAGCAAAATATGATTAATTCCAGCCTGTGTCATTAATGACACCATGTGCTGATAAAGCGCCTTACCCTGCCAGTTCAATCTGGACTTGTCCTGTCCCATTCTCAAGGAGCGGCCACCGGCCAGAATCAGCGCATATAGCTTGCCGGGCATTCAGCGCACCCGAATAATGTAGTCAAACCAAACGGAAGGGTCTGAGAGCTCCTCCTCGGATTTTATCCCCTTGCCGATCACTGAGAAACCAGAGTCGTGTACAGAGTTTGGATTACCGCTAATGAGCGGATGCCATTGGGGCAGGTCGTAACCGTGGTAGAGCAGATTATAGGCACAGCTGTCTGGCAACCACTGCAAGTGCTCATGCAGAGTTTTAGGGGTAAATTTTATGCAGTCGCTCACATATTTACGACGATGTTTGTAGTGTTTGCAGCACCCGGAGTTCAGATCAAGTAAACGGCAAGATACGGCGACGGTGTGAATTTCATCTGTATCGTTGTCAATCACCTTATTCAGGCAGCAGCGACCACAGCCATCGCAGAGCGACTCCCACTCCTGCGGAGTCATCTCAGTTAACGATTTTACCTCCCAGAATTTTGTGCTCATCAAGAACCTTTAAAGTAATCAAAGCCAAAGTTTGCAGCATACGCCGGGTAAAAGGTAATACAACAGTCGCCTTATAAGTCTGTTGTATTACTGGAGTCATCCGGCCCCAACTTTGAGTGCTGTTGTTTCATGCTTCAGCTTCTGCGTGATAAACCATGTGCACATATGGTTTTAGCAATACCTCATGGTATAACCGCAGGAAACTCAAGCCCTGTCTCTTCTTCAAGGCCAAACATAATGTTCATGTTTTGAATAGCCTGACCGGCTGCGCCTTTAACCAGATTATCAATCACCGATAAAACCACCACTGTATCTCCTCCCTGTGGTCGGTGTACCGCTATACGACATTGGTTACATGCCCGTACCGAGCGGGTTTCAGGGTGGCTTCCGGCGGGCATCACGTCAACAAATGGTTCATTGACATATGTGCTGTCGTATAACTCCTGTAAGTCGAGGTCGTGGTCTTGCACTGTGCAATAGACAGTGGCGTGGATACCACGAATCATTGGCGTTAGGTGCGGAACAAAAACCAACTCCCCTCCAAAGGCTGGGTCCATACGGGCAACGCCCTGTTTGATTTCCGGTAAATGGCGATGGCCAGCCACACCGTAGGCTTTAAATGATTCGGAGGCTTCACAGAGCAAAGTGCCGACATTTGCCCCACGCCCAGCACCACTGACGCCGGACTTGGCGTCAACAATAACAGTGCCGCTAACGGCGCCGTGGCGCATCAAAGGTAATAAACCCAGCTGAGTAGCGGTGGGATAACAGCCGGGGTTTGCCACCAGCCGGGCCGTTGCGATTAACTCCCGATTCATTTCCGCAAGGCCGTACACCGCCTCTTGCAAAAGTTCCCCGCAGGCGTGCTCCATTGCGTACCACTGCCGCCAGAGCTCTTGATCCTGCAGGCGGAAATCCGCCGCCAGATCAATCACCCGAACGCCTGCTGCCAACAACTCAGGTACAGACTGCATGGCAATACCGTTGGGCGTAGCAAAAAACACCAGATCGCACGACGAAAGTTGCTTGGTGTCCGGTGCTGAAAAATGCAGATCCAACCTGCCCCGCAAGCCTGAAAACAGCTCGCTTACCGGTTTTCCTGCCTCAGATCGGGAGGTAATCATACAGAGCTCAACTTCAGGATGAACGGCAAGCAGGCGCAAAAGTTCCGCTCCGGTATAGCCGGTTCCGCCAACAATCCCAACTTTAATCATGTGGAATTTCCGTAATGAAATTTAAGGGGAAGTTTCTCATAAACTTAACACTTCGTCGTTTAATGTCAGCTATTTACCAGCAGCTGATCCAAATGTGCAACTCGCGCTGCTCGTAATGCAACACCCACCGCTTTGCCGCGAATATTCTCTGACACAACGTCTCTCGCTTTAATCGACAAACACTCGTGTAACCAATTGAGTGCCAAGTTTTGATTGTGGGCAAAACCGTATCCCACCACCTTTACAAAAACGTCAAAACGCTCCGGTCTTCTCAAGGCGTCGAGTGCTTCAAACAGGGCAACTGCTGTTTCACCATCGGGTTTTTGCATCAGCGTAATGTATTTGTGTGCATTATTTACGACGACTGTCGCTATATCAGTATATTCAACGGGCAGGCGCAACGTAGCAGACAGTGCTCGAATGTGCTGCAAGCTCTGAATCTCGCCGGATGCAGCGGGAATAAACAAGCAGCCAAAACGGACAAGAGGAGGACTTTGATCTTGCGCTGACCGAATCAAATAGCCCAGCGTCCGCTGGTTGATAAAGTGCTGCAGTGGAGCCATCACCACTTTTAAAGCGCCGCAGTTTTCTAGTGTCTGAAAATATATCTCAGGGGCTGGCTCGCACAAAGCCCGGTGTGTTTCCTGCCAAACTCTTTCCGCTACCAAGTATGCAGCCTCGCCGCTACTGACCATATGGCGCATCAAGGCCATGGTTTCATCGGCAATGGTAAAGCCCATGGGGCTGAGCCTCGCGGCAAAGCGAGCGACCCTCAGAATTCGCAGCGGGTCTTCCTGAAAGGCGAGAGAAACATGGCGCAGCAGGCGATTTTTCAGATCTTGCTGACCTCCATAAGGATCAACAATATTGCCCGCCTCATCTTCTGCCATGGCGTTTATGGTTAAGTCCCGCCGTTGCAAGTCTTCTTCGAGGGTGATGTCACTGGATGCATGAAAGGTAAAACCTGCATACCCATGGCCACTTTTTCGCTCTGTTCTGGCCAGAGCGTATTCCTCTTGGGTTTGTGGGTGCAAAAAAACCGGAAAGTCCTGCCCAACGGGTTTAAAGCCAAGACCCTTCATCATTTGTGGTGTGGCACCGACCACGACCCAGTCTTGATCTTTACCCGGCAACCCCAGCAGTTTGTCTCTGACAGCGCCACCAACGCGAAAAATTTCCATAAACAGCACATATTCCAAAATGAAACAGTTGCCTTTATAACAAAAAATGCACTCTGTAGTCTCGGTGACTGCTCCCCGCCCGATTGTACCAAAGGGCATAAATACCCAAAGGGCATAAAGGCGAGGGCTTACGACGATTTAGCTAAGGGTTCAATGCAATAAAAGGTCAATTATTGCCTCAGTGTGGGCGCATACTTAAATATCCAAGCAGGAAAAAAGCCCTCACAATGCGATAACCTGAATTTCGCTTTGAAAGTCATACATCGTCTAAAAACTACTTTTTTTCTAAAGATGAAACCTTCTTCTAAAGTGTATTAAACCAGCCATTCGTTTACAGAGGCAAAGAATGACGCGGTTGCCAGATCAATTCAGATTGATATGTATAAGTCTACTGTTATGTATTTATCAGTCTACTGCAACTGCCTACAAGGGAAGTTATGCCTACAATCAGACGAAATCATTTAATGCACAGGTGAATACCGCCACCGGGACGTTTAGCTTTACCTACCCTTTAATTGAAGCGCAAGGGGTGCGAACGCCTTTGAAGATTAACCTGACCTACAGCTTCAATGCCCGCGGTATGTTTGGGCTGCCCAACGGCTGGCAGCTCGATTTGGACCACATTACTCAGCACACCGCAGAACTCGGTGGCAAGCAATGGCTGATTGATGCGTTATGGCGAGATGAAACCGGCTTTGGCTCCGGGCTTAAATATTTCAACCAGCACGGCAGCCAATTTGAAGATAAAGGGCAGGAACAGCCAGCGCCTGGCTCCCCCGGATTGAGCTATCGTTATGTGTCGCAGCATAAAGACGGCAGCCGGCAGTTTTTTTCATCTCAGGGGCTGTTGATGTTGCAGGTTGACCGCTTTAATAACAGGGTGCAGTTTTGCTATGAAAAGCCGGTAAAAAGCCTTGAGTCAGCCCGCCTTGCCAGTATTAAAGACGAGTACGGTAATATCTATCGCTTCAGTTACGAGCCGAATGCGCTGATTGTCCACTACCCTGACAAGCGGGAGCAACGGGTTTACTTCAACCCAGAGGGCGTTACAGAGATTGTTAACCCGCTAAAACAGAGCTACCACATCACTTACGTTACAGAGCATGGCAGAAATCTGTTTCGTACTTTTAGCACTCCACAAGGCCTAATCACTGAACTGAGCTACAACGCCATTTTTTATATGGACGACAGCGGCACAAAGCAGATGCCGGTGGTAACGCACTTTAGGCAATTTGATCAGGCCAGCCTGAAAATACATCACAACGCCTTCTACAATTACGCACCGGACAACAATTACACCGGTTACCCCCTGTATACGTTATCGAGCCGGGGCGACAGTCTGATTGACAGTAATGATCAGGCCTATAAATACAGCGTGCAAGAGATCCGGGTGAATGGCGAACATCAATATCAACAGACCTATGAATACAACTATTTACACTTGCCGGTGGAAATTCGCACGACACGGCAGGGGCAGCCCTATCTGAAAACCACTTACCAATACGCCATTTCGCCGTTTCATTACAGCCGCTCAACGAATTACGACAAACCCACTGAGGTGATCCGCTACGTTTGGCATGAGTCTGTTTACGTACCGGTCAATAAAACCACCACTACTTATGACTACTACGGCAACAAACTGAGTGAGATCCGTTTTGTCTATGACCGTCCGCGCCAACAGTGGCTGGCACTGCAGATTACCGTGAGCCGCTACTTTACCGGCAACTACAGTTTGTTGGCCGAACACACGCAGGCCGACCTGCTGAAGGGGCGAACCATTCGCAAAAGCTATCAGCTGTCAGCGAACGGCAAGACGCACAGCATGGTGCGTTTGGCCTGGAAGCCCTATCAGCAGGCGTGGCAAGACTGGCAACAAACGCAGTGGACCTACGATACTAAAGGACGACAACGTTCAAGTACCCGCCGATGGCTGGCGTACAACCAGCCCGGAGTGCAGTCGGTAACCCATCGTACCCGTTACCAATTTAACCCAGCCACGGCCCGACTGATCGTTACCAAAGTAAGCGATCAGGGGCGTCAGCATAAAACGGTTCTGGATACACGCAACGGCCAGCACCTGAAAACCACAACGCCAAACTGCGACGTCACCACCTACACCTACGATGCCCTTAACCGCCTGCTCACCAGCACCGATCCACAAGGGTACGTAACCCGAACAACCTACGAAACGTTCATTACCAGCGGGCAAAACGCCACAATAAAACAGAGCCCTTTAGGTAATACACGACGCACACTTTACGATGCTTCCAATAGACCCATCGCCCAACAAGACCTGCACAAAGGGCTGTGGCGTACTTTGTCTGGTATGTCCTACAACACCTTTGGCAAGGTGGAGAGCAAGACCAACATCTTGGGTCTTACCACCACCTTTGCTTACGACGATCAGCAGCGGCGCATTAACACCACCGACCCTTGGGGCAATGTACATCGCATTGAGTACGACGACGCAAATTTCACCACCACCACGTGGCTTAACGGGCACAAGCATCAGGTGGTGAGCAAAGTGCCTTGGCAGCGCAAACGAATGACCCGGCAATACCCTGTGATTAATAACCCGCACGATAAGGCCACACAGTTAGTGGAAAACACGCTAGTGCACGACGCCTTTCACAAAACGATCAGTACCCGTCTATCGCTGGTGGATCTGAAGACGCAAAAAACCAGTGAAACCGTCACTAATGATTTGCACTACGACGGGCTACACAATTTGGTCACCTCCGATACCGTCACCTCAGATGGCATGCATGGCCATAAAACCCGGGAGTATGACCTGTTAAACGCTCTGCATACCTGGCGCAAACAGTTGGTTACTCCCGGGTATACCAGCAGCCACTCAGGTTACCGTTACCATTACGATGGCGATGGCTTACTAATACAAGAGGAATCCCCACCCACAGCAAACGGTAGTCGTTTTTACCAAACCCACCGTTACGATAAAAACGGGCAAGAGATTGAGCGCACGTTGCAAGATGGCCGGCGCATCAGCTACCAATACGACAAACGGGGTCAGCTGATTGAACACGCCTGGAACCGAAATCAGACACGTTATACCGTGCATCGTCGCTATGATGCCGATGGCCGACTGGTGGAGATAAACGACAGTCAGGGGCAAGCGATGCATTATCGCTACACGCCTAATGGGCACTTGTTGGAACTACGCTATCCGGATGATCGCTCAATCAGTTACACCCTTGACGATTACGACCGCGTTATTGCCCAAAAAGACGCCAATCAGCAGCAGCGTTACTTCCAATACAGGCCGGAGGATAACGGTCGTTTATCCAGCCTGAGCGTTGATGGCAGTCGCATCGACTTTTATTATGGTAAAGACGACAACGGTCATTTGGGTCAGCTCATCCAAAGAACCACAAACGGCGCCCGTACCGGAAGAACAGAAACCCGCTTTCACTATGGCGCTTTTGGACAAATGGTGCAGTCAACCAGTGTTAACCGCTTGAGCGGAACACACTTTGGTGTGAGCTATCGTTACACGCCAAGAGGTCAATTGATTCAGCAAGTCGAGCAGCTTGAGCAGCAAGAAACGGGTCAACCGGTTCATAAATACACGACTGAATACAAATACGACGGCCTGCTGCGCCTCACCGATGAATTGGTGACGAACGAAAAGGCTGAGAGCGTGCATAAGCGCTATCGTTATGATGGCAATAACAACTTGCTTGCAGAAATGACGCGTAACACCAGCGGTGCCAGCCAGAGCCGGGAGTACTCATACAACCAACAAGACCAGCTGGTAAACTTATGTGTGGATGATGCGATTAAACCTGTGATTCACAATCGTAATGGCCGCATGATGCAAGACCACAAAGGCACAAGGTATACCTATGACGATGCGGGTTTTTTATTGCAGGTGCAGCCGAAAAATCAGCCGGCTACCAATTACCACTACCTTCCTAACGGCGTATTAAGCCGCAGCAGCAGCGCAGGCTCCCACAGCGACTATTACCCGGACAACCAGAAAAATGTGCAAGCCGTTGCCAATAATGGTCAATGGCGTTCGCTGTTGCGACAGGGGCGTCAGATTATAGGAGCACAAACTGAACAGGGCATGGAGCAGTTTTTCAGGGTCAATCAAAGCACTGGCGCAGTTCTGCAAAAAGAAAACAGTGAGACACCACTGCACTTGCATCGCTATGACGCTTATGGTCAGTCATTGACGTACACCAACCAAAAGGAGACCAATTTTACCTGGAATCAGGAACTAACAGACCCTAACACCCGGCTCACCTATTTACGACACCGCTTCTATAACCCGGAACTCAGGCGCTTTCTAACCAGAGACAATAGAGCCATTGATAATCGTTATGCCTTTGCTCACGCCAATCCGGTGAATAACACGGACCCGACGGGGCACAGTGCCGTGGGTAACTACATTACCGGCGGATTACTGACCGGCCTTGGTTTTTTGGGGCTTGCTCTGACGCTGCCCACGGGCGGAGTCAGTTTTTTACCTGCCGTCATTACAGAAGACGTCGGCGTAAGTACGTTGGTTTGTGGTGCGTCGCTCATCGGTTCACAGGCGGCTCTGGATGCAGGTAACCAATCAGCCGCCAAAGCGCTCTCCGTTACCAGTACGGTATTTGGGAGCGTAGGGCTTGGTAGCACGTTGTGGAAGCTGGCGCCGCAGGTCATTGATAGGGTCGGGGGGAGTATCGCAGAGGCTATTGTGAATAGCACTGAGACTGGCCGTGCTCTTTCTGCCCCGGCTGAGTTACCGGAAGGTCTGGTTGGTGCTACGGCGGCTGGTTCTGTTGCGTCGGAAGTTGGGGCAAGTACAAGTGAGGGAGCGAGTGCTAGCTTGATGGCGGACAATAGTGAGCCGTTCGAGGGAGCTCCCGCCTGGGCTTTGAACGCTACTTTGTCCAATAAAGAGATTCTGAGGCTTATTCCCGGTTTTGATAACTGGATTGATGTCCGAGAAATAATATCAACAGCACGAACAGTTGTTCGGAACGAACTCGGTTCATATAACCAGGCTCAACAGAATTGGTTGACTAATTTAATAATTCAATTGCGTTGTCATCCAAGAGCTCATTTGGTTGACACTGTACTCAAAATGTTCGAGAAGTCCAAGCCTGAACGTTTCTTTACCAGTGATGAGCTAGTACGCTTGCGGCTGATCATTGGGGCTTTTGACACTGACTATGCTACAGAGAATGTAATTGATAGCGCTTTTGATATTTATTTACAAAGACTTCATAGATAACTGCCTGTAGTTGTCCAATAGCACCCATAGGGCATAAATACCCAAAGGGCATAAATACCCAAAGGGCATAAAGGCGAGGGCTTACGACGATTTAGCTAAGGGTTCAATGCAATAAAAGGTCAATTATTGCCTCAGTGTGGGCGCATACTTAAATATCCAAGCAGGAAAAAAGCCCTCACAATGCGATAACCTGAATTTCGCTTTGAAAGTCATACATCGTCTAAAAACCATTTTTTTTCTAAAGATGAAACCTTCTTCTAAAGTGTATTAAACCAGCCATTCGTTTACAGAGGCAAAGAATGACGCGGTTGCCAGATCAATTCAGATTGATATGTATAAGTCTACTGTTATGTATTTATCAGTCTACTGCAACTGCCTACAAGGGAAGTTATGCCTACAATCAGACGAAATCATTTAATGCGCAGGTGAATACCGCCACCGGGACGTTTAGCTTTACCTACCCTTTAATTGAAGCGCAAGGGGTGCGAACGCCTTTGAAGATTAACCTGACCTACAGCTTCAATGCCCGCGGTATGTTTGGGCTGCCCAACGGCTGGCAGCTCGATTTGGACCACATTACTCAGCACACCGCAGAACTCGGTGGTAAGCAATGGCTGATTGATGCGTTATGGCGAGATGAAACCGGCTTTGGCTCCGGGCTTAAATATTTCAACCAGCACGGCAGCCAATTTGAAGATAAAGGGCAGGAACAGCCAGCGCCTGGCTCCCCCGGATTGAGCTACCGTTATGTGTCGCAGCATAAAGACGGCAGTCGGCAGTTTTTTTCATCTCAGGGGCTGTTGATGTTGCAGGTTGACCGCTTTAATAACAGGGTGCAGTTTTGCTATGAAAAGCCGGTAAAAAGCCTTGAGTCAGCCCGCCTTGCCAGTATTAAAGACGAGTACGGTAATATCTATCGCTTCAGTTACGAGCCGAATGCGCTGATTGTCCACTACCCTGACGAGCGGGAGCAACGGGTTTACTTCAACCCAGAGGGCGTTACAGAGATTGTTAACCCGCTAAAACAGAGCTACTACATCACTTACGTTACAGAGTATGGCAGAAATCTGTTTCGTACTTTTAGCACTCCACAAGGCCTAATCACTGAACTGAGCTACAACGTCATTTTTTATATGGACAACAGCGGCACAAAGCAGATGCCGGTGGTAACGCACTTTAGGCAATTTGATCAGGCCAGCCTGAAAATACATCACAACGCCTTCTACAATTACGCACCGGACAACAATTACACCGGTTACCCCCTGTATACGTTATCGAGCCGGGGCGACAGTCTGATTGACAGTAATGATCAGGCCTATAAATACAGCGTGCAAGAGACCCGGGTGAATGACGAACATCAATATCAACAGACCTATGAATACAACTATTTGCACTTGCCGGTGGAAATTCGCACGACACGGCAGGGGCAGCCCTATCTGAAAACCACTTACCAATACGCCATTTCGCCGTTTCATTACAGCCGCTCAACGAATTACGACAAACCCACTGAGGTGATCCGCTACGTTTGGCATGAGTCTGTTTACGTACCGGTCAATAAAACCACCACTACTTATGACTACTACGGCAACAAACTGAGTGAGATCCGTTTTGTCTATGACCGTCCGCGCCAACAGTGGCTGGCACTGCAGATTACCGTGAGCCGCTACTTTACCGGCAACTACAGTTTGTTGGCCGAACACACGCAGGCCGACCTGCTGAAGGGGCGAACCATTCGCAAAAGCTATCAGCTGTCAGCGAACGGCAAGACGCACAGCATGGTGCGTTTGGCCTGGAAGCCCTATCAGCAGGCGTGGCAAGACTGGCAACAAACGCAGTGGACCTACGATACTAAAGGACGACAACGTTCAAGTACCCGCCGATGGCTGGCGTACAACCAGCCCGGAGTACAGTCGGTAACCCATCGTACCCGTTACCAATTTAACCCAGCCACGGCCCGACTGATCGTTACCAAAGTAAGCGATCAGGGACGTCAGCATAAAACGGTTCTGGATACACGCAACGGCCAGCACCTGAAAACCACAACGCCAAACTGCGACGTCACCACCTACACCTACGATGCCCTTAACCGCCTGCTCACCAGCACCGATCCACAAGGGTACGTAACCCGAACAACCTACGAAACGTTCATTACCAGCGGGCAAAACGCCACAATAAAACAGAGCCCTTTAGGTAATACACGACGCACACTTTACGATGCTTCCAATAGACCCATCGCCCAACAAGACCTGCATAAAGGGCTGTGGCGTACTTTGTCTGGTATGTCCTACAACACCTTTGGCAAGGTGGAGAGCAAGACCAACATCTTGGGTCTTACCACCACCTTTGCTTACGACGATCAGCAGCGGCGCATTAACACCACCGACCCTTGGGGCAATGTACATCGCATTGAGTACGACGACGCAAATTTCACCACCACCACGTGGCTTAACGGGCACAAGCATCAGGTGGTGAGCAAAGTTCCTTGGCAGCGCAAACGAGTGACCCGGCAATACCCTGTGATTAATAACCCGCACGATAAGGCCACACAGTTAGTGGAAAACACGCTAGTGCACGACGCCTTTCACAAAACGATCAGTACCCGTCTATCGCTGGTGGATCTGAAGACGCAAAAAACCAGTGAAACCGTCACTAATGATTTGCACTACGACGGGCTACACAATTTGGTCACCTCCGATACCGTCACCTCAGATGGTATGCATGGCCATAAAACCCGGGAGTATGACCTGTTAAACGCTCTGCATACCTGGCGCAAACAGCTGGTTACTCCCGGGTATACCAGCAGCCACTCAGGTTACCGGTACCATTACGATGGCGATGGCTTACTAATACAAGAGGAATCCCCACCCACAGCAAACGGTAGTCGTTTTTACCAAACCCACCGTTACGATAAAAACGGGCAAGAGATTGAGCGCACGTTGCAAGATGGCCGGCGCATCAGCTACCAATACGACAAACGGGGTCAGCTGATTGAGCACGCCTGGAACCGAAATCAGACACGTTATACCGTGCATCGTCGCTATGATGCCGATGGCCGACTGGTGGAGATAAACGACAGTCAGGGGCAAGCGATGCATTATCGCTACACGCCTAATGGGCACTTGTTGGAACTGCGCTATCCGGATGATCGCTCAATCAGTTACACCCTTGACGATTACGACCGCGTTATTGCCCAAAAAGACGCCAATCAGCAGCAGCGTTACTTCCAATACAGGCCGGAGGATAACGGTCGTTTATCCAGCCTGAGCGTTGATGGCAGTCGCATCGACTTTCATTATGGTAAAGACGACAACGGTCATTTAGGACAACTCATCCAAAGAACCACAAACGGCGCCCGTACCGGAAGAACAGAAACCCGCTTTCACTATGGCGCTTTTGGACAAATGGTGCAGTCAACCAGTGTTAACCGCTTGAGCGGAACACACTTTGGTGTGAGCTATCGTTACACGCCAAGAGGTCAATTGATTCAGCAAGTCGAGCAGTTTGAGCAGCAAAAAACGGGTCAACCGGTTCATAAATACACGACTGAATACAAATACGACGGCCTGCTGCGCCTCACCGATGAATTGGTGACGAACGAAAAGGCTGAGAGCGTGCATAAGCGCTATCGTTATGATGGCAATAACAACTTGCTTGCAGAAATGACGCGTAACACCAGCGGTGCCAGCCAGAGCCGGGAGTACTCATACAACCAACAAGACCAGCTGGTAAACTTATGTGTGGATGATGCGATTAAACCTGTGATTCACAATCGTAATGGCCGCATGATGCAAGACCACAAAGGCACAAGGTATACCTATGACGATGCGGGTTTTTTATTGCAGGTGCAGCCGAAAAATCAGCCGGCTACCAATTACCACTACCTTCCTAACGGCGTATTAAGCCGCAGTAGCAGCGCAGGCTCCCACAGCGACTATTACCCGGACAACCAGAAAAATGTGCAAGCCGTTGCCAACAATGGTCAATGGCGTTCGCTGTTGCGACAGGGGCGTCAGATTATAGGAGCACAAACTGAACAGGGCATGGAGCAGTTTTTCAGGGTCAATCAAAGCACTGGCGCAGTTCTGCAAAAAGAAAACAGTGAGACACCACTGCACTTGCATCGCTATGACGCTTATGGTCAGTCATTGACGTACACCAACCGAAAGGAGACCAATTTTACCTGGAATCAGGAACTAACAGACCCTAACACCCGGCTCACCTATTTACGACACCGCTTCTATAACCCGGAACTCAGGCGCTTTTTAACCAGAGACAATAGAGCCATTGATAATCGTTATGCCTTTGCTCACGCCAATCCGGTGAATAACACGGACCCGACGGGGCACAGTGCCGTGGGTAACTACATTACCGGCGGATTACTGACCGGCCTTGGGTTTTTGGGGCTTGCTCTGACGCTGCCCACGGGCGGAGTCAGTTTTTTACCTGCCGTCATTACAGAAGACGTCGGCGTAAGTACGTTGGTTTGTGGTGCGTCGCTCATCGGTTCACAGGCGGCTCTGGATGCAGGTAACCAATCAGCCGCCAAAGCGCTCTCCGTTACCAGTACGGTATTTGGGAGCGTAGGGCTTGGTAGCACGTTGTGGAAGCTGGCGCCGCAGGTCATTGATAGGGTCGGGGGGAGTATCGCAGAGGCTATTGTGAATAGCACTGAGACTGGCCGTGCTCTTTCTGCCCCGGCTGAGTTACCGGAAGGTCTGGTTGGTGCTACGGCGGCTGGTTCTGTTGCGTCGGAAGTTGGGGCAAGTACAAGTGAGGGAGCGAGTGCCAGCTTGATGGCGGACAATAGTGAGCCGTTCGAGGGAGCTCCCGCCTGGGCTTTGAACGCTACTTTGTCCAATGAAGAGATTCTGAGGCTTATTCCCGGTTTTGATAACTTGGATAGAGTCCAAGCAATAATTTTAACAGCACGAAGAATTGTTATGCGAAACTTCGCTTCATATAACCAGGTTCAACAAGAGTGGTTGACTAATTTAACAATTCAATTAACTTGTCATCCAAGAGCTCATTTGGTTGCCAATGTATTCGAAATGCTCGAGAAGTCCAAGCCTGAACGTTTCTTTACCAGTGATGAGCTAGTACGCTTGACGCCGAACATTAGTAGTATGTTTAGCACTCCATATGCTACAGGGCGGGTACTTAAACAAGCTTTGCTTCGTTATGCACTAGAACTAAGAAATCCTAGATAACTACCACAAATGACTATCTTTCAGGGGCGAAAATAAGAAGTACTACTCGCCAAACAACTGCAAAATCTACAATTCCACAATATGTGGAATTTTTGATCAGTTGAAGAGGTATGGCAAAGGGTCCGAGCCTGAAGGTGTCTTTCCCGATGATGAACGATTAACAGTCAGGAACTTATCATACATGTTGTTATCTCGTATGTGGCTGAGTGAAATAGCCATAGCGTTTGGGTTGATCCAGCTTAAGCGTTGGTATACTTTCCAAAACCATTAATCGCGAGATTTTCTGCATTACTAAAACCCCCATTAAAGAGAACTGAGCCTGAGTGTCAGATAGAATTGAGTCGTTAGTTTATAATGAACATGATGCTCAGCTTGCCAACCAACTTATAGAGATACGTGTTGTTTTCTATCGTGTAAATTTGAGGGTTTTATGCAGTTTCCTCTTTGTCGCAAACTTATTCTTGTTACCTTCATCGCAGCGCAAGTGAATTATGTTCAAGGTGCCGGTTACGGTCTTAATGAACAGTCTGCCAGCTATTTTGGAACCGGCTTTGCCGGTCGTACTTCCAACGTGATTGACGCTGCCATTTCCTCTACCAACCCCGGGGGAATCAGCTTTTTATCAGGTCGTCAGCTATCTGCCGGTACAGATTTTATTATGGAGGGTGGCAAGTTTCACGGGAAGTATAAAGGCCCTATTGAAACCATTGAAGGTGACACCAAAAATTTCCAGCAAAAGGTGTTTGTACCATTTGGGTATTTTACCGCGGCTGTCAATGATAAATGGAGCCTTGGGGTTTGTGGATACGCTCCTTTTGGTGTCGAATTGAAATATGACAACAACTGGCCCGGAGATTACTTCAGTAATAAGACCAGCGTTCGGGTCATTAATCTGCAAGGGACGGCGTCTTACCTGTTGACCGATGATCTCAGTGTAGGGCTTGGCCTGATTGGCTCTTACGTTAAAGGTACGTTGACACAAAAAACTTGGTTGCTACCAGCTGCGCTTGCAGCGGATGTCAGGGTGGAGGGTGACGATTATACCTATGGCTGGAATCTTGGCACCGTCTGGAAGGCGAGGGAATCCACAACGCTTGGCTTAGCTTATCATTCTCAACTTGACTTTACGCTTAAAGGAGATTTTTCCCTCGCCGGCATTCCCCCTCGCATGAAGCGCAAGATTTTACCCGCCAGCCTCAAAATTACCATGCCTGAGCGCATGTTAGCCGGTATAACTCACCGTTTCGACAACCGCTGGACAGCCATGGCGGACGTAACCTGGACCCGCTGGAGTCGTTTTAAAGCGTTCAATATCACCACACCGGAACCGTCAGCTGGTGCTTACGTTCCCATGAATTGGAATAATACCTGGGCTCTGTCGTTAGGTACTTCTTATCAGCTGAATGAACAGTGGTTGCTAAGAGCCGGTTACATGTTCGATGAGTCCCCAGTCAAAGACAATAACCGAACAGTACGTTCACCGGATGCCAGCAGGAACTGGTTTACTCTGGGTGCTAATTGGCAGGCGGCTAAAGGGGTCAGTGTGGATGCTGTCTACTCTTATGTACGGCAACAAAAAGGGAAAGTTAACGAAGGCAAGTACAATATGTCTGGTCAAAAGATTCCGGGGTACGGTTATATCGCTGGAGAGTACGTTAATGACACTCAGATTGTGGGTGTACAAATAAATTATATTTTTTAGGCGCCTGTCTGAGAGTAATGGTTTATCTAGGCGACCCCCACTCTCAGACACCTTCCCAATACTTAGGTTATTTTTTATAGACGTCGGGTGTTTCAAAAGGTCCATTGCAACCGAGTTCCGGATTTTTGCCAGGATAAGGCAAAAAGAACTCATGCATGGTGGCGAAGTCTGTGGGCAGGTCGCCGCAAAGGTCGATAGGCTCACCGATAACGATTTTTTTATCGTGGAAATTAAAAGCAATGGGCACAACCGGAACTTTTGCGCCCAAGGCGATATGGTAAAAGCCGGTTTTCCAGCGGGGAACTTTTGAGCGAGTGCCTTCTGGTGCGATAACCAGCACAAAGTTGTCGCTGTTGTTAAACTCCTTGACGGCCTGATCCACTCGGTTGATTGATTTGTCCCGCTCAATCGGGACGCCGCCGAGTTTGCGCATGAGGATGCTCATAGGCCAGAAAAACAACGAGTGTTTGGCAAAAAAACGCGCATGAAGCCTGCTGATCCACTTGAACGCCACACCGACGATAAAGTCCCAGTTTGATGTATGATGGGCGGCAATAATGACGTATTTATTGATGTTTTGAGGCAATTCCCCTTCTATTTTCCAGCCGCCAAGTAGCCAGAATACAAAACGGCCCAGACCCGTTTTTAAGGGATTTTTCGGAACAAAGTTTCCACTTGAAGATGACTGCATAATAGTATACTTGAGATATTGTGGTTTCGATGGCGGAGCGCGCCACGCTCCGGCCTCATTCGACCTCCGCTATTACGGTCGTAAGCGGCGTGCATTACCACATATTCTGCAGTGCTTATCAATATGCCGAGTGCACGTTTGTACCTTTTAATTTGTAGCAAATTGTTATCGCTGACAGTGGCTGCAAAAACAGCTACTGCGCCCCCCCAATTTTAGTTCTCGAATTGTCTTGCCACACACCAGACAAGGCTGTCCGGCCCGACCGTAAACTGCCAGTTCCTGTTTAAAATAGCCGGGTTTGCCATCGCCACCAACAAAATCCCGCAGTGTTGTGCCCCCTTGTTCAATGGCTTTAGCCAGCGTTTCTTTGATGGCTTCAGTCAGCCGCTCATAACGGGCACGGGATATTTTTCCAGAGGTTCGGTCTGGCCGGATTCCGGCTTTAAAGAGCGCTTCGTTGGCGTAGATATTCCCCACGCCAACCACCACATGGTTATCCATGATGAAGGTCTTGACTGTTTGCTTTTTGCCCTGAGACAGCTGGTACAGTCGCTGAGTGGTGAATTCGCTGCCCAGTGGTTCCGGGCCGAGATTTTTCAGGAGCTTATGGTGGTTAGGGGGCTCTTCAGTCCAAAGAATGGCACCAAAGCGGCGTGGGTCTGAGTACCTTAGCCTTATATTGTCTTGCAAAACTATATCAACATGGTCGTGTTTGCCGGCGATGGAGTCATCGGTTAAAACCCGTAAACTGCCGGACATGCCAAGGTGTATCAACAAATGGCCGTTAGTGGTCTGCAGCAGCAGATACTTGGCTCGTCTGGTGACCCGAAGGACGCACTGGCCGCTCAGAATTTGCTCGATGTTTTCGGTGATGGGCCAGCGCAGCCGGTGCTCACGAACAATAACATTCTCAATAGTGCGACCCTCAATGTGGGGGGCGATTCCCCGCCGGGTGGTTTCAACTTCCGGTAATTCCGGCATGGTTGTTGTCCTTCAGGTGCTGGGCAAGAGCAGTGATCAAAGTGTGTTTTAAAGTGCGCCAAGTCTACCTTAATTTCCTGTACACCGTCATAAGCAGGCACCTTGGACGACCACTACTTATTTATTTAGCAATGAGAACTTCAAGGGTCTATTAAACTGTTAGAATATACTGTTCCGCGCCCCGTGTTTGTATGGCGTTGGAGATCGAATCTGAGAATAAGTATGAGAGCGAGCCAGACTATCTATACCCGCTATTGGCGGGAACTTCGTGCACTTCTTACTCTGTCCGGGCCCATTATGGTAGCCCAGTTGTCAACCACCGGGATGTCTTTTGTGGATATCAGCATGGCCGGTCAATACTCCGCTTTGGATCTTTCCGCAATCGCTTTGGGGTCGAGTATCTGGGTGCCGGTGTATTTACTGGTGCGCGGTACGCTTATGGCCATAACGCCAACCGTTGCCCACCTTTATGGCGCACAGCAGCTCAGTGAAATTGGTGGACAGGTTCGCCAGGGGTTATGGGTTGCTCTGCTGTTGAGCCTGTTGTCTCTGACCATTATTTATCATGCGGACGGGTTTCTGCAGCTCTTGCAGATTGAACCGCTGATGGTCACCAAAACGATGGAATATCTTAAGGCTGTGGCCTTCGGCTTACCGGCCGTTTGCATGTTTCAAGCATTAGTCTGTTACTGCGAGGGCATGGGGCAGACAAAGCCGGGTATGGTACTCAGTTTTATGGCTCTGGTGCTGAATATTCCACTGAATTATGTGTTCATTTACGGCAAGTTCGGTCTGCCAGAGCTAGGTGGAGTCGGTTGTGGGTATACGACGGCGATATGCATGTGGCTGATGTTTCTGGCCATGGCCGTTTATACCTTTTACAGCCATAAGCATCGTGTGGTTTGCCTGTATGAGCGGTGGGATTTTCCAAAAGCAAGCATTATTGCCAGCCAGTTAAAGCTGGGCTTGCCAATTGGTTTGGCCATTTTCGGTGAGGCCAGTATCTTCTCGGTGGTGGCGCTGGTGATTGGCAAGCTCGGTACCATTGTAGTGGCTGGGCATCAGATTGCCCTGAATGTTTCTGGCCTCGCTTTTATGATTCCTATGAGCTTGTCGATGGGGTTGACGATTCGTGTTGGTCAGGCCCTTGGGGCAGGTAAGAAAGAGCAGGCACAATTTTCCAGTTATGTCGGTATTGCCACAACTCTGATTACGGCCACATTTACCGCTTTTGTGATGCTGTTTTTGCCCGAAGTTGTGACCTCTGTCTACACCCAAAACCCTAAAGTGGCATCATTAGCCGGGGAGTTGCTGGTGTATGCGGCACTCTTTCAATACGCCGATGGGATTCAAGTCGCTGCCAACGGGGCGCTAAGGGGGTACAAAGATACGCGCATACCCATGGTGCTTGTTATCTTTGCCTGTTGGGGGGTGGCGTTACCTTTGGGTTATATTCTGGGGATGACAAACTGGGTAGTTGAGCCGATGGGGCCACACGGTTTGTGGATTGGTCTGTTGACGGCCCTTACCATCTGCGCCACTTTGCTTGCTGCACGGCTGCACTTCATTATTAAGCGCAGCCGTGGCGTTTTGCTTCAATCGTTACTGTTGGAGTAGTGATCGGTTTCCTGCTCGCAAGTCACTGTTTCTTCTTCTTCGTCGACCTTGATGATTTTAACGGTGATTTTGCTGTTTTTGTTGAAGGATACCTTGTGGAATAAAGACCGACCCCAGTTTGTAGAAGGGTGCGTGGTTGTTGAGTGGAGTTCAACGCCATCAACACTGAGGTGAATCTGGTATGACGATTCATCCACGTAGCAGTACTTGCCCCCGGCATAGACGACGAAAGTGTAGGTTGGGTCAGCGGCATTGGTGCCATCGAATGACCAGCCTATACTGCCCTCGGGAAAACTTGCTTTTTTTGGATGATCGTCGTCCAAAACGCTTTGCAGGCTCATGCTGACGTTTACGGGAATGTAATGCCCTGCAACTCTCTTATTTAAAATAGTAAACGTTTTATCATTAACTTTTGTAAAATGCTTCAATGAATTATCTTCAAACCCGTCAGCTTTGGCACTGAAGCCATAGTTGGTGGCGGCGGTCTGGTCATCAAAAAATATCGACGCTGCATTGAGTTGCGCTGAAAAAAACGCACCAAGCAAAGTGAAATAAACACTGCGACTAAAGACAAACCGGTTCTTCATTTCGGATACCTGCAAGTACAAAATAGCAGGGTTAACTATAGACTAAACAACAATCCTAAAAGGGCCGGGTAGAAACCTTTTTTTCACTGAGTGTCGTTGGTGGATACTGAGAGCGCTGATTGTTTTCCAACAGTGATGCATCTTTGCTTTTCCTGTTTTTTGGTTATCCAATCGTAAATTGGGGAACGTTTTTTCTTAATCTTTTCTAAAATCTCATCCCAAATACCCAACCCTGAAATATTGGGACACATTAGCCATTTTTGATAATACTTGCTGAGGCTGGTTCACTTGTTAACTACTTCGTCTCCCATAACAAGGTCGTTACAAAAAGATGCGAACAACTCATCGTCAGATGCCAGTAGCAGCGCTGCGTCTGCGCGCTCGGGAAGTTCTGGGGAATCTGGCAGCCTTATCTCATCCGATGGCACTTTTTACAGTGTACAAACGCACATTGATGAGAACAAAATTCCTCGAAAAGACCATGCCAGTAGCAGCGCTTTGCCTGCGAGCTCGGGAAGTTCTGGGGAATCTGGCAGCCTTATCTCATCCGATGGCACTTATTGCAGTGTACAAACGCACATTGAAGAGAACAAAATTCCTCGAAAAGAGCCTGCTACGGATTGTATGAATGAAGGTTCCTGTCGATCTGCAAGCCAAAGTCTTGAAAGCTATGCAAGCTGTGTACAGAGCATGGGAAGTGGTTTGACGCCTGGATCTGGCGTGGCTACACCAACGTCTGGGAATGGCAACACAACGCTCAACCACAGCGATGCCCGGCAGCATCAACCGTTACTCTTAAACGATATTGCACAAACAGGCGTAAACACAGTTTCTGCAAATTCCGACACTATCAACGATTCCGGGTTCGAGCTGGCCATTCCTGCCACGGTTCCTCAGCCTCAAGGCGATCATTCCACTACAAAACATTCCAGTTTAGCCAGTCACGATACCGCGTCGCAAAGCCCTGTCATCAACACTCAATCAGCACAAAGCGATGAGTTGATGGATGCTTTAAACGAGCAACCTGTTCAAAATTCTGATACGACTGTTTCCCAGCCGCCCCGAGAAAATGCAGAACAGCCTGAGCAAACCGTGGTAGCAAAGCCTGCAAATCACCCTCCAACCAGTCACATTCTGGATAGTAACCTCATGGTAAGTGTCTGGATGATTGGTGCCGAAACGAATGAGACTTTTTCGGCTATCCCGCTGCAAAAAGAGGACGAAAAAAATATTGTTAATGACAGTGCCGGGGAAAGTTCTGACTGGTACACTGCGCCACAGCCGAGCATAACAACGGGTGAGCCCGTACACAGTGCAGGCTCTCGGGGCAGTTCTGAAGAAAATTCTGGTGCTGAAAAAAATTTGATTACTGCAAACAGTGCGAGTCTGCTGCAAACAATTTAAGCGACCAGGGCAATACAAGTTTTGCAGTCGAGCTATTGAACCCATACAAGTTTTGCCTGCTATTGATGCAGTAACCACTCTTCTCAACAACTTAATAATAATGAGACGAGCGAGCATGTTCGGGCAATTCTGAAGAAAATTCTGGTGCTGAAAAAAGTTTGATTACTGCAAAGAGTGCGAGTCCTGCAAACAATTTAAGCACCCATACAAGTTTTAAGCCTGCTATTGATGCCAGCAGTAACCACTCTTCTCAACAACTTAATAGTAATGAGACGAGCGAGCATGTTGTTAGAGCTGAGGCAGCAAATAATGGCGACAATATAAACCCTCAGGGCTGCAGTGGTGTGACGCCTGCCAATCAACAGAGCTGGTCGAATTGGTTTTATAACGGTTTCTCTTATTGCACTAAAGGTTTTAATCGACTCACCGGAGGGAATACTCATCAACAGGAAGTAATTGGTGATGGCGCAAGCAGTGCTAATCAAGAGACTGTAACTTTCAATAACGAGGTGGCAAAAAACTCTGGCACAGGCTCTGACCCAGCAATCAACAAAGATACAGTAGTGGATACCCCTTGCCCGCCAATGCCCCACGGCCCTGATACACCATACGGCCCGCTACCAGACAATGACGCTAACATAACCCCTCCTATAAACTGCGAGCCTAATAGTAATGAGACGAGTGAGCATGTTCGGGGCAGTTCTGAAGAAAATTCTGGTGCTGAAAAAAGTTTGATTACTGCAAACAATTTAAGCACCCATACAAGTTTTAAGTCTGCTATTGATGCCAGCAGTAACCACTCTTCTCAACAACTTAATAGTAATGAGACGAGCGAGCATGTTCGGAGCAGTTCTGAAGAAAGTTCTGGTGCTGAAAAAAGTTTGATTACTGCAAACAGTGCGAGTCCTGCAAACAATTTAAGCACCCATACAAGTTTTAAGCCTGCTATTGATGCCAGCAGTAACCACTCTTCTCAACAACTTAATAGTAATGAGACGAGCGAGCATGTTGTTAGAGCTGAGGCAGCAAATAATGGCGACAATATAAACCCTGAGGGCTGCAGTGGTGTAACGCCGGCCAATCAACAGAGCTGGTCGAATTGGCTTTATAACGGTGTCTCTTATTACACTAAAGGTTTTAATCGACTCACCGGAGGGAATACTCATCAACAGGAAGTGATTGGTGATGGCGCAAGCAGTGCTAATCAAGAGACTGTAACTTTCAATAA
Organism: Endozoicomonas sp.; assembly: GCA_965198415.1. Lineage (GTDB taxonomy): Bacteria > Pseudomonadota > Gammaproteobacteria > Pseudomonadales > Endozoicomonadaceae > Endozoicomonas. The sequence goes on from CBDAPN010000032.1 coordinate 322,689, forward strand.
CGAGGTGGCAAAAAACTCTGGCACAGGCTCTGACCCAGCAATCAACAAAGATACAGTAGTGGATACCCCTTGCCCGCCAATGCCCCACAGTCTGCCCCCCTGCCCTGATACACCATACCGCCCGCTACCAGGCAATAGCGCTAAAACCCCTCCCCCCCCTATAAACTGCGAACCGAAAAGAGGCGCTGACGAGGCTGTAAGGACAATGGATGTTAATGGTAAGAGTGCACCAGAGAGTCAACCGGGTTTTGTGGAGAGCGCTCTAAAACGATCCTCTTATTACGTGAATAAATGCTGCAGTATTGCCAAAGGTATCAAAGATCAAGCCACCAATTTTTACAATGCGACCGTTCCAGAGATACAAGAGGCGACGCAGACAAGTCCACCGCCGTTAAGTAATGCGGCAAAAGTGGGGAATATGATCTATCAGGCTGCGGCATCTTATTTGATGGAGCAAAACCTGAGCTTGGGTAATCATAAAGTCACCACCCAAAATAAAGAACAGACCGTAGAAGCGGTGGCAAAATTAATCAATGTGTTGGTCACTGGTTTTTCCGCCAAAGAGGGTATGTCGCCCTGTATGCAGGACGATATAAACCTTGATGAGATAACAGTGGGCAATCAGGTTTTCAGTGCAATCAAAGCGCGTATCAATCGCCTTGATAGTGGTGGGTTGAAAATTGAAGATTTATCGTTTCATGTTAATTCATCTGAGGCTGCATTGGCTAAAAAAGGTGGAATTGCCTGTCAGTTAAAAAACATACAAATTTCTTGCGCTTTTTCTGCTCAAGAGCAACAGCAAAGCAGTGCAATCGGTTCTGTTTTAATGAACAACCCGCAACAGAGCGCTGTTGATTTGTGCAAAGCTTTTTGCCCGCAGCAAGTAGTCATCAAGATTGAAAACTGCAGCGCTGAATTTCAGGATTACTGGCTGGTACGTAATGAGACCGGACAGCAATGCCCTACGGACGATATCGGTTTTACTTTAAAAGACACGTCCATTCAGGTAGCCATCAATAAAACGTTCTACCCCGGAATTTCTCCTGATATTACGGTAAACCCGGGCACTGTTGAGGGGCGTATTAACAGCTCCGGTATTATCTCCAATATTTGGGGGCAGGTGACTATGGATGATAACCGCTGCGGAGAAATGAAGGTAAGATTAACCGTTGATTTATCAAAGATAAGCTTTTTTTTAAAAATCTTCTTTGGCACTTTTCAGGTTAACTTTAAGGCCGAAATTAAAGACGGCGTTGTTGCACTAGATGATTTAAGAAATCACATCACCCTGCCCTTTGGTAACAGTATTGTCCGTTTTTTTGTTGAACTTGTGGTTGATAATTCGCTTAAGTCACGTTTATCCGGCTTGAGAGTTAACGATGGCAATAACATGTTTCAGCTAAATGTCGTGCTGCTTGATGAAGAGGGTGAATGCAAAAAATGGCCTACTTTAGTTAAGTGGATTAACGATAAATTTCAAATGGCATCTGTCAGTATTCCACTGCCCTTTTGCGGGCTAAAGCCAGAAGAGCCCGGAAAAAAAGGGTTGGGGCATATTGTCCTCGGTGAGCTGACCCGGGGGATTTTTCCATACAACAGCTCCCTGCATTATCAAAAGCATGAACAGTTGATAGACGCAGCAGAAAAATCAACGCAGCCAAACGCTCTCGCCGCAGCCGACGAGGTGTTAACAGAGGCAGAAGAAATGCGTAAAAGCCATAACTTTTCTGCTGAGGAGTACTTGTATCGGCGCCTGCCAATTCCCCTTGCGGTGGCGTGGGCTAACAATGCACAAGATGCCAACGCCCAGAAACAGCTATTGCGACTGTTAGCCATCTTGACGGACGTTATGCCCCACAAGGCGGTGCAGATTATGCACGCTACCCTCAACCATGAACGATTCCCAAAGACCGATGCTGGTGGCAACTTTTTGGTGCGCCTGTTACAGCAACGACTGTCGGAACCAGAAAGCGGCAGCGCACAAGAGATCAGCGAGTTTCGTCGCCAAAATGAGTTATTGAAGGATTTGCTGTTTTTTTGGAGCCAAAGTCAGCTCCACGGGGATTGCAGTATGCAGAATCTGGCGGACCCCGACGCACAGGCAGAGCCTGGCAAAGAATTTTTTGAGCGGATGGCGCGCTTGTCAAAATCCAGCGGAGGCTTTATTGCTTCGCTCATGTCTTTAGGCCTATTCTCTGCAACCTCGTTTATTACCGGCTTAGGTGCACCGGTTGCGGGCATCATTGAGTTGGCGATGCAAATCAATAACCTTAATGATCAAAGCAACCGATCAAATCTGGAGCGGTTTACCAAAGCGCTGGATGACTATGAGCAATCTGAGGCACAACAACTGAACACTGAGCCGGTGAACTTAGTGCAAATGGCGGCCAACGCCATGGCAGCAGAGCCAAAGGAAATGGTCACAGATTCACAGTTCAGCAGAAAGGTGCTCAACCATTATTTTGGTCTTGCCCACGGTAAAATCAGCCAAACCCTGGCAGGCAATGATGTTGAAAGTTGGCGTGACTCAAGATATTGGCTAACAATTGGTGCCTTGTGTAATGCCGGGCGCTGCTCAACCCATGAAGCAGTTGAGCGTTTGCGGGGTCACACTTGCGCTGACTTTTATAGTCAGTTGTCGTTTGCTGCGTGTCATCTTGAGTCGTTTAGCGGCGGGCCGGGAGCTAATCTTGCAATCCGAAACTTCTTTGCCAATGCCCAGCCGGCGCTTCTTCAGCAGATGGTTGACTACTACATAAATAACACCGAGGCAGACAATCAATCGTCAGCCTTTACAAACCTTCGTCAGATGCCATCACTACCAGCTGGTCAAGAGCGGTTGCAAGTCATGCACTCCCTGGAAGATTGGCGCTTGAGAGATATGGTCAGACCCTACCACAGAATGTTGGAAAACAAGGCTTGCCTGAAAATAATTGCTCAAGTAAAACAGATCAAGCAGTTCGCTCAACAAATGTTAGAAAATAGCAACGCCCAAGAGCAGGAACCCATTAATGCCTGGTGCGATGACCAGTGCAAAGCGTTACTCAGCGTTTTGCCGTTGGAAAGAATGGGGGAGCAGTTGGTCAAAGCAAGGCGTGTTGGCGATGAACTGATACACTCCCAAGCCTACAAGTATTATCTGATGCCAACTCAACGGGAAGAGTTGTCAAATGTATTATGTCAAGCCTATGAAGTAGCCGCAGAGTACTTTCCTGCCAGAATCACGCCCGGCGTGCTGACAGAAACGCATGAAAACCAGCTTTTAAGCACTTTGTTGCGCCAATCTTTAGAGTCTAAGAGTACGTCTGAACTGCTACAAACCCACCTGCTCAGTCGCATCATCAAAGACAAAACCGGACAACTCTTCAAGCCGGGAGAAGACAGTGCAGAGAGTCACCAAAACACAATGGCTGGCATATTACTCAGCTTTTCCGGCCTGTTTCCAACGCTATCTTTTGGCGGTCAGTTATTGCTAAAAGCCTTGAAATACCAATATTCATCCAGCTTTGAGCCAAATGACGGCCAGCTGAGCAGCTGGCAAGGGCAGCTTGGTGAGCTGTTTGCTCAGAATAAAAATACGTTAGGCTCACTGTTTTCTCAAAAGGTTGCACCGCAAAGCGCTGCGGCTGAAGGAGGAACGGCGAAAAATGCTACGGTTCGAATAGCAGAAATCTGTAAACAATCTGTACAGATACCAACCGAAGGAGCTGCAAACTTGCTCAGTAAGCCGCCCCTCATACCTGCCAATGCAAAGTCACTGACCAAACAAAATATGATTGATATGATAAGAATGGCTTTTGACGGTCTGCCAAAAGAGGACCTGCTACGCTTGTGCTCGCCCTATTTGCAAGATGATGGTCAGGATTACACAACCCCTTGCCCCCATAAGGGCTAAAGAGCGATAAATTGTGCGAAAAACAGCGAGAATGCCAGCTATGTCTGAACCGAAGAACGAAAAAAAAGTCGCCCTCTTTGTGGATGTACAAAATGTTTACTACACCACCCGCCAAGCCTTTGGCTGCCATTTTGATTACAATGCGTTCTGGGCACGAGTAACCGCAGGTCGCACGGTAACCAAGGCCATTGCCTACGCCATCGACCGCAACGACGCCCGGCAAAAACAGTTTCAGGCCATTTTGCGAGGGATTGGGTTTGAAGTGAAACTAAAGCCCTTCATACAGCGAAGCGATGGTTCAGCAAAAGGAGACTGGGATGTAGGCATAACCCTCGACGTTCTAACCTGGGCACCAGAGGTTGACACCGTCACACTGGTTTCCGGAGACGGCGATTTTGACCTACTGCTGCAAAAAATCGGGCAGGATTTTGCCACCTCTACTGAAGTTTATGGTGTAGAGTCACTAACCGCTGCTTCTTTGATTCAGGCAGCCAGTCATTTTTACCCAATTACGACAGAGTTATTACTGCCACCCAAAAAATAAAAATAATCTGGCACCACATGATCAACTTTCATAAAAACCAGTTATTTGATTGCCCAGCTGAAGCATCAATCTTTGGTTATTTTGCAAGGTATAACAGCTAAAAACCAAAGCTTTCACTGTCTTTAAATAAACTCAATAAAAACTTTGACATCACCTGCGACTGCTATTAGAGTTCGTTATGGCCATTATTGAGAAGAACGAGAAATCGTAACGCTTTTTGAGCACTTCCTGATCGTCACACCACTTCTTAGTTTAAGTTATGCTGCTTTGATTGCTTTACTCTTAAATAGAAATATGAAGATGTGACTACACATTGGCTTAACGCGTGTACAACGCATTTTTATAGAAATATTCAGGAGACATTGCATGTCTAAATCGACCGGAACGGTAAAGTGGTTCAGTGAAGAGAAAGGCTTTGGCTTTATCGCTCAGGACAACGGTGGTCCAGACGTATTCGTTCACTTCCGCGCTATTGTGGGTGACGGCTTTAAAACCCTTACTGAAGGCCAGGCAGTGGTCTTTGACGTTGAGCAGGGCCAAAAAGGTCTGCAAGCTGCCAACGTAGAAAAAGCATAATTTTCTATCGTCCCTTTCCCAGCTAACGCTCGGAAAAGAAAAAGAGTGCCAAATGGCGCTCTTTTTTTGTTTGAATTTTGCAGTTCCCAAAATAAAAAACCTACTCTGGTAATAGTAAATTGACCTTAAAATGCGTAAATTTTCGGTGAATCCCCTCCGTACAAATAGCGCATAAAATTGACAATTCCATTCAGCCAACACCTCCTTATTCTGCGGTTGCCTTAGGGCTGCCGGTTCTTAGACAGCTGCCGCTAAGCGTTAATACCCATATCCCCATGACAGTCGCATTATAAAAGATCCTCCAAGGAAGCTCTTGCTATAAAATGCGTTCAAAATATGTCGATGTTACTCCTTGATAATTTATCTGGAGAGTTTTATGGATGACATCATGCACGTTTTCCAGGTGGTTCCTGTCACTTATTGGCGTATTATTTTCTTAGCAGCTATGGCTTTTGCGCTATTTATGGCGGTAATTCCCGGCAAGTATGACCCGACCCGCTTCCTTAACGACAAAGTACGCCACGCCCTGACCTTTATGGTGTTGTCTCTGCTGGTGGATTGTGCTGTGCCGGTCAGTGACGAATTTTGGTACAAGCCGGCAGGTTTGATGGTGTTTGGTGTGTTTATTGAGCTATGTCAGCAATTGACCGGGTATCGCCGGTTCAGTGTTGGCGATATTCTCGCCAATGGCGTGGGAATTTTGTTATACCTTTTGCTTAGTATCGCTTTCAAGAATACCTTTGTCGTGTAAATTCTTGTTTGCTTGTGTTGTGTATTCAGTCAATTATAACCCCGAAAGGTTGTCATAACCTTGTCATGGCATTGCCTGTAATCTCTCGGGATAACATGTGAATTAAAGGTAATCGCCAGTGAACAGTAAGATTGAGCGAAAACTGACCATTGCACCGCCCACAACAGACAAGCCAAAAATGAAGATAGAAAAATACAGCTTCAAAGGTAAGTTGGCAGGCTGGCAGGTTGATCTGGTGCAACCGGACGGAGCAAAAAAACACGAAACACGTCGTTTTAGCTGCTCTGAGTACGGTGATATGGCGTTCCAAGAAGCCCTGAAATGGGTAGAAAACCAGTATTTGATGCCACTGTTTAGTAATACCAGTGCATAAGGTTTATTAATTTTGGTATTTGTCGTTGCAAACTGTTGGCTCTGAAAAAGTGCTGGTGTCGTCTTACTTTTTATAATTTGTCGGCGTTATACTTAACAGGCGGTAAATTTCATTGCCTGTCACCAGAGGGAAAAGGATTATGCCCCGAAAAATAAAAGGCTTGCTGATTGTAATATTACTTCAGTTCAGCTCATGGACGATGGCTCAAAATGAAAATCATCTCTACATTGGTCTGGGTTGGACGGTAAAACACGGTTGGGTGCCGTCGGCAATTATCGGCGCCCGAAGTATGGATGTTGACGCCCGGTCAGACGTTGTCGGCATTGATTTGTCGCTTGCCTACCATCTGCGCGATGGCCTTGATCAGCTGCTGGTGAAAATGGCTCGCGGTGAAGTGGATTGGCAGGCTGAGGTGGGAGGAGGTTATAACTTCCAAAGCAGCTCATGGTTACTCACCGGCGGTGTTCAGGGGCGCATCATTAACTATTCGCTAAATATTACCGACTCTGGCGAGGTTGATGGCGGCGTCGCTTTTAATACCATTGATAAATACCGGGTCGATTAACTGAGCCCGATAAGTGCTTTACCACGGTGCGAGCCTCCACAGCAAGGCAGCACTTAAACTAAATAAGTTTTATCAGTGGTTGACGGTAACCATTAAATTTGGATAATAACCCCCCACTGACCCACAGTGGTTAGAGTCAGTCGGGGTATAGCGCAGTCTGGTAGCGCGCCTGCTTTGGGAGCAGGATGTCGGGAGTTCGAATCTCTCTACCCCGACCATATTGTAAAGTGGTATATTTCTGAACACTTATTGTTTGATAACTGCCCTTGTAAGGCTTATCAGCGATACTGATATTGAACAATCTGTTCACAGAAACACCAACCGTATAAAAATTCGTGATTTGTTAGATTACATGCTTTCTTGCTGAGATTAATCTCTGCAAAACTCAATTTCGGGGTATAGCGCAGTCTGGTAGCGCGCCTGCTTTGGGAGCAGGATGTCGGGAGTTCGAATCTCTCTACCCCGACCAGTTAATTTTTTTAGCCAGCGTCAGCTGGCTTTTTCTTTTCTGCATCACGCCCTCAAAGCATCAGGTTTTCTATCTGCTTGACCTCATCACTCGTCAACGTGGTGTGCAGGCAACGCAAATCTTGCTGCATATGCAGTTCATTTTTGGTTCCGGTGAGCACTATCATGCCCATCATCAGAGCCGCTTGAAAAATGATCTCAAAGCCACTCAGCCCGGTCCTAGCCATCATAGACTGGAACTGTTGCTTCTCAAATAGTGCGGTATTGGCGGTCAAGAGCGAGAAGCCTTGGTAGTGAATATCGTGTCGTCGGCACAACTCTCGTATTTCGGCATCCCATCCAGTGGTGGCAAAACAGCGATTTTGCACCAGCATCGGCTTAATGGATGCTCTTATGGTGAGATATTCCAGCTGGTCATAATTGACATTACTGATGCCCAGCAACTTGATATGGCCAGAGCGATAAAAACTTTCCATGGCTTCCCAAGCCTGAAAATCCCGCTTGCCAAGACCTTGAGCTTGAGAGGGACCGTGCAGAAAATAGGCATCCAGATAGTTGGTTTGCAAATGCTCAAGGGTGGACAAAAAAGACGCCTCTACCTGGGCTTGGACATCGGCTTCGGGGTTATATGGGAGTCGGTTATCCTGCCCCTCGGCGTAGGTGAACTTACTTTGTAAATAGAGATCATCCCGTTTTTTGCCACTGCTGGCATAGAAAGTTTGCAAAGCCAAACCCACCCCTTCCTCATAGTAGTGCTTACGCTGGTTGGCGGTATCAATGGCGGTAAAACCATTGCGAAGCGCCTTGAGAGTCAGTTCGCAGGTGGCCTGCTCCTTCCAGGCGGTGCCGTAGATAAAACGCGGAACGGCAATGTCGTGTAGATGCAACGGCTCAATGGTGGTTTGTTCATTCATTTTTTGTGTCTCTATTTTCTGACCCGAAATCTCCATGAACGGTTGTTGCTTTTGGAGTGAATTTACAATGGCTTTAGTGTAGAGCAAAGCTCGTGACATAATGTCGGAACAGGGAGAGGTTTTTTTAAGGTGACAGGAGAACTATGGCAAATACGCGCATTACCAAGCAGTTAAAAAAATTTACAGACGGGCTCTTCAACGTTAAACCCTACCAGCTCGGCCTGACATTATCGGGAGGTGGCGCCAAGTGCATGGCTCAGATTGGCCTGTTGCAATACCTCAATGAACAGGGAGTTGAACCCGATATCGTAGCCGGCACCAGTGGTGGGGCAATGATTGGTGCGCTGCACTGTGCGGGGTATACACCCCATGAGATTCTGGATTTCTTTATCTCCACCCGTATGTTCAGTTTTCGCAATTTATCATTCAGCACCCTTGGATTGATTGACTCAGAAAAAATGATGAGATCAATGGTGTCGTATTTTCCTGATGACAATTTTGCGAGCCTGAAAAAACCATTATACGTTGTCGCCACGGATTTGAATCGGGCGAAACCGGCGGTATTCAACAGTGGTCCGCTAATCAAGGCATTGACCGCCTCTTCTGCTTATCCCGGAATGTTCACACCTGTGAACTGGCAAGGCACGGTTTATGCCGACGGTGGCATTATCAACAACTTTCCCACCAATATAATTAACGACAAATGTCGTCATCATATCGGGATGTATCTGGCACCGATGAAGCCCAAAGCCGTTGAGCACTTTGCCAATACTTTTGATGTATTGGACCGGGTATTTCATATTTACGGATCGGTGCAGCTGGCTAACAATATTCATCTGCCGGAGATCGCTCTAGCGCCGGATGGAATTGAAAATTGCCGCGCATTTATGGTTAAGCCAGATCAGCTAAAGTCGATTTACGAAATGGGGTACAACACTTGTCGTAAATATTTTGATAATGAAGGTGCCCAGTGGCTGCAAGCAAGACAGGGACTCAACCAACAAGCCCGCTGGTTTAACTTGTGAGCGGGCTGTATCTGGTCGTTAAATTGCCGAAAGTTTCTGGTATTCCGTTAATACAAAATGGTCTGTCATGCCACTGAGGTAATCGAGGATGAGCCTGCTGCGAAAGTACCATTCCAGATCATTCTCCTCTGCCAGTGAGTGTTGCTGCTGACTCAACTGATGCACGGCACGAAAGTAGGCGGCTTTGTACTTGCGTGGCAGGCGATTATTAAGACGGTACTCAATGAAGCACTCCTGGTTATCAAGGTTTTCCAGATCCTCAAAGGCCGATCTTGGCAGCTCCAGTATGGGGCGATAAATGTTCAGTAGCCCAATTAGTGCGGCATAGCCGCGCAGTTCCGGGGTCTCTTTTTCCTGACTTTTGAACACATGTCGTACGGCTACGGCTTTCAATGTTTTTAAGGCCAGATGCTGGTCTGAACCACCGTTGATCAGTGGTTCATCAAGGGTGCCATGAAAAACCTCAGTGTGCTTTTGCAAGTAACGGCTGGCGGCATAGTTAACCAGATCTTTCACCAGATGCGAGCGCAGGTGTCGCATAAAGTCCTGAGGGTTATCCTCAGCAACGCTCTTGGCGGTTTTAAGAATATTGGGAAGATAATCTGACTGGCCATCACTGATCTCCCTCCACACGTCATGGAGCCAGAAGCTTAAGCCTTTATAGGAGAGAATGCCCTTGTCCATGGCGTCTTCAAGGTCGGCAATGCAGTAGGAGATATCGTCCGCTGCTTCCATGATATAGACCAGAGGAAAACGGCAGTTATCTTCTATTTTAAGGTGTTGCCAGATGGTTTGAATCAGAGCTTGCTCAGAAAAATAAAACCCCGGTTTTTTTTGCCGGTAATCAAAGCCGGGCAGGCTCTTTTGATAGGGTGCGCGGGTATATTTGATGGTGGCAGCCAGCTGCGACCAGGTAAGATTGAGAGCCTGCAGGCTGTGAATAATACGCAACCCCTGAGCGTTGCCTTCAAATACCGATAAGTCTGGCAATAGCACCTGATAAAAGAGGTCAGAGTGGCCGCATTGGTTTTTTTGCACAGCCGGGTTGGTTTGGTGTTTGCCCTGATTACTGCTTGTCATTTGCCGCACCATGGATTTTTTGTGGCAAGCTTCTGCATGTTCCTGCATCCAGCGACTAAAAGCAGCTTCTCCGAAATGCCCAAAGGGTGGGTTGCCCACGTCGTGCAGAAGGCAGGACATTTCCACTAAGTTGGTAAATGCGGTCTCATGCCCTTGCAGGCCAAGCGGTGTAAGCTCGCCGGACTGCTGTAGCCGATCGAGAATGGTTTTCGCCAGATAACGGCCGGTTTGCTGCACTTCCAAAGAGTGTGTCAGGCGGCTGCGTACCGATGCATTGGTTTCCAATGGATAGACCTGAGTTTTTTGCTGTAAGCGACGTACAGCCGCTGACTGAATAATTCTGCCGCGATTACTTTCGGTTTCCGTCGTTAAATCCCGGGGGTGGCTTCGGGTTTTGGGGTTGGGTCGGTCACAGGTGAGTTTTTTCAGGTAATCCATAATAGGGCAACACGCACAGAATTAAATTCAGGTTACCATACCTTTCGGCTTTTGGTTGCGTGTCATGATTTAAATTACGATTTTATTGCAGTTTTCCTCAGCGGCGATTGTTAGTCGTATTCAAGCTCATCTGGTTGCTTTGGCCGCGGCTGACTAATGCCTCACCGTTGTTCGCTAAATCGTACCTTTTCCTTACAAAAGTACCTCTATACTCTCATTTTCAAGTGTAAAAAATTGTTCAATCAAGTGCTTGTAGTTGGTAATTTTCAGTAGCCTCAAGCGCGTGCAGAAAATTAAATGACGGTGGGTATTTGGTCAAGTGGAGCAACTGACGTTTTATGCTGATGCCAAACCCTATCGAAGAGTTTGCATCACAGCAGATTGCTCTATTTTAAAAGCCGTAAAACCGTGCTCACACTATTTTGCCTGCTACATTTATGCATGTTACGACAACGCATAACTGGTTTTAAAAACCGCTTTTTAGATGAATACACTCGCTATTTGCCCACAATTGCCAAGAAAGTCGTATTTTTTATGTGTGGTTTTTCATCGTAACTGTGCGGCACGAGGGGTAACTTTTATCGGTTGTCGTGTTTGTCCCTTTCTTGGTTGTCTGAGTGATAGCAGAACCGTTTTTTAACTCTTTATGAAATTAATACTTACTCTGATAAGTGTAAAAAAATCTATAACACAAGAAAGTTCTACACATAGGAGTAGCGTCAGCTGTTGCTTTTAGACCGCGTTGGTTAGACGACAAATGAACTCTAGAACATCAATTTGCTGTTGTCCTGCTATAAACAATGATTCAGATTAAAATGTGCTGAGGTTATGTCATGAGTTGTGCCGTGAATAGTGTCACGAATGGTGTTATGAGGAATAAGAAGACAAAATGGATTTATGCAGCGGGCTTTTTTTGCTTTGCGCACATGGTGAGTGAGGAGTCAGCAGCAAGTTTCGCTGAGCATCTGCCAGGTGGTTTTAAAGTCCCGGAAGGCAGTGTAGCGGTCTTTCAGAACAAGGGTTATTACTATGATAAGGTTTACCCGGCTGGATCCTACACTCTATGGCCAAATGACAAAGGCTATCTAATCAATATTAAACCCACCTCAATGAGTGTGACCAGTCCGCTTTGTATCTCAGCAGAAGGGATGACAATCAAAATTCCACAAGTTGATGTGCATTATCAACTTCAGGAAGAAACCCTAGCCAAAACCGTGCGTAGGTACGGTCTCAAGTTTGCCGATGCGGTGATTCAAAAACCCGTGAAGTTTGGCGTTGCTGATATCTGCAAGACGATGAGCTCAGAAGCACTTTACATCGGCGACTTTGAAATTTTGAAACAAAACCTGACGGACTATCTGGTCAGATATCAACGGGCGAAGGGTACCGCCGTCACAGTGTCCAGTTTGGATATCTTGCGCCCTGAAGTGCCGGATGAGTTTGTGGAGAGTTACGCCCGAAACTCAAAATGTTCAGACCTCTCCGAGAGGATCAAAGATGACTCCCTAACGCCATGGATCAGAAACACTCTGGCTGAGAACTGCATTAACTCTGATGAAGTAGCGAAGGTCGAAGAGGCCAACGACGACGCCGATGAAACCTCTAGCGCCGACCGTGAGTCTGATATAGAAACCAGCGAAGAAGCTAACGCAGAACAAGTGGTAACTGGCGAACTGACTGAAGAGACGGATCAGCCAGCAAATGCTGAGCCATGCAACGATGACACAGCTCAGATCATTATTGAGAAAGCCCGGTTTGATTGTAAGTATGCAAAAGACAGACTATTGCGTCATCAAGCTGGCTATGAGTCTGACTATAATGAGCCATCAGAACTGGTGTTCTACCTGAATATTGATGAAGAGACTACCGCCAAAGTTGCAATGGAGCTGCAAGGTCAGGCCGAAGCAGACCAACCACAAAGTGACAAACCGCAGAACTCCATGGTCGATGACTCTGGCGTTGAGTCGGCAGATCAGACACCTGCAAACCCAAGCGGTTTACAGGCAGCAAAAGACCAGCCCGAAGGTATGAGCGATGACGGAGCTGGGTTTAGTTTTGATGAGGTTGAGGGCACCATTCAGGAAGAGATTGACGAGGTAGGCTTACCGTCCACCAATGACGTTGACGACTCCGGTGTTGACATTGATGACCAGTCCATGAGTCAAATTTCTCTGTCTGCCGCTGAGCCCTTACCTGTGCCTGAATCTGCGCCTTTGCTCGTGGCATTGCCTGTAGCGGCTCCTGCGAAAGTGTCGCAGCAGCCAACCAACGATACGCTGGCCGACTCGCTGGCTGATAACGACTCCACCGTTACCGCCAGCGATCACCCTGTTATCAGCCCTGAAGTAGCGGTTGAACCCGCCAGCAAGGCGGCAGATACTGTCATTACAGTCAAACCTGTCAAGAGTGCTGAAGTAAAAGTCGCGCCCGTCAGCAGCGTAGATACCAGTGTGGCGGTCAGCGATAAGCCTGTGACTACTACCAGAGAGTCAGAAGGGGTCGCAGCCGATGATAACTCCACGTTGCCGGTGAATGCTGTTCCGCCTTTGTTGGATGAAGCGCCAGCGGTGGCGAAAGTATCCAGCGCCGATGCAGAGTTCACTGCTGAGCCCTCTGCCCAGTCAGCGGCGTCTGAAGAGCTCAAAGCCAACACAAAGGAGCCATTTAGCAGCGATTTAGCAGCCAATAACGAAGCACCCGTGAATAATCCGATGAGCGCAGTGATTAATCAGGCTGTTAATGAAGCCATGGAGAAGCAGCACTGTATGGATATACTGGGCATTGCCAGCTTAGAAGATGGCAAATGCATACTGACTGAAGACAGTGATTACGCTATCTCTGATGAGGAGCAACCGGCAGCAGCAGAAGAAGATGAACTGCTGAATCTGGATGCATCCATTGCTCAAAACGATGAAGTTGCTCAGGAAGGCGTGGCCAAGCCGGGCAGCCCTGAAGGTTTGTGGAAGCGCAACACCAGCCAGCTGTATCTTGGCGGTTGATCAACTGCATGTGAACGCTCCAAAGGCTCGGTTATCCTGAGCCTTTGGGGTAGAATTTCGGGATAACTCTTCCTATCAGCTGCCCAAAAGCTCTTTTAACACAGGACGTACTCGCCAAATTTCAAATTATGCTGTATAAAAAACCAGTATCTTAATTGCTGTGAGTCGGATTAATTTTCAATGCGGTTATTCATCGCTGAAAAGCCCAGCCTTGGGCGAGCCATTGCGGAAGTTCTGAAAAAACCCCTCAAACGTCAGGAAGGCTTCATTGAGTCGGCCTCTGGCGACGTGGTTACTTGGTGCATAGGCCACCTGCTTGAGCAGGAAGAACCCGATGCCTACGACCCGGCCTTTAAAGCCTGGAAGCTGGAGCACTTGCCCATTGTGCCGGTGCAATGGCGGTTGAGGCCAAGAAAAGGTGGGCGGGCTCAGCTTTCGGTCATCGGCAAACTATTAAAACGGGCGGACATCATCGTCAACGCCGGAGACCCCGACAGAGAAGGCCAGCTCCTGGTGGATGAGGTACTGGACTACCTGAAACTCACAGCGGGACGCAAAAAAGAAGTGCGCCGTTTACTGGTCAGCGACTTAAACCCCGCAGCCATATCACGGGCACTGCAGAGGATGCGCTCTAATCAGGAGTTTGTACCACTGGCGGTTTCTGCTTTGGCGCGCTCCCGGGCTGACTGGCTCTACGGCATCAATCTAACCCGTGCCTGTACTGTGCTAGGGCGCCGGGTTGGTTATAACGGCCTGCTGTCCATTGGGCGGGTGCAGACGCCAATACTGGGCCTGGTGGCTCGTCGTGATCAGGAAATCGAGAATTTCCAGCCAAAACCCTACTTTGAGGTGTGGGCAACGCTGGTGACCGCTAAAGATGAACGCTTCAAAGCTAAATGGATTCCCAGTGAAAGCTGCCAGCCCTGGATGGATGAAGAAGGGCGAGTGCTGGATCGTCGGCTGGCACAAAATGTCGTGGAGCGAATCACCAATAAGCAGGGCATTGTCACCCGCATTGACGATAAACGTGGAAAAGAGACCCCACCACTGCCTTACTCGTTGTCGGCACTGCAAATTGACGCTGCCCGACAGCTCAGGATGGATGCAAAAAAAGTCCTCGACAGCTGTCAGCGCCTCTACGAACAAAAGCTGATAACCTACCCCCGTTCAGACTGCCGTTACCTGCCCGAGGAGCACTTTGCTCAGGCGCCCCAAGTGCTAGCCACTATTCGCCACAACGCTTGCGGGCTGGCTAAGGCGGTGGATCAGGCGTTACCCGAGCGAAAAACCAGTGCCTGGAATGATAAAAAAGTCGGGGCGCACCACGGCATCATTCCTACCTCGCGAAGATCCGACCTTGAACGATTGTCTGAATCGGACCGAAAAATGTATGAGCTGATTGCCAGACAATACGTGGCGCAATTTTATCCCGACCATACCTACAAAAAGCGCAGTGTTGATGTTGAAATCGAAAAAGGCCTGTTTCGGGCCAACAGCCGGCAAACCGTTACAGAGGGTTGGAAGGCGCTGCTTCAGCCGGATAAAAAAACAGCCGATGAGGCAAACACAAGCCCGGCACAAAATGTCTACTTACCAGAGCTAAGCAAAGGCGAAAAGCTCCAGTGCCCACAAGCCGATTTGCTCGAAAAGCAGACCCAGCCACCCAAACCGTTTAATGATGCCACGCTGCTTTCGGCCATGACTGGCATAGCCCGCTTTGTGCAAAATAAAGACATTCGCAAAATACTGCGTGAAACCGATGGCCTGGGAACGGAGGCCACCCGAGCCAGCATCATCGAGTTACTGTTCAAACGACAGTTTCTGGAGCGAAAAGGGCGCAATATTCATGCGTCGCTAACCGGCAGGGCGCTGATTCGGGCATTGCCAGAAAAAATGACCACTCCGGATATGACGGCGCGCTGGGAGTCATCACTGAACGACATCGTTGAGCGCAAGGGAAGTTACGGCGCATTTATGGGAGCACTGGATCAGGAGTTAAGAGCGTTGCTGCAACAAACCATGCACGACGGGCTACCCTCAGTAGCCGGGCTGCCTGCACCAGCAACGTCCAAAGGCAGGAGAAACAGCACAAATCGCAAAAAAAGAAGATCCGCTTAATGTGCGATACCTGCCGGAAATAAATAATTTACTGAAAAAAATTTGCTAAAGGAGAACCCATACGAGTGCTCGTTATCTCTTGGTACAGTGGAATGGCATTTTGCGGCAACAGCACACTCTTTAGAAAACGACGCTGATTGTTTAATCCTGCTGTAACCAATCCCAAGCCAGGCTCTGTTGCTCCGGCGAAAAGTGCTTCTCTTTAATGTTGGCGATGGCGGCAAAATAACTATCAATACTGACCAGCCAGTTCATCACCTGACTGCTGGAGACAATGGCCAGCTTTTGAAAATGCCTGATGTGTTTTATTGCAAACTTTAAATCGGCGAAACCGGCTTTTACTCCCCAGTGTGCGGCATCCTCCAGAATGACCATAATCCGCACTTTGCCCTCTTGGTCGATGATCTTTTGTATCTCATCAAGCCAGTGTTGCTCCTGTTCGGCGGATACTTTGTCGGTTACACGAAACGCCAGGCAATTACCCTGACTGATAGGTAAAAATTCAATCATCGATTTATCTCATGTCAAAATCGAAAGCATAGACTGTTTATGAGTAATTTGTGCTAACAGAGGGTGTTTTCACCGCTAGGGTTGGCACCGAGTGAATGCTTCACATTGATGCCTTTTACAGGGGTTGCAACGGTTATCTGCGCAAGAAACCGTCGCTTATGAGATTTATTCAAAAGAGTAATGCAGGTTCAGGCCTTGGCTGCGTACATTGCCTCAATTTCTTTTTTGAAGCGCTCCATAATAATTTTGCGCCGCAGTTTCATTGTGGGGGTGATTTCACCAAGCTCTATGGAAAACTCTTTGGGCAGTAGCGTGAATTTTTTGACCTGTTCAAAGCTCGCTAGCCCGGCCTGAACTCGTGTTACATGTTCCTGCAGGAGCTGTTGCACCGAGTTGTGTTGGATCAGCTCCAGATGGTCTTTGTATTTCAGGTTCAGGGATTTGGCGTACTCTTCGAGCGCTTCAAAAGCTGGCACAATCAGCGCTGTAACGTAATTTCTGGCATCTGCAATCACGGCAATCTGCTCAATAAAATGGTCTTTGCTCAGTGTACCTTCAATGTACTGGGGGGCTATGTACTTGCCGTTGGACGTTTTCATCAGCTCTTTGATGCGCTCGGTCATACGTAAGGCGCCGTTTTCATCGACCAGACCGGCGTCGCCGGTGTGTAGCCAGCCATCGGCGGTAAAGGTTTTGGCGGTCTCTTCGGGTTTTTTGTAATAGCCACGCATGACGGTGTCGCCTTTCACCTGAATTTCTCCGCCCTCGCCGATGCGAACCTGAATACCCGGTAGAGGGGTTCCGCAGGTGCCAAACTCAAACTCGGTGTCTCTGAAGCAGGTGACGGTGGCTACCGATTCGGTCATGCCATAGCCCACTTTGACATTCAGGCCGATGGCATGGAAAAAACGGTTAACATCATCGTCAAGTCGGGCGCCGCCGCAGGGGATAAAACGGATATTACCGCCTAATTCCGCACGAATTTTGCTGAAGACTATTTTATCCGCCACTTTATGCAGCAGTTTCAGGTAAGCGGGAGCCGCTTTGCCCTGGCGTTGATACTCCATGTGAGCGTTGCCGATGTTTACCGCCGTATTAAAAATCATCCGTCGTATGAATGGTGCGCCGGCCACTTTGCCATGAATGGCGGTATAGACCTTTTCAAAGAATCTGGGGACTACACACAGTACCGTGGGTTGGACGCTTTTAAGCGCGACGCTGACTTTCTGCGTCTCTTTCAGGTACACATTGGTAGCGCCGCGGGCGAGAACATAAAGACTCCAGCCGCGCTCAAAGATATGACTGAGGGGCAAAAAGCAAAGCGATGTGTCCATGCTGCTGAGGTGGAGGATCTGATCGTGCCCGCTAAAGCTGGCGGCTATGTTGACGTAATCGAGCATTACGCCTTTAGGCTCACCGGTGGTACCGGAGGTGTATATCAGGGTAAAAAGATCTTCCATGCAGCATCCTGCCATCCGCTCTTCAAGGATGGCGGGCTGTACACCGCTGCAAATAAAATCATCAAAATAGGTGGCCTGCGGGCAGTGCTGAATATCCACCGAGGAGTCAAAAACGACAATGGTTTTCAGGGTGTCGGACTGCTTTAGCAGTGTTAACGCACTGTCGTATTGTTCCTGTTCCCCAACAAACAGCAAGGAGGCTTCGGTCTCATCAAGAATGTACTTAACTTGATCGTGGGCACTGGTTGGGTAGATTGGTACGGTGACCAGCCGTGCCTGAGAGCAGGCCAGCTCAGCAATCGTCCACTGGGGCATGTTGTGCGACCAGATACCCACCTTGGCCTGTACCGGCAGATTTTTTTTTAATAGCGCACAGCTGGTTTGATCAATGGTATCGCTAAGGTGTTGCCAGGTAATCTTCTGCCACTGGTGCGAAGGGTTATTGGCGTTCTCATCGCTGTGTACGGCGGCGATACGCATGGCAATGTGTTTGGGGTTGCGAGTGGCCCGGTCACGAATCTGGCTAACCAGGTGCTGGGGGGGGATCATCGGCACAGAAAGACTTCTCACGGGTGAAAATTTATCCATTCAATACAGCTAAGGCGATTACCAAGTATTTTATACGTCAGGTTTCTGATATTTTGGCGGATCTTACAGGATGCTCAGGAAGATCAAAACCGCTTCTTGCAATTTCGGCTTAAGCCTGAGCCAGAAAAATGTAACTGTGGGTAACAAATGCGGACTATTCCTTCCAGAACGCCGGGGTCAACAGCACCAGAACGGTAATAACTTCCAAGCGGCCCAGTAACATGCCAACGCTTAAAATCCATTTTGCGCCATCGGGCAGGCTCAGGAAATTTCCCGCCGGGCCAATAATGTCACCAAGGCCCGGCCCGACATTAGTGACCGCTGTGGTGGCTCCGCTGAGGCTGGTGATCGGGTCCAGTCCGCACAGGGCCAGCAGCAGGCTTATCAGTGCAATGAGAAGCACAAAAAAGAAAGTGAAGCCGATCAAAGAGCGGAGAATATCGCTGCCGATTTGTTGCCCGTTGTAGGTTTGCACAAAACAGCCCCTTGGGTGTACCAGTTGTTTTAGCTGAATATTGAGCAGCTTGGCGCCAATCTGGAAACGGAAAATTTTGATACCACCAGTGGTTGAGCCGGAGCAGCCTCCTACAAATAGCAGGAAAAAAAACATCAAGCTGGCGAAGCCGCCCCACTGGGTGTAGTCGCCGTAGGCGTAACCGGTCGTGGTGACGGTTGAGGTGGTATTGAATGAAACGACGGTGAGAGACTGAAACAGGGTGTAGTCGGAAGTCATCCAGAGCCAGAGACTCAACACAAACCAGACAACAAGAAGAAAGCCGATAAACGCCCTTGTTTGTGTATCTTGCACAAGGCAGCGCACTTCGCCACGCATGCTGCGGACAAACAACATAAAAGGCAGGCTGGCAAGAATCATAAAAATAGTGCTGGTCCAGAGGATGAACGGGTTTTCAAAATGGCCCATTGAGGCGTCGGAAGTGGAGTAGCCACCGGTTGAAACCGTACTCATGGAGTGGTTGATGGCCTCAAAGCCGGTCATACCACCAAGAAAGTAAAGGTAAGCGCACACGGCCGTCATGATGAGGTAGGCAGTGACAATGCGTTTAGCAATGCTACCGGAGCGTGGCATGGCTTTTTCGGACCAGTCGGATGACTCACTCTGAAATAGTCGCATTCCCCCCACTTTCAGAAAAGGCAGCACCGCCACCGCCATAACAATAAAGCCAACACCACCAAACCATTGCAACAAAGACCGCCACAGCAAAACGCCGGGATTCATCTGGTCAAGCCCTGCAAGAATGGTGGAGCCGGTGGTGGTAATGCCGGACATGGTTTCAAAAAAAGCGTCGGTATAACTGACAGGCAGGGCAAACCAAAAGGGCAGCGCAGCAAAGGTGCTGACCGCCAGCCAGCTCAGTGTTGTTAAGACGAAGATCTGCCGCGGCTGCATATGGAAAGTTTGCGGCTTAAAGCTGATGGTCAGCAATAAACCTGTGAACAGAGTAATGGCACCAGCGGCAACAAACTCCCAGATTTTCGGGTTTCTGGTGAGCAGGTTGTAGATAACGGGGATCATCATAAACTTGGCCATGGTGTTAAGAAGCAGGCCAATGACATAAAGTACTGGGCGGTGTTTCATTCTTTTCCAATTAAAAGCAGAAAGTTAGGGGATGAAACGTAACGATTGCTCAAGGTGATCCGGAGTTGGCAGTGCAGCGTTTGGGAAGGTTCCCCGGGATACTGCGGTGACAACCAATGAGCCTGAATACTGGCAACATTTCATGCTCAATTTGGTTTCACCATGGCTACACTGTGCGTCCACAAAGGTCTGGAAGAGCTCTACAGTTTGATCAGGGTTCTACCAGTGACCTGCCCTTCGGTGATGGCGTTAGCTAGCTCCGGTACAGCCTCAAGGGTCACTTCTTGCGCTGCGGTGTTGTAAAACGACTCAGGCAACAGTTCCGCTATACGACTCCAGGCGTGCAGACGCTTTTCCGGCGGGCACATTACGGAGTCTACACCGAGCAGTTTAACGCCGCGCAAAATAAACGGCATGACGGTGGTTGGAAGATCAAAGCCGCCCGCAAGGCCACAGGCAGCTACCGCACCGCCATAATCAAGCTGAGCCAGCACTTTGGCCAGCACCGTGCTGCCGACGGTATCAATACAGCCAGCCCAGAGCTGTTTTTCCAGTGGGCGAGCCGGTTCCAGTAATTGCGCCCGGTCAATTACCCGATCGGCACCGAGAGTCTTTAACCAGTCGGCATTTTGTGATCGACCAGACGCCGCCACTACCTCATAACCGAGCTGATCCAGCACAGTGATCGCCACACTGCCCACGCCGCCGCTGGCACCGGTAATAAGAATTTCACCCTTTTGTGCGGTGATACCCGCTTCTTCCAGCGCCATCACACAGAGCATCGCCGTCAGGCCGGCGGTGCCGATAATCATGGCTTTGCGGCTGTCAAGGCTGGCTGGCAAGGGAACCAGATAGTCCGCCGGTACGCTGGCTTTTTCTGCCATACCGCCCCAATGATTTTCCCCAACGCCCCAGCCGGTGAGGATAACCCCGTCACCGGGTTGGTAGCGATCATCGGTTGAGCTGATCACTTTACCGGCGTAATCAATGCCCGGCACCATGGGGAAGTCACGGACGATTTTTCCTTTACCAGTAATGGCAAGGCCGTCTTTGTAGTTCAGCGAAGAGTATTCAACACCGACCAATACATCACCGTCAGGCAAGCTAGAATCATCCAGCTGCTCCACGGTAGCGATGGTGCTTTTGTCCTGCTGATTTAAAACCAGAGCTTTGAACATAAGCGTAAATCTCTTTAGAAGAAGGGAGTAAGAACTATACTACTGCGCTGGCGAGATGTCCGTTTTAAAATGCTCGTCACTCACCGCTCAGTTGTCCTGATGTTGCTCCAGCAATTTAACAAAAGCACTCGCCGCATTGGACAGCGTTCTTTTGGGGTGAAGAATGTATCCAAGCTCACGACTGGGCGGGGGTATGTTCTTTTTGAGGCGAACCGGTAATACCCGCAGGTCGTCGTCTTGCATGGTAAGCGGCAGAATACACCAAGCCAGCCCGATGGCCGCCAGCATGCGTAAAGTTTCGAGGTAATTGGTGGACATGGCGGTTTGCAGAGTTAACTGCTCCTGCTCAAACAGGTTTTGCACCACCTGATAAGTAAACGTATTTCTGCCCGGCAGCACCGCCTGATATTGACCCAGCTGTTCGGTGGTCACTGTTTTCAGGGCCGCCAGTGGGTGGTCTTGCGCTGCCATAAAGCACAGTGGGTCATGCCACAGTTTGTGGGCGTGAATGTTGGGCATCTGTTGCGGTGAGAGGGTGATGATTCCCAGCTCAATCTCGCCCCGGTTGAGCATTTCGTATGAGGCTTCGGAGTCCACAAAGCGAATGTCCAGCCTGACCTCGGGATACTGTCGGGTAAAGGCTTGCAGTATATTTGGCAATCGACGTAAGCCAATATGGTGGCTGGTGGCAATGGATAACGTGCCTTTAACCGCACCATTGAGGTTGATGATTTCTTGGCGGGTGTCGTGCATTAAGGCGAGCATTTTACGGGCTTTTGGCAGCAGGGCTCTGCCCGCTTCGTTTAACATGATCTGCCGCCCGGCACGATGAAAAACCGCAGTGCCTAGCTGTTGCTCCATAGCGGCAATGCGCTTACTGATGGCAGGCTGGGTCAGAAACAGTTTTTCCGCCGCTTCGGAGAACGAGCCGGTATCAACAACAGCAAGAAAGGCAGTAAGGCTGGCAGTATCCATTATTTTTAAATTCCAAAAAGTTATTGATAGCATAAAAAAGATGAATTTGAGTAATTTTTTGTGAATGGCTACGATAGGATTCAATAACAATGCATTGCAGTCACTTTTGTGGAATGACTTATAAATCGGGCTAAAAACCGCATTTTTACCGTTTTTCCAGTATTTAAAGAGAGGATTACCCAATGGCGGGCCAGAGCTTCAAAGACCAGAGCAAAACGCTCTATGACAAGCTGTGGGACACTCATCTCGTGCATCAGCGAGATGACGGTTCTGCATTAATCTACATTGATCGACACCTGCTCCATGAAGTGACCTCTCCTCAGGCTTTTGAAGGTCTGCGCCTTGCCGGGCGAGCGCCCTGGCGCCTTGATGCCAATCTGGCGACCCCGGATCACAACGTACCCACCACCGTCAATGAGCGCCAGCACGGTATTGACGGCATCGCCGATCAGGTGGCGAAAGTTCAGGTACGAACGCTGGATGAAAACTGCAAAAACTACGGTATTACTCAGTTCGATATGCAAGACCGGCGTCAGGGCATCGTGCATGTGGTCGGTCCCGAGCAAGGCGCCACTTTGCCCGGTATGACCGTGGTGTGTGGCGACTCCCACACCTCAACCCATGGTGCCTTTGGCGCTCTGGCCCACGGTATTGGCACCTCTGAGGTGGAGCACGTACTGGCAACCCAGTGCTTAGTGGCGAAAAAAATGAAGAATATGCTGGTGCGGGTGGACGGTACCTTAGGCACTGGCATCACCCCTAAAGATGTCATTCTGGCCATTATTGGTGTGATCGGCACCGCCGGAGGAACCGGTTTTGCCATTGAGTTTGGTGGTGAGGTGGTGCGCAATATGAGCATTGAAGGACGCATGACCATGTGCAACATGGCCATTGAAGCCGGTGCCCGGGCCGGTATGGTGGCAGTGGATGAGAAAACCATTGACTATGTGCGTGGCAGACCTTTCGCCCCGCAGGGTGAGGCGTGGGAGCAGGCGGTTAAATTCTGGGAAACCCTGCACTCCGACGCTGACGCCGTGTTTGATGAAGTGGTGATTCTCCAAGGCTGCGATATCAAACCGCAAGTAAGCTGGGGCACCTCCCCGGAAATGGTATTACCCATTGATGAGCAAGTTCCTTCCCCTGAAGATGCGCCGGATGAAACCCGCAAAGAGGGTTACACCCGTGCGCTTGAGTATATGGGGTTAAAAGCCGGACAAAAGATTACGGATATTCCGGTGGATCGTGTGTTTATTGGCTCTTGCACCAACTCCCGTATTGAAGATTTAAGGGAGGCGGCAGCTGTCGTAAAAGGTCGGCAAGTTGCTGAGTCGGTAAAAGAAGCGTTGGTGGTACCCGGCTCTGGTCTGGTAAAAGAGCAGGCCGAGGCGGAAGGTCTGGATAAAATCTTTACCGCCGCCGGCTTACAGTGGCGTGAACCGGGCTGCTCCATGTGTCTGGCGATGAATGCAGACAAACTGGGTCAGGGTGAACATTGCGCTTCCACTTCCAACCGCAACTTTGAAGGGCGTCAGGGCTTTGGTGGTCGTACCCATCTGGTCAGTCCGGCCATGGCGGCAGCGGCGGCAATTGCCGGTCATTTTGTCGATGTGCGTGACTTTACGAATTAGGGGGAATTATGCAGGCATTTACTACGCATCAGGGTTTGGTAGCACCTTTAGACCGTGCCAATGTGGATACGGATATGATCATTCCCAAGCAGTTTCTCAAATCCATTAAACGTACCGGGTTTGGGGTCAACTTGTTTGATGAGTTGCGCTATGAAGACGAAGGTTACCCTGGCCAAGACTGCTCAAACCGACCGCTGCGTAAAGACTTTGTGTTAAACCAGCCCCAATATCAGGGCGTGTCTATTTTATTGGCACGGCAGAATTTCGGTTGCGGTTCGAGCCGGGAGCATGCGCCCTGGGCCTTGGGCGACTTCGGTTTTCGCTGTGTGATTGCCCCAAGCTTTGCGGACATTTTTTATAACAACTGTTTTAAAAACGGTATCCTGCCCATCACACTTGAGGAAAAGATCGTTGAAAAGCTGTTTCAGGAAGTGTTTCAGGCACCAGCCAGTGCGCCTTATAAATTGACGGTCAACTTAGAACGGGAAGTGGTGATTAAGCCCGACGGTGAAGCGCTGCCCTTTTCGGTTGATGCTTTTCGTCGCCACTGCCTGCTTAACGGATTCGACGACATCGGTTTAACATTGCAGGATGCCGATAAGATTCGCGCCTTTGAGCAGCGCTATAAAAAAGCGAACCCGTGGTTATTTGCCAGAGCGCAATAAAAATACTAGAGCAAAAGTCAGGGCTCGGTGGCTACGGGAATACACAAACCCGATTTGCTGCTGACCTTGCGGTCGCCTTCTGCATCAAAACTCGAAAACCGTTGTTACGCCTGAATTAAGGAACCTCAATGAGCAAACACATTTTATGCCTCCCGGGCGATGGTATTGGCCCTGAAATCATGGCAGAAGCCCTCAAAGTGCTGGAGGCTGTCCGTCAGCGGTTTGGCCTGGAATTGCAAGTCACCCATGGCTTGGTTGGCGGTGCTGCCATAGATCAGCACGGCGTACCGCTCAGCGATGCAACACTTAGCGAAGCCAAACGTTGTGATGCCATTTTATTCGGTGCGGTGGGAGGCCCGAAGTGGGATGACCAGCCCATGGACAATCGCCCGGAGAAGGGCTTACTTAGGCTGCGTTCGCAGCTGGATCTGTTTGCAAACCTGCGCCCGGCTATTTTATTTCCCCAGCTCGCCAGCGCCTCAAGCCTGAAGCCCGAGCTGGTGGCGGGGCTGGATATTCTGATTGTCCGGGAGTTGACCGGCGGTATCTATTTTGGTGAGCCGCGCGGTGTGCGCACGCTCACAGACGGAGAACGTGAAGGTTTCAATACTTACGTCTACCGGGAATCTGAAATCCGTCGTATTGCCAAAGTGGCTTTTGAAGCAGCGCAAAAACGTGGTGGCAGGCTCTGCTCTGTGGACAAATCCAACGTTTTGGAAGTGACCGGCCTGTGGCGGGAGGTGGTCATTGAGACTGCAAAACAATACGACGATGTAGAGTTAAGTCACCTGTACGTTGACAATGCCGCCATGCAATTGGTGCGCGCACCCAAGCAGTTTGACGTGATGGTCACCGGCAATATGTTTGGCGATATTCTCAGCGACTGCGCCGCCATGCTGACCGGCTCCATAGGCATGCTGCCTTCGGCATCGTTAAACGCCAACAGTCAAGGCATGTATGAGCCGGTGCACGGTTCAGCACCGGATATCGCCGGTGCGAATAAAGCCAATCCTCTGGCACAGATTCTCTCTCTGGCGATGCTACTGCGCTACTCACTGGCAGAAGGTGAGGCCGCTGACGCCATTGAAGCAGCGGTCAGCAAAGTGCTGGATCGTGGCTATCGGACCGCTGATATTGCTGGCGATGAACCGTGTCAGCAAGTAGGAACCAACGCCATGGGGGATGCGGTGGTTGGTGCGTTGCAGGAATAATTAAAACTCTTATTGGGGGGGATGGGTTTATGAAAAAAGTAGGTTTTGTCGGTTGGCGGGGCATGGTTGGCTCCGTGTTGTTGGAGCGAATGCTGGAAGAAAACGACTTTGAACGTTTACAGGCGCAAGGCGTCTCGGCGGTTTTTTTCACCACCTCGCAGCTGGGGCAGCCTGGCCCACAGGTCGCTAATGGGCAAGCCCTGCAGGATGCCCATGATATTGGTGCCCTTGGCGAAATGGACATCATCATCTCCTGTCAGGGCGGTGACTATACCAGTAAAGTTTTTCAACCGCTGCGTAATAGCGGCTGGCAAGGCTACTGGATTGACGCAGCCTCGACGTTACGGATGCAGGACGATGCGGTCGTAGTTCTTGACCCGGTTAACCGGACGGTGATTGATCGGGCGCTTAATGATGGCTGCAAAAACTTTGTTGGCGGTAACTGTACGGTGTCGTTAATGTTGATGGCCATTGGCGGCTTGTTCGATGAAGTTGAGTGGGTCAGTGCCATGACCTATCAGGCAGCTAGTGGTGCCGGTGCTCGCAACATGCGCGAGCTGATCAGTCAAATGGGGGCTATCCGCGATAATGTCGCCAGCGAACTGGCAAACCCAGCCAGTGCGATTTTGGATATTGACCGCAAAACTTCGGCACTACTACGCAGTGATGGTTTTCCGTGCAGTGAATTTGGCGTGCCGCTGGCGGGCAGCCTGATTCCTTATATCGATAAAGAGTTGGAAAACGGCCAGAGCCGAGAAGAGTGGAAAGCCCTGGCAGAGACCAACAAAATCCTCGCCCGGCAAAACGACCCGGTACCCGTTGATGGTGTGTGTGTCCGCATTGGCGCCATGCGTTGCCACAGCCAGGCATTAACCATTAAACTGCGTCGGGACATTCCCATAGCCGACATTGAAGCGATGATCGCCAATGCCAATGACTGGGTGTCGGTGGTTCCCAACCATCGACAAGAGACCATGGAGCAGCTGACCCCCGCGGCGGTGACGGGGCGCCTTGATATTCCTGTTGGCCGCTTGCGCAAGTTGAATATGGGGCCAGAGTATTTATCGGCGTTTACGGTGGGCGATCAGCTGTTATGGGGCGCGGCAGAGCCACTGCGGCGGATGTTGTCGATTCTGGTTTGACGTCTTGTTCTCTCCTGCAAAACGGTGGGAGAGAACCCATTTCAGTGACCCTCCCCGTCTTATCAGGCGAGGTCTCTGACTTCACAGGCAGCAACCGACAATACGCCGGACTTACGCAAGCCTCCGTCAGCAGTAGCCGGGTGCCCCCCGGCCATTAAATCTGGTCTTTTGTTTGGTTTGTTGGGTAGCTATACGGTTCCCTTTGATGCACTTCAATGGCGTCTTTCAAGGTCTTCTAGCCCAACGGGCAGTTACTCTGGCGTAGCTTTTTTTAACAGTGCTTGGTTTTCGTCGCCGTGAGTCTCTGCCGAGACAGACCGGAATCATGTATAGTTGGCTACGTGCACAGTGCAAACAACCAACCGGAATGCCCAACGCACTTGTGCCCTTCAGGGTATTCCCGTCTTATATTCCCGCCATTATTCCCTTTGGGTGCATAATGGCGAGGGTTTACGACGATTTTTACTAATTTATAACAATAAAAAGTCGACCCAACATGCTTACAAAACAACAACTGACGTCTTTTGCTGAGAATTATATCAAAGTTGTTCCCCACTCAGTGCACATAAATCTTTCGCTGATAACCATTGATCACGACGGTATTGAGTTGGAGATGCCTTACGATGATCGTTTAATTGGCAACCCGGCAACCGGTGTTATTCATTCCGGCGCCATTACTACCCTGATGGATTCCTGCTGCGGTCTGGCGGTATTTACTCGCATTGACAACCCGGAAGTCTGCCCCACGCTTGATTTACGCATTGACCATATGGCGGCGGCCCAGCCAGGGCGAGTGGTGCGGGGCTTTGCTGAGGCGTATCACATCACCCCCTCGGTGATTTTTACGCGCGGTGTCGCCTATCACGACAACAAAGATGAGCCCATTGCCCATGCGGTAGGTACGTTTATGCGCCTTGGGCGCAGTACCTTAGGCAAATTTCAGTAACACAGCGTTTGCAACAGCTTACGAACCCAAAGGTGCAGCGCATCCTGACCTGAGCGGTTATGCCAAGCGGCGATGACGTCAAAGCCTGGCGGGTGATCCGTCAGTTTGACGGTTTGCAATCGAGCGTCCGGCAGCAGACGAGTCGGTAAAAAAGCCAGCGTATCGGTCTCGGCCACGCACTCGGCAGCCGTGGCAAAAGATGGCACCGAAAGCACCACATTGCGCTTAAGACCTTGTCGCTCAAACCAGTCATCGGCCATGCCCCGTAAATCCCCCCGTGATGGCGACACCACCAGCTGTTCCAATGGTGCCAGTGCTTGAGCGTTAAGCGCTTTTTTTTGCCCTTGAATCAGGCGTGAATTTTTGGCTGCTACGCAGGTGTAAGACTCACGGTACAGCAGCAGGGTTGGGCAACCCTGTGGCACAAAGCCGGGGGTACTGAGCACCAGATCGACCTGCCCCGCCGTTAGCTGCTGCGCCATTTTGTCGATTTCCAATTTATGTACAATCACTTTCAGACCCGGCGCCTGCTGACGTAACTGCTTGAGCAGCGGCGGCAGTATGGCGCGTTGTTCGTAGTCTGTGGCACTGATGTTAAAGACTCCGTCTACCTGGTGTGGGTTAAAGGGTTCGTCGTCCAGCAGGGATTCTACGTCTGACAGGAGTTTATCCAGCCTTGGGGCCAGACGTTCGGTCAACGGTGTGGGGATAATGCCATTACTGGTGCGTACAAACAGGCGATCTTCAAACACCTCCCGCAGTCGTTTCAAATGTTCACTGACGGTTTGCTGGCTTAACCCGCTGAGATCTGCCACCCGGGACACACTGCGCTCTCGCAGTAATGCCTGTAACATCCGCAGCTGTTTTAACTCCAGTCTGGCCAGTCGGCTCATGGCATTTTCCTTTTAGCAGCCCTTTATTGAGAAAAACCAGTAACAGTTACAGCACTGACTTGATTCAACCTGTATCCAAACCGGCCTAGTATAACGATTACGATCACTCTGGTCATACGGCCGTATTTATAGGATTTGAGAGTTTTGCTATGGCTGCGCCCATCATCGCCCCGGTTAATTATGCGGATGCCATTGCCGGCAAAAATAATGCGCTGATTTTCGACCAACGCCAGCCCGGCCCCGGAGCCAGCGAGCTGATACAGGCTGTGGATCGCCAAAGCGTCACCCTAATCGACGGACGAGCATTGGCTGAGCGTTTTTCTCTGGCTCAACAGGGGTTTGAGTTCATTGAGCCGGGGTTTGATCTTTCCACCTTAAACCGGACGCTTGAGTCGCTGGATCAAAACGCCAGCACCCAGGCGCGGGACGCGCTGATTGGCCAGTACTGGTACCCAAAAGTGGAGAGTTATCTGGCAGCACGGTTTGGTGCTAAGCAGGTGGTGACCTTTGACCACACCATTCGCGCCAATGCGAACCACGCGGTGGAAAAAACTACCCGCAGGCGCGCGCCGGTGAAAACGGTTCATAACGATTACACCCCGTTCTCGGCACAACGGCAATTACAGCAGACCACACAGGAGAGGGGCATTGATGGGCATTCGTTCAGCCGTTATCAGTTCATCAATCTGTGGATGCCGGTGCTGCATAAGGTGGAAGAGTCGCCCTTGGGGATGATCGATTTACGTACCGTGTCAGCGGATGACTTTCACCATTTGCAGGTTATCTACCCGCACCGGGTCGGTCAGATATCTGCCATTTCTGCCAACCCCAACCACCGTTGGATCTGGTTCAGTGAGATGCAGCCCGGCGAAGCATTGTTATTGCGGGTGTTTGACAGTCGCCACCAAGGGGCGATCACCGGTGTACCCCACAGCGCCTTTGATTTACCGGGGCAGACAACCACGCCACAGCGCACCAGTCTTGAGATACGCACAATCGCACTTTACGACTAAGCAGGAGCAATTGATGAATACGGCAACACTGATATCAAAAGACCCTTCAAATGGCGAGATCATCGGCGAAGTCAGCATCAGCCATGACTTACCAACAATGGTCGCAACAGCACGAAGTGCTCAACGTCAATGGGCGGCGCAGCCGTTAAATGAACGGGTTGAAATCATTCAGCAAGCCTATGCACGGCTGCAAGATCAGGAAGAGGCTCTGGCGCTTTTAATCAGCCGGGAGATGGGGAAAGACTTACGCCGCGCTCGCTACGAAGCCAGTGGTACCGTGCATGGCGGTGCCTATTTAGCTAGCGATGCAGCCGAGGCGTTAACGCCACACCGGGCATCTGGTAACAGCGAAATTCAATACCGCCCGTTGGGTGTGGTGGCGGTTATCTCACCCTGGAACTACCCACTAGCAATGGCCAACAATTTATTGGTACCGGCACTGGTGGCGGGGAACAGCGTGATTTTAAAGCCGTCGGAACAGACGCCGCTGGTGGCGGAGTTATGGCTTAAAACCCTCAACGAAACCCTGCCTGCGGGGCTATTGCAGATTGCTCACGGCGACGGCAGTACCGGCGCTGCTTTGGTGCAACAGGACATAAACATGGTGGCCTTCACCGGCTCAATGGCAACCGGGCGCAAGATCATGGCCAACGCGGCGGGGCAACTGAAGCGTCTAGTGATGGAGCTTGGCGGTAATGACCCGATGATCGTACTAAAAGATGCCGACATCGCCGCTGCCGCCCGCTTTGCCGTAGCCTCTAGCTTTGAAAACGCCGGCCAAATGTGCACCTCCACTGAGCGAATTTATGTGGATGCGAGCATTGCTGAACAGTTTGAACAAGCAGTGGTGACCATCGCCAGTCATTACCGGGTAGGGAGTTGGCATCAACCACAGGCAAATATAGGGCCGTTGGTCAGCGCGGAACAACACCAAAAAGTGGTGCAACACATTCAGGATGCCGTGGCCAAAGGCGCAGAAATACTCACTGGCGAACTTAATCCGCCACTGCCGTTTATTCCGCCAACGGTCATTCGCAACATCCAACCCGACATGCTGTTGGAAAGTGAGGAGACCTTCGGCCCGGTCGTGGCGATTGATCGCTTTACTGACCTTGAAAAGGCCATTGAACGTGCCAACAACAGCGTTTACGGCCTCGGCGCAGTGATTTTTGGCCACGGCGAAGCCCACAACACAGCACAGCAATTACAGGCGGGCATGATCGGCATCAACCAAGGCGTCGGTGGCGGCGCAGACACCCCGTGGATTGGTGCCAAACAGAGTGGCTTTGGCTATCACGGCTCCCGCGAAGGCCACCGCCAGTTCAGCCAGCTCACTGTCATCAACCACTAACCGGATAGACTTCAAAATGAGTAGCAATAAGGACTTTTTCGTCGTTGCCAAAGAGCCGGGCGCGGAACACCCGGCGCTGCCTACCTGGGCCAGTCGCACTGAAAACCCCGCCAAACTCGCGGCTACGGCGCCGCTGCAAATTACCCGCAAAGATTTACCGCAGGTACCCGGAGCCTTTCAATTGCTAAACGTCTTGAGCCCCGGGGAGTGTATCCGCCTGATCGAACTTGGCGAGCACCTGGGGTTTTTACCCGATGCCCCGGTTTCGTTACCGCGGGAGGTACGGCATAACGACAACATGACCTGGGTCACTGACGACACCACCGACCGGCTGATTTGGGAGCGCTGCCAGCACTTGCTGCACGACCCCAACCACTATTTTCAGGGTCGCAAACCCTGTGGCATTAATGCCCGTTTCCGTTTTTATCGTTACGGTGTGGGGGATTACTTTAAATTTCATACCGATGGTGCCTGGCCCGGTAGCCGGGTGATTAACGAGCAGTTGCACAGCAACGCATACCCGGACCGATTCAGTGAAATGACTTTTCTGATTCTGCTCAGTGATGACTTTACCGGTGGGGCTACCCGTTTTCGGGTTAATGGCGACAACCCTTTAGCACCCATTCGGGGAGCGAGTAATGTCCAAGAGATTGATATTCGCACTCCGGCCGGTTCGGTACTCTGCTTCCCCCACGGCATGCACCCATTACACCGGGTTCACAGCTCCGTTCCCATTGAGCGAGGAACCAAGTACATTATTCGTTCAGATCTTTTGTTTAAACAGTGATACCAATGCACAGTGGTGGGCGGCAAACTAACTTTTGAAAAGATAGCCGTTTAAGGCAAGTTCAAGAGGGGCTTGAACTTGCCTCGGTCGCCTGTTTTGCTTATGAGTTATTTTCTTCGAGATAATTCCAATGTAAGTCATAAATTTTCGATCTGAAGGCTGCCATTAGGAACTTGTTTAACCATTTACAGGCATCGATATCTGAATTTAACAGTATTTTCGTAAAACAGTTTAACAGCGCCCTTTTATCAGTACCAGAAAACAACTCCTCACATTCACGGTTTCGATGGAGCGCTAATAAACAGTAAAAACTTCTATAAAGGTCCTCTTTTTTACTGTCTGGCATTTTTTTTGATTCTTCCTTACTGATAAAACAATTAAAAAGTTTTTTAACTTGCAATGCTTCTTTTTCTGCAACCACTTCCAAAATCTTACTTCCCATAGAGGGTTTTATTTTAAGTTTTTTATTCTTTTTGATAATATCGTAATAAGTATCTTTGAATGATTTTACTTCAAATATATCATCTAATTTCTTTCGTTCTGATTCATCCACGCTGTTAAATTCATCAATAACGCTTGAATAGCCTCTTAGGATTTTTATTTTTTCTTCTGTAAGCTCGGAGGAACAACCAAAATCAATTATGGAGAGATTGACTGATTTATTCTCAGGGTTAAAAGAGATAATAACATTGCCATCGTGTAGGTCACCATGCACCAGTTTTTCTTTAAAGGCCATCTCAGACCATTTTTTTTGTAATTGATTTCTTATGGCTTTTAAAAATTGATTAACATCAACACGATTGGGCTTGAGGCAAAATAATTTTTCATACTCGTTGTTGAGTAGTTCATTATCAAGCTTTAATTCTGATAGCGTATAACCTTCAGCTTTTTTCATTATCATTACGTTATCAGTTCGAGTCTCCTCAATTAGTTCAGGTACAGAGAAATTAATTTCAAATTTCTCATTGTTTTCATTCAGCTGACACATTGTAAGGGTTCCATCCGCTCTCTCTGCGCTATGAAATTCTGCAGTTACGGTATTTTCAGTATTTGACATCGCATTTCGGTATTCAGACAGCTTTTGGCTCTCACTTTGTAAAGAGCACTCTTCAATATACTGCTCGCACATTAATTGAACAAGTTTACGAATATCAGTGGATGAAAATATATTTAATACTTTCATCATATAACTGGCCTCTATCATCGTATCAATATGTTCATCTCGCATTACTTTTGCTATAAAGCGGTTTCCATTTTTGTCTTCTATCTCAAAACAGGCAGCAATGGTTCCTGAACCTACGTCTTTTATTACTTTATATTTATCTTCGAAAGTTTTGTTAATGATTTTTTGCGCTTCATCTATTGGCATTTTTGTTAATTCAACATTTCTGAAAATACTGCCAAACTCATCTTTCATTTTTTTAAGTTTCGCTTTTTCATTGTCACTTAATTCATAGCTATTTTTAATATTCAGGCAAAATTTTGCCATATTATCAATAAGTTCGGGGGTTAAAACAACTTGCATTGACTTTAATAAACTCGGGCCAAATTCATTTAATATTCTTTTTAATTTTTCAGGGGAATCTACAGATGATCTGGAAATAGCGGCTTTAACTAAGTAATAAGTTATGACGATGGTTTTCTTTATGCTTCTGAGTATGATTAGCGCTTTTCTTTTCAGGGTTAACCCTTTGCCAAGAACGATAGCTTTTCCTTTTTCTGTTGTTACTTTTCTACCAGACTGATTTAATTTGCCGACTTTAGGTTCTTCAGCTTGACTTCCAAGGGGAGGATGGGTTTTTAGCTGTCCGTTCTGAATAGTTGCTGTCATATTCATTATTTTTAATTCGCTGTCCTGGTGAGATTGGTAGATATTTAAAAAATAGTATTTAGCAGTGAATGAATTCACCACCTGATTTAAAACTGTACTTAAAGACCATTTATTCTATCAAATGATTTTTAATTTTATTCGTTATCAGGCCGGAATTTTACACCAAATCAAACTGCAGAAATTATAGACACCAACTCTGCTTTTACCAGAGATTATTACAATACAATAGCTAATAATTACTAAATGATAAAAATCATTACAGAAGGCTAAGTGAGCCTTACTTTTTCTAATTTTCTTGTTTACAGGAGCGGTGAGTCAGAAGACTTTCAGACAATAGACTACTCTATAGCAGCAGCCTTCTGGGGCGATGGCAAAGTTTTTCCTTCAGTCAAAAAGGCTGGCCACTCCACCTTTCTTTTCCAAGAGAGGTCTGTACTTCCTTCAGCCCGATATATGACTTATCGAAGGAGCGTAAACTCGCTTACCTACAGCGTAAACTGGCTAAGAAGCAAAAGAGTAGTAAAAATAGAGCCAAAGCAAGGCTCAAGTTTGCCCGTCTTCACGCTAAAATAGCGGATTGTCGAGCGGATGCCGCACACTCATCAACGAAAACCAAGTTGTGTGCGCTGAATGTGGAAGGCATGGTCAGAAACCCAAAGCTAGCAAAACATATTGCTGATACTACCTGAGGAGAGTTTGTCCGACAGTTAAAGTACAAAGCCCACTGGGCGGGTCGTACTAAAGCGGAAGTAGACCGATTTTTCCCAAGCTCTAAACTTTGCTCTAGCTGTGGCTGTGTTGCTAAAAGTCCGCCGTTGTCTATCCGTGAGTGGGATTGCCCAGAGTGCAATGCCCACCACAACAGGGATATAAACGCAGCAAAGAATATAAAAACCGCCCCACTGGCGGGGTTAGCCTGTGGAGCGACTGGAACGGGGGTAGCGACCTAACAGCCGCTATCTAGTCAAGGCGTGTTGAAACAGGAAGGTTTTGAGAGTGATCTTGGAATTCCCGCCTTTAGGGCGGGGAGGATGTCAATTTACTTTAGGTAATCCGAATCCAAGCGCTTGAAGCGTGATCTTTCTGCTGCAATTAAGAATCTAAATAACCACTTTTGAAGATTCAAACCTTTATCTAACAGAGCACTTGTCAAATCATTTAACATCTCCATTTTTGTCAGATACTCAGGAAACATTATATATGTTAAAAAACCAGGCTTTTGAGTAAGTGCCAGAAAATAGTAGCAAACTCTGTAAAGTTGCTCTTTTTCTTTGTTGGATAATTTCTCATTTCCTGTTTCCGCTATTAAAATATCAAACAGTTTCTTCACAGGCTCTGACTCTTCTTTTGAAATTTCTTCAAGGATATTGTTTCCGGAGGAAGATTTCAGGCCAAGATTAACATTTTTAATATCTGTAGCATGCTCTCTGCATTTAGAACTTAAATTTAATTTAAATATTTTTTCCAAATCACCTTGGTTTCTTTCATCGATACTGTTAAAGCTATCGACGATTGATGAAAACTCTCTTAGAAAATTGATGTTGTTATCCGTAAGTGTTGTGGTATGACCAAAATCAATGATGGAGACTTTAACTTCTTTTTTTTGCTTCCCAAAAGAGATCATTATGTTTCCAGGGTGCATGTCACCATGAGCCAGTTTGTTTTTAAGTGTCATCTCAGACCATTTATCAATAATTTTACCATAAATTAAATTTAAAACTGCGTTTTGTATGTCTTCTAGATTTTCATCGGTAGGTGTGTAGCCAAATGAAGTGCTAAACAGTTCTTTGAAAAGCTTCTCGTCGTCGCCAACTTCATTTAGAGTATGGCCCTCAGCTTTTTCCATTACAAACAAATTATCACTTGAGGTAACCTCAACAAGGTTAGGCGCTGAGATCTCTAGTGAAAATGACACCTTATCAGAGGTTTGAGGACAATCAAATGTTATCCATTCTAGTTCATTATTTTTTGATAAAACGTTGTGATAATTTCTCAGATTTTCACTCTCTCTTATTAAAGAGCACTCTTCCATAAAAATCTCACACATTGCTTTCGTTAAATGACGCTGACTAGTTGGGTATATTTTATTGAAAAACCCGAATAAATAGTTAGCCTCCCTCATGCTTTCGATATGCTCGTTGCGCATAACCTTTGCAACATAAATGTTTCCATTATTATCTTTTATCTCAAAGCAGGCTGCAATGGTTCCTGAACCGATACATTTAATTACTTCGTATTTATCGCCAAAGTTTTTATTGATTATTTCCTGTGCTTCGCATACTTTCATCTCTGTTATTTTACAGTTAGCATAAATACCTGAAATTGCTTCTTTTATGGAATAAAGTTTCTTTTTTTCATTCTCACTCAAATTTTTACCTTTCTTAAAATTCAGGCATAATTTCGCCAGCGTATCAATTGATTCTGGGCCTAAAGTCTGAAGGCTTTTTATAAATGCCGGGCCAAATAAATTTAAAACGTTTTCTATTTTTTTGCTGGTATCCAACGGTATTTTAAAGACGACGGTTTTAACCATATAATAAGCAAGGATGGTTATTTTTTTTATGCTCCTGAGTACAATGCAAACTTTCTTTTTAAAGGGTAGGTTTTTACCGAACTCGGTTTTTTTTCCTAGCTCTGAAGTAACTTTTCTGCCAGATTTTTTTGCGTTACTGACTGTCGACTCTTCTGGGTTGTCTTTTTGAGTAGACTGGCTGAAGGTCAGTTCAGATGGAATAGCTTGAGTTATATTCATTTTCTACCTCACTTCCCTGTAAAGGTTTGTAAATATTAAAAAATTTAGGGTTGTGTCAGTGTTTCAAGATCACCTCTGATCTAAACCCGCAATTTAACCCCAATTTTTCCAACCGATTTTGCGTCATTACGGGCTTTTAAAGCCGGTATATTTGCCTTAAGTTGGGCTGTCGGAGTTTATTAATAAATGGTTAACGAGAGTTACTTTACAATAATTGGCAATTACTAAACCATAACAATGTTGATAGCATCTCTAACCGGCTGATTGGCTTGGTTATGTTTCTTGATTGAAAGTTTTTTCTTACAAAAACAGCGATTCGTAACTACTTGCTATGCACAGCAAAGTACCCAAGGAAGTTTGAAGAATTCGGCAGTATTGAATGTTTGTTTCTTCTTATCGGTTGTGTTTCTACTGTTACTTGGTCTTTCATTTAGGTAAATCTCACAAGTTGAGTCTGTGAAAATTATTTTTTTCTTAAGCAAATTGCACTCAAGTTCGTTGGTAATGACTGACTCGCCGACCTCCTTGCATTTGCATAACGGTTGCCCGGCAATGGCGTTGAGTTCAGTCATAAAGTGTTGCTCTGACTAAGCCAAACCCTAACATAAAGGTTGTTGCTAAAAACCAGAGCACCTATTATTTCGAGGGTTATTTTTTCAGTTGGAATAAAAATAATACAACAGCAAAATCGGTGCATTATTTGCCCAGTGGTAATAGTCGCCAGCGGCTTCTTAGTGCGTCGGGCTTAATGCTTCTTTTGAAGCTATGGTGAGTAATTTGAGTTCAGATTTATATCAGATACAGCAACGGGTTATTGAGCTTTATGAACAGGCAGAATGCTTCTACCAAATCAGCTTCCGCCGCCCCTACGTGCGGTTGGACTTAACGGGGGAAACCGCAGGTCAGGCGCTCATTGGAAAACACCAACTGCGTTTTAATCAGGTTTTATTGCAAGAGAACCGGCAGCACTTTCTTCGTCAGACGGTTGCCCATGAAGTTGCTCACCTGCTGGCTTATGATCTGTTTGGCCCTCGTATTCGTGCCCATGGCCCTAAGTGGCAGTCGGTGATGACCGACGCCTTCTTACTGCCCCCACACCGCTGCCACAACTACGACACCCGGCGCAGCAGTCGTAAGCAGTGGCTGTACCGTTGCCGCTGTAAGGACAAAACCATCGCCCTTGGCACCACCCGGCATAATCGGTCGCAAAAAGGTACGGTTTATCTTTGTACCGCCTGCCGGAGTCCATTGACATTTTTGGGGCATACCGATTCAGCAGTTTCCTAGTACCTTTAGTAGGGCATCGCCGTATTTTTCCAGTTTGTATTGTCCGATGCCCGAAACCTGCGCTAGCGCCAATCGTGAGTTCGGGCGCTTTTTAACCAGCTCCATCAAGGTTTTGTCGTTGACAATGACATAGGGTGGGACGTTGTGTTCCTCAGCCAGCAGCCGACGCCACGCCCTTAAATGCTCCCACAGTTCATCAACCACCACTCGACCCACTTCACGGTAAGTTTGCTCGTGGCTGCGTGATGATTCGTAGCGGTCCCGGTGCAACTGTAGGGATTCTTTGCCTTTGAGCAGGTTACGACAACGTTCATTTAGTCTCAGAACGCCGTCTTGGTCCAGATCAATATAGCCCCGAGCTATGAGCTGGCGAAACACTGAGCGCCAGTTCGCCTGATCCAGTCCCTGGCCAATACCAAAGGTGCTGAGCCGGTGGTGACCGAATTGGCGAACTTTACCGGTCAGTTTGCCCCGCAGAATGTCCACTAAATGGGTCACGCCAAAACTCTGGCCGCTGCGATAAATACAGGACAATGCTTTGCGTGCTGCTTCGGTGCTGTCCCAGACTTCTGCCGGTTCCAGACAAAGGTCGCAGTATCCGCAGGGCTCGGCCAGTGGCTCGTCGAAATAATTAAGTAACTCTTGACGCCGACACCCACTCACCTCACAAAGCGTCAGCATCGCCGCCAGTTTTTGTTGTTCTTTCTGGTGGGCACCGGAGCGTGCCTGAAGCTGTTTGAGTAGCACCATATCTTGTAAGCCGTAAACCATCCATGCGGTTGCAGGCAGGCCGTCCCGGCCAGCGCGCCCGGTCTCCTGATAATAAGCTTCTACACTTTTGGGCAGGTCCAGGTGTGCAACAAAACGCACATCCGGTTTATCAATGCCCATGCCAAAGGCGATGGTGGCAACAATGATGACGCCTTCTTCAACAATAAAACGGTGTTGGCTGGCGCGACGTTCTTCGGGTGACAAGCCGGCGTGATAGGGCAGAGCACGGTATCCTGCCTGAGTTAACCAATGGGCGGTTTGCTCAACTTTTTTGCGTGACAGACAGTAAATAATTCCGGCGTCGTTGGGGTGTTCATTGTTTAAAAAGTTGAGTAGTTGTTGTTTTCCCTGTTTTTTCTGGCTGATGCGGTAAAAAATATTCGGACGGTTAAAGCTGTCGGTGAACACGCGGGCAGAGTTCAGCGCCAAACGGGTTTTGATCTCTTGGCGGGTTTTTAAATCCGCCGTTGCCGTCAAGGCAATTCTAGGTACCGCTGCAAAACGTTCAGCCAAACATGAGAGCTGCAAGTATTCAGGGCGAAAGTCGTGTCCCCACTCGGCCACGCAGTGGGCCTCATCAATGGCAAACAGTGCTAATCGGGTGCGCTCTAACAGTTGTTGCATGGACTCACTGAGCAATCGCTCCGGTGCCACGTAAAGCAGATCGAGGTCTCCGGCCAGTAGCCTGCGCTCCACCGTCAGTCGCTCCTTTGGCGCCATGGCTGAATGCAAACCATCTGCCCGGATACCCAGCTCCCGCAGAGCGCTGACCTGATCTTCCATCAATGCAATGAGCGGCGAGACGACAACCGCTGTACCGTCACGCAGTAAAGCAGGCACCTGATAGCAAATCGACTTGCCACCACCGGTAGGCATCAACACCAAGGCATCCCGAGCGGCTAGAATTTCAGCGATTACCGCCCGTTGAAAGCCACGAAAGGAAGGGTAACCAAACGTATTTTTTAAAATATCCAGGGCTGGATCAGACATCGAACAACGTGCGCAAATAGAAGACAAAAACGTTGTTAAATTATAAAGAGTGAGCCGCAAGATTTCATCTGATGTTTGCTGGCGGTTCATTGTTCGCTTTTATGTTGTACTGAGCCAGAGTAGAATCAGCCCACACCGGATCACTCTCAGGCTCTCCATTTATGTCAAACATTCGTGCTTCAATAGAAGCGCTTTTACAAGCGTCGCCCCATGAAGGAACCCTTGATTACCATGGCCTGCATGGTTTTCTCACCGCCTTGGCCGTCTGCCCGGCTAAACTGACGGAAAAACAGCGCAACGACGTTATTTTTGATGGCGACATCAACTTTCCGCCAGCCACGGCTACTCAGTGGAATCAACTCATCGGTAAAATGCAAACAGCCATTGATCGTGGCTTCAACGACGAAGAGGAAGGGTTCGTGCTTTCCTGTGAAGAGGATATTGAAGACGCTGAGGATGAAGCTCTGTTCAATTGGTGCACGGGCTTTATGGTAGCTCACTTTCTCAACGAGGAGGCTTGGTTCATAAGCCATGAGCAGGAGGTTTGCGAATTGCTGCTGCCTGTCATGCTGGCGTCCGGGCTTTTTGACGATGAGCCGGAATTTCAAGAAATCCGCAAAGATAATACGCTTTGTGAAGATATGTTTAGCCAAATTGGGCAAGTGCTTATGGAGTTGTATCTGATCTTTAATGCGCCGGAAGAGAAAAAGCTACATTATGGGGAAAAACGTCGTTAGTTAATCAAACGCTGGCAGCTGACAAGCCTTGGTTGTCAGCTTTATAACTCGGTTGAATTGCGAAAAAGAGGAAGTTGTCGGTAGAAATCAAGCAATCCGCATTGAAAATAATACTTGTTAAAAGCAATAGTATTATTGTTAATTCCAACACCATTTACTACAGTTCAAAATAAGTTCCCTTTAACGTTAAGATTAACCTTAACAGGCAATAAGTTAATCTAACCCCGCAATAAGGAAATAATCAAATGGCGCAGGACAGCAATATCAATCGAATAAACAAAGGCGTAACTACTTCGCCAAATATTCCCGAACCTGATAGTGAACATGCAAAGGATAGTAAAATCAAGACCGCTTACAAAAAGGGTCGTAAGGTAATTGTTAAGCAACTGAAAAAGTTAAACTTCTTTAGTCAGTCAGCGTCAACATCCGATTCCGAACCAAAGGATAAAAAATTAAGTGACAGAAATATTAGAAAACAGTCATTAAGTAATAGTCACGCGCAATCTAAAAAACAGACAAACTGGTATATATCATTAAAACAATCATCAAATGATAGTCAAACGCAACCTGAAAGTAAGACAAACTTGCATGCATCATTAAAAGACCGACCATTACCACCTGTGCCAAGCTCTTCCCAGTCGTTAAATGGTGATGACCTCCAACAGGCAGGTGCGTTATCTCATCAACAACCCAGTAAAAATAGATATTCTAGAGATCCTGGAAATACTGTTCAGAGTCAAGCTGCGCGGAAGAAAACTATAACTTCTGCAGAAGTAGCTGCTAAATCTCAAGAGATGTTCAGTAAACTGTCAGCTATGTCCAATCAACTACATGGACAAGATGAACTACACGAAAACAAAGATTTGGCTGGCAGAGGGCGATTTACAGGTACTAACCCCCCTAAAAAAACTGTAATTAATCTTGAGTCCTTTCAGAATAGACCAACCCATGCTAACAAAATCGACGACAATACCATCGCTGCTCAAGGCCCTAGCGTTTTTGAAAAAGACTCGGACTCAATTCCTGCATTTTTCTCAATGGCTTATGAGCAAGATGCAAATGTTATTGTCAATTTGACGAATCAGGATGATTACAAACCAAATGACAACCCGCCCTTATCTGTAGAATACTGGCCAGACTTAGGGGAACATAAGAATTATTCAACGGGTTCGCACCAAATCATTGTAAAAACAAGGGCAATTAAACAAGAAGGTGATTACAAAATTGTCACTTTGGAATTATTGCAAGAACCGTTCGAGGCATCTACTAATAGCGCACCCAAAAAGAAAATCGTTCAGCTTTATCACTATCACTCTTGGAAGGATCATCAAGCAACCGACCTTGAGAAAATCCTCAAAGTTAAGCACGAGATTGATAAACAGCCGGATGTAAAAAAAGTGGTTCATTGTCGGGCGGGCGTAGGAAGAACTGGCACTTTTATTATGCTTGATAAACTGAAGATGGAGTTTGATAGGGGCGGCCTGACTTTAGATAATCTAACCAGTAAAATTGAAGATATGGTGATGGACAATAGAAAACGCCGGGGAAGATTTTTCGTTCAAAAGCAAGAGCAGTTTGGATTACTTTATCGATATGGGCTGCAATTACTTGGAGTGAGTGAAACAGATAATATCCCTCCTGCTTCTGGCGGCAACAGGGGTGTACGCCCGCAAAAACAAAACTTTATAGAACCAGCCGCCCGTGGTCTTGATCGTTTTTCTAATCGAGCTTCGAGTGAATCGCCACCTCCACTCCCACCTAGACCAAAAAAACTTTAAACGCTGATAAAAGCCTCCAATACAGGAAATGGATTGGAGGCTTTTTTTACAATAGCTCACTGAATAATTTTAAAGCTGTCATAAGAACAATCAGGAAATACTCTTTCATTTTATGCCGTGATAAATGTGAATGTTTTTTAATGGTTCGAATGAATCACTCCTTAACCACCGGACATTGTAGGGATACCGAATCAGGCATCCTCTTTTAACAATTCAACAACCGCCTTAAGCTCAGCAATAATCCCCTCAATGTTTTCACCAAAAGTGATGGTTTTTGTCACCCTGCTCACGTGCTTTAGCTGCGTGCGCGCCCCATCAATGGTGAAACGCTGGTCATATAGAAGGTTGCGAATCTTTCGTATCAGCAACACATCTTCATGGCGATAGTAGCGCCTGTTACCACGGCGAACCGGCGACAGCTGTTTAAATTCCTGCTCCCAGTAGCGCAATACGTGGGACTTCACCCGGCAAAGCTCACTGACTTCGCCAATGGTGAAATAGCGCTTATGGGGGATGGCGGGCAGATCACTCGTCCTGAGTTCCGTATCCTGCATAGGTTTCTACTCTTGCCTTGAGTTTCTGGCCGGGTTTGAACGTAACAACACGACGGGGGGTAATGGGGATTTCCTCGCCGGTTTTGGGGTTACGCCCTGGCCGTTGGCGTTTATCTCGTAGGTCAAAGTTACCAAAGCCGGAGAGTTTGACCGAACGATTTTGCTCTAGAGTCTGTCGAATTTCCTCAAAAAACAGCTCAACCATCTCTTTGGCTTCGCGTTTGTTGAGACCAAGCTCCAGATTTAGCTGCTCGGCCATATCCGCTTTTGTCAGAGCTCCCATGAACCAATCCCCTTTTTGTTTTATTTGGTAATGGGTTTTGT
Source organism: Endozoicomonas sp. (assembly GCA_965198415.1). Lineage (GTDB taxonomy): Bacteria > Pseudomonadota > Gammaproteobacteria > Pseudomonadales > Endozoicomonadaceae > Endozoicomonas. The sequence goes on from CBDAPN010000032.1 coordinate 365,403, forward strand.
CGCAAAAGAGTCAAAACCCACTTTCCAGCTCTTATTATTCACACTAAAACCAACGGTTATTGACGTAAGCTAGCGTTAAATTCCTGTTGCAATCGATTAACTACACGATCGACCAGTTCATTGACCTCGTCGTCTTTTAGAGTGCGTGAAGCGTGTTGTAAGGTCAAGCCCACAGCTAAGCTCTTATGCCCGGCGTCGATACCTTTTCCTGCGTAAACATCAAATGTATTGACCCGGCACAGCAGCTCACCGGCACTGGAGCGAATCACTTGTTCAATGTCTCCTGCCGTAGCCGATTCAGCCACCACTAACGCTAGGTCACGGCGCACTTCAGGATACTTCGACAGCGGTTTAAAGTGCGTCACGACACCTTCGGTAACTGCCTTCAGGCGCACTTCTACCAGATAAACGGACTCCGGCATATCCAGTTTTTTCGCCAGTGATGGGTGCAGTGCCCCCATATGGCCAATGACCTGCCCGCCGCGCACAATCTCGGCACACTGCCCCGGATGCATAGCGGTGTGTGTGCCCTTTTGGAAACTGAACTCATGGCCGGCCCGACCAAGCTCGAATACGGCTTCAAAATCGCCTTTAAGGTCAAAGAAGTTCACCGGCTCCTCTTTGACCTGCCAGCTTTGTGGATAACGGCTGCCACTAATTAATGCGGCCAGCATTGGCTCCTGTTTCAGTTCGCCGTTCTCCTTGATAAAGGTCAGACCCGACTCAAATAGCCGCACCCGGCTTTGCTGGCGATTCAGGTTGTAGCCTGCGGTTTTCACCAGACCGGGCAACAATGTCGTACGCATTACCGACAGATCACTGGCGATGGGGTTCGCCAAAGCCACCGCTTCACGGGTCGGGTCGAACAGTGTGTGTATTTCGGGCGCAATAAAGCTGAAGCACACCGCTTCTTGGTAGCCGCGGGCAGTGAGTGTGTTTCGTATATCGGACTCTTGCACCATCGATTCATCAACTTGCTTCATTTTCAACAGCGCAGACGGAATCGTTTGCGGCAAGTTGTTGTAGCCATAGATGCGACCGAGCTCTTCCACCAGATCTTCTTCGATGGTGATATCAAAACGCCAGCTCGGCACACAAACCGTCCAAACGCCTTCACTTTGTTGTGTTAACCCAAGGCCCAGACGGGAGAGCAGTGCTTCGATGTGGCTATTTTCAATGGTCATGCCAAGCAGCGAGGCAACTTTTTCAGAGCGCAGGGTTACTTCCCGTAGCGTCGGTAAATGCGCTTTGCTGGCTACTTCTGTTACCGGACCGGGCTCGCCGCCGCAGATTTCCAAAATCAGCGCCGTGGCTCGCTCAATGGCGGCGGTTTGCAGCTGGAAGTCCACGCCACGCTCAAAGCGGTGGGAAGAGTCCGTATGCAGGCCATAGGAGCGGGCTTTACCGGCAATGGTGATGGGGTCAAAGAAGGCGCTTTCCAGAAAGATGTTACGGGTGTTGGCGCTGACTCCGGAACCTTCACCGCCCATCACTCCGGCAATGGCCAGGGCTTTTTCGGCATCGGCGATGACCAGCGTATTATTGCTTAGCGTCACCTCTTGGCCATCGAGCAGCACCAGCTGTTCGCCGTCGGTGGCCATACGTACCTGAATACCACCACTGAGGGCATCGAGGTCAAAACCGTGCATAGGCTGACCCAGCTCCAGCATCACGTAGTTGGTGACGTCCACCACCGGGTCAATGGAGCGTATACCGCAGCGGCGCAAACGCTCGGTTAACCAAAGTGGTGCCGCGCGGGAAACGTCCACGCCACGGATCACTCTGCCCACATAACGAGGACAACCGTTTGGTGCCTCAATGGCAACCGGGAATGTGTCGTCGATGGTGGCTGTGACGGCCTCAATTTGCTCTTCGTTCACATCCGCCAGAAAGTTAGCGCTGACTTCCCGCGCCAAACCAGCAATGCTCAAACAGTCGCCACGGTTTGGCGTTAAGTCCACGTCGATGATTTGGTCGTCCAAAGCGAGGTATTCACGGATATTCTGCCCGACGCTGGCCGCCAGTGGCAGTTCCATCAAACCGTCGGAAGTCTCGGCCATACCGAGCTCTTCTTCAGCACAGAGCATGCCGAAGGATTCCACGCCACGGAGCTTGGCTTTTTTGATTTTGAAATTGCCGGGCAGTACCGCCCCCACGGTGGCAAAAGGCACTTTAATACCGATACGAGCGTTGGGCGCACCACACACCACCTGAAAGGTTTCACTGCCGGTGCTCACTTTGGTCACCCGCAGTTTATCGGCGTCGGGGTGCTGTTCACAGCCGACAATTTCACCCACCACGACACCGCTGAAATCACCGGCCACCGCTGCAACTTCGTCTACTTCAAGACCGGCCATGGTGATTTTGTCCACCAGCTCTTGGGTGTCAACTTCAATGTTGACCCACTGGCGCAACCACTGTTCACTGAATTTCATGTGTTTTGCTCAATCCTGCTGTTCTTTAAAAAAGGTAAAAATTCTGCTCTCAACGGAACTGGTTGAGGAAGCGCAAATCGTTCTCAAAGAACTGGCGCAGGTCATTCACGCCATAGCGCAGCATGGCAAAACGCTCAACCCCCATACCAAAGGCAAAACCGGTGTACTTATCGGGGTCGATGCCGGAATAACGGAACACGTCCGGATGCACCATGCCGCAACCCAATACTTCCAGCCATTTTATCGAACCATCGTCATTGCGGCCCCACTCAATATCCACCTCGGCAGAAGGCTCGGTGAACGGGAAGTATGAAGGGCGGAAACGTATCTGCAGATCGTCCCGTTCAAAAAACACCCGCAAGAAATCGCTCAGCACGCTTTTCAGGTCGGCAAAACTGACTTTTTCGGCCACGTACAAACCTTCGACCTGATGGAACATCGGACTGTGGGTCTGATCCGAGTCGCAACGGTACACTTTGCCGGGGCAAACGATGGCAATGGGTGGGTTTTCGTTATTTTTAACGAAACGCTCCATGGTTCTGACCTGAACCGGAGAGGTGTGAGTACGCAGCACCGTCGTGGCATCAAAATAAAAGGTGTCGTGCATGGCCCGAGCCGGGTGGTGGCCGGGAATGTTCAGGGCTTCAAAGTTGTGGTAATCGTCTTCGATTTCCGGCCCCTGCTCGACGGTGAAACCAATACGACCAAAGTAGTCGGTAATCCGTTCCATGGTACGAGTGATTGGGTGTACCGTGCCTAAATCCTGACCGCGGCCAGAGAGCGACACATCAATGGCCTCGCTGGCCAGTTTGGCATCCAGTGCTTGCTGCTCTAGTAGCGCTTTTTTGGTATTGATCGCTCCTTGAACCTGCTGTTTGCCTTTATTAATCAGCCCACCCGCTTTGGGTCGCTCTTGCGCTGAGAGCTGGCCAAGAGATTTGAGCAACGAGGTCAGCTCGCCTTTTTTACCAAGAAACTGAACGCGAATTTCGTCCAGGGCAGCGGCGTCGGTCACGTTCTCAACGGCGCTGAGTGCGCTGGTTACCAGCGTATCGAGCGTTTTATCCAGATTCTCCATGGGGGTTCCAAAACAGATGAGCCAGAGAAAAGAAACGGACAATTCTAACGGCTGAACGATGCGTTGAATAGAGCCGGAGCAATCAATCGTCATTAGCAAGGAATTTTAAATCGCGTCATTCGTCTGAATTAATGACGCCGCTGGAATTGACATACAACAAGCTGCTGAAGGTGAGTTGCCGCTTTGGCCATTAGAAGAAACCGACTTTTCGATACGAGTCCGTTGAAACAAGGTGATGACGACCCGCATCGAAGAAGAAAAAGCCACAGGTTAATCATCCGGTTTATAGGTTGCTGCCATCTGAATAATATCCTGTATGCGTGAACTGCCTGTTTCGAGTGAGGTAATCCAAGGGTGCTGCTGCATTGTACTGGCGGTTGCCCGGTCTTCGGCTTTTGGATGCATGAGTTGACATATGTAGTTTTTCATCGGCTTCAAAGTCTCTTGCCGGGAGTGGAACTTGGTGGCCAGATCATGAAGCTCATCAAAACTTTTTGGCTTATGATGCTCTGAGACATGCATCATCCAGCCTTGGAAGGACAGCTCTTCTTCTATGGGTTTTTTGAAGGAGCCATCCGCATTAGGGGTTGCATAGTCGTTTAATGACGCCCTGACACGAAATGCCTTTTCTGTGCGCTGCCCCGGGCTATAATTGTCAACCCCCGCATTATTGGTAAAAGCGTGTCCTGAGCCACCCAATAAATAGTTATGGGTCATGAATTGCATTTGCCCCAATGCGTAGCTATCAATGGCAATTTTGGCAGGCACTGCGTGTTGCGTTCCCTGCAATGACCCCAGCGCCTCGGGAGCTGCGTAATCTTCGTGACCACAAACCACCTTTTCGCCTCTCTCAATGCGGGCAGATTGACCGAAATCGATCAGCTTTAAGAGCTTTGAATCAGAATCCCACATAAAATTGGAGGGTTTCAAATCACCATGGACGATGTTTTCTAGCTCCAGATGACTCATGGCATTGAGCTTCTGACTTTCCAGATAGGCCAAAGAGTCATTCAGCTCTGCAAACGAGATGTCACCCTGTTCAAGCAGTTCAAAGAGCGCATTGTTAATTGAGCCAAGCTCCGGGCCTTTTATTAAGCCAAACAGAACGCCTTCTTCCTGTTCAACTTTCTTAAGTCCGGCGCAGTCAACAATATTTGGGTGAGTCCCTAACGAAGTGAGCACATCCACTTCATGTTGTAATTTCTTCAGATTGGATTTTATTTCCTCAGGTTTTTTTCCCTGCGCTGTTTTAAAGGCATACGTTTGCACATTTTCAGAGATACGCTGTTCAACCAGATAGACTTTACCAAACCGACCGTTGCCGAGCTCTTTTGATATTACTGCTGCACTTAGGGGGAGTATTTCGTCTGTAATATCAACAATACTATTATTCCTGAAATTATTCGTTACCCCTTCAGGTGTATTTTCATCCTCTAATTCCTGCTCATTAAACACTGACTCCACATTGGCATCACTAATACTGGCATAACCAGAATCCGCCGCTGATGATTTTGATACGGTTCGTTGTGTTAAGGGTTTATTATTGGGGGCAGCAGATGGCGGTGTTCTGTTGCTTGTTTCTACTTTACTTACGGTTCTGGAGCCACTTTTTCCTACCTTAGGCGTTGATTCTGTGTTTACGCCGCTTTTTCCCACCGCGCCATTTACGCTATTGATCTTTGTCATCGTTGATTCTCTTAGTTATTTAAATATTCCATCGCCACAACGGAAGATTTGTTTTTTCGATCATAATCCTTATCTAGTAGCCAGGTCGATTCTTTAGACCGTTATAAAAATAATAATCAGGTATGTCTAAATACGGTTAATGATTAATTATCAGAACCAGTGTGCTATAGCCTCGCTACGGGCGCTATTCACAGACAGCCTTCAGACAAATATTGGCTTTGAATGTGTCGGGTAACGTCTTTTTGCAAACGATGATACTAATCATCACTGAAATCAAGCTTTCAAATCCTCTAGGAGAGAGCGGGAGATCTTGTGGCGCAAAGCCTGAGTCGGCCTAAAAACTGGGACCTTGGTATTATTAAATGGCTTGCTGCGTTGCCAGACAAAAATAGCTAAAAAGAAACGCACCGTATATTTGTCAAACACAAGCTACACTCCTTAGCAAAAATCTCTGTAAGCCCGTATAGAGCTTCTAATCGGGGTATTCTGACTATTCACGTACTCTTTGCTTGTAGCAAAGGGGTATGATCGTGTAGCCTTTGCCCGAAATGGCTTTCAGCGCAAATTGTCCAGACAATTCCTTGACCAAAACCAAGCGGTGATTGTGGAGTAACCCACAACAACGACATTAACGCCGCAATTAATATGAAGAACCAAGGCATTTCAAAGTTAAAGGCGCAAGGGCTGCCCGTCTTTGCTGATGGAGGCAAGCGTAAGTCCGATCTGTAACGACCGGCCACTGCCCGTGAAGTCAGAAGCCTCGCTTGTTAGGGCGGGGAGCAGTCATAATATCCGGCTTCAGGAGTCTCAGGGATTCCATTAACCAATGGCAATGAACTGACTATGCAGATTCACGTAAATAATGAACCCGTCAACGTCAAAGCTGGCTTGAGCCTCACGGCGTTGTTAACACAATTGAACCAGCTGAGTCCGGGAATTGCCCTTGCGGTCAACCGAAAAATCGTCAGTCGCTCCCAATGGGATCAGCACACTGTGCAAGACGGTGACTGCATCACCCTGATCAAAGCAACAGCCGGTGGCTGAATAAGGCAAGACCACTGAATCAGTACGAAAGTTCACTTTAGCTCTCAAATGAAAATAAGGCTGGCATGCTGACAATCGCAGATAAAACCTTTACCTCACGCTTGTTTACCGGAACCGGAAAGTTCAGTAACAGCCAACTGATGGCCAGCGCCATTCTTGCCAGTGGCAGCGAGCTGGTGACCATGGCGCTGAAACGGGTGGACCTAAACGAACAACAAGACAACATTCTCGGCCCGCTCATTGAAAACAACCTCAACTTGCTCCCCAATACCTCGGGCGCCAGAAACGCTGACGAAGCCATTTACGCAGCACAGCTCGCCCGGGAAGCGCTGGGCACCAACTTCGTAAAAGTCGAAATCCACCCGGACCCAAAATATCTCCTGCCTGACCCCATCGAAACCCTGCAAGCCTGCGCAGCACTGGCCGAAATGGGCTTTGCGGTTTTGCCTTATGTCCATGCCGACCCAGTGTTGTGCAAACGCCTTGAGGAAGTCGGCGTTGCCGCCGTGATGCCGCTCGGCTCGCCCATTGGCAGCAATCTGGGGCTAAAGACCCGGGAGTTTATTCAAATCATCATCGAACAGAGCAATGTTCCGGTGGTGGTGGATGCCGGTATTGGCAGCCCTTCTGATGCGGCGCAGGCAATGGAAATGGGTGCCGATGCCGTGCTGGTCAATTCCGCTATTGCTGTCGCACAGCACCCGGTGGCGATGGCGGTTGCCTTCAAAGAAGCGGTAATTGCCGGTCGGCGTGCATTTAAGGCAGGCCTTGGCGGGCGTTCACTGCAAGCCCAGGCCAGTAGTCCATTAACGGCATTTCTGGATGACCTTTGATGAGCTTTCTCAACCACTTCAACCAAATCCGCTGGGATGAGCTGAAAATGGCCATCCACAGCAAAACCGCCCAAGATGTGGAAACTGCCCTCGTTACTGACCGCCTCAGCCACGGGCAGTTTCTTGCCCTGATTTCACCCGCTGCTGAACCCTATCTTGAGGCGATGGCTCAAAAGAGCGTGCAGCTAACCCGGCAACGTTTTGGCAACACCTTACAACTTTATATACCGCTTTATCTTTCCAACAAGTGTACAAACATCTGCACTTATTGCGGCTTTAGCCTTGGTAATAAAGTCCGTCGCAAAACCCTGAGCATGGAAGAGCTGGACCGTGAGGTAGCTGCCATCAAAAACATGGGTTTTGACCATATTCTGCTGGTCACCGGCGAGGCGCCGGGCACGGTGGGCGTCAGTTATATCAAGTCGGTTATTGAACGACTGAAGCCGCATTTTTCCCACATCAGTATTGAAGTGCAGCCATTGGATCAGGCGGATTACGAAACATTGATGGCGGCAGGGCTAGATGCCGTGCTGGTTTATCAGGAAACCTACAACCGTCAGGCCTATGAAAAGTACCATCTGCGCGGCAGTAAAATGAATTTTGATTATCGCCTGGAAACCAGCGACCGCCTTGGCCGTGCAGGCATCGACAAAATCGGCGTCGGCGCCCTGATTGGCCTGGAAGACTGGCGCACCGACTCCGCTATGGTGGCTGCCCATCTGGATTACCTGGAAAAAACCTACTGGCGCACCCGCTACTCCATCTCCTTTCCCCGCCTGCGACCTTGTGAGGGCGAATTTCAGCCGGTCTCGATCATCTCTGATCGGCAGCTGGTGCAGCTGATCTGCGCCTACCGGCTATTCAAGCCGGAAGCTGAGCTTTCGTTATCTACCCGGGAGTCGGAAAAATTCCGGGACAACGTATTGCCCCTTGGCATCACCACCATGAGCGCTTACTCAAGCACACACCCAGGTGGCTATGCCGATGACAACATCACCGGCGATGAAGACCTTGAGCAGTTCACCATTGACGACAATCGTCGACCACAAGTCGTAGCCGAGGCCATTCGCGCCAAAGGACTCGAACCGGTGTGGAAAGATTGGTCTCACTGTTTTAACCACTGAGACTGATTTACCCAATCTTACGTAAAGCCCTTTGGGTATTTATCGCCTTTATGCCCTTTGGGTATTTATGCCCTTTGGGTATTTATGCCCTTTGGGTATTTACGATGGGGCGGGAAGTGTCAGAACGTATACAGTAGCTAATCGTGTAGAATGAGCAGCTACTTCCACTAACCGTTTTCGATCACCGGCCTGCTGTGGCAAAATTTCCACGGCGACATCTCAGAATCACTTTTCTTTGGTCAGCAAAATGAGTAACACTACCGACGACAAAGACCTCTCTGCTTTCCTGCAAGAGATGGCTGGAGTAAACCCGCTCAAGAAAAAAGCGACAGCGAACGTACAAAAGAGGCAGCGGGTAACTCCTGGTCAGGAAGCGCGTAAAGCGGCAGCACAAGAGACCTTCACCGATCCGAATTTTCTCTCCCTGCTCAACCCGAAGATGGTCAAGCCCCACGACTTTTTGGTTTGGAAGCGTGACGGCGTACAAGAGGGGGTGTTTAAAAAACTGCGACTGGGCAAGTATGAAATTGACGCACGGTTGGACCTGCACCAAAAAACCGGCCGTGAAGCCCGCGAGTTGCTGTTCGAGTTTATCAACGACTGCCGGGAGCACGAGCTTCGCACGGTATTAATTGCCCATGGTCGGGGAGAAAAAAGCAACCCGCCCGCTATTTTAAAGAGCTTCCTCCATACCTGGCTACCACAGATGGAGGCGGTACTGGCTTTTCACAGTGCGTTGAAAATTCACGGCGGTAGTGGAGCTCTTTACGTCATGCTCAGAAAAAGTGAACGGGAAAAGCTGGAGAATCGCGAGCGCCATGCAAAACGCTCACGGTGACAGCGGGGGTATTCCAGATGCAAAGCCACCGCTTACAGGCTGAAGAACACGATAATGACCGACCTTAACCGATACTGCATAAAACATGACCTGTTAGAGTAAGCCTCGGTACCTGCAAAGGCATATTACGGAATTCAGACTTAGTGCGCCGTTGAAAACTTTCAAATCAGCGGCGTCAAACTTAACCATTACGGTGACTGCTCCCCGCCCTATCGCACCCAAAGGGCATAAACACCCAAAGGGCATAACTGACTTTGTTCAGGCAGATACCCCGGTAGTAAAAGTAATCGACAGTAGTACCTAAAGTACTGTAATCGAAGTGAACGTCTTTTGTTAATCTGCTTGCTTTTTAAACGACTTTTTATTTATAAAGTGCGAACTACCAAGGTGAAGCTGAAACATGTGTGCTGTGTCTCAGGGCGAAAAAGCACTAAAATAACAGTGTTTTTTTAGTTTTTTTCCGATAAGAATCTGGTAAAACTGACTGAGACATTTTACCCGTTCACCAAGGCAACAGTATCAGACTCTGCTAGACTTTTGGCTAGATCGCAGAGCACTTATAGCCTTTAGGCAGTTTATTCCCAGCAGGGTTGTACTTTCAGTTGAGCTTCTAAAGTACTTAAACGGATAGTAATCATTGCTCAGTTAACTGTGCCTTACTTATGGGAGGCAGCCCTGTAGAGGCAGCAAGTTGGCCTGAATTTTTTCGGCTCAATCGCTTCGGGCATTTTTCTCGAATGGCCCTCTAACTCCTGCACCCTGATGGCAAAACGTCAATTTTTTAGTCTAATTTTTTACAGTGGAGTTATTATGCAGCAACAGGATATGAAACAAGAACCCACCGTATACATCATCGACGATGACGAGGCTGTACGTGACTCGCTGAAAATGCTCATGAGATCCGTTGGCCAAAGCGTAGAAGCCTTTTCATCACCGGCTGAGTTTCTTGAGGTTTATGATGAAAATAGCCCAGGCTGCATTGTTCTGGACATAAGAATGCCCGGCATGAGTGGCCTTGAATTGCAGAGTAAGCTCAATGAAATGCACTGCATCCTACCGATTATTTTCATCACCGGCCATGGCGATGTCCCAATGGCGGTTCAGGCCATAAAAGACGGCGCCATGAATTTTATCCAGAAGCCCTTTCGTGATCAGGAGCTTTTGGATTTGATCAATGACGCGCTGAAACTGGATACTCAGCAGCGCAAAGAGCTTCTTGAGCATAAAGAGATTCTTCGTCGTTTATCCACACTGACAGAGCGTGAGCGTGAAGTGTTGCGTCATGTGGTCGAGGGTAAGGCAAATAAAGTCATTGCCGCCGATATTAACCTGAGCCAGCGCACTGTCGAAATTCACCGCTCACGGGTGATGGAAAAAATGGGCACCAAATCTCTGGCGCATTTGGTGCGTCAGGTGATGCAGGTTAAAGAACATCTGGAGGGAGAATTTAACTTTAAAATCTAACCGGAGGTTGTCAGCCTTTCAATCACAGGGATGTGAAGGTGAAACGAACAAGGAATTACCCTGATGTTTTATGATATTACCAAATAACAATGCTTGAGCGCTCCGGTTTCATCGCCCAAAAATACACAGGCTAACCTTTCATATTTTATCCGAACTAGCAGACAGCCTTTTAAGTAATCGCCGAAAAACGTCAAGTATATCTCTCCATTGGGCAAATTGGCCGCTATATCTAAACTGAGCTCGTACTATTTGATAATGGTAAGAAGAGACGTTGCAAACCATTTTGGATAACTTGAACCAAAGGCTTCCAGATTCTGAGCGTTTCTGCTTAAGTGCTGCTTGCAGCTGTTTTTATTGCACCGAATGAAAAATACCGGTTTCTTTTTATCGCAAGGCTGCCTTTATGAACCAAGCACCTTTTCTTCGCTCAATTTATCTACTGGAGCAAGATCGCGCCACTACCGAGATCATCTGTAAACTGTGTCAGGAGAAGTCTTTGGCGCTTTCTTGTTTCAGCTCGGAATTTGAATTGCTTAGCGCGCTTAAATACAGTCAGCCGTCGTGCATTATCGTGGCCAATGATAAACCCCGTGGGCAGGCATTGAGTTTGATGCAAGATTTGACCTGTGCAAACCATCAGGTGCCGGTTATCATTTTGGGGCATCATAATGATGTATCCGGTGCTGTAGCCGCGATTAAAGCCGGTGCTCTTGATTACATTGAAAAGCCGACCATTTATGGCCGACTGGCAGAACAACTGAATCAGGTCGTCAAACAATCATTTCAATCAGCCTGAGCATGATAAAGGCTCTGTACATAAGCTGACAGGTCATCTAGCAGAGGCTGCTTTTCAGGGTGTTCGGCAATCCTCTCTCTGGCTATTTTTAGCTCATCCCAAAAGTTGTTGAAGGTCATTATTTGCTTATTGTTCGGGTGTAGCTGCCCGGATAAACGCGCTTTACAATAATTCTGCCAAAGTTGCTGCTCTTCATCATCCAATGTCTGCCCGTAGTGACGCGCACGAAAACGAAACAACATTTCATCAAGGCGCTTATCGCTAAAAGAGAGGCCAAGGTGCGGTAATTGAGTCGGCTCTGCTGTTACTATACGCTGCATTGCACTCCGGTCTGCGGGGGCGAAAAAACCGCCGGAGTAGATCATTTCATCCGGGTCTGTCGGTTGACTCTTTGCTGATCCAGAAAATACCGCTTTAAGCTTTGCCTTCAGGCGGTCATCCGCCAGCAGCTGGTTGCGGTGTATTTCACATCTTGCCAGATCCAGCTCCAGTCGCTCTTGATCTTGCGCCCTCAGGACATTAAGCGGCGCTATGATCGGGCACTTATTAATGTGTACAGTTTTCAACGCAATACGCTCCTGACCTGCCTCAAGTTGGCTGATGGGGGTAAAAAGCCGGTGACGTATCTCTTCAACGCTCAGCTGCAACAGGGGCGCAGGATCTACCGTCAGATCATAAACGACGACTCCATTGCTATTTACCGGGTGATCAATCAGTGGTAGCACCACCGACAAGTTGTGACGATGGGCGCCAAACATGCCGGAGACATGAACAACCATTGTGTTACGTTGTAACTGTTTCGCAACTTCGTGCTTGCTTCTGTGACTCAGGCAGAACTGAAACAGTTTAGGCTGACGCTCACGAATCAGCCGGGCCAGAGCGATGGTCGCTCGCACATCCGACAACGCATCGTGGGCTGAACCGTGATCCAGACCATTAGCTGCGGTGATCTCCTCCAGCCGAAAGCTCTTATGGCCGTCTTCCCGTAGTGGCCACTCTATACCTTCTGGTCTCAAGGCTGCGCTCATTCGCACCATGTCAATCAAATCCCAGCGGCTGTTGCCGTTTTGCCACTCCCGGGCGTACGGGTCATAAAAGTTGCGATAGAGAATGTTGCGGGTCACTTCGTCGTCAAAGCGCAGGCTGTTGTAGCCTAATGCACAGGTGCCGGGCACTATTAATTCGCGGTGAATCCGGCGAATAAATTCAGGTTCGATCAGCCCCTTTTCATTCACTGTTTGCGGTGTCAAACCCGTGACTAAGCAGGCAATGGGGTTAGGCAGATGGTCTTCAGGCAGTTGGCAAAAAATATTCAGCGGCGTACCGATTTCGTTTAGCTCGGCATCGGTGCGGATACCGGCAAACTGAGCTGGCCAGTCCAGTGCTGGACTGGTGCCGAAGGTTTCATAATCATGAAAGTAAAACGTTGTCATTATTCGTGCCTGTGATGGTAGTCAAGGACTGTGCCAGCGAATGGTAATCTGTCCGCGGCTTATCTCATACAACTGGTGGGCCAGTTTGTCGCTTGTGGTCTCAGGTATGCAGATGAGCATAGTCACAGTCTGCCCGTAATCACACCGCTGTAAAGTGGCACGGTATTGTTCGAGGTAGTGCCGAACCATCTGTTCATGGGCGTAGTCGCAGATTAGCAAACCATTTCGTAACTCGACCCGTTTTTCCAGTGGTAACTTGGCGCAAGCTTGCTGTACCGAGGCACTGTAGGCCCGAACCAACCCTCCGGCTCCGAGCTTGATGCCGCCAAAATAGCGAACCACAACGGCAACAATATGGTGAATGTGTTTATGCTGCAAAACATTGAGCATCGGACGTCCCGCCGTACCGGTAGGTTCGCCATCGTCATCAAAGCCCGCTACACCCGGGCTGATAACAAACGCAGAACAATGATGGCTGGCATCCGGGTACTCAAGGCGTTTTTCTTGTACAAACGTAAGGGCTTCCTGACGGCTTTGAGTGGGGGCGAGAAAGGTAATGAATCGACTCTTTTTAATTTCGATTTCAACCGAAATGGCTCGGGCGGGAACAACATATTCAGCAGACATGACTTTTGACAACAGATAAACCTTAAAAAACCGGTTAACTAACCTCACGAAACATAAAATAGCACTTCAGCGTTTCTGCCAGATCGATAATATCATGCCCTGCATTAATAACACTGTAGCCAGAGTCGAAATATTCCGGGCTGACATCCGGTTTGCACCAGTGGCAGCGGGCGTCAAAGTCAAGATATTTTTCTCCGGTTTCATGGGGCAGAATGATCCGCATATTGTAAACGGCACCAATCAAGACCGGTACAGAACTGATAAGCATTAAGCCATTACAACTGATATTACCAATACCGCCCATGGCGCGCATGGTGTTGCGGTTGTAGATTTTCAGATAATCCTGCAGTTGGTGGCGCTTTATCAGGCGGCGCTCCTTGCCGCTGGGTATTAATGACATATCGTAATGCCTTTAACTAACAAACATTAATAGACCATTTAAAATCGCTCATAAAAAACGATTTTGCCGGGCACAGCTCTAAACAACGCTTTTAAAAGCAATCTTTGCATTTTGTTTTCATGAACATACCTCACCAGAACAAGAAGTACGCAAACGAGTTCCCGAAGCGTATAAAAAAACAGGGCTTAATAAGCAGCGTTCGCTCTCTATTATTTTACTGGCTAAGGCTGCAAAACCAGAATTCATATAACAATAATTCATAATAAATTCAGATATTTAAATAATTATTCAGAAAATGGAAATAAATTATTAAATGTTTTCAAGTAGCCCGATCAGAAAAAATCGAACGACTCATTTAACCGATACTTTCAGGCTAGCAGAAGAAAAAAACAGCAAACCGCTGGTTCGATGAATGAGATGCAAGCGCCAAATAATCCAACATTTTCTGTATAACCGACCAGACTCTCATTCAGTTTTTTAGTTTGAATAAAAAGTAGTGCAAATTGCCAAAATTGTTGCTAGGAGGTGGGTCTGTTCTTGCATGAGCTCCTCAAACTGGCAGCTTGCCCTGATCAGTTTTTTATCCGGGCGACCCCGTCTAGGCGACCCCGTCTAGGCGACCCCGTATTCAGGCAGTAGTAAATTGAGCCTGAGAGTTTTCGGGTGCCGCCCTATGGGAACGGACTTTCACCGGCAGTCTGCTCTAAGGCTTGTGACGCAGGGGTTAACCCCAATGAAACTAACTATAAAAACTTCACTCGAATTTTATTCGAATAGTGTTATGATCGAACGTTTTGTATCGTTTTGTTCGCAAAATATGGTTGTTACTATGTCTGCTCCTAATACAAGTGCTCCTGATAAAAGAGCACAGCGAGAGGCTGCGATTATTCAGTCGGCGCTGAGCCTGCTGATCGAAAAAGGCTTTCTGGATTTGAAAATGTCTGAGGTGGCAAAAGCCGCCCGGTTTTCGATGGGGACGGTCTATTCACACTTTTCCAGCAAAGAGGACCTGCTGCTTGGCTGCGCCATCACTATGGCCAGAACGATGGCTACTATTTTTCAGCAAACGCTGGCAAGTTCTGCCCCAGCTATGGAACAGCTACTGACGCTCAAAATCGCCATCTGGCTTTGTGATGCCCGGGAGCCACAGCGTTATTTTCTGCGCCAGTTGGCAATGAATCCTGATATCTGGCAACGCGCCTCCACTGTTCGAGCACAGGAATTGAACACTATTTATCAATCACTTAGTGAGGTTGTTGTCGGTTTGATCCGACAGCTTATGGCACAAAACCCCGCCATTACCGATGCCAGCAAAGAGACGGAGAATGATATTTTGATGGGTATCTGGTGTCTTGGTGAGGGGCTGTTCCAAATTCGCATGTCTGGCTTTGGATTAAAGCAACACGCTTTGCAAATGGACAGTGGTTTCAGTTTATTAACCACCAACCTTGCCAAATATTTGCAGGGCTGGGGGTGGCAGGCGCCGTTTTCTCAACCAATGATTGATGAGTGTCGACGCCGCGCTGAATACATTGTGAACAAAGCCAACCAAAATAACTAATTAATTACAAAAAGACATCTGCCCGGTAATTATTGGTCGTTTACCTTGTAGCAGCTGCCAAATCAGAGCTTACCAACACGGAGCCTAATCAGAATGCACTTATCATTTACCCGGTCACTCCTTGGGGTGATGACATTGTTGACTCTCGGCCTGCTGGCCGGGTGTGAACAAGAGGCAGTAGCGCCTAAAAAGGTCATCAGGCCAGTCAAGCTGTTTGAAGTTAAAGACCCGAAGCAGCAACAATTAAGGTACTTCCCCGGCGAAGTGAGTGCCACTGCAGAGGCGGAGATTTCCTTCAGAATTCCCGGCCTGATTGATCAAATAGAAATTAATCAGGGCGATGCCGTCGCCAAAGGGCAAGTGCTGGCCGAGCTCGATGATCGGGACATTCTTAATGAGTTACAGGACCGTCAGGCCAATTATGAATTGGCGAAAGCCGAATTTGAGCGCGCCGACTCCCTGTATCTCAAGCGGGTAGTTTCAAAGTCCCACTTTGATACCGCTCAAGCCAGGCTCAGATCCGCCGAGGCGGCGCTGAAACTTAGCCGGGATAAACTGGAATACACGACACTAAAAGCTCCCTTTGCTGGCCGGATCGCCCAGCGGCTTGTTGACGCCCATCAGCAGGTACGGGCTCAGCAACCGGTGTTTATTTTGCAAGGCAGTGAGCAGCTGGATATTAAAATTCAGGTACCGGAAAACATTGTTTCTCATGTCAATAAAGATCAGGTAAACCCCAATTTTAAGCCAACAGTCACTTTTCCCGGCGCCCCGGGGGAAACCTTTGCCGTTACCTATAAAGAGCACGCCACGCGTGTAACTCCGGGTACCCAGAGTTACGAGGTGGTGTTTACGCTGCCGGCACCGCAAAGCATCAATATTTTGCCGGGTATGACCGCTACGGTGATTATCGATCTGGCCCGGGTTTTGAACACCCATAATCAGGTGGATTACGTTACAGTACCCATTTCTGCGGTTGATAAAAACGATGCTAATAACAAGACAGTGGTCTGGCGCTGGGATGCCCAAACGCAGCAGGTCAATCCTGTAGAGGTTACTGTTGGTCGTATTACGGAGTCAGGTATGCAGATTTTGACCGGTATTAGCGCTGGCGATAAGGTGGTTACGGCCGGCCTGAGTCGTCTTGCTGCTGGCATGATAGTCAAGCCCCTGCGTAAGGAAAGGGGACTGTAAGCGATGAACATTGCCGAATATTCAATTTCCCACCGAGTCATCAGCTGGATGTTTGTGGTTATCCTGCTGGTTGGCGGTATTTTTTCATTTTTTGGGCTTGGGCAGCTGGAATTTCCGGAATTTACCATCAAGCAAGCCATGATTGTCACCCACTATCCGGGAGCTTCTCCGGAGCAGGTGGAGGAAGAGGTGACGCTGCCTCTGGAGGAGTCCATCCAGCAACTGGAGTATGTAAAAGATCTGGACTCCATCAGTGGTAATGGTCGCTCGCAGATTATGGTGCAAATGAAAAAACAGTACGACTCCAGTCAACTACCGCAAATATGGGATGAGTTGCGGCGTAAAGTCAATGACGCCCAAAGTCGCTTGCCTCCGGGTGTTTACCCTTCTGCTGTTGTTGATGATTTTAGCGATGTCTACGGCATCTTATTAAGTATTACCGGTGCAGATTATACCCCCAAAGATCTTGATGATTTTGCTAAATACCTCAAGCGTGAGCTGGTGCTGGTGGAGGGCGTTAAAAAAGTCACCATTGCCGGTGTGCATCAGGAGCAGGTGTTCATTGAAATTTCCCAAGCTAAAACCGCCAGTCTGGGCATAGACCCTGCTTGGATTGTTTCTTTGATTCAAAACCAGAACGTGGTCTCTAATGCCGGCAATATGTTGGTGGATGGTCGTTCAATTCGTATTCATCCAACCGGCGAATTCAAAAATATCAAAGAGTTGCAGCAACTGATCATCAGCCCGCCGGGCAGTAATGAGTTGGTTCGCTTAGGTGATATTGCCACCATTCGCCGTGGGTATAGCGAAACACCGCAAACTCTTTACACCTCCAATGCCCAGCAGGCCATTTCATTGGGCGTCTCTTTTGCCTCCGGCGTTAATGTGGTGGATGTGGGTAAGCGGGTTCGTGATCGTCTGCAGGAGCTTAAATCCGAGCAACCTGTCGGCATTGAAATCAACACGGTTTACGATCAGCCCAGTACGGTATCGAAATCGGTTAATGGCTTTTTGGTTAACTTGTTAGAAGCAATACTGATTGTCATTGTCGTATTGTTACTGGCAATGGGAGTGCGTGCCGGTTTGCTGATGGGCGCTGTTTTGCTGCTAACCATTGCCGGTACGTTTATTATGATGGAAGCACTGGGTATTGATCTGGAAATGATCTCTCTGGGCGCTTTGATCATTGCTCTGGGTATGTTGGTGGATAACGCCATCGTTATTACTGAAGGCATTCAGGTGGGCTTGCAGCGGGGAGAGTCGCGCCTGCAGGCAGCGAAGCGGGTGGTTAGCCAGACTCAATGGCCCCTGTTGGGTGCTACCGTCATCGCTATTATGGCGTTCGCACCCATCGGCCTTTCTGATGATGCGACCGGAGAGTTTTGTATTTCGTTGTTTCAGGTGCTGTTAATTTCTCTGACCCTGAGCTGGATTACCGCCATCACACTAACACCGTTCTTCTGCAACATTTTGTTCAAAAAATTTGATCGCTCTGAAGGGAGCGGTTCGCAAACTGCGACGGTTAGCGACCCATACCAAGGTGCTTTATTTACTCTTTACAAGCAGATTCTGGGTTTTGCGCTGAAACACCGCCCAATTGCACTGGGCTTAACACTGCTGGCGCTTGTGCTTGCGGTGGTTGGCTTTGGCTCGGTGAAAAATGTCTTTTTCCCACCTTCGAATACTCCCATCTTTTTCGTGGATTTTTGGATGCCTGAAGGGTCCGATATTCGCGCCACCGAAAAAGCGCTGGTCAGCTTTGAGAAACAGGTCGTCAACATGGAGGGGGTAAACAATGTGACCACTGTCGCTGGTATGGGCGCGCAGCGTTTCATTCTTCCCTATCAGCCAGAGAAAAAGTACACCAGCTATGGTCAATTGATTATTGAGGCGAAAGATCTGGAGACCATTAAAACCTTGGTTCCCAAGCTGACAACTCTGCTCAATGAGCAATACAGTTACGTGGAGCCCCGCATTAAACTGCTGCAAAATGGCCCGGCCGCTCCGGCTGAAATAGAAGCGCGATTCTTCGGTGAAGATCCGCAAGTGCTGCGTTCGCTAGCGATTCAGGCAATGACCATTTTGCGTGCGGAGCCTTCTGCCACCAATATACGGCATGGGTGGCGTAATCAGGTGAGTCTGGTGCGTCCGCAACTGGATGAGGTCAGTGCCAGACGTAGTGGTATTTCCAAAAAGGCACTGGACGACGCTTTGCTGATTAATTTCAGTGGCCGCCAAGTTGGTATTTATCGTGAGGGCAGTGAGCTGATGCCGCTGATAGTGCGAGCCCCGGCAGAGGAGCGCCTGAACGCAGACAGCATTACCGACCTGCAAGTATGGAGTGCCGATCGCAAAAGCTTTGTACCCATTACTCAGGCTATTTCCAGTTTTGATACGGAGTGGGAAAACCCGTTGATTATCCGTCGTGACCGCAAGCGCATGTTGTCGGTAATGGCGGACCCGGTGCTCTTTGGTGGTGAAACCACCGACAGTGTCTTTCGTAAAGTACGACACAAGATTGAGCAGATTCCTCTGCCTGAAGGGTACACCCTGAAGTGGGGCGGTGCTTATGAGTTATCCACCGATGCACAGGCTGCGGTATTCAAAAGTATTCCGCTGGGTTATCTGGTGATGTTTTTAATCACTGTCTTTCTCTTTAACACCATAAGACAACCCATAGCTATTTGGTGTACTGTGCCATTGGCTTTGATTGGTGTCGTTACCGGGCTTTTGGCGCTTAATACACCGTTCAGCTTTATGGGTTTGCTGGGCCTTTTGAGCTTGTCGGGCATGTTGATCAAAAATGGTATTGTGCTGGTTGAGCAGATCAAGCTGGAGCTGGAAGAAGGCAAAGAGGAGCACGCTGCTATTTTCCACGCTTCTATCAGCCGCCTGCGCCCGGTGTGCATGGCTGCACTCACCACCATGCTGGGGATGATCCCGCTGGTGTTTGATGCTTTCTTTGAATCCATGGCTGTGACCATAATTTTTGGTCTTGGGTTTGCCACAGTGCTGACGCTGATCGTACTGCCGGTTATTTATTCACTGTTGTATAACGTCAGCTATAAGGGTTTTGATTATAAATCCGTAGACGTTTAATGGCTTGTGTTGCTTATTTACTTGCTCTCACGATTGACGATGAGAGCAGGTTTTAACAAATTGTTGGCAGGCTATTCCTGTTCAGAAACTTTGCTTTTCTCAGAAGCCTGCCACAGCACTTCGCCCTCCCCCTGCAGCGCACAATGGCGCCCGAGTACGTACATCAAGTCAGAGAGACGGTTTACGAACCGGATTAACGGCTCGTTTAAAGCCTCACCATTGCTTTTTAGCTCATCATTCAGCTCGATAATGTGTCGCTCAGCCCGCCTTGCTACCGTTCGTACCATATGGCAGTAGCAAGCGGACTGGCCACCACCTGGCAGGGTAAAATTTGTCAGTGGGGAGAGCGGCTCATTGAGCTCATCAATCAGATCTTCAATGGCTTGTGTGTGCTCATCCTGAATCAGTTGATAGCCGGGCATTGCTAACTCTCCACCAACGTCAAACATCCGGTGCTGGAGGTTCTGCACCCTTTGCAGCTGCTCGGGGGAGAGTTCATTACCCTGTTGCAAGGCGTGCAATAACAGCCCTAGCCAGCTGTTGGCTTCATCTACCGAACCGATGGCGTGCATACGGGGATGGGATTTTGGCAGTTGCTGGCCGTCACCAATGCGGGTCATTCCTTTATCGCCGGTGCGGGTGTAAATCCGCGTTAGTCGGTAGCCTTTTTTTTCGCTCATATTTCTGACCCTTCATTGCTGTTCATGGTTTTTAAGACTCTTGAAAGTCATGCAGTATAAAAGCAATAAAGTACAAAGTTAAAAAAACAAAATAGGGGAACTTTCTGTAAACGGATGTATCTAACGGGAGGAGTATCACTTTGTAATGCCATTAGCTGGTACTATTTATCGTTTAATCAACCGAACTGGCACAGGTGCATGAGTCGTTTTTTCTATACATTGTTGTTATATCTCGTCACCCCTTTGGTGATGGTACGTTTGTTTCTTCGCTCCAAAAAAGCGCCGGACTACTGGCAAAGAAAAGCCGAGCGATTCGGCTTCATCAAGTTGGCCGCATCGGCAAAGCCGGTGATTTGGGTTCACTCTGTCTCTATGGGCGAAACTATTGCCAGTGGCCCAATGGTCAAGCAGCTGCAAAAGCGCTACCCCTCTCACCGCATTCTGATCACCACCATGACGCCCACCGGTTCTGCTCAGGTGAGGAAGATCCACGGCGACAGCGTGGAGCATGTCTATGCCAGTTATGATCTGCCCGGTGCGGTTCGTCGTTTTCTCAATGCGGCTAAGCCGGTAATGGGGATTTTCATCGACACAGAGCTGTGGCCCAATACCATCGCCACCTGTCACCAGCGCAACATACCGGTAATGGTGGTTAACGCCCGCCTCTCTCAACGCTCCGCCAAAGGCTATGGTCGCTTCCCTACCCTGACTCGCTCTATGCTGCAGCAGATCGACATGGTCGCAGCCCAAAACGATGATACGGCCCGGCGCTTTTTGGCACTGGGTCTGCCTGAAAAGCAGCTCACTATGACCGGCAGCATCAAGTTTGACCTTGATGTGTCACCGCAGGTCATTAAAGATGGCAAAGCACTGCGGCAAAAATGGCAGCAGGGTATGGGGGAAGAGGTTCGCATTCTGGTGGCAGCGAGCACCCATGAAGGCGAAGATCAGCAAGTGCTGGATGCCTTTAAGGGCATTTTGGAGGCGCTGCCAAACATGCGCCTGCTGCTGGTTCCAAGACACCCAGAACGTTTTGACAGCGTTTACCAACTGATTCAGGACAACCGGCTTGCAGTGGTTCGCCACAGCCTCGCAAGTGCGCCAAAGCCAGAAACCCGTGTCATTCTTGGTGATACCATGGGGGAAATGATGAAACTTTTTGCCGCCTCTGATATCGCTTTTATTGGTGGTAGCCTGGTTGCTACCGGTGGCCACAACATGCTGGAGCCAGCCGCTCATAACCTGCCTGTGCTTTCAGGCCCCCATGTTTTTAACTTTGAAGAGATCAGTGATTCGCTGGTCAAAGCGGGTGGCCTGAAAATTGTCAATAATAGTCAGGAGCTGGCTCAGGCAACCATCGAGCTGATTAAAAATCCACAGGAATATGATGCAATGAGCCGCCATGCCGGTGAGTTTGTCAGTGCCAACCGAGGTGCATTGGAGCGTGTACTGGCACTGATTAAAAAGTTTTTGGATGGTTGATTTGTTTATGGGTGGGGCGGGTTAGCCTGCTCAGGATTTGGTTCTGTGCTCAATGTTGGGCGATGACTTTGTCGCCAGCATGGACTCCACTGTCGGGTCGATGCTCAGGCGGCTGCCATCCACAAAACAGTAATCACTATCGGAACTACGGATAGAGAGCTTGCCAAGAATGCGATCCATCACTGCCTGTTGCTCTTGCAGGTCTTCACTGGCAAACGTTTTGAGAAAGGCTTCAGCCAGTGTGCAGCCCTGATCCACCAGCACTTTCATTGAAATCTCCATGTGCAGATCGGGCTCGTTTCTTTTGGCATGCTCTTCCATGATGCAAAATTCCTGACTGATGGTACTTTCAGTATAGACCGCCCTGCACTGCCTCAAGAGCATTCAGAATCAACAAAAACGGCTCCTGAAGGAGCCGTTTTTTTAAGCGCAGTATCAGCTCGCTCGGCAGGAGGTGGGGACCGATAACTCTTCTGTGGAGTCTGTCATCCATTGATTCAGCTCTTCGAGATCTTTAGGACTCAAAGTGCCTGCCATCTGCTTCAACTTCAGGGTGTTCACAATGAAGTTATAACGGGCGTTCAAATATTTGCTGATGGATGAGTACAGCCGCTGCTGAGCATCGAGCACTTCAGTAATATTTCGCGTGCCCACCTCATAGCCACTTTTTGTTGCTCTAAGGGCGCTTTCTGAGGAGATAATCACCTGGCAGTTTGCTTTGACCTGATCCACATCAGAAACCGTGGTACGTAGGAGGTTACGAGTGTTGGCGTTGGTTTCCCGCAGTTGCTGGTCGTAATCTTTCTGCGCCTTCTCCAGCTGATAACCGGCTTGGCGCACCATAGAAGTGGTAGCCCCACCGGTAAAAATGGGCAGTTCTACCTGAAGGCCAACAACGGTTTGTTTGTTGTCACCGGACAGCCCGGCAGAAGCCATTTGTGCAGAATTACTGGAAGCGTAGTTATAGCTGGCAAAGGCATTCACCGTGGGCGCATGACCAGACTTTTTCACCTTGATATTGGTTTCTGATGCCAATAAACCTTCTCGTGCCGCTTTAAGCATCAGGTTATTGCTCATGGCTGTGCTGGCCCAGTCATCCGGGTTGTTGGGAGTCGGAGGCATCACTGGCATCTCTTTATTGAGGTGAGCAATGTCTGTAACGTTGTTATTGACAATTGTGCGCAGACTCTCATAAGTGATGGACACCTTATTCTCAGACTGAAGACGAGCCACACGGGCGCTGTCGTATGCTGCCAAGGCGTCAAGTACATCAGTTTCGGCAATCAGTCCGACATTGTAACGCTCACGGGATTGATCCAACTGCTGTTTTAGCGCTCGCTCCTGAGCCTTGGCGGTCAACAGGGCGTCTTCTGAGCGGAGAACATTGAAATACGCCTCTGCTACGCGAAGAATCAACTGCTGCTGGGTGCTGGCGAACACTATTTCCGCCTGCTCGCCCAACGATTTGGCCTGATCGAAGGTATACCAGCTGTTCATATTTAACAACGGCTGCGTCACGCGGGCACCCCAACCGTGGGATTTGTAATCATCAGAGGCGTTGCCACCGGCTAATAATTTTTTGTCGGTCTTGTTGTATTGCGTATTGGCAGAAAGACCAATGTTTGGCAACAATCTGGAGCGGCTCTGATTAACTCCCTCCCGTGAGGCCATCATCGATGCCCGGGCGGCAGCTAAACGGGCGTCGTTTTTTTCAGCCATATTATAAACATCAAGGAGGCTGTGCTGCGTTTGTGCAGCCTGGACATGCAAAACAGTACCTGCCAAAGCGGCCAGTAGAAACCCTTTACGGTTTTTTGGTGACATAATCTCGTGATCCACTCGCTGTGATAAATGCAGGAAAATCTACACTAATTCGCGCAAGAAATGCAGTAGTTTGAACTGTTACCCAGTAGAACCTTTGCAAAAAGATTCGTACAAGGTGCCGACAGAGAGCGCTATAATTACCGCTATGAAAAAATATATGGCAAAGCCCGGTTACCACATTAACCTCATACACTTGCAGCAACTGTGCGAGGATAACTACCTGCGTATCATGTATCTGATACAGAGTGTTGAACAGCAAAAATCGTTCCGGTTTCCATTACTTGGTGGCAGCGCTTCCCAATGGATGACCATCGACGTGCTTGAAAGGGCCCCCTACACCACACTGCTTCACCTCAAACTCAATGCTGACTGGGGTGAGCACCTTGCCATGCCCGAGGCTCAAGTGCGCTTATACCACGATGTACGTATGGCTGAAGTCGTTTTTCGTAAAACCAGCCAGACTCTTCAGCCTGTGTATGATTACCCCAATGCAAAAATGTACCAACCCAACGAAAAAGAGCAGCACAATCAGTTTCTTGCACAGTGGCTTGACTACGCATTAACCGGTTGCCATACCTCAAAAGAAAACATCTCCTAGCTTACTTTTGCAATACCATGCCCAGAAAAATAATGCGAATTCTGCAAATTACCGACCCCCATCTTTTTGCCAACCCAGACGCTACGCTAATGGGAGTCAATACCTCAGCCACGCTTGACCAAGTGCTTGGCATCTTAAAAAGCGATTATCTTGATGCCAACTGCCTGCTGGTTACCGGTGATTTGACTCAGGATCACAGCGCCGCGTCCTATCGTCACCTGAAAGAAAAATTAGCGCCACTGGACATGCCGTACTTTTGGCTTTGTGGTAATCACGACCAACCGGCGCTGATGAAAGAGATCAACCCAACAGCCATGGACAAACAGGTCATGTTGGGGCAGTGGCAAATTTTACTGCTGAACACGCAGCAAGATGGCGAAGTATCCGGTCATCTCAGCCAAATCGAACTTGAGTTTCTTGACCATTGCCTGAGCGAAAACCAGCACCAACACAGTCTACTGGCCATGCATCATCATCCGGCACCTGTTAACAGCCGGTGGATGGATCAGATTATGTTAAAAAATGCCGATGAGCTCACCCGGATTCTCGCTCGGCACCACAATATTCGCGGGATTATCCACGGTCACGTACATCAGGCGAGAGATTATCAGTTGGCCAGCCTGCCGGTAATGGCGACACCCTCCACTTGCGTGCAGTTTGCCCCACATTCGGAGCAATTTCGCGTCGACACCCTGCAACCCGGTTTTCGGGTTCTGGATTTGCTCCCGGATGGCAAAATAGCCACGCACATCGTCAGAGTGAGTGATGAGCCGCTGGAAATTGACCTGTCATCAAAGGGTTATTAGTTTAACCCCCTGTAGCAGGCTGCATTTCGCACTGTGCTGCGACCGTCATGGGGAGGTGTTTTTTTGTTTTTAGTATAAAAATAAGAATCAATATATCTTTTTTTTATTTATTGGCTTGACTAACTTTTCTAAAATTTTATTCAGGAGTAGTAAATAAAAGGAAGTAACTATGAGGACTGAGCAACACGAAGAATGGGATGAAACCTTCTGGAATACCAATCACGAACACCGCAAAGCCAAAGCACAAAAGGTTCGTAACAAAGGTTTGAAATCTTCAGCTATCCGACAAGGCATAGATGACTATTTTAATAAATCCAGGCCAAAAGCGTCAGATAGTTTTAGCGACGATTACGACGATTTTGATTTCTACGACCATCGCCATTGATTCAGCTGCTAAATAAAAAATGCCACGACAGTCGTGGCATTTTTTTTGGCTACCTTCTACTCTCTTCAGGCTCTCTCCAAGCATGCGCTAACCCCCTCTCAACGTGTGACAACAGTCAAAAATAAAAACCAAAGAGACTATTGGACACAGTCTGTAAAAATAGTTCATAAATAAAGCAGAAGAAAAAAAGCACCTTTTCATTCATGGGGTACCGACGAATGACCACACCTTCAGAGCTTGGTTATCTTCATGGCTTTGGTAATGAGCACGAAACCGAAGCTTTACCGGGGGCTTTGCCTCAGGGGCAATTTAATCCGCAGCGAACGCCACTTGGACTTTATACGGAACAGCTTTCCTCCACCGCATTTACCGCGCCAAGGCATCAAAACAGAAGAACATGGATGTATCGCATTCGCCCTTCAGTTGTTCAGGGTGATTATCATCCACTGTCGTCTGATCTGTTGCGCTCAAGCCCTATTAGCGACATGGCGTATCCAAACCTTTTGCGTTGGGATGCGCTTGATTTTCCAAAGGCACCAACGGACTTTATTGATGGCCTTATCACCATGGCCGCCAATGGCAATCAGGCAATGCAGACGGGTGCCGGGGTTCATTTTTACTTCGCCAACAAAGATATGACCCAACGATATTTTTACAATGCCGATGGCGAGCTGCTGATTGTGCCACAACAAGGCGCGATTCTAGCCAGAACCGAGTTAGGTCTTTTGCATGTTATACCAGGAGAAATACTCGTCATCCCAAGAGGAGTAAAATTTCAGGTTCAACTGCCTGAAGGCAAGGCTAGAGGCTATATCTGTGAAAATTACGGCTTACCTTTTGAGCTCGCAGAACGCGGCCCTGTTGGTGCTAATGGTTATGCCAATGACCGGGATTTTCATTACCCAAGGGCGTACTTTGAAGACATCGACGGTGACTATGAACTGGTGGCTAAATTTGCAGGTAACCTATTTAGCTGCCCCTTGCAGCACTCACCGCTGGATGTGGTGGCCTGGGTCGGTACCTCAGCACCTTACAAATACGACCTAAGTCGTTTTAATGTGATTAACTCCGTTAGCTACGACCACCCTGACCCCTCTATTTTTACGGTGTTGACCTCGCAAAGTGAAATACCCGGCACCGCCAATCTTGATTTTGTCATCTTTCCACCACGCTGGGTGGTGGCAGAAAACACTTTCCGCCCACCTTGGTATCACCGCAATGTCATGAGTGAGTTTATGGGGCTGATTCATGGTGTTTACGACGCCAAAGAGAAAGGCTTTGTTCCCGGTGGAGCCAGTTTGCACAACTGCATGAGCCCCCACGGCTCGGAGGCGGAAGTGTTTGAAAAAGCCAGCACGTCCCCCCTTGTACCGGTGCAATACAAAGACACCATGGCGTTTATGTTTGAATCCCGCTTCGCCTTTGTTCCCACCCATTTTGCTATGCACTGTGAAGCACGACAAAAAGACTATATTGATTGCTGGCAAGGTTTGAAGAAACACTTTCATAACCAATAACAGGCTTATTAATAACACCGGAGCATACACACCATGCTAACGCTGAACGAAACGCACGATGCCAGTCTGACCAGCTGGGTAACTTCTGCTAGCCGCAGTGACTTCCCCATTCAAAACTTGCCGTTTGCTGCTTTCAGGCGCAAAAACAGTGATGAACCGTTTCGTGGGGGGGTAGCCATTGGAGACCAGATTCTTGACCTTTCAGCGGTTTATAAGGCTGATGTTTTTTCTGGCAAAGCGCAAAAAGCCCTTGAGGCCTGTGCTGAGACCACCCTGAATCACTTCATGGGTCTTGGTTTGGAGTATTGGTCAGCATTGCGTTTGGAGCTGTCCAGAGCGCTGCGTAAAGGTGCCAAAGAGGAGGCGGTTTTAGCACCCTGTCTGGTTGCTATGGATGCAGCGCAATACCAACTGCCCTGTCAGATTGGCGATTACACCGACTTTTACACGTCAATTCATCACGCCACCAGTGTCGGTTCTCTGTTCAGGCCAGACAACCCATTAACTCCTAACTATCAATGGATCCCCATTGGCTACCATGGTCGTTCATCTTCTATTGGCGTATCAGGGAAAGATTTTCACCGCCCCTGCGGTCAGATCAAAGCGCCGGACGCTGACGCTCCTGTCACAGGCCCGAGCAAACGGTTGGATTATGAGCTGGAGCTGGGTATTTTTATCGGCGCAGGGAACACCTCCGGCAGCGCCATCGCTCTGGATCAGGCCGATAAACATGTATTTGGCCTGTGTCTTTTTAATGATTGGTCCGCCCGCGATATACAGGCATGGGAGTATCAGCCCTTAGGGCCATTTTTGTCGAAAAGTTTTGCATCTACGGTGTCGCCTTGGGTTGTCACACTCGAAGCACTGGTGCCTTACTTCACCACCTTTGAGCGCCCTGCAGGCGACCCGCAACCACTGCCGTATTTGGACTCGGAAAAAAACCGCCAACAAGGCGCCATTGATATTCAGCTTTCAGCTCATCTGCTGACTCAACAGATGGCTGCGGCCCACAGTGCGCCAGCGCCATTATCCCAGTCCAGTTTTCGCCACTCTTACTGGACCATCAACCAAATGGTGGCTCACCATACGGTGAACGGTTGTAACCTGAGACCCGGAGATCTTTTTGGTAGTGGCACGCAATCCGGGCCAAAACCAGAGGAAGCGGGCTCACTGTTGGAGCTTTCACAAGGG
The DNA here is from genome assembly GCA_965198415.1 of Endozoicomonas sp. Taxonomy (GTDB): domain Bacteria; phylum Pseudomonadota; class Gammaproteobacteria; order Pseudomonadales; family Endozoicomonadaceae; genus Endozoicomonas. Next base: position 393,498 of record CBDAPN010000032.1, read on the forward strand.
GGGAAAAAACCACTGACGTTTTTTAATGGTGAAACCAGAACCTTCCTTGAGGACGGTGATACGGTCATTTTTGCAGGTTGGTGTGAAAAACCGGGTTTTGTCCGCATTGGCTTTGGGGATGTAAAAGCAACGGTATTAGCCGCACAAACCGGACAATAAAGCATGAAACTTTACAGTTACTTTCGCTCTTCAGCTGCTTATCGAGTGCGAATTGCGTTAAATTTGAAAGGGCTGGATTACCAGTATACTGCCGTTAATCTGCTCAGCAATGAGCAGGAGTCAGCATCTTTTAAAGCCATAAACCCTCAGGGGTTAGTGCCAGCGCTGCTCACCGAACATGGCCTCTTGACTCAATCTCTGGCGATGCTTGAGTGGTTAGAAGAAACCCATCCAACCCCCAGCATCATTCCCGGGTCGCCCTGGCAAAAAGCGCAACTACGCAGCCTTGCCTATCTGGTCAGTTGCGACATTCACCCCATAGATAACCTGAGAGTGTTGAAGTATCTGCAGCAAGCGCTGGATGTGAGCGATGAAGCCAAAAAGCAATGGTACCAGCACTGGATAAAAACCGGCTTTACGGCACTGGAGGCGCAATTGGACGATCAGCCATTTTGCTGTTCGAAAGAGCCGTCAATAGCAGACATTTGCCTTGTACCGCAGGTGTTTAATGCCCTGCGTTTTCAGGTGGATATGTCAGAGTTTGCGAAAATTCATCGCATCTATCAGCACTGTAACTCTCTAACCCCATTTATTGATGCGGCTCCGCAACAGCAGCCGGATGCACAATAGCTTATGTTAAAAACCGCAGTAGGGTTCGTGTCACCAGTTCTGGTTTTTGTGCATGAACCCAGTGTCCGGTATTGGGTATCACTTTCATTGCCGCTGCTGGAAAAAGCGACAACACCTCATGGCGGTGTTCGGGCAAAATATAGTCAGACTCTCCCCCTTTAATAAACAGGGTTTCACCATCAAACCCGTTGGCGCTGTGTTGTCCTTCCAGTATCGACTCGTAATTGGTAATGATTGCGCCGAGGTTTATGCGCCAATCGTAGGCACCTCGCTCATCGCGATAGAGGTTTTTTAAAAGAAACTGACGGATGTCTTTTTGTGGCTCGTACTTTGCCAATAGTTGGTCAGCTTCAGAGCGACTTTTCACGGTAGTGAGCGGTATAGACGACAATCCATCCAGAATGCTGTCATGTCGCCTGTTGGGGTATGTCACTGGAGAGATGTCGATAACGGCCAGTTTTTTGATGCGTTTTGGCGCCAGCAGAGCCAGTGTCATGGCAATTTTTCCGCCCATGGAGTGCCCCACAATGTTAGTGTACTCCAGTTGCTGATCGTCCATGTATTCGAGCACATCTTCTGCCATCACCCGATAGTTCATGGTTTCATCGTGGGGAGAGCGCCCATGGTTACGCAGGTCAAGGCCGTGTACCCGAAATTGTTCAGCAAGCCCCCGATTGAGTATGCCAAGATTTTCCTGAGAACCGAATAAACCGTGCAAGCTGATAATATCAGCTCCCTGTCCTTGCTGCTTTGCGTGCAGTTTCATAGTTTTAGTGCTTCTTTAAGATTATAAAGAGACCGCAATTTTACCCAAACGGCCTCAGTGTTTAAGACTTATATCACTTATTTATTGCGCTTAGGCATAAGCCTATTAACGTTTAATCATCTGTTGTGCGATCTCTGTCGCCAGTGTCTGCATTTGTGGCATTAGCTCCAGAATAAGCTGAAACTGTTGTAGCAAAAGCCGGGCATGTTGGCCGTTGTGGGCAGATAGCTGCTCATTGTTTCTCAGCTTACCTGCAGCGCTTTCGGGCTTTGTTGTTGGCTCTTTCAGTGTTTGTTGCAAGATGCGTAAGTGTTGGTCAATGATTTCATAGGGCGCTTTAATCGCCTGCAATTCTATTTTGCTCAGCTGCGTACGATGAGCGCCAAGAGTGGAAATGTAACTGAGCAGTGTGTGAGTAAGGGGCAAAAAACGAAAGCTTTCCTGTTTGGCTCGTTGATAACGCCCGGGTTCTGCCAGCATATTCATGATGGTGGTATTGAGTCGGGCATCCATATTGTGTGCATTGCGCCTGGCGAGGCGGTATTCAAGCGAGTCCCGCTTGCCGGTTTCGTACTGCTTCATCACTTGTGCCAAATAAGCTCGATTTCTGGCAATGGCGGCGGCCATGTTTTGATTCAACCTTTTTGACTCCCAGTCCGGCAAAATAAACATCACCGCCGCAACCGCCAGTAAACAACCGAGCAGCGTGTCGCCGAGGCGAGGCATAATCACGGCAAACCCCATTCCTTGCTGGTTAAAACAAAATAATACCAACAGCGTAATGAAGAGTGTGGCCAGATCATAGCGCACGGTGCGAAAGGCGAAAAACAGCGTACCACTGATGACCATCAGCACCAGCTGCCCCTCATCACCCGGAAAAAGATAGAGCAAGGGAATACCAATCAATAGCCCCGACAAAGTACCTGCCACCCGTTGTATTAATTTTCGCCGCGTCGCGCTGTAGCCGGGCTGGCAGACAAAAAGAGTGGTCAACAACACCCAATAGCCGGGCTGGAGCTGAAACCATTGAATCAATCCGTAACCTACAGTTAAGGCAATGGCAAGACGCAAGCCGTGGCGAAACAATGCGCTGTCCAGCCGACACTCACGCCAGATACACAACAGGCGCGATTTAATACCTTTTGGTGCCCCATCAGCCAGTTCGCTTTCCTCGTTATTTTGTTGCGTGTCGCTGCGCTTACCACCGACTGCGGCCAGTTGCATGTCAACCGTCGTCAGGTTTTTCAGCAGGTAAGCTAACTGGTTCAGCAAAGGGTGCCAGTGGGGGTTATTTTGTTCTTTAAGATAGTTTAATGATCGTTTGATCTCTTTGAGGGTTGCAGCTCCCACACTGTTATGGGCGTAGGTTTGGCCCATAACCAACGCGCGGGCGATTGTTTGGCACTCTTCGGCTTGTACGCGCAGCATTTTTTGAAAACGAAATAAAATGTCACTTCTGCAAAAGCTGTTTGCCATATCCTGATAGCGGTAGTGTGAGGAACTGACCCGCTCATGAATGTCCTGCGCCAGAAAATAAGTGCGCAAAAACGGCTGCTCTGTGACGTGCGCGTGGCGGCGAACCCGCTGCAGTAATGAGGCTTTAGCCTGATTCAGCGCCGCAACCACCCGGGTGTTCGTTTGCGCCAAAGTCAGCGAGTGGGGCTCTGTGTTTTCTGCCGGGTCAAATAACTGGCTTTTGCTGAGAAAATACTGTGCAAGCGCTCTGAACACTGTGGCCAGTGATTGTTGCAGTGGTTGATTGGGCCAGAGGATTTGCCATATCAGTGAGACCACTCCATACCAGATGGCACCACAAAGTAACAAAGTAGGCTGTGTCCACAGGCTATTAGTGTTAGAGGCACCGAGCATGGTGTAAACCGCCAGCAACAACGAAGCAAAGGAAATGCTACCAAAGGGTGCGCCCATAGCTCCGAGCATGGTGAAGCCAAAGGTTGAGCAGAACAGCCCAAGGGCAAATAACCAGGGGTAATTGAACAGTAACTCAATGGACAGCGATGCAACCAAAAAGCAGGCCAGCGTCATGGCCAGCCCTTTCAGCCTTCCCCAAAAGCTGTCATCGGTTTGTGCCAGTGCGGCGGCAATAATGCCCAAAACCATTGGGGTAATGATCTCTCCAGCTCCCCGATACCAAGCCAACACGGTGACACCGGCCAATGCGACAAAGACCTTGATACTGTAGTTGATCCGGTCATTTGCCCAGTAATGGTGTGATTTATGCCAAAGGCCAGAGAGGTTCATGTTTAAATTTTCTGCTTTTGATCCTTAGGTGCAAAGCATATCGCAAAAAGGGAGTAGCAGCCCTGAAAATTCCTATTTAAATTTTTGGCTTTAAATCACATTTACAAACACTTTCTAACAATACGGGGAGTTGAAAACAGGCTGATATTAAAAAAGCATAAAATATAATTTTAAATTCCTAAAAGAAATAAACTTCACGGCGGATTAGATTATTGTGGCGCTGGTCGATATTAGATCAACATGGCTTTAATGACACATACATTTCTTGAGTATCCAAAGCTGCCAATCACTTGAACCAACGCCGGGCACAGAGTGTACCACTAGAGGACTAAAAGGATCTATCTCAATGCCGTTCTCCAACAGACCAAATACAAAGTACCAACAGCTTAGTCCAATGCAGGCTGATAATTCACAAGAAAATTCTGTTTCACCAGCAAAGGAAGGGCTATGGGCTGCTACTGTGCGTAGAGTTCGTAAGTTCACTAGTTCAATATCATGGAAACGTTTTTTTGGTAGAAAAAACAGAGGAAAAAGAGTCTCTGAAAGGTCTTTAAAGTCGAATGACAGCATGAATAATAGTATTTTTTATAATAATCATGGCAGAGGTTCCAGTACTAATAAAATACCTAAAAGAGATAATATTTATGCATCAAGACATTACCCAGAGCCTGTAAAGATTGATCAGAATCTAACAGCAAGCAAAATGGATTCTAATGTTGCCAGAGAAAAAGAGTCAGAAATATCTGGTGTGGATAACAAGGGGCTTTATTTCGAGACAGATCGCCCTGATGAAAATAACAAAGTGCAAAAAACGGCAATAACTCCTAAGCAAATAACTAGCCTAACCCAAGTTCTGAAAGAGCGCCGAAAGCAGGTCCAGCAATTTATCTTTTCTACCCAGCAATCGTTTATGCGTTACGGTCCATCGCCAGATGCAGCATTGAAGGATTTGACACTGCTTGAGCTTAATACCTTGAAAACTGCCGAGAAGGTGGCAGCTGTTCCAGAAGAAGAGTTAATTAAGCACCGAGCTATTTATCAAGATCTTATTAAGATAACTAATGACCTTAAAGAAGATTTTGCAGGCTTGAGACGATTTGTTAAAGAGGCTCAGGTTTATGATTTTCGCAGCGGTGCAAACTATTATCATCAGGTTGAGATCTATAAGAACATTCTTCCCGAGCTTGTCAGTAGTTTACCAGCTAAAAAGCAAAATGCAGTTTATCAGGCCTTAAATCGTATGATTGAAGAAAAGCAGTCACTCGCTTTCCGTGAGGGCGAGTTAGTATCGTCTGTTCCAACAACTATTGATGAGATCATGGAGCTATATTACGTTTTTAAAAAAGTATTCACCACGAGTATATTTAATCAGGCAATGATAAAAGAATTAGAGAAGCACAGCTCAGTATTTGAAAGTAAATTTCATTTTTATCTTGATGGTAAGTGGAAAGAAGTAACAAACACTTATGTGCCACCTGCGGTCATGTGTTTGAAGAACGTTACAGAACAGCGTGAAGGTTCGGTTCGGGTCGCCAAGGGGCCCTTTGAGCATAGCTATGAAGGCAAGCTTTCACCTGCTCTACTACGAAAAACCAAACACGCTATGAATATGCTTGATTACTCAATGAAGATTGATGAGAAAGAAATCACCAAGCAAATTCGCGTCGGCTGCCCCTACGCTTACGCTGAAAAAGAGGTGAGTGATAGAAAAGAAGTCACAATGGACAGAATTAAAGAGATATTCACCGCTTTGCTGATGCAAAATCATGCGACAGCGCTGCAAGCTGCTATGAATAATCCCGAGCACTCACCTATAGAATTAAACTCCATTTATTTCAATTTGCTCAGCCCAGATAATCTCAGAGGTAAAAAAATACCTGAATCAATTAAGAAAATTAGTAATATGGAAGATGAAAAAATGTGGGTTGTTGAACTGCATAAAATGTTCAAAGATTTAGCAGGAAAACCGTTAGAGCTAAAAGTTCGTGCAGAGTCGGGCGAGCTGAAAAAAATTAACATATTACCCAATGTCAAAATGTTTGTTGCTCCTTGTAATAGTTTTGCACTTAAACAACCTGATGATACCAATTTATTCAAAAAAACGATGATGTCTACTATGCGGTACGCGGCTGACACATGGAAAGTCGTTAATCAAATAAATAATGAGTCTTTGGATGGGCTCTATAATCAAGATAAAATCATAGCTAAAAAACTACATGGGCTTACTGACGATAAAGCAAAACAGGCGAATACTTTAACGCAAAAGATTCATGAGTTAATGCCAACCGGAAAAATTGATTTCGAAAAAGTTACCGATAATTACAGCCCATTCTATTTTGCTGAGTTAATGATAGGCTTAGCAGCAACTGTTGAACTGGATGTTTTGAGTGGTTGCAAAAGTGATAAAGATAGAACTTCCTTGTTTAAGTCAGCGATCCAATCGTATCTTGTAACCAATGAGCACCTGCATGTCAGTCAGAAGGTTAAAGATGAGAGCACAACCTCATTCCATCGTCTGGTATTTGAGCTTTTTATGCTTTATGGCGGTCATTTAGAGCTGCAGAAAAGAAACTGTGGTATCGCTGGTTTTCGCATTGACAAAACACCCAGTCGCTACCTTGAAGGCAACAATTACCAGATCATGCGGCGAGCAAAAGGGCGTAAAATCAGAGACCCGAAGCCTGTTTCTTACCCGCCAGAAATGTTTACCGAAATCACCTTGCCGCCAGTTAATTAATGGCGGATTTGAACGCCAATACCTTTGTTAAACAGAGACTGCAGCCTTGATATGTGGGTGCGCCTGATAATTCAACAGCTCAAAGTCATCAAGCGTAAACGCAAACAGATCCCGAACTTCAGGGTTTAGTCGCATTTGTGCAAGCGCAAAGGGTTCGCGGCTCAACTGCAACTGTGCCTGTTCAAGGTGGTTGGCGTAGAGGTGGGCATCACCTAACGTATGCACAAAATCACCCGGTTGCAAATCACACACCTGGGCAATCATCAGGGTAAGTAGAGCGTAGGAGGCGATATTAAAAGGCACTCCAAGAAATACGTCAGCACTGCGTTGGTAAAGCTGACAGGAGAGTTTGCCGTTCTGTACGTAAAATTGAAACAGGCAGTGGCAGGGAGGCAGTGCCTGACGACCCATAGCAGCGTTCTCTTTGGGAGAGTGGTTGACGTTTGGAAGCACAGTAGGATTCCAGGCACTGACCACCATTCTTCTGGAGTTCGGGTTAGTTTTGATCTCTTGCAGTAACCACTGAATCTGATCGACCACCTCGCCGTTTGCTCCCTCCCAACTGCGCCATTGCTTACCATACACTGGTCCGAGATCGCCGTCGTCTGTCGCCCATTCGTTCCAGATACGAACGCCGTTTTTCTGTAGATACCCGATATTGGTATCTCCCTGCAAAAACCACAACAGTTCGTGAATGATCGAGTGCAGATGACATTTCTTAGTGGTTACCAGCGGGAAACCCTTTGATAAATCAAAACGCATCTGATAACCAAAAACACTGTAAGTGCCGGTGCCAGTGCGATCCCCCTTAAAAGTACCGTTGTCTTTTACATGGCGCAGCAGGTCCAAATACTCTTTCATTGTTTGTTGTTTCCGCGTTTATTTATTCTGGCCAACCAGGCTGCATCGTCACTGTTCATATTATTCACCAGCGGTTGGTAACGATACGCCCATACCATCAGCAAGATGCCGGTAATGACCATAGGGACAGATAACAGCTGCCCCATGGTTAGCCAATCAAAAGCAATGAAGCCTAGTTGTTTGTCCGGCTCCCGTACAAACTCCACCAGAATTCGAGCCAGACCATAGATTAACAAAAACAGGCCGGAAACCGACATTCTTGGTCTGGGTTTTGCCGAAAACCACCAAAGAATGCCAAACAATACCACGCCTTCCATAAAAAACTGGTACAACTGAGAAGGGTGCCTTGCCAGTTGCGCCGGGTCTGTTGGAAATACCATAGCCCAAGGCAGATCAGTTGTGCGCCCCCACAGTTCACCGCCAATAAAATTACCAATTCGCCCCAGTCCTAAGCCCAGCGGAACCATTGGCGCAATGAAGTCTGTCACCTGAAAGAAGTTTTTGTTAAGCGAGCGGCCATAAAGCCACATGGCAACTAAAACACCCAGCAAACCACCGTGAAACGACATGCCACCATCCCAGACTTTGAATAGCCAGAGGGGGTCGCTGAGAAAGTAATCAAAATGGTAAAAAAGGACATAGCCCACTCGTCCACCCACAACAACACCGAGGGCACCGTAAAAGACCAGATCACTCACTTGTGCCGGTTGCCATAAACCGTTAGAGCGCCGGGCGCGAACTGTGCCGAGCCAAAGCGCCAGGGCAAAGCCAGCCAAATACATCAAGCCGTACCAGTGTACCTTGAGCGGGCCAAGGCTGAAGGCTACGGGGTCTATTTCAGGGTAAGCGATCACGAATCAGTTCCATGCAAAAAATTTTGGTCAGTTTATCAAGTCTTCTGGTGAGTCAGAAGCGACTGTGTAAAAACGGTTAAAGCAAAAACTGCCCCCCAACAAGCAATAAAAAAACGGCAAACATTTTTTGCAGTTTTTCCGCAGGAAGACCATGGGCAAGTCGGGCGCCGATGCGAGCAAAGAGCACGCTGGTTAATACAATACCCAAAAACGCCGGCCAATAAACGTAGCCCGTTGCCAAAGTGGGCAGCTCAGCACTGGTTTCGCCCAGTGCAATATTGGAAAAGGCGCCCATCAAAGCAATGGGGAAGCCGCAGGCCGCTGACGTTGCAACCGCCTGCTTCATGCTTAAGTTGATGCGACGCAAAAATGGCACCGACAACGTACCGCCGCCAATGCCAAACATGCTGGAAACCGCTCCAATAATGGCGCCAGCGCTGATTAAAATAGCTTTTTCGGGCAACTTTTGGGGAATTTTTCCACCTTCACGGACTTTAAAGCCAAACCACATTTTCGCAGCCACCAAAACAGCAAACGCACCGAGCAATTTTTGCAGGACATACCCACTTAAATTGATGGCGGTGTACACGCCAAAAAAAGCACCGGCCAACAGGCCGGTGCTCAGGATGACAAACACTGGCCACTGTACAGCGCCCTGATCGTGGTGCGCCTTAATAGAACTCAATGACGTGATCACAATGGTGGCCAGGGAAGTGCCAATCGCCATGTGAGTTAACACCTCTGCTGACATCCCCTGCATGCTAAAGCTAAAAATAAGTACCGGCACAATGATTAAACCACCACCAATGCCAAACAGGCCGGCAAGCAGTCCGGCGCAGGCCCCGAGGGCAAGATAAATAAGAAAAATCACTTTAATATTCCTGAAAAAATTATTGCGAAAGTATATCGCCCTTTAAACGTTAATTAACGTATAAAATGTTTATTTTTTATACTCAAAGATTATTTAGAGGGAATTTATGATCGAATTTGTAGACAGTTATCAAAGAAAATTTTAATAGACGATTAAACTTGTTTTAATATTCAAATTTATAAAATACAATGCCCTGATACCTTAAATATTAAAGGTAAATTCAATCAATCACGATTCCACTCTTTTCTCGTCAATAACTGCACAATTAGTGCAGTAAAGTTATAGACTTTCTGAACCATTCGCTCTATAAATTAAATACTGCGTTCGCTTTTGAATACGGCTTCAATGTCGGAAAAGTGTCGTTTAGAGGGGCATAAAACTCCTGACAAACATAACTACGCTGTGCGCCTTAGAAAGTCTCACAACAATCAGGCGAGGGGAAAATTCGATGTCCATATTTGCCAAATACCAGCAGAGATACGAATCCGTTCAGCAGGAAGAGATGAGCCTCATGGAGTACCTGCAACTCTGTAAAAAAGACCCGGGTGCCTACGCTAACGCAGCAGAGCGCATGCTGCAGGCGATTGGCGAACCAGAAGTGGTCGATACCTCCCGTGATCCACGCTCAAGCCGGATCTTTTCCAACAAACTGATCAAGCAATACCCAGCGTTCAAAGATTTTTACGGCATGGAAGAAGCGATTGAGCAAATTGTCTCCTACTTCCGCCATGCTGCTCAGGGGTTGGAGGAGAAGAAACAAATTCTCTATTTACTCGGCCCGGTCGGTGGTGGTAAATCCTCACTGGCAGAGAAGCTCAAGCAGTTAATGGAAAAAATACCCTTTTATGCCATCAAAGGTTCGCCAGTTTTTGAATCCCCACTGGGATTATTCAACCCGGACGAAGACGCCGACATTCTGAAAGAAGAATACGGCATTCCCAGTCGTTACCTGAAATACATTATGTCACCCTGGGCCGTTAAGCGGCTCAATGAATACGGCGGCGACATCTCCAAATTCCGTGTGGTAAAACTCTACCCCAGTCGCCTTAATCAGGTCGCCATCGCCAAAACCGAACCCGGTGACGAGAATAACCAAGACATCTCCAGCCTCGTGGGTAAAGTCGATATCCGCCAGCTCGAAGAATACTCTCAGGACGACCCCGATGCGTACAGTTTCTCCGGCGCGCTGTGTCGGGCGAACCAGGGCGTCATGGAATTTGTTGAGATGTTCAAAGCACCCATCAAGGTGTTGCACCCATTGCTGACGGCCACCCAAGAAGGCAACTACAACAGCACCGAAGGGCTTGGAGCCATTCCTTATGAGGGGATTTTACTCGCCCACTCCAATGAGTCTGAATGGCAGTCTTTTCGTAACAATAAAACCAATGAGGCCTTTATTGACCGGGTGAACATCGTCAAAGTGCCTTACTGTGTAAGGGTCAGTGAAGAGATTCATATTTATGAAAAACTGCTTGAGCACAGCTCACTAAAAGCCGCTCCCTGTGCTCCGGATACGCTGAAAATGCTGGCGCAGTTTATCACCCTGTCCCGAATCAAGGAGCCTGAGAATTCCTCCATCTACTCCAAGATGAAGGTATACGACGGTGAAAGCCTTAAAGACACCGACCCAAACGCCAAGCCTCTGCAAGAGTACAAGGATATTGCCGGTGTCGATGAAGGAATGAACGGTTTATCCACCCGTTTTGCCTTTAAAATTCTCTCCAAGGTGTTTAACTTTGACCCTTCGGAAGTGGCTGCCAACCCGGTACACCTGTTGTATGTGCTTGAGCAACAAATTGAACAGCAGCAGTTTCCGGATGAAACGCACGACCGATATCTGTCGTATATAAAAGAGTACCTGACGCCTAAGTACATTGAGTTTCTCGGCAAAGAGATTCAGACCGCCTATCTGGAGTCTTATTCAGAGTACGGACAGAACATCTTTGACCGTTACATTACTTATGCCGACTTCTGGATTCAGGATCAGGAGTACCGTGACCCAGACACCGGACACATTCTTGATCGTTCAGCCCTCAGTGAGGAGCTGGAGAAAATCGAGAAGCCAGCGGGCATCGCTAACCCGAAAGACTTCCGTAACGAGGTAGTTAACTTTGTCCTGCGCGCAAGGGCTAATAACGATGGCAAAAACCCGAGCTGGTTAAGCTACGAGAAAATGCGCTCGGTCATAGAGAAAAAAATGTTCTCCAACACCGAGGATCTGCTGCCCGTTATCTCCTTTAATGCCAAAGGCTCACAGGAAGATCAGCGCAAGCATGCGGACTTCGTTTCACGCATGGTTGAGCATGGTTATACCGAGAAGCAGGTGCGCCTGTTGTCTGAATGGTATATCCGGGTTCGCAAGTCACAATAATAAGGCACCCGTCGGCCAATAATGGCGGGCGGGCGCAGCTCGCATGTATCAGGTCAAATGACTATAAAGCCAACAGCAACCATTGGGAGAGCGTCCAGTGAGTATCATAATTGACCGACGCCTCAACGGAAAAAAGAAGAGCACTGTCAACCGACAGCGCTTTCTCAGGCGTTACCGTAGCCTGGTCAAAGAGGCTGTACAAGGTGCTGTTGATCAACGCTCAATCACCGACGTTGATAGCGGCAGTAATATTACTATCCCCAAAAAAGACCTTAATGAGCCGTTTTTTCATCACGGAAAAGGCGGTCACCACGGGCAAGTTCATCCTGGCAACAAAGAGTTTAATCAGGGGGATCGCATTCAGCGCCCACCGGGCGGCGGTGGTCAGGGAAGTGGCAGTGGCCAGGCCAGCGATCAGGGCGAAGGCGCTGATGAATTTGCTTTTCAAATCAACCGTGATGAATTTCTGGAATATCTTTTTGATGACCTTGAACTGCCCAACCTGATTCGTAAAGAACTCAAAGACAGCACTGAATTTAAGTTGAAACGGGCTGGTTTTACCACCGCAGGCTCGCCGGATCGGCTCAATGTCGTGCGTTCTTTACGCGCTGCCCACGCACGGCGTATAGCGCTTTGTGGCAAAGAGCGAAAAATCATCAGAACTCTCAAGCGCGAGTTGCGGGAGATGGAAGTCAGCCCGGATGAGGTAGATCAGCAACAGGCTCGGCGTATCCGTGAAGAGATCAATGCACTGAACAGCAAATTGAAACGCCTGCCGTTTATTGATGAATTCGATCTGCGCTTTAACAACATGACCAAGGTACCCCAGCCTTCAAGCAAGGCCGTCATGTTCTGTGTGATGGATGTTTCCGGTTCGATGACCCGGGAAATAAAAGACATGGCCAAGCGTTTCTTTTTGCTGCTCTATCTGTTTTTGCAGAAAAACTACGAAGCCGTTGAGGTCGTGTTTATACGACACCACAGTGAAGCGAGAGAGTGCGATGAAAATGACTTTTTCTACGCCAGAGAAACAGGAGGCACTGTTGTTTCGACTGCACTGCGGCTGACGGATAAAATCATTCAGGATCGCTACTCGCCCAACGAGTGGAATATCTACATTGCACAAGCCTCGGATGGCGACAACTGGGAGGCAGACTCCAGCAAATGCCATGACATTATCCTGCAAAAACTGTTGCCGGTTTGTCAGTATTATTCCTACGTTGAAATCACCGATCGGCATCATCAAAACCTCTGGTATGAGTACAAAACCATAGAGCAGTCAAACCCCGGCCATTTTGCCATGCAGCAGATCCGCAATTATGCGGATATTTACCCAATCTTCCGCCGTCTATTTGAAAAAAAGGAGGGAGTTAATGTTGGAAGCTGACGTTACCCAAAAAGAAAAATCAAGGAGAAGAAAAGAGCCGCTCTCCACCGGCTCGGAATGGACTTTTGAACTACTGGAAATCTATGACCGGGAGTTTGCACGTCTGGCGGATAAGTTCAGACTTGATACCTACCCCAATCAGATCGAAGTCATCAGCTCCGAGCAGATGCTTGATGCCTACTCCTCGGTAGGCATGCCACTGATGTACAGCCATTGGAGCTATGGCAAAACCTTTTTAAGCAATCAGCAAAATTACCAGCGTGGGCAGATGGGTCTGGCCTATGAAATAGTGATTAACTCAAATCCCTGCATAGCCTACCTGATGGAAGAGAACACCATGCCCATGCAGGCACTGGTGATCGCCCACGCCTGCTATGGCCACAACTCCTTTTTTAAGAACAACTACCTGTTCCGCCAGTGGACGGATGCCAGCGCAATTATTGACTATTTGCTCTTTGCTAAAAAATACGTTGCCCAGTGCGAAGAGAAATACGGCATTGCAGCGGTAGAAGAGATTCTTGATGCGGCTCACGCATTGATGAATCAGGGGGTTAACCGCTACGTTCGACCGACTCCCGTCTCCGCCGAACTCGAAAAAGCTCGTTCACAGGAGCGTGAAGAGTACATACAGCGCAACCTAAACGACTTATGGCGTACAATTCCGGTGCGTGAAAGCGAAAAAGAACACAAAGAAGTCCGTTTTCCCAAAGACCCGGAAGAAAACCTGCTTTACTTCATTGAGAAAAATGCTCCCCTGCTTGAAACGTGGCAACGGGAGATCATTCGGATTGTCCGCAAGGTTGCCCAGTACTTCTATCCCCAGCGTCAGACACAAGTGATGAATGAGGGTTGGGCATCATTCTGGCACTACCACTTGATGCACGAAATGTACGATGAAGGGCTGATAACGGAAGGTTTTATCATGGAGTTTTTACACTCCCATTCCAGTGTTGTTTTTCAGCCCGACTTTGATGATCCCCGCTACAGCGGCATCAACCCTTATACGCTGGGTTTTAATATCTTCCGTGACATTCGCAGAATCTGCGAAAATCCGACCGACGAAGACCGCAGTTGGTTTCCCGATTTAGCGGGCAGCGATTGGCTTGATGCCGTGCACTTCGCGATGAAAAACTTTAAGGACGAAGGGTTTATCTTGCAATATCTGTCGCCCAAAGTGATGCGTGATATGCGCCTGTTCAGCATTGATGACAACGAAATCAATCCATATCTGGAAATTGATGCCATCCATGATGAAAGTGGCTACCGAAAATTACGAGAAAATTTGGCCGCACAATACAACCTGGGTAACCGGGAGCCTAACATTCAGGTGTACAACGTGGATGTAAAAGGCGATCGCTCGCTGACACTGCGCCATTACATGCACAGAGGACGCCCGCTTGATGACAACAGCACCCATGAGATCATAAAGCACATACATCGCTTGTGGGGCTTTGATGTGAAGCTGGAGTCAATAGACGACAAAGATATTGTTCAATACACCCACACTCTACCAAAAGAAAAATAACCTTAAGGCGAGGTGGCTAACAGCCTCGCCTGCGAATTCCCGCCTTACTTCCCTAGAGTCAACCCTATTCTAGCGCCCATATTGCCGAGCGCACTGGCCGAACTTTCTATAAATAAAACCGAGCCTGACAGCAAATGGCAGTAGTACATTAATGCAATCTGTTCGTTATAATGACCAATGCAACCAATTATTATACGACAGTGCTATTAAGATGAATGATGCAGTAACCTCCTTTTACCAACAACTTAGCCAACGAATCCCCAAGGCTCGCTTGCTGACCGACCCTGCTCGCCTGCTGGCGTTTGGTACTGATGCTTCTTTTTATCGTCTGATTCCCCAACTGGTCGTGCTGGCGGAGTCTGAAGAGGATATTCAGGAAATTTTAGCACTTTCTGCCCGTTACAACGTGCCGCTGACGTTTCGGGCGGCGGGAACCAGCTTATCGGGTCAGGCTGTAACCGATTCTGTTTTGGTGATTGCCGCAAACGGTTGGACAGGGCATCGGGTACTCAATAATGGCGAAAAAATCACTCTGCAAGTGGGGGTAGTGGCCTCACAGGCCAATGCGATTCTAGCTCCCCTTGGCCGAAAAATTGGCCCCGACCCGGCTTCTATAAACACTTGTCGTATAGGTGGTATAGCTGCGAATAATTCAAGCGGTATGTGTTGTGGTGTTGCTCAGAATACTTACCATACATTAGACAGTATTCGCCTGCTTCTTGCTGATGGAACCTTACTGGATACCGCAAACGCCGACAACGTAACAGCCTTTCGCCAATCCCATAAAAAACTGTTAGACGCTTTGGCCGACTTATCAGAACAGGTCAAAAGTAATTCGCAACTTACCCAGCGCATTCGACACAAGTTCCGTCTGAAAAACACCACAGGCTACAGCATCAATGCACTGGTGGATTTTTCCGACCCGGTGGATATGCTCGCGCATTTGATGATTGGCTCAGAAGGCACCCTAAGCTTTATTTCATCAGTCACCTACAACACCGTACCGGAATACGCCCATAAGGCTTCGGCGCTGGTGGTGTTTACGGATGTAGCCACCTGTTGCCGCGCAGTGACCGCTCTGAGTCAGGCGCCGGTGGCAGCGGTTGAACTGATGGATCGCCGGGCAATGGTTTCTGTCGTTGGAAAGCCAGGATTACCGTCGTTTATTAACGAAAACCTTGCTGAGAACGCCTGTGCGCTGTTGATCGAAACGCGGGCAGAAAACCATGCCCACTTGCAGCAGCAGGTAAATGAAATTCGTCGTGTTATTCAGGAATTTACGGTACTCGATCAGGTGGATTTTACTGAGGTGCAGTCAGAATACGCAGCACTTTGGGCAATTCGCAAAGGGCTTTTCCCGGCAGTGGGGGCGGTGCGCCAAATCGGCACAACGGTGATCATTGAAGATGTGGCGTTTCCAGTAGCGCAGCTGACGGAAGGAGTCATTCGCCTGCAGGCACTGTTTGATGAATTCAACTATGAGGAAGCGCTGATCTTTGGGCACGCTCTAGAAGGCAACCTGCACTTTGTTTTTACTCAGTCCTTTGATACCCCGCAGGAAATTGAACGTTACCGCCTGTTTATGGCGGCGGTGTCGCAGTTGGTGGCGGTGGAGTTTGGCGGCTCTCTTAAAGCTGAACATGGCACCGGGCGCAATATGGCGCCCTTTGTAGAGCTGGAGTGGGGGCGTGATGCTTATCAGCTCATGCAGTCAGTTAAGCAGTTATTTGACCAAAACAACTTATTAAATCCGGGAGTGATTCTTAACGACGACCCAAATGCCCACATTACCAACCTAAAGCCCATGCCCGCAGCTGATGAGTTGGTGGATAAATGCATTGAATGCGGTTTTTGTGAACCGGCTTGCCCTTCCCGGGCATTGACCCTGACCCCACGCAAACGCATTGTGTTGTGGCGTGAGATTTGTCGTTTGCGTCGGGTTGTTGAAGATAACCTCGCCACCAAAAACGACGAAAGTCGTTTGAAGGAGTTGGAGAAGGAGTACACTTGGCAGGGGATTGACACCTGTGCCGCCTGCGGGCTCTGTTCGCTGCGTTGCCCGGTAGGAATCAACACCGGAGCGCTGACGCTTAAGCTGCGTGAGCAAAATAATCGCAAATATCAAAAAACTGCCCAATGGCTGGGAGATCACTTCGGTGGCGTTACCGCCACCGTGCGCGGCGGCCTAAAAGCGGCAGATGTTGTGCACGGGGTGATTGGCACCGATGCCATGACCGGCGTCAGCCAAGTTTTGCGTAGCGTCAGCAAAGATCGTCTGCCGTTGTGGAGTCGGGGGATGCCCGGCTCTGCGAAGCAACAGGTGCTGAAGGTCAAAGACGTGACCGATGAGCGACCTGCGGTTGTCTATTTTCCCAGTTGTGCCAGTCGCAACATGGCGCCAGCGCGAATGGATTTTACTCAAGAACCGCTGGCTGAAGTGGTGATCCGGTTACTGCACAAGTCGGGTTATCGGGTGATTTTTCCCGATGGGCTGAATAGTCTGTGCTGCGGCCAGCCGTTTCAGTCTAAAGGTCAGGCCGATATCGCCAACAGTAAAGGCAGCGAGCTGCATCAGGCGCTTATCCGGGCCAGTGAAAATGGCCGCTGGCCTGTGCTTTTTGATACCAGCAGTTGCACGAATCAAAGTGGCTCACACGACGATAGCCTTAAAGCTTACGACTTGGTGGAGTTTATCAGCGAACACCTTTTGGATAAGTTAACCCTACAAAAAACCAATGAGCCGGTTATGGTGCATATCCCCTGTAGTTTGCAAAAAAGGGGCGGTGATGACGCCATTAAACGCATTGTCAGTGCTTGCACCACCGACATGGTGATTCCTGACGAAATCACCTGCTGTGGCTTTGCCGGAGATAAAGGCTTTAACACCCCTCAGCTCAATGCCAGCGCCTTGGCACCACTCAAAGCTCAGGTGCCTGATGGGTGTCGGGAAGGGGTTTCGACTAATCGCACATGCGAGATTGGCCTGAGTCATCATAGCGGTGTGCCTTATCACTCTGTCGCTTATTTACTCGATCGTTGCGTGGTCGCCTCTACGTGATTTTACGTAGAGGCAATTAGCGCCATTGCTAATGGAGTTTGTTGCGTTTTTCTTTCAGTATTTGCTGCAATTTCAGTAAGACTGAAACCAGCACAATATGAGAGGACACAAAAACAATGATCATCTCCCTGGCAAAAAAAGTTTTGCTCGCAACGGCGGCATGTACGCTGCTTTTTACGGGCGTTTCACAGGCAGAGCAAAAAGTTTACCGGTTAAAAATGGCGGAAACCTGGCCGTCAAACTTCCCTATTTTTGGTGATGCGCCACGCAATATGGCGGCCATGGCAGAGAAAATGTCCAATGGTCGCCTGAAAATCACTGTCGATTCCAAGAATAAGCACAAGGCGCCTCTGGGTATTTTCGATATGGTCCGTTTCGGGCAATACGACATGGGACACTCGGCGTCTTATTACTGGAAAGGCAAGGTCGAAAACACCCTGTACTTTACCACCATGCCCTTCGGTATGACTGCTCCGGAGCAGTACGCTTGGTTCTACCACGGCGGCGGTCAGGAGCTGATGAATAAGGTTTATAACAAGTACAACCTGTTGAGCTTCCCGGGTGGTAATACCGGAAATCAAATGGGTGGCTGGTTTCAAAAAGAGATCAAGTCTGTGGAGGATTTAAAAGGTCTGAAGATGCGGGTTCCGGGCTTTGCTGGTGAAGTTCTGGCACAGCTGGGTGTTAAACCCACAAACATTCCGGCCGGTGAGTTGTACACGGCGCTTGAACGACGCACGATTGATGCCTTGGAGTGGGTTGGGCCATCCCTTGACTTGCGAATGGGTTTTCATCAGATCGCTCCTTACTATTACACCGGCTGGCATGAGCCCGCTACTGAGTTGCAATTCCTGGTGAATAAACGCACTTGGGATCGTCTTCCTGCCGATCTGCAAGAAATTCTCCGAGTTGCCATGCGTACCGCAGCATACGACATGTACATTCATTCTTACCACGCTTCTGGCGAGAATCTGGACAAGATGCTCAGCGATTACCCCAATGTTAAGGTCAAAGACTTTCCTGCTGATGTAATCAAAGCCATGCAGGAAGCAAACGACAAACTGCTGGCTCATAAAGCCGAAAAAGATCCGCTGGCTAAAGAGATTCTGGAGTCTCAGGCGCAGTATATGAAAAAAGTACGTCGATGGACTGATATTTCCGACAAAGCTTACCTCAACAACTTCAGTAAGTAGTGATAGTGTTTCGGCGGCTTCTGGCCGCCGATTATCAGTTTTTTGTAAGGAGAGAAAATTATGCTGGTGCAGTGCGAAGACCTGCTTAACCGGTTCTCCGATCTTCTGGGTAAACTAGCCGCTTTTCTTTTTATCCTGTTGATTTTCAATGTGTTCTACGACGTTGTAGCACGCTACTTATTCAATGATGTGTCGATTGGTATGCAAGAACTGGAGTGGCATCTTTTTGCCGCTATGTTCATGCTTGGCGTGCCTTATACCTTGCGCGCGGGTGGCCATGTTCGAGTGGATCTGATTTATGAGCGCCTTTCAGTAAAAAACAAAGCGCTGATTGATCTGTTTGGAGTGCTGCTTTTGCTGTTGCCTTTCACTCTGCTGGTCGGCTATTACGGCGTTGGTTTTGCCCGGGAAGCCTATGCACTCGGTGAAACCTCGGCTGACCCGGGTGGTCTACCGTATCGCTGGCTTATCAAGGCTGTCATTCCGTTTTCCTTTTTCTCTATGGCCATCAGTGGGCTGGCGATGTTGTTACGCAGCATCAATATTCTGACGGGGAAACACTCGGATGCTATGCCGTCACAGCTCTAATGTAAAAACGTCATTCCCTTTGATCTGGGAAAGAGACAAAAATAAGCCGGGAAATGATTCATGATTGGTATCGTTATGTTTTTTGCGGCCCTGGTGATGCTGTTATTCGGCTTCCCGGTGGCCTTCACCTTTGGCGGTGTGGCGCTGATTTTTGGCGTCTGGGCTGAAGGTATGGATATATTTGCGTTTATGCCGTTTCGTATCCAGAGCATTATGGAAAATGTGGTATTGATGGCGGTGCCGCTGTTTGTATTTATGGGTATTGTGCTGCAAAAGACCAAGTTGGCCGAACAGCTGCTGGAGTCTATGGGCAAGTTGTTTGGTGGCGTGCGTGGCGGGCTTGCCATTTCTACTGTGTTAGTGGGTGCACTGCTGGCGGCGTCTACCGGCGTTGTGGGTGCCTCGGTGGTGGCCATGGGGCTTATTTCTCTGCCCGTGATGCTCAAATACCAATACGACAAATCGCTCGCTTGTGGAACTATTTGTGCATCGGGAACATTAGGGCAGATTATTCCTCCCTCGATCATTCTGATCATTCTTGGGGACGTCATGGGCATTCCGGTGGGCGATCTGTTTGAAGCGGCTGTAGGGCCGGGTTTTATCCTTATTTTTGCCTATATTGCCTACATTGTTGTTTACTCCTGGTTGCGGCCTGAGTCTGCACCGGCTCTGCCATTAGACGACGATTTAGATAGCAGACAGCAGCAGTATGTTAAAGCCATCAAGTCGATCATTCCGCCATTGGCGTTGATTCTGGTAGTGCTGGGTTCTATTTTTGCCGGTATTGCCACACCGACGGAGTCCTCCGCCCTTGGCTGTGTTGGTGCGTTGGTATTATCGGTATTTTACCGGCAATTCAGCTGGAAAATGGTGTACGACTCGGCGCTGGAAACGGTAAAAGTCTCCGCCATGGTATTTGCCATACTGCTCGGTGCTACAGCGTTTTCCATGGCGTTTACTTACACCGGTGGCGACTACATTGTTGAGGAGGTTCTCTCTGGTCTACCCGGCGGAGCAACCGGCTTTTTGCTGTTGTCTATGCTGGCGATTCTGGTGCTTGGGTTCTTTATTGACTTTGTGGAGATCAGCTTCATTATCGTGCCGATTCTGGCACCCGTAGCAGATGCTCTGGGCATTGCTCCGGTTTGGTTTGCCATTTTGATTGCCATGAACCTGCAGACCTCTTTCCTGACGCCCCCTTTTGGCTTCAGCCTGTTCTATCTGAAAGGCGTTTCACCGCCCTCGGTTACGACTGTTGATATTTATAAAGGTGTGGTGCCGTTTATTTTGATACAGGTTGCTGTGGTTATTTCCATACTGTTGTTCCCTGGTTTTTACGGGTTAAATTAGATCGTCGTATACAGCATCGGATCGTTTTGCGATCCGTATGCGGGGCTTTGCCAAGACCTCTGACTATTCAAACTCCAGAATGACGCTGGCCTCGTTCTCATCCATGGGAGCGAGGCATCGGGGAGTGCTAGAGAATAACCCCTCCGGCGTTTGGTACAACCACGTCACTCTTGGGTGCGGGTTTTTGTCTTACCCGTTGCCCTGCACTGCGCCCAGTCCGGGCAATGAAGCCGGGTTGGATAGCGCCTGAATCCCCCTCAATCACTTTGGCGTAGGCTATCTTAGCCTCAACACGAGTGACTTTAACGGCGGCAATGCGAGTTTCTTGTTGCCCCAGCGGCTCTTTGGTGTAAGGGTCAATAATCGTTTCACCAAGGGCAAAAATATCGAACAAGCTACCACGCTGAATGGTTTTACCGCCCTGATTCAAAATCACCTGCCCACTGCCAGAGTGCACCACCCGCAATGGGTAGATATTTTCCAGCAATTCTGCCGAAAGTTTTCTGGCTGTTGCCTGTGCGGCTCGTTCAAGGCTGCCCACATTGTTCAGAGTGACCGACACGGTATCGGACCACTTAACTTGGCGTGTCGGCACCGCAATGACCTGATAACGCACCTGGGCGGTGGTGCGAACGTGGCTCTCTTTTTCACCGGTTAACCCAACGCTGGTGGTCCAACGATGCACTTTGGCTTTGTCGATACTGCCAACGACGATGTAGTCCAACCCAAGCACCTGCCCCAGTCGTGCTTTTTCGGCCACGGGAACGTCGTCACTTTGCCAGAGTGATTTTTCCGCTTGATACGCCTGCTCGTGTTGACGATCCAAAACGGCAAAGCGCCGGCTTTGCACCAGCTGCTCTTGCACCTGACGGGTGACCATTTTGCGAAACACTTTACCGCCGGTAAATGGCAGAATGGCAATTCGACGACGATTATTCGACGCCAAACCGGGCGCCTTGTACTGATGCACCTTCACACTCAACCTGACAGAACAGCCATTTTCCCGGCATTGGCTATCAAGCACGTCATACCCCGCAATTTGCCCTTTTGCCTTCAGTTCAGTCCCTCTGGCAACTTCAATGCGGGTATCACTTTCACCATTAACTCTTGCCTGTGCCGAAGCGGTGATCTGCTGGCTGTTGATGTCAATGCCTTTTACTTGCCGGATCGCCTGAACCAGCGCCTGCTCAATTGCGGTTTCTTTGGTCAGGCCAGAACCATCGACCTGAACAGTGACCACCTCAGCCAGTGTCGGCATACTCAAGCAAAGGGAGGTCATCAAGGTTATTATTCTTTGCTTCATTATTTGCTCCATCAAAAATCACTGTTATCCATAATGAAACGGCTGGATGCACTGTTGTCGTCCGATGACTTTTTACGCTTTTGCAAAGCCTGTTCTGGCGGAACTTTATTGGCCTTAAAAGTACGCAGTGCCTGTTCACGTTTAGGGCGCCAAGCCAGCACAACACCGTTAATTTCTCTGCCTGTTAACGGATGCAACTCAGACCAGCGTATGGCTTCGTGGATACCCACCAGCCCTTTAACCTCAGATTTCATTTTGGACAGGGTGCTTGTTTCACGCAGGATGGCTGAAATCGTCTCCTGTGAAGTTTCTTGTCCACCGCCTTTTGAGCGGGTAATTTTTTCCTCGCGGATTCTCTGCTGCCCCTTGAACGCCTTCGTCTCAGTAAAGCCGTTTAGGTTGTACGCTTCAGAGAAGTGCGACATGGCGTCGTTGTACGCTTCATCGTAGGCAAAGCTGCGGTTATCAGCACACTCTTCATAATCGGCGGGGTTGCAGGCATTCCCTGCCTGAGAGAAAGAGAGCAGCACAGGGTAGCCTTCTTCATCGCGAAAATACCGCAGACCGTATTCAAACATCAGGTTGGCCTGATTATTTTCCAGATAGTCAGCAATATTAACTCCGGGCTTGCCGGGGGTGACAACCCCTTTACTGGTACGCAGGCTGGACAGAAGGTTTTTCATTTTTACCGATGTTTTCAGCACCACAGCAACCGCTGTATTGCCGTTGGTATCAGTAATTTCGAAGGTTTGCGCAATTATTGCGCCACTGAGTTCACCATAGGAGCGAGTCTGTGTGCCTTTGGTGAAAGCCTGCTTCATCATAATTTTGCGCTTTTCCAGTGGCGCAGCATCGTACTCTTTTGGGTCAACACCGTACTCTTTGAGCTTGGAGTCCAACACGGCATTGCCGTAGGCGGTGACCTTTCCCAGCAGGCTCTCGAGTGCATTTTGAGACTGTAACTCTTCAGCAGCAAACTCTGGCGACTCATTGGTTCTGAAACTTTCCCGAATGATTTCGCTGGAAACATCGGCATAAAGCTCTTTTAGCAGACTTTCCCGAGCTTTGGTCTGGGCTTGCTGGTAAGCGATGACTCGGGCATCCCCCCAATCTGGCGACGTGCCAGGTTGTGATACCAGTGCAGTGCCGGAAGCGATCAGTATTTCAGCTTCACGCCCCTGTTGACGGTAATGCTTTTTTTGTGCGCGTACATAGTTGGCAGCGGAGTCTTCTACTTGTTTGATCGCATCACTTACGCCTTCTTTACTGGTCGCTATCACCGCTTCCTGAGTCTGGGCTGGTTGATGAGAGGTAGCCTGTTCGGCGGTATTAGCGTGGCTACTCAAAGATGCAGACAGCAGCACAGAGACCGCCGCAGCGATAGCCTGTTGACGACAGTTCATATCGTTCTCCAAAACTAAAAGACGGGGACAGCATTCCCTCTGCCCCGTAAAATGGTGTGTGGTAACTTAAATGGTTACCAACTGACGGAGCGACCGTCTCCTTGTTTAATGATGGGTACTTCACCTTCCCAATAAGCCAGACCGTTTTTCAGGTTGGTCAAAGACAGTTGCAGGTAGTAATTCATCTCCTGTTTGCTTTTGGAGAGAGTAAAGTTGCGCTGGATAATCTTGCCGCTCAGGCTGAAGTCCGGAGAAATCACCTCATTATTCCCTTTCACCGTCTGCTGATTAACGATTTTGGAATTTTTCAGACTACGCACTTTTTCTGTCATCGCATCTTCCGGGCCATTGATCCCGATGGCGGTTGTGGTCATAAACTGACCGGAGTTCAAAAGATCAATGCGAATCTTTTTGGTCAACTGATCGGTGTCGATGCGCTGAGTGGTGTCATTGAGAATATTGGACACCGCCATGATGTAGATCGCCCCCTTATCCGCATTCGGGTGGCGCAGCCTCGGGTTTGACAACATACTCTGAACCATCTCGTCAGCAGCGTTGGCAAAGTCGCGGTAATTCAACCCGGCCACCGTTTCTTGCTTGGTCACACGGCCGGTGTCCTGGTCAACGTAATAATTACCGTTAGAGGCACAACCGCCTAACATCAGTGAGCCTACTACCAGCCCTGCCATTACTTTCTTTTTCATCATTTTTTTCCTTTCAGATACTCAACACATCCACTGCAGGTGCCACGAGGGGGCTAACCGCACGAATGTACACAATGTTGAACTGGGCATTTTTGTCCAATTCCACATGTAAAGGTTCAGCCATGCCCTCGCCGGTGATGGTCAGTTCACCGTCTTTTGGTTTGGTCATTTTGGCTAGCTGAAATTCTTTTGGCAGACTGTTCCACAAGCGCAGATCCGCACCGGTGGTCGCAGCCTGAGCAACGGCGGCAACTAAACCGGCCATTGGGCTTTGATCATTGAGCTGTTTTTGTGCAATGGTCTTCCAGACGGTTCTGGCCACTTCTCGGGTCAGAATGTATGGAAACTCCGCCTTGAACTCTGCCTGCACTATGCGATCCATTTCAGAAAGCACGGTTGTTTTGGTTCCATCCACGTTCAAAGAGGGGTACGCCTGACCACGTTCAACGAGCTTAGGCAGTGCCATGCCGGTATATACCAAGTTATTGCTGGCAACATAGACCGGCAGGTCGATGCGGATTTCTTCTTTTTTGGGGCCAAGGCCGTTTTCAAACACCACCCAAACTGTAGGCTCAACACTTTTCAGTGATTGCTTACCACGACGCAGACTATCCGCCAGTGCCAGATCATTTTTAACGGTTGGGTTATTGGTCATACCAGCGGCACGCTTAAAGCTGTCGTAGGCTTTGTTAAGATCACTGTTGCCGGTAGCGTTGACCATGAAAAACAATCCGTGCATGTAGGTACTGAACGGATTCACGTAATCCTTATAAGGCTCCCACTCAGACAGATCAACGCCCTCGGATTGCAACAGTTTCTCCGCTTCTGCAAGGCTTTTATCGGTGTTTTCCTTAGCCTTTTTTTGCTCCTCGGCTTTTTTTGCCTGCTCTTCCTTTAGGCTGGCAATTTTTTTGGCAAAGGCATCTTTGGCTCGACGTTGGCGGTCATCAACCCGGTTCCACTCCACCCGGGCGTCCGCCTGATCATCGGCAAACATGAAGTTAATGGCTTTGTAGGTGTTGGCCATAATGCCATCGTAATGGGTCTGCTCGTAGTCCATCATGGTATCGTTGACCGCCATAGCGCCCAGCCCATCGACACCCTTTTCCACGATGCTTTCGGTATCTTCCGCCTTCATCAACAGTTCGGCATCGTCAAAAAAGGCGTTGCTTTGCTCATAGCCTTTTTGCATCCGCAGCAACGCACCGGCTTCGAGAGACCAGAGCAAGTTCTGAGCCTGCCCATTTTCAGGGTTAACTTTTGCCTTTTTAATCGCCAGATCTGTCGCTACGCCCGTTGCACCCGACGTCATGTCTTGCTCGAATTGGCCGTAGGTTTGTTTTTGCGCTATGGAAGTACAGCCTGTTAATACCGCAGAGGTCATTGCCAGACTAATAAGGTGTTTTTTCATTTTACTTTCACCAATTCAAAAATGTACTGCTAAGTTCTTATATTCGTCCCAATATTAAGCAGAACCAAGGTACAGAATTTTCTTATTATTTACAATTGGGTGAAAGCCTCATATTTCTTACCTGCTTTCTGCGACAACGCAGTGGTGTTTGCCTGACCAGAAAATGACCAACCAGTGCCGAAGAATTGCTGTAGGGTTTATCAAACCATCGACGCTCAATGTGCCACCAACGAGGCATAAGCTTTGAGCGGCCTTATCGAACATGCTTTTTGGTTGGTAATTTTCGCGTTGAAAAAAGCGGTTAACGCTGTCATGAGAAATGCCCGTTACTTCTGCCAGCTTTGTTGGAATACCTTTTTCGACTGGCCTTAAACACATTTAAGTTTTACATATCAACCATTGCCCACCCGCTATCAAAATACTCAGAGTCGAGCGTAAGATTTGTTGCTTTGAAGCGGCCTTAACCTTTACGATTATCCAATTATTAGCAAATCGTAGTCTATTTAGTGAATCGTTTGTTTATCAGAAAAAATCTTCAGATGCTCTCTTTAATGGGCGTACTTACCCTTACCTCTCTGTTTGGCAGCGCTGTGTTCACTACGCTGGCGATCACTTGGCAGGATACATTGTTCAATTTGTCCACCACAGAATGGACTGTGTTCTTTGCAATCAGTGCGCTAACCATGGCGCTGGCTCTGACGCCATCTACATTGGTTGCCTTGATTAGCGGTTATTTCCTCGGCTGGCTGGCGCTTCCTTATATTGCCATCGCCTACCCGTTGGCGGCATTGTTTGGCTTTATGGCCAGTAAAATGGTTGACCGGGGCAAATTGGTGCGCTCTTTGCCAGAAGACTCGCGCCTGCAACTGATCATCAATGGACTCAACCGGCGCCCGTGGCCGTTGGTGATTTTGGTACGCATCTCCCCTATTTTGCCTTTTTCACTGATGAACCTACTCCTCCCCGTTATTGGCGTTCGCCTTGGTACGTTTTTGGTGGCGAGCTTTATTGGCATGTTGCCAAGAACCCTGTTCTCGCTATGGGTGGGTATGCAGGCGCGGGATTTGGTCACGTTGTTAACCACACCGGGGCAGAATAATCTGTCTATGGCTTTTGTATTATTGATGATGGTGCTCTGCGTTGGCGGGCTGGGTTATTTGCTGCAAAGTGCATTACAAAAATCATCGTACCCCGTGGAAGGCTATCAGCGCAGCGAGTGTTCAAAAAATTGAGCCTAAGCGCTCAGAATCCTTTGGTAACTAGTGACTGCTGCTATGGCTGTACAATTCAGAAAGAGCCCTTGCCGACAGGACGGGGAGTGTCAGTTTAATGCCACCATTAACTGTTCATAATCAGAAGTGACTTCGTTCATTTTTTTGAGAATTGAGTCAGTAGTCACTGAAACGACCATTGGAACAAAAACTCCCTTGTCACCAATTTCAAAGCTGGCGTTCGTGTAATTCCATTGCGCTTGAATGGCGGTCAATTTTGTCTTGATTGTTGCAGAGTTGAGATTTGACTGGCGCAGCGTTTGCAAAGCCTGATCAAACTCCTGAATAGCGAGCGCCATGGCAGCTTGAATATCATCGCTTTGAATATTCCACGCTTGAGCCATATAAAGTTTGGCAATGCGCTGGCTGAGCATACGCTGACGACCAGAGACGTTTACCAGTTTTCCAACCTGATGATTGGCGTGCGCCTCTATTGCCTGTACCACTGATTCGCTACCAGCGAGCAGGCGATCACTAAGCTCAATAACGGTTAAGGCCTCTTCCCATGTTGGTTCTGCCTGAACTTGTACTTTGTATTCTTCCCACACCTGATAAACGGCACTGAGTTTTTGTTTTATGTGCTTAGTTGGTGCGTAAGCTTGTAATTCCAGCAGGTGTTGATCAAACAAAGCGATGTTTTTTTCCAACTCTTTGCTGGCGTTATAGGTGTTTACGTCGGCGCCTATCATCAGGTAGTTTCTGGTAATTCGCTGGCTCAACATACGCTGCAGCCCTGATTTATTGATGGCTTCAGCGTTATTGATAACAGCGTGTGAAGGCGTCGCAACGTGCATCAGTGTTAATGCGATACCTAAACAGAAAAAATTGTTGATAGATTTTATTGACATCATTCTATATTTCACCGGTGTCGTTTAAAAAATCTTACGAATCCAAGCATGAAATATGCCAAGCTACAAGTTACCGGTTGTTTATAGCTTCAAGCAAGCGAAGTGTCTTTAGTGCAAAAAAAAGCCTGCAATGATCAGTTGCAGGCTTGGTATTAACTGTGTATCAAGATGTGTTATCAATCCGTCAGCGCGGTTTTGGTGCCATCGGCATGCCATTGATACACAACAAAGCTGAAGTTTTTCAAGTCTCCTTTATTATCAAAGCCGAGCTGGCCGGTAGGGGTATTGAAGTTGTTGTTTCGCAGGCTGCTGGCTACTGATTCGGGGTTTTCACTGGAGGATAACTTCATGCCATCGGCCATAACCTGTACAGCGGAATAGGCCGGAAAAACAAAAGGCCCGGTTGGGTCTTCCTTTTTAGCCTTGAATGCGGCGACCAGTCGGGCATTGGCAGGGTCTTGATCAAAACTTTTGGGTAGCGTCACCAAAAGGCCTTCGGACGCTTTGCCCGCAATGGCAGAAATGTCTTTATTACCTACGCCTTCAGGGCCCATAAACTTCACATCAAGACCTTTTTCAGCACTTTGGCGTAAAATCAAACCCAGTTCCGGGTGGTAGCCCCCGTAGTAAACAAAGTCCACATCTTCTTTTTTCAGCTTGGCTATCAGGGCAGAAAAGTCTTTATCGCCAGCGGTTACCCCTTCATACAACGCTATGTCGATGCCAGCTTTTTTTACTTCATCGCGCACGCTGGCGGCCAGTCCCTCGCCGTACTGCTGTTTGTCGTGAATGATGGCGATGTTTTTCGGCTTAACGTTGTTGATGATGAACTTTGCCGCCGTCGGGCCTTGCATGCTGTCCAGGCCGATGGTTCTGAAAATCAGCTGATAGCCGCGGGTGGTTATATCGGGACTGGTGGAGGCGGCAGTGATCATTAGCACCCCTTCGTCTTCATAAATGTCCGAGGCGGGCTGAGTGGATGATGAGCAGAGGTGGCCAACAACAAAGCGGATGTCGTCGTTTACAATTTTATTGGCAACAGCAACAGCCTGTTTTGGGTCGCAGGCGTCATCGTAAACAATTGCTTCTAACTCTTTGCCATTGACACCCCCAGCTTGGTTTATCTGCTCTATCGCCATTTTGGCACCGACAAATTGCATATCCCCGTACTGGGCAACAGGGCCGGTTACCGGACCGGCCAGAGCAATTTTGATGGTCTCTGCCGCCGACGCCAATGACGTGCCACCCAAAGCGATTGCTGCGGACAATACAGCTATTTTTCCTTTAAATGATTTCAGCATGTCAGACTCTCTTATTGTTGTTGTACCGGAAATAGACTGCCGACGGTGCGCCAGACTTTTTTAATTATCAATTGCTATATTAAGGGTTTTTTCTATTCTTTAAAGCCTAATATTGAGCTTTGATCGCAAAATATAGCGACTAAAGTCTAAAGGTCGGGTTCCGGTGCAGAGGCTAGGGTTAAGCAATGAACGAATAAATAGAACAGATAAGGAGTAGTCCTATGAGCAAGATGAATTCTGGCAGAAAAGGTAAAATCACACCTAAGCAGATGGTTTTTCTAGCTATTCCACTTGCTCTGGACTTGTTGGCAGTGCATTTTTTACTGTCGGGTAATTGATGCTGAAATACTTTTCTAAGGCGCCTTTTATTATCGGGGGTTGATGGTTTTTACTCCATCTGCCGTTCCAAGGAACATCACATCGGCTCCTCTGGCGGCAAACAGCCCGTTGGTTACCACTCCAACTATGGCGTTTATTTTTTGCTCCAGCGCTACAGGGTCGACAATCTTCAAATTCCACACGTCAAGAATGACATTGCCGTTGTCGGTAACCACGCCTTCGCGATAAGCAGGGTCGCCACCGAGTTTTACCAGCTCGCGGCCAACATGACTGCGGGCCATGGGAATGACCTCAACGGGCAGCGGAAATTCACCTAATACCGGCACAGCCTTGCTTTCATCAGCGATACAGATAAATTCTCTGGCTACAGCGGCAACAATTTTCTCCCGGGTCAGTGCGGCACCACCGCCTTTGATCAGGTGCAGGTGTTCGTTAGCTTCGTCGGCGCCGTCGATGTAAAAGCGTAAATCCGCAACGCTGTTGAGATCATAGACAGGAATTGCGTGGGATTTTAATTGCTCGGTTGAAGCCTCGGAACTGGATACACAACCATCAAATTCATCTTTGTGTTTAGCCAACTCATCAATAAAAAAGCGCGCAGTCGAACCCGTGCCAATGCCAATGACCATATCTTTTTCAAGATGAGGCAAAATGTATTGCAACGCGGCTTGGGCGGTGGCTTTCTTGAGCTGGTCCTGATTCATCATGGGTACCTGTTAGAAGGTTATGGGTTCAAGCAGCTAGGACTTACGTAAGACATTCAGAGCTGCCCGGAAGTCTCCCGATTCATGTGACGGCGCCCCGCCCTATCGCACCCAAGGGGCTTAAATACCCAAATGGCATAAATACCCAAGGGGCATAAATACCCAAAGGGCATAAAGGCGAGGGTTTACGGCAGTTTTGCTAAGGCCGCTATCATACAACATTTTTACCAAAAAATTTCCAGCAAAATATTTTCAGTGAATCGATCAGTGCCATCTGAGCCCGTAATCTTATAGAATGTCCTTCACTGCCTGAATTCAATAAAGCCAACCTAGTACCAGCGAGCAGCATGCCAGAGCATTATATACGCAAGATTTTGGAAGCCCGAGTCTACGATGTCGCCATCGAAACCCCCATCGACAAGGCTCGCTTTCTGAGCCAGCGCCTGAGTAATCAGGTGCTGCTAAAACGTGAAGATTTACAGCCCGTGTTTTCCTTCAAAATTCGCGGAGCATACAACAAACTGGCGAAGCTGAGTGACGAAGATAAGCAGCAAGGTGTCATCGCTGCCTCCGCTGGCAACCATGCCCAGGGCGTGGCTCTTGCGTCGCGGGAAATGGGAATCAAAGCAATCATCGTCATGCCGGTCACCACTCCGGAGATTAAAATAAAATCCGTCAGAGCCTACGGGGCCGAGGTGGTTTTGCACGGCGAGACATTCGATCAGGCATTGGCCTATGCGTTTGAGCAGGTGAAAAAACACGGTTACACCTTTATTCACCCTTACGATGACATGGATACCATTGCCGGCCAGGGAACCATCGGCATGGAGATCTTGCGCCAGCACACCGGCCCTTTGGATGCCATTTTTATTCCCGTTGGCGGGGGCGGTCTGGCAGCGGGCATCAGTGTCTACATCAAATACCTGCGCCCGACAATCCGGGTGATTGGGGTTGAGTTTGAAGAGTCCGCCTGTTTAAAGGCCGCCATGGATGCCGATGAACGGGTCGTTCTGCCCCAGGTGGGCCTCTTTGCTGACGGTGTCGCTGTGGCGCAGATTGGTGAAGAGACTTTCAAAGTTTGTCGGCAGTGCGTTGATGAGGTGATTACGGTTTCTGCCGATGAGATTTGCGCCGCCATCAAAGACATTTTTGACGACACCCGTTCTGTTTGCGAGCCCTCCGGCGCCCTTGGCATTGCCGGTATGAAGAAATATGTGGCCCGCGAATGCATCAAGGGGCAAACCCTGTTGGCGGTTGACAGCGGTGCCAACATTAACTTTGATCGTTTACGCTATGTTTCTGAACGTACTGAGCTTGGGGAAAAGCGCGAGGCCATCTTGGCTGTGACCATTCCGGAAGAAGCTGGCAGCTTCCGGCAATTTTGTCAGGTGCTTGGCCGCCGCAGCATTACTGAGTTTAACTATCGCTACCACAACAGCGACAGAGCCAAAATCTTTCTAGGTGTTCAGGTGCATCCGGAGCAGATGCCTGTGGAGCAGTTAATTCACTCCCTCCGGGAAGCGGGCTACCCGGTAGTTGATCTGACCGACAACGAAATGGCCAAACTCCATGTACGCCACATGGTGGGTGGGCACAGTGAAGCGGTTAAAAATGAGCAGATCTACCGTTTTGAATTCCCAGAACGCCCCGGGGCGCTATTAAACTTTCTCAGTAAGCTCGGGCAACGCTGGAACATCACCCTGTTTCACTATAGAAACCATGGCGCAGCCTATGGTCGGGTAGCTGTTGGGTTTGATGTGCCAGAGGAAGAGCACCAGTATATTCCCGGTCATTTGGACGCTATTGGATACCGTTACTGGTCTGAGAATGATAACGAAGCTTACAAAGCATTTATGGGGGGATAAGCGGCTTTATAAGAGTCCAAAAAGCACGACGCAAGCCGTACAGAACAAAGCATTAACATCAGACACAACTTATTGCCGGTCTCAGGATTATGACAACAAGCAAAATAAAACTAATTATCAATGCTGTATTATTCCAGATTGGCTGGCTTGCCTGTGTACTGGGTGGCAACTACATTGCCCTGGCTGTCACGGCGCTTATTCTCTTTGTTCACCTGACCTGGATAGGCAGTTGGCACAAAGAAAAACAGCTACTGGCTATCACCTTTTTATTGGGTTGTGCCATTGACAGCTTTCTTGGCAACCTCAACATTCTGCAATTTAGCTCACAACCAAACGACACAGGGCGTTTATTACCCATCTGGCTCGCCTGCCTATGGCTAGTCTTTGCAACCACTTTGAGGCACAGCCTTGATTGGTCCCGAACCCACCGGTTACTGGGTGCTTTGCTGGGTTTTTTTGGCGGGCCCCTGAGCTATCTGGCCGGCTCCAATTTAGCGGGCGTCTCCCTCGCGCAACCTACATGGCAAACCCTGAGCATTCTGGCGGTGATCTGGGCGGTCAATGTTCCGCTGTTGCAGGCCTTTTCTCAGGCGTGGCTGAATAAAACAACAGCAGAGAAAGCCGTACAAGAATAAAGACCACCGCCCATAGGCTCAATCTATCTCGGCCTCGTATGTTTTATAAGCAAAGATTCGATTGAGCTGGCGGCTGCGGGCTAATTTGTTAAACCAGAAAATGCACCACTGCTCCGGCATTATTGACTCATTGCAGGAGGATAAGCTGGCGGTAAAATAGTCAACAAAAAAATTATGACCTTCTTCATCCAGCACAGAAAAAAGAATACCCGGCCCAACGGTTGAACCATCCTCCATTAGCCGAGCCTTGGTATGAAACACCATAGAAATTCGCACTCGCCAGACATCACGCTTGTTGCAAATCATCAACCGAAAGCGTGCCGTGTCGTGTGGGGTCTGCTCGCAAGATTTAATAAATTGCTCAGGCTCAATCCAGGCTGGGCATTTGCGAAACTGAAACCCATCAATCGTTTGCCCGCCACGGGAAAACCACTGCTGCAACGCTGATGAGTGGTTTTCCAGCCATTCACTAATAGAAGAACAAGGTAAAGCTAGTGCACCCATAAGACTCTCCTGATCCATCAAAGTTTTCTATTTTTATTCTGTCTTTTAAAAAAACGCACGCACTCTTGTATCACAGAGATATGACATTAGAAACCTCTGTTTTTGCATTGTTGCAACATTGGCATATAAACGAACAGATGCACCAGCCTATATACTGCGCTGATCCAAAATTGGTCTACAACATGTCAAGTTTCAATGCAGTTGGGTAAACAAGGTTAAGGCTATAAAAGCCAAGAGAAAGGGCGTTGAGAATATTAAGTGGTGAGTAGGTGTTGGTGGTTGAATGCACTATTACCCGCTATTGCTTTTATCACCGCCTTCATGCCCTTTAGGTACGGTAGGTCGGGGAGTGTCAGTTTAGAGCTGGACATCCTGTCCATTGGCTTTAAGCCAAAGCGCATCCGTGGTGTGGGCCAGCAATGTCTTCCTGACTTAAGTAACATCCCTGTTTGAGCTGACGTCTTCTATGCTATGGATTTTGAGCTGACTGCACAGCCGGGAAATAACCGCAGAACATGTAAGACATTTGCTATAAATTGCGGTGGATTTTTTCAAGAAAACCTTGCAATAACCTTTGGAACAAAAAATAAAGCCTGCATTCGGCGCCTAGCGCAGTAATTGCTCAAGTCGCTGGCAGGCGCCAGTTATGCTGTTGTAGCCATTGATGCAGTTGCGGGATGTTGTCAATATTCACATCCGCCTGCCACTGAACCGGGTCATCGTCAGCGGCAATGTAGCCATAATGGGCGGCGACTGTGGTCATGCCGGCGCTTTTGCCAGCTTCTATATCCCGAACGTGATCACCAATATAAACACAATTACGAGCAGTGCAGCGGGTCTGCTCGCAGGCAAGGAACAGGGCTTGTGGGTCCGGTTTGGCGTTGGTAACGTCCTCCGGGCATATCAGGGTTTGGCTACGCTCCAGTAGCCCTACCTGTTCAATGAGAGGAATGGCGTAAAATTTGGGTTTATTAGTAATGATACCCCAGACAATGTTACGACTCTCCAGCTCCTCAATCAGTGGCATGACTCCCGGATAAGGGTGGGCAAAACTGGAACGACGATGATCTTTTATATGTCGGTCATAGTACTGAAGGAAAAGCGCCCTTTTCTCCTCCAGAGCGTCGCCGGGGGCAAGGTTAAAAGCCAGTTGCATCAGTTTACGGGCGCCATGGGAGACATGCTGGCGAATAATATCGCCGTCGATTTGCGGGTATTGATGATCGGTGAGCATCTGATTCACTGTTACCACAAAGTCATCAGCGGTATCGAGCAGCGTGCCGTCCAAGTCAAAAAAAATGCCTTCAATAGTTCTCATAAACAGCCCTCGTTACGGCACTGGCAGGCGGTAATTTCTAACGCTACCCGCGAATTATAATTTAGTCACCGCTCTATTTACATTCACCCAAACTGGACGCCTCCTTGAAGCCACTCTTTATTCAGCGGGCTTAGTGCCATAAATCAGATAGTTGACACTGACGTCTTTTGGGTTGAGGCGATAAACTTTTGTCAAAGGATTGTAAGTCATTCCGGTCATGTCCTGCACATTCAGGTCGGCTTTTCGCATGTCGGCGCAAAGTTCGCTGGGTTTGATAAATTTGCTGTGCTCATGGGTGCCTTTGGGCAGAAGTTTAAGGATGTATTCAGCCCCAACAATGGCAAACAGATAGGATTTCGGGTTTCGGTTTATCGTGGCAAAAAAGACTTGCCCACCAGGCTTTAGCAACTTGGCGCAAGCTTTAATGACCGAGGCGGGATCCGGTACGTGCTCCAGCATTTCAAGACAGGTGACCGCATCAAACTGACCTGGCATCTCTTCGGCAAGCTCTTCTGCCGTGATCTGACGATAATTGACCGCGACACCACTCTCCATGCTGTGCAGGCGGGCAACGGACAGTGGCGCCTGACCCATATCAACGCCGGTCACTTCGGCACCGCGGCGGGCCATGGATTCGCTGAGAATGCCACCCCCACAACCGATATCCACTACCTGTTTACCCGCAAGGCCAACCCGTTCGTCAATGTAATTCAAACGCAAGGGGTTAATCTCGTGCAGCGGCCTGAACTCGCCGTCAGGGTCCCACCACCGGCTGGCCAGTTCTTCAAACTTGGCGATTTCGCCAAGATCCACATTCTGTGCTGAGCGCATTTCGGGCATTGGTTTTGTTCCGTCCGTTCTATTGGCAAGGCAGATCAGAAAAGGGGGGGCAAGGAGGCTGTTTTAGGCTGTCCAACAATAGCCTCTGGTGCGGATTATACCTTTAATCTTTCAGCAGATGACAAGCGAATTGGGTAAATTTTCAAATATACGCCATTGTTGCAGCGATCAAGCCGGTGGCCAGCACTGCGAGTACGGCCATGACATGTTGATTGAAACAACTGCAGGTTAGCTGTGCGCAAATTGTTTGTACAAACATAGTTGCCTGCAGTTTCAAGACCTCCATGTAATGCCAGAAAATTCAGAACATTCCATAATCGGTTAAGATTAATCCACCTGATGAAGCGCTCTCTGAATATGCATCTGCTTGTGCAGCATTACCAGAAGGATTGCGATAAAGCCACACAGTCGGCACTTTCGACTCACTGTTTAAGAATTTCTTCAGGTTGGCCGCTGTAAGATGAAGTACGCGAGGCTCTTCGGAAGACTCCCAAATACTCGATGCGTTGGCTTCGTTGCTATCCGTAATAGAACTCCAATAACCTTGTGGACTGATGATTCTTTCATGACGATATTCGTCTACTTCAGCAAGTGGTCTTTCTTGGTCTAAAAGAGGTTCTGGAGTGATGTTTGATGTATCTTCCAACCATTTTTCAACGTTCTCTTGCGTGCTACTTGTTCCGACGGAATATGTACTCGTGAATCTTTTGACGCGCGTAAAAACACCTTCCGGCAATCCCTTAAGGTCCTCAAGTAAAACTAAATCCTCTTGTGTATTTTCAGCGGCTCTGGTGATGGGAGCCATCAAACGAGCAATTAAAGTTGAATCCGTGCCCACATTAAGTAGCCCGGCAACTGCAGGTAATCCAGCGATGAAGCCTGTTACCAGAGAGGTAATACCTAAGACACCTGAAGTAATTGTCCAAGCGTTGGCCGCTTGTTTATGACCGGCATTTAATTGGGCTTGAGATACCATCAGAGCGATTCCGGAAACCAATATCTGCCCACCCGAAGAGACACCCAAAGCCCCCGCCACTGTGAGAGGGCCACCAGCAAACAGAGCTGTAGCCACAGCCAAACCACCTAGCATGGTAAAACATGCACCAAGACCAAAAAACACTTCACTCCTGATAGAAGTGCCCATCGGATCCACAAAGCGAATGGGGTTGGCCTTGGCGTAGCTGT
This sequence comes from Endozoicomonas sp., assembly GCA_965198415.1. Lineage (GTDB taxonomy): Bacteria > Pseudomonadota > Gammaproteobacteria > Pseudomonadales > Endozoicomonadaceae > Endozoicomonas. The sequence goes on from CBDAPN010000032.1 coordinate 429,738, forward strand.
AGCGATTTTCTACCTTTAGTTTGTCTCGGCTGATAAAGCGGCGCAGCTGTGGGTGATAAAAACGGTTTCTTAAATAGACGATTCCAGTCGTTTTTTCTATTAGTTCCTGATTCCAAAGGAAGTTATGGGTTGATGAATGATCACCCGCAATGGTTTCGCCATAACCTTCATAGCTATAAATGTTGGTTGTTTTTTCACCTTTGGCATTGGGCGCAAGGCGAGCGCCAGTACTTTTGTTGATGGTGAATAACTGCTCACCGCCAGTTGCTCTCAGAATGGCGAGGTATTTTTGCCGGTGTTGAATGAAATCATAACGCTGTTGGTTGTTAAATACTGTGATGGCCCGGCTTTTGGTGTCGTAATAAAAGTCCTGTCGGTCGTTTCCTGAGTGCAGGCGCCCAAGCAAACCATTGGGCAAATAATGAAAGCTGGCCAGAGTTTTGTCGTTGGCATCGGTGATCGATTGCAGCAGACCTAAATCGTCGTATTGGTATTGATTGCCCTCGTGATCAACAATGACATGCCCATTGGCGTCGTGTGTCAGGGTGGAGATTTTCTCGCCGGAAATAGTAATGAGCTGGTCAGCGGCGTTGTAGTAACGATGAATGGTGCTGTTTGGTGAGCGCTGTTCTTTGATCAGATTATTGTTGCCGTCGTACTGATAGCCGATGGTGAAAGCCGATGGTTTACCATTCTCATAATGCATTTCTCCAACCAGCCGCTGTAAAGCGTCGTAATTGTAATAGTTAGCCCGTGTGACGGGCTGATTATCTTTGCTTGAATGTGTTGTCTGTTTAATGAGTTCCCCACGGGGTAAAAACTGGTAGTCACTAGCATAAACAAGACTTCCATCGTTTTTGTGGGTTTCTGATTTTGCGATGCGGCCAAAGGCGTCATAGGTCTGTTGTTCCCGGGTTTTTCCCACCCCAACGATGTCCCGCTCAATAGCCAGCAGCCGCCCTTGAACTCCATTGTCGTCTTTTCCATAAGTAAAATGAATGCGATTGGCTGCGCTTTGAATAGAAGACAACTTGCCTTTGTCTTTGGGGTCGTAGTGGTAGGTCAGCGTGGTGTTGCTGACGTTTTCCTGTTGCGTCAACCGATTCATTGGGTCGTAGCTGTATTTTTGTTGGCGCTTGTCCGGGTAGGTCTGCCGGATTAAGTTACCCCGCCGGTCGTACTGGTAGTGCTGCTGTTGACCGTCCTTATCGGTGAGGTGGGTGAGTCGGCCGTCGGCGTCGTATTGATAAAATACCCAGTAGGGTTGCCCATTGCGGGTCCAGCTCATAGATTCCAGCTTTCCCCTTGGCGTGTAGGTTTTTTTGATGCGGTGCCCATCCGGCAGCTGGTGCTCAATCTCCCGACCATTTTGATCGTAGCGGTGCCGGTCGATTAGCGTTTCACCATTTTGGGATGGCGGTGAAACTACTCGCTCAAGCTGGTTCTCGGAATTGTAAAAATATCGATAGCCCTGATGGCGGGATGTTTCTCCATTAGCCGTTTGTTGTTTGGCAAATGTGTGCTGACGGTTAAACAAGTCGTAGGTGGCAGTTTTGGTTAGGCTGATGCCGTCATAACCTTTGGTTTCGGTTTTTATTTTGTTGTGTCCGGGGTCGTATTGGTAGGTTTTAGTAACCTTATGCGTGCGCTGCTCATTATTAAGCAGAGCGCTGTGCTCATACATTACTTGGTCAAAACCATTTTTGTTGCTTTGGTTTTCAACCGCTGCGGTACTGTTTCCCAAGGGATGATGGATGGTTTGCGTGGTGAGCAACCAAGGGGTTCGGTTGATCTGTTTGTATTTTTTGTCATTAAGAAAAATATGTTGCGACAGTTTTTTATCGTCGTAAATATGGGTGGTTTTGTTCTGCCAGGGGTCGGTGTGCTCGCTGAGGCGCATTTGGTCATCGTAGCGGAAGCGAGTCAGCTGACCGAACCGATCTTTACGCCAGGCTAACTTGCCAAACGCATTGTAATGCTTTTCTTCCATGACCTGATAATGGTCGTCTATCGCCTGTTCGCGCACGGTCATCCGATCCAGAGGGTCAGTTTGCTCACGGGTGGTGAAGCCTAGAGGCGATTTGTGCACCGTTGCGTTGATGCCGCAGTTGGCGTGGGTGTAGTGCTCTATTTTATCGATATTTCCTTCCGGGTCGGTGCGCTCGATCAACTGGTTCAGCGCGTTGTAGCGGTATTGCGTCTTTTCACCGAGGGGCGATACGTGCATCAGCAACTGACTGTTGCGGGTGTCGGTCAGCTTTTGGCTCACATGGCCAAGGCTGTTTTCGTGCCAAGTGGTCAACAAACCCGACTCACCGAGAAGATAGCGGGTTTTTTTGTGGGTTTTTTGCACGCCAGGCATATTTTTAGCGATCCACTTCAGCTCACGGAAGGTCTCTCTACCGGCAGTGTCGTAAGCAAAATTGGTTTGCTGCCAAGGTTGCCATCGGTCATTCCCGCTGGCGTAGGTTCTGATGGTGGCGTGGTTTTTTTTCGATGGCGATAAGCAGTATTGGGTTTTTACGGCGCTGCCGGATATACGATCCCGGTCAGTGGTTGCAGCCAGTAAACTGAAATGCTCGGTAAAGTATTGACGGGTTACCGAGCGCACCGGGCGCCAATACGCTTCACTGCGGTGGTAAACCCAGTGCTCCTCGCCGGTGCTGTTGCCAAACAGATCGTAGGTATGGTCGACCCGGGTGATGGGGATATATTTTTCCCCATCCCAGTTCAATAATGCGACAGTTGTTGGTTTGTCATAATTGGTAGAGCGGCTGTATCGAAAAGGTTGAATGGAATAGGTCAGCTCAGTTTTCGTGAAGTTCTGACCGTCTTTTAAGGTGCGTATTTCCACCGGCAAATGCAAAAAATTGTATTCATAAATTTTATGGTGAAAGGTGGGTTTTTGCGGGTCTCCGTCACTTTGCCGGACCTCAACCGCGTAGCGGTAGTTTTGGTTATTGCTGTCGAACAGATTGTCCGTTGAATCGGAAAGCGAATACAAAGGGTAGCCGGTGTAATTGCTGCCCTGACTATGGCTGTAAAAGGTCTCATGGTAAATTTTCTCGGTGTCGGCACCGGATTGTTTGAAATAAGAGACCACCGGCATGTCGCTTGCGCCACCACGGTGAAGGTAAGGAATAGTGCTGTAGTTTAATTCAGTGAGCAGCCCTTTCGGGGTTAAAATCGTTTTTACTAATTGCCGGTGATTGACCTCGGTGTAGGTTAACTCATAGCGTTGTTGCATGGGGTCAACAATGGTCGAAACCCCGTGCTCGGTGAAATAAATACGCTGCAATTTGCCATCAGGGTAGTTAACAATCAGGGAGTGGGGCTCGTAAGCAAAGGTATAACGATTACCATAATTATCGACAATGGCCGTTAACCTCGCTGCTGCTGCACTGTGTACGGGCTGTTCGTAATCAATGGTAATCCGGTTACCAAAGCGGTCCTGTTGCAACACCAACAAACCCTGTCGGGAAAAATATTTTTCACTGCCGTCTTTATGCTCCGATTTGTAACGATAAAAGCGTGCGGGTTCTGCGGGAATTTTTTGTTCTTCACCGGCATCAATAAAGCGGGTGCCATGTTGATTGTAATATTTTAAGCCGGAAGCAAATAGACTCTCATCGTGCCACAGTGGGTCGATAAGCCACTGCTGTCCGCCCATGACGGCCGTGCCGTCCTTAATATGATCCACATCCAGCTGCCAGCCTGTTGGCAGGCCGAACATTCCCTCGGAGTTGAAATGGTAGTTTAACTGAACTCTGAAAAAGGAGTGGATGCCAGCAGCAACAATTAACGGATAAGAGAAACGAAATGCGCCGGTGGCCGTATCAACAGAAGCAACGGCATGATTCAGTTGATTGTAGGCTTGGCTACCTTTATAGGCCGATACACTGACGCTTGGGTAAACAATGAGCGTCGCTAAAAGTAAAACCTGAAAAAGTTTAATCATTTTTTCTCGCATACAAAGTTTACTGATATCAGTATTGATAAAAAATATTTTGGCACAACTTAACGTTTACCATCTTTAAATAAGTCGGTTGGGTGTAGCCTTTTAGATCAAAAATAGCTATTCAATTCTCTGTTGGTGGTGCGCCATGAAAAAACTGCCCGGCCTGAGAAGCGGTCGTAGAACTTTCCACAGCACTATTCTGAGCATCAAGTATTCGGTTCAGTAATGACACCCTAATGTTTGTTGCACCGAGATTTGTATTTTCTGTCAACGCACTCAAACGTGAAAAATAAGGCCCCCTGCGGGATATAAGGTCATCCCATGTGCTTATGTATGGATATGAATTATCAACACTTTCAGCAATTGGTGAACTATTTTCAAAAATTTCTGAGTTCAAATCATAAAGCGAACCCTCTTCATATACTCCAGCGGCTCTGGCCACTGCCTCACTTTCTGATGATAAGTTACTTATAGTGGATGCATTATCATAACTACTGCCACGTAAACAATAAGGATTTCTGGCAGATGAATAATAAGTACCCCCGGCAGATGAGTTATAAACATTCTGGGCAGGCAAATTAGAGGATTTACTGGCGATAGGCCGCATCGCAACTGATTCTGACTCGGCAGATGAACTTATATCAACGCTTACTCTATTGATCTGCGTTTCAAAAGTCGGATCAAACTCTTCAATGAATGCAGGTCGAAAAATAGCTATGAGTCCTGTGAGTAAAGCCATAAAACCTAAAGCTACAGAGGTTATTTTTAATGCCTGCCCGATGTTTTTATTTCCAGAACTCAGGACATACTGAGAACCTGCCAATGATAAGCCCGACCCTGTTGTTAATGCAGCTGAAGCAAGCCCTATAACGGCTTCGGTTGAAAAGGTAACGCCAGCGGGCGGGAACCAGTAAAAGGCTATTCCTAAGCCCAAAAGAGCAATTGCAGCACCTAATCCAATGAGTACACCAGTGGAAGTGCTAGACTGCCCCATCGGATCCACAAAGCCAATGGGGTTGGCGTTGGCGTAGCTGTAGCGATTTTCTACCTTTAGTTTGTCACGGCTGGTAAAGCGGCGTAGCTGTGGGTGATAAAAACGGTTTTTTAAATAAACGACCCCGGTCATTTTTTCCGTCAGCTCCTGATTCCAAAGAAAATTATGGCCCGATGGATTATCACCCGCAATGCTCTGGCCATAGCCTTCATAGCTATAAATGTTGGTCGTTTTTTCACCTTTGGCATTAAGCCCGAGGCGGGCACCGGTGCTTTGGTTGGTCGTGAATAACTGCTCACCGCCAGTTGCTGTCAGGGTGGCGAGGTATTTTTGCCGGTGTTGAATAAAATCATAACGCTGCTGGTTGTTAAATACTGTGATGGCCCGGCTGTTGGTGTCGTAATAAAAATCCTGCCGGTCGTTTCCAGAGTGTAGGCGCCCAAGCAAACCATTGGGCAGATAATGAAAGCTGGCCAGAGTTTTGCCGTTGGCATCGGTGATCGATTGCAGCAGACCTAAATCGTCGTATTGGTATTGATTGCCCTCGTGATCAACAATGACATGCCCATTGGCATCGTGTGTCAGGACTGTGGTTTTCTCGCCGGTAATACTGACGAGCTGGTCAGCGGCGTTGTAGTGGCGATGAATGGTGCTGTTTGGTGAGCGCTGTTCTTTGATCAGATTATTGTTGCCGTCGTACTGATAGCCGATAGCGGGAGCCGATGGGTTGCCATTCTCATAATGCACTTCTGCAGTCAGCCGTTTTAAGGCGTCGTAATCGTAATGGTCAACCCGGGTGACGGGCTGGTTGTCTTTGGTTGAATGTGTTGTCTGTTTAATAAGTTCTCCGCGGGGTAAGAACTGATAGTTACTGGCGTAAATTAGCCTGCCGTCGTCTGCATGCACTTCTGATTTTGTTAGCCGACCAAAGTCTCCATAGGTCTTTTTTTCCCGGGTTTTTCCCACCCCAACGATGTCCCGATCAATAGCCAGCAGCCGCCCTTGAACGCCATTATCGTCTTTTCCATAAGTAAAATGGATACGATTGGCTGCGCTGTGAATAGAAGACAACTTGCCTTTGTCTTTGGGATCGTAGTGGTAGGTCAGCGTGGTGTTGCTGACGTTTTCCTGTTGCGTCAACCGATTCATTGGGTCGTAGCTGTATTTTTGTTGGCGCTTGTCCGGGTAGGTGTGCCGGATTAAGTTGCCCCGCCGGTCGTACTCGTAGTGCTGCTGTTGACCGTCCTTATCGGTGAGGTGGGTGAGTCGGCCGTCGGCGTCGTATTGATAAAAAACCCAGTAGGGTTGCCGGTTGCGGGTCCAGCTCATAGATTCCAGCTTTCCCCTTGGCGTGTAGGTTTTTTTGATGCGGTGCCCATCCGGCAGCTGGTGCTCAATCTCCCGACCATTTTGATCGTAGCGGTGTCGGTCGATTAGCGTTTCACCATTTTGGGATGGCGGTGAAACTACCCGCTCTAGCTGGTTCTCGGAATTGTAAAAATATCGATAGCCCTGATGGCGGGATGTTTCTCCGTTAGCCGTCTGTAGTTTGGCAAATGTGTGCTGACGGTTAAACAAATCATAGGTGGCAGTTTTGGTTAGGCGGATGCCGTCAAAGCCTTTGGTTTCCGTTTTTATTTTGTTGTGTCCGGGGTCGTATTGGTAGGTGTTGATAATCGTATGAGTGCGCTGCTCGTTATCAAGCAGAGCGCTGTGTTCATGTATTACCTGGTCAAAACCATTTTTGGTACTTTGATTTTCAACCGCTGCGGTACGATTTCCCAAGGGATAATGGATGGTTTGCGTGGTGAGTAACCAGGGAGTTAGATTGATCTGTTTGTATTTTTTGTCATTAAGAAAAATATGTTGCGACAGTTTTTTTTCGTCGTAAATATGGGCGGTTTTGTTCTGCCAGGGGTCGGTGTGCTCGCTGAGGCGCATTTGGTCATCGTAGCGGAAGCAAGTCAGCTGACCGAACCGACCTTTACGCCAGGCTAACTTGCCAAACGCATTGTAATGCCTTTCTTCCATGACCTGATAATGGTCGTCTATCGCCTGTTCAAGCACGGTCACCCGACCCAGAGGGTCGGTTTGCTTACGAGTGGTGAAGCCCAGAGGCGATTTGTGCACCGTTGCGTTGATGCCGCAGTTGGCGTGGGTGTAGTGCTCTATTTTATCGATATTTCCTTCCGGGTCGGTGCGCTCGATCAACTGGTTCAGCGCGTTGTAACGGTATTGCGTCTTTTCACCGAGGGGCGATACGTGCATCAGCAACTGACTGTTGCGGGTGTCGGTCAGCTTTTGGCTCACATGGCCAAGGCTGTTTTCGTGCCAAGTGGTCAGCAAACCCGACTCACCCAGAAAATAGCGAGTTTTTTTGTGGGTTTTTTGCACGCCAGGCATATTTTTAGCGATCCACTTCAGCTCACGGAAGGTCTCTCTACCGGCAGTGTCGTAAGCAAAATTGGTTTGCTGCCAAGGTTGCCACCGGTCATTCCCGCTGGCGTAGGTTCTGATGGTGGCGTGGTTTTTTTTCGATGGCGATAAGCAGTATTGGGTTTTTACGGCGTTGCCGGATATACGATCCCGGTCAGTGGTTGCAGCCAGTAAACTGAAATGCTCGGTAAAGTATTGACGGATTACCGAGCGCACCGGACGCCAATACGCTTCGCTGCGGTGGTAAACCCAGTGCTCCTCGCCGGTGCTGTTGCCAAACAGATCGTAGGTATGGTCGACCCGGGTGATGGGGATATATTGTTCCCCATCCCAGTTCAAGAATGCGACAGTTGTTGGTTTGTCATAATTGGTAGAGCGACTGTATCGAAAAGGTTGAATGGAATAGGTCAGCTCGGTTTTCGTGAAGTTCTGACCGTGTTTTAAAGTGCGTATTTCCACCGGCAAATGCAAAAAATTGTATTCATAGATTTTATGGTGAAAGGTGGGTTTTTGCGGATCTCCGTCACTTTGCCGGACCTCAACCGCGTAGCGGTAGTTTTGGTTATTGCTGTCGACCAGATTGTCCGTTGAATCGGAAAGCGAATACAAAGGGTAGCCGGTGTAATTGCTGCCCTGACTATGGCTGTAAAAGGTCTCATGGTAAATTTTCCCGGTGTCGGCACCGGATTGTTTGAAATAAGAGACCACCGGCATGTCGCTTTCGCCACCACGGTGAAGGTAAGGAATAGTGCTGTAGTTTAATTCAGTGAGCAGCCCTTTCGGGGTTAAAATCGTTTTTACTAATTGCCGGTGATTAACCTCGGTGTAGGTTAACTCATAGCGTTGTTGCATGGGGTCAACAATGGTCGAAACCCCGTGCTCGGTGAAATAAATACGCTGCAATTTGCCATCGGGGTAGTTAACAATCAGGGAGTGGGGCTCGTAAGCAAAGGTATAACGATTACCATAATTATCGACAATGGCCGTTAGCCTCGCTGCTGCTGCACTGTGTACAGGCTGTTCGTAATCAATGGTAATCCGGTTACCAAAGCGATCCTGTTGCAACACCAACAAACCCTGTCGGGAAAAATATTTTTCACTGCCGTCTTTGTGCTCCGATTTGTAACGATAAAAACGTGCGGGTTCTGCGGGAATTTTGTGTTCTTCACCATCATCAATAAAGCGGGTGCCGTGTTGATTGTAGTATTTTAAGCCGGAAGCAAATAGACTCTCATCGTGCCACAGTGGATCGATAAGCCACTGCTGTCCGCCCATAACGGCCGTGCCGTCCTTAATATGATCCACATCCAGCTGCCAGCCTGTTGGCAGGCCGAACATTCCCTCGGAGTTGAAATGGTAGTTTAACTGAACTCTGAAAAAGGAGTGGATGCCAGCAGCAACAATTAACGGATAAGAGAAACGAAATGCGCCGGTGGCCGTATCAACAGAAGCAACATTATGATTCAGTTGATTGTAGGCTTGGCTGCCTTTATAGGCAGATACACTGACACCCGGGTAAACAATGAGCGTCGCTAAAAGCAAAACCTGAAAAAGTTTGATCATTTTTTCTCGCATACAAAGTTTACTGATATCAGTACTGATGAGAAATATTTTGGCACAGCTTAACGTTCACCTTCTTTAAATAAGTCGGGTGGGTGCAGCCTCTTGGGTCAAAAATAGCTATTCAACTCTCTGTTGGTGGTGTGTCCTGCAAAAACTGCCCAGCCTGAGAAGCGGTCGTAGAATTTTCCGCAGCACTACTATCAGCATTAAGTATTCGGTTCAGTACTGACATCGTAATGTTCGTTGTACCGAGGTTTGCATTTTCTGTGAACGCTCTCAAAGGCAAAGAATCGCAAGCCTGCTCGGGTACAGGGTGATTCCAGCTGCTTAGGGATGCAGTTGGAGTATTAACACTTTCATCAATTGATGAACTACTGTCACCAATTCCTATGTTCATAGAATAGGACGAGTCCACTTTCATTTTTTCGGTGCCTCTGGCTATTCGGTGACTTTTTAATAATAAATCATCATAGCTTTTAGCACGGAATGGATAAAAGTCCTTGGCTGGTGAATCATAAAAGTCCCTGTCTGATATATCATGCAAGCTACTGACTGGTGAATCATAGAATGTACTGGAGATAGGCCGCATCGCAACTGATTCTGACTCGGCAGATGAGCTTACATCAACGATTGCTGTATTGATCTGCGTTTGAAAAGTCGGATTAAACTGTTGAAATACAGGTTGAAAAAAAGCTATGACCCCTGTGAGTAAAGCCATAAAACCTAAAGCTACAGAGGTTATTTTTAATGCCTGCCCGATGTTTTTATTTCCAGAATTCAGGGCATACTGAGAACCTGCCAATGATAAGCCCGACCCTGTTGTTAATGCAGCTGAAGCAAGCCCTATAACGGCTTCGGTTGAAAAGGTAACACCAGCGGGCGGGAACCAGTAAAAGGCTATTCCTAAGCCCAAAAGAGCAATTGCAGCACCTAATCCAATGAGTACACCAGTGGAAGTGCTAGACTGCCCCATCGGATCCACAAAGCCAATGGGGTTGGCGTTGGCGTAGCTGTAGCGATTTTCTACCTTTAGTTTGTCACGGCTGGTAAAGCGGCGTAGCTGTGGGTGATAAAAACGGTTTTTTAAATAAACGACTCCGGTCATTTTTTCCGTCAGCTCCTGATTCCAAAGAAAATTATGGCCCGATGGATTATCACCCGCAATGCTCTGGCCATAGCCTTCATAGCTATAAATGTTGGTCGTTTTTTCACCTTTGGCATTAAGCCCGAGGCGGGCACCGGTGCTTTGGTTGGTCGTGAATAACTGCTCACCGCCAGTTGCTGTCAGGGTGGCGAGGTATTTTTGCCGGTGTTGAATAAAATCATAACGCTGCTGGTTGTTAAATACTGTGATGGCCCGGCTGTTGGTGTCGTAATAAAAATCCTGCCGGTCGTTTCCAGAGTGTAGGCGCCCAAGCAAACCATTGGGCAGATAATGAAAGCTGGCCAGAGTTTTGCCGTTGGCATCGGTGATCGATTGCAGCAGACCTAAATTGTCGTATTGGTATTGATTGCCCTCGTGATCCACAATGACATGCCCATTGGCATCGTGTGTCAGGACTGTGGTTTTCTCGCCGGTAATACTGACGAGCTGGTCAGCAGCGTTGTAGTGGCGATGAATGGTGCTGTTTGGTGAGCGCTGTTCTTTGATCAGATTATTGTTGCCGTCGTACTGATAACCGATAGCGGGAGCCGATGGGTTGCCATTCTCATAATGCATTTCTGCAGTCAGCCGTTTTAAGGCGTCGTAATCGTAATGGTCAACCCGGGTGACGGGCTGGTTGTCTTTGGTTGAATGTGTTGTCTGTTTAATAAGTTCTCCGCGGGGTAAGAACTGATAGTTACTGGCGTAAATTAGCCTGCCGCCGTCTGCATGCACTTCTGATTTTGTTAGCCGACCAAAGTCTCCATAGGTCTTTTTTTCCCGGGTTTTTCCCACCCCAACGATGTCCCGATCAATAGCCAGCAGCCGCCCTTGAACGCCATTATCGTCTTTTCCATAAGTAAAATGGATACGATTGGCTGCGCTGTGAATAGAAGACAACTTGCCTTTGTCTTTGGGATCGTAGTGGTAGGTCAGCGTGGTGTTGCTGACGTTTTCCTGTTGCGTCAACCGATTCATTGGGTCGTAGCTGTATTTTTGTTGGCGCTTGTCCGGGTAGGTGTGCCGGATTAAGTTGCCCCGCCGGTCGTACTGATAGTGCTGCTGTTGACCGTCCTTATCGGTAAGGTGGGTGAGTCGGCCGTCGGCGTCGTATTGATAAAAAACCCGGTAGGGTTGCCGGTTGCGGGTCCAGCTCATAGATTCCAGCTTTCCCCTTGGCGTGTAGGTTTTTTTGATGCGGTGCCCATCCGGCAGCTGGTGCTCAATCTCCCGACCATTTTGATCGTAGCGGTGTCGGTCGATTAGCGTTTCACCATTCTGGGATGGCGGTGAAACTACCCGCTCTAGCTGGTTCTCGGAATTGTAAAAATATCGATAGCCCTGATGGCGGAATGTTTCTCCGTTAGCCGTCTGTAGTTTGGCAAATGTGTGCTGATGGTTAAACAAATCATAGGTGGCAGTTTTGGTTAGGCGGATGCCGTCAAAGCCTTTGGTTTCCGTTTTTATTTTGTTGTGTCCGGGGTCGTATTGGTAGGTGTTGGTAATCGTATGAGTGCGCTGCTCGTTATCAAGCAGAGCGCTGTGTTCATGTATTACCTGGTCAAAACCATTTTTGGTACTTTGATTTTCAACCGCTGCGGTACGATTTCCCAAGGGATAATGGATGGTTTGCGTGGTGAGTAACCAGGGAGTTAGATTGATCTGTTTGTATTTTTTGTCATTAAGAAAAATATGTTGCGACAGTTTTTTTTCGTCGTAAATATGGGCGGTTTTGTTCTGCCAGGGGTCGGTGTGCTCGCTGAGGCGCATTTGGTCATCGTAGCGGAAGCAAGTCAGCTGACCGAACCTATCTTTACGCCAGGCTAACTTGCCAAACGCATTGTAATGCCTTTCTTCCATGACCTGATAATGGTCGTCTATCGCCTGTTCAAGCACGGTCACCCGACCCAGAGGGTCGGTTTGCTTACGAGTGGTGAAGCCCAGAGGCGATTTGTGCACCGTTGCGTTGATGCCGCAGTTGGCGTGGGTGTAGTGCTCTATTTTATCGATATTTCCTTCCGGGTCGGTGCGCTCGATCAACTGGTTCAGCGCGTTGTAGCGGTATTGCGTCTTTTCACCGAGGGGCGATACGTGCATCAGCAACTGACTGTTGCGGGTGTCGGTCAGCTTTTGGCTCACATGGCCAAGGCTGTTTTCGTGCCAAGTGGTCAGCAAACCCGACTCACCCAGAAGATAGCGGGTTTTTTTGTGGGTTTTTTGCACGCCAGGCATATTTTTAGCGATCCACTTCAGCTCACGGAAGGTCTCTCTACCGGCAGTGTCGTAAGCAAAATTGGTTTGCTGCCAAGGTTGCCACCGGTCATTCCCGCTGGCGTAGGTTCTGATGGTGGCGTGGTTTTTTTTCGATGGCGATAAGCAGTATTGGGTTTTTACGGCGTTGCCGGATATACGATCCCGGTCAGTGGTTGCAGCCAGTAAACTGAAATGCTCGGTAAAGTATTGATGGGTTACCGAGCGCACCGGGCGCCAATACGCTTCACTGCGGTGGTAAACCCAGTGCTCCTCGCCGGTGCTGTTGCCAAACAGATCGTAGGTATGGTTGACCCGGTTGATGGGGATATATTGTTCCCCATCCCAGTTCAAGAATGCGACAGTTGTTGGTTTGTCATAATTGGTAGAGCGGCTGTATCGAAAAGGTTGAATGGAATAGGTCAGCTCGGTTTTCGTGAAGTTCTGACCGTGTTTTAAAGTGCGTATTTCCACCGGCAAATGCAAAAAATTGTATTCATAGATTTTATGGTGAAAGGTCGGTTTTTGCGGGTCTCCGTCACTTTGCCAGACCTCAACCGCGTAGCGGTAGTTTTGGTTATTGCTGTCGACCAGATTGTCCGTTGAATCAGAAAGCGAATACAAAGGGTAGCCGGTGTAATTGCTGCCCTGACTATGGCTGTAAAAGGTCTCATGATAAATTTTATCGGTGTCGGCATCGGATTGTTTGAAATAAGAGACCACCGGCATGTCGCTTGCGCCACCACGGTGAAGGTAAGGAATAGTGCTGTAGTTTAATTCAGTGAGCAGCCCTTTCGGGGTTAAAATCGTTTTTAATAATTGCCGATGGCTAACCTCGGTGTAGGTTAGCTCATAGCGTTGCTGCATGGGGTCAACAATGGTCGAAACCCCGTGCTCGGTGAAATAAATACGCTGCGATTTGCCATCGGGGTAGTTAACAATCAGGGAGCGGGGCTCGTAAGCAAAGGTATAACGATTACCATAATTATCGACAATGGCCGTTAGCCTCGCTGCTGCTGCACTGTGTACAGGCTGTTCGTAATCAATGGTAATCCGGTTACCAAAGCGATCCTGTTGCAACACCAACAAACCCTGTCGGGAAAAATATTTTTCACTGCCGTCTTTGTGCTCAGATTTGTAACGATAAAAACGTGCGGGTTCTGCGGGAATTTTGTGTTCTTCACCATCATCAATAAAGCGGGTGCCGTGTTGATTGTAATATTTTAAGCCGGAAGCAAATAGACTCTCATCATGCCACAGTGGATCGATAAGCCACTGCTGTCCGCCCATCACGGCCGTGCCGTCCTTAATATGATCCACATCCAGCTGCCAGCCTGTTGGCAGGCCGAACATTCCCTCGGAGTTGAAATGGTAGTTTAACTGAACTCTGAAAAAGGAGTGGATGCCTGCAGCAACAATTAACGGATAAGAGAAACGAAATGCACCGGTGGCCGTATCAACAGAAGCAACGTTATGATTCAGTTGATTGTAGGCTTGGCTACCTTTATAGGCAGATACACTGACACCCGGGTAAACAATGAGCGTCGCTAAAAGCAAAACCTGAAAAAGTTTGATCATTTTTTCTCGCATACATAGTTTACTGATATCAGTACTGATGAGAAATATTTTGGCACAGCTTAACGTTCACCTTCTTTAAATAAGTCGGTTGGGTGCAGCCTCTTGGGTCAAAAATAGCTATTCAACTCTCTGTTGGTGGTGTGTCCTGCAAAAACTGCCCGGCCTGAGAAGCGGTCGTAGAGCTTTCCGCAGCACTACTATCAGCATTAAGTACTCGGTTCAGTACTGGCATCGTAATGTTCGTTGTACCGAGGTTTGCATTTCCTGTGAACGCTCTCAAAGGTAAAGAATCGGAAGCCTGCTCGGGTACAGGGTGATTCCAACTGCTTAGGGATGCAGTTGGAGTATTAACACTTTCATCAATTGATGAACTACTGTCATCAATTCCTCTGTTCATAGAATAGAGCGAGTCCACTTCCATTTTTGCCGTGGCTCTGCCTATTGAGTGACTTTTTAATAATAAATCATCATAGCTTTTAGCAGGTGATGGATAAAAGTTCTTAGCTGGTGAATTATAAAAGCCCCTGCCTGATATATCAGGCAAGCTATTGGCTGGTGAATCATAGAATTTATCGGAGATAGGCTTCATCGCAACTGATTCTGACTCGACAGCTGGGTTTACATCAACGCTTACTCTATTGAACTCCATTTCAAAAGTATTACTAAACTCTTCAATGAATGCAGGTCGAAAAATAGCTATGAGTCCTGTGAGTAAAGCCATAAAACCTAAAGCTCCAGAGGTTATTTTTAATGCCTGCCCGATGTTTTTATTTCCAGAATTCAGGGCATACTGAGAACCTGCCAATGATAAGCCCGACCCTGTTGTTAATGCAGCTGAAGCAAGCCCTATAACGGCTTCGGTTGAAAAGGTAACGCCAGCGGGCGGGAACCAGTAAAAGGCTATTCCTAAGCCCAAAAGAGCAATTGCAGCACCTAATCCAATGAGTACACCAGTGGAAGTGCTAGACTGCCCCATCGGATCCACAAAGCCAATGGGGTTGGCGTTGGCGTAGCTGTAGCGATTTTCTACCTTTAGTTTGTCACGGCTGGTAAAACGGCGTAGCTGTGGGTGATAAAAACGGTTTTTTAAATAAACGACCCCGGTCATTTTTTCCGTCAGCTCCTGATTCCAAAGAAAATTATTGCCCGATGGATTATCACCCGCAATGCTCTGGCCATAGCCTTCATAGCTATAAATGTTGGTCGTTTTTTCACCTTTGGCATTAAGCCCGAGGCGGGCACCGGTGCTTTGGTTGGTCGTGAATAACTGCTCACCGCCAGTTGCTGTCAGGGTGGCGAGGTATTTTTGCCGGTGTTGAATAAAATCATAACGCTGCTGGTTGTTAAATACTGTGATGGCCCGGCTGTTGGTGTCGTAATAAAAATCCTGCCGGTCGTTTCCAGAGTGTAGGCGCCCAAGCAAACCATTGGGCAGATAATGAAAGCTGGCCAGAGTTTTGCCGTTGGCATCGGTGATCGATTGCAGCAGACCTAAATCGTCGTATTGGTATTGATTGCCCTCGTGATCAACAATGACATGCCCATTGGCATCGTGCGTCAGGACTGTGGTTTTCTCGCCAGTAATACTGACGAGCTGGTCAGCGGCGTTGTAGTGGCGATGAATGGTGCTGTTTGGTGAGCGCTGTTCTTCGATCAGATTATTGTTGCCGTCGTACTGATAGCCGATAGCGGGAGCCGATGGGTTGCCATTCTCATAATGCACTTCTGCAGTCAGCCGTTTTAAGGCGTCGTAATCGTAATGGTCAACCCGGGTGACGGGCTGGTTGTCTTTGGTTGAATGTGTTGTCTGTTTAATAAGTTCTCCGCGGGGTAAGAACTGATAGTTACTGGCGTAAATTAGCCTGCCGTCGTCTGCATGCACTTCTGATTTTGTTAGCCGACCAAAGTCTCCATAGGTCTTTTTTTCCCGGGTTTTTCCCACCCCAACGATGTCCCGATCAATAGCCAGCAGCCGCCCTTGAACGCCATTATCGTCTTTTCCATAAGTAAAATGGATACGATTGGCTGCGCTGTGAATAGAAGACAACTTGCCTTTGTCTTTGGGATCGTAGTGGTAGGTCAGCGTGGTGTTGCTGACGTTTTCCTGTTGCGTCAACCGATTCATTGGGTCGTAGCTGTATTTTTGTTGGCGCTTGTCCGGGTAGGTGTGCCGGATTAAGTTACCCCGCCGGTCGTACTCGTAGTGCTGCTGTTGACCGTCCTTATCGGTGAGGTGGGTGAGTCGGCCGTCGGCGTCGTATTGATAAAATACCCGGTAGGGTTGCCCGTTGCGGGTCCAGCTCATAGATTCCAGCTTTCCCCTTGGCGTATAGGTTTTTTTGATGCGGTGCCCATCCGGCAGCTGGTGCTCAATCTCCCGACCATTTTGATCGTAGCGGTGTCGGTCGATTAGCGTTTCACCATTTTGGGATGGCGGTGAAACTACCCGCTCTAGCTGGTTCTCGGAATTGTAAAAATATCGATAGCCCTGATGGCGGGATGTTTCTCCGTTAGCCGTCTGTAGTTTGGCAAATGTGTGCTGACGGTTAAACAAATCATAGGTGGCAGTTTTGGTTAGGCGGATGCCGTCAAAGCCTTTGGTTTCCGTTTTTATTTTGTTGTGTCCGGGGTCGTATTGGTAGGTGTTGGTAATCTTATGCGTGCGCTGCTCATTATTAAGCAGAGCGCTATGCTCATACATTACTTGGTCAAAACCATTTTTGTTGCTTTGGTTTTCAACCGCTGTGGTACTGTTTCCCAGAGGATAATGGATGGTTTGCGTGGTGAGTAACCAGGGAGTTAGATTGATCTGTTTGTATTTTTTGTCATTAAGAAAAATATGTTGCGACAGTTTTTTTTCGTCGTAAATATGGGCGGTTTTGTTCTGCCAGGGGTCGGTGTGCTCGCTGAGGCGCATTTGGCCATCGTAGCGGAAGCAAGTCAGCTGACCGAACCGATCTTTACGCCAGGCTAACTTGCCAAACGCATTGTATTGCCTTTCTTCCATGACCTGATAATGGTCGTCTATCGCCTGTTCAAGCACGGTCACCCGACCCAGAGGGTCGGTTTGCTTACGAGTGGTGAAGCCCAGAGGCGATTTGTGCACCGTTGCGTTGATGCCGCAGTTGGCGTGGGTGTAGTGCTCTATTTTATCGATATTTCCTTCCGGGTCGGTGCGCTCGATCAACTGGTTCAGCGCGTTGTAGCGGTATTGCGTCTTTTCACCGAGGGGCGATACGTGCATCAGCAACTGACTGTTGCGGGTGTCGGTCAGCTTTTGGCTCACATGGCCAAGGCTGTTTTCGTGCCAAGTGGTCAGCAAACCCGACTCACCCAGGAGATAGCGGGTTTTTTTGTGGGTTTTTTGCACGCCAGGCATATTTTTAGCAATCCACTTCAGCTCCCGGAAAGTCTCTCTACCGGCAGTGTCGTAAGCAAAATTGGTTTGCTGCCAAGGTTGCCATCGGTCATTCCCGCTGGCGTAGGTTCTGATGGTGGCGTGGTTTTTTTTCGATGGCGATAAGCAGTATTGGGTTTTTACGGCGTTGCCGGATATACGATCCCGGTCAGTGGTTGCAGCCAGTAAACTGAAATGCTCGGTAAAGTATTGACGGGTTACCGAGCGCACCGGGCGCCAATACGCTTCACTGAGGTGGTAAACCCAGTGCTCCTCGCCGGTGCTGTTGCCAAACAGATCGTAGGTATGGTCGACCCGGTTGATGGGGATATATTGTTCCCCATCCCAGTTCAAGAATACGACAGTTGTTGGTTTGTCATAATTGGTAGAGCGACTGTATCGAAAAGGTTGAATGGAATAGGTCAGCTCGGTTTTCGTGAAATTCTGACCCTGTTTTAAAGTGCGTATTTCCACCGGCAAATGCAAAAAATTGTATTCATAGATTTTATGGTGAAAGGTGGGTTTTTGCGGGTCTCCGTCACTTTGCCGGACCTCAACCACGTAGCGGTAGCTTTGGTTATTGCTGTCGACCAGATTGTCCGTTGAATCGGAAAGCGAATACAAAGGGTAGCCGGTGTAATTGCTGTCCTGACTATGGCTGTAAAAGGTCTCATGGTAAATTTTCTCGGTGTCGGCCTCGGATTGTTTGAAATAAGAGACCACCGGCATGTTGCTTTCGCCACCACGGTGAAGGTAAGGAATAGTGCTGTAGTTTAATTCAGTGAGCAGCCCTTTTGGGGTTAAAATCGTTTTTAATAATTGCCGGTGATTAACCTCGGTGTAGGTTAGCTCATAGCGTTGTTGCATGGGGTCAACAATGGTCGAAACCCCGTGCTCGGTGAAATAAACACGCTGCAATTTGCCATCGGGGTAGTTAACAATCAGGGAGTGGGGCTCGTAAACAAAGGTATAACGATTACCATAATTATCGACAATGGCCGTTAACCTCGCTGCTGCTGCACTGTGTACGGGCTGTTCGTAATCAATGGTAATCCGGTTACCAAAGCGGTCTTGTTGCAACACCAACAAACCCTGTCGGGAAAAATATTTTTCACTGCCGTCTTTGTGCTCCGATTTATAACGATAAAAGCGTGCGGGTTCTGCGGGAATTTTTTGTTCTTCACCGGCATCAATAAAGCGGGTGCCGTGTTGATTGTAATATTTTAAGCCGGAAGCAAATAGACTCTCATCGTGCCACAGTGGGTCGATAAGCCACTGCTGTCCGCCCATGACGGCCGTGCCGTCCTTAATATGATCCACATCCAGCTGCCAGCCTGTTGGCAGGCCGAACATTCCCTCGGAGTTGAAATGGTAATTTAACTGAACTCTGAAAAAGGAATGGATGCCAGCAGCAACAATTAACGGATAAGAGAAACGAAATGTGCCGGTGGCGGTATTAACAGAAGCCGCGGTATGAGTCAGTTGATTGTAGGCTTGGCTGCCTTTGTAGGCTGATACACTTGCACTCGGGTAAACAACAATTGCCGTTAGCAGAAAAACTTGGAGGAATCGGATCATGTTTTTCCTCATATCTTTACTTGCACCAGTCGGCTTGATGTATACCAGAAGTTTTCTAAGAGGGTTTTATGCAACAAGGTTTAAGTGCGCTGAGTAAGAGTAGCTATAATCCTCCATCACAAAGTTAAGAACACTACTCATACTCTCTTGGCTGATGCCATTCGCAAATGAATTTAAGATAGTCGTATATTTAGACGGCTGCATACCAAATTACTAATGCATACCGCCACAATGTTGGCGTAGTGAGTCACGGCAGTAGTTAAAGGCTTTTGCAACCAATAAGCGGCTGCGCTGAGGCAGGAACGCTCAGCGCAAGGTGTACGGGAAAGAGTCGAGACTGTTTTTCTGCAACCTATTTTAAATTGTTGCAAAAAAATCAGGAGAATGGTTCTTCAACCGGCCAGAGGTCTTCAAATTCGGGTTCAGTTTTTTGCATTTTGGCCTGAAAGCTTTTCATCATCTCGGCGGGCTGAAACATGCCACTTTGCCAGGCGGCCATGTATTTTAGCGAGGTTGCTGTGCTGTGGTCTCTGGCAAAACTGATCATCTCCTTACAACCGGTAACTGCTATGGGCGAGTTGCGGGCAATTTGCTGTGCGATACCTGAAACGTGATCCATCAAGCTGTTTTTGTCGGGATAAGTGGCGTTAATGAGTCCTGCCTTCAGGGCTTCATCAGCGGGCATTTTGCGTGCTGTGTAGGCCAGTTCTCGCACCATGCCTTCTGGCATTAGATTGCCCAATCGTTGCAACACGCCAAGATCTGCGGTCATACCCAGTTCGGTTTCCTTAATGGTGAAATAGGCATCTTCTGTCGCATAGCGGCAGTCGCAGGCACTGATCAGATTGATGCCCCCGCCGATACAGCCACCATGAATGGCTGCGAGTACAGGAATTCGTATTGACTCCAGTGCATTGAAGCACTCTTGCAGCTGCAGTACTGTTTGGCGCAAATATTCACTGCGTCGGCCCGGGTCGCCGCTAATGAGTTTTTTTGAGGGCGACATAAATACGTTCAGATCCATGCCAGCAGTAAACATGGTGCCAGCGCCAGAAATCACCACGACCCTGACGGAGCTGTCGTTTTTAATGGCTTGTATTGCTGTGGGAAACTCTCGCCAGAACGCTTTATTCATGGCGTTGCGTTTGTCCGGGCGGTTTAGCACAAGGTGGGCAATATGATTCTCAATAGTGACTTGCAACGTTGAGTAATTCGCGGTTGAGTCGAAGGTGGGCTATTAGAAGCTGAGAGCATAATAAAATTGCTCGAACCTATTTATTATTATATATTCAGGCAAGATACGGACTCATTTTAACTTCGTCAAGGTTGGTTTTATAGGATTTTGGTGTACTTGAAATCGTTTTTACTACTGGTCAGTCCAGACCTTGCTTTCCTGTTTTTGTACTTGCCAGTTGATAGCGTTGTGCCAGTGAAATGCATAAGTTTTTATGAAAGCGAATAACTATTCAGCATGTGTTTTGTTATTCTGCTTAGTAAGAAGGGGAGTAGCCCCGTTTTTTTATTAAAAGGTGTCTTTTAAAGCTATGGCAAACCAAAAACAGGACGCTCTGGTTCGTGCCTTCAGGCAGTTGCTCAAAGAGGAACGTTGTGGTTCTCAGAGTCAGATCGTTAGCCTGTTGCAGAAACAGGGGTTTGACAACATCAGTCAGTCGAAAGTTTCACGCATGTTGAGTCGTTTTGGTGCGGTCAGGGCGCGGAATGTATTGAATGAACTGGTGTACTGTCTGCCACCAGAGCTAGGCAAGATGGATTCAGGTATTGCAGTAAAAAATCTTGTTGAGGAAATAGACTACAATGAGTCGTTAATCGTGATTAAAACCAGTCCGGGTGCAGCTCAGATGATTGCACGACTGTTGGACTCTATTGGTGTAAAGGGTGGCATTTTGGGGTGTGTAGCGGGGGATGATACCATTCTGGTGGTGCCGGTCAGGGCTCAGGAAATTGCTGCGATTGCCCGAAAAATCTCCGATATGTTTAGTTGAACCCAGAGCATCTTCTTATTAAGTAACGGTAATTATTGATAACCTTTTAGGGCAACAAAACGCATGAAGCAGGCGACACTGGCCATTGAAAAAGTGTCTGAACCAGACGTTGTCATCACTCTACAGGGAAGCTGGACCATTGGTGGCAAATTACCTGCACCTGAAGAGTTATCATCATTATTAAGCGATTCAAAACCGATTTCTGTTGTTTTTTGTGCTGATGATTCATTCACTTGGGACTCACGATTTCTGGCGTGGTTAATGGCTTGTCAGCGCCTGCTTGCTCCTTCCCGCTGCCATTTGAATGTAAGCAGGTTGCCACCAGAAGTGGTTAAGCTGTTTCGTTTGGCTAATGCCGTTAAGCCCAATCAATCGCCACCACAAAAACAGCCGTCGTTATGGCAGAGCCTTGTTTGCTGGATTGAACGTCTAGGTGATGAGGTGATTGACTTGCTGTCTTTTACCGGAGAGCTGACTCTGGCGTTGATCGGTTGGTTATGCCGTAAAAGCTCCGCTCGCTGGCAGGATATTCTCAGTTTTTCCCAACAGGCAGGCCCTTCTGCTCTACCGATCATCACCTTGCAAAGCACTTTGGTGGGAATGATTCTCGCCTACCTCGGAATGGTTCAGCTGCGACAGTTTGGTGCCGAAGTTTACGTTTCGAATCTGGTGGCTGTGGGTATGGTGCGGGAGATGGGAGCGTTGATGACGGCAGTCGTGATGTCCGGGCGAACCGGTGCCGCTTACGCTGCCCAACTTGGCACTATGCAGGTTAATGAAGAAATTGATGCATTAACGACACTGGGTATCAAGCCCATGGATTATCTGGTTTTGCCACGGACGCTGGCGCTAACATTGACGGTACCGCTGCTGTGCCTTTACAGCAATGTCTTGGGGATGTTTGGCGGTGGTCTGGTAGCTACCAATATGGACATCACTTGGCTGATGTACTTATATCAGCTCAGGGATGCCATCACTGTGGGCGATATTATGACTGGTGTCTTTAAAAGCTATGTTTTTGCCCTGTTAATTGCCATGGCCGGTTGTCGTGCCGGGTTGCAGTGTGGTCGTTCATCGGCAGCGGTTGGGCAGTCCACTACCAAAGCGGTGGTTACGGCCATTGTTTATCTGGTGATTGCGGATGCCGGTTTGAATATTCTCTTTTTCCATCTGGGCATTTAACCATGGAGCAGCGGCGGCATAAGGTAACCATTGACGTAAAAGGGGTAACGCTGAGTTACGGCCGTCACCTTATTCAGAAGAATCTGAATTTCCAGGTTCACAAAGGCGATGTATTTATCATTATGGGCGGCAGTGGCTGCGGAAAAAGTACTCTGCTTAAGCATATGATCGGGCTTTATCAGCCAACGCAAGGTGAAATCCTGTTTGATGGCGACAGTTATTTCTTGGCAGAGCCGGAACAACAACTTGCAATGCGTAAGCGTTGGGGGGTGACCTATCAGGGGGGGGCGCTATTCAGTGATAAAACGTTGGCTGAAAATGTCGCACTGCCGCTGGAACAGTACACGACACTGGATAAAAACGACATTCAGGATCTGGTGTACTACAAGTTGGCACTGGTCGGATTAGCCGGATTTGAAAACTTCTATCCCGCCAAAATCAGTGGCGGTATGTGCAAACGCGCCGGGCTGGCCAGAAGCATTGCATTGGACCCGGATATTTTATTTTTTGATGAACCTTCCGCCGGGCTTGACCCCTTGAGCGCGCGAAGACTTGATGATCTTATTTTGCAATTAAGAGACTCAACCGGCGCCACAGTGGTGATGGTCACCCATGAATTGGCGAGCATTTTTGCCATTGGCAATAACGGGGTCTATCTGGACGCTGCAACCAAAACACAACTGGATACCGGTTCACCACAATTTATGCTGGAGCACAGTGAGCATGAGCAGGTGCGGGAGTTTCTCTCCAGAGGAGCCACTCAACATGGTAATTAGCAAGCGTAAAAAGGATCTTTTAAGCGAGGCCTTGTTCTATGGATAGAAAAACAGTATCGGTTTCGGTGGGCCTGTTTGTCATTCTGATACTTATTATGACCATTGTATTGGTGCTGTTTTTAAATGCGGATGGTTTCTCCCGTCGTCATGGGCAGCGTTATCAAATTCTTTTTGACAGCTCCATCAAAGGCCTTAACGTTGGCGCTCCGGTGACTTTACAGGGAGTCAAGATCGGTGAAGTGGTCAGTATAAAAACCCGGGTGTATCACAATTTCAATTCGCCAACGCATCAACAACTGCAGAAAGTTTTGAATGTGGTGACGGTGAATATGTATCCGGGGGCGATCAGTGAGCAGGGTAATAAAGATGATCAGAATGTGCTGGCAACGTTGATGAAGCAGGGGTTAAGCGCCCAGATAGGCCTACAAAGCTTGCTGACAGGTTTATTGTACATTGAAGTGGATTTTTTTGATTCCGAGCCAGAAATGCAGCCTGTGGCCACGCAATTTCCGCAAATTCCTACGGTGCCGAATAATCTGGAGGAGTTTATTGACAAATTTGAGGGTATCAATTTAGCGGAAATGGCCAGCCGTGTTGGTGAGGTACTCGATAATTTGGCTGCTTTAACGGGCGATAAAAGACTGCACCAGTTGGTTGATAATGTAGATAAGGCGTTTGTTAGTATGGAATCAATGTCGCATGAGATGAGTACCAGTATGTCGGGCATTCGTCGTGAATTTGCAGCTATCTCCAGTGATACCAATGAGCTCACTCAGCTTTTGAAAGCCGAAATACCGGCCACCACCCGTGAGCTCAATCAATCAATGATGCAGTTACAACAGGCGCTCAGGTCAGCGGAACAAACCATAGCGCCGGACTCACCTTTGGTCTACCAAATCATTCAGAGCTCCAAAGAGTTAAGCCGTGCTTCAAGGTCTGTGGATGAACTGGCTAACTTTTTGCAACAAGAGCCCGATGCGATTCTTTTTGGGCGAAAAGGTAGGGGTGAAAAATGAACGGTTACCTTTTGCAGATTTTTTGTGGCAACACCAACAGGCGTTGGGAGCGAATTCGCTTGAGTGTATCGACTCTATTCGTTGCCTGTTGGCTTGGTGGCTGTACAACCGCGCCTAAAGTTGTTTATCCAGACTACACATTGGCCAATGTTTCCAGCAATAAAACCACGCCTCTTAAGACGACATTGGGCGTATTCCCTGTAGAGGTCGCTAGCTGGTTAAATAGCAAGAGCATCATCTGGAGCGATGGTGGTGTACGGTTGCAATCAAGCCTCAACAGCCATTGGGGGGAACCGCTTCCGGCGTTACTGACGGAAGTAATGGCGCAAAATCTTCGTCGTCTTACCGGTACACAAACCTGGGTTAACATCGGCCCGTGGACTCGGGACAAACGCCCCGCTGTAGTCATATTTCTTCATGTGCAATCGCTGGCGGTTGTGGGTCAGCAGTTACAGTTGAGTGTGGCATGGACTCTTGAAGATAAGAGTGGCAAGCGGTTTGCCCAGCGAGATAAGGTCTATACCTTACTTGCAGAAGAAGAGTCAGTACATAATCGGGTTTTGTTGTTAAGTCAGGCTTGGGGGCAGGTGGCTGCTGATCTGGTTCAGGCAGTACAAGATCATCAGGCCTCTGGTACATGAGCGAGTTTTTATTTTTTCTAAGAAGGCGAATCAAAATAATGTTAAGTGCCTCTTTGAAAATGGCCTCCGACTAGGCACCCCGATGCAAAATAGCAAAAAAATAGTCGTGCCGTTGAAATCTAGCGCGGGCTGTTGAGGTTGTCTTTATGGCGGTAATCTTTCCTGATGTGCTTGCAAGCTGCAATGGTTTCTTTAGGGATCTTTAGCTTTTCTGTTTGGGTGGGCTTCTCAAGGCTCAGGGCTTCAAGCAGGGTAGGGTTTAAGCCGCTATCAATCGTAGCTTGTACATTTTCGAGCAGCGTTTTATAAACACCAATGCCGTTTAAAAAATTGATGTCAAACCCTTTGAATAAAACGTTGGTTTGGTGGTTAAGGCAGTTGAGGTACTCTTTTTCTTCTGGCCTGCTCGAAAGAAATTCAATGTTTGTTCCGTAACCACCCATTATCTGAATGAGCATTCCGGGCGCAATGTAAGTGCTTAAATCTGTCTCGACACCGTCTAATTGTTCAACCAAAAATTTATGTGCAATATTTAAGCTGGTTGATGCCGAAGAGAATCCTGAATCAGTATATCGTGATAATTCTGTAAAAACATCCTTTATAACTGCAGCGCTCTCACTGGGTTGACCTCTAAAAACACCGCTCTCACTGGGTTGACCTCTAAAAACAACTGGTTTTTTATAGTTTAATCTTTTATCGAAAGCATATAGCTTTTTAAGGCCATTGTTGATGAGCTCGACCATGGCGGTGAATTCATTTTTAGTTTGTGAACGGGCAGAGTGATTAATTATGTGATAGTAATCGTTCAGGGTGTAAAGATGTAACGCTATGTATTCATTGATATGCAGTGTGTTTATCTTTAACTGTTTAAGCGTTGAACTTTTATAAACTCTCAGCATTTTATTCCGGTGTTGCAAAGCAAGCTCTAATTTATCTTTGGGTAGATGATTAATTTTACAGTGACTGATTTTATAAAGGGATAATGGCTTTATTTCAATTCTGTTTTGCTTGGCATAGAATTTTGTTAATTTTTTTATGGCGTCGTAGTCAGCGTAGAGTTGTTTCGCTTGAGAAATTGGCTGTGTTATTGAGGTGTTGGGTTTTACTGTTATCATAAATTCACTGGTGATTTTTAATAGCGAATTAATAAAGGGTTTTATGCATTTAAATTCAGAAGTCGCTAATTGTAAATGGCTGGATTTAAAAATAAAGACTGCCCATTTTTTTATTTACAACTTGGTCTTTAGTGCCGATAAGGAAAACTTTTTTGCTCTCCAATATTTCAAACTTTCCACATAATAATGCACTAAAGTTCAATTAATTTTTACACAAAGGTTCAGATGAACGTTAGTCCTGATACCTCACCCCAGTAATCATCAAACAATTTTAAGTATTTTTCACAAACCAATAGTTAACTTCCCACAGATACAGGCGGGTTATGTAAAGTTTTTGACTTTGAATACTTGCCAAATCGTCAAAATAAGCTGCAATTAGCCTTCAGTATTAAAAATCGGAGTAGCCATTTATGCTGGATTTTTTAAGCCCGCCTGCCCATCGGGAAAAAATTGCAGACCAAACCATTGTTGATAAGACCTATAAAAAGTTACGTAATCAAGTACTTCTTGGCATCATCATTGGCTACGCGGCTTATTATTTGATTCGTAAAAACTTTGCTCTGGCGATGCCCAATTTGATTGAACAAGGGTACAGCAAATCGGAACTTGGCTTTGCGCTTTCAGCGGTCTCTTTTGCCTATGGCTTCAGTAAATTTGTCATGGGTAATCTTTCCGACCGCAGCGATGCCCGCAAGTTTATGAGTATCGGACTGATCCTCTCTGCCCTCACCATGATTTTCATGGGTATTTTTTCTTTTGCCACGTCTTCGGTTATGGCCATGTTTGCTTTGCTGTTTCTTAATGGCTGGTTTCAGGGCATGGGCTATCCGGCGGGGAGCCGGGTGATGACGCACTGGTTTTCGGTGCGCGAACGTGGGGTGAAGTGGGCTTACTGGAATACGTCGCACAATCTCGGCGCTGGCTTGGTTGGGCCGATGGCTATTTTTGCCGTGGCGGTATTCAATGACTGGCACGCACAACTGTGGTTTCACGGCTCAGTGGCCCTGCTTTTGGCTGGCTTTACCTGGTGGTTGTTGCGAGACACGCCGCAATCTTGTGGCCTGCCGAGTATTGAAGCGTGGAGCGGTGAAAAACTAAAGTCTTACGACGCCAATACCCACGAAAAGGAGATGTCGGCAAAAGAGATCTTCTTCAAATACGTATTTAACAACCAACTGCTTTGGTATCTCTCGTTGTCCAACGTGTTTGTTTACCTTGTCCGTTACGGCGTGCTGGACTGGGCGCCCACTTATCTTAAAGAGGTCAAGGGCTTTTCCATGACACAAAGTGGCTGGGCCTACTTTTTGTATGAGTTTGCCGGTATTCCGGGCATTCTTCTGTGTGGCTGGGCTTCGGACCGTTTTTTCCGTGGTTGCCGAGCGCCGGTGAGTATTGTCATGATGCTTTTGGTGGCTGTTGCTATTGTGATCTACTGGCAAAACCCGGCTGGAAACCCAATGATCGATAACATCTGCCTGATTGTGGTTGGCTTTTTTGTTTATGGTCCGGTGGTTCTGATTGGTCTGCAGGCGGCAGATTCAGTCCCGAAAAAAGCCACCGGAACCGCCACTGGCCTCACCGGCCTTTTTGGCTACCTTGGCGGCGCTATGTTTGCCAACTTAGCCATGGGCGGTATTGTTGATGTAATGGGGTGGGATGGTGGCTTCATGTTGATTTTAAGCGCCTGTTTCCTCGCCATCGTGTTTTTGATGATGACAGTGAAGCAAGAGCGTGAAGATAAAGTTGCACTTTATAGCCAACTGAATGAGGCCACCACAGAGCCAGACGCACTGCTGGTGCGGGCAACTGCCAATGCTCCAGAATCAAATATGAACAGGCCAAAATAGAGCGGCAATTACAAGAAAAAGTGTGTTGAGGCAGGAAGGTTCTTGAAGCAATTCAAGAACCTTTGCCCGATGGAGAGTCGTGTTAGAGCGGCATTTGATGGTTTTTAAGACATACGAAGATACTTTTGAATAAGCTCCCTTGAGGTAAGGTATTGATCGGGTAGCTCAGTCCACGAAGACAGCGCTTGTAAATCGGGCAGATCCTCAACATGAAACTTTCTTTTCAGTCCGGCCTCATCATTTTGCTCATGGACACTTAACAGATCAGACCAGCTGTTCACCCGGGAAAGTTCCGGCAGCTGTGGCAGCTCTTTGTTTGCATGGGTTACCGCATGCTGCAAACCTTTTTTCAGGCCTTTTTCCAGCTTTTTTGGACTCATTTTGCTGGTATCAACATACAGTGTTCGCATGGCGGTAGCGGAGACGCCCTTTGTAACAATCCGGGGATCAAAATAAATACCGGAAGCGATCTTCTCATGGGCTTCGGAAAGTTTGCCACGGTTTTCATCCGTCAGCGGTGTTATTACCACCGGGGTCTTGAGTACACCATCAGACTCATGGAGCAAATGGTGCAATGGCTGATGTTCTGCCAAAACGTTATTTACCGCTACGGTTATGTCATCCTTAAAGGGGGCATTGGCCGCTTGACTGGAGCGAATCAGTATCCCGGGTGCGTTACAGGCCGACATTTGGTCGCCATATTTAACCGCACTTTTGATGGCTAACAACGCTGCGCCGGTTACTTTGGTTAACGAACCGGCTTCTTTTAATGCCTCTGGCGTCTGACCGCTCCAGTGCGACCAGAAAGTTACAAAGATTTCATTAGAGCTTTTGCCAGCAGTGATGGTAGGAAAGTCAGCAAGCTTTTGGATACTTCGTTCGGCCAGTTTTTTGCCGTTGTATACGGCATTATTTGATGAGGGAATATTCTTCTTTCCTATCGATTTGTTTTTCAGCTTTTTTAATGCCCCCAGAGCGGATTTTAACAATCTGGGCGTGCTTTGAATCCGCATAACTTTCTCCTTGCAAATGAGGCTGTTAACTTATTTATTGGCAGCCCCATCACAATCTTAAGCAACGCTAGTGATTAGCAAAAACCTCGTTAACCATTCTCACCGCAGAGAGCCAGGCACCTTCCACCCGGCCACCGGCACACCAGGCACCAATCAAAGCCAACCGCTGGTGCCCATCCACTAAAAATGGCTGCTGTAACTCAACTTGATGCACATTGGCGTAACGCCAGAAGTGGCGGTGGTTGGCGATGCTTTCAAGTGATAGCCCTAACATCTCTTGCAGCCAGATCATGGCGGCGTCAGCGGTATCGACGGTGGTGTCTTTACCATGCAGTGCAGACCACTGCGGCGAAAAATGCAGCATCCACAGATCACCCCGTTTTGACGAAAACCCCGGACGACTGGAAAGCCGGGAAACCCAGCGTATCGTCTCATCACCAAAAATTCCCTGAATCTCCTCAGCCACCTTGCCTTGGGTCAGCAAACCCTGTGCCCAGCAGGGTTGGTGAATAGTTTTGGGTATCTCACTCATCACTTCGCCATAGTCTGCCAAAAGCACACGGCTTTGCTCTGCCGGAGCGCTGACAATCAACCAGTCAAACCCGCTAAACTGCTCCCCATCTTTACAGAAGAGCTGCCAACTATGGGAGTGCTTTTTAACGCGGGTGACAGTGGCGCTAAAATGAACGATGTTGTTTGCGCCATTGATCAAGCCGACGCTTTTGCCTAACTGTTTTACCGGCTGGTTCATTAATGGTGTCCCCACGTACCGAGTGGTGTTATCCGGCGAGGGGTGCAGCTGCCCGGCCTCAACCCGGTAGGGCGTAAAGTCCCAAACCCGGGCGACTCCCAATTCAACCCATCTGGCAACCTCTGCACGGAAATCCGGATCTCTGGCGGTAAAATACTGGGCACCAATATCGAGACTTCCCCACTCCATTCGTCGATTGGCCAATCTGCCACCAAGCCCACGACTTTTCTCAAACACGGACACCTCGTGCCCCGCTTCAGCCAGTAAACTAGCCGCTTTCACGCCTGATAACCCCGCACCAATCAGTGCAATCTTCATAATTTGCCCCGTGTTAAATCCAACCGTTAGTCAGAAAACTGTCCGTAATCAATGGTTTTTCTCAGTTTAATGGAATTTTTCGATAATTTGCTCTGTTTACAGTCATCCGCTTCTACGTTGAGCCCGTAGAAACCAGATGTTATCCAGATCAGCTTTAGGTACTAAAGGTATGGTCGACAAGGCTGAAACTGGCAATAACGAAAATGCTTATGAAAATATCCGACCCCACACAGGCCCCATTGTTTGATTACAAAAGGAATTGTAACGATGAGAAAAGATCCGTTTCTTTTGCCCGGTCTTAAAGCTGCCCACAAGTTTGCCGGTTTACTTGCAGCCGTTGGCTTTAACCGTCACCGAGTTTACATAGCGCATGAGGATCGCGCTCAAAAATACCAACTGAACGACCTCAATTTTTTTAAGCAGAGCGATACTACTCGTCGCGGTGAGAGGGACTTCGCTTTTGGTTTTTTTCTGACAACAGCCCTGGGCTTTCTCAGTTTTAATTTGCTGGCAGCTCAGCCTGCAGGCAGTTTAACGACAGTAGTCACTTTTCTTATCGTTCTGGGTGTCCCAGCCTGGCTCGGTAGTTTGATCAGGGTTTCAAACGACAACGACTCTCTTGAACCCCATCAAGACCATTTAAAAAAGGCCCAACAGCTGTTTCCAAGAAAACATCTTGGCTGATGCCCTATACTTACTGAACTGAATGGAGAAACTGCTATGAGAATTAAAGAGCTCAAGAAGATCTTCAAAGCTGAACCACTGCCGGTTCACCTACTCAGCCACGAGGGAGATATTTACCTCTGTCAGATAGACGGGAAAAATATCCTCCGCAATAGTGACGAAACGCCAGTTATTTTTCACAGCATTGGTGAAGCAAAAGAAGTTTTAGGACAACGCATTGCTGCACACCTGAAACTGGTTCAGTCCAAAACTTACGATGAAATGATCCGTTTAGAAAACTCTGATGGCTCGGATTGACGAGCCTTACTTATTTTTTGGTCAATAAGCGTATAACCCGGGTGCTGACCTAAGTTAACTTCAGAATACCTTATAAGGTTTTTGTACAACCGCTCATAAGGTAGTCAAATAGATCCTCTTTCAGTGCTGCGCTCGCCCGGGTGGCTCTGATTGAATACATCAGTTTGCTACGAGCTGTATCTCACCAACGTGGCTTTTGATCGCAGATGCTAACTGTTTGATCAAAGGGTCATCGCAATCCTGCACTGCTTCTTGTGCCACTGCTGTTGCCAGCCCGGCAGCCTGCTCAGCTCCTGCAGTGGTTTCCTCGCAGGCCCCAACCAGACTATTCACAATGGCCAGAGTTTGAGCTCTGCGCTCCTGCACCTGACCAATAAACCGCTGGTTATACCATCTTGGTGACATGCTGCTTTGAAGGGTTTGAATTGACTCCATGATGGCAGGTGGAAACTCAACCTTACCTGCTGGAGCAGATAGTGTTTCAGGATTGTTCATCATGCTCTGGGTATTAAGAAACTGCCTTATAAAAGTGATAAATGCCTCATTGTCGATGTGGGCATTTTGCAACAGGGCAACAAAGTTGCGTTGGCAAATGGTGAGGGCATACTTCATCTGGGGGCTTTTCGGTGGGTGTCCGGTGGCGTTGTTTAGGCCATTAATAACACTCACTACGTTATCGTGCAGTTCGTATTGGGCGAAAAGTGTCTTTAAATTGCTTATGGACTGGGCAATTGCACTAAACTCGGCCTCTCGATTTTTGTTACTTTGGTTTTTCATAAACTCTACCGCTCTAAAAAAGTCCATGAGCTTAGGTTGTAGAGATTGAATCAGGTTTTTCACAATATTACCGGGCTCTGAAAGACTGAAATGGTCAATCTCAGCCGCAGCACTGCTCATCAGTTCGCCCACAAGAAACTCATAAGCCTTTAGGCCGGTGAAAAGAACCTGTGAGTATGGGTAATTTGCCGCCGCTCGGGCGTATTCGCTAGACAACTGTTCAAAGTCAGCTTGGCATACTCTTTGGAATACTTGGAGCAACACATTGATTTCATCAGGTTTATTCAGGGATACAAGCGCCTTTTTGAGTACTGATGGCGTACTGAACACAGGGCCGTAAACTGCCAGAAAGTGCGGATCAAACACAGAGTCGTCTACCTCTTCCTGTAAGAGGGTAAGTAACGTTTCAACATCTTTAAACCAGCTAAGTGTCGGCTTATTAGTCAGGGTCGTGGAAGCATCAAGCAAAAATTTACGGCAGAGTATGTTTAGCAGGTGGTATCGGTTGTCTGCACTGCGTGGAGTCAGCTCAGTGAGCAGCTGCCACACTTCGCCAGGTAGTTTTTTATTGAACGCCGTGAGCTTAACAATGGCCTGATCAACCTGACCAATGGTTTCCATAGGTGAGTGATCATTTTGAGTTTCCTTCAGGCTCAGAATTCTCTCTTCCAAAAGCACCAGAGCACTCAGGCAGGATTTGCAGGCTTTATCCGCAATCATGCCGATTAAATCACATTTTTTTATCGCCACAGATATTAAAGGCTGTAGAGGAAAGAACTGCTGATACTCCGCTTCAAGATAGTTAAGCAACGATTGATGTGTATCGTCTGTGTCAGTTGTATTGAACTGTTCAGCCAGAGCTTTCAGGGGTACGGTAATAATGTCATCAGGGGTGATTTTTTTGGCCGCTTCTCTCGAAATCGAAGCCAGCCCGGACCCGGAAGATGCGAGTTTAACGCCTATTGGCGTAGTAGCCTTAATGAAGCCTGGCTCGGGTAGTTGTTTTTTTAACTCTTTTGCTTCCTCATCCAGCCGACTATGTAACTGCTTTTGAATAATCTGGGAGGCTTTCAACGGCTTGGTATTTTTAATGATGCGCTCTTTAACCTCCTGTAACACAGCCGCAACCTTTTTTAATTCTACTTGTGCTGCCTTTTGCACAGCTTCAGCCGATTCGTCCATGTGTTTTTTCTTGGTGGAGGTTAACCCCTTTTCTAACGTTTTTATCACTTCTAGTGGCGGCATCAGGCCGCGAATCATTAACGCCGATATTTCTGATGAGTGGCGGTACAAAAAACGATCATCCATCAATAAGCTTTGCACTCGCTGGTTAAAGCGTGTCATCAGCTCGTGAGTCTGTTTGTAGAGCCCTGCTAACTTTTTTTTCAACTCAAGCTTATCGTTATTGGACGACTCAGCCAAAGCCACGATGGACGTTAGCAGTCGCTGCTCTGCTGCTTCTGAATCTTGCTGCCAGGGGTCGAGAGTGGACGGTGTCGGCTTTTTAGACGTTAAGCCAGCATTTACTGGTTGAGCAACAAGTTGCCCTTTCAATTTTCGGGTGTCAATTTCCTGATCTTGAGACTGAGGGCTTTCTTGCTGGATTAGCTCATTAATAATAACAACGGGTTCTTTTGGGATATTTTTTTTTATTTGCTCGGAATCCATGCTTGCTAACTCCATATTTCGATTTTTTTGCGGGAAACTCTCTACCTGAAAATGAGAGGAGCGGTATTTTTTTCATTGATATTTACTCGGCAAGAGAGGTAAGAGCTAGATAACGGCTCGTCGGAAAACGTGCTGCTGCTCGTTGTCGTTAATCGGTCAGGCCGTTTTTCACTCGAGTCGTGCTTTTAAATTATTTGGCTTCAGCGTCTATTAAATGCTCTGACAGTGGTTTGGTACCAGTGCGGGGAAAACCAAGGGCGGATAACATCTTTGTTATCTGTTGATCGGAGATAATTCTGCGTTTATTACAGTCTCAAATAACATTGTCGACGGCTTGTGATGCAATCAGAATATTTCATAAACTAACCAGAGCCTGCCCGAAAACCCTTAGAGCTGGAAAATCAACGCCTGAAGAGCAATATAGCTTCTGAAGATTTTACTTTACAGGCTCTGGTTTTCTAATGACACCTTCAAAAAGATACGAAAAGTTTACGATGGTGCTTCTATTTGACGGCTCACAAAGCATTGGTATGACAAGAGGAAATCAAAAGCCCGAAATTTACTCATATTTGGGCACAACCGGTCATTTAAAAACCTCTACCCCCCCCCCAAAGTTGTAAAGAGCGTTTGGGGAAAAATCCGTTAAAAGCACCTGTGCAGATATAGAGTATTGTGTTATTTCTTTCGATCGTAAAACTTCACTGTCCAGGCGTAAGGCCCGTGCTGATAACCTCTGTAAGAAGATGCACCTATAGGTTTATCCTTTGGCTGTTTTATGTATCTCAAATAAGATGGAACTGAAGATCCATTAGGTTTGTACCACAAAAAGGTAGTGGAGTACTTTTTGCCGTTAGCTAATGTGATAACAACGTTAAAGTCTTGAGAGCTATGCTTCCAACCACATTTTGAAAAAAATTCGGAGTTATAGTAAATTTCAAACTTGGCTAGCCCATCCGGTGGGACTCTCACAGAAGGTGGAGAAGTCGAATGTATGCAATAGTTATTATCAGAAACACTGACATCCACAGTGGCAGTTTCAGAACTATTTTGAATATAGATGTCATCGTATTCCGCTAAAATATTAGAGGAAAAAAACACAGCAAAGCAAACGATAAATATTAATCTAAGGACTGTGCTCATTGCATGTACTCTTTGTAAACAAGGTAATTAAAAACTCAGGTGTTGAATATAGTTAACAATACTCACATAAGCCATAATCTAATGGTTAGATACCCGCTTAACAAAAGTTCTTCCTAAAATCTCAAGTTTTTTGATAAAAATAACTGCGCAATATTTAGGCATAACCGGTCATCTGAAAACCTCTAACTCCCCAAAATTATACAGAGTGTTTTGGGAAAAATCCGTTAAAATCATCTCTGCAGATATAGAGGGTATTAGAGTATTGTGTTATTTCTTTCGATCGTAAAACTTCACTGTCCAGGCGTCAGGCCCGTGCTGATAACCAAGGTAAGAAGATGCACCTAAAGGTCTATCCTTTGGCTGTTTTACGCCTGACATTTTCGATTGAACACTTGCATCACAACAATCTTTGTACCACTCAAATGTAGTGGAGTACTTTTTGCCGTTAGCTAATGTGATAACAACGTTAAAGTCTTGAGAGCTATGCTTCCAACCACATTTTGAAAAAAATTCGGAGTTATAGTTAAGTTTAAACTTGGAGAGCCTATGCGGTAGGACTCTCGCAGAGGATGGAGAAACCGAATGCATACAATAGTTATTACCAGAAGCACTGACATCCAAAATAGCAGTTTCAGAATTATTTTGAATATAAAAATATTCGTTATCCGCTAAAATATTAGAGGAAAAAAACACAGCAAAGCAAACGATAAATATTGATTTAAGGATTGTGTTCATTGCATGTACTCTTTGTAAACAAGGCAATTAAAAACTCAGACATTTAATATAGTTAACAATACTAAAATAGGCCATAACCTATTAGAAAAATGTCTTTCTTGAAAAGTAAGCAGCCAAAATACTTACAAACTCATAGGGTCACTTTAGCTGAAAGATGTTCTAGTTTATAGGTTTTCTAAGAGGCACTAGATAGCATCCCGCAAGGTATCTATCCTGAACTTCTCGATCAGGCAGAACGGTCAGCGCAGACCACTTATGTTTCAGGTGGGTGATAAAAAAGGATACTCAACTCTTAAGTTTT
Organism: Endozoicomonas sp.; assembly: GCA_965198415.1. Lineage (GTDB taxonomy): Bacteria > Pseudomonadota > Gammaproteobacteria > Pseudomonadales > Endozoicomonadaceae > Endozoicomonas. Next base: position 464,900 of record CBDAPN010000032.1, read on the forward strand.
TTGATAACCGAGCGTGCAATAGTTGGCTGATACAACGTTTATCATAATAAAAAAGTCGTGTACTAACCCAATATTTTGTCATTCAGCATGGCCCCAAAAATCATTTGCACAGCTTAGTTTGCCTCCTGTTGCAACAGTGAAGATACTTACGAAGTGGTAAAGCCAGAGTAGCAGCGAGACCAGCGTAAAGATTCACATACCGGCTCATTTAGCCAGCGAACAAAGTGTTGCGCTTTATTTAACAGACTGTCGGCCTCGGTCGCTAAACGTCACTATGGGAACAGAACTCCCGCCGAATGAACCATTGGCAACGGTTACTTTTACATGTTCATGATCTGGTATTTAAATATAGAAGATTGAAACTGCCTCTGAATTTTAAAACTCAACCACGATTTTGATAACCCCTACCATAATACATTAGACGTGTACTCACCCATCCATTGTCATTCAAAGGCGACTCCCATACCGAAACCGTTTGTATAGTTCAGCAGGTCTTCTGTTTTCACAGTGAAGGCTTTACGAAGCCGTAAAGCCTGAGTAGCAGCAGCAAGCCGAGCGTACACATTCACATACCGGCTCACTTAGCCAGCGAAAAAAGTGTTGTGCTTTATTTAGCAGACTGCCTGCCTCTCTCGCTAAACGTCAATGTGGGACCAATAATCGAGCCGAATGCACGCTTGGCAACTGTTAATTTTATAGGTTCATGATCTGGTATTTTGGGTGATATAACGTACCCCACTTTGAAAACAGGCTTGTACCACGTTATTGAAATGGAATGCCGTGTGTGCTTATTTAATGTGTAAATAATAGTAAAGTCCTGAGAGCTATGATGAAGGTCACACGACCCAGCTAAGCTGCTACTATAATCAAGTGTAAATGCCTGATAAGCGCCCGGCACTATTGTATGTTTGGATGGCCAAACAGAATCCATGCAATAACCACCACCTCTAGACATAACGGTTATATCCCCGTGGGTATTATTTACTACAAAGAAGTAACCATAAGCTGAAGCATTGGAGGAAAAAAAAACAGCAACGCAAACGATCAACATTAATCTTGGGACTGTGTTCATTGAGCGTAATCCTTGTAAACAAGGTCATTTAAAATGCAGGTACTGAGAATACCCACGCAGGCCGTTATCTGATGATTAGATGCAGGCTTAAAGCAAGTTTATACTAAGGTTTCAGATTTTTTTGAGAAATAAGTGGAAAATACTCAGGTAATTGGTGTTTAAATATAGAAGATTGAAACTGCCTCTGAATGGTAAAACTCAACCACGAGTTTGATAACCCCTACCATAATACAGTAGACGTGTACTCACCCATCCATTGTCATTCAAAGGCGACTCCCATACCGAAACCGTTTGCACGGTTCAGCAGGCCTTCTGTTTTCACAGTGAAGGCTTTACCAAGCTGTAAAACCTGAGTGGCAGCAGCAAGCCCAACGTACACACTCACATACCGGCTCATTTAGCCTGAGAAAAGAAGTGTTGCGCTTTATTTAGCAGACTGCCTGCCTCACTCGCTAAACGTCACTATATAACCATGAGTACCAGCCAATGAACCATAGCTAATTTTTACTTTAAAATGTTCATGACCTGGTATTTTTGGTAATTTGGAGATTCTAATTTCCGGGTCTTTCCCATAAGGCTTGTACCACGTTACTGTGATGTGATGCAATTTGCCGATATCTGGCACGATAGAGCCCAAAAAATCCTGAGAGCTATGTTCAACATAACAGAATGAATCGATCCAGGCGCGACTATAGTTAACTGCAAATTCATGCCAATTGCCCGGCAATACTTGCCCAAGTTCTGGACCAGCCGAATAAACGCAATACTTATTACCCGTGGGATGAAATTCCATATACATATTAGTATTATTTTTTATAAAGAAGTAAGCTATTTTTGCAAAAACATTGGAGGAAAAAAAAACTGCAACGCAAACGATCAACATTAATCTTGGGACTGTATTCATTGAGCGTACTCCTTGTAAACAAGGTCATTTAAACTGCAGGTACTGAGAACACCCACGCAAGCCGTTATCTGATGGTTAGATGCAGGCTTAAAGCAAGTTTATACTAAAGTTTCAGATTTTTTTGAGAAATAAGTGGAAAATACTCAGGTAATTGGTGTTTAAATATAGAAGATTGAAACTGCCTCTGAATGGTAAAACTCAACCACGAGCTTGATAACCCCTACCATAATACAGTAGACGTGTACTCACCCATACATTGTCATTCAAAGCCGACTCCCATACCGAAACCGTTTGCACGGTTCAGCAGGCCTTCTGTTTTCACAGTGAAGGCTTTACGAAGCCGTAAAGCCTGAGTGGCAGCAGCAAGCCCAGCGTATACACTCACATACCGGCTCATTTAGCCTGAGAACAGAAGTGTTGCGCTTTATTTAGCAGACTGCCTGCCTCACTCGCTAAACGTCACTATAGGACCATGAGTACCAACGAATGAACCAGAGCTAATTTTTACTTTAAAATGTTCATGACCTGGTATTTTTGGTAATTTGGAGATTCTAATTTCCGGGTCTTTCCGATAAGGCTTGTACCACGTTACTGTGAAGTGATGCAATGTGCCGATTTCTGGTTGGATAGAGCCAAAAAATTCCTGAGAACTATGTTCAAGATAACAGAGTGAATCGATCCATAGGCGACTATAGTTAACTGCAAATTCTTGCCAATTGCCCGGCAATATGTCCCCATATTCTGGAGCAGCCGAATAAACGCAATACTTATTACCCGTGGGATGAAAATCCATATCCATATGAGTATTATTATTTATAAGAAAGTAAGCTACTTTTGCAAAAACATTGGAGGAAAAAAAAACAGCAACGCAAACGGTCAATATTAATCTAGAGACTGTGCTCATTGAGTGTACCCCTTGTAAACAAGGTCATTTAAAATGCAGGTACTGAGAATACCCACGCAGGCCGTTATCTGATGGTTAGATGCAGGCTTAAATCAAGTTTATACTAAGGTTCCATATTTTTTGAGAAATAAGTGGAAAATACTCAGGTAATTGGTGTTTAAATATAGAAGATTGAAACTGCCTCTGAATGGTAAAACTCAACCACGAGTTTGATAACCCCTACCATAATACAGTAGACGTGTACTCACCCATCCATTGTCATTCAAAGGCTACTCCCATACCGAAACCGTTTGCACGGTTCAGCAGGCCTTCTGTTTTCACAGTGAAGGCTTTACGAAGCCGTAAAGCCTGAGTGGCAGTAGCGAGACCAGTGCAAACATCCTCATACCGGCTCATTTAGCCAGAGAAAAGAAGTATTGCGCTTTATTTAGCAGACTGCCTGCCTCACTCGATAAACGTCACTATGGGGCCAGAAGTACTGAGGAATGAACCACTGGTAATTACTGCTTTTATAGGGTTATCATCTGGTATTGGGGGGACACTAAGGTAGGCTGGATGGTCCCAAGGCTTATACCACAATAATGTAGTGGAATACTTTTTGTTATTAGCTAATGTGAAAGTGACCATGAAGTGCTGATCGCTATGATAAACGGAACATTTTGAAAAAAACCAGCCATGTTTATAGATAATTTGAAATACGAAGTGGCTGTGCGGCTCTATTATCTTATCGTCTGGAGTAACATCTTGAACGCAAAAACTACTGACAGCAGAAACATGCATACTCCAACGGGTATTATTTTTTATAAAGAAGTAAGCCTTTTTCCCGGCAAAAACATTGGAGGAAAAAAAAACAGCAGCGTAAACGATAAACATTAATCTAGCAACTTTATTCATTGAGTGTGCTCCTTGTAAACAAGGGAATTTAACATGCAGGTATTCTATATTGTTAACAATACCAACGCCGGCCGTTATCTAATCGTTAGATGCAGGCTTGACACAAGTCTAGTTTCAAATCTGAAGTTTTTTGATAAATTATTTTTAGGTAATCGTTATTTAAATAAAGAAGATAGAGCCTACCTCTGAATTTCTCAACTCAACCACGAGTTGGATAACCCCTACCATAATACAGTAGACGTGTACTCATCCAAACTTTGTCGCTCTTCTCATACCGAAACCATTTACACGGTTCAGCAGGCCTTCTGTTGTCACAGTGAAGGCTTCACGAAGCCGTAAAGCCTGAGTGGCAGTAGCGAGACCAGCGCAAACCTCCTCATACCGGCTTATTTAGCCAGAGAAAAGTAGTATTGCGCTTTATTTAGCAGACTGTCTGCCTGACTCGATAAACGTCACTATGGGACCAGAACCATCGTTGAATGGACCACTGGTAATTAGTGCTTTTATAGGTTTATCATCTGGTATTGGGGGGATTTTAAGGATCGGTTCACTGTTCCAAGGCTTATACCACGTTAATGTAGTGGAATACTTTTTGTTATTCGCTAATGTGAAAGTGACTAGGTAGTCCTGATGGCTATGATAAAGGGAACATCTTGAATAAAACCAGTCACGTTTATAGTTAACTTGAAATGAGGAGTGACCGTGGGGCTTTATTATCTTCTCGACTGGATAAACCCCATTAATGCAAAAATTATTGCCTGTAGCACTAACATCCATACTCCAACGGGTATTATTTCTTATAAAGAAGAAAACGTCTACCCCAGCAAAAACATTGGAGGAAAAAAAAACAGCAGCGTAAACGATAAACATTAATCTAGCAACTTTGTTCATTGAGTGTGCTCCTTGTAAACAAGGGAATTTAACATGCAGGCATTCTATATTGTTAACAATACCCACGCCGGCCGTTATCTAATGATTAGATGCAGGCTTGACACAAGTTTAGTTTCAAATCTCAAGTTTTTTGATAAATGATTTTTAGGTAATCGTTATTTAAAGAAAAAAGATAGAGCCTACCTCTGAATTTCTCAACTCAACCACGAGTTGGATAACCCCTACCATAATACAGTAGACGTGTACTCACCCAAACTTTGTCGCTCTTCCCATACCGAAACCATTTACACGGTTCAGCAGGCCTTCTGTTGTCACAGTGAAGGCTTCACGAAGCCGTAAAGCCTGAGTGGCAGTAGCGAGACCAGCGCAAACATCCTCATACCGGCTTATTTAGCCAGAGAAAAGTAGTATTGCGCTTTATTTAGCAGGCTGTCTGCCTGACTCGATAAACGTCACTATGGGACCAGAACCATTGGGGAATGGTCCACTGGTAATAAGTGCTTTTATAGGTTTATCATCTGGTATTGGGGGGATTTGAAGGATCGGTGCACTGCCCCAAGGCTTATACCACGTTAATGTAGTGGAATACTTTTTGTTATTAGCTAATGTGAAAGTGACCTTGTAGTCCTGAGAACTATGATAAAGGGAACATTTTGAATATAACCAGTCACGTTTATAGGTAACTCGAAATGTGGAGCGACCGTGGGGCTTTATTATCTTCTCGATTGGATAAACCCCATCAATGCAAAAATTATTGCCTGTAGCACTAACATCCATACTCCAACGGGTATTATTTTTTATAAAGAAGTAAACATCTTTCCCGGCAAAAACATTGGAGGAAAAAAAAACAGCAGCGTAACCGATAAACATTAATCTAGCAACTTTGTTCATTGAGTGTGCTCCTTGTAAACAAGGGAATTTAACATGCAGGTATTCTATATTGTTAACAATACCCACGCCGGCCGTTATCTGATGGCTTAAAACAAGTTTAGACTCAAAGGTAAAGTTTTTAATAAATAATTCTGTGATTTTTGGGTAATCGGTATTTAAAAAAAGAATATAGAGCCTGCCTCTGAATTTTCAAACTCAACACGACTTAAATAACCTCTACTATAACACAATCGACGTGTACTCACCCAGACTTGTTCATACAAAGGCGTCTCATACCAAAACCATTTGAACGATGAGGCAGACCTTCTGTTGTCACAGTGAAGGCTTTACGAAGTCGTAAAAGCTAAGTGGCAGTAGCGAGCCAGCGTAAACATTTGCACACCAGCTCACTTAGTCAAAAAAAGTATTACGATTTATTTAAGGCTAGTAAACGTCACTGCGATAAGAACCATCTTCATTTGTTACTTTTATTTTTAAATAATCTGGAAACTTAGGTAAGCGAATTTGCGCATCTTTGCCAACAGGCTTGTACCACTGGAATGTAGTCGCATAATTTTCGTTCCCTAATGTAAAAGTGATATTAAATTCCTGAGAGCTATGATAAACAGAACATTTTGTAAACCAAGTGGTCTTATAGGCAACTGTCCATGTGAAGTGAGAGTGCGGTACTACTCTCATTTCGTATGGACTAGCCCAATATACGCAATAATTATTATTAGTATCCTTAATGTCTATAGTCCAATGGGAACTATTCACAATGATGAAAGAACTGTTGAGTGCAAAAACATTGGAGGAAAAAAAAACAGCAGCGTAAACGATAAACACTAATCTAGAAACTATGTTCATTGAGTATGCTCCATGTATACAAGGTAAGTTGAATGCAGGTATTAATACCCACGTCGGCCGATATCTAATGGTTAGATGCAGGCTTAAAACAACTTTAGTTTCAAATCTCAAGTTATTTGATAAATGATTTTTGGGTAATCGTTATTGAAATAAAGAAGATAAAGCCTACCTCTGAATTTCTCAACTCAACCACGAGTTAGGTAACCCCTACCATAATACAGCAGACGTGTACTCACCCAAACTTTGTCGTCCTTACCATACCGAAACCATTTACACGGTTCAGAATGCCTTCTGTTGTGACAGTGAAGGCTTCACGAAGTCGTAAAGCCTGAGTAGCAGTAGCGAGCCAGCGTAAACATTTGCACGCCAGCTCACTTAGTCAGAAAAAACGTGTTACGATTTATTTAAGACTACTTATCGTTGTCAATCGTCAGTATGGGACCATATTTAGTGAAGTACTTATCATAGTGAATTTTTGTTTTTATTCTTAAATAACTTGGAAATGTAGGCAAATTAATTTTTCCTCGGTTGTTAACAGGCTTGTACCACTCGAATCTATAGGCATACGTTTCGTTCCCTAATGTAAAAGTGATATCAAATTCCTGAGAGCTATGATAAAAATTACATTTTGTAAACCAGGCGGTATTATAGGCAACCATAAATATGACGTGAGAGTCCGGCTCTAATCTCTTTTCGGATGGAGTAACATAATATACGCAATATTTCTCACTAGTAGCCTTAATGTCTATAGTCCAACGGGAATTATTCAAAACACTGAAATTTTTATTAAGTGCAAAAACATTGGAGGAAAAAAAAGCAGCAGCGTAAACCGCAAACACTAAGCTAGTAACTTTTTTCATTGAGCATGCTCCATGTATACAAGGTAAGTTAAATGCAGGTATTAATACCCACGTCGGCCGTTATCTAATGGTTAGATGCAGGCTTAAAAAAAGTTTAGTCTCAAATATCAAGTTTTTTGATAAATAATTTTTGGGTAATCGTTATTTAAATAAAGAAGATAGAGCCTACCTCTGAATTTCTCAACTCAACCACGAGTTGGATAACCCCTACCATAATACAGTAGACGTGTACTCACCCAAACTTTGTCGTTCGAAACCATTTACAGGTTCAGCAGGCCTTCTGTTGTGACAGTGAAGGCTTCACGAAGTCGTAAAGCCTGAGTGGCAGTAGCGAGCCAGCGTAAACATTTGCACACCATCTCACTTAGTCAAAAAAAAGTGTTACGATTTATTTAAGGCTACTAAAGGTTGTCAATCGTCACTATGGGACCAGTTTTTTCGAAGTAATCACCATAGTGAATTTTTACTTTTATACTTAAATAACCTGGAAATGTAGGCAAATTAATTTTTCCTGCGCGGTTAACAGGCTTGTACCACTCGAATCTAGTGGCATACGTTACGTTCCCTAATGTAAAAGTGATATCAAATTCCTGAGAACTATGATAAAAATTACATTTTGTAAACCCGGCGGTATTATAGGCAACCATAAATGTGACGTGAGAGTCCGTTTCTAATCTCTTTTCGTATGGAGTAGTATAATATACGCAATATTTCTCACTAGTGGCCTTAATGTCTATAGTCCAACTGGAATTATTCAGAACAAAGAAATAGTCGTCTTTTGCAAAAACATTGGAGGAAAAAAAAGCAGCAGCGTAAACGATAAACACTAATCTAGAAACTTTGTTCATTGATTATGCTCCATGTATACAAGGTAAGTTCAGGTATTAAACCTAAGTCGGCCATTATCTAATGGTTAGATGCAGGCTCAAAACAAGTTTAGTTCCAAATCTCAAGTTTGTTGATAATATTTTATGATTTTTGAGTAGTCGTTATTTAAATAAAGAAGATAGAGCCTACCTCTGAATTTCTCAACTCAACCACGAGCTGGATAACACCTGCCATAATACAGTAGACGTGTACTCACCCAAACTTTGTTGTTCCTCCCATAGCAAAACTATTTACACGGTAAAGGCAGGCCTTCTGTTGTGACAGTGAAGGCTTCACGAAGTCGTAAAGCCTGAGTGGCAGTAGCGAGCCAGCGTAAACATTTGCACACCAGCTCACTCAGTTAGAAAAAAGTGTTACGATTTATTTAAGACTACTTATCGTTGTCAATCGTCAGTATGGGACCATATTTAGTGAAGTACTTATCATAGTGAATTTTTGTTTTTATTCTTAAATAACTTGGAAATGTAGGCAAATAAATTCTTCCTCGCTTGTTAAAAGGCTTATACCACTCGAATGTATTGGCATACGTTTCGTTCCCTAATGTAAAAGTGATATCAAATACCTGAGAGCTATGATAAAAATTACATTTTGTAAACAAGGCGGTATCATAGGCAACTGTGAATATGACGTGAGAGTCCGGTTCTAATCTCTTTTCGTATGGAGTAGCATAATATACGCAATATTTCTCACTATTAGTCTTAATGTCTATAGTCCAACGGGAATTATTCAGAACACTGAAATATTTGTCAAGTGCAAAAACATTGGAGGAAAAAAAAGCAGCAGCGTAAACGATAAACACTAATCTAGAAACTTTGTTCATTGAGTATGCTCCATGTATACAAGGTAAGTTCAGGTATTAAACCTACGTCGGCCGTTATCTAATGGTTAGGTGCAGGCTAAAAACAAGTTTAGTTTCAAATCTCAAGTTTGTTGATAATATTTTATGATTTTTGAGTAGTCGTTATTTAAATAAAGAAGATAGAGCCTACCGCTGAATTTCTCAACTCAACCACGAGTTGGTTAACCCCTGCCAAAATACAGTAGACGTGTACTCATCCAAACTTTGTTGTTCCTCCCATACCAAACGGTAAAGGCAGGCCTTCTGTTGTGACAGTGAAGGCTTCACGAAGTCGTAAAGCCTGAGTGGCAGTAGCGAGCCAGTGTAAACATTTGCACACCAGTTCACTTAGTCAGAAAGAAAGTGTTACGATTTATTTAAGGCTACTAATCATTGTCAATCATCACTTTGGGACCAAATTTATCGAAGTATGTATCATCGGTCCATGTTACTTTTATTTTTAACCAACCTGGAAATGTAGGCAAACGAACTTCTGGTGGGCCGTCAAAAGGCTTGTACCACACGAACTTAGTGGAATACTTTTTATTCCCTAATGTAAAAGTGATATCAAAGTCCTGAGAGCTATGATAAAAATTACATTTTGTAAACCAGGTGGTATTATAGGCAACTGTAAATATGACGTGAGAGTCCGGTATCTAATCTCTTTTCGTATGGAGTAGCATAATACACGCAATATTTATTACTAGTAGCCTCAATATCTATAGTCCAACGGGAATTATTCAGAACAAAGAAATATTCGTCTAAGTGCAAAAACATTGGAGGAAAAAAAAGCAGCAGCGTAAACGATAAACACTAATCTAGAAACTTTGTTCATTGAGTATGCTCCATGTATACAAGGTAAGTTCACTACGTCGGCCGTTATCTAATGGTTAGATGCAGGCTCAAAACAAGTTTAGTTTCAAATCTCAAGTTTGTTGATAATATTTTATGATTTTTGAGTAGTCGTTATTGAAATAAAGAAGATAGAGCCTGCCTCTGAATTTCTCAACTCAACCACGAGCTGGATAACACCTGCCATAATACAGTAGACGTGTACTCACCCAAACTTTGTTGTTCCTCCCATAGCAAAACTATTTACACGGTAAAGGCAGGCCTTCTGTTGTCACAGTGAAGGCTTCACGAAGTCGTAAAGCCTGAGTGGCAGTAGCGAGCCAGCGTAAACATTTGCACACCAGCTCACTCAGTTAGAAAAAAGTGTTACTATTTATTTAAGGCTACTAATCGTTGTCAATTGTCAGTATGGGACCATATTTATCGAAGTACGTACCATACTTCGATGTTACTTTTACTTTTAAAGCACCTGAAAATGCAGGCAAATCAAGATCTCCTTCGCTTCTAACCTCCTTGTACCACACGAATCTAGTGGAATACGTTTCGTGCCCTAGTGTAAAAGTCATATCAAAATCCTGAGAGCTATGATGAGAACTACATTTTGAAAACCAAGCGGCATTATAGGCAACCATAAATATGACGTGAGAGTCCGGCACTAATCTCTTTTCGTATGGAGTAGCATAATATACGCAATATTTGTTACTACTAGCCTTAATATCTATAGTCCAACGGGAATTATTCACAACACTGAAATATTCGTCAGATGCATAAACATCGGAGAAAAAAAAACAGCAGCGTAAACGATAAGCACTAATCTAGAAACTTTATTCATTGAGTATGCTCCATGTATACAAGGTAAGCTCAGGTATTAAACCTACGTCGGCCGTTATCTAATGGTTAGATGCAGGCTCAAAACAAGTTTAGTTTCAAACCTCAAGTTTGTTGATAAATATTTTTTGAGTAATCATTATTTAAATAAAGAAGATAGAGCCTGCCTCTGAATTTCTCAACTCAACCACGAGTTGGATAACCCCTGCCATAATACAGTAGACGTGTACTCACCCAAACTTTGTTGTTCCTCCCATAGCAAAACTATTTACACGGTAAAGGCAGGCCTTCTGTTGTCACAGTGAAGGCTTCACGAAGTCGTAAAGCCTGAGTGGCAGTAGCGAGCCAGCGTAAACACTCACACACCAGCTCATTTAGCCAGAGAAAAAAAGTGTTACGATTTATTTAAGGATGCTAACGGCTGATAAACGTCACTATGGGACCATCATTATAGCCGACCCTACCATAGCCATTTGTTACTCTTATGTCTAAATAATCTGGCAATGTAGGTAAGCGAATTTCTCCTGGGTGGAGAACACGCTTGTACCACTCGAATGTAGTGGAATACTTTTTATTCCCTAATGTAAAAGTGATATCAAATTCCTGAGAGCTATGATAAAAATTACATTTTGTAAACATTGCGGTATTAAAGGCAACTGTCCATATGGAGTAACCAGTCGGTCCTAAATGGACTTCGTATGGACTAGCCCAATATACGCAATAATTATTATTAGTAACCTTAATGGATATAATCCAATGGGACTTATTCACAATTTTGAAATAATCATCCAATGCAAAAACATTGGAGGAAAAAAAAACAGCAGCGTAAACGATAAGCACTAATCTAGAAACTTTATTCATTGAGTATGCTCCATGTATACAAGGTAAGCTCAGGTATTAAACCTACGTCGGCCGTTATCTAATGGTTAGATGCAGGCTCAAAACAAGTTTAGTTTCAAACCTCAAGTTTGTTGATAATAGTTTATGATTTTTGAATAGTCGTTATTTAAATAAAGAAGATAGAGCCTGACTCTGAATTTCTCAACTCAACCACGAGTTGGATAACACCTGCCATAATACAGTAGACGTGTACTCACCCAAACTTTGTTGTTCCTCCCATAGCAAAACTATTTACACGGTAAAGGCAGACCTTCTGTTGTCACAGTGAAGGCTTCACGAAGTCGTAAAGCCTGAGTGGCAGTAGCGAGCCAGCGTAAACATTTGCACACCAGCTCACTCAGTCAGAAAAAAAGTGTTACGATTTATTTAAGGCTACTAATCGTTGTCAAACGTCAGTATGGGACCATATTTATCGAAGTACGTACCATACTTCGATGTTACTTTTACTTTTAAAACACCTGTAAAGTTTGGCAAATCAAGATCTCCTTCGCGTCTAACCTGCTTGTACCAAACGAATGTAGTGGAATACTTTTCGCGCCCTAGTGTAAAAGTCATATAAAATTCCTGAGAGCTATGATGAGAACTACACTTTGAAAACCAAGCGGCATTATAGGCAACCGTAAATATGACGTGAGAGTCCGGTACTAATCTCTTTTCGTATGGAGTAGCATAATATACGCAATATTTATTACTAGTAGCCTTAATGTCTATAGTCCAACGGGAATTATTCACAACACTGAAATATTCGTCAGATGCAAAAACATCGGAGAAAAAAAAACAGCAGCGTAAACGATAAGCACTAATCTAGAAAATTTATTCATTGAGTATGCTCCATGTATACAAGGTAAGCTCAGGTATTAAACCTACGTCAGCCGTTATCTAATGGTTAGATGCAGGCTCAAAACAAGTTTAGTTTCAAATCTCAAGTTTGTTGATAAATGATATTTGAGTAATCGTTATTTAAATAAAGAAGATAGAGCCTACCCCTGAATTTCTCAACTCAACCACGAGCTAGATAACACCTGCCATAATACAGTAGACGTGTACTCACCCAAACTTTGTTGTTCCTCCCATAGCAAAACTATTTACACGGTAAAGGCAGGCCTTCTGTTGTCACAGTGAAGGCTTCACGAAGTCGTAAAGCCTGAGTGGTAGTAGCGAGCCAGCGTAAACACTCACACACCAGCTCATTTAGCCAGAGAAAAAAGTGTTACGATTTATTTAAGGATGCTTACGGCTGATAAACGTCACTACGCGACCATCATTATCGTCGCCGACATAACCATAGACATTTGTTACTCTCATGTCTAAATAATCTGGCAATGTAGGTAAGTTAATTTCTCCTGGGTGGTTAACACGCTTGTACCACTCGAATGTAGTGGAATACTTTTTATTCCCTAATGTAAAAGTGATATCAAATTCCTGAGAGCTATGAAGAAGAGAACATTTTGTAAACCATGTGGTATTATAGGCAACTGTCCACATGGAGTGACGGTGCGGTGCTAAAGTCCTTCTGTATGGACTAGCCCAATATACGCAATAATTATTATTAGTAGCCTTAATGGATATAGTCCAACGGGAATGATTCACAATTTTGAAATAATCGTCTTGTGCAAAAACATTGGAGGAAAAAAAAGCAGCAGCGTAAACGATAAGCACTAATCTAGAAACTTTATTCATTGAGTATGCTCCATGTATACAAGGTAAGCTCAGGTATTAAACCTACGTCGGCCGTTATCTAATGGTTAGATGCAGGCTCAAAACAAGTTTAGTTTCAAACCTCAAGTTTGTGATAAATAATTTTTGAGTAATCGTTATTTAAATAAAGAAGATAGAGCCTGCCTCTGAATTTCTCAACTCAACCACGAGCTAGATAACACCTGCCATAATACAGTAGACGTGTACTCACCCAAACTTTGTTGTTCCTCCCATAGCAAAACTATTTACACGGTAAAGGCAGGCCTTCTGTTGTGACAGTGAAGGCTTCACGAAGTCGTAAAGCCTGAGTGGCAGTAGCGAGCCAGCGTAAACACTCACACACCAGCTCATTTAGCCAGAGAAAAAAGTGTTACGATTTATTTAAGGATGCTTACTGCTGATAAACGTCACTACGCGACCATCATTATAGTCGTCGACATAACCATCGACATTTGTTACTCTCATGTCTAAATAATCTGGCAATGTAGGTAAGCGAATTTCTCCTGGGTGGAGAACACGCTTGTACCACTCGAATGTAGTGGAATACTTTTTATTCCCTAATGTAAAAGTGATATCAAATTCCTGAGAGCTATGATGAAAATTACATTTTGTAAACCATGTGGTATTATAGGCAACTGTCCATACGGAGTGACGGTGCGGAAATAAAGTCATTCTGTATGGACTAGCCCAATATACGCAATAATTATTATTAGTAGCCTTAATGTCTATAAACCAATGGGAATGATTCACCATTTTGAAATAATCGTTTTGTGCAAAAACATTGGAGGAAAAAAAAGCAGCAGCGTAAACGATAAGCACTAATCTAGAAACTTTATTCATTGAGTATGCTCCATGTATACAAGGTAAGCTCAGGTATTAAACCTACGTCGGCCGTTATCTAATGGTTAGATGCAGGCTCAAAACAAGTTTAGTTTCAAACCTCAAGTTTGTTGATAAATAATTTTTGAGTAATCGTTATTTAAATAAAGAAGATAGAGCCTACCTCTGAATTTCTTAACTCAACCACGAGTTGGATAACCCCTACCATAATACAGTAGACGTGTACTCATCCAAACTGTGTTGTTCCTCCCATACCAACACTATTTACACGGTAAAGGCAGGCCTTCTGTTGTGACAGTGAAGGCTTCACCAAGTCGTAAAGCCTGAGTGGCAGTAGCGAGCCAGCGTAAACACTCACACACCAGCTCATTTAGCCAGAGAAAAAAGTGTTACGATTTATTTAAGGATGCTTACGGCTGATAAACGTCACTAAGCGACCATCACCATAGCCGACATAACCATCGACATTTGTTACTCTCATGTCTAAATAATCTGGCAATGTAGGTAAGCGAATTTCTCCTGGGTGGAGAACACGCTTGTACCACTCGAATGTAGTGGAATACTTTTTATTCCCTAATGTAAAAGTGATATCAAATTCCTGAGAGCTATGATAAAAATTACACTTTGTAAAAATTGCGGTATTATAGGCAACTGTCCATATGGAGTGACGGTGAGGAAATAAAGTCATTCTGTATGGACTAGCCCAATATACGCAATAATTATTATTAGTAGCCTTAATGTCTATAGTCCAATGGGAATGATTCACCATTTTGAAATAATCGTTATGTGCAAAAACATTGGAGGAAAAAAAAACAGCAGCGTAAACGATAAGCACTAATCTAGAAACTTTATTCATTGAGTATGCTCCATGTATACAAGGTAAGCTCAGGTATTAAACCTACGTCGGCCGTTATCTAATGGTTAGATGCAGGCTCAAAACAAGTTTAGTTTCAAACCTCAAGTTTGTTGATAAATAATTTTTGAGTAATCGTTATTTAAATAAAGAAGATAGAGCCTACCTCTGAATTTCTTAACTCAACCACGAGTTGGATAACCCCTACCATAATACAGTAGACGTGTACTCATCCAAACTGTGTTGTTCCTCCCATACCAACACTATTTACACGGTAAAGGCAGGCCTTCTGTTGTGACAGTGAAGGCTTCACCAAGTCGTAAAGCCTGAGTGGCAGTAGCGAGCCAGCGTAAACACTCACACACCAGCTCATTTAGCCAGAGAAAAAAGTGTTACGATTTATTTAAGGATGCTTACGGCTGATAAACGTCACTAAGCGACCATCACCATAGCCGACATAACCATCGACATTTGTTACTCTCATGTCTAAATAATCTGGCAATGTAGGTAAGCGAATTTCTCCTGGGTGGAGAACACGCTTGTACCACTCGAATGTAGTGGAATACTTTTTATTCCCTAATGTAAAAGTGATATCAAATTCCTGAGAGCTATGATAAAAATTACACTTTGTAAAAATTGCGGTATTATAGGCAACTGTCCATATGGAGTGACGGTGAGGAAATAAAGTCATTCTGTATGGACTAGCCCAATATACGCAATAATTATTATTAGTAGCCTTAATGTCTATAGTCCAATGGGAATGATTCACCATTTTGAAATAATCGTTATGTGCAAAAACATTGGAGGAAAAAAAAACAGCAGCGTAAACGATAAGCACTAATCTAGAAACTTTATTCATTGAGTATGCTCCATGTATACAAGGTAAGCTCAGGTATTAAACCTACGTCGGCCGTTATCTAATGGTTAGATGCAGGCTCAAAACAAGTTTAGTTTCAAATCTCAAGTTTGTTGATAAATAATTTTTGAGTAATCGTTATTTAAATAAAGAAGATAGAGCCTACCTCTGAATTTCTTAACTCAACCACGAGTTGGATAACCCCTGCCATAATACAGTAGACGTGTACTCATCCAAACTGTGTTGTTCCTCCCATACCAAAACTATTTACACGGTAAAGGCAGGCCTTCTGTTGTGACAGTGAAGGCTTCACCAAGTCGTAAAGCCTGAGTGGCAGTAGCGAGCCAGCGTAAACACTCACACACCAGCTCATTTAGCCAGAGAAAAAAAGCGTTACGATTTATTTAAGGGTGCTTACGGCTGGTAAACGTCACTACGGAACCATAATTATAGCGGATCTTATCATAGTCATTTGTTACTTTCATGTCTAAATAATCTGGCAATGTAGGTATGGTAATTTCTCCTTGGCCGCGAACAGGCTTGTACCACTCGAATGTAGTGGAATACTTTTTATTCCCTAATGTAAAAGTGATATCAAATTCCTGAGAGCTACGACGAACAGCACATTTTGTAAACCATTTTCTACTATAGGCAACTGTCCATGTGAAGTAACTGTTCGGTACTAAAGTCATTTTGGATGGACTAGCCCAATATACGCAATAATTATTATTAGTAGCCTTAATGGATATATTCCAATGGGAATGATTCACAATTTTGAAAAAACCGTCGGCTGCAAAAACATTGGAGGAAAAAAAAACAGCAGCGTAAATGATAAACACTAATCTAGAAACTTTGTTCATTGAGTATGCTCCATGTATACAAAGTAAGTTCAGGTATTAAACCTACGTCGGCCGTTACCTAATGGTTAGATGCAGGCTCAAAACAAGTTTAGTTTCAAATCTCAAGTTTGTTGATAAATAATTTTTGAGTAATCGTTATTTAAATAAAGAAGATAGAGCCTACCTCTGAATTTCTCAACTCAACCACGAGTTGGTTAACCCCTGCCATAATACAGTAGACGTGTACTCACCCAAACTGTGTTGTTCCTCCCATACCAAAACTATTTACACGGTAAAGGCAGGCCTTCTACTGTGACAGTGAAGGCTTCACGAAGTCGTAAAGCCTAAGTGGCAGTAACGAGCCAGCGTAAACACTCACACACCAGCTCATTTAGCCAGAGAAAAAAAGTGTTACGATTTATTTAAGGGTGCTTACGGCTGGTAAACGTCACTATGCGACCATCATGACGGCCGAAATTACCAAAGTAATTTGTTACTATCATGTCTAAATAATCTGGCAATGTAGTTAAGCGAATTTCTCCTGGACCGCCAACAGACTTGTACCACACGAATGTAGTGGAATACTTTATATTCCCTAATGTAAAAGTGATATCAAAGTCCTGAGAGCTATGATGAGCAGAACATTTTGTAAACCATGTTCTATTAAAGGCAACTGTCCATATGGAGTAACTGTGCGGTACTACTTTCTTTTCGTATGGACTAGCCCAATATACGCAATAATTATTATTAGTAGCCTTAATGTCTATAGTCCAATTGGAATTATTCACAATCATGAAATGATCGTCCTTTGCAAAAACATTGGAGAAAAAAAAAACAGCAGCGTAAACGATAAGCACTAATCTAGAAACTTTGTTCATTGAGTATGCTCCATGTATACAAGGTAAGTTCAGGTATTAAACCTACGTCAGCCATTATCTAATGGTTAGATCCAGGCTCAAAACAAGTTTAGTTTTAAATCTCATGTTTGTTGATAAATGATATTTGAGTAATCGTTATTTAAATAAAGAAGATAGAGCCTACCTCTGAATTTCTCAACTCAACCACGAGTTGGATAACCCCTGCCATAATACAGTAGACGTGTACTCATTCAAACTTTGTTGTTCCTCCCATACCAAAACTATTTACACGGTAAAGGCAGGCCTTCTGTTGTGACAGTGAAGGCTTCACGAAGTCGTAAAGCCTGAGTGGCAGTAGCGAGCCAGCGTAAACACTCACACACCAGCTCATTTAGCCAGAGAAAAAAAGTGTTACGATTTATTTAAGGATGCTTAGGGCTGGTAAACGTCACTACGGCACCCACAGTTCCGCCGACCTTACCATAGTCATGTGTTACTTTTATGTCTAAATACTTTGGCAATTCAGGTAAGCGAAGTTCTCCTACGCCGGGAGTAGACTTGTACCAAGTTAGTGTAGAGGAATACTTTTTATTCCCTAATGTAAATGTGATATCAAAGTCCTGAGAGCTATGATGAACAGAACATGTTGAAAACAATGTTCTATTAAAGGCAACTCTCCATATGAAGTAACTGTTCGGTATTACTTTCTTTTCGTATGGACTAGCCCAATATACGCAATAATTATTAGGAGTATCCTTAATGTCTATAGTCCAATGAGAATGATTTATAACAGTGAAATAAGCGTCAAGTGCAAAAACATTGGAGGAAAAAAAAGCAGCAGCGTAAACGATAAACACTAATCTAGAAATTTTGTTCATTGAGTATGCTCCATGTATACAAGGTAAGTTCAGGTATTAAACCTACGTCAGCCATTATCTAATGGTTAGATCCAGGCTCAAAACAAGTTTATAAATGATAAATATTTGAGTAATCGTTATTTAAATAAAGAAGATAGAGCCTACCTCTGAATTTCTCAACTCAACCACGAGTTGGATAACCCCTGCCATAATACAGTAGACGTGTACTCATCCAAACTTTGTTGTTCCTCCCATACCAAAACTATTTACACGGTAAAGGCAGGCCTTCTGTTGTGACAGTGAAGACTTCACGAAGTCGTAAAGCCTGAGTGGCAGTAACGAGCCAGCGTAAACACTCACACACCAGCTCATTTAGCCAGAGAAAAAAAGTGTTACGATTTATTTAAGGATGCTTAGGGCTGATAAACGTCACTATGGGACCCTCAGTTCCGCCGACCGTACCATAGTCATGTGTTACTTTTATGTCTAAATACTTTGGCAATTCAGGTAAGCGAAGATCTCCTTTGCCGTGAGTAGACTTGTACCAAGTTAGTGTAGAGGAATACTTTTTATTCCCTAATGTAAATGTGATATCAAAGTCCTGAGAGCTATGATGAACAGAACATGTTGTAAACAATGTTCTATTAAAGGCAACTCTCCATATGAAGTAACTGTTCGGTATTACTTTCTTTTCGTATGGACTAGCCCAATATACGCAATAATTATTAGGAGTATCCTTAATGTCTATAGTCCAATGAGAATGATTCATAACAATGAAATAAGCGTCGGCTGCAAAAACATTGGAGGAAAAAAAAGCAGCAGCGTAAACGATAAACACTAATCTAAAAACTTTGTTCATTGAGTATGCTCCATGTATACAAGGTAAGTTCAGGTATTAAACCTACGTCAGCCATTATCTAATGGTTAGATCCAGGCTCAAAACAAGTTTAGTTTTAAATCTCATGTTTGTTGATAAATGATATTTGAGTAATCGTTATTTAAATAAAGAAGATAGAGCCTACCTCTGAATTTCTCAACTCAACCACGAGTTGGATAACCCCTGCCATAATACAGTAGACGTGTACTCATCCAAACTTTGTTGCTCCTCCCAGACCAAAACTATTTACACGGTAAAGGCAGGCCTTCTGTTGTGACAGTGAAAGCTTCACGAAGTCGTAAAGCCTAAGTGGCAGTAGCGAGCCAGCGTAAACACTCACACACCAGCTCATTTAGCCAGAGAAAAAAAGTGTTACGATTTATTTAAGGATGCTTAGGGCTGGTAAACGTCACTATGGGACCCTCAGTTCCGCCGACCGTACCATAGTCATGTGTTACTTTTATGTCTAAATACTTTGGCAATTCAGGTAAGCGAAGATGTCCTACGCCGGGATTAGACGTGTACCAAGTTAGTGTAGAGGAATACTTTTTATTCCCTAATGTAAATGTGATATCAAAGTCCTGAGAGCTACTATGAACAGCACATTTTGTAAACAATGTTCTATTATAGGCAACTCTCCATATGAAGTAACTGTTCGGTATTATTTTCTTTTCGTATGGACTAACCCAATATACGCAATAATTATTAGGAGTACCCTTAATGTCTATAGTCCAATGAGAATGATTCATAACAATGAAATAATCGTCGGCTGCAAAAACATTGGAGGAAAAAAAAGCAGCAGCGTAAACGATAAACACTAATCTAAAAACTTTGTTCATTGAGTATGCTCCATGTATACAAAGTAAGTTAAATGCAGGTATTACAACATATTGTTAACAGTACCCACGCAAGCCATTATCTGATGGTTAGATGCAGGCTTAAAAGAAGTTTATACTCAACTCTCAGATTTTTCTGAAAATAAGTAGGCAATATTCAGGCAAACGGTATTTTATACAGTAGGTAAACCTACTAGGACCAAGCCTCTGCCTGCCCTGTGTTATTAGGCGATAGACTTTTATTACTTCGATCAGACTCAACCACTATTCAGTTAGCACCCCGCACGGTATCTTTCCTGAAATTCTCGATCCGGCAGAACGAGACTGTCTGCCTCATTCGCTAAACGTCACTACAGGATATACACCAAAGACTATAGGATATTTACCGAAGAATGAAGCATAGGTAACTTTTACTTTTAGATGTTCATGACCTGGTATGTCTGGTATTTTGGAGGCTATAACTTCCTGCTCTTTCCCATAGGGCTTGTACCAAGCTAGTGTAGTGGAATACTTTTTTTTATTAGCTAATGTGAAAGTGACATTAAAGTCCTGAGAGCTATGATGAACGGAACATGTTGACCAAAACCATTTGAAACTATATTCAACTTGAAATGCGTGTTGATCGCCCGGCATTATTTTCCATTTGGATGGGCTAACCTTAACAACGCAATACTTATTACCAGTTGGACTAACATCCATACTCAGATGAGTATGATTTTTTATAAGAAAGTAAGCGTCGCCTTCCTGATTTACAATGGAGCGAACGCCGGCTGCAAACACATTGGAGGCAAAATAAACAGCAACGCAAACGATAAACATTAATCTAACGACTGTCTTCATTGAATGAGTCCTTTGAAAATAAAGCAATGCAGGTATGACATATTGTTAACAATACCCACGCAGGCCGTTATCTGATGGTTAGATGCAGGCTTTAAAAGAGTTTATACTCAGCTCTCAGATTTTTTTGAAAATAAATTGGCAATATGCAGACAATCGGTATTTTAATAAAGTAGGTAAAGCTACTTTGACCAAGCCTCTGCCTGCCCTGTGTTATTAGAGGATAGACTTTTATTACTTCGATCAGACTCAACCACTATTCAGTTAGCACCCCGCACGGTATCTTTCCTGAAATTCTCGATCTTGCAAAACGGTAAACGCAGACTACTTGTTTTTCAGGAGCACAAAAAAAAGGATACTGAACTTTCAAGCTTAATCATAATACAGTAATCGTATACGAACCCAGACTTTGTCGTTCAAAGGTGACTCATGCTAAAATCATTTGCACTGTTCAGCAGTGCCTTTTTTTGCAACAGTAAAGGCTTTACGAAGCCGTAAAGCCTAAGAGCACCGAGACCAGCGTAAACATTCGCATACCAGCTCGTTTGGCCAGAGAAAAAATATTAGACTTTATTTAGCCGACTTCCTGTTTCACTCACTAAACGTCACTATCCAACCTTGATGATTATCATCCCTGTTATCGAGTACACCAAAGTCAGTCCCTATTTTTATATGTTCGTAAGTTGGTATTTTGGGATGTATAACGTCTAGATCTCCATTATAGTGGAAGTAGTACGTTATTGTGACGGAGTACTTTTGGTGGTTAGCTGATGTGAAAGTAACCTTAAAGTCCTGAGAGCTATGCAGCCAACCACATTTTGAAAAAAAGTAGCTATTAACATTAACCATAAACATGAAGTGAGAGCCCGGCATTATTTTTTTTTGGGTTGGTTTAACCTCATGAATGCAATATCCATAACCAGTACTAACGTCTATAGGCCGGCGGGTATGATTTTTTATATAGAAGGCTTTCCAGACTGCAAAAGCATTGGAGGAAAAAGAAACAGCAACGCAAACGATAAACATTAATCTAACGACTGTCTTCATTGAATGAACCCTTTGAAAATAAAGCAATGCAGGTATGACATATTGTTAATAATACCCACGCAGGCCATTATCTGATGGTTAGATGCAGGCTTAAAAGAAGTTTATACTCAACTCTCAGATTTTTCTGAAAATAAGTAGGCAATATTCAGGCAAACGGTATTTTATACAGTAGGTAAACCTACTAGGACCAAGCCTCTGCCTGCCCTGTGTTATTAGGCGATAGACTTTTATTACTCCGATCAGACTCAACCACTATTCAGTTAGCACCCCGCACGGTATCTTTCCTGAAATTCTCGATCTTGCAAAACGGTAAGCGCAGACTACTTGTTTTTCAGGAGCACAAAAAAACGAATACTGAACTTTCAAGCTTAATCATAATACAGTAATCGTATACGAACCCATACTTTGACGTTCAAAGGTGACTCATGCAAAAAGCATTTACACTGTTCAGCAGTGCCTTTTTTTTGCAACAGTAAAGGCTTTACGAAGCCGTAAAGCCTAAGAGCCTAAGAGCACCGAGACCAGCGTAAACATTCGCATACCGGCTCGTTTGGCCAGAGAAAAAATATTAGACTTTATTTAGCCGACTTCCTGTTTCACTCACTAAACGTCACTATGGGACCTGGAGGATAAGAATAACTATAGAGTGTACCATTGTAAGTCGTTACTTTTATATGTTCGTAAGCTGGTATTGTGGGGAGTCTAGCTGCAATATGCGCCCCATATTCCTTGTAGTACGTTACTGTGAGGGAGTACTGTTGGTTGTTAGCTGATGTGAAAGTAACCTTAAAGTCCTGAGAGCTATGATACCAACCACATTTTGAAAAAAAGTCGCTATTAACCTTAATCTCAAACATGAAGGGAGAGTACGGCATTATTGTCTTTTGGGTTGGTACAACCGTATGAATGCAATATCCATAACCAGTACTAACATCTATAGGCCAACGGGTATGATTCTGTATATAGAAGGTTCCCCAAGCTGCAAACACATTGGAGGCAAACAAAACAGCAACGCAAACGATAAACATTAATCTAACGACTGTCTTCATTGAATAACCCCTTTGAAATTAAAGCAATGCAGGTATGACATATTGTTAACAATACCCACGCAGGCCGTTATCTGGTGGTTAGATGCAGGCTTTAAAGAAGTTTATACTCAGCTCTCAGATTTTTCTGAAAATAAATTGGCAATATGCAGACAATCGGTATTTTAATAAAATAGGTAAAGCTACTTTGACCAAGCCTTCTGCCCTGTGTTATTAGGCGATAGCCTTTTATTACTTCGATCAGACTCAACCACTATTCAGTTAGCATCCCGCAAGGTATCTTTCCTGAAATTCTCGATCTTGCAAAACGGTAAGCGCAGACTGCTTGTTTTTCAGGAGGGCGAAAAAAACGGATACTGAACTTTCAAGCTTAATCATAATACAGTAATGGTATTTGAACCCAGAGTTTGTCGTTCAAAGGCGGCTCCAATGCCGAAACCATTTGCATAGTTTCGCAGGCCTTCTACTGCAACAGTGAAGGCTTTACGAGGCCGTAAAGCCTAAATGGTCGTAGCCAAACCAGCGTAAACATTCGCATGCCGGCTTATTTAGCCAGAGAAAAAAGTGTTACGTTTCATTTGGCAGACTGTCTACCTCACGAAAAATCATTATGGGAACATACATATGTTCGTATGCAGCACCGTGAGCCTCTGCTTTTATATGTTCACTCTCCGGTATTGTCGGCATACGAAGCTCCGCTCTACTGGCAAAAGGCTTGTACCACACTAATGTAGTGGAATACTTTTTGTTGTTAGCCAATTTAATAGTTATATTAAAATCCTGAGAACTATGATGAGAG
The DNA here is from genome assembly GCA_965198415.1 of Endozoicomonas sp. GTDB lineage: Bacteria > Pseudomonadota > Gammaproteobacteria > Pseudomonadales > Endozoicomonadaceae > Endozoicomonas. The sequence continues at coordinate 488,710 of CBDAPN010000032.1, forward strand.
GAACATTTTGAAAAAAATTTGGCTTCATAGGAAACATTAAATAAGTCATTACTGCCCGGCATTACTGTTTTTTTGGATGGACCAGCCGAATAAACGCAATAGTTATTACCAGCAACACTAACGTCTATAGGCCAACGGGTCTTGTTTTGTATATAGAAATTAGGCGGGCGAAAGTGTTGGAGGAAAAAAAAACAGCAACGCAAACGATAAACATTAATCTACAGACTGTCTTCATTGAATAACCCCTTTACAAACAAGGTAATTTAAAATGCAGGTATTCCATATTGTTAACAATACCCATATAGGCCGTTATCTGATGATTAGATGCTGGCTTAAAAGAAGTTTATACCCAACTCACAGTTTTTTTTGATAAATCAGCAGGCAATATTAAAGTAATCGGTAGTTGAATAAAGGAGGTAAAGCTACTTAACCAAGCCTCTGCCCGCCCTGTACTTATTAGGTGATAGTCTTCTATTGCTTTGATCAGACCCAACCATGCTATCGATAGCATCCAGCAAGTTAGCCATTCGGAGCTTATTAGCCTGGCAACCAGTGGTCAGCACAGACTGCTTGTGTTTCATCTGACGAGTTGTTGCGGGCGCAGTAGTATGCTCAAGAGAGCTCAGGGTCTGCCTGTAGAACCCAAAATCAACGGGAGCCTGACCGCTTATTGAGCTTACGTTGCAACGTTCTGCGGTGCATATCCAAACTGCGGGCAGCAGCGGAAATATTGCCCCCATGCTCCAACAGGACATTTTGCAAGTACTCCCATTCCAACTGATCCACGGAGGTTCTCTGCCTTGGGATTTGTGGGCATTGCTGATTGCTCTCACCCAGCGCAGCGAGAATTTGTACGGTATTGGCTGGTTTGCACAGGTAGTCGCTGGCCCCACAACGAATGGCATGCACGGCGGTGGCGATACTGGCATAGCCGGTCAGCACGAGGATTTTCATTGACGGGTTGTAACTATAAAGCTGAGTCACCACCTGCAGGCCGCTTTCATTCCCCAGTTTCAAATCAACTACGGCGCTGGCCGGGTCGTGTTGCTGTTGCAGGCGCATGGCGGTTGCGGTTGTTTCTGCGGTCAATACTTCAACACCTCGCTTTCGCAACGACGCTGCGAGAGTGCGTAGGAAGGTTTGATCGTCATCCACCAGCAAAGTACAGCTGGCCGGTTTACTAGCGCTCATAGTCACAGTGATTCCTCAAAGCACGGGAGCAAAATCTCTGTAAGTGCACCGCCACAAGGTTGATTAAACACCCGTACCTGCCCGCCAAGCCGCTCGATACCGGCTTGACTCAGTAACAGGCCAATACCAAGGCGGCCCTCTTTCTGGCTGTTTTTTTGTCGGCGTTCTTGTTGGCTTTGTTGAGCTGAGCCCCCATAGCATCCGGCTTCTTTATTATGCCTGAAAAATAGTCCGCCAAACTGGCTGTGCTCTTGTGGTAAGCCCGTTCCTTTGTCGCGGATTTGGATACTGACCCGGGAAGATTGTTGCTCCACCGTCAGCGAAACTTGCCCGGCGCTGGCGTCTTCGGCGTTATCGAGCAAGGCCGTCACGGCTTGGTAAAGGGTTAAATCGCCACGAATTATCAGCCCTTCGGGCCAGCTGGACAGGTTGTAATGCACTTTGGAGGTTGGCCGAACCAGTTGCCACTGCTCAATTACCCGACACAGGAAGGCCTTAACTTCCAGCGGTTCAACACAGCAGTAATGACTCTCTGCCACCAGTTGTTGCAGTCTTTTTTTGCACTCTTCAATCTGTCCTTGCAGTAATGAAAGATCGTTAGCATGGGGCGAATGCTCAAGATCCATTTGCAAATCCCCCAGCACGATGGCCATGGTCGCCAGCGGTGTACCCAGCTCATGGGCGGCGCCAGCGGCCTGAATGGCAATGGCGAGAATGTGCTGATCCCGAAGCTGCCGCTCTCGGGCTTCGGCCATGGCTTTTTGTTGATTACGCATGGCCGATGCCATCCGTTGTACAAAATAATTGATTAACACCGCACTGACCACAAAAGTGACCCACATACCCACCAAGTGGATATTAATTGCCGAATACTGCGGCAAATGGTGTAAATGCTCATGGTGTAACTCTGCCCCAATGGGAAAGTACCAATACATCAGCAGGGTATAAAACAGTATGGCGCCAAGAGCCAAATACCAGCTGAAGCGCTTAGGCAGTAAGGCCGCCCCGATAGAGACGGTGATCAGATAAATTGATACCAGCGGGTTTGTGTAGCCGCCACTTAAAAAGAGCAGTGCCGTTTGTGCAATCAAATCCAGTAACAACTGCAAGAAAAATTCCCGATGGCTAACCGAGCTTTTATGATGACGCAATCGAATAGTGGTACTGACAACCAATATAAAATTAAAGGCAACAAAGAGCATAACGCCCGTCAACGGTAATGGGTAATATAAGCCCGGCAGCACAAAGGCAAGGCCTTCAATTACACTGAGAATGCACCTCAACCCGCACAATCGTTTTAAATTTTCTGTACCAACGGATAGGTTTGGCGTTTTATCCAGAGCAACAGTCATGAATGGCTCTCGTTTCAGGTCTCATGGGTTAGACCATGAATCGGGCAATTTTATCCACAACTTTTTGAATGAATAATTTTATAGGCAAACTGTGCATTTGTTAGGTTCCGTTGACATAATCGCCACAACCACGCCAATAAGGCTGCCAACGCCAGCATTCTCATACAGTTAATGCCCGGGAGGTCATTGTTATGAAGCACTTGAGCTTGAGACTGTTCGGGATTGACAACTATCTGGGCTACCCCAAGCAAGGTAGAAGTCAATTGACAGCCCCCACAGTCGCAGGGTTCCTTTAATTAGCTCAGTAAATCATCAAAAAGCTGGACTTTAACCGGCTCCCCCGACTTCTGATCGTCAGCTTCTTCTGCAAGCACAATGTAGCAATTGGAGTGGCTCATTGTACTCAAAACGCCAGAACTCTGATGACCTGAAGGCGCCACCTGCAAAGCGCCAGAGGCACTATAAACCAGTTGTCCTCGCTGAAAGTCCCTGCGGCCGGGGCGCTTTTTCAAGTGGGTAGTGGTGGCCAGCATGAGCTCAATCTTCTCTTCAGCCTGTTGATTCATCATGTGGCGCAGAGCCGGAGCGGCCAGTTGCTGAAAGGTTACCGTCGCCGATACCGGGTTGCCGGGCAAACCAAAGAACACGCTGTCCGGCAGCTGCCCAAAAGCGAAAGGTTTTCCGGGTTTTATTGCCAACTTCCAAAAGCCGGTTTGGCTCAGTTCATCCAGAATCTCCCTGGTATAATCGGCATCACCCACGGACACTCCGCCAGAGCTAACGATGGCATCGGCGGCACGGTCGGCTTGCAGAAAAACGCTTCTGAGTTGATTTTTATCATCAGGAACCTTACCAAAATCAATAATATCTACCGCCATTTTGCTCAGCATGGCTTTAATAACAAAACGATTACTGTCGTAAATATCGCCATGGGCAAGCGTTTCTCCCGGCAGCTTCAACTCATCGCCGGTAGAAAAGACGGCAACCCTTAGTTTGCGATAAACACTCACCTCACAAATACCAATGGAGGCCAGCAAACCAATATCCTGAGGGCGGATTCTTCTTCCTTGGGTCAATACTTGAGACCCCTTGGCAATATCTTCTCCGGCCCGGCGAATATTGTTACCGGGTTTTTCTGGCCGCTGCAGGAAGCGAATAGTCTCCCCACAGGCTTGTGTCTGCTCCTGCATAATCACCGTGTCTGCCCCCGGCGCAATACTGGCACCGGTCATAATGCGAATGCAGTGCCCGGGCGGAATTGTTTCTTTAAACGGATGCCCGGCGAGGGATTGCCCTGCCAGCGTCAGAGTGTCGCTGTGGTGCAGATCTTTTAACTGCAAGGCATAGCCGTCCATGGCCGAGTTATCATGCGGGGGAACGTTCATCGGCGAAATTACGTCACTGGCAAGTATTCGACCAAGGCTATCTTCCAACGCAATGTGCTCGGTTTCGGTCACCGGCTTGACGCTGTTGATTAGCGTTTCCAGTGCTGCTTCAAGCTTCATCAGTTGATCCGTTGTGCAGCAGTCGTTCATTTTTAAAACCCCGTCCTGAAAAATGCCGAACCTATCAGGGCTAAGCAGAATCTTCCACCGATTAGTGGCTGTTGCACTGATTACTGCTTTAGCTGAAGGCATGGTTTTTAAGTAGGTTAGAAGGTAGGATACTTTTTCTTAAATCAATCAGCGAGCGCCGAGCTTCGGTACCTAAAGGGTAAAATCCCAATGGGCTGGAAGCCGCAACAAATCAACTTTGTTGCCAGGGTGAGGGAAGAAATTCCTTCACCTCCCGCAATTGGAAAGGTGTTCTATGCAATTTTTGCAGGATTTACAGGGACGAAAATTCCCTTACTTGCGGCTTTCTGTAACTGATCTTTGCAACTTTCGTTGCAACTACTGTTTACCGGATGGCTGCAGCGACCATCATCACAATGAAGTGTTAACCCTCAGTGAGATACGCCGTCTGGTGAGTGCGTTTGCCGCTCTTGGCGTAGAAAAAATTCGTCTCACAGGCGGAGAGCCAACCTTACGCCGGGACTTTACTGACATCGCCAAAATCATACGTCAAGTGCCCGGAATTAAAAAACTGGCGATGACCACCAATGGTTACAAAATGGATCAACGGGTGACTGACTGGTTAGACGCTGGAATTGACGCCATCAATGTCAGTGTCGACAGTCTGGACCCACGGGTATTTGAGCTGATTACCGGCCATAACCGGCTACGGGAAATTTTGGCGGGTATGCAAAGGGCGTTTGACCATGGTCTTGCTTCCATCAAGGTTAATGCAGTCGCCATGCAGGGCGTTAACGATGAACAGTTGGACACTTTCCTGCAATGGATTCGCAACCAGCCGATCTCTATCCGCTTCATTGAACTGATGCAAACCGGCGATAATCAGGCGTTTTTCCACAAACACCACTTCCCTGGCAATAAAATTCAGTCACTCTTACTAGAACGCGGCTGGGTTCGCAAAATGCGTGCAGCAGATGCCGGGCCGGCACTGGAGTATTGTCATAGTGACTATCAAGGCTCGGTTGGGTTGATCATGCCTTACAGTAAGGACTTTTGTAATGACTGCAATCGCCTCAGAGTCACCAGCACAGGACAGCTGCAACTTTGCCTGTTTGCCGAGACGGGCGTTGATTTGCGGGATCTTTTGCAAAACGACGACGATCAACACCGACTAATGCAACGAATCAGTGAAGCCCTAAAGCTCAAAGAAGACGGACACTTCCTCGATCAGGGGTTAACCGGCGGTACTCAGAATTTATCGCAGATGGGAGGCTAGGAGGTAGCGGAAAAATAGGCGTTTGTGACTCGAATTGGGGAAACAGTGTGTTAAAAATTATTTTGAAGCCGATTACACCATGGAAGCGAGCTATAAACTAACAATGGCGCACCCGGCAGGATTCGAACCTGCGACCTTTTGCTCCGGAGGCAAACGCGCTATCCAGCTGCGCCACGGGTGCATTGCCTAATCAGCGGTGGCAATAATACTGATCTGTTTGTGGGCTGTCTACGATTTTTTATTCGGGCGGTAAAGGTAGTAACACCATCAACAGGCGCTTTAATGTGTTGATGGTAGCGGCAATACGACGCCTAAGCTGACACACGGTTTTTGTGCCAGCAGCAATGGTGCAGGTAGCGCCTTAAAAGCTCTGTTTTAGCCGCTTCAATTGATCTATAATCGCTTTGCAAAATAATTCGGCTACTCCCAGCTTATGTCGGCTGGCTGGCTCAAATATGGCCAGGGAGGCTGCCTTAGAATAGCGCCCATTGCTGGTGCATCTATTCTGAGCCTTCTAAAACAAGATAGCCATTGATCGCCTTAAAAGAGGACAAGCGAGTGTCACGGGGAACTCATATGCGTGCATTGATTCTGATTATTGGGGGGCTATTTGCGTCGCTGGTTTTTGCCAAACCAACCGCTGATTTAGATCCTACAACGCGCAGCGAAATCGGCGAGCGAATTGCTCCGGTGGGTTCTGTCTGCCTTATTGGCGATGAGTGTGCCAGTGGCGCCGCTGCTGTTGCCAGCAGCGGTCCGCGCAGTGGTGACACTATTTATAATAATTTCTGCACCAATTGCCATTCTATCGGTGTGCTTGGAGCACCCAAAAAAGGCGACGCCGCAGCCTGGGCAAAAGCAGAAAAGGTAGCCGGTGGCTTTAGCAACCTTCTCTCTAACGCTATTAACGGTATTCGCAGTATGCCTGCCAAGGGCGCCTGCATGGATTGCTCCGACGATGAGATCAGCGTAGCAATCGAGTATATGAGCGGCTTAAAGCCCTGACGCAGTATCAACCGCTGTCAGCGTTGGCTGTCAGCGGGCTGGTGTAACCTTCAGGCTTCACCGCCAGTATTGAGCAATAAATGCTGTTCAGTATGTCTTCTGCGGTATTTCCCACCAATATTCCTACTTTTTGCCGCTCAAGCGTGCCCATCACGATGATGTCCACATTCAGTTCGTTCGCCAGCTTTGCTATTTCACGAGCCGGAATCCCTTTTATAATGTGCACCTTGACCTCCTCACTTTCAGTTACACCGACATTTTGCATCACTTCTTGTAGTTTGTGGTGATAGCGTCGCTCGGTGATGTCCTGCAGCTCTAAAAGCTCATCATCTGAGAGCGTTTTCAAAGCCCGGTTACTCAATGGCAAGTGCCAAACACTGACCAGATGCAGCTGTGCATTCTCCTGACTGGCCAGATAAATTCCGTACTGCAGCAGCGTACGATTGAAGTTATATATGTGAGAGTCCGGGTCTCCTACGTCCATAGCGACCATGACTTTGCCGTTAAACTGCGGCAGTTGGTCTCGGTCAGCCATCATCAGAATGGGTACGGGACACTTTCTCAGCAGGGCAAGGTCGTTACCGGTCAGCTGTTTGCGGGCCAGAGCACCACTGCCATCGGCCAGCTTGACCACCAGATCAATGTGGTGATCTTTAATAATCTGGTGGATCGTCAACCTTGGACGACGGGGTACGATGAGCGTTGTCGCTTGAATTCCCTGCTCCCAAGCCAGCGCTTTAAGTCGCTCCAGCTCTTCTTCGAGCTGGCTGCGAAGATGGCTTTCCAGTTTTTTTTCCAGCGGGATGAATTGCAAGCGATGCAAGGCATCAAGGCTGTGGTCAAACAGCACAATCAGTAGCTTGGCGCGATTATCCAGAGTGAGCCTAAAAACTTGTTGTAGCTCCATTTCGGAGGTGTGTTGCCGGGTAACGGCCAGAAGAATTGAACGAAAAGCGTGCATCACCGTACTCCCAAACCATTGACAAGCCTTTTCAGTATCGCAGGATTTGATCATTCTGCTAACAATAGTACGCCGATACTTGTAGAACCCTGTTACTCCTTTATAATCGCGCCCCTTAGTTTTTACATTGCATAAGGTTCACGGGACGCTTATGAAAAAGTTACTTGCCGCCGCCACACTGCTCTGTGCTGCCCAGTTACAAGGCGCCGATCAACCAGCAAAAAAGCTGTATTTTTATAACTGGAGCGATTACATCGCTGAAAACACCTTAGCAAACTTCACCAAACAGACCGGCATTGAAGTTATCTACGATGTGTACGACAGCAACGAGGTGTTAGAGGGCAAACTGCTCACCGGGCACAGTGGTTTCGATCTGGTATCGCCATCCCACGATTTTTACAAAACCCAGATTCGCGCCGGTGTGTATGCACCGCTAGATAAAGCCAAAATCCCTAATCTGAAAAACCTCGACCCCACGATCATGAAGGCCATTTCAGATAATTTTGATCCCGGCAATACCTACGGCATCCCCTACCTGTGGGGAACCACCGGAATTGGCTACAACAAAGGGCTGGTGGAAAAGGCGTTAGGAAAAGAGGCACCAGTGGATAGCTGGGCACTGATTCTTGAACCTGAAAATATGAAGAAGCTGCAAAGCTGTGGTGTAGCGTTTTTGGATGCTCCAAGCGAGGTGCTGCCTTCGGTCATGACCTACCTCGGCATTCCCGGCGATAGCCTGAAGATGAACGACTTTAAAAAAGCCGTTGAGAAAATGAAATCTGTGGCGCCTTACATCAGTTACTACCACTCCACTCGCTCAATGTCGGATCTGGCCAGCGGCGACATCTGTGTTGCGCTGCTCTGGTCTGGCGATGCGATCATTGCCCGTGACCGCGCCAAAGAGGCCAATAACGGCATCGACCTGCATTACTCCATCCCCAAAGAGGGCGCCGCCATGTGGTTTGATATGCTGGCGATTCCTAAAGATGCCAAGCACAAAGACGCTGCCCATCAAATGTTGAATTACCTGCTGAAGCCGAAGGTCATTGCGGATATTACCAACTACGTAACTTACCCCAACGCCGTACCGGCTTCCCTGCCCTTTGTTGAGCCGCAACTGGCGAACGATCCGGGTATTTTCCCCAATGAACAGACCCGAAAAAAATTGTTCGTCTTCAAAGAACTGCCCAAGAAGATTAAGCGTTACATTACCCGTGAGTGGTCTCGAATCAAATCAGGCAGGTGAATAAGTAGCACCTTGTGCTGCGCTTAGTCTCGTTCCCACGGCGCTGCGTGGGAACGCATACCGTGAAGAATTACCAACATGGCATCAACACCAATACACTTCACAACCTGAGATGAATGCTTGCCAAACGCTGTGCAGTGATAACAAAAACAAGAAAATACCGCACAACTATTTTTGTTGAACCATACTTATAAAACTTAAAACAATTAATTCTGCAGCACTCTCATGGATCGCAGCATACACTCTCTAAGCATTCTTATCCTTGAAGATCAACCCTTTCAACGCCTCGTTGCGGAGCAAGTCGTCTCCGGCCTTGGTGTGAAAAAAATGCGCTCGGCACCACGAAGCGAGCAAGCCTTGCAACTGCTAAAAGAAGACGGGGCGGTAGATGTTGTAATCTGTGACCTGAACATGCCGGGTATGGATGGCATTCAGTTCATCCGCCACTTAGCAGCGCGAAAACCGGCACCGGCAATTATTGTCCAAAGCGCTATGGACACCGCATTAATACGTACCGTTGAAGATATGGCAAAGGCGCACGGCTTGCAGGTATTAGGCTACATTAACAAGCCAATGTCCCGCAGCCGCCTAAGAGAGCTACTGCAACTGTACTTCACCAGCCCCGGTGCAAATGCTAGCCGGGCAGTTAATCAGCATGAGCTGACTTTCAAAAAAGAAGCGCTGGAACAAGCCATTAATGACGATCAGTTCACCCTCTATTACCAGCCAAAAGTTGCGCTGCAAAGTAGCCGCCTGGTTTCAGTTGAAGCTCTGGCGCGATGGAATCACCCCAAATTCGGCCTGATCAGCCCTACCCGGTTTATCCCCACCATGGAAAGCTGTGGATTGATTACTCCGCTGACCATGAAAATGCTTGATCTGGCGCTGGTGCAGGCTAAAAGCTGGCTTGATGAGGGCAAAACAATTTCTGTGGGCATCAACTTATCGCCCATTACTTTAGGCAATACCGACCTGCCTGACCTGTTAATGGAAAAAACCCAAGCCCTTAACTTACCGCCAAAGATGCTTATTTTAGAAATTACTGAAAGCAGTTTAATTCAAAACACCGCACTGGCGCTTGAAACCCTCGCCCGCTTTAAATTGCAGGGTTTTCCATTGTCCATCGACGACTTTGGTACGGGGTATTCCAGCATGCAGCAATTAAACCGAATACCTTTCAGCGAATTAAAAATTGACCGCTCCTTCGTTTCTGATGCCAGTGGCGACAAAACACTCACCGCAATTGTAGAAACCAACATCTCACTGGCCCACAAACTGAACATGAAAACCGTAGCCGAAGGCGTAGAAACCATTGAAGACTGGCAACTGCTGCAAACGCTGAACTGTGACCTTGCGCAAGGTTACTTCATTGCCAAACCGATGCCCGCCGAACAATTAAGCGAATGGGAACAAACTTGGCTGGCAAGGCAGCCCATCGTACCGCCCAAGCCGAAAATCTAACGAGCGCCCCTCACCTCAACCGTATTTTTTATTACCCTGTTACTTCTTCGTCAGCTTTACTGTGGCAACATCAAAAAGCTGGCAATTCAAATTGAATGCAGATTTGACCGCTCACCTAATAGGCATCAGTGCAAAACCGGAGGGTGGGGTATTTTTAAGCGACAACACTGGCTCCCAAACGGAAGCCAGTTGAGTGATGGGAATTCAGTAGAAAACTTTGCCAAACAGTGTGGTTGTATGACCGTCAGAATGGTTTTGAAAGTCGATGCCTAATGACCAAGTATCGCTCACCACATACTCTGCACCAAGATCAAAAAATGTAGTTGAGTCGAACCCTTTCTCATCGTAATCCTGATAGGTCAAACCAGTGGTTAACCATAGACCACGCTCTAAATGAAACCGTACATCAACCTCAGCATTATAAAAGGTAACATTTGCGTCCTCTTTTATAGCGCCCACATCCAGAGTAGCCTTAGTAGAACCAACGGCAAAACCAGGAACAATATCCAAGCGATCAGTAGGGGAGAACACCACACCGGCACCTGCATAGTAGCTGTCACCGTAAAGGCCTGAGAATTCATCATCATTCACCGAGCTGTGAATATAGCCAGCATTGATGATCAGCGGAATGTTCTCAAACTCATAGGCTCCGCTCGCCAAAAAGCCGGTCTCATCAATTTTTCGCCCATCAGGGAAATCGCTCTTTATAAAAGCGGCACCAGCCGTAAGGTGTGAATAGTTATAATTTTCGCCAGCAGCCACAGACATTGAGGCGATGACTGAGGCAAGAGCAACCAGCTTGGTTAAAGGCTTTTTCATCGTTTGTTCACTATTATTTGGTAGGTCTACAAGAGACGGATAGCGTATAGCTGAGAGAATCAGCACTACTCTACGCACTTGTGCCCTTCAGGGTATTGCCGCAATATCCCCCCCGTACCCAAAGGGCATATAGGCGAGGCTTTACGGCGAAACCGGTAAAACACCTTCATAAGAAGGTGCCATAAGATAAACAAAAAAACCACTAAACACAATAGCATAGTCGTATAATTAGTCGCTTTGGGCAAAAAACATGATCATATAACATTAGCCTTTACTTACCAGCAACCCTTACCACAGTCGATAACAATGCGCCAGCCGTTGCCAGCGTGTATTCAGCCTCTGTTGTACATCAGCCAACTGGGATAATGACACCGCAACAGCGGTGCGCTATCAAGTGCCCGCATGTTGTGTCGAGAATATTCAGCACAAAAAAAGGGGCGTTATAGCCCCATAAAACCCAAATATCAGTGGCAATTTAACTGCCAGCTGTGGATTTAATCATCATATAATGAGCATTCATCAACTCTTAAGTTTTTAGAGCGATCATGCTGAATACCATTTAGCCACATCACTTCATCCGTCACGCTGTCGGCAAGCGTTGTATTGAGAATCAGTTTATCCAAACCTTTGTAGCCGGAATTAATCTCCAGAAACTCATGGTTTGATGACTCCAGCAAATGGATAAGGTGAGCAAGATTTTTAACCTTTTTGGAGCCAATACTTTCAACTACCTGCAGGTTAAGGTGGTGGTATCCGCGATTTGCTTCGTGAGGCAGTACCTTCAAAATCACCACCATTTCATCCTGGCCGGGGAAACGGAAATTATTAAGAAGTATCGGCTCAAGCCCTGCAATGGAAACCGACCGGGCACTGCCGTCAAGCAACAACTCACGGGTTACTTTGGTGAACACCAGACCTTGATAAATATAGTAAGAGGGCGATGCATCCCCATCGACTCCCACCAGCAGATCGTGGTTGACGGAGTGAGTCAGCATTATCCTGAAGCAATGCTCCTGCTTTTTACGGATAACTTTAACGTTAACACTGTCCCTGATTTGCTTGGAATGGACGACGTAATCCATGGATATACGTTCATTACCACGCAAAAGAATGGTCTTATCATTGCCTACCGGATACTCATCAATCTCGACAATGACATCATCCGGCATCAAAATGCCGTCGGCGGAGGAACCGGGTACCACATGGCGAACCAGTACACCATTGTTACCTCTTATGCCGTAGACCATTTTTATGTATTCATTTTCCAGCGGCTCAGTAGCAATCCCAAGGCTGGGAACGCCGTTGTGAAAGCCATCGGCAATATCGTCTAGGAACTGTTTAATCACGTCAGCAGGAACGATATAGGCCGTATTATTGATCCGGTGTGAAGTCTTTCTTTGCATCAGCACGCCGGCAATTTTTCCATCAACAATGGCAGGGCCACCGCTATTACCGAGATCGCCGGAGGCGTCAATCTGCCCGGCCAAAAATGAAAACCCGGAGTTAAAATAAGACTGATACTCAAGACGAGACAAAATACCTTTGCTGGCACTGATGGTATCGCCACCATCAGCGAAGCCCAGTAACATCAAATCACTTTGCAGTGGCGCCAGTTCACCTAATGGAATTGGAATGGCGTCACGGAAAAATGCTGCTTTCTCATATTCATGGGCTGGCGCCAACAGAGCGAGATCCAGCTCATGGGATATCCACAGCGGAGCCAGCTGGAAGCGTTGTGTCTGCCCGTTTCTCCTGCCCTCAATGTAGGTATGAGCACTGACAACATGGCTGTTAGTCAACACTGCATACTGGCCGGTACAGGGTAACTGAATAACGGCACCAGAGCCGCTTTTTTGCTGTGGACCCATGTTCATCCATGGGTTGTGATGGTCGTGTTGATTGTAAGATGTGTAGATTTTGATGATTGAATTCTGAACCTCCTTAAGTTCCGCCTCAGCTGAATAATCATCACTTAATGTGGCGCTCTGCGAATATCCAAGCACACTGAACGCCAGCAACAGAAAACTAAACATTTGCGAAATATGTTTGAGTTTCACAATTGACTGCCTTAAAGATTCACGAAAGGAAAATTTAAATTAGCACAAAAAAAATAATTTGCTTATTTAACCGGGTGTAAATTTCAATAATTACAGTTAGATAAGGTGCAGCTTCAGGCAAACCGAATTGCTCAAGGCTTTGCCTCGCAAGGAATGGAACAAAGTTCAACTAATCTTCCAGTGCAGCCATTGAGCACAATTTTTACCCAAAAAAAATTAGTTAAAACAATCTGCTCAACTAATCCATGCTGTTAAGCCAGTGAGGCCAAAATAGCCACTGGCCACTAGCTGACGACTCCCCACGAACGCATCATAAATTTCACCCAAATTATTGCCCGCTCAACCGGTGTGGATTAACTTCCACGAAAGCATTGTGCAAAAAACTTTTCTAATGAATGGGTTCACTGTTATTCTTGGCGGCTAATTTTCACACTCTTGGAAGACTGTTTGAAATCTTCAAAAACAGTCCACCAAAAGCTGTCGCATCAGCGAACCCGGCGGCTTTTGCGATAATCGCCAGCAATGGAAATGCGGCTTATACGGCAGCTGTTGCCCTGCACTGGAAACAACCCTAAGCCATGTCCAAACCAAACATCACAAGCCTACAGGTCTATTTTCGACTGCTCACCTACGTTAAGCCCTACATTGGGTACTTTGCCCTGAGTTTGTTAGGGCTGGCTATTTTTGCCCTGACTCAACCCGCCTTCGCCAAGCTGCTGGAATACTTTGTGCAAGCCCTTGAAGGGGAAGATGTTTCGCTGCTCCAGCACGGCTGGCTGGCCAACAAAGGCATTTCTTCGTTGTGGCTGATCCCAGGGCTAATGGTAATTATCGCCGTGGTGCGCGGCGTTGGCTCTTATCTGGGCAACTACTACATCTCCAAAGTGGCAAATCTGGTGATTCATGACCTGCGTATTGCAATGTTTGATCATATGATCAAACTACCCAACGCCTTCTATGACAACAACAACTCCGGCCATTTGATCGCCCGCATTACTTACAACGTCAGCCTCGTCACTGCTGCCGCCACCGACGCCATTCGTGTAGCGGTGCGCGAAGGGCTGACAGTGGTGTTTCTGTTGAGCTTTTTGTTTTACACCAACTGGAAACTGACCCTGATTTTTATTGCCGCCCTGCCCTTCATTGCCTTGGTGGTCTCCTATGCCAGCAACCGCTTTCGCCGCATCAGCAGAAACCTGCAACACTCCATGGGCGACCTCACCCACGTTACCTCAGAGACCATCAATGGCTATCGGGAGGTTCGGGGCTTTGGTGGCGAAGATTACGAAAGCCAACGCTTCCACGCCTCTAGCACCGCCAACACCCGGCAAAACCTCAAACTGGCCCGGGCCAGCGCGGTGCATACCCCGGTGCTGCAGTTTATTGTCTCCATTGCTCTGGCCCTGCTGCTGTTCATGGTGCTATTCGTCAAGGGGGACTCAAGCACCGCCATTTTAGTCGGTTACGTCACCGCCGCTGCACTGCTGCCAAAGCCGATTCGCCAACTCAGCGAAGTGAATGCCAACATTCAAAAAGGCATCGCCGCTGCTGAAAGCATTTTTGCAATGGTGGACGAAATACCAGAGGTCAATAGCGGTAAATTTACCAGCAAACGGGTGCAGGGGCGCATTGAATTCCGGCAGGTGGGCTTTACATACGAAGGGGCGAACACAGCGGCACTTGAGGATATCAGCTTTACCATTGAGCCGGGCAAAACCTACGCTCTGGTGGGCCGCTCCGGCTCAGGAAAAAGCACGCTGGCCAATCTTGTACCAAGGTTTTACAACCACAGTGTCGGGGATATTTTCATCGACGGGGTTGCCCTGAATGATTATGAGCTGCGTAACCTGCGTAGCCACATCGCTCTGGTCAGCCAGAACATCACCCTGTTTAACGATACCGTGGCCAGCAACATCGCCTACGGCACCCTTGGCGAAACCGCTGAAGAAGACGACATCCGCCTAGCCGCAGAAGCCGCTTACGCCAGCGAATTCATCAAAGACATGCCCGAGGGCATGCACACCCTCGTAGGTGAAGACGGTGTCTTGCTCTCTGGTGGCCAGCGCCAGCGCCTGGCCATTGCCCGGGCGGTATTGAAAGATGCCCCCATCCTGATTCTTGATGAAGCCACCTCCGCTTTGGATACTGAATCCGAACGCCACATTCAGGCCGCACTGGATAACATTATGAAAGGGCGCACCACGCTGGTCATCGCTCACCGCCTTTCCACCATCGAAAATGCCGACTGCATTCTGGTTATGGAGCAAGGCCGCATCGTGGAGCAAGGCACTCACACGCAGCTGCTGGCCCGTGGTGAGCATTATGCTCATTTGCACAAAATGCAGTTTCAGGATGAGCCACCGATTGTTAAGCAAGTAGTGTCTTGATGCAGCGACATTTAGCACTCTCACCTAAGAGCGACAAGACCACCCCCTTACGCTGTTAGCGCCCGCAAGCGCTGACAGCGACTTACGAAAAAAAAACAGACTATGGTAGTATTCCTCTCTTTTCATTTTGCACCGCCCGGACACTGTTCATGAAACTGACCATCCCCCGCTTTGATCAGGCCAAAGTCCTGGTCATTGGTGACATTATGCTGGACCGATACTGGCACGGTTCCACCACCCGAATATCCCCTGAAGCCCCCGTACCGGTGGTGAAGGTTGGGCAAGTTGAAGACCGTCCCGGCGGTGCCGGTAACGTTGCTTTAAACATTGCCTCGTTGGGCGCCCTAGCCTGGGTCATTGCTGCCACGGGCGATGACGAAGCGGCGGACTCCTTGCAAACCCGCCTGCAAGCAGCGGGTATTTATTGCGACTTTGCCCGGCTACCCGGCGCTCCAACCATCACTAAACTGCGGGTAGTCTCCCAAAACCAGCAGCTCATTCGTCTGGATCATGAAGAAGACTTTGCCGGGCTAAGTGCCGATGTAATCGAAGAAAAAACAGCCCGCCTGATCCACAACCTCAATGCCATTGTCCTTTCCGATTACAACAAAGGCACACTTAACGGTTGCCAGCAACTGATTCGCTTGGCGCGCTCACACAACATTCCGGTTCTGGTTGACCCAAAAGGCAGCAGCTTTGAAAAGTACCGCGGCGCAACCATCCTCACCCCCAACCTAAAAGAATTTGAGACCGTCGTAGGCCACTGCAACAGCGAAGAAGAACTGATTCGCAAAGGCCAGCAACTCATGCAAACGCTGGAACTTGAAGCACTGCTGATCACCCGCAGTGAAAACGGCATGACTCTGCTGCGTAAACACCAATCCGAACTGCATTTTCCTGCCAGAGCCCGAGAAGTTTTCGACGTGACCGGCGCTGGGGATACCGTTATTTCAGTGCTCGCGGCCTCTTTAGCAGCGGGCTGCGAAATACCCCAGGCAGCGGCACTGGCCAATATTGCTGCCGGTATTGTGGTGGCAAAGTTAGGAACCGCTAGCATCTCCATGCCAGAATTACGCCTTGAAGTACACAAAGAGCTCGGAGCTGAACGCGGTGCCGTTTCCCGTGAACAGTTAGTCATTGCCGTTGAAGATGCTCGTGCCAGAGGGGAGAAAATCGTCTTTACCAACGGTTGCTTCGATATTCTCCATGCCGGTCATGTGGGCTACCTCGAACAAGCTCGCAAACAGGGTGACAGACTGGTACTGGCCATCAATGCCGATGCATCGGTCGCTCGATTAAAAGGCAGTGGACGCCCAATCAATCCAGCGGAACGGCGCATGGCCGTGCTGGCCGGATTAGAAGCCGTCGACTGGGTAGTCAGTTTTGATGAAGATACACCAGAAGATCTGATCCGCACCATTAAACCGGATGTACTGGTTAAAGGCGGCGACTACTCGCTGAATCAGGTAGTGGGTGCCCCCATCGTCAACGCCTACGGCGGCGAGGTAAAAGTGCTGGCGTTTTTAGAGCATTGCTCAACCACGGCCATTGTAGAAAAGATCCGCGACAAAAAAGAACCACAAACATCGTAGCCCTGCGCTTATCACCCCTGCTCTCGTGCAGGGTTTTGTTGCTCCACTTTCCCGCACATAGCGAAAGCGTTCAATGTTGTCGGGTTAGCGGTTAAATAATGAGGTCAAAGTTATTAACATGACTCGAAAACGGCTGATCTTCTAAACCGTTGTTTGAAGATAGCCATTCGAGACCATATAAATCGCAAGAAAAATGCTGCTCTTCTAAAAGATTCGTCATCGTAAAATGTATATCGTTTCCACTTAGGGTAGTGCTACCCGACGGCTCACCATTATCGACTACAGAGCTAGGGAGTGCCTTATCTTCTGTTGATGCTGGTAAATTCTGTTCTGCCTCTGCTCTTTTGCCAGCACATGGTTTCTGGGGGGACGAGGAGTGCGTGCCCACCTGCAACAACTCAGCATTAGAGCTTGTATTGGTGTCATTTGGTTTTTGTGTTTTGCTGTGAGTTTTCAGATGTCTGTCGCGGCTGAATTTCTGTGAAAATGCTCTGTTACAGTCAGTATATGAGCAAACAAAAGGCTTTTCACCGGTGTGAATACGATAATGGGTTTTGAGTGCGGCCCGCAGTTTGAAGGCCATACCGCAGTCAGGATATTGGCAAAGAAAAAGCTTTATAACTTCTTTTTCAGTTTTTTTTCTGTTAGGGTCTGGGTGATTCTCTCGATAATGTCTACTGAGGCTTCCATTAAATTTGTATGATTTATCGCATCCATCAAAATTGCAAGTAAACAACTTTTCACCAGTGTGCTTAGCCATATGATGTCTGAGGCGACTTTCCCATATGAATGAAGCTTGACAGACGTCGCATATAAATTTTTTAACTTCCTTCTTAGATACTTTCACACCCTTCAAGCTGCCAGATGATTCATCGCTACAGATTTTTGCCTCAGTAGCGCTGCATGGCGATTGAGAAAAGTCAGTTCCAGTAAAAATAGTAGAGTTCACAATAACAGCCCGTTGTCTTTTGGAGAAAAAGATAAAGTAACCACAACCCAATACTTCGACCACGGCGTGGTTATTTAGTTCCCCTTTTTATATTAAAAAAAACCCGCTGTTTCAGAATAGAAGTCGCCATTTATGGGAAAATACTGAACACAAGCGTTCAATTCATGTAACCAGCTTTATTAGCACTATTGTTGTAAATATTATGAACAACTTGTGAAACTGATGTAGGGAAATTGATTTGAGTAACTGTTGGAAAATACTATTACAATGCTTCATCCTTTAACCAAAGAGCAGTGAGACCACTGACAACACTAATCATAATACTTGGAACAAACAGGACAATCTAACTTTATTGCAATATACTCTGATTCAAAAGAACCATTTAAAAGCAACGAATTAAAATAACTTTTTCTATTCACAGCCATATTTTCTTTATATCCAAAAATCCATTTCAGTACTTCCGCAGCAACTACGCAGTATATTAAAAACACATACTATGCCAACTCTGTCATTAACCCATTGTCTTTTATTTTCGAGGCAGCATTACTTTCTCTATCTACATCACAAATTAACTAAGCGCCAAGTAAACCATCATACTGGCCAGCTTTAACCGGATTTCTAATTCTTGGCCTGCCTTCACTGCCAAGGGCAGCAAAGATTCCTGTTTCTCAACTGTGTCCCTTGGCATCAAGCCCGCCTTATCTTTATCGCGCAGTTTGTTCTCTCTCTGATGTTTCAGAATAGAAATCGCCATTTATGGAAAAATACTGAACACAAGCGTTCAATTCATGCAACCAGCTTTGTTAGCACCATTGTTTCAAATATTATGAACAACTTGTGAAACTAGTGTAGGGAAATTGATTTGAGTAACTGTTGGAAAATACTATTATTGTGTTTCATGCTTTAACCAAAGAGCAGTGAGACCACTGACAACACTACCGACTAAAGACCTGCCACCCAACCTGCCTAAGTATATTGACCAACAGCAGGAGTCGGTCTTCCAAGATTCGGTTCGGATAAAAACAACAGTGACAACACACCAAAAAGAAACACGGGCTACAATCCAACAGTAAACAAACCAGTTGAGCTAACACCTCGCCAAGGATTCCAACCGCCACACTCAGCGATGGTATCCAGCAGTTTAATGTACCCATCTCACGCTGATGGTCATGTGGTCAGTACAGCCGTTCTTAAATACGTAAAAAAGGAGTAGTCACTATGCTAACGTGGTTGAAGCGAGGCTTCTTTGTCATTGTTTCGCTCGTTTTTATCATTATTTTGGCCGTTTTTATCCTCCTTCGACAAAGCCTCCCGACCCTGAGCGGCGAAGTTAAATCGCCTTTCCTGAGCGCTACGGTCACTGTTGAGCGAGACTCTCTGGGCGTTCCGTTGATTAGCGGAAAAAATCGCAGCGATATTGCCTTTGCCACTGGCTATATCCACGCTCAGGATCGCTTTTTCCAGATGGATATGAGCCGTCGGGTCGGTGCCGGTACTCTTTCAGAGCTCTTTGGTGCAGACACGCTAGAAAATGATAAACGTCAGAGAAAACATCGTTTTCGCCACGTAGCGCAGCAAACCCTCGCACTTGTAAACGACGAACAGTTGAGCCTGCTCAATGCTTACACAAACGGCGTTAATCAAGGCTTGGCCGATCTTGGACAGCGGCCATTTGAATACCTGTTGTTAGGGGTTGAGCCGCAGCCCTGGAAGAATGAAGATACCTTTTTGTCGGTATTTAGCCTGTACACCGGCCTTAACGATATTGATGCAAAGCGTGACAATCTAAAAGGATTTCTCAGTCGTGTCACTTCAAAGCCGGTGATTGACTTTTTATCACCTACCAAAACCCGCTGGGACTCTCCCTTGCAGCCCAGCGACCTGCCTGACATACCAACACCGGGGCCAGATCTGGTCAACTTACGCAGTAAAGGGGTTGAATTGTATGGAAATCTCAGTGGGATAACACTGGAAGATAACCTGATTGGCAGTAACAACTGGGCAGTTTCCGGCGCTCTAACCGCCAATGGTGCTGCAATCATTCAGAATGATATGCACCTTGCGCTCAAGGTTCCCACCGTTTGGTATCGCACTTCGTGGCGCTACCCTGACCCAGAGCAGCCTGGTGAGAATATCAGCATAACCGGCGTTACGTTCCCGGGCACGCCTTTTATGCTGGTTGGCAGCAATTCCCATGTGGCTTGGGGTTTTACCAATACCGGCGGCGATTGGGTTGACCTTGTTGAGCTGGAGATAAACGACGACAGATACATGACTCCCGAGGGCTTGAAGCCTCTGGAACGCTGGACTGAAACCATCCATATTAAAGGTCAACCGCCGCTTTTAGCTGAATACTTCGGTACACATTGGGGACCAGTTGTTGAGTCGGTATACGACGATACTCAATACGCTTTGCGCTGGATAGCGCACCAGCCCGAAGCTACCAACCTGAACCTGATGTATATGGAAAAAGCTGAAAATGCTTTGCAGGTTATGGCCATTGCAAATCGCGTTGGAATGCCTCCGGTGAATGTTGCTGTAGGTGATCATCAGGGCAATATCGGCTGGACTATTGCCGGGCAGATCCCCAACCGCTCTGGCATTGATTCCACATACCCTCTGCCCTGGCAACGGGCGGATGAGAATTGGCAGGGCTGGTTGCCGGCGGTGGAGTATCCGCGGGTTTATAACCCCGAATCCAAACGAATCTGGACGGCCAATGCCCGCGTTGCCAGTGGCAAAGATAATGCCAAAATTGGTAACGGCGGTTATCTTCTCGGAGCTCGACAACTCCAGATTAAAAACGCACTGATGGCACTTGACAGCGCTAATGAAAAAAACATGCTGGAAGTTGCACTGGATCATCGTGCTTTATACATGAGCAACTGGCGTCGTTTAGTATTGGATACGCTTACTGAGGATGCACTGAAAAATCAGCCCGCCCGGCAAAAATTTCGTCATTACGTAGAAAACTGGTCTGCAAAGGCATCTACCGATGATGTGGGTTATCGTTTGCTCAGGGAGTATAACGATGCGCTTAAAATAAAAATTTTGTCGTCTATTGGACGTTATTTCCTATCTTTGTCACCACAGGCTAAAAGCGGCATAAAAGATGGCTTTATGCAAAACCTCAACCATGAAACCGAAATGGTTTGGCGGCTGCTGGATGAGCGACCTATGAACTGGCTCAATCCACGTTACGAAAGCTGGGATGCGTTACTGCTTGAAACGGTAGACGAGGTTGTTCAGAACCTTGGTGGCGTGAACCAGCTAGCGAAAGCGACCTGGGGTCAGAGAAACACAGCAGATATACGACACCCAATGAGCAATAGCATTCCGGTGCTTGGCAAGTTACTGAAGATGCCAGCGGTTCCACTTTCTGGCGATACCTGGATGCCTAAAGCGCAGATTCCAAGCTTCGGAGTCTCCCAGCGCATGGTGGTTTCGCCCGGTCAGGAAGAGGCTGCGATTTTTCACATGCCCGGCGGACAAAGTGGCCACCCACTATCACCATTTTTTACTTCAGGTTATATGGACTGGGTAAACGGTACTGCCAGTTCATTCTTGCCTGGAAAGCCTGTGCATGTACTGACCATGAGCCCGTAATTCTTCTGATTTTGGTGCTTTTCAAACTGCATCTGGCTAACGGCTCCCCCTTGAAAAGGGGGCTTTGGCGTATGACCGAAATCTTTTACTCAATGCCACGCCTCAAACCCGGTCTGTGGCCTGAATAACCAAGAACACCAAAAGAAATCACCCCATTGAAAGAGTGTGAGGGGTTTCTTTGTACTGGCAATAGCGAGTTGGTTAAAGACACCTGTTGTATTTCTATGAAATATCCGGGCTAGGTAACCAACATTTCAGTTCTTATGTTGTCCACTTAATGAATCTATAGTTAAGATGGTCGCAGGTTGTTAAGGTTTAGGTATGTGTGTAAGCCCTAATTTCATCTTATGTTGTCAATTTACTGTTGATCGTACTGTTTTTCATTGGCAATGATGCGAACGCCTACAAAGGCAGCCACGCCTACAATCACAACAAATCGTTTAATGCTCAGGTAAATACAGCCACAGGAACTTTTTATTTTTCCTACCCGTTGATTAAAGCTCCGGGGCTGCGGATACCTCTAGAACTAAACCTGACCTACAGCTTTAATACCAAAGGCATGTTTGGCCTGCCCGCAGGCTGGACCCTTGATTTGGATTATATTAACGAAAAAACCGCACAACTCGGAGGTAAGCAGTGGCTGATTGACCCCTTATGGCACGATGAAACCGGCTTTGCCTCAGGGCTTAAATATTACAATCAACACGGCAGCGCACTTAAGGACGAGCTTATTTCAGTACCTGTTCCGCACAATCCGGAATTTAAATACCGCTACCAATCACTGCACAAAGATGGCAGTAGGCAATATTTTTCACATCAAGGGTTGCTTATTTTACAGGTAGATCGTTTTGGTAATCAGGTACAGTACGATTACGAGAAGCCGGTTGAACAACTGGCCACGGCGCGACTGGCAACCATCCGGGATAATTATGGTAATGAATACCGTTTCAATTATGCACCTGATGAGATAATCATCGATTATCCGGATGGGCGTGAGCAGCACATTTACTATAACAGCGAGGGCGTCGTAGAGATTATCAACCCATTAAAACAAAGTTATGCCATTACCTACAGAAACGCCGCCGGGCGAAAATTGCTGCATACTATGAAATCACCAGAAGGTCTGCAGACAGAGCTTGCCTACGACAGTATCCCTTACATAAGCCACTACGGTGCACGACAAATGCCGGTAGTTAAACTCTTTAAACAGTTCGATCTGGCTGATGACAAAATTCACCACGAGGCACATTATAAGTACGGTCTATCCAGTAATTATACCGGTTATCCAACCTACCGGTTATCCAGTAACAGCGACAGCCTGATCGACAGCAACGATGAGGACTACAAGTACACGGTGGAAGTCACTCTGGTAAATGGCGAGCAGTCGCATCATCAGGCTTATCAGTATAACTATCTGCACCTGCCCGTTGAGGTTCGCACTACCAGACAGGACACACCGATCTTTAAGACCACTTACGCTTATGTCATTTCACCTTTTAAATACAGCCGCTCGACCAATTACGATAAACCGGCAACGGTTACAAATCATGTTTGGGATAAACACCATTCAGCCTACTTGCCAAGCGATGAAACTTCATACACCTATGACCGCTTTGGCAATAAGCTAAGCCAAACCTATGCTGCTTACGATCAGCAACTTCAGCAATGGGTCACGCTTAACCAAACCACCAACAGTTACTTTTACAGTAATTACAGTCTACTGGCAGAGCGAAACCAAACGGACCTGCTTAGCGGCAAAGCCATTCGCACCCGCTATAAGCTGGCGGCTTCTGGTAAAACCCATGGCGCTGAGCTGGTCAGCTGGAAACCCTCCAAAGCGATAAAAGACTGGCAACTCTGGCAATACAAGGGTTTCACTTTTGATAACAAAGGGCGTAAGTCCTCCAGTACTCTCAAATGGCTTGCTGATCATAAAGCAGGCATACAGTCAGTGAAGCACAGCACCGAATACCACTTTAATGCAACAAGCCGCGTACTGAAAAAAACAGAAATAAGCGATAGTGGTCGTAAACACGTTCAATTCATTGATACCCGCAATGCCCGCAAACTGAAAACCCTGACCCCCAAAGGTGAGCAGACAACATACACCTACGATGCGCTAAACCGCCCACTGACCCACACCGCCCCCGGAGGCTACACGTCTTACATAAGCTACGAAGACTTCGCCAGCGATGGCCACAATGCGATCACCCACCAAAACCCCACAGGGTATAAAAAACGTTCCCTGCACGACGCTTCAGGCAGGCCTATTGCCCTGCAGGATCAGCATCAGGGAAGGTGGCGGACACTATCAAGCCAGTCCTTTGACAGCTTCGCTAAAATAGAGCGTAAGTCAGATATTCAGGGATTCATCACAACCTTTGCCCATGATGAACAGGGCCGAAAAACACAAACCAAAGACCCCTGGGGCAATGTGCATCGCATTGAATACAACGACGTCGACAGGATTACTACCACCTGGATTAATGAGCGCAAACATCAAGTCATCAAGAAAGTACCCTGGCAGCGTAAACGCATTACCCAGATCTACCCTGTTACCGACAACCCCCACAGTAAACCCGCACACTTTTTAGAAAAAGCCGTCGTGCACGATGCCTTTGATAAAGTCATTAATGCCAGTTCCGCCCTGATTGGCCTGCACACACAAACCCTCAGCCAACCCATTAACCACACCTATCAATACGACGCCAGTCAGAATCGTACAGAGGTTAGCACCACCACCTGGGACGGATTGCACACCACCAAAACCTACCAATATGACTTGCTAAATCACCTTTATACCTGGCACAAGAGGATGTCAGCGCCAAAGTCTGGCAGCAGCCACGAGGGTTACCGTTATCTCTATGACGGAGACGGTCTGCTTAAACAGGTGGAGTCGCCAAAAAACAAAGACGGTGAACGTTTTCATTTGCAGTACCGTTACGACAAAAACGGTAATCAAACCGAGCTGATATTGCCCGACGGCCATCGCATTACTTATGCATACAATGAACGCGGTTTACGTACTCATTTACGCTGGCAAAGAGACAACAGCGACTATGAAGTAAAACAACAATACGACGCAGCAGGCAAACTGATTCTGATCAGTAATAATAAAGGGCAAAAGATGCGTTATCGCTATAGCCCTGAAGGTTTTTTGCTGGACCTCTATTATCCGGATAATCTTTCGTTGAGCTATACGCTGGATGACTACAATCACGTCACGGTGCAAAAAGATGTGAATCAGCAAGAGCGAAAGTTTGCATTTTTGCCGCAAGACAAAGGACGTTTATCGAGCGTTCAGATCGGCGACAGTCGCGTCGATTTTCATTATGGCAAAGACGATAATGGCCAACTTGGCCAGCTCATCAAACAAACCATCAACGACGCCAAAACAGGACAGACCAAAACTCATTTTTACTACGGCGCTTCTGGTCATGAAGTTAAGTCGACAAGCACCAATGACCGGGTTAACTATGACGTGAATTATCAATATTCACCACGGGGAGAGCTCAGTACCCAGTCCTGGCAGCTGCATGAACAGGGTAAAGTACCGCAGACGCAGACCACTGAATATGAGTATGACGGCATGCAGCGCTTAACCGATGAGCGCCAGATTATTAAAAAAGGCAAAGAGGCGCACCATAAGCATACCCATTACCGCTATGACGGTAATAACAACCTCATCGAAGAAAGAACCCGTACCCCCTGTGGCAAGCAAATTCTGTACTCATACAATCGCCTTGATCAACTAGAAAGCGTCAATATCAATGGTACTTGTCACCGTGTTCTCCATGATGCCAGTGGACGTTTACGACAAGATCATCTTGGCACCCAATACGAGTATGACGATGCCGCCTACTTGTTAAGCGTTACCCCTAAGAACCAGCAGCCGACCCACTATCAATACCTACCTAATGGCTTACTGTGGTGTAACTCTGCATTGCACTGCCACAACATTTCTTACTACCCGGATATCAACAAAAATATTCAAGCTATCAAAAACGATCGCCAATGGCATTTGCCAGTGCGTTATGGCAAAAACATGGTGGCAATAAAAACCGCCGATGGCATGGATCAACTCTTTAAGTTGAATCAAAGCACCGGCGGCGTTTTGCACCAAAATGCAAACGCCAAGACGCATTTCAAGGTCAAAAACTTTGATGCCTACGGTCAACCGTCTGAGCAGGTAGAGTCCACGCAAAGTGAAGCCTCTAACATGTTTTTATGGAATCAAGAACTGACCGACCCTAAGACCTCGCTCACCTATTTACGCAATCGATTTTATTACCCGGCTTTGAGGCGTTTTATCACCAAAGATAGTCTGGCCGTAGACAACCGCTACGCTTACGCTCACGCAAGTCCGGTAAATTACATTGACCCCACCGGCCAGAGCCCGGTGTTATCTTACGTCTCGGGTGGTATATCTACCGCTTTGGGTATTCTGGGTATCTTCCTCTCCATACCAACTGGCGGCGCTTCTTTAACGATGTCCGCTGCTGCGGGGATTAGCGCAGGCGTGGGTAGCGCCATTTCAGGCGTTTCAGTCATTGGCGCACAAGCCGCTTTGAGTTCAGGCAATGCAGTGGCATCTGGGGCATTAACCATCACTGGCTTTATTCTGGATGCCATAGCGACTATCGAGCTTGTAGCGGCTGTAGCACCAGAAATAGCAAGCTTAATATCGGACAGTGCTCAATTTCCCCGAACGGAAATTTTTTCTACAGTACGAGAAATTAAAAACCCAAGAAAGCTCATTAATAATGATGTGGAGAAACTATCCGGTGAGAAAAGTGTTTTAGAGTCGAAGCCTGACTTTAATACCGTATTAAAAGATCTGCCCCGTGTTAAGGAATATACCGTTGACGGTGTGGATATGCGCCAGCTGCTGCTGCAAGAACCCGCTTTTAACCCCGCGAAGGCGGGTGTAAGCAATGCTTTTTTTGAATCAGGGCATGTACATCAGGGCATAAGTGCAAATCTGCTGGAGACATTTATGAAATTTCATCCGGGTGAATTGTTAAATCAGGCAACAAGCAGCGCTACCCGAACCATACCTGCGAGCTATGAAGTTACCGGCAATGTGGCTCGTTTAAATACAATGTGGTCGGTGTTAAAGGTTTCAGAAGATGAAGAGTATGAAACAGGCCCAGAGTTCATGTCTACATTAACGATGGTCTATGACCGTGTAAAACAAAGTTACTCTTGGTATTTTGAATATCCATTAGGTACAACAAACTAAGATTAATTATTTTTGGTTATTTTCTTTAAATAACGTGAACGAATATTCTGTCATTTTGGACAGATACTGTGTATGACTTAGCATAGGGCACATAGCCATGTTAGCGAAGCTTCAACATAACAGATTGTCTGTGAAAGGAGTCAGAATATATGATTTCAAATGATCAACCACCTAGATTAATCACACTAGTGCTCCTTAACCATCACCAACGGGATATTAAGCCCAGCGTAAATAGCACGGGCAAGATCTATAGATATAGGTATACTCTTTTTTATGTCAGAGGTTCTGATTTCAGGCTTTCTTCCATAACCTTTGTACCACTTTATTGTAGTGGAGAACGCTTTGCCGTTAGGTAATTCGACAGTGATCGTAAAGCTCTGAGAGCTATGCTCAAAACCACATTTTGAAAAGAAAAAGGAATTAAAGGCAACTTCAAATAGGACGAAATGCTCCGGCAAGATTGTTTTATGAGATGGGGTAGACCAATAAACACAATCGCCATCATCAACAGCATTAACTTTTATAGGCTTACTGGTATAATTTCTTATATAGAAGTATGCGTTTATGGCAAAAACATTGGAGGAGAAAAAAGCAGCAACGCAAACGATAAACACTAATCTAGGGACTTTGCTCATTGGATATGCTCTTTGCAAACAAAGGTAATGAGAACTTGCAGGTATTTCATGTATTCAACAATACCCACACAGGCCAGCATCCGATGGTTCAATGCAGACTAAAAAAATAAGTTTATACTCGATTCTCAATTTTTTTGATTAATGAGAGCGCACCATTTGCACAACCGGTATTTGAGTAAAATTCGTGCCAGCGCCTGTTTTGCCGGACAATCACTATTAGACTTGAGTCGTCTAACTCCCAGCACCTCCCCTGACCGTTGAAGATGCTTGCATCTATTGGTCGCTCTCAACGCCTCTCCCCTAATGAAAGCGACTAAGCGCTGACGGGTACAACAACACCATCACTCAACCGATAGACCCGGTTCATTCTCTCCAACATAGTCATTTTATGGGTAATCATAATCACCGTACTGCGGCTGAACTCATGCAAAATGGTATCCATGAGCGCCTGTTCACTGTGAATGTCCAGGCCTTCGCCGGGTTCGTCCATAACCAGAATCGGGGCGGGCTTCAACATTGCCCGGGCAATGGCCAAACGCCGCTGCTCCCCACCAGACAACGCAATACCGCCCTGCCCTAGCCACACGCCGAGCAGGTTGCCGCCCTGCACTCTGGCCGCTGCTAAACTGTCAAGGCCTGAGCGCTCAATAACCTGCTCCAAGCGCTCATCATCCGCATCAGGAGCCGCCAGTTTCAGGTTGTCCCGTAATGAGGCACTGAAGACGTGGGTTTTCTGCGGCACAAAGGTGATGGCCTGATAAAGCTCTCCCTCGCTAAATTGCTCCACCGCTACCCCATCCAGACTCACAGTGCCGCCAAAGGGCGATAAGGTACGGTCTAACAGTTTTATCAGTGTTGATTTGCCACAACCGGTTTTTCCCACCAAAGCAATATGGGCACCAGCGGGGATGACCAGTGACAGTTGCTCCAAAACCGGCTCGGCGTAACCGCAGCTGACCTGCTGAAACTCAATCCTGCCCGTCACGGTTTTAGCGCAGGGTGTCACTGGAAAATCAACAACCGGCGCGCTGACCACCTGTCGCAAGCGGTTGGCCGCATGCTGGGTATGGCTAAGGAACTGAAACGCCATCGGCAGTGGCATCAGCGCTTCAAAGCTGGCCAACATGCCAAACACCATCATCACCATCACCGGACCACTGAGTAAACCGGCATTCATGACGTCGCTGCCAACGTACAGCACCAACAACGCCGCCGCCCCAGAGCCGGACACAAACAGCGCCGAACCCAGACCTTCCAGCACCGCCATGGTGGTTTGATCTTTGATCAGTTGCGTTTCTGTAGCGGCCATGGTTTTGCGACAGTTGGCATCGCTGGCATAAATTTGTTGCTCGGTCATGCCCTGCAGGTAGTCGAGCACCTGCTGACGCAACCGCCCCTGACAGATACCCATCGACTCCCCGGTTTTTCGCCCCAGCACATAAAACAGCAACGGCATGGCAATAATCCACAGCACCATCACCGTCAGAGCCACCAGCGCCACAGTGGTGTTGAAAATAGCCAGAAACAGCGCAAACAACAGTGCGACCGTTATGGCGCTGAACAGCGGGCTGAGCAGCCTTAAATAGAGCTGATCCAGCGCGTCAATATCGGCCACGAGCCGATCCAGCAACTCCCCTTTGCGGTACTGAGCCAGCGAAGCGAGGGGAATGACTCTGGCAAAGAACCAGCTACGCAAGCCGGATAATAAACGAAAAGTGGCATCATGGCTCACCAGCCGTTCGGCGTAACGGGCTGCCGTGCGGGTAATGGAAAAACCACGCACACCGGCGCCTGGAGTAAAAAAGTTGAACGTTTGCGCTGCGGCTACGCTGAGGCCAGCAATGGCGGTGGCGGTAATGAACCAGCCAGAAAGCGAGAGCAAGCTGAGGCTGGCCAGCAGCGTTATAATGGCCAGCAAAATACCCAGCAGTAACGGCCCTAAATGGCGGCGATACAGCTTCAGAAAAAACCACAGATCAGCCATCGTCAAGGCTCCCTTCAACCGTGTGCAGTTTAATGAACTGCTGATAAGCCGTGCTCTGCTGCGCCAGAGTAGCTGGCGCTCCCGCAGCAACAAGCCGCCCTTTTTCCAGCATTAAAATCTGATCCATAGCGTTGAGCTGGCTGATCCGGTGGGTGACGGTAACCACCGTGCAGTCAGTGGGAAGATTCTCCAGAGCCTGTAGTACCCGGCGTTCGTTTACGGCATCGAGGCTGGCGGTGGGTTCATCCAGAATCAGCAGTTTGGCGGGCAACACCAGCGCCCGGGCCAAAGCAATTCTCTGCGCCTGCCCTACAGACACATTCCCCCCCTGCTCCTTGAGCACGCTATCCATCCCCAGCTGCTCCAGAATATCCAGCCCCTGAGCCCGAGCCAAAGCGTCCTTGCACTGGGCAGGAGTTACCGCCCGGCCAAAGGCGATGTTGTCATAGAGAGAGGCCTGAATAATCAGTGGATGCTGCCCGAGCCAGGAAATTTCACGGCGCCAGCTTTCCAGCTGCGTCGCCGCCAGAGATTGCCCCGCCACCAGAATATCCCCGTCGTAATTGCAAAAACCCATCAACGTGTTGATGAGGGTGGATTTACCAGCCCCACTACTGCCAATAATTCCCACCCGACTGCCTGCCTTGATGGTAAAGGACAGTCCATCAAGCAACAGCTGAGTTTTTTCAATGGTGTCTTGGCTCGCCTCGCCGCTTTGCGCTTCTTCCAGTACCGTTACGCTGACACTGAGGTCTTTGACCGTTATGCTCACCGGCTGCTGTGGGTATGGTAGTTCACCACCGTGGGCTTTGGGGTCGGGGCGCAGCATCACTTCCCAGATATCCTCCGCAGCACCCACCGCTTTGGCTTTGGCATGATAGTAAGTCCCCAGCTCCCGCAACGGTTGATAATAATCCGGTGCCAGCAGCAGCAAAAAAAGACCGGTATAGAGGGTAACGGAGCCACCAAAAGTAATGTGGCCCAAAAAGGTCATACCAAGATAAACCGCCACCACAGCGATGGATATAGAGGCAAAAAATTCCAATACGGTGGAGGAAAGAAAGGCCATACGCAGCACTTGCATGGTTTTTAAGCGAAAATCTTCACTGGCAGCCGCCAACTGATCCTGAGCAAACTGTGTCCGTTGAAACAACTTCAGGGTGTGCAGCCCCTGCAACCTATCCAGAAAGAAGCCGCCTAAGCGGGAAAGCGCCTGAAAATTTTTACGATTGGCTTCGGCCGCTTTTAGCCCCACCAAAATCATGAAAATGGGAATCAGCGGTGCGGTGCCAAGCAGTATCACCCCAACTACCCAGCTTTCAGGAAAGGCCGCCACCAGAATAATCAGCGGTACCATTACCGCCAGCGCCATCTGGGGCAGGTATTTGGCCACAAACTCTTGCAGCTCTTCCACCTGCTCCACCACAATGGCCGACCAACTGCCAGCGGGGCGCTCACCAATGATTACCGGGCCGAGGCGCCGCAGTTTATCCAGCAGCTGCTGGCGTACTTCGCTGCGAACCCGGGCTCCGGCCCGAAAGCCGCAAAATTCGCGCCCCCAAGCGCAGCCACCACGTAGCAGAACCAGAGCAAGTACCGTAAGAAAGTGAGGGATTAACTGCGACCTTGGGGCATCATCCATCACCAATTGATGGATAATTCGAGCCAGCATAGAAGCCTGAAAAATGAGCACCACGCCACTGAGTAACCCCAGCAACATTGAGGCCACTAACCAGTACTTTGCTGGCTTGATCTGTTGCATTAGCCAGCGGTAGGCCCGCTTTTGAGAACTTTGGCTCATGGTTGACTTCCGGGACACCGAATCTGAGCGCATTGTACATAACTCATACAGTTCTCACCAACAACACCCGCTAACAAACCACATCGCCTCTGGTTTTCTGTTGCCACAGGCTTCTATAATGTCGCGCCCTCAACTTCAAAAACTGTTTATCCATCAGCCACGCCTTACCATGCTAAAGAATATCCGAATTATCCTGATTAACACCTTTCACCCCGGCAATATCGGCGCTGCCGCCCGGGCAATGAAAACCATGGGCCTAAGTGACCTGTGTCTGGTGACGCCCCAGCAATTTCCCGCCCCTGAGGCCGATGCCATGGCCGCCGGAGCTCAGGATGTACTCAGCAACGCCCGGGTATTTGCCACTTTGGACGATGCCATTGCTGATTGTTCGCTGGTCATTGGAACCAGCGCCCGCATCCGCACCCACGCCTTCTCCCGCCCCATGCTCAAGGCAGAAGCCTGTGCTGAAGCGTTAATTTCGCAAGCTCGTCAGTCGCCCGTGGCGCTGGTGTTCGGGCAAGAGACCATGGGGCTGACCAACAGTGAGCTGGAAAAGTGCCACTTCCATACCAGCATTGCAGCCAACCCCGAGTACCCGGTGTTAAACGTTGCCGCTGCGATTCAGATTCTCTGTTATGAAATTTTCAAAGCATCACAGCCCAAAGAAGGGAGTGAAACGGATGAAAAACCCGAGCAATACCCACTGAATAAAGACCTGGAACGGTTTTACGAACATTTGGAAAGCACATTAACGGATATTAATTTCATCATTCAGCAACACCC
Source organism: Endozoicomonas sp. (assembly GCA_965198415.1). Lineage (GTDB taxonomy): Bacteria > Pseudomonadota > Gammaproteobacteria > Pseudomonadales > Endozoicomonadaceae > Endozoicomonas. Next base: position 520,571 of record CBDAPN010000032.1, read on the forward strand.
CGGACTGGTCATGACCCGGTTGCGCCGCCTGTTCAATCGTGCCCGCCCGGAGTCCAAAGAGCTTAACATGCTGCGGGGAATTCTCAGGGCTGCCCAGCAAGCGGCGGCAAAACCGCAAAAAAATGACTGATATCAGCCCGCTATGGGCACAAGAGCTGGAACCCATCGCTTTTCCGCTGGTTAACCGGTTTTTTAAAGCGAACGGTCACAAGGGCAAAGCGAAAGGCGGCGAGCGGGTATGGGTGCTGCGCCAAGGTGAGATTGTTGCGGCTCTGCGAGCCTGCCCAAAAGCCCATGGCTATTTGTTACGCAGTGTTTGGGTAAGCAGTGGCCGGCGTCGGGAAAGCCTTGGCACTACGTTGCTGCAACAGTCCCTCAGCCAACTCCCCACCTGCTGGTGTTATGCCTACCCCCACCTTGAGCAGTTTTATCAACGCGCCGGATTTATCACCGTAGAACCTGAACAGACACCGGCGGATATTCACGAGCCCTACCGGCGTTATCAGCAGCAGGGCTTGTTATTGATGACCTGTGAATAATGTTTGTTAGCTCTGCTAACCGAGTTGTTAGCTGTTTTGTACATCGATATGACCACTCTTTACTGTGTGCAGTATTTGCGTGAAGCGAGCACATACCAAGCGGCGGCAAAAAAATGATCAATGCCGCCAATCCCAAATCACCACAGTCACTGCTCAAACTGCTTGCTTTGCTGCCAATAGCGCTCCATTTCATCCAGCGTTAGCTGTTCGATGGATTGCTGGTTGGCCTTGGCTAACTGCTCCATTTTCTCAAAGCGCCCGGAGAATTTGCCGCATGCCTGCCGCAGTGCCATCTCCGCATTCACATCAAGGTGGCGAGCGAGGTTGACACAGGCAAACAGCAGATCCCCCACCTCTTCGGCTATGCGTTCCTGACCTTTGGCGGCGCGGATCTCATCAAGCTCTTCATGGATTTTGTCAAATACCGGTTCTACCCGGATCCAGTCAAAACCGACGGTTGCGGCAGCGGACTGAATTTTTTCCGCCCTTTGCAACGTGGGTAGCGTTCTGGGTAGGTCGCTGGGCATGATGGAAGAGCGCTGCTGCGGTTTTTCCTCCGCTTTGATCGCTTGCCACTTTTGTTCGACCTCTTCTGGTGTGAGTTTTTTCGCCGACCCAAACGACTTGACGCTACCATCTGGAAACACATGAGGGTGACGCCGGATCAGCTTTGCCTGCAACGTCTGGCTAACATCGGCAAAGTCAAAATAGCCAGCCTCCCGAGCCATCTGGGTATGGAAAATGACGTGCAACAGCAGGTCGCCAAGCTCCTCTTTAAGGTTATCGAAATCTTCCCGCTCAATCGCTTCTACAACCTCGCAGGCCTCTTCAAGAGTATGAGGGGCAATGCTGGCAAAGGTCTGCTTTACATCCCACGCACAACCATGCTTTGGGTCGCGCAGTTGTGCCATCAGCGTCAGCAGTTCATCAAGATAGTGGGACAAAACAGGCTCCTGAGGTTTATTTAGCTTTGCGGTGTCGCACCGCTTCAATGACATTTGGTAACTGGTTTACCCGGGCCAGAATACGTCCGAGCCTCTCCAGACTGGGTACCTCCATGGTCAGCAACATGCTGGCTAGGTGCTCTTCTTTGCTGGTGCGTGTCTGCATGGCGATGACATTAACCTTGTCATTGGCGAGCACAACCGTAATGTCCCTGAGCAGACCCGGGCGGTCATAGGCGGTAATAATAACGTCGACAGCATAGCTGTAATCTGGCTGAGTGCCCCAATTTACTTCAATCAGGCGCTCTGGTTCACGGGTACGAAGCGACAGGGCGGTATTGCAATCGTCCCGATGAATCGTCACTCCACGCCCCACGGTGATGTAGCCAACAATGGGGTCACCGGGCACCGGTTGGCAACAGCCTGCCATATGCGTTAACAGGTTACCAACACCGTCGATATTGATCGTGCTGTCGGATTGTTGCTCTCGCTGGGGTCTGGTGCGAATCTCAAAGGACTTCTCCTCCTCTGGCGCCACCTGTTTTTGCGCCAGCGAGACCACTTGACGCAGCTTAATATCGCCAGCACCAATGCCCGCAAACATATCGGCAGGAGAGAGACAGTTCACCGCCTGCGCCAGTTCATTAAGGTTGACGCCTTGCAGCGCTTGTCGTTTAAACTCCAGCTCCAGAAGGCTCTGACCGTCGATAATATTGGCATCACGATCCTGCTTTTTAAACCAGCTGGTAATCTTGGCCCGGGCACGACTGGTGGTGACATAACCGAGATCCGGGTTCAACCAGTCCCGGCTTGGGTGGGCGTTGGGTGCAGTCAGAATCTCCACCTGATCGCCGGTTTTCAGCTTGTGGGTTAACGGCACAATTCGACCGCCGATTTTTGCTCCACGGCAGCGACTCCCCACTTCGGTGTGAATCCGGTAGGCGAAATCAATGGGCGTGGCACCCACCGACAAATCCACCACATGGCCGTCTTTGGTAAACACATAAATGCGATCCGGCTCAACATCGGCACGCCATTGATCCCCAAGCTCGCCCAAATCGCCCAGGTCTTCATGCCACTCCATTACCTGACGCAGCCAGGAAATTTTTTCTTCGTAACTGTCGCTGCGACTGTTTACGTCAGTTCCCTTGTACTTCCAGTGGGCACAAACTCCAAGCTCTGCCTCTTCGTGCATATCATGGGTGCGTATCTGCACCTCCAGCGTCTTGCCATCAGGGCCAAAAACTGCGGTGTGTAAGGAGCGATAGCCGTTCTCTTTGGGAGTGGCGATGTAGTCATCAAACTCTTTGGGAATGTGATTCCACAACGAATGCACCACCCCGAGGGCGGCGTAGCAATCGCGCACTTCAGGGGTCAGGATACGTACCGCGCGGATGTCATAAAGATCACGAAAATCAACATTTTTGCTCCGCATTTTGCGCCAGATGCTGTAGATATGCTTCACCCGGCCATTCACCTCACCATCAATGCGTGATTCGGTCAGGGCGGTTTTCAGGGTATCTACGACATCGGTAATGTACTTTTGCCGATCCAGCCGTTTGCCGTCGAGCAGTCTGGCGATTTTCTTGTAGTCATGGGGTTTGAGGTAGCGAAATGAAAGGTCTTCCAGCTCCCATTTGATGTAACCGATACCCAAGCGGTGCGCCAGCGGTGCATAGATCTCAAACACCTCCCGCGCCACACGCTGTCGTTTTTCTTTGCTGGCACTTTGTATCGCTCGAATAGCACAGGTGCGCTCAGCCAGCTTCAACAATGCCACCCGCACATCGTCAATGATAGAGACCAGCATTTTACGGACTTTTTCCAGCTGATCCTGACGATGATCCAACAACTGTCGTCTGGGGTTTTGAATATTGCTGATGGCCGCCATGCCCTGCACATCTTGGATCAGGGCAGCCACTACCTTGCCAAAGTTCTCCTCAACCTCCCGCAAAGAGAGCTTGGTCTCCCGCACTGCCCGGTAAAGAACAGCAGCCACCAGCGTGTCCATGTCCAGCTTCAACTCGGCGAGAATTTCTGCCATTTCAAGGCCGGTGCGAAAACAACCCGGCCCTGTCGGCCAGACCGTGTCGTTGGCCAGACTTTTTTGCCGGGCTTTCAGCTCAGCCTTTTGTGCCATTTCACAGGCTTCTCTGAGGTTATCGGTATCCCCGACTCGGTAACGCTCCTGAAGGCGACTCAGCCAGGTGTGCAGATCGACAGTGCCGTCGAAATGCTGCGGCTGATCCTCTCTGACCTTGACCATTTATTCCATTCCGTCTTTGATGAGCTAACTAACCAATAGATTACCTGATAAAAAGCGCCATAGACTCCACATGGGCAGTGTGTGGAAACATATCCATCACATTCAGGCGCAGTAGCCTAAATCCGTATGCTGCAAGGATACCTGCATCTCTGGCCAAAGTCGCCGGATTGCAGGAAATATACAACAATCGGTTCGGTAAAAACTCCGCCAGCTGTGTGATCACAAAATCGGCTCCAGCCCGGGGTGGGTCAAGCACCACAATATCGTAACCCGCTTTGGCCCACGCCTCGCCGCTGCAGTCAGCGGCCAGATCGGCACAATAAAAACTGAGATTGTGCAAGCCATTGCGTTCGCCATTAAGTTTGGCCTGCTGCACCGAACTCTCAGCACCCTCCACTGCGGTAACGTGCTGAGCAAACTGCGCTATGGGTAAAGAGAAATTGCCCAGCCCGCAAAATAGATCCAGCACTCGGTCTGAGGGTTTGAGCATGAGCCACTCTAAAGCCTGCGCAACCATTGCCTCATTAATTGACGCATTAACCTGAGTAAAATCCTGCGGACGAAAATAGAGTTTTAAACCGGCCGCTGACAGGTCATAGTACATTGCCGTATCTTTTGCCAATGGTGATGGATAAAAAAGCTCCACCTCATTCGGGTCACCTTGTAAATACAGCAACAGCTGATGCTCAGCGGCGAACTCTCGCAATAATTGCTGATCCCTCCCAGGCAGTGGACGAATATGTCGCAACAGCAACCCACGGCCATTTCTGGCCAAAAAACATTCAGCATGGGAGATGGCAGTGGCATTTTTCAGCGTTGGCAGCAATGCACGCAGCAACGAGGGAATCTCCTGCAGTGGCGCCGCCAGCACCGGACACTGAATAATGTCGCAAATGGCGTTACTGCCCTTCTCCCGAAACCCAAGCTGCAACCGCCCTTTTCGCCAGCGAATGGCAAAACGGCAACGATGGCGATAGCCGTAGGGCGATGAAGACAACGGCGCCTCAAGGTGCTCAGGTGCTACGCTGGCAAAGCGCGCTAGTTGATCCAGCACAATGCCTTGCTTGGCGCTCAACTGCCCGTCGTAGGACCAGTACTGTAAGCTACAGCCACCGCACTGACGAAAATGCCGACAGGTCGGCTCACAGCGCTGCGGTGATGCTGAAACTACCGTTTTGACCGAGGCATTAGCAAAGCGTCGTTTATTTTCCAAAACTCGAACTTGAACCGACTCATCCGGCAACGCGCCGTCCACAAACAGGGTTTTACCGTTAACGCGGGCAATGCCACGCCCGTCATGGGAGATACTTTCGATTCGCACTGCCTCATTCAGTACAGACGATCGTGAGGAAGCACTGGACATAAATTATTTCCAACTTTTTTTGGCAGGTTTAAAAACAGCTGTTTTTAAACCTGAGATTAACAAACAGAAAAGTCTATCCCTGAGCGGTCATTTTGAAAACAGTTAGGCGATTAACTAAGAGATACATTGGTAACAGAAAAAACCAGTGCTGGGTTCAAGGTAAAAATACACCGGTTGAAAGGTAACGGTCACCACGGTCACAGATAATCGTCACGATGGTAGCATTTTCCACCGTTGCCGATAGCCGCAACGCTGCCGCCACCGCTCCGCCGGAGGAGACGCCACAGAAAATCCCCTCTTGCCGCGCTAATGCCCGCATACACTCCTCGGCTTCGTGCTGATTAATATCCATCACCTGATCAATGGCCGAGGGGTCAAAAATAGCGGGCAGATACTGCGGGCTCCAACGACGAATGCCGGGTATTTGAGAGCCGTCTTCTGGCTGCAGGCCAATGATCTGAATGGCCTGATTCTTGGCTTTCAGGTAGCGGGACGTGCCCATAATGGTTCCGGTTGTCCCCATTGCGCTGACAAAATGCGTCACTTCGCCTCTGGTCTGCTGCCAGATTTCTGGCCCGGTGCCGCCAAAATGCGCTTTGGGGTTATCCGGGTTTGCGAATTGATTCAGCACTTTGCCAAGCCCCTGCTGCTGCATAGTCAGCGCTTTGTCCCGCGCTCCCTCCATGCCGTTGCCCACCAAAATTAACTCGGCGCCATAGGCGGCCATGGCTGCACGACGCTCATCGCTCATATTGTCAGGCATGATAAGAATCATGCGATAACCACGCACCGCAGCAGCCATAGCCAAGGCGATTCCGGTATTGCCACTGGTGGCTTCAATAAGGGTGTCACCGGGGCTGATCGCTTGGCGAGCCTCAGCCTCAACGATCATGGACAGCGCGGGACGATCTTTAACGGAACCCGCCGGATTTTGCCCCTCAAGCTTCAGCAACAGCGTATTGGAGCTATTACCCTGCAAACGCTGGAGGCGTATAAGAGGCGTATTGCCGATGAGTGACTCTATCGTAGGGTATTCAGCCGAGCGTTCCATAGACTTATAACTTATATTCAATTTATCATGACGGCGGGAAATAAAACCCGGCAATAATAACGAACATAAGCCGTTTAGGGAAAGGGCATGAAACAGTATCTGCTGGCATTTTGGCAACGCATTCTTCTGCTGGCTTTGTTGCCCGGTATGGCTATCTCATTATTGATGGGCGGCATTTACATCAGTAAAAGATACTATGAGCTGGATCAGCAGCTCATAGCCAAAGCCCACAGTCAGTCTGAGCAAAAAGCGGCCCTCATGGCACGGGTGCTGGCACATTCAGAACCAAACGACCTGCAACAGCTGCTCACCCTGATACTCAATGACAACGACATCCGAGCGGTCAGCCTGCTCAATAAAAATGGTCAGGAAATTATCCATGCCGGCCCGGCTCTTACGGCAGCGGAACAATCGCCTGATTTACTCAAAGCAGAAAAAACCTGGTACAGCAAAGACCAGATCATCCAGATCGCCAACCCCATCACCACCCCCGGTAAACCGCCAATGGGCTGGCTGATCATTGAGTACACCTATGCGCCCATGCATCTGGCCCATTATCACTCGTTAGCTTTCAGTATTATGGCCGTCGCCATTGGGCTGGCGCTTACCCTATTGATCAGCCTGAAGTTAAGCAAAGGTGTTATGCGACCACTGAAAAATATGGTGCGAATAATTGAGCGTATTCGAGACGGCTTTTTTGACACCCGCCTGAACACCAGCCCCACAAGCCTCTTATACGAGATGGAGTCCGCCATTAATCAAATGCTCAACAACTTACAGAGCAATAACGAGAAGATGACCAGTCACATTGCCCAGTACAATAACGAACTGAAGGAAACACTCGAAACCATTGAAATTCAAAATGTCGAACTCGATTTGGCACGCAAAGAAGCACTGATGGCCAGTCGCAGCAAAAGTGAATTTCTGGCCAATATGAGCCATGAAATCAGAACACCATTGAATGGTATTATTGGTTTTTCCAACCTGCTGCTAAGCTCCGGGCTTACCCCACAACAATACGACTACGCCAGCACTATTGAAAAGTCTTCAAAAGGCCTGTTGACCATGCTAAATGAGATTCTCGACTTCTCCAAAATGGAGGCTGGAAAACTGAACCTTGACCCACAAAATGAGTGCTTACACGACATCATCGAAGATGTAATCAGCTTTATGGCACCTGCAGCCCATGGCAAACTTCTGGAAATTGCCCACCTCATATACGACGACGTACCAAAAAATATTGTGGTAGACGGCCAGCGGTTAAAACAGATACTCACCAACCTGCTCAGTAACGCCATCAAATTCACCAGCTACGGCTCAATCGCCGTGCGGGTGATGTTAGAAGCAGACGAAGGCATAACAAAAGATAACAACCAACTGACGCTGAAAATTTCGGTAACCGACACCGGCATTGGCCTTAGCGAAACACAACAACAAAGCCTATTTCACGCTTTTTCCCAGATCGACTCCAGCAGAACCCGCAAAAATGGTGGCAGTGGTTTGGGTCTTGCCATCTGTAAACATCTGGTGGAGCAGATGGGGGGGGAAATCGGGGTGAAATCGGATTTAGGGCAGGGCGCGATTTTTTGGTTCACCATAAAGACCCGTATTGGCAAACCGGTGAATAGCTACGACGACGAGAAACCCCTCGCCGGTCAGGCAGTGCTGCTTATTGAACCCAATGAATTGAGCCGGCTCTCTGCCTCCCATTTGCTGACCAGGCTCGGTGCCAATCTCACCACCGCCTGCAGTTTTCAGCCAACAAACCAGACAACAGATGTCCAATATAATTTCGTTTTCATCAGTCTCGACGAGAGCAACCCAAACGTTACAAACCTGCAAAACCAGTTCCCTGCTGCCAGCATCATTGCGCTCAGTGCAGCGGGCACCAACCCGGTTCTGCCAGAGACAGTCAAAACCGTGCTCAAACCGCTCAGCATGCAGCGGCTCAGGCCACTGATACTGTGTAACAATGATGATGCTTACCAGTCCGTTAACAAGTCGTTAAACATCTTGGTGGTTGATGATAACCCGGTCAACCTGAAATTGCTGAGCTCCATATTGAACTGCCAAGGGCTGCACACTGCACAGAATGGTTTTGAGGCTTTGGAGCTATGCCAACAGCTCACCTTCGATATTATTTTTATGGATGTGCAAATGCCGGTTATGGACGGTCTGCAAGCTACGAAAAAAATCCGTTCTGAGTTGAAAAACCGTTGCACGCCAATCGTTGCTGTCACCGCCCACGCTTTGCCCGATGAGAAAAAAGACCTGCTGCAAAGCGGTTTTGATGATTACCTAAGCAAACCCGTGGGTGAGAAACAACTGATCGGCGTTTTGAATCAATGGACTCAAACCCCCAAAAACTTTTTTAATAAACACGAAACCAAAACGCAGCAAGTGACCAACCCATCCAACAGCCCGGTAGATACCCGCAAAGGCGTGGAGCTGGCCGCCGGAGACGAAGCACTGGCACAGGAGATGCTGACGATGCTAATAGCGGAGCTGGATGATGACTTAGACATTCTACAGGCAGGCTGGCGAGCGAAAGACTTCTCTGTAGTACTTGAACGAGTACACCGACTACACGGCGCCTGCCGTTATTGCGGAGTTTTAGAGCTTGTCAATGTATGTAACCGGCTTGAAACTCGCTTAAAAAAATACAACACCCTTATAAGCCCTGAAATACAGGAAGACTTTCAACAATTAATCGATGCAATAGGTCGACTAAAAGAGTGGCCGCTACAGAGGGTTAGTTAGCTGGTACGACGACTTTTGCCTTCTCGTCAAAAGTCTGTCGAACCCATTTAACTTACGACGAACACAGCCATAAGCATCGTACCTCTACCAGATTCTCGGTCAGCGGCTTACACCAGTTGCGAACCAACTGTACCGACCTCACGGTATAGTTATCACAGCCTCCCTGAGTTGTCGGGTCATTTTCTGGACATCACTGACGTTCAGATCAAGCTCTTGAGCAATCTGGTTGTTCGATATATTCAGTGACATCAGATGCAGACAGCTAACCCAAATTTTCAGTGGTTGGTGGTGACCGGAAAAGACGTAGAGAGTCAGGTCATCGAACTTGCGCCTGCAGTTTTTGCAGAAATAGCGCTGCCGTTCTGGCTGTGACTCATCCTTACCCTAGCGGGTAATGTCATCACTTTTGCAGCGGGGGCAGATTATGCCATCAGGCCAGCGGAGTTCGCGTATGCGTTCATAGCACTTGGCGGTATCGAGGAGATCATACAGCTTCATAGTGAAGCTGTTTTATGCTGGAAAGCTCGCTACTTGTAGTCGGGAAAACCGTATTGGTGACAGCTCCCCGGAACCCATTAAGAGCCTTTTTAATTATTAGTTTCAGACCACGCCTTATGAACGGTGACAACATGTTCACTATCTGATGGATTTATGGTTTCATTTGATTTTCCAAAATCACCATGAAACTCAGAATTTATTTCTTCTTCCTTGTGTTGCTCATGAGGTGCAGCATCATTCAGATGATGTGAATTTCTACGGTGAGAAGTTAGATTTTCATTACTGGTTGGAGTAGTTGACCTATTTGACCTCCTGCGATCTTCAAAAGCCTCAGAATATTCAGTTGTCTTGCCGTATTCATGATTTGAATTTTCAATCAGGCTCTGTAAACTTCCTTGGCCAGAGGCTGAAGTTAAACTATCCTCGTTTTGCTCCAATGGATTTATTGTTATGAGCTCATGTAAAAGACTAGCTTCTAATGGCCCTGAATCATCTAATACATTTTTATTCCTTAGATCAGGACCTATTAAAATATTATGAGCTGTAGGAAAAAGATAAAATCTTTCTTCTAATTTTACTTTTATTTCTGTGTAATCTACATGAAGATTAAAACCCTTAGATGTATAATCACCTTTAGAATAAAACCTTTCCACATCAGGACTTATTTTACGTAAACCATTCACCAATGAAAAATGCTTCTCTGCTACATGACCATGACTACGAACAAAATGATAAAACAACCGGTCAAGTACTTTATCTGCTGAGTTTTTATTTTTTCCAGAGTCATTTCCTGAATCTTTAACGAATATTCGAAGTAATATCATAATTAGCCCCGCAGCCTTTTGTTTGTCATCAAGGTTTAATGAACCATCATTTTCGCACATTCCATCGAGTTTAGACTCAAGAATTATTAACCAATCTTTTTTAGTTAATACATCCCCTTCACCATTTAAAGCTCTAAAACAATTAATCATTGCTCGCAATAATTTTGAATGTTTTTCTTTTACCCCAAGTCGATCACTAGCAGACTTCATAATTTCTGTTTTTGTTGGCAAACATATTTCTTCAATTGGAAAAGTTTCGGGTAAAATCGCACTGGCCGACCTTGAAGACAAAAGGGTATCAGAAAACTCAGAGACTGAGACTGAGACTGAGACTGAGACTGAGACTGAGACTGAGACTGAGAAAAAATCTGACTTCTTGATACATCAGAGCAACTGACGCTTCTAGCATTACTCGTTTTACCGATTGCTGTATCCGCCTCTTGGCTGCTAAAGGTTTTATTAGGTAGACGACTGTTCAAATCTACATCATTAATATTATCACTTGAGTACATACAATAAACCCTTGTTTTTTTGTTCCTAATAATATTGAGTTTCCACTTTTTACAACTTTCGCCCATTACCAAGGCGGTTCGGAGATTATGATGTAATTCTGCTAATAGATGGAATATAAATAAGAAATAAGGCTGCACTCTTTTATTAGGAATAACCTGGTTAAAGTTGGCGGTTTGCTGTTGTTTATTGGTTGCGGTGAAACGTTACAGTAGCTTTATAATGGCCAACTGTTCATCGCTAAGAGTAAAGAGCCGCTGAATATCCGCTGGAGCAGGGAACTTTCTTCTGAACCTTTCAGCATCACGTTAAGTAAAGACAGGGCTGGACAGTACTTTGTTTCAATGCTCTGTGAGTTTGAATTAAAACCAATGCCTGTTTCCAACAAAACAGTGGGCATTGATTTAAGTTTAACTGATCTGTTCATCATGTCGGACGGTAAAAAATCCGGCAATCCACGTCATACCCAACGCTACGAGCACACACTGGCTCACCTTCAGCGCCAACTAGCTAAGAAGCAAAAAGGCAGTAACAACCAAGCGAAAACACGGCTCCAGATTGCCCATATTCACGCCAAAATAGCCGGATGGATGCTACCCACAAGGCATCCCGTACACTCATTAACGAAAACCAAATTGTATGCCGTTGAGTCGTTTAATTTAAAAGGCATGATCAGAAACCCAAAGCTGGCAAAGCATTTTTTTGATGCTAACTGGGGAGAGTTTGTCCGACAGTTAAAGTACAAAGCCGAGCACACCCAAAGGACGGGGAGTGTGACGTAGTTATCCTAGTGATATACGGGATAATGCCTTTTATAACGTGAGTTCGACGTAAAAAAAACAAGGAGCCTCCAGACAACTTAGCTATCTTTCGGGTACCAAACCATAGACAGCTAACCGGAGGCTCCATGTCTATGACCAGTGTATTCTGTGATGTCGATGATTTCTGTCTAATTTTTGAACCACAATGGCATAAGCAGCTTATCTGCAATGACAAAAAATCACCGGTTATATCAAAACTGACGCTCAGTGAGATAATGACCATCATTATCTGCTTCCATCAGAGCGCCTTCCGGGATTTCAAGCACTATTACCTGAGCCACATTGTCCGGCATAAATCAGACAGTTTTCCCAATTTGGTTTCTTATAACCGTTTTGTTGAGCTGATGAAGACGACATTGATTCCATTGACTGTTTATCTCAAAACACAGTGCATGGGGAAGCCCACAGGTTTGTCGTTCATTGATTCTGCGCCTATCGTCGTTTGTTATAATCATCAAAGCAATAACCACAAGGTGTTCAGAGAAGTTAGCTGGCTGGTTGAAAGAGAAAGGTCTGAATTTAGTGCCGAAAATTCGAAAAAACATGAAGCCGAAAGGGCTGAAGGCCTTTGATAAAGCCATGTTGAGAAAGCGAGCCGTGATCGAGAGTGTCAATGATCAGTTGAAAAATATTTCGCAGATAGAGCACACTCGACACCGCTCACCATTCAATTTTGCTGTAAATCTGATTGCTGGCCTCATCGCTTATACAATGCAACCAAGAAAGCCTCATATAAATGTTTCCGCACTGACAGAGGGTGTCCCTTGGCTTTCTGAACGTCGGACTCACGTTAATTAATGTTAATCAATAAACGACCATTGACAAACATTAAAACACTTGTTTAAAGTGCGACTCCATCACAAAATAACAACCATTCTCAAAGACAAACTCACAGGTTTTATGAGATGACCAGAGCAATGATGGCCTACGTGCGAGGCAGAACCGTTTATATTTAAACCTTTCCTCAGAACCCAAAAGGATCTGGGTTGATCTATTGCAAAATTGCCAATATACCTGCGTTCGTTATGTGCTAAGGTGCCGGTATTTTATTGCCTGATAGAACTCAACTGTAGATTAGCCATTGCGCCTTCGTGTTTTGTTAACAATGCACGATGTCCACAAATCTGGTGGGCAAAAACAGCGCATTGCCATTGCCCGGGCGTTGCTCACCAATCCGAAAATTTTGATTTTTGATGAAGCCACCAGTGCGCTGGATTACGAATCCGAACACATCATCCAGCAGAACATGAAACAGATCAGCCAGGGGCGTACGGTCTTTATTATTGCCCATCGTCTTTCCACAGTGCGGGAGGCGAACCGGATTATCGTGATGGATAAAGGCCGCATTGTAGAATCTGGCAATCATCAGACACTGGTCAAACAAAGTGGTCATTACGCACGGTTGAATGCTCACCAGCAGGGCGTTAGAGCCGACGTATCTGGAGCCACATCATGAAACAGATACTGGAAAAAGCCACCAAAGCCCTATTGAGTCGTACTGAAAAACCGGAAGTGTTAAGCCGTGACCGTTTACAGTTTTTACCCGCTGCACTGGAAGTGGAAGAGACCCCAGCCAGCCCCGCCAGTCGTCTGATCATTAAAGTGATTGCGGTGCTGTTCGTCATCGCCGTTATCTGGGCCTGTGTGGGCAAGATCGATATTGTGGCTACGGCGCAGGGCAAAATCATTCCCAGTGAACGGGTGAAAACCATTCAGCCGTTGGTCATGGGCGAAGTACAAACCATTCATGTACACGAAGGCGATGACGTCAACCGTGGTGACCCACTGATCACCTTGGTGGGCACAGTGACCGAAGCAGAACGGGTTCGGCTCTCAAAAGAAATTGAAGCGCTGACTCTGCAACTTAATCGACAACAGGCATTTGTCGACTATTTGGATGGCGCTGATGATGATAAGCCAAACACCCTCGTTCCTACGGTCCCCGTGGGAAGGTATACCCACGCAGAGCAGGGAGGCGAGAAGCTTAAAGAAACTCAGAAATTCGAACACCAACTCCTGCAACAACAAATAGAAGGCTATGTCACGTCTTCTGCCACCTTGATAAGCCAACGCAAAAGCAAAGGTGCAGAACAAAAAACCATCGAAGCCAATGTCACCAAACTGAAGCGGATATTGCCCATTATTGAAGAACGCACCAGTGCCCTGAAAGGTCTCTACCGACAAAACTTCGGCTCCAAAGTGCAATACCTCGAACTGGAACAACAACGCATCGAACTGGAAGAAGACATCAAGGCGCAGCAGGCCACCGTACTGCAACTGAGCGCCGAGCAGGAAACCATCGACAACCAGCTGCAAAGCCTCCATGCCCAGACACGCCGGGAAAGTCTGGATCAACAGGAACAACTGGGTCGCCAGCTGGCCAGCCTGAAACAGGAACAGATCAAAGCCGAAGAACTGCACGACCAACAACAGATACTCTCGCCCATTGATGGCACCGTGCAACAACTGCAAGTTCATACCATCGGCGGCGTGGTGAAACCGGCCCAGGCACTGATGCAGATAGTCCCCGCCGAAGCAAAAATGGAAGTGGAAGCCTGGGTGCTGAACAAAGACATCGGCTTTGTTCAGGAAGGCCAGAACGCCGAAGTAAAAATCGATACCTTCAACTTCACAAAGTACGGCCTGATTGATGGCAAGTTAATCACCGTCTCTAACGACGCGGTGCCTGATAAGCAACTGGGCCTGCGTTATCTGGCCAATGTAGCCATCGACAAAGACTGGATGCAGGTAGATAACCGCAAGGTCAACCTGGCACCGGGGATGAGTGTGGCGGTTGAGATCAAAACCGGGCAAAGACGACTGATTGAGTATTTTTTGAGTCCGTTATTGAGGTTTAAACAAAAGAGTCTTTCTGAGAGATGACTTTTTAACTCATATTAAAGCAAGAATTTTGGGGTATAACCTTGAAAAAATTAACTATTGTTTTCTGTCTTATTACTACGATCAGCATTGTTCAAGTGTTTTTCAATAGTATGACAAAAGAAGATAATCTCGATACATGTGAACTACCTGTATCTATAAATGAAGTGGTCGGATTCGTAGTTGATTTTAAACACTCAGTTTCTGGTTGCAAGAAGAATAGTAAAATTGAATATTTTTTTATGGAGGTTGATGATGTTTATGAAATAACTTTTGAGCAAGATGTAACAAATATGGTGGCCCGATTAAAACACTGGAAAAAACAACCAAAAAGCACCAAATCGATAAACGGTAGTCAAACTGAAACGTGCTGGGAACGTATATCATTACACAAATCTATGGGATTGATGACAGTTTCAACATTCTGTGACAGAAAGCAGCACATTATTGTTTACATTCACTCATACAACTAAAAAAAGAGAGCGATAAATGCCTTTGCCAACAATTGAAGAAGCGAGACGAGCTTAACAGGCTGCGTAAGGAAGTTAAGAATCTTCGTATGGAGAAAGAAATATTAAAAAAGGCGAGTGCCTTCTTTGCGAAGGAAATGAAATAAAATTTCCGTTCATCAAAAAGGAGTCGGCGCACTACCCCATTAATCTACTATGCCGAACCATGAAGGTTAGCAGGTCTGCTTATTATGAATGGATTAAGCGGCCTGCCAAGCTCATAACAGTGCAAGAACTGAACCTGTACCGGCGGATAAAGCGCTTGTTTAACCAGAGCAGGCAAAGTTTGGGGAGCCGTGAAATGATGAAAAATCTACGCAAAGAAGGCTTTGTCATTGGTCGTTACCGTGTTCGTCAGTTGATGAAGCAGCTCAATTTAGTTGTGACGCAACGACTAGCCTATAAGGTTACGACTCAGCGCAGACACAGTGATGCAGTGGCTGATAACCTGTTGAATATGAACTTTAACCCCGTGGCACCTAATCAGGTCTGGGCGGGTGATGTGACCTATTTAAAGACTGGTCAGGGCTGGGTGTATCTGGCTGTTGTGATGGATCTCTATTCAAGGCGTATAGTGGGCTGGCATATTGATAAGCGCATGAAAACTGACTTGGTAAGTAAAGCCTTGATTAAAGCATACAGTCTACGTCAGCCGCCTAAAGGCTTGGTATTTCACAGTGATCGAGGGTCGCAGTATACCAGCAAGCATTACCGTCAATTGCTGCAAAGCTATGGTATGAGAGCCAGCATGGGTGATGTTGGCGCTTGCTGGGATAATGCTGTGGTTGAGCGCTTCTTTGGTAGCCTCAAGCACGACTGGCTATTTAAGGTGCACCAGCCAACACGCAAGCACATGAAAAGGGATGTGGCTGCATACATGAAGTATTACAACACTGAGCGCCTTCATTCAGCCAATAGTGACGAGACGTCAGTTAGATTAGAGCAGTTGTTTTATAGAGGTGCCCAAAAGGATGAAAGGCTCGTTGGCGAATCTTGCATCGGAGTGGGTAGCCAACAAACGAAGCGCGTTAGTTATGTATAGATTCATCGCGTAAATTCTCAAATTTTAGTGTCCGGTTTTACTTGACCAGAACAACCATGCCCGAGATGATCTGGCCAGACAGATGCGGGGCGCACTGTCGAAGCCTGTGAACGCTGGCGTCGTGGTGGCTATCTCATCATCAGCGTAAAATGGTCTTTTATAAAGTTATAGAATAAAAAAAACAATCTATCGACAAAAACTGACTTGTAATCATTATTTGATCTTAAACAAAATCCGGGGAGGAAGGAATCATTCTATTAAAATGTTGTCATATCTTATGTTCAAGACTTTAATTTGTAAGGAATAAGGAATAATGGACATAAGACCAAACTTTTCAGAAAATTCTCCCTCTTACATAGAAAGACCATCATCTAACTTTATAGATAATTCTGATGAGGGTACTAGATACACCCAGCCGTGCAGTATGCATGATAACTTATCAGAAACCAAAGCACTAGAAAATCGTTCTGTCATTGAGACAAAAATTATTACAGATGATGAACTGATAAACCTGATTTTAGAACAGAAATTTTCTAACAATGTTCATTATCGAGTTGAAGGCGAGCTTAATATTAGCTGTTCCACCGGCCTGACGGCCCTGCCCGAGAACCTCTCCGTGAGGGGCGACCTTGATCTTGAGGGTTGCACCGGCCTGACGGCCCTGCCCGAGCACCTCTCCGTGGGGGGCTACCTTGATCTTAAGGGTTGCACCGGCCTGACGGCCCTGCCCGAGCACCTCTCCGTGACGGGCAACCTTGATCTTGAGGGTTGCACCGGCCTGACGGCCCTGCCCGAGCACCTCTCCGTGGGGGGCTACCTCGATCTTGAGGGCAACCTTGCACCGGCCTGACGGCCCTGCCGGAGCACCTCTCCGTGGGGCGCTACCTTGATCTTAGCGGTTGCACCGGCCTGACGGCCCTGCCCGAGAACCTCTCCGTGACGGGCACCCTTCGTCTTTCGGGTTGCACCGGCCTGACGGCCCTGCCCGAGAACCTCTCCGTGAGGGGCGGCCTTCGATCTTGAGGGTTGCACCGGCCTGACGGCCCTGAGAACCTTCTTAGGGGTTGCACCGGCCTGACGGCTTTGCCCAAGCACCTCTCCGTCGCAACCTTGATCTTGAGGGTTGCACCGGCCTGACGGCCCTGCCCGAGAACCTCTCCGTGACGGGCACCCTTCGTCTTTCGGGTTGCACCGGCCTGACGGCCCTGCCCGAGAACCTCTCCGTGACGGGCGACCTTGATCTTGAGGGTTGCACCGGCCTGACGGCCCTGCCCGAGAACCTCTCCGTGGGGGGCGACCTTGATCTTTCGGGTTGCACCGGCCTGACGGCCCTGCCCGAGACCTCTCCGTGGGGGGCGACCTTAATCTTTCGGATTGCACCGGCCTGACGGCCCTGCCCAACTGGATTACAACGCTGGGAGAGACCACTGAAGGTGATACCCGCGACGTTTATCTTCAAAATACCGGGCTGTCTGATACCTTGATCGACCATGTCTACGAGAAGTAGAACCTCCTGACATGCAGTTTCATTTTTCCCGAAGTGCAGGACAGCCTGAACAGCAGTTTTCAAACGTGGTAGAAGGTCTTACCTTCTGGCGTCAACTGGCTTCAGCCGACTCGGAAATACCAGAACTTAGCCTTATGCATGATCAGGCTACTGACCTTGTTCGTTACCTGGGGCGACTGACCAGTACTGCGGACTACCAGAATCAGGCAACCCGTCCTGTACTGGCCCAGCGGGTGATGGCAATCACGGCGTTACTGACAGGGAGCGACAGGATCAGGGATGAAGCTATGGATCACATACATCACGCACTCACTTCCTGTGATGACCGGATAATCCTGGCACTGGATGATCTGGATACCATGCAATTACTCGATTCGGCCGAAAGAAAGGCCTTTGCGGGTAATGCTGACGAATTAAGGGAATTAGGCTTGCAAATGATGCGTCTGGATGAGGTGAAACGGATTGCCCGTGACCATATGAAGACCTTGAAATGGGTGGATGAAATTGAAGTAGAGCTGGCTTTTCAGATTGGTGTACGCCAGCAACTCGCCCTGCCCGGCTCAACTCAGCATATGATCTTTAGAAGGTGTGCCAACGTGTCGGATCAGGATATAGCCAACGCTGTTAATCAAGTGAACACCCATTGTTCCGACGATAACTTGCAGGCCTACCTCGCACAGTGGGATCCCTGGCAAAAATATCTGCGCCGACAGGAAGTCCCAACTTTTGACCAACTCCCTCAAAAAACGGTAGACCGTATCGAGGACTGTGCTATCAGTGCAGAAAAAACCCCTAAAATGGTCGCATTGGGCGATGATCATCTGGATTACGATGCTCTTGTTAGGGCTGTCGTGGAATACGGTAAGAATCCGTTGACTAATTCCCCTATGGACTGGTCAAACGTTTTCCGACTCACAGAAGAGGATTCCCCCTCTTCCTTAAAACGGATAAAACTAAACGATCCATGATCATATGATGCGATGACCTGCCACAGCAGCCCTGTTCTGTAGCAGGTCAGTTAATAAAGACTTGTTTGAGATCGTCAGGTCTCGGGTCATGTTCGTCCATTAGTGGGTACACTCCCTGGCAATGTCGTTGTACAGATCAGGCATGAGCCGGATGATTTTCTCAAAGTGGATTTCGATGTTTCGGATGCGGTTCCGATTGTCCTTATCGTCGATCCACTGCCTGCGGGCGTTGATTTCTTCTTTAAGCTTGATGATCTCGGCTCGTGCGACGATTTCCTTGACCGGCGGTGAACTGATTGCTCGGTAGTTGACGAGGCCGTGTTGGTTTTTGGGCACCTGTGACCAGTTGAGTTGAGTCATACGTCTACTTCCTGTTACTTATTCCTGTGCCTGAAGAATGCGGTCGAGGTCATCGAGGGTGTAGTGAGTGGCGTTGATGACGTTGTACTGTTTGATGATTCTTTTCCAGCCGAGAATCTCTTCGCGATCGTCGGGAACACTGAGAAAAGATAAAACAACACCTCTGAAATCTTCCATGATTATCTACCTCTATTAAGAGGGCGAGCAATACAACGACGACTTTTAGAGCGCACCTTGTTTTGTTATTGGAAGTATCACTTGTACTGTTATTTTATACAGGCGTCCTCTGTACACGACATTTTTCATGAAGCCCTACACCACCGGGACTCGAAGAAGAGTGATAGCATCTTAATGAATTCATCAAGCCATGTTTCAATATGATCGAAAATTCGCTGGAGGTGATCCAGGCCTGCCCGGAAAAGGCTTTGTGCTTTTCTACCGTGGGTTTTGATCGTGATGGGATGCTCTTCGTTGACATATTCACCAGTCTTGTAGCTCCAGCAAAAAGCCAAAGCCAATACAGCCAGTAGCTTCGACAGTTTATCCCGGTCTTTCAGGTGTGTTTCCTCCATGTTGAAGCCGCGTCCTTTCAGAGCCTGAAACATGGTTTCGATCTGCCATCTTTGCAAATAATCAGCAATAGCTGCTGAAGGGTTTGCATCGCAGATCACAACCATCAACTCTTTCCCCTTTCTAGATGCTGCAAGGTAAACTATCTGCCCCCAAACTTTCCGGGGCTTTTTCATCGCCATGGTTTCACCAATACCTAACGAAAAGAGTCTTCGAACGGGAAGTTCTCTGTTTTGGTGCTTGTTGGGGACCAATGTGTTCACCGGAATGCGGATACAGAAAGGCCAATGATGCGAGCGCAGGTACTTTAACCATCGTATCCCCCTGAACTCTCTATCCGCCAACAGCCTCCGCACAGGCTGCTCCGGAAAGATTTTTTGAAAGCGCTCCAACAGATCGATTCTCTCCTGAGTGTTTGAGCACCCTTTTTTGGGCAGTAGCGTCCAGAGTATAGGGATAGCCATGCCTTTGTAATTGATGGCAAGGTATAGGATGTTGATTTTGAACTTGCCAAACATCCAGTTGGTACGATCCATGCTGAGCATCCAGGCCCCTTCCGGGGCAAACAAATGAGCGATGAGTTGAGCGATGGTTTCTTCTCCAAATGCCACATCCTTGAAAAAGCGCTGGATTCTGCGATAGCAGGAAGGGGTGGCGGCCACGCCGGGAAACGTAGTGGCCAGCTCTGCCCAGTTAACAGTGCGTCGTTTGATGATGGCCACTATGAGAATAGACAGTACATCCAGATGTGACTTGTGCCAGTGGAGATAGGGCTTAAACTGTTTGGTGAGTGAGTTGATGGGGTTCATAGCTGTTTGAAACCTTGGCATTGACACTAAGTTTCATAGCAGGAATCCTGTCAGCTCACTTTTGTCGTGTACAGAGAAAACCATCATCGTTTGTTGATGATAAAAAGATCGTCGAGTCGATTTCAGTCGCACCCCATCAAGACATACCTGTAACCAATGCAGTGATCAGGAACGCTGAGAATCTACCACCGCCAACACCGGAAGAAATTGATCAGTTTTATGGCTTGTCACCGAAGGCCAGGAGTACTGCACTGATGGTGTTGCTGGGATACAGCACGGAACAGATGATGGATCGAGCCAATGTCAGCCGTGACGTTATCAGAAGCCGCATCGCTCGTATCTTTACCGCCTTTAATCTGAATAGCCGTGAAGAGTTACGGGCCAAGATGCTCAGTATTTATAATCATCTGGACATTGATTACAAAAAGGAACCTATTTACGGGATGTGAGTCATAGTTGACAGGGAGGTAAACCATGAAACCGAAGTACCTGAAACTGGTTAAACACACGAACGGCGTCTATTACCTGCAAGGTAAGTTACTGGGGAAATCCATTCGGGAGAGCACCCGAACACGGGACTACCACGAAGCCTGTCTGATGGCGGTGCATCGTGAGCTGGATGCCCTGCGACTGGCAACCGGCGCGAACGATTACTTAAATCCCTTGTTCAGTGAGTGCGTCCGGCACTATGAAAAACAGGTACGGTATTCAAGAAAGAACCAGGGTATCGTTGACCGTTTGAACCAGTGGTTCGATGGTTACGCGATAGCCGATATAGATCAGGAGGATATAAATGCGTTTGTTGTCGAGAACTTTACCCGTCGTGGACTGGCCAAGTCGACGATCGAGCGAAACCTTAATGCCTTTCAGGCCATTCGTAACCACGCCGTAAGAAACAAGATGGTTGTTCAGGATCGGTTGCCGTTCATTAACTATGAACGGGTCAGTAAACATGAACACCGGATGACCATCGTGGATAAATCCGTGCGGGATCAAATTATCAGCACGACTGATAATCCCGTGCGGGATGTGCTGGTGTTTCTGTGGTACACCGGCTCACGAATTGGCTGCGCCCTGAACCGGAGCTGGTCTGATCGTTGCGACAACGGGATCAGGTTGTACACGGTGAAAGGTGGGCGTAACAAACTGCGCCAGCGTCGGGAATACGTTGTGCCAGAGGTACCCGAGCTGACCGCCATGTTAAACCGTCGGTTGATGGAGGCTCGCAAGTCGTCGGGCTTTCAGGTCACGGATAAGATATTTGACGTGAGCGACACGACGGTCAGGGAAGAGTTGGCCAGAGTATGCGAGTCGCTGTCGGTTAAAGACTTCCTGCCCCACGACATTCGTCATTGCTTCGGGACGTACCTGGCACAAGATAAAGTCGGCATCGAGGCCATTGCGGATTTAATGGGCCACGATTCTCTTGAGTCAACCCGCAAGTACATCAACCATGCCCGAGATGATCTGGCCAGACAGATGCGGGGCGCACTGTCGAAGCCTGTGAACGCTGGCGTCGTGGTGGCTATCTCATCATCAGCGTAAAATGGTCTTTTATAAAGTTATAGAATAAAAAAAAACAATCTATCGACAAAAACTGACTTGTAATCATTATTTGATCTTAAAAAAAATCCGGGGAGGAAGGAATCATTCTATTAAAATGTTGTCATATCTTATGTTCGAGACTTTAATTTGTAAGGAATAAGGAATAATGGACATAAGACCAAACTTTTCAGAAAATTCTCCCTCTTACATAGAAAGACCATCATCTAACTTTATAGATAATTCTGATGAGGGTACTAGATACACCCAGCCGTCCAGTATGCATGATAACTTATCAGAAACCAAAGCACTAGAAAATCGTTCTGTCATTGAGACAAAAATTATTACAGATGATGAACTGATAAACCTGATTTTAGAACAGAAATTTTCTAACAATGTTCATTATCGAGTTGAAGGCGAGCTTAATATTAGCTGTTCCACCGGCCTGACGGCCCTGCCCGAGCACCTCTCCGTGAGGGGCAACCTTGGTCTTGAGGGTTGCACCGGCCTGACGGCCCTGCCCGAGCACCTCTCCGTGACGAGCAACCTTAATCTTAGGGGTTGCACCGGCCTGACGGCCCTGCCCGAGCACCTCTCCGTGACGAGCAACCTTAATCTTAGGGGTTGCACCGGCCTGACGGCCCTGCCCGAGCACCTCTCCGTGAGGGACAACCTTGATCTTAGGGGTTGCACCGGCCTGACGGCCCTGCCCGAGCACCTCTCCGTGGGGCGCTACCTTGATCTTGAGGGTTGCACCGGCCTGACGGCCCTGCCCGAGCACCTCTCCGTGGGGGGCTACCTTGATCTTAGGGGTTGCACCGGCCTGACGGCCCTGCCCGAGAACCTCTCCGTGAGGGGCAGCCTTCGTCTTGCGCGTTGCACCGGCCTGACGGCCCTGCCCGAGCACCTCTCCGTGGGGGGCCACCTTGAGCTTAGGGGTTGCACCGGCCTGACGGCCCTGCCCGAGCACCTCTCCGTGGGGCGCTACCTTGATCTTGAGGGTTGCACCGGCCTGACGGCCCTGCCCGAGCACCTCTCCGTGGGGGGCTACCTTGATCTTGAGGATTGCACCGGCCTGACGGCCCTGCCCGAGCACCTCTCCGTGGGGGGCTACCTTAATCTTGAGGATTGCACCGGCCTGACGGCCCTGCCCAACTGGATTACAACGCTGGGAGAGACCACTGAAGGTAATACCCGCAACGTTTATCTTCAAAATACCGGGCTGTCTGATACCTTGATCGACCGTCTACGAGAAGGAGAATCTCCTCGCATGCAGTTTCATTTTTCCCGAAGTGCAGGACAGCCTGAACAGCAGTTTTCAAACGTGGTAGAAGGTCTTACCTTCTGGCGTCAACTGGCTTCAGCCGACTCGGAAATACCAGAACTTAGCCTTATGCATGATCAGGCTACTGACCTTGTTCGTTACCTGGGGCGACTGACCAGTACTGCGGACTACCAGAATCAGGCAACCCGTCCTGTACTGGCCCAGCGGGTGATGGCAATCACGGCGTTACTGACAGGGAGCGACAGGATCAGGGATGAAGCTATGGATCACATACATCACGCACTCACTTCCTGTGATGACCGGATAATCCTGGCACTGGATGATCTGGATACCATGCAATTACTCGATTCGGCCGAAAGAAAGGCCTTTGCGGGTAATGCTGACGAATTAAGGGAATTAGGCTTGCAAATGATGCGTCTGGATGAGGTGAAACGGATTGCCCGTGACCATATGAAGACCTTGAAATGGGTGGATGAAATTGAAGTAGAGCTGGCTTTTCAGATTGGTGTACGCCAGCAACTCGCCCTGCCCGGCTCAACTCAGCATATGATCTTTAGAAGGTGTGCCAACGTGTCGGATCAGGATATAGCCAACGCTGTTAATCAAGTGAACACCCATTGTTCCGACGATAACTTGCAGGCCTACCTCGCACAGTGGGATCCCTGGCAAAAATATCTGCGCCGACAGGAAGTCCCAACTTTTGACCAACTCCCTCAAAAAACGGTAGACCGTATCGAGGACTGTGCTATCAGTGCAGAAAAAACCCCTAAAATGGTCGCATTGGGCGATGATCATCTGGATTACGATGCTCTTGTTAGGGCTGTCGTGGAATACGGTAAGAATCCGTTGACTAATTCCCCTATGGACTGGTCAAACGTTTTCCGACTCACAGAAGAGGATTCCCCTGTTCTGGTCAAGTAAAACCGGACGCTAAAATTTGAGAATTTACGCGATGAATCTATACATATTGATGTCTGGCAGTTATAGGTAACACCTGTCTTATGGTATTATCCAAGGCCTCACAGATGAGGCAGTAATGGACAATATCGACGGTCGCAAAATCCCTGATCCGGTCAGAGAGCAAATTCGTTTCGAGGCTATAGAGAATTGGCTGGCAGGCATGACTCCTACCAGACTTGCCCACAAGTACGGAACCTCAAGAAAGATCGTCTATCAATGGATTGATCGATACAAAACAGGTGGTTGGGAAGGCCTGAAAACACGTACAGGAAGTATGGATCGGTTTGCGTTTGTTGATTATCTCAAGTCACTGGTTCGCAGCGTAGATAAGCCAATAATTGTGATCACCGATGGTCATCCTGCACATAGAGCAAAATTTACGAAGGAGTATGTAGAACAGGAACCAAGGCTCCTGGGGCTTCATCTGCTGCCAGGCTATTCCCCCGAACTAAACCCTGATGAGCAGGTCTGGAACCACCTTAAGGAAGGGCTTGGAAAGACAGCTCTGAAAACTAAGGAAGAGTTTATAGACTTCATCCGCAGCAAGATGAAGAGCCTGCAAAAAATGCCAGAAGCAGTGAAAGGCTTCTTCAGGCTACACGACACCAGTTATGCTTGCAGACAGTGTTACCTATAATTGGTGAAGATCAATACTTCCAGCCAGTAGATGTCTTTCCACGTTTAGCTTCTTCTCTGAACACCTTGTGGTTATTGATTCGATGATTATCACAAACGACGATAGGCGTAGAATCAATGAACGACAAACCTGTGGGCTTTCCCATGCACTGTGTTTTGAGATAAACAGTCAATGGAATCAATGTCGTCTTCATCAGCTCAACAAAACGGTTATAAGAAACCAGATTGGGAAAACTGTCTGATTTATGCCGGACAATGTGGCTCAGGTAATAGTGCTTGAAATCCCGGAAGGCGCTCTGATGGAAGCAGATAATGATGGTTATTATCTCACTGAGCGTCAGTTTTGATATAACCGGTGATTTTTTGTCATTGCAGATAAGCTGCTTATGCCATTGTGGTTCAAACATTAGACAGAAATCATCGGCATCACAGAATACACTGGTCATAGACATGGAGCCTCCGGTTAGCTGCCTGTGGTTTGGTACCCGAAAGATAGCTAAGTTGTCTGGAGGCTCCTTGTCTTTTTTACGTCGAACTCACGCTTTTATACGTACATGGCTACCTATTAAATCGTTTTAGGGTAATAAAAAAACGTATTTTTTTGCTCCACCTAAGTGCATTTACTCCTATTAAATACAAGATATTTCAATAGGATATAAACATTAAATTTTGATAACACTCAGGAGCAAATATGTGGAACAGACTCAATAAGTCCATGATGTTTTGCCAAATGATGTTTGGCCTTTCATTTTATGGCGTTATGGTGATTCTGACGCGCTTCTTTCTTGAAGACCTCCAGTACAGCGAAGCCGACACCATGATGATTGTGGGTGCATTCTCATCCATCGGTCCACTGTTCGCTATTGCCGGTGGGTTTATTGTGGATAAATTCCTGGGTGCAAAACGGGCGCTAACCATCGCTTACATAAGTTTTGCCGCCGGTTATGCCCTGTTGGTGTTTGGCGCTTCCATTAGTAGTGTGCCTTTTTCCCTGTGCGGTATTGCCCTGGCCAGTTATGCCCGTGGCCTGATGTCGCCTTCTTATCCAAGCCTTTATAAGCGCACATTCAAATCTCAGGAAGACTTTGAAAACTGCTACCCGATCAACTACTCAGTCAACAACATAGGTGCGTTGCTAGGGCAGTACCTTTACCCACTGCTTATTTTAGGTATCGGCTTCAATGGCGGCTTTATGCTCTCAGCAGTAATGGCTGCGTTGGCGGTTGCTGTTTTGGTAGTGTTCCACAAGCCGCTGGTTGATGCTGGCGAAAACATTGATAAAGAGCCAGTACCTGTGCTTCAGTTAGCCATGTTCATCGCTCTGTCCATTGCCATGCTGGGCATGGTGTTCTTTATGTTCTCCGACATGGAAACCGGTCAATACGTCGTTTATGCCATTGCCGCCTCGGCGGTTCTTTACTTCCTGACACAGATGTTCAAAGCCGCCCGCTCAGAAGCGCTGCGTATGGGCACCATTTTGATCATGAGCCTACTCGCTACTGCTTTTTTTGTTTACTACGGCCAGATGATGACCTCCATGACCATGGTCACCATCAACACCATGCGCGGTGACCTGCTCGGCTTCATTCCACTGGCGCCGGAAGCCTCCATGGCACTTAACCCACTGTGGTGTATTGTTGCCGGCCCTGTGATTGCCGCTGTTTTCACCAAACTGGAAAAACGTGGTATTAACTGGAGCACCGCAACCAAGACGTCTATCTCCTTCATTCTGGCAGCGGCTGCCTTTGGTATCCTCACCCTCGCTGTTAAAGGCATTGGTGACGATGTAGTCATCAGCCCGAACGTATTCCTGATGATTCATGGTTTTCTCGCCTTTGGCGAGGTAATTGTTGGCTCGTTGGTCGTAGCCTTTATTCTCTCTGTTGCACCTAAGCGTATGGAAGGTTTTTCTGTTTCCCTGTTCTACATTGCCATGGCACTGTCGGGTATTATCGGAGCGGTGATTTCAGGCACTATCGCCATGGAAAAAGGTCAGGAAGTGACCCGTCAATTTGTGCAAACCGTGTATGGAGACTACTTCAGCCTGCTGACTATCGCTGCTGCTCTGATGGTTGCTATTGCTTTGGCAGCTTCGGTTGTTGTGCGTAAGATGCTCAGTGCTGCAGATAAAATCGAGAAAGGCGACGGAACTGCTGAACCTGTTTTGGCTTAAGTTAACCTTTTACCCTCAGGCGCAAAAGCCGGCAAAAAAAACGCCTGATATGCAGGCGTTTTTTTTGTTTCAAAAAGCATCTTCAGGCGTTGTATTACAACTTTGGCGACCAGGCCACAGTGGCAAAGATGCCACGGGGTTCGCCACGATACCCGACAACCGGCTGATACTCCTTGTCCAGCAGGTTAGTGACTTTAAGCTGTGTTTTCACGCCTTCAGCCCATTGGTAGGACGCCCTGAGATCCACCGTACCGTAACCCGGAATCTGCTTGGTATTGCTAGGGTCGGTCCAGGTTTTGCCCTGAGCTCGCCATGTTCCACCTAACGACCACGGTCCAAAGTCTTTGTCTGCATTCAAAGCGATTAATTTTTGCGCCCGGTAGTGCAGCTTTTTGCCCGCATTAACACCTGAGCGATTTTGTGGGTCCAATACAGTTAAGTTAGTACTGACATCAACGCCTGCATAACGGGTAGAGGCTTCAAACTCAATACCGCGAATGCGGGCTTTATCAATATTCACCGTATGCCATTTGCCATCGGCCCGTGGGGCAGAGTTGAGCATATCGTCCATATTATTTTGATAAACGTTCACAGACCAGTCGGTGTGCCGGTCAATAACGCCACGAAGTTCAAGTTCAGCATTTTTGGCAAACTCAGGCTTTAAATCGGGATTCGGCGCACTAAAAAAGGACTGACGATACATGTCGTCGAACGTTGGCGCACGAAAAGCGGTGCCGTAAGAGGCCACCAAACGCAGTCCTGCCGGTAGATTAAAACCCCAAGCAGCACTGCCGGTAAACTGGCTGCCAAAGGCTTCGTTATCATCGTAACGGCCACTGAGTTGCACGTCGCTGGCACTCAGGGTAGTTAAGTTTTGCACAAATACACCGGTGTTTGACCGCTCATCAACGGCGTATGTGGTGGTGCTGTCCACCCGATCTTTGGTGTAATCAATGCCGGTGGTTAACAGTTGGTTGTTGCCCCAGACGATATCGTTCAGCCAGCTGAGAGAGAGGGATTTGTTATCAGTTTTGCTGGATTTGTCGGCACTCTTTCTGGAGTCACTGATATAACCCACTTCTAGCCGAGCATGCCAAACAGACGTCATTGGCTTGGTTATGTAAGCATCAACCATAGACTCGGTAAAGAGGGATGCAGGCTTTGCCGTGGGGGCATAAACGTTGTCGTATTCTGATTTGCCATGGAAGTAAGCGACACTGGAACCAAACTCAAGATCATTCTCAAGTTGTCTCGACAGGCTGGCAGAGAAGGATTTATTACGAAAAGCGTCATCATCCCAGTTGGCATCGTTGGGCGTTTTTTTAGCAACGGTACGATCATACCCTTGGGTCTCTAACAGGCGGGCGCCAAGGTTGAAGCGGGTACCAGCAGACTCACCGTTGTAATTCAACCCATATTCGCCAGTACTGCGACTGCCACCACCGGCTTTAACCGTCAATACGGGCGAGCCAGAACCTTTACGGGTGATGATGTTGATCACCCCGCCAACGGCATCGGCGCCATACAGGGTGGAGCGGGGGCCGCGAACCACTTCAATACGCTCAATGGTCTGTGGGTCGATATACTCCAAAGGCGCAGAGCCGGAGCTGGCACTGTTAATTTTGCGACCGTCCATAAGAATCAGAGTTTGTGCGGTTTTGGTGCCGCGAATATAGACACCGGAATTACTACCCGGCCCGCCGTTGGAGGTAATTTGAACACCCGGAGCAGACTGATTGAGCAGCTCAGCCACCGTCATGGTTTGACTGCGCTCAATCTGTGCCCGATCAATGACAGTCACCGGCGCCAGAGTTTCATCTACAGTTTGCGCCGTTCTGGCGGCTGTCACCACCACTTGATCAAGGCGGTAAATGTTTTCTGCATAAGCGCCAGCAGCCATTGCAGATAGCGTAATAGCCAAAGAGAGCCTGGTGCGGTTAAGCATGAGTTATCAGTCCTTTAAAACAGACAGCAAAACGGCTGCCAGTTGATAGAGCGGATTATAAAAATCCGGATTAAGATGGTTTTCGGGCGCGTCGCACCGCCTGCAATTGCTTGCAAATCATCTCGGCGCCATCAAGTACCCTGGGAGTTGGCCGGGCAATCAAATCACCCGGAACGGTAATTAATCGCTGTCGTTCAACTGCCTGAAGTTTTTGCCACTGCCCCCAAAAACTTTGCATTTTTTCCACCGAGCCAGCACCGATAATCACCTCAGGGTTACGGCTGATCACCGACTCAATACTGATGCTGGCGGTCGGGGCGTTGACATCGTTATAAATATTTTTCCCGCCACACAACGTGATAACGTCGTTAATAACGAGATTGTTACCAGCCGCCATCAGCGGGTTGTGCCACAGCTCAAACAATACAGATATAGACGACAAATGACTGTACTTTCCACGTAAGGTGTTGAGGCGGGTTAAAAATGCATCCACTGTCTTTTTTGCCGCTTGCGGGGTGCCTGCTATGTCGCCAAGGCTTTTAATGGCTCGGGCAATATCGGCAAAATTTACCGCATTCTGGTGGAAGGTGGTGATGCCAACCGATTCCAGTTGCTTAACCACTTTAGGTGAGTCGCCGCCAGACCAGATCACCACCAAATCCGGCTTCAGGCCAATAATGGCTTCCACATTAATGTTGGGATAACCACCCACTTTGGGCAGTTTTTGTACTGCCTCGGGATAATTACTGTAGAGATCGGTGGCGATAACCTGCCCCCCGGCGCCCGCAGCAAATAGCAGTTCCGTTGAGCCGGGCGAGAGGCTGATTATTCTTGGTTGCAACGTTGTCAGGCAAACAGAGCGGCTGCTCATATCTTCAACGCAACGCTGCGCGCCCCGCACGACAAACGACAGGCTGAGTAAAAGCAGCAGTGTAAAGCGTAACTTGTATTTTGTTGTCAGCAGTTTGCGTAATTTCATGATGCCTGAGAATCTGTTTACTCAGGCGGCACAGGAGAGCCACGGAGCGTTTGCCCGTTGAAGAATCCCAGCCGCCAGGTTACCCGCCCGGTGAGCATAACTGTGCTCAATATGGGTTTTGTGAAGGCAGGTCTCCTGACTCAGGCGTCATCGCTTTTCGTCGTCTTCCCGGTGTAGACCAGTGACATGGCTAACGAAAAACTCGTCCATTACAGTTGCGGGCACAGTCGGGGAATTTCACCCCGTTCCCTCTTACCGGCTGCTATCGAACAACCCATAAGCGCCAGCAATGCTGGCAGAACCTTTACAAAGTGTCGGGATACTACCAGCATTTGTAGTGGAAACACAGGGGGCATTGACTGAAGGAATAAACAGCTTAACTCTGGCGATTCTCAAACATAATACGACGAACGGCGTCCATATCCAGATACTCCTCAACAGCATCTGCGATACGGTTAATACCCTCTTCACGCAGAGCCGCGTAGTCGGGCACACGGGCGTTTTTCATGCCTGCCCAGCTAAGAATGGCATTGCAGGCGTCGGGGTGATCAAAAATACCGTGCAGATAACTGCCAAATATTTGCTCATTACCCGCCCCATCCTGATGCGTCGGTAGTTGAATCAGCGGTTGATCCAGCGGGGTGGTGATACCGGCATGAATTTCGTAACCGGTGACGTTAACGTTTTTTTGTCCGGGCAGTTGCATGGTGCCTGCAACCCGGCGCAGCTGCTTCTGTTTTTGGATCACCGTTTCCTGTGCCAGCAAACCAAAACCGGCGCAGGAACCCGCAGGCCCCTCGACACCATTGGGGTCATGCACCTGTTGCCCGAGCATTTGGTAACCGCCGCAAATGCCCATCACCTTGCCACCAAAGCGCAGGTGCCTGAACAGGTCTTTATCCCAGCCATTTTGGCGCATGAACGTCAGGTCTGAACGGGTGTTTTTGCTGCCGGGGAGTATGATCAGGTCTGCTGGTGGCAGTGATTTTCCCTTGTAGATAAAGCTTATATCGACATCCGGGTGCAG
This sequence comes from Endozoicomonas sp., assembly GCA_965198415.1. Taxonomy (GTDB): domain Bacteria; phylum Pseudomonadota; class Gammaproteobacteria; order Pseudomonadales; family Endozoicomonadaceae; genus Endozoicomonas. The sequence goes on from CBDAPN010000032.1 coordinate 551,339, forward strand.
TCGCAGTACGTCAAAGTCCGTGTGGTTGCTCATACGACTTAGGACGGGTACTACCACTTTCAGGGTGTGTTCGATTGTGGAGTTTAACTGCTGTGTGGCCACGGCATCTTCCGCTTCAAGGTGTAAACCGTGCAGGTAGGGAATGACGCCGAGCACCGGTTTTGCGGTTTTTTCCTCCAGCCAATCAAGGCCGGATTGCAAAAGTTTTATATCGCCGCGAAAACGGTTGATGATAAATCCCTTGACTCTGGCCTGCTCCGAGGCAGAGAGCAGCGCAAGGGTACCGTACAGGTGGGCAAACACACCACCACGGTCGATATCTGCCACAATCACCACCGGGCAGTCTGCAGCCTCTGCGAACCCCATATTGGCGATGTCACGATCCCGCAAGTTAATTTCCGCCGGACTACCAGCGCCTTCTACCACAACGGCATCGTACTGGGTGCGTAACCGCTTGAAGGAATCCAGCACCGCCTGCAAAACTTTGGGTTTGTATTGGTGATAGGTTTGCGCGTCCATATCCATGAGCACTTTGCCGTTGACGATCACCTGAGCGCCGATATCGGTGTTGGGCTTGAGCAGCACCGGATTCATATCGGAGTGAGGCTCCAGACCAGATGCCTGCGCCTGAACCGCTTGCGCCCGGCCAATCTCGCCATGATCCACCGTTACGGCGCTGTTCAGCGCCATGTTTTGCGGCTTAAACGGTGCCACCCGCACCCCCATGCGATGAAGTGCACGACACAAGCCTGTGCAGATTAAACTCTTACCCGCATCCGACGTAGTGCCCTGAATCATAATGGCTTTTGGTGATATTGGCATGGTGGTGTCCTGATTTAACTGTTTTTGGGCAGGCTCCCACAGACAAGAACAAATGAACTCATCGCATGAAGTTGGGTGAATATTATAAGGCTATAGACTTTTAAATCGACCCGGCATTAATCTCGCCAATACGCCCTACACCTCAATGCATCCGCTCAAACCTAGGCGTTAGAAAAAAAACCTTCCTGAATCAGCAAATAGAGGTGTGCAGCGCTCCAGCCAAAGTTGCTGGCACCTTGCATGGCACCGGTTTTCGGATTGTAGTTTTCAGCTATGGGCTGGTCTGTGAGCAGGCCTTCGCCATGGTGGAGTAATTTATTGGCGAGTTGCCTTGCATCGGCCTCATAGCCGTAATTTTTCAGCCCGACCAGACCAAAATAGAGCTGGTCCAGCCAGACTCTGCCACACCAGTAAGCGTTCGGGTCGTAAGATGGGTTGGAATAAGCGGCAGAGCCCAGTGGCACAAACCCGTTAAACTCCTGCTCATCCATCATGGTAGATCTAACCGCTGCCGCCTGTGATGCGGTGGCGAGGCCGGCAAAGAGCGGTGTCCACCCTTCTGGGCCACGCCCCCGGGTAACCAGCAGGGCGCCATTGATTTTCTGGTCATAAAAAAAGCCGGTGGCCGTATCGAAAAACGTTTGCTGTATCTGTTTGGTCAAAGATTGCGCCTCTTTTTGTAAAGTTTCGGCCAGCGTACACTGATCAAGGTGTTGGGCGAGGCGTGCGAGAATCTCCTTTTCCTGACACAAATAGGCGTTAATATCCACTGAGCTTTGATCGAGGGTATAACCCAGTAAACGCCCAGAGTCATCAGTATTTTGTCGTATTTCAATCCGCCAGTGCTCTCTGGCAGCTTCAATGTTGCTGATGTTATGGCTTGTCGCCCAAGCGGCCAGCTGGTGCTCTTCGATAAAGCCAAAGCGGGCGGCATTATCCATGCCGGACTCCCAAGAACAGGCAATTTGTATGGCCGTATTGGTTTGATGCTGGGGGTGAAGTGTGGCCCCGTAGGCGATGAGCCCACCATCACTGCGCCGATTGTTATACCACCAGCGATGATAACGGCACAGCTTTGGGAACAACTGGCGCAGCAAGCTCAAGGCTTGTTCGGGCTGTTGTTGATATAAAGCGTCAAATACCGCCTCCACTGCCCAGGAAGCTAATGAAGGTTTGCTATTGCGCTCATTCCAGTTGAGGCTGTCATGGCAGTAATCGCCCTCAATATCAGCCGACACCCGTTCAATACTCTGGTTGAAAAAAATGGTGTCGATCAGCATGCCGTCATCCTCTGGGCGCAGGGTGTCATCCGGCCTGATCTGATAAGCAAAAATTGCCTCAATGGCCTCCCAGGCCAGCCAAGGGTCGATAAAAGCCATTGCCCGCACCATTTTCCAGCTATCCCACGGCCAGAGGCCATTAAACCAGCGAAAGGTGTTCGACGGGGTGAGCCCACCGTGTTTGATGGCACCTGCCGGGGAGCGCCAGTTGCCAATGAGTGTTTCTATCGCTTTTACCGCCAATCGCTCTGTTTTTTCATTAAGTTTTTTCTTGTTAACAGCCTGCAAAGAACCGATACCCCGTTGCAAATACCCTTCCCAGCGAGCTACCGACTGCTCACGGAACGCTTGTGGGGTGTGCAGAGCACGGCGAATCAGCTCAGCTTCTGCCTGAGACTCTTTTTCATGGTGAAAATAAGAATGGGTGGCTTCAATAGCCATAGCACTTTGTGCCTTGAGGTGCACAGTGGCTGCTGAGCAATAAGTCAGTTGTCGGGCGCTATTGTGGGTGGAGAGGTTTCGCTGTATCCGGTAGCTGGCCTGCGAGGAAAACATCAATTCGCTGTTCGCCCGGATTTCACCGAAATGACCAGTAATTTCCTGCTCATTACACGACCAATGACGTTTCCATTCGGGAAACTGTTGCGCCACGGTTTGTTTTTCAGTCCACTGGCTGTGCATTGCCCCTGTCCAGCGTAATTGTAAATCCAATGCTTCATCGGTGTTGTTAATAATGCGTGTGGAGATCAGTGCCGTTCGGGAGGAGATAAAATGCAGCTGCATTTTTATTGTCAGTGTGTCGTTTATAAGCGTCCTTAGCAATCGCCCGGGAAAACTCTGGGCAGTGCAGCAGGTAAATTCCAGCGTCTTTTGATCGGTGAGATTTTTTATCGTCAGCTGATCCAACCCTTCGGCAAGGTAAACGCTGTACTCCTCGGCAATCAGAGCCGGGCCGGTGAAGCCACAGCGGTTGTCTTCGGGCAGTAAAAAGCCATGCCAGCTGCCACAGTCCATCAAGTGGTTGTACTTTTGATTCTGATAATGATCGAAAACGCACATGGCTTTAGGATTACCACGACGATTGATCACGTTGAGATAGCTCATTACGACTTCCGCAAAACAAAAAAAGGGGCTCTTTCGAACCCCGTTCAGGAGGGTGTTTGGGCTCATTTACCTTACGGCAGCGACAGGCCTGAAAACCGGGAATTTTTCGCCTCAATTTACTGCTGTCTCGCTTCGATCAGTATTCCCGGTAGTACTCCTGCTGTGCTTAAAAGGACTGAGTGTAATTAGCGAAGATGACCCTCCCTTTTATACCGTACAACGAACTGTTGAAATCTCTACGATTAGCCGCAAATGAAGGGCCGCGATCAAGCAGGTTACGAACCCCTACATTGCCAACGGCATCCCAAGGCAAATTAATACGATAATTGACGTTAAAGGTAGTGTGAGAAGCAATATGCCCATCATTCTCTATGCTTTCAATTTTGCCGTTATTGTACTTAACGTTTGTTGTATCGTACTGATCAGCAATGTGATAGGCCGAAATGGCAAAACGATGCATGTCTTGCGGGGTGTTATAACCAATGGTTGCGTTTGCTCGGTATTCCGGTATACCGTCAAGGCCCATGTGGTCAAACTGTTGAAAGCCTGGCTCATCCGCATACTCATACTTCAACGTGTAAGTGCCTGAGAAGGCAAAATCCATTTTTCCTGCACTATTAAGGTCGAGGTTGTACTCCATTGATGAGTCGAGGCCGACCATTTCCAACTCTTCCACATTGACACTACCGGTAACGACCTGACTAATACGTCCTTGGTCGTTTCTTAAAACCGCACTGGAGCCGCCTTCAATAGCCTCCCGTTGCAAGATATAATCTGAACTGATTTTTTTAATCAGCTTATCAGTTTTAATTCCAAAGGCGTTCATCCGGAAAATCAGCTCATCATTGGGCTGAAATACCAGACCAACATTCAGAGTTTGGGTTTCTTCCGGTTGCAGTTCTTTGTTGCCAACACTGGTAACTGCGGTGTCGTCAGATTGAATATTACAGTCAGTAATGCTGATGCCCTTATCTGCACACTGTTTATAGTCGGTTACCTTGTAATAGCCAGTGTTAGATGGGGTATACAGCTGGGCAAAGTCGGGTGCTTTAAAGCTGGTACCGTAACTGCCCCGAAATAGCAGGCTGTCCATCGGTTGGTAGCGCACAGCAATTTTAGGGTTGGTGGTGTTGCCAAAGTCGCTGTAATTATCCTGGCGAATGGCGGCGCTCACTTCCACCTCTTCAGTGAATGGCAACAGCACCTCACCATAGGCCGCTTTGACCGTACGCTTGCCAGCGAAGGTGCCACCGAACACGCCGTCCACAACACCGGAACTGGAGAGAGGGTCAAACGTTTTCTCCAATTCATACCGATTAAATTGGCCTCCAATATAGTAACTGATGGTGCCACCAGGCAGTTCGCCCAGGCTAAAGCCAAAGCCGGCGTTGAGATCCTGGCTTTCTACCTCAACATTATCAACCCAGGTATGGCGGATTTGTGGCAGGTATTTACTGTTAATGTCGCCGTTAGCCAAAAAGAAATCCGCATTCTCCTCAGCAAGCGTACTCACACGTTTTTTGAGCAACATGTTAGTGCCGTTGGAGGTGTAGGAGTTTTTGCTTTGGGCGTAATTGACGCTCCAGATGAAATCGTCCAAAAAATCCAGTTCAAGGCCACCACTGAGCCCAGCATGACCGCTGAGGTCCAAGGCATCAATTTCATAAACCCGATTGCCCAACTGATCGAAACGGTATTTTACGACGGCAGTCGGTTTGCCATTATTGTCTAACAGGTTCGTATCAAGCCCGTTATCAGCAAAGAATTTAGCGCCGCCCACGGTCGTGCCATCAATCGTGAAACTACCGGGAATCGGAGCCGCTGCATTGGCAGCATCACGGGTAGCGATACTAAAACCGCCGTCAAACTGAATATCGTTATTTAATTCATAGGTACCCAGTATGTTAATTGAGTTTCGGGTAATTTCTGGCGCAAGATCGGCCACAGCCGTGTAATCGTAGCCACAGACTTTATCACCTGGATACTGTGAGTCATCGTAGGGACCATAAAAATTGGCTTTTTTACAGGAGCCGGCGATGGGTTTGTAGGTCCATTTCTTAACCTGATAAACGGTTCGAGCCGTCTGAGAGAGATCTATGGTTTTATAGATGTCGTTGGCGTCGAGATTGGTAGCCTTACTGTAGCTGCGATCAGCCATGATAATATTTTCGGTGGTGTCGTGCTCATAGCTGATCAAGAGATTGCCTTTATCGCCAGAGGCGCCCCAAAGCAGAGAAGCAGCGCTTTCATCGGCCCCCTCAGAATCCGGGCGGCCCACACGGCCAGATACCTGCAAACCGTCGTACTCTTTACGCATAATGATATTAACAACCCCCGCCACCGCATCGGAACCGTAAATGGCCGAAGCGCCGTCGGGCATAATTTCAATGCGTTCAACGGCCGCCGCCGGAATGGCATTGACGTCAACCGTGCCGCCGTACATCACCCCTGACCAGGGAACCCGACGACCATCAATAAGCACCAGAGTGTTTTGCCCACCTAAGCCACGCAAATTAATTGTTGCCTGACTCCCCCAAGAGTTGTTGCCTTCAGCGGAGTATGAGCCTAAGGAGTTATAAGTGCTGCTTTGCAGCACGTCAGCAATGGTCATAAAACCACTGTCTTCTATATCTTCACGACTAATGACGACTAAAGGGGTAGCTCCTTCAACATCAATTCGGGCGATCCGCGAACCCGTAACGGTGATCTTTTCCAGCTTTTCAGCTTCTTCGGCGGCGTAAACGGGGATGCCAGTCAGTGAGGCGCCAATCACTATAGCCAGCAACGTCTTCCTTGGTGTGCTCATCAAAAATCACTCTTTTATTGTGTTGTTATTACCGTTAGGTGACATTTTTTATTAAACAACAAATGAATAATGTATACAATATGATCACATTGTGAATATTGTATACATTATTCGTTAGCAATTTGCATTCCAAAAGCTGCTAAAAAATAAGCCAGAAAAAGGACAGTGATGCCTCAATCCAATACCAGCTGCCCAGGCAAAATATCTGAACATGAGGTGGATGGTTTACCCGCGGTTATAGAAGATCACCGGGTGTCGGGGGTTAACAAGGAGCCGCCAAGGTCTGCAACCTTTCCCTTTCGCACCCGCGAGGAAGCACTCATAGGGCAGCCACAAGCGTCGGATAACTATCTTGATTTGAATGGGCTGTGGAAGTTTCACCTTGTTACCAGTCCACGACATAAGCCGTGTACATTCCAGTTGCCATCGTTTGATGACCGACACTGGGACTCCATTCGTGTTCCTGCCAATTGGGAAACTCAGGGCCATGACCATGCCATTTACCTTGATGAACGCTACCCATTCGATACCCAATGGCCTCAGGTGCCACGAGATTACAACCCGGTAGGCAGTTACCGCAGAAGATTTGCCTTGCCCACAAGCTGGCAAGAGGAAGAAGTTTTTTTGCACCTTGGTGGCGTGCGTTCAGCGGTCATTGTTTGGATTAATGGTCAGGAAGTTGGGTACTCACAGGACGCCAAAAGTCCTGCCGAATTCAGGTTGACGCCCTATCTGCTACCCGGCATCAATTGTATAGCCCTGCAAGTCTACCGCTGGAGCAGCGGCAGTTACCTTGAAAAACAGGATATGCTCGATATGTCGGGTATTGAGCGAGAGGTGTATCTCTACAAAACGCCAGCGCTTCGCCTTTATGACGTTCACTGCTATGGAGAGCTCAATGCCGATTTGATTGACGGACTCCTTCGCGTGGATGTGTTGTTAAAAAGCTATCGGCCAGAGTTATCCGGTGAGTGGTCTGGCAGTGTCGTGGTTGAGTGTTTTCAAGCCAAAAAATGCCTGTTTAAAACCAAAAAACCGCTATCAAAGCGCTGTTCTTTTGTGCAAACAATTAACTCTGTGCACCACTGGAGCGCAGAAACCCCAAATTTATACACGGTTATTGTCTCTTTATTGAAAGACGACGGACGAATATTGGAAGTCGTACAACAAAAAGTCGGATTTCGTCGTGTGGAAATTAAAGCAGGTAAATTACTGGTAAACGGCAAGGCGGTGACCATCCGGGGCGTTAACCGGCACGAAACCGATCATCGCTACGGGCACTACGTTCCCAAAGAGGTGATGGAGCAAGACATCCGTTTAATGAAAGCCAATAACATCAATGCGGTACGCACCAGTCACTACCCCAATCACAGCTACTGGTATGAACTGTGCGACCGCCATGGCTTGTATGTGGTTAGTGAAGCCAATATTGAGTCTCACCCGCTAGCATTATCAGCCCAGACCCAGATTGGCAATGAGACTTCCTGGCTGCCAGCCCATCACGATCGATTGGAGTCCATGGTCGTGCAACACCGCAGTCACCCCTGCATCATTAGCTGGTCGTTGGGTAATGAAGCAGGCCACGGCGCTATATTTGAGCATCTATACAAACTTCTGAAAGCTTTTGACCCCAGTCGTCCGGTGCAGTACGAGCCTGCCGCAACAGCGAATTACACCGACATTATTTGCCCAATGTACCCCACCCTTGAGCGGCTGGAAGCACTTGCCCGTGAGCAGCGGCCAGTGATTATGGTTGAATACGGCCACGCCATGGGCAACTCGCTGGGTATATTAGCCGACTACTGGCGTTTGATAGATCGCTACCCGAATTTGCAGGGGGGGTTTATCTGGGAGTGGTGTGACCACGCTTTGGCGTTAAACGATGCACAGGGCAACAGCTTCTGGGGTTATGGCAAGGATTACCACCCGCACCTTCCCACCGATGGTAATTTTCTCAATGATGGCCTGCTGGCGGCTGATCGAACTCCGCACCCGCATTTAGCCGAAGTAAAAAAAGTGTATCAACCCGTGCGAGCCACTCTGGTTGAGTGCGATCTTGCTCACCCTTTTTTAGTCATGGTGGCGATAGAAAACCGGTATGACTTTCTCGACCTGCAGCATCTTGATATGTGCTGGGAGCTGCTACGTAACGGCGAGGTGGTGTTATCGGGAAGCGCCCCCATTCCGGCCACGGCAGCAGGTGGCGAGTCCATTGCAGAGTTATTGCTTCCCTGCCAGCCAGCTCAACCAGACGACGAATTAATTCTAACTCTGAATTTCACCCTCCATAACACCACTGAGCAAGTAGCTTGGGATCAGATGATTTTACAGCACGCAAGGGCGCAAAACAGTGTGGCGGGTGCGCCCTGCTGGCAGCAGGATGAGGCGTTTATTCGGGTTCATAATGAATCGGTAAACTTGGTTTTTTGTCGGCAATCGGGCCAGTTGATCGACTACAAAGTGGCGCAAACGCCACTGCTGAGGCAAGGGCCGGTGATTAATTTTTTCAGGGGGCTGACGGATAATGATCTGGGCTGCAAAACCCATACAAAATCCAGCATCTGGCAGGCAGCTCCGCAGCAACGCCAATTAGTGTACTGTGATGCTGAAGCAACAATATCCGGCATGACTATTGTTAAGACCTGCTTTTATCTGCCGGATGTTCAGGGAGAACTGACCATTGACTATCACATTGATGCAAACTGTCGTGTAGAAGTGCAAACTGAGCTCACTCTGCAAGCACCACAAACGCTCCCTGATTTACTGCGTTTTGGCTTGCAGTTTCGCTTTAGCCCCGCTTTGCAACACATGAGCTGGTACGGCAGAGGGCCGGGTGAAACCTATGCCGATCGCAAGGGCGCACCTATTGGCACTTATGCTGGTCGGGTGCAGAATCAGTATCACCGTTACCCCCGGCCACAGGAAACCGGCAATAAAACCGATGTTCGCTGGGCAAAATGGTGTAATGCCAAAGGCAGAGGGGTTCAGTTTAGGGCATCCTCAAGCCTTTTGAACGTGTCGGCCTGGCCGTTTCCCCAGACGGAACTGGACTTTACGCCGGACCCATCCGGAGAGTGGGGAGCCTCAGGGTTGACGCCACTAACTAAACGGCACGGAACAGATATTAAGGAGTCTTCGGACATCACCGTTAATATTGATCTTGCTCAGGCCGGCGTGGGTGGACTCAATTCATGGGGTGCCCGATTGTTGGACGACTACCGCTTACCGGCTGCCAATTATCGGTTTGCTTTTTATATGGACGCCGTTTTTTAACAACGCTGTTAAGGAAAAAAGAATGATAAAAAGACTACAGATACCATTAGCACTGCTGCTTTCGGCGCTGCTTTTAGCCAGCTGTGTCCAGATTATGGGCCCGCAAAACAGCAACGCTGAACACATCATAAAAAGTGTTAATGACCCCCGTGAATACCAGTTTGTTACCTTGGACAATGGCGTAAAAGTTTTACTGGTTTCCGACCCCGATACGGCCAAGGCCGCCGTCTCCATAGATGTAAACGTCGGCAGCTGGGCAGACCCCGAGGGCAGAGAGGGGCTGGTGCACTTTTTGGAGCACATGTTGTTTTTGAAAAGTGAAAAATATCCGACGCTCGATGGCTACCGTAAGTTCATCAGAAGTCGTGGGGGCAGCAATAATGCCGTCACTTACGGACAAACAACCAATTACCACTTCGAGATTAACGCTGAGCACTTACAGCCTGCGCTTGATCGTTTGGCGCATTCCGTCGCTTTACCCATACTTGATGCCACCTATGTTGACCGCGAACGCCATGCGGTGAACTCGGAATTTCGCATGAATTTCAAAAACGATGGTTGGCGAAAATACATCGCTCAGGGCATGGTGACCGATCCTAAACACCCATTTGCAGGCTTCAGCACCGGAACGTTGCAAACCCTGAATAACGACGATGGCAAAACGTTATTACAAGACTTAAAAAATTTGCACCAACAATTTTATGTCGGCGGCAATATGACCGCAGCCGTTTATGGCAAAGAACCACTGCAAACGCTGGAGGATTGGGCCAAAGAGTCGCTGGCCATTGTGCCAGCTGGAGAGCGTGCTGTTTATCGCTACCCAAGCGAGCCCGCGCTGGCAGAGCAACAAGGTGTGCGTATCAATATTGAAACTCTGGAAGAGAGCCGGGAGTTAACTCTGGAGTTTTTCCTACCCACAGCTGTGGATTTATACCGGGAAAAACCATTGGCTTATCTTGGTTTTGTGTTTGGCACAGAAGGCCCCGGCAGTTTGCACAGCGTGCTGAAAAAACAGGGGTTGATCGAAAGCCTGTCGGTTTCCAACTGGGATTATGAAGGCGCTTTCAGTCAGCTTGGGATTACCATGGAGCTTACCGAAGCGGGTTTTAGTGAGCTGGAATCGGTAACCGAAGCGGTCTTTGCCTACATTGAACTGTTACGCAAGCAAGGCATTAGTGAAAAACTTTTCCAGTCTCAGGCTAAGCTGGCCGAGTTGGAATTTCGTTTTTTACAGAAGTATCGCACAAGGGACTACGCCATTACTCTGGCTGAGAGGCTACAAAATTTTCCCGCGCAGTATGCCGTGTCATTGCCGTTTAGTTATGAGCGTTTTGACCGAGGCGCCATCAAGCGTTATCTGGACCTGCTGACACCGCAGCGAATGCGACTCATTGTGGCCGCCAATAAAGTCGCCGTAGATCAGGTCGAGCCGTTCTACCTGACCCGCTACAGCGTGCAACCTTTACCAACTAACCTACTGCAACGCTTGCAGGCTCCGGCAACGGTGGATGGCTTGGCAGTGCCGGGCGTGAACCCTTACATGCCTGAGCAAATTGCGCTGACTCCCAAAGCACAGGAGAGCCGGGATGAGCCTGCTTTGGTGGTGGCTGAAACCGGCGTTAGTCTCTGGCATCTGCAGGATCAACGTTTCCAGCAGCCTCGCAGTGACGTTTTTATCAACTTTTCATCAGCACAGGCCAGTCAGACTCCTGAAGATCGGATCAAAATGGTGCTGCTGACCATGCTGTTAGGCCGTGAGTTAAACGAACAGGCGTATCTGGCTGCAGAAGCTGGTCTCTACCTCAATCTCAACAGCTTGACATCAGGCTTTGCGATTCGGTTGTCCGGCTTTAGCGACAAGATGCCACTGTTATTGGCACAGGTGGCTGAAACGATGAAAAGCGCCCGTTTTACTGCAAAAGCATTTGCCAGTGAGAAGGCGCTTCTGGCTCGTAATCAAGCCAACTTTGCCTTAGCTTCACCTGACGATCAGGCTTACCTTGCATTAATGCGATTGGTTAATGTCGGCACTTACAATGACAAAGTTTTGCAAGAGGCATTACAAGGCATCAGCCTTGAAGATGTTAACGATTACCGGTCGTCGTATTTTGCCAAGGCGCACCTGACCGTTATGGTGCACGGCAACACCTCACAACAAGAAGCCGTTGCCATGACTGAAACCCTCTCGGCGCTGGTAAAAACACCCGCAGAAGCGTTCTATCCTTCCATTTATGATCTGGCTGCAAGCCCGCAGGTGAGGCTGGAGCTTGATATTGATCACTCTGACTCCGTTTCCGTCCTTTATTACCAGTCAAAAGATGAGTCGGTAAAAACCCGGGCAGTCTATGCGCTGTTAGCCGAAATGTTGAGCAGTGATTTTTTTCGCGAGTTACGTACTAACCAGCAGCTGGGTTATGTTGTCTGGGGCAGTGCTGCCCGCTTTAAGGATCGCCCGGGTCTGGTGTTTCTGATTCAGTCCCCCAGTACCGGGCCTGATGAGCTTAAACGAAGAATGACGTCTTTCTTCGAGGCGCAGCGCAACGAGATGATGGCGCTGGATGAGAAGACTCTGGCCTTGTATAAGCAGGGGCTGGTTGATGACATTCGCAAGAAAGCATTAAACCTGCCAGAGCAATCCGAACGATTCTGGAAGCAAATTCAGAGCGAAAAGGTTGATTTCAACAGCAGTGAGAAGTTTGCCAAAGCCATTGAGAACGTGAGCTTGCAGGAGTTGCAAAGTGCTTATCAACAGGCGCTGATGCAAAAGGATGCGCTATCGGTTGAAATAAAAAGCTATGGCACAGACCATGAAAAGGAAGTTCTTTCTCACTGTGTTGGGGCGACGTGTGTTGATCTGAGTGGGGTGCCAAAAACCTGATGGCCTAACAGGCATCGTTCCCACTCATGGGGGCGATGCCATTGTTAGCGCCCAACGCTGTTCCCCTGTATGGGAAACAGCACGCTATGGCTTAGAAAGTCGTCGCCAACAGCTTTGAACCATTGGCTAATCGTTTGCTCTGGGTTGGTTACCAACGGCCAGCAGGACAACGCCCCACCGGCAGGCTTATAACGTTTATTCCTCGCAACTGCCACCGTTAATAACGCAACCGTTCAACACCTTGATGACCTTGCCCTGACTGGCGGCGTGAGCCACCACTTGAGACTGCATCTCTACCGTTGCCGCCATTGCACTTTCTGTTGATAGAGCACCGCTAAGAGCCTCTGGCACACTTGGGTCGATGACCGAGCTGTGGTGGCCTTTGGTAAATCGTACTGCTCCACTGGCACCGTTATCAGCGGTGACAGTTTTCGTTACTGCGTCAAGACCAATGGCACTAATGAGCGGTTCAGTCCCGGAAAGAGCAAACTCTTTTACCCGGTTTGGTAACACCAGATCTCCTGGCTGGTTGTCATCGCCGACGATTTCAATCAGGTGTACCGGAGTTTTGGTCGCTGCCAACATGGCACCGTGGTTGATGGGGTCGATCGCTTCAATGGCTGTTTGCACCGCAAACCCGAATGAGGGGATCACCTCAGTTTTAATTTTCTCTACCACCGTCGCACAGGTTGCGGTTTGGACGATGGCACCTTCATTAACGCAGTTCGGCGCCTGTTGAGTGACCAGGGTTTTTATCAGTACCGGGCCAAAGGTCGCCGAGCCTGCAAACGAACCTCCCAAACCACCGGAGGGAGCAACCAGAGAGGCGCTGGTGAAAGCGTATGGGTTTGGTCCATTCTCTGTTGGCCAGCTGTTAGCGTAGGCGGTGACGGTGGTGCCGGTAATGGCACCAAGGCTCAGGCCTTGCAAACTCACTTTGGCCATATCAAAAGTTGGGCTTACAGGCATTCCTGCTGCTTGTTGTGCCGCTACTTCGCCTTGAGTCAAGGCCGTCAGGCTCAGGCGCAGAGCCAGTTGATCGACAATGGCCTGGCGGAAGTTATCGCGGTTGGTCAGGGAGCTGTCGATTTTGACAAAGGCCAACGGGTTACCATTTTTATATGGTGAACCGAGCGTTGGGCTTGTGGCGCTGAAGTCATACACGTCATCACTATCCAAATCAAAACCACGCTCCCCATGTAGCGGCATGTCGATAGAAACGGTCGCTATACCACTGCTTGCATAGGCGCTGGCCAGTGGCAAAGTAGTGTTTTTATTGCCACCAAGGCCATGCAAGGTCATTGCCACGGGCCAGCCGGTGGCTGGTTTCTCAATGGTGATGCCCAGTGCCGCGAGCTTCGTGGGGTTCGGTATGGTGATCTGTACAGGTACGGTTACCCGTTTTTGCCCTCCGGTTTGGCAAAGGCTCAGGCTGACACCCCCACAAGGGTTAGGGATTGGGTTAAAGCGGGTGATGTGGCGCTGTGTATCGGCCATGTCTCCGTTATCGAGCTTAAAGCTCGCACCCACCAGCAGGTTCGGTGCGGTTTGTGCAGCCTGCGGATCTATTCCTTGGGCAATGGCTTGTGCGGCAAAGCTTTCTGCAGAAATAGCACCGGCTTTAACCTGTTGCAATACAGCTAATGGGCTGTCCCCAAGGGCTTTCCAGCGACTGTTGATGGTGGGATTAGTGGGGGTTGGGATGGTTAAGAAGTATGGTAACTCCAATTCGCCCGCATAGAGGTCGACAGCATCCGCCAATGCGTAAGTTTGCCCCATTGCAGGCGTCAATCTAAGTGCCTGAGCAACGGTGATGCCCAATGGGGTTGGCGGCTGAGTCCACTTGGGAGCAAACAGGGGTGAAACTGGGCGGCTTGGCTTCGGTTGCAGGCCGTCGGCCATCAGTTGCGTCAGGGCTGTAACGGAATTTTGAATCGACTGGGTGGAGAAGACTCCGGCAAAGGTAACGCTCTCTTTGGCAACCCGCGAGTCCAGTTTGTTGAGATAATTGTCCAGCAGGGTTTTGACGGCCAGTTGCTGCGCGGTAAAGCCTTCTGTATCGAGCCTCAGGAAGTTCCAGCTGAAGGATCTCAGGATGGGTTTACCATTTAGATCACGCAGCCCTTCGGTGGTGACGTAGGCGTAGCCGGTGGTCGGCTTGAGGGGCTTTAAAGGTACAATGGCGATGGTGTCTTTGCTGGTTTGGAGCTTAAAGTCAGTACCGTGTTGAAGTTCACTTTTTACCTTGCAGATACTCGCGGCAACTGCATTGGTGCAGTCAGGGTCGGGAGAGAGTGGACCGCCAAGGGCGACTTCAAACAGACGCACTGCGCCAACAGCGGATGCAGGGTCCGGCTCGGTGCCGGGGGCTAGGTCAAGGTTGATGGTTATTGGCATGGTGGTTGACCAGCCATCAAGAGCACCGAGGGCGATTTTCGGGTCAAGGTAATTGCCGTTTTCTTCGCCGGGCATTTGCAGGGTTCCATCCGGAGTGTTGGCAAACAGCAAGTCATTAGGCAATGGGATGGCGCCACTAGAAGGGCTGAATTTAATACGACTGACGTTAACAGCTGAACTGCTCTCATCGGGGTTATTAGATGAGTTCTCTTCGTTACAACCTGTCAGTCCAAGTACAGATGCAACCGCCAAGGTTGATATCAAACGTTTCATTATTTTCCCCTGATTATTATTTTTTTATTTATTAGCCAACCTGAAAACAGGCATGCGGGATTTACTTTGCTGGAAAAACACCTTGTTTACCAGTCTAAATTGTCTGTGAATGGCAATTTCTTCTGTTTATGTTGCTCAAGTGAGTTATTGAGCGCTCCGCCGCAATTGCAGCAGTCATTCACTAAGCCCAAATTTTGCCCTCATTACTCAAATACTATTCCTATCTGTTAATGCTCCGATAAAGCCTCCTATGAATGATAAACATTAGGCAGGGCAAATAACTATGGATGGCCAAGTTCAGATAATTGCTACCTTTGCGGTGTACTTTTTCGCCATGCTCGGCGTAGGTTACGTTGCCTGGCAAAGAACTCAGAACTCCGCAGATTACTTTTTAGGTGGGCGCTCTTTAGGCCCTTGGTCTGCTGCCTTGAGCGCAGGGGCTTCGGATATGAGTGGCTGGCTTTTGCTGGGTTTGCCAGGCTATGCTTTTGCGGCCGGGTTTGAAGCGATTTGGCTTGGGCTTGGGCTACTTTTGGGCACTTGGCTAAATTGGTTACTGGTTGCCAGGCGCTTGCGTATTTACAGCGCCGTGGCCAATGACTCACTGACACTGCCGGAGTTTTTCTCTAACCGTTTTACCGATTTTCGTGCGGTTCTCCAACCGGTCACTGCCACATTCATTCTGATATTTTTTCTTTTCTATACCAGCTCCGGTTTAATTGCCGGAGGCAAGTTATTTGAATCGGCGTTTGGGGTTGATTATCAGCTGGCGGTGATTCTGGGCATGCTGAGTGTGGTTTCTTACACGCTTTTTGGGGGCTTTCTGGCGGTTTGCTGGACGGACTTAATTCAAGGATTACTGATGTCGGCGGCGCTATTGATCGTTCCGGTGACGGCACTGGAAGTATCCGGCGGTGCTGAGTTGGTTTTCAGCGAAATTCAGCAGATCAATCCGCATCTTACCGAGGTGTTCACTGACATCAATGGAGAGAGCCTATCTGTTATTACCGTTATCTCGCTGTTGGCATGGGGGGCAGGATATTTTGGCCAGCCACACATTCTGGCTCGTTTCAAAGCGATAAAATCCGATCAGGAGCTAACTCTGGCGCGCCGTATTGCTTTTTCATGGACTGGCATCTGCATGCTCGGCGCCTTTTTGGTCGGGCTGAGCGGCATTGTCTACACTGGGCATCTGGGCGTGGTACTGGATGACCCTGAAGCCATCTTTATGCTGATGGTCAACTCCCTCTTTCACCCGGTAATTGCCGGAATTCTGCTGGCGGCCATTCTCGCTGCAATTATGAGTACCGCCGACTCACAACTACTGGTGTGCTCCACGGCGGTAGCAGAAGATTTTTATCGTAATATCCTGCGTCCACAAGCAAGCCAGAAGGAGCGCCTGCACGTTGGGCGAATTGCGGTGATCAGCGTGGCCCTGCTGGCCACTGCTGTGGCAATGAATCCTGAGAGTTCAGTGCTGGGTATGGTGTCCTATGCTTGGGCCGGGTTTGGGGCAGCGTTTGGGCCAGCGATACTGTTTTCGCTGTACTGGAAGCGCATGAATGGCCTCGGAGCACTGGCGGGTATTGTGGCTGGCGGGGTAACCGTGGTCTTTTGGCGCTCCTTGAGCGGGGGAATATTTGATATTTATGAAATCGTGCCGGGCTTTATTGCCGCTTCAGTAGCGATTGTGCTGTTCAGCTTTTTGGGTAGAGCACCTTCTGTTGAAGTAACTGAAACCTTTGAGAAGGTGCTGTTACAGGTGAATCGCCCAGAAAAAAATGAGGAGCCAATCAGCAGTTAATTGTGCCGGGGGTAGTGCCAGAAATTAGGACTGAAAAACGGGATAGTCAGCGTTGAGTCCTCCCCGGCTGACCAAGCGTTGGGGTGATACTGTTGGAGATGGTGGCGTATAGTCTTTTCCTGTTGTCTGTAGACATCCACCATAATCAAATGCCGCCCGTTAACCAGATCATCATGGAAACGGGTGATTTTGTAATTTTCCCTGGTGCACCCGGCCAAACCGCCACACCAGGTGCCAAACAGTGTAAACAGCCCTGTCATTAGCAAGATATAAGGAAATGGCGGGTCAAAACCAAACGGTTGCAACCAGGCTCCTAGCGTCGCCAGCGACAGCCCGAGCGTACCGCCGATCATAGCGCCCATTTCTCCGAGGTGGATTATGTCGTTTTCCTGAAATACATTAGCACTGTGCACTTGTCGATGATAAAGACCTGCTTCATTTCTGCTCAAAACGTGAAGGTGCCAATCGGTGATGCCATTCTGATGCAGATCGTCGGTGATTTGGCTGACGCTTTCCAGTGAGTCGGTCAGATAGTAGAGACGTTTCATGGTGAACTCCTGCTATACGGCACGCAGAATTAACAAGGTAATTATAGGTTAAATCAGGCTAAACTTTTCATCAGGCCAGTTCAGGCCGAAATTTTTAGAAGAGGTGATCATGAAACCAATACAGGTCGCGGTCAGAAAAAAAGGCTCCAAATCAACACAAACACTGAGCGATGCTGACAATGAACTTAAGCAGACACTCGAACGTCTGAACAAAAAAGGGCTCAACCCAATGCAGATTTGCCAGAAGATGCTTGAGCAAGGTGTCAGCTATCCCGGCGAGGGCGATTGGACCTACGACCGGGTGGTTGCACAGTGCCAGCGGCTGAAAATTTAAAATCGCTAATCGGGCATTGATTACTGCTTATTAGCTTTTAATAACATCTGAAACTGACGGCGCTTTTCTTGCGGGGAGAGTTGCACAATGGGCTCGGCGCTCTCCTGAATCAGCGGGCTGTAGTCCAGCGCTGCGCTCTCAGAGCTTTCACTGACTGCTTTATTGCTAACTGGTAGGCTGTGCTCTTGCAGCCATGCATCCATCACATCCAAAGCTTCCAGCAACCCCTGATGTTCATCGGATAATTCCGGGTCATCCGGCGTGTTGGCCTGAGTTAACTGGTTGATTTTTTTCTCCAGATTGCCACGAATCTGCACAATGCGCTGTTCCGTTATGCGCTCTTTATTCTCCTTGAGCCACTTTCTTGCGGACTCTCCATTAGTTGAATTAGCGGCCATGGTGAAACAATACCTTTAGCTGTGGATACACGGCAGTGAATGATAAGAACTTAAGCTGAAAAATTCATCTACTATTACACCCTATGGTTATCCCTCAAAAAGTGAACGGCCTAACACGGTTCAATGCTCCTTGGTTGGTTTTGCTCCACAAAGCACCGGTTTTTCCTGACAAACACGACCATAAAAGCAATATTGAACCTACGTACAGTTCATCTCCCTGACTTCTCTTGATAACCGTATTGGCAAGGTGTCCAATGCTGCAGGCTCAATTTGAATGTTTATCAGCGCAGCTGAAACGGCTGTCCGCTAAGCCGGTCTTGCAACAACCCGTCCTGCGAATTGAGTTACCGTTGCCGTTCATCCACTTACAGGGATTTCTGGCACAGCAGCACTGTAACGAAAAAGCCCTATGGCGCGACCGTGATGGCGATTACACCATGGCCGTGCTTGGCTACAGCTGGTCGCAAGCGCTTTACTGCCCACAAGACGCCAGCTCTGCGTTTGCCAATGCCCGCAACTTACTCAAACACTTGCCTGACCGTGCACATTGCCTGTGCTACCTCTCATTTGACGACAGTGAGCGTTCTATTTGGCCAGCCTTTGGCTATGGCCGGGTATTTTTGCCCCTGCTGGAGCTGATACAAACCAGAAAAAGTACCACACTAGCGATCAACCTTTATGCCGTTAACGGGCAAACACTACAGCACAGTATCAAAAAAGCACAAAACATCATCACCTCACTAAACGACAATCAAAACATACCGGCTAGTGATTACCGCTTAACGCTGCAAAGCCTGACACCGAACTATCCCGCCTGGCAACGGATAGTTACCCACGCCAAACAGAGGTTTGGCACAAGTGCTCTGCATAAAGTGGTGTTATCAAGAGAAGCCCGGTTTTTACTGCTGGGTAAATTCTCGCCATGGACCTTGCTACACCCGTGGTTACAGGCCAATCCACGCTGCTATCAATTTTTCTTTCAGGCTGGCAATGAAATGTTTTTTGGCTGCTCACCGGAAAGACTGGTTAAACGACTGGAAAATACTATTGTCACAGAAGCTCTCGCCGGAACAATTATCCGCGGGCAAGACAAAAATGAAGATCAACACCTCGAAACTGTACTGATGAACGACAGTAAAAACATCCATGAAAACCGACTGGTTCTTGAGGATATCTGCCTTCAGTTGCAGCCACTTTGCCGCTCCCTTAATGCTGACCGTAACCACTCCGTGGTCAAGCTCAAGCGAGTGCAACATCTTCGCTACCAGATTCGCGGTGTACTGCACGATGGCGTACATGATGAGCAACTGCTGCAACAGTTACACCCGACACCCGCCGTTGGGGGTTCACCAAGAGATCTATCGCTATCTTTTATCAGGAACAATGAGCCCTATGCACGGGGACTTTATGCAGGAGCCTGTGGGCGGCTCGGCATACGCAGCAGCAATTTCAGCGTGGCCATTCGCAGTGCTCGGTTAGTTAACGATTGTCTGCTGCTTTACTCCGGCGCTGGCACTGTAGAAAACTCAGTTGCACAGGATGAGTGGGTTGAGCTGGATAACAAAATTGCTACGCTACTTGCCATTCTGACCCGGGAGTGAAAACGCGCCGCTTCAGCAGGAAATCTTTTGTGTCTACCATTTTTTAACTGATAGCCGCAGCACGAGTTTTTTATGGCACTTAAATTCGATGATTTGCACGTCAATGGTATCTGGTCAGCAATACTGATTGAAGAACTCTGGCGACTTGGTGTAAGGCATTGTTGTATTGCTCCCGGCTCTCGCTCTGCACCTTTGACCTTTGCAGTAGCAGAACATGAACGTATGAACGTTCATGTGCATTTCGATGAAAGAGGGCTTGGTTTTTTTGCCTTGGGGCTGGCAAAAGTAACCAATACTCCTGTGGCGGTAATTACCACATCCGGTACCGCTGTAGCTAATCTTTTGCCAGCGGTTATTGAAGCGTATCAATCGGGTACCGCACTGGTGCTGTTAACAGCGGACCGACCGGTTGAGGCTATCGACTGTGGCGCTAATCAAACCATTGAGCAGCCGGGTATCTTTGGCGACTATATCGGCGCCAGAGTGCACCTACCGACAGCGGAGCGCACCATTTCACTGCGTTGGCTGTTGACAGGGATTGATCAGGCGTTTGCCCGCTCTGGTGGATTGCCGTTGCATATTAATTGCATGTTTCGCGAGCCGCTCTACCCGCACAAGCCAGATATTGAGATGGTGAATGACGTCTATCTCTCACCCATTCACCATTGGTTAACACAGGAAAAACCCTACACTCAATACAACCTCCCCACCCAGACACCCTTACCAGACGCCACAGCGTGGCACCAATTTACCCATGGCAAAGGCCTGCTTGTGGTGGGCAAAATACCCGTGGGAAGTGATGTAAATACGATTGTGCTGCTGGCACAAAGACTGAGCTGGCCTTTACTGGTCGATGTACAGTCACAACTGCATGGCCATGATGCAGCGCTTAAACATGCCGACCTGCTGCTGGCAAGTCCATCTGGTATCAGACTTTTAGAGCAGGCAGATCGAATTTTACAGCTCGGCGGCTATCTGACATCTAAACGGCTGGATGAGTTTATTCGCCAAAACAACTGGAATGAGTATTGGATGATTGACCCTACACCGCGAAGGGTCGATACTGCCCACCAGCAAACGGTGCGCTTGGTAGCCACCATTGATAAAACCTGCCAATGGCTGCATCAACGGTGTCAATCGTCACCAAAGCCCTTGGCTGCATGGGCTGGTAAAGTGCAACGACTGGCCGGGCGCATTACCGTGTCTTCTACTGAACAACTCAGCGAACAGTGGCTTGGCTCCCACATTGGCCGCTTAATGCCACAAGGCAGTGGTCTTTTTTTGGGGAACAGCCTGCCTATTCGCATGGTGAACCTGTTTTCCACCCACCATTTGCCGAGGGTTTATGCCAATCGAGGCGTAAGCGGAATTGATGGATTAATCGCAACCGCCGCCGGGTGCGCTACCGGTAGTCGCAAGGCGCTGGTCTTGTTACTGGGTGATCTCTCTTTTTTCCATGACCTGAACTCAATGCAATTGGCAAAACAGAGTCAAACCCCTCTCGTTGTTATTCTGATTAATAACGACGGTGGCGGTATTTTCTACTTAACATCCAAAAACTGCCATGCAAACGCACAAACTATCCGCAACTGTTTTATAACACCACACGGGCTGCGCGCAGAGCACGGTGCAGCACTGTTTGGCGTCAGGTATGCCGCTCCTGAATCTGCACGCGCATTTGTCAGCGAGTTCAAGGCGGCCTGTGCCCATCCCGGCTGCACTGTGATTGAAGTGCAAACACCAACTGGCCAAGGTGCCAAAAGCATTGAGCAGGCCATCGCTGCGGCAGAAGCAATATGAAGTTATCTTGTTACGTCAAAAGTACTAAGAGTGAGCCCGTATTGATCTTATTGCACGGCTTTTTAGGAAGCAGTGCTGACTGGCAGGAGCTGGTTAATATTTTACAAGACGACTTTCGTATTCTAACCGTTGACTTGCCCGGCCATGGGGACAGCCCTTGGAGTGCTGAATACGACTTTGACCGTTTTTGTCAGGCTCTTAAGCAGACAATCGAGCAACAGGGTATAAACTCTTTCAGCCTGCTCGGGTATTCATTGGGTGGACGACTGGCCATGGCATACGCCTGTGCCCACCCGGACCAGGTTGAACAACTTATTTTGGAAAGTGCTAATCCGGGCTTGGTAACACTGGAACAGCGTGAGCAGCGCCATCGCTCAGACCTCGAATGGCACCAACGCTTTCAACAGCAACCATTAACAGAAGTACTGGCTGAATGGTACAGGCAACCGATTTTTGCTGATCTCACCCAACGACAAGTACAACATTTAATTCGAGTACGTATGAAAGGCGATGGTCGTTCATTAGCTGAGGTAATCATGGCATTCAGTCTGGCAAATCAACCTGATTATCGAGCAGAACTGTTCAGGCTGCGAAACACAACCCCCATCCATTACATTCATGGCGCCAAAGATCATAAGTTTGCAGCACTGGCTCAACAGTTACTGGCAGAGCAGTTAGTAGACAGTGCTCACTCAGTTTTGGGAGCGGGACACAATGTGCATTGGCAGCAACCGGCGACATTAGCCCGATTATTACGAGCCTTTATCGCCCCCTCAAAGAGTTAACAGGATAGGCATATGAGCAAGCAGTTAGACTCTGGCGTGAACTGGGAAAATCTGACCGATAATTTTGTCGATATTTTATACCATCGGGCAGAAGGCATAGCCAAAATCACCATTAATCGCCCGCAAAAGCGCAACGCTTTTCGCCCTCAAACCATTATTGAAATCCAACAAGCTTTGCAGTTGGCCCGATTTGATAACACCGTGGGTGTGGTAATCCTCACCGGTGCCGGTGATCTGGCGTTCTGTTCCGGAGGAGATCAGAGCGTGCGTGGTGAATCCGGCTACAAGGATGACAAAGGCACACACCATCTTAATGTGCTTGATCTGCAACGACAGATCCGCACCTGCCCCAAGCCGGTGATCGCTATGGTTGCCGGTTATGCCATTGGTGGTGGGCATGTTTTACATCTGGTATGTGACCTGACCATAGCCGCTGATAATGCCCGCTTTGGTCAGACCGGACCAAAAGTTGGTTCATTCGATGGTGGTTACGGTGCCAGTTATCTTGCCCGCGTCGTTGGTCAGAAAAAAGCTCGCGAAATATGGTTTCTCTGTCGTCAGTATAATGCAAAGCAGGCAGAGGAAATGGGTCTGGTTAATACCGTTGTGCCGCTGGAAGAATTAGAGCGAACAACCGTGCAGTGGTGTGGTGAAATACTACAGCATTCACCGCTGGCACTGCGCTGCCTCAAGTCTGCGATGAATGCCGATTGTGACGGTCAAACCGGCCTGCAGGAGTTGGCGGGCAACGCTACTTTGTTGTTCTATATGAGCGAAGAGGCGCAGGAGGGGCGTGATGCATTTTTGGAAAAACGTCCGCCAAACTTCAGCCGGTTTGGCCGCAACCCCTGATTTGCTAAATTGCAAAGCCGAGGTATTAAGGTATCGGCTCCCACTTAAAAAGCCATTGAGGTCTAATGGTCTGCGTGAAGGGCTGATTCTCCAGCTAGCGTGTGCCGGACGGTTTGGTTACGGGGACATAGCGCCGCTACCGGGATTCAGTATTGAGTCTTTAGAACAGGCACAAGAGCAATTAGTATTGTTTTGTCGTGCTCTTAACTGTGGTCGTATAACGATCAAAGAAAATTATCAGCTAATTGCAGATGAGGCTCTTATACACCCACTACTACCCTCCGTAGCGTTTGGCATTGAATCGGCTCTGTGGTGGCTGCAACAGCGTCAGTGGCTTAAACCGCCAACCACAGCACCGCTATTACAGGGCGCTACCAGAGTTATTCTGGAGCGACTGCGCCATTTTCACGGCCCATGGCCTAATGAATTTAAACTCAAAATCGGGTGTGATGCCCTAGCTCAGGATATTGACAGAATTAATGCCGTCTTGCGGGTACTGCCTGAGCAAATTCTCATTAAACTCGACGCTAATCGGCAATGGACGCTTGATCAGGCTTTACAGGTGGCGAGCGTTATAAATAGACGTCGAATATCGTACATTGAAGAGCCTACCGCCCATTTGCAAGAGTTTTCAGAATTGTTTGCAAAAACGGGCATCCGGTTTGCTCTGGATGAGAGCATTCAGCGGCCCGATTACCAATTTAAGCTCATGCCAGGTCTTGCGGCCATTATCATCAAGCCTACGCTGGTGGGCGGCCTTGAGCGTTGTCGCCAGCTGGTGATTGCAGCGAGAGACGCCCAGGTGCGGGCTATTTTCAGTTCATCTTATGAGTCGGCCATCGGGTTAAAGGTATTGCAACAGCTCAGCGCACAGTGGACGCCGGAAGAACTGCCTGGCCTTGATACGGCACGGGCTTTTAAGCAATCACTGATTGATGGAGAGCTAGTCGGCGGTTGTCGTACCTTATTTGCTAGCAGTTGCATCGATAAAGTTGTGAGCAGTGATGATGCCTGATTTTCCACCACTAACTGGTTGCCCTTTACGGTATCGTGCCATACACCAGCCAACCCGTACTGCCATTCAATTGGAACACCGTGCGGTCTCTTTTTTGCAACTGGACTGCTGGGTTGAGTCTTGTTGTCGCTTTTATGGCAATAAAGGCTTAGAAAAAGGCGACAGTATTCTTTTCACCACCGAGAACGCTCTGGAAACCGTCATTGTTGCTCTGGCTTGTCTGCGCTCGCAATGGTTGTTTTGCCCTTTAAACCCCGCGTTTCCCCAAGCACAGCAAAGCGGTTATCGACAGCGTATTCAGGCTACTCTGAAAGGCCATACGATCAATCTGACAAAAACCTCTGCGCTGCCTGAGAGTCAATTGCAACCCATCAACATTGCTGCTACGGAAATTTATACTCTGGTGGCCACCTCCGGAACCACGGGAGTACCAAAGGCTGTTGCCCACAGCTATAAAAATCACTATTACAACGCCCTTGGGGCTAATCAGGCTCTGCCTTTAGGATTTGACGACACTTGGCTACTGTCTTTGCCACTGTTTCATGTGGGTGGCCTAGCCATCGTTTTCCGCTGCCTGCTAGCCGGAGCAACCATGACGTTATTTGAGCGTAAGTTGCCGTTGCCTGAGATGTTAGAACGTCGACGTGTAACGCATGTGTCCTTGGTTAACACACAACTTTATCGATTGGTTCACGGCAAGCTGCCTCTTTATGAAGTGGGTGTTCGCAATATTTTGCTAGGTGGCGGCATTGCTTCACCAACGCTGGTGGCGACAGTGAAAGATCAGGGTATAACCGT
Organism: Endozoicomonas sp.; assembly: GCA_965198415.1. GTDB lineage: Bacteria > Pseudomonadota > Gammaproteobacteria > Pseudomonadales > Endozoicomonadaceae > Endozoicomonas. The sequence goes on from CBDAPN010000032.1 coordinate 576,107, forward strand.
TCTGACCACTTACGGTATGACGGAGATGGCCTCGCAGATTTGTACCGGTGAACCGCTGTTCACTGAGCGCGGCGTTACATCCGGCATGGTACTGCCCGGTCGTTTGGTGAGCTTATCGGCAACGGGAGAAATTCTGGTTCGCGGTGAGACTCTGGCCAAAGGGTATTATGAGCGGGGCACAGTAATACCATTAGTTGACGCCTTGGGTTGGTTTCATTCTGGCGATAAAGGGCGATGGATTTCTGATCAGATACAGGTATTTGGTCGTATGGATAATATGATGATCTCCGGTGGTGAGAATATTCATCCTGAAGAAATTGAACAGGCTTTGCTCAGCCTCCCTTACATTGTGCAGGCGGTTATTGTTGCTAAACGCCACTGCGAATTTGGCCAACGACCGTTTGCTTTTGTGCAGACCTGCAATGGCACAATCAATGCTGTACAAATAAAGGAACAGCTAGCAGGCAAGATCGCTGGATTCAAAATACCCGACGATATTCACCCATTCCCTAAACAGGCAGAAACCTCAGGTATAAAAATAAACCGTTATTACTTGCAAAAAATGGTTGATTTATACTAGAGCAATAGCTCTGCTTGCATGGCTTGAAATAAAATGCAACACAGTCAAAAGATAGCTAACAGCGCCATACTTTCTCGGGCCGATGCACCGAAAAGAACTTTTCTTGCCATTAAAATTCCCATTGAAATGGCAGCAACGCTACATAAAAAAGCAGAGCACAGTCTCGGCCCTGTTGATGGGTTGTGCTGGGTAGCGCCACAGAAGCTACACATCACACTGACGTTTTTAGGTGCCAGCTGGCCACAACAGTTAACGACTTTGGTCGACTGCTTGGCACAGGAGCTTCGCAACTGCCCAGCGTTTAACTGTCGGACGGGTGATTTTTGTTACTTTCCCAACGCACGCAAGCCCAGAGTGCTCTGCCTGAAGATACACTCCGAGGCATTAGAGCATCTAGGAACTCTCTGCGAACAGGCTGCGACCAGCTGTGACTTCAAAGTTGATAGCCGCAAATTTCGACCCCACCTTACTTTGGGTCGATTCAAAAAAATTCCAAACTATCCTCCCTTTTTTAACCTTCGCAGTTTTTGCGTCACGGTCAATGAAATCCACCTGTTTGAGAGTGTCCAAACCACTTCAGGTGTTCGCTATAAAACACTGCATGTTTTCCCTTTGCGGCCACTTGCGCTGAGTGCATAAGTTTTTTTGAGAAAGGCGCTGTAATACGGGTTTCGGGTCATGCTATCAACAAAAAATCAGACGACCTTGTTTGAATATTTCGTCATTTTGATCGTTAAGTTGCATGAAAGTAGTGCTGTATTCCCGGTGGAACTGCAACAAACTTTTCCAGCAATGGCGACGAGGCAGGCGAAATTATCGAGAAACAAAAACAGATTCTCTGTGACCGGAAAATCAGTGGTGAACTTCTGGTTGCCGCCGCTGTAGAAGCAGCGTTTCAGACGATTGCAGAGTGTTTTGGCTTATCACTTCGAGCGATTGACGTGCTATCACACTACGACAGTGGAAATTTTGTCGGTATTGTTTGAGAGTCGAATAAAAGTTATTGGCAACAGTGCGTTGATTTAAAACATACCGCAGAAAAAAGCCCGAAAATTCGGGCTTTAAGTGGGGGGGGGTTAGATGGGTCTGTTGCCGTATTCTCCAGAAGGTTTTTTTGGTGGGTCGGCAGAGATGTTTGATGAGACTTGTTCGATTTGTCCGCCATTTTTCAGGAACTCTTCAACTTGAGAGTCCAGGCTTTCTCTGAGTTTTTTCCGGGATTCTACCGTCCGCTCTTCTGCGGGTTCGTCGCGACTGCCCAAATAACCGATATCAACGCCATCAAAACCAGCAGCAGCTTTTGTAGGCTTTCTCCGTGCCATAGCTATGTCCTCTAGTTACTGGTTATCGAAATACTTTTTGTACCGCTTTATATTATTTCGATAGTTTGTGTTTGACTTTATGTCCAAGTAATTATTTATAGTCCAGTGTGGCCAAAATGCCAGTCCGATTACAGCTCAATATTCCCAATAGCTTTCACGACTATACCTCCTTAATAAAAACACATTTTTGATATCCGCAATTCATCATTACGTATAACATTCACCTTGTAAAGTGATGATTAACCGACGGCTACCGCCATTATTCCGATGCTCTCCCAACCAAATGCCTTGCCAGGTACCAAGTGCCAAAGTACCGTCAGTAATCGGAATCATTACATCGGCACCAAACAGGCTGGATTTAATGTGTGCAGGCATATCGTCACTACCTTCCAGAATATGAACAAAATAATCTTTGTTTTCAGGAACATAGCGTTTTATAAATGTTTCCATATCATGGCGAACGTTACAGTCGGCTTTTTCATTCAACGTTAGCGACGCCGAAGTATGCTGAATAAACACATGACACAAGCCGGTTTTGTATTGCGCCAACTCTGGCAGTTTGCCGATGATGATTTCGGTAATTATGTGAAAACCGCGCTGATAGGCGGGGAGAACAATTTGCTTTTGCAACCACATAACCAGACCCTTGCAACGAAAAGAATCATCAATAATTGACTGCTAAAAGACTATCCGGGAATAAAATTTATCCAGCTATTTAACGTCAGTCATAAATTATAGTTTCTTCGTCGTATGTTTGTGACAAAAAAACTCTTTCTATAAGCGTGGCAGTTCTATGAGCTTTTTGCCCACAATATTTTTATTATCCGTAGGCTTTGTAGTGCGTATGTATCTGCTGGCGCAGCTTTCACATGATAAACGACAGTCGTTTACCAAAGAGTTTTAGAAGCAGGGTAATGATCCTTGGAGGCTGTACGAGAATAGGACTCGTCTCAGTAGCAATAAGATTTTAAGGCCAATTCGCCGCTGCCGCAGTAGGGCTGACTACTATCGGGCAGCGTGAACAGAATTAACGAACAAACCCTCAATAATAAAGCTGCTCTATATCAGGCTGCATCCAGCTCAGAGCCTACCAGAATGCCCCGCAGTGAGTGAGGCAGGGCTTCTTTGACTTCTACCTCAGCGAAGTGGCCGATGAGGTGCGGATCGGAGCATTGGAAGTTGACAATGCGGTTACACTCGGTACGACCACTGAGTTGCCCCGGGTCTTTTTTCGAGTAGCCCGTAACCAGTATTTTCTGGGTTGAGCCCACTAAACGACGGCTGATCTGCATCACCTGTTGGTTAATGCGATCTTGCAGAATTTGTAAACGCTGCTTTTTAACCGCTTCGGGTACGTTATCTTCCATTTCTGCAGCTGGGGTGCCGGGGCGCTTACTGAAAATAAAGCTGAAGGAAGTGTCAAAGCCTACTTCGGCAATGAGATTCATGGTGTCTTCAAAGTCCTGATCGGTTTCGCCGGGGAAGCCGACAATGAAGTCAGATGAGAGTTTCAGCTGTGGGCGAACCTTAAGCAGTTGACGGATTTTTTTCAGGTAGTCGTCAGCGGTGTGCTCACGCTGCATCATTTGCAAAATGCGGTTGGAGCCGCTTTGTACCGGCAAGTGCAGATGGCTCACCAACTCAGGAACTTCGCCATAGACATTGACCAGGCTGTCAGAAAACTCCAGCGGGTGTGAGGTGGTAAAGCGGATGCGGTCAATGCCATCAATAGCAGCGACCAGTGTGATCAGTTCGGCGAGATCACAAACAGAACCATCATACTTCTCACCACGATAAGCGTTGACGTTTTGACCGAGTAGGTTGATCTCCCGGACGCCTTTTTCAGCCAGGGTAAAACATTCAGCGACCACGTCATCCATTGGGCGGCTGATTTCAGCACCACGGGTGTAGGGTACGATGCAGTAGGTACAATACTTGTCACAGCCTTCCATAATGGAAACGAAGGCAGTGGGGCCTTCAACACTGGGCTCTGGCAGGCGGTCAAATTTTTCGATTTCAGGGAAGGTGACATCCACCACCGGAATATGATTTGCCTTGCTAGCGTCAATCATTTCAGGCAAGCGATGCAGGGTTTGGGGGCCAAATACCACGTCAACCACGGGGGCGCGCTTACGAATCTCCTCGCCCTCCTGACTGGCAACACAGCCGCCCACACCGATGATGAGATCGGGATTTTTCTCTTTAAGTTTGCGCCAACGGCCAAGTTGGTGGAAGAGTTTTTCCTGGGCTTTTTCCCGGACCGAACAGGTATTCACCAAAAGGACATCAGCCTCTTCGGGGTTTTCGGTCAACTCCAGGGTATGGGTTTCTCCGAGTAGGTCTGCCATACGGGCAGAGTCGTACTCGTTCATTTGGCAACCGTGGGTTTTGATATAGAGTTTTTTGCTCATTTCACACTTTACTGGCTTGTGCCTGAGAGGGCTCAAACCTGCAGCGAGGTTAAGCCGTTCATAACATCTAAACGGTGTATTATAGCCAGCCTCAGGCACAGTGGATAGTAGTATTCAATGCAGTAGTTTCTGTTCAGGCACAATTGAAAATAGAGCCAAAAAAATCAACGCCGTTTTGCTTTGTGCTAAGATCCGCCCCCGAAATCTTAAATACGGTGATAAAAGCTAATGGCGACAACCCCTATTTTTCGCGTGATCTTCCAAAATCAGGGCGAGGTGTTTGAAGTCTACGCCCGTCAAATCTTCCAGAGTGAGCTCTGGGGGTTTATTGAAGTGGAAGAGTTTATCTTTGGCGAGCGCAGCCAGCTGCTGGTTGATCCGGGCGAAGAGAAACTCAAAGCCACTTTTGAAGGGGTAAAACGCAGCTACATTCCACTAAATACCATTATTCGCATTGATGAGGTGGAGAAAGAGGGTATGGGCAAAGTCTCTGAAGCCCAGGGTGATAATGTCCGGCCTTTTCCAGTAATGCCGCACCTGCCGCAGAAGGATTAAGCTACGGCGCGCTGCGCCCTCTTACTGCATCTGAGTAAGAGGGCTCTGCGAGGGCTCACGCCATGGTTTGATCGTTGCAATGGTTTTTAAACAGCAGATAAAGCCCGCTGCCAAGCAACAGGTTGCCAAGGCCGGTCAGGTACCGGAACAGGTCTGCCCGCAGATAGCCTGCCAACGTGCCTTCAGTACCAATGATCAGCGCTCCGGTGTAGTAACTGGCAATTGCAGCAATGATCAGCCATTTCGCCCCCGGCTCCAGAGTTGAGCGCACCAGCAGGTACAATGCGAACGCCAGCAGCAACCCAATTTGTAAGTCACGGTAAACGGTTTCCAGCCCATACCAGCGGCATACTTCATAAACGATGCACACCCCCAGAATAATTCGCCCCCAAGCTGCCCGCGGCAGACTTTTGCCCAGCACGCCGAGGCAGGTCGCCATGCCCGTTAGCGGCGGAGCCAAGAACATCGCTGCGTTGACCAGCATTTTGTGAGGAGAAGCCCAAACAGTGGAAAACCCGTAGTGCAAGCTGCCAGCGATGGCTGCAAGGGCCATCAGCAAAAAACCAAACAGTGCTGCCGTAGCGGAAATGCGATGTATTTTGGCAAACACTTTTTGCTGCGCCATAAGAAAAACGGCAAACAGACACGAAAACGCCAATACAGTTTCGGAAATGGCTAGAGAACTCATCGTTGGCAAGATTGAATAACCTGTGAAATCGTTGTTGTTAATTGTTCCACAAAACCGGTTAACCTGATTCAGTTTAACCGGGAAAAGGCCTGTTCTGCGGCTTTGAAAGTAGCATCAAGTTCTGCCTGACTATGGGCAATGGAAATAAAGCCAGCTTCAAAGGCTGAAGGTGCCAGATAGACGCCATTATCGAGCATGCCATGAAAGAACTTGCCGTAACGCGCGGTGTCGCAGGCCATGACGTCGGCAAAGCAGTTCACTTCTTTTTGGTCAGTAAAAAACAGCCCAAACATGCCACCGGCCTGTGAGGTAGTAAAGGGAACACCCGCAGAGTTTGCCCTTTCCTGCAAGCCATGCAGCAACAGGCTCGTTTTTTCAGTCAGCGCCTGATGAAAACCGTGGGTTGAAAGATTTTCCAAAGTGGCCAGACCAGCCGCCATGGCCAGCGGGTTACCAGACAGCGTTCCGGCCTGATACACCGGCCCCAAAGGCGCCAGATGCTCCATAATCTCTTTGCGCCCACCAAATGCGCCCACCGGTAAACCACCGCCAATAATCTTGCCCAGCGTGGTTAGGTCGGGCTGCACTGCGTAGTAAGCCTGAGCACCGCCTTTGGCTACACGGAATCCGGTCATGACTTCATCGAAGATCAGCACTGTGCCGTATTCGTCACATAATTTGCGCAAACCCTCCAAAAAGCCTGCTGCGGGTGGAATGCAGTTCATATTACCAGCCACCGGCTCAATAATGATGCAGGCAATTTCATGACCCCATTCCTTGAAGGTCGCTTCTGCTTCCGCCAGATTGTTGTAGGTCAGAGTAATGGTTTTTTCCGCCAGAGCAGCGGGGACACCGGGGGAGTTTGGAACCCCCAGCGTCAAAGCGCCGGAGCCGGCTTTAACCAGCAAAGAATCTGAGTGGCCGTGGTAGCAGCCCTCGAATTTGATGATACGCTCACGATGGGTATAGCCCCGAGCCAGGCGAATGGCGCTCATGGTGGCCTCGGTACCAGAGTTCACCATACGCAGCAGTTCCATAGAAGGCACCATGTCCCGCACCATTTTAGCCAGCTGGGTTTCCAGCTCCGTAGGGGCGCCAAAACTCATACCGGCTAAGGCCTGATCACGCACGGCGGCGATCACATCCGGGTGATTGTGACCGAGAATCATCGGCCCCCAAGAGCCGATGTAATCAATGTACTCTTTGCCGTCAACGTCGTAGAGATGAGCACCCCGGCCTTTTTTGAAAAAGACCGGGTTGCCGCCCACGCCCTTGAAGGCGCGAACCGGTGAATTTACCCCGCCGGGGATAACCGTCTGGGCATCAGTAAAAAGTTCTTCAGAGCGAGACATGGTGACACTTCCTAAGTGCTTGTATCAGCAAAGATACTGTTTCTGCGAGAATTATTATGTGAGAGAAGAGTGCTGATCGGTAAACAGCTGCGTGAATTGCCGGGCACGCTCCCGGATATTTTGCGCCGTAAACAGGTTGTTCACTACCGCCACCATGTCCGCTCCGGCATCAATGGCCGTACTGGCGTTCTCCAGAGTGATGCCGCCAATGGCAACTACCGGCAGGTCAAACTGCTGACGTGCTGCGCTCAGGATGGAGAGATCGGCCTGCCGGGCTTCGGGCTTGGTCCGGGATGGAAAAAACTTGCCAAAGGCGATGTAATCAGCACCCTGCTCCACGGCGGCTTTGGCGTTTTCCATGGAGTTACCGCAGCTGATGCCAATCAAAGCGTAATCACCCAACCGCTTTCGGGCATTGAGCAGGCTCTCATCGTGTTGACCGAGATGGACGCCATCGGCTTCAACGTCAAGAGCCAGTTCTACGTCGTCATTGATGATCAGGATAGCCTGATGTTTATGACTAAGAACCTTCAGCGCGCCAGCCTGGCGCAGCCTTTTGGCAGAGTCCAGGCTTTTGTCGCGGTACTGAATAACTTTCATGCCACCGAGTAGCGCCTGTTCTACGGTTTCTAGCAGAATGCGGTCATCTGGTTGCAGTTGACTGTCAGTGATACCGTACAAGCCGTGAAATCTGTGCATGGTTCATACCCAATGTGAATTAACCGGCAGAGTATACCAGTTTAGTTCGCCAGCCAAGAAGGGAAGAAGGAAGCTGGCGGAGAATAGCCCACACGACTGCGGCAACAGCAAATTGACCTGAAAAAAACAGAAACTTTCGAAGTAAACCAAGACTTAATAAAAACTCTCGGCGGTATGTTCTGAATTTTTTACCATGCTCGCTTCGGGCGCTGTCATCGCACAGCCTGCCGGTTAACGGGTATGGCGTGTTTCATCAGCCCTCTGAGTCCATGCTAAACCGGTGAGTCAATGACAGAACGCTCTTTTTCAACGAACTCATCAGGGGTGGTTTCACCCACGCTGCAAAGCACGCCGGCCACTGTATTGCCGACCACATTCGTCACCGTGCAGCCTGCATCCATGATCCGGTCGGTGGCGAGGATAATCGCCATGGCTTCCATGGGGAGTCCAACAGTTTGCAGCAGTACCCCGGTGGAAACGGCTGCCCCACCGGGAATCCCGCCGGTGGCAATGGCCAGTAAAAAAGTGGTGAACGCCATGGTCCCCATTTCCAGCGCAGTCAGCTCAATATGCCAGGCGTTAGCAACAAAAATGACGGCAACGGCCATGTAAATGGCGGACCCGGACATATTAATAGTGGCACCAAGCGGCACGGTAAAACCGGCAATATGTTCCGGCACTTTGAATTTTTCAATCAGGGTTTGATAAGTGACCGGAATGGAGGCATTGGAGCTGGCGGTAGAGAGGGCAAACATCACTTGCTCGCGGGTGTTGCGAATAAAAACCATAGGTGAGCATTTCATCACCAGACCAATAAGGATTGGGTAGACGACAAACAACCACAGGCACATCACTAGCAAACCGGTTAATACGTATGAAAGCACACTTAAAATACTGCTGCCGTTGAGCGTCGCGGCCAGTTTGGCGGTGAGAAAAAATACCCCAACCGGAGCCAGGCTCATCACCATGCCCACCAGTTTCATCATGACGTTATTCGCCAGATTAAACGTGTTACTGACACTGTGGGTTTCGTGGTTTTCCAGTTTTTTTATGGCAATACCTACAATGATGGCCATAAAAAGAATCTGCAGAATATTGCCATTGACCACCGCCTGAAACGGGTTCACCGGCACGATGTCAATCACCATATTCAGCAAAGACGGCAGTTGTGCGTCGCTGCCCCGGGCCAACTGGACGGCATGCCCCATATCAGCACCGGTACCGGGGGCGATAGCCAGAGCAATAGCAATGGCAGACGCTATGGCCAGCGCCGTGTTGCCCAGATAAATAACAAACGTCTTGATGCTAAGGCGCCCCACTTGAGAGACGTCGTCAAGGCTGCAAACAGCATGGACGATGGAGATAAAAATCAACGGAATGACCAGCATTTTTATCATTGCAACAAACATCACACCAACGGCGTGAAACAGACCATCAACCAGATACGTTTGCAGCAAGCCATCGGCAGAGCCACAGAGCTGGATGATGACACCAACCCCCATACCCAGCACCAAGCCAAGCAAAATTTGCGGCGCTAAATTCTTGTGCAACATAAATCCTCCAACCTTGAGTTGTGTGACACGGCTCTGTTAACCCCACGGCTTGGAATGTACTGCGTAATGGGTGCTCAAAAGAGCTCCCGGGAGCCGTAACAAAATCACGTTGTGGGCTGAACAAGTTGCTGAAACGCCCCTCTTATTCTTGCTGCCATAGCGAAACCATCAGTGACTAACGGTGGGCGGCAGTGTTGGTGATTTGTTGTGATAACACTTTATATTAGTGGAAATTTCTTATTTTTCTGAAAATAGCCGACTGTCTTTTTGGCCAGTAAGGAGAAGGTGTGCAAACGGCTATTAATTTGCACGAACGTAATAGAAAAGCATGGCGAGCATTGTAAACGGTCTCACTGAGAGAAATATGTGTAATAACATATGGAGACAGTCAGGTATTTTCTTTAAAATAGCTCGCTTTGCGATTCCAATGAAAAAGAGGTTATCTCATGGACGTAATGGAGCAGATAAAAGAACAGATCGGGTCCAACACTATCCTGTTATACATGAAGGGCTCTCCTAAGATCCCCCAGTGCGGTTTCTCCTCCAAGGCAGTGCAGGCACTGATTGGCTGTGGAGAGCAGTTTGCTTTTGTCGATGTTTTGGCGAATCCAAAAATCAGAGCTCAACTGCCTGAGTATGCCAACTGGCCAACATTTCCACAGCTGTGGGTCAATGGTGAACTGATTGGCGGTTGCGATATCATCCTCGATCTTTACAACAGCGGTGAGCTGCAAAAAATAATTGCTGAAGCCGCTGCTGACAAAAAAGAAGAAGGTTAAGCACCAGCAAAACTTTCTTCTTCCTCCCCGCTGAAATAAAAAGCGCGCCGGGATAGCTTTCCGGCACAGCGCCACCGCCTTCTGAACCTGCCCTGCCCTTTTTAACTCTGAACCAGTGTGCGAAAACAGCTCGGCTGTATATAGTTAATGAGCAAGGTTCCTTGCGTGCACACATCCTGACAGGTTTTAAACCTCTCGCAATTATCTGCATAAACCATTGGAGATAGACTTATGGGCGTATTAGTTGGCAAAGAGGCTCCCGACTTTACGGTACCGGCTGTACTTGCTGATGGCTCTATTGTTGATGCTTTTACTCTCTCAGAGGCCATTAGCGGCAAGTCTGGGCTGCTATTTTTCTACCCTCTGGACTTCACCTTTGTCTGCCCTTCAGAGCTGATTGCTCTGGATCATCGTATTGACCACTTTCAAGAGCGCAATATTGAAGTAATCGGCATTTCCATTGATTCACACTTCACCCACAATGCGTGGCGTAATACCCCGGTAGATCAAGGTGGCATCGGGCCGGTACGATTTACGCTGGCGGCGGATATGACACACCACATCTGCAAATCTTACGACGTTGAGTCCGAAGGTGGTGTTGCTTATCGTGGCGCTTTCCTGATTGATAAAAGTGGCTTCGTCCGTGCTCAAGTAGTGAATGACCTGCCCCTTGGCCGTAACATCGACGACCTGATTCGCGTCTTTGATGCCCTGCAATTCCATGAAGAGCATGGTGAAGTCTGTCCGGCCGGTTGGAGTAAAGGCGACAAAGGCATGACAGCATCACCGGAAGGTGTTGCCCAATACCTCTCTGAAAGCGCAAAAGATCTCTGAACAAAACCACAACAACGGCACCCGCTGTAAAAACCCCGGCAAACTTTTTGCAGTGGGATACTTGACTCACAGCAAAATAACCTTATCATTCGCTGCCGTTGGTTGAGGATGATAAGCCCCTCACAAACGCTGTTCCCCGATAGCTCAGTTGGTAGAGCAAATGACTGTTAATCATTGGGTCGCTGGTTCGAGTCCAGCTCGGGGAGCCAATATTTATGGAGTTGGCCTGAAATTTTCAGGTCTGCCCAAGGGTCGTTAGCTCAGTTGGTAGAGCAGTTGGCTTTTAACCAATTGGTCGTAGGTTCGAATCCTACACGACCCACCACTTCAGCAAAGCGCTGGAGAAAAAGCCGCCCTGAAAACTGGCGGTTTTTTTTATCGCTGAAGCTGCTTGATTGCAGCAATAAATACAGTTTTAGATTTACAGCTTGATACAGAAGTTAAAATTTATTAAGGGTCGTTAGCTCAGTTGGTAGAGCAGTTGGCTTTTAACCAATTGGTCGTAGGTTCGAATCCTACACGACCCACCAACTTTTAATCCTGTTATTTACTGCGCTGGAAAAAAACTAAAACTGTCTTTTCGTTCCCCGATAGCTCAGTTGGTAGAGCAAATGACTGTTAATCATTGGGTCGCTGGTTCGAGTCCAGCTCGGGGAGCCAACACTTTATGGAGTGGACCTGAAACAGGTCTGCCCAAGGGTCGTTAGCTCAGTTGGTAGAGCAGTTGGCTTTTAACCAATTGGTCGTAGGTTCGAATCCTACACGACCCACCACTCACAAAATCACCGCAATTCCCCGATAGCTCAGTTGGTAGAGCAAATGACTGTTAATCATTGGGTCGCTGGTTCGAGTCCAGCTCGGGGAGCCACTTCTTTCAGGTAGTCAAACCGTCTTGGTTGTTGCCAAAAAATCCATACCTTGTCATCTACCTTAATTTAACTGCTAAGTTGTGCTCCGGGTTTGATGTGGCTGATTGCACTCTATCAATACTGAAAACAAAACCTTGAGGCAGCTTGTTCGGAAACTACCAATGAGGCCAATATGGGCTTTACATGCATAGGGGGTATGAGTAGGATGTGCGCTTGTTGAGTTTATCTTGAGTAAAGCAGCTAAACGTTACCTTCAACAAGCTAAAGTGAACACCTTAATTGAATGCTCACTTTACTATAAATTATCTAAAAGTTGCTTTTACTCGAAACAGTGTTTTACTGTTAAGACATCGGGTCGTTAGCTCAGTTGGTAGAGCAGTTGGCTTTTAACCAATTGGTCGTAGGTTCGAATCCTACACGACCCACCATTTTTACAGCCGTTGGCATCCTTTTTGTCAGCGGTTTTTTTATGCCTGTCGGCATAGATTACTCAATGCAATTTCAGGTGCGGCCTGGTGGTTTTGCTGATCCAGTCTTTAATCACCAGCGTGCCCGTTTTGAGTTTGCCAAACAGGGCTATCTGGTGCATACGATACAAACTGATATAAACCCACTTGGCCAGAATACCTTCAACCATCATATCGCCAGTCACGGAGCCCATCAGGTTGCCCACCGCATTAAACCGGCTCAGTGATATCAACGAACCATGATCCTTGTATTTAAATGCTAACGGTGTCTGGCCACGGGCCTGCCTGATCAGGCTTTTGGCCAACAGAGTCGCCTGTTGATGGGCTGCCTGTGCCCGGGCGGGAATGACCAAGTGGTTATTTTTTTCGTCTGTTAAGGTGCAGCTGGCGCAGTCACCCATGGCGTAAATGTTCTCATCCATCGTCGTTTGCAAGGTGGGTTTAACGACCAGCTGGTTGATGCGATTGGTTTCCAGCCCGTCGATACTGGCCAAAAAACCCGGAGCCTTAATGCCAGCAGCCCAAATACGCAGATCGCACTCAATAAACTCACCATCCCGGCTAGTCATCCCATCGGCTTTAATGTCGCTGACCAGCTTACCAGTCAACACCTGAATACCCATTTTGGTCAGCTGCTTGTGTACTCTGCTGCTAATACGCGCAGGCAGTGCCGGTAAAATTCGCTCGCCACCTTCAATGATGGTCACCTCAAGGTGTTCAGGTTTTATGGCATCGAGCCCGTATCGCGCCAGCTCAATGGCAGCAAAATGAAGTTGTGCTGCCAATTCTACCCCCGTAGCTCCGGCACCAATAATGGCAACTCGCAACTTCGATACCGGGTTACCACTGGCTTGGGCATGCAGGTAATGATTGAGAAGCGTCGTATGAATACGCTCCGCCTGCTGACGATTGTCAAGGAACAGGCAATGCTCTTTAGCGCCTGGGGTGTTGAAGTCGTTCGCCGTACTGCCAACAGCAATAACAAGCTGGTCATATTTCAGGGTTCGTGCTGGTACAACTTGTTGACCATTGTCGTCGGTAATCGGGCTTAGGCTGATAAGTTGCTCCCGACGGTTAAGGCCATCCATTCTACCCGGCATAAAGTGAAAGTGACTCCACTTAGCCTGCGCCAAATAACTGAGCTCGTCTTCAAAGGCATTTAAAGAACCTGCGGCTACTTCGTGCAGTAGCGGTTTCCAGAAATGGGTATTGTGGGCATCCACCAGCGTGATTTGCGCGCGCTGCTTTTTGCCCAGGGTATTCCCAAGCCGTGTTGCCAGCTCAAGCCCTCCCGCTCCACCGCCAACAATAACAATTTTTTTCATATCGCCTTGATTCATCATTACGTCCGTTATCTTAATGTTTGGTTATTTTTGGGTGAAATTATCAGGGTTTTCAGCAATCATCGCCCGTATGCGCTCCCAACTGGGCGTTCCCAACTAGGCGTTCCCAGCTAGGCGCTCCCAACCATATTCAATCAGCCTTCTGATTGCTTCAAAGAGGTAGAAAAAAATAACCAATCAGTCGGCTTAAAAGCCCAAGCAGGACAATCACCAGCGTCAGCCAGCCCATAAGGTGAAATGGCTTAAAAGAAGCACGCTCAACTTTGTTGATGCCCTCACTTACATACCGGTCAACGCGCTCTTGATCTTTTGGGTAGAGCCGTTCGGGCTGATCCTGGATGTTTTTTTTGCGAGGCGCTGTTACAGTGTCGTGACTCATGGTGACAATCCCTTTTTCATTCATCGAAACTTCTAGCAAGGCTTTATTCAGGAGGTGTTCCGGGAATAGTCAGCCTCCGTCGGCTTTAGGCTCTGACTGGTGATAATATACACAGTTCAAGGCACTTCCAGAACCGGTACATCATGGCGACACCGCACAAAATCGCTATGCTGGCGAAAAGTTAGCGTGTAGTTGTCAATCAAAGCGTCGCTTGAAAGCCAGTAAGTTTTCACAATGCTGATAACTATAGTTCGTCTTGAAGGATACAAAATGAAACTTAACAGGGATTTATTAGCACTGGCCTTTAAGCAGTGGCTGTACCAATGGCGGCAGACTGTTCGTGAGATCCGTCTTTACGGTCACAAACCCCGATTCATTCTGCCCTGGCTGTGGCTGAAGTGCAGCTATCTTCTTGATAGTCCTTACGCAGTCAGTCGTCGTTACCAGCGCCGTAACAAAGCAAAAAATATTTATGTTTACGGTGAAACACCCTTAACGACACTGCAAATGATTGCCGAAAAATCCGGCGTGACGTCGGCGGATCACGTCTTTGAACTGGGTGCTGGCAGTGGTTTCACCAGCCTTTGGTTGCGTGGAATTCTGGAGTGTCAGGTCACCGCCATTGAATTAATTCCGCTGTTTTGCTGGCGTTTGCACCGAACCGTTCGACGAATGAGACTCACCGGTGTCGATGTACGATGCGCTGACTATCTGCATACCCCTTTAGACGACGCATCCATTATTTATCTATATGGCTCTAATCTCGACGACACAGCCATTAGAAAGCTGGCTACACGACTGGCCACGCTTCCTGAAGGTGTCAGGGTGATTACCATCAGTTATGCACTTCAGCCTTATATTGAGCTTCCGTCGTTTGTGATGGTGAGTCGGTTTTGTGTGCCTTTTGAGTGGGGAGAAGCTGAGGTTTTTGTGCAGAAGATTAAAAGATCATAACTTATTGTTCGTATCCTGCGACAGTTCAACATGCTCTTTAAGCAATTCGATTAAGGATAGTTTGCCACGCCCCTGATTTTCTGGAATAAGTACCTTACTGACAGAAGATGGCAGACGCATATTAATACCAATTTCTTCTATTTTTTTCTTCAACTTATGAAATAAGTTCTGCCGTATATTTGGTACGAATGGACCGTTTAATGTTGACCTTTCATCCAACCGTGCAAAGGGGATATGAATACTCAGTTCGCCGCCTTGAGTACTTTCTTTAACTCTGGTTTTCTCAGAATTTAAGGTATCGACCAAACAAGTTTGCAGCAACTTTTGTACTTGAGTTAACCCTTCCTCGTTCAGGCCCGATGCAGCAAGGCTATTAAGGTCAATCACACCGCCTGAAATATGAGCGCCCAGGCGAACGGAAGCGATGGATTCGTTGGGCTGACTTTTGGTCAAGCTTTTTCGCAGTGATTTGGGCAACCACTCGGGACAGAATTCATTCAGTTGCTCAAAATTGGCCTGCAGCGTGAACACAACCTCACCATTTAGCGCCTCATCGAGACGTAAATAGCCACTCTTAAACTTTACCGGCCCACTTTCAAGGCTATCCAGCTCAATGTGTTCCAGTTGTACTTTCGCAGTTGATACATCAAGCCCGTCTTTAATAAATGGCATTTCCTGACTGTAATAAAAATCCTTAAAAAAAATCGTCGAGTCATCGGTAAAGCCAAAATTTTTCAGATAATCACCAGCTTCCTCTACCTTGACAGTCATCCCTTTGCTAGTGAAATTTACTGTGCTTTGCTCATCACTGCTTATATTTATATTGCTCCACCCCGAGCTATGGTGTGGTGCTTGTTTGTCGTCGGCACTCTGGGGAGCGGTTTGCTCGTTGATGAATAATGGTGGCAAAGTGGATTTGAGCCAGTTGCAATAATTGGCAACCGTCATACCGACCAGCGAGAGCAGGTTGGTTTCACCCGCTAATGAAAATTCAGATGTATTAAGCGTAATGGTGGAAGAAGAGCCTTTACCGGTATCAATTTCGATTTTAAAGCTAAGCGCATCCGCTGAAAGCCCCAGTTTTTCATTTTCCACCGCCTCGCTATTGTGCTTTGCGGTGAGATTCAAGAGCTTTATCTCGCTGATTGTTACGCCGTAGTCCGGGTAGTCAATTTTGAACCGGGCGTTATTGATTTCCAGATTCCTGCTCTCGCCCATCAGAAGATCCGCCGCAGAGCTTGAAAGCTGAATGATCTCATCATTCGTTATATTGACAACGTTTATGCCACCCTTAGCCAAAAGCGGGGTGATAAAATCGGAACCATTGACCATAGCTGCCATAGTTTGGCCAACCGCAGCACTAAAGCCAGCGAGCCCACCAACAAACTTTGCAGTCATTGGTATAGCGTTATCAAGGCTGGAGTACATCTCGTTGAAAGTGTTTGCTGTGGTAGCGTAAAAATCTTGGAAAAACGCTTTAGAAACTTGGTAAGCCGTGGTGGTTTCGAGCGTATTGAATAGTGGGTTAACTAAATTTTCAGCAAGATAACAGACGGTTGAGCGTTCACTTAAAGCAGTGCCGCTTTGCTCTTTGGGTGTCTCCCTTAGCCCTTGTGTCAAATATGACTGCAGCGGTGCAGTGGTTGGGGGTTGTGAGTTGATTTGATTATTTTGAATTGGCGGTAAGTGATCCATAAGTCAAAAAGCCTTTTTATCAACAGGCTTACTATCGACAGCGCCAATTTAAACTTTAAAACGGGAGGTAACAAAGAACGGAGCAACTTGTTATGCACAAACCCTTTCAAAACATGCGCTGTACAGACGAGAGCCTGTGCACAATTCGATTGCTGTATCGAACCACCAAATCAGGGATCTGCTGTTCGGGGAACTTATTCAAGCTGCCATGGATAAACGCCCAGGCTGTATGAGCCTCCTTCATGGGCTGCATGGCGTGCGGGTGGGTACTGAGCTCGTCATTGAACTGCTTTATGCGCTGGTCAAACAGTTGAGTGAGATCTTTTAGTTGCCTTTGGCTGGTCATGGTGGCTTCGGTATCGGTGTTGGCCACCAGCAGGGCGAGGTAATCTTTGGTGATATATTGCATCAGCAGCGCCTGTTCCAGAAAGCGCAATGGCTGCTGTTTGCCCGGCTGACTGCTGGCCACTTTTTGCCGCAGCAACAACAGTTGACCGCTCATTTTATCAAGAGCACGCAGCAAGGCAGTGACGGGAGGCGGTTCGGTGCTGGCCGGTACCGTGCTTAACCAGAAGATGTGCCGATTCACAACGGGCCATAAACTGGTAATCGACGATAAAAGCTCGCTGGTTTCAGTACTGCTTTCTTTCGCTGGGAGTGCGTGAATGCCAAGGTTTAAGGCATGTTGCGCTTGTTGCAGCGCCTCTCGGGCGTCCTGATCGAGAAAATCCAGACGCAACCTATAAATGCTGATCTGTAATTTGCTGAGGCTTATTTCATGCTCAATAATGGTCTCGGCAAGCAAAGGAGCGTCTTTCTGGCTGGCTTCAGCGCCTTCGCCCCATGGCAGGGTGAAAAAAATAAACGCGAGCATGGCTTTAAAGGTTGCAGCACGAAAGTTCATTATGGCTTCCGGGTTGGAGATGGTTTGAAACTATCGGCTAACCAGGCACTGACTTAAGCTAGGTAGCTGTTCGATCAAGGTACTGCATTTATCGTCAGATATTAGCCCGTTTGGCCGTGCTGGTAAAAAAATTAGCATTAAAAGTTGGTGTCCGTTTTAATTGGCTGAGAAAATCCCTTAAACGAAACAGCCCAAAACACTGAACCAAAACAAAGTGATTGCCCACGGCCAAACTTGATCGGTAATTTTCTCGCTACCACGCAGATCTTATTCCCGAAAAAAAATACTTTTGCAGATATAAAAACTGATTAATGTCTTCTGCAAGACCCAATGAAATTACACCGCACTGACGCCCCATTTAAAAAGACTTTCGTTCCATCTTAAGAGCTGCCAATGACCGGTTCGTGCAGCAACAAGCTCGTGAAAAAAAATTTCTGATGGTGGGGAACTTTATGACATGTGGGTAATCCTATTGATAGGACAACGCATTTGTTTTGGCACTTGAACTCAACTATTTCTTCTGCGGAAAAAAATTATGACCTGATAAGTCACAACTCGAACAACAGCATCGAGGACTGGTCAAAAAGTACAATCTGACAGACACCATACTCTCTCACATCACAGGTTTTCTTAGGAATGACAATATATAAAGCCTCTACACCTTGTACTCAACCAGATAAACCAGTACTTACTCAAAGTCAGGCTGGACAAAACGTCGTGACCACAGCCAAGTATAAAGGACGTTTGATCGCAGCGAGAGCCGTCTGTACGGTCGGCATTTTTGGCTTAGCTGCTTATCAAGGGGCGCATATAGCTAGACAACGGCAACAGCATGGCGATACCTCATTAAGCGAACGTCAAGGTGCTGCATGTTGTGTGGTATTCAGCGCCCTGGCATTAATGGCGCTAAATGTTTTGGCAGACGCCATGGTCAAACTTTATGGCTACAGACCCTAACCTATTACACCCCAACAGGCTGTAGAAGTCCGGTGTCGCCTTTGGTAGAGAGGTCACCCCCAATATAACTTCCTCTCCTTGTTGATGATGGCTTTGTGAGTTCCGATAACAGGAACCCCGGTGCAAGCCCATGAGGAAAGTGATGTTAGGGCAGTGCCAAATCATTGTGAGAAACACAGTGGTAACAATGGACATACCCGGATTTCAACTGCTCAACCACTGCAAAGGAGCTTAAGAACAATGTTATCAGCTGTAAGCGATTCAAATACTGTTAATATCAGTGCCGCTACTGGCGGTGAAGGCCCGAACCAATCGGGGTGCTTTTGTTGCCGAACCATCGTTAAAATAAATGACACACTGGATAAGTTAGGCTTCGACCCCCGTCGCTTAGCCCTTCTGGGTTTGGGTTCATTCGCCCTTTATGCAGCCTACTCGGAAGCCGGGCCTCAGGACCGTCCAAAAATACTCATTGGAGCAGCCTTTGCCGGCGTTGCAGCTGCAGTGATAGATCACAATAAAGATGAAATAGTCAGCAGTGCCGTAAAGGTTGTTGATACTGTCAGGCGCTACACAAGGTAGCATGCCGGCTTCCCATATCATTCTGGAGATACACTCACTGGTGTGACAGAAAGTGAGTGTAACACACCTTCCCACCTTATTTTTTGCGCCTGCTCAACCAAGCCAACGGGCTGAAGCAGTTGCATACGTTAACCAGAGCCAAACTTGATGAGAACCTTTTCTACTACACAAAACATACTGCAAGAAGCACTCGAAAGTTTCAGTAAAAAAAATCTGGCTTTGACGAAGGCAAAAACTCAACTGCCATATTACAGCGATGCAATCAAAGAGGATACCAAGGCAAGATTTAACCACTGGGTAATTAACAACATTCCTTTTATCGGCAAATATATAGTTCGATTCATGAACTACTTTAATTTTAATCTGCCGGATATATTTGCAAACAAAAAACTTAAAGAATACAGATTAAAAATTATTGACTCTGTTAAAAATCTGCAGGCAGATATCCATAAAAAAACCTCCATAATTGAAAAATGTCTCACCAGTCTAGAGGACGTTAAAGCTATCCCTAATGTTTTTAAGGTCATAACACCTATGATGAATCAAAAAAAAAGGAGTTGTTTTTTTATCTAAACAACATCGTACCAGAACAGATACACCAGCATCTTAGCAAGGTTCTTAATGACGATAGCAGCACAGGACAAAACGCCAACTTTTGTGCGCAGCATAACTTTGCTGCTCAAGAGTTAACAGGTCTGCTCGAACAATTCATCCAGAATTTACACACAAATACTGACAATATTGTAATTACCAAAAACTTTTATACACAAGAACTCAAAGAGTTCTATGAAAAAAACGCAAAAATTATTAAGAAACCACTATCGTTTAAAGAGCCGAAAAGTCAATTTCTCAGCAAGTGTTTTGACGTTAGCGAAGCCAACACAAAAATATTTGAAACGCTAGGCAAAACAATTGCAAGTATTGCTGGAATCCTCCTTGACTATCCCCTAAATAAAACAACATCTATGCATAATAATATCCAGCTATTTTCTGAAAAAATAAACATCCCGGTCGATGATTTAAAGCTGCCAAAATTTCTTTTTGAAAAGAAGGATTAACTCCATTTAGTTAACTACTGAACAAGCCAATATCAGACAAACCCCAGATACTCCCTGATCGCCTGCTCACTCATGCTTAAATAGCGGGCGCTTGGCCACCAGCGACTAGAGCGAAAGGAGCCATTAGCGGAGTCGGCCAGTATGCCCGGAGCTGGAATCACCGTAAACCCTTGTCGTTCAAAACTGAGCACCGCCCTTGGCATGTGCGAACCGTGAGTTACCAGCAAAATCGACTCGATGGATTACGGTAGCCGCTTGCGGGTATAAAATGTGTTCTCCCAAGTGTTGGTGCTTAGATCTTCGACCCAACGGGTTACCACGCCAAAGTCGTTTTTCAGGCTTGGCGCCATGACCGTCGCCTCAGGTATCACGCCCCCACCGCTGACCAATACCCCAAGCGCAGTTTTACGGGAAAGCCAAGCGCCGTAACGCAGCCTTTCATTAACAATCCCACAGCCAGAACAATGCTTAGAGCGTGGGAATGAAGATGCACTAGCATGCCAAAAAATTAGCTACACAGCCCGGCGATGCAAGTCAAAAAGCGCAAGATACGGCCATAAATCATCAGGGGATCATCAGGAAAGAATGATCAAGAGTGCATAGCCGCAGGCGGTGATGTATCCTAAGAGGCTGACCAAGAATAGCCTGCACTACTGCGGTGGCTGCAAATTGGCCTGAAAATGCGAAACTCATGGCAAATAGAACCACTACTTTTGCCTTTTGGGTGTTCACTACCAGCTTCCGCATTTTTATCCTCAATTTTCTACCATCCTCGCTAAGGGGTCGCCTTGACGGGAGCTATTC
Source organism: Endozoicomonas sp. (assembly GCA_965198415.1). Lineage (GTDB taxonomy): Bacteria > Pseudomonadota > Gammaproteobacteria > Pseudomonadales > Endozoicomonadaceae > Endozoicomonas. The sequence goes on from CBDAPN010000032.1 coordinate 596,889, forward strand.
TTCAATCCTTTGATGTACATTATTAGTTAAGTCATCAAAGCCCCGTTAACAAAGCCCGTTGAGCGATGATGGAAGAGCATTACCAACCGCACGAAATTGAAAGCGAAGCCCAGAAATTCTGGGAAGACAACAACAGCTTTGCTGCCGTCGAAGACAGTAACAAAGAGAAGTACTACTGTCTCTCCATGTTCCCATACCCCAGTGGCCGACTGCACATGGGGCATGTGCGTAACTACACCATTGGCGATGTTATTTCCCGTTATCAGCGCATGCGTGGCAAAAACGTTCTACAGCCGATGGGGTGGGACGCTTTTGGCCTGCCAGCCGAAAACGCCGCCATCAAAAACAAAACCGCACCAGCACCGTGGACCTACGAAAACATCGGCTACATGAAAACCCAGCTCAAACGCCTGGGCTTTGCCTACGACTGGGACCGTGAGTTGGCCACCTGCAAACCTGAGTATTACAAATGGGAGCAGTGGTTTTTCACCCAGCTCTTTGAAAAAGGGCTGGTATACAAAAAAATGGCCACTGTGAACTGGTGCCCAAACGATCAGACCGTACTCGCCAACGAACAGGTAGAAGACGGCCGCTGCTGGCGCTGCGACACAATGGTAGAGCGTAAAGAGCTGCCCCAGTGGTTTGTCAAAATCACCGCCTACGCCGATGAGCTTCTGGCAGACCTCGATAAACTGGAGCACTGGCCTGAGCAGGTTAAGGCGATGCAGCGCAACTGGATTGGTCGCTCTGAAGGCGTCCAAATGACCTTTGCCGTGGCCAACCCCATCGTCGGTGCACCGGCGTCTTTTAACGTCTACACCACTCGCCCGGACACACTGATGGGCGTCACCTACGTGGGCATCGCTCCCGAACACCCGTTAGCCAAAGCCGCTGCTGAAAATAACCCGGCGCTGGCTGAGTTCATCGCCCGGTGCAAATCCAATGCCGTCAGCGAAGCTGAAATGGCCACCATGGAAAAACTCGGCGTCGACACCGGTCTGCGCGCCCTTCACCCCATCACGGGGCGGGAGGTGCCGGTCTGGGCTGCTAACTTTGTGCTGATGGAGTACGGCACCGGCGCAGTCATGGCGGTTCCGGGCCACGACCAGCGAGACTTTGAGTTTGCTACCCGCTTTGGCTTACCCATTGAGCAGGTCATTACCGCCACCAATGGCGATACCGTTGACATCAGCGAAGCCGCCTTCACCGATAAAGGTAAGTTGATTAACTCCGGTGAATTTGACGGCCTCACCTCAGAAGCTGCTTTCAATGCCATTGCCGATCACCTGATTGCCAGCGGCAAAGGTGAGCGGCAAGTGAACTACCGCCTGCGTGACTGGGGGGTCAGCCGCCAGCGCTATTGGGGCGCACCAATCCCCATGCAGTACCTGCAAGACGGCACAGAAGTCCCCGTACCACTGGAAGACCTGCCCGTACTGCTCCCCGAAGACGTTGAGATGGACGGTGTTCACTCCCCCATCAAAGCAGACCCGCAATGGGCCAAGGCAACGTTCAACGGCCAGCCAACCACCCTGGAAACCGATACCTTTGACACCTTTATGGAGTCCAGCTGGTACTACGCCCGCTACTGCTCGCCGCAATCGAGCGACCAAATGCTCAACCCGGCTAAAGCCAACTACTGGCTGCCGGTGGATCAGTACATTGGTGGTATCGAACATGCGGTGATGCACCTGCTGTACTCTCGCTTCTTCCACAAACTACTGCGTGACGCAGGCTTGGTTGAAAGCGATGAGCCGTTCAAACGCCTGCTATGCCAAGGTATGGTGCTGGCAGAAACCTTCTTCAAGCTGGATGAAAAAGGCACCAAACATTGGCTAGCCCCCGCCGATGTGGACACCGATCTGGACGACAAAGGACGCCTGATTAAAGCAACCCTGAAAGCCACCGGTGAAACCGTTGAACACGCGGGCATGAGCAAAATGTCCAAGTCCAAAAACAACGGCATTGACCCGCAAGACCTGATCGACCAGTACGGCGCTGACACCATTCGTCTATACACCATGTTTGCTGCGCCACCGGAGCAAACTCTGGAGTGGTCAGAAAGTGCGGTAGAAGGGGCTAACCGCTTCCTGCGCCGTTTTTGGAAACAGGCTCATGAGCACGTAGCGGGCGGTGAGGTACCGGCTCTTGATGTACAGGCACTGACGAAAGCGCAAAAAGACCTGCGCCGCAAAGTCCATGAGACCATCAACAAAGTGAGCGACGACTGCGAACGACGATTGACGTTCAACACCGCCATCGCCGCCATCATGGAACTGACCAATGCCATCAACAAGTTCGCCATTGCCAACGATCAGGACCGGGCAGTAATGCACGAAGCCATTAAGGCCACCACACTGATGCTGGCACCCATTGCACCCCACGCGATGCACACCATCTGGCACGCTTTGGGCCACACCGATTCAGTGCTGGATGCACCGTGGCCAAGCGTGGATGAACAAGCGCTGAAAAAAGATGCCATCACTCTGGTGGTGCAGGTCAACGGTAAAGTGCGAGCCAAGCTGGAGATTCCGGCGGATCTTAACAAAGAGGCCATTGAGAAGCTGGCTCTTGAGCACGAAAATGTCAGCAAGTTTACCGACGGCCTGACGGTACGCAAGGTGATTGTGGTGCCGGGTAAGCTGGTAAATATTGTGGCTAATTAGTACTGATACTTGCCTCATTCTCACCCTCCCGTGAGAACGAGGCAACCCCGCCACAAATACCAGCCTGACACCTACAGTTAACTATTCCAAAAATGGGGGGGAGCACCCCAGAGCTGGGTATTTGCAAAGCTTGCCACAAGGTAATGAAAGACCGTTTAAACTGAACTGCACCTTTCGATAATGATCAATTTCTTCTCTTCAGGCGCCGCTACTTTATCGGCTGTTAAACCAGCGCCTTCCCCCTGTGTATTTTCTGGTTTTGGTGCTTTCAGTCTTTTAAATAGTTTGTTTAACCCTTTTTTGTCATTGTATCGGGAGGATTCCGAACTCTGCGAAGAGTTACCGGCATTACGCTTAAAAAAAACATAAGTAGATGGGCGCTTAAAATCCCGTTGTTCTTCAGTTTTTGCAGCAAGCCCAAGAGATGAGTTATTACTGGCATCACCTGAAACAGAGCTGGGGAAAAATTGCTTAAGTTGATCTTGGTAACCTGCAGCTTTAAGGGCAGCCATGAAACAATCGAAATTTACACCACTGATGCGGACTGATCTCACTAATCTTTCCATTGGTTTTACGTCAGCATTAAACTTTCGAAAAAAGTTATTCCTTAAATTCTCACATCTAGGTCGCATATGCTCTAATAAGGATGGCTCCATTTTCCACCAAAAATCACCCAAATGGTAAGGCTCAGCTTGATCAACAGTCTTTGAAAACAATTCCCATTGATTATAAGAAAAAAAGATGGACTCATCGTTATAATCCGGTTGGCATTTTTCCGGATTTTGGGCATACCGCCTCAAATCAGAAATAGGCCTACCACTCCAGCACGATGAATCACTTGCTGTCAACTCACCAGTTTCCAGAGCTTCAATATCATTATCTTTTGCTGTACCTTGATTACATTTATAAGGATTTGGAGGAGAAGTATAATATTCCTGTACACACTCCAATGTCTTATCTACTTCGGAATTCATATTTTCTAACTGTGAACTGAGCTTTGCTGGCGGGTTACTCTCTCCAACACCTTTGTCTTTTACTGCGCCAGTCTGTATACTTTGAAGCGGCCTATGCTTATAAAAGTCATGTTCAGACTCCAATACCTTATCTACTTCATAGTCAGTCTGTATACTTTTAAGCGGCCTATGCTTATAAAAGTCATGATCTCCTGAAGTGGAACTTTGACCACCTCCACCAAGATAATGTCTGACGGTTGCTTTAGAATCATTTCTAGGAGCAGAAGCTCCAGAAGGGTCGAATGAACTTGTTACTGAGTACGCTTGAGATACAACGGGTGAAAACATAAAAGTAGCCTCGTTCGTTTTAGAGAAAATTCGCTAACTGCAAAATTAATTATTTACTTATGAAATTACCCGTCAATGGGTAACTTTTGTCCAACAATCTTCCGGCAACAATAACTAGCCAGTTACTCCTCTTCATCTTCATCGTCCTCTTCATCCTCAAACCACTCTTCATTACTTTCACCGTCATCGTCGTCATCTTCTTGGTCTCTTTTTTCTTCAAACCATTTGCGCTCTTTTTTCTTTTCACCCGCCGAGCGGTTACCACCATCAGGTGGTGGTGCGACCGGCACAATAATGGGGGGCATCTGCTTTGGCCCGGAATCGTTGAGTGGTGGTGGCGCTGAAGCCGGAGCTGCTGCCGGTGCTTGCTGACTTATGGCCGCCGCTAGTGGTGCTGCTCCTTTTGCTGCACTGTTATTATTTTGGGCCGCAACCGCTGCGGCGTTATCGTTTCTGGCTCTGCCCTCGGCGGGAGCTTCTGGGCGCTGACTGGGTTGCGAGCTGGTATTGATCGGTGTTTCGATGCTTTCCATTGGCTTTACAGAAGCCAACAACTCACTGACCGCTGCCGAAGGCTTTTGTGATTGGCTGACCGCAAAGGCACTATCTTCTGCTGAGTTTGCATGGCTGGTGGATTTACTGTCAGCTGGCAACGCTTGACGCTCAGACCGGCTGACGTCACCGGACTCTGTATTGATCGATGCATCACTGGGTTTTGAAGGTCGGACAGTTTGGGGCAGTGGCGTAGTTGCCAGCTTCGCATCCGACTTGCCCTTGGTAACTAAGCCCTGCTGTTGTGGCGCACTCTCATCTTCACCTTGCAAAAAATTACCACCGGAATCCTGATTCCCACCGAACGCCTGATTACCAGAGTGCTGCTCCTGATTTTGCTGGCTGGGTTGAGCTGCAATGGGTGCATCAATCAGCTGCAATTTAATCAACACTTTGTTGCTGCGCTCATCAACTGGTTGAAGCAGAGGGCAGCCAGGTACCGATTTTTCCGCCAGCAAAGCACGGCGAGGCAGCTGTGCCTCTTTTGCGGATAGTTCACCGTCCTCTGCTGCCGTTGGAGGATTTTGGGTCGAGTGCGGTTGATCAGGTGCTGCAGTCATGCCCAATTTTATCAGCTGGCAAATCAGATCACCTACCAGCTCGGCAGCTCCGTGGGGAACCACCTGCAAAATGACTATCCGCGGCTCGTTGGACAGATTTAACTCCGGTAGACAAACCACCTGCTGAATACCACCGCTTTCTTTCAGCCTCACCAACAGGGAAGGTTCAGGATTCGAGGCAGGCGCACCGAGAAGCAAATACTGGCTGGATCTTTGTTCCACTATATTAACGGTTCTCTGAGCAAAAACGCCGCTAATGCTGCTCTGAGTAATGTGCACTTGAGTATGCTGCTCAATAGTGCACATTTGTGGTGGCTTGCCAGGATCACTTATCTTCATGAATTCTTTACCCTGAGTAACGATAAAATAATTATTCTGTCGATGCGGCTGAGCACAAGTTACTGACGGAAGCCTGTTTCAATGCTGCCTTAAAAACGATTACAAATTCCCCCGCCTATAGTTTGACCAATAATTTTTGCTTTGGTTCCTTTTGCATTACGCCAATGGCAAATCGCTGCACCGCGTTAAAAGGTACAAATGTTGGAAAGCAATTTAACGAACCTTGGGGAACTCTCCAACCATAGCCTCTCATTGGTGGGAAAGAAGTGACCTTTGAAAGTTTGGAAGGAGGTGGATGGCGAGGCTTGCACAGAGCAAACCCATGCACTCACTTCAATGCACTGCGAAACCCCGCATGCAAAGACAACAGCGCGACAGACAGATAAACCTCTGGACAAATACTCAAGCGCCACCGTTGCTGGAGAACTACGAGAAACAAATCACCAATTTCTGGCTGCTACTGCCGATGCGCCAGGACACAGCAAATCAATACCGAGAACCACCTGTGGCGACACATTCCGATACCGGATAGGTAACTCCATCCGATACCGGATACATTCAACCTCTTATTTTACCAGCCGCCTTTAGCGTTGCTATCCGATAGTGCATCACCCGGTGTTACGCATTCCTGCCGCAATGCCGGCGATGGTGATCATCAGCGCCTGTTCAAGCTCTTGCGCGGCACCCTCTCCCTGAGAGCGAACCCGCCGTAGCAGTTCTGCCTGCAGAAAATTCAATGGGTCGGTGTAGGGGTTACGCAGGGTTATTGCTTCTTTGATATTCGGGTGTGACGACATCAGCTCACTGCCCGACTTAAGCTCCACCATTATTTCCACCGCCGTTGAGAGCATATTTCGCAACCGCTCACCCAGATACCGCAGATTCTCCGGCACCAGCTGGTCTTCGTAATACCGGGCGAGCTGGACATCGGTTTTCATATAAACCATTTCCAGCATTTCCAGCCGAGCCTCAAAAAAGGGCCAGTCGGCCATCATCTCTTCCAGAACCTGACGTTTATCACTATTAAGCGCATTTTCAAGGGCAGTACCACAGCCTAGCCACGTGGGCAGCATGAGGCGAATTTGAGTCCAGGCAAAAATCCAGGGAATTGCTCGCAGGCTTTCCACGCCGCCATTGGCCTTACGTTTGGCAGGGCGAGAGCCCAACGGCAGTTTTCCCAGCTCCATTTCTGGCGTGACGGCGCGAAAATAAGGCACAAAATCCGGCTCTTCGCGCACCACCGAGCGATATACGCGAACGGAATCTGCCGCCAATTGATCCATCACATCCCGCCAAGATTGCTTTGGTACCGGTGGTGGCAACAAGGTCGCCTCCAAAGTAGCGCTGGCATAGAGCATTAGGCTCTGCACCGCCACCTGCGGAAAACCAAACTTGAAGCGAATCATCTCACCCTGTTCGGTCACGCGCAGGCGATTACTCACCGACCCGGGGGGCTGGGAGAGAATCGCCGCATGAGCCGGACCACCGCCACGGCCAATAGTGCCACCACGCCCATGAAACAGCGTCAGCTTCACTTGAGCCTTAGCACAAAAAGCCGTGACGGCCTCCATCGCCCGATACTGCGCCCATGCCGCTGCCATCCAGCCTGCGTCTTTGGCGGAATCGGAGTAGCCGATCATCACCATCTGCCCGCCGTTGGAATAGCCACGATACCAGGGCAAAGACCACAGATGACTAATGCAGTTCTGCGCGTTATCCAAATCATCAAGGGTTTCAAACAGCGGCACGATGGGCATATCGAAATCTACACCACACTCTTTGAGCAACAGAGCAACCGCTAGTACATCCGATGGTTGTCTGGCCATGGAGATAACGTAACAGTTCAGCGCTCTGGAGCCTTCGGCAGCAATTATACGACAAGTATCAATCACCTCTTGAACCTCAGGCGACGGTGTCCACTTATGAGGCCCCTGCATGTGGGGCAACAGCGGCCTTGCACTTTGTAACTCTTTTAGCAAAAAGCTCTGTTTTTCCAACTCTTCCCAATGGTTATAATCCCCAAGCCCGAGAGCTTTGGTCAGCTCACTCAATACCTCGCTATGACGCCCCGATTCCTGGCGGATATCCAGCTTGATGAGCGTCAGGCCAAAGCAGTAGGCTCGTCTCAACGTATCCAGCAACGGGCCATCAGCAATCACACCCAAGCCGCAGTCGTGCAGGGATTCGTAACACAGTCTGAGTGGTTTGATCAGCTCTTCGTTATCCAGCAGCACTCCTGCGGTCGGTTCATTGTAGCCTTCTGCCGTATGAGCCAGATTGCGCTCACACCACTGTCGTGTGCGTTGCAGCTTGTGGCGCAACTCTTTCAGTACACACCAGTAGGGCTCCCGTGAGTCACCCGCGAGCGCTCGCAGCTCATCGCTGCAGTTGGTCATGGACAGTTCACAGATCAGTGGTTTCAGGTCTCTTAGGAACAGATCAGCGGCCACCCAGCGGCTGAGCAGAAGCACCTCGCGGGTGACTGCGGCGGTCACAAACGGGTTACCATCCCGATCGCCGCCCATCCAGGAAGAGAAACGCACAGGCACTGCCTCTACCGCCAACCTTTGCCCGGTAAAGTCCTGCAGCTGTTCATCCATCTTGCGTACAAACTGCGGGATGGCGTACCACAAAGAGTGCTCAATGGTGGCAAAACCACCCTTGGCTTCGTCAACTGGCGTTGGTCGCTGGCTGCGAAATTCGTAGGTATGCCACGCCTGAGTAATCAGTTGTCGAATACGCTGTTCGAGCTGTTTACGCTCTTTCTCAGACAAAGACTGACTGTCCAGCTCACTGAGACACTGGAAAATCTGTTCGTATTTTTGAATCAGAGTACGACGAGTGACTTCTGTTGGATGAGCCGTTAACACCACTTCTACATCGAGCTTCGAGGCTGTCTCGGCAATTTGCTGGTCGGTAAAACCCTTTTGCCGTAGAGTTTTTAACAGCTCAGCAAAATGTTCCGGAACGCAGTAACGGGCTTCACAGTCTTTGGAGACCAGGTCAAACTGCTCCGCGATGTTGGTAAGGTTCAAAAAGTGGCTGAAAGCACGCACCACGGGTACCACTTCATCATCAGGCACGTTGTGCAGCAGATCCAAAAGTGCCTGATGCTCTTGCTTACCGGCAACATCGTTGCCCAAAATCTCATCACACCGGGCGGCTTTAGAGAGCCGGCGGATGCCCTCAATTTTGTTGAAAAATGCTTCGCCTTTGTCGTCTTTAATGACCTCACCGAGCAAAGTACCCAGCATATTCACATTGCGACGAAGCTGTGATGCGGTTTCTGACAGACTTTTATGCGGCGCAGGACTTTTATGTGGCGCTGGTTTATTTTCTGGCTCAGAGCTTTTATTAGGCTCAGGACTGTTATCAGACTTGCTGTTTCTTGACATAGCATTTTGCCTTTCAATGTTATTTCGGCTCACTTTGCCGCCATTGCCCGGGAAGTTTGCCCGCAACAATTACCTGTTTAAATCGTAAAGTAAGCGGCAGCCTATAACAGAAAAACCTAAGAAAAAAGAGAAATCACCAATCAACAACAGTCGATCATAATACGACAGCCGCACACAAAAACATTCCACTAAAACAGACAAAATGATTCGCCATCCAGTGTAAAGTATTAACTACTAAAATAGGCAACAATAATCCCGACGTTAGTCAACATGAGCCTGCCTGTGTCAACAGCATTTTAAACCTTAACAACCGCCTTTATTGTGAATCTGCTGGTATCATTCTTTTTTCAACGTTATGATCCGGTTTTAATGATAAAAAGCTGAGCAATCTTCGGCTTTTTTCGTCTGGACGGCGGTATTATTAAGAGGTTGTTACCATGAACGAGAAAGACCAGTATGAATGCAACTCATGCAACTGCGTCGAAGTTGGAACCATCATCCATGAAAACGACACCCTGCTAACCATTGACCTTTCCGGCGTTAATGCCCAAGCAAAATTTGAGAGCCTGAAAGAAGCGGCCAGCCACATCGGCTCCGGCAACTGTAAAGTAACCTGCGAAACCATTGATGAAAAAGGACACACCGTGATTCGCGCCATGTTTGACTTTGACTGCACGGTGGAAAAAATGATTTTTCAGATGCATAACGGGTAACTTTCATCGCTTGCCATAAAAGGAGCGCAAACGAATTTTGTGGGAAGCAGTAACGCCGAAAAAACTCAATTATCCCCTGAAAATCAATATGCCAAGACCCCTTTGCCCACAATGCCAGCGCCCTGAGAAACAGTGTTATTGTCAACATCTGCGGGTCGAAACCGCCGTAATGGACATTATCATATTGCAGCACCCCAAAGAGTCCGGGCATCCGTTAAACACCGCCCGAATACTGGAGCTCGGGCTCACCAATTGCCAGGTATGGGTGGGTGAGGACTTTTCTGGCCATGATAAACTGCTACACACCGTGCAAGAAAAAAATGCCTGCCTGCTATTTCCAGGCCCTGGCGCCAAAAGTTGTGGTGAGGTTTTGCACCACTCAATCCCCGATGTATTGATTGTGCTCGATGGCACTTGGCGCAAGGCAAAAAAAATATATTATTGCAACCCCGTCCTACAAGCGCTGCCCTGTATTCAACTCACCCATCAGCGGGCATCCGCTTATCGAATTCGTAAAGCGCCGGGGGCAGGTGCGCTATCCACCGTAGAAGCCACCGTCGCGCTGCTGCGTGAAGTCACAGAGCAAGAAAGTGTTCACCAGCCATTACTCGATGCGTTTAACGAGATGATCGACCTGCAGATTCATGCAATGGGACAGAAGGTTTTTCAGCGCAATTACCCACTCAAAGGCTGAAGTATTTTGACTAGTCAGCTTTCTTAAACTGATACACAACTGAACTCTAGACTAACTAGTACACAATAAAGGAAAAAAACCACTTTGTTAGCCAGACTCATTAGAAGATAATTTTTTATTTCAACTGTGTATTTTCCCAAACAGTTTTTACACATTAAACTGAGTCAGCATGAATTGATGTTAATAAAAATTAACTAAGACGAAAGTGTACTTCTATTTTTAAAAGTAAACTTTTCTAAAGTGAGGACTGCAAATGATTGTCGATAAAAAAATACACCCAGAAACTATTTTGTACGAAAATACCAATAACAGAAAAGAGGATAACCAGCAAGGAAGTTACTTGGGTTATTCAATCAAGCACATAGACAAAAGTAAAATTGGAGACATAAAAAAAATTCAAACTATGAACGACTGCGAACTCTTGCAGAATAAACCTGTTTCAGACGAGAGTATTTTGGAGAAGTTACCGCTTGGAAGCCGGGATATATTAACTGTCGAAAATAAACCTATTTCAGACGAGAGTACTTTGGAGAAGTTAAAGCTTGGAAGCTGGGATATATTAACTGTCGAAAAAGAGTTTACCCAAGATGAAGACCTCCACCTCAAAACATACCTCGAAGTCAACAACGAAGATAAAACAGCTTTCTTCAATCAATTTGAAACCTTCTTAGAACAACATTCGGAATTCTGGTTTTCAACCGAGTGTGCGGAAGAGTTAAGAATACCAGATAACAAGTATGCCTTATATGTCATCAAAAGCACCCCAAAAACAAACTTGACATTATATAAACACCATGAAAAAAGCCACTACATAATTTTAAACCCGGATGATGTCAAGTGGGCAACGGTTTACTTACAACCTGAAAGCATGAAAATTGAACGCTGTACTTTTACCGAACAATTCAAAAACATGAGTTATGAAAAATATGAAGCAGAAAAAAATACGTGCGATATGTACAGTTATCGTTTAGAGGACCTCTTTAAAAGCAATCATATTGCATGGCAAGTTCCAACAAAGTTAGTTTCAATAACTAAAGGTGTTTATAATATAGACTTTACTTCGCAACATTTAAAACTGGATCTCTTAGATCAACTTCATGAATACGAGCGTTCTATTTATAAACCCTATGAGCAACTAATACTTAACAGGTTTTGCGAGCTGGTTCGTATGAACCCCAAGCGGGTTCTTGTGAACCCAAAACCAAAACCAAAACCAAAAAATATTCTGATTGCTGAAATCACGAAAAATAAAAAACAAAAGTATATTTTATTTGACAAAGATGGAGACATTGTCTTTTTACTAAACAATCGCTCACTGTTTACCAACCACATGGCTATTACTAAGATGCGAACCAACATGGAAAATAACGCCGAGCAGAAATTAAAAGAGTTAAAAGACAAACTGGAAAAACCAGAAACATTCTGTTGCAAAAATATAAACGAGCATGGAGTTATATCAACCGATAACATCAACCCTAAAGAGCTAGAAGATAAAATAAAGCAAGTTGAAGACAAGGCACAATACGCACTAGAACATTTCGAAAATAAACAGGGCATGGGCATTTATAAATTTGAAAAAAATCCTGAAATATTGGACTTTAATATCTATTTATTTTATGACATAGAGTGGAACTGGATTGCTACCTTCCCTATTCATACACATATACCTTCCAAACCCTTACTTATCATATAAAAATAACTCCTTCTGCAAATAAAAATTAGCCCGGTACTGCCAAAAGTTTGCAGCATAAACCACTCAACCTTTCAGGCTGCCTAAATAAAAATGAAAAAGCTCATACCAGCCATAAAAACGTTAGTTCAAATTAACCGTTAATTTATGGCTGGTTTCGAGCATTATTGTCAAATTCTTGATGCCTACTTTGCCACTGAAACAACATTTATTCCACATTTTAACCCGTTATGGTTGTTCAGTTTGATACCCCGGCGACTGCCAACAAAAAAATAATTTCTCATAAAACAAGCCCCCAGTGTGCTAACTTATAAAGTCCGTCAAGCATTAAGTCTATTAAACAAGCAGTCATGGGACGAAAATCCTCATTTAACCGGCAACAGGTGCTCAGTGATGCGCTGGAGCTTTTCTGGTCCAGAAGCTTCTTTGCCTGCTCGCTCAAACAACTGGAAGAAGTCACAGAATTGCACCCGGGCAGCCTTTATTATCACTTTAAAAACAAGGAACATTTGTACCTGGCCATTTTGGAATATTATCTTCAGTGGCAGCTACAACCTCGCATTGACAAATATCTGGCTTATAACCCTTCTTTGTTGGAACTGCGCCGTTTCTTCACCTCAGGTTACCGACATGGGCAGGAGGTAAACTATCGTAACTGTTGTTTTTTGGTGACAGCCAGCCATGAGCTGCATTTGTTACCGGCAGAAGCCGCAAAGCTGGTTCGCCAAGGCATGCAAATGCTCAAAGATGGCTTTATTCGCTGTATTGAAAAACTGATCAGACCAATCAGCAACAAAAATAATGACCATCAGGAGCGTATCGCCAGTGAACTGCTGAACTTATATTTGAGCGTTCAACTCATGGCGAAAGTAAGCCCCAATCAACATGCACTGGACAAACAGGTCAAACAGAGCCTCGAAACATTACTGACACCCACAACCCCAACAGTTACCAGACACCTTTGATACGCAACAGCCTGGAAATATTACCGGCTGCACCGAGTAAAACAGCGCAAATCCCTGTACCATACCCAACCAGACAGTTTTCAGGCAAAAGCACACCAACCATGGCCATACAACAGATTATTGTTCACAAACTCGACCACACCGAGGGTTCAGAGCAGTTACAAGCGACCCCAGCTGCCCACAGTCTGGCTTCCTCCCCTTCTCTGGAGCTGGTGCTTGATGACTTGCTGCAAACCTACAACAAAAAACAAGACAAACGCTACGGGCAATTTTCCGACCTCGCCGAAGACGGTTTCCCACTGAGCCTTCAACGCTACCTTGAGGCGCCAGATGATCAAGCCGCAACTTTCGCTGATCTGACCGCCAAAACACTCAACCGCCTCGGTGCCGGGCTCAGTGAAGCGGGTGCCATCAGTGGCGGCTATGTGCTGTTTGCTGACTACCAGCAAGGGCTGACCCGTTATCTGCTGCTGTGCATGCTCAGCAGCCAGAACAGCGTCACCATCACCGATGAGCTGACCATCCGGGACACCTCTTATCTGGACACTGCACGAATGTCCTTAGCCTGTCGGATCAACATCACCGACTGGCAGAACAGAGCCGAAGCGGGCCGCTACCTCTCTTTCCTCAGCCCTAAAGGCGGTAAACGACTGAGCAGTGTATTTCAGGAAGTGATTGGCTGCGATGAAACCAGTAACAGTAAAAAAGAGACCGAATCCCTACTCAAAGTGGTGGATGACTACTGTCAAGAAGAGCCATCGGAAGAAAACCGCACCATTGTCAAACGACAGGTTTATGATTATTGCCAAAGCAAGCTCGATGAGGGCGACAGCCTCTCTATGCAAGAACTGACCGGATACCTCAGCGAAGCCGGTCCCGATGACTTTGCCCGCTTTGTCAATACCCGGGACTACGACATGGAAACGCCCATGTCCCCACAGCGGCGCAAGCTGACCCAGCTGGTTCGCTACACCGGCAAAAGCAAAGGGTTAAGCCTCTCCTTTGATGCCGAACTGCTCGGCGGCCAGATCCGTTACGACGAAGCTCGCGATCAGCTCATCATTACGGGAGTTCCGGATAAACTCAAAGCTCAGTTAAAACAGTCCTGAACGACTGTACAACGATAGCCCGCACCTTCTGGTACCACAAAAATTGACCTGAAATGGCGGAAGTTTCAGGCCAGTTTGCTGCCATTGCAGCAGAGCAGCCTATCCTCGAACAGCCTCCTAAAGCACGTTCGACTTTGCTATTCTACTAAGCCGCTTACAACTCAAAATAATCATTGTGACCGACAGTCATTAGAGGGACTGACCCATGCCAGCCTACCGCTCCAGAACATCCACCCATGGTCGTAATATGGCCGGAGCCCGTGCATTGTGGCGGGCAACGGGAATGAATGATGACGACTTCAAAAAACCCATTATTGCCGTAGCGAACTCGTTTACTCAGTTTGTGCCGGGGCATGTGCATTTGAAAGATATGGGACAACTGGTCTGCCGTGAAATCGAAAAACACGGCGGAGTGGCAAAAGAATTTAACACCATCGCCGTGGATGACGGCATAGCCATGGGACACGATGGCATGCTCTACTCCCTGCCTAGCCGGGACATCATCGCCGACTCGGTGGAATACATGGTCAACGCCCATACCGCCGATGCACTGGTGTGCATATCAAACTGCGACAAAATCACCCCGGGAATGCTAATGGCGGCCATGCGCCTGAATATTCCGGTCGTGTTCGTCTCAGGCGGCCCTATGGAAGCGGGCAAAACCAAACTGGCTCAACACGGTTTGGATCTGGTTGACGCAATGGTCATAGCCGCCTCCGATGCCGATGACGCCACCGTTGCCGAATACGAACGCTCCGCCTGCCCCACCTGTGGCTCCTGCTCCGGTATGTTTACCGCCAACTCCATGAACTGCCTGACAGAAGCGCTCGGGTTGTCGTTACCCGGCAACGGCTCCATGCTCGCCACCCACGCTGATCGCAAGCAACTGTTTTTAGATGCCGCACGTCGTATTGTAGACATCACCCGGCGCTACTACGAACAAGATGATGACACCTTACTGCCCAGATCCATAGCCAGCTTCAAAGCCTTTGAAAATGCCATGAGCCTTGATATAGCCATGGGCGGCTCCACCAATACCATTTTGCACCTGCTGGCAGCGGCGCAAGAAGGCGGTATCCCCTTTGATATGCGTAATATCGACGCGCTCTCGCGCCGAATTCCTCAGCTGTGTAAAGTTGCGCCTAATACGCAAAAATACCATATGGAAGATGTGCATCGTGCCGGTGGTGTTATGGGGATTTTGGGCGAGTTGGATCGCGCCGGACTGCTGCATAACGAGATCCCCATGGTACACAGCGCCACAGTCAGCCAAGCCCTGGCCCAATGGGACATTATGCAAACCAATGAGGACGCCGTTAAAACCTTCTACCAAGCAGGCCCGGCAGGAATCCGCACAACAGAAGCGTTCAGTCAGGATTGCCGCTGGGAAGACTCCGACACAGACCGGGCGCAGGGCTGCATTCGCTCTTACGAGCACGCCTTTAGCACCGAAGGCGGCCTGGCCGTGCTGTATGGCAATATCGCCCTGGATGGCTGCGTGGTGAAAACCTCAGGAGTAGACGACGAAAACCTTATTTTTGAAGGCGTGGCTCATGTGTGCGAAAGCCAGGAAGGAGCAGTGAGTGACATTCTGGAAGACCGGGTCAAACCCGGCGCCGTGGTGGTGATCCGCTACGAAGGCCCTAAAGGTGGGCCGGGTATGCAAGAAATGCTCTACCCAACCAGCTACCTCAAATCCAAAGGCCTCGGCAAAGCTTGTGCATTACTCACCGACGGGCGTTTCTCTGGCGGTACTTCTGGTTTATCCATTGGCCATGCTTCACCGGAAGCCGCTTCCGGCGGCGCCATTGCTCTGGTGGAAAGCGGCGACAAAATCCGCATAGACATCCCCGGGCGCAGTATCAACGTACAGTTATCCAGCGAGACTCTGGCCACGCGCAGAGCGGCTATGGAAGCCAAAGGTAAAGCGGCCTGGAAGCCCGCCAAAACCCGCCCAAGAAAGGTATCCACAGCACTCAAGGCCTACGCCCGCATGGTGACCAGTGCCGACAAAGGCGCCGTTCGCGACCTCGACCTCTTCGATTAGTGCTATAACAACACAATCCGCATAGCCACCAGAATCAACAGAATGCCACAAAGCCTGTTGATTAGTGTGGCTCTTTTTTGCAAGGCCGGAAGCACCTTTTCATGCCCCGCCACCGAAGCCACCAGACAAAACCACAGAGCGTCGCAAAGCATAACCATTAACGCCATTTCAACCTGAATCAGTACCGGGGACTGTGGTGTGACAAATTGGCTGAACAAAGCCAAAAAGAACACCGCAACTTTGGGGTTGAGAAAAGACAGCATAAAGCCATCCAACGCCGCCTGCTGTAAACTGAGAGACTGCTGCCGGGAGAGGTTATCCTGCACCAGCAAGGACGATGCCCTGATTGCCTTAACCCCCATCCACGCCAAATAAAGAGAACCAGCGTACTTAATAAATTTGTACAACCAAGGAGTTTCGGTGATCACCAAGCCAATCCCTGCGGCCACCAAAAGGGCATAAATACCAATACCCAACGCATGACAAGAGGCGGTCACCAAACCGTGAAGTCGCGACCCATGAACGGTACTTTTTACCACAGCGACCAAACTTGGGCCGGGGGAAACAGCACCAAGAACACAGATCGCCAACAGAGAAAACCAAGAGGATGCTGTCATTACTACTACAATGCTTTGCTTAAGAAACCGACAGTATATAACTTTTCCACGGCATTATTGCTACGCATTGATAAGAAAGCGTCGGTGTATTTATTGACAGAGTTTGAACCGCTCTGCATACCAAAGCAGCGATCACTCTGTTTTCACAGGACGAATGAACAGCAATGGCTTACCTTTTTCCAACACATAAGCGTAAGGAATGGTGCGATTCTCTTCACCAATACCCGCTTCATTGGGCGCAATGTAAAAATAAGCCCAGCCCGGCAGTCGTACACTGAGCTTTTGATAAAATTGATTAGCACTGATGCCCTTGGTGCCATCACCTTCAGCGAGAATCAGCCGGGGAAAAACGGAATTATTTCCAGCCGAAAAAAACCAAGACTGCTCGGCAGCAATATTATGATAAGCAAAACGGGGTGCCTTGTAAGGGCCTTTGGGCTCAGGAATATACAGACTCAAGACGCAGTTCATCTCTTCAAGAGAGCAGTTGTTATCAGCATGCTCCAGATACCATTGCCTGAACTGCTGACCTTCGTGAATAAATGGGTTTGGGATTTCCTGAATCTGGTATTTAAGTTCATCAAGAATATCCAGCGAAGTGCGGATCATCATGGTTTCCATAACGGCTCTGGCGTTTAGACTGTCACTCGCCATGTCCAGAGGCATCCACGCAAACAGCCGATGTTGGCTGTGATGACTGACCCCGGGGATGGTCCAGCCCCAGTAAAAATTTTCAAAAGGGCCGTAGGGGTTAATGGTAACACCGGCAAATCCACTGATACTGCCATAAGCCGGGTGGAAAATACTGTTTAACTTGTAATCCAGCAAATTACCTTCGTTGTCGTAGGCGGTATCGGGGAGCTCCTGATCGTAAAGTTTTCCACCCATACCACCGGCGGTGGCAAGGTTTTTCGCCTTGGACCACTCACTTTCATAGGGTTTATTATACCCAGCCAAACATCCGGCTAGCAGTAATGGTGTAAGCAGAATCAGTAACCGAAGGCCCATGAATGAATCCCCATTTTTGGCAAAATAAAGTCCCTTATCGTGAGGGAAAAAACTGAAAATTGTATCGGCGCTGCCTAAGGTGCCTTTAAAAGTCACACTGAACCTAAAACCATTACTTTATTGGTGTCAAAAAACCCGCTCGCTGCGCTGAAAAGCCTGACAAACAAAATGGAATTGAATAAAATCTGACCCACCAGATGAGCTATCCGATAACAGCTGATCTGAGTCGTATCATCGTAAAGGCTCTCTCAATATTATTAAAATTTTTCTTAATAATGGAGCTGACATAGAAGCTAGTAATAAAAATAATGAAACACCCCTTAAAAGGGCTGATTTATATAATAAGCCAAAAGTGATTGAATTGTTAAAGAAAAGAGGCGCTACTCAATAAAGCTAATCAAAAATACTCGATACATCATTAACTGGTCGCAGTGGGAATGCCGATGACCGGATACCCCTGCGATGCTACCTACATGCTTTGCAGCAGTGCTAACAGCCAGCATATTCATGCTCATCGAACAGCGCTGTCAGCACCCGGTTAGTTAAGAATAGTGCCAAAGGGTGAGCTTATGTCACCATGCACAAGGCCATTTTCAGTCGTTAGGCGTAATCAATGCACTCAGTTCATCATACCTCCCTTTAGGGCCGTGAACCCTGAATATACGCACCAGATCTTTTAAAAACCTTTTAACAGCCTCCTTTTTCTGATCGGAGAACTTTTCAGAATCGCCAATACCTTTCATAAAGCACTCTAATGACTTAACCAATTGTTCAGCGCTGAGGCATTGAGCAGCCTTTGTCCACATTGATTTGGCATCATTGGTAGTGAAATCTTTGAAAAAACTGGTGAGTTGATTTTCGTTACGTTTTGACCACCCGAGAGTTTTTCGGCCAAGTTTAAACAGCAGCAAATCGGTGGGACGATGCCCTTCACAGTCCGCTTGACTCAGCAGGGTTTTTAATAGGTATGCCTTATCCATAGCAATCTGATTTTGCAAACAGTCGGCAGCTAAGTCAGAGTCGTAGTCCTGTTTACTACACACAGTATCCACAAGTCTTAATAGGCTGAGCAGAGTCGAGCTTTTGGCCAACAATGCAACATGATGCAGAAGATGCCTTTTATCGTCCACAGTGCTATCGGTCAACAATTGGTGAAAGTAATCAATATACGGCGAAAATCGTTGGTCGCACAAGTTATCCATTAGTGCTTCAGAAGATTTATAGCGACCCTGTGCCGCAGCAAAAATAAGTGCACTGGTTGCATTACCCTGATCATCTTTATGTTGCAACTGCGATATGGAAATAACGTTTTGGTTAAAAAGTGGCTTTATTAACGGGTATGCTCCCGGAACACTGATAATATGAAAAGGTAGATTCGGCCATGACAACCATCCGGACCTATCGGGAGAATCAATTATTTTACTGTAGTCAGAAGGGACTGATTTTTTCATAACTTCAAAATCAGTTAAAATATTGCTACTAACCTCATGAGCTTGCTTCCTATCCTGTAGATACTTACATAACACATGCTGAATACCTCCCCATTTACACAGTCCACGCCCTGCGCCAAAAGCCTTAAAAAACAAATCCTGCTGAACAGCATCGACTTCTTCTTGTTTAGCCGTGCGTGATGCTACTAAGTGGTTCACATTTTCTTCAACAAAAATTTTCGCCTGCTCTTTATGTTCTTTAATTCGATTTTTCTTTTTTGCAATCTCAGTCTTCAGACGATTAATACGAACTTCTACATTTCCTTCGTTCTTTGCTTTAGTAAGATAAGAGTAAAAAAGCACATTCGGTAGAATTTGTGGATCAATACCTCGTGCTTCACATATTTTGGCAAGTTCAAGCCACGAACCGTCTATTTTATTCTGTGCTGATTTTTCGTTATTATTTAACTGTGCCTTCCTTATTTCTAAGTAAGCAGCTCTTCTTGTATCGTTAAGCTTTTCTATATCCACATTAGCTGATTTACTATAACGATAGGCAGTATACGCATCTTCAAAAAAATACATCTCCTCGCCGATGAAAATCGTACTTCTTACTCTATTACCCAATAAAGAATTCAAACGGGTTCTCATTTCATCCACAGCTTTATGTAAGCTACTATTCTCAGACTCTACTGTAGCTAGACTTTCCACTCTTTGATCAATAGATGCTTGCCTGTCTGTTTTTATTTTTAGATTTGTTTTATTAATATATTCTAACCAATTGCTATATTGATACTTACTGTCTTCACTTTGATCAACAGTTTTTTTATTTTTATTTGACTGGAGCTTTTGTAGCCTTTGGGCTCTGGTTTGTTCTGAGCCTATTAAACTAAACACACTGGTATCATCTGCTATGGCTCCCGGAACCGTCACATCATTGAGGAATTCATTGAGTTGCTGTTTTAATTTTCTGTTTAGCGGTTCAGAGCTGATACCTGAAATTTTAAAACTGTGACTCTGCGGCACTGAGCCGAGGGTTGAGCGCAGTAATTCGCCTTTTTGTACAGACTGATTCCACAGAGGATTAGACTTATACGATTTAAGACATCTTTCGAGGTATTCCATTTGCTCCCTATGGTCTGCGATGTAATTAGTCAATAGAGTATTCTTTATTTTTTGTAAATCGAATCCTAGTGCAGTATTAAGTGACTCATTCTGCGCCTTTAATAAACAGTATTGACCGTACTGCAAGAACCCCTCTTTTCCGAGCTCATGCTGGATCTTTACAATTTTTTCCTCTAACAAATCAGGTGTTTTCATTAAATCTTCAACGGACTCATCCTGTAGGATTTCATCAAACGTAGTTGGTACACAATTATGTTTATTTCTCAGCATTGAAATACTCTTCAAACGTTTCTCATCTTCTTCAGTAAGTGCAGTGCCTTCAGGACAAAGCACCTTGTTTATTTCATTCTGCAAATTTTCAGGGGATGGCAACGCCTGATTTTCTGACAGCGAGAGTGCTAACTTAATGTCGTTGTGCTGTTGCCGGATCGAATTAACCTGATGGCTTTTTACATAATTAATACACTCTGCTTCCAATTCGCGATAGTGCTTACTCAGTTTGAGAAGATTTTTCAGAATTGCTTCATCTGTACCAGAGCGCTCTAATCTTAACTTGTAATTCTCATGCCCAAGAATTTTTTCAATCATTCCCAACACTTTATTGAGGATATTTTCATCTCTAATAAAACCATAAGAATTTATTTTATCAAATAATGATTTAATATTACGGGACAGTTTCGTAAACTGCTCATTAAGATATTTCTGTGATGACGATTCATCAATAATCATCTGTGCAGGTGTAGCAGAAGAAACATCATCTTTAGAACAGGTACCATCAATAACAAACTGTTTACACAGTTCAGACAGTGGTTCAATTAACTCTTTGGCTGAGCTATCTAAAAATCTTATCCAAGTTAATGTCCCCACTATAGGTAGACTCATTAAATGATCATCCATTTCCTGAAGATGCTTCCGTTCTTTCATTGCATTTTCTATTTCGATGCTTAACGACTGGATAAAATCCGTATATTTTCTGACATCTTGTTGCGGTGGCATCATAGACTCAAGGAAAGATTCCATCACCTGATCGTAGCTGCAACCCGCAGGTCTATGTTTAAATGCTAACTCTACAGACTGTAGAATTCTTTCTCCTAAATGATCGTCTGGTTGCGACCAGCTATTTTTAACAAAATCACGAAGTAATACTTTTAAAATACTACTACTGCAATTGCCAAAATTACTCATACCACTTCCTATATCATCATGAGAATCTGAAGTCATAAATGAGCTAAAATCATGGAGCAGATTAAAGTAGTCACTTCTTGATTGAATAAAATACAAAAGCTTCATAATTCGCTTGAATGGTCGATTATCAGGCCTTAACTCTGAAAATAGTTGACACGCAGTAGACTTAAGCAACTGAGTAAAATCATGTCTACCCAAATCTTTTGATAATTCTGCCAGATTGCTTAATAAATCGCATAGGGCCGATTGAGTTTGTTTATCATTAACCACCTTAGCTTTAAAAAAAACAAGGGTTTGTGAGAGCTTACTATTGCGGCCGCTTTTGGTTCTTGCCAACTCAAATAACTTCTTAATAAAATCCAGAGTCTGTCGCTCTTCAACGGGGTGTTTTCTGACCACACTTTGAATCAGTGGCAATATAGTTTGATTAAATTTTGAATTTGCATTGGCCGTGCATCGTCTATCAGCCAGTTTAGGAAACAGAAAACTGATCGGTATATCCATTGCAGCCCAATTAACCGGTTCGCTCAGATTAATTGACTTCGGGGTTAGTATAAGATCTCTATGGGCGCGCTCATTATCTCGCTTGGTAGCGTTTTTCCTTCGAATAGCTGTATCCTTGTTATTATCTAATAGTCTTTTGGATGGAATAACGCGAAACTTTTTACCTCGCGGCAGTATAAGAGATGCTTTGTCGGGCTCGACAGTATTAAGAGAATTACCAAACGACAGGTAGTCACGATATGATAATTCGGACAATCTTTGGTTTCTGAATGATTGATTTATGTTATTGTCTTCCATTAAATGCTCATAGCCATCGTAGAAATGATGCGAATCCATAATCATATTGTTCAGAACGGGTTTTAAATTTTCATTATGATGACTTAAAACGGTGCGCGCCTTTTCAATGACCTCATCATCAATAAGTAGACCCTCTTTTGATTGCATGAGCATCAGACTCCGTGCCATGTTTACCATTATGGTTTTAAGCAAACATTTCACCTTTAGCTCAGATTCTTTTTTTAGTTTAGAATCATCCATTAAATCCATGCTATAAAGCAGAGCTATTTGAGCCTGATAAATGGGCAGAAAAATATCAAATTTAGAGATACTTTCGGTTTTCAACAATCCTTCTATCAAGCCTCTGTCTGTGAATTTCATTAATGAATAGATCAAGCCAAGGCAGGTTTCACTAGAGGTTGATGTATTAATATCGCACAGTACCTTTCTGAACAGATCAACAGCCGCGTTAAGTTCTGGAAGATTGGTTTTCTCGATTAGCTTTGCAGCATTTCTTTCTTGCGGTTGTTCGTTATCCATCAAACACTGATCACCGACAAAAACCTTACATTTTTCGTATACTTCTGTCCATGCTCTTAAATCCGGTAACATGGTGTGGAGTTTTTTAGAGACCATGCTGTTTAGCCAAGCAAGATGCTTTGAGCTTAGTTTATCCCCATTCAGATAACATTCTGACAAGTACGTAAAAAGGGGCTTCATTATGGAAATGCCGGGGTGCGCAGTTAATTTCAGTTGAGGAATCAGCTGAATTAATTTCTTACATTCAGCCTCTGTAGAGGGTAGCAACGACTGATTTGTTAGTACTGCTTTGATTTGTTGTTTTACAGCAGGCTCCTGTTCTTCGAGAAGCATCAACACCAACTCTTCCCAGTGTTTTATGGCCTTTTCTTTTTTTTCCACCATCAATTCAATAACAGCATTACGTTTTTCACAATTTTTTCGGTGCAGAGAATCATGGAGTCTTCGATACGTTTCATCACCTAGTTCTTGAGAGGTACATTGTTGCAAAGCAAAAATAGATTCCTTATTTTTAAAGAGCGTAAACCCCTGCTTGATTCTAGTCAACAGCTCAATCAGTAGCTTTTTCTGCAATGCTAAGGGGTCCATTGAAAGAGGCTGCACTTGCTTATCGTTATCTACTTTGATCAACTTTCTCAAAAAGGGTGATATTTTAAAAGCCTGCTGCATTCTTTCTAAAGCAACGGTTTGTGAAACTTCTGCTTCTTTAATTAAATGCGTAACAACACCTTCAAACACTTGTTCTTTTTTTTCTTGTTGCTTGTAATCAAGCTTACTGGTTTTACGAAAGTACAGCCCATTGGGACCGTATGATCTATCGCCTCTGGTTATATACGTTTTACCATGATGAATCGCTTTATGTTGGCTTTTTTTTATTTCTTTATTATTTTTTTTTTGCACCGATAAAATCCGGTTAGCATTAATAACATCCATAGCTTACTCCAGTACTTTAAAATAAATTCAGCCCAAGGCACGATACACTGTTGCATGAATATACTAAGAATCGTAGGTACCAGTGAACAATCAGTAGAACACGCCCATCTTGAGGCAAAGTTTACCGCTGATAGCCTATACAAACCTGATTTCTCAGTATTTGAACACGTCAGAAAATCATACATTTTCAGTATTCTAGAACAGCGAGGTGCTAAAAACTATAGAGCTTTGCATAGGATGCTGTTTTTTTTCCGCTTATACCGAAAAAAAACGCCTGAAACTGATTAAGACAATAATTGGCATTATCCACAGTGCTTTACAATATTATTAAGAAGGATATGCGACATTTCCCGCATAAATAGAAAAATACAAAGTGTCACAACTACAAGCATTTAAATATCAATGCCATTTACTAGGGAGCGGCGGAGGAAAACTGTGGAATAGAGCAGATATACCAACTTGAAAGCGATTATCACGAAAACAAATACTTTCTTCAAGTTAATAGCCGAGTAAATTTCTTGCTTACAATAAATTGCGGATACAAAGTACAGTAATCTTTGCATTGAATATTCAAAAAACCAAACTTCAAGCTCAATGAACTTATCAATATAAGCCCAACCTCTAGCATGATGTGGGCTTGCAATTTTAATTTATTTATTGACTCCGGGAATTTCACATAGATTATTTATCATCCAATTACGATCTGGACATTTTCCCATCAGTTCACTCCTTAATCTTGCCACGGTGTCAGCCTTTTTGGGTGTTAGTTTAATTCCCAATTTAACCATCTTTTCCATATAATCAAATTTCTTTTCTGAATCTTTAGAGCACACGGCGAGCCCTAGGTTATTCCTAAGCTCTTTACTGTCTTCATAACTAATTAAACCACCGTCTAAATTCTTAACCTTAGACAAAAATTCAATATTATCATCTACATTAGGGTTTTCATGTTGGGTTTTCTTCGCAACATCTGTTACAAATAAATTAAGTAAATTTGGACAAACAATTCCTCGAAGAGAGATCAGCCCCATTATTTTTACAACATCTAAATGAGTTACCTCATTGGAATGTTCAACAGTTGATATCATCAAAGCTTCTATCAAATACTCATAGTTTGAAAGAATACCGGGGTTATGTTTTTCAACTTTATTAAACAGCTTAAAGCCATCTTTTAAGCTGTTCACATCCGATTCTAAATACAAAATCCTTAGGTAATTTTTGTTAACGAAAAATTCAAGCATTTCGTTATACTTCAAGCAATCTTCATCAGAAAGTTTTTCCTTTTCAGTCAATCCTGCAAAATTCTCAAAGTGTTTAAGTTTATCAGAATAGTCCACCTCATCGTTAAGAAGCACAGATTGCAGTTCAGCTAACCGTTCATGACTCTCAGTCCCCCCCAAAAATCCTGATTGTTTAAAAGTTTTGCTCGGTTTGCTCAACTCCTCTAAAGTTTTTTTTATGTCACCCCTTTCTTCAATATTTAATGTAGCCATCCATTTTTAGTATCACGCATCTGAGCACTATTGAGCTTTAAACCCGTTCCTAGCAACCCTTTAACCTTTTCAACTCCTTCTGCTTGCTCCGATTCATTAATTAGACGACAAACGAACGCCACAAGTGGGTTATCTTTATTTACAGGATTCATGCAAAAGTTATCACTATCAAAGCTATAACCTGCATTTTTAAGAATCGAAATCAGTACTATCTGGAAATGAGCCTCAGCTCTAAAGCCCTCACTATGAGCAATAAGACTAGACATCTCCTTATGAAAACCAGGGGATTGTTCTGGAAAAGTTATAAAGAACTGAGAAATCAGTTTTTCGTAACTAATAAATTGGTTTTTATTGATTGATTTTCCCGCCAGTTGAAATTTAATACAATTTAATTTTGTTATGACATCATATTCCATATCTGTTTTTGTTTCGATAGGTATTTGGATATCAATTTTTTTCATCTGCTGACACAATTTTAAAACATTCATTTTATGTTGATCGTCAAAAGAATCATTATGAAACTTTTAAATAATTTCAAGTATTTTATTGAAGATTCCCGAACCATTTGCATTTTAACAGGATCTTCTCTAGCTACTGCAACAGCTGTCTTAAAAGCAACCAGCATTTCGGCACTGTTATCCACAGAATCAAGTTTCTTAAGGTTCTTGATCGCCTCTGCAGCCTTAAAGCTGATATCTTCTAATATCTCTATAACTTCTTTTTCACATCCATCATCACTTGGAGAGAAGCCAAGGTTTATTAGCTCACGAACCTGATTGCGGTATTGTATGCAGCTATCAGAATCAGTTTTATATTTTTTGATAAATTGAGTAAAGAAACCATCAAACACACCAGGCTCTTTTTGTAAATATTCACAAATTGCTGCTGATCTTTTCAGATTATCAATAGCACTGTCGATAGCGGTAAAAGATTTCATTTCATTTCATTTATGTTAATTTTCAAATCAATTGCTAATTGATGGTTAATAACAAATTCGTCGCTCGAAGAGTCACTCTGACTTAAATAGTTTGGCACTGGCGCTGGCGCTGGCGTTACTTTACGGTCATGGATTTTATTTAACTGGATTGCAAACCATGAATTAGGGGCTTCATTTATAATCGTCTTCACTTTGGCACTAGACAATTCCACCTTAAACCGGCCAAACAAGCCCTGCACAGCCGTTTTTAATGCTTTTAATAAACGAATGGGTATTATGTCGTTAGCGTTTGCGTGCCAACCGTAGGAAAACCCTTCTAAAGCCCCTAATTTAACACTCTCTTTCATAGTTATAACTCTGTGTGAAGATAATAAATAGTAGACAAGACCACCTCAACAAAGCGGCAACTTTTTTTCAAGTTATTAGACCCGATTGAATTTTAAAAAATCACAAATCATGCTCAATGAGCTTATCAATATAAGCCCAACCCCTAGCGTGAGGTGGGCTTGTAATTTTAATTTATTTATTGACTTCAGGCATTTCATATAAATCTTTTATCGTCCAAGTAGCATCTGGATAACTTTCCTCCAGCTTTTTATTTAATTCATCCAGTCCTTCATCGGTTTTGGGTGTTAGTTTAATTCCTATACCAATCATCTTATTAATATAATCATCTTCCCTTTTATCTTTAGAAAACACGGCGGTCTCTAGGTTTTCCCTAAGCTTTGCCATGTTTTCATCACCAATTAAAGTACGGTCTGAACTCATCACCACACGCAAAAATTCAATACTATCATCTACATTAGCGTTTTCAGGTGTGGTTTTTTTCACAGCATCATTTACAAAACGTTTGAAAGCTGGAATACAATCTGAATAAACACTTCTTCGAAGAGAAAGCAATCCTGTTAATCGTACAACAGCTGGATTAGACACACCATGGGAAAGACCAACAGTTTGAAACATAGGACCTTTTATCGAATACGCATAGTTATCAAGAATACTAGGGTTATGTTTTTTAATTTTGTTAGCCAGCTTAAAGCCATCTTGTAAGCTTTTTACATCTGATGTTGAATTCAAAAAACACGGATAATGTTTTTTAGCGAACAATTCAAGCATTTGGTTATACTTCAAGCAAACTTCATCAGAAAGTTTTACATTCTCAGTGGATCTTTCAAACTTCTCAAAACATTTTAGTTTATCAGGATAACCCTCCTCATAGTCGAGAAGCACAGATTGCAGCTCAGCTAATTGTTTATGACTCTCAGTATCCCCCCAGAATTCTGATTCTTTGAGAGTTTTCTTTGGTTGGCTTAACTCCTCAAAGGCTTTTGTCATTTCATCCGTTTCATTAATATTCTGTGATGCCATATACTTTCTAATCTCACTTATCTGGTCACTACTAAGATTAATACCCACTCCTAGAAACCCTTTAGCCCTTTCAAGATCATTGTTTGAAAACTGTTTAATTAAAAGAGTAACGAACTCCACCAGCGGGTGACAATCTGCTAAGGGATTCATGCTAAAGTTGTCGCTATTAAAGCTATAACCTGCATTTTTCAGAATGGAAAACATTCCTATATCTGCATTACGCCTAATTGAAATCGTATCATCCAGAGTAATTATTCTATGCACACCACTATGAAATTCAGGAGATTGCTCTGGGAAAATTTCAAAGAACTCAGAAAACACCTTTTCGAAATTATCATATTTTTTTTCGCTGAACGAACCATTTATTATTGCATGTCTCGCGTCATCTAACGTAAATTGCATATTCGATTCTATTTGTTCTCTTATTGCGCCATTAAATTTGATACCATTTTTTTTCATCTCATGGCAAAAATTTAAATATCCTAATAGATCTGAATTATCTTGATCTTCACTATTGTGGCTTGCATATAAGCTAACCTTAAATAAGAATTGTTCTGAATAATCCTGAACCCTTTCCATTTTATCAGGATCACCTTTAGCTATTGCAACAGCTTTATTAAAAGCAGCCAGCCTTTCATCACTGTTTTTCATGTCAATAAGATTCTTAAGGCATTCTATCTCCTCTAGAGATTTAGAGCTGTTATCTACTGGCTCTTTGTAAATAGAGCCATTACTTTTTAAAAGTACCATGGATGTAAAATTGTTAATTTCTTTTTCATCTTCTAATTCACTTGGCTTAAAACCAAGTTTCATTAATTTATTAGCTAGATGAATAAAATTTTTATTACTCTTAGGGTTCTCGTTATATTTCGTGATAAAATCCTTAAAGAACTGTTCAAACACACCCGGTTTTTTACTAAAATAATTCTGATATTTTTCTGATCCTTCCAGCATCTTAATAGCATCACTAACTTGGTCAAAAGTTTGCATATTGTTTATATGCTTTTCTATCCCCCTCTCTATGGAATCATTCGGAACACTCTGCTCGCCTGAACAATCACTCTGATTTGAAGAGTTTGACACTTGCATTGGCGTTACTTTACGGTCATAGATTTTATTTAACTGGATTGCAAACCATGAATTAGGGACTTCTTTTATAAGCGACTTCACTTCGGGACTAGACTCTTTCACCTCAAACCGGCCAAACAAGCCCTGCACAACCGTTTGTAATGTTTTTAATAAACGAATAGGCATTATGTCATTAGCGTTTCTGTGCCAACCGTAGGAAAACCCTTCTAAAGCCCCTAATTTAACACTCTCTGCCATAGCTATAACTCTGTGTGAAGATAATAAATAGTAGACAAGACCACCTCAATAAAGCGGCAACTTTTATTCAAGCTATTAGACCGGATTAAAAATAGAAAGTTCATAATAAATTTGTAAAGCTTTATCCTAATAATGCAAACTCTTCGTAATTTAAACAAGTCCCTTTTAGCGAATGGACATAGCAGTTCAAACCAGTCTGCAACGGATATCTTGAAAAATATTATTTCAAAATCATAATCACACTTAATGTATGAGTGGCTCTTCTTGAAATAAAGGTACGTATGAATACACCAGGGTAAAAACATATTCATATTTTAACCAGAAAAGTGGTCAAAACCGAGTAGAATCCTAGTTTTGCTTGTTCGCTAATGTCTGCCAAAGCGCTATTTTCCAAGTTTGATTCGCTGACCGATAAACGATACCCTTAAAAGTCAACTCATATTCTGACTGAAGTTATTTTTATGTTTGTCTGCCCCATACTGTTTGGTGCCAACGATTGGAATATTATTCACCTTTTCCCAGAGCTCAAAGAGGAGTGGTTTCCTTACACTCCACGCCCTATCGCACCCAAAGGGCATAAATACCCATAGGGCATAAATACCCAAAGGGCATAAAGGTGAGGATTCTAAAATCGCTCTCAGAACCTTCCTGCTTCAATACGCCTTCTCTGGATAGCGGTTTTTATATTCTTGGCTGCGTTTATATCTTACTCTCGAATAGAGCAACGGCTGACTTTCATTAACAAACCTGCAGCAAGAGCAACGCTTGGAGCTGGGAAAAGTCATTCTATTTTAACCACATTACGGTCAGACCATTCAGCCTTGTACTTCAACTATCGAACAAACTCCCCAGTTAGCATCAGTGATATGTTTTGCCCGCTTTGGGTTTCTTATATAACCGGGTTGATTTCTTGATTATAATAACTTGCGGATACAGAGCACAATAATCTTTGCATTGAATTTTAAAAAATCACAAATCATGCTCAATGAGCTTATCAATATAAGCCCAACCCCTAGCATGAGGTGGGCTTGTAATTTTAATTTATTTATTGACTTCAGGCATTTCATATATATCGTTTACCGTCCAAGTAGCACCTGGATAATTTTCCTCCAGCCTTTTCTTTAAGTCATCCAGTACTTTATTGTTTTTGTGTCTTATTTTAATTCCTATACCAATCATCTTATTAATATAATCATCTTCCCTTTTATCTTTAGATAACACGGCGCCCACTAGGTTTCTCCTAAGCTGTGCCATGCTTTCATCACCAATGAAATTACGGTCTAAACTCATCACCACACGCAAAAATTCAATACTATCATCTACATTAGCGTTTTTATGTGTGGTTTCTTTCACAGCCTTATTTACAAAACGTTTTAAATCTGTAATATAATTTGTATAAACACTTCCTCGAAGAGAAAGCAATCCTGTTAATCGTACAATAGCTGGATGCGACACATTCTTGGAAATAACAACATCTTGACAAATAGGACCTTTTATCGAGTACGCATATTTATCTAGAATATTAGGGTTATGTTTTTTAATTTTGTTAAACAGCTTAAAGCCATCTTGTAAGCTTTTTACATCTGATGTTATATTCATAAACCACTGATAATGTTTATTAGCGAACAAGTCAAGCATTTGGTTATACTTCAAGCAATCTTCATCAGAAAGTTTTTTATTTTCAGTGGCTCTTTCAAACTTCTCAAAACATTTTAGTTTATCAGGATAGCCCACCTCATAGTCGAGAAGCACAGATTGCAGCTCAGCTAATTGTTTATGACTCTCAGTATCTCCCAAAAATTCTGATTCTTTGAGAATTTCCTTTGGTTGGCTCAACTCCTCAAAGGCTTTTGTCATTTCATCCGTTTCATTAATATTCTTTGATGCCATATACTTTCTAATTTCACTTATCTGATCACTACTAAGATTAATACCCACTCCTAGAAACCCTTTAGCCCTTTCAAGATCATTGTTCAAAAACTGTTCAATTAGAAGAGTAACGAACCCCACAAGCGGGTTACAATGTGCTGTGGGATTCATGCTAAAGTTGTCGCTATTAAAGTTATAACCTGCATTCTTCAGAATAGAAAATATTCCTATATCTGCATTACCCATCGTTGAAATCATAATATCCCCATGAATCATTGAATAGATATTTGTATGAAAGTCAGAGGATTGCTCTGGGAAAATTTCAAAGAACTCAGAAAACAACTGTTCAACAGTATTATATTTTTTTTCGTTGAATTCACTATCCTTGATTTCAGATTTCGCTTGTTGCAACGTAAATTGCAATGTGTCTTCTATTCCTTTCCTTATTGTGCTAGAAATTTCGACACCATTTTTTTTCATCTCATTGCAAACATTTAAAAATCCTAATATATCTGACTTATCTGGATCTTCACTATTCAAACTTACCATAGAGCTAAAGGCATTTAAGAATCTTTTTGAAGACTCCTGAATCCTTTCCATTTTATCAGGATCATTTTTAGCTATTGCAACAGCTTTATTAAAAGCAGCCAGCCTTTCATCACTGTTTTTCATGTACATAAGATTTTCAAGGCATTTTATCTCCTCTAGAGATTTAGAGCTGTTCTCTACTGGCTCTTTGTGAATAGAGTCATTACTTCCTGAATGCACCTTGAGTTTAATATTTTCAATTTTGTTTTCATCTTCGATATTACGTGGCTTAAAACCGAGATTCATTAATCTTTCAGCTTGACGAATAAAGCCCTTACAATTCTTAGGATCCTCGCCCCATTTCGTGATAAGATTATTAAAGAACTGTTCAAACACACCCGGTGTTTCACTAAAATAATCCTGAAATCTTTCTGATCCTGCCAACACCGTAATAGCATTTTCAACATAAACAAGATCTTTCATTTCATTTATACGTTTTTCTATCTTACTTGCTTTGGGTAAATCAAAAACACTCTCCTCGCCTGGAGATTTACTCTGACTTAAAGAGTTTGACACTTGCATTGGCGTTACTTTACGGTCATAGATTTTATTTAACTGGATTGCAAACCATGAATTAGGGGCTTCATTTACAATCGACCTCACTTCGGCACTAAACACTTTCACCGTAAACCGGCCAAACAAACCCTGCACAGCCGTTTTTAATGCTTTTAATAAACGAATAGGCATTATGTCGTTAGCGTTTGTGTGCCAACCGTAGGAAAACCCTTCTAAGGCTCCTAATTTAACATCATTTCCCATAGCTATAACCCTTGAAGTAAGTAAACAGAAAACAAGACCACTCCAACAAAGCGGCAAATTCTTGAGTTAAGCCATTAGACCAAATTAAAAGTAAAAAGTTCACAATAAATTCGTTAAGAATTAGTCTAAGAATGTAAACTATACTTAAATGAAAAAAATCCCTGCTAACAAATTGATATGGCATTTATAAACCAATCTGCAGTGGTGCGTTCATCCACTATTATTTCAATTTTTTAGTGCACTATTTTTTAAAAATTTGCCTACTATCCTGACAAACCTCCTTTAAATACTATAGTCACACTTGATGTATGAACCGTTAGTTTCAACCATCTTCGGTTTTGATTATTCGCAACATACAGTGCAGTTGGTCATCTTGATCAACAACCACTGATAAACTGTTGGCTTTATGTGACATGCTTCCTCCACTCAATCGGCTTGCCGATTCTAGTGGGGGCTTCTAATCGGGAATTACGTGCGGCCCACTATGCCTAAAAACATAGCCTCTCGCTGTCGTACAGGTTGCCGAACCACGATAGGGGAACTCTTTGCATATACGCTGTCTCCGAGCGCATCGGCAGTAGAAGCCAGAAAATGGTTGTGTTTTCCTGATTTGTTTCTCGTAGTTAGTCCAACAACCGTTGCGCTTGAGTATGCATCCAAAGGCTTATCTGTCTGTTGAGTAGGCTGTTTTCTCAGCCACTAAGCCCATTATGCAGGGTTTCGCAGTGCATTGAAGTGAGTTCATGGGCTGGCTTTACGTTAGCCTCGCTAGCCATCTCCATCCAAACCTTCAAAGGTCGCTCCTTTCACACTAAGGAAAGGCTATGGGTGGAGAGTTCTGCAAGGTTTGTTAAACCTGTTAGTATTCAGTGCCAAAAAAGTTAACAGGCTCTTAAAGCTTTACGTACAATACACTGCGCAATGGATGGAGAGAGTGCTGTGATAAGTCGGCTGGACCAACAAACGACAAACATCTTATACAACAAGTTTACCCAACAACTTTCCGCCAATGGCTTCAGCGGCGATATTGAAGCAAGCTATGCCGATCGGGTAGCACTGGCCACCGATAACTCCATTTATCAAATACTGCCAGAAGGTGTTCTTTACCCACGCAGTACCGAAGACCTTAGTAAGGTGTTTACTCTGGCCCACCAGCCTGAATTCCATTCTGTGGTTATCTCCCCCCGAGGTGGTGGCACCGGCACCAATGGTCAGTCACTGACCGCTGGTTTGATGGTGGATACCAGTCGCTATATGAATCGGGTACTGGAAATTAATCCCGCTGAGCGCTGGGCTCGGGTGCAGTGTGGCGTGGTAAAAGATTATCTGAATGAACTGGCGGCAAAAGAGGGGTTATTTTTCGCTCCGGAACTCTCCACCAGTAATCGGGCGACGGTTGGCGGTATGGTGAATACCGACGCCAGTGGTCAGGGTTCGGTAGTTTACGGCAAAACCCGCCATCATGTTCTCGAACTGACGTCCGTACTCGCTGACGGCACCGTGCTCAACTCTTCGCCGGTTGACGAAGAAGAGCTGACCCAATTTTGCCAACGCAGCGACCGTGTCGGACAGATTTATAACACCCTGAAAAATACCCACCAACAACATAAACAACAGGTGGCAGATACCTTTCCAAAACTGAATCGCAACCTTACCGGCTATGATCTGGCCAATATTGTCAACCAAGAGCATCAATACGATTTGAATGCGCTACTTTGTGGCTCTGAGGGTACGCTGGCGTTCATCAGCGAAATCAAAGTCAACCTGCTCCCTATCCCTGCGTATTCGGCACTGGTCTTGGTTTTTTATGACAGCTTTCAGGGCTCACTGCAGGACGCTCAGGCTCTGATGGCTGCCACGCCCGGCTCTATTGAAACCATAGATTCGAAGGTGCTTGGCCTGGCTCGGGCTGACAACGTGTGGGAGAGCGTTAAAGATTTTTTCCCTGCTGAAAACAACGAGATTGACGGCATCAACTTTGTTGAGTTTACCGGCAAGAGTAAGGCTGAGGTGCAACAGGGCGTTGATCGACTGCTCACGGAGTTAAAACAGCCCGGTGCGGTTGTTCGTGCTGGGCATCGGGTATTGATGGGTAGTGATAAAGTCAAAAAGATCTGGGCTATGCGTAAACAGGCTGTTGGTTTACTGGGCAATATGAAAGGCGACGCCCGCCCCATAGCATTTGTGGAAGACGCCGCAGTTCCACCAGAGAATCTGGCGGATTTTATCCGTGAGTTTCGGGCTCTGCTGGATCGGCACCAACTCTCCTATGGCATGTTTGGCCATGTTGATGCGGGAGTGCTGCACGTTCGCCCGGCCATTGATATGAAAGACCCGAAGCAGGAAAAACTGGTCAGAATCATTAGTGATGATGTGGCCACGCTGGCTCGCCAATACGGTGGTGTGCTCTGGGGCGAACACGGCAAAGGCATTCGTTCTGAATACGCACCGGACTTTTTTGCCGACCTTTACCCTGTTTTGCAACAAATCAAAGGCGCGTTTGATCCCTATAACCAGTTAAACCCCGGTAAAATCGCTACCCCTGCCAGTGAGTCGGTGCAGCTATTAAAAATTGATGAAGTGACCACCCGTGGTCAGCTCGATAGAGAAATTGATCGATCGTCGTTTGATATGTTCAGCAGCGGTCTTTATTGCAACGGTAACGGTGCTTGTTTTAACTACAACCCAAACAGCAATATGTGCCCCACCTGGAAGGCCACCCTTGACCGGACTCAATCCCCAAAAGGCCGTTCTTCTCTGGTGCGGGAGTGGCTGCGGCTGCAAGCTACCGCTGGTGCCGATATTGCCGCTGAAAGTCATACTTTGCGCCGGGCGGGGCCGACCTACAACGGGGGGCAAAAATTAATAAATCTGGTTAATAAATGGCGGGGGGAAGAAGATTTCAGCCATCAGGTTTATGGCGCTTTGGATAACTGCATGAGTTGTAAATCCTGTGCCGGGCAATGCCCCATTCAGGTGAATATTCCTGATCTTCGTTCCCGCTATTTTGAGCTTTACCATGGCCGCTACCCAAGGCCGGTAAAGCATCATGTTGCTGGCATGCTGGAGTCGGTATTGCCAACTCTGGCAAAAATAAAGCCTGTTTATAATCTGGTGATGGGCTGGCCATTAACCAATACACTGGCCAGCAAAACCATTGGCCTGCAGGCGATTCCTCCCATCACCAGTGCTGCGCCTGCAAACGACTGCTGTCGCTATGGAGCCACCATTGCCAGCCCTTCATTACTAGCAACCATTCCCGCCAGCGAACGGGACAAAACCGTCATTATTGTGCAGGATGCCTTTACCAGCTTTTTTGAAACCCCCTTGCTCACCGATCTGGTGGAATTATTAATTCGCTTGGGTTACCGCCCCTTGATCGCCCCTTACAAGCCCAATGGTAAGGTGCTGCATGTTTACGGCTTTCTCAACCGCTTTGAGAAAGTGGCCAAAACTAATGCCCGGGAGCTAAAGCAGCTGGCCGACAGCGGGATCACTCTGGTGGGTATTGACGCTGCCGTTACGCTCACCTACCGGGACGAGTATAAAGAAGTAATGGGAGATGAATCGCCGGAGGTGTTGTTACTCTCTGAGTGGTTTGCCCGACAATCAGGCGTCCTGCGCCGCCTTAATTTGAAGCTGCATGACGAGCGGGAGTTTTTGCTGCTCGGCCACTGCACCGAAACCTCCAATGTACCAGCCGCTGCGGCACAGTGGCAGCAACTGTTCAGCGATGTTGGCCTCAAACTGAAGTATCAGGCCACCGGCTGTTGCGGCATGGCCGGGATTTACGGCCATGAGACACGCAATCAGGCCGTTTCGCGCAAACTCTACGATTTAAGCTGGAAGGCGGTGGTGCAGAATCCACACAACCAAGACCGACTGGTCGCTTCCGGCTATTCCTGCCGCAGTCAGGTGAAGCGTTATGGCGACGGTGCCATTCCTCACCCGATCCAAACGCTGTTGCAGGTTATGCGGAGTTTGTCAGCAACAGCGCAAAGTCGTTAGACTCTCCCTTTTTATGCGCAAAGATGCTCCATGGCAAAAACAAAATCCCGAAAAGCGTACGTGTGTACAGAATGTGGCAGCGAAGCCGCCAAGTGGCAAGGGCAGTGTGTGGACTGCAAAGCCTGGAACACCTACAAAGAAGTGAACCTTGGGCCTACGCCTTCCATAACTGCCAGCAACAAGGCCGGCTTTGCCGGTTCACTCTCTGCATTGAAAACCCTCAGCGAGGTGGATGTTCAGGAAGCACCACGTTTTTCCAGTGGTATGACGGAATTTGACCGGGTGCTCGGGGGCGGCTTTGTGCAGGGCAGTGCGGTATTGATTGGTGGTCATCCGGGGGCGGGCAAAAGTACCATTTTGTTGCAGGTGCTCTGTCACGTTGCCCGGGGGATGAACGCCCTGTACGTCTCCGGTGAGGAATCTTTGCAGCAAATTGCCGCTCGGGCTCAACGCCTTGGGCTGCCCACCGAGCGACTGAAAATGCTGGCGGAAACCTCGGCTGAGAATGTAGTTGCCGTTGCTGAGCAGGAAAAACCGGCCATCATTGTCATCGACTCCATTCAGGTGATGTACATGAACGGGGTGGACTCAGTCCCCGGCGGGGTGGCACAGGTAAAGGAGTCAGCAGGTTTTCTTACCCGCTACGCCAAACAAAGTGGCACGGTATTACTGATTGTCGGTCACGTCACCAAAGACAACTCCCTGGCCGGCCCCATGACGCTCTCCCACATTATTGATACCCAGATCATGCTCGGCAATACCGACGACTCACGTTTTCGCATGATGCGAGCCACCAAAAACCGCTTTGGCCAAGTCAATGAACTGGGCATTTTTGCCATGACAGAAACCGGCATGAAAGAGGTAAAAAACCCGTCGGCTATTTTTCTTTCCCGTACTCAGGAACCCACTTCTGGCAGCATCATTTCTGTTTTATGGGAAGGCACACGACCACTGTTGGTTGAAATTCAGGGGCTGGTTGTTGAGTCGCAACTGGGTAACCCTCGTCGTGTGACCGTTGGTGTTGAACAAAACCGGCTGGCGATGTTGCTGGCGATTCTTACCCGGCACGGGGGCATCTTTACCAGCGATCAGGATGTCTTTCTGAACGTGGTCGGCGGCGTTAAAATCAGCGAAACCAGTGCCGATTTGGCCAGTTTGCTGGCGGTGGTGTCGAGCCTGCGAGACACACCACTGCCTCAGGATTTGGTCGCCTTTGGTGAAGTGGGGCTGGCCGGTGAGATTCGCCCGGTAGCCAATGGTCAGGAGCGGCTGGCGGAGGCGGCCAAACACGGCTTTAGTCGTGCAATTGTACCCACTGCCAACCAACCCCGAAAACCAATTCCCGGCTTAACGGTGATTGCTGTCAAAAAGCTCTCTGAAGCGCTCGAAGCTATTTGAAACCAACCAAAACTGCCACTGTGGAGCTGCCCATGTTTATACCGGAAAAACCCCTGCACACCTATCCATGGTGGCTCAAACCCTTTTTCTGGAGCCAGAAGCGGCGCTACGGCAAAGTTCTCAAGCCCGGCTTGCTGTGGGCGCGGGTGCCTAAGCTGTTTGCAGCAGTTGCAGCACTTTATGGAGTGCTTGATCGCAAAAAATCCCCTTTGTCGGCACAGCTTAGGTCGTTGGTAACGGTCAGGGTTTCTCAGGTGAACTGGTGTGCTTTTTGTGTGGATATTAATGCCATGACTCTGGCGAAACGATCGGGCAGCATGGCCAAGGTAGAGGCGCTGGACAACTGGCAGCATTCCGAGCTGTTCAGTGAATGCGAGCGCGTTGTTTTGGCCTATGTGGAGGCCGTCACCTACAGTGACCGACAGGTGACGCCTGAACTAATGGAGCGCCTGAAAGCGCATTTTAACTCTGACGCCATCATTGAACTGACCGGGCTGATTGCGTTTCAAAATATGTCCAGCAAATTTAACGCCGCTTTGGATGTGCCAGCACAGGGATTTTGTAAAATGCCCGACCCGGGCAGAGAGACCCGTTAATTCCTGCAATGCACACGGTCAGCCGCAGGCGGCGTTATTTTTTTCGCCCAATCGCCTGACGATAAAGATGCTCTACTTTGGCGATATTGGCTCGCAAGCCGTTGATTCGAGTGTCGTGGGCCGGGTGTGTACTCATAAATTCCGGCACATTTTTGCCACTTCTTGCTGACATTTTTTGCCACAAACTGACCGAGGCTTGCGGGTTGTAACCCGACCTCGCCATCAATTCGAGGCCAATCAGGTCAGCTTCTGCTTCATTGGTGCGACTGTTGGGCAGAGTCAGCGCATAGTTAACCACGGTATTGCCAAGTTGCATCACCTCTTTATTGACACCAAATAACGCCGCCGCGGTACTGCCAAGTTGCACGGCATAGGCCTGAGACATCGACTCACGGCCGTGCTCCCTCAGTGCGTGTGCCATTTCGTGCCCCATGATGGCGGCAATCTCATCGTCGGTCAGTTGCAGTGTATTGATAATGCCGCTGTAGAACATGATTTTACCGCCGGGCATACAGTAGGCGTTGAGTTGATTATCGGTCACCAGGTTGACCTCCCACTGCCAGCTTTTTGCATCCTGACGAAACACTTGCACCTGCTCTGTCAGAGCTTTGGCGATTTTACGTAGTCGTTTAACGTCTGTCGTATTTTGGTTGAGTACACCCTGTTGCTGCGCCTTCTTTAATTCGTCCTGATAAGCCTTTGCCGCCATGGTGTTTACCTGTTGCTCCGAGAGCAGCGAGAACATTGTCTGCTCCCGTTGAACACCGATGGCACCAGAGTTGGTGGTTGACACCGATTGGCAGCCTATGAGTAATAAACATAAGCCAATAGTCGCTAACCATTTCATTTACATAACCTGCTCTTTTGTTTTGACGACGTTATTTTTTTGCCCGTATGGTACTACAGGGTACAGGAAAGTGGTTAGTTTGCGGGGAGTGAAAAAGCGGTGGGATAAACTCGCTCCCGATGAACTTTCGAGAGCGAGCCATGCTGGCAAGGTGAGGTAAACGCCTACGAAGACCTGAGCAGTTTCGCCGCCGCTACCATGCTTTTAAGGGCTTCTTCGACCTCCGGCCAGTCTCGGGTCTTGAGGCCACAGTCCGGGTTTACCCACAACCGTTGGCTGGGGATTTTTTGGGCTGCTTTGCTCATCAGGTTTTTAATCCACTCCACCGACGGAACATTGGGTGAGTGAATATCGTAAACCCCGGGGCCAATTTCGTTGGGGTATTCAAACTCTTCAAAGGCGTCCAGCAGATCCATATCGGAACGTGAGGTCTCAATGGTAATGACATCGGCATCCATTGCGGCAATGTACTCAATGATGTCGTTAAACTCGCTGTAGCACATGTGAGTATGAATCTGCGTTTCGTTGCTCACACCACTGGCGGAAATACGGAAGCTTTTGACTGCCCATTCCAAATAAGCAGGCCAATCTACCCGTTTCAGAGGCAAACCTTCACGAATGGCCGGTTCATCAATCTGAATAATGCCAATGCCGGCTTGTTCCAAGTCGGTCACTTCATCTCTGAGTGCCAAAGCCAGTTGCAGACACGACTCTTCACGGCTCACGTCGTCCCTTGGGAAAGACCAGCAAAGGATGGTCACCGGCCCGGTCAACATGCCTTTAACGGGGCGGTCGGTCTGATCTTGTGCAAAACGACTCCACTCAATGGTCATTGGTTTTGCACGGCTTACGTCGCCAATAATGATGGGAGGTTTGACGCAACGGCTGCCGTAACTTTGAACCCAACCATTGCCGGTAAAGCCAAAGCCTTCGAGTTGTTGGCCAAAGTATTCGACCATGTCATTACGCTCTGCTTCGCCGTGTACCAACACGTCAAGGTCTAACGCTTCCTGCCGTTTAATGGTGTCGCGAATTTCCTGTTGCATGGCGCTGATGTAAGCCGTTTCATCCAACTCTCCTTTGCGAAATTGCAAGCGTTTTTGCCGAATCTCCCGCGTTTGAGGAAAAGAGCCAATGGTGGTGGTGGGAAACTGCGGCAGTTGAAGCTTTTCGTGCTGCAACTTTGCGCGCTCGGCGTAAGGGCTTTGGCGCTGATCAATCGTGTGATCTTCCCGCATGGCGGCCATACGACTAGCGACCTGTGCATTGTGCACGCGCTCTGACTGTTGACGTTTATTGTTGGCTTCTTCTGCCTGTTCGATGTATTGCACAACTTCCGGGCTTTGTGCAGAGCTTCCGCCACTGAGTGCTTTACCAATGATCGCTACTTCTTTGCACTTTTGTCGGGCAAAGGCCAGCCAGGATTTCAGCTCTTCATCCAGCGTGGTTTCATTTTCAAGATCCACCGGTACATGCAGCAACG
This sequence comes from Endozoicomonas sp., assembly GCA_965198415.1. GTDB lineage: Bacteria > Pseudomonadota > Gammaproteobacteria > Pseudomonadales > Endozoicomonadaceae > Endozoicomonas. The sequence continues at coordinate 637,210 of CBDAPN010000032.1, forward strand.
AGCAGCTCGGTGCCACCCAAAGCCGATCCCCGAGGCGCTCTTCGGCCACGGACAACTCATCAAGAATCTTCTTCAGGTCAGCGCGCCAGACATTACGGCCATTAACAACACCAGCAGAGAGCACTTTATAAGCTGGCAGACGGTCAAGCAGAGCGGTTAACTGTTCAGGGTCACGCACCAGATCTACGTGCAAACCATCAATGGGCAAGTTTACCACTGCCGTGGTTGTGCCGTTGAGACCACCAAAGTAAGTGGCCAGCATAATCTTGAGTTTTTTGTTTTGCAGACGGTTATAGGCCAGTTCGAAGGCCTGATGCCACTGTGGCGGCAAATCGAGCACCAGAATTGGTTCGTCAATCTGTACCCATTCGACTCCGAGGTCAGCCAGCTGGTTCAGCACCTGTCCGTAGACTTCAAGCAGACCATCAAGCAGCTCCAGCCGGTCAAAGGATTCGCCTTTGATTTTACTCAGCCACAGCCAGGTCAGAGGGCCGATTAACACCGGTTTGACCTTATAGCCAAGATCCAGCGCCTCTTTGGTTTCCTCCACCACGGTCGTATTTGCCAAACGGAACTGCTGGCCTTTGGTCAGCTCCGGGACAATGTAGTGATAGTTGGTGTCAAACCATTTGGTCATTTCGCAGGCAGCGGCCGGTTCGCCACTAGGCGCCCGCCCTCTGGCCATGCGAAACAGGGTGTCGATGTCTTGCGGGTCTGCCTCTTTAAAACGGGCAGGTACAGCGCCGAGCATCAGTGAGTGGTTGAGCATTTGATCGTACCAGGCAAAATCCCCTGTCGGGATCAAATCCAGCCCGGACTCTTTTTGCAGTTGCCAGTGTGCTACCCGTAAGCGACGACCTTCATCCAAAAGCGCCTGCTGAGTCAGTTCGCCCCGCCAATAACGCTCCTGAGCCTTTTTTAGCTCCCGGTGGGCGCCAATGCGCGGAAAACCAAGGTTATGCGTGGTAATCATGATATAACTCCAATTCGAAAAAATGTGTTGTGTCCAGTGGAGAACCACCGAATTAATTAAAACGTTGGGAAGCTCTTTATGACGATTGTCCTGCAGAGTCAAACTTGAATCAAACTAATTTTTTTAATGATAAAGTTGAATTTTTTTAATCTTGAAACCACAGGAAGCCGTTCTAAAAATGAAATCATCAAACTTGGGCATTGAGCTTCGTTACCTGAAAACACTTAAAGCCATTCATCAAAGCGGTAACCTTGTGGAAGCGGCCCGGCGTTTGCACCTTACTCAGTCGGCGCTGTCCCATCAGCTCAAGGAGCTGGAGCACCGGATCGGGATGGAGGTGTTTATTCGCAAATCACGACCCGCTCGCTTTACCACGGCGGGGCTGCGGCTTTTGGAGTTAGCCGATGATGTGTTGCCAAGGGTACGGGCAATGGAGCAGAGCCTGTTGCGGTTGGCCGGTGGTCAGTCTGGTCGGTTGCATATCGCCATTGAATGTCACAGTTGCTATCAGTGGTTAATGCCCACCATCGGCGCCTATCGACAACACTGGCCGGAGGTGGAGATGGATTTTTCCACTGCCTTTAACTTTGCGCCACTGCCAGCACTGTCCCGGGGGGAACTGGACTTGGTGGTCACCTCCGACCCCAGCCCGATCAGTGGCATTGAATACATTCCGCTATTTCGCTACGAGATGATTTTGGCCATTGCCAAAACCCATCCGCTTAAAAAGAAGTATTTTGTCGAACCTGCCGACCTGCAAAACGAAGTGTTGATTACCTACCCGGTTGAACAGGAGCGCCTGGCCATTTTTTACGACTTCCTTGACCCCGCCGACATTGAGCCAGCCGAGGTTCGCACCGCTGAGCTGACGCTGATGATGCTGCAATTGGTAGCCAGCCAGCGTGGCGTATCTGCCCTACCGAGCTGGGCGCTGGCGGAATACCTTGATAAAGATCAGGTGGCTGCGGTAAGACTGGGCAAAGAGGGCGTGTGGTCAACACTTTATGCCGCCATCAGGAGTGAGCAGCAAGAACAACCGTACATGGCCAGCTTCGTTACCTCCGCCAGAGAGACCTGTTTTGCAACGTTATCTGGCATTGTGCCTATTGCGTGACTTTCCTTACAGCGGCTTGAGTAGCCGCTGTAAGGGATGCAGCTTTACTTGAAGGCTAATGGTTTAGTAAACCAACTTTTAAGTGAAGCTTTGACGGAGCTTAGGGTATCTGAGGCTGCTTTGTGAGCCTTGCCTGATTGAAATATTTCCTCCGTTCTTTTGATGAATGCATCTTCGGCACCGTCAGAAGTATTGTGGTTGTTAGCCTGCATAAAGCTCTGCAGGTTAAGTAGCTGCTCCCGTGCTTTAGCTAACTCTGAAGTAGAGGATACATTTGGGTTAATAGAATAGTCAGCAACATTAAAATTGAGTGTCGAACCTTTTTTGGCATAGTAGCTGTCAGTTTTTAAGCCTTTGAGTTTCTCTTCATTTGACTCTTTAGAGTACTGGAAGAATTGAATAGAGTTTGTTTGCAGCTGTGCTGGCCATACACCAAAGCGTTCTCTACGATTAAACTTTTCTGCAATGATTTCAAACAAAGCGCTGTCGAAACGCTGCTGAAGCTCTTTGGTTTCATCGGTGTTTGTCAGGTTATGCAGCCATTGAATTGCCTGAGGAATCTCAGCTTGCAGATAAACCACATGTTTATTATCCATAACTTGCACACGCAATTTTTCGTTATTATCTCTACACGCACTCAGCTGCTCCCGAATATTTTGTAATGCATCTACAATTTTATTTTTATGTTCCGGGCTTATTGTCGACGAGTATTCTGCAAAAATGGACAATAGTTTATTATGATAAGAGCTTAAAAATTCGTCATTGAGGGCAAGTAAACCGTCAGAGTCACCAATTTTGTTAGTCAAAACGTTCTTAATAGTTTCACCAACCCAGCTTGCCTCGGCGTAGTGTTGCATTGTGGCTTTTGATTTTTTGTCTTTAAGCTTTAAAAAGTCATGTTGTGCATCAATATAAACATCCACTGCAAAATTGGCATTGCTTGACGCTGTGTTCCTCGATTCAGTTTGTATGACCAATTTTTTACCTGTTTTAGGGGTATTCAACTGGGTGATTTCTTCATGGGGGTGCAGTATGAGTGATTCCGTAGTTTCACTGAGGCTTTTTACACGATTGTAGAGAGCATCCCGCAGGGCATGGGCGGCAATTTCACCATGGCCATCTTCTTCTCGGATGCGCCCCATGCCGCCCGCTTTGTTGAAAAGGTCGTAGAATTCACACCCCAGATAATGTTGCAGCATACTGACCCACTGAGAGTCCAAATGGATCAGTTGATGTTGGCATGGCTCCTGATCAGAGATGGGCTTATCGTTAGCAAATAAGTGAACTTTGCCGCCGCTTTCATACTGAGTTAAAGCGGCCATCAAGCCGACAGGGCCAGTGCCAAGTATGGCAACGATTGGATGATTCTGAGCCCTGTCATGTTGGTCTCTCATTTCAGCCAGTTTTGCTTCATGCACCTGTTGGTTTGATAATCTGCTTATGAAGAGTATTTTGCTGAAACGTTCTCTAAATTCCATGTTTACCCATGGGGAATTCAGGAAAAAGCCATTATGAAAATTTCGCCCAGAGGTTAGTTTAATTTCCAGCAGCGCTTTTTGGCACGCTAAGATGTTTTTAAGGTCTTGCTCGTCGAGCTGCCCTAATCTATTGCGCTCACTCAGACTATTCATGGCATTTAGGTTGTAACCGTCGAGCATGTTGACGTCAATGTTTTGGGTAATGCTATTAACCTTGTTTTCAACCTCCTTTTTAATATTTGAAATGATATTTTTTAACTCTTTGGGGTTATCAACAACAACAAAATCATCTCCATTTTCATAGTCTGGCGTTATTGCTTGTGGATCATCAATTAACGATTCAAAAAAAGACTCCAGCCGTGCAAGATATCCTGCAGTTTCATCATTAATTAAATAATGACTTTCACTTTGGCTGGAGATAACCGTTGATAAATCAGCAACACTTGCAGCAATCATTCCCGGAGCAGCGCCCCAAACTTTATTTAGAAAACCGTATTGTTTCGAACCATCTATCAAGTTTTTAGCCAGCGCCTTTTTATCTATAGCTTCTTCATAACGACAATTTTTCTCGCCACTAATTCTTGATTCTTTTGAATACATTTTATAGTTCTCATTGTAACTTTTAGGATTAGTCAAGGCGAGTTGACAGGCATGATATCTATGGTGATCGACATCTTTTGAACTCAGATATTCCTTCCCCTTTTTTATAATACTCAAATTATGGCTTTCAAAAGATTTCTTCAGACTTTGCTTATTTCCAGCATCAAAAAATGCCTTACCAAATGCCTTATAAAAGGACGTCATTTTTTTATCATCCGTATCAACGTCTCTACATTGATATTGACTATTCCTATCAACAATAGCTTTCCATACGTCCATGCAGTTTGAAAAATGACCTTCCAGTTTTTTTATGTTTTTAGTAGAATCCATTGGCTTCTCATCGGTGTTATTTGGCCGTTCAGAGCTTACTGAACTGGCCGCCGTGGAATTATGACTTCCACTATTAGCCATGACTGAAACTGCATTAACTGCATTTTTGAACTCATCATTCCATTTAATTAATGAGCGTTCACTCAAGGATTTCATGTGCCATAATAGCTTGAGCTTGTTTTTTATGAACTTGATAAAACCGGTTTCAACAGTAAGCTCGTAAACAGGTTTTCCTTTAAACTTGCCGATTTGCTTGAAAGATAATGTTTTCCAGAAGTTTCCATTTACTTCAAAATTATTAATAGCACTCTTATTAGTATTGTAAGTTTCAGCGAAATCCATTATTAAATCACCTTGTTTAAACATTCAATTTAACCAGCACTAACAATGTGCTGTAAGAGGAATTTGTTTTAGAGCCTCTAAACAGATATTCCTACCATCTCATATATTTGACAGCTTGCTCAGGTATTAGTTCAATTCTTTGGCCAAATTTTTCCAAGATTTATCCAACCTATTGATTAATAGTGAATTTATACTCGAAACACACGATGACGGATTGCAAGTTCAAGTAAGATATTTTTGGGGTGCATTTTAAGGTCGTGCCCACGGATAGCCGTGGGCACGAGAGTTAGAAGCCAGTGTACACCTATCATCAGAGGCCGTAAGTTTGTGAACTGCCTCTTGGCATTAGGCGTCGATGCGCTTGTATTTAATGCGGTGGGGAGCGGCGGCATCTTCACCCAGTCGAGCCACACGGTCTGCTTCGTACTCGGTGTAATTGCCAGCAAAGAACGTGACTGCGGAGTTACCTTCATAAGCAAGAATATGGGTCGCTACACGATCCAGGAACCAGCGGTCGTGGGAGATCACCATTGCACAACCCGGGAACGCCAGCAGCGCTTCTTCCAGTGCACGGAGGGTTTCTACGTCCAGATCGTTAGAGGGTTCATCCAGCAACAGTACATTACCACCATCTTTTAGCGTGGCAGCCAGTTGCAATCGGCCACGCTCACCACCCGAAAGCTCACCTACCCGCTTTTGCTGGTCGCCCCCTTTGAAATTGAAGCGGCCAATGTATGCGCGCGACGACACTTCATAGTTGTTGATGCGTAAAACATCCTGACCATCGGAGATGGCTTCCCACACGGTTTTGCTGTCGTCCAGTTCATCGCGCAGCTGCTGCACGTTAGAAATCTTGACTGTGTCGCCCAGCTCAACGACTCCACTGCTCGGTTGCTCTTGCCCGGTAATCATTTTAAACAGTGTGGATTTACCGGCGCCGTTCCCACCAATGATGCCAACAATGGCGCCTTTAGGAACGCTGAAGCTCAGATCATCAATGAGCAGACGGTCACCAAAGCCTTTGCTGAGATTTTTGACCTCAATGACTTTGTCGCCAAGACGCGGGCCGGGTGGAATGTAAATTTCGTTGGTTTCGTTGCGGCTCTGAAAATCCTGTGATTGCATCTCTTCAAAACGAGCCAGACGCGCCTTGGATTTAGACTGCCGACCTTTGGCATTGGAGCGAACCCACTCCAGCTCGTGCTCCATTGACTTGCGACGTGCGTCTTGTTGTTTCTGCTCCTGCTCAAGGCGCTGTTCTTTTTGTTCGAGCCACGAGCTGTAATTGCCCTGATACGGGATACCTTCGCCACGATCCAGCTCCAAAATCCAACCAGCGGCGTTGTCGAGGAAGTATCGGTCGTGGGTGATGGCAACGACGGTGCCGGGGTATTCCACCAAAAAGCGTTCAAGCCAAGCCACAGATTCTGCATCAAGGTGGTTAGTGGGTTCGTCGAGCAGAAGCATTTCAGGGCTGGATAATAGCAGGCGGCATAGAGCAACCCGACGCCGCTCACCACCGGAGAGATTTTGTACTTTGGCATGCCACTCAGGCAGGCGCAGGGCGTCAGCGGCCACTTCGAGTTTGCGCTCAAGGTTGTGGGCATCGGCGGCTTGAATGATGTTTTCCAGCTTGGCCTGCTCACTCGCCAGAGCGTCGAAGTCGGCATCGGGTTCGGCGTAGGCGGCATAGACTTCATCTAAGCGTTGTTGGGCAGCTTTTACTTCACCGAGCGCCTCTTCAACCACTTCACGGACGGTTTTTTCAGGGTCTAGATCCGGCTCCTGAGGCAAGTAGCCTACGTTCAGTTTTGGTTGCGGGCGAGCCTCGCCATCAAACTCCTTATCAACACCCGCCATGATCCGCAATAGTGTGGATTTGCCGGCACCATTTAAACCTAGAACACCGATTTTGGCGCCCGGAAAAAAAGAGAGGGAGATGTCTTTTAAAATCTGACGTTTTGGGGGAACAATTTTGCTCACCCGGTTCATGGTATAAACGTACTGAGACATAATAGTTACCTAATATGGAAAAATAAGTCGCATAATACAACACTGAAGAAATTGGGAAAACAGCCCTTAACGACGCCTTACTGAACGAGTGCACGGGCGTTGACAATTTTGCTTTTTGGCTGCTTTCTTTGGCGGCTCTTGGCTGAACGCGCTTACTTCGTCAACAGTTATATTGGTTTGTCTTTTATTAAAAAATGTTCTGGCTAATAACTCTCGTGCCTTTTGCATGTGCTCTTTGGTTACATCTGCTGTTGTCATCGCATGACATGAACCGGGTGACTTATATAAATTCGTTAAACTCTGTTTGGTTGCAGGTAAATCCGGTGTTGGTGAGAAAATCGATCGGAGCAGTTTTTTTTGTTGTTCACTCAGGCTGTCCTTAAATTCTTTAAAGTTGAGTTCTCTACCGAGAGAGGTTTTCTTTTTATCGCTGGTCTTCATAAGATTACTTATTTCTTCATATAATCTTGAGTTGAAGAAATCATCCTTATTCTGATGCTTGTTTTGCGGCTCTGACTGGCTGTTTTTTGATTCTTCAAATAACTCAATTACCCTTTTGTTAATTTTTATAGCTTCATTTTGATCAGGAATTTCTACCATATTAATTGTGAAGTCGATGTTTTTTTCATCAACGTCCGGGTCGTAATCAAATGTTAACTCAGTTTGCGGTTTAATATGTTTAAGGGCTACAACTTTAAGTGTCAGTGATTCACAGTCATTAATATCAATTACTGCCCCGGCTTCAATGCTTTGCTCGACGAAAACGTTAGGTTGTTTTGAGTGGTTAAGATACTTGGTGTCATTATTTGCAATACGGCCAATTTCAATTTTATTATTTTTGCCAGATTGCTTTAAATAACATCCCGTCCAGGCAGCATAGGTATCTTCTTTGTGAAATTCGGTCTCGATCTGACCGTCTTTTTCAATGATGGAGAACACATAAAATCTTCTTGTCGAATGATAATTAGCCGATTTTTTTCGATAAACCAAAGGACCAGAATAATTACCAATTTCCTGATTTTTTTCGATATCACCCGTGCTGACCAAGCCCGTACCGCTTAAAACATTGTCGCAAGATGATTTAAAGAGTGTTTTTTTTGTACTGCCTGCCTTGGCAGTGATTTGGCTTAATTCATTATTATTTATGGCGAGTATCGCTTCAATACTTTCTCTCGTACCGGCTAACTTATTGAGAACATCGATGACTTTTATGTTCTGACGCTGTGCTATTGAGATGTTAAGATAAGAGTCTGCAAAGCTATTTAGCAGCTGGTCAACCGATATTAATTTCTTCTCTAAATTCTCAAGCAGCGTTGCTGGTATTTTACTGGACTGCTGCTGGTTTTCTTCATAATGACGTTTTCTGCGAGCCCCCCTCACCTGATTTTGCCAGTTATGAGCAGTATTTAAAGGAAAAGTGGTGCTAGCGTTTGCTCTGGTAGGTTCCGGTTTCATAATTATTAAAGCCGCAAGGTTTGATGAATGTTTATATGTGCCTATATGAATAGCCGTTATTTATAGACTATTTTTTTGACTCATGGTTCATAAAAAAACTGGGGATTGAAAACCATTTAATCTGATGAGTTCTTGGTATCGTATATCTATTAGCACTAAAGATCAGGAAAGAATTTTCCAAAAACTGCACCAGTACAGTGCCGATCTGGGCAAGGTGTATTAGAATAACTTTTCTACCAATATCCAAGCTCAATCATTCGGGCAACAAAAAAACAGAGGTAATGAATGTTTACCAAGGACATGACCATCGCTGAATTTGATCCGGAACTCAAAGCAGCCATTGACGCTGAAACAGTGCGCCAGGAAGAGCACATTGAGCTGATTGCGTCTGAAAATTACGCCAGCCCAAGGGTGATAGAAGCGCAGGGCAGTGTGCTAACCAATAAATACGCAGAGGGTTACCCGGGCAAACGTTACTACGGCGGCTGCAAGCACGTTGATGTGGTTGAGCAGCTGGCCATTGACCGCGCAAAAGCACTGTTTGGAGCAGACTTTGCCAATGTTCAGCCACACTCCGGCTCTCAGGCGAATGCTGCTGTTTACATGGCGCTGATTAATCCGGGCGATAAAGTGCTTGGCATGAGCTTAGCCCATGGTGGTCATTTGACCCACGGCGCTCAGGTGAGTTTCTCAGGTCGCATTTACAGTGCGGTTCAATACGGCTTGAACCCGGAAACTGGTGAGATTGACTACGACGAAGTAGAGCGTCTGGCTCTTGAGCATAAGCCTAAGCTGGTAGTGGCGGGTTTTTCCGCTTACTCGCGCATTGTGGATTGGCAACGCTTCCGTGACATCGCCGATAAAGTGGGTGCTTACTTACTGGTCGATATGGCGCACATTGCCGGTTTGGTTGCGGCGGGTGTTTATCCTTCGCCAGTTGGCATTGCCGATGTGGTGACTACCACCACCCATAAAACGCTGGGCGGCCCCCGTGGCGGCCTGATTCTGGCCAATGACGACGCCGAGCTGAACAAAAAACTGAACTTTGCTGTGTTTCCCGAATCTCAGGGTGGCCCCCTGTGTCATGTGGTTGCGGGCAAAGCGGTCTGCTTCAAAGAAGCAATGACTGATGAGTTCAAGGCTTATCAGGCGCAAGTAATCCAAAACGCCCGCGCCATGACCAGAGTGATGATGGAGCGTGGCATTAACATCGTCTCTGGCGGCACCGATGACCACCTGTTCCTGATGAATCTGATCGGCAAGGAGTACACCGGTAAAGATGCCGAAGCAGCCCTTGGTCGTGCCAATATTACGGTGAACAAGAACGCCGTCCCCAACGACCCCCGCTCCCCCTTCGTAACCAGCGGCCTGCGTATTGGTACGCCTGCTATTACCCGTCGTGGTTTCAATGAAGAAGACGCCGGCGCCTTAGCGGGCTGGATCTGTGATGTTCTCGAAGCCCTCAGCGATGGCGACGCCGGCAAAATTGAAGAAGTGGAAGCGCAAGTGAAAGCCAAGGTGCTGGAAATCTGTTCCCGCCTGCCAGTTTATAAGTAAACCTTGGTGTTCACGCAGGGAAGCGTGCCACCTTCACCCCAAAAACTGTGCAGTTGTTCCTACGCTTTCCCTGTCAGTCTGCTTGCCCAATAAGTAGGGTTTAGAGCATAAGAGGCGGTACTTTTGTGACAGTCTCTTTCACAGGAATGACGGTATAGGGCGTCCTCACCAGCTCCCTGCGACCAAAGAGTCTCTGTTTAGCTCGCTTACACACTTGACGCCGGTCAACGTCATGGCCACTTTCATTTCGCTGGCATAAAGATCCAACAAGTTCTCAACGCCTTTCTCCCCACGGGCTGCCAGTGCATAGACGTAAGAGCGGCCAAGTAAAGTGGCATCGGCCCCAAGTGCCAACATTCGAACCACGTCCAACCCATTGCGAATACCGGAGTCCACCAAAATACTAACGTCTCCTTTTACCGCATCAGCGATGGCTGGTAATGCCCGGGCGGAAGATGGCACGCCATCGAGCTGTCGGCCACCATGGTTTGAGACCACAATCCCATCGGCACCAAAGCGCACCGCCTGTCGGGCGTCGGCAATATCTAAAATACCCTTGATGACGATAGGGCCGTCCCAAAACTCCCGAATCCACTCCAGATCCTGCCAGCTGATGGATGGGTCAAAATTTTTGCCCAGCCAGCCTATGTAGTCTTCAAGGTTGGTAGCAGCGCCGCGGTATGCGGAGATGTTGCCGAGGTCGTGGGGGTTGCCAAAAAGCCCGACATCCAGCGCCCAGCCCGGCTTCCGCACGGCTTGCAGCAGACGGCGAATGCTGGCGTAAGGGCCACTCATACCACTGTGGTTGTCCCGGTAACGGGCGCCCGGCGTTGGCATATCAACGGTGACCACCAAAGTAGTGATTCCTGCGTCACGAGCCCGCTCCAGCACATTCTTCATAAACCCCCGGTCTTTTAAAATGTACAGCTGAAACCATAGGGGGCGGCTAATGGCTGGAGCCACTTCCTCAATCGGGCACACAGACAATGTAGGCAGAGAGTAAGGAATACCCCAATTGCTAGCGGCCTTCGCCACCTGCACTTCGCCGCGTCTGGCATACATTCCAGTCAGCCCCACCGGGCCGAGCACAACCGGCATGGCAAGTTCTTCGTTGAAGAGGGTGGTTTTGAGACTGAGCTGCGTCATATTTTTTAAAATACGCTGGCGCAGAGCGATACCTGACAAATCTTCCACATTACGACGCTGGGTGTATTCGCTGTAGGCACCACCATCAATGTAGTGGAACAAAAAAGGCGGCAGTTTGGCTTTAGCTGCAGCCCGGTAATCCGTTGGCGCAGAAATAATCATAACTTCAGTCCTGCAGTTATTACTGATTTTGTCTTTATAGACGAGTTTTGTCTGCTAATCCCGACATTGATGTTGTTGCTCAAAGGCTATTCGGCAATAGCGCCAATGTGGGTGGCTTTGCGGCGAGGATGACAGAAAGTAGCGGATAAAAAAATAGCGAGGCTGTTGTTTGATAGGGGTTTTAGCTGCTAAAAACGAACTATTTTTTGGCAAAAGCCGCCACTGGAGCAACAGGGTAGCTTATTCCCGGACCACCTTGCGGGTAAGCCTTTGCCGCTTGGTTTAATGCACTCTGGCTAGCCTTCTGGCAAAGTATCGCTAATTGCAGTTATTATGCTTTCTTTTTGCTTCTTATAACGCAAGGATTACCTTACACGATGCATTGTCCGTTCTGTAGTGCAGCTGAAACCAAAGTTATTGATTCACGCCTGGTTGCAGAAGGCAGACAGGTGAGAAGACGTCGTGAATGCCTTACTTGCGTTGAACGCTTTACCACCTACGAAACCGCCGAACTGCTGCTGCCAAGGCTAATCAAACGGGATGGCACCCGTGAGCCATTTAACGAAGAAAAACTCCGGGCCGGTATATCCCGAGCTCTTGAAAAAAGACCTGTCAGTGTCGAGCAGCTCGAAGAGGCACTGAGCCGAATTGCTCACCGGCTGCGGGCTATGGGCGAGCGTGAAATCAGTTCACGCATTCTTGGTGAAGAGGTGATACGAGAGCTCAAGCAGCTGGACGAAGTCGCCTATATCCGGTTTGCATCTGTCTATCGCCATTTCAAAGATTTGAACGAGTTTCGTGAAGAGATTGACCGTCTGAAGACCGAGGAAAAGGGATAAATGCCGCTGATTCTTTTACTGTTAGCCATCACTGCGCTTGTTTTTGGCCCACAGCTTTGGGTGCGCCAAACCATGCGCAAATACGGTAAAGAACGTGCAGAGCTGCCCGGTAGTGGAGGAGAGCTGGCACTGCACCTGCTTGAGCGCTTTGGGTTGCAGGATGTCACCGTTCATCAGGGTATGGAAGGTGAAGATTTATATGACCCGCAAAATAAAGTGGTGTCCCTCTCACCCCGTCACTACCATGGTAAAAGTATCGCCGCCGTGGCTGTTGCTGCACATGAAGTCAGCCATGCCTTGCAGCATCAGGAGCAGCACAAGGGTTATATACGTTGTCAGCGCCGGATAAAAATAGGCCGGATGGTTGAGCGGTTTAGCTCCATGGTGCTTGTGGCTGCCCCGATGATTTTTATGTTGACCCGCACGCCCCAAATTACTCTGTTAATCGTGCTGATAGGCGTCTTAGGTATGGTTGCAGCATTCTGGGTACACTTGCTGAATCTGCCAGTTGAAATGGATGCCAGTTTTAATAAAGCATTACCCATTCTTGAGAAGGGTTATCTTGCCAGCCACGATTTGCCCGGCGCCCGCTCGGTTTTACGGGCGGCAGCCCTTACTTACGTCGCGGCAGCTCTGGCCAGTTTGCTGAATATTGGTCGATGGATTGCTATTTTGCGCCGATAAGAGCTCAGCGCTACATTGAAATAGTGTACGACGCTCACAGCTCTGTTTCTTATTGTTTGGCATTAAGGCGACTTTTAAACGACTATGATTAGCTATTCGGTATTAGCTCTTTTTGTTCCGACCTTTTTCTTTGTTTCTGCAACTCCCGGTATGTGCATGACGCTGGCGATGACTCTGGGCATGACCATCGGTGTCCGCCGCACGCTTTGGATGATGCTCGCAGAGCTATTTGGTGTTGGGCTGGTTGCCATTCTGTCGGTGTTGGGTGTTGCGGCGCTAATGCTGAATTACCCTGCTTATTTTGCTGCCTTTAAGTGGGTTGGTGGTGCGTACTTGTTGTATCTGGGTTTTCAGATGTGGCTCTCCCGGGGCACGATGGCAATTCCGGCAGACCTTGAAACACCACGGGAATCGGGAAGAACACAGTTGATGATTCAGGGCTTTTTCACCGCTGTTGCCAACCCTAAAGGCTGGGCATTTTTTATCTCCCTGCTACCGCCGTTTATTTCTGCAGAAGCTCCTTTGGCGCCACAGTTACTATTGCTGGTAATGATTATTCTGGTTATTGAGTTTACTTGCCTGGTGTCTTATGCCGTTGGTGGCAGGACTTTACGGCACTTCCTGCAAAAAAGTGGCAATGTCAGAATACTGAACCGAATTGCCGGCTCGCTGATGATGGGCGTTGGTATCTGGCTTGCCATCGGCTAGGTCAGGCATTACCTCCCCTACTACTGACTTCCCCCCCCAAAAAAAACTGCCAATTTAAAAATGCGGGATAGTTTTTACCAAGCCCGCAAAAAACAACGTACAAGCTTTTGATAAAGGATATACACTCGATAAGATCAACTGAAATTCTTTAGCTGGTTCTACTTAGACTCCCAATCAGGTATTTCCATGGGCAATGGGATCTCCAGAAAGCGAATAGGATTACGTCAGGTGCTTGAGCCTTTTTTCCTATTAGGCAGCTCTGCACTCTTATTTGGCTACCTTGGCCAGGCTATGGGTGTTACGAATATGTTCAACACCCTGTTTAATACAGCGCATCAGCTGTTGTTGAACACTGTGTTTTTCATCATGGGCATCACAGTACTTACCGGTGCAGCCGGGCGCTTATTGATGGAGTTTCAGGTTGTTGACCTGATTGAGTTTTTACTCAAGCCCGTAATGCGTCCAGTGTTTAATCTTCCCGGGTGTGCGGCAATCGCCGCTATGATGACTTTTTTCTCCGATAACCCCGCCATCATCGCACTGGCGAAAGACCCGCGTTTTAGCCAAAACTTCAAAACCCCCGAGCTCATATCGCTGACTAATTTTGGTACGGCGTTTGGGATGGGTTTTATTGTTATTACTTTTATGGGCGCGCAGGAAAATGTTGCAACTGGAACGTCTTATTTTATCCCCGCCATGATTGGTCTGGCCGGGGCTATTACGGGAGGGATCATTTCAACCCGTCTGATGCAACACTTTATTCGCAACGATACTGAGTTGAGCAGCGCCTACATTAGAAACGCACCCTCGAACCTGATGGATGAGCAAGATATCACCAACCCGGTCTGGCTCAGGTTTCTTAATGCAGTGCTTGATGGCGGTAACAGCGGGGTTAGAATGGCGATGTCGATCATTCCGGGTGTTTTGATCATCAGCACGTTTGTCATGACCTTAACCTTCGATGCTCCGGCAGGCGGTTATTCCGGGGGAGCCTTTGAAGGCGTGGCATTACTGCCGCATTTAGCCGATCATTTTGGTGGCTTATTTCATCTGCTTTTTGGCTTTGAAGATCCACGGCTGATTGCTTTTCCCATCACCAGTCTCGGCGCAGTGGGAGCCGCTATTTCACTGGTACCTAGCTTTAACAGCCAAGGAATTATTCACAGCAGTGATATTGCCGTAATGACGGCTATTGGCATGTGCTGGAGCGGTTTTTTGAGCACACACACCGCCATGCTGGATATCCTCGGCTTTCGAAAAGCGACGTCAAAAGCGATTATCGCCCACACGATTGGCGGTATCTGTGCCGGTATCGCCGCCCGATACTTTTACCTGCTGCTCAGACCTTACATTGGCGGTTAAGACAATAACCCGCTGATTTGCAAAGGTATCTGGCTGTCTGACTCTCAAACCATTGATGTAGGGATTTGCACATGGCATCCGGCTCTTTTCTGTTCTGGCCGGTTATTGTCGGTGAAGCGGCGAGCTGAAGATAAAACCACTTGACCAGCAACGGCTGAAGTGTAGAATTTTTCACCAGACAACTTTGAAGCTATTCAATGTAATTATCTCAAAAAAACGGCAATGAACTACCAACGCAGCATTGGTAAACCGTTTGTTGGATCGCCTCTTGAAAACCCGGTAATAACAGTTACAAAACTGGCGCTTTAGATAGGTGCCAATGAGTAAGGGTCGCTATGAAACTGCAGGTCAATACTCGCTTAGCATCTGAACAGAACAACACCATGCGCTTACTGTCTGTTTTACCATTAACCTTTTTTAAGCCCCTGTTTACAGGGGCTTTTTTTTAGCTGAAATACAAAGGCAACAGGTATTCTCCATGGACAACAGGTTCTTTAACCGGAACATCATCTCCATAGCCGACCTTGACCGGGAAGATATGGAACAAATTCTTGCAGTGGCGGCCGAACTCAAACAAACCCCCCGCCCTGACTTGCTCAAAGGTAAAGTGATTGCCAGTTGCTTTTTTGAGGCGTCCACCCGGACCCGGCTCTCATTTGAAACAGCGGTACAGCGGCTCGGCGGAACTCTGATTGGCTTTGCCGACGCAAGCAACACTTCGGCCAAAAAGGGGGAAACACTGGCGGACTCCGTTAAAATCATCAGCTCCTATACCGATGCCGTGGTGATGCGCCACCCCAAAGAGGGCGCCGCCCGGTTGGCCTCACAATTCGCCAGTGTACCCATCATTAACGGTGGTGATGGTGCCAACCAGCATCCGACACAAACACTGCTCGACCTGTTCAGCATCCGCGAATGCCAAGGGCGGCTCGATAACCTGAAAGTCACGTTTGTGGGCGACCTTAAATACGGCAGAACCGTACACTCACTGGCTCAGGCACTGACCCACTTTAATGGGGAGTTTAACTTCATTGCTCCAAATGCTCTGGCCATGCCGGACTACATCCTGCAGGAGCTGGACGAAAAAGGCATCCAGTGGCGTCAGGTGGGCAGTATTGAGGAGGTGGTGGGCGAAACGGACATTATTTACATGACCCGCGTTCAAAAAGAACGGTTTGACGAAACCGAATACAAACACATTGCCGCAAAGTACGTACTCACCTGCGAAACGCTCAAAGATGCGCCACCCAACCTGAAGGTTCTGCACCCACTGCCACGGGTAGATGAAATCGCAGTAGAAGTAGACCACACCCCTCACGCATACTACTTCGAGCAAGCCCGCAACGGTGTTTATGCGCGCCAAGCGCTGTTGGCCATGATTCTTAACGAAACTTTTTAAGGAATGAATTGATGAACCACAAACTTCAGGTTGAAGCCATTGGTCAGGGAACCGTCATTGACCACATTCCCACAGGACAGGGCGTAAAAATTCTTGATCGCCTGCATCTTCTCAATGGCCAGGCCCGCATTACCGTCGGCTTCAACCTGCCCAGTAAAGCGCTGGGCTTTAAAGACATTATTAAAGTTGAAGGACGGATGTTCTCGGAACAAGAAGCCAACGAACTGGCTCTGTTTGCCCCCGGTGCCACCATCAATGTCATTGATGACTATCGGGTGGTTGATAAGTTTAAAATGGCCATCCCAAAGACGCTCAAAGCCGCTTTTGCCTGCCCGAACTCCAACTGCATTACTCACAATGAGCCGGTAGAGAGCTATTTCCATTTGCGCCAGAAAGGCGCTGACGTTCAACTAAAATGCCATTTTTGCGAGAAATCGTTCAGTAAAGACATTGTGGCTGAGCTGTGACGGTTTGAAATCTCCACTTATGTCTAATTCCCACTGCCAAAGAAGCGTTTTATTATCTTTTTTTTCAGGCAGTTAGTGGGAGGTATCCATGAGTTCCTGTCCATTTTCTAATTTGATTGGTAACCGTTGTATGCCAGAGGCGCCTCAGGTTGAGTCCTTGGCAAACAAGCACCATAATTTCTCGGAAGAAGCGAGCTTCTTTGCTGCGTTGTTCAAGCAGTTCAATGTTCGCCCTGTACCGGACCCGGGAATGATGCAGCTATTGCAAAAAGAGTGGGTCAAACGCCAACAGCGCACGGTCACTAAAAAAGAAAAATCAGATAAACTCTGGCTGGGCAAAAAGCCTAAAGATGAAAACCCAAAGTTGTTGGATGATGACGAAATTTAAGTGTGTGTTTGCTTTGTTAACGGCAACAGCGCAATAATGTCCGCTCTTCGACCGAGAAATACCGGAGTTACTTTCCCAACATCGGGTTAAGTGTGCCAACTAAATTTTCCTCGTCCGTCTCAGGGAGCTTTTTTGAGAATATCGTCCATCTGTGTGACTATTCTCGGGCTTCCGGTGATGCTCCGGGTTGGAATGGTATCTCCACCGCTGCCTCCAAAGCAGCCACCACAACTGGAAAGAACGAGATTAATGCATTGAATGGTTTTCTAGGATTTTTCAAAAAACGCAAGGCTAACAACAATGCCTTGCCCGGCGAACCGTCGAGTAAAGAGCCCTCCGTTGACAAAAAGCCTTCAACTGGTAAAAAGTCCACTGAAGGCAAAAGAGCGACTAACCACCCTAAAGCCACACACAAAAAAACCAGTGGATCAAACAAGCCCGCCAAAAAACGTCAAGGTAATCGCAAACCAGAGCGCCACAGTGAAGCCACAAGCGACTGGAGTATTGACCAATTTCAGGTAGCGCCAGACCCACAGAAAAAGCGTTTCCATGACTTTGACCTGCCGGTGGAGCTTATGCACGCCATCGCTGATCTGGGCTTTAAATACTGCACGCCCATTCAGGCTGAAGTGCTTGGCAGCACCATTGCCGGGCGTGACGCCATAGGCAAAGCGCAAACCGGCACCGGCAAAACCGCTGCGTTCCTGATCAGCACCATCAAACAGCTGATTGACACCCCACCACCTGACACCCGCTACCTTGGCGAACCCCGTGCAGTGATTATTGCCCCGACCAGAGAGCTGGCCTTGCAAATTGGCAGTGACGCACAAGAGCTGACCAAGTATCTCCCCCTACACGTTGTGACGGTGGTTGGCGGCATGGACTATGAAAAGCAGCGCAAGCGGCTGGGCGAAAATCATCTGGACATTCTGGTAGCTACCCCCGGTCGGCTGCTGGACTACTGCGAGCGCAAAGACCTCTACCTTGATCTGGTAGAAGTCATGGTCATTGATGAAGCAGACCGCATGCTGGATATGGGCTTTATTCCACAGGTTCGTCGTATCATTCGCATGACGCCAAAGCCCGGTGATCGGCAAACCCTGCTCTTTTCCGCCACGTTTACCGACGATGTTTTGCGCCTCGGTGAACAGTGGACCTGGAGCCCGGTCAAAGTGGAAATCGAACCGGAAAGCGTGGCCACTGAAACCGTGGACCAAAAAGTCTACATTTTGTCGTCTGAACAAAAGTTTCCCTTGCTGGTGAACCTGATCCGGCACAACGGGTTGGAAAAAGTGATTGTCTTTACCAATCGCCGGGATCAAACCCGCAAACTTACCGAAAGACTGCAAAAGGTCGGCATCAAGGCTGATCAAATTTCCGGTGAAGTTCCGCAAAATAAACGACTACGCACGCTGGAAAACTTCCGCAGTGGAAAAATCTCGGTACTGGTGGCAACAGACGTCGCTGGCCGGGGAATCCATATTGAAGGCATCAGCCACGTCATTAACTACAACCTGCCTGAAGACCCGGACGACTACGTTCACCGTATTGGCAGAACCGGCAGAGCCGGTGCTAGTGGCACCAGCATAAGCTTTGCCTGTGAAGATGACTCATTTCTGATTCCAGATTTAGAAGCCCTACTTGGCGACAAACTGAAAAAAGATTATCCACCCGAACAGCTGTTGAGTGAGCCACGGGCAACACGTTCACACAAGCACCACTGACGGAGAAGTTCAGCCTTGTGCCATCGGGTTTCCGCTAAGAGCCGTGAAAACCCGATGACAAAAGGCTGAAAATTGAATGAAAATCCACTGCACATTTCCTTAACTGTAGAATCAAAAACCCCTCTTTTAAACCCATTAGAAGAATAAAAATTATTTTTTATTCTAAAAAAGAATTTACTCTTGTCGGATCCAATCTTTTCGATAACACTTAAAAATGAGTAACCCAAAAACAGACAAGGGAGCTGCCTATGGGACATGCCATGGAAACACGGCCAGAAAACTCACCCTCCACTACAACCTACATACTGGACAGTAACGTCCTGATTCACGACCCAAACTCAATCCTGAATTTTGAAGAGCATCAGGTACTCATTCCCATAACCGTCCTCGAAGAGCTGGACAAACTCAAAAACGGCAAACAAACCATAGCCGCCGACTGTCGTCAGGCAATCCGGCTGATCGACACCATCCTCGGCGCTGCAACCCCCACAGAAATAGAACAGGGAGTCCCCATCCAGAGGAACAAAAAAAATCAGACCGCCGGCACCCTCTCAATCATGATGAGCCACGCCGACGCCAAAATCACCACCCTGCCCACCAGCAACAACGATAACCAAATAATAAACGACATTTGTCAATACCAGAAAAACCACCCAAAGCGCCAGTTCATACTGGTCACCAAAGACATCAACATGCGCCTGAAAGCCAGAGGCTGCGGCATTCTCACGGAGGACTATCACAGCGATCAACTGGTTAGCGATATTGGTTTAATGACCAAAGGGTTTATCCACTACGAAGGTAGCTTTTGGGATCGGGTCAACGAAGTCAATACGGTACAACTTGATGGAAAAACCATCCACACCCTGAACAAAAATGATTTCAGCGAAGAGCTGTATCTGAATAAGTTTTTACTAGACGACCAAGGGTTTGTTGCCAGAGTGATGGATATCTCCCCCGAACAGGTCACCCTTGAGCATCACAGCCGGGAAAACCTGATGCATCAGGAAGCCTGGGGGCTAAGGCCGCTGAACATCAATCAGGCCATGGCATTAAAACTGTTACTGGACCCGGATGTTCACCTGGTAAACCTCAACGGCGCTGCCGGTTCCGGCAAGACCATTCTGGCGCTTGCCGCCGCCATTGAAATGACCATTGCCACCAAGCAATACCGCAGAATAATAGCAACACGCTCCACCCGCGGGCTGGATGAAGACATCGGCTTTTTGCCGGGAACAGAGGCGGAAAAAATGGAGCCCTGGCTGGGAGCGATCACCGACAACCTCGAAGCGCTGCATAACGAAGATGAGTCCACCAACAGCAGCGTGGAGTACATCCTTGATCGCGTTCCTTTGCATTTTAAATCCCTAAACTACATTCGTGGGCGGAGCTTTCAGCAAAGCCTGATCATTATTGACGAATGTCAAAACCTAACCCCCCACCAGATCAAAACCATCATCACCCGTGCGGGTGTTGGCAGTAAGGTCGTTTGCCTCGGTAATCTGGCTCAAATCGACACCCCTTACCTGGCTGCTACCAGCTCCGGACTGACTTACATGACAGAACGGCTAAAGCACTTCCCTCACGGTGGCTCCATGCAGCTGCAAGGCGTACCACGCTCGCCACTGGCAGCTTACGCAGAAGCTCATCTTTAACAAAATCAGACCCCGGCAAGCCGGGGTCATTTGTTCTGGATTAGATATAAAAAAAGTAATGTGCTGTGCAGTTTTATTTGGGTCATAATATATGACTTTCATACAGTCATCTTGTTTTTTCAGGCGAATAGTCATGACATGATCTTCATTTATTAAGAGGTAACGACGATCATCTTCTATTGGCATACTCCAATTATTTTTTGTTTCATCTGTTAATGCTGTTAGCAGCTGATCTTGAGTGGCGTAAATGGTTTCTTTGAACCTTTCATCACCGCTTATAAACTCAAGACCTTTCTTGTCATTATTGAAGTGGTTAAAAATTTTATCTTTTGAATTGATTTTTTTGTAGGCTTCCTTCCCAGAGATCTTGTTTGAGAATTTAACAGAAATTTTTATTTGATTAATGCCATGAAACTGCATCAAATCAAATTCAAAATATAAACCAAGCCTATTCTGACAAAAATCGGTCATTTACTGTCATAGCGATCATTTTACCAGACCGATGTTTACAATGATGAGGGCATCGAACGATCCCCCCTATGAAAGCGACGCCCGCTCCTCTACTATGAGAGTCATCACTTGAATCAGGGAGTGCTGCATGCTACTCGTTATCTCACCCGCTAAAACGCTGGACTACGACACACCACCAACAACCCAACAGTTTACGCAGCCAGATTTTCTCGAACACTCAGCCGAGCTCATTGCAACGCTGCGCCAATTAAGCCCGGTAGACATTGGTGGCTTGATGGGTATCAGCGATAAACTCGCCCAGCTCAACGCCGCCCGTTTTCAGGCCTGGAGTACACCGTTTGATCTTGCTAATGCCAAGCAGGCGGTGTTGGCGTTCAAAGGGGATGTTTATGCCGGGCTCAATGCAGAAACTCTGACAGCAAAGGAGCTGGACTTTGCTCAGCAGCATTTACGAATTCTTTCCGGCCTTTATGGGCTGCTGCGTCCTTTGGACCTGATGCAAGCCTATCGCCTAGAGATGGGCACGCGCTTTGCCAATGAGCGGGGCAAAGACCTTTATCAGTTCTGGGGCAACTTAATTACCGGGCAATTGAATGCAGAGCTGGCAAAGCAAAAAAAGCCTACGCTGATTAATCTGGCATCCAATGAGTACTTTAAATCGGTGCAAGCTAAGGACATTGCTGGCTCAATCATCACCCCTGTATTTAAAGACTGGAAAAATGGCCAGTATAAAATCATCAGTTTCTACGCGAAAAAAGCTCGTGGCCTGATGTGCCGCTATGTGATTGACAATAAGATTGACCAACCCGAAAAACTGCAGGGCTTTGACTACGAAGGTTACGCATTTGACGAAACCGTGTCGTCTGACCATGAGTGGGTCTTTACCCGAGATGCCCAAAGTTAAATCACGCAACAAGCCTACCTCTACCACACACAGACTCGCTGGAGCGAGTCTGCATAAAAGTCAGTCCTGCGCAGGTGAGTCAATCAGTAAAAACACCGACCAACTGTCTTTTAGTAACCCTTTGACCTTTATTTTTTTTAAAAAACCCCGTTCTTCGTTATTCATGAAATAGCGAGTTTCTTCTGCTCTGCCTTCCAAGACGTTCTGCTGCTCATACCAGTTTTGTGGATTTTCACTCAAACACTCGTTGATGTGAGCCTGAGCCTCTTCATAGGCCTGATAGGCAGTCTCCTGATCGGGGTAGGTTTTATTGCACACGTAGCTGTACTTGTCTGCCCATTGCCATATTTGACAGCGGTTATTTATTAACTGATAACTGCTCTCCCAAAGGGTGACTTTACTTTTTACGGATGGGTTAAAACGCAAGGCCTCAAAAGCTTCGTTACTATTGCTGTATAGCTTAATGAGAGCGTCGCAACCGGCCGTGTTGATGTCGTCAGAGTGCAGTGTTGAAAAATTTGTCCGAAGCGGACTGCAACCAGACACAAAGGCCACAACCAATGCGACAAAGGTCACTTGTTTGGCCAACTGATGTTCAGCGCAACTATTCCACAACATTTATTTTTATCCCCGGGCGAGCCAAATGTATGGGTGAGTATAGAGGAAAAATAAAAACCGCTGGCTAATTACTGTAAGGCAGGTTCGTTTTTAGGCTATGAACCAGTTTAAATAACCAGAAAAAAATGATGCCCCAACGAGTGGGGCATTAATATTATAAAAAGACAACTTTTTTTATTATTTCCGGGCGTGACCATCCCTGGCCTCGACTTCCTTCCTGGAACTGGTTGATACGTTGTTGGCTGTTCGTCTTGGCTAACGTTACCAACATACTTAAAGTGTGCTGCTCCAAGCTTTATTGGAGAAGAGTCTAGCATTTCGTGCTATTTAATAACGTCACCCCAACCAAAATCTTTAGATTTTATGTGCCCAGCGTACATCAGGTAACGTTAATGCCCAGAGCTTATCACCGCTTACAGTTCGGATGCTGCGAGATATGCAGACTTGCCCAGCTACCAGAGCAACTCTCTTGCCTGATGGTGCCGCTGGATCAGAAAAAGATGCAGTTTTTCACGATTTTCTATTGTTCAAATAACCCTCAATGCCACCTGAGCGCTATCGAAAGGCTGGCAGAGAAGGAAGGGTGCCCATAAATGGTAGCTGCTGCCATTCTCAGGCAGCCTAAATTGCTTTTTTGCGCTCTAATGACTCCAGTCTTTATACCACCTGGCAAATCTATCCAACCCTTCCTCTATGGTTGTTGATGGCTTAAAGTCGACCGTATCCATTAAATCGCTAACATCCGCATAAGTCGCATAAACGTCACCGGGTTGCATGGGCAGAAACTGCTTTTCAGCCTCTTTGCCGAGGGCGTTTTCCAATGCCTTTATAAACGTCATTAAGGCTACAGGCTGGTTATTGCCGATATTGTAAACCCGAAAAGGAGCCGTGCTGCGGCTTGGGTCACAGTAATCTGCACTGGCAGATGCAGCGGGTATCACAGCCTGAATTCTCACCACACCTTCAATAGTGTCGTCAATATAGGTAAAGTCCCTTTTGAGTTTGCCCTCATTGAATACGGGAATCGGCTCACCACGCTCAATCATCTGGGTGAACTTGAAGTAGGCCATATCCGGTCTTCCCCATGGTCCATATACAGTAAAAAAACGCAAGCCCGTGGTAGGTAAACCATAAAGATGCGAGTAGGTGTGCGACATCAGTTCATTGGATTTTTTGGTCGCCGCATAAAGGGAGATTGGGTGATCAACGGCATCCGTCGTTGAAAATGGCATCTTGGTGTTCAGGCCATAAACAGAGCTTGATGATGCATAGACCAGATGCTCCACATCGTTGTTACGACAGCCCTCTAAAATGGCGGCATGCCCGACTAAGTTACTGTCGACGTAACTCATCGGGTTATCAATGGAGTAACGCACACCAGCCTGCGCCGCTAAATGAATCACCCGGTTAAACTTTTCCTGACGAAACAGCGTGGCAATGCCTTCACGGTCTGCCAAATCTAACTTAATAAAACGAAAGTTTTTCAAAGGTGCCAGCTCATTGAGTCGCCCACGCTTGAGGCTAACGTCGTAATAATCGTTCAGGTTATCAATTCCCACCACCTCGTGGCCCATTTCACACAGGCGTTTGGCAGTAAAAAAACCGATAAATCCAGCGGCACCGGTAATAAGAAATTTCATAGTACTTTCCTGTTCAACGGCCAATGGCGTAATAGACAATGCCTTTCTTTTTCATTTGCTCAGGGTCGTACATATTGCGGCCATCAAAAATGACGGCCTCATTCAGCAACGCTTTGACCTGAGCAAAATCCGGGGCGCGAAATTGGCGCCACTCAGTACAAATGACCAGCGCGTCAGCATCTTTTAATGCCGCTTGCGGAGTACCCGACAGTATCAGATTATCCTGCAACCCGTAGATGCGCTGCGCCTCTTCCATCGCTTCCGGGTCATAGGCTTGAACTGTTGCCCCAGCCTGCCAGAGCGATTCCATTAATACACGACTGGGTGCATCTCGCATGTCGTCGGTGTTGGGTTTAAACGCCAGCCCCCAAAGCGCGATGGTTTTGCCTTTGAGCTGCTGCGAAAAGTGCGTACTGACTTTGCTAAACAGTACGTTTTTTTGCTCCTTGTTACGCTCTTCAACGGCTCTTAGGACTAAAGGTTCAAAGTCAATCTCCTCTGCTGTGCGCTTAAGTGCCTGCACGTCTTTTGGGAAACAGGAGCCACCGTAGCCACAGCCAGGGTAGATAAAGTGAAAACCTATACGCGGGTCAGAGCCAATACCCTTGCGTACCATTTCAATATCTGCCCCCAGTCGTTCAGCCAAGCCAGACATCTCATTCATAAAGCTGATTTTAGTCGCCAACATGCAGTTGGCGGCGTACTTAGTCAGTTCAGCGCTGCGTACATCCATAAAAATCATACGATCATGGTTACGGTTGAAAGGAGCATACAACTCCCTCATGGTGTCCACCACCTCACCGTTTTCGCAGTCGGTGCCAACGATGATCCGATCCGGGCGCATGCAGTCATTGACGGCGGCTCCTTCTTTAAGAAACTCCGGATTAGAAGCCACAGCAAACGCCAGCTCAACGTTGCGCTCCTGAAGAATTTCCGCAACTTTGGCGCTGACTTTATCCGCCGTACCCACCGGCACCGTGGATTTATTCACAATAATTTTTTGATCATTCATGTGGTAAGCGATGGTACCGGCCACGCAGAGGACGTATTGCAAATCGGCAGAACCGTCTTCATCCGGCGGAGTCCCCACGGCAATAAACTGCAATGTGCCGTGAGCAACGCCCTCGGCGGCGTCGGTGGTGAACTGCAAACGACCAGCCTGATGATTCTCTCGCACCAAAGCATCAAGGCCTGGCTCATAAATGGGAATAATCCCAAGTTTCAGGTTGTCCACTTTGTTTTGATCCACATCCACACACACCACATCGTGGCCGACTTCCGCCAAAACGGCAGCCTGTACCAGGCCTACATAGCCGATACCGAAAACAGTGACTTTCATAACAAACGGTTACCATGACAAATTGAAAGGAAGACAATTCTAACGAAAAGCGTATCGGGCGAAAATGTCAGCAGAGAACGAGGGGTAATCAGGCGTAATGACAACTGTTACCAAAAACCCCCACCAAGTTGTGTCACACATAAGGCAAAAAATGAAATCTACAGGCTTGTTGCTTATATTACTCCCTTTATATGTCCTTTGGGTGCGATACCCAGAGGGCATAAATACCCAGAGGGCATAAATACCCAGGGCATAAATACCCACAGGGCATAAATACCCACAGGGCATAAAGGCGATGCTTTACGCAAAATTTGGTAAGATACCTGGCATCATACTTATTGTTGGTTGTGTAAAAGAAAATGACTGTTCGTACACGTATAGCCCCCTCCCCTACCGGTGATCCTCATGTAGGAACTGCGTATATTGCCCTTTTTAATCTGGCCTTTGCCAAAAGCCTGGGGGGGCAATTTCTGCTGCGTATTGAAGATACCGATCAAACCAGAAGCACGCCAGAATCCGAGCAGCAAATTCTCGACTCCCTGCGCTGGCTGGGGCTGAACTGGGATGAAGGCCCTGACATTGGTGGCGCACATGGCCCGTATCGTCAAAGCGAGCGGCGGGAAATCTACACAGAGCACGCTGACATACTGTTAGAAAAGGGCCACGCTTTTCGCTGCTTCTGCTCCTCTGAGCGCCTTGATGCCCTGCGTACAGAACAGATGCAAAACAAACAGACTCTGGGGTACGACGGCCACTGCCTGCACTTATCAGAAGCAGAAGTTCAGTCCCGGCTGAGTGCTGGTGAACCCCATGTGGTGCGGATGAAAATACCCACCAGCGGCGTCTGCAAAGTGGAGGACATGCTGCGCGGCACTATTGAAATTGACTGGGCTCAGGTGGATATGCAGGTTCTGCTCAAGGCCGACGGCATGCCAACTTACCATCTGGCCAATGTTGTTGATGACCACCTAATGCAGATAACCCATGTTATCCGTGGCGAGGAGTGGATCAACTCAGCCCCTAAGCACCAACTGCTTTATCAATATTTTGGCTGGGACATCCCAGTGCTTTGTCACATGCCGCTGCTGCGTAACCCGGATAAAAGCAAACTGTCCAAACGGAAGAATCCTACCTGCATTACTTACTATCGTGATATGGGGTATTTGCCAGAAGCGCTGCTGAACTATCTTGCTCGTATGGGCTGGTCAATGCCGGATGAACGAGAAAAGTTCAGTCTGGATGAAATGCTGGCGGAATTCGATATAAGACGTGTGTCGCTAGGCGGGCCAATCTTCGATCAAGAAAAACTCTCCTGGCTGAATGCCAGCTGGATTCGTGAAAACCTCACCACAGAGCAGTTTGCTCATCGTCTGCACCATTGGTTGCTGAATCATGACTACATGATGAAGTTTTTGCCCATGGCCAAAGAGCGCGTGGAGCGACTCAGTGATTTTGCGCCAATGGCTGCCTTTATGTTTTCAGGTATGCTAAATCTGTCGCCTGAAGATTTTACCCACAAAAAGCTTGAAGCCGCAGAAGTTAAAAAAGTCCTGCAATTCACTTTGTGGAAACTAGAGCAGCTGCGCCAGTGGGAGCATGGGGAGATTTTCTCGCAAATTAAAGGGCTGGCTAAAGCGATGGGCATCAAACTGGGTGACTTTAATCAGCCAATATTTGTTGCCATTGCCGGCACGCCTAATTCCTGGTCTGTGATGGAATCCATGGAAATTCTGGGGCCGGATATGACTCGCGCGCGCCTTCGACACAGCGTTGAAATACTCGGTGGTGTCTCCAAAAAAGAAGCTAAGCGTCTGGAAAAAGAGTTCGTTACTCTTTAACGGTGCTTTGCCGGCCAGTGGAAACACTGGCCTTTAAAGCCATTTGTATATAACCACTTTATTATTAGGAAATATTTTTTATAAGCGACGCTTGACAGGATAGAGGGGCATCCATATCATTCGCCCTGCGTTTCGGGGGCAGTTATAAATAGCTCTTGAAAACAGTAACAACCAAGTTTTTTGGGGCTATAGCTCAGCTGGGAGAGCGCAACACTGGCAGTGTTGAGGTCAGCGGTTCGATCCCGCTTAGCTCCACCAAAATTCAAGCGGGAATAGCTCAGCTGGTAGAGCGCAACCTTGCCAAGGTTGAGGTCGCGAGTTCGAACCTCGTTTCCCGCTCCAAACAAAGCTAGCTTTGGGTATTTACAATACTCAAAGGGTTGAAGGATATGTCCCCTTCGTCTAGTGGCCTAGGACACCGCCCTTTCACGGCGGTAACAGGGGTTCGAGTCCCCTAGGGGACGCCATTTATTTATAAAATTTTATTGCGGGAATAGCTCAGCTGGTAGAGCGCAACCTTGCCAAGGTTGAGGTCGCGAGTTCGAACCTCGTTTCCCGCTCCAAACAAAGCTAGCTTTGGGTGCTTACAGTGCTCAAAGGGTTGAAGGATACGTCCCCTTCGTCTAGTGGCCTAGGACACCGCCCTTTCACGGCGGTAACAGGGGTTCGAGTCCCCTAGGGGACGCCATTGATTGGGGCTATAGCTCAGCTGGGAGAGCGCAACACTGGCAGTGTTGAGGTCAGCGGTTCGATCCCGCTTAGCTCCACCAAATTAATACCGAAAGAGCTCAGCTGTTTAAGCGTTTGCTTTTAAGGTTATTAGCCTCTTACTTAAAGAGGCGCAAGATTAAAAAAATACACTGGCTTTGAGTATTTAAATGCTCAAAGAACTGAAGGATATGTCCCCTTCGTCTAGTGGCCTAGGACACCGCCCTTTCACGGCGGTAACAGGGGTTCGAGTCCCCTAGGGGACGCCATATTTTTATAAATATTATTGCGGGAATAGCTCAGCTGGTAGAGCGCAACCTTGCCAAGGTTGAGGTCGCGAGTTCGAACCTCGTTTCCCGCTCCAAACAACGCTAGCTTTGAGTAGTTAAATGCTCAAAGAATTGAAGGATATGTCCCCTTCGTCTAGTGGCCTAGGACACCGCCCTTTCACGGCGGTAACAGGGGTTCGAGTCCCCTAGGGGACGCCACATTAATCGTAAAAAGTTCTCACCTATTTCCGAGTAAAAAAAGCCAATCAAATGATTGGCTTTTTTGCTTACATCTATTGTTACTTTACAGCTAAAACTGCAAGCAAACACGCGGCCTACTGCAGCGAACCGGCGCACAAGTTGGGATGCGTTCATAGTAGATCTCTTGGCAGTTTGAAAAGTAAGGAGTAAAGTGGGGAACGGTTCTGCGCGGTATGTACCGGAATGTTCTTCGCTGTGGAGCGCTTTCGATATGGACCTCCACACTAACATCGCGCAGTAAATCCCTTACGATTCTGAACGCTGCCTTCAGTATATCCACAAAAAAACCGACGACATCCTGCACAACACAGACCACCCTGCAACCAAAGCTGCTCGATGTTGCAGCGCTGTTAGTTGTAGATACATTGGTGCAATGCTGATTTGCGTTACCAATGCTGACTTCATTTATCATCTCATTTTTACCCTCAAATTTATTAACCAAAAACCTTCGCTTAGGCGCGATTAGCTGCCATTTTGTGTGAATGGCCCGCTTTGAGCAAAACGGCATGATCCGCTCAAAGCAGGCCGGAATCTTAACCGATTTTAGGGTCCAGTGTGCCTGCACTGTATTGAAGATACATCGACTCCAGACTGCTCACAGGCATTTTACTCGCCATACCGGAGCAACCAAAGGCTTCATAACGCTCAATGCAGATCGCTTTCATGGCGTTAGTGGCCGCCTGAAGATATTTGCGGGGGTCAAACTCCGAGGGATTTTCCTGCAAAAACCGGCGGATAGCACCGGTAGAGGCCAAGCGTAGATCGGTGTCAATATTCACCTTGCGTACACCGTTGCGAATTCCCTCTTGAATCTGCTCTATTGGCACACCATAGGTTTGTGCAATTGAACCGCCATTATCGTTAATAACCTTGAGCCAGTCCTGCGGCACGGAAGACGAACCGTGCATCACCAAGTGGGTGTTCGGCAGGCGTTTGTGGATGGCGCGTATGCGATCAATGGCCAGAATATCCCCTGTGGGCGGGCGCGTGAACTTATAAGCGCCATGGCTGGTTCCGCAGGCAATGGCCAGTGCGTCCACACCAGTTGACCGGACAAACTCTGCCGCTTCGTCAGGGTCGGTGAGCAGTTGGTCGTGGGAGAGCGTACCCTCTGCGCCAACGCCGTCTTCTTCGCCCGCCAGCCCGGTTTCCAAAGAACCAAGACAACCCAGCTCACCCTCAACAGACACGCCACAGGCGTGTGCCATCTCCACCGTGCGACGGGTAACGTCAACGTTATAGTCATAACTGGCAGGGGTTTTGCCATCTTCCCTGAGTGAACCGTCCATCATCACGGAGGTGAAGCCTAGCTGAATGGAGCGCTGGCAAACCGCCGGGCTGGTGCCATGATCCTGGTGCATAACCACGGGAATATCGGGGAACTCTTCTGTAGCCGCAAGAATCAAGTGGCGAAGAAATGGGGCGCCAGCGTACTTTCTGGCGCCTGCTGAGGCCTGAACGATCACCGGGGCATCGGTTTCCCGCGCGGCCTCCATAATGGCGCGCATCTGCTCAAGGTTATTCACGTTAAAAGCCGGAATACCATAGCCGTGTTCGGCGGCGTGATCCAACATCTGGCGAAGACTTATCAGGGCCATACCTGCTCCGTTTATTGATTATTTAAAAGCAGCTATTATCGTTCGCTAACCAAAACTGTGCAAAGTTTGTCTTGCCTGAAATTTGAGGGATTGTTAGTGAAACCGGGAAAAACAGGAATTCGACGCATTATAGCCGCTACAGGTTACTCCCTCAAAGGGCTACAGGCCGCTTGGAAAGAAGAAGCGGCATTTCGTCAGGAGGTGTTACTGGCGCTGGTAGCAACGGTTGTTGCAACAGTACTGCCAGTCAGCTCTCTGGAGAGAGTCATGATGATCTTTGCAGTGGTTCTGGTGGTGATCGTTGAGTTGCTCAACTCAGCTATTGAGGCGGTGGTTGACCGTTTTGGTGGTGAAATGCACGAACTGAGCGGGCGAGCAAAAGATGTGGGCTCAGCAGCGGTATTTGTCACATTGTGCCTGGCGGCGTTTGTGTGGTTAGCGATTCTTGTTTAACCAAAGGCACCGACAAAAGCCGGTGCCGTCAACTGCTTACAGTACGTTGACGCTGTTGAGGTCACTGTGCGCCTGTTCGAGCCGGGCAACCATAGAACTCTGACCGGCACGCAGCCAAACGCGGGGGTCATAGAACTTCTTGTTGGGTTTATCAGCACCTTCAGGATTGCCTAACTGGCTTTGCAGGTAGCCTTCGTGCTCTTTGTAGTAATTTAAAACGCCTTCCCATGTTGCCCACTGGGTGTCGGTGTCGATGTTCATTTTCACGACACCATAAGAGACCGCCTCGCGGATCTCTTCCAAACTGGAACCCGAACCCCCATGGAACACAAAGTTGAGCGATTTGGCAGGAAGGCCGAATTTCTCTGAACAAAACTTCTGCGAATTATCCAGAATCTTAGGCGTCAGTTGAACATTGCCGGGCTTGTACACGCCGTGGACGTTACCGAAAGACGCCGCAATGGTGAAGCGGTGGCTGACAGGGCTTAACACTTCATAAGCGTAGGCAACGTCTTCTGGCTGGGTGTAGAGCATGGAGCTGTCCATATTGGTGTTGTCTACGCCGTCTTCTTCGCCGCCGGTGCAGCCGAGCTCAAATTCCAGCGTCATATCCATTTTAGCCATACGCTCTAAATACTTGGCGCAGGTGGCGATGTTCTCTTCCAGAGATTCCTCAGAGAGGTCAATCATATGGGATGAAAACAGCGGCTTGCCGTGCTGCTCATAAAATGCTTCGCCAGCGTCCAACAGGGCATCGATCCAGGGCAGTAGTTTGCGGGCAGCGTGGTCGGTGTGCAGGATAACCGGCACCCCATAAGCCTCAGCAACCGCGTGTACATACTTGGCACCGGCAATCGCACCGAGCGCACCGGCAGGGCCATCCTGCTTCAGACCTTTACCAGAGAAAAAAGCAGCACCACCGTTAGAGAACTGAATCACAACAGGGGACTTCACTTTGTTTGCCGCTTCGAGAACCGCATTGATGGAATCAGTGCCAACAACGTTCACCGCCGGCAGTGCAAATTCACCAGCTTTAGCGGCGGCAAAGATTTTTTGTACATCGTCACCGGTAACAACGCCGGGTTTGACCAGATCCAGAATTTTATGAGACATAAGATTGATCCTTCCTCGATCAAGGGTTGATAGAGTATTGCAGTTTACATTACATCTTGAATACAGTGCCCAAGCAGATAAAGCACATTGTTTAAACACGGCGCCAGTTTTCAGGACGCTTCTGGGCAAATGCTTTTGTTGCTGATGCCATCTTTGGATGCCTTGAGACATTTTTGGCAATTCAAATTGTTGCTTATGATACGCAATGGCCAGAACAGGTAAAGCCTTTTCCATAATAAATAAACACTAACAACCAACAATTTTATAACTGTCGTCTATATTTACGATTGAATAGGTAATTGGCCATGCTCTTTTATTGCTTCAGCATGTGAATGTTGAGTACTTGCTTTTAAATTTACTTCGCTTGGTTTGCAAAAGCGATTTTCAACCGTTTAGGTACCCAATTTTCTAAAATCATTGTCAACTTACGTGCATACCTGATGTTTTTTGAAAGCCTTTGCAGAGAGGAAAATTAATAGCCTTTTTTGACATAGATCAGTTTTTTTGGGGTCCCCCTGTGCTGTAATTCAAACCACGACGAGCCAGTTGTCAGCGATTAAAACGCTGAATTTATCAATGACCTCTAACGCTATTTTTTAAAAAAATTATTTTAAAGACCCTTATGGAATAAGCGCTATTCAATATTGGATTTTGCAAATCTGTTTGTTAGATATGGTCAGGCACTAAATAAGAGATGCACTATCTTGGGTTTAAAACTATTTTAACTTTGTAAACTGCTAAAATAGAAGACAGTAACCTTATGATTACCCGAAAAACATCTTGGAATAAACTTGGATGTTTGTAAACACTTCCGCTTCAGGCACTGCCGGGGCTTGATGCTATACACGTTTTTTAAATGGTTCATATTACTAACTGATTTTTAACTAAAAGAGGGTGATAATCATGGCCAGTAAGAAAAAGGCTGAACAAACCCAAGCAAAAGAAGCGGTTGATCAAACCGTAGACGCCCAGATTAATGCGCTGATTGACCGCGCAATTGTGGCAAGAGAAAAGTTCCTCGAAATGACTCAGGAAGACGTCGACAGAATCACCAAAGCCATGGCGCTGGCGGGTCAGGCGGCACACATGGAACTGTCTCGCATGGCCGTTGAAGAGACCGGTCGCGGCATTCTCGAAGACAAGGTGACGAAGAACATATTTGCGACAGAATACGTTTATCACTCCATCAAATACGACAAAACCGTTGGTATTATTGAAGACAATAGTGAAGAAGACTTCATGCTGGTGGCAGAGCCTGTGGGTATTGTATGCGGTGTCACCCCGGTAACGAACCCCACTTCCACCACCATGTTCAAAGCGCTGATCTCAGCCAAAACACGTAACCCCATCATTTTTGCCTTCCACCCTTCCGCTCAGAAATGCTCCAGCGAAGCCGCTCGAATCGTCCGTGACGCCGCTGTTGCTGCCGGAGCCCCTGAAGACTGCGTAATGTGGGTTGAGCACCCATCCATTGAAGCCACCCAAAAGCTGATGACCCACCCGGAAGTGGCTGTAATTCTGGCAACTGGCGGCTCCGGTATGGTTCGTGCTGCTTACTCTTCCGGTAAGCCAGCACTCGGTGTTGGCTCCGGTAATGTGCCGTGCATCATTGATCAGTCTGCTGACCTGAAACAGGCCTGTAACGACTTAGTGATGTCAAAGAGCTTTGATAACGGCATGATCTGTGCCTCCGAGCAAGCTGCCATTATTCACGAAGCCATCTACAAAGATGCGGTTAACGAACTGAAGAATCAGAACGTTTACTTCACCAGCCCGGAAGAGACCCGTCGTCTGGCTGAGGTGGTTATTATAGACGACCATGTAAACAGTAAGATTGTGGGCATGTCCCCTCCCTACATTGCAGGCCTTGCCGGCATCAAAGTGCCTGAGAGTACCCGTATCCTCGCCTGTGAAATCGAAGGTGTTGGCCCGGAATTTCCGCTTTCAAGAGAGAAGCTCTCCCCCGTTCTTGGTGTGCTAAAAGCGAAAGACTCAAAACATGCCATTCAGCTGGCGGATCAGATGCTTCGCTTTGGTGGCATGGGTCACTCCGCCGTTTTGCACGCCAATAGCAATGAAATAATTGATGAGTTCTCTCTGGCAATGAAAGCCGGTCGGATCATCATCAACTCACCAAGTACCCATGGTGCAATCGGTGACATTTACAACACCAACATGCCATCACTGACTCTAGGTTGCGGAACTTATGGTGGTAACAGTACAACCTCTAACGTATCAGCGGTAAACCTGATTAACATCAAGCGAGTAGCCAAGCGTCGTGTGAATATGCAGTGGTTTAAATTGCCAAGCAAGATCTACTTTGAGGCGAACTCGCTTCAATACCTTGAGAAGATGCCAGACATTTCACGTGTATTTATTGTCACCGATGAAACCATTCAGTCGTTGGGCTATGTGGATAAAATTCTGTACCACTTGCGTAAACGTAACAATCCGGTACAGACCGAGATCTTCAATCAGGTTGAGCCTGACCCAAGTCTGGAAACGGTTCGCGCTGGTGCGGATGACATGGCACGCTTCAACCCTGACGTTATTATTGCCCTTGGTGGTGGTTCTCCAATCGACGCATCAAAAGGGATGTGGTTGTTCTATGAGCAACCAGGAGCGGACTTTGCCGGTATGGCGCAGAAGTTTCTGGACATTCGCAAGCGGGTGTACAAGTTCCCGAAACTGGGTAAAAAAGCACGTCTGGTGGCCATTCCAACCACTTCCGGCACCGGTTCTGAAGTGACCTCTTTTGCGGTGATCACCGACAAAGAAAAAGGCGCCAAATACCCACTGGCAGACTACGAACTGACACCAGACATCGCCATTATTGACCCCAACCTGGTACTGACTGTACCGAAAAAAGTCGCCGCCGACACAGGCGTGGATGTGTTAACCCATGCTCTGGAAGCTTACGTCTCGGTTATGGCCTCTGACTTCACTGACGGGCTGGCCATGAAGGCGATTCAGCTGGTGTTTGAATACCTGCCGTCCTCTTACGAGGTTGGCGACAAAGTGTCCCGGGAAAAAATGCACAACGCCTCTACTATAGCTGGCATGGCGTTTGCCAATGCTTTTCTGGGTGTTAACCATGCAATTGCACACAAACTGGGGAATGAGCTGCACATTCCACACGGCTTTGCCAATGCCATGCTGCTGCCTCATGTCATTGAGTACAACGGCTGCCCTAATCCGACCAAAGTGGCGTCATTCCCCAAATACCAGCACTACATAGCCCATGAAAAGTACGCCGAAGTAGCCAGAATGCTTGGTCTGCCGGCGAAAACCCCGGCCGAGGGCGTGAAGTCGCTGGCAAATGCGGTTCGTGACCTGATGAAACGTCTGGATATGCCTTCCTCTTTACAAGAGATGGGCATTGCCGAGTCTGTCTTCAATGAGAAGATCAACATGCTGGCAAACTCAGCCTTTGAAGATCAAACGACTACGGCTAACCCCCGTATGCCGCTAATTTCAGAGATCGAAGACCTGCTGCGTAAGGCTTACTACGGTAAGTAGACTTCGTGAAAAACGACGATTTTTGTATTACAAAAGTCTTATAAAATAACCAGCCCGGCTTGATACCGGGCTGTTTTTTTTGCTTGCTTAAACGAACCTTGCGTAATTCTCCATCCACAGCAGCATTGCGTAGCTTCACCGTTTGGATGGTGATGAAAAGGTTCTGACTCAAGAAGTGCTGCTTCAACGGCTTAGTGGGGGAGTGTCACTCTTTGTCGGTCAAGCCATTCCAAAAGGCTTTGAACCTCTCTAAAACTGATCGACTGGCGTCTTTTGCCTGTGTAGCCAATTTGCCGGCATTCTCTTTACCTTGCTTCAGCTCGCAGGCCGTGCGTTCCCCCAAACATTGGGCTTTACAGTTTTTACTGTCCTGATCACTGACAAGGCTGGAAGCTTTGCACTGCGTCTCGCAAACCGTCTGCTTCTGCTCGCAGCTCAGCAGTTCTGCATGAGTCAATGGGGCATGGATGAGCGTGGAGAGTGTAAAAAGTGCGGCTATCAGATAGTTTTTCATAGTTGTACATTGCAATATAAGCGAAGGTGACTGACCACAGGGTATCTTAAAGACATTGGTAGTTTTTTCCAGAAGTCGATTCGCAAATACTTTTCCTGAGGGGGGAAAGACTCATAAAGCCTGGTACTGTCAAGCCAGATTATCGCATTGCAGAATAACGATTAAAATTAACCCGAACACACCAGCACAAACTTTATGAGCCAAAATACCAATAACGACTCGTCATCAGCAGGGCTATTCTATCAGTGAAAAGCTTGCTCAGATGCAGCCACTTCTAAGATTTTTTTGTAAATTTTTTCACAATCATGTCAACACGTTAAACCCAATGCCAGTAGATAGTTTTTAATCTTATATCAGTGCAATTTTTAATAAAAAAATCAACATAAGCTGGATGGTCAGACAGTTTAATAGTAGCTAATCTTACAAAAAATCTCATTGTAAGATCGTTATCATTATTAATACGATCAGAAAATAATATTTCTGCATGTGAAATAATTTTCATATTTGTTCTATTTTGATCCTACGGTATAGCTCCAAACACTGCCGTCCTTAGGTTTTCATATCACCTTTTTTTACAAATGCATGCCCCATGGTTTTTCAACTTTATGCGACCTGATTTACTAACTACCTTTTAATAACAATAACTTTGGTTTCATATCAATAATAGCCCTTAGCAGATATAAGCGTTAGTTGTCGTTTTTTGTATTATTGACTACTCTAAAATTGAGTGGAGTATCAATGGCAATTAAACGGATGGCAACGCTTTTTATTGACAACTTTACCAAGAAAGACCAAGGCAATCGCAACTTGTACTGTTGATATGTTCATTTTTGATAATGGCGTATGGCAATTAGCAGGCTTGACTGATAACTCGGGAGTCCGCATCATTCCTGTGTGCAATAATTCAATTGTCAGCCGACAATTCACGCCAGAACAGGATAGTGGCAAGAGCTATTAGTAAAATTTATGAAAGTATTTCTCGCTTTGTTCGTAAAATCGGGAATTAATCAAAAGAGTCTGCTTCCCGCCCGTCACAAGTGGTTAATTCAGGTGATGAGTTGACGAAAATGCGCGTTACTTGTTGTTGTTTGTTGTGATTTATTTTACCGGGAGGCTTCCCAAAATCAGGCCTGCCCTATTGAAATACAGATGCTTTTGGCCGGGAGACTGTCCGGGAATAGCGCCCGTAACGAGGCTGCAGGGCAGTCTATTCTCAGACAGCCTTCTAGAAGCACTATTTACAAAAAGATCCGTATTTTGATGCTCAGTTTATTTGAGTCATGGCAGGTAGCAATTTTTGAGGCCGCCCAAGGCGCTATTCTGCTTACCTTAAGCGAAATGGCGGTTTTTTTGCCTTAATCAACGATATTGGAGATATCATGATCAAGATTGCTATCAACGGCTATGGTCGTATCGGCCGCAACGTACTGCGTGCTCTTTATGAGACTGGTCGCGGCGATGAATTTCGGATTGTTGCCATTAACGATCTCGGTGACACCAAAATTAACACTCACCTGACAAAATACGACACCGTTCATGGGCGATTCAATGCTCAGGTTGAAGAGGGTGAAGGTGCGCTGTTTGTCAATGGCGACGAAATTAAAACGTTCTCAGAGCGTGACCCTTCCAAGCTGCCCTGGGGAAAACTGGGTGTTGATGTCGTATTTGAGTGTACTGGGGTATTTCGCTCCAAAGACGCTTGCAAGCCACACTTGGATGCCGGCGCTAAAAAAGTGATCATTTCTGCCCCTGGCTCTAATGTCGATGCCACCATCGTTTACGGGGTGAACCACGACTCCCTGACCGCAGACATGACCGTCATTTCTAACGCATCATGCACTACTAACTGCCTAGCCCCCATTGCCAAGCCATTAAACGACGCTTTGGGTATTGAAAAAGGCCTGATGACCACTATTCACGCCTACACCAACGACCAGCGCCTGAGCGATGTTTATCACTCAGATCTTTACCGCGCCCGTGCCGCTGCCATGAACATGATCCCCACAGCAACAGGCGCCGCTGCTGCAGTTGGTCTGGTTGTTCCTGAGCTGAAAGGCAAGTTTGATGGTATGGCGGTGCGCGTTCCTACCATTAACGTTTCACTGGTTGACCTGAATTTTGTTGCCAGTCGTGACACCTCTGTTGAAGAAGTAAACGACGTGCTCATTAAAGCGTCCAAGTCCTCGCCAGCGATGTCCGCCGTTTTGTCCGTCAACCACGAAAAACTGGTATCTATGGACTTTAACCACAGCCCGTACTCTTCTAACTTCGACGCCACTCAGACCCGTGTTCTGGGCAATCTCGTTAAGGTGATGTCTTGGTACGACAACGAGTGGGGCTTCTCTAACCGTATGCTTGATACTGCTAAAGTAATGCTAAACGCTTAAGGTACTCAGGCCCGTTTACGGGCCTGCGTCAGTTTTTTAAAGCTGTTGCCGGTTGACTCGATAAGTTGTTATGCATTGTTAATTTTGTAAGCAAAGAGAAGACGGTGTTGAATGACATTACAAGAACTTCACCCCCAAAGAGCACTCTCTTCTTTTGTTTACTCTGCGCTCAGACATTTGTTTTTCGGCTTGTAAAGGTAAAGCCATAAACGATCCGGTTGTCGTTCATATTGTGAATCCATGGGCCTGTTTGCGCTCGACGCGTCACGCTCACAAGGGAGAGGATTACCATGCTAAGACGAACCAAAATAGTAGCTACCCTCGGGCCTGCCACCGAATCTGAAAAGCAGCTGCAAAAGCTTATCGAAGCGGGGGTGAATGTTGTGCGCCTCAATTTCTCCCATGGCGAGCCTGAAGATCATATTGCCAGGGCTCGTACTATTCGTGACATAGCAGCGCGGCTGAAACGTCCTGTGGCTATTTTAGGTGACCTGCAAGGCCCCAAAATTCGCATTGGTCGCTTTCAAAACGGCAAAATCCACCTGCCCGATGACGCCAACTTCAATTTAGACGCCAGCCTGCCTATTGATGATGGTGACGAAACTCAAGTGGGGCTCGGCTACAAAGACCTACCCAAAGACTGCAAAGTGGGTGATGTTCTGCTTTTAGATGATGGCCGCATCAGCCTGAAAGTGGTGGCGATTGAAGGAGCCTGCATTAAGACTCGCACTTTGAATGGCGGCGAGCTTTCTAACAATAAAGGCATAAACCTGCAAGGTGGTGGTCTCTCCGCTGAAGCTTTAACGGAAAAAGACAAGCAGGATATTCTGCTGGCGGCCCAGCTAAAAGTGGATTTTCTGGCAGTGTCGTTTGTCCGCCGTGCCAGTGATGTAGAAGAGGCTCGTCGTCTGCTCCGTGAAGCGGGTGGCAATGCTGCTATTCTCTCAAAAATTGAGCGAGCCGAAGTAGTCAACGATCATGATTTACTGGCTCAAGTCATCGCCGCTTCCGATGCGGTGATGGTAGCCCGGGGTGATCTGGGGGTTGAAATTGGTGATCCTGAATTGATCGGGGTGCAAAAACATATGATTAACGAGGCTCGTCGTTTGAATAAGCCGGTCATTACCGCAACGCAAATGATGGAGTCTATGATTCATAACACACAGCCAACCCGGGCAGAGGTTTTTGACGTTGCCAATGCTGTGCTTGATGGCACCGACGCTGTGATGCTCTCTGGAGAAACAGCCACCGGCAAGCGTCCGGATGAAGTAGTTAAGGCCATGAGCCGCATCTGCATTGGCGCTGAAAAGCAAACAGTTGAATATATGACCGAGCGCCGCATTGGTAAGTTTGCCCACGTCGATGAAGCAATTGCCCAGGCCACCTTATTTGCAGCCAATCATCAGGATGACATTAAGGCCATTGTCTGTCTGACCAAAAGTGGTTGCACGCCGCTGTGGATGTCGCGCATCAACACCCGGCTACCAATTTTTGCCCTGACTCGTTACGAGACAACGGAACGTCGGGTGGCGCTGTATCGGGGTGTTGAAGCCGTTGCTTTTGATAGCGGTTCTGAGTATGGGCCCGAAGTCAATGGCCGTGCCATCAGCGTTCTAAAGGAGCGCGGCTTACTGCAAACAGGCGACAAAATTATCCTGACCAAAGGGGAGAGCCAGGAAATTGAGGGGGGAACGAATACCATGCAGATTCTTTACGTTTCATAATTTTTCTGTCGTTTACTTGTTTATTAAACCATTGCTGACTGAGATAAGTATTTAAAAACTTTTAAGGAGTTAAACTTGGCATGAGCGAGCTAAAGCGAGTGGGTGTTTTGACCTCCGGAGGCGATGCGCCTGGTATGAATGCAGCAATCCGGGCGGTGGTGCGCGCCTGTATTTACTATGACGTTGAGCCGGTGGTGATTCAGGAAGGCTACAAAGGTCTGATTGAAAACCGGATGCAAACTGCCAATGCCCGGACGGTAGCCAATATAATCAACCAAGGTGGTACGTTTTTGAAATCTGCCCGCTGTCAGGAGTTTCGTAATAAAGACGGCCGCCTTAAGGCCTATGAAAATGCCAAAGCAGCCAACCTTGATGGCTTGGTGGTTATTGGCGGTGACGGCTCTTTTACCGGGGCGATGCTTCTTGAAGAAGAGCATGGCCTGCCTTGTATTGGCGTTCCGGGTACCATTGATAACGACATCTACGGTTCGGATTACACCATCGGTTATGACACCGCCCTGAATACCGTGGTTGAAGCGATTGATAAGATTCGCGATACCGCCACTTCACACAACCGTTTATTCTTTGTCGAAGTCATGGGGCGTGATGCGGGTTTTATCGCCCTGAATACCGGTATCGCTTCCGGCGCTGAAGATATTTTGATCCCTGAGCAGCACAAGAGTGTTGACAACTTTATGGAGTCTTTGCAAAAAAGTGGCCGTGCTGGCAAGACATCCAGCATTATTGTGGTAGCTGAAGGTGATCGCAGCGGCGGCGTTTTTGAGTTATCCCGCGCGGTGGAAGAAAAATTCCCAGAGTATGAGGTCAAGGTAACGGTTTTGGGCCATATTCAGCGTGGTGGGAAGCCTACCTGCTTTGATCGTGTGTTGGCCAGTCGTCTCGGCGTTGCCGCCGTGGAAGCACTGCAAAACGGCGACAGTGGTATTATGGTAGGTGTTCATGATCAGCAGGTGGTGAAAACGCCTCTGAACAGAGCGATCAGTAAGCACAATCAGATTGACAGCCACCTGATGAAAGTTGCCGAAATTGTTTCGGTCTGATTTATGGATCGTCTGCGTTGAGTTTATGGGCGCTTTAATTAACAGACAATCCCGCACGCTCTACCACCAAAAGCCTCTACTGAGGCTTTTTATTTGACAAGCCTTTTCTCCGGTGTTCGTTTTACCGGGCCTAACCTATGAACGTGTCGTTTATTATACGCCTTGCGTTCTCCGTCCATACTTACACTGTTCATAGAAAATTGTTGTAACAACAGCAGGTAACAGCTATGGGTTTTATAAACGATATCAAAGACTCTCTCAAAAAAAATCTGGGCTTAAACCCAGACAAAGGAACCGTTTTGATGGCACCGATAACCGGACAGATTGTACCGATTGAGCAGACATCGGACCCGGTATTTGCTGATAAAGTGGTAGGTGATGGTGTGGCTATCGACCCCACTGATAATGTCTTAGTGGCACCCTGTGAGGGAGTGATCGGCAAGATTTTTGAAACCAACCACGCCTTTAGCCTTGATACCCCTAGCGGTGTTGAGGTGTTTATTCATTTTGGCATTGATACAGTAGCATTGAAGGGCGAAGGGTTTAAGCGCCTTGCCACAGAGGGTCAGGAGGTTAAAACAGGTGACCCAGTACTGGAAGTGGATTTCAGCTTGCTAAAATCCTCAGGAAAAAGTCTAGTGACGCCTATTGTGATCCCCAATCTTGACGACATTGGTGAGATTGAAAAGATCAGTGGTGATGTGAAGGCGGGGGTGGACCCTATACTGATTGTTCATCTAAAGTAGTCAATTCACAGGAGCCAGCACGGCTCCTGCGATGTCATTAGCGATAACCTTTACAATTTTTTCATCGCTTCTTGCATATCAGTGCGAATATTGTCGGAGCTTGGTCCAAAAATCGCCTGCATATTCTCCCCTACAACCACAACGGCAGTTGCACCCAGTTGTTTAATTCGATCCGTATCCACTAAGTCGGTATTGCCCACAGTGACTCGCAGACGGGTGATGCAGGCGTCGAGGTTTTTAATATTTTCTTTGCCACCAAAGGCCTTGATAAGCGCAACGGCAAGATTGCTTGCAGCCCCTTCGGTGTCGGTTACTTCACTCTTATCTTCACGGCCCGGGGTTTTTAGATCCAAAACCTGAATAAGCACCCTGAAAATCACATAGTAAAGTGCGGCATACACAAGGCCTAAAGCGATAATCCACAACGGCTTAGTGGCTATACCGTAGTAAAGGACATAGTCAATCAGACCATTGGAGAAAGACATCGCCATTTTGATGTCGAGAAAATTGGTAATCAGGTATGCCATACCGGCAAGCAGGGCGTGGACAAAGTAAAGCAGAGGTGCGACAAATAGAAAGGAAAACTCAATGGGCTCGGTAATGCCAGTCAAAATAGACGTCAAGGCAGCAGAAATCATAAGACCACTGACCTTTACCCGGTTTTCTGGCTTAGCACAATGCCAGATGGCAATGGCGGCTGCAGGCAAACCAAACATTTTGAACAGATAGCCACCAGCGAGGAAACCAGCGTTGGGGTCACCGGCAAAAAAGCGGGCGATATCGCCATTGAATACAGTGCCAGAGGCGTCTACAAATTCACCCATTTCGATTTGAAAAGGCACATTCCAGATATGGTGCAGCCCGAAGGGAATCAGCAGTCGCTCCACAAAGCCGTAAATGAATCCGGCTGCCTCGGGATTCTCATTCACCGACCAATGTGAAAACGCATCAATCGCTCTATCAACAGGCGGCCAGATGAAGCTGAGCAGAATGCCCAGAAAGATAGCGCCAATACCGGTAATAATGGGAACGAAGCGTTTACCGGCGAAAAACCCCAGATAATCCGGCAGTTTTATTTTGTAGAAGCGATTAAACATCGATGCGGCCAACAGCCCCACCAGTATTCCGCCAAAAACCCCGGTATCAAGCGTCGGTATACCCATGATTGGTACCGGTTCAAAACCAAGCTGCTCGGCCATAATACCCATGGTTCCAAGCATAATCACAAAACCAACGACAGCCGCCACCGATGAAACACCGTCGTTTTCCGACAGCCCGATGGCAGTACCGATGGCAAAAATAATGGGCAGATTACTAAAAACCGCACCGCCAGACTCGGCCATAATCTGTGAAACCAGCACAGGGATGGCAGAAAAGCCAGCGCTGCCAACACCGAGCAAAATACCGGCCACAGGCAGCACGGCAACAGGCAGCATCAATGCCCGGCCAATTTTCTGCAAGGTGCCGAAAGTACTCTTGATCATTGAAGTAACTCCGGTAAAAAGAGTGGTAATAAATTGGGATTAGCAACAGAAGCTGCCTGAGAAAAAACTGCATTACTACGCTAGAACAGAAAAAAGTCTAAAACCAAGGATTTTTTTAGCCAATAAAACCACTATTCACTCACAATTTCCAGCTTTTCATCCTTAGTTTTTTGCTAACGTCGGTATGGGCGTTGTTCTCGGGCAGCCTCCTGAACATTACGATAGGGAGTTAATGGTTGATAAGTATAAGCCGAATATTTCTGTAACGTATTAATAAAACACCTGTTGTATTTATTTTTTGAGCCTGTCTGCTGTCAGGTTAAAAACAATAAAAACCCGTTCTTGTGCGGGCGCTCTTTGAGGCAGGGAAGTTTAATGGAATCGGGGCTTGTCTTTATCTGTCCTTACCGGAGACTGCATAAAGCCAGTGGAGGGCTTGCAAAACCGGAAATTATAGGTGTTTACATATATTTATGTGTTTGTG
This sequence comes from Endozoicomonas sp., assembly GCA_965198415.1. GTDB lineage: Bacteria > Pseudomonadota > Gammaproteobacteria > Pseudomonadales > Endozoicomonadaceae > Endozoicomonas. Next base: position 680,734 of record CBDAPN010000032.1, read on the forward strand.
TAATATTTTCCACATGAAAACAAAACGTGCCGACAAAGAACGATTCTACCCAACACCTGAGCAGGAAGCTCTTTTGTCTCATTCGTTTGGTTGCGCTGGTTTTGTCTATAACAACACCCTTCGTTTCCGTACCGATACCTACTACAAAGGCGGGCAATCGGCTTCGCATTCTGAAGCAGAAAAGCGACTTGCGTCGCTCAATAAAGAATTTCCATTTCTGACTGATATTTCCAAGGTAATCCTGCAACAAACACTCATAAATTGGCAGGGAGCCTTCAAGAACTTGTGGGTTTGTTAATGAATGTCTGCCGTTGTCTATTCGAGAGTGGGATTGCCCTGAGTGCAATACCCGTCACGATAGAGATATAAATGCAGCCAAGAATATAAAAACCGCCGGACTGGCGGGGTTTGCCTGTGGAGCGACTGGAACGGAGATAGCGGTTTAAAAACCGCTATCTAGGGAAGGCGTGTTGAAGCAGGAAGGTTCTGAGAGCGATCTTAGAGCCCTCGCCTTTATGCCCTTTGGGTATTTATGCCCTTTCGGGTGCGATAGAGCGGGGAGTGTCAAGATTAATCGTTATTCACCGTAAGAGGCCAACTCAAACGTGTAACTTGGCTCTGGAGCAGATACATCCATGCAATTTCTAATCACGGGCGGTACCGGATTCGTTGGTCGGCGGCTAGTACACCGGCTATTAAATGAAGGGCATCAAGTGACGGTACTGAGCCGTCAGCCCAGAACAAGTGTGCGCGCACAACTTTCTACCAAGGTAAAACCGGTCTCTTCATTGTCGGCGGTTAACCCATCCACCCATTTTGATGCGGTCATTAATCTGGCCGGTGAAGGTATAATGGATAAACGGTGGACTCAGGAACGGAAAAAAGAGCTGCTCAACAGTCGCATTGGCGTTACCAATGAACTGGTTGACTTGCTTGAGCGCATGGAGCAGAAACCGGGTTGTTTCATCAGTGCCTCCGCCGTTGGCTATTACGGTTCTAACCGACCCGGTGATCTGCTCGATGAGTCCGCAGAGGTCGGCAGCGATTTTGCCGCTAAACTCTGCTACCGTTGGGAACAAGCAGCTATGCGCGCTGAGACTTTGGGAATAAGAACCTGCATTGTACGTATTGGTGTCGTTTTGCACCCCAGAGGAGGGGCACTGCAGCGCATGTTGCCGGTGTTCCGTCTAGGGCTTGGCGGGCCGATTGGCAGTGGGCAGCAGATCATGCCCTGGATTCATCTGGATGATCTGCAAAACGTGTTGTTTTTTTTGGTTAACCACCCTGAGGTTCGAGGTTCGTTCAATGCAGTCGCTCCGCAAGTGTTGAGTAACTACGACTTTGCCAAAGCGCTCGGCCACGCAGTGCGCCGACCGGCGATCCTCAAAACGCCGGCCTGTGCACTGAAACTAATACTCGGTGAATCTTCCGTACTGCTCACAGAAGGTCAGGCTGTGGTGCCTGCACGGTTGCAGGAAGCGGGTTTTAGCTTTGTTCACCCACAAGTCAAAAAGGCGCTGATTTCTTTACTTTCCCACTTATAAAGTCACCGGCCGGGGCTCATATCAAAACCGATTTGAGCCACCAGCGTATAACAACACTTGAATAACTATTCATAAAATTCTTAACTACAAAATCTCAAGGCTGAGAGAAGCATGACTCAGGCATTGGCCATAAAAAATCTTCAAAAAACATACGACGACGGATTTATAGCCCTAAAAGGCATTGACTTAACCGTTGCCAAAGGCGACTTTTTCGCACTGCTTGGACCGAATGGAGCGGGTAAGTCCACAACCATCGGCGTAATCTCCTCATTGGTGTCGAAATCGTCCGGTTCGGTACAGGTATTTGGTCACGATATTGAGCAAGAACTGGTCAGTGCCAAGCGGCTGCTGGGCGTTGTTCCGCAGGAGTTTAACTTCAATCTGTTTGAAAAGGTTGAGGATATTCTGTTCACCCAAGCGGGTTATTACGGCATTTCCAGCACTTTAGCCCGCCCTCGCATTGAGCATTACCTGAAAAAGCTCGGGCTTTGGGATAAGCGCCACACACAATCGCGCATGTTGTCAGGCGGCATGAAACGACGACTGATGATCGCCCGTGCTTTAGTGCATGAGCCAGAACTGCTCATTCTTGATGAACCTACAGCCGGTGTGGACATTGAGCTGCGTAGAAGTCTGTGGGAGTTTATTAAAGAGATAAACGACCAAGGTACTACCATCATCCTAACCACCCACTATTTGGAAGAAGCCGAGCAGCTTTGTCGCAATATTGCCATCATTGATCAGGGCAAAATCGTTGAAAACACCAGTATGAAACGGCTGTTGAGCCTGTTACAAAAAGAAAGTTTTATCCTCGATTTACGCCAACCCATTGAACGTATTCCCCCATTTGAGGGTTACCGGGTAAGCCAGATCGACAACTATTCACTGGAAGTTGAAGTGGATAAACACGCCGGCATGAACGATCTTTTCCTGCAGCTGAGTCAGCAGCAAATCGAAGTGGCCAGTATGAGAAATAAAACCAACCGACTCGAAGAGCTGTTCGTGAATATGACGCAGGGCGCCTCCATGGACACACCATTCAAAGGAGAGCGCATATGATTTCGGACCGGGACTGTGCAGCACAAAAAACGCCTAAAAAAAGAGTACAGCTCAGTGAATTTCGTTACCATTGGGTAGCTTTTGTGACGATCTTTACCAAGGAAGTCCGTCGGTTTATGCGGATCTGGCCACAAACACTGTTGCCCTCGGCTATCTCAATGGTGCTGTATTTTGCCATTTTTGGTGCGGTGATTGGCTCACGCATCGGCACCATGAGCGGCTTCAGTTACATGACCTTCATGCTGCCCGGGCTGGTGATGATGTCTGTCATTACCAATAGCTTCAGTAACGTGGCCTCAAGTTTCTTCAGCAACAAGTTTCAACGCAGTATTGAGGAGATTTTGATTGCTCCGGTGCCCGACTGGGTTATTCTGGCGGGGTATGTCTTTGGTGGTGTTGCCCGAGGCGTGATTACCGGTGCCATCGTCATGGGACTCGGATTATTTTTTGTGGACATGGCCGTTTATGATATTTTTGCCACCCTGATGGCAGTGGTCATGACCGCTACGCTATTTTCCCTCGGAGGGTTTATCAACGGTGTCTTTGCCAGAAAGTTTGATGACGTATCGATCATCCCAACTTTCGTACTGACACCAATGACTTACCTTGGCGGGGTTTTTTACTCCATAGAGATACTTCCGCAATTCTGGCAGAAAATGTCGATGCTGAACCCCATTCTCTATCAGGTAAACACCTTTCGCTATGGGCTTTTGGGAGAGGCTGGTGGTATTGATATCGGTTTTTCTTTTGTCGTAATGCTACTGGCCATTGTGATGCTCGGTGCTTACAGTTTGCACCTGCTGAAAACGGGCCGGGGTCTGAGAAGTTAATTTATGAGTGATGTTCTACACGCTTCGCCGCTGGGTAAAAGCAGCGCTTACAAATCCGAATACGATCCTTCATTGCTGTTCCCTATTCAGCGCCAAGAAAAGCGTGCAGAGTTGGGAATAAAGGAGAGTGGCCTACCATTTCACGGGCGCGACCTCTGGTATGGCTACGAGCTGTCCTGGCTGAATGCTGCCGGTAAACCTATGGTACGCGTGGCCCAGTTTGAACTGCCTTGCCATTCGCCCTGCCTGATTGAGTCGAAGTCTTTCAAGCTCTATCTCAACTCATTCAATCAATCCCGTTTTGATAGCGCCGCAGAGGTTGAACGCTTACTCATTCAGGATTTATCTGCAGTTGCCGGAGCACCTGTTGCAGTGCGGCTATTCACCATTGACGAGTTTGAGGCTCTCTCCTTTGCTCGCACTCCGGGGAACAATATTGACGAACTGGAAATAACCGTCGATTGCTACCAGTACGCCCCATCCCTGCTCGGTGCCGGGACTGGCAAGGTAATTACCGAGACCGTCAACACGCACCTGTTGAAATCCAACTGCCCGGTGACCGGCCAGCCAGACTGGGGAACGCTGGTGGTGAGTTATCGTGGCGAGGCCATTGATCATGGGGCGCTGTTAAAATACGTCTGCTCCTTTCGGGACCATCAAGAGTTCCATGAGCAGTGCGTTGAGCGGGTGTTTGTTGATTTGCAAAAACATTACCAACTTGAAGAGCTAACAGTTTACGCCCAGTATCTTCGCCGTGGTGGGCTGGATATCAACCCCTGGCGCAGTTCGAAAGACATCAAACCAGATGCGTTAAGGTTTATAAGGCAGTAGCGCACTGCTCTCAGAGTCTACGTTTACCGCTGCGAAGCAACTGACACTCCCCGCCCAACCGCAGGTGAGGGCTCTAAGATCGCTCTCAGAACCCTCCTGCTTCAACACGCTTTCCCTAGATAGCGGTTTTTAAACCGCTAACCCCACCAGTCCGGCGATTTTTATACTCTTTACTGCATTTATGCCTCTGTCGTGGTGTGTTTAGCACTCAGGGCAATCCCACTTCCGAATAGACAATGGCAGACTTTCATTAACAAACCCACAGCCAGAACAACGCTTGGAGCTTGGAAAGAATCGGTCTATTTCAGCCACAATACAGTCAGCCTTTACGCAATCACGGTTAAAACTAGCGTTTAAAACTTGCTTCTGAAGATTTATGAGGTGACGACGATTTTTTTATGGAGGCTAATGGGCTCTATTAACGTGAGTTCGACGTTCAGAAAGCCATAGGGGCACCCTCTGTCAGTGCGGAAACATTTATATGAGGCTTTCTTGGTTGCATTTTATATTCGATGATTATCACAAACGACGATAGGCGTAGAATCAATGAACGACAAACCTGTAGGCTTTCCCATGCACTTTGTTTTGAGGTAAACAGTCAATGGAATCAATGTCGTCTTCATCAGCTCAACAAAACGGTTATAAGAAACCAGATTGGGAAAATTGTCTGATTTATGCCGGACAATGTGGCTCAGGTAATAGTGCTTGAAATCCCGGAAGGCGCTCTGATGGAAGCAGATAATGATGGTCATTATCCCACTGAGCGTCAGTTTTGATATAACCGGTGATTTTTTGTCATTGCAGATAAGCTGCTTATGCCATTGTGGTTCAAAAATTAGACAGAAATCATCGACATCACAGAATACACTGGTCATAGACATGGAGCCTCCGGTTAGCTGTCTGTGGTTTGGTACCCGAAAGATAGCTAAGTTGTCTGGAGGCTTCTTGTCTTTTTTACGTCGAACTCACGTGTTTTAAGGAAGAAGGGGAATCCTCTTCTGTGAGTCGGAAAACGTTTGACCAGTCCATAGGGGAATTAGTCAACGGATTCTTACCGTATTCCACGACAGCCCTAACAAGAGCATCGTAATCCAGATGATCATCGCCCAATACGACCATTTTAGGGGTTTTTTCTGCACTGATAGCACAGTCCTCGATACGGTCTACCGTTTTTTGAGGGAGTTGGTCAAAAGTTGGGACTTCCTGTCGGCGCAGATATTTTTGCCAGGGATCCCACTGTGCGAGGTAGGCCTGCAAGTTATCGTCGGAACAATGGGTGTTCACTTGATTAACAGCGTTGGCTATATCCTGATCCGACACGTTGGCACACCTTCTAAAGATCATATGCTGAGTTGAGCCGGGCAGGGCGAGTTGCTGGCGTACACCAATCTGAAAAGCCAGCTCTACTTCAATTTCATCCACCCATTTCAAGGTCTTCATATGGTCACGGGCAATCCGTTTCACCTCATCCAGACGCATCATTTGCAAGCCTAATTCCCTTAATTCGTCAGCATTACCCGCAAAGGCCTTTCTTTCGGCCGAATCGAGTAATTGCATGGTATCCAGATCATCCAGTGCCAGGATTATCCGGTCATCACAGGAAGTGAGTGCGTGATGTATGTGATCCATAGCTTCATCCCTGATCCTGTCGCTCCCTGTCAGTAACGCCGTGATTGCCATCACCCGCTGGGCCAGTACAGGACGGGTTGCCTGATTCTGGTAGTCCGCAGTACTGGTCAGTCGCCCCAGGTAACGAACAAGGTCAGTAGCCTGATCATGCATAAGGCTAAGTTCTGGTATTTCCGAGTCGGCTGAAGCCAGTTGACGCCAGAAGGTAAGACCTTCTACCACGTTTGAAAACTGCTGTTCAGGCTGTCCTGCACTTCGGGAAAAATAAAACTGCATGTCACGAGATTCTTCACGAGATTCTACTTCTCGTAGACGGTCGATCAAGGTATCAGACAGCCCGGTATTTTGAAGATAAACGTTGCGGATATTACCTTCAGTGGTCTCTCCCAGCGTTGTAATCCAGTTGGGCAGGGCCGTCAGGCCGGTGCAATCCGAAAGATTAAGGTCGCCCCCCACGGAGAGGTTCTCGGGCAGGGCCGTCAGGCCGGTGCAACCCGAAAGACGAAGGCCGCCCCCCACGGAGAGGTTCTCGGGCAGGGCCGTCAGGCCGGTGCAATCCAAAAGATTAAGGTCGCCCGTCACGGAGAGGTTCTCGGGCAGGGCCGTCAGGCCGGTGCAATCCCTAAGATCAAGGTCGCCCGTCACGGAGAGGTTCTCGGGCAGGGCCGTCAGGCCGGTGCAACCCCTAAGATCAAGGTCGCCCCTCACGGAGAGGTTCTCGGGCAGGGCCGTCAGGCCGGTGCAACCCCTAAGATCAAGGTAGCGCCCCACGGAGAGGTGCTCGGGCAGAGCCGTCAGGCCGGTGCAATCCTTAAGATCAAGGTCGCCCCTCACGGAGAGGTTCTCGGGCAGGGCCGTCAGGCCGGTGCAACCCTCAAGATCAAGGTAGCGCCCCACGGAGAGGTGCTCGGGCAGGGCCGTCAGGCCGGTGCAACCCGAAAGACGAAGGTCGCCCTCCACGGAGAGGTGCTCGGGCAGGGCCGTCAGGCCGGTGCAATCCGAAAGACGAAGGTCGCCCCTCACGGAGAGGTTCTCGGGCAGGGCCGTCAGGCCGGAGGAAAAGCTAATATTAAGCTCGCCTTCAACTCGATAATGAACATTGTTAGAAAATTTCTGTTCTAAAATCAGGTTTATCAGTTCATCATCTGTAATAATTTTTGTCTCAATGACAGAACGATTTTCTAGTGCCTTGGTTTCTGATAAGTTATCATGCATACTGAACGGCTGGGTGTATCTAGTACCCTCATCAGAATTATCTATAAAGTTAGATGATGGTCTTTCTATGTAAGAGGGAGAATTTTCTGAAAAGTTTGGTCTTATGTCCATTATTACTTATTCCTTACAAATTAAAGTCTCGAACATAAGATATGACAACATTTTAATAGAATGATTCCTTCCTCCCCGGATTTTTTTTAAGATCAAATAATGATTACAAGTCAGTTTTTGTCGATAGATTGTTTTTTTTTATTCTATAACTTTATAAAAGACCATTTTACGCTGATGATGAGATAGCCACCACGACGCCAGCGTTCACAGGCTTCGATAGTGCGCCCCGCATCTGTCTGGCCAGATCATCTCGGGCATGGTGTTCTGGTCAAGTAAAACTGGACACTAAAATTTGAGAATTTACGCGATGAATCTATACATAACTACTGCCTGTCAGAAAACCGATAAAAAATGGTGGTTTATTCTGGCAGGTAGGAACTGATAGAGACCCGATTCCTGCACAAGAACAGATAAAAGGCTCTTTCCATGCCGGATTGCTCAAAACACAGTCAAAATTGACGGTTTTTAAGTACACCAAACCCTCATGCAAGGCATGATAAACAGCAAATTGATACGCGCCAAGACTGCAAGGCTACTGACGATCTCTTGTCAGAATGATTTTACCCAACCGCTTCAGGTTACCGGCGACAACCGCCAATGCAACATAGCGTTTAAAACCTTCAATGCCTTTATCTGGACATTTGTCGAGACCATTTGCTTCCAGTGCGTTGATGTCGGACTCAACAGCGGAGTGTTTTCTTTTTGCCCGGATAAATTCCGGGTGAGACTCTCGCTTTTTATCACTGCCTGACAGCTTGCCTTTCTTGGGAAGAACCGCGCGCTCCAGAAGAACGTCCAGCTTTTCAAGATTACCCGGACTCCAGAAGCCTTTGTCGTAGCTCACCTGATTTAATGCCGAAAACCGTTTTTTTGCACCTTCTGCCATAGGCACTGCAACCTGGTCATCTGTTTGCTTTTGCATGACCTGATGATGCAGGGTAAAACCGAATTGATCCTGCAACACGCAGACTCGTAACCCTAACGTGAGTTCGACGTTCAGAAAGCCATAGGGACACCCTCTGTCAGTGCGGAAACATTAACACTCTTGATCACAGCTCACTTTCTCAACATCCCTTCATCAAAGGCCTTCAGCTCTCTCGGCTTCATGTTTTTTCGAACTTTCGTCACTAAATTCAGGCCTTTCTCTTTCAACCAGCCAGCTAACTTCTCTGAGATATACCCTTTATCTCCTTAAAGCCAACCCGTTAAATCCTCTACAAGGTCAGGTACAGGCTTGCGATCATCGGTATTGGCGGTTGAGAGACAGAAGGACAGGATTTCCCCACAATGGTTGATAATCAAGTGAAGTTTGAATCCATACTTCCAGCCAGTAGATGTCTTTCCACGTTTAGCTTCTTCTCTGAACACCTTGTGGTTATTGATTCGATGATTATCACAAACGACCATAGGCGTAGAATCAATGAACGACAAACCTGTAGGCTTCCCCATGCACTGTGTTTTGAGATAAACAGTCAATGGAATCAATGTCGTCTTCATCAGCTCAACAAAACGGTTATAAGAAACCAGATTGGGAAAACTGTCTGATTTATGCCGGACAATGTGGCTCAGGTAATAGTGTTTGAAACCCCGGAAGGCGCTCTGATGGAAGCAGATAATGATGATCATTATCTCACTGAGCGTCAGTTTTGATATAACCGGTGATTTTTTGTCATTGCAGATAAGCTGCTTATGCCATTGTGGTTCAAAAATTAGACAGAAATCATCGACATCACAGAATACACTGGTCATAGACATAGAGCCTCCGGTTAGCTGTCTATGGTTTGGTACCCGAAAGATAGCTAAGTTGTCTGGAGGCTCCTTGTCTTTTTTACGTCGAACTCACGTTCTATTAGAAATCATGGTACATATTAAGTTGGATTTTGGGTTCTTTATTAATAATTTTGACATCGGCTTAAATACTACTAAATTAATTAATCAGCCAAGCATCAATTAGTAAAACTGCATGGCTATTCATCCATGGAATGAAGTTTTTCTAATTAAGAGTTTATAGAATGAGCAATATAAATCCGAACAGGTCAGTTTCGCTTTTCAGTGTTGATAACAATAGATACGATGCTAAAGGTTCACCAAGCAATAGCCCTTTTAGTTATGCTGATGTGGTTAAAAGGTCCCTTTCAAAACCCGCGAACACTCAACAATGTCAGAGTCAGAATAGCAAAGATATATCTTCCCGGAAGGTGCAACCAGGGCCAAATAACACAACGGGCAAATTGGCTTGGCCAATCGAAGCCCGATTTCAGACAGATAAATTTCTATGTCTTATCATGAGAATTTTAGGTGCGATTCAATTTGACAATAATTCGACCGAGAGAGAGCAAGCATATGCGAAGCAATTGATAAAAGAAACATCCCCGGTGCTCGACAAAATAAGAAATGATTTGAACTATACCCAGAAAGATTGGGAGAAGGACAGTAATAGAATATGCCAAAAGTTTGAACACTTTACCGCTGATCATGTTACGCAACACAATCACAATTATTATCCGTTTAGCCATTATCGATCGTATGATGCTGAGCCGGTCGACCTTGAATGCCCCTTTTGCTAAACTACAGGTAGTCAAACCCCTACCCGAGACCTTTCGCACTCTGCTCCGAGTATTGCATAGGGTTATTTTGCTCCGAAAGATTGCTCTAATGAAATACTCATTTGGGCAGCTCTTTTGCGCGTAATGGATTCGGATTAAAATAAATGCTGATGCTGTCAGCTAAAAGCAGCCTTGGTATTCCAGCTTACTCAATGATTAATCACCAAAGGGCATTCATATAAAGGGTGCTTCGCCACCGTCACCTCAATATTAAACACTTGTTGAATGGTTTTCGGTATCAACACATCGTGCGGTTTGCCTTCTGCGGCCATCTCGCCATTTTTAAGAATGATAATACGATCAGAATATCGGGCAGCCAGATTCAGATCGTGCATGATGACCATCAATCCCATGCCTTGATCTGCCTCTTCCCGAGCCGTTTTCAGGGTTAGCTGCTGGTGAGCCGGGTCCAGAGCGGAGGTCGGTTCATCCAGCAACAGGTAGCGCTGACCGAACTCACTTTCATTCCAGATTTGCGCTAATACCCGAGCCATATGCACCCTTTGGCGCTCACCGCCTGAAAGCGTCGTATAGTGGCGATCTTTAAGGTGCAGACCATCGACTTTTTTTAAAGCGTCGCGGGTAATGGCCAGATTTTCTTCCCGATCGCTAGAACAAGGAATCCGCCCCAGCAAGACCACCTCTTCTGCTGTAAACGGAAAGCTCAAAGAAGACGACTGCGGAAGAATACCAAGCATCAATGCCTGATGGTTCAACGGCCAGTTGTGACGACCATTCAGCAGAACCTCACCTTGCGAGGGCTGACGTTCGCCGCTGATTACTTTCATCAGAGTACTTTTACCCGCACCGTTTGGCCCCAGTACGGACACGACTTCACCGGGGCGCAGGGTAAAGTTGATGTCACGCAGCAGGTGTCGTTCACCTATCTGAACGGATACGCCCCTTACTTCCAAAGTATTTGCAACGGTTCTTGCCATGCTCATTAGGCGATCCTTTTGCGCTGCTGCCACAACAGTGACAAAAAGAACGGAGCACCCATTAGTGCCGTCACAATACCAATAGGCAGTTCTGCAGGAGCAACAATGGTTCGGGAAATCATATCTGCCCCAAGCAGCAAGATACCGCCAAGCATGGCTGAAGCCGGTAATAAAATACGGTGATCCGGCCCAACCGCCAGACGAATCAGGTGTGGTACCACCAGACCAACAAAGCCGATGATGCCACTCACTGATACCGATACACCCACTGCCAAAGCGGTGAGGAAAATCAGTTTCAGCTTGATCTTTTGTACGTCGATACCCAGATGCCTTGCTTCAGACTCCCCCAGCAACAAAGCATTCAACACCTGACCGTAGCGGCCAAGCATTAGAATAACCGGTATCAATAAAGTGGCGCAGATCAACACCAGATTCCAAGTGGCACCACCGAGACTGCCCATCTGCCAAAACGTCAGATTACGCAGCATGGTGTCGTCAGCAATGTAGTTCAACATGCCCATACCGGCGCCAGCCAGAGCGTTAATCGCCACCCCCGCCAATAGCATAGTTGCGACCGATGTACCGTTGTCGCTGGTTCCCATTTTGTACACCAGCCAAGTTGTGAGTACACCGCCACCAAAAGCCAGAATGGAAATGCCGTAGCTTTGCAACAACGCAGGCGCCGCAGCAAACAGCAAGCCACCCAGCACAATGGCAATACCAGCGCCCAGTGCAGCGCCACTGGCTACACCGATAATACTTGGGTCTGCCAACGGGTTGCGGAACAAGCCCTGCATGGAAGCACCGGCCACCGCCAGAGCAGCACCAACAATGACACCAAGCAAAGTTCTGGGTAAACGGATAGACTCAATAATCAGTGCCGACTGAGAGCTGACCGCGCTGTCAGTAATGCCCAACCGGTCAAACAACACCAGCAGTATATCTCCCGCAGGAATTGACACCGCACCAATGCCGATGGACACCAGCATGATCACAGGCAGCAAAGTTGCCAAAATGGTTAACAGCAGTACTCCCTGATGATTACGACTCATAGGTGGACATTTGGCCCTTTTCAATCATTGTAAAAAATTTTTGCAAGGGACAACGCCACCTCACCGGTTCTTGGGCCCAGACCACCGAGCAGTAAGGTGCCATCAATGGCGACGATACGACCATTACGACCCGCCGGGGTTTCCTTCAGCACAGGAATCTTCTCGACCAGAGACTGCGGCGTTAAATCAGGGTTACTGGTGGAACCGGGGAACACAATCACTTCCGGCGCCAACTGCAAAAGCACCTCACTCGATAACGCTTTGTATCCCTTAAACCGTTGTGCTGCCGGGTTATAACCACCAGCCAGTTCAATCATGGTATTAGCCGCCGTGTCGCTACCGGCAATACTGGGCGCACGCCCACCCATTGCCAGCACAAACAGTACCGGTACTTTTTTACCGTGTTGCGCTTCGTGCTTCGCCGCCAAGGCGGCTGCGCTATCCAGAGAGGCTTTGATCTCAGCCCAGAGTTTTTCACCTTGTGATTTTTTATTCAGAATCTCAGCCAAGGCCATAATCTGCTGCTTGATGCTGTCAACACTGTGCTTTAGGGGAATGGCAGCGACTTCAACTCCGGCACTTTTTAGTTGCTCAAGCGTAGACTTCGGCCCCATGTCGTCTGTACCGATCAAAATGGTCGGGTTTAGGGCTAAAATACCCTCAGAGGACAACAGCTTGTGATACCCCAGTTTGGGCAGTTCATTCACTTCAGCAGGCCAGGAGCTGGTCTGATCAACTGCGACAACATGATTACCAGCACCCATTGCATAAATCATTTCTGTTACGCCGTTACCAGCAGAAACTATTCGCTTTATGTCGTGTTTTGCATGAGCAGGCGAAATATTGGCGCTACTCAATGCGGGAATAAACAGCGCCGTGGCCAATAACACAGATTTAATTAATCTATTCATTTTCAGCGCTCTCCTGTTTCCTGCTCCATCAGCACCTGTGCCGCCTCAATTTTGTGCTGACTTAAAAACATCATCAGTTTAACCAGATTCCCCAAAGGCGCGTTTTTATCCCCGGCAATTAATACGGTGGTATTGGGCGCACCCTTAACTTTTTCTAACAGTGAGTTGGAAAATGTTTCCCAGTTGATAAATTTCTGTTCACCAATCGCCCAGGGTTTACCGGACTCCAACAGGCTGACGGTCAATGTTTTTGCAGCTGTGGTCAGCGCCGCTTCCTGTTGCGTTGCACGGGGCAGTTCCACTGGCAAACTGAGGGTTTGCACGTTGGCGGTAAACAGCAGAAACACCATGACAATAAAAACCACATCCAACAGTGGCGTCAGATCAGTCATGGAGAGAGATGAGCTGGTTTCATCAATGTCGTTTACCCGAATCATGCCGTCACTTCTCCAGAGCTGGTCACCATGGAAGCGTGGTTTTCAGTTTTTTGTTTGCTGCAGCGCTCTGAAATAGTTTCCGCTTCCGATGTTGCTAATCCATCGTCGTTCATAATCAAACCTTCCAGCAACAGGTTCGTGTGGTTGAGGGCGTACTCCAGCTTAGCCAGATAGTGATTCGCCCACACGCCAAAACCATGGGCGCCAGCCAGTGTCGGAATGGCAATTATCAAGCCAAAGGCGGTGGTAAACATGGCCTGCCACAATCCAGCGGCAAGCACATCCGGTGTGACCGGGCCTGCAGTGGCGGCGATATCACGGAACATGTCGATCATTCCCAGCACGGTACCCAGTAAACCGAGCATCGGTGACAGAACACCGATTAGCATCAGTGGCTTGAGCCAGGCATTCAGACTGCGTTTTTGTTTCAGCAGCCACAAGCCGGCAATTTCTTCACGCAATACTTTACTGCTATTACTATGACTCAACAGAACCGCAATGCCCTGACAAATACCTTGCTTCTGATACAAGCTATTGCACAGGGTTTGCCTGCGCTCGGGGTTTTCGCAGCTGTTGCGAACGTCGTTGAAGAGCTCACCCAATCTTTTTTGATTCAACGATGGCAATACAGTATACGTCACTAGACGCTCAAGGATCATTGCCAACCCAAGGCATGAGGCAGTCAGTAATGGCCAGGCCATAATTCCTAACGATGCGATATTTTCTGTCAACATGGCTTAGCCTGCTCTCTAAGATGTCAATTAACTGAGTTCAAATACAACGGGAATGTGTACCCGCGATTTAACAAACCCTTGGTTGCGCTGTTCAGGTTTGAACGACCATCGTTTAACAGCGTCCATGGCGGCTTTGTCCAACACTGGATAGCCAGATGACTTCAGCACAGTGACGTTTAACGGATAACCTTGCTCATCAACAATGACATCCAGTACGACCAAACCCTGCTGGTTTCTACGCTTCGCCAGTTTCGGGTAACGGGGCTCAACCCAGTGACGGATTTTAGGCTCGCTCACCAACACCGGTTCATTGCTTAGCCCTGGCGCTTCACTTTTGTGTTTTACCGTTTTTTCTGCTGCGGGCTCGTCAACTGCTGACTTTTTCTCCACTGGCTTTGGCTTTTCAGCGAGTGTTTTCGGTTTGCTCTTGACCGGCTGTGACTTAGGTTCTTTTTTAGGCAGCACCGGCTTGGCTTTTTTCACCGGCTTTTTAACCACCTTTGGTTCAGGCTTCGGTTCTGACGGCGGCGCGGACTCCGGCTTTTGAGCCTGAGGTTTGGGCTGGCTCACCGTGCTAAAACGCAACGAAACCGGCGCCTGCACCGAGCCCATGTGAATCGTTGGGGGCTTCAACTCCTGATGCCACAGCGCAACCACTACGGCCACATGGGTCGCAATGGAAATCAGCAATGTGATTAGGGCTTTTTTAGGCATGATCAGGAATAGATATTCTGGGTTTAATAACAGTGGCGTAGGTTACTCGAAGTGTAAAAGCCGTTCAATGAACTAAATGATAATAATTCGCATTAGTTATTAGAAGTCGAAATTAACTGCCGTTTTATTGATCTGCGGCAGATTTACTGTGCAAAGATGCCAAGCAGACGACACTTGATCCACAGCCACTCATATGACCAACGTCGTTTTACGACCAACGTTAGTGATTGAGTTTCTGTCTGTAACCGGCACAGCATATCCGATCACATCGCACCGTTTTTGGGCAAGAGCCCTCCATTCTAAATGATAACGATTTGCATTTAGAAAAACACCGCAGTACGATTGCCGCGCTTGCCTGCTGGGTAACCGACACCAGGCAGTTAAAGAATTTGCCTAACTCCACAGGCCGTCGTCATGCACTCATACTGGAAAATAACAACAATGCTGTTTCACAAAAATACACTGGCTCTGGCAGTAATGGCTGCCTCTCTCTGCGCTGCTGTCTCTGGGGCTGTTGCTGAAAGCGGTCAGTATGACAGTCCAACCTTATTAGGCCCCGTTACAGTGAAAGCGACCCGCTCTAATCAAACACTGGAATCGGTAGCGGCGTCTGTCACAGTGGTCACTGATCAAGAGTTGGAAGCGGATTTAGCCGAGGATATGAGCGACGTTTTTGAATACATACCCGGTATCACAATAAACGACTCTAATCGTCAGGGTGTTAAAAGCATCAATATTCGGGGCATGGATGGCAAGCGAGTGAAAATTATTGTCGACGGTGTCTCACAGCCCGGTGTGTTTGATGGTGGACGTTATGAGTTTATTAATTCCTCTGCGGTTTCCGTTGATGTGGATATGATCAAAAGGGTTGAAGTGGTCAAAGGTGCGGCATCTAGCCTTCAGGGCAGCGATGCTATTGGCGGCATCGTTGCCTTTGAAACCAAAGGCCCTACTGATTTTCTTCAGAACGATAAAAACGTCGGCGGACAGGTAAAACTGTCTTACGCCTCCCGGACTAAATCACTCAGTGAGCACGCCGTGGTCGCCAAGCGTTTTGGTGGCGTCGACGCAATGGTTGCTTACACCCGCCGTGATGGCAAACAACTGGAAAATTTTGCCGGTACACCAACCAACAATTATTCGGTTTCAGGGCAGGATTACAGCAAGAACGATCTACTCATCAAAGTTCAATCCCAACTGAATGACCAGCACCGGTTAGAGTTTACCGGAGAGATCATCCATAACCAGACTGATTCTGACGTATTTCATAAGAGCTATCAGAACGTAAAAGGTAATGACACCAATAAACAGGAAACCGTAGCGGTTAAACACCTTTGGTTCGCTGATTCTCTTTTTGCAGATACCATAACGTCTCGCCTTTCTTGGCTGGCTAAGGAAGAAAACGGAGTTACCCGACGTTTTCAGCCCGCAAGCGCCCACAGCCCACACTCCATGCCAACGCTGGATAATCAACAAAAGAAAGATTATTACTACAACGAAGATAAAATCGAGTTTGAAACCCAGCTCGATAAAACCATTAACAACCACTCTGTAGTTTACGGGCTATCCATAAAAAGCAGCGATATCAGCAATATCAATACCGAATACAATTCAGCTGCAAATAAAGCGGCTGTCAACGTGATTACTTACACTCCAAAAGCCAAAGAGCGGGTTTACGGTCTCTATTTACAGGATGAAATCAGCCTGATGAATGGACACCTAACCGTTACACCCGGAGTTCGCTACGACTACTCCAAAACCGACCCTGGTGCGCTAACAGGGGAATCATTCGAGAAGTACAGTGACTCAGCCTTTACTTCCCGCTTAGGTGCCAGCTACAAAATCTCCCCAGCCGGAACGTTTTTTGGCCAGATCAGCCAAGGGTTTCGTGCGCCCTCGTTCGACGAACTGTATTACACCTTCGATAACATTACGCCATTTTATGGCTACAACAACATTCCCAACCCCAATTTAGGAGCAGAAAAAAGCCTCTCTTATGAGCTTGGCTATCGACATAATGACCGCCACTCATCTTCCGAGTTCGCTGTATTTCATAGCGATTACAAAGATTTTATTGAGCGCGTTGTGACCGGCAAAAAGGGCGTCGTTGTTGATTACAGTTTTGCCAATATCGGTAAAGCGACCATTAAAGGTTTCGAGCTATCAAACACCCTCGACTGGCATGCCATTGCCCAACTTCCCAAAGGGCTGAAAACTCGATTAGTCGCTGCCTATACCGAAGGAAAAGACGACAATGCCAAGCCATTAAATTCTGTTAATCCATGGAATGCGGTTTTCGCCATTAATTATGATGCACCCAGTGAAATATGGGGCTCTAGCCTGAAAGTGAACTACACAGCCAAAAAATCAGACAGCGACATCAACTCCGATGTAAATAACAATGGCATTAATAATCAGGTCGAGTTACCCAGTGCGACCATCGTGGATTTGACCGCATACTACAAACCCGTGCAGGAGATGACAATTCGCGCCGGCATCATGAACCTGACGAACAAAAAATACTACAAATGGAATGATGTGCGTGGCTTAACCAGCCTTTCCCTCGATGATACTCAGGCCAAGCGTAACTACGGCCTGAGTGTGAAGTATGAGTTTTAATAAAGAGTGATCTCATCCCACGCTCTGCGTGGGAATGCCTGCCTCAACACCGGCAGCCCCTCTTGTCAGAATGCTCAAGAAATACGGGCAATAGGGGGATGCCCCGCAAGGTATAGCGTGAGGGTAAGAAGCTCATCCCAAATATTGCCCTTGTCCAGCCCTTTGATCAGGCGATCTATTTTACCACTGTACTGCAACATCTCCCGCAGGCTGCGTTCACTCAGGCGGTTAATGGCGTTGGTCAGGATCGGTTTTCTGCGTTTTAACATATAAGGGGCAAAACCAATCACCTTGGCCGACTGCTCAATGGCAAGATCCATGGTTAACCCCCGGGAAAGCTGGCGGCTCAAATGGCTCAGCAGTCGGATCTCCCGCGCCAGCGCCCAAAGCACAATGGGTGGCTCCGTACCTTCTCCTTTAAGCACACTGAGGATGCGAACGCACTGTTTCAGATTGCCGCCAAGAGCTGCATCCGGTAACTGAAATACATCGTAGCGGGCGCTGTCGGCGACGGCCTCGTTAACGCGGGTCTCATCAATGGTTTTGTCTTTACTGAGCAGCTTGAGTTTTTCCAGCTCCTGAGCGCCTGCGAGCAAGTTGCCTTCGATGCGCTCGGCAATCAGGGCAAGCGCCTCCGGTGTTGCCCGGTAACCATCCCCTCGCAGCTGCTGTTCAAGCCACTTGGGCAATTGCTCGGCGTCAATGGGCCAGATGGGCACAAATACTCCGGCGGACTCCAATGACTTGAACCATTTTGATTTTTGTAACGTGTTATCCAGCCGGCCGGTGATTACCAGCAGCAGATTATCCGGGGATAGGCGGTTGATGTACTCAATCAGGGCTTTACTGCCCATGTCACCGGGTTTGCCGTTGGGAAGGCGTACTTCAAGAATCTGCTTTTGTGCAAACAAAGAGAGGCTGTTGGCCGCTGCCAAAAAATCACCCCAGTCAAACCCTTTATCAATATGGAAAACATGGCGATCAGTAAACCCCGCCGCCCGAGCCTGTTGACGCACCTTATCGCAGCACTGGCCAACCTGTAATGGCTCATCACCACTGATGATGTAGACCGGCAGCAGCTGTTTTTGCAGTTGTGCCTGCAGTTGGTCAAGTCGAAGCTTCAAGGTGCTGCGTTCCTGTTTTGTTGTTCTTGTGCCCGCCTCTGTGCTTTTTGCCGCTGCCGTGCTTCTTTGGCCTCTTTGATCAGGTCAGCATCGCTAAGACGACTCAGCCGGCGCAGAGTTTCTGTAATCAGCTCTTGCCGCAGTTCTGCCAGATCAATTTTTTGCTCAGCTTCTCTCGCGTTTGTGGTCTCTTCGTGCTTATTCAGGAAGCGCTCTTTTGTCAACGTAACCGGCGCAAACAGAGCCAGCCCTTCTGACGTTTGCAGTTGATAAACCACTTTTAAGGCCACCCTCTGCTCAGACGCTCGGGCTGTGGTTTGCCGGTCAGTCTCTTCCTCTAAATGGAGCACCCGTAATTGCCAGGGCGCCTGCTCAGTCACATTAATACCGTTTTGCTTAATGGCTCTGGACAGATCACGCAGATAAGCCGCCGAGCCACCGAAAACGGCCAGTGCCTTCACACCACTATTATTATTTCCACCGACCACCTGACCCCGCAGATGAAAGCCACAAGCGGTCAACAGACTGGTAAGCAGCACAATGGTCAGTATGGGGCGGTAGGTGTGTGTCATGTTGTCTCCGCAGGCCGTCGCTTAGGAATGCCATCGCCTAAATCAATGAAGCGCCAACTGTAGCATGATGGAACGATGCAGAAAAAAGAAAACTTGCCAGCCAAGACCGATTTTTCTACCTCATCCCAGTAACCAAAATGACATGCACTGCTTTAGTGTATTTTGGTGCGTTAATGGCCTCCTCACGCATCAGCACCTATTGCTTAACCGTTTACAGGCCATTCTCACAAAGTAAACATGGGATTTATGCGCCAAATAAACGTCGAGTGTCTAATATTACGATAAAAAAAATCAAACCTTTCTAATCCAAAACGTTGTTATTGATGAAAGTCAATATTGAGGTGTTTGTGAAGACTGAAAGCAATTTTGCTGCAAACGAGAAGCCTGCGCTCTCAGGCGCTGGTGGCAAGTGTCCATTTATGCAAGGTGCCATTACCAAGAGCGGGCAGTCCAATACGCAGTGGTGGCCCAACACGCTGAATCTGGACATACTGCACCAGCATGACCACAAAACGAACCCGATGGCACCCAACTTCAGCTACCGCAAAGCGGTAAAAACGCTGGACTTCAAATCTCTGAAACAGGACATGATTGACCTAATGACCACTAGCCAGGACTGGTGGCCAGCGGACTGGGGGCACTACGGCGGGCTTATGATAAGAATGTCCTGGCACGCTGCTGGCACCTATCGCATTGCCGATGGCCGTGGTGGTGCCGCCAGCGGCAACCAGCGCTTTGCTCCTTTAAACTCCTGGCCCGACAACGCCAACCTCGACAAAGCCCGGCGCCTGCTGTGGCCAATCAAGCAAAAATACGGCAACAAGTTGAGCTGGGCCGACCTGCTGGTCTACGCCGGTACGGTTGCTTACGAATCCATGGGACTGAAAACCTTTGGCTTCGCCTTTGGCCGGGAAGATATCTGGCACCCGGAACAAGACATCTACTGGGGCTCTGAAAAACAGTGGCTGGCTCCAAGTGGCAGCGAAGGCAGCCGTTACTCCGGTACCCGAAGTCTGGAAAACCCGCTGGCCGCCGTGATGATGGGTCTGATTTACGTAAACCCCGAGGGCGTAGACGGCAACCCGGACCCACTCAAAACAGCCCACGATATGCGTGTCACTTTCTGGCGCATGGCCATGAACGACGAAGAAACCGTAGCCCTCACCGCCGGAGGTCATACCGTAGGCAAGTGTCACGGTAATGGCAGCGCCGAGGTGCTTGGTGAAGCACCGGAAGGGGCTGAGCTGGAAGATCAGGGGTTTGGCTGGCTTAACAAAACCGGTCGGGGCGTTGGCCGCAACGCTGTAACCTCCGGCCTTGAAGGCGCATGGACCACCGACCCGACGCGGTGGGACAACGGCTATTTCAAATTGCTGTTCAAATACGACTGGGAGCTCAAAAAAAGCCCCGCCGGCGCTTGGCAGTATGAGCCGATAAACATTGCCGAAGCCGATAAACCCCACGATGTGGAAGATCCCTCCATTCGCTACAACCCAGTGATGACCGATGCGGACATGGCGCTGAAAATGGACCCGGCCTATCGCCAGATCTCCGAGCATTTTCGCAACGATCAAGAGGCGTTTTCACAGGCTTTTGCCCGGGCTTGGTTCAAACTCACCCATCGGGACCTGGGGCCTAATACTCGCTACATCGGCCCCGAAGCACCTACACAGGAGCTGATTTGGCAAGACCCTGTTCCTGTTGGCAATACCGATTATGACGTTGGCGCAGTTAAGGCCCTGATTGCTGCTGGCGGCCTCAGTGTCAGTGAAATGATCGCCACCGCTTGGGACAGCGCCCGCACCTTTCGCGGTTCTGATAAGCGCGGTGGTGCCAATGGAGCCCGCATTCGTCTTGACTTCCAAAGAGAGTGGGTGGGCAATGAGCCGGAGCGCCTGAATAAAGTTCTGGCGGTCTTGGAGCCGATTGCGGCTAAGACCGGCGCCAGTGTCGCGGATGTGATCGTACTGGCAGGCAAGGTGGGGCTTGAGCAGGCGATCAAAGCGGCGGGGTTTGATATCAACGTTCCATTCACCCCAGGTCGTGGTGATGCCAGCGCTGAACAAACCGACAAAAAATCCTTTGCAGTGCTCGAACCAATACACGACGGTTTTCGCAATTGGATCAAAGGCAATTATGTGGTCACAGGTGAACAGATGCTACTTGAGCGTGCCCAGTTGATGGGGTTGACTGCCCCGCAAATGACGGTATTGGTGGGCGGCATGCGGGTTCTTGGCACCAATCACGGGGGGAGTAAACATGGCGTGTTTACCGACCGGGAGGGCGTGCTAACCACTGACTTCTTCGTCAATTTGCTGGATATGAACAACCGCTTCGAACCTATTGGTGACGACCTTTATGAGCTTCGTGACCGCAAGAGCAACGCCCTAAAGTGGACAGCAACCCGGGTTGACCTGATATTCGGTTCCAACTCAATCCTGCGAGCCTATGCCGAGGTTTACGCTCAGGAGGATAATCGGGAGAAATTTGCCCGGGACTTCGTAAGCGCCTGGACAAAAGTGATGAACGCTGATCGTTTTGATCTGGTAGATTGACTGTTTTTCGCCTTATATCGCCGCCCGATTGCACCCAAAAGGCATAAAGGCGAGGGTTTACGGTGATTTAGCTGCGCCTCACTCTCACGCTTCTTCGTGGGAGTCCACCCTTTAGTGATATAAAACTGGTTGGCAACATGCGGTGAAACCAAAAGAAAAACCCCGCACTAGGCGGGGTTTGAAGCTCACAACTGCAGTCGGTTTAAAGAATGTAATCGCTCTAAAGACGCTTGTTGCATTTTTTTTATGGGCATCCTGCTTGTGTGTTACAGCTTCCGTCCATTTACTACTTTAACTTCCCTGATGTTTTCAACATCTTCCCGGATAGCCAGAAATATAAACCTTGCATCCGCCAAGGTAACAGGTGCCGCTATGCACAGCTTTTATTAGGTTGGTATTTATTTTTAACCAATGAGCCAGTGTTTATGTTCTTTTTTTCCTACCCCGAAACAATCGCAATCGACTCCCCCGTTCGATATTTTGACTTCGGCAATCACTCAATGAACGAGTACAGTTTATCGTTTTGGTGGTGGCAATTCATTGACCCATATCAATACACTGCTGTTGACAAACGCAACAGCAAGGGAGAGTAAGGCACCACTCTAAAAAAAACTTTCGTTCAATCGGCTAGAGCAACACACTTTGAGTTTACTCAGCATGAACCAAAGCGGTGAGGTGACTAAATACGCACCCACCAGATGTTACCCACAGGCTGTTGCTGAGGGCAAAGCTGGCCTGATGGTTGCTTACCAGTTTTCTTGCAGATATGGTTGAAAAGCCATGGGTGGGAAGTGTGTTTGAGCCAAGCTGTAACGATGAACGCACTAATAATAAATATATTAAAGGATACTCTCATGCTGAAAAGTCTCAAAACCGCTGCTGTTATTGGTGCTGTCACCGCTGCCAGCTTTGCTCAGGTGGCCAGTGCGTCCGCCACGCTGACATCGGTGCAGGAGAAAGGCTATCTTTCATGCGGTGTTAGCACCGGGCTGCCGGGCTTTAGTAACCCCGATGATAAAGGCAAATGGAGTGGGCTGGACGTTGATATGTGCCGTGCCGTGGCCGCAGCCGCACTGAAAGACGCCAGCAAAGTCAAATTCATTCCACTCACAGCCAAAGAGCGTTTCACGGCACTGCAATCTGGCGAAATTGATATACTCTCCCGTAACACCACCTGGACCCTAACCCGTGATGCCTCCTTGGGGCTGAACTTTACCGGTGTTTCTTACTATGACGGCCAGGGCTTCATGGTGAAAAAAGAGCTGGGCGTAAGCAGCGCTAAGGAGTTGGATGGCGCCTCCATCTGTATTCAGTCCGGTACCACCAGCGAGCTGAATCTGGCGGACTATTTCCGTGCCAACGGTATGAAATACCAGCCAGTGGTGTTTGATACTTCAGACGGCACCGCTAAAGGCTTTGATGCTGGTCGTTGCGACGTGCTGACCTCAGACCAATCCCAGCTCTATGCCTTGCGTGTGCGCCTCACCAAGCCGAGCTCGGCCATTGTATTGCCAGAGGTGATTTCCAAAGAGCCATTAGGCCCAGTGGTGCGCCAAGGCGACGATCAGTGGTTCAATATCGTTAAGTGGAGCCTGGCCGCCATGATTAATGGCGAAGAGCTGGGATTGACTTCAGATAACATCAAACGGAAAAAAGATTCCAGCGATCCAAACGTACGCCGTCTGTTAGGTATTGATGGGCCAAAAGGCAAAGGGCTGGCATTGGACGACAGTTGGTCACTGCGTATCATTGAACAGGTTGGTAACTACGAAGAAGTGTTCGAGCGCAATGTTGGCACAGCATCGCCGCTAAAAATCAACCGTGGTTTGAACGCCCTCTGGAACGAAGGCGGCATCCTCTACGCACCACCCTTTCGTTAATTATTGCGTTCCCACGATTTTCGTGGGAACACACCTCCCTGAAAATGAGTTGCAATCCACTTCAATGGAGTTGGAGGCGATAACGGGGTTTGATCGGCTCTTTTGTTTCAGGCTCGAAACGCTGAATACAGCAAAAATCCATAGATATGACTATGTACACTCAATATGACGGAGATTAATACAATGGGCGACCCACGAAAAAAATTTAAAAATACTCCATTTGATATGAACTCCAAAATTTATGACATGGAGACTTACATAAAAATTCATTTCAAAAATAAAAAAGAGTTTGCCGAGTCACAAGGCGTAAAACCACAGCAAGTGACAAACTGGATAAGGCAAGAATTTATCGTCATAGATCATGTGATCTTTTCGCAAAGACGGGCTATTGTTGGGCGACTACTCCCTGCCCAATAAAAATTATTAATAATAAGGGAAATTATGTCGTGACTGATTTAAAGCACGTACCCTCAGAAAAAAGACAATCGTCGCTCATTATTCAAACTGCCCTTAACCTCTGGCGCGACGGGTCATTGCGACCATTATTGGTGCAGGGAATTGTTGTATTGTTGTTGGTAATGCTCGGTGCCTGGCTAATCAATAATACCATGAACAACCTTGAACACCGGGGCATCAGCACAGGGTTTGATTTTCTCTCTCAGGAGGCGGGCTTTGGCATTATTCAATCCTTGGTGGAATACGATGAGTCGCACAGCTATGGTCGTACATTTGTTGTTGGCATTCTGAACACACTACTGGTTAGTGGGCTGGGCATCTTCTTTGCCACCCTTCTTGGCTTTATGGTTGGCGTGGCCAGACTTTCCTCAAACTGGTTGATGGCCCGACTCGCTTCGGTATTTATTGAAACGTTTCGCAATATTCCTTTACTGCTGCAAATCTTTTTCTGGTACTTCGCTGTGCTCGCTGCCCTGCCTCATCCACGACAAAGTTTTGCATTGGGGGAGGCAGTGTTTCTCAATTTGCGCGGCCTGTTTTTGCCCAAACCTATCATTGAACAGGGACTGCTGCCGTTTGTTATCAGTATTGTGGTGGTACTGGGAATGGCACTGTTACTACGTTACAAAAATAAACAGCGCCGGGTAGAAATTGGTAAGCCCATTTCTGGTGCACGCTGGTATATGGCGACACTATTATTGTGCGTACCGGTGGTTGTCTGGCAACTTTGTGGCGCAACGCTGAGTTTTGAACTGCCAGTATTAAAAGGATTTAACTTTCGCGGTGGTATTAGCATTATTCCCGAGCTGGGCGCCTTGTTGCTGGCTTTAACCATTTATACTGCCGCTTTTATCGCTGAAATTGTCCGTGCTGGTATTGAGTCTGTGCAAAAAGGCCAAAAAGAAGCCGCTGCCTCTTTAGGCTTGAAACCCACTAAGGTGCTGTCGTTGGTGGTCATACCGCAGGCCATGAAAGTGATTATTCCACCGCTGACCAACCAGTATTTGAATCTGGCCAAAAACTCCTCATTGGCCACAGCCATTGGTTATCCCGACCTCGTCAGTGTTTTTGCCGGCACCACCCTGAACCAGACGGGGCAGGCAGTGGAAGTCATTGCAATGACCATGGCCGTTTACCTCACCATCAGCCTGAGTGTTTCTCTGTTGATGAATATTTACAACAAACGTGTCGCACTGATTGAGCGGTAAGGAGAGAGGAGTGATCAGTAACGATTTAAAAATGATTCCAGCCCGTGAGCCACCGGTAAAAGCAGTGGGCGCCTTGGCGTGGTTGAAAAACAACTTGTTCGCCAACCCGGCCAGCGCCTTAGCAACATTGCTGATTGCTTACGGTTTGTACCTTTCTATTGGGCCATTGGTGCAGTGGGCGTTTCTGGAGGCAACCTGGTTTGGCACAAGCAGCAGCGACTGCACCAGTGAAGGGGCTTGCTGGGCTTTTATAACTGCACGACTGGATCAGTTTATTTATGGTTTTTATCCACAGGAGCAGCATTGGCGCCCCAATCTTTTTTTTGCGCAGTTAGCGCTGTTAATTGGCTGGTTGTCGTTTAAAGCCACCCCCGGCAAAAAGTGGGTATTGGGTTACAGCCTGGTACTCATGCCGGTGATTTCCTGGTTGTTGCTGTATGGTGGCGTGTTTGGTCTGACCACAGTGGAAACCCATCAATGGGGCGGCGTCATGCTGACACTGCTGCTGGCGCTGTGCGGCATGATTGCCTCATTGCCATTTGGGGTTTTGCTGGCATTGGGGCGACGCTCTGACATGCCGGTCATTCGCTCATTATGCACCGCCTACATTGAACTTTGGCGGGGCGTACCACTGATTACTGTACTGTTCATGGCGTCAGTTATGTTGCCGCTGTTTGTGCCAGAAGAAATGGTGTTCGATAAACTGCTGCGAGCGTTGATTGGCATTATTTTATTCCAAGCGGCCTACATGGCTGAAGTGGTACGGGGCGGTTTGCAGGCAATTCCCAAAGGGCAGTTTGAAGCCTTCAATAGTCTTGGGCTCAGTTACTGGCAGGGGATGATTATGATTATTCTGCCCCAAGCCATGCGGCTAGTGATTCCCGGTGTAGTGAATACGTTTATCGCCCTATTTAAAGACACCAGTCTGGTATTGGTGATTGGGCTGTTTGATTTGCTAGCCATCATTCAGGCCGGGCTGAATGATCCGGCGTGGCTGGGTAACTCAATAGAAGGTTATCTGTTTGCCGGACTGGTTTTCTGGGTTTTCTGTTTTGGTATGTCGAAGTACAGCCAGCGACTCGAACAACAATTACACAAAGGGCGCTAATGTCATGAGTGAGTATCTTGATGAACCTCGTTTACAACAGGTGCAAAACATAACTACGCAACCGGAAGTGACCATTGAGCGCCAGTTATCCACAGCAGAGCAGGACTTGATCGAAATCAGCGGCCTGAATAAGTGGTATGGCCAGTTTCATGTGCTAAGAGATGTCAATCTGAACGTCAAAAAAGGCGAGAAAATTGTTATTTGCGGCCCCTCGGGTTCTGGTAAATCGACACTGATTCGTTGCATCAATTGTCTGGAAGAGCATCAGGAAGGCAGTATTGTGGTGGATGGCACCCGGTTAACCAATAACCTGAAAAATATAGAAACCATCCGTCGTGAAGTGGGGATGGTGTTTCAGCAGTTCAATTTGTTCCCACATCTGACCATATTGGAAAACTGCACTCTGGCTCCCATCTGGGTGCGTAAACAGTCGAAAAAGGAAGCCGAAAAAGTGGCCATGGAGTACCTTGAGCGCGTTCGTATTCCTGATCAGGCCAGTAAATACCCCGGGCAGCTTTCCGGCGGTCAGCAGCAGCGGGTCGCCATTGCCCGCAGCTTATGCATGAACCCGGAAGTGATGCTGTTTGATGAACCAACGTCTGCGCTGGACCCGGAAATGATCAAGGAAGTATTGGACGTAATGGTTGAGCTGGCACAAGAAGGAATGACCATGATCTGCGTCACCCATGAAATGGGTTTTGCAAGAACCGTGGCGGATCGAATGATTTTTATGGATGAAGGACAAATTATTGAACAGGCACCACCTGAGCAGTTTTTCAGTCACCCTCAGTCTGAACGCACCCGGAAATTTTTAGGGCAAGTGTTGAACCACTGAAACCGCAATGAAGTGGCTGTAGGCTCTGAAGCAGCATTGATCGCAAGGCTACTGCTTCAGGGCATAAAACACACTATTTACCACCAGAGAAATTGTTGTTGCCGTATCATTAGACGCAATTAGTCGTGTTTTTATACTGCCAGAAGTCGCTAGAGGGGTTGGCTACTCTTCTTTAGTTCTCGACATTTTGCAGCCTCCGGGAATCTCAATAGTGAGATCTGTTGCCGGACGACAGCAGCAGGTGAGTATTTTTCCTTCGGGAATAAAGGCAATGGGTTCGGTGGTGTAAGTGACCTCTCCGTTAACCAGGCTGACCTGACAGCTGCCGCAAAACCCTTCACGGCACTGGTATTCCATTGCTACATTTTGCTGCTCAAGGGCTTCTAGCAGAGTCTGTTCTTTGCGTGGAATAAAGCTGAAACCTTCAAGGATTTTGATAATGTGAGCCATGGGGGGGATCGCCTTTAACGGCCAGACTTTTGATTGTCTGGCCGGTAGAAGAGTTTGTTTTTATAATGAAAAGCTGCTGAAGTCTTCAGATTCAACGTCGCTATCGATCTGCCCGACCAGATAGGAGCTAACTTCAACCTCCTGTGGCGCTACCTGAACGTTGTCGCTGTTTAGCCAGCTGTTGATCCACGGCAGCGGATTTTGTTTGATGGCAAAGGCGGGCTCAAAACCAACAGCAGCCATGCGCTGGTTCGTGATGTATTCAACGTACTGGCCGAGAATATCGCGGTTCAGGCCAATCATCGAACCATCGCGGAACAGGTAGTCTGCCCAGTCTTTTTCCTGCTCGGCGGCATCAATAAAAATTTGCCGGGCTTCTTCTTTCAATTCGCTGGCAATGGCTGCCATCTCAGGGTCGTCTTTGCCATCGGCCATCAGTTGCAGCATGTGTTGTGTGCCGCTGAGGTGCAGAGCTTCATCCCGGGCGATCAATTTGATGATTTTAGCATTGCCCTCCATAGTGGAGCGTTCAGCAAAGGCAAAGCTACAAGCAAAGCTGACATAAAACCGAATGGCCTCCAGTACATTGACTGAAACAACGGTCAGGTAGAGTTTGCGCTTCAGGTCAGCAACGCTGACGTGAATGGTTTCACCATTTACCGTGTGCTTCCCTTCACCTAACTGGTGATAAAAGTTGACACCTTCAATCAAGGCGTCGTAGTAGCGGGTGATGTCGGTAGCACGTTCGGTAATGGCTTCGTTGGTGACAATATCATCAAAGATAAGCGCAGGCTCAGTGACAATATTACGAATGATGTGGGTATAGGAACGTGAGTGAATGGTTTCACTGAAGGTCCAGGTTTCAATCCAGGTTTCAAGCTCTGGCAGAGAAACAATCGGTAGTAGGGCTACATTTGGCGAACGACCCTGTACTGAGTCCAGCAGTGTCTGGTACTTCAGGTTACTGAGAAAGATGTGTTTTTCATGATCCGGCAGGGCAGCAAAGTCGCGGCGATCGGTGGACAGGTCCACCTCTTCAGGGCGCCAGAAAAAAGAGAGCTGTTTCTCAATGAGTTTTTCAAAGACCGGGTACTTTTGTATGTCATAGCGGGAGACATTCACACTACGACCAAAGAACATCGGCTCCTTGATGGCATTAAACTGTTCCTGGTTAAAAGTGGTGTATGTCATTATTTCGTTTGCCCCAATTTATCAGTTTCCATTTAGGGATGTCATGGCATGAGAACGACGGTGGGTTTCTGCTTGCTATCAAAGCAAGCCTTTAGCATTACCACTGCCGTTCACTTTGCGTTTTCTTACGCGATACGTTTTTTGTCAGATTTTACAGGCGCCACCGGCACAGGCGTCGTCCATATCCTCTTGGGCATCGGCAGCGCCATCACGGGTGTTATGGTAGTAAAGCGTTTTTACTCCCAACTTGTAGGCAGTCAGCAGGTCTTTAAGCAGCAGTTTCATGGGAACTTTGCCGCCCTCAAACAGGCCCGGGTCATAATTGGTGTTAGCGGAGATGGTCTGATCCACAAACTTTTGCATGATGGCCACAAGTTGCAAATAGCCTTCGTTGTTCGGGAGACTCCAGAGTAGTTCATAGCGTTGATGAAGCTCGGCAAAATCCGGCACTACTTGCTTCAGGATGCCATCTTTACTGGCTTTTATACTGACAAAACCACGAGGCGGCTCAATGCCGTTGGTGGCATTACTGATCTGGGAAGAGGTTTCCGACGGCATCAGGGCTGTTAGGGTCGAGTTGCGCAGTCCGTGGGCTTTAATCTCTGCACGCAGGCTTTCCCAATCGAGATGCAGAGTTTCATCGCACACGGAGTCCAGATCTTTTTTGTAGGTATCAATAGGCAAAATGCCTTTTGCATAAGTGGTTTCGTTGAATTTTGTGCAAGTGCCTTTTTCTTTTGCCAGCGTGTTGGAAGCTTTCAGCAGGTAATACTGAATGGCTTCAAAGGTTCGGTGGGTTAAACCGTTGGCCGAGCCGTCTGAATAGCGCACACTGTTTTTGGCCAGATAGTTAGCAAAGTTGATAACACCCACGCCCAACGGCCGACGACCCATGGTTGAGTTGTAGGCGGCAGGAACCGGGTAATCCTGATAATCAAGCAGGCTGTCCAGAGCGCGAACAATCAGCTCAGACAGCTCTTCAAGCTCACTCAGCTCCTTGAGGGTACCGAGGTTGAAGGCGGCTAAGGTGCACAGAGCGATTTCGCCGTTTTCATCATTTATGTGCGTCAGTGGTTTGGTGGGCAGGGCAATCTCCAGACACAAATTGCTTTGCCGTACCGGCGCGAGTGCCGGGTCAAACGGGCTGTGGGTATTGCAGTGATCGACGTTCTGCAGGTAAATGCGCCCGGTGCTGGCTCGTTCAGAAGCAAATAGCGAGAACAGTTCAATGGCTTTCAGGGTGGTCTTGCGAATGCTGGCGTCTTGTTCGTACTGCACATACAGCTGTTCAAATTTGGCCTGATCCGCAAAAAAAGCATCATAAAGGCCAGGCACATCGCTGGGTGAGAAGAGGGTGATATTTCCACCTTCAATCAGCCGCTGGTACATCAGTTTGTTGAATTGTACGCCGTAGTCGAGGTGGCGCACCCTATTATCTTCAACTCCACGGTTGTTCTTGAGCACCAGCAGGTTTTCTACTTCCAGATGCCAGATCGGGTAAAAAAGCGTTGCCGCCCCACCGCGCACCCCACCTTGAGAGCAGGATTTGACCGCAGTCTGAAAGTGTTTATAAAAAGGAATGCAGCCGGTGTGAAAGGCTTCGCCGCCGCGGATCGGGCTACCAAGGGCACGAATATTACCTGCGTTAATGCCAATCCCTGCCCGTTGACTTACATACTTAACAATGGCGCTTGAGGTGGCATTAATGGAGTCCAGAGAGTCACCGCACTCGATCAGAACACAGGAGCTGAACTGCCGCGTAGGGGTGCGAACACCGGACATAATAGGCGTGGGCAGAGAGATACGGAAGGTCGAGACGGCATGGTAAAAGCGTTCGATATAATCCATGCGCGTTGCTCGTGGGTAACCGGCAAACAGGCAGGCACCAATCAACATGTAGAGTATCTGTGGACTTTCGTAATACTCACCACTGACTCGGTTTTGTACCAGATACTTGCCTTCCAGCTGTTTCACCGCAGCGTAGCTGAAATTCATGTCACGGCTGTGGTCAATGAAGGACTCCATCTGATCAAAATCCGCTTCGCTGTAGTCTGCAAGCAGATGCTGGTCGTACTTTTTCATTTCCGCCAGCTTGACCACATGGTTATAAAGCCTCGGTGGCTCAAATTGACCAAAGGCTTTCTTGCGCAAATGGAAAATAGCCAGACGAGCAGCCAGATACTGGTAGTCTGGTGCTTTCTCGGAAATCAGATCCGCCGCCGATTTAATCAGGGTTTCATGGATATCCGTGGTCTTGATGCCGTCGTAAAACTGTATATGCGACTTAAGCTCTACTTCCGAGACGGACACATGATCCAACCCCTCGGCTGCCCAGGTGATGACCTTATGGATTTTCTCCAGGTCTAACTGCTCCTTGTTTCCACCACGTTTGGTGACCAGGATGTTTTTGTTCATTCAACCTTTACCTATTGTCTACCTGCTATCAATGCCAGTTACCAGTGCTCGTCTGATCAAAACCGCTGTAAGTGGCAATTCGTTCCAGAGGCGAGCCTGCCACTTACAGCAGCCCGGAACATGCGACAAAAAAACTTAACCAAAAGAGCATATACAGAGTGAGAGCATCAGGATACGTCACAATAAGGCTATTTGGGGTAGCCACCGGGTGCCCTCGATAAGCAAGCTTCACTGGCCACCGCTGGGAGTATCACTGCGGATTGCTGGCCTGTAACTGGGTAATTATGTCGGCTCGAAGCGATGAATACTGTACGAAAAATCTGTAAAAAGTACTGCGATATACACGTTAGATTGGATACTGAGACAAATACACCGAGATCCACCGCCAGGTTCGATAACCGGGCTATCTTTCAAGCTTTTTTTCAGACTATCTTTCAGGCTTTCTTGCAGAATTTCTCTTAGTATCGGACTCTTTCTCAAACACTATATATAGTGCACTGAAACCTTGTATACACAAGATAATGCGCTATTTGAATAAATTCAAGCTGGATAAACTGTGGATAACTTGTGGGTTTTCTGTGTTGTTGGCAACCACTAACTAGCGGATAACTTTTGCAGACAAAAAACACAAATTGCAAGATGGTTTATGTTTTTTTTAACTCAATTTTCGCCACTGAGTGACCCTTACTCGTCCCTCAAGTTTTTTGATGGGGGAGTGTACAAAGCATAAAGGCCAGAAAGCGGCAGCAGCGAGACCAGAGAAAAACCAAAGTGCCGAGTGTTAGCCGCATAACTTGAAAAATATACTACTACCGTTTTTTTCAGCCACTGGGGAACTTTTTACCGGGTTCGAGTTGTCTTATAAGTGTTATTGCAGCACTCTCATCCACACTCGGGGGGCTGAATAACATTGGGGGGGAGGACGCTGGTAAACCGGTGGTGTAACATTCCGTCCCAACATAAAATTAGATTACTAACGAAATACTTTTGTAGACACTAGGAGACTGTTCCAAATAACGTCCATGCCAGCGGCTACGTCGTTGGCTGAACCTACTTGAGCAACACCCTTCGACTTCGCTCAGGTTGAAAAGGTATGGGTAAGTTATTAAGGGATAACTCCTTAAAGCGTCACTTTTTGGGGGTGTAAAACAATGACTTTAGAACTTGCAGAAACGGGTCGTATTCTGATTGTTGAAGATGATGATCGCCTGGCCACTTTAACCCGTGAATACCTTGAAAATAATGGCCTTCAGGTATCGGTGGAGGGCGACGGCAGCAAGGCCGTAGAGCGAATTTTGAGTGAAAAGCCTGATCTGGTGGTACTGGATCTGATGCTACCCGGCGAAGACGGTGTTTCTATCTGCCGCCGGGTACGCAGCCAGTACAACGGTCAGATTCTAATGCTAACCGCCAGAACCGATGACCTCGACGAAGTGCTCGGGCTCGAAATGGGGGCGGATGACTACGTAGCCAAACCCGTGCGCCCCCGGGTTTTGCTGGCCCGCATCCGCGCCCTACTCAGACGAGGAACGGTTCAAGTTGAAGAAGAACCCAGAGAAGAAACCAGCCTGCGCTTCGGAACGCTGGTGGTGGATAACTCCATGCGTGAAGCCTGGCTTGATGATAAAAGCGTTGACCTCACCAGCGCCGAATTTGATCTGCTCTGGCTACTTTGCTCCAATGCCGGTCGAATATTGAGCCGGGAAGAGATCTTCTCCCAACTGCGAGGTATTGAATACGACGGTCAGGACCGCTCTATCGACGTTCGCGTATCTCGTATTCGGCCTAAAATTGGCGACGACCCAATGCACCCCCGGCTGATCAAAACAGTACGCAGCAAAGGGTATCTTTTTGTGAAGAGCGTATAAGCATCCCGGACCATGAGTAGTATTTTTCTTCGCATATACGGCGGCTTATTATTTTCGTTGGTACTGGTCTTCGTGCTTTCTGGCATTGTGGTCACCATTGTCAACGGCGTACGCATGGTAGAGTACCGCGAGGGGATGGCACGGGACACCTTCTTGCTGGTAGCTGAAGCTCTGGCGGCACTGCCAACCGACCAACGCCCGGCTTTTGTTCACGATTGGGGGTACCGGTTATCCATTCCTTTTGCGCTCATCACGCCAACAGAGCTTTCCCCGCCAGAATTGGAACAGCTGGCACAGAGGCAAGTGGTTATTAAAATGCAAGGGGAAAAGTCCGCCACAATCATCGCCCGAATCGACGACCAATCGCTGCTACAGGGCACAGTAACTGAAATCTCAGAGCAACTGGCCACCGGCACCCTGACCTTCCTGCGGGACAGCCTCAGCCACTACTCCCCCCAAGACCGCCCCAAAGCACTGGCGCAAATGGGCACCCAGTCGCTGAGTTTTCCGGTGTCCATCGTTTCTGCTGCACAGCTGCCACTAACCCCATTACAAATCAACCAGTTACAACAAGGTAGTGTAATCACAAAACTGAGCGTACAAAATGAGACCCTGAAACTCTTTGCGCAAATTCTGGACGAGCAAACACCCGACAGCCACCAAATACTTCAGGCTGGCCCTATCAAACTACTCAACCTCTACCCTTTTAAATTGATTCTGACTCTGGGCTTATTTGTCCTAATCTCCCTGAGCCTGGCCATCTACATTCTGGTGCGGGGCATGGAGAAACGGCTGCGCAAAATGGAGCGGGCTGCCACCCGGTTCAGCCGTGGCGACTTTGATGTACGGGTAAACTTAGGCGGAACCGACTCTATTGGTCGACTGGCGATAGCATTTAACGCTATGGCCGGTCACATTCAGCGCCTACTGAGCCTGCAAAAAGAGATGATACGGGGTGTCTCCCACGAACTGCGAACACCAGTAGCCCGCCTGCGCTTTGGCCTTGACCTGATAGCAGACGCCAAAACACCCACACAGCGCGAAGCACAGTTAGAAGGCATGGATCAGGATATCCAAGAGCTGGACCACTTAGTGGATGAATTTCTTACCTACGCCAACCTGGAGCAAGGCGCACCCACCATTAACCTGAAACGTCACGATGTGGATAAAGTGGTAGCGCAAGTGGTGGGCGAACACCTACGATTACAAAATCGGGTGGAAATTGAGCACATACCCTGCAATGTACTTAACCCCCGTCGTTTTGTAGAAATTGACCGCCGGTATATTCATCGGGCGATACAAAATCTGGTGGGTAACGCCTGTCGTTACGCCCATAGCAAGATTCAGGTACGTTTTTCTTCAACACAGGATACCTGCCGAATTGATATCGACGATGACGGCTCCGGCATACCTGAAGATCAGTGGGAACGGGTCTTTTCTGCTTTCTCAAGGCTCGACGACAGCCGCACTCGTAAATCTGGCGGCTACGGCCTTGGGCTATCCATTGTCCGGCGCATCATGTACTGGCACGGTGGCCGCGCCCTCGTCAGCCACAGCCCCCTTGGCGGCGCTCGCTTCAGCCTGGTATGGCCCAGAAAGCAGCGGCACTAGTACATCATTTCAAAGAGATTGATGGGTAGAGCTTCCTTAGCTTTACCCGAGCATCTTCGGTGGCGAACCTCCATTCCATTTTTCATGATGCTAAGTTTGAGCATCCTCCCACGCACAAACTTCCTTCCGTAGCGTTTCTTGGTCTGGAACTCTTCGACCAAGGCACTGGCGACTCAAAATGCTCAACTCAATTTCTGCCATATTCAGCCAGCTACCCTGTTTTGGGGTGTAATGGATTTCCAGTTTACTGGCTATTCGGCGTGCTTGAGAAATTGAAAAGCTGTCGTCCGCTGTAAAACTCACTATACGACAACAGAATAGCGAATCCCTGCTTAATGACCTGCACGAACGGCTAAAGAAAAACGTCACCCGCCTGATACCGGGCAGTTTGATCCATAAAGCAATGAGCTACACACTGAACCAGTGGTCAAGACTGGCCACATACCGTGAGAGTGGTGACCTGAGCATCAGTAATGCCGCAGCAGAAAATGTTATCCGCCCATTCGCAGTGGGTCGGCGCAACTGGCGCTTTGCAGATACGCCAAACGGTGCGAAAGCAAGTACCTTGTTTTACAGTCTGGTCGAAAGCGCCAAAGCCAATGGGCTGGAGCCTTATGCATATAGGAGAGTTCGGCAAGGCTGGCCTGTACGCTGGTTTATTTAGCATTTACACTGAGTTGAGTTTCAAATATTTTAATTATTTAGCTAAGAATGTTCGATTCAAATAGCCTCTCGTACAGCCTTCACAAAACTGGCGGGCGCTTTGACCACATCTGCGTACACAAACACCTGCCAGCCATTCTGTTTAAACAATTGCCGCCTGTTGGCTGTGATCGCTATTTTCTGTTTAGGCCAGCTCAGAAGCGGTCTTGCAATAGTGTTTTTCCCCTCAACAAGCTCTTTATCGACATCTGGCACTGCAATAGTTCCGGCTATGTCGTGAATCAGGCTGTGGTAGTTGTTCTTCAGTTCAGAGGTTACTGCAGCCCACTCAGGCGGTAGATCTCTATCACTCAAATCACGCTGAGGTGCTTTTTTGAACTGGAAGTTATAACGACCTTTAGCTTCGATCACAGTCTTGAGTTCATCATAAAACGGGGTGTGCCGGACAACTCCTGAGATATGCACCCAGCCTTTGGCCCTTGTCATCGCTACAAAAAGCTTGTTCCGTGCTGCAAGGCTGGCTTCGTCATCAGCAATCAAGTCCAGTCCCGGTACGTATACCATTTCTGCTTCATTGCCCTTGGCACGATGAATCTGGGAAACTGTTACCGCGCCCTTATGCCAGAACTTATTGGGTTTCTTGACTGGCCACTTGGATTGACGGGTATTAGCGTCCGGCTCAGATGGAATATAAAAGTTGATTCCCTTTGCCTGTAGTGCAGAAGTAATGGCCTGTTCACTTCCCCTATCAAACACCACCACTAACAGCTGACACTCCGGTGTCAGTTTTTGGGTTTTAATATCCTGAGCAATATTTTCTGCTACTGCTTCAGCTTCCTGTTGACGGTCAGAATAAAACTTCATTTCAAGCGTTGGGTGCGAACTGTTGCTAGGGATAGGGTTGGGTGAGTTTTCCTCTGGCCGTTGCAACGAAATTGAACCATTTTTCACAAACCGCCCAGATACTTCGTAACCAAGATCCTGCCAATCCTTCTGTGTTGTCACGCCTGAAATCATGCCTTCTTCTCGCAACAATCCCATACCAATCGCATGGGCAGCCGTCAAAATCGGGCCGGGAGTCCGATAACATCGATGCATAACAATACTGCGCTTGATACCACCTTCGTCTACTGACCCTGAAGCATATTTGAATGCTCAGCGCCAAAGACTTCACGGGCAGTAGGAATAATCGGTGATTCAAGGCACTGTGCTTCATCATACGCCCAGATTAAACGACGCATATCCTGTTTAACCACAGTATTGCTCTCATCTTCACCGGCAAAAAGGTCTGAAGTTTCTTGTTGCTCTACTGGGCGACAGAAATTGTAAGCCATCCAGTAAAAAGGCTGTACACCCTTATCCTGATACTCTTCATCCACCACAAGATCCTGCCCCTCATCGATCAAAATGGCGTCAAAAAGAGGTGGGATCGTTTTCTTGCTTCGGCCCAACCAATCACGCATCTGATTAATAGCCAGCGATAACTTGGCAGACGGTGAGCCTGGGCTCACCTCTCTCGGGGTTAATTTGCGACAGCCTACGGTATTACAAACTTCACCGTACAGCCCAGGTTGGTCTTTGGCCCCCCAGGCATGCAAAACTCTAAGGCGACTGGTGTCAGGGTTATAACCTCGTTCTCCACCCGTAAACTGCCGAATGTAGCGATCCAGAAGATCGATGATTGAGCCGTACAGTGAGCGGGTGAAGAAAACCAGCGCAATATCCCATTCCGGATTTTTAAGGTGCATCTGTGCTGCCTTCTGACAAAGCAATACCGTTTTGCCTGATCCGGCAATACCCCTGATACGTTGTGGTCCATCAGGGATCTGTTTAGCAGCTGTTTCCTGTTCCATGTCGAGTCGAAGTAGCACCTCTCTAGCCTTGGCTATAGCATCCGCTTTGGTGACCGATTGTTCATGTGAACTCTGTACTACAGGTTTAAGAACTGAGGTATTGCCCGCTACATTGCAGAGCCTTGTCCACTTACCATCGTCCAGAGATTGGCCGGATTGCACCAGAGCAGCGTTCAAAATTGTTTCACGACAACCATCTCCCAGATCATCCTTGAAAAGAACCGGAGGACTGCATGGGCTAAGATGGAAACCTTTCTGCTCCCATTGGCGACGGGTGATATTAGGCAGAGCAACAATGGCCCGACCTTGAACCCTTCGCCTGAGTTCAGGGTAACGGTCACTCATAGACAGGAAACTGAACAGGTGGGCTTCAGCCTGCTCATAAGGATTACCACAATCCTCGTAAAAATCATTATAACGCCAGAGATGTCCTTCCATGGAATGAATCTGATCAATTTTTAATGCTTTAACCTCAATAATCACAACACCAGCGGTTTGGTGTAGCATGAGAATATCTGGTTCTTTTCGCTTTTCTCCAATACTGGAGAATAATGGGTATCGCCAATAAGCAAGACAGTTGTCGTCAGTAAACGCTTTACTTAATGACTTCCATACTTTTCCTTCTGCCCCCAAGCCTGACTGGGGAAATTTCTCGGTAACAATGAAACGGCTATTAGACATTGAGTGTCCGAACATCATAACAATCCTGAGGTAAACGCCTATTTAACCAACATCCTACCGTTCTAATCTCAAATACGAAACCATAAACCTCCCGATAACAAGAGGTCGACATGCAAGCTACCCCTGAAGAAAAAGCGCTTTGGCAACAGTGTATTGATGTCTGGCGTGAATCTGGCCTGAAGCAATCAGTCATGTGTCGTTAGAATGGCGTTAAAGACTATCAGTTCTCGTATTGGAAGTAGCTGCTTTTCCGTGCTGAAAAAGAAGGGCAACCCAAAAATATACAGCCAAGGCAAGAGGTTGCTAAAAAGACAGCATTTGTTCCAGTAACCATCAACTCTGAACAACCTGCCCCCGAGCAGCCTGTCGGTTTATTTATCGAATTATCCAGCGGTATTAAGGTGTCCGGCATCTTGGCATCAAATGTCCCTTTGGCAAAAACACTCATTGAGGCGCTGATATGAACCCGGTGATTTGTCCCTCTGTATCGCTTACCAATGTTTATCTGTACTGCGACCCTGTGGACTTCCGTCAATCGTTCAAAGGGTTGGCGGTATTTGCGCCTGTTTGAAGGGTTCAGCGGTTACCTGCAAATGGACGGCTACGCCAGCTACAATGAGATGTGCAAACAGGAAGGCATCACCCAGGCGGGCTGCTTCGATTACGTTCGCCGCAAATTCACCGATGCTAAAAAAGGCGAAGCCAAGCCTGGCAAGAAGGTGCAAAACGCGAAGGTTAGCAAAGCGGACGTTGCCTTGGGCAAAATCCGTAAGCTCTATGCCATTTAAGCAGGAATTGAAAAGCTGTCGTACACTGAAAAACGCTCTATACGACAGAAGAAGAGTAAATCCCTGCTTAATGACCTGCACGAATAGCTAAAGAAAACGTCAACCGTCTGATACCGGGCAGTTTGATCCATAAGGCGATGAGCTACGCACTGAACCAGTGGCCAAAACTGGCCACATACTGTGAGCGTGGTGACCTGAGCATCAGTAGTGCCGCAGCGGAAAATGTTATCTCGCCCATTCGCAGTGGGTCGGCAAAACTTGCTCTTTGCAGATACGCCAAACGGTGCGAAAGCAAGTGTCTTGTTTTACAGTCTGGTCGACAGAGCCAAAGCCAATGCTCTGGAGCCTTATGCATACCTGAACCCTATTTTAAAAGAGCTGCCTTATGCTGATACGCTTGATAAGTTAGAGTGTCTGCTGCTCTGGGCAGTCAAGAATAAGAGAGTTCGGCAAGACTGGCGAGTACGGTGGTTTATTTAGCGTTTACTCTGCATTTGACCAGACTGACAATTCTTACCTGAGAAAAACTGCCAACATCGGTAGCCATTGCTCATAATTCAATTGGTACTGTCCATATCGCAAAATAAACGACATTTTATACATAATTTATTGTGTCAACAGAAACTAAGAATTCAAGAGCATGGTTAGCTACGGGCCAAAAGGGTAAGAAAAAGCCGCATTAATAAAACAGAAAAACCCCCGAAAGATTGCTCTTTCGGGGGTTTTCTTTAATGGGTGCCTGGCGATGTCCTACTCTCACATGGGGAGACCCCACACTACCATCGGCGATAAGTCATTTCACTACTGAGTTCGGGATGGGTTCAGGTGGTTCTAACTTTCTATGGTCGCCAGGCTTAACTGGTTGCTAATGTCAGGAATTACTTCCCAACAATAGCCGGAATCCGTTTTAAGCTGTTTTCTTGCTGTACACTCTTTGTGTATGCCGTCTGCTGTTGACTGTTTCTTTGCCAACTCGCTCTCGTTTTTAAGCGCTCTCAAATCGCTTTGGCGTTATATGGTCAAGCCGCACGAGTCATTAGTATTGGTTAGCTCAATGCCTCACAGCACTTACACACCCAACCTATCAACGTCATCGTCTTTAACGGCTCTTCAGGGAGATCTACTCTCCAGGGAAGTCTTATCTTGAAGGGGGCTTCCCGCTTAGATGCTTTCAGCGGTTATCCCGTCCGAACATAGCTACCGGGCAATGCGTCTGGCGACACAACCCGAACACCAGTGGTCCGTCCACTCCGGTCCTCTCGTACTAGGAGCAGCTCTTCTCAAACTTCCAACGTCCACGGCAGATAGGGACCGAACTGTCTCACGACGTTCTAAACCCAGCTCGCGTACCACTTTAAATGGCGAACAGCCATACCCTTGGGACCGGCTTCAGCCCCAGGATGTGATGAGCCGACATCGAGGTGCCAAACACCGCCGTCGATGTGAACTCTTGGGCGGTATCAGCCTGTTATCCCCGGAGTACCTTTTATCCGTTGAGCGATGGCCCTTCCATTCAGAACCACCGGATCACTATGACCTACTTTCGTACCTGCTCGAGATGTACCTCTCGCAGTCAAGCTGGCTTGTGCCATTACACTAACCGTACGATGTCCGACCGTACTTAGCCAACCTTCGTGCTCCTCCGTTACTCTTTGGGAGGAGACCGCCCCAGTCAAACTACCCACCACACAATGTCCCCGATCCCGTTCCGGGACCCGGGTTAGAACCTCAATATTGCCAGGGTGGTATTTCAAGGTTGGCTCCACGCAGACTGGCGTCCACGTTTCAAAGCCTCCCACCTATCCTACACAAGCAACATCAAGATCCACTGTGAAGCTGTAGTAAAGGTTCACGGGGTCTTTCCGTCTAGCCGCGGATACGCTGCATCTTAACAGCGAGTTCAATTTCACTGAGTCTCGGGTGGAGACAGCGTGGCCATCGTTACGCCATTCGTGCAGGTCGGAACTTACCCGACAAGGAATTTCGCTACCTTAGGACCGTTATAGTTACGGCCGCCGTTTACCGGGGCTTCGATCAAGAGCTTCGAGTTACCTCTAACCCCATCAATTAACCTTCCGGCACCGGGCAGGCGTCACACCGTATACGTCCACTTTCGTGTTTGCACAGTGCTGTGTTTTTAATAAACAGTCGCAGCCACCTGGTATCTTCGACCACCGCCAGCTCACGGAGCAAGTCCGGTCACCGGCAGCGGCGCACCTTCTCCCGAAGTTACGGTGCCATTTTGCCTAGTTCCTTCACCCGAGTTCTCTCAAGCGCCTTGGTATTCTCTACCTGACCACCTGTGTCGGTTTGGGGTACGGTCCCTGTTGGCCTGAAGCTTAGAAGTTTTTCCTGGAAGCCGGGCATCAATCACTTCTCCTCCGTGGAGGATCGTCATCAGCTCTCGGCCTTGAGGTTCCGGATTTGCCTGGAACCCCGGCCTACTGCCTTAAACGCAGACAACCATCGCTGCGCTGACCTAGCCTTCTCCGTCACTCCGTCGCAGCCAACAGGGGTACAGGAATATTGACCTGTTTCCCATCGATTACGTCTTTCGACCTCACCTTAGGGGCCGACTCACCCTGCGCCGATTAGCGTTGCGCAGGAACCCTTGGTCTTCCGGCGGGGAAGCTTCTCACTTCCCTTATCGTTACTCATGTCAGCATTCGCACTTCTGATACCTCCAGCATGCCTCCCGGCACACCTTCTGCGGCTTACAGAACGCTCCTCTACCGCGCTTAGCAACGCTAAGCACCCGTAGCTTCGGTGAACAGTTTGAGCCCCGTTAAATCTTCCGCGCGAGCCGACTCGACCAGTGAGCTATTACGCTTTCTTTAAAGGGTGGCTGCTTCTAAGCCAACCTCCTGGCTGTCTGGGCCTTCTCACATCGTTTCCCACTTAACTGTTACTTGGGGACCTTAGCTGACGGTCTGGGTTGTTTCCCTTTCCACGACGGACGTTAGCACCCGCCGTGTGTCTCCCGTGATTGCACTCATCGGTATTCGGAGTTTGCATGGGGTTGGTAAGTCGGGATGACCCCCTAGCCCAAACAGTGCTCTACCCCCGATGGTGAGACACGAGGCGCTACCTAAATAGCTTTCGAGGAGAACCAGCTATCTCCGGGCTTGATTAGCCTTTCACTCCTATCCACAGGTCATCCGCTAGCTTTTCAACGATAGTCGGTTCGGTCCTCCAGTTGATGTTACTCAACCTTCAACCTGCCCATGGATAGATCGCCCGGTTTCGGGTCTACTCCCAGCGACTGCACGCCCTATTAAG
>CBDAPN010000032.1:727500-927500 GCA_965198415.1 Endozoicomonas sp.
GCAAAGAGAAAGCCACTGCGATCAACAAGCTATTCAACGAGCTGGACAATGGTGCTCTAAGCAGACGACTCAGAGCATCCATAGCAACCTGTCGATGCAAGGTTAACAGCGATTGAAAGGTTAGGGTCGTAACTAACTGACGGTTAGCGCCTCTTTTTTGACCTTCATTTTCGGAACTCTTTTCAACATCAATAGAACGCACCAATCTTCGCCAACGTTTCGCCCCACTTTGGCGGTTTTTCTTTTTTATAAACAGGCTCACGATACCTCCTGGTCGGCAACCAGGCGGCCATGATCAAGGGTCAGAATTCGGTGCCGCAAACGAGCCACCAAGGCAAGATCATGACTGGCGACCAAAACGGTAACACCAACCTGATTAAAACTTTCAAATAGCTGCATAATTTCAGTGGATAGCTGCGGGTCCAGGTTGCCGGTAGGCTCATCTGCCAAAATCAGCGCAGGTCGGTTAACCACCGCCCGTGCCAGCCCAACCCGTTGTTGCTCACCGCCAGAGAGCGCCACAGGGTAGAGTTTCTCTTTACTGAGCAGTCCTACCATATCAAGGGCGGCACGAACTCTGCCGCCACAATCGGCGGACGAATAGCCGGCAATGAGCAAGGGTAATGCGACATTATCAAAAACCGTGCGGTCAAAAAGCAGTTGATGATCCTGAAAGACCACGCCGATGTTGCGACGAAAATAGGGGATTTGGCTGGTTTTAAGGGTGCCGAGGTTGTGACCTCCCACCCAGATTTTACCAGTACTGGCGCGTTCAAGAAGCATGACTAACTTCATCAGTGTGCTCTTCCCTGCACCAGAGTGTCCGGTAAGGAAAGCAATTTCTCCACGCTTTAGGTGAAAACTGACCTGTTCAAGGCCAGTATGACCACCGGGATAACGTTTACTGACACCGTCAAAGCGAATCATTCAGCTCCTTAATTAGTGACTTTTGCAGCAGGCTTTCTGTTTTTCTCAGTAGTACAGCTGAGAGTAGTGAGGAGCCCCTGTCAACTGAAAACAAAAAGCCTCCCGACCATCACTCACACTGCTCTTAATAATTCAGCCTTCCCGGGAGAATAGCGCTTTTACAAACTCTTTTGCGGAAAATGGTCGCAGGTCATCAATTTGCTCTCCAACGCCCAGAAAGCGAATCGGCAGCTTCATCTGTCTGGAGAGGGCAAAAATCACCCCGCCTTTAGCCGTTCCATCGAGCTTGGTAAGCGCCATACCGGAGAGCTGCACCGCCTCGTGGAAAAGGCGCGCCTGGCTCAAGGCATTTTGGCCCGTGCCAGCATCAAGCACCAGCAACACCTCGTGAGGAGCAGCACTATCGAGCTTGGCCAGCACGCGCTTCACCT
Organism: Endozoicomonas sp.; assembly: GCA_965198415.1. Classification (GTDB taxonomy): domain Bacteria; phylum Pseudomonadota; class Gammaproteobacteria; order Pseudomonadales; family Endozoicomonadaceae; genus Endozoicomonas. The sequence goes on from CBDAPN010000032.1 coordinate 728,859, forward strand.
TTTTCAACTCTTCCATCAAGTGGTCTTTGTTATGCAGACGGCCGGCAGTGTCGGCGATGAGGACGTCAACATTTCGGGCCCGGGCTGCTTCAAAAGCATCGTAGATAACCGAGGCGCTGTCGGCTCCGGTGTGCTGGGCAATCACTGGAATTTCATTGCGCTCACCCCAAACCTGCAGTTGTTCAACGGCAGCGGCCCGAAACGTATCGCCCGCAGCCAGCATCACCTTACGGCCCTCAGACTGAAGTTTGCGCGCCAACTTGCCAATAGTGGTGGTTTTTCCAACACCATTAACACCCACGACCAGAATAACAAAAGGTGTATCTTGTTTTGGAATAACCAAAGGCTGATCAGCTGGCTCCAGAATACCAGCAAGCTCGGCTTGCAGCGCAGACATCAGGGCATCAGCATCGTCAAGCTCTTTGTATTTTACTTTGCGGGACAGTGTTTCGATGATCTCTGTGGTCGCCTCCACACCAACGTCGGAAACCAACAGCTGTGTTTCCAGCTCGTCGAGCAGATCTTCATCGATCTCTTTTTTACCGATGAACAGCTCTGCAACGCCTTCCACCAGCACGTCGCGGGTTTTACTCAGCCCCTGACGCATGCGGGCAAAGAAGCCCGTTTTTACTTCAGGCTCGGGTTCCGGCTCAGGTTCTGGCCGGAGGGCTTGAAGATTTACCGCGGGCTCGGGGAGTTCCGGTTTTGCATCAGCCACAGGCGCTTGCTGTGCAGTTTTCTGCGCTACTTGCTCCGCTTCAGGCTCATCCTTTATTAATGCATCCGTTGCAGTGGCAGCGGATGTAGCGGTATCTGCTGTTGGCGCAGTTGTTGGTTGGTCCTCTTCGGTGACAGGCTCGCTGGGCTGTTCTGCCTGCTCTTCAGAAGCTTCTTTTTGGGTACGTCGACCCCACGGCCAAAAGCTGCGTTTGGCTTTTTTCTCATCGTCTTTGCGCGAACCGAACATAGACTACTTCGTTACCTTGGTGGGAGCACCTGCCAGGAAGCTGGCCAGCATTGTCATAACCAGTGTCCTAATAAATTGTGATTAACTCATCACGCAGGCTAATGATAATCGCATATCCTAACTTAATTCAGACGCACACGAAACGAACTTTATTCAGGCAAACCCGAAACCATGCCTGCACAAGCGAAATAGAGTAGGCTTACGCTCCTTTTGACTTAACTTTTAAACTGCTCAATTGGAACTGATACATGCCTCGCAAACCGAAAAGCTCAAAAAAGCACGATTGTGCACACGGCGGTCAACTGCGAATCATTGCCGGTGAGTGGCGCAGTCGTAAGCTCCCTGTTGCCAACATTAGCGGTTTACGCCCAACTTCAGACCGTGTTCGGGAAACCGTTTTTAACTGGTTAGCCATGAGCACACCCGGCGCAAAGGTTTTGGATGTTTTCAGCGGTACGGGCGCTCTATCCCTCGAAGCCCTATCCCGTGGAGCGCGCTCGGCCACGTTACTGGAAAAAAGCCCAGTGGCTGTCAACGTCTTAAAAAGCAACCTCTCCCTGCTAAAAGCAGACAACGCCGACGTGATTGAAACCGACAGCCTCCAGTGGCTAAACCAGCCCGCCAGCCACAGTTTTGATCTCGTGTTTCTGGACCCACCATTTCGCCTGAACCTACTCAAACCCGCCTGCTTATTGCTTGAAGAGAACGGCTACCTCCACGATAAAAGCGTCATTTATCTGGAGGTGGAAAAAGAGCTGACACCGCTGCCCGTTCCTGCCAACTGGCAACTTAAAAAGAGTAAAACCGCAGGACAGGTGAGTTTCAGCCTGTGGTCTTGCGGCAAAAATCAGTATTAACCGGGTGAACGTATGGACTTAGCGCAATGTTATCAGTAATCTTTGCGCGGCTAAATTTTATTAAAAACAATACGTCTGAACACTTGAGTATCACGTGCTCACACTTGTCGGGCTGCGGGAAGTTGGTTTGGGCGTATGCATATACTAAAAGCGAACCTGACAGGAGCAGTTTCCCATGAAACAACCCGTACGAATTGCCGTCACCGGTGCTGCTGGTAACATCAGCTACTCATTGCTGTTTAAGATTGCTGCCGGCGAGATGCTTGGAGCTGACCAGCCTGTGATCCTGCAGCTGGTTGAAATCCCACAGGCCATGGACAAACTTCGTGGCGTTGCCATGGAGCTGGAAGACTGCGCCTTCCCGCTGGTGCACGGAATCAGCCTGCACGACAACCCCTTTGACGGCTTTCGTGGCATTCACTACGCCATGCTGGTCGGCGCCCGCCCTCGTTCAAAAGGAATGGAGCGTGCTGATCTGCTAGAAGCCAACGCCGTCATCTTTGCCGAGCAAGGCAAAGCACTGAACGAAGTGGCTAATCGTGATGTAAAGGCTCTGGTAGTCGGCAACCCTGCCAACACCAACTGCCTGATTCTCTCCCGTAACGCTCCGGATCTGGCACCGTCACAATTCTGCGCCATGACCCGCTTAGATCACAACCGAGCCCAAGGCATTTTGGGGAACAAACTGGGCGTAAACCCTGCTGACATCGAAGGGGTTTGCGTTTGGGGCAACCACTCACCCACCATGTACCCTGACCTGCACCATGCACAGGTTCTTGGCGATGAAGCAGCCATCGATATGATTGATGAAAAGTGGTACAAGGAAGAGTACACCCCCCGAATTCAAAAGCGTGGCGCTGAAATTATTGAATGGCGTGGTCTGTCCAGTGCCGCTTCCGCAGCGCAGGCAGCCTTGGATCACATGCGCGACTGGGCATTGGGCAGCGACGGTCGCATCGTCTCCATGGGGATCATTTCCGATGGCAGCTACGGTGTAGCCAAGGGTATTTACTACTCATTTCCAACCGTATGCGAATTTGGCAGCTATCAGGTTGTGCCAAACCTGCACATCAATGATTACGGTCAGGAAATGATGAAACGCACAGAGCAGGAGTTACTCGAAGAAAAAGCAGCGGTGGATCACCTGCTGCCAAAAGAGACTGCAGCCTCCCGGGAAGAGCTGAGCACATCGAGCCGCAGTGGTCAGACTGAGTTTGATAACGGCATTGATACCAAAGCGTCTTATTATAAAGCTGACCGTATTTGCTAAAAATACCTTTTGCTTGGCTAGCGTTATCGTTAGCCAAGTTTTGTCACACGCCCCTTCATTTAATTTTTTTGAATAACCAGTATTGAAATTAAAAAATCTCCATACAAAGGACAAACAGCAATACAACAAGAAACACAATTGCTATTAACCCCAATGGCAGCAAAGACTATTTTTAGATAGGGTCTTCCAATTAGAGCCAGAAGCGCCTGACCTGAACGATTAAAACTCCACTAATCAGTGTTTTATAAAGACGACCGTACAATTCCAGCCGAAAAGGCGTTTTCACCTCAAGCCGGTAAATATCTACCCCAAAACCGTTCGCCGCCCTACGCTTCACGTTCTTGAACCTCACGGGCGATTGACGAAACATAGTAATTGCTCTAAAAATCGCAAAATACCAAAAAAAAACAAGGAGAGTGTATGAGCACCGTCGAAACAGTACTCACAGACCAGTACGAAGAAATTTCGCAGAGTATCTCAATACATAAACAGCCTCAAAAAACACTGCACGATACTCTGGAAAAGCAAAAAGCTGCTTTCTTAAAAGACCCAAACCCCAGCTACCATGAGCGGGTCGTGCGCTTAAAGGCGTTGGAGAAAGCATTGCTGGCCAACAAAGAAGCACTCCTTAATGCGTTGGATGAAGACTTCAACGGCCGGGCAAAAAGTGAATCGTTACTGACCGAGTTTATGCCGAACCTAGGCAATATTCGCTACACAGTGAAGCGACTGAATAAGTGGATGAAACCCAGCAAAAGAAAGCTCAGCCCGCAACTGCTACCCGCTTCAGCCAAAGTGGTTTACCAACCTCTTGGTGTTGTGGGCATTATGGTTCCTTTTAATTATCCGCTATTCCTATCACTCAGCCCGTTAGTGACCGTGCTGGCGGCGGGTAACCGGGCCATGATCAAGATGTCCGAATTCACCCCAAAAACCTCGGAACTGATGGCTACCATCATCCGGGAAACATTCCCCGAAAATCTGGTAACCGTGGTTTGCGGTGATGACAGAGTAGCCAGAGAATTTTCTAGCCTGCCCTTTGATCATTTGATTTTTACCGGCTCTACAGCGGTGGGCCACCACGTTATGGGGGCTGCGGCTAAAAATCTCACCCCCGTAACTCTGGAGCTCGGCGGTAAGTCACCTGTTATTGTCGATAGCGATTTTCCACTGCAAGAAGCCGCGGAGCGCATCTGCTATGCAAAGTCATTAAATGCCGGGCAAACCTGCGTAGCCCCGGATTATATTCTGATAAAAAATGAGCAAAAATCGGCGTTTATTGATTACTGCCTGCAGGCTTTTCGGAAAATGTACCCTAAAGTGAATGGCAACAGTGATTACACTTCCATCATTAACGATCGCCACTACCAACGCCTGCAAAACCTTCTGCAAGATGCCAAAACCCAAGGGGCAGTGGTCCATACGCCAAAACAAGAAGACATTAACGATGGCAGTCGGCGAATACCGCTGCATCTGATTGAAAATCCGACCGCCAGCATGGGCGTTATGCAAGAAGAGATATTTGGCCCCTTGCTGCCAGTGATTGGCGTCGAAAGCCTGGATGACGCCATTCAGTACGTTCAGCAGCGCCCACGGCCACTGGCACTTTACTATTTTGGTTCCGACAGCGATAAACAGCAGGCCATTTTGGAGCAAACCCACTCCGGCGGTGTCTGTTTCAATGAGTGCATGCTGCATGTCGCCGTTGAAGACATGCCTTTTGGCGGCATTGGCCCCTCCGGCATGGGTCACTATCATGGACACGAAGGTTTTTTGACCTTCTCCAAAGCAAAAGCGGTGCTAAGTAAAGGCAAGCTGAGCAGCTCCAGACTCGTTTACCCACCTTACGGCGGCTGGCTGCATAAAAAATTACTGCGTTTTTTAAGCGGAGGAAAATAATTATCACAGCTCTCCCTGCAATGACTGGGCAGGGAGAGCCAGAGTTCACAGCAAAACCGGCCGATTCCAGTTAATGCCCCCTACGTGGTTTTCCCGAAATAAACTCCATAAAATCGATACTCCTTTGGAGTTGCCCCCACAGAACCATAAGCTTCAGCTTCGCTCCGTGTGAACAAAAATGGGAAAGTTACTAAAAGCACACCCCCTTATAACAACAATTACATAGATGGCACCATTTGAACCCTTTTAACTATTTCGTTACCATGCGCTTTTACTAAAAAACAGGTCGCTATACTCGCAGACCAGTGATGTTTTCAGAAGTTTGCTCAAATCACTCACCCGACAACCTTCTGCTAAAACCAGAGCACTAAACATCTGGATTGAAAGCATAACCCTGCGCCTGTTACTGACATTGTGGCCGGAGAGTCATTCTTAATGATCAAGGTAATCTATCCTGGTACTTTTGACCCTATCACCAAAGGTCATATGGATCTTGTTGAAAGAGCGGCCAAGCTGTTTGACATTATCATCATTGCTGTTGCTGAAAGCCCAAAAAAAAAGCCCCTTTTTGATTTGGAAGCCCGGGTAAGCCTGGCCAGAGAGTCAACCGCGCACATCAACAATGTTCAAGTGACTGGTTTCAGCTCTTTATTGGCAAGTTTTGTTGCCGAACAAGAGGCTCAGGTTATCCTCAGAGGCCTGAGAGCGGTCTCTGACTTTGAGTACGAATTCCAGATGGCGAACATGAACCGGGTGTTGGCAGCAAATGTCGAGAGCCTCTTCCTGACACCAGCCGAGCAATACTCTTACATTTCCTCTACACTGGTACGGGAAATAGCATCGTTAGGTGGGGATATATCCAAATTTGTAGCCCCCTGTGTGCAAAAAGCACTGACAGCAAAATTCAACGGAAACTGAGACAACCCCCCCGCCTGAACCCACTTAACAATCAGGCGGCAGCTTAACAGCGAAGGTCCCCCCATGGCTTTAATGATTATTGACGATTGCATTAACTGCGATGTCTGCGAACCCGAATGCCCCAACAGCGCCATATCCCCAGGGGAAGAGATATACGAAATTGATCCGCTATTATGCACCGAGTGCGTAGGTCATTATGAAGAACCCCAATGCCAACAGGTTTGCCCTGTGGACTGCATCCCCAAAAACCCCGATTACAAAGAGACTCAAGAAGAACTGCTGGAAAAGTACCAGATCATCACTGCCGCATAAAAAAAGTGTGCAAAAGAAATACTCTTTTGCACACTTTTTATCTACCTGAAGGGGTCAGCCAAATTAACTCAGCCGAACGAGATCGAGAAACTTACCGTCACTGCCGTAGGAAATCTCGAAGCGACCATAAATGCCCTCTCTGGTGACAAACTTCAGAATGATATCGTAAGGGATACTCATACTTTGCCCAGATTCAGTACGTACTCTTACAGAATTTTTCTTGCCTTTGTAGTACTGAAGGACCTGATCAGAACTAAGTCTTAGTGAAAACACTGCCTTATGCATTGCTCGAACCTTGTCTTTTTTATTACCAATTACTGTTTAAGATGGGGTTCTCTAAGTTTAGCAATCTTCTAGCAGATGAATTAAAAAGCTACGAAAAAATCTAAATAATCTCCAATTTTTTTATCATGCAAGCCCCGGTTAACCAAATGAGTAACCGCTGGCGTAACTTTGTACACTGTGGCCAACTTTATAGCCAATAAAAGTGAAAACCAGCATCGGAAAACCACCGAGAACTGTGGCAGACAACCACGGCGCCATAATCAGGCTGCCGTAAATACTGGCAAAATAAGCGATAGGCGTTCCCACCAAAAAACCAGACAACCCCCACAACAGACAACGGCCATAGCGCCTCGACCACATTGGTAAGACGACCGAGAAGGCACTAATAATACTCAGTGGCACAAAATTAAAAACTTCATGAATCACCAAATGACTAATCTCACCCTGCACAAAATAACCAGAAAACAGATAAGCAGCAGGCCAAAACGCAAACAGCAAGACAAAAATCAATGCACTTTTTAACCAAATCAACCACATCATGACTATTCCTTAAACACAGGCCACAATGCTTTCACTGAAAAGCTCAGCCTGAAAATAGAACGATCATACACCACCGGGCAAACAGTGAACTTAACCGAGATCAATAAAATTGAAACTGAACATTCAAAGCGGTGGGTGGGTTGTGCAGACAGGCATCCAACAGATGCCTGTTTATTAAATTAAGCAGTGCCGTTATGGCTCAGTCTGAAGGCGGTTCAAAGCCGTCAGGAAATTCCAAGTCGTTGGGTGCTTGCATTTGCTGCATCACTTGGTTGATGGATTCACGAATGCTATCAATCATGGCCTGATAGCCAGCGTCAAAGCCACGGTAAAAAGCCAGATCAGCCCCCTTCAGATCACCAACCGGCTGGGCAACTGCAGGTAAGTGGCCATCAAGTTCTTCACCGCCAAAAAATGCCTCCATAGAGGATGGCACGGTCAGGGCGACACGGCCGCCGGTCATGTAGCCATCAACAAACCGCCCTTTTACAAAAGGGTTGTTTTCACTGCCAACGTCACTACCACGATAAGCCTGTGCGGCTTCACACCAGCGGTCTTTGTACTCACTGGCCATATCTGAAGAGCCACAGTTGTACTCAATCAGCCCCATTGCCTGCACCGTTGCCAGATAGCCTTGGCGGTAGCCTTGGTCTAGCTCGCTTTCAGACTGAGTTTCCTCATCCATAAGACTCAAACGGCTGTCTTCAGCGATACTGCTGGCTGCAACCCCTTCACGATAGCCCTGCAAAAAAGCCGGAAAACCATCAGAATTAACCGTTTTGCCGTTGTGAGCATACTCATCTTTTGCTGCACACCAAGTCTGCTCTAGCATGCCAGCCCCACTGGGGCTGCTGCATGAATAGGATTCCACCCCCTTTTCAACACTGCCTACATCTTCATAGGGCAACGCCGCACCACTTGAGCAGTCACTGGGTTTATTGCAGCCCTGCAACAACATCAGAGAACCAACTACAGGCAGTACTGCTGCTACAAAATATTTCCGCATTTAACGCCTCCTTCACATAAGCTAGTGAATTTTTTATTCAATACTGTTTTGACGGAAAGGGTTAAATATAGTTCAGATTTTTTTTAGATTTTTCCGTAATCACAGGATTTAATTCACACCGCAGACTTTAACGGGCATTTATTGGCTCAGCTCTTCATTTTTACCGGCACCGCAGCTCACCTGTCAGCAAACAATAACTTTATGATTTTTTTACCTAAAATCATTGCTGACTATTATCTGGAGGCGACACTTCCAGCCGGAACCCAGGGTTTTGAAAAATTTGTCTTTTTGTGTGGAGGCACGCACAAACGCTCCCATTCGGTGGGTAACGACCGCTTTAATAAAGCCAGCAGTTGCTCAAAAGAGCAGTGGCCGGGACAACCTGGTATTGACCAGGGCTGATGATTCAGAGTTAACGTGATTTTTGGATTACCATCATTCCAGTTAAATTGAATTCCCAAGTGCGTACCGTACTCTGCGATGGTCTCTGACGGCGCCCCCAACATAGCCATTATTGCCAACAGATTGTTATCACTGCCCGAATAAAGCCGCCAACGCTGACACGACGCCTGACCCTGCTCATTGGCAAAGCACTGCCTAGCCCTTTCAAGGTCGTTGATAATGGCGTTCATCAGGGGAGTACCAATAAGCTGAGCAATCTCTTCGTCGCTCATGGTGCGGCTGATAATCCAATTGAGTAACTCATCAAGCTCCCGCGCCTCATCCTCAGCAATCCCTTTTGGCATGGGCAGGTGATGCAAGCGATGAATGGCAACCTGATCCATCAGCGGTATCAATGCGCGCAGCTCACCGGTGTTGTCGGCACCGCTGAGTAAAAACCATTTTTGCAGCCGTGCGCTGTACTGTCGCTTTTTTTGCAGGAAATCAGCGCTCTTTTCCAGCCGGGAGGAGCGATCTAAAAACCCCGGGCATAAATGCAGGGCGGAGAATAACTCATTGCCAGTCAGCGGTGTGGCGAACACCGGTGGTATCTGCACTGGCATCCCACCCGGACTGCTGTACATACCTTGCAACAGGGCATAAGCGCTTTGAATGGTACGATCCACACCTTTGGCAACGTGCTCACTAAGCTGTGGTGACCAAGCTGTAGGCAACGTCTCTTGAAAATAGTAGCGACGAATCTGCTGTCCCAGTTGGTAAAGCTGCTCCCACCCTTCACGGGTGAGCTGCCCGGGACCCATCGGCCAGTATTGGTGAATGCCTTGCACATCCCGTGGCGAACGATCGCCATGGCGGATCAGGCTAATCAGGTAATCAGCAGGGCGAGCATGACTGTCTCTAGAACAAAACAGCACCAGCGAGAGGCAAACCACTGCAAAAAAACCCTTCACTGAACGCAGAAAAGAAAACTGCTCAAAAAAGCTCTGAAAATACATAAACTGCCCGCCTGTGAAAAACATCAAGCAGACAGAATAGATAGGAATGGAGTAAAAAACAGAAATTCAGCGCAAACCCATCGGCGTATCGCCCATTGCCTGTTGTACAAAAAGCTCTTTAAGCAATGGCAGCCGGTTGGTTAATTTAAGGCCGGTATTTCTGGCCCAGCGAATTCCCGGATTATCCGCTGCAAACAGGTTTTGAAAACCGGCCATCGCCAGCATCATGGCGGTATTGTGCGCCTTACGACGCCGCTGATAACGGTTCAGAATGTGTGGAGCAAAAAAATCGTCACCCCGCCGCTGCGCTCTGGCAAGCTCTTCTGCCAGAACCGCTGCATCCATAAAGCCCAGGTTTGCCCCCTGCCCGGCCAAAGGGTGAATGGTGTGTGCCGCATCCCCCACCAGCACCACGCCTTGGCGGTGATACTGCCGCGCGTGCCGTTGCCGCAACGGAAAGCGAAGTCGTTTATCAGCGTGGAGAATTTTTCCGGCACGCCCTTCAAAGGCTCGCTCCAACTCGTGGCAAAACGCCGCATCACTCAGAGCTTCTATCCGATCCGCAGTTGCGGGGGTCAGCGACCAGACAATAGAGCAATAATGCTGCCCTTGCAGCGGCAAAAAAGCCAACGGCCCGGTATCCAAAAATGCCTGACGAGCACAGTGGTGATGGGCAAGCTCCGTCTCTACCGTGGTCACAATGGCATGGTGTTTATAATCTTTCTGGTTTGATGCAATACCGGACAAACGACGCAAGGCCGACTCAGCCCCATCACCAGCCACCAACAGCGGAGCTTGAAGCACATCGCCGTTAGCAAGCGTTACGTCACCTCCCTGAGAGGTTGTTGACAGCGAGTATTCCAGACTTGCCTGACCGCCAAAGCTCTGTACATTTGAGACAGCTAACTGCTGTAAAAGGGCATTGCGGATCACCTCATTTTCGACGATGTAACCCAGCTGATTGTACGACATCGACTCAGCATCAAAGGCAACTTCACCAGTCCCCTCGCCATCCCATACCGCCATGTGGGTATAAGGGCATACCCGCTGAGCCACCATACCTTCCCAAGCTCCAAGGTATTTGAACAGTTTGACCGACGCTTCGGTCAAAGCGCTAACCCGCGCCTGCCACGGGGCGTTTATGGGGAGAGTCGCAGGCTGTAATGACTGCTGATCAACCAACGCCGTTTTCAACCCCGCCTGATCAAGGGCAAGCGCCAACGAAGCGCCCACCATTCCCCCACCGACAATAATGACGTCGAATGTCTGCACGTATCCCCCTTATAAACCCATAGCCTTGCGGGTAAATTTTGTCTTGACCGGGTGACAATAGTCCAGCGCCACCAGCCCTAAATTTCGAGCCAGAATAGATACGTCATCGGTGCGGGAAAACAGGTCCACCAACCCATCACAAAAACGGCTGACCACCCCCTGATCACCCAACTGCTGTTGCTGGTACTGAAGCAAACGCCCAAGATCACCCACCGACACCCCTTGCGCCAAAGAGGTTGAGATATTTTGTGCCAGCGCCAACGTATCACGGATAGAAAGATTGTACCCCTGCCCTGCAACCGGATGGATAGCATGAGCCGCATTCCCCAAAACCACCAGTGCGGGACGCACCTGCTCTTTTGCTATGCGCATGGTTAACGGGTAACGATCCCGCTTACCCACCGCCATAAAACGCCCTGCCCGGTAGCCGAAACGCTCTTGCAGCAATGCCAGAAAGTTTTCGTCGGGCAGATTAGAAAGGGCATTTACCTGATCATCCGGTACTGTCCACACCAATCCCACCCGATGTTGATATTGGTTGTCTGCCGTCAGTGGCAGCAACGCCATCGGGCCTGTAGTGGCAAAACGCTCCCAGGCGGTTCCGCCGTGAGGGCGATCAAGGGCGATATTGGCAATCACACCGTGCTGTTTGTAATCCCGTTGCGTCTGTTCAATGCCCAACTGCTCCATCAGACCGGAACGACCACCATCGGCCAGCACCACCAGCGCTGCGGTTATGTCAGAGCTGCCAAGCTCAATCCCCATGCCCCCGGGTATAGGCGTTAACCGTTGCACCGTTTCCGGACTGAACAGCGTCACCACACCCGAAGCCTGAAAGTGCTTTAACCGTTGCAGCAACACATCACCGAGCGCGTGGTTTTTCACTACATAACCAAGCGCCGGGACCCCTTCATCCGCCGCCTGCAGCCGGGAAACCCCAAAGCCACCCTTTTCGGAAACATGCACCCGGGTAATGGCTTCGCTCTGGCTCGCCAACTCAGGCCAAAGCCCGAGCTGGTTGTAAATAGTGCAAGTGCGCCAGGAAAGCGCGGAGGCGCGGGCATCAAAACTCGGCGGCACATCCCGTGGCTGCTGGACATCGTGGGTTTCCACCAACGCCAGACGCAAACCATACTCTTTAGACGCCTTTTCCAGCGCACACACCAAGCTGGTCCCCACCAAGCCAGCGCCAATAATGACTACATCGAAATCCATCGCATCGTTAGATTTATTCATGCCCCAGCTCATCAGCGGTTGGTAAAAAGAATTTTAAAAGACTGTATTCTCAGTGCAGCTTTTTGGTGTCAGCGTTGTCTGCTGCCGAAGCGACTTCCGCAGCGACATTGAGCCAAGCCAGCCGGACAAATTCATACACTTCCATGTACAAGTGCTCCGACTCTTCGCTCTCTTCTGACGCTTCGATCAGAGCGATCTGAGCAAAATCCTTCAGCACCTCCTCGACCATCTCGCTAACTTTGCGCTGCCCAAGCCCTTGCCCAAAACCGGATAAAAATGACTGACACCAAATGCCCAACGCTGACGTTCTGGCGCTCAGGCTTTCGTCATCATCCGGCAACAGCATAGTGACTGAGAGTGCGCCGGATTCAAGCTCGCTTTGGGTATAGACAAACAGCTTGCTAAGCAATTGCCCGGTGGCGTCATCCAGGTTTTTTTCGCCTATCTGATCGGCCACCTGCTGCAACCACTGCTGGACACCCATACGGCTTGCGGCAGATAACAGACCACACAAATAGCCGTGCAGCTCTGAAGGATGAACATCCCGGTCGGCCAGCTGTTCAGCCAGCTCGTCGAACAGCACAGGTGCCTGAGGAGAAAAAGTCATGGTCAACCCCCGAAATTATCGAACGATGATTTTAACAGACTTGCCCAGCAAACTGCCCACAAATAAATACGCCTAAGACAAAGTGATAATGCTTGATGACCTCTTGATGAAGAATTGATCTTTCCACTACGCAACGTTAAGCCCTAACCTCCATTGTTGCATGCAAGGCATGAAACGCACGGATTTATCTGTTGCAAAGAAAGTAATGCCTGCCCCGATAAATAAAATGAACAGGAGTATGGAATGACTATCTCTATTGCTCAAAGTAGTAGTGTCCAACAGTTATCCGCAGTCGCAAAAGGGAGCACTGCAAAGCAAAATGCGTCTTTTAATTCCCATCAGCTAACGTCTAATACCGAAGCCAAACCCTTGGTAAACACATCCCAACAGGACGGCAAACCAAACCCCCGGCTAATTAGCAAGTTTTCAATTTCAACAACGCTGGTTTCGGCGTATTACTTTTTACTGAGCCTTCCCAAAACAGTAAATGCAGGCAGCTTGGCAAATAGCACCGACCCTCAGACCGGAGGTGGGTTGATAGGTCCTGATTTATCAGAAAACCCGTCTATAGTCCCCTTCATTGTGGGAGGAGGGGTTGCTGCAGTGGGAGTAATAGCAGCTCTAGGGCATAAGCTCTATAGGGCGTATAAAGACAACAACACTGAAATAACAGCAGCCAATCTGCTAGAACACAACCAGCAACCGCCAGCTCTAGCCCAGTCTTCGGAGGATAATACATGGCATACAAAAATGTATGGCGCAGATGAAACCAAGCATGGAGATTTCAGTGCAAGTACCCATGATATCAACTTTAAAGAGTCGTTATCTGAACAGGCGTGTGGTTTTGTAGAATTATACCTTCAAACACAAGAGGCTAGCCTGAAAGAACTGCCATGAAGTAGGCAACTCTGTTGGAGCTTAACCTTAAAAGCCGGACTTTTTCTCAGCTGGAAATGGTTCAGCGAATTTCGCTTTACCCTTTCCATACTGCCCCCTTTCAGGGATGACTCTATTCAGAAGCAATTATGGCTGATCGGGGCGCATAGGTTTTCTGTACGTACTCTTCGATCAGCTTTTTATACTCCTCGGCAATGTTTTCACCTTTTAACGTGGTAAATTTTTCGCCATCAACAAACACTGGGGCAGAGGGGGCTTCTCCGGTGCCGGGCAGGCTGATGCCAATATTGGCATGCTTGCTTTCGCCGGGACCATTTACCACACAGCCCATCACCGCTACTTTCATATTTTCAACGCCAACATAACTGTGCCGCCAGCTCACCATTTTGCTGCGTAAAAAACCGTCCACCTCATCGGTGAGCACCCGAAAAAAAGTACTGGTGGTGCGGCCACAGCCGGGGCAGGCTGTGACTTCCGGCGCAAAGCTGCGAACGTCGAGTGCCTGCAGAATTTGCTGCGAAACAATGACCTCTTTCTCACGGGTTGCTCCCGGCTCCGGCGTGAGTGAGGTACGAATGGTATTACCAATCCCCTGCTGCAAAAGCACCCCCATAGCCACACTGGAGGCAACAATACCCTTACTGCCCATACCCGCCTCGGTCAACCCAAGGTGCAGTGCGTATTCGCAGCGCTCCGCCAGTATTTGGTAGACGCTGATCAGGTCCTGCCCCCGGGACACTTTACAGGATATAACCACCTTGTTAGCACCTAGCCCCCGCGCTACCGCAGCATCTGCACTGGTCAGAGCAGAAAGCACCAGCGCTTCATGCAGTATTTCCTGAGCAGGCTTGGGATTTGCGGATTGGGCGTTTTCGTCCATCAGGCGAGTAGCGAGGGCTTTGTCGAGACTGCCCCAATTCACACCGATACGCACCGGTTTATCATATTTGATGGCCACATCAATCATGGCGTTGAAGCGGTCATCTTTTTTGTTGCCAAAGCCGACGTTGCCGGGGTTGATCCGGTATTTATGCAGTAATCGGGCGGCTTCGTCGTACTTGGTCAACAGCAGGTGGCCGTTATAGTGAAAATCCCCAACGATGGGCACGTAACAGTTGTGTTTGGCCAGCCCTTCGTAAATAGCTGGAATGGCCGCTGCGGCCTCTTCGGTATTGACGGTAACGCGGACAATTTCAGAGCCGGCATCGGCCAATAGACGAATCTGGTCAATAGTTTTTTGCACATCGGCCGTATCGGTATCGGTCATTGACTGAACGACGACAGGCGCATCGCCTCCGATGGTGATATGTCCAACCTGAACGGCATGGGTTTTATGGCGCCTGTCCATAAACATTGCTCTCCGTTTAATTAAATTGCAGACGGTGAGTTTATCAGAAACACTTCGTTTGTCTTAGGTGATTAACCGCAGAGGTCTTTCATTACCCTTCAAAACTGCCAAGCGATTATTGGGGCACGCTGTTGATTCAGGCTCAACGATGCCACTTCCCGGGGCGAAAACATTCTCGCTGGGCGATTTTCCAGCAAACTGTAGATCACCCGATAAGCCATGACATTTTGTACATAATTGCGGGTTTCATCGTAGGGGATGGTCTCAATCCAGATATCCAGTGGCAAATGCCCACGCTGCTTTAACCAGCGCTTCACTGGCGTGCTACCGGCATTATAAGCGGCGGTAGCCATAATACGGCTGCCAGCAAAACGTTTGGTTAACCATGCCAGATGAGCAGAACCGAGGGCGATGTTTGTATCCGGGGTGAACAGGTCCGCCCGTTTCCGATAGGGAATGCCCGCCTTTTTTGCCGCTTGTCTGGCGGTAGCGGGCATCAGCTGCATCAAGCCCATAGCACCGGCACGGGAGCGAGCTCTGGGGTGGAAGGCACTTTCTTGCCGCGCAATGGCCAACAGCCAAGAGGAGTTAAGCTCGCTGCTTTGGGCGTGGCGGTTGAACAGCTGTGCTTCGGGCGCAGGGAAGCGCAGATCCACATCATTCCAAAGGGCGGCTCGTGCTGCACCAATAATCGCCTGATGGTGCCACTGCCACTGTTGCGCCAAATATGGCAACAGCTTTTTCTGTTTATCGCTCAGGCTCGGGGTAATTCGGTTGAGCTCCTGCTGAGCCTGATGAAACCGCTTATGGTGCACCCACTCACCAATGCGCTTAAAGCCCGGATAACTGCGCTTAAGCTGCTGCAAATCCATCGGGTCAATAATTGACGGCTGATGATTTAACTGAAAAGGCAACCCTTTAAGGTCTGCAACCAAAAACGCATAAAAGTTTCGCTCTTGGCTGAGTTTTTTCAGCGTCGGCGTTTTTAGTGCTGAGGCGTGCCTGAAGCCACCCTCGCGGATCTTCAGGCTGGCTACTTCACCCCAATAACGCCAGCGACTTTTGTCCTGCAATGACTTGGGCAGGCGAGCAATAAGCGCAACAACCTGCTGCCAGTTCTGAGCAGCCATTGCCACCCGGATTCGCCACTCGGTGACGGTAGGGTATTTAAAACCGGGGTCAATGCGGGTGATGATCTCGTCGGCATTATCAACAAAATTTTTGGCCGCCTTCAGGGCAATTCTCTTATCAATAGCTGCTCGCTGTCGGAACGGATGCTGCTCCCGCAGCTTAAGCCAGGTGTTCACTGCAAGGTCTAAATCTTTGGTAATCAGTCGTTTAATACCATGAATCATGGTAATTCGCTGGTGTTCAAGCTGGCCGTTAAAATGAATACTGCTGAGAATTTTTGGGTTTTTATGCACTGCCCAAAACTGTTTTGTTGAGGCTTTAAAGGCGGCATCGCTAATGGACTTATCGAGATAACGGGCAAGGGAGAGGTTATGTTGCTCCACCGCCATCCAAAAACGGGCGATAATCAGGCTCTGGGTTAACTTTCCTGCTGCCTTCCAGTTTGCAAATAGCCGGTCACAGGCCTTGTGTTGTGACTTTCCTTGTAGCCAAAGTGTTTTCGCCTCTTGCCAGGCTCTTTTTTTATAACCCATTTGATAAAGAGCAATACCCTTCTGGCACTGATAACGTCCACCGTCGTTTTGTTGATAGGCAACAAGGTACTTCTGCCACTGCTGCTCACCACTCAGGTAGCGCAACCACTGTTTTTTTAGTTGCCTGCTCTGAGGCAAGTTGGGATATTTGGCAACAAATCGATCAACCTTACTCTGGGTGAGGTTTGGCAAATCGCCGGACAAACTCAGGTAGTCAAGGTAAGGCACCAACGGATACCCCTCAAGCGCTCGCCGGTGTTGCCTGTAGGGCTTATAGTTGCCCGATTTCAGGGCTTGCTCAACCTTGAGAAAGAGCGCCTGCTGTTGATCTAAACGTGCTTCATTAACAACATTGGCCAAACTCATTTGTGGCAACAGCAGTGACGTAATTAATGAAAGGCAGATACAGTGAAAAGAAAAATAATTTAACATGCCAAAAGTGCTTCGATCTCTGTGGTCCCTGTTAGTGACTGCGTAAAGCGTCCTACTTTACCTTCAAGCTTAATTTTTACTTAGACAACACAGTTAATTCTCCTGAATTCACCAGTAGAGTAAATAAGTGTTTTCATGGCTAAGTACGCCGTGCCCCTGCAAAGTGATGCGCCGGTCTGTGGGCTGCAACTCTTTTGGTGGGGCTATTTGATGCAAAAGCTCTCCCGAATGAACAACCATGTGGCCGGGCTTGTACTCAATAAACGACAACTCACTTTCAATATGGGTACTACCAAGAGTGGTTGACCAAAAATGCTTAGTCAGCAACTCTTCATGCGACACCGACCAGGTATTAAGACCACCACCACTTTGAGGCAACTCCAACGCCAGTGTGAATGAGAGAGTACCCTGCTCAAGGCTGACCGATTGCGCCCGAGGCCAGTTGAGTGTCTTGTGTTGTAGGTCAATATGCTTACTGGCCACTGGCTCCAAAAATTGTGGGTGAGCCAAAAATATGTGAAACCCAGGCAGCGCCTGACCATCCGCAAGTGCACAGGGCTTACCAGTGGCTTCGCGCATTGCTTGTATAACCAACTCATACAGCCATGAAAAGTGGCGCTCAAGAACAGGATTCAGACGGGTAACCTTGCGATAATAGCGAGCGTTAAAAACTTCAAAGCTGTCGAGATAACTGGCTGCACCCAGAGTATAAAACGGCAATTTATGATGACGTTGTTCCCAGTGGGCAGACAACGCATCAATCTGGCGGATCACATCCTGTACCTGCGCCGTAGTCAATATTGATAACGTTTGCATCGGGAATTATTGGTGCTGAATGTTATCATCCTGTATCGACGACTTACCCAAAACCCTAATCACAAAACAGAGGATGAAATGATCAGGCTATGTGCAGTGAAGGATTTAGAGAACCCCGGCAGCAAGGGTTTTCATAACGAACGCGGTCATATTTTTGCGGTGCGTAAAGGCGACGAAGTTTATGTGTATGAAAACAGCTGCCCCCATTTTGGGATCAATCTTGAGTGGCAACCGGATCAGTTTTTAGACTCGGAAAAACGATTAATTCAGTGCGCCACCCACGGAGCGCAGTTTTTGATTGAAACCGGAGAGTGCATAGCCGGGCCTTGCCCCGGCGACCAGTTGAGTAAGCTAGAAAGCATCGTGAAGGATGGGGTTGTGTACTTGCTTTAGGTATGAACACTTGCTTGCAAGGCGATAAAAAAAGCCCCTTTCGGGGCGCTGAGTCACGATTTCATATCATCGAAGAATTTTTTCACACCATCAAAAAAGGAGTGCTTTTTAGGCGATTGCGTTTCTTCACCCTCTTTCTTGAAGGTCTCTTCGAGCTCTTTGAACAGCTCTTTCTGGCGTGCGTTAAGTTTAACCGGTGTTTCCACCACCACTCGGCACATCAAGTCACCAATGCCGCCGCCACGAATCGGGGCAACACCTTTGCCACGCAGGCGGAACAGTTTGCCGGTTTGGGTTTCTGCCGGAATTTTCAGTTTAACCCGACCGTCCAGTGTTGGTACTTCGAGTTCACCGCCCATAGCGGCGTCCACAAAAGTGATCGGCACTTCACAGTAGAGATGTTTGCCGTCGCGCTGGAAAATCGGATGATCTTTAACGTCAACCTGAACATAAAGATCCCCCGCAGGGCCACCGTTAACACCAGCTTCACCTTCCCCAGCCAGGCGGATACGGTCACCGGTATCAACCCCTGGAGGAATTTTAACGGACAGTGTCTTATATTCCTGTGTGCGCCCTTCACCGTGACAGACATTACACGGGTCTTTAATCATTTGGCCGGTACCATGGCAGTCCGGACAGGCTTGCTGAATAGAGAAAAAGCCTTGCTGCATCCGCACCTGACCAACACCGCCGCACGTGGTACAAGAGACGGCGGAGGTGCCTTTTTTAGCACCGGTGCCGTCACAATTGGAACAGCTGACCTGAGTCGGAATACGAATCTTTTTGGTAATACCACGAACGGCTTCTTCGAGGCTCAGCTCCAGCTGGTAACGCAGGTCGGAGCCTCGTTGGGCGGAGCTGCGGCTGCGACCACCACCGGCACCGAAGATGTCGCCAAAAACATCACCGAAAATATCACCAAAATTGCCACCACCAAAACCACCAGCGCCACCCATGCCGCCCATGTTGGGGTCAACACCGGCATGGCCGTATTGGTCGTAAGCGGCTTTTTTCTGGTCATCGGAGAGTACTTCAAAAGCTTCGTTAACCTCTTTGAAGCTTTCTTCTGCGTCTTTATCTCCCGGATTACGGTCCGGGTGATACTTCATGGCCATACGGCGATAGGCCTTTTTTATCTCCTTGTCTGAAGCGCCTTTTTCAATACCGAGCACTTCATAAAAGTCGCGTTTTGCCATTGGTAAAACCCTGAGCTAACTGCATTCACCAGTCGAGCATGAAAACACAGAACTCACTGGATTCATGGTCAAGTCTGACAAAGCCTTCATTTATAATGCATACGACAACGCGGGAAAAATTCCCGCGTTAACTGTTTATCATCAGTCATTGATGATTATGGCGGCCTTACTTCTTCTCGTCTTTGACTTCTTCGAACTCTGCATCCACAGCAGCGTCGTCTGCAGAAGTTTCCGCTTTGCCTTGTGGTTGAGCTTCGCCTTGCTGCTGCGCTTCAGCGTACATCTTTTGGGTCAGGCCAGAAGATGCTTCTGAGAGCGCTTTGGTCTTGGCGTCGATGTCTTCTTTGTCGTCACCTTTGGCGGCTACTTCAAGTTCTTCAATCGCCTTGGTGATGGCGGTCTTCTCTTCTTCGGTGGCCTTGTCGCCAGCTTCGTCGAGCATTTTGCGGGTAGCGTGCACAATGCCGTCGGCCTGATTACGGGCAGCGGCCAGCTCTTCGAACTTTTTGTCCTCTGCAGCGTTGGCTTCTGCGTCTTTTACCATTTGCTCGATTTCATCGTCAGACAGTCCTGAAGACGCCTTGATGACAATAGACTGTTCTTTGCCCGTTGCCTTGTCTTTTGCAGAAACATTAAGAATGCCGTTGGCGTCAAGGTCAAAGCTGACTTCGATTTGTGGCATGCCACGGGGTGCTGGCGGGATGTCCGACAGGTCAAAGCGACCGAGGGATTTGTTGTGAGCGGACTGTTTACGCTCACCCTGCAGAACGTGAATAGTAACCGCGCTCTGGTTGTCGTCAGCGGTGGAGAAGGTTTGAGATTTTTTCGTTGGGATGGTGGTGTTCTTCTCAATCAGCGGCGTCATGATGCCACCCATGGTTTCAATGCCCAGAGTCAGCGGGGTAACGTCCAGCAACAGTACGTCTTTGACGTCACCGGCGAGTACCGCTGCCTGAATGGAAGCACCCATAGCCACTGCTTCATCAGGGTTGACGTCTTTGCGGGGCTCTTTGCCGAAGAATTTGGCAACTTGCTCCTGAACCATCGGCATCCGGGTCTGACCGCCCACGAGAATCACTTCGTCAATTTCAGACAGGTCAAGGTCGGAATCTTTGACTGCAATACGGCAAGGCTCCATAGAGCGGGTAACCAGATCTTCAACCAGAGACTCCAGCTTGGCACGGCTGACTTTAACGTTCAGGTGCTTAGGGCCTGTTGCATCGGCGGTGATGTAGGGCAGGTTGACGTCGGTTTGCTGAGTAGACGACAGTTCGATTTTGGCTTTTTCAGCGGCCTCTTTCAGACGCTGCATGGCCAGTGGGTCACCTTTGAGGTCAATACCCTGGTCTTTTTTGAATTCGTCGGCCAGATAGTCGATCAGGCGCAGGTCGAAATCTTCACCGCCGAGGAAGGTGTCACCGTTGGTGGCCAGTACTTCAAACTGGTGTTCGCCATCAACGTCAGCAATTTCGATAATGGATACGTCGAAGGTACCGCCGCCAAGGTCATAAACTGCGATGGTCTGATCGCCTTTCTTTTTGTCCATGCCATAAGCGAGCGCTGCAGCGGTTGGCTCGTTGATGATGCGCTTGACGTCCAAACCGGCAATACGGCCAGCGTCTTTGGTGGCCTGACGCTGGGAGTCGTTGAAGTAAGCAGGAACGGTGATAACGGCTTCAGTGACCGCTTCGCCCAGATAGTCTTCTGCGGTTTTCTTCATTTTCTTGAGGATTTCAGCAGAAATCTGAGGTGGCGCTTTTTTGCCGTTGTCAGTGCCACTTTTGTTGTTTTCGACTTGAACCCAGGCGTCGCCGTTGTCGGCTTCGACGATCTGATAAGGCACCATATTGATGTCTTTTTGCACAACGTTGTCTTTAAAACGACGGCCAATCAGACGCTTGATGGCAAACAGGGTATTTTTGGGATTGGTAACCGCCTGACGCTTAGCAGGCTGGCCGACCAGAATTTCGCTATCTTCGGTGTAGGCGATAATAGAAGGCGTTGTACGTGCACCTTCGGCATTTTCAATCACTTTGGCCTTATCGCCATCAAGAATAGACACGCAGGAGTTGGTGGTGCCCAGGTCAATACCAATAATTTTGCCCATTTGTTTCTCTCCATTGCCCTGAATCCAGGGCGAAAATCTTTAAAGTCGTTAGTCGCTGCTCTTCAGCCTGATGTGGTGCTTGCCACAGTTATGGTTTGCTATATGGGAGCGACATAGTTTTTTTCAAGGGGTTTTGCAAAGCAAAATTTACTTCCTGAATACAAAGGGTCATTCAAGGCGCTTTTGAAACCACAACCATGGCAGGACGAATCACCCGGCCATGCAGGGTGTAACCTTTTTGGAATACGTTCATCACAGTGTTTGGCTCCAAATCCGGATTAGGAACCATGGAAATGGCCTGATGAAAATTCGGGTCAAATGGCTCGCCCTCCGGGCTTACCTGCAATACCTCAAATTTGGCCAGCCCATCCAGCAGTTGCTTGAGGGTCAGGCGCATGCCTTCGAGCATGACTGCGTGCTGCCCTTCATCCTGCTCGGCGTTTTCAATGCCCTTTTCCAGACTTTCGACAACAGGAATGAGTTCGTTGACGAATTTTTCCAGGGCAAACTTGTGGGCTTTTTCCACGTCCTGCTCTGCACGACGCTTCACGTTCATAGCTTCAGCGTGGGCACGCAGTTTGTGATCTTTGGCTTCAGCCAATTGTGCTTCCAGCGCTTCTATGCGGCTGGCATGATAGTTCAGAACCGGCTCTTCCTCTTTTGCCGTTTCCTCTAAGATTGGGTCTACCTTTTCTGCTGTTGTGGCGGTTTCGGTATCAGCAGAGTTTTCGGTAGCTGCAGGCGTTTCCACCACGGTTTCTGCCTGATCTTCTGACTTGCTGTTCTCTACAGTCATTCCAACGTTTCTCCGCATTCAATCAGCCAATAATAACGACGGCTGAAGCATATTTATATTGGCAGCCAAGGCCGCTGACTCAGTGATTATTGATTAGCTTATATGGGGATGGCGGGCACTTATTCAAGGGTAAAATTTCTTTACCAATGAGGGTTTTGAGTTTACTGTATAAATAAACAGTAAGCCGATACTCCAATTGGATTGCGAGAGCCGCCATGCTGAACCAAATTTCTATTAGTAATTTTGCCATCGTTGACCACCTGAACCTCGACATCAACGCCGGAATGACCGCCATTACCGGTGAAACCGGCGCTGGCAAATCCATCATGCTCGACGCTTTGGGGCTGGCGCTTGGAGGCCGGGCCGATAGCAACTGTGTACGTGATGGCGCCGACCGGGCAGACATCCGCGCCTGCTTCGACCTACAGCGCATCCCCGCCGCCAAAGCCTGGCTACAAGCACGGGATTATGAAGGCTCCGATTGCATCCTGCGTCGGGTGATTACCCGGGAGGGGCGCTCCCGCGGTTACATCAATGGCGTACCGGCCACGTTGTCTGAGTTAAAGACGCTGGGGGAGCTGTTAATTGATATTCACAGCCAGCATGCTCACCAATCGCTATTAAAAAAATCTAACCATGGGGCTTTGCTTGATGAGTTTGCAGGGTTAACGTCCAAATCCCGCGAGGTGGTTAAAGTTGCAGCAATGCATCGCCAAACCCTTGAAGAGCTACACGCCCTACTGGCAGACCAACAAGACAGAGAAGAGCGAGTGCAGCTACTGAGTTACCAGTTAAATGAGCTTGAGCAGTTAAATTTACAGCCCGCAGAGGTGGAATCTCTGGAGCAGGAGCACCGCCAACAGTGCGAAGCGGGCAGCATTTTATCGGCCTGCCATCAGGTAACGGCGGTGTGTACCAGCGATGATGGCGACAACCTACTGCAACAGCTTTCTTTATGCCTGCATCGATTAAGTGATTTGCAAATCGAGCATCCGGGCATTATCAGCGCCCATGAGATGCTCTCATCCGCCCGGATTCAGGTGGAAGAAGCGGTAGGTGAACTGAACCATTTTGCAGACCATTTTGATGCCGACCCGCAAAGGGCCAGTGAAATTGAAGAACGCCTCAGTGCCATTTTTGATCTGGCTCGCAAACACCGGGTGCAGCCAGAACAGCTACTGGAAAAACAACAACTGATCAGCCAGGAATTAGAAAGAGTGCAGTGCCATGATGAGCGGGTGGCCGAGCTGGAGCTCACATTACAAGCGCTACAAAAGCAACACCAACAGCACGCCGAAAAACTCTCTGCCAAGCGTAAAACAGCGGCTCGCAAGCTGGAAAAACAGATCTCACAACGAATCGCCCTGCTAGGCATGCCCAAAGGAAAGTTCTGCGTTCAACTGACAGAAATACCCCAGCGTAACGTTGCCGCTCAAGGCTTTGAGTCCGTTGAGTTTCTGGTAACAACCAACCCGGGGCAAGCGCCGCGCCCGTTGGCAAAAGTCGCTTCCGGGGGTGAGCTTTCCCGTATCAGCCTGGCCATTCAGGTCATCATCGCCCAAACCGCCGCCACACCAACACTGGTATTCGATGAGGTTGATGTGGGCATCGGTGGCGGCACCGCAGAAGTCGTTGGCAACATGCTGCGCGAGGTAGGAAAAAGCGGGCAAGTATTGTGTGTCACCCACCAGCCACAGGTGGCTTCGCAGGCGCATCAGCACCTACATGTGAGTAAAAAAGTCGGCCGTAATGCATCAAGTACCCGTATCTTACGTTTGGACGGGGAGCACAGGGTGCATGAAATTGCCAGAATGTTAGGTGGCATTGAGCTAACGGCTCCAACGTTAACCCACGCCGAAGATATGTTACTTCAGGCTCAGGGTAGTACTCTGGCATAGGGGGGGAATATCTTAATGCTCAGTCCTTTTTCTTGGGGCGCACATAAATCACCAGACTGTGATCAACAATTTCAAACCCGTGTTTTTCGGCAATGTCGTGCTGGCGTTTTTCGATGACTTCGTCAATGAATTCGAGCACTTCACCAGTATCCATACACACCATGTGGTCATGATGCCCACCTCGGGAGAGCTCAAACACTGAATGGCCGCCATCGAAATTATGGCGGATCACCAACCCAACCCCTTCAAACTGAGTCAACACTCGGTAAACCGTTGCTAAGCCGACGTCTTCTTCAGCTTCAAGCAAGGCTTTGTAGATATCTTCAGCAGAAAGGTGCTTTTCTTTTGCGCCTTCTAGAATTTGTAAAATCTTTACCCGAGGCAGGGTGACTTTTAGTCCTGCGTTGCGCAACTCTTGATCTTCTGACACGTTTCCCTAACCCTATGCAAGATAATCCTGCTATTATCACAATTTCGTACAGCTTTTTCATTGTTCGCCGAGATTTTCTCGCATTTGCGAACCAGCTGCCAATCTATTTTTGAGCAAGATAGTGGAAGTCTTAAACCGATGCAAAAAACCACGATCGCCCTGGCCGCCGCACTTCTTTCAACCACCCTGTTAACAGGGTGTGCCAGCTCCACGGACAGTGGTTCGAAGCTTATCAGCTTCCCTGGTGCTTATAAAATTGATATTCAGCAAGGAAATGTCATCACCCGGAAAATGATTGACCAGCTGCGCCCCGGAATGACGCGGACGCAAGTACAATACGTCATGGGCACCACACTCCTGCCAGACACCTTCAACAGCAACCGCTGGGATTACGTCTATAGCATGCAACCTGGCGGCGACAAGCGCGAACAAACCACCATCACCCTGATCTTCAAAGACGACCTGCTAGATACCATTCAGGGTGATCTCAAGCCCAATCAACACTAATTTTACTCAGCCATTTGGCGCTGACTTTTTCAGTTTTGCCTGCTCCGCCCTGCGCTTGCGAACCTCTTTGGGGTCGGCAATCAAAGGGCGATAAATCTCCACCCGCTCACCTTCCTTTAGTGCTTGCTCTTTGGGCTTAGGCACAGCTTTGCCAAATATTCCCAACCGCGCATTCTCAAGATCAATTTCCGGAAAGAACTCAACTATGCCAGACGCTCTGGCCGCTTCCATTACCGTAGTACCAAGGGGAACCAACAGAGAAATGATCTTCTGCTCATGGGCCAGAGCGTAGGCGACTTCCACGCAAATTTTAGGTTCATCCATCAACATCAACCATAAATCTGTTTCGCTCTGCTGCTAAAGGCATCCACCATGGCGTTCATCATTTGACCAATCAGAGGGCCCAGAGTTGCCTGAGTCAGTTTGTTGCTCATTTCAAACTCAAGCTCAAATGAGATCCTACAACCTTCGCTGCCCAACGCCTGAAATGTCCACAGCCCCGCTAACTGTTTGAAAGGCCCACGTAGCAGGCGCATTTCAATAGACTGACCGGGCGTCATTATGTTGCGCGTGGAAAAACTGTGGCGTAGCCCCATTTTGGCAATCTCAAGAGTTGCTTCGAGCTGATTACCCTCTTGGCGGTCAATATGAGCACCGGCGCAACCGGGCAAAAACTCAGCATAGGACTCAATATCACTGACCAGATTGTACATTTGCTCTGCGGTATAAAGAACCAACGCAGAACGAGAGATCCTTGGCATGGCACGAGCCTTACATAAAAAAAAGGCCGGACAGGATAACCCATTCCGGCCTTTGAATTAATAGAATTCAGAACAGTACGCCAATCAGCACCGTCAACACACACAACGGCACGATCACACGGATCATGGCGCGCCACAGATTAAACACGCCCACACTGAGCCCCAGCTCCTTCGCCATGGTGGAACGTTTCATCACCCAACCTGCAAAAATAGAAACCAGCAGGCCACCCACGGGCAACAGAATATTACTGGTGAGATAATCAAGCAGGTCAAAAAAGTTCTTTTCAAACAGCGTGAAGGTCAGATCACCACTCATAGAAAACACAGTACCAAGGCCAACCAACCAGATGGCCAAGCAAAGCACGATCGTCGCCACACTACGGCTCAGCGGAGTACGCTCAACGACCCAAGCCAGAGAAGGCTCCAGCAACGAAATGGCTGAACTCAAAGCAGCAATACCCACCAGCACAAAGAAAATAAAACCAAAAAACTCACCCATTGGCATGTGGGCAAATGCTGCGGTCAACGAGACAAACAACAACCCGGGGCCGGCAGAAGGCTCAAGTCCGTAGGCAAAGACGATGGGGAACACAATCAGGCCGGAGATAATAGCCATTAGAGTATCGAGCACCGCAACATTGACGGCAGTTCTTGGAATGGAGTTATTGGCCGGCATATAAGCGCCGTACGCCATCAGACAGCACATCCCCAGACTCAGGGTAAAAAACGCCTGCCCAAGAGCGGCCACCAGTGCATCGATGGTAACTTTTGAGAAATCCACCGCAAACATGAAGCTCATACCACGCATAAACTGGCCAGTTTCCAGCATGCTATAAACGAGCATCACCAACAACAGCACAAACAAGGCTGGCATCATTACCTGCAAGCCTTTTTCCAGCCCTTTATGAATGCCCCGAAAGGTAATAAACAGCGTTAATAAGATAAACACAGTGTGCCAAAAAGTCTGCCGGGGTGCAGACGACACCAGAGCATTAAAGGCATCGCCCACCTGATTAGTGTCCATGCCGCTAAAAGCGCCGGTAATAATATCCCACGCATAAGAGAGCGACCAACCGGCAATGACGCTGTAAAAAGAGAGAATCAAAAAACCGGAGAGCATACCCATCCAACCGATAATTCTCCATGATTTGTTGGCACCGAGGTCGCCGGTCAGTTTGCGAATAGCATTCAGTGGGCTCAGACGGGTATTTCGGCCGATGGCGGTCTCTGCCATCAGCAGGGGAATACCCATAATTGCGATGCAAAACAGATAAAGCATGACAAACGCACCGCCGCCATGCTGACCGGCGACGTACGGAAATTTCCAGATATTTCCCAGCCCAATGGCAGAACCGGCAGCGGCGAGCAGAAAGGTCCAGCGATTGGCCCAGGTTTTCGTTGCAGTGGTTGGATTCTGTCCAGACATGAGTTCCCCAGTATGTCGAGTTATTTTATCCAAAGGTCATTGGTAATGGGTTTACAAAAAGCCAGAATAGATGGCCACGATCTCCGGTTAGCGGGGATCAGCGTGTAACTGTATCGAAGCGTTGAAGCGCCAAAGGCTTATTCAAACGGCTTCGGGCGATTTGAGTATTGCTGCGCGAGATTTTCACGGGAACAACCTAATCCCGACAATCTCCTGACCGAAAACCAGAACGGAAGGCTGTTAATGGACTTAAAGCAACCAATAAACTTAAGGCGAACCCGAAACAGCCTGCTGAAAGGGAACGGAGAAGATCAGACAGGTTCGGCGTCATTGTACCTTTTGGAGAACACATCTCAACCGTTTTTGCCACTAATGGGATAAAAACCGAGCTTTTTAATTATTAATTGAAATTAAAAAATAAATGTTCACTACTTTTATCTTGGGTAGGCAAGGACTGCTATTTTTAACCGACACTACCCAAGGCAAGTGTCGTACAGGTAGTGACTTTATCTCACGCTACTCCTATAATCCGCGCCTCAGCAACGAGTTCATAGAATGGCAAAGAGTTCCAAAAAAGGTAAAAAGGGCGACTCCTCCATTGTCGTCAACAAGAAAGCCCGTCACGATTTCCACATTGACGAGACGTTCGAAGCAGGCATCTCTCTGGCAGGCTGGGAAGTGAAAAGTCTCCGCCAGGGCAAAGTCCAGCTGGTAGACAGCTACGTCTTGCTGAAAGATGGCGAGGCCTGGCTGATTGGTGCCCAGATCACCCCTTTGATCACCGCATCCACCCACGTAGTGGCCGACCCACTGCGTGACCGCAAGCTCCTGCTTAATCGCAGAGAATTGGCCAACCTTTTCTCCATTACGCAGCAAAAAGGTCACGCCTGCATTGCCACCAAACTCTACTGGAAACGCCACCTGATCAAGTGCCAAATTGCTCTGGCACGGGGTAAAAAAGAGTTCGATAAACGTGCGGCCACCAAAGAGCGCGAGTGGAACATTGAAAAGCAGCGAGTAATGAACCGCGGCTAACATAACCTCCCGCAAGGAGGCGATGTCCGCCTTAAAACATTTAACCAAAAACCCAGTTGCATTTGTCGCCGACTTTTGGCATAAATACGACAACGTTTTGTTATCGGGGGCGATCAGGATTCGACGACGGTTACGAAACCTAAGGTGCATGTCGAGGGCGTAGCGGCTCTCGTAAATCAAAACGCTACAAACGTATAGTTGCTAACGATAATAGCTACGAAGGAGCCATGGCTGCCTAATTACAGTCATCTCCCGATCACTCTGTCTTGTCTATTGGGTGGAAATGATCGTTACCGAAAATAGAATCGCCACATCGGCCTTCCTGGAGTCGGTGGGTTAAATCCACAGGATCGCGCAGTGTCACCCTGACCGTTGGGTCGTTCTGCGTTAACTAAATAACGGAAGCTAAGCATGTAGAGCCAAAGGCGTAGAGCTGGCGGACGCGGGTTCAAATCCCGCCGCCTCCACCAAATACGAAACCCCAACTGTTATCAGTTGGGGTTTTTTATTGCCTATAGCCCGCGCTACAGGCCTTATGTGGCAAGGATTTACGGACTCCGCTGCCTTTGCAATCTCGGACTATTCGAGGCAAATATTCTCTAAATTGCCGAATACTCTCTGCGCCTCTCCCTACCTCGAATAGCCAAAGTCCATAATCAGAGAACAGAGAAACCTTTAAAATCAGTAGATTACCATCAGGCTAATCGAAAGGTGTGTTGGGTGAATTGGTTGGGCGAAAGGGACATAAGTGTAATAATCATAAAAATGATTGTGGTTATCATATTGACACGTACTATATTATCATTTAAAACTACACCATACTAAACAGTTGTACCTAGTCCGCAGGAGTTGTTAGCAACCTTTTGCAGGCAACTAACGACTCGAGCCCTAGCAGTCAACAAGAGCGAGAGGATAAAACTTAAGCGCCTAGTTTGAACAACAACGCTTTATTAGAAAGTACAGGGAACCGAATGCCCAACGAGCAAAACTCACAAGATCAGCTGGCGACAATTAGCCAAGTCCAAAGAGAGCGTCTATTTCACATAGACTTCAAGCTCTACTTTCTGGGCTCGGTCAATCGCACTGATTTGGTATCACGTTTTGGCATCAAGGAAGCAGCTGCCTCAAGAGGCCTTTCCCTGTATAAAAATCTCGCCCCTAAAAACATCGAATACGACACCAAAGCCAAAACCTATATCCAGCGAGAAGGTTTTACACCACTCTTTGAGTATTCAGGCAGCCAAACATTAGCAGTACTACTAAATGGTTTTGGTGATGATTTCGTCGGAACACAAAAGCCAATCGTTACCTGCGAAGCACCAACACAACTGAACTATCCAAATATACAAACACTCGCTTTTATTACGCGTGCCATTCATAACAGCCAGATCTTAAAGATCAAGTATCGCTCTCTATCCAGCGGCTTAAGTGAAAGAGAGATCGTGCCTTTTGCGTTAATCGATAATGGGCTGCGTTGGCATGTGAGAGGTTACGATCGTGCGCGAAGCCGTTTTGCTGACTTTGTTGTTAATCGCATAGAAGCACCTCAGCTGATAAACGAAGAGATTCCAGAAGAGCAAACAAAGGAAGCAGATAATCAGTGGAATCGCATTGTCGAACTCCATATTGTTCCCCATCCTAAGCTCAAACATCCCGAAACGATTGAAGCCGAATATGCCATGAATAGCGGCTTATTGAACCTTAACGTTCGTGCTGCACTTGCGGGGTATGTTTTAAGGAAGTGGAGCGTAGACTGCTCAAAAGAGCATACGTTTGCAGGGCCGGAGTCCCACCTTTGGTTGAAGAACAGACCCACCCTGTACGGGGTCGACAACTTGAGTCTAGCACCGGGCTATAAGCCTGATGACTGAGGTAGAAAACAGACCAATGACAGACCCAGCGACAAATAAAAGCGTTATCAACGATCATTTTGAACAGATTGTTAATTTTCACTACACACCAACCATCGGTGTAAAGAGGAAAAACAGAATATGAACAATGCAGAACAGCAGTTTTTAAAGGAGCTCGATGTAAAGCTTTGGGCCTCAGCCGATCGTCTTCGCAACAACTTAGATGCAGCCAATTATAAGCACGTTGTACTGGGCCTTATCTTCCTAAAATATGTATCAGACGCATTTGAAGAACATCGCGAAGAGCTTAACTTTCTCTTTACGCAAGATGCCCCTTTTCCGAATGGGGACGACAACATCTATTACATGCCACGCGAAGATTACGACTCTGACGAAGAGTATAACGAGGCACTCAATACGGAGCTTGAATTACACGAATACTACCAAGAAAAAAATGTTTTCTGGGTGCCTAAGCAAGCTCGTTGGGAGTTTCTAAAAAACTCCGCTGCGCTTCCAATTGGTACTGAAATTGAATTAGAAAGCGGTGATAAATTCAAACTCACTTCCATCTCGAAGCTAATAGACAACGCCCTTGAAGCCATCGAAACCTACAAGATAGATGACAAACTCGCTAACCCGAAGCTAAAAGGCGTTCTACCTCGTATCAGCCGTTATGAAGTAGACAACCACAACTTAACTGAGCTTATCAATAAGTTCTCAGATACCAGTTTCCGCAACCCAGAATATAAGGGGCAAAAACTAGACCTTCATAGCAAAGATATTCTTGGCCATGTGTACGAATACTTCCTTGGGCAATTCGCATTAGCCGAAGGTAAGCAAGGCGGCCAATACTACACCCCAAAGAGCATCGTTACGCTCATTGTTGAAATGCTGGAACCTTATCAAGGCCGCGTGTATGACCCAGCCATGGGAGCTGGGGGATTTTTTGTTAGCAACGATAAATTTATCGAAGCTCATGCCACCGAAAAGCACTATGACGCAGCCACACAACGCAAGCATATTTCCGTTTATGGCCAAGAGAGCAACCCGACAACCTGGAAGCTCGCTGCGATGAATATGGCAATTCGCGGCATTGACTTTAACTTTGGCAAAAAGAATGCGGATACCTTCTTAGATGATCAGCATCCAGACCTGCGTGCTGATTTTGTGATGGCCAACCCGCCTTTCAATGTTAAAGACTGGTGGCATGGCAAACTTGAAGGAGATGCTCGTTGGAAATACGGCACACCACCGGCTGGCAATGCCAACTACGGTTGGATCCAGCACATGCTGCACCACCTTAGTGATAACGGCTCGATGGGCTTATTGTTGGCGAATGGCTCCATGAGTTCGAATACCAACAATGAGGGTGAAATCAGAAAATCTCTAATCCTAGGTAATACAGAAAATAACGTCCCCGGTGATCTTATTGAATGTATGGTGGCCTTACCCGGACAGCTATTTACCAACACTCAAATTCCAGCCTGTATTTGGTTTCTAACTAAAAATAAAAAAGGCGGCAATGGCAAACGCAACCGTTGCGGCGAAACCTTATTTATCAATGCTAGAAATCTAGGCTTCTTAAAAGATCGGGTCTTGAGAGACTTTACAGACGAAGACATTGCCAAAATTGCTGACACATTCCACGCTTGGCAAAAAGGTGAGAATTACGAAGATATCAAAGGCTTCTGTTATTCCGCTTCTTTGGATGACCTTAAAAAACACGACTTTGTATTAACACCTGGTCGATATGTGGGAGCGGCGGATATCGACATAGACGATGAGTCATTCCCAGAAAAAATGCAGCGTTTGACAGTACAGCTTAAGTCCCAGTTTGAAGAATCCGATCGATTAGAAAAAGCGATTAAGGACAATTTAGTGGGGATTGGTTATGAGCTCTAACAAAACCATATCAGACATTGTCGATTTTAACCCTAAACGACCGATTAAGAAGGGAGAGACTAAGCCCTTCATAGAAATGGCGGCCTTACCTGTCGACAACCGAGATGTAAGCGAACTCGGAGAAAGAGAGTTTAAAGGTGGGGGATCAAAATTTAAAAATGGCGATACGCTATTTGCACGAATAACACCTTGTCTGGAGAATGGAAAAACAGCAAAAGTAAACTGTTTAAATAAGGATGAGCATGGGCATGGTTCCACAGAATTTATTGTCATGTCTGCCAAAGAACCGGAATACGACGAGGACTATGTCTATTACCTTGCAAGGCATCCAGAATTCAGGGCCTATGCACAATCACGCATGGAAGGAACATCTGGTCGGCAACGCGTGGCCTGGCAGTCACTTGCGGAGTTTGAATTAGATTACCCAGATAAGGATATAAGAAAGGAAGCAGGTAAATTTCTAAAAGAAATTGATGACAAGGTGGCATTAAACGCTAAAACCAATCAAACCCTAGAACAGATCGCTCAAGCATTGTTTAAAAGTTGGTTTGTCGACTTTGATCCGGTCAAAGCAAAAATTTCGGTTCTCGAGGCTGGCGGAACAGTAATGGATGCCGAGCTTGCCGCAATGGGCGTGATTGCAGCCAAAAACCCCGAACAATTAGCCGAGTTAAAGCAATCAAAACCTGATGCTTATGAGCAACTAGCCCAAACCGCTGCGCTCTTCCCATCCGCCATGCAGGAATCAGACCTTGGCGAGATTCCGAAAGGGTGGGGTGTTTCGTCTATTGAAAAGTCATTCAAAGTCATAATGGGGCAATCACCTAAAGGTGACACATATAACGAAGACGGGGAAGGAACGCTCTTTTATCAAGGGCGAGCAGAGTTTGGTTGGCGCTTTCCATCACCTCGCCTCTATACCACCGACCCAAAACGAATGGCGAACAAAGGTGACGTACTTATGAGCGTCAGAGCTCCAGTGGGAGATCTAAATATTGCTTTGGATGATTGTTGTGTTGGACGTGGCCTTTGCTCACTGCGACATGGCTCTGGAAGTACTACATTCACTTATTACCTACTTAAACAACTACAAAGTAAATTAAATACTTTTAATGGGGAAGGAACCGTCTTTGGCTCTATAAACCAAAAGGATCTTAAATCAATTCAATACATCTCCCCAGAAGACAAAGTTATTGCAGCCTACAGAGTCATAGCAGAACCGCTAGATAATGAAATCGAAATACTGAGTGTAGAAAATAATACTCTATCTTCGGTTCGCGATTCATTACTCCCCAGACTTTTATCTGGCAAGTTACAGGACGATTAGATATGGCATCAAGAAATAGGCGCATCGGATCAATAAAAACAGAGCTAGTCAATAAATCTAGAGAGGCTGCTCTGGCAGCCGTACAAATCTTTAATAATCCTAACATTAGCTTCAAGTCAGAATCATATGTAGTTCTGATGATTATTGCTTGGACGTATCTATTACACGCCTACTTCAAAAAAGAAAAGATCGAGTATCGTTATTTTGATCAGAATGGAGCTCGCAAGCGTTTTCATAAAACAAAACACGGAGCACATAAGCATTGGGGGTTAGAACGCTGCCTAAATGACGATAATTCACCAGTTGATAAAGACACTGCAAATAACTTGCGATTTTTAATTGGTTTGCGACATGAAATTGAGCACCAAATGACCACGAGAATTGATGACATTTTGAGTGCTCGTTTTCAGGCTTGCTGCCTAAATTACAACAAATACATCAAACAGTGTTTTGGCGAACAATATGGGATAGAAAAACACCTGTCCTTTAGCCTTCAGTTTTCAACAATTTCGAGAGACCAAAAAGGATTTACTTGAAGAACACAAAGACCTTCCAGCAAACATTCAAGGGTATATCCGAGATTTTGATGAAGCACTTTCCGATGATGAGTTTTCGAACTCGCACTATGCATACAGAATCTTGTTTGTTCCAAAAAACAGCCAACCGAAAGGGTCAAGCAGACAGAGTGATTGAATTTGTAAAATCTGACTCGCCACTGGCAGATGCTGTTAATAAAGAATATGCAGTCATCAAAGAAACTGAAAAGAAAAAATACCTGCCTAAGCAGGTTGTTGACTTAATTCAAGCCGAGGGATTTAAGAATTTTTCGGTGCATAATCACACCCAGTTATGGAAAGAAAAGGATGCGAAAAATCCATCTCACTATTTTGGCACCTTAGTAGCAGGAAAACACTGGCATTGGTATGAACGTTTGGTTAATGAAGTAAGAAAACACTGTGAAACCAACAGGGAGAGCTACATATGAACGAAGAACAATTAGAAAACCTCTGCTTAGACTGGTTCCGGGAAGGCGGTTGGGATGTACTGCATGGGCCCGACATTGCCCCTGATAGCGCAACACCGATGCGCTCGGATTATACGCAAGTTGTGCTGGATGGACATTTGCTTGATGCATTTAAAGCGAATCAACAAACATATCCCAGCAGACCAAGTTGACAGTTGCTATGAGCAGTTGAAAGCTATCGCTCTTAAACCCGAAAGCTTGGATCTTATTACTAATAACCGAGCCTTTCATCGACTGTTGCTTGAAGGTGTACCCGTTGAATTCAAAAAAGACGATAGTGAACCAGTATCAGATCACGCGTTTTTAATCGACTTTGAAAATCTCGCAAACAACCAGTTTGCAGTCGTCAACCAATTCACGATATCAGGCACGAAGCAACCGCGCCGACCAGACGTAATTTGCTTTATCAACGGCTTACCCATTGCCGTTCTAGAATTGAAAAGCCCAAGTGATGAAAACGCCGACATTTGGGATGCGTTTAACCAATTGCAAACCTACAAAGATGAAGTCTCTGATCTTTTTATTTTCAACGAGGCACTGATCGTTAGTGATGGCTATACAGCCAGAGTTGGCTCGTTAACAGCCAACCAAGAGCGCTTTATGCCATGGCGCACCATTAAGCATGAAGATGATAAGCCCTTACTTGAGTGGCAGCTGGAAACCATGGTGCGCGGTTCTTTGATCGAGAGCTGCTGCTTGATTACATTCGCTTTTTCGTATTATTTGAAACGGATGGCACTCCTGATAAGGCCACAGGCGTCATCATCAAAAAAATCGCGGGGTATCATCAATTCCATGCAGTGCGAGAAGCGGTAAAAGCGACCGTTGTCGCTGCACAAAATATTCAAGGGGTTGGTGAAAAGCGAGCGAGCTATGGTGACGAAGTCGTCCCTGGCAGCAAAAAAGCAGGTGTTGTCTGGCATACTCAGGGCAGCGGTAAAAGTATTTCGATGTGCTGCTATACAGGAAAATTGCTGCAGCAGCCAGCAATGAACAATCCAACCCTCATTGTGGTGACCGACAGGAATGACTTAGACGGTCAGCTATACGCGACTTTCTGCAATGCTGTAGATCTGCTCAAGCAAACCCCAGTACAAGCGGGTGACCGTGATGCGTTAAGGCAATTATTAGCAGAGCGAGATTCCGGCGGCATTATATTCACTACCGTTCAAAAGTTTGCACTGCTCGACGATGAAAACCACCACCCCATCTTGAATGATCGACATAATATTGTGGTGGTTTCGGATGAGGCGCACCGAAGCCAATATGGCTTGAAGGCCCAGTTAAACAAAGATACTGGTCAGTATAAATTTGGTTACGCCAAACACATGCGCGATGCCTTACCTTATGCCTCGTTTATTGGCTTTACCGGCACACCCATATCCCAAGAGGATAAGGATACCCGCGCGGTCTTTGGTGGCTATGTTTCAATTTACGATATTCAAGATGCTGTCGACGATGGCGCTACGGTACCCATTTACTATGAGTCTCGACTTGCCAAGCTCGATCTGAACCACGATGAAATCGCCGCTTTGTCTGATCAAGTCGATGAGGTTGTGGAAGATGAAGAAGATATTACCTCGCGTGAAAAAGCCAAGGGCGAATGGAGCCGACTTGAAAAACTGGTGGGTGCAACCCCTCGTTTAAGCCAGGTAGCCGCCGACCTAATTGATCATTTTGAGTCGCGCAATGCATCCATGGATGGTAAAGCCATGATCGTAGCGATGAGCCGCGATATTTGCGTGCATCTATACAATGAAATTGTTGCACGGAGGCCGCAGTGGCATTCAGACGATCCAGAAAAAGGCGCCATCAAAATTGTGATGACAGGTAGCGCTTCTGATAAGCCTTTATTGCAGCCTCACATCTACAACAAGAAAACGAAGAAACGATTAGAGAAGCGCTTTAAAGATGTGAACGATCCTCTAAAACTCGTTCTCGTGCGCGATATGTGGCTTACCGGTTTTGATGCGCCTTGCTGCCATACCATGTATGTAGACAAGCCAATGAAGGGCCATAACCTCATGCAGGCAATTGCCCGAGTTAATCGGGTGTTCAAGAACAAGCCTGGCGGTTTGGTGGTTGATTACATCGGCATTGCCAATGAGCTAAAACAGGCGCTGAAAACTTATACCGATTCAAAAGGTAAAGGCGAACCCACTCGTAATGCTGAAGCAGCCTTTGCGATTCTTCTAGAAAAACTCGATGCCATTCGAGGCATGTTTGCCAAGACACCCAAAGCCGGTGGTCTAGACATATCAGGATTCGAGTCAGAGGCACATAAGATTCTGGTGCCCGCTGCCAACTATGTACTTGGGTTGGAAGATGGTAAAAAACGCTTTCTTGATCTTGTGTTAGCCGCAAGCAAGGCTTATTCACTTTGTAGCACATTGGATGAAGCGAAAGATCTGCGCAAAGAAATTGCTTTCTACTCAGCAATTAAAGCCGCCATTAGCAAGTTCACCAGTGTCGATAAGAAGCGAACACAAGAAGAAAAAAACTCCGCATTAAAGCAAATTTTAGACAATGCCATCATCGCAGAAGGCGTTGCTGATGTGTTTGCCTTGTGTGGTTTGGAAAAGCCTAATATCGGCTTACTCTCGGATGAGTTTCTTGAAGATGTTCGACAAATGCCAGAGAAAAACTTGGCGGTTGAATTATTAGAGAAGCTCCTCAAGGACGATATCAAAGCCAAAACAAGAAACAACGTCGTTCAAGAAAAGAAATACGCAGACAGACTGCAGGAGACGCTTCGAAAATATAACAACCGCGCTATTGAAACAGCACAGGTTATCGAAGAGCTCATTCAGATGGGCAAAGAGTTTCAAGAGGAAATGGAGCGTGAAGCTAACCTCGGGCTTAATCCAGATGAAATTGCCTTCTACGATGCACTAGCAAATAACGAAAGCGCAGTGCGTGAATTGGGTGATGAAATACTCAAGAAGATTGCTGTCGAGATAACCGAAAAGCTTAGACGATCGACGACTGTAGACTGGCAAGTTAGAGATAGCGTCAGAGCAAAGCTAAAGATACTCGTTCGCCGCACGTTACAGCGATGGAAGTACCCTCCTGATAAGGCTGCCGAGGCGGTAGAGCTTGTATTAAAGCAAGCTGAAACCCTGTCCAATTCATGGACAAAATAATAACAAAGTGACTTCAAGGTGTGATTAAAGACAGGTGCGTCCAGAAATGATTAATGAAGCAAAATATGACATGAGAGGTTTTGTTCTAAACCAAATCTCCAGTAAGAAAATTAGTGTAGATGATTCGAAGGTTGAACAAATCATTGAGCAGACCAATGCTGCTGTATCGGATGCATCCCAATACACCGACTGGGAAGTGAAGAGCTCTATTCATGCAGGGTTAAAATTACGGCTACGATCGATTCTGGATAAGCATCAACGGCCTATTATTGATGAATTACTTGAGGAGGTTCTCTCCAGAGCAAAAAGTACCGCTGGCAGCCCTAAGTCATTTTGGTTTGTGGGTGCATCCTACGGCAAAGGTAGTAAAGATCAAACTGAGCGTTTTCTCAACGATGGCGTTTGGCAAAATGGCTATAAAGACAAATATCTCGATGTAGTCCGTAGTATGCAGCCGGGCGACAAGATTGCTATTAAATCGTCATATACACGTAAACGAGAGCTCCCTTTTGATAATAAAGGCCAGACTATTTCAGTAATGGGGATCAAAGCTATTGGTGAGATTACCCGTAATGATGGCGATGGTATTTCTATACCAATCGCAGCACTATTTGGCGGCTTGTCAAAGTTAAATGGCAACCACGCTTTGATCCTGTTAAGGAATGGTATTTCTCTACCTATCGCAGCACTATTTGCCGTGTCTCTCCCGATGATTGGAAAACAGAGGGCCTTATTGACTTCACATTCGACGGGGTGAGCACGACAATAATAAGCCCCAGGATATAGACCGTTTCCGCAATGATCCTATTGAACCTTATACAATTGAAAAAGGCCGCTGTAGCTCAGAAGATTACTTTGGCCTGATTGATGATTTGGAAACACGATTTCAAGAGGATGCCTACCCCGTACACTCTTTCCCAGAACTGTCACTGTCAGCTTGCCTATTTAAAGATACTGACACATCCGCGCATCCGAATGCTACAGACCTTGATGATGAGGAGCTATCGGCAGAAGAAGACGAAGTTGCTGTTCAGACTGTTCCTATTGAACCTTATACAATTGACGACATCATTGCCGACGGTTGTTTTCTTGAGAGAGAAAGCATCGTTAAAATAATTACTCAGCTCAGGCGTAAGAAAAATCTTATTCTCCAAGGCCCTCCGGGAACTGGTAAAACATGGCTCGCCAAGAAACTTGCATATGCGTTAATGGGCAAAAAGGACGAAAACTCTCTGCGCGCCGTTCAGTTTCACCCAAACCTATCTTATGAAGATTTTGTGCGTGGCTGGAGACCATCAGGTGAAGGCAAACTAACTCTCGTTGATGGCCCATTCCTGGAAATGATTAATGAAGCAAAAAAAAATGCGAGCATCAAACATGTGGTCGTTATCGAAGAAATCAACCGGGGAAACCCTGCTCAGATTTTCGGCGAAATGCTCACATTATTAGAGGCCGACAAGCGCACGCCAAGCGAAGCCTTAGAGCTTAGTTATCGTCGTGCTGAAGGCGAAAGAATCCATATTCCCGCTAACCTTTATGTTATTGGCACTATGAACATTGCCGACCGCTCATTAGCACTTGTCGACCTTGCTCTACGTCGCCGATTCGCATTTTTTGATCTTAAGCCAACTTTCGGTGAGGCGTGGCGCAATTGGGTTCATAGCAAGGCTGGTATTGATAACGATTTTTTGCAGTCAATTGAGCAGCGCATAGTCTCACTAAATAACGAGATCTCAAAAGACCGTAACTTGGGGCCTCAGTTCAAAATCGGCCATAGTTATGTAACACCACCGTTAAATACAAAGATTGAAGATGCTGCAGCATGGTTTCAAGATGTGGTAGATAATGAGATTGGGCCGCTTCTTGAAGAATACTGGTTTGACGATATAGAACGCGCTATCAAATCCAAACACGCTCTGGTTAAAGGTGTCTAATGTCTGCCGTTATTGAAGCGCAAAGCCAAACCACTCCGTCGAGACGATTAGGAAAAATTCCTGTTCGTAACCTGTGGTTGTTGATGCTCTATGCTTCAGATCTTTATCGCCACCTTGGCACCAATAAAGTCGACGTAGAAGATAACCCAGATGACATAGCAGATCTGGTTGCCGAGATTCTCTGCCATCAAGTTGAAGAACGCATGATGCGCAATTTAAGCTATGGGTA
The DNA here is from genome assembly GCA_965198415.1 of Endozoicomonas sp. Lineage (GTDB taxonomy): Bacteria > Pseudomonadota > Gammaproteobacteria > Pseudomonadales > Endozoicomonadaceae > Endozoicomonas. Next base: position 768,540 of record CBDAPN010000032.1, read on the forward strand.
TGAATCACAAGTCGCTGTGATCAGTCGAGTTCGTGGACGCATAGATACCCTAACCACCGAGCGACAGAGGCTACTTGAAAAAGGAAAGGTATGCTGTCGCTATGATGAGTTAACGGTAGATACTCCCCGTAATCGTTATGTTAGATCTGCATTAGAGCGTTTATCAAAGTTGAAAATTAAAACAACTCTTGTGCATAAATGCCGAGCCTTAATGCTGAGTCTAGAACGTCTAGGCGTGAGCAAGGCAAAGCCAATAAATTACAGCGGAAAGTCGGAAAGATTTGGTCGCCATGATATTAGCGATCAGAAGATGGTTGCTGCAGCCGATTTAGCTTTTTCACTCGCCTTACCCACAGAGTTTGACGGTCAATTTCATCTAACAGCTCCTGACACTCAAAAAGAGTGGCTTAGAAAGCTGTTTGAAAAAGCTGTAGCGGGTTTTTATGCCGTAGCACTAGATAAAAAAGAGTGGCGGGTATTGGCTGGCAAACAGTTTGATTGGCAAATATCAGATAAAAGTTCAGGGATCGACGAAATTCTTCCCAGCATGAAAACAGACATCATTATTGATAATCGTTCATCAGGTGAGCGTTTGGTAATCGACACAAAATTCAATTCAGTGACCACCAAAGGTTGGCATAGGGAAGAGACTTTTCGCAGTGGCTATATCTACCAAATATATACTTACCTTAGAAGCCAAGAAGACACTTCAGACCCCAAATCACTTGAAAGCATTGGCATGTTACTTCACCCGACAGTAGATAAAGAAGTCGCTGAGATGGTAACAATTCAAGGTCACCCAATATGGTTTTGCACTGTTAATTTGGGTGAGACAGCTATATCAATTAGAGAGCGACTGCTTCTTCTTTTACGAAAAAGTTTCCCTCGGTAATCACACTACTCCACTTAAGTCAGTGCCATTGGGCTATGAACTTTTCCTTCCAGATCTCTTTCCCATCAATCAGTGTTTCTATCGGCGTTCTCCCGTCGCACTTCTTACCTTGATGGGTATTGTAGTGAATCAACCATTCGTCCAGATCGGATTGAATCATCTCAATACTCGTATACAGCGTCTTTCTCAATGCAGGTTGATAAAACTCCTGCAGAATCGTTTTATGGAAGCGTTCACAGATTCCATTCGTTTGGGTTTGGCTACAACCAAAACCCAAACTTTGTCCTCTTAACACTCGAACATCGCTACTGATAAAAAAACCCGGAGTGCGTGCTGGTGCGTCAGGCCAGTGGCTTTAATCCTACCGCGTGGCGAATAGACGTCAGAAAAGGTGCGGCTTCGGCGCGGGCTTTGGCAGCGCCTTTTTGTAACTCTGCTTCAATAAACGCCGGATCTTCAATCAGAGCGTTATAACGCTCGCGAGGTGCTTTAAGGTGGTTGTTCAGATACTCAAACAGCTCATTTTTCAGGTCTCCCCAGCCGACGCCATCTGCGTATTGCTGGCGCTTGGCGGTAATTTCAGCGTCGTTGGCAAAGGCAGAGAATATCTGGAAAAGCGTGCAGGTTTGCGGGTCTTTAGGTTCGCCGGGCTCCAGAGAGTTGGTTTTGATCTTGCGGATCAGTTTTAGCAGTTTTTTCTCCGGTACAAACAGTGGAATGGTGTTGTCGTAACTCTTGCTCATTTTGCGACCATCAAGGCCATTCAATACCGCAGTGCTCTCCCCCACCACCGCTTCTGGCAAGACAAACCGGGTTTTGTAGTGGTGGTTCATGCGCCCAGCAATATCCCGAGCCATTTCAATGTGCTGCACCTGATCACGCCCAACCGGAACTTTATTGGCATTGAACATCAGGATATCTGCCGCCATCAGTACCGGATAGCAGAACAGCCCCATGGTGACGGCTTTGTCCGGGTCTTTTTCTCCCGCTTCTTCATTGGCCTGCACCGCCGCCTTGTAAGCATGGGCACGATTCATCAGGCCCTTGGCGGTCATGCAGCCGATGATCCAGTTCAACTCGGCAATTTCAGGGATGTCAGACTGGCGGTAAAAGGTTACGCGATCAGTATCCAACCCCAGCGCCAGCCAAGTGGCGGCAATCTCCAACGTTGACTGATGTATGCGTTTGGGGTCACGTCCTTTAATAAGAGCATGGTAATCGGCCAGAAAGTAGTAAGAGGCAATATCGTCGCGCCAGCTTTCTTCAATGGCAGGCTTGATGGCCCCCACGTAATTACCCAGGTGTGGTGTTCCGGTTGTCGTGATGCCTGTAAGTACTTTCGTTTTTTTCATGAGTCCACTCTAAAGCGACGATTAAGCCCGGGTAAAAAACAGTGTTTGTGGCAATCTATATCCGGCCAACCTCCAAACAAAAGGGCGTTGGCACTATTTCCTGCAGGGCGTAAGGTTTAAACATCGGGTTGTGCTAAATTTCAGACGGCATTATAAATAACTGTAAGATGTGATGGTAGTTGGGTAAGTATTGGCAGAACACTTTTCATTCCACTCTATGAAACTTGCCTGATATTGACAGGTGCCTGTGCCCAGCTAAAATTGCATAGACTTCGGCGTGTAGCGCAGCCTGGTAGCGCATTTCGTTCGGGACGAAAGGGTCGGAGGTTCGAATCCTCTCACGCCGACCAGTGAAATCGATAGGCTACAGTCGTCAAATTTGACATTCTACCTCAGCCCTAAAGTAGAGGGATTCCAAGATCACTCTCAAAACCTTCCTGTTTCAACACGCCTTCTCTAGATAGCGGCTGTTAGGCCGCCACCCCCGATCTAGTCGCTCCACAGGCTAGCCCCGCCAGTCCAGCGGTTTTTATAGTCTTTGCTGAGTTTATATCCCTGTCGTGGTGGGCATTGCACTCTGGGCAATCCCTCTCACGGATAGACGACAGTAGACTTTCAGAAACACACCCACAGCTAGAGCAAGGTTTAGAGCTAGGGAAAAATCGGTCTATTTCCGCTATTGTACGATCCGCCCAGTGGGCTTTGTACTTTAACTGTCGGACAAACTCTCCCCAGTTAGCTACTGGAACAAATGCAGCCTGTTTAGCAACCTCTGGCCTTGGCTGTATGTTTTTGGGTTGCACTTCTTTTTCAGCACGGAAAGACAGCTTCTTTTTCCAATACAAGAACTGATAGTCTTTAACGCCATTCTGACAACACCAGACTGATTGCTTCAGGCCAGATTCACGCCAGACATCGATACGCTGTTGCCAAAGCGCTTTTTCTTCAGGGGTAGCTTGCATGTGGACCTCCGTACTGTCGGGAGGTTTGTGGTTTCGTTTTTGAGATTAGAACGGTAGGATATTGGTTAAATAGGCGCTTACGTTTTTTACAATCTGCGTCGGCCCCTGCATAACAGTAACCGGCTACACAGTCTATTCTCTTTGAGCGTGAATTATTTTTTCTGATGTGATCTGCAAATAGAGAGAAACAACGATGCAGGCTGTTTCCAAGGGAGTGCCAATGAGTCTTCAGACCAATCTTGCAGGAAGGTTGCGCAATACCAACTTGCCAAAATCCCACGGCCTTTTGCCCGTCTTTGAAGCGGTGGTTAACTCAATCCAGTCCCTTGAAGAAGCCAGTCGACTTGAAACGGGTCAGATCACTCTTGAGATTATCCGTAACCCTCAGCAGCAGATGCATTCAGAAAAAGAGGTTGAACAAGAATTCATCAAAGGTTTCACCATCACGGATGATGGGGTTGGCTTTAACGACGACAATATGACATCGTTTGAAACGCTGGACTCTGACCACAAGATCGATAAAGGCTGTCGGGGAATTGGCCGGCTAATGTGGTTAAAGGCTTTTGATCTGGCCAGGGTTGACAGCATCTTTAATCAGGATGGCAAATTCTATCAACGCCATTTTTTATTCTCGGCACAGAAGGGCGTTCAGTCAGAACAGCCGGTTGAGGTACATAACAAAACAGCACGCACCGTATTAGTACTGGACGGTTTTGATGCAACTTACTATTCAAACCGTCGAAAGACAGCATCGGCCATTGCAGAAGCGCTCCTTGAGCACTGCCTCTGGTATTTCGTCAGGAATCCTGCAGCACCCAATATCATTGTGAAAGATGGTTCTGAAACGATTTTCCTCAGTACTATTTTCGACCAGTGCATGCACTCAAAAGCGACTGTAGAGCAAGTTAAAATAAAAGATCACAGCTTTGAACTTACCCACATCAAATTTCGTGCACGGGTTAATCAAAACCACTCTATGTTCCTTTGCGCTGCCAGTCGTGTCGTAAAAGAAGAATCCATCAGTAAGAAAATACCCGGTCTCTTTGGAACAATATCTGACGATGCTGGTCAGTTCACTTATGCCTGCTATGTCACTTCATCCTATCTTGATGAACATGTGCGCTCTGAAAGAACCGCTTTCAACATTGCAGAAAATGTCGAAGGACTCACCAGCGATCTGGAAGTCTCCCGTAGCGACATACGAGATGCCGTTGTTGCCAAAACCAAAGAATACCTCTCTGATTACCTTCAGGAGAATATGAAGGCAGGCAGAGAGCGAGTAGATGCATTTATTGCTCACAAAGCTCCTCGCTACCGATCAATTATCAGCCATATGAATGAGAGTGAACTGACCGTTGACCCTAAAATGTCTGATAAAGACCTGGAGCTTCACCTGCATAGACAATACTTCGAAGTTGAAACTGCTCTTCTCGAACAAGGGCATGAAATCATGAACCCAGTCGTCGAAAGCAACTTTGAAGACTACCAGAACCGACTTAATGATTACCTGCAAAAAGCCAATGACTTCAAACAGTCTGACCTAGCAAACTATGTTAGCCATCGACGCACAATCATCGACTTGCTCGAAAAGAATATTGAGCAGCTAGATAATGGCAAATATGCTCGTGAAGACCTTATTCACCAACTGATCATGCCGATGCAGAAGGATTCAACACAGACGCCCCTGGATGCCTGTAATCTCTGGCTGATTGATGAAAGACTGGCATTTCATGACTATCTGGCTTCAGATAAACCCTTAGCCTCCATGCCGATTACCGGGGATACCTCTGGAAAAGAGCCCGATCTTTGTGCTCTCAATGTCTGTGACAATCCGATTCTGGTGTCTGATAAAAAAGCATTACCACTGGCTTCTATCACCGTCGTTGAAATTAAACGCCCCATGCGGAACGATGCCAGAGAAGGTGAAGAGAAAGATCCGATAGAACAGGCTCTGAATTACCTGGATCGAGTGCGTGAGGGGCAGACAAAAACGGCTACCGGTAGGCTTATCCCCAACTCACGAGATACACCAGGCTTTTGCTACATCATTTGCGACCTGACGCCGACCGTTGTGCAACGTTGCCGAATATTTGATCTAACCCCAACCCATGATCACATGGGATATTTTGGTTACAGTAAAAGCTATGGCGCCTTTATCGAAGTGATCTCCTATAACCGACTGGTACAGTCTGCCAAAGAGAGAAATAAAGCATTCTTTGACCAACTGGGTTTGCCAACAACATAAACGACTTTAAACCCATCAAGCAGACGACATAGAACCGAAAGCTCAGGCCAAACAGTGGCGCACCCAGTGGCAACGTACCCGGAAACGGGAACAGGAAGCGCTTGACCAGATCGCACGCATGAAGGTCGAGCACTCCCGTGAAATAGCTATTTTCCAGACACAGGTCGAAACTCTCAAAAGCAGGAAAAACAGACCCGCTCCTCATCCAGATCTAAAGGCCAACAACGGGGCAGTAAAAGTCATGGCCGCAAAACCGTTACAACGCTTCCTGTAGTATTTGCAGGCTTGTGCAGAAAATGAGAGGACGCCCCCAAACAATATGACTGATTGGCTCCCTTGGTTTATGACGGATGAGCGCCTGCAATCACTTAGAAATCACAGCTCTCAATACAAATCGTGATTAACAGCCTGATTGTTCTGGTCATGTTAAGTGTTATGCCGATAGCAGAATTTACTCAATACGAACGGCATTCTATGAAAACTCTGCATGACTGCCAGCCGATTCAAAATGAGTGTTTGGGCGTTCTTGGGTCGGAACTTCATTATCAGGCGATGATCTACCACTGCCTCAGAAACCATGGCTCAGTTCCCAGGCAGCAGCTGGGTATGAATGTAAAAATGTGGATCCGGGAACCGGTTACTGGCGATTGGCGATAAGCAAAAATAAAGACTATCAGGAAGGTTTTGAGCCGATTCCTGATGTCGTCATATTTGACGACGGTATTGGTAGCGACTGGAGAAGACGAAATAATGAAAAAACGCTTTTGCATATGCTCATCGCCATAGAGGTTAAAGCCTCTGAGCGCGAAAAGGGACGTTTGCGACCTAAAGAGATCATTACAGATGTTGAAAAGCTGGTGGCTCACCGATCTGAAGCAGAGCATAGAGGAGGGCAGTTGTTACCAGTCATACTGATTATTGATTCTGCCCCACTTGAGAAAGAAAGAATGACAGCTGATACGCTGAAAAAAGTTATACAAACAGCGGCAGATAATAATGTTGAGCTATTGTACTGTTCTCAGCATAGCAGTTACTCATCACTGGATTAATTCAGTCGTTTATCCAAACCTTACTTTCTCCTTGATCTTATGGTTTTACCAATCTTTTTGGTTCGTTTGGATCGTGAGCGCCCAGCAAAGCTTCTGAGTCAGAACCATTGTTGAAATGACAAATGCTATAAAATAGCGTTGCTTCTTGGTCAGCCTCGGGGCTTGTGGAGCAGGACGTAAAGCTTGATCGAGATGGTCTAGCACGGGGAAGAACAGGAATAAGCAGGTTACATGGCTATTGCCAATACATTACTTTGCAACCAAACTGGCCTCCTGTTGCCACAATGAAGGCTTTGCGCAGCCGTAAAGCCCGAGTAGCAGCAGTGAGACCTGCCCATATTTGACTCAATGGTTAGATTAAAACTTGAGAGTCGAGTTTAAGCAATCACACTCACCACTTACCTGTTTTTCGTCCAATTGAATCAATTTTCAAATTACCGTCTTCCTGCTGTCCGTTTTGTGCTGTTGCAGTTAACACATAGCCTTGCTGGCAACCGCCATCGGGAACAAGCCCACAGGTGGCCGCAATGGAATAATAATTCCCTTTCGTAAGTAGTGTTTCGCTGGTGCCAACCCCCAAGTCAGAAATGTTCGCTGTGTACAGGTGGTTCTCCATAAAATACTTTTCTTGCCGGGCGGCAATGTCAAGAAGGGTGCTTTGACCATCGGCTCGCCTGCCCTCTCTCATGAATTGTTGATAGTTTGGCACAGCAATCATGGCGAGAATGCCAATAATTGCTATGGTAATCATCAGCTCAATCAGCGTAAAACCTTCGCTCTTTTTCATATTCGTCAATCCTGCCGAGTTTTTATTATTGTTCTACCCAGCCACTTTGATGTACGCCCACCAAGTTGCTGATACCCTTATACCCCGTATTCAAATCGATTAAATTTTTGCCTTCCCCCAGAGAGATCAGCGCCGGGTCTCCTGCCATACCAACAACTTGCATCAAAGAAAAACGGTCATCCTTTTGGCCATCACCATCAACGTCGCGCAAAGCCGAGGCGGTATGAAGATTCACCACGTAAAATCTCGACGTACCAAGACCCGGAGTGCAGACATTCACCCCAGCACCCCGGTTGGGTGAGTATGTACTAAACAACAACTGCCCGTTATATACCTTGCCAACTGTAGAGGTTTTTTCACCGTTTGCGCCAAGATTAATGTACCAACCATTTTTGCTCTTTATCGACGCCAGTGCGGTACTGGATTCTTCCGCTGTTCCTGTTTGAATGAGATTAGCGCTGGCATCGTAAAGGCCTTGGTGGTTGATGACTGCCGGCGGTGTAACGCATCCGTCGTCACACGTTCCAAACTGGGTGTAATACAGGTTTTTGTCACGAATGACATAATAACGGTCAGCGGTATTCTCTTTCAGGGGGTTTGCCCGATTACCACTGCCAAGCACTACCGCATCGTATGGCGTACCCTGAAAAACAGTGCGGACAATTTCTGGTTTATACATAAAACGACGATCTTGCGCAGCATCAGCCATAGGGGTAATACCTGTCTCGTCAGCCCCTAATTTGGCAAGCTTGATCAACGACCAGATGGCGCTTTCTTCCGTTTTGTCTTCCTCATTGATGTAGGCTTTGCCAATGTCGATACGAAACACATTCCCACCGGTATCAGCGAAATAGATGCGATCCGTCAGGCCGTCACCGTTGCTATCCATTGTCGCCGGTGAAGCGACCACGCTCCACTTTAGTAAATTGCTTTCCTGCTGACCTGAAACAGCTGCTTCATCGTCGTCGGGCGCTATAAAGGACTTTATGCGCACTCCAGTGCCTGCATCAACAATGAACAGTCCGCGGCCTTTGTTAGAGCTCTTGCGCTTCTTGGTGTCTGTGCCTTCCTGAGGTTCTCCATCACGATCATCGTCGTTTACAGCATCGTAACCTGCGCCAAAGGCCAGGGCGTATTTGTATTTAATGGTTGTGATACCGTCGGATGTTGTTACTGTGCGGTGACCTGGCAAAATCAAAGGGGTCGGCGCTGACCAGCTCTGGCCCAGCTCACTAAAGCCCGCGGTAGTATTATCGATGCGCCACAGAAGAGTCGGTACTTCGGGGTTGGTGACATCAATGGCGTAATAGCTTCTGCCGCCACGGCGAAGGCCAAAGTAAAGCACCATGCGGTCATTGTCCGCTGAGCGAATATTGCCATCTTTGTTGGCATCAATACGAATGACGCTGATTTGACCATCCAAACCATAGGGATGAGTAACACTGTTCTGATTCTCGTACAGCTGTTGCACGTTTGCTGCCGTCTCACCCACAAAAAAAGACCAGTTTTCTTCCACGGTGTTGCCTTTGTCTTCAATGAAGTGAAGTAACCCGTGGTTGGTACCAAAAGCGATGCGGATATTTGGGTTGGCTGTGGAGTAATCGTCCCCGTCACCGTCTGAGTCACCGTAATTGAGTGTGACCGGTTTAGAGTGCAAGATATCGCCCAGTACCCAGTCTCTTACATCTCCACTGTCGTCCAGCCCTTGAATCCAGTTTTTAAGTTTCACCGCTTGAGCATCATCTACACCGGTACCAAAGCGGCTATTAGGAATATTGTTGAGAGGGCCAAGGGTGTCCTTGCCATCATCGCCAACAAGGTTGGTATAAAACGTTCCACGGGTAGTTAGCAGGGTTTCACCAAGGCCACCTTCTTTGACGGTATTGCCATCCGACCCTGAACTCCAATAGGTTTGGCTACCATCAATAATCGAATTACTTGCACCACTGAAGACGGCGTTGCAGTTTTTGTCTACCACTGTTCCGAGTGAATAAGTCTTGCTTTCAGTGCAGCCCTGGGTGGTGCCACCCGTATAGATTTTGAGTTTTTTCAGGTTGCCTTGCCAAGACGGCGACTCATCCGGCAAAAACATAGCGTAGTAGACGTCATCCATAGATTTGGTGCGGTTAAAACTGTTGACCGCCACAGAAGGAGAAACAAAAGTACTGGTACGTTTTATAATTTCTCGTAATGAGGCTTGGAATGCTTCGGCAAGGTTGTCTGTTGAAATGCAGCCTGTTGTAGCACTGCTAACTGATGTTGTGTAGCAGCGACCATTTCCTTTGCTGGCCGTTTCAAAGAGTAATGGCTGATCAGTATCAAAGCCGATAGTGTAGGTAAAGGCCTTTTGGTCGCCAGTGGCGGTGTTACCATCCAGTCCGCCGCTTCCAGGGGACAAATTGGCCATGTATTCCGCCAGAATAGGTAGGCAGTTGCCTGTGCAGGTTTTTCCGGTAAGCTCTTCGATCGCGCTTTCTGTATACCCATCTTTATAAGGTTCGCCATCAGTCATGTAAATAATGTAAACATTTTGGCAATTTTTGGCTGGAGTTCGATAGTTTAAACCAACTTCTTGCGATTTATCTCTATCTTTTGCCTTAGTTCCGAAGAAAACAGAATTTCCTGTTAAGTAACGGAAAACTTCGTAATAGGTGTCGCAAAGCGGTGTGTTTGTATTAGCTTTAATTCCATTAATGGTATTAATCAATTCAGTAGTATTATCTCGTTGGATCAGACCTTTTAAAATATGACCGCCATAGTAATAAGTTCGATACCCCCCAAGCTCAACTCATAACCATAATCGTAAATCTCATTGTTAAAAACTGCCAAACCAAAGTCTATTCCAGGGTTTTCGCTGATCAGTGTTGTTATTGCCTCTTTAGCGACTTTAAGCTTACCTGTAAGCCAGTTTAAGTAATTACCCTTACGACTGCAAGCTGCAATCATCCGTATCTTCTAGCTCTATGAGCTCCAGTATTCTGCGTCGCTATCAGGGTATTCCGAAGTAACAAGGTATGTAAAACTATAGGAGCCACTCTTTTCATACTTCCCGAATTATCAAAAATAATCATCACCTGAGGGCGCTCGCTGCTGCTCCCGCTGCTGCCCCCACTGCTGCCTCCGGTAAACACATCAGTATCATCTGCCAGTACCGACGACCCTGCCAACAGCAGTAATAAAGCAAAACTCGCACACCGCTGTAAAAAAATATTTCCAAACATAATACAACCAACCAACTAATAATTATTGATCCAACTTACGTATGCAGTACGGCACTTCATTCCCGGCTAATTATGACGGTCTGCTCCCCCACAGAGCCATCGCCCAAGATGCTGAGCATCACTTTATAAGAGTTAATCGCCAGTGATGAGCTGATATCTCCCTGCGAACTGGTGGCTTCAACACGATAATACTCAACACTGTAATTCCCCACCCCACTGGCCGCTGGCGACCTTGGCACCACGTTACTGGTTGCCCGATAAGCAATGGATGGGTTTGGTTGACTGTTATTGTTGTAGGGAACGCAGGTCTTACCGGTAGCTGTGGGGTTATATGAGCTGGTAAGCCCGCATTTTGACACAAAACCCTCCATACCAAGAGCAACCACATCTCCCAATGTGGTTTGGGATTCATTAAAGGTGATGGCCTTTAACTCCGCATTGGCCACCAATTTCGGCGCCCGATTCCCTTGGTTCACCAGTGTGATGGCAATGGTGGTCAGCATCAGCAAAAATAGCAGCGAAGTTATTAGCACTACCCCGCGTTGGGGGTTGATTATTCTGCTCATTATGACTTACCAATATTTCTGGTTGTAAAGAAACACTGTATTTGTTGTTAGAGAGCGCTTGCGCTGATCGCCATTTGGCTGCACATTGATATCCCCTAACAGATAACTGCGTTCGTCGTTGTAATCAGGCGAGGTGTCGGAGCGGGTTAAAATATGCAGTCGGATGCTTTTCACCCCATGCCACTGAGCTTCGGACCAGTCTGTATTGGCTTCTGTCACACCTGTGTAGCTATTGACCTCACCGTTGCCATTTTTATCAACACCTAAAAAAACTCTGAGTGCTTCGACCCCATCTGCCAGTGTTAACTCCTGCAGTTCATCACCGACCAGACGCGTCAGCATGAGTTTGTTATCCCGCAGATAAAAGAGGTTGAAGTGGTAGGCGCGAATTTCTCTGTCGGTGGACATCAGCGGTGGGCTATTGCCTTTGAACAAAACCCCTTCCTGAGTATTTGCTGCGAGGTAATTGCTATTGGCATCAAGACTGGTGGCTTCTAACCGGGGGCCTAACGCACCTCTGAATAAAAACCAGTCCGAAGGGCCGGCATTTTCGGCACTATAAACACCCACCTGCCCTGTGGCGCAGCTGAGTAAATTTGCTTCAGTCACTCTTCCCGCCATAAAAACCGGTGATGCCCGCTCTGCTGAGGCTAACCCGGCGCAGTCATTTTCGCTCACACTGAGCTTGCTGTTAACACTGGCCACATTCAGGCCGCTGAAGTAACCGGCCGAGGGAAGACCGCTGGAGGCAATGGACATGGCCGCCCGCGCATTGCTCCTGAGGTTTTCAGTCATTGCCGCGTCACGCTGAACGGTAAAGGTGTTGATGTATAAAGTGGCAACGCCAGCGAGCAAAAACAGCGAGAGTGTTACCGCTACCAGTAACTCAATCAAGGTAAAGCCTGTTTGCTGGTGGTGCTTTCTAACAGAAAAAATTTTTTTTATTTTATATTCCATTGGTTTCACACGGCGTCAGTAAGGTTCAAGTCGGCGTTAGCCCACCCGGGTGGTGAGAGTCATCACTCTGCGAAGATCATTTTTAGTACTCAACTTGTATTGATCTTCATCGTCCCCGCAGGTCACGGTTCCTTTTTTATCAGGTTGAGGGAACTTACCACGCCAAACAATAGAGACAGTGAGATTTGCGCCGTCCACACTGATGCAAGCCATCGGTTCAACCAGCCCGCTTGCGTTGTTTTCGTCTTTTGTTTTGATCCCGTTGCCATACAGCAAACCGCCCCAAAGCCAAAGATCATAAGTGGCCATTTGTGCTTTGGTGCAATTTGAGTCAACTGCATTGCAGAGTGTCTCGGGTTGTTCGGCTATCGCTGTGAGGTTGGTCTGGTAACTATTAAGTGCACTCGGGTTGGCGTTGATTCGACCCAAAAGGTCTTTGCCTAACTCCAGAGCCGTTGAGCGCTGATAAACTTCAAACGCACTTTTTTGCGACTCAACCACCAAACCGGCAATGCCCAAAAGGCCTACAGAGACAATGATCATGGCAGTGAGCACTTCGACCAGAGTAAACCCATTATGTTGGCAGGGTGGTTGTACGCATTGATTTGAGGAGCATTTATTTTTCATTCTTCTGTGCTTTCAACCTCGACAGTTTCATCTTCTTCAGTTGCACCCAGTTCACCTTCTTCCGTTAACTCCTCTTCAGTTTCATCCTCGTCAGTTTCATCACTATCATCCTTTTCACTTTCACTGTCTTTAGTTGGGGCAGTATATTTCAGGCTAATTGCACCGCCTGCCGAAACACTGACGATTGCCATCTGGCTTGCATTTTCATTCTTAATTGTGATTGCAGTAGCCCTTGATGCGATGCCACGGCTATCAAACTCAAACTTGCTGACGTCTGCAGTGATCTGGCTGTACGCCAATGGTTCTAACTGGAAGATGGCGGTACTTCCCGCTCTCACCGCACCGCCACTTACCCAAGACTCTTTATTGTCGGCGTCGTTAAAAACAGTAACTGTCGCTCCACGGGTGATCGCTTCTGCGCGAGCGAACGACAGTAGGCTTGTAACTTCCTGTGCATGACTTCGCACTCGGTTATTAGCGATAGACTGAGTAATCGATGGGTAGGCGATTGCCATGAGAATTCCGAGCACAACCAGCGCAACCATGAGCTCGATCAAAGTAAACCCACTGAACCGTGAGTGCAGGGTTAAGGATACATTTTCTTGTTTTAATTGAGCGTTTTCCATAACACATTCGCAAACAGAAGAAAGCGGAAAAAAAATTCTACAGGATATTTTTTAGCGTTACTACGCCCTGATAATGATTTATAAGACGACAGTGAAATTATAAGAATGGCAAAAAAAGAAGGAGGGAATTGACAAAGGGGCCGAGTAATAAAAGCAAAATAAGCTCACTAACTCAGCCGATAGTGGTTAAAAATGTTAATCGCCTACCATTTTTAAACGCAACTCTTTGCAACGCCTTTGAAAAATCGCTGAATTCGACGATAGCAGGAAGAACTCTTTGGGCATACTGAAGACGATATTTTCTTCTTTGCCATCGAGCTCTTGCGGCCACTGTGCGCCAAGCGATTTCAACTTTTGAATGACGCCCTGAACCAATACATCGGGAGCCGAAGCGCCAGCGGTTACACCGATGGACTGCTTGCCCTGCAGCCATTGCGGCTGCACATCTTCGGCATTGTCTACCAAGTAGGCTTCGGTGCCGGTTCGCTCGGCCAGCTCTCGCAGGCGGTTTGAATTGGAGCTGTTCACCGACCCCACCACCAGCACCAGATCGCACTGATCGGCGAGAACCTTCACCGCATCCTGACGGTTTTGGGTGGCGTAGCAAATATCGTCTTTTCTTGGGCCTTTTATCTCGGGGAATTTTTGCCGCAATGCGGTTATTACTTTGGCTGTGTCGTCCATTGAGAGGGTGGTTTGGGTCACGTAGGCGAGCTGTGCCGGGTTGGCAACGTTTAGTGCCTGTACGTCGGCTTCGTTTTCGACCAGATACATTGTGCCACCGTTACGGGTGTCGTATTGCCCCATGGTGCCTTCCACTTCCGGGTGGCCGTGGTGGCCGATCAGTACACACTCCATACCATCTCTGGAGTAGCGCACCACCTCCATATGAACTTTTTTTACCAATGGGCAGGAGGCATCAAACACTTTAAGGCCACGGCGTTGTGCTTCTTCTTCCACCGCTTTAGAGACGCCATGGGCGCTGAAAATTACAATAACGTCGTCTGGTACCTGATGCAGTTCTTCAACAAAAATGGCGCCTCGCTCTCTGAGGTTGTCGACAACGTATTTGTTGTGCACTACTTCGTGGCGAACATAAATCGGCGGGCCAAAAACATCAAGCGCGCGGTTGACGATCTCAATGGCCCGGTCCACGCCTGCACAAAAGCCACGGGGGTTAGCCAGTTTGATTTTCATGAGTCACCAACCTTTCGTTTCACTCGTTATTAAACCCAAACAACGTTATCGCCGTTTAAGCGTGCGCCTCAACGCTCAGAATCTGAACTTCAAAAACCAGTTCACGCCCGGCCAGCGGATGGTTGAAGTCTACCTCCACAATTTCGTCGTCAAAGCTGCGAATAACCCCCGGCAGCTCACTGTTCGCCGCATCGGCAAATGACATGACCAGCCCTTCTTCGAGCTCGACATCGGTGGCAAAGGTGCCTCTAGGCAGACGCTGTACATTGTTGGGGTTGGGCATGCCAAAAGCTTTTTCCGGCAGCACCGAGGCAGTGCGCGTGTCGCCAGAAACCAGCCCCAGCAGCGTCTGTTCAAAACCTTCCGGCAGATTCCCATCGCCAACGACTAAGGTGGCCGGTTGTTGTGGCGGCGTACTGTCCACCACACTGCCATCATCCAGCTTCAGGGAAAAATGCAGGGTAACCTTGCAGCCCTTCTCAATGACTACTGACACAGCAATTTGCTCCTGCTATTGAGTTTTTATTTTGTCTTTACGTGACGATTCACGAAACATATCCAGCACCAACATGATAGCGCCAATGGTTATAGCCGTATCGGCTAAATTGAACGCAGGAAAATACCAGTTTTTGTAGTAAAACAACAGAAAGTCGGTTACCTGACCACTCACCATGCGGTCAATCAGGTTCCCAAGCGCCCCTCCAAGAATCAGCGATAATGAACAAGCCTGCCAGTTTTCGTTTGCGCGAAGCTGCTTTAACCAGCCCGTCAACAAAATACTGACCACAATAGCCACACCACTGAGAAACCAGCGCTGCCAACCGGAGGCGTTACCCAAAAAGCTGAAGGCAGCGCCCGGGTTATAGGCCAGCGTCAGGGAAAAAAACGGTAGTACTGGTGACTGCTGATAGAGAGAGAATTCTTGTATAACCCACCATTTCACCAATTGATCAAGCCCTAGCACCAAAATACTGAGCCAGAGCCAGTTAAGTTTTCCAGAAGTTTTATTCTGCATGTCTGTACCTGAAGAAAATCCATATCTGTCTTTGAGTGTCATTAATAGAATAGTAAGAGTCATTAGCAGGCAAGGGATAGTGTGAATTACCGAAACACAGTAACGACTCAACCTGTTAACACTCATTCAACCAGTAGGCCAACGGACTCTCCTGAGACTGAATAAGTGAAAAAATGGTGTCGTGAGTTCAATTTATTGCTACTTGATACAAAATAGACCATCACCCAAAAAAAATACCCGACCATGGCCGGGTATTTACGTTTTCATTGCAAATATCAGGCAAAGCGGCGCTGTTCGCCCTCGCCTTGTACGTTTTCTACACAGCGGCCACAAAGGTCGGCAGTAAGGGTGCCCACATCGTCACGGCGATGCCAGCAGCGGCCACACTTTTGATGCGGGGATTTTTCAACCCGCACTTGCAAGTTTTCCAGCTCAGTGGCTGCCGCACCGTTTGCCTGAGCCAGCGGCTCCACCGCAGCGGCAGAGGTGATGAGCACAAAGCGCAACTCATCACCGAGCTGTTGCAGCGTTTGCAACAGAGCGTCGTCGGCAAAGAGCGTCACCTGCGCTTCCAGCGAACCGCCGATGGTGCCAGCACCACGGGCATCTTCAAGGGCTTTGTTGACCGCTGTTTTCACGTCCAAAATGGTGTTCCAGTATTCTCGTCGGGGAGCGTCAAGGCTGTTAAGTCCTTCATACCAGGTTTCCACAAAGACCGACTCACCCCGCTTACCGGGAATGGACGCCCAGATTTCATCAGCGGTAAAGCTGGTAATGGGCGCCATCCAGCGGACAAAGGCTTCGACAATGTGGTACAGAGCCGTCTGGCAGCTGCGACGCGCCAGACTGTTCTGTTGTGTGGTGTACTGACGGTCTTTGATGATGTCCAGATAAAACCCACCAAGATCCAGTGCACAGAAGTTATGCACTTTTTGATAGACGGCAATAAAATTGTAGTTGTCGTAAGCGGTGATCACCTCTTCTTGCAGGCGTAGGGTACGATCCACCGCCCACTGATCGAGGGACAACATATCGTCCCAGGCCACGGCATCCGTCTCAGGATTAAAGCCGGTGAGGTTGGAAAGCAGGAAGCGAGCCGTATTACGAATACGACGGTAGCTGTCTGCTGTGCGCTTGAGAATGTCATCAGAGACGGACATTTCTGAGGTGTAATCGGTGGCCGATACCCACAAGCGCAATATATCCGCACCCAGCGATTTAAACACTTTTTGCGGCGCAATGACGTTACCCTGCGACTTGGACATCTTATGACCGTGAGCGTCTACCGCAAAACCGTGGGTTAGCAGGCCTTTGTATGGCGGCTCGCCACTGATGGCAATACTGGTTTTCAGCGACGACTGGAACCAACCCCGGTGCTGATCGGAACCCTCAAGATAAAGGTCCGCCGGGAATTGCAGCTCTTCACGTCGCTCAATGACTGAGTGATGGGTAACGCCGGAGTCAAACCAGACGTCCAGCGTGTCCATCACCTTGATGTATTGATCGGCGTCTTGCTCACTGAGAAGGTCGGCGGGCTTGAGGTCATACCAAGCATCAATGCCACCTTTTTCAACTCTCTGGGCGACTTTTTCGATCAGTGCTTGAGTATCTGGATGCAGTTGCTCCGTCTCCTTGTGAATAAACAGCGCAATTGGCACACCCCAGGTACGCTGGCGGGAGATGCACCAGTCCGGGCTCTGCCCCAACATGGATTCCATCCGGTTACGCCCCCAGTCCGGGGTGAATTTAACGCCTTTTAGGGAGTTCATGGCGCTATCGAGCAGGGATTCTTTATCCATGCTGATGAACCATTGCGGCGTCGCCCGGAAAATCAGCGGTGTTTTTGTGCGCCAGCAGTGTGGGTAACTGTGGCTGAATTTTTCGTGGGAGAGCAGGCGGTCTTTTTCGATCAGAATGTCGACAATTTTGGGCTCAACTTTGTAGACATGCTCACCGGCAAAAAACTCGACGTTGGAGCGATAGTAACCAGTGTCGTCCAAATAATTCAGTGTGCCAATGCCGTATAAACGGCCTGCGTTAAAGTCTTCCACGCCGTGGTCAGGTGCCGTATGCACATTACCTGTACCGGCATCAATGGTGACGTGGTCGCCAAGAATCAAAGGCAACTTGCGGTCGTAAAAAGGGTGAAAAACCTGCTTGTGCTCAAAAGCAGCGCCTTTGGCTCGGGCAATGATGGTGAAATCGGCAATGCCAAATCGCTGCATGGCGTTTTCCACCAGAGCTTCGGCCAGCACCAAACGTGCCGGTGCGCCTTTGAGCTGACACTGCACCAGCACGTAATCCAGCTCACCGCCCACGCTGATGGCCTGAGATGAGGGCAGCGTCCAGGGGGTTGTAGTCCAGATGACAACAGAGACTTCGCCCTCCCCCTGATCAGTGCCAACAAAGGTAAAGGCGCTGAGTAAGTCGGCTTCATCAATTGCGGCATAGCGCACGTCGATCTGAGTGGAGGTTTTATCTTGATACTCCACTTCCGCCTCAGCCAGTGCTGAACCGCCGACCACGCTCCAGTAAACCGGCTTGTAACCTTTGACCAGATGACCATTAGCGGCAATTTTGCCAAGGGCACGGATGATGTCGGCCTCGGTTTGAAAGTCCATGGTCAGGTATGGGTTATCCCAGTCACCGAGAATCCCCATGCGTTTAAAATCCTCACGCTGACCATTCACCTGTTTTGCGGCGTATTCCCGACACTTGTTGCGAAAGGTTTTGTGATCCACTTTATCGCCAGCTTTGCCTAGCATGCCTTCCACTTTATGCTCAATGGGCAGCCCGTGGCAGTCCCAGCCGGGAATGTAGGGCGCATCATAGCCGCTGAGGGTTTTGGCTTTGATGATAATGTCTTTGAGAATTTTATTGACCGAGTGACCGATATGGATATCGCCGTTGGCGTAAGGAGGGCCATCGTGCAAAATAAATTTTTCCTGCCCCTGCCGGGCTTGGCGAATCTCGCCGTACAGGTCCATATCGTACCAGCGTTTGAGCATCTTGGGCTCCCGCTGGGCCAGATTGCCGCGCATGGGGAAGTCGGTTTGCGGCAGATTCAGGGTCGGCTTGTAATCGGGCTTTTCAGAAGGCATAAATTGTTTACCGGAAGATTAAACTGCTGATCGTTTACTGCGTATTTAAAAGAAGCTTGCGAGCGCTTTTAACATCATTCGTAATCGCCGCCCGCAAGGCTTCAAGCGATTCAAATTTCTGTTCATCCCTGATTTTTGCCACGAATTCCACCTGCAGGGTTTGACCGTAAAGATCGCCCATAAAATCCAGCATGTGCACTTCAAGCAAAGGATCAATGCCCGCCACCGAAGGCCTTACCCCCAAATTGGCCACCGCATCGAAACGGTGCCCGTTCACCAGAGTACGCACAGCAAACACGCCCTGCAGCGGCAATTGGTGGCGACACACCCGAATGTTGGCCGTTGGAAAACCCAAAGTTCGACCCAACTGCTGCCCTTTGATGACTCTGCCGATCATGGTGAAAGGTCTGCCTAACATGGATTGCGCCGCCTTAAGGTTATTCTCAGCCAGTGCTTGACGGATGCGGGTACTGCTCACGCGCCCCTGTTTCATCAGTACGGTTTGTGTGTCGTACACTTCAAAGCCGTACTTATCCCCCATCGCTTCGAGGTGGGAGAACCCCCCTTTACGGTCACAGCCATAGCGGAAATCATCGCCAACAATCAGATAGCGGATACCCAGCCCCTTAACCAGCACCTGCAAAACAAACTCATCAGCACTGAGGCTGCGAAGCCGCTCATTAAAAGGAAGGCAGAGCACCTGATCAACACCGTTCCCAGCCAGCAGGGCCAGTTTTTCCCGCAGGCTAGAGAGCCGTACCGGGGCCTCATCGCCCTGAAAATACTCCCGTGGCTGTGGCTCAAAGGTGATAACACAGACATTGGCGTTCAGCTCAAAAGCCTGCTGCTTCAAAGCCTCAAGAATGGTTCTGTGGCCCACATGCACACCATCAAAATTGCCGATGGTGGCCACACACTGCTGGTGTTTTGGCCTGATATTGTGCAACCCGCGGATCAACTGCATGAAGAGGCGCAGACTCCCTTACTTCCTGTATTCAACCTTTGTTTAGCCGCCCTCGCCACTGGTGGGGAAACCGGCTCAACGACGAAACTCGGCAGTATACCTTAGCCCGAATATTTCATAAACCTGCACAGGTTCTCACTTCAGGGCAACCTCATTTGGCCTTTTCTGCCTTTGAAGGCGTCATATTGAGTCAACAGCACTACCTACAACTAATGCTTGAAGTGTCGGGGTCTGACGCCGCTCACCAGCAAACTCAAGCCATAAACCACAACCCCAGCGAGCACTAACAGAGCCGTTTGCAATACTCTGTCAACTAAAGACCACGCCAGCCACTGCTCTAGATCGGCTACCAGCCAGATCAAAGTGCCCGCCATCGCCAAATTAGCCAGCAAAAGGCGGACAAAAAACACCGACCAACCCGCACCCGGGCGGTAAACTTTTGCACGCTTTAACCCGCGAAACAACAAACCGGCATTCAAAAATGCCGACAGCGTAGTGGCCAGAGCCAGCCCGGCATGTTGCAGCGGGAACACCAGCATGAGGTTGAACACCATATTGGCCACCATCGCCATAATGGCGATTTTCACCGGGGTTCGGGTGTCTTGACGGGCAAAATAACCGGGAGCCAACACCTTGATTAACATAAAAGCGATCAGGCCAAGGGAGTAAGCCTTTAGACTCATGGCCGCCATTAACACGTCGTGGCCGGTCATCTCGCCATAGGCAAACAGTGTGGCAATCAGCGGCCCAGCCAAAATAAGCAGCGCCACCGCCGCCGGTACGCCAATCAGCAACACCAGACGAATGGCCCAATCAAGTGTGCGGGAAAAATGATCACCGCTCGCCTCTGCGTGTCTGGCGCTAAGGCTGGGCAAAATGACCGTCGCAATCGCAATGCCAAACACTCCCAAAGGTAATTCAGACAGCCGATCAGAATAATAAAGCCAGGAGACGCTTCCGGTTTGTAAAAAAGAAGCCAGCACGGTATCAAGCAGCAGGTTGATCTGACTGACCGACACCCCAAACAGTGCCGGTACCATCAGCGACATAATCCGTCGGCTGCCTTCGTGTTTAGCACCCCATTTTGGCACCGGTAACAGGCGAATCTGCAACAGAAACGGCAGTTGCAGCAAGAGTTGAGAAATGCCAGCAATGGCAACCCCCCAAGCCAGCGCCATCACCGGCTCGGCAAAATAGGGGCTAAGCAACAGAGTTGAGCCAATCAGGCTCAGATTCAGCAACACCGGCGTGAAAGCCGGTACCGCAAAGCGGCCATAGGTATTAAGAACAGAGCCCGCCAGAGCGGTCAGAGAGATCAGCAACAAATAAGGAAAGGTGATGCGTAGCATGTCGCCAGCCAAAGCCAGCTTATGAGGCTCATCAATAAAGCCCGGAGCAAACAGGCGGATCAACACCGGCGCCGCCAAAATACCCACCACGGTCACCAGCAACAGAGTGCCTGCCAAAGTGCCGCTCACCCGGCTGACCAACTCCCGTACCTCACCAAAACTGCGCTGAGAACGGTATTCAGACAGCACCGGAATAAACGATTGGGAAAACGCCCCCTCAGCAAACAGGCGACGGAGAAAGTTGGGAATTTTAAAGGCCACAAAAAAAGCATCCGCCGCAGCGGTGGAGCCAAAATAGCCCGCCACCACCACATCACGGATTAAGCCCAATACCCGCGAGAGCATGGTCATCATGCCCACCACCAGGCTCGACCTTAAAAGGCCGGATTTTTTCGGTTCAGCCCCATCATTTGGCGGACTATTATCGGAGTTACTCATTTCAGCAATTTTAATAAAGTACAGGAATAAATAGACCATCTTATCCAAGGTTCAGGTTATTGCCAGCATTAGCTGTTAATTCTTGAACACCACGGCGGTAAAGCAGCACTGCCCAAAAGCGGCTTAGTCGGCACCGGGTGTATTGACAAGTTCGGCCTAAGTCGGCATAGTTCGGCGGCTAAATGGCCTTGAGCCAAAATGGAATATGGGCTGGCAACGTCTGACCCGGGACATTGGCAGTAACTGCGGCAAACAACCTATTCCCTGGGGTGCCCCAAGTCGCCCTTAGACAACCCGAATTACCTTGATTTTCCAGGAGCACCAAAATGGCTAACTCTCCTTCTGCTCGCAAGCGTGCACGCCAGTCTGAAAACCGTCGTCAGCACAATGCCAGCCTGCGTTCTATGGTTCGCACTTCCATTAAAAAAGTCGTCAAGGCCATTAACGCCAAAGACGTTGAAACTGCCAAAGCTGCCCTGACTGCAGCTGTGCCTGTAATTGACCGCATGGCCGACAAAGGCATCATTCACAAAAACAAAGCCGCCCGTCACAAGAGCCGTTTGAATGCTCAGGTAAAGGCTCTGGCTTCAGCCTGATTCATACAGGCATAAAAAAACCGGCTTTTGCCGGTTTTTTTGTGCCTGTATATGCTTAATTGATGTCTAAACATCTGTTTTTTTGGCCTAGCCACTGAATAGCATCACTGATTTTTTAACTCGCCCAGTTATAATCAGCCTCTAAACACAACGAGTAGTGGTTGCCCTCGCGAAATATGCCCACTGAATTTTTGTCATGGGTGATTTTCAACTTCATTTCTTCAATGATATTTTGATAAACCAAATCACAAAATACCTCTAAGTCTTCACGCACTTTTTCATTAAGCTTCAAGCCTATTGCTTTAGCAACGCCAACGGGAGACCAAAGAGTGAAATCGCTGTTAGCGATAGTTTTCTGGAAAATTAATTCCTCCAAGGAGGTACTATAGTTTTTTGAGAAACAGTCAGCCAACTCAGATCCCGGTATATTATTTTCCTTCATTGAGTTTATAGAATTTTTGATGGCGTTAAATATTTGTTTGGAAATATTACTTTCATTTAGAAATTCCAGCAGAACTTCTTTTGTAGCTTTTCGAAGCCATTCTTTTTGACGCGTTAACAAAGTTGCTATTGCCCGAAACAAACAGGCCCCATCATCTTTTACTGAATACTTTTTGATTTTATTCATGTTTTGATTGGGCAAGTTGACGCCATCTTCTCTGAGACGACCAATCGTATATTTCTCAATATGAGCACCTTCACTTTCAATCATACCAGTAGTAGGTGCAACTGATTTTGAGCTGATATCACGCTGGCTTAGCCTTTCTTCTGGGACGATAGAGCAATCCTGATCAACTACAGGAGCGATGCAAACAAAATCGTCGGAATCAAAAACAATAACTTCCCGCAAACCCACTTGACTGGAAGCATTGCCCGTACATTCATGATGAAAAAAAACAGGCAAGGTGATATTAGTTATTTCTGGCATAACGAACGATCAACAACTTTCTAAATAGATTCACAGTGCGAATAATCATAGCTTATGACGTCGTTTTTTCATATAAATTCTCAAAATATCTTAACAGGGTTTCGCAAACTGAAAGATTCAAATCACAAAAATACCAAACAGAAATGCCTTTAAAAAGGGCATAATTACGCAGTAGGCTTTAGAGTCTTTGAAAAAAGGGAGTACGGTCAAAGGATTACCGTCATCTCCCCAGTAATGGATTATTTATGCGGAATTGTACGCCTAGACCGGGAGTTTGCTACCAATGCACGAATAGAAACCACTATTCATTCCACTGAAATTTTGGGTTTACCTTCAGCCCATAACTACCTCTAGCAGAATCTATGTAGACACCCTCACCTTCAACCTGGCCTTTCTGATTCACCATCTGCATCATGGCTTTACTAACGAAGTTGCATATATTTTTAAAGTCTTTAACAATCTGGTCCTTATTGCCTTTAAGGTCAGAAACTCCAAATACTGTTTGCAATGTCTCGAAGTTTGGAGCATTGAGTCTGCCAGAATTGATAAGATCATAAATACCATCTACCACTTGCTTTCTTTTATCAAGCACGGCCGATTTGATTGATGGAGACTTTAAAGAATCTTGGTTCATTTGTGTGTCAAATGCAGTATCAATACAGTTTTTAATCTCTTCATCAATGCCGTTTTCAGATACAAAAGCCCTTACTTCATCCGCATTTTTTTGTGCCAACCAGTTTTTTTCTTGTGTAGCAAGAGCCACTGCCGCCCGAAAAAAGCTGACGCTATCATCTTTGACTTCAACTTCAACAACCTTATTTCCATTAAGTGCAGATAACTCAAGACCTCTTTCCACAATCTGATTAAGAACTTGCTGCTTTGGTTCAACATTGGAAGCTGGCTTTTGATGAGGCGTAGTATTTATTTTTTTCTTTTTCTTTTCTTCTTCTGACTGTTGCCTATCTAAGCTGCTTATTTCAATAGATGCACTGCTCACAAAATATGTACTTTTGTCTAATTCTGAAAGATCTTTCCAGTGGCTATTTAACTTTACTCCTTGATTTATAATTTGCTCATATTGCTGCTTCGCCTCGCTTTTTTGCTCTTCTGGCAATTTATTTATGTGAGCGTCAATCTCTTCTGATAGCGATTGAGCTTCATTAATGGCTTTTTGAAATGAGTCTTCTCCACCTTTTTTTTGCAGCAGGCTCTGGGCCAAAATCAGTGATACATCCAAAATCTGTTTTAAGTCGTTAGCTGCGTCTTTTAATTTATCGCTTGGAGGAAATAACTCTAATTCACCGTGTGGTGCAATGTTCATTTTTATTAACAGCCCCGACTCTTTCTCTAAGAGGCTTGTCGCAAAACTGTAATATTCATCAAAGAAATTTTCTGAATCTGACTCGTGAAAATCTAGAGCTTCTTCTAGAAAGTCTATGGTTCTCATTGTATGGTCAATTTCCATCCATTGCTTATGTTTTTCAGCAAATCTTTCCAACAGTGAGGCCATATCTTCAGGCTTTTTCGGGCCCGTAGCTATGGTCAAGCTTGGGCCATCTAATATTTTAACGGGTCTATCGCCACTATTTTCACCTAAACCAGGTCCACCTACCATTTGTCTTTGAGGTTCGATAGGCGAAACGGCTCTGCCCTTATTGGTAGTTCCTATATCTGCAGTTACTGATTTGGAAGTGGGGGAAGGAGTGCTTAACGGACCAGTATTGGTTGGAGCGTTATTGTTATCAATCGCCATAGTAAAAATCCTTTTCAAATGCTTTTAGTGAGTTTTGCATCCAGGGGGTTTGAAAGGCTATTTTTAACCCTTTTGCAAAGAAGTGTCCTTTTATAATTTAAAACAGCTTTCCACAATAACGCTATAAATCCTGTCAATTCCAACTTAACAAACTGTATTTTTGACAGGCTGTTATAAAAAAACCGGCATCTGAAAACAGGTGCCGGTTTTTATGGGTGCTTTAAAGGCTTTTGTGCGCTACATCATACCGCCCATGCCACCCATACCGCCCATACCGCCGCCCATATCAGGCATGGCAGGAGCGTCATCCTGTGGCTCGTCGGCAACCATTGCGGCAGTGGTGATCATCAAGCCAGCAACAGAAGCGGCGGCTTGCAGGGCTGAGCGGGTCACTTTGGCGGGGTCGAGAATACCCATTTTGATCATGTCGCCAAATTCACCGGTTGCGGCGTTGTAACCGAAGTTGTCGGTACCCGCTCTGACTTTGTCGACAACAACAGAGGCTTCGTCACCAGAGTTGGTGGCGATCTGACGGATTGGGCCTTCCAGAGCGCGCAGAATCAGCTCAACACCGGCACGCTGTTCGGCGTTTTGGGTTTCAACTTCAATGGCAGACAGGGCGCGAACCAGTGCTACACCACCACCGGCAACAACACCTTCTTCCACTGCGGCGCGGGTAGCGTGCAGAGCATCTTCTACACGAGCCTTTTTCTCTTTCATTTCAACTTCAGTGGCAGCGCCCACTTTGACCACCGCAACACCGCCAGCGAGTTTGGCAACACGCTCTTGCAGTTTTTCTTTGTCGTAGTCAGAAGTTGAGTTTTCGATTTCATTGCGGATCTGTTCAACGCGCGCTTGGATGTCAGCGTCGTTACCCGCACCGTCAACGATGATGGTGGTGTCTTTGGTGATCAGGACGCGCTTGGCAGAACCGAGGTGCTCCAGAGTTGCGGTTTCCAGCGACAGTCCAATTTCTTCAGAGATGACCGTACCGCCAGTCAGGATGGCGATATCTTGCAGCATCGCTTTACGGCGATCACCAAAGCCCGGCGCTTTAACGGCAACGGCTTTGACGATACCACGCACGTTATTCACCACCAGCGTAGCCAGCGCTTCGCCTTCTACGTCTTCAGCGATGATCAGCAACGGTTTGCCAGCCTTGGCAACGGACTCCAGAATAGGCAGCAAGTCGCGGATGCTAGAGATTTTTTTGTCAGCCAGCAGGATGAAGGGGTTTTCCAGCTCGCAGGACATGTTTTCCTGATTGTTGACAAAGTAAGGCGACTGGTAGCCACGGTCAAACTGCATGCCTTCAACAACATCCAGTTCATTTTCCAGGCCGCTGCCTTCTTCAACAGTGATAACGCCTTCTTTGCCGACTTTTTCCATGGCTTCGGCAATGATTCTGCCGACTACTTCGTCAGCGTTGGCAGAGATGGTGCCTACCTGAGCGATGGCTTTGCTGTCAGTGCAAGGGGTAGACATGGCTTTAAGCTGTTTAACAACGCCAGCCACTGCTTTGTCGATACCGCGCTTGAGATCCATTGGGTTCATGCCAGCGGCAACGTACTTAAGACCTTCGTTCAGAATAGATTGGGCCAGTACGGTTGCAGTAGTGGTTCCGTCGCCGGCCTGATCGTTAGCCTGTGATGCCACTTCTTTTACCAGCTGGGCACCCATGTTCTGGAACTTGTCTTTCAGTTCAATCTCTTTGGCAACACTTACACCGTCTTTGGTGATGGTTGGGGCGCCAAAGGACTTTTCCAGCAGAACATTACGGCCTTTTGGGCCCAGTGTTGCTCTTACAGCGTCAGCGAGAATGTTGACGCCTTTGAGCATTTCTTTGCGAGCTTCGTCGTCAAATTTTACTTGTTTAGATGCCATAGTTGGTAATCCTATGCAAATTTAATGAAATTGAGTGCGGTTGCTTGATAATTAGTTGTCGAGAATGGCTGCAATGTCGCTTTCGTTCAGGATGATCAGCTCTTCACCGTCAATCTTCACGGTGTTTGAGTCTGCGTATTTGCCAAAGATGACCCGCTCACCCACTTTAACTGCAACAGGGCGTCTTTCGCCGTTATCCAAAATGGCACCATCGCCAATCGCAACAACAATGCCTTGGTTGGGTTTTTCAGCAGCAGAACCTGGCAGAACGATGCCGCCAGCAGAGGTAGTTTCTTCTTCGACACGACGAACGATTACGCGATCACGCAACGGACGGATTTTCATTAACCATTTCTCCAACAGTTTGCTTATGTCATGCAGCCTTAGTTAAAGCTGCCCGTTATCGGCTTAATGGCAGTGTACTATTGCTCCACAGGCCATTGGTCAAATTGCTTTACTCTATGCTCCCAGAGAGGCTACCCGAGAATAATCTACACGGCTGCCTCGCTAGCGGATCACCCAAGGGGGCGCTGTTGCGGAGCAGCCTTTCAATAGATAAATGACACCTTAGTGCAGATTATTGAGTGGCCTCAGCTAAGCGTTTTAAAGAGCTTTATCAAGTGTTCCACTTTCTATGGGTGGGCAGCTGTTTTTTCAAGGGTAATTTGAAAAAAATTCTGTCTGGTCAGATTCAATGAGGTTTGCCGCTGTGGTTACTGTCGCTGTTTTTGTCATCGTCGGACTCGCGCGTAAAGTCGCCTTTGATGGTGTAATTGGCTTGTTGATTGCTTTGATGATTGATGGTGTGGTCAGGGTGTGCTTGATCTTCCCGGCGAAACTCAGCCTCGAAAACCCTGCTTTGCTGTACCTTAATGCCATATGACTTCATCCAGCGATCAATTAGCCAGCGACGCAAGGGTGGAATCAGCAAAACCAAGCCCAGTGCATCGGAGATGAAGCCGGGAATGATCATCATCACACCACCGATGACAACGGCCATATTCTCCAGAACCTCCATAGCAGGCAGGATACCCGCTGACATTTTTTGCCGGGCTCTTAACGCTGTATTGAATCCCTGACGACGAATAATATCCACCCCAACAAATGCCGACAGCAGCACCAGAGCCACGGTATTCAACGCCCCGATTAGGCCACCCACCTTGATCAGTACCACGATCTCCAGAATGGGCAACAGAATAAATAGGAAAAAGAGGAAGCGCATAGGAGGCTCCGAAACTAAAAGAGTTTTTTATATGGTGGCAATGTCGTTTTTTTCAAGGGCGACAGGTGAGCCGCCTCATCTGCATGAATTGCCTCACAAGAGGCAATTCATGGAAAACTGCCGAGCATTAACGCTTAGCCATAGCCACCAGTTGCTGGCGCACTTCCATCGGGCTATAGGCACTTTCAGGGAAGGGAATTCGCACAATTTTGCGACCTAGTAGCAGGTGCATGCCCGCAGTATCAATGCCGGCCATTTTGGGCGTTACGCCTTCTGGTATCGGAATATTAGCGCTTTGGCAGTATTTCACCATGGCCTCTACATGGTCATTGTTCATGTGGTTAATCATATCTTGATGGCCAAAAAATGGATTTTCTTTGATCAGCAAGTGGTTCTTTATCCAAAATATTTGACCAAAGCCGCCTATAAACCGGGCTTTGACCAGTTCAAGACGGTAGAAGTCAAAATCATGGGTGATGTTGTAGTTTTTGGTTTGGGGAAAGAAGTTAAAGTAGTGTTCGGCGATTGCTGTTGGCTCCTCGATTTTTATTGCATCGCCCATCCAGGTCAAACGTCCACCGGTATGCACATCGTCAACACCACTTTCACTGACAATCAAGGAAACACGGGGGTTGTGTTCAATATTTTTTGTGTGCTGGGCAATGGTGCTGATCTGTATAACCGGACAACCGCTGGCGTCAAGGCAATAGGGCATGACCGAACCAAAGGGGTAACCGGGCACGTCTTTTGAGTGGGTTGATAAAATACCGTGGTACTCTGCCAGCAGGAGTTTTCTGGCTTGTTGAGCTGCGGCTTCTTTGGTTTCCGTCACTGGATGTCCTCCGGTTTTTATGTGTGCAAAAACATACCCGCAAAAGCCATTAAATTATACAGCTGTTGTCTTATTTTTAGGGGTCGGATCAGTTAATAACTGTGTACTGGTTAGCGATTGTTTTTGCTGCTTGCGCTGGCATTTATCTTGCCGTTGGTTTTTATTCGCTTGCTTCATGCCCTTTTCAAAGCCTTGCTTATAGCCCTTTGCCATCCCCAACCGCCTGCAGAAATAACCTACCAGAGAACCAGCCGCAACTGCCACAGCACCAAAGAGGCCAAAACCAAACCCCATGGATTGCTGCTGCTTTTGCTGCTGTTTTTGTTCTTGTTCCTGTAGTTGTTCCTGTAGTTGTTCCTGTAGTTGTTCCTGCTTCTGCTCACACTGCTCCTGCTTCTGCTCGCACTGCTCCTGCTTCTGCTCGCACTGCTCCTGCTTCTGCTCGCACTGCTCCTGCTTCTGCTCGCACTGCTCCTGCTTCTGCTCGCACTGCTCCTGCTTCTGCTCGCACTGCTCCTGCTTCTGCTCGCACTGCTCCTGCTTCTGCTCGCACTGCTCCTGCTTCTGCTCGCACTGCTCCTGCTTCTGCTCGCACTGCTCCTGCTTCTGCTCGCACTGCTCCTGCTTCTGCTCGCAGTTGTTCCTGTTTCTGCTCGCACTGTTCCTGTTTCCTGCTTCTGCTTGCTCTGGCTTAAAAGGTTGTTAACTGGGGCGCAAATCATCGTTGAGGCCGTTTTATTGGTGACGACTTCATTTTTACAAAATTCACGTACCGTTGTTTTACCAATATCTTTCAAGCGAACATTACACTGTGCATCGAGCCTGCCTTGACACCGGCCATACTTCACATTGCAGGTTTCCAGACTTTGCAACAGGAACATTTGTGTTCTTTGAGTATGCTGATTCTGAAAATTGCAATTCACACTGAGGCGGCTGCCACCTTGCGGCTTAGTCTGACGAGTTGCGAGCCCCTTTGCCGGTATTGCCATCGCACCGGGTGCCATCATATTTGGCGCTATAAGAAGAAAGCCAATAACGGACTTTTTCACCGTGGACCAAGCACTGCTGCCTTGGCTACTCACTGGCCGTTTCTGGTGTTTTATCCCACGATTTTTCAGCATCGAACACTTCGCCCCCTTGGCAGAAGAAGCCTCAAGCTGTCGGGGTGGTTGCTGTTCATGGCAGGGTTTTATTTGTCGCCCCGTGTCAGGCGCTTGGGACAGCGTACTTGAATCAAACCATGGACCGAAAATTACACCGCAGTCATAACGAATACTGCCAGGCATTAGCTTACCCCTTATCTGTTTAACATTTTGGTTGCAATCCATAGCTTGAATGGCCAGAAAAAACTCAGAACAACGCCGTACTGATTAGCTCCAGCCAGTTTAACGACTCTAAGATTAGCCAATATTCACAAAAACATGACCATTAATAGCTCGTTTTTTTACATTGTTTTTTGCCTGCATTCGCTTCACGATAACCACTGCGTGGTCAACCCATAACAAAACCAATAGTTGAGAAACGGTTATGCAAATCAATAATAAAAACATCCTCATCACCGGCGCCGCCGGCGGGCTTGGTCTGGCAATGGCGAAGTATTTTGCCAGCCGCGGCGCCAACATCGCCCTTTTGGATCTTGATTCACCGGCACTGCACGAAGCGACGGAACATTGTCGTTCATTGGGAGTGAAAGCATTGGCACTGGCGGCCAACGTGGCGGAAGAAGCACAGGTTGAAGGCGCCATCGCAAAAGCCACTGCTGAGTTTGGCGCTTTACACGGCCTGATCAATAACGCAGGCATTTTACGCGACGGCCTGCTGATCAAAACCAAAGAGGGCAAAGTGACAGAAAAACTCCCGCTAGAAAAGTGGCAGTCGGTCATCAACGTTAATCTGACCGGTGTGTTCCTCTGCGCCAGAGAAGTGGCCGCCAGCATGGTTGAAAGCGGCTCCCGGGGCGTAATTGTAAATATTGCCAGCATTGCCCGGGAGGGAAACTTCGGGCAGAGCAACTATTCCGCCGCCAAAGCCGGGGTTTCGGCCATGACGGTGACCTGGTCAAAGGAGCTTGCCAAATATGGCATCCGTTGTGCCGCTATTGCGCCGGGTGTGATTGAAACAGACATGACCAACAGCATGAAGCCGGAGGCTAAAGCCTATTTAACTACCAAAATTCCCGCAGGTCGCATGGGCACCCCGGAAGAAATTGCCCAAACGGTGGGCTTTATTTTTGAAAATGACTACTTTAACGGTCGCACTCTGGAGCTGGACGGCGGATTAAAACTGTAGCAAGCGGTTAGAACAGCCTGCCAGTTTGACAGCCCCTGCGTATTCTCACACGGCTCAGGCTTGTTATACTGAGTCGTTTCACACATCAGGCTTGAAACAAAAACGTGCAAAGACTCAATGATCGCCAGGCAGAGGCAGTACACTACATCGACAGCCCCCTGCTGGTTCTGGCCGGAGCCGGCAGTGGCAAAACCAGTGTTATCACCAGCAAAATCGCTTACCTGATCCAGCAGTGCGGCATCAGTGCCAGAAACATTGTGGCGGTTACCTTTACCAACAAAGCGGCAAGGGAGATGAAAGAGCGGGTGGGCAAGCTGGTGAAGGGCAAAGCGTCTTCTGGCCTGACCGTTTCCACTTTCCATAACCTTGGCCTGAACATCATCCGCCGGGAAGCTAAATCATTGGGTTTTAAACCCGGCTTCTCAATCTTTGACCAACAAGACGCCCGCTCCCTGATAACCGATTTGATGCAGCGAGACGCCTCTGCCGACGATAACAGCGTCGAGCAAGTTCAACACTGCATCTCCAACTGGAAGAACGACCTCATCTCGCCAGCGCAAGCCTTAGAAAAGGCCCGACAACCCTGGGAACAAACAGCAGCCATTGTTTATGAGCATTACAACCGCACGCTCAAGGCTTACAACTCGGTGGATTTTGACGATCTGATCATGAAGCCGGTTGAACTGTTCAGAAACAACCCGCAGGTGCAACAGCGCTGGCAACAAAAAGTGCATTACCTGTTGGTGGATGAGTATCAAGACACCAATGGCGCCCAGTACGAACTGGTCAAACGACTGGTGGGTGACCGCCGTAAACTGACGGTTGTCGGCGACGACGACCAGTCAATCTACGCTTGGCGTGGAGCCAAACCGGAAAATCTGGCACAGCTAAAACAAGACTACCCAAGCCTCAAAGTTATCAAACTGGAGCAAAACTACCGCTCCACCAGCCGCATTCTGAAAGCCGCCAACACCTTGATTGCCAACAACCCCCATGTGTTTGAAAAAACCCTGTGGAGCGAAATGGGCGTTGGCGATGAAATCCGGGTAATCAAATGCCGCAACGATGAAATGGAGTGCGAACGGATTGCCACCGAAATTCTGACCCATAAATTACGCCACGATAACCACTACAGAGACTACGCAGTGCTGTACCGGGGTAACTTTCAGTCCCGTTTACTGGAGCTGAAACTGCAACACCATGGCATCCCTTACCACATCAACGGTGGCACTTCGTTTTTTGCCCGCGCTGAAGTCAAAGACATCATGGCCTACCTGCGCCTGCTAATTAACCAAGACGACGACAACGCCTTTTTGCGGGTGGTTAACACTCCCAAGCGGGAAATTGGCCCTTCAACACTGGAAAAACTGGGCAACTACGCCAACAAACACCATATCAGCATGTACAAAGCCTGCGAAGAAGCAGCGCTGGAAGAGACTCTGGCACCGCAATACGTTGAACGTTTACGACGTTTTACCCAGTGGCTTGATAACGTCTCCCGCCAGCTGCAAACCAGCGCAGACCCTATGCAGATCGTGCGGGAAATGATCACCGATACCGACTACGAAAACTGGCTGATGCAGCACTCATCCACCCCGGTTCAGGCAGAAAAACGCATAGCCAACGTCTGGTTTTTGGTGGATGCCTTACAACAAACTCTGCAGCGGGGCGATGAAGACCGAACCGTTGAAGACGCCATTGCCCGCCTAATTCTGCGCGACATGCTGGAGCGCAACGAAGAAGAAGACGACGCCGACCGTGTGCAGCTGCTCACCCTGCACGCCTCCAAAGGGTTGGAGTACCCCCATGTTTTCATGATGGGCATGGAAGAGGAACTGCTGCCACACCGCACCAGCATTGAAGAGGACAATATCGAAGAGGAACGACGATTGACGTATGTAGGCATCACCCGGGCGCGACAATCCCTGACCATCACTCTGGCCGGACAGCGCAAACAGTTTGGTGAGATTATCGACACCCTGCCAAGCCGTTTTCTGGACGAACTGCCTCAGGAAGATCTTGCCTACAGCGGCTTTGATACGCCATCCAGCCAGGAGACAAAAAAAATGGCGGGAAAAATGGGGCTGGATGCGCTTTATAAATCCATCGGTGCCTGAACCCATCAGAGCACCAAAAATAAACGCCTTTTGACTTATAAATCGCTAGCCCAGATTTTATAAAGCTCTGCCCTGACCAGTGCATTTGACGAGGCAGAGGCATCAGAATAGAGCACATTGACTTCCTGCCCGGCAATAGCGGCTACTTCGGCGTATCGGCACAGGCTTTCAAACGCCGTTGTAAAGCGTCCGACGTTGGGCATTTGTTTGGCATCACCCCGCAGCTGTGCAACCTTACGCAGCCCCCCCAGGTGCACTTCAATTCTGCACTGGTTGCCAAGCAGCACTCGATTAACTCGCTGCACTTGAGTAACAAGCCCCCTGGCCACCTGTTCATCAAACAGCCAGCCCTGTTGCAAGCCAGCATCGGCTCCTTGTGGATAAGCCCTGTGGATGGCAGAGTCAAAAAAGTTATCCACAGAGTTACTGACGTGCAGCAAAATTAAATCACTGTTTGCACTGAACGGGCTGCTCAGAAACGCTTTATTACGGTAGGTAAAAACAACACGACTTGAGTCGTTAATTGATTTCACCTTTTGCCACAGCTCTTTAGCCCGCCCGTTAACAGAAAGTGCATACTGCAAGGCAGGGTAACGAGCAGCAGTCGTGGTTTTAACCCCAAGCTCACCAGAGCTCCAGAAAATGCCGTTCACCCACTCACCGGAGTTCAGGCTACCCACTAGCAAGCCCGTTAACCACCAACCAGCTGGGTCAACCCGCACTGGTTTTCGGGGGCATTCGGGGCAGGTGTCCAGTGCGCTGGCGGGAAAACAAAGCACGGCAAATAACAAAATGACTGACCATCGTTTCATAACTCACATCCCTGTTTTGTGCTCAGGCACCCCTTGCCCGGTTCTTCATTATTAAAACCATATTATCAAAACAGATGAAACCCTGTTGTTGACTTAAACGGTGGCCGCAGGGAATAGACGCGATGAAAAGTCGTTCACAAAAATACGACAAAGAACCAATAAATAGCGTGCACAAATTACAACGCCTTTAAGATTTCGATAAATAATAAATAAGGATTTCTTATCGCAAAAAATAACAAAAAAATTTGAATCAATACGGAATAACTGTTGTCCAACAAAATAGGTGCTGAAACTTCATGTAAATCAACACCACCGTACCCAATTAAAAAAACATCCCCCATCCGTAAAGGTTTACAATGTTCAGAAAAATTCTCTTTGTTGCAACCATACTGCTATCAGTGCTCTCATCGGCCGAACAAGAACCGCAAAATCAAACCACAGAAAAACCAGCGCCTATCGATCTTACCGCAGAAAAACCAAAGGAAAGCACACCGCCTAACATTAAGTCCGATGTTAATAAGCCTGCTGATAAAAACCAAAAAATTACCACTAATAACCAAGCAAGCGATTACAACAACCATCAGTCTCGCGCCAATAATGAAAGTGCTTTTCTCTCATTAGTCGGTAAAGCCGGTTCAATCACCGGCTCTGTACTGGAAGCCACCCTACAGTTTTTCACTTTTTTTGGTACGGGAACCTTGGCAAAAGATGACACCGTATTGAGAAAAGTACACGACTGGAACTTCCTTGCCAGCCGCACCGCCCCCGATGCCGGTGGAGCGGAGGCATTCACTCAGGGTGTAAGAAACGTTCTTCTGGTCAATCAGCTGTTAAAACTGTTACCGATAGCCAATGACTACGTGTGTGGCATGCTGACACTGTCGCTGGAAAACGGCTGGTATATCGACAGTGTGCTGGTCAATCGTGGCTCAATTCAAAACCATATGCAGTTTGAGCAGCAGGTTGACGACAACGAGGACACCATTTACCTGCCAAAAAATAAAACAAGCACCAATCTATTAATGGTGAAACAGATGACCGGTTGGTTTGTTGCCAGTAACATCTACTGGCTGCATAACCCAGTTGATTTTCTGGTCACTGTTTCTGATGGTGACAGTTCCTCTACGATCAGTGTGCAGAAAAGCGCCTGCACGCTCTATCGTTATGGTGCGGTCAAAGCATCAGTCATCAATGGCGATGATGTGCCCCTTTGTATTTCAAACGTTAGCCCTGACCCAAATACTGACAGAGTCTCCGCCAAAGCCTCTTCTGCATACGGCAGTCCGGCATTGCTCAGAATTACCGGCAACGCTTGTGAAACGGATACGCCCATCTAATTTGGGAGTCTGCCCCTGATAACACACGCCCGGTGACCCCAGCCGGGCGATTTCCCTCTTGAAATTTACCCACAGTCTCTGCTGACGCGCCAAAATTTTCACCTGCCACGGTCTTAATCCCAACATTTGGCGGGTAGTTGAGTGCCCAAATGGTCAAGGGTCATTTCAGCACACTCGGTATCAGTACTTTGCGCGCCATCGGTGCGGGCCGTTGCGGTGAGGGTAAAAGAGCTATTTTCTGCCTCAACGGAGAGGGTGTAATAAGCCTCGGGGGAGCTGCTGCCGAGAAGGTTATCCATAGAATTGGTGTATGCATGATTGACGGAATACCAGCGCTCTTGAGCAGCGCCAGCACCGATCAACGCAACCCAGGCATCGCTACGCCGAACTTCACGGGTGTGCTGGCTATACATGGGGTACGCAATACCCGACAAAACACCAATAATAGCCACCACAATGAGTAGCTCAATTATTGAAAACCCTTGTGGCCTGCTGCTCGTCCGTGGCTTAAATTTATTCATCGCTGTTCTCGTTTGGAATGCTGAAGATTTGCCACCAGCTCTGACGGCCTCCCAAGCGAAAATTATATTTAAGGTCAGTAGAGGTAATACTCCCTCCAGCGCCTTGGGTAACCGCTGTCAGTTTATTGTTTCCGCCCCGATGCACAACCGGCGACGAGGCATAGCCAACGCCAAGGCTCAGTTTTTTCACCACCCGCTCAATACTCAGGCTTTGCACCGGCTCACTTTCTAACACCACTTCAGGTGATGGTGTGCCCGTTAAATAGTTAATTGCATAAAGGGCGCTTGTGCCATCTATCGCACAACTGTCTTGTGGCGGTTTGTACTCCGTGAACAATATTTGCGAGAACAGTCGTGTAGGCTTATTGACATTACGCCCGGAAGGATTACTACCGTCGAAGCCGAGGGGCAACACCCAACCGCCTTTTTGAGCAATTATAGAACGCAGGGCTGCGAAATTTGGAATCACTTCAGAGTCCACAGTAAAAGGCTCATAGAGTTGGCCTGCTTTTTTACGCACGGTGCCATCGGTAAAAACTTCCACTGTGCCAACATTAACCAGATCACTCTGGCTGACCGCTGTGAAATTGAACCCGCTGGTATTATTAAATGGCTCTTTAATTCCATAGAAAAAATTTTCCGAGGCGTCTCTGTTATCAGCAGAAGTCAGCAGGCGCCCGGTGCCTGAGTAAACCCAATGGCTGTTATTGTCTCTTACCGTCATCACAGGTGCCACAACAGGCCGCCCAGCATCTATAAATACCTTCGGGGTGGATTCACTAATGTCATCTGCCAATTTCAGGCGCATTAATTTACCCCCTAAAGCAGTACCTCCCGTTTCAACGGTGCCAAAATAAACGACGTCATCTTTGTAATCCTGATCCCAGTCTTGTGCAACCATGTCACCGGCGTAAGCAGTGGAGTATTCCGTTACCAGCGGGTCAAAGCCGGTAACAAACGATTTATCATTAAGATCATAAATGAAAAGTTGCAGATTCTGATCAGAGCGCCCATCGTCTAGGGCAGAACGCACAGACGAAGCATCTGCAGGGCCAGAACCAAACACCAGATACCAGTCGTTTTGTAGCGGGTTACTCCAGTCGGCTTCACCACTGGCACTAACACCCGGCTTGCGTCGTTTAACAAGAGCGGGGCGAGAGGTGGTAAAGCCCAGGTTTGGGTGCGTGATCTCTGCCAATAATTGTGGCGCCTGCTCAGGGTCGGTAATGTCCATAACTACCCAGGCAGAGCGTAGGGTGCGGTTTACCTCGCCACCCGTTTCGTTGCTGACGGTTACCTCAATATCACCACCACCGAGCCGCATGCCTGCCACCAGTACAGTTCCCCAGCCCCCCGGGTGCAGGTCACTGTCCAAAAAAATGTTGGCATCGAATACCATAGGCTCTGAGTCCATGTAGTAAACGTGAGGATAATCCGTTTCCATCAACCAGCGTAAATGGGGCAACAGGTGCATAGGAGCGTAGCTCCAAAGCTCGGAGCCCAGCGGATGCTGAACTTCGTTTTTCTCTGTCTTGCGCTGATAACTGTAGGTGCTTTCATCCCAAAAGCCGCCGTTAAAAGCGTGTAACAGACCATCGTTCGCACCAACATAGATCACATGTCGTCTGTTTAGATACTTAT
The DNA here is from genome assembly GCA_965198415.1 of Endozoicomonas sp. Taxonomy (GTDB): domain Bacteria; phylum Pseudomonadota; class Gammaproteobacteria; order Pseudomonadales; family Endozoicomonadaceae; genus Endozoicomonas. The sequence goes on from CBDAPN010000032.1 coordinate 805,820, forward strand.
TACGAAAAACACCATAACTGCTGTCTTTGTAGTAAGCGTCGAAGCGGCTATCCGGTGCGGCCACCACTCTTGGCGTGGAGTGGACGATATCGCCAAGACGCCAGACGTCATCATCACCGTCGCCATCAAAGTCGATGGTACGGGAGCGTGCCCCTGCTTGCTCCTGCCCACGAATGTAATTCACCAATGCAGTGGTTTGCCCGGTGGTAACCCCAAGGTAACCTGAGTTTTCTGCAAATGTTGTCGCCACAAACGGCAGCTGTTCACCACTATCAACCTGCTGATTATTATTGCCATCGAGCCAGGTCAGCACATGCCTACCCCCTGAGGCAATGGCGCTGTAGGTTCTCTGGTTAGTCAGGTCATTCAAAAGCGCTAACTGTTCTCTGGCGTCCCAGATCGTAGCCAGTGAAGAGAGTGACTTTAACGAACCTTCTGCCGTTTTGCTGACTCCTAAGTCATCCGACGTGTAACGCTGAACCCTTGTTTGACCGGCGTTAGGGTCAAAAAACAGTTCCACAATTTTATCTGAGCTGTAGTCATCAAGCCGGGCATTCCCATTGCCGTCTTCACGAATGTGACCCCTGCTGTCAATAAACAGGGAGTGCAGCATCCCTCCCCAAGTGACCGACTGGCCATTTACATCCAGCTTAGGCTGAAACAGCGCCTGATAGACTGCCCCGGTTCCGGTGGAACTGTTGGCAAACAGAGCAGCGTTGGTTGTGGAAGATACACGACTGGATATGTCTTCGAGCACTTGCCCAAGCTGACTGGTAAGCAAGGTGGGGTTTCTGGCGAAAAAGTAGTTATCTGGCACACCGTCTGCTCCTAGAGCTCCGGTGAGGTTGTTGCGATTGTCCCACTCCCGACTGTCTACAGTGCCGCCTGCATTGTGATTCGGGCTACCATCACCATCAAGGTCAGTGAAACCACCGTATTTAGCGGCAAGAAACAGCGGTTTGGGCAATACACCAGCGGTAGAACCTGAGGCGGTGAAATCGGTAACTTGAAAGTCTGTGGTTCCTTTGTTGGCGAATTTTGTCTGTAAACCATCGCTGCTGCCGCTGCCTGTGATGGTGTACGAGAAACGCATATTCAAGCCTGCATACACCCCGTCCACCTGCACTGCTACTCTGATGTTGTTTTTATTGAAGCCAGTGGTTTTTAATACGCCGTCTGCCGTTTGATTGCATTGATCACCAACACAGAACTTAATTCTCGAAGAGGCGTCGTAGTCATAATCGTTCCCCCAGAGTGAATCTTCCCAGGTAAACAGCAACGACCCTTGCACCACCTGCCCTGCCTCATTCAGTAACAGCTCCTCAACAACAACGTCGATGAGGCTACAATCGCTGCCGTTATCATTGCTGGGAAACGAGCCACTGCCAAAACCTCTGCCGGTCTGACAAACCGGCTGAAAAGTCATAGCCTTGCCATCTGCGTTCAGGGTAAAACCCGGCATGGATTCAGCCAGCTCAATGGCATAGGTTTTGACTTTCTGGATACCGGCAAAGTCTGTGCGAAGGTCGGTGGTATTACCATGAAAAGCCAGACCAGCAACCTGATAACCACCTTCAAGCTGGGGTATTTCCGGACACAAACCAACCGCTTGCGATAAGCCCGATAAATACTTGGCCGTGCATTGTCGTGTAGCCCCCCCGACAAGGTACTGCCCGGCAAAGCTGCCACCGTACTCATAGTTACCCACTTCATCGGTTTTACTGTTAACTGAAGCGGTTCCACTCATACCCGGCAAGTCAGCACTGCTGGATAACTGATCGGTATCAAACGAGTTTAACCCGGTGGACAACACAATAATGGAACAGTTGGCACAGGCATTCTCTGCCCTCATAGGGTTCGCCCAGCTTGATCTGGATAAATCACTGACAAAGGCGTTGTCATTGGTGGTATCAAAACTGCTGGTGGCGGTGCTTTTACCAGCAAAATAACGTAACGCCTCCAGATACAGCTCCGCCAGCGGATTCCCCCACATGCTGCAATGTTTTGCAGAGTAGGTGTACCTGCTGGATTTAAACGTCGATACGCTGATGCCATAGGTATTACAGTCGGTGTATCGGTTTTGTGAAAAGCTGTATTTCGCCAGCCTGAACTGGTTGATGTTGTGAATGATGCCTTTAACGTTCGTGAACTGCCCGGAAGAGACATTGATTTCATCATCAGAGCTTTGCGCGTTCCCACCAATTTTGCCGATATTTTTACGCAACACGCCGCCGGAAATATTTTTATCGTAAGACCCACTGATTAAACCGAAACGAATATCGCCAGATTCACCGTACTGCTGCAGCAGGCCTGAGGGCTTACTGTTACCGTTACTGTAACGCTTGCAGCGAAGGGAGTTTTCGGCATCTTTGCTGGCAACACAGGCTTCAACAAAAACGTTATTAGTTGCCAGTTCATAGCCCTTATTCGGACTGTTCAGCGCCCCCCACTGACACTGAGTAACCTCTGTAGATGCCCAGCGGGTCCAGGCTCCAAGGGCAACCCGTACTTCAGGTACACCGTTTTGTGCTCCGGCCACGTTGCAAAGACTGATTTCATTGACGTTATATGGGGTAAAATGATTCGCCGGAATACCTGACTTTGTACTTCTATAGATCTTCACAAACGCATGCACATCCCGTGGAATGTAAGCGCGCTCAAGAAGGGTTTCACTGTCGGTGTCTGTTGAGCGTTTGCCACCAAAAAGAACTTTTCTGAGAATGTCCATGCGCGTCATGGTGGCCCAATTGAGAAAATTACCACTCCATGGAGCCTGCGCCGTAGTGCAAAAATGCCGATGATCGCCATTGGCCGGGGCCGATGGTTTGAACCGCCCGGCGGTGTATTGGTAGCACCAGTTACTGTCGAAATAGCCCAGATAGTCAAAGCTGTCGACATAGCTGGTATCAAGCTGCCCATCCCCATCAAGATCGGTGTAATCGCTGTAGGCTTTTTTAAATAACTCATGGTCGAGGGACAGCACCAACATAACCAGTGGCTCAGATGTGTTACTGAGTAGTGGCGGTGTTGCCGCATAGTCGCTGGATACGGCCTTGGCACTTATTCGCACGCACACCAGCATTAAAAGCACCGTGAGTAGCAGGGAGCATTTTATTTGGTTCAGAATTACGCTTGGTGAGGCCGCCATAATCACCTCCTGTTAACTGTTCTTTTTATAAGACGACTGCAACATAACCCGGGAATCAGCCGAACCACCTCTTGCTAACACAGTGATTCGATAAAACAGCGCCCAATCTCCACGGTTCGCGGGGTCTGGCAAAGGTCCTTGGGGCTCTTTGGCGATATAGCAGCGAAATTCGATAATGTATTTTGCCTGTGCCGACAGTCCACTGATGGAGACAGCGGTCAGGCGGTGTAAAGTGCTATCGCTCCAAAGCGTTGCATTTAGCCAGGGTTTGACAATACCCGGCTCACAACTTCCAACGTCGTTTATATTCTTCCCGGAAAAACAATAGCCATCGTCACAGTCGGCATTAAAAGCGGATAAACTCAGATTATTGGTAGCAATAAAGTTTTCCGCTTCTTTTAATGCGGCCTCCGCCGCATAAAAAGACATCTGCTGATCCTGATAATTGCCACTCATTTTTTCTTCTAGTGTGGCCATTTTCATGCCGGTCAACCCGGCTACGGTAATGACCAACAGCAAAACAAGCGTAACCAGCAAAACGCTGCCGTTATTAAAACCGCGGTGGTTCATCATAATCCACGGTTCCTGAGTTTTATGGTTTTCATAAAACTTCTGCGCACGTATTGATCCGTTGGCAAAATCTGTTGCCCGGCAAAAAAATAAGCCTGAGCTTCAGGGGCTACTTCATGAAAACTGCGTATCAGCAACTCAAACTTGACACTGATGACTCGTAGCCACTCATCGCTGTATGGTGTAATCGCGCTAGCTGGTAAGTATTGATTTGCGACACCATCGCTGTTCGTATCCACCCCATAGCGAACGCTAAAAGCTTCAACGCCCTCCACCAGTGGCTCGGCATTGACGCTGCGACCATTTGGAATCTCCCCAGCGAGTTTTCGATACAGTGTTGGAATGTTATTACTATTACGCACATAAAAAGCGTAGGACTGTAACGGTACCAGTGTTGAATCGGTGTGATTAAAAGTACCGGAATCTGCGCTACTGCCATGGCAGTTAAAATCACCCTGCAACTGACTTATGCAGTTGTAAAGGCTACCCGCTGAAGCCTCTGGATGCGTCACTACGGTGTTTTCGGTAGCGTCTCCGGCACGAAACACTGATACCTGCGCGCAATCGGATGCGATCAACGCCAAAAGGTCGCCTTTGTTGTAAGTGTGACCGGAGGTGAGGGAGACAGTTGCCGAGCCGGTATTATGAGCGCTGACAAGCTTTTCTTCGGTACCATCAATGCTATGGAGAATAATCGCCTCAGAAATGGCGTTTGTATCCAGCTCTGTTTTTACACTGGTGGAGGGAATGCCCAGTATTCCCTTGTCAAAATGCATCATCCAGAGTCGCATATTGTTTTCGGTGTAGAGCAGGTTTGCCAGCTTGGTCTGCACCGGACAACCCGTATAGGCAGCAGTGCTGATGCTTTGAGTCAAAATATCCAGCGCCAGTCGTGCGTTTTCCTGAATTCTTGCCTGTTCATCCTGCAGTGCCCAAGAGCGGCTGGATGACAACACCAAATGCCCCACACCAGCAAAGAGCACTAACCCCAATACCAGAGCAATCATCAACTCAGCCAAAGCAAAGCCCCGGGCTTTCATAAGACGCTCCTAAGAACCACATCACTTTGGGGAAAGCGACTGCTTGTATCCACAAAGCTCAGGCGCACTGTGTACGTGCGTAAACCACCGCTATCAAGATACGTGATCGTCCCTTGGCTACCCGGAATCTGACAGGCCAGTTGAAACTTCCATTGAAGAATGTCGTATGCTGCTATTTCTGCTGTCGTGCAACTGCCTGCTTCACAACGATTTGGGTACTCCTCTGCCAAACACTGGCTAAACGCAAAATCCGTCGCACTTGCCTGATAATTACTGCCCGTTTTAGCTAACTGGCTGTTTGCCTGAATGCGATCAAGCATATCGGCGGCCAGCAATGTGGCCTGAGAGTGGACGTAGGCAGAGTGGTTATACTGCAAACTGCGGTTGTGCAGCGCAACCATGCCCAGAACCCCAATGGCAATGATCAGCAAGCTGATCAACACCTCAATCAACCCTACACCGTGCTGGTTGCAGAGTGATCTCATTCTTAACTGCATGCGTCCAGCTCCTCTACACGCATGCGCCCGGACCTACTGATCACAATGGCGACTGGCTGCTGGCTGCTGCCCGTTTGATCACAAACTTTGAACGTACCGGCCTGTTTGGTCTGCCCACGGCTATTGAAACGCAGGCTATACCCTCGATTCCAGGCGATGGAAAGCAGTTCTGAAGGCTCGCTCACACGCCTTAGTAAAACGTCGTTATCGTTTAACAAGCCGTCTTCTGCAGCATCAGTAAAAATTAACCAGCCGCTTTGCCAGCCGGTACTGGCTGTATTGCACGTCTGATTGTTCACCGTGCCGCATAGCGCCACCGTCTGTCGTCGCTTAATGGCTTCAGAGCGAGCCAGCATAATGCTGCCGTACAACTCATCAGCAACATTGGCGATGCGGTTAGTTATAATGAGGCCTTTTAATGGGGGGGCTGAGGCGGCGATTAAAATAACAAAGACGGATAAAGTAACCATAAGTTCAACCAGCGACAAACCAGTAATTTTTTTTGAGGATGAACAAGAGTCAGCAGAAGGGAAATTACGACAAAAGCCTTCTAAACCATAGGCATGTGGGCAGCATTTCAAGCCATGATATCGGTCACCTTTACACTTCATAACCCATTCCCGGGGCAATCCATTCTGCCATCAGAAAACTTAATATTACTGACCAGTATCAAGCGCCTTTTTAGGAGCGGTTACGATTAATGTATTAGTGGTTTTTTGGACTGACCAGTGGTTGTTAAAAGTGATAGGAAGCCATAAATAAACTCATTTTGTCGCCAAATAAACCCTTTTGTCTGAAAAAATTCGACGAAATAGAGACCTTATGAGCTAATCCGACTCAAATATCTAATCAAATAGTCAGCATTGAACGCACGACAAAAACCATGCGAATACACCAAGGATTTACCCTGATCGAATTGATGATAACTCTTGTCATCTTCAGCATTCTGGCGGCTATTACTTTTCCAAGTTTTGATCGCAGCATTCAAAATAACCGACTAACGTCGCAAACCAACCGACTGCTTGCCGCTTTCCAATTTGCCAGAAGCGAAGCGGCTGCCAATGGTTCTGAATTAGTAGTCTGCAGCTCCAGTGATGGGTCAACGTGTGACACCAGCAAATGGGCTAACGGTTTTATCATTCTCGATGAAAAAAACGTTGTTTTGCATACATTTGATGGGCTCAAAGGAGACAACAGGTTACTAGGCAGTTCGAAAATTACCTTTGACAGTAAGGGCACCCTTGCAGCTCAAGTGCAGTTGAGCCTCTGTGACAAACGAGGAAAGGATTACGCCAAAGGCATCTTTATAAACGGCGCTGGTCAGATAAGAACCGGAGGGGATGTCACATGCGGTCCATAAAAAGTAACGGCTTTACTCTGATTGAAATCCTTGTTGCATTGCTGATTCTCAGCATCAGTTTACTGGGTATGGCCGGACTGCAACTGGTCAGTATGCAATCATCAAGCGGTGCCCTTTACCGCAGTCAAGCCAGTATGCTGGCCTACGATCTGGCCGAAAGAATGCGTCGCAACACCAAGCAGGCTGACTACTACCTCAACAAACTGAATGATAAGACCATTAAATCACCCGCCTGCCTGAGCTCCGGCTGCTCTGCACAAGATTTAGCAATTGAAGATATTCTGCAGTGGCGCACAAGCCTGCAAGATATAAAAGGCAATGCAGCTATCAGACGTAATAACCACCTGATAACCGTAACAATCAGCTGGAGCGAGAACCAATATGGTAATGGTTTGGCGAACCAGTCCTACACGATGACTTTTGAGCTGTAAGCATTATGGAAAAATTCCAACCACAAAAAGGCTTAAGCCTTATTGAAGTGTTAATTGCCATGACACTCAGCTCCCTGCTTTTGCTGGGCGTTATGCGAATGTTTATGGACAGCTCACGTTCGAGCGCTTCCGATATCGCATTGTCACAAGTACAAGACAGCGCTCGTATTGCCATGGAGATGATCAAACGTGATGTACGCATGGCCGGGTTTCGTGGGCGCTGTGTTATTGCTAACGCTCCGACAACCAACGGATCTCTGGTCAATTTAGATAATCAGTCGGTGATTGGCGTAGAAGGCAATAAAACCAGTAGCGACTCGTTGGCAGTGCTCAGTGCAGAAGAGATGATGCGGCCAGATGTTTATGGGGATGCCAGCAGCACGTTAAACCCGGTTTACATCACCAACTTTAACAACGCTGGAAAAATTGAGTTCAATAGAAATATTTGCTTCTCATCCACTGACGTATTTTTGGTTTCCGATTGTCGGCAACTGGCTGCCTTTTCTCCAAAGGAAGCACAACACGCCTGCAAGGACGACCCTGCTGAAACAAAAACAACGGATAAGCTGACACCCATTGGAGCTAAAAAAGCTGAGGTCTCTTTTAAAGACTATACGGTTGCGCCTGAGTGCAGCGATGAAACTGATTTGACCACTTGCCCTACCTTGCATAATTTGGGCTCTACAACCGGCATAGTATACGACATTCGAAAAACAACACGATTAGGCTCCGATGGTAAGCCTCTATTTGCCTTGTTCCGTGCTGGTGAAGAGATGGTCGAGGGCATTGAAAATATGCAGGTTCTTTACGGCATAAGACAAGGCAATAAGATCGCCTACACCAAAGGTTGTACTCAGGCCAGTGTTAGCGCAGGTACTTGCAACCCCGGCAACACCACACACATTCAGGTCAGCCTGTTGGTTGCCTCCAGCAACAATGTTTCTGACACCAATAAACAACAAACGTTCAATATCCTTAACCTTGCAGAGAATAAACAATTAACAACAAACGACAGGCGACTAAGAAGACTCTTTATCACCACCATACAGCTGCGTAGTCAGAGGTGACTAGTATGACCAAACGAAGGCAACACCAAGGCGAAAAACAACAGGGCGCCATTTTATTTATTTCGTTAATTATTCTGCTGTTAATGACGATTGTGGCGGTTGGCAGTGTTCAACTTTCCACCATGGGGCAGCGGATATCAATGACCTACCAGCTGCAAAATACCTCTTTTCAGGTGGCAGAAAGCGCACTTAATAAAACTCAGCGTTTATTAGAAAGAAGCCCTTTTTCCCTGAACCAAGCGAATAATGGCACCTTACGCGAGACTTACAAATACACCCCGGCAGGCTTGAAGGTGACAGCGACCACCACCACACAACTGCGAGAGAGAGTTTTAGACTCTGGCAACAGCCTTGGGGTTGGTAAAAGTTTGCCACAGATTTTCATCTATGAAACCCGTAGTACCACACAGATTGATGGTTACGACATTTCCACTGAGCTGGAACAGGGCTACCAAGCCAGAATACTGGAATAATTAGAAGTCAGTTTTATGAGAATTTCTTTACGCCTAAAACAGTGCCTTATTGCACTGGCCACCGTCTTTTATTGCTTTGCCGCTGTTTTCTCCTGGGCGGATGATACGGATATTTATCTCCACAACCCCAATCTGGACAGTAGTATTAAACCCAATGTTTTGTTTATTCTGGATAACTCCGGCTCCATGCGCTGGGATCTTGACGGTAATAAAAAAAGCTCCAAACCTTCCCGTATGAAAATTATGCAGGATGCCTTTCAGGACATTATGGCAAATTCTTCAGGCCTGAACGTGGGACTGATGAAGCTCTGGGCCAGAGGCGAGGAAAGTAGCAAGTTGACGTTTCCGATTACCAATATTGATCAAACGATGGGGAAGTCACCAATCATTCTTGATGGCAATCCAGAGATTGCTAACAGTTCTGACGATGGCTATGAGAGTTCTGATGGTACTGTGTCACTATTGAGCGAATCAATTCCGTTAGGGGGTAACAACAGTGGTACTGGTAGTGGTTCAAGTTCCGGCGTTCGATCATTTAAAATTACTCAATTTAAAGATAACGCTGAAGGACATCCAGACTGGTACTACTTTGTTGGAAACGATTCTGCCGCCAACGAGATGATATTTGATAATACAGCAAGAAATAGGCGGAATACGCTGTATTTCAGAAACCTAGATATCCCAAAAAATGCGACAATAGTCAGTGCGAAAGTGCGCTTTAGAGCATTCAAAGACAGTACCGAAGCTGCCAATATCGATATCCATGCGGAGGTTGCAAAAGATCCGGAAGACCTGATGATACCACGCGGTGACCGCATCGCATCAGGCCCACCCTTTGATGATCGAATAAAAACTGATGAGAGAGTAAACTGGAAACCTTCTAACTGGCAAGCAAATGAATACTATGAAACTCCGGATTTAGCCGACTTAATTCAGTCCCTTCTTGGCGATAAACGACTCAACCTGAAAGAAGGCGAATCACTCGACAAACTGGTCCTGTTTTTTAAGTCAAAGCGTTGGTCGCCACATCTCTGCCCACCGAATAAGCGCTGAAGGTGCAAACAGTGAGAATGCAGCGGTTCTGTTGCTCAAATACTCGACCCCAGACGCTACCGACAGCTACCGCAGTGGCCTCAGATTCCAAACCGTTGGTGTTCCCCAAGGTGCCACGATTACCTCGGCTACGCTGGATTTTACCGCCAGTGCCAGTAATGACTCTGAGACTAAGCTGGAAATCCGGGTCGGTCGACCGGGCAGCACTCATAACGACCCACTGACTGCAACTAAATCTAATCTTTCCAGCAGATCCACCCTTGATTCTGTGCTTACATGGTCTCCCGATCCCTGGGTGCAAGGCAGCGAAGAAAGCCCCAACGTTTACTCAGTTGATGTAAAAACTCTGGTCCAAAACCTGGTTAATGACAGCAGTTGGTGTGGTAACGACCCGGCAACTTTTCATATTAAGCCATATTCGGGCAATAAGGGTATTCGCTATGCCTACAGCGTCGACGGCAGTAGTGCCTTAAAACCAAAGCTCAATATTGAATACACTGGCGGGGAAGGTGGCTGCCAGAATGAGATACTTAATACTCGCATTAACGCCTTTACTAATGATGCCTACGAAAACAATCCGGGCAAAATAAGGCAAAAACGTGATTATTTGCGCATCAGGAAAGACTCTAACACCAACATAACTGGCTTGCACTACCCGAAAATTCCTATTAAAAAAGGGGCTACAATTCTGGAAGCACGTTTGGAGCTAACCTCTGAAAGGGAGGATAAGCTACATACCAACTTGAGGATTCAAGCACATAATATTGGCAACTCCCCCGCCATCACCCCCGAACGTCGCAACTTATCGGATAGACCTAAAACCAGCTTTGTGGACTGGACACTTTCTGACTGGGAAGAAAATCAAACATACCGCTCACCTGATATAAAAAGTGTTATCCAAGAATTGGTCAACCGTGACGACTGGCAGGCTGGCAACAACCTCACCCTGCTATTATCCGCAACACAAGGTTATCGTAAGGTTATAAGCTATGATGAAAACCCGACACTCTCACCCCGGCTGTTTATTCAAGTCGCCGACGGTGGAATAGACGCTGATAGCACTTACAAGGTGAAAGACCACCTTATTGGTCTGGTCAAAAAAATACGCCCTGGTGGTGGAACGCCCATCACACCAGTTTATCTTGAGGCAGCGAACTACTTTAAAAATGGTGATGGCGTAACCAAACCAAGCCCTATTCAGTACTCCTGTCAGCCGAATCATATTGTGCTGCTGACGGATGGCTCGGCAAACAGAAATAACTTTACAACCAAGGATGCTATCGCTCGCCTGACTGAGAACAGAAATTGCAGCTCAGATGCTTATGAGGATGGTGAGCAATGCTCCAGAACACTCGCCAAGTGGCTTAATGAAACAGACTTAAACTCAGATATGGGCTCCAAGCAAAACATCATCACTCACACCATTGCGTTTGCCCAAAAAGATAATGCCACCGTTCAGAACTTTATGAGCGATTTAGCTAACAAGGGTGGCGGCAAGTTTTATGCCGCACACGATGCTGCCAAACTCACCTCAGCCTTTAATGAAATCCTTACCGATATTATTGAAGATGAGTCCAGCTTTGTTAGTCCGGGTGTGACTGCTAACCAGTTCAACAATTCACGACATTTGTCGCAGATTTATTACTCAGTCTTCAAACCATCAAAAAACGACCGCTGGCAAGGCAACCTGAAGCGCTATCAGCTGATCAGCAACCCGAACATTCCAAACTCACCGGCCAACCTCTACGATGCCAGCTCCACCCCAAAACTGGCGGTGGACCCTGCAACCGGCTTTTTTAAGGAGGACGCCTTTAGCTTCTGGAGCAAGTCCGTGGATGGCCGCAGGGTAGATACTGGCGGTGCCGGTGCAAAACTGCCAGCAGCGGCAGACCGCAAGCTCTTTACCTACCTCGGTAGCAACCCTGCTGGCACTGCGGTAACTCTTAACTCGACCAATCATCTGCTTTCATCCACTAACTCACAAATTACCCTTGACCATTTGGGTCTTGCTGAAACCGAGAGCACACGCAAAACAGTGTTGCTGGACTGGGCTCGTAACCCCACGAGCTGGTACGGCGACGCATTGCATTCCGTACCGGCTCTGGTGACCTATGGCTGCAGCGTTGAAAAAAAATATTGCCCCGAAGAAAACCAGAAGTTAAGCATCTTTTTTGGCACCAATACCGGTTTTCTGCACGGTGTGGACGCTGCCACAGGCGCAGAGCAATTTGGCTTTATGCCCAAAGAGTTGCTCCCCAACCTGAACAAACTGGAAGCCAACGCCATCACCAATCGGTCCGACAGCCTCAAACCCTACGGAATTGACGGCTCGCCCACACTTTGGGTAAACGATGTGAACAACAATGGCGTGATCTACGGCGGTGAGGATACTCTGGATTATGACAGTGACGGTAAAACCAGTGATTTTCTTGAGTCCGAAGAAGTCAACACCGGCGAGTTTGTCTACGCCTATGTGGGAATGCGCAGAGGAGGCAGAAGTTATTACGCCCTTGATGTGACGGCGCCAGCAGCACCCAAACTGCTCTGGTTTATTAACAACGAGACGGCCGGGTTCGCACGGCTTGGGCAAACTTGGTCTAAGCCGGTGAAAACTAAAATCAAAGTAGGTGGTACTGATGGCAGTGTCGTTAAAGATGTGCTGATTTTCAGCGGTGGTTACGACCCCGCACAAGACGGTGCAACCATGCACCAAAGTGACAGCATGGGCAATGCGATTTACATTGTGGACGCACGCACCGGTGCGCTGATCTGGTCTGCTGGCAATGAAACCGATACCACCGCAAAACTGAAACTGAAAAAAATGGATTACAGCATCCCGGGTGGTGTTCGGGTTATTGATCTGCAAGGCGATGGTATTGCCGATCAAATACTGTTTGCCGACGTTGGCGGGCAAGTTTGGCGTTTATACATCAACAACTGTACCGCTGATAATTCCGACACCTGCGCCGTCAGCAGTATGTCCTCTATAGATAACCTGATATGGCCCACAGACAGTGATGGCGATGGTGCCTGGACAGCTGATGAAGGCGTTTTCGCCAACCTTGGCCCTTACGGAACACAAATGGATGACGGCACCGTACAAAAAACCCACTCCCGGCGTTTTTATGTTGAACCTGATGTTTCTCTGTTCAGACTGAATGGCACAATCCACTTTGCGGTTGCCATCGGCAGTGGCAACCGCCCTGACCCACTGGGCAGGGTTAACCAATATGTGCAAGACCGAGCCTACGTAATGGCCGCAACGTCCTATTCAAACCCGAAAGTGACTGCCAGCAACGTTTCGAAAAAAGCAGTGCCATCCCATCAACTGATCAAACACGACAGCGCCAATACCCAGCTGGCGGATATTACCAATAAATACAACGCCACTGCACACGATAACTTTGGTGCTTCATTGGCTGCTGATCGCAAAGGCTGGTACATAAGTATGAACCCAAAGGAAAAGGTTATGACTGAGTCTCTCAATTTTGAAGGCACTCTTTACTTCAATACCTACCTGCCTTCAGTTACCAGCTCTACCAGTTGCAACCCTGTGGCCGGTACGGCAAGGGCCTATGCCGTAAACCTACTGACTGGTCAACCCGTTAGAGAAGAAGACGGCAAGCTCGTCCGTTTTATAACTCTTGCCAACAAAGGCCTGCCACCATCAACCGTCATCCTGTTCCCGGAAGGTAGTAAAGACAGCGTAGCTATTTCCGTGGGTGCCGAGATCTTCAATGAGGACATAGGTAAGGACAAACAGACGACCTATTGGCGGCAGATTCGTTAACGCTATAGCACTAAAAATTACTCACTACCCCACGAAGGCGAGAATCCACCACCACAGTGGATCTCTGCCTTCGCAGAGAGAATAACGCTAAAAACGTTTCGATAATTTCCCAAAGAGCACAGACACCTTCATGGCAATACATAAAAACAGCAAAATAGAGCAGTAACCAATGCACAAAAAACACGGCTTTACCCTGATTGAACTGATGATAGTGGTGGCGATTATAGGCATTATTGCCGCCATCGCGATTCCCAATTACACCCAATACGTTGAAAACGCCGCTATTGCTGATGCCAAAGCCTCACTGATGGGGCTGGCCACGGCAATGGAAAGGCACAGAGCACAAGCGAACGCTTACACTGGTGCAATTGGCAGCGCATCAGCTCAGGAAACCTGTGCAATCTTCACCGACAAAGCCGATAAACGAGTTTTTACCGCCACTCAACGCGGTAACCCAAACCTTTACTACACCCAAAGCCCGGAAAGCGGCACGGCATTTTTTAATTTGGAGATTTGCATTCCCGCTTCAAACAAAGACAACCCAAACCCACCCGGTTTTATCTTAATCGCCACCGCCACCGCCAATGCTCCTGGCATTACCCAGAACTCAACCATTACTTTGGCTGCCAACGGTGAAAAAGGCGGCACGCTACTCACGGCCTGGAATTGATTAACTCCCACAACCGGCCGGTGGCTACAAGCCCGCGGCGCCCATTAGCCATAAGTAGTTAAAAACTGCTGCCCAAGTAATGCCGCTAAGTTAAGGGTGCGTCGCAGCCATGATACGGCCTTCGGGCACAAGCGTGTTACTGCCGCCCTCTCATAATCTCGAACAGCGGCTTGGGGTTACCACTTGGGCGTTTTTATCTGCCCCAAAGCCTGATCGTCACCATATAAAAACAAAAATCGTACACGAAGAGGCAACGGAGCTGCTTCTCATGTATTGGTTCACCGTCTTGACAGCGGAACCCGCCGAACTATATTTCCCAACACTTGCTGAGACATTATCAATTGATCTACTTGATGGAATTATGAATAAAAAATCGCTCCAAGCCACCGCACTGTCTTTCATTTGGGCTTGCTCATTTTCTTGGGGAGCAGAGCAAAAAAACGACTGGTCACACCCGCAATCGTTAGATGCTGTTAACGCTGCACCCGATTCACACATAATTTTATTTGAAAATGAGGAGGTGCGTGTCCTTCGGGTGGTTATTGAGCCAGGCGTAAAAGAGCCCGTTCACACTCATCAGTCTCCAAGCGTCATGATTGTTGACCAGCCCGCTCAGATTAACTACTACGGTGAGAATGAGACGCTTATTTTCACCACCAAACCCACAGACGGTAAAAATCACCAACACCCGCAATGGCTTGACCCTGAAGGTTTGCACAGTGTTGAAAACATTGATGATAAAACTTACAAAGCATATCGTATCGAAATAAAGAAATAACAAGCACAGGAACCAGCATCAGGCCTTTCAACAACAACTGCCGCTCATTAAGCCGGAGGGCAAACCTTTTTTTGGTGCTGTCCTTTTTTCACCCTACACCTAAAAGTCGACCGTTGTATAAAACCTGACACCGGCTTTTCTGCGTTATATTTCAGTTTAGTGCTTACTCCTGCGAGGCTTAATGCCTATCCTGCCTAATGGCAATATAATGGTGGCAACCAACCCTTATAAGTTTGCACGAGAAAATGAAAACAGAAGCAAGTTATTGCCCTGAATGCGGGCAATTGAATCAATGCGCTATTTCAAGCGATAAAGAAAAGTGCTGGTGCATGGACAAATTACACGACGTTTTGTTACCACTACCCAAAAAGAGTGCTGCTGTCTGCTATTGCCCCGCCTGCCTGCAAAAAATGAAAACAAAGAAGAAAAATAACCAACAACAGGCATTGTGAACTTTTTGCTGCCAATTAGCACCAATCGTATTAAAGTATGGGTCACAACAATATGCCGCGTTTCAGGGAGTAAGCACCTTGCACAACCAACACATTTTGTTAAAACAACATAATGAAGTTTTAACGATCCGCTTTAACCGCCCCGATAAAAAAAATGCCCTGACTTCCAGCATGTACGCTTCCATCCGAGAAGCCTTAATCGCCGCCGATAACGATGACGCAATCAAAGTAATCCTCTTTGCCGCTCAGCCCGACGTATTCACCGCCGGCAACGATTTGAAAGATTTTCTGGCTCAAGACAATACCAAAGAGCCAGAAGCGATGAAGGTTCTGCGCCAGCTGGCCATACAAAAAAAGCCCATTGTGGCGGCGGCCAGCGGCATTGCAGTGGGTATTGGTGTGACCTTGTTACTGCATTGCGACTTGGTCTACCTCGGTGAAGACACCCGCCTACGCCTTCCTTTTGTTAATCTGGCCGTGGTGCCAGAGGCCGCTTCAAGTTTGATGTTGCCTGACATTATGGGGCGTCAGCGGGCGTCAGAACTGTTAATGCTGGGGGATTTCTTCACGGCAAAAAAAGCACATGAGTACGGCATCGCCAACGATATCATTGCCAACGATGCAGTTTTTGACTTCGCTTTCGACAAAGCCAGAGAATTAGCTGCCAAACCCCGCGAAGCCCTTCTGCTCACCAAACAGCTGATTACTCAAACACGACAACAAGCCGTTCAAAATCGTATTGATGAAGAGGGTGTAATTTTCGGTGAGCGGATAATTTCACAGGAAGCCCGCCAAGTGATGGGTGCTTTTTTTGCCGGTAAGCCTTAATTCCACAACCCTGTGCAGGGTTCAGCCCGAGAATAAGCGACTATTGTCGCCACCTCGGACAGCCTCCTAAAAACTGCGATCGACAGCAAAATCGGCAAGGTCAGCCAAGGCATTGCGGTATTCGCTGGGGGGCAAAAGGTCAAGGCAGCGTTTTGCCATGAGCGCATACTCCTTTGCCTTTGCAGCTGTGTACTGCAGTGCGCCGCTGTTACGCACGGTCTCAATCACGGCATCAATATTACCCCGGCCGCCTTGCTCAATCACCTCACGAATCAGACCCTTCTGGTCGTGGGTGCCGTTTTTAAGCGTGTAAATGAGCGGCAGTGTCGGCTTACCCTCGGCCAAGTCATCCCCTAGGTTTTTACCCATGGTTTTGGCGTCGCCGTCGTAATCAAGAAGGTCGTCAATCAGCTGAAAAGCAGTACCCAGATAATTGCCATAATCGGCCATTTTCTGCTCCAGCTCCGGGCTGGCTTTGCTGAGCACCGCAGCGGTTTGACTGGAGGCCTGAAACAGCATAGCGGTTTTACAGCGGATGACTTCCATGTAGCTCGCTTCAGTGGCGTTTGCATTGTGGATGTTCATCAGCTGCATAACCTCGCCCTCGGCGATGACATTGGTAGCGTTGGCCAGAATATTCAGCAGCTTGAAATTTTCCAGCCCCACCATCATCTGAAAGGCACGGGAATACAGAAAGTCGCCCACCAGAACACTCGGCGCATTGCCCCACAGGGCATTGGCGGTATCTTTGCCACGGCGCAGGTCGGACTGATCGACAACATCGTCATGCAGCAATGTGGCGGTGTGCAAAAACTCAATGATGGTTGCCAATGGGATGTGGTTAAAGTCATTGTAACCGCAAGCCCGGGCAGTGAGCAGCACCAACAAAGGGCGCAGCCGTTTACCACCGGACTTGATAATGTATTCACCAATTTTACTGACCAGCGCAACATCTGAGTGCAACTGCTCATGGATACACTGATTCACCCTGATGAAGTCGTCGTGAACTACGGTCTGAAAAGATGCTTGTTGTTTATCCGGCATGTGGCTGCTTTGGTGGGCAAAATTGGGCATCGTATTTAGTGCTATCGCAACTGTCAATAGTCCTTCTGGCAGATGGCACTATTACCTAACCCTGCGGGGCTACTTTTGGCCAAAAAAGGATCGACAAACAATCAGTGGCCAGCTTTGCACAACCGTTTTTGGTTAACGCAAGAGAAAGCGCAGGATAAAATGCCAGCAAGAGCTTGCCAGAGGGGCTTTACTTCCTTAAAATTTGCGCCCCTATCTGAAAATCCGGTGCGGTGTGCCGTTTTGTCATGAATGCCGGTTCGCTTTACTGTCTGTAAGACGTTGCCGAATCAGCTCATGAGGTGCCGCCCATCCCAGTGCTCTGCACAGGGTAACCGGAATTGGTTTTTGGATAGCAACAAATTCCACCCTCTGGTGGATGCCTTTGACAAAGAGGCTCACAGGATTTTCGGAGATTATCTATGTACGCAGTTATTAAAACTGGTGGCAAGCAATACCGCGTAACCGAGGGTGAAACCCTCAAAGTTGAGAAGCTCAACGTTGCCGCTGGTGAAAGCCTGGCTATCAACGACGTTCTGCTGATTGCTAACGGCGAAGAATTAAAAGTTGGTGCGCCTTTGCTTGAAGGTGCCAAGGTTACCGCTGAAGTGGTCAGCCACGGCCGCGGCCCTAAAATCAAAATCATCAAATTCAAGCGCCGTAAGCATCACCGCAAGCAGATGGGCCATCGTCAGTGGTTCACTGAGCTGAAAATCACCGGTATTGCCGGTTAATAATTGCTAATGGGTCCCAGACCCATTGATGGCTTCCAGGGACAGCCCCGCTGAACTGCCGGTAACTGTCCCCTGATAAAAGGAGAGCAAGATGGCTCACAAAAAAGCTGGCGGTAGTACCCGCAACGGTCGCGATTCCGAAAGTAAACGCCTTGGTGTCAAAATCTTTGGTGGTCAGGCCATTCAGGCTGGTGCCATTATCGTTCGTCAGCGTGGTACCAGGTTCCACGCAGGCTCTAACGTAGGCATCGGCAAGGATCACACCCTGTTCGCCAAGGCCGACGGCAAAGTCGTTTTTGAAGTGAAAGGTCCTAAAAAGCGTAAATATGTTCGCGTAGAAGCTGCATAATGGCGCTGAAGTTGTCAGTATCTGACAACTCTTTCGAAAGCCCCGCGATTTGCGGGGCTTTTCTGTATCCAGAAGGCTGTCCGAAAATGGTAAAGTTGCCCAAGCGGGCGCTGTGCTCGAACAACCTCCCAGACAATGCCTCCAGATGGGTTTTACCTTCGTGCAGAATTTATCTGCAGGCATTGGCAGAGGGCTGATATGACTGCAATGATCGTTGCAGGAGATAAGAGATGAAGTTTGTAGATGAAGCAACAATTTCGGTTCAGGCAGGAAAAGGCGGCAACGGCTGCCTAAGCTTTCGCCGGGAGAAATTTGTTGAAAAAGGCGGCCCGGACGGTGGCGACGGTGGCGACGGTGGCAGTGTCTATGTCATCGCCGACAACGACCTCAACACCTTGGTGGATTACCGTTACCAAAGACACTACCAAGCGAAAAACGGTGAGCCCGGTCGAGGTCGAAACTGCACCGGCGCCAAAGGTACCGACATTGAACTCAAAGTACCAGTAGGCACCACCGTGGTGGATAACGACACCGAAGAGGTCATTTGTGACCTCACCCACGTAGGTGAGCGGGTCAAGGTAGCTCAAGGTGGGTTTCACGGCCTTGGCAATACCCGCTACAAATCCAGCGTAAACCGGGCGCCGCGTCAAACCAGCCCTGGCTCTGAAGGTGAAAGCCGACAATTACGCCTAGAACTCAAAGTCATTGCCGATGTCGGCCTTCTTGGCATGCCTAATGCCGGAAAATCGACCTTTATCCGTGCAGTTTCTCAGGCGCGGCCAAAAGTGGCGGACTACCCTTTCACTACTTTGGTGCCCAACTTAGGCGTTGTGGCGGTGGATCGCCACCGGGGCTTTGTGATTGCCGACATTCCCGGCCTGATTGAAGGCGCTGCTGAAGGCGCCGGTTTGGGAATTCGCTTCCTCAAGCACCTCTCCCGCTGTCGTATTTTGCTGCATTTGGTGGATGTGGCTCCTTTTGATGACTCCGACCCGGTACACTGCGCCCGAGCCATCATCCAGGAGCTGGAGCAATTCAGCGCCACGCTGGCTGGCCGGGATCGCTGGCTGGTGTTGAATAAAGTGGATTTACTGCCAGAAGATCAGCGTGAGCTGGTGTGCCAGCGTATCGTCGATGAACTGAACTGGACCGGTCCGGTTTATCGCACCTCAGCCATTGCCGGACGGGGTACCGAAACCCTGTGCCAACACATCATGAGCTTCATTGAAGAGCGAGCCCTTGAGCAAAGTGAAAACGAAGCATTGGCCCATGCAGAATCAGAGCAACTGAGCAAAATGGAAGCCGAGGCGCGTCAGCGCATGCGCCAGCTGGCCGAAGAGCGCCGTGCTCGCCGTGCCGCCAGCAAAGCTGGCGATGATGACAACGACGACGAAGAAATTGAGGTTTTCTACGCGCCATGAGCAATCGCAATCGGTTACGGACAACCCGACGCTGGGTCATCAAAATTGGCAGTGCGCTACTGACCAACGAAGGCCAAGGGCTTGACCTGAGCCGTATGGACGACTGGGTAAGCCAAATGTGCCAACTGCGTCATCAGGGCATTGAGGTAGTACTGGTGTCTTCCGGCGCAGTTGCCGCTGGCATGGAAAAGCTCGGCTGGAAAGAGCGCCCTACGGCACTGCACCAATTACAGGCCGCCGCCGCAGTGGGGCAGACCCGGCTGGTGCAGGCCTGGGAACTTAGCTTTCAGAAACACAACACTCAGCCAGCGCAAGTGCTGCTAACCCATGACGATCACCGCGAACGCCGACGTTACCTGAACGCCCGCAGCGCCTTGCGAACGCTGCTCGAAATCGGCGTGGTACCGGTCATCAACGAAAACGACACCGTCGCTACCAGTGAACTTCGCTTTGGCGACAACGACACGCTGGCGGCTCTGGTGGCAAACCAAGTCGAGGCGGACTTACTGGTCATTCTGACCGATCAGGACGGCCTGTTTACCGCCGACCCAAGAACCAACCCCCAGGCCACGCTCATACCTGAAATGCGTGCCCGGGATGAATCATTAAACGTGATGGCCGGTGGCGGTAGCGGTCGACTGGGGCGCGGGGGAATGCTGACCAAACTGCGCGCCTCCCGACAAGCCGCCGCTTCTGGGGCTGCAACGGTTATTGCCGGCGGTCATGGGAAGAACATACTTACCGGGATTTACCACGGCGAAGCACTAGGGACACTGCTTCTGCCCGACCATGAACCCTTAGCAGCCCGCAAGCAATGGCTGCAAGGGCACTTAAAAACTGCCGGCGAACTGGTGCTTGATGCCGGTGCAGTTCGCGTGCTGCTAAAACAGGGCAAAAGCCTGCTGCCTGTGGGCGTAAAAGCGTTGAAAGGCGAGTTTCAGCGAGGTGAAATGGTCACCTGTGTGGATGAAGAGGGGCGCGAGGTGGCCCGGGGCTTAATTAATTACAGTGCCAGTGAAGTTGCAAAAATCATGGGCAAGCCCAGCCATCAGATCAAGGCGCAGCTCGGTTATCAGCGGGAACCGGAATTACTGCATCGCGACAATATGGTGTGCTGCCAATAGGCAGTCACTCTTAATAACTGACATTCCCCGCCCTATCGCACCCGAAGGGCATCCACCCAAAGGGCATAAAGATGATGCTTTACGCAAAATTTGGTAAAGCTTGCTTGGCAGGTAGAAACTTGCCTTCGGGTATTCCATCGGTCGGGGTCGCCTGAAGAAAATCTCCGCAACTAAAGAAAGCTGAACCATTTCTCGCTTTGGCTGTCTAAACTTTAGATTGCGAAGTTGCAACTGCACAGGCCACGAGATCCCAGAAGATACACCTAAATAATTAGCCCTATGGTGTGTGATAAAATCATTGTCGGCCAGTCAAAAACTTAATAAGTTGGGCAGCCCTGATGACAATTCAAGCAAATTACATAACACTTGGCGCAAAAAGCAGCCTTGAATATAGCCTGCACAAAAATGAAAAGGATCATAAGCTAATACGACTATTCAAAGGTGTGGTTGCTTTCTTTAAAGGCCTGTTAGGTTTATATAAAGTCAATGTTTTATCAGAGACTACGCGCAAGCTCACAACAAAACATCCACATGCTTCATACACTCTTCTCTTTAAAGATATAAACCAACGTTCCGTAAAACCTGCTACACCTGAAAACCACCTCACGAAAATGGAGACAGCGAAGATAGAGAACGATTCACAAGACGAATCAATATCGAGTGCTGACTCCACCCTAGCATCTGAAAGCAAGTCGTGGCCTGAAAAAGAGTTTTCGCCAGATTTTATTAAAACAATTGAAATACTGAATCAATACGACGGGGAAAATATATCAACAAGATCTATGGGGGAACTATTCAATACTCTAGAAGCTGAGGTTATTGGCAGGCGCAAAAGTAGTTATAGCAACATGTTAAATAATTTTTTTACGACGTTTTTGCATCTTATTGATCGAAATGAATTCGATAAAAATGAGGCAGATGCAGCTAGAGTCGTCATAGCTGAGCGTTTAATAAACCTCGGCTTTTGTGCCAGCGACAAAAAAAACAGAACGCGCATAAAAAGAATAATAACGAACATAAAGGGTTCAGAACTTTATCATCTAAAAAAGCTATTTCACTATTTTGATGGTTTAAGCAGGGATTTTTCTAAAGTCTCAGAGCTTTGCACAACACTTTCACAAAAGTGTGGCAAAAATTTTCTTGATAAAAATAGTTCTGCTATAGGTCTGCGTGGAAGTTGTTACTTGATTATTCTTTGGCTTGACACCAACTTATTAGACGAAGATCCAAATTTAATTAAATTCTTAAAGCTAGCCAGAAAGGTCTCAGCTCTGCGTTGTTACATCCCCATAATGCACACAAAAGAGAAGTTCGAAACTTTCTTACTAACAATAACTAACAATAAGAAAAACTACTCTCGTGAGTTATTGCACCACTATAGAAGTGTACTTGACGAATTGATTCATCTAACCAAATATTTTCAATTCACATTAACTGATGAACAAAATGCACTGGTCAATTATTTCATGTCTGATACAAAAGACACACAATAAATTAAATAGCCCCATAAATGCTTCTTAACTCTTAGCCTTTTTAACCCCCAGTAGTATGCCTGAGCAGACTAACACGTCGCTCAGGCATATTGCTATAAACGTTACTCAACTCCTTGGCTGCGAAGGTAGTCGTCATAGGTGCCATGAAAATCCACAAGGCCGGACGCTTTAATCTCTATAATTCGTGTTGCCAGCGAAGAGACAAACTGACGATCGTGAGAGACAAAGATCAAGGTTCCCTTGTAGTTTTCCAGTGCTAGATTCAGCGATTCGATAGACTCCATATCCATGTGGTTTGTTGGTTCGTCCAACAGCAGAATGTTTGGCCGTTGCTGAATTAACTTGCCAAATAGCATACGCCCCTGCTCACCACCGGAAATAACCCGCACGGATTTTTTCAGATCACTTTGTGAAAACAGCATGCGGCCGAGTACGCCACGGATTACCTGCTCATCATCGCCTGCGTTCATCCACTGGCTCATCCAGTCGAACAGATTCATGTCCATATCGAAATCGGCGCTGTGATTTTGCGCGTAGTAACCGATGTTGGCGTTTTCAGACCACTGAATCGAGCCGGTGCGCGGTGGCATATTTCCTGCCAACGTATGCAGCAGCGTGGTTTTACCGATACCGTTCTGGCCAATGATGGCGATACGCTCACCCACTTCTACCATCAGGTTGACTTTATTAAACAAATCTTCTTCAAAGCCCTGGCTGAGGTTTTCAACCACCAGCGCATTACGGAACAATTTTTTCTCCTGCTCAAAGCGGATGAAGGGGTTTTGCCTGCTCGACGGTTTTATTTCATTGAGCTGTATTTTTCCAATCTGCTTGGCACGAGACGTCGCTTGTCGTGCTTTAGAGGCGTTGGCAGAAAAGCGGCTAACAAACGACTGCAGCTCGGCAATTTGCGCTTTTTTGCGAGCGTTGTCGGCCTGCAGGCGTTCGCGAGCGGCGGTGGCAGCGGTCATGTATTCGTCATAATTTCCGGGCATTACCTGCAGTTTGCCGTAATCCAAATCCGCCATATGGGTGCAGACGCTGTTCAGGAAGTGGCGGTCGTGGGAGATGATGATCATAGTGCAGTCGCGCTGCTTCAAAACACCTTCCAGCCAGCGAATGGCATTGATGTCCAGGTTGTTGGTGGGCTCGTCCAGCAGCATGATGTCAGGGTCGGCAAAAAGTACCTGCGCCAGCAGCACCCGCAGCTTCCAACCCGGCGCTACGGCGCTCATCAGTCCATAGTGCTGCTCAATAGGGATATCGAGGCCAAGCAGCAACTCTCCAGCTCGCGCTTCGGCGGAGTAACCGTCCATCTCGCCAAATTGAACCTCAAGGTCAGCCACCCGCAGACCTTCTTCTTCAGTCATCTCGGCCTTGGCATAGATCGCATCACGCTCTGCTTTTACCTGCCATAGCTGCGCATGGCCCATGATAACGGTATCAATGACGGTATAGTTCTCGTAGGCAAACTGATCCTGACTCAGCTTCGCCATACGTTCGTTAGGATCTTTGCTGACAGTTCCAGACGATGGCTCCAGCTCACCGCCAAGAATCTTCATAAAAGTGGATTTTCCACAACCGTTGGCACCAATGAGTCCGTAGCGGTTGCCTTCGCCAAACTTGACGGATATATCTTCAAAGAGGGGCTTGTCACTGAACTGCATAGTGATATTTGCGGTTGAAATCAATGTATCGTCCTGTGTTTTGTAGTGTGTTGGTTTTTGAGCCTGAAAAAGTACCGCAGCCTACAGGGACTCTTCCTTTGAGCCAATAGGTAATTTGCAAATTCTGCTCAGGAGATTACCTGCACATAGCAGACAACATAGCAAGAAAACAGAAAAATAGCCTATAAATTCGATAGCTTTTAGCTAAATACTGCGGACAATTTCCAGATAAAAGCCACCATAGCTGATTACGACGTAGACCTGCCAGAGCGTGGGCGTTAGGTCAGAGTATATCCGAAACCTTAATTAACCCACCATCAGCAGGCTTTTTAAACTATCGGTTGCAACCGATTAATTCTTCAGGGCTCTACCACCTCTAAATGAGCATAATGTGATCGAGGTTTCGTTTCATAAGTGATTAATTTTATAGAAAATTGAGACCCAAGATAAAGGTATCCACTACCACCCGCTGGTAAATACCACTCGAATGAGCCGCTGAAACTTTCACCTTCATTGTTTATGCCATCGACACTAAAATTATGAGAGCTGTGCACCCAAGCACAGCTGTGAATCGGATTGGACGTAAAGGTAAGAGTAATTGTGATTTCTTTCCACGGCTGGACTGTAGCGGAAGCCGGTTCAACTTTATCAACGCAATAACCACTACCTACGCTACTGACCTGAATAGGCTCTTTCAGGAAATTTCTGACCACAATATATTCGGTGCCCGCCCAAAGGTTAGTGGAAAAAAAAGCAGCGATACAGACAATAAATATTGATATGTCGAATTTCTTCATTAGATCTGATCTCTGTCAACAAGATGATTATAACTTGCAGGCCTTTTAAGTTAATTAATACCCACAAAAGTTAGCACTCAACAATTAATAGCAAAGTAAGTTTACTGCACTATACCGGTTATACCATTACTACTTTCTAACACTATTGCTATATCCGCCTTGTTTTTTAAATCACTTTGGCTAATACGCTAAAACAAAATAAAAAAACAGACGACTATAAGAAAAAATAGCAACTAAATAATTATGCCTGACTTTTTTATCATGCATTTGCAGTGGCCATTAGAAAGATTTGATTTGTATTATGACCGTTCCCTTAAGCGCTGCTTATCGCGGCTTCTGTCATTTTTTTGCTCTTTCATAGGGCGGCCTCATTTGGCGCTAACCTTTAGATAACAGCCGGTAACCATCTTGCCTTGTATACCGCATTCGTTGCTGCAATCATGTGCTTATTTTTGACTCCATGCTTTCGTTGCAAGCAGTTCATCGCAGTTACATTTTTTATCCGTGCTTTGCACTGATCGTATTTATTTCAGACTGTCATTGAATCTCCCGCCAGGATCGCTAGAATCATTGATTTTTTAAGATCACCGTTTTATGCCCATTAAACTTCGTTGCCCAATTTGCCATGAATCCCTGATGGCTCAAACACGCCACGCCCTGTGCCAGAATAATCACCAGTTTGATCGGGCGAAACAGGGGTATCTGAACCTTTTGCCCAGCAATAAAAAGCGCAGCAAAAACCCCGGTGACGACGCAATGATGGTGCAGGCCAGAACCCGCTTTTTAAACAACGGATATTATCAACCGGTAGTTGATGCGGTGATTTCAACCCTGCACTCATTTGGCAGCGAGCCGCACTGCATTCTTGATGCAGGCTGTGGCGAAGGGTTCTACACCACAGCCATTCAGTCCCGGCTTGGCGGCACTGTTTGCGGTGTGGATATTGCCAAACCCGCCATTCTCGCCGCCAGCAAACGCAGCCAAGCCATAACCTGGCTGGTCGCCAGCGTCAGTGACTTGCCCTTAATGGATGCACAGTTTGATACCATCATCAACATTTTTTCACGTAGTGACTGGACTGAGTTTGCACGGGTACTGAGACCCGGTGGGCGCATCATTATGCTGACTCCCGCTCAGCACCATCTTTTGGCTCTTCGCAGCGCCATTTACGATGAAGTGCGACCGTACCCGGAAGATAAAAGACTACAAGACTTACCGCAGAGCCTATGCCTCAAGCAAAGCAAAAGCATCCGACACACCATGAAACTTCAAAGTGGTCAGGCGATTATGGATTTACTCGCCATGACCCCTCACTACTGGCACACCAGCAGCCAACAAAAGCAAAAGTTGGAACAAATGAATCAGTTGGAGTGCGAACTGGAAATGCGACTGTCTGTTATTGAAAAAAACAAACGTTAAGAATACAAATACCGCCCATACCGCCTATTACTTACCGTGTATCCATCTTATCAATTCATCTACTTGGCCTGCCGCAACCGCTACCACCTTGTCGGCAAGCCCTATCGGATTTACCAAAAGCTGAACACTGTTCATTTTAAAAATGATCGCCATGACTGCTAGAGCTGTTCGCTTGTTCCCGTCATTGAAAGCATGAGCCTGAATAATAGACACTCACCGGCGCTGCCCAACCCACAAAATAGCAGTTGCCACAATACCGTCACACTCGCGTCATAAAAAATTAACTTAGCGTCGCTATAAAAAGAGGCAGTCCAAAAACAATCGAGAGAAACGACATGAGTCGAGTATCCGTTATAGCCCCTTTAGCTCTTGCTGCGTCAACACTTCTAACCGGGTGTTCGATGCCGCAAAAAAATGCTGATATCAACCATCCTTCCATGGAGCCTATTGGTCGGTTTGCTTCTGGCAGTTATTTTCAAGGTGCTGCTGAGATCGTTGCCTGGCACAAATCCAGCCAGTCTATTTATGTGGTCAATGCCAGTGCCGGTACAGTAGACATTCTCAGTGCAAAACAGTTGGATGGCGCCGCCCTGAATAACCCATTGACGGATTCCAACTTGCCGAAAGTGGGCAAAATATATTTGCAATCCGGCGTAGCCGACAGAGCGCTCGGTGCCGTTAACAGTATTGCCATTCACGGTGATCTGTTAGCGGTTGCAGTGGAAGGGAAGAATCGCCAGGAAAATGGTGTTGTGATTTTATATCGTTTAGACCCTGAAGGCGGCGCGATTTTTTCAAGCGTTGCAGAAGTAGGGCCTTTGCCAGATATGGTAACTTTTACTCCGGATGGTCGCTTTGTTTTAACGGCTAACGAAGGTGAACCGTCGCCGGATTACCGGATTGACCCTGAAGGTTCGGTCAGTATTATCGCTGTTGATGAAAAAACCCTCAAAAACGTCAACTTCGCCACATTTACCGAGTTTAACCAAGGCAGTAGACGACACCTTGAATTATCAGAAGATGTCCGTATTTTTGGCCGTAATGCCACAGTCGCTCAAGATCTTGAACCTGAATACATAGCGATTTCTGCCGATTCCACCAAAGCCTTCGTCACTCTGCAAGAAAATAACGCTCTGGCCATTGTGGATATTGCGACAGCAAGGGTTGATGAGATTGTGCCCATGGGCTTTAAAGATTTTGGCCAGTCTGAGATTGATGCCAGCAATAAAGATGGCGGTATTCACTTTGAGAAGTGGGCAGAAGTCTACGGCATGTACCAACCCGATACCATTGTCAGCTATCAGGTTGACGGGAAAAATTACTTGGTGACGGCCAACGAAGGCGATGCCCGTGACTACTGGTATCCGGCCCAATCCGAAAGCGAGTGCATCAACAGTGGTGGATTGCAGTTTGATGAAGAGGATGGCTGCCTTGGGTTTAGTGAGGAAATCCGTGCAGGCAAATTAACGCTTGATGCCGGTCACCCGCACGCCAAGGATGCACAGGATAAGAAAAAACTGGGGCGCTTAAAGGTCACCAAAACAATGGGCGATCTGGATAATGACGGAGCATATGAGCAAATTTACTCCTATGGCGCCCGCTCGTTTTCTATCTGGAGTGAGGAAGGTGAGCTGGTATACGACTCTGGAAGTGATTTTGGACGCATTACCGCCGAACTACTCGGAGCCAACTTCAACAATAACGATGATAAAACCAAAGGCGACAGCCGCAGTGACGACAAAGGGGGAGAGCCCGAAGCATTGGCCGTTGGTGAAATAGATGGAAGGCATTACGCTTTTATCGGGCTCGAACGAACCGGTGGTGTTTTTATGTACGACATCAGTGATCCCGAATCGGCAGAATATATCGATTACATCAATAACCGCGATTTCAGCAAAGATGCACAAAAACAAGTAGCAAGCGCCGGAGATCTTTCACCAGAAGGAATGACATTTGTACAAGGGGCCGACAGCCCAACCGGCGCACCGTTGTTGATTGTTGGTCATGAGGTATCAGGAACCACAACGGTCTACGAATTGCAAAAATAAGCCCAACTTATGAACACCATAGCCACTCACCCTGTGGTTATGGTTGGCGCCACTCTCAACTCATTTTTCATGCTTTTATAAGCACTCCCCAACTAACTGCTAAACTTTTAATCGCTAAAAGTAATCGCCTACAAAAAGCCATGGTTGAGCCATTTCTTTCTGGGTCGATACTCTTCCAACTAAACAGTAACTGGTGAATCCTCACACTATGAAGTACGTTTTTGCAGGGCTGTTGTGCCTGACACTCTCTACCTTTACGGCGGCAGAAACACTGTCGAGCGAGATCTTTCAACTGATTAATGAACGACTGTCTTATATGAAAGCGGTGGCTCTGTTCAAAAACAACAATCATCGCCCGGTTGAGGATCTCTCTAGGGAGCGTGAAGTGCTTAAAAAAGCGTTATTAAAAGCTGAAAGCGCCGGTTTGCAACCTGAGTCTATTGCGGATTTTTTTCAGTCCCAAATGGATGCCAGCAAAGCGATTCAGTACCGTTATAGGGCGCAATGGCTGTCATCACAACCGCAAGATGATGAGCACCGTGATCTGGCGTCAGAGATCAGGCCAAAACTTTTACAGCTTGGTGATGAGATAGTGATGAAAATCAGTCACTATTTAATGTCTGACAAACACTTTAATCACGAGCTGAAAAAACACTTTATGCAAACCGTTAATACTACTCACTTGTCAGAAAACGACAAAAGTAAACTATTTGACAGCCTGCAGCGCATTCAGCTACTTGAGAAGTGAGACTTTCCGTTCCAATCGCTCCACAGGCTAACCGGCGGTTTTTATATTCTTGGCTGCATTTATATCTCTATCGTGACGGGTATTGCACTCAGGGCAATACCACTCTCGAATAGACAACGGCAGACTTTCATTAACAAACCCAAAGGTGCACTCGGCTTTGTATTTTGCAAGCCCTCCACGGGCTTGTTGTTTAAGCCGCTTGGCGAGAGCCAACCTTAATGGGTATGTTAAGTTTATTGACCAGAACACTGAGTAGAACGCCATACATAGGCAAGAAGAACAACATGCTGATGGCAAGTTTATAGCCGTAATCCACTAAAGCAATTTCCACCCAATGTGTGGCCATAAATGGGTCGGATGAACCTGCAAAGGCAAGACTAAAGAAACTCAGGGTATCTATAAAGTTACCGGCCACCGTTGAGCAGGCCGGAGCAACCCACCACGCTTTTAACTGACGCAAACGATTGAAGACGGTGATGTCCATAGCCTGACCAATCAGATAAGCAGCAAAGCTGGCAAATGCAATTCTGCCAACAAAGCTATTGAAGCTTGTCAAAGTTTCCAACCCCGTAAAGCGGCCATCCACAAACAGTACCGAGGCCAAATAAGAGATCATCAGCGCCGGAAACATAGACATAAAAATAATTTTCCGAGCCGATACCGAGCCGTAAATTCTCACCGTCAGGTCAGTGGCCAGAAAAATAAACGGGAAGGTAAAGGCGCCCCACGTCGTATGCAGGCCAAGAAATTCGAAGGGTATTTGCACCAAATAGTTACTGGCGGTGATGGTAATAATATGAAATAACGATATTAAAAACAGAGTGTTGAAGTTTTGGTGGGTCGTTTGCATTGCAAATCCTTTTTAGTGAGGTAAGGGAACTCTGGCGCATAAGTGGCGCCGCGAAAAAAGCCGGGCATTCTATCGCTATTTAGTTAATTCAGCAAAATATTAATGTTTGGCGGTGCAGCACCAGCAATTCATCAACACCAGAGGGCGTTGTCTCCAAAGCCCTCCGATGCTTTCATCCTAATGACGACAGGATTATCTGCCTGAGTATCATCCTTAACTCTGAACGCTGCGGTTGTCGGCACTGGCGCGATTAAAGTGGATGTTATCAATCAGTCGGGCTTTACCGAGATAGCCCGCCGCCAGAATGACCAGCGTCTGATCTTGGTGGTTAGCAGGAAGCAATGTTTCAGGGTTGCAGATATTAAAATAGTCCGGCTTAAACCCAGCTTGCGCCATGGTGGCAAAAGCGTTGCGGCGCAGCAGATCGTAGTCGGTTTCGCCGCAGTTGATCGCATCACGGGCGTCCATCAGGCAGCGGTAAAGTACCGGGGCGATCTCTTCTCGCTCCTCTCTGGTTAAATAACCATTGCGTGAGCTCATGGCCAGGCCGGAGGGTTCACGGGCGATGGGTGCGCCGTAAATCTCAACAGGCATGCACATATCCCGCACCATTTTGCGGATGATAGTCAACTGCTGAAAATCTTTCTCGCCGAACACCGCTACGTCTGGGCGCACAATGTTAAACAGCTTAGTGACTACCGTTGCAATACCACGAAAAAAGCCGGGACGACTTTTGCCGCAGTGCATACCATCTAAGGTGTCCACCGTTACATGGGTGTGATTTTCACTGCCCTTGGGATAAATTTCCTGAGTACTGGCGGCATAAAGCAGGTCAACACCATGATTCTCAAGCAGCTGCTGATCTTGCTTCATGGTGCGCGGATAGGAGTCGTAGTCTTCGTTGGGCCCAAACTGTAGCGGGTTGACGTAGATGCTCACCACCACAAAATCACAGACCTTTCTGGCTTTTTCGACCAGCGTCAGATGCCCGCCGTGGAGGTTGCCCATGGTAGGAACAAAGCCAATACGCAGCCCTTTTGATTTGTTTACAGCGACGACGTCCTGAACTTCAGCAATAGAATGTACTGTTTGCATAATGGGTGCCTTCGGCTTATTCAAATCCGTGTTCCGGGCCCGGAAATGTGCCGTTTTTTACCTCTTTGATAAAGGTCGCAATGGCATCCTGAGCACTGCCGCCTTCGCTCATGTAGTTTTTAACAAACTTAGGCTTGCGCCCCGCAGTCATGTTGAGCATGTCGTAGATCACCAGTACCTGGCCGTCGGTGTCGGCACCGGCGCCGATACCAATCACCGGAATTTGCACGGCACGGGTAATTTCTCTACCCAGCACCGCAGGAACACACTCAAGTACCAACATGGCCGCACCGGCCTGCTCCAGAGCGACGGCGGCATCCACCATGGCGGCGGCCCGGGCTTCATCTCTGCCCTGAACTTTGTAACCGCCAAGGACGTGTACGGACTGCGGAGTCAGGCCAAGGTGGATGCAAGAGGGGATGCCCTGCTCACGCAAACGGCTGACAATAGGCACCAGCCAGGACTCACCTTCGAGCTTGACCATTTCAGCCCCCGCCTGCATCAGTCGAGAAGCATTGGTCAGCGCCTGCTGTTCATTGGAGTACGAGGCAAAAGGCAGGTCGGCCATGATCAGGGCATCACCGGCCCTCGCACTGACGCAGCGGGTGTGGTAGCACATGTCGTCCATAGTGACAGGCACAGTGCTGGTCTGACCCTGACAAACATTGCCCAAAGAGTCGCCAACCAGTATCACCTCTACACCCTGACTGCTGATCAGATGTGCTTGTGTGGAGTCGTAGGCTGTCAGGCAGGTGAATTTCTCACCAGTTTGTTTCATTCCGGACAGGGTATTCAGGGTGACTTTAGCCATCAATTAAGACCTTAATTAGTTACTGCCGCGGATTATACGAGAAGAGTAAGGGCTTGTCAGTTGGGGGATTGACGCAAACCTGTCGCCGGAATCAGGCCGTTAATTAGCCGGTGCAAACCAAGGATAACTTTCTGCCATGACACTCAGCCCATGGAATCCGAGCTTATCCGCCAATGTTTGCAGCGATGTGCCATTGGGCAGCTGAAGCTGCGGATTTATATCCAACAAAGGGTACAGCACAAAGTTTCGTACCTGCATTTGATAATGAGGTACGGTCAGCCTTTCTGTGTTTATGACCTGCTCGCCAAAAAGCAGTATGTCCAGATCCAATGTGCGTGGCCCCCAGCGCACAGTGCGTATACGACCGTGGGCGTTTTCAATGGATTGCAATGCATCCAATAATTTCAGCGGCGCCAGCGTTGTGGAAATGGCGACGGCGGCGTTGCAGTAATCCGGCTGCCCGGGCGGGCCAACAGGGTCACTGCGGTAGAGTCTGGAGGTCGCTTGTACGGTAATACCGGCTGTGGCGTCGATGTCAGTCACTGCTTTTTGCAGCTGTAACCCCGGTTGTTCGAGATTGCTGCCAAGGGCAATATAAGCGGTTTGTGCCATCACTTCTCTCCATCACCAGAACCGTTGCGAGAGCCGTCACGGGGTTTACGTCGGCGTCGTTTTGGGCCGCTTTTTTTCTTTACTTTGGTTAGGGCTTTGATCATGGCATAACGACCATGCTCGTCTAGCTCCTGAATGTCGGTCCACCACTGACCAACAGACGACAAATGTTCACCAGACTGCTCCCGCAACACCAGAAAATCGTAACCCGCCCGGAATTTTGGATGCCCTAGTATCGCCTCAATCTGTTTCGGCTGTCGGCGCTCAAGGCGCGCCTGAAGATCCCAGATATCCCGAACCATCATGGAAAAGCGACGCGGAATAGAAATGTGATTGCACTGGTTGGTGATAACTACCATCGAAGCCTGCTGAAATGCCGGAACCGTCGGCATGCCCTGCTCCATCAAATCTTTTGCCAGCAGTCGCATAGGTGACCACAGCAGTGCCGCAAACAGAAATGCCGGAGTGACCGGGCGATTGTTTTTAAGACGCCGATCCGTACTTTTCAGAGCTTCAATGATCAGCGCCCCGGCGTTTTGATCCTGCTCGTTCAGGCTTTGTTCGGTAGCGGGGAATAGCGGCGCAAATAACTGGTACTCTCGCATCAATTCAAACGTTCGCACACCGTGGCCGCTTTGCAGCAGCTTGAGTACTTCATCAAACAGGCGCGCCGGGGGGATGTCCCGCAGTAAATTGCCAAGCTCCCGAATAGGCTGCTCTGTTTCTGGTGCCATGGTGAAGTTGAGTTTGGCGGCAAAGCGAATCGCACGAAGCATCCGCACCGGGTCTTCGTGGTAGCGGGTTACCGGGTCGCCAATCAGGCGCAGGGTGCCGGTGTGGATGTCATCAACCCCGTTGTAAAAGTCAACGACGCTAAAATCACGACCATCGTAGTATAGCCCGTTGACCGTAAAATCCCGACGCATGGCGTCGTCTTCCATAGAGCCGTAAACGTTGTCCCGCAGAATTCTTCCGGACTCTGAATGGTGCGATTTATCCCGCCCATGGTGCTGCTCATGCTGCGCCCGAAAGGTGGCCACCTCAATCATTTCCCGACCAAAAAGAATGTGAACCAGCTTGAAGCGTCGGCCAATCAGACGGGAATTACGAAACAGGCGATGCACCTCTTCAGGGCTGGCGCTGGTGGCAACGTCGAAATCTTTCGGGTGTAGATCCAGGTAAAGATCCCGCACACAACCACCCACCAGATAGGCTTCAAAGCCCTGGCTATTGAGTCGGTTGATCACCTTCAGCGCATTGTTACTGATAAAACGGCGGGAGACCGGGTGCTGATCTCTGGGAATGACCGTTTTGAGCACCCCGCTAATCGGTGGGCGTTTTGCCTTCTTTCTCTTGCTCATGAGCCAGTAGATAATTGTGCCTCCAAGCACCACGACAGCCGTCGCTGTTAAAAAACTGAATATTCCGGTGCCTGGCATCATAAATTGTGCATAAGTTGCGTGGATAAAGTGGATTGTTTGTAACTCTTGATCCGGCATCACCGGCATCACGAGACAATGGGACTATTTCTGCAATAGCCTAAGCAGCTTATGATAGCACCAGTTTTACGCTTCACTCCATTTGTCTTAATATCACACTGACTTTCTTCATAACAAAAATAACGCTATGACAAAAACAATCAGCCTCTCTTTTTGGACTCTTGCACTTTTTTATATTTTTACCCTGCTGTTGGAGCAATTTTTACCCGCCGTGCTGGTATTGACTGTGCTGCTCAAAGCAACTCCGGTTCTTCTTCTGCTCATCACCATTTGGACTAACCTGGCAGGAAAGCTTCGTCAAGGGATGACTTTGGCCATTGTCTTCTCTGCCAGCGGCGATATGCTGCTGGCGCTGGATGGTCAGGTAACCGACCTGTTTGTGCCGGGGCTGGCCTGTTTTCTGCTGGCTCAAATCATTTATGCCGTTTTGTTCTGGCAGCGTGCACAAATAACCTCACAGGGCGTTTTGCGCGCTACTGCCTTCACAGTGGCTGCGCTGCTGTTGGCGTGGTTCATCCTGCCGGCTAGTGGCGCACTGTTCATACCGGTGACAGCTTATTTGCTTGCCATCAGTGCTATGGTGTTAGGCGCGGCGTTTTGCCGTTATCAGTGGTTGTTTATGGGGGCTAGCTACTTTGCACTCTCAGACAGTTTGATCGCAATCAATAAGTTCATACAGCCGCTGCCCTATGCTGATGCGTTAATTATGCTGACCTACTATCTGGCTCAGTTTCTCATTGTGTGCGGAGTCTTGAAAATGGCCGACCGGCTTGCTAACGGGCAATCATAAACAGCATGTATTGGTACTCAATTTAATAGTTTGAAGATCGGCGCCCTTAACACTGACAGCATGACTGTCAGTGCGATCAACAGCACTGTTGATCTGGCGCCGAAATGCCTGCGTAGAAAATCCCAACTTTCCAGCATTTACCAGTGCGCCTACTATTTATCGGTAACTGTTTATAAGGTACTCAAACATGGTGCTCAAAAGAAAAGAAATTACGCTGCCGGTGACGCTCTATTACGATGGCAACTGCCCGTTATGTATGAAAGAGGTTAACCACTTATCCTCAATGAACGGTAAAGGCCAACTGATACTGGTGAATATTAAAGACGATGGCTTTGCGGAGAAACACCCGGAGTTTGACTTAGAAAAGATGGATCAATCCATCCACGCCAGCTTGGGTGATGGCCGTATCGTTACCGGCGTCGATGCCACGTTGGCAGCCTGGGAAGCAGTGGGACTAGGGTGTCTTATTGCACCACTGCGCTGGCCCGGCGTTGCTCTGCTGGCTGACTGGGGGTACAGCGTTTTTGCCCGCAATCGGCACGGTATTTCAAGACACCTTGCGCCTTTTCTGGGCAAAAATCCCTGTAACACGAAATGATCACAGTCATTTTTCACCCGCTCTTTTGTCGTCAACTTCCTTCATTTTTAGCTCCCCAGCCAAGAGCCTAAACCGAGTCGCACAGAAAGCCCCGGGACGACCGGTACCTCTGTTGGGCTGTAAACACTGTAACTTGTCAGGCTCTGCCCTTATACTTCCAGCAACTTGTCGGAGTGCATATTGCTGAGATCGCTGTTCAGTATTTCTTTTTAGAAATGCTCAACAACAAATCCGCTGAACCTGCCCGGGTTAGTACCTGCGAAGGGAACAAGAAAATTTATTAATGAAAAATTAATAAAAAAATTAAGGAAAGAGTAAGGAAAAGATAAGCACCTTAGTGCTCTTTATACCTTTTATTTAGCCTGCCTTCGACAAGCCATAGACCAAAGCAAGAATCAAGGTATTATTATGGCTTGTAATAAGCACGACACAACACATTCACCCATCGAAAATTCGCAGGCTTTGTTAAAAGAAGCCTGTCGCCCATTTCCGGCATCCGAAAAAATCTACATGACCGGCAGTCGTGATGATATTCGGGTCGGAATGCGCGCAATCGCCATTGGCAAACGACATGGGGAGTACAGCAAATCCACAGAATCTGTCGTCAATGTGTACGACACATCCGGCCCTTATACAGACCCTGAGTATCGTCTTGATCTTTTGCGTGGTCTTCCGCCCATCCGACACCAGTGGATTGACACCCGTGAAAACACTGAAGAACTGACGACTCAATCTTCGCAATACGCCTTACGACGCAAGCAGGATATTCAGGTAGAGCCAATCCGCTTTCAATCCAGCGCAACAGTACGAAGAGCTCTGCCCGGCGAAAACGTGACCCAGCTGCATTATGCAAGGCAAGGCATCATCACGCCGGAAATGGAGTACATTGCTCTTAGGGAAAACATGGGAGTACCCGAAGCCTCGGGCATCACGGGGGAGTTTGTGCGTCAGGAAGTCGCGGCAGGGCGGGCGGTAATTCCCGCCAACATTAACCACCCTGAAGCGGAGCCGATGATTATCGGGCGCAATTTTCTGGTTAAGGTGAACGCCAATATTGGTAACTCACCCGTGACTTCTACCATCGAAGAAGAAGTAGAAAAGCTGTTATGGGCAACCCGTTGGGGTGCAGACACCGTGATGGATCTTTCAACGGGGCAAAATATCCATGAAACCCGGGAGTGGATTCTCAGAAACGCACCGGTTCCCATCGGCACGGTGCCTATTTATCAGGCATTGGAAAAAGTAAAGGGTAAGGTTGCTGAACTCAGCTGGTCTGTTATGAAAGATACATTGATCGAACAGGCCGAACAGGGCGTTGATTATTTTACCATTCATGCCGGCACCCTCAGAGATCATGTAAAACTCACCAAAGATCGTGTGACCGGCATTGTCTCCAGAGGTGGTGGCATACTTGGGCAGTGGTGCGAAATCCATGATCGGGAGAACTTCCTCTACGAGCACTTTGATGAAATTTGCGAGATCTGCAAAGCATACGACATCACTCTTTCATTAGGCGACGGCCTGCGCCCTGGCTCCGTTGCCGATGCCAACGACGCAGCACAATTTGCAGAGCTGAAAACCCTCGGAGAACTGACCGAAAAAGCCTGGCAACACGATGTGCAGGTAATGATCGAAGGCCCCGGGCATATCCCCATGAATCTGATCAAAGAGAATATGGACAAGCAGCTGGAGTACTGTCACGAGGCACCTTTTTACACTCTTGGGCCTTTGACCACCGATATTGCTCCGGGTTATGACCACATCACCTCCGGTATCGGTGCAGCGATGATTGGTTGGTTTGGCTGTGCCATGCTGTGCTACGTCACCCCCAAAGAGCACTTGGGGCTGCCGGATCGTGAAGATGTTAAACAGGGTTTAATCGCTTATAAAATCGCTGCCCACGCTGCTGATGTCGCCAAGGGGCATCCGGGAGCGCAGTTGCGGGATGACGCGTTGTCAAAAGCACGCTTTGAGTTCCGCTGGGAGGATCAGTTCAATCTGGCTCTGGACCCGGAAACAGCAAAAGCCTACCACGACGCCACACTGCCACAGGACAGCGCCAAAGATGCTGGCTTCTGCTCAATGTGCGGACCTAACTTCTGCCCGATGCGTATGACACACGATGTTCGGGAGCTGGAGGAAGAGCCTTCAGAGGTTGAAGAGACCCCAGCCGTTGAAGAGACCTCAGCCGTTTAAAAGCCACCAGCTCAGGCGAGCACCTCCTGAAGCCTGGCAATCAGGTGCCGGGTCTGCTCGCTGTCGCCCAAGGTAATTCTTAGCCCCATACGACCAAGATTGTCTTGTTTGGGGCGCACCAGAATTTGGTGGCGGCGCAGATGGCGCTCAACGGCATCCGGATTGTCAGGAAATGCCCAGATAAAATTGGCAGCACTGGGCCAGAAATCAACCCCCTGTTGCTGGAGGAATCGCTCCAGCATCGGCCTCGACTGCTGCACTACCTCATCTACGTACTGCCGGGTGTATTCTGGCTGCTCAAGGGCTGCCTTAATTGCCACTACGGCCAGCTGATTAACATCGTAAGGGCCGCGAATATTGAGCAAGGCATTAATGTTGTCCTGGTGGCTGATAACGTACCCCAGTCGTACGGACGGTAACCCCCAGGTTTTTGAGAAAGTACGGGTGATGAAAATATTCCGATAGTCCATCACTTGGTCTGCGACGGTTGTTTGAGAGTATTCAAAGTAACACTCATCCACCAGTATGGCGGTGTCCGGTGCTGCTCTGGCAATGGTCAGAATATCGGCCGGGTCAACCCGGGTGCCGCAGGGGTTGTTGGGGTTGGCAATCACAATCAACCCGGTTTTGGCGCTGATAGCACTGAGCACGGCCGACAGCGGAAACCCTGTTTCCCGGGCATAAGCAGGCGCAATGATTTTCAACTTTTCGATGCGGGCACACTGCTGATACATGGCAAAAGTGGGGCCGGGGATGATGATTTCGTCGCCTTCGTTGCAGGCGGCACGAATAATAATATCAATCCCCTGATCAGAGCCGTTGGTCACCATCACCTCGGCGTCGTTAACGCCTGCATAACTGGCAATTTGTTTCGTAAGGTCGCCGTAGGAAGGGTAAATTTGCAACCGGTCATTGTTAATGTATTCAATAAGCGCTTGTTTTACTGAGTCACTGACCGGTCGTGTTCGCTCATTAAAATCCAACAGCAGATGGTGCTGGGGGTCACGACCCTCAAGCGGCGGCGTGTAGGCGCTCATTTGGCGAATGTGGGGCTTTAGAATGCTCATCTGCGGTCTTTCCGTGATTTTTAGCAAGGGCTGGGCGGGGTATTATAAGTTGGCGTTGCAAAGCAAGCTATCAAGGCTGTGGGAAAGATTCCAAATGATTGGAGAAGCGCTCGCTCCAACGAAAACGAGGGAGCGAGGTAAATATTGAGCAAACGGCTGGCCGTTTAGGGTTTTTTCGCGCCCGCTTGTGTGTAGGCGTTGATTACCGCTTGGCCATCCATAGCAGCCTGAACGTGGGTCTCTTCTTTATCGCGCACTTTGCGCTCATTCTCATCAAATAATACATCCGAATAAATTTCATTGAGTCGTCTGAAGTTGCCTTTGATTTCATTGTCACGACGGTATTGTTCGACTTTGTTAT
Organism: Endozoicomonas sp.; assembly: GCA_965198415.1. GTDB lineage: Bacteria > Pseudomonadota > Gammaproteobacteria > Pseudomonadales > Endozoicomonadaceae > Endozoicomonas. The sequence continues at coordinate 844,727 of CBDAPN010000032.1, forward strand.
CAAGCTCGGTGAAGCTTTTTTTGAGTTCTTCGTTCTTCCGGCTTAATACTGCCTTGTCAAAGATCAAATTGGCGCTGGAGGGTTTCCACTGCTGCATCGTTTGCACGGCGAGTTCGAGCTGATTCATTAGCAGTTGCCGATTATCCTTAAACAGCTGTTTTGCCTCATTTTTTAGCGGGTAAAGCTGAAAAGCTCCCTCGTTTTTGCTGGCTTTAAACGTGACGTAAAAATCCACCTCTGGCGCACTATCTACCCAGTTCAAAAAGCCCTCGGGGTTATTCTTGAGTTGTTGTAGGCACTCGCCCAAGGCATTGGCGGCGGCGCTTGACAGTTCTAGCTGATTTTGAAACCCAAGGTATTTGAGCTTTTCATTAACCAAATGTTGCGCTTCTGGCAGCAGGGATTCTGGAATCTCTTTGAAATAATTTTTACTTGGGGTGGGCGCCGCTGGTGGTGGTGTACCGGCACGTTGGGTAGGGTCCAAACTCTGTCCGTTAAGAGGAGTCTTGGTACGATCATCTAAATTCTTATCTGCCGGCTCCGGTGAATGATGGTCGTGTGGAGGTATATTCTTTTCTGTTTGCTGATGATTTTCAGGCTCCATTTCAGGCATATGGGCCGAGGGTGGTATGTTCGCCGATGAACCGGTAGGGCTAGTTGGACCTGCCATAGTTAATATCCTCATTAAAAATTTAAGAACAAGTACTAATTATGACAGATGGAATCAGGGAAAGTTTCTGAACCCGGCTTAGACTTTGGGCTACAGGAGGCTGCGCTCGCTTTGAAAAGCCATCACAACCGCCGAACTTTAAACTTCCTGCCTTTAATGCGCCCCTGCTCCAGTCCACTCTGGGCTTTTCGGGCACTGCTACGGGCAACCGCCACATAGGCGACAAAATCAAAAATATTTATTTTTCCTATCTGGTCGCCGGGAATTCCTGCTTCTTTGATCAGGGCACCTAAGATATCTCCCGGGCGCACTTTGTGCTTGCGCCCCCCATCAATGGCTAAGGTCACCATCGGCGCAGGCACTGGCGGACGCTCGGTCGTGAGTTGCTTCGAGTCCGCAAAACTCAGCGGGGCTTTAAGGTAGTCACTGATGTTATCGAGCTTGTACTGCTCCTTTTGGGTATGCAGGCTCAGGGCGAGGCCTTGTTTGCCAGCCCGACCAGTACGACCCACACGGTGAACGTGTACCTGCGGGTCGCGGCTCAGGTCGTAGTTAATTACCGCCGCCAGATCATCAATATCAAGCCCCCGAGCTGCCACATCGGTGGCGATTAGTACAGTTGCGCTTTGGTTGGCAAATCGTACCAACATTTGGTCGCGCTCTTTTTGCTCCATATCGCCGTGCAGAATCAGCGGTTTGTAGCCTGCCAAGTAAAGCTCTGTACCAACTTGCTTGCAGCTTTGCTTGGTGTTGCAAAAAACCACTACGGAGGCGGGCTCATAGTGTTGCAGCAGTTTGATCAGTACCGCTGGCTTATCGGCGTTTTCAGCGTGGTAAAAGTGTTGCTCGATCAGGCTGTGACTTTCGCTCTTTACACTCACCTCCACCGGCTGGTGTTGGAATTGCTGGCTCAGGGTGCGGATCTGTGGCGGGTAAGTAGCCGAAAAAAGCAGGGTCTGCCGCTGCTTAGGCAGGTAGCTGATGATGTTCTCAATGGCGTCGATAAAGCCCATGTCCAACATGCGGTCGGCTTCGTCCAGCACTAGCGAGGTGGTGCGCTCAAGGGAGAGCGTTTTCTTGCGCAGATGATCCTGAATGCGCCCCGGTGTTCCCACCACCACATGAGCCCCATGCGCCAAAGAGCCAATTTGCGGGCCGATGGGCTGGCCGCCGCAGAGCGTCACCACTTTGATGTTCTGTTGGTAACGGGCCAGTTTACGAATCTGCTGGGCAACCTGAGTCGCTAGCTCCCGGGTTGGGCACAGCACCAGCGCCTGACAGGCAAAATCCCGTTGCTTCAGTTTCAAAATAATGCCAATAGCAAAGGCAGCGGTTTTGCCACTGCCGGTTTTGGCTTTGGCGATGATGTCTTTGCCCGCCATGACCGCAGGCAGGCTTTGCTGTTGTATCGGGGTCATTTCCCTGTACCCGATATGATCCAGATTTTTTAGCAAAGGAGCAGGGAGTGAAAGGCTTTCAAAGTGGGTGGCGGTATTATTTTGTTTAATCAAATCAAGCTCTTGAAATGTGACATTGTACAGAGTAGGTAAATGATTATAACAGAGTCTACTCTTAATGACGGCTAATCATTAAGTAATTCATAAAGCAACTCAGCCATTACCGCTATTGCGTTCTGTATTGCTTCTTTCTTAGTACCAAAGAAAGTGTGTTTTTGTGTGGCTTAAGAGGCTGCCCGGGAATAGCTAGCGCAGTAAAGCGGCTTATTCTCAGACAGCCTCTGTTAGCAAGCCTTGGTAAAACTTGCCGAATCAATCAAATGCTCTGCAACCCGGAGCGACGATTACAAAACGGCAGTTTTGCATTTGGGTGAATCCCGTAATCGGGCAGCCTCCTGACCAACGGATTCATTCTTACTGTGATTAACCGATGACCAATTGCATTAACTATAAATTTATCGAATACAATGGAGCGAATCATGAGTTCAGGTTCTCCGGAGTCGGCGAAAAAGCTCAAAGAGCAAGATAGTCCGCAGGCTAACCCCCCATTATTCTGGCTTGCCGGACTGGCCATCGGTGTCGGAATTCAACTACTCACCGTACTAACGGAGCCTCCTGCGGGCATGAGTATAACCGCCTGGCGCTGTAGCGGTCTGGCAATGATGATGGCGATTTTCTGGTCAGTTGAAATTCTCCCCACCGCCATCACAGCGTTATTGCCTCTGGTGCTGTCGCCAATTTTGGACCTGACCACCATCGACAAAGCAGCCGCACCCTACGCACACCCGGTCATATTCCTGTTTATGGGCGGCTTTGTTCTTGGTTTGGCAATGGAGCGCTGGAATCTTCACAACCGCATTGCCCTGAAAATAATGCTGCTGACGGGGACGGCAGAAAATCGCCTGATCATCGGCTTTATGGTGGCCACGGCGCTAATCAGTATGTGGGTCTCTAACACCGCCACCACCATTATGATGCTGCCCATTGGCTTATCGGTGATCAATATGATTCGTGATCAGGGTTCAATGAGCAAAGGTTTTCCCGTTGCGCTGTTGCTGGCTATTGCTTATGGAGCGTCCACCGGCGGTTTTGCCACCCTAATTGGCACACCACCAAACGCCCTTTTGGTGGCATTTTTGCAGGAGCAATACGATATTCAGGTCGGCTTTGCACACTGGCTGATTATCGGTGTACCCGCCTCAGCTATTTTGCTGCTGGTTACCGGTTTATGGCTGAGCAAATTTGGGTATCAGCTCAAAAGCGAAGAGAATCAGGCCATTAAAAAATCCATTGAAGATCAGCAGCAGCAAAATGGTGTTATGTCCGCAGCTGAAAAGGCAGTGACCGTGATCTTTTTATTCACGGCAGTGACTTGGATTTTGCGCCCCAAAATTAACGGCCTGATGCCATCTTTGAACCTCACCGACGCCTCCATTGCTCTAATCGCCACAGTAATACTGTTCATCTGGCCTGCTAACTGGAAAAAGCAGGAGTTTCTCATGGGCTGGAAAGATATGCGCCGTATGCCCTGGGACGTGCTGCTACTGTTTGGTGGTGGCTTAAGTCTGGCCTCTTTGATCCGCAAAACCGGCCTTGCAGACTGGATTGCGGGCTCATTAAATATTCTCGAAGGCATGCCAACTCTGCTCGCCATTGCGTTGGTGGTGGCCATTATTATTTTTCTGACTGAAGTTACCAGCAACGCAGCAACCACCGCCGCCTTCCTGCCCCCTTTGGGAGCACTTGCCATCTCTTTAGGTATGGAGCCGGCCACACTGGCAATACCCGCGACTATTGCTGCCAGTTGTGCCTTCATGTTACCGGTGGCAACCCCGCCCAATGCCATTGTTTACGGCTCAGGCATGCTACCCATCAGGCATATGGTGCGAAGCGGGATGGTATTGAACCTTGCGGGCATTATCATCATCACCTTGCTCGCACACTTGTTAGTTAAATACATCATATAAGTCAGCGCTCTTATCAATGCCTGCAAGCACTGATACCCACACGGTGAACGCTAAAGTTGCTACGCCGCTCCCTCGTTGCGCCGAGGGAGCCTATTCATTGGTGGCTGGAAACCGGTGGTATGGATTTGTTCACACTCTTTATTGGCCACTTCCTGAAACAGCCAAGCGCTGGACGCTTACTAATCAGCGACAGCCTCGCAGGAATAATCACCATCCAGCTCATTTACCAGCTTATCCATAAACGCCCTGAGATAGTCCGAATGCTTTGTTGCCATTGCACGCCCGGCATCGGTCTGCATTGTGTCGGGAAGTTTGAGAAGCTTGAGCTGAAAGTGGTCCAGTGCATATTGGCGGTCGTCCAGTTCACGGTGTTCGGCCAGCGGGTCTTCGGGGTCAAACAGCTTTTGCCGTAACATTCCGGCTGTATAAAACACCCGGGCCAGACCTATCGCCCCAAGAGCCTCCATTCGATCGGCGTCCTGAACAATTTTTGCTTCAATGGTTTCGGGTTTAATGCCAGCTGAGTAGCTGTGACTTTCAATGGCGTGACACGTATTAGCTATAAGTTCAGGAGGGAACTTCATGGACTCAAGACAAGATCTTGCTTTTTCTGCCGCCAGCGATGATGCCCGAGAGCGCTGTGGATGGTTTTTAGGCAGCACAACCACATCGTGAAAATAGCAGGCCGCCAGAACCACCAACGGATTTGCCAAACCGGGCTCCTGAGCCATGATGTGCTGCGCTGTTTTCCAGACACGCTGAAAGTGTGCCAAATCATGGGAAGCGTCATCGTATGCCATAGCTTGCAAACAGGCAGTGAATTTCTGTTCCCAGTGCTGCAAAGTTGCTTTGTGGATGTTATTCATGGATGTGAAGTAAAAGACAGAGAAAAGATATTAAAGAACTGTCAGAGAATATCATCCATAGCCGGGCGAGTTCATCATTTACGGCGAGGCAGTGGTTACAATGCCGTCAGAAACTCAATCATTTGCCAGGCGTTTTCAATAGAGCCACTTGAAGTTGGTAAGCACGCATGCTTTTAGTTAAAACCAAAGTCATCTGGCGACACAAACTAAATGGGTGAGTGAATGCGATAACGCGCCACGGTACAGGTGCTCCACCCTTCAAAGCCATCAAACGTCATCCCCAAACGCTGCATGACACCTTGAGCAAACTCATTATCAGGCATGGTATAAGAGATGATTTCATCCATTCCCAATTTGTTAAAACCAAAGTCCGTAACGGCCTCAACGGCCTCGAGCACCAGACCCTTGCCACGATATTCCGGCAAAAAACGCCAGCTCATTTCTATATCTTTGCCGTAGGGCGAGAAGCCGCAGCTGCCAATGAGCTGGTTGTTTTCTTTAAAAACCACAGCCCAGCGTGACCAACCCCATTTATCCAGCTCTGCCTGATACCGCCAGAGCTTGGTTTCAGCTAGGCTTTCAGGCTCCAAAGCCATCGCATTGGCGACTTGAGCAGGACTCTCGCCGAGCAACGCAGAGTAGGCATCAACATCTTGTTGCAGATGCCACGTTCGCAGTATTAGTCGAGGTGTCTCAGAAATAATCAGCACGGTTAACCAGTCTCCAGAAAATCTACTACTCCGTTACTTGGACAGTCAAATGAGTAAAAAAGTTCTCACAAAACAGGAAATCCGAATGAAGCAACCAATTGATTCGTTGGTTTTTATTCAGCGAGCAGATAGTTCATTTCAAAAAAAAGCATTCACAATTAGTACGTAAAAATAAGATCGAAAGTCCCATGTTAAACAGTACTTACCCTCTTGAGTGACAACCTCTTCGATCAGCTTGATATTTGCCCGGAGGAATCAGGCTACCTGAGATTGACCAAATCATCAGAAACCACTCTGACTTGCTCTTATTAGTCTTGATAAAACACAAAAAGTTCCCCAAGCCAACAACAAAAAATAACCAATGGCATCATTGGTACGATGACATTACCAAACCTTGCCAAACAGAACCAAAGAACACGCCTAAAACAAATACCCCCCAACAAACCATTGGATACACCTCAGCGTAAGATCGTATCTTATAAGAGTGCGTATCAAAAAGTGGAGAGTAATCAGTGGCCATCGTATCCCTACCCGAGCCAGTAAAAGAAATAACGCTGGGAATTAGCTCTTGCCTTTTGGGACAAAAAGTTCGTTACGACGGCGGGCACAAACGCTCTTCTTTTTGCGTCAACACCCTGGACCGTTTTTTTCACTTCGAGCCCGTCTGCCCCGAAGTGGCCATTGGCCTTGGCATTCCTAGACAGCCCATCCGACTGGTAGGCGATTTGGTGCTGGTACCCGGCGGCCAAAGCTCATTCTCTGCACCACATAAACAACTGCACGTGCGCGTCGTTGGCAGTGATAATTCTGCGCTGGATGTGACCGATGCACTGAACCAATACGGCCATAACAAAGCACAGGCGCTGCACCACATCAGTGGCTACATACTCATGCAAAAATCACCGAGCTGTGGCATGGAACGAGTCAAGGTTTACCATGTGAACGGGCATCCGCTGGGTGAGAGCGCACCGGGTGCTTATGCCAAAGCATTGATTGAAGCCATGCCCATGCTGCCGGTAGAAGAAGAAGGCCGACTACACGACCCGGTACTTTGCGAGAATTTTTTTATTCGGGTTTACGCCCATCACCGCTGGCACCAGACGGTGATGAACCAGCCGTCTTACGGTGTACTGGTGGACTTTCATGCTGCCCACAAGTATTTGCTGATGGCTCACTATCCACAGGGTTATGCACAGTTAGGACAAGTCGTTGCCCAAGGGAGAAAAGTGCCCCTGCAAGCGCTGCTCAATGAATATTTCCAACAATTTATGGAGGCACTGAAGCGGCGAGCAAATCGTAAATCCCACACGAATGCGATGATGCACATCCTCGGATATGTTAAAAAGAGCATTGATAGCACGGAGCGAAACCAGCTCCTTAAGCTGATTGAAGAGTACCGTCAGAACATGGTGCCTCTGATTGCACCTATGGCGATGCTGCGAACCTTCATTGCAAGCCACGGCAGTGCGTACGTTCAACAGCAAGTCTATCTGACACCGTACCCGGATCAGCTGGGATTAAGAAACCGTATATAAAAAAGGAATAATAATGTCGATCTGGAAAAGGCCCTACACTCCCGAAGTTATGCCCTACAAAGAGACTATGTGCGACCATGTAGGAATTGAAATCATCGAGGTGGGAGACGACTTCATACGCGGCACGATGCCCGTTGACAAAAGAACCATCCAACCCATGGGACTGCTGCACGGTGGCGCTTCCGTAGTGCTCGCCGAGACCCTCGGTAGCATTGCCGCCAACTTATGCTGTGAAGATGGCAGTTTCTGCGTTGGTCTGGAAATTAATGCCAACCACCTGCGCCCCGCAACATCAGGCAAAGTAACCGGCACCACACGCCCGATTCACATTGGCCGCAGCACTCAAGTCTGGGAGATCAAAATCGAAGATGACCATGGCAGGCCAACCTGCATTTCCCGCATCACCATGGCGGCAAAAAAAATGTAAGTTTACTGTCGTCGGTTTCCCATTGCGGGAAACCGCTCTCACACCCGTCAGGAAAAAGCATCCCGCACCAGTACCTCAAGCTTCATCTGATCTGCGGCAAAGTTGCGAATACCTTCGGCCAGTTTTTCTGTGGCCATCGCGTCTTCATTCATCGCCCAGCGGAACGCTGCTTCATCCAGAATTACCTTCTCATCACGGGTCGTATTCGAGTCGGCAGACAATTTTTGCACCAACGGCTCCTGCGATGCTGCCAGCTGCTTTAACAGATCGGGCCCAATGGTCAGGCAGTCGCACCCGGCAAGCTCGGTAATTTCACCGGTATTTCGGAAACTAGCACCCATGACCACCGTCTTATAGCCGTAATGTTTGTAATAATTATAAATACGAGAGACCGACAGCACTCCAGGGTCTTCAGCGGGGGAAAAATCGCGCCCCTCTGCTTTTTTGTACCAGTCCAGAATTCGGCCAACAAAGGGCGAGATTAAATACGCACCGGCATCGGCACAGGCCTGAGCCTGGGCAAAACTGAACAGCAACGTCAGATTACAGCGAATGCCCTCTTTTTCCAGCACTTCAGCCGCTCGAATGCCTTCCCAAGTCGAGGCAATTTTAATCAGCACACGATCACTGTCCGCACCTTGTTGTTTATAAAGGTCAATAAGATGACGGGCTTTTTCAATGCTCGCATCAGTATCGAACGACAGGCGTGCATCCACCTCGGTGGAGACAAAACCGGGAACTACTTGCTGAATCTCTTTGCCAATTCGCACCGTTAGCCAGTCACAGGCGTGATGAATACGCTGCTCCATATCGGTAGCAAGACTACGACCATAAGCCACCGCCTGCGCAAAAAGATCTTTATAAGCCGGAAGCCGGGCGGCTTTCAAAATCAAGGAAGGGTTCGTGGTTGCATCTACAGGCCGATACAGGGAGATGGCGTCAATATCACCGGTATCGGCCACTACTTTGGTCATCTTTTTGAGTTGGTCTAGTTGGTTTTGCATACACATTCTCTCCCCAGCCACCGCCGATGGAGGCTGTTCATAGTCAATCAAGCGCAAAGACTAGCCATATCGGTCATTGAAAGCAAAAGAACAGCACGACTAAATCAATCACCCGATTGAGCTGCCTCAGCAATTTCATGGTCGCACTGAATAAACTGCTCCACTTCAAAGCGATACGGTATAGACGACTGTGAACCATCACTCATCACCGAGAGCCCAGCACTGGCATTGGCGAAAAAAACCGCCTCATGCAGGGGTTTTCCTTCTGCCAGCGCCACCAGCAGAGCGCCGTTGAATGTGTCCCCGGCTGCTGTAGTATCCACAGCCTTGACAGGGAACCCGGCGATCAACTCACCTTGTTGACGGCCTGAAACTCCAGACGACGCATAAGCACCCAACGGCCCCATGGTTATGACTACGTTCATAATCCCTTTGTCGTGCAGTAATGAAGCGGCATATTGGGCAGATTTGCCATCAGTGACTTTAACACCCGTCAGTATTTCTGCTTCACTCTGGTTGGGTGTGATGACATCGACTGATCGTAAGACCTCATCCGGCAATGGTCGGGCTGGTGCAGGATTTAAAACGACTTTTAACGCATATTTTTTGGCACTGTGAATAGCCTGTAAAATAACTGCATCGCAAACTTCCTGCTGCAAGAGCAGATAGTCCGCATTCGCAATCAACTGAGCGTGGCGCACAACATCATCCGCAGTGAGCGCATCATTGGCACCGGCAGATATGCCAATACTGTTTTCCCCCTTAGCATCGACAAAAATCAGGGCGACCCCCGTGTTATGACCCTGAGCTTCAATAACCGCAGACGTTTCAATACCTTCATCATTGAGTTGGCAGACTATCTCCCGTCCAAAATCATCCTCACCAATAGCCGCCATAATGTGCGTATTGCCACCAAGGCGAGCACAGGCAACCGCCTGATTAGCCCCTTTGCCACCGGCCATAATGTTATAGGATTGACCGGCCAGTGTTTGGCCCGGTTGCGGCAAATGATCCACCTGCAGAATATGGTCAACATTAATGCTGCCAAGCACAAGAATCTGTTTACTCATAATTACCTGTAGAAATAAAACCGAAGTTAAAAACTGACGATACGTATGCACTCATCAAAACGGACATCTTTTGCCGAGTGGCACTTAAACTCATAAGCTCTGATGACGTCTAGCAGGTCAGTGAGCAGGGATAGGCTAAAGGTAAGGAGGAATGTTCAGAGTTTTCCTGCTGGCCAGCAAATAAGCGCCGCATTTGCAGCAGAGTCTTTTGCGAGCCAGCAATTTTACCCGCTTTTGCGACCGGTTGCTTTCACTCAGACGCAACATACTCTGATGTGTTGAGCACATATAAAAAACTCCTGACGTACAAAAAAACTGAAAAACAATATTCAAATTTTTTAACGAAGCTATGAACTCAGGATAGATGAAAGCGAAGGCTTAGAAACTGCTCGCTCTCTTATGTTTGCATGGGTTTCCTCTCCCGGAATGACAAACAATAAGCGATACGATCGTACCCTCTAAAGACGCTAACCCAGAACAGCCGCCAAGGCTTTGCGTTAAACAGCAACTTGGTATCCACTAAATGCCAGTTTTTTTGCCAGCAGCCGCTTTTTAACTGTTGGCAATAAAGGCATAATTTCGGCATTACTCAACTGCCACCTGCGCTACCCACAACTGGTCTGAGGATGAACAAAGAGAAAAGAACGCAAATTTTCACCCGTTTGCGCCAAGCTAACCCCAATCCAACCACGGAGCTGAATTACAGCAACGCCTTTGAGCTGTTGGTGGCGGTTATTTTATCCGCCCAAGCCACCGATGTGGGAGTCAACAAAGCAACGGATAAACTCTACCCCGTTGCCAACACTCCAGAAGCCATTTTGGCTCTGGGGGTGGACGGCCTCAAGGAGTACATAAAAACCATCGGCCTGTTCAATTCAAAAGCACAAAACGTCATCAAAACCTGTCAGATTCTCATTGAAAAACACAACAGCATTGTGCCAGATAACCGTGCGGACCTTGAGGCTCTGCCCGGCGTCGGCAGAAAAACAGCCAATGTCGTATTAAATACCGCCTTTAAACAACCCACTATGGCGGTGGATACCCATATTTTCCGAATCTCAAACCGTACTGGTATTGCCCCCGGCAAAAATGTTCTGGAAGTCGAAAAGAGGCTGGTACGTTTAGTGCCGAAAGAATTTTTGCTGGACGCCCACCACTGGCTGATTCTGCATGGCCGATATGTCTGCAAGGCGAGAAAGCCGCAATGTGGCAGCTGCCTTATAGAGGACTTGTGTGAGTATAAACAAAAGGTCTCATGATTTAAGCGCACGACCATAACGCACAAATTCAACAAAAAGCAGCAAAGGCTCTGAAAATAAACTTAAGCACCTTGTCATTTTGACAACTGATCAAGAGGCTGTAGATCGTATAAATCAAGGCAAGAACTGACTCATCACCGTCATTCGGCACAGCAGCCCTACGACAGTGGGCAGACAAATCCGTGGTCTATGTTGTTTGAGTGTTCACCACTTCTTCCAAAACAAAGGTTTTTTTCCTGATGACATTTTCATACGGTGTAATTGAAGGTCTGTACGATAAAGATAACCACTGGTCCTGGGCATCCAGAGATGCCTATGTCGATTTCTGTGCCCAAAAATGCCTGGATTTTTATATCTATGCGCCAAAAAATGATCCGTATCTGCGCGAACAGTGGGCGCAACCCTGGCCAGAGCATGAAATGCAAAAGCTGCATACTCTCAGTGCCAACATGCGAAAACGCTGCGTGCGCTTTGGTGTTGGGCTAACGCCTTTCAATGTGCGCTCTTTAGATACAAAAAATCGCCAACAGCTAAAAAAGAAAATAGCCAGCATCAACCAGCTTAAGCCCGACATTCTGTGCATTCTGTTCGACGATTTCACTAACGAAGTTGATAACCTCGCCCAAACACAGGCAGAAATTGCACAGTTTATTGCCGGGCAGAGCACGGCAGAACAATTTATTGTTGTGGGCACTTACTACTCGAAAGACCCATTATTGCAGCGGGTCTATGGGAAGATGCCAGAAAATTACTGGCCTGCGCTTGGGCAGTCCTTGCCTCAGGAATTTGATATTTTCTGGACCGGCGACCACGTCATTTCCCTCGGTTATGACCAGCAAGGCCTGCAACAAATGACAGACTACTTCCGTCGTAAACCTTTCCTTTGGGATAACTACCCGGTCAACGACACTGCTTGGCTGCAAAACCGTCTGCGACTTTACACCTTCACCTCCCGCCCCTGGAAAATCAGTGAATGGTGCAGCGGCCATGCGGCTAACCCTATGGTTCAGCCCATGCTTTCGATGATCCCACTGGCCACGTTGTCGGATTTATACCAACAAAAAGGGCAGTTCGACCCGCTCGACAGCTTTAAAAAAGCAGCTCGTGACCTATGCGGTGACGCCTTAGCTGCCGCTATCGAAGACAACCTGATCAACTTGACCGAAGAAGGTTTACTGAATTTTTCCAACTTCACCCGCAAACGGTTACAAAAAACCTTTGCTGCATTTTCTAGTGAACGTGAGCAGCCATTTGTTAAGGAAATTCTTAAGTGGTTGGAACCTATTGAGTAGCATCAGCTAAACTCTTTGGCTAATTAACCCAAAACGGACGACCAAAAATGACTACAAAAACCCTGCAACTGGCCATGGACTTAATTAGCCGGGTCTCCGTCACACCCACCGATGCTGGCTGTCAGGAGTTGCTCATCAGTCGCTTAGAGCCACTTGGCTTTAACGTAGAGCGACTGCGCTTCGGTGAGGTTGATAACCTGTGGCTGCGTAAAGGCGACCAGAGTCCGGTATTGGCCTTTGCTGGCCACACCGACGTTGTGCCTGCCGGGAATGAGGAGCACTGGGATAATCCGCCTTTTCAACCGGCCATAATCGACGGCATCCTTCATGGCCGTGGCGCTGCCGATATGAAAGGCAGTCTGGCGGCCATGGTGAGTGCCTGCGAAAACTTTCTTAGTGAGCACCCTAACCACACAGGCTCCATCGCTTTTTTACTCACCAGCGATGAAGAAGGACCCGCCAAAAACGGCACAGTTAAAGTGATTGAGCACCTTGAAGGGCGCAACGAAAAGATCGACTGGTGCCTGATCGGAGAACCCTCCAGCACCCATACCGTGGGCGATGTAATCAAAAATGGCCGCCGGGGTTCCCTGCACGGCCACTTGACTATCCAAGGTGTTCAGGGTCATGTGGCCTACCCGAATCTGGCGCGAAACCCGATCCATGAAGTGGCTCTGGCGATTGCCGAGCTAACCGGCGAAGTATGGGATGAAGGCAACCAATACTTCCCGCCCACCAGCTTTCAAATCTGGCAAATTTATGCGGGTAATGGCGCCAGCAATGTGATACCCGGCGAGTGTCAGATAAATTTTAACTTTCGTTTCTCCTCTGAAGTCACTGCCGAACAGCTACAGCAACGGGTTACCGCTATTCTCGATCAACACCAGCTGGAATACAGCATCGACTGGCACCTCAGTGGACAACCATTTTTGACCCACCCGGGCGCTTTGGTCAATGCGGCGCAACGGGCAATTTTGGACGTCACCGGAATGACCACCGAATTATCCACCTCTGGCGGTACCTCCGACGGTCGCTTTATTGCCCCTACCGGCGCGCAAGTGGTAGAGCTTGGCCCGGTTAATGCCACCATCCATAAGGTCAATGAGTGCGTAAAAGCTGAAGACCTCAATACCCTGGAGAAAATTTATACGGGTATACTTAAACACCTGCTGACTAACCAATGACACAAACCGAATGAGCACACATCAACCACCGACGATCGAAGACATCGAAGTGTATGCCAAAAACCTCTCACTTGAGGCGATCACTGACTGGCTTGACAGCCAGTTTAAAAGTGTCGTCTTTTTAAACAAAGGCAAGGCAGTCCACGACCTGAAAGTGAGTGCAAACGGCAGAACCATTACCGTGATTATTGTGGAGCACGCAGTTGGCAAAGCCTGGACCAGCATCTGGTTCAAAAACGCCGGCACCCCATGGCAGGACGACACCCAGTGCGCTCGCAGCCTTCAGGCACACTGCCAATGTCAGGTTCGCTGCAACTTTGGCCCTTGGCAAGAAGGAGCCGACATGGACGAATGGTGGCAGCTGGATGAAACAGGGCAAGAGAGTTTGATCAAATGGCCAAATGCCTCGTAGGAGGCTATACCCCCATTGCACGTCAAGATGCAGGGTTTGACATCAAACCCTTGGCTATCGAACAACTCTGATCAGGACCGACAGGGTGCAGCATCGGAAGTATCTTTTGATAAAAATTCAGCAATCATAAAAAAAGCTATACTGTCGTTTATATAAATTCACACAGCCCTTGCATAAGTTTTTCCCAACCACTTTGCGTCACAGCCTGCAAACAGGCTAGAATGCACGACGATTTCAGCACGACTCAAGAAGGCAGAGGTTAGCTTCTGTTTTCAGTCAGTCGGCCCTCTAAACTATCCTTATTTTCTCCAATGACGGATGCAGGCTAAGAGCCAGTTCCATGCTAAAGCCCATTACCCTAAATCGCTATGCCTTTCATAGCCTGAGAAAAATCCTTTCTACGTGGGTTCGCACCACGGTTGAAAACAATTCACCGCAAGCGCTGCATTTACAACCGGGAAAACCCGTTGTTTATGTCATGCACCAGCGCTCCCTGACCGACCTTATGGTGCTAGAGAGTGAGTGCATCAAAGCGAACCTACCCCGACCTTACCTCCCCATTGACCCGAAGCACCCTGAGCAAAAGGCGCACTTTTTCCTAAGTCAGCACGAAGGCCTGATTCTGCAACGTAAGCGCCCTGAGCAGCCGGAACTGCTGAAGCAGTTGGTGGCAGAAAATCATCAAGATGTGCAAATCGTCCCGGTTACGATTCTCTGGGGGCGCGCACCCGAGAAAGAAAAGTCTGCTTTAAAACTGTTGTTTGACTGGAACTTCGGCCTCGGCGGCCGCTTCAGTAAATTTCTTGCCACACTACTGCACGGTCGGCAAACCATGGTGTATTTCAGCCCGGCGCTGTCGCTGCACGAAATCATTGGCGACAGCCATAATCAAAGCCGCAGCGTGCGTAAGGTTAACCGGATTCTGCGGGTTCATTTTCGCCAGAAAAAAGCCTCGGTGATCGGCCCTGACTTATCCCACCGACGCATGTTGGTCAATACTCTGATAAGAACCCCAAGAATTCAGCAAACCATCGCCGCCGAAGCCGCCGCCCGTGAAATTACACTGGTTGAAGCGGAAGCAAAAGCACGAAAATACGCTAACGAAATTGCGTCTGACTTCTCAATGTCCGCTATTCGCTTTCTGGACATTCTTCTGACCTGGTTCTGGAACAAGCTCTACAGCGGCGTAAAAGTTAACAACATTGAGTCGTTAAAAACGCTGGCGGAGAGCCACACTATTGTTTATATCCCTTGCCACAGAAGCCATATAGATTACCTTTTACTGTCGTATGTCCTTTACTACGAAGGTTTGCCGCCGCCCCACATAGCTGCTGGCATTAACTTGAATATGCCGGTAATTGGCACCATTTTGCGTAAAAGCGGCGCTTTCTTTATGCGGCGCACGTTCCGTGGCAACCCGCTTTACAGCGTCGTTTTCCATGAATATATGTACACGCTGACCAGCAAAGGGTTTCCCACTGAATATTTTATTGAGGGAGGTCGCTCAAGAACCGGTAGGACTTTATCACCTAAAACCGGCATGCTTTCCATTACCATTCGCAGCTTCTTGCGCGATAACCGTAAACCGCTGGCCTTTGTTCCAGTGTACATTGGCTATGAAAAACTGCTTGAAATGGCCAGCTATCTCGGAGAGCTTCGCGGTAAAGCGAAAAAAAGTGAATCGCCTCTGGACATCGTGCGCACACTGGCGGCGCTGAGAAACGAATTTGGCAAGGCTTGGGTTACCTTTGGTCAGCCTGTGGATCTTGGTGAATTTCTCAACACCAGCGTTCCCCACTGGCAAGACAGAACTAACAATGACGACAAACCAGACTGGCTGGTCAAAACCACCACCCAACTGGGTGATTTGCTGGCCAGCCGTATCAATGCTGCCGCCGTTATAAACCCGGTAAATCTGGTCGCCACGGCCTTGCTTTCCTCGCCCCGATACGCCTTGGGCGAAGAAGAGTTGATTCGCCAGCTCGATGGCTATACACGACTTTTGACCAGAGTTCCCTACAGCAATAAAACGACAATGACCGAACTTGATGCTCGCAGTATGATTCATTACGTCGAGAGCCTGCAGTTGGTCACACGTCAATCAGACGCCCTCGGCGATATCATCAGAATGGATGAGAAAACCGCCATCTCAATGACCTACTACCGCAACAATGTACAGCATATTTTTGCGGTTCCTTCGCTGCTCAGTTGCTTCTTTGTAAATGGCACCAATATTCCCAAACAAAATATTATGCGTTTCTGCAGCAACATCTACCCATATCTGCAGGCAGAACTTTACCTGCCATGGTCTAAGGAGGAAGCGCTGGAGGTGGTGCAACAATGGTTGGACTGCTTTGTCGAGGAAGGGCTAATCACCCACAGTAGCGAAAATGGCGATATAAATTACTGCCAGCCAGACCCTTCAACCTCTGAATACATCATGTTAAGTGTTTTTTCACGCTCTATTATTCAAACTCTGGAGCGTTTCTACATGGTCATCAGCCTGCTGCAACGCAACGGCAGCGGCAACATAGAGGCGGAAGCTCTTGAGCATCAAAGCGGTGTACTTGCACAACGACTGTCAATTATTCATGGACTGATTGCCCCGGAGTTTTCTGATAAAACGTTGTTCCGAAGCTTTATTTCCCGTTTGCAGCAATACGGTGTTCTGGAAATTACCCAAACCAACAAGCTGGTGTTTGACGACAACGTTCTGGCAATTTCTGAGCAGGCACAGCTTTTGCTCAGCACAGAAATTCGCCACAGTATTGACCAAGCCAGTCGCTACCGAACCGAAGAAGCGTTACCTTAATTTCAATACCGTGAGATAGGTCATCACTATGATCAGCCTATTGTTAAGCAATCGCTCCTGGCGCCACTTATTTTTGGCACAAGTGACCTCTTTAGTGGGTACCGGTATCAGCAATATTGCCTTGGCTTTGCTGGCGTGGGATCTAGCCGGAGCCAATGCTGGCGCAGTACTGGGTACTGCTTTGGCGATTAAAATGGTGGCCTACGTCTTGCTTGCACCACTGGCCGGAGCCTGGGCGCACAAAATTCATAAAAAACAGTGGCTGGCCGGGTTAGACATTGCCCGGTGCTTGCTCATTCTATTTTTGCCATTTGTTAGTGATGTGTGGCAGATCTATGTATTGATTTTCCTGGTTAATAGTTGCTCGGCAGGTTTTACTCCGGTTTTTCAGTCCGTCATTCCGCAGCTGTTAACTAATCGGGATGACTACATGCAGGCACTGTCGTTTAGTCGAATTGCTTACGATCTTGAACAACTGGCCAGCCCCTTACTGGCCGGACTACTACTGACTACCATTAACGGGCGTGATCTCTTTGTATTTGATGCGTTTACGTTTCTGATTTCCGCCCTGTTTATTGTCAGTTGTAGCATCCCCAAAAGCATCCCTCCCCAGCGGGAGAAAGGAGTTTTTTACAACCTGAGTTTTGGCATCAGTGCCTATCTGAAAACACCTCGTCTGCGCGCATTGTGGGCTTTGTATTTTGCCGTTGCCAGCGGCAGCGCCATGCTCATTGTGAATACGGTGGTATATGTCAAAAAGGCACTGGCACTTACGGATCAGGACACCGCCATCGCCATGGCCGCAGCCGGAACAGGCTCAATGCTGATCGCTCTGTTTTTACCCAGGTGGTTAAAAAAACGCCCGGTTCGCCCCTTTGTTCTAGCCGGTGGGTTTTTAATTTCTAGCGCCTTACTCGTGGGTGCGTTAATGCCCGGCTGGCTTGGCTTTTTGGTGGTCTGCCTGAGCATTGGCATGGGGTTGTCGTTTATTCAGACACCCTCCGGTGCTCTGGTTACCAAGTCGAGTCTTGAAAGCGATACGCCCGCTTATTTTGCGGCCAATTTTTCCCTGAGCCATTTTTGCTGGTTTCTCACCTATTTGCTGGCAGGATGGGGCAGTGCCCGATTGGGGCTTGCCGAGTCTTACCTGCTGCTCGGAGCCATCAGCCTTGCGGGAACACTGTATGCGGTCAAAATCTTCCCAAACCCTGACCCGGAAATACTCGAACACACCCATGAGAGTGAAACGGCTGACCACGAAAAGGTTCGGCACAGCCATCGGTTTGTTATTGATGATGATCATCGAAAGTGGCCTAAGTAGCCTCAAAAGCCTTTAACGCATAGATATCGTAGCGGCAGGATTTCCCTTCCAACCGATAAGTGGGCGCCTGGGCTGCAAGGTCCGGCGCCAGACGCGGGCGTTTGACTACCACTCGGTATCGGGCAACCGCCAGTGCCGGTGCTAATAATTGATCCGCATCTGCATCATCACCGAGGAGCTCCTGTAACAGGCGCATCTCTTTTTTCACCAAGGCGGATTTTTCCCGGTGGGGAAACATCGGATCAAGATAAACGACATCATGCTTTTTATTTTCTGCCTGTATCACCTCAACGGCATTACCACTTTGCAACGTTATTTGTCGGGCGATAACAGCAATCTCACTGTCTTCTAATGCCCGACGCAAACCATCTGCCAACAGTGTGGCGAGCACCGGTGAGCGCTCAACCATGGTGACCCGACAGCCAAGGCTTGCCAGCACAAACGCATCCCGCCCCAAACCTGCGGTAGCATCCAAAACAGAGGGTTTGACTCCTTTGTTGAGACCCACAGCCTTAGCAATATCCTGCCCCTTACCGCCACCAAATTTACGACGATGAGCAGATTTCCCACCAACAAAGTCAACCGCAATGGGTTTATCTTTGGAGCCAACCCGATACACCGATAGCACACCGGCTACATCGCTGATCACCAAAGCGCCTTCTGGCGGCTCGCTGGAGCAGCAACTGCCCAATTGTTTGGCCAGAGTCGTCAGTTGTGCCTGGATGAGAGGATTAGCTGAGGGATGAATGAATAGCTGAGAAGACATCAGTGTATTTGCAGTGAACCCAAGAAGGGCTGAATCTAACACCTCAGGAACATGGGTTGCAATGCAAAGTGTTTAGCGGGCCGCCCAAGTCTAACGCTCCCTAGGCAGCCTTTTGAGCTTTTAAAAAATCGTCATCAATGATTTTACTAATGATGATGAGAATCCTGTGTAATCATGAAGAAAAAAGCCCATGCCCCAAGTAAAAATAGAACTCATAACAACCTCTGTTAACTGCAGTGAATTTAACTTTCCAAGGTTTAGACAAGCTCCTGTCAAAACGTTCAACCCCACGATAAACATTGCATTTTGCTGGCAAAAGCAGCGGATAACACTAACCAAAAATTAACAATTAACTGACATACCTCATCAAAGCCAACCCAGACAGGTAAATGACCACCACAGACAAGCCCGCCAACGGCAGTTCGAAGATTTCCAATAAATTGGCAAATTTACTCCGATGGTGGTGATTAGTCCGGGCTGCACTCACTTTTCAAGCTGGTTAGTACCTCTAAAACTGCGCCACCCTGAGTGGCATTGAGCTTTCACCTGCTAAATTTATACGTAGTGAATTGCAGTTGACTCAAGGAGAGAGCATCTATGTCGCAGCTAATACAGGCATTTAAACAGGAACATCTACACATTAGCGATCTACTGCTCAAAGCGCGAGAACTGGGCGTGCAGAGCCAAGAGGGCAAAGACTTGGTATTGTCGGCCAAAAAAATGCTACTGGCTCATTTAAACAAAGAAGACCGCTTTCTCTATCCTGTGCTTCGGGCAGCCGCAGAACAAGACGACAACCTGAAAAAAGAGTTGACCGATTATGCTTTGGATATGGACAAGACTACCGCCGATGTCATGACCTTCTTTATGCTCTACGAGTCCGGCGAGAATACCGCTGAAAACTTCAAGACAGACTGCGACAAGATCATCACCGCATTAACGAAAAGAATTACCAAAGAGGAGACGGTACTCTATAAAGCCTACGAAAAAATACAGAGGGCATAAATACCCAAAGGGCATAAATACCCAAAGGGCATAAATACCCAGAGGGCATAAAGGCGATGCTTTACGCAATCACGGGTAAAATACAAACCCCACCAGCACAACCCCCAAAATCATCCGGTAAATGACAAATGGCATTAAGCCGATGCGGTTAATAAAAACCAGAAAGTAATGTACACAGACCCAGGCGCTGACCGCCGATACCACCGTTCCCAGAGAAAGTGCCAGCCAATCTACGGGGCTGGTGCTCTTCACAAGATCCAGCGTTAGCAGGCTGCCAGCGCCTAAAATCACCGGAATGGACAGTAAAAAAGAGAAGCGTGCTGCCGCATCGCGGGTAAAACCCATCATCAGTGCCGCCGTCATGGTGATGCCGGAGCGTGAGGTGCCGGGAATCAGTGCCAGTGCCTGTGCAAAGCCGATCAGAATCGCCTGTTTGCAAGTGATGTCTTTAAGCGGTTGTACCCGTTTACCTTTAAGGTCAGCCCAGCCTAGCAACGCCCCAAAAATCAACGTTGTGCCAGCAATAACGGCAACGGTACGCATGGCTTCATCAATGCCCATTTTTTTCAGCGCCAAGCCAAACACCACCGCTGGCAGCGTTGCGAATATCAGATACCAGCCCAGCCGGCTATTCACCGTTGCTCCTCTGCCCACCAGTGAGCCGAGCCAGTCTTTGGCAACGGCAAAAAGATCCTTCCAAAAATAGATAATCACCGCCGCCAAGGTGCCGATGTGTACCGCCACATCAAAAGCAAGCCCTTGGTCAGTCCAGCCAAGCAGCTGCGCTGGCAGGATGAGGTGGCCAGAGCTGGAAATGGGCAGAAATTCGGTAATGCCCTGAATCAACGCCAGAATGAGGGTTTGCAAAGTATCCATAATCGTCCTTTTAACGCTCTGATTTTTTCAGAGCTACTTTGTCCCGAAGATATACCGGCATCGCCAGTTCAGCCGGCAGTCCTTTACCCTGTTTAAGGTCGGCACCGGCCAAAAATGCTATATCCTGAGCGTGGGGCCAGGCTTGAATCTGACAGTCCACCACCCCCACCGCCAGGCGCTCACGAAACCCCCAGCCTGTACCCATGCCGAACCAGTCCGCCTGCACGGTGGGCTGTGTGACATTTTCTGGCGCTGCCACTGTCTCACTGGTAACCGGTACCATCAGATCGTCTTTGGCGATAAAGGCACCCCAGTAGACCTCATCCATGCGGGCATCAATGGCGCTGAGAACGTGGCTTACCTGATGCTCCCGTAATCCCTGCTGCGCCAAAGCCGCCAGAGTAGACACTGGCAGCACAGGCAAATCAACCGCATAGGCTAGCCCCTGCACCATGGCTGTGGCGACCCGCAGACCGGTAAAGGCTCCGGGGCCGCGGCCAAAGGCCAGCGCATCAAGCTGCTGCAAGCCCAAACCGGCCTCGGCCAGAATGCTTTCGACCATCGGTAACAGGTCCCGGCTGTGGCGGCGAGGGGAGAGTGCAAAGCGTTCGGTCACTTCGCCATTGAGGTTGAGGGCTACGGAACAGGCTTCGGTGGCGGTATCTAGAGCAAGCAGTTTCATTGGGTGAGGCTTTTAAGTGCAAAAAATCGGCCAGAGGGCTGGCCAACTTTGTAAAGGGTAAGATCAGGCCACAACCGGCTTCAGCGCTGCCAAAACCAGCTGTTTGATGTCGGCAACAGAGCCGACACCAGCAATGCGGCTGTAGCGGGTATCGCCATCAAGCTGTTGGTAGAACTCAACGAGGGGCGCTGTCTGATTATGGTAAACGTCCAGACGTTTGCGTACGGTCTCTTCTTCGTCGTCCGCCCGCTGTACCAGTGCTTCGCCGGTAATGTCGTCTTTGTCTTCAACTTTGGGGGGGTTAAAGACCACATGGTAAGTACGGCCACTTTCCGGATGCACGCGGCGGCCACTCATGCGTTTGACAATTTCTTCATCATCAACAGCTATTTCGATCACATGGTCAATGGCGATACCGGCGTCGAGCAGAGCTTCAGCCTGAGGAATAGTGCGAGGGAAGCCGTCAAATAAAAAGCCATTGGCGCAATCTTCTGCTGCAATGCGCTCTTTAACCAGGGCAATGATGATGTCATCTGATACCAGCGCCCCGGAATCCATCACTGCCTTGACCTTTATACCCAGCTCCGTGCCATTTTTGATGGCGCTGCGTAGCATGTCTCCGGTAGAGATTTGAGGGATGTTATAGGCTTCCATAATGTGTTGAGCCTGAGTCCCCTTACCGGCGCCCGGCGCACCCAGCAAAATAACGCGCATGAAAAGCTCCTGTTGCCTGCCATCCGCTCGTGTCTGGCATGGAATCATTGTGAAATTGTTGGAAAGCGGTTCAAAAGCCGACAAGCATATACAGGCAAAGGCCCGGTGACAAGTTTGTACTTATCACCAGATATTGATGCAAACGCTCTACAAACTTTCCCAATTATTGCCAAAAGCCTGACCACGTTAGGGAGTTTACCAAGCTTGTCAGGTCTGAAAGGTTAAAAGAGATTTAATTTATAGCTTTTCAAGCACTACGCTGCCAATAGAATAGCCTGCGCCAAAGGAGCAGATGACGCCCTTATCCCCTGAGTCGAGACCCAAAGAGTGTTTATGGAAAGCAATAATCGACCCGGCTGAGCTGGTGTTAGCGTACTCATTCAGAATTACCGGTGCCTCCAAAGCAGAAGGCTGACGGCCAAGCAGCTTGCGAGCCACCAACTGATTCATGCTCAAATTGGCCTGATGCAGCCACAAACGGCGCAAATCTTCCGCTGACAGGTGCAGTTTTTCCAAGTGATTTTTAATATGCTCCACCACCTGAGGGCAGACTTCTTTAAACACCTTGCGCCCATTTTGCACAAACAGTTTGTCGGGCTTGGCTATGCCTTGTTCATCGGTTCGGTTCAAAAAGCCGAAGTTATTGCGGATATTGTTGGAAAAGTGCGTCCACAGATGACAACCCAGCACTTTGAAGCAATCTTTGCGTTTGGCCAGATCCTGACGTTCCAGCAAAACAGCGGTACAGGCATCACCGAAGATAAAGTGGCTGTCGCGATCACGGAAGTTAAGATGGCCAGAACAAATTTCCGGGCTCACCACCAACACCCGATCAGCCGAGCCACTTTTAATCGCATCAACCGCCGCCTTTATGCCAAACGTGGCCGAAGAGCAAGCTACGTTCATATCGTAGCCGTAACCGCCACAGCCCAAAAACTGCTGAATCTCAATGGCAACAGCCGGATAAGGACGCTGCATATTGGAACAGGCGACAATAATCAAATCGACTTGCGCCGGGTCCACCTGCCCTTGGGCTAACGCGCCACGGGCAGCGTGCAAAGCCATTTCACATTGAATGGAGAGATCTTCATTGCAGCGCTGTGGAATCAGCGGCACCATTCGATCCGGGTCGAGCACGCCCGAACGATTAACTACATAGCGACTGGTGATTCCTGATGCTTTTTCAATAAACTCGCTACTGCTTTTCTCCAGAGGCTGCAGCTCGCCGGCCGCAATAGCGGCACTGTTTTTGTCGTTTTCCTGATCCACCCAGACGTTAAACGCATGGACCAACTCATCATTACTAATGGCCTCTACCGGGGTATACAACCCGGTACCACTGATGACTACTTCTGGCACAAGTTCTGGCACGATGACTCCGTTACAGAATTATTATTGTAGATTTTTCTGCATCTTATAGGAGGGTAGTGGACAATAAAACCTTTTTAACTACCAATTAAATACTACTGACTGAGATTTCTCCCAAAGCAACCGGAGTTTTACTAGTAGGCTACAAGAGCCTGTAGCTCTGCGGGCTTGATTCACAAGTCCAAAAGCCACACTCCAGCAATGCCAAGACCATATTCAGGGAAATCACCAAAATTCCAAAGCAAAGAATGCAACGAACCCACAGGGGGTGGCCAGCAAATGGGACATAACCATTGTCGTCTTGGCTCGGGATGAGCAACAAGAAGCTGGTCAACACCAAGACCGTAACAAAAGCGATAAAAGCCCAAGTATAAAAATGCAATGAGAAAAACTCATTGCCATAAGGCGGGGTACCCGGAATAACGTGCAGGCTAATCTGCCGCAAGGCCACGGCTGCCCCAAACAAACCTGAAAATAGCAACAAAGCGTAATGCCATGGCTTTGGGCCGTAGATAACATTGAGGAACAGCGCCACCATGCATGCCGTAAAACCCAGCCGCTGCAACAAGCACAAAGGGCATGGCAAATCCTCCAGGAAGATCTGGTCATACAACGTAAAAGCAAGCAATGCTTCTATGGTTAGTAATCCCAATCCGTTGATGTAACGAATGCTCAACCACTTGCCACAATTCAAGATCATAGAACCATTACTCCCATTACAGAAGAATCGCCAATGGGGCCGCAGGATCATAACAAAAGAAATAAAGCGACAAACCCAATCCCGCGCAATAACAGACCAGACCAAGCGTCAGCGCGTTCACAATAAATGCAATGGCGGAAACCAGAAAGAGTAAAAACAGCAGTGCGATCACGGGAAATCACCTATTAGTGAATAAACAATGAAAACTGCCATAAGGTTTATTGGCAGTGGGTTTTCCCAAAACCTGTTAAAACAGCGACTCACCCAAGACTTGACCTTGACTCACTTTTGCCTTGAGGCCTGCAATGCCGTTCATCAACTCCGGTTTCTGGGTCTTGTTAAACAACCCTTTTACCGTCTTAACAGAAACAAACAGCATAGAAGTTCACTTCACATGCAGTATTGACTACACCAGATTAGCCCATTTTGCTAAAACCAACTGCTTCGCCAAGCTATCTTTCGATAGCATTCACTCAGAAATCATCCGGTTTAATGGGCGCGACGAAAGAAACATCAGGACGGCAACCAGTAATGTAAACAGCCCCATATTCAGGAAAAAAGCACTGTAAACCGGCAACGTATCCAAAGCCGTAATAACCTCGGTGGTTTGCACTGCCGTCAGCCCCGCCACATGACCGGCAATAACAGACGCCGCCGAGTTGGTCAAAAACCAGACACCCATAATAAACCCATGCATGCGCGGGGGCGTCAGCTGAGCCACCATAGCCAGCCCCAACCCACTGATTAACAACTCACCAACAGACTGAAAAAAATAACTCAAAACAATCCAGCCAGAAGAAATCATGCCCAGCTGGTTGGCAAAAAGTGTCGCCACCGGCAACACCAAAAAGCTGACCGAACTGAACAGCATCCCCATAGCAAATTTAACCGGCATGCTGAGCCCTTCGCCCTCTTGCTCAGTACGGTTATAAATCCAAGCCAATACAGGGCTGATAAGCATAATCCAGAAAGGGTTCAAAGACTGAAAAGTCACCGGGTTAATCGTGATACCTAAAATCACTGGCTCAACATTATTGATGGTAAAAAAATTCAGTGATGTGGGCATCTGCATGTATAAAACATAAAAAATGATGGCTTCGAGCATCAGAATCAGAGCCACTATCATCTTGCGCTGCTCGGCATTTTTTGACTCCAAAATTGCTTTCACAAAAAATACCAACGCCATAAAACTCACCACTGCCAGCACGATATTGGCCAACAGCAAATGCCCGAGAATCCACGCACTCAAGACACAGGAGGCGACAATTGCAGGATAAACCAGCAAGCGTACTTTTAACGGCACCGGGCGGAAGTCCGGCTGCGAGCCGATGTCTTTTATCCAATGCCGCATGAAAAACAAATTAGTAAGAGCAACCACCAGGCCAATAGCGCTGACCATGAACCCAACGCTCCAGCCAAAATAGTCCGAAATGTAAGGAACCATC
Source organism: Endozoicomonas sp. (assembly GCA_965198415.1). Lineage (GTDB taxonomy): Bacteria > Pseudomonadota > Gammaproteobacteria > Pseudomonadales > Endozoicomonadaceae > Endozoicomonas. Next base: position 870,269 of record CBDAPN010000032.1, read on the forward strand.
GTCATGGAAAGAAAAGAACCAATATTGATGGACATATAGTAAAGGGTAAACGCGCCACCAAGGCGAGAATCACCCTGCTCATAACATTTTGCCAACAGGCTTGAAGGATTTGCTTTAAACAACCCGTTACCCACAGCAATAATGCCAAGGGCTAGAAAGACTGGCTGCTGCTCATTACGAGCGCAAGCCATCAAAAAATAGCCGCACATCATCACGGCAGCTCCAAGGGCTATGGTTCTTTTGGTGCCAAGCAGCTTATCACCAACAAAACCGCCAATTGAGACAAAACCGTACACCAAGGCACTAAAAGCCCCAAAAGTAATGAACGCCTTTCCTTCTTCCATACCAAGCTGACGCACAAGATACAGCGACAACAAGGCTTGCAGCCCGTAATAACCAAAGCGCTCCCACAGCTCAATAAAGAAGATTAGATAAAAAGGCTTTGGTTGCTTATAAATACTGAACGACGTCGACATACTGACTCCAGCAGGGAGGCGCATTTTATAAGAAAGTGATCGGAGTAGAACAAGTTATGCGCCTTTGTGAATCACATAGCAAGGTAAAGTTCAGCGACACTTGCAGAGTGACTCAACACCATAAAAAAATACGACATATTTATTATAGATCCTGTTTTAACAAATATTGAGAATTAAAACTAAAATAACCCGACAGTAATGAGTGCAAATGAACACCATATTTCTGTGTGCAAGTTTATTCAGCCACCGCACAAAGTCTGCCGTGCTCCTACGAACTACCGTAAGAGCATCTCTCATAAAGAATCACAAAATATTTGATTCGACAAAATCAATTAACTAAAAACAACTTCCTAAAAATACGACTGATAAGTATCGATAATTTCTTCACCATGCCTAGCGACACACTTCATAAAATCCCCAAAATAATCACCAAAACCGACAATGCATTGTAAATAACAATGCTCTAAATCGTTATTATTTTTACGGGCATCCGAAAAGTACTCATCTGACTTAGTACCCATTTCAATAATATCTCTCACCTTAAGCCAATTATGAAAAAAAATAATGTAATTCCTAAAATCTGTGTCAACCGATTTTTTTGCACTGATTTTTTTGGCTAGCTCTTCAATATTTTCTTTTGGGTTGACATCAAATTTCTGAAGATATCTCTTTATCAAATCAATAAATAGTGATGGATAATTTTCTTCGTTAATATGGGACTTAAAATTACCTTCCAGGATACTCTGTGAGTCATACTTATAACGCAAGACTTGTTCATTGGTAAAAGTGAATTTTACCACCTCACGGGATTTTTCCTTTTGACATTCAAAAAAAACTTCAGAGAGGCTAGGCCCAGAATAACGGGTGTAGCTTTGGCAGGGAGCGCTCTTCAATTTTACTTTATAGCGTTGTTTTACAGCAGGTTCCTGGTCATCTATCGTTAAAACATCAACCTCTTTAGCAAACCTGACTTGTTTCGGTTTCTTTGGCTTAACAGTTAATGGTATCTTTGACTGATCTGATTCAGGCTTTTCAGCTTGGCTTGGTTGAATACTATCGTTTTGAACCTGAACAGGGCTTTCCTCTACTGTTTTTTCTCGACTTTTATTACCAGCATCACGCTTTGGGCTCCCGTGAGTCTTGCGTTCACTAAAAGATAAAAAAGACACAACACGTTCAAAAAGAGGCTTAAAAAAATCACTTACAGCCTTAACTAAATCACTGAAAAATTTTTTTACCTTGTCAAAAACACTAATACTCCGCCCCATTTTGAAAACGCTTGCTTTAGAACCATCATTATTTTCACTGGCCGGTTGACCACAATTTGAACTAGCCTGATTCACATTCACTTTATTCTCCTTACAAACCAACTAACTAGCTATTGACGAAAAAACCCTTACAACTGATCAATATCATACTTTATTGCTTTGCTCGGGGATTAGACAACCTAAGGATATAAAAGTTCAAATTTCCATGTAAGTCCAACTAAAGGAATACTAACATCTGCGACATGAATAATAAAAGGCCGTCCGAGAACAGCCCTTGTTAAAAATCAACTCATCAACTGATCCTGAAATAAACTTTGAGGTCAAGCGTCAACACTCTCATTTATTATGAACAACTGATAAAACCAACTTTTCCTTTTTAAGGCAATTTATAGCTGGCAACGGCAGCTAAAAGTTAAGAAAAACTAATTTCTTTCGTACACCATTTCTCCAAAGAATCTAACCTATATTTAAATTCAGCTATCTGCCTCATTGTTATTAAATGGTTTATATTCAGTTACCCTACCTTCTCTATGTACTGTTTCTATATAGCTATTAATGTGAAACATAAATCTAATATACTCGTCAAACATACCACGCAAGAATTCAACATTACTTACTTGCATTTCTTTCGGGTACTCTTCAAGTTTCTCAGAATCACAATGTACGGAATTCATGTCAGTATATTTAATACCGAACCCCATCCATTTTCTAAAATCTTTGCTAAAAAGATCATCCTCTAAAATCTCTTTATGAATTTTAGAGATTTTATTAACGCTTACACCATTTACTAAGTGTTCAAACATATAAAGCCGAAAAACTGGATCATCCACTTCATAAGAGCCGATACTTGAAGATAGTTTCTTCAAATCAAATCCAAACGAACTTAGTTTTTTATCTGTTTTATTCTCATCTAGAAGTTTAAGATATCTTTTGTATACTTCAGAATATTCTGCCACACCCGTTAGAGATACTGTGCTGGAAAGGCTTTTACTGCTAGGCTGATCTGGCAAATCAGGATCAGCCGTTACACTTAGGTTCGCCTGTTTTTTTGGTGCTGACTTACCGCTGTCACTTTTTTCAGGAAGCTCTTTATTAGAACCTTCTGCTTCGCCTGAGGCAACTCCCTCATTCTCTTTTTTGTTTTTAGCAGTTGGCAATATAGAAACAATACGTGCAAAGACAGACTTAAAAAAATCAGCAATACTCTTCCCTATATCACAAAAGAATTTTTTCACTTGAGAAAGAATTCCAACCTTTCTCCCTAAAGCCGAACGGGTCGCTTCAGTAACGCTGCGAGTTGTATTCGGCAATGAAGCGTTATTAGCAATACTGTTATTTGTGTCCATTTCTTCTCACCATGTTTACTGTCAAGCTTGATTGAACATCAGACTTTTCAGCAGCAAAAATTACACTGTTCAATATTTGGGCATTTTAGACAACAGAATGATGGATAAGTTCACACTTGATGGGGAGATTGAAGACTAGCGGCCTCTAGGAGACGTGAGAAGAGTAGACGAGGTCGACCGATGATAACCATCTGAGCCTAGTGAAACGATTGTACAATGGCCGACATCATTGCAAACACAGGATACAAAAAGTGAGGCACTCAATGGAAGAAAGAGGTTTATGAACGCCGCTGCTGCCAAACAAGTGTCAGAGCAAAGAACAACCCAAAACTGACTCCCACTAATGCTTCGCCAATCCCATTTACTTTTAACAACAGCTGAGCAAAAACTTCGCTGAAAATCAAAGCCAGCGCCAGACTCGCCCATCCCCATTGCACCTCGAAGGAGCGCCGCTCAGCCAGCATGAAAGCGCAATAGAACAGTATAAATGCAGTGCTGGCAATAGCAGGGGCAATGTTTAGAGGAGTAAGCCATGCGATAAACCAAAGGGAACCAACCATCAAAGCAGCCCCCCATAACAGCACAAACACGCAGTGTATCCGCCCGCAACGGTAAAGCCACACTAAGCAGCCAACAAACAGTCCTGCCAATGCTGGCCAACTGCCAAGCAGGGCTAACCATGTCATCACCCTTTGCAGCTGTAGCGGTATCACCCCTCCCAAAAGGCTCTGATTAACGCCATTTAGCCAGCCCAGAATATCAGCCAGTAAACAAAACATAAGCAGCCCCAGTGCCAACAGCGGGTAACTTATTAACTTTGGCTTGCAGCGCTGATGAATAAAAATGAACAAAGGAGGAAGCGCAATGGCGGCCACAGCCAATGCCAGCACGAAATGCAGTAGTTGGTCAGGCAACAGCTGGCCTTCATACCACTGCAACGCAGCACCGGTCAGGTAACCGGGCAGAAGGTACGCTGGCGCCCAGGCGATGGCCGAAAGAATATTGACGATCAAAAAATAGCCTGCCGGCATTCCCAGCATTCCGGCTACGGCGGGAATCACTGGGCGTACAGGTCCGACAAAGCGCCCTATCACCACACTTAACATGCCGTAACGCTGAAAAAACTTCTCGCCCTGCTCCAGCCACTTTGGATGATGGCTAAACGGCCACACGCGCCGTAATCGTTCATGGTAGTGATAGCCCACCAAAAAGCTGAGCCCATCACCAATAACCGCGCCAGCAAATGCCCATAAAAGCACCGGATAAAACGACATGGAAGCAGCTCCGGCAATGGCTGCCAGAGTAAATAACATGGCCACGCCGGGCAGGATAATCCCCACCACCACCAAGGACTCAAGGCAGGCCACCAACGCAATGACCGGGCCTAACCAGAGGGTATTGTGCTGCAACCAAAGATGAATGGCTTCGACGTAAGCATTATCCATTGTTTACCACTGTGTTTTGTTGAACATTTCACTCATTAAAAGATAACACTTGCGTTGTGTACTTAGGATAATCGTCCTTAAGTTTATTATCTAAGAGATAGAGCGCTCCCTGATTAGCCGTCCACTGCTGTATACTTTTGCCAAATTGTCATCAGGGGGTTTCAAAATGAGTAATGTATTGGATGAGCTGATTAACCTGTTACAGCTTGAGCCTATAGAAAACAACATATTCCGGGGGCAAAGTCAGGATCTTGGCTGGGGCAGAGTGTTCGGTGGTCAGGTATTAGGACAGGCACTTTCAGCAGCACGCCAAACAGTCGAGCCAGCACGGCATGTGCACTCCTTTCATAGCTACTTTCTACGCGAAGGCGACAGCAGCAAGCCGATTGTCTATACCGTTGATTGCATTCGCGACGGCAGAAGCTTCACCACCCGCCGGGTGGTTGCGGTGCAAAAAGGCCGTCCTATTTTCAATCTGTCGGCCTCCTTTCAGCTTGATGAACAGGGTTTTACACACCAAGACTCTATGCCGAAAGTCATTTCGCCAGACGACGCCATCAGTGAAAAAGAGCTGGTTCAGCGCCACAGTGATGTCATTCCAAAGCCCCTGCAAAAACGTTTAGTAAGCAATACTCCCATCGAAATTCGCTTTGCCGACCCGGTTGATCCTATGGCGGAAAAAATCAGGGCGCCGAATCATAAAATCTGGATGAAAGCCAACGGAGCATTGCCAGATAACCCCGGCCTACACAAATATCTGCTGGCCTACGCTTCTGACTTTCAACTGCTGGCCGCCAGCCTTTACCCCCACGGTGCGGCCAACTTTCAAAAGCTGGTGCAAATTGCCAGCCTTGACCACGCCATGTGGTTTCACCGCCCTGTTCGTATGGATGAGTGGCTTTTGCACAGCATAGAGAGCCCTTCTGCCTGCGGCTCCAGAGCGTTAGTTCGTGGACAGATTTTTAACCAAAGCGGTGAGCTCGTCGCTTCAACCATTCAAGAGGGGCTGGTCAGGCCAATGCGCTAAGCCAGGCAGGAGGCTAACCATAGCCTCATGGTTCGACCATAAAAGTGATTGCGATACGGCTCAGAATATGGACTAATTCCGCCACCATTCCCACGTAACCGTGGGAACTAACCACTTTAAAGGACGTACTGTGAGTATCCTGCCAAAACCTGTTTCGTGCCGCACAAAACTTGCTTTAATACGCTTTTTGCTGTTTGCAACGGTTATATCTGCAGTATTTACCAATGCAGCCTGGGCATCTGCGGTTATTTTGCAGTATCACCATGTCAGTAATAACACCCCTCAAATAACCAGTGTCTCGCCGGAAAATTTTCGCCGCCACATGAACTACCTTGCAGACAAAAAGTTTAATGTGATCCCCCTTGCCACCTTGGTGGATGCCCTGAAAAATCACCGGCAGTTGCCCAAAAAAACAGTGGCCATCACCTTTGACGACGCTTATGTGAGCATTTATACCGAGGCCTTTCCCATTCTTCGTCAACACGGGTTTCCATTCACCATTTTTGTGGCGCCGGGACCCATTGATAAAAAATTTGGCAAATTTCTCAGCTGGAAACAGATTCAGGAAATGACCCGCCACGGGGCTACCATTGGTAATCACACCATGAAACACGTTCACAGTGTTGAAAAACTGCCAAAGGAAAGTGAGGCGCAGTGGGTCGCTCGCTTCCAGCAGGATTTACAAGCGACGGAAGCACACATCAAAGAAAAAACCGGCCAGAACACAAAGATGTTTGCCTGGACTTTTGGTGAAACAGCACCCAAGCTGCGAGCCAAGCTAGCCGCCATGGGCTACGTTGGGTTTGGTCAGCAATCGGGAGCTGCCGGTGAGTACTCAGACTTTACCCGTCTGCCACGCTTTCCTATGGCGGGCATCTATGGAGTGAACGACTTTGGCATTAAAGTGAACAGTCTGGCATTACCGGTAACGCAACAGAAACCCGACTCCTCTTTGATCAGCAAGAACAACCTAAAGCCCGAACTGGAACTGACGCTGGCCGAAGGGGACTACCAGAAAAAACAGCTCAAATGCTACGCCTCAGGTCAGGGCGAACTTAAAGTAACCTGGCTGGATGAAAAAAAGACACGCTTTAAAACTCGTGCCAACAGTGACCTTCCCGTGGGGCGCACACGCTACAACTGCACAGCGCCCGCTACTGACGGCAAGCAATATTATTGGTTCTCCCACGCCTGGCTAAGGCTGACTGATGACGGTAAAGCTGTGGATTAAGGGCACCTGGAATACCACTCGCTAATGCCATGCACTTCTTCTTCCGTTAAAAGTTTGGCGATATTGCTCATGGGCTTATGGGTTGTTCTTGTGCCGTCACGATAATAACCGAGCTGGCTGACCAGATAGTCTTTCTTCTGGCAGGCAAGGTTGGGGTTGAATGGCGCTGTACCAATACCCTTCGCTCCGTGGCAGCCCGCGCAAAGTTGCATGGCGCGGGCTTTGGCCGCTTCAAGGTGTGGCGGGGTTGCCTCTTGCGTGCCGGGCCTGGAGCAACCAATTAGCAGAAAAAGGGTTACAAGCGTGATTACTTTCATTGTTGCTTTCATTAACTAGCCTTTTGACTCACAGGTTTTTCTCACCGTACAGTGACTTTAGCCCCAAAGCATCATAGGAAATCAAATACTGCCGGAAAAATTTTGAGACTACCCACGAATGGGGCAAATTTGAACAGCATCAGCGAGGAAAGGTCTTGCTTCAGGCTATTTCTGAATTTTTGACAGGTTTGGAAGCGTTAAAGTAGTTTAGCCACCAGCTATTTCTACTTTCTCTTAATTCTCGGTGTCACCGCTGAAATCCTGAGTATCTAGCTTGCCTTTCTTTAAAAAAGCCTTTATAGAGAGAGTTTCCGCATAGTGAATCAAACGACCTAATGAATCTTCGAGCTGCTTGCATGTTGCTTCTGGAAGATCTAGACAATCCATACCTTCTTTATAAATAAAACTCTTAAGAGATGAAGCAGAATAGCTGAAACTCTCAAAATCGCTAACAGACATAGCACTGACTTTCATATTATTAATCGGGATCTGGTCAGCATAATTTCCATATAAAATAACGAATTCTTGAATAAAGCGCACGGCATACCGGGCATCAGGATCTAACCCTTCATACCATTCATCCTGTTGCTTTTGCGAACTTTCTTTGGCATTTTTCAAATAACTCAGCAATCGACGATATCGATTAACCTCGTCAGTCGATTGATCTTTTATTCCTGTTGTGAGCGTTCCGAGGCTGGGCTGCTCCATTTTTTCTCCGTCGACGAACTTAGCATTAATAATTTCCTTACAAATATCTATAATTGATTGTAAATTATTGCACAGACTTAAGGCATTGCCTCCAAAGCTAGATTGAAGATGATCCTTAAGATTGGAAGCGGCATTACTTATTGAGCCAATTTTTTTGTAAAATTCTTCAGCTCCCCTAAAAAGGGTTAGTGAGTCATCCATAAAATCAATCTGTTTGTGAAACTGATTGGAATGCATCATGAAGTCAAAAAAATTGGCAGTATTTTTATGCGATCGTTCGTCTGTCAGTTCCTCTTTGAATTTTTGAACTGCATTCAATTCAGCACAAAAGCAAGTTTGAACTTTTTCTGGAGATAAGTTGTATTTTTCTTGCACTACCGGGGAAGTTTTCACTGCGGATGCTGACTGGCTTTTTTCATTGTCTGGTTTAATATTTCGGGCTATAAACTTTTTGTCACTCACTGCAGATTTATTATTAGAGAAGATGTAAATATTTTTTACCCCTTTACAGGCAGCAATGACCCGACCAAAAACGGTGGAGACTTTTTCGAACACAGTTGTACAAAAGGATGACAACCTGCGATAAAAAATATTGGTAATGGGCTTCATGATTTAACTCGCATTAATTTCTGTTTGATCACTGTTTTAGAAAAATTAATCTTTCTTGAGAATAGCGTATAATGTCAACGTTGTTTTTGTTGAAAAATAACGGTTGGTATCTTCTCAAAAAAGTCGTTCCTTTGACGCTAAATATTCGCATCCAATTTATATCACTGAACTTATTTCTGACAGCTCAAAAAAATACTAAACCAGTTAACCGATTTACTTAGCATTGCCGGGTTACTCACATTTTTTTAAGCGTCGACTGCCCTATTAACCTAAATTTTACTATGTTGTCATCAGATTATTTCATTTAACTTGAAACCCCTGCCACAACAACTAGTTTTAAATAAGTGAGTAACCAATAAAACCCTTACGGAGCCTAAACATGGAAGAGCAAAGCATCAAAAAATTGGCACTGATTATCTCTGCCAACTGCACACGCCAATCAACCCTTGAGGAGTGTCAGAAAAATGGACTGATTAACGACCAGCAAGCCCAGAAAATAAATAAGGAACTTTCTGATCGTATTTATACTTTTTTGACTTACCTTCTACAAAAACCGGCCAACGAATACACCGTGATGATAGAAGCTATGTCCAAGCATTACCCTGAAAGCTGGGAACAACCCGAGTTGAGTCAGTTGATTCTTGCCCAGCCAGCACAAACTGCCGCACCGTCCACCACCCAGCATTAATTTTAATCTTTCAGACAGCACGGCTTGCCTCTGATTACTCAGGGGCAAAAATTGCATTACGGTCATCACCCCAACGCGGTGTCAGCTGCTGGGCAATTCCCAGCTGATCCAAAACTCGCGCCACCATAAAGTCGATTAAGTCTGCCACCGTTTCCGGTTTGTTGTAAAAGCCCGGTGAGGCCGGAATAATAACGCTGCCCATGCGGGTTAATTTCAGCATATTTTCTAATATCACTTCCGAGTACGGTGTCTCTCTTGGCACAATAATCAACTGCCGTCGTTCTTTTAGTGCCACCATGGCCGCCCGCTGGATCAGGTTAGTCGTCAAGCCGCAGGCAATGGCCGATAGAGTGCCAATACTACAAGGGCAAATAACCATGGCTCCCGGTGCTCCGCTGCCGGAGGCCACCGGAGACATCCAGTCATCCTGATCAAACACCCGAATCTGACCGGGGCTGGCCTGATAGCAAGTGGTCAGATACTGAGTCATTGACTCCACCGTGTCGCCCAGTTGAATACCCATTTCTGTTGCCAGTACCACTTTGGCCGCTTTGGATATCAGAAAAAAAACCTGTTTATCCGCCGCCACCAAACACTCAAGCAGCCTTAACCCGTATTGAGCCCCCGATGCGCCGGTCATGGCTAGGGTTACTCGTGCGGGATTTTTTTCGTTCATATTTAACCTTCCGTTTTTATTTGTGAAATTTTTGGCCATTGGCGTTTTAAGCCCTTGGCGATGCGCTCATGAATGCCTGCAAAACCGCCATTGCTCATCACCAGTACGTGATCACCGGGCGCTGCGGTGTCCACCAAATAATCCACAATGGCCTGTGTTGAGGCCATTGCACATGACTTCACCGCAGCATTAACCAGCATCTGCTCCAGCGGCCACTGCAATCCCGGCGGGTTAAACCAGATGACTTCTGAGGCCAGCTCGGTGGCGGCAACCAGCTGGTGCTGATGCACGCCCATTTTCATGGTGTTGGAGCCCGGCTCAATAATGACCCGGATATTGGCATCCGGGCCGAGCTTGGTACGCTGTCCGGCCAAGGTGGTGGCGATGGCGGTTGGGTGGTGGGCAAAGTCATCGTAAATTTTCACACCGCCAACCTCGGCCACCAGCTCCATGCGCCGCTTTACGCCCTGAAAAACACAAAGTGCTGCACAGGCAACCTCCGGCAAAACACCAACATGATGCGCCGCAGCAATCGCCGCCAGGGCGTTGGCGACGTTATGATCACCTGTTTGCTGCCAGTTGACGGTGCCACAGTTACGGCCACGGTAGAAAACCTGAAAGCACCCGCCATCCGGACTGACCAACTCAGTTTGCCAAATGCTACCACCGAGTCCTTCGGTTTCTGACCAACAGCCCATGGCCAGCACTTCGTCGATTGCTGGCGTCTGCTTGGGAAATACAATACGACCATTGCCGGGCACTGTGCGCACCAAATGATGAAATTGCCGCTGAATGGCCGCCAAATCAGGGAAAATATCCGCGTGGTCAAACTCAAGGTTGTTAATTATCAAGGTTCGAGGGTGGTAGTGGACAAACTTGGAGCGCTTGTCAAAAAAAGCCGTATCGTACTCGTCGGCTTCAATAACAAAAAACGCGGTGTCACCAAGCCTTGCGGAGACCCCAAAATCTGCGGGAATACCGCCAATAAGAAAACCCGGCGACATACCGGCATATTCCAGAATCCATGCCAGCATGCTGCTGGTCGTGGTTTTGCCGTGGGTTCCCGATGCCGCCAGCACCCAGCGCCCGGGGGCAATGTAGCGGGAAAAGAAATCCGGGCCTGAAACGTAGGGCAACCCTTGCTCAAGAATATACTCAACGGCTGGGTTACCACGGGACATGGCATTGCCAATAACGAATAAATCGGGAGCGGGTTGCAGTGCTGCCACATCATAACCACGGCATAAAGAGATGCCTGCGGCTTCAAGCTGTGTGCTCATTGGCGGATAAACGTTTTCATCACAGCCGGAAACATGAAACCCCAACTCCCGGGCCAACAGGGCCAAGCTGCCCATGAAAGTTCCACAAATTCCCAGTATATGTACGTTCATCCTATTTCACTCTCAGTTAACTGTGTTGCTGTTATAGCCGTTCAACTTCTTTATTCCAATAAGCACTGGCAAAAGATGCCGTTAATGAGGCATCCGATTTGCTTATTTTGCCCGGGGAGCAGGCGTGAGATTCTTACACTTTTTCCCTATTGGGCGCAAAAGCCCATGATATTTCAGGGTCGGTGAAATCTGCTTGAAACACTTTTCAAAACTGTGTGTTAAAGCACTGCCATTACGCTTTGAATCGGGTATCATCGCAATCGGCCATTATCATAAAACAACACAAGGTAACACTCGGAAATTAACCGATGTCTAAGAAGCACGCATTTTATGCACAGTCTGGCGGTGTCACCGCAGTTATCAATGCCAGCGCTTGTGCCGTTATTGAAACGGCAAGGCGTTATCCGGATAAAATCGCCAAAGTTTATGCGGGCCACAATGGAATTCTCGGCGCCCTGCGTGAAGAGATGATTGACACCTCTTATGAATCCCATGAAACCATTGGCGCGTTACTAAGAACACCGGGGGGGGCTTTTGGCTCCTGCCGTTATAAGCTGAAGTCTTTTGAAGAGAGCGAGGCCGAATATCGGCGGCTGATTGAAGTCTTTCAGGCGCATAATATTGGCTATTTTTTCTACAATGGCGGTAATGACTCCATGGATACCGCCTGGAAGGTGTCTCAGCTCAGTGAAAAAATGGGTTACCCAATCACCTGCATCGGCATACCCAAAACCATTGATAATGACCTCGAAGTTACGGATAACTGCCCGGGATTTGGGTCAGCTGCCAAATACCTTGCGGTATCCACCAAAGAAGCCAGTCATGATATCGCCTCCATGTGTGACACCTCCACCAAAGTATTCGTTATGGAGGTGATGGGACGCCATGCCGGCTGGCTCGCTGCTGCCACTGGCTTAGCTGCACGGCAAGATGGCGATCCGCCGCACATTATTCTCTTCCCCGAACTGCCGCTGAATAAAACCAAATTCCTGCAAAAAGTTAAAGAAACCGTAAATAACGAAGGGTATTGTGTCATCGTCGCCTCAGAAGGTGCCAAATACGAAGACGGCAGCTTTATCTCTGCATCAACCACAGTCATTGACTCCTTTGGCCACCAGCAACTTGGCGGTGTGGCTCCTGCCCTTTGCAACATGATCAAACAGGAGCTCGGCTTCAAATACCACTACGCCGTAGCCGATTACCTGCAGCGCTCCGCCCGTCATATCGCCTCCCGGGTCGATGTGGAACAGGCTTACGCCGTGGGCAAAGCAGCGGTTGAGCTGGCGGTTACCGGCCATAATGCGGTGATGCCCGCAATTATTCGGGAGTCCGACATGCCTTATCGCTGGGCAATCAAAGAGGTGCCTTTGGAGCAAGTAGCCAACTTTGAGCGAAAAATGCCCACGGATTTTATCAGTGAAGATGGCTTCAATATAACGCCCACTTGCCGGGGCTATCTGGAGCCATTAATTGAAGGGGAGGAGTATCCAGCCTACCTGAACGGTTTGCCGCGTTTTGCCCGGTTGAAAAAGGTCTTTGTTGATAAACAGCTCAACAAGCCGTTTGAAGTTTAACCGGTTAAATCGTTTTTTTGTCACAAAGTGGGGCAATGGTTTTCACAAAACTAGCGCGTAATGTCAGAGTAAAACCGAAAATCATTGCGCCCCTCTTTTTTAGCGACGTACATGGCTTCATCCGCCGCTTTGAGTAACTGATCTGCATCTGGGGCATTTTCAGGGTAAAAGGCAATCCCAATACTGGTACCCACTTTTCTTGACACATCCGCCAACTGGTGAGGCTGCGCCAGAGCTGCCAAAATTTTCCCGGCAACGATTTGGGCGTCATTGTGGTTATTCACCTCATCCAACACCACGGCAAACTCATCACCACCGAGTCTGGCAACAATATCCACTTTGCGAACACAACCCTCAAGACGACGGGCCACACTCATCAGCAGTTGATCTCCCGCATCATGGCCTAACCGGTCGTTGATCTCTTTGAAGTGGTCAAGGTCAAGGAACATCACCGCCGTTTGCTGCTTGTTGCGGTCACTACGATCCAGCGAAGATTTCAGAAATTCCAGGAATAACGTGCGATTGGCCAGTCCGGTCAGGCTATCGTACTTAGCCATTTTTAGCAGCTGATCTTCCATTAGTTTGCGCTCGGTAATGTCCTGAAACACCAGCACGGCTCCCTGTACTACCTTGCGCCGGTTCACAATGGCGGCAATGCTAAACTCAGCGGCAAAGCTCTCCTGACTGAGCTTATTCAGGTTGGTGGACTGGTTCAGGCGCCCACCCTTTAACAGGCATTCCTGATAAACCTCCGACGCCTGCCATTGTGAACCTTCTGGCGGTTCTGCAAACAAAATATGGCTGATATGAGTTTCTAAAAAGGCTTTTTCATCGCCGCCAAGCAGCTCACAGGCTGCTGGATTAATGAAGGTAATCTTACCCTCCTGATCGACACCGACGATGCCCTCACCAGCACAATCGAGCAAGAGTTTGTTTTTCTGGCTGATCAGGCGCATTTCTCTGGAAACCTGCTCCAACTCAAGGCGCTGGGCTTCTAGCTGCAAAAATACTTTTACCTTGCCCAACAAAATTTCCGGCACAATCGGCTTGGGCAGGTAATCAACGGCGCCAGACTCATAGCCTTTGGCAACGTAGCTTTGGTCTTTATTGATGGCGGTGACAAAAATGATCGGAATGCTGGCGGTTTGCTTATTACTGTGCAGGAAGCTTGCAGTTTCAAAGCCGTCCATACCGGGCATTTGCACATCCAGTAGAATCAGCGCAAAGCGGTGTGAGAGCACTAAAGAGAGCGCTTTTTCGCCGGAGTCCACTTTATGCACTTCGGCTCCCAAAGGCTTTAACAGTTTGTCCATGGCCAGCAAGTTTTCTGGCCGGTCATCCACCACCAGCACTTTGGCTTTTTGATCCGTGTTCATATCCGACTATCCTTGTCACAGCTTTAAATATTCTTGGCTTATCCGCCCAGCTCATCCAGATACGCCGTTATTTCTTCTAGTGTTTTACTGTAATCAATGCAGCCTGTATCCAATGAGGCTCTTGGCATTGTGTGCATTTGTGCATTAGCTGGGCTCTGTACAATTGTCGTGCCGCCAAAAGCTTTTACCGTCCGTATACCATCGGCACCATCGCCATTCGCACCAGTTAAAACCACCGCCACCAGCGTCGAGCCGTAAACTCTGGCCGCCGATTGAAATAAAACGTCAATGGAGGGGCGGGAGAAAGCCACCGGCGCCTCAAGGTTAAGCGTGATCAGGCCACTTTCTTCCACCAGCATATGATAACCCGGCGGTGCCAGATAAATAGTGCCATGAAGTATACGGCATTTATCTTTGGCGAGTTTTACCGGCAACTTACTTTGGCGGGAAAGCACTTTTAACATATTGTCATCATCGTTTGCCCCAACATGCTTGGTGACCAGTAAAGGCAAAGGAAAATCTTTAGCCAACTGACTAAAAAGAGAGCCTAGCGTCCGTATTCCTCCGGCGGATGCTCCCAACACAACGGCCTGGCAGGGTGGTCTCTTCATGCACCAAACTTCCTGTAGATTCGCAGTTTGTTACTGATATCTTCAAGGTTGTTCCTGATTGGGCTAAAACTCAGGTTCTCCCGGCGACCAATGCATAAATAGCCTTTTGGACACAAACTTTCATCCAACAGGTTTAATACCCGGTCTTGCAGTGGCCGGTTAAAATAGATCAGCACATTGCGACACATCACCAGATTCATCTCCCCAAACACGCCATCGGTGACCAAGTTGTGATTGGCAAACGTGACTTTCTCCGCCAAATGGCTGTTCATTTTAATCGAGTCATAGAGACTGACCCAGTAATCACTCAGCTTGCGACGACCTCCGGCGAGACGATAATTTTTTTCATAGGCGGCGATATTATCAACCTGATAAATGCCTTTTTTCGCCGTATTCAAAGCGTCGTCATTAAAGTCCGTGGCATAAATCTGGCAGCGCTCCAGCAGTCCCTCCTCCTCAAGCATGATCGCCAGAGAGTACACTTCCTGCCCCGAAGCACAGCCCGCATGCCAGATTTTAATGAATGGGTACGTCCGCAATACCGGCACCACCTCCTTTCTTAACAGCTTGAACACATCCGGGTCACGGAACATTTCCGTGACCACTACAGAAAGGCTTTTGACGAAACGGTTAAACGCTTTACTGTCATGGAGAAAAAGCGGAATCAACTCGCTGATATTCCCCACTCCCGTTTCGTCCGCATGCTTTTTTACCCGCCGCAGCATAGAGGCTTTGGCGTAGTCATGAAAATCATGGCCATAGTGTTCCTGTACTGCTTCAAGCAGTAGCTTCAATTCCAGCTGTTCTAGTTCAGCAACATTCAACATACTCATTGCAGTAACCACACTTTAAGCATCTCCGTCAGCTTGGCCATATCCAAAGGTTTGGTCATATAATCATTGGCGCCCGCTGCGAGGCATTTGGCTTTGTCGCCAGCCATGGCCTTGGCGGTGAGGGCAATGATGGGCAGGTCTTTAACACCTTCCATCTGCCGTATTTTGGCGGTGGCTTCGTAGCCATCCATCACTGGCATCATGATGTCCATCAGCACCAGCTCCAGCCCGTCTTCTTCTTCGAGTTTATGCAGAGCGTTTTGGCCGTTATCTGCCAGCACAACCTCCATGCCCAACCCCTGAAGCGCTTTGGAGAGGGCAAAAGTGTTGCGTACATCGTCGTCAACCAACAGAATTTTATGTCCTTCAAGGCTTTTCTCTGCACCGGACAACACCTCATCATCCGCTTGATCCTGAGGTTGGTTTTTATTGACGTTGTGCAGAAACAGACTCATTTCATCGGTGATGCGCTCCATCGCCCGATCCCCTTTCATCACCATGGCCTGGGTAAACTCCTGCAGGCGGGCATGCTCACTCTGCTCAGGCAAGCCACTGGCGTGTACAATGACCGATGGCATCTTCTCACCGAGCTTGCTGTTCATTTCATCAAGAAAGTCCACAGCGCTGGTATCGCCGAGCTCAAGATCCAGAATTAAACACTGCCATGGGAAGTCCTCCAGCGATGTTGCGGCCTCATCGGCAGAGGCGGCATAGCCCACATGCAAGCCTTTAGCTTCCAACACCTTACCGACCTCTTCGCGTTCCGACTGGTTGGGATCAAAAATTAATACATCATGAATGTCTGCGGCAATGGAGGACTCAAGCTTGAGGAAAAGGTTGTCAATGTCGCTCATGCTCAGCGGTTTGGTCAGATAACCCACAGAACCAAGGCTTGATATCCTGTTCGGATCGCGTGCAGAGACAATATGCACTGGAATGTTTCGGGTGCTTTGGTGTTCTTTTAAGCGCGTCAGTACCTCTTGTCCGTCCATATCCGGCAGCCCCAGATCCAGAACAATGGCCGACGGTTGATACTTCTGCGCCAAACTCAGCCCCTGTTTGCCGGTTGACGCTTTTAAACAGGCAAAATTGTGCTTGTTAGCGACTTGGGAAAACACATTCACAAAACGCTTGTCGTCTTCAATAATCAACAGCTGATAATCCGCATCAATCGTTTCAGGTTCCTCGCTGGCTTGAGGCTCCACGATCATCTCAGGTGCTTCGGTTTTTTCTACAGGTGCTACCACCGCATCGGAGTCATCATCGCCTTTGGCCTGAGCAAAAACATCGGCAACGTAATTATCTGCAAAGACTTTCTCTGAACCCAAAGAGCACACCGGATTAACGGGTAAAAACAGGGTAAACGTAGTTCCTTTACCTTCTTCGCTGGCAATCTCGATAAAGCCGCCCAGAAGCTCAGTCATCTCTCTTGAAATCGCCAGCCCGAGCCCGGTACCGCCGTATTTGCGACTGGTGGAGCCATCGGCCTGCTGAAAAGATTCAAAAATGGAGGCTTGCTTTTCTTTAGGAATGCCAATGCCGCTGTCTTTTACAGCAAACGCGACCCAGCTGTTCTGGGCAAACTTGCCGGGGCGATCTTCATTAAACATACGCACCTGAACACTGCCCTGCTCCGTGAACTTGAACGCATTGGAGAGGAAGTTTTTGATGATTTGCATCAGTCGCTGGCTGTCGGTAAAGATCGACTGATGGGTACCGGAGGCAATATGCACCGAGAACCCCAGGCCATTGCTTTGAGCCACCGGTTTAAACAGGGTTTCGAGGCCGATTTTAATATCATCCAATAACGTGTCGTCCAGATTCACCGACATCTTGCCAGCCTCTACCTTCGACAGGTCCAGAATGTCGTTAATCAGCTCAAGTAACTCTTTACCACCGTTGAAAATAACCTGAGCAGACTCCACCTGATCATCCGTCAGGTTGCCTTCATCGTTGGCAGCAAGCATCTGTGACAACAGCAACAGAGAGTTCAAAGGTGTGCGAAGCTCATGGGACATATTGGCCAGAAATTCAGACTTATACTTACTGGCCCGCGCCAGCTCTTCGGCTTTTTCACTGATTTTTGTGTTGGATAATTCAATATCTTTATTTTTGCGCTCAATCTCCTCTTTTTGGCGCATCAGCTGTTCACTGAGTTCTTCAAGCTCCACATTGGATTTTTGCAGCTCTTCACTTTGCGCCTTGAGCTCTTCTTCGGACTCCTCCAGTATGCCCGCTCTTTTTTCCAGCTCGTCATTCACCGAACGCAGCTCTTCCTGTTGCTCTTTCAACGCTTCCGATTGGTGAGTAGTGGTTTCCAACAGCTGGCTGACACGGGTGCGGTACTGCGCTGACTTAATCGCAATAGCAATACTTTTCACCGAGTGCTGCAAAAAAGAGCCGCGCTCACTGCTCAGAGGGCCAAGCCGTGCAAACTCCAGCACCCCTTTCAGTTCATTTTCATAGATCACCGGAAAAATAATCAGGTGGCTCGGGCTGGCAGAACCCATGCCAGACCCAACGGCAAGATAACCCTTGGGCACATCGGTGATCTCCAGCACTTTTTCCTCCAGAGCAACCTGTCCAACCAAGCCTTCACCCATTTCATAGCACGTGGGGCGCTCATTGTTTGACCAAGCGTAGGCGCCCATTAATTCAAGCTGATTCTTATCGTTTTTAACGAACATTGCCCCGCTGTGCATATCCAGATAACGGGCGATGTAACTAACAATATTCCGACACAGCTCGACCATCTTCTGCTCGCCCCGAACACTGTCGTGTAGCCCGGCTTGTCCATCCTGAAGCCAGCTTTTACGGGCATTTTCATTACTGACAGTACGCAGCTTTTCCGTCATCTGAGCAAAACTCTGGCTCAGCTCACTGATCTCATTATTGCCCTTGAGCACCGTACCTTCGACATAATCGCCAGAAGCGACCCGGTTCACCCAGTTATTGATCAGCCGAATCGGTTTCACCAGTTGCCGGGTCACTAAAAAGGCAATAAAAATGACCAGAATCAGCGTAATAGCGCTCAGAATCAGCAGCCGCTCACGAAACTCAAAGACCGAAGCAAACGCATGACGACTGGTCACTTCCGACAAAATAATCATTGGCGTTCCGGCAATCTTCAGGGGCAGGAAAATACCCAGAACTTTCTCATCGTGAACATAATTACGAACGTGATTGACGCTGGCATCGGCCGCTTGTTTCAGTTGTTCGTCAGCAGAAGCGTGCTCATCCACCTCCCCTTCCAGATCACTTTCCAAAACCCCTTCTAAATCCCACTCAGATTCGTGATCATCCGACGAGGCTGAGTGGGCGTGCTGCTGATCCTCCTCGTTGAAATCACCATTCTCATCCAGATTGCTCAACCACAGTTGCATTAGAGGGTTATCCTCTGGATAGGTGTAGTTATTTACCTTTTCGACACGACTGCCAAAGCGAATTTTACGGTCAACACCCACAAGAAACGATGAAAGACCATTAATCGTGGACTCACCGTATTCAAACAGCGACTGAATATTATTAGGATTAATTTGAATGGCGATAAAACCGACATTTATTTGTGCGTCATCTACCAATGGTAAAACGAGAAAAACCACTTTATCTGCTACCGGTGCATAATCATCAAGATCTGCGTACTTTGGTTCGAGACTATTAAGGCTGCTTCTCACCGCCTGCGCCAACTGCGTATTTGATAAATCGCTAGAAAAAAGGTTCTTACCGAAATCCTCGTAACCATTAACGGTGTAAATAATATTCCCTTGTGCATCCCCCACCAAAATATCGGAGTAGTCGTAAAAGCGCAGAAAGCTTTCATATTCAACCGCATAACGGCTCTGTATCCGTTCATAAGCTTCAGATTGCACAGCTTCAGCAAGACTTTTCTCTTTAAAAGCCGGACTACTGGTTACCTCAGCAATAAAAGACTCAGAAGGCGCCGCCATAATAAACAAATTGGTTAACACCGTTTCAAAGTAATCATTAATACGTTGCGTCAACTGAAAATTAATAGATGCCAACTGCTCATAGCGATTTTTAATAATATTCTCTTTGCCAGCTTTATATTCATTGAATCCGACAAAAGTTACCGGCCCGATTGATAAAATAATAAACCAGATGAAAAGTGTGACGGCCAAACCACCCTTTACTCTCTGGCCTTTTTTACGGGGTGATTCTGAACTCATGATGCAGCCTCTGCGATATGGGGGGTATCATTAAATCATCGTTAAATCGCAGAAAAGATTTAGCGCTTGTTTTGCTTTAATTCACTGCATAAACGGCTCTCAATAACACAGCGCATTAATTCTGAATTCCCGCGGAATTGGCAAAACTGGTATGACAGCAACTCAATTGAAAACTTGCGCTAAGAAAAGACTGGCAAATGATGGCTCAAAACGTAAAAAACCCGCAGAAAAGCAAAAGCTCCGCTGCGGGTTTTTGGCCACTGAAAACTACTGAATCATAGCCCCCAGCGTTACCAACGTGCCGGCCAAAACACTCAGTGAACCTGCAAGCATCATCACCTCGGATTTGGTCAGCTTATCGTATTCAGGTTTCATACTGCTCTCCCTGTACTTCTTTTACGACACTCACATTATAGCCAATAATGAAACGATCGTTTTGCACTCTAACAACACCAAGCACACTAGCCACCAAGATAAGCCTCGCGCACCGACTCATTGGCCAGTAACGCCTGCCCCCGGTCGTGCAGAACAATTTTACCATTTTCAAGCACATAGCCCCGATCTGCGAGTTTCAATGCCTGATTGGCATTTTGCTCGACCAAAAAGATCGTCATCCCTTCATCTCTCAGCCTGGCAATAATGTCAAAAATCTGCTGAATCACAATGGGGGCAAGCCCCAGTGACGGCTCATCCAGCAACAGCAGGCGGGGTTTGCTCATCAATGCCCGGGCGATGGCCAACATCTGCTGCTCACCGCCGGACATAGTACCGGCTCGCTGGTGCAAACGCTCCTGCAGACGGGGAAACAAGGTCAGCACATGGTCATACAGTTGTTCATAATCATCAGGCTGCGTAAAAAAACCACCCATGCTCAGGTTCTCTTCCACGGTGAGCCGGGCGAAAACTCGCCGACCTTCTGGCACCAGAGCGATGCCAGAGCGCATGATGGTGGCGGTGTCCTCATAGGTGATGTTCTTGCCAGCATAAACAATCTCTCCACTGCTCGCTTGCGGGTCACCACACAAAGTCATCAGCAGCGAGGTTTTACCGGCGCCATTAGCGCCAATCAGAGTCACGATTTCGCCAGCCTGAATCTCCACACTGACCGAATCCAGTGCCTGAATCTGCCCATAGTGCGTAGAGACGTTATCCAGAGACAACAACGGTTTTTTCTTCGTCATACTACTCACCCAAATAAGCCTTGATTACCTCAGGGTGGTTACGCACCTGCTCCGGCGTACCACTCGCCAGAGGCCTGCCCTGATTGATCACATAAACCCGGTCAGAAATATCCATCACCAGCTTCATATCGTGCTCAATCAACAGCACCGAGACCCGGTGATGGTTTCTCAGCATTGAAATCAACTCATCCAACTGACGGGTTTCATTTGGATTCAGACCAGCGGCTGGTTCATCGAGCATCAACAGTTGTGGCTTGGTGACCATGCAGCGGGCAATTTCCAACCGCCGCTGCTGACCGTAAGACAGATTCCCGGCCTCACGATTGGCAAATGGAGTCAGACCAACCGTCTCCAGCCAGTACGCCGCTTTTTCCATCGCTTGCGCTTCACTCTTGCGAAAGGAGGGCGTCTTGAACAACCCTGCCAACAGGTTGGTATTCAAATGTCGATGTTGCGCCACCAGCAGGTTTTCCAACACGGTCATCCCTTTAAACAAACGAACGTTCTGAAAAGTTCTGACCACCCCAAGTCGCGCAATCTTGAAACCAGGCATTTTTTCCACCGCCCGGCTCTTAAACAAAATCTGCCCCCCGGTTGGTCGATAGAAGCCGGTCAGGCAGTTAAACACTGTCGTTTTTCCCGCGCCATTGGGGCCAATCATTGAGACGATTTCCCCTTCATGCACTTTCAAAGCCATCCGGTCCACCGCCAGCAAACCGCCAAAACGCATACTCAGGTCCGACGCTTCGAGCAAACACTGATTCATCCTGTCACTCCTCCCATCAGGCACTTTCAGCCACTGGCTGAATGGATTCGTCCTTCTTTTTAGAGCGTATTGCCAGATTAGGACGCCGCATGGGCATTAAACCTTCCGGACGCCACATCATCATCAGCACCATCATCAGACCAAACATCAGCATGCGGTACTCCTGAAACTCCCGGGCAAATTCAGGCAACACCGTCATGATAATCGCCGCTAAAATCACCCCCATTTGCGAGCCCATCCCTCCCAAAACCACAATGGCCAGGATGATAGCCGACTCAATAAAGGTAAACGACTCAGGACTAATAAAACCCTGACGGGCGGCAAAAAACGTGCCCGCAAAGCCAGCAAAAGCAGCACCAATAGTAAACGCCGACAGTTTAATTGCTGTTGGATTCAGACCTAAGGAGCGACAGGCGATATCGTCTTCACGTAACGCCTCCCAAGCACGACCAATAGGCATCCTTAGTAAACGATTGATGACGTACAGTGTCGCCAGCACCAGCAGCAGCGCCAGCAGATACAAAAAAATCACCTTATAACCGCTGCTGTAATCAATACCAAAAAACTCATGGAATGGTATGTTGCCTTCTTCTTTCGCCCGTCGGGTAAATTCCAACCCGAACAGAGTGGGCTTAGGAATCTGGCTAATACCGTTAGGCCCACCGGTGATGGAAGTCCAGTTGTTGAGCAAAATGCGAATAATCTCACCAAACCCCAGAGTAACAATGGCCAGATAATCTCCCCGCAGCCTTAATACCGGAAAACCCAGAATAAACCCGAAAAACGCCGCCATAATCCCGCCAATCAACAGGCAGCTCCAGAAGTCCAGACCAAAATACTGACTCAACAGCGCATAGCTGTAAGCACCTACGGCATAAAACCCCACATAACCCAGATCCAAAAGCCCGGCCAGACCCACCACCACATTCAGCCCCAGACCGAGCATCACGTAGATCAGAGCCAGAGTTGCCAAATCCACAGCACTACGGGAAACAAAAAAAGGCCAGACCATTAACCCGGCCACGGCAATAATTACCAGCAGCCGTTGTAACGGTTGGTTTTCACGGATAACGCTTTTAAATGCACCTGATGGCTGCAATGGCTTGAAGTTGTGCGAGCGCCAGAAAACAACCAGAGGATTGCGAAACAACTGCACCAGAAATACCAGTACAGCCCCGGCCAAAATCAGCTGCCAACGCTCGCTGGCGGCAAACTGCACGACCAATTTTGTATTTTCTGTCGTCAGCTCCACACCGAGCATTAAAACCGCCAGTAACAACAGCGTGCCAGAGGCCATAAAAGCGGCAAACCAACGCAGGTGGTTTAATGTATTATTATTCATACTTTTTCCACCTCCGGCTTGCCCAGAATTCCAGACGGGCGGAACAGTAAAATCAACACCAACAAGCTAAAGGCGACAACGTCTTTGTATTCCGTACTGAAGTAGCCCGCTGTAAAGGCTTCAGTAACACCTAAAATCAAGCCACCCAATACCGCTCCTGGAATACTGCCAATACCGCCAAGGACCGCAGCAGTAAATGCTTTTAAGCCCGCCAGAAAACCGATGTAAGGATTGATAACACCGTAATAAAGCCCCAGCAAAACCCCGGCCACCGCCGCCAAAGCAGCACCAATCACAAATGTCAGGGAGATCACCTGATTAGTGTTGATACCCAGCAAACGAGTCATCCCTAAGTCTTCGGCGCAGGCTCGGCAGGCGCGCCCCATGCGGGAGCGGGAAATGAACAGCGTCAAAAGCGCCATAGTGATAATGGTAATGACGAAAATCACCACCTGCATGTACGACAAAGTAACATTAAAGTCATCCGCCGGCCCAAAGGTCCAGCCGCCGGTGATTATCCCGGGCATGGCGATATCCCTTGAGCCTTGGGCAATCCGCACATAGTTTTGCAAGAAAATCGACATCCCAATGGCGGAGATCAGCGCAATCAAACGGTTGCTATTGCGTAGCGGACGATAAGCAACCCGCTCAATAGCAAAGCCATAAGTACTGGTTATGATAATACTGATGATAAACGCACCAAGCAGCATCAGGGCAATGCTGTCGATACCCATTAAGGCAAGACCGGCCAGGACGACAAAGGACACATAACTGCCAATCATGTATATCTCGCCGTGGGCAAAATTAATCATGCCAATGATGCCGTATACTAATGAGTAGCCAATGGCAATTAAGGCATAAGTACTGCCGACGGTCAGTCCATTGAGCAGCTGCTGTATAAAATAGAACCAGCTTTCATCCATACACGTCACCCGTTTATTATTCTAATGACCATTTTTTGAGGCTATTGTTCTATTTTTTCTGGGAAATTACCAATATTTTGGCAACTGTTCTCCAGGCTAAAAACGTTGATTAAAAAAGCACCCATCACACACTTTGCAGAACCGGACGAAATAGTGACAACCTCGAATGGGTATTAGCAAAATCGTCGTCAACCCTCGCCTTTATGCCCGTTGGGCTAGAAGCCCCTGAAAGACGCTATTGAAGCGCATCAGCGGGAACCGTATAGATACCCAACAAAAGACCCGATTTAATGGCCGAGGGGCACCCGGCTACTGCTGATAGAGGCTGGCGTAAAGCCGGCGTATTGTCGGTTGCTGCCTGTGAAGTCAGAAGTCTGCTCTGATAAGGCGGGGAGTGTCACTTGGGTTACCCACCAACCAGAGCACTGAGAGCGAACGGCTCGTTCATGGTGAGAAGAGGTGGCTGAGCTTCCCGATTTAATGCCCAGCCTGGGGTTATAACAATTACAAGTACTGCGCTTGCAGCTTTCGCCACGCAGCTTCACCAATCAAAAGCATCATTTGGTCCACAAACGGAGCGGGCAACTCAGTTTCTGAGTGGTTTAATTCAACAATAAAATCATCCAAGGAGGAATCCAGATTATTCAACTGCTGATCAAGCTGCTGCCAAAACGCGGCGCCCTTAACATAAAAAAGTGGGTAGAAAGACATGTTGCCATCATCAGTCACTTTTCGCTCAGCAGCGTACAACCCGGTACCGGCATGAGGGTAGCTGACCTTCATAGCTTGCCACTGGTCTTCAGGGCTTGTTGTGAGCATCCCTGCCATTTCTGTCATTTTCCAGGCGTAGTATTCCGCCAGACTTTCGTTTATCCACAGCGGCAACTGATAAGGCGATAAAAGGTGAATTGACTCATGCACTGAAATTCGGTGCAGATGTGATTGAGCATTGGTTGAGAGGATGTCGCTTTCAGCGGGTTTGTTGGCGGGCTTATTAACCGGATAGTTAGCCAGAAAAACCTGTTTGCCTGCTGCCCCCCCAATACTGCCCGAAGCTCTGTCTTTTTTTAGCCAGACAATACTCCAGTTTTGTTTGTCCGTTTTTTCAGATCCGGTAATGGCAAAAGTCTCTGTCATTTTGCTGATGCTTTGGAACAAAACGTCGTGCAGTCCAAGGTTGAAGAGTTGAGGGTTGTCTGAGATCAGAGTCATGGTTGTATTGCCCATGGCGATCTTCTTTTTATGCGCGCCCCATATCAAAAAAGTGGGTGCCTCATCAGTTGCTGCCAGCCGAGAGCACTGCCCTTGCTGTTCTGGTGTGCAGACGTGAATCGTCTGGTATTGCTGACCTATTTTGATTCTGGGCAGCGTGTTGTATTCCGATAACAGCGTCCAGCCCGCAGGGCTGTAATAGCTTTTTTGTTCGGGAATGGGCACACCACTTTCTGGCTCTGGCTCCAGATTAATGGTCCAGGTGATGCGATCGCAAACGGTGTCGGTGTTGTAGGCAACTTTGGCACCGCTGGTATGACAAAACAACACCGGTGGCGGGCTTGACTGGGCACCAAACACCTGACGCGGCGCTTCTACACGAAAAGCCCCTATTTGGGAAGTATCGGCTGTAAACAGTAACTGCTGCGGTTGGTCGGCTTTTTGTTCAATGGTATAGGTGATAGCGGGCTTGGAGTTGGTTTGGCGCGATAGCTTAGTGGTGCACCCTGCAAGCACTACGCAAATGATCATTGTAATAGGTAAATAAATTGGACAGCGAAGTTTTGCCATTAATCAAGATACCTTTGGAGCCTGAAAGTGAGATCCGCATATTGTCTTGAATGCTGTTCTTTTTCAATATTGGAATATACTAATCCACTAATTACATTAAAAAAGAATAACCATTACTGAGCCCTGACAATGCTTGGCTGATTCATCCCACTCGGGCTTGATTGCTCATCCACCCCACCAACAACTGTACAAAAAATAACCATCATAAAAGTGAAACACCGCCGTTGCCTCAGCGGTGGTTTTCCTCACAAGACTCACAATGTTATCCACAGAATCTGTGATTAAGTATTTCCCGCGCCGGATTCACGTGGAATAACATGGCGATTCTCGCTACTCTCACACTCCGTTTCATTAAGCAGTCATGTTGTAGTTTTTTAATGATCATAACGCCGAAAATAAAGAATACTGTGGCACTTAATTGTTATCCACAGGGTTGTGGAGAAGCTGTTAAACGACAGATCAACTACGTTAAAGAGCAGGTCAAAAAAGAAACGATGCACAGGGAAGGCCCAAAACGTGTTTTAATTCTTGGTGCTTCTTCCGGGCTTGGCTTGGCTAAAAAGGATTTACAACAACAGGCAGAGCGCATGCAGCAGTGGCTAAAACCTTTGGGTGGTGATGCCTGGGTAGTGGTTTGCAAGGCTTTGGTGACCAAGGCCAGCGTCTTTATTCCTGCTCTGTCGCCTTATATTATGGCGCTGTTTAAGGTGATGAAAGCGATGGGGTTGCATGAAGGCTGTATTGAACAAATGTACCGGCTGTTTTCCAGCCAGCTTTACCCAACAAACAACGATTGCCCGCAATCAGACAGTGAGCGTATGATCCGTATAGATGACTGGGAACTTCGTGAGGATGTTCAAACCCGGGTTAATCAGCTGCTAAGAAGCCTCACGGCGGAGAATTTTAAAAAAATACTGGACTACCACGGTCTGCGGCAAGAGTTTTTACAGCTCAACGGCTTTGGCTTTGACGGTTAAGCATTCACAACTATTAAAAACTCAGGTTTTGGTCAGGGAGCTGTTGCTTTAAAAACCACACCTCTTATGGAACTGTTAACATGTCGTCTATTATTCAAACTCTAGAGAACTCAACGCCCTATCTGGCGTTTATGCTAGTCCTTATTGGACTGATCGTCGGCAGCTTTTTGAATGTGGTCATTCACCGCTTACCCGTCATGATGGAACGGCAATGGCAACAGGAAAGCCGAGCCATTTTGGACCCGGAAGTCGAGCCAGAACCGCAACCAGCCTACAACCTAATGGTACCGGCATCCACCTGCCCTTCCTGCCAACATAAAATTCGTGCCTGGGAGAATATCCCGGTCATCAGCTACCTGTTTCTCAAAGGCAAGTGTGCCGGTTGCATGAGCAGTATTTCTCTGCGCTATCCCGCCATCGAAATAGTCAGCGCCTTAATGACACTGGCGATCGGCCTTAACTGCGGCTTAACTGTGGAGACACTGGCCTTTTGTCTGTTTGGCTGGTCGCTGTTGGTGCTGACCATGATCGATTTCGATACACAGCTACTGCCCGATAGCATTACGCTCCCGCTGCTGTGGGGGGGATTGATTGTTAACAGTTTTAATCTGGTGGTGACTCTGGATCAAGCGCTTTGGGGGGCTGTGGCTGGCTACCTTTCCCTTTGGAGTGTGTACTGGGTTTTCAAACTACTCACCGGCAAAGAAGGCATGGGCTACGGTGACTTCAAATTGCTGGCCGCCCTCGGTGCGTGGCTAGGCTGGATGAAACTGCCTCTGATTATTCTACTCTCGTCCATGGTGGGTACTCTTGCTGCTCTGTTGTTGATTATCACTAAACGACAAGATCGCTCTAACCCGATACCTTTTGGCCCTTATCTGGCGGTTGCTGGTTTTGTCGCTATGATTTGGGGCGAGCAACTGGTAGACCTATATCTGAGTTTTTCAGGGTTGAATTAATGAGCGCAAACTCCTCTCAAAAAAAACCTTATACAGTGGGCGTTACCGGTGGTATTGGTAGCGGTAAGACGGCGGTGACTGATTTTTTTGCCAGCAAGGGCATTTACATTGCCGATGCCGACGTCGCCGCCAGAGCCGTAGTGGAGCCAGGCAAGCCGGCGCTGAAAGAAATTGTGCAGCGTTACGGTCAGGCCATTCTTAACAACGGTACTCTTAACCGGCAAAAACTGCGTGCAATTATTTTTGCTGACCCAACGGAGCGCCAATGGCTTGAGGGGCTTTTACACCCGCTAATTGAACAGCAAATTCTCCATGAACTGAGCATTGCGCGCTCCCCCTACGCCATTTTGGTCGCCCCATTGATGCTAGAAGCTGGTCAAAATGAGTGGGTGGATCGTTTGCTGGTGGTGGATGTGCCAGAGCAGATTCAAATTGACCGCACCACGGCTCGGGATCAGATAACCGAGGAGCAAACACGACAGATTATTAACAGTCAAATCGGGAGGGAGCAACGAATCCGTGAGGCGGATGATGTTGTGGATAACAGTGGTACGTTAGAGCAGCTCCATCAAACGCTTGGCGAGCTGCACACACATTACCTGAATCTTGCTTAGCAGGGGGTAGAGAATAACCTCTCCCACCTTGTCATGCCGCTCTACAGAGCGAAAAAGCAGATAGCCCTACGAATACGTGTACGAAGTGTCAGATTGTTTCTCTTGATCCTTTATGGCAGTTTCTTGCTAATAATATGGCTCTGTGGCGAGGCGAGTTTGTTAAATGGCTAATGACCGTCGTTGGACTGATCCCCAGGACACGACCTGTATACCTGGGGGCTTTGAGATTTTTCACAACTCCATCTGTGGTATCACAGTGAACACATACAACTTTAATGACTGCCATAAGGAAAAACGAATAGAGTATTAGCAAAGCTCTCCCGATAAATACACGAGATCAACGCATCTGATTCATAACCCACAGAAGGTAAAAGTGTAGTACTAGTCAATATGAGACTTTCACCCTTTCCATATTCGGTTAACTATGTTGATGTATGGCCTTTCCTCTTTGCATTGGGTCAAAGCAGGCCAAAAGCCTAACTAGCCAATGATCGGGAGGCTTTTCAGCCGCCCATCTACAGTTTAATTTTAGTCACCTCCACATAGCTGTTTATTACCTCGCGATGTGGATTATAAGAATTGAAATGCAAACCGTGCTTAGAGACAGTGTGAACGTATCCGACTTTAAAAATGCCGGGGTTTTTGTACCACTCTACTTCACCGTAGTAGTTTTTGCCTTTAGATTTTATGGTAGAGACCTTAAAGGCTTGAGCACTGTGTACCCAACCACATGTCGACCAAGCTGCATTCAAAGTAGTAATATGAAACTTGAAACTTTTGCCCGGCATAACTTTAGCGGATTCTGGCTCAACCGAATAAACGCAACGCTCATCAGCACTCGTAGTTTCTACATATAAAGGCAGACCCACATAATTTACGAATGTCACAAATCCGCCATCCGCTAAAAGATGAGAGGAGAGAAAAGTGGTAACGCAAGTGATAAATATTAATGTGCAAAACTTTTTCATAGAATGTACTCTTTACAAATAAGATGTTTAAAACTTGCCATTATTTCTACTGAGTAACACACAAAATAGCAATGCCTGATGGTTAAACCCTAAAGTAAATTAACTCTATTACAATATGCCAGTTACGCCATTATTAGACTCCAACAATATTGCTATATCAGCTTAATTTTTTAAGCATTGTTGGCGAAATCACTGACAACACCTTGCAAGCGATAGAAAACAATCGCACCCAACGTCCTAAGAAACTTTATAGCTAAGAATGTTGCTTCACCTGTAAGGCGGCAGAGTTTTTTTGCACCGTTTACACTAGAAAAATAATACGAGGGTTAGCAGCTACTGGTAGTGGCTTATTACTGCAAGGTCACGAAAACAGGAGTGAATGATGTCATCCTGTTTCCTCCGCAAAAAGTAAAATCGTAGTACTAGTTAATATGAGATTTTCACCCTTTCCATATTCGGTTAATTACGTTGATGTATGGCCTTTCCTCTTTGCATCGGGTCAGAATAAACCAAAACCTTAACTAGCAATGATCGGGAGACTTTTCAGCCGCCCATCTATAGCTTAATTTTAGTCACCTCCACATAGCTGTTTGTTTTTTCCCACTCCCGCTTATAAGCATTGAAATGCAAACCGTGCGAAGAGACAGTGTGAACGTGTCCGAGTTTAAAAATTCCGGGTTTTTTGTACCACTCTACTTCACCGTAGTAGTTTTTGCCTTTATGTTTTTTGGTATAGACCTTAAAGACTTGAGAACTGTGTTCCCAACCACATGATGAGAAAAAACCATTATAAGTAACAATATTAAACTTCAAACTTTTGCCCGGCATAACTGTAGCGGGGTCTGGCTCAACCTTATCAAGGCAATACTTATCACTCGTAGTTTCTACATATAAAGGCAGACCCACATAATTTACGACTGTCATAAATCCGCCATCCGCTAAAAGGCGAGAGGAGAGAAAAGTGGTAACGCAAGTGATAAGTATTAATGCGCAAAACTTTTTCATAGAATGTACTCTTTACAAATAAGATGATTAAAAATTGCAATTATTTCTACTGAATAACACACAAAATAGCCAATGCCTGATGGTCAAACCCTAAAGAAAATTAAGTCTATTACAATATGCCCATTATGCCATTATTAAACTCCAACATTATTGTTATATCAGTTTAATTATTTAAGCATTGTTGGCGAATTCACTGACAACACCTTGCAAGATATAGAAATCAACTCTCAGAAAAAAATGTCACCCAACGCCCTAAGATACTGTATAGCCAAGGCTCTTTGCTTCACCTGTAAGGCGGCAGATTTTTTTGCACCACTTACGCTGGAAAAATAATCCGAGGGGTTAGAACCATCCCAAGAGTCTGTATCAGTAATGACATACCGGACATATTGTATTATTCGCATTCTGACTCTAACTCTCTAAAACCAAGGAATTCTGGCTCTTAGGTTACTAATCCAGAGCCAGCTGGTCGACAATAGTTAGAAGCTACTGGCAGTGACTTATTGCTGCAAGGTAACGAAAACAGGAGTGGATAATGTCATCCCGTCACCTTTGCTGAAGACAGGGTTATAGCACCAGTAAATATGAGGCTTTCACCCCAACAATTCAAGCCATGCATAACTTTTTACTCACCAATAAAAAAAGCCAGGCCTTTCAAATTAAAAGACCTGACTCCCTTTGTTACCACTGACTAACTTTTGGCTTGTCGTGAATAGCAATTTTTCATCTAAAGCGAATTAACCAACCTATCAAATTCAGCATCACAATCTTCTTTCTCAGAGATTCTTTTAAGTAATGAGCCAATTTTAGACACTCCCACATCTGAATTTTCAAATTTAGGTAAATTTCCAAACTGGCTCGAATCAGCTTTTATAAGTACCGTTGTTAACAATTTCAAACCAACTAAGTATTGGTCTGATTTTTTGGCTTTCTTACGCCATTGCGATACTTCAGACAAAGCAAATTTTTTTCCATCACAACCTTTAATTATCTTAAGAAATTCATCTGCTTTCATTTCACTATAACTTTCCATTTGCTTATTAACATGTTGTATGAAAGCAGCATTGTTACCCGAATTACGTACTAGATGAGAGTTGGAGATCACATCTTCATTAAAAACTTTGTTCTCATTCGAAAAGAATTTCGTAAACTCATCAATTAGATTGTTTTTTATCTTATCCTTGAAAATTCCATCAGTAGTCCCCGCTAAAAAACTACCTATGATTTTAAAGAGCTCTGGTTCTAACTTATTTATATCGACACCATCCTTACGCAGCTGTTTGTAAAAGTTTTCTCTTAACGATGAAATAGATTTTACAAATTCTTTAGTGTAATTTTTTGCATCCAATTCATGTCTCAAAAATTCTGCTGCTGCACTAATATCACGCATTTCATTATTATCTTCTTTGGAATTGATTCCCTTTGCGGTGTTCACACCGGGATCGATTAAAGCAAGCTCTATATCCCCACCGTTTTTCCTCATCTTTATATTTTTCAAGATTGCGTCACCATGGAACACTTTTTTCTCTTTCATTTCTTTCAAACCCTCAAAGAATTTCTTTATTATAGGTCTGACTTCACTAGTTTCAAGGGTATTAAAATCTAACTTTTCAAGTTTCTCCATAGTAATGTACGCTGTTTTCTGATTCTCAGAAACACTAAATGAATCACATTTAACATAGTTATCAAACTGCATTAAACTCAACACAGATTTTAATTTTTCTTTATAATCCGGGTCACCCTCCATGCTTTTATCAGAAACTTCAGAAACTACCTTCTCATTATTTAAGGAATAAACAGTAGAGTTCCTTCCATTACCCACAACCTCTAAATTTGAATAATCAATATCTTTATTACATGGTAATGGAACATTAACCGACTCATCTAACATATCATTAAGTTCTGAAGCACAAATTAATGCTTTATCCGCTGTTGAACTGATGACTTGATAGACATTAGTCAATCCACCCTTATTTTTTGTACACAGGTTTCCTGTGTTGCTTAAGCCATCCTTACTGGCTTCTTTAATATCGACAAGAAACAACATGTTTTTGCCTTTCTGGGCAATGACACCATCCATATTGCTAATACTATGGATGGGTAATTGATCACTAAGACCTGACAACCACATGGCTTGTTTTAATTGCTTATGTTCTTTATCACTTATATTGAGCAACGGTTTGTTATCAACACGATTCAGGTTATGAGGCTGATTCTTTTGGGATGCCGATGCATGGATGGATTGGTTATCAAAAGCAGTAGTTTTTAGTTCCTGACCTCCCATATCATTAGTTTCTATTACTTTATTGTCTATTGTACTGGTTATTGCGTCCCGACTGGTGGGTGGAACACTTATCTTCCTATTTTTGTTTCCATTATTTGAATTATTTCTCATCATCAGATATCTAGCTGCGCGTACAAGCTTTTTTACCCCTCTTCCGAAAGCTTTACGCATTTTTTTTACATTCGATATATTTCTAACTTGACCATTGGTCGCGCTGACCGGTTTGTTGTTATTAAGTTCCATATCCACTCCCAGAAAAGATCCGTATTTTCATGCTGACTAAATAGCCAATTATCATTCGATATAATTTCGGCTATTTATTCCTGCACCATTTCATATCGGCAACTGTGCTGCCTTTGATTTGATCAGTTTATTATAACAGCCCAAGCCTTGCTTCACATGGATTAAGCCACTAAAACTGCCCATAAAATTATCTTACACTATTGGTTATATTTATTTTTTAGCGCTGTCAGAAATATGCCAATTTTCCTGAGATATTTAAGCCAACTCGCGTAGTGTCACAGATTAATGAAGCCCCCCCCAAAGCAGTACATTCATTTTTCTTATTTCAGCAATAGGGTGTATGCCTTACCGACAGTCAGAAAGCTGAGGCCTACACCTCAACCACTGAATGCTTATAAAGCATGCCGCTCTTTAGGGAGCATGACGACTCCAATTTCAGGGTGCTCGGACCCCCCATGCCGCACCTTTAAATCTTCGTTTATTTTTATTGATGCGGGCTGTCGCTTTTGATGAGGCTCGCTATCGAGTCAGGGAGAGCTATGCTGCCGAATACCTAGCCGTTGCCAGACAGGTGACTCTTAATCTGCTCAAGCTGGATACTTCTGTGAAAGCGGGTATCAAGAATAAGTGTAAAAACTTTGGCTGGAGTGAAGAATATGTGATGAAATTGCTTGGCTTGATTAATTAGCGATCATGTTTTTGCCCTAGTGGGCTGAATCGTTACAACAAACTATGTTTTCAGCGGACGGTTTCTGATATCGTAAAGAATGCTGTTGTATCTATTAGTCTTTAATAAGCGAATAAAATGAATATTTCACTCAGAAAAATCACTAAAGAAAACTATGAAAACATATGTGAGCTCGATGTTTCAAAAGAACAAGAAGATTATGTCTCGTGCAATATGTGGTCTCTTGTTGAATCTTTTTATAACGAAGGATATATATATCGTGGCATATATAACGAAGAGCAGCCAGTAGGTTTTCTTATGTGGGTCGTAGAATCCTCAAAAAAAATTTCTATATGGCGTTTTATGGTCGATCATAAATATCAAAATATTGGTATTGGCAGGAGCAGTCTTGAACTCGCTATAGACGAAATTCAAAAAGATTCTGCTGTCGAAGAAATAGAAATTTTATATAACCCGAAAAATCCTATTGCTAAAGAGTTTTATTCTAGTTTTGGCTTTGTTGAAATTGGAATGGATAAGGAAGGTGAAGATATGATTGCTGTGAAATCACTTTGTCATGGTGCATAGTCTATATGCAGTTTTTAAAAATCTAGGCCTTTTAAATGGGAGGGTTACAACTGGAAAGCAATCGTCAAATACCCGGTTGCCATCCATTGTTGATGGGGTAACGACGATCACGGCCAAAACCCCTTGGCGTAATTCTTACCCCAATAGCTGCTTGACGATGCTTGTATTCGTTGATGTCCACCAGCCGAAGCACCCGATAAACGGTATCCTGCGCAAAGCCTTCCTGAACGATGGCCTCTGCATTTTTGTCGTGCTCAATGTGAGCTCCAGAATACGATCCAGCTCGTCGTAGGGCGGCAGAGTTTTTTTGCACCGCTTACGCTGGAAAAATAATCCGAGGGGTTAGAACCACCCCAATAGTCTGTATCAGTAATGACATACCGGACATATTGTATTATTCGCATTCTGACTCTCTAAAACCAAGGAATTCTGACTCTTAGGTCATTAATCCAGAGCTAGCTGGTCGACAATAGTTAGAAGCTACTGGCAGTGACTTATTGCTGCAAGGTAACGAAAACAGGAGTGGATAATGTCATCCCGTCACCTTTGCTGAAGACAGGGTTATAGCACCAGTAAATATGAGGCTTTCACCCCAACAATTCAAGCCATGCATAACTTTTTGTACACCAATAAAAAAAGCCAGACCTTTCAAATTAAAAGACCCGACTCTCTTTGTTATCACTGATTAACTTTTGGCTTTTCGTGAATAGCAATTTCCCATCTAAAGTGAATCAACCAAACTATCAAATTCAGCATCACAATCTTTTTTCTCAGAGATTTTTTTAAGTATTAAGCCAACTTCAGACACTCCCATATTTGCATCTTTAAGATCGGGCAAAGTTTTCATGAGGTTGAAATCAGCTTTTTTAAGTACCGTTGTTAACAATTTCAAACCAACCAAGTATTGGGCTGAATCTTTGGCTTTTTCACTCCAACTCCCTAATGAACCATCATAATATTCTTCTCCAACACTACCCTGATTTTTATCAAGAAATTCATTTACTTCCATGTCACTATAGTTTTTCATATTCTCATTAACATAATTTATGAAAGCGGCATTGTTACTCGTATGACGTACCTGATGATAGTTGGAGATCACATTTTCATTAAAAACTTCTTTCTCATTTGAAAAGAATTTCGTAAACTCTTTAATTAGATTGTTTCTTATCTTATAATTGGCAATTCCATCAGTATACGTTCCTAGAAAATGACCTATGTTTTTAAAGAGCTCTGGCTCTAAATTATTTATATCTACACCATTCTTACGCAGCTGATTGTAAAAGGTTTCTCTTAACGATGTAATAGATTTTACAAATTCTTTAGTGTAATTTTTTCCATCCAATCCATGTCTCAACAATTCTGCTGCTTCCATAATATCACCCATCCCATTATTTCCTTCCTTGAAACTGATTCCATTTGAGGTGTTTATACCACTATCGATTAAAGCAAGCTCTTTATGCCCATCGTTATTCCTCACCATTATGTTTTCCAAGCTTGGGTCACCATGGCACACCTTTTTCTCTCTCATTTCTTTCAAACCCTTAAAGAATTTTTTTAGTAAAGATCTGATTTCACTAGTTTCAAAGGTATTTAAATCTAACTTTTCAAGTTTCTCCATAGTTATGTAGGCTTTTTTACCATTCGTAGAAACACTAAATGAATCACATTTAACATAGTGATCAAACTGGATTAAGCTCAATATAGATTTTAATCTTTCTCTATAATCCGTGTCCTCTATCATTTTTTGATCAAAAACTTCAGCAACTACCTTCTCATTATTTAAGGAATAAACAGTAGACTCCTTTCCCTTACCCACAAAATTTAAATTTGAAACATTAATATCGTGATTACATGGTAATGGAACATCAACCAACCCATCTAACATATCATTAAGTTCTGAAACACAAATTAATGCTTTATCCGCTGTTGAACTGATGACTTGATAGACACTAGTCAATCCACCCTTATTTTTTGTACACAGGTTTCCTGTGTTGCTTAAGCCATCCTTACTGGCTTCATCAATATTGACAAGAAACAACTTGTTTTTGCCTTGCTGGGCAATGACACCATCCATATGTTTAATACTATGGATGGGTAATTCCTCATTAATACCTGACTCCCGTATGGCTTGTTTAAAGTGCTGTTTTTCATTAACACTTAAGTCATTTATATTGAGCAACGGTTTGTTATCAACACGATTCAGGTTATAAGGCTGATTCTTTTGGGATGTCAATGCATGGATGGATTGGTTATCAAAAGCAGTAGTTTTTAGTTTCTGACCTCCCATATCATTAGTTTTTATTATTTTATTCTCTATTGTACTGGTTGTTACTTTCCGACTCCTGGGTGGAGCACTTTTCTTCCAACTTTTGTTTCTATTATCTGAATTATTTTTCTTCATCAGATATTTAGCTGCGCGTACAAGCTTTTTTACCCCTCTTCCGAAAGCTTTACGCATTCTTTTTACATTCGACTTATTTCTATCTTGATCATTGATCGCTTTGCTAGGTTCGTTGTTTTTTATAATTTTCATACCCACTCCGAGAAAAAATTCGTATTTTCAGACCGACTAAATAGGCAATCATCATTCGATATAATTTCGGCTATTTATTACTGCACCATTTCTTATCGGCAACTGTGCTACCTTTGATTTGATCAGTTCATTTTAACAACTCAAGCCTTGCTTCACATGGATTAAGCCACTAAAAACCGTTCATAACATTATCTTACTCTATTGGTTATATTTATTTTTTAGCGCTGTCAATGCCAATTGAAATATGCCAATTTTCCTGAGATATTTAAGACAACTCGCGTAGTGTCACAGATTAATGAAGCCCGCCCAAAGCAGTACATCCATTTTTTTCTTATTTCAGCAATAGGGTGTATGCCTTACCGACAGTCAGAAAGTTGAGGCCTACACCTCAACCACTGAATGCTTACAAAGCATGCCGCTTTTTAGGGAGCATGGCGATTGCAATTTCAAGGTGCTCGGAATCCCCATGTCGCAGCTTTATGGTGCAAAAACGTGTCAGTAAATTAGCGTCTGACTGCATAGCAATCGTTAAATGCCCGGGCGCCATCCATTGGTGATGGGGTAACGACGATCACGGCCAAAACCCCTTGGCGTAATTCTTACCCCAATAGCTGCTTGACGACGCTTGTATTCGTTGATGTCCACCAGCCGAAGCACCCGATAAACGGTATCCTGCGCAAAGCCTTCCTGAACGATGGCCTCTGCACTTTTGTCGTGCTCAATGTAGAGTTCCAGAATACGATCCAGCTCGTCGTAGGGCGGCAGGCTGTCTTCGTCTACCTGGTCCGGCGCCAGTTCTGCAGAAGGGGGGCGGTCAATGACACGCTGGGGAATCACATAACCACGGGTGTTGCGATATTCTGACAATTTGAACACCAGCGTTTTGGGCACATCTTTCAAGACATCAAAACCACCGGCCATATCGCCGTAAAGCGTTGCATAACCCACCGCCATCTCACTTTTGTTGCCAGTTGTCAGTACCAGATAACCTTTTTTGTTGGAGATCGCCATCAGCATCACCCCGCGGCAGCGAGATTGCAGGTTTTCTTCGGTGGTATCCCGCCCGTAGCCAGCAAATTCATTATTAAGGGTGGCCATAAACGCATCAAACATTGGCTCAATGGGCAAAACCTTGTATTCAACACCAAGGATTCTGGCTTCTTCGGCAGCGTCTTCGAGGCTTATATCGGAGGTGTAGCGATAGGGCATCATCACGGCCTGCACCCGATCCCGCCCCAGAGCATCGACGGCTATGGCTAACGTCAAGGCGGAGTCGATACCGCCTGAAAGCCCAAGTACAATGCCTTTAAAGCCGTTTTTATTCACGTAGTCTCGCACGCCGGTGACCAGCGCATCGTAAACTCTGGAATAAATGTCCGGTATGGGCTCTACCGACGTCGTATCAAACGTTCGTAAGTCTTTATCGAAGGAGACGCCGTAGAGGCCGTCAGTAAACCAGGGGGCACCAAAGGCCAGTTTGCCATCGCTATTCATGGCAAACGAGCCGCCGTCAAACACCAGCTCATCCTGCCCGCCCACCAAGTTGGTATACAAAATCGGCACATCGGATTCAAGGCAACGGTCTTTGGTCACCTGATGGCGAAGGGTCTGTTTATTCATGTGGAAGGGGGAAGCATTCAAGCTGATGATCAGATCAGCGCCAGCTTCTTTGGCACGACGAGCCGGGCCTTGATACCAGAGGTCTTCACAGATCAGCAGCGCCACATCGACACCTTTACAGTTATAAGTAACGGTCTTCTGACCTTTGACGAAATAGCGTTTTTCATCAAAAACCTGATAATTGGGCAGATGCTGTTTGGCGTAGCGAGCAACCACCTCACCGTCACGCAGTACCAATGCCTGATTTTCCAGACCGTGACGACCCATCAATGGCACACCAATAATCAAATCAACGCCTTTGACGACTCTGAGGCGATTCAACGCCTGCTCCACCCTCACAATAAGGCTCGGGCGCAACAGCAAGTCTTCTGGTGGGTAGCCACAAAAGGCCAACTCCGGAAAGACAATAACATCCGCATCAAACTGATCCCGCGCCTGCTCGGCAGCCTCAATGACACGGGAGGCGTTGCCGTCAATGTCACCCACCACCAAATTCAGCTGGGCCATGACTATATTGAGCTTTGCTGACATGGAAATACCTGCCCATCCCTTATGGAAACTTTTCAGGGACGGTATTGTGTTGTATGTGTCAGCATCTGTAAATTGAAATACCGAAAGAGTTCACTATTTCTGTGAAAGCCGGACAGTTGCCTGAGTAATGCTGGTAGTGAGAATGAAAAAAAAGAGGATCAGCATTGGGGTTATTAGGCTCATTCACCCGCGATTCTGTAAAACATCGCCTTTATGCCCTTTGGGTATTTATGCCCTTTGGGTATTTATGCCCTGCCCTTTGGGTATTTATGCCCTTTGGCTCTGTACACGACATTTTTCATGAAGCCCTACACCACCGGGACTCGAAGAAGAGTGATAGCATCTTAATGAATTCATCAAGCCATGTTTCAATATGATCGAAAATTCGCTGGAGGTGATCCAAGCCTGCCCGGAAAAGGCTTTGTGCTTTTCTACCGTGGGTTTTGATCGTGATGGGATGCTCTTCGTTGACATATTCACCAGTCTTGTAGCTCCAGCAAAAAGCCAAAGCCAATACAGCCAGTAGCTTCGACAGTTTATCCCGGTCTTTCAGGTGTGTTTCCTCCATGTTGAAGCCGCGTCCTTTCAGAGCCTGAAACATGGTTTCGATCTGCCATCTTTGCAAATAATCAGCAATAGCTGCTGAAGGGTTTGCATCGCAGATCACAACCATCAACTCTTTCCCCTTTCTAGATGCTGCAAGGTAAACTATCTGCCCCCAAACTTTCCGGGGCTTTTTCATCGCCATGGTTTCACCAATACCTAACGAAAAGAGTCTTCGAACGGGAAGTTCTCTGTTTTGGTGCTTGTTGGGGACCAATGTGTTCACCGGAATGCGGATACAGAAAGGCCAATGATGCGAGCGCAGGTACTTTAACCATCGTATCCCCCTGAACTCTCTATCCGCCAACAGCCTCCGCACAGGCTGCTCCGGAAAGATTTTTTGAAAGCGCTCCAACAGATCGATTCTCTCCTGAGTGTTTGAGCACCCTTTTTTGGGCAGTAGTATCCAGAGTATAGGGATAGCCATGCCTTTGTAATTGATGGCAAGGTATAGGATGTTGATTTTGAACTTGCCAAACATCCAGTTGGTACGATCCATGCTGAGCATCCAGGCCCCTTCCGGGGCAAACAAATGAGCGATGAGTTGAGCGATGGTTTCTTCTTCAAATGCCACATCCTTGAAAAAGCGCTGGATTCTGCGATAGCAGGAAGGGGTGGCGGCCACGCCGGGAAACGTAGTGGCCAGCTCTGCCCAGTTAACAGTGCGTCGTTTGATGATGGCCACTATGAGAATAGACAGTACATCCAGATGTGACTTGTGCCAGTGGAGATAGTGCTTAAACTGTTTGGTGAGTGAGTTGATGGGGTTCATAGCTGCTTGAAACCTTGGCTTTGACACTAAGTTTCATAGCAGGAATCCTGTCAGCTCACTTTTGTCGTGTACAGAGAAAACCATCATCGTTTGTTGATGATAAAAAGATCGTCGAGTCGATTTCAGTCGCACCCCATCAAGACATACCTGTAACCAATGCAGTGATCAGGAACGCTGAGAATCTACCACCGCCAACACCGGAAGAAATTGATCAGTTTTATGGCTTGTCACCGAAGGCCAGGAGTACTGCACTGATGGTGTTGCTGGGATACAGCACGGAACAGATGATGGATCGAGCCAATGTCAGCCGTGACGTTATCAGAAGCCGCATCGCTCGTATCTTTACCGCCTTTAATCTGAATAGCCGTGAAGAGTTACGGGCCAAGATGCTCAGTATTTATAATCATCTGGACATTGATTACAAAAAGGAACCTATTTACGGGATGTGAGTCATAGTTGACAGGGAGGTAAACCATGAAACCGAAGTACCTGAAACTGGTTAAACACACGAACGGCGTCTATTACCTGCAAGGTAAGTTACTGGGGAAATCCATTCGGGAGAGCACCCGAACACGGGACTACCACGAAGCCTGTCTGATGGCGGTGCATCGTGAGCTGGATGCCCTGCGACTGGCAACCGGCGCGAACGATTACTTAAATCCCTTGTTCAGTGAGTGCGTCCGGCACTATGAAAAACAGGTACGGTATTCAAGAAAGAACCAGGGTATCGTTGACCGTTTGAACCAGTGGTTCGATGGTTACGCGATAGCCGATATAGATCAGGAGGATATAAATGCGTTTGTTGTCGAGAACTTTACCCGTCGTGGACTGGCCAAGTCGACGATCGAGCGAAACCTTAATGCCTTTCAGGCCATTCGTAACCACGCCGTAAGAAACAAGATGGTTGTTCAGGATCGGTTGCCGTTCATTAACTATGAACGGGTCAGTAAACATGAACACCGGATGACCATCGTGGATAAATCCGTGCGGGATCAAATTATCAGCACGACTGATAATCCCGTGCGGGATGTGCTGGTGTTTCTGTGGTACACCGGCTCACGAATTGGCTGCGCCCTGAACCGGAGCTGGTCTGATCGTTGCGACAACGGGATCAGGTTGTACACGGTGAAAGGTGGGCGTAACAAACTGCGCCAGCGTCGGGAATACGTTGTGCCAGAGGTACCCGAGCTGACCGCCATGTTAAACCGTCGGTTGATGGAGGCTCGCAAGTCGTCGGGCTTTCAGGTCACGGATAAGATATTTGACGTGAGCGACACGACGGTCAGGGAAGAGTTGGCCAGAGTATGCGAGTCGCTGTCGGTTAAAGACTTCCTGCCCCACGACATTCGTCATTGCTTCGGGACGTACCTGGCACAAGATAAAGTCGGCATCGAG
This sequence comes from Endozoicomonas sp., assembly GCA_965198415.1. Lineage (GTDB taxonomy): Bacteria > Pseudomonadota > Gammaproteobacteria > Pseudomonadales > Endozoicomonadaceae > Endozoicomonas. The sequence goes on from CBDAPN010000032.1 coordinate 911,785, forward strand.
GCCATTGCGGATTTAATGGGCCACGATTCTCTTGAGTCAACCCGCAAGTACATCAACCATGCCCGAGATGATCTGGCCAGACAGATGCGGGGCGCACTGTCGAAGCCTGTGAACGCTGGCGTCGTGGTGGCTATCTCATCATCAGCGTAAAATGGTCTTTTATAAAGTTATAGAATAAAAAAAACAATCTATCGACAAAAACTGACTTGTAATCATTATTTGATCTTAAAAAAAATCCGGGGAGGAAGGAATCATTCTATTAAAATGTTGTCATATCTTATGTTCAAGACTTTAATTTGTAAGGAATAAGGAATAATGGACATAAGACCAAACTTTTCAGAAAATTCTCCCTCTTACATAGAAAGACCATCATCTAACTTTATAGATAATTCTGATGAGGGTACTAGATACACCCAGCCGTGCAGTATGCATGATAACTTATCAGAAACCAAAGCACTAGAAAATCGTTCTGTCATTGAGACAAAAATTATTACAGATGATGAACTGATAAACCTGATTTTAGAACAGAAATTTTCTAACAATGTTCATTATCGAGTTGAAGGCGAGCTTAATATTAGCTGTTACACCGGCCTGACGGCCCTGCCCGAGAACCTCTCCGTGAGGGGCGACCTTGATCTTGAGGGTTGCACCGGCCTGACGGCCCTGCCCGAGAACCTCTCCGTGAGGGGCGACCTTGATCTTAGGGGTTGCACCGGCCTGACGGCCCTGCCCGAGCACCTCTCCGTGACGGGCAACCTTGATCTTGAGGGTTGCACCGGCCTGACGGCCCTGCCCGAGCACCTCTCCGTGGGGCGCTACCTTGATCTTAGGGATTGCACCGGCCTGACGGCCCTGCCCGAGAACCTCTCCGTGGGGGGCTACCTTGATCTTAGGGATTGCACCGGCCTGACGGCCCTGCCCGAGCACCTCTCCGTGGGGGCTACCTTGCTTGAGGGTTGCACCTTGCCCGATCTCCGTGGGGGGCGACCTTGAGGGGTTGCACCGGCCTGACGGCCCTGCCCGAGAACCTCTCCGTGACGGGCAACCTTGATCTTGAGGGTTGCACCGGCCTGACGGCCCTGCCCGAGCACCTCTCCGTGACGGGCGACCTTGATCTTAGGGATTGCACCGGCCTGACGGCCCTGCCCGAGAACCTCTCCGTGACGGGCAACCTTGATCTTAGGGATTGCACCGGCCTGACGGCCCTGCCCGAGAACCTCTCCGTGAGGGGCAACCTTGGTCTTAGGAATTGCACCGGCCTGACGGCCCTGCCCGAGCACCTCTCCGTGACGGGCAACCTTGAGCTTAGGGGTTGGGTTGCACCGGCCTGACGGCCCTGCCCGAGAACCTCTCCGTGAGGGGCGACCTTGATCTTGAGGGTTGCACCGGCCTGACGGCCCTGCCCGAGCACACCTTGATCTTGAGGGTTGCACCGGCCTGACGGCCCTGCCCGAGCACCTCTCCGTGGGGCGCTACCTTGATCTTAGGGTTGCACCGGCCTGACGGCCCTGCCCGAGAACCTCTCCGTGGGGGCGGCCTTCGTCTTTCGGGTTGCACCGGCCTGACGGCCCTGTCCGAGCACCTCTCCGTGGGGCGCTACCTTGATCTTGAGGGTTGCACCGGCCTGACGGCCCTGCCCGAGAACCTCTCCGTGACGGGCGGGTCTTAGGGATTGCACCGGCCTGACGGCCCTGAACCTCTCCGTGACGGGGGATCTTAGGGATTGCACCGGCCTGACGGCCCTGCCCGAGAACCTCTCCGTGAGGGGCGACCTTGATCTTAGGGGTTGCACCGGCCTTCGACCTCTCCGTGGGGGGCGACCGTGAATTGCACCGGCCTGACGGCCCTGCCCAACTGGATTACAACGCTGGGAGAGACCACTGAAGGTAATACCCGCAACGTTTATCTTCAAAATACCGGGCTGTCTGATACCTTGATCGACCGTCTACGAGAAGGAGAATCTCCTGGCATGCAGTTTTATTTTTCCCGAAGTGCAGGACAGCCTGAACAGCAGTTTTCAAACGTGGTAGAAGGTCTTACCTTCTGACGTCAACTGGCTTCAGCCGACTCGGAAATACCAGAACTTAGCCTTATGCATGATCAGGCTACTGACCTTGTTCGTTACCTGGGGCGACTGACCAGTACTGCGGACTACCAGAATCAGGCAACCCGTCCTGTACTGGCCCAGCGGGTGATGGCAATCACGGCGTTACTGACAGGGAGCGACAGGATCAGGGATGAAGCTATGGATCACATACATCACGCACTCACTTCCTGTGATGACCGGATAATCCTGGCACTGGATGATCTGGATACCATGCAATTACTCGATTCGGCCGAAAGAAAGGCCTTTGCGGGTAATGCTGACGAATTAAGGGAATTAGGCTTGCAAATGATGCGTCTGGATGAGGTGAAACGGATTGCCCGTGACCATATGAAGACCTTGAAATGGGTGGATGAAATTGAAGTAGAGCTGGCTTTTCAGATTGGTGTACGCCAGCAACTCGCCCTGCCCGGCTCAACTCAGCATATGATCTTTAGAAGGTGTGCCAACGTGTCGGATCAGGATATAGCCAACGCTGTTAATCAAGTGAACACCCATTGTTCCGACGATAACTTGCAGGCCTACCTCGCACAGTGGGATCCCTGGCAAAAATATCTGCGCCGACAGGAAGTCCCAACTTTTGACCAACTCCCTCAAAAAACGGTAGACCGTATCGAGGACTGTGCTATCAGTGCAGAAAAAACCCCTAAAATGGTCGCATTGGGCGATGATCATCTGGATTACGATGCTCTTGTTAGGGCTGTCGTGGAATACGGTAAGAATCCGTTGACTAATTCCCCTATGGACTGGTCAAACGTTTTCCGACTCACAGAAGAGGATTCCCCCTCTTCCTTAAAACGGATAAAACTAAACGATCCATGATCATATGATGCGATGACCTGCCACAGCAGCCCTGTTCTGTAGCAGGTCAGTTAATAAAGACTTGTTTGAGATCGTCAGGTCTCGGGTCATGTTCGTCCATTAGTGGGTACACTCCCTGGCAATGTCGTTGTACAGATCAGGCATGAGCCGGATGATTTTCTCAAAGTGGATTTCGATGTTTCGGATGCGGTTCCGATTGTCCTTATCGTCGATCCACTGCCTGCGGGCGTTGATTTCTTCTTTAAGCTTGATGATCTCGGCTCGTGCGACGATTTCCTTGACCGGCGGTGAACTGATTGCTCGGTAGTTGACGAGGCCGTGTTGGTTTTTGGGCACCTGTGACCAGTTGAGTTGAGTCATACGTCTACTTCCTGTTACTTATTCCTGTGCCTGAAGAATGCGGTCGAGGTCATCGAGGGTGTAGTGAGTGGCGTTGATGACGTTGTACTGTTTGATGATTCTTTTCCAGCCGAGAATCTCTTCGCGATCGTCGGGAACACTGAGAAAAGATAAAACAACACCTCTGAAATCTTCCATGATTATCTACCTCTATTAAGAGGGCGAGCAATACAACGACGACTTTTAGAGCGCACCTTGTTTTGTTATTGGAAGTATCACTTGTACTGTTATTTTATACAGGCGTCCTCTGTACACGACATTTTTCATGAAGCCCTACACCACCGGGACTCGAAGAAGAGTGATAGCATCTTAATGAATTCATCAAGCCATGTTTCAATATGATCGAAAATTCGCTGGAGGTGATCCAAGCCTGCCCGGAAAAGGCTTTGTGCTTTTCTACCGTGGGTTTTGATCGTGATGGGATGCTCTTCGTTGACATATTCACCAGTCTTGTAGCTCCAGCAAAAAGCCAAAGCCAATACAGCCAGTAGCTTCGACAGTTTATCCCGGTCTTTCAGGTGTGTTTCCTCCATGTTGAAGCCGCGTCCTTTCAGAGCCTGAAACATGGTTTCGATCTGCCATCTTTGCAAATAATCAGCAATAGCTGCTGAAGGGTTTGCATCGCAGATCACAACCATCAACTCTTTCCCCTTTCTAGATGCTGCAAGGTAAACTATCTGCCCCCAAACTTTCCGGGGCTTTTTCATCGCCATGGTTTCACCAATACCTAACGAAAAGAGTCTTCGAACGGGAAGTTCTCTGTTTTGGTGCTTGTTGGGGACCAATGTGTTCACCGGAATGCGGATACAGAAAGGCCAATGATGCGAGCGCAGGTACTTTAACCATCGTATCCCCCTGAACTCTCTATCCGCCAACAGCCTCCGCACAGGCTGCTCCGGAAAGATTTTTTGAAAGCGCTCCAACAGATCGATTCTCTCCTGAGTGTTTGAGCACCCTTTTTTGGGCAGTAGCGTCCAGAGTATAGGGATAGCCATGCCTTTGTAATTGATGGCAAGGTATAGGATGTTGATTTTGAACTTGCCAAACATCCAGTTGGTACGATCCATGCTAAGCATCCAGGCCCCTTCCGGGGCAAACAAATGAGCGATGAGTTGAGCGATGGTTTCTTCTTCAAATGCCACATCCTTGAAAAAGCGCTGGATTCTGCGATAGCAGGAAGGGGTGGCGGCCACGCCGGGAAACGTAGTGGCCAGCTCTGCCCAGTTAACAGTGCGTCGTTTGATGATGGCCACTATGAGAATAGACAGTACATCCAGATGTGACTTGTGCCAGTGGAGATAGGGCTTAAACTGTTTGGTGAGTGAGTTGATGGGGTTCATAGCTGTTTGAAACCTTGGCTTTGACACTAAGTTTCATAGCAGGAATCCTGTCAGCTCACTTTTGTCGTGTACAGAGGCCCTTTGGGTGCGATAGGGCTGGGAGTGTCAGTTTATTCGCAAACAGCCTCTTAACCGTCGGCTCCAAAGTCGAAGTTCATCACAGCCGATGGCGGCTGCATGTAGCTACCCTGAATAAAATCGGCGCCAAATTGCCAGACCGGTGTCATCTCTTCGGCAGACTGAATACCGGGCACAATTACTTTTTTACCTGCATCGCAAAGCGACTGAATCAACTCCTGAAGCTCTCTGGCGTTGTCCTGTTCGTGCAACCTTTGCGTGAAAGAGTTGTCAATTTTTACAAAGTCCACATTCAGGTGCTTAATGGCCTCCAATGGTTTGAGGCTGCAGCCGAACTCACTGACTACCGTCTGACACCCCATCTCTTTCAGGGAGCGGAAAAAGCCGGGAATCACCTTGTTATATCGGGCAAGGTTTTGCTCGCTTAACTCAATGGCTACTGCAGCAGGAGGAATGCCCGCCGCTTTGAGTGCCACTTTCATCCACGGTAAAAACGACTCATCGGTGGCAGAAAATCCGCCAATATGCATCAATAGCCGTGTATCGCGCCCATCTTTTCGCTTTTCCATTAGCGCCTTACTGGCTTCAATAAGTTGCCAGCGATCCACTTTGTTCCATAAATCAACTTTTTCCAGCTTCGGCCGAAACGTTGCGGCATCATGTTCCTCACCTTCATCATCGGTCATACTAAAAGACACTTCGTAGTACTCGGCAGCCGAGCCTGCCAGAGCAACAACGGGCTGAAAATTTAAGGAGAACTGCTTTTTTTGCAGCGCTTCGCTGACCATGCCCGCCAGCTTATTTTCCACCGAGCTGACAACTTTCACCTTGCGCTTTTGGTAGAACCTGAGTTTGAGCCCCTCTTTTTGTCCGATAAGCGCCGCCTGACGGCATTGCACCAAAAGGCTTTTGGCGTCACTGGCCGTCTCGCTGAGAATCACGGCACCAAAAGATATTTCTACCGGCAGGGAGTGTTGGTCGATGATGATGTTTTCTGCACTGGTTAGTTTTATCAATCCGTCGGTTATTTGTTGAACCTGTTGCTCATCACCCTCCCGCAGCAAAACACCAAAGTTACCACCTCCAATACTGGCAACCGATTGCCCACCGCCAAGGTGAGTTGTTATTGTGGCTGCCAGAGTTTTAAGCAGTTTTTGGCTGACCTCTTTACCGTGCTGTTGGTGAATGGCTTTGAGTGTTTCAACTTGCAGGCAACACAAGGTGGATTTTCTTTTACCGGAAACCGCTTTTTGAATCGCTACCCCCAAAGCCCGCTCAAATTGCTGGCGATTTAACAGGCCGGTCTCTCTGTCTGGAGCATTTTTTTCAATGGTTTTTTTGACGCTGCTCTGTGCTTCCGGCTCATTGAGCTTAATTTGCAGGCTGAGGGTGAACTCGCCGTTATATGATGTGGGGGAGATCACCGCGCGGGTGGGAATTTCTGTACCATCTTTCCCCACCAGTGGGCATTGAATCACCGCCAACGCTTGGCCGCTCTCTTCAATACCGGTTAAAAATTCTTCAACATCCTGCTGATCTTTGGAGTTGATCAGCTCTTTGAACCGCATTCCATCAAGCGCATCAGTATCAAAACCACCGAGCAGCTTGGAAAAAGCACAGTTAGCGTACTGAATGCGACCGTTGTTTATATAAACGACAGCGTCAGATTGATCGTCCAGTAATAAGCGGCGCTGATTTTCTGACTCATTAAGGGCAATACTCATACGGCGGTGGTGGCGCCTTATTTTCAGATCATCCAACTCGCGCAGAGCCGTAGTGAGTAGGTAGTCCTCGTTTTCAAGCGGGATGACTGCCCGGGCACCCATTTTGATCAAGCCAAGGGCGTCCGTCTCTGCCATTGAAGAAGCAAGGACGATAGCGGGTAGGTCCACATCTTTTTGACTAATGCAGTCAAATATTTCTGGCACCGTTAATGGCTGCTGAGGTTCTGTAATCAACAGCAAATCCCATTGCTGCCGCTTTGAAAAAGCCTCGTTCAGCTCATCAAGAGAGTTAACCAAGTTGGCCCGTGTTGCATAGCCTGATTCACGAAATACATTCAAAAAAGCTTCGGCTTCACCCAAAGATGAATCAATGATTAAAAAACGAATTGTATCTTTACCACCCAAAGACATGAGCCGACTCTCCTATGACATAGATCGGTTATCGACCATATTTTTCAGAAATAGAATAAGTTTCAATGGATGTGTCAAGATCAATACTGCTGGCAAAACAATCGTTTTTTTAAAATAACTTGCTAACACAGGCAGCTTGAAAATCAGTCAAAGTGGCCGAAAAGTATTGTTTAATGGTCAGGGATTTTTATTTGGCTTTGCAGTCGGTTCTCACAATAAGAACAGACACTTTAATTAATAATTTAACCCCCGAAGAATGACCGCAGAGGCAGGCAGGTATGCAGCAATCAAGGCATAAAATCTCTTTCGGCAAGCCTTTACAATCTCTTAAAGCTAACCAGGCTCTCAACACCTTGAAAGCATTTAATCAACAAGGCATAGGCCTTATTGAAGTGATGATTGCCGTTTTTATTTTTATTGGCAGTGTGATGGCGGTCAATGGTATGCAAACGCAGGCATTGCGTGTGACCCACGACAGTCTGCAACGATCACACGCCACTTGGGTTGCCAATGCAGCGGTTGAATTAATGCGACTTAACCCCGACGGACTAAACAGCTCCATTTATCAAACCGAAGCACATACAGCCAGCACGGTTACTCCCTATTGCAGCATACCGCCAAAGAACTGTATTGGTGCAACGTGCTCGTCCAGTGAGATGGCTCAATTTGATATTTTTGACTTGATGTGTAATGGCGCAGCAAACTTAATTAACCCAAACATCAGCATTAATTGTGCAGCCTCTTGCACCCAAGGAGATCTGGTAACCTTTACCATCAACTGGGACTCCAGAGGTGCCGCCTTGGGGGCGGCGCAACAGGAGTTAACCCTTTCGTATCTGCGGAATTAATTCATGGGCTGCTCAATCGTTAATAAACAACAGGGCTTTAACTTAATTGAAATAATGCTGTCCCTGACTCTTGGCATTATTCTTACCGGCAGCGTACTCAAATTAATGCTAGACAACCGCGAGGCCAGCAATGTCAGCGAGTATATTGCCATGGCGCAGCAAAATGGCCGTTTTGCACTTTATCTTCTGAGTAAGGGGCTTCGCAAAGCGGGGTATCGTAACTCCATAACAGCACCGGTTGCCGACCGCTTCTATCTTGGAAATTGTGAAGGTACTGCGGTATGCACCATCGATGGGACCGGCACCAACAGTGACCGGATTGCCATTGTATATACCCCTCCTGCATCCGATAGCGTTGATTGTACACGCACTGCAGTCCCCACTAACCAACTAACAGCTGACGTTTACTATATTGACGCTGACCCCACCAACAATAATGTCCTAACCCTATTCTGCACGGGGTATGACCCTATAACACAGACAAAACGAAGCAACTCGACCCCGATAATAGCCGGCATTGAACAACTGCAAGTGGTTTATGGCGTTATGGGCGCAGGGGGAAGTGTTGACCAATACGTTACTGCTAACAATGTCACTGACTGGATGCAGGTTCATAGTGTTCGGATTGGCCTGTTAGTCAGTGGCGGCTTTGCCACGAATGCTTTTGACTTGAGAACACGTACTTACCAGGTTTTGCACAACGGTGTGAGCTCTTTTACTGACCGAATACCAAGGTATGTCTACAGCACGGCCATCAAATTAAACAATACAGGCTTGCCATAATGATTAACTCTCAAAATCAATCGGGCGCTTTTCTGCTGATGACGGTTATTGTAGTAATGATCACTGCGCTTATGGGAATTTATGTCATGGAAAATTCCATGCTTGACGTAAAAAGCACCGCTAATGAGCAACACTCAATTCAGGTATTTCTAGCGGCCAATAGTCAGCTTGATGCTCAAATGGCATTTTTAGAAACTAACGCCACTATTTTGAACAATGCCAGAACAGCGAATCAATCGTTAGCGATTATTGGTAATCCAACCAATTGCGGCACTAACCCAGGCGACCTTTGTCAGACGGTAACACTGCGTTATATCAACGAAACCCCAGCACCAGCCGGTTATGACCCCTCAATGGCAAGCTATAATTATGAGCTCGATAGTTTAGCAGTCCTCTCAGGGAGTCGATCCAGCCAGACCGTTGGGTTTATTTTTGTGGCTCCAAAAGCTTCAAAATGAGTTGTGCCTCGGATGGGTTAAAACAATAAAATCGTAAACAGAAAAAATAAGGTTTAAAAGATCATGAAGCGCAGGATATTGAACGCAATCATAGCAAGTATGCCGTTGGCACTGTCTGCCGACGATATTTCTATTTTTTCCGAACATGTGATCAATAATCAGCCTAATGTAACCATTATCATTGACGACTCTGCTTCGATGTCACAAACAGCAAAAACAGGAAACCCGCGGATTGATGATGCAAAGAATGCTGCAACCTATCTGATAGATAATCTAGAAAATGTTAATGTTAGCCTGATGAGCTTCATTAACTCCAGCGAACAGGATGCAACCGTTGATTTCGCCTCAACAGATATTAGTATTGCCCGACAAGCCGCTAAAAAAGTCATTACTAATTATGTCGCTGACCCAGGCACTACGGCCAATCTTATTCAAGGGGTGCGAAGATATTCATATTATCTCAGTGGGCAAAACGCCAATATAAGTTCAGTCACTAATTCAAGAGTGCTTGATGACAGCTCCATTTATTACTTCATTTCACCAATAACGGATAAAGTATGCCAAACAAATAAGTTTGTTCTGATAACACAAGGAACACCTGCTGACGAAAAACGATTCAACCCCAGTTGTGCTTATGACAGTAGATACCCTTCTAACATAAAAAGCTGTATGCATTTAATGACCGAACAGATAAAAAATACCGAGCCTAAATCCACAACTCATATTGTTTCAGGATTTGATTACGATGTTGCGTCACCATTTAAAGGCTATCTCCAAAATGCAGCTTTTCGTGGGGGCGGTAGTTATTATGATGTGTATTCAGATATGAGCCAGTTGGCAAAAGACCTTTCCGGGCCTGTGGGTCACCCGGTTTCATTAAAAGAGTTATTCCTGACATCACCAATCACTTCCGCTGACCCATTTAACCCGAACGACACGGCATCAGACGTTTATTTATCTTTCTTTGAGGGGCGAGCCGGTCCTGCATGGTTTGGGAATTTAAAACGTTATCGATTAGGAAATGATGCCAAGCTGTATGACACTAAAGGCAATTTAGTTATTAACCCGGCCACCGGAGATTATTATCCTACCACACAAAGCTTCTGGGGCGGTGTGAGCGATGGAGCATCGCCACTAGCGGGAGGCGTAGCTCAGCAACGCGAGATGATTGATCGTGTTTATACGAATCTGTCTGGCGACAGCAATGTTGATCTAAACCTCCCTGGAAACAAGGTGCACGAAAATAACCTGGCCATTACCAGTACCATGCTCGGGGCGAATAATACTCAAGATCGAAGCAACCTATTGAAGTGGGCTAGAGGCGACGGCACTGATGACTCACCAACAAGCATGACTGACACAAATCGAAAAACTATGGGCGATATTCTCCATTCCACCCCACAGGTCGTCACTTATTTTAAAGACTCTACTACTTCCATTGCTGACAGAACAATATTCTTCGCAGCAAATGATGGCTTTCTTTATGGCGTTGACACCGATAATGGCAAAATTGAATTCTCTTATATTCCCAAAGAGCTGTTAGGCATACTGAAAAAATATCGTGAACAAGTAATTACAACGGGTTTCGAAAAAATATATGGCCTTGATGGCGGAATCACTGTTTGGGCCCATGACAGTGATGGCGATGGCGATATTCTTAGCAGCAATAATGGCACTGCTGACTCAGGCGACCACGTTTATCTTTATATAGCGATGCGTCGGGGTGGCAAAAATATCTATGCCCTTGACGTAACCGACCGAAAAAAACCTAAATTAAAATGGATAATCAAAGGGAATTTAAGCGTATCAAGTGAATTTGGTCGTCTGGCTCAAACATGGTCCACACCCAAATTAGCAACAGTAAAATGGCAAGGAAGCAATCGCAAAGTATTGATTTTTGGCGGTGGTTATAATGACATTTATGATCATGCATCACCTATTTATCCCTCCTTTAAACTTAATTCCACCGACCTTGGTTCAGCAATTTTTATGGTCGATGCTGAAACAGGAGCACTATTGTGGAAAACTGCCGATTGGGGTGCTGATTTAACACTAAAAGATCTAAAAGATAATATTGCAGCAGACGTAACACTTATAGACATAGATGAAGACGGCATAACTGATTTTATGTATGCAATTGACATAAACGGGGCTGTATTCCGTTTTGACTTTAACAAAAGTAATACTTCAGCGGCTAACTTTGCTACCGGTGGAGTTATTGCGAAATTAAACAGGACAACTCGGCCTAATCATTTTGAGCCAATCACTGTTGCCAAATCCTCAAGTGGTAGCCACCTTAATCTTGCCATTGGCAGCGGGCAGAGAACGAACCCTCTTGAAGAGAGCACTACAAACTTTCTTTATATTATTAAAGACCCCAATGTGCATACAAAACCAAGCAGCTACAACTATACTGGCAGCAGCCCGATCTTTCTTTATAACTTGGTCGATGTGTCCAAAAACCTTGTACAAGATGGTACTTCAACGCAAAAAACTACAGCGCTAGCTAATTTAAAAAGTAGTCATGGATGGTATTTTCCTTTGCCTCTTGGGGAGAAAGTCTTATCAAGACCGATAATATTTGAAGATACTGTGATTTTTACATCGTTTGCCAAAGATCTCACCATCCCAGCATGCTCTGTACCCGTTACCAGCAACTACAATTATGTTTTCAATATTGTTGATGGTTCTGCCGTACTTAACTTTGATTCAACGGACTCATCTCTCAATAAGACTGATCGTCGTGTTAAAATAAATAAAAAGGGTATTGCGCCTCCCCCAACAGTGATTACCCGAAACAATAAACGTGGTTTGTGCATTAAAGGAAAGTGCCTTGGGCACATAAAGCAACCAAACGTTATCTTGCGCAGATACTGGAGAGAAAACCAGTGAGATACAAACAATATGGTTTTAGCCTGATCGAGCTAATGTTCGCATTGCTGATCATCTCTATTTTGATCGCAATCGTGATACCAAACTATAACAATTATGTGGTTCAAACCCGCAGAAGTGATGGGGTTGCAATGTTATTGGGGGTTATGCAACAACAGGAACGCTATTTCACAGAACGCCTGACCTACACTGGTGACTTAACGCAATTAGGATTTGTGGCAAACCCACTATCGGAATATAGCCATTATCAGATTTCGGCGTCGAATTGCGCTACAGAAACACTGCAAACATGCGTGCTATTAATAGCAACGCCGCGAGGCGTGCAATCGGGTGATAGTATTATAACTTTGAATAGTCGGGGAGTACGAACACCCGCAGCTTTTTGGAACTGAGTTTATTTTTTAACTGAGACGAAGAAAACATAGAGTATTGACTAGCACAACAGCCAGCCCGGATTTTTGCCATCTCTTAAATAAGCCCTGTAATGGCGGTGAAAGACAGAAGAAAAATTGCATTCCCCAAATTAAAAACCCCCGAAAGATTGCTCTTTCGGGGGTTTTCTTTAATTGGTGCCTGGCGATGTCCTACTCTCACATGGGGAGACCCCACACTACCATCGGCGATAAGTCATTTCACTACTGAGTTCGGGATGGGTTCAGGTGGTTCTAACTTTCTATGGTCGCCAGGCTTAACTGGTTGCTAATGTCAGGAATTACTTCCCAACAGTAGCCGGAATCCGTTTTAAGCTGTTTTCTTGCTGTACACTCTTTGTGTATGCCGTCTGCTGTTGACTGTTTCTTTGCCAACTCGCTCTCGTTTTTAAGCGCTCTCAAATCGCTTTGGCGTTATATGGTCAAGCCGCACGAGTCATTAGTATTGGTTAGCTCAATGCCTCACAGCACTTACACACCCAACCTATCAACGTCATCGTCTTTAACGGCTCTTCAGGGAGATCTACTCTCCAGGGAAGTCTTATCTTGAAGGGGGCTTCCCGCTTAGATGCTTTCAGCGGTTATCCCGTCCGAACATAGCTACCGGGCAATGCGTCTGGCGACACAACCCGAACACCAGTGGTCCGTCCACTCCGGTCCTCTCGTACTAGGAGCAGCTCTTCTCAAACTTCCAACGTCCACGGCAGATAGGGACCGAACTGTCTCACGACGTTCTAAACCCAGCTCGCGTACCACTTTAAATGGCGAACAGCCATACCCTTGGGACCGGCTTCAGCCCCAGGATGTGATGAGCCGACATCGAGGTGCCAAACACCGCCGTCGATGTGAACTCTTGGGCGGTATCAGCCTGTTATCCCCGGAGTACCTTTTATCCGTTGAGCGATGGCCCTTCCATTCAGAACCACCGGATCACTATGACCTACTTTCGTACCTGCTCGAGATGTACCTCTCGCAGTCAAGCTGGCTTGTGCCATTACACTAACCGTACGATGTCCGACCGTACTTAGCCAACCTTCGTGCTCCTCCGTTACTCTTTGGGAGGAGACCGCCCCAGTCAAACTACCCACCACACAATGTCCCCGATCCCGTTCCGGGACCCGGGTTAGAACCTCAATATTGCCAGGGTGGTATTTCAAGGTTGGCTCCACGCAGACTGGCGTCCACGTTTCAAAGCCTCCCACCTATCCTACACAAGCAACATCAAGATCCACTGTGAAGCTGTAGTAAAGGTTCACGGGGTCTTTCCGTCTAGCCGCGGATACGCTGCATCTTAACAGCGAGTTCAATTTCACTGAGTCTCGGGTGGAGACAGCGTGGCCATCGTTACGCCATTCGTGCAGGTCGGAACTTACCCGACAAGGAATTTCGCTACCTTAGGACCGTTATAGTTACGGCCGCCGTTTACCGGGGCTTCGATCAAGAGCTTCGAGTTGCCTCTAACCCCATCAATTAACCTTCCGGCACCGGGCAGGCGTCACACCGTATACGTCCACTTTCGTGTTTGCACAGTGCTGTGTTTTTAATAAACAGTCGCAGCCACCTGGTATCTTCGACCACCGCCAGCTCACGGAGCAAGTCCGGTCACCGGCAGCGGCGCACCTTCTCCCGAAGTTACGGTGCCATTTTGCCTAGTTCCTTCACCCGAGTTCTCTCAAGCGCCTTGGTATTCTCTACCTGACCACCTGTGTCGGTTTGGGGTACGGTCCCTGTTGGCCTGAAGCTTAGAAGTTTTTCCTGGAAGCCGGGCATCAATCACTTCTCCTCCGTGGAGGATCGTCATCAGCTCTCGGCCTTGAGGTTCCGGATTTGCCTGGAACCCCGGCCTACTGCCTTAAACGCAGACAACCATCGCTGCGCTGACCTAGCCTTCTCCGTCACTCCGTCGCAGCCAACAGGGGTACAGGAATATTGACCTGTTTCCCATCGATTACGTCTTTCGACCTCACCTTAGGGGCCGACTCACCCTGCGCCGATTAGCGTTGCGCAGGAACCCTTGGTCTTCCGGCGGGGAAGCTTCTCACTTCCCTTATCGTTACTCATGTCAGCATTCGCACTTCTGATACCTCCAGCATGCCTCCCGGCACACCTTCTGCGGCTTACAGAACGCTCCTCTACCGCGCTTAGCAACGCTAAGCACCCGTAGCTTCGGTGAACAGTTTGAGCCCCGTTAAATCTTCCGCGCGAGCCGACTCGACCAGTGAGCTATTACGCTTTCTTTAAAGGGTGGCTGCTTCTAAGCCAACCTCCTGGCTGTCTGGGCCTTCTCACATCGTTTCCCACTTAACTGTTACTTGGGGACCTTAGCTGACGGTCTGGGTTGTTTCCCTTTCCACGACGGACGTTAGCACCCGCCGTGTGTCTCCCGTGATTGCACTCATCGGTATTCGGAGTTTGCATGGGGTTGGTAAGTCGGGATGACCCCCTAGCCCAAACAGTGCTCTACCCCCGATGGTGAGACACGAGGCGCTACCTAAATAGCTTTCGAGGAGAACCAGCTATCTCCGGGCTTGATTAGCCTTTCACTCCTATCCACAGGTCATCCGCTAGCTTTTCAACGATAGTCGGTTCGGTCCTCCAGTTGATGTTACTCAACCTTCAACCTGCCCATGGATAGATCGCCCGGTTTCGGGTCTACTCCCAGCGACTGCACGCCCTATTAAGACTCGGTTTCCCTACGGCTCCCCTAAACGGTTAACCTTGCCACTGAAAGTAAGTCGCTGACCCATTATACAAAAGGTACGCAGTCACCTGACGAATCAGGCTCCCACTGCTTGTACGTACACGGTTTCAGGTTCTGTTTCACTCCCCTCAACGGGGTTCTTTTCGCCTTTCCCTCACGGTACTGGTTCACTATCGGTCAGTCAGGAGTATTTAGCCTTGGAGGATGGTCCCCCCATATTCAAACAGGATTTCACGTGTCCCGTCCTACTCGTTTTCACAATTGATGCGTTTTCGTGTACGGGGCTGTCACCCGCTATGGCCACACTTTCCAGAGTGTTCCACTAACGCATTAATTGCTTAAGGGCTGTTCCCCGGTCGCTCGCCGCTACTGGGGGAATCTCAATTGATTTCTTTTCCTCCGGGTACTTAGATGTTTCAGTTCCCCGGGTTCGCCTTCCAAAGCCTATGTATTCAGCTAAGGAATACTTGCTTATGCAAGTGGGTTGCCCCATTCGGAGATCGCTGGGTCACGGTTTGTTTATCAACTCACCAGCGCTTATCGCAGATTACCACGTCCTTCATCGCCTCTGACTGCCAAGGCATCCACCGTGTACGCTTAGTCACTTGACCATATAACCCAAAGCGATCTGATGGTTCAGATTGGCTTGGCGGGTTATGAATCTTATAACTACCTTTAAACGATCTTATGAATTCAAAAGGGTGTTTTGAATTCATCGCCATACA
>CBDAPN010000032.1:930000-1462500 GCA_965198415.1 Endozoicomonas sp.
CCAGCCGGTTTGCAACACTGCGATAAAGTCATCAGCACTGAGCATGTTGTATCTTGAGAGCCCGGAGCCATCCACCAGCCGACTTCGGGTCAAATCAACGCCCTCTTCCCGAAACATGGCCAGTACCGCTTCGGTGCCGGAAAAGTAGGAACCCTTCTGTTTATAGACAGATAAGCCAATGGTTTTTAGAAGACTGTCGGCGTATAAATTGTCAGACTTATCGAGCACACGCTGCAATAACTCTGGCACTGGTCTGGATTGGTGCGTAGCAAGCAACCGGGGAAAGTTACCCTGTGGTTGTCCTGACATTATTTTGCCATTCAACAGAATGTTATTGGCGTTAAGAAATGCCTCAACATGCCTGACAACTGCCCGTTGTGGGTTCTGCACTGAAAAGGCCATACGTAACGGGTTGGCACCGGGCTCAATACATCCCTCAAGCCGATATTCATGGTCAGATGATGGCCAGACCTCCTGCACGCAACCGCTCAATTCATGGGGCAACGGCCTGCGGGTTGTAATCCGGTTTTCAACCGAGAGCGGCCATTGAGGCTGATCGTAAGACATAACCGCCAGCTCACCCTCTTTGCTGGCTGGCTTTAACCAACCATAAAAACAGTTGCCATTGAGAATCATGGCGCCAACCGGTGCGGCAAAGCAGAAGTTATGATCATCCCAACTGGCGCCACCAGATCTTGAGTAACCATCATAAGCAGTTCCATCCAGCCAGATGTTACCTTTAATCTCCTTCACGCCCTTTTTAACCAAATGTTGTAATAGTCCGTTTAAATCCTCTCTGGTCAAAGATGGATCACCAGAAAACGACAACGCAAGATCACCAGAGTATTTTGCTGCCAAAGGGCGGTTGCTTAATAAAGAAGTGACGTAGCTAAACTCTTTTCCCAGCACTTTATAAGCAGCGATGGCAGTAATGGCTTTTATGGTGCTGGCAGGCAGCAAATTGGAACTACTGTTTCTAGCAAACAACACTTTGCCAGTTTTAGCCTCAATAACTTTAATGGAGTGAGTATGACCCGGTGGTAGTACGGCGATGAGTTTGTCCAGATCCGCCGCCAGAGATGCATAAGCTGAATTGCCTACAAATAAATAAAAGCAAAAGACCAACCATTTCCATAACTTCATAATTTTTCTACAGCAACTGCCGGTAAAAACCTATCAGAACTTTCAATATTAGAATTTTCTGGCTAAAACAACTTTCTACAGCCAACTAAAGCGTTCGTACACCAAGAGATATTCACGCTCTGGGAATCAACAGGCTGACCCAAAGGCCGACAAATCTATTCAATGAGAGTAGTATAAAGAATGCAAAAAGATTTTCGACCAACATTACTACTGCACTGAAATCCCGCAGTGTCAGCATTTTCCGGAAAATGGCAAGGCTTGTGAAAAAACTCAAACTAACAGCGAACCAGCTTATCGCTAGGCAGTCAGTGAAGGATTTGGGTTTCAAGTCCACAGACGATCTTGAAAACTACGTCGGAATCCTCGGTCAGGAGCGTGCCACCAGCGCGATTCAATTTGGTGTTGCTATGCAACGCTCCGGATACAACATTTACGTCATGGGTGAGTCTGGCACTGGTCGGATGTCATACCTGCGTAAATATCTTGAGACAGAAGCCAAGCGTCAAAGCTCCTCAGACGACTGGGCCTACGTCAACAATTTTGACAACCCCCGTGAACCCAAAGCCATGCGCCTGCCGGCCGGCCTTGGCAGCGACCTGCAAAAAGACTTTGAAAATTTCATTGATAAACTGCTGATGACCTTCCCGGCCGCCTTTGAAAACCCGACCTATCAGCAGAAAAAGAGCGCCATAGAACGTAACTTTAACAAGCGTTACGATCAGGCCATTGACCAGATTGAACAAGAAGCACTGAAAAAAGACATCGCCCTTTACCGTGACACCGGCTCTCTGAGCTTTACGCCGATGTCCAACGGTAAAGCCATGGACGAAACTGAGTTCGCCCAGCTGCCCGATAAAAAACGGGAGAGGTTTAACAACAACATCAGTGAACTGGAGACTCGTCTGCACGAGTCTTTGGTGGAACTGCCGCAATGGAAGCGGGAGTCCAACGAAAAACTGCAAGACCTAAATCAAGAAACCATTGATCAGGCGTTGGTGCCACTATTAAAGCCGATGCTGAAAAAATACAGCAAAGAGCAAAACATTCTGGACTACCTTGAAGCCGTCAAACAGCACCTGCACCGAACGGTCATAGAATATCTGGCCGATGAGCGCGCCATGGAATCCAAAGAGGACGCCAGTAAACGCTCCGCCCTTGAGGAACTTTACGCCCCCAACTTGGTGGTTGGTCACAAAAACGACGCTGCTGCACCAGTCATTTACGAATCCCACCCCAACTACAAAAACCTGTTTGGCCGTATTGAGTACGCCAGTGAGATGGGCGCACTGGTAACTAATTTTCGGCAAATATGCCCCGGCTCCCTCCACCACGCCAACGGCGGCTACTTGCTGCTTGATGCCAACAAGTTGCTCGAAGAACCGTTTGTATGGGAGGCGCTGAAGCGGGCACTGAAAGAACGCGAGCTGAAAATTGAATCCCCCTATTCCGAAATGGGACTGATGAACACCATCACCCTAACGCCGGAAAACATCCCCCTTCACGTTAAAGTCATTCTGGTGGGCTCTCGGGATATTTACTACATTCTGCAGCAGATTGATCCGGATTTTCACGAAATGTTCCGGGTACTGGTGGACTTTGACGACCAGCTTCCGCGCTCCCCTGAGACAGTTCAGGCCTTTGCCCAACTATTGAAAAACCGGGCAAACGATGAAAAGTACCCACCGCTGTCGGCCTCTGCAGTTGCCCGAATGATTGAGCAAAGCTCCCGCATGACCGAAAACCAGACACAACTGTCCGCCAAGATTGGTGAACTGTTTGATTTGCTGGCAGAAGCTGACTTCATTCGGCAAAGCTGTAACGGTCGTAAAATCAACCACGAACACATTGATCGCGCCCTTGATGCCAAAGCTGAACGCACCGGCCGGGTAAGTAAGCAAATTCTCCACGACATGCTCGAAGGCAGCATTCTTATTGATACCGATGGTGAACAGGTGGGCAAGGTCAACGGCCTGACCGTTCTCTCCATTGGCGATGCCGCCTTTGGCTCTCCTGCCCGAATCACCGCCGCCGTTTACCCCGGCAGCCAGGGCATTGTGGATATTGAGCGAGAAGTATCACTAGGCCAGGCGATTCACTCCAAAGGCGTCATGATTCTTACCGGCTACCTGGGCAACCGCTACGCACAGAAATTTCCACTGGCGATTTCCGCCAGCTTAGCCATGGAGCAATCCTACGGTTACATCGATGGCGACAGCGCCTCTATGGCCGAATTGTGCTGCCTTATTTCCGCCCTGACCGAAACCCCCATCAAACAGTGCTTTGCCGTCACCGGCTCCATGAATCAGCACGGCGAGGTGCAGGCCATCGGCGGAGTTAACGAAAAAATCGAAGGCTTCTTCGACCTTTGCAGCGCCCGTGGCCTCAATGGTGAACAAGGGGTAATCATTCCACAGGCCAACATTCGCAACCTCATGCTGCACAGCAAGGTAGTGGATGCGGTAAAAGCCAAAAAATTCAACGTCTACGCCGTTTCCCACGTTGAGGAAGCGCTGGAGCTGCTCACCGGCCACCGGCCGGGAATTATGAACAGCAGAGGCAGCTATCCAAAAGGCTCAATTAACCAGAAAGTACTGGAACGTCTGAAAGAAATTGCTGAGCTGACTAAAGAAAACCACAGCTAGAGACTGTCCGGGAGTAACGCCCATAGCGAGCAGGAAGAAAATTGAACCTGAAAATGTCCGGATTTTCAGGTTCATTTGCTGCTGCCAGTGTATTCTTACCAAGGCTCGCAGCATTTTAAGCCGCTTTTCTGTCACCGCCACAGAAATATAACGACAACTCAAAACCTCAAACTTTTTCCTGCAAGTTTTACAAAGTCGCCTACACTTTTATGTCTGCCAAAATATTACTGGCGAAGTAGGTTACGTAAAAGTGCTCAAAAAAAACGAAATAACATTGGTCTGGATTACCTCACTCGGCGGCTTGCTCGAATATTACGACTTCATTATTTACGCGCTCATGGCCGGCTACCTGTCGGAGCAATTTTTCCCCGTAGGTGACCATACCAGCTCACTGCTGGCCGCCTTTGCCGCATTTTCTGTAGGTCATATTTCCCGCCCACTAGGCGGCCTGTTATTTGGGCATTTCGGCGACCGTTACGGGCGCAAAAGCACCTTTGCCACCTCTGTTATGCTCATGGCGCTGTCTACCGCTCTCATCGGCTGTCTGCCGACGTACCATCAAATTGGGATCATGGCACCGATTCTTATCACCCTGCTGCGCCTGATACAGGGGTTTTCCTTTGGCGGCGAAATTCCCGGCGCTATTACCTATTTGAGAGAGAGCGCCCCGCAACATCAAGGGTTGGTCATTGGATTTCTCTACGCCGCATTAATCAGCGGCTTTGTGATCGGTTCACTCATCCATGGCGCACTTTTAGAGCTGCTTGGCACCCAAGCCATGCACGATTGGGGCTGGCGCCTGCCCTTTTGGTTTGGAGGGGTGCTCGGCCTCTTTAGCTACATGGTTCGCAAACACTTTCGGGAGTCACCGGCGTTCGAATTACTGAATCAAGAGAAACAAAAGCGTCAGATTCCCATTATCGATTTATTGAAGTTTCACAAGGTCAACCTCTTCATCGGAACCTTATTAACCGTACCGATGGCGGTGTGCATGTCCTTACTGTTTCTTTTTAACCAAGGCTACCTGACCCACTTACTGGGTTATCACCCAAAAGAGGTCGCTGAGGCGGGAGTTTTGGGTATCTGTTGTGCGTGTATTTTGCTCATTTTTATGGGCTACCTTTGCGACAAACTCAGCAGCTTGAAATACAAAGTTTGGCTGATGATAGCAGGGTGCATTATCGTTGCTGCCCTTGCTTATCCTATTTTCTACGCCTTCAACAACCACCAAAACTCTTTGCACCTGATTATGATCGCCTGTGCAGTGCCACTGGCGACAACCAATAACCTCGCCCCTTTATTGCTGGGTCAACTGTTTCCCGCCTCCATACGCTATTCTGGCATCGCCTTTTGCTATAACCTCTGCTACGCCATATTCAGTGGCCTGACTCCGGTTGCCGCCATCACGCTGATTAATACGACCGACTCACTGCTTGCTCCAGCCTATGTCTTAATCGCCAGCGGAGTCGCCGGAGTAATTGCCAGTTGCCTGTTTCTGCGAAAATTTTGCAAAGGGCCGAATCCACCCCGGCAATCACTGGATTTAGCAAATCGTCGAGCGGGAATTTAAGACGGGAATACCCTGAAGGGCACAAGTGCGTAGAGCATTCCAATTGGTTGTATCCCAAAATGAGCCTGAAAGGCGCTATTGAAGCGCATCAGAGGGAACCGTATAGATACCCAAAAGATCAGATTTAATGAAGGGACACCCGGCTACTGCTGATGGAGGCTTGCTTAAATCCGGCGTATTGCCGGTTGCTACCTGTGAAGTGAAGCCTCGCCTGATAAGGCGGGAAGTGTCTCAAGAATCAGCTTAACCCCAGATAACAGCTCCCCAACCACCTCGCACTATTATAATCCCTTCATTTTTCATGAGACCCACACCATGCTTTCAGCCTCCAGCGATAGCTTCAAAGACAGGTTTGGCGGTATTCGCCGACTATACGGCAACAGCGCGGTAGACAAACTGCAACACGCCCACGTCTGTGTCATTGGTATTGGTGGAGTTGGCTCCTGGGCGGCGGAAGCACTGGCCAGAACAGCCGTTGGCAAAATCACCCTGATTGACCTGGATGATGTTTGCATCACCAACATCAATCGCCAGCTACACGCCCTAACTGACACTATCGGACAAACAAAAGTCGACGTCATGGCCCAGCGAATCGCCCAGATCAACCCGCAATGCCAATGCACCATCATCGAAGACTACCTTGTTGAGGACAACCTTCAGACGCTAATCACCCGAGAATTCGACTACGTACTGGACGCCATAGACAGCTTTCGAATCAAAGCGGCACTCATCGCCTACTGTAAACGCAACAAAATCAAAATCATCACCACCGGCGGTGCCGGCGGACAGGTAGACCCAACACAAATTCAAATTACCGACCTGGGCAAAACCTGGCACGACCCGCTGGCAAGAAAGGTACGAAACCAACTCCGTGACCGCCACGGCTTCAATAAAAACACTAAAAAGAAGCTGGGTGTGGACTGCGTCTTCTCCACCGAGCAAGCCGTTTATCCGCAAGCCGACGGCACCATTTGCCAAACCAAACCAACCGGCGAGGGCTCAATGAAAATGGACTGCTCCAGCGGCTTTGGTGCCAGCACAGCCGTTACAGCCACCTTTGGCTTTGTGGCTGCTGCGCGAATCATTGAAAAGCTGACTCAGAAGACCACCCCGTAACGCCAGCCTGCCAAAAAGCCGTCCGAAAATAACGCCCAAAACGAGGCAATAAAAATTGTCTCGCCCCATCATGGCCTGCCGTGGGAACGAGCGATAAAGAGAGCAGTGTGTGGCTCTCAATACCTAACTGCACTCGCAACATCTTCCCACGGTTACACCCGTTTCCCGACCATAATTTTTAACAAAAGCGATATAAGTATTGATAATTACTACTAAAAAGTATTAATTATTTCTTATAACAATTTATATAAATACTTAAATAGCAACTGGTTATTAATTGATACGATTCACTCTTTAACCAGCTTGCCAAGGGAAACAAATAAAAACATGGGACGACCAGCAAAAGCGACGATAGACCTTGATGCACTGCGTCATAACTATCGTGTTGCACAACAGCTGTCTGGCAATGGTCGGGTAATGGCTGTAGTAAAAGCTGATGCCTACAGCCATGGCGCAACGATTTGTGCCCTCGCACTGGCCAATATTGCCAGCGGGTTTGCCGTTGCCTGTATTGAAGAAGCTTTGGAGCTGCGTGCGGTAGGTATCAAGCAGCCGATCCTGCTGCTTGAGGGTTTTTTTGAGCCTGCAGAGCTGGCCATTATTGAGCAACATCGTCTTGATACGGTAATCCACCATCAATTTCAGCTGGACGCTCTGGCTGCCCACCCTCTGAGTCGTGGCATACGGGTCTGGCTGAAGATGGATTCAGGCATGGGGCGAATGGGCTTTGCACCGCAAGAATACCGCCAAGCCTGGGCACAATTACATGAGCTCCCCTGGGTTAATGATATTGTACTGATGAGCCATTTTGCCTGCGCCGACGAAACAGACAGCGAGCACGCACAACAACAACTGATGACGTTCAATACCGCGATTCATAATTTACCGGGCACCCGCAGCTTTTGTAATTCGGCGGGGCTCATCGCCTGGAAAACCGCCCGGGGGGAGTGGAATCGCCCGGGGTTATTGCTTTATGGTGTGTCCCCATTTTTGCAAGCCCACGGCATTGAACAAAGCATCAAGCCGGTAATGGAGTTGAGCTCTGCCATTATCAGCATTAAAGATATTCCCATGGGCAGTTCAGTGGGTTACGGAGGTCATTGGGTTGCGCCAAGGCCAACCAAGCTAGGTGTTGTGGCCATTGGGTACGCTGATGGCTATCCTCGCCATGCTGGCAATAACACACCGGTACTGGTTAATGGGCGCAGAGTGTCGTTAATTGGGCGCGTCTCAATGGATATGCTCACGGTTGATCTCACTGATGTACCCGAGGTGCAAATTGGTGATCAGGCCACTCTCTGGGGCAGGGATTTACCCATCGCTGAAGTCGCGCAAAGTGCGTCAACCATTCCCTATCAGTTGTTGTGTAACCTGAACCGTGTGCCGGTGGAATATTTGCCCGCTCCGGCACTCAATGTATCGACAGTCTGACCTATCGCTACGGGCGCTACCCCCGGACAGCGTCCAAATGCTGCGACCGAAGTGATTCCATATTGGTTCTGCGCTCTTTTTCCGCCCGCCTCATAAACCACCAGCCGAGCAACGCTGCCAACGACACCACCAGAATAATCAACGTCGCCATGGCGTTGATTTTCGGCGAAATCCCAAGGCGAACGGAAGAAAATACGACCATAGGTAATGTAGTTGCACCGGGCCCGGAAGCAAAGCTGGCAATCACCAGATCATCCAGCGACAGGGTAAACGCCAAAAGCCAGCCAGCAGCCAACGACGGCGCTATGGTGGGAATGGTGATCAGAAAAAATGTACGCAGGGGCGTCGCGCCCAAATCCATGGCAGCCTCTTCGATGGAGCGATCAACCTCTCTCAGCCTTGCCCCGACGACAACGGCCACATAAGCCGTTGAAAAGGTCACATGGGCAATCCAAATGGTGAACATACCTCGCTCCATGGGCCAGCCGATCAGGTCGGCCATAGTGACAAACAGCAAGAGAAGCGAAAGACCAGTAATTACATCGGGCATTACCAGTGGCGCAGTCAGCATGCTGTTAAAGGCCGCTCTACCACGAAACTTGCCAAAACGATCCAGAATAAACGCGGAAATAGTGCCAAGAATCACGGCCATAAAGGCGTTATAAAAGGCAATGGTCAAGCTGGTCCAAACGGATTTGATAAGCTGTTCATCCTGAAAAAGCTCCACATACCACTTGGTGGAAAAACCGGCCCACACCGTTACCAAACGAGAAGCGTTAAAGGAGTAAAACACCAGAATAAACATGGGCAAGTAGAGAAACACCAACCCCAAAATCAACATGACGGTAGAAAAACCGGGCAAACGGTAATTTTTCATTACAGGCTTGCCTCCAGTTGCTTCGCCTGTTGGCGGTTAAAGAAGGCAATGGGCAGACAGAGAATCAGCAGCATAATCATGGCCAGCGCACTAGCCAGCGGCCAGTCCCGATTGTTGAAGAACTCTTGCCAAAGCACTTTGCCGATCATCAGGCTTTCAGGCCCACCGAGTAATTCAGGAATCACATACTCGCCAACAGCCGGTATAAACACCAACATACAGCCCGCAATAATGCCGCTTTTGGACAGCGGTAGCGTTACCCTAAAGAACGCTTCTCGGGGGCGGCAACCTAGGTCACTGGCGGCTTCTAAAAGAGATTTGTCCAGCTGCGTCAGATTGGCATAAATGGGTAGCACCATAAACGGCAGATAGGCATAAACGATGCCGATATAGACGGCGATATTCGTATTAAGCAGTGGCAGCGGCTGGTCTATCACGCCACACCAAAGTAGCAGATTATTTAACAGCCCGTTGTTTTTCAGAATGCCCATCCAGGCGTAAATGCGAATAAGAAACGAAGTCCATGATGGCAGCAAAACCAACATAAGCAGAAAACTCTGTTTTCTGCCGGGTGCCTTAGCCATAGCGTAGGCCATAGGATACCCAAGTAACAGACAGAAAAAGGTGGACACCAAAGCCAGCTGAATGGACGTCAGGTAAGCATGAAAATACAGTTCATCGTCGGCTAAAAACAGGTAATTACCAAGGTTCAAATTAAACGTCAGCACTTCATCAAAGTACTCGACGATGGCTGAATAGGGCGGAATGGCAATTTCGGCGGAAGAGAGGCTGATCTTGACCACAATCAAAAAAGGCACTAAAAAAAATAGCGACAGCCAGAGGTAGGGGACGCCAATGATCAGGCGACGTCCCCACATCTCCTTTAAGGCATTTGCCCTCTCAGCCCCCCACGCCATGGTGGTGACTTTTGTTATGAAACTAAACATACTGACTTCCAATAATGGTTGAACTACCGGACAACATCTTAGAAGACTGTCCGTTTTATGCAAAAAAGCTACCTTGGTATTGCAGAAACAGAGCCTCTGCTTCGTTTATTTGACTATTGCACCTGCCGGATCAGCTATTCAGCACTACACCACTGTCGTCATCCCACTGAATAAAGACCTCGTCCTCCCACGTTGGTTTGTCGGCGGTACGTACGACATTAGCCATGCTTGATTGCACAATCATTCCAGAGGGCAGCCGTATATGATAAACCGAATGCCCGCCAAGGTAGGCAATGTCATGTACCACGCCCTTGCTCCAGTTGTGCTTACCTTCGGGCTGCTCCCGGGTCATCATGGTTTTTTCCGGGCGCACGGCGACCCAGACTTTACGGTCTTCCAAAGGCGCCATAATGCCGTGGCCAATGTAAATCGGTTGCTGAATCTGCTGGGATTGGATAATGACGTGGTCCGCCTCTTCTTCGATAATTTCACCCTCAAACATATTGACGGAGCCGATAAACTCTGCGGTCATGCGGCTGTTCGGGTTTTCGTAAATATCGATGGGCGTTCCCACCTGAACGATCCAACCAGCGTCCATAATGCCAATGCGCTCTGCCATGGTCATAGCTTCTTCCTGATCATGGGTAACCATGATGCAGGTCACACCGACCTCTTCGATAATGTCCACTACTTCAAGCTGCATGCGGCTTCGGAGTTTTTTATCCAGTGCGCCCATTGGTTCATCCAGCAGCAGCAGCTTTGGGCGCTTTGCCAGACTTCTGGCCAAAGCAACCCGCTGTCGTTGACCTCCGGATAACTGATGCGGTTTACGGCGGGCGTAGTTTTCCATGTGGACCAGCTTCAACATCTCTTCCACACGCTGGGCAATCATATCTTTTGCCAGACGATCCTGCTTCAGGCCGAAAGCGACATTCTGCTCCACAGTCATGTGAGGAAAGAGCGCATAAGATTGGAACATCATATTGATCGGGCGTAAGTGCGGTGGCAGATGGGTGATATTCTGACCATCAAGATAAATACTGCCCTCAGAGGGCTTCTCAAAACCCGCCAACATGCGCAACAGAGTGGACTTGCCAGAACCTGAGCCACCAAGCAGTGCAAATATCTCACCCTTGGTAATGTTCAGGCTGACGCTGTCAACAGCAATAATATCGTCAAACTTTTTCGTAATCTGGTCTATTTTGACCAGTATCTCCTTGCCCGAGCGCCCCTGCTGTGTTGCGAGGTCTTGTGGGGAGGTAGATGCTGTGCTCATCTAAAGTTTTCTCCAACCCGAAATAAAAACAGGGTTAAACCGGGAAGCAGCCCAAGAATAAACCACCCGACGGTTGCGGCAGAAAATTGGCCTGAAAAATCAGAATTTTTATCCTCAATTTTTTGCCTTCCTCACTACGGGTTCGCTCAGGCGAGCGCTATTCTCGAACAGCCTGCTAGTGTTTGTGCTTTAATAAGCCATGCCTGAAACAGACTTGGCTGATAAATAGTTTCGTTTGCATCACTTGGGTGATGGTGCTTGCCGAACCAGCCCTTGCTGACCGTTAAACAAGCCGTCGTCTATTTAAAGAACTCAAAAGCCCGCGCATTGTCCATAAAAATGTATAAATTGAAAATGCTTTTGCGACAAACCCTGTTAGAAGTTTGCAGTTTCACCATTCGTACCCTAACCTGCGACAGCAACAGGTTATTTGCCTGCTGATGCTTAAAAATCGTTCAATTTATCAGGTTTTGTCTGAGAAGGCGCATAAAAACCTCATTAATTCCTTATATATTTGCGCTTTTGCACATTAGTGCTTGGGTGCGAATTTTTAAAAACGACTGAGATCATGAGAAGCCGTAAAGAAGTTGTTCGTCAGTTGGATCGCATTGATCGAAATATTCTCCGAACTCTGCAGGAGCAGGGCCGCATTTCCTATGTTGAGCTGGCAGATAAAGTCGGGTTGAGCACTACACCTTGCATGGAACGTGTCAAACGTCTGGAAAGAGAAGGTATTATCCAAGGCTACTGTGCGCGACTTAACCCCAAATACCTGCATGCAGGGTTGCTGGTGTTTGTTGAGATCAGCCTGTATACCAAATCAGCGGATATTTTTGATGATTTTCGCAAGGCAGTTATTAAACTGCCGAATGTGCTGGAGTGCCATCTGGTGTCTGGCCACTTTGATTACTTGGTTAAAGCAAGAATCTCCGAGATGGCATCGTACCGCGAGCTGCTTGGCGATATTCTTCTGAAACTGCCGGGTGTGCGGGAATCGAAAAGCTATATCGTTATGGAAGAGCTCAAAGAAACGCTCAGCCTCCCTATTTTGGAATAGCGTACGTTCAAGGTCAGTTTTTGCCCCCTGCCAGTTTCCCGGCACAAAAGCTGACCCCGCTTTAGCTCTCTGGCAACGCACCAACGACCTGATAATCCCGGATATAATAATTCAGAGCCACTTCATCCTGATCCTCAATATGGCAAAGTATAAAGCCAGCGGCGAAATCAGTGCGATCCGAACTACTTTGACACCACACGCACTCAGCGGTTAACGACACCCGATGCGTACTCTCCTTGGGGCCTGGCAAAATCAAAGTGACATTTCGGGTTTCGGAAGGTCTTATCCCCTGATCTGTGAGGATACTGAAGCCGCCTTTTGAGACATCTTCCAAAATCCCAATAGATAACCCTGTGTCATTATCGAGAACTTCTGCGGCTTTTTCCGGGGCTTTTCTTGGAAAACGACGCTTTTCTTGTAAATTATGCGACATCTGAGCCTCCGTACATTTTGAGAAGAAAATTACATTACCACTATTTGTTTTTAAAATGCATCATTTCCATGAATTTCTGATTACCCGAACAGCTTCAATGCATGGGGCAACTACCGAGAGATCCTGAAGAAAAGTGAGCTACGCAGTTTTATAAAACTAGCTATTTATTGACAACAGGACGACATTTCATCTGTAATCAAAAAAGGCTCGGTAAACAATCGGCCAATGTAGCGCTTTTTCGAGAACTGATCGTGATTAAAAAAGCGCCAAAATAATAACAATAAAATGCGACGTTATCCGCTGACTGACAACCTGAAAAAAGCTGATAAACAACGCATTCAATCAGAGCCTGCTGCTCTGCACATACGGAGGGATCCCGTCATGTTCAGACAGATTTGCGAGGCCCGCATCAACGACATTCACTGCAAGTTTGATGAATCGTCTGGCCTTAAATCCGTCATTGCCATTCACAGCACCCGAAGAGGCCCCGCCTTAGGTGGCTGTCGAATCATTCCTTACTCCTCTGCAGATGAAGCCATTATCGACGCTATTCGCCTTGCCCGTGGGATGAGTTATAAGTCGGCACTGGCCGGACTTGAGCTCGGCGGTGGTAAAGCAGTCATTATGGAGCCTGAGGGCAGTTATGACCGCAAAGCGCTGTTCGGGGCTTTTGCTCAATTCCTTAACGAGCTTGGTGGCCGCTACATCACGGCCATGGATAGCGGCACCACCGTTGCCGATATGGATAGCATTGCTACCCGCTCAGCTCATGTCACCTGTACCTCCACTTTTGGTAGCCCGGCCCCTTATACGGCTGAAGGCGTTTATCAAGGCGTACTGGCCTGTATTAAAGCGCACTCAGGATTACCAGATCACCTTAAAGGGCTGCGTGTGGCGGTGCAGGGTTTGGGCAATGTGGGATATGAGCTGTGCAGACGACTCCATAAAGGCGGGGCGCAACTTATTGTCGCCGATATTAACCAGAGCCGTGTTGACCAGTGCACCCGTGAATTTGGAGCTACCGCCGTGGCACCGGATGAAATCTATTCGGTGCGCTGCGATGTCTTCTGCCCTTGCGGCCTTGGTGGTGTACTGAACAGTAAAAGCATACCCAAAATGCAATGTGCGGTTATTGCCGGATCGGCTAACAACCAACTGCTGAGCGAAAACGACGGAATAGATTTGTTTCAGCGGGAAATCCTTTTTGCACCTGACTATCTAATCAACTCTGGCGGCCTTATTTTTGTTGCCATGACTTATCAGCGCCGTAGTCAGAGCGATATACAACAACGCCTGCACGGTATTTACGCTACTTTACTGAAAATATTTGAACGACAACAACAGCTTGGCTTACCCGCCAGCATTATCGCCGATCAGATGGCTGAAGAGCTGATTTATAACAATGGTCAAAGTTAAAGGAGAATAAAAATGACAAACAATCAGCTAGAGCAATTTCTGGACGCTGACGGTGAAGTCATACAAAGCCTGCCCGCTTGGGTCAACAATGGCGAAACGCTGGTTGATTACTATCGTAACATGGTGATCGCCCGCCAAAGTGACCAAAAAGCAGTAATGCTGCAGCGAACCGGAAAAATGGGCACTTACCCCTCCTGTCTCGGACAGGAAGCGATCAGTACGGTCTGTGGCGCATTAATGGC
This sequence comes from Endozoicomonas sp., assembly GCA_965198415.1. Taxonomy (GTDB): domain Bacteria; phylum Pseudomonadota; class Gammaproteobacteria; order Pseudomonadales; family Endozoicomonadaceae; genus Endozoicomonas. The sequence goes on from CBDAPN010000032.1 coordinate 944,151, forward strand.
GACAGACGATGTTTTTATTCCTTATTACCGTGACCTACCAGGACTTTTGCGCCGTGGCATTCCACTGAGCGATATTTTGCTTTACTGGGGTGGAGATGAACGCGGCAGCGCCACCCCTCCCTGGCGGCAGGATCTGCCAAATTGTGTACCCATTGCTACTCAGGCAGGCCATGCAGCAGGTATCGCCACGGCCATGAAAATACGACATGAGACCGGTTCCCCGCTGAGAGCGGCGTTATGCTCACTAGGGGATGGAGCAACCTCAAAAGGCGACTTTGGTGAAGCACTGAACCTAGCGGGCGTGTGGCAGTTACCACTTGTCTACATTATCAATAATAACCAGTGGGCGATTTCGGTACCCCGGGCAATTCAATCCGGCGGGGCAACTCTGGCCCAAAAAGGGCTGGCTGCTGGCCTGCCCTCTTATCAGGTTGATGGCAACGATGTGATTGCACTGCACGAGGCGATCAGCACCGCCCTTGTGCGCGCTCGCCAAGGCAAAGGTGCAACGGTGATTGAAGCTGTGACTTATCGCCTTTGCGACCACACCACTGCAGACGACGCCAGTCGTTATCGTGACAGCGATGAGCTTAATGAGGCCTGGAAAAGAGAACCAATCAAACGACTAAGAAATTTTTTGCATCATTGCGGGGTATGGAATGAGCAAAAAGAACGGGCGCTGAAAGAGGAGGCTGACCAAATGGTCGATGCCGCTGTGCAGACCTACCTGAACACACCGCTACCAGCAATCAGTGACCTGTTTGATTACCACTACGCCAACATGCCTGCACAGCTTGAGCATCAGAAGCAAGAAGCGTTAAGTCGGGAGCAGCATCGCCAAGGAGGCCCGCGTCATGGATAAAAAATTGACCATGGTGGAGGCGATTAATCTGGCTCTTGATCACGCCATGGCGGCAGATGCCGACGTGGCATTACTTGGCGAAGACATAGGCGTCAATGGCGGTGTTTTCAGGGCAACCCAGGGCTTACGTGAAAAATATGGGTTGAAGCGAGTGATGGATACACCGCTGGCAGAAGCGCTGATTGCTGGTGTCAGTGTAGGTATGGCCACTCAGGGCATGAAACCCGTGGCTGAAATACAGTTTATGGGGTTTATTTTTCCGGCCATGGAACAGCTGATCTGCCACGCCGCCCGCATGAGAAACCGAACTCGTGGTCGTTTAGCCTGTCCGTTGGTTTTACGGGCGCCTTTTGGTGGTGGGATACATGCCCCAGAGCATCACTCTGAAAGCACCGAAGCGCTGTTCGCTCATATTCCCGGGCTCAGAGTGGTCATTCCATCCTCTCCCCTCAGAGCTTACGGGTTGTTACGTGCCGCCATTAATGACCCCGACCCGGTGATTTTTCTGGAACCCAAACGCATCTACCGCGCCAGCAAGCAGCACATTGCTACGGAGCCTTTACCACTAGATACCTGTTTTACCCTAAAGACGGGGCAAGATGTCACCTTTGTTAGCTGGGGCGCTGCCATCAAAGAGACCATGGAAGCTACCGGAATTTTGCACAAACACGGCATCAGTGCCGAGGTGATTGATGTTGCCACCATCAAACCGTTGGATATGGCAACCATTATCACTTCGGTAAGAAAAACCGGGCGCTGTGTTGTTATCCACGAAGCCTGTCGCAGTTTCGGCGTTGGCGCAGAGATCACCGCCGGTTTGATGGAAGCAGCGTTTGATGACTTACAGGCACCGGTAGAGCGCGTCACCGGATTTGATACGACAATGCCTTATTACCGAATGGAAGAACATTATCTGCCTAAAGCGGAAGATATTGTTCGAGCTGCCATCAAGACACTCGCTTAGGGATTTATAAAAAAAGGAACAAGTTATGCGTTTTTTTAATTTGCCCGATCTGGGCGAGGGTATTCCTGAAGCCGATATCGTTCAGTGGCATGTAACCGAAGGTGATCACGTAAAAGAAGATCAGCCCATGGTGTCGGTAGAAACCGCCAAGGCAATAGTCGAGGTGCCTGCACCCTGTAGTGGAGTGATCGCCCGCTTGTATGGCGAACCCGGAGACACCATCCTCACCGGTGCGCCGTTGGTCGAGTTTGTCTCAGATCAGGAAGACAGCGGCACGGTTGTCGGTAAGCTCACCAGTGCCGACACTGATAGCGATGATCACTTTATTGTGGGCTCTCCAACGCAGCAGAAGACAGAGGTAGGACGTGTACCTCAAAGCGATATTCAGGCATTGGCAGAGCAGTTTCACGTTGATTTGAATGCAGTTGCCGCACATCGTAAGCCACCACGCAACCACGAGACCTCTTATCCACTGGATAACCCTGAGCCTTTAAAAGGTGTGCGTAAGCACATGGCTCGCACCATGACACAGTCCCACAGTTCGGTGGTTCCGGTCACACTATTTGACGATGTGGACATTCATCACTGGAGTGACAAAGAAGACATTACTGTTCGCTTGATTCAGGCCGTGGCGGTGGCTTGTGCAGAAGAACCGGCTCTCAACGCCTGGTTTGATGGCGCCACCATGAGCCGACAACGCCATGAGTCGGTTCACCTTGGACTGGCGGTAGATAGTGAAGAAGGTCTGTTTGTACCGGTTATACGCAACGTTGGCACCATGAAAGGCGACGATATTCGTATGGCCATAAATCAGCTTAGAGACGGAGTCAAAAATCGCAGCCTGCCAAATTCAGCGCTTCAGGGAGCAACCATTACCCTAAGCAACTTTGGTGTTTTTGCTGGTAAATACGCCACACCGGTGGTTGTGCCACCGACAACCTGCATCATCGGTGTCGGGCGGCTCAGAGAGGAGATCGTCAGTGTTTCCGGCCAGCCTGAAAGTCACCGAATACTCCCCCTATCTTTGTCGTTCGATCACCGAGCAGTGACCGGTGGTGAGGCAACACGATTCCTGCACACCCTAATTATTCAGTTGCAGAAGTGACCAAAAATACACATTATAAAAAATGTGTCGTGTTTATTTCAGCTTCAATTAACCGTTTTTACATGATTTCTGTCGGGTAAAAACAATTTAATAAAAGTTGAAAAAAATGTGGTCAAAGTTCTGACTCTGCCGATACCTTAAGCCGAAAGGGTTGGGCTTTTGGTATGCAGCAAGGTATCGGCCAAATGTTCCTGATAACAAAAGCAGACAGAGGCGGGTGAAGAAATGGATATCTTCAATAACTATCAACAACGATTTCAATCAACTCAGCAGGAAGAGTTAACGATTCAGGAGTATTTATCCCGTTGCAGGGAAGACTCTACTGCCTTCGCCAATGCAGCGGAGCGGATGCTGATGGCTATTGGCGAACCGGAGATGGTCGACACCTCCAGAGACCCAAGGCTCAGTCGTATATTCTCCAATAAACTGATCAAGCGGTACCCCGCTTTTCGTGAGTTCTACGGCATGGAGGAGGCCATAGAACAGATCGTTTCTTACTTCAAACATGCGGCTCAAGGTCTCGAAGAAAAAAAGCAGATTCTATATTTGCTCGGCCCTGTCGGTGGCGGCAAGTCATCTCTGGCAGAACGTCTGAAGGCGCTGATGGAAAAAGTGCCACTGTACGCCATTAAAGGCTCACCGGTTTTTGAATCCCCTTTAAATTTATTCAATCCCGAAGAAGATGCAGACATTCTTGAAAAAGAATACGGCATTCCCAACCGTTATCTTGGCGGGATTATGTCGCCTTGGGCAGTTAAACGACTGAACGAGTTTGGTGGTGATATAACCAAGTTTAAAGTGGTTAAGCTGCACCCTAGCATTCTCAACCAGATAGCCATCGCAAAAACCGAACCCGGGGATGAAAACAATCAGGACATCTCCAGTCTGGTAGGTAAAGTTGATATACGTCAGCTGGAAGAGTATTCCCAAGATGATCCCGATGCTTACAGCTTTTCAGGTGCTCTGTGTCGTGCAAACCAGGGCATGATGGAGTTTGTGGAGATGTTTAAAGCGCCAATCAAAGTATTGCACCCACTGCTAACGGCAACTCAGGAAGGCAATTACAATAGTACCGAGGGGATGGGGGCTATTCCTTATAATGGCATTATTCTAGCTCACTCTAATGAATCTGAGTGGCAATCTTTCAGAAATAATAAGACCAACGAAGCATTCATTGACCGGGTAAATATCGTCAAGGTGCCTTACTGCACACGGGTGACCGAAGAGATACATATTTATGAAAAACTGCTTGCCCACAGCTCACTGAACAATGCGCCCTGTGCACCAGACACCCTTAAAATGCTAGCGAAGTTTACCGTTCTGTCGCGCGTTAAAGAGCCGGAAAACTCCAATGTCTACTCCAAAATGCGGGTTTACGACGGTGAGAACCTAAAAGATACCGACCCAAACGCCAAGCCTCTGCAAGAGTACAAAGATGCAGCAGGCGTTGATGAGGGTATGGAGGGGCTTTCAACCCGTTTTGCCTTCAAAATTTTGTCCAAGGTATTCAACTTCGACCCTACTGAGATTGCCGCTAACCCTGTTCATATGTTGTATGTGCTGGAGCAGCAAATAGAACAGCAGCAATACCCAAAAGAAGTCCATGAACGTTATTTGCGCTACGTGAAAGAGTTTTTAGCGCCCAAATATATCGAGTCACTCGGTAAGGAAATTCAAACGGCGTATCTGGAGTCTTATTCAGAGTACGGTCAGAATATTTTTGACCGATACATTACCTATGCCGACTTCTGGATTCAGGATCAGGAATATCGTGACCCTGAAACCGGCGATATTCTTGATCGCTCTGCCATTAATGATGAGCTGGAAAAAATTGAAAAAGCTGCCAGTATCGCCAATCCAAAGGATTTCCGTAACGAGGTAGTTAATTTCGTGTTAAGGGCACGGGCCAATCACAATGGCAAGAACCCCAGCTGGCTCAGCTATGAAAAAATGCGCACAGTGATTGAGAAAAAGATGTTCTCCAATACCGAAGATCTGCTGCCGGTTATTTCCTTTAATGCCAAGGGCAGTAATGAAGATCAGCGTAAGCACAATGAATTTGTCAAGCGCATGGTGGAGAGGGGTTATACCGAGAAGCAAGTGCGGTTGCTGGCTGAATGGTATATCCGGGTCCGCAAGTCTCAGTAATTGCTGGCCGTTGAAAGAGGAGCTGTAAACTCAGTAGAGCGCCAGAGAAACCTGAAAACTTTCAGCTGGCCTCTTAGGCAGAGTGGACGGATTTCACTCTGCTCTGTTTTGCATAAGGAGCGTGTCCATGAGTATTATTATCGATCGACGGCTTAATGGGAAAAATAAAAGTACCGTCAATCGTCAGCGATTTCTTGAAAGATACAAAAAGCATATCAAAAAAGCCGTTTCGGATGCCGTAGATAAGCGCTCCATCACCGATGTGGTTTCTGGCAGCGAAGTCACCATTCCCACTAAAGACCTCTCCGAACCCATCTTTCATCACGGTCAGGGCGGGCGCTTCAAGCACGTGCACCCCGGCAATAAGGAATTTGTTAGTGGTGACCGAATTAAACGACCATCCAGTAGTGGTGGCTCTGGCAGCGGTAAAGGCAAAGCCGGCAACAGCGGCGACGGAATGGATGAGTTTAGTTTTCAAATCAATCACGACGAATTTCTGGAGTACATGTTTGACAATCTTGAGCTGCCCAACCTGGTTCGGAAACAACTCGAAGACATGACGGAGTATAAAATACGTCAGGCTGGCTACACCGCAGCAGGTTCTCCTGACCGATTGAATATTGTACGTTCACTACGCTCCGCCCATGCTCGTCGAATTGCTTTATCCGGTGGAGATCGTCGAGAAATCCGGGCACTGAAAAAAGAGTTGCGCCAGATGGAAGTCAGCCCGGAGGAAATGGACAACAGTCGTGCAATTGAACTTAGAGAGCGAATTAAAGAACTCAATGCCAAACTGAAAAAACTGCCATTTATTGATGATTTTGACTTGAAGTACAACAACATGGTCAAAGTGCCTTCACCAAGCAATAAAGCCGTCATGTTTTGTGTGATGGATGTCTCTGGCTCAATGACTCAAGACATCAAAGACATGGCTAAACGGTTTTTCATCCTTCTTTATCTTTTTTTACAGAGAAATTACAAAGAAATTGAAGTGGTATTCATTCGTCACCACACCGCCGCCAAAGAAGTGGACGAAGATGACTTCTTTTATTCCCGGGAAACGGGAGGAACCATTGTATCGAGCGCTCTGGAAATGACCCGTGACGTGATTAACAAGCGTTACAATCCGGTGGATTGGAATATTTATGTTGCCCAAGCGTCCGATGGAGATAACTGGGAAGGTGATTCCAGCGTTTGCACCAAGATTCTCTCAGAGCAGATTATGCAAAAAGTGCAGTACTTCTGTTATGTAGAGATAACTGACCGGGCGCATCAAAATTTGTGGCGCGAGTATCAAAGCGTTGCCGACAAATTTAAAGACCACTTCGCCATGGAACAGATCAAATCACCGGGCGACATCTACCCGGTATTCAGAAAATTATTTGAGAAAAAGGAAATGGCATGAGCGGTAAGCTGATCTCTACCGGCCCGGAGTGGACCTTTGAGCTAATTCAGAAATACGACAACGAGCTTGCACGCCTCGCGGATCGTTTTCGTCTGGACACCTACCCAAATCAAATTGAGATCATTAGCTCTGAGCAGATGATGGATGCCTACGCTTCAACGGGTATGCCACTGATGTACAACCACTGGAGCTTTGGCAAGCATTTTTTACACACCCAGCAAAATTATCAGCGTGGTCGAATGGGGTTGGCTTACGAGATTGTGATTAATTCTAACCCCTGCATAGCCTATTTGATGGAGGAAAACACCATCACCATGCAGGCGCTGGTTTTAGCGCATGCCAGTTATGGTCATAACTCCTTTTTTAAAGGCAACTACCTCTTTCAAACCTGGACCGATGCAGACTCCATTATTGACTATTTATTGTTCGCAAAAAATTACATCACCCAGTGTGAAGAGAAGTATGGTGTCGAGGCCGTAGAAGAGATGCTTGACGCCTGTCATGCATTAATGAATCAGGGGGTTAACCGGTATAAACGACCACGACCACTGTCTGCGGAGCAGGAAAAAGCGAGGCAGAATGAACGTGCAGAATATATTCAGCGCACATTAAACGATATTTGGTCAACAATTCCCAAAACTGAAAAAGCAAAAGAGCAAAGTACCGATCGTTTCCCGCAAGATCCGGAAGAAAACCTGCTCTATTTCTTTGAAAAAAACGCCCCGCTGCTCGAGACATGGCAGCGTGAAATCTTACGCATTGCCAGAAAAGTCGCCCAATACTATTACCCACAAAAGCAGACTCAGGTGATGAACGAGGGCTGGGCCTGCTTTTGGCACTATCATCTGCTTCACGAACTCTACAACGAGGGCAAAGTGTCTGACGGGTTTATGCTGGAATTCCTTCACTCCCACACCAGCGTCATTAATCAACCGTCGTTTGATAGTCCAAATTACAGTGGAATCAACCCTTACACGCTGGGCTTCAGTATGTTTATGGATATTCGCCGTATCTGTGAGCATCCTACCGATGAAGACCGGGAGTGGTTTCCCGATATAGCTGGCAGTGACTGGCTGGATACCGTTCACTTTGCCATGAGAAACTTTAAAGATGAAAGCTTTATCTTACAGTTTTTGTCGCCTAAAGTGATGCGGGATTTACGACTCTTTTCAATTATGGATGACGAGTCCAGAACATACCTTGAAGTGGATAGCATCCATGATGAAATAGGTTACAAAGCGGTTCGGGAGTCATTGGCCGCCCAATATAATCTGGGTAATCGTGAGCCTAATATTCAAGTCTATAACGTCAATGTTCGTGGTGATCGCAAGCTCACACTGAGACATTATCAACATCAGGGCCGGCCTCTGGGTAAAGAAACCGATGAATTACTGAAACACATACACAGAATCTGGCAGTTTGATGTAGAGATAGAATCTTTTGAACACGGAGCAGTGACTCAAAGCTGGCAGTGCAGTGAAAACAGTAAACACAAACAGTAAGCTGACATTTTAGCTGGCGTGACAATCTGTTTTAAGAAGTATTTGCTCCGCAATCATCAGACAATATTGATGCTTTCTTGACAATACAAAACGACAAAATAAGTCTTTAAAATCAAAAGTAGTGACTATTGTTGTGCACAAATTTGCAACTTGAATGTTAGATTTGTGTGCAATTGTAAGCATCTGGAGCTTTGTCTCATATAAACGTCAGAAGTTCGTTACCAGCCCTTGCGCTCAATACCTGAATTTCATTAGAAAAACTGACCAATAGCGCAAAAAAAGCCCACAATCTGGCAAAATAATTTAAATTTCTGTTAACAGACTAAATTTTTTTACTATTATCCATTCACATTATTTTTAATATTTATATAATGGTACTTCTATCTAATAAAATCTTGATGTGTATAGATCAGCAAGTCGCAATTCTATTTTCCTGAATGGGAAGTTCTACCAAGACCAAGGAGTCGTAAACAAAATGAATATCTTTGAAGAAGTTCTGCATCGTCTGAGCAGTAAAACCCGCATTCGCCAGCTGTTTAAAGATGTGCACGCTGAAGATCTTGAGCGCATCATTTCCCGCCTGAACAGCGCTCTGGTTGAAAAGCAGGAAGCACGCGCGAAAGACGAAGAGAAGCGTAAGGAAAAACAAGAAAGCATTGAAGTCATCAAAAAGATCATGGCTGATCGTGGTGTTTCAATGAATGACTTGGGTATCGGCAGTCTGGAACAGGACGACGCAGCGCCTAAACGCCGCAGAAACATTCAAAAGTACACCTTTGAGTACGAAAGTGAATCTGGTGAGCGTAAGACATGGAACGGTGCCACCACAGGCCGTTTGCCAAGTGACTTCCAGGCTTACCTGCAGCGTACTGGCAAAAAACGTCTTGATTGCGCTCTGGACGAGCTCGAAGATTAATTTCACGCTACAAAAAAAGGGCTAATCAGCCCTTTTTTTGTAGCTGTAAAATCAGACGTTAACGGTTTTTTCGCTCACACTTGCACTATTGACTCTTGAGAGCGGAAAGTGACAAACAAACCGACTCCCCTTGCCAGGATGACTGCTAATGCTGATACGCCCTTCATAGCGCAGTAGCACATGCTTCACAATGGCCAAACCAAGACCTGTACCACCCGTGGCATTACTACGGCTTTTGTCGACCCGATAAAAGCGCTCAGTAAGCCTTGGGATGTGAACCGGGTCAATACCAACACCATTGTCTTGCACCATAAGATGCCCGCCTTGAGAATCCTGCCAGCACTTTAACAAGACTTTTCCACCCGCTGGAGTATAGCGAATGGCATTGTAAACCAGATTTGAAATGGCGCTACGCAACTCCATCGCATCAGCCAGTAAACAGAAATCGTTTTCGCATTCCAGCTGTAATTGATGCTGGTTCTCACCACTCAGGGCTTTGCCATCGTTTAAAATACCCTGCAATAACGGTTTTAGCTGAATGGGCTGATGCAATCGCTCCGGCTCTGTTGCTTCGAGGCGTGAAAGCAGCAGTAAATCCTCAATCAACCCCTGCATTCGGTTGGCCTGCTCCTGCATTTGATTCAGCGCCCGACTGAATATCGGTGGAATCTGAGGATTAGTTTCTGAACCGTCGATCAGGGTTTCCAAATAGCCGGAAATAACCGTCAATGGTGTTCTGAGTTCGTGGGAAACGTTAGCGACAAAATCTTTACGCATGGTTTCAAGCTGATGCAGACGACTAACATCGCGTACCAAAAGCAGTCGGCTGCCTTGACCGTAAACAGTAATCGCAATTTGCAGTTGCCGACTATCATGGGCGGGAGAGTCTATTTTTATGGGTTCTTTTCCCTGGCTGTTTTCCATGTAGGTGGCCAGTTTTGGGGTTCTGACCAAATTGGTCATCAGTTGCCCCTGATCATCCGGCATCTGCAGCCCAAGTAGCTCACCCGCAGCACGGTTCCACCATTCAAGGCAACCGTTTTGGTCTGCCATCACAAGGCCGTCATCTAATGCTGCGGTTGAATCCCGGATTTTCTCAAGCACACTCTCCAAACGCTGCTTGGAACGGTTCTGACGACGCTGTACCCGGTAAATTCCATCAAAAAGCTCTCCCCAAATACCGGTGCTTTCGGGAGGTTCGACCTCCCTAAGGGCGGCTTCGTTCAGCCAGCTTATTAACCGAAAGAGCTGGCGTTGATGCCAAACAAGACACAACAGTGCCGCGATAAAAAGCCCTAGAAACACCTGCCCAGCCAACCAGCCAGCAACAAGCCCAATAGTAAAAACAGCGACCATCCGACCGTTAAACCAGGTTCGCATAGAGATTGCAGCCATCAAAATCACTCGTATTATCGCGATGGTTTGAATAAACAGCGATTACGCTTTGGTAGAAAAGCGATAACCAGTACCCCGAACCGTCTGGATAAAATATTCATAGTTGGCACCCAGTGCTTTTCTCAGACGGCGGATATGAACATCAACTGTTCTCTCTTCGACGTATACATTCCCACCCCAGACCTGATCTAATAGTTGACCACGGGAGTATGCTCGCTCCTGATGGGTAAGAAAAAATTGCAACAGTCGATACTCGGTAGGCCCCATATCCGCCGGAGTCCCATCAATACTGACCCGGTGACTGATAGGATCAAGCTCCAGACCTTTGATGACGATCGGCGTCTGCTCATCCATTCCCTGTGTTCGGCGCAGCACAGCCTTGAGGCGAGCAGCCAGCTCACGAGGTGAAAAAGGCTTGGTAATGTAATCATCCGCGCCGGTTTCCAACCCATGGATTTTGTGATTTTCTTCACCTTTGGCAGTCAGCATAATGATCGGTATTTCTGCCGTAATTGAGTCGCGCTTGAGCCTGCGCGCCAATTCAATACCGGAAATATCTGGCAACATCCAATCCAGCAAAATTAAATCGGGGTTATGGTCAACGACCAAAGAGTGCGCCGCCTTAGCGTCAGCCGCTTCAAGACATTGATAACCGGCCATTTCAAGGGCCATTGCGACCATTTCCCGGATGGGGGCTTCATCATCGACAATTAGAATTTTTTTTGCAGGCATGAGAATACCCTATTTTTTAATATTTGCGGATACAGGTCGGGAGACTGACCGCAACTCCCCGAAATGAGAACTGAGAAATGTCCGTATTTTCAGACCGACTTCCTGTCGCTTTCGGATAGTTTTTTTACGGACAGTCTCCCGGGAGACCGCAGATCAATCTGACAGCCTCCTGACATCCGTTATTACAACGGGCAAATGTTACAAAAAAATGACGCACAACAAAATTTCGCTGTGAAAAGCCGTACTATACGGAGCAGATAATGCCCACAAAAATGCAGGCGCCAATCCAATGATTGGAAAGAAACGCTTTAAAGCAGGGGTCTCCCTCACGGTGTCGAGTCAACCATTGCTGATAACCAAAACCAGCGCCTGCTACCACCAGACTTAAATAGAATGGCCAATCTAACGCCAATTGCAGCCCAAGCATCGTCAAGGCAACAAGGGTGAGTATTTGAAAGCAACCGATGATCAGGTTATCCATATCGCCAAACAAAATGGCGGTGGATTTGATGCCGATTTTTATATCGTCGTTGCGGTCAACCATGGCGTACTGAGTATCGTAGGCCACAGTCCATAAAAGATTGGCAATGAATAACAACCAGACTTGTGTCGTTAACTCGCCCGCCTGTGCTGCAAAAGCCATAGGAATTGACCAACCAAACGCTGCCCCAAGCACTACCTGAGGCAGGTGGGTATGTCGTTTAGCAAATGGGTAGAGCGATGCCAGCAACAAGGCGACGAAGGATAGAGATACAGTCAGGGCATTGGTGGTCAACACTAAAAAAAAGGCCACAAGAAAAAGAGCACCGGCGCTGATCAGCGCCTCATTGGGTGAGATTTTCCCGGTCACCAGCGGGCGTTTTAGTGTGCGTTTAACATGGCCGTCAAAATGCCGGTCAGCAAAGTCATTAATGATGCATCCTGCGCTGCGACAGAGGATAACGCCAGCAATAAAAACCACAAGATTGTGGGTTGAGGGTACACCACCCGCAGCCAACCAGAGCGCCCAGAGCGTCGGCCATAGCAGGAGGTAGATACCTATCGGGCGGTTCAGACGAGCCAGTATGAGAAAGTCTTTCCAGCGCGGCACATACTGATCAAGCATGGCGGTAAGTTTATTTGAGCTCATTATTGATTGTATGAATTTCATCTGCTCTTTTAAGAATCGGTGGTTAAGCGCAGGTTATCATGTTTGAAAACGAGTTACGCCTGTTGTAAATCATTTTCCCCGGGAAGAAATACTTCACAAACAGAAATAGGCTTCTCCCGCAGGTAGAATAGCGAACGCCTGGCCCAGACTCTCTTTTTGCCGACGTTGAAGTCAAGGTATTGGTTAAACCCAGCAGCAGGCAGGCTGGCAAACTCCATGGGGTCACGGCGCAAATCCGGTTGTTTGAAAATATACTCCCCCAGTGGTCTTTCACCCAGCGCCAGAAGGTCTTTGTTGTCTCCACAAAGGCTAGACTCTGGCAGCACACAGCGAGCAAAAACTACCGGTCGGCCAGAGCCGAATAGCAAAACTTCACGTATATTGGCCTGACGATCATGGCAGTTAAGGAATACCTTTTCCGCTCCCGCCAGCTCTTGCCACTGTTGTGAGATGAGGCGTACAAAAAATTCATTATTGTGCAACTGTTTCAGCTTTTGGGTCAGGGAGCGCTGATCCAGAATCACCTCCTGCAGTGGTGCGGGGACTGCATCAGTATTTAAGGTGGGCTGCCATTGTATATTTGAGTCAGTAAGGGGCATCAGCGGTACATCCTGGCTGGGTCCTAATTCGGGCAGAAGGCCTTCCTGCAACTTCTGCCGATAGTATAACGACGTAGGTTAATTGAGATAGCGACACTTCGTAAGACCCCTTAAAAGAAATAAAGTTCCATTAAGACCTCCTAACATGCCATGCAGTTAAACGTGCCAACTAATGGTTTCTGTTAATATTGCGACTTTTCCCTTGCCATTACCACTGCCAAAGTTAAGAAGCGCTGGCAGCATTTTGAGGTCAGAATGATTGTCGAGATAGACTATCTTCAGATGAATAACTCACAGCGGAGAATTTTATGAAAAAATGGCGATGCATTATCTGTGATTTTGTCTATGACGAAGCGATGGGCTGGCCGGACGACGGTATTCCACCGGGTACAGCCTGGGAAGATGTACCAGAAGACTGGCTATGCCCCGACTGTGGCACGACAAAAGATGACTTTGAAATGATGGAAATTGACTGAACAGAAGCTGCTTGTAGGTTGCGAAACAGCAACAAAGTTGCAAAAGATCATCATATTGAGCTTTGTGTCGCACAGTCATTACACAAAAGTAGTCGTTTTTAGTCTTAACGCCGGATTGCTCAGATAGTTACCATTAAAACCTTTGGTTAAAAGCATTTATTGAACAACTGCTGTCAACAGTTAATAGCAGTCAATCCATTAACTATTAAGCCAATCATACTTTTAGTATGCACGTACATCTATCTACTGGACGGCCTGCAGAGCTATCTCGATAATAGCCTCCCGGGAAGGAACTGATCATATTAATGGCTAGTGAACTTTCAATCGGACGACAGTAAATTATTAACAACAATGTTCAGGATACGCTGTGAAATCTTGTTTAAATTTGTGTTTGGGAGCGCTGGGCAGTATGGCTGCACTGGCCTCAATGAATGCCAGCGCACATGGCTGGGTGGAATACCCTAATGCACGACAAAACATCTGTTATGAAGACGGGGGAATCTGGAATAACAGCATACCTAACGCTGCTTGTCAGGCGGCGTTTGATAAATCCGGGGCCTACCCATTTGTTCAACGTAACGAAGTGGCGGCACTTGTTCCCGGCTATCGTGATATGTCTCAAGTGATGGCTACCGTTAAAGATGGCGAGCTGTGCGGCGCATCTGATCCAGCTAAGGCGGGTCTTAATGTTCCCTCGCCCCATTGGCAAAAAACAAAACTTGCACTGGATGGCAACAATCGGTTTGAACTGGTGTTTAACGCCACCGCTCCACACAACCCGTCTTACTGGGAGTTTTATCTCAGTAAACCTGAGTACGACGACACTCGCCCACTGACCTGGGCAGACTTGGATTTGGTCAGCACCTCCGATAACGTTGCGGTGGGTGCCGACAAAAAATATCGTATCAAGGTAACCTTGCCTGCCGGACGAGAAGGTTCCGCCATTCTTTTTACACGCTGGCAACGAATTGACGCTGCCGGTGAAGGTTTTTACAACTGCAGCGACATAACCTTTTCCGATGAGAAGTCAACAGAACCCACTGAACCAAAGCCAAACCTTGAGGCGCTTGGTTATCTGGTTCAGCAGGGCTTTGGACCTGTCGCACCAGGCGACACCATTCGTTTTCGTACCTTTAACGAAAACGGTACTGAGCAGCAGGATATTTCACTGGCCATCACTGCAAGAAATCTCAATACCAAAATTTGGTCTGCAGAGCTGGCCGGTCAGTTCAACAGCCTGACCAGCGGTAATTGGTTTATTGGTATTTGGCATGATGAAATGAGTCACTATATGTTTGACTCCAAAAATATTTTCGCTAATCAGGTTCATGCCCCGGCGGCTAAATTTAGTTATCAGCTGTCGTTAATTAAAGGGGATGTAACACCACCACCAACACCGCCAACACCACCAGTTAAACCAGACGGCACCTGGTCATCGACAGCGGTTTATAAAGCCAAAGACACCGTCGTTCACAATGGCAAAGAGTGGACCGCCCAATGGTGGACGCAGGGTGAAGAGCCCGGTACCACAGGTCAATGGGGAGTCTGGCGCACCAAACAGACGGACGATGCGAAGCAAGCAGCGTGGTCCGCTACAGCGACATACAACGCCAAAGACACCGTCATGCACAATGGTAAAGAGTGGACTGCTCAGTGGTGGACCCAAGGCGAAGAGCCTGGCACCACGGGTGAATGGGGGGTTTGGCGTTAGGGTGGCACTAACGTAGTCTTTTACTTAAGCTCGCTTCCACGGTGGAAGCGAGCGGCCATTTCTGTTTAGCCTACCGCCTTCACTGACCTGAACAACACATGCAACTCCTCAACCGGAATTGACTCAAGACCCTGCTTTGAAGGCCATTTTATGAATACACTCTGCATTGATTCCCCCCTTGGGCCTATTTTGCTGGCCAGCAACGGCAGTTTTTTGAAACGGCTTGCCTTTCTTGATGCCCCAATCGAATCGGCTCAGGCCACAGACAGCATCCTCCAAAAAGCGCAGCAGCAAATAAATGAGTGGCTGCAAGGGCAGCGGCAGATGTTTGATGTTCCCTGCGACCCGGATGGTACACCATTCCAAAAAACAGTCTGGGCAGCACTACTCACCATCCCTTTCGGCACCACCTGCTCCTATGGGGATGTGGCCAAAAAAATAGGCAAGCCCACCGCTGCAAGAGCGGTGGGTGCAGCAAACGGTCAAAATCCCATCGCTTTAATTATTCCCTGTCATCGAGTGATAGGCGCCAATGGCACGATGACCGGATACGCCTTTGGTATTGAAAAAAAGCAGCAGCTGCTTAAGTTGGAGTCTGAGAGGCGAGCGTAATGCGCCGTTAGTAAACGGGCCATCAAGGTCGCCTTTTTTAATTTTCTGCCCGCAAAACCCGATACAAAAGTGGTTCCTGATTTTTCGCGCTGGTATTCAGTGCGTAATCTCGGGTTTTGATAAATTCTGATCTAAACACAGGGAGTGTGTAATGAAATTAAAGCTTTTAGCTTGTTGTCTGCTTTTGGCAGGCTCTGCCTCAGCAGTAGAAAAGGAAGTTTATGTGGGCGGTAAATTTGGGGTTCAGTCATTAACCAGTAAATTAAACATCCCCGAACTCAATGTAGAGCTGCCTTCTGTTGGAGCTGAGGGGTCTCAATTTGGTCTGTTCGGCGGTTATATCGGTGAAGCATTTACCAGATACTATTGGGGTGTAGAGGCTGAGTATGTTGGCCATAGCGTTAAAGAGCTTAAAGCAGACGCTCTTGAGGTCGAGCTCAAAAAAGAATATGGCCTGGGTTTTCTTTTTGGCAAACGATACACCAATAACGTCAACCTCTATGGCCGAGTGGGCGCTGCCCAGGCTTTCTTTGAGGGAAAAGACTTTGATGGCGAGCCCGTTGCAGATGATGTACTTGCCTTGCATACTGGCTTTGGTTTTGAGCTCAAGGGTAAGTTTCCATCGATGATCGATTTCAGAGCCGAGTATCGATACACGAAATACAGTGAAATCAATTTTTCAGACGACCCTACCGTTTTAAAAAACTCGCCTCGATCCCATTCTTTTTCGATGGGTTTAGTTTACCGCTACTAAAAGCCTGTTGAGTTCTGGTTCTGAAGGCTGCACGAGAACAGGTAGCTTTTAGAACTGCATAAAATGAAAGTTGGTTGACTCTGAAACTACTATTTCTTCATGAACTGTTTTGCGAGGGCGGTGGGGGGGAATTCCCACGCAGAGCGTGGGAACAGAGTTAACAATCAGAAGTTTTGGCTGTAAGAAGCGTATATGGTTCGACCAGAAATGCTGTAATTCGCTACCTGACCCATATTTGAAAGATTACGGGTAGGCAAAGGCGCCTGACGATCAAACATGTTTCTAACCCCTATCTGGGCAACACCATCCCATGGCAAGGATAAACGGTAGTCCAGCTCCCAGGTGGTGTAACTGGCAATCTCTTTGCACTGGGCTTACCCTTGTTGTAGGTGTAACCAGCAACGTGTCTTGGCCCAATGGCAACTTTGTGCATACTGTCAACGGACGTCCATGCAACATCGGCATTCACTTTGTACTCAGGAGTGCCACTACCACCAGCTTTATCGACTATAGGCCCTGAGTAGAATTCAGGTTCTTTATAGTCGATAACATAGCTGCCATTTATGCTGTAACGAATCTGGCCAAGCCCGAGATACTGGGTAAAGTCCGCCTTCAAATCGATACCCGATGTCGCTAACTGACCGGCATTTATTGGTTTAACAATCGCCGCCGTGATGTCGCCATTATCATCACGAGTGATCAGGCCACTTACGTCCACACCACCTGCTTCGGCGTTAATCAGCTGCTGCAGGCTTGGGTAATAAACCATATTTTTGACATCAATATTATAGTAATCAAGGCCAAGGTTCAGGTCATCAATTGGGGAAAACACTACGCCAAGGTTAAAAGATTCTGACTTTTCAGCTTCTAAGTCTTTATTGGCTGTACGCGTGGCATCATACTGCGTTGCATACTTAGAATTACCACATTCGGAAATACCTGCTGTTTTACACTTGACATAATCAACTGCGTAATCTGCGGAGTACGCATCGGATTTATACAGATCCGTCAGGCCGGGCGCACGAAAACCTTTGGCGTAGGAAGTTCGCACCACCAGATTATCCACTGGCTGGAAACGAATGGATGCTTTTGGGCTGAGCGCACTGCCAAAGTCACTGTATTTGTCATAGCGTGCGGCCAGGTTCAGCTCAAGCATTTCATTCAGGGGTATTAAGCTCTCAACAAACAGTGCTTTTTGCGAGCGTTCGCCACCACTATTGTTACCTGAGGAGCCCAGCACATTACCGCTTGCAGACTGAGCATCGTATGCATCACTATAATCTTGCTTTGATGCTTCAGCACCCACATACCAGCTGATGTCGCTGCCAAATACGGAGCCTTTATCAAACTGAAGGCCACCATTGATGTCGCTGTAACTTACTTTTATGTCTCTGGCAGTATCGTGAGTCATTTTTACAGTAGCGTCTTTTGTAAACTGACCGGTAGTAGAGTTAAACCCATCACCTGTTTCCACTGCCTTTGAAGCAATGTTACTGAGTACATAACCTGTACCTTTTTCATCGCTGTACGATTTTGAATAACGAGCAGCAATGTTCCACTGAACTTCATCGACAAAGGAGGTCTCAAACGCACCAGTTAAAGCAGAAGTGTAAATACCGCTAATGTCTTTTACGTTATTTACCCGGTTTCCGACGTTATCAAAGCGGTAGTAAATTGCGCCATTTTTGGCCGGGCCAAATTTTTGGGGTCCAAACCATTGTCTTCAAGAATTTTCTTGCCACCTGGGGTATCACCTTTAACAGAAAAGCTCCCCGCAGCTGGCGCGAAACGACCATAGCTCTTGTTGAAACCAAGAATAAACTCGTTAGTCCACTCAACTGAGTCAGAGAGAAAATAATTAGAGCTAAGAACAAACTGAGTTCTTTCGGAGGTGGCGGTTAACGCTTTAACCTTGGTGTAATCATACCTACACTTATCCTTAATCTTGGCAAAATCACCATCACACTGCACACCTGCCAGAGCTCTGGTTACTGTTTTGCCATCCGCTGTTTTACCCTTAATATTACGGCCATAAAGGCTGTAGCCAAAACCTGTGGATAACACAGACTGCGCTGGCTTATAAGCAGTATCATAAATGATATCTTTGGAGTCATGCTCTAAAGCGAACAAGATGCTGCCTTTATCATTGGACTGCCCACCGGTGATGGAGATCTTCCGCTCATCCCCCCCATCAATCTTAGGGCTTGCACCACCAACCGTAAGATTCACTCCTTCATAATCTGACTTAAGAATAATGTTTACGACACCGCCAATAGCGTCTGAGCCATAAACAGCTGAAGCGCCATCGGTCAAAATTTCAATACGCTCAACCGCTGCAGCAGGCAAGGCATTGATATTGACCGCACCATCACCACGAGCACCGGATTGGGGCATGCGCTTACCGTTTAATAAAACTAGGGTTCTATTAGCCCCTAAGCCGCGCATATTAAGAAACGCTTGACTCTGCGCAAGATCGAGCCGGATCGTTCGGAAAAAGAACCAAAGGAATTGAATGTTGTATTACGAAGTACATCAGCAACCGTCAACTGGCCGCTACGCTCAAGATCTTCCCGGGAAATAACCGTGACAGGCGTTGCGCCTTCTACATCTACCCGCGAAATCCGCGACCCTGTCACCTGAATTTTTTCGAGCTTCTCTACCGAGTTCTCATTCGAATAAGCTGCCGATGAGGCAACCGAAGACCCTAAAGCAACCGTCACAGCTGTGCTTAACACCGTTCTTCTAAACATAATTTTCCTTGTTCACTTGTTGTGTTTATTATGGCCAGCCTGAGCTTTTAGCTCACTGCCTGAAGTCCGCCATAGGCGGGCTACGTCTACTACATCCCCTTTGTAGCACCCCGTACACGTCAGTAACTGATCACTGTATTGATGCAATGTTACTGCCAGAGCATTCGGCGAGCTGTAATGCAATGGTCGATTAAACCATTACAGATGCTTTCATCCTGAATCATCACGTTGCCATCTGCCAAGAGCAAGAATTAGTCCAGCTTTGCATGTAGCCTTTTTCGCAACACCAATACTAATCCTGTGAAGCAAACGTACGTTTTCTCCTTGATGATTAAGGCGCAATGTAAATTATCTCGCACACAAAAATCAATAACTTATACTGAAAAAGTAAGTATTTTTACCTAACCCCCCTCTAAAACCAGTGCCTTTGTAGAAAACCAGCGCAAAAATCTTTTGCCCGAATATTTTCTGCAAGGCCAAAAGCTCCATAATAGTGCGTTTAGCGCACAAAAATAGTGCTGCCGTTCGGTAATTCCATCCCAAGCACGGTACCATTGGTACTTTTCATGCAAAGTTAACAAGCATTGAAGGATTCGCAGGACTTGAATCTGTCAGGTCATATCTATGCAACGATAGTCGTTTAACTTGTGCGCCTCTGGGTCACTCTGCACCGGTGCAGAGCTGGCTGACTTTATTCGCGATAAAAACAATACACTTTACTGTGTCTGTTTCCCGACAAATTAGTGCGGCTTCCCGTTTTATTGTCATAAGCACGCTTCATGAACCCTACTCTCTAGCAACCCCCTGCCATGCGGTACTCACACGAAAAAACTTTCAGCACGTCGCCTGAAGCTGGATAAGACCGATCGTGGCAGTTAGAATGCCCATCCACTGATCAAAAGGCGAAAACAGATGAAGATAGCCAAAGAAAGGGTAGCCCGGTTTCATTACACCCTGAAAAATGATGCCGGAGAAACCCTCGACAGCTCTGAAGGCGGGTCTCCTATGGCTTATCTTCATGGCGAGCACAACATAGTCGAAGGCCTTGAAAACGCAATGGAAGGTAAAGAGGCCGGCGACAAATTTGAGGTTGCCGTCGAGCCGGCACAAGGTTACGGTGAGTACGATGAAAGCCTGGTGCAGCCAGTACCCCGTGAGCAGTTTGGAGACCACCCAGTCGCCTTGGGGAACCAGTTTCACGCCGATACCGCCATTGGCCCAAGGGTCGTGACCGTCATTGCCATTGATGAAGAAGCTGATCAGGTAGTCATTGACGCTAACCACTCCCTCGCTGGTGAGAACCTTAACTTCACGGTTGAGGTGGTTGAGGTGCGAGAAGCCACAAAAGAAGAGCTGGATCACGGCCACGTCCATGAGGATGGCCATGCCCACTGACCCTGCAGACGCTATTATTCAGCGTCTGGGTCTTGAGCGACACGTCGAAGGTGGGTACTACACTCCCAGTTATCAGTCTGATGTCGAATACGATGAGAAGCACCTACTCTGGAGTAGTATCTACTTTTTGCTACGTACCGGCGAGGTTTCTCATTTTCATCGGTTAACGGCGGATGAAATGTGGTACTTTCACGGCGGCGAGTCGCTCATTGTTTATATGATTGACCCGTCGGGTAATCTTACCACTGCACAGCTGGGTATGAATCTGCAGGCCGGTGACCGGCCGCAGCTGCTAGTGCCAAGAGGGTATATTTTTGGCTCTGCCATGCTTAACAGCGGCTTTGCGCTGGTTGGCTGCATGGTTGCTCCGGGTTTTACTTTTGAGGACTTTGAGCTGCTCTCCCGAGAGTCGCTGCTGAGTGAGTTTCCACAACACCATGAAATTATTTATCAACTCACTCGTGATTAACCTGAATTAATAAAAAGACGAGTAGCGTTAAACCACTTCATAAACCGCATGCCGGGTTTTCTTCCGGGTAACCAGCCGTACGTTGGACA
Source organism: Endozoicomonas sp. (assembly GCA_965198415.1). GTDB lineage: Bacteria > Pseudomonadota > Gammaproteobacteria > Pseudomonadales > Endozoicomonadaceae > Endozoicomonas. Next base: position 965,185 of record CBDAPN010000032.1, read on the forward strand.
ACAAGCCACATTCAACCATTACTCTAAACTTGGCAGCCATTCTCATGCGCTGCAGGTCATCCTGCTGCGGCCAAAGCCCCATAGCTTCTATTGGCGTCCTGACCTTAAAAGTGGTTCCTTTTTGCATGGCGTTGATGATGTCTTGCAATGGGGTCAATAAAAGATACAGGCACATACTACTCTCCTTATCTGGGCTGAGTGACCGTTTGTCACGCTAAATAATTAATAGTTATAACTATGGACTTGAAATTCTTTTTTGACCTTTAGACCTTTGTTCAATAACAGCAAATATGGTCTACGCGAGAGTAGCGCCCCATAGCAAGAAGTCGGAAAATTGAGCCGGTCATATACGGATTACCGCTAGAAAGGAAAGAAGCCCAACCAAACCAGAAAGCCTAAGCAAATACCAAAAGAAAATAATAACCGGTGGTTTTTGTGACTATTCTCTTCAAACGATTTCGCACAACCACTCACTGACAGACAGCACAAGCCCATGTTCGCAACTCCACATGACAAAAGAAAAAGCAAGGAACGACAACCCATCATCAACAACACGCTGATTCTGCTGCTGGCCGGATTATGCGGTGTGCTAACCGGATGGCTTGACCTGAACGAACTCAATCAGGCCAGTCAAGTGGTTTCAGATCTGTTCATTCGGATGCTACAACTCATCAGTCTGCCCATTATTTTCTTTGCGTTGGTCTCCACGCTCTCTGGCATGGGGGAGCTTTCTGATGTAAAACGGCTTGGTGGACAAGTTCTCAAGTATACGGTTCTGACCACGCTGATCGCCGCCACCGTCGCGCTGGCGCTGTATTTGACCTTAAATCCCGCCAACAACCTGTTAGTGGCCTCCTCATCTGCAGCCCCCCCCGAAGCAACGGGCAGTTATTGGTCGTATTTGATCGGGGTGATTCCGACGAGCTTTGTTGAGCCTTTTTACACTCATAACGTGATGGGCGTACTGTTTCTCGCCATCCTGTTCAGTGCCGCCATGATGGGGCTGGAGAGAGATCGGCGCACGACCTTACACAGTTTTTTTGATGGCATGTTTGCGGTCATTATGAAAATGACCGGCCTGATTCTGAAACTCATGCCGCTGGCAGTGTGGGCGTTCGTAACCCAATTCATGCACGATTTGCAAAACCAGAAAATCCTGCAAGATTTAGCCCTCTATCTGCTCTGTGTTTTGCTGGCTAACGTGGTACAGGCGGGGGTTGTTTTACCACTTTTGTTAAAGCTCAAAGGGGGTTCGCCCGGGCGCGCACTAAAAGCCATGTGGCCCGCTTTGACGGTGGCTTTTTTTGCCAAATCTTCCACCGCTGCCCTGCCTTATGCAGTGGAAGCCGCCGAGAAAAACCTGGGTGTACAGAGCAAGGTGGCTCGCTTTAGTTTGCCACTGTGCATTACGGTAAACATGAACGCCTGTGCTGCTTTTATTCTGATCACCGTACTATTCGTCTCCCAAAGTAACGGTGTGGTGTTTTCCCCCTGGGAGCTGGTGTCATGGATCTTAATAGCCAGCATTGCCGCCATTGGTAATGCCGGTGTCCCGATGGGGTGCTACATGCTTTCCAGCGCATTTTTAGCCGCCATGGGAGTCCCCCTGCAGCTGCTAGTGGTCATTCTGCCGTTTTACGCCTTGATTGATATGCTCGAAAGCGCCATTAACGTCTGGTCCGACTCCTGTGTGACGGCCATGGTCGATGCCGATATGACCGCTGACACGGCATTGGAAAACGGCACAAATGAAGCCCCATCAACCGCCCAAGAGATTGTCCGGGAATAATCAGGGTCGTCTGGAAAAAAAAGCATAAAGCGATGTGGGGCTTACGTTTTACTGTACTGGATTCTTTGAGCCCCACATTTACTGCATCCAAGAAAATCTATATGATCGGCAACTTTCTTGCTGTTAAGCAGGCCAGAACTCAATGCCCCATACCCTTTCCGTTGTGCTGATTGCCAAAAACAGCGCTGCCACACTCCAGAGTAGTCTCCAGTCTGTACAGTGGGCTGATGAGATTATCCTGCTTGATGGCGGCAGCACAGACGACACTGTAAATATAGCCACCCAGTACGGCGCAAAGGTTTATCACAACGCCCACTGGCAAGGCTACGGTATTCAGCGACAAATTGCTCAAAAATACACGACGTCTGACTATGTATTCATGCTGGACACCGACGAACAGGTGACCGAAGAGTTAAAAACCAGTATCCAAAACGTGCTCTCTCAGCCTCAGCAAGCCAATAAAGTATTCGCCTGCGCCCGCCGAAACTGGTTTCTTGGTCATTACATGATGCACTGCGGTTGGTACCCTGACCGGGTCATAAGGCTCTATTTAGCTAAAGAGCGAACCTACAATAACAACTTGGTGCATGAGTCTGTGAATACCGTCGGTACTGAAATTATTAACCTCAGCGGTGATCTGCTACACCACACCTGCGAAGACTACATGGACTTCCAGCAAAAACAGCTCACCTATGCCCGCAGCTGGGCACAAGAGCGCTTTGCAAAAGGTAAAAGGGCAGGTTTGAGCACCGCACTTGCCCATGCGCTAGGAGCGTTCATCAAAACTTTTTTTCTACGCCGGGGTATTCTTGATGGTGGCCACGGGCTACTACTGTCATTAACAGTATCTCAATACACCTTCAATAAATACGCCGCATTGTGGGCTTTGGGTAAAACCCGCACCACCGGCTGACTCTCCCCGCCCTATTAGACAAAACTAGCCCAACCAAACGACTGAGCTAAAAGAGTTTCCTGCTCAGGTGTTGGGTAAAGTCGTTCTTTGTAGGCACGTTTTTTTCACGTAGAAAATATTACGCAAACACTAAACATCTGCAAACACTATGGTTTCCGGTTTTGCAAGCCCTCCACGGGCTTGTTGCTTATATCACCGCCTTTATGCCGTTTGGGCGATGCTTTACGCAATCTCCGGTAAATAGCCAGGCACAATTCCAGTAACAAACAGCAAGCACAACATTAATCAACTGGGTGGAAGTATCCCAAAGCAGTCAGAATATAATTCAGGGTTATCAGACTGCCATTGTTAACAACAATTTATTTAATTAAAGTGGCTGTTCTCCACTTTGGCGGTGATAGAGAGAGTGGTATTTCTTCAATTAAACAACCATGCGCTACTAATTATAATTAAACTGAGTCAACCGGACTTCAAAGTAAACTATGGTTCAAAATAAATCAGCTACTTTTAACTGTGTAAAAATCAAACGTTAGCCAGTCAAGCACCAAAGAGGTCATAGCTAATGCGGTTTAGACATATGTTGTTAATAGTTGCTTGTGTTTGCGTTATGCAATCGTTCGAAGTTATGGCAGGCTATTCTTCCTTTGTTGTTAAAAATGCCATGATGGGGCCTTATGCCCCAGAGATCCACGTTAAAGCAACGTCACAGTCTTGTATGAACAGCGTCTCACCGAGATTCGTAACAATCCAACCGTCGGATGGTAAAGCGACAATTCATCTGGCCTATGAGTCGACTTGGTATAAGTATTGTGGTACTCACGATAGCACTCAGAATTTTGAAGTTTCTTTCACTGACCGGCATGGTAAAAAGTACTCTGCGGCTTTTTACTACAAGAAAAAAGCCGGCGGTGGTGAAAGTCTCAATATTACAAAAGACCCTGAGTACCGTTTGAAGGCTTTATACTCTGGCTCTATGGTACTCGCCGTATGCAATGCCGGCGATAAATTGTGTTATTAAAAAGCTAACCATTTGCACTTACAATCGATGCTGCAGTTTTTGAGCGTTGGCAGAGCCTTCTCTATCGCCCCTCCCTGAGGGCAAAAACAGTTCCACTCACGTTTTCATTTTCACGCACGATTTGTTGTTAAACCTTAAAAAGGTTGTTGATAAAGTCGCCACCATAGGGCTCAACCCCAAGCAAGTAGGGAGTGTGAAGTAACAAAACAACCAGCCAGGTCAGTGGTAAAAAGTAGATAATCGGGGCAGCAATGAGGGCTGTCGCCAGATACGTGAGAGTAATAGCGCCAACAATTTCAGGAATATTCTTGATGGACATTAAGGTGGTGTCCTGCACCGACACACCTTCGGTATGTTGCTCAAGAGGCTTTTTATTGCGGTTGACCAGCTCATCCCGACGATTGGCACCATAAGTAATGTACGCAACACTTTCGTGCAGCATTTTGGTCAGCGAGAACATGCGCCGACCAGTGGATAACGGTTTTGAAACCTCCGCCATTGTGATGCGATATTCCGCCAACGACTTGCCGGTAATCGGGTTGTGCCTCTTCAACCAGACCATAAACCCAATACTTCCACCCAAGGTATAACTGCTGATTTGTCGCCCCCAGTAGTAAGCAAACTGAGTGACTGTGGCGCTGAGCCGTAACACGCTCTGCCCAAATTTGGCGACTGAATTTGTATCAGGGAGCGGACCTGTATTCATAATGTACTGACCATAGCTGCCTTTTGGCGCTAGGCCATGTCGGCATTTTTTATCTCATGATTTGCTGCCTGAGTACACCAGAACAGCCATTGCCCGAATTTTGACCATGAACGATCAGTGCCGGTTCCACGTCTTTTCATAATGTTGACCTTTGCTAATGCGACCCGTTTGTTGTTCCGGCTTTAATAGCTTAACCATAAAACCTATTTTTTTATCAGAGCATTTGTTCCGACAATATTTTGTTGTATTGTGAGCAGCTTGATTTTTTCAGCTAAATCATCGAATCGCCGCAGGAAAAGGTAAATGTCCGTTAGTCAAAACCCGTTGCTTAAAGATTTACAGGCCCGCCAGCTCATCGCGCAGACCACTGCCGTCGAGGAGCTGGACGCTCATTTGAGTGAACAGCCCCGGGTGCTTTATTGTGGCTTCGACCCCAGTGCGGATAGCCTCCATCTTGGACACCTGGTGCCACTGCTGGTATTAAAGCGCTTCCAGCAGGCGGGGCACAAACCCATTGCACTGGTGGGCGGAGCGACCGGCCTGATTGGAGATCCCAGCTTCAAAGCCACTGAGCGCCAGCTCAATACCCCAGAGGTGGTGGCAGGCTGGGTTGAAAAAATAAAATCTCAGGTGAGCCAGTTTATCGACTTTGACTGTGGGGAGAATGCCGCGATTGTCGCCAATAATCTGGATTGGAGTGCCGACCTGAATGTGCTGGATTTTTTAAGGGATATTGGCAAGCACTTCTCCGTCAACGCCATGATTAACAAAGAGTCCGTACAGCAGCGCCTGAACCGTGAAGGCGCTGGCATTTCCTTTACCGAGTTCTCCTACGCCCTGTTGCAGGGAATGGATTTTGCCGAACTCAATCGCCGCTATGACTGCACATTGCAGGTCGGTGGCAGTGACCAGTGGGGAAATATCGTCGGCGGTATCGACCTGGCTCGTCGACAAAACAAGGCTCGAACCTTCGGTTTAACAGTACCTTTAATTACCAAAGCAGACGGCACCAAGTTTGGTAAAACAGAAGGCGGCGCAGTGTGGCTTGATACCAGCAAAACCTCTCAATACGCCTTCTACCAATTCTGGATAAATACCGCCGATGCCGACGTCTACCGCTTTTTGAAGTTTTTTACTTTCCTCCCCCTCGAAGAAATTGACGCGATTGAAAAAGCCGATGCCGAGCGCCAAGGCCGACCGCAAGCTCAGCAGATTCTCGCCCGAGAGGCCACCCGGCTGGTACACGGTGAAGAAGGTTTGCAGGCGGCAGTACGCATCACTGAAGCGCTGTTTTCCGGTGACATCACCCAGCTTTCTGAAGCCGATCTGGAGCAGCTCAAGCTTGACGGCCTGCCCAGCGCCACCATCGAACGAGCCACTCTAGAAGGTCAGGCCATGACGCACCTGTTCACCGAGGCAGGCATGGTGAAATCCGGTAAGCAAGTAAAAGATGCCCTTGCCAAAGCCGCAGTGCTCTTTAACGGCGAGGCGCGCAACGCCGCTGATAACATGAACCTTCCGCAATGCTTTGCCGTCGAAAAAGCCATGTATGGCCGGTTTTTTCTGGTAAAACTGGGGAAAAAGAACCACTTTCTGTTTGAAGTAGTTTAAAGGTCGGTAGCAACTTTTAGTGCCCGAAATATCATGCTTCCTCAAAACTGATGCACTGGTAGCGAAAACACGCCATATCATCGGGCCAGAGTCCTTCGGGCATACCGGCTTTACGCTTTAGGCTGGCGAGAAACTCGGCGGGCTTTGGGAACTGTCCCCAGACCTGGGGTAAAAACGTTGCTCGATATTGCCCGCATTGAATCGTCAGGCCATCACGGCCGGGGCGCAGCTGCTGTAGGAGTGATTCCTCGGTTGGCGTATTGAGCCGCTGCGGTGGGGTCAAAATGGAGATTTCAAGGCTTACCTCTGCCAGCTCATCTGCTGTTATGGGTGGGAAGCGTGGGTCGGCAAAAGCGCTGGCGAAGGCGTTATGAATTACATCATCCAGCAAACTGCGATAGGGCTCGGCGGTGCCAATGCAGCCTCGTAGCTGGTTTTTTTTATGCAGGGTGACAAAACTCGCGGCAATTTGCCCAAAGCAGTCCGGCTGGTTGGCCAACTGCTGATTGAGTTCGGGCATAATGCCCAGGGTAATGGCATCGTTGATTGTCTGGCGGGCAAAACGCAGCAGCGTTTGCTGTTCGCTGGCAGAAAGTTCCGTCTGCACTGGTTGACTCTCCGTGTTGTTTTATTGGATGACGAACGCTCCATAGCCGACAGTACGGTTTTTATCGCCCGCCGTATCGCCAGAGTTACGTACATCCAGAGTAATGGCGTTCATGCCTTTGCGCCGGGCAACTTTCAACAGACCGTTGAGCGCCATGCAGCCACAGGCTTGCCCACCAGTTAAGTTATCGCTCAACTGCTCAATGGCCTTGACCGTCTGGTTATCGCGATAACAGGTTTCTTCGTAATGGTGATAGTGGCTCAGGTCTGAGCTGATAACCAGTAACGTCTCCTCTTCACCCCACAGATGCTCAATGACTTCAGCCACGGCAAAAGGCGACGTAGAGCCAACAACAATGGGCACCAATTTGAAATCATTCAAACATACCTGCAAAAACGGGCACTGCACCTCCAGACTGTGCTCAAGGGTGTGGGCTGCATCGGTCACTTTTACCTGACTCAACTTCGCCAGTGAATTCAGAGCCAGACGATCAAGCGCAATATTGCCAAGGGGCGTCGCAAAGGCTTCACTGGTGGGCAGTGCCATGCCCTGCAAGGGTATCTGATGACAAGGGCCTAAAAGCACAACTCGCTGAATATGCTGGCTCATAATGTTGAGCAATCGGTAGGCACTGGCGGCTACAGCGCCGGAATACTGGTAGCCGGCATGGGGCACAACAAGAGCTTTGGGAGAAAAGTCTCTGGGGCTGGCGGCATCTAACAGCCCATTAATACTGGAGTGCAGCGTTTGCGGGCATGCTGGGTAAAATGTTCCGGCAAAAGCGGGTTGTCGTATGTTCATTTTGGGGTCTCCCCTAATTGCCGTTAAGCCTTCTGAGTGAGGCTGGCGATAATAATTATAGTCGTCGCGATCCAGTGTTCAGATGCTTGGAGTGTGTTTTTGCTTTGAGAGCTTGTCAAAAAAGCAGTCGCCTGAAATATTGGATTTATGTGTGTGATAAATTATCAACGGCATAATAAACCAGCTAATAAGGCCTATGACCAACCGCATCGAAACTAAAGACATCACCGATAAATGCAGCTTATGTACCGCCCTTTGTTGTACGTACATCACCCAGGCGCTGGATACTCCGCGCAGCATACAGGCCTTTGATGTTTTGCTGTGGCAGGTGGCCCACAAAGGCGTGCATGTTTTCAAAGACAGCAATGGCTGGTATTTGCTCTGTCAGGTACGGTGTGAATTTCTACTACCGGATAATCGCTGCGGTATTTATGAGCGCCGTCCCATCATCTGTCGGGAGCACAGTAACGAATCCTGTGAGTTTGATAGATCGGTTGATGAAGGCTGCGAGCTTTACTTTCAAACGTTTACTGAGCTGGATGCTTACTGCCGTAAACGCTTTAAAGGGTGGGATAAACGACTGGAGAAGTTTGAAGCCAGGCGACAAAAAAATTAGCTTTGCCTCCACCGAAAGCCGCAAAAAAAATCATGTTCAGCCTCGTTTTCACATACACGCTAAGAAGCACCAACTCATCTTCACAGTCTCCCTATTCGGTTATCAATTACCTCGCCAGAAACAGTCTGCACAGATGTTTTTCCTACCTATGCTGCGCTACCAAAACCCCATTACGCTTTGCGTGTTAAGCCAAGATTCCTGAAAAAAGTTTGATTCTCCTTATCGGCAAAAATATCGTGAATATTCCAGGTAAGCTTACGACTCCAGTTGCGGTATTCACTGCTAGTGCCAGGGACGTTGACCGGCGTATCCAGTTGTAGCAAATCTTCAAGCTGAATGACCACAATTTTGGATGCGGTTTTGCCCAGATAATAGTGAATCTTCTCCATTAAATCACGGCTATAAGCCAGCGTAGTGATGTCGTCGGGGTTGATGCCATGGGGCATCTCCCCGATATATTGCAGAGTTTTTAGCAGCGCCAGTTTATCGCTGTGGCGGGCAATTTTTTCTCGCTCGGTACGTTCATAATCATAAATACCAAGCTGATGTCGTAAATCCAGATCATTACAATTCCACCAGGCTTTTAGTGTCGGGATATCATGATTGGAAACACAAGTCAGCGCCCTTTGCTTGAAGTTCTCCGGCACCAGAAAGTGGTCGTTTATTCTGGAAAAAAGCACGACTTCGTTGGAGTAACAGTGCGCTTGCGGCAAGGCTGATTCAATTTCAGCAGGGACAGTACCAAGATCCTCACCAAAAATAAGACATTTACGGCGTTGGCTTTCCAGTTTGATAATACCCAGCAAGTCCTGTAGCGGATAAGTGACATACACCCCCTCATCGGCGCCACTGTCTGGTGGGCACCACCACAGCCGCAGGATGCCCATCACATGATCAATACGCAAAGCACCACAATGGCTCATATTGGCATTAATCATTGCAATGAAAGGTTGGTAGGCTTGCTCATGCAACTGAACCGGATTAAACGGCGGTAGTCCCCAGTTTTGGCCTTGTGGGGCAACGGTATCCGGTGGTGCTCCTACGCTGGCGTTCAGAACGTAAGCATTTCGGTGCGCCCACACATCGGCGCCACCTCGATCCACACCAACGGCAAGGTCCCGATAAATACCCACTCTCATACCGGCATTGACCGCAGCCTGTTGCGCCTCGGCTAACTGCAGCTCGGCCAGCCACTGCAGAAACATGTAAAAACGAATACGCTTTTTAGCTTCTTTGGCAAACGCTGTTACAAAGGAGCTTTGAGGGTCATGGTAGTCAGACGGCCAGCAATTCCAGCCCCAGTTGTTCATGTCGTTAGCCCGAAAGTGCTCAAACAGCGCCTCATACGTAGCTTGCATCGACAGATCTTTGCCTTTTTCTTCACAGAAGTGGCCAAAATCGGCAGAGCGATAGGACTGATGAGCGTAGTCGTTTTTCTCAAAATGATCGAAGATCATGTGCAGTACTGAGAGTTTTAATTCAGCTACCTGATCGTACTCAACCTGAGAACTGTCTCTGGCATTTTGCAATTTCTGTTGAAACTCTTTACGGGCAACGGCTTGCTCAATCGTGGGCGATTCGTGAAAGGCAGGGATAGCGGTTACATCAATATAGAGCGGATTAATAAAATTTCGGCTTGATGGACTGTACGGACTGCAATGCAGCGGGTTCTCAATGTACAGTGAATGAATTGGGTTAAGACCAATGATATCGGCGCCTTGCCTACCCAAATGGGTGGCTAGCTGCTTAAGATCACTAAAATCACCAATTCCCCAGTTGTTTTCAGAGCGTAAGGTGTAAAGCTGGATACTTGCGCCCCAGACCTTTTCCGTTGCTCCTGGCTGCTCAGAACTCAATATGCCAGGTTCGTAACACGTTGGCGGGGCAACAATAAGACGACACTGTTGTTGGTGAGAACCGTTGGTCAAACTGAGCTGGTGATAACCCTCAGGAAGATCGTCCGGCAGGGGGTATATTAATCGTACACGCTCTTTATCGTCTAAGTTCAGGTGATCAATCGCAGTAAGGGCAGCAAGATCAATATGCAAAGGTATTAAACCACTGTCTTCCAGCACTATCTCACCTGCAAGCGTGTCGTTACGCTGCTGTTCATCAACCTGTATCGGGAGCGTAAACGACTGCCCAAGATGGGCGACGTGAACCAAAGGAACAAGTAGGGACCACTGTTTTCTGAGCAAGTTGTCAATAGATGCCTGAATCTCCAGCTCGCTGCTGGTATTAAAGCCCATGGCGTTCAACGCATTGATTTTAAACTCGGTTTCGATTGTTACTCTATTTCCGGCAGCGTCTGCGTAGTGGCCTGGAATCCCGCACAGTTCTGCCAGAGCATCGATAAGATTTATGTCGTGCATAACATCGGCTCCCTTAGGACTTTATTGGTCAAACTCGGGCACTCGTTTTCTTTTGAACGCTATGCCTTGGGCATCAAATAAATAGCAGTGCTCGGAGGGCAGCTCAATTCGAATCGCCGCCCCCTCCTCCCGAAGACGGGAGTCGTCTACTCGAACAATAAAATGCTCACGAATAGTGTCATGGCTGATGTAGATGAAAGACTCCGAACCGAGGCGCTCCAAAGCTTCAATGCGACCGTCAACGGCATTGCCATTATCGGTTTCGGCCAGCGTGTGTTCCGGCCTGATGCCCAGCACAACCCGCGCACCCACTTCGGCTTTGCTGGTATCGACGCAGGCTTCAAGGATTTCTCCGGTGGTCAGGCGAACACGACTTTCCAGCGCGCCAGTTTGCTCAATGACACCATCAAAAAAGTTCATTTTAGGAGAGCCGATAAAGCCAGCCACAAAGAGGTTGGCCGGATGGTGGTAAAGTTCGAGCGGTTTGCCTACTTGCTCAAGGTTGCTGTTGGCACCCTGTGCCAACGGGCTTAACACTACTATTTTATCAGCCAGAGTCATGGCCTCTACCTGATCATGGGTAACGTAAATCGATGTGGTTTTCAGGCGACGGTGCAGCTGAGAGATTCCTTGGCGCATTTGTACACGCAACGACACATCCAGATTTGAAAGTGGTTCATCAAAAAGGAATACTCTAGGTTGCTGCACAATGGAGCGCCCTATAGCCACCCGCTGTCGTTGACCACCGGACATGGCTTTGGGCTTTCGATCCAGCAACCCCTGTAACTGAAGAATTTTTGCCGCTTCACTCACTCGCTCTTCAATCACGCTTTTTTTCTCTTTGGCCAGTTTCAGGCCAAATGCCATATTTTCAGCCACAGACATGTGGGGATAGAGTGCATAAGACTGAAAGACCATCCCAACCCGTCGCTCATTGGGTGGCCAGTCGTTGACTTTTTCACCATGAATACTCAGATCACCGCTAGTGATCTCTTCAAGACCGCAAATCATTCTGAGTAAAGTGGATTTTCCACAACCAGACGGACCAATAAAGGCGACAAATTCCCCATCATTAATGAGCAGATTGATATCTTTCAGCGTCCAGGTCTCTCCCTGGTCATAACTCTTTGCGATATTGACAAGCTTTACTTCTGCCATGGATGCGTACCGTTTATGACGAGATTTATTAACCTTTCACTCAACCTTTGACGCCGCCAGAGGTCAGGCCGCCAACAATCCAACGCTGGCAGGCGAGAAAAATGATGGTAATTGGGATACCGGAAAGCACCGCAGCCGCAGCGAAATCACCCCACAGATAATTTTGCGGATTCAGATACTGTCGGGAACCAACGGCAAGTGTAAGGTTATCCATGCTCTGCAAAAGCACAGATGCCACCGGGTATTCGGCAATATTGGTGATAAACGCCAGAATAAATACCACTGCAAGAATGGGTACGGACAATGGCAGAAGTACGAAACGAAAAGCCTGCCACGGCGTCGCCCCATCAATAGCGGCGGCTTCCTCAAGAGAGTTGTCAATGGTTTCAAAATAGCCCTTAATGAGCCAGATATGCAGCGTCAGACCACCAAGATAAGCGACGATGACAGAGCTTAGGCTGTCCAAACCCAGCCAGGGAATATAGTCACCTATCTGGTCAAAGAGCGAATAGATGGCCACTAACGCAAGCACTGCAGGAAACATCTGCAGAATCATCATGGCCGTGAGCATGTGCTCCTTGAACTGAAACCGTAACCGGGCGAAGGCATAGGCGCCAGTTGTCGCTAGCATGACAATCAGGGTGGAGCTCACTACGGCAACTTTAATGGAGTTCCATAGCCAGGTCAGTACCGGAAAAGGTGGCTGAGTGATTGAGCCATCGGCATTTTCCCAAGGAATACCCAACGCCAGATACCAGTGCTCAAGGCTTGGATTTTCCGGAATCAGCGAGCCGGTAGCAAAGTTTCCAGTACGCAGAGACACAGAGATGATCATAAAAAAAGGGAACATAATCAGCAGCAGAAACAGCCACATCACGATGCGGGCCATCCAGACCCGATATTTCAGGTTTTTCGGTTGGACCATAGCCATGACAACATCTCCAGCATTTGATCTCAGTTTACAAATGGGTAATTTACGATAAACGTCGTGTAGCTTTGAGATTAGCCCAGGCAATAAAGCCCACCATCAAAAAGATTACTGTAGCAATTGCAGATGCCAACCCGTAATCCTGACCATAAGAGCCAAAGGCCATTCTGAAGGTGTAACTCACCAGAATATCGGTAGTGCCTGCCGGCGTCGTCGCACGCAGCATGTCCGGGCCACCACCGGTTAACAAGGCAATCAGCACGAGATTATTGAAATTGAAGGCAAAGCTGGCGATAAGCAGAGGCACCAGCGGTTTAATGATCATTGGAATGGTGATATAGCTCAGGTTCTGCACTGGTGTAGCGCCATCAATCGCAGAGGCTTCATAAAGATCGTTGGGAATGCTTTTTAACAGACCAATGCACAATATCATCATATAGGGGTAACCAAGCCAGGTATTGACAATGATCACCATGGTTTTGGCGAGAAATTCGTTGCTGAACCACTCCGGTTTAACGCCAAACAGCGTATCCAGTAACATATTAATTTCACCAAAATTCTGATTGAACAACCCCCTGAAAATCAAAATGGAGATGAACGCAGGCACCGCATACGGAAGAATCAGCAACAGCCGGTAAATACCATTACCTTTTAGTGGCTCCCACTGCACCAGACAGGCCATCAACAGACCGATGATCACCGTAAATAAAACCGACAAAGCAGAAAATAAAACAGTCCAGATAAATATCTTCAAAAAAGGGCCTTGAATACCGGAGTCTGTAAAAATACGGATGAAGTTATTCCAGCCGGTATAAATAGTAAAACCCGGATCAATCTGTTGAGAACCGTCGGCGTTAGTGTAATAACCGGTCTCCATATTTGGATAGATGGTTTCTCCGGTGCGATTATCAATTAATGCGTATTTCTGCTGCGGGAACTGTCGCTCATCGGCTTCAATAGGGCGAAAAACTTTGGCAATAGCAGCGAATTTTCTCAACCCCACCATAGCCAGTTCGTTACCATCGGGCAAAACTACGGTCAATTTTTCCAGTGCCGGGCGATTTTTGATGACATCTTTAATGGCTCCCTCACTACCCGGTGGGCGTTCCACGGAAGTGGAGGCTTTTATCACTTGCGGTTTATCTACTGCGGAAAATGGCTCAGTAATGTAGTGCTCATTACGCATAGAAGGACTCGTCAGAAGTAGACGATAGAGTGTGCCTTGCTGAAACAGTTTAAAAGAGTAGCTATGCCCACCGGTACGCATCGTTTTGGACAGGTGAATCTCATGGACTCGCTCAAGGGATAAAAGGTGGTTAGAGCTGTAATTGGTAAAAGCGACATTTACCGTGTAAAGCAGAGGAAATACGATAAAAGAAATGATGCCAAGTAAACTTGGGTAGACATAACGATAGTTATAACCCTTCTTACTGACAAAGACCCAGGACCCAATGGATGCCAGTAACAGAACCAAGATGGCAAACGCCCACTCCCCCTGTGCGTACATCAAAGTCACGCCATACAATAGCACCAAGTCAATAATGGTGACTATGGCGATTGCCAGATACGCACTGGGACTTCTGGCGGCGGTTGATGTGCTCATCTGACCTCTCCCGATGTTGGTATACCCGGCTTAATAAGCACTTACCACGTGTTGCAAAGTGGTTGGGTATACCGATTGCGTATTTAGCTGGTGATACGTTTTGCAGCGTCGTTTAATGCATCGCGATAGTTTTGTCGACCACTGGTAATATTACGCAGTGCTGTCTCCATGGCTGACCAAAACTTACCCATTTCCGGCACGTTGGGCATAATCAGACCTTGCTCAACATTTTTGTAGGTCGCAGCAATGCGCTGGTCTTTCATTAGCTTTTTCATCATCTGTATATTGGCGACCGCACCTAAAGGTACATCGTCGTTCATAACGGTAAGACCGTGTTGTGACAACAGGTAGTTTTCCATAAACTCCTGAGCAATGGCGTGATTTGGACTGGCATGATTGAAAGCTGCACCCCAAACACCGACAAAGGCTCGGGCAGGCTTACCATCAAGTGTTGGCAGAGGTGCAACACCATAATTGATTTTGTTTTTATCCAGGTTAGACCAGGCCCAGGGACCGGTAATCATCATGGCGACTTTTTGTTTGTTAAAGCTTGACTCCATCACCCCGTAATCAACGCCACGGGGCATGACATTCTGTTCAATCATCTCTACCAGCATGTCAGCGCCGATCATTGCTCCTTTGTCGTTTACACCGGTGTTTTTAACGTCATACCCTTTGGCTGTTTTCTTGAAAACGTAGCCACCATTTGCTGCTAACAGCGGCATAGTAAAGTAGGGCTGAACCTGATCCCACATGATGGTTGTAATACCTTTCTCTTTAGGGTTTCCGGGGATAGGTTGTTTTTTCAGTTTTTTGGCCAGTAAAAACATCTCTTCAAAGGATTTAGGCGGGTTAGGCAAAATATCTTTGTTGTATATGAGGCTGATCGCTTCTAACGAGATCGGGTATCCATAGATTTTGCCATTGCTGGTCATTGCTTCCCAACCAATGTTATTGATTCCTTTTTTGAACTCAGGTGTTGGGGTTAGCGGGGTGAGTAACCCGCTTTTTGCCCACTCACCGTAGCGATCATGAGCCCAGAAGATAATGTCGGGACCACTACCGGAGGCTGCAGCCTGCTGAAATCGGTCGGTGATGTTTTCAGGGACTTCGACCTTAACCTTGATCTCAGTATCTTTGGTGAACTCAGCACCAATTTGACGGATGCCTTTATAGGCTTTATCACCGCTAACCCATATCACCAGCTCATCAGAACTGAAGGCAAAAACATTGGCAGTGAAGGCGGTTGAGTACAGTGTTAAGCAGATGAGTGTCAACCGAACGGTTGAGTGGATGATTGAGGCATTTTTTAACAGTGAAAGTATCATATCTGACTTCTCCGGATAGCCCGAACAGAATGTCTCTAATTTAGCTCAAAGAGTGATAGCAGTTATTACATGGATAAAGTTACCACTATTGTCGAATGAATAATCATACGAATGACGACTAATAATAATTGCTTAAGGTAAATCTGTCATATTGATTCACCGACAGGTTTATTTTTGGAATACCTAGTTATTAAAATCACCCTTTTTAAAAGCCATTTTCCTTTCTATGAAATAAAAAACGCACAAAAGCAATTAGCCGACTATATATAATTACAATAACTTTGTCTTGTTTCGTTAGAATATGATAAGGAATAATTATTTATGGATGGCCACTTATAATTTTTTATTATGTTGTTCGCCTTGAGTGAGTTTAGTATTCTGTGCTTTTACGCTTCGACCAGCTCAAGATAAACATAACCAATCAATTCCGTTAAAATGATATATTAACTTGTTTACATTTCTTCAGCCGGGCGACAGAATTCCCGGAATACCCCCAATCACTTTTACAGTAAACCGTGTGGGTCAGGTGACTATGCCTTTTTTAAACTGTACCAAATAACATGCTCTCAGCAGTTATCAGACAGTAATAAAGGGAGTATTTGATATGAGTAAAATACAGGTTGATCTTAATTCAGTGCGTGACATGGATCCGGTATTGGTAGAAAAGGGAGTTCGTCATCACCTTGAGACACTGGAGGTTGATCCTGCTAATGCAACCACTAAAGACTATTGGGAAGCACTCAGCCTATTTGTGCGTGACATTGACCTTGAGCGAGTTCGAAAAACACGACAGAAAGATTCAGACGACAAAGCACGTCGGGTATATTACTTCTCTATGGAGTTTCTTATTGGTCGATTACTAGGCAGTAATCTGCACAACCTTGGTCTTTACCAGCAGGCAGAGAGGGCACTGGACAGTTTTGGGGTAAAGCTTGCGGATGTTTTGGAATTTGAAACCGATCCGGCGCTAGGTAATGGCGGGTTAGGTCGTCTGGCTGCCTGCTTTCTTGATTCTTTGACCACATTGAATGTGCCGGCCTTCGGTTATGGTATCAACTATCGCTTTGGGCTGTTTAAGCAAGGTTTTGAAAATGGCAAGCAAGTTGAAAGCCCCGATGCTTGGCGTGAAGAGAGCTTTCCTTGGGGTGTTGAGCGTAAAAGGCGTCAACAAATCGTGCGACTATACGGCCGTGTAAGTGAAGTTAACGGGAAGGCTCTGTGGGAAAATACTCAGCAAGTGCTGGGTGTACCTTGGGATATTCCAATCACCGGATACAATACCGACAAAGAAAATACTCTGCGCCTCTGGGAAGGGCGAGCTATAGATGGTTTTGATCTTGATAGTTTTGATGCGGGGCATTACCAGGACTCCAGAGCCCGTGAGGTTAGTGCAGAAAATATAAGTCAGGTGTTGTACCCAAATGACAGTCACCCACAGGGCAAGGAATTACGTCTGATTCAGCAGTATTTCTTTGTCGCTTGCTCTTTGGCCGATCTGGTAGCTCGGTACAAACGAGAAAATGGGTCTTCAGTGACAGATTTTGCCGATTTTTCAGAACGAGTTGTTATTCAGCTAAACGACACTCATCCAGCCATTGCCGTCCCTGAGTTAATGCGAATTCTCATTGATGATGAGGGTTTTGACTTTAACAAGTCTCTGGAAATATGCCGCAGTGTATTTTGTTATACCAATCACACGCTGTTACCAGAGGCGCTTGAGACTTGGTCACAGGAGTTAATTGCTCGGGTGCTGCCAAGGCATATGCAGCTGATTTATCAACTGAACCACCACTTTCTGAACCATGACGTAGAGAAACGCTGGCCTGGTGATGATGAAATCAAACACCGACTGTCCATTATCAAGGAGCCTGAAAACCCCGCAGATGAGCAGATTGTTCGCATGGCTTATCTCTCCGTTGTTGGCAGTCATAAAGTTAACGGTGTGGCAGCACTGCATACCATGCTGGTGAAAGATAATCTTTTTCCCGAGTTTAATCAGCTTTGGCCACAAAAGATAATTAACGTAACCAATGGCGTTACACCACGGCGCTGGCTTTCCGACTGCAACCCAGAACTGGCCGCAATTATCGATCAGACACTCAAAGGAGACTGGCGCAGTGATCTGTCATTACTGAGCGAGTTAAAATCCAAGGCTGATGACCGGAAGTTTCAGAAAAAGTATGCACAAATTAAATTGAATAACAAAAAGACTCTAGCCAAGGTTATTGATGAGTTGTGCGGTGTTAAAGTCAACCCTAATGCAATTTTTGATGTTCAGATTAAGCGACTGCATGAATATAAGCGACAACAGTTAAATTTATTGCATATTATGGCTATCTATCGTCGTTTGTTGGAAAACCCCAGTTTAGATGTGCCGGAGCGTGTATTTATTTTTGCAGCCAAAGCTGCGCCAGGGTATCTGGTTGCCAAGAATATTATTTTTGCTATCAACCGCGTAGCAGAAAAAATAAACAACGATGAGCGTATTAAAGGCAAGTTGAAAGTGGTATTTATGCCTAATTACCGCATCAGCCTGGCGGAGCAGATCATTCCTGCAGCGGATGTTTCGGAGCAAATTTCCACGGCTGGCTTTGAGGCCTCTGGTACCGGCAATATGAAGCTGGCACTCAATGGAGCACTGACCATCGGTACTCTGGACGGTGCTAACGTGGAAATTGCCGAGGAAGTAGGCGATGACAATATTTTCATTTTTGGCAAGACCGTAGGTGAGGTCAGTGAGTTGCGGCAAAAAGGGTATAACCCCCGGGAAGTTTACGAAGGCAATACAGAGCTGAAGGCTGTTATTGACTGGCTGGCTTCTGGAGATCTGAGCCCGGAAGAGCCTGATGCGTTTAAACCTCTGGTTCAATCACTGTTGGATTCAGATTACTTTCTGACCCTTGCAGACTTTCAGTCATACAGTGATGCCTATGAACGAATAGTTAAGACTTGGAGAAATCCGTCACACTGGTGGCGAATGGCCATTATCAATACTGCGTCCATGGGCAAATTCTCTTCTGATCGCTCCATTGCAGACTATTGCAGAACCATTTGGGATATCCACGTGTGATAATAATTTGACCAATCAGTTTCTTGCACCTTGTTAGGACCAAGACTGATTGGTGCTATCAATTCCCACTAATTCTTTAAACTTAATATAATTTAAAAGGTTGGTCTTTTGTAAGTAATCACTGGCCGGCCTTTCGTACAACATCGATGGAGCGATATCGATATTTTGAATTGTTTTGGTGAAAACATTTTCCTTTTCTTTAAGGAGTGGTTTGATTGTTTTTTTAATGTACTCCTTGGTGTCTTTATGAAGCAAGAAGTTAAAAGAGAATTCAGAGGCCTTGCGCTGAGTAAGTGAAAGATCACGTTGATGAATATTGGCAATGGAATCCGACCATTTCTTATAACAATACAAAGCTTTGTAGGGTTCTCCTGATGATAACAGGTAGTCTGATATTAATATAGGAAATACAGTGCCGCTCAATTTATTAAATATTTTCTTTTCTAAACTAAACTGAGTATTTGTAAAATTAAATAGATGCTTAAATGCCACAGCAGTATAGGTTAGTAAGTCTTCAATATTGGAAAAGCATTGCTGAAAAGTCTTATCCAATTCTTCAAATTTGAACTGAAAATGATTTCTTACAAAGCTGAAGTGATTTATCAATTCATTGATTTGGTATAAGGTTTTTTTAAAGTCATCACGCTTATTGAATTCCTCCCCGCGGAAATATAGATTAAAGTATACCCAAATAGCTCTAGTGCATGAATTTATAATAGATATTTCTGCAGCGCATAGAATTTTTTCTGGAATATTAAATCTTAAGGACTCTAAACTCTCAGTGTCCAGCTTACAGTAGAATTTAAATAATATCTCAATATCGAGATAAGCGGAGAAAATAAATTGTTTTATAGGAATAACAGGCACTTCTTGTAAGTTTAAAACGCTTTGTGCTTTTTTATCTCTATATTTTTCATATGCTTTATATCGATAAGTTAATGACTTCAGGTCATTATGGCAATTTTTATTTAAGTTCTCATATGAACCGATGATCTCATAATCTTTATGAATAAACTTTTTTGGGGAAAATAAGTTAATACGATTTTCAAAAAATTTAGTGATGTCTTTTATCCCCTCGTAGATTCTTGTAAAGTAGTTGTCGTAATCTTCTGAAATTGGTTTAGCCACATTCTCTGAATCATTTAATTCAATATTAAACATCAAATCATAAGTGAGTGAGTTTTTAAAGGCATAACTACCGTACTTTTCTTTTTCTCTAAGGATCTGGCGCATTGTTTTTGGCTCTTTTATCAATACCATAAACTGTTTGTGCCCGTTATAAAGCCCAATATCTAAATCATCTTGTGTTAATGTGGATATATAATGGAACCATTTATTGAAATGCAATAGGGCATGACGATACTCACCAATAGACGTTAAGTAACCCGAAATGAGTATAGGGAAAACGCCTCCAGAAATTTCATTAATAAATAAGTGATCAATCTTAAGATTGCTGCTTTCAAATTTAAACAGGTATTTGAATATTACACTGGCGACCGTTAAATAATTTTCAACATCTAAGTTATTTTTTTTGCTTTCAGAAGCCTGCACCAGTTTCCTTATGGATGCGTGCTGCTTTAGTTCGGCGATGTCATTCAATAGCGAATTTATGAGCTTTAGTGATTCTTGCTCGGTTGCTTGTTGTCCATAGCTGTAGTTTCTGAAATAGTAGAAAATTGATTCGAAAGTTAACCTTGTTGTTTCAATATTTATATGTCTTAGTATTTTATCAGCTCCGTCATGCTCAATTTCTTCTGAATCTCTTGTTCCAATCTTAAAGTGGATATCAAAAAGCAAGTCGAGGTTGTAATATATATTACAGAGCAAATCTGCAGTGGTGCTTAAATATGATATTTTATCTTCTTCGCTATTTCTAATTGTGGCGCTTAAAATATTTGGGTTAAAAATTTCTTTTATTTCAAGCTCAATTTTTTTGACCATCTCAGAACTATGAGTAAAACAATCTCTTTCTCCAAAGTTTAGGTTGCTCCCCTTTAACTCTGCAAAAGCGGTCTGAATTCTTTTATAAAGGATAGAAACGTCTGGTTCTTCTTGGCTTTTTGAGCTTCCATCGGGCTGCAAACTGCTGCTTTCTTGGAGTGAGTTTGAGGAGTGAAAATTGGCATTTTGTTTTTTTCTTTTCTTCTTTTTTTTATTCTTCTTATTTACAGTGACCGCTACTGTTTCGTTGTTTTGCTCTTTAATCTTTTCTCGAAGCTCGACAATTCTATTATTTAGTTCTACTTTCTTCATGTTTTGGGATGTGACTTTCTCATGAAGATCTTTTATTTTTTTACGTAATTCCAATCTTTTAACTTCTAGTTTGCTGGTGTTATCACAATAGGCTTCAAATTTTTTATCTAGCTTTGACTTTAAAGTATTCAGCTGTGCAATTTCGTTGCGTCTTTCTATGGTGTCTTTTTTTAGTGAATTCAGATTGCTTGTCACTTCCGTTTTTTCTTGCTTCGCAACTTTTCTCTTTTTTGTTTTTCTTTTCTTGGTCGTTTTAACACCAAGGTTTCTTTTGGTATTTTCTAGGTGCTGCTGACTTTTTGGCCAGTTAGCTAATGAAGACTCAGTTTGAACTTTTTCAGAGGTTGACTGGTCTTTATTAATCTTTTCAGAGCTGTATTTTTTCTGATGTGTTGCTTTTATTTTTTTGATAGGTGTCGACTCGTTTGCTGGCTTTTCTGTACATTTAGGCCTGACAGCTGCTTGGACATGCAATGAATCTGTTAGTTTATTTTGACTACCTGCCTGGAGGTTTTTACTTGTTAATGCGATTTCTTCCAATACTCCAAGAAAGAAATTCGCTTTGCTGAGAGTTTCAATATTTCTTTTGACTTGTTCACTAATTGTGGTTTGTGGGTGTTGACCACTGGTTGATAGAACCTCTCGGTTAGTCAAATAGCATTGAAGGGGTTGGTAATCATTTTTTATTTTTTTGGTTTTTTCTATTTCGTCCTTTGCTATGGTGTTTACGGAAGCTTCTTCATTTAATGTACAGAAGTCTAACCATAACGGATTGTGTTTGTTTTCCCGGTTTAGATCATTAGGCCGAATGGGGATCGTTTGGATTGATTTAAGATAGTCGCTTTTGTTGTAGTGGGTCGTGCCTTGATGAGCCGTAATGGCTGAACTTTTTTCATCCATTTTATGGATGAAATCGTTAATTTCGAATCCACTCGGTACAATAATATCAATGTCATTAAAAGGCATTGCTCGTTTGTTGTTACTTTTTTCTGATAAAATTAAACTTTTCTTCAACCCTCCTGTAATATAAACGCCTTCGCTGGCCAAATCGTCTACCACCTCACAGATAACGCTAAGAGCCGTTTTAATAAAATCTGATTGTAGATTGCCAATATCATTTTCAATATTTTCTCTGTACTTGTGGAGGATTTTTTCATTCTCTTTATAAAAATGGTCGAGCACAATATAGTATTCATAACTTTCACTCAGAGTTTTGGCTAAACCTCTGAGCGCTTCGTATTTTCTCAAAATGCTTACCAGACGGTTTTTATGAATGATTCGCCCATGTTTTGAGTCAAGCGCTACGCCATAACATGTGTGAATCGTTTGCAATTTTTTATTAGCTGGCTGACCATTCACTCTATTGGAAGGCTCGGCTTGTTGGGTATGACTATTGGTAGTCGGTTGCATTCCACCCAAAAAGGTATGGTCTGGGTTAGTTGGTTGAATACTTCTTCCCTGCTGACTGGCTGCCATAACCCCCACAGAGTTTGCTTCTTGCTTATTATGCCGCTCAGCTGGGCGCTTAGAAGTATCCTCTTGGTTAGTATTTTCTGGGCTTGGCGGTATATAGTAGTTATTAGAATTTAAGCTAACTTCCATAGCATTATTAAACTCCAGTCAGTTGGTTGAATTTGTGGCGTTTTTTGATTGGCTTCAAGTTGGACAACAATGTCTACATCAAGTTCATTATTTTTCGTAAATAAAATCCCATGCTTTCGTGATGGTGCGCGCTATGGTACTTCGTCACTTAACGCCTCGTGTGTGACGATTACGATTTTACTGCGCACTGAAACGACATAATAAAAACGTCCGAAGTTTTGCGATTGCGGGCAATATGAATATAATGCATTGATTTTAATTAATCTTTTAACGCTTTTATGTTATTCGCTGTTTGTCTTTATAAGTGATGACAGGCAAGTGCCTGCGGTTCTAACGTTTCTGGCTTTTTGACAAACCGCATTGCAGTTCAGGTTGTTCTTTTAACCACAGTGTCCATTTTTTATGGCACTATTTATCACGACCACGGCGACATTAGATATATTTTACCAAGGAGCCACCATGCACCCCCTTGCAGGTCAACCCGCAACCGATAACCTTCTTATCAACACTCCCCGGCTTGTGAGCGATTACTTTGCTTTGCAGCCTGACCCATCAAACAGTAACCAGCGCGTTGCTTTTGGTACCTCCGGGCACCGTGGGAGCTCGTCTAATGGTTCATTCAATGAAACGCACATTCTGGCAATCAGTCAGGCGATTTGTGAATATCGTCACGCCCAGAACATTACCGGACCGATATTTGTTGGTATGGATACCCATGCGCTTTCGGAGCCTGCATTGATTAGCGCCGTTGAAGTGTTTGTGGCGAATGGTCTGGACGTCATTATTGATGAGAATCGTGGCTATACGCCCACGCCGGTTATTTCCCACGCGATTGTGTCTCACAATCGCCGTCAGCAGAAACAAGCCGATGGTGTGGTGATTACTCCGTCTCACAACCCTCCGCAAGACGGTGGCTTTAAATACAACCCACCCCACGGTGGCCCGGCAGGTGGTGAAATTACTGGCTGGATTGAGCAGCGGGCCAACGAGCTGATTATGGATGACCTTAAGGCCCTCAAGCGCATTCCTTTTGCTCGGGCGCTCCAATCGGTACATTTTTACGATTTCATCAACCCTTATGTGAACGATCTGGAAAATGTGCTGGATATGCAGGCCATTGCCGGTGCCGGGCTGAAGATTGGTGTTGATCCTTTAGGCGGTTCAGGGTTGCACTATTGGGAGCCAATTGCTGAACGCTACGGTCTGGATTTAACCCTGGTTAGCCGCAAGATTGACCCGACTTTTTCTTTTATGCACCTGGATAAAGACGGTCGCATCCGCATGGATTGTTCATCCCCCTATGCCATGGCGGGGCTGATCAAACTCAAAGACGACTTCGACATCGCTTTTGGTAATGACCCGGATTTTGACCGCCACGGCATTGTTACCCGTCGCCACGGCTTGCTGAACCCAAACCACTATCTTGCGGTGGCCATTGAATATCTTTACACCCATCGACCTGACTGGCCGGCTAGTGCCGCTATTGGCAAAACGCTGGTTTCGAGCGCCATGATTGATTGTGTCGCCCAAGGGTTGGGGCGCGAGGTGACTGAAGTACCTGTGGGCTTTAAATGGTTTGTTGATGGATTATCCACCGGCGCTATGGCTTTTGGTGGTGAGGAAAGCGCCGGTGCTTGTTTTTTAAGGCGAGACGGTCAAACGTGGTGTACCGACAAAGACGGTTTCATCATGGCGCTGCTGGCAGCTGAAGTTACCGCAGTAACTGGCCGCGACCCGGGGGAGCACTACCAAACATTAACCAGCCAGTACGGTGCGCCCATCTATCAGCGTTTGGACGCCTCTGCTAATGACGCACAGAAGCAAGTGTTGTCCCGCTTGACGCCAGAGCAGGTTACAGCCGGGCAATTGGCCGGTGACCCGATCATTGCCCGTTTAACCCACGCCCCCGGCAATGGCGCTGCCATCGGTGGCCTCAAAGTGGTCACTGAGCGGGGCTGGTTTGCAGCCAGGCCATCGGGTACCGAAGCCATTTATAAAATTTATGCGGAAAGTTTTGCCGGTAAAGAACACCTTGCCCTTTTGCAGGACGAAGCGCAGGAATTGGTTGCAGAGGTTTTTAAGGCGAACGGCGTTTGACGTTTTTTTATGGGTGCTCAGGCTCTCTTTTCTGCCGGCTTTAGGCGGTAAAAGTGCGTGATTTGAAATTGGTTTCGGGAGGTTGTCTGAGTTCTCGCTACAGACGTTATACCCAGACATTTTCCCGGGGCAAGTGCCCCTGACGAAAATAACGCATACTCGGCCATTTACGCAGGGCGGGAATCCACCAAGACGGTTGACCTGAGCCTTCGCACAGATAATTATTGGTATAAACGTACCTTTTACTTGCCTAAACACTTCACCAAGGATGCCCGATACCAACTATCGAACCCATAAACGTCTACATTTACTTAAGGAAGCTAATCGACCATGGCGTCAGTTCTCTCTATGATTCTGGCTGGGGGTGAAGGGGCCAGGCTTGCACCACTGACTGAAAGTCGTGCAAAACCCGCCGTTCCCTTTGGCGGGCAATATCGCATCATCGATTTTGTCCTGAGCAATTTTGTTAACTCCGACCTGCACAAAATTTACCTGATTACCCAATTCAAATCCCACTCCCTGAGCAAACATTTGCAACGCTGCTGGCGTATTGCCGGCTTGGCGGACAAATTTATTGACACCTTGCCAGCCCAGATGAACACCGGCAGTGATTGGTATCAGGGAACGGCAGATGCGGTGTATCAAAATCTTAATCACATTGAATCCCACAACCCGGAGTTGGTCTGTATCTTCGGTGGTGATCACATCTACACCATGGACGTACGACACATGGTGTCTTTTCACGCAAAGCAGGGGGCCGACTTAACTGTGGCGGCAATTCCCGTGCCGGTAGAGCAGGCACACCATTTCGGTATTATTGAGGTAGATGACCAAGGTCGAATGGTTGGCTTTGCAGAAAAACCCACAGAAAATGTCAGAACCATTCCCGGTAATCCGGGGTTTGTACTGGCTTCTATGGGCAACTACGTGTTTAACAAGGATTGCCTGGTGCAAGAACTGAAGAGTGACCATGAGAATACGCTTTCTGATCACGATTTTGGCAAAGACATCATTCCTTCGCTGTTTCCAAGGGCGAAAGTGATGGTTTACGATTTTTCCTGCAACGTGGTTCCGGGCGGTAAAAATAACGGCTATTGGCGAGATGTGGGGAATATCGACTCGTTCTGGCAGGCCAACATGGATCTGTTATCTCAAGACCCGCCGGTCAACCTGCATAACCAAGATTGGCCCATCCGCACTTATATTCCACCCTACCCACCGGCACTGATTGCGTTCAACCGTAATGAGCATGAAGGACAGATTAATAATTCCATGGTGAGCGTGGGCTGTGTTTTTCATGATGTTTCTATGCAGCGCAGTGTGGTGGGTTACAACGTTAAGATTGGTGACCACACCCGAATTACAGAATCGGTCATTCTGCCCAATGTGAAAATTGGTAAGGACGTGGTGTTAAACCGGGTGATTGTCGACAAACGTGTGCAAATTGCTCCGGGTACTCGCATCGGCGTTGATCGTGAAGAGGACATGAAGCGGTTCAAAGTGACGGAGTCCGGACTGGTAGTGATACCCAGAGGTGCAAAAGTTGGCTTCTGATTTAAATATACTTTTTGCTGTTTCCGAGTTGGCGGGTGTCGTAAAAACCGGAGGGCTGGCAGATGTGACCGGTGCTCTGGCACCCTGGATGAAAAAGCTCGGCAACGATGTACGGGTGATTATGCCGGCATATCGTCAGGCGATGCAGGTGCTGCCAACGACAATTGTCGACTCTGGTGAGGTTATTACTAATACTGGACTCAAAGTGGGTTTTGTCATACGACAGGGTAAACTTGCTTCAGGGGTGCCGGTTTATCTCATTGAGCATAACCACTATTTTGACCGGGATGGCCTTTATACTCAGGGTGGTGAAGGTTTTGGAGATAATTCAGAACGTTTTGCTTTTTTCTGTCAGGCGGCGCTGTTGGCCTGTCAGTACCTGAGTTTTCAGCCCCACATCATCCATTGCCATGACTGGCAGTCGGCTCTGCTGCCTTATTACCTGAAAACCCAAGAAGCAGATAACCCATTCTTTGCCGCCACCAAATCGGTTCTAACCATTCATAACGGTGCTTACCAGCAGCATACAGATGCAGCACAGTTGGATGCTCTTGGAATCGAACGACGATGGTTCACTCAGGATTTTTTTGAAGACTATGGTCATATAAACCTACTTAAAGGCGGTATTGCCTTTGCGGACAAAATTACCACCGTGAGCCCAAGATACGCCGAGGAGCTGCAAACCGACCTCGGCTCCCATGGCTTGGCGTATATTATTGAGCGCAGAAAGGCGGATTTTTCTGGCATTCTCAACGGTTGTGATTATCAGCAGTGGAACCCCAAAACCGATGAATTATTACCGGCGAACTATTCGCTGGATAATCTTGCGGGCAAGCAGATTTGTAAACAAACATTGCAAAAGCAAATGAAGTTGCCTGTGAACGATAAACCGATTTATGGCATGGTCAGTCGCCTAGCCGAGCAAAAAGGGTTTGCGTATCTGATTCCAGCCCTATGGCAATTTTTACAAGGTGATGTACAAGTGGTGCTGCAAGGTTCTGGCGATAGCAACATTGCCGCTGAACTTAATCATCTTGCTAACGCGTTTCCAGACAAATGCCGTTTTGTTGAAGCATACAACAACACTCTGGCGCATCTTATTGAGGCCGGTTCCGATTTCTTTTTGATGCCATCGCTGTTCGAACCTTGTGGTCTGAACCAGATGTACAGCATGAAGTACGGCACCCTGCCCATTGTCCGTGCAGTTGGAGGCTTAGTGGACTCCGTCAGATGCTTTGAGGCCGGTATTGAAGGTGCCACAGGTTTCATGTTTGACTGCGCCGAGCAAAGTCGATTGCTACAGTGCCTGCAAAAAACGCTGCAGGTCTATTCGGACACCAAAACCATGCGCCGAATGATCATCAATGCTATGTCGGCATCGTTTACTTGGGAGCAGTCGGCGTTTGATTATCTGGCGGTTTATCGTTCGGCAGGGCGCTGAGCGATTATGGTTTTATTGGAGTTTGTTACCCTTTGACCCATGCTTGGGGAGGCAGCCAAGCATGAGAAAATCAAAAGTCCGTTAATCCATCATTTTTTTAATATTGGCGATTCTGGCACCTTTGCAAGCTGGATAAGTGGTGCATACCCAGCACTTCGTGCCGACATGGGGGGCTTTTTTTAGCGTTACTAGTTTCATCGGCTGCTGACATTTTGGGCAGTGTGGCGGGGTTTCTGCTTCAATTTTTGCGATAGCCGTTCTTGGTGTTGGCAGTTCGTAGTCTGGAGCTGTCAGATCATCCAAGCCACAGGCGGCAAAAATTGTGCTGCGTAGCTGTGTAACATCACGCCAGGGTTTCATCTCGTATTGCAGCAGGGGCAGGTTTGCCGATTCGCAGAGCTCGCGTAATAATCTGAACTCTCTGGAGTTGGGGGTTTCGTTGTAGGGGATCAGGTTGATGACACAGCAAACCTCCATTTTACGACGATGGTATAGTACAAAATCAAAACGAAGATTCTTCTTGATATTCAGCGCAACAGCGGCACGGCTCCACCTGTTTGCTTTCAGCACATCACCCACTGGCAGCGATGGTAAAACCATAAAGTGGCTTCGGACAGCGATGTCCAGTTGGCCAAAAAAAGAGCGCTTGTCTTGCTCAAGCAGATTGGTAAAAACGTTGGTTCTAATGGGACTAACGGCTAACCAGATAAGTCTGGCAAAGACGATAAAAACAAGAATTGAACCTGAAACAACGAGATAAAAATTGTCCAGAAGCACTGCACTACCTTGCTTGTATTGAATTTATAAACGAACGGATTTCAACAAACGTGTAGCTGGGGTTGACGAACGTCACAAATATTTTGCGACGCTCGCTAGAATGCATCGGGCGTGAAATGCTCATTGTAAAGCTCGCAGCCATCAATAGCATTGCCCAGCTATACGAAAACACAAGGCTTTAATACCTGTTCAGCTGACTATATAACAGTCTAAGCCAAAATAGGTATTAGAATCTCGCTCGACAATTTTATAAATTGCGGAGCTCAATCAGGCATCTGAAAACGTTTACACAGCAGAGAGCGGCTCTTCTTTTGCAATCGTACCCTCTGTGTTTTCACTGGTGTTGCCTGATCCATTATCCGGGATGACTTTAGTGGCTATCAGCCCTTTGGGGCCCTGACCAATTTCAAAGCTGACCATCTGGCCGGCTTTTAACGTTTTAAAGCCATCCATCTCTATTACAGAGTAATGAATGAGAACGTCTTGATTTTCTGTCGCTTCTTGCGCCTGGATAAATCCATAACCTTTAGGGTTATTAAACCACTTGACTGTACCTACCAGCATAGCTTCCATTTCCTTCTTGGTCGCTTCCATACAGCTTATTGACTTCAATTATTACATTGAAGGAACTGCTGGGAAACTGCAACCCTTGTTGTTTTAATTTTTGACATTTTTTTATGCGTGTAAATAAAGTGTGATCCTTGTCACTTTGTAGCCTGTAAATCAGAGCTGAGTGTACAGGCCGCACAAAAATGTTTTTACAATATAACATCATAATTTACTGAAATAATAGCTTTTAGCTGACTTTCTCTACCAATGTTATTCGTTTAAGAGCTTGCTTCTTTGTCGGTGTGTTTGTATGACATCTGTCGATAGTCTGTACACATGCTACTTATATTGGATGAAGTTGAGCAGGGGCAGTGTGCGCTTAGAGGCGGCTTGGAAAGTTGTCTCAATGCTCTTGTTTCAGGGCGTTTTGGCTGTGTTTCATCGCCCTTTCGGCGGCTTTGGTTTCGTCATCGAGCCTAATCAGTCACTTTTAAATACGACAAAACCATTCTAAATTAGGTTAGTCTGTTCACAACCCTTCTTGAGAAAAACTTACGAGCACACCGTTGTTTATTGCGATGTGTTTTCCCATTTGCACTCAGGTAATCTCCAATGAACATGAATAAAATAGGCATTATCGGCACCGGTTTTGTCGGCATGGCGGCAGCTTACTCGCTGTTTCAGCAAAAGCTTGCCAATCACATTGTGTTGGTGGATAAAAGTCTCGACAGGGCAAAAGGCGAAGCGTTGGATTTGATGCACGGCCAACCTTTAGTGGGCCGCTGTGAGGTGAATGCTGGCGATTTTGCCAGCCTTAAGGATGCCGGCATTATTGTAATTTGTGCCGGAGTCAGTCAGTCTGGCCCGGATGAAAGTCGTTTGCAGCTGTTGCAACGAAATATCACGGTATTTGAGTCCATTGCCAGCGAGCTTGACCGCCATGCGCCGGATGCCATGTTGTTGGTCTCCAGCAACCCGGTGGATATTCTTACTCACGCTATGCAGCACCTAAGCCAACGACCGAAGAACTTGATCATTGGCACCGGCACCCTGCTGGATACCTCGCGCTTTCGCACCTTGCTGGCTGATTATTACGAAGTCTCGCCACAATCAGTACACGCTTATATTCTGGGTGAACACGGCGACTCAGAGTTTCCTGTCTGGAGTTCGGCAGCGGTTGCCGGTCTTGCTATTCGTGGTAACACCATCAATGGACGGAAGTATGACCCGCAAGCGCTGGCCGAAATTGCGAGCCATGTCAGAAAAGCCGCTTATGAAATTATTGCCAACAAGGGCTACACCAATTGGGCCATTGGCTTGGTGATCGCCTATATTATTCGCAGTATTCGTGACAATCAGCGCAATGTGCTGCCGGTTACCGTCAGCTTGAATGGAGAGTACGGTCTGGAGGATGTCTGCCTGAGCCTGCCCACGGTGATTGGCAGCAACGGCGTGGAAAATATCATTGCACCAATGCTTGATGAAGAAGAGTTGGCGAGCATTCAAAAAGGTGCTGATACCCTGAAGGCGTCTTGGTTTGAGGTTGCGGGCTAGAGGCTTTAGGAATGGCAGGCGCCGTGAGATTCATGGTGCCCCTGTCTGGGCGACCCCGTCTAGGCGACCCCGTCTGGGCGACCCCGTCTGGGCGACCCCGTCTGGGCGACCCCGTCTGGGCGACCCCGTCTGGGCGACCCCGTCTGGGCGACCCCATCAATTTCCAAACGGCCTCTCACTCGCTCATAATGAGAAGGAAGAACCGCACCCACAGGTGGCTGTGGCGTTTGGGTTATTTACCACAAAGCGTGCGCCTTCAAGGCCTTCTATGTAATCGATTTCAGACCCCGCCAGATACTGATAACTCAGGGAGTCCACAACCACTGAGGCGCCATTTTTAACGACCAGGGTGTCATCTTCCGCCAGATTACCATCAATAGTAAAGACGTACTGAAAACCTGAACAGCCGCCCCCCGTGATGTAAACCCGCAATCTTTGATTTTTATCGGTTTCGTCTTCCAACAAAGCACATACCTTCCGGGCAGCAGCATCAGAGACACTGAATGGCTCTGGTATGACTGTTTCTACTACGCTCATTGACCCTCCCGTGCCGTGGTCACTGGCTGCGGCTGTCATCCTGCTACAGCCATAAGCCAGTTACCCATCATTTAAACCAGCGGGCTATTATCTAAGTAACCCACTATGGCAGTCAATTATTAGCTGCCTCAATAACATCGCCGCCGGGGATTGCTGACCCATTTTCCAGCAGTACATGTTGGGTGGCACCGCCAGCAGGGAGGTGCTCAAGACTGCCATTAACCTGAGAGCCTTTGGTCATTTCGATCACATTGTAAAAAACATTACCCGTAATAATTGCTCTGGAGGCTAGCTCAAGGTGTTCTTCGGCGTAAACATTGCCGCGAACGTGTCCGTCCACCACCACCCGTTGCGCTCGCACATCCCCTTGCACATTGCCGGTTTGGGCAATGGTCAGTAACCCGCTGTCGGCATTAATGTTGCCAATCACTCGCCCTTCTAAGTGAACAGCCCCGGAGAACTGCACATCTCCGGTTATGGTTGTCTCGGATGATATAAGGGTTGTACTGCTCTCTTTGCCGCTTGCGTTAATCGCCTTGTTTTTACCGAACATCAGTTACCAGCTCCTGATCCCATTGGAAAACTTGTTCAAAATTCTGCTTTTTGCCACTGGTTATCTTCACCACGACCTTCACCTCGGCAGGTTGAAAACCGTCGGGCAGGACGAAGTCAAGATAATCCCGGTCACTGGGCAATGATTGAAAATAACGAAAGCCCAGCTGGCTTTTCAGCTGTTCCTCTCCCACTAGCAGAGATAACGGGATAGATATGGCCTTGCCGTCCTGCTCGCCAAGCAAGCTGACAGCCAGAGTGCCCTTAAGAAATGGATTAGTGTGAGCTACCTGAGAAATAACCAGCTGCAACCGATACCCACCGGGCTGTGCTGTGGCCTGCAAGTTAAATGCAGCGACCCGAATCCCCAACGACTTATCTTCAGGCGCCAGAACGTTTTTGAAAAAAGTCAGCTCTTTGTGCAACTGCGCTTTTTCATCTTCAAGCTGTTTAACCTGTAGACGAACATGCTTAACCGCTGCACGATCAATCGCGCTGCCACTTTGTGCAATAGCCAGTTGCTGCTGTAGTTCGCTATTTGTGCTTTGCAAAGCCTGCACCCGGGTTTGCAGATTCCGGTTCTGCTTCAGGCTCTGCCCGCCGTGGATTGTACCCACCGAATAGGCGACAGCGCCAACTAAAACGACACTAATCAAAAGAATAAGTCGAACTAACCGCTCTCGCCTGGGGTTATGATGAATAACCCGAAGTTTAGAATCACTGATACTCACCATCTCCCTAAAGCACAGATAATCCGAAAAAAAGACTGCCGGACTATACACAAGCTAAAAAAACATCACAAACCAGCGGATAAAATTTTAACCGTAAGGACAGGAAAATTATTCTCCCGAATAATAAAAAAGATAAACCAAAAGCCGTTTGGCACAGATATTTCCCAGCGTTATCATGCCACTTCAACCAATAATTCAGTGCTCACCAAAATGCTTGATAAATGGACAGCTCCGCTCACTCAACGGCCATTGCGTAGCGTGGCCAGAAGGCTACAACACTTTGGTATTGGGCCGGATCAGGTAACGATTGCTGGCTTTTTGATCGGTATGATTGCCATACCTCTGCTGGCCTTTGAGCACTACCTGTTGGCACTCGGCGCTATTTTGCTCAACCGTTTTCTTGATGGTCTTGACGGTGCACTAGCAAGGTTAAGCGCTCCATCAGACGCCGGCGGGTTTCTGGATATTACTCTGGATTTTATTTTTTATTCAGGCGTTGTCGTCGGCTTTGCCCTTGGGGCGCCACAGGAAAATGCCTTAGCAGCCTGTGTGCTCATTTTCTCGTTCATGGGAACGGGCTCCAGCTTTTTGGCTTACGCCATAATGGCGGAAAAACACCAGCTAAGTGATCCCCACTTTGCCCATAAGTCCCTTCATTATCTGGGCGGGCTGGCAGAAGGTACTGAAACCATTTTACTGTTCGTTCTGTTCTGCCTGCTCCCCGAATACTTTCCACAACTGGCTTACGGGTTTGCCGTGATTTGCCTTATGACCACCGCACTTAGGGTTTGGGGAGGTTATCGCACCATCCAACAGGCAGAAAATTAACAGTAATAATCAAACAATTTTTCATGAATTAATCGCACTTTGGACAGTGCTTGACTATAAAAATGGTGCTGTTTTTGACTCGATGCCAAATGGATGCTGTGTGGAAATATTTACTCTTCAGCCTTGGCAAAACCGCTTTGGAACTTTCGGGAAACAATGCAGTCAAACGCTCAACCATCACTCAAGATTTGGTCAATCATGAAAAAACTCAGTCAACTGTTACCCATTTTTTTACTACTCTGCCTGACGATAAAAGCCTACTCACTGGAGCAAAACCCAACGGAGCAGGTCGAAGAACCCACCGGGGCCGTCACTACCACTGCTGTTGACACAAAAGCAGTACCTCCCCAAGAAGCTACCTCTTATGAAGCAGCGCCCTCCGAGCAGCAAAAGGCCGCTGAACCAGTTCACACCAAAATTACCGCTCCTACACAAAGAATAGAGACCTTTGACCCCAAAAAATTGCGGCTAGTGGAATATAACTCCTCAAGTGGTAACTACCTGTTCCGTGGCAATATCCCAATAAAAAAACAGCGCTTCGCCTACGAAGAACTGTTCGCCCATATGAGTGAGCAGAGCGAGAAGGAGCTCGGTGTTCCTCTGCCGAAGGATACGTTGATTCTTGTTGTTTCTCTTATCAGCCCCTTCACTGAAAACAAGCTGCTGCAAATTGAAGAGCGCTATGCTGAAAGAAACTCCGACAGCGTGCGCCTCTACAACCACCCGATTTACGGTGCGCTATCCAGCCCGAATCTGTATCCGCAAATGCTCAAGGGTTTCATGCTCTACGGGCCCATTCTGGATGATGTCAATGAGCTCACGCCCAAAATCAAAAAATGGATGGTAATGGGTCGCAGTCGGCCAAAAGCCATTTATGTTCATTGCCGTGTTGGCAGTGACCGCACCGGGCTGGTTCTTGGCACCTATCAAATGCAATACCGTGGAATGCCATACAAAGAGGCCATGGCAGAAGCGGAGGAAATCGCTGGCCGTCCGTTAACATGGCGCCATAAAAGAGGGCTTCAATGGATGGCATACTATTTACGGGATCACATCGGTGTACAGACTGTAGGCAACATTAAACAGTAGCCCAACCACAAACAGAGTCGTCGCTCCATGTGCTCATTCATGGTGGCGACGCTAAATTTGAAAACTTACCTACGCATGCGGTGTTGCGAATCTTTTTGCTCAAACCTCCCCCATTCCCTCAGCTGGCTCGAAAAAACATATAAATAATTTTTGATTTGTTAAATATAAGACTACAGTAGTTTATATCGGGTGCTGATTCTGCATCTGTTAACGGATCTTTGTCTTGTATTGCATTATTTATCTGGAGGTAAGCTATGAAAGCCGCCGTAGCTCATGAGTTTAATGCCCCACTTCGCATTGATGAGGTAGCTGTTCCGACCATTGCCGAGCATGAAATACTGGTCAAAATAAAGGCGTCAGGTGTTTGTCATACCGATATTCACGCCTGTCATGGCGACTGGCCGGTAAAACCCAATATGCCTCTGATTCCGGGGCACGAAGGCGTTGGGGAGGTTGTTGAGCTTGGCAGTCATGTCAAGCACTTGAAATTAGGCGACAGAGTAGGTATTCCATTTTTGTACTCCGCCTGCGGTCATTGCGATTACTGCCTTGAGGGCAACGAAACATTGTGCCCGGAAAGTGTTTATACCGGCTATCTTGTGCATGGCGGGTACGCGGACTATTGCCGGGCCGATGCCAACTATGTAGTAAAAATACCAGACGCCCTGAGCTTTATAGAGGCGGCGCCTTTATTTTGTGCCGGGGTCACTTCTTACAAAGCATTGAAAGTCAGCAGAACCAAGCCGGGCGACTGGGTCTCTTGTGTTGGCGTTGGTGGCCTTGGTCACCTTGCCATTCAGTATGCCACCGCCATGGGGCTGAATGTTGTGGCAGTTGATACCGGTGAAGACAAACAAGCGTTATCCATGAAGCTTGGCGCTAAACACTTTGTTGATTTCAAAAAAGAGCAGCCCGAAGAAAAAATCCGCGCTCTGCTCGGGACTGGCGTTCATGCTGCTATCTGCACCGCTGTCACCAATGCAGGCTTTGAAAGCGCCTACGCTTCGGTGCGCCGTGGAGGAACTTTGGTATTGGTTGGCATACCATCCGGTGACATGCCCGTTCCTATTTTTGATACCGTCATCAACGGCATCACTTTGGTGGGTTCAATTGTGGGTACCCGAAGGGATCTGGAAGAATGCCTGGCCTTTGCCGCCGAGGGCAAAATCAAAACCGATATACATGTACGCAAACTCGAAGACATTAATCAGATTTTTGATGAGCTGGAAAAAGGCGAAGTAACCGGACGCATTGTTATGGACTTCGACTCCTGACTTCACCGGCCCCCACAAGGAGTTGTGGGAGCACAACTGTCGCTTTTGGCCGTTGACAATTCGTAGTAAAATCGCCTTTTTTCACAACTGAAGATAGATCCAACGATGGCGATTAACTGGTATCCCGGCCACATGCATAAGGCCAAAAAAGAGATCCGCGAAGTGATACCAAAAATGGATCTGATTATTGAAGTGCTCGACGCTCGCCTCCCCTTCAGTAGTGAAAACCCGATGGTTGACTCCCTGCGTAAAAACACGCCGTGCATTAAAATCCTCAACAAAAGTGATCTTGCAGACCCAACAACCACGCAACTGTGGGTTGAGCATATCAACCGCACATCGGGCATGCGCGCCATTGCCGTCAACTTGAAGCAGCCGGAAAAAATTCGCAGTATTTTACAACTCGCACCGACTATGGTGCCTGAACGTAATTTGGACATCAGCCCATTAAAAGCGATTATTTTGGGGATTCCCAATGTGGGAAAATCCACCACAATCAATACTCTCGCCAGTCGCACCGTCGCTAAAACCGGCAACGAACCGGCGGTAACCAAACAGCAGCAACGCATTAAACTGCCCAATAATATCACCCTACTGGACACCCCCGGCTTCCTCTGGCCCAAACTGGAGCCGGAGGATTGCGGTTACCGCCTAGCCATTAGCGGAGCCATCAAAAGCACGGTAATTGAATTTGAAGATGTGGCCATGTATCTCGCAGAGTATCTGCTCATCCACTACCCACAAGCCCTGTGCCAACGCTACCAACTCAAAGCTCTGCCCCACACCGGCATTGAATTATTCGACCTGATCGGCCAGCGTCGTGGCTGTATGCGCCGCGGTGGTATTGCCGACACCCATAAAGTCGCCGAAATTTTACTCAATGAATTCCGTAGTGGTGAGCTTGGGCGCATTAGCTTGGAAACCCCAGCCATCATCGAAGAGCAGCAGCAAACCGTAGCGGCAGATAAGGCGGTTAAAGACATTTAAAATAGCCCGTAGTAGCGGCTGTAAAGCCGTTCTCGGCGGAATTTTGACTGAAAAAGTGTTACCATTTCATTGCAACACCCAAGCCTTCAATAGAAGTAATTACTAGCGCCTAAGCACCGTGGAATGTGAAACCATGAGCAAGTTTTTTTCTACCCTGTTACTGTTGTTTCCTCTGGTATTGGCCACCAACTTAAAGGCTGCTGAAAACGCCTTTAAAGAGGGAACTAGCTACACCGTCATCAACGGTCTTGAGCCTTATGAAAAACCCACAGTGACTGAACTTTTTACTATTTATTGTGGCGGTTGCTATCAGTGGGAATACCGAGGCCCTTTAGACAAACTGAAAACCTGGCTACAGCAGAATCATTATGACTTCAAACAGGCGCATATGACCTTTATGGGCAACTACGCCGAACAGGCCACCATTGCTCTGGCTATTACCTCGGGCACACCTCGGTACGATGCCGTTAAAAAAGCACTGTTTAATCACATTCACTCAGAGCGCAAGGGCGACTGGGCAAACGACCAAAAATTCTTTGAGAGCCTGAAAGCCGGCGGACTAAGTGAAAAAGAGTTCCAAGCCCAGAAAAACAGCCTGCCTGTGGCAAAAACCCGAATGGACTGGATGCGCTATGCCAAATACATACAAGCCGTACCGAGTTTTATAGTGAATAACCGCTACCTGATTAACATGAGCAGCCTCAAATCGCCGGATCAACTTGAGGCGCTGATCACTTACCTGAATAAACTTCCGGTAAATGGCAAACCTTAAACCAACAGCTGACTAAGATGATGACGCTTCTAAAGAAACTTCAACAAAGCCCCTTGCCAACGCTGCACCGTTGGCAAAGTTATCGCGGCACGTGGCTAATTATGTTTGCCTCAGCCCTCATTCTTGAGCTTTGCGCTTGGGGCTTTCAGCATATATTAAACATGGACCCTTGTGAGCGGTGTGTTTATCAGCGTCTGGCAGTGATTATTCTGATCGTTGCCCCATTAATCATAATGATTGCCCCAACAAACGTCGTGACCAGAATTGTCGGTTATACCCTCTGGGTAAGTGGCGCACTTTACGGCCTCAGGCACGCCATTGCCCAAATGGCGGACTACGCTGAATTCAACCCTTTTGCCTCCAGTTGTAGCTTTCTGCCGACGTTTCCCTTTAACCTGCCACTTCAAGAGTGGTGGCCCGCCCTGTTTATGCCAACCGGCAT
Source organism: Endozoicomonas sp. (assembly GCA_965198415.1). Lineage (GTDB taxonomy): Bacteria > Pseudomonadota > Gammaproteobacteria > Pseudomonadales > Endozoicomonadaceae > Endozoicomonas. Next base: position 1,002,744 of record CBDAPN010000032.1, read on the forward strand.
CTGTGGCGCTGATGACTGGACATTTCTGAGCCTGAACATGGCGCAGTGGATGGTCATTGTTTTCTCCATTTACCTGCTTGCCGCTGCGGTCTGTGTTGTCAGCTCTGTTTACTGCACAATGTTTAAAAGAACATAAAAGCTTCACCCTTCCTGCAACTTTACTCAGGGGGGAAAAATATTTTACCGCTGGAAGGGGGAGTCTGCTCTACTGCGAAACCACAAATTGAGCCTGAAAAGTCGGCAATGTTCAGGCTCAGTTTGCTGCTGAATAGCTGCGCGCCACTCAGACTGCGAACATTTCAAAAAGAAGATAAAGATACCGTGCTACAACACCTGCACAGGCTCCACCAATGGTGTGGGAAAGAAAGGCTTTTGAGGTGAGATCCCGAAACCCAAGGGTATCGAGCATGGCGGTGTGAGTGCTCAGGTAGCCGCTCCAGCACATACCCATGGCAGTGAAAACAGCCATATCACTGGCTGTAACAATACCCTTACTTAAAAACGTTGGCACCAATGAGAGTGACGCGCCGACTGCGCCAAGAGTGGTGATAGGAAAGGCAACCAGTTCCGCATGGTTAAAACCAAAAAGAACTCTAAACAGCCCACTGGCATACCCCGCCAGTTTAGGCAGCAAAGCAACGCCTTCAAAGGCTGCGCCAGAGTAACCACTCTCCGGTGCACCGAAAGTCAGTAACATCACAAAAGTGCTGATGATCAGCACGCCGGGAATAATCTCCACCCCCATTTTTACACCGAATTTGCCGCCGTCCAGCAGAGAGTTTAGTGTTCTTAGCCAGACGGGTCTCTTGTGCCGTTGTCGTCCAGAAGATTACTGTGAGTATCTTTGAAGTTAAGCTGATGCAGTCTGGGGTCATCACGGATAAAACGCTGCATAAGGCGGGTGGAAATAATGGCACCAATCAGCGCACCCACTAAACCAATAAGCGCCGGAAAAAAATAGGTATCACCGGTTTCACTGTTTTGCAAAGTGGCCATAAACGTGATGACGATTAATCCCATACCAAAGGAAGTACCAAAATTGGTTAGGGAAATGAGTTCGGCCACTTTAAAAGAGTGATTAAAACGACGATCTTTTGCCAAACCGATGATGGCCGGGTTATCAGAAAAAAAAGTCATCATCGCCGCCATTGCTGCCCGACCCGGGAGGTTAAACAGCGGCCTCATCAGTGGCGCCAGCAGTCGTTCAATTAAAGCGATGACATGAAACTCGGTTAATAGACGACTTACGGCGCTAGTAAGGACGGTAATACCCATCAAGAAAAGCGCAGTGTTCAACAGTAGATCATGAGCAGTATTAAAGATGGTGTTAAACATATTGGTAACACCCATGGTGTTGCTGAGATAGGCAAGCATAAGTCCTGCAAAGCCCAACAATACAATGGGTTCAACTATTTTGCGCAAGTCTGAGGTTTCAGGCTTGCTGGAAACCGTACCACTCATGAAGATACCTGATAGAGAAATATGACTAAATAGTAGGCGATAATTTACGAGTTTGCGTTGTTCGTTAAATCGCAGAGGTTTAGGAGAAAGCCATAAGATTACAGGCGATGGTTTGAAAAGATTGCGTTTTTGCCTTGGCTTCGTAGAGTCGAGGCTGTGAAACCGTTAACTATTCAATGCGTTTTCTATGAAATGAACGTTAATGATTGACATCTTTACAGTGCTTGATTTCAGTGCCAAAACTTACGGTTCAGAATTATTGGCGTATATGATATCCCCCATTGTCTAGCAGCAATTTATACGCCTTTGGACGTTTATTATTTCAATTAGCAAAGCATCATGTGCTTAACCCCCGGCTATACTCCAAAAGGCTGTGCGAGAATAGATTGCCCTTTTGATAAAACTAATAGCTAAGGAATGATATGAAAGCCCCAAAAAATATTGGTTTTGTGAGTGCAGAGAAACATGCAGAAATTTTGATGGAAAACTACAAAAAATATTTTTCTGAAGAGCTGGTTTGCAATACAGGTGATGGCTTTAATCGGTTCGAGTCGTTATGGGTGGCTGATTTTGTCATTGTTTCTCATGGCATTGAAGAAGATCCGGTTTTCAACTTTGGCAATTTAACGGCTTTAAATCTCTTTGAACTTGATTTTTCCGAGTTTACCAGTATGCCTTCACGAAAATCTGCCCAAACGCCATCACAAGACGACAGAAACAAGTTACTGGCAGAGGTCACAAAATACGGTTGTATCAACCACTATAAAGGGGTGCGAGTGTCATCAACGGGGAAAAGGTTTTTCATAGAAAATGCCAAAGTATGGAATCTCTATGATGAAAACTCCGCCTATTACGGGCAAGCGGCAATGTTTAAATCATGGGAAAATATTTAGTACATAATTGCTGTGAGGGCTGGCTTTTTTCAGCCCTCTGGATTGTTTAGGGCTGGCTTTTTTCAGCCCTCTGGATGTTTATGCCCTTTGGGTATTTATGCCCTTTGGGTGCGATAGAGCGGGGAGTGTCAGCGCCCCGTTATCTTTACTTTCAGCCAGCGCAATTTTTAGCTTAGTGGCCGACTGTTAATGCTCTCTGGTGGTACGAAAAGTCACTAGCGGGTAGCGCTCTTGTGCAAGTGAGAGGTTTACACGAGTTGGAGCCAGATAAGTCAAATGGCCGCCGCCGTCTATGGCCAGATTGTCTGCACATTTGCGTTTGAATTCTTCAAGTTTTTTCTCATCGCCGCAGTCAATCCAGCGGGCGGTATTGACGTTGATGGGCTCGTAGATTGCGTCAACGTTGTATTCATCTTTTAAGCGTCGCATAACCACATCAAACTGGAGTACGCCCACAGCACCTAGAATAAGGTCGTTATTATTCACTGGCATGAACAGCTGAGTAGCGCCTTCTTCAGAGAGTTGTTGCAGCCCTTTTTGCAGTTGCTTCAGCTTTAATGGGTCTTTCAGGCGCACACGGCGGAACAGTTCCGGGGCAAAGTGAGGGATGCCCATAAATTTGAGCATTTCGCCTTGGGTGAAGGTATCGCCAATTTGAATGGTGCCATGGTTGTGCAGGCCGATGATGTCACCAGAAATGGCCTCATCCACATGAGATCGGTCACCGGCCAGAAAGGTGACCGCATCCGCAATTTTAACGTCTTTGCCGATGCGAACATGTTTCATCTTCATGTTGCGAGTGTACTTGCCAGAGCAGATACGCAAAAAGGCAATGCGATCCCGGTGTTTGGGGTCCATGTTGGCCTGGATTTTAAACACAAAGCCGGAAAATTTCTCTTCCGATGCCGGGACTGAGCGTAAATCGGTCTCTCGTGGTAGGGGTGATGGCGCCCATCGCACAAAGTCGTTGAGCATTTCCCGAACGCCAAAGTTGGCCAAAGCGGTACCAAAAAAGACCGGCGTCATACGTCCGCCAAGGTAAGCCTCAAGGTCGAACTCGTGACTGGCACCACGCACCAGTTCAATCTCTTCTGTCAGCTCTTCGTGCAGGTCGCCAAGCAGTGCAATGGCTTCTGGAGATTCCAGTCCTTTGATCTGAATATCTTCCGGCACCACACTGGCCTGACCGGGTTTAAATACGTGAATGGTGTCGGTGTAGAGGTTGTAAACGCCTTTGAATTGTTTGCCCATGCCTATGGGCCAGGTGATGGGGGCGCACTGGATTTTAAGGATGTCTTCGATTTCATCCAGCACTTCAATTTGGTCCCGCACTTCCCGATCCATTTTGTTGACGAACGTAAAGATTGGGGTGTCTCGCAAACGACAAACTTCCATTAATTTTATGGTGCGGTCTTCGACGCCTTTAGCGCCGTCAATCACCATAAGGCAGCTGTCGACTGCGGTAAGGGTGCGGTAGGTGTCTTCCGAGAAGTCTTCGTGTCCCGGTGTGTCCAGAAGGTTGACGGTGCGGTCGTGGTAAGGGAATTGCATCACCGAGGTGGTGATGGAGATGCCGCGCTCCTGCTCCATTTTCATCCAGTCAGACGTGGCCATGCGGCCGGTTTTTTTGCCTTTGACTGTACCCGCCAGCTGGATGGCACCGCCGAGCAACAGCAGTTTTTCGGTGATGGTGGTTTTACCGGCATCAGGGTGAGAAATTATGGCGAAGGTGCGCCTTGCTTCGACTTGCGGGAGCAGCGTTGATGTAGACATAAGCAGGTTCCAAATTGTGTACAAACTGTACACAGAAGCCAGCTTAAGGGATGTGTACAAGCTTAATAATTGTCAAAAAACTGAATGGATTATCCAAATCGGCAAGGAAAGTGCAATAGTGTGAAGTGGGAGGTATTAAAAAGCCATGGATTGGAAAAGAAGGGGCATAAAAGCTATGCCCCTTGAGGTGATTATTCACCCTATTGGTTCGTACCTGAGTTTGAGTCTGACTTTTCAAAATCAACCAAAACATTGGCTGGCTCATGGTACCACGAGCTGAAGTTGGTTTTTGGATAACGGACCTGAGATTGAAGTTTGTACTCTACCGGTTCAGAACCTTCTTCCGTTTTAATTGCTAACTTGATTTTGCCAGTTTTCAGCGCATTGGTAACTTTTCGTTTTACATTAACGACAATGCTTTCTTCAGCACTGGTCTCTGGGTTAGTGCGGGAGAAGGTGATGTCAGCGTCGAGTGGGAAGCTTTTAACACCCCACCAGTCTTCCTGATCCAGAATTACATAACGTGCCGCAGCGTCTGAATAGGACGGGTCAAAAAAAGGTTGGTGATATAATACCGCCTTGGGAAGGAGGTTATTTGAATAGTATGGAATGGTATCGAATTCTTCCATAGTAACGGCGGAGCCATGGTTGATCTGGTAATTGGTGATTCTCCAGTCGGAGCCGGGCTCCACTTCAACGGCGGTCATGGCACTGACGCTGATTGAAGGTTTGAACACCCAAAGATGGGTTATGTTATCTAATGAAAGTGGAAAGTGTTTTACGAAACCCATACGAGGTGATTCATAAGGAAAACCCGCAGTGATTACCGTCAGTTGTTGGCGGAAGAAGGTGCGGCCTTTCATCCAGCGTTCTACTTTCAGGGGGTAGAGGTCGAGGGTGCGGTAATCTATTCGCTCTTCAGTCTCAAAATGGAAACCGGTGTCGAGGTCATTTGACTCTTCAGCCTTAAAATCAAAGCTCGAGGTCATTTGACTCTTCAGTCGAATCAAAGCTGGTGTCGAGATCATTTGACTCTTCAGTCTTAGAATCAAAGCTGGTGTCGAGATCATTTGACTCTTCAGTCTCAGAATCAAAGCTGGTGTCGAGGTCATTTGACTCTTCAGTAGCAACCGCAGCGGTGCCTGGTAAGCTGTTGATTGTAAGCAACAAACTGAGAAATAAATGTTTGATCGTCAGTTGTTTGTTAAACATTTTAAAATGCTCTCCGTTATGTTTAATGATTTTGCATCTGATTTGATTTTCCGATCAGAAAAAAGTTCAAAAAAATTAAAATTTTTTTCTTTCCACTGTTTTAAAAATTTTTTGTGGCTTTTTTTGTGACTGAGAAATAAATGAAACGATTGTCTTGCAAGGTCTTCGTTACAATGATTCACTGTGCACATTTGGAGTTGTTGCTTTTTTGTACTTTCCCCGTTTTTCAGGTTTTTTCGGCCAGTACTGGTGCTTAAAAGAATCAGGCTAGTAGCCACATGCAGGCTCTATCCTGCTATTTTGCAACGTTAGTACAATAAAAAAGGCGTTGTAATCAAAGATTGGTTGCAAGTAATTCAAGACTATTGTTTCATTACGGTGTATTTGTTGCCCTGTGTTTTGAGACTGCTCGGTTACAGCGTCGGTCAGCCTTATAGAATATTCATATAAAGAGCTTCACATGTTAAAAAAATGTCTTTTTCCCGCTGCTGGTTACGGCACACGCTTTCTTCCTGCGACCAAATCCATGCCTAAAGAGATGATGCCTATCGTCAGCAAGCCACTTATTGAGTACGGCGTTGACGAAGCACTACAGGCCGGTATGTCAGATATTTGCATTGTTACCGGTCGCGGCAAACGCTCTTTGGAGGATCATTTTGATGTGAATTACGAGCTGGAGCACCAAATTTCCGGCACCGAAAAAGAAAGCTTGTTGTCAGACGTTCGTCGCGTAATTGACCAATGCTCATTTTCCTATACACGCCAGCGCGAAATGAAAGGTCTTGGCCATGCGGTGCTTACCGGGCAGACGCTGATTGGCGATCAACCCTTTGGTATGGTGCTGGCAGATGACTTGTGCATCAATATGGGTGGCCCTGGGGTGTTGGCGCAAATGGCGGTGCTTTACAAGCAGTTTCGTTGCAGTATTGTGGCGGTGCAGGAGGTGCCGGATGACGAGGTGCATAAGTACGGTGTTATTGCCGGGCAGAGCATTTCCGATGAATTGATCCGTGTTGAAAATATGGTAGAAAAGCCCGCAAAAGAGGATGCCCCGAGTAATCTGGCAATTATTGGCCGTTATATCCTTACGCCAGATATTTTTGATCTGATACAGGACACGCAGCCGGGCAAAAGCGGTGAAATCCAGATCACCGATGCGCTCATGGCGCAAGCAAGCCGCGGCTGTGTGATGGCGTATAAATTTAAAGGGCAGCGTTTTGATTGCGGCAGTATTGAAGGCTTTATTGAGGCAACTAATTTCTGTTACGACAACCTGTATCGTTAGTTTTGATCGCTTCCCGGAGTTCTTTTGGGAAGCAATCAATCATCGCAGACGATGCGAGAGTGTTTTTTCCTGCAACGCCTCTAACCTTTGACCCCTTTAACCCAGTGCAATAACTCAGAGGCGGCATAGACCGCTTCAACGCCTTTGTTCATGATGTTGTCACCGGAGCGCTTTTGGGCGTCTTCCAGGCTGGCAACACCGATGACTTCGTTAATTACCGGTTTCTTAAAGCGTTTGGTGACATCCATAAAGCCTTCAAACACTCCGTTGAGTACCATTTCATCGTGGCTGGTGATGCCTTCAAGCACGACACCGAAGGCCAGAATCGCATCAATCCTTGGGTCTTCTTCAAATAATAAGCTGGCGGCAAAGGGCAGCTCCAAAGAGCCCGGCAGTTTGTGCACGATGATGTTTTCTGCTTTTACATCCAGCGCCAGCAGTTCTTTTTGCGCCCGGTCAATCATGGCGTCAACGTACTCGCTGTGCCAGCTACTAGCGATGATCGCTATGCGGGCATGGGGTATTTTATGAAACTGTGCAGTGGTTTTAGGAAGGCCAGCACCCATAAGGAACTCCTTGATTAATGCTTTATAAAACGGGCTTTCGCACTTATTGGCTGATTTTGTGCAGCACTTTATTGATGCTACTGCACAAGGTTTGTAACTGTTCGGGGGATATTACATAAGGTGGCATTACGTACACCAGCTTGCCAAAAGGGCGTACCCACACACCTTCTGCCACAAACATTGGCTGAATTTCACTCATGTTGACCGGCGTTTTCATCTCGACCACGCCAATACCACCGAGCACGCGTACCTCCTCTACCGAAGGCAAGTCGAGGCAGGGTTGCAAAGATTCTTTCATGGTTTTTTCCAACATGGCCACCTGCGCCTGCCAATGACCACGGGATAAGATGTCGAGGCTGGCATTGGCCGCAGCACAGGCCAGCGGGTTTGCCATAAACGTCGGGCCATGCATAAACGGGCTGTGGGCCGATATTGTGCGACTGATGTTTTCGCTGCAAAGGGTTGCGGCCATGGTCATATAGCCGCCGGTTAATGCTTTGCCTACGCACATGATGTCGGGGACTACGCCGGCATGTTCGCAGGCAAAGAGTTTGCCGGTGCGGCCAAAGCCGGTGGCAATTTCATCGTGAAGTAGCAGTACCTCATATTCATCACAAAGCTGGCGCAAACGCACCAGATATTGCGGTGAATAAAAGTACATACCTCCAGCACCCTGAACAATAGGCTCAATAATAATGCCTGCCAGTTGGTGGCCAAAGCGGTCGAGAATTTGTCGCAGCTCATCAATATGCTGCTCTTCAAAAGGTTCATCAAAGCGACAGGTTGGCCGGGGCACAAAATAGTGCTGCGGTAAAATACCGGTAAACCAGTGATGCATGCCGCCGTCCGGGTCACAGATGGACATGCTGCCGGTGGTATCGCCGTAGTATCCACCCCTGACGGTGAGCATCTTGTTTTTTTCAGGCCGGTCACAGGCAATCCAAAATTGCATGGCCATTTTGATGGCCACCTCCACCGCCACGGAGCCGGAGTCGGCAAAGAATACCGTTTGCATGGACTCTGGCGTCATGCTGATTAATTTTTCAGCCAGTTTTATGGCGGGCTTGTGGGTCAGACCACCAAACATGACGTGGGAGAATTGGTCAACCTGCTTTTTTAGCGCCGCATTCATTTGCGGATGGTTATAACCATGCACCATGCACCACCAGGACGACATGCCATCAATCACCCGACGACCATCATTAAGATGCAGATAAACACCATCAGCCCCCACAACGCCAAAGGTCTCAAGCGGGTTGGTGGTGGTGCTGTAGGGGTGCCAAATGTGCTTGGCATCAAACATCATGTCTTGTGGGGTGATCAAGCCTGGCTCCTTTGCGCTACCTCTGTACACAAGCAATTGCAATGCGATTGTTTCGGGGGGAGAAGATAATCGGGCTAACCTTTAGGAGCAAGCACAATCACAGACCTGTGGGCTGAAAAGTGGATAAATTGGACAACTGATCCCAAAATCAGTCAACATGCGCCGCCAGGAGGCATAAACGAATTCGGGTATGTTTTCGGTCACTTAATTAATTGGGAGTAACATGCAAGCACTGTTCGTAAACCAGCTGACCACTTTGGACTTCAGCTATCTTTGTCCCAAGCGTGGCTTGGTGGGCGAAACCTGGCTTGTGGACGTTACCCTTTGGGGAGAGCTTAATAGTGAAGGCATGGTCTTTGATTTTGGTCATGTAAAAAAACAAATCAAAGCCGAGCTCGACCGCCTTGCCGACCATCGCTTACTGGTACCCGCCAGAGAAGCCCGCATAACCACCAATGACTCCGGCTATGTCGATGTCCGTTTTGCTGCCCAAAGCGGCACGATCAGTTGCCAAGCGCCCCAGCAGGCCATTTTGGCGGTGGATGCAACGGCCATCACCCCTGAGGGGGTAACGCCTTTTCTGGAGCGTGCTGTGATGCAAATTCTGCCTGACAACGTAGCCAAAATAGATATTCACCTGCACACAGAAGAGATTGACGGTGCCTACTACCACTACAGCCATGGCCTGAAAAAGCACGCTGGCGACTGCCAGCGCATTGCCCACGGCCACCGCTCACGGATTCATATTTTTGTCGATGAACAAAGAGATGAGGCTTTAGAGGCTGAATGGGCGATAAAGTGGCAGGATATTTACCTGGCCACCCGTGAAGATTTGCAGGAAGCCTTTACCCAAGATGGTGTCGAATATTACCGCTTTGGTTACACCGCAGGTCAGGGGAGCTTCGCCATAACCCTGCCTGGCCGCGACTGTTACCTGATTGACTCAGATACCACCGTTGAGTTGTTGGCCTGCCACCTTGTGCATTGTGTGGCACAGAGCAGGCCGGGTAAAAATATTAAGGTCATAGCATATGAAGGGCTAGATAAAGGCTCTATGGTTTGCCAGTAAGACTGTTCAGGCAGCGGGTCTGGAGTTTTTAAGACGATTCCAGACTTTTTCATGAAAATAGTACGCTACGGTATTCACCGCCGGTTCCACCAAAGCCAGTGCGCCACCAACCAGTACATCGCCGGTCATAAGGTAACCCACCAAAAACGCCACACAACAATGCACCATTGCAAAGGAAGCGGTTTTAGCCATAGGAGCCGATCGACCCATAGGTTTCGTCATTAAAGCTGCTTTAGCCATATTTTTGCCTCGAAAGTTGACTTCTGTTTTAACTATTTTATGAGAATAATTCTCATTTGCAAAAAAAAAGAGAAAAAAACTTACATTTAGCAGGGAATTATTTCACTCCGGCTGCACTAACCTTAAAGATAATGACTGCAAAGGAGAGCGCACTATGTCATCGTCAATCGATCATCTGAACAACCGAGCCGTCCAACCAAACCCTCTCAAAGACCCGGAGCTAGGAGCCTCTTTGCAGGCAACCGCTAAAGAAAATGAGGAACAAGCGTTTGCCAGAATCCTCGTTGAATTGCCGAAAACGCTGGAACTGGATTTCAACAAAGTCGAAAACCTCATGGTAAATCTTAGTGCAACCCACCCCTTTCGCCCCGATACAGCCCTTGGAAAACAACCCGAATTAGCAACTATTGAGGCCAGCAACGATGTTCAGTCTGCCCCAGTGGCGCCGGTCGGGCCAGCTGCTGCAGGTACTTATGTCGATAACCTGAGACAGGTCAATCAAATTCTGGCCAGTTACGACACCAGGCTCCAGCAAGTATTTGACAACATGGCGCTTTCCCGCTCCGCCAGAAAGCCAGAGCTGGCAAATATGGGGGTGGAATACGAGCGTTTAATGACATTTACCCGGCAAACGTCCTACCGCTTTCAGCAAGCCATTGAGCTGATTCCAGAAACCCTGCCAGAAAATACCAACACGCCAATTGCCCGGCTGATGCCTGAGTTCTCAGCAAAATTGATTCAAGCGGACAGCGAGTTTCAATTGATCTACCACGCTGTGCAGCAAGAGCTGAAACAGGCAGGTATTGCTTTAAGGAGTAGGTTCTGACACTTCCCGACCTATCGCACCCCAAAGGGGCATAAAGCCGATGCTTTACGCAATCACAGGTAAACGACAGCCCGCCGGGAGCTGCAATACTCCCGGCACACTAAATCAGCTCATTGCCACTAATGGCTAACTTTAGCCTGCTCCACTGCTCACTGAATTCTGGCGCTGGTTTAAAGTGCGCCGATGCCTTCACCGAGTTCATCACCTCATCAATATGGGATCGGTTTCGATTGACTAGCTCACAGGTAGCGGCAACGGATGTACCAAGCGACGCGCCAATCAATGCAGCCCCCACCACGGGAACCTTGAAGATAACGCTGGCCGTAGCCACAAAGCCGAACAGGCCAGCGGTCAGCGTCAATGGGGTTGATGCCACTGCAAATGCTAAATACCCGGCGGACATCCCCAGATCACAACCTTTCACGGTATATTCGGTGATTTTTTTGCTGGCCGTTTTGAAATCACTGCCCTTAATGCCTTCATTAATGGCATAAAATGTACCCACCAACGCACCAAGGCTTATTCCGGCAACAAACCCTACCGTTCTGCCCGCAAAAGTGCTCACTGTATAGGCAGCACGGGCTAAGTACATACTCGGCATCATAAACAGGCCAAAGGAGTATTTGGCGGTTTTACAGACAACAGATTTTACAATATCCCCGGTAGAATAGGTTCCGTACTTCGGGCACGGCATGGTAACAGGACTTGCTGCTCCACTGATGTTCATCAAAATCTCCAGCAATTTTATAAAACACGATGGTTCGACCAGGATTTATGTATTTAGTTCCCCATACATTTTTTTTGATGCTTTTATTTGTATAGGTGAAAAAGAAACTTGCATGCCGCAGATAAAAATAAGACAAAAAGGCTGGATAAAATGAAGCGCTCAAAATATGCAGCGCTTAAAATAAGTGCCTGAAAAAATTACGATTAATCCCACTAGAAAATTAACCAACAGAAAATTCTGATCATTTAAAGGCACTTTCCATCAGAAAGTAATTACACTGAACAGCACTGAGAATACCGCATAAATATTTTTGCAGCTTTAGATCCAGGATGTATACCCTTAGCTTGTTGGTTCTTCAGGTCTTTAGACTCCTTGTCTTCTTACACAATAAACGCACCAACCTCTACGGGCTTTTTTCCGGCTTTGGTTTATAACCGGCATAGATACTGGACTTCTTCAAAGGTATTTTTGAACTGAGCCTTGGAACCTTTTATTTTCTCTTCTGGTTTAGCTTCGGCATTTTTAGTCTTGGACTCATCACTTTGCTCTTTCTTCTCGGGTGACTTGGAAAAAATAAAGTTCTTATCCACAAGGGCGTTCATTTTGGCATTAATTTTAGAAGAGCCTTTATGAGCAACCTCACTGGCTGACAGCACGGCAGCAGCTAAAGAAGTTCCCAGAAGAATGTTCGCCAGCCAGGGTTTACCTAGCAGTAATGAGATTTCGACAGATGCCACAACAATCGCTGTGATCGCAAATACAGGTGCTCCAATAACAACACCCGTCACTCTCCCTACCGATGTACCCTTGCAGCAGCCTTTAACGGCATATTCGGACAGCTTTTTGAAAGCCTGATTGCAGCCATTACCTCGCACAATCTCCCGCAATGCTGGTCCTACTCCAACCAATGAACCAAGAGCCAGTCCAGAAGCAAAGCCAACCGCACGGCCGCCATAAACAAAGGCATTAAAAAATGCATGCGAAACTTGAATGACTGGAAAAGCAAGCAAATTGCTGAAGTATCGTAAAGTATTCCAGCAAACGTAAATTACGTAGTCATTCTTAGAAAACTTTTTCATTTCGCTTTGATTAGCACTGGCTGTTTTAGGCGTCTTAACATCAACTTCAACGGATTTGATATTAGAAGAATTTGCCTGACCGTCTTTAAACTGAGTATTTGAGTTAGCCACCGCCGGCATACCATTAACAACCTGAACAGTGTTTATAGTTTGTATCATTTGATCCTCCTATAGCTTTCCTGATACGTAAGCATGGACAAATCATATTTTTAAAAGTTCCCCAAAAAAATTTATTTTAAATTGATAGAAAAAACTACTCCTTCATAGAGAACAATCTACAGCAATATTATTAAACTCATCACAGCTATATCCAGATGATTTTAAAAAAATTATGCCCAATGCCACACAATTTTTCCAAGCTGTACAACCGCTATAAATATCTAAAAATAACAGTGCTTTTGCCACTAAATTTCACCAAGGTGCTCAAAATTCAGGTATGCTTTGCCTGCCCGTCTTTACATTGAACATTTGAGTTAGCCGCCGGCATACCATTAACAAACGGAGCAATGTTTGTAATTTGTATTATTGAGTGCTTCTATGTTTTTTTGATACGCTACAAACATTACTGAGATCATAAATAGAGGTGTTCCAATAACAATACCGGCCCAACTCCCTAAAGATGTACCCTTGTTGCAGCCTTTAACAGCATATTCCGACAGTTTTTTGAAAGCCTGATTACAACCATTACCTCGTACAATCTCCCGCAATGCTGGCCCTACTCCAACCAATGAACCAAGAGCCAGTCCAGAAGCCAAGCCTACCGCACCGCCGCCATAAACACAGGCATTAAAGAATGCACGCGAAACGTGAATGACTGGAAAAGCAACCAAATGGACGGCGCATCGTAAAATATTCCAGATAGCGTTAATTGCGTATTCAAACTTAGATAGCTGTTTAATTTCGCTTTGATTAGTATTGGCAGCTTTAGGTATCTTATTATCAACTTCAACGGATTTGATATTAGGTGGCTTTGCCTGACCGTCGTTAGATTGAACATTTGAGTTAGCCGCCGGCATACCATTAACAACCGGAGCAGTGTTTGTAAATTGTATCATTGAGACCTCCTATTTTTTTGATCCGTTAGGATTGACAAATCATATCTTTAAAAGTTCCCAAAAGAATTTAAATTGATAGAAAAACTTTTCCTTAATAGAGAACAATCTGCAGGAATATTATTAAACTCATCACAGCTATATTCAGATGATTTTAAAAAAATCATGCCAAATGCCACACAATTTTTCCAAGCTGTACAACCACTATAAATTCTAAAATAAGAGTACTTTTGTCACTATCTTTCACCAAAGTGCTCAAAATTCAGGTATGCTTTGCCCGACCTGAACAAATAAGCACCTTAGTGCAATAATATTAAAAAGAGCCTAACTCATGTCTTGTAGAAATTATTTAAACAAAAACATTTTATTGCTTCTCACCCTATGCACCGCCCAACCAAAAGCGGAAGACCAGCCGCCTCTCGTTCTGCCCGCAAAAGTGCTCACTGTATAGGTAGCACGGGCTAAGGCATCATAAACAGGCCAAAGGAGTATTTGGCGGTTTTACAGACAACAGATTTTGCAATATTCCCAGTAGAATACGTTCCGTACTTCGGGCACGGCATGGTAACAGGACTTGCTGCTCCACTGATGTTCATCAAAATCTCCAGCAATTTTATAAAAAACGATGGTTCGACCAGGATTTAGTTCCCCATACATTTTTTTGCTGCTTTTATTTGTATAGGTGAAAAAGAAACTTGCATGGCGCAGATAAAAATAAGACAAAAAGGTTTGGAAAATGAAGCGCTCAAAATATGCAGCGCTTAAAATAAGTGCCCAAAAAAACTCCGAATAATCCCACTAGAAAATCAACCAACAGAAAATTCTGATAATTTAAAGGCACTTTCCATCAGAAAGTAATTACACTGAACAGCACTGGAAATACTCCATAAATATTTTTGCAGCTTTAGATCCAGGCTGCATACCCTTAGTTTGTTGGTTCTTCAGGTCTTTAGACTCTTTGTCTTCTTACACTATAAACGCACCAACCTCTACGGGCTTTCTTTCCGGCTTTGCTTTATCTCCGGCATAGCTCTTGGATTTCTGTAAAGTTTGCTTCGAGCCGATTATTGGAATCTTTTATTTTCTCCTTTGGTTTATCTTTTGGTTTCTCTTCTGGTTTATCTTCGGCATTTTTGGCCTTGGACTCATCCCCTTGCTTTTTCTCTTCAGGTAACGGGGGTAAGTTATAGTTCTTATCCACAAGGGCATTCATTTTGGCATTTATTTCAGAAGAGCCTTTATGAGCAACCTCACTGGCTGACACCCCGGCAGCAGCTAAACAAGTTCCCAAAAGAACCCCGACCAGCCAGGGTTTACCCATCAGTAATGAGAGTTCGGCAGATGCTACAATAATTACTGAGATCGCAAATAGAGGTGCTCCAATAAAAATACCCCCCCAACTCCCTACATATGTACCCTTGTTGCAGCCTTTAACGGCATATTCCGACAGTTTTTTGAAAGCCTGATTGCAACCATTACCTCGCACAATCTCCCGCAATGCTGGCCCTACTCCAACCAATGACCCAAGAGCCAGTCCAGAAACAAAGCCTACCGCACGGCTGCCATAAATAGCAGCTTGAAAGACTGAATGTGAAATTTGAATGACTGGAAAAGCAAGCAAATGGCTGGCATATCGCAAAGTATTCCAGATAACGTAAATTGCGTAGTCACCCTTAGAAAGCTTTTTAATTTTGCTTTGATCAGTATTGGCGGCTTTAGGCGTCTTATTATCAACTTCAACGGATTTGATATTAGATGGCTTTGCCTGACCGTCTTTAGATTGAACATTTGAGTTAGCCGCCGGCATACCATTAACAACCGGAGCAGTGTTTGTAATTTGTATCATTGAGTCCTCCTATATTTTTCTTTGATACGTTAGTGTGGACAAATCATATCTTTAAAAGTTCCCAAAATAATTTAATTTAAATTGAAAGAAAAAAATTTTCCTTAATAGAGAACAATCTGCAGCAATATTATTAAACTCATCACCGCTTTATTCAGATGATTTAAAAAAATTATGCCAAATGCCACACAATTTTTCCAAGCTGTGCAACCGCTATAAATATCTAAAAACAAGAGTGCTTTTGCCACTAAATTTCACCAAAGTGCTCAAAATTCAGGTATTCTTTGCCCGACCTGAACAACAAAGCACCTTAGTACAACAATATTAAAAAGAGCCTAACTCATGTCTTGTAGAAATTATTTAAACAAAAACATTTTATTGCTTCTCACCCTATGCACCGCCCAACCAAAAGCGGAAGACCAGCCGCCTGCCGCCGTGCAGGTGCAGCCAGTTCATTATCAGCAGTATGCCCGACCAATTGAGGCCAGTGGCCAGTTATCTTACAAATCCGTACAAACACTTTCTTTTAAGGTTTCAGGCCCTATTGAGAGTATTCAGGTTGAAGCAGGGGAGCGCATTGCAAAAGGCCAGCTGTTGGCACAATTGGCTCCGGAGGAGATTGATGCTCAGGTGGACGAAGCGTCGGCCAGAGTCTCTCTGGCGGCAAGTAATTTAGCGCGCTTTCAGCAGCTGCACAAAAGCAATGCGCTCTCTCTGGAAAAATTGCAAGCCGCCGAAACCGAACTGACCATTGCTAAAAGCAAGCTGCGAATCGCCCGCTTTAATCAGACCTATTCCCGCATCCACGCCCCAGCCAACGGCTTGGTGCTTAAGCGCCATGTGGAACCCAACGAGCTGGTATCACCCTATCAACCCATTGTGGTGCTGGCGAATGAGAGCAAAGGCTGGATAATGCGCGGCAGCGTTACCGACCAAGACGTCGTGCGAATAAGCCCCACAGATCAAGCATCCATCCGCTTCGACGCACTACCAGGGCAATTGTTCAGCGGCAAGGTAACGCAAATAACGCCTATGGCAACCAGCACCGGCACCTTTGAGATTGAAATCAGCCTGACAAAGCCTGCTGCCGAACTGCGCTCCGGATTTATCGGGCAAATCACCATTTACCCGCAAAAGAGCGATAATGTGGCACTAATCCCCTTGACTGCCATCACCCAAAGCGAGGTGAACAGCCTTAATCAAACAGGCAGCGTATTCATTGTCAGTAAAAACAACGACAAAAATGCACTTGCCGAACAACGCTCAGTCACGGTTGCTTTTATTAGTGACGGTATAGCCGCTATCACCGACGGCCTAAAGCCAAACGAACAAGTCATCACCACCGGCGCCGGACTGCTGCGACACGGAGAAAAAGTCAACGTTGTTGCAGGAGTCCAAACACAATGAAATTGCCTGCAATTGCGATCGCTAATCACCGCTTTACCATCGTAATCATTTTACTATTAGGGCTCCTCGGTGTTGTCTCCCTCAACTCAATGCCCCGTTCGGAAGACCCACAATTCAAATTTCCCGCCGCCATGGTTCGTGCGGTGTACCCCGGAACCAGTGCGCTGGATATGGAAAAGCTGATCGTCGACCCCATAGAAGAAGTAATCAATGAGTTGGACGACATTCGGGTACTAAAATCAGATATCGAAGATGGTTTGGCGGTCATCCAGGTAGAATTTCTTTATGGCACCGACCCGCAGGACAAATACGACGATGTTGTTGCAGAAGTCACTGGTATTCGGGACACTCTCCCAAATAATATCGCCTTACTAGCCATTGATCGCATCTCGCCAATAGACGTTAATATTCTGCAAGTAGCCATAACCACCGCAGAGCACAGCTATCTGAGCTTAAAAAAACTGGCAGAAACCCTTGAAAAGCAGCTCGAAAGAGTGCCCGGAGTAAAAAAAGCCACCATTGAAGCCCTGCCGCAGCAGCAGCTTCACATCAATGCCAACCTCAGCAAAATGAAAGAGCTAGGTGTTGGCCTAGAAGATCTTCTGCAAGCCATACGACGTTCTGGAACCAATCTGCCCGGTGGTCATGTGTTAGCAGGAAATCTTCGCACCATTGATGTCGTTTTACTGTGCGAACCAGTGGTGATTTTCGCACCATTGAACAGATTAAAAGAACAGCGGTTTACTCTACACCGGGTAATATCATCTACGTTGAAGATATCGCCGATATTAAACTGGCTAACCAGCTTCCTGCGTATCGTGCGCGGTACGATGGCGAACAAGCCGTATTTGTCAGTGTGGTGCAGCGTGAAGGCAGCAATATTTTTGCTGTCATGTCCGGGCTGGAAAACGTAATTGAACGCTTTGCAAAAACACTGCCTGATGGAGTGAATGTTGCCGTTGCTCATAATCAGGCAGAATCAGTCGATGAGCGGGTTACCCAATTCTTTGACAGCCTGTTACAAGGGCTGGTTTTGGTTGGCCTGTTGACGCTTTTGCTGCTCGGCTTGCGTTCGGCCACTGTCGTTATTCTTGCCATTCCGGTCTCCGTGTTGATTGGCCTTGCCTGGCTCGATCTGGCTGGCTTTGGGTTGCAGCAAATGTCGATTGCCGGGTTGGTTATCGCCTTGGGCCTGCTGGTGGACAATGCCATTGTGGTGACCGAAAACGTTAGCCGTTTTCTGCGTCAGGGTTTAAGTCCCCGAGAAGCCGCTGCCAAAGGAGCCAGTCAGGTAGGATGGGCGGTGGTCAGTGGCACCTTGACCACTGTGTTGGCGTTTGTGCCCATTTTGGGCTTACAAACCGGGGCGGGTAATTTCCTTCGCTCAATGCCGGTAACAGTGATCCTGACACTGATCGCCTCGCTGATAGTAGCCCTGACGCTGACGCCGCTGCTGGCCAGTCTTATTTTGCGCGGACAAACCCGGAAAAAAAATCCCATCTTACTGCGCGCAGTACAGTCATTTGCCCATGGCAGTTATAAATCAATAGTCGTTTATTCTCTAAGACACCCTTGGCAGATTCTGATCATCGCTTCTACGGTGCTTTTTGGCTCCATTGTGCTGGCCGGTAAATTGGGTGTGAGCTTGTTCCCGAAGGCAGAAAAACCGATGTTTATGGTCAATATTGAACTGCCTGAAGGTGCCAGCTTTGATCAGACCGAAGCGATGTCCATGCAGGTTGAGAATATCCTGCAAGCCTACCCGCAGGTGCGCTCCATCAGTACCAATATTGGCAAGGGCAACCCACGGATTTATTACAATATTTTCCCTAAACGACAAGTGCCAAACTTTGCACAGCTAGTTGTGCGCCTGAATACCGGCAAGCTCAGTGAAGTTGAGCCTTTTGTTGCACAGTTGCGAGAGCAGTTTGCGCAAATACCCGGCGGCCGAATTACCGTAAAAGAGCTGTTGCAAGGCCCTCCCTATGAGGCGCCAATCTCTATTCGGGTGGTCGGTGATGATCTGAATCAGCTACTGATTGCCGCCCGGGATGTTGAAAAAATTATCCTCGACACACCGGGCACCGTAAACGTCGATAACCCAATCGACAAGCCAAAGGTTGATCTGCATGTCAACATCAATCGAGAAAAAGCGGCTATGTACGGCGTGGCTATTCAGTCCATTGATGAAGTGATTCGTGCCAGCCTTGTTGGCGTAACGGTAAGTCAGTTTCGGGATGCCAGCGGTGAAGATTACCCGATCATTGTCCGCCAGCGTAAACTGGTCGATGATCGCCCCAAAATAAACGACTTTAACAGGATGATGGTGAAGTCCGCCTCCGGAGAGCTGGTTTCCATACGACAGTTGGTCACTCTGGAAATGAAAAGCGCCCTCCCGCGCTTTCAGCACCACATGACAGAGCGCATGGCCCGGGTCACCGCCGACCTCAAAGGCGGTTATCAGGCTGAGCCGGTTACCAACGCCATCGTCGAAAAACTGAACCAGTACGACTGGCCGCGCGGCATTACCTACCAAGTGGGTGGGGAGCAGGAGAAAAGGAAGGAGTCTTTTGACGGCATGACCAAAGTGTTATTGATCGCTATGCTCGGCATTTTTGCGGTGCTGGTGCTGCAATTCAACTCGTTCTCGCAACCGGCGGTGGTGTTTACCGCCATTCCGTTTGCGGTAACGGGGATGGTTTTGGCACTGTGGATAACAGGTTACACCTTTTCCTTTACTGCATTTATTGGGCTTACGTCGTTAGTGGGTATCGTTGTAAATAACTCCATCATTCTGGTGGACTATGCCAACCTACTGCGTAACAACGGTAAATCGTTGCAAGAAGCGATTATTGAGTCCGGCCAAACCCGGCTGCTGCCAATCCTTTTGACCACTATGACCACGATTGGCGGGCTGTTGCCATTAACGTTATCCAATTCGGTAATGTGGTCACCAATGGGCTGGACGATCATCGGCGGGTTGATGGTTTCAACACTGTTGACACTGGTGGTCGTGCCGGTGTTGTATTTTTTGTTCAGCAAGCTGCAGGGTGAGTCGACAAAAGAATACAACTATGCACATAAAAACCGTTGATGGTCGTGTAGTTTTAATTTATAAGGAATCCCCTTAGTGGCTTTTGCCCTAAAAAGCTTGGGATAAATAGTATCAGTTTTTGAAATACAAGCAGATATTACGAAGCGGTTTCTAAGTATTAAAATGCAGGCATCAATGAAATTGACTGCCTGAAATAGAGGTAACAGAATGTCAGAGCACTCCGTCGATCGTTCCACTTTTGATCAGGTTATGGTTCCCAACTATGCCCCTCAGGCCATGGTGCCAGTACGCGGGGAAGGATCTCGCGTGTGGGATCAAACCGGCAAGGAGTACCTGGACTTTGCCGGTGGTATCGCTGTTAACGCCCTTGGCCACTGCCATCCTGCTCTGGTTGCGGCACTGAAGAAGCAAAGTGACGTCTTGTGGCACTTGAGCAATATCTACACCAATGAACCGGCGCTGGAGCTGGCCGAAGAGTTGATCAAAAGCACCTTTGCCGAAAAGGTTTTCTTTTGCAACTCCGGCGCTGAGGCCAATGAAGCGGCTTTCAAGCTGGCCAGAAAATACGCCTATGATAACTTCGGCCCGGAAAAAAACGAGATTATCTCGTTCTATAAATCGTTCCATGGCAGAACCCTGTTCACCGTCACCGTTGGTGGACAAAAAAAATACCGTGAAGGCTTTGAGCCGGTTCCGGGTGGCGTTTTGCACACGGAGTATAACGACCTTGAAGCATTGAAAACCATGTTTTCTGAGCGCACCTGTGCAGTGGTGATCGAACCAATTCAGGGTGAGGGTGGCGTTATTCCTGCTGACCCGGAATTTATGCAGGGCGTTCGCGCTTTATGCGACGAACACAATGCACTTTTGGTGTTCGATGAAGTCCAGTCAGGCATGGGGCGTACCGGTGACCTCTACGCTTACATGGGGCTTGGCGTCACGCCAGATATTCTCAGCAGCGCCAAATCTCTCGGTGGAGGCTTCCCCGTCGGTGCCATGCTAACTACCGACAAAGTTGCTAAAAGTTTTGGTTTTGGCACCCATGGCAGCACCTACGGTGGTAACCCGCTGGCCTGTGCTGTTGCTCTGGCGGTATTAAAAATCGTTAATGACCCAGCACTGCTAGCTAACGTTGGGCATAAACACGACAGATTCTGTAAACATCTCGACGCCATCAACAGCAAATATGGCATCTTTGCTGAAGTGCGTGGCAAGGGTCTGCTCATTGGTGCTGAGCTGGTAGAAAAATACCATGGTCAAGGCAAGGCTTTTCTCGCTGCGGCAGCAAAAGAAGGGTTGATGATGCTGGTAGCAGGGCCGAATGTACTGCGTTTTGCTCCCTCTCTCATCGTTGCAGACGATGACATTGATGAAGGTATGGCGCGCCTCGAGAGAGCCGTTGCCAGTGTTGTCGCCGGTTAATTTCTGGCAGGCTTTGGGGTATCACTCCCACAGGGTGGGAGTGCATATCGCGGGAGGCCTGTGAATGTAAAACAAGAGACGTCGTATGGCTAAGCCAACAACTAAACTTCCACCTGAAATTCTCCCCTGGCTGGAGCGGCTGAATGACCAGCAAGAGGAGATGCTGACGCAAACCATTGAGCTTGCCAATATAAACTCCGGCACTTTGAACTATGACGGTGTCAATCAGGTTCTGGAAAAGCTGCAACAACTCACCGCCCACCTCTCTGAAGACCAACAGCGTATACCCGTCGCCCCGTTTGAGGAAGTGAACGACAACGGAGACATAGTTAAAAATCCTCTTGGTGATGCGCTGCGAATTCGTAAGCGTCCACAAGCCCCGCTACAGGTTTTTCTCTGCGGCCATATGGATACCGTGTTTCCCAAAGACAGCTCCTTCCAAAGCGTGCGCTGGCTGGACGATGAAACCATTAATGGCCCTGGCGTAACCGACTTAAAAGGCGGCATTTTGGTTATGCTCAAAGCGCTGGAAGTTCTCGAACAAAGCCCTTGGGCAGAACACATTGGCTGGGAAATACTGTTCAATCCAGACGAAGAGATTGGCTCGCCCGGCTCGGCTCCTTTGATTCAGGAGGCCGCTCAGCGGGTGAACTTCGGCATGATCTTCGAGCCGTGCTTTCCCGATGGAAGTCTGGCCGGGCAACGTAAAGGCAGTGGTAACTTTACCGTTATTAGCCATGGCAAAGCAGCCCATGCCGGGCGTGAACACCACCTTGGTCGCAACGCCATACGGGCACTGTGCGATTTTGTCTCAAAGATGGACGACCTCAATGGACAACGCCCCGGCATTACCTTTAATCCCGGCTACATGCATGGCGGCGGCCCGACTAATATCGTTCCCGACCGCTGCATTCATAAATTTAACATCCGCCTTGAGCATCCGGACGATGAACAGTGGTGTCTGCAAAAACTCAATGAGATCATAGACGACATTAACCAAAGAGATGGCATTGAGCTTGAGCTGCACGGCGGCTTTTCCCGCAAACCCAAACTGCTCAGTCCAGCCAATGAACAGCTGTTATCGCTGGCGCAAAACCTTGGACATGAGTTAGGTATACCGCTGGAAGTGAAACCCACCGGCGGCTGCTGTGACGGTAACAATCTGGCCTCGGCGGGGATTCCCAATATCGACACCCTTGGCGTTCAAGGTGGCGCCATTCATAGTGAACAGGAATATTTAAAAGTCAAAAGCCTTGTACCACGAGCACAACTCAGCGCCGCGCTGTTATTGACTCTGGCCTTTAACAAGGCAAATGGTGACCAGCTCGAATGGCTAACAAGAGGTGAACAATAATGCTTACAATACAACAGCTACTGGATGCTATGTGGCAGGATTATCTGGAACTAACGCCGGATGCACGCCCCATTCACCAGCTTTTCTCCGAAATGAACAACGGTGTTGTGGTGAATGACCACATTGCTTTGCGTACTTTTAATCTTGAGAAAGTGTCGCTGAATAAAATCGCTGAGCCATTTCTGGCTGCCGGTTACAAGGCGATGGATGAATACCAATTTCCATCCAAAAAGCTGTACGCAAAATATTACCAACACGCCGATGAAACCCTGCCGAAAGTGTTTATCAGCGAGTTAAAGGTCGAAGAGCTGCCGCAGGAATGTCAGGAAATTATTCATGAGTTGGTCAGCCAGGTTCCTGAGGATGCCGTCAGGCAGCAAGGATTCTGTTTTTCCGGTCGTCCCTGGAATACCACCACAACGCAATACAAGGCTCTGGCCGAGCACAGCGAATACGCCTCTTGGCTGGCAGCCCACGGCTTTCGCCCTAACCATTTTACGGTGTCCATTAATCACCTGAGCTCCCACGACGACATCCAAAGCCTTAACCAGCTGCTGTTGGAAAATGGCTACGCCATGAACACCAGTGGCGGCATGATAAAAGGCTCACCTGAGGTTTTATTGGAGCAATCCTCAACCCTGGCTAAAGAGATCGAAGTCACCTTTACCGATGACAACCTGCAAATCCCCGGCTGCTATTACGAGTTCGCTCTGCGCTACCCCATGGCCGATGGGCAACGCTATCAGGGGTTTGTAGCGGCTTCGGCGGATA
The DNA here is from genome assembly GCA_965198415.1 of Endozoicomonas sp. Classification (GTDB taxonomy): domain Bacteria; phylum Pseudomonadota; class Gammaproteobacteria; order Pseudomonadales; family Endozoicomonadaceae; genus Endozoicomonas. The sequence continues at coordinate 1,026,103 of CBDAPN010000032.1, forward strand.
AGATTTTTGAGAGTACGGATGTGGCTGCCAAGGCCTGAGCTACTGCTCAAACAGTCCTTGATGAAACCTCGCTGGCGTTGGGCGAAGTGGGAGATTGGAAGTAATACACTTCGACTTCGCTTGAGTAACTGCTCCTCGCCCTACTGCTCCCAAAGGGCATAAATCCCAAAGGGCATAAATACCCAAAGGGCATGAAGGCCAGGGCTTACGGTGATTTTGCTAATACAATTAAGGGGTTCAATTAGAGGTCAGGAAATGCGGTGTCGAGTTTCAGGGCAATAGTCAACTTCTGAAAGTACATAATTTATTGCCGGCGCCGGCATCACATATGGCTAGCGTCGTATACCCAAACCCCCGGCGAAAAACCTTCAGCCGGTGCTCAGGGTCTTTTAAAATAATGATATTATCACTAGTGAATGGGTGATTGGCGAAGTAAAAATAAGCGGAGTATGTTTTACCATGCCGATCAGGGAAAGTAATTACAAAACTCTGAATTGAACCGATAGTGCCGCAAAATGTGTACGGAACTGACTTATATGTCATCTCAATTTTGACTTTGTCACCCGTCGGTGGAATTGTCACGAGCCTTGGGGAGACACTTTTTATACAACGCTGCGACAGCGCCTTCATGTGAATATCTGGAGCACCATGCCCTGACATGGCATTTTTAACATAAAAGGTCGCATAGCCTGCCTTCACTTCTAACGATTGTATAACGCTAACAAAAGTAACTATCAACAACATATATCTTAACTTCATCAGTTATAGCCTCTTTAGCACTTTAATAATTAACGTTTGACTTTTACATAGTTAAAAGTAGCTGTTTTTTTAAAATTAGAAACCCACAGTCTTCTATATTGCAATCGGATCAATACAGTTTACTCATATTAGAGACAAAGCGCTTATTAGTAGCGAATAGTTGTTTAATTGAAAAATACGGTTGTTTCTATCACTGCCAAAATACAAAACAACCAATTTAAATTAAACAAATTATTCCTAACTACGCGCAATCTGATAATCTTGAATTACAATCTGAAAGCTTTGAGAACACCTTGACCGAACTGGTTAGTGTTGTGCTTGATGTTCGTTGCTAGAATTGCGTTAGACTAATTACAGGCATTCTGAACCGAATACTTGCTTTGGTAGAATTAGCGACACCTTCAGAGATAAAGACCCTGAAGGTGGTTAGCAGGTAAGCCTCCTGAGAGGCAAAACCAACATATTGGGTTAAACAGGTTTATTGTGCCGTCGCAGCCTGCTGCTCTTTAATACGAGCAACTTCTTTAAGGCTTAGCTTGATGCGACCACGGTTATCAAGATCCATCACAACCACTTCCACCTTTTGCCCCATCTTGACGTAGTCGCCCACGTTCTCAACACGGTGATCAGCAATTTGGGAGATGTGCACCAGTCCATCCTGCCCGGGCAGAATGTTTACGAAAGCGCCAAACTCAACAATGCGAGTTACCGTACCGAGGTAGATCTTACCGATTTCAGCCTCAGCAGTAACGCCGTAAACACGATCATAGGCGGCCTGGCAAGCTTCACGGGTTTCACCGTAAATTTTTACTGTGCCGTCATCGCCGATATCTACAGAGGCGCCGGTGTCTTCACAGATGGAGCGGATGGTTGCACCACCTTTGCCGATTACATCACGAATTTTGTCCTGATCGATTTTCAGGCTCATGGTCATCGGAGCATTCGGTGATAACTCACTGCGAGAGGTGTGAATAACCTTGTTCATTTCAGAGAGAATATGCAGTCGAGCCTGCAGAGCCTGCTCCAGAGCAATGTCCATAATCTCTTCAGTGATACCCGCGATTTTGATGTCCATCTGCAACGCTGTCACACCGTGGGAGGTTCCGGCCACTTTAAAGTCCATATCGCCCAGGTGATCTTCATCGCCGAGAATATCGGTTAGAACGGCAAATTTGTCGCCTTCTTTTACCAGCCCCATGGCGATACCGGCCACCGGAGCCTTTAGAGGTACACCGGCATCCATAAGTGCCAAAGAGGAGCCGCAGACCGATGCCATTGAGCTTGACCCGTTAGATTCAGTGATTTCAGAAACCACACGAACGGTGTACGGGAACTCATCTTCATTGGGCAGAACCGCCTGAATACCACGACGGGCAAGACGACCATGACCAATCTCACGACGCCCCGGAGGCCCCATGCGACCACATTCGCCCACTGAGAATGGCGGGAAGTTGTAGTGCAGCATGAATGGGTCGCGGGACTCACCTTCGAGCGCATCAACAAACTGTGCATCACGTGCAGTTCCAAGCGTGGTGGTCACCACCGCCTGAGTTTCACCCCGGGTGAACAGCGCAGAACCGTGGGTCTTTTTCAGCAGACCCACTTCAACATTGATCGGGCGAACGGTTTTGCTGTCACGGCCATCAATTCGGGGTTGACCGTTGATGATGTTGCCACGGACAACGGATTTTTCCAGTTTGCCCAAATAAGCCATCACGTCTTCAACGCTGAACTTGCCTTCGCCTTCACCGACCAGCAATTCTTCCGCCTCAGCGCGCAGCGCTGAGAGGGTATCATTGCGCTCCTGCTTAACCGTTACCTGATAAGCGTCACGGATTTTCTGTTCAAATGCAGCCGCTACCGCCTCTTTAACCGCCGTATTTTCAGGCTCTGGCTGCCAATCCCAAACCGGTTTAGCCACCTCAGCAGCAAATGCCTCAATGGCGGCAATGACGGGCTGATACTCTTGTTGGGCAAACAGCACTGCACCAAGCATTTCATCTTCGGTCAGCTCTTGGGCTTCAGACTCAACCATCAGTACGGCATCACGGGTGCCGGCAACCACCATATCCAGCTCGGACCTTTTCATCTGCTCAAAGGATGGGTTGAGGATATAACCGTCTTCTTCTATGAAACCAACGCGGGCAGCGCCCACAGGCCCGGCAAAGGGAATGCCGGAAATAGCCAGCGCAGCGGAGGTTGCAATCATGCCCAGGACGTCGGGGTCATTTTTTTTGTCCACAGAAACAACCGTTACGATAACCTGCACTTCGTTCATGAAGCCTTTGGGAAACAACGGGCGAATAGGGCGGTCAATCAAGCGAGAAGTCAGCGTCTCTTTTTCACTGGCTTTACCCTCACGCTTGAGAAAACCGCCGGGAATTTTGCCTGCAGCGTAAACCTTCTCTTGGTAGTGAACCGACAGCGGGAAGAAGTCCTGACCTGCACGGGCACTTTTGGCGCCAACCACTGTTGCCAGTACCTGCAAGTTACCCATCGTAGCCAGAACGGCACCGGAGGCCTGACGGGCGATACGCCCGGTTTCCAGAGTTACGGTCTTTGAACCAAGCTGGAAAGATTTTTCAAATGCTTTTGGAGCAATACTCACTTTATTTTCCTTTATTACCTAACTATATTGCCCTCACCCGCATCGTCGTAGAGATGGATGCAATTCACAAACCTCCAAAAAAGAAGCCTCTGAATTGCACCCGACAGAGCGCAGGAATGGGCAGGTCTTGTCTAACTAATCAAGACTACCAAAGGATAGTCGCTTAGGCGCTTTTAATCAGCACCAAAATTTTATCTACAAATAGCAAAACACCGCCAGCCACAATAACTGCAGCTAGCGGTGCCTTGACTGAGGGAAACCAAGCCCCCCTCTTAAAAACGCATCAAGCTATTAGCGACGCAGACCCAGACGCTGGATCAAAGAGCGATAGCGCTCAACATCTTTACGCTTCAGGTAGTCCAGCAGGTTACGACGTTGGTTTACCATGCGAATCAGTCCACGACGGGAGTGGTGATCCTTGTGGTTTGCTTTGAAGTGTCCTTGCAGACCTTCAATATTGGCGGTCAGCAGAGCAACCTGAACCTCAGGTGAACCTGTATCGCCTTCAGAGCGTGCGAATTCTTTGAGGATTTCAACTTTTTTTTCAGCAGTCAAAGCCATTGTTTAAACTCCAGATAACATGCACTTCAGAAAACCGGCATGACCGCGCATATTTACAGCCAGCCTTTTTACCAAGCGCAGAATTGTATCACCATGTTATGGTTACGTCCAAAATAAGTTTCCGATGCCGTTTTTTGCGCTAAACACCTTTTGCGCTCTCAAGATTTTCCTTAAACAGCTCAGCCCAATTGGAGTTCTTATTGCCCTATTTTTACAAGGTTATTTAGGTGACATTGCGAAGATTGCCTGGGCACATGCAAAGCAATAACTGATAAAACCATAGTGCAGAAAAAATCTATTTGCAGACACAAAAAAAGCACCTTTTGGTGCTTTTTTTATATTGACGATTACTCATCCAGAAAGCTGCGCAAGTGATCTGAACGCGTTGGGTGGCGCAGCTTTCTCAGTGCTTTGGCCTCAATCTGGCGGATACGCTCCCGGGTAACGTCGAACTGTTTGCCCACCTCTTCCAGCGTGTGGTCGGTGTTCATGTCGATACCAAAGCGCATACGCAGAACCTTAGCTTCTCGCGCAGTGAGTCCTGCCAGTACGGATCGGGTGGACTCCCTCAGACCGGAGCCGGTGGCACGGTCGATGGGGGACTGCATAGCGGCGTCTTCAATGAAGTCACCGAGGTGAGAGTCTTCATCGTCGCCAATGGGCGTCTCCATTGAGATGGGCTCTTTGGAGATTTTCAGCACCTTGCGGATTTTATCTTCCGGCATCTCCATGCGCACCGCCAACTCTTCCGGGGTTGGCTCACGACCCATCTCCTGCAGCATTTGCCGGGAAATCCGGTTCAGCTTGTTGATGGTTTCAATCATGTGCACCGGAATGCGGATGGTGCGCGCCTGATCCGCAATGGAGCGAGTAATCGCCTGACGAATCCACCAAGTGGCATAGGTCGAGAACTTATAGCCACGGCGGTATTCAAATTTATCCACCGCCTTCATCAGACCGATGTTGCCTTCCTGAATAAGATCAAGAAATTGCAACCCACGATTGGTGTACTTCTTGGCGATAGAAATAACCAGACGCAGGTTGGCTTCAACCATCTCTTTTTTCGCGCGGCGAGCCCGGGCTTCGCCAAGAGACATTTTGCGATTAATGTCTTTAATCTGCGTCAGGGTGAGGCCAAACTCTTTTTCAATACTGGCCAGTTTTTTCTGGGCGCGAACAATGTCTTCCTGAAATTTTTGCAGGGCTTCGATATAGCCACCGCTGCCGGCAAGCTCATCAACCCAGGCAAGATTGGTCTCGTTGCCCGGAAATACTTTCAGGAAAACCTTGCGCGGCATTTTGGATTTACGGACACAAAGCTGCATAATGGAACGCTCGCTGTCTCGAATACGCTCAACAGAGTAGCGGATACGATATACCAGCATTTCAAAGATGCGTGGTACCAGCTTCAGTGGCATGAAGGCGCTGGCGAGTTCACTCAGTGCATCCTGACTGTTTTCACGACCCTGTTTGGTAATCGCGTCGTCAGCGTTTTGCAGAGCATTACGCAACAGATCAAAGCGCTCTTTAGCCTCTTCAGGGTCCAGACCGCTTTCAGCCTCATCTTCTTCGGTGTCTTCGCCACTTTCGTCGTTGAGATCTTCTTCGATCTTGTTGACGGTTTCTACAGGCGGTGCGATTGCACCGTCATCATCCGGGTCGATGTAACCGCTGATGATGTCGGTCAGGCGACCCTCTTCTTCAGTGAGACGATCATACTCGCCCAGAACGATTTGTGCAGAGCCGGGGAATTGGGCCAGAGCCGACATGACTTCACGCCAGCCTTCTTCTATGCGCTTGGCAATCTGGATTTCACCTTCACGGGTGAGAAGCTCAACCGTACCCATTTCACGCATATACATACGTACCGGATCGGTAGTCCGACCAGCTTCTTGTTCCACGGCAGCGAGTGCGGCGGCAGCTTCTTCGGCAGCCGCTTCATCGGTATCAGCTTCTGCCATGAGCAGGGTGTCAGCATCGGGAGCGGTCTCGTAGACGCTGATACCCATGTCATTGATCATGCGGATAATATCTTCCACCTGATCGGGGTCGGAGATATCTTCCGGAAGATGGTCATTGACCTCCGCGTAAGTCAGGTACCCCTGCTCCTTACCACGGGCGATAAGCTCTTTTAATCTGGATTGTTGTTGCGAATTAGCTGACATATCAACCCTTTAACAGCGGATATTGACGAACCGGACAAAAAAACGTAAGCAGGCAATTATAGCTCATAAATTGAGTAAAGTACCACAGGGTAACTGCCCGATTTAATTGGACGAGGCACCGGAATGCATTCCATGACGCGGGTTACCTTTCCTTGGAGTTTAAAGACCGGGTTTGAATTAGAGGTGTGGCCAATAATGCAGTTCCACGGGACATAATGAGACTCAAGTATACCTAATATTTTTTTTAGTGCAGTTATTTTTTTTTAGTATCGCTCATAGGTTTGTTATTTTCGACGGAATTCACTCCAAGCTTCTGCTGCCGGAACTGCTCCTGAAGCTCTTGAAACTGTCTTCTAATGTTGTCATCGAGCTGCCCCGGCTTCTTGTTTTGCATGTTAAGCAGAAAGTTTTTATAGCGATCCTGATGCTGCTTCAAATCATTTTTTTTACGAATGCTGGCCAGTGTTTCTAAAAACTCATCACGGTGGGCAGTAGTGCCGTGATCCAGTGCTGCCAGTGCTTTTAGGCGCTCGCCATTGCTGGTGTCATGCCACTGGGCAATTAGCGTATGGGTTTTTAATGTTGGTTTTTTTTTCAAAACAGTGAGCAAGTCGATAAGCAATTGGTTATCACTGTCGTTTTCCAGTTCGAGGTCGTCAAACGGTTCCTTGACTTCTTGTGCAAATTCCGGATTACAAAGCAGTTGTCGTATGGCATAGCCTGAGGTTATCAGTCTGGCGACTTGTGGTTGGCCGGTAAGTATTGTTGTCGTGTGGTATTGCTGAGGCTCAGTTGGTACTTCAGGGTAATCAATATTCGGAGTATGAGCTTCAGGCTGGGGAATGTTAACGCCCCCCGCACGACCTACTGGCTCCTGATTTTGAGTGTGTTCCTGAAAATGGGCTTCCAGATAATGGGTATCTAATCCGGTGTGATCGGACAGTTTTTTCAGCATTAGCTGACGGAACAGGCCGTCTGGCAGCTTATCAATGTGCGGCTGCGCCAGCTTGGCAAGCCGGGCGCGACCATCCATGGTGGACAGGTCGAGCTCTGACTCCAGTTCCTTGAATAACAGACTGTCCAGACTGATCGCTTGACTCTGCAGTCGCTCAGTAAATTGCTCGGCGCCCTCTTTACGCACCATGCTATCGGGGTCTTCCCCTTGAGGTAGAAATAAAAAGCGAGCTTGCCGCCCATCGAGCATACTGGGCAGAGTCGATTCCAGAGCCCGCCATGCAGCACGACGACCGGCATCATCACCATCAAAGCAAAAGATCACTTCTGGCACCACTTTAAACAGGCGCTGCATGTGGTCGGCTGTTGTGGCAGTACCGAGGGTCGCAACAGCATTGGTGATGCCCTGTTGCGCCAGAGCAACCACATCCATGTAGCCCTCGACCACCAAAATCCGGCTCAGTTTGCGGTTGGCCTGACGCGCCTCAAACAGACCGTAAAGCTCTTTACCTTTATGAAAGATGGGGGACTCTGGAGAGTTAAGGTATTTGGGTTTTTCGTCGCCCAAAACGCGTCCGCCAAAGGCGATATAGCGCCCACGGCTATCGCGGATGGGGAAGATGATCCGATCCCGAAAGCGGTCATAGATCGTACCCTTATCTTCATTTTTGACCAGCAGGCCGGTGCTGATTAGTTGCTGCTCTTTATCCCCCGAGGAATCAAGCTCTTTTTTCAGATTGTCCCAGCCAGGGGGTGCAAAGCCGATGGCAAAGTGCTGACAGGTTTGCTGATCGAGGCCACGATGCTGCAGGTAGCGGGCCGCCTTTGGTGAGTGTTCGTGCTGCTGCAGCTGGCGGCTGAAAAAGTCCACCGCACGCTCCATCAGAGTGTAAAGATTGCTGTAATCGGGGCGGCGTTGTTTGGTTTGGTCTTCTTCTCTTGGAACCTCCAGCCCCAATTGGCCGGCCAGATTCTCGATGGCTTGCACAAAGTCCAGATGGTCAAAGTCCATGAGAAAACCAAGAGCATTGCCGCTGGCACCACAGCCAAAGCAGTAGTAAAACTGTTTTTCCGGACTGACGGAAAACGAAGGGGTTTTTTCCTGATGAAAAGGGCAGCAGGCTGAGTAGTTGCGACCGGTTTTTTTCAGCTTTACCCGATGGTCGATAATGTCAACGATATCGGTTCGGCTAAGTAAGTCATCAATAAAGTATTGGGGAATCCGTCCGGCCATGGTGAAGTGTTGCGCTTGAAACAGAGTAGGTGTAGAAGACCGAGGATTTTATCACCCGCAGCGGTGTGTGTCAGCCCAGTCGTGATTTTACCGACTTGCTAACAAATGACATGTCGGCCCGGCCTTGTACCTGAGGCTTGATGATACCCATCACTTTGCCCATGTCGGCCATGCCCGAAGCGCCGGTACTGTTGATGGCTGCATCGACTAGCTGGTTGATTTCAGCTTCAGAAAGCTGGGTGGGTAGAAAGTCGGCAAGAACGCTGAGTTCCAGCTTTTCCTGATCAGCAAGATCCGTGCGTCCGGCAGCTTCAAACTGGGATATGGCATCGCGACGTTGCTTTACCATTTTGTCCAAAGCTGCCAGGGCACGTTGATCGTCTAATGATTTTTCATCAACCTCAATGCGCTTCAGCTCGGCAAGTGCCAAACGGATGGTGCCCAGGCGTGACTTGTCGCGATTGCGCATGGCTTGTTTCATGGCTTCAGTCAGTTGATCTCTGACGGTGCAATCACTCATGTTACGTTCCTTTTATAGACAATGCCTGAGGTTAAATCATTGGATACAATAACCGTAAGGTCACAGTATCAATACAGACGTTCACGACGACGCTGCTCGCGCTGCAGTTTTTTAAGATGACGTTTAACAGCAGCAGCGGCCTTGCGCTTGCGAACGGTGGTTGGCTTTTCGTAGTGCTCACGACGACGAACTTCAGCCAGAATACCAGCTTTCTCACAAGAGCGCTTAAAGCGGCGCAGTGCTACGTCAAACGGTTCATTCTCTTTAACTTTAACAGCAGGCATGCAGAGATCACCTTCCTTTTATTAACAAGTTAAGCCATGAATTTACACAACCGGCGGTGTTAGTGTCGGCTATACAGTCCATGGCTGAAATACAGCCAATGCTGCGCGGATACGATAAGTTGCCAACCGCTTCACCCTGCATGAAAGCCAGGCTTTCTATACAGGCAGAGCGTGAGAATACTCAGGCAAAAAACTCGCATATTTTCAAGGGCGCGAATTTTAAAGGTTATTCAGCACAAATGCAAAAAACGCTAGCTTGTCGTATGATGCTTTCCACTTTTGCCCTATTTCCGCCACAGGTTTGTTAGATGATTGTCCTCGGGATAGAAACCTCCTGCGATGAGACCGGCATCGCCCTTTATGACAGTAAAAAAGGACTGCTAGGTGATGCCCTGTTCAGCCAAATTGAAATGCACGTTGATTACGGCGGTGTAGTGCCTGAACTGGCATCAAGAGACCACATTCAGCGTGTACTGCCCTTAATTAACGAAACTCTGCAACAGGCAGGTATCGACAAACATCAGATCCGGGCCATCGCCTACACCCGCGGCCCGGGTTTAGTGGGGGCGTTGATGGTGGGTGCCTGCATCGGCAAAGCGCTGGCCTGGGCCTTGGGCATTCCATCCATTGGTGTGCATCACATGGAGGGTCACTTGCTGGCACCGATGCTCGAAGAGGCTCCGGTAGCGTTCCCGTTTGTAGCACTGCTGGTTTCCGGCGGTCACACCCAGTTGGTGCAGGTGGACGGCATTGGTCACTATCGCCTGCTTGGCGAGTCGGTGGATGATGCCGCCGGCGAAGCGTTTGATAAAGTTGCCGCCATGCTCGGTCTCAGCTACCCGGGTGGCCCAGCCATTGCCCGGCTAGCGCAGCAGGGGCAGGAAGGGCGTTTTCGCTTTCCGCGCCCGATGACCGACCGCCCGGGTCTCGACTTCAGTTTTAGCGGCTTAAAAACCTTCACGCTCAACACGGTGGCCAAGTGTCGAGCGGGCGGCGAGCTAACGGAGCAAGACCGGGCGGATATTGCCCGTGCGTTTGAAGAGGCGGTGGTGGCGACACTGACGATCAAATGTCGCCGGGCTTTGCAGCAAAGTGGCATGAAGCAGCTGATTATTGCCGGTGGTGTCAGTGCCAATAAGTCGCTGCGGGCAGCGTTGCAAGCCATGGTTAAAAAAGAGGGCGCACAACTGCGCTATGCCCGGCCAGAGTTTTGCACCGACAATGGGGCGATGATTGCCTACGCAGGCTGCCAGCGGTTACTCGCAGGACAGCACGACGGAGTCGAAGTAGTGCCCATACCTCGCTGGCCAATGGAACAACTAGAGCCAGTACAAGCCTGAACTGGCAAGTATCATTCTCCTGACAACGCTTGCTACCCCATTGATAAGAAGTGAGTTGAGCCCCATGGATAAAGTCCGCATTGAGTCCATCAAAACCAGTGCCATCATTGGTGTTTATGAATATGAACACCATGAGGCACAACCGCTGATTCTTGACCTTGAACTGACCACCGATTTTACCCCCGCATTTGCCAGCGACGACTTACAAGACGCCCTCGATTACGACGCCATTACCCAGCGGGTGCGGGCATTTTGTGAATCTTCCCGCTACCAACTGCTGGAAGCGCTGGCTGGGGGAGTCATTACCTTACTGATGACGCATTACCCGCTGGAAAAAGTAGCCCTGACCATCCGTAAGCCCAAAGCGCTGGAAAACGCCATGGCCTCTGTCTGGTGTGAACGAACCAGAGCGCAGGTTCTGGCTGCTGACATGACATAAATAAAGACGTGTGCACAAATAAAACAGGAATAAAAGTCTGTGACATTTTACGTTCTGGGCATTGGTTCCAATAAAAATGCAGAGTCCCAATGTCGGCAAATGGTCGCTGCCATCAATGCCGCTTTTGGTCCGCTCATCGTCAGTGAGTTGGTAGTGACTCAGGCCGTTGGGGTCAATGCGCCGGATTATGTGAATGGTGTTATTGGCTTTGAGTCAAACATCGACGCTAAACGCTTGAAGCAATGGTGCAAGTTACTGGAAGAGCAGCTTGGTAGAGATCGGGGGCAACGTCTTTGTGCTGCGGATATCGACCTATTAATCAGCTGTGAGAGCAGCGATCTCTACTCTCAAGAGGAGCTGATAGAACAAATTAACGAGCCATGGTTCCAACCTTTGGCTGCTCAGGTGCTATCAGCTTCGCTGTCAGAGTAAAAGCCGATCCAACCACGGTACCAACAAGGGCATGTAAACGGTACAAAGGCACATGCCCAAACTGGCGTAAATGCCCATGCACGGGTCCAGCTCAAATGCCCGTGCGGTTCCCCCGGCATGGGCGTTAACCCCCATGGCAAAGCCGATGGCTCTTGGGTCGCTCACCCCAAACATTCGACAAAGCGGTGGCCCCACCAGCGAGCCATAAACGCCGGAAATGATAACAACCGCAGCCACCAGTGGAATGATCGCGCCATACTCCTGCCCCATCACTATGGCAACAGCGGTGGTTACCGCCTTGGTTGAAATGGAGATCACCACCTCATTGGAACCACCAGCGACAATGGCCATGCCCATGCCAGTAATCACCGCCAAAAAGCCACCGACCAGCAAGGTACTCAACAGTGGCCCGGCCAGCTGCCTGAGCGTGTGCAGCTGGGTTGATAGCGGCACTGCCAGCGCCACAGTAAAAGGAGCCAGCAGCATTTTCAGCAGCTCGCTGTGGGTCATATAAAGCTCGGCTTGCAAGGGGGTGTAGTGAATAGTCAAAAACACCAGCAAACTGGTGGTAAACAGTGGGTGAAACCAGCCTTTGCGCCCCATACGAACAAATAACTTCTCTGCCAGCAGATAAGTGCCAAGGTTAAGCAACAAAATGGTAATAGGGTTGTTGATCTGCTCTTGCAGCAGCTCCCGGGCAAAGTGCAGGGTTTCAGCCATGGTCGCGCCCCTTGCTGAGCTGATTTTTAGGGGGCAAATCTTTGCCAAAACGCTTGAGCAACCACTGCATGAGCAACGCCGTTAATACCAGTGAAACTGGCGTTGCAATCAATATGGCCAAAATGATGGGTAGCCACTGCTCTAGCAGTAAGTCACCGAGGAAGAAGATGCCGACACAACCGGGAATAAACAACACGGCCAAGTAGCGAATACAAAACTGACTGACTCTTTCCAGCGACTCATCAGCACCCCGCTGCAAGTAGAGCACCAGCAGAATAAGTCCCAGCACAGAGCCCGGAACCGGCAGGTTAAATGCGCGGCTCAGTGCATCACCGGCCACAGTAAAAAACAGTAAAGTGACTATTCCCGATAATGCTGACATCGCACAACCTCTCTGATCTGAAGCGCCTGCAAACTTGCGCTGCTCTGCGGCCACCATTGGCAGAAGTCATCGCATCACAATTAATTCAACATCTGAATCATAAATTAAAAGAACTTAGCCCAGTATTTTTTGGGCTAATCAATGTTAATTTTGCGGATAGGGTTAAGCCGCCCGGGCGCAATGCAACAGATTAATCTCGAATATTGAACAACAATAGTCTAATCTCTCAGCGCACTTAAAAGTTAGTTTTATAGTAATAAATAGATTGGTTCTAATATGCTTTGGATAAAATCCTTTCACATCATCGCCATGGTTTGCTGGTTTGCCGCGCTCTTCTACCTGCCGAGGTTGTTTGTTTATCACGCCATGAGCGATGATCAGATCAGCCGTGACCGCTTCGTCATTATGGAACGCAAGCTAATGCGCGGAATTGCCACCCCCTCCATGATTCTCACCCTCATTCTTGGGGCATGGCTGGTGTACCTCGTTCCGGCCTATATGCGTATGGGCTGGATGCACGCCAAACTGACGCTGGTGGTGTTGCTCATCGGATACCATCACCTGTGCGGTCGCTACATGCGTCAGCTAGCCGCCGAGACCAGCACCCATAGCCATAAATTCTTTCGGGTATTTAATGAGGTTCCGGTTCTTTTCCTGGTGGGAATCGTTGTATTGGTGGTTGTGAAGCCGTTTTAATTTGTAATCAATATTTTTTCGGGGTGAGTAATTTCTTGATACAGACCGCCGACATGTAAAAACCAATAAATGGAATAAAACGCAGGGAGCGCACATTGTGTCTATTGGACCGGACAAACCAACATCTCAACCCATAGTAACGGATGCCAATGCTGCAGAAGCTAATGATACGACTTCTCCAAGCGGCAAACTCAATGGCAAAAAAGTTACCGAAAGTACTGCCCCAAAAAAATCAAAGTTCTCTAAACTACACAGCCGTATGGGCAAAATTGGCAAAAACCTTTCAGAATTTCGTATCACTCCAACACAGCCTGGCAAGGGCAAATTGGCTGAAAGCAGCCAGCCCGCTGACTCGCCTTTGCCTGATCTTACCAAGTCAGAAGCGATTGAAAGTGCGTATCTTGATGAGTTTTGCGCCCACACAGAACTCTCCCTCACTCCCTCCCCACTCGAAAGACCAATGACCTGGACGACCTTTGTGGCCGATACCTTGCGCACCATAGCTCTTGAGCAGAAGCGCCCGGTCACCATGGAAGATTATCAGGGCGTGTGTCACGACAACAAAGTCGAGGTACTGCTGTCTAACAGTGAATTTTGTAACGAAGATGCCGTTGAAACATTTCTGCAAACACTGAATCAGTCGGTATTGCAACCGGATTCAGAGCGCTCTTCAGGGGCAGCAAAAGCATTCAAACAATCCACCAGCAACCGCAATCTGGAAAAAGGCCTGTTAGCCGGTGCCGTGGCCGGCGCAACCACTTCTGCTGCCGGTGTCGTCGGTGCCAGTGCCTTAAAGCCGCCCCACGACCCCAGTATGTTTGATCACATTACGGTCAAAGATAAACCCATTGACCAAATTGTGATCATGGCTCAGCACAATGCTGGCGCAGTGCCGGGGCAAGGCTCTCTGCCGCTGCTGGCCACCAACCAGACAATGACCATCGGCGAAACACTGGATAAAACCCCCATTCGGGGGTTTGACCTGGACCTCCACCAGCGCAATGGCGAAGTGGTACTGAATCATGGCGGTATATTTGATTCATCGGTCAGCGATGATGACATTCCAAAGTTGGACGATGTCCTCACAACCATGAATACATGGCTAGGTAAGCCCGGCAACGAGGATGAAGTCCTGTTTTTGAACTTTGAAAACCCGGGCAATTTACCCGCCGATGCCTTGGAAAGCGCTTTTGGTACTGACACGATCATGGGCTCAAAGGAGTTCGCTGAGTTATCCCAGCGCTTCGGGCGCGCACCTACCATCAACGAAATACGTGAAGAAGGCTTCAAAGTCGTTCACTTTGACCACTCCAAATACAACGGGCCCGGCAGTGGTGAAACCGGTTTTAATGGCATGCCCATCGACACGGTCTGGGAAGACCGCACGATGATGGAAAATGCCAGTGATCTGGACATGAGTTTTGGCAATTTATCCACCAAGGATATCGCCCCCCACATCACCACCGATCAGGTTGACGACATTATTAATTCCGGCAAAGGCATGTGGGTTTCCATGGATCAGGTAACTCCCAATGACCCACGCTTTTTCAAACCGGAAGACCGGGACGAACTGGCACTGAACCCGGACTTGAAAGTGATGGGGCTATTCTACGAAAGCGATGAAGCATTCCAGACCGCCCTACTCGGCTTTGGCACTGCGGCCACCGGGGCAACCGCTGCTTTAGCCTTGGCCGGTGGTGCTTATCAGGGCTTTATGAATGAAAAGAAAATCCGTAATCAAGAAAAATTAATGCCCTCCCAACTGAAGGCGATGGAGCTGAGCGCCATTTTACAAAAACGCAAAAACAGCAAAAAAAATGCCGGGAAGCCGCTCAGCGCAGAGATCACAATCGATGAAGTGAAAAACCTCTACAAAAGCAATCAGGTGAAAGACATCACCAAAGACACACTAATGGCAGGAGCCAGCGCCACAGTCAGCCTTTCGGGCTCGGCGCTGGCCTTAGGCATGCTATTTCCACCGTTAATGCCTGCCTTTGGCGGTGTTTCTGCCGGTACCGCCGGTGCCGGAACCGTCGCCACGGTGCTTGCTGCTGTTGGTAATCGTAAACGGTTGAGTGCGGCAATTGATGCGGCCTTTGCAGAGCCTGAGGTAGCCAGAGCGCTGGAAAAACGCGTAGAGGCAATGAATCAGGAGATAAAAGCGCAAGAAGCGAAATCCGGTACTGTGGATGAGCTGCTAGAGAGCATGGTCAAAGAGCGAGAAACAGGCGAGCGGCTACTAAAGGCCAGTACCGCAATGCTAAGCACCAGCTTGGTGGCCCGGGTCAGTGGCATGAGCAAGTATGGCATGCCCGCTCTCGGTTCTGCTGCGATGGGAGTAGGTGCCACCATTACCGGTGTACTGGTGGGGTTGTCGGCAGCCATAAACTACCGACAGCGGCGAGGTAAGCTGGACAATCTGGCCCAAACCTCTTCCGAGGTACTCAGACCCAATTATGGCCGTAAACAGAAGCGTAAATTGTGCCTGTTTGGGGACACCGCCTTTGAGCGATTTATCAAGCAAAACCGCACAGAGGTCATCAAAGATCTCGAACTGAAACAAGACTGCACCAAAAAAGAGATCTCACTGGCATTTTCAATGCCGCAAAATGAAGCAAAGCTGGAAAACTACCTACGCAAATTCGCCGCAAAAGAGTGGCATAAAGATCTCACCAAATTTGCCGCGCGCCAAAAAGGTGGTCAAAGCTTTGAGGAGATCCGCAAGAACCCTGAAGAGCTCAAACCCTTTTTGCAAAAATACGCCATCAAGCAGGTGGAGGATTTCGCCCACAATGACACTTTTTCAGAAGGCGCCTCCGGAACGTTAAAGCTGGCACTTATTGGTTGTTTTAGCGGTATTTTCTTTCTACCCATGCTTGGCGTGGCTGCCGGTGTTTTGGGCGTTGGGCTCGGCACTTCCAAAGCGATGGCAGTCCATGAGCGCAAGGAGTTTAAGCAGAAGCTAACGGACTTGATGGAAAATGATCACACCGACGACCCGGAGAAAATGGCAACCCGCAGAAGCATTGAAGGCTTGATCGACAACTGGATGCAGTTGCTGCAGGAAAATAAAACCGATGCCGGTCTAACCAGCCAATAACGCTAGCAGCTGGCATCAATTGATTGGGTGAAAGTCTCAAACTGGCGGCATTTTCTGGCCTTTCAGGTCAAGGGGTGCAGTACAGCATCGAAATTCATCTGGCCATCTTGGGTAACGACCACACGCAGGTATTATGCTCACTGAAATACAACACCTTTCTAGTAAGAATCAAGTGCTTTTAAATAGCTGAAGCTCGATGAACCTGCTCTAAAGGATCTGAGAAAGGAGGCCATTGCTGGTTTTCTGGATATTGACTTTCTTAATCAGGCAACCCAAGAAGAGCTGCATCGCAAAGTGATCGAGAAGCGAGAAGAAGGTGGGTCATTATTACCTGACTGGGGTGACTGTAAAACAGCAACTACGCTGAACGTTGATTAACTGAAAAAAATGTTGCCCTAAAAACCACAGCCCATTTCGCCGATAAATTATTGCTTGGTACAGAGGGCCGCCCACAATGGATGAGACACTTTACAAGCTGATTTTTTCCGGAGAAATTCTGCCTGACTTCAAAAAACGTCAGGTACGCAAAAATCTGAAAAAACTGCTGAATGCCGACCGCAAAGAATTAAAACTGCTTTTCTCAGGTCAGCCAATCGTGATCCGCAAAGGTTTAGCGGCCAACAAAATACGTCCTTATGAGCGAGCATTAATCAAGGCGGGGGCGGTTTGTCGAATTGTGGCAATTGACAGCGGCGAAGAGCTCCAGCCAACGCCCTATGAGTCGGTTCTTGAATCTCAACACACAGAACCGCGCCTACCTTTGAAACAACGGTTGATGCCAAGAATGGGACGAATTCGTTTTGTCGCCTCGTTATGGTCGGTGGCCTTGCTAGCTGTGCTGGCTTGGTGGCTACCAGAACTGTTGACGCCGCAATTAAGTCTCTACGTGGAGCCGCTGGAACCGCTCCATCTGGCCATGGGTCTGGGAAGTGCCGCTGGGCTGTTATTACTTTATGTTTCCGCCAGACGCCTGCATGACATAGGCAGTGTTGGCAGGAAAAGCCTTTTATTGCTGCTGCCACTCGTTAACCTGTTATTGCTTTTGCAGCTGATTTTCTCGCCAGGTACCAAGAGCAGCAATCTTTTTGGCCCAATTCCGGCTCCGGCCGGAACTGTTGGTCAACTTTTTGGTCTATGGATACCGTTACTGCTGGTTATTGCTGCTGGTACTTACGGTTGGTTGCATCAGGAAGCGCTGCTGCAGTTGGCCGCCCAATTGCCAACAGCCTTAGCCCAGATGGATATTCCATTGAAAAGATTTTGGTAGCGGTTTAAGAAACAGTGTTTTGACGAAAGGGTCGATGCATTGGCAAAAATGAGCCTTATACGCATCAATACGCAGTCCATTGACGCAGGTCAGTGGTTATAATGTCTCTTATATCGCCTCCCTACTTTTCACGTCGTGGCCACTTTCTATGGTTGTTGCGTCAAACCGCAGTTTTGGAAACTAAACAACCATTTAACTGGTAAATCTTTTCACTGGGAGCGTGTCCGAAAATAGCTACCGTCGCAATAGAGCGGCTATTGTCGAGAGCCTCCAAGTACATTTTCATTGGAAAAAATCACTATGAAAGACAGCGTTCTGGTTATCAATTGTGGCAGTTCTTCGTTGAAGTTTGCTGTAATTAACCCTAAAACCGAAGAGGAGAGCATCAGCGGCATCGCAGAGCGCCTTGTAGGCAACGAAGCTTTTATCACCTGGAAAGTGAGCGGTGAGAAACAGACCCTGAATCTCGGTAGTGCAGGACATGAAGGTGCAATTGAAGCACTGGTGGGAATCTTGCGGGACAACAACCTGATGGATCGCATTGAAGCCATCGGTCACCGCGTGGTTCACGGTGGTGAGAAGTTCTCACAATCGACTCTCATCAACGATGAGGTCATCAACGGTATTGAGCAGTGCAGCAATCTTGCCCCTCTGCACAATCCTGCCCACCTGCTCGGTATACGTGCCAGCCTGAAGCACTTCCCGGGATTGGCGCAGTCCGCTGTCTTTGACACAGCGTTTCACCAAAGTATGCCTGCGGAAAACTACCTCTACGCTGTTCCCTACAAATTCTACAAAGAGAAAGGCCTGCGCCGTTATGGCATGCATGGAACCAGCTACCGCTATGTCAGCAAAACCGCAGCGCACATGCTACAACTGGACTACAACAACAGCGCCCTGCTGGTGGCTCATCTGGGGAACGGTGCCAGTGCCTGCGCCGTTAAAAATGGTCAGTCCATTGATACCTCTATGGGGCTAACACCTCTGGAGGGGCTGGTTATGGGTACCCGCTCTGGTGACATCGACCCGAACGTATTCAGCTTTTTGCACAAACAGTACGGCTACAGCCTCGAAAAAATTACCGACATTCTCAACAAGGAGTCCGGCCTTCTTGGACTGTCTGAGCTGGATAACGATTGCCGGGTGATTGAAAATGCCGCCGCCAGTGGCAACGAGCGAGCGCAGCTGACGCTGGATATCTTCTGCAATGTTCTGGCTAAAAAACTGGCAGGCTATGCCGCAGAGCTTGGCCGCATTGATGCGTTGGTATTCACCGGTGGTATTGGTGAAAACTCCAGCGTTATTCGTAAGAGTGTGCTGGAGCGTCTGTCGATTTTTGGCTTTAACATTGACGAAAAAGCCAACGCTGAAACTTTCCGCGGCAAAAGCGGGGTCATTACCGCACCAGACTCAACAGTCGCCATGGTCGTGCCCACTAATGAAGAGCTGATGATTGCTTGCGATACCGATGCATTGATTGGCCATTGAGGAACTGAGTCGAATCAACTGCCCCAAAACCGGGCTGCGTTCGGGCTCGCTGGCGCCACTTTTCGATTGCACCCAAGGTAATCGGTCAGTGAAGTTATTAAAGGGCTTCCCCTAAACCAAGTTGAATTGCCAATAACAGGAGGTTTAAGCGCTCCTGTTATTTTATGAGCAGGGCTAAATATGCGTACTTTCTTTTTGGCACCAACTCGATACGGAGTTGGCCTTACTTCCGTCACATTAGGTCTGGTGCGTGCACTGGACAACCTGGGCTTGCGGGTTAAATTCTTCAAGCCCATCGCCCAGATGCACGTGAACGACCCCGGGCCTGAACGCTCAACCAAGCTAGTGCAGCGCATCATGGGTCACGAGCCACCCACGCCGATTACCTCCAACCGTGCCGAAGACCTGCTCGGGGACAACAAAGGCGATGTGCTGATGGAAGATATCGTGGCACTGTTTCAACAGGCTTCGCAGGACGGCGATGTTGTGGTGGTTGAAGGCTTGGTACCCACCCGGGAAATGCCCTACGCCAACCGCCTCAACAGCACTATCGCCAAATCGCTTAACGCTAACATCATTCTGGTTACTGAGCCTGGCAAGGACTCATTAGAAGAGTTGGCCGGAAAACTGGAAATTACTGCCGACAGTTTTGGCGGTATCAAAAACCCGAACATTGTCGGTTATGCCCTAAACAAACTCCCCCCCGACGTGGCCGCAAAATTCAACAAAGAGGGGCACTTCCAAAGCCTGCCTGAGTTTTCCCGCAAGCCATTTGTACCCCTTGGCTACATTCCTTTTGATACCACTCTGGCATCACCAAGAACTCTGGAAATTGCCCAATACCTGCAAGCCGAAGTGCTCTCAAAAGGCGAACTGGAAAAACGCCGGGTGACATCTTTCACCCTAAGCGCCAGAACCCCAACCAATATGATCCATCATCTGAAGCCCGGTAATCTGGTCATTACTCCCGGGGATCGTGATGACATTATTCTGGCCACCTGCATGGCGGCATTGAATGGTGTGCCACTGGCAGGGCTGCTGCTCACCAGCGGGATACAACCCTCAAAGCCCGTCATGGAGCTTTGCAGCAAAGCCATTGGCACGGGGCTGCCGGTTATGCTGACCAAAGAAGATTCGTACACGACTGCAACCGTTCTGGACCGTCGCCATAACGAGCTGCCAATTGACGACACCAACCGTGTGGAGCTGGTAATGGACACCATTGCCGCCAACCTCAACACTGAGTGGCTGAAACAGCAGTGCTCATCGCTGGTGGAGCGCCGAATGTCGCCGCCAGCCTTTCGTTATCAGCTGGTACAGCGCGCACAAGGCGCCAACAAACGCATCGTGCTACCTGAAGGCGACGAACCCCGTACGATTAAGGCAGCGATCATCTGTCAGGAGCGCGGCATCGCCCAATGTATTTTGCTGGGGCAGCGCAGTGTGATTGAGCAAGTAGCAAAAGACAACGGCATTAAACTGCCAGACGGTCTGGTCATTATGGAACCAGAAAGCATCCGCACTCGCTATGTTGAGCCCATGGTTCAGCTGCGTAAAAACAAGGGTCTGACTGCGCCAATGGCAGAAGCGCAGCTTGAAGATACCGTGGTTCTGGGCACCATGATGCTGGCACTCAAAGAAGTTGATGGCCTGGTATCCGGTGCGGTTCACACCACCGCTAACACGATTCGTCCGGCGTTTCAGTTAGTGAAAACAAAACCTGGTGCTGGCGGTCTGGTGTCGTCTGTGTTCTTTATGCTGCTGCCGGATCAGGTGCTGGTGTATGGCGACTGCGCCGTAAACCCTACCCCCAACGCCGAACAGCTGGCTAACATCGCCATTCAAAGCGCTGACTCCGCCAAAGCATTTGGGATTGAGCCACGCGTTGCCATGATCAGCTACAGTACCGGCACGTCTGGTATTGGTGCTGATGTGGATAAAGTTCGTGAAGCGACCGAGATCGTTAAAACCCGTCGCCCCGATCTGGTAATCGACGGCCCGCTACAATACGACGCCGCATCGGTAGAGTCTGTCGCCTTGAGTAAGGCACCGGGTAGTACGGTGGCCGGACGTGCGACGGTGTTTATTTTTCCAGACCTCAATACGGGCAACACCACCTACAAAGCGGTGCAGCGCAGCGCCGACGTAATCAGCGTAGGCCCAATGCTGCAAGGCCTGAATCAGCCGGTTAACGACCTTTCTCGCGGTGCTTTGGTGGATGACATTGTTTACACCATTGCCCTGACTGCAATTCAGGCAGAGCACGACTAATCTTCAACTGGCTCAAAGCCGGCAACAATTAACGAAAAAAAACTTCTATCGCCGTTTAAAAGAGCCGGATTAAGTGTCCGGCTTTTTTGTCAGTAAACTGTCATAGTTTTTTCTTAGAATTTAAAGGTGGCCTGATTAATGCTTGATAAATAGAAAGCTTTACAAGCTTTAAAAAGCCGTCAATAAAACATCAGAGAGGTCGATAACTCTGTTCTAAATAACCGAAAGAAAAAAATAAACGGCACACAATGTGTCAGGAGTTAGAAAATGTTCAAGAAAACACAGGGCGCATCCAAAAATTCTATCATTACCTGTCCCGACTGCATGCACCACGCCATTGAGACCATGCCCCAGGATGCTTGCATCTACCTTTATGAATGCAGAAACTGCCAAAAGCTAATCACCCCACAACAAGGCGACTGTTGTGTATTTTGCTCCCATGGCAGCCAGCCATGCCCGACCTCACAACGGGATAAAAAAGCCTACGCTCAAATGCCATCAATAACCGCAAAAACAGCCACCGCCAACCTGTGAGTTATACCGCAAGGCAGGTAAAAGACTACCCGGTGAACGACCCGGTCACGGTATTCCTGAGAGACAGAGGTTTTGAGGTATCTGCCTACTATATGGGTAACACTTCTTTGCTTCTCGGTGCCCGGTTTGAACTTAACGGCTTTGAAATCGTCTACCGGGTAGACGACGACAAACTTATTATCGTGATTTACCAGCGCATCACTGCAGCGGCTAGTGGACTGAAAAACGGGTTTGCACCTTTTCTCTGGTTTGCCGAAAGGCTGGCCTATGACATTCCAGAAATTCGCTTTTTAAGAGGCAACCCGGAGGCGTTATCGACATTCAGCGACAAAGGGCTGAGCACCGCCAAGCTGTTACGGTTCTACAGCCATTTGATGGGTGGGGAGCCGGACGAAGAGCTTGGCTGGTACTGCTTTGATCTTCTAAATTACCAAACCATGCGCAGACGGTGGCGCAAGAAGCGGGAAAAAAGTTAACCAATGATGGTCGTTGCCGCTACAAAAAGAGTCACTGCTAAAAAGTATTGAATTTACAATGAAAGTCAGAAAAACCCTGATTTTTTCCCTTGAACAGCGTCAATCAAACGACTTGTCCCGTCATTCACTGCTCTATCGGGCTGCAAGCTGGCTGGAAAGTACCATGCGCGCCTTACAGTCCCAACGTGGAACTCAAAAAAGCACCGCAACCGTCCCGCCAAAATCCACCAAAAAGTCACTTTTCTCCACCGCCAGACAGTTTCCATTTCAGCGATGTCTAATGAAAAGCCGACAGCTCATGCCCGTTAGAGGACGATTACCGGTATGCACCAACCTAAAGCGTCCGGGCCCTTACCACTGGTAGCCAATGCCCATTTTTACCTGACTGTCGGTATTTTGTTTGTTGTCTGCCGGGTCGCTTTCGTAGTCCATTATGTGCGTAAGGTTCCATGTGACCTGCTTCGCTAGTCCAACTTTAATGCCCTGATTGAGATTTACCTGTGCCATGAATTTATCCATGCGAAAGAGTGTTTTGTTATTGGCAAAGTACTCAAGTCGCTGATTAAGTCGGGTGCGGTAATTGAAGGCCCAAGTCAGAGCATAATCCTGCTTCGAGTCATGGGACTCATATTTTTCCCACAGTTGGCTGATACCACCACTGACCTTAAATGCCTCCCCCGGGGTCTCCCAGAACCGGTAACCAAGGGTACCACCAAGGGATGTGCGGGTGGTTAAGTCTTCTTCAGAGTCGTATTCC
Organism: Endozoicomonas sp.; assembly: GCA_965198415.1. Lineage (GTDB taxonomy): Bacteria > Pseudomonadota > Gammaproteobacteria > Pseudomonadales > Endozoicomonadaceae > Endozoicomonas. Next base: position 1,049,090 of record CBDAPN010000032.1, read on the forward strand.
TTTTCTGCCGTGCTTTGCACAAACCAATGTTCATCAAAATAACGACTATAAGAATAACCGATGACCCACTCAGAGCTTTTAACTCCGTCGTCGTTTTCAATTTCGACGTCCCAATAGATTGCATTTTTGTTTAAATGTTGATCAACCTTCAATTTACCTTGCAGCCCAATCATAAACTCATCGTTATTTCCGGTTTTGCTGTCTAAAGTGGTGGCAAGGTTACCGCTGAGCTTCCAAGTATCGGTGCGAACGGGGGGTTTGATATGAATAGTGGCCACAGACCCGATGGTGGTAAAGAAACTTTCTTGGTTGTCGTTGTCCAGCAATGTTAAACCGTCGCTTTGGCTTTGAATGCGCCGAAGTCTGACCTCTTTTTCACCCGTCAGACTGATCCAAAATTGCTTGCTGGAATCCAGCGTTTTCACAAAACGCCAATCCAGTTTAATAATGCCGGCATACGGGGTTTTAAGACTCAATACGCCATCTTTAAGAGCAACAATATCCCCGGTCAGTACATCGCCATTGTTCATCCAGAGCGTATCAGCACACAAAACGGCGTTGGGTAGCAAACACAGTACTCCCGTGTACTTAAAAAATCTTCGCAACATAGAAGGAGCATTCCTCACCAAAAAACGCCAGAATCCACAATAATTACCGGTAAATCAATGCATTCTTGTTAAGACCTTCAGCTTTCCCTATGGTTCTTTTTCCCATATCCTGAACGGGGTGTTTTGCAAAACATGCGATAAAAAGATTTGTTTAAAATATGGAGAGCCCACGTTGAGCGCCCCCTTTACCCCACCAGAAATCTGGTACTTACTCAGCCGGATTCCAGCTGGCTCCGTCGTCACTTATGGGCAACTGGCGGATATGGCAGGTGCGCCCGGTTATGCCCGGGTTGTTGGTAATATTCTCAAGGAGCTGCCTGCCGGTACCGATCTGCCGTGGTATCGGGTAATCAATGGCCGGGGTGAAATCTCTTTTCCTGAGGGTTCGAGTCGCTACAACACACAAAAACTCCGCCTCAAGCAAGAAGGTATTGTAATGGTTGGCAATAAAATCGACCTGAAAAATTATCAATGGAATGGAGAGTAACGCCATGGATGACGCACCGGAAGATATTGCTCTGGCGGTAGAAATTATCCGCCAGCTTGAAAACCTTGATTACTCCCGGGAGAGCATTCTCAAGGCAATGGTCCATATCTGTAACGATACGCTAAATAAACTGCCGGACAACGGCCCTCGGGCATACTGGCGGCAGCAGCTGATTACCGAACTGATGGCTCAGGACAGGCCTTCACGCGCTAACTGACAGCTGTTGCATTAATTATTAAGCAGCCGTCGAACATGCGTCACTAGCCAAATAACAGGCAATCCCAGCAGTGCTGAACCAATGAAAAACGCCGGATAGCCCAAGGCATCCACAAAAGTACCGGAATACCCCGCCAGCAACTTGGGCAGCAGCGTCATCAAAGAGCTGAAAATCGCATATTGCATGGCCGTAAAGTTACGGTTAGTCAGACTGGACAAAAAAGCAATGAACGCCGCCGATGCCAGCCCGCCACTAAGATTATCCGCCGCAATAACCATGCTCAGATAAACAGCAGAAGGTTCAAGATTAGCCAGCAGAGCAAAAAGCACATTAGAGGTTGCAGCCAGCAAGGCGCCAAGCCAGAGAATTCGCACCACGCCAAAACGCAGCGTCAGAATGCCACCAAGAAATCCGCCGGTAATGGTCATCACCAAGCCAAAGGTTTTGGTAATGGTAGCAATCTGCTCTTTGGTGTAACCCATATCATTATAAAAGACATTGGAGATGGTTCCCATAACCACGTCGGCTATACGATAGGTGCCCACCAATAGCAAAATATAAGCAGCCGCTTTGCCGTAACGATGAAAAAAATCAGCAAACGGGGCAATGTAAGTTTCCTGCAACATTCGCTCTGGCGTCAGGCGTGCTTTTACTAATAGCCATGCACAAAGCATCGCCGCCAGCACACTGCCAGTAAAGCGCAAAGTACCGGCCAAAAAACTGCCCAGTGGGCTAGAGAGCCCCACCGTAACCAGTAAATCTTGTAAGGCATCAATCACAGTGGCTAACTGAGTAAATGTGATGGCAAAGGCAGCGGCAGCAAGGATAAACAGCAGTAAAAAACGCAGGTAGTCCGTGGTGCTGTGGTGCGATTCGTTGCTGCGAGAGGTGTCTGGTTCAGCAACCAGCAGTGTGGTGGTAATGCCAATCAACATAAAGCCAGCCATGGCGCGATAAGCCAAGGCCCAAGCTTGATAGTCGTACTGACCATCTTCACCAATAGAGAACAAACTTGCCAAAGCGAGGGTACCGGCCCCGGCAACCAACATGCCAATGCGATAACCGGCAATGTAAGCGGAGGACATCATCGCCTGTAAGTCGTCATCCGCAGCTTCGATACGATAAGCGTCAATCACAATATCCTGAGTGGCGGAGGAAAAACCCAGCAATACCGCTCCTACGGCAACCCAGAACAAACCATCCTGAGGGTCATTCGCTGCCATAAACAACAACGCACCAACAATGGCCAGCTGTGATAACAGCAACCATGAACGACGACGGCCAAGTACTCGCAGCAACGGCAATGGAATGCGGTCAACCAACGGCGCCCAGACAAACTTGAAGGAGTAGCCAAGTGCAGCCCAACTGAAAAAAGTTACGGCACTGCGCTCAACACCGGCTTCACGAAGCCACAGCGACAGGCTGCTAAAGATGAGCAGAATGGGCAGCCCGGCGGAAAATCCGAGGAAGAGCAAGGCGATGACCCGGCGGTTAAAAAAACTGTTGCAGGCATCTGTCCAGCTCGTTGGTGAATCGGTACCCATTCCATTTGCTCCAGCCATAAATTCAGCAAAAAAAAACGCCACAAATGAGCGCTTGTGGCGGTTCGTCTCGTTTCCACAGCCTGAGCTGGCAGGCTGTGAGCAGGATGTGCCTGCCCATATTCTTTAGCGTGTTTTGGTTTTGAACGCGCTTAGCGGGCAAAGATTAGTCCCTGAAATTACTGTACTGCAACGGCATATCCAGATCGGCTTCTCTGAGCAGAGCGATGGCGGTCTGTAAATCGTCTCGTTTCTTACCGGTAACCCGCACCTGATCGCCCTGAATGGCCGCCTGAACTTTGAGTTTGGCGTCTTTAATCATCTTCACGATTTTTTTTGCGAGCTCTTTATCCAGCCCCTGACGTACGACTACTTCCTGTTTAACTTGTTTGCCGGACCCGTAGTGATCTTTTACCTCGAGACACTTCACATCTATTTTGCGCTTGACCATCTTGGTTTTTAACATCTCAACCATTTGGGTCAACTGAAAATCGGCGTCGGCGGTGAGGATGACCTGCTTATCACCGCTTTTTTCAAAATTGGCATCAACGCCTCGGAAATCGTATCGGGTGGTCAGTTCACGGTTCGCCTGATCCACCGAGTTAGCCAGTTCATGCATATCAACTTCAGACACAATATCGAAAGAGGGCATAGTGAGAGTTCTCCTTGGGAAATCGAATAATCTATTGTATCCGAGAACCCACAAAAGAAATCAATATGAAGAACGCTTTTCTGCTGCACTGGCCACTGGCGCAGATAAACCGTTAATACCCACTCGCAAAAAGTCGTCTTGCGAGGCATCTCATCCATGGCAGCGCTGTTAACTCAATAGTCAGAAACTGATCTTGCGCCCAGCTTTCAGCTCCCTACAATGGTCTCCTGAATTACAGGGGTGAGATCATGAAAGGTCAGGCTGATATTTCTACCAACGCAATGGATATTAACCGCATTCGCCAGCAGTTCCCCCTGCTGGCGAGCACTGCCCATGGCCAGCCTCTGGTCTATCTCGACAACGCTGCCACCACGCAAAAGCCCTTGTCCGTGATTAAAGCGGTAGATCATTATTACCGGGCGCAAAATGCCAATGTGCATCGGGCGGCACACTATCTTAGCGCCTGCACTACGCACGCCTTTGAAGCGGCCCGGGAGACGGTCCGCCGCTTTATTAATGCTCGCTTTGACCAAGAAATTATCTGGACCCGTGGTGCCACCGAGGCCATTAATCTCGTTGCCAATAGCTGGGGGCGCAGTGTGCTCAATGCGGGGGATGAGATTATTCTGAGCCGCCTTGAGCACCACGCTAACATTGTCCCCTGGCAACTGGTGGCTCAAACCGTTGGCGCCACCATCAAAGTGGCGGAGCTGGATAGCGAGGGCAACCTCAACCTGCAACATTTCAAAACGCTACTCAGCAAAAAAACCAAACTGGTGGCCATCGCCCATGCGTCCAACGCAATCGGCACAATATTACCAGTTAAAACCGTGATCGAACTGGCCCACGAGGCAGGTGCACTGGTGTTGGTCGATGGCTCGCAAGCCGTAGCCCATGAGCCGGTAGATGTTCAGGCGTTAGACGCCGACTTTTATGTGTTCTCCGGGCATAAGGTCTACGGTCCCACCGGTATTGGTATTCTTTATGGGCGCAAAGCGCTGCTAGAGTCCATGCCCCCATGGCAAGCTGGTGGTGAGATGGTTGAACGAGTGAGTTTTTCCGGTACCCGATTTAACAGCCTGCCATTCAAGTTTGAGGCAGGAACCCCCAACATAGCCGGAGCCATCGGCTTAAGTAAGGCGTTAGAATTTCTGTCTGCTATCGACCCTACAACGTTACAAGCCCATGAAAATGAGCTGCGACAACAGACAGAGCAGGGTTTAAAGCAGATAAAAGGCGTTCGTCTTATTGGTCAGGCGCAGAGAAAGGCACCCGTCGTATCCTTTGTTTCTACTGTTATCCACAATCAGGATCTCGGGCTAATGCTAGACCAACAAGGCATCGCGGTGCGGATTGGTCACCACTGCGCCATGCCGTTGATGGAAGGGCTCGGTCTTAGCGGCACGGTGCGCGCCTCTTTCGCCCTTTACAATGCACAGGCAGAGGTTACAACTTTTCTTGAGGCCATGGAAAAGTTGCACCACTCGCCTATCTATAAAGGTGATTTTGCTGACGATGCTGCTAAAAAGCCAGTAAACCCAAACTCTACCCGTGCCGATTTACCCGCGATGTTCCGCCAGTCAACACCCAGCCTTGCCACGGTCTCATCTCGCCTGAATGGGCAGCCCGGCTGGCAGGAGCGATATCGTCAAATCATGCTATTGGGAAAAGAGCTGCCAGTGCTCGAATTGAAGGACGACAATGCGCGCCTACACGGCTGTGAAAGCAGTGTCTGGCTGCATTACCATTATGACGATAACACCATGCGGTTGTTTTTTATTGCAGATTCCGATGCCAGGGTCATACGCGGTCTGATTGCCATAGTTCTGGCTGTTTTCAGTGGGAAAACCCCAAAAGAAATTCAGGGCGAGAATATTGAGCAATGGTTTCGCGAGCTGGATCTGTTTAACCACCTAAGCCCTTCCCGGGGTAACGGGCTCAAAGCGATTGTTAAAGAAATTCAGGCTATAGCCCATCGTTATCAGTGAAAGTCAGTTATTGATATTGCCCGCTAACTTAAAATTAAAAACTACTATCGTCGTTAAAAAGCTTTAATAAATATAGCGTCAGGGAACTATCGCTCACCAAGTACCTCAAACTCGTCTTCTTCAAGCCGCGCTTTGCCATCGGCTTGCAGTTTCCAAAGTTCTCTGTGCACGACGCCATGCGCTTTGTTCATGGTCCAATCGGCTGTCAGGATATAACCGTCGCCTTCGGCATGCCACTTTACGTTGGTGTAATCCACGTTGGCGAAACCGTCATCAATAATTTTTTGCCAGAATGCCTGTATCTCCTCACGACCCTTAAAAGTGCCAAACGGCTTGGCGGTCATTGTTGCGTTTTCTGCATACTGCTGTGCACATCCGGCTGCATTGTGTTGGTTAAATGCTTCTTGCCATGCAGCAATCCCTGCTTTGCAGGTATTGAGAATCTCTTCAGCCATTACTCATTTCCTGTGTTGCTACCTATTCAATGTGATTACTATTTTAGACCAATAACTGACCATCATCGTTTATTTATCGAGTAACGGTTTTCCGTGTGGTCTTTTTTCAGCATCACCCACCAGCGTGCTAAGCGCTCATAACCATTCAGTTTCCGTTAATTCTCGTATACCAAACATACCGAAGCCAACTGTCAGAGGCAGCCATCAAACCACGGTTGAGGCGTTATAAACGGCTGTTCTGACATCAAAACCGGAGGTCTTACAATCTCTGGGATAAATTTGCAAATTTACTGCGAATATTGCGTATTAGGTGGCTGATCATATGAAACCCTTGTTGCTGACCATTTGCCCCGCAGCGCTCAAGCCGCCTCCCGCAAGCAATCCGTTACACTTTTCTTAGTACCTGATGTGTAAAATGCACATCGTCATGTGATTCGCTGCTGTTTATTTTTCTTATCTTTTGTTGGCTTATTGGGCTGCACTAACTATTTTGGATATTAGTGCAAGTAGCTGTAATTATTGACATCGAAAAAGGGCTTGCCTATGAATCCTTCCGGTTTTGTCGTGCGTCTCAGAAAGGTTCCTACACCTCTTGGAGGCTTGGCTCTTGGTATTGCCAGCTTGGGCAGTCTTTGGGCTTTTGTCCTTCCACAATACGCCGGCTCATTAAAGCTGCTCTCTGCTTTGGTCGCAATGGCGCTGGTGTTGGCCATTGCTCTGAAGTTTGTCCTTAACCCTTTCCTCATTCGTGAGGACTTGACGCATCCGGTCGTCAGTAGCGTCATGCCGACGTGTGCTATGGCGACCATGGTGATTGCACAATCACTACTGATGGTTATGCCAACGTTTGCAAAAACGTTGTGGCTCTTTGCGGTTTTTATGCATCTTGTGTTATTTGCGGGTTTTGCCGTATACCGAATCAAAGACTTCCAGTGGCCCCATATGGTTCCCAGCTGGTTTGTACCGCCGGTAGGCATTATTGTGGCGGCAGTCACCAGTGCCGGGATGGGGCATGAAAAACTGGTGTATGTCCTGTTTCTTTTTGGTTTGTGCTGTTACTTCATTAAGTTGCCGGTGATGTTGTACCGGCTGATTTTCAAGGGAGCCATTGCTAATGCAGCGCTGCCCACCTTTGCCATTATGGCTGCACCTGCGAGTCTGTCGTTAGCTGGTTATCTGTCGATTACCCAAGAGCCAAACTACTTATTGGTGGCCGTCTTACTGCCATTGGCTGTTTTTATGACCAGCTTTGTCTATGTCGCATTTATTCGCCTGCTCCGGCTGCCGTTTACTCCGGGATATGCAGCGTTCACCTTTCCTATGGTGATTGGTGCCACCGCGCTGTTCAAACTGGGGGATATTCTGCACCAGCAGGGCTATCAAAAAGTTTATGACGTTATTAGTCCGCTGGCCGGTTTTGAACTGTTGGTAGCGACGGTCATTGTTTTTTACGTTGCTGCACGCTATCTCTGGTTTTACTTTGCCCCCCATCACGCCTGAAGGGGTGTGGTTGCGCTGGCCAAAGCGTACTCACAAACGACCTGTTGGCCTGACGATTATTGGCACGCCTGAAAGGGCTGTGCTATAACGTCTACTCAACTACTTTTTTTGGAAATGCAATGAACTCAGTCCGTAACCTTATAAACCTGCTAATCGTGGTGATTATTATCTCCGCGGCGGGGGTTATGGGCTAAAAAAACACCATTCCTTAAAACCCCCGCACCAAACGGTCCGGGGGTTTTTTTATGGTCTTAATTTATACGGAGCAACGCCATGATTACCCTAAACATTCCATCTGTTTTTCTCATTAACCAATGCCCACCAGCACGGGGAGGTCGATATGAGAGGTGTTGAAGCAGTTGTACAAACGTTATTGCACCACGGCGTAGATACGGTTTTTGGCTACCCCGGTGGCGCAATCATGCCGCTTTATGACGCCCTCTACGAATCGCCCATTGAGCATCTTTTGTGTCGCCATGAGCAAGGCGCCGGTTTCTGCGCCATCGGCTACGCGAGGTCAAGCCGCCGCCCCGGTGTTTGCATCGCCACTTCTGGCCCCGGAGCTACCAATTTGATGACTGCGCTGGCCGACGCCATGCTCGATTCCGTCCCCATTGTCGCCATTACCGGGCAGGTCGCCACCAGCGCCATTGGCACTGACGCCTTTCAGGAAATTGATGTTATTGGCATGTCCATGGCCTGCACCAAACACAGCTTTTTGGTGAGCGACCCCGGCAGGCTCTGTCAGACTCTGCACGACGCTTTTGTATTGGCGTGCTCTGGTCGGCCAGGTCCGGTGCTGATTGATATTCCAAAAGACGTTCAGCTGGCCATGACCGAGTGGAAGCCACCACTGCAACCGGTTTGCGAGCCCTTCCTACCCAAACAGGCAGACGAGGATGCCTTACTTCAAGCGCAAGCACTGCTAACAACCGCTTCGCGCCCATTGGCTTATGTTGGCGGCGGGGTAAACATGGCAGATGCCACCGATGAGCTGCGTCACTTCCTGCAAACCAGCAGTATTCCCAGCGTCTGTACTCTGAAAGGGTTGGGAGCAGTCAATCCTGACGACCCTTCCTATCTGGGTATGCTGGGGATGCATGGGGGGCGAGCGGCGAATCTTGCCGTGCAATCTTGTGATCTATTAATTGCTATAGGTGCCCGTTTTGATGATCGGGTAACAGGTAAACTGGAGAACTTTGCTGCCAGAGCAAAAGTTATCCACATCGATACCGACCGGGCAGAATTCAACAAACGTAAACAGGCCGATGCAACTTTGCATCAGCCGATGTCGTGGGTGTTGGAAAAGCTGGCCACGCCTTTACATATTGACGAGTGGATAAACCACTGCCAACAGAGCAAAACCGAACACCTGCACAATTACAGCAGACCCGGTAATGGCATTTACGCACCACAACTGTTAAAGCAATTATCCGAGCAACTGCCATGTAATAGTGTGGTCAGCTGTGATGTAGGTCAGCATCAGATGTGGGTTGCCCAGCACATGGCCTTTCATCATACGAGCAATCATCTGACCAGTGGTGGCCTTGGAACCATGGGTTTTGGCCTACCGGCCGCCATTGGGGCAGCGGTAGCGCGACCAAACGACACTGTTGTTTTAGTCTCCGGTGATGGCTCCTTCATGATGAATGTACAAGAGCTCAACACCATAAAAAGACGACAAATACCAGTTAAAATAGTACTACTGGACAATCAAAAGTTGGGAATGGTTCGTCAATGGCAAGAGCTATTTTTTGAAGGGCGCTACAGCGAAACCGACCTATCCGACAACCCGGACTTTGTTACTCTGGCCAAAGCCTTTGGCATCAAAGGCAGAACCATTACCCGCCGCGATCAGGTCTCTATGGCACTCAGTGAAATGCTCAGCGCAGAAGGCGCCTGGCTGCTCCATGTTCGCATTAACGCTCTGGAAAACGTCTGGCCTCTGGTGCCACCCGGTGCTGCAAACCACGAAATGATGGAGGAGGAAAGCTCATGAGCATTTACTTGACTCTGCAATGCCATAAACAGCAGGACGTTATTGAGCGCATACTGCGAGTAGTCCGCCATCGGGGGTTTACGCTGGATTCCATGAGTTTGGCATCATCCTGCGAGCAGTTTGAATTGAATCTGACGCTCAGCAGCAAACGGCCAGTACACCTGCTGGTTAGCCAAGTCGAGAAACTGCAGGACGTAATTACACTGACGTATGTTAATGAAGCAGAAAACTGCTCCGCCGCAGACGCATAATTTATTCGCAGTATTCTTTCACCACAGAAGCTACGGTGCGCCCGGCTAATGAAGATGAACCCTCGCTCTTGATAATGTATTCGCGTTCTAACTCTTTTAGCCTAAGGCGCAGCCGGTTGATGATAAACTCCCGAAACCAACGGTGTGCCCGGTTGTGCTCCCAGTATTCAGGCCAGACGACGTAATATTCCATTGTTGGGGGGTTGCCGGGTAGTGCTTTCACCTTCATGTCTTGCACATAGGTATTTGCTTTAGCCGCATTTTCGGTAGAAATCAGAATATGCTGGGTGTCTTTCAACAGCTGTAGCCCAATAGGTAGGTTCGGCGTTTTGGCCACTACACGAATATTTTCACTCAACCCTTGCAAGTAATCACGCATAAAATTCGGGCTTCCCAACCACGATGAGTGACGAATAACAGAATATTGCTCAAGATCAGCAGTGGTAATTGTACTCTCTGCCAGTGGGTGATCCTCACTAACCAGCGCACAAACAGCGTCGTCTAATAATGGCTCGTAACTAAAACCTGCTGGCGGTTTATCCACATAGCCCAACACCAAATCCACCTGACCCGCCGCCAACTTTTTGTCCAACTGCGGGGTAAATTGCAATAGCTCAAAGTTAAAGTGTGGCGCTTGCTGCCAAAACTGACGCAATACATCTGGGAGTACTTTTTCCAGCAAAATATAGTTGCCAGCAATGGTGAAATCTTTTTTTGTGACGAAAGGATCAAACTGCTCATTTTCAAAAATGGTGCTGGCCTGTGCAACAACACGATTAACGTCGTCTTTTAGCCTCAGAGCTTTTTGGGAAAGAAAGACCCGATTCCCCTGCCTGACAAGAATTGGATCGTGGAGCTGCTCACGTAGTTGCGCCAATGTACGACTCATGGCTGACTGGGTAACGTGCATCTGCTTCGCAGCCAGGGATACACTTTGCGTATCCAGCAGCGCCTTCAGACCCGGCAGAAGATTCAGGTTCAGTCTGTACAAATTCATAGGGTTGCAACAGGCGCATTAGCCTCCGTAGGTATTCCTGTGTCGAAAATACAACATAAAGCTATTAAAATACACAGGTTTATCTCTTGTAAGACTATGCGATTATTGCTGATACTCCATCAGGATCAACCTATATACATTCACTGTTAATCAGGTACACTGAAAACTGGAATCAGAGTTAGCTCTGATGAATCTGGCCTTGACGCCTGACAAAATTCATTGCCAGGCATCAGCTTTAACAGCTGTCAGGAGGGTCTATGAGCCAAAACAAATACAAGAACATACAAGATCTGGTGGATAACTACATCGCCTCTGGCCTGTCGGCCAGAGAATATGTAGAAGCCCGTGTGGATGCCGGTGATCTCAGTGCCGCTGAGGCATTGAAACTGTTGTCTATCCTGCGGGAAGCCCAATCCATCACGTTCAAGTTAGCCGAGGTCAGTGACGATGACTCTACCGGGCTGCACATGATACTGATGCGCAAGGAAGAAGAAGAGTTCACGGAAGAAGGTTCACCTTTGTTCAGCATTGAAATCGATGAAAGCCTGGACGGTAATCGTGACGACGTCATTCACCTGTTACAGAAATTTGCCAAAGAGCTTGCTGTACTCGCAACCCGTGGAGAGCTCGACGAAGCAGAAGCAATTGACTCCATTGATGATCACCCTGAGGATTGGTTGGATCACCCCAATATTCTGCCCGCCAGTGAAACACGACACTAAATCACTACCTTCAAAACTCAAAAAACCCGGCAATGCCGGGTTTTTTATTAGAAAATCGTCTGAAAAGCGCAGCCCTTAATCATCAACAGTTTTCTTGGTCAAACCGTTGAATGACCTGTGGATAACTTGCTGTGATCCAGCGTTAACAGCCATCGCCGCTACTTGGTTATTTTTTGATCACTTTTTGACAATTCAGCAGATTTTAAAATGTCTGCAACATAAGAAGCGCCACTTACAGAAAAACCACCCAGCAGATCCGCAATCGTGCTCACTAATTTAGCAGACCCACCCGTACCGGATGTTTGTTCCACCGTTTCCTCCAGTGATTCTTTAGCATTCAGCGTTGAGTATTCCACCACAGGATCATTCACGTACTGCTCTGGCATGGTTTTTTCCAAAATATCATGCACATCGTGGGCTCTATCATGAGCGTGCTTGGAGATTATCGTCACAATATGATGATCCTCAAAAGCCCGTACCTGCTTCGGGTGCGTCAAAGCCTGAATGGCCGGATGTTGCAGATTTTTATCTTCATAAGCTTTGGTCATCACTACGTTTTGAAAATCTTCCAGCACGCTGTGACGATTAGAAGCCAGTTGAATGGCGTCATTCTGAGCCTTGGGAAAACCCAAATTATTCATCAGCCCGACCCCAAGGGTTTTCAGGGTGTGATTTCCCGGCACCGGCATCACATGGTAGGGGTTGGAGAAATCACCAAGGTAATGCAACCCCCAGCCCATGAACCGCCAACCCCAATAATCATGCCCACGGGCAAAGGCAAATTCGGCCAGCTGCTTGTACTGTTGAATGCGATACTCCGGATAGGTCTGCGTTAAAAACCTCGCCAACGAAAAGATGATTTTAGACTCATGATAAAATCCCATATGAAAAGGGGCTTGAGTACCGTACTCCAGATTCGGGTTGCCAAATGGTTGCTTGCCAAAACCATATTGTTTGCCGTAGTCCGTGTTGCTATCGGTGAACAGCCCAATATCCATCCCATAGTCCGGTTCAACACTGGCGGTTGAAACCACATCCTTTGGCGCCACCAGTTCACCTTCAGACAACGCTGCCAGCAGTCCGTGTTGTAAGCCGTCGGGGTCTGACAACGTGCTTACGGAACTGATGTTTAATACTGGCCTATTGTGTTGCTCACCGGGTAAGTACTGCAGGTACAGCGTTAACTTGGAGTTGGGGTTTATTCGCAGCGCCTGAGCAAAACGCTGGCGAATGTCCTGCCGCTTACCGGTAGCCTTAAAAGCAAGTGCTACAGGGCGGGGGTCGTAGTGCCTGAGGTTATCGCGCATCCACTGCTCCTGTTGCGCTAAAAAGGTCTCCATTGCCGCCTCGTTGGCCAGCAAAAAGCTCTCCAGACTCTCTACCGTTACTGGCGCACCATCACGAATCTGTGGCGTTGTTGCCACCAGTTGATGGGTGATCAGTGTGTGGTTTGACCAGGAAAAAGCCAACGGTGACCATGAAAAGCACAACAACAGTGTGATGCCAAGCAAACGAATTAAGCGCATAAGCGATGCCTTTTTATAATTATACGAGCGGTTATTTTGGCTATACGTTTACGGGAATAAATACCATGTTCGAACATTTTTTTAAACGACGCTTTCTATGTAAAACCAAGAAAGAAAAAAACGACAAAAAAAGTACTCAATGTAAAGATAGCCCCCAAATTATAGATAATTTTCTTGCATACCGGTATGCGCTTTAGTACAAATGGTCTTGCCATCACGCAAAACAACTAAAAAACCCAAAAATAATAATTTTAATAATAAAGGTTAGGACACTCCTTAATGCAATTCCTCCACAATAGACTTCAACTCGCACCGGCAGCCGCTGGCTTTTTGTTAACTGCATCAGCACTGTTTAACGCTTCTGCCCAGGCTCTTGAATTTGAGGCCGGAGATGTTCAGGGAAAGCTCAACACAACCCTCTCCATAGGCGCAAAATATGACCTTGAAGGTTATGTAACGCCAGATGACGCTGAACAACTGGAAAACGACGGTGAACGTTCATTCAAAAGAGGCTTTGTCAGTAAAACACTAAAAGCCACCTCAGAGCTGGAACTTAAAAAAGATAGCTTTGGCTTTTTTGGCCGCACGACCGCCTATTACGATCACGTATTGATGAACGGCACCAATCATTGGCAGGCCAATAACGATGCCGATGTAGCCAAAGGTTTTGACGACGAAACCGGTACATTTAACGGTTGGAGCGATGCAGTAAAAGATAATCAGGGCCGTGGCATCAAGCTCCAAAGTGCTTACGTTTTTGCTGACTGGGCATTTGATGGCGGACAAAAACTGAGCCTGAAAGCCGGTAAGCAGACCCATGAGTGGGGAGAAACACTTTTTCACGGTGGCGGTCTGAGAGATCTGAATGCCTACGATCTTGCCCTAGCGACACTGCCCGGCTCTGACGGGGATCTGCACCTTGCCCAAGGAATGGTTTCTGCGGACTTTAAGTTTAATGAGCAGATGGCGTTGTCTGGCTTTGTGCAGTACGACTGGGAAAAGTCTATTTTGTCAGGACGTGGCACTTATGACTCTAATAAAGATATTTTTGTTCCCGGTGCAGATCTGGCTCATTATCAGTTAAGCACCTTCACACTCGATGCCAAAACAGTGCAGGCGCTTGGTGGTGATCAAGATGCATTATTGACAGCATTAGAGGTGGAAAAAAACGCTGACTATGTGGTCGTAACCGATGTTTCAGCGGTAAAAAGTGCCAGAAAAAATGGTCAGTGGGGAGTTAGATTCACATTAACTCCTGAATCACTGCCAGACACCGAGTTTGCCTTTTACTATGCCAATTACCATTCGAGCCTGCCTTTTATTGAGGGTTACGTAAGCTCTAAAGCAGGCGCTAAAGGTCTCGCACTTGCTCTTAATAATAGTGTTTTAAAAAGTCATTTAGATGGCATCGAGGCGGTTGCGCGAAATCAGGCCTCACAAGCCGGTATGACGGCAGATGTAAGCGCGCAAATGGGCAGCGATGCCAGAAATAGAGCCTACATTGGTTTAGCAGGCCTCCATATGCTCTACAACAGTGCCGCCTCCAGGGTTGTTTATCCTGAAGACATTAAACTTTGGGGGGCAAGCTTTAATACAACCATCTGGGGTTATACCAAAATAGCGGGCGAGCTAACTTATAAGGAAAATGCTCCAATTTGGACTAACCACCCCAAAGACCTGATCGCAAAGGGAACAGAAAGTATTATCGACGGCAATCCAACCAATAAGTTCAACTCATCGCTAGCGAACCCCAACCGAATGGGAGCTCCCGATCAGTGGAATGCCAATTACGTTCGTAAGCCAGTCTGGGATGCCTCTCTCTCTGTAGTTCAGCCCTTTGGCGCAGTGCTTGGGACTGACCTCCTGTACGTGGTGGGTGAAGCTGCTTTTCAACAGGTGTCTGGCCTGAAAAATTACGATCGCTACATTGCAGTAGGCTCAGAGAGCTGGTCCAGAGAAAAGCCCGAGGAAAACGCTGAAGACCGTCTCGACCGCTTTAGCTGGGGCTATAACTTGATGCTTGGTGCCAAATGGAATGATGTATTAATGAGTGATCTGAACCTTAAATCCTCTGTTCGCTTTACCCACGATGTGGACGGCAACTCCCACAGAACCGGCCGCTTTGAAGCTGGCGAAAAGAAAATCAATATGGAACTAACGGCAAATTACGACGACGTAACAGCCAAGCTCACCTGGGGCGGCGATGCAGACGATGTTCTGCGTAATGGCACCATTACCGGTACGGTTGGGTATACCTTCTAGAAAATCAATTCACTTATACCCCCGCCCGACTGCACCCAGAGGGCATAAACACCCAAAGGGCATAAATACCCAAGGGGCATAAAGGCGAGGGTTTACGACGATTTAGCCAAGCTATATCCCGCTTTCCAATACTTACCCCCACAGTCAACCTAAACAGCAATTTGCCACTTCCTTAAAAGGCGGTCTTATTAAAGACCGTTTTTTTAGCTGAATTTGCATTTTTTTTCGGAAGCCTACCAAACTCTTACCTATTATTAAGTTCCTAGCATTCTTAACCCGCTGCCATTAAGCAATAACGCATGAAAAGTTGACCTTAATGACAGCATAATGTTGGAAGTACCTATGAAAAAACTGATTGCTATTGCAACCACTGCCCTTATGCTCCCCTTGAGCAGCCAGGCTGCCCCATTGGACTCTGAACAACAGCAACAAGTTAAGACCTTGGTTCATGAAGCTCTTCTGGAAAAGCCGGAAATTTTTATAGAGATGATTGATAAGCTGAAAAAAAAGGAGCAAGCAGCCAAAGAAAAAGCTCAAAGTGCTGCCTTAAGCAAGAATCAGGCAGAGCTGTTTGATAAACCTGAAGACCCATTTTCAGGCTCTGAGAACCCAACTCTGAGCATCGTTTACTTTGGGGATGTAAACTGCGGCTTTTGTAAAAAGCTAGAGCCGATTCTCGACAAAATGTTACAAGAACATCCGGAAATTAAAGTCATCTACAAAGATTTGCCAATTCTTGGGCCTAGCTCAGACGAATCCGCTGTGATGTCATTAGTAGCTAGAGCAATGGCTGAAGATGACCAAGGTAATGAAGCCTACCTTAAACTGCATAAAGCGTTTATGGAACAATCTGCCCGCCACGACTCTGACTCCATAGCTAACATTGTGAAGGCTCAGGGGTATGATATTGAAAAGCTGCGAGAGGGCGTTAAGGATGAGATTAGCCAACAGTTAAACAGCAATATTGCGCTGGCTCAAAAGCTAGGAATTACCGGAACACCAACTCTGGTCTTTAAAGATAAAGTGGTGGGAGGATTTACTAACGAGGAGTCACTAAAAGCAATTATTGAAGAGCGTTTGCAAAGTCAGTGACAAAAAAATAAGGCCCTGAAAAGGGCCTTATTTCATGACAACTTAAAGTTCAGAGACGATGCAGGCTTTACGGTCTTTTCCGGTACGCACAAGGTACTCAGTAAAGTCAGCAGGAATTCTACCTGTGGTTGCACCTTCCCAATCCACGGCATCACCAGAAGCATTCTCATAACGGAAGCGATAGCGCTGACGAACTTTGCCTTTGCGACCATCAGTGTTTTTTTCATCAACAAGGCCTTTGATGTCATTCAGTGAAAGCCCCAGGGATTTCATCTGTTTGACCATTTCATCAAGAGCTTCTTTTTTGCGAGCCTGCTCTTCTTCCTGTTCGATTTGAGTCATCAGTTTCTCTTCGTAAATCGCCTCGATTCTGCTTATGACCCGCTGGAGATCCTCCGCATGCATGTCGTGGAAAAGCTTACGAACCTGAACTTTAGACTTAAGAACACTCAGAGCTTCATCAAAAATATTCATAGCATCAAACCAACTTTTTCAGCAATTTATCAAACAAGTAACGAATTAATCATCAACCTTAAGAGTCAGGAGAAAGTTAACATTGAGAAATCTTTCTGTAAATAGAGATGACATCATACTGCCAAAACCATGACAAATGCCACAGGATAACAAAACCTCTCACGCAATACTTTCTTTGAACATCAATTTATAAAGAAAACATAACTATATAAGTGATTAGGTATAACGTACAGATCATCAATTTTTGAGTCAGGAGATAAAGATTTTTGGATTATTTCATTACAATGCCTGAAATTCTGAGGCAGCCTCAAGGCATAAAAAAATCCGGTTATCTCTATCGCAAAAGGCGACTGAAAAAGCAAATATATGTAAATCGACTCTTCAGCACCCCTCCATCGACTCTTCATCAACTGTCCATAAACTCTTTGCAGCCATCTAAACAGCTATCAAACCACAAGGATCGACGAAAAAC
The DNA here is from genome assembly GCA_965198415.1 of Endozoicomonas sp. Taxonomy (GTDB): domain Bacteria; phylum Pseudomonadota; class Gammaproteobacteria; order Pseudomonadales; family Endozoicomonadaceae; genus Endozoicomonas. Next base: position 1,066,333 of record CBDAPN010000032.1, read on the forward strand.
TAAGCCCTTAGTTTAATTCATTTCGTTGAATAAGCAAAAAAAATTTGAATTTAACGAAGCCCGACAGCACAAAAACGCTTCAAAACCTTCACCTATTGGTTCAAAAACTTCCCGACGCCTGTCTCATTTAACCAGACGCTAAAAATCAATCAAAAATGACCACTTTTCAAAAAAAAAACCAAAACATTTACAGACCAAATCTATAAAAAAAAGAGAAGGGGAATAAAAAAGTACTAGGCAGTCAAATAAGCAAACCCTCAAAGCCCCGGTTTACAATTACCCGGGGCTTTGAGTAGGTGATGCATCAGGAAACTGATTTTTGCTTATTCAGTTCCTCAGCGCGCAAGTCTTTACGTAGTATTTTACCTACAGGAGTCATAGGCAGCACATCCCTGAACTCAACTTGCTTGGGGATTTTATACCCGGTCAGATTCAACTTGCAGTACTCATTCATCTCGTCCACTGTCAAACTCTTATCCTGCGGAACAATGAAAAGTTTTACCGCCTCGCCGGTTTTTTCATCCGGCACTCCAATGGCGGCACAGTTCTGAACTTTGTCATGCTTTGAAACAACATCTTCAATCTCGTTAGGATAAACATTGAAGCCCGACACCAGTACCATATCTTTTATTCGATCGACGATTTTCACGTAGCCTTCTTCGTCCAGAACAGCCACATCACCGGTTTTAAACCAGCCCTCGCTATCTAAAGCCTCAGCTGTTGCCTCAGGACGCTGCCAGTAGCCTTTCATGACTTGCGGGCCTCGCACACAAAGCTCGCCAGGCTCGCCAATTGGCAGTTCATTTCCCTGATCGTCAATAACTTTAAGTGCCGTACCGGAAATCGGTACCCCCACGCTACCCAATTTTGCATACTCACCCGCAGGGTTGAGGGATACAACCGGCGAGGTTTCAGAAAGGCCATAGCCTTCGGAGATCGTACAGCCTGTCATCTCGGTCCAGCGTTTTGCCACAGCAGCCTGCAAAGCAGTTCCTCCCGACATCGTCAGCTGCAGCCGCGAGAAGTCCAGTTCTACAAATTTAGGATGATTCATTAAACCCACAAACAAGGTATTCAGACCAGCAAACATTGTCATCTTGTGAGGTCGTAATACCTTTATGAAGGTGTCTAAATCCCTCGGGTTGGCAATCAAAACACTGTGTAAGCCCTTATGGAAAAGCGACATAAGGTGAATGGTAAAGGCATAGATGTGATACAACGGCAGCGGGGCGATGGCGACACCACCGTCAGAGTTTGTCATTAATTCACCGTTTTTATCGGTTTGCTCCAGCACTGCAGTAATTTGCAGTACATTACCGATGATATTGCCTTGGGTCAGCATGGCACCTTTGGCCACCCCTGTGGTTCCGCCGGTATATTGTAAAACGGCAATGTCGTCTCTGCCGGGGGGCAGTGGCTTGCTGTATTGGGATTTGGCGCCTAGTTGCATCGCTTTATTAAAACTCACAGCTTGTGGCAATGAGTAGTTGGGCACCATTTTTTTAACATGCTTTACGGCCAGATTAATCAGTGTGCTTTTTGGCCAGGGCAGCAAGTCTGCCAACTCAGTAATTATGAGATGCTTAACGGGTGTATCTTTTATAATTTCTTCAACCAGATGCCCCACCACATTCAGGCAGACCAAAGCTTTTGCACCGGAGTCTGTAAATTGGTGTTTCATCTCCCGGGCGGTGTACAGCGGATTGGTGTTAACAATAACCAGTCCGGCCTTGATGGCACCATAAACGACTACGGGATACTGTAAAATATTGGGCATTTGAATGGCGATGCTATCGCCGGGTTTGAGTGTCGTATGGTTTTGTAAATAGGCGGCAAATTCCGTACTCAAACGATCAATTTCTTTATAGGTAACGGTTTTTCCCAAGCTGGTATAGGCGGGTCTGTCGCCAAATTTGTGGACTGCTTTTTCAATGATTTCACTCAGGTTTTGAAACTGTTCAAAGTCTATTCGATCAGCAATACCCGGAGCGCGCTTACCATCCCAAAAACTGGCTTCCATGAATACCTCATTTTTAATTTTTGTTGTTATGACAGTCAAAGAAGCAGTTGTTTACTTTCACGGTTCCCTGACCCGGCCCTTAAAGCAAGTAAGTCTTAGGGGGAAGATTCCGTTCAAACTGCTACCCTGCACCACTACCCGTGAATCATACTATTAAAAAGCGTAACCTTGAATACCGCAATGGTGTTTTGTGTTTATTGATGTTCTGAGAAGTGCTCCTGACACTCCCCGCCCTATCCCACCCAAAGGGCATAAATACCCAGAAGGCATGATGCTTTACGCAATCACGGGTAAAAGAACTGCATTTTTAGCAAAAGAAACGTCAGCAACTCACGGCAAAAAAATCAAATCAGGTGCTCCCAGCGCAGGCTAATGTTCTTGGGTGAAGACAGTAAGGCCAATTTTTGCTGGCGGGAAAGTTTTTTAATAGCGGCCTCGCGCCGACTGGCCCAAGCCCGGTCATGAGCCGCTTCCACATACACTAATTGCTTTGGCTTGCGCCCCCTGAAATAACGGGCTCCCCCGGCGCTCAAACCGCAATGCTGCCGCCAGCGCCGCTGGATATCGGTGGTAATACCGGCATAAAGGCTGTTATCACTGGCAAGAATAATGTAAACCAGCCAAGACATATTTTGCTCTTCCTGAACAGTTGGATCATTAAGCATGGTTAACCAATAGCAGGCAATACGCCACTGATAACTCCGAGCTGAGCAGCAATCACAACAATGCCACTGATCACAGCGATGAGAAGCCCAAAAAAACCACCGGCTACCTGATATGACTTTTGCCGCTGCTGCTTACGAACTTTCAGAACCAGTGCAACGGGTATGAAAACCGCTAAAACAACCAGCGCTACAGCGGCATAACCCAATGCGGTAACAAAGCTACCCGGCAGAAAAATGGCTGCCAGCAAGGGAATTAACAGCGTTAGCGCAATGGTTTCAATTCGCCCCCAAAGTCCACGTGAGCGGGCAAAAACGTCCGCTAAATAGTCAAACAAGCCAAGGGCAACACCTAAAAAAGAAGTCCCCAACGCACACGCTGCAAAGGCTGTAATGATGTAATCAAAATCAGCAATGCCCGCTTGCTTGCCAATGGCGTCCAACATTGAGGTAACGCCGTCAGCTTCAAACGCCAAAGCGGCCACAGAAGCGGAAGAAACCACACCAATAACCACCAGCATCCATATCACGTAAATGGCAAATGGCAGCGCACTCCCCCCAATCAGCGCAGAACGAAAACGGTGTGGCTTACCATCCACATACTGCACAACGGTCGGGACAGCGCAATGGTAACCAAACGATGTGTAAAGTATCGGTACAGCAGCCAACAAAATGGCCGGGGCACTGCCAGCAAATGCAATTTGACTTAGATTCACTGCGGGCAGCAACCTCACGACAATGTAGAGCAATAAAAGCAGCATCAGGGCAAACAGCACCCGATTAACCACATCAACCAACCACGTTCCGCTCACTACCAGCACCGCCACCACAGTCACCAGCAAGACAGCAATAAAACGAAAAGACAGCACCACCCCCTCTTTTGCCAGCAAACTGTCAAGCACGGAAGCACCACCCGTAATGTAGGCTGCGCTCAGAGAGTAGTAGAGAAACAACATGGCAATAACGGCAACAGCTTGTCCAACCGGGCTCATCAAACGCCCAATGACACTATGAAGGTTGTTAGCTTCCGGGCAGGCTCGGCAGGCCTCAGCAATCAGTAACCCGCCGTAGGTTGACAGTCCCCACATAAGAAACATCAGCAAAATACCCCAACCTAAGCCGGCTAACGCAGCTATCAGCGGCAGCGCCAGCATGCCAGCCCCGATTGAAGTCCCGGCAACCAGAAGGCCACTGCCTAACGTTTGGCTTTTCATAATCCATCCACTTGGTTTGATACAAAGGAGCCACTACCCGTGGCTGGCAGGTCTTAAAAATTCTTATTTAAATAACCTATCAGCGTTAATAATGGACCTGATTATAATTTTTTCTACCAAACAACTGACTTAGAGTGGCGCCCATAACGAATAAGCAGCAAATCAAGCCTGAGAACTCAAGAATTTTTGCTGATCCTGCCAAGCCAACATGCGGCAGGAATCGTGGGAACGGATTGCGTGAGGAGAGCATCAGTTAGCGCTTAGGCATACCTGAATAGACCAGCTACACACCCTTAGCTACAGCATTTTTTATACTTTTTTCCACTGCCGCAACCGCAAGGGTCATTTCGTCCGGGTGTTTTTTCGCTGATGGCGGTTTTTGGTGTTTCCTTTAACAGCTGCAGGGCAGTAATATCCTCAGCAGCTTCTTCATTGACATCGATGCGACAGTACCAATTTCCGGCAAGAATCTCTTTTTGCAGTTGCGCCTTACGCTCTTCAGTCTGAACGCTCAGCAGTGCCGGGTTTTTCTCCGTACCAAGGCGAGCCTGTTTCTTGCCGTCAAATACCCGATAAGCTTGCTTGTCATCAATTTGAAGGTTGGTTTGTGTGTAAAATTTGCCCATTAAATCACCTGTAGGCGCGACTGATTAATCGCGCTGAAATCGTATAACCGCCCCAGGCGGCCCGGAGCCTGAAGACGGAGCGAACTGCAAAACCGACGCAGTTTACTGTAACTCCCCGCCATAAGCCACCAGCAGCCTTACTTCATCACCCTGAGCGTCAGACAAGATGGATGCCGTCACTCTCAATGCGAATCAATCGCTCCTTGTACAGCCCGCCAAGTGCCATTTTGAAAACCCGTTTGCTCACTGCAAACTCTTTTTGAATGACCTTGGGGTCACTGCGGTCGTTAAACGGCAGAAAACCCTGCTCATTCTTCAGCCGTTGTAGAATAGCAGTCGCCAGATGGCTCATCCCCTGCTTATCAAACCCGGGTTTTTTCAGGCACAAATCCAGCTTTTGATCGGGCCTTACGCGCTTGATAAACGCATCCAGCTTCATACCCATTCGGATCGGCCGGTCAATATCCTGATCGAAAAGAACGCCCTGATATTTGTTGTCGACAATCGCCATATGACCAATGTCGGTTCGCTCGCAAACCATTATAGAGACCGGCTGCCCGTTGCGGTATCGGTGTGGCTGCGTACTCAAAAACTTATTGAGCTTGGTTGAAGCGACAATGCGGTAGTTTTGCTGCTCCTGATAGATATAAACCACATAAAACTCCCCTTTAATCATGCGCACTTTCTGTTCACTGAACGGCACCAGCAGTTCTTTGGGTACAGCCCAGTCGAGAAACGCACCAAAACGATTAGTATCCGCCACTTGTAAGCAGGCAAACTGACCCACCTGTGCCTTGGGTCGGGCGGTGGTGGCAATGGGCACGCCATCAGAGTCGAGATAAATAAACACATCAAGCGCATCCCCCACTTGGCAGCCTTCGGGCACATAGCGCTTGGGCAGCAGGATATCGTCCAGCATGCCGCCGGCCAAAAACGCCCCAAAACCGCGAATGTTGACCACCTTCAGGTGATTCATCTGACCTATTTTAACCATGAGCATTTCCAGGCAAATCATACAGATTTGAATTATATCATTGTGTCCACACGAAAAGGCCTGTTACCCGATGGCGCAAAATTTGCCTTCTTAATGTCATATAAGCCAGTAACAATCAGTTTGGGCGATCAATAAAAATCAGGAGCAACACAATGAAATACTTCTCGCGACGCGCAGTAAAACCCGGCGATCTTAACCCAGCCTACCGTCTGTTTGGCGGCACCCTGCTGGCCTGGATTGATGAAGAAGCCGGTATTTACGCCTCTTGCAAAATGGGGCCGGGCAAACTGTTGGTGACCAAGTTCATGTCTGAGATCAATTTTGTCAGCTCGGCGGCTTGCGGGGACATTCTGGAGTTTGGACTGGAAATAGTCAGCGTGGGCAAAACATCACTGACGGTGTGCTGCGTGGTGAGAAATAAAGTCACACGACAAGTGATTATTGTTGTTGATCGTATTGTTTTTGTTTGCGTTGATGGCATGGGAAAACCTCTACCCCACGGAATTGCGACTCAAAGCAGGCAAAAAGCGCTGACTCCGGAATTGGAGCCTGCCGACTGACAGGCCTCCACACAGTTTTATTCCATGGTCGCTGGTGCTGATTCAAGCTGTACAGAAGGGTTAGCCGTGGTGACGTAAATCAGCTCGCCGTTATTCATTACCTCGGCTATCAGCTCATAGCTTGCGTTTGGGTTCACGGCTTCAGGTGTGTAATTCACCTGATAGTTGACTGTATCGGTGTCCTGACCAACCAGAACGGTCTCCACACCAATAACACCCACCGGGTCATCAGGCATGGCTTTGTTCTGCAAAATCACAATAATCTCGGAACCGGCTGGAAATTTGCCGCCAACCGCACTCACCTGCCCACTTACAGAGGCCGATTCTACCGAATAAACAAGCCTTTTATTACCATCATGGCTGCTAAGGGTCAGATGATTGCCATCAATGGAGATATTGTTCAGTTGCGGAAAAACCGCCAGATACTCAGCTTCTTTGGTCATATACGGCGGTGGACACGCAGAGCGGCCTCCCCCCATTGGCGTGAATATAATTTCATTATTGGCGATCTGATATCGGCCATAGTAACTATTACACTGCGACTGCCCGCCAATGCGGCCATCTTGCGATGAAGTGGGCGTAAACTCCATCGTCACTCTCGGGCCCGATGCTCTGATGCCATTAATGAACGTCAACACCCACACTTTATTAACCACTGACTGAGGGCTAACGCCCGTCAGTTTTGTGGTGCTACACCCAGTCAGTGCAACGGCGGCTGCTACACAGAAATAAAGAATTTTTTTCATGCGATACTCCAACTTCACAAAGAAATGAAAGGCACAGGGCTCACATATCTGCTGTATTCGGGTAAAAAAGGCTGCCTCTGACTTGAAACCAGACCCATTGCACAGCAATTTATAGAATAAAAGTAGTCGATCACCGACTATCTCACCGACCCTAAATGCAGCCAGTAGCATCTTCTTTATTCTATATGGTTACTGTCGTATGGGTCCGCCGATCAGTGCGTCTGATAAATGATTTACTGTTATACTCGACTCATAAGGTTTTTAATGTACTAAATTTCGCGAAGTCAGAAGCCTCGCCTGATAGCGTGGGGAGCAGTCACAGTAGAGTTATATGTCTTTAAAACCCATCACTGAAAACAAACTGCTCTGCAAAAGCTTCAGCCTCGCAGAGGAGATTGCCAACAGCATTACCCACGGCTTGGGCGTTTTGCTCAGTGTCGCAGGCTTAACGTTGCTGGTAACTTTTGCGGCGCATCAAGCGGATGTGTGGCGTGTGGTCAGTTTTAGTATCTATGGCACTACCCTGGTTCTGGTCTTTCTAGCATCTACGCTGTACCACAGTTTTCAGCACCCTAAAGCCAAGCGCATTTTCAAAACGATAGACCATTGCTCCATTTATGTGTTTATTGCTGGAAGCTACACGCCGTTTTTGCTCGTTAGTATGCGAAGCACGATGGGATGGGCACTTTTTTCTGTGATTTGGATCCTGGCAGTGGCAGGCATCATCTTCAAAGTGACGTTTGGTTTGCGGTTTGAAAAGCTGTCAATTGGCACCTATATGTTCATGGGCTGGCTGGTTCTTGTTGCTTCTAGCGAGCTGATGAATAAGCTACCTCTGGGCGGCATATACTGGTTGCTTGCCGGTGGGTTAGTGTACACCTCGGGGGTGCTTTTTTATCTCTGGGAAAGGCTGCCTTTTAACCATGCCATCTGGCATATTTTTGTTTTAGTTGGCTCGGTCTGTCACTTTTTATCTGTTTACCTGTACGTCTTGCCACCTGTCTGATGATTTTTTGCAGTGAATGATTTGCAAGGCGGATTCCGCACCCCTAAGAGTGAAAAAACCGGCTGCCCTCCCGGCGAGAGCGACAGGCTCTGTATGGAGAAAGCTTCCACGTATTGTAGAACTGTGTCGCCGTTTAGCCAGGGCAAGCAAGAGAACCAAAAGCATTTGCTTAACTTTTTAGTTCCATTGCGAGCGTGAGAGCAGCGGAAAATTAATTTTTAGCAAATTGCATTCCAGCATCTTACGAGTCAGCGCCTGCCGCTGTTGTTGTCCCGCCGTGGGCGACGATCCCGCCCCCCTTCACGACGACCACGGCCACTATCGCGACGACCACGGCGCTCAGCAGGGAAGCCGTCATCAATCCACAGTTTCAGCCCCATCGGCTTATTGCGGATTTTTGCCTCCTTGAGCGCATCAAGTACCGATGAGTCCAGCCCTTCAGGCAGGTAAACCGATGAACAACGGTCAAACAGGCGAATATGGCCAATGCTCTGTCCGGAGATTTTTCCTTCATTGGCTATGGCTCCGACTAAGTCACCAGGGTTAATACCCTGATCACGACCAAGCTCCACACGGTAGCGCACCATCCCCTCATTACTGCGCTCACGAGTGCGCTGACGCTCCGGGCGCTCGCTGCGTTCACGGCGGGGTCTTTCCGGCTCTTTGGCGTCTGGGAACGGACGCTCTTTTTGAGCCATAAAGCATAGGGCTGCGGCCATATCTTCATAGCTGAAGGCGTTTTCCTGCTCAAGTTGCATGACGATATCACGGAATGCGTCCAGCTCTTCGCCCATACCCATAGCGGTGACGACATCCTCTTTAAATTGACGAATGCGGATATCACGAACATCGCTCATTGAAGGCAAGCGCATCGTATCAATGCGTTGTCTTGTGGCGTTTTCAATGGCACGCAACATTCTGCGTTCGCGGTGCGTGGCAAAAAGAATCGCCGTGCCCTCACGACCAGCCCGACCGGTGCGACCAATACGGTGAACGTAGGCCTCGGTGTCGTAGGGGATATCGTAGTTTACTACGTGGCTCATGCGCTCAACGTCGAGCCCCCGGGCAGCAACGTCGGTGGCAATCAGAATATCCAGCGATTTCTTTTTGAGCCGGTCCACCACTTTTTCCCGCAATGCCTGACTCATATCGCCATTGAGTGCCGCCGCCGCAAAGCCACGGGCCTCAAGCTTTTCTGCCAGTTCAACGGTGGCGGTTTTGGTGCGCACGAAGATAATCATGGCATCAAAGGATTCAACTTCAAGAATGCGGGTGAGTGCATCGAGCTTGTGAAAACCGCTGACCATGCAAACTTTTTGGGTAATGGTATCCACCGTGGCGGTTTTGGCTTTAATCTCCACGGTGGCCGGATTTTTGAGGTGGTTGTCTGCAATTTTGCGAATCTGATAAGGCATGGTGGCCGAAAACAGTGCCACCTGACGCTGCGGCGGGGTCTGCTCCATGATCCACTCAATATCGTCGACAAAGCCCATGCGCAGCATTTCGTCCGCCTCATCAAGCACTACGGTTTTCAGGCCATTGAGCTTGAGACTTTTCCGCCGCAAATGATCCATTACCCGACCCGGCGTTCCCACAATCACATGAGCACCACGCTGCAGGCTACGCAGTTGAGAGCGCATGTCCTGACCACCGTAAACCGGCAGTACATGAAAGCCACGCATATGGCGGGCGTAACGCTGGAACGCTTCCGCCACTTGTATGGCCAATTCACGGGTGGGCGTTAGCACCAGCACCTGCGGGTCACGCTGCTCAAGGTCAATGGCAGAAAGCAAAGGCAGGGCAAAGGCAGCGGTTTTACCGGTGCCGGTCTGGGCAAGGCCGAGCAAATCTTTACCTTCAAGCAGGTGTGGGATACTTTGCGCCTGAATCGGTGACGGGCTTTCGTAGCCAACGTCTTGAACCGCTTTAATCACAGCCTCGGAAAGTGGCAGGTTGGCAAAGGTCATCGCGTTATTAATATCGGTCATTCAATACTCCATAAATTCAATTCTTAAAAATGCCGCCATCCTGAGCTAATTGGGCGGCATTTGCTGAACCGGCAAACCGGCCCTGCAGGCGATGCATAAAGCAAGCAGAAATGAAACAGCGAGACAAATAACCAATACGTAGAAAAACCGCATTCAGTGAGTGTGCAGGCTATGGACTTCCTGATGCCACTGGCGAGGTTGAGTAACCACCAAATCGCCTTAGAGGTCCATGACTGCGTTTGAAAAGGCTTGATAACAAGCTTGGTCTGCATTAGAAGATCACAGCAAGATCGTTTGATCTTTCCATCGACTGAGCTGTGGTGAACTTGTTATATAAACTCTTCTATTTACAGCAGAGTTCAAAGTTCAGCTTATCAGCCGGAATATGTCAGCTAAAAAATGCAGAAAACGAAGTGCCAGGACTTCCCAACTAAACCCCTTGAGCTTTTGAATGTTTTTAAGGCACTAAAACAGGCCAAAGCTGCACAAAGGGTCAGAAGATAGATTTATTTAGATCATCTTCAAGAAAAAGGCCAGAGATTTTAGCGCTTTTTTCACTCTATGGATACTTTTTTCAACCTTCTGGTACAGAAAGGCTAATACTTTGTTCTTTCTAAGCTTTACACGTGTCATCTTTATCCAGTGAAAACCCACAGAGTACTATGGCTCTTGATCTGACACCGGACAAGAGCGTTGTCAGTGTTGTTCGATGGTCAGGCTTAGTGAGGAGCGCGCTGATCTTCAGCACTGATTTATCGTTGATTGTAGCTGTCAATCAGCCGCTGAACTTCGCCTTGGCGGTGCATCTCTTTCAGGTGCTGGTTTAATTCTGCGACCACGGCTGGATCGGTCTCTTTATTCATGGCCAGCCACAATGTACTGACATTAAACTTGTATGCCCGTTTGATAGGTAGTTTGAAATTGGCGGCAACATAAGGCCCCGTGAGAGAGCTCGAAGCCCAAAGATCTATCTTGCCGAGTTTTAATTTGACTAAATTCACCGCATCACTTTTTGCTGGTGTAATTTCGATCTGGTGCTCGCGAAGGTAATCGGTAATGGCATCAAATTTGTAGGAGCCAACTTTGTACTTTTTCAGTTCCTCCAGAGAATTTATGCTCAATTCACTGTTTTTTGGCACCAAAATCACCCATTCTTCTTCATAAAGCGGGCCAACCCATTGAAACTTATCCTCCCTTTGCGGCGTACGAAAAGTTGAATAAACTCCATAGCCGGAGGTATCTCTGGCAGTATTAAACGCCTTATCCCAGTCGCTCATCAGCGTGAACTGTACTGTGTGTCCGCTGACGTCAAACAGTTGTCTTACGATATCCGTTGCAAAGCCCGATACCCGGTCATTACGAGCGAAAGAAGCGCCGTTATTGGGCATGTTTAACGGAGGGAAGTTTTCCGTCACTAGGTGAAAGTCAGTCTCTTTAGCAAAACCAGTTAGCGAGAAAAACAGCAAAGCAAGACAGGAAAAATGGCGAAAATTCATTATAAGTCTCGAAAATTATTGTAGTGATCATTGCAAGAAATTGCGGGTCGAAACCCTTAGCAAGGCTATTTAAAGCCAATTCTTCGGCAATTTTTACACCAAGCTGTTTTAACCCCGGCAAATCAGTCCATGCCAATCACCCGCTGTCGTTTATTGGGATTCACCACAGGTCAGGTAAATTGCATGCAAAAAAAACAGCGGCGGAAATAAGCATTTCCACCGCAGGGCATTACAGCTCAATGTAACTGTCAATCATCCGCTGAATCTCACCGGACTGATGCATTATTTTCAGACCCTGATTTAGCTTATCCACCACAGCAGGGTCGGTGTTCTTGTTCATCGCCAGCCACAACGAGGTCTCTTTAAACGTATGCACATGCTTGATAGGTACGTTGAAGTTAGCGGCCGTATAAGGTCCGGTGAGGGAACTTGAAGCCCAGAGCTCAATGAGACCCGCTTTCAACTTGATGACGTTCACCGCATCACTTGCCGCAGGCAAAACGTTAACCTTATTCTCGCGCAGAAGTTCAGTTAAGGCGTCCGCAGTGTAAGAGCCGACCTTGTACGTCTTCAAATCCTCCAACGAATCAATGTTCACATCGCTGCTTTCTGGCGCCAGGATTATCCAATGCTCATCGTAGAGCGGGCCTACCCAATGAAATTCGTCCTCTCTGTCAGGGGTACGAAATGTTGAGTAGACGCCATAGCCATCGGTATCTTTGGCGCTGCCAAACGCTTCATCCCAACTGCTCATCAGCGTGAAACTTACCGCAAACCCAGTTCTATCAAACAGATGACGTATTATATCCGTAGCAAAACCGGATACCCGGTCATTGCGGGCATAAGCGGTGCCATTATTGGTCATATTTAGAGGGGGAAAGTTTTCCGTCACCAGGTGGAAGTCAGTGTTTTTAGCATGGCCGAGCAAAGAGAGAAACAACAACAGGAAGCATGAAATACTGCGAAAATTCATTACTAGTCCTAAAAAATCTAACGTATTTGTAGTTTTGGCTATATCAGAAGATAGCGGGGCTATTGTAAGCAAAATGTGAGTAAGTGCAAACTAATTACGTACGTTCGAACCAGATTCCGCCGATTTGTCAGGCTAATTCTTTATTATTCGATCAATGCCGCTCATTGAGTAACTGCATTACTGCCAACGAGATCTTACTGATTGTTGAAGCGGCACTGATTGATCGGCGCACTGCATGGTCATCCGCCCGCTCTTTTGGCCTCAAAACCTTCTTTTTTCAGATATTCGACCATAATGTCTACGTGGTCGCCCTGAAGCTCAATGTTGCCATCTTTTACCGCGCCACCGCCACCGCACCGTTTTTTTAGCTGTTTGGCGAAAGCTTTGAGGTCGTTTCCCGCCATAGGCAAGCCGCTGATTACTGTTACCAATTTACCACCGCGACCCTTTTTTTCCGGTCGCACACGCACATTGCCATCGCCCACAATTTGCTCTTTGGCCTTATCTTCTTTAACCCGGCCAACGTCGGTGGAATAGACCAGGCGACTTGCAGAATTGTACTGATTACCCATCGTTTGCTCCTGAATACGTTACAGGGTCACTCATCTTTCAGCCAGCCGTGTTTAATGCAAATGTCAACTTGCTCCAACACATAGGCCCACAGTTTGGGCGCCAGTTTCTCCAGATACTGATTGCGCTTGAGAACTTGGCTACGAGAGACTTGATGCTCCACCCAAGTGCCACCCTCGTTATTCATATTCTGCAGTACCGGCAGCAGGCAATCCATGGCTTTGGCAAAGCGGGCATCCGCCGTACTGACCTGCTCAAACTCCAGCCAGAGACTTTTAAATTTCTCGCCCTGATCTTCAGGCAGCAAACCAAACAGGCGTTCAGCGGCTTTTGTCTCTTTTTCACCCTGACCGGAAAGCTCCGAGTGGGAGGCAAAAGCAAAGGTATCCCCTGCATCGATCTCAACGATGTCGTGCAGTAGCAACATATTGATGACCCGGGCGATATCAACAGGCTCCTCGGCATACTCTTGCAAGGTGATGGCTTGTACGGCGATATGCCAGCTGTGTTCGGCACTGTTTTCCCGGCGGTTCTGGTCTGGCTTGACGGTGGTCTGGCGATACACCGCTTTTAGATTTTCCAGCTCTTTTATAAAACTCAGTTGCTCTGCAAGCCTGGCACTCATTTTGAACATTAATGATTAACCTTTGTAGTTGTACGCTAAAGAAGGCCTGCAACCTTCCCTGTAACTTTATTAGCGGCGTTACCCCTGTTCCAATAAACGACGCAAATCAATAATGGCCGCATTAGCTCTGGATATATAGTTAGCCATCACCAACGAGTAGTTTGCCAATACACCAAAGCCAGAGCCGTTTAGAATCATCGGGCTCCAGGTCCGATCCTGAGTGGCTTCGAGCTCACGAATGATTTGCCGCACGCTGACGGTGGCATTTTTCTTTTCCAGAACATCGGCAAAATCCACTTCTACCGCTTTGAGTAGGTGGATCAAAGCCCAGGCGCTGCCCCTTGCCTGATAAAACACGTCGTCAATTTGCATCCAGGGTGTTTTTACATCCACTAGCATTGCGCCGTCTGTGGACTGAGACGCTTCGGCATCGCCGGCCAGATCGGTGTTCAACCGTGGCTTGCCGACACTGGCACTAAGGCGCTGGGATAAGCTGCCCAAACGCGTCTCCACGTCACCCAGCCAGCGGGTCAGGTTGTCGGCTCTGGCGTAAAACTGTGCGGAGCTGTTGGGGTCTGATAAACGTTTCATGTAGCTGCGCAGCATATCAATACCACGCTGATATTCGCGCTCACTAGAAGGGAGCATCCAACTTTTGGCATCAAAATTAAATTGTGGCTCAGCAATGGCCAGGTCGGGGTCTTCCTGAGACTGGGACTGGGAACGGCTGAAGTCTTTACGCAGCGCCCGGGCCATATCCCGCACCTGAGTCAGCACACCAAGCTCCCAGTTTGGCATGTTATCCATGAACACACCGGGGGGCATGATGTCGTTACGCAAAAAGCCGCCGGGTTTATTCAATAGCGTGCTGGCTAGCGCATAGAGAGTTGCCGTTGTCGTATAACCAGTCACTATCGGCTGGCCATCGGCACTGGCTAGCCGCTCAGCGTTTGCAGATACGGAAAACAGGCTCGGCTCCTGGCTCCAGTACCAGCCAACAAGGAAGAGCAGCAGAACCAGGCTGGCAGCCGTCATGAACAAGGTTTTGCCACGAAGCGCTTTGCCCTGAACCATACTGAAAAGGCCGTGTAGTTTTGACAGCAACGTCTGTTTAATATTTTCCAGCGCCATAATCCCCTCACTTATCACCGGATTTGGCCGCCATTATCCTTGAATAATGGCCGATGTGCGAGCATCCACATGCAATCAATACGCTGAGAAAATGAGAAGAAATTGACAGCACAAGCACCGACTACAGCCGCTTTGGCACTCCCGACGCAGTTCCCTGCCCACCCGGCTTCCACCAGTGAACCCGTTGAGCTGTTAATAAGTAAGGAAAAAACATCAAAAGACGATAACAGGGTTGGCGAAGGATAATTCTATGCGTATAATCCACACGCGTTTCAGGGCCCATAGCTCAGTTGGTCAGAGCACCCGACTCATAATCGGATGGTCGCAGGTTCAAGTCCTGCTGGGCCCACCACACATCCCCCTCATGCACGCCTTAATATTGATCTGGCTCGCCAGTTCAAGCACATCCGCGATCTCACCTTTGCAGGCACTGTCCGTAAGCTCTCCAGGCAGGAATACTGGTAAGCAGGGAACCCAAAGCAAATAACAGCAAGAGAGTGGTTATTTCAGTAAATGAAACTTCTTGTTTACCAAGCCAAGGAGCCCAGTGGGTAGGTGCAAACATTTCCAATGCATAAATCGTGGTGATGAACAACAAGAAACCACAAATTGATGCCAGCAAAATAATAACGAACGGCTCCAGCAACCCAATCACAATAACCTGATGTGCCCGGGCTCCAAGCATTTGCAAAGCCTGCACTTCACAGCGCCTCTCGGCCAGACTGTTACTGACGCTGAAAAAAACCATCACCAGTGCCATCAATGCCGTAACCGCCAAAACACCCAGCAATATATTCAGCAAACGGTTGCCGGCTTGTTGCACAAAAGCCAGCTCTTGCTGGGGAATAACGACCTCAACAGAGCGATTAAAGCGGTTTTTAATATGATTCTGCATGGACAGTATGGCCTGATTGCTGTGCAGTTTAATCAGAATCAAATTAATGTGGTCGGTTTTCTGCTGGTTGCGAACCGTTTTAAGCGTCTTTAACGGCACGATAATACTGTTATCGAGTGCTGAGCCCGTTGGCGCCAGAATACCGGTGATGGTAAAAAGCTGTGGATACTCATCGTATAGTGACGGCTCATCACCGGCAGCAATGGTCATCATCTCCCCGGGCAAATAACCCAGGCTTGCAGCCAATGTTGCACCAAGCACCACACTGAAAGGTTTTGAGAAGCCTTCGCCTTTTGCAAACACGCGGGTCGGATCAGGGTTAATACTCTGGAATAGACGCTCGTCTGTCCCTGTTACTGTATGGCCTTGGTGGCTTTCCTGCAGGCTGAGCGGAATCGCCGTTTTTATTTCCGGGTGTGCCTGTAATTTTTGCAGATAATCGTCACTGATCGCCGGCGGCGGATTGCCGATGCGAAATAGAGCATACAGTGCCAGATGAATCGGTTGTGCCGGCGCGCCAACAATTAAATCAGCCCGCTCTGTTACCCTAGCCAGAGTGTGGGTAAACTCAACTTTCAGATGGGTCAGCATTAAAACAAAACAGATACTAAACGACATCGCCAACAGCGCCAGCAGTGCCTTATTTTTACGACGCAATAAGCTTTTGTAGACAACCTGCAGAATCACCATAATGGATTAAACTCCGCATTTCTGTTGATCTCTTTCATGTTTATCTGCCTGTCAAAAAAGGCGTTGGCCTCCTCATCGTGACTGATACAGATCAGCGTGCTGCCATGTTCACGGGCCCAAGTTGTTAGCAGGTTATAAACCAGTTTTCTGCTGTAGGCACCCATGGCAGAGGCGGGCTCATCGGCAAGAATCAACCTCGGCTTCCCCATTAAGGCGCGCACAATCGCCACCCGCTGCTGCAAGCCCTTACTGAGTTGGTCGGCTTCCTTGCGTAGACGACTTGGGTCCTCACACTTCAGTTTTGCCATGAGCGTGTAAGCTTCATATTCACCAGTATGGCCAGCAGTGCTAATATTTCGAGCTTTGTAACTGGAAAAACCGCAGGGGAGCACCATATTCTCCATGGCGGTTAAGTAGGGAATGAGGTTCAACTCCTGAAAGATATGACCAATATAATCCGCCCGAAACTGGCAGGTTTTTTTTGCTGTCATTGTCGTTAATTGATGGCCAAGCACACTGACACTGCCACTGTCGGGCTTGATAAGCCCGGATAGAATTTTCATTAACGACGTTTTACCTGAGCCGTTTTCGCCAAACAATAAAATCGTTTCTCCCTGCTCTATGGCTAAGGATGGAATATCGAGGCAGTCACTCCCTTGATACTTTAAGCTAAGGTCATCAATGTTGATGGCAAGCGGTTGCCCCATAGCGAAATTCCGTTTTAGAGACCAGCTTTCAGGTAAATGATTGTTTGTGGCACTTTAACCACCTGCTTGTTCTGCCAATACGCCGTGGAAACCCAGGTGTTGATCTGTTTTAACGTCGGCAACAATGTCTGCAGTTGCGCTTCAATTTGCTGTAAAAATTCAGGTGCCAGGCACTCAAACTCATAAACTACCTGAATACTCTCATTGCCTTTTTGTGCAGCTTCCTGCACAAAAAGGCGTTTATTTTGCAGTGAACAACGGGCTGTCTCGTTTATGTTCCAGTGCGGGATGGGAAGCTCAGTAAAAGCCTGCAACGTTGTATCATCAACAAGCAAAGTGGGTATGGATAAATACAACGTCAACTGCTTATTGCTTTGGGTAACGTCGAGCATCACCTGGGCTGGCTCCACCGCTCGGTGAATAACGGTTGCAGCAAAAACATGAGACATACAAGACAACAAAACAACGCTAAAAGCCCAATGTGCTAGCAAGCCATAGAAATTAAACATTATGTCAATTTCCGCTTTGCAAAAACTGCTTGCCTGAGTCAATGAGTGCAGTATTTTTCAGATAATTTCTGCCGATGAGCAGCTGTTGTGGAAAGTTACTGCGATTAATCAACGACATTTCTATTTTACGTTTGATCGTACCCACACTCACAGTGCCTTTTATCACAGGTCTTGCCACAGGTGGGCCAGAATGAGTGATAATCCGCACCACCCGGCTGACCGGCTGACGCATTGAGATTTTTTTAGCCGTGGCTTTATGCACAAAATCATAATATACCCAGCGTTCACCGCTGCGATTGACGTGCATTTTTATATTTCTGGCATCCAGAGCACTGGTGGTTGCGCCACTATCCACCAAGGCCTTCACTGGCAGCTCACTAACTGAATGCAGCGTAGCTAGCTCATAAACACCAAAAACTGACAAGCCTGACGCGCATTCGCAGGCGTTGGCCGGTAAAGAGGATAAGGTAAAAAGCAGGTAAAAAGTGACTCTTGTTTTCACGGCGCCAGACATTTATTTGGGAACTCAAAGGTATATCGGGAGCTGTTGCGAAAAAGTTATTCTCGAAGCATTAAACTCACGTTGGAGCCCCGCGAAAACTACTGCCACCCACTTCTTTGAAAGCAGGCCAGATGCACAGGCCAATAAGAGTAAGCACTTAACTACTCACCGTCAGTCATTATTGAGTTGTCGTTCAATAACTGTAAACTAAATGCCAAGTTTATTCTGGTGCGAACGGCAAAACGACATCAAGCTTGCCAGCCAGCAAATCAATAAAGGCCGAGGCTCAGTGCGTCGACCGCTTTGCTGGTAGTAGTGCTACGGGCGCCAATGGCCTCGTGGCTTAACTGGCCATATCAAGGCGCATTGAAAGAACATTGCGACTGCATCAAAACCGGTGTCTAGAGATAGGATTTGTTGGGTTTTGTGACTGCTGCTCTTGTCTTAGAGCTCAGCCCTAGCATCAATGACGCTCTATTAGGCGCTGCGATAATAGTCTATCCTACTGCGACGACAGCAAGATGGTTACAACCCCGTTATTGTTTTAAAGACATTCTGATGCCGACAACTGGTTGTGTTCTAGGCGACAAAGTTCGCTGATTGCCACCCAAAAATCCTCCTCAGTTTGCGACTTCACTATTAAAAAAATCATTAAAGAAGCTTTTTGTTATGCGAAATAAGCTACTCGCCCTACCCAAATACCAAAAACGTCTGATCACGCTTGCTATTGATGCGCTATCCATCTGGTTAGCTCTGTTTCTGGCTTTCTCATTCCGGCTTGGTTGGGGAGAGTTTGGACAGCGTTACCAGCAAGAATTCATCATGCTGCTGTGGTTGGCTCCTATGGTTTCATTGCCGGTTTATGTCCGCTTTGGTCTTTATCGGGCGGTTTTGCGGTATATGAGCCATCAGGTTTTGTTGACTATTTTGAAGGCAACGCTGATATCAGTGTTGGCGCTGGTTGCTACTTTCTACCTGTTTGGTATTGATAATATTCCACGGGGGGTCACCGTTTTATACTGCGCCTTTTCCGGTCTCATTTTGAGTTTAACCCGTTACGCTGCACGACAGTGGCTAAAGGGTTATAGCCTGCAGGATTTTGCGCGCGCTCTGACGACATTACAGCCTGTTGTTTTACAAAAAGGACAACAAAAATCGCATGGTATTCCGGTTTTGATCTACGGTGCTGGCGGAGCCGGGGTACAGCTGGCGGAAGCGTTGAATAAATCCCGTGAGTACCACCCGGTGGGCTTCCTGGATGACAGCGAAGCTTTAGAGGGTCGGGTGATTGTGGGTACACGAGTTTATTTGCCAAAGGTTAATATCAACCATGTCATCGATCAAACCGGTGCCGAGGAGATTTTACTGGCAATACCTTCGTTAAGCCGTTCGCGCCGTGCTGAGATTTTACGCTATCTCGAAACGCTCGGCCTTCCGGTGAAAACCATGCCGGGCCTGTGTGATCTTGCCAGTGGTCGCCTGAAGATTCAGGAAATTCAGGATGTAGATATTGCTGACGTGCTAGGTCGGGAAGAAGTGCAGCCGATTGCACAGCTGATTGATCAGCACATTTCTAACAAAGTGGTTATGGTGACCGGCGCCGGTGGTTCGATTGGCTCAGAGATGGTACGCCAGGCACTGCTTCGCCACCCCACAACCCTGATTCTTTTTGATCACTCTGAGTTCAATTTGTACACCATTGATCAGGAGATTCAGAAAGCGATTGACCTGCAAAACGTTTCGGTAAAAGTCGTCTCTGTACTGGGTTCAATAAATGACCCTGAACGTATGATAGACGTAATGCAAACGTATGGCGTAGACACACTGTATCATGCAGCAGCTTACAAACATGTACCGATTGTGCAGCACAATATTTCTCAGGGCTTGCGCAATAATGTACTGGGAACGCTCTATACCGCACAGGCCGCAGTGATTGCTGGCGTCAAAAATTTTGTGCTGATCTCCACTGATAAAGCGGTGCGCCCCACCAATGAGATGGGGGCGTCTAAACGCTTGGCAGAAATGGTCTTGCAGGCACTCAGCCAAGAGCAATCGTTCCGCCTTTATCATCCATCGTTATTTGGTCTTCAAGGTGGAGAGCCGGTAGTTAACCGCACCACATTTACCATGGTACGTTTTGGTAACGTACTGGGTTCGAGTGGTTCTGTCATACCGGTATTTCGCGAACAGATACGTTCCGGTGGCCCAATTACCGTTACTCATCCGGACATCAACCGTTACTTTATGAGCATTCCGGAAGCTGCTCAGCTGGTCATTCAGGCCGGAGCGATGGGCTGTGGTGGTGACGTATTCGTGCTGGAGATGGGCGAACCGGTTAAGATTGTTGACCTGGCCACCCGGATGATTGTGCTCTCAGGCCTTACCGTTAAAAATGATGACAATCCAAACGGTGATATTGAAATTACGTTCATCGGCCTGCGCCCCGGTGAAAAGCTCTATGAAGAGCTTTTAATTGGCGACGCCGTAGACAGCACAGAGCACCCAAAAATTGCCAGAGCCTATGAGGAGTTTTTGCCTTGGGAATCTTTGAAGATAGTATTGGATGAAGTAACCGCTTCGCTGCAGGATCATCGTTACAAGCTTACGCGTAAGCTATTGCTGCGGTATGTGAATGGCTACCATCCGAGTTCTAAGGTGGTGGATTGGTTGTATATACAAACCCATAAAAACGAAGAAATTAATGATGCCATGTGAGATTTGATGTTGATAAGTTACCACAGGAGGCAGTGAAAACAGGTTAGTGGCTACGTTATCGTTGCTATTTCATATTAAAATATAACTGTTGTATATTTTCCTCGGCAACTAACAACGACCCTTCTTAATTATTCAATGAGGCAAGACCGTGAGAAATCCAACCACTCTGGATCATCTGCCCGCGTCTAAACAACTGGCTGCTCTACAGGAGCAGCTTGGCAATACCCATCTGCGCAGTTTGTTTGCCCAAGACCCCAAGCGCTTTGAGCGTTACAGCCTGGAAGCGGCAGGGCTGTTTCTTGACTACTCCAAACACCTGATTAACGACGACGTTATGTCATCTCTGCTGGCACTTGCCAAGCAGGCCGACCTGACCAACGCCCGTGATGCCATGTTCCGTGGCGAGAAGATTAACTACACCGAAAAGCGTGCGGTGCTGCATACAGCACTGAGAAGTTTTGCGGATGCCCCGGTGATGGTGGACGGTAAAGACATCATGCCCATGATTCGTGATACCCGCGCACGTATGCAGGCGATGACGGAGCAGGTGCACTCTGGCCAGTGGGTTGGGCATACCGGCAAGCCCGTTAAACACATTGTGAATATTGGCATTGGCGGCTCTTATCTGGGTCTGAAAACGGCCATCAATGCCATGACGCCTTACCATGTTGCCGGCTTTGAACACCACTTTGTGGCGAATATTGACCCCAATGAACTCTCGGAAGTTTTGCGTAAGGTTAACCCTGAAACCACACTGTTTATTGTTGCTTCCAAGTCGTTTGGCACTTTAGAAACGCTACAAAACGCACAGGCGGCCAGAGCCTGGATGATCAAAAAAGGCTGTGCCGAGCATGATATCCGCAAGCACTTTGTGGCCATTTCCACTAACCTCAAAGCGATTGATCAGTTTGGCATTGCCCAAGAAAACACGTTGCCTCTGTGGGACTGGGTGGGTGGCCGTTACTCCCTTTGGTCGAGCATTGGCCTGCTGATTTCCATGGTGGTGGGTTACGATAACTTTGAGCGCCTGCTAAAAGGTGCTGAGACAATGGATCAGCACTTTTGCAAGGCGCCACTGGCTGAGAATATGCCGGTAATCGTTGGCCTTCTTGGGGTATGGTATCAGAACTTTATGGGTGCTGAATCTCATGCGGTAATCTCATACGATCACTTTCTGCGCGACCTGCCGGGTCATTTGCAACAGGTTGACATGGAGAGTAATGGCAAGCGTACCCGTGAAGATGGAAGTTCTGTGTCGTACGAAACCGGTGCGGTAATCTGGGGCGGAACTGGCACTAACGACCAGCATGCTTATCATCAGCTGTTGCATCAAGGCACACGACTGGTTCCGGTTGATTTTATCGCACCGGCAACCACCCATAACCCAATTGGCGAACAGCACCCCTGGTTGTTTACCAATGCGCTGGCGCAAAGTCAGGCCATGATGCAGGGTAAAACCCTGGAAGAGGTGCGTGATGAGCTCAGTGCTGCCGGCATGAGTTCTGAGGAAATTGAACGACTGGCACCCCATAAAGTGATTCCGGGTAACCGCCCGAATAGCATGATTGTGCCCGAGAAGATCACACCAGAAACCACCGGTGCACTCATTGCCATGTATGAGCACAAAGTGTTTGTTCAGGGGACCATCTGGCAAATTAATTCTTTTGACCAATGGGGTGTTGAGCTCGGGAAAGTACTCGGCGACCGGCTAATTGAGAAAGTGCGCTCCACAGAAAAAACCACCGATCAGGACAGCTCTACCAATGGGCTAATTCAGCGCTTCAAGCAGTTTAACCACTGACTTTCTGTCCTATTTTGCTGCCTGTTATACTGGTTGCCTGTTTCTCTCCACTGACCTCGTTCTCACAGCCCGCCGCGGGAATGGGGTAGCTTTACAAAGTGGGGTAAAGTGGCTTATGAGGCCACGGCTCTGAGAAAACCCTCACTCATTACTGCATAACGGACTGTGTTTTGGAGCATTTTACAGCGCCTTTACGATGTTTTAAGGGAAACAAGCCACTCTTCTACATCTCCCGGCAGAAGCTGCCCTCCTGAAATGTCTTGTTCAAATATAAGACCGAGATCATCTGAACCACTTGTAAGAGGCTGCTCTGCTAAAACTTCTTGTCCAAATTTGAGGACGAGTTCATCTAAACAATTCGTAGGAGACTGCTCACCTGTTGGCCCTTTTGAAAGAGTCGTAATAATAGAGTTTATATCGTTTTCAGGTAAGGCAGTGGCACTGGAAAAATTAACATTATCGACTTCAGAGCAGGCGAGGGGGGTAGTATCTTCTGGTGGTGCTGGTAAATTGTGTGCAGCCTCTCCCATTATCTGGTGATCGCTCCGGCCTGTATGTTCATCAATCCATTCAGGGTTGCAAGAAGAAACGTTATTAGTGCATGGTGTCAGGCTGGGTATACTTAAGCAGCGCAAGGCCCAGCCCAACCAACAAGCATCAGAATTTGTTGAGTCTGTATCGTTTCTACTTATTGGGTAATCGCTCCGACCTGTATGTTCATCAATCCCTTCAGAGTTAAAAAAAGAAGTGTCAGAACATGATTTCTGGGGGAGCATAATTGAGGGTTTTTTTACCACCTTCACCAACGAAGCATTAGCACTTATGTGAGTTTTCTGATGTTTTCTGAGAGAGGTATCCCATGCGAATACCTTACCGCAGCCAGCATGAGTGCAAACATGAGGCCTTTCACCTTTGTGCATGTTCAGATGATTTTTGAGAAGGTATGGAAATCTAAAGCCCTTATTACAAACCTCACATTTATGAGGTTTGTCGTCTCGACCAAACACACGTCCACCTTTCAAGCTGGCTGGTGATTTACCGCGACTGCTTGTTATCGCAGAATAGAAAACCGGTGAGTTAGAAAAGTAGGAACCAGTCAAGCTAGCAGAGTTCATAGTAACAACCAGTTGGATTTTTAGGTGGAAGATTAATAAACATAATTTAATACTTTGACCGTAATGCGGTTATTTGGTTCCCCTTTTAACACTTAAACAGACTGAAGAGAGCAAAACACCGATAGAAAGCGTACTGCTTAACAGGCGCTTGCTCCAAGCTATGAGCATATAACAAATGGCGTTTTACAGAGACTTACTGACACTCCCCGCCCTATCGCACCCAAAGGGCATAAATACCCAAAGGGCATAAAGGCGATGCTTTACGCAATCTCGGTAACCGATTTACAGCAGTTATCCGTAGCAGGATTGCACAAAGCCCTACTCCCAATATTCTTACCTTCTAACAGACTGAGTTTTCGTCCGTTTGGGACGGGCATTTTTCAGCGCAGTTAAGAGAATTTCATAGAGAAAAACATCCCATTGACACCCATCGCCGGCTCGCTCGAGGCTGTCTCAAAAGCACTCTGAGGCTTTTGCAACCACCCCTTGGTAGAGGCTGGTTTTGGCCAGTTATGAGTGTTGCGTTGTTCAGAGGGTCATCCGCTCTGTTTTTTAATCCCCAGTACAGACATTAACCAACCAATCGTGGTGCCCTGCACCAACAAAGAGAAAAGAATCACTATCAGCGTCATTTCAATGATCAGAGGCTTTTCGGGGATGGAGTCGGGAATTGACAGCATCAGTGCAACCGGCACAACGCCGCGCAACCCACCCCAGAACATCACTTTTTTTGAATGACTGTCCACCGCCTTGGCAAACGGTAGCCGATCACTGATGGGCAGCAGTAAGTACACCACCGCCAAACGTGCCACCAGTACGGCTGCAATGGCCACCAGCAACGTTGGGTAAGTAATGCTGAGACTGTCGAAATTCCACACCAGAAAATCCTCACTCAACCCAAGCAGCAAAAAGATAAAACTGTTTGCAGCAAAAGCCATAAACTCCCAGTACGGGTCCAGGTGGCGGAGCGTCATAAAATCCGCCATGGCGCGGCGTCCATAGCTGCGGGTGATAACCCCCGCCGCTATGGCCGACATAACACCAGAGGTATGAAACACATGATCCGCCACAATAAAACTGGCAAAAGCCAGAACCGTGGTCAGGGCGATATGTACATAGGGCATCCCCCTTGACCACCACAGCAGAAAGAGCATGGCAAAGCCCATGGTCGCCCCCACCACAATGCCACCAAGAAACACCCGTAAAAATTCCACCACCGAGCTAAAAACAGCACCGGCGGTAATAACAGCGCCTGTCTGGATGACCGAGAGCACAATACCGAAGATAACAATGGCAGTGGCATCGTTAAACAAGCTCTCAGCGTCCATCAGCGTAGACAGCCTTGCCGGTGCTTTTACCTCCTTGAAAAGGGCAATGACCGCAACCGGGTCGGTAGCCGAAATGAGTGCCCCAAACAGCATGGCAGCGGATAAAGAAATTGGCGTCAACTCACCAAGCAGCACTCCTACTACAAGTGTCGACAACACTACACCGACAATGGCGAGCAGTAACACCGGGGCTAAATCCTGCATCAGCGCCGACAACTTGATATTGAGCGCCGCCTCAAACACCAAAATGGGCAGCAACACATACATGATTAAATCGTGGGTTAAGACCAGCTGAAAAACCGGAGTCATCAGCTCAGAAAAAGCGGAAACGATACCAAGCATCATTCCGATAATTACCAAGCCAATGGTATATGGGAAGCGCAGCTTTTTAAGCAATATGGCAGAAATAGCCGCCAGCAAAAACAGCCCACAAAACAACATCATGGGAATGGCGAGACTGGCACCAGAGTGGGTTACCGACATTAATTGTTCCGTTTATACATCCGTTTGGCATCATTGCCGACAAACTGAGGGGTCAGAAGCGGCCTGTGCATTCATAGCGTCAATCACTGATGTTTTGGCAATCAAGCCATTGTGCCAACCTCATAACCAGTACCAGTAAAACTGATACTGAAAACATCATCGGCCGGGGTGCAAATAACACCAGAAACTGTTGGTA
The DNA here is from genome assembly GCA_965198415.1 of Endozoicomonas sp. Classification (GTDB taxonomy): domain Bacteria; phylum Pseudomonadota; class Gammaproteobacteria; order Pseudomonadales; family Endozoicomonadaceae; genus Endozoicomonas. The sequence continues at coordinate 1,091,885 of CBDAPN010000032.1, forward strand.
AACCCTGTTAGCGCAATATTTTTTGAATAATGCATTGGCAACCCTCAAGAAGCTATCCGAGAATACTCTGCCCTAATGCGTCAGCAGCAGACTGGCATGAAAATCCGAAAATTTTGGCTCAATTTGCCGTCGTATCGCTAAGGGCTCGCCCAATCGGGCACTGTTCCGGCAGCCTCCTAAGGGCAACGGTTGCACAAATGCAATACCAACAAGGCTGGTCATAAAAATAGCCAAAGGCAGCCGGACTGCAACCAATAAATCAGTGGAAATTTACCGCTACAGCATTAACCACTTTACAGCTCGTATACTGCACTCACGCATTAATACCTATTCATCGTCGTCCATACGAAGGAGGCTGCTTGAACGTAGGCTGCTATCTGATTAGGGGCAATCTTCCCGGATGGCTTTCTGGAGCTGAACGGGGTTAACCACAACACTTTTTGAACTTCCGCCCGCTACCACAGGGGCATGGGGCATTTCGTCCCACTTTGGGGCTTTGCCTCACAACCGGTTCACTTTTAGGTGGCGTTGGAGGCGCAGATCGCAACGCCATGTGCTGACCGAGAACCCGTGGGGGTTTGGTGGATTTTTTCGTGGCAGAGTTTGCTTTGCGCTCTGGCCAGGGCTTGTTGACACGTTGAATATTCTGAGCATTACCGCTCATAGACTGGTGTTTGCGTGCTGCGTCACTGTTAAAGCTGGCCCACTTTTTCAGCTCTGCCACACAGTCATCAATCAGGGAAAAGTCATAGTAGGGGGGAATACGAAACTCACCGGAATGCTCCCGTAACATCTCGTCCAGCCGCTCCTCGGCCATGAACCAGTCGTCCAGTATCTCATCTTTAAACGTCTCTTTTATTGGCGCTTCAAGCTCGGCAAACCCCGCAATAATACTGTTTAACACCAGACCGGACCAAACAGGATTAGCCTGACGCAACAAACCACCCGCAAACAGCTGTTGAAAATAAGCCACTAACTGTGCACGTGGTAAAACCCCCTGAAACACCAAAATGTTCAGACAGGTCAACAACGCATAACGTACCTGAGGATCAATATTTTCATTTTCAATCAGCTCTTGCAGTGGCTCTATGCTGCTGACGTTGCCATCCTCACCCACCATAACCGACGCCAAAATGCGCCCAAGGCTTTCACTGACCACAAATCCCAAAAGACGTTTTACCGTAGCCGGGCTGGCAGAAACTATCCGCAGCAGCAAGGGCAGTGCCTGCGCCTCACGGAACTGCGCCAACAGATAAAATGCAAAAAATACCAGATCAATGCGTTGCCCGGCAGGAATATCATCCCCCTGCTCGGCAATACTGTGCAGATAATCGAGCAGTCTTGGAGTCAATTCCACCCGCTGCTCACTGGCTGCAATCAGCTCCCGGGTCGGCAATTCGCCGATAACGTGGTTGGAAAGCCTGTGGATAATGTCGTCAATGTTCACGAATTCTCGTCCTATCTATTGTGGCTATTTTTTTATAAGCATAGCTACAAGATAGTCCTTTTTTGAATATTATAAAAACCGCAAGTTATCCATCAGTTTGTCGGGCAATTTCGATAGCCAAAAGCACCTTAAAGTACGAATGCCCTATTAGCGAATGTGAAGTTGGCGGGCTTTAAGACGACCACCTTGAAAACGAAGTGTAATCTTTAGCATTAAACTGTGCACTCACCCAAATTCATATGGGGGTATTAATATCTCTATTAACGTAATTACTTTCAACAATCATTATTCATAGCGCTTCAATTATTCACGGCAAAATGATTTTCATCAAACCAGTGTATTTTTAAAGCCATCGCAGATGATTAATTTCAAGACCTTTCTTCCCGAAACAACTTTGCGTTCTTGCGGGCGTTTTGCACTCAGTTGAGTAAACCTCTGGTTCTGTGGCCTCGCCCCCGAACAACACCAACGCTATGGGAAAACGGGAACGAGTGTCTTAGCTTATTACTGGTTTTCAGTCTGTGCGGCCTGGCCTTTATTGCTATTGTCGCCGCCTTGGGGTTGCTGAAGAATCACAGTAACTTTCGGTGGCATGCTCGCCAGCTCAGGGCCATCGTAACCATCGCCGCCTTTGAAGCCGCTTTCAGGCCAGCTGAATTCGAGGGTGCCGGGTTTGGCTGTTGATGGCTCGGGAAGATAATAAGCATTATCACCACCGGTCACCTGTTGTCCGGCGGAAGCTGAAATGGCGATGGCGGAGATCAAGGGCAGAAGGGCTGCTCTGTACATTGATTAAATCCTCAGTTGTCATGATTAGAGAACAACTTCTATCGGCACACTTTTTGGGTTTTTCAGCGTTGGTTTTTAAACAAAAAGCTATATCGATATAAACGCCTTCACTCTATTTCAACCTCAAAGCTGACTAAGCCACTGGCTCCCGGTGCCAGTTTGCCGGTGAATGTCCAGATAATATCGCCCTGATACCCGGCATAGGTCTTTTGGTTGTCGCTGGTGCTGACCGTGCATTTGCCGAGCAGCTCCGGCAAATTATCCGGGCATTTGACTTCACTTGCCAACGCAGTAAAGGCAGGGGTGCTATCCCGTAGCGTGAGGGACTCCAGATGCCCTGCCCCCGGATTGCTGAAAAGCAGGGTATAACTCAGGCGGTCACCGGGGCTGGCTGCATTAGCAGTGCCGGGTTGCAAATTTTTCTCAGAAACATTTTGTACCTGCTTATACAACACCAGCCGCCCGCCACCTTGAGATGCCACGGTTATGCTGTTGTGTATTGCTTTCACCACTTGTTTAGCCGTTTGCGGGTCAGTGTAGGTTACCAAAAGCTCAAGCTTTGCCCCCAAGCCCGGCGGCGATGACTGCGACACAGCAACCACGGCATCGAAACATAACGGCTTATCTGCTTCCAGATTAATGGTTGCAGGCAGCGGAGTTTGACCGGACTCGTCACAGTTTGATGCCAGCAGCCTTACCGGCCAGTTTAATTTTAACGGCTTACCGGTGCTATCGAGCCATTGGTAGCTTAGCTGCACAGCCAACGCCTTTGAGCTTAGCAACTGATGGCTAAACCTTGTCGTTTGCCCCGCAGCCACAGCTCTTTGATATTCAGGCGTAAAGCTGAAGTCGGCAGCGCTTTTTACATAACCGAAATTGACCGATGCTTTCTTATCAGGCTCAACGGTTACTGCAAAGGGGTTAGTCATCCCCTTGCCAAGTTGCCAGTCTTTCAGTACCGCTTGGTCGGGCAGTACTTCGACCTGATATTGGCCGGGCAGCACCTTGGTAAAAGTGATTTTACCCTCAGAGTCGGTGGATACTTTTTGTACCAATACCGCCACTCCAGACTCTATTTTTGACAATGCCACATAAACCCCTGCAAAACCGGATTCGCCAGCTTGCCTGATGCCGTCGTTGTTTTGGTCTTGCCAAAGCTGGGTTTTCACTGAGCCGGGGAGTGCAATGGCTTTCTCAATACTAAACTCCGAGGTATTACCAGAAGCGTCCACAGCAATAGCAGACAACTGACCATTAAGTGTTTGATTGGGTATGGTGAACTTAAACTGCTCTTGGGTGATCAACCGCCCGCTCACAGGGTCATAATATTGTGCTGTACCGGTGGCGTCGTCTTGCGAACCTTCTTTGCGTTCAAATAAAAACCGGTACTTGCCGCCCTGCACCTGATAAAACTCAAGTGTGACACCGGGCATAGAAAAGCCCTCCACCACTAAAGCGCTTCCTTCTTGCACGACACTTTTAATGTAGGGAGCATCAATCCCCCGGTTAGGCTCGGCGTTATCATACTTGCCGGTGGCTGCATTGGTGCCGTTGGGTGTTTGCTGCCGCGAAGGAATTAGATCAATAGGGATCGACCGGTTGGCGAAAAAATCGTTCCTTACCACCCTGGTACCCAACCCCTTATGCCCGGTACTGTTTTGTATCACCACGCCCGCCCCACGGTTCGACTCAAAGCGATTAAAACGAATATCCACCAGCTCCCGAGCCTGCACAATAAGACCACCACCGTGCCCACCAGTGGACTGCAGCCCACCCTCTTTGAAAGTGTTTTCTGAAACCTTGAAAAAACCCGTTTTTTTCTTACTTCTTGCATCAACTAAGTAACCATTAGCACCCTGAATGTAGTTTTTGGTTATGGTCAGGGTTTGCTGCTCATCACCCGGCAAAGAAAAAGCTGCAGCCGATGCGTTCTTGGTGCCATTGGACTCCAGAAAATTATTCTCAAACTTGCCCGAGCCTTGCGTTCTGACCCCAGAATCTACCCCATAAGATACCCAACTGTGCTCCAGAGCCAGCTTACTGCCAGCAGCAGCTTCCACACCCCGATAGAATGGTTGGCTGGCGGCATCACCAAAGGGGTCGCGGCCAATAACTGTGTTACTCACAGTACAGTTAGAGCACTGGGCTGAAGCCTTTATGCCTACCGTTTTTGCATCACTGCCATTAGTAAGAGCTATACGATCAATGACTTGTTTGGCGCCATCAAGCTGCAAAATGGCCGCTTGAGTCGATCGCGCTTCAATATGCAAATCCGGGGCATACCATGGCGCAAGTGGACTTTGGCTAACACCTACACTCAGGCCGTCTTTGATTATTTTCTCAGAGTTTACCGGCTTAGTTGGGTCAAGCAGGCTTTTTGCTCGGCCCGCAATGGTAAGCCGACTACGTGTAATGGCGGGTAACGGAGAGTCCAGGCTAATTTTCCAAGCGGTGTTGTGGTTAGCAGGCACGGCAGGGACAAACAACATCTGACCACTACCAGCCCCTGCATTGGCGTTGATAATAAAATTACGCAAACTGCCCTGACCTTTGCCTTCGGTATGTGAAACCACATCAAAGCTAAAACCGAAATTCAGACGACTATTACTTTCTGTTGATTCAGGCACGGTAATGACGTGCTTGGCACTTTCTAACGTATTTTTAGTGTTTAATTGATCGTTACCTTTACCGGTTTTGCCACCGTAACAATAACGGCTGCTGGTTAATGTGTGTGGAGTATAATTTTCATTCAGACACAACCCACCAACACTGCTCCAGGTTTGTTCAGGATAATTAACTCCGGCATCTTGCAACGTGGCAGCATCAACGGCTATTTCATAGCGCTGCTCATCATCAATTTTAAAGCTGTATTCACCACTTTCACTGGTTTTAGTTTCCTTTACCTGTTTACCAGCAGCATCAAACAAAACCACACGAGCATTACTGAAGTATTTAAATGAATTCGCTCCCTCTGCCAGCTTCTCTTCATTAACACTGCCTATGAGGTGGTGAAAAATACGACCTTTGAATATTCTTGAGATGCTTTTTTTACTGTTGAACTTGCCAATAAAAACGCTGGAGTCATTAGCCTCATTCGTATCTTCTCCAAGAATAATTTTCACCCGGTATACTTTGCCCTTCTGAACTGGCAACTGGCTGTTAATTACCTTGGTCCACCCGTGCATGGCGACGTGCTCACCCTTGTAATCATCAACAAGATCCCAGTAGGGTCCGTCTGGCTGGAGATACTTAACGGCATAGTTACGCAGATAATAATCACTGTTTCGTAACCGGTTTACGTTGTTTATAGAAACTGTCTCTTTTGAAGAAGGCAGCACTGCCATATTCACTGCATTATTACTGAACTCACCTTTAATTCCGGGGCCGCTGACAAGAAAGCCAAAAGCAGCTATGCGCTTATTTGAGCCCTCAATATTGGCTTCGTATTCATCGGAGCCAAAAACAAAATCGATGCTCAATTTATTGGTTTTTGGAATCAGATCAAAAGTGATCATCACCGGGTCATATACTAAATGTTCTTTCCCCCCATACAGTAACTTCGTCAGGTCAGAGTCTGTATTACTACGCGAATAGGCACACCCCACATACTTTTCCTTTTGGGCGAGCGTTTCTACATGACCCGTTGATAGAATAACCCCAGATTCGATACCAAGATTATTCCCTTCTGTTACCTGTTCACTCCCCTTACTAAAAGAACCTACCTGCGAGCAACTACCGGCTACTTTACACCAGCCACCGACCTGTGCAGAAACATTCACTCTTTTTACCTCAAAGTCATCGCCTGCCATATCCCTTATAAGCTTTTCAGCAAGGGAACTGCTATGCGCCGCATCTACCGCAATCAAGGCCTGCACTTGTGGCGACCCGATTAACAAAAACAGCATAAGGCACAAAGAAAACAAACGTCTCGTTCGGTCAATAAAAAGTTTACTCATTGAATCTGAACCCCAAACTGCAAGAAAACCGACTGCCCCGGCATCAACGGCTTCTTCCATGTGGCATTGATGCTCTGGCCTGTAATTCTGAAACTGCCATCAGGACTCACCACTGGCAGCTTTCCTGCCACCGTGTGAAAACGGGTGAAGTCTGGAGCTTGGTCATAAATCACTACATTTTGTACAGGCTCGCTGCCCTGATTGGTGGCTGTGAGTTGATAGACGACACACTCACCCGGCTTTACTGCAAAGACATTGTTAGAAAAGTTTGTTGGTAACGGACTTGAACAGTTCCAGCTCGCCTGAGTTTTGGTAATGACCACAATGGCGTTATTCGCCGTAGCCGAATTGGTTACCGCCACCGACTCAGCCCCAAACCGTGCCGTTAGCGTGGTGATATTCTTACTGCCCAAAGTGGCATCCGCCGGGGCAAACACCTTAACCAACAGTTGTCGGCTCTCGTTTATATTCAGCGGGAAAGATTTTTCTATGAGTGTGTCACCAGCATCAAGCTCACCATCGTTATTCACATCCAAATAAATCAACGATTGCCAATCAGCACTGGAATTCTCAAGCTGTAAAGCAACGGCAGGCAGCATCACAGTACCGCTGTTGCTCAGTTGGTGGGTAAACACCACAAAACTACCCGGCGACACTTGACTGGTACCATTGGGAGTCAGTGTGATGCGTCGTTCACCTGCTACAGTCACCGCCAGATGAAGCTGGTCAGAAGCCTTTGGCTTAGCCTCTGAAGTCACCTGCACATAAAACGACCAGCTACCGGGCAAGTTATCAGGCAACTCCAGAATCAGGCTCAGTGCTTTATGGCGACCAGGGGCGATCACGCCCGAGTTGCTAACGGTTTGATTGAGCTCATTAATAAACGACCAGCGAATGCCGTCGGGCAGGCTCTTTGCCGGGACAATAGTCAGCAGATAGTTGTCGGGTCTGTTGCCGGTGTTGTTCACCAGAATGTTGTCAAATCGCAGGGTTTTGCCGCTCTTGGTGGCAACAGGTTTTGCTTCCGGCCCCGGACCGACTCCATCAATGACTCCGGCGTTTTGATAGGTCAAATCCACCCCATAGCGGGCGCTGTCGGTAATTTTTAGCAGTACGTTTTTCGTGGTATCGCTCACCTCAGAACTCGCACCGGCTTGCGTGGCCTTGAGTTCAACAGTGAAACGCCCCTCCTGAGCCGCAGGCAATTTCACCAATAGATTCACCTTACGGTTTGAGCCCGGTTCAACGTCGTTTAGTAGCAGCTCAGGCTTATCCACAAATTTGACACACTTCTCCCCCTCTGTGCTCAGGCAGTATTGACTACCGGCAGGAAAGCTACTGCTTTTCATGGATATTTTGAACGGGCTGGTGTCAGTGCCACGATTCCACAGATAGTTAGTAAACTGAACCGTCCCGCCTGCCGGGGCTGTCAAAATAATCTGTGGCTCACCGAGGTTGGGTGCCGGGCTGTAGGGGCTGGCGTTCAACGAGACTGCTGCACCGATGATTTTTAGCGGAACGTAGTTGGTTTTCTGGTGAGTACTGGTGCAACCATCCGGCTGATTCTGATAACAAAAGCGGTAATCCGCCGCAGAGTACAGCGTTTTACCAACGCCACTGATGGTTTTGGTGGTAAATTTAATCTGCCCGTCATGCCCGGGATTATTGCCGGGTACATAGTTGGGTGAACCGACTTGTTGGTTCTGATTCAGGCGAAAAGTGAGCTTATTTGTATCAGGCTGCACAATATCGAGCTTTTCACAGCTTTTACCGTTCACATCGCACAGCAATGCACTACCACTGACGTATTCAAGCTCCGATGGCAAATCATAAACCATCTCAACAGCACTAGCTTGAGAGTTATTATCCCGTCGACTGAAAATTAAGGCGTTCCCCACAGCGGTATTAAGGTTGACGCCGTTACTATTGGCATCATTGGCAAGGCGCACCTCATAAACGACACCGGAACTACCAGTCAATCGGTCGTTATTGGTGGCCACGCAGCGCCCAGCACCCGCCGCCGGGCACATATCATTACCCTCTACCCGGGCAGTGAGTCGAATCTGCTGAGTTTCACCGGCTTTTTTGACTGTTGCCTGAAGCAGCAAGTTGAGCTTTTCACCGGGAGCCAGAGTGACGGAGCCGGTCAGTTTATTCTTTTCTTCAGCTTGACCCGTGTTTTCAGGGTCGGTAAATAACTGGGCGCCGGCGTCTGCGCTGACCTGATAGCGGGTGCTAATGTTGCCGGTATTGGTAAGGAGGTGGGCAAATGTCTGTACACTGCCTTCCACGCCCCAGCGGTGCTGATCGCTTTGCAAAAAAACGCCAGTCACTTCCCGCACCAGCGTCGTTACTTCGTTAGAGGTTACGGTGTAGCTCTGTTTGCTCTCATCCACAAAATAAGCACTAGCCTGACTGTGAATAACCGTTCCGGGCGCTGTGGCGGCATCGGCCGAACTGCTAAGCAGCAAAAGAAACCCAAAAAACGCAGATACAACCTTCAAAAAGTAGGCTGCTCTCATGACTTGAACCAGTCAAACAGTGATTCATCAAACTTAAACTGAAGGCTAAAGTGTATGCCTTCAGCATTGTGTTTTTCGTCATCCAAATCTTTGTCGCGGAAACCTAACAGATTGTAATGAACGCCTATCCGCAAATTACGGGCAGCCAGATAGCTAACACCGGCACCGGCCGACCAGCGTACACTGTCATCGCCGTCTACAGATAAAGCACCAAAGCGCAGGTCTACATCCCAGTGGCTGTTTATGTCCCAAGTGAGGCGGGTATCTAACAACGTCGTTTGTGTAAGATGTGAGTTACCATTAAATTCCTCCGCCACCCACTTGGTGCCAAGACGACCTGAGAGGGTTAAATCGGGGCAAATCTTACGGTTCTGGTGGGTTGAGATCAGATGCACACTACGGTCCTCTTCACGCTCTTCTTTCCACTGGTACAGATAGAGGCCATGCTGAACATCATTCAGTTTCGGGCGGTGGGCAAATCCCAGCGTCAGGGTGTGTTCTAACCGCTGCTCTTTGCTGTCGTTTTTTGGGTCTTCCAGTCGTAACTGTTCACGCACCAGCCCAGACCAGTCCCTATTTAAACGTCTGGCGATGGCTGCTTCAAATCCGTAATAATCCTGCTGTTCTGAGTAGCGATACTCAGCCCGTGCGGTAGCTCGCTGATACTTATAGCGTTTGTCGTCTATACCCAACGAGAGAGCCACACCATCATTGCGGTTGTCCCCACTGACGGTATTGATCCACTCAACACTCGGCGACAATGACAATCCTTTGGTAACTTCAATGCGGGCATCAGCGCCATTTACCCACTCCAGCGTGTTGCCTACGCCGCGCAGCCGGTACTCAGAATAAACTTTTGTCCCTGTCAGCCAGTTGCTCTTAACCCCAAGGGAAAACTCATTACGAACGCTTGATTTCAGGTTGTTATCTCGCTCAAAGCGCCCGTATAGCGCAACTTTTTCATGCAGTTGCCAATTACCTTCCAGCTCTGCCTGCCAGCGGCTGTTAGTCAGTGCCTGCTCATAGGAAGCCGAGAGAGAGGCATCCTTTTCAAGAAGGCTGAAGCGTTTCTTAACCCCCACCTTGGCGGTGGCAAAATTGCTTTGCTCATCACTTTTAGCCCGTTTTTGGCTGATATAACGACTGCCGGCGGTTACCTGCAGGCCATTGTCGAAGGTTTTATCCAGAAATACCCCGGCCTTATTGTCGCCAGAGTCATTCTTAGCCCGGCTAACTTCCACCTCTGCTCGCAGGTTGATATCACTGGTTACTTTTTGTCGATGTTTCAGGCTAAGCTCTTCCCGACCGGCAGAAATACCACCACTGCTGTTCGTAAAATGTTCATCCGCTTTAGCCCACGTCAGTTCGGTGGTGCCGGAATCGGCCCCATTAGACTTCCATTGATGTTTAATTTTTACTCGGGCTGCATTCCCGCTGTGCTCTTTTATCTGGCCACCATCATCAGCGGTTTTACCACTCATTCGCGCACCAGAAACGGCAATCGTCGTTTTATCCGTGGGTTTGTATTCAACCCAGATGCCGCCTACTTCACTGCCTTTGCTCGTGTGCTGATCCAGAGTGTAGCTCGCACCTGCACTGACCTGCTCGCTCAGCTGCTGCTGCACACGGGCTCCGGCAACGGTGTAAGCCTCACCATCGCCCTTGACTTCATAACTCACCCTGATTTTTTGCGGGTTGCCATCGCTATCGCGGCTGGCAATGGGGTTGGCGAATTTTAAGTATCCACTGAACTCATCCAAAGTGTAGTCACGGCCACGGCTCAGGGTCTTTGTGTTGAGCATCAGGCCGGGGTTTTCCTTGCTCCATACTTCCAGCGAAACGGTTTCACTGTGGCGTATGATGGGCGTGCCTTGTAGCCGATAGTTCATCGCCGTGCCATTAGGTGTGAGCGTTTCGCTACGCAGGCTATTTTCTGGTCTGGCCGCAAACGCTTGCACACGTGTACTGCCATTGTCGTAAATAGCGTTCACTCCGGTCAGGTTGCGCTGCACTCTGGCCAGATCATTGGGTGAGCTTTGGTTGTCGGTTTTGTAGTCACCCCACATGATACTGCTCAACTCTCGCTCAACTTTGGCGTACAGTTTGCTGCGACTTTGAGCCTCATAGCCTTTCTCACTGCCGTCACCGGTGATGGGGTAGTAATCGTTGGGGTCAACGTCACGGAACAGTTCAGTGTTGTCGTTTTTTTTGTTGTCGTAGGAGAGCGTCAGGTGGGTGTCTTCACCAATTCCACCTTTCACGAACATGGCTGCCCGGCTTTTGCTGGCCAGCGTGTCTGAGCCGCTGTTAATGTCGATCAACCCCACTGCCATCAGAGGGCGAGAAGGGGCGACCTGAGTCACCTGAGCTTTTGCGCTTAGCCCGCCACTGGTTGCTTTCAGTGTCAGCGGCCCGGTCTGTTTACCCGAACGAAGGTTGACGGTCGCTATGCCGTTGGTGATGCGGATCTGGTGTCCGGGCTCCCGATCCTGAATATCCACGCCTTGCCAGCGTCCGGCAGAGGCTTCGAGAGTCACGAAATAGAGACCACGAGCCGGTAATCCGTGGTTATCCAGCAATTTAATGGTTACCGGTAACAGGCTGCGCCCGTCGTCCGCCGCCAACATGTTGGCCTCGGGGGTCAGCTCGATGGTGGTCGCCGCACCGGCGTAGTTGAAGGTTTTATCTGCCAGTATACGTTCGTTACCAAACATATCGGTGGCTTTAACCTCTATGCGGTTTTCGCCTTCTTGTAGGGCAATTCCGTACCAGACCAGCAGCTGCGCCTGTTCCCGCTGGTTGAGTAACTGCTCACCTAAGCGATCCTTCGCGACTGCCTCACCATTGATATACAACACAGGTTTTATACCTGAGCGAACCACCACCATGAAACGACCATCTGCCAACTCACCGGCGCTGTTTTTTGCTGGCCATAGGAAGGTACCGGCTCTGGCCTGCTCACGGGTGACGGTTTTGATGGCCTCTTGGGGTTGGGGCATTTTTGCGCCAGCGGTCTCTGTTTCCGGTTCGACTGCTTTGTCGTCGTTTTTCTGGGCAACACCTGAAGGCTGACTTTTACTGTTAGCGCCGATCAACCCGTTGGAGAGGTCGCCGTTGTTATCGCTCTTCTCGGTGGGTTTGGTGCGGTTGTGCTTTACCGCATCATCCAGCAACCAATCGCTATTTTGGTTCTTATTGCGGTCTTTTATCCGCTTTAAAATCCTTTCATCTGCAGGACATTGAGCAACAAAATTGGCTCGATGCATTTCACCGGGTACAAGGTCAATAAAACGGCTGTTGGCGTCTAGCGCATGACGGTTGTCGTTTGCTTTTAAAGTAACACCTTCTGGCAGCGTCACCGGGTCGACTTTTAGCACATGATTGCCGTGGTTTAGCCCCATCAGGCTGTACTGGCCGTTTTCATCGGTGATAACCCAGGTGCCGTCTTCCATGTAAAGGCGCACGCCAGCTATGCCAATAGGCGCTGCGGCTTGTTCGCAAGCTTCAACAGCAACACGACCAAACACAATGGCCTTATTCGATAACACGCCATCCATACGCACCGTGACTTGAGCCCGGGCTTCATTGGACTTAACCGCCATGCCCGTGTTGGCTCTTTTGGCAAATGCCTGCGCCCGGTTAATGCCGTCACTGTCGATCGCTCCCGCCCGCGCCTGCAGGGTGTAGCGCACGGTCACCGCCGTGTTGTTTTCAGGCAGGGTAAGGCCGAAAGTGAGCTTTGCTGTGCGCCCACCCTCAGGGTCTTGTGCTGGCCGGTCATCAATGAAGGTGCTACCCGGCAGGTATTTAAAGCCACGGGGCAGATAATCCTGTACCTGCACAGCGGTAAGGGCCTGCTCGGTGTGGTTAATTAGCGTTAACTTGTAGTCAACCCGATCACCGGGGCTGATTTCGCTGCGGTTGGCAGCTTTGGTCAGGCTTAAGGTGCCGATGATGTCGTCCATTGGGTCCACCGGGATATCAAATTGATCAATCTGATGTTGTTCGTTTACCTCAAACGAGCCACTGAGGCCTAACACTTTCGGGAAACCATCCGGCCCGTAGGACGCCTCTGTTACCTTGCGCCCCGGCAAGTTGTCAGGTGGCATTTTAGAGGGGAAGTTGAAGTTTTTCGGTGGGTTAACGGCCACAACATACCGGCCCGGTTTTAGCCGGGGGTAATAGAATTCTCCGCTATCGCCACTGGCTGGCACCTTGACGGTTTCGTTGGATGCCACATTGGTAAACGTGACTTCAGCACCAGATAGCCCGGCCAGGCTATCGGTTCTGAACACCATACCTTGGGGGTTGACGCTGGCGGTGGTGTCAAGGTCAGCAATGCTGGCGGTCAGAGTGTCGTTTTCCTTGGCCTGTAAATAGCAATAGGTGCCGGGCTGGGTGTAATCAGGTTGCTCGCCTTCTGAACGACATACGCCTTGTTTCGCAATGCGTTTTGATTGTAAGCGTAGCGGTGAATGGCTGCGAAAAATACCACTGTTAGCAGCCGTTTCCACGAGTTTTACCTGCACGCTGTCGCCAGTGTTGGAACGAATCGTTACTGAACTGATGCTATCAATGTTCTCTTTGGATTGGTTGAGACTGCTATCGTGAACTTCCAAATAAACGTCGCTAGACGTTTCTGACTTCTCTTCATACAGATAGTATTGGCCGGTCGGCTCAAAGCCATCAGGCGCAAAAAAATCCGGCGCTTTAACCGGAGCGACAAAGCGCACCGTCGCCTTTTTGCCTTGTACGGTACTGCTGACCGGGTTACTGAAGGCTTCAAACGCCTCAAAGTTTTTTGCGTCGGTGAGTCGGTTGTGCAGCCTTGCCTGATTGGTTATCAGGGTATTGCCTGTGGTTTCGTCGTCTACTTTTGTGCTGAAGCTCAAAAAGCCGCTGTGTCCGGCGGGCAGCTCAGGAAGCAGCAGGCCAATGCGTGTTGGGGTGTTTTTTTTCTGTGACCAGTTGTCAAAGGTAGTCCAACTGCCGTTTTCGCTACGCAGCACGAGCCGGGCCTGAAACGGTGCAAAATCCGGAGCAAGTGCGGTATTGAGCGATGTATTGGCGGGAATCTTGCTCTCAAGCACCACACCTTTAAAGGGCTTGCCTTCCACCATAACCGACTCGCTAAGGGGAACTGGCTGGTTGCCAACGTTTCTGAACCCAACGCGATAGCGCAGCGCTTCTCCCGGCTTTACTTCGGTCTGGTTAACAGTTTTGATCAGCTGTACCACCGCTCCGTTACTGGTGACCACTTGGTCTTTGCTGATCTGTTGTACTGCTTTATCCGCTACAGAGGTAGCCGACAGCACAATGCTGAGGCCTTGTGCAGAAACGTCGGTGGGAATACGGGCCAGCACAATCAGCTGCATGGTTTCACCAACGTTGAGGGGGCGGGTTTGTTGCAAGGGCTTGCTGCCGGTGTCTGGCAAGATGCCGTGGTAGGCATAAATTTGTGGCGCGGTTGCGTTCTCAGCGCCTTCGATACGGGCATTGAGCTGATAGCGGTCGGTCATATTGCCCCGGTTGGTGAGGCGGTGGATAAAGTACACCTGTTGGCCCGGGGTGGCCTTCTGGCTCTGGTTTGGCCCAAGTTCAAACTTCACTAGTGAGCCAACATCAATTTTGGACTGGTTGGAGATAATGTTAACCAGGGCACCGGTTTGGCCATCGTAAAAGCTGGCTCTGGTCTGGCTAAGAATCGTCGTACCCTCTGGCGCCACAGCCCATACACTAAAAACTGCCAGCAGGCAGAGCAGAGTAAAAACGGTATTGAGCAGAGCGCGGTACTTCATCAAATCAGCGATTTTCCGTGCAGAGCGTCATTGCGGGCTTTCGCTGGGCTCTGGCAACAAAGCGCAGTGAAAGCCCTTCTGCGCCCGTAGGCGCAAAAGGTGACTAGAGATTATTTATCAAGCATAACTTCAAAGGTTACTTCGACACTTTCGCCGGGGTTGAGTGTACCGCCCTTGGGCTTAGTGGCTGTAGAACCTACATAGAAGGTAATTTTACCGTCGGCGGAGGCTTCCACTAAATCCGTATTAACAGCAATTTTTTTACCATTTAACGTAATGGTCGGTTTACCCGCAATGCCACCTTTGTTAGCGGCCAAACCGGTGTAGGTTGGGGCGGAGTCCGTGATGATGACATTCTGGGCTTTGGCAGAACCGGTAACCGTAGCCGTGACTTTCCACACGACCTTTTCGCCAGGTTTCACCGCTTTGGCGAGGCTTTCTCTAAACTCACCGTAGCTACCATCGTTTTCGACCTTGGCAACGGTCTTTTTGAGCACGATCTGACCCCGGATTACCGTTGTTCTGTCGATAAGTTGGGCGCTGACCTCGGTGGCATCAGCGGTCAGCTCTAAGTTAAAGACAAAACCGTCGTCAGCAGTGGCCGGGGCGAGCACTTTAACCACGATGTCGGCTTCTTTGCCCTGACTTAACCCGTAGGGCTTTGAAATCAGGCTGAGTTTCTCTCCCTCACGCTTGAATACCTGATAACTCCAGCCAGCCGGTGCCGTTGCACTGTTGAAGGTAACGCTTAAGTCGGTGTTACCGCGGTTGGCCAGTTTGTGCTCGAAAAGCGCAAAGCCGCCGGGCTCCACCTGATTCTCGCCGTCGGGGCCAAAGGTCAGTACATGGGTCTCTTTGATGGTGATCGTACTGGCTGTGCTGTTGTTTTTGCCGGAGGTGTTGGCGGTTGCCTGCAACACAATGCTGTAGTCACCAGCTTTCGCCTGACTCATGTCCGCCGGAACTTTAACCTTGGCAATGACTTTCATCACCGATTCTGCTGGCAGACTAGGCGTAACATTAATTGGCAAACCGGTAGGCTCCACAAGCGGGCTGCCATCTTTGGCATAAATACCGTCGTGGATATAAGTGACATCCCAGTTGCGATCTCCGTCACCACCTTTAATGGCTGAGCTAATGGCAAAGCTCTCGGCAGCGCCGGACTTGTTAGCGATATACAGACCAAACTCCGCCACAACACCGGGGGCACGGCTAATTATCGAGCTAATCTGGCTGGCAGGGTCGTAATCGGTTTTTGCATCTGCTTTAAAGAAGTCGGTTATCGCTTTCACTTCACCGTTAAAGACAATTTCCGCAGTGGTGGCTTTGTAGTTTGCGACATCAATACTTGCTGCGGTAATACTCTGCAGCTTGTTGGTCACGGTATCAGACGTGGTTTTATTCGCAGCGGAGGTCGCTTTAAGTTGGACTTCAAAGGGCCCACCCTCTGCATTGGCAGGCAGCTCGGCCTTCACCATAATTTTTAAGCTAACGCCAGCGGTCAGCACACTGGTGTCAATAGTGCCATCACTGTTGTTATCGCTCAGAGGAACCGTGCCGGTCTCATTCCAGAGGCTGAACGTAGTACCTGCCGGGAATGTGCTGCCTTCCAGAGTCAGGTTAAAAGTATCTGTACCGTTACCTTGGTTAGTAATGGTGTTAACAAATTGCGCAACGCCACCCGCTGGCTTACTGGCAACAACTTCTTCATCGCTGCTGTTATCACGGTTCTTGGCTTGTGCACCAAATAAATGCGGTAACACAGTGGAAGCGACATTACTTTCATTAGCATGGCTCCACTTGGCAGGTACGGTGGCATCTGATGGCACGTTATAGCCGACAATCGCCTTATTTCTAAACGTGTCGCCAGCGGCAAAACGGAAAGAGCCGTCGGTTTTTTTCGCGGTGTAGTTTACGGTGAGTTCTACCGACAAAGTACCACCACTGACCAGAGGCTTAGCTAAAGGAATATACACACCACGCTCATTGTTGTTTTCTGGCAGAGTTTTGTCCGCTGGCAGCTGGGCTTTTAAAGTTGATGCCTGCTCAACAACCGGGTCACCCAGTCGGGTATCGCCGCCCTTATTAAGGGTGATGCTGTCTTTATCTGTCAGTGTCACAAAGTCCGGAAAGAATTCATAAATCCTACCGGCATTCATGTCAGTACCGTTGTTGGTGATTTCAATGCGGTAAGTCACACTGCCTGGCTTGCTAAGGGTTGCCGGAGTGTGGGAAAGCACTTGCTTTTTAGTCGCCAGAACCGGTTGATCCGCTACGACGGTAACGGTGTCGGTATTGTCTTCGCTGGAGGCTTTTGAGCTAGCAAATGCATTATGTTTTGAAGAGGCCGTCAGGGTCAGAGGTAACTTATCCCCTTTGTTTGCTGCCAACGGCACGTTTGCTGCCACTACAAGATTGGCTGTAGCGCCTGCAGCTAACTTGAAATCTCCGGTAATTTCAGGCTCACCACTGTCTGGCTGACCGTTACCGTTTTTATCTTCATAAATCTTTGCCCCAGCCAACTTGGCGCTTTTAACGGCCAAAGTGTAGGTGTCCTCAATGTTACCGTTGTTGTGCAATTGGTGTGCAAAATAAACGGTTTGGCCAACGGTGCCGTCTTTTTGCTGATCCTGTAAAAGATCTGCAGCATAGACTTCAGCCACTGTTACCGTTGATGAGTTCGAAGTGGTCGAATGAGTTTTTCCTAAACCGTCTTCATAAGACACAGTCGCCTGAGACTTAATTTTCGTCCCTGCGGCCGTGATTGCATAAGCCGATGCCCCCCACAGCATCGAGACGGCTAAAAGGGCGAACGCCCAGAACGCCATAAAGGGTTGTCGAATAGAACTGTGCATGATCTTTAATGAGTCCTCTTAGGCCTGTGTTTGTGCATCTATTTAAGGCAAAAGCGCTGGTTAAAATTTTAATGAAACTGGCAGCCGCACTTTTTTGCGGCCATACAAAACCCGCAGCGAGTTAAGCAATGCGTGTGTTAATTAACGTTTGATTTAAGAGTGATGTCAGAGTTGTTCCCGGACTGCTATAAATTCTGCGAGCTCAAATTACCTGAATCCGATATTTAAACTGCTGCACCTCACCACCTTTGAGTGGGCGTTTGACGAGCCAGCGCAGGTTGGTGTATTCCTCAACAGGAACAATTACTTCTTGCAATTGTCCACTCTTATCTTTACGCAGTCGTTTAACTGGCTCACTCTCCCAGCTTTTGCCGCCATCAATGCTCACTTCAAAATTGCTGGGTATACCGGTTTTGGCGCTTAAAGCCTGATAACGAGTGTTGGTGGGTACCGGAACAGAGACTGTAAGACCCGAAACAGCTTCTGCTGAGGTATTGGTGTAGGCAAGCTGATACTCCAGCGTATTGCCAGGCTCCGCTGTGCTGGCTTCTTTTAGGGTTTCTACGCCATTGTCGCTGGTCACTACGTAGGCCAGCATTTGAGAACGTACTTTCTGATCCGCATGGGCTGGCACAACTGCGGCGGCCAAAACAACCGCCATAAACAAGCTTACGATTCGATGCAAAAAAATACCCTCACTGCAGTATTAATTGACGCTTTTCAGGCCAAAGCCAACCAGCTTTTGACAATTCCTATATTCAGCAGGTTAAAGACGCCGTAGTTAAAACAGGGCAACAAGATACCACTAGCGGCTGAGCGCAACACTGACGGAAAGCACTTGTCTTCATCTTTAATTTATTCATTTGCAGCTGAAATAGTGTAAAAAACGACAAATTTTTGCGCAAAATACATACACAACGTCGTTTTGTCAAATGATCCACACCAAAGAAAAACGCTTAAAATTCAACAGGCTCTGTGAGAGCAGCTAACACTCACCACCCTATCGCACCCGGAACCTTCCTGCTTCAACCATGTCTCTGTCGTGGTGTGTTTTGCACTCAGGGCAATACCACTCCCAAATAAACAACGGAAGACTTTCATTAACAAACCCACAGCCAGAGAACCTCTTGAAGCTGGGGAAGGATCGATGTTCTTAACGCTCAATGCAGCCTTGGTCCATCGGATGCTTTGCTTGGAATGCTTCTTTTTGAACTTTGGATAGTTTGCCCTACCAGCCCAGAACTTCTTAAATGCTTCCTGTTGATCTCTGAGTGTTTGTTGTAGGATGACACTGGATACGTCAGCTAGAAATGGAAATTCTTTCTTGAGCGACACAAGCCGCTTTTCTGCCTCAAAATGGTAAATAGATTGACCATCTTAGTAGACATCAGTGCAGAACCGGAGCGTGTTGTTATAGATAAAACGGGCGCAACCAAACGACCGAGCTAAAAGAGTTTCCTGATTAGGTGTTGGGTGGAGTCGTTCTTTGTAGGCACGTTTTGTTTTCATGTAGCGAATACCACACAAACACTAAATACCTGTAAATACCTATGATTTTCCGTTTTTCAAGCCCTCCAAGGGCTTGTTGCTGATAGCACCGCCTTTTCTAACCACCCCTTTACAGAGCCAAGAAATTCCTATGGATACCCTGTCCCTCCCTCTGGCACTCTACGCCGGTCGCCCCGGCAAAACATCGCCTCAGGGCGCCACACTAGTGGACAACAATCGCCAACCGGCAGTGCAAACTCAGGCGACGGGCGTCAACTTTGCGGTTTATGCACCCAAAGCTGACCAGCTGTTTTTATCCCTGTTTGACACAGACGATAATGAAGAGCTAGTAAAAATGTTTCCATCCAGTTCGGGCGTTTGGCATGTCTACGTAGCAGGCATTGATGAAGGGCAGTGCTATGGCTTTCGAGCAGAGGGGCACTGGTCAGCCACTGCCACTCCCCGCTTTAACAAATACAAATTGCTAATGGACCCTTATGCACGGGAAATACGTGGCGAAATTCAGTGGGGTCAGGAGCTTTTTGACCACACAACTAACGACGATGGTCAATGGGTTTTCAATAAACAAGACAGCGCACCAAAAATGCCACGCAGTGTGGTCAGAAGCACCACTTTCGACTGGCAGGGCGTCACCCACCCACGCACCCCGGACCAGCAGAGTATTTACTACGAAACGCACCTGAAAGGCTTCACCCAAACCCACCCGGACATTCCCCAAAATATCCGTGGCACCTATCTTGGCATGTGCCACCCGGTGACTATCCAATATCTTAAAAACCTCGGCGTAACAGCGGTTGAACTGCTGCCAGTTACCTGTAGCGTCAGTGAAGAACGGTTAACTAATTTAGGGTTGAGTAACTACTGGGGATACAACCCGCTATGTATGATGGCGCCCCACTCACCTTACGCTATTGATGATCCGGTTAATGAAATGAAGACAATGGTGCGTGAGCTGCACCGCGCTGGCATTGAAGTGATTATAGATGTGGTGTTTAACCACACCTGTGAAGGCGGTCACGGCGGTCCATTTTTGAGCATGCGTGGCTTAGCTGAAACCAGCTATTACCATATGAACGACCATGAAGGTGTTATCTCCTGCGAAAACTACAGTGGCTGTGGTAATACCATGAACTTTGACAGCCACCAAACCCTGCGCCTGACTATGGATGCACTGCGCCACTGGGTTGAGGAATACCAGATTGATGGTTTCCGTTTTGACCTTGCGCCCACCATGGCACGCCAACATCGCAATTTCAGCACCCACAGCCCGTTCTTTTTTGCCATCAGTCAAGACCCGGTTCTCAACCAGATGAAAATGATCGCCGAGCCTTGGGATATTGGCCACGACGGTTATCATCTCACCGACTTTCCTAACGGCTGGCAATCCTGGAATGACCGGTTTCGCGACGGCTGCCGTAAGTTCTGGATCGGCAGTAAAGGCATTCAGACGGAAGTGGTGTGGCGCTTTTGTGGCTCAGAAGATCTGTTTCGTGATCAGGGCTATCTGGCTACTGTCAACTATGTTTGCAGCCACGACGGTTTTAACCTGATGGATCTGGTCTCCTACGATCAGCGCCACAACGAGGCCAACGGTGAAGACGGTCGTGATGGCGACAAGCACAACCACTCGTGGAATCATGGCATTGAAGGTAAAACCGACCAACAACAGATCAACAGCGCCCGTCTGAGAAGCCGAAAGAATCTGTTAGGCATGCTAATGCTGGCCAAAGGCACACCGATGCTTCTGGCAGGTGATGAGTTCAGCAATACACAAGGCGGCAATAACAACGCTTACTGTCAGGACTCTCCTGTTGCCTGGATGGATTGGGGTTGGCTGCAGGACGCACAATCCGACGGCAGCAAAATGCATGAATTTACACGACAAATGATACATTTTCGCCGTAATGAGCCGTTGCTGGTTAATGGCATGGGCAATACGGTTTACCAATTCTGTGCACCCAATGGCGATATCGTTGATCCGACTTACTTCAGTGAGCGCCACTGCTATACCCTGACCGTAAAAATTCACGACCCCGATAATGTCAGCAAAGGTGCTCTGTGGGTCATGATGAACGCCAGCAGGCACAATACCAGAGTGCAGTTACCAAAAGTTTCCCACGGTCATGTACGAATGATCAGGGTTGATACAAACCAAACCCCCTCCTTTATGGATGAGCCACCGATTGATAAAAACAGTTACGAGGTTCCGCCGACCACTCTGGTTATGATTAGAGAGAGCAAGTAGCAGCGCTCGTTCCTACGGTGGGTCGTAGGAACGAGGCCAGCAGAGATTAGAGTCTGCTTTAATCGGCGCACCGGGAAACCATGGCCTGGTCTATCTCGCCGTTGTCTTTGAAGGTCACACTCCAAACGTAACGACCCGCTTCAGGAATCATCACTGAGGTATCTGTGCCATAACCACCGACTTTCAATGGCGCGGGCTGTCCGGCTTTTTGTGATAGGTCAGCTGCCGTGTATTGCGGACTCCAGCTGGCCGTTGCGTACTGAAAGCGAAAACTCCCTTTGCGCTCTTTGGTTACGGTCTGATACACGCCATTACCCTTGTATTTAAAGGCACGAGCCGGTTTGTGCATCCAGTTCGAATCGGGGAAGCTGCCTACTACAAACAGCGTATCTTCTGCCGGGCCCGCCTCGTTTACTGTCGGGTTGTCACATTGCGCCAAAAATCCTTCTCCGGTGGTGGCGCTGGCAATCTTCTTACTCACTTTGGGTCCACCAGCCAATGGCTTGGCAATTCGCAAAAAGCGTGACTCAAACCCTTTCAGCCGAATCGAGTATTCATTGTTTTTGGGGTAAAACAGCTCACCGGTCAAAAGGTCGACCAAACGACCGTCAGAACCTGCTGCTTTGCTGCTCAGGGTCACCATCTGAAAGTCGCTGTCGGTGCTGACCATGTAGATCAGCGCATCATCACCACTTTGTTTGTGGTCGATGTACACTTCTTTTTCAGCACGAATATTAATACGCTCACCATTAGACAACGCCGGGTGCTTATCCCGCAGATTCATCAAAGCAGTGAGGTAGTCTTTCAAGTCACGCTGCTGCTTGTTAAGCGTCACCGTGATGCCGTCGATTTTTGCACTGGTGCGTCCTGCATGGTCATCACAAAAACCTTGCAAAGCGCAGTTGTCGCTGGATTGTTTGGTGGAAAAGTTGTCAGTTTCGTCACCAATTTCATCGCCATAATAGAGCGTAATCGGGCCGGTGTAGGCGGCCATAAACGACAAAGCCGCTTTATGACGTAACCAGTATTCGCTCTGTTCAGGATTGGCGATACCCCCACGTTGCAGCAAATCGCCAAAGCGCAGCATATCGTGATTGCCCAGCATCAGGTTGGGTTTGGCATGAGTTGGGTAGATCGAATGCAGCGCCATGCCTTCATCAAGCCACTGGCCACCTTTACCGCCCATGCCGTTTTCATTCACCGCAAAGGTTTCCACCAGCCGGTAGCGCATGGGGAAGTCAAAAGCGGAACACAGTGCGGGGTTTTCATTGCTGCCGTAACCTTCACGGGCTATGGCATTCTCTTCTTTCCAGATTTCCGCCACCATGTAGCCCAACGGATTCACCGTTTCGCCTTTGTCATTCTGATAAGTGACTGACCGGGAGGCTTCATCCACCGCTTCACGAATTTTTGTCCAGGAGTCAGTGGGCACCTGATAAGCCTGATCCAGACGCCAGCCGTCTATTTTCAGCTCTTTCACCCAATAACTGGCAACTTCCTGATAAAACGGCAAGCTCTGTGGGTAACTGACCGGGTTACTCTTGCCGGCGGGCAATAAACCAGAAGGCGATGGCACCACGCCGGTCTTTTTATGGTGGCCAAATACGCCATCAAAGAAGACATAAAGCCCTTTTTTGTGGGCTTTTTCTACCAACTCTTTGGCTTTTTCAAGGGTTCCAAACCGTGGATCAATGGAGAAATAGTCCGTGGCAAAGTAGCCGGTGGCGTCGAGGCGGTCATCCCAGTGCGACTGCCCTGCTACAGGTTTTGAATAAAAGACGGGGGTCATCCAAATGGCGTTCATGCCAAGGGATTTAATGTAATCCAGCGAATCGATAATACCTTGTAAGTCACCCTGGTGATGACTGGTGCCATAGCCTGTGCCATGACCGATGGTTTTATCGCCATCAACAAAGCTTTCCACCATCACTTGATATATACGAAGATCGTCGGCTTTTTTCTGTGTAGTGGCGTTACAAGCGTAGGCAGGTATGGGGTTTTTCTCGTTGTCTGAGGCTATGGTCGATGATTGGTTGGCACAACCGGCCACCAATAAGGTGGAAATAGCCACCGCTAATGCTTTTAGTTGCGTCATTACTTCTCCGGGAAGGTAAAATCCCTGTCACATATAAAGGGACAAAGCTCAGGCGCTTCGTCCGCTCCTTTCGATTTATTGAATGCCTTTTACAAAGACGGCAACACTGCGGGCAGGTACAGTGAATTTGCTTGCGCTAAACGTGGCTGCTGCATAGGCTTTGTCTTCACCAAAATTTTCATGCTCTGGGTGCAACTTGTAGCCTGTTGAGCCTTCAATGGTATGCATTTGCCGCTTTTCAGTGGCGTTGATCACTACCATTATGCTTTCGTAGTCGCTAGCTACCGTGTCTTCTGAGTTATCAAGCTCCATGACGATCACACCACCTACTTGCCCTGTGCCGGTATTGTGGAATTTAACAACCTTTTGTACCTCTTCAAGGGTTTGCAGTTGGAACAGTGGGCTCTTCTTACGAATCGCAAGGTATTCGCGCATCATATCCACGGCCAGCTGTGCGTCTTCACGGCTTGGGGTAACGTTGTCGTTTTTGGTGATGCTGCGAATCAACTCCCAGTTAGTGCCATCTTTATCTTTTCTTGGCAGGCCGACGTTCCAGTTGTTGCTCCAACTGGGGTCATCAAGGTCAAAGTTTACTCGGTTAAACCAATCGCCGGAGTCGTAGCTGTCCCGCTGCATGGACTTTGAGCGCAGCAGTTCTGAGCCCATGTGGATAAAAGGCACCCCTTGGCTGAGAATGGGCAGCGCCTGAGCCAGAATCTGCATTTTCGCCCGCTCTTTGGCCGTCAATTCTGCAGCCAGTTTGTACTGGTTGTTATCCCAGAGGGTCTGGTTATCGTGCTTGGAGACGTAGCCAACGTTTTCCATTGGCATTGCAGTGTAGCCACCATCCGCACCGTTGTAGTTCACTTCTGAGCCTTTGAGGGAGTTTCCTTTGTAATCAGTAAAAGTGTAATTAGCCAAGTTTCCCGCCAAACCGACACGGATCAGATCCATCTGGTTTTTCAGGCTATCTTCATCAACCTCCTGATTCAGTGCATTGCGAACACCCCAGGCACCGCTGCCAAAGCCCTGATTTTTGCGGATATGGTTGCCTTCATCAAAGGGCCCACCGCCGCGCACCGCATCACGCATTCGGTCGCTGAAAGTACCGATACCCGTGCCAGTCATATTGAGCTGGGTAGCAGCTGTTTTTTTGTTCCCAGCGCCGCCGCCAAAGTCCATGGTCCACCCTTCACCGTAGAGATACATGGCCCCGTTGATACCTTCAAGCCTCGCTCGGATATCCGTCATGTTCTTTTTAAGGTGCAAGCCCATCAGGTCAAAACGGAAGGCATCTACTTTGTAGTCTTTAGTCCATACAGTCAGGGAATCTTCCATTAACTTGGCCATCATTTTCTGTTCGCTGGCCGTGTTGGAGCAGCAAGAGCTGTTTTCAACGTCACCTGTCGTTATATGCAGACGCTGATAGTAATCCGGTACAATTTTATCCAGAACCGATTTCGGCGCTGTACCGGCGGCGTTGGTGTGGTTGTAAACCACATCCAAGGCTAAACGTAGCCCCATTTTATCCAGTGCGACGACCATTTCACGGAACTCTTTGATACGATAAATGCCGTTTGCACTGGAAGCGTAACTGCCTTCTGGCACGGTGTAGTGAAAGGGGTCATAGCCCCAGTTAAAGCTATCGTAGGCTCTCAGGTAGTTGTTTAACGCCTGGGGTTTTTCGTCATCTTTTTTGATTTGCTCAAAAACCTGACCAATAGTTTCAGTGCCACCACAATAGCCTTTGAAGTCAGCGTCGTCTTTGATAGCCGGATTCAGTTTGCACAACTTATCAAACTCATCACCCAGATTTGCTACTTGCTGTGGGTTTTCATTGACAGTGGCAATATCGAACGCAGGCAGTATCTGCACATAGGTCAAACCGTCATTTGCCAACTCTTGCAAATGCTTCATGCTGGCGCGGTCTTTTTCTGTGAAGGCTTTATATTTGCCGTTATTTTCTACCGACCCGGTTTTGTCAGAGTTGCTGATGTCACGAATGTGGGTTTCATAAACGACGATATTATCTGGACGATTGACGTCGTTCACATCTATATCACTCCAGCCTTCAGGGATTGTGTCGCTGTCATTGAGATCAATCACCTGAGTGAATGCACCATCAGCAGATACGTTCAGGGAGTAGGGGTCGGTAACAGAAACGGTTTCTATTTTGTCTGTATCACGACGGTAGACTTTTACTTCGTAACGGTAGAATTTTCGATCAAGCTGTGACTTCTCAGCTGAGTGACTCCAGATACCTGTATTGGCATCATAATTCATGGCAACGTCTACGGTTTCTGCACCCAAACGACCCTCTTTAGCAACTTTCAAAGTTACCGTTTTCGCAGTTGGTGCCCACAGGCGAATAACAACGCTGCCGTCTTCATAAGAAGCGCCGAGTTTTGCGTTTTTGAGGGTATCGTTAAAATACAGGCCATCCAGCGCAAATGGGAACTGAACCCGGGTAGCGGCCATGCCAACGCCATCGCTGTTTTTTGCCAACACAACTAACTGCCCCTTGAGCAACTCTTTAAATTGCTCGGTGGCGACGGGCAGTTTCCACTTTTGCATGCCATCAAAAGCGGAGTAAGGCGAGAACACATCCGCTGTCAGTGTGCCCTCAGCTTCCAGAACAATACGCTGCAAGTTATCGCCAATCAGGTCGGTATAGTCGCTGTTGTCTTTAATGCCACCGGTAGCTGAAGTGACCAGCTCTATCGTCTTGGCGCCATCAGGCGCATTCCAGACCAGCGCCGGTTCGTCCAGAAAATGAGCGGCGGCGTTTTCCAACAAGGTGGGTGGAATGGGGTTGTCGCTTACTTTGCAAGTGCCCTGCATTGTGTAGGCATCTTTGCCGTTGTCTTTCAGGCTGTATTGACGATCATTGCAATCTTTATTGCCGTCTTTATCCCGAATAATGAAGCTAAAGCTTTGAGCATCATTTCGATCAGCGGCCAAATCAATAATGTAATAAGCGCCTTTGCTGTCATCAATGCCATCGGGCATTTTTGGGTTTTCCCACTCGGTTTCGACACCTTTTGCCAGATGATTATCAACACTCCACAGATGCAGCCCCCAATCGCCATGATTGCCATCTTTGCGGGTGTAGTAAATGGCCACTTGATTAGCCTTCAGGTCTAACCCTTCAGCAAAATCATCCATCACTTCACAACTGCCTTGCACCGTGTAAGCGTCTTTGCCGTTATCCCGCACGCGATAAGTCAGATTGTTAGCACAGTTCTTTTCGTCGCCTTTGTGCATAATAAAATTAAACGCCTGACTGTCGTTTCTGGCTTCTTTTAAATTAATGACGTAATAGGCGCCTTTTGTTGCGTGAATACCGGCAGGCATCAACGGTGCATTCCATTCGGTCTGAACACCATTAGCCAAGTCGTGCTCACCATTATCATCCCAGAGATGGAGCCCCCACCCTTTATAATCTGGCGCTACGCCATCACGCTTGTAGTAGATGGCGACCTGATTACTGGCAAGTTTTACATCATCTGGTGGCGGGTTAACTGAATTGCTATTGTCGTCGTCTTTACAGCCTGCCATTAGCAGAACCGAGCTGGAAATAACGGTGGTTAAACAAAGTTTCTGGAATTTACTGCTCATTCTCATATTTTCATTTGCTTTGGGTAAATCAGGATTGCTGAATCTTATACTGTGGGCTCGAGCAATATATTGACTTACAGCAAGAGGGGTTAACATGATTCGTCATATGAGTTCGTTTTCAGACACTTTATTGTCTAGAATTCACAACTCTTACCTTTATCTTTGTTAATTGTACCGCCAAATGCTAGCAATCTTTTTTCAATAAACAACACGGGGTAACATGGAATATCAAATTAATCATTTACCAATATTTATGAAAGCGTTTACAACTCTGCGACGATTTTTTTTTCGCTAAACTGCGCCTCATCAATTTAACATGGTCTTTAAGCAACAGAATCCTATGATTCATGACGATAACAAGACCATTCCCCATTCAAAGTAAGAGTGACCTTTTATGGATCAAAAAGTATTTACCACTGAACTTGAAAAGCACCTCCGCCGAGAACTGGGCACCTCACCAAAACAGGCAACACATCGCGACTGGTGGCAGGCGCTCTCTTTAGTGCTTCGTGATATTAACCTGGACCAGCTGCAAGAAAGTAGCCTTAGTGACAAAGCGGCTAAAAAGCAACAACGCCACGTCTGCTATCTCTCCATGGAGTTTCTCATGGGCCGCCTGCTCGGCGATGCGTTGATGAACCTAGGCCTCTACGACCCAGCCTCCAAGCTGTTGCAGTCCCACGGCATAAAAATTGCCGAGGTGCTGGATCAGGAGCGCGATATGTCTCTGGGTAACGGTGGCCTTGGCCGTCTGGCAGCGTGCTTTATGGACTCGCTGGCTAACCAGAATATCCCCGCCACCGGCTACGGCATTAACTACCGCTATGGCCTGTTTCGCCAGACCTTTGAAAACGGTCATCAAAAAGAGATGCCGGACGTTTGGCGTGAGTTTGGTAGCCCATGGGAAACCTGTCGTCCATCGGAAACCGTTGAGATCGGCCTGTTCGGCCATGTGGAAATGGACAGAGAAGGCAATAACCTCTGGGTTCCAGCGAAAAAACTGCTGGGAGTGCCTTGGGATATCACCATCCCGTCGTTTGGTGGTAAGTACGTTAACCGCCTGCGGCTGTGGGAAAGTCAGGTTGGTCAATACCCTATCGACCTGGATAAGTACAACCACGGCGAATACCTCGAAGCGTGTCGTAATCTTGTGGATGGTGACACCATCTCAGGCGTGTTGTACCCGGAAGACTCCACGCCGCAGGGTAAAGACTTGCGTTTAATTCAGCAGTACTTCTTCACTGCGTGTTCACTCCAAGACGTTATCCGCTCGCACAAGCGTAAAAAACTGCCATTAAGCGAGCTGCCAAAACACTATGCGCTGCAGCTAAACGACACCCATCCGGCCATTGCCATTCCTGAGCTGATGCGTTTGCTGATGGATGAAGAAGGTATGGTTTGGAATGAAGCGTGGGCCATCACCCGGCAAATGTGCCACTACACTAACCACACTCTGCTACCAGAAGCGCTGGAGAAGTGGTCTGCCTCTTTACTGGGTCGTATCCTGCCCCGTCATCTGCAAATTATTGAGATGATTAACCATGTCTTCCTGACCGGCGAAGCGCAAGAGAAGTGGGGCAAGAATATTCGCATCATTAAGAAGGTCAGCATTTTTGAAGAGTTAGAAGGCGGAGACCGACTGATTCGCATGGCGAATCTTTCTGTGATCGGTAGTCGTCGTGTGAACGGTGTTGCTGCTCTGCACAGTAATCTGGTCAAGAGTAACCTTTTCCCGGAATTCAACGAACTGTACCCGGGCAAGCTGGTCAATGTGACCAACGGGGTTACGCCAAGGCGCTGGCTGGCTCACTGTAACCCCGGGCTGGCGAAACTGCTGGATCATCATATTGGTGAAGATTGGCGCACAGACCTGGATCAATTAACCAAGTTGAAACCACTGGCGAAAAAACCAGAATTTCTGGATGCTTTTGCCAGCGTTCGCTTCAAAAACAAGGAGCGTCTGGCGCGGCTGATTGAAAAAGAGTGCAAAATTACCGTCAACCCAAACGCTATGTTTGATGTGCAAATCAAACGCCTGCATGAGTATAAGCGCCAGCAGATGAACCTTTTGCACATCATCAGTTTGTATCACGATATTCTGGACAACCCGGAAGCTGAACACACCCCAAGAGTGTTCATCTTTGGCGCCAAAGCGGCACCGGGCTATGTGATGGCGAAGCAGATTATTCTGGCCATTAATAAAGTGGCTCAGGTTATTAACAACGATCGTCGTTTGGATGACCGCTTAAAGGTGGTCTTTCTGCCAGATTACCGCGTCACCATCGCTGAGCAGATTATTCCTGCGGCGGATGTCTCTGAGCAGATTTCTACCGCCGGTTTTGAAGCCTCCGGCACCGGCAATATGAAGCTAGGACTGAACGGTGCAATAACGGTTGGCACACTCGATGGGGCGAACGTTGAGATCGCCGAAGCGGTCGGCAGCGACAATATTTTCATCTTCGGTAAAACCGTAGATGAGGTGGCGGCCGTTACACAAGAGGGTTACAACCCCCATGCGTATTATGAGAATAATCCGGTCATCAGGCGCACCATTAACTCACTGATGGACGGTTCTTTCTGCCAGCACAGCCCTGAACTTTTGCAGTCTTTGGCGGAAGATCTGATCCACAACGACCCATTCATGGCGCTGGCGGACTTCGATAGCTATCGTGCGGCACAACAAAAGGCAGCTGACTTGTTCCGCAAGCCTCGTGCTTGGTGGAGTAAGGCGGTGCTCAACACGGCCAGCCTCGGTGGCTTCTCTTCTGACCGCTCAATTGCTGATTATGCTGAGTTGGTTTGGAACCTCGATAAGGCTTAACCATAAGGTCTGTAGGCGGCTTTCTTCTGGTGAGGAAAGCCGCTTGCCCAAGGAACCCTCTTTAGGCGTCCGCTTGTTGCCGTTTTACTAAACGATTGAGTGCCCCCAAAGAGTGTAGGTGTGCATAAGTCCAGGCTAGCCAGCCGGAGTCAAACCAGACTTTTACTTTATCTTCGGGAATGGATGCCAATTTCTTCTCATCAATAATGTACAGCCCTTCAAGCTTCAATGGCTGATTTTTATCAATGATAATCTGCAAATTAAAAGGCGCTAATAAATCCAATGCTTTTAATTCTTCGCAATAACTGAGGGTATTTTTATACTGCTGATCGTAGTTATTAAGAAACTGCAGAATATTATCCAGCGTCTCGGTATTTTCACCTTTTTCATCAAACAGTGCTTCGCCCTCGTTGCTGCTGAATTGGCTGGCTTTCTGGTCAAAGCACACACTGCCCTCGTCGGTCATGGCGAAGGGGTAACGGCGAATGAAGGCCGGAATGTAGCTGTCACTCCAACTGCCAGCTTCACCGAGATGCTTATGGCCGTTGTCCATCAGTGAGAGCAGCGCCAGTGGGAAGTAGTTACCCTCATCGTCTTTGCTGAACAGCACCGGCATATCGCGGCTGGCTTCAAAAAACTCGATACCGGTCAGTGGTACAGAGTTAACATCTTCTGTAAAAGAGTAATCGGAAGATGACTTAAAGGTCAGCGTTTTATGAATTTCACGATTCAAAAAGGCCGGATCATTATAGAAAAGCAGTGTTGACATAATCAGGGCTACCTTACTAGCGTTACAGGAGCTTTTGTTGCGAAACTTAACTTTGAAAAGTCTATACGGTAAATGACAACGGGCAACTAATATAACGTTATATCGTTGTTACGAAGTACTGATAATAATGCATAGTTATTGCCGCAGATTATGTTCTTCTTTAACTATTTCAGTGTGTTAGTATACCCGCCAGCCAAAAAAAGCTGTGATGGAAATAAAAAAGGTATCTTACAAAATGGCAAACACCACACTGCAAATAACCGAATCAATTTATGAGTACCTCTACAGCGTTGGTCTGCGGGAGCACCCGACACAAAAAGCACTGCGAGAGCACACCAAACACCACCCGTTCAGGCAGATGCAGATTTCCGCTGAACAAGGTCAGCTGATGCAGCTGTTGGCAAAGCTTATCCGGGCAAAACGTACCATCGAAGTGGGCGTCTTTACCGGTTACAGCGCTCTATCGGTAGCACTGGCCTTACCTGAAAACGGAGAATTAATTGCCTGTGATATCAGCAGTGAATACACCGATATCGCTAAACCTTTCTGGGAACAGGCGCAAGTATCAGAAAAAATAAAGCTGCACTTAGCACCAGCAGCCGAGACGCTGCAGCAACTTGTTGATGCGGGTGAACACAACCAGTTTGACATGGCTTTTATTGATGCGGACAAAACAGGCTACGACACCTATTACGAGCTCTGCCTGTCTTTAATTCGCCCGGGCGGTCTTATTCTGCTTGATAATGTACTTTGGGGTGGCAAAGTCGCTGAGTCTGGTGAAAATGACCCGGATACCACTGCCCTTAAGGAATTAAACCAGAAAATACACCATGACGAACGAGTTGATATGATGCTACTGCCGGTGTCAGACGGGCTAACTATGGCAATTAAGCGCTAATCATCTCAGTGCAATAAAACCGGGGATCGGTATTTAAAAACGTAATCGGGAACTTTTACAAAAAAACGCAATCAAAGAACATTTGTTGCAGCGTACGGAGTTCCTGAAACGACATGCAGATCCAGAATTCAATGGTGAACCATCCTCTGTCTTGGAGAAATGCACCCACTTCAAGGCAGCCTTCGAGCAAAATTAACGCCATACCGCCAAGACCAGCTTCATCGACAACAGGGCCAGCCCAATTTAATAAGACACTTGAGGCTGAGAAAATAGATCCTGTTTTTAGCAAGAATAATATTACGGTTAAAAGCTCAGCGTTTAATCCACCCTTAATCTCATCAAAAGGACTGAATCCACTAGCCCGGGCAATCAAAATATTTTTTAAAAGCTTTACGGGTATGTTTAAGGTCAATAATCCAGAGACTGACCGCAGCGAGCTTGTAGATAAAATTCAGCAGCGCAGTTTCGCTGGTTTGTGGCTAGTTTCTATGGTTGTTTCAACGTTAGCACTTTTGGCTGCTGACGCGTTTTTTATACTTCTCATGACAAACATATCTGCCGGTCATTTAGGGCTCATTCTTCTGACGGTACAGTTTGTCATCATGACTAACTGCGTACTTTTATTTATTATTAATGTCGCTTTTGTCACGCCCATCACCCAGATTTTGTCATCATTTGTCGCAGCAATTGTTGACACTCATGAGAAACTGGCTGCAGAGAAAATGACAGATACCGAGCGTTTTATTAAAAAGTACCGGCGCATGGAGAAGCTCTTTGAGCTTCGTTTAGAGCAAGAGCGCAACTTTAAAGGCTGCGGGGGCCATCTCAATTTTATAAAGAATGAGTTGAAGTTTTGGGCAGACTTACACAAAGTCCCAATAGCTAACGAACCAGACCACTCTGAAAAGCAAATTCGCGAATCAACCAATGAGATATTCGACTGGCTGCAAAAAGCCGAAAAACAGATGAAAACCCTCTGTAATACAGAAAACTCACAAAACTGGATTAAAGTTTGAGCTAACTTACACAGTTTATTAAGCAAAAACCAAAGATCCCCAGCATGGGAACTTTTGAGATTTAACGTAATCAAAGTTCCATTACGCCTGTTAACGACTGCCGGAGCCGCCAAAATGCAATGCCTAACTGTTTATAATCAGGCAGTGAGAATGCCTGAGAATTCTAATCAGGAGCTGAAAAAAAGTCCGACTTTAAAGCAGCCTGAAAGACAAAACGGAATTCTTTCCCACAGATCCGTTAAACAGGACACAAATAACCGAAACGTCTACGGTAAACCTAAAAACGCTGTGCACACAAAACCTGTTTTCAGCCCTGAAGATATCACCATTAATAGCCCGGAGTTTAACCCACCATCAGGGCTTAACCCGTTAACGCGAGTTGTTAAAACTTTTTCCCTAAGTTTTATCAATATGTATAAAAGCAATAGTCCGCAAATTGATCGCAGTGAGCTGGTCGAGAAAACTCATCAATGGACTCTTGGTATCTTGAAAGTAGCCTCTATGATTGGCATGGGCATAGTTTCTTTGCCCGCTCTACTTTTGGCTGTGGCAATCCTAAGCATCGGAGTTGGTTTTACCTCGGAAATTTCTGCTTTGTTTTTTGCAGAATTTTTTCTGCAAATACAGGCTATATTTCTGGCAGTCCCTCTACTTTACATGGCCGCTCAGGTGTTAATCATCACGCCATTGGCGCATTTTGTAGCGGCCATTGTTGATACTTATGAAAAAACAGCCTCAATTAAAAAGACGCCAGCGGAACGTTTTACGAAAAAATATCAGCGCATGGAGCGACTTCTTAAGCAACGGCTTAAGCATGAGCAAAGACCGCAAAAAATTAGAAATGCAGTCAATTGTCGGCCAAGCCCAAATAAAGCTAAGGCAACCCCCAAACTGCGACAAACTCAGTTTACTCCGTCCACCCGTGAAATCCTCAAGTGGCTTAAAAGAGCCGAGAAACAGATGAAGCTTCTTAACATCGAAAGCTGAAAAATCAGCAAGAGCCAGCAGCAATAAACCTGCAAACCCAGGCTCGATCTTAGCATAAGCGTATACAAGCAGAGCTGCCTTCTACGTTTACGCCATAGGTACCTATGACCTCTCGTACGATGATGGAATGCAGCAACATCAGCCTGAACTCTTTAACAATGACTGCTTGTATACCCAACGTGCAGAGAGTTCTGTATTTCCACGAGAAACCGTGAAGCTCAGGCTTCGGGGAAACAGAATGGTTTAAAGATTGGCCGCACTAGCCTGTTGCAAGATGACAAAAAATTGAGCCATTAAGATTCGTAGCTCTTTGATCAATACCCCTAAAATTTTATCCGGCCTATGAGCAGATTAGCCTGAGCGCCCTTATTTTTGGATAACCTCCTGATAGTTTATCGTCAAAAACGAGAAACCCCGGCATTTGCCGGGGTTTCTATGGTGTTTAGCCAGAGTTTTTAGGTCTTGAACCTGTTACTCAATGATTTTAGCAACAACGCCAGCACCAACGGTACGGCCACCTTCACGGATCGCGAAGCGCAGGCCTTCTTCCATAGCTACTGGGTTGATCAGGGTAGCAATGAAGTTGATGTTGTCGCCAGGCATTACCATTTCAACGCCTTCGTTCAGTTCTACAGCACCGGTTACGTCAGTAGTACGGAAGTAGAACTGAGGACGGTAGCCCTTGAAGAATGGAGTGTGACGTCCGCCTTCATCTTTAGACAGGATGTACACTTCAGCTTCAAACTTGGTGTGTGGAGTTACAGAGCCTGGCTTGATCAGACACTGACCACGCTCAACATCTTCACGCTTGGTACCACGCAGCAGGGCACCAATGTTCTCACCAGCACGGCCTTCGTCCAGCAGTTTGCGGAACATTTCAACACCGGTAACGGTAGTTTTGGTGGTCTCTTTGATACCAATGATTTCAACTTCGTTACCAACGTTGATAATACCACGCTCAACACGACCGGTTACTACAGTACCACGGCCAGCAATGGAGAATACGTCTTCGATTGGCATCAGGAACGGCTGATCGATGGCACGCTCTGGCTCTGGAATGTAGTCGTCCAGAGTTTCTACCAGCTTACGTACAGCAGTCGTACCCATTTCATTGTCGTCTTCACCGTTCAGAGCCATCAGGGCTGAACCGATGATGATTGGGGTGTCGTCGCCAGGGAACTCGTAGGTGTCGAGAAGTTCACGAACTTCCATTTCAACCAGTTCCAGCAGCTCTTCGTCGTCAACCATGTCGGCTTTGTTCAGGAATACGACGATGTAAGGTACACCAACCTGACGGGACAACAGGATGTGCTCACGGGTCTGAGGCATGGGGCCATCAGCAGCGGAACATACCAGAATAGCGCCGTCCATCTGGGCAGCACCGGTGATCATGTTTTTAACGTAGTCAGCGTGACCTGGGCAGTCTACGTGAGCGTAGTGACGGTTTGGAGAGTCGTACTCTACGTGTGCAGTAGAGATGGTAATACCACGCTCACGCTCTTCCGGAGCCTTATCGATCTGATCGAAAGCCTGAGCGTCGCCACCCCAGGTTTCTGCGCATACGCGAGTCAGTGCAGCAGTCAGAGTGGTTTTACCGTGGTCAACGTGACCGATGGTGCCGACGTTTACGTGCGGCTTCGAGCGTTCAAATTTTTCCTTAGCCATGTCTCTTAACCTTTAGCTATAAATAAGTTCGATTTTGGGTAACGATATCAAGCGGGGCATTCTATCAGCCATTGCCACCGGAAAGAATTTTTTAAGGCAAAAAACCTGAAAAAAATTACTCAATTCCGGGTGCTCTGAAGCTCAGAACACCCTACTTAAAATCAGCCCTGGTTTTTAATGACCGCTTCAGCAATGCTGGCGGGCGCTTCGGCATACTCGCAGAATTCCATTGAGTATGTTGCACGCCCCTGGGTTGCTGAACGCAGGTCAGTAGCGTAGCCGAACATTTCACCCAGCGGCACCTGAGCATTTATCACCTTGCCAGAAGGTGTGTCTTCCATCCCCTGAACAATACCGCGACGACGGTTGAGGTCGCCCATGACGTCACCCATGTAGTCTTCAGGTGTTACCACCTCGACTTTCATCATGGGCTCCATCAGCACAGGATTGGCTTGTGGAGCGTATTTCTTCAGGGCTTGCGAAGCAGCGATTTTAAACGCCATTTCGTTAGAGTCAACATCGTGGAAGGACCCATCGTATAGACGAGCTTTCAGCCCCAGCAGAGGAAAGCCGGCAATGACGCCGTTTTTCATCTGCTCTTCTATACCCTTCTGGATCGCCGGGATGTATTCCTTGGGAATCACACCACCCACGATTTCGTTGATGAATTCCAGACCTTCTTCACCGTCTGAAGCAGGTGAGAATTCAACAACAACATGACCGTACTGACCACGACCACCGGACTGCTTGGCAAATTTGTGGTTGGCATCCACCGTGCTTTTCAGTTTTTCACGGTAGGCAACCTGTGGTTTACCAATGTTGGCTTCAACCTTGAATTCGCGACGCATGCGGTCAACGATGATATCAAGGTGCAGCTCACCCATGCCGGAAATAATGGTCTGACCGCTTTCTTCGTCGGTGTGCACCCGAAAAGAAGGATCTTCCTGGGCAAGCTTGCCAAGGGCGATGCCCATTTTTTCCTGGTCAGCCTTGGTTTTTGGCTCAACCGCAACGGAGATTACCGGCTCTGGGAACTCCATGCGCTCCAGAGTGATGACGCTGTCCATGGCGCACAGGGTGTCACCGGTGGTGACATCTTTCATGCCGATCAGGGCTACGATGTCACCGGCCACGCACTCTTTGAGCTCTTCACGGTTGTTGGCGTGCATTTGCACCATTCGACCAACACGCTCTTTCTTGTGCTTGACCGGGTTGAAAACGGTGTCACCGGAGTTAAGGATACCGGAGTAGTTACGAATAAAGGTCAGTGTACCCACGAATGGGTCAGTGGCGATTTTGAACGCCAGCGCTGAAAATGGCGCGCTATCGTCAGCCTCACGGGCAGCCACGGTACCTTCAGCGTCATCAAGAACACCTTCGATTGCCTTAACTTCTTTTGGCGAAGGCATCAGTTCGATGACGGCATCAAGAACGGCCTGAACACCCTTGTTTTTGAAGGCAGAACCACCAAATACCGGGATAATTTCATTAGCCAGAGTACGGGTACGGATACCAGCTTTGATGTCTTCTTCTGACAGTTCACCTTCTTCAAGGTATTTTTCCATCAGCTCTTCGTTGGCTTCAGCGGCAGCTTCCACCATGTACTCACGCATTTCAGCGCAGACTTCCTGCAGGTCAGCAGGAATGTCGCCGTACTCAAAAGTGGTACCTTGATCCGCTTCATTCCAAAGGATGGCCTTCATCTTGACGAGGTCAACAACACCTTTGAATTCGTCTTCAGATCCGATGGTCATCTGCATTGGTACCGCATTAGCATTCAGGCGCTCGCGCAGCTGGTCAATAACCATCTGGTAGTCGGCACCGGTGCGGTCCATTTTGTTAACGAAGACCATGCGGGGTACTTCGTATTTATCAGCCTGGCGCCATACGGTTTCAGTCTGAGGCTGAACACCGGAAGAGCCACACAGTACCACTACGGCGCCATCAAGTACCCGCAGGGAGCGTTCTACTTCGATGGTGAAGTCAACGTGTCCGGGGGTGTCAATGATGTTGATACGGTGCTCATCAAACTGAGCATCCATACCACGCCAGAAACAGGTAGTAGCAGCAGAAGTGATGGTAATACCACGCTCCTGCTCCTGCTCCATCCAGTCCATGGTGGCGGCGCCATCATGAACTTCACCGATTTTATGGCTAAGACCGGTGTAAAACAGAATACGTTCTGTAGTCGTTGTCTTACCCGCGTCAACATGGGCACAGATACCGATGTTGCGATAGCGGTTGATCGGGGTTTTACGAGCCACGACTCAATCCTCTGATACTTAGAAACGGTAGTGGGAGAACGCCTTATTGGCTTCAGCCATCCGATGCACGTCTTCACGCTTCTTGACGGCAGCACCCTTGCCTTCGGCAGCGTCAAGCAACTCTCCAGCCAGACGGTTGCGCATGGATTTTTCACCACGCTTGCGCGCAGCGTCTACCAGCCAGCGCATTGCCAGCGCACTGCGACGGGCAGGTCGAACTTCAACAGGTACCTGATAAGTGGCACCACCAACACGGCGTGACTTAACCTCTACCGAAGGAGCGATGGTTTCCAGAGCTTTTTCAAACAGCTCCAGAGGCTCCTTGCCAGTGCGCTCAAGGATGATATCCAGCGCACCGTACACGATCTTTTCAGCAACTGATTTCTTGCCGCTGACCATCACGTGGTTGATGAATTTTGTGAGTGTTTTGTTACCAAACTTAGGATCTGGCAACACGTCGCGCTTGGCGATTACGCGTCTTCTTGGCATTGATAAGCCCTCTACGTCGGTCTTCAGGTAATCCAGGATTCATAAGTGGTGACACTCTGACCTGGCCTTACTCTCATCAACCTTTAATCAAAAAAGAGTTTTGCGGGTCTGACTTGCGGATTAACACAGCCAGTTTTTAGCTCTTAGGTCTCTTGGTACCGTATTTGGAACGGCCCTGACGACGGTCGTTGACACCCTGAGTATCCAAGCTACCGCGAACAACGTGGTAACGGACACCTGGCAAGTCTTTTACACGACCGCCACGGATCAGAACAACACTGTGCTCTTGCAGGTTGTGGCCTTCACCACCGATGTAGGCCGTCACCTCAAAGCCGTTGGTCATACGAGTACGGCATACTTTACGCATCGCAGAGTTTGGCTTTTTGGGAGTAGTAGTATATACGCGAGTGCAAACCGCGCGACGTTGTGGGCAAGCTTCCAGCGCAGGCACGTCAGTCTTTTTGACTTTGCGCTTGCGGGGCTTACGCACCAGCTGATTAATTGTTGCCATGCAGCAAACTCCAATAATTTCAATGCGACTGATGGAAAATTGCTCATCAGGCGCTTTGAAAACCGTTTCTAAGTAGTAGGCCTGAGTCGTCAGAGGATTTGCGATTCAGGCTTGCGCTTCAAATGCCCCAGCTGGCCGGCCATCGCAGCCATTGCGCTCTGTGATTCACAATGTCATGCAGCTTTTCATGCAGCCTTCCACTGAGTAGAGGCATGAATGCACATAACGGAATCAGGGGCAAAATAAAGCGCACAAATTTTACGGATCAGCAAGCGCTGCGTCAAGCAAGAAATTCAAGCATTTGCAAGGCAAGTATGTGCATTGAAATAGCCTTCTGATATAGCATCCAACTTTTTAATCAGGCTGTTTTAATTTCGATAATTAAAGCAAGCAAAAGCAGGGCGTCTGCCGGAGCCATCTGATCTGTGCTAAAGTCGCCCCCTCATTCATTTGCAAAAGTCTGAAATCCAATGAAACGCGAACTGGCCATCGAATTTTCCAGGGTTACTGAAGCTGCGGCACTGGCTGGCTATAAATGGCTTGGACGGGGCGATAAAAACGCCGCCGACGGTGCCGCCGTAGAAGCAATGCGAACCATGCTGAATAAGGTTGCTATTAATGGCGAGATCGTTATCGGTGAAGGTGAGATTGATGAAGCGCCGATGCTCTATATCGGTGAACAGGTGGGCACCGGCACTGGCGAAAATGTGGATATCGCTGTAGACCCCATCGAAGGCACCCGCATGACGGCTATGGGGCAGAATAATGCCATCGCCGTGCTGGCTGCCGGTGAGCGCGGCTCTTTTCTGAAGGCGCCAGATATGTACATGGAGAAGCTGGTTTGCGGTCCCGGCGCCAAAGGGGTTATTGATTTGCGCCTTGGTCTCAAAGAGAACATCGAAAACGTCGCCCGCGCTCTGCATAAACCCATCGAAAGTCTGGTGGTGATCACCTTGGCTAAACCCCGTCACGATGTCGCTATTGCCATGTTGCAAGGCATGGGGGTTCGGGTTTTTGCTATTCCGGATGGCGACGTGGCCGCCTCCATTCTAACCTGCATGCCAGAGAGCGAAGTGGATCTGATGTACTGCGTTGGCGGAGCGCCGGAGGGTGTTATTTCTGCTGCGGTCATTCGCGCCCTTGGCGGTGATATGCACGGCCGACTGCTTACCCGGGATGAAGCCAAGGGCAAAACCCCCGAAAACATCGAAGCGGGAAAGATCGAAGCACAGCGCTGCGAAGAAATGGGCGTGGAAGCGGGCAAGGTGTTGCAGCTGAATGATATGGCCAGCTCCGATCATGTGGTGTTTTCTGCTACCGGCATCACCAAGGGTGACCTGCTGCAGGGCATCACGCGCAAGGGCAATATCGCGACTACTGAAACTCTGGTGGTGCGTGGCAAGTCCCGTACCATCCGCCGTATTCAGTCTACCCATTATCTGGATCGCAAGGACGATGATATTAAAAACATCGTTTTTTAATCCCATCGCTTATTTCACGATGTTGCCGATGCAAATAGTCTACTGGAGACTTTAATCATGCCCGGCAACGCATATCACCTCGCCCTGTTCGCTCTCTTATTAGCACCCGCTTTGGTTATGGCCCGACCGGTGGAGTCGTGGTATCAGAAAGTGTGGTGCGAGGGAGTGGGTGGCGAAATAGAGCACCGGCTGCCAGACGGTCGTCGTATCGACTGTTTGACCAAAACCCATGCCATCGAAATTGAGTTTGCCCGTAAATGGCCTGAAGCCATCGGCCAGTCTTTGGCTTACAGTATGATGGCTCAAAAAGAAGCAGGCATTGTTTTGCTGCTCAACAACAAGCAAGAAATCCTTTATTGGGAACGACTTAACAGTGTCGTGCAACATTACAACTTACCCATCAGGTTATGGCGACTTGGCCCCTGAAGAATAAGCTTTCTGATTGCAACAAGCTTGCAATAGAACCGTCATTTAACAGCAATCTTTTGTTAATTTTTCTTTCATTTTTGCCCCTTACTATAACGTTCATCAACACATTGGGCCCAAAGCCCGCCACAGTAAGGTGAATAAAAATGAAAAAGGCAGCACTCGCCACTGCAATTGTAACCACTCTGGCAATAGCCCCAGCTTTTGCTGCAACCATCTACAACGAAGATGGCACAAAGTTAAAACTGAGTGGTCGCGCAGAAGCCCGTTTTAATCTTTCGGATGAGAACAAAAGTGGAAGTACCGACTCCTTCAAAGATAAATCCCGCGCCCGGCTCAAGCTGACCGGTAAAACCAAAATCTCTGAAGATCTGTACGGTTTCGGGAAGTACGAAAGTCAGTTTGATGACAAAGATGATCTGACCAACCGCTACTACTACGCAGGCCTTGGCACTCAAGCCGGTGAGTTTTCTTACGGCAAGCAAGACACCGCTCAGGTCATGCTGACCGATATTACCGACACCATGGCCACCTTCGGCGGTGAAGCAGCTGACATTGTTGCTGGCAACAAAGACAAACGCGAAAACACTTTTCTCTACGCCGGTGAGTTCGACGCACTGATGGTTCAGGCGAGCTTCACTGCAGCAGATGAAGACAATACCAGAGACACTGACAGTTTCGGCGTCGCTGCACTTTACAATTTCGGCGTGTTTGAACTTGGTGTGGGTTATGTCGAGCAAAGCGATGGCACCAGTGATGGCGATCAATTCAACGCTGTTGCCCAATACTCAATGGATGGCATCGCCCTTGGCGGCTTGTACACCATGGGTTCAAAAGGCGACGATGATTACATCGGCTATGAGCTTTCGGCCAAATTCAAGCC
Organism: Endozoicomonas sp.; assembly: GCA_965198415.1. Classification (GTDB taxonomy): domain Bacteria; phylum Pseudomonadota; class Gammaproteobacteria; order Pseudomonadales; family Endozoicomonadaceae; genus Endozoicomonas. The sequence continues at coordinate 1,132,929 of CBDAPN010000032.1, forward strand.
TATGAAGCAGCTGGCCTTGGTGGGTGTTTACAACTTCCAGGAAAAAGACCCGAAAGCAGGAGCAAAAATAGACAACGTTGACGAGTTCGCCATTGAAGCGGTTTACAAATTCAACGGGAATCTACGCACCTATGCAGGTTATAAATTCCAACAACTGAATGGCGTTGAAGACGAATTACAGGCAGGCATCCGTTACGATTTTTAACCCCCCCTATTCCTGAGTGTGTTTATTTGGCCAACACGTTTGTGTTGGCTTTTTTTGTTTAAGGTCAATTAACGCTCTCATTGCCAGTGAGTTGCAGTGCTTAGTCAATTGACGTTCACCATCCTTGCCATTAACCTGGCGGGCATAATCCCTTTAAATAAAAAAGTTTCCTGACTCACCCCCAATTCATACTGAACTTCATACAGCAAGGTTACCGGAAAACCGTCCTGACTATTGCGCCATTGTTCGTAGCTCGAAAACCAGCCCAAAAAGCGATGGCTTTTATAATCGCCCAACTCTTTTTGCAGCAACGGTTTGTAGGTTTTGAAATGATTTTTTCCCGTGGTAATCCAGTGGTCATTGTTGCCAATAATTAGCGCTTGCGGGTCAATGCTTGTTTGGTTGATGAAAAAGCGATCAACATGTTGCTGATAGAGGTATTGCAGACTAATAAAGCCAGTCACAACTGCCGACAAAATAATGATGGACACGATGCCCAACCGGGAAAGCCCGGAGCCTAATTTATTGTGCACCAGTACGGTGTTTTTGATTGCCATAATGAAGTCGCCTTGAGTGTCATATCTTTGGCTATCGGAAAACAGGCAAAAAAAAACAGATGAAATGTCTACTTTTTTGACTCAAAAATTAGAGACATTCGGGTGAAAGTTTGCGCAACTACCAATCTGGTCAGGGTTATCTACGATTATTTAAAGGGCTGGATGATGACGCCGAAACAGTTTGCATCGGACTTCAGCAAGATGACAAACAACCCATTGGTCGAGGAAAAAAATATGAAGACAAGGATGTCGGCTCTCCGTAAAGCTGCAGGTTTCACCCTGATTGAGTTGATGATTGTGGTGGCAATCATCGGTATTCTGGCCGCAGTGGCGATTCCGCAGTATCAGGCATATACACGCAACGCGGCAGCGGCTGCAGCATTTAGTGAAGTTAAAGCCTATCAGACAGCGATTGCAATCTGTGCACAGTCAAACCTCATAACGGCTTGCCAACCTTCTGCAGCAGGAGCGACCCCTAACGCTAACGGCGTTCCAAACTTAATCGGCAGGGTTACCGCTGTGGCGGCTACTGCTGCTAACCTCACCCTCACTGTGACTCCCGGAGGAGCTTTTGGTACACAAACACTGCTCATTCGCTCCGACGCAACAGGTGGTGGTTGGATAATGTCTTGTAACCAAGGTTCTGCCCCCGGTACTAACGACTTGTGTGCAACCGCTACCGTTACCGATAGCGCAATCTGGAACGGAGAAACTACTGGTAGTTTCTAATTCACCCGCTTGTTCCCACGCTTGGCGTGGGAACATTTCCATCAAGAAAGTTGACTACCTGCATAATTTCAGGCTTTGCAAAATAACGCTGTAAATCCCTGACACTCTTAGCCCTACCAACACACTTAATCCATTGCTTATCTGCAACAGCTAAAAGCTCACTCAGCTGCTCAATGCACTGTGCCAGTTCTGCCGATTTTCTCCTTCCAAACCCCGGAATACTAAGCGCTCTTAATTGAAGTACCAGTTTCTTTGGCCTGTGAAGCAACTGAAAATACCGCACACTCTCCTCCAAACTCATCCCTGCCTGTATCAGCTCCTGTTGATTCATTCGCAAAACATCCACCAACGTTTTAATTTGTCCATTTTTCACCAACGCAGTAATCACCGGTCGGTCAATACTGGCCAACTGCAAGCCGCTTTTTCCGGTTAGCCATACCAAACGAGCAATAAACTGCTCCTCGCAACCCGGCGCTATACTCAGGCAAGTAAAAGGATTGTAGCGGGCGGTATCCGGCAACACGGGTAATGCCCGGTTTGGCGGACGAAACAGCACCTCACCAAAAACTGGCGTGGCTCCACCTTTGAGCTTGATGCTGACCTGATCGCCAATGGCTACATTTTTCTCTTCAAGATTCTCCACGCTGCCCAAAGACACTTTGGCAATGGTTTTGTTCTGCACCGTCACCGGCTCAATATGAACCACCGGCGTGATTTTTCCGCTTCGCCCAATGGTAAATTGAACCGCTGCTACCTCTGCTACGGTGCTTTTTGGAGCAAACTTCCAGGCCATCGCCCAAGCGGGTGAATTACCGGACCAACCCAGCGCCTTTCGCTGCGCTGCACGGTTGGCTTTGATCACAATTCCGTCCAGCAAAAACGGTGTTTGCTGGTTCTCATAATCGTGACGCAGTTGCTGGATTTGGGCAAAAGACTGCACTGGGTGGGTGTGTTTGAGCACGGTAATAAAGCCCATCTTACTCAGAGCCTGAATGGTCTCTAAATCGCTATCAAAGGGGCTGTCAATCCAACGCCAGGGGAAAAACGCCAGAGCCTGCAAAGTAGTAGCATCCGGCTCGGCCCGATTCAATAAACCAGCCACCAGATGCCGGGCGCTGGCATACTGCTGCAACGTGGTGGGTGCGATCTTATCCAGCCGAACCAACAGTTCACCGTGCAACACCAATGTTGGGAAGGACGACGCTGGCAAAGGCAACGTTTTGGGAATTTGCGGTATTTGTTTTATGTGCCAAAGAATGTCCAGCCCCTGCTCTCCATTACCTCGTGTTGAAGCTTTGCCAAGTACGCCTTGTTGATAGACCAGCTCAACCGCCACACCATCAATTTTCGGTTGCACCAAAATTTCACCCGGTGTCAGGCTGGCTACAAAGCGCTCTACCTCTGCGGCTGTTTTTGCTTTTTTCAGGCTGCCCATAAAAGCGTGATGAATGACGGGCTGGTTGTTTTGCGGCGTTTTTTCCGGGCTTGGGAAGCACGATTTCCAATACTCTAAACGGGCCAGCAGAGCGTCGTATTCGCTGTCGCTGATAACAGGAGCGTTCTGATTGAAGTAAAGGTCATCATGAAGAGCCACGTCAGCGGAGAGTTTTCGTATATTTTCGCTGGCTGTGGGTTGATCCCACAAAGGGCAGGCCCAGGCTGGAGCCTGAAACGTTATCCACAAGATAAGCATTATTTTTTTCATGCTTAGATTTAAGCATGAAAAGCGCGGGAGTTACATCAGCTAAAGCCTCCCCTGCACAGGCGCAGGAAAGGCACTTACTTATTAGTAACCGTTGGGGTTATCCGACTGCCAGCGCCAGCTGTCGGCTACCATTTCATCCAGACCTTTTTCAGCCTTCCAACCCAGATCATTGCCGGCCTTTTCAGGGTCTGCGTAACAGGCGGCAATATCACCGGAACGTCTTGGGGCGATTTTATAAGGCACCGGGCGGCCAGAAGCTTTTTCAAATGCGGCCACCATTTCCAGCACGCTGTAGCCTTTGCCAACACCAAGATTCCATGCATGAACGCCAGCACCTTTTTGTAATCGCTCAATGGCGCGCACATGGCCAACGGCGAGATCCACCACGTGAATGTAATCTCTCACTCCGGTTCCATCAACGGTAGGGTAGTCGTTGCCAAAAACGCTTAGTTGTTCCAGTTTGCCAATGGCCACTTGGGAGATATAAGGCATCAGATTATTGGGAATATCGTTTGGGTCTTCACCAATACGACCGGAGGCGTGTGCTCCAACCGGGTTGAAATAACGAAGTAAAGCAATCCGCCAGCTGTTGTCCGAGACGTGAAGATCTTGAAGAATTTCTTCAATCATCAGCTTAGAGCGCCCGTAAGGGTTTGTTGCGGAGGTAGGGAAGTCCTCACGAATGGGCAAACTGGCTGGGTCACCATAAACCGTTGCTGAAGAGCTGAACACCAGTGTTTTTACTCCGGCCTGCTGCATGGCTTCCAACAACACCACGGTGCCGTTCACGTTGTTGTCGTAGTAGGCCAAAGGCTCACTAACAGACTCTCCTACTGCTTTGAGGCCAGCAAAGTGAATGACTGCGGCAATGTCGTGCTCACTGAACAGTTTGTTGAGCAAGGCTGAGTCACGAATGTCCCCTTGCACAAACGTCAGCGATTTGCCGGCAATCTCTTCAACCCGGCGCAGCGATTCTGCGCTGCTGTTGCTGAGGTTATCAAGCACGATAATCTCGTAGCCCGCGCTCAACAGTTCCACGCAGGTATGGCTGCCAATGTAACCGGCACCCCCAGTGACAAAAATTTTGCTCATGTATCTGCCCCTTCTAAATCAATAATTCGCATGGAAAGATCAACCGCCTGACAATCTTTCGTGAGTGCACCAATGGAAATAAAATCGACCCCGGTTTGCGCTACTGCCACCAGCGTTTGCTCGTTAATGCCCCCGGAGGCTTCCAGTTTTGCAGGCTTGCCAGGTGTTATTTGATTTTGCCGCACCGCCTCTACTAACTGTGGTAGTGGAAAATTATCAAGCATAATTACATCAGCGTTAGCCGCTCTGGCTAACTGGAATTCCTCAAGATTTTCCACCTCAATTTCCACGGGCTTTTCTGGCGCAATTTTATGAGCTGTATCGACTGCTGGGGCAATACCGCCACAGGCCGCAATGTGGTTTTCCTTGATTAAAAACGCATCAAATAAACCGATGCGATGGTTATGACACCCTCCGGCGGCCACCGCGTATTTTTGTGCCACTCGCAGACCGGGCAGAGTTTTGCGAGTGTCCAGCAGCTTAACGCGCGTTTTGTTGACCAAGTCAGCGTAGTGGCGGCAACGGGTGGCCGTGCCAGAGAGAGTTTGCAAAAAATTCATCGCCACCCGCTCGCCGGTTAGCAGGCTGCGGGCACTGCCTTTAAGTATCACCAGCACTCGACCAGGCGACACTGATTCACCTTCTTCTACCTGCCACTCAAGTTGCACGTTAGGGTCCAATTGGTGAAATACCGCATCGAACCATGGCCGCCCACAAATAATTGCCGCATCGCGACAAATAATTTGGGCGACGGCTTGCTGCGTCTCGGGAATAAGCTTGGCGGTAATATCTCCGGTACTGACATCTTCTGCCAGCGCCTGCTGCACATTGTTCTCTACCGCCATTGCTAATAACTCGCCAAGTATCGGGCTCAGTTGTTGTGGCAGTGAATAAGTTGGTTTCATAGCTCTTTCGCAGATCAGTAATTACAGCCCAATTTAATTGGCGATAGATCATTAACAACCTTCGCTTTGAGCTTGAAAAAAAACGCTCGGATTATATACCCAAAACCTGCAAAGATGCAGGGACTCAATAACCACTCGGACAAATGCCAACACACCGCAACAATTTTTTATGATTTGGCAGCGCTATCCCCAAACTCTGCGCCTTGGCAATTAGAAAGCCATTAATGTACGCCAACTCTGTAGTTCTTTTCTGGCGCACATCCTGACAAGTTGAGGAGATATTATCACTGGTCAGTCGACAAACCTCGTACAGCCTTGTCGACAGTGACGGCACGGCAATACCTAAAGCACTCAAAACGACCTGCGTTTCCGCAATAAGAAGGTTTAGCCAATGTTGCTTTTCACCGCCATCCAACAGTTCGCCGTTCCGACAGTCGAAGTGGGCGGTCAGAGCGTTAATGCAGCAGTTGATAGCCAATTTTTCCCATAATTTGTGTTCAATGTCATCGTAGCGGCTGACCTTGAGCCTGAAATGTTGCAGCAACTGCATAAACGATTCGTCATTCTCACAGCCCTGTTGCAGCGGACCAATCCACGTCCGGCCAATACCCGCATGACAAACGGAAAAGGGAGCTGACAGATAAGCACCATCGGTACTCGAGCCAGCCCAGATTGTCTGAGCCGGGAACGCCTTGCGGATGGTTTGCTGGCTGCCCATGCCATTTTGCAGTAGCAGTATCTGACAGTCATCACTCAAATGAGCCTGCACACTTTGCAAGGCAGCGAGGGCGTCTTGCGCCTTAGTGGACAAAATAAGCCGTTTAATTGGGTAATTAATGGTTTGTGGTGAAACCACATCCACCGTGTAATGAAGGGTTTGCTCACCAAACGTTAGCTTAAGTGATACCGGCCGACACCCAAACGCCTCAAAACGGCTGTGGCGCACAATAAACCGTGGGGATTCACCTTTATGACACAGGCTACCCGCCCAAAGACAACCGATGCTACCAGCACCCAAAATATGCCAGCTATTGTCTGACTTCATAAAACCCTCTTACCACTCACTTTAAAAAAGACTCCCACCCCTATTGAAAAAACCACGAGTTTAACATTTGCCGCCTATAATCAAACACTGCCATTCTTCGTTGGGAGAAAGAAAATGAGCCATACCTACAAACTGATAGAACTGGTTGGCAGCTCCACCAAAGGCAGCGACGATGCCATTCAAAATGCCATTGCCTCAGCCGGCATGTCCCTGAAACACTTGGGCTGGTTTGAAGTGGTTGAACAGCGAGGTCATATTGAGAACGGTAAAATCGCCCACTGGCAGGTGACGGTGAAAATTGGGTTCAGAATTGATGATCGGGATCAGTAGTACCGCGCTAACGCTCTGCACTGTAGAAACACGGTCTTCGTATTGATTGCTTTATCTCGCTCCCACGGTCGCCGTGGGAACGTTTAACAAAATATCGTCAACAGAGGCAAACACCGTTATTTAAACCGCTTGTCAGGGCAGTTTATCCTCCGGCAGCCTCTTGGTTGGAGGGAATTCGGGCAACAACCGTGCTCGATGCTATCTAAAGGAAACTTAAACTGTGAAAAATCAAAACTTGTAACTCACAGCAAAAAAGTTACTTGCCCCCGAAGACTTCAACCCATGAGAGTTATTCTTGATTAAATAAATATTCGAATAAAGCTTAAGGCCATAGCCAAGAGCTAACTTATCATAGTGCCAGTAAAGGCCATTAAACATGGTGCCTCCGCTTTTCGCCTGAGAATTACCGGCAAAGGTACTTTTAGCGCCAAATTGGTAATCAATGTAACCTTGATAAGTGATAAAACTACCATTGGCAAAAGTATAAAATGGAGTAAACCAGTTGGTAGACACCTGCAGACCGTTCCAGCCCTTCTTGTTTAAGTCATAAAGGCCATATAAGTTCAGCCCCATCTTGCCGAACCACGGCACCTGTACATCAGAACCAATACCCCAAAATGAGTTATTGGTATCCCTTGCCCCTCCCCCCCAAGTAAACAATGTTGCAAAGTAGATGTCGCTAACTGGCCCCAGCGTATCAAGCGACCCGGTGAGCGATAACCGTGGAGCAAACTTCATGAATGCCTTTGGCTGCCCCTTTTTGTCGCTATCATCCCGGTTAGTCAGATTAAAAACATCCACATAGCCATAAAGGTCCAGAGCACCTGAACGCCCACCAAACTCCAGCTCAAAATAGTTGTGCCCATTATTCGCAGTTACCTTAGGTCGTGGTAACTCTTTATGGGTATACATCAAATTAAGATTCATCCATTTGTAGTCATTGCCAGGTGCTGCTGCGACAGAAGCAATACAAAGCGTGCTTAAAAAAGCAGCACTTAATCGTTGCCAGAATGTATTCATAGCTTTCCATTTTCCCCACAATCAATGGCCCAGACGAATGGGTCAAGAGGTGAATGTGACGTGATTGACAAAACAAGAGTCCAGTATAGATGAAAAAACCAAAGGCAAAGAATCCGCTAAACAACGGGAGAAAATTAACTGATCAAAAGCAAACTTTCCAAACTGATGAACTTTTTGCTCACGAGACCCTCTACACTTGCGCTCTCCATTGCGGGTAAAACTAGAACTTAATACCAAAGTATGATGATAAGAATACAAAACTCAATCAGGCATAAATCAAGTCCTGTCAGGCTTTTACCAGCTAGACTCAGCAAGCCAGCTTAACACTTTACTTTGGATAAAAAGTTTTTAAATTCAGCTAATTATGCTACGCTCCCTAACGGGCTTGGCGTCTTCAGCTAATTATGCTACGCTCCCTAACGGGCTTGGCGTCAAAATAGAAGCCAACGATGTTAAAAATCAGCGTTTTTGGGAACTAAAAAAAGACATCCGGATTAGCGATTTTTTTATCAGGAGAATCTGTCTGGGTTGCATACTTAATCAATAGGCAGCTTTCACCATAAAACTTAAAAAATATAAGGACTGGTTCAATGAACACAGTAAAACTCGGAGCCAAAAGCTGTTTTGAATACAGCATGGACATAAACAAAAACGATATTCTTCCAGTACGGTTATTCAAGGCTATACGAGATGCAGTGATAGGCTTTTTGGGTAAATACACGGTAAATATTACATTGGATTTTACCAAAAACATTGCTACTAAAAACACCCACAGGGCGTACTCTGACATAATTCTAAAAGCAATGAAGCAACGTAATATTGAAACCGTTCCAGCTAAAAGTCACCTATCTCAACCGCATGATCAGAGCAATAATCCCAAATCAGAGTCAGGCCATAAAAATACAAAAACCTCTCCTACAATAATCGATGCGCCTCCACATCCTGCTGCTAGTGGAATCCCAAACAATATGAATACAGATAGTATGTTGGACGCTGCAAATTCTACCCTTACGATAACGCCTTGGCTTAACGACAATAATTATTCTGACAATCCCACTTATCTAGAGCTCACCAATTTATTTAAGGAAAACCCTCTAAACCACCTGAAAATACTTAATACTTTCACCTTACTCCCACCAGAAATAAAAGATTCAGCCGGTAAACACTTTGGGTCTAACAAAGTGTTATCTAACAATTTATCACAATATATCGCCACTGTAATCACGAATCTTGATGTCAGAAATAAAGAAGAAAACACAATCGCAAAGCTCAAATCAATTAATAAGTTGAAACAATTTTCTCCCCTAACAGAAGACCAAAAGAGAAAAATACAAGAGCAAACCGACTTAGTTTTGGAGTCAATCATAAACTCTGAAAGATCTCAAAATGACCAAAATCTCATTAATGATATTTTATTAAATGAATTATTGTTTTTGAACAACAAACTATCTCTAAAATCAGAACTAACAGCAGAAAAAATATTAATTTCAATCCCCAGCTCTCAAAACTGGCCCCTGTTAATAAGAACATACTGTGTATTGAATACACATGAAATAGAAATTACAAGCTATCCGGCAAAACCAGTATGTGACTTTATATTTTCAAGCAATAGACATCCCAATTTATTTAAAGACAAACATGAAGATTATGTAAAAAGATTCAGAGGCATGAGACTTACACTCGCAGTTCTATTTTTCATAATCGATAATCATAATGATGTCCGTGATTATGAAAATTGCAAAAAAATACAAGCCTTACTTGAATCTGGCATAAATCTTAATGAATCCGAAATTCAAGATGTAAGGTTTGAAGCCTTGTCACCGGTATTTGGCTGCGCAGAACTAGATAAAATATTTGGTAGTCCTAGACTTGAAAAAAAAGCAATAACACACCACACCTCTCCATCAATTTATAGTTTTAAGTGCATATCAGAAGCTGTTATCAAAATTGACTCTGAACTGAATAGGTCCATAAATGAACGATCTGCATTCAACTACACCAAAGAACTAGAATCCTTTGAGGAATTCGAAGAGTCCGTTATTAACAATCCACTCAACAAGGACTCCAAATGTCTGTTAAGGAATATTCTGCAACAATATGTAGATCAGTCCTATTTCTGGCTTTATAACCAGGAACTAACGCATGAAGAAATTTCGAATGGAATTAAACTTATGGACAAAATATGCAGAAACAATCTCGACATTACAGTAAAACCAAGCTTTAAATATAAAGAAATAATAAGGGACAAAGTCGAGAAGTTTATAGATGAAATATCTAAAGAAATAGATGAAAAATCAGATTCATGTACTGAGAGTAATCCAGACTCTATCATTTCAACGAAGCTAGAAACCTTGATCTTATTACTTGAGCAAAATCCAAGTTTGTCATTTAACGTAGAAGCTAAAATATTTAGCTTATTGAATAAAATAACTCATGACAATAATAATTCAAATAACATTCTTAACTTTATGAGCAAGCTGACCCCTTATTTCGATTTAACTTCCGATCAGCTCTTCACAAACAGCACAGACACTCCAAACCGTTTATATTTTATAAATCCCTTACATGATAGCTTAATTAACGCAATCCTCTGTATGGATTATGAATTCGCACAAAAAGTAGTTGACTTTGGATTAAAGATTGACTCAGAACTAGAGACAAAAATCATGCAAGAGATTGCAAGCAAACCTGAAATAAACCTCACAGAGGTTGAAAATATTATTGCAAAGGGTTTAACAAAACCAACATCACAAACTTGATAAAACTTAGCTAAATCTTCGTAAACCCCCACCTTTATGCCCTTTGGGTATTTATGCCCTTTGGGTGCAATCGGGCGGGGAGCAATCACATCAGGTGATCTACAAGCCATAGGTGTCAAAATTTCAGGCAAACACTTTCTGCAGGCTTGAACTTTTCATTATTTGGTGTCCTTATTATTCTTGAGTAAAGCGACCCATAACGCTCGGAGGCTGCCCGAGAATAACGACTCCGTAGTGAGCAGCCGCAAATTGAGCCTAAAATTTTCGGTTTTTCAGGCCAATTTGCTACTGCAATAGCAGTTAATCCCAGACCTTTATAGAGTCAACCCGAAGAGTATAAGCGCTCTCGGTAAACTCCGAGCTACTGCTTTCCACCATCAAGGTGCCTTTTAACGTATAGGGTGTATAGCCTGCTTCACTAACCTTGATGCCCTTATCGTAACGGACATAAATCGTCTGGTTAGGCGGCGGTGGTGGTACATGAATACAGGCACCAAGAGTCGGAACCAGCAACAACTCTTTAGCTTTTTGGTCTGCATCAAGGCTCAGTGGCACCAGATAACCAGGAATTTCAACCCACTGATTGTTGAGAGCTTTAATAGGTGTTTTACCCAGCTCTTTGACATACTCCATAGCCTCTTCACGACTCAGTTTGCCATCGTTAAACCGTTTCACAATGTCTTCATCAACAGGTGGCATCAACTCTTCCCAGGACAATTCCCTAGGTGACGCCTGTTTGCCCACATCGGGCTGCTTTTGTGCCGTTTTTTCAGTCGCATATGAGACTGGTGAAAGTATCAATGCTGCCAATAAGCAGACCTTAAGAGAGCGTCGTGTATTCATTAGGTAGCGACCTTTTAAATTTTTATGGTAAGCCCATCGTCGAGGGAATTTCTGTAGGCTAGCCAAGCGGGTACCATACCCAACAGCCCGGCACAGCTAACAACCAAAGCTGCCAGAATGACTTCAAAGGAACCCGGACCACTGATGCCGATATGGATTCCCCAATGTGTCTGAATGATAGGCTGTGCAATAAACAACAACCCATACAGTATGACGAAGCCGAGCAGAGTACCGATCACCCCATAAATCATTGCCTCGGTCATCATCAGCACCATGATATGAATCGGACGAGCGCCAACAGAGCGCAGAATGGCCATTTCACGACGGCGCTCATGCAAAGACGAGAGAATCGTCGTCAACATCCCAAGTAAGCCGGCAATCACTACCATAGTAGAGATAATCAGTAGTGCTTTTTCGGCAGAACCAACCAGTTGCCAGAGTTCACCAAGAGCAACGCCCGGGAGGATAGCAGTCAGTGCCTCCTGAGGATATTCATTGACAGCTCGTTGGTAGCTAAAAGCAGCAATTCGTGATTTAAGGCCGACAAAATAGGCGGTAATACTGGTCGGTTGCAGATTCATAGTGCGGGCTTTGTTGGCAGAAACTGCAAATACTGGCAGTGATGGCGCGCCATTGACCCAGTCAATATGCAGCGCTTCAATGCCTTGCAAAGAGATCAGAATCACCCGATCCATAGGGGTTCCAGTTGGCTTTAGTATTCCGGCCACACGAAATGGCTTATCTCCATGCTCTTGCAGGCCGGCTTTGTGAAGACCATGACTGAGTACAATCTTCTGATCAATACTATAACCAAGAGCTGCGGCCACTTCCGAACCAATTACAGCGTCGTACAAATCGGTAAACGGCTCACCCGAATAAAACGACAGTGATTTTTTATCACCGAAACGGAAATGTTTAAACATATCTGCTGTTGTCCCTACGACACGATAACCCTTGTGAGAGTCACCCAGCGCAATGGGAATCGTCCAGTCAACCGCCGGTTTTTTCGATAAGTCCTGATAAGTTTCCCAAGTAACATTGTTGGTGGCATTACCAATATGAAACACCGAGTAAAGCAGGAGATTGATTGGGCTACTGCGCGCGCCCACAATGATGTCGGTACCAGACAGCGTATTGGTAAAACTGCTGTGTGCTTCAACCCGCACCCGCTCAACCATCAACAACAGAGCAACACTAATGGCAATAGAAAAAATGGTCAGCACAGCCGAGGTTTTGCGATTCTTCAGGCTCTTGCAGGCCAGTTGCAAAATGGTCACAAGGTCACCTCCTTGTTGTACTGGCAGCTACTGACTCTATTGATCTGATCAAGACAGAATGATCGATCAAAAAGATGTTCCAGGCTGGCGTCATGGCTGACAAATACTAATGTACTACCAGCTGCTCTGCACTCGCTGAAAAGCAAGCGGATAAAGGCTTCACGGCTATCAGCGTCAAGCGCGGAGGTGGGTTCATCGGCAATAATCAATTCCGGGCTGCCAATCAAGGCTCGGGCGGCGGCCACACGCTGTTGCTGACCGATACTAAGCTCAGTCACCCTGCGCTGGAGCAGTTGTGAATCTGTGAGCCCCAACTGTGCAAGCAAGCGTCTGGCTTCCTCTTCAGCGGTTGCACCACTGTTGTGGATTGTCTCCAGACGATTAGGGGCAAAACCAAGTGGCAGAATAACGTTCTCGACGACGGTCAGATATGGAATCAGGTTAAACATCTGAAAAATAAAGCCAATATGCCGGGCTCGAAATTGGTCACGCTGATTAGAAGGTAAACGAGATATGTCGTCTCCAAGTACACTCACTTTTCCAGATACTGGCAGCAAAACGCCACCTAGAAGGCCGAGCAGTGTCGTCTTACCTGAGCCGGACGGTCCACGGATAAATACTCTTTCACCCTGTGGAATCATCAGCTCTGGAATATCTAATACCGGTTGCCCCGGCTGCCAGCAAAACAGGAGATCGTGTAAGGATATCGCACTCATATCAAAACTTTATCTCTGGTTGCTGAGGGGTCAGGGTGCCGCTAACCTGCTTATTGGCAGTAATGCCCTGAACCGTCAGTTTTTCAGAGCTAGTAAAAGTTTTGAAATAATTGGTGGTTATGCGATTTATCTGATCAATGCGTCGGCATTGGTAAACATAAGTCGCCCTGATATCAATATGCTCTTCGCTTTTGTGTTTATCATGGTGTCGGTCATGTTCATGCTTGTGAGCATTTTCCTTATGATGGGCATGCTGGTGATGATCTTCCCTATGATGATCATGCTGGTGACTATCGCTCTTATGGTTATGCTTGTGATCACCTTCTTTTTGGTGGTCATCGTGGCCAACGACATGGCTTTCGGCCTCCACCATTGTGCAGCCCGCGCTGTCGGGGAGTGACCACAAAGCTGATTGCTTGAGACTGGCGAGCGCCTGATGCAACTGTTGGCGCTGCTTGTCGGAAGAGAGGCTTTCAAAGCCCAGAATATCGAAGCCCGGCGCTCTTAGCTCAAGATGAATATGCCGACCTTCTATGGCGAAATTCATTTGCCCGACGCCGTGTACATGGGCATCCGCCCGGCGTGTTTCAGCCGCAACGTTGGTTGTGGCTGCTACTGTAGTAATAATAAATACGCTTGCAAGAGTGCGCATAGAATAGTGCATCGTCTGTTCCAAATATCAGCAATTAATATGAGTTGATGGCTTATGCGATAGATGGCGGCGCACGAGTCTTGCGCTTCGTTGGTGTTCTGGCAGTAGTCAGCCCTGAGCGCCAGTGATGCTCATCTGACCAATGAATAAAAGATAATGCAGAAAATGTAACAAACGGCGCTGGTGTGTGTGTTGCCAGCTTACAGGCTGGCGAGTGAGCAGAATCGGATTGCCGTTCGCTGTTGTTGTCGTGTTCAGAAGGATTGATAAATGACAGCTGATCATCAAAAACCCTTTCAATATGGGTATGACTCAAGCTGTACTGCATAACCAACAGATAGAGAGATAACATACAGAACGACATCAGACTTTTATTAAGTGGTAGGGGGTTGCGCTGATGAAGTCTCATTTCCTGCGTATGCCAAGGTAGCTCTGAAGTAAGTGGTATGTGATGTTATACAATAACGAAACCTTTATACAGTCCTGTTGACCGAAATAAAGTGCACTCTTTCATAGTCAAAAACCACAAAATACCCCACCGACACTAAACGCCGGTCTTCGTGTATATGTTAAACAGCTTGCAAGAAGTCTGTTGTCGCTGGAGAATTCCACCTGCCCTGGTTTTGAAATTTATTGTGGATACGCAGTGTTGCCGTTTGCTATCATGGCTTAAACAAAAATTGACGTTAAAAAACAGTGTGAAAAGTATACGACAATAAAAAACAATCGAAAAAGGCATTCTCAATGCTATTATCCACCTTTTCTTTAAAAATTCGTGCAGACTTAACCGTTAGCTTGTGCGGTCGGGAAAATTCCGAAACTGATAATCAGGGTGCGCTGACGAGTAAAAGGCAGAAATAAACGGGGAGTATGGACCACAAAAATTAGTTAAGTGGGGTTTCGCATTTTTTAATCAGCATTTCTAGTGACCTTATAAATTTGGATTTATCCTCATAGACTCCTAAAGGTTTTAAATCTTGGCAGCCTTTAATAAACTTTTTATACTCTTTAACAGAACTGGTAAAACTCTCAATAAAGTTATAATAGCTGCTAGAATAAAACTTAAAGTTGTTTTCCCCTCTCATAAAATTTGATTTTCTACCGAGAATAGTGTTGTGAACACAATAATAGAATCTATCAGGATCTATACCTCTTTCCTTCACTTTCTTAATACATTTACTCTCTGTATCTTCTCTAAGCTTTTCTAGCTGCTTTACATATGATTTAAGTTCCTCGATAAACTCAATAGCCGAATTAAAATGATCTGATATTTCAACAAATGAATCCGTAATTCTGTCCTCACGTATTAAAGAATCCATCACATCTTCATCAAAACACTCAATAAGATTAGAAGAGTTGAATTTTCTTTCTAGGACATCCAAAACACTGTTAAGTAATTCCTCTTCGCTTAGTGAAAGCTCTAATTCAATAAATACAGCGCCCTGAAGCCATCTCAGATCTGCAATAGTTTTTTTGATGTTATTAAATATTCTCTCCACATCGTCACGGGTAAGAACAGTATTTGATAGATTCTCCAGAAGAACATTGCACTCCTCAATTAATATGCTGGCAAATGCAACCAAATACACACTGTCAGAATTGCCTGCGTAATTTTCGCTAAGTTTTGTTGGTTCGATATTTTCCCAATGAGTAGCCATAGATCCCACAAGCTGCATTTTTTTTGAGAAGTCGGCATTAGGTTCCTGAGGTGGAGATCCTTTTTCCAAATTGTTGTGAGTCTTTTCATTCCCTGCTGCTATGTTCCGATCCGCAAGCCCTCTTATGTTAGCGCTGGACTCATCTGTACCATGTGAGTCTGAACTAAGCTTATTCGGATTGATCAATTTCTTGACTTTTTGACAGGCAAAAACGACCCGACCGAAAGAACGAGAAAATTTTCCATATATTGACTTATACGCACCGGACAGTGCACTCAAAAAAGTATTTTTGACCCGAGAAATAAGGCTCATGAAAAGCTCTCTCTAGTTTTTTATTATGCATATTAATCAATATAATAATTGCTCAAATTTCTTCTCTTATCACACCTTACACAATCATTTGTAACCAAGCCAAAATCAACAAGAATAGACGCCATAAGAAAAGAATTGGATACCAAACCGGACTTTACGCGTCAAAATTCAGACGTAAGTGGGCAGTTTTCACTACTTCCAGATATTACAATCAAAATCCTTACAGCCATGGAGCACCCTGCCTTTCTGTGCAACCATTATTCAACGACTGATTCATGCTCCGCGAGACCAACCACAGCCTCACGGAACCGTTAAGAAAGCGAGCGCAATGCGCCCGCCATGATTACTGAAAGCGAATGCTCCAGCGGTTCAACCTTCCGGTGTCCCTGCGATAATTATCACTAACCTGTAAGCTCCACTTGCCCCGGGCAGAAGTGCTGGAAAAACTTACCTGATACTCTTTTTTAAGGTCATTGCTGCTGTCATTACTGGTGGCTTGCAAAACTTTCCGCTCACCACCAGGTGTCACCAGCTCAACCTTGAGATCGCCACGGTATGTGTGTGTCACATCCACGGCAACCGTCGCTTTAGTGACCGCTGCATCATAAGTGCTGTCAATACTGCTAGTCACACCTTTAGGATCATTATCAGGAATCGCCAGATTAGCATTGCTCGTGAACGATTTAACCACCTCAGTGGAATTGTCAACCTCTGCCAGCAAAGTCACCCCGGAAAAGCTGCGATAGCCGTTGATAACAACATGCCAAACACCTGCCTTAGGGGAGTCAATCACGCACTCTTCGTCGTTATTTGAGCGCTCAGAGTTGCAATTAGCTCCCGCCTTGCTGGTCGGCTTAACGTTATAACGCACCAAAAGATCAGCGTCGCCAGTGCCACCAAACGTTTTGACTTTGAGTTTACTGGCACCAGCAGGAACCTGAATGGTAAATGCCAGCAATTGTGATCTATCCCCCTGAAGGTTATTGACGGCGACACCCGAGGTCAGTTCATTTTTTGGCTTATCAGTTCCTGCGCCGTTTACAGCTCTTAAGGCTGCCGCTGCATCCACAATACCCGCTCCACACAACTGGGTTGTACACTGACGAACGCTAACGGATGGAAAGCCACGTGCCGTATCTTTCAAAATTTGCTCAACGTTTTCGGCAGTCAAGTCAGGCTTTTGTGCGTACATCAAAGCAGCAACACCAGCCACATGGGGCGCTGCCATGCTAGTTCCCTGATAAAAAGCGTAGTTGTTGGCTTCGGCTTTTTTCTGCCCGCTATTAGAGGTAGACAGCACGCCATTGAAGGTATTTGAAGTCTCGCCGCCGGGTGCGGTTACATCTACTTTGGCGCCATAGTTTGAATAGTATGCACGACCACCGTCGCGTTTGTTGGAGGCAACGGTAACTACCCCATCGCAACTCGCTGGCGAGAACCCGGCCGCATCAAGGTTACTGTTACCTGCGGCGACAACTACGGTAGCGCCTTTGGCACGCACTTTACGGATGACATCCTGATATGTGCGGCCACAAGGTGAGCGACCACCAAGGCTCATATTCAACACTTTTGCCGGAGTTGGGTTATCAGGTACACCGGCAACCGAAATACCAGCAGCCCACAACATGCCATCGGTAATATCGGAGGTGTAACCGCCGCACCGTCCTAACACTCGCACGGGGAGCAGTCGCGATTTCCAGCTGACCCCGGCAACACCTACACCATTATTGCTGTCGGCGGCAATGGTTCCTCCCACATGGCTGCCATGCCAGCTGCTGGGTCTGTCCCGGGAGGGCATTGGCCTGCCGTTTCTATCCACACCACAGGCCCCCCTTGGGGTGAAATCGCCCGGGTCATTGGCATCGGCATCACGCCCATCACCGTCCTGAGCAACATCCACATTACTGATGAAGTCATACCCCTTCAGTAGATTACCCTTGAGATCTGGGTGAGCAATAATGCCCGTATCAATGACTGCTACGGTTACATCGGCGGAGCCGGTGGTTAAATCCCAGGCAGCGGGCAGGTTAATGCCCGATTGTGGGTCAAAGTAGTGCCATTGATCCCGGTAGCGGGGATCATTCGGTTCCGCCATAGGCTGCATCATGTAATCTGGCTCGGCGTAGAGCACACCAGGCTCCTCGGAGACTTCACGAGCCACTTCCAGCATTTTTTCTATCGGTTGTTGCAGGCCAAAATCAATGACCTGAGCGCCACTGGCGAGGGTTCTTACATTTAAAGGCTGATTGCCTGCCATCTCGGCAATGGCCGGGTTGGCAGACAAAGTACTTTCACTGACTGGCGTCGTGTATTTTACGATGAGCCGGTTGGTGCTGTCAGAAAACGATCCGGTTGCTTTTGCGGCGCTGGTCCATCCCAAAGTCAAGAGAATCAGGTAGGAAAACAGTGCGCTCCTTGTCAATTGTAACATTGTTGTTTTGCTCTCCTGTTAACGGCGGGTTTATCCATGTTTCTTGCCGTTAAATCAGTGTGTTATTGTTCAGTGGCGTCATTGCCGGACTGTTTTTTTTACTGCCTACAAAAAAAATTCGATGCTGGCGGGCTTTTAAAGCCCATTAACAACGTATTGACTTTGCTGCAATCAATTGAAAGCAAGAACTGAACCAGAAACTAATCAGCATAAAATTACCCCGACCTATTTTCTAAAGTTCAAAGTCAGTGAAGAGAGTTGAAAGGCCGCCCAAAGCAGCTTAAAACTCTTAATTTTATTGTATTGCAGTTGTCGCATAGTAAAACTGGTTGATGCTTATAACAAGGTTTAATTTTAATAATTTCACGCTACCACTACTAACAGATATAAGTAGTAGTACATAACAGACTAATACGATTAAGTAATGAAGCGAGACCGCTCAAATTGATACTGGTGCTTTTGCCCATCCGATCAAAAGAAAGCTGCTTATAAAAAGACTATTAATTTATTTTCTAACAAATAATATTAAACGACACAAAACTAATGGCAGACGACACAAAAATTATAAATTAATTACTTTATTTTCTCTCATTCAGGCTAGAACAAGAATAGCACCGGCTTGGACAACCCTTTCAGGCAACCCCACCCAAGACGCAACAAGCAAAACGATCATCGAACAGCGTAGTGGTATTAGCCAAAAGTCTAAGAGGCATATCTTTACCCGTTTGTTACTGTTACAGGCTCCACTTGGATAACAATAATAATATCAGGAGCGTCTATCGTGCTGGAAACCCCCTCTATGCGCCGCACCTCGGCCACCTCTTCTGTAACCAGCTTAACTCTGGACAGCGATAACCCACCAAACCAAACGTCACAAAACAGTGCTGCTGCCGCCTATTGGCGGGAGAACATACGCATATTGCTCTCTTTGTTGGCGATCTGGTTCACGGTGTCCTTTGGCTGTGGAATTCTGTTTGTTGAGCAGCTCGATCAGATTGCGTTTTTTGGCTTTCCCCTCGGCTTCTGGTTTGCCCAACAAGGGTCTGTGTATACCTTTTTGGTGCTGATTTTTACTTACATCGGACTGATGAACCGGTTAGACAAAAAGTACAACGTGCAGGAAGAGGACGCATAAGGTGGAAACACAAACACTGATTTTTTTATTTGTCGGCTTATCCTTTGCCCTGTACATCGGCATTGCCATCTGGTCCCGGGCGGGTTCAACCAAAGACTATTATGTGGCCGGAGGCGGTGTCAGTCCGCTGGCTAACGGCATGGCGACCGCAGCAGACTGGATGTCGGCAGCGTCGTTTATTTCCATGGCGGGCATCATCTCGTTTATGGGGCGCGACGGGGCTATGTACCTGATGGGCTGGACCGGTGGTTATGTGCTGCTGGCCATGTGCCTCGCACCCTACTTGCGAAAATTTGGTCAGTTTACGGTGCCCGACTTTGTCGCAGAACGTTATTACAGCCAAACTGCCAGAGTCGTGGCAGTGATCTGTGTAATCTTCATCTCCTTCACGTACGTCGCCGGACAAATGCGCGGTGTGGGGATTGTCTTTTCCCGCTATCTGGAAGTGGACATCAACACCGGCGTTATCATCGGTATGGGTATTGTGTTCATTTATGCCGTGCTTGGTGGCATGAAAGGCATCACCTACACCCAAGTGGCGCAATACTGCGTGATGATTTTTGCCTATCTGGTTCCGGCTATTTTTATCTCCATGATGATCACCGGTAACCCCATTCCTCAGCTGGGCTTTGGCAGTAATGTTGCCGGGTCTGAGCTATCGGTACTGGAGAAGCTCAACGGGTTATCGCAAGAGTTAGGTTTCGCTCAATATACGGATGGCTCTAAATCCACCATTGATGTGTTTTTTATCACCATGGCACTTATGGTAGGCACCGCTGGTTTACCCCATGTCATTGTGCGTTTTTTTACTACCCCCACCGTGCGGGATGCCCGTAAATCTGCCGGGTATGCGCTGCTGTTCATCGCTGTGCTTTACACCACAGCGCCGGCTGTGGCCAGTTTTGCCCGCATCAACCTGTTACAGACGGTTTCACAAGCGGAGTATAAAAACCTGCCCGAATGGTTTGCCAACTGGGAAAACTCCGGCCTTATGGCGTGGGTCGATAAAAATAATGACGGCAAAATTCAGTACCACCCCGGTCAACCACTCGAAGGTAAACCGTCGTTTATTGATGCACGTGGTGAAAGTGGAGAGCGGCTGGTGAGCAACCCCCCAACCGATAACACCAACGAACTATATGTCGACCGAGATATCATGGTGCTTGCCAACCCGGAAATCGCTAACTTGCCCGGCTGGGTCATCGCATTGGTGGCCGCAGGTGGTCTGGCGGCTGCGCTGTCTACCGCTGCCGGATTGCTGCTGGTGATCTCCACTTCCATCTCCCATGACCTGCTCAAACGCAACTTGATGCCCGGCATTACCGACAAACAAGAGCTGCTAGCCGCTCGTATCGCTGCGGCTGCTGCCATTGGTGTGGCCGGGCTGGCTGGAATCTATCCGCCGGGATTTGTTGCCTCGGTGGTGGCCTTTGCATTTGGTCTGGCAGCGTCGTCTTTCTTCCCGGCGATTCTTTTGGGTATCTTCTACAAACGAATGAACCGAGAAGGAGCTGTGGCAGGTATGGTCAGTGGTCTGCTGTTTACGGCTTCGTACATCATCTACTTCAAGTTTTTTGGCGGTACGTCAGATGAATGGTGGTTTGGTATTTCACCAGAAGGGATTGGCACTCTCGGCATGATCATCAACTTTACGATATCGCTAGTCGTATGCCATGCCACCGAAGCGCCGCCAAAATCGGTACAAGATATAGTAGACGACATTCGCATTCCAAGAGGCAAGACCAGCAAGCCGATCGGTGATATTGTCCAGATCTGAGGCATCAAAGCTGACAGAAAAAGCCGCTTAATTGGCAGAAAAGCGGCTTTTTTTGCTGCGAAAAATGACTTTTACCAAGGAAATACCTAAAAAACTGACAAGATAGGAATTAATGATAAAAACCATTTTCTTCTTTCTTTTTATTCTGAACCTATTCGATTTTTTTTTGTCTAAGCTGTTTCTTAAATCATCATATTACAGGTTCAAATTGACCATGCCTACTACAAGCGCAACAACAAGTGTGGCTCCACTACCCAACACCCAACAAAGCTACACCTCTGTGTCATCTTCAAATTCAAGCTGGGAAATAGCAAGAGTAAAAAAAATATTTCATAACACCGTCAATGTAGACAAAACAAAAGCCGTTGAGTTAGCCCACAAAGCATTAAAGGATCATAAAATTAGTCTACTTGGTTCGATTACTAGCGCCGAATCATTTGTTGTTGGATTACAGCCTATAATTCTTACCACTTCGTCCTTATTATGGCCAAATTCCACGCAAAACTCAGATTCAAAATTATTATCGACCATGCCATGGGGTGGAGTACTTTTTTGCTCCCTGTTCAAGGGTGAAAGTTTAAAAGCATTTATGACCATGAATACAAAGCTATTCTTGTCAGGCTTTACTGATAGAGCAGCTAGCCTTTACACTGAAAGCGCAGAAGACACACTGGATAAAAGGATAAAAGGTATTGATAATCTACTAAACCAAAACATCAAAGACATTGCCAATAATGCCATAGAGATTATGAAAAAAACCTCTGAATGGAAAAAACTTCCTAGAAATAAAGTGATTGATTGCTCCAAAGATAATGAGACTAAAAAACAAGAAAAATTAAAACTTGCCCAACATCTTGACAACTACAACCCTGAAGAAATAGCTACTATTGCAAAAGAAGATATTGTAACCCGTTCAAAAGAAATTAGTGCTTGGTTTAGAGATATTGACCAAGTAGAAAACAATCTCACATTCGACATTTCCCTCAGTACGGTATTACTGAAATATAACGAAATGCTTACTAACATGTATCAAAACCATTTAACAGAAAAAAATAATTCAGAACAGGAACATACCAAATCTATTAAACCTAACACCATTGATAATGTGCCAAGCGTAAATAGTAAAAACTGCACCAGCCTGCTCGAATGTATTAATGAGTTAATTCGTTCAAACAAAAATAACTTTGATCATTTCACACTAACTCTCCTTAAGCGCTTCGAACTAAGTCTTGATAAATTCTCAATTTTACGCACTAAAGCTAAGACTAACGAAGCGCATGAGCCCTATGAACTGAAGTATCAGTTGATGCAGGCAATTGGTGTGGATGAAAGAGTCTTGGAACATTTTAAAAACTACAAAATATTTTACGAAGCCTGTTCATTTTACTTGCCTAAACTGCGTAAAATATTTGAACATGAACATGAAATAGAACTAGCTAAAGACACCACCGAATTCCATGGTATTCGAATAAACAAACATGATATTATGGAGGCAGCTTGTAAAAATTATAAGAATTGGGTTGAAAATATAATTCAAACCCACTCCTTTAAAACCCCAACAGTTGCGAAGAAAAAAAATCGAAAATAAAAGACTTCTTCCTATCTGTCCTTCAGCCTGAATTTGAAGCAAAAGGAAAACTTGATCACATGCATACCGGTCCATTTTCTGAACAAAGGAGTACCAAGCCAAACAGATATGAACACGCTTCAATTAAAAAAGACCTAATTGAAAAATTCAAAATAATGGAAGCAATGGACCTCGTTATTGATTTAATGCCGGATGACAATGTCTTGAACACGAAAACATCTGACAAAAAATCCGAGCATATCAAAGAATTTTACGAAATCATCGGAAAATCAAATACAAATTGTAATACAACTAAGCAGGAGAACAATCAGCAAAAAGCGACTACTCAGATCAAACAGGCAGGGGATACACTATCGGTTCGATATAATAAAAACTGATATTCCCCGCCCTATCGCACCCAAAGGGCATAAATACCCAAAGGGCATAAAGCCGATGCTTTACGCAAGATTTAGCAAAATCCTTCCCAGAGCACCGTTTCTGGGAGGCTACCTACAAACTCTCCCGTCTCCCGTCTAGGCGACCCCGTCTAGGCGACCCCGTCTAGGCAACCCCGTCTAGGCAGCTGCTCTGAAACTGATGCCCTGCTTCGATAACAGCCATTGACCTGAAAAATCATAAATTTTCAGGTCAATCCGCTGCCACGACGATAGATCC
This sequence comes from Endozoicomonas sp., assembly GCA_965198415.1. Taxonomy (GTDB): domain Bacteria; phylum Pseudomonadota; class Gammaproteobacteria; order Pseudomonadales; family Endozoicomonadaceae; genus Endozoicomonas. Next base: position 1,156,319 of record CBDAPN010000032.1, read on the forward strand.
GCTATTGCCCCCTCCGCGCAACCGTTGTCAAAATTTCGCTGTAGATGAAAGTAGTAATAACCACTATTGCATAACTTTCCTGACGGATATTACCTAAGTGGTTTTTTGCCGTTATAATCTGCCGAACTACCTGATTACAGTCCCAAGCAGCGTTAAAACATAAATGAATAAAGCCATCCAAAGAGGTGCCACTGCGATTCGGCGCCTGAAGCAGTTTCCCAGACGACACTTTCTGCTGGTGAGTACCGTCGCCGCCAGTATCATGGGAGTGATGGCGCTTCTTCCATCTGAAGAAGTAGAAGCCAAACGCAATGAAATCCCCCTAACCATTGATGCCTTTGCACACATTGATCATTCATCACCGGCCCCTGAATCAGGCCTTGCAAAACAACCCACTGCTGTTTACGACTTAGAACAGCAGCTCGGAATCTGGCACCACGTTACCATTAAATCTGGCGATAACCTTTCCACTTTGTTCAGCACGCAGGGGCTCAGTGCCGGTGTGGTGCATCAGGTGGCCAACACACCAAAGCACGGTAAAACGCTGGCCAATATTCGCCCGGGAGAGTCGCTGGAGTTTCGCATAACTCCGCAAGGCAACCTGACGCAGCTACGCTATGTGCAATCTAAATTGGAGAGCATCTTCTTCAACAAAACCGATGATGGTTATCAGGCTGAACTCATCACCATGGCGCCGGAAATCCGCCCGGGTTACACCCGTGGAGTCATTGAAAGCTCGCTATTTATGGCCAGCCAGAAAGCTGGCCTGTCTGAAAACTTAACCATGGAGCTGGCCGGTATTTTTGGCTGGGATATCGACTTTGTTCTAGATATTCGCAGCGGCGACTCCTTCCACCTTATCTACGAAGAGAAGTACCTTGAAGGTGAAAAGCTCGGCGACGGTAATATTCTGGCCGCCAGCTTCACTAATCAGGGTCAAACCTACACCGCCATTCGCTATACCGACAGTCAGGGCAACACCGACTACTACACGCCGGATGGCAAAAGCATGAAAAAAGCCTTTCTGCGCACCCCGGTCGATTTTACCCGCATCAGCTCAAGATTTAACCCCAACCGACTGCACCCGGTTTTTAAAACCAAACGACCTCACCGGGGAGTCGATTACGCCGCACCAACCAACACGCCTATTAAAGCTGCCGGTGATGGGCGCATTAAATTTTCAGGGTGGCAAAACGGCTACGGCAACGTTGTCTACATTGAGCACCCGAACAATATTGTGACGGTCTATGCCCACGCCAACAAACTGGCCCGCCTGAAAAAAGGCCAAAAGATACGTCAGGGTCAAACCATTGCCTACGTTGGCCAGACCGGCTGGGCCACAGGGCCGCACCTGCACTACGAATTTCGGGTAAACGGTGTGCACCGAAACCCGGTAACGGTGAAACTGCCAGATGCAGCCCCCATAGCCCGCAGCGAAATGGCCAACTTCAAGCAACGCTCAGCACTGATACTTGCCAGACTCAAAGCGCAGAGCGAAACACTGTTAGCCTCTCAGTAGCCGCAGGGTTAACACCATGACAGGGAAACGCATGCCTGAGATCTATATTGGCCTGATGTCAGGCACCAGCCTCGACGCCATGGATGCCGTTGCCGTTCGTTTTGATGACGCCAACACGCCCACTGTGCTAGCAACCCACACCAACCCGTGGCCCGACGGATTAAAAGAAAAAATCCGCCAACTGTGCCTGCCAGGTAACGATGAAATCAACCGGCTCGCCGAAGTTGACGCGGCCATCGCTCACACCGCCGCCTCGGCGGTAAAAGCGCTACTCGTTAAAGCCAACTTGCATGCACAGCAGATCAAAGCCATCGGCAGCCACGGCCAGACCATCCGGCACTTACCAGAGCAAGGTTTCACCCTGCAAATTGGCGACCCCAACATTATTGCTGAACAAACCCGGATCACTGTGGTAGCCGATTTTCGCCGCCGGGATATGGCAGCCGGTGGGCAGGGTGCGCCGCTGGTACCGGCATTTCACCATGCCGTATTCACCCACGAACACCTTCACCGAGTGGTGGTAAATATTGGTGGAATCAGCAATATTTCGCTGCTACCCGCCGCTAACACACGACAACCGGTAAGCGGTTTTGATACCGGCCCCGGTAACTTGTTAATGGACTACTGGTGCCAGCAACAATGGCAACAACCGTTTGACCCCAATGGCACTTACGCCGCGCAGGAACCCCATGACCCGATTCTGTTAGAAACCATGCTAAGCGAGCCGTACTTTCGCCAGCCAACCCCTAAAAGTACCGGGCGTGAGCTGTTTAATCCAAACTGGCTGGAACTGATGATTGGAGGTTTCAGCGGGTTATCTCCCTTTGTCATACAGGCAACCCTCTGTCGTTTAACTGCGCGCTGTATTACCGATGCCATCAAGCAGCACGCACCAGAAACCAGCGAGGTTTATATTTGTGGTGGTGGCAGCTGCAACCAGAGGCTCATGGCAATGTTAAAAGAAGAGCTACCAGATAAACAACTGGAGACAACCAGCAAGCTCGGTATCCACCCACAATGGGTAGAAGCCACCGCTTTTGCCTGGCTAGCAAGGCAAAACCTGCAGTCATTGGCGGGAAACCTACCGACCGTTACCGGTGCCTCGGATCTGCGGATTTTAGGCGGGGTATTTTTGGGCTAGAAGACTGCCTGAGAAAAGGTTGGGTCCGCCTAGACGGGGGGGTCGCCTAGACGGGGTCGCCCAGATGAGGTAACTCAAAAAGCCTCCCCCTCAGCCTTCAAGCCTTCCGACAACCACTCAAATTGGCAAAAAACTCGCGATTTTCTTCACTGGCAAGCAGCTCATCCACGGTTTGCCTTAAACGACGACGCCAGTTCGGATACTCACTACTGGTTCCCGGCACATTCACCGGGGAGTCAATCATCATAAAATCTTCCAACTGAAATCCGGTAATCTGTGCTGCTGACAAGGCCAGATAGTAACTGAACTTCTCCATAATCTCACGACTGAAAGCCGGTGCAGTCTCGGCCTGCGGGTTCACCCCCTCTGGTAATTCACCTAACTGCGCCAACGTCGCAATAACCGCTTTACGGGTTTGTTCCCGGGCATCATGGTCAGCGTCGGCACGTTCATCGGAATAAAAACCCAGAGCTCGCATAAGGTCGATATCTTTACCATCCCACCAACCTTTAAGGGTCGGTGTGTCGTGGCAAACCAATACGGCCAGAGCCTTCTTTTTGTAATCTGCTGGCAACTTATAACGGTCACCGTCTTGCTCAAAAATACCCATCATACTGCCGTACATTCGCGCAGGTGGCAGACTGTCGGTAATCTCCTGCGGTACTACTCCAAGGTCTTCACCAAACACCAGACACTGTTGACGATGACTCTCAAGCTTAATAATGCCCAACAGGTCTTGCAGCGGGTAATGAACATAACAGCCGTAACGAGCGCCCTTGTTCTCGGTATTGCCATTTGGGCACCACCAAAGACGGAACAGCCCCATTGCGTGGTCAATACGCAAAGCACCACAGTTACGCATGTTGTTGCGAATCAACTCAACAAAAGGCTGATAACGCTCTTTTTTCAACACCGCCGGATTAAACGGCGGCAGCCCCCAGTCTTGTCCCATAGGGCCAAGACCATCTGGCGGAGCGCCAGTACTTGCTTGCAGTACAAACAGGCTGCGATCCGCCCAAACATCTGCACCGTTGCTATCCACGCCCACCGCCAAATCGCGATAGAGACCAATCATCATGCCAGCGTCTTTTGCTTTTTTCTGGGCGTTCTGCAACTGCAAATCCATTAGCCATTGCAAATATTTAAAGAAGGTGATGCGAGCCTCATTTTCTTTCGCAAACGTTTTTACCTCTTTGCTATCGGGCGTTTGATACGCTTGCGGCCAAGAACGCCACCCCCAGCTATTGATATCGGTCTTGCGAAAATGCTCAAACAGCGCATCAAACAGAGCGAACTGATCCAGCCGCTTACCACGAGACTGACAAAAAGCGGCAAACTCAGCGCCACGCACAGTTTTTTTCTGCAGGTGTGTTGTTGCAAATTCATCAAACAACGCCTCAAGTACCAACATTTTAAGTGGTGCTACTTTGTCGTATTCCACAAACTCAGTAGTACGAAGCTGGTCAATCAGCGCCTTATGCTCCGCCACAATCGCCTGTGCGGCAGCACTGTTTTCATAGTCAGCCACACGAAGCGGATCAATATACAACACGTTATCAAACAGCCGGGTAGAAGGACTGTAAGGCGAACAGTGCAACGGGTTGGTGGGATACAAAGCGTGCACCGGGTTTAACCCAACAAAGTCAGCCCCCTGCTCGCCCATCCCGGCGGCAAGATCGCCCAAGTCAGTTAAATCTCCCATCCCCCAATTACGCTCGGAACGAACGGTATAGAGCTGGATACCAGAGCCCCAGATTTTTTTGCCCTTACGCATCGCTTCAGGCTCGTAGCACACCTCGGGCACCACAATCAGCCCGGCCTCTGCCGACAGCCCTTTGCCTTTCACCACCAGATTGTGATATCCCAGCGGCAAGTATTCAGGAACATGTACGTCAATGGAGACATACTGCTTACCAGCCAATTTAACAGTCTCAGTGAATTCAACCGAGGCCAAATCAGCGGTGTGAAAAACTTTATCGCCGTTTTCGAGAGTAATGGTCAACTCCACAAACGACGGACGTTTTTTTTTCAGGCAACGCAACACAAAAGAAAAACTTCTCCCCTGATGCACGACAGTCACCGGCGCCAGTGTCGACTGCCACTGGGTAAGTTGTGTATCAGCAATCGCACGTTTCAATGCGTTGTTATTGCTGACATCAAACCCCATTGCCGCTAACAGTGGAGTTTTGTTCTCGGTAGCAATGGTAACCCGAGCCCCATCCCAATCTTCATAGCCAGAGGCCATGCCGCAGAGGTCACCGAGACGGTCAATTAACTGATGATCAAGCATTACATTTCTTCACTGATTGTTTGCAGGTCAAAATAACGACAACAAGTTACCGACAACTGTACGCTCATATCCGGGAGAGGGATAGCAGCGATATTAATCGAAAGCAGCCACTTGGTTACGCGGAAAGGCCTCACCATTAGCATCAAACAGATGGCAATTTTCTGCCGGTATACCAACATGGAATTGAGCACCCAACTCACGACGCATTGAGTCTTCCACCCCGACAATAAATGATTCGTGAATATCCGGGTGATTGAGATAGATAAACGACTCATTGCCCAAACGCTCAACCGTATCAATGGTGCCAGTAATGCAGTTTTCAGCACCCACTGCCTGCTCATGGCTGAGAACGTCTTGCGGTCGAATCCCCAGAGTAACTTTATCGCCAACGTTCGCGTTATGGGTATCGTTATACACGCGCAAATACGTGCCGCAATCCAACTTAATTTTGGACTCATTCAAGCCGGACTCCACAATGGTGGCACGGAAGAAGTTCATCTTTGGCGAACCAATAAAGCTGGCAACAAACAAATTGCACGGATTGTGGTACAACTCCAAAGGTGCGCCTACCTGCTCAAGGTTACTCGCAGCGCCTTCAGCAAGGGGGCTCAGCACCACAATCCGATCGGCAAGAGTCATCGCTTCAACTTGATCATGAGTCACATAAACTGCGGTTGTCTTTAGATTGTGGTGCAATTTGGACAACTCTTGTCGCATTTGAACTCGCAAGGAGACATCAAGGTTAGATAACGGCTCGTCAAATAAGAACAGGCGCGGCTCCTGTACAATGGAGCGGCCAATGGCCACCCGCTGCCGCTGACCACCGGACAGTGATTTTGGCTTACGATCGAGCAATGCTGCCAATTGAAGAACTTTCGCCGCTTCATCCACCCGACGATTAATTTCCGCTTTTGAAAACTTTGCCAACTTCAGACCAAACGCCATATTGTCGCGCACCGTCATATGTGGATAGAGCGCATATGACTGGAACACCATACCCACCCGTCGCTCATTAGGTGGCATGTCGTTCACGCCCTCGCCGTCCAGCTCAATCGTTCCTGCACTAATGTCTTCGAGACCACAAATCATCCGTAGTAACGTTGACTTACCGCAGCCGGAAGGCCCGACAAATGCAATAAATTCACCGTCATCTATCTGCAGATTGATATTTTTAAGTACAAATGTTTTCCCACCATCAAAACTTTTATCCAAGTGTGCTAGCTTGACTTCAGCCATTATTTTCTCTTTTAACCTTTGCAAATTTGTTATTTCTTAAAATGCTTAACCTTTAACACCACCTGCCGTTAGCCCATTGACCAGATAACGCTGTGCCATAAGGAACACAATGGTAATGGGCATGCCGGTCAAAATAGCCGCAGCGGCAAAATCACCCCAGAGGTAGTTCTGGGCGTAAAGGAACTGTTTCACGCCGACAGCCAGCGTCAGTTGATCAACCCCTTGCAGCAGAACAGAGGCAATAGGGTATTCACCGATCACACCAATAAACGACAGAACAAAAACAACTGCCAAAATAGGCACAGACAACGGTAGCAGAATATGCAGGAACGCCTGCCAAGGGGTTGCGCCATCAATGTAAGCAGACTCTTCTAGTGCGACATCAATACTCTCGAAATAACCCTTAATCAGCCAGATATGCATGGTAATCCCCCCCAGATAAGAGAGAATAAGGGCATTATGGGTGTTCAGACCTAACCATGGCACCACCTCACCAAGCTGATTGAAAAACGCATGGTAGGCAATCAATGCCAGCACTGAGGGAAACATCTGCAAAATCATCATGCTGGTGAGTAGGTGATCCTTCAGGCGAAACCGCAGCCGGGCAAAGGCGTAAGCACCAGTAGTAGACAAAAGCAGTATAAGTGCCGAGGTGGTCAGACTGACTTTTATTGAGTTCCACACCAAGTCAGCACCGGAAAAGTTGGTTCAATTACGGTGCCGTCAGCCGTTTCATACGGAATTCCCAACACCATTGCCCAATGTTCCAGACTGGGGTTATCCGGAATCAGACTACCGGTGGCAAAATTCCCCGTTCTGAACGACACCGAGATGATCATCAGAAATGGAAACATAATCAGACACAGCAGCAGAAACATAACAACTCTTGCAGCCCAAACCCGATAGGTTAAATTTCTTGGTTGAACCATCGCCATGATCAAAACTCCTGTGAACTGCGAGTGGCCCTGAGATTAACCCAGGAGATAAAACCGATGATCAGGAAGATCATGGTGGCAATAGCCGACGCCAGCCCAAAGTTCTGACCGGCGACAAATGCCGTGCGGAAGGTGAAATTCACCAGCAAGTCGGTGTAACCAGCCTCAATGGTCGTACCCGGCATCATTGGGCCGCCTGCGGTTAACAAGTCAATCAATACAAAGTTGTTGAAGTTGAAAGCAAAGCTGGCAATTAAAATCGGCGCCATTGGTTTGATGATATTTGGCAGTGTCACATAGACCAAGTTATGAATGGGGTTGGCTCCATCGATGGCGGACGCCTCGTAGAGATCATCGGGAATTGCCTTAAGCAGCCCCATGCAGACAATCATCATGTAAGGGTAACCAAGCCAGGTATTAACGATCAAAATCATCGCTCTGGCTAAAGTAGGGTCGGTCATCCATTCGGGGCTGATACCGAACAGAGCCTCAAGAATCATGTTGATCTCACCAAAGTTCTGGTTGAAAAGCCCCTTGAAAATAAGAATGGAAATAAAAGCGGGTACGGCATAAGGGAGAATCAACAGCACACGGTAAATAGCACGCTCCTTCAGTGGCTCCCACTGCATTAGATTGGCCAGCAACAACCCGATCAATGCACATAAAACGACACTTGAAGCAGAGAATAGAATCGACCACAGAAAGATTTTGAAAAAAGGATCACGCATACCTTTGTCGTTTACCAAGCGATCATAATTAGCACCGCCGATGTAAACAGCAAACCCAGGGGCAATCTGCGTGCCGTCGTCGTTGACATAAAAGCCGGTTGTCATATCCGGTCGCATTGCCTGACCAGTTTGAATATCTACTAGCTTATGGTTTTTTTCTTCTCGGTATTTCGGAGCCATAGCGGAGTACTCACGCAATGACGACATCACAAGACGCACGTTGTTCTCAAGCGTTATGGCCACCTTATTAAGAGCAGAACGCTGCTTAACCACATCACGCATAGAGAGTTTACTGCCTGCAGCGTAAGCTCCACGGCGAGCAGAAATATCCACAGGCTCACCACTAAGGGCGAAAAAGTCAGATGTATATACCTTTTGGTTGTCGTTTTTATCCGTGAGTTGCAACTGGTATTGATCATTTTGTTTGAACAGCGCCAGTTTATAGGTGTGGTCACTGGTCTTAACTTGCTGTTTAAGGTGAATCTCTTTCACCCGTTCCAGAGTCAGAATGTTGGCAGAACCATAATTGGTAAACGAGATACTGAAGGTGTACACCAGCGGGAAGACAATAAACATCATAATACCCAGCAAGCATGGGTATACATAGCGGTAGCAATAGCCACCTTTGCTGGTAAAAATCCACGTGCCCAAACTGGCAAGAATCAGCAGTGTTAACGGAAATAGTACTTCACCCTGAGCGTACATCAGGGAAATAACATAAAGCAGAGCAATATCTATCAGAGCAACAAGCGCCCATTTGGGCCCATTGCCAGACAAAATGGATCTGGCAGTTGCGGGTATGGTCATGGTGTTTTTCTCTCCGGGAGGGTCTTACGCAAACAACGTTCGATATCTAAACCAGCGACAGAGCACCACTACTGGAACGAGATCGTCACCGCTCATTTGCGGTGACGGAGTCTCATGTCGATTAAACGACGCCTATAGAGAGTTACTGGTTTTTTTCATCGCATGGGCAATCAGTTGGCAATCAGCTTGGTCGCTTTGTTTAGCGCGACTTCTACAGTCTCCTGACCGGTAGTAATATTGGTCAGCGCAGTTTGTGTAGCAGACCAGAACTTACCCATCTCAGGCACATTAGGCATCAACAGGCCGTTCATCACGTTCTGATAAGTCGCCGCGATCCGTGGGTCAGAGGACAGTTTTTTCATGAACTCTTTATGGGCGACTGCACCTAATGCTTTGTCGTTGTTCAGGGTTTCAAGACCTTCTGCGGTCAGCAAATAGTTTTCGATAAACTCTTTAGCCAACTCCTGATTAGGGGATGCATTGTTCAAAGCTGCAGCCCAGACACCAACAAACGCACGGGAAGGGCTGCCATCAATAGAAGGCAATGGTGCAACACCGTAGTTAATCTTACTTTTATCAAGGTTTGACCATGACCACGGGCCAGTGATCATCATTGCCACTTCACCTTTGTTAAAGCTGGCTTCCATCACACCGTAATCCACACCGCGGGGCATTACACCTTCATCTATAATCTTCGCCAACATCTTACCGCCTTTAATAGCGCCGGGGCTGTTCAGACCGATGTCGGTAACGTCATAACCGGTGGGTACTTCTTTAAATACATAACCACCGTTAGATGCCAGCATCGGTGTGGTGAAGTAAGGCTGCACCTGATCCCACATGATGGTGGTGATGTCTTTTTTATCCAGCTCTTTTTTCAGGTCAAACATTGCTTCATAGGAAGCAGGCGGCGTTTTGATGATGTCTTTGTTGTAAATCAGGCTGATAGCTTCCATGGCGACCGGGTAGCCATAGATGTTGCCGTTATGGGAAGCCGCCTGCCAGCCTTTCGCCTCAATATCTGCTTTCACACTGTCGGAAGGGTTAACCGTGGCCAGCAGACCAGACTGTGCCCACTCACCAAAACGGTCATGAGCCCACATTACGATGTCCGGGCCTTTTCCGGTAGCAGCGGCTTGTTGGAAACGGTCGGTCAGATTCTCAGGGATCTCAACCTTCACCTTTATACCCAGTTCTTGTTCAAAACGTTTACCAACAGTTTCCATACCTTTATAGGCTTTATCGCCACCAATCCACACCACCAGCTCATCATCAGAGAAAGCCTGTACTGTGCTTGCCAGACCAATCGCCAAAACAGAAGCTACGGCTGCGGCCATTGTTTTTTTAATCATCATAAAACTCCAAAGTCGTCCTGACTCCCTTGCGGGCTACCATTTTAAGGTTGTCGTTTATAGTGGTTGAGGTGAGTTGACCACTGGCTCACTTGCTAAATCCGGTGCCGCCAAGAAAAACTGCAAAAGATGTATCAATATCATCAACGAATCAACGCCTGAAAAAAATCGAAAAACGTTTACATTTTTTCATTTTTTGGTGTTTCGTGTGCATTCATGTGACCTTCTTATGAAACATACTTTACCAGTCGTAAGTCAGCCCAGTTCTTCAGGCCTATATTTTTACAGTGCCTGAAAAAGCCGTAGATACAGTAAAATCGTCTTCTGCGTGAAGACCCTGTTAATTTCCTCATCAGCCAAATTGACAAAATATCTGCTGCACTCTACTTCGTTAAGGACTACTTACTTACGACACAAGTTGTTTTACCGAGACGTAAAGAAACATCCTGCCAACAACCTCGGGGAGGGCATGACTTCATCGCTTCCATCACCAACTCTGCGGCCTGTGCGGCAATGCTTTCAATATTTTGGCAAATGGTGGTGAGGCAGTTATAACGATCGTCATCAATACCGTCATAGCCAACCACCTGTACATCGTTGGGTACACATTTTCCAGTATCCGCCAGAGCCATGGTGATTCCGGTAGCAACAATATCGGAAAAGGCGACAAAAGCATCCGGTTTAATACCTGACTCTAGCAACGTTCTTATACGACGGTAGCTATCTAAGGCGGGCAACCCAGTATCCGACGAGATTTCAATGGCCTCAGCAGGAATCAGACAGGCATTTAACAGTGCTTCTCTGTAACCCTGATAACGCATGGCTGAAACCGCATGATGACTGTGTAAACAGGCAAAATATATCACCCGACAACCGTTTTCTATTAAGTGCTGTGTTGCTAATTTTCCACCTTGGTTGTCGTTAGAAGCCACCCAGAAATGACCATCCCGCACATCACCAACACTAATGTAGGGAGCGTCTTGCAGCTGGACCGTAGCGTGGCGACGATCTTCGTGATGCAAACCAATGCCTACATAGGCTCTGGCCACGGTTAGCAACTCACCTTCTGGTGAGAACCTGACCCGTTTTACCCGATAGCCGCGCTTTTCCAGCTCAACCTTTAACGCTTCATAAACTTTTAAAGCAAAGGGTGAAATGGTGCCCAGATCCATACCCAAAACGACACCAACCACAAAGGCATTCTGTCCGTGTAGCTGCCTGGCCATATAGTTGGGTTGATAATTTAACTCTTTCGCTGCCTGCAAGACCTTTTCACGCGTTCTGGCGGAAACGTATTTACCGCCGTTCAGCACCCGGCTGACTGTCGCAATGGACAAGCCAGCCAGCGCCGCCACCTGGAGAATGGTTGACTGTCCGGACACTTTATTTTTCCCATAGTTATTTACATGTCTTAAATACACGATTTTGAAGCATTTTGGCGATTTAAAAGCTTTCAGCGTGACTTAGATCAATATTCAGCAAACACTTTCTAAAAACCTTTTCATATTGCAATGGCAGCTGGAAATAACAAAAAATCACACCGTCTTCTAAATCTAAACACGTTAAAACGTCAGCAGACATAACCTGATCTACTTAGTGAAAGGCTCAGGCGGGGGTCTGCATGTGGATTGGCAAACAAACAAGAAAAACACACACTTAAAGGAAATTGGTTGTGACTCATAAGTTCCGTATTTTGACACTGTCTGGCGCCATTGCTTCGGTTGTACTTGCTGGCAACGTTTTAGCCAGTGACGCCCCTAAACCCACCGACATTCTAACCGATGGCTGGCAAGTAAACGGCTACATTCGTGCAGGCTGGCGCGTTAATGAGTACGGTACGTCTACCAGCAATGAATACGGCAAGCCTGATTACAAACTGGCCGGTACCACCGCCAAAAACCCGAATCAAGTTGAATTCAACATTAGTAAAAATACCACCTTTCAAAATGGTGTGTGGTCTAAGCTGGGCATTCGCGCTGAATTTGGTAATGGCGATTCAAACTTCTACTCATCCTCTGGCAGTGAAGATAAAAGTGGCGACGGTGACTTTGAAATCAAGGAAGCCTTTATTCGTTTGGGTGGCTTCAGCTATCTGCCAGAAAACGCTGAGATTTGGGCTGGTCGTCGCTTCCTGAATCGAGAAGCAGGTATTCTTTCTGGCGAGTTCTGGAAGCAGTCTTCTGGTGTTGGCTTTGGTTATGAACAAAATGGTAACGGTGTGGCCGTTGTTTCGGCGGATGTAGACCGTGAGAATAATGGCATCAAAAACAGCGGTAAAACAATTCACAGTTTTGATTTTTACAGCTATGACCACAAGGCTCTTGCCGGTAGTTTCAACTTTGACCTGAAAGTGATGACTGCTGGAGAAAAGAGCAACTTTGCCGCTAAGGAGGCCACTAACGGTATTGGTGCAGCCGTCACTTATAAGCGGGATTATTATGGTTTGAGTGGTTGGACCACAACCGCTTTGGCCTATGGCCAAGGCCTGGCAGCTAACCGCGGGGTAAACTTTGGTCACTGGAGTGGATCAACAGACTCCGATAACGACATTGATAATGAAGATGGCAGCACTGTTTTCTTCACCTCTTATGGCGTTATGAACATCAATGATCGCTGGCAGCTCGGTTCTGAAGTGACTTACCTCCATGGCGACAAAATCTGGGGATTGGGCAATAATCCAGCCGCTGAAGGTGATACTGTTGACCGCTTGTTATTAGCTGTTCGACCTACTTACAAAGTAAACGACAACTTCCGCTGGGAGTTTACCGGCTCTTACGGTCAGGAGAAATCAAACTGGAGTCTAAAAGAAGTAACCACCGACGTTTATGCCGGTGAGGTTGCCGCCGTGTTCACGGTGAACTCTGACTACTTCGGTCGACCACAAATCAAACCTTTTGTCACTGTAATGACTAAAGACAGCAGTGACGGCTCCAAAGGCTGGGGCTCCGACTCTAAAAATAACAATACTTACCAATACGGCGTCGAAGCAGAAATCTGGTTCTAACCAAACTTAATCCCGCAATAAAACGCTCGCTCTGTTTGGGCGAGCAGCGTCATTAAACGACAAGGGATTATTGCTAGTTCTTCCTGTGGTTGTGTTGTGACGGAGCTTTGCTCCGTCTTTTTCTATCTGAAAAGGGAGCGCAATTACCTCAAGCCTCAATGCAGACGACTCTTTGACAACCAACAGGGCCACAAAGCCATGCCCATCTTTGGTTTACAGGGTCACATTCACTTCTCTTATATCCCCGCCCGGTTAAACCGAAAGGGCATAAATGTGAGGGTTTACGACGATTTATCTTAATAAAAAGTCATATTTTTATGCCATTGTGAATAGAGAAAACAGCATTATCTCAGTACAAACTGACTAAAGTCAGGAAAGTGTCAAGCCAATCTCCTTTTTATGCCCACCAAATTAAACATATTTGTCATATACACCATGCTTTTAATCTACTGACATATACTACTAATAGCTGTCGTCTATAGCATCTTTGAAACAGCGTTGATTAAGCTATTTTATGACTGCTATGGATGTGAGTAGTGGAAGTTTTTCAAAGCGACCTAAATAGTGGCTATGCTTTTTTCCCGTCATTCAGACAGCCCTCCCGCAAACAACACACTGGAAGGAAATTGCTTGTGATCAAGAATCAATGCATTCTACCACTGGCTGTAGCTGTTGCTGCTTTAATCTCCAACAATGTCATGGCAACAGACGACACTGGTGAAGTGCATAAACACAAACCAACAGATATTCTGACCGATGGCTGGCAGGTAAACGGCTACATACGTGCTGCCTGGCGCCTGAATGAAAATGGCGTATCGACCGGCAATCAGTACGGTCAACGTGATTACCACCTCGCTGCGACCACGGGCAAAAATCCAAATCAGGTTGAGTTCAACGTCAGCAAGAACACCACCTTTCAAAACGGTGTCTGGTCTCAGTTAGGGATTCGTGCTGAATACGGTAATGGCGATTATAACTTCTACTCTTCGTCCGGCAGTGAAGACAGCAACAACCCTAAAGCTGGTGGTGATTTTGAAATTAAAGAGGCGTTTGTTCGCCTTGGCGGCTTCAGTTACCTGCCAGAAAAAGGCGAAGTCTGGGCTGGCCGCCGCTTTCTTAATCGTGAATCCGGGATCCTCTCTCGTGAGTTCTGGAAGCAGTCCTCTGGTGTCGGTTTTGGCTATGAGCAAAACGACAACGGTATTGCAGTGGTCTCAGTTGACTTAGGCGAGAGAGGGCCTAAAGCAAAAGATAAAACGATTCACTCTCTGGATCTCTACAGCTACAACCACAAAGCACTCGGCGGCAGTTTCAATCTGGATCTGAAATTGATGAGGGCTGGAGATAAGAGTAAATTCAGCCCTACGGAATCCACTGATGGCGTCGGCATGGCCATCACTCACAAGCGCAACTACTACGGATTTGACGGCTGGACCACCTCCGCTCTTGCCTATGGTAAAGGTTTGGCAGCGAACCGAGGGGTCAACTTTGGCCAATGGAGCGGCGCAACCGCAACCGTCGACAGTGATAAAGGCAATAGCATCTTCTTCACCTCCTACGGCGTTTTGAACATCAATAATAGCTGGCAGATGGGTTCTGAAATCACTTACTTGCGCGGCAAGAAGATCTGGGGGCTGGGTAATGAGGTGACCAAAGGCGCCATAGCTGGCAAAGAAACTTGTAACAAAGATAAAGAACCAGAAACCAATCTACCCGACAAAAAAACATATAAAGCAGAAGGCGACACAGTAGACCGTTTATTGATTGCTTTTCGTCCTACCTACAAGGTGAATGATAATTTCCGCTGGGAGTTCACCGGTTCGTTTGGCTATGAGAAAAGTTTTTGGGCTAAGCGCAAAGTTGATTTAAATGGAACCAGATATAAAATTGGTGGCGCCGAATCAAACACAAAATATTACGCTGCTGAAGTAGCGGGGGTATTCACGGTAAATTCTGACTTCTTCGGTCGCCCACAGATTAAGCCTTTTTTCACCTATATGACCGCTAACTCTGACAACCCAATTAAAGATAAAGAAGGTTGGGGGACAGAATTTAACTGCAAAAAAAGAACCTACCAATACGGCGTGGAAGCTGAAATCTGGTTTTAATAGTATCTTGTTATAAAGGGTAGTCCAGCCTTTGACGGGCTGGATTTCAAAACCAAAGTCGTCCATTTTTGTCTAAGCCCACCAGCAAAGTACCGCTGGAATCCATACGACTATGTGAGAATAGACTGAAATAGTTACAAATCATCTCCTGAACAATCAGCTAAACTACTCCCCCCTGTGCGCGGCATCGAATTTTTAAACTGAATTATACAAGTTAAACGTTTACAGTTTGTTAATACCACGTTAAAAAGAGAAACCCCTACCAAACTCACTCGTCATCGTAGCGTTCAAAAGGCTTTTAAAATGTCCACGGCCACTCACCTTGCTCCTGTTACTGAAAGCCTGCATCAGGCAATGTATTCCACCCCTTTTTCTGTACTTGGTTTGCACCCGGCTGAGTCTGGCAGTGGCTTAACGTTACGTGCCTGGCTTCCGGAAGCTGAGTGCGCTGAAGTTATTCTGGCACCTCAGGGTAAATCACTTGGTGTGATGCAGCAGCTGAATAGCAGCTTTTTTGAACTAAAACTCCCTCGTCGTAAGAAGCATTTTTATTACCAGCTCAAAGTTACCGCCAAAGATGGCTCACAACATACCGCTTACGACCCGTATCAGTTTGGTCAGTATGCGCTTAGCCAACACGATATTGACCCACTGCGCCTTTACAGGCACTTGGGCGCACTGCCAATTCAACACATAATCAATAGTAAAAACATTATTAAAGGTGTTTTATTCAAGGTTTATGCCCCTCACGCCCGCTCCGTCAGTGTTATTGGTGACTTCAACCAATGGGATGGCCGCTACCATCCGATGGCCAGTGCCGATGATGGTATCTGGCGTTTATTTGTGCCCGGGGTTGGGGAAGGCGATCTGTACAAGTTTGAATTACACGACCACGAAGGTAATCTGCTACCCAACAAAGCCGACCCCTTTGGCCTTAAGGCGGAGCAGTGGCCCGGGCTTGCTTCTATCGTGCAAAAACAGAGCACTTTTTCGTGGGCTGATGCCCAATGGCTTGAGCAGCGGACGCTCAACCATCAACAACCGGTCTCTATTTATGAGGTGCATCTGGGTTCATGGAAAAAATCAGACGACGGTGGTTTTAGGAATTACCGACAGCTGGCAGATGAACTGGTTGCTTATGTAAAGAAACTGGGCTTTACCCACATAGAGCTACTACCCATTTCTGAGCACCCGCTTTATGAGTCCTGGGGCTATCAGCCCATTGGGCTTTTCTCACCAACCAGCCGCTTTGGCACGCCAGATGATTTCCGTTACTTTGTGGATCAATGTCATCAGCACAATGTTGGCGTTATCCTTGACTGGGTACCCGCTCACTTTCCAGAAGACGACCATGGTCTTTTTCGTTTCGACGGCACCGCCATTTATGAGTACGAAGACCCACAGCGGGGCTGGCACCCGGATTGGAAGTCTTGTATTTATAATTTCGGCTCTCAATGGGTGCAGAATTTTTTAATAAGCAATGCACTTTACTGGCTGGATGAGTTTCATATTGACGGCCTGCGGGTGGATGCAGTGGCCTCAATGCTCTACCTCGACTATTCCAGAGGTCAGGGTGAGTGGACGCCCAACCACTTAGGCGGCAATGAGCACCTTGAAGCGGTAGAGTTTCTGCAGCGCTTGAACTGGGAAGTACACAGTAACTACCCAAACTGCATGATGATTGCCGAGGAATCCACCAGCTGGCCCGGTGTTTCCCACCCCGGCCATCCGCAAAGTTTGGGCTTTGATTACAAATGGAACATGGGCTGGATGCACGACTCGCTGGCATATATGAAGCGCGATCCTATCCATCGACAACATCACCACAATGAAATGACATTCAGCATGGTGTACGCCTATAACGAAAACTTTGTTCTGTCACTGTCTCACGATGAAGTGGTACACGGCAAAGGCACACTGTTAACCAGAATGCCCGGAGATGACTGGCAACGCTTTGCCAACTTGCGAGCCTATTTCGGCATTATGTTTGGTCACCCAGGTAAAAAGCTTTTATTTATGGGCTCTGAATTTGCAGTGGTTGATGAATGGAACCCCGCTGCCAGCCTCAACTGGCATTTACTGGAGCAAGGGCCGTTTCATCTGGGAATGCAGCGGATGGTTAGCGATTTGAACGCTCTTTACCAGAATTATTCGCCGCTCTATGAGCAGGACTTTGACCGCGCTGGTTTTACCTGGCTGATATTGGACGATCAAAGCCAAAGTGTTTTTGCGTTTTATCGTCAAGACAGCCAAGGTAACACTGTCGTATTGATCAGCAATATGACACCGGCTGTTCGCCACGATTATCAAATAGGTGTGCCACAAGCTGGCCAATGGCAGGAAATTTTTAATAGTGATAATCAGCGTTACGGTGGCAGCAATATCATTAATGAACCTGTTACTTCGCAGCCTGTGGCGTTTCATCACCAGCAAGACAGCATTAGCCTGACATTGCCGCCGCTGGCTACGATTATGGTCACTTTAACATGACTGCTCACCGACTTATCGCACCCAAAGGGCATAAATACCCAAAGGGCATAAATACCCAAAGGGCATAAATACCCAAAGGGCGAGGGCATAAATACCCAAAGCATAAATACCCAAAGGAGGGCATAAAGGCGAGGGTTTACGGCGATTTTGCTAAACTCGCTCTGCCCAGATGAAGAACTCCCGGTTACCGTCGCCCCCTTTTATTGGGCTATCAAAGTAGCCGCGAACCTGTAAATTGAGCGCTTTACAGCAGTCCTCTATTTTCTTTTGGACTTCAGTGTAAAGGCGTTCATTTTTGACAATACCACCCTTTCCCAACCCGCCAGGCCCTACTTCAAACTGGGGCTTAACGAGGCTCAACAGCTGTCCATTCTTTTTTAGTAGCGGCGTCAGTACCGGCAGAATGATGGTTTGCGATATAAACGACACATCCATTACAGCAACATCAAAACCCTGCACAGACTCGGTATAATTGAGAAGCGCCGCTGGCAGTGCCCGAGCGTTCATCCCCTCAATACAGACGACACGGCAGTCGTTTTTTAAGGATTCAACTAACTGTCCATGCCCTACCTCAATACCAACTACTTTGGTAGCACCCGCTTTTAAGGCGCAATCGGTAAAGCCGCCAGTGGACTGGCCAACGTCAATCACGACCTTATTGGCAAGAGAGAGGCCTGAGTACTGTAAAGCGCCCGCCAGCTTTAAACCACCACGGGAAACAAATGGATTGGAGTCAACAACCTCAATTTCGGTGTTGTCTGCAAATTTTTGACTGGCCTTAGTTATGGTCTCCCAGCCGCTGGCTTGCCACACTTTTACTTTTCCATCAGCAATCAAACGCTGAGCCCGACTTCGGGTCGCTATTTTTCCTTGCTCAACAAGAAGAACGTCAAGTCTACGCATTGGTAGTCATTCATCGAGAAATGGGTGCACAAGTATACACGATTTGTTTTTGGCCTCGTGCCCGTAGTATGCGCTGGAATCACCGCTTAGATGTTTTTTAATATGAAATGGATAGGCATTTGAGCTTGCTTGGTGGCAAGTTACCCTATCTGTTTTACCCAGTTTTCTTTCTGCAAAATTTCCCCATCACAAAAAAAAGCCGCCATTAAAAATATGGCGGCTTTTTGTTTTTAAGAAGAGCGACCTTCAGCAAAGCATTTAAACTTCGCCAAAGTTCAACGCCTCAGACAGTGCCTGTTCAACTTCAGAAGCAGAGACTTTGGATTGCGTCTCAAACTCAACCTCTTCACGACCCTTACGACGCTCAGCGTGGTAAGTCAGCCCCGTACCGGCGGGAATCAAACGGCCCACCACTACGTTTTCCTTCAAGCCACGCAGGTAATCGCGTTTACCGGTAACAGCAGCTTCGGTCAAGACTCTGGTCGTTTCCTGGAAGGAAGCCGCAGAGATAAAGGACTCTGTTGCCAAAGATGCTTTGGTTATCCCCAACAGCACTCGTTCAAACTTGGCGGGGAAGCCATTCTCACGGCTGACGCGGTCATTTTCTTCCAGCAGTCGGGTGTATTCGAGCTGATCGCCGCGGATAAAGTTTGAGTCACCGGTTTCGGTAATTTCAACCTTACGCAGCATTTGACGCAAAATGGTCTCAATGTGCTTATCGTTAATTTTTACACCTTGCAAACGGTATACGTCTTGGATTTCGTTAACGATATAACGAGCCAGTTCACTCACGCCCAACAGACGCAAAACGTCGTGTGGGTTAGTGGGGCCGTCAGAGATGACTTCACCCTGAGTGACTTGCTCACCCTCGAACACGTTGAGGTGACGCCATTTGGGGATCAGCTCTTCGTATGGGTCAGCACCATCAGTAGGGGTAATCACCAAACGCTTCTTGCCTTTGGTCTCTTTACCGAAGCCGATGGTTCCGGAAATTTCTGCCAAAATTGAGTGCTCTTTGGGCTTACGAGCCTCAAAGAGGTCGGCAACACGGGGCAGACCACCGGTGATGTCACGGTTACCAGAAGACTGTTGCGGAATACGAGCCAGTACAGCACCCACCTCAACAGTGGCACCATCATCCAGGTTAACCAATGCGTTAGCTGGCAAGAAGTATTGAGCAGGAACATCAGTGCCTGGAAGTTTCAGTTCATTACCACTAGCGTCTTTGAGCTGAATGGCTGGACGAATGTCTTTACCAGCAGATGGACGATCCTTAGGGTCCATGACCTCAATATTGGACAAACCGGTAAGCTCGTCGGTCTGAGTCTTAACGGTGATGTTTTCATCCATACCCTTAAACTCAACGATACCGGCGGTTTCGGTGATGATTGGGTGGGTGTGTGGGTCCCATTTGGCCACGGTTTGACCCGCCTCTACCTGATCACCATCCTGCACAGAAATCATGGCACCATAGGGAAGCTTGTAACGCTCACGCTCACGACCGAATTCGTCAGCAATCGCCAACTGGCCAGAACGGCTGACGGCAACCAGCGTGCCATCTGTACGCTCAACAGACTTCAGGTTCAACAAGCGTACAGAACCTTTGTTCTTCACGGTAACGCTGTCCGCCGCCGCATTTCTGGATGCTGCACCACCGATGTGGAAGGTACGCATCGTCAACTGCGTGCCAGGCTCACCGATGGACTGAGCAGCAATAACGCCGACAGCTTCACCCTTGTTAACCAGATGTCCGCGACCAAGGTCACGACCATAACAGTTAGAACAGATGCCGTGGCGGGTTTCACAAGTGATTGGTGAGCGAACGCGCATTTCATCAACGTTCATTTTTTCCAGGCGTTTGACCCAGGTCTCATCGATGAGCGTACCAGCAGGAACGGCGATTTCACTTTCACTACCAGGCTTTAGTACGTCTTCAGCCACTACCCGACCGAGAATACGCTCACCCAGTGGTTCGACGATATCACCGCCTTCAATGTGTGGCGTCATCAGCAGGCCATCGCTGGTGCCGCAGTCATCTTGAGTAACAACCAAATCCTGAGCAACATCTACCAAACGGCGGGTTAGGTAACCGGAGTTAGCGGTTTTCAGTGCGGTATCCGCCAGACCTTTACGGGCACCGTGAGTGGAGTTGAAGTACTGAAGTACGTTCAAGCCTTCGCGGAAGTTTGCGGTGATTGGTGTTTCGATGATGGAGCCGTCCGGCTTGGCCATCAGGCCACGCATACCTGCCAGCTGACGTATTTGGGCTGCACTACCCCGGGCACCGGAGTCCGCCATCATGTAGACGCTGTTGAAAGATTCCTGATCGACCTCATTGCCTTCGCGGTCAACCACCTTGTCAACTTTAAGGTTGTCCATCATGCGCTTGGCCAGCATTTCGTTGGCACGAGACCAGATATCAATAACCTTGTTGTACTTCTCACCCGCAGTTACCAGACCGGAAGCAAACTGCTTTTCGATCTCTTTCACTTCTTCGTTGGCATCGTCGATGATGCGCTCTTTCTCCGGTGGAATGACGAAGTCGTTAACACCGATTGAAGTACCGGAAACTGTGGCGTACTGGAAGCCCATGTACATCATCTGATCAGCGAACACAACCGTTTCTTTGAGGCCAACATTACGGTAACAAGCGTTCAACAGGCTGGAGATCGCCTTCTTCTTCATTGGCAGGTTAACCAGCGAGAACGGCAGACCTTCAGGCACAATATCCCAGAGGATCATACGACCCACGGTGGTATCGGCGAGGAACTGGTTATCGTGTTCATTACCTTCGCCATCATTGTACTTCTCATGTACACGCACTTTGATGCGAGCGTGCAGATCAACCGCCTTGGTACGATAGGCACGCATGACTTCGTCAATATCCACAAACGCCATGCCCTCACCCTTGGCGTTGATGCGCTCACGGGTGATGTAGTAAAGCCCTAGTACCACGTCTTGAGAAGGCACAATGATCGGCTCGCCATTTGCCGGCGCCAAAATGTTGTTGGTGGACATCATCAGAGCACGCGCTTCAAGCTGGGCTTCCAGAGTCAGCGGTACGTGTACCGCCATTTGGTCGCCGTCGAAGTCAGCGTTATAGGCGGCACAGACCAGTGGGTGCAGCTGAATCGCTTTACCTTCAATCAATACTGGCTCAAATGCCTGAATACCCAAGCGGTGAAGTGTTGGTGCACGGTTCAGCATGACCGGGTGTTCACGGATGACATCTGCGAGCACATCCCAAACTTCCGGCGTTTCACGCTCAACCATTTTTTTGGCGGCTTTGATCGTGGTTGCCAGACCTTTGGCTTCCAATTTGCCAAAGATGAACGGCTTGAAAAGTTCCAGCGCCATTTTTTTGGGCAACCCACACTGGTGCAGGCGTAAGGTAGGACCTACAGTAATAACCGAACGACCAGAGTAGTCTACACGCTTACCGAGCAGGTTCTGACGGAAACGCCCTTGCTTACCTTTGATCATGTCGGCCAAGGACTTCAGCGGCCGCTTGTTAGAGCCAGTGATGGCACGACCACGACGGCCGTTGTCTAACAGTGCATCCACCGACTCCTGCAGCATCCGCTTTTCGTTACGGACGATGATATCCGGTGCATTCAGATCCAGCAGACGCTTCAGACGATTGTTACGGTTAATGACCCGACGATAGAGGTCATTGAGATCAGAGGTTGCAAAGCGACCACCGTCCAGAGGCACCAGCGGACGCAGATCGGGCGGTAACACTGGCAGAACGGTCAATATCATCCATTCAGGATTGTTCCCAGAATGGTGAAACGCTTCCAGTAGCTTGAGTCGTTTGCTTAACTTTTTCAGCTTGGTTTCAGAGTTAGTCTGAGGAATTTCTTCACGCAGGGTGTTAACTTCGTCTTCGATGTCGATGTCTGACAGCAGGCCTTTGATCGCCTCTGCACCCATGCGGGCGTCGAAGTCGTCACCAAACTCTTCAAGCGCTTCGTAGTATTGTTCGTCAGAGAGCAGCTGGTTCTTATCCAGCGTGGTCATGCCCGGATCAACAACTACGTAGGATTCAAAGTACAATACCCGCTCAATATCACGCAGGGTCATATCCAACAGCAGGCCAATGCGGGATGGCAGAGACTTCAAAAACCAGATATGCGCCACTGGGCTAGCCAGTTCAATGTGTCCCATGCGCTCACGACGCACTTTGGCCAGAGCCACTTCAACACCGCACTTCTCACAGATAACACCACGGTGCTTGAGTCGCTTGTACTTACCGCACAGGCACTCGTAGTCTTTGACCGGGCCAAAAATTTTGGCACAGAACAGGCCGTCACGCTCAGGCTTGAACGTACGGTAGTTAATGGTTTCAGGCTTTTTTACTTCGCCGTATGACCACGACCGGACCATGTCCGGTGAAGCCAGAGAAATCCGAATAGCGTCGAATTCGTCCGTCTGGCCCTGGGTCTTGAGCAGATTCAATAAGTCTTTCAAAATCGTATCTCCTCGCGGTGCAAGGCGTGCTGCTTTGGTTTAACAACAACACACCCTGGCCACACGTTCGTTATTCGGTTTCCAGTTCGATGTCGATGCCCAGTGAGCGGATCTCTTTCAACAGCACGTTGAAAGATTCCGGCATACCGGCTTCCATTTTGTGGTCGCCATCGACGATGTTTTTGTACATCTTGGTTCGACCTGTCACGTCATCGGACTTCACGGTCAACATTTCTTGCAGGGTGTAGGCAGCACCATAGGCTTCCAGCGCCCAGACCTCCATCTCTCCGAAACGCTGACCACCGAATTGTGCCTTACCACCCAAAGGTTGCTGGGTAACGAGAGAGTAAGAGCCGGTAGAGCGGGCATGCATCTTGTCGTCTACCAAGTGGTTTAGCTTCAACATGTACATGTAGCCAACAGTAACCGGACGCTCAAAGGATTCACCGGTTCGGCCGTCAAACAGCCTAACCTGACCGCTGTCGTCCATATCAGCAAGGCGCAACAGACGCTTTATTTCAGTCTCTTTGGCGCCATCAAATACCGCCGTTGCCATAGGCACACCAGCACGCAAATTACGAGCCAGAGCTAACACTTCCTCATCGCTGAAGGTGTCTATCTGTACCGGGCTGGAGCCGGCAATGCTGTTGTAAACTTCATCCAGGAATTTACGCAGCTCAGCCATGCTTTGCTGTGCTTCGAGCATGCGGTTAATCTTCACGCCCAAGCCTTTGGCGGCTGCCCCCAGATGCGTCTCCAGCACCTGCCCGACGTTCATACGTGATGGTACACCCAGCGGGTTGAGGACAATATCTACCGGGTTGCCTTCTTCATCGTGAGGCATATCTTCCACCGGCATAATGACGGAGATAACACCTTTGTTTCCGTGGCGCCCCGCCATTTTATCACCGGGCTGAATACGACGCTTGATGGCGAGGTAAACCTTGACAATTTTCAGCACGCCAGGCGCCATGTCGTCGCCAGTTTGCAGTTTTTTCTTTTTGTCTTCGAAGCGCTCATCAAGTTGTGCGCGACGCTCTTTGAGCTGCTCTTTGGACAGGTCAAGCATCTGGTTGAGGTCTTCGTCCGCCATAGAAAGCTTGAACCACGCTTCATGCTCCAGACCGTCAAGGTAGATATCGCTAACCAGATCACCTTTGCCAAGGCCTGGAGCACGGACAACCGGCTGGTCAACCAGCGCACCACGCAGACGGGCAAATGTGTCGTTTTCTACCACCCGGAACTCTTCGTTCAGATCTTTGCGGTACTCATCCAGTTGCGCTTTTTCGATAGTCAGGGCACGGGAATCTTTTTCAACGCCATCCCGAGTGAATACCTGAACGTCAATAACAGTACCTTTGACGCTGGTTGGTACGCGCAACGAGGTGTCTTTAACGTCGGAAGCTTTTTCACCAAAGATGGCCCGCAGCAGTTTCTCTTCCGGAGTCAGCTGGGTTTCACCTTTTGGTGTTACCTTGCCCACCAAAATGTCACCCGCTACAACTTCAGCACCAACGTAAACGATACCGGCGTCATCCAACTTGCCCAGAGCAGACTCACCTACGTTTGGAATGTCACCAGTGATCTCTTCTGAACCGAGCTTGGTGTCACGTGCAACACAGGTGAGCTCCTGAATGTGAATTGTGGTAAAGCGATCTTCCTGCACCACACGCTCGGAAATGAGAATCGAGTCCTCAAAGTTATATCCGTTCCAGGGCATGAACGCGACACGCATGTTTTGCCCTAGCGCCAACTCACCCATATCAACTGACGGACCGTCAGCCATGATGTCACCACGGGAGATTCTGTCGCCGGCTTTCACCAGAGAACGCTGGTTAATGCAGGTGTTCTGGTTAGAACGGGTGTATTTGGTCAGGTTGTAGATGTCTACACCAGCCTCACCAGGCTGCAACTCCTGATCGTTTACCCGCACAACAATTCGAGCGGCATCGACCGTGTCAATAACCCCACCGCGTTTGGCGACGACACAAACACCGGAGTCTGCAGCAACGTTACGCTCCATGCCGGTTCCCACCAACGGCTTCTCGGCGGTAAGCGTTGGTACAGCCTGACGCTGCATGTTTGAGCCCATCAATGCGCGGTTAGCATCGTCGTGCTCAAGAAATGGAATCAGGGAAGCAGCCACAGACACCATCTGCTTGGTGGATACGTCCATATATTGAACTTTATCCGGACTCATCAATGTCGCTTCACCACGATAACGGACAACAACCAGCTCATCAGTCAGTTGCTTGTTGTCATCAACTGCGGAAGAAGCCTGGGCAATGACGTACTCACCCTCTTCAATAGCCGAAAGGTAATCGACTTCGTCAGTCACCTTGCCGTCAACCACGCGACGGTAGGGAGCTTCCAGAAAACCGTAGTCGTTAGTACGAGCGTATGTTGCCAGAGAGTTAATAAGGCCGATGTTCGGACCTTCCGGTGTTTCGATAGGACACACACGACCGTAGTGGGTTGAGTGAACATCCCGCACCTCAAAGCCGGCACGTTCACGGGTCAAACCGCCTGGGCCTAATGCTGATACACGACGCTTGTGGGTAATTTCGGAAAGTGGATTGTTCTGATCCATAAATTGGGACAGCTGACTGGAGCCAAAGAACTCCTTAATAGCAGCAGCCACCGGCTTGGCATTGATCAGATCCTGTGGCATCAGCCCTTCCGATTCGGCCAGGCTCAAACGCTCCTTCACCGCACGCTCAACACGCACAAGACCAACCCGGAATTGGTTTTCTGCCATTTCACCAACAGAACGTACACGACGGTTGCCCAAGTGATCAATATCGTCACAAAGGCCTTGACCATTGCGAATGTCCACCAATATTTTGAGAACATCAATAATATCGTCGTTATCCAACACCCCGGAGCCGGTATCTGCTTCACGCTTCAGGCGCCGGTTGAATTTCATACGACCAACGGCAGATAAATCGTAACGCTCTGCGGAGAAGAACAGGTTCTGGAATAGCGCCTCAGCGGCATCTTGTGTAGGTGGCTCACCGGGACGCATCATGCGATAAATTTCCACCAGTGCTTCCAGGCGATTAGTGGTGGTATCAGCACGCAAAGTGTCCGAAATAAACGGGCCGCATTCTAGCTCGTTAATATACAGCGTTTCTACAGACTTAACGCCAGCAGACAGCAGTTTTTCATAAACTTCCGGTGTAATTTCAGTGTTGCAATCGACAACGATTTCGCCGGTACTCTTATGGACGACAGTCTTTGCCAAAACACGGCCGTAGATGTAATCAACCGGTGCTTTAAGGCTCTTGATCTTGGCTTTTTGGAGGTCACGGATGTGGCGCGCAGTTACACGACGACCCTGCTCTACAACAATATTACCTTTAGTGTCGTGTATATCAAAACTGGCCGCTTCGCCTCGCAGGCGGTCTGCTACAAACTCAGTACTAACATTATCTGCACCGAGTTTGAACTCAACAAAGTCGAAGAACCGCTCCAGAATATCCTCATTGGAGAGTCCAAGCGCTCTAAGCAAAATAGTGGCCGGCAGTTTACGACGACGGTCGATACGGACAAACAGCAGATCCTTGGGATCAAACTCAAAGTCCAGCCATGAACCACGGTAAGGAATAACGCGGGCGGAGTAGAGCAATTTACCGGAGGAGTGTGTTTTGCCCCGGTCATTATCAAAGAAAACACCAGGAGAGCGATGAAGCTGGGATACAATTACCCGTTCAGTGCCGTTGATTACAAAGGTTCCGTTATCGGTCATGAGCGGAATTTCACCCATGTACACTTCCTGCTCTTTAATATCCTTGATTGCCTTGTGAGCAGAGTCTTTATCGTAGATAATCAGACGCACCTTTACCCGCAGAGGTACTGCATATGTCGCCCCTCTTAACTGGCATTCCTTGACATCAAATGCAGGAGTACCGAGTCTATAGCTAACATATTCAAGTGCCGCATTGCCAGAATAGCTTACAATAGGGAAGACAGATTTAAAGGCTGCGTGAAGCCCAACGTCTTCCCTGGCGGCCGACTCTTTTCCTGACTGCAACAGCTTGTGATATGAATCAAGCTGAATCGCCAGCAGATACGGCACATTCATGACATGCGGCAACTTGCCGAAGTCCTTGCGGATGCGTTTTTTCTCAGTATAAGAGTATGCCATCAGCGTTCCCCAGCTTGGTTACCTGTTTTCTGGCTTCAGGCGGCATCGCCTGGCCATCGTAGGTTAGTTTGAGAGCGAGTAGCTCTCTGTCAAAACCAAATATTTCAACTAAATTTAGTCATCATTAAGTCATAAACGACCAGTGTCGCTGACATTGCAAAGTCAATGCAGACACGTGCAACACCTTTAAACGGTATCGCAACCGTTGCATGAGCTTTAGCGCCGGAGCAGAACCCAAACTAAGGTTCGGGCTTTCTATCCTGTTTTCACGGCGATACCGCTCACATCACTCAAGGTAATGAAAGCGGTATTTTCAGACTACTTGACCATCAACTTACCAGTAAGTGAAACAGTCAAGTGGCGTTATTTCGGATAAGGTCTTATAACCGAACTCGGTATGCCTAATGGTAATCCACCATCATCTCACAGCTTGCAAAAAATTGGTACGGCTTTTCGTAGAAAGACTCCAACACAGTTGCAAGACGATTACCGAAAAGTACTCTAAACTTCATGAGTGTCGGAAAAACACGCAAGCCACTTTCTGGGCGCGGAACCAGCCATAAAACAAGACAACACCACCGCTCTACAGAGAGTGAGAGTAAGTTTGTCAGGCAGGAACGATTAACGCGCAAATGACCACTCAGACGGTATAGCTCATACAACGGAAAAAAGGCCGGCGCCTATGCAGGCACCAGCCACGAGAACCCATTATGCAATAGATTCTAAATTATGCAATGCTTTTGCAGAAATTACTTGATTTCTACTTTAGCACCAGCTTCTTCCAGCTGCTTCTTCAGCTCTTCAGCTTCTTCTTTAGAAGCACCTTCTTTCAGAGGAGCAGGAGCGCCATCTACAACAGCTTTAGCTTCTTTCAGACCCAGGCCAGTAGCAGCACGCACGACTTTAATGACGTTTACTTTCTTTTCGCCAGCTTCAGTCAGAATTACGTCGAACTCAGTTTTTTCTTCAGCAGCGGCAGCAGCTTCAGCAGGAGCAGCAGCAACGGCAACGGCAGCAGCAGCAGAAACGCCAAACTTCTCTTCCATAGCGGAAACCAGTTCAACAACGTCCATTACAGACATTTCAGCGATCGCATCCAGGATATCTTCTTTGGACAGAGCCATCTTTATATCTCCAAAAATCTTGGTTAGGGCACGCAATAAAGCAGGCCCCAAAATTTATTTAGACAAAAAAAACCACTTCGTATTGAATTAAGCAGCTTTTTTCTTCTCGTCGGCAACAGCCGCCACGACACGGGTAACACTTGCAGGAATCTCATTGAGAGTTCTTGCCAGTTTGGTTACCGGTGCGATCATTACGCTCATCAGCATTGCGCGAGCCTGATCCAGAGTAGGCATCTTGGCCAGAACATCGATCTGTTCTGCACCCATCAACTGTCCGGAAATAGACAGAGCTTTGATGTCCAGCTCTTTATTCTCTTTAGCAAAATCCTTCATCAGACGCGCAGCGGCACCCGGATCTTCCATAGAGAAAGCAAGCACAGTAGGGCCTACCAGCACTTCCTGCAGGCACTGAAGCTCAGTACCTTCAACTGCACGCTTGGCCAACGTGTTACGAACTACCTTCAGGTAGACGCCACCATCACGGGCCTGCTTGCGCAGAGAAGTCATTTGACTAACAGTAAGACCACGGTAGTCCGCGATTACAGCCGACAGAGCGTTTTGTGCAGCCTCGCTGACTTCGGCAACAATCGCCTTCTTGTCTTCGAGTCCTAACGCCATGGGCTTTACTCCAAATTTATGAAGTTACACCTGGGAATTTTTATTTCACCAGGCAGTTACAATACGGTGATGGGCGCATACTTTTAACAAGCATACTCACCGTCTACGCAGGAGATTAAGCTCTCAGCTTTTTGCACTTCAATCTGAAGCGCCCTGCAAAAACAGGAACAACCTAGAGCACCTGCGATCTTTGACGACCCCCAGCGGGGACCCCAAAGTCTGTTGCGATTAGCTCAACGCCAATCAGAGAGCCGATCAATCAGCCCTCAGTAATTATTTATGCAGTCAAGGAAGACATGTCGATAGTCAAGCCCGGCCCCATAGTAGAGGAGAGAGTGACTTTTTTCATGTAAACACCTTTACTGGAAGAAGGCTTCAGCTTCTTCAGATCAACCAGCAAAGCTTCAACGTTCTCTTTGAGCGCATTTGCTGCAAAGTCGATTTTGCCAACACCAGCATGAATGATGCCGTTTTTGTCAGTACGGAAACGTACCTGACCAGCTTTTGCATTCTTCACGGCTTCTGCAACATTTGGTGTTACAGTACCCACCTTTGGGTTTGGCATCAGGCCACGAGGGCCAAGAATTTGCCCAAGCTGACCCACAACACGCATCGCATCAGGTGAAGCGATGACTACGTCGAAGTCCATCTGACCTGCTTTAACTTGTTCAGCCAGCTCTTCCATGCCAACCACTTCAGCACCCGCTTCTTTTGCGGCTTCAGCATTGGCACCTTGAGTAAACACAGCAACCCGCACATCTTTGCCCGTACCGTTAGGCAGGACGGTAGAACCACGAACAACCTGATCAGATTTGCGTGGATCAACACCAAGGTTGATGGAGACTTCAATAGTCTCTTTAAACTTGACGCTGGAAATCTCTTTGAGCAGGTTAGCCGCTTCTTCAAAACCATAGGATTTGGTAGCGTCTACCTTTTCAGCGATGTGCTTCGCGCGTTTTGATAACTTAGCCATTATTCAACACCCTCCACAATCAGACCCATGGAGCGAGCTGAACCGGCAATAGTACGAATCGCTGCATCTTCATCAGCAGCCGTGAGGTCAGGCTCTTTGACCTTAGCCACTTCAAGAAGTTGCTCGCGTGTCACAGTACCTACTTTTTCAGTATTTGGCCGACCAGAACCTTTCTTCAGCTTCAGAGCTTTCTTCAGCAGTACAGAGGCTGGTGGAGTTTTGGTTTCAAAAGTAAAACTGCGATCGCTATAAACAGTAATGACAACAGGAATTGGCATACCGGCATCCACTTTTTGGGTGCTGGCGTTAAATGCCTTACAAAATTCCATGATGTTTACACCGTGCTGACCCAGCGCAGGACCAACAGGTGGGGATGGGTTTGCCTGCCCAGCAGGCACTTGCAGCTTAATATAAGCTTGTACTTTCTTGGCCATTTTTACCTCGACATGGGTCACTGCCTTAATCAGAAGCGCTTTTCGTAAAAAGCAACGCCCGAATCTACGGCTACCCTCTTAACAAAGCGCGACAGTCTACAGAAATCATTCCAAAACCGCCAGCGCTAAAAATATTTAAAATCTAAATCGCTTTTTAGCAGCAGAACAAACCTTAAAAAACCCTGAAAACCCACACAAAACAAAGCCCCGCAGCGATAGCGGCGGGGCGATAGCAATGCAGGCATGAGCTCTTAAACTTTTTCCACCTGACTAAACTCTAACTCTACCGGCGTTGAGCGGCCAAAAATCATAACAGCAACTTGCAGACGACTTTTCTCGTAGTTGACACCTTCAACCACGCCGTTGAAGTCTGCAAAGGGGCCCTCAATAACGCGAACCATTTCACCAGGCTCAAACAGGGTCTTAGGCCGCGGAGCTTCGGCACCTTCATGCACACGACGAAGAATAGCATCCGCCTCTTTTTCCGTGATTGGCGCCGGCTTGTCAGCTGTACCACCAATGAACCCCATAACTCTTGGAGTGTCTTTAATGAGGTGCCAGGAGTCTTCATTCATTTCCATATTAACCAAGACATAACCTGGAAAAAACTTTCTTTCACTTTTACGCTTCTGGCCGTTTTTAATTTCCACTACTTCCTCAGTGGGCACCAGAATTTCGCCAAAGTACTCTTCCATACCAAGACGCTTAATACGCTCATTTAGGGAGCGTAACACCTGCTTCTCGTATCCAGAGTAGGCATGAACCACATACCAACGTTTAGCCATGTCCCGTCCCTATCAAATAAGGCGGCTGATCATCCAGCCGAGCAGAGAATCGAGCCCCCACAAAATAAGCCCCATCACTAACACGACAACGACTACCACCAGAGTGGTTTGCACCGTCTCCTGACGAGTAGGCCAGACAACTTTGCGAATCTCATTTTTAGCGTCCTTCAATAGTGTCCAGAAGGCGCCACCTTTAACAGTCTGCAGAGCAACAAACCCAGCAACTACACCAATGGCCAGCAGACCAACAACGCGAAGCAGGAGCGACTCGGCAGAGAAATAATAGTTACCATAAACACCAATAGCGACCATAATCGCCACAAGGCCCCATTTGAGACCATCCAGACGACCCTTAGTCGCTTCTTCAGAATTTTCACTCATCAGCTTGATTATCTCTACCCGGACTCTTTTACTTGGACTTCTAGAGCAAACACCAAAAAAGGTGCTTGATCAAATGTGGCAGGCCAGGAGGGAATCGAACCCCCAACCCCCGGTTTTGGAGACCGGTGCTCTACCAATTGAACTACTGGCCTAAACGATTGACACCTTTATGAAACCGTTGAGGGTGATAGATTATAGTCTCGAAAAAATAACCTGAAAAGCCTTTCAGCGAATCAACACCCCAAAAAAAAGAGACAAAAGCCTCTCTTAATGTGGAGCTCTTAACCGGAATTGAACCGGTGACCTCATCCTTACCAAGGATGCGCTCTACCGACTGAGCTATAAGAGCACTAAATTTTTAAAATCTGGAGCGGGTAGCGGGAATCGAACCCGCATCATCAGCTTGGAAGGCTGAGGTTCTACCGTTGAACTATACCCGCACGAACACAATAACTTTTACTTTCACTTAACCAATTTAACATAAATACAGGTCAAGAAAACCCAAGCTTTAAATTGATTTTTTACTTACGAAACCAAGTATGGTGGTGGGGGCTGGATTCGAACCAGCGAAGCTTTCGCGTCAGATTTACAGTCTGATCCCTTTGGCCACTCGGGAACCCCACCCGATGCTGCGCCATTTTATTCAGGAAGTTTTTTTTGTCAACCCAACATTTGCTAGTGGTTAACCCGCCTGAGCAGCGAGGCGTATACTAGAGAAACTCTTGCTCCGTTGCAATGCTTTTACGGCTCTTTTTTCAGGTTTTTCTGACCGCAGGATGCATTCTTTTTTTTCAAACCAGGGAAATCATCAGCTACATCATCCCAAAAAGTAGCGCTCAACCTTTTGACTGTCGAGGCATCAATTTCCAGCCACCACTGATCCGGAACTCTGGGTAAAATCTTTATAGCAACGCTGTACCCGGCGCCACGTAAACGGCTCCTGACGGCTTCTGCCAGATTTTTATGCGAAAAAAGCCCCAAGGAAATCCCGTTGGCCAACTCGCCTTGGGTAATAACAAAGCTGTCTATACGCTGAGCCTGCAACTCTCTCAATAAGCGCATTGCTGATTCTCTACTGGGCAATGGCGGTATATGCACCCAGTAATCCTGCTGCTGACTGTCTTCATCGGCCCGCTCTTTACTGTGCACCCCAACAGCGAGCAGGCGCTGCTGCAACTCATCCACCTCCACAGCATTGGCAAAGGGGCCAACTATAAAGCACTCATCGCTTCTCTCATCTTTAGCAGCTGCTCCCGTGTTGAGCTTATTAACAGGGTTTTCCTTGGGTGTGTCTTGTATTTCCGAGAGCAATACCAAGCGCTTGGCAGTCACCTCTTTATGCTCTTCTGTTGCTTCTGGCAACCAGTAGCCAATCCTCGACTCCTGCCAAAAAGCCCAGGCAAAATAGCAGATGTTAGCGAACACAAGCACAATCACCACCCAGCGCATTGATTACTCCCGCACCACTTAACTCAAAAGCTAGTTACTCAAAAGCCAGCGCCAGTCCATCCATTACCAACTCTGGAAAACAACAGCACTTACCATCAATGTGTGGTGCTAATAGCTGCGCATCCCCCCCCGTCAGATATACGACACAACCTCTATAATTTGATTGCTGTGCGTTAACCATAGCCGCGCTCATAGCCAGAACGCCGTTATTTATACAGTCTGCCGTGTTGGTACCGGGCTGACAGGACGATGCATCACAATCCAACAAGGGCAGTTGTGCAGTATTGCTGCTCAACATCCGTTTCATTAGCCCCACACCTGGCACAATGTATCCACCCAAATGCAGTCCGTTATGATCGAGAACATCCAGCGTCATGGCGGTGCCAAGACTAACCACCAGCTTGTAACCCGCACCACCGAGCTGGTTAGCCGCCAGCATCACTAGCCAGCGATCAACGCCCAGGGTGGCGGTATACGCAACACGTACGCCGTGCCAATCAGGCTTAACGGTGGCCCTCAGTAGCGGAACCTTCAAAAAACGCTGAACGGCATCATTGAGCAAATAAAAGCGCTCATCGCCCGAAACAATGGCTCCCCTTACACTGTCGACATTGCTCATGGACGAAAGCAGAGCGTGCAACCCTTCAACCCAGTGATCGTCGTTCATCAAAAACCCACGGGCAGTCACGCCGCTTGAACCAAGAAGACGCCATTTTAAACGGCTATTGCCCGCATCGAGCTCCAGAACACTCATCAATCAGCCGCCTTACTTTTTATTGCCCGCCACCTTCAACGATACTTCACCACCGTTGAAAACCACTAAACCCGACTGCGTTTGCAGCAGCAAGCCTCCCTGTTCATTTACGCCGCAAGCAATGCCGGAAACCCCATTCCCCGGGGCATCCATTACAACGGCCTGCCCTGCATAGGCATCATACTGCTCCCAACCCTTTTTAAAACGCTTAAAGCCAGCGACGCTAAACTCATCAAGGGTTTTGCACAGTCCGTTGATCAGCGCGCTGGCAACCTTATTGCGACTGATCAGCAGCCCACAAACTCGCTGCATATCAACGACAGGCTGGTCAATGGTGCCAATTTGCTGTGCGCTCAAGGCAATATTGACACCAACACCAATGATAACCTCACAATCGCCGGTGGGATCACCATACACCTCTAAAAGGACACCGCTCAGTTTTTGTAAACCATTGGCTGAGTGCCAGAGTACATCGTTTGGCCACTTCAATTTCAGGTTGTCGGCACCGAAACTCTCCAGCACTTTTAGCACGCAAAGACCAACAGCCAGACTCAAACCCTCCAGAGAAGCCATGCCCGCACGATAAGGCCAGCGCATAGAGAGGCTGATCGTCGAACCAAATGGGTTTTTCCAGAGCCGCCCTCTGCGACCTCGTCCAGCACTTTGAAACTCAGCCAGGCAGACGGTTCGCGCCCAAGGGTCGCCCACCGTAATCTCACGCACGGCATCATTTGTTGAGGTTGTCTCAATACAGGTTTTAACAACAACTGACTCACCAACCTGCGGTTCAAGATCATGGACAATCTTTTGCTGATCCAACAGCTCTACGCCCGGATGGAGTCGATACCCCTTACCTTTCACCGAATCTACCTGAAGCCCTAGCATTTCAAAGGATTTCAGTTTTTTCCACACCGCCGTACGACTTATACCCAAGGCACGCCCAAGCGCAGCTCCGGAGTGAAAGCCGCCATCAGATAACAGTTGCAAAAGATTGATCATTACAATGTTCAGTATCCAGATCGCAAAATGGCAATAGCATAATATACACACCAAAATAACTCGACACCCACAGAGACTGTTCGAGAGCTGCCGGCAACACAAGACGTGTTTTCAGCTTGTTAACAAACCTTGTGGAATATGCCATCCATAGCCTCTGATTGGTGGGAAAGGAGAGACTATGGAAAATTCCACCCTAAATAGCTCAAAACGCTACTTTAGTATTACTCTAAATGATAAACATCGGCTTAACTGATGCCAGCTTACAAAGCTTACCGCCACTTAAACTCCGTTAGATAAACTAACGTGCTTGATATACATCAGACTCAACTATTTATTTATAATCTTCTTACTTAAGCAATATCAGCAGTTGGTTAATTGCAGATTGATCATTAGTAAAAAACAGAAAACCACAATTAGCTTCTAATTGAAAGCGATGCTAAAGCACAAAAGATTACCAACATCGTAAGACCAGGCTTAGCCTATGAAGTCAAAAGATAACTGACTTCAAAGACTTACAATGCACCAGCAGCAACGTATCAGGTAGGCTGCGGGGCAATCACAACAATAGCAAACTTGGTAATACCGTCATTGTTTATCGTGATACTTCTGAATAATGCAGACTTGGTAATACCGTCATTGTTTATCGTGATACTTCTGAATAATAACTTGCAGCCTGACTAGGAATAGAGCCATAAGGTCAGCAAAGCTCAATGACTAAGCAGTTAAAAAATATTGATGAATTTCAAAATATTATTTAAAATCCCAAAAAATTATTGAAAGGAGTAAAGGCAATGGAAACTCTTACTGACAGTCCAATCACGAATAGAACGCCAGAGCCAATAAATGACCAACCAAAAAGTAATAGCTTCTCCAAATTTAAGAATTGGGTCGTTGAAATCGTTAAAACGATAACCAAATTTATTAAAAACGTTAAAGACACTATCATCGAATTCTTTAGCGGTAAAAAAAAGGTGAGCGATCGTAGTGTTAAGGGCATCCAGCCCAGCGATCAGGGACTGGAAAAATCTCTCAGTAATAGTGATTCTATTTCAATACCGCCCATTGAAGACCTGATAGTAACTAGTAGTCAAGAATCAGAAAAAAGCGCAGTTAATAATTTAGTCTCATTAATTCAGCCAGGCAATGCAAAAAAAGAAAATATCAAAAAATATTTTAACAATGATGAAAAACTATATGAAGATATTGCTAAAACTATAAAAGAATATTCTGAATTGAAAATTCGTGGCAAAGTAATGCAATTGCTTAAAGAACAAAAACAGCTTTTTAAGTTGCATTCAATTCGTACCGAACAACAAGCCAAGTGGAATAAACTTGAATCTATTTTATGCAACATTAAAACAGAGCCCGCATTTAATAAAGAAAATACAAACAGTATACGACTCATCCTTGATGAACTAGCAAACAAGAAGGCAGAAAATGAAGCCAGATCAAAAAAACGCCAACTCGTCATTGATTTCCGTCAATGCAAAACATCTGTTATTAATAATTTATCCGATAAAGAACTTGAAGAAATTTATTCTGATACCTTAGCGGACAAAGTGCTGACTGATAGTGTTCAGTCCATGTTTTCTCATCTTTTAGATCAAGCACAGATTTCTCCTGATATTAGAGAAAATTATTCGGTAAATATTAAGTACCAACCGATGGTAGGCAAAAGTGTTAAGAAGTTTACACTCGAAGTACCAAAAGATAATTACGCTTTAGGTTATGGCTTGTTTGCCTTGCTGAAAGATCAAGGCTTTTTACCTAGTAGTGATATCTATGACGGGGAAACCAAGTTCTTGCTGACGAAGCAACAACTCGAAGATCTTAAAACATACACTACAGAGCTTAAAAAATGGTACGAAGATTTTTTATGCATTGTCGGTGATTTATTAGGGCAGGAAGATGATAACGGCGAAGACGGTGCTGCCAAGTTTGTTAGAATTGGCCAAAAAACAGTAACAGAAATAATAGACAGTACTAAAAGTTTAACCAGTAACGGCAAAAGGTTAATTAATTCTGTAAATAAAAAATGGCCCGTTTTATTGTTTAAAACGATGTCGATCAACCTAGAAGAGCACCAAGATCGTGATTTTCTAAAAGAGAGAATTGAGAATATATACGAAAAAAATAACATGAAGAGTGCCAATGGAAAACCCAAGACGTTTATAGATGGAACGTATAGCACCAATCTAGATGTGAAGCAGTTGAGCATAGTCAGCCCGGAACTGAATATGCTACTGAAATTGCAGAAAGTCTTGACGGAAGCAACCGGAACCAAAACTCTGCATCAAGCCATCGTTGCAAATTCCGAACGGGCAACAAATTATAGCGAAGTAGAGGCTATGCAGAGCTATAAAGTTGCGTTAATTTACGAAATCTTTCAAGACATTAAAGGCCCTGATAACAGTGTATTAGATAGAATATCAGTGTCGTTTGGAGCAAATGCATTAAGCTCACAGTCTATATCATCTGTTGAAGCTAAAGCTTTTGACGTTTGTGAATCGATATTGAGTGATCACACTATGTGTAGTTTTCGTAATGAAGTGCCGCAAGAGTCACTTGATGAAAATCGCATCGAGCAATTATATAAGAATGGCACCACGTATAAATACTATGCTGATGGTGCTTATTACAAGAATATTGATGTACTGCTTGAAACACTGCGTAATTGTCCTGCATATACTCAATTCAAAGCATCTAATCCAGGAATCGATAGAGCATTAAATAGCCTGAAATATGAATTCACTGAACGATTGAACAGATTTAGCACAATGCCTAATAGTATTTACCATGGCCATGACATGATTAATGAGGCGTTTAGGAACCTTGAGTCTTTTGTTGGTTTGCTAGTTTTTAAAGAGGAGTTTAAATTGACCGACTCCTCGATCAATGACGCCCTGAATAGCTTAGCCGCTACTCCAGATAATGATACCCATCAAGGTTGCAATCGTGGGTTAGCTGGCCGCATGCAGTCACTCATTCAGCCATTAGTTTTTGGGAGTGGCGACAAAATAAAAGACTGCATCAAACAGTTCCTAAAACAAAGCATTTCTGCATCTTTTTCACAGCTTAATCTTAGTAATAGTGAGTCTGCTATGAGTGCTCGCTATATTCCTGAAGTGGAAAGACTCGTTGGGATTTCCAATACAGCGGATCAACGCCAGGTCAACCCTTCAGAAGATGACTCCGAATGCGATACCGGTGACATCGTTTACCTCTTACTGCGCTGTTTCTATACACCGGTCTCAATTTATCGACGCTTGTACGCTTTTGTGAGAGAAGAGTTCTGGCGGATGAATTCCGAAGGGGACGATGAAGGGATCTACAACCTCATGACAGTGTTAGAGGTTGAAAAAGACGATACCTCAGCCAGTGATCAAGAAGCTTATCGACAAAAGTTAGACAAAAAATTTCGGGTGAGGGGAAACACGTTGAACCCTTGGCAGTTCGCATTCTTTCAGCAGGAAATGCCTAAGTACTTAGTAAGGTATTTGATAAAGGAAGGCTATATCATAGCGAAAAGTAACACTCAAATGCGTCAAACCTACCTGAATCGGGAAGGTCGACACCCTTGCAGATTTCAGCCCTCCACGCGGCAAAAACGCGATCAAATTGAAGACATTATCAATAGAGAGTGGCGAGAGAACCCGAATCCTATGGAGAAGATTTATGGATTTGGCTTTGTGCCTGGTGGCGAAATAGCACAATCAGCAATACCATCCTAAGGGGTGGCATAGGAAACACTCAGAGCAAAAAGGCCTGACTGACACTCCCCGCCCTATCGCACCCAAAGGGCATAAATACCCAAAGGGCATAAATACCCAAGGGGCATAAAGGCGGGGGTTCTAGGATTGCTCTCAGAATCTTCCTGCTTCAACACGCCTTCCCTAGATAGTGGTTTTTAAGCCACTACCCCCGTTCCAGTCGCTCCATAGGTTAACCCCGCCAGTCCGGCGGTTTTTATATTCTTTGCTGTATTTATGTCTCTGTCGTGGTGTGTTTTGCACCCAGGGCAATCCCACTCCCGAATAGACAACGGCAGACATTCATTAATAAACCCACAGCCAGAGCAACGCTTAGAACTAGGAAAGAATCGGTCTATTTCAGCCACAGTACGATCAGCCTTTATACAATCTCCGCTAACAGTAACTGCTAAACGCTTCAGCTAATGCTGCTCATCGGCTTCATGCCACCAATGCAAAGGGAACACTTGAAAAGAGACTTAAGGCATAGGGTATTAGTGCTTGTCTGGACTAGCGAGGTATTAGAACCTGTGCAGGCTTATGGTTTTTCCGTTTACCAATACCTGCAGCTGCTTGTTCGTTAAACTCAGAACTTCAATTTGCCGCTCCTGCGAAACCCGCCTGCTAAACTGCTCCCCCAAGGCATCGCGCTGCTTCTTTCGGTTAATCCGGAGAATGAGCCGACCATTGATAAGCTGCCAGGTGCCAAAGTCTTTCTCGAAGGCGCTAGAACCCACCGGCTGGGAAAAAGAGTCGAAAGTGCCGCTGGCATCAAAATTCCAGTCAATAGCAACATCATCACGGGTTTGCCACTTACCTACCAGCTCCGCAGGGGTGAGAGCCTTAAGGGGCTGCCGGTCTTTTTTTGCCAGCAGTTGCTGTAAACGCTGTGCAGAGGCTGTGTACTTTTGCTTCAACGTATATTTTTCTTTATTGAAACCTGCCACCCGCTGTTGAAACTCCTGCTTCTGCTTTTGTAGCCCTTTCAGTTCTTCGTAGAGATATTCAGGAGGTTTCTTACCCGCCCTTTTTATTTGTTGCTGTTTATCATCAATGCTCTTTTCAGTCAGAGCGATCAGGTTCAAAACCCGTTTAGCTCTTTGTTCAAGCTCATTCACTTTGCGTTGCATGGCTTGGTAAATTTCCTGCGGTGAGCCGTAAAGGCGAAGCAGCTCCCGGTCCGTTTGTTCCTGCCGTTTTTGTTCGGCTGCTTTGGATTTTAGTGCCTCAAGCTGGTTGATTTGCTCACGGGTCTTAGCCGGTGGCACGGTCTCAGTAACGCGCCCATTTTTATCGAGAATACTGTAGCCAAGATGAGCAAGCTCAGTGGGTACGCTGGTTGAGATAACCGTTCTACCATCACTGTTTTTGTATTTATATAGAGTCCGTGCCGCAGCCAAATTGTCAACGGTAAAAGACAGTAAGATAGCCAGAAGTAATGGTATTTTTTTCATACTCCATAAAGCTCTCTGTAAGCTTTTATTGCCGGTGCGTGGCAGTGAATTTGTGGGTGCTTTTCACTATATTCCAGCAAGTTGGCCAGAGAAACAATGCTTAATACCGGAATATTAAAGTCACGTTCCACTTCTTGAATGGCTGAGAGCTCACCCCGGCCTTTCTCCTGACGATCCATTGCCACCACAACGGCAGCGGGCTTAGCGTCGGTTTTGCCAATCAGCGTCATGACCTCACGAATGGCAGTGCCTGCGGTGATTACATCGTCGATAATCAAAACCCGCCCCTGCAGTGGTGCACCAACAATATTACCACCTTCACCATGATCTTTGGTCTCTTTACGGTTAAAGCACCAGGGAACATTGCGGCTATGCTGTTCATACAGCGCCACTGCTGCTGCGGTGGCCAGCGGGATGCCTTTGTAGGCCGGGCCAAACAGAATATCGAACTCCAATCCCGCATGAACTAACGCCTGAGCATAAAACTTGCCGAGCTTGCTAATGGCCTCCCCACTATTAAAGAGCCCGGCATTAAAAAAGTAGGGCGACTTTCTGCCGGATTTCAAAGTGAACTCCCCAAAGCGCAAAACTTGCTGCTCAATGGCAAAGTCCAGAAACTCTTTTTGGTAGGTGTGCATTGGGAACTCCTGCTGGCAACGTAAACGGGTGGTGCATTATACCAACAACACTTCCACAAGGGGCGAGTCGCACAGTGCAAAATTCATGGTTTTTTGTGTTAGTCGACTTCTGTATCACAAGTTTCTGACCCGATGATCGCTATTATGCCCTTTGGCTACGATAACGCATGGAGTGTCAGCAAAAGTCATTAAAGACAGACCCTTCATATCGTGCTTGTTTTTACCGGGCAGCAGTGACGCTCAATACAATTTATGATGATAGCTTGAATCTATTTGCTGAAACCAACAGGACTTTTTAGGAAAAAGCCTCCTTTGCATTAAGAGGCGTTATCAGCCTCTAACCGCCAAACGAACTAACCTGCCCCGGCATAGCAAGCCGGTAAAAAATCATTTCACAACGCGAAAACCCCAACCCCCATAAACAGTAGTACTAACAGCCATACTGGCAACTTCATCACACGCAACAAGAAGCAACCCACAATAACCAGCGCCATCTCCAGCCCGGAATGAACAGCAGAGACAAAAACAGGCGCATACAGTGCCGACAACAGCAACCCCACCACTGAAGCATTAATACCCGCTACAGCTGCTGCAATACGTACTCGCCCCGCCAGCATCTGCCACGCAGGTAGAATGCCAATCACCAGTAAAAACCCTGGTAGAAAAATTGCCAAAGTCGCCACAATCGCTCCAATAACAGGTGAGGAGCCTGAAGCGAAAAATCCTAAATAAGTCGCCAAAGTAAACATAGGGCCGGGTACCGCCTGAGCCGCAGCATAACCCGTTAAAAAAGTGTCGGTACTGATCAACCCTTCGGTGATGCTCTGTAGTAACGGCAAAACCACATGTCCGCCACCAAACACCATGCTACCTGCCTGATAAAAGTCACTGGCCAACGTTAATACGGGTGAATAGTCAGCAAGCAGCGGCAACCCGAGCAACAAAGCAATGAACAGAACGAGCGGCCATAAAACAAAACCACCCATGTCTTTTTTGCCTGAGCCATCCTCAATATTCCCCAACCACCGATAACCAACCAAAGCAGCCAGAATCAAGATAAGCATCTGCGTAATAACACCGGGAACAACCAGTAACATCACAGCACCAAACACACACAGGCTCACCGTTAACGGTGTTTTACAAAAAGAACGGAACATTTGTAGGGCTGCGTCCGCCACCACCACCACAGCCAATAGCTTTAAGCCATCAATTACGCCCTGATACCAGCTTGCCGCCATCGGCAGCTCACTCGCCACTATCAGTAAAATCACAAAAGACGGTAACGTAAAACCAACAAATGCAGCGATTCCTCCGAACAGCCCGGCTCTTTGATAGCCCAGAGCAAAACCGATCTGACTTGAACCGGGCCCCGGCAAAAACTGACTGAGGGCGATCAGTTGTGAGTATTGGCTATCCGTTAGCCAGCGGTGGCGCTCAACAAAATTGTTGCGAAAATAGCCAATGTGAGCGGCAGGCCCGCCAAAACTGGTCCAACCCAGCAGGAAAAATTGCCAGAAGATTTTTAATATTTCATTCACAGACAACCAACCATAAAGCTAAATCTAATTTTTCTTTCATCGAATAATACTCGTCTATCATAAGCGTCTACCGTTGCATACTTGTAACGATATTTCTCATGCCAAAACAACCGAATGAGTCCCCTTATGATGCCAAAGATATATACCTTGCCAAGCCTTCTGGCTTGCGCTTTGATACCCTGTCTGAGCAACGCACACGGCTGGGTTGAGTTCCCAGAGGCTCGTCAATCCATCTGTTATGCAGAAGGTGGCTTTTGGTCGGCGCAGGGTAAAGATATTCCCAACGCTGCCTGCAAAGCAGCCTTTGATGTATCTGGTCCTTATGCTTTTGTGCAGCGTAACGAAGTGTCAAATACCATACCAGACTACCGAAATATGGCTGCAATTAAAGCACGTATTCCCGACGGCACACTTTGTTCTGCAGGCTCTAAAGCCAAGGCAGGGCTTGATATAGCATCAAAATATTGGCAAAAAACCAAAATAAAGCCGGACCATCACCATCAGTTTGAGCTGGTATTCAAAGCGACGGCAGCCCACTCCCCCTCATACTGGGAAATCTATTTAACCAAACCTGAATACGATCCGACAAAATCACTGAGATGGGAGGATCTCGAACTTATTCATACAGAAAACAATGTCCCCTTATGCAACGACAACAAATACAGAATGACGGTGACCCTGCCCGCAGCAAGAGTCGGTAATGGCATTCTCTATACCCGCTGGCAGAGAATTGACCCTGCAGGCGAAGGCTTCTACAACTGCTCAGACATCACAATCACCCCATGACTGGCGTTGCAAGGCTGCCAGCGGCCTGACCCAACTTTCATTTAAACGCCATTATTCAAAACTTCAGCACTGTCTATGCTCCCATATTCTGCGGGGTAGGCGGGCAACTCCCTACTTCTCCCGAACAAACAGTTCGGAAATCCCTCCGTTGACGATAACAATCATTTTCAGTTCAATGGCTGCCATAAATTAGCACAAAAGAATCAAAGGGCAGCCGTTGAAATTACTCTGGAAACTCCGGTTTATTTTGAAGGAATACTGGCAACAGTATTTGCTGGCCTTTCTTTGCCTGCAGATCGTTTCGGCGCTGAACTTGTTGTCACCGTGGCTCATAGGTCAGATCGTTGACAGAATAAAAGACGGAAGCCTTACAAATACACAACTTGCGATTTATGTTGCCGCCATTGTGAGCGTTACCGTAATGATCTACGGCTTTCGCTACGTGTGGCGATCAAGGCTTTATGGCGCTTCCATTGAGTTGATTCGCCAGCAACGCAGCCGCCTTTTCGCGCACTTTACCCAGCTATCTTCAGAGTTTTACCAAAAGCACACCACGGGCGACCTTATGGCCCACGCCACCAACGACCTGAATGCTGTTGAAGAGAGTGTCGGTGTTGGGATTATGACCTTGGTAGACTCCCTGATTGCCGGCTTCACGGTACTGTTTGCGATGATATTTCTGGTCAGTGGCAAACTAACCCTGCTGGCGATGCTGCCCTTCCCGCTGCTGGTATGGGTCACACGCCGTTACGGTGTCGCCTTGTATTCCCGCTTTGGTCAATCACAGTCGGCTTTTTCCAACCTTAATGAAGAAACTCGGGAGTCCATTACCGGCATCCGTGCCGTCAAAGCGCATCAACTGATGGAGCGACAAATCCAACGCTTTGATCAACTGTCCCATGAAACCGTCACTGCCAATACCCGTATTGCCCGTGTTGACGCACTGTTTGCCCCTAGCGTCAGCCTGTTTTTTGGTCTGTCCTTTGTTCTGGCACTGGTGGGCGGAGCGTGGTTGATCAACCATGGGCAGCTGACTGTCGGATTGCTCACCAGCTTTACTCTTTACCTCACGCAAATGCTGGGGCCAATGCTGCAGTTTGGTTGGCAGTTCAACGTTTTTCAGCGTGGGAGTGCGTCCTGGAAGCGTCTGGAAAAACTCTTGGCTCACAAGCCCGCCATTGACAATGCGGTGGCGGCGCACACTGTGTCAGACGACACTCATATTTCAATAAATATCCAGTCCTTTGGTTATGACAAAGGGCCGGTTTTAGAAAATATTACCACTGAAATTCCGCCCGGTGCTTTCATTGGCGTTACCGGCCGCACCGGAAGTGGTAAAAGCACATTACTGCGTTTGCTGCTGCGTGAATTTGACCTGCCCACAGGCTCAACCATCAAACTTGGCGGTACTGCCCTGCCCCAGCTGAACATCGCGTCGCTGCGAAAAAAACAGGCCTGGGTTCCTCAGGAGGCCATGCTGTTTTCTGGAACCATTGCCGACAATATTCGCTTTGCAGCACCACACGCCCCGCAAAGTGCCGTAGAGGAAGCGGCAAAACTGGCGGCCATTCATGATGAGATCAACAACCTTAAAGACGGTTACAACACGATGCTGGGTGAGAATGGCATCAACCTTTCCGGCGGGCAAAAACAGCGCCTCGCGCTGGCCCGTGCGCTACTGACAGATGCAGACATTTTACTGTTAGACGACTCATTCAGTGCGCTGGACATGAAAACCGAAGCCATCATCCTGAAAAACCTGCTGCAAATGAGGGGTAAGAAAACCATCATTCTGGTTACTCAGCGGCTACCGGAGCTTATCACTGCCGACCACATTTTAGTGCTAGACAATGGACGCATAGTTGAACAAGGCAGCCATGAACAGCTGTTAGCAAACAACCAACAGCAATGGTATGCAAAAATTTTCCGCCAACAGGCGCGGCAACTGCTGGAAACAACATCCACGAATGCCACCCCAAACCCTA
The DNA here is from genome assembly GCA_965198415.1 of Endozoicomonas sp. GTDB lineage: Bacteria > Pseudomonadota > Gammaproteobacteria > Pseudomonadales > Endozoicomonadaceae > Endozoicomonas. Next base: position 1,201,116 of record CBDAPN010000032.1, read on the forward strand.
AAGTCGCCTGAGGAGTGGTCATGTGAATAAAAAACACCAAAAGAGATCGGGCTACCATAGCCTGGCCAGACTGGTTCGTTACGCCAAGCCTTATCAGCGCCAGATTCTGAGCGCATTTTTGATTCTGCTGCTGGCAACGGGTTTGGAGATGCTGGCTCCGTGGCTGATGAAAATTATTCTGGATGAACACATTGCACCCGGAATGAGTGATGTGACCGGATTAGCCACCATGGCTGCTGCCTTGGTAGGTGTTTATGTGGGTTCGTCGGCTTTGCAATATATTCAGAGTGTTACCTTTCAGGTGAACGCACTTAAAATCGTACACGACATAAGGCGAATGGTTTTTAGCCATGTTTTAAACCTCCCTGTCAGTTATTTTGACCGGGAACCAACCGGACGCCTAGTGTCGCTTATAACCAACGATTCTGAAGTGCTTCGGCAAATGTTCGTTAGCGTTATTCCGGTGATTTTGCAGGCCTTTTTTCGGGTTATTGGTATCTTTGTGGCTATGGCGCTGCTGGATATTCATCTGATGCTGGCAAGTCTGATGCTGATCCCCATCATATTGCTGGCGATTCATATCTATCACAGAGTCAGTCATCCGGTCATTCATGGCGTGCGAGGTCAACTAGCTAATATCAACACCCGCATTAATGAATCCCTGAACGGCATGCGGATTATTCAGGCCACCGGGCAAGAAGCACACCTTCAGCAGCAATTTAATAACGACAATGAGCAGTGGGCCCGACTCAAACGACAAAACATCAACATCGATAGCTTATTGCTCATGCCATTTACCCACCTGCTTAATGGTGTCGCTCTTGCGGTAGTCGTGGGATGGTTTGGCTATCAGGCGGGTTTTTCTTTGCTTGAAGTGGGTACGCTCTACGCTTTTATCAATTACCTTGGCCGTTTTTTTGAGCCATTTCGGCAGATCACCATGCAGATGAGCAGTTTGCAGCAGTCTCTGGTGGCCTCAGAGCGACTTTTTCAGGTCTTGAATGAACCAACCGAACCCCATAATAAGGCCGATAATGATGGCAACATTCAACATGGTGCTGTTGAATTCAAAAATGTGTCGTTGTCGTATGATTCTAAAAACAAGGCGTTGGACGATGTGAGCTTTTCGGTGGAACCCGGGCAATTTGTAGCGATTGTGGGTCATAGTGGCAGCGGCAAAAGTTCGGTTATCAATCTTCTTATGCGCTTTTATCAGCATCAAAAAGGGCAAATTCTTGTTGATCAACAGCCGCTTTCCAGCCTTACAGAACACACTGTGCGCCAAGGGTTAGGGCTCGTATTTCAGGAGCCTTATATTTTCAGTGGCACTATGGCGGAGAACATTAGCCTGAATCAGGTCAGTGATCAGACGATGTATGCCGCAGCACAAAAAGTTCACGCCGAACCATTTATCCATAAGCTGAGGGAAGGTTATGCTCACCAGCCTGGCCCGGGTGGCAAAGCGCTGTCAATCGGAGAAAGGCAACTGTTGTCGTTTGCAAGAACCATTGCGCAAAATCCAAAGATTCTGTTACTGGATGAAGCCACCGCCAATATCGACGGAGAAACCGAACAACAAATTAAAGAAGCACTGATTACGCTGCGCAAAAACCGTACTACCATTGCCGTAGCGCACCGTTTGTCCACCATTATGGATGCGGATCAGATTCTGGTAATGGATAAAGGCAAAATAGTACAACGCGGTACCCATGAAACCCTGCTGCAAGAGGGCGGGCACTATCGTGATCTCTATCTGGCTCAGCAGACAGAAGAAGAACTGGGGGTTGAAAGGTCTGGCCGGCAGCTACTAAATAAAACGTGAGCCATAGCCATGGTGCAGTAAATAAAAGAAAAGGCCTGAAAAAAACACCAGTTTGATAATCTGTCCAATGCTCAGAGCTCTCTCAATGATTGAGGCAGCACGGCAGAGGCAAACAAAGCAGGCGGCACAGCCGCCATGCAGTTAACCGATAATCGAAAGAGCGGTTTGCAAAATAATCAGGTTAACAATATCAATGAAAAATGCGCCCACAATGGGTACGACCATAAACCCTTGTGGTGATGGCCCGAAGCGATTCACTACTGACCCCATATTCATCACTGCTGTTGGCGTTGCGCCAAGGCCAAAACCGCAGTGGCCGCTGGCGATCACGGCGGCATCGTAATCCCGCCCCATGACCCTAAAGGTGATTAAGTAAGTAAACACTGCCAGCATGGTGGACTGAAGCAGTAGGATAACCAGAAAGGGCAGGGCCAAATCCAGAATGTTCCAAAGCTTCAGGCTCATTAACGCCATGGCCAGAAAGAGCGCTAGCGACACTGTACCTAGAAGGTCTACCGTTTCGGTATGCAGCTTTTTTGCACCGGTGACTTCAAGGATGTTGGTGAGAATAACGCCGATGAACAAGGCGTACACGAAGTCGGGAATCATCAGCCATTTGATGCCAAAGCTGCTCACCCAGGGTTCAACGTGTTTGGCGCCGGTGACACAGATCAGAATCAAAAACAGGGACTCAATTACCTCCTTTGAGGTACCTTTGTCTTGCTCATTCTCGCTGTAGGTTAAAACCTCAGGGAACTCATCATGGATATGATTGGAGTTGCCATACCGGGATTTAAGGCGATTTTTAGTAATCAGTCTTTGCGCTACCGGACTGCCGATGATGCCCCCCATCACCAAGCCAAAGGTGGCAGAAGCCATGGCAACTTCCAACACGTTGTGCATGCCATAGACATTTTCAAAGGTCTGCGACCAGGCCGCCCCGGTACCATGACCGCCAGAGAGGGTGATGGATCCGGCAATCAGCCCCATTAGCGGTTCCAGCCCAAGGAGAGTCGCCAGTGAGACGCCGAGGATGTTTTGCAAGACAATAAACACCGAGGCTACACCCAGAAAAATAAACACCTTGGCTCCACCTTTGACCAGCTGGGTGTAGCTCGCCGCCAGCCCTACCGTGGCAAAGAACATCAACATGAAGGTGTCCTGCAGGGGCAGGCTAAATTCAATATCTACCCCATTAAAGTGCAGAAAGGCTATGGCCGCAGAGATCAGCAGGCCGCCGACAATGGGCTCGGGAATATTGAATTTGGTCAAAATGGTTACTTTGCTGTTGATAAAGTGACCAAGGAACAGGACAAAAATGGCGATCAGGAACGACTCCAGTGCGCCAACCATAATTAGTTGATTCATATACCCTCTGTATGTGATCGATGTCAGATACAGGCAAATTGGTTATCAAGCTTGCTATAACCCAGACCTGCTTCCTTTTTAACTTCTATGCGTATTGGAATTCGTTCTTTGAGAGGTTCAATGTGGGAGATGACACCCACCATTTTACCGCTGGCGTTGAGGTTATCGAGTGCACAGAGCGCTGTCTCCAGTGTTTCCTGATCGAGGGTGCCAAATCCCTCATCAAGGAAGAGTGAGTCGATGCGGGTTTTGTGGCTCACCAGATCAGACAGCCCCAACGCCAGAGCCAGACTAACCAGAAAACTCTCACCGCCAGACAAGGTTTTGATATCCCTTGCCGTATCGCCTTGCCAGGTATCCAGAACTTCGAGGCTCAGTTCATCGTTGCCTTTGCGGTTCAAAAGATAGCGGGCGTGTAGCTGCTCCAATTGCCGGTTTGCCAGTTGAATCAGGTGATCGAGCGTCAGGCTCTGGGCAAATTTACGGAATTTGTCCCCTTTGCTAGAGCCGATCAAGGCGCTCAGTTGCCCCCATATCTGACACTCATGCTCCTGTTTTTTCATCGCTTGAAACAGGGCGTCCTGACCTTCACGCTTGGCTGCATTATCTTTTAAAGACTGGGCAATCTCGCCCTGCCTTTGGTTGATGCTGCGGATCTCATTTTCCAGAGAAACCAGACTGGCAGAAACTTCATCCAAGGACAGTTTAGTCGCTTGATCAGAAATGTGCGTATTAAGGTTAGCGTGTGCGGCAGCATGTTTGCCTCTGGCTTCGTGTAATTGCTGCTCCAACTGCTGTTTGAGCTGCTCCAGAGCCGTGCGTTCTTCCTTGCTCAGCAACGCCTCCTGAAAGTTTTTATCGTCTGGAAAGGGGCTTTCATGCAGTAATTTTTGCCAGTTTTCGCTGGCTTGCTGCATTTTTTGCTGGCACTGCTCTTGGTTGCTGGCTTGCTGACTGATGGCTCCGTTGAGATTACTCAGCTTCTGCTCAATCTGTTTGAGTTGCTCTTCCCTTGACTGAAAACGGGTCTGATCGGCCGCTATCCGACCTTTTAACCGCTGCTGTTCTTGCGAAACCACTTTGTTGCCAAACAGTTTAGAGCGGGCGCTTTGCTGTTGCTCAAGCTTTGTAGTGCAGCGCTCTAGCTCCGCAACGATGGACTGCACAGTGGCGTCGGCCTTCTGTTTTTCTTCGGCTTTATGGCGCAGCTGGCGGGTGAGCTCGTCTGCCTGATTGTGCAGCGTTTTTTGCTCTGTGATCATTTTTTGCCACTGCTGCCAGTGGCCTTTCTGCTCGCTAAGCCAGGCTTGCTGCTCAGCAATGGGTGGCGTTTGCTGCTGCAGTTGTTGCTGGATTACTCTGGTAATGTTCTCCTCAAGGATGTTGCAGGTGTGGTTTTGCTGCTCAAGTTGTTGCTGTTTTTCGTTGAGTTGTTGCGCCTGCTCGCTCAATTGGCGCTGGATCAGCTGGAGACCGTGGGTTAGCTCAGTCAGGCTGGTATTGAGCCGGTTCAACTGCTCCTGCCCCGCCTGCAGTTGCTGATTTACCTGCTCAAGCTGCTCCAGCTGGTGTTTTCTGGCGGTTCCGCTTGCGTTAAAGCGGCTGAACTGATTATTGAATTCCTGCGTGCTGGTAATAGAGATAGATAGCCCCAGCGCTTCGCAGTTGGTAGACCAGCTAGCGGTGGTACGGGCGAGCCGGTGTTCTAATTTTTGCTGGTTTTTTGCTGTCTCCTCCAGCTGTGCCTGTAGCCGCGCTGTCTGTTTATTTTGGTCTTCTCCCTGACTTTGCAGCTGCTCCATGGCACGTTTTTTGGCTTTTAGTCGCTGTTCGGTTGCGGACACATTTAACTGCTGGTAATGCTCAATAGCCGGATGCTCCGTAGCACCACACAACGGACAAGCCTCACCGGCCTGCAGTTTGTTGCGATAATCGGCCAGTTTGGTGATCTGTTGCTCCTGAGCCAGCAGTTGCTCCAAATCATGGCACTGTTGTTTAGCCTCCCGGAATTGGACTCGCAGCTTGTTAAGGTCTGTTGTGTGTTTTTCAATGGCTTGTTGCAAACCGGTGTGTTGTTTCTGCTCTTTGATCAATTCAGAGCTGTCGCTTACAAACTGTTCATTGAGGCTGTTCAATTGCAGATAGGTGGGGTACTGCTCACTCCAACGCTGCTGATCGCTGTGCAGCTGTGACTCTTGCTGACCAGCAAGTATCGTTTGTTTTTTTTCCAACAGCACTTGTTGACGGGCGTTGTGTTGTTCCAGCTCTTTCTTCAAAGCCTGAGTTTTGTCGTCTACTGTCTGCTGCTGTTCATTGAGGCTGTTAAGGCGATGCTCGGTTTTTTGCACCGCCAAAAGTCGCTGTTGCTGCTCCTGACTGGCGGACTCCCGCTGCTCAAACTGCGATTGTAGCAACTGCAGACACTCCCCCAGTTGTTGATGGTGCGCGTTTTGCTCAATATATTGATTAGTCACTTTGAGCTGGTCGCTCAGTTGTTGCTGGTGCTGAGTGTTATCGTTTATGCGCTGCTCAATTTGTGCCTGCTCTTGCTGTGCTGTTTTCAGTCTGCTGCTTGTGCTTTGCCGTTCGTTGGTCAGCTGTTTTATTTCAGCGTCCAGAGTGATGACTTGTGCAAATAGAGGCTCCGCGTTGTGGTAGGCCTGTTGCGCGTTCTTCAGGGCTTGACTCTGTTGTTGATGCTGCTCCCGAGCGGTTTCATTTTGTTTTTCTGTTGTCTGTTTTTCCAGCTGGTGCGCTTTTAATGTGGTACTTAGTTGCTGGTAACTCTGTCGTAAATCACACAGCTTTTTCCAGTGTTCGAGCAGGTCAATTGCTGGCAGGCTGCGGGTCAGGCGATTAAGCTGCTCGCGGTTTGCTTGTTGCTGCTGTTCTGCCGCATGGAGTGACTGCTGCGCCTGCGTCAACATCTGTTCCTTGCTGGCCAGTTGTTCTAGCCAGCGTTTTTGAGCTTCAAGACTGTGCCGTTGCCCATTGCTTTGTTGCAGCTGCGTGGCAAGCTGGTTTGCTTCTTGTTGCAGTTCATTCTCTTGCTCATCTTCCAGCAAGGAGACGCCCTCGGCTTTTGCTTTTAATAAGTTCAGGCTCTGTTCTTCAGTACGCATTCGCTCGAAGACCCGGCGAGATAATTCGCCGTAAATATCTGTGCCGGTAAGCTCTTCAAGCAGCTCCGCCCGCTCATTGGCGCTTGCTTCCAAAAATGCGGCAAAACCACCTTGAGCTAGCATCATGGATTTAGTGAAACGACCAAAGTCCAGACCGGTCAGCTCACTGACTTTTTTCAACTTGTCATTAATGCGGGTGGTAATGATCGTGCCGTCGGCCTGCGCCAATTCCACGTCAGGCGGCTGCAACTTGCCGTCCACCTTGCCGCGAGCCCGGCGTTGTGACCAAAAAGCACGGTACGCCTTGCCTTTAACCTCAAACTCTACCTCGGCCAGCGACTCTGCTGTGTGCCGGGTCATTAACTCGTTATCGGCCGTTGAGATGGTGCTCAAGCGAGGAGTCTTGTGGTAGAGGGCAAGGCAAATGGCATCAAGAATGGTGGTTTTGCCAGCACCGGTTGGGCCAGTAATGGCAAACAGGCCGTTATTGCTGAACGGTTCACGCTGGAAGTCTATTTTCCATTCATTCTTCAGGGAGTTCAGGTTCTTCAGGCGTAGGCTGAGAATTCTCATTGGGCATCTCCCTTTTGATTTGCCGGTGATTGTTCGTGTATTGAGTTGAGTATTTCCTGAAAGGCGCTGGTGAGCTGATGGTTTTTTTCGTCGCCGAGCTGTTCTTGTTGCAGGCGCTTGAGAAAAACATCTTCAACCCGCAATTCTGCCAGAGTGTCGTTTTTGGTCAGCGCTAATGAGGCTGTTGATTTTTTTCGGACTCTTTTTACAAACAGTTCGCACTTGTTAAGTGCTGGTTTATCTTGCACCAGTTTTTCGACACGATTTTGTAGGTCGTTGTAATAGACGTCAGAGGTTATTTTTATTTCTACCCAGGGGTTGAGGTCGAATGATTCTGTCTGGGCGATAACTTGCTCAAGCTGCCGCTCAATGTCGTCCAGAGTGGCACTGATACTCAAGAGTTTGCGAAAAGATGGCACCGGTAAAGAGTTAATTTTGTGCAGCCGGTTGTCTTTAAACTCTACCAGTGTGACCTCTTTATCAGAGCCTGCTTCATCAAAGCTTAAAGGGATGGGTGAGCCGGAATATCGAATGTGCTCATGGTTAGACACCCGCTGCGGGCGGTGCAAATGCCCAAGGGCGATGTAGTCAGCTGGTGGAAATGCCGCAGCGGGAAAGGCGGTTAAAGTACCGATGTAAATTTCTCTGACCGACTCCGTTAGTTGCCCGCCGACTGTCGTTAAATGCCCGGTAGCAATGATGGGTAATTGACCATCGGCAACTTTTTCGGCAACCGTGTAAATGGACTGATAGTGGTCAGCGATTGCCTGTTGCAGTGCTTGTTGCTTGTGCTCACCACTCTCGCCGGCGCGGCTCTCTAAAACATCACGGGGGCGAATAAACGGTATGGCGCAGATAACGGCGCCAGGCTGACCCGCAGAGTTTTTCAGCACCTGAACCTGCTCTTGTGGAGTTTGAGCGACTCCACCCACCACAAAGGTATTCAGACAAGCCAGAAGCTCTTTGGACTCCTGCAGTGTTGCCACTGAGTCATGGTTGCCGCCAATCACTACCAGCTGTTGGCAACAGGTGTTTTGCAGGTCAACAATGAAGCGGTTATAGAGTCTTCTGGCATAACTTGGAGGCGTTGCGATGTCAAAAATGTCTCCGGCAATAATCAGTGCGTCCACCTGATGTTCGTTGACACACTGAATCAGCCAATCAAGAAAAGCCTGATGCTCAGCCTCACGGCTTTTACCCATAAAGTGCTGGCCCAGGTGCCAGTCAGAGGTGTGCAAAATGTGCATGGTTTGCTTACCAACAACAGTAAATCCTGCAAGCTACACCATAGGGACGCTGCCGCCAATGTTTAGACTGGCGGCTCAAACAAGTTTTCCTCTGCCAAAAGTACATAGGTTAATCTTATGATAGAGTTCACATGCTTCAGTGTTTTTGCAATGATTTTATTTGGTTGTCCTGATGAAAGACCTTCACAGAGGTTGGGTGCAAATAATTTGGCCAAGCCTTCTTTTGTCAGGCGCTGCTCTGTATTGGCAACCCTTGGGTCTGTTGGCGCAATATCAAAAGCGCATTTCATTACTTGCCAGTACACCTTTAAATTGTCTTTTTCATCGGGGGACATGTTGTTATACGCATTAAAGAATTGTGTTTTTAATGTCTTGGATTCTTCAGCTGACAAAGCGATATCATGAATTGGTTTTTTCTCAGATAAACAACTAATTTCTTTATTCAATTTTTCTATATCATGCTGAGAAATAACAGTTTTTTCTTTAATGCTCTTTTTGAGCAGCCCACAAAGTAAGTGCGGCTCCATTAATGTCTTTTCTTGAAGAATACTCGTATTAAAAATGCCCCACTGTGTATCTAATAAATTTTTCTGACTTGCCTCTCTAAACAAGCCTTTTTCTTTACCAGCAATAAAGCCTATTAAGGCAAACGCCAACTTTCTTCTATTGATAGCGGTTATAAACTCAGGTGGAATACCCTCGCTATCTGCAGAGGGTAGAAGGCAAGTATTGAATATGTCGTCGAGTAAGCTGTATACATCGCAACGTTTGATTTTTTTTTCATCGAGATTTTGAGCGAGTTGTTGCAATTTCTCGATGCGTTGAGCCTTTAAACCCCGAGTGCTTCTTGGTCTTCCCCCTTTATATTTGGTTGGTGCAACATCTCTTTGGCGCAATGTAATATTTTCTGGGAGTCGTTTATTATCGTATTCTGCTACACCTATCTTTGAGTACGACTGTTTTTTTTGCGCCGAAGGGTTATCTGTATGGTTCGTTGGGATTTGGCCGGATGGTATACCGCAAGAATTTCCTAATACATTCATAACTGCTATTTGTCTTTGGATAAAATATTTTTTCATTCTAGCCATTGCAAGCAAAATAGCAGTTATTTAATAACAGCTTTACAAATAATCATAGATCCTCAGTCTCAGGTTTCCTAAAACCTGCGAGTGTCCGAAAATAGCGCTCGTTGCAGGCTCAATTTGTCGCCTGCTTTGCAGAGCAGCCTATTTTCAGACAACATCTCATGACTTATTCCAGTGAACGCGCTTGATAAAAAGCAACTTCTGAAATCTCATGATACGCTTTGGACTGCTCCCGGAACTGATTAAACGACTCATAAACACGGCCAGCTACCTCGCTGCTAGCAGCCACTTCCAGAGTGATCTCATCGGCTACCTTTTTTAATTCAGCCAACACATCATCGGGGAGACGCTTCACCTGCACACCATGCTCATTGATTAGCTGTTGTAACGCTGCGTTATTGCGGGCGGTGTACTCATCAATCATATCTTGATTGGCAGCGCGGGCGGCGGTTTTCACCATGGCCTGCAGATCGGGGGGCAGTTTATTCCAGGCATCGAGATTAATGGTGAACTCCATCATGCTGCCCGGCTCATGCCAGCCGGGGTAATAGTAGTAAGAGGCGGCTTTATGAAAGCCAAAAGCGAGATCATTGTAAGGGCCAACCCACTCTGTTGCATCAATAGCACCGGTTTTTAGGGCGGTAAACAGCTCCCCGCCGGGAATGTTTACCGGCACTCCGCCAAGGCGTTTGAGCACTTCACCGCCCATCCCCGGAATTCGCATCTTCAGGCCTTTCAGGTCACCCGGAGCGTTGATTTCTTTGTTGAACCAACCAGCCATTTGTACACCACTGTTACCACCGGCCAGTGGCTTGAGGTTGAAAGGTTGGTAAACCTCATCCCACAGTGCCTGGCCGCCGCCGTAGTGAATCCAACTGCTGATCTCCTGGGCATTCAAGCCAAAGGGAACGGCAGTGAAGAACTGAGTGGCCGGGTCTTTGCCTTTCCAGTAGTAGGCGCCGCTGTGTCCCATCTCGGCGGTGCCGCTGGAAACGGCATCAAACACCTCCAGAGGCGGAACCAGCTCACCACCGCCGTATACTTTCACCCGCAGGCGGCCATTGCTCATTTGGTTCACTGATTCGGCAAAGCGCTCTGGCGCCAGTCCGAGCCCCGGGAAATTTTTTGGCCAGGAAGTGACCAGTTTCCATTCAATGGGTTTTTGTGTATTTGCCGTGGTTTGCCCGGCTTGTTCAGCTTGCCCGCAACCAAACAGTGCGGTGGTGAGACCCAATAGGGTTAATAGGTTTCGAAGTTTCATGGGAGTACCCGACTTTGTTTTTTTTATAATCAAAACGACAAACGCATGGTATGCGGATGAGCTTGATCGTACAAGCCCGTGGATACTGTTTTCCAATACAAACTGCATAGAATTCTTGTTTTCGGATACCCCCCTAACCGTCAAGAGTAGCCACAACCTTTTCGCAGAGCTTTCTAAGCATGATTAGCTCATCAAGATCAAGTTGTAGCTTGCATTTCATCTCAGATGGAACGGTGAGCGCCTGCGCCTTCAACGCTGCACCGGTATCGGTAAGTTTTAATACACGAACACGCTCGTCTTGTTCGCTGCGCCTTCTTTCCAGAAAACCTTTTGCCGCCAGACGCTTCAATAATGGTGTTAATGTGCCAGAATTAAGGTGCAACCTGATGCCGATATCCTTGACGCTTACACCATCGGTTTCCCACAGTACCATCATCACCAAATATTGCGGGTAAGTAAGATCCAATTTTTCCAATAGCGGGCGATAGTGACGAATCACCGTATTTGAGGCCCCGTACAGGAGAAAACAAACCTGATTATCAAGCAGCAGGCTCTTATGAGCAGGCAGCTGAGGGTTTCGTTTAGAGTCAGACATACATCACTCCCGAAAAAAATAAGTTGCACACAATATACTTGTATTCTATCTTTATTTTGATCTAAGATTGTAAGCGATTAGATCGCACACAACATAAACTGGAGATTAAGAACATGACTACCATTTACAAAACTCAGGCTACCGCTCTTGCTGGCCGTAACGGGTACGTTAAAACGGATGATAATCTTTTGGATTTGGAGCTTTCATACCCAAAAGAGATGGGCGGCAGTGGCTCTGCTACCAATCCGGAGCAGCTTTTTGCAGCGGGTTATTCCGCCTGTTTTTCTAATGCGATTCTGCACGTTGCAAACGAGGCAAATGTGAAGCTTACCGAGGCCCCTGTTACCGCAAACGTTGGAATCGGCCCGAGAGATGGCGGTGGTTTTGCGCTGACTGTAGGCTTAGCGGCAACACTGGATCTACCGCAACATCAGGCTCTGGAACTGGTGCGTACCGCTCATCAGATTTGCCCTTACTCCAACGCTGTGCGTGGCAATATTGATGTTCAGGTGACGGTGAATAACGAGGCGATCTGAGCGCCCGCAGGCTGTAAAAAAATACCGACCACATGGGTCGGTATTTTTTTGCCAAGCGGTAATACTCTTAAAATTTAAGCCCGTCTTTGTGTTCGTGTATGGCTATGAGCGCATGGCTCAACTAGAAAATATCATCATCATTTTCCAGCAGTTGTGTGGTATCCGACTCGCAGCGCAGGCTTTCACGGTATCGGCGGCGGTTCAGGAGTTTTTTCTGTACCGCATCGGGCAGTTCGGTAAATTGGATAATCTGTTTATCAATCAGCAGGTCGATGACGTCTTCAAGCACACGGATGAAGTCAGCGTCTGAAGACTCCATCACCCCATGACTGGCAGTCGGGTTTTTTTCCAAAAATCGCTGTAGGCTGTTGTCTTCAAAGTCCACTGACTCCCAATCCTTTGAGAGCTGTTTATCGGATACGGCACAGACTTCACCTTGTTCATCCTTGAGTACATAGAGCATATTCGGTTCTCTTTTTTTGCTTTGTTGCGGTTATGGTTGGTCAATAGGTAACGCTGCTAAAAGGTCCATGATGACTTTTCGGCTGACGATGTAGGATTCTTCACCCGGTTGGCCTTCACCGAGTCCTTCAAGGCTCCAGAGCTCTTCGCCCGTGGCAATGTCCATCACTTTCAAATTTAACTGGGTGGAGAAGCGGTTTTCATCATCGTACTGCCATTCGAGAATTTCTCCTGAGAGGGTGTAGCGCACCTGTTTGGTCATCGCCCAGAGTCTGGCTCGTTCAAGTTCATAGGTTTCGGCTACGTAGGGTGGAATCGGGTTGCGCGTTTGTGGTTTCTGGTAGGCAGAGAGATTGGTGATGCCAGCATCGGGGAGTTGTACCAGCAATATGCGTTCGAGCTGAGTAGAGGCCTCCTGTGGTACCTCCACATGACTGACAAAGGGCAGTACGGCCCAGCCGGTACTTTCCAGAGTCTGTTGTTGGCTACTAAGCTGGCTGGTGAAATGTTCATCAAATGTTTCGTTGAGGCTCTGACAGCCAGTCAGCCCAAAAAGACTCAGGCAGCCGATGAACGCAAATTTGAACTGCGATCTGAACCAGGAGATTTTGTTATTTTTCATATTTACCTAACTCGTGATGATGCAATTTGAGCCATTGCAGAGCAACGACCGCCGGCGCGTTGGCTATACGACCATCTTCCACCATTTCATAAGCCTCCCCAAAGGGCAGGATATGGACGCGAATATCTTCATCTTCATCGGCAACACCAAAAAAGCCACCAGCCTGATCAATGTTGACCAAGCCACAAAACAGCTTGAGCTTTTCATTACTGGCGCCGGGGCTGACGTAAAAGTCGGATACCGGAAGCAGTGTGTTGACGGTATAGCCGGTTTCTTCAAATACCTCCCTTAAGGCAACGTCTTCAAGTGTTTCATCAGGCTCGCTGATACCGGCAACGATTTCCAACAGCCATGGGTCATCGTTGCTCAGGTAAGGGCCAAGGCGAAACTGCTCCACCAAAACCACCTGATCCTTGATAGGGTCAAAAAGAACAACCCCGACCGATGGCAGGCGGACTGTCGCTTCACGGATTAACGGACGACTGAAGCCGCCTTGAAACAGACGGTGAATAAGGGTGTATTTAAAGAGCTTCAAAAAGCCTGAATAGGCTGTTGTCTCTTTCTGAATTTGGACATCGGTAGCATCAAGACCTGAAAGCTTCATGGTTTTCCTGGCTTGTATAAGTTGTGACGCAAAATAAAAGCCTTTACTGACGGTGACAGCATGTTCAAGTCTGGCTGCAAATAGTCATCGGCTGGTTGCAAAGATTCAAGAATCTTTCGAACGGTACTGCTGCGCGCATCAACCCGCTGTGCGGCGGTAAAAATTGGCCAGCGTGCCTCAATTTCTTGCGCTTTGTAAAAGCGACTCCAGGTTTCTGGCCGGGCGTTATCTGGCCCGCGGATAAAACAAAGGCTGGCCTGATTGGCGTATTGCGCTTCTAACGCAGCCATTAAATCGTAGGTATAGACGGGCTGGTTGGGGTTTTGTTTTAACAGCGTTGCTTCAAGGTCGCATATTTCCAACGGGCAGAGCAGATCAGCAGCGTCGTCTATAAAACAGTGCAGCATGTTAAGTCGCAGGTTAAAAGGCTGAGGTTTTTTAGCGAACGCATGCCAAGCGCTTGGAACCAGTAATATGCGGTCGTGACTGGCAGCGGCTTGTTGCAACACATCAAGATGCCCAAGGGTGGGAGGGTCAAACGCTGAGCCGAAAACGCCAAGCCTGATGAGGCTCACGATGGTAACTCCTAATAAAATAATTGTCGGATTATATCGGTTTTAAGTCGTGGTGATGAACTTTGTCATTACCGGTTAATCCAAAGAAACAACCGCGTCTGGCAGCTGCACTTCAACGGCAACCGGCAAGTGGTCGGTGATGGGAATGTTCAGCACATCAAAACGGTTAATAATCAAAGATGGGCTGATAAGAATGTGATCAAGGGAGCGCTTGGGTTTCCAGCTAGGAAAAGTGTTCTCACCCCAGTGGGCAGCATGGAGAGCCGTGTCTTTCAATGGTGAGTCGTTGAGTAGCTGGTTGGCGTGGGTGTTCATGTCCCCCATGAGCACAACGTGCTGATGCTGCTGAACAATATCACGAATGTACGAAAGCTGGATGTCCCGGGTGCGTTTGCTTAAGGCCAGATGCAACATCACAATCACCAGCGGTTCTTTCGGGTTGCCAAACCGGGCCACAATGGCGCCCCTGCCCGGAATAAGCCCCGGTAACTTATGATCTTCCAGCGCAAAAGGCTCAAAGCGGCTGAGTAACCCGTTACTGTGCTGCGCCAGCTTGCCGAGGTTGCGGTTTATTTGATGATACCAGTAGGGAAAGTGGCCTTTCAGGGCGAGGTATTCCGTTTGATTAATAAAACCACTGCGTATGCTGCCACCATCCGCTTCTTGCAGGGCAACTACATCGAAGTCGGGAATCACTCTGGCGATCCGATCCAGCGTCCCAAGACGTTTGCCGTGGGGTAGGATGTGCTGCCAGCTTTTGGTCAGGTAATGGCGATACTGCTGAGTGTTAATGCCAACCTGAATATTGAAACTGAGCAGTTTGAGGGTTTGTTTATTGAGTTGGTCAGGTGTTGCGCTGTCTTTGACGTTGTTAACAAGCCCTGAGCGAAAACGGCTGTGCGCAGAATGAAAGCGCCGCGAGAGAACGCCTGCAAGTGTTCGAATAGGCATAGTGTTTACCGACTGAGATGAATGGGTAAAACCGGCAGGCCAGCCCGGCAAAGGCTGACTTTTTTTCGCCACCAGAAGGCTATCTGGGAATGAATGCGCCACCCGAACAACCTGCGGGAACCACGGGATTACCTGAACGGGCGCTATTCTCGCACAACCTTATGGTCAGGAAGATTTTACGCTTTCTTCACGCTCTTGCCTGACCTTGCGTATCAGAAAATCGGCAATCACCGGCATGTTACCCAAAGAGCCAGCCAATCCCGGTTCAATGACGTAGCGTCCATCAATAATAATGGCCGGCACACCGGACAATTGATAGCCTTTTAATTTTGAAAAAGCCTGCTGCAGCTGGTTGTTAACGCTAAACGATGTGAACGCCTGATTAAACGCCTCTGGCTCAATGCCAAACTCCCGGTTTAAAAACTCAGCGATGACTTCGCTGTTGTGCAGTTTGTTGCGGCGGTTTTGAATTTCATTGAAAATGCCAGCGTGTACTTTCTCCTCCAGCCCCATGCTGCGAATTGTGTAGTAAAGCTGGGCATGGGTTTGCCACAGGTTGGGGCCAAAGAATCCTGGCCTGCGAATGAACTCAACGTCCGCCGACAACGTGTGTTGCCATTGTTCGATGTGTGGCTCCAGCGCATAACAGTGTGGGCAGCCGTACCAAAATACCGAAGCCACTTCGATTTTTTCGGCATTGGCGTCTGTTTTTACTGGCTGGGGTAGGACTCGGTAATCCTGTCCGGGCTGGAATAACTGCGGTATTAGCGGTTGGTGGGAGGATGCAACCGTGGTTGACTTATGACTCGTTGAGTGTTCATGAACTGCATTTTCGGTGACTGCAGCTGCTGGTTCTTTGTTTGTCAGAGAATTCGCGGTCGCAAGGCTCACACCGAAAAGAAAAATTATGCCAATTATGCCTTTGATTTTTGTGGTCATCAGGTGTTCCTTTTTTTCATCGTTATAATCTGTTTGCAAAAATTCAAAAGGGAGTATTTAAGAGCTGAACTTTTTGCGAAGTGTTTCGTTCTTCGCAAAAAGTTGTTGTGCACAGTGAGGCGTTTTACGGGCAATTGTAATGCGTAATTAACGAAGCCCGCTGATGTAGCTGGAAACGGCGTCCACTTCTTTGTTGCTCATTTTTTCTGCGATGGTTTGCATGATCTTCGCATAGCTGCCATTTACCCGAACGCCCTCGCGATAATCACGCAGCTGTTTGGCGGTGTAATCGGTTTTTTGTCCGGCCAATGCGGGGAATCCGGCAAGAAAGTTGCCTTCGCCATGGGGGTTATGGCAGCTAGAGCAGGCAGGAATGCCTTTTTTGGCATTACCACCCCGATAAAGCGCTTCACCAAGGGAGAGATATTTAGGATCAGCAGCGCCTTGAGCCGCCGGTTGACTGGCATAAAATGCAGCTAAGTCGGCGATGTCCTGCTCGCTCAGATTGCCGACAAAGGGCATCATAGTTGGCACGGCTCGCTCACCTGCTTTGATTGCGGTGATCTGATCAACCAGATAGCGCTCGCCCTGGCCGGCCAAATTGGGCCAAGCCGCTGTAGCGCTTACACCAGTCGCACCATGACAGGCAGCACAGTTTGCCGACTTGCTCTTTCCTGCTGCGGCATCCCCTTTGGCAAAGGCTCCGCCTGTTACCCCCAAAGAAATCATCAGAGTGAGAATGACTTTTTTCATTACCTGACCCAGTTACGGCGTTTGCCTCAAATGGCTGTTATTATTCGTCGGACCTGACAGCGTTATATAAATTGCAACGATTCGCGTTTTGCAGCTACAGGTGACATGACGGCATGTGCCTCGAACGACGATAGTATAAACTACTCCACCGCTAACCAGCCAGAGCCATCGGAATAAATGAAAGACCATACCAGACCTTCATTAAATTATCGCCAAGCCACTTTCTTTAAAAGTGCGGCGAAGCTCAGTCAGTGCCCGGAAAATGAAGGTCGGGAAGTGGCCT
Source organism: Endozoicomonas sp. (assembly GCA_965198415.1). Taxonomy (GTDB): domain Bacteria; phylum Pseudomonadota; class Gammaproteobacteria; order Pseudomonadales; family Endozoicomonadaceae; genus Endozoicomonas. The sequence continues at coordinate 1,217,914 of CBDAPN010000032.1, forward strand.
TTGCCGGGCGCTCAAATGCCGGCAAGTCCAGTGCCCTGAACACCCTGACCGGCTCTGCCAAACTGGCACGAACCAGTAAAACCCCGGGGCGAACCCAGCTCATTAATTTCTTTGAAATCCAGTCGGGCGCTTTTTTGGTGGATCTGCCGGGCTACGGTTACGCCAAAGTACCCGAAGCCATGAAAAAAGAGTGGCAGCACCACATGACAGACTACCTTGAGCGCCGTGAAGCGCTGGCAGGGTTGGTTCTGCTGGTGGATGTACGTCATCCTATGAAAGAGTTCGACCAGATGATGCTGAACTGGAGTGTAAGCGCCAATTTACCCCTGCACATACTGCTCACCAAGGCCGACAAACTCAAACAAGGCGCTGCCCGGCAAGTGCTGAACAAACTGAGTAAGGAGCTTGAGCGTTTTCCGCAGGTGAGTGTGCAGTTATTTTCTGCCTTGAAGCGCACTGGCGTTGATCAGCTGGCCACGAAGCTGGATGAGTGGTTTCTTGCCCCACAGCCTGAAGACGACTGTATTGAGGATGAAGAGTGAGACTCTAAACCAGCCCATGCTCAGCCATAGAGAGTATCTCCCCTTGCCCCACAATCATGTGGTCAAGTACTTGAATATCTACCAGCTGCAGTGCCTCTTTCAGGGTGCGGGTCAGGCGGATATCCGCCTGGCTCGGTTGTGGATCACCGGATGGGTGGTTGTGGCACAGGATGAGTGAGGCAGCATTGAGAGTCAGCGCCCGTTTTACTACCTCCCGGGGGTGTACGGTGGCGGCGTTTAAGGTGCCTTGGAACAGGGTTTCAAGGGCAATAACCCGGTGTCGTGTATCAAGAAACAGGCAGGCAAACGCTTCCCGCTGCAACCCCTGAAAGTTTACCTGCAAATACTTCCGGGTCGTTTCCGGGCTGGTCATCACATTGGCGTGATTTATCTTGTTGCTTAATACCCGTCGGCACAGTTCGAGGATTGCGCTGAACTGCGTCGCTTTTGCCGGCCCGAGTCCTTTCACCGTTAGCAACTGCTGGTGTTCGGTATTGAGTAGTTTTTCCAGACCGTTGAAGCGCTGGAGCAGATGATCCGCCAGCTCTATAACATTCATGCCCTGACAACCCGTGCGCAACAACAGCGCCAACAACTCCGATTCAGTCAGTGCCGCAGGCCCAAGGGCCTGAATCTTTTCTCTGGGAAGCAAAGTGGATACTCCGGTGTTGTGCTCCCACCAGCTGGCTATTCACTGTTATGATGGGGCAAATTTTCGTGAGTAGTCCATAACTACTCTTCATGACTACTCAGACAAAAAATTACCCAATTAATTCCCTGAGGAATTTACAACCTATGATACAGCTGAGCAATAAACGCATTGTCCTCGGTGTTACCGGTGGCATTGCCGCCTACAAAAGTGCAGAGCTGATTCGACTGCTGACCAAACTCGGCGCCGAGGTTCGCGTGGTGATGACCAGCGCCGCCTGTGAGTTTATTACCCCTCTGACCTTACAAGCGCTGTCTCACAACCCAGTGCATCTGGATTTACTGGACACCAAAGCAGAAGCTGCCATGGGGCATATCGAGTTGGCTCGCTGGGCGGATGCGGTACTGGTTGCACCGGCAACGGCGGATTTTATTGCACGCTTGGCTTCAGGTCAGGCGGATGATCTGCTCACCACCCTCTGTCTGGCCACCAGCGCACCGATCTGTCTGGCTCCGGCCATGAATCAGGGCATGTGGCGCGACACCGTTACGCAACAAAACTGTGAAGAACTGCAAGAGCGTAATATCAAACTATTTGGCCCCGGTGACGGCAGCCAAGCCTGCGGCGACGTTGGCCCCGGGCGCATGCTGGACCCTGAGCTGATCGTAGAACACACCGCTACGTTATTCTCCAGCGACATGTTATCCGGGCTGAAGGTGCTGATTACCTCAGGCGGTACCCGTGAAGAGATTGACCCGGTGCGTTACATCTCCAATCACAGTTCTGGCAAGATGGGTTACGCTCTTGCCCGGGCTGCGGTGGAAGCTGGGGCGAAAGTCACCGTTATCAGTGGGCCGGTTAACCTAGAGACGCCAGAGCGGGTCACACGAATAGATGTAATCAGCGCCCGGGACATGCACCAAGCGGTACACGAGCACATTGAGGATACAGATATTTTCATTGGCTGTGCGGCGGTCAGCGACTATCGCCCGACAGAAGTGGCCATGGAAAAAATCAAAAAAGACCCGGAAAATAGCAGCGAAACGCTGGATATAAAATTAGTTCGTAACCCAGACATCATCGCCTCGGTCACAAGCCTTGATGCGCCCCCTTTTGTGGTGGGTTTTGCGGCAGAGACCCACAATGTACTCGGCTATGCTGCCGACAAACTGCGCCGCAAAAAAATGGACTTAATCGTCGCCAACGATGTGGGGGACGGCGAGATAGGCTTTAGCAGCGACAGCAATGAAGTAACCGTCATTGGCGAAGGGCTCGAAGAGCCGCTACCCAAAGCCGCCAAAACCGTTATCGCCCGCAAATTGTGGCAAATTGTTGCCCGGCGCTTTGGTCAGTGGAAAAACCAAACCGAAGCTTAACTGAACCCAAAACTGATACCTAAAAAGAGCAAAGCAATAACATGCGAACAGTAAAAACCCGTATTCTTGACCCACGCCTCGGTACTGAATTTCCATTGCCACAGCATGCCACGGAAGGTTCTGCTGGCATTGACCTTAGAGCCTGCCTACACGAACCACTGACCCTCAACCCCGGACAAACCGAACTGTTACCCACTGGCATGGCTATTCACATTGAAGACCCAGCATTGGCAGCGATGATTCTGCCACGCTCTGGGCTCGGTCATAAACACGGCGTGGTACTGGGTAATCTGGTGGGGCTAATCGACTCCGACTATCAGGGGCAACTGATGGTCTCCTGCTGGAACCGGGGCAACACCACCTTTACTGTTCAGCCCGGTGAACGCATAGCACAGCTGATTCTGGTGCCCGTGGTGCAAGCGAAACTGGAACTGGTTGAAAGCTTTGAAGCAAGCGCCCGTGGCGACGGTGGCTTTGGGCATTCCGGGACGCATTAGGAAATTAGCATTGCAAAAAACAGCGGATACCCCGCAAAGGCGGGACTCCACCACAACACAAAACCTTCGCACAGAAGACGGTACAACCGGATCTGTGACTTCCCTCAACTCAAGCAATGATCAGCCCCGCAGGAGGAGTAATGGATAAACCTGCTTTGTCCTCTCAGGAGATCGCAACAATTCTGACCGAGGCGCTACCCTACCTACAACGCTATGCCAACAAAACCGTCGTGGTTAAATACGGCGGTAACGCCATGGAAAATCACGAACTGAAAAACAGCTTCGCTCAGGGCATTGTGCTACTCAAAGCTGTCGGCATCCATCCGGTGGTTGTCCATGGCGGCGGACCGCAAATTGGCGAAATGCTCCGGCGATTAAACATCGAGAGTCGTTTTGTACAAGGTATGCGAGTGACGGACTCCAATACTATGGATGTCGTACAAATGGTTCTCGGTGGCTTGGTAAACAAAGAGATCGTCACACTCATCAACAATAACGGCGGCCGTGCTGTGGGAGTGACGGGCAAAGATGGCGGATTTATTCGTGCCAAACGACTCACCGTCACAGAAATGACTCCCGAGGTCACCGCCCACGAAATCATTGATATTGGCCAGGTGGGCGAAGTCGAAGCCATCGATACCGACATCATCGCCATGCTGCAAGACTCCGACTTCATACCGGTTGTGGCGCCAATTGGGGTGGACGATGAGGGAACATCCTACAACATCAATGCCGATCTGGTGGCCGGTCGCCTTGCGGAGGAGCTGGTGGCAGAAAACCTGTTGCTGCTCACCAATACAAAGGGCTTACTGGATAAAAAAAACAACTTACTAACCGGGATCAACGAAGAACAAGTTGTAGAGCTTATTGCAGACGGAACTATTTATGGCGGCATGCTTCCCAAGATACAATGCGCCCTCAGTGCCGTTAGGTGTGGTGTCAAAACGGCCCACATTATTGACGGTCGGGTGCCTCATGCCGTTTTGTTGGAATTACTGACAGATCGCGGCGTGGGCACTCTTATTACCGGAAATAGTGTTTAAAAATAACAGATGGATATGTCTCAAAAAATTTCTCGCAAGCAGCAGATTCTGGAAGCTCTGGCTCGTATGCTGGAGACCTCCCCCGGGGCTCGCATCACCACATCGGCTCTGGCTAAAACGGTGGGTGTCTCGGAGGCGGCGCTATACCGCCACTTTCCGAGCAAAGCCAAAATGTTTGAATGTCTGATCGATTTCATTGAGGAGGTGCTGTTCTCACGAACTGCGCTGATTATCTCTGAAAATACCCAGGTTAATGATCGCTGCGAAAAAATATTACTTTTACTGCTTGGCTTTTGTGAAAAGAACCCGGGTCTGACCAGAATTCTAACCGGCGATGCACTGGCAGGGGAAACCGAACGCCTGCGTCTGCGAGTGGTGCAACTGTTTGAGCGGTTACAAACACAAATCAAACAAATATTGCGGGAGGCAGAGATCAAAGAAGGCGTCAGACCACAAATGACCGTCAGCGTAACGGCTAATTTAATGCTGGCCAGTGCAGAAGGACGAATCGCCCAGTACGTTCGCAGCGACTTCAAAAGACGACCCACAGAAAACTGGAGTGACCAGTGGCTAGTTTTGTCTGGTGCCCTTTTTCGTTAAACATTCACGCCCGGTAGAGTGAGTCATAAAAGAGCTTTCACGTTTTGCATTTTATCTTCGCTTGGTGACTGCTCCTCGCCCTACCGAGGGTATCGTAAAAGCCAAACTTCAACACCAGTGAAGCTTCTTGCTCTGCTAAACAAGCAGTTTCACGGTATTCCATGACAGCCCTCTACGGGCTGCTTGCTATCCATCACCACCCAAACGGCAAAGCTGCTAGAGAAATTCGCAAGGAAGTAGAAAAATAGAATGTGGTACAAAGAAATAAAGTACTTAATCATACTGTCAGCGCCCATTATCGTGACTCAACTGACGAGAACCGCGATGAGTGTGGTTGATATTGTGATGTCTGGTCACTATTCAACTCATGATTTAGCGGCAGTGTCTCTAGGCACTAGTATCTGGTTTCCGATCTATATATTTGGATACGGCATCATTATGATGCTATCCGCCGATGTAGCAAAACTGAAAGCACGCAATGACAAGCAAGGCATCAAGGAGAGCATTAACAACTATCTGTTTATATCGTTACTCCTGTCCGTGCCTATAGTCGCTCTGCTGTTTACTGCGGTCGAATTACTTAGCTTCATTGGTGTTGATCAGCAGGTGGTGACGATTACTCATGGGTATGTCACCGCGATGGCTTTTGGTGTTCCAGGCGTTCTGATTTTCAATGTCTTTCGGTCTCTTTTGCAAGGTTTAGAAGACACCAAAATTGCCATGTACATCTCGACTCTGGGGTTATTAATAAACGTTCCTCTCAACTATATCTTAATATTCGGTAAAGCTGGTTTCCCAGAGCTGGGAGGGATTGGTGCTGGGGTGACCACCGCTGTAATTAATACACTTAGTGCGTTGTTTCTGGTGCTGTACTTCTATTTCAAACAAAAGTACCGTGGTTATCGGTTCAGATTATCCTTTCGATTTAGCCCCAAACTACAGCACGTATTTTGGGTTGGGATACCAAGTGGCTTGGCGCTTTTTGTTGAAATGGTCTTTTTGGATATCGTCGCTTTCGGGGTGGCGCCACTGGGGGCAAATGTCATCGCAACAAACAACATTATGCTCAACATTGCCACCATCCTCTTTACTATTTCTTCCGGTATTGCATCTGCGGCAACGGTTCGTATCAGTGCCTTGGCTAACGAAAACAACCCAAAGGCATTGGCTTACTTTGGGCGGTTGACTCTCAGCTTGGTAGGGGTACTATCTGTGCTGTTAGGCAGCATAATCTGGGTCTACGCAGGGGAAATTGTCGCACTCTATTCCAATGATTCAGTGATCATCGCCACGGTCACAGGCATTGTTATTTTATTGTGCTTATTCCAGTTTTTTGATTCTCTACAAGCCGCGTTGTCGGGCATACTACGAGGATTGCATGAGACAAAAATCGTATTCTATGCGCCCATCTTCGGTTATTGGCTGGTGGGCATCCCGGTTGGCTTTACGTTAGGGTTGACCGACCTGATAACTGAGAAAATGGGACTGGAAGGTTTTTGGTGTGGGCTAATCTTGGGGCTGGCAATTAACTCAGCAACTCTATACTTCCTGTACCAAACCAAGCTCAAGCAGCGACATGGCCAGCAACATCCGCATCTAGCACAGCCAATCCTCGAAAAATTGGATTAACCGTTGGACAGCAGCGTGCGCTCATATTATCAGCTTGAGCTGGCCGAGTTATGACCCAAGGCTTAACTGCAATAACCATGGCAGGATAAATGACACCCAAAAGTCAGTTCTTAAAAAGTGGGTGTCCTGTAATTGCGCAACGGAAAGCTGAACTCAGCGAAGCATGCTGTTAATCGCATGTTCCAGTCTAAAAATAATGCACTGAAGGAGCACCCTTATGAACATTGACCAACTAAACCATTATCAGCGTAAGTTAGCCTATGAAATGGACTCTTGGGATTTAAGTGTCGCGTTAAATGCCAATGAAAAAGTGATTGTTGTCGATGGTCGCTCAGCTGAGGCTTTTGCCAACGAGCATATCCCTGGAGCCTTGAATCTGTGTCATAAAGACATCAATTTTTATACGACAGAAAATCTGGATAAAGACGTGACCTATGTTTGCTACTGCGATGGTATTGGCTGTAATGCATCAACCAAAACCGCTATGAAGCTACTGACGCTTGGCTATCAAGTCAAAGAATTGATTGGTGGGCTGGACTGGTGGAAGCGTGATGGTTATGCCACAGAGGGAATGGAAGGGCGCTCTGGTACACCAGTAAACTGCGGATGCTGAGCACAGAAATTCGTTGTATGTGTCACGAACGACAAACTATGACGTTAAGTTAAAAACTGCACAGTGAAACCATGCTCTAAGTTGGATGAAGGTTTGGCTTTTCGGTCAGGGCTTACAGGAGAACTGATCAAACGACCTGATGCTGCTGGGTTCTAAGGAATCCGGTGGCAAGCGATTGCATAGGACAGAATAAATGACATCCTAAAATCGGTTCTATACAAATGGGTGTTCTGTAATTGCGCTCTCTACCCCAAGGTAATAGTGGTGACTGTAGTTTAGTGTGAAGTTTTCTTCCAGACCGCGAAGGATTTTCTATTTGTCAGCTGGGCAAACATTAGGCTGGCAAGCTGAGTCCAACAAGACAATGTGCGGACACTGTGCCCCCCTTATAGCGATCAACAGCCTTCTGAAATGATGACGGGGAAGGTGTTCAAGCAGTTGATAAAAAATGCTGTTAGTATGCTTCATGCCTGTTTTTCTTGTTTTGTGGAATAGCTGTCTCGACAACCGTAATTTTCCCGCAGATCAACAGAGACAGGCACTCCAGTTTTTCTTCTTTTTTTACCGGACAGTAGTGTCATAGGATTTTTAAATTTTGTAGGCTAGAGTTGTGTTTAGCCGTATGGATATATAATATTTTGGCTTTAAATGATTCGATACTATAAAGGGAGGGTCTGGTTATGGCGACTGTCACAACTGCAATGAATAAGCTGGAACGCCGCCTTTCTCGTTCAGGCTTTCCTAAAACATTTATACAGACAATAACTCCAGGCTGGTGGGATAAGAGTCTTGAGAATTCTGCGCAATCCATGCTGCTTTTCAAAATTCACCTTTCCAAGCACTTGGGGCTGGATTTAGGGAACGTATTGATGGATGAGGGTAGTGCTATTGGTTTTGCGCCTGCCAGTCATACACACTACCGTCTGACACAAAACAAATCGAAAAGTGATGTTGTTATTGCGCAGAGTTTATCTGAAAGTCTGGCGAAGATTATTTCAGCGGCAGTTATTAATCCTTATCAACCTATTCCTGAGAACCCGGTTAATCAGGCAGGAAATTCTGGCTTTTTCCTGGGTAAGCCTTGAGGCTCTGATTGACTACCTTTGGAGTCATGGCATCCCGGTTATACATATTAAAAAAATTCCGCAAGGTGCTAAAAAGTTTGATGGAATGGTGGTTGATGTTGAAGGTCGTCCTGTCATTGTTTTAACCCGTGCGAATAGTGCGCCTGCATGGCAGCTTTTTATACTTGCACACGAGGCTGGACATATTGGTAAGGGACATGTTCACTCAGGCGCTGTGTTTTTCGATGAAAACGTCGGTGACCCCGATTCTGATGGCAAAGAAACTGAAGCGACCGCTTATGGTCTTCACCTCCTGACAGGGGTCAAGGAATCTACCATTGACGGACGTAGGTGGTTCAAGGCTAAAACGCTGGCAGCAACTGCTTTAAGTTATGCAAACCAGAATGGGATCGATCCAGGGCATGTTGTTTTGAACTATGGCCACACGACAAAACAAATGGCTCTTGCGCAAACAGCCTTGAAATTATTGCCGGACCAATATCCTGCGCCTGAGTATATAACTTTTGTTCTCAATAAACAGATAGACTTGGGTCTATTGCCTGAAGACAGTAAAGACATTCTTGAAAAATTGATGTAAGCAGTTACAAGGAAGTACTTTACATGATCGGCCTTATTGACAATGACATCTTTTATAAGCTGACTTGTCTACCTAATCTTCTTGATGAAACATTGGCTTATCTTAGGCTGGGTAAGCACCAGATACTGGATGCAGCGCCCCACATTATCAGGAAACAAACTTTCAAGAAAAATAAAGGCTACGGGCATGACTTGCCTGAAGTTCAAAATCGTTTGGCAGCCGCGTTTGCTCAGGCTGACAGAATACCCGATATGCCGACAGACGTCACATTGCTGACCCGAATTGCCAGTGTTCCTGGTATTGACTCCGGAGAGGCTTTATTACTTTGTAATGCTATTGAAACTGGATCTGCATTGTTAATCTCTGGCGATAAACGCTTCTATTCCAGTTTGGGCAAGAATAGGGAACTCATGGAGATTTGCGTTTCATTAGAGGGTCGGCTTATTTGCCTGGAGCATCTCATGCTTTGCCTTTTTGAATCGTATGAATTCCCTTATGTACTACAGCGAGTAGCACCGGCAAGGCAGTGTGATCAAGTTTTACGTATGGCCTTCAGTCGAGAAGATGAGGCTAAGCAAGCTATGGTGACTGAAGTGTTGGTAAATTATTCCAAAGAGGTTGTCCTTGGCTTAGGGGAGTTGGCTTACGGTCATCGTCCATGGTACAAATAAACAGTCATTCGCCAAAATCCTGCTGATACCTTAAACAAAGTCCCTGGTCGCCAGCCGGGGTACTTTCTCTTTTCTTTTCCTTCCCTTTATTTAGGCAATTCCTAAAACTTTTATAACCGCTCGTCATTTATAGCCTTTAACCTCAAAGGCTATGGAAATATCAAACCTAGAAAAATAAAGAATACCCAATAATTTACCAATCGGAAATATAATTTTTCTTCTTTTACTTCACTTAACACAAGATCAAATTTCTGAAGAATGAATATAAACGACTGCCCGATTAACACCTAATTTGACCCAGTGTGGTGCTGCCACTGCGTGGCTCGGTGTGGCCGCACAAGCTGTTTCCTATTAGCAAGGACGAGTTTTCAGGAAAAAATATAAACCGTCGTCGGTGGGTGGTGGATCAAAAAAATAAAGAACACCCAAAAACTCGCTCTTAAAAAGTGGATGTCCTGTAATGGTTAGGCATTTTTTAAGAGGCTTCGCAACATAACTGCCACCAAACTCTCCAAATCGCCCTATCCTCATAAAGAAAAATTCCGCTTTAAAGAATAAATTTATAACCAAGGGAGCCCATCAGCAGAATCATGGAAACTGACAGAGTAGTACGTACCATTTTTGGACCGTACTTCAGAGCAGAGCCACTTCCTAAATGATTGCCTAACAAGTTCATCAAAACGAGAGGAATAGCCAGCATGTAAAGCACTTTTCCTGAGATCATAAAGGCAATCAGTGCTCCGATATTGGAAGAAAAATTGAACAGTTTAGACGTTGCGGATGCTGCAATAAGGTCGAAACGAAGCAGGTAATGCAGAGCCAGTATCAGAAAGCTACCTGTACCTGGACCGAAAAAACCGTCATAAAAGCCAATCACGAAAACAGCTGCAGGAACACCAAAATACAGAGTGGCAGGCTTTATCTCATGCTGGCTATTGGTTGTTTCTTTTTTAGGAATAAAGGAAAGCACTATGCCGACTGGTAACATGGCCAAGATTATCTTGCCAACAGTATCGGTATCAAAATAAAGAATGGCTTCTGCCCCAATATAAGAACCTACCAAACCAGCAGGAATACCCGTGGCAACAGCTCCCCACACAACTTTCTTGTTTCTCATAAAGTTGCGAATAGCAGCTAGAGTACCCAAAGTGCTGACAATTTTTTCCTGGGCCAAAGCTACTTGAGGAGGAAGTCCTGCAAGAATAAAAGAAGGCACCAGAATCAGTCCGCCTCCACCGGCCACGCTATCAATAAAACCTGCTGCGAAGGCTGATAACATAAGTGCAGATACTATCCAGAGTGTCATCTCTGGCCCGAAAAACTCCATGATTTACTAATCCTTAAAGATAACGATATAGCCTCTACCTGAAGGTAAAGGCGAATATTTAGTTTGAGTGAGTTGGGATGAATTGCACCCCACTCACAAGCTGGTTCTTTTTGTGGTATACAGGCTTGATGTCACTTTGAGATTGAGGTTTCTCTCAATGATTCAATAAGAGCAGATGTATCCATACGTCCTTTTCCTTGTTCTTGGAGTGCCCAGTAGCGAGTGTCCACAGTTTTAACCAGAGAGAGATCCAAGTTATGTTTTTCCGCTTCCTGAAGGCATATCCCCAAATCTTTGCGCATCCAGTCAATTGCAAAGCCAAAATCATACTTTCGCTCTGCCATTGTTGCGGCTCTATTGCTCATTTGCCATGAGCCCGCCGCACCAGAGCTTAATGTTCTGGCAACTTGAGCTACATCCAGGTTTGACTTTTCAGCCAGAAGAATCGCCTCACTCAGCCCTTGCAAAACACCAGCAATGCAAATCTGGTTTACCATTTTGCAGCGCTGCCCTTGCCCATTCTCACCCAAAAGTTGAATTTGGCCTGCGAAGCAGTTGATTACCGGGCTGACTTTCTCAAATACTGCCGCATCTCCACCACACATAACTGTGAGACAACCGTTCTCAGCACCAGCCTGACCACCGGATACTGGTGCATCAATGAAACTAATGCCTTTTTCACGACAAGCCGCTGCTAATTCAATAGCAAGCTCCGCCGAGGTTGTTGTGTGATCCACCAGCACAGCTCCTTGTTTCAGCCCTGCCAATACACCGTTCGGGCCATAAACGACACTGCGTACGTCGTCATCATTGCCTACACAAAGAAAAGCAATATCTGCGCCCTCAGCTGCTTCAGCAGGGCTGGATGCTATGAGACCATTGTGGTCTTGTTGCCATTGTTTTGCTTTTTCGCCGTTTCTATTAAAAACCGTTGTCAGGTATTCTTTTTGAAGATGGCCTGCCATGGGGTAACCCATAACACCCAAACCTATAAATGCTGTTTTAAAATTATTCATGAGCTGTTTTTATCCTGCTATTCAGTAATCAGAAGAGGGAGCCTTGAGCTTTTGCTGTTGTCAAAAGAATCAGGACGCGACACTAAAAAAATTATGCTGAGTTAACTGACGAATGGTGTTTTGGTCGAGCTTGTCTAGCACAGTATCAAGTAATGCTATCGAGGACTTCACTTTTAGATCTGTTCTGATTGCCATTAAAGATAGAAACTCAGCAGAGCCAGAACGATCAATGATTGGTTCAGGGGTTAATGGCAAGTCAGGTTCCGATAGAATATTTTCCGCAAGAGCCTGCTTGATCTGAGCCGATACCCACTCTCTTGCTTCAAGCCAATCACTGTCAGTTATGCAATCCAGTTTGGACAGTCTTTTTTTCAGCTCATCATACACGTCATAGGACAGATGAACCTGCTGGAGCTGTGCCATATCATCCTGACGCATTAATACTGCTTCATTCATTCCTAATTCAGCCCAATTGGAATTTTTATTCACTTCATTTGTTTGCCAAAGTGAGCAATTTCGAATTACAACCCACCATATGACATATGTCAATTCCAATCATTAGAGGTATTGACTAGTGATCAAGAGGGAACTGCTCCCGAATATCCAGAACAGAATCTGTCCATTTCAGGCAATAAAAGTAATGAGCTTCGAGTTTGGATAGAAAATGGTGGATACGACCGGATTTCCAGGGAGGTGAGACCAATTGAGTTTATGTCGTGCGCTCTGATTCAGGGAGGGTAGTCACTGCCAGAACCCCAGCTTCGACCTTCAGACTGCAACTTCTCAATGCCAGCGTCGTCAAAACAGTCTTTACGTTTTGCCAGCGAAAATAGCTCCGGTGCATGGCCTGATAAATACCATACACCGGTCAACTACTTTTTAAGCACTATTTTTTTATTTTAAAAACTCTATTTTTAACGCACAGTATTTTTGCAATACCCCACACCCAATCACTCCACCGTCACCGACTTGGCCAAGTTACGCGGCTGGTCAACGTCTGTCCCTTTGATGATGGCTACATGATAAGAGAGCAACTGCAGTGGTACGGTATAGAGTATTGGCGCGATGACTTCCGGCGCCTCTTCTACTGTCAGAACCTGAACGCCTTCAGCCGCTGACAGGTTGGCTTGTTTGTCAGCAAATACAAACAGTTGACCACCTCTTGCGCGTACTTCTTCCATATTGGATTTCAGTTTTTCCAGCAGGTCGTTGTTGGGTGCTACGACAATTACCGGCATGTCGTTGTCTATCAATGCCAGAGGGCCGTGCTTGAGTTCACCCGCAGCGTAAGCCTCGGCATGGATGTAAGAGATTTCCTTGAGTTTTAATGACCCTTCCATGGCGATGGGGTACAAGGTGCCGCGCCCTAAAAACAAGCTGTGATGTTTATCAGCAAACGCTTGCGCCATCGTTTCAATGTCGTCACTCAGTGTCAGCATATTGTTAACAAGGTGCGGTAAGCTGCGTAGGGCGTGGACGATAATGGCTTCCTGCTCTGCAGGCATACCGGTATGGCGCCCAACCGCCGTTACCAGCATCAGCAACGTTACCAGTTGGGTGGTGAATGCTTTAGTGGATGCCACCCCGATTTCAGCACCAGCACGGGTCATCATAACGATGTCGGATTCACGCACCATAGACGACCCCGGTACGTTACATATACTCAAAGAAGCCATGTAGCCTAGCTCTTTGGCCAGTTGCAGTGCAGCCAGAGTGTCGGCCGTTTCTCCGGATTGAGAGATCGTTACAAAAAGGCAGTCGTCTGGTACAAAAAACTTCCGATAGCGAAACTCGGAGGCAATTTCCACCCGACAGGGAATTCCTGCCAATTCTTCAAACCAATAACGGGCAACCATCGCCGCATTGAAGCTGGTGCCACAGGCCACGATTTGAATCGCTTTGGTTTTGTTTAAAATCTCTTGGCCTTCATTACCAAGAATATCCAAATTAAGGCTATTTTCACTTAAGCGCCCTTCAAGGGTGTTGGCAATGGCATCGGGCTGTTCATGAATCTCTTTGAGCATATAGTGGCGATATTCGCCTTTATCGCTGGCGTCGTGCTCAATGTTGCTGCTACTGACCGGACGCTGAACGCTTTCGCCTTGGCTGTTTATAATGCTGACGCTGTTGCGGGTGACTTCGGCAATATCACCCTCTTCCAAAAACATAAAACGACGAGTGACCGGGAATAACGCCAGCTGATCTGAGGCAATAAAATGCTCACCAATTCCCTTACCTATGACCAGCGGGCTGCCGGATCGGGCGACCACTAAACGTTCACGGTCGTTGTAATCCATAACCACCATGCCATAAGCACCTTCCAGTTTTTGCACTGCCCGCTGTACCGCCTCCAGTAGGCTGCCACCTTGTTTCTGTTCAAAATTCACCAGATGGGCAATAACTTCGGTGTCGGTGTCGGAAGAAAAGCTAAAGCCTTCGCCCTGCAAAAAAGATCGTAACTTTTCGTGATTTTCAATGATGCCGTTATGGACGACAGCAATATGCTCACCAGATACGTGGGGGTGAGCGTTGCGCTCATTGGGTTCACCGTGAGTAGCCCAGCGAGTGTGGGCAATGCCTGTACCGCCCGGTAGCGGGTTGGCTGCTATCGTTTGCGCCAGCTCTGTCACTTTACCGGTTCGGCGCATGCGCTGACGCTCATTGTTAGCACCTATGATTGCCAAGCCCGCAGAGTCGTAGCCACGGTATTCAAGACGACGAAGTCCTTCCAGTAAAATGTCAGCCACATCCCTTTGCGCCACAGCGCCTACAATTCCACACATAATGTTTTACCTAGTCTGTTAATAAATAATGCAACGTCGTTAATTGCGTTGAAGATGGCCTTAAACAAATTCACTCTTTTTTTGCCGGGCGTTGCCAGCTGGTAATGTTCCGTTGTTGCCCGCGGGCGACGGCTAACTGCTGATCGGGAATGTCTTTGGTGATGGTAGAACCAGCGCCCGTTGTGGCGCCTTGGCCAACTGTAACCGGCGCTACCAGTGAGCTGTTGCTGCCGATAAACGCCCCATCACCAATAACGGTTTTGAATTTATTGACACCGTCGTAGTTGCAGGTGATGGTACCGGCACCAATGTTGGCGTCTTCGCCCACTTCTGAGTCGCCGATGTAGCTGAGGTGGTTTACTTTACTGCCTTCACCAATCACGGATTTTTTGATCTCAACGAAGTTGCCCACACGAGCTTTTTCCTGCAGCTCGGTGCCCGGGCGCAGGCGGGCAAACGGGCCAACTTCACAGCCAGCAGCGACCACGGCGTTTTCTAAAATGGAGTGCGCCTTGATGATGGCGCCCTCGCCGATGATTGAGTTGCGAATGACGCAGCCGGGCTCTATCTGCACGTTGTCCGCCAATTCGACATCGCCTTCGAGCACTACATTAATATCCAGAGTGATGTCTTGACCAGCTTTAATCTCGCCGCGAATATCCAGACGACTTGGGTCAATAATGGTGACACCTTTCACCATCAGATTAGTCGCTAGCTGCTGCTGGCGGGTGCGCTCAAGTTCCATGAGCTGCACACGACTATTCACGCCTTCAACCTCAATGGCCATTTGTGGCTGCACGTGAATGACCGACGTATCTTCTTTCACCGCCATGGAAACGATGTCAGTGAGATAGAATTCATGCTGCGCGTTGTTGTTTTTCAGGTTATTTATCCAGCTGCTGATTTTATTGCCGGGAATGGCCATAATGCCGGTGTTGACTTCATTAATACTAAGCTGCTCTGGTGTTGCGTCTTTGTCCTCAACTATGGCCTGAATGTTACCGAAACCGTCCCGAACAATACGACCATAGCCAGAGGGATTTGCCAGATTGATGGTTAGCAGTGCCAGCCGTTCGCCGTTACTGGCGGCCAGCAGTGATTGCAAAGACGAGGAATGGATAAGAGGAACATCGCCGTACAACACCAGCACTCCATCCGCCCCCTGACAACCGGGTAGCGCCTGCTGCACGGCATGGCCGGTGCCCAATTGCTCTGTTTGTTCTACCCAGTTGAGGTCGTAATGGCCTAGCGCTGCTTTAACCTGCTCTGCACCGTGGCCTATCACCACGTGTATCTTGCCTTGGCCCACCTTTTTCTGGGTGTGCTGAGCACTGATGATGACATGTTCCAGCATCGGTTTGCCGGCAATTTTATGCAGCACTTTTGGCAGTTTGGACTTCATGCGGCTGCCCTGCCCGGCAGCAAGAATAACGATATCAGCTCTCATGGTAGCCTCTGGTGTCAGTGCTTTTTTGATAAAGCAGACTGTTAACTTTTAACTGTGTCGTCTGATGGTGGCAAAACAAAAGGAAGATCAGGCCAGAAGCCTTATAGATAGTGCCTTTGTCAGGAAGCTTTGAGCAGAACGACCACGGTGTTTTCCGGTAAGGTGAGGATAATCAGGCCATAATAGTCAACAGGCTGAAAGATAATGCTAAAAACCGGAATGAACGTACCCAGATTACTCTTAGCCGTAAAAAAAACAATCCCGAATGTCATTAAATAATTGACAATGTTTGTGCTTGAAAGGCTGGATCATAGATGATTACCCTTGCACAAATTCTGCCGTATATGCAGGATAAGCCGCTCAACTCAAACCGTGGTCATGCCCAACCGTTCGCCATGAATCTTGAAGTATTGGAAAATCTTGATCTTAACCAGCGAGAAATCAGCATCTATCTGGCACTGCTGAAGCTCGGCTGTGCCTCCATCCGGGATATTGCCGCGCAGACTGGCATCAACCGTGGCACCACCTATGAAACGCTGAAAGCTCTTGCCCAAAAAGGCGTGGCTAGCTACTTTCCAAAAGGTAAGCGTCGTATTTTTTCCGCCGAACCACCCGAAAAGTTGTTAGAGCTGGCGGAGGAAAAACGTCAGTCTCTGGACGCCACTATTGACGAAATGAGAGCCCGACTGATTCCTCAGCTGAATCATCTCAAACCGGATTTCAGCGCCAGTAACGTGCGCTTTTATGAAGGCGACAGCGGTATTGAATTTGTCCTCAAAGATATTCTCAATACGGTGGCTCAACAAAAAGTGCGGGAATACAGCGTATTTTCATCAAAACTGATTCGCCAGCATTTATACCGCCCCTTTCCCAACTACACCCAGCAACGAATCCGCAAAAAAATTAACGTCCGCGTTATTGCCATTGGTGCAGGCGGTGAAGATGCTGAACTTTCAGAACGCAAGTGGATAGACGCCAAAGGGCGAATAGATGCCAGCTATATTGCGATTTACCCGCCCAAAGTAGCCATGATTTCCCTTGGCTCAAGAGACTACCCGGTCGCTGTGGTATTGGAGTCGCCAGAAATTGCCGCTGCCCAACAGATTATTTTTGAAACGCTCTGGAGCACTTTATGAGTCCGATTATCAAGCGATAGTTTCATTCTCATTTGGCCGGTTACTTACAAAATACTTTCAGGATAATTAATCCTCACAAACACTTGGACGAGAGAGCAGGTGTTATATTGGAAATAATTTCAATTGGAACACGGCCTTATGCGCACCGAATCAGCTCATCGTGATGTCAAACGAGACAGGCGCAAACTCACCACCACCGTCATAATAACCTCTGCACTCATAGCTTTTACCTACTTCTGGAGCGAGCAAGAAAGCCCAAAGCCAGGATACACACCGGACAGAACTTACAAACTCACGATTTTGACCAGCAATGAATTTAACCACGCCAGCACCGCATCACCCGATGCGGTGGCCCGACAATTATTGGAGCGGGAAATTCTAATATCACAAATACGCCGGGAGGTGGAGTCTGACGGTGGGCGCTTATTGCTGTTATCTGGCGGTGAGCTTAATACCAATGATGATATTCTCAACCTCAAAGAGCTTAATCAGCTTGGCTATAACGCCATGACCGTCAGCCCGCTGCTATTTGATGAACCGATGAAAAATATTCGGGCGCAGGAAGCTACGGCAAATTTCCCCTTTTTGTCTGCCAACTTATACGAGTCTGAAACTGGCAGGCCGGTTTTTGATGCCTACGCCCTGTTTGACTTTGATGGTCTGCGTATTGCGGTGATCGGGTTAACGGGACAGGGGCTTGATCAGACAGCTGAATACCGTCGTGGAATTGAATTAATAGACCCTGCTTTGGCAACAGCAGAACTGCTTCCCTACCTCAAGCGGCAGGCCGATATAGTCATAGCAACCACTCATGCAAATAATCCGTACACAAGAGAGCCAACACCTTCATTTGCTAGCGACTTATTACAGCTCAGAGGGGTTGATGTGGTGATTGGAAATAACACGTTAATTCCAAATAAAAAATTCCATAAAAATGAAACAAGCCCACTGCTAGAAACCATTGACCATCCAACTTTTATACGACGAATTGACATTGAATTTTGCAATGGAAGAATAAAGAAAACTCATTATGAGCCCGTAAACTTTCTGACCCAAAATTAACTTTAAAAATCAACGACAATAGCCATTTAATTCTTAGTGAGACTTACAAAGCAATTAAAATTCCAACAGAATCTTTAACGACTATTTACTCAATTCTGGCGTAATCTTTCCTTTTTTTCTAATTCAGCATCTATAATGGGTGATCTTAAACACTATTGAAGTTGCAGGTAATTAGCTTTGTTCAGTTTTAAACCATCCGTACTATCTTTTGCTATTGCGTTTATCAGTTTGCCGACTGTCGTTAATAGTGCAAGTGCTAATTGTGCGAGTGACTCCTCATTCATTAATGATGTAAAGCTTGATGGAAAAGTACAAACCATTTATTACGACGCCAAAGAAATAAATAATCAAACCAGCAAAGGCGCATGGACCGGAGCCATCTGGCTGAATGCTCAAACCGGGTACTTGGCAGATATTATGAGTTTTGGTGTTTCTGCCTATCGGGTTGCTAAATTTAGTATGAAAGACACCCATGAAGATTCTAACAATCTACTCAACGCCAATAATAACGGCTTTGGTAAAATTGGTCAGGCTTGGGTCGATTTAAAGCTGCCAACAAATTCCGATGCCATTAACGCTGACATTAAAATTGGCCGCCAAGCTATAAACACCGGTCTGCTCAGCACCAGCGAATCCCGCTCGGTACCCAGTGCCTGGAGTGGTGTTGATGCCACTATTGACGCCGGTACATTGAAAGGCAAAATAGCTTGGGTTAACGAAGTCTCTCAAAGAACTCAATCTGGCTTTCATAGCATTACTAACGACCTCGGCAATAAAATAGATTGGATTGGTTCCGTACAACTGTCTTATACCTTGGCGTTAAAGAATGAGCAATCGCTTGAGTTTCAATACAATAACGCTCTGGCTCATCACTATGTAAATGGCCACAATGGTAATGTCATTTACAAGACGCCGTTGCAAAATAACTCAAACCTGACCCTTACTGGCCTTTATTACCATGCCAATAAAAAAGGTGACTTATGGCAATGGGAAAACGACAATGCGCCTTTTGATAAAGACGCCCATAGTGGCAGCGTTAGTGCCGTATTAGAAAACGGGCCATGGACGTTTAACGCCGGAGTCACCATGACCCGGGCAAAAAGCTCAGGCATTAACAACAAATACCAAACCATTGGCCACTATGAACCCGACTTTGGCTCAAATACCCGTGGCACTTTTGATGCCCCTACCGCTGCTACCATTTCAGACTTTAATTTTGATAAAGAAGTAGCCTGGATTGTAGGTGCTGAATACGATTTTAGCTCCCTTGGCATTGAAGGGCTCTCTGTGAGTTATAAATTCGCTTATGGCAGCGGAATGAAAGCCAGGAATAACGAAACCGGCTTTACTCAAGACGTTCATGAGTCCGAAACTGACTTGCAGCTGATTTACAACTTTAAACAGCCAATACTGCAAGGCCTAAAGTTCAAAACTGAATATGCTTACTACAAAAACGATACAGCATTTGCTTTGGCCACTGATCAGAATGGAATTAGAGACCTTCGTGCATGGTTGAGTTACGACTTCTCAATTTAAACCTTGTTGAAATCACCGTTCGGAATATTCTATTATCTTAAGCCAGTCAGGCAGTGCATCTGCGCTGCCTAATTTATTAATTACGGCTAAATTGAAAAAATAAACACCATCTGTTTTTTTAGCCTAAATTGATAAATTACATTTTATTGTTACTGGAGTATTAAGTGAATATCTTGCGACTTAGCTTTCTTGTATTGTCTCCTGTTGCGGTAGCTTGCACTGAATTACCAGAAGGGCACTGGAAAGAAATCTCACCAGACATTCCCATGTCATTGGATATCGACCATGACCACCATTTATCAGCCTATGCCGGATGCAACCGACTGATGGGAAGCGCCAGAATAGAAGGCCGCCAACTGGTAGTGGAGCATTTCGCCAGTACTCGTATGATGTGCTATGGCGAGGCTGCCAAAAATGAAAAGGCTCTCATTACGCTACTCACCAGCAAACCCGAGGTTCAATTACACGGTGAACAGCTAACACTTAGTACAAATACCAACAGTTACACTTTCCGTAAACAGCAGACGCAGAGCACCGGTGTGACGCGCATTGTCTACATTGCTTCACAAACCGTAGGTTGTACTGGCGTTGTGCCTATGGAGTGCCTGCAAACCCGTGAGCACGAAAATGACCCGTGGATGCCTTTCTATGGAGCTATCGAAAGGTTTCAGCACCAACCCGGAACAGCTTATCGCCTGCGGGTTACCGAGTATGACACCACGCAGCCATTTTTGGCTGATGCTCCGAACCCGCTCTGGGTTGTTGATGAGATTCTTGAGCAGAAGCAGGTAAACTCCCATTAAAAAGATGTTAACCCTTTTCCCTTCAGGAGTGCTTAAACACTTTTGACGGTAAAACTGCTTTTCAATGACAGGTAATTAGACCTTCCGCACTTACTAAGGACTTGTACTTGAATAATGCCCATCAAATTAAGTCATCGCAACCGGGTTGGAACTACAGCCCATCAAAAGGTGGGTTATTTAAAGACAATTCCTATACAACTGATTAACCATTTAATAGGAAAAAAATGACCTCCTTACGACACCCGCCAATTTCTAATGCCGTGTTATTTGTGGTTTTATTTACGCTCATTGCTCTCTTTTCAAACAATACCAATGCCGATCAGCAAGAAATCTCGCCGGACCAAAATGTCTGGTCTGAATTCAAAATGATCAGAAATTATCTTTCGAAAAATGAATTCTTTAAAGAGCTTAACTTTGAGAATACTGAACATTTTAAAAATGCAAGCCTGAATGAGCAATTGGAAATAGGAAAAAAAGCGGCTAAAGCCACCCTGCGTCATATGTCGATGAAAAATGCGCTGAAAAACTTAGCTATCCGTACAGCATTTTTTGGTATACCCACTGCTGTTGGCGCTGGCTTATTTTACTATGTACCCATGAGCCGAGAAATTGTTATTTTTGCTGCCAGCAGCTTCGCTGTTTTAGCGCCTTTCATAATTTATGGTATGGGTGAGCAGGCGTATTATGCAGTTTCACCGGCAGAACTACCTGAACAGCAGATGCTCGTTGAGTATGTTTCTAAAAGACACCTGTTTAGCAATTCGACACGTAACTTTATTGAAGAAAATATGTTTTATCCATTCTGGCAAACTGAGAGCCCCATGCAGTATGAAAAATTAGTTAAAGTGTTGGATAAGGCTCTCAGGTTACCATTGTACAAAAAAGAATTAATCTATAATCCGACAATGTTAGCTGAAAGTTTTGCTGGCTTCTCTGTGCAGCTGCAAAAGCGTTTGCAGCGCTTTACACTCGCTGAACTCAACTATCAGAAAATGAAAAACAGGCTTGACATTCATTACCCTGTGTATTTCCAAGGGCTTCCTGGCACAGGAAAAACCTACAGTGCCCAACAGATTGCCAAGGCGATGGATACTACTTTTACTACGGTTTCCCTTGACGGTGCTTCAATTGAAGACATTGTAGGCACATCGTCTGATAATCAAATGGGAAAACCGGGTCGTCTACTTGAGGCGCTGATCGCTAACACTGAATCAATATATGATTTAAACTTCAGCAATAAAGTCTTATTAATTGATGAGTTCGATCGCTTGCTAGTCAATGACGACCTAACTTACAGACAGCAACTCTCATTCTTCTTAAAAATTCTGGACCCTAATCATCGCTATTTTTACAGTGAATACCTCAAAACAAACATCAGACTGCCTGATACAATCATTCTTGCCGGAAATGTTGATTTGCACGGGCAAAGCTATACAAACCCTCAGCTACAGGCTCTGGCTTCAAGGATTGACCAAATTGAATTTACTGGCTTTAGCCCTGAAACTAAACTGAAGCTGGCCATAAAAAAACTAGTTCCAAAGCATGAAAGAAGTTATCAATCCATCGACCCATCGCTCAACGACTTCACTCTTGGTGATGAAGGCATAAAAGAGATAGAGGCGTTTGTTAAAACTGATAGCGATCCTGGCTTGAGGAGCCTGGAAAAGTATATCACCTTACTGTTTGAGGAGCGGTTATACGCACAGGGGCTCACTAATTCACTCCACAAAAGACAAGACTAATCATCAAAGACATGGTGCACCTACGCGCTAAAACTAAAGAGTTGTGTGGGTGCACCAAGTATGATTCCACTAAAGCAGTGATTGCAAAGCGACCTCAACCATCTCATTAAAAGTTGACTGCCGATCTTGCGGGGGAAGTGCCTCACCGGTACGAATGTGATCACTGACGGTACAAATGGCCAAACCTTGTGCGCCAAATTCAGCACACACACCGTACAAGCCCGCTGCTTCCATCTCCACACCTAAAATACCGTGCTTTTCCATAGTATCAAACATGGACTTGTCCGGATTATAAAAAAGGTCGGCTGAAAACAAGTTGCCGACTTTTACCGGCAGCTTCAGTTTGCGGGCGGAGTTTACTGCCTTTTCCAGCAGCCCATAGTCGGCGATGGCAGCAAAATCGTGATTTTTAAATCGCATGCGGTTTACTTTCGAGTCGGTACAGGCTCCCATACCAATGACAATATCGCGAACCTGAACCTCCTTGGAGATGGCGCCACAGGAACCTACCCGAATCAGATTTTTCACATGATACTCAGTAATTAGCTCCTTGTAATAGATTGAAGCAGAGGGAATACCCATACCAGAGCCCATCACAGAAACCCTGAGCCCCTGATACGTGCCGGTAAAGCCCAGCATATTGCGAACATTGGTAACCTGCTCGACCCCTTCAAGGAAAGTCTCGGCAATATGCCGGGCGCGCAATGGATCACCGGGCATTAAACAGGATTCGGCAAAATCTCCGGGATGAGCATTAATATGTGGCGTCACAGTCGTATCCTCCAAACACTGCAATTAAAAAAAGGATGTTGCTCCTTTTAGGCTTGTTCAAAAATATCTGGCAAAAATGATGTGCCGTAATCCATCGGTTGTAAATCAAAGTAGTCCGCTACGGTCTGACCAATGTCTGCAAAAGTCTCTCGCTGGCCGATTGAACAGGGTTTCAACTTCTTACTGTAAACCAAAACCGGAATGTGCTCACGGGTATGATCAGTACCGGGCCAGGTTGGGTCGCAGCCGTGGTCTGCGGTTATAATCAGCAGGTCATCGTCCTTCATGTAGTAAAACAAGTTTGGTAACAGCGCGTCGAGTTGTTCCAATGCATCTGCGTAGCCAAAAACATCACGACGGTGGCCGAATGATGAATCAAAATCTACAAAATTGGTGAACACAATGGAACGGTCTTGTGCTTCAAGCAGTTCCTTGCGGGTTGCTTCAAAAAGTGCCGGAATCCCCGTCGCTTTTACTTTTTTGGTAATGCCCTGATGGGCAAAAATATCGGCAATTTTGCCGATACTCACCACTTCACCGCCACTGGCAACCAATTTATCGAGGACGGTGGGCGCTGGGGGAAGTACTGAAAAATCACGTCGATTACCCGTTCGCTGAAAGTCCCCCGCATCATCGCCAATAAAAGGCCGGGCAATAACACGACCAATGTTGTATGGATTGAGAATCTCTCGGGCAATTTGGCAAACTTCCAGCAGTCGCTCCAAACCGAAGGTCTCTTCATGGCAGGCAATCTGAAAAACACTGTCCGCCGATGTATAAACAATCGGCTTGCCGGTTTTCATGTGTTCCTCACCCAGAGCCTCCAAAATAGTAGTACCAGAAGAGTGACAATTACCAAGAACCCCCGGCAGGTTGGCTTTTTCAATCAGTACATCCAGCACTTCCTGCGGGAAGCTGTTTTGTTCATCACTGAAATAACCCCAATCAAACAGTACAGGCACACCAGCCATTTCCCAATGACCACTGGGTGTATCCTTGCCACTGGAAAGCTCCTTGGCATAGCCATAGGCGCCAATAATTGGCATATCGTTGGCCATGCCTTTAGGAAACTCACCGCAGGCATCCCGCGCAGCGTGTACCAGACCCAGACTAGAAAGCTGGGGTAAGGTTAATGGCCCACGGCGGTTATTTTCCGTTTCAGAACAGGCCTTGGCGATATGTCCTATTGTATTTGAGCCCACATCACCGAATTTCTCGGCATCTTCTGTCGCTCCGATACCGAATGAATCCATCACAAGGATTATTGCACGCTTCATTCGCGCCTCCAGGTCTGTCGTGTAAGACATCTGTTTAATCATTAATGAGAACAAACATTGAGCAGTGTTAATTTATAACTGCTTGTAAACCAATGGATGAGGGGTGGGTTTTTCATCAACCAGCGTTAGTGAACGGCGCAGCAACTCAGCGGCTTGATTCCATGAGGACTCTGAGCGGGCATGGAGCATGGCAATAGGACGCGAAGCATCAACCCGGTCACCAAGACGACAAATATCGGTTAAACCCACGGCGTAATCAATGGAATCAGTAGCGACTTTACGGCCACCTCCGAGCTGCACCACCGCCATGCCTGCTTCCCGGGTATTCATGGCCGCAATAAAGCCTGCGCTTTCAATATACACCGGCTTAACCACAGGCGCTTTTTGAAGGTAACTGTCGTATTTTTCAACAAAATCCACTGGGCCTCCAAGGCCATGAACCATACGACCAAACACTTCAGCAGCCAGACCACCGTCCAATACGGATTGAAGCTTCTGCCTGGCTTGATTGATATCGTCCGCCAGACCACCGGATACGAGCAATTGCGCCGATTGCGCCATAGTAATTTCCAGCAGGCGCTCATTTCGATACTCACCACTGAGAAACTGAACCGCCTCGCGCACTTCAAGGGCATTTCCTGCAGAAGAAGCCAGACATTGGTTCATATCAGTCAACAGTGCGGTGGTTTTAACACCGGCACCATTGGCTACCTGCACGATGCTGCGAGCCAGTTCAACCGACTGTTCAAAGGTTGGCATAAAGGCACCGCTACCGACTTTCACATCCATAACCAGCGCATCAAGACCCTCTGCAAGCTTTTTCGACAGAATGGATGCGGTAATCATGGCGATGGACTCGACAGTAGCGGTTACATCACGTACTCCATAAATACGCTTATCGGCAGGCGCAAGTTCACCGGTTTGGCCGACAATCGCCACCCCGGCTTCTTTGACTACTTTGCGAAACAGCGATTCAGAGGCGCTCGTCGTATAACCTGGAATACTGTCCAGTTTATCCAGAGTGCCGCCGGTGTGGCCAAGACCACGACCAGAAATCATTGGCACAAAACCACCGCAGGCAGCAATCATAGGCCCTAGCATCAGGCTAACTACATCACCCACGCCGCCAGTAGAGTGCTTATCAAGCAGTGGGCCGCCAAGATCATCTGCTGACCAATCCATAACATCGCCGGAGTCACGCATGGCGCAGGTCAGGGCAATTCGCTCGTTAATCGTCATTCCCTGAAAATAAACCGCCATGGCGAGTGCGCCGATCTGTCCTTCCGATACAGAATCGTCGGTAACACCGGCAATGAAATTGCGAATTTCCTGCTCACTAAGGACCTCTCCTTCGCGCTTACGACGGATGACTTCTTGTGGCAAAAACATGATTAATACCCACTGCTTTGCGCGCTATCAGCAGATTTGAGGCCAAGGGTGACGAGCAAATTACCCAAAAGACTACTGGCACCAAAACGGTAGTGGTTCCGGTCCACCCAGCCATCGCCCATGATTTCGTCGGCAAGGTCCAGATGCAGCGCTGCATCTTCAGCGGTTCTGATGCCACCAGCAGGCTTGAAGCCAACCCGGGTGTTGCCGCTATCACGGATCGCTTCGAGCATGATACGCGCCGATTCCGGCGTTGCGTTAACAGCCACTTTACCCGTGGAGGTTTTGATAAAATCAGCCCCGGCGGCAATAGAAATTTCACTGGCTTTGCGGATCAGTGCTTTTTCTTTCAACTCACCGGTTTCAATAATGACTTTTAACAGTACACCACTGCCGCAGGCTTCTTTACAGCGGCGCACCAGTTGTTCACCTACGCTCTCATTGCCGTCCATCAATGCCCGATAGGGAAATACAACATCGACTTCATCGGCTCCATAGGCGACAGCGGCTTTGGTTTCAGCGACGGCGATATCAATATCGTCACCGCCAGCGGGGAAGTTGGTCACGGTGGCAACAGTTACATCGTTTAGACCGAGGGATTTCAGCGTCTTTTTTGCAATAGGAATAAAGCGTGGATAAATGCAGACTGCAGCGGTATTACCAGCCTCAGTATGGGCTTGGTGACACAGGGTAATAATTTTCTCAGCGGTATCATCTTCATTTAAAGATGTGAGATCCATTAATTGCAAAGCCTGACGGCTGCGGGCATTTAGGTCAGTCATAGCAGCGAGCCCTTCTGAAGGGATGAGTGACAGACTGAAACTGACATTATGTCAGGTCAGTGATGAGTATGCTTAAAATTAAAACACCCGTTAAGGTGTTAGAAATGAGTCACTGTAAATAAAATAATAGTTCTGGATGAACAAAGTGTCTCTTAGTTTAAATACATGCGGCTACTTAAAGTAGCTCTTAAAATAGCCGCATGTGGATTGCAGACTTACTCTGTGCAGGCAGGATTATGTTTTCCTGCGTTTTATGCCGACCAGCCCCATCAGGCTAAGAAAGATCATCGTTAAGCCAAAGCTTCCTGCAACTTCTTCCTCTTCTCCTCCTCTTCCTCTTCTTCAGGTGCGTCAGCCAGCTTCAAATCCACCATCACCGGGTCATGGTCAGAAGATCGAAACGGTTCATTGGCTCGAACCAGACGCTCTTCCCAGGTTCGACCGCTGGAGTCGGTAGCTTTTTTAAACTCTTCGTTGTAGTCCTGCCCTTTTAGCTCAAAAGCATTCACACTCCACTCAAACACCTCAGTTACTTTTTTCGCCAGTGTCGGGCTGCCAAGGGCGTGATCCAGCGCGCCGGCCTCACCTTTGAATACATACGACAACGGATTTTCACCCAGCAGATTTTTATAACCGAGATGATAATCGGTGGTTACTGCCGAATATTTATTGTCTTCACTTCTGAGTGATTTCTCGATTTGACGGCCTGTATCATCACCGGTGAGTACCAATACAGGGTCTTCTTTGGCATAGGCATTCAAGTCACCAATAATCAAGACATCATCACCGGCAAAATTTTTCTCCAGATACTTGCCGAGAGTTTCTGCCGCAGCAACACGCTGGCGGTTACAGTTACCTTGGCCAAATTTGTCTTCCGGGTCGGCCAACGCCTTACAGGCTGAGCCTTTTGATTTGAAATGATTAACGACTACGGTCACTTCTTTGCCAGATTTCAGCTCTTTAAATGTCTGAATCATCGGCGGGCGATGTTTGGAGGTTTTCTCATCAAATGGGTAGCTGGTCAAAATAATCGGTTCGCCAACCGGCTTAACCGTGGTTTTGTCGAAGATCAAAGAGACCTTGATAACATCTTTACCGATGTATTTGTCTGCTGTTCTGACAAAATCGTACTTTTTAGCAGCTGGCTTTTCACCGGACTCATTAACCCCTTTGACCAGGTCAGCGATGGCGCTGTCTTCACCCCAACCGTCGTTTTCCATCTCCAGAATACCGAAAACATCGGCTTCCATACGTGCAAGGGCACTTATGATTTTTGAGCGTTGTCGTTTAAATTCATTTTCATTGTTAGCACCACGAGCCTTGCCATTGTCGGACTGCTTCCAGCTGATTTCACCGTCAGCACCCATTTTGCCATTGAAATAATTCAATACGTTAAAGCTGGCGATACGTAAGTCACCGGCTTTTGGCGACTTTGGGTTATTAACCCTTGGGTTTGCAGATGAGTCTACCGTCACTGCACCGTCAGGTATTAAACGATAGACACCAAACCCTTCTGTAATCACACCGGTTAAGCCGCTGGTGATTCGATCGCCTACTCTAACCGGCTTATCAAATGATAGCTCGGGCAGGTAAGAAATATCTCCGGGGTTGCTCTTGGAAATTCCATCGTCCAAAGTCAGGCGATTGGCGTCGTTTTTTTGTTGCTGTAACTTAGCCTCTGCACTGCCAGCAAGGTATTTATTGGTGGGTTTATAGAGATTACTGCCACTAGAGATAACGGTATCACCGTAGCGGTTCAAGCCGTAAAGCTCGGAGATATAAAAGCCCTCATCTCCCGCTCTTGGCTTGAGGTTGGTAAGCATGCTTTCATAAGGCTCAAAGTTACCATCTTCTGGCATCTCAAGGTTGATCGGGTCTATTTGGCCAGTACCGCACTTGTCACCTTTTAAAACGCTAGTGATTTGGGTAACTTTATAGCGCTCTTCAACCGTACCTTGAATGGTAACATTATCGCCAACTTCATACGTATTATCGGCGTGGTAAACACGAATGGCTAACGATGAACCTTGCTGATCAGCTGCAGAGGGCTGCTGTTGCAAATAATATTGATCGCCCTTCTTGCGTGTGATGATGCCCTTAACCTGAGCAATTTTTCCTTTTAAAGGGGATTCTAAACCGCTGCCTTGCACCGTTGAAATTCTGAGAATGTTCTCATCGTCACATTCCAGAAAGTGCGGCTTCGGTGTCGGGCCAGGCCCCTTTGTAGGCTTATCGCCGAACCCAGCGGTATCATTTTTATTTTTTACGTCCCATTGTGCGGGTTATATTTTTCGCCCGAACCTTTGAGTTGGTCGGGTTTTCTTGAGAGCACTGTATCTTTGCCGAAATTTCTACCGCCAAAATTTCCCAGCATATCGATAACACGGCCATCTGATGCGCGCTTAATCTGCAGTGGATCATTGCCGTTAAAATTTGTGACTTTGCCATCCTTCAGGTCGATGCGCTTAAGTTCCTCTTCAATTCTGGTGTTAGCAATGACATATGTTTCCCCGGCAGCAAGACGTCCAGATAACATTAGCTCGGCAGATTTGCTTTTAACGCCATTAGTAAATTTGACCAACTTATATTGCGCCAGATCAATCGTTTCAGTACCACTATTGTATAACTCTAATGCTTTGTTGTAGCTGGCGCCCTCAAGGTATTCACTAAAGATCAGCTCAGCACTTACCCCGGACGATGCTAGCATCATTGCCGCTGCAAGAGCGCTTAGTTTATTTGATTTATAATTCACGAACCATTGCTCCTGATCGTTCCTTTCATACTTTTAGAAAGCTTTCCATCAGCATTTCTACCTATGCAATGAGCGTCACTATCAATAAAATGCGCTCGAAAAAGGCTTATATATTCTTAATCATGAAAATGACCGCAACATTACCAAATAATTACTACGTCGTATATTATTTCAGCAAAAATCCAATGTCGTTTTTATTGAGTACAGGAAGCAACATGTCGTCAATTTGGGATCAGTTGATATTCAATAGAGATGCTATTGAGAATGGTCAATACTCAAGTCTGTTTACCGGGCATTTTGTCCACTTAAGCAGCTTTCATCTCCTTATGAATCTGGTGGGCCTACTGCTTATCATAATGATCAATCGCTCAGTTATTCTCAGCATTAAGGGGGCTTTTATCGTAGGGTTTTTATGCTTGTGGACTGGTATCTGTGTATTTTTATTCAATCCAGAGATTCATCACTATGGCGGATTATCAGGTGTTTTACACGGTTTGTTTTTTTTGGCCGTGGCGTTAAATCGTGGTTATACAAGAGCGGAAAAGATTCTGTTAATAAGTGGTCTCATTGTGAAAATCGTTTTGGAACAATCGGGGCTGAACGGCTCACAATTTCTCGCTTCGGGCGAAAGAATAGCCGTTGATGCTCATTTTTACGGTTTCCTTGGCGGCGTGATTGTTTATCTGAGCCAAACTGCAGCAACAAGGTATAAGCTAACTTTCAACAATAATAATGAAATACTCAAGTAACCATGAATAGTTATTCTTTTTTTATTCATAGGCAACGATAAGTACAGTGAACGTTAGATCACCTTTTGCTCATACAACAATACCTTTTTACACCGTGTGTGTAGATTTTAACCATCAAGACCACAAACGACAAAAGGTCACTTGTCGTATTGATATATACTAGGCAACCCCGACTACCAGCGGAAAGCTTCCCAAAGCACTTCGCCAGTGATGTTCCCTGAAGAATGGGTGTGTTGCGGGAAAATACAAGGGGTAGTCATCGGATCAAAAACTCCTGAAAAATCAAATTTTAAGCAAATTAATATTGACACAGATCAATAAATACAAAAACATCACAACCGCAATGTGTACCGGGACGGATCACTATAAAAAACACGAGTGATTCAACTTGCTAAGCATCGCAATACAACAATATAAACAGGAGTAATCCATGAAATTTAGCAGTAAAACTGCATTGGCTTGCGCAATCACCGCTTTGTCAATGGGAGCACAGGCAAATTTTGATAGCTTTTACAACGATGCTTCCGTATCTGGAAAGCTCAGAACAACATACTACGACATCAAAAAAAGTGACCTGAAAGCAGGTTCAAAAGTAACCAGTAAAACAAACGGTGCCTGGACTGCAGGTCTGACCCTTGACGCCAAGTCTGGCTACGCTTGGGACATGATTGGGTTTGACGCTTCACTCTACAACGCTGACAAACTCTACATGGATGAAAACAACGTTCGTAACAATCAGCTGTTAAACAGCGCCAATGAAGGTTTCACCAAAATTGGTCAGGCCTACATCAAAGCGAAGTTTGGTAACGATCAAATCAGTGGCAAGTTCAAAGCTGGACGACAAATTATTTATACTGGACTGATTTCCAGCTCCGGCTCCAGAACGGTTCCTAGCAGCTGGCAGGGCTACAACCTGACAGGTCAGGCTTACGGTGTTAAATACGGTTTTGCCTACGTCGACAAAATGTCCCTGCGTAATGAAGCGGGCTTTGACCATTTGATAGACTTCAGCGGTAAACGCATCGACTACGTAGCTGGCGGACAACTGTCTTATAAGATGGACGGACTAAAACTCGTTTATCGCAACGGCTTCGCCAAAAACTACCTGCAGGCACACAACGTGCAGCTGGGCTACACCTTCGCACTCGCCGACGATTCCAGCTTGACAGTTGATACCCGTTACTTCACAACCAAAAAAGATGGTAATCAGTGGGATGGTACCGCTTGGTATGCCCCTGCTTTTGATGACAAAGCCCAATACCTCAGCTTGAATGCCAGTATGGATTACAACAGCTGGAAGTTTGTTGCTGCGGTTGCCAAAACCAAAGCAGAATCATCCAAGGGGCTGGGTAAGTACTACTACGACTTCGGTAGAAACACGCACGGGATCTGGTCCGGTAAAACGTCTGCCTTTGGCGAAAACTTTTTCTACGATGACGAAGTAGCTTACAAAATTGGAGCTGAGTACGATTTTGCTGATATGGGCGTCAAAGGCCTGTTACTGGGTTACGCCTTCCACTACGGCTCTGGCATGAAAGCTGCTAATGGCAAAGATGTAGGCGAATACGAGCACGACTTCCTAGTGCAGTACAAGTTCCAACAGCCTGCCCTGAAAGGCCTGAGCTACAAGCTGAAGTACGGCTACTACAAAAACGACAACGCTCTTAGAAACACTATTGGTTTCGGTAAGCGTAACGACCTGCGCACCTGGCTTGATTACAAGTTTGTTGCTTTTTAATTTAGGTTGAAGTTTGTGAAGCATTTGCCTTTTGGCGTGCTTCACAAACGCTGTTAGCTAACAGGAAGATATTAAAAATTCCAATGCAAACTGCATTACAGGGATAAGCGAAAATGTCACTAAAAAAAATGAAGTGTAGCCATCTGGCCACAACTGCACTGGCTCTGATGGTCAGCGCATGTTCTATGTTACCCGGCAAAAACTCGGTCGGACCCGATCCTGATAAAACCTATCAATTAACCATTTTGCATACCAATGACAACCACGGTCGCTTTTGGCATGACCGTAAAGAGCGTTATGGCATGGCAGCACGAATGACTCTGGTTGAGCAAATTCGTGCAGAAGTCGCTCAAGAAGGTGGCTATCTGCTTTTGCTTTCTGGTGGCGACATCAATACCGGGGTACCTGAATCCGATTTACAAGATGCCGTACCCGACTTCAAGGGTATGAATTTACTCGGTTACGACGCCATGGCGGTGGGCAATCATGAGTTTGACAACCCTCGCGAAGTGCTGATGATGCAAAAAGACCTGGCTGACTTCCCCTTCCTCTCTGCCAATATCATCGACGAAACAACAGGTGACCCCCTATTCAGCCCTTACAGCATTTTCGAATTTGACGAGCTGAGTATTGCGGTAATGGGTTTAACGACAGACGACACACCCAAAGCTACCAACCCGGAAAATGTTGAAGGTTTAATTTTTAAAAAGCCAGTAAATTCCGCCCGAGAGTTAATCCCCGAACTGGAAAAAGAAGCCGACATCATTATTGCAACCACCCACATGGGGCACTATCGTGATGGCAACCACGGCGTCAATGCACCGGGTGATGTCACGTTGGCCCGTGAAGTAGACGGCATTGACCTTATTATTGGTGGCCACTCCCAAGACCCACTGTTTACGCCTGACCAGCAAAACGACACTTGGATTGTACAGGCTCACGAGTGGGGCAAGTACCTTGGTCGGGCAGATTTTGAGTACAAAAACGGCGAGCTGAAACTCATCAGTTATAAACTGATTCCGGTAAACCACAAAAACAGTGAAACCAAAATCCCTTTTAACGAAGAGATGATGGCCCTGCTGCAGCCTTATCAAGACAAAGGTCAAAAGCTGGTTGAAGCGAAAATCGGTAACGTTGATCAGCGTTTGATGGGTGAGCGTAAAGAGGTGCGTTTCCAGCCAACCAACCTTGGTACCTTGCTTACTGAAGCGTTCATGGAAAAAACCGGTGCTGACTTCGCTGTTACCAATGGTGGTGGTATTCGTGCCAGCATTGAGGCCGGCGAAATCACCTATAAAGACGCTTTGCAAGTACTGCCTTTTGGTAACACGTTAACCACTACGGAAATGACCGGGCAACAAGTTCTGGATTACTTGAACGTTGTCGCCTTAAAGCCAGAAAACAGTGGCGCTTTTGCTCATTTCTCCGGTGTTGATATGCTGATTACCGAGACTGGCGTGAAAAATGTGCAGATCAATGACAACCCCATTGAGCTTGATAAAACCTATAAAATGGCAGCATTGAGCTTTTCCGCTGGAGGTGGCGATAACTATCCGGACATTAATGAATACCCCGGTTTTATCGATACCGGCTTTCTTGATGCCGATGTGCTCAGAGAATTCATAGAGAAGCACTCGCCCATTAATGTGGCAGACTATCAGCCTGACGGTGTGATACGTCAGAAGTGATTCATATGAATCCTCTGGCGTGAGTTCAGTGCATTCCTGCCATCTCGCGCAGGAGTGCATAAAATTCCATAGCCGTATATAAACCCAAATCTCAAGCTTTTCCTCACTGCAATGCTTTGCTAGTTCGCCTGTATCAAGCGCACATCTAATCATGTACTAAAATAAGTTGTAAGAAGCTGCTCCTTCTACTGCCTTGCACAATTTAATCATTAGCGATTGATTCGGGAGCTAATGTCATGCCACTTCATTACCGTGACGACATTCTCGAAAACCTGATGGACGATGTTTTTTCTTCGTCCGATCTTTCCACCTCCATTCCCAAATATAGAATGCCAGAAGGGCCGCAAGACCCCCGACACGCTTATCAAATCGTACACGATGAGCTAATGCTCGATGGCAATTCCCGCCAAAATCTGGCCACCTTTTGCCAGACCTGGACAGACGACGAAATTAAAAAGATTATGCGTCAGTGTCTGGATAAAAATATGATCGACAAAGATGAGTACCCCCAAACGGCAGAGCTCGAACGACGCTGTGTGCATATGCTGGCAAATTTATGGAATTCACCAAATGCCATCAATACCATGGGCTGCTCAACCACCGGCTCCAGCGAAGCTGCCATGCTTGGCGGCATGGCGCTCAAGTGGCGCTGGCGGAAAAAAATGCAACAGCAAGATAAACCAGTAAACAGGCCGAACCTGGTATGTGGCCCGGTGCAAGTCTGCTGGCACAAATTTGCCCGCTACTGGGATATTGAATTGAGGGAAGTTCCCCTCGCAGTCGGTCGTCTGGTGATGACTCCCGAGGAGGCAGTACAACAGTGCGATGAAAACACGATAGGTGTCGTTCCTACGTTGGGCATTACCTTTACCTGCCAATACGAGCCGATAGAAGCAATCAGTAACGCACTGGATCGGTTACAAGAAGACACTGGTCTTGATATTCCTATTCATGTTGATGCCGCTAGCGGCGGTTTTCTTGCGCCTTTTTGTGATGAAAATCTGGTTTGGGACTTCCGGCTGCCACGGGTGAAATCCATCAATACTTCAGGCCACAAATTTGGCCTTGCTCCATTGGGTGTGGGCTGGGTGATATGGCGCGATAAAGACGATCTGCCAGAAGAACTGATCTTTCGAGTCAACTATCTTGGCGGTGATATGCCGACTTTTGCCCTTAACTTCTCCCGTCCGGGTGGTCAGATTGCGGCGCAGTACTACAACTTTCTGAGACTTGGAAAAGACGGGTATCGTCGCCTGCATCAGACTTGCTACAACACCGCGCAATATCTTAGTGCTGAAATTGATAAGCTTGGGCCGTTCAACATCATCTACGATGGCAGAGGCGGTATTCCTGCCATCACCTGGTCGCTTAAAAAAGGACTCAATGGAGGGTTTAACCTCTACGACTTGTCTGACCGTATCCGCAGTTACGGCTGGCAAATTGCTGCCTACCCTCTGCCGCCCCATCGCGATGACCTAGTGATTATGCGTGCACTGGTGCGACACGGATTCAGCCGGGATCTTGCGGATTTGTTCATCAGTGATCTGAAGCGATGTCTGGACTATTTTGTCAGACACCCAGTGCAGATACCGGGAAATATGAGCGACTCTTCGGGTTATAACCACAACTGACCAAGCCGTTTGTTACCGGCTCGACAGTTCGAGAAAAGCCTTTTGGCTGGTAATGTTTAATTACTATGTTTTTTACGGTCTTCAATAAAGTTTAGGTATGTCCCTTTAAACGTCACTGGATCTATCAGCTTATAGGCTTGCGTTTCTTGATCGTTGTATAGCCCATTAGCATTGCTATGAATGGGGGCATTAGTTTTTACCTTTGCTTGGAATCCTTTTCTTTGTGCCATAGAGATAGAATTGCTAACTTTGGTTACGGGGTTTTGACTAAACCGGAGATGTAAGTCAGACCCTTTTCGGTATTTTATTTGCCGCTCAGAGGCAGGGTATTTTTTTGGGGTAGTCAATGACGGCAAATTGCTCTCATGATGTTGCATCCGATTCAGAATGATCGCTTTTAATGGCCTTCCTTGTTCATCGTTCACTTCTTCTATTCGGCTGTCGAGGCAAAATGATTTAACGGGTTCAACCGGCTTTATTTCGGTTTTTTTAGGTTTAGCATCCAGAAAATTCATTAACCTTTCGATCTTTCGATTCTCTTTTTCAGATCTTTTTGTTCTGGTTGGGAGATCACTCGCAAAGCTACTTAATTCGTCCAGCTTTTGATCAAACTCAGCTTTTCGCTCCCTCCACGCTTTCCCAATGATGGAGAATTCTCTTTGAGGAAAATCAAACTTCTGCTCAGAGTTGATAAAGAACAGGCTGAACTTATGGGGTTTCCCTTCAATAAATATTTCGGCAATAATCGCACCCGTTCCGGGCTCATAGAACGTGTTTTGAACTTTTATTGGGCCTTCAATTGCTTTGCAACCAAAAGAGCCATAAAAAACACTGCCTTTTTTCACAGTGATGGTGTCAATTTTATGCAGTCTGTTGAGCGAGTCAAGGTTCAACATGCTTACATACTTAGCATCAAGGCTGTAATCACGCGCTTCACTATTGTCTGCTGAGTGGTCAGGCGTTGGGGGTTCTATGTTTTGCTCAACGGGCTTGGGGCTTTGGGTATTTTGATCTTTAGTATTTGAATATTGGCCATCTTTGTTCAGATAATTTTTTTTGTTGATTTCTGATTTTACTTCATGGCTTAGCGCTGGTTTGATTTCTGGTTGTACTTTACGGCTTAGCGCTGGTTCGATTTCTGGTTGTACTTTACGGCTTAGCGCTGGTTTAAAGTTCACAAAGACAAAGTTACAGTTGCTTTCATTCATAACCCATAAGCCTGACTTTGGAGCGGTTGCATTGTCAGCGTCAGTCATGGCATCCTCAATAGCGGCTGACATATCGCTCTCCGTCAAATCGCTTTGCAGTCCCACGGTAGGTATCTTTAAATTTTCGCAATTTTGAAAATATTTTCGGGTTCCATCAGGCCTTGGTATTTTATTCTCAATGGAAAGAGGCGTGTAATCACAGTTTAACGTGGCTCTATTAGGGGTTTTATTAAGGCCATGATTTTGCGTTTGGTTATGATCTGATAATTTACTCTTGTAAACGCTATTACCGAAGAATAAATTTATAGTGTTATTAATAGTGGAAGGCATGGTAGTTACCCTTTTTATCATAATAATTTTTTGGGGAGCTTAGCTAACATTTTATATAACAGGATTTACTGCCTACTTTACCGCTGTGAAGAAAGTTGGTTTGGTTACCTGCCCTCTCATTGTCATTTATAGGGTAAAATCTGCGCGAAAAATCGTGTTTATATAACTTAAGACTCATTAATTCAAAATAAGTTCCCTGTTAATAGTTAATTTGTTTACCTAACCAGAAGAATTCATGGTTTCAAGAGCACCAAATACAGTGGGTAAGAGATTATAACAGGAGCATATATTTGAATTATTCGGCTAAAGTAGGGTCGGTACAGCCGGCGTGAAAAAGATTGATCATCTGCACTGGCATAGTGATTCCAGCCACTTCACACGTTGGCATAATCTTCCCCCTTGCCAAGCCAGCGGTTGACCAATGGTTCAACGGTTTCTGCAGTAGAGTGCATTAATTCTTGTGCAGCCGTTCGCACGTTGAGCAGCAGGTCACGGTCTCGCTCAAGGTCGGCTACCCTGAATTGTGCCAGCCCGGTTTGCCGGGTACCAAGCACCTCACCGGGGCCTCTTAGTTCCAGATCTTTTTCAGCGATGACAAAACCGTCGCTGGAGTCTCGCATCACTTGCAAACGTTCCTTGCTCTGCAGCGATAACGGCGCGTGATACATAAGCAGGCAGTGGCTGGCAATTTTGCCCCGACCAACCCGGCCACGAAGCTGATGCAGCTGCGCCAGCCCGAGCCTTTCAGGATTTTCAATAATCATTACACTGGCATTGGGCACATCAACCCCCACCTCAATAACTGTGGTGGCTACCAGTAAGTGCAGATGCCCTTCTTTGAAGGCGTTCATCACTTCTGCTTTTTCAACGGCTTTCATCCGCCCATGTACCAAGCCAATGGATAACTCTGGCAGTGTCTCTCGCAGTTGTTCGGCGGTGACTTCGGCCGCCTGACATTGGAGTGCTTCGGACTCTTCAATCAACGTACAGACCCAGTAGGCCTGGCGACCTTCAAGGCAGGCATTTTTTAGTCGTTTAATGACCTCTTCACGACGGTCGTCGCCAATCACTACGGTGTTGATGGGGGTGCGACCGGGCGGCAACTCGTCAATCACAGAAATATCAAGGTCGGCATAGGCGCTCATGGCCAGCGTTCTGGGGATGGGGGTGGCGGTCATGATGAGCTGATCCGGTAAGCCACCGTTTTGTTCGCCTTTTTTTCGCAAGGCCATACGTTGATGAACACCAAACCGGTGTTGTTCATCAATAACCGCCATACCCAGCTTATGAAAGACGACATCGTCCTGAAACAGAGCATGGGTGCCTACCACTACCATTGCTTCGCCAGAGGCTATCTGGTCAATAACTTCCTGCCGTTTTTTGCCTTTGGTTTTGCCGGAGAGAAACACCATGGCAATACCCAGAGGCTTTAGCCAGTGGGAAAAGTTGTGCTGGTGCTGTTCCGCCAAAATTTCGGTAGGGGCCATTACTGCGGCCTGATAGCCGTTTTCTACCGCTTGTAGAGCGGCAAGAGCCGCAACTACGGTTTTGCCGGAACCCACATCGCCTTGCACGAGCCGGAGCATGGGGGTTGCTGTTGCCATGTCCTGACTGACGTCGCTGAATACCCGTTGCTGGGCACCGGTCAGGGTGAAGGGGAGTTGGCTGAGCAGTTGTTGTGTCAATTGGTGTGTGGCTGGCATGGCAAAGCCGCCAATAGATTGCACCCGTTTTCTTATTTTCTGCAAGCTCAGGTTATGAGCCAAAAGCTCCTCAAAAGCTAAACGGCGCTGAGCCGGGTGTCGGCCTTCGGTAAGCAGTGCCATGGACTCTTTTGGCGGTGGCTGGTGCAGCAGCCGCACTGCTTCCATCAGGGAGCTGAGGCGATATTTTTGCCGAATGGCCCGAAGGCAACAGCTCCTGTAAAGAGTTGTCATCGTTTAATAGTTGCAACGCCTGTTCGCACAGGCTGCGGATGCGTTGTTGCGTCAAACCTTCCGTAGCCGGGTACACGGGGGTGAGTGTCTCTTCGATGTCCATTGAGGCGTCGGCTTTGATGACGCGATATTCCGGATGGTAGAGCTCAAGCCCGGTGGCGCCACGGCGGGGTTCACCAAAGCAGCGAATTTCGCTGCCGGTTTTAAAGTGGTTTTTCTGCACCGCATTAAAATGAAAGAAGCGCAAGCTTATAGAGCCCGAGCCATCACTCAGGCGGCAGAGCAGGCTTCGCCGTCGCCCCATGACAACGTCTGCTGCCAGCACTTTGCCCTGAATGACAACATCGGTGTGGGGCTGCAAAGCGCCAATGGGCGTGAGTCGGGTGCGGTCCTGATAACGCAGCGGCAGGTGGAACAATAGGTCCTGAATGGTATGAATGCCGATTTTGGCCAGCTTTTCTGCCAAAGCATCGCCAACGCCCTTTAGGGTGGTGACGGTAATATCATTCAATGATCTATTCACTGCCATGCATCGCCTATCAATTAACCGAACATAACCTTAGCGCATCCGCAAGCACATCAATGGCTTTTGGCCTGGGGAAGCTGGCGCGCCAGGCGAGGGCTACGGTTCGACCGGGTGATGGCGCACAAAACGGGCGTGAGCTGAGAATATTCGCAGCGTAGTGATGGTCCTGAACCGCCGACTGCGGCAGTACACTGATCCCCATGCCAGAAGCCACCATGTGCCGTATGGTTTCCAGTGAGGAGGCTTCTATACCCGTGTCGTTTTCGGCAGCTTTTTTGGCCAATACCGGGCAAGTTTCCAACACCTGATCACGAAAACAGTGGCCTTCGCCCAGCAAAAGCAGCTCTGCACTGGCCAGCTCTGCGGGGTTAATTTCTTGCTTTTGTTCCCATGGGTGGCCAGCGGGCAGCAATACCTGAAAAGGTTCATCGTAGAGGGGTTTGGTAAGTACATCCGGCTCGGTAAAGGGCAAGGCGATGATTATTACATCCAGCTCACCAAGGACCAATTTTTTACGCAGCACCGCAGTGAAGTTTTCTTCGATGTAGAGCGGCATATTGGGCGACACTTTCGCCAGCTGCGGAATCAAATGCGGGAAAAGATACGGCCCGATGGTATAAATTGCCCCAACCCTTAAGGAGGAACCGAGTTGATCGTGGCCGGTTTTGGCCAGCTGCTTGATGGTGGCAGCCTCTTCGAGCACTTTGTGCGCCTGACTGATGATTAACTCTCCCAAAGGTGTTACCCGCACGGCGTTACGGGTTCGCTCAAACAATGCCACGCCGAGCTCGTCCTCCAGCTTTTTAACCCCGACGCTCAGCGTTGGCTGGCTAACAAAGCACTTGGTGGCCGCTTTTGAGAAGTGCTTCTCCTGAGCGAGGGTGATAATGTAGCGAAGTTCTGTCAGTGTCATAATCTTTGGGTAGCCAGGCGGCTGCGGCAATAAGTACAAGCGGCAGCGTTGATAGTGCTGTGTTTTTATACAGTTAAATGAAGAATATTACCATTATGTTTTTGCAGAAGGTTATATTAACCGATAGAAGAGAGCCAAGAACAACCACAATGTACTTTTAGCCGTTGCATGGCAAGAACAGATAAACCTCGCCCCGATAAATACCCTGCAAAAGTATTGCTATTTCAAGACAGTAGATTCACAAACAGCCTGTATAGTAGAGTGCACACACCCAACAAAAAAATAAGTCTATGAAAAAGAGAATATTAGCCTTGGCCATTGCACTTTCGAACCCTCTGTCCACCGCCTTTGCAGCGAGTGAGCCAGCAGACGTCAATACGATCACTTATCCCAAT
This sequence comes from Endozoicomonas sp., assembly GCA_965198415.1. Lineage (GTDB taxonomy): Bacteria > Pseudomonadota > Gammaproteobacteria > Pseudomonadales > Endozoicomonadaceae > Endozoicomonas. The sequence goes on from CBDAPN010000032.1 coordinate 1,258,134, forward strand.
ACCGCCAAAGGCGAGGTAGTTGATGAGTATTTTGGTACTAAAATTAGCGACCCTTACCGCTGGCTGGAAGATGACCGCAGCGCAGAAACCGCAAAGTGGGTGCAAGCGCAAAACCGGGTGACTTTTGATTATCTGGCACAAATACCCTACCGCCAGCAAATTGAAGAGCGTCTGACCCGCTTAATGGATTACGAAAAAATCAGCCGCCCCTTCAAAGAAGGCAAATACACCTACTTCTATAAGAACGACGGATTGCAAAATCAGGATGTGCTCTATCGTCAGCTTGAAAACAACGAACCGGAAGTGTTCCTCGACCCAAATACGTTCAGCGCCGATGGCACAACCTCTTTATCAAGCATCAGCTTCACCAGAGATGGCTCGTTAGTGGCTTACAGTATTTCGGAAGGCGGCAGCGATTGGCGCAAAGTTATTGTGCTTGACACCGCAACCAAAAAGCCTGTGGGTGAAACGCTGGTGGACATCAAATTCAGTGGCATCAGTTGGCTTGGAAACGAGGGCTTTTATTACTCCAGTTACGACAAACCAAAAGGCAGCGAGCTTTCAGCAAAAACCGACCAGCACAAACTCTACTACCATAAGCTGGGCACCAAACAGAGTGATGATGAGTTGATCTTTGGCGCCACAGAGGCCGAAAAGCATCGCTACGTTGGCGGTTACACGACGGAAGATGAGCGCTATTTGTTTGTCTCGGCAAGCACATCAACCTCGGGCAACAAGCTTTTTTTCAAAGATCTCAGCAAGCCAGACAGCGCCTTTAAAACCATTTTGGATCACACTGAGTCCGACACCTGGGTTGTTGATAGCAACGGCACCACGCTGTATTTGGTCACCAACCTCGGTGCGCCCAACAACAAAGTGGTAATGGTGGATGCAAGTCAACCGGCGCCAGAACACTGGCAAGACGTGATTCCCCATACCCAAAATGTGCTCAACGTGTCTTCTGCTGGAGGTAGTCTGTTTGCCCGTTACATTGTGGATGCCATCTCCATGGTGAAGCAGTACGACCTGAACGGTAAACTTATTCGTGAAATCAAACTGCCAGATATTGGCAGCGCCTACGGCTTTGGTGGAAAAAAGGAAGACAGTGAGGTCTATTACTCGTTCACCAATTACAAAATGCCAAGCACCACGTTTCGCCTAAACATCAAAACGGGTGAAAGCACTATTCACCACAAATCGGCAGCGCCTTTCGATTCAAAACAATTTGAATCACGACAAGTGTTTTATACCTCGAAAGACGGCACAAACATTCCAATCATCATCACCTACAAAAAAGGCACACCGATGGATGGCAGCGCACCCACCATTTTGTACGGTTATGGTGGGTTCAATGTGAGCTTAACGCCTTACTTCAGCTCCAGTCGTGCGACGTGGCTGGAGCTTGGCGGTATTTACGCTGTGGCAAACATTCGCGGCGGTGGTGAATATGGCAAAGATTGGCACCAGGCTGGCACCCAAATGCACAAGCAAAATGTGTTTGATGACTTTATTGGTGCGGCGCAATTTCTGATTGATAAAAACTACACCTCAGCAGATAAGTTGGCGATAAACGGCGGCTCAAACGGTGGTTTGCTAGTGGGTGCGGTTATGACCCAGCGCCCAGAGCTGTTTAAGGTGGCTCTGCCTGACGTCGGTGTTTTGGATATGCTGCGTTACCATACCTTTACCGCGGGTGCCGGTTGGGCATACGACTACGGTACGGCAGAGCAGAGTAAAGAAATGTTTGAGTACCTAAAAGGTTACTCACCGGTACACAACGTAAAAGCCGGTGTGGAATACCCCGCAACTATGGTGAGCACCGGCGACCACGACGACCGCGTTGTGCCAGCCCACTCCTATAAATTTGCCGCAGAGCTTCAAGCCAAGCACACAGGAGCAAACCCAACCCTGATTCGCATTGAAACCAATGCAGGCCATGGCGCTGGTACGCCCACCAGCAAAATTATTGAGCAATATGCTGATATGTTCAGCTTTACGTTGTTCAATATGGGCGTGAAGCAGCTGTAATCATAGATAATAAAAAACGCAGCTAACGACTGCGTTTTTTATCAGTCATACGACATCTATCTTATTAGTTCTGCTCCATCATTCTAAAAACGACCGAGCTAACGACAATCGTCCTCAGATAGCAAGCAGAATGAAACGTGCACCCTGTTAAAACGTCCCCCGCGCTTTTTGGTGAACACCGCTATTGAGTTGATTGTTACTGCCATGCTGCCACTGAACCTGAGCTTCGGGATTGGCGTCGGCACGCTTAAGGCACTTCCACTCAATGGTATGATTGGCGGGCACAGAAATAGTGGCTTGCCAAGTAGGGTAATTGGCTGAATCCATTTTTATGGCATCTGTTATTTTCCAGTTACCAAGGTCATACCCACTGCCAGCGACATAAACACTCTGCCCTAGAGATGTGTAGCCGTTTTCGCAGGTGAAGCTTACTGGGATCAGTTTTTCTTCTTCAGTTGCTGGCGAATACAGAACAATGGTTGCATTCTCACCGAGAGTGAAAGCGCCATTACCGTCCTCAACTTTTACTACATCAGAGCCTACAATATTGTGGTAAATCTCATTTTTCAGCCCAAGGTTGCTGACATTAACGGTTTGCTTAGCTCCTCGGTTCAGAGCTACAACCACAACGTCATTTTTAAATCGACGCTCGTAAACAAGAATGTCGTCGTTTAACCAACGCTGTGTGTAGGTGCCTTTTTGAATTGCAGTGCTCTTCTTTCTCAACTCAGTCAGAGACTGGATGATTTTGAAGGCTCTGGTATCTTGATTAAAGCTTGGCATCTTCTCCCGATTATAAGGGTCGCTACCCACCTGCCCAAAAGCGTTTTCGGTAAAATTGGCGGCGTAATGCTCGGTGCCGTAATAGATGGCTGGAATGCCACGCACCGTCATGGTGGCAACAAGGCCCAGCTCCAGACGAGCAGCGGCAAACGCCTTCGACTGACCACCGCCAGACTCATTGTTACTGGGGCCAAAGGTCGATTTATCAGACCGGAGTGCTGTGGATATACGTGCCATGTCGTGGTTATCCAAGAACACAACCTGCCAATCATCACTGTTAAAGACGTTGGAACGGCGCTCAAGATAGCTATTCAACGTGCGCATGCTATTACGACCAACAAGCACTCGCTCCATTGTGTCCCGAAAGCCAAAATCCAAAAGTGCTGAACCAGAGGTGTTGGCGTAATCAATAGCCTTGCCGTCAATCCCCGTGGTGGTATTGGCACTGGCACTAAACCATTCCCCAAAGAAATAAAATCCATCCCGACCAATGGATTTTGCATAATCATAAATATCAGTAGTCCATTGTTGTATGAATGATTTATCCATATGTTTGATGGCATCTATGCGAATCGCATCAACACCTGCATCAATCCAGAACTTGGAGCCATCAAGAAGGTATTGGTATACCTCTGGGTTAGACTGGTTAAAGTCGGAGAGGTTGAACAAATTATGATTGCGAACCTGATTAAAATCGTTCCAGTTGGTCACGCCACCATTATGGTGGTACCAGTTGCGACCGGATGATAGATCACTGTTGTAATCGGTAATGTACAATCCATTGCGATAAATGGCGCCATACTCATTTTCATCATTGCCATTTGAGTGGTTGGGTGCGTAGTCCAGTACTAACTTCATGTCGTACTCTGGCGAGTGCATTTTACTTGCCAGCTCCTTGAAGTCTTCCATGGTGCCGAGGTGTTCATCAACACGAAAGAAATCACGCCCCCAATAGCCATGATAGGCTGCACCGCCGTATTTGTCGGTGTTATCTGCGTTATCCACCGGTGGTGTGATCCAAATTGCGGTAATACCCAGCGATTTTAAGTAGGGCAGTTTATTTATCAGTCCCCGTATATCGCCACCGACGTATTTCTTCAGGTTATTTGGGTCATAGGTGGCTGGATTTCTGCCGATATTGTTGCTTGGGTCACCGTCGCTGAAGCGATCCAGAAATACGAAATAAATTGTTTCCTTGCGAAAATCCAGAATTTTTTTACTGTCAGGAGTGGCTGAAACACTTTGTACTGCAAAAATTGAAGACAAGCCTAATGCTAAGGCAAGCAATACACTCTTTTTCATAACTTTTATCTATACCTTTTTATGCTCTTGAATATCCGTCATCGTTAAGAAAGCGTTAAATTCCTTTCAGTTTCAGCATCAAAAATATGGCAAGCTGCTGTGTTCAGGTTAAACCTGAATGTTTGGCCGATTTGAGTAGTGGTAATGGTTTGATCGTTCACCCTTGCAATCAGCTCGTTGTCGCCAACCTGAAAATAGAGGTACTTTTCATTGCCCATATTCTCCACCACATTCAGCTTACCTTCGACGGTATTATGCTGCTGGGTAGCAAAAGCAATATGTTCAGGCCGAATACCAAAGTAAACGGCTTTATCTACCCAGTTGCTTAACAAAGCCTGCTTTTCTGCCCCAATGAAACATTTGATACCCGTAGCCAGCTCAACATACAGACCCTCGTCATTTTTTCGAATAACAGTTTTCACCAGATTCATCGCCGGAGAGCCGATAAAGCCAGCCACAAACTTATTGGCAGGATAGTTATAAAGATTGGCAGGCGTATCAACTTGCATAATATTGCCCTGATTCAACACGCAAATACGATCGCCAAGCGTCAACGCTTCCGTTTGATCATGGGTAACGTAAATCATGGTGGCAGGGTTGCCTTCTTCTTTCAGGCTCTGATGCAGTTGAGCAATACGAACCCGCATGGAGACCCGCAACTTTGCATCGAGATTGGATAAGGGCTCATCAAACAAAAAAACGTCTGGCTTGCGAACAATCGCCCGACCAACAGCAACCCGCTGTCGTTGGCCGCCAGACATCTCTTTCGGCTTGCGGTGCAAAAGGTCGCTAATTTGCAGCTTTTTCGCTGCTTCTTCCACCGCCTGACGAATCTCCTCCTGTGGTTTTTTCTGCATTTTCAGGCCAAAGGCCATATTCTCAAAGACTGTTTTGTGCGGGTAAAGGGCATAATTCTGGAACACCATGGCAATACCCCTGTCTTTAGGGGCTAGATCATTGACGACTTTCTCGCCAATACGAATTTCACCACCGCTTATGGCTTCGAGACCGGCAATCATCCGTAGTGTCGTTGATTTTGCACAGCCAGAGGGGCCAACAAACACCATAAACTCGCCGTCTTCGATATCCAGATCAATCCCATGCACGGCTTTAAAACCGTTCTCGTAGGTTTTTTCAACTTTTTTAAGGCTAACAGTTGCCATTTCAGACTCCACCGCTAAAGGAGTTTTAAGCGGACACTAATCGTCCACAACCCTATTCACACTTTGCAACAACGGCATTCAATGGTTTTTTGTCAGCTGAAAACTGAACAGTCCAAACGTAGCGCCCGTCTTCCGGTAAGTTGGCAACGGTATTTTTGGCAAAACCGCCACGCTTCAATGCTTTTACTTCGCCGACGGGCAGAGTAAGCCCGCTGACAGTAAACTGCGGATTCCAGCTCATGGAGGCAAACTGTAAACTGACATTTCCCGCTTTCTCTGCGCTGATTACCTGATAAATACCGTCTCCTTTATACGACATTTTATGTCTTTCATTATGAATCCACTGTGACTTGGGAAAGGTTCCCACTACATAAAGAGAAGGTTTAATAGGACCACGATCACCTTTCACTGTTGGCAGAGAACAACTGGTGAGGCGACTGTCTACAGACGTGACCGGTGTTGGCGAGGTTGCAGCACAGCCTGTGAGCAGGCTGGTGATGAGGGCAGTGGTTAGCAGGTGTGTTTTCATCGTGAGTTACCGTTTAATCAGTGAGTGTTAAAGAGGCGTTGCAGAATGCTTTTGGAAGCCGTGTTTTGGCTTTTGCTTTTTTTATGGAACTGCCGGGTGAGAGCATTCAGCACCGCCAGATTTTTGTAATACGCCCGAGCCTCTTTTGCCGGATAACCAAATAAGTCGCTTTTTTCAGGAAAGGAGTGGCTAACGCCAGACTTGGCTTTTATTACGGAGTGACTACCAATAGTGACATGCCCTGCGGTTCCCACCTGCCCATGTACAATGACATGGTCGCCAAGAACGGTGTGACCGGCAAAGCCACATTGAGAAACAATAAGGCAATGTTTGCCTATCTGACAGTCATGGCCAATTTGTATCAGGTTATCAATCTTAGTGCCTTCGCCAATGATGGTATCGCCGAGGGTTCCGCGGTCAATCGTGTTGTTGCAGCCGATTTCAACATCATTTTCAATCACAACACGCCCGACACTTTCCACCCGTTGATAGTTGTTGTTTGCATCGGCCATGTATTCAAAACTGAAATTTCCAATGGAGTTGTTGGCATCAATGGTGACATTGTCGCCAATGACCGTTCCTTCTTTGATTACGGTATTGGCATGAATTGCAACATTGTCGCCTATAGTGACGTGGTTCATGATTCGAACGCCGGGCATAAAGTGACAGGCCCGACCGATTTTGCAGTATTTACCAATATAAACATCCGACTGAGCTGTGGTGTTACCCTGATCGTCTAACTGATAACGGGCAATTTTATAATGCCTTAACACCTGATTAATGGTTGCAGCTTTCAGTTGAGATATCACAATTTTGCAAGGGGCGGGGCTTTGCAGAATTTCATCAGGGCCGATGATGACATCAGCCGTAGTGCTGGCAATATGCTTGAGTTCGGATTTCGCAAAAACGATCGCCAGGCCTCCAGCTTTAGTGCTGTTGACCGGCCGGATATGGCTGATTGTTCCATCATAACGGCCTTCAACACGGCCGGCGACTAAGTTTGCTATTTCTGAAACGGTGATCATACTGCAAGCCCCGATACAACGTGGAGTTAAAAACGATAGAGAGCTTGAACCTTCATGGTTTGCTGAGTCAACTCGCTTTCATTTTTTGCCTCCCAACCGACCAGCTTGCTTTTTTCTTCAATCTCGTTAGCAAACTCATATTCAGCTTTTAATAACCAACTGTCGCCTACAGCTTGTTCATAGCCGATGGTTGCTTTGCGAATGTCCTTGTAATAGTTGGTATTGGCATTGCCGCCACCACTTTTACTGCTGTGATTCGTTTCATTATCACCCAGCCGGGCTCTTACATAGAGTGTTCCGGCATCCTCAAAACTGTACTGAACCACCGGTTCGATATACTGTTCCGTAAAATCGCTAAGCTCATTGATACCGCCTGCGCCATTGTAGTCTTCGTTTTCTTTCTGCTGATAGAAAAACTCAACACCCAACTGCCACTGACCAAACTGCTTATACGGCCTGACAAGAATACTGTACCCCTCTTCTTCACGCTCACCCCAAGAGGATTTATCTTTTTTGCTCCACAGATACTCAAGATTGCTGTACAGCCCCCAGTTGTATTCATTGTTCCAATAGGTGAGGTAAGGGCGAAAGCTATGTTCCGACTTCTTATTGCGATGATTGTTAACGAATTTTGAGTGCAACTTGGTGGACGTGAATTCAAGTTCATAGATGACTCCAGTTGTCCAACCACTACCGAGATTAAACCCTTTATCTAACGACAGAAGGTGAATAAAGCCGTTTTCATTTTCGTAATACCCGGGTTCATCTTGCTCTCGATCTTCTGTTTTAAACGCATATAGTATTGAGGTATTCCAAAGTGGATTCTTGTAGTAGACGTTAAAAATTTCCTTGGTGATGGTTTTTTCTTTCTTGGTTTTGCCGTTAAAGCCATCGGTTTTCTTGTGTTCATACTCCACAGCAGTGCCTACGTGGCCACCGAACGTCAGAGCTTCCTCAAGAAACGTTTGTGGAAGTACATCATCAGTCACAGAAGCGTGCGATACCGTGCTGGCTGCCAGAGCCTGAGCGATCATTACGGAAAGCAGAGTCTTCGTTCTAGTCATGATAAATCCGCATAATTCTAGTAATAGTTGTGTATCGAATTGTCATCCTGGACAACGCCGAATATTAGTAGTCTATCACGAACTCCTATGATTATGTCTTGTGAAATTTTCACATTTTTTATCACTGTATTGACCTGAGTCATTTTTTACACAGCACACTCCTGACGACAATGACTGTCTATTGTTGGTCAGCTACTAAACTACGAAGCCTAATAAAATGGGAACCACTGAACTTTTAAAACCCCTTATTTTGCTGGCTTCAACACTTGATATTTATTTTCGGTCTTATCTTATTGACTTATTTTCAAATCAACTTAACATGGTCGTACATAATAGACTACTAAGGGGGTCAGCCATGAACAAAACGTTTCTCAAAACAACACTGGCAGCAGCCGCTCTATGCTCAGCAGCAATTTCTTATGCAGAAGAAATAACCCCAGAGCCCAATGCAGACCTGATCATCTGGACCGATAAGACGACGATGCTTTACATGGAAGAAGCGGCCAAAGCATTTAATGAGGGCTTGGGTTATCAAGTGAAATTCTCCTTCCGGGCATTGGCACCTATCGACTCCGCTTCTCGCATGATCCAAGATGGCGGCACAGCGCGGGTAGCCGACGTCGCAGAAATTGAACACGACCTGTTAGGTCGATTGGTCGTTGCTGGAGGCGTGATGGAAAATCTGGTCTCTGCAGACCGAATTGAATCAACGTTTATGCCTAATGCGGTAGCCGCTGCTAAAGCTGAAGGTGTTAGCTATGGGTTTCCGGTCAGTTATGCGACAACAGCCCTTTTTTATAATAAAGATCTACTGCCATCCCCACCCAAAACCTTTGAGGAGCTTGGTGAGTTCGCCAAGACGTTCAACGACAACAAAGCCAACCAATACGCACTGTTGTGGGATGTACAAAATTACTATGAATCACGCATTTTTTTGAGTTTGTACGGCGGCTATGAGTTCGGTAAGCAAGGTACTGACACCAGCGATATTGGCATTAATTCACCGCAAGCTCAAAAAGGCCTTGCCGCATTGAAGAAGCTTCAGGCCAGCAACAACTTCAATCCATTTGATATGCGTAATCCGCAGGTGAGGCGAGGGTTGTTTAATGAGGGCAGAGTAGCCGCCATCATTGATGGCCCATGGGCTATTGAGGGCTTTGAAAAGGCAGGTATTAATTATGGCGTCGTCCCTATGCCCACACTCGAAGGTCAGCAACCCACCACGTTTTCGACTGTACGACTTGCTGTGGTGTCGTCGTTTACGCAGTACCCAAAAGCAGCACAACTGTTTGCTGATTTCATCGCCTCGGAAGAAATGTTGAAAAAACGCTATGAAATGACCAATGCCATTCCTCCGATGCAGTCCGTCTTGGAAACAGTCAAAAACAACGCCGATGAAGCAACAAAGGCGATTATCGCTCAGGGTTACCATTCTGACGCAATGCCTTCCATTCCAGAAATGGGTTACCTGTGGTCGCCTATGGCCAGTGCCATAACCGCCATGTGGGTCAATGATGAATCCCCTGAAAAAGTCTTGGGTCGGGCTCTGGGCATCATCAAAGAGCAGATCGAAATGCAGGAGTGAGTTGGATCATGGGCCAAGAAGTACATACCAACCGTCGTTTGAGTGCAGCTATGCTGATCATGGGTAGCTCGCAGATTTACAAGGGCCATTGGGTTAAAGGTTTTGCATTTTTATGCTTGCAGGTCGCTTTTTTACTCGCACTACCGCAACTGGCAGAAGCACTTAACGGTTTAATCTCTCTGGGAGATGTCGCTCAGGTGCGCCACGGCTTTAAAGTAATTCAGGGTGATCACTCGATTTTTATGCTGGTTGAAGGCGTCATAGCGTTGATTCTTACGCTGATGTTTCTTTGGGCTTACTTTATTAATATCAAAGACGCTGCCAACCTTCGCCATTGCAACCTGTCGTTATCTCAGCAGATAAAAGCAATATACGACAAAAATTTTCCATTAATTGTGTTATCGCCTGCTTTTATTGCAAGCGTGGCTTTTATCCTTTTGCCACTGGTTATCACCGTTCTTGTTTCGTTTACCAATTACTCCGCCCCTCATCACATCCCACCACGTAATCTGGTGGACTGGGTTGGCTTTAAAAATTTTATTTCGTTATTTCAACTGAAGATTTGGTCTAACACCTTTTTAGGAGTTGCATCCTGGACGATTGCCTGGGCTTTTTTAGCAACCCTTTGTACGTTCGGCTTCGGTTTTATACTGGCGCTGGCACTGGAAAAGCGGAATATTAAAGCAAAGAAAGCGTGGCGGTTCGTGTTTATTTTACCCTACGCTATTCCCGCGTTTGTCACCTTGTTGATGTTTCGGCTACTGCTCAATGGAATCGGGCCACTTAATAGCATGCTGAACGGCTTAGGGTTTGAGTCGATTGCTTTTTTGTCTGACCCCATTTTGGCTAAAGTATCGGTTATTGCCATCAGTATGTGGGTTGGTTCTCCTTATTTCATGTTGTTAATTTCCGGCGCACTGACCAACATCCCTCAAGATCTTTACGAAGCCAGTGAGGTTGACGGCGCTAGTCGTTTTCAGCAGTTCAGGGAGATAACCTTTCCTATGGTTATGCATCAAGTCGCCCCCTCACTGGTGATGACCTTTGCACACAACTTCAATAATTTTGGTGCGATTTATCTGTTAACCGGCGGCGGTCCTATTAATCCTGAATATCGTTTCGCGGGACATACCGATATTCTGATTACCTGGATTTATAAACTGACTCTGGATTTTCAGCAGTATCACATCGCCTCTGTGATTTCCATTGTCGTTTTCCTATTCTTGTCTTGCATTGCGATTTGGCAATTCCGGCGCATGAAATCATTTAAAGACGACGTCGGAGCGTAATTATGAACAATTTTTTGCATAAAACAGGCAACTTTTTCGTTTATTTATTTTTGGCCTGTAACGCTATTCTGGTTTTGGGGCCAGTGCTCTGGACTGTTTTAGCGTCCTTTAAACCCGGTAATACCATGTTTAGCTCCACGTTTACCGGTTTTGGTTTTACGCTGGATCACTACCGAACCTTGTTCACCGACACTCCTTACATGCAGTGGTATAAGAACACGCTCCTTTTGGCTACTGCCAATATGCTGATCTCTCTGGTAGTAGTCACCCTGACTGCTTTTGTGTTTTCCCGTTATCGCTTCAAAGGGAAACGCAATATTATGATGAGTATTCTCGTTTTGCAGATGTTTCCGGCCTTCCTTTCCATGACTGCCATATACATCCTGCTTTCAAAACTGAACCTGATTGATACTTACATCGGTTTGCTGTTTGTTTATGTCACAGGTTCGCTACCTTTTATGACTTGGCTGGTCAAAGGGTATTTTGACGCCATTCCTACATCGCTTGATGAAGCCGCTAAGATAGATGGCGCAGGTCATATGACCATTTTTATAGAAATTATTTTACCGCTGGCCAAGCCCATTCTTGTTTTTGTAGCTCTTGTGTCGTTTACCGGGCCTTGGATGGATTTTATATTGCCTACGCTGATTTTACGCAGTGAAGAAAAAATGACCTTGGCTATTGGTATATTCAGCTGGATCTCCTCCAACTCCGCAGAGAATTACACCCTTTTTGCCGCCGGTGCCTTGCTGGTTGCCATACCAATCACCCTGCTATTTGTGGTAACCCAAAAGCACATAACAACCGGCCTAGTGAGTGGCGCTGTTAAAGAATAACTCCCGGGAAGATAAAAATGATCACTAAAAGTTCTTTAATGCACTTTGCCAAAAGTGCTGATAGTTACGCATACGATAAAAAAACACTGCATATCCGTTTTCGCACCGCTCGCAGCGAAGTTAAGAAAGTTACACTGTGGATTGGCGACCCCTATAAATGGCAGGAAGGCGGCCTCGATGGTGGTAACCTCGGTGGCAGTGATGCTCATGGCTGGATTGGTGGTAACGAAGTCCCCATGCACCATGAAGGTCATTCTGAGCACCACGACCATTGGTTTGCTGAATTTACGCCACCCAAACGCAGAAGCCGCTATGGCTTTATTCTCCACGGCAGAGATGGGGAACAATTATTATTTGGTGAGCGACGATGTATTGATATTTCTGATGCACAAGTGGCTGAGATCGAATTAAGTAACCTGAGTAACTTTTTTTGTTTTCCCTACATCAACCCAAAAGATGTCTTGGAGGTGCCAAGCTGGGTAAAAAATACCATCTGGTATCAGATCTTTCCTGAGCGGTTTGCCAACGGGCGACCGGAAATATCGCCTGCCAATGTTCAGCCCTGGGGCACACCGCCTACAAATGACAATTTTATGGGTGGCGATCTATGGGGTGTGATCGACAAACTCGACTATCTGCAAGAGCTCGGCGTTAATGGCCTTTACTTTTGCCCAATATTTAAGGCAGAAGCCAACCATAAATACGACACCATTGATTATATGCAAGTTGACCCGGCATTTGGTGGTAACGAAGCCTTTAAATTATTAGTAAAAGAGGCGCACCGTCGTGGAATGAAGGTGATGCTCGACGCCGTATTTAATCATATTGGCCATAAGTCGCCTTTGTGGCTTGATGTTGTTAACAATGGTCAAAACTCTAAGTACGCTGATTGGTTCTGGGTTAATGAATTTCCGGTTTATCCTGCCCAACAGGCGCCAGGGGATGAGCTTAATTATGAGACCTTTGCCAATGTGGCCGAAATGCCCAAACTCAATACGGAAAACGAAGCCTGTCGTCGTTATTTATTGGACGTAGCACGATACTGGCTTGAAGAGTTTGATATTGATGGCTGGCGTCTGGATGTGGCGAATGAAGTTGACCATGAGTTCTGGCGAGATTTCAGGCGTGTTGTGAAAGGTATCAAGCCGGACTGTTACATACTTGGAGAAATTTGGCACGAGGGCATGGCTTGGCTACGGGGAGAGCAGTATGACTCTCTTATGAATTACCCACTGACTCAGGCGACCGTGGAGTATTTTGCCCTAAACAGTAGCGATAAATCGACATTTATGACCGATGTTACCCGTTCTTATCTGGCCTACCCAAGAAATGTCAACGAGGCGATGTTTAACCTGCTTGAAAGTCATGACACCTCACGCATCATCAGTCTTTGTGATGGCAATAAAGCAAAAGCAAAACTGGCTTACCTGTTTATGTTTACCCAAGCAGGGTCACCCTGTATTTATTATGGCGGTGAGATTGGTATGGATGGACGACGGGGAATGGGTATGGAGAATAATCGCAAATGCATGGTTTGGGATTCAGGAGAGCAGGATCTGGCTTTTCAGGACTTTATTAAAGAGCTGATAACACTACGCAAAGCACACCCTGAACTTAACTCACCCGTTATACAGTGGCTAACTATCAGCGACAGTGACTGCATTGCTTACCAGCGTGGCAAGCTGCAAATTATTATTAACAATTCAACGCAAGCCAAGGTACTCACGTTTAACGATCAGGTGCTGGAGCTGGAGCCCTATGGGTACACAATTAACACTGAATCATAGGTGGTGGTACTATGCCGATCCCATGCTTTGCTTTAAAGGATTTTCCGTGACCGATCTTGTATCCAAACTGGTAGATTTTGGCTTTACCAAAACTGACGCTCTTGTGTACATCGACTTATTGAAAAATGGTCGTTCCAGTGGGTACAAAATCGCCAAAAATATCTCCCTTTCCCGCTCAACGGTCTATACGTCGATCGACCAATTGTACAAGAAAGGGTTTATTTTTCTGTTGGAGGGGGAGAGTAAAGAGTACGAAGCCAAAGCTCCGGAGTTGATTCTGAGTCAGATTGAGAAAAAAACCGTTGAGAATATTCACATTCTCAAAGATCAGCTCTCCCAAATGATGATTCAGGAGGAACGTGAGTTTGTCTATAACATCACCGGGTTTGATAACCTTGTGCAAAAAGCCCGGGAGCTGATTAGTCAGGCACAGTCTGAAATTTATCTTAACACCGATATCCGCTTGAGTTTGTGGTCTGAAGAGCTGTGTGATGCTGTGGAGCGTGGGGTGCGTGTTATTGTGTTTTCCTTTAATCGGGTTGAGGCTCCGCATCCGAAAATAGAAGTCTATTCACGTTCACAGGAGGCGGAATCCGAGTATCCTTCCCACCGTTTCATGCTGGTTTCTGACATGAAAAAAACCATTGTTTTCTCCCATCGTCATCAGGCCGTGGGTATTTATTCCAACAACTATCTGTTGTTGAAAATAACCGCTGAGCATATTCACAGTGATATTTATCTGACCAAGTGCGAGCAGGCTGGTTCAGCAGTGAATTTTAATATTGGAACGCTGCACGAGACTGGCAATGCGATGATGAAAGACAGTCAAGACAGGTCAAAGTGAAATATCAGTATCTTTGTGCGGTGATGACTGTGTACCGTTTTATTTAGATGATGTTGTTGCTAATTGTCATATTATTCATGGGAGCAACACTCATTAAAGTTTCACAGTGGGAGGGACACAATGAGCGATCTTAAAGCTGCTGTTATTCAGTTTTGCTCGGGGCTGGATATTGCTGCGAATCTTGCACAGATTGAGCACCTGCTGGACGCTCATTTAAACGACGCCGACATTGTACTATTACCAGAGTGTTTTGCCATGCTCGGCGCAGCGCAAACAGTGGTCGCCTCACAAGCACAGGAAGTGAAGAACTGGATGGCCTCTATGGCCTGCAAACACCAATGTTGGCTGATTGGTGGCTCACTGCCTGTAAAAAGTGCTGAGCAAGAGCGCTGCCATGCGGCGTGCTTTGTCTACAACCCCATAGGTCAGGCAGTAGCCTGCTATCACAAAATGCACTTATTCGATGTTGATATTGCCGATGATAAAGGGGCTTATCGGGAGTCGAAGGATTTTGCTCCGGGTGCCGGGCTTACGGTGGTTGATATGGAGAGTGCCTGTGTTGGTCTGTCGATTTGCTACGATCTGCGCTTTCCTGAGTTGTATCGTGCCTTGGTTGCTCAAGGTGCAACCATTCTTACGGTACCGGCAGCTTTTACTCAAGTAACCGGTGCAGCGCACTGGGAGGTGTTGTTGCGGGCAAGGGCAATCGAAAACCAATGTTATGTGTTGGCAGCCAATCAAGGAGGAACGCATCCAGACGGGCGAAAGACTTACGGGCACAGCATGATTATTTCCCCTTGGGGTGAGGTGTTGGCCGAAGCACCCGCTGAGGGTGCTGCTGTGATTACGCACACACTTGATCTGAATAAACTGGCAGCGGTTCGTAATAAGATGCCCTGCCTAAATCATCGTCGTATGAACAGTTAGCGTGTCATTCCGTAGAGGGCTTATTGACAACCACTGCCAGAGTTTCCATCAGCCGATCCTGAGCATTGCGCCGTCGTTGGCTACGGACGGGTTTGTTTTTTTCGTAACTGCCGTCGCTTTGCAACTGCCAGCTGCGGGTGTTGTCGCCAAGGTAGTAGTCCAGTTCTTTTTTTACCCGCGCTGCGAGTTTCGGGTCTTCAATAGGGAAGCAGGCTTCAATACGCATATCAAGGTTACGTATCATGGCATCGGCACTGGTGCAGTACACCAGTGCGTCGTCGTCTGAATTTTCAAAATAGTAGACGCGGGTATGCTCCAGAAAACGCCCGACAATTGAGCGAACTCGTATATTGTCAGAAAGCCCTTCTACACCGGGTTTCAGGCAGCAAATGCCCCGCACAATTAAGTCTATCTCCACGCCTGCCTGAGAAGCCTTGTATAAGGCTTTAATCATATGGGACTCCGTCAGGGAGTTTATTTTGATAATGATACGGGCAGGCTTGCCCTCTTTGGCGTTGCTGGCTTCTTGATTGATCAGGTCGCCTAGGTTTTTTTTCAGCGTGAACGGCGCGTGGAACAGTTTACGCACCCGAACTGCACGCCCCATACCGGTGAGCTGCTGGAATATTTTGTGAACGTCGTTGGTCAGGGTTTTATCGCAGGTAAGTAGGCTGTAATCCGTGTAAAGGCGAGCATTTGCGGCGTGATAATTGCCGGTGCCCAAGTGAGCATAACGCTGAATATGGCGCCCTTCACGGCGTACAATCAGCATCATTTTGGCATGGGTTTTGTACCCGACCACACCGTATACGACAACGGCTCCGGCTTCTTGTAAGCGACGCGCCAGAGCGAGATTCTCTTCTTCGTCAAAACGGGCACGGATTTCCACCACTACGGTGACCTCTTTGCCTTGCCGGGCAGCTTCTACCAGAGCGTCGACTATTTCTGAGCGCGCACCGGTGCGATACAGGGTTTGACGAATTGCCAGTACTTCCGGGTCTTTAGCTGCTTGGCGCAACATATCCACAACCGGTGTAAAGGACTCGAAGGGGTGGTGTAGCAAAACGTCCTGTTTCGATACCAAATCCAGCACATTGTTACTGTGTTTTCGCTTGCTGTGCAGCCCTTTGGGATAACCTGCTGTAAAGGGGGGAAAGACCAGGTCTGGCCTATTGTTGGTGTCGCAGATGGACATCATTCGTGTCAGATTAACTGGCCCATTGACCCGATAAAGTTCGTCTTCCGTCAGACCAAACTCTTTGAGCAGAAAATCCAATAGGGGTTGTGGGCAGTTGTCGGCTACCTCCAGCCGCACCGCTTTACCGTAACGCCGCGAGAGCAGCTCACCCTGTAGTGCTTTGGCGAGGTCTTCCACTTCATCTTCCAGATCCAGATCGCTGTTTCGAGTCAGGCGGAACTGGTAGCAGCCTTTGATATCCATCCCAGGGAATAGGTCGCTTACGTGACGATGGATGATAGACGACAAAAATACGTAATCATTTTTGCGGCCTTCACAGATATCTTCCGGCAGTTTGACAATCCGGGGCAGTGAACGTGGTGCCGGAATGACAGCCATACCGGTATCGCGACCAAAGGCATCTTTTCCTTCTAAAGAGACAATAAAGCAGAGCAATTTATTCGCCAGCCGTGGAAAGGGGTGAGCCGGGTCAAGGCCTATAGGGCTGATGATTGGCATGACCTCATGGTAGAAGAAACGTTTGATCCAAGCTTGCTGTTTTTCTGTCAACTCATTGCGGCGCAAGAACCGAATGCCCTCTTTTCGCAGGGAGGGGAGCAGGCTGTCGTTGAGAATTTTATACTGCAGTTCGACGTATTCTTTGGCTTTGTGGCTGATCTGAGCCAAGATCTGCTGGGGTCCCATGCCGTCCATGCCGACCTGTTCCCGGGAGAAGTCGATCTGTTGCATGAGACCGGCAACACGGATTTCAAAAAATTCATCCAGATTGGAGCTGAAAATTAGCAGAAACCGAAAACGCTCCAGCAATGGGTAGTCTTCAGTCAGCGCCTGCTGTAATACCCGAAAGTTAAAAGCCAGGTGGCTCAGTTCACGGTTAATGTAGTAATCGGGGTTTTGGTAATCGGTAACTTTTGCAGGCTTAATTACCGCTACTGTTTTGGTTTCGGACGCATTGGTCTCAGGCGCTGGCGTTTTGGCAGTTTGAACGTCCGACTGTTGGGAATTATCCATGTGATCTCGTCTCGATAAAATTGCAGCAGCCGGCGAAATAATTGGGCGCGGGCTTTGGGCGACACTCCGGGCGGTTAAATAGCGGGCTTGGAGAGTGGCGCATTATTTTTATTTTAACAGAAATGCGACTGACTATTCTCCTGAGATATCCGGACTCTAATCCTACGTGGGAGTTAACCCCTGTGCACCCGGCTCAATATAATTCGACCATGAAAGGGTTCATCTTTTCATCGCTCACCAAGGGTGAGAATCTTTACGCAAATTAGAAGAGCTGTTTAAGTTGAACCTCAGATACGCCAAGATAACGAAGGCGGAAGAAGTTTTCATTATCTCGGCAAGCCTTATTTGGTGCCAATGGTTCAGTGGGACAGCCATTTCCCAAAGTCGTGGGAGTAGTACAAATTACCCGATAGGCACAACTTTCAATAAAGTTAACAACCGGTGAGTCTTTTGTGGATAAACTGTGAAAGTCTGTGAATAAGCTATGTATACACAGGGTATAAAAGACTTTAACAGTGAAGTTAAGGATGTGGACAAGGAAGGAATTATGAAGCTCAAGCCCTGCCCATGCTGCCGCGGTAAAGCGGTTTTCAGCGGCCTGACAGTAGGTAAAGGTAATCGCCGGGTAAGAATGTGGCAAGCCAGTTGTCGAGGGTGCGGCTTATCCACAGACCTGGATGAGAGCAAACGTTACGCAGCCAAACGCTGGAACCAGCGACAGGAGAGCGCAAACCTGCAAATGTGGGTAACGCTGCTGGCAGCAGCGCTACCAGCGGCTATTGTGATGAGCCTGTTGCTTGGCAATCTGATGGGTATCAGCTTAACTGGCTGAACTTTGCACTCCTTTTTACCCGGAGGTTTTCCCACCTGAGCAACTAACAATGTTATCCACAAGCTGCTTGATGAACGCTGCATAACTGTCTGCCCCAGGCTCAATGTCGCCTGCCAATGGGTCCAGCACACCAACTTTTATAGACAGGCCATCGGTTAGGCGATCAATGTATGCCGGCTCAAACTGAGGCTCCCTGAAGACGCAACTGGCTCCCGCTTTTTTCAGTTCCTGTTGTAGAACGACTAAATGCCGTGCGCCGGGTTGCTGCGCCGGATTCAAGGTGAAATAACCGGCCATTCTTAAATCGTATTGATCTTCGAGGTAGCCATAGGCGTCATGGAACACAAAAAACGGTTTATTTCCCGACTGCTCAACTATCTTTTCGTTGCGGGTATCAACCTCATTCATACTCTGTAAAAAGTGCTTGAGATTGCTACTATATTTTGCTTTATTGGCGGCATCTAATGACGTTAAAACCCGAGCAATTTCACCAGCCATTACCCGTGCGTTCTCAGTGCTTAGCCAGATGTGGGCGTCCAAATCCTTATGGCCGTGATGGTCGTGGTGATCATGATGATCGTCATGTTCCTCCATGCGCCTCAGCTGTATGCCCGGTAAATCCATCATAGAAACCGCTTTCGTGCCTTTGGCGTTACTGAGCATTTTAGGCAAGAAGGCCTCCATTGAAGGTCCAATCCAAAAAATGACATCCGCATCCCGAAGTTTGCGGGCATCAGAGGGTTTGAGGCTATAGCTATGGGGTGAATTCCCGGGGGGAAGTAAAACTTCAGTTCTTGAAACGCCGTCAGTAATGGCCTGAGCAATTAGCTGCAGCGGCTTGATACTGGTCAGTACCTTCACTGGCTCTGCACAGGCCAGTGTGCTGGCAACTATCAGCAGAAATGAGAGTGAAAGCTGTTTGAAACTTGGGGACTGCATACAGTGAGACCGATAAATTTTTGAATTGTTATAACATAACACTTTATTCTAAAAAAATCTCAATCATAAGTACTGAGCTGGAAAAATCTGCTAATAAATCTCGTTTTTTCACATGAGCTCTTAATTCGGGCTTTGCATGAGTTGCCCAAAAGTATTCTGCTCTGCTGCTACTTCAGCAGAGCAGTGTGGGTACACCACCTATTCTTGGGCAACCTCTAAGGTCGATTAATTGCACTGGGGAGGCTTTATGTTGTTTTCTATGGCAGTTTTTATGCAGTTCAAAATAACCTCTTTGGCTGTTGCGTGATAATACTTGAACAATTCCTCGGGGGTTAATACTTTACTAGCCGGGTGTCGGACTCTATAACGGGAGCTAAAGCTCTTGGCAAAGCTAAAAAGCCGTTGATTAGCTACTTTGTTACCATCTTTGACAGAAAAATACTCCAGCGCGCAGGCTGAATACGAGCAGTCTATATCAAATGCTGAGATGCTTTTACCTGGCTTAAGGCACACCCAGACGTCATTGTCAGCACTGACAATTCTCACTGAAATAATCTGCGACAAGTCATTGGTAATGATGGTTTTTGTGGTGCCTGCTCTAACAATGTTTGGTCGTACGCCAGGCACGATAAAAGTGGCGTAGCTGGAAAAGCAAGGGATTATTAATAAAAGTAATGTTAAAGTCTTGGCCAATTTGCCTGTGGACAAATAAAACTGTTTATGACGTTGGCTTAGAAAGTCGGTTTGTTTCAAAGAGAACTCCTTCAGACATTAGGCCCTTTAAAAGCCCATGTATTATTGGCTCACAGCATTGCAAGGTATTTACTGTGGTAAACAGTGTGCAGTAGCCATTTTGTCGAACAGAAAAAGCTGCAAAAAAAATAATATCCAGTGTAGCAATCGCATTGGAAGCCTACTTGGTTAATTGCTGCTTGGCATCAGTATGTAGATCAAAGTCAGAATAATGAAAATGGCGAACGTATATGACTTGATTTGACCATTCCAATGGTTTGCCCACATAGAAAACCACTCAGCGCCAATCACACAAAATGCGCCAGCAAGAAACTCTAATGCAATAATCAGGTGATAAAACACTGTGTGAAGCACGGGTGAGGTTATTGCGCGTTCGTACCCTCCTTTAAAAAAGGATTTCATCTCATCCATTGCCATAACATGCTCTACAAATTGGAAGTTGGTGTTGTAGTCAATGAGGTTGTTATAACCTACCAGCAAACAAAACAAGCCCACATACATTGCGACTATGGCTTTTGAAATATCCAGAATCAGGGTTAGCCTCATAGCATTACCTCATTGGTCGTTTAGTAAAAGCAAAAAAGCATCCTGTGGCTACCAACTATCAGTGCGCTGAAGTCCGATTCGGTATCATGTAGCTGTGCCTCACACAACCCCCCATACAAATAAGACTGCCGTTATGTGAACAAAGGCAGTCGTTCGGCGTTTTGCAGCAGCCTTTTAAAAAGGCAAAGAGTTAGCCCGGGCTCTTGTAAGTTCATTAGGCAGTAAACCGTTAGCTCTTATTACCTGATGAATTCTATAAGGTGGCTTTACATAATTGGTTATACCTTTGACCTCCTCTGATGCACCTTCCATTAGTTTAGAAGCGGGTTTCGATAGGCTAGTTGATATATGAGAACCTCTGAAGATACCCTTTTCCAGGTTGCTAATCGGTATTTTTCTGACAATAAAATTCCTTTTGAACAGTTCGGCTATTGACCAGTGCTCGTTCTCTACTACTAACTGTTCAACTGGTGTTTGTAAGTTACTCCCCCTGACTGCTTCAATCGCTGTTCGATGAAAATCATCGTCATCTATCAATACAAAACTTCCAGCTGAAGTATCACTAATAGTGTCTTTAGGCCCGCCTCCATCCACCGACTCGACAAAATAGTTATCAACCTGATCGGCATTAGCCATTGGAGTTACCAAACTATCTCCTTCTTCTGAAATGCTTGCAATACTTTCAGCGGCTTCAGAGGCTTCAGGCGTAACAGGGGATATAAATTTGGAAATTATTCTTGGGCCCAAGGGGGCAACACCCATAATTATCCCCAAGCTGCCAAGAACAAGGGAGACATATCTCAGATCTTGGCCGACCATTTGGTGGCCCTTACTGATGGCAATCTGACAACCTAGCAAAGCTAATCCCGATGCGGCAGTACTAGACCAGCCAGCAACCGACACAACTGTTGGGACTAATGAAAGCCCACCTGTAACGAAAACTCCATAAGCACCAATAATTCCCCCAATAATTTCTATAACAGAAAAAGTATAATAAATGGCCTGATCTACAGTGCTTTCACCTAAAGGGTCGATGTTGCTAATAGGGTTCGCAAGCGCATACGCATATCGGTTATCAACCTTTTGGGTATCGCGGGTAATAAAGCGCCTGAGTTCTGGGTGGTAAAATCGGTTTCGTAGATACGTGAGCCCCGTCGTTTTATCCGTAAACTCCTGGTTCCACAAAAAATCAGTACTGGGCTTGTTGGCTGTATCACCTACGGTTTTTGACTGGCCATAACCTTCGTAAAAATACGCTACTGTTGATTTTTCACCTTTGTCATTCACGCTCAGTTTTGCCCCGGTGCTTTGATTCGTGACAAATAAATGCTCTCCACCTGCGCCCGTTAAGGTTCCCAACAATTTATTACCATATTGAATGAAGTCGCTCCATTTTTCGTCTTCGAGTACGGTTTGAACCCGTAGGTTTTTATCATAATAGAATTTCTTTAATGCTTGCTTATTTTTTATATCGCTTAGTAAACCGTCTGGCAGATAATGAAACTCTACCAGTAAGTTGTCATTATAATCCCGAACCGATAATAGCAAGCCGATATCATCATACTGGTATTTGTATCCTTGATGATCAGTTATTATTCGACCATTACTGTCGTGAGTAATGGCAAGGTCGGCACCACCTTTTATCATCCTGACCAGCTGGTCGTGATCGTTATAATAGCGATGAATGGTTTGTTCTGGATTTTTAGCATGTTTTCTCTGCTCTTTTAAAATATTGTTATTGCCATCGTACTGGTAGCTAATAACAAGGCTTTTCTTGTCTGTTTTCGATGCGCTATTGACTGTTTCTTGTTGCTGAGTTTCTTTCGTAAGTCTTTTTAATCCATCGTAATCATACGTTGAAGTGTTAATAACCTGCTGATTATTCTTCAGCCAAGCCTGGCTCTTTTGCTTGATTAGCTCCCCCCTGGCTGAATAAAGATAGTGCTTTGAAAAAACAGGGATACTCTGATTTGCAGAACCCTTCATGGTGGTCCTTGCACCAGTCATACGTCCAAAAGGACCATATGCAATAGTTTCTCTGGTTTTTCCTGTCCCTGAAATATCCCGTTCAATCGTTTTTAATCGTCCATTCACACCATTCTCGTCTTTGCCGTAGATAAAGCGCACTTGGTGGTTACCACTTTTAATAGATGACAGCTTTCCTTTATCTTGGTCATCAAAGTGGTAGGTTAATATACGCCCCCCCGCATTTTTCTGACGTACAAGCCTATCCTGTTGATCATATTCATAATGTTGCTGCTGCTTATCGGGGTATATAACTGCGACTAAATTGCCTTTCAGGTCGTATTGGTAAGATTTTTTTTGACCCTCTGAGTCCGAAACTTCAATCACACGGCTATCTGCATCATATTTGCGGTGACTCGAATATTGCTTTCCTGCACGATTCCAGCTGCTTGATTTAACCAGTCCTCTGGGATTGTATTGATATTTAATGATATGGCCATCGGCCAGCTCCTGCTCTATTTCCCTGCCACTTTTGTCGTAACGATGAATAGCTACTAAATTATGGGACTTTGGGGTGACGACACGCACCAGTTTATTTTCAGTATTGTAAATATACTCATAACCAAAGTGGTTATTGACTCTGCCGTTATCGTTTTGATGCTTAGTAAAGGTGTAGATATTATCGAACAAGTCATACTTATTCTCTTTTGTTAGCAATATCCCATCAAACCCACGGGTTTCTTTTTTGATTATGTTCTGGCTGGTATCATACTCATAATAATTTTTTATTATCTTATGCCGCGTCGAGGAGTGCATATCAAGTAGTGCACTTTCGTTATGGAACACCTGACCATAGCCGTTAATGCTAGTCTGCTCCTCAATAACCTTACAATCAGAAGATACTGAGTCACCAATGGGGTAAGTTGTCGTCTGATTTTTTAGAGACCAAGGGATCTTTTTTATATTTTTGAACTTTTTCCCATTAATGAAAACCTGTTGCGACATATCTTCATCATTATAAACATAACGAGTTTCATTCATCCAAGCATCATTGCTCGTAGTCAAACGTATTTGATCATCGTATTGATAAGTACTAAAAAAACCAAATCTATTTTTATGGTAAGCCAACTTGCCAAAAGCGTTATACTCTTTTTCTTCAACTACCACATATTCTTCATCTTGTGCTTTATGAGGTTGTTGATTTTCAGAAGTTGTGTGAGGTCTAATACGCTGAGACTCTTCATATTTTATGATGCGATCAGATGCGTCTCTTTGTTCCCGCTTTCTAGAGCCTAAAGGTGACTCAATTACCGTTGCATTTAACCCATCCTGACCAAACGTGTAATGTTCAATTTTATAATCATTACCTTCCGGGTCGGTGAAGTGAGTCATTTGACCGATTGCATTATAGCGAAAACTTTTCTTTTCACCCAAAGGGTATATTTTTTTGATCAGCTGCTCATTACGGGTATCTTTTAAATCCTGTATTACATTACCCTCGCTGTTTTGATGGAACGTAGTCAGCATTCTTGATGCTTCGTCAAAGTGGTAACTCGTTTTTTTAAAGGTTTTTTGTATGCCGGGCATGCCTTTGGCTAACCATGAAAGTTGAGCAAATGTTTTTCGACCTAACTTGTCATAACAATACTCCACTTTCTTCCAGGGTTGCCACAAGCTGATCTTTTCATTTTTCATTCCATAGATGAGCTTTTTTCGGTGATTTTTTTTTGAGTTAGATAAAATATATTTAATTTTTAACCCCCTTCCCGTAATCATATCCTTATCGGTGGTTTCCGCTAGCAAACTGAAACTCTCTGTGAAATATTTATGGGTAAATGATCGTGTTGGACGCCATTTTTTTTCTATAAGATTGTAAATCGCATGGTGTTGTTCCGTTTTGTTACCGAATAAATCATAGGTTAGGTCAACACGATTGCTTGGAAGGTATTTACCTTGATGACTATTCCACGCTGAATGCACGACTCTTTTCGGTTTGTCATAATTTGTTGAGCGACTGTATTTGAAAGGGCTTATCGAGTAGGTGTAGTTTGTCTTCAAGAAATTTTTACTGTTTTTTAATGTGCGTATTTCTACAGGTAAATGCAGGTAATTGTATTCGAATATTTTTTTATGAATTTTTGGAGTGACTGAGTCACCACCTATCTGCTCAACTTGAACGGAGTAACGATAGTCCTGATCATTACTGTCCATCAGGCTATCTCCTGAGCTTGTAAAAGAATACAGAGGGTAACCTGTAAAATTATTTCCCTTAGAATGTTGGTAGTGCGTATTATTGTGAATTTTTTTTGTTGCTAAATCTGATTGCTTGAAATGGTTGACTACGGGTACATAACCTTTAGTTGCTCCGTTCTTATAAGGAATCGTATCGTAGTTTAGCTCAGTAACCAGACCTTCTGGAGAGATAGCTGTTCTCAGTAAACTAAAACCTTTAAATTCAGTATACTCAAATTCATATCGTTGCTTGAGTTGGTTTTCTATGACTTTAACGCCTTTGTCCGAAAAAAAAATACGTTGCACCTGTCCATCCGGGTGGTTGATAACTAACGAGCTGGGCTCATAATTAAATGTATAGCGATTGCCATAGTTATCGGTAATTGCATGTAATTTGGTATCCTCAACTTTGTGAATTGGATGTTCATATTCCAAAGTTATACGATTACCAAATCTGTCTTTTGCGAGCAGCAACAGGCCTTGATAAGAAAAATATTTTACACTGCCATCTTTATGCCTCAATTTGTAACGATAATAAAGTGAGTTGTCGCCAGGAATTGGTACCTCTTGCACCTTGTCATAAAACTGATTTCCATGCTCGTTGTAGTATCTTAGCCCTGAAGCATAAAAAAATTCGTCGTGCCAAAGCAGATCAATCAGCCACTGTTGCCCGGAAATTACTGCCATTTGCTCGTCAATATGGTCGATATCAAATCGCCAGCCTTTTGGTAAATTGAAGTTGCCTGTCGCATTGAAACTGTAAGCCAGGTTGACTGTAAATGGCCCATGAACCCCGGCTGTCTTAATCAGAGGATAAGAGAAATGAAAAGTACCTGTTGCAATATTTACCGATATTTTTGTGTTGTTAGAATGATTATAAGCTTGACTACCGCTATATTTTGATAAACTCAAATCAGAGTAGAGGCAGGTAAACACTAGCATGAAAAATACAGGAAAAGAGCGAATCATAAATTTTCTCACATCAATGATCAGGGCCTGTTGACTTTTTAACAAAAATACACTCATGCCGGACAGCCCTGAGGCCCAGCGGACAGTGAAAGTTTGACGATGCCCACTTAAACACGAAACCATTAAACCCACTCATGAGTTGGGAAGTAGCCGCTTAGAAACAGGCGGTAAAAGTGTTCACTTTGAAAGCACGTCCTCAAACACCATAGGGCTAAGTCCGAATGAGTTGTGAATTTTTCACCCAGTTCTGAGCTGCTGCGTTAGAAGCCTGCCTGCCGGAAGTATGTCATTCAGTGGCTGAGACCACTAACTTGCTCTGTCCTCTTATCTTGCTCTTAAAAACGACTATTGTAGCCTACTTGGCAAACACTGCAGAAAACCCTCATTGATGTTTTTTTTTAATATCGCCAATATACGACAACTGATTGAAATTAATAGATACGGCAGCCAATATAATTAGCTCTGGAGTAGTTAATGAGTACAATCGATGAACTGCGACCTCAAGCCTTATGGCGGAACTTCCGTGCAATATGTGGCATTCCTCACCCATCCTTCCATGAAGAACAGATTCGTGAGTACCTGATTGGCTTCGCGAAGGAGCACAACCTAGAGTGGCAGCAGGATGAAGCCGGTAACATAGTCATCCGTAAAAAGGCGACGGCGGGTTTGGAAAAATGTGTGGGCGTCATTTTACAGGGCCACACTGACATGGTGCCCCAGAAAAATAACGATACGGTGCATGACTTCGCTACCGACCCGATTAAACCCTGTATTGATGGCGAATGGATAAGAGCGCAAGGCACAACGCTAGGTGCTGACAACGGTATTGGAATGGCGGCAGCCCTTGCGGTTCTCGCTGCCCGGGATTTAAAGCACGGCCCCATTGAGGCACTGTTTACTGCCACAGAAGAGACCGGAATGATTGGAGCGCAAGCACTTCAACCCGGCCTTTTACAGGGCAAAATTCTACTTAATCTTGACACGGAAGAAGAAGGCGAGCTGTACATTGGTTGCGCCGGTGGCACCCGCATTACGGTTAATGGTAACTACACGCCAGAGCGCCTTACAACAGAAAACAAAGCCGCCGATCTCATCTTCAAGAAAATCGCCATTACCGGGCTTAAAGGCGGCCACTCTGGCGTCGACATTCACCTTGGCCGTGGTAATGCTATTAAGCTGTTAACCCGCATACTTTACCGGCTCAAGGGTGCCCGGATTGCCAGCTTTACTGGCGGCTCTCTGGCCAATGCTATCCCCCGTGAAGCAGAGGCTGTGATTGCTCTGCCAGCATCTAGTCTGGCCGATTTTACTCACATCATTGACCAGTGTCGTCAACAGTTGAGTGCTGAGCTGGCCGTTACCGACCCCAACCTGCAGCTGACACTAAGAGATGCCCAGCCCACTGATGAACTGATGCCCCTCATGGATCAGCAACAGTGGGTAGCTGCTATCAACGCTTGCCCCAACGGCGCCCAGAGAATGAGTGACGCCATTGCCGGGGTGGTTGAAACTTCGTTAAACCTTGGCGTGCTCACCATCGGTTCGGGTAAGGTTGCCGCGCAGTTGTTGCCACGGAGCCTGGTTGGCAGCTGTAACGATGCTTTGTGTGACGCTGTAGCGGGTTTGTTTGGCATGGTGCAGGCCGAGGTGAATCTTTTGGACAGTTATCCAGGCTGGACTCCCAACCCGGATTCTCAAATACTCTCGGTCATGCAACGGGTTTATACCAATCTGTTCGGGCAGCAACCCGGCGTCAAAGTGATTCATGCCGGACTGGAGTGCGGACTGCTAGGTAGCAAGTACCCACAGTGGGACATGATCTCCTTTGGCC
Source organism: Endozoicomonas sp. (assembly GCA_965198415.1). Taxonomy (GTDB): domain Bacteria; phylum Pseudomonadota; class Gammaproteobacteria; order Pseudomonadales; family Endozoicomonadaceae; genus Endozoicomonas. The sequence continues at coordinate 1,285,572 of CBDAPN010000032.1, forward strand.
CTACCATCCGTTTCGCCCACTCTCCGGATGAAAAAGTACATATCCAAAGCGTGGCCAGATTCTGGGATCTGCTGGTGGCGACGCTCAAGGCGGTTCAATCGATTCCCCAAGAGTAACCGTCTGCTCAGGCGTTCCCATTGTTGAGGTCTGGGTTTATTTTCAGGAAGTGGTAGTCAGAAATGAAAAGGACAAAGCAGCAAATAACCCCTCGCCGGGCACAGGTTTTAGAGTGTTGGCGGACGTTGTTTTTTTACATATTCAAAACGCCGCTTATAATTCCTTCCCATTCAATTTAAGGAACGCCTGACGGGATGAAGTATCTGATCGTCGGTCCCTCGTGGGTGGGGGACATGGTAATGGCACAATCGCTGTTCATTGCCCTGAAACAACAACATCCTGATGCCATCATCGATGTATTGGCACCGTCATGGAGCTTGCCCATTATTGAGCGCATGCCGCAAGTGCGCCGCGGAGTTGTCATGCCCGTCGGGCACGGCAAACTGGGATTAAAAATGCGTTATCAGCTTGGCAAAAGCCTACGGCATGAGTGTTACACCCATGCCATTACGCTGCCTAACTCTTTTAAGTCTGCCCTGATTCCGGTGTGGGCCAAAATTAAACACCGCATTGGCTGGCGCGGAGAGATGCGTTATGGCCTGCTCAATGACCTTCGCAAACTGGACAAAAGCCAATACCCGCTCATGGTTGAGCGGTTTATTGCCCTCGCCTATCCGGACCGAGCAAAGCTGCCGCCATCACTCCCTATTCCGACCTTGGAAGTGAACGATAATTTGCTCAGTAAAGCCCTGCGTCGTTACAGCCTACAAACCGACATGCCCATTCTGGCGCTGTGTCCGGGAGCGGAATTTGGCCCATCGAAACAGTGGCCAGCAGGGTATTATGCAGAAGTTGCCCGCACGCTTTGCGAGCAGGGCTGGCAAACCTGGTTGTTTGGCTCGACCAATGATCATCAGACAGCGGCAGACATTAAAAACTGCCTCCCCGACTCACTGCAGCGCCACTGCCACAATCTGGCAGGTGAAACGTCACTGGCCGATGCCATCGACCTGCTCTCCTGCGCCCGTGCGGTGGTCAGTAATGATTCCGGGCTGATGCACATCGGCGCAGCTTTGAATCTGCCACTGGTGGCGGTGTACGGATCAACCAGCCCTGATCATACCCCGCCAATGAATAAAAACAGTGCTACGCTCTCCATGCAACTGAAGTGCAGCCCCTGCTTTCAGCGGGAGTGCCCACTTGGGCACATGAACTGCCTGAAACAACTGTCCCCCGACAGAGTGCTCAGTGCCATCACGCACCTGACTGCCAAGCCAAACTCGGCAGAAATTGCCATGACCACAGAAGGGAGTGGAGCCCGTTGACTCAGCCAAAACATGTTCTGGTGATTAAAACCTCCTCAATGGGGGATGTTATCCACACCCTACCAGCCTTGACCGATGCCGCTGCCGCCATTGCTGGCATTCGCTTTGACTGGGTAGTGGAAGAGGCCTTTGCAGAAATTCCAACCTGGCACCCTGCGGTTGAGCGGGTGATTCCGGTGGCGATTCGTCGTTGGCGTAAATCACTGTTCAAAACCTGGCGCTCAGGGGAGTGGCGACAGTTTAAAGAACACATTGGTGCCAACCATTACGACGCCGTCATTGACGCTCAGGGTCTGCTGAAAAGTGCGCTGCTCACGCGAAAAGCCAGTGGCCCAAGCTTTGGCTTGAATAAAGACTCAGCGCGGGAGCCCATTGCAAGTCGCTTTTACCAGTTCCCACAGGCCGTTGCCTGGGATCAGCACGCCGTTGAGCGGGTACGACAACTCTTTGCCCAATCTCTGGGCTACCCGTTAGAGCAAACCAGCGGACGATTTTTACTGAACCAAGCGTTATTCCCCAAAGGGCAGGTACAAAATACCCCCTACGTTGTGTTTATCCACGGCACCACTTGGGCTAGCAAACATTGGCCTGAAAGCCATTGGCTTGCTCTGGCAAAAAAAGTGAATCAGGCAGGCTTTCATGTTGTGCTGCCCTGGGGCAATGAGTGTGAAAAAGCCAGAGCCGAGCGCATTGCAGGTGCTGGCGAAGCAGTCACGGTATTGCCCCGGCTATCACTGGCAAAGGTGGCCGGTGTTATCAGTGAGGCGCGGGCGGTGGTTGCGGTTGATACCGGTCTTGGGCACTTAACGGCAGCTCTGGAAACTCCGGCGGTGTCGTTATATGGCCCGACCAGCCCAGCCAGAGTTGGGGCATATGGCCACAATCAAAGGCACTTAACGCTTGCTGAATGCCCCAAAGCCGATACAGAAAACCCGTCTGTATTTACGCCGATGACACCGAATATTGTCTGGCAATCTCTGCGCGCCCTTCTCACAGAGCTGCACGAAGTTACAACCGGCAGTTGCGATGAGAAAGGAAAAATCCTAGAGTAAGCGCGCTTTTTATCCCACAGGTTATCGCACGGAACCATAAATGACCAAACTGGAACAAGTAAAAGCCATATTGGCAGAACTTCTCAAACTGGACACCAGTGATTTCAATGAACACACCGAACTGTTAGGCGCATTGCCAGAGTTTGATTCCATGGCCGTGATCGGGCTGATCACTGCCATAGAAGAGCGATTTGGCATCACAATTCATGATGACGACCTTGATGCAGAGCTGTTTGCAACCCCAGGCTCATTAATTGACTATGTTGAGTCAGCAATGGAGTCATGCGTGGCATAAATTGCAACTTCCAGAAAACTTGTAAATTCTGGTGCGGCATTAACAGAATCGAATTTTTCTGGCTCGTTAGGCAGTAGTGGTTGGTGCAACCGGCATCTAAATTTTGCTGTTCTGTGAGCTGGAAAATAGCAGTTTTGAAATATAATTTATGCAGCCAACCAACAGCTATTCAGTATTTTCTTGCAATTACAAGCAATGTGCTGCAAAAAGAATTGGATTTATTAATCAAGCGAATGTAAAGTTCCGCCAGAAGTTGAGCAGGCTACCATTGTCATGCTCTTACTATTTCATTACAAACAGGGTTGTTAACTGTATCGTTTGTCTAACAAAATCAGGTTATTAAGTATTATGATTCCAAATAATTTGCCACCGGCACAGTATCCACAATATTTTGAGAGAGCAGGTATTGAAAAAAATTGCTCCGTGACCCGAACGAATCATAGTAACGGCCATACAAATACGGATCGTCAACATATTTTAAACACCTTGAAATCATCTTTACTTGCCTTTCTTTCAGAAACGCCAATTGACAACAACTATATTCTTTGTGGCTCGACAGCACTGGGCGTACATCTCAATGAGTTGCTAAAAAGCCCGGAGCATCACAGGAAGTTTGCAGACCTCCCCAGCGAAAAGAAGCAAATCACATCCATCGATATAGACAATCAAAATGACTTCGACCTTGTTACCAACAGTCAAAATCCTAATATTAGTGAACTTATTACAACAATTAAAACAGGGCTTGGCGAGAGCTTTGCATTACAAGAGTTAGAATCTGAAGAGTATTCAAGAAGGAAATCTGCCCCTAAAAGTATGGAGCATAATGAGCTGCTGCTTATCAAAAGTGACTCTATTGGTTTACAGTCCTGCTATCGGGGGGACGATCTTGATATATTTAAATTAGAAAAAGGTGTCAATATCATTACGGGAAAATCGCAAACATTAACAATAATGCATCTCAACAAAATTCTTTTCAAAATTGACATAATATATCAGCCTGAAGACCAAAAGGTCTTTGCAAAACACCCTTCTTTACTGAACATCTTTGAACAGGAGTTTAATAGTAAGCAGGTTGAATTCCAACACAACATCTACCAAGTCAATATTTTCAACCTGTCGGCATTAACCGGAATGCTTAACACAGGATTTATCAATACCACTAACTCCTGCCGAACTAATAATAATAAGTTTCTGAATCGCCTGATTCTCCTTAATAAGCTTTCAGATGCCAACATATTAAGAAATGAAAATGGTTTTCTGCATTCTACTTTTCATCAGTTTGCTGAAAACCATAGTTTATCGAGACCTTCTCTTTCAAATATTGAAAAGTATTACATAAAAGTAAACCAGAAAGAACTAACCCAACAAGCGATAGAGAAAATTCTTCAAAAAAGAGAGGTCGAGCTAACTGATATGGCAATAAAGGAGATAAAAGAAGGGTTGGAAGAAAAGTTGAAAAACAATCCTAGAACTATAGAATCAGAAATAACTGACCAATATCACAAGGCTGAGGCCAAGAAAAAAAATATTAATCAAGATCAATCTTGTAAAGCTAAGCAAGACTACTCAAAAACAATAACAATAACAACTGCCACACAGACAGAAAGCTCGTGGATTGATACATCAGTAGAAAAAAATATTCTAGCTGCTCCCGTACACATTTCGCCCATCAAAAAAGAAAAAGAAAAAGAAAAAGAAAAAGAAAACAAACTATCAACTAATGGCATACAGATTAATAATCGAAGACATAATAAACAGAAAGACGCTCTATCCAGAGTAACATCCTATCTAAACAAAGCTCTTTACTCAATGGATAATGAAGATAAAACTATTGGGAAAAGAATGAGTGGAGGTATTAATAATTTATTTAATGCCTATGATGAATATAACAAATTAAAAGACAATGGCTCAATATTTAACTCGTCAACTGATCTCAAAAATATAGATCACATTTCAAAATCTTTGACGAAATTACTTTTTAAAATGCGAGATCTTTTAACTATGCAAGGGACATTACCTCTTGATGGTTTTTCATTCTCACTTGTGCTCTATAATTTTTTCTACTATGTTTGTGTGGATGGAATTCGACATACTGGAAGAGAACTTCAAAAATGTCGATTATCCTTTGCTGCTGATATAGATAAAATTTTATCAAGGTGGCCTATTACAACTGAATTAGCCAAGTTTGATTCAGACAAAAATCCTGCAAAGAAAAGGGTAGTGAAATATCTAAGCGGATTGGTATCGGATCTATTGAGTATTTATGTTGGGCGCCGCAATTCTGCTAGAATTGTTCGCTCAGAACATCCTATTGTTATAACAAGAGCTCTTAAGTATCTTTCATCCTTTGGTGGAATTAAAGACCCTAGTGCTGTCATCGAACAACTTAAGTTATACCAGCTTGATGAAAAATACTACAAGGCTAATATCAACCAATTCAAAGATCATCATCTAACAATAGTTAATACAGCTTTTGATACGATAACAGACCCTTATTATTATTTCGAAGACATATCCGATCTATATCAGTGGTTTTATGAAAATAATTATTGTGAGTTGTCGGCTTTAATTCTGATTAAACATCTAGAGTTTATTGTTACCCCGCAGAATGTTAAGTACAGAAGGCAGGCAATTGACGATGGTTTCCTTGCTGAAGAAAATCTGAAATTTATTGTAGAGATTTATAAGCAATTACCTCAAAGCATTGAACCCATTGCTAAATTAGCAACATTTCCTGAATACAGTTTGAGAAAAGTAATGCGAAAAGCATTGCACAATAACATTCATCATGTCCGAGAGTACTTCAACAAAAATGGCATTAAATTAGATACTCTGAATGTACCCAAACCAGAGGTGGTTAATTCACAATCTCAACCATGGTTCAGTAACTCATATATAAAATGGTGCTCAATCTTATAAAACACCTTCTGTGTACAGCTTCAAACTTTTAAAGTTGACAGTCACTGCATGGTGACTGGATTTGAATACAAAATATAAAGCGCTTCAACCAGTCGCCCTTAAAAACAGATGATTATTCCACGGAAGGACGCTCTGCCACTTTAGTAAACTGCGGATGCACAGGAACAGTTTGTCACAGTTAACGCTAACAATAATTTTTTACGGTGCGGTCTGAATAAGATTCAGGCCTGCCAGCTTAGCGCTGGCAATTCCCATAGAGAAGCTGGGGTTCGAGGCATAAGACAGTGGTTAGATGAACGCCAAACATTGCCCACCACTTAGCTTTGGCTTTTACTAAATCTTAGTGGAGAGCAATGGAAAAACAGTGTCGTTTTTACGCTGCTGTTAGGGGCTGTTGAGGCTTTCTTAGTAGGCTTGGGAAAGGCTTACAGATTCGTATCATTGCAGTTCCTACAGATAATTTCTACTCATAAGATTCAGAAGTGAGATTCACATTCAGGCACTCTGGCATTGTCGTTTTTGTGATGGATGGAATATTTGACACATACGCCACCATTAGCCAGCCCTCAATAAAGACACTGACCGATAGTTTTACTTTTCAAAACCAATGGACGCTTTGGGTCGTAAGGTTGCTGGTCAAGATCCAGAACCTCCTCCATAGCGCTGAAAAACTGGGCGCTTGCCTCTTCGGGAATGCACCACTCTTTGCTCAGGCAAGGTTTAAGTTCGTTTTTTTTAACTCGGAGTGAATGGTGCTTCTGGACATTTCATCAACATAATTTAGCGCAATCATTTTGTCCCGCAGCAGGTTCAGCGACCAGCGGCAACGACCTTTCGGCGGTGGTGAGATAGATGCAAAAATCTTCTCACCAGATACCTTGACTTTCCGCTTATTGAGTCAAAAAAAAGAGTTTGCCCACCTCTTAAACAGCAACGGGTAACGGATATCTGCAAACCGATTTGGACGGGTAAAAAACCTATTCAATATTTTGCACCTGTTCACGCATCTGCTCGATTAAGACCTTAAGATTTACCGCGCTCTTTGTCAGCCCTGAATGGATGGATTTGGACGACAGAGTGTTTGCTTCGCGGTTTAACTCCTGCATGAGAAAATCCAGCCTTCGCCCGATGGGTACAGGTTTGGTGGAGGCAAGGGTTCTGCGAACTTCTCCAATATGCGTTTCCAGTCGGTCCAGCTCTTCGTCTACATCCATCTTTTGGGCCAGTAAGACCATCTCTTGCTCAAGGCGACCCGGTTCTAACTCCTGCTTTGCTTCAGCGAGTCTGGTAAGGATTTTGTCCCGCTGGTTGTGCAGAATTTCTGGTAGCAACGTACGCAGCTCGCTCACCTCGGTTGCCATCTTTTCGAGCCTTGCCTCAATGAACGACTTAAGTCCCTGCCCTTCTCGCTGCCTCATTTTTATCAACTGAATGATCGCATCATCAAACCCACTAATCAGCGCTTGATGAATTGCATTTATGTCGGTTTCGTCCGCTGTACGAATACCGGGCCACTGCAAAACTTCAAGAGGGTTTACTGGCGCTGTTTGGGGAAAGTAAGCTTCGAGCTCATGAATCGCAAGGCGCAATTTGTCCAGTAAGGTGCGATTGATCCCCAAAGCCTGCTCTTGCTCAACCAATTGTAATTTAAGGTTGCACTCAACCTTGCCCCGCTTTAGATGTTTTCGGAGAATTTCCCGCAAAGCGGGCTCAATTTCCCGGGCTTGTTCAGACAGACGAAAATGAGGTTCAAGATAGCGGTGGTTAACGGAGCGGATTTCCCAGACCAGGCTTCCCCAGTCCTCCTGCATCTGAACCCGAGCGAATGCGGTCATGCTGGAAGTCATGAAATACTCTTTAGTCGATAGGCAACAAGCGCACATTATTTCAGAAGATTGTCAGAAAGATAAGCTAACAGCAGAAGATTTCGGCAATATTGAATTACCATGGCGAGGTGACTGCTCCGTGCCCAATTGCACCCAAAGGGCATACAGGCGAAGATTTAGCTAATTACAACAACAGGGTTTTCCCGAAACGGGTCAGAGCAGTTATAATTCAGCGCGAATTTTTGCACAGTCAGCAAGGTAACACCCAATGCGTCCAAGCAGAAGAACGGCAGACCAGCTTCGTGAAGTCAACATTACCCGAAATTACACCAAACATGCGGAAGGTTCCGTACTGATAGAGTTTGGCGATACCAAAGTTATTTGTACCGCGTCGGTTGAACGGGGCGTACCCCGGTTTTTAAAAGGTACCGGCCAAGGCTGGATTACCGCTGAGTACGGCATGCTGCCCCGCTCCACCACTGAGCGGATGGGCCGAGAAGCCTCCCGTGGCAAACAGGGCGGCAGAACGTTGGAGATTCAACGCCTGATTGGCCGCGCCCTGCGAGCCGCAGTGGATATGAAAAAACTCGGCGAAAACACCATTAATATTGACTGCGATGTGATTCAGGCCGATGGCGGCACCCGCACAGCGTCCATCACCGGCGCCTGTGTGGCGTTGATGGATGCATTGAAGTACATGCAGGCGAAAAAAATGGTCAAAACCGACCCGTTTCTGCACCTGATTGCTGCGGTTTCGGTGGGCATTTATAAAGGCAGCCCGGTGCTGGACCTTGACTATCCAGAAGACTCCAGTGCAGAAACCGACATGAATGTGGTGATGACCGACGCCGGTGGCTTTATTGAAGTTCAGGGTACCGCAGAAGCGGCACCGTTTAGCCAAAATGAAATGCTGGCCATGATGGCACTGGCTCGATCCGGCATTGAGGAACTGATCGAAATGCAGAAAAAAGCACTGGCAGCGTAATAACCGTTGTTGTCGGTATTGTGAAAATCCGGTCAAGGCCGGGTTTTCATATCAGAGATCCAGCTCCCAGTCATAATCAATAATCACTGGCGCATGGGAGGAGAATGTCTGCCCCTTGTAGATTCCACCATTGAGAACGCGATGGCGCATTCCTGGCGTAACGATCTGGTAATCGATACGCATACCGATGTTTTTCTGGCGCTGGCTCTCATCTTTCCACCAGCTGTATTTGCCCGGCTCACGATCCACTTCGCGGTAAGCATCACAAAAACCCATCTCTCCTAGCAGGCCTTCCATCCAACCTCGCTCTGCCTGATTAAAACCGGATACCTCTTGCGCATCCCGCCAGTTCGACACATCTATTTTGCGGTGGGCGATGTTCCAGGTGCCGCACATAATAAACTCACGGCGTTTGCGACGCTGCTTGCTTAAATGATGGGAGTAACCGTCCAGAAACCGATATTTGAAGTTAAGCGCTTCTTCGTTATCACCTTCTGGAGCATACAGGCTAACGAGGCTGATTTTATCGAAGTCAGCCTGCAAATAACGACCAGTTTCATCGACCTCTGGTGAACCGAGACCGCTGATAATCGCCTTGGGAGCATAGCGAGTATAAATAGCAACACCCCCACGCCCCTCTCGCTGGTAACCACTGAACGCGTAAGAGAAGTAGCCGTCAAGGAAATATTGATCCTCAATAACCTGCTCATCTTCACGAGTATCCTGTAAACAAATCAGGTCTGCATCTTGCTCAAGGAGCCAGTCAAACAGGCCTTTTTCTCGTGCATTTTTAATGCCTTCGCAATTTAAGCTGATAACTCTCATCGAATACACCTTGTCAGCGCGTCAAGGCACACTGACACTAAGCTTGTTAACTCGGCAAGGCAGTAACCGGAAAAATAAACTAACGACAGACTACGATTATATGCCCGCATGAAAAACAGCCGTGCTATTGATCAGAACGTACTATTGATCAGAAAAAGATCATTATAAACGACGGATAAGGTTTAAGCTCTCATAAATGCGGCGAATCTAACAGTATTCCTCCCGCACCAAACTCATGACAGAGTTGGGTAGAGACCTCTGAGCATCCGGGAATAAGGCTCAAAGCAGTAAAGGCAGAACGTTTGAGATGAAAAAAAAGTCTTTCAGGCAAAGAGTCCCTGTTCACGAAAAAATCTGATTGTTAAGTGCGGATAGCATAAATGTATGAACAACAACTTGCCGAAAAAGCGTAGAAAAGTATCCAAAAAGCTCTTGCCACATCATCTGAATGTTTGGGTTGAGCGCACAATAAGGAGCCTCATCCAGTTTATTTTGAACGTCCTTCTTTTATAGACCGATACTCGTCAAGCGCATCGTCGTCGATGTATATATCCACGGGTTCTGCCCAATGAGCATTGCTACCGAATTTTTTTATGCCTGATACCCAAAACTCTTGCCCGGTCTGCTCTTCATAGAAATTACCTGACACACCGCCGCCTTTAATGCGCTTAAGCACCAGATTTCGATAGTAGATGCTTTGTCCTGTTTTTGAAAAAGTCACCCAACCAATACGCGCTCTGACACCATCAATTTCGCCCTCTTTATTTTCGACATACATGACTCGCTTATCTTTGCCTTTTGTTAACTGACTCATTATTTATAACCCGGAATCCTGAAACATCTGCTCGGCAATAGTATTGGTCATAGCTGCGCTGGAGCGGCAACATTCGATCGCTTTTACCGCCCATTACCGCAAAAAAGGACAGTTCATTAATTGACTTAAACTGATATAAAGACTAACTGACCGCTACCAACCAAATCGATCAAACCTCATCACTCAAGCCCAACAACAAAGCTCGCAACCAGCACAACGCAGGTGATTCGCCGCGTACAGAAAACCAATAAAGATAAGCACTCACCGAAGGCAGCTTAAAAGGTGGCGGCAGAATCTGCAGCCCAAGATTGGAAGACATCTGTTGAGCATAATTTTGCGGCAGAGTCAGCAAAAGATCGGTGCCCGCTGCGACCTGACAAGCGACCTGATAATCACGCAATCGAAGAGCAATGGTGCGGCGGCACTCAAGCCCGGCCAGTTGTTGATCTTCATAGCCCTGCCCCTCACGGCGAGAAGATACCAGTATGTGCTGCTCTTGCAGATAGTCATCCATTGTCAACTGGTTATGAATTCTACTGTGGTCTTTTCGCGCTACAACAGCCATGGGCATCTGCCGCATCAGTTTATACTCAATGGCGTCGCCCACCGGTAACAATACATCCAAGGCAAGGTCAATTTTTCCCCCACGTAACTCTTTTTCCACATGACGCCGATCAAGCTTAATACTTTGAATGGATACGTTAGGAGCCTGCTCCTGTAAATGCTGCATCAGTGGCGGCAAGATGACCGGCTCCATGGCTTCGTGAATGGCCAAATTAAACGTCAAATGGCTTGTTTTTTCGTCAAAAGTATCACGCAGTGCCAGCACCCGTTCAAGGTCACTCATCACACTTCGCAGCTCTGGCAAAATTTCCTGTGTGTAAGTCGAAGGTCGTAAACCACGGCCTTCACGGGTAAACAGCGGATCACCTAACTGCGCCCTAAGACGATTGAGTGCGTGACTGATTGCCGGTTGGGTAAGATTGAGTTTTTCTGCCGCACCGGTAATGGAGCCCGCAGCAGCAACGGCTTCGAGCACCCGAAGAAGATTAAGATCAAGTTTGGATGTATGCATAATATTTATAGTTATCAATCAAAACTATTCATTTGATTCAAGTAGTCAAATACCACAGCATGAGAGGTATTTTAAAAACAATAACAATAAAGGAGCATCAAAGTCATGGATTTCTCCCATTCCGCTAAAGCTCGGGATTTTCTGCTGCGAACACAAACATTTATGCAGGAAAAGGTTCTCCCGGCAGAAAAAGCCTATTTTCAAACACTTTCTCCCTCTTCTGACCACCGCCAATGGCAACAACCGGCACTGATCGAATCGTTAAAAGAACAAGCACGCAGTGAAGGGTTATGGAATATGTTTCTGCCCTGTGATGAGTGGGGTGCAGGCCTTAGCAATGCTGACTACGCTCCCATTGCCGAAGCCACCGGCTGGAGTCTGATGGCGCCGGAAGTATTTAACTGCAACGCCCCGGATACCGGCAATGCAGAAGTGTTATGGAAATACGGCTCTGAAGCACAAAAAGAACAGTGGTTAAAACCGCTGCTTGACGGAAAAATTCGCTCAGCTTTTTGTATGACCGAGCCAGATGTTGCTTCTAGTGACGCCACCAATATAGAAGCCACCTGCCTTGTAGAAGGGGATGAAGTTGTCCTCAATGGTCGTAAGTGGTGGAGCAGCGGTATTGGTCACCCTAACTGTCGTTTCATCATTTTTATGGGCATATCCAATCCTGAGGCCGGCCGGCATCAACGTCACGCCATGGTGCTGGTTCCCCTTGATACACCGGGGGTAAATATTGAGCGCATGCTCAGTGTCATGGGCGATTACGATGCACCACACGGTCATGGCGAGGTATCGTTTACTAACGTACGTCTTCCGTTGTCTGCATTTATAGGTGGTCCGGGGCGTGGTTTTGAAATTGCTCAGGGGCGCTTAGGGCCGGGGCGAATCCACCACTGCATGCGTTTGATTGGTTGTGCAGAAAAAGCCCTAAAGCTGCTGTGTGAGCGCGGGCTCAGCCGTAAGGCCTTTGGTCAACCTCTGGCCACCCTGAATGGCAACCCCGATGTAATCGCCAACAGTCGTATTGCCATTGAACAGGCACGCTTATTGACGTTAAAGGCGGCCTGGTTAATGGACACACAAGGCATCAAAGGCGCAATGAGCGACGTCTCACAAATTAAGGTTGTCGCCCCAAATGTTACCCAACAAGTAGTGGACGCGGCCATTCAGATGCACGGCGGTGGCGGTTTATCCGATGATCTGCCATTAACGAGAATGTTAGCCATGGCTCGGGTATTACGCCTCGCCGACGGCCCGGATGAGGTGCATCGATCTCTCATTGCCCGCATTGAGTTGAAAAAATACCAACAAAAGGATTAACCATGGCAGCCATAAAAACCATTATTGTAACCGGCGGTGCCAGCGGGCTTGGGCGAGCCACCTGCGAACGTTTTGCCCGGGGAGGTTTTGCTGTTTGCGTTGCAGATATTAATCAACAACGTGGCAACGAAACCGTAGCGGCACTGAAAGCTCTGGGTAGTGACGCCTACTATCAGACCTGCGACGTACGAAAAGAGCAAGATATTGAAACAACTATTACCAGTGCTGTAACTCGTTGGGGGCGGGTTGATGTGCTGGTAAACAATGCCGGGGTCGCCGTTGGTGGGCGCATTGAAACCTCCACCATGGATGACTGGCTATGGGCGGTTGATATTAATGTACTGGGTGTGGCTCGCGGCTGTAAGGCAATCACACCGTTGTTTAAAAAGCAGCGCAGCGGACATATTGTCAATATTGCCTCCATGGCCGGGCTGGTTAATCCACCGTTAATGGCCTGTTACAACGCCACTAAAAGCGCAGTGGTCGGCCTGTCAGAAACGCTGCGTATTGAGCTTGAGCCTTTTGGAATTCACACCAGTGTCGTGTGCCCGGCATTTTTTCAGACCAATCTGGCGGAGTCTTTTCGCTCTGGCGACCCAGGCATGAAGAAGGTGGTGGACAAACTACTGGCCAGCTCCCATATCACCGCTGACAATGTTGCAGAAGATATTTTCAATGCCGTGCAAAACAAACGCTTTTATATTCTATCCCACAAAGAAGGGCGGAGAATGTGGCGAATTAAACGATACTTTCCAGGGCTCTTGAAATCGATGGTTAGCAAAGGCTACAAAAAGAACCTGAAAAAACAGGGAGTAGAGTTATGAAGGCAACCACCGGAAAAAACACGACAACATTTGTTGACCAGCCTGAAGACATCCGCTCTGGCGAAACTTTGGATTTAAACAAGCTCGACACTTACCTGAATAAGGAGTTCCCTGACATTCAAGGCAACCTGACAATTAGTCAGTTTCATGGGGGAGCTTCTAACCTGACCTACCTTGTCAGCAAAGGGGAATGGGAGTGGATTCTTCGTCGTCCACCTTATGGGGTAAAGGCGGCATCTGCCCATGATATGAGTCGAGAGTTTCGGGTGATGAGCGCCCTACAGGGGCTATACCCCGTGCCGAAGATGGTCTCGTTTTGCGAAGACCACACCGTACTCGGGTGTGATTTTTATCTAATGGAGCGCCTGAACGGCATTATCCTGCGAACTAATCTGCCAAAGGAGATGGTACTGAGTGAATACGAGGGTTTGCAGCTGTGCATGAATGTACTTCAAAAGTTTAGCGAGCTGCACAATATTGATGTAGAAAAAGCTGGGCTTGGCGGCCTTGGTAAAGGAACAGGCTACGTTCGTCGTCAGATTTCCGGCTGGAGCCAACGCTTTCGTCAGGCCAAAACCGACAACGTACCAAATTTTAACGCAGTGATGACCTGGTTAAATGAAAAGCAGCCCGAAGATTCAGGTAGCTGCCTTATCCATAACGATTTCCGCTTTGATAATGTGGTTCTTGATCCGCAAGATCCCATGACAGTCATTGGCGTGTTGGATTGGGAGATGTGTACGCTTGGTGATCCGCTAATGGATCTTGGCAACAGCCTTGCTTATTGGATTGAAGCCAATGATGAGCCCCCCATGCAGATGTTCCGCCGCCAGCCCACCAATATTCCCGGCATGCTCACGCGAAAAGAGGTGGTAGATTGGTATTGCAATCAAAACAACATCAAACTCAAGTCCTTTGATTTTTACGAAGTGTATGGCTTATTTCGGGTTGCGGTAATTATGCAGCAGATTTATTACCGCTTTCATCACGGCCAAACCAAGGATAGTCGTTTTGCCATGTTCCCAGCCGGGATTGCTTATTTGGAGCAGCGGTGTCTGAGGTTAATTAAAGAATCGGTTTTGTAAAATATGTCTTTACTGTATTTGGTGCGTCATGGGCAGGCTTCGTTTGGCCAACAAGACTATGATCGTCTTTCTATACTTGGTGAGCGGCAGGCTTTCATTACCGGAGAATGGTTGACAGGAGCGTCATTTAAAGTAGCTGGCTGTGGTTCACTGCTACGGCAGCAGCAAACACTTGCGGGCATTCTTGCTGGTATGGGCAGCTCTGCAAATACCGAGACGTTTCCCAGCCTCAATGAGTTGAATGTAGACGACTTGATTCTAACGGCGAATCCACAGTACACCGACCGTACCGGGCTAAACACCGCCATCTCGGCCATGGCAAACCCGGCCCATGCATTTTTTACGACATACCGCTCGGCTCTACAACGCTGGTGCAGCGGGAAGTACGACAGTGAGTATCAGGAATCATGGCACGACTTTAAAACCAGAACTTTTCACACTGTTGAGCAGGTTGCTAAGGGTCTGGAAGGTGAGTCTGCACTGCTTGTCAGCTCTGGTGGGGTGATTTCTGCCATTGTGCTTGGGCTGTTGAACTGCCCGGTCAGTGAACTGTTCAATATTAACCGACAGATTCACAACGGTTCGATAACCACCATTGCGGTGGGTCGCAATAAACTCAGGCTGCATACTTTCAATAACTACGCTCATTTACAAAATGAGCCACAGCTTCTTACACGCATATAACAACAAAAAAAGCGAGCATTAGTATGGTTGCAAAACAGCAAAAAGACTTGTTTGACCTAAGCGGTAAAATCGCTTTAGTAACCGGCGCCAGTCGTGGAATTGGCGAGTCCATAGCCAGAGCGTTTGCCGTGCAGGGCGCACACGTGATTGTCTCCAGTAGAAAACTGGAAGATTGTGAGGCAGTGTGCGCCATCATTAACGACAACGGCGGTTCAGCAGAAGCCATGGCCTGCCACATTGGCGACATAGAACAGATCACATCATTATTTGATGTCATCCGTGAAAAGCATGATCGCCTAGATATTCTGGTCAATAATGCCGCCACCAATCCTTATTTTGGTCATATTCTTGAAACCGATCTTAGTGCCTTTCAAAAAACAGTAGACGTCAATATTCGCGGCTACTTTTTCATGAGTACCGAAGCAGGAAAGATAATGCGGGAGCACGGTGGTGGCGCCATTGTGAATGTGTCGTCGGTCAATGGCGTGGTACCGGGTCACATGCAGGGCATTTACTCCATCACCAAAGCTGCTGTTATTTCAATGACCAAGTCTTTTGCCAGAGAGTGTGCCGGAATGGGTATTCGCGTCAATGCTCTGCTGCCCGGCCTGACCGAGACCAAATTTGCCTCGGCATTGATTGACAACCCCACCATTTTAAAACAAGCACTGACCCATATCCCTATGAACCGCAGCGCCGCACCCGATGAACTGGCAGGCACAGCGCTTTACCTAGTCTCGGAGGCGTCGAGTTATACGACAGGAGCTTGTGTAAATGTGGACGGAGGGTATTTGACAGTGTGAATGTTGAAGAATGAAACTTGAAAGTGATGTGGTAGCTCTGTTTTAGCGGGTTAACAATCTCTGTAACGCCCTCTGGGTTGAAGTAAACCCGTTGCTCCCGCTCGTCAGGGTAGTGGACAATCAGCGCATTCGGCTCGTAACTGAAGCGATAGATATTACCGTACTCGTCTTTAATACTGGCAAGGCGGGCTGACTCAAGGCTTTTTACCGGCTTTTCATAGCAAAACTGCACCCTGTTATTAAAGCGGTCAACCTGCAACATCAACAGCCCCTGAGATGAAAAAAACTGCCGGCTGCCGTGCTGGTTGAAATATTTAAGCCCGGAGGCAAAGCCGGTTTCATCTCGCCATAACCCATCAATCAGCCATTGCTTGCCACCGAGTTCTGCGGTGTGCTGAGTAATGTGGTCCAAATCGAGCTGCCAGCCGTTGGGCAGCCCAAACATACCGCGGGCATTGAAGCTGTAGGTCAGGTTAATCTTCAGAGGCGTTCGCACCCCTTGCGCTTCAATTAAAGGGTAGGTAAAGCTAAACGTCCCGGTGGCGGTATTCACCTGTGCATTAAATGACTTCGTCTGATTGTAGGCATAACTGCCTTTGTAAGCCGCTGCCGCAGACTGGCAAATACACAACAGCAGCCCGATGAGTACTAGCCTGACTTGAGGTAGAAACTGCGTCATTCTTTGCCTCTGTGAACCAATTGCTGGCTTAATACACTTTAGAATGAAGTTTTAGCTTTAGAAACCAGATTTGGAGTATCGTTTGTCAATGCCATCCTTATGCTTCGTGCAAAATGTGCCGCACCAATTGCAGCGTTATTTATTCAAACTTATGTTGGTGCCAAATTTGTTCGCTCTGGTAAATTCTCACTGCACTGCTGCCAATCAGCGCATATTGTTATAGTATTACATTTCTAATTTTTATACTGATAACGGAATGAGTAATCTTTTTACCCCATACCAAAAACACGACCATGCCAACTGCATTAAGGAAGCACTGGCAGATGCTCGGGCGCTTTGCAAGAAACAGGGGGTTCGGCTGACCGCTTTGCGAGAAAAGGTGTTAGAGCTGGTGTGGAAAAGCCACAGACCCGTAGGTGCTTACGAGCTCATGACAGAGCTAACGCAAGGAGCGTCCAAACCGGCGCAACCCCCAACGGTGTATCGGGCACTGGATTTTCTTCAAGCTCAGGGGCTTGTGCATCGGTTGGCATCTATTAATGCTTATATTGGCTGTAACCACCCTGGCAAACAGCACCGCAGCTGCTTTTTTATATGTACCCAATGCCGTACAACCATTGAGATTGATGATGATAATGTCAGTCAATCCCTCAATGCTTGCGCCAATGAACACGGCTTTACTATAAACGATACATCCATTGAGATGGCGGGCTTATGCACCAACTGCAGTGGATGATTAAGACTGACAACTATGAATCAACCATTCATTGAGTTGAATGATGTTCGGGTTAATTTCCAGAATCGGCAGGTGCTTACCGGGGTCGATTTAACGGTTTATCCGGGTGAAATCATTACTCTTATTGGCCCAAACGGTGCTGGAAAAACAACCCTGATTCGTGTGGCACTTGGGCTGCAAAAAGTAACATCAGGGCACCGGCACATAAAAAAAGGGCTACGAATCGGCTACATGCCGCAAAAGCTTCATGTCAACGACTCAATGCCACTAACCGTCAACCGGTTTTTAGAGCTTACCGGTTGTCGTTTAACGGCTATTAACAACGCCCTCAGTCGTACCGGAGTGGGTCAAATTGGTAAGTCGCCTCTGCAATCGCTCTCTGGCGGTGAGTTACAGCGGGTTTTGCTTGCCCGTGCGCTGCTGCACAAACCACACCTGCTGGTGCTTGATGAACCGGTACAGGGCGTTGATATTACCGGCCAAAAAGAGCTGTATCAGTTGATTACCGATATTCGGGATGAGTCACGACAAGACTGCGCCGTACTGATGGTTTCCCACGACCTGCATCTGGTCATGGCATCCACCAATAAAGTCATCTGCATTAATCATCACGTTTGCTGCTCGGGCCACCCCCATACGGTGAAACAGCACCCTGAATACCTGCGACTGTTTGGTGGTGCCTCGGAAGAGCTTGCCGTATACACCCACCATCACGACCACAATCATGGAGTGGACGGCCATATCCTCGACCACGCTCAGGCAAAAGGAAAATTATAGTGCCCGATATTATTCTGTACGCCTTGCTGGCGGGTTACGGTGTGGCGATTTTGGCGGCTCCCCTTGGTTGCTTTGTGGTCTGGCGACGTATGGCCTACTTTGGCGATACGTTGTCCCACTCTGCGCTGCTTGGTGTTTCACTTGGGTTGATACTGGATATCAACATGAACCTGGCGGTTATTCTGTGTTCGCTCATCATTGCCCTTCTTCTTGTCAGCTTTCAGGAAAAACGACATATATCGTCTGACACCTTGTTAGGTATTCTGGCTCACAGCTCGCTTTCCATTGGTTTGGTGGCGGTGAGTTTTGCGAATAATCTTCGGGTGGATATGATGTCTTACCTATTTGGAGACTTATTAGCTACAGGGCCTGAGGATCTTTACTGGATATACGGCGGTGGGTTTCTGGTTTTAGCAGTTTTGGCCTGGCTTTGGAAGCCACTACTGGCTTTATCGGTGCACGCCGAACTGGCGCAAGTTGAGGGCATAGCGGTTAAGCGGCTACGCCTCACTCTCACTGTTTTAATGGCGCTGGTGATTGCAGTGGCAATGAAAATTGTCGGGGTTTTGCTGATTACCTCGCTGATGATCATTCCAGCAGCCACCGCCCAGCGGTTCTCTAAAACGCCCGAGCAAATGGCCTTCATCGCCATGGCTTTGGGTATGATTAGTGTCTCTGGTGGCTTGGCTGCGTCGTGGTATCTGGACACCCCGGCCGGTCCGTCGGTGGTGACCAGCGCTTTTGTGATTTTTTTACTCACTCAGGTGGTCAAAAAGCCATAACTGAATCATCTGACGATTGAGTGCATAATTCTGGCCAGCCCAACAGGTTCTAAGGGTGGCCTTAGAAAGCCGTGGTAGTCGCCCTTGGGGTTAACCAGAGCGAGGTTTGCCCCATGATCCACCAGATAAAACTCATCTTCCGGCTCAAGCACTGGGGTAAAGGGTACATTCATCTGCATTGCCAAGTTGTAAATATTGGTGATATCGCCGGTAACACCGATGAAATCTTTATTGAAATAGGGTACATAGCCTTGCAGCTTTTCAACGGTGTCTCTGCGTGGATCGACAGAGACCATAATGTACCGAATTTTACCGGCCAGGTCGGGCGCCTGCTCTTTTAATAAGCCATCGAGTTTATTCAGCTGACTCAGGGTTGCCGGGCAGATGTCCGGACAGAAAGTAAAACCGTAAAAAATAAGACTCCAATGGCCTTTGAAACTCTCCGCCGTGAAGGGTTTCCCGTGATGATCCACCAACCCTTCCATGGTAAATTCTCTGGGTGTTTCAAATATTACCGCTCCCATTTGCTGCAACTGCTCATTGGTCAGGGGTGGTTTATTTATAATTTTGTTAAATGTTAGCCCCAATACCATTGCCACAGCACCTAGCAAGAGATAGACCGTCTTCCTCACGCCTTTTTTCCTTTGCGTATCCACAGGAACTCCTTAAACCCAGAAGTAAAATGAATAGTGATCAACCAGCAAAACCACAAACAGCAGCATTAAGTAGGTAATTGAATACCGAAACGTTTTGATCGCAGCATCCGGCTGGCTACCACGCAACAAGACAATGGCCCAGTAAAGAAATCTCGCCCCCAAAATGCCAGCACCTACCAAATAAATGACCCCGCTCATACCGGTAATAAATGGCAGCATGGTCACAATAAACATGATGATGGTATAGAGCAAAATATGCAGTTTGGTGTAGGCCTCGCCGTGGGTGACCGGCAGCATGGGAACATCTGCCTTGGCATACTCTTCTTTGCGGTGAATAGCCAACGCCCAAAAGTGCGGAGGGGTCCAGGCAAATATAATCAACACCAATAACAGACCATGACCCTCAAATTGTCCGGTTACTGCCGTCCAACCCAAAAGTGGTGGCGCCGCACCGGCCAACCCACCAATAACAATATTTTGAGGTGTGGCACGTTTTAAAATCAGTGTATAAACGACGGCATAGCCCATCAGTGAGGCAAAAGTTAGCCACGCGGTCAGCGGATTCACCAGCACAAAAAGCATCACCATGCCCATACTGCCAAGGACTAACGCAAAAATGAGCGCCTGCAGTGGCTCAACCCGGCCAGTGGCTACCGGACGTTTATGGGTTCGGGCCATTACGGTGTCGATTTGCCGGTCCACCACATGGTTAACAACAGCAGCAGCTCCGGCACAGAGCGCAATACCCAGATTGCCAAAAACCACAACATCCAACGGCACCCAGCCGGGGGTGGCCAAATACATACCGATGATGGAAGTTAAAATCATCAATGTGACCACTTTGGGCTTGGTCAGTTCCAGATAATCCCGCCAACTGGCACTCCCTGTCGATAAAACATTACTTTGACTCATGCTTCAGCACTCCTTGTTTTGATGACTGCTCCGCCAAAAAGGAAGTAGAGATAAGCTACCAATGACAACAGTAACAATGCACCACCAAGATTGTGTGCAACGGCAACACTTAACGGCAAACTCCAGATAATATTGCTCAAACCAAGAGAAACCTGTATCACCAACATCAA
The DNA here is from genome assembly GCA_965198415.1 of Endozoicomonas sp. Classification (GTDB taxonomy): domain Bacteria; phylum Pseudomonadota; class Gammaproteobacteria; order Pseudomonadales; family Endozoicomonadaceae; genus Endozoicomonas. The sequence goes on from CBDAPN010000032.1 coordinate 1,306,179, forward strand.
CAATATAATGCCAGCCAACCTCCGCAGCGTTGCACTTATGGACGACGATGAGTTAACAGTTTCCAGCGTAGTCGCTTTTTTAAATGAAAGGATAATCAGTAATAACAGCAAACACGTTGTCAGCAACGCACCCACACGGTGAGAAAAATGAATGGCGGTTCGTGCTTCAGCGTGAAGCTGACCGCCCAAATAGTTAGGCCCGATGTCCTGACCAACATCAAACCCCTCAGTAAAGTTCATTGGCGGCAGCCATTGCCCCTGACACATCGGCAAATCGGGGCAGGCCAACGCCGCATAATTAGAGCTGACCCAACCCCCAAGACTAACCTGACTGATTACCACCAGCAGGCTCAATGCTGCCAACCCCTTCAATCCTGTGACCGATGTCGTTAATTTTTCTGAGTACCAGCCAGAAAGCCGGAGGGTTAGCAAAAAGAGCAAGCTAAAGGTAGCAAAACCGCCTAATAGATGTGCCGTTACCACTTGCGGCCACAATTTGAGGGTAACCGTCCACATACCGAACGCCGCCTGCAGGGTAATCAGCGCCAAAATAAGAATCGGTAATTTAAAAGGCTGCCCTGGCTCATGCCGATGCCTGATAGCCTGAATAACAATACACAACACCAGCAGCATTAATGAACCAGCAATATAACGGTGTATCATTTCCGCCCACCCTTTATCCACTTCAACCGGAGCGTCGGGGTAGAGCGACTCTGCCAAGGAAATTTCTTGCTTAGTGTCGGGCACTGTCAAAAAGCCATAACAACCAGGCCAGTCGGGGCAACCAAGTCCGGCATGAACCAGCCGTGTGTAAGCCCCCATGCCCACTACGAAGCTCGCCAGTAGCGTGGCAATCATTGCCAGATAGAACCCTTTTTTCCGTTTATTAACGGCTCTGTTCTCACCACCCATTGCCAACCCTTTTTTAACCAAAAATTGAAGACCAACGATTTTTAAATCACTCAGTAACCAGTCAACCAATGCTGGAAGCTTTTAGCAGCTTTTTTAAATCTTTAAGCAAATCACCGCCGGGCTGATCCGCCTGATACCCCATTATCAGGTTCCCCAGCGGGTCAATAATAAAAATTTGGTTTTGCGGCCAATTTTTTACGCCTAGCGCTTTTTGCACATGGGATTTATCCGCTTTAAGCCATTGGATTCCGGGGTGCTCAGTCTCCAGCTCCGGAGTTGGTAGCGGTTTCTCTGGGGCAATGTAGAACCGGGTAACGCGCTCCGACTCTTTACCAAGGGCGATATGAACCTGTCGTGTTTTGTAGAGACTGTCGATACATTGCTCCTCTTGGCAATGGGTGCTACCAAACACCACTACACGCCACAGCCCTTCTGTGTCATTTATGGCGTTTTCTTGCAGGTGTAGATCAGCAAACTGCACGGGAGGTAACAGTAGCTTTCCTTTATTGGTCCGCCCATCGGGAACCCAGATGCCGGTAAAGTACATCAGCCACGCCAAAGACATGGCGATAGTGGGCATTAGAAAAATCAGAGCCAGCTGAAGATAACTCTTTGCTTTTCGATTTTTTGCTGTTGCAGACATGACTACCTCGCAATTCGTCGTTTTTTATTGTCTGGATCGGATCATCTGGAAGCCATACAACAGCAGCAGTACAAGTGCCATAGCGAACCACTGAATGGCGTAGCCCAAGTGTTTCTCTGATTTCAGGTTAATCACTACCTGACGGACTTGTTCAGCATTTGGTTGATGGCTTTTCATTGTGAAGAAAAAGTCAGGTGTCGTTGTGCCAGGGGTTGAGTTCACAGCAGCTGCCATTTTTTTCAAATCCAGTGCCTGAATACGCTTTGGCCAGCCTTCAACCCAGTGGTCGTCAGCTAACATGAATGTTTTTCCCAGCGGCTTATACGCGAACCCAGTAATGGTCAGATGCGATGTTTCGGTGAAAACGTTTGGTAGCTCCTCGCGGTCACGTCCGGCAGCAATCCAGCCCCGGTTCACCCACAACCACAGGTTCTCATCGGTCTGAAATGGCATGTACAGCTCATACCCTGCCTGCCCTTGATAGGTCTGATTATCCAACAGAAAATAGCGCTCGGGGTCGAAGTGCCCACTGACGACGATGGGTAGATATTGAGCATCTTGATACTTTTTTGCCTGCTCAATGGTCATCGGTATCAGCCCCCGTCTTTCATCGTATGCCTGCTCCAGAACCTGCTTTTGTTCGTAGCGTGAAAGCTGCCAAAACCCAAGAGCGATCAATAAGGGTAATAATGCAGTCACCAATAGCGTCAACTTCAATCGGAATCCAAACATCAAGTGAATAATCTTTCTGTGCTAATGTATGAAAAGTTTGAGAATGCTGAGTTAATCTCTAAAACCCCGGGAAAAAAATATGTGGATAAAGCTCGCTGTCATTGTTCTTTTTATTGCTGTTGTCGTTAGCCTCGGCTTCGGTTTCTATTTTCTGCTCACGGAGAAAACCAACTCCAACAAGTTACTCAACTCTTTGAAAGTGCGAATTAGCCTCACTGTGTTGATCATGGTTATTATTCTGGTCGCCTGGCTGCATGGAGACATTCACAGTCAGGCTCCGTGGCTCTACCGGTAACTCAGATCACATAGACAAAGATAAACAGACCCAGCCAAACCGCATCCACGAAGTGCCAGTACCAACTGGCCGCTTCAAACGCGAAATGGTTTTCCGCCTCGAAATGCCCTTTATAAACTCGTACCAGCATCACCGTTAACATAATGGCACCGAGGGTAACGTGGGCGCCATGAAAACCGGTTAACATGAAAAAGGTTGAGCCATAGATTCCGGCACTCAAGGTCAACCCCAGCTGGTTATAGGCTTGAATGTACTCTTCTGCCTGAAAAAACAGAAATGCAAACCCAAGTATCAAGGTGAGGATTAGCCAGATTTTAATCTTATTGCGATCATTGGCTTTTAGAGCCTTATGGGCGAGAGTCAGGGTAATGCTCGACGTTAGCAGTATAAACGTGTTCAAAAGCGGCAAATGAAACGGGTCAACGATGGCCGAAGCACCCACGAACAGCTCGTTATTCGGGTTGACCATTAAAGGCCAATTTCCAGTAAAGTTCGGCCAGAGAATTTCATGGGTCATCGCCCCATGACCTTCGCCAGATAACCAGGGCACCGCAAACATTCGCACATAAAAGAGAGTGCCAAACAGTGCAGCAAAGAACATAACTTCAGAAATGATGAACCACAACATTCCCCAACGGAAGGTTCGATCCATTTGTGCACTGTAAAGCCCCGCGCGGGACTCTTTAATTACATTGCCAAACCAGCCAAACAGCATCCAGGCCATAATCAGGGCGCCCGTATAAAAAACATAATGGGCAAAGGAGTCTTTAACTCCCGCCGTCATGTCGTTCATCATCATGCCCGCACCCAGTAGCGTCAGAAATAAGCCAATAGATGCAATAATGGGCCACTTACTCTGGGCCGGAACATAGTAGGTACCTTCGGTAGCCATAATTATCTCCTGATCGGGCAGGGAGTACGCCTTATCTCCCGATTAGATTTAATTTAAATGGGTCACATCAAAAAGCGTGTAAGACAGTGTCAGTTTTTTTATGTGCTTTGGCAGATCCTGATCGACGATAATACGCAGTGGCATCACCTTCTCTTCCCCGGCCTCCAGTGTCTGGGTGGTAAAGCAAAAGCATTCAACCTTGTGCAGATAATTGGTCGCTTCAAAAGGCGTCACACTGGGAATAGCCTGCCCGACCATGCGTTTATCTGTTGGATTTTTTGCCACAAAATTCAACAGCCCAGGCTCACCCGGGTGGACTGTTATCTGCGGTGTGCTTGGAGTAAACCCCCAACTCATACCCGAATTTTTTGTGGCAATGAACTGCACCTTAATCTCACGACTGGTGTCTACCACTGCTTGTCCAGCCTTGTATTGATATGGGTCCGGATCCGTCTTGCCATTAAGGCCTGTCACCTGACAGAACACGTTATAAAGCGGAACCATGGCAAACCCAAAAGCAAACATACCAAAAGCGACCAGCACTGAGCGCAAAACCGTACGACGTGTAGAGCGCTCTATGGGTTTTTCCTCCTCGCTCATATCGACTCCAGTCGTTTATTTCACATCAGGCGGCGTGGTAAAGGTGTGGTAAGGCGCCGGAGATGGGACACTCCATTCGAGCCCTTCAGCGCCTTCCCAAGGTTTGTCTGCCGCTTTTTTACCACCACAAATACACTTGATGACAATAAAGAGAAACAGCAGTTGCGTAGTACCAAACAGGAAGCCGCCAATACTGGAAATTGCATTGAAATTAGCGAACTGCAACGCATAATCAGGAATGCGTCGGGGCATACCTGCCAAGCCAACGAAATGCATGGGGAAGAACGTAAGATTCATACCAATAAACGACAGCCAAAAATGTACTTTTGCTAGTGTTTCGTCGTACATATGACCTGTCCACTTTGGTAGCCAGTAATAGCAGGCAGCAAAGATAGCGAAAATAGCTCCTGGCACAAGCACGTAGTGGAAGTGCGCTACCACAAAATAAGTGTCGTGATATTGAAAGTCCGCAGGAGCAATAGCCAACATCAGCCCGGAAAACCCACCAATGGTAAATAACACCACAAAGGCCGTGGAGAACAGCATCGGCGCTTCAAAGGTCATCGACCCACGGAACATGGTGGAGACCCAGTTGAATACTTTTACCCCAGTCGGTACCGCAATCAACATGGTGGCGTACATAAAGAACAGCTCAGCCCTAATCGGCAAACCGACAGTAAACATGTGGTGCGCCCACACAATAAACGACAAAAATGCAATGCTCGCAGTGGCATAAACCATTGACGTATAACCAAAAAGATTTTTACGAGCAAAGGCGGGAATAATCGCCGAAACAATACCAAAAGAGGGCAAAATCATAATATAAACTTCCGGGTGCCCAAAAAACCAGAAGATGTGCTGAAACAGCATCGGGTCACCACCGCCGCCAGCGTTAAAAAAACTGGTGTCAAAGTGAATGTCCATCAGCATCATAGTGACTACGCCAGCCAATACCGGCATAACTATAATTAACAGGTACGCAGTAATCAGCCAAGTCCAGACAAATAACGGCATTTTCATCATGGTCATGCCAGGAGCGCGAAGGTTCAAAATGGTGGCCATAATATTGATCGCCCCCATAATCGAAGAGATCCCCAGCATGTGGACGGCAAAAATGAAGAACGTCGTTGATGGCGGTGAGTAATCTGTCGATAGCGGAGCGTAGAACGTCCAACCAAAGTTAGGCCCGCCCCCTTCCATAAACAGTGTGCTGACCAGCATCAGCGCAGCGAAGGGCAGTATCCAAAAGCTCCAGTTATTCATTCGGGGCATGGCCATGTCCGGCGCCCCGATCATCATCGGAATCATCCAGTTAGCCAGCCCTACAAACGCCGGCATAACCGCACCGAAAACCATTATCAGGCCATGCATCGTGGTCATCTGGTTAAAAAATGCAGGCTCGACAATTTGTAACCCTGGTTGGAACAGTTCCGCCCGAATAATCATCGCCATGGCGCCACCGGTCAGAAACATCGCAAAACTGAACCAGAGGTACATGGTACCAATATCTTTATGGTTGGTGGTGAGAACCCAGCGCATCAACCCTTTAGCCGGACCGTGATGCGCATCGTGTTGATCTTGCGCGGTATCGGTTATCGAAGTCATAGTAATGCTCCTTACAGGCTCGCCTGTGTATTTTTGGGCATGGCCTGTTTGGCCTGATCTTCTACATATTTGCCGGTTTTCTTGTATTCCACGATCTCTTTTGGTGTGACCATCTCACCGGTATTGTTACCCCAGGCATTACGCTCGTAAGTAATAACAGCGGCAATATCCACTTCACTCAGCTGACCGGCAAACGCCTGCATCGCAGAACCTTTTTTACCATTCATAACAATATCAACGTGTGCAGCCATCTGATCGGCTTTAACCGCTATAGCGCTGCCTTTCAGAGCAGGAAAAATGGGCGGCATACCCGCACCATTTGGCTGATGACAAACCGCACAGGCTTTGTTGTAGGTTTTTTCGCCACGCGCCATAAGCTCGCTCATGGTCCAGACTTTTTCTGTCAGTTCACGCTCTTTTGCTGCCGCGACTTTTTTCTCCTTCAGCCAGGCTGCAAAATCCTCCTCAGACTTGGCATCAACGACAATGGGCATATAACCGTGGTCTTTTCCGCACAACTCTGCACACTGCCCGCGATAGACTCCGGGAACCTCAATATTAGTCCACGCTGCATGAATAAAACCGGGGATTGCATCGCGTTTGACCGCCAGCGCGGGCACCCACCAAGAGTGGATGACATCGGAAGAGGTAACCAAAAACCGTATTTTTTTCCCCACCGGAATCACCAAGGGCTCGTCCACCTCCAACAGATAATTGGCGTTTTTACTGCGGACATTACGAATTTGCTCGGGTGGCGTGCTCAGATTACTGAAAAACGAGACATCCTCACCAACGTATTCATACTGCCACTTCCACTGATAGCCGGTGATTTTGATATCAATATCCGAATCTTCAGTGTTATAGATATCTATCAACGTTTTAGTGGCCGGAATGGCCATCAAGACCAAGATCAAAAACGGAATGGATGTCCATACAATTTCCACCAATGTACTTTCATGGAAATTATGCGGAACAGCACCTTTGGATTTCCGGTGCTTGAAGATTGAATAGAACATGATACTAAATACGATCAGGCCAATGACGACGCAAATCATAAATATTGTCATGTGAAGGCCGTAGATATTGCGGCTCACCGCCGTCACACCTTCGGTCATGTTGACTTCCCATGCAGCTTGGCCACTACTGGTTACAGCCATTGCCGCGAGAAGAAGAAAAAGAAATTTCGCCTGCTGCATCATTCCCTTACATCCCCTGACTATCCGCTGATTAAAGCGGAAACTTCTTATTATTATTGTGCAGACTTGTTGCGCTGCTTTACTTCTCAGAGGTGTGACTGACAACGAAACTAACGAATTCTCCGTTGCAAGCGTCACGATACTGACCCGTCCGATGGCCTTATTTTTTCACAAATATGCATCGTCTTGCCCTCCCGGAAAATTGTTCAGTGCCGTCTACGAAGATAGAAGTCACCTGGATTTTATCGGTTAGGGTCGACATAGCTTTGATCTATCTGAACTGAAAAACTCCAATAATTCTAATCAAGAACAGATATGCAAGCAGCACGATTTGCCAACGCAAAGCCACAAACATAACTGCAAATTCAACACCTCATGTCACAAAACCACTTTCACAGAAGCAATGTGACCAAACACCCCAAGCAGAACACTCTAAGCCTGACAATAATCATCCATAGAGTATAGTTCTTGAAAGTCATTAAACAACATGATGAAAAGAAATGATATATTCATTTTTATATAAACGTAAACTGACCTTTGTTTTTAATAAAAATACTATTAGAAATAGGATAAAATGAGTTTTATAACGTCATGTAATTAAAAGACAAACTTTAACAGTCCATTGTCGGTCAATTATTCAATAAAACTGAAAAGCTAACAAAACGCACAGTCAAGAAAGAGGGGTATGATTTACTTCACAAGACAGAGATTACAACCAAGAGGCAGGATAAATTGAAAGAAAAATCTGTTGAACCGGTTTTAAGCACCACAAAATCCTGATGAAAATATTCGATAAGGCTAGACCTATGCTCTGACACGCCCTTTTCAGTGATACTAATCCAAAGATTTCAAACAGGTAGTCAGAGCAAGACCGCTCAAGTTAAACGGCTGCGGTCTTTTTTCTTGGTATACCCAGTCTCTGACGTCTTTCCCAAAGAGTTTTGCGACTAATGCCCAGCTTTTGAGCCAGTTCGGTTTCGGTCATTTGATCCTGATGCTCAAGGACAAATCGCTGGAAATAATCTTCAAGTGTTAACCCGTCCTGAAGCTCTTCTGCATCTGCACGAAACTGGGTTTGTTTGACCCGGACCTCAATATCCATGTTTTCCTTGGTGATGATGTTGTCATCAGCCAGAATCACCGCACGTTCAATGGCGTGCTCCATTTCCCGAACATTACCAGGCCATTGATATTGCGAAATAGCAGCCATGGTTTCAGGCGCCAGAGAGAATAGATCCAGATCCATCTTGTTACAGGTTTTCTGCAGTAATTTCTCGGCCAGCATTAAAATATCGTTTCCCCGCTCCCGCAGAGGTGGAATCCGTAGTTCAACAACCTTAAGGCGATAATAAAGATCTTCGCGAAATTCATTTTGCGTTGCGAGCTGCTTGAGGTTGCGGTGGGTCGCAGCAACAAGACGTACATTAACAGACTGCGATTGCACCGAGCCTACACGACGAATCTCTCCTTCCTGAAGAACCCGCAAAAGCCGTGCCTGTGCCTCAAGGGGTAGTTCACCAATTTCATCCAGAAACAGAGTGCCGCCATTGGCTGCCTCTATCAGGCCGGTGCGCGCTGAAGTAGCACCCGTGAAAGAGCCTTTTTCATGGCCAAACAACTCTGACTCAATCAAGGTTTCCGGAATGGCAGCACAGTTAACAGAAATCATCGGCCCTTTGGCGCGCTTGCTATTTGCATGAAGAGCCTGAGCAACCAGTTCTTTACCTGTGCCGGATTCTCCTTGAATCAGCACAGTTGCGTCGGTAGGAGCGACTTTTTTAATGTGACGAAATAGATGCTTCATGGCATCACATTGCCCCAAAATACCATTAAAGCCTTCTATTTCCTTTTTAACTTTTGTTGTATCGCTTGCTTCAGCCTCAGATGTTCGAATCTTGTCCTGACTTTCTGATTTCTCTATAGCTTCTCTAACCCGCTGCAATATTTCCGCATGATCAAAAGGCTTGGCAATATAATCAACCGCTCCCTGCTTCATGGTTGATACTGCAGAATTCAGGCTGGCATAACTGGTCATAATCAGCACCGGCACCCGGCCAGCCAGCGCAATCATTTCGGTTCCTGGTTTACCGGGAAGTCGTATATCGGTAATGATCAGTGAATAGTGGTCTTTTTGCTGCACAGCAAGTTTAAGTAAAGCGCTAGCGTCATCCACGGAGCCAGCTTCACAAACATTAAAACCTTGTCGTTCAAGTAGGCGCTTTAATGAGGCACGAATAATCTCTTCATCTTCAACAATTAGTATTCGATGATGTTGACTCATGCAGAATCCCCCTGAAGTTCCAACGGCTGCTCAACGGTTTCTGTGATTTCAGCAATTGCTGTATCGTGCCGTGGCAGCGAAATAATGAAACAAGATCCTCGTCCAGTCACCGTATCCAGGGGGCTGACGACCTGAATACTGCCAAAGTGCTCTTCGATAATATTCCAAGTCAGGGCCAGACCCAGACCAGTACCTTTGCCGACCTCTTTGGTAGTAAAAAAGGGCTCGAACAATTTTTCCTGTATCGCTTTGGGGATGCCATGCCCCATGTCTTCTACACGAATGATCACGGTGTGATGGTTGGCCGAAGTGCTTACTTTTATAACGTTTTCAACATCTTTTGCCGTTGCATCAACCGCATTTTTTAGCAGATTAATAAACACTTGTTGTATTTTTTGACTGTTACCGCTGACACAAAGCCCCCGAGTGCATAAATTTTGGAACTCAATATTGCTGGTCTTATGGCTTAATTGCAACAGGCTTATTGCTTCTTGAACCGTTTGGGCAATGTCAACCGGATCATTCGTTAATAGACTGTTTTTTCGATCTTTTTCTTGCCTTCCGTGCTTGCCATTGTGGGCGTAGGACACCAAAGAGTGCAAAATCCGGCTGACCCGTTGTGTTTGTTCAAGTATCTGCTGGGCGCATTCCTGAATGTCTGCTTCCCGGCTAATTGCGCGCATCTCTTGGGCAAGGCAGTCAATACCGGTAATCGGGTTTCCAATCTCATGGGCGACACCTGCAGCCAGCTGACCAATAGACGCCAGTCGTTCACTGTGAAAAAGCTGCTCCTCCAAAAACTGTATTTCAGTTTGATCCTCCAGCAGCATCACGAGATTGCCCCCCGTACCAGACACCGGTGCCTGAATTGACGCTTTATGAAGGCTGAGGTAACGAGTCGCCCCGATGCAGTTCAACCGGATGCTTATTAAGATGATTTTTTTCAAAACCAGTGAAGTCGCTAATAATCCGATTCCAAGGCGATGGAATGGCATTCAGAGGCATACCCAGCACCTCTTCAGCGGGTATGCCAGTCAGTTCGTTCATGGCCTGATTCCATAGCATGACTTCGCCGGAACTGGTGGTATTATCAACAGAACAAACGGCCATGGGCAGGCTGTTCAAAGTATCCCGGTGATAACGCCGCAAACTATCGAGTTCACCGGCAAGGCCTGTTAGCTTGGAGTGGTAGGCTTCGAGTCGGGATTCCATGAAATGAATGTCTCGCGGTGCGTAGTCCGCAGCATCATCCAGTGGCAAAAAAGCGTTAACGATATCGTGGGCAATGGTTGGCCCCATAAGGCCTGACAGATTTTTTTCGATACGATCCCGCAGTCGTCTCATGGCATGAGGGCGGCTATCCTCCGGATGCATGTTCAAGTCAGAAAGCGCTTTGTTGATTTCATTCTGCGCCGCCAGCGACCCTAACGGCGCACTCAGCATTTCTTGAAATTCATAAGAGGAGCGAGCTTTTGGGATTTTATACGGCTGTTGACTTACTTCTCTTACCAGACATGCCGCTGCTGCACTTTTTTCCTCACCGGACATTGCTGTAAACACGGACACCAGATAAAAAACCAGAACATTTATAAGCAATGAGGCGGTTGCGGCAATAGACCAGCCTTCATTAGTAATGATGCCAAAGTTGACACTAGGTATCAGAAAGAAATCCCGGCCCAGAGTCAGGGGCAGCATAAGCGTAAAGAACCAAACTGAGGTTCCCGCCAAAATGCCGGAAATCAGCCCCTTATGATTAGCTTTTCCCCAGTAAAGCGTAGACAGTATGCCGGGCAACAGCTGCAGCGCACCAACATAAGCGACAATGCTCAGTCCATACATATCCACTTCATTATGAAGCAAACGGAAAAAGCAGTAAGAGGAGAGTATCAATGCAGTAATCAACAGTCGCTTAACATTGGCCAGCCAGCGATAGATGTTGATTTGCACCGGCAATGGCTCACGTATTTGAAAAATGGGCAAGACCACATGATTGAGCAACATCGAAGATAACGACAATGAGGTGACAATAAATAGCCCGCTAGTAGCAGAAAGGCCACCAACGAAGGCGATAATCGTTAACAGCGGACTATTCAGGGCGCTACCAATGACCAGCGGAAAATATTCCGCTGGGTATGGTGCACCAATCTTCAGGCCAGCCCAAAGTATCAGTGGTGTTGAGATACTCAGTAGCAGCAGAAAGAAAGGTAGCCCCCAGCTGGCAGTCAACAGCACTTTTTTGTCACGATTTTCTGCGAACGTCATGTGAAACATGTGCGGCATGGCCACTGCCGAGGCAAAAAACATTAGTAGCGTCGTACGCCAAGGGCCGTCTTCAAGGTGTGAGTTCATGCCTATAATGACTTCAGGGTGGGCTTCCAGCCATTTGTTAAGCCCTGAGAATCCACCAAATATCTGAAAAATCACCACACCACCCAGCAGAGCCATAATCAACAGTTTCAGTAAAGACTCAAAAGCAATAGCGACCACCAGACCATCATTTTGATGTCGGCTAGCTAGATGGCGAGTACCAAACACCATGCTGAGCAGTGCAACAAGGATACAAAAACCAAAAGCAAGAATTTCGGGGGATGATTCATTACTGAGCAGATACACGCTATCAGAAATGGCTTGTATCTGAAGTGAGAGCAGCGGCAAAGTGATTAACAACAGCAGCAGTGTACTTAAAGTGCCAACGACCGGGCTACGAAACCGAAAAGCTAGTACATCAGCCAGTGAGCTTAATTGATAAGTGGACGTTATTCGTAAAATAGGAGCAAGAAACACCGGCGCCAGAAGAAACGCACCACTAAGCCCAAAATAGAAGCCAAGAAAAACATATCCATCGTTGTAAGCAACCCCAATACTTCCATAGTAAGCCCAACTGCTTGCATAGATACCAAGGGACAGTACATAGGTAGCGGGATGATGAACAATTTTTTTGGAAATAATGCCGCGTTCTGTAGCCCACGAACAGAGAAAGAGGATGGTCAGATAAGCAATACTGACCAGTAAGATATGCTCCAGCTCAAAGCTCATCACTACTTCCCCTGACTTGCAAGGTAAAGCCTGCGATGATCAGAATAAACCAGAGAATCCAAGGCTGATACCATCGCTCGCCAAAGGTAATCCACCAGCCCATGATGGCAGGAGAAAAGAGATAGATACCAATCACTAACAGCAGGACGAGACGGTAGATATACATATCACATCGGTTTGATTTTCCTAAGTTGGTTCATGGTAATGGTTACAACATGAAACCGCAAAAGATAACTTTCGGCGGTAAAGGTCGATGGTTTTTTAATGTTGTTTGGGAATTATGCATTAAAAACGGGTGTTTTTTGGATCATGCGAAATGTCAGGTTAATTCGTGGCTGCACCGGTTTTGCCGTTTTAGGCAGGCTGTGCTGCCAATACTTTTGCATCCCACCTGCCATGATCAATAAAGAACCAGAAGACAGATCAAGTGAATGGCCGGGCAGCTCTTTTTGGTATTTATGGCGCAGTCGAAATCGACGAGTAGCGCCAAGGCTGAACGATGCAATAACCGGATTCTCGCCCAACTCCGGCTCATCATCGCTGTGCCAGCCGTTGCTATCCTGCCCGTTACGGTAGAGGTTGATGAGCACCGAGTTAAAATGATGACCGCAAGTAGATTCAACCTGTTGTTTAATTAACAACACTTTTTCACACCATGGGGTTGGCGCGAGTTTCAGGCCTGAGTACTGGTAGTTCGTATCGGGGTCACCCATCCATACTTGCAGTCTCGGAATTGGGTGGGTTTTTCCAAAAATCGTTATGTTGTCTTGCCGCCATGGCAAATTAGCAAGCAGCTCGCGATACAGTTGTTTGCCTTTATTTGCAGGGACGATCTCAGGCCAAAAAAGGAGTTGGGCATCTGGCAGGTTTTCTATTTGTGGCATATCTGCCTCCGGACTGCAGCAGCCCGGCGGCTGCTATCACGGTGAATCGTAAGTAACCCAGTAAATCATCTCTCCCGGGCAATCGTTACCGAGAACGTCAGTCATTATGTTATCGACTTTAAGTTTGCTCATGTTTTCCAGCCAGTCGTTGTCGTCAATTTTTTCTTCCAGCATCCAGCTTGGAACTGACTGTCGGTTGACATTATACCAGCCGACTGGAAAACGCATCTCTTTCGGTAGTCGGCTGCGTTTGATGCTGAGGGAAGCGTCACAACGCACGACCAGGCTATCAGCTATCTGCTGTCGTTTACGAAGGTATTTGTTGGACTCTTTTTGGTATTTTTCGATATATGGGCTGATCAACTTTTCGTGCTGATTTTCAAGGCAGTAGTCATAAGCACGGCTGGTATTACTGTTTTCGTAGCCCATGATAGAGCATGCTTCTACGACACGGGCTTTAACATCTTCACTGATGTCCTTAAACCATTGTGCGTGTGGTCCAAGTACTCTCTGCGCCTCGATGGTTGCAGTGAAAACCAGATTTTCATCAGGTGTGAAACAAGAAGAGATCTCCTGAGTGTGTATTGGCGCTTCTACCACTATAGAGGTCTCTCGGCGCATAATATTTTCACGCATTCGTCTGGCTTCATTGCAATAATCAGCACTTTTAGCCGCAGGGGTCGGTAGGCTCGCGTATGCCAGTATATTTGCAGCCACGCTAAATGAAAAAAAAGACAGGAAAGCGGTAAGCGCTACTTTAAGAACAGTTGACATATTCACTCCTTGAACACATCTGTTTTGTGGCTATTCGAGATGGAATCTCAGCATTTATGATCTAACAACTTATAACACGTTCAGCTAGACACCGGTAGAGTTAACCCGATTGACCGGCACGCTTAAAAGTGGATCAAAAAGTGCCTTGGGGAGTTTTCTGTTTACCCTGCAAATTATTCAGTGACCAATTTTCCACGCCCCAGCTCAGTATGTCTTTAATGGAGCTGGCTAACAGTTCGGTAGCCGGGCATAACCTAAGAGCAGCAAGCGCTTTAATGAGCGCAGGGCGAGGGTTGTCTAATGCAATGGCTGGCGCATGATTTTGTTTGCTCAGTTTGTTGCCATTGGTTTCCGTTATGACTGGAATGTGCCCGTAAACCGGTCGCAAAAACCCGAGCACGCTTTGTAGGTATATTTGCCTTGGTGTTGACTCCAGCAAGTCAATTCCCCTGACAACATGGGTAATGCCCTGAAAGCTATCATCAACACATACTGCAAGCTGGTAAGCATAAAGACCGTCTTTGCGCTTCAGGATAAAGTCACCCATAGCCTCAGTGTCGAAGGATTGAAAACCCTGAATACGATCATGAAAACGGATGCAGTTTTTTTCACAACGCAACCGAAGCCCATAAGGCTGCCCGAAAGCACGGCGTTTATTACGACAGTAGCCCGGATAAACGCCGTTCAACCCTGCCAGCTGCTTGCGGGTACAGGTGCAGGCATAGAGTTTTTGCGCTTTTTGTAGCTGATCTAAAATTTCATCGTAGGCTTCTGCGCGATCGCTCTGATATAAGACACTGTCATCCCAGTGCAAACCATAGCTTTCCAGTGCTGTTAAAATAAGGTCACTGGCTCCGACGGGCTCACGGGGTGGATCGATATCTTCAATTCGTACCAACCACTTGCCTTGATGGGCGCGGGCATCAAGATAGCTGGCCAACGCCGCAACCAGAGAGCCAAAGTGCAGCGGCCCGGATGGAGAGGGGGCAAAGCGCCCAATGTAAGATGAAGTGGCGAGCATAAACTGTGAGGATAAAACAAAAACAGACCTGCCGCAGCGGGCCTGACTTATTGCAGCGACAGCAATCATGGGGGGTGTACTATCGCCTATATTGGCTACTCCACCAACACAAAAGCTATGGCTTTAGCTACCTAGCTGTTTTTCTTTGATCTCTGCAAGGGTTTTGCAGTCGATGCAAAGCGTTGCTGTGGGCCGGGCTTCTAAACGACGAATGCCGATCTCTACGCCGCAGCTGTCACAAAAACCGTAGTCGTCTTCTTCAATCCGGCTTAGTGTGTCGTTGATCTTTTTGATCAGCTTGCGCTCACGGTCGCGGGTGCGTAACTCCAGACTGAACTCTTCTTCCTGACTGGCACGATCAGCTGGGTCAGGGAAGTTTGCAGCTTCATCCTGCATATGGTTCACCGTGCGATCCACTTCCTCCATCAACTCCTGCTTCCAGCTTTGCAGGATTGTGGTGAAGTGAGCGACCTGCGTTTCGCTCATGTACTCTTCTCCAGCCTTTTCCTGGTATGGAGCAAACGACTTGAGCAGATTGCCTGAATCTGTGTTTTTCTGTGCTGACATGATTACAGCCTCACCATCTTCTATTCATGAGCCCGGAAACCCCGGACTCTCCATTAAGAGGCTTTCGCATCTACCGGAAAAGCAGTCTCTGCGATCCCTCTTTACCTGCCGTTTTACCGGCTCCCTGAAAACCAGGGCCAACACCCTGCCTGGCGAGAACAAACTCCTGGCAATGGCCTCTTGCTTTCCTTAATGGCCGTCGAAGGGTATACCGCTGACGAAAGGCTAATGACCATTTTTTGTTGGGCTTTATTGAATAGCGACAGCATGCGCTTCAAATCAACATAAATTTGGCCCGAACCTTTCATTTCAAGCACCCAGTCCAGCATATGCGTGGTTATTTGTTAGGTATCACACCCATTTCAAACCGGTCAGACGGCCATTGCCGTGCTTCGCTGGCCAAAAACCAAACATAAGTACCAATTAATCAGCCATATTGGAAGCGAGCGCCTGTGATTCCAACAGCCTGTTTCCAAAAGAAGCGCAGAAACTACCAAAACCGATGACAAGACGCCATAAAAAAATAACATCGGCTTTCTGACACTGACCAAAAGCCTTGCCAAGGTCAACAGATATTAACGCTTTATTGCATCGTTTAAATCTTACAAAAGGCTTGCACGGTCTACAGGATAGAGGAATATTTGTCGGTTATTCTAAAATGCAAACTTAGAATATTAGTAACTAAGCCAGAGCATTAAAGTAATGAAATATAATCAGCCCCTAGCGCCAGCCCGCCTTGTAAGACGATACAAACGCTTCATGGCCGATGTGGAACTGCCCGATGGCTCGCAAATGACTCTGCATTGTCCGAACACCGGCTCAATGAAAAACTGCCTCCACCCAGGTTATCGGGTCTGGTACTCAGACTCCAAAAACCCGAAACGAAAATATCCCTGCACTTGGGAGCAAGCTGAGATTCCGTTAACTTTTGATGGAAAAGAGCGCCTGACACTGGCAGGCCTAAACACCGGGCGAGCCAACCAACTGGTGGAAGAGTTATTAATAGAAGGCAAAGTGCCACAGCTGGCCGACTATCAATCCATTCGCCGTGAAGTACGCTACGGCGAGGAGAACAGTCGTATCGACCTGCTTTTACAAGCACAAGGACTGCCCGATTGCTACGTCGAGGTCAAAAGTGTCACTCTCGCGATGGGCGATGGGCTCGGTCTATTCCCGGATGCAGTGACCAGCCGGGGAACAAAACATCTGCGAGAACTAACCCAAGTGGTCAGTAATGGCGCCAAAGCAGTGCTGTTTTTTTGTGTGCAACACACCGGAATTGATCGGGTATCAGTCGCTAAAATGATTGACCCGAACTACAGCAAAGCGTTGGAACAAGCAATGGCGGCGGGGGTTGAAATTTTGGCTTGGGGGGCGCAGATGTCGCCGCAAAGTATTGCCCTTGAAAGACCGCTGCCGTTCTCTTTTTGAAGTGGTCAGCCTGAATAGAGGAGACCCCGCAGGGCAATCGTATTTGACAGAGCAGCAAAAAATTTAAATAGACGTTGCTTTGCTCAGATTAGGCCTTATTCTCGAAAACAGCGCACTGAAATAGGAAATAACGTTTCGGCTTTATCAATACAATCAAATGAAATTGCCCGACAACACTTGCTTAAATGTCCCTCCAAATGTGCCAATAATCTGAATTGCCGCTTTCATGGTGGAGTGGGTTCTGCCCAAATTAGACTACCCAGCATTACCATAAAATCACACTACCGAACTATATTTAACCACTTTAAAACGTTATCTAACGTTCAAAAATTAAATTTAAAGCGTGTGATTTCTGATTGAAGAACCAACTCATTCGCCAAGCGGCTTGCAAGTAACGCTAGTCATTATTCAGCTAGTACAGGACTTCCTTTGGAGGGACTTATAAAGCTCTTTTATAGAGCCCAACAGCCAATATCGCACTATGGGTTGACAGTTGATCGCACTATACTAATGTTATAACATAACATTATCGATACAGTGATTCTATCCACCACTTTAAGAGCGCTTCAGAAAATGCAAAAAGACATACACCCAGAATACCGAACCATTGCTTTTCACGATCTTGGTGCTGACAAGTTTATTATGGTTCGCTCCACAGCCCAGACTGATCGAACCATTGAGATTGACGGTCAAACTTACCCTTATCTCACCTTAGATGTGTCCTCCTATTCACACCCGTTCTACACAGGCAAACAAAAGACCGCAGTGTCGGATGGACGTGTCGCCCTCTTCAATAAACGCTTTGGTAGCAAGGGATTAAAGAAGAAATAACACGCACTGAAAATGACAACATCGGGTAATGAATCACAGGTGGTTAAGTGCTACTTATGCGTAACCGCCAACACCTAACCCGAGCTTTAAAGCAGAGCCCGAAGAAATAACTACACCGTCATCAATCGACGCACGACAGCTTCGTCCATAGAGTCTCCTGTTCCAGCTAAAATAACTTCTCACCGGTTCAGCACTGCAAAGGTATCCGCCAAATCTCTGGCAAACTCAAAAAACTGCTCGACCAGCAACATAGCCATTTCACCCCGATCACGCAGCAAGCCAATCACTGCCTGAATGTCTTTTAACAGTGGCTTTACTAATAACAGTGATATGCATTTTTTAAACAGAAAGTCACGCGCCCGCGGCATTAACACTCTGAGAAAGCAGTGAATCTCATGTACAATAACGTACGATTTATAACCAGCCGGTAAACTTGTTATGTTATTAAAAGTAATACGCAATGTTCTGGGCTACAGCATTGCAGCAGTCGATGCAGTGACCCGTGGTAAGGGCCAGCAGCGCTCTGGTGAGCAACAGGCTAACGTCGATGCACAGACCAGCAATATGGCGCTGTATCAATTCACAGCCTGCCCGTTCTGTATCAAGACCCGCCGTGCAATCCACAAGCTAGGACTGAACATCGAAAAGCGCGACGCCATGAACAACGCTCAGGCACGTGCCGAACTGGAGCAACAAGGCGGCAAAATTAAAGTACCTTGCCTGCGTATTTCTGAAGCTGGCAAAGACGATGTCTGGATGTACGAATCCGGCGATATCATCGCTTACCTGCAACAGCGCTTCGGCTAACGTCAGCCCCAATAATAATTTGATACATGCGGCCTTACAGATACCGCGCTAAGCCCATTTCATCATAGGAAAAGCCGAAATATGGATGTATTCGTGCCGCTATGCATACTCAGTATCGTCGTTTTCTGGGTGATACCTTGTGCTGCCATTATCTGGAACAGAGCCATATATAGGCTCTACGCTCTATTCTGTATTTTTTCAGGCGTCTGGGCGGAACATTGTGATATCGTCGCTCCGGTAGAGATGAGTGCTAAAACTATGATTTAACCAAATGCTTACCGCACTGGAAATGACAACATCGGGTAATGAATCACAGGTGGTTAAGTGCTACTTAAGCGTAACCGCCAACACCTAACCCGAGCTTTAAAGCAGAGCCCGAAAAAATAACTACACCGTCATCAATCGACGCACGGCAGCTTCGTCCATAGAGTCTCCTGTACCGGCTAAAATAACTTCTCCCCGATCCAGCACTGCAAAGGTATCCGCCAAATCTCTGGCAAACTCAAAAAACTGCTCGACCAGCAAAATAGCCATTTCCCCCCGATCACGCAGCAAGCCAATCACTGCCTGAATGTCTTTAATAATGGACGGTTGAATGCCCTCCGTTGGTTCATCAAGAATCAGCAATTTGGGTTTTGTCACCAGTGCCCGGGCTATCGCCAACTGTTGCTGCTGCCCACCGGAAAGATCGCCCCCACGGCGGTGGCGCATCTTCTGCAGTACCGGGAACAAATCAAATATCTCTGGGTCGATTCGTCGCTTTGCCCGTGGCAGACAGGCAAAGCCGGTCTCCAGATTTTCCTGCACCGTCAGCAATGGAAAAATCTGCCGCCCCTGCGGCACATAAGCAATACCCTGCCGAGCCCTGGCATGGGAAGGGCTATAAGCGATGTCATCCCCCTGCCATAAAATCTGTCCGAAGGTCGGTGTAATGCGCCCGGCCACTGCATTCATTAACGTGGTCTTACCCACACCATTGCGGCCCATAATGCTGGTCACCTGACCTTTTCGTGCCTCAATGGACACCGATTTAAGCGCCTGACT
The DNA here is from genome assembly GCA_965198415.1 of Endozoicomonas sp. Taxonomy (GTDB): domain Bacteria; phylum Pseudomonadota; class Gammaproteobacteria; order Pseudomonadales; family Endozoicomonadaceae; genus Endozoicomonas. Next base: position 1,325,730 of record CBDAPN010000032.1, read on the forward strand.
GGCGCCGTAAAAAACATCAATATTCTGCACCGTGAGCACTTCGGTTTCTGTCATGTTCGCAGCCTACCTTCCTAAATAAACGTCGATGACCTTTTGGTTTTGCTGCACATCATCCAGCGAGCCAGTAGCCAAAACATGACCTTCATGGAGTACCAGCACCGGGCATTGCAGGGCGCGAATAAAGGCCATATCGTGCTCCACCACCACAACGCTGCGCTCTTTGGCCAGTTCTTTTAGCAGCTCTGCGGTGCGTAGTGTCTCTTCATCTGTCATGCCTGCAGCGGGTTCATCCACCAGCATCAGTGCTGGCTCCTGCAGCAGCAGCATGCCAATTTCCAACCACTGTTTTTGACCGTGAGAGAGCGAAGCGCCGAGCCAGTCTTTTCTGTCAGTAAGCCGAATCAGACCAAGAACATCGTCAATCCGTCGCTTTTCTTCGGGTTTAGTATGACCAAACAGAGAGGCAAACGGTGATCGTCGTCCAGCAAGTGCTAATTCCAAATTTTCCCAAACACTCAGGCTTTCAATCACCGAAGGTTTTTGAAACTTGCGACCAATCCCCATATTGGCCACCTCTGTTTCGTCAAAGCGCGTTAGGTCGACCTTGCCCTGAAAATAAACATCGCCGGAATCTGGCCGTGTTTTGCCGGTCACTACATCCATCATGGTGCTTTTGCCTGCTCCATTAGGCCCAATGATCGCGCTCAGGGACTTCTCCCGCACAACAAACGACAACTCATTGAGAGCGCGAAAACCATCAAAACTGACTGTGACATTATTCAGGTATAGCAGCGTATCATTGGGAATGTGTCTACTAACCATGCTCTGCAAACTCCCTTTTGAATTGCACCCTGCGCTTATTAATAAACGCCCTCACTTGCCCAAATAGCCCTACCAAGCCGTTAGGCAGCCAAAGTGTGGTGACAACGAACAAAGCACCAAGAGCAAAAAGCCAGGCATCTGGCATCACGCCGGTAAACCAAGTTTTAGCGTAATTAACGACAACCGCCCCAATCACAGCACCATACAGTGTGCCACGACCACCAACGGCCACCCAGACAACCAGTTCAATGGAGTTAACTGGCGAAAATTCGCCGGGGTTAATAATGCCCACTTGTGGCACATACAGAGCACCAGCAACCCCTGCCAAAATAGCAGAGAGAACAAAGGCCACCAGCTTGTAGTGCTCAACCCGATAACCCATGAAACGAGCACGACTCTCTGCATCCCGCACCGCCACCAAAACCCGACCATACCGACTGTTTACCAGCCAACGGCAAAGAAAGTACCCAAACACCAGCGCCAGCGCCGAACTGATTAACAACACAACCCGAGTGCTGTCGTTTTGTAAGCTGAAACCTAAAAGATCTTTAAAGTCCGTCAGGCCATTATTGCCGCCAAATCCAAAATCATTTTGGAAAAACATCAGCATCAGGGCATACGTCAATGCCTGTGTAATAATGGAAAGATAAACTCCACTAACCCGCGAACGAAAAGCAAGCCAGCCAAATAAAAAAGCCAGCAGCCCCGGCACCAGCGCTACCATGACCAAAGTAAACGTAAACGAATTAAAGCCGTACCAATACCAAGGCAGCTCCTGCCAGTTCAAAAACACCATAAAATCCGGCAGTTGTGGATTACCATACACCCCACGGTCGCCAATTTGGCGCATCAGATACATACCCATGGCATAACCACCGAGAGCAAAAAACGCCCCATGCCCAAGGCTAAGAATGCCGCAGTAGCCCCAAACCAGATCCAATGCCAGCGCCAGCAAGCCATAGCACAGGTATTTACCCAGCAAGGTAACGGTATAATTGCTGACGTGCAGCGGCGAACCTTCTGCTGGCAGGGTATTCAACAGCACCACCACCAGCGTAATGACGACAGCAGACGACACGAGAAGCTTGCCCGCAGGGTCCTCCAAAAACAGTCGGTTTTTGTCAAGCCTTTGCCTCATACCTTACCCCTCAAGCGCCCGCCCCTTGAGGGCAAAAAGGCCTCGGGGTCGCTTCTGAATGAACAAAATTATGAATACCAAAACCAGAATTTTGGCTACCACTGCTCCGGCCCAAGGCTCAAGAAACTTATTCACTACGCCAAGCCCCATGGCGGCCACCAGTGTGCCCCACAAATTGCCAACACCGCCAAACACCACCACCATGAATGAGTCGATAATGTAATTCTGCCCAAGGTTTGGCCCCACATTGGTCAGCTGAGAAAGTGCAACCCCTGCAACCCCGGCCACGCCAGAGCCGAGTCCGAAAGTGAGGGCATCCATCCGCCCGGTTGCAATTCCCATGGAGCTGGCCATGGCGCGATTTTGCGTAACAGCACGAATATTCAGACCAAAGCGGGTATAGCGCATTACAAACAACAGCATCATAAACACCAACAGGCTGAAGCCCACGATGTACAGCCGATTCCAAGTTAACGACAGTGCCTCGTTAATGACCCACGAACCACTCATCCAGCTCGGCGTGGCTACTTCTTGGTTAAGCGGTGAGAAAATGGTGCGAACAGCCTGCTGCAATATCAGGCTGATGCCAAAAGTAGCCAATAGTGTTTCCAAAGGCCGGCCGTAGAGATGACGAATAACCAATCGCTCAATTAAAACCCCAATGGCAAAAGCAACCAAAAAAGCCAGCGGGATAGAAATGAGCAACGACTGTTCAATATATTGTGGAAATAAATTTTGAACTACAAAAGTCGTATAAGCGCCTAACATCATCATCTCGCCATGAGCCATATTGATTACCCCCATAACGCCGAAGGTAATGGCAAGTCCGATGGCAGAAAGCAGTAACACAGAGCCGAGGCTCAAACCGAAAAAGACATTCTCCACTCCTCGGTAGTAACGCTGGCGTTGGTCGATTTTTGCCAGTGCTCGGTCAATCGCTCCTGCGACGGCTGAATTCTCTGTGCGGGTTGTAGCCAGAGTTGAACGAATGAATGAGTTATCGGAATTAACCAGCACCTTCAGGGCGCCTTGCTGATCAATACCCCGCTGAAACTGGCTTAGCGCAAGGGCTATGTCCAGAGCATCAATAACTTTCGGGTGCACCTCACTCGCTCTTAAATTTTGCAGGCTAGCGGTTGTTTGCTGATCAAGCGTTTTTAAAGAGGCATTAATCGCGTTAATGCGAGTTTGTGGGTCAGGGGATTGCAAATCCCAAACGGCTAACGCTCTTTTTAAAACTGAGCGAAGCTGGTTGTTGATTCGGACTTTTTTGAGAGCCCGTTTTTTTACCGTGCCAAACTCAGATAACAACAGTGGATCAGAAATCCGATAGCGCTTTTCAGGTGTTTTTTCAGCAATCACCAAACGCTTAACTTTTTTCTCAATATAAAGGTTGCCATGTAGCCAGTTTTGCAAAACCCTATGACTGGACTCACTGCCTTCATTGGTTAAAAAATTAATCACACGCTCCAACTGCCCCCAAGAGCTTTTAACCAGCAGCGGACTCAAATCCGCATGGGTAATTGCCAAGGTGGAGCGGGATAAAATCAACAGTATTGCAAAAAGGCAGACCGGCACGAGATTGCGCCATAATTTTTGATTCATCAATTACCCTCATACTCCCTTACCGGGGCAGAACGGCACAGCCATTGAAAACCGTACCGTTTTATTGTTTTTGGATGACTGAATCAGTAGTTCTGACCAGAGCAGACACCGGTTTCGAGATTATAATTACCGCAGGTCACCGGCGCCGACCAGTCGGCAACAATTTTGGCGCTTTCGGGCAGGAAGTCAGTCCAGGCGTCGCCGATCACCCCTCCTTTGGTTTCCCAGACAATCTCAAATTGACCATCGTCTTGTATTTCGCCAATCAATACCGGCTTGGTGAGATGGTGATTGGTATTCATCACAGCAGTCCCACCGGAGGTTCGGCACAGTAATTCCATACATAGCATCACGAACCGCATCCACATTAGTCGTACCGGCTTTTTCTACCGCTTGAGTCCACATATTGAAGCCAATATACGTCGCTTCCATAGGGTCGTTTGCAACGCGTTCATCGTCCTTAATAAACGACTGCCACGATTCAATGAATTCATCATTAGCGGTGCTTTCTGCGCTCATAAAATAATTCCAAGCAGCAAGGTGGCCGACCAGTGGCGCAGTATCAATACCCGACAATTCTTCTTCACCGACAGAAAAGGCAATAACCGGAATGTTTTCAGCAGAAACACCCTGATTAGCTAGCTCCTTATAAAAAGGCACATTGGCATCACCGTTAATAGTGGAAATTACCGCAGTCTTTTTACCGGCACCGCCAAACTTTTTAATGTCAGAAACAATCGTCTGCCAGTCTGATTGACCAAACGGCGTGTAATTGATCATGATATCTGCAGCTTTAACACCTTTGCTCTTCAGGTAAGACTCCAGAATTTTATTCGTGGTTCTTGGATACACATAATCGGTACCGGCCAATACAAACCTTTTAACGCTACCACCCTCGGCGCTCATAAGGTAATCCACCGCTGGAATCGCCTGCTGATTAGGCGCAGCACCGGTGTAGAAAACATTTTTAGACGACTCTTCACCTTCATACTGAACAGGGTAAAACATCAACCCATTCAGCTCCTCAACAACTGGCAGAACCGATTTACGGGAAACAGAAGTCCAACCCCCGAAAATGACATCAACATCTTCTTTCACTAAAAGCTCACGGGCTTTTTCCGCAAATAGCGGCCAATCGGAAGCCGGATCAACCACAACCGCTTCTAGCTTTTTGCCAAGCACACCGCCTTTTTTATTTTGCTCATTTACCATCATCAACACAGTGTCTTTTAATGTGGTTTCACTGATTGCCATGGTTCCTGAAAGGGAGTGAAGCACACCCACTTTAATAGTATCTGCTGCCTGAGAAACGGCTGCCAGGGACAACGCGGCCGTCGTAACGGATGCAGATAAAAAGGCTTTGGAGAGTTTTTTCAAATTATTTTTCATAGTATCCCTGCTTTTCTTTTTGTGTGTTTGCTGAGCAATTGCAAGAGGTATGCCACGGCTGTTAATGACGTCTTAAACGAAATAAGCAGTATATTGAATTAAGGTTTCACCGATGGGCTTACAGAAGACCTCAGAAAAAAAAGGATGTTATCCAACGCTGGTAGCAGAAAGTTGAGATGCTTTGTTTTCGCGCACCACATTAAAAACAAAAAAAAATTTGCACCAAATTAGAGCGGTTATTTTGAAACTACAATAAGCGCATCTAACTGGAACGGCTAGAAATATAGGCTGGCATAACACTTGCTGCCACCGTGGAGTTGGCTCAAAATAGCTCAAAAATAAGGCAGTAATATGCACATTTTGCCGGGTTCTGCAGGCAGCATTCAAGGCAATGCACTGCAAAACTCACACTTATCCCCAGTCAGATCTATCCCATCAAAGGGCTGGCGTGCCGGAATTAAAATAGAGCTCAATCATCTCAATGGTCGCACCATAATGGGCAAAACCCGCCATTACGGGCCATTACGAGTTCAACGCCCCTTCTGGCCAGAAGGGAAAGACTTAACCCATCTGTACATACTGCACCCGCCGGGTGGTCTGGTGGCCGGTGATGAGCTTACTCAACACTTTATTGTCAATAATAGCGCCAAAGGGCTGGTTACTACGCCAGCGGCAGGTAAAGTTTATTTTAATGGCAATGGTCAACTGCAAAGACAAATTACAAACATTATTATAAACGACTACAGTTGTATGGAATGGCTACCACAAGAGACTATTATTTTTAATGGTGCCATTGCTGAACTGGAAACAACGATTGAGATGAACGGCAACGCACGTTTTTGCGGCTGGGATATCGTTTGTCTTGGTCGCACTGCCAGCGGCGAACAATTTACCCAAGGCCGCTTAACACAGACTCTTCACCTGATTCACGACAACAAACCACTATACCGAGAGAGACTGAGTTTTGATGCCAGCTCAAATATGCGCGACTCTCTCCTTGGCCTGCATGGGCGAACCGTATTCGGCACTTTTTTAATGACTTTAAAAGAGATGCCAGATTTAACAGACCTGCATGATCTACTCGTCAACAGTGGCTGGCATGAAGTGACAGCAATTACATGGCGGGCGGGTGTTTTGATCGTTCGCTACCTAGGTCACTCATCAGAACAGGCCAGAGAGGTGTTTACCCGGGTCTGGGAAACCTTAAGAGAAACGTTTAACCGTCGCAAAGGCTGTCGACCACGTATCTGGAACACTTAGGACTTCATTATGGAACTCACCCCCCGGGAGAAAGACAAACTGCTGTTGTATACCGCAGCACTGGTTGCCGAGCGTCGTCTGGATCGTGGCGTAAAGCTGAATTATCCAGAAGCCATTGCCCTGATCTCAATGCACATTATGGAGGGCGCCAGAGATGGCAAGTCGGTGGCACAGTTAATGAATGAAGGCAGAGAGGTCATCACCCGTGAGCAGGTGATGGAGGGTATTCCCGAAATGATTCATGAGGTGCAAGTGGAAGCAACCTTCCCCGATGGCACCAAACTGGTCACCGTCCACAACCCCATCCCGTGAGGAGTCATTATGATACCAGGAGAAGTGATTGCCTCCCCCGAGCCCATTGAGATCAATGCCAACAGGGAGACCGTAACGGTCAGCGTTGCCAACACTGGCGACCGCCCAATTCAGGTTGGTTCCCACTACCATTTCTACGAAACCAACCCGGCGCTGGCTTTTGATCGCAAACTAACCCTTGGTTTTCGTCTGAACATTCCGGCAGGTACCGCTGTGCGCTTTGAGCCGGGACAGAGTCGGCAGGTTGAGTTGGTTCGTTATGCTGGCAAACGACAGGTGTTCGGCTTCCGTGCTGAAGTCATGGGCAAATTGCCCGAATTTGGAGAGAGTGATGGGCACTAAAAACACTCAAATGGACCGGCAAACCTACGTTGATATGTTTGGCCCGACAGTAGGCGACAAAGTACGCCTTGGTGATACTGAGCTGTTTATCAGCCCAGAAAAGGATTACACCGTCCCCGGTGACGAAGTGAAGTTTGGCGGCGGCAAGGTTATCCGCGATGGCATGGGGCAGAGCCAACAAAGTGGCGCTAACGTGGTCGATACAGTGATCACCAACGCCCTGATTCTCGACCATTGGGGCATTGTGAAAGCGGATATAGGCATCAACAATGGCCGCATCACCAAGATTGGTAAAGCTGGCAACCCCGATGTTCAGGCCGGAGTAGACATCATTATCGGCCCCGGCACCGAAGTGATTGCGGGTGAAGGTCAGATTGTCACCGCTGGCGGCGTTGATGCACATATACACTTTATCTGCCCTCAGCAAATTGAAGAGGCACTTACCTCCGGCGTCACCACCATGCTCGGTGGCGGCACCGGCCCCGCCACAGGCACTAATGCCACTACCTGTACTCCCGGCAGCTGGCATATCAGCACCATGCTGAAAGCAGTAGACAGCCTACCAATGAATATTGGCTTTTTGGGCAAAGGCAATGGCAGCTTACCTGCAGCGCTAGAGGAGCAAATTGAGGCGGGGGCAATGGGGTTAAAACTCCATGAAGACTGGGGCACCACACCAGCATCCATCGACTGTTGTCTAACGGTTGCCGAAAAATACGATGTGCAAGTGGCCATACACACCGACACACTGAACGAGTCGGGTTTTGTAGAAGACACTCTGGCAGCATTTAAAGGTCGAGTTATTCACACCTACCACACCGAGGGCGCCGGTGGTGGCCATGCGCCGGATATTATTAAAGCCTGTGGAGAAAGCTATGTACTGCCATCGTCTACTAATCCAACTCGTCCTTACACCGTAAATACGGTCGATGAACATCTGGATATGCTGATGGTCTGCCACCATCTTGATCCCAATATTCCAGAAGATGTTGCTTTCGCCGACTCCCGCATTCGCCGTGAAACCATCGCCGCTGAAGATATTTTGCACGATCTGGGTGCGTTCAGCATGATCGCCTCAGACTCTCAAGCCATGGGGCGTGTTGGTGAAGTAGTGAGTCGCACATGGCAAACAGCGCACAAAATGAAGATACAACGTGGGTTACTACCGGAAGATCAAAAGACAGGTGTCGATAACTTCCGAGCCCGGCGTTATATTGCCAAATACACAATTAACCCCGCCCTAACCCACGGCATAAGCCATGAAGTCGGTTCTGTAGAGCCGGGCAAGCTGGCTGATCTGGTGCTATGGAAACCGGCATTTTTTGGCGTAAAACCCTCTTTAGTGATTAAAGGAGGCGCCATTGCCACGGCACCGATGGGCGACCCTAATGCTTCCATTCCGACACCACAGCCCGTTCACTACCGCCCCATGTTTGCGGCTATGGGGCAGGCGGCTGCTCAGTCGTCGCTGTCATTTGTTTCACAAGCGGCACTTGCAGCGGGAGTTGGTGAAAAACTTGGCCTGAAAAAAACACTATCCGCAGTAAAAGATACTCGCTCGGTACGCAAGGCAGATATGATACTCAACACTTGGCAACCGCATATGGAAGTGGACCCGGAAACCTATGAAGTAAAGGCGAACGGTGAGCTGCTCACCTGTGAGCCGCTGGACGTTGTGCCATTGGCTCAGCGGTACTTTTTGTTTTGATACATCAAGCATACGACACTGAACACACACAAAGAACGCCTATGTTGAAACTAACCCAGCGTGTGATACATCAAAAAAAGCCCTTTACTGACGAACTCCTACTACCTTTTGACGAGCGTAAAAAGGGGCGTCTCAAGGCGGTTACCCTTAATGGGCAGTCCGCAGGCATATTCATTGAGCGCGGCGAGGTAATGCGTGATGGCACCTTATTGAAAGCCGAGACGGGTGAAGTGGTTAGAATCACCGCTGCGAGCGAAGCAGTCACCACCGCTAAATGCAGTAATCCACTGACGTTTGCTAAAGCCTGTTATCACCTTGGCAACCGTCATGTGCCTTTGCAAATAGGCGACAACTGGCTCCGTTATCAGGTTGATCATGTTCTGGACGAGATGGTGACTTTACTTGGTCTGACCATCGACCATGAGCAAGCCCCCTTTGAGCCTGAAAGCGGTGCTTATGCAAAAGGCCATGCTCATGAACACAGCCACTAAATCTCTGCTCGGCCTGCTGCATCTGGCCAGCCCTGCTTTGCCCGTTGGTTCATTTGCGTACTCGCAGGGTTTAGAGACCGCTATAGACCGTCAGTGGTGCTATAACCAAACGACTACTGGCGACTGGATTAGCGAGCTGATGCATCAAGGTATGGCCAGGCTCGATCTACCGGTTTTTCTCCGCCTTTACCGCGCTCTGGAGACAGAAAACCGGGAGCAAGTAACCCATTGGAATGACACCCTGCTAGCCTTTCGGGAAACCCGGGAGCTCTACGATGAAGACTGTCAGGTTGGCAAGGCATTTTGCACCTGGATTAAGTCCATGTACCCCAATGAGGAACGAGCCCTCTGGCTGGAACAGCCCACGCAACCGGCCATGTTCGCACTGGCTAGCTTGTGCGCTGGAGTAGATGAAAACAGTGCCGCCATCGGTCTGCTGTGGTCATGGTGTGAAAATCAGGTGGCGGCTGCCACCAAAGCAGTTCCACTTGGGCAGACCGATGCACAACGTATTTTAAAGCGCTTAATTCACGAAATAGAATCAGCACTTTCAACCGGTGCTGCTTTGGCAGATCACGAAATTGGTAACAACCTTATGCACTATGCCATGGCCAGCAGTTGGCATGAGCATCAATATTCCAGACTTTTTCGCTCTTAAAAAGGACAAAAATCATGTCAAAAACACCACAAACCCTTCGTGTCGGTGTCGGCGGCCCTGTCGGCTCAGGCAAAACAGCGCTGCTGACCAAACTGTGTACGGCCATGCGCGATCATTATAATTTGGCGGTGGTCACAAATGATATTTACACGAAAGAAGACGCACAATTTCTTATGCGCCATGAAGCGCTAGAGGAAGATCGCATCATCGGTGTTGAAACCGGCGGCTGCCCACACACAGCGATTCGTGAGGATGCGTCGATGAACTTGGCGGCGGTAGATGAGCTGTGCCAACGACACCCCGGCCTTGAGCTGGTTTTAGTGGAATCTGGTGGAGACAATCTGAGCGCTACGTTCAGCCCCGAATTATCCGACCTAACGCTTTATGTGATTGATGTGTCCGCTGGCGACAAAATACCGCGCAAAGGCGGGCCGGGCATTACCCGCTCTGATCTGCTGATTATCAATAAAACTGACCTTGCCCCCCATGTTGGTGCCTCGCTGGAAGTTATGGATCGTGATGCACGAAAAATGCGGGGCGATCGGCCATTTTTCTTCACTAACCTGAAGGCAGAAGAAGGCGTACAAGAAATCATCAATTTCATTATTGATAAAGGCATGCTGGAGGCAAAAATGCCTACACCAGAGATGGCGGCAGTCTGAAACACGAGGGGGAATAACCCTCTATTTCCACGACCATTCAGAGATTCGCTGCTGCGATAATGCACGTATCGCAGCGTTTTTCTGCCAATGGAATCACTTCACCTGAGTGCATTCAGCGATTTATTTAACCCACTTTATCAAACGCTGGCGAAACTCATCCGGGTCGAGACGATCAAAACATCAAACCCAGCTACATAACTTCAATTCATTATTGAGCAGCTGCTTCGCTTTGGTGCGTAGTAAAACAAATCCTATTAAAAACGCACTCTGGTTGGCAGGGTTAACGCGCTTATTACCTTGCAAGTGGCTCTATTTAATTTACGACTGCTCGGCATTGTCATCAATAAATCAACTAATTATCTGCAATTTGACCAGCTTGGCATATTAGGTGCTTTAGCTTGAGCTACGTACTTTACCTGAGCCTGATCAGCACTGAACCAGAGTGATGCCTGAAAGCAACTGCTGATCAGGCCCGGGAGGTACTGAATAAAAAAAGGGGGAGGAAAATAATGAAATGGCTGCAGTCAATAAAAAAAATATCAACCCACCAGGCGACAAAAATCGGCAGAAGCGCTGCCATCGCAGCACTGGCTGGATTTAGCGCACTGGCCAGTGCCAAAGCAGATTTTGAGTTGGGTTACCCGGAAAAAGAAGAACTCACCATTGGCTTTATTAAACTAACCGACATGGCGCCCATCGCCATCGCCTATGAGAAAGGCTTTTTTGAAGACGAAGGACTTTACGTCACCATTGAGGCGCAAGCCAACTGGAAAGTATTGCTCGACGGTGTGATTGACGGCCGCCTCGATGGCGCTCATATGCTGGCCGGTCAGCCACTGGCCGCCACCATGGGCTTTGGCACCCAAGCCAACATCATTACGCCATTTTCAATGGATTTGAACGGGAACGGCATTACCGTTTCCAACGAAATTTGGGCGCAAATGAAACCGAACATTCCCAAAATGGACGACGGTCGCCCACAGCACCCCATTAAAGCCGATGCCCTCAAGCCGGTTGTTGATAAATATCGGGAAGATGGCAAACCTTTCAATATGGGCATGGTCTTCCCCGTATCCACTCACAACTATGAACTGCGTTACTGGCTGGCCGCTGGTGGGATTCATCCGGGATTTTACGCCCCGCACAAGGGCGACACCTCCGGTCAGATAGGAGCCGATGCACTTCTTTCTGTGACACCGCCACCACAAATGCCTTCGACCATGGAAGCAGGAACCATCTATGGCTACTGCGTGGGTGAACCCTGGAATCAGCAGGCTGTGTTCAAAAACATTGGTGTGCCCGTGGTAACCGATTATGAAATATGGAAAAACAACCCGGAAAAAGTATTTGGCATTACCGAAGCGTTTTATCAAAAATACCCGAACACCACCATACGTCTAACCCGCGCCTTGATCCGTGCCGCCGAGTGGCTTGATGCCAATAATAACGGCAACCGGCCAGAAGCGGTGAAGATTCTCTCGCAGTCCAATTACGTTGGCGCTGACTATGAGGTAATCGCCAACAGCATGACCGGCACCTTTGAATATGAGAAGGGCGACAAGCGCAAGGTAGAAGATTTCAACGTCTTTTTTCGTTACAACGCCACATACCCATATTACTCAGACGCTATCTGGTATCTGACACAAATGCGGCGCTGGGGACAAATCTCTGAAGACAAAAGTGATGAGTGGTACAAGCAATTGGCCGCAAAAGTCTATCGCCCGGATATTTACGAAAAAGCAGCACTGTCGCTGATGGGTGAAAAATTAGTTAAGACGGAAGATTTCCCTGACTTTACGACAGAAGACGGCTTTCGTGACCCGCAAACTCACTTCATTGACAATCTCGTCTACAACGGCAAAAAACCAAACGAATACATTAATAAGTTCACCATTGGTTTGAAACAAGGCGACAGGATTTAATCCTGCCGCCAGCCAAATAAGGAGCTTGGTAATGACTGAAGCAGCTATTGGTCGCGAATCTGTACAAAAGGGGCAGGATAAACAGGGATTGTTTTCTTTTTTGCGTTCACCCGTTGTCAAAATAAACACCCAAAAAGCAGTTAATACACTGTTTATGCCGTTAATTGGGGTGATTACTTTTTTATTAATCTGGTCAGCTGCGGCGCAAAATATTAATACATCGCTGGGTCAGTTTCCGGGGCCGTCAGCCGTCGTGGGGCAGTTCCACTCGCTTTATCAAGAGCATGTAACCGAGCGGGAAAAGGCCAAAGCCTTTTATGAGCGTCAAGAGAAAAGAAATGCCGCCCGTGTGGCAAAAGACCCGAGCTACGTCGCAAAAATCCGTTCCTACACTGGCAAAGAGACGTTTCTGGATCAGATCGGCACCAGCCTGATCACGGTAATGAGCGGTTTTCTTCTGGCGGCGCTGATGGCTATACCGCTTGGAATTGCCATTGGGTTGAATAAAACATTGAATGCCGCTGTTAACCCGATCATACAAATATTTAAACCGGTTTCCCCCCTGGCTTGGCTACCGCTGGTAACGATGGTGGTCAGTGCGCTTTATATTAGCCCTGACCCTTTGGTAGCCAAGTCTTTTTTAAATTCGATGATTACGGTCATGCTCTGTTGTTTGTGGCCAATGGTAATCAATACCTCCGTGGGCGTTTCATCGCTGGATAATGATTTGGTTAACGTTAGTCGTGTACTTCGACTCTCCGCCTTAAAGCATGTGCAGAAGATCGTGTTACCGGCATCGGTGCCAATGATTTTTACCGGCATGCGCCTGTCGCTAGGTGTTGCCTGGATGGTATTGATCGCCGCCGAAATGCTGGCACAAAACCCGGGGCTGGGTAAGTTTGTTTGGGATGAATTTCAAAACGGAAGCTCAAACTCTCTGGCACGGATTATGGTGGCGGTGATTGTTATTGGTGTTATTGGTTTTGGACTTGACCGGATGATGCTCAGTATTCAGCGTTTTGTCTCTTGGGATAAAGCCAAAGTGAGCCACTGATTGTCTGCTTAACATTATAGAGAGCCTGCAATGAATACACTGCTGGATATCAGTCAGATTGATATGGTGTTCGAGACACCCAAAGGTCCATTTACGGCCCTGCAAGGGGTGGATTTACAAATCGCTAAAGGTGAGTTTGTCTCCCTTATTGGCCATTCAGGCTGTGGTAAGTCAACCGTACTGAACATTGTCGCTGGCCTGCTTAAGGCCAGCAGTGGCGGCGTGATTCTCAATGACCGTGAAGTTACTGAGCCCGGACCTGAAAGAGCTGTCGTCTTTCAAAACCATTCACTGCTGCCATGGCTGACGGCCTATCAGAACGTTGAGCTGGCGGTAAAACAAGTTTTTGGTCGTACAAAATCCAAAGCAGAAATCAAAGAATGGATTGAGCATAACTTGCATCTGGTGCATATGGATCATGCCATGCACAAACGGCCAGATGAAATCAGTGGTGGCATGAAGCAACGGGTGGGCATTGCCCGGGCACTGGCCATGCAGCCCGACATTTTGCTCATGGATGAGCCCTTTGGCGCTCTCGATGCCCTGACCCGCGCTCACATGCAAGACTCGTTAATGGAGATTCAGCAAGAGTTGAACAACACCGTCATTATGATTACTCACGATGTGGATGAAGCTGTGTTGTTATCCGACCGTATTGTCATGATGAGCAATGGCCCGGCAGCTACAGTGGGAGAAATTCTCGATATCAATCTGGCAAGACCTCGCGACCGTTTACAGTTGGCCGAAGATTCGGAGTATATACGACTAAGATCAGAGGTTCTGAAGTTCCTCTACGAAAAGCAGCGTAAGGTTGAGCCAATATCTAACAGCCGGGTTAAAAAGAAGATCTCGATTCGTAAGCAGTACGAAGTTGCGTGATGTTGATTTTTTTGAACACTGGCTTGAACTGCTGACCTGACTCGAAACTGAGCCTGAAACCCGCTAATGATTTGCACAGTAGTCGGGTTTTCAGGCTCTGCCTGCTATCAGGCTACGCTCGTGAAGGTTTTTAGCGCAGTTTCAACCACGTGTCATCTATTGCGATCTAACCTGTTCGAAAAGGTTTCCTTCAAGACGTTCAAGTAGCTTATCCACCTTTTGCATCTTAATTTGTGCCGGCTTAACCTTAGTTGGGCGTGCCCGGTCGTTTACCCAATGCGGTGACCAATTCCACGTTGTGGATACGCAATCTTGTGCGAAAGATTGCAAGCCAAATTTTTCTCCCTGAGCAATGCAGCCGGTGAGAAATTCGTCCACATCTGACATCAGGATCGGGTAACTGCCTGCTGGCTTAAAAACATGCTTGTGCTGTGTTTTATAAAGCCAAAAGCGACCACGCTCCGGTACTTTTTTGTTATTCAGGGCTGTTATCTGCTTAGGCTTTACTTCAACCCGGCAGGTAAGTTTCTGTTGTCGATCCAATGATTTAATTTCATTAGCGGGCATGGCAACCAGAATTCCGTTGAAATGCCCGCCTGCTAGCGTGGTCAAGCCAAGTTTGGTCACCTTTATGTTGTTATCTGAGCTGGTTCGCATTTGCCAACCCCGGCGAAAACCCTCAACCTTGACCGGTAACTCAGATTCAAAATCAATGGCAGTAACCTTTCTTGAATCTTCATAAAGTAGGTCACCATAGCCCACTAAGTACTGCGGTTCGCCTTTGTCAAACGCAGGGAAGCAATCATTGGCAATACCCGTCAGTGGGGCTGAAATTGAGACTACCAGCACCCCAAACACTGAGAAAATACTGCTACGAACGTGTTTTGCAAGCCGATTAATTTTCCTCATTATTTATTCCTCAACAACCTCAATACAAATTTTAGAGTGAGTGAACTATTCATCTGATCTATAAAGCACATTTTTTATATGCCAATTTAATTAAGTAAAAGACCTCATAAGTACAACAAAAACATACTCATCAATAGAAAATAGCCTTTTTTCAACAGAGAAATCTCAGCAGAACTCAAAATAATAGCTGTCATTATCAGAACATAAAAAAAATAAGAAAAAGTTTAATTAAAAATTAATTTATTATAAGGGTTGATTTCATTTACTAGTCAGGTATTGTGTAATTGAACAGAAAAAGGATTTAATTACCATGTCCGGTCGATTGTTGTTTAAGGAAAAACAACTCAGGCTTTGTGTCGTGGCCGCCCTTACGCCAATAGCTGCCCCCGTAGCAGAGGCGCTTTTGTTGCCACCTAAACCTCTGGCCTCAAACATATCCTGGAGTTGTCAGCCAGGCGTCAATGACTGGCTCTGCCAAACGAATTGGCAGGGTTACAAGTCCAAACCCACAGAGCAACCATTCGCTCAGCCTGCGGTGGTGACGCCCGATGATACTCAAGACTTATATAATCAGGCGACCAGTCAGATAGTTGCTAAAACTCCCCCCCCTTCCATAGATTTGCTGCAATCTCCAAAGGACCACTACGTACTCCAATGGATGGCGGCAAAAGAGCGCAGCCAGTTAGAAGCGCTGAAACAGCGCTATCCGATTTTAAAAAATGCCACCATCGCCCAGTATCAACGCTCCGGGGTGACATGGTTTGTTCTGCTTGACGGCCCTTACCCCAGTCGCATTGCGGCGATGGCTGAGCTTGAGACTCCGCCGAGGTCTCATATGGCCACAGAGCTCTACCCATGGACACGATCCATGGCCAGCATTCAGAAACTGGATCAACTGCAGCTGGAATACCCTACACGACAACTGGCTGATAACCTGCAGGCAGAGTATTTGCCTGTCCCAACGCCACAGCAACTGGCTGCAGCAAGCGATTACAACAACACTTACAAAGTCACTTATAAGAGTGAGGGCTCAGATCAAACACTCACTTACGAAGAACCCTATAAAGAGTCCTATGAACAGCGGTATCAGAGAACCGACGACTCTCAATCGTATCAATCATACCCGTCTGACCAACCACAAACGGGCTATAAAAGTATGAATGGCAAAGCTCACAGAGCCGAAACCCAAAAGCCAGTGTTTAGCAACAACTCCATTACCTATGGCAATGAGTTTAACGAGGGCGTCAATACTGTATCTGCCAGCGATCAGAACTATCGGGTTTATCCTGAGGAAGCTGCACCGCAGGAGATGTATGTCAGTATCACGCCGGCCTATCGAAGCACCATTGCTGAGCAGCAAGCGCCATTGGATTACAACATTCAGGGTAACTATTCACAAACAGAACCCGCACCAGCATTTACAAATCGTAAGCTTCGGGCAGAACCAGAGAAGCCGCCAAAGGCGCCAAACGTACTTACGGCCAACCCTAAAAGCTACACCATCGAATGGATGAACGGCAGTCGTAAGGCATCTTTAGAGAGAGCCAGATTGCGCTACAGTGAGTTACAAGGCACTCAGATAATTCATTACCGCAGAAATAATCGAAACCGCTATGCGCTTGTCAGCATGCTCTTTATGAACCGCTCTGAAGCACTTGACGCCTTACTTACCCCTTCATTATCAAGGGTCTCTACCCGCTTCTCGCCAAGAATAAGGCAGGTAGGCTATCTGCAATCATTGGTTGAAAGCACACAGAGGGTAGCCAACAATGAAGCGCTAAAAAGCCGGGAAAAGTCGCTTTATAAACGTAGATCGATTAACAAGCATTACAATAGCGATAAAGCCTATCTTGTGAATCGCAGCAACCGCCAGCAACGCAATGTGCAGCCAACTTTATATCAAAGGCAACCACCCAAAAATGTAACACCAACCACCAGCGTGACGCAGAAAGTTCAACCCCGTTCTTTTTTGGACGGCTCAACGAACAGTTACACCATTCAATGGTTCTCATCCAGCACTCTGGAGTCCGTAGAAAAGCTTAAACAGCGCTTCCCAGAGCTGGCTTCTGCCGAAACGGTGCACATTAAACGCAATAAGAAAAGCTGGTATATTCTGGTACAAGGCAACTACAGAAACAGCCAAGACGCTATTACAGCGCTGAAGTCACCGGCCATGCAAAATATCGCCATGATCCTCCACCCCTGGACTCGCCCGTTAAGCTCATTGAAAAAAATGCAATTCGCCAGCCTTTGATTCTCACCCAAACCCGATACAATAAGCCTTTCCTGCTGCTGGCAGGAGAGGCGTATTGTGTCTAACACCTGCTTATGTTCTTAGTAGTTAAAATGAAGCCTATTTTCATCATGTGTCGTCTACAGAACAACGGCGGGCCCTAAATTCTAAGGCTACCAATGAAACGTATTCTCAAGTTCGTTGCCGTACTGGTGACGGCATTAGTGATACTGGGGGGCGTTGCTATAGCGCTCCTGCCCAGATTCATCAACACCGATGAGTTGCGTGATGAGGTTACCGAAACGATATATGATCAAACGGGGCTACAAATTCGCATTGAGGGTGCCATTGACTGGTCTGTCTTTCCCTGGCTCGGTTTATCAATTGCAGATGTGCATGTACAAGGCGCTAATAAAACACAGCTCGCTGAAATAAGCTCTGCAAACGTCAGTGTTAAGCTCATTCCCTTACTGAGCAAGCGCATTGAAATGAAAAACCTTGATCTTAAAGGCCTGCATCTCACCTTAGTGAAAAATAAAGAAGGGGTTGGAAACTGGGAAACAAGCCTGCACTCTGCACATCAGGCAACCACCAGCGAGCAGGAAGCACAACAACAAAAACCGACACCCGGTGGCGAAGAAAAATCGTCGCCAATTGCTTTCAATATTGCCAAGATAAACGTCAAAGACCTTATATTAAGTTATGCCGACCAGCAGAGCGGACAACATTACACAATCGACAATGCCAGCCTAACGACCGGGGCGATTCGTAATCAGCACCCCTTTGGCTTTGAATTAAAAGCCCGGCTCAACAACCCAAAACCCCTGCTCAGTACGGTGATCAGGGGTGATATGAATGTTAACCTTGCAGACGCAATTTACAGCATTCAAAACCTGAAAATCATCGCCACGGCAGCAGCGCCCAATGGCGAAAGCCTCAGCATGACCGCTAATGTCAAGTACCAGCAATCGCCAACATCCATTACTGGTCACCTTGGCATTACCACATTTAATCTGGCCAAACTGCTAAAGCAGATGAACGTACAACTGCCACCCATGGCAGACCCGCAAGCACTCAACCAATTTGCATTTGACAGCAAATTTACGACCAATGGAGACAACCTCTCGGTCGAAAAACTCAAACTGCAACTGGACAGCTTTGACCTCAATGGCACCTTACAAATGACCAACATTGCCAAAGGCGATGTGCTGTTTGACTTTACTGGTAGTGACCTGACAGTTGATAACTATTTGCCACCACGTACACAAAAACCAGCAAGTGAATCATCAGAGCCCAAAGAGACCAAACAACCCACTGCCGTTAAAGAGCAGCCAGTCATTCCTGTAGCCCTGCTGCAAAAACTGAACGTTGACGGTTCCCTTAAACTTCAGTCGTTAACAATAGCCAAATTAAAGTTTGATCAACCCGCCCTGAGCATCAAAGCCTCAGGCGGTATGCAAAGTGTACAAATTGGCTCCGGCTTTTACCGAGGTACTATTGATATGACGTCTACCATGGACGTTCGCGTATCAACCAAACCGACAATAACCGCCAAGGCAAAACTGGCTGACATCAGTCTGGCGGCGTTATCAAAACCCATACCCGAGCTTGCAGCTGTTGAGGGCAGCGTGAATGCTGACACCAACCTGAAAACCAAGGGGCTATACGTCAGCACACTCACTAAAAACCTTAATGGTCAGGTGCAGTTTGCTGTTGAAAACGGCGCCTTTACCAAAGCCAACTTTAATCGCCTTCTCTGTGAAGCTGTGGCGTTTGTTCGTAAAAAAGAGTTGCAAAAAAACGAGCTTACAGAAAGCGCTACGCCTTTTAGCGACCTTAGCGGTTCGTTCGTCATCAAAAATGGTATCGCTTATAACAACGACCTCATCGCCGCACTGGATTCAATGAACTTAAAAGGGGACGGCAACATAAACCTTGTTGAGCAAAAAATGGACTACCATATTGGTTTGAATATTCACGGCGAACAGCCTGAATCTGGTGATTCCGCATGTCAGATCAACGAAAAATACGCTAATGTTACTTGGCCCCTCCGTTGTCACGGCGACCTTGTGGCACCAGCTTGCGGTGTTGACACACAGCGACTGACAGACATCGCCACCGATATCGCCAAAGACAGACTCAAGGAAAAACTGGAAGACAAACTGCAAGACAAGGGGCCAATTAAGGATTTACTGAAAAACCTGTTCAAATAACTCTGGAAGACCGGCCAGAAGCCTGCACCTCAGCAGTCAGCCTCCTGAGCCGGTCAGCACTAATCAATGACTTTAAAAGAAAACACCTTAGACTTCAGCCGCACCCTACTCGATTGGTTTGACACCCACGGTCGCAAAAACTTGCCCTGGCAACACAATAAAACGCCATACCGGGTCTGGATCAGTGAAATTATGCTCCAGCAGACGCAAGTGACAACGGTCATCCCATACTTCCAAAAGTTTATGGAACGATTTCCACAGGTTACTGACCTGGCCTCTGCCCACGAAGATGAAGTACTTCACTACTGGAGCGGCCTTGGCTACTACAGCCGGGCAAGGAATCTACACAAAACAGCCAAACAAATCGTTAATAAATACGACGGGGAATTTCCCCGTTCAGTCGCACTGCTTATAGAGTTACCAGGCATTGGTCGTTCAACGGCGGGGGCTATTGCCTCCATTAGCATGGGCATTCGGGCGCCGATTATGGACGGCAATGTGAAACGAGTTCTGACCCGCTACTTCGCCATTGACGGTTGGCCCGGGCAAGCGCGCGTTGCCAATGAACTTTGGGATATCGCAGACCAACTCACTCCGCAAAACAGAGTCGGCGATTACACACAAGTGATGATGGACCTTGGCGCGACGGTCTGTAAACGCAGCAAACCCACCTGCAACACCTGCCCTCTGCATGACAACTGCCTTGCGTACAAAACAGGTCAGGTAACAGCGTTCCCACAGTCCAAGCCAAAACAAAGCAAGCCCGTGAAGTCCACCGCTATGCTAATGGTGGTTAACCAACTGGGAGAAGTCCTGCTGGAAAAACGCCCCCCCGCTGGAATTTGGGGCGGCCTGTGGGGGTTTCCTGAGCTGTCAGAGCAGCAGATTATTCAGCAAGCGCATAAAAAAACCGGGCTAACCCTCACGGACTATGATTGTTGGCAACCATTTCGCCACACCTTCAGCCACTACCATCTGGATATTACCCCAATAATGACGTTTGTTGAGTACACCCACGGCGGCGCAATAAACGACAGTGATTCCTACTGTTGGTTTTCACTGAACCAGCCGCCAGAACTTGGGTTAGCGGCTCCGGTAAAAAAACTATTGCACAAAATCGAAAGATCTTTGTAAGCGCTTGCCATACCCAAAAGGCAAATCGACATCTAAGTCTCGTTTCGCCCAAGACTCGAGACTTAGATGTCGAGCTTACGCAGCTCTGCATAAAACGAAGGTTATAAAACATACAACCAGCGCCCACTATTTTATAACCAAATAAATCAAAAGAATCTTTATTAAGATTGAAACGATATTTTATTAAAAAAATATTTTCATACCATTCTTATTCTGATGTGTAAATACGCTTACTTTTGTTCACCGCTATCTGACGCCGTGCTCAGGCGTTCACCACCCTGCACAGCCTATCCCTGATAAAATTTCCATTAAAGGTGTATAAAGAATGCTTTGCTTTACTACCCAAAAGTTTTATAAAAAAATTCTGCCATTAGCCGTAACATCAGTGCTTGCAACTATCACCCAAAGTAACTATGCAGATTCAATTACAGAGGCTTCAAGCCAAAAAAAAAGATACGCAAACAATGTCGTAGACACGATTAGTAAACCTGTCAGCACTGAAAATAAAGCACACATTGCAGCCGATACAAAAACCACTAATACCAGCCACAGTCAACAGCCGCCACTGCTCCTACAAGTGACTGAAAGTATCTCAGCGACACTCCCTGGTTATATAGATATTAGCGCCAATAAAGACGGCGCTACCGACATAAACCTAAAAGAGCGCCCGGATGCAATAATAGCCCTCAACGGCGGTCGCATGGGTCGTGTGATTGGAAACGGAAACACAGCAAATACGTTATTTTTGATTCGTGGCTCTATTGATACCGCTGAAAATTTTGGGACGGTGTCCGTTTCTGGTAGCGATTGGGTAGCAAAAAAACCTTTCAGCAATATTCGCGCTCTTGATGTTGACAGCAAAGGCTCATTAAACGAGCTGCATGTCTACGGCCCAAAGGCACCTGAAAAAATAACAGAGGCTAACCAAATTCTGAAATTCACCACCACGCACGGACAATGGTTGCAATTTGTCGTTCAGAGCGGCGGTAAGTTTGGAACGTTAAAAATATACGACAAAGCGAGTCTTGGTGACTTATACCTCAACAATGGTCAGGTAGAGTTTATGCTTGACAACAAGGCCAGCTTTGAGCTCGGCAGAATCACCAATGCCAGCGTCATACGCGCACCAGAGTTCGCATTTGAACAGGTATTGATTGGGGGAAAACTACAACAGGTCTCAAGGGGCAAAAATCTGGTGGTGAATACTGACAAGCAAAATCCCGTCAGCCTGTCCTGCAAAAACATTACTAATTTGCAAATCACCACCGGTGCCCATTTAACCGGAAATATAAACGATGTAGAAAATATTCAGATATTGAGCTCCGACTTTTTATCCACAGGCTGGATTAATGCTCAAAGCCTCATTGCAGACGTCCCGATGAACACAGTGAATATTGGTGGCTCAATCGAACCTATAAAACCGTTCAACTCCCAACTGAACATACGCACGACAACAGACCACCCTTTTATTATTAAGAGTAATCAGCCAGTACAAAATATTAGCCGGTTAAATATTCTCGAAAATGCCACTCTCAGCACCATTGACTCGGTAAATGAAGTGCAGATTGAAGGTGCTCACTGGCGCTCTCAGGGGTTGGTAAACAACCTGAGCACACTGAACATTTTGCCCAATGGGGTAGCCGATAAAATCATGGTCGTAAGCTCCCGTGCGCTAACGGTTTCTGACCACCAATTAATGCATTTACATTTCGACCAGCATAAGACCTATGGCAGCAAAGACGCCTTTAGCATAAACACTGTTGGAAAACCGGGCACAAAACCCGGCACGGTAAAACTGCTCGATTTTTCAGCCAATGTGAACCGCCCCAAACTAACTTTTTCGCTACAAGGTGGTCAGACAGAAAAAGCAATAGGCCGACAAGATAGAGAGGACGAACTGATTTTGGTCAAAGGTCAACTCAAACAAGCAACTGGGTTTCACACCCTCACCCTTGATGGTGCACAGTGGGACAATACACTGGTACTGAATCCGCTTAATATCAACCACTCAGCAGGAAAGACTGGCGCTTTGAGCGTTAAAATATGTGATAAACCTATGGCTCCTGGCAAAGGTACTCTGTCGCTCTTTTACACGAAAAAAGCGGCCCCGGTAAAGCTGGCGTCTTCGGGCGTCATCAAAGACATAAACCTTGTTTCTTCTCATGACAGACCAGACTTTTTCATCACTCAGGAGGGTGCGTCGGTTAACGCCATAACAGGCGACATTGGTAAAAAAGATCAGTTCACTGCTAAAAACACCACCGTTAAACAGCTGAAAGATCTAACGCTCATCAAATTCATAGGGTCAAATCGCTACGAAGGGGATCGTATTCAATCAAGTGGCCGGGTCAACGTTTTTGGCACACTTAATTTTGCCGCCAATCGTACGACGATAACTCCGAGCGTAGCCCGTGATAACAAAAACTCACCAGCGCTGAAAATTTACCGGCAAGCTACTATCGCCACCCCCTCAGAAATTATTGTTGATGGCAGTTATCATCAGCAGGGTCGCTTGGTGCTGACAGATAAAACACCCCACTCTGGCCGGTTCAAACCAGTGGGAACCAAAGGCGAGGCACCGGTGGTCAAAGCCCACTCCATTGTTGTTGAGCCCGGCGCTGAATTCGTTTTTGACAGTGTCATAATGAAAGCCCCTGCATCAGGCAAACAATATCTGTTAATGGAGGCACAGCAGAGCAACATTAATCGCCCCGTAAAAGTGCACGCCCAACATGAAACGCACCTTCACTACGACGCCATCGTTGACCCCAAAAACCCCAAAAGGATGCTATTAACAACAACAACGCAAGCTGAACACCGCAGCAAACTGGTTTCCGAAGGGCTTCGCTCGATGATAACGGCGGCCACAGACAACAAAGAAGCCGCTAAAGGCTCAGAACCCAACAGCAACAGGGTTCAACTCACCCGATACATTGTGCAAAACATCAATGCCAAAAGCAGCAATGGCGCTGCTGTCAACATTGCCCCATCGCTATCACCTCACGCTTCTTATAATGCCAATTTGGCGTTAAAAACTTCGGGCAAGAACCTTGATGAGAGAATGTCTGCGAGGCGCACTGGCATAAACAGTGGTGATATGTCGTCTAGTGGGGGCGCGTGGCTACAGTATTCCTACAGCAAAGCGACTCAGGGCAAGCAAGATTACATTCCCGGCTATCGAGCCAAAACCAATGGGTTTTCCATCGGGGTCGATAGCGGTCTGGCCAAGCATCCAAACATTGAAACCGGCGTCGCCTACACCTACGTCAAAGGTGACACACAGCAGGAAGATCAACCGGCAAATACAATCGATTCCGATGCACACATCTTCAGCCTGTACGCATCATCTGCAAAAGAGCAGACATTTATTGATGGCCGTGTGAGCTACGCCTTTGGCAAGAACAAAGGAAATCGCACTGTGAACAACAGCCACAATGAAGCGAAGTACGACACAAAAAGCTGGAGCCTGGGATTAACGACCGGCTACAAATACCCGCTGAATGATGACTGGAGCCTGCAACCCCAAGCGGCTTTTAACTATCTCACCATCAAAACCGAAGACTACACCGAGGCCGCCCGCAACCCTAGCCAGAGCTTTTTATCTTTCGATCAGGTCAATAATGACAGATACAACCTGTTGGAGCTTGGCGGCGGCCTGAAGTTGATTGGTAACGTGAATACCAACCGCTTTCTCATCAAGCCAGAGTTTGGGCTGACGGGCTTACATGACTTCAAAAAAGATCCTATCGCCATCATCGCGCACTTTGCTGACGGCGGTGAACGCTTCCTGATTCATGGCGCAAAAAAACAGCGAAATCGTTACCAGTTTGATGCGACGGTTAATATGGTTATTAACAATACAGCCCTCTCCCTGAGCTATTCCCATCACTGGGCTGGCGGCTTTAAAGCAAACGGATTGCTTGCCAGAGTGCGCTGGATGTTCTGACGGCGCTGACTTCACTCCAGCAAAATAGGCGTTTCCACGGGGAGCCGTAGGAACGAGACGTAGGTGGAAAATAACTCAGGAAAAGGTCTTTCAGGTGTGTTAAGAAAATAAGTAGAGACCAACGATGAAGAAACCCGGGCTTTCACCAAAAGGCAAAAGCCCGGACCGAATTCAGTGATTAAATTCCTTCCCAGTAATCATCACCAAAAATGGCGCTAAGTCGTTTATCTTCCTCCCTCTCTTCAAGCGCCCTGCGAATTTGTAATGACCGCCTAGAGCCCTTTTGCTCAAGCTCCGGGCGGATCAGATGCTCATCCAGAATGAACTCTTTTTCAGCTTTTTTCCCTTTGCTCATAACCGCACCCTCTTTTTACTTTTTATTAAATGATGCCTGATTACAGTTACCAAAATATTAAAAACAACCACCTACGACAACCACACATGTCGTATAAGTGTGTAAGATAAATCTCACAAATC
The DNA here is from genome assembly GCA_965198415.1 of Endozoicomonas sp. Classification (GTDB taxonomy): domain Bacteria; phylum Pseudomonadota; class Gammaproteobacteria; order Pseudomonadales; family Endozoicomonadaceae; genus Endozoicomonas. The sequence goes on from CBDAPN010000032.1 coordinate 1,350,884, forward strand.
GCTCAACCGTACCGAACGAAGGCCATTTTTGATGCTGGTTAGCTGCTCGGTCAACTCTGGTTCTTTTTGCATGGCAACGCCAGAGGCCAGTACATCAATGACTACCAAATGAGCAATCCGTGAAGTCAGTGGCGTAAACAGATCGGTATTTTCCTCGGCGGCAATACCCAAACAAAAATCACAATATTCAGCCATCGGCGTATTATCGGGGCAGATGCCAATAATGATAGCGCCGTGCTGTTTAGCCAATTTGACACTCTGTATCAGGTCTTTTGAGCGCCCGGTTTGAGAGATTGCCACAACAGCGTCGCCTTCCGACATCGTAGAGGCCGAGATCAACTGTATATGCGGATCAGAGCAAGCTACCGCCGTCGTTTTTAAACGAATAAATTTATGCCTCGCATCACTGGCAACCGCAGCAGAGGCACCAAAGCCAAAAAACTCAATACGCGGAGCTAAAGACAATACGTCGATGGCTGAATGCACATCGGCCATATTCATTCGCTCCCTGACCTGCACCAGCTCTTGAACGGTGGAGTTAAAAACCTTGTCGGTCAAAGACTCAACACTGTCGTTCTGTTTAAGCTTGGTACTGGCAAAGCGTGGTACAGACGCCGTACCAAGCGTTTGTGCCAGTTTTAGTTTGAAATCCTGAAACCCCCCGCAACCTATCGCCTTGCAAAACCGCATTACCGTTGGCTCACTAACACCAACCGACTTGGCCAACTGGCCAATATTCAAACTGATGCAGCGGGAGGGATCATGCAGCACCCAATCAGCCACCTTTTTTTCTGAGCGGCGCAGGGTGTCATAGTGCTTGCTTACTTCCGCTACCGGGTCATTTATTGGGATGTTCGTCAGGTCATTGTCTAACATAAACCGCTCAATTGGGTTGGTTAAATGAGGCATTGCATGGAGGCTAATAAAAAAGCACCTTAACACAAGCAAGACCTCCCGAGTGAGTTTCGGTAAACTCTCACTATAATTACCTCCCTGCCTTCGCAGGCTATTCTCAAACAGCCTTCTGGTGGACTTAACCGAAAGACGCTTATGGACGTAACCTCAATACTTGATGCGCTGAACGAGGCACAACGCAGTGCCGTAGCCGCTCCCGTGGGCTCTATGTTAGTGCTGGCGGGCGCAGGCAGTGGCAAAACACGGGTTCTGGTTCACCGAATTGCCTGGCTGGTACAGGCTGAAAACATGTCACCTTACTCCATCATGGCGGTGACATTTACCAACAAAGCCGCAGCTGAAATGCGTTCGCGCATTGAGGAGTTGCTGGGTATTGCACCAAGAGGCATGTGGGTTGGCACCTTCCATGGGCTCTCTCATCGGCTGTTGCGAACCCACTGGCAAGAAGCCGAACTGCCAGAAAACTTCCAGATTCTCGACAGCGACGACCAGCTGCGAATACTCAAACGCATCATGAAAGCGATGCAGCTTGACGAACAAAAGTGGCCGCCCCGCCAAGCGCAGTGGTACATCAACAGCAAAAAAGATGAAGGCTTGCGCCCTGCCTACATCGACCCCGGCTACGACCCTTTTGAGCGCACCATGGTTGATGTGTATGGCCGCTACCATGAATACTGCAAGCAAGCGGGCGTAGTAGATTTTGGTGAACTGCTGCTGCGTGCGCACGAGCTGCTGTTAAAAAGAGCCGACATTTTGCAACACTACCGTAAACGTTTTCGCTACATTCTGGTGGACGAATTTCAAGACACCAACGCCGTACAATACGCCTGGCTCAGGCTGCTCGGTGGTGAGCAAGACAAACTGATGGTGGTCGGCGACGACGACCAGTCCATTTACGGTTGGCGCGGAGCACGGATTGAAAACATACGTCAATTTACGCATGACTTCCCCAACGCCCAAACCATCAAACTGGAGCATAACTACCGCTCAACCCGCACCATTCTTCAGGCCGCCAACGCAGTCATTGCCAACAACCCCGACCGCCTTGGCAAAGAACTGCGAACCGACGGCGACAACGGAGAACCGGTACACCTTTACGCCGGATTTAACGAGACCGATGAAGCACGATTCATCACCGACCGCATCAAAGAAGCCATTGGCAAAGGCCAGGCACGCAACGATATAGCAATACTTTATCGCTCCAACGCCCAATCCCGGGTTCTTGAAGAAGCGATGCTGCGGGCGACGATTCCCTACCGCATCTATGGTGGGCAGCGCTTTTTTGAGCGCGCCGAAATCAAAAACGCACTGGCGTATTTAAGGCTAGTGAGCGCCCCCAACGACGACACCGCTCTGGAACGAGTCATCAACATCCCCACCCGCGGTATCGGAGAGAAAACCGTAGAAAAACTCAGGGCAGCAGCGCGCAGCCAAAACGTTTCACTCTGGCAGGCGATGAAAAATCTGGTTGCAGCCTCCGCCGTAGGTGGCAAGGCCGGTAAATCCATGGCCGCTTTTATTGAGCTGATTGAATCCATAAACCTCGACCACGAAAGCCTCGAACTCGGCGAACTGGCCGAACATGTGGTGACCATCAGCGGACTGATTGAGCACCACAGCAAAGAAAAAGGTGAAAAAGGTCAGGCGAGGATTGAAAACCTTGAAGAATTGATAAACGCCTGTCGTCAATTTGACATGGATGACCTGCTACTTGAACAAGATGAAGAGCAAAACGAAATACAAACCATGACCCCTTTAGAGGCGTTTCTGGCTCATGCGGCACTGGAGGCTGGCACCAATCAGGCCGACCAGTTTCAAGACAGTGTACAAATGATGACATTACACTCCGCCAAAGGCCTGGAATTCCCTCTGGTCTTTTTAGCCGGAATGGAAGAGGGTTTATTCCCCCATAAAATGTCGCTTGATGAAGGCAACCTCGAAGAAGAGCGACGGCTCTGCTACGTGGGCATTACCCGGGCCATGGAAACTTTATACCTCACTTACGCTGAAAGCCGTCGTTTATATGGCAACGAAACCCTGAACAGACCCTCCCGTTTTATTCGTGAAATCCCGGGCGAATTATTACAAGAGGTTCGCCTTGGCGGAACCATCACCCGACCGGTAGCCAGTCATACGACAGCGCCCGCCATATCTTTAGGGCAACGTGTACACCACAATGTATTTGGTGAGGGCGTAGTAGTGAACTACGAAGGCGAAGGCAACCAAGCCCGCATACAGGTCAACTTTGATTCGGAAGGCTCAAAATGGCTGATGATGACTTACGCTAACCTGACCCCCGTTTAAGCGCAAAACCACAGGTTTTCCATGCAGCTAAGCCTGGTTTACCCATAAGCCTCATTCCCACGGTCTCCCGTGGGAGTGCTTAACTCTCGGCATGCATACGACCGGTGGTCTTGCACCAGTGAACTAACATGGATTTGGTCATTGCAAAACAGAGGTGTTAGACTTCAGGCATTGTACCCTTTCTGTATTATGCCAGTCACAGCCTTTCCACCGGCAACCATTGTTCTAATAAAGTGGCGGCATCAACAATCCTTCTTTCGCATGCCCCGAGCGGAAAGCGGTAAGCGGCATGTTACCAATCCACATGAAAGAAGACCAACACGGTTATGAATACAAGCGTAATGGTGTGAGTAATTTGTGCACCACTTGAAGGTTGGCGACATTTAGAGGTAAGCGACCGGAGGACAGCTATTGGACTGTACAGATAAAACCGATGGTTGATGTTCGCTACCCTGAAGCCAGCTATTCGCCTTGTGATGGATAATCTTCAGCGTATTTATCAGGCATTAGCATGCTCGAATAGCCAAAGAAAATCCATTACACCCCAAAACTGTAGCTGGCTGAAGATGGCAGAAATTGAGTTGAGCATTTTGAGCCGCCAGTGCCTTGATCGAAGAATTCCAGACCAAGAAGCGCTACGGAAGGAAGTTGGTGCGTGGGAGGATACTCGAAATCAGCATCATGAAAAAATGCATGGAGGTTCACCACGGAAGATTCGGGCAAAGCTAAAGCTACCCATCAATCTCTTTGAAATAATGTACTAGGCTCCGAGCGTTCCCACCGAAGGGAATTCATGGTGCTGTGCAGGCTGAACCGGTAGCCACGGGCAAGGACCTTTCGGATAATGATTTCTGGTTTATGGCGATAGTTGACATTAAACGGCTGCGAGCAGCGGGGAACTGAGTATGCCCAGCCGGGCTCGATCGGCCTAAAGTTTTCCAACAGCTTCTTAACGGCTTTACCCCTAAGCCAAAGTGGCTACTGGTTACCAACTTGGGTGTACTGAACCAAACCTTCGCATCTTTCCACCAGTGGCTCGAGCGGAATTTAAAGTATTGACTGGATTCGGGCCATTTCTCTTACGGTTAGACAGAGTGGCAAGCATGTATAGACAATGCGGAGGTGCAGGCTCCGTTGCCAAAGTGCTTTTTGGGTTTGTTTTTTTGTGGTATGTAGTGACAAATAGTTTAACAGGTCAGCCTTTTGCTGAACCTTAGGGTCGCCATCCAGTAAGAATGCATAGGTTTTCAATTGCTTCCAGACTTTCTCGCTAATATCTGTCCTTTGCTCTTTTAGGTAAGCGAAAAACGCACTGCTGGATGACTTGATAGATCGCCTGACTCTAAGCATCACCTAGATTTGCAAACGAAGCATTCAAATCCACCACGAATTGGGATTTTTCTTTTCGGGTGTTGTATTTAAGGTCACCAATTGCCTCCATAACCGTGACTTCCTGTTTTCCTACCAAAAATGCAAGAACGAGTTTTCAAAAAAATGCCGTTCATTTTTTTTCTGGGCGGCAAGGGTATGAGCCGTAAGCAACCTCTTGACCTTTTTGGATGGCGTAAAACAGTTTTTCCCCGTGTGAGAATAATTCAGTTTCGGTTTCGTTAAGATGTCCTTTTTGTTCGTAAATATCCCCTGACGCCCAGCATGAAAACGGGGTCGGTTCTGGGGGACAACCTGCATAACGGGCGTTAAATGCAGGCATATCAGGACGTAACCTTTCTGGCCTCAAACCAAGCATAATAATTGCCGTCTTCTTTAAAACGTGACATTTTCCAGAAGGACAAGGACGTGCTCTACGAAATTGGCGAATTCCCTAGGGTGTTTTTATCACAATTTTTTTTGCGAAGGCAAGGCTGAAGCTTTCTGGCCCGCCCGAAATAAGGTCTATTGACCAAAACCTCTTGCAAGTTTGTCTTGAGCGGATTTGATCAAGGAGTTCGTTCAGTTGGATGATATTTCCGACAATAAGGTTGCCATTTAGTTTATATGGTTCGTCAGGTATATCAGACACGCCCTTCCCGGTGGGAGGGATTCAAGGGTTTTCCCGAAGCCGCTGGGTAAGTTTGTTGAATTGGCTTTAGCCAAAAGACTTTCTCTGGCTTTTCACCATTTTGCCAATACGGTTAGGTCTTCGCCCAGTAAGTTGAAGGCAAATGTTTCCCCTGCCATAGGGGATAGCTCATTAGCGAGCATCAATTCAAACCCCGCCTGCTCAAGCCCTAGTATAGGCAGCCTGCAAAAAGCTCAATATGGTTCAAGGTGTCGAGCCTACCCATTATCTTAATCTCTTGGCGATAATCCAGGAACCATTTCATTAAGAGATTGTTCTTAGAAAGTAATGGTGTGCATAGGCTAATGAGAAGCCGCCAGCCCACCTTGGTAAAGATCTGTTATGAAATCAAAGAGTATTTCTCTTAAAAGTGGTTTTCTGCGCTTTAGCTTGTTTGTGGGCAGTAAGTTTTTTTGCGCTTAGAAGGCTATTTGAATGGAGAAATATATGCCTACGTTACACAAATCTATTCGCAATGCAAAGGGCGTCCAGACTTTGGCCATAAGAATTGGCTCACCTAAAGGCTTTCCGAACTGGGAAGCGATAAAAAAGCAACAGAGCTTGTGCAAGATACGCTTGAGCGCAATAAGGAACCTTTCCAGAAAATTGAGTTCTCGCTTTTTGAGCCAACTTGATAAAAGTATTGCCCCGTCAGGTCTCATTTCAGTTGGAGGGATTTCAACATGAAGCCCAAGGCAAAGGGGTTGGGCACCGTGTGAGGACGGAATACCTTTTTGCCTTAAAAGAAAATACACCATATGAGTCTCTACCACCAAAGACGAGAAAACCCCCGGATGTGGTTTACGTTTACCTTTGCTTGCAAAACCAGGCGATCAAATAGCGGTCGTCATCATGGATAGGTATCCCAACCTGTTTAACTTGTGCAACCTGATTGATTCATTTGCCAATAATGATGTTATTGGCAGACGGCTGGGTTTCAAAAAATGTCTGATGATGGGGAAACTCAGGCAGCTTGCTTTGAATCCAATACCAGCATTGGGTTCAGGCGATACGGAACATGTAGAAATCCCGGCTAACAAGCAAAAAGGCCAAAGGCATTGAATCAGCAAGAGGAGCAAAAACCAGCTCTACCTTGTTTGCCCAAGTTGCCGATTGGGCGTCGAGTGCCTGCAAAAGGTCGTGAAATTGTTGAGAAATATGGGTTGAGCGGGATCAGGACTTAAACCTACTGACGCTCAGCACCCAAAGGGCAAACTCCTGGTTGCGTTTTGATATGATGGTCCGACAGATAGGCTTTATGAGAAATACGTCACTACTGTCCAAGGTTAAGCATACAGGAAAAACAAGCTCCAGGCACTCTTAATGCCGGAGAAAATCTTACCTGATTTTCTCCGGCGGATCACTGAACAGCTCTAATAACGTGCAGCGGAAAAACTTGTCAGGTTGAGCACTTATTCTCCACACTATTTTCTGTAGTTGATAATTTTGTATGCGTTGGAAATTTGAGCCAGTTTCAACAACAGATAAGTCCGGATTATCCGCTTTTTCATGGCTGTCCGAGAACTCTGATTTTGCCGGACCACGTTAATTCGCTGTGACCAAGGAATCGCTTGACCTTTAGGTTCTGCTAGATTTGATATGGCAAGAGCTTTCCGGACACGCGGCCTCGCCGAGTTGTTGTTCATCCTTGAACGGAGCCAGGTAGCCGTTGGTTAAGTGCTTTCTCTGACGATTGTAAAACACCCAAAAATGGCCTGCTGAGTTTCTCAACACTGCGCTCACTCACCTGAAATTGGCTTTGCTTTTCTCTCTTTTTGTCATGTCTTCTGTTTTAATACCAAGGGGGGCTGGCTGGTCTAATTGAACTCAAACATTGCGTGACTGTATGTATTTCAACTGTGATATGGGAGAGAGTTTTGGTTGCTGGAAAATGGGCAGGGACGAGGTCATTATGCCGTACATTGATATGGCAAATATTGCCTGTGGGTTTCATGCTTCTGATCCGGTCACTATGAGGCGTACGGTATCTTTGGCAGTGAAGCACCGTGTTCGAATTGGCGCTCACCCCGGTTACCCCGATCTGGTTGGATTTGGTCGGCGGGATATGGCATTGAGTGCCGATGAACTGTTCAGCGCTGTGCTCTATCAGCTCGGGGCACTGGACGCTATCGCCCGCGCCGAAGGTGGTGAGGTTACTTATGTCAAACCCCATGGCGCTTTGTACAACAAAATGACCCACGATACCGACACTCTTAAAACCGTCATGAGCGCTGTAGCCCGTTTCAAACCGAATTGTCCGTTGATGCTGATGGCGGGAGTATCGGATCAAAAAGCCAGAGCGCTGGCCAAGGGTTTGCAGTTACCACTTATTTTTGAAGCGTTTTGTGATCGGGCATACAACGATGACGGCACTTTAGTATCAAGAAAACAACCGAATGCGGTGCATAGCGATGTCCAGCGGGTAAAAACACAGATTCGAGAAATAGTGCATGATAAAAAAGTCACCACAATAAACGGCATAAGACGTTCAATTCATGCCGATACAATTTGTCTGCATGGCGATAGCGAGCACCTGCTGCAAGCCATTAAAGATATTCGCAGCAGCCTAAAGCAATGATCAACATACAACCGCTTACGGAGTCGTCTCTGCTGATTACCTTTGGCAGTAAGATTGACCCTCAGCTTTCTCTCAGCATAACAAGTGCCTGTGCAATCATACGACAGAAATTTTATAACTTAATACTGGATATGGTGCCGTCTTATACAACGATTCACATAACCTACAGACTTGAACATCCGTTGGCAGAAACGTTGCCGCAATCTTTACTTGCTCTGCTGCAGGAAACGACAAAAGTCAGTACGAGTTTAATCGAGGCTGACCTGCACCAGATACCGGTTTACTTTGGCAAAGAGGTCGCATTAGACCTTGAAAGCGTGAGCTTACACAGCGGCCTTGACCCGGAACGGGTCATTGAGATTTTCTGCCAGGGAATTTATCGGGTTTATGCGGTTGGCTTTAGTCCGAACTTTGCTTATTTGGGTATGATCCCAAAACAGTTACAAATACCTCGCCTGCAAACCCCAAGAGCCTGCGTGCCCGAGGGCAGTGTGGCTATTGCTGATCGTCAGACAGCGGTCTACCCCAGTGAGTCGCCCGGAGGGTGGCGGTTAATAGGCAGAACACCGCACAAATATAGCCCGTCAGAACCCGGTGCTGTGATCTTTCAGGTGGGCGACAATGTTCGTTTTACCGCGATTGATCAACAAACTTTTTTATCGATGGGTGGTCACCTGCCATGAGTTTTACGGTTATGCAGCCAGGGGCTCTTAGTCTGCTGCAGGATTATGGCCGTTATGGGCATCAGGCCATTGGCTATACCGAGGGCGGGCCAATGGACGAACATGCTTTTTTATGGGCAAACCATCTACTAGGCAACCATTTTAACGCCACACAACTGGAAATAACGCTGGGTCAACTGACGCTTTACACCAATGCCCCCACAACGATTGCTTTAACCGGTGCAGACCTTGAGGGGACGCTGAATGGACTGCCTATTGGGCCATGGCAAACATACGCTGTGAGAGCGGGTGATAAGCTGTCGTTTAATCGGCCTGTCAATGGTTTGCGAGCCTATCTCGCTGTGCAGGGGGGCTTTCTGGTTGAAGCGCAAAGAGGGAGTGTATCAACCGTTTGCCGTGAGAGAATTGGCGGCCTTGATGGCACAGGGCAAAAGTTAACAACTGGCGATCAGCTGCCATTTACACCAGTTGCTAACGTGCAACTCACCAAACAAGTACCGTGCAGATACCGTCGTGATTATCTGGAACCTTTAGTGTTGCGAATACTGGAGTGTTATCAGTTTGAATATTTTGACCCGGCAACGGTGCAACAATTTTACCGCTCCCAATATCGTATCAGCAGCCAAAGTGACCGCATGGGTTATCGGCTTCAGGGGGCAGGTATTCACTGCTCACTTGATGGGGTAATTTCTGAGGGAATCTCCTATGGCGCAGTTCAGATACCAGCGGACGGCCAACCGATCATCCTGTTAAAAGACAGGCAGACCATTGGCGGTTACCCCAAAATCGGCTGTGTGATGTCGGCAGATGCCGCAAAACTTGCGCAACGAATGCCCGGACAAGAAGTCACCTTTTGCCCGGGCAGCATGCAGGAGGCGCGCCAAGAGAGGCTGATGTTGAATCGATTTTTTCAAGTGGTGGTTTGATTGATAACAAAAAGTATTTGCCCGCTCTGCGGTCTGTATTAATAGCGCGTAGAAAGAAAAAAATTACTCGCATCGTCTATACTTCCACCCGTACAAATCAGATGGAAGTACGGTCTATGTTCATCGCCCGTCGTAAAACGCCTTTACTGTTTTTGGTGTGTCTGATGGTATCGGTTGCAGCCCAGGCAACCGAGCCTGCCGGGTACTGGATACTTGCAAATGTTGATGCCGAGACCCCGGCCGGTGGCTTAAAACTTGACCAACCCCAGTCTTTTTCACTGTTGTTGTTCGATAGCAACTGCAAGCTGTATCAGGCAGATGGCAAGGTGCGAAAGAAAGGTCAGGCATGGGAGTTGAAAAATCAGGCCGACCACAGCAACGTATTCACCCTGACCAAAGAGCACTCAAAATTAAAACTTGTAGATACCGAAGGGCAGGTGATGTTGTTTACTCCGGCTTCCAAATCTGAATTGGACGATAGCCTAAAAAAAGTTAGAAATCAGGCGTGTAAGCAAACCCCGCCTAAGCCTCAAAAGTTATAGCACACGAACGGCATAATAAATTACGATACCGCCTTTCTTAAAATAAGTTGGATTTTGCGATGAACACCACTAACAAATACCCGGCGCTGATGCGGATCATGCATTGGGGCGTCGGACTGTTGATGCTTGGCATTATTGCCATTGGCTGGTACATGGCGTGGCTGGACAAGAGCGTCAGTTATAAATATGAGCTTTACCACTGGCATAAGTCATTTGGGGTGTTGGTAATATTTCTGGTTGCCGCCCGCTTGGTGATTCGCTGGTGCAGCAAATTCCCTCCACCATTGGCAACAGTAAAGCCGGTTGAGCGTAAGTTCGGAACCTTAGTGCACTGGTCACTGTATCTGTTGATGATTTTGGTACCACTTAGTGGTTATTTTATGTCCGACGCCGCTGGCAAGGATATTCCGCTGTTCAATCTGGTCATGCCCAGTTTTTTGGATAAAGACCCACAACTGGCCGGCTTGCTTCACAGCATCCATATAAAGATTCCTTACGTGCTGCTAGGATTGATTGCCTTACACATTGCAGCCAGCATTAAACACCGTTATTTCGATAAACCGGAAAACGATGTTTTAAAACGTATGCTTTAATACCGTCAAGCCCTCTAATTAGAGGGCTTTTTTTTTCTTGGCAGCCGCAAAGCCCGCAAAAACCACTATTTTTACGGGCAGCAATCGTTAATTGGGAAAGCTGCAAACAGGGACGCACATCATCACACACGCCATGCCCGGGTCATCACCGCAGGCAGAAGCGCAGGCATTAAACTGACCTCCCAGATCGGTGCAGGTTTTTTCTTCCATATATTCACACTCTTGCTGCTCCTCTAGCCAGCGGCTGCCTTCAGAAGCCAGACAGGCCAGCACATTTTCCGGGCCGGTGGCGGTGATCTGTGCCGGGATGGAACGGGTCATGTGAACGTCTGTCAGTATACCGGCTTCTTTTAGCTCCATTACCTGCATCATTACTGTGTCTGGTACTGATTTGGAACCGAAGAACTGGCGAGTGACGTCAGCCTGTGAACGCTCCGCTTCAATGTGCGAAGTCAGTGCACAGCCACTCAAGGCAAGACCCAGAACCACCAGAATGCCCGATAATATTTTTGCCATTAATCTATTCCCAACTGAGATAAGGAGTTTTTTATTTATCCACTGCCTTCAGGTATTGTCCAGCCAAATTGTTCCAGCAGTTGCATAAACACACGATCCGGTTTGGCAAAAACATCAATGGGCTGGCCTGTTACCGGGTGAATCATGGAGATTGCTTGGCAGTGTAGCAACAGCCGGTCAGCCCCAAAATGTGTTGCAAAATAGCGATTATGACTCCCTTTGCCGTGTTTTGCGTCACCAATTATCGGGTGACTAATGTGCTTCATATGTCGTCTTATTTGGTGTTTACGTCCGGTTTTCGGTTTTGCCTCCACCAACGAGTAACGGCTGCAAGGGTAGCGGTCTATGGTAACGGGCAGCTCGACTGTGGCTAGGCGGCGAAAGGCAGTAACCGCCGGTTGTGCTGGTTTATCTTGCCTTGCTTGGCGGTCGGCAATTTTATCGAGCTTTTCTTTCAGCGGGTGTTCAATGATTCCCTCTTGCGGCGCATAGCCGCGCACAACGGCATAATAGGTTTTGCTGGCATTGGCAAATTCAACCTGTTGGGCAACCGCTGAAGACAAAGCAAATAGCAAAACACCAGAGGTTGGTTTGTCCAACCGGTGCAGGGGAAAAACATGCTGACCGAGCTGATCACGCAGCATTTGCAGGGCAAAACGGGTCTCATGGCGATCAATCAAAGAGCGATGCACCAGTAAGCCAGACGGCTTATTGATGGCCACCAGCCAACGGTCTTGGTAACAAATTTCAAGCGGTGTTTCGTTCATGGCCAATTATCGTAATCTGCAATGATTTTTTTTGGGGGTGTGACGTAAATTAACCATTTTTCTGCTGTCTACAAAGACCATTTGCTTCGACTGCTCAGGTTACAGCAGGTCTGCACGCAGCAGCGGCTCTTTGGCAAGATCAAAAGCGGCAACGGCAATGTGAAGTGTAAATAGCCTCTTTAGTGTGCTGAAGTCCCGGGTTTGTGGCCACTTTTGCTCATCTTCTGTCCACACTGAGAGTTCATTTTCGAGGATTCTTTGCGCCTGAGCATCAATAGCTGCCAATAGTTGCTCTTCAGACTCGTGCTCATCCATAAGGTAAGCGCCCCCTTCAAACTCCCAGGTTTCGGGCAGTTCAACCTCAAGCTCTTTTACCCATGCAATGAAGTCTGTTGTTGGTTTGAGGGTAATCACACAGCGGTTAATAAATTTCATCATAAACCTGTTTGCCAAATAACTTAGGCGTGATTATGCATGAACAGTGCACAGCTGGGTATTCTTGCGCGTTGGTTACTGAATCCAGCGCATCGCCTCACACTTATTGCGCCCTGTGGCACTCTTTTAAGTGCTCACTAAATTTTATCTGCTGATTTTATTGCTAGACTTCGCAGATGGTTGCCATTCACAACATACACGACAATATCCATTTTAGGTTGCTGTTAAATGTTACCTGATGCCTCTTTAATTGCGGTCTCCATAGCGGCTATTACTATTAATGGCCTCGGCAAAGGCGGCCTGGGTAGTGCGGTTGGCATGATCGGCGTACCGTTAATGTCGTTAGTTATGCCGCCACTCAAAGCAGCCGCCATCTTACTGCCGCTGCTGGTAATGATGGATTGCCATGCGATGTGGAACTGGCGACGTCATATTAACTGGCAAGTCGTTCGAATTATTCTGCCCCCGGGGCTGTGTGGCATATTACTCGGTGCACTGATCTTTCGTAATTTGCCTGACGAGTCGATCAAATTGCTTATTGGGTTGATTGCCGTACTGTTCAGTTTGCAGCACTGGCTCAGCATTTTTACCAAAAAAAAGCAGAGGAAACCGGGGAGTTATTCCGGTGTTTTCTGGGCTGTTTTCAGCGGTTTTACCAGTTTTGGTATTCATGCGGGTGGGCCAGTGATCAGTATTTACCTGCTCCCTCTGCATCTGGATAAAAAAGTTCTGGCAGGAACCTCGGCCATATTCTTTGGCATTCTAAATATTACAAAACTGTTTGCTTATCAAAAGCTGGGGCAATTCTCGGCAGACAACCTGCTGCTGACGCTTATATTGATACCATTTTGTCCTCTGAGTGTATTGATAGGTATTAAGCTATTGCATATTTTGCCACAAAAAATATTTTATCAAGTGCTGTACGTTAGCCTGTTACTTACCGGCTTGAAGCTGATTTTTGATGCCACTTTTGGGGCGACGGCCTGACTGGGTATTTCATAAACACGCTCCCTCGCAAAGAGCGTAAACGCTAATACTGCTTGCCCAGCAGCTTTAATATTTAACGCAGCATTGATATCTCGATCGTGTCTGGTATCACATTCAGGACACTCCCAGCTACGTTCAGAAAGGTCGAGCCTTTCCAGTGTGTGGCCACAACAGGAGCAGCGCTTGCTGGACGGATACCATTTGGCGATATTAACGACAGTTCGACCATACCAAGCGGCTTTATATTCAAATGTTAGTTTCCAGTTTTACTTGACCAGAACAGCCCCTGAAACGCTGAAAACGCCTCCGCAAGCGCCACACCAACGCTTGTTTCACAGCCTATATCAACAAGTCAGCCCCTGAAACTACATAGAGGCTAAATCGCACTTTGGGGTGCGCACCGGTAAGCTTTTTCAAGGTTGGTTAACCAAACGACCACGCTGCACCGCAGGCCGAGCATCTATTGTTGCTGCCCAGTGCTGAACGTGTTGGTAACTTTCAACATCCAAAAATTCAGCGGCGTCGTAGAGCCGCCCGAGAACCAGATTACCAAACCATGGCCAGATGGCCATATCAGCAATGCTGTATTGTGCTGAAGCGACATAGGCGTGTTTGCTCAGCTGTTTGTCGAGTACATCGAGCAAACGCTTGGTTTCCATGGCATAACGGTTGATAGGGTATTCGTATTTCTCCGGCGCATAGCTGTAAAAATGACCAAAACCACCCCCCACAAACGGTGCCGAACCGTGTAGCCAGAATAGCCAGTTCATAACCGGTACCTGATGCTCAAGCGCTGAGGGTAAAAAGTGACCAAACTTTCGCGCGAGGTAGACCAAAATGGAGCCAGACTCAAACACCTTAACCGGCTGTTCACCAGAGTAGTCAACCATCGCTGGAATTTTCGAGTTTGGGTTGATATCAACAAATCCGGATGAAAACTGCTCCCCATCACCTATTTTTATAAGGTGGGCGTCGTATGCCGCCTCGGTTACACCCGCTTCGAGCAACTCTTCGAGCATAATGGTTACCTTCTGCCCGTTAGGAGTACCCAATGAGTAAAGCTGCAAAGGATGTGTACCTAATGGCAGGGTTTTTCCGTGAGTTGCTCCGGAGACAGGCCGGTTGATAGTCGCCCATTGTCCGCCACTGTTGGTGTCGGTCCATTTTTTGGGTGGGGTGTATTGTGTCATGAGTATCACCTGTTTTTACTGAGTTCGGTTGCCTGTATTTTAAGCCTATTTCGGATCGCCTTTCGATGATCACACCACCACCCTACTAAAACCAATGTTTTTCGTCGTCTATATTTAAATACCTGAACCAATCAATAGATAATTCGCCTCAAAAACATGTGGTTTATTGGTGCATGTTTTTCAACCACCTGAAATCTCAATCATTACTTCGGACCGATCCATCATGACTTTTTTGGGGATAGCTGGAGCAAGCACCTTATTGTTAATAGGTTTCATACTTTCTAACAACAGAAGCGCAATTAAATTAAGAACGGTTGGTGGTGCATTGCTTCTGCAAATTTCTATTGGTGCGTTTGTACTTTATATTCCTGCCGGCCGGGGTGCCCTGCAATGGCTGACTGGAGGAGTAGAGGCTGTTTTACAAAGCGGACAGGCAGGTATTAACTTTTTGTTTGGCAATCTGGTGAATTTTTCCATAGAGGGTATCGGTTTTGTTTTTGCTCTGCGGTCACTACCCTTGGTTATTTTCTTCTCGGGGCTGATTGCGGTTCTTTACTATTTGGGGGTAATGCAGCTGTTTATCCGGGTTATTGGTGGTGCTATGTCGAAGCTACTGAGAACTTCTAAGGCCGAGTCGATGTCTGCGGTTTCCAATATTTTTGTCGGCCAGAACGAAGCCCCGCTGGTTGTTAAACCCATTATGCCAAAGATGACTGATTCCGAATTCTTTACGGTTATGTGCGGTGGTATGGCGTCGGTCTCAGGTACTATTTTAAGCACCTACGCAGCCTTGGGGGTCAATATAGAGTATTTGCTGGCAGCCTCTTTTATGGCAGCACCGGGAGGGGTTCTATTTGCTAAATTACTTTTTCCTGAGACCCAAAAAGTTGAGTACGTTATTAACGCCAGTACAAATTTTGGTGATGAGCGTCCAATCAATTTACTGGCGGCGGCCGGTCAGGGTGCCAGTAGTGGCCTGCAACTGGCCGGTGCTATTGGTGCAATCCTGATTACTATGATTGGTTTGGTTGCCCTGGCAAACAGTATCCTTGGAGGCATTGGCGATCTTTTCAATGTTCAACTGTCTCTGGAGTTAATGCTTGGGTGGCTGTTATCTCCCATTGCTTTTTTATTAGGCGTGCCTTGGTCAGAAGCAGATGTTGCCGGTGCGATGATTGGAAAAAAGGTCATCGTTAATGAATTTGTGGCGTATATTGATTTCTCGCAGTATCTGAAAGATCCACAGCAGGTGATAGCGGCCGGTTTGCCGGTTTTGAGTGAAAAAGCCAAAATTATTATCAGTTTTGCCCTGTGCGGTTTTGCCAACATTAGCTCTATGGGTATTTTGATTGGCGGCCTTGGCAGCTTGTGCCCGACAAGGGCGGATTTTATCGCCAGATACGGGCTGAAATCACTGATCGCGGCAACCTGCTCCAACCTGATGAGCGCAGCGATTGCCGGTATTTTTTTATCATTGGCTGAGAGTTAACTTTTGAATGCACCTAAGCGTTATTCAGTAGCCGTGCGGCGTCTTTGGCAAAATAGGTCAAAATGCCATCGGCGCCTGCCCGGCGAAAGCACATCAATGACTCCATCATGACTGCATCGCCGTCGAGCCAACCATTGGCAGCCGCTGCTTTGTGCATGGCGTACTCACCACTGACCTGATAGGCAAATACCGGCACTTTAAATTCGTCTTTAACCCGGCGCACTATATCCAGATATGGCATGCCGGGTTTCACCATCACCATGTCGGCGCCTTCGGCCAGGTCAGTGGCTACTTCGTGCAGGGCTTCATCGCTGTTGGCGTAGTCCATCTGAAAGCTAAATTTATTGCTTTTGCCGAGGCTGGCTGCCGAATCAACGGCATCCCGAAACGGTCCGTAGTAGCTGGAGGCGTATTTGGCGGAATAGGACAAAATGCGGGTATTGATGTGGTTTTTTTCTTCTAGCTGTTGGCGAATAGCGCCTATGCGCCCGTCCATCATATCCGAGGGGGCAACGATGTCGGCACCGGCCTCGGCGTGGGAGAGCGCCTGTCGAACCAGCACGTCAACGGTTTCATCGTTAAGGACATAACCTTCTTCGTTGGTCAGGCCATCAAGACCGTGGGAGGTGAACGGGTCCAGAGCTACATCAGTAATGACGCCCAACTGTGGGAACTGGCTTTTCAGGGCACGAACCGCGCGTTGCGTCAGTCCTTCGGGGTTCCAGGCTTCTTCTGCCTGAGCCGATTTTTTCTCTGCGGGTGTGACCGGAAAAAGCGCAATGGCCAAAATACCCAGCGCCACCAGTTCCGCCGCTTCTTCCAGTAGTAGGTCAATGCTCAGGCGCTCTATGCCGGGCATCGAATCAACCGCCTGGCGTTGCTGCTGACCTTCAACAATAAACAGTGGATAAATCAGGTTATCCACCGACAACCGGCTCTCACGCATCAGGCGACGGGAAAATTCGTTGTATCGCATTCGCCGTGGACGGGCAGCAGGAAAAGGGCGCAGGATCATACAGGTTTATCCTTTTTAACAGGCAGCGGGGAGAAGCGGTGAGTAGTTGAGCGCTTACCGGGAGGGTTTCCCACACAGTTTCTTTCGTTAAATGGAGGTTATTCGAGCACTCTAGCTGAGTCAAACTTGCTGTTGGTACGGTTAACAGTCTATTCTCGGTCAGTCTTCCAAGTTTATATATTAGTCATTTGCGGGCATTATACGGGAATTAACGTATGAATTGGCACAGCTTTTCAGGACGACTATGAATAAGAAAAAATGGCTCCTATTAGTAGCCCTTATGGTAGTAGTGGGTACTTTTTACTTCTTTAATGGCCAGCAATACCTTACCCGGGACTTTTTCCACGGTCTCTATCGGGATGACCCGGTACTGACTGCAGTGACCTTTTTCATCGTTTATGTGGCAGTAACTGGCCTTTCTCTACCCGGCGCTGCGGTATTGACCGTGGTGGCCGGGGCGATTTTTGGCCTGCTGCCGGGGCTTATTTTGGTCTCCTTTGCCAGTACCCTAGGCGCTACACTGGCTTTTTTATTTTCTCGAACGCTGTTACGGGATTGGGTCGAGAAAAAGTTTGCCAACTATCTGACCACCATTAACAGAGGCGTTAATAAAGATGGCGCCTTTTACCTCGCCACCTTGCGTTTGATTCCGGCCATTCCTTTTTTTGTTATTAATCTGGTCATGGGGCTGACGGCCATGCGGGTGTGGACTTTTAGCTGGGTCAGTCAGTTGGGCATGCTGCCCGGCACGGCGGTTTACGTCAACGCGGGCGCTCAGCTTGGTTTGGTGGATGAGCTTTCTCTGCAGGGCATTCTGACACCGCCATTAATTTTGTCGTTTGTCTTGCTGGGTGTTTTTCCTTGGCTGGCGCGTTTGTTTATGGAGTTTTTAAGACGAGGGCGGTTGTATCAGCAATATAAACGTCCAAAGAAGTTTGATAACAACCTGACCGTGATTGGCGCCGGTTCTGCCGGGCTGGTCAGTAGTTACATTGCTGCAGCCGTTAAGGCAAAAGTGTCGTTAATTGAAAAACACAAAATGGGAGGAGACTGCCTTAACACCGGCTGCGTTCCCAGTAAGGCTCTGATTCGCTCTGCCACTGTAGCGCACCAGCTGCAACGGGCTGATGAGTTTGGTATTGAGGGCGCCTGTGGGCAGGTCAACTTCACCAAAGTCATGGAGCGTGTGCAGAACGTAATTAGCAAAATTGAACCCCATGACTCTGTTGAACGTTACACCGGCCTTGGCGTGAACTGCATCAGCGGCACGGCAACACTGCTCAGCCCGTGGGAGCTTGAGGTGGATGGCAAGCGTGTCACATCGCGAAATATCATCATTGCCAGTGGCGGCAGGCCTTACGTTGCACAGCTGGCAGGCTTGGAAAAAATTGAGTATTACACCTCCGATACCATCTGGGAGTTGCGGCAAAAACCTGAGCGAATGCTGGTGATTGGCGGAGGCCCCATCGGCTGTGAATTGGCGCAAGCATTTAACCGCCTTGGCGTTCAGGTGACTCAGCTCGACCATGGCACTCGCCTGCTCCACCGGGAAGATGAAGACGCCTCGGCGCTGGTGCTAGAGCAGTTTCTTGCTGATGGCGTTGATGTAAGGTTGCAGCACGAAGCACGCGCCTTTCACAAAGTGACCGACAACGACACCGGAAAACAACGACAGTTTCTTGAAGCTGGCTTTAATGGACAGAAGGTCGAAATTGATTTCGATGTGGTGCTGTTTGCCACCGGGCGTAAGGCTAATACCGATAACATGGGTCTTGAAACACTGGGCATTGAACTGACCGATAAGGGAACCATTGAGGTTAATGATTACCTGCAAACCCGCTTCCCCAATATTTATGCCTGCGGTGACGTGGCCGGGCCTTATCAGTTTACACACGCAGCCGCACATCAGGCTTGGTACTGTGCGGTCAATGCCTTATTTGGACGCTTTAAAAAGTTCAAGGTGGATTACTCGGTGATTCCCTGGTGCACATTTACCGACCCAGAGGTGGCCCGGGTTGGCCTCAACGAGCAAGAAGCCAAGGCGCAAGGCATTGCCTATGAAGTCACCCGCTACAACATAGATGATCTCGACCGTGCCATTGCTGACGAAGAAGCCCGGGGCTTCGTAAAAGTGCTTACCGTGCCCGGCAAAGATAAAATTCTTGGTGTTACCATCGTCGGCTACCATGCAGGTGAGCTGATCAGTGAATACATCAGCGCCATGAAACACGGACTTGGGCTCAATAAAATCTTGGGAACGATTCACATCTACCCAACGTTAAGTGAAGCCAACAAGTACGCCGCCGGTGAGTGGAAAAAGGCCCATGCCCCCAAAAGCCTGCTTAGCTGGGTCGAAAAATACCATGGCTGGATGCGAAATTGACTACTATTAAAGGGTTATTATAAGCATAAGGAAGCTGAATGAACGACTCGGAAACCCCCGATGGTGAGCCGTTACAAGAAACACCAGATACCTGCCTTAAGCAAGGCCCGGCCACCATTCACGACGAGAAACGAATTCTCAAAGCGCTGAAAAAAATTTTAGACCAACGAAGTATTCGCTTGATTGATGCCTCGCATCATGGTCTTGAAAAGAGCAGTAAAAGTTTGCGCTTACGCATCAAAAACCTCCTTCCCCTCTCCATTTACAAAATGTTTTCCCACTTCAGACCTTGGCAGCAGCAAAAGCAATTAGGACGGATGATTGCCGTGGTGCAGCAAAAAAATCAGGTGGCTTGGCAGCGCCTTGGCGAAGCCAAAGCGGCCGGCCTTAAAGAGAAAGCATTGCAAAAATGTCTGCTCGCTTGCGAGCAATCCCAACTCTGGCTGGATCTGCTTGAAGGGCGCAGCGAATCAAATGTCACCATCGAACGCGCCCGCGTTGTGAACTGCCTGAGAAACTGCATCGCTGCCCGAGCGCCCGCTGAACTGCAAAAGGCCGATGACGCTTATACCCAAGCTGTGCATACCCTCAAACTGTCAATTATTCATGAAGACGAACTAAGGGTTGAACACTTAGCGCCCGCCACGCCCCTCACCGAAGAGTTGAAACAGTTTGAAAAGATGCAGATTGATGAGGCGGCAGCCCGAGAGGCTTACCACCGTTACGGAAAGCAACTGGAGCTATGACTCGGTCATGTTGAGCGCCACGGGCTTTTTCCCGGTAACGCCACTGACCAGTAAAGCCAGCAGAGAAAGTACCGCCGTAATCGCAACAAACGACCACGACCAGGCAGGTAACACACCTGCCCACAGGTTGTTAGAAGCGAATAAGGCCGCCCCGCAAAGCGCAAAACGACACCCTTCTATTACAGTATGAGCTGTGCTTTTTTCCTGCAGCCAGCCAATGCCAGTCAGATTAATGGCAAGTGCCGCCGTCCAAAAAACATTGAAACCGTAGGCCGTGTTATGGCTGATGGCCAAAAAGGCCAGCGTTGCCAGAACCAGTATTGAAAACTGCACCAGCACATAGATTTTTAACCACAAGCTGGTTGCAGGGTTGTAATTCTCATAACCATGAATGTCAGGCATTTTCATCGGTGCTGCTACGTCGGCCGGACGGTAGCCTGTGCGTTTAAACCAGAGAGTCAGTTTGTCTTTCCAACTGGTAGTTTTGATGGCATCTTGCAGCATATCAGCATAAAGATGCAGATTGGCCCACACAGGATTCCAGCTACGCAAGGGCTTTAAGGTTCCATAGCGAATAGGCTCGTACTGTTCGTCTTCTTCAATGAATGTGCCAAACAGACGATCCCAGACGATAAACACACCACCGTAGTTTTTATCCAAATATTTGCGGTTCTTAGCGTGGTGCACACGATGATTGGAAGGCGTCACAAAGAAGTACTCAATCCAGCCCAGCTTGGGCACGTGACGGGTATGAACCCAGTACTGATAGAGCAGATTAAGCAAACTGACCGCCAGAAAAATATGGGGCGGAATGCCCAGAACGGCCATTGGCACATAGAAAATCCAAGATAACAAAAATCCGGTGCTGGTCTGACGCAGAGCCGTGGTCAGGTTGTACTCTTCACTTTGGTGATGCACGGCATGAGCCGCCCATAAAATGTTGATTTCATGCCCTTTGCGGTGATTCCAGTAATAAAAGAAATCCTGCAACACAAACCCAAGTACCCAAACCCACAGGGCGTTGCCGTCAAAGGAAAAAAGAGCCGCGTGATTGTAAATCAACGTATAGACACCGAGCTTGAAAATAACGCCTGTGGTTACGTTCAGTAGCCCCGTACTTAAGCTGTTAATCGCATCGTTGATGCGATAGTAGTCTTTCTTGCGAATGACAGTGGCGATGATTTCAATGAAAATCAGCAAAATAAAGACGGGAATAGCGTAAACTATTGGATTCATAAATAAACCTCATTATTTTTGTTATCGATCCATGTTTTGGGGGTGAGTTTACCAGTAGAAAAACTACTATTCACTAACATTCATTAGAGTCTAATAATTATAGAAAACTTCAGTTGACTATATCTATCGAAAAATGAGGTGTGAAAATGAATGAAAATAGTGTTGATCTTGCCGGACACACTCCTGCATTAATCCAAAGCCCGCCAAGCAGCAACCCTTCACTACTACTTAGCCAGCCTTCATGTTCAGCAGGACGAACTGTCAGCCAGTCAGCGCCAGCGAAACGACAAATACCCAAAAAACATAAACATCTTTTTCTTGCTGGCTTGACCAGTAAGGCTCCTCAAATAGTGAGCGACCCATTGCTGTATAAACTCACTAACGCTGTTAATGCTCATGGCAAATTACAGTTTGACGCTAGCAGTAAACAAATTTCAAATAATGGCTCTATGCAGTCATTTCATTTTTATATTAATGACTGTTCGCACTTTATAGTTCATTCGTTAAAACCCATGCAGCATTCCACCAAACCTGAGGATTTTATTTGCAGTATGTGGGAGCTGGTTGATAAAGAAAACACCGAGGTCTATGCACTTGCCAACCCAATAAACTGCCCTGTTTATATGCCACCACAAAATGCAAACGTATGGCTACCCTCTCAGCTTGCAGTAAACGACTCAAAACAGTTACCTAACGGCATGCGGATTGACGTTAAAAAAATAACCGTTATGGAGGACTTGACACAAGCTGTCACAAATCCCAATAAGAATGGCAGAGAACGAAGCTCAACCTTGGCTCGCACTGTACAGTTAGAAATAATAAAAGGCGGTGCTACCAAAACAGCTCTAGTGCATCAAATGTTTTCCTGCTGGTCTGATGCCAGAGCTTTGTCGCCAGAAATCGCAGAAATCATCGTTAATAAAATCACCCATAATGCTCAGGTGCATTGCGAAGCCGGCAAAAATCGTAGCCCATCATTGGCCGTAATGTGTCTATTAAAGAGTAAAAAAGAAAAACTGAATCAAGAAAACCTAATAACTGAAATTGCCAGCGCTGTGGTGAAAGTTCGCCAATACTGCCACGATAGCCGGGCTATGGATGCCACAGCATTGAGAACCGTTCTGAATTACGCCCTTCACATTACTAACCTGAGTGAACAAATGGTCATTTCCGCATCAGATGCTACACCTAAGCGCAAAGCATTGAATACTTCTTCCTCCTGAAAAGAGAATAAATTAACGAGTTCTAACCTGTTGGCAAAAGGTGGTGTTATACGTTAATTTTCTGGCGGGCTAAAGCTGCTTAGCTCAATAGGGTCAGCTTTTGATCGTAAAGCTGACTCTTTTCAATATTTTCCTACTGCGGTTTTTTGAATAGAAAATAACTCACCCTGCAGCATTGCGAATGCTGAAAAAACCTCTTTGAAAAGAATTTTTGGCAAAAAATTGGTTATGAAATAATTGCTTTTATACGTTGCGTCTGGGCACAGAAAATAGATAAGGGTGATCAATACTCTCTGTGTCCTTGTTACGCACGCACCGTTATGACTTTGGTCGTGCACAGAGCCTAAACTCCCCACCACTAACGGTTCCATGTAGGGCAAAGCGGTCATCAAAAATCGCAATATTAGCGCACTGCCCCACCGCAATAGCACCCATTTTGTCCTGCACATGAATGGCTTTTGCCGCATTAATACTCGCCATACGAATCACCGCTTGGGGATCAATGCCCGCATTGATACTGTTGGCCACTGCCTCCATCATCGTCAGTGCGGAGCCGGCAAGGGTGCCGTCGATATTGGAGCACTTCCCGTGGCGGTGGTAAATGGTTTGTCCGGCAAATTCAAACGTGTCCATATCGGTACCGGCCGGTGTGGTTGCGTCAGTTACCAGCACCAGGCGATCCTGCAGCAGTCGCCAGGCAAGACGCAGGTTCTCCCAAGCCAGATGATAACCGTCGGCTATAATACCCGCTCCCAACGATTGGCTGTCAAAAATAGCGCCAACCACGCCCGGTTCACGGCTGCAAAGAGGGCGCATCGCATTGTGTAAGTGGGTTGCAAAAGAGGCACCGGCTTTTTCGGCTGCATTGACTTGGGCGCAGGTGGCATTGGTATGACCTATGGAAACGATAATTCCGGCATCGCTTAACCTTTCAATAACGCCCTCAGGACAGACTTCCGGTGCCAGCGTTATCATAGAAATAACCTCAGCATTTGCACAAAAAAAGTCGATCATCGCCGTAGTTGGAGCTCGAATATACTGCTGATTGTGAATACCCTTACGCTCCACGCTAAGGTAAGGCCCTTCAAGGTGAAGGCCGGGAACACGATCCGGATGCAGTGCTTTATATTCACGAACGACGCTTACCGCCTGCCTGATATCGTCATCACTGCAGGTTATTAGCGTTGGCAAAAATGAAGTGCATCCATTATGCAGATTGGTTTCATGCATAATATCAAGTGTGTTGATGGAAATATCATCATTAAAAAGAACACCTCCACAGCCGTTTAACTGCAAATCAATAAAACCGGGGCTCAGGTTCAGGCCGCGCAAATCGATTTGCTTATGGCTGGAGGCAATATCGGCAACATTGCCTACCGTAACAATCTGCCCATTTGCGATGACAATGGCATTAACCGAGTGCTGCGCTGGGTCTCCAGTTAATGGCGTGAAATTGACCAGTGCGTAAGTTTCATCCGGGCTAATAGGGTCAGCCATGGTAAAGCTCCCGGAGGTTATACTCTTCGATATCCCGAAAATAAAGCAAGGTTCGCAATTTGAGGTCGAGGGTTGCCGGTTCATCACACACCATCATCGCTTTAGGGTGCAGTTGTATGGCAGAAATGGTCCACATATGGTTCACAGAACCCTCCACTGTCGCCTGTACTGCTCGTGATTTGTCGGCACCTGTCGCTAGAATCATCACCTCACGGGCATCAAGAACAGTTCCAACACCTACCGTCAGCGCCAGTTTGGGGACCTGATTAATATCCAGATTAAAAAATCGTGCATTGGCTTGGCGGGTCTGTGTGGTTAAAGTTTTTACGCGGGTACGTGAAGACAGCGAAGAACCCGGCTCGTTAAAGGCAATGTGGCCGTCGTGACCGACACCGCCCATAAACAGCTCAATACCACCACAGCTATCAATTTTATCTTCATAACGCTGGCACTCGGCTTGAGGATCTTCTGCATTACCGTCGAGCAGGTTGATATTGGCAGGAGAGATATCAATGTGATCAAAAAAGTGCTTATGCATAAAGCTGCGGTAACTATTCGGATGCTGAGCTGGCAGCCCAATATACTCATCCATATTAAACGTCACAACGTTAGAAAAACTAACGACGCCTGATTTATAAAGACGTATCAGTTCCAGATAGGTAGGGATGGGGGTGCTACCAGTTGGCAGCCCAAGAGTAAAAGGGCGTTCGACCGTGGGATTAAAGGCATTAATGCGATTAACAATGTAGCGGGCAGCCCAACTACCAACGGACGGTTGATCTGGCAGAGGTATAAAACGCATGGCGGGCGCTTCCTGATTAATTTTATAAGAACCTAATCGTCTATTAGCGCTGAAAAAATTACAGAAAATAATGATCTGCCTCAATATCACAGCAATTATCATTTCAACTACAAAAGATAACTCAGTAGAATTTAAAGTAACACGGAACCACCTTTAAGACTTAAAAATGGATAGTCGAAGATGAATATTCTAGGTTATTTGCAAAAACTCGGTACGGCGCTGATGCTGCCCATTGCTGTTCTGCCGGTAGCAGCATTATTACTGCGTCTGGGGCAGCCAGATTTATTGGGTATTCCCTTCATGGCCGAAGCAGGTAATGCGATTTTTAGCCATTTACCACTGCTGTTTGCCATGGGAATTGCCGTAGGACTGACCACTGATGGCGCCGGTGCTGCAGCAATAGCCGGAGCGGTGGGTTTTTTTGTTCTTAAAGCGACCACTGCCACCATTAACCCTGATATCGACATGTCGTTTTTTGGCGGAATAATCAGCGGGGTTGTTGCAGGTCACACTTACAACCGTTTTCATAATGTTCAATTACCACCCTATCTGGGATTCTTTAGTGGTAAGCGACTTGTTCCTATTATGACCGGGTTATTTATATTGGGCATCGGCTGGGCTAGCGGGCATGTGTGGCCATCTATTCAAAATGGTATTGATGCTTTTGGTCATGGGGTTGCCAACTCCGGCCCTGTTGGTGAGTTTCTTTACGGTACGTTGAATCGTGGCCTCATTCCTTTTGGCCTGCACCATGTTTTAAATTCATATTTCTGGTTTGGGCTGGGTGATTTCACCAATGCCGCCGGCGATGTTGTGAATGGTGATTTACACCGCTTTTTTGCCGGGGATAAAACCGCGGGCGTATTTATGACCGGCTTCTTTCCGGTAATGATGTTCGGCCTTCCGGCAGCTGCTCTGGCCATGTACTTAACCGCCAAAAAAGAGCGCCGTGCTCAAGTGGGAGGTATACTGTTTTCCGTTGCCCTGACTGCATTTCTCACTGGAATTACTGAGCCACTGGAGTTTATGTTTATGTTCCAGGCACCAGTACTTTATGCAGCACACGCTTTGTTAACCGGGGTTTCTATGGTGGTTACCAATGCCATGGGAGTGCTCAGTGGTTTTGGCTTCTCCGCTGGCTTGTTTGACATGGTACTCAACTGGGGATTGGCAACTAAACCGTGGACGCTTGTCGCTATCGGTCTGGTTTTTTCTGTCATCTACTTTTGTGTGTTCTACTTCGCTATTAAATTTTTCGACCTGAAAACGCCAGGCCGTGAAAATGAAGTTGGTCAAGTAACAGACAGTGGTACAATGCCAGCCAATATCAAAGGCGTGAGCAACAACGCCTACACAGCTCGCCAATTTACCAAAGCTGTTGGTGGGCTCGATAACGTAACGTCTATTGGTTCCTGCATCACCCGTTTGCGCTTAACGTTAAAAGATACTTCTGCCGTCGATGAAAATATCATCAAAGCGTTAGGTGCTAGCGGCATGATGCGTGTTGGTGAAAAGAATCTACAGATTATTCTGGGGCCACAGGCAGAGATTATTGCTGAAGAGATGAAAAAGATTGCAGCTGATGCCGACCTGAGTACTGTTCGACTCCCCACCGTGTCACCCTGAGCCGCTTACATAAATACCCGTATACTGCCATTACCGCCTTTGCGGAAATGGCGGTGGGTTGTTTTTATTGGCATTACCACTTTTTTCCGAGAGCTTTCTTACTGACAGTCAAACATTAAATGACAATAAAGCAGCTAGAATATATTTTATACGACCAACTAATTACGACTGTGTTTGTGTATTTCTACTAAATAAATTGATCAATATTGCATAACAGGTGGTGTTATGAGTAGCACAGGAATATTTCAGAAACTCAAAAAAGCTCTGTTAGGAGGCGAAGATAAGCCACAGGCAACGCCTGTGAGCAAGCCCGAAACAACGGAGCCGGTGCCACAAGACAGCCTCAATACAGCGCTGTTCGCTCGCCAGTGCCTCAAGCTGTGTGGTGGCCACGATTGCGTGACAAAAATTGACGCCTGCGTTTCACGCCTGCGTTTGGTTTTGAAAGATGCCACCAAAATAGATGACGACAAACTCAAAGCCATTGGTGCCAATGCCGTTGTACGCATCGGTGACAAACACCTGCAGATTGTCGTTGGGTCAAAAGCGGTTGAAATTGCTGAAGAGATGAAAAGTATCCCGGCAACAGAAGACCTTGCAAATATTGAGGTTCCTGCATGAGCTCATCAGATAACCTTTCTCTCACCGCTCCTCTTTCTGGTTTAGTGCTACCCATTGATGAGTCAGCAGACCCGGTCTTTGCTGGCAGGCTGATTGGCGACGGTGTTGCTATCAATCCAACCGACTCACTGGTGTTAGCACCGTGTGAAGGAGTCATCAGTCAGTTACATGACGCTAAGCACGCTGTTGCGATAAAAACCGATTCGGGCGTAGAAATATTGATTCACGTCGGCATTGATACCGTCATGCTGCGTGGCGAAGGCTTTGAAGCAAAAGTATCTATTGGTGATCGCGTTCGGGTCGGGCAACCTCTGATTGCGTTTGATCACGCGGTGGTGGGTGCTAAAGCAGCCAGTTTACAAACAGCTGTCATGGTGACCACTGGCGAAACCGGTGCTGTAGTTAATGCACGAACGGAAGTGAAAGCCGGACAAGACCCGGTTTTCATGCTTGGTACCGCCGAAGTGCCAGAAAGCGACAAAACGGCCCCGGTTCAAGAGTGCATTACCATTACTGAGTCGTTTGTTTTGAAGAATCCACAAGGGCTGCATGCACGCCCTGCGGCAAGTTTGGTGCAAATCATTAAGCACTTCAACTCGCAAGTGAGCATTCTCAACAAAGACAATAGCAAAGAATGCAAAGCCAGCAGCCTGACTGCCCTGATGGGTCTATCAACCGTAGCTGGCTCCAACCTTGAAATTACCGTGGTAGGGCCTGATGCCAAAGAAGCAATGACCGCCATCATGGATGGTTTTGAAAGCGGACTTGGCGAAGATGTGTCTGGATTTGTCACCGCAACCCAAGAAGCAAAGCTGGAAGAAGAGGCGCCGCTGCTCGGGCCGATAGAAGGCAGTGATGGTCGATTACCTGGCGTAAAAGCAGCACCCGGCATGGCAATTGGCAAGCTCTATCACCTGAATCATGAGTTGCCTTTGTACCCTGAAGAGGGTGTAGGCGTTACCGATGAGCAAGGCCAGCTTGGGTACGGTATTCAAAAAGCCCGTGCAGCGCTCGCGCAACTGGTGCATAAGATGGAGTCTGAGCATGTGGGCGGCCATGCGGAAGTTTTCGTTGCCCATCAACAAATGCTGGAAGACCCAGCCATTACTGAGCGCGCCCACAAACTGATTGAAGCGGGCAAAAGCGCCATGTGGGCTTGGCACAAAAGCTTTTTGGCCGAAGTCGATGAGATGAGCAAACTGGACAACCCACTACTGGCAGCCCGTGCTATTGATGTAGAAGACGTTGGCCTCAGAGTTTTGCGCATTCTTATGGGCATTGATGAAGGTACGAATGAGCTGCCGGAGAAAACCATTTTATGCTTAGAAGATATTACTCCATCAGAAGTGGTAACGCTTGATCGAAACCGTGTCATTGGGATTGTCACACTGCAAGGGGGTTCAACATCCCATGCGGCCATTCTTGCCGGATCTCTTGGTATTCCTTACCTTGTAAACGTGCCGGGTAGTATCCGAGAATACGACAGTGGTACAGATGTTATTCTGAACACCAACAAAGGCTACTTGCTGGCTAACCCTACTCAGGAAGAGATCAACAGAACAGTAAACCGGCAAAAACGAGCAGCTGCTGAGCACGAAGCTGCGCTTAAAGTTGCCAAGCAGCCCGCAGTCACCCGAGATGACCACAGTGTAGAGATTGCCGCCAACATCGCTAATCAGGACGATGCTGAAAAAGCGGTGCAAATGGGTGCCGAGGCGGTTGGGTTGTTACGCTCTGAGTTTCTTTATATGGAGCGTGCCGTTGAGCCAACTCTTGATGAGCAGAAAAAAGCCTATGAGGGCATCCTTACTACCATGGGTAAGGATCGCCCGGTAATTATTCGCACACTGGATGTTGGTGGCGATAAGCCGTTAGCCTATTTGCCGCTGCCCAAAGAAGAAAACCCTTTTCTGGGTGAACGGGGAGTGCGTATTGGTATTAACCGCCCTGCCATGTTGCGTAAGCAGATACGGGCAATTTTGCAGGCCGCACCTGCCGGTCGTGCAAGAATAATGCTCCCTATGGTCAGCTCTGTGGACGAGTTCATCGCCGTTAAAAAGCTCATTCAGCAAGAGCAGGAGAAAGCAGGATTAACGGTGGAGGTTGGCATCATGATTGAGGTACCTTCTGCCGCACTACTGGCGGATCATTTTGCCAAAGAGGTGGACTTTTTCTCCATCGGTACCAATGATCTTACCCAGTACACGCTGGCAGTTGATCGTGGCCACCCAAAATTGGCGGCTCGCATTGATGGTTTGCATCCTGCTGTTTTACGTCTGATTGATATGACCGTAAAAGCGGCCAAAAAAGAAGGTAAATGGACCGGCATTTGTGGCAGCCTGGCCAGTGACCCGGAGGCCGTTCCGGTGCTTGTTGGTCTGGGTGTTGAGGAGTTATCCGTCAGTGTGCCGGCAATACCGGTGGTGAAAGCACGGGTTCGTGATCTCAACTACGAACAATGCCAAGGCTTGGCGCGTGAAGCACTCTCAATGGCATTGGCTGAAGATGTGAGAAAACTGACCGCCAAGTGATAAAAATAAGCTCGCAGATGAAGGTGCGGGCTTTTTTTAACGACAGTAAGCGTAAATCTTTTGGAACTGATCGAAATATATACGACGATAATACTTAGACAAAAAAGTTCTGCCGAGAAGTACATTACCTTTTAATAATTTATATCGTTCGACACCAACAATTTGTACAATCCTTTGCCTTCCAAGCGCTAGCTATTCGGAACAATGCTCACTCATGCTGTATCAAGCTCAAGAGAGCCAAGGGTAGTAGCGTGCTTTTTGAAGAATTATCAGAAGTTATTTGAAGCAGGAAATAAGTTGTGGATGCAAATTTTTACGTTAAAAATATGTCTGAACAGGATTTTGAAGCAATCATTAAATTAGGTAACGGTGTTCATGGTGATGGGTATCTCGATCATCAGTCCATTAACGAGATGCTAGTAAAAAGTATAAAAGATGACCTGAATTCAAGTTATGCTTTATACGACAATAATCTACTGGTCGGTTTCCGTATTACTTATGCACCTACTAAGTGGGTACCAGACCAGTGGTGCTCCCCCCAGTTGTGGTCGGTAAAAAAAGAGCATATAGCTTACTTAAAATGCAATACCATTCACCCAGACTATCAGGGAAAAGGTTTGGGAGGGCAGTTGCTCAACGCCTCTGTAAGTCAACTGAAAAAAATGGGCGCAAAAGCGGGTCTGAGTCACATATGGATGCAAAGCCCCGGCAACGCATCCTACAAATACTTTACCAAGGCAGGTGGTAAGTTGATCAAAACTCATGCAAGGCGATGGAATAATGACCCAGCCTTACCTGATTATATGTGCATCATTTGTGGTAAAGAGTGTTACTGTGACGCCTCTGAAATGCTGCTGGAGTTTTAACTTCTAAAAATAACTTGATTGGGTTGTCCTTTCTTAAAACCTGTGGCAATGCTAAAACAATCTTAAAGCCCTTGATCAACAAGGGCTACAGAACATACTAAAATTACTTCTGCTTAACTTCTTGACTAAATCTGACTTTTTATCGGGCTTTGCTTTATATTAATTGGGTCTACAATCATAACTTTGTTCCGCAATAATGTAGTGCAAAATCAAGAGCGAATTACAGACTCTGGTTTCCTATTATGCATAAACTGCCTGTTGTAACTATAAGGCAGTTTTCCAATATTTTTTAATGCTAGTGGTATGCCTATATGAAAGCCCTCCGTTTAAGCATGGTATTTATAGCCCTTTCAGGAGCTACAGGCTTTTGCAAAGCATTCTCAACACAACAAAATCCGGTTGAGTCAAATAACAGCGCAGAGATAATCCCAGCAACGCAAACTGATTGCATTGGCAGCACAGAGCTACCTACTCAGTTTGCTGATCAGTTTAGTGAAATAATTGATGAACAACTGTTAACAAATGCATTGGGAGAGCCGCTTGCAGGTAAGTTATGCCAGGGTAAGGTTTACCAAGCCAATCCAAATGCAAATATTGTGATTTATCGGGTCTGGAATAGCACCAACCCCAATAGCCAGTTTGGTAATTGGTGGGCACTGGAAAAACCAAGTGGCACAGTAGCGGATTACCGAGAAAAATATGAGATATGCTATCAATGGTCGCCACTTGATAAACTGGTGCAATGTGAACTAAGCCCAGGCACTAAAGTGGTTATTGGCAACGGGCAAAGTGCACAGTGCTCGCAGTATCTTGTTCATGGTGTTTCGAGTTCGCAGCAGGTTTATATTGAAAACGCTGACCAAGCGATGATAAATTGTCGTGTTTACGACGGTATATTAAGCTGGCAGTAACGACTGATTACCTCAACCTTTTACCCGGTGGCGTAAGGCGCATCGGGGTTTCTCAGCAAAGAGTGTTTTGAACAAGGCATTGAGCCAAGCCCCGATATAATATTGGTTCTGGAAAATTTAATGTGGTGTACCCAGCTATGCAAATTAGAAAAGCAAAAATAGATGATGCACAAGAGCTGCTATCAATGTTTGCACTGCTAGACAGTGAAACGAAATTCATGCTCTATGAGCCAGGTGAGAGAAAAACGACACTTACAGAACAGGAAAATATTATTTCTAATTTTTCCAATGACCCATCAAAAGTTATGTTTTTGGCTATTGATGAGCAAATTGCCGGCTTTGTGGTCGGTATTGGCAATGCTTTAACCAGAAATAAACACAGCTTTTATTGTGTCATTGGCGTGCTTCAACAATTCACTGGTCAAGGTGTTGGTAAACAGTTAATGAACAAGCTGGAGTCATGGGCTATTGAAAGCGGTATTCATAGACTTGAGCTTACGGTGATGGAGCATAATGAAAGAGCCATCAAGCTGTATAAAGCTTTGGGGTTTGAAGTTGAAGGTATAAAGAGAGACTCATTGAAAGTAGATGGTGAATTTGTGAATGAAATTTATATGTCCAAATTATTGAGTTCATAGCGAGAAAAAATACTATCGTCGCTTTAACATTGCACTTCTACTGACCCTTATTGCCATACTAATCTTCTGAAGCCTTGTACCGGCTTCAGAATCCAAAACCTCGCAAGACTCTACACTGATATATCAAAAGTAATAACCACAAAAGCAGCTCTTTAACCCTCGCAGCGCGGTAGCTTTGGCACAGCCAAAGCCATAAGGTCACAAAGCGGTGCAATTGTATCAACTGCGCTGGCACAGAGGATTTTTTTCACTGTCTATACTTCGACCATGATTTAACGGTAAGGCAGTAATCATGGAACGGAATCCATACCCTTTAAGTAGAAAAATACGTCACATATTTGGCGCAGTTTTTTTAACTGGCTTAGTTGTCATTAACCCCGTCACTTCCTTGAAAGCCGCCACCGAGGGAAAACCCGGCCGCAGCTCCTCTGCTTCTTTTTCAATCACTCTGACGATAAAGCCCACCTTAAGGTCAAAAGTTGCCATGGTAAGCGACGAGCCTTTAGATGCGAATGGAAGCCCGCTGGCCACCCCAACAGACACCCTTAGTTTTGAGCGCCCGGTCTCGCTGTGTATTTCTGGCCGTGGGCTGCCAGCATTTAGCCTTGCCGTTGACGATGTGCCGGGTGTGGATGTGAAAATTAGCGAGTCAGGGCAGACCACACAAATTTCACAACAAACCTCCCCAGTATTCGCTGTTGAAAAAAATTGCAAGAACAGCCATCGGCAATTAATTGCGCAACCACAAGCTGGGTTTCACAGCACAAAACAGCCGGTAACGCTCTTTATTCAGGCGGAGTAACCACCGATTCGAGTCGGAACCCTTCCGTCACAGCAGCGCCTGTGCAAAAAAAAGATTGACCTCCACCGCTGAGTAAGGAATATGCACTGGAAATAGATCGCTAAGGAGCACTCCTCATGTCAGCCTGGGAAACGGCATTGAAACTCACCGGACTGCGTTGCGCTGGTTGCGTTGCTAAATTGGAGAAAAGCTTGCTCGCCGTTCCCGGAGTTACTGAGGCCAGCGTTAATCTGGCCGAGTGCACCGCTCTGGTTTTTGGCACCGCAACGGCGGAAGAGTTGTTAAAGGCGGTGGACAAAGTAGGCTTTTCTGCAGACGTACTCTACGGGGCACAAACCGATGTGCTCATCTCAATACCCAATATGAATTGCGCTGCCTGCGTTGGCAAAATTGAAACCGCTCTGAAAACCTTTGCTGGCGTTAGTGTTAACTTGCCAGATAAGACCCTGCTGCTGCAATCACCCGCCAACTGCCAGACCGATATCAACAAAGTGCTGGAAATGCTGGATAAAGCCGGCTTTTCTGGCATGGTGCTAA
Source organism: Endozoicomonas sp. (assembly GCA_965198415.1). Lineage (GTDB taxonomy): Bacteria > Pseudomonadota > Gammaproteobacteria > Pseudomonadales > Endozoicomonadaceae > Endozoicomonas. Next base: position 1,384,302 of record CBDAPN010000032.1, read on the forward strand.
AGCAACAGGCATTTTCGGCACAGCAAGAAAAGCAAGAAGTAGAAGACCGTCAGCGTTATCGCTACCTGCTTAAACATACGGCTACGGCTTTATGCCTTGGCGTTCCGTTGATGATCTGGGGCATGGCCACAGGCGAAATGGGTGTCAACAATCTGCAGGAACAGGTTGTCTGGGGCATTATTGGTGTACTGACCGGCTTGATTCTGGTTTTTTCTGGTGGTCACTTTTTTACTGGCATGTGGCAATCCCTCAAACACCGCAATACCAATATGGACACCCTGGTGGCGCTGGGTACTGGCTCAGCGTGGCTGTATTCGATGGTTGTCGTGTTGTTCCCGCACTGGTTACCGGGTAGCGCCCGTCATGTCTATTTTGAAGCCTCCGCCATGATTATTGCCCTGATTAATCTGGGTCAGGCTCTGGAGTTAAGAGCCCGGGGCAAAGCCAGTGAGGCGGTCAAACGCCTGTTAGGATTGCAGGCAAAAACTGCCCGGGTAGTGCGAAATGGCGAGGAGTTCGATATCCCTATTGATCGGGTATCGAAAGGCGACACCTTACGGGTACGCCCCGGTGAAAAAATTTCGGTGGATGGCCAAGTGCTCGAAGGCCACAGTTATATTGATGAAGCGATGCTCACCGGCGAACCCATACCGGTTGCCAAAGCCCCCGGTGATCAAGTGACCGCAGGCACTATCAACAAAAATGGTACCCTGCTGTTTGTTGCCCAAAAAGTGGGGAATGAAACAGCTCTAGCGCACATCATTGCACTGGTAAAAAAAGCACAAAATACAAAAATGCCCATCGCCCGTCTGGCGGACAAAATTTCCAGCATCTTTGTACCAATGGTAATTTCCATCGCTCTGTTGGCCGCAGCAGTCTGGTATTTTTTTGGCCCGGAACCGAAAGTGGCGTACCTTGTTGTGGTCACTACCACTGTGTTGATCATCGCCTGCCCATGCGCTTTGGGTCTTGCCACACCGATGTCGGTTATGGTGGGCGTCGGCAAAGCCGCTGAGCTGGGCGTATTAATTCGTAAAGGAGACGCACTGCAACAGGCTAGCAAGCTAACGACACTAGTTCTTGATAAAACCGGTACCATTACCGAAGGTCGCCCAGCGGTCACCAACATTGTATCGCTGCTCTCAGGCAGTGATGCCGAGCTATTGACGCTGGCCGCCAGTGTGGAGCAGGCCTCCGAGCACCCGTTAGCACAAGCTATTGTGGCATCGGCCAAAGCGCAACAACTGACTCTCAAACCGGTAGATCATTTTCAGGCAATTCCCGGACACGGTGTCATCGGTCAAATAGATGACCATAATATTTTATTAGGTAATGCAGAGCTGATGGCAGAACACGGTATAGATACCGCCCCCCTCACTCAAAGCTCCGAGCAACTTGCTGCAAAAGGTCAGACACCAATATTTCTGGCAATAGATAACCAACTGGCAGCCATTATTGCGGTTGCAGACCGGATTCGCTCCGATACAGTGGCGGCTATCAATCGGCTGCACAAACTGGGTATTCGTGTGGCCATGGTGACAGGCGACAACCGTCATACGGCTCAAGCCATCGCCCGGGAGACTGGTATCGACAACTTTTACGCCGAGGTGCGCCCGGAAACTAAAGCCCGGTTCGTTCAACAGTGGCAGACAGAAGGGCAGATTGTGGGTATGGCTGGCGATGGCATTAATGACGCACCCGCTCTGGCTCAGGCGCATGTTGGCTTTGCCATCGGTTCCGGCACTGATGTGGCTATTGAATCGGCGGATATCACCTTGATGGGCTCATCGCTGCACGGCGTAGCCGATGCCATCGAGCTTTCACGAGCAACCTTGCGCAATATTAAGCAAAATCTGTTTGGCGCGTTTATTTACAATTCTTTGGGCATTCCGGTGGCTGCTGGCGTATTGTTTCCGCTAACGCACATGCTGCTTAATCCGGTAATTGCCGGTGGTGCCATGGCGCTTTCGTCGGTCACTGTCGTATCCAATGCCAATCGTTTGCGCTGGTTTAAACCGACGTCACATTAATTATTGGTGGATCTTAAACTGATGGTCGGCGGTAGCTGCTTTCCTCTACGCTTAACTGCCTTTCATCTGGCAGCTGTGTGTTCAAGGCTATTGGGGCGAAGCCCGCCAAGAAGATCGCCACTTAAAAAAGCAGTTTGAGATTCTCTACATAACCCATAAAATACATAAATAATGTCGTATAAATAAGGTCTTTTCGGAATCTGCAAAATGCTGCGTAATAATAACATCAGAACTCTGGCCTTGCTGGCGATGCTCATGATTAGCTCACACGCCCGGGCCAGCATGTCCCTTGATCGTGTGATCGTATACATCAAACCCGGCGAATTACCCAGACAAGATGTCGTGGTAAGAAATCAGGGCAATGAAAACCTTTATCTGCAAACGGAAGTCTATAAAGTGATAAACCCCGGCTCCAAGCAGGAACAGCGCATTCGCCTCACCGACCCAAAAGACATCAAATTGCTGGCTACCCCCAACAAAGCCATTATTGCGCCGAACGGCCGTAAAACAGTGCGACTGGTTAGTCTGGAAACCCCGCAAGAGAAAGAGCTTGTTTATCGTGTCACCTTCCGCCCGGTGGTGGGTGAGCTTGAAGCCAAACAAACCGCCATCAAACTGTTAGTAGCCTACCAAGCGCTAGTGTTTGTGCGCCCGCAGAACCCACAGTATAGCGTTTCTGCCACAGTTGATAATGGCACTATGACGTTTACTAATAGCGGCAATACTAATGTGGTCTTACGCAACGGGAAGTATTGCAACAGCAATAACACCACAAGTTGCACTGATTTGAGTGATAGTAAGCGAATCTATGCTGGAGAGCGTTGGGCGATGCCGTTACCGGAGGGAGTCGTCAAAGGTAAGGGGTATGTACAGTACGGGCTGTTTGATGGCGAGTTTGAAGAGACAGAAAGGTTTGACCTTTAAGAATGCGGCTGTTGTTCCCACGCCATGTGGGAACCAGTTTAAGCTGGCGGTTCAACAACAATAGTAACTATGTCGGAATAAACGCCTTCAGGCCCATCAATGTTGCGGGTGGTCACCTGTAGCTCCATATTATCCCCTTCTCGGCACTCCGCACTCTTAGCCCCCTTCCATTTATAACTAGAAACAGTACCGTTGGCAGGGTTAGGAGTGATATCTGTTTCTTTACGATCTTTTGTAGAACGAATAGTCAGTGTATAAGGAATGGCGAAGCGATCAGAAGACATTTTCTGTTTCAACACAAACTCATCTGTAGAGTTCTGCCCATAAGCCCTGAGCTGAAAGGTGCTTCCTCCTTGTGAAAATACACAAAAACTCTTCCAACCACTTTTGGTTTTCAAACCACCATCATCTTCAAATTCAATAGTTTTCAGGTTGCTGATTTTCAGGCGTTCTGGAATCTCAATTGTAAACTCTAAAGTGGTGGCGTCACGACCACCCAAACCAAAAAGCAATTCTGCAACTCCGTCAAGTTTAAAATTGGATCGATACTTCCCCGGTAATGCTGCTTCTAAGGCTTTTTTAAATAGTGTAAATGTTATCTTGCCGTCAACGGGCTTGTAGCTCCCGGGACGTGCATTTGATATCTGATTATTTTTCACTAAATCAACGCTATTTTTACCCTGCTCAAACTCCGCTTTTCCAATTTCCAATTGAAGACGATCCTGCCCTTCACTTCCCTCGTATCGAGTTAAATCAAAGTTAGAAGCTGTCAAGGTGTAACTTAACTCGCCTCTAAATATACCTATGTTGCAGCCAAATACGGAAAAGCTACGACAAGACTGCAGCTGAATTTCCATCGGAATCACAATATCTTCTGATCTCCATTCTCTTACCTTGACCTCAATATACTTATCTTTTGAAAATTGGAACAATCCAAACGTCTGACTTGACACACCTAACATTAGGAAAACTAAAGCTCTCAGGTAAGACAAACACTCTTTTTTATTCAATGGTAAGTATAAAAATTTCATCGCCTTAACCGAACCTGCACAATAAAGCCTATAAATACCCAGAAAACGGTAAAACAGTGTCGCATGAAATAACGAGAGTGTTCGCTGGCCTGAGCTATTGGCATTTTGGAAAGAAAACTTACTCATCAATATCACCCCGCTGGGAAATCGCCAACTGCCCTTCTAGCAGCGGTGTACATTGAGTCTCGGTTAACTCAATAGTACCCATCTGTAATACATAACCGGCGTCAAACGGTTGAATGGTTAGCTGGCATAACCAGCCATTATCTAATTCAATGTTGAGGCTGCCCACATCGGCGCGGGCTTCTATCTGAAACATACCGAGGTCGTCAGTGCTGCCAGGGAGTAAGCCACCATTGATGCGAGCACCTGCCAGTGGCTCACCATTAAACAGAAGTCGTCCAAAGAGTAGCTGTAGCGGAGCCGCTTCGTAGTCGAGGGTTATCACGTTGCCGGGGTAGAGGGTGAATACTTTTTCACGCTCATCATAGCTGTATAGCGTATCGCCGGTGGGCCTTAGGCTAACGCGGTATTGGTCATATGGTGATAGCCCAATAATGGATGGTGAACCGGCAATGGCGTAACCACGACGCTGGCCGTTTATAATCACATCAAACACATCGCCCGGGCGGCCTTGTAGATTGATTACCAGAGCGCTTTCAGCGCGATTCTCACCGCCGAGGGCAAATACCTCGCCATCGGTTAAGAGACTGGTGCTCATATTGCCGCCCCACGCGGTGGTGTTGCTGTTTTCGCCACGGGTATGACTGGCACTGAAGCTGGCACGCCCATAGCGATTGGCGTACTGCACGCCGACGTCCATGCGCTCATCACCAGTACCGCCTTCGACACCAGCGTTGAAACTCAGTTCGCCATCAAGTAGGTCACCGTCATCCCAAGAGGTGGACAACCTCAGTCGTTCAGTGCTGTCGCTTACGTCATCGCGCTGAGTGATCCGAGCTTGTGGTGAGGCACGAAAATTCCAGCGGTCATCCCGCAAACGAAAACTGAAACTTAGCAGGCCAATTTTCGTATCAGCGGATTTGCTCAGGCTAATGGTTACATCACCATCGTAATCATAGGTGCGAAACAGCGAATGCCTATAGTTAAGGCTATGGGTGCGGGTTGGAGCCTGCTCATTGTTATTGTTGTCAAAGCGTTTGTTGAGGCTGTAGCGGTGGTCGAGGCTGCCATCAAACAAAGGGATGGAGGTCGATAGAGAGTGCTGCTCAAAGCCATTACCAAACAGGTTGGGAAATAATTCATCGTTGTTTTCTAGCGGCTTATCGTGCCATAAACGACGATAGTTAGCCGATAATGAGAGATTATCAAATATTAAACGACTACTAAAGTTTATTCCCTTGGTGTCATCGGCAAACATAAACGACGGTGTAATTTCGTAGTGATAGCCGAAGTGGTAGAGACCGAACTCCATTAGCACATCTTGTGTATTGACTGCCGCAGCGCCAGTGATTGCCAGAGTATCCAGTACCCGGCGGCTAAAGCCAGCCCGACTAAGCCACTGTTTGGTGAGTTTAGGTAGCGGCCTCTCGACCTTCATCACTCGGCCACTTTCGGCAAAGAAGAGCCATTCACCCGCTGGGGGAATCTGGTTTTTTTTAGCGAAGAAGCGGGTTTCAGAACTAATAAGGTTGCCCCTTTCATCAATAATGCGAATCTCAATATCGTAAGCGCCGCTTGGGAAACTTCTGGTGTCTAGTTGTTCGGCACCGGCTTCAAAAAAAGCACTATCAATCAAGCGCCCATCTTTCCGTATTTCTACACGACCACGGGTAGGTAAGAAAACTTCCACCGGCATGCCCCCAGAAAAGTCAAGATCTTCACGGGTGTTATCAGAACTGTTAATGCGCACACCAAGCATGGTTTGATCGGTGGTGAAGTTGAGGCCAAAGCCGTTGGTTGATAGTAGCCCAGCGTTGTATTCCAACCCTTCAAAATCCCGCTGACCGTAGATCTGATTCACGGAGAAGCGGTTAGTGTCGGAGTAATCCCAGCTCCAGTAAAGGCTGTTTTCTTGCTTGGCAGCCATGGTCAGGCCATTGAGCGTGTAGCTATTACTATTAGCTTCGGCATTAGAACCGGAAACAGCGGCGGAGAAATTTTGCATCAGCGCAAAGCCTGCATCGGACGGCGGCAAGTATTTACGGACATCCGCAGCGCGGGTAAGCATAAAACGACGGTTAATGAATATATCCACACGGAAGCGAGATTCATCAAAAATCACTCCAGCTATCGGTGCTTCGAGGATGCCGCAGTCTTGGGAAGATGGATTCAGGCACACCAGATCGGCATTGCTGATCAATTCGCCGCTTAGGGTACTGGTAATGAGGGCTGGGTCATTCAGGTTGCCGATTTTTTGCACCAGTTCGTCGGGGTTTGGCAACTCAATAATGCCGGGGCTGAACGAGGCCAATTGAGAGTCGATGTAGCGGTTACCGAAGTAGATATCTACCAACGATTGCTGGGTGCTGCTCAGTTCTTCAAAGCCAGCAGGTGGGCTTGCAGCTGCCAGGAAGATAGGTTCAGCTGCTCTGGCCATGTGGCTGAAAGCGGACATGGAAAATGCACACGCATATAAAGAAATGCACTTCCAGCGACGCATAATCTGAACTACTTCCTGATAATAAACATGATACAGACAACTTCTTGGTTAAACGGTGATTGAAAAGAGGATAACCAGAGAAGTGGTTACCCGCGTTGTTGTTCGGCTAGCTTGTTCGCTTCAACTACTTTTTTGGCATGCCCGGAGACATTTGCATACCCTATGGTTGAGAGTATGCGTCAGGAGTCGCGGGAACGAGGCTGGGTCATTCAGGCGTTACAGTTAAAGTAACCGTGTCCGTGTATGTACCATCATTATCAGGAATCTGAGCTTTAGTTAACTTTACCCAAATTGTTGATGAGTCGGTCGCGCAGTCATCTTTAGAAGCGGCCAATCCCCTTAACGGTAATCCAAATTGAAGCTGTGGGGCGGTATCTATTTTTGTAGCTTCATTACCAATACCGTCAGCATAGTGGAGTGTGTATTCGGCTTTGTTTGTACCTGAGACTAATTCAAACGAACCCGAGGCATTTGCGGCAACGATTGAATATGTAGTCGCCGTTGAGGTATCAACACATACATTATCCCAGGCAATCAAGTTACCGGCGCTGTCGGCAAATTGGGTCAACGTTATATCGTTAAGGTTTTTAATTTGAATTGTGCCAGCTCTTTTGAAGTTGATATCAACCTTACCGGCTGAGGACGCACCTTCTGTACCCTGCTCGGTAGCAGCTAAAACTCCACCAGCCCCTAACAACCCCGCTGCAGCCAGCGCCAAAGATTTTAATGTTTTCATTTTTATCTTCCTCATGCTTTTTACGTCTTTTTTATGGGTAGTTAATTCGTTTTTTTTGTTATATCTGAAGGCATAATTATTTGAGTTCAGGCATCTGGTGCTCGCTTAGAGCTGCACAACACATCAGCAATCATACAAAAGAAAATAATCAAGAAAAACCTTGCTGGTGCAAAAAGTACTTATTTTTCTTGAAGATTTCTGCACAATCCGCCCGATATAAGTTGTGATACCGTTTACTCTTTGCAATTAACCGTTGGGATGAGCTTGCTTTAGTGAACATTTCCTGCACTATTCTTAGAGGGAATCTTTTTTTTATGACTTATGGATTTGAGGCTTTTGACAATGGATCTGTCTCCCCACGACCATAACCGCAGTGACCGTAAACTCTCGGACTTCGGCTGCGGCGGCAACCTTCTTGCACTTATTCTCACTTTGGTAATGTTTCTCGGGTTTGCTCAAGCAGGTTAGCTTGTTTAACCCCTGATGCCATCCAACTCGCAGATGCTCTATGATGGGTGCACTGTTTAATTGTTGGACTAACCCATGCTTGATGTTGTGCTCTATCAGCCGGAAATCCCACCCAATACTGGCAATATTATTCGCCTTTGTGCCAATACCGGCTTTCGTTTGCATTTAATTGAACCCCTTGGCTTTGAGCTGGATGACCAGCGACTTAAACGCGCCGGGCTTGATTACCATGAATTTGCCAAGTTACAGATTCACCAAAACTACTCTGCTTTTCTCGAAAAGATGCAACCAAAGCGTGTACTGGCATTAAGTACCAAAGGCACCAGCAACTACAGCCAGTGTGTTTTCAAAGAGGGCGATGCGCTGATGTTTGGGCCAGAAACCCGCGGACTTCCCACTCAAGTACTTGAATCCCTACCACCAGAGCAGGTGCTGCGTTTGCCTATGTTGCCCGACAGCCGCAGTTTGAATCTGTCTAACACGGTTGCCATTGTTGTTTATGAAGCTTGGCGGCAGCTGGGGTTTGGTGGTGGACGTTAGGGGATTGGCCGGCCTGTATGGACGTAAAGAGGCAGCCCCGAACAGGGCCGCCGAGTCGGTTTAGTTAACCGCTTCAGATTGCTGCTGAGCCGCTTTTTGTTCACGGGCTTGCAAGTACAGTGCGTCAAAGTTAACGGGCGCCAGCATGAGCGGAGGGAAGCTGCCCCGCAGTACCAGGTTGTCGATGGCTTCGCGGGCATAAGGGAAAAGAATGTTTGGGCAGAAGGCTCCTAGGGTGCGGTGCAGCTCTTCTTCTTCAAGACCTCTGGCCAGAAAGATTCCTGCCTGATGCACTTCGGTTACAAATGCAGTTTCTTTGCTGTTTTCTTCGCCGTTTTCAACGGTGACGGTGAGGGACAGAACCACTTCGTACAGGCCTTCTTCCAGCGCACGGTTGTTGGTGCTGAGGTCTAGCTTAACTTCTGGCTGCCACTGCTTCTGAAACATCTCTGGTGATTTTGGAGATTCAAAAGAGATGTCTTTTGTGTAAATACGCTGCAATGCAAACTGCGGCGCTTGTTGTTGATTCTCAGCCATTGTCATTTCCTAAGTTATGGTGTGCTAAAAGGTGGGCTAAAAAATTACTTTTTAACCACTGGCAGGCTGTCTGCAGTCCAAGTGGACATGCCGCCCCGTAACCTGACCACATTGGCAAAGCCTTCGACTCTCAGGGTTTTGCCGACACTGCCGCTGTGCTGACCCATGGCATCCACCACAATGATGGTTTTTTCACGGTACCCGGACAGCTCAGTGGCACGTTCTTTGATTTTGCTGAAAGGGATATTTATGGCGTTGACGATATGCCCTTTGGCGAAGTCTGCCTTTTCCCGAACATCAATAACCACACCCTGCTCTTTGTTGACCAGCTGGGTCAGATGTGCACTGGAGATGCTCTGCCCACCCTTGCGCATTTCGGTTAAGGCCAGGGCGCTGACCAGAGCCGCCAATCCGCCAACGTGCAGCGGGTGGTTCATTGCGAATTCTATAAACTGTTCCATGCCGACAATTTGTCAATCTGAATATTGAGAGTTCGCAAGTATACTGATACCACCCAAGGAAAGTAAGGGATGATGCTCCTGAATGGAAAATATTGCCATCTGATTCCGTGTGCGGACGTACAAAAAGTCGTCAGAAAGCTAAAATAAATGGTGTAGATAACGTTGGTAGTCTGTAGCGAAAAACATCATATTAACGCAGAAATTCTCATAACTTGCCGCTATTTAACTGCATCTGATGTGATAGCTTGCAAACGCTGACAATTCGCTGGAAACCAATGGCAAAGCCAGTAAAATGCTAATCATTCTATTTACCAAGGTTAAAAGTCATGACTGCTAATCGCACCCCCACGGCACTGATTATCCTTGATGGCTACGGCTATCGTGAAGAGAAAGAGAGCAATGCCGTTCTAGGAGCTAGTACGCCGGAGATGGATCGTCTCTGGAAGGAGAGCTCCCACAGTTTTATCTCCGGTTCGGGCATGGATGTTGGCTTGCCTGAGGGTCAAATGGGCAACAGTGAAGTGGGGCACATGAACCTCGGTGCCGGGCGTGTGGTGTACCAAGAGCTAACGCGCATCACCAAAGCCATTAAAGAGGGTGACTTTTATAACAACGAAGTTTTTACCTCCTTGGTGGATAAGGCCATCAACGCCGGTAAAGCGGTGCACATTATGGGGTTGTTGTCGCCCGGTGGTGTCCACAGCCATGAGGATCATATTCACGCAATGGTTGAGTTGGCCGCCGGCCGTGGTGCCAAAGAGGTGTACGTGCACGCATTTCTTGATGGCCGGGACACACCACCTCGCAGTGCTGAATCGTCTCTGGATAAACTGGACACACTGCTCAAAGAAAAAGGCATTGGCCGCATTGCCAGCCTCATTGGCCGCTACTACGCTATGGATCGGGACAACCGCTGGGAGCGCGTGCAACAAGCTTACGAGCTAATCACCGACGGCACGGCGGAGTTCTCCGCTGCCACCGCTGTCGAAGGTTTGAGAGCCGCCTATGAGCGTGACGAAAACGACGAGTTTGTAAAAGCCACTGTCATTGGCAACGAGCCTGCCCGATTAGCCGATGGCGACGCGCTGTTTTTTATGAACTTTCGCGCTGACCGTGCCCGGGAAATTACCCGTGCTTTTGTCAATAACGATTTCGATGGTTTTAAACGCAGCCGCGTACCAGCACTGGCCGGTTTTGTCATGCTGACGCAATACGCTGCCGATATCGACACCCCGTGTGCATTCCCACCTAAAGAGCTGGTGAATACCCTCGGTGAGTACATGGAAAAGCTGGGCAAAAAACAGCTCCGTATTGCTGAAACCGAAAAATACGCCCATGTAACGTTCTTTTTCAGTGGTGGTCGTGAAGAGCCTTTTGCTGGGGAAAAGCGGGTATTGGTGGCCTCCCCACAAGTGGCAACCTACGACTTACAGCCAGAAATGAGCGCCCCAGAAGTGACCGACCGACTGATACAGGAGATTCGCTCCGGTGAGCACGACCTGATCATCTGTAACTTCGCCAACTGTGACATGGTGGGTCATACCGGCGATTACGCCGCTACGGTCAAAGCGGTAGAGGCGGTTGATGAAAGTGTTGGCCGTGTTGTGGCGGCTCTGGCGGAAGTCGACGGCCAATGTCTGATTACTGCCGACCATGGCAACGCCGAACAAATGGAAGACCCAAACACCGGTCAGGCTCATACGGCTCACACCTGCGAACTGGTGCCGCTGATTTACGTCGGCCCGCAACAGGTCACGCTGAAAGACGGTATTTTGTCAGACCTCGCCCCAACGCTGTTGGCTCTAATGCACATTGAGCAGCCAAAAGAAATGTCAGGGCAGTCTTTGTGGGTTAACAAGTGACATACTCCCTCCACTAAATCGGCTTGCCGATTCTAGTGGAGGCTTCTAATCGGAATGGAGAATTCCGCAAGGTTCGTTAAAGAACCCCGCCGAAGACGTGAACGGTGGAGCCTTTCCATGTAATCAATCATAATCCCGCAACCAAGTAGTAAGGCCCCTGCCATGAGAAGCACTTATCGACTATTAATTTCGTGCCCCGACGCCCACGGAATCACCGCCGCCATCAGCCAGTTTATTGCCAATTATGGCGGTTGGATTGAAGACTCTTTCCAGCACTCAGACCCGGTGACTGGTCGCTTTTACGTCAGGCACGAGATTCGCAAAGACAGCCTGAATATTGACTTTGCCGAGTTCCAGCGACAGTTTACGGTCGTTGCCGAACAACTGAACCTGTCTTGGATTGCCAGAGACTCCGACGTCAATCAGCGCGTTGCTCTGCTGGCCAGCAAAAAGGCTCACTGCCTTTCGGACCTTTTGTACCGCTGGCGCAGTGGTGATTTGCAGATGGATATCCCCTGCGTGATCTCCAACCATGATGACCTTCGCAGTTACGTTGAATGGCACGGCATTCCCTATCACCACATACCCATCACTAAAGACAATAAGCCCGAGGCTTACGGTGAAATGAAGGCATTGCTGGCGAGTTATGCGGTCGATACCGTTGTTCTTGCCCGCTATATGCAAGTCATGCCTGCAGAGCTTTGTGAGACCTACAAAAATCGACTGATTAACATCCATCACAGTTTTTTGCCCTCTTTTGTTGGCGCCAAACCCTATCACCAGGCTTATGATCGTGGTGTCAAGCTAATTGGCGCCACTTGCCACTACGTGACCGAAGAGCTCGATGCAGGGCCGATCATTGAGCAGGATGTAGTGCGTGTAAAGCACAGCCATCTACCGGAGGATATGGTTCGCCTCGGTAAAGATGTGGAAAAAAGTGTGCTGTCCAGAGGCTTGCGTTACCACCTTGAAGACCGTGTTATTGTGGACGAAAACAAAACCGTTATTTTGGAGTAATCTGTCGTCTACAAAACAGCACGTCCCTGAGCAGGTTGCACTGACATAAACGAGGTTAACAGTAATGCGACTACCACAGCACCCCGATTTGGTGATTATTGGAAACCCTCTGTTGTTCCAACAACAACTGCAAGTCAATGTCCAGGATATAAACAGCAAAGATTTTCAGCATAACCTGCGAATCTTGCATAAAAGGCAGAGAGAAGCCGGTGGTATTGGTATTGCTGCGCCACAAATTGGCTGGAATGCGAGGGTTTTGTGCGTTGGTATTGCAGACGGTGGCAATAACCGTTACTCCACAGCGGTACCACTGTCGTTCTGGATTAACCCACAAATTATTCAGACCAGTAAAGAGACGTGCTGGGCCTGGGAGGGCTGTCTTTCAGTACCGGGCATGCGTGGCTGGGTCAACAGGCCAACGAGCGTTAAAGTTCAAGGGTTTAATGAGCAGGGGGAAAGCACTGAGGCTGTTCTTGATGGTTTTTCGGCTCGGGTCATGCTTCATGAGATGGATCATCTGAACGGCATTCTATTTCCTGAGCGGGTAGACGAAGCCAAACTGCTGATTCCTGAGCAGTCAATGGAGTTTCAGAACCGCTGGCCAGACCACTGGCCAACAGAGAATGCCCGCATCACGTTACCGGGTTGCTTCTCTATCAATCGCTGAAAGCAATTTGCGAAGTTTTTGCACTCCAATTAAGGCAGATTTAACCAGTAGGCGCCCAGGGGTCGTCCAGACCGGGTCGCCCAGATGGGCGATGCTCCCGAACAACCTACAAACAAATCAGTTAAGCGAGTCCGAAACCGCTGCGCTGAAAACACCAAGCACCATTGCCACCAGACTGATGCCTCCACCAGAGGTCAAGGATTCCCACAATGAGGCTTGCTCAACCGTAAAATAGTAAACAGAGCCTGACATCAGCCAAGCCCACCAAAACCCCAGTGAAGCAATGGCCGTTAGTCGAAAACCCGTTGATATCATTGTTTTCATTTTGTAGCTTCCCCAAGCAGTTGAATTCCGTGAGCATCTTATGCCTCTAACAGCTGCAACGGCATCAGGGTTTTACGCAATGCAATCCGTGTATATCTCATTTACGGGGTTTTACCGTTTGGTTACAGCAATTTTGAATTAGTCTGCCGGCTTCTGCCTTCACCAATCACTGTGGCTTTTTATTGCTCTGATTTGCCAGTCTCGGCTGTTTACCCGTAATACCCATGGCGTACTTCATTACCTGATTAACCGCAGGGGTAAATCGACCCGCAACGCCGAGTCCAACATTACGCAATAGCTGCATAGGGCGATTGTGATTACTAAAGGCATGGTAAAACCCGTCCATAATATTCATCATCAACGCATTATTTTTTTGCCTTGCTTTTTCGTAGTGGGCAAGAACCGTTGGGTTACCAAGGTTTTCACCGGATTGAAAAGCGTCAACGAGGGTTTCAATCAGCCAAGCGGCATCCTGAAAGCCCAGATTTACGCCCTGCCCGGCCAGCGGGTTAATGGTGTGAGCGGCATCCCCTGCCAACACCACGGAGGGTTGGTAATAGGAAGAGGCGTGACGCCGGGCAATAGGAAAGGCGCCCCGCTCAATTAACCGGATAATATTCGGCAGTTCAGAGGGGAAGGTTGCCATTAACGTTTTAATAAACGACGCACCATTGATAGATAAAAGACGACGCACGTTTTCTGGATGATTATACCAAACGACAGACGCATAACTTTTGCCGTCTATATCAGGCAGAGGCAAAAATGCTTCCGGGCCGGTGGGAGTGAAAGCCTGCCAAGTAATATCCTGACAACCGCCGCTAATCTCAACCGTTGCAACCAGACATTGCTGCTCATAGTCCCTCTGCTCCATAGCGAGCCCCGCTGCCTGCCGAACTTTGGAGGTGGCACCGTCGGCACCCACCAGCAGATCGCCATAAAAACACTTTCCGTCGCTTAATTCTATAAAGGGTTTTGATGGTGCAGTGTGAATTTTTCGTATATCTGCCGGACAGAAAAACGTAACAGATGGGTACGCTTTCAAGGCTTCCAGTAGCGCTAGCTGAGTCACACGGTTTTCAACAATGTAACCTAACTGCGGACGATGGATTTGACCGGCATCAAAGGTGACTCGGTTCATGGTTGAATTTTGCAAAAAGCCGGGTAGCTTCTCCCAAACCGCCATGCGCCGATAGGGAGTCATGCGCTGTATGTGTGGCCAGGCACCGAGATTCTCAAGAATCGCCTGCGATGCAGCACTGAGCGCTGAGACGCGCAATTGTGGCAGCGCATTGGCAGGTAACGGGTCTGGTTGACTGTGATCGAACAACGCAACAGATATGCCCTGCTGCCCGAGACCACAGGCGATCGCAGCACCAACCATGCCACCGCCAACGATCAATACCTCAAAGTGTTGTCCACTCACGTTCTGTTTGGAGTTTGTTGTCATAAGTGCGCTGCCAGCTAACATCGTGCAGGGCGTGATCTTTTCATCGCAGATATAAATAGTCAAACGGTGTGAGCTGATGACAGCGCCGATCAGCCGTTAAACATTTTGACAAATCCGGTAAGGGCGTGGCGTTTATAGTCAGTAAAACCCCAAACGCTCAGTCGTTGTTTTGATCATGCTCTCGGGTACGCCTTTGCGTGATTTTCTTTTTTTTCTTTTTTTTTCGGGCTTTACGCATATCCAAAGATTTGCTGCTCTCTTGTTCCGGTTTGCTGCGGTCGATGAGAGGGTCTTGCCTTGTTGGGGCTGAATTTGTTTCACCCTCCTTGCCACCGGAATGGTTGTCATTATTCTGGTTGTAATCAAGGTTGGAAGGTGACGCCGGATCTACTTTAATGCCAGAACTCACAAGAAGCCTCCTTGCTCAAGTTTTTTTACCCGTGATTGCGTTTGGGTATTTATGCCCTTTAAAGAGCGGGGGAGTATCAGTTTATACAACGAAAGAGCGCAGTTTTGCACCCATCTGCAAAGTAATAGCGGCGGTTAGGCTTTGATGAGATATGGCCGCTTCTTTTTCGATCATCACCGCATCGATAACCTGCCCGTGGGGTTCACAAAGGCTGCTCAGGCGAAGGTTAATCAGGGCGGATTCCAGTGCCGTCAACCCTGGGTTAAACGCAACATTTTCAGCATATCGACCCACAACGATGCTGCCGTTTTTCATCCGCAGCGCAATGCCGCAATAGCAGCCAGAATAGGGTGCATAACTGCGATTGGCGGCTTCTGTGGCGGCATTGACCAGAGGGTCGGACTCATCCGGGCTCACCATTGACTGGTTGAGCGGACTCATCAGGCAGGTGGTTTGCCCCAAATTAGCCGGGCCAAAAGCGTTGGGTAGCAGCTCTGCCATCTGATAACGGTGGTGCTCATTACTGCTCAGCTGGCTGACTACAATATCCATCTGATCGATTTCATTGAGTTCATTCAGGAACTGTCGGCAATGGCCGCAGGGGGCTTCGTTCACCATCAAGCGCCGAAGCTGCGTCTCGCCGTTGTGCCAGGCATTGCAGACCGCGGCCTGCTCAGCGTGAATGGTCACTTTTAAGGGTTGCTTGGTTATCTCCAGATTGGCACCGAAATAGATCGGCCCCTGAGCGCCTGCACGGTAACCTTCAACAATGGCGCCAACCATAAAGTTGGAAATAGGACAGGTGCTCATAGTGGCAGCCAGTGGCAGCAAGGTTTTTAGCAGGTCTTCCATCGACAGCCCGGTCAGGGCTTTTAGTTCATCAACCTGTTCAGCACTGAGGCTGCCCTGTTGTGGAATTAACTGCTGCAATACACTGGCAACCTTTGCCGGGAATTCCATTATTTGATCCAGAAAAACCTTGTGGTTCATTGTTTGCTCCAATCACTGGTTTACAATGGATGGGCTGCTGTTTTTCCTGCAAACGAGTTGTGTTTCTTGCAAGGGGTTAACGCGTATTGCGTCTTTGTCAGACTTTGAAAAACTATGCCAAAAACAATTGTCTACTTTTATACGTGCCGACACGACCATATGCAATGTTGTACGGTGTGACTGAGCCGTCTGTTATGGAAGCTTTCAGTGAAAAATGAGAAAACAGCCACACCGGCCAAGCCTGTGGTTATTTTAGACTCCGGCGTTGGCGGCCTGAGCATTTACCGGGAAATAAAAAAAGTGCTGCCAAATACCCCGGTGGTTTACTGCGCGGATACTCAGGGGTTTCCCTACGGTTCCAGAACTGAGTCGGAAGTTATTGAGCGCACCAGTGGTTGTCTGAGTGCGCTGGCAAAGCGGTTTGACCCGGCGCTGGCGGTGATCGCCTGCAACACCGCCAGTACGATTTCCCTGCCGCGGGTTCGCTCTGAAGTCAGCTTTGAGGTGGTCGGTGTCGTCCCCGCCATCAAAACTGCCAGTGCGATCTCCCAAAACCGCTGTATTGGCCTGTTGGCTACGCCGGGCACGATAGCCCGCAGCTACACCGAGCAGCTGATCAATCAGTTTGCCGGTGATTGCCATGTGACCCGCGTGGGCTCCAGTGAGCTGGTCATCATGGCGGAGCAACACTTACGCGGTGAAGCATTGGCAGAGCCAGAGCTTAGCCGTATTCTCGCCCCCTTTCTTGAAGGCGAAAATCAGCCAGATGTTGTTGTGCTTGGCTGCACCCACTTTCCCTTGCTGGGCGACGCACTCAGGCGCATATCGCCACACATTCAGTGGATTGATTCCGGCGCTGCGATTGCCCGGCGGGTTAAGAGCATTTTGCCGTCAGAAGAAAACGGTTATGCGCCAGAAAACCTGTTTATGCATACTGGCGCCAGTGGACAAATTAGCAGGCTGATTCCAGCCTTGCGGCAGATGGGGTTTACAGCGTCGTTACCATTACAGGGAATGACTATTCCCGGGCAGCCGACTGCATAAAACTTAATCACTGACCGAGGCGGCTGACTGATCTACAAAGATCAATTTTTCAGTATCAAACCCCAGCGCCTTAGCCTTTTGCACAAAGTGTTCCTGCAGTGCTTCGCTGACCGTTGGGGTTCGAGCCAGCAGCCACAGGTAGTCGCGGTTGTTACCGGCGATGAAGGCATACTGATAGTTCGGGTCCAGTTCAAAAATCACATAAGAACCGTAAAACGGCCCAAAGAAAGAGACCTTCAGATACCCCTCGTCGCTGCCTCTAACAAACTGGGCTCTGCCTTCTGCCTGACTTCGTACAGCATCTTTTGCCGAATAACCGGAGTTAATGACCCGAATGCTACCGTCGTCGTTAAGCGAGTATTCGGCAAAGACACGGCTCAATCCCCGCTCAAAACGATGATCTAGCCGGGCAATTTCATACCATTTGCCCAGATAGCGATTCACATCAAACGGTTTCACCGGCGTGATGCCCTCGGGTAACCCTGTGCAGCCAGTTAGCAGTGTTGTTAAGAAGACCATCATAGCGGCTCGAATGATTGCTGTTATGTTGTAAGTTAGCTTTTTTTGCATGCTCAGTGCTCCCCAGAAAAAATCTCATCTAATCATTGCATGTTTTGAGTTACTTTACGTATATAGCTGTTCACTCAACCGGAGGGCTCCTATTGGCCAACATCACCCTTTTTGTTTTTACCAACGACCTGCGGCTGAGCGATAACCGGGCATTGCAGGCAGCTGCCAACAGTAGCCAGCAGCTGTTGTGCCTGTATTGTGTGGACCCGGCCTGGTTCAAGCCCGGGCGCTACCAGTCAAAGGTGATGGGCGAACACCGTTGGCGCTTTTTGCGAGAGAGCCTGCACTGTCTGGAATCAAAGCTGGCAAAGCGTCAGCAGAAATTACTGATCCGATTTCAAAAACCGGCTCAGGCTATCGAGCAATTAGTGCAGGCGCACGGGATTAAAACCGTTTATCGCAGTCGTAATGTTGGGTTTCAGGAAATCCGCTATTGGCAAGGTCTGCAGCGGCGGCTGCCCGCAGTCAGCTTTAACGAAGTGACCACTGCAACCTTGTTTGACCAGAAGGACTTGCCCTTTACAGACCTACCCGCCACCTTCACCAAGTTTCGCAAACAAGTGGAGCACTTGCCCCTTGAAGAACCGCTTACCACGCCAGACATCTTGCCCCGCCCCATGGCCGGGCTGAATTACGCCAACGACCCACTGCCCAGTGTCGTTAAAAAGAAAACCCCTTTTCAGGGTGGTGAAGACACTGGCGCTAGTTTGTTGCAGACATACTTTTCAACGCTGCAACCGTCGACCTACAAAGAAACGCGAAACGCACTGCAAGGCTGGGAAAACTCAACCAAACTCTCGGCATGGCTGGCCCATGGCTGCCTTTCTGCCCGGCAAGTTGCCCATGCGCTTGGGCATTATGAAGCGATGATCAAAGCCAATGAATCCACTTACTGGATATTATTCGAGCTGTTATGGCGTGAGTACTTTCAATGGTACGCCCTTGAGCATGGCGTGCGCTTGTTCGCCCCCGGTGGCATAAAGAATGGGCCAAAGCGTTGCTGTTTTTACCCTGAGCGTTTTCAAAAGTGGTGCGCCGGAAATACACCCTGGCCGATTGTTAACGCCTGCATGAAAGAGTTGCAGGCCACCGGCTATCTTTCCAACCGTGGGCGGCAGCTGGTGGCGAGTTGTTTTATCCACGAACTGGGGATGGACTGGCGTTATGGTGCGGCCTGGTTTGAGCAACAACTGGTTGATTACGACGTGGGAAGCAACTGGGGAAACTGGCAGTACCTGGCAGGCGTAGGGGCCGACCCAAGGGGCTGTCGCCATTTTGACCTGCAAAAACAGACCCAACAGTACGACCCGCTCGGGCGCTACATTAAGGAATGGGGGGGCGAGAAAACCCAACCGCTCGACAGCGTCGATGCAGCGGACTGGCCCATCATGCCAACACAGCCTTGAGCACCAAATAAACCTACTGGAAAAGCTGAACGAACAACCGGGCGACTTTATGAAATCTTCCAGAAAAAAAAGTGCTGAACAGAAGATTGATCGCTCTGCCCAAAAAGAGTGTGTCGTCTGTCATCGCCCTTTTTCATGGCGTAAAAAGTGGGAACGCTGCTGGGAAGAGGTGCGCTACTGCTCAAAACGTTGCCAGTCACAACGGAATCGGATTCCAAATGAAAAGAGCTAACCAACAGTTCACCAAACTCCGGCTTATATTGGGCGATCAGCTCAATGCCCGCCACAGCTGGTTCAGCGAACAAGATGAGCAGTGCCTGTATGTGATGGCGGAGCTGCTGCAGGAGACCGCTTATGTAAAACATCATGTGCAGAAAATCTGCGGTTTCTTTCTGGCCATGGAGCAGTTTGCTAAAGCGTTGCAAAAAGCCGGGCATCAGGTTTTGCATTTAACGCTGGATGAAAGCAATGAATTTAAAGACCTTCCGGCACTGATACAGCACCTGTGCCAACGCCACCGCGTCGGCTATTTTGAATACCAGCGCCCGGATGAGTACCGTTTGCTGGAACAGTTAAGAAACCTTCAGCCAGGCAATAACATTGAAACAACGGAATGGGACACAGAGCACTTTCTGGTCCCTTTTGCAGCACTGCCAAAGCGATTTAAGCAAGGTAAGCCCGGCAGAATGGAAACGTTCTACCGCAAAATGCGCGTTGAGCATCACATCTTGCTAACGGAAGATGGTCAGCCCGAAGGTGGACAGTGGAATTATGACCAGCAAAATCGCAGCAAACTCAAACCAGCCGACCTTGAAAAAATCCCCGCCCCACTGCTATTTGCCACGCCAACCAAGCCAGTGCTCGAACGTTTACAGCGCCACGGGGTAAAAAGCTTTGGTGACATAGGCAGCCATCTGTTGTGGCCGGTAACCCGACAACAAGCACTCAAGTTGCTGGACTATTTTTGCACCCACTGCTTGCCACACTTTGGTCAGTTTCAGGATGCGATGACGGCTCGCAGCCAGCACCAATGGAGCCTCTACCATTCGCGGCTCTCCTTTGCCCTAAACACCAAAATGCTGCACCCAAAACAGTTAATTGATAAGGCGATAAAAACCTGGCGTGCCAATGCAGAGCAAATTTCGCTGGCGCAAATTGAAGGCTTTGTACGGCAGATACTCGGATGGCGTGAGTACATCCGCGGCGTTTACTGGAGCAACATGCCAGAATACAAAGCCATGAATTTCTTCGCTGCCAACCGGCAATTGCCCTCATGGTTCTGGAATGGGCAGACCAAGATGAACTGCATGCATCAGGCCATAAGCCAATCGTTGCAATACGCTTACGCCCATCATATTCAGCGCTTGATGATCACGGGTAATTTCTGCCTGCTTGCCGGTATAGACCCCACTCAGGTGGATGAGTGGTATTTAGGTATTTATATGGATGCCATTGAGTGGGTAGAGCTGCCCAATACCCGGGGAATGTCACAGTATGGCGATGGCGGCATGGTAGCCTCAAAACCTTATGCCGGAAGCGGTAACTACGTCCAGAAAATGAGCGACTATTGCAACGATTGCGCTTATAAAGTGAAAGAAAAAACCTCAGCAGACGCCTGCCCATTGAACAGTTTGTACTGGCAGTTTATGGAACAGCATCGTGAGCATTTACAGAAAAACCCACGCACTTCTATGGTGTTCAGAGGCTGGGACAAACGCCAAGATAAAGAGGCGCTACTCAAGCGAGCAAAGTGGTGTGTTGAGCACCTAGAGCAGCTTTGAGAACAACACGAAATACATTCCATTACAGCACTCTGCTCTAAACCATCAAAACACTCCTGATCTTACTGGCGGGCGTGGCGTGTTTACATATGGCATAAAAGACATTTCTTTAAAATGTATTGAATAAGATGTTTGGGTCAGTTGGTTTGCTCAGCTTATTGCTATTTTGACTACGACATTTTGTTCCACTATTTTTAATGCGTATTCAACCTTGGCAACTTTTACTTGAGGAGTACAGTTAATGAGGTACAGAATATCGCCAATTACCACCGTTTTATGCTTTCTTATATTTGCCCAAAACCTTAAAGCCACTCAATTTGAGATAACAAATGAAACACTGCACAATGCGCACGTAGAGCTTATTCAAACATGCACGGTGACATACAACTTTAATCACCAACCTAAAATCACTACCAATGCAGAGATTGATCTTGCCCCGACGGCTTCAAGCGGTGTGTTTAACATTCTAAGTGGAGCAAAATTGCTGGGTTCAACGGCTTGCGATACTAATACCAACTTTGCCTCAATAAACATCTATGTGAAAGACAATAAGGGTAATAAGCACCAAGGGGGCGTAGTCTGGGCGATGAATCCTGTTTTTAAAACAGAACCGAAATTGTATGTTTATAACCCATCACGATTCTTGTCCGTAGATTATGATAAAGAAAATAAGGTGCAGCGGTTAAAACTATCTTTTAATTAAAACAAGGTAAAACCCGGGAAATAATGAACATAAATATCCAAGTTTTCATATGATTAAATTCTAACTTGCTTGTGTCGTTTGAAAGAATATTCTCTTACAGCGCCTTAACAGAGAATGACTGAGCAAAGCACTATGAGATCAATTAACATCAGTTACAAAGCTATTACACAAGAGTGCTGGCTATGCCTTAAGGGAGTTGCTATAACGAGGCTCAATTAAGCAGCTACAACGGATCAGAAACCCATGCCAAACCTCAATCATTTACTTGAAAACAATAGCCAGTGGTCTAAATCCATTCGTGAAAAAAGGCCAGATTTTTTCGAAAAACTCTCAGAACAGCAGGCGCCTAAATATTTATGGATCGGCTGCGCCGACAGTCGTGTGCCCGCCAACGATATTGTCGGGTTACTGCCGGGTGAACTCTTTGTACACCGCAATGTTGCTAATGTGGTGGTGCATTCCGACCTAAACTGCCTCTCCGTACTACAGTTTGCCGTAGACTTTTTAAAAGTTGAGCACATTATCGTCACCGGCCACTACGGTTGCGGCGGTGTGCGCGAAGCAATGAACAACTCAAAGCTCGGGCTGATCGACAACTGGCTGAGACACGTTCAAGACGTCAAGAAAAAACACACCGAACTGCTCAACAGCCTTGACAGTGACGACGAACAATTTCAGATCATGTGTGAGCTTAACGTGCTGGAGCAAGTACTTAACGTCTGCCAAACCACCGTTGTGCAAGACGCCTGGGATCGTGGGCAAAAGCTTGCTGTACACAGCTGGGTATATGGCCTGAAAGACGGCCTGGTACGAGATCTGGGGCTAAGCGTCACCTCCAACGACGACATTGAAGCCAAATACCCCCGAGCACTTGAGCAACTTACCCACAAACCTGCTGATGCTTAACGTGGATTCAAAAAAACAGCAAAGGTGCTGGTTTTGCGAAGGAGAAATGAATTTTCACCTTCGCGAAAATTACAAAAGCACTACTTCAATTCAAGAATCGCCTCAACCTCCACCGGAACACCTTTTGGCAGCTCTTTTACACCAATCGCCGCTCTGGCTGGATACGGCTGCTGAAAGAATTCAGCCATAACTTCATTTACTTCAGCAAAATTGCTCATATCAGTAAGAAAAATGGTCACCTTGGCAGCGTCATCGAGGTCACCACCAGCAGCCTTGGCGATGGCTTTGAGGTTTTCAAAACACAGTCGGGTTTTCTCTTTGAAGCTTCCGTCTAAAAGCTCCATGGTCTCAGCTACCAAGGGAATCTGACCGGAAATATAAACCGTAGTACCTGATTTTACCGCCTGAGAATATGTCCCGATGGCTTTGGGTGCATCATCGGTATTAATTGTCTGTCTGTTGCTCATAAATTTCTCACTTATAACAAAAAGTAAAATGCCTGTAGGATCAACCTTCAGGCATTATGAATAGCGGTTAAACTGCTCTTTTCAAGGTTTGATGGAAAATCAATCACACAGTTACCATGCACACCCAGATTATTGACTATCTTTTTTATTCGTCACAACGTTTCATTGCGCACCCTTTAACCATCAAGGCGTCGTCTTATAATTGAATGCACGCCTTTAATCACCCTGAGTCGTTTAATTATTCTGGCCAGATGCACACGATCACGAACGCTTAACAGCAGCTGCACCACGCTACAGCGTGAATCCTGCTCCATCATGCTGATTTTTTCGATGTTTCCTTCAACCGCCGTGATTGCCGTTGCCAGAGAGGCGATCATGCCACGGTGGTGCTCCAACTCAACGCTGAGCTCAACGGTGAACTCACCGGATACATCTTTGTCCCATTCAACCTCAAGAATTTTTTCAGGGTCATGGCGAATCTCAGCAACATTCGGGCAGCCATCGTTGTGGATAACAATCCCGCGCCCTGAGCTGACATGCCCCACCACCGGATCGCCGGGAATAGGGTAACAGCACTTACCAAAGCTGATGACCATGCCCTCAGAGCCACGAATCGACAACGGCTTTTCGCTGATGGACAACTCCAGCTGGCTCTTGTTTTCGGGAAGACTGCCAGGGTCGACCAAAATCTTGGCAACAATGTAGGCCATGCGGTTACCAAGCCCGATATCTTCAAGCAATTCATCCAGGCTATTTAAGTCAAATACTGCCAGCTGTTTATTGAGTACCTCATCACAGATTTGCTCAAGAGCGCTATCGAAACTAACCAGTGCTTTGTTTAATAAACGACGACCAAGAGTTATCGACTCATTTCTGCGTTGATGTTTCAAAAAGTGGCGGATATTAGAGCGAGCTTTCCCGGTAATGACAAAGTTTAGCCAAGCGGCATTAGGGCGCGCACCCGGAGCTGTCACCACCTCAACGGTCTGCCCACTCTGCAGTGGCTGGCTAAGAGACGCAAGACGCTTATTTATACGACATGCAACGCATGTGTTACCAACATCGGTGTGAACGGCATAGGCGTAGTCAACCGCCGTTGCACCTTTGGGCAGTTCAAGAATGTGCCCTTTTGGGGTGAATACGTAGACTTCATCCGGAAACAGGTCAATCTTGACGTTCTCGATAAACTCCAGAGAGTCGCCAGCGTTTTTCTGCAGCTCCAGTACCCCTTTGAGCCATTGCCGGGTACGGGCATGGCTGCCGGAAAGCGCCTCTTCGCCAGATTTATAAAGCCAATGGGCGGCGATACCGTTGTTGGCCATGTCTTCCATTTCCTGAGTGCGGATCTGGATTTCTATGGGTACACCGTGCATGCCAAACAGTGTGGTGTGTAACGATTGGTATCCGTTGGCTTTGGGGATGGCAATATAATCTTTGAACCGGCCGGGAATTGGCTTGTAAAAGTTGTGGATAATTCCCAACGCCCGGTAACAGCTGTCTACTTTATCCACAATGATTCTGAAGGCGAACATGTCCATGATTTCATCAAAGGACTTGCGCTGGTTTTTCATTTTGCTGTAGATGCTGTAAAGATGCTTTTCACGCCCCACAACCCGCCCTTTAAGCCCCTCTTCTTCAAGGCGGGCAGCTATCGCCTGCTGTACTTTACTGATCAGGTCTTTGCGATTACCCCGCGCATTGCGAACAGCTTGGCGAATCAGTCTTGAGCGCATGGGGTGCATGGCTAAAAAACCCAGATCTTCCAGCTCCACTCGCAGGGTGTGCATACCAAGACGGTTAGCAATGGGGACGTAAATATCCAGCGTCTCTTTAGCGATACGCCGGCGCTTTTCCGGTCGTAGTACGCCCAGAGTACGCATGTTGTGCAGTCGGTCAGAGAGCTTGACCAGAATAACCCGGATATCTTTGGCCATTGCCATGGCCATTTTCTGGAAGTTTTCCGCCTGAGCAAGGGTTTTGTTCTCAAACTTCATATGGGTCAGTTTGCTGACCCCGTCTACCAGATCTGCAACCACATCGCCGAATTGGCTGGCAATGTCCTGCTTTTCGATACCGGTGTCTTCTATGACATCGTGCAGCATGGCCGCCATCAGGCTTTGGTGATCCATGTGCATATCAGCAAGGATGGAGGCAACTTCCAGAGGGTGGATGATGTACGGGTCACCGCTACGGCGGGTTTGACCGTCATGGGCCTGCTCTGCATAGTAATAGGCCCGACGCACCAGGCTGACCTGCTCGGGATTCAAATAGGATTTCAAGCGGCCGGCAAACTCATTGATGGTCAGCAAGGTCCGCTCCTTACATGAGGCTCATCCATTGTAACTTCTTTGATCCATGGGCAGTTTCGCAACATAATCGAAATGGGAGCGATTATTTTTCTACCCCGGCAAGAAACATGGCTGCTTCTTCGTCATCGATAGTGCGGTCATCAACAGATAGCGGGGTCACGAGACCTTCTGCAATTTCACGCAGTGCAACGACAGTTGCTTTGTCGTTTTCCCAGTCAACCTTAGGGTCTTTACCGCCAATGGTTAGCTGCCGTGCTCGTTTAGAGGCAACCATGACCAGTTCAAAGCGGTTATCTACGTTATCCAAACAATCTTCCACAGTTACTCGGGCCACATTTCACTCCATCAGGTTATTACTTAATTGCCGGTTTGCCGGACGTTGTAGTTTACTTTACGACCTATAGGCAGACAAGCTTTAGGGCGGTTAGTGTTTGCTCCCCAAAGAGTGGGGACTGTAGTATGCGTGCCTGTAATTGCAACCAATTAAAACCTGCCTGAAACCGCAAAAAGCCAGGAACTACGACTATGGTTAGTACTGCTCAACGTCCGAACATTACGCAACGACTCAACGACCTGCGCCGCGCCATGAAAGCACAGGGCATTGATGCGTGGATCATCCCCTCCTCCGACGCCCATAACAGTGAATATGTCGCCAGTCACTGGGAAGGGCGCGCCTGGATCTCCGGCTTTAACGGCTCTGCCGGTACTGTTGTGATAACCGCCCATAAGGCCGCCCTATGGACCGACGGCCGCTACTTTCTGCAGGCATCCGAGCAGCTTGAAGGCTCTCCCATCGCACTGATGAAACAGGGCTTGCCAGAGGTTGCAACCATGGAAGAATGGCTGGCCGATGAGGTGCAGGACGGCGGCACCATTGGTTTTGACGGCGCCACTTTAAGCCTGAGCGCAATTAGAAATCTACAAAAGCAGCTGGCAGCAAAAAACATCACGCTCAAGGGGGATGAGGATCTGCTCAACAGCGTCTGGACAGACAGACCCGCCCTGCCCGCCAACCCGATATTTCTGCACTCGGAGACTTACGCCGGCAAAAGCCTCTCGGATAAAATCGCCGAGTTGCGAGATATATTGCAGCAGCAAAAGGTGACAGACCTGCTCATCACCACACTGGATGATATCGCTTGGCTGTTTAACCTTCGGGGCTCTGATATCGAATGCAACCCGGTTTTTCTTGCCTATGCGCTCATCTCTTCGGAACAGATCACCTTGTTTGTCAATCAAGAGCGCATTGAAATCAACGCCATGGCTACGCTGGCAGAAGCCGGAGTCAAACTGGCAGGCTACGATGCAATTGCCGATGCTCTTACCGCCCTGCCCGCAGACACTCGCCTGTTAGCCAGCCCGAACAACACCAGCTACAAACTGGCCTCACTCATTCCTGCCGCCGTTACCCTGATCGAAGACCGCCTGCCGACCACCGACCTCAAAGCCATCAAAAACAGTACCGAAATTGAGCGCATGAAAGAGTGCCACCGCCGCGATGGGGCGGCCATGGTACGCTTTCTGTGCTGGCTGGACGACAACATTCCCACCGGTAAGCTGAACGAAGTTAATATTGATGAACAGCTGACCCGCCTTCGCAGCGATTCCGAACATTTCAAAGGGGTGAGTTTTCCTTCCATTGTTGGTTATGCAGGTCATGGTGCCATCATCCATTACCGGGCGGATGAAGCCTCGGCGTCTACGGTTAACAACAAAGGGTTGTTGCTCATCGACTCCGGCGCCCAATACCCGGACGGCACCACCGACATCACCCGCACTGTAGCCTGCGGTGAGATGAGCGAGGAAGAGAAGCGCGACTACACAATGGTACTAAAAAGCCACATCGCTCTGGCGATGGCCAAGTTCAGAGCCGGCACCCGGGGCATACAGCTTGATGCCATCACTCGGCAACCGTTGTGGAATCACGGCATGGACTTTAACCACGGCACCGGTCACGGTGTTGGCTACTTCCTGAATGTCCACGAAGGCCCTCAAAGCATCAGCCCGAAATGGGTGGATGTTGCTCTGGAACCCGGCATGTTGGTCACCAATGAGCCAGGCATTTACCGTGAAGGCAAGCACGGTATTCGTCTGGAAAACATCATGCTGGTTGCAGAAGATGTGGAAAGTGAGTTTGGCAAATTCTACCGCCTGACTCCCTTAACACTGGCACCGTTTGACACCCGACCACTCATCCGCGAGATCATGACGGAGGCAGAAATTCAGTGGCTCAATGAGTACCACGCCATGGTGAGAAAGGAGGTTTCAACGCTGCTGCAAGAACACCAGCAAGCGCTGAACTGGCTGGAAAAAGCAACCGCACCCTTTTAATGTTACCGGTCAGATCCCCAAAGGAGCTGACCGTTGCACTTAGCTCAACAGGCCTTTAAGCAGATCTTCTTTGTAGTGCTGCACCCAGTTAGTCGACAACCGATGACTGCGGATAATGGTTTGCAGGTCACGCAAAGCGAGATCAAACTCATCGTTAATGACCAGATAATCAAACTCTCGGTAGTGGGACATCTCGCTCACCGCCAAAGACATCCGCTTTTCGATAATCCGGATATCGTCCGTCTCACGGCCAATCAAGCGCTCCCTCAAGGCCTCCAGTGAAGGCGGCATAATGAAAATCGAGACCGCATCCGGCACTAAATTGCGTACCTGCTGTGCGCCCTGCCAGTCGATTTCCAGAATAACGTCCTCACCTTTTTTCAGCTGTTCGTGCACCCAGTGTTCGGAGGTGCCATAGTGGTTTCCAAACACTTCTGCATGCTCTAAAAAGACATCTTGAGCCAGCATCTCTTTAAAACCATCAACGGTGGTGAAATGATAATTCACACCGTCTTGCTCACCAGGACGGATACCACGGGTGGTATGGGAAACAGACACCCGAACGTGGGGTGTGGATTCAACCATCGCCTTCACCAGGCTGGTTTTTCCAGCCCCGGAAGGTGCTGCAATAATATAAAGCGTACCAATGTTCATGAACACTCCAGGGTAAAACCCTGTATTTAGCCTGTAACCTGAAGGATAAGTCAAACTTTGGGTCATCTTGCACCTGACTTCAGCGCAAGAAAAGCTGCCGCAAAAAACGCAAACCACAAAGACACCTAAGTACAAGACTATATCTCAACGCTAATACTACCACTGTCTTTTATAACAAAAATTCGATATTTTGTAGCTAAACAATAGACAGGTTCTTTTATGTCGGCTTTTCGCTATTTTCTGATTGTATTTTTTCTCACTTTTCCTGTTTTAACCAAGGCTGATGGGGCACATAGCAACCCCATGGCAATGCAAGGCCACCTTTTCACAATTCAAGGGTCCAATACCATCGGTGCAACGTTGGCCCCAGAGTTGGTCAAACGCTGGATGGAAAGCCATGGGCTCCACAAGGTGTCCATTCTAGAAACAGCGATTATCAATGAGCAGCGTGTTGTGGGGGTGCATCCACAGTCAGGTAATCAGGTGACGGTTGAGGTGAAAGCACACGGTTCATCCAGTGGGTTTAACGCCATGCTGGCCAGACAGGCCGATATCGCCGCCTCTTCCCGACGCATTAAGCCGGTAGAAAAGGCAAAGCTTGCTAAATTTGGAGACCTGCAGACTGCATCGTCGGAGCAGGTGGTGGGTATTGATGGCATTGCGGTCATTGTGAACTCGCAAAACCCCCTGAACCGCTTGAGTACCGACGACGTGGCGCGAATATTTTCCGGAGAAATTACCAACTGGAAAGCCTTAGGCGGAAGGGACTCTGCCATCACCATTTATGCCCGGAACGATCAATCGGGCACCTGGGATACGTTTCGCAGTTTGGTACTTGGCAAAACACATCAACTGAGCGCTAGTGCCCGGCGCTTTGAATCCAATACCGTACTGTCTGACCGGGTCGCGGATGATACGGCGGCCATTGGTTTTGTCAGCCTCAATACTATTGGTCGCGCCAAGCCACTGGCCGTTGCAGCAGGACAGTCGCGAGCCTTACTGCCTGAGCGCTTGGTGGTGGCTACGGAAGATTATGCGCTATCACATCGGCTCTACTTTTACCTGCCAGCGATTAGCCCGAATACACACGCTAAGAGATTTCTGAACTGGGTTGCAACCGCACCGGGGCAGACCGTAGTTGATAGTGTGGGTTACATCTGCCAAAGCGTGAAACCGTATTTGGTGAATATTCAGGACACCCCTAAAGACTTCCAAACGCTGGTCGGTAGCAGCCAAAGGCTCTCGGTGAATTTTCGCTTTGAGAACGGCAAGGCCAAACTGGACAACAAAGCCACCAACGACATTCAGCGTCTGGCAGAGTTTATGTCAACCAAGCCGGGCAAGATCAAACTGATCGGATTTTCAGAAAGCGATGGCGGCTCCTTGGCCAACCTGCTGTCAGAACTGCGCGCCAAGGTAGTGCGTAGTGCGTTGATTCGCGCAGGAGTGTCCAAAGATCGGCTGGAGCCTCATGGTTATGGCAAATATATGCATCTGGCTGAGGGTGATAACCCGTCCGCTGACATTAAAAATCGGCGTGTTGAGGTGTGGTATCAGCCAGCAACCTGACAAAGCTGACTGGGGGCAGTCAGCTTATTCAACATCAATCGGTTAGCAAGGGTGTAGCCAGTCAGCATTTTCGAAGCGCTTACCCCGAACCTGATCAAAGTACATAGACTGCAACTTTTCGGTGACCGGCCCGCGCTTGCCGTTGCCAATTTTTCGCCCATCGTGCTCGCAAATGGGCATCACTTCCGCCGCAGTGCCGGTAAAGAACGCTTCTTCAGCAATATAAACCTCATCACGGGTAATGCGTTTTTCCCGAACCTCAAGCCCGATCTCCCGGGCAAAACTCATGATGGTATCGCGGGTGATTCCTTCGAGGCAGGAGGTCAACTCTGGCGTGTAAAGAACACCGTCGTCTTTGAGAATAAAGATATTTTCTCCGCTGCCTTCGGCCACATAGCCTTCGTTATCGAGCAGCAGCGCCTCTTCGCAACCACTTTCCAGAGCTTCGCGCAGGGCGAGCATGGAGTTCATGTAGTTTCCATTCGCTTTGGCTTTGCACATGGTGATGTTGACATGGTGTCGGGTATAAGACGAGGTGCGGATTTTGATGCCTTGCTCCAGCGCTTCTGGCGACATGTAAGATGGCCACTCCCAGGCAGCCACCATTGTGTGCACTTTTAGTCCCTCTGCCCGCAGCCCCATACCTTCAGAGCCCAGAAAACACATGGGGCGCATGTAGGCTTCATCAAGACCGTTTTCACGCACCACCAGCTTTTGAGCTTCGTTTAGCTCTCCTTTGCTGTAGGGAATTTCCATTCTGAGAATATGCGCGCTGCGAAACAGGCGATCAGTATGCTCATGCAAGCGGAAAATGGCCGGACCTTGCGGCGTATTATAAACTCTGACGCCTTCAAAAACGCCCATGCCATAGTGCAGTGTGTGGGTCAGGACGTGGGTTTTGGCTTCGCGCCAGGGAACCAACTCTCCATCCAACCAAATTACGCCATCACGGTCAGCGAACGACATTGGGAAACTCCAGTTTCAATTGTTTTAGGTGTATGCAAACAAGTGGCTATTGGAGCATAAATTCAGCACCATGCCAAAATGCACTTTGTGGCACGCTCTTTAGCATACGACGGTATTAGAGTATGTCATTCCGGCTATTCATCAATCACCATGAGCTCATTCCAAATGGTGATAACTTTTTGTCGCAGGTTTTCAGCGACGGGGTTGTCCGCCACGGGGTCCTGATTTTGCAGCGCCTTTTGATGGATGCTCAAACGAAAGACTTTATACGCTTCTCGCAACTGGTGGCCATCTTCAACGGTGAGCAAATTAACGGACTCAAGCTCTTTGGAAATTCTGACGTTGTCTGTCCAGCGCAACAGTGACGGGTATTTGTGTGAATAACTCAGCACAGCAAACTGCATCAGAAACTCAATATCGATAATACCGCCCGGGTCATGCTTCAGATGAAATACCCCGCCGCCCGGGGAGGCAGCCTGACCTGTTTTGGTGCCAAGATGCTCACGCATTTTCTGGCGCATACTGACCACATCTGTACGCAGCGTCACTTCATCCCGCTCTTGGCTGAGAATGTCTGCCCTCAGGTAACTGAATTTTTGTGCCAGCGCCAAGTCTCCCGCGATCACCCGGGCACGCACCAGCGCCTGATGCTCCCAAGTCCAGGCCTCCTCTTGCTGGTATTTTTCAAAATATGTAAAGGAGTTGACCAGTAAGCCCTTTGAGCCAGATGGGCGTAATCGCACATCCACTTCATAAAGAATGCCCGACGGTGTGTGTGCAGTCAGCATGTGGATCATTCGCTGCCCAAGGCGGGCATAAAAAGTTGTGCTATCAATAGCTCTTGACCCGCTGGTCTCTTTGTTGGTGCCGCCGTTGTGGATAAACACCAAATCCAGATCGGAGCCCGGCCCCAGCTCAATGCCACCGAGCTTGCCATAGCCAACAATAATAAAGCCCGGGTCACACAGGTTGCCTTCGGCATCCCGGGGCTGGCCGTATTTACCCGTCAAATTCCGCCAAGTGATGCTCAGAACGGCCTCCAGAATTACCTCAGCAATCCAAGACAGATAATCACTCTCTTTCATCAGTGGCAGTGTGAAGGCAACTTGAGCCGCCGTGACCCGTAAAATATGAGCCATTTTAAAATGCCGCAGCACTTCCATCTGGCTTTCGAGATCGTCTTCGGGGATGTGCATCAGCTGTTGGCGCAGTTCATCCGCCAACGCTGCTTTTTCTGGTGGATGGTACAGGTCGCCAAGGTTGAGAAATTCATCCAGCAGTGCCGGAAAGCGAGCAATTTGTTCGGCTATCCAGGGGCTGGCAAGGCACAACTTACCAAGGTGCTCCAGCGCCCGTGGGTTCTCCAGCAGCAACACCAGATAGGCCGTTCGGCGCAACACGGCTTCAACCAGTGGCAAAATACGAACCAACACCGTGTCGGGCTCGGCGGACTCACACGCGACCCCCATAAGCAGCGGAATGAATTTATCCAGCCGATCCCGGCTCTGACGACGCACACGGGCAATGGCTTTGCCGCAGCGCAGGGCATTCAGCCGCTGCCACGAGGCATCCACATTGGTAAAGCCCTTCTGCGCCATGAGCTGGCGCTCTTCTTCTTCACCAAGCTGGCCGAGCCAAAAAGCCTGCCAATGATCGTGCCCGATCTCTTTGTTGTTTTGTGGATCGGCCACCACCGCATCGAAGTGCACTTTGACTCGTTGGCGGTACAGCTCCAGATCGTCATAGAGTTCAGACCAGCTCCGATACCCCATACTAAAGGCAACTCTGGCTCGCGCCTCTTCACCTCTGGGAAGATCCTGAGTTTGGCGGTCGGCCTGCGCCTGAATGACATGCTCTAAGTTGCGCAAAAATACATAGGCATCTTGCAACTCACGAGCGTCATTTGCTACAACGTACTGATTGGCCACCAGCACTCCCAACACCTGCAACAGATTTCGCTCTTGCAAGCTGCGGTCGCGCCCGCCGTGAATCAGCTGGAAAGACTGGATAATAAACTCAATCTCCCGAATCCCCCCGGGTCCGAGTTTAATATTGTTGCTCATGCCCTTACGCTTCACTTCCCGCTGAATCAGCTGTTTCATTTCACGCAGGGCGCTAATGGAGCCAAAGTCAATATAACGGCGGTAAACAAACGGCCGCAGCAATTCAAGCAACTGCCCACCTGAGACAACATCACCGGCCACGACTCTGGCCTTGAGCATGGCGTAACGCTCCCAGTCCCGCCCCTGATCCTGATAATACTGCTCCATGGCATCAAAGCTCATAGCCAAAGCGCCACTGGTGCCGTAAGGTCGCAGGCGCATATCCACCCGGAAAACAAAACCATCGGCATCGTGAGTATCAAGCGCCCGAATCAGACGCTGACCAAGGCGAATAAAGAACTCCTGATTGGTCAGCACCTTTTTGCAGCCACGGGTTTCGCCCTGACTGGGGTAGGCGAATATCAGATCAATGTCCGATGAGAGATTTAAATCTTTGGCGCCCAGTTTACCCATGCCCAAAATCACCATGCGCTGGGGAGACGGCTCTTCGCCCGGAACCTCGGTGCCATAGGGCGTTCCAAGGTTCTTACAGGTATCTTGGTAGAGCCAGTTGAGTGCTTGCTCAAGGCACGCATCGGCGAGGGCGGACATATCGCTGGTGGTTTCCTGCATACTGACCCGACGGTTCAAATCAAGCCAAATAATACGCAGCATTTCACGGTTGCGATAAAGACGCAGAGCCTGCGCCAGATCTTGCTCGTTTTCCACCGAGGCCAGCGCACTTTGCAATCGCTGGGTATGGGTTTGAGCAAAGCCGGGCAAGTCTTGGCGAGATTCGAGCAGGTCAGCCAACCACTGAGGGCGCAAAAGACACTGTTGGGCAGCAAAATCACTGCCGGCCCAGCAGCGTATAAGTTCGTCTAACGCCTGATCGTTTTTATTGCTGTTTGGGCTATCAGGGGCTTTACTGAATGCTTTATGAAAATCAAGTGGCGGATTGCTAGCAACCAACTGCTCCCAATAACTCAGGATCAATTTCCGAATGGCCGCTGGCGGTTCAATGACGTTTAAGCGCTGATTGAGCTGCGCCTGAAGTGACTCCATAAACCTGATCTCTTGAGGGGGAGGTAAACGTATTTTATGGGAATACATCGGTTACCTCCACAACCAGAAGTCAGCCCTGTGCCAGCCATGTCACCATGTCAATCGGTGCAACTGCCTTGGCTTATTTATGAGCAACAGGAACTTTTTGCAACCGTTGAACTCCAAAAGATGAGTCTGATTAAAAGCGTTCACTTGCATTGAAAAATTCACAGTCGCCTAGCCATTCACCTGAATCTATTAACAGTCGATCTCTATGATATTTGTCAAACTTATTGCCAGGTTACCGTTCAGAATTATCTATGTTTTGTCTTATATTCTTTTCCTGATTGTCTTTTATGTTTTGAGGTATCGAAGGAACGTCGTATATGAAAACATCCAGCAGGCATTTCCCAAGCTGAGCAAACAAGAGGTTTACGTGGTGGCTCGAAATTTTTATCGCCACCTTTGCAACCTAATGATGGAAGTGATCAAAAGCCATCGCATGAATGAAAAGGATTTCAAACAACGCTGCTCGGTAACCGGAGCAAAAAAACTCATGGAAGCCCGGAATAAACACAAAACCGTAATCGTACTGACGATCCACCAAGGTAATTGGGAGTGGATTTTACACAGCGCTTCCCTTCACCTGAATATTCCGATAGACCCGATTTACAAGCCCCTGCACCATAAAGGCTGGGATGATTTCATGCAGTCGGTGCGCGGCCGGTTTAACTCCCACCCGATTCCCATGCAACTCGCCGGCAGAGAAATGCTCAAAGCCAGAAACCATTTTCGTCTTTTTGTTATGCTGGCGGATCAGGCACCCAATGCCCGTGAGCGAAGCCATTGGGTTTCCTACCTGAATAAAGAAGCACCGTTTTACATCGGCACTGAGAAACTAGCACATCGGCTCCAATGCCCCGTTTTTTTTGCCCAGTGCCGACGCACAAAACGTGGTTACTACGAGGTTGAGCTTACAGAGCTAGACGCACCACCATACAAAGAAAACAGCCATGAAAACCGTTACCCAATAATTGATGCCTACGTAAAATCCGCCGAAAACGCCATTTATGAACAGCCAGAGACATTTCTCTGGAGTCATCGTCGCTGGAAAAGAAGCCGCCAAACGGTTTGCCCCAACTCTGCCGATAAAGCAACACCGGCAACCTGCGGGCAAATCAGAGGATAAACAGAAGAAAGAGCAGTCACTGGTGTAACGGTTTGTCTGTTTTTATGTGCTTTTTGTATGCGAATGGCGTGAAAAAGTAGGGATTTTTGTAAAAAAACTACATACAATCGCTGGAGATTATAGCAGAAATTGCTTACCTTGTAGTTAAATTACATAGTGGGTTTGGATGGGTGCCCCTTACCCTGAATCGGGCGCCCATTACAACGTGTTTGGTATGCTTGATGTCTCAAACGCTAACATTTGTGAACATTTTCAGAAGGTTATCAATCGGTACACGCCAATTTGGTATGGCAGTATTTCGTCAACGGCTGTAAGGTTAGCCTTTCTAATTAGCTTCATTGCTATTTACTTGGGAAGCCGTCTGAGAATAGCCTGCTCTGCGGCGACAACCTAAACAGTTCACCTGTTGCACCAGCAAGATAAATAAGCACAATTTGCCCTACTGAGGAGCATCTGACCAACCGGCTTACCCAGTAAGCAAGGAAGTCTTTAAATTTCGGCCTATTGATTCCGAAAAGAATGACTGTTCCAAATCAAACCCTGTTATATCTAAGCCCGACCCGGGAGTCGGACTGAAAAGCCTTTGCAAACCCTTGCAGATGATTTTCAGTTCTGCTTCCGGTTTAACGAACCTGGAGCCGATCTGTATGCATGATATCGACCCTATTGAAACCCGGGAATGGCTGGAAGCCTTGGATTCCGTATTAGAGCAAGAAGGTGAAGACCGCGCGCACTTTCTGCTGACCCGGCTTTCACAGCACGCTCGCGCCAAAGGCACACATCTGCCCTACGCCATTACCACACCCTATCGCAATACAATCCCGCCGGAGAAAGAGGCCCGGATGCCCGGCGACCTGTTTATGGAGCGTCGCATCCGTTCGCTGGTTCGCTGGAACGCACTGGCCATGGTGATGCGCGCCAACAAAAAAGACAGCAGTCTTGGCGGACACATATCCTCATTTGCTTCTAGTGCCACCCTTTACGACATTGGCTACAACTACTTTTTCCGTGGTCAGGACAACGACCGTGAAGGTGATTTGATTTATTATCAGGGCCACGTATCGCCGGGTATCTACTCCCGTGCTTTCC
Source organism: Endozoicomonas sp. (assembly GCA_965198415.1). Lineage (GTDB taxonomy): Bacteria > Pseudomonadota > Gammaproteobacteria > Pseudomonadales > Endozoicomonadaceae > Endozoicomonas. The sequence goes on from CBDAPN010000032.1 coordinate 1,420,438, forward strand.
TCGAAGGTCGCCTCAATGAAGACCAGCTCGATAACTTCCGTCAGGAAGTCCATGGTAATGGTCTCTCGTCCTACCCCCACCCGAAACTCATGCCCGACTTCTGGCAGTTCCCCACAGTTTCTATGGGACTTGGGCCGATACAGGCCATCTATCAGGCGCAATTCATGAAGTACCTGATTAACCGCGGCATGACACAAAATCAGAACCGCAAAGTCTGGGCATTTTTGGGCGATGGCGAAATGGACGAGCCAGAATCCCTCGGTGCCATCTCTCTGGCTGGGCGTGAAAAGCTGGATAACCTGATATTTGTCGTCAACTGCAACCTCCAGCGGCTTGATGGCCCGGTTCGGGGTAACGGCAAAATCATTCAGGAACTGGAAGGCGTCTTCCGTGGTGCTGGCTGGAATGTTGTCAAAGTCGTCTGGGGGCGTCACTGGGACCCGCTATTTGCTCAGGATAAACACGGCAAACTGCAAGAAGTAATGGATAAAGCCGTGGACGGTGACTACCAAAACTGCAAGGCAAAAGGTGGTGCCTGGACCCGGGAAAACTTCTTTGGTCGTGACCCGGAATCCCTAAAGCTGGTTGAACACCTTTCTGACGACGACATATGGCGCCTGAACCGCGGCGGCCACGACCCTTACAAGGTCTACGCAGCATACCATGAAGCCGTTAACCACACCGGCCAGCCAACAGTTATTCTGGCCAAAACCGTCAAAGGCTATGGCACCGGCGCTACCGGCGAAGCGGCAAACATCAGCCACAACGTTAAAAAGCTACCCATTGACGACCTGAAACACTTCCGTGATCGCTTCGACTTACCCATCAAAGACGAAGACATCGAAACCCTGCCTTACTTCAAGCCCGATGCTGACAGCCCGGAAATGAAGTACATGCACAGACGACGCGAAAAGCTCGGTGGTTTTATTCCTCAGCGCCGCAAAGAAACCGACGTCAAGCTCAAAATCCCGGGTCTTGAAGCCTTTGAAGCCGTGACTAAAGGCAGCGGTGAGCGTGAAATCTCCACCACTATGGCGTATGTGCGCATTTTGTCGGCGCTGGCTAAAGATAAAAGCCTCGGCAAGCACATTGTGCCGATCATTCCTGACGAAGCACGAACCTTTGGCATGGAAGGCATGTTCCGCCAGCTGGGCATCTACTCCGGCGAAGGGCAGAACTATGAGCCGGTGGATTCCGATCAGGTAATGTTCTACAAAGAGTCCCGCCAAGGGCAAATCCTCGAAGTAGGCATCAACGAAGCGGGCGCCCACGCGGCCTGGATTGCAGCAGCAACCTCCTACAGCAGCAACAATGTGCCGATGATTCCGTTCTACGCCTTTTACTCCATGTTCGGCTTCCAGCGCACTGGTGATCTGGCCTGGGCCGCTGGCGATATTCAGGCGCGGGGCTTCCTGATTGGCGCCACCGCAGGGCGAACCACGCTGAACGGTGAAGGATTGCAGCATCAAGACGGTCACAGCCACATTCTCGCCTCCACAGTGCCTAACTGCATCAGTTATGACCCGACTTACGGCTACGAAATGGCGGTCATTATCCAAAACGGCTTGCAGCGCATGTATGGCGATGGTGAGAACGTCTGGTACTACATCACCGCAATGAACGAAAACTATCGTCAGCCCGCTCTGCCAGAAGGCTCTGAAGTGATCGAAGGCATCATCAAAGGCTTATACAATCTGGAAGAGAACTCCCGCAGCAAAGGGCTTAAAGTCCAACTGATGGGTTGCGGCACCATTTTGGAGGAGGTACGAGCTGCCGCCACCATTTTGCGTGACGAATACAAAGTTGAGTCTGATATCTGGAGCGCCACCAGCTTCAACGAACTGGCCCGTGACGGCCACAGCACCCGACGCCACAACATGCTCAACCCAAAATCGAAGAAACAAGTCAGCTGGGTTACCAAGCTGCTCTCTGGTCGCAAAGGCCCGGTCATTGCCGCCACTGATTACATGAGCCTGTACGCGAACCAGATCCGTGAATTTGTTCCGGCAACCTATATTGCCCTCGGAACCGATGGCTTTGGCCGCTCTGACACCCGTGAGCAGCTACGCAATTTCTTTGAGGTTGATCGTTACTTTATCGTAGTCGCAGCACTTTATGCGCTGGTTCAGGATGGTGAGCTGAAAGCATCAGCGGTCAGTGAAGCCATTAAAAAATTTGGAATTGACCCGGCAAAAGCTAACCCGCTCTATAGCTGAGTCTGGAACTGAAAAGAAGGTATGAGGAATGAGTGACGAAATCATCAAGGTTCCAGATATCGGCAGTGGCGAAGCAGAAGTCATCGAAATCTGTGTGCAGCCCGGCGATACGGTAACGGCCGAAGACTCCCTGATTGTTCTGGAGTCTGACAAAGCGTCTATGGACGTTCCTGCACCTCGGGACGGTGTGGTAACAGAAATACTGCTCAACGTTGGCGACAGTGTCGGCGAAGGCGCACCGATGGTAAAAATGGCCGCCAGCGAAGCTGCGCCAGAGGTTAAATCTGAACCAGCCCCGGTTGTTGCCCCAGCTCAGCAAAAAGAGACGGCGCCGACCACCACCAGCCATATAGAGCCGGTACAGGTGCCGGATATTGGTGCTGAAAATGTGCCGGTTATCGAAGTGTGTGTCAGTGTAGGCGACAACGTTGCTTTAGAAGACTCCCTCATCGTACTTGAGTCTGACAAAGCCACCATGGAAGTGCCATCACCGGTTGCAGGTGTCATAAAGGCCATTCACGTCAAAGAAGGGGACACCCTGAGCCAGGGCGATCTGGTGATTGATGTTGAGGTGAGCTCAGAGGCACCGGCAAAACCTGAACCAATAACCGCAGCACCTGAACCGACTGCTGCACAGGCCGCTTCACCAGCTGCCGCTACTGGCTCAAGTATCAATAAGGTCACTGTGCCGGACATCGGTGCCGACAATGTGCCGGTGATTGAAATCTGCGTCAGCGTTGGTGAGCAGATTGAAGAAGAAGCACCGCTGATTGTTCTGGAGTCTGACAAGGCGACCATGGAAGTGCCTTCACCGTCAGCAGGTACCGTTAAATCAATCAGTGTGAAAGAAGGCGACACCCTGAGTCAGGGCGACCTGATTCTTGAGCTTGAAGTCGTCGCACCAGTGAGTGAAGCAGCACCCGCTGTTGCACCGGCTCCGGCAGCGCCGGCACCGGCAAAACCCTCCCGTGCACCTTCAGAGCCTCCACCCCGGGCAGAAGCCAACCCGGTGGAACTGGAACGGGTTAACCGCAAATTCCATGCTGGCCCTGCCGTGCGTAAGCTGGCTCGGGAGTTTGGCGTTGACCTTGCGGCGGTCACTGGCACCGGTCCCCGGCATCGTGTTCTTAAAGAGGACGTACAAAAGTACGTCAAAGCACGACTGAGCGAAAAACCCAAAGCGGCCGCCGCTGTAAATGTTGGCTCAGGCATTCCGACTATGCCCGAGATCGACTTTAGCAGATGGGGCGAAGTTGAAACGGTTGCCCTGAACCGCTTGCGTAAAGTAGCAGCACAGAACTTCCAGCGCTCGTGGTTAAACGTGCCGCACGTTACTCAGTTTGACGAGTGCGACATCACTGAGCTGGAGGCTTTTCGTAAAGCGCAGAAGGCAATGGCTGAAGCCCGTGGTACCAAACTGACGCCACTGCCGTTTATTCTCAAAGCCGTGGCCTACGTGCTGAAACAGCTACCGCAGTTTTGCACGTCGCTGACGCCAGACGGCGAAGCGCTGGTCTACAAAAAATACATCAACATTGGTGTGGCTGTGGATACGCCCGATGGCCTGTTAGTGCCGGTCATTAAGAACGTGGACCAAAAAAGCCTCTGGGAGCTGGCAAGCGAGTGTATCGAACTGGCGGGCAAGGCGAGAGATAAAAAGCTGAAGCCAGATGAGATGCAAGGCGGCTGCTTTACCATCTCCAGCCTCGGCTCGATTGGTGGCACAGCCTTCACACCGATTGTGAACGCGCCGGAAGTGGCCATCCTTGGACTGTCCAAAGCGTCCATGAAGCCGGTCTGGAATGGTAAGGAGTTTGCACCAAAACTGATGCTGCCGTTGTCATTATCCTATGACCACCGAGCCATCAATGGTGCCGATGCGGCTCGTTTCACGACCATGCTGGGTGAGCTTTTGGCAGATATTCGCAAGTTACTTCTCTAAGCCACCCTGAGCCCCGGCGAGCTCTCTCCGGGGTTTTAGTCAAACCATCCGAAAATAGCGCCTGCCTAGGCGACCCCGTCTAGGCGACCCCGTCTAGGCACCCACTCCTATTCTCGAACACCCTCCAGAGATTAAACACACGCCCAAACAACCGATAACCTACCTGTGAAGCATCCAACAAGGAAAGCAGATGAGTAACATTGGCAACATATTTGGGCAGAGGTTTACTTCCGTTGGCGGTAATACTCCCAACAGCTTCAAACAGGCAAATTATGGCTGGCGAGGCCGTAAGATTCGCTCGGAGCCGGGGCAGAAATACATGGCTACCGACCAGAATGCACTCAAAAACAGCAAACGCCCCAAGAAAAGATTATTCGCGGATTTCAAAATTCAACAAATAAACAACCCTCAGCTTCGGCAAAATTTCTACCAACACACCAACAATGAAGCACTGTATACCCAACAGAACTTTGAATGGGCAATGGATGCATTCGCTGCAAAAGGGTATTCAAAACAGGCATCCGGGCGAATGGCTATTAGAGGGTTAGAGCATTACGGAAAAAACTTTCTGGCCTTTCAGCAGTGGGTAAACAATGCGCCAATAGTGCAGAACGACAACGTCAGACAGTGGATGCTCAATGAAATTGAGAAAAAAGGGTACGACCCTGAAGACGCCCAAAAAATTGCAGATTCACTGACCCAGCTTGCCGCCGGTGACACCGCAAGACTAACCGACTCGGTTAAAAAAATTCCGCACAAAGATGCCAAACCGGCAATCGATAACAATGAACTCAATCAGCTGAATAAAGAGTCGCTCTCCACCCTCGGGCTCAAAGAAGGCGCCACCAAAGAGGATGTGAAAAAAGCCTACCGGAAATTAGCTTTAAAGCATCATCCGGATAAAAACCCCGACAACAAAGTTGAAAGCGAACAAATGATGCAAAAGATCACTGAAGCCCACAGGCACCTAATGGAAAGATCCAACTTATTTAACAGCTAGGGCTGCCTCCTTCACCGTTGGCAGCAGCAAGACACAAGATTACCGTTGCAACTCTTAGCCCGGAAATCTCATAAAAACTCAACAGGCGCGCCAAAACTCCCGGTTTTTTATTTTTCTGATTATGGCTACCACTGCGAATTGCCTTGAAAACTCATTTTGAATTCACCGTATCAGTACAGCACTGCGGGGAATTCTAAAGCAGGAAATTGAAGCCTCCCGAAAGCTGGAAGAAATACTTTTTAAAAGCCGTAGCTCAAGTCGTTAGAGGTATTATTCCTTACCGGAAACTGCGTACAGCATCACGCCCTTTGAGCTCGATAGGGCGGGGGTGAGTTGATGCCAAGGCTTTGACCCTACCGTTATCTACGTAAGCTCAGGCCTGACCCGGCAGTTACAGAAATTCATATACAAAAGAACTTTCATCACTCCCCAAGGGCAACTGCATAGATTTTCTTTCTAATATTTAATAGCTCGTCCCCAGAGATATCTGCCATATCTTGCCATTGTGGCGGCAGGTTGTTGCGAATATCAGTGAGCACTTTTCTGGCTCTTGGGTTCTTTTCCGCTTGCTCTTCTAGCCATTGCAGCCAACGTAAATCCAAAGTCGCTTCGTGCAGATCCAGCAATCGATGGTGGATGTTCATTATTTTTGGGCACGATTTTTCAGCAGGGTATAAATACATCACATCGCCTTCGCGGCCATCGGTTGGGTCAAATGGGTCAGCGGTTGGCATACGCGCATGCCATTGTAAATAACCGTCCGCACCGGAGCGCCATAGGTAGAATCCTGCCGCTAGCCTGGGCTTTGGCATATTGTATAACCAGACCAATCGGTTATCTTGCAATTCACTGATGCTTTTCTTCGATACTTCTATGCCGTGATTGATAATGAGAAGATCGGTGGTATCAACCAACCCTGACTGATTGTCGTTATTCATATGGCCTGCGGTTTTCAGGCCGAGCGCTTCATCGCGCAGCAGGTTGGCGGTATTTTGTATGTGAATGAAGTTATGTTTCAGGGGCTCATCAAAAATTGACCAGAACACTTCCGGCAGTTTTTTTGCCTTTAATAGCAGCTGCAACTGAACTAATGCGGCGGCGGCAGTGGGCTGTTTTTTTTGTTTCAGCAATCGTTTTAACGGTGAGTAAGCCAACACAGGCCCGTTGAAGCCAGCGTCTTGCAGCTGTTGTAACTGCTCAACAAAAATCTGTCGATTCCGGTCGCTGTCAGGCGTTGCTAATGCAGGCGCCACGGTACTGAAACCATAGGAAGCCAGCAACGTTAGGTCACAGGAGGTACTCTTGGTGAGTTCGTCTGCCAATGGCTTAAACCAGTGATAGTAAGGTGCAGGCTCCAGATACAACCCCACCGGCGTTTTCAGTTTTGGTAGCGTGGTGGGCAGCACGCGCACTTTGTAATCCAGTAGCTGTAACTCGCCATGGCTGAACAACTGCAGCTTGCCGGTATATTCGCCGGGTGTTGCCGTGGGAGGAATGTTTACTTGCACATGCAGTCTTCTTGGGCGTTTGTTGGAGAGCCTCAGGCTTTGCAGGTCTCCTCTTAGGTAACTGTCGTTCAGCTTCAGTGCGGTTGCATTGGGTTCGGGGCGCTCATAGCGCCAATGACCATAACGAGTAGTCACTTTAAGTGCCTGACGCCCGGAAGCTCTTGGTGGCGAGACAATCACAATCGGGTTGCTGTCATCCACCGGGCTGCCTATCTCAAAGGCCAGATTCAACCGACTGCCTCTTGCCGCCAGAAACGCCCCATCATCGTCCTGCACCTGCTGGCTGATATTTTCCAGCATTAACGACAACGGTGGCTGATACGGTGTAACTTCAACGGGCCATTGGTTCAAAAACCGCTGACGCCGCTGTTGTTGCGTTTTGCTGGCAAAGCTGCCCTCAAGAGGCTCCAACACCAGCGCAGACAAAAACCGTGCCGAGGCGTCACCTTGCAGATTCACAGTGAGCATACCGTCGGTCACATCTACCGGCATTGAGACAAAACCACTGCGTCGCTCACCCACCAGACTCCAGAGGTCGCCATCAATCGCTCCCTCTTTGTGGCTACCGGCGAGGTAAACTTCGTTAATCCAGCGCTCAATGGTGAACGACTCATCAATGACGGTGGTATTGTTGGCCTTGATTTGTCGTGTCAAAAAGTAAGGCAGGTACTCCCATTCACCCTGATCACCACTCCACAGGCTCAGCTTCCAGCGCCCATTAGGCCAAGGGGTTTTGAAGGTGTTGATACCGACGATGCCATCTCGAATCAAAGCATCCCCGGAGGTACGAACCCGCTCGTTCAAAGTGCCCTGCAATAAAGCGCTGCCAATGTCGATGCCTTCAAAGCCGGGAAAGGTAGCACTATCAGCAGAACCAAAATCCAGCGCCAAGGTGTTTTCCGGTGGCGCATAAGTGGCGCTGATGAGTACTTTGTTGAGTTCAATGTCGGTCCACATGTCGGCGGCGAACACATACATTTTGGTAATCGGCGGTTCAAACGGTTGTTTGCCCGATGTTTTCATCCCTGAAAGCGGGACAATCAGCTCAAATGGCCCCTCAGGCAGAGTAAATTCCTGATTGACCCGAGTGTGGTAACTCGAAGAGTCGGCATTATCGAGGCGTAAGATCAGAATTTGCGGATTGCCAGAGTTATTATTTCCACGGATTAACAACTCCGTGCCATTTTTAATGGTCACCCTCTCCAGAGACTGAATCAATGGCGGGGTTACCGGCCGACTTAAAAGCAGCTCTTCAGCGAGCGCAGGTAAGCTCAGAACCAGCAAGCCAAGGATTTGCACCACCCGAAACAACCGGCATCCAATAGTATTGATCGTATTTTTAATAGCTGCGCCGGGTGGGTGAAATACAGGTGAACAATCAGTGCGATCAATGGCCTGTCCCATGATGTGCCAACATCCTTAATGTCGTGGAGTATTGGCTTTAATATCGACGGGTGTTTGGGCTATTTAACGAACAGCTGGTTCTGCAGTTAACATCGCCCCCATAGGGGGGCGCGTTTTAGATTAGGCCGCTGAGAAAATTTTTCAGCGTAATAATGACGATAACCAGCACCATCAGGGAAAAGTCCAACCCACCAAGCGGGGGGATCACTTTTCTGATCCGGCCAGTCAGCGGCTCGGTCAGCTGGTAAAGCAGCATCAGCCCGGGATTACGGCTGGCGGGTGCAACCCAGCTGGCGATGGCGATAATAATTAGGCTGAACAGATAGATATTCAACAGTTCAATAGCCAGTTTTTTCAGGGCGGTTAATAAAACCAAATGAAACGGAATGACGCCCAGGGCGTAACCAGCAATCATGAACAGAACGTAAAGCAGCGCTATCTGCAAAATTAGCGCCAATACCAGCGAAGCCATATCAATCCCGGCATAACCGGGGATGACCTTACGCATAGGGTTCAGCAGTGGCGCCGTAACTTTCACAATGGCCTGAGAAATAGGGTTGTAAAAATCAGCCCGAACCAGCTGAAGCAGAAAGCGAATCAACACCGCCATGATGTACAAACCCCCAAGGGTTTGAACCAGAAAGCTGAGGCTCGAAGATAGTGCAGGCATTTTGTTTCCATTATTTGCTGCCTCAGGTTGTTGGAAGAACCTGACGCTTAAGTTACTTGTCTATGGCCATAATACATCAAAGATGAACCAATACACCGATTCTATGGCGCTCAAATCAGTCGTTGAGCGTTTCTGCCAGATCTATCGACCGACGCACGGCGGCGTGCATGGCTTTCTCGATCAATTCTGCCAGACCACCATCCTGAAACGCTTTAATCGCTTGCTCAGTTGTGCCATTAGGAGAGGTGACCCGGCGGCGCAGCTCTTGGGTATCTACCTTGCTTTCCAACGCCATTCTGGCAGCACCGAGAGCCGTTTGCATAGTGAGCTGTTGTGCGGTCTTGGCATCCAAGCCAAGCTCAGTGCCTACTCTCTCCATCACTTCCATAAATAGAAAATAATAGGCTGGCCCGCTGCCTGAAACCGCAATTACGGCATCCAGCAAAGACTCTTTTTCGACCCAGTTGGCCATACCAATGGCGGTGAAAATGCGCTCGGTTTGCGCTTTTTGCGCCGCACTCACCTGTTTGTTGGCAAACAGGCCACAAGCGCCGCACTGCAGCTGTGAAGGGGTGTTGGGCATACTGCGTACAATGGCGATATTCTTTTTAAGCTGAGGTTCTACCGACCAGCTCTGCAAGCTTTGCATGGTGATACCGGCGGCTACCGAGATGAGCAAAGTACCCGGCCGCAGCGATGGTCGTAAATCCGTCAGCACCGCTTTCATCATCTGCGGCTTCACGCAGAGCATCACGATATCCGCCTGCTGCACGGCCTCATGGTTGTCGGCCATGGTGCGTATGCCAAAGGTCTCACGCACAACGGCGAGCCTGGCCTGTGTACGAGCTGTAGCAAGCAGTTGATCCTGCGGCCAACCGTTGTTGATCAGACCGCCAATAATGCTGCTGGCCATGTTCCCGGCACCAATAAAAGCGATGGTTGAATTGTTCATTACTTATTGCCCGTTTTTTCAGGATTTTGTTCTCTGGCGCCAAACAGTGCCGTCCCGATACGCACCATTGTTGAGCCTTCGGCAATGGCGGCTTCAAGATCACCCGTCATGCCCATGGACAGTGTATCGAGATTCAACGCCAACGAATCATTCAGCGAGTGTAAAGTTTTCGCCAACAAACGAAAGGGCTCACGCTGCTTTTCAGGGTTGACGGCTGGTGCTGGAATGGCCATCAAACCACGTAACTGTAACCGGGGTAACTCACTGATGGACTGAACCAGAGTGGCCAGCTCGCGCAGGGATACGCCGGATTTTGTTGCCTCATCGCTGATATTCACTTGCAGGCAGATATTTAACGGCGGCAGCGACTCCGGGCGCTGGTCGTTTAACCGCTGAGCGATTTTAAAGCGATCAACACTGTGCACCCAATCGAAGTGGCTGCTGATCTCGCGGGTTTTGTTTGATTGAATGGGGCCGATGAAATGCCAGTGAATTGTCGTTAGGTCATCAAGCGCCCGGATTTTACCGAGCGCTTCTTGTAGGTAGTTTTCACCAAAATGCCTTTGGCCGAGATGCCAAAGTTCACGAACCATGGCGGCAGGTTTGGTTTTACTTACCGCCAACAGCTGCACCTGTCCGTCACGATGACAAGCTTGCTCTGCTTGATGAATTCGTTCATAAACCTGTTTTAAGCGGTTTTGTAACGATTTATTGATCAGTGACGTGTTTTTAAAAGTCATCAGGATGTACATTACCGGGCAAATAATATAACTATTTTACCTGCTTCAAGCTGTTAGGGGGAAACAAATGGACATTACTGAACTGCTGGCCTTTAGTTTTAAACAGGGCGCTTCGGATCTGCACTTGTCGGCCGGTCTGCCGCCCATTATCAGGATTGACGGCGATGTGCGCCGTATCAACCTGCCAGCGATGGATCAAAAAGAAGTCCATGCTCTTATTTACGACATCATGAATGACCGCCAGCGCAAGGAGTTTGAGGAGCACCTTGAGTCAGACTTCTCCTTTGAAGTACCGGGCATTGCCCGTTTTCGTGTCAACGCTTTTAACCAAAACCGGGGAGCCGGGGCGGTGTTTCGGACCATTCCCAGTAAAGTGTTGACCATGGACGACTTAGGCATGGGAGCCGTCTTCAAAAGCATCTCCGACAAAGCACGGGGGCTGGTGCTGGTCACCGGGCCAACCGGTTCCGGTAAAAGTACCACGCTGGCCGCTATGCTGGATTACATCAATGACCATAAGTATCACCACATTCTGACCATTGAAGACCCCATTGAATTTATCCATACCCCAAAAAAATGTCTGGTAAACCAGCGGGAAGTACACCGGGATACCCACAGCTTCAGCAACGCCCTGAGGTCTGCCCTGCGTGAAGACCCCGATATCATTCTGGTGGGGGAGATGCGGGATCTCGAAACTATTCGTCTGGCCATGACCGCCGCCGAAACAGGCCATCTGGTTTTCGGCACCCTTCACACGACCTCTGCCGCTAAAACCATTGACCGTATTGTGGATGTGTTTCCGGCAGAAGAAAAAGCCATGGTGCGTTCCATGCTCTCAGAATCCCTTCAGGCGGTGATCTCACAAACACTGCTGAAGAAAAACGGCGGTGGACGTGTAGCTGCCCATGAGATTATGCTTGGCACTCCGGGAATTCGGAACCTAATCCGGGAAGATAAAGTGGCTCAGATGTACTCAGCCATTCAAACCGGTGGCGGCATAGGCATGCAGACGCTGGATCAGTGCCTACAAGATCTGGTGAAAAAGGGCGTGATTTCCCGGGATATTGCCCGTGAAAAGGCCAAGGATCAGAGCATATTTTAAATTTGCTGTTTTGCTTGTTAAGGCGGCCACTTTTCAGGCATCAGAAGGCTAGTAAATACGTTAACGCCAATGTGGTAATCAATGGATATAGAAAAACTGTTAAAACTGGTCAGTGTCAAAAAGGCATCAGACCTTTTTATTACGGCTGGCTTCCCACCGAGTGTGAAGCTTGACGGCAAACTGTTGCCGGTGACCAGAATACCGCTGACGGAATCCGAGACCAGTGCAATGGTCGAAAGTATCATGGACGAAAGACAGCGTCTGGAGTTTAAGCTAAAGCAAGAGTGTAATTTCGCCATTGCCAAAGAAGGCATTGGCCGGTTTCGTGTCAGCGCCTTTCAGCAGCGTAACCATGCCGGTATGGTCTTACGCCGCATTGAAGAGAAAATTCCCGATATAGATTCCCTAAGGTTACCCAGCACCCTCAAAGATCTGGTTATGCAAAAACGGGGGCTGGTAATTCTGGTTGGTGCAACCGGCACCGGTAAATCCACCACGCTGGCATCAATGCTTGGGCATCGTAATGCCACAGCTACGGGTCATATCATCAGCATTGAAGATCCGATTGAGTTTATTCACCAGCACAGGAAATGCATTGTCACTCAACGGGAAGTCGGAATTGACACGGAATCTTATGAGGTGGCGCTGAAAAACACTCTACGACAGGCGCCTGATGTCATTATGATTGGCGAGATTCGCAGCGCCGACACCATGCGCTACGCCCTCAATTTTGCCGACACCGGCCATCTTTGCATGGCTACCTTGCATGCAAATAACGCCAATCAGGCACTGGATCGTATTTTGCACTTCTTTCCACCTGAGCAGCATCACCAGATTTGGATGGAACTTGCGCTCAACCTTAAAGGGGTGGTCGCGCAGCAGTTGGTGCCAACGCTCAATGGCACCGGACGACGCCCGGCCATTGAGATATTGATCAATACGCCTATTGTGCAAGACATCATTCGCAAAGGAGCCGTTCACGAACTGAAAGAGGTCATGAAAAAGTCCCGCAATGTGGGCATGCAAACCTTCGATCAGGCGTTGTATGACCTCTATAACTGTGGAGAGATCAGTTACGACGAAGCCCTCAGACACGCCGACTCAGCCAATGATTTGCGTTTGATGGTTAAACTTGACGCCAAGCACGACGAAGACGAACCAACCAGCTCCAAAAATGAACTCACACTGGAGATGAGTGAGTTTTAACGGTAGAAGACTTGCCAAAAGCAGGCAGCTTCGTGGCTATCGAAAACTGACCACGGACCAGTTATTTTTACTGGCAACCAACGCCAGATCGGGGTCGGGATCTACGGCAACCGGGTGATCAACTTGCTCCAGCAATGGCAGGTCATTCTTGGAATCGCTGTAAAAATAACTGTTTTCCATGGTGTGCTCAGGGTGAGCCTGCAGCCAATTTTGCAGCCGAACCACCTTGCCACGCTGGTAGGTGACCACACCGCTGACATTGCCGGTATAGCGGTTATTACTAACCTCAAGATCAATGGCCAGCAATGTATCGACATTAAAGGTACTGGCAATCGGTTCAGCAATAAAACGATTGGTAGCCGTAATGATCATAATATGATCACCTTGTTGTCGGTGCTGATCAATCTGAGCCAGGCCTTTTGCCAGTAGAATGGGGTTAATGTGTTGCTCCATAAATTGGCTATGCCAATCTGCAAGCGCTTCAAGCGTATGCTCGGTTAAGGGTTTCAGGCTGAAAGCAAGATATTCGTCAATATTCAGCACACCCTGCTTATATTGCTCATAGAAATCGTTATTGGCTTGCCTGTAGCCTTCAGAGTCCACAAGGCCATTGGATACCATAAACTCACCCCAAAGAGCATCGCTGTCGCCAGCAATCAAGGTGTTGTCCAGATCAAAGATTGCGAGGGCCATACAAACTCCCGTCATTATGCCAGATTATTACTTAAAAGCTGACGCGCATTGTATACCAGCTGGTGATTTGAATGCCTGACTTTTATTAATTTTGCCATCGAAATAGAGCTTCCCTGAGGTTAGTGCTTAATCACTGAAGGCTATTGACAAGCTATTTGGCTCGCTTGACTTTACTGGTAGTCCGCAACAATTGAACAGCTGCGAGCATATTAAATTGCATAGGCTCCTAACAATTATTTAACTAGAGCATCCGCTGGATACTGAAAAGACCATTTAAAACTGTTATTAAAAATCTGATATTGTAGCAAGAATGTAGAGTTGAATGGTGCGCCTTCCTTGACTCTCAAGCCACTTGCAAACCCAGTAAAAAACCGTGAGTACTTACGAAACTGCCATTCACCTTCTATTTCAAGCTCACTTCCATTAACAACATAGGACATACCACTTCTATTAGGAAGAAAAAGCATCTGCTTTTCTGCATAATATAGCTTGTTTGTCAGCTCGGATAATATATTTAAATTTACATGACCAGATCCGAAAAGAAAGTTTCTTGTATTAAAAGGATCAACGGATTCATATTCTTCAGACTTGAGTAATGCCCTTTCTTTTATATCGAAGCCATCGACTACAAAACTACGGCTATGCTTAAGGGCTGACATGGTGGGTTGGAAGCTGGGCGCTAGAAGATCTTCAAATTTTCCTTCACCATGAATGCTTTTGAGTTTTCCGGCATTTGTTGTACCCACAATTTCCTCACCTGCAGCAGAGCTTTCTTCATCCGTTGCAGTCGCCACCTTAATTGCAGGAGAAATTAGCTCAGCGGACCCTTCTATGAACTCTGGAGCAATGGCTATCGCAACATCCCCCAGCAAGAAAAGGTCAGCAACACCACTAAGAAAGGTAAGTGCCGTGGCGACTGTTTTGTTACCCTTGTTTAGGGCAAACTGTGAACCAATTAACAGCGCCCCTCCAGTCGTAGCCGCTCCAGAAAAGACACCTGCGAAGATGCCAACGCCGGCGGTTGCCGAAAAACCTATGGAAGGTATGGCCAGCAAAATCCCAAGCAGTCCAATTCCTATTGAGACACCACCACCTATGTATCTACCCACAGCGTCATGCCCTGTCGGGTCGATGTAATTCACCGGATCGCCATGGGCATAGGCGTAGCGGTTATCAACATGCACGTTGTCACGGGTAATAAATTGCCGCAATTCCGGAGAATAGAACCGGTGTCGTAAATAGGTGAGGCCAGATTTAGGCTCTGTTAATTCCTGATTCCAAGTAAAGTCAGTATCATTGTTTGGGTTTCGTTGAAGCGATTTGCCGTAAGCATCATAACGATGCAGTCCCATTTTTATTTCCCTTTTGCCTTGGTGCAGAACTAACCCGGTACTCTCATTAATCTTGAAAAACTGATCCAGCCCCTGATCGGTTTGTCTGCCTGCAATACTGCTCCCCTGCCTTACCAGCGAGCGCCATTGGCCATCTTTAACGACCGTTTGAACATTTTGACGATGGTCTGGGTAGAAGTCGCTTTGAGAACAGCTACTTTTGCGACGGCTCAGCAAACCGTTCGGCCAATATTGGTAGTGAGTAGCTGGCCTTCTTTGTGGCTGCACCTGCAGTAGAAAGCCTGCGTCATCGTACTCATATTGAGTCGCTTTATGGTCTTGCGTCAGGTATCCGTTAGCATCATAGAGTACCGGTTTTATCGCCTCGCCCATCCTGACATTTACCAGCTGATCCAGCTTGTTGTACGAATACTGGAGCCTTTGGCCCGGGCCGCAGTTGCTATGGCTCTCTTCAGCCAGCAGATTGTCGTTGCCATCGTAACGATAGCGCTTTTGAAAACTCGCAACTTGATCAGTAAGCACTTCATCGGTGAGACGTTGCATGCCATCATAACGGTATTCTGTCGTATGAAACTGCGGCAACTTGCCTTTCTCTGCCAGCTTCTGCACTTGTCTGAAAAGCTCTCCCCGCGGTTTGTAGTTGTAGCTGGTTGTATATTGCACTTTGGGATTGGTGCTGGTTGATTCAACCATTTTCCCGAAGACACCATAACGGAAATGGGTTTGGGTTTTTCCCGTTGCTTCGGCGTTGGTAGTTCTCTTAATCAGTTGTCCACGCAATCCGTTATCGTCTTCGCCGTAATAAAACTCCATACGACTGCCGTTAACTTTCAGGCTGGATAAGTGGCCTTTGTCTTCTGGCTTGTAAACGAAATGCTGTTCGGTCTGGTTGGCATCTGTTTGGGTAATGGTGCGATCGTATTCGTCCAGCATGTAGCTGATCGAACGATCATCCGGGTAACGTATCTCCAGCAGACGACCGTTTGGCGTATAGCGATAGTGCATCGCTTGCCCTTCGCTGTCGCTTACCTTTACCAGTCGGCCATCGGCATCGTACTGGCGACTGACGGCGTAGCGCTTCAGGTTTCGGCTCCAGTCTTGTTCAGTCAAAAAACCCCGGTTGTCGTATCGGTAATGAATCCGATGACCATTTTGCAGGATTTTCTCTATTTCCCGACCGTTTTTGTCATAGTGGTGTCTCAGGTAAAGACGATCACCACCAACCGTTTGTGGGGATTCTACCTGCGTTAACAACCCATCACTGTTATAGAGATATCGATAGCCTGAATGGCTACTGGTGTTTTCTGCTGACTTTAGCGTTTTGTGCCATGTATAAAGGTTATTTAGCAGGTCGTACTCTCGGGTTTTGTGGCCGTGTAGGCCATCCCAGGTGTAAGTATCTGAGGTGATCAGGTTATTTTGGGCATCGTAGCGCAGGTGGCTAGTAACCATTTCACGTTTTTTTTCGGTGTGTAGGTCAGCCAATGCGTTAGTGGTACTGATCGCTCTTTTATAGGCGTCGTATACTACAGTGCTTTCCACAAACTCGGTGGCCTGGTCGTGGGGATTGTTGGTCACCGGATAGTGTCTGGTAATGTGCTTACGCTCCCAGGGCACCTTTCTGACCATCTGGTGCTTGCGCCCGTTGATCCGGGTAGTGGTGGTCATGGCGAGGTCATTGTAATCAATGCGGTGTTCATTGCCCCAGGGGTCAGTGGTCTTAGTGCGTCGGCCCTGCTCATCGTAAACAAAGGTTGTGGTGAGGCCGAGAATATTGGTTTTGCTTTTGACTTTGCCAAAAGCATCGTAGAGCTGACTGGATAAAGTGCGCCACTGCCCTTTATACACATCCTGTTGGCTAATAGCGCGCCTTGATGCGTCGTAAATCCTTCGTCGTGTATTACCCAGAGGGCTTTGCACAGTGGTGGAGTTCTGCCCGTCGTCACTGAATGTCTCATAAGTACTGCGGGTCACGTAACCTGCCGGATCAGTGCTGGTGAGTGGACGGTTCAGCGCATCGTAGGTATAAGTGAAGACTTCGCCTTTAGGGGTTATGGTTTTAATGTGTCTGGCATTACGGGTATCCATGACCCTTGCATGTTCTCGCCCCTGGTCGCTCACTTGAGTGATGGTCAGCTCGGCAGTGGCAGGATCAAACTGGTAACGGGTATGGCTACTCAGCGACTGGATGCCCGGCTGGTTTTTTATTAGCCACCGGCGGGTAGCTGAACGTTGTCGTCCTTTGTCATCATGAGTGAAGTCTATTTGTTGCCAGTCCTGCCAGTCTGCAAGGTGAGGCTTCCAGGCCAGACGCTCGTAACCGTGTTTTTTGCCATCCGGGGCAAGACCATAACTTTTACGAATAGCCCGTCCCCCGAGTAGGTCAATGCGGGTATACTCGGCCAGCAAGCTGTAATGATCCGTGAAATAGCGACTGAAAATCGCTTCAAGCGCCTTCCACTGTTGGTGTTCACGATCATAGGCCGAACGGGTCTCACTCAGTTGGTTGCCGTAACGATCATAGGTGACTACGGTTTTGTCGCTAGGCACATAGATAGTGCCATCCCAGACGTAACGAGCCACCTCGGTAGGTTTATCGTAATTGGTTGAGCGGCTGTATTTAAACGGTGAGATCGCATAGTCGTAGACGGTTTTCAGATAAGGCCTACCCTGTCGCAGAGTTCGAACCTCAACCGGCAGGTGCAAATAATTATATTCATAAACCTGCTGACGCTGCTGTTTTCCATTAACGTGCGTTACTTCCACGCTGTATTTATAAGACTGGTCATTGCTGTCCATCAGGCTATCGCCCCGGCTCGATAGGGCATACATAGGAAAGCCGGTGTAGTTATTACCTTTATTGTACTTGTAATAGGTTTCGTGGTGGTTTTTTAAATCAGCCTGGTCAAACTGTTTGAGGCTATTTACCACCGGCATTTGCTTTTTACCACTGTCGTCAGAGTAAAAAATGCTGTCGTAGAGCAGCTCAGTGATCAGTCCTTCCGGCGTTTCTATCATGCGAATCAGGTCTCTGCCGAACTCATTGGCATAGCTGATCTTGTAGCTCTGCTTTACTGGATTCTCAATTCTGGTGACCCCTCCCCCATTAAAGTAGACCCGCTGCTCACGGTTATCTGGACAGTGAACTGTTAGCACACCCGGCTCATAACTGAAGCGGTAAACGTTGCCATAATCGTCTTTAATACTGGAAAGCTTTGCAGACTCAAGGCTGGCAACCGGCTCTTCGTAACTGAACTGAATATGGTTACCAAAACGATCAACCTGCAGTAGTAAAAGCCCCTGATGGGAAAAAAACTGACGACTGCCGTCTTTATGTTTCGATACGTAGCGGTAGCTTAGTTCTGAGTAGCCAGGAATTGACGACGATTGACCATTATCTCGAAATTGGGTGGCGTGCTGGTTGAAGTATTTAAGCCCGGAAGCGAAACCCGTTTCATCATGCCATAAATCATCAATCAGCCACTGCATACCACCGAGCTCAGCGGTGTGCTGAGTAATATGATCCAGATCCAGCTGCCAGCCAGTGGGCAGGCCAAACATGCCAACGGCATTAAAACTGTAGATCAGATTCAGTTTAAAAGGCATCCGCACCCCCTGCGCTTCAATTAGGGAGTAGCTGAAACTAAGGGTACCGGTGGCAGTATTTACCTGCAAATTGAATGCTTTTGTGTGATTGAAGGCTTGGCTGCCCTTATAGGCTGCGGGAGTGTATTGATAGGCAAATAACAATAGGCCGATGAATATCAGCCTCCATTGATAAAATAACCGAAACATCGTATACCCCTGCAAAAAATGCTGGCATATACACTTTAGGCTAATTCTTACGATTCAAAGTAGAAAATTCTTTCGTTAATTACACAACCCTCACCAAACTATTTGATGTTGCAGTGTTCTGGACAAGTAAAACTGGGCACTAAAATTTGAGAGTTTATGCGATTAATTTATACAAAACTAACGCGCTTCGCTTGTTGGCTACCAAAGAAGCGCTCAACCACAGCATTATCCGAGCAAGCGCCAACATCACGCATGCTGGTAGCTTTGCAGCAATTGACGGTAATGCTTGCTGGTATACTGCGACCCTCGATCACTCGCTGAGTCGTAACCTTATAGGCTAGTTGTTGCGTCACAACTAAATTGAGCTACTTTATCAACTGACGAACACGGTAACGATCAATAATAAAGCCTTCTTTGCGTAGATTTTTCATCATTTCACGGCTCCCCAAACTTTGCCTGCTCTGGTCAAACAAGCGCTTTATCCGCCGGCACAGGTTCAGCTCTTGCACTGTTATTAGCTTGGCAGGCCGCTTAACCCATTCATAATAAGCAGACCTGCTAACCTTCATGGTGCGGCATAGTAGATTAATGGGATAGTGCGCCGATTCCTTTTTGATGAACGGAAATTTCATTTCCTTCGCAAAGAAGGCACTCGCCTTTTTAACATTTCTTTCTCCATACGAAGATTCTTAACTTCCTTACGCAGCCTGTTAAGCTCGTCTCGTTCACCTGCTTTTAAAGACAATCCAGCATTTTGCTTTTCAATTTTGGCCTTCCATGTGTACTGCAATACCCAATAATTTAGCTGTTTCTGGCATGCTG
Source organism: Endozoicomonas sp. (assembly GCA_965198415.1). Taxonomy (GTDB): domain Bacteria; phylum Pseudomonadota; class Gammaproteobacteria; order Pseudomonadales; family Endozoicomonadaceae; genus Endozoicomonas. The sequence goes on from CBDAPN010000032.1 coordinate 1,439,840, forward strand.
TAGCCTTGCTCAGTTACCAATGCAACCGCTTCTTCCTTAAATTCCTTTGGGTAACTTTTCGTTCCATTGATTTTCAGGCCTTCCTTAAGAGTTAATCTGACGTGTAATGAAAGACACCACTAGTAGAAGTGAAGTTATGTAAAAATGAGTGCTTTTGCCCACATGATGAGTCCAAAAGCTATGTAAAACATGATGGCGGCAATGATAGAATCCAGAATTCTCCATGTGCTCTTTTTTTGAAAATATGGGACAAGTTTTGTAGCGGCATAACCCAGACCATAAAACCAGGTCATTGATGCCAATAGCGCTCCGGATAAAAACCAAAGTTTTTCTGTTGTTGAAAGGGTTGAAGCAACACCACCAACAACAACGACAGTATCCAAATACACATGTGGATTCAGGAAGGTGATCGCTAGAGTGGAAATGACTATGGCAAACCGGCCGCTATCATTATTACTTGAGGATAAATCAATGACACTATTTCCCTGAAACGCTGATTTTGCAGAAGTTGTACCATACCAAATCAGAAAAGCTGCCCCCAGTATGGCAATAGCTGCTTGAGCAAACTGATTGGAGTGAAAAAGAGCGCCAACACCAAATACCCCAAGGCTCATCAACAATAAATCACCCAGAAAACAAATGGTGGCAACAGTAAATACATAGTTTTTCTTAAGTCCTGACTTCAGTAGGAACGCATTTTGACTTCCAATCGCAACAATCATACTGCCAGAAAGAAAAGCGCCTTTGATAGCTGTTAATATCATAATGACTCCATTTCAATTTCAGACAGTATTTTTTTTGTAACCTGCCGTATCAAGCTATACAGTGGTTCTGTTAAATATTTCTCTGGCAGCTCCCTAAATATTCTTGATAATTTTCGAAAATCAAAGCCTGCATTATTCTCTATCTCAGCTAAAGACTGACCAAAAGGTTTTGTTATGGCTCTCACTATTCGTGGCTGGATATTTTCTATGTTTATCTCAAACTCAGAAATGAATCTTTTCCGAGTCGGTTTAATTAACGCTATTCCTTGTATACGCTCAGAATAAGAGATTTTAAGTAGTTTTAGATATTCAATATGAGATTGTCTGAGCAAGTATTCATCCCAAGGCGCCTCAGCAAAAACCCGCAAATATTCTGAATCACACAAGGCCATCAGATCCCTGTCGGAAACCAATTGAATGGGCGTTTTCAGTGTTTTAGTCATTTCTACATCCATATACACGTCGATACACGTTTATGGTATCGCTATAAGCTGTTAAGATATAGTTAAAAATCCTAATTCACCATTAGGCATACTAATGTTTGATTATCGGTTGTTAGAAGCCCTTGAGAGGGTTGGAGAATTTGCTAGCTTTGAACGAGCAGCGCAATGCTTGGGAATAACCCAGTCAGCTATATCTCAAAGGATTTCTACGCTTGAACAAAGGGTGGGGAGATTACTTGTCAGACGCGGCAGACCAGTTGAGCTCACTAAAGCAGGAGTACAGTTAGCAAATCACCTTAGTCGCGTGAGGTTGCTTGAAACTGATCTGAGTGAAATATATTCTGCTGATGATTTAAACCCATCCATGAAAATAGCTGTTAATGCTGACTCTATAGCGACGTGGTGGTTTCAGGTTTTGGCAACTTTTCTGCAGAATGAGAATTTGACCCTTGATGTAGTGATTGATGACCAAAGTGAAGGCTTGAAGCACTTGTCTGAAGGTTTGGTTGTCGGGTGTTTATGTAGTTCAGATACAGCGTTGAGTGGTTCTCGATGCCACTATGTCGGAAGCATGCGATATCGGTTCTATTGCTCACATTTTTTTTACTCAAAACATTTTTCAGCAGGAGTCACTGAGAGCTCATTGGTAAAGGCGCCAGCTGTATCATTTGGTCATAAGGACGAAATTCATACTGATGCCCTGATTGCTATGGGTATTAACAGTTTTCCTGATTTTTTTACGTGCCCTTCCAGTGAAGGTTTAATCAATATTTTGGCAGAGGGAATTGGTTATGGCGTAGTGCCAGAGTTGCAAGTAATGAAATACCCGCATAACCAGCTGGTAGATTTATTTCCGGATCAGCCCAGTATAATGATTCCTCTATATTGGCATTATTGGAGAGAGGGGGGGATATTACTTGAAAAACTAACAAACTCTTTAGTTTCAGCTAAGGCAAAGCGGATTGTTGAGTTTTCGGACTTTACATGATCAGAAATATTTTTGACTGTATTTCAGAATGGTCAGCAGTCAAGGACAAGCACCACGAGTGCTTGTTTGAAGTGTAGAAGTTCAGACCTGACCTGAAAGTTACCCAAGGCTGAAGTTGTCCATGATATGGAGACCTTACTTGAGGCTATCCATACAAACGACAATGCACTTCTTGAAAAAGACGACATTATTCATAAGAAACCCCAGATCATTAAAGAGCAGAAAAAGCAAATCACCCTCTTAGAACAGTACCTGCGCCTCGAACGGGCACGGCTTTACGGAGGTAGATTAGTGTGCAGTGTTTATTCCCCCTGCACACCCCAGCACAACAATTAAACATACAAACCAGCACAATACCCTGACGCCCAAGCCCACTGGAAGTTAAAGCCTCCAAGATGACCAGTGACGTCTAACACCTCGCCAATGAAATAGAGCCCCCTTTGATTTTGACTTTCAAAAGTTTTAGAGGAGATGTTGTGAGTGGCAACGCCTCCAAGAGTGACTTCTGCTTTTTTATAACCTTCGGTGCCAGCGGGCATAAAACTCCATGATTGCAGCGTTTCAGCGAGTTGTTGCTGTTCTGCAGCTGATAGTTGGTTAATTGTCTTACATCCATTGTCGCTTAACTGCTTGAGTTCACCGTAAGTACAAAGCGCTGTTGCAAGTCGGCGGGTTAGCTTTTCTGCCAGAACTGAACGTATCTCCGTTTTTGGCTTTGTTTTACCTAGGTTCGCCAACCAGCCCATGATATCCAAGCCCGGCAACCAATTGATAGTTACCGTATTGCCAGGACGCCAGTAAGACGAAACTTGCAAAATGGCAGGGCCACTTAGCCCTTTGTGGGTAAACAGTACGTTCTCTCTGAAACTTTGGCCATTGCAGCTGACAATCACTTCTGCACTGACGCCGGAAAGCTCAATAAAATGCATTAGCCACTGTTTGCTCATAGTGAAAGGTACTAGGCCAGGTAACCTTTCGTTGAGCGGGTGCCCGAACTGTTCTGCCAACTCATAACCCAAACCCGTTGCCCCCATGGTTGGGAATGATAAGCCTCCCGTTGCGATGATTAACGACGTACAACGAATGTCGCCCAATGTTGTATTGAGTAAAAAACCGGATGCACCTTGCAGGGTATTTACATTATTTAGTTTGGTTTTTAGACGAATTGTGACGTCTGACTGGCGACACTCTTCAACCAGCATATTCACAATGTCGCTGGAGCGTTCGTTACAGAACAACTGACCTAAGGTTTTTTCATGCCAAGGGATGTGGTGTTTATCTACCAAAGCCTGAAAGTCCCACTGAGTGTAGCGAGCCAACGCCGACTTACAAAAGTGAGGGTTTTCTGAGAGATAATTTTCTGGCTCTGCATACATGTTGGTGTAGTTACAGCGCCCACCGCCGGAAATAAGAATTTTTTTACCAATTTTGTTGGCATGGTCAATCACTAGCACTTTGCGCCCGCGCTCTCCCGCCGTCAGGGCGCACATTAATCCAGAAGCGCCCGCTCCGATAATGACGGCATCGTAGTTCGGTTGCAGCGGCTTAGTTAGTGGCATTATTTGGTTTCTATTTTGCAAAAGGTTGCACTATAACGAAACTGCAAAGTTGCCACCAGATCAGGATTTACGCTTATTCTTATGTCTGTTTTCAAAACAACATATAGCACTAAGGAGCTAAAATACAATCTGCCGGAGTTGCTTCCGCAGACCTCTGCTGACACTCCCCGCCCTATTGCACCCCCAAAGGGCATAAATACCCGTGAACTGGTTGTGGTCGCACAGCCCCGATGATTATCCTACCTAACGTCTTGATGGCATGGAACTATTTGAGCAAGCCATTATCTAAGCCATAAGCGTATTCATTTCTCACACTAACGGGCGATGAGTATTAACCTTAATGACTGATATAGAGTTGATGTTACCTATGAGTGATAACCAGACCACACCTGAGCAGGATAAAAAAACGCAGGAAGAAATCTTTGATCTTGCCAATAAGTTTATTGCTCTGGCCAATAATATGAGCCAGAAAGATAAAAAAGAGCTATGGAAAATTGGTACGGCGTTTCGCTACTCCGCTGCGCGTTACAGCTCCCACGAGTCTGCAATGATCAGTGATGACTTGGGGAAAGACCGGGAGGAACTGGAAAAGTGGCTGTCCGAGCAGTTTAAGTCGATGCTGAACGATAATATGCAGCAACAAATTGAGCTTCTTGATAGTAAAGATAATATCAAGCAGTGATCAAAAAGCCTTGCTAGTGCAAGGCTTTTTATCAGAGTTTATGGGTATGTTCATTTACCCATTTTTTTACGTAAGGCTTGAACCGTTCTTAATTGTGCTGCCGCTTCGGCCAGTTGAGTAGCCGCTTTTGAGTAGTCAAATTCACCACTTTGGTTTTCCAAAGCCTTTTCTGCCTGGAGTTTGGCTTCTTCGGCGGCGGCTTCGCTCATATCGTCGGCTCGCAGTGCTGTATCGGCCAGAATTTTAATCTGGTTGGGTTGCACTTCCAAAAAGCCGCCGGAGACGTAGAAGACTTCCTCTTCGCCACTGTCAGTCACCAGTCGAATCGGGCCCGGTTTCAGCTCAGTCAGCAGTGGCGTGTGGTTGGGTGTAATGCCCAAATCACCAAGGGTGCCGGTAGCTATCAACATCGCTATCTGGCCTTTGAAGATCTCCTGTTCCGCACTGACGATATCGCATTCGACGGTTAACGCCATAATGAGTTACCTCCTATATTCAGGTCCGGCTTGAAATACCTCTGAACCGCAAAGGCACGAAGCCGCTGGGGCTTCGTGCGCTGAAACAATCCAGACGGTTTATTAAGCCGGCTCCTGTGGTTTACATGGACTTGGCTTTTTCAACCGCTTCGTCAATGGAGCCAACCATGTAGAAGGCCTGCTCTGGCAGCGAATCAAACTCACCTTCAAGAATGCCCTTGAAGGCACGAATGGTGTCTTTCAATGAAACATACTTACCCGGCGAGCCGGTGAAGACTTCCGCAACGAAGAACGGCTGAGACAGGAACCGTTCAATTTTACGGGCACGGGATACAGTCTGTTTGTCTTCTTCAGAGAGTTCATCCATACCCAAAATGGCGATAATGTCTTTCAGCTCTTTGTAGCGCTGCAGAACAGTCTGTACGCCACGGGCCACATCATAGTGCTCCTGACCGATCACCAAAGGATCGAGCTGTCGGGAAGTGGAGTCAAGCGGGTCGATCGCCGGGTAAATACCCTTGGAAGCGATATCACGGCTCAGTACCACGGTAGCATCAAGGTGAGAGAAAGTGGTGGCAGGCGATGGGTCTGTCAAGTCGTCTGCCGGTACATATACTGCCTGAATTGAGGTAATGGAGCCGGTTTTGGTGGAGGTAATACGCTCCTGCAGTACACCCATTTCCTCAGCCAGAGTTGGCTGATAACCTACCGCAGAAGGCATACGACCCAACAGTGCTGACACTTCTGTTCCCGCTAGGGTGTAACGGTAGATGTTGTCAATAAACAGCAGTACGTCACGACCTTCATCACGAAATTTTTCTGCCATGGTCAGGCCTGTCAGGGCTACACGCAGACGGTTTCCGGGTGGCTCGTTCATCTGGCCATAGACCAACGATACTTTGTCGATTACGTTGGAGTCGGTCATTTCGTGGTAGAAGTCGTTACCTTCACGGGTACGCTCACCCACACCGGCAAATACGGAGTAACCGGAGTGCTCAATCGCAATATTCCGAATCAGCTCCATCATATTTACGGTTTTACCCACACCCGCACCACCGAACAGGCCGACCTTACCACCTTTAGCAAAGGGGCAAACTAAGTCGATAACCTTGATGCCGGTTTCCAGCAGTTCGTTTGTGGCTGCCTGATCTGCATAGCTTGGCGCTTTGCGGTGAATGGCGGCACGCTCCTCTTCACCAATAGGGCCTTTTTCATCAATCGGGTTACCCAGAACGTCCATGATACGCCCCAGAGTTTTGGTACCAACGGGAACCTGAATCGGTGCGCCGGTGTTGGCAACTTCCAAACCACGGGATACCCCTTCGGTTGAGCCCATGGCAATGGAACGAACCACACCATCACCGAGTTGCTGCTGTACTTCCAGCACCAGCTCTTTACCGTCGACGTTTAATGCGTCATACACTTTTGGAACGTTGTCCCGAGGGAACTCGACGTCGATGACGGCGCCGATAATTTGAACGATACGACCGCTACTCATAGTCTTTCCTCACTCTTTATCTTTTTACGGCTACACGGCCGCAGCGCCGCTGACAATTTCAGACAGTTCCTGAGTAATCGCTGCCTGACGCGCCTTGTTGTATACCAGTTGCAGGTCATCAATAAGGCCTCCGGCGTTGTCGGTGGCGCTTTTCATGGCCACCATACGAGCCGCTTGCTCACAGGCATTATTTTCAACCACTGCCTGAAAAACCTGAGCTTCAATGTAACGAACCAACAGGCCGTCCAGAATTTGTTTGGCATCTGGTTCGTACAGGTAATCCCAGGGTCTTTTCAGGAATGCATCATCGTCTGGTACCAGCGGTAATAGCTGTTGCACTTCGGGACTTTGCGTCATGGTGTTAACAAACTGATTGTTCACCACGTAGAGCCGGTCAATACGGCCTTCGTTATAGCTGTCCAGCATGACTTTAACGCCACCGATGAGGTCAGCAATATTGGGGGAGTCGCCAATATGAGTCAGTGCTGCCACGGTGTTACCACCGCCCATGCTGCGGAAGAAGGAAACCGCCTTGCTGCCAATCAGGCAGAGATCAATGTCGATGTCCTGGTCTTTCCACTGCTTCATATGCTCTACGGTTTTTTTGAACAGGTTGATGTTCAAGCCGCCGCAGAGCCCCCGGTCAGTGGACACAATAATGAAACCAACCCGTTTCACTTCACGCTCTACCATGAAGCTGTGCTTGTATTCGGTGTTCGCGGTAGCAATATGACCAACCACGTCACGCATACGCTGTGCATAGGGACGGCTGGTTTCCATCCGGTCCTGTGCTTTACGCATTTTACTCGCTGCTACCATTTCCATGGCGCTGGTGATTTTCTGCGTACTTTTTATGGACGAAATTTGCGTCCGTATCTCTTTTGCGCCTGCCATAATCAGTTTCCAGTTGTCAGTGATCAGTTGTCAGTTATTCACCGCCGGGCAGTTTTTCAGGGCCGGTCAAACCGACCACTGACAACTACCCACTGATAACTGTTTACCAGGTCTGGGTGGCCTTGAATTTTTCAATAACATCTTTAAGGCCGGCTTCAATATCGCCATTGTAATCGCCGGTCTCATTGATGGTTGCCATTAATGCAGCGTGCTCAGAGTTGGCGTAGCTGATTAATGCCGCTTCAAAATCACCGATTTTGTTCAGGGCGATATCCTCAAGAAAGCCCTTCTCCGCCGCGTAGATTACCAGACCCATTTCAGCGACGGACATTGGAGTGTACTGTTTCTGCTTCATCAGCTCAGTAACACGCTGCCCATGCTCCAGCTGTTTGCGGGTGGCTTCGTCAAGGTCGGAGGCGAACTGGGCAAACGCCTGCAGCTCACGATACTGAGCCAAGGCCAGTCGAATACCACCACCAAGTTTTTTGATGATCTTGGTTTGCGCTGCACCACCCACACGGGACACCGATACACCAGCATTCATTGCTGGACGAATACCGGCGTTGAAGAGGTCAGTTTCCAAGAAGATCTGACCATCGGTAATGGAAATTACGTTGGTGGGTACGAACGCAGACACGTCGCCAGCCTGAGTCTCAATGATTGGCAGTGCAGTCAATGAGCCAGTTTTACCTTTTACCTCACCATTGGTGAATTTTTCGACATAATCTGCATTGACTCGTGCCGCACGCTCCAACAAGCGAGAGTGCAGATAGAATACGTCACCCGGGTACGCTTCACGACCGGGAGGACGACGAAGCAGCAGGGATATTTGGCGATAAGCCCAAGCCTGCTTGGTCAGGTCGTCGTAAACGATCAAGGCGTCTTCGCCGCGGTCACGAAAGTACTCACCCATGGAGCAACCGGCGAAAGGTGCCAGAAACTGCATGGCGGCCGGGTCGGCTGCGCCAGCGGCCACAACGATGGTGTGCTCCATAGCGCCATGTTCTTCAAGCTTACGTACCACGTTGGCGATAGTAGACTGCTTTTGACCAACCGCAACGTAAACGCATTTAACGCCTGTGCCTTTCTGGTTGATAATGGCGTCAATAGCCAAAGCGGTTTTACCGGTCTGGCGGTCACCGATGACCAACTCACGCTGACCACGGCCAATAGGCACCATGGAGTCAACTGCTTTGTATCCGGTTTGTACCGGCTCATCAACGGACTGACGAGCAATTACCCCGGGTGCTACTTTTTCTAAAGGCGAGGTTTCGCTGGTTTTGAGCGACCCTTTGCCGTCAATCGGGTTGCCCAGTGCGTCCACTACCCGCCCGAGCAGCTCTTCGCCTACCGGTACTTCAAGAATTCGTCCGGTACACTGCACGGTCTGGCCTTCGGCCAGGTCACCGTAGTCGCCCAATACCACAGCACCCACTGAGTCACGCTCAAGGTTGAGTGCCATTCCGTAAACATTACCGGGGAATTTAATCATCTCCCCATACATGGCATCCGCCAAACCATGAATACGTACAATACCGTCAGTTACACTGACAATCGTGCCCTCATTATGGGCCTCACTGGACACGTCGAGCCGTTCAATTCGGCTCTTGATAATGTCACTGATTTCGGAAGGATTCAGTTGCTGCATAGCTTACCTGCCCGCTCTAATCGCAAAAAACACCGCAAATTTATTCTCAGGAAATCATCGCATCGGCCAGTTTGCTGAGCCGGGCACGGAGACTGCCGTCTATTACCAGGTCCCCGGCTTTGACGATAACGCCACCTAAAATGCTGCTGTCAATTTCTGTTATCAGGTCCACAGAACGCCCTAAGCGGGCTGCCATTTTTTCTGCCAGTTTATCTTGCTGTGTCTGGCTTAATGGATACGCCGAAATCACCTGCACATGCTGAGAATGTTCTTCTTCAGCACGCAACTGAGCATAGAGAGCTGCAATTTCTGGCAGCAGCTCCAAACGACGGTTTTCTGATAGAACCCGTAAATAGTTTTCAAATGGCTTGCCCAGATCCCCCTGGCAAACTCCGATAATGGCATCCGCCTGCTGTGCACCGCTCAGTTCCGGATTACCCAGTAACGCCACTATTTTTTCGTATGCGGTTACGCTGGCACACAGTGAGAGCATGTCAGACCATTCACTCAGACATGCTGCCTCACGAGCATATTCAAAGGCCGCTTTGGCGTAAGGACGGGCACAGGTGGTTAATTCCATGGTTTTGTGCCCTCCTAAAGTTCAGCTGCCAGGTCATTAACCAGCTTACTGTTCGCCGCTTCGTCCAGATTTTCACCGAGGATGCGCTCAGCACCGGCGACTGCAAGTGCTGCAACTTGTGCACGAAGCGCTTCACGAGCACGGTTAGCTTCCTGCTCAATTTCTGCGGAGGCCGCCGCTTTCAGTTGATCGCCTTCAGTACGCGCCTTGTCTTTAGCTTCATCAACAATCTGACTTGCACGCTTGTTGGCCAGTTCAATGATGCCCTGAGCTTCAGCTCTGGCATTTTTAAGCAGTTCAGCAACTTTGTCGTGGGCCTGAACCAGGTCTTTTTCGGCTTTATCAGCGGCTGCCAGACCGTCGGCTATTTTTTTCTGCCGGTCACTCAGCGCTTTGGTCAGTGGTGGCCACACAAATTTCATGCAGAACCACACAAAGAACATAAAAGCGATGGATTGGCCGATCAGGGTTGCATTTAAATTCACGCCAACACCTCTTTCAGTTAATGTCTTCGGCTCTTTTCAGAGCCTGGCCTTTCAAGCCTGCGGACTCATACTTTTAGTTTTTTTACCCGTAATTTTTGCTGTTGCTACGTCGTAGTCTGGATTCGTCAACCCAATCATTGCGGGTTTAAACGTATTTGACGCTACGCAGCAACTCTAAATTATCCGGATATCAGCCCGCAGTGTTTGCTTCTCATCAAGGCACTTGGTCGGGCATTAACGTCTTTGCTTACAGCAGCCCAACGAATGGGTTAGCAAAGGTGAAGAACAGAGCAATACCTACGGCAATCATGGGGATCGCATCCAGCAGACCCGCAACGATGAACATTTTGGTTTGCAGCATAGGTGCAGTTTCTGGCTGACGGGCAACCCCTTCCAAAAACTTACCACCCAACAGTGCAAAGCCAATACCCGTTGCCAGCGCTGCGACACCGAGCATGATGGCGACACTGATTACTGTAAGACCAACTACCAGTTCCATATTTCCTCCCGACTCTACAGGTCGTATGTTGTGAGATTTAGTGGTTAGTTAAAGTTAATTTATCCACAGGACAACATAGTGGTTTTTAAACACATATGCTGCCCGCTACCCTTCCCTCAGTGTTCTTCATGGACACTGCTCATATAAACAATGGTCAGTATCATAAAGATGTATGCCTGAAGGGTAATTACCAGAATATGCAGAACAGCCCAAGCAAAGTGCAATGGCAGCTGAGTCCAGCCAATTAAGGCAATGAGGATAAATATCAGTTCACCGGCATACATATTGCCGAACAATCGTAAACCTAGCGAAACAGGTTTGGCCAACAGAGATACTGTTTCCAAAAGCAGGTTTATGGGAATCAGAATGACTTTTGCTACTGGATTTTTACTCGAAAACGGGTGTAATGCCAGATCAGAGAACATGCCCGACACACCCTTAACCTTGAGCCAAAAGAAGATCATCAGAAAAAAGACACTGATCGACATGGACATGGTTATGTTCGGGTCGGTAGATGGCACGATCTTCATGTATGGCACTCCGGCCAGCGTGGCTAAACCGGGAATCCAATCCACAGGAATAAGATCCATGAGGTTCATGGAAAATATCCATACGAAGATAGTCAGGGCCAGCGGAGCAATAAGCGGGTTTTTACCGTGAAAAGACTCACGGACACTGGTATCAACAAATTCGACGATGGTCTCAATCAGGTTTTGCAGTTTACCCGGCACACCCGCTGTAGCGTTTTTGGCAACAGAGCGAAAAAGTAAAACAAATACGAGTCCGAGGCATACAGACCAAAGCATACTGTCTACATGAATAGCCCAAAAGCCCATTTCTTTTGCTTCAGCAGGTGTGATTGCGAACGTCCAAGTCGGTTCTGTCAACACACCTTGAGGATGCCCGTAAGCATCAACTCGCGCATAACCAGCAGGCAGTTGACCAAACGTCAAATTCTGCAAATGGTGCTGTATGTATTCAGTAGCAGTATTTGCCATGGCGAATCCTGTAAACCATCCGTTACGTTTCTATATGAAAGCTGTTAAGGCGTTGAGCTTTGTTTAAAATTCAAACAGCCAATTAAACAGTTTCTCCACTTAAAACTTTTCAGTAAAAACCGTTGCAAGCGGTTACTTATGCTAAAGCTGGTTTACACCAAGCTTTCTGCGCACCAGCAGCAAGGGTGCAAACCAATTTACTGCCTGAACTAAAATAAATGCGCCAAACAGCGCAAGCGGTTCAAGCGTTTTAATCTGGGTAAATACCAGTGTAAAGCCAGCAGCTGTTAGCACTAATTTACCTGCTTCCCCGCGATAAAAGGAGCTGACTATAAGTTTCGCTGAACGCGCACCACTAAAGCGAAATGCTCGCCATACAAAATAAGCGTTAGGCAGAGTGCAGCACAGACCTCCTGCCAATGATGACAACGCATAGGTGATTCCGGCAGGAAGAGCTATCAGGGCTAGCACAACAGAAAGAGCCAGTTGAGCAACAACTACTCGATGCATAGGTGGTAAGTGCATCCGCTGGTGACGCTTTGTATTAACCGCTCTACGCTTGAAAAACATTGGCCAGTCATCACTTTGCATTGCTACCTGGTGCTTTAACGCTTTTGCCATACTTCCGTTAACTGCTTCTTTTCACATCTATTGTCATCTTTTCCTTAAAACCCATAACGGGGGAGCAAAAGATTATTACGTACACGCCACGAAATTTTTCGTTGGGGCGTGTCATAATCTGCTATTAATTAACATCTGACCACTCAGCGCCCGCAGTATATGGGGAATAATACCTACATTCAACCGAAACTGTGCCCATCAGTAAATATTTCATCTTTTGCCTTGCATGAATGGTTACTTCCCCCTTAGGCAGCCTTGACATCTCGCATACGGATGATGGTCGCAGAGCTACTTGAGCCTCATTTTTGTAGACAAAAGACGTCGTTTAAAAAACAATCAAGTTCAATCTGAGCTTCAAAGCCACACAGTTGATTAAAGACCATACTCCTGTATTTCTTTTTGCAGGCTCAAAGATAAATGCATCATTTCAGATTAAGCCCCTGTCTTTCAATAGACGCCACCAGACTTTCAGCCAAAAGTCAATTTAACGCAATCCTACCAACAACCGGTTAACGATGGAGATGGAACACCCTTGCCGCTAGTGCGCTAATTGTCAGGGCTACAGACCACCATCAACCCATCTTCTAGCAGAGATCGCTTCAATACACAGGTTCACACAAACTCCTGGCCAAGAGCCAGATCAACTTTGAAATAAAGTAGCCGTTTTTCGACGGTTGGTATATTTTCAATTTCAGTGGTAGTGGCCAACTGCCTTTCAAGTTCTCTGGCTGTGAGCTACAAAAACAGCCTCAGTCGTTTATTTACAGCGCAGCCCTGACACCGGTCAAACAGCCTAAACTCTTTTCCAGCACGCCAAGCCGATCGCAGCGAAGCTCCTGACAACCCCATACACTCACCCAAACCGACTAATGGTCAGAAATATCTGTAACTGTCACTGTATGCTTCGTATAACTTACTTGCCTGTGTGATTGATACTACGCAATGTGTAAGGCGAGGGGTGAACAGGCATAAGTTAATCTGATGAAGCAGTAACGTTTTGCTGCATCCTCATCAGAAAGCGATGACCCTATACCGCCTTCACCAGCAGATTCTGAGTAGACTCATGAAAAGCAACAGCATTGATGACTGGGTTGAGCTAAAGAAGAAAACCCCGCATTTTAAAACCGTTATGCGCTGTAAGCGCATTCTGAAAAAACACACGCCCTGGAGCAACATGATCGTCTTCTTTAAAGAAGCGGACAAGCATATGAAATAGTCAGGTTATAACCGAACCTTTTACAAAAGCCACGTTTTAGTGGCTTTCCCTAACCTGAAAGCACTATTAAACAAGGCAGCTCTGCTATAGCTGGATTCCGGCATATTGAAAAACCGATTACATATGCTTATATAAGTTAAACCGCCGATAAGAAACCCAGCCGAATCTAGTCACCTAAAACCTTTTTCTGCATCTTACCCACCAACAACCCAACGGCAACAAGTTCTTGTGAAATACCTTTTTCACAACGCCCCACTTCCGTTAACCCTAAGTGAAGTCGAAGGGTATTGTTCTATGAGGTTTGGCGCCAACGGATCACCTGATCTACAGAAGTTATTTCAAGACAAGCCCTTAGTACAGCGAAATAGCATTGAAAATACTTGGCGCACAAAGAGATTATGATCTATATATCTTGCAGCAACTATTGAAACAACGCTTTCAATGAGCGTCTGCGCTGAGCCACCAGAGTAACTTCAGCTAATTACAGCAAGTCAATTTTTAAGTATTTAATTGGTAGCTTTCATGAACAAAATAACTTCACTTGTTTCTGCTCTTGCCATATCTACAGCAGCATCTCTCGCCGTTGCCTCTGGCTGGGAAGAGGACTGGGCTGGAGACAGCTTTTTCGTCGGCCTTGAAGGAGGTATTGCTCGCACTGAAGTCAAGGTTGAAGGCGGCAACAAAACTGTCCTCAAAGAAAAAAAGAACAAAACTAAGTCCTTCGGCGTTCGCGTTGGCAGCTCTTGGGATGGCGACGCAAGAGGGTACTTAACATTGGGCCAAACCTCTCTCAAGGACATCAAAGGAAATAAACCGGGTGATGAAGGCGTCAAAGGCATGAAACAACTAAACGTTTTGTTCTCTGCTGACTGGTTGTTTATGCCGCAGTGGCCGGTACGTCCATTTGCCGGCCTAACCCTCGGTGCCACAAGTGCCAAAGCTAGCGACTTCAAGAAAAAATGGGGAGTAGCATACGGCGCTCAGGCGGGTGGTCTCTTTCAGGCAGGTAATTTCGACATTGAAGCAGGTGTAAAATACCTGAGTAACAACAGAGAGATTCACCATAGCCAAAACAGCGGCATTAAGTTGAAAGCCAATAGTGGCCGCCATGCATATTTAGCGGCTACTCTGCACTTCTAAGTGCTTACGTAAAGCCAATTACTGGAAACCATACAGCCCCGTATAGTGTGAACTTTCACTAATTATGGGGCTGACCAGGCCAATTCATTGCGATTGCAACGGGTTGGCCAAATATTAAAAATAAACCTACATCTTTCCTGTTTTTATTCTCAATCTCCTGCCATGCTATGAGCGCCGCCCTAAAACTATTTTTATGCATACCTCCGTTGGAAGTCCACAACGTTACGAGGCATTAAAAAACAATTCGAAAATTAAACCTTAAATTATCACATGGGGTATAAATCGGGAGCTATCTTTTGTCACAACTGACCTATCTTCCCGAATACCAATCCCAGCCGACCTATCAGCAATCACCCAACTACCAATCAACGCATAGTTACCAGAAAACTCCGGCAGTGGATGATACTTTTGCAAAACAAACCCACCGTCTGTGTAAGGTCCATTCACCGAAACCACCGCCTTACCATTTTGCATTACTGAAACATTCGCTCCCTCTCGGGAAAACAGCGGTTTTTTAACGTAAGAACTGCCTAAATCTGCCCCTGCCTCATCCTCAAAGTAACTGGGTAACAAATTGGGGTGCCCGGTAAACTCTTGCCAAAGTAACGGTAGTATTCCTTTGTTAGAAAGTATTGCCTTCCAAGGGGGCTCAAAAAAAAGTGTCTCACTTCCCGGCAAATAAGCACCAAAGGCTTCCTCAAACATAAACTCCCATGGGTAGAGTTTAAATATGCCGGGAAGCGTTCTGTCGTCGAGGTCGGTAAAAGCCCCCTCGCCACTTATGCCGATATCTTCGATATACATGAACTGTGTCGTTAAACCTGCCTGAGTTGCACAGTCACGAAAATACTCCACCGTACCGTAATCTTCTTCAGAATCTTTGCAGCAGGAAAAATACAACGGCTCTGCACCCATTACCTGCTTCTTCAACAACACCAATGCTTCGATCAGCATTTCCTGAATTATATTAAATTGGTCAGCCTCCACCGGTAATCTTTGCTCACCCACCATCTGCTCCAGCCAGAGCCACTGAAAAAAAGCAGACTCATAAAGTGAAGTTGGGGTATCCGCATTGTATTCGTAAAATTTGGCGGCGGATTTGCCATTGTAGGCAAAGTCCATTCTTCCATATAGATGACTGTCTCTGCGTAGCCAGGACTGACGAATGTAATCCCAAAAATATTCCGGAACACCCAAACGACTCAACAGCCGTTCTGAGTGAACTACCTTGTTCACCAAGTGCAGGCACATTTCATGAATTTCGTTGGTTGGCGCTTCAATATCTTGCTCTATCTGCTCCAGAGTAAACTGATAATAAGCTGACTCGTCCCAATAGGACTCTCCGCCGATGGTGTGAAATTTGAATCCGAGAGACTCGGCTAGTGTCGTCCAGTTTTTCCTTGTCGCAGATTTTATCCGTTGCATTACCCGCCCCAGCTTCTGGCAGCGGAACGACTACCGAATCCGCCTCTCTTCATCGTGCTACTTCTCAGGGATGGTTTTGCTGTTGTTTTTTCCTTAACAGTCACCTTACCCTGTTTATAGCCACCGGCCACTTTGTCATAATTACCCGTACGATAATAGCCGCCGCTGCCCATATACAGAGGAATAACAGTAAAAGAGCTTCTACCAGAACCCTTTTCAGCCGCCAACATAAACCCTTCCATGGTCGGAATATACTCACCGGAGGCTAAATGCTCGCAGGTTGACTCGAAATCTTGCTGGCAATCAGAAGCACTGGCATACCTTGGCGCCATCATTAAATGATTTTGCCAAGCCTTGTTGTACTCATAACGACACACCGAATCTGAAACAACACCACCATCTATACAGCTGGCAATATCTTTGTAGACCAAAGCTTCTCTTGATCCATCTCCACAACCAGTTATCGCCAGTGGTGCAGACCCTAAAATAACAAGCTGTAACTTTTTTGAACGCTTCATCTTTGCTCCGATCTTAATAAGTCAAGCAGGCAGCATTCAAAAGGCCGGCAGCAACAGAGATACCGCCAAGCCAAATACCGGAAGCCAATTCATTATTAGTAATGCGCTCTGAAATTTTCGGAACAAAGAGTCGTAAACCAAAAAAAGTTGCCAACTGAACCACAAGCGCCACAGCACCCCAAAGCAACATATCCATCAAATTAATTGAGTGCTCAATGACACTGGCCAAAGGCAAAACAAAACCGATTAGACTTCCAGCAAAAGCGATGGAAGCAGCGGGAACATTAGCCTTAATCAGTTTTAATTCTTCGTGGGGGGTACACCAGGAATAGACCAAAACATAAGCTATAGTGAGCACCAGTGATAAAACAAAGTAGGCCAAAAAAAGAGGCAAACCTGCCAGGTAATCAGCAATTACAATCATACTGTTGCGTCCTTAATATTATTAACACGGGTTAATAAGACTAACTGAGGTGGCTGTTGGAATTAAGATTTCGTCATTTTTTGGGGCTATCTGGTTTCATCACTAAGTGATATTCATGGATGAACTATCCAGATCAAACCCTAAACTTACGACAGCGGTTGCTTCATCTTCACCGCTAAACTCAAGTGATGCCAGAAGGTATTCGTAGCGCTCACTACTCTCAAGTCCACGCTGGTAAAGCATTGCTAAATGGTCAACATCATACGTTTCTATTGACTCATCACGGTTGTGAACCGTCTCAGTAAAACTGACAGGCTCAATTCGACCGGGGAGCGCATTATCCCAAACCCGCTGATAATCTGTGTCGTACAACTCAAAATTTTTATTGCCAATCAGACCTGTATCACTAACCCAGAGGCTGACACCACTCTGACTAGCAATATTATGGGATTGGGCAAACACAAAAAATTTTATGTCATCAACATGCTGCGGCTCATAGCCACCTTGGGTTGTAACCTGGATAAAGCCGTCCTCTGACGTATAAAAGCGGCACAGAGAAGATCCTGCTCCCAAATCAACAAACCCAACCGCTTCAACCGTTTGTATCCCTTCAGGCAGTTCAAGATTCAGATTGTTGCGCAAAATCTGCAGAGGTAACGTGTCTAATTCAACCGCGCAGCCTAAACGTAGATTCAGTGGCGAAGGCAAGGAAGCCGTGTGACTCTCCTCTTTCTTCTTACTTTTGAACCAGTCAAACACCATAAAAACCACCTTAAAACGGAACAAAAGAAACGACTTACACCAAAAAATGCTGCGAATTTACCCTACAATGTTGCAGGGTAAAAGCTACGACGAATAATTATTGCATAAACCTTTTAACGCGACTTCAGTCTCTCTAATACACTGGCAGCATCAGAGTCACTTTTCGTGATGCCTGCTGCTTTAAGTTTACTTTGCAAATCAGTCTCTGCCGTATCGCCAGTAAGCTCACTGGCTGCCTCCATCTGTGCAGCTCTCTCGGCTTGGCGTTGCTTGATTCGTTCTAATGAATCTGTGGCCGTTGCCATTTTAGAATTAACGCCACTGTGCTTAGCTGCACAAGCCGCCTGTGCTTTTTGCACGGACTCTGTCGCCTTAACTGTATCTACTTGCTGCTTTAAACGACGAAGGTTTGATTCTGCGTCCGCAATGGCCTTTTTCAGACTGCTAACACTACTGGAAAAACTTGCTTCCATCTCTTTTTCAGAGTTAAGTTGCCCCTCGTACTCAGCAATTTTACCCGCGACTTCTGTCGCCAATGCTTCGTCGCCTTGCTCAAGGGCTTTCATTGCATAGCCTTCATATTCTGCAACTTTTTCTTTGAGCTCATTACATTTTTTCGTGGACAGCTTTTGCTTGGCCATAATCCCGGCCAGCTGCGTTTTGGACTGTTGTAGCTGACTGCTGGCTTCACGGATTTCCTGATCGAGAATCCTGAGGGCATTGCTGTCCGCAATCTCTTCACCCACTTCATTAGCAGCCCCTTTAAGAGCAGTCATCACTTTTTTCCAGATACTCATTTCATTTTACCTTTATCAATTTTTAGTTACTTATGCCATCAAGACGTCAGGTGACTTCCATAAGCTTCCGTTGCTTTAATTGCATTGGCTGCCAATGTTTCAATTTCTTGGACAACGTTTGATAATGAAGAAAGGGAGCTCAAAGCGCCAAAAATAGTGTAATACTCATCACCATCAGGAAAACGATCAAGACTGATGGTTGAAAGTGGAAATAACTTGTGAGTTCGCAACACTTCATCATTCAGGGCTGCAGGATTTTTTACCGCAGACAGCGGCCATAGAACGACATCAGCAATAATCTGCTCGCCAGCAACGGTAAGATAAATTGGTAAATCACCAAACTCAGTCATACTGAGTTCAAGACATGGCTCCATTCCATCCACCAGATTCAACAAGACTTTTCCACTACTGCACAGCGGGTGGGTGGATAGCGCCTCATAGAGACTTTGAATAGTCCAAACACTGTTTGACTCTGCCATTTTGCTGGTTCCTATTGGTTGATAAATGTTCTTTTTTCGCAACTCTTGTTCAATAACACGAAGCTGATCGGCATTTTCAGGAAGTATCCAGAGCTCTTTTTTTACCAGCCCCTGATCTCTCATCCTAGAGCGAAACTTCCGCTGATAGTGAGCAGCGTTTTTCCGCTTTGTCATGGGTAATCTCTCAGCAACTGCTTGTATATATAATTACATGTAACATGCGTTACATGTAATATAATTGTCGTATTATTTTTATTCAACCCTTTTTCCCTATGGAAGACATAATACCTTGTGGTTAAAAGTACAAAGCTATCTTGCCGAGCTATATACACTCGGTTTGCCATTTATGCGAAGGAAAGTGGTTTTGGTCTGAAGCGCAGTGGATCGGAAAGCTACTCTAAGCCAGAAACTCTGGTAACAACTGAGCTGTCAGCTATGGGTATACTTTAACTATGCGTCATTGGGCGTTTATAAAGCTATCAGAATAGACTTCGATTTAGGACTGTTGAGGTTTTCTTCGTAGGCTTGAGAAAGGCTTACAGATTCGTATTGCATTGCAGTTGCTATGCCTCAGTGACGAGCACTGGTTGAAGATTCAGCCCATTCTCAAACATTATTTGGCTGCCGATGTGAAAACCTCAACAGCCACTCGCCTCTCAAAAGTGAGTTTTTATCCTCGATTTTTAATGGCTCTCACTACATACAGACTTTTCAGACGACTGCTAAAAAAAGACGCATTAATAAAACAGAAAAACCCCCGAAAGATTGCTCTTTCGGGGGTTTTCTTTAATAGGTGCCTGGCGATGTCCTACTCTCGCATGGGGAGACCCCACACTACCATCGGCGATAAGTCATTTCACTACTGAGTTCGGGATGGGTTCAGGTGGTTCTAACTTTCTATGGTCGCCAGGCTTAACTGGTTGCTAATGTCAGGAATTACTTCCCAACAGTAGCCGGAATCCGTTTTAAGCTGTTTTCTTGCTGTACACTCTTTGTGTATGCCGTCTGCTGTTGACTGTTTCTTTGCCAACTCGCTCTCGTTTTTAAGCGCTCTCAAATCGCTTTGGCGTTATATGGTCAAGCCGCACGAGTCATTAGTATTGGTTAGCTCAATGCCTCACAGCACTTACACACCCAACCTATCAACGTCATCGTCTTTAACGGCTCTTCAGGGAGATCTACTCTCCAGGGAAGTCTTATCTTGAAGGGGGCTTCCCGCTTAGATGCTTTCAGCGGTTATCCCGTCCGAACATAGCTACCGGGCAATGCGTCTGGCGACACAACCCGAACACCAGTGGTCCGTCCACTCCGGTCCTCTCGTACTAGGAGCAGCTCTTCTCAAACTTCCAACGTCCACGGCAGATAGGGACCGAACTGTCTCACGACGTTCTAAACCCAGCTCGCGTACCACTTTAAATGGCGAACAGCCATACCCTTGGGACCGGCTTCAGCCCCAGGATGTGATGAGCCGACATCGAGGTGCCAAACACCGCCGTCGATGTGAACTCTTGGGCGGTATCAGCCTGTTATCCCCGGAGTACCTTTTATCCGTTGAGCGATGGCCCTTCCATTCAGAACCACCGGATCACTATGACCTACTTTCGTACCTGCTCGAGATGTACCTCTCGCAGTCAAGCTGGCTTGTGCCATTACACTAACCGTACGATGTCCGACCGTACTTAGCCAACCTTCGTGCTCCTCCGTTACTCTTTGGGAGGAGACCGCCCCAGTCAAACTACCCACCACACAATGTCCCCGATCCCGTTCCGGGACCCGGGTTAGAACCTCAATATTGCCAGGGTGGTATTTCAAGGTTGGCTCCACGCAGACTGGCGTCCACGTTTCAAAGCCTCCCACCTATCCTACACAAGCAACATCAAGATCCACTGTGAAGCTGTAGTAAAGGTTCACGGGGTCTTTCCGTCTAGCCGCGGATACGCTGCATCTTAACAGCGAGTTCAATTTCACTGAGTCTCGGGTGGAGACAGCGTGGCCATCGTTACGCCATTCGTGCAGGTCGGAACTTACCCGACAAGGAATTTCGCTACCTTAGGACCGTTATAGTTACGGCCGCCGTTTACCGGGGCTTCGATCAAGAGCTTCGAGTTACCTCTAACCCCATCAATTAACCTTCCGGCACCGGGCAGGCGTCACACCGTATACGTCCACTTTCGTGTTTGCACAGTGCTGTGTTTTTAATAAACAGTCGCAGCCACCTGGTATCTTCGACCACCGCCAGCTCACGGAGCAAGTCCGGTCACCGGCAGCGGCGCACCTTCTCCCGAAGTTACGGTGCCATTTTGCCTAGTTCCTTCACCCGAGTTCTCTCAAGCGCCTTGGTATTCTCTACCTGACCACCTGTGTCGGTTTGGGGTACGGTCCCTGTTGGCCTGAAGCTTAGAAGTTTTTCCTGGAAGCCGGGCATCAATCACTTCTCCTCCGTGGAGGATCGTCATCAGCTCTCGGCCTTGAGGTTCCGGATTTGCCTGGAACCCCGGCCTACTGCCTTAAACGCAGACAACCATCGCTGCGCTGACCTAGCCTTCTCCGTCACTCCGTCGCAGCCAACAGGGGTACAGGAATATTGACCTGTTTCCCATCGATTACGTCTTTCGACCTCACCTTAGGGGCCGACTCACCCTGCGCCGATTAGCGTTGCGCAGGAACCCTTGGTCTTCCGGCGGGGAAGCTTCTCACTTCCCTTATCGTTACTCATGTCAGCATTCGCACTTCTGATACCTCCAGCATGCCTCCCGGCACACCTTCTGCGGCTTACAGAACGCTCCTCTACCGCGCTTAGCAACGCTAAGCACCCGTAGCTTCGGTGAACAGTTTGAGCCCCGTTAAATCTTCCGCGCGAGCCGACTCGACCAGTGAGCTATTACGCTTTCTTTAAAGGGTGGCTGCTTCTAAGCCAACCTCCTGGCTGTCTGGGCCTTCTCACATCGTTTCCCACTTAACTGTTACTTGGGGACCTTAGCTGACGGTCTGGGTTGTTTCCCTTTCCACGACGGACGTTAGCACCCGCCGTGTGTCTCCCGTGATTGCACTCATCGGTATTCGGAGTTTGCATGGGGTTGGTAAGTCGGGATGACCCCCTAGCCCAAACAGTGCTCTACCCCCGATGGTGAGACACGAGGCGCTACCTAAATAGCTTTCGAGGAGAACCAGCTATCTCCGGGCTTGATTAGCCTTTCACTCCTATCCACAGGTCATCCGCTAGCTTTTCAACGATAGTCGGTTCGGTCCTCCAGTTGATGTTACTCAACCTTCAACCTGCCCATGGATAGATCGCCCGGTTTCGGGTCTACTCCCAGCGACTGCACGCCCTATTAAGACTCGGTTTCCCTACGGCTCCCCTAAACGGTTAACCTTGCCACTGAAAGTAAGTCGCTGACCCATTATACAAAAGGTACGCAGTCACCTGACGAATCAGGCTCCCACTGCTTGTACGTACACGGTTTCAGGTTCTGTTTCACTCCCCTCAACGGGGTTCTTTTCGCCTTTCCCTCACGGTACTGGTTCACTATCGGTCAGTCAGGAGTATTTAGCCTTGGAGGATGGTCCCCCCATATTCAAACAGGATTTCACGTGTCCCGTCCTACTCGTTTTCACAATTGATGCGTTTTCGTGTACGGGGCTGTCACCCGCTATGGCCACACTTTCCAGAGTGTTCCACTAACGCATTAATTGCTTAAGGGCTGTTCCCCGGTCGCTCGCCGCTACTGGGGGAATCTCAATTGATTTCTTTTCCTCCGGGTACTT
>CBDAPN010000032.1:1467500-1532500 GCA_965198415.1 Endozoicomonas sp.
GCCAAACGACTATCTTCACTAACAACAACCTTAGGCATAGATTGCAGTTGTGCGCTTAAGTTTTTCTTTTTATTTTCACCCTCAGGTAAAACAAAATCTTCTTCTGTTGTGAGTATCCAGTCATCCTCAAATGAGCTTGTCGTTTTATCCCGGTATTCGTGCTGCATTGCTGGGTAGCTATTCTCTGAAACCTCGTTATTGCCATAAGTGGTTTGCGCAGTGGGATCATCTTTTAAATCAACTATAAAAACTGGCGGGTGACTAACCGCAGTCACAAAGAACTGTGAAACAGTTTTCAACAAACCAATACCGCTTGTCATTAGTGACCCTGAATGAGCTTTAATATAATTATTAAGTTGAGAAACTTCTCTGTAGTAGAAATTTGCTTTGTAATTATTGTGTATCTGTGAGTAAGCAGTAAAGTCTACGGAGTTGTTGTTAATACTCAAAAAGCTATTCAAAGAGTTTTTGCTGTCCATTGCTTGCTCTCTAATTCGGCTATTTTAAAGCCCATATTTTGAGGCTCTAATTAATTAGGTTTAGATTTATCGACTACTCTCAAGAATAATTAACGCTATGAAGGATGCTTGCATTAAATTAGAAGCGCTTTTAATACTCGCAAAAAAAATTGGGCATATTCATAATGAAGCTTACCGCCACCGATGAGTGTATCGCCACGAAAACCGTAGCAATACACCCACGCAAAGGCAGTAAAATAACTGCCTCCTCAACATGCAAAGTTACTTCACTCGCCCAACGTATTCACCCGTACGGGTGTCAATCTTCAAAACTTCCCCTTCAACTATAAAAAGAGGCACTTTAACGACAGCACCGGTACTGAGCTTTGCCGGCTTCGAACCGCCCTGAGCCGTATCGCCTTTCAGACCCGGATCGGTTTCCACCACCTGCAGCTCAACAAAATTTGGTGCAGAAACAGAAAGAGGAGCGCCATTGTAGAGCGTAACCGAGTATACTTCCTGCTCTTTTAGCCAGTCGATGGTGTCGCCGAGCGCTTCACGGCTGGCTGCGTACTGCTCGTAAGAACCGTCGGTCATCATGAAATGCCAGAACTCACCGTCGGTGTAGAGGTACTCCATGTCCAAGTCCAGAACATCGGCCGCTTCGAGGCTCTCTCCGGATTTGAACGTGCGTTCCCAAACTCGACCAGACATCAAATTACGAAACTTAACCCGATTAAACGCCTGACCTTTGCCAGGCTTTACAAATTCGTTCTCAATGATCGAGCAGGGGTCCCCCTCGAGCATTACTTTAAGGCCTGAACGAAACTCATTGGTGCTATAACTTGCCATTGAACCTTACCAGGAGATCAAAAACTTATATGATAACCCGTTCCGAGCCCGCTGTGCAGATCAGAGCAAAGACTATTCCCCATTTTACTAACTGGCAGGAGCAGCTGGCCGGTGCCATCACCACTGCGAAACAGCTGTTATCAATGCTTCAACTCAGCGAAGAACTCTTATCGCCAGCGCTAAAAGCCAGTCAGGAGTTCGCCCTGCGTGTTCCCCACGCCTATCTTGAGCGCATTGAGCCGCAAAATCCTGAGGACCCACTGCTAAAACAAATACTGCCCATCGGTGCTGAGTGTGAAGAAGTCGAAGGATATAGTCTTGACCCATTGGCAGAACAGACTCAAAACCCTACCGACGGCGTCATCCACAAATACAACGGTCGCCTATTGCTGATTACCGGCAGTGCCTGCGCCGTAAACTGTCGCTTCTGCTTTCGTCGCCACTTTCCTTATCAGGATAATCGGCTAAACCAACACAGCATGAAAGACGCTCTGGACTATATCCGTTCAGACACCAGCATTAAAGAGGTGATCCTCAGCGGTGGCGACCCGCTGGCCAACAATGATCGAAGGCTGGCAGCAATAGCCGCAGAATTAAACGACATAAAACACATAGAAACCTTGCGAATCCACACTCGCCTGCCGGTGGTCATTCCCGATCGCATCACCGATGAACTGCTCCACTGGTTTACCGGCCAGCGCCTGCAGCCAGTAATGGTAATTCACACCAACCACGCCAACGAAATTGACGACAATGTTCATAAAACACTGCAGCGCCTCAGACAGGCGGATGTAATGCTATTAAACCAAACCGTTCTGCTTAAAGGCATAAACGACACACTAGAAGCACTCACTCAACTGAACAAAGCACTCTTCAAAGCAGGTGTGCTGCCTTATTACCTCCACTTGCTGGATCCGGTACACGGCGCGGCACATTTTGACGTACCAGAACACAAGGCAAAAAATCTGATGAGAGCATTAATGGCTACTTGTCCAGGCTACCTGGTTCCCAAGCTGGTGCGGGAAATTCCCGGACAGCCAGGCAAAACATGGATACTTTAGAACCAAGTGGCTGACAGCAGCCAACGTACTATGTATGATAAAAATCCGTTGTAATAGCCAAGCTACAGGGAGTTTCTAGCTCAGCACACAATCTTAAAGGTCAGTGCGCTGAAAGCAGATGAGTAATAGTGGCACAAAATTAGCTGCTAAAAATCTGCAAGAATTAAAGTAGTAAAAAAAATAAGAAAATAGTGGAAATCAAATGGAATCTAAAGACACTATTCAACCAAAATTACCGATCCAAAGCCTTACATCTTTATCATTCTGCGCCAACGAATCAGGGACAACATCAGACAACGTAAAGCAATGGCTAAAAAAACTACCCGTGACCGAACATCAACAAAATGGTGAGAGTCTGGTCACGGCGCTCAATGAGCTGGCGAGCCTGAATACTGCCCCGCACGAGCTTTATCAGCTGGCAGAAATGATGCGAAGTGCCACATTAAACACGGCTAACCACCTCCACCAACGTAACTTGCGCCGACACATAACCTTTGATTCGAGCCAACAACCCCGATTTGATCTATCCGATCAACTGCACCTGAGTTTGGCAACAGTTTACAAGTCAGTAGTCGTTAGACTACTTGATAGCCATGAGCACAATGAGCTATTGCCTGCGGCGTTACATCGAGCAATTTCGGATAACGCAACAACCTATTTATTGCAGTGCCTGCTTCATCGCTCGGCTTCCAGCCACCAGTGGCTTGAGCTACACAACTTGTATCAACTAGCAGTAACCTACGGATACCTGAACTTTCAGCAAAACGACCCCGAAATCCACCAGCAACGTCCAATATCAATAGAAGACCACTACAAAAGAGCGCTGCTTTTCTCTCGCAGCGATACCAACAAATTATCACAAAGTGAGATTCAGCAGGTTTGGCAAATCCTGGGTATCTGGATCAAGCATTGTAAAATCAAGCCAGAATCCGGACTCAAAACGTATTTTTCAGTGAATCTGAAAAGTGACAAAGGGCTTCAATACGCCCCGCCTGAGCCCGATAGGCCGAGAGAAAATATCATTGGCCTGAATGTACGAGTTCTACTTGCTCAACTTGAAAAAATGCAAGGCAATCATACAAACGATAACGTCCTAACAGCGGCACTGATTCAGCATCTATTAACCAGCTGGGGGCAGATAAAAAAACGCTCTGCCCCACGGCAAAGCAAACCAGACCGCTGCGAAACCTGCTTTGGCTTCATTGGGCTACACTACCAGCTAGCCGGTAAACAGCATTTCAATGAAATAGTTGAAGCGTTCGCTCCAACCGCAGGAAAAAGTCAATTCTCAAAAAAACAGGAAGATATCTGGTCTCACGTGCTTGATGCCGAAGTAAAAAAGGAAAAAAAACAAAATAACACTGCCATTACCCAAGAGGTTATTTCGTTTAACAAAGCAGCACTAGATGAGGCACCAAAAGAAGATGGACGTCATCAGACGTTAGCTACAGATATAATCAACTCTAGCCATACGGGATACTGCCTCAAAACAACAACCCAGCTGCCACGACAGCACAATGCCGATGATCTAATCGGAGTGAGATCAGACCAAAATTCACCTTGGGCGCTTTACACCACCCGCTGGCTTGGTTTTTCTACAGAAAATGACATCACATTTGGTGTTAACCTCATCACCAGAACAGTAGAGCCGGCCGCTATTTCATTAATTCGTAAGATTCAGAATAGTAGCCAGTTCCAACGAGCGTTTATACTGCCAAACCCTGGCGAACGCTCAATCATCATCCCAAACCTCTCGGAAAATGAAGGTATTAAATTTGAATTAATACACAATGACATGCTGAGTAAAGGGCAGTTAATCAAATGCATCTACAAAACGCCAACATGGTGTCAGTACCAGTTCAAACTGTTTACTTGAGAAAAAGTGAAAGAGTTAACGGTGACCCAAACGCAGTGACACCTCAAGTCAATTCTGCTTGCTGTTCAGTG
The DNA here is from genome assembly GCA_965198415.1 of Endozoicomonas sp. GTDB lineage: Bacteria > Pseudomonadota > Gammaproteobacteria > Pseudomonadales > Endozoicomonadaceae > Endozoicomonas. Next base: position 1,471,819 of record CBDAPN010000032.1, read on the forward strand.
AAGATATAAGTTCAAATAGTCGTATACCGTTTACAGGAAATGACTATGGATAACCGTCGACAAATTTTACGCTTGCTGGCCTTAGAAAACTCCCCCAACGATGTGGAGCGCTGGATAAAGCTATTCCGCAATGCAGGCCTGCCTTCAAGGGTGCAGTATGTCTCCTCCATCGAAACATTGGAGGCGGCACTGCAAGAGAGTGAGTGGGACGCAGCCTTGAGCATTGAAGAGGCATCAAACCTTAACGCTCAACAACTCATCTCCACGGTTAAGAAACACAATAAAGACATTCCCGTCCTTATCACAATGCCTGAATACAACCCCCAGCAAAGTGCCACCTGGCTATCTTCCGGAGCACGGGATGCCATTCCAGACACCGATGAAGAGCACATTTTGCAGGCAATTATCAGAGAACAGGCAAGTCTGAACGACCGCCGAAAACTAAAACACACCCTTCAGGAGCTTGAAGCAGCCAACCAGCGCTGCGAACTGCTGCTGGCCAACGCCTCTGAAGCCATTGCTTATATCCACTTTGGCATGCATGTGGATGCCAACGCCGCATATCTTCAACTCACAGGATACGACAGTGTGGATGATCTGGCTGGCATATCGTTAATCGACATGTTCGCCGAGCCACACAAAACTGAAATAAAAAACCTACTTAAAACATTTGACGCCAACCAATACGCTGCCCCTGTGACCTCGGAACTGGTTCAGGCCGACGGCAGTAAAACTCCGGTCAGCCTCACTTTATCAGGAGCACAATACGACGATGAGCCTTGCATTCAGCTAACGCTGACCCCCCTTTCCGTACCAATACTTAACCAGCCGGTAACCCAGAAAACCAACATTGATGATAAACAGCAATTTCTTGCTAAAGCTGAGAACACCATTCAATCTACCGGGGAGGTTTCACTGGCCTGGATACAGCTAGACGATTTTGAAAGTATTCGTCATGACGCCAGCATAGAAGGGATAAAATCCATACAAACAACTATTGGCGAATTACTGCTCAAAGAGTTTCCAATGGCTAACTGCTGCCAATACACAGAAGACACTTTTGTTGTTCTTGAAGCTGATAGCCCGGCAAAACACATGAGTAAGCATCTAGAAACTTTACAAAGTAACATTGATGAACATTTATTTGGCAGTACAGAAGAAACTCTGACAGCAACGGTTACCATCGGCTTTGTAGTACAAGAAAAAGACGACAAAAATGAAAATCAAAGCCTTGAGGTTCTGCTGAAGAACGCCGAGAGTGCCTGCCAGCTCGCCATGAAAAAAGGCGGCACACGCCTTTTACAATATTCAAAAACAGAGGAGCTGAAGAATCAGGCCAATGAGGGCAACATAAAAGCAATGATCCGCCAAGCCTTAACCCATGACTCATTTCACCTGCTCTTTCAACCAATAGTCAATATAACCGGTTCTGAAGAGCAGCATTACGAGGTATTCCTTCGCCTGGTATCACCACAGGGAGAAGTGGTTGAGGCTAGTAGCTTTATTGAGACTGCTGAATCATCAGGTTTAATGCCACACATTGATCGCTGGGTGCTTCGTCAAAGTGTACGACAGTTGTCACAAGTGCGTAAGCATGGGGAAAATATTGCTCTGCTGATTCATGTCAACCCACAATCTGTGCAGGGCACTGAGCTGGTCAAATACCTTTCAGGGCTACTAAAAGCCACTGACCTTCCACCACAAAGCATTATACTGCAAATGCCAGAATCAATCGTTCTGCAACAACTGAAAAAAATTGTAACCTTTTCCAAAGCCATACACAGCATTGGCTGCCAACTGGCAATTACCAGCTTTCAGGGTGATTCACGCTCAATGAAAGTTCTACAGCATCTGGATGTTAATTTCGTTCGGCTTGATGCCAGCCTGACTGATAAGCTCGGAGAACAGGCGGACAAAAAACGTGATGAAAAAATGATTGACTTACTCAATACCCTAAGAGAGAGAAAAACCCGCAGTATTGCTACAAAGGTTGAGAGCTCCCAAACGCTGGCACACCTTTGGCATCTCGGAGCTGACTTCGCCCAAGGGTACTATATTCAAGAACCTTCTGAGATGATGAACTTTGAATTCGAATAGGGCGCAACACACCGGGCAAATTTAAAGCCGAATTATCTGACTTTTCTCGGGAATATCCTGCTCATCATGGGTAACCATAAGAGCAGGAATTTTACGAAGATGCACTTGCTGGAAAACAAAGGCTCTGAACTGACTTCGTAATGCTGCATCCAACCTGGAAAAAGGTTCATCCAACAGCAGTGCTTTTGGTTCAGATAGCAAGGTTCGCATTAAACTGATCCTGGCTTTTTGCCCACCGGACAACATAGACGGATTATGTCTGGCAAAGCCAGACAAGCCACAGTCTGACAGCGCTTGTTCAACTTTGTCTTTGCGAGTGGCTTTGGGGTAATGCTCAGGCAACGCAAAGGCGAGATTCTCACCCACGGTCATGTGGGGAAATAACAGATGATCTTGAAACTGCAAGCCAACCTGTCGTTGCTGAGGCGGTAAATTGTTCAGAATTTTCCCCTCCAGAATAATCTCCCCTGTGTACTCAAAAGGCGCACAGAGCATGCCACAAATAAGATTCAACAAACTGCTTTTACCGCAACCACTCGGCCCTAATACCGTGAGAATTTCTCCGCCCTCAATACGACAGCAGACATTTGTTAATAGCTTGCATCCATGCAGGCGGATATCAATATGATCCAAAATAAGGCTCAAGTGTGAAACCTCGCAGAAACTCGCCCGCCCCTAAACGTCCATTGACCGAGAGCAAAAGCCATAGCGTAGGCAATAAAAGGTAAACTCATTTGCACAAGACCATAAACACCCATAAAACGACGATTTCCTCCTGAAACAAGAGCAACGGCTTCAGTGGTAATGGTGGGCACTCGCCCGGCGCTGGCAAACATTGTTGACAAATATTGTGCAACACTCACCGCAAAACCTAATGCCAGACTTGCCAATACGGGTCGCAGAAGTATTCCCAATTTCACCTGAAAAAAGGTACGTATGGGGGATCGTGACAACAAAACACCTTGCAAACTTTGCCGCTGATCATAATGCTGCCATGGGCCAGACAAACTGAGAAAACAGTAAGGCAAAACAAACAACAGATGTAAGCCACTCACAGTTAACCAGTGGCCTTCCACCTTCCATTGCAGTAAAAGAACCTGCACGCCATACAAAAAGGTCATTTGTGGTAACAGTAACGGTACGTACATCGCTCCACGAGTGACCTTTGGCAGCCACCTATTCCACACGCCATGCAATGTATTTTGCTGACGTAAATTAAGTTCCAACATGACAATAGCAATCACATTGGCCGCAAGGGTGGCTGTTAGAGCAATCACCAACGTGTTAACAATCGGCTCTGCCAGAGTGCTCAAGGCTCTTTCCCAGCTGCGTAGTGACCAGTCTGGCCATAGGGAAGGAAATCGCCAGCGCCAAACTACGGACCAAACCATCAGGGCGCAGCTGGCAAGGCAAAACAGCAGTAATATTCCATGCCATAACTTGGCGGAAATAACCGACCATGGATTACTAAGTCGACCCCGGCGGCCGTTGGTCAACCAATTTCTGCAGAACTTGCCGGTACTTAATTCTACTAAATAAAAAGCCCCAATTAACAACACAACCAACAGCAAAAGCAGCACACTGCCCGATGCTGCCAGCAGACTATTATTCAGGTCTGAATCCTGTATCCAGTGAAAAATCTGTACGGCAAACGTTGGAGGGTTCACCGGCCCGATCACTAAAGCAACGTCAACCACCGACAGCGAAAACGCCAGAACCGTGTAAACGGGTAAGCGAATCATCGGATATAGCTGCGGCCATATCAGTTTCAGCCAGACCGTACCGGTCTGAAAACCCAGACTATTACCGAGTTTTAATGTTGGTGCGACAGCGAGCTGCGTCATTGCCGCAGCCATCATAAAAAGCAGAAAAGGAGTCTCTTTTATCACCAGCAGCAGCATCAGACTAATGCCGTATGGATCTTGAATTGAGTACCAGGCAGGCGGTGCATCCCAATCCAAAAAAAATGCCAGCAACCGGGCAATAAGCCCACTGGGCATCAGCACAAAGGCAACCCCAAAGGCGAGGGCTACATGAGGAACTGCCATAAGAGGCGCTAGCCAGCGCTGTACTCTATACCAAAGCGGCGTACCCCAAGAATAACAAATCACCCCAAAAGCCAGCATGAGTGAGAACAATGTGGACAAAACCGAAGTGCTGATGCTCAGTAATAACATGCTGGCCAGACCCGGAGCTGCCAGCAGTTTTCTCCACGGTTCCAGACCCAACGTATCAAAACCCAGAGCGGGCATGTAGTTAAAAGCAGGAAGGAAAATACTAACCAGACCGGCAATTACCGGCACCAGAAACAACCCCAGCAAGGCCATCATCAATATTGGCAAATGGCCTACTAATGGTTTATTCACCGCCGGTATCTTTCCAGCCATGCCGCTTCAAGCGCAGTCACCCAAGAACTGTGAGGCTCTGGCAGCGCTTTACCTAACTCTTGCGCTGACAACGTTGCTAGCCCCTGTGACAAGTCAGTAAAGTATTTGCGCTCACGACCACTGAGGCGATTCATGCTCAACACCGTTGGATCTCCCCAAACATTCGGGTCAGCTTTACGAGCCTGAGCTTCTGGTGACATCAAAAAATTAATGACAACTTGTGCTGCCGCCGTCGCTTTACTATTGAAAGGAATGGCCAGAAAGTGACTATTGCCAATCGTGCCCAAAGATTGGACATAGGTTCTAACCGTATCGGGCAGCTCACCGCTGGCGATGGCTGAACTGGCGTATGACGGATTAAACGACATGGATATTAGAATTTCGCCATCATCCAGCATAGGTGTCATGGCTGGGTTATTGACCGGAAAGGTTTTTCCACCGCGCCACATAAAAGGGTGCAATGCATCAAGATAATGCCATAGCGGTGACGTCACTGCCGTAAAGTCGGACTCTGTAACAGGCTTCAATAACACACCGGGGTTTGGCGTCAACTCAACCAACAACTGCTTAAGAAAGGTAGTACCGATAAAATCTGGCGGTAAAGGGTAAGTAACACGGCCTTTATTCTTTTTGGCAAATTGCAGCAGTTCGTTGGCATTCCTCGGAGGTTTGAGGCCCTTTTTGGTAAAGACCTCCGTATCGTAAATAAATACCAACTGCGCCATGCCCCAAGGTGCCTCAAGGCCATCAACGGGCTCACCAAAGTCGAGAACTGTCGTTGGTTTTTGAACTGGATCAACAAACGTGAACGATGGCAGATCATTGACAAAAGGACCATACAGCAAGCCATTTTTCTTCATGGAGCGAAAGTTTTCTCCGTTAATCCAGACCATATCCACCGTGCCTTTATCTGTTCTGCCAGCGGTTTTTTCTGCCAATATACGACTGACGACAGTAGATACATCTTTGACTTTCACATGCTTTAAGGTGATGCCGTATCGTTGTTTTACCTGATCCGCAGCCCAGGCAATGTAGTCATTGACCCGCTCACTTCCACCCCAAGCGTTGAAATAGACCGTCTGGCCTTTTGCGGTTGCTGTTGTCTGCTGCCAATGACTGTTCGCATAAGCATTGCCAATAGATAGAGTCGTTATTGGCAATAGTATAAAAATAGCGGCAAAGATAAACGTCAGAGACTGTCTACAAAACACAGGTAAACTTAACATTTCAGGAATCGGACTCCGTTTTTAAATCACAGTAGCAATTACCCTTAAAATCAACGGATAACGTTACCACCATAGGACGACAGCAAACCTGACAGTCCTCAGTGTATACCAGTGACTCAGTACTGTCGGTGTAGCCAGAATCCAAAAGTAACTCCACCGGCTCACCGCAATAGGGGCAATGATCTTGCCAGCTTATCCACTCATTCATCACCAAGACCTGCCAGTGAATCAATATCTTTATCACTAAAGCTCAACAGGTAAAGGATACTGTCGAGGCCCAATGCAGAGATTGATTGTCGTGCACTTTGTTTCACCATGGGTTTGGCTTGAAACGCAACACCAAGGCCAGCCACACTGAGCATGGGCAGATCATTTGCACCGTCACCAACAGCAATGACCTGGTCAAGACTGATTCCCCCGGCACTGGCCATTTGTTTTAACAACGCGGCTTTTCGCTCACCATTAATAATTTCCCCCTTTGCCTGCCCCGTCAATTTGCCGTTTACGATATCCAGCTCATTGGCGTGAATATAATCAATACCCAGCTTTTGTTGCAGATAGCGAGCAAAATAGGTAAACCCACCAGAGATAATGGCGGTGCGATAGCCAAGAGCACGAAGAGTTTTAATTAACCGTTCAGCGCCTTCAGTTAAAGGCAATTTTTTGGCAATACCCTCAAGCACTGATTCATCTAACCCCTTTAGCATCGCAAGACGCGCATGAAAACTGTCGTTGAAATCCAACTTCCCTTGCATGGCCCGTTCAGTAATTTCTGCCACCTGATCACCAACACCAGCGGCCTCAGCCAACAGATCAATCACCTCAGCTTGAATCAGCGTTGAATCCATATCGAAAACAACCAACCGGCGATTACGGCGAAAAATATTATCTTGTTGAAAGGCAACATCTGCATTAAATTCAGCGGCTAGATGAAGAAAGTCAGCCCGCAGTTGATCCTGTTCAGGCGCCATGCCACAAACAGAAAATTCTAAGCATGATAAACTTTTAGTGTCGTTTTTATTATCTATCAACGAGCGTCGATCAGAAAGTCGGGTAATTTGATTAATAGCTAACCCGTGGGCAGCGGTAATTGCGGAAACTCTGGCAATTTGTTCTGCCGTCACCTTGCGTGACAACAGCGTTAATATGTAGCGGCTCTTACCCTGCCCGGCAACCCAGTGCTCATAATCTTCTTCTGATACTGCCTGATACTTCATCTTCAACTTCTTGTTATGCAGATGAAAAACGAGCTCTTTTAACACCAAATCACAAAGCTCACCTGTTAAGCGAACAAGAACCCCAAAAGATATTGTGTCGTGTATAACCGACTGCCCAATGTCCAGAACTTCAAGGTCATAGCCCGCCATTATCGAGGTAATGGATGAGGTAAGTCCCGGCTCGTCACGGCCAGTTATGTTAATCAGTATTAGCTCGCTCACTGGGCAATTCAGCTCTCTAGTCGGTGCAGCGATTGAGTTTAACACAGTGAGTTTGCTCAAAGCAGCGTCAGTTCTGATAGGATAGATTTTTCATGTTCACTGCTTTTTACAGGTAGGTTACCAATAATTTTACTTGCCATCATTGGCTATCCGGAGCTTAACTTTTGCCAAAGCGTTCATTCACCGCAAAACTGTTTACTCAGTTTACATCCCGTTTTTCCCTGCGCGCCCAATTACTGTTGCTGTATGGTACGCTGCTGATCACCCTGACCTTAGGTATTTCTTTGGTGATCAGCAACGAAATCAATCGTTCCAGCCAACATCAGGCAGACAGCATTGGTCAGTTATTGAGTGAACAGACCGCCAGCGCTGCCACCGACATGCTCGTCACCGGCGACCGACTCAGCCTCAACATTCTGCTTGGTCAGTTAGTGCAAAACCCCTACGTGGCCAAAGCCAGTATCTACAGCATTGATAATCAGCGAATTGCCAGTGCCACGGCAAAAACTGTTGACGAAACATTCGACTTTCCTGTTTATTCGTCCCCCATTCATTATCAGGACGTTATAGCAGGTTATGCTCGTCTATCATTGAATAGCGGCTTACTTAATCAAAAACCAAAAGATGCCTTACTGGTTATTGCCGCCATCGCACTTTTATTGCTGCTGGCAGGGCTGATTTTTCTACAATTTTATGCTTCAGTAGTGGCTGCCAGACTGCGCCTGACTGAACGACAACTTCACGCTATTTTACCCACCGGAAATCCCATCGCCCCCATTAAAGGCGAAATTCTCAGGTTGTCTGCCTTTGTAGAAGAGCAACTGTTGGCCAGAAAGTTAGCAGAGCCCGAAGATAAAATTACCGAACAATCAGATGTCGCGGTGATTGCTGCCATCAAGATTAAAAACCTTGCTCGCCTTCAACAGTTAGTGGCCACCCGAGATTTACAGGACATTCTGCGAACCCATAACCAGATCATCATCAGTGCAGCTGACTACTACAGTGCAGAGGTCACATTTACACCTGAGGGTAATGCTTATTTACGTTTTACCAATGAAGTATGCACAAAAGTGAGCAAAAAGAACCACACATTTACGTCAGACGCCCTTTACTGCTGCCTGATGATTGTTGCGCTGGCAGAAAGGGCTGGCGCCATTAACATTGCCAACACTCATCTGGGTATTGGTCTGAGCATCAGCGATAAGCAGCCAGAATTTCCTGAAAATCAACACCCGGCCCTCGGTGACAGCGCCGCCAGTCTGGCGCTAACGCTCTCGACAGCCGATGACCTCGATGGTCTTTATATGCGCCAGACAGAGATCAACTGGCTTCCCGCCGGTTTACCGAAGTTTGAAGCCTATGAAAACGGTGTGGTGCATATTAAAGGGGTCAAAAGTGAGCAGGCTGACCATCTAAACGACAGCATCCATAAGGTTGCACAAAGCCTGAAACTGTAGCCATTTTCCACTGAAACTGCGGGAACAAGGCTTGAGAGAAACGTTACGGGCAACTGAGCTGCCAACCGTTATTCCGGCTGATTCCTGCGGCGTCTCAGGCGATGGCGATATCTGGCATTAGCCAACGCCTGCATATCACCCACCGGGTCACTTTCATCAATGATTTCCTGGCCCAACAAGGTTTCAATCACATCTTCGAGTGACACCACTCCCGCCATCTGCCCGTATTCATCGGCCACCATAAATAGATGTTCACGGCGTTTAAGAAAGGCATCAAGCAGCCTATGGGCCGGCATTTTTTCTGCAACCTGATACATAGGTTTGGCTATCTCCATTAACAGCGTCATCGGCTTATTCCAACCGTGGTGATATCAGACAATATAATACAAAAGCGCATACCAACAGAGTGCGTAACCGCCCCCGATGAGCCTTCAGAAACGCTCATACTGTTCTGCATACGCTTCATAAGAAGATAAGTTGTTTATAAAATTTTACCGCCACCCCATAGGTAAAGTATTAAGCTGGCTGAAATATCATAATAAAAACCACGGACTGCTTTGAAAATAACAGCACGATAGTACAATTAAGTCCGCACTTGCAATTAACTTACCCCCACAGTCAATAGTTATTTTTTAACCAATAAGCAAACCAAAAACCATTAACCTAAAATCAACATTCAAAACACCAAACCCACTGGTTAAAATAAATTACAATAAAAACTGGCAACAATAATAAAAAAAATGTACTCTCGGCGAAAACTAATAAGTGTAAGCCCGTATTTCAATATTGGCTTACCTAATCCATTGCCATTAAAACACTTAATCATTAAAAAAGTGTCGGCAAATACCTTAAAACTACTGGAGGCAAACAATGAAACTAACCGCAAATTCAACGTCATCATTTTTGTTTGGAGATCATGAATCCACCAAAAACCAAGCTCCCCCTAAAAAAAAGCAGTACACGGATGAACAGAGGCGATCCGTTCGCGATGCGGTCTGTTACGCACCTCTTCAAATGACGAATTTTTTTGTATCTGATCCTAAAAAAATACTTAAAAATAGTAAGTATTTTCAGCCACAAAACTCTGGGCAAAAAGAATGTAAGATTCGAAGTAGGAAATCTATCTTACTGGCCAGAAGAAATGATAGCTCCAGCGCTTCTGAAAAAAGCCAACATTCATTAGATGTTACCGGCGCACTAACGGTCAGTTATTTGAATAATCGTTGCCCAAAAATTCGTGAGCATGAATTATGGACGAGTCTTGATAAAAGAGTGGATAACAACCCATCTAACGGCTTACAGGAGAGTCATGGCGATCAAATAGCTAGCGGTGTTGATTATGCGGGAGATTTCAAATGCAACTCAGAAGAAGCATCTAAAACAAGGTCGAGAAAAACTTCAACTGAGAAACTGCAGGAAATATCTATAGAAACGCCAATAAAAAGTCCGTTTAACGATTCAATCGAAACTTCTACCCGTAGCCAAAATATCGATTTAGACAATAGAGCTTTTCTCCATGCAGCTTTCCAAATGATGCCTAATTTAAGATATACCCCAGAACGACGAAGTCTATTTGCAAAAAAAAATACGGATAAAAATAAAGAACAAATCATTTTTGAACAAGATAAAATCCTTAAAGAGTTCAGCAAGAAAAACTCAGCAGCCAGACAACAGCAAGCTAATAAAGTAGCTAAAAAAATCTCCGAAAGATGCTCCTCGACATCCAGCAGCGAAGACCAAGAACTCTTAAATTCAAACAACCAAACCTTAAAGAGAAGGTCCAGAAGCTCAAGTAGTGTGAGTGCAAAAAAAAGAAAAGTGAAACGCCATAGCGCTTAGCAGAAACTCTGTTTAATTAGCAAGACAGGGCTTTCTTAGTCTGCTGCCATTCCCGCCAAACTCTAAAGCCCTTGATAAGCAAGGGCAACAGAGCACATAAATTATTTCATCATAGCAAGCCACAAAAGTGCAGAGGGAGTCCTTGAGGTGAGTGCAATCTCTGCGTCCGCCCAAGAACACGGCAAATGCACTACTATGTGCATCTGTGTTGACGGGCACTATTCCCAGACAACCTAGCAGCATGCAAACACTCCCTATATAATGCCCAGCACATGCCCCGGCAAACAAAATTGACGAAAGCTAACCGGAGAAATTCATGGCTGAGCGTAAGGCAAGTGTTGAGAGAGACACCCTGGAAACCCAGATTCGTGTGGCCATCAACCTTGATGGTACTGGGCAGGCATCCTTTCAAACAGGGGTGCCCTTACTTGATCACATGATGGATCAAATAGCCCGCCATGGCCTAATTGATCTTGACATCAACGCCAAAGGCGACCACGAAATAGACGACCATCATACGGTAGAAGATATTGGCATTACTTTAGGTCAGGCCTTTGCTAAAGCCGTGGGTGATAAAAAGGGAATTTACCGTTACGGGCATGCCTATGTGCCGCTTGATGAGGCGCTTTCAAGGGTGGTTATTGATTTTTCCGGTCGCCCGGGGCTGGAATATAATGTGGAGTTTACCCGCGCCATGATTGGCCGGTTTGACGTTGACCTGTTTTACGAATTCTTTCAGGGCTTTGTGAATCATGCTGGCGTCACCTTGCATATTGACAACCTTCGTGGTCGCAACGCTCATCATCAGATCGAAACGATTTTCAAAGCGTTTGGCCGTGCCCTGCGTATGGCTATTGCAGTTGATCCTCGTATGGCAGGTCAGATGCCTTCAACAAAAGGAACCTTGTAGCCATGGAGACGGTTGCAGTCATTGACTACGGGATGGGCAACCTGCATTCCGTTGGTAAAGCGTTAGAACACGTCGCTAAGGGCCGCTACCGAATTGTGGTAACGCCCTGCCCTGAACAGATACTCGCTGCAGACAAAGCCGTATTACCCGGAGTTGGCGCTATTCGAGATTGCATGGCGGAAATCAAACGACACAATATTGATGAGGTGGTTCGTGAATTTGTCGCTAGCCGTCCGCTGTTGGGTATTTGTGTCGGTATGCAAGTGTTACTTGATCGTAGCGAAGAAAACGGTGGAGTCCAATGCCTTGGGTTGTTGCCGGGCGAGGTAAAATTTTTTGGAAAAAATCTGTGGTCTCACGAAGAGCGGCTAAAAGTTCCTCACATGGGCTGGAGCCCCGTGAACCAAATAACTCCATCGCACCCGCTTTGGCGCAACATAGACGACAACGAGCGCTTTTATTTTGTACACAGCTACTATGCCCATGTTGCCCAGCAAAATAGTGTGGTGGGGCGAAGCGATTACGGTCTTGAGTTTGATGCAGCACTTGGTCATGACAATCTTTTTGCGGTGCAGTTTCATCCGGAAAAAAGCGCAGCAAGCGGATTGCAGCTACTCGAAAACTTTTTGCAATGGAAGCCCTGAAGGGGAAAGCGATGTTAATTATTCCGGCTATTGATTTAAAAGATGGCGCGTGCGTCCGGCTACGACAGGGTGAGATGGACGACGCAACCGTGTTTGGTAACGACCCTGTAGCCATGGCTGCTCGCTGGGTATCAGAAGGCTGTCGTCGTCTTCATTTGGTGGATTTGAATGGAGCTTTTGCCGGCCAGCCAGTTAATGCAGAGGCGGTTCGTAACATTACCGCCGAGTTTCCAGCGCTACCGGTACAGATTGGCGGCGGTATTCGTGATTTAACGACAATCGAAACGTACCTCAATGCCGGTGTCTCATGGGTTATCATTGGAACCAAGGCAGTAACTAACCCGGAGTTTGTGCGCGAGGCCTGCCAACGTTTTCCTGGCCGGGTAATTGTGGGCATTGATGCCCGCAACGGTCTGGTTGCCACTGACGGTTGGGCAAAAATCACCGACGTTAACGCCATCTCTCTGGCACGCCAATTTGAGCAGGACGGGGTAAGCGCCATTGTGTACACCGATATTGCCCGGGATGGCATGATGCAGGGCGTCAATATAGAAACAACCCGACAACTGGCTAACAGCGTGTCGATTCCGGTAATTGCCTCCGGTGGTGTGACGGATATGGCCGATATTCGAGCACTCAAAGCCGTTGCCCACGAAGGCGTTACTGGAGTCATTACCGGCCGAGCCATTTACGAAGGAACACTGAGCTTATCCGAAGCCCAGCATTACTGCTTGCAAGAAAGTTAATTCAGGTGTGTTGTATGAAAGCAAATTAACACCCAAAAATACGACGCTGGATGCCATAACAAGGCAATTTCAAGGCCTTTGATTATGATATTCAGCCAATAAAAAACACCCGACTGGCCACAGACACCTAAAAATGCAAAATTTCGATATGACTCCTTCCCCCTGCCGGGGTGATAAAAACCTCGCGGTAATGGCTCATCTTGTACCCCTGTTTGGATTTATGATTCCGGGGCTGAGTATTATTATTCCTCTGATAATCTGGCTCAGCAAAAGAGATACATCGTCATTTATTGGGCATCATGCTCTGGAAGCTCTCAACTTTCAGATCACCCTCTCGTTGGTGTTGGTGTTCTGGTTTGCGCTCAAGCTGATGCTGGTGGGTTTTTTATTACTGCCGTTAGTGCCAGTGGTAGTGATAGTAGTGCTGGTGTTTATGGTCAGAGCGGCCATGAAAGCTCGCAGCGGTGAGTTCTACCGTTACCCGTTTATATTGCGTCTGGTAAATTAAATTGCAAAGGTTCAAGTAATGGGGTTAGCGAAAAGAATTATTCCCTGCCTGGATGTAGAAAATGGTCGGGTGGTCAAAGGTGTTCAGTTTGTCGATATCCGCGATGCCGGTGACCCTGTAGAAGTCGCCCGCCGTTACAACGAGGCGGGAGCGGATGAAATCACCTTTTTGGATATCACCGCGAGCCATGAAGGGCGCGATACCACCGTTCACACAGTTGAGCGCATAGCCAGTGAGGTTTTTATTCCTCTGACTGTTGGCGGTGGCATTCGTAAAATAGAAGACATCCGCACAATGCTAAACGCAGGGGCTGACAAAGTAAGCATCAACACTGCGGCAGTTTTTAATCCGGAGTTTGTTCGTGAAGCAGCACAGCGGTTTGGTTCCCAGTGCATTGTGGTAGCGATTGATGCCAAAAAAGTCAGCAAACCTGGCGATAATCCGCGCTGGGAGATTTTTACCCATGGCGGGCGCAAACCCACCGGGCTGGATGCCGTTAAGTGGGCGCTGGAAATGGAGCATCTCGGTGCTGGTGAAATTTTGCTTACCAGTATGGATCAGGACGGTGTCAAAAGCGGCTATGACCTCGGCGTTACCCGGGCAATCTCCGAGGCCGTAGGCATTCCGGTGATTGCCTCTGGCGGAGCGGGAAATCTGCACCATCTGGTGGATGGCATTAAGCAAGGCAAGGCCGATGCCGTACTGGCTGCCAGTATTTTCCACTTTGGCCAGTACTCAATTGCAGAGGCAAAACACTTTATGGCTGAGCAGGGGATTGAGATGCGCCTGTAGGTCTTTATAGCGCATCCATTGTCACCCCATCACTTATAAACATGCTGCTAAGCTCGTTGCAAAGCACTCAACCAAAACGGCTAACTGCTGCGTTCAAATACGCACAACAACTTGCCGAGGCAGCATAAAAAAGCATCCGGAAAACTCTTGCCATACCACTGCTTGAACGCTTTCATTACAGCAGCGCTTCAATATCTAAATATGCTGCCACAGAAGCTGCGCTATGCTCCTTGAGAAAAGGTACAGAGCCAAGGCATGGGGCTGGAATAAAGTCCTTTAATGTTTGTAAATTTTCCTCATACCGGGTTAAGTCCGGCTCTATTTGGTTCGCTACCCAGCCTGCCAAACGGGCGCCATCTCGCGCGATGGCTTCCACGCTTAACAACGCATGATTGATGCAGCCAAGCTTCATACCAACCACCAGAATCACCGGCGTATTCAGCGCCCCGGTGAGGGCGGAAATCATTTCACGATTATTCAGTGGCACTCGCCAGCCTCCTGCGCCTTCAATCAATGCCAGATCGTTCCTGTGCATCAGAGCGCCCCGGCAATAACCAGCGAGACGATCAACCGTCATCAGAACACCGGATTCTTTTGCGGCAATGTGTGGGGCTATCGGTGGGGTGAAAGCCAGTGGATTAACTTGCTCATAGGGCAATGAGAGGGTCATGGCTTCCATTAACGCCTGTGCGTCAGCGTTGCGTAAACCCGCTTCGGTTTGCTGGCAACCGGAAGCGACGGGTTTTAAGGCCAGTGTCGTTAATCCTTTGGCACAAGCTGCGGCAAGAATACCGCAAGTTATAACGGTTTTTCCGGCATCGGTATCCGTTCCGGTGACAAAATATGTTTTTCCCATGAGTATCCTGAGTTGGTTTCAATCAAGAGATGAAATTGTGCGGGACGTAGCCGTTTATTTGGGCTCGGCCTGTAGTGGTTTTTGCAAGACCCCGTAAAACACCCGATAGGTCAACGGTAAACCCTCCGGCCGGCGAAAAACTTCATAAGACTGCTGTAATGAGAGCAGCCGTTGTCGGGTAAGCAGACCTTCTTTACCTGCCAACACCGTATTGACACCCAATGCTTTCATAGCACGCAATAGCGTAATGAGGTCCGGATAGAACTCGGTTTCAGTGGCAAAAGAAGCACTTTGTTGCATAAGCCCGCTACGGTGCAGGCTCTGTAATGCGTTGGCAGAACTGTCAAAGCTATTAACACGACCATTTTCACCTATCCGCTGCCAGGCGGTATCCAACTCTTGCAGGCTGCCGGCAGACAATGTTGAAAAGACAAACAGGCCACCTGGCTTTAGCACTCTGTCAACCTCATGCAAAACCTGATCAAAGCAGCACCATTGAATTGCCAAACTGGAGTAAACCAAATCCACAGCGTTGGGCTGCAGGGGGAGTGATTCTATATCCCCCGAACACCAGGTAATTCTTGGGTGGTTGATTTGCTGTCGTGCAAATTGCAGCATGCCCATGGCCAGATCCATACCAATCACATGGGCATCGACGTATTTATTGGCCAAAGCCTCAGTGTGAATGCCAGTTCCGGTGCCCAGATCCAGAATCCGCGACTGTGTTCGTCGCCAAGACCCAAGCTGGCAAGGAAGAGCCTCTATGGTTTTGGTAGCCACCCGTTTTTGCAATGTTGCTGCCATATCATAACTACTGGCGGCACGGCTAAAGTTCGCGGCGATGCGTTGCTTGGACCTAACTGTTGTACCCATTTTGATCGTCAGCTGTCGGGGACAGAGCAAGGCGCTCATGCTGACTCCCTGACCTCGCTCAGCTGTTTGATCTTGTTAACGACAGGTGCATTGTTTTCCATAAAAAAGCAATGCCCACCTTCAAGAACCTCTACATGGTGTGCCTCAAACCGCTGTTTTACAGCCTCAGCGGCGCTCACAGGCACCAGGGCGTCTTGTTGTCCGAAAAAATGGGTCACCGGACAGATCAGGTCGGCAAAGGCCGAGCGCAGGTCGCTATCTTTGAGCAGGGTGAGCAAATTGACCAGGGTATCACTTTGAATATCAGTATCAGCGACCATTGCCTGCAACATTCTTGCCTGCTCTCGACGCGCTTCAGTACCGGCAGTACAGAGCATGATGAATTGCTGCAATGTCTTTTCAGCGGATTGTGACATCCCTTCATAAAAGCTGGAAAACAGTGCCGGATCCAGCCCATCCGGCCAACGATTGCTGGCGACAAAGCAGGCGTTTGCGGCCAAATTAACCACACCTGCCACATTATCCGGATACCGGCTGGCATAGAGTGTCGCCAACATTCCACCCATGGACCAGCCGACCAGAACCACAGGCTTTTCAAACAGCTGTTGATCCAGATAGTCCAACAGCGAGCTCCAGTCGTGCACTTTTTTGTACACTGCCAGCTCTTCCACCAGCCCGGGCAGTTCGACGATTGACACCCGCCGGTGGTTCGCATCAAGAGCCTCAGCCAGCGATTCCATAACCCCGGCGGGCATGGCCCAGCCACTGATTAACACTATTGGATACTGATTCATAATATCTCTCCTTCAAAGCCCCTTAAACAAACCCTTTTACGATACACCGTCAGACCCGACACTGCTGCGCAGCTAATTTGAGTACATCCAACAGGTGATTCACATGATCGAGCGTATGGGAGGCACTCAAAGTAATTCGAAGCCGGGAAGTTCCCTTGGGTACGGTGGGTGGACGAATGGCAGTCACCATAATTCCGTGGTCGTGTAAAATTCCACTCATTTTTACTGCCCGCTTTTCACAGCCAACCCTCAGCGGCTGTATGGGGGTTGGCGAAGGCATCAACTCCAACCCCAGCTGCTCACACCCTGAGCGGAAATTCTGAATCAGACTACGTAAATGCTCCCGGCGCCAGTGCTCTTCACGCAGAAGTTTCAGGCTGGTCAGGCTTGCCGCTGCAACAGCCGGTGGCAGGGAGGTGGTGTAAATGTAAGTACGGGCAAACTGGATCAGTGTTTCAATCAACGCTTCGCTGCCAGCAACAAAAGCGCCGTACGTGCCAAAAGCTTTGCCTAATGTCCCTATCAGCACCGGTAGCTTCTGTTGCTCAAGGCCATAAGCCTGTGCACTGCCACCGCCATTAGCCCCCAAAAAACCAAAACCATGGGCGTCGTCAACCATAAGCCAGGCCTGCTGCTGAGCAGCCAGATCGGCCAGCGGGCCTAAGGGGGCAATATCGCCATCCATGCTGAACACACCGTCCGTCACAATCAATTTGCGTCGGGCACTGCTTTTTTGCAGTCGGGCGTGCAAATTTTGCACATCATTGTGAAGGTATCGCTGAAAGCGAGCGCCGGATAACTGCCCTGCATCCAACAGTGAGGCGTGGTTTAGACGATCTTGAAATACAGCGTCCTGTTTACCCAGTAACGCACTGATAACACCCAGATTCGCCATATAACCATTAGCAAATAAGAGCACCCGCTCCCGGCCGGTAAACGCTGCCAAGGCTTCTTCCAGCTCGTGATGAGGTGTGCTGTGACCAATAACCAGATGAGACGCACCACCACCAAGACCAAAATCATTGGCAGCCTTTTGAAAACTTTCGATCACCTGCGGGTGGTTTGCCAGCCCCAAATAATCATTGCTGCAAAACGCCAAAAATGGCTTCCCATCAATAATAACTTGCGGCTGTTGTGGCGATGCCAGGGTTTTGCGATGGCGATACAGCCCATCTTGGTGGCGGGCTTTAAGATCTTTGTCGAGATCAAAACTCATCCGCCATTCCCTGCCATGGCGTCGTAGTATTGATCGTTACTTTTTTCGGCATCGTAAAATGCCTTGATTGGGCAGATTTGCTCTGCTTCGTTGGCCTCACCCCACTCATGCCCACGGTTGATGCCCAGTTTATCAAACAATTCACGATCCCGGTTTGCCTCGGGGTTGGCGGTAGTTAGCAGCTTATCGCCCAAAAATATCGAGTTGGCACCGGCAAGAAAGGCCAGAGCCTGTAACTCATCGCTCATTTTCTCACGACCAGCAGAAAGGCGAACATTAGACGCAGGCATCATAATTTTGGCCACGGCAATGGTACGCACAAAATCGATACCCTCCACTGCCTCCACGTTTTCCAGCGGCGTACCGGCAACTCTGACCAGCATATTAATAGGAACACTTTGTGGATGCACGGGCATGTTTGCCAGCTGAATCAGCATGGCAGCACGGTCGGTCTCGCTCTCTCCAAGGCCAACAATACCCCCGCTACAAACGTTCATGCCAGCATCACGCACATGGGCGAGCGTGCTGAGCCGGTCGGCGTAGCTGCGGGTGGTGATGATACTGCCGTAGAACTCTGGTGAGGTGTCCAGATTGTGGTTGTAGTAATCAAGACCCGCATCAGCAAGCTCGCTGGCCTGAGTGGCGCTGAGCATTCCCAGAGTCATGCAGGACTCAAGCCCCAGAGACTTAACGCCTTTAATCATTTCAATGAGGTAAGGCATGTCTTTGGCGGGCGGATTTTTCCAGGCCGCCCCCATGCAGAAGCGGGTGGCGCCAGAGGCTTTCGCGTTGCGGGCCTCGGCCAGAACTTTTTTTACTTCCAGCAGTTTTTCTTTTGCCAGCCCGGTATTGTAATGGCCACTTTGCGGACAGTATTTACAATCTTCCGGACAGGCACCCGTCTTGATGGACAACAATGTGCTAACTTGAACCTGATTCGGATCAAAGTGTTCCCTGTGCGCTAGCTGCGCTTGAAAAATCAGGTCGTTAAAAGGCATCTGGAACAGTGCTTCCACTTCTGACAAGGTCCAGTCGTGGCGGATGGAGGGGGTCTGGGTCATAACATCCTCAGAAAGCTTGCCGGGTGAAAATGACAAGCTTTTTTAATTCGATCAGCAATCTGAATCAGCCTGCATTTTATTTTTAAAAGTGTGGGGCGGTAAAAACAGTGCTGTTAGCTTAAACGCTTATTTTCACCATAAAGATCTTAAGGATAATAACCTAATAACTGTTGCAGTCAATCTATGAAGCTCTTGCAGGTTTACAACTGGTTAAAATTTAAACTAACTGATTTCAATTCAGAAGGTTTTTGCCGGCAGGTGCAAGTGAAATGCATCCTTTGTCGGGGAAAAACAGCCCTGAGCCAGCCGTTGTGTCATCGCTGCCTGTCGGTCTGCCCGGTGGCAGTTTGCTTTTGCTCTTGCTGCGGTTTGCCCATTGCAGAGAGTGAAACCGGGCTATGCGGCCAGTGCCTGAGCAAACCGCCGGTTTTTGACTGCTGCCTTGCACCCTTTGTTTACCAGTTTCCAGTGAACCGAATGCTGCAAATGGTCAAATATCAAGCACGGCTGGAGCTGATTAACCCGCTGGTGAACTCCCTTGCTGAGCTTCTGATCGAACACTACAGCAATGACCAATGGCCCCAAGTGTTGCTGCCGGTACCGCTGCATAAAAAAAGACTCCGTGAGCGAGGCTATGATCAGGCACTTCTGTTAGCCAGTGCACTGACAAAACAACTGCGCAACCTTTCGCTTTCTTCGCTAGCCATTGATACCCAACTGATCACCAGAACGAATCACTCGCCCCCTCAACAAGGGCTTGATGCCAAAGCCCGCCAAAGCAATATTCGCAATGCTTTCACGCTGAAGCAAAAGCCTGCCTGGAAACATGTCGCCCTAATCGACGATGTGGTAACAACCGGCGCTACCGTCAGCGAGATCGCCAAACTGCTAAAAAAGCACCGAGTTGAGCGGGTGGATATCTGGACCATCGCCCGAACACCGGAAAGTTAATGCATTTGAGTAAGGTTCAGTAGCCAGTTGTCACTAATGGATATAAAATTTTCCACCAAAGTACCCACACTCTTGCGGAGGTGAGCATGAATACACCCTCTCAACACCCTTACGACCAGCTGACACCTGACCGGGTGCTGGACGCCGTGGAGAGTGTGGGATTCATCAGCGATGCTCGCATCATGACTTTAAACAGCTATGAAAATCGAGTGTATCAAGTCGGAATAGAAGACAGCAGCCCTGTCATCGGCAAGTTCTATCGCCCTAACCGGTGGAACAAAGAGCAGATTCTTGAGGAGCACCAGTTTGCCCTTGAACTGCAAGCCATGGAGCTACCCGTAGTCGCGCCGCTGGTGGATAAAAATGGCCACTCCCTACATGAATTTGAGGGCTTTGCGTTTGCACTTTTTCCTCGCCAGGGAGGGCATGCACCAGAGCTCGACAACCTTGACAATCTGCTCATTATGGGGCGCACACTCGGGCGCATGCATAAGCTAGGGGCAGCCAGCGACTTTACGCACCGCCCGGCCATTAGTTTGCAGCGATACGGTATCAACAGCGTCTGCTACCTGATGGAAAATAATTTTATCCCTGCCGCACTCAACGAAGCCTACCAAACCCTGACCCGTGACCTGTTGCACCGCCTTGAGTGCATAACGCAACAGCACAGCTGGCAATCCATTCGTGTACACGGGGATTGCCATGGCGGCAACATCCTCTGGCGTGAAAACGCCCCGCACTTTGTCGATTTTGACGACACCTGCATGGCACCGGCGATTCAGGACTTATGGATGCTGCTCAGTGGTGACCGAAACGAACAAAGCCTGCAAATGGCAGAAATTCTGGAAGGTTACTGTGAATTTATGGACTTTAATCCGGCAGAGTTAAACCTGGTTGAGTACTTTCGCACCCTGAGGCTATTAAATTACAGCGGCTGGCTGGCACAACGATGGGATGACCCAGCCTTCCCCAAAGCGTTTACCTGGTTCAACACGGAGCGTTACTGGGCTGAGCACATTCTCGAACTAAGGGAGCAATTGGCCGCTTTGGATGAGCCGCCCCTGGCACTTTTTGGCTAACATCATTCATCCTCAAACCGCCCATAGGCATCCGGTGCGAGATTTTCAAACCGTGTGTACTGACCGATAAACGCCAGTCGGCACGTACCAATGGGGCCGTTACGTTGCTTGCCAATGATGATCTCTGCTACGCCTTTGTATTCGGTATCGGGGTTGTAGACTTCGTCGCGGTAAATAAACATGATTACGTCCGCATCTTGCTCAATGGCGCCGGATTCACGTAGGTCGGAATTCACCGGGCGCTTGTTGGGGCGCTGCTCCAAAGAACGGTTCAACTGCGAAAGCGCGACCACCGGGACGTTAAACTCCTTGGCGATGGCTTTTAAAGAGCGGGAAATTTCTGAAATCTCATTGGTGCGTCCTTCACCAAAACCGGGGATCTGCATCAACTGCAGGTAGTCGATCATAATCATGCCCAGCTCACCATGCTCACGCACCACCCGTCGTACCCGCGAACGCATCTCCGACGGGCTGATGCCCGCCGTATCATCAATAAAGAGCTTTTTATCTTTGATGCGCTCAACAGCAGAGAGCAACTTAGGCCAGTCCTCCTCTTGCAACCGGCCGCTGCGAACTTTGGACTGATTAATGCGCCCAATGGATGAAAGCATACGCATCATCAGCTGTTCGCTGGGCATCTCAAGACTGAAGACCATCACGCCCTTTTCACTGTTAAGTAGAGCGTTTTCTACCAGATTCATGGCGAATGTCGTTTTACCCATTGAGGGTCTGGCTGCCACAATAACCATATCTGAGGACTGCAAGCCAGAGGTCATTTCATCCAGATCTGTAAAGCCGGTGGTGATACCGGTGATGGCATTACCGAGATTAAATAGCTCGTCAATCCGCTTGACTGTTTTTTCCAAAATCTCCCGCACCCCCACCGGGCCGCCGGAATTGGGACGCTCCTCAGCTATATTAAAAACCAGCCGCTCGGCTTCATCGAGAATGGTCTGGCTGTCTTTGCCTTCGGGGTTGTAGGCGTGGTCTGCTATTTTCTGCCCGGTGTTGATCAGCTTACGCAGCACCGACCGTTCGTAAATGATCTCGGCGTAAGCACGAATGTTTGCCACACTGGGAACGCTGCCAGACAGTTCAGCAAGGTAAACCAACCCACCGACGTCATCAAGCTCGCCACGATTATCCAGCAACTCCGCCACCGTCAGTGGGTCAAAAGGTTTGCTCTCATTGCTCAAAGTACCAATGGCCGCATAAATGTAGCGATGGCCGGGGTTATAAAAGTCTTCCGGGGTCAGTTTGTCCACCACACGATCAAGAGCCTGGTTGTCCAGCATCAAGCCACCGAGAACGGACTGCTCGGCCTCGATGGAGTGCGGCGGGGTTTTAATGGCAACGGTAGTTTCATCAATGGGAAGCTCAGGCTCCCGGTGCAGTGCATCCAGCATGTTAGCTATCTTGGTAAAACAGATTAAAACAGCCAGCATACCGGAAATTGCCACAGTATACGAAACACTATTCTTACGCTGACTTTTCAGAGTGTGTGTGGCGTGTTTCAAACGCCCACATCAGGCATTCAAATGTATAGCAATGCAGCCCAGGAGCACTGCCTTTGACTGCTTGCCACTTCTCTTTTGCTTTTTATGCTGTCAGGATCTAGCTATATGGCGCTTGCCAATCAGAGAAAAAATAGGATTGTTCAGCGCTAAAGCTATTATGAGCAAAATTATGGTTGTCTATTGTTGGCTCAGGTTGGCTTGGGTTCCAGGTTGGTGGCAGAACATCGGATTCGCTGCAGTTCATGAAAGGTAATCGCAAGCCATTGGTGTTTTCTAAAAACATATCCAACTGATTTTCAAAGTTAGTGGAAGGTTGGCCATCCCCTTTGAAGTTTATGCAACCAAATGGTTTGATTGAAGCCTCCTGAATATGTGTTGCACAATTATTATCTTGAGCGTACTGATCTAGAAGACCTCTGTTCTCATTAGCATCATGCAAGTAAAGATCCGGACAAGAACTTAAATCTGAAAATAAATTGGGAAAACCGCTTTCATCAATTGTCAATTTTTCTGGTTGCTCTTTCGTGGTATTTACTCTTAAAAAGGAGTCACTATCAATTATTTGCGCTGGCATGAAATGTGGCTCTGTGAAGTTTATAGGAGGTAACGAGGAACTATTTTTTAAATCTAAACCCCCGCACTTTTCATTTTCAATGTTAGTGGGAGTTATGTAACCACAATGACTGACTGGACGCTCCAGAGCATGTAAGTTCGAGATATTAGTTTTTGGGCAGCTCATTTTTTGGTCGTAGTTTTCTGAACCAACTCCACCCTCATTGAAGCCAGTTAAGTAAATATCCATAGAAGTTCTTAAATCGTAAGGCAAATCAAGACAACTGTCTTTATTGCTTACAAATTCTTCTCGTTGCTCATTTCTGGTATTTTCTATTGGAAAGAAAGTGCTATTCACTCCTTGACTTGGACACACTCCCAGTTTTTCTGACTCTGTTCTATCACATAGGGTACGTACAGAGTGTTCCTCTTGTTGGTTGCTGATATTTGATTGATAGCCTAGCCGTTGAATACTGGAAAATAAGGTCTCTTGATTTCTCAATCTAAACTGAGAATTACTCCAATGATTTTGTTGTATTTCTATATCACTAATCTGGCTACAAGACATGACTTTGCTTCTTTCCCGTGCATGTATTTCTTCAATAATTTTGAGAGTTAATTTTATAACTGATAACCTTGTAAGCTTGGGTCTTTTAAACCGCTCATCACTTTCTTCTTCCATTATATTTAAAGGAATATATTCTACAATTTTTGTAAGTAATTCGTTTGTTCTTGCACTCTGTTCTTTATACTGATCACGATGACATTTAACGGAAGAATCAGTTGTAACTGCCGGTTGCTTTCTAACCATCATTAATTTTTTCTTATAACCCGACTCACTTTCATTTTTACTATAGTACTGACTTATAATTTCAAGAGCTGAACTTAACACTTTGTTTGCGCTCTTTGTCCTAAACCAATATAGATTGTTATGATCTACCTTTTTCAATTCATTAATCAATATAGCAATCTTATGAAAGGTTGTTGTACTTGCTTTTTTTATTCCCGGGTCTTTTCCAATAGAACTATTCGTCCTCCATTTTACTTCATTAAGCATGTCGACAACTGTAGTGTTTTCTCTTAAAAAGGAGTCGCTATCAATTCCTTGCGCTTGTATGAAATGTGGCTCTCTGAAGTTTATAGGAGGTAACGAGGAACTATTTTTTAATTCTGAAACCCCACGCTGATCATTTTCAATGTTAGTGGAAATTGTGTAACCACATTGACTGACTGGACGCCCCAGAGCATGTAAGTTCGAGATATCAGTTTGTGAGTAACCCTTTTTTTGGTCGTAGTTTTCTGAACCATCTCTAACCTCATTGGAGCCGGTTAAGTGAGTGCCCATAGAAGTATTTATATTGAAAGGTGAATTAGTATATCTATCTTTATTACTTACAAATACTTCTGGTTGCCCTTTAGTGGTATTTTCTATTGGAAAGGAATCGCTATTCACTCTTTGACTTGGATGCACTCCCCATTTTGCTGACTCTGGTCTATCGCATAGGGTACCTGCGAAGTGTTCCTTTTGTTGGGTGCTGATATTTGATTGATAGCCTAGCCGTTGACTATTGGAAAACAAGGCCTCTTGATTGGTCAATCCAAACTCAGAATTACTGCAATGATATTGTTGTATTTTTCTACCCCTAATCTGGCTACAAGGCATACCATTTCCTTGTTCCTGTACATATATTTCTTCAAGCATTTCGACAATTAATTCTATAACTGAATACCTTGTAATCTTATTTCCTATAAGCCCCATGTGACGTTTTGCATCTATTTTACTTAAAGGAATATAGTATAAGATTTGTTCAATTAATGAGTTTGATTGTTTATAATTTTGAGATACAACATCCTGACATGTAACGGAAGATACACTTGCTGCCTTTCCCTTTCTAAGATTAACTAATTTATACTTTTTACTAAATTCACTTTTATTTATAAGATAGTATTGACTTATAATTCTATGAGCTGACGCTAACAACCAGTTTGTGGTCTTTGATCTAAGCCAATGTGTGTTTTTAGGATGTAACTTCTTCAAGCCAGCAATCACTGCTTTTATATGAGAAATTTTTTTTGCTCTGACTGTTTCAAATGGAACATCTCTATTCCTACACACTGAATTTAACTCACCAATCACATGATCGAATGTCATAAAATCAGTTGAACCTATTTGTTCTATGCCCACACTGCTATTTTGAACTTGTCGGCTGCACCATGTAAGCTGCGTAGGACTCATAGAAATAGTTTCATGGGGTGTACCACTGGTTCCAAGTGCTGCATTATAACTCATCGGAAATAGTACGTTGCAAGATACTGGAGTGATATTCATCTTAAATCTCCCGGCTCATACAAGAATTATGTTTTTTTAGATAGCAGTCCATCAAAAAAGTTCACCATAAAATGGTTATATGAAAGGGCGTTAAACTCAAGTCAGACCTTGTGATCAAATTAATGAATAATATTGATAATCACCAGATTGCCAATCTGGATTCCTTATAAATGCTGTTGACGTATAAGAGTTCTTACCATCCCCAAAAAAAAGTGAATAAACGTCACTTGTTTATTAAAAAAACCCCGGCAGCTCCTCATGGAGCTCCGGGTTGTAGTCAATCGAAGCCATTACTCAGCTTCGATGAATACCTTGATAGTAGCGGCAACATCTGAATGCAGATGGATACCAACATCGTACTCACCAACAGCACGGATTGGCCCTTCTGGCAGACGAATTTCGCTTTTAGCAACAGCAACTCCGGCAGAAGTGATGGCTTCTGCCAAGTCACGAGCGCCGATGGAGCCGAACAGTTTGCCTTCGTCGCCAGCTTTGGCGGTCAGAGTCAGTTCAATCTCTGCCATTTCTTCAGCACGCTTCTGAGCGCTGCTCAGATGCTCATTTGCTGCTTTTTCCAACTCAGTGCGGCGAGCTTCAAAAGTGGCAAGATTTTCAGTAGTGGCAGGCAGCGCCTTGCCAAAAGGTATTAAAAAGTTACGGCCATAACCGTTTTTTACGGTGACCTTGTCGCCGAGCTTACCAAGCTTGGCGATTTTTTCGAGCAGGATCACTTCCATTTCGCTAGCCTCTATCGAGTACCTGTCATCCCTGGTGCAGCTTCTTCGTCGCGCGAGCGCGAAAATCGAAGACACTGTCCAGACATGCGGTTAAAACAATGACCGGGTACGCTAATTGCGTGACAATGATGAGCAGAACATAAAGCCCTACCAGCCAGAAGCTTCCCATCTTTTTTATCCCCACCAGCCCATGCACCATAGCCAACCCCGCCACCAGCAGCGGCAGCGTGGCAACCGGCACCAGTACCAGCAGGAAAGGCACAAAACTGGGGCCTACCAAAGTGAGCGCCAAAAGCCCGGTGGCGGCTACTGCCGGCAGACGGATACGGTGAAATTCTTCACGGAATCCACCGGGGTTGTATAGTTGTGCCTGCCAAAATCTGGCCAGCACCAACCCAAGAATGCAGCTCACCAAGCTAAACCAGGTGAGAACACCAATCACACAGTATTCCAGCAACGGCCTGAGCTTAGCTGTCAGGTCGTCGGTTGGTATCTCAGCTGACTTTAAATAATCATGAAAAATCTTCATGACCATTTCGCTGAACAGCGTGATTTGTTGCGGAGCCAGTTGCGCCAGAGCCAGAGCAATAAGCACCCCGGCAGGCAACAACGCCAGCAGTGTTTTTGGCCAGGAAATTGTTTGACGCAATATCATTGCAAATGCGGTGGTCGCTATCAGGCCAATGATAGTGGCGAACTGCCCATTGACTGCCCAGACAATGCCCGGCAATACAGCCCAGGCGAGAACTTTCAGCCCGGCATCGGTGCCACGGCGCAGCACAACCAGAGCGATAATCGCTGCACTCACCCAGTAAAACATGGGAATACAGGCAAACACGACGGCAACACCCATTGCTTGTTTGGGGCCACGCATTGCCAGTTCCGCCAGTCCACGCATCAGCTATACCCTGTGAATTTAATCAGTGACGATCGGTGTATGGCAGCAAAGCCACGTACCGGGCGCGTTTGATCGCTGTAGCCAGCTGACGCTGGTAGCGGGCTTTGGTACCGGTGATACGGCTAGGAACGATCTTGCCGGTTTCAGAGATGTAAGCTTTCAGGGTGTTGAGATCTTTGTAGTCGATCTCTTTTACGCCTTCAGCGGTAAAACGGCAGAACTTTCTGCGACGGAAAAAACGTGCCATGGCAACGCTCCTTGGATTCAATGCTTTTATGGTGAAGAACCTTGGTAGATACCTGGTTAGGTCTTACTCTTTGGTTTCTTCTACTTCGTCTTCAGCAGCGGCTGGTGCAGTTTCTGCAGCGGAACGCTCTTCACGGCGCTCATCACGGCGTTCTTCACGGCGATCACGCTTTTCTTCAGACTGCAGCATGATTGAGGCTTCAGTGATGGCTTCATCACGACGAATGACCATGTTACGGATTACCGCGTCGTTGTAGCGGAAGTTTTCCGTCAGCTCATCCAGAGTTTCGTTGTTGCACTCAATGTTCATCAGAACGTAGTGAGCCTTGTGGATCTTGTTGATTGGGTAAGCCAGTTGGCGACGACCCCAGTCTTCAAGACGGTGTACCTTGCCACCATTTTCAATGATTGCGCGAGAGTAGCGATCAACCATGGCAGGTACTTGCTCGCTCTGGTCAGGGTGGACCAGAAAAACGATTTCGTAATGACGCATTTATTTGCTCCTTACGGGTTAAATAGCCTCCTGCTGTTGCGCTCGTCAGACGACTGGCGCCCGATAAGGTTTCATTGGCAGTAAGGCAAGGAGAGTGTGAGCGCAGGCGCCCACCATTTGCTTTGCTTGCCGTGCGAATAACCAACAAAGGGTGCTGTTAAGACACACTGAACAGTACCAGCTGGTGTCGCACGAAAGCAGCACATACATTGGCCAGTGTTGACTGATGTATATACCAGGGAGCGAGAATTCTAGTGATTTGTAGTCTGGGTTGCAAGCGCTTCTGCTGCCACTGCTCCGTGCAGCATACCGATGGTCAATTTCCTTTCAGGGCTTTCATTCAAGCCACTATTATTTAACTAACCCAAACCACTTATTCGATTACTATGCAGCGACGAGGCCTCTGGTTTCTCATTCTGGTGCTTTTATCCACAACCCTACAGGCGGTGCAGCCCATCACCTATAAAATTAATGGTTTGGATAACGCCTTGAAAAAAAATGCCTCGCTATACCTTCAGGCTTTGCCCGCTATAAAGCCAAAACAGTTCAAGGGATATGAGCAGGACATCCGCGAAGCGTTGGCAAAGTCCCTGAAGCCCCTCGGTTACTATCAACCCACCATCCACCTTCGTTTTGATAAAAAAGTACCAAACCGCTTACTTGTCAACATCAAGCGAGGGCCTGCGGTGGTCATCCGCTCTTTACAGGTACGGGTGGAAGGTGATGCACAGCAGGACTCTGCCTTCCAACAGCTGCTGCAAAAACAGCCCCTTAAAGAAGGAAATGTGCTGAACGATGGCCTGTACGAGCAAGTGAAGGCGGCACTGAGTGACCTTGCCCAAATGCGCGGGTACTTTGACGCTGATTTCACTGATCATACAATCAAGGTTCACCTGGCCAGCCATGAGGCCGACGTTTCTTTGGTGTTAAAGTCCGGTAAACGCTATCGATTTGGCGCAATCGAGTTTAGCCCAAGAGTATCAGCCGCCACCCAAAAACTGCTGACCACCATGATTAACTTTCAACCCAATGAGTACTACCTTGGCAGTAAAATCAGTCAGCTGAACCTGAGCTTTTCATCCGTTGGTTATTTTAAATCCATTGAAGTGCGGCCACTGAAAGATAAAGCCTTCAACAGTACCGTACCCATTTTTATCAATGTGAGCCCAAAAACCGCTTGGGATTTCGAGACCGGCATTGGTTTCTCTACCGATGAAGGGGCGAGGTTATCTCTGAGTGCGAAAAAGCCACGCATGGGGGAAAGAGGAGACAGCTTTTCGAGCAGCATAAAGCTTTCCAAACGAAAAAGTGGAGTAAACGGACGCTATAAAATTCCCCAAGGTAACCCGCTATTACAGTATTACAGTCTGGACTTTGGCTACCTGAATTCGGTGGTGAAGGATACGGACAGTAATCTGTTTTATGTCTCGGTCAATAACTGGAAAAAACGCCCCGGCAACTGGGATCAGAACTTTTTCATCCGCGCAGACTACGAAAGTTACACCCTGGGTTTACTCAACACCAGTAGCTTACTGTTAATTCCCGGCGTTGCCTTTGATCGGCGGATTGTTCGCGGCGACCCGATCAACCCACACTCCGGTACTCTGTTGAATTTTAAAATCGAAACCTCAGCCAAAGCATGGCAGTCCGATGCCAACTTTATTAAGGTCTGGGGAAGAGCCAAAGGGCTGACCCGTTTTTTTGGCCGCAACCGGTTAATTGGACGATTCGAACAAGGCGGGATCTGGATTGATAACTTTAAAGAGCTCCCGCCCTCCATTCGTTTTTTTTCCGGCGGCGATCAGACCGTGCGCGGCTACAGCTATGAGAGTATTGCCCCCCGCAGCAGCAACGGAACACTGGTGGGCGGGAAGTATCTGACCGTGGCCAGTCTGGAGTATGATTTTGAGCTCTTTGAAAATTGGCGTCTGGCTCTATTTGTGGATCATGGCACCGTTACCAACAACTACAGGCGCAATAAGGTAGACTGGAAAACCGGCATCGGTCCGGGCATTCGCTGGGTTACCCCGCTTGGCCCTTTGAAACTGGATGTTGCTTTTGCGATCAGTGAGCCCGGCTCGCCATGGCGGTTGAGTTTTTCCATGGGGCCTGACCTATGAGCCAGCAGCCGCACACCAATACGAATAAACAAGACCAACCGTCGCGGCTGGCAAGAAGTCTGTTGATGGCAGTTTGTTCCGTGCTGCTATTGGTGCTTATGGTGCTGTTTACCCAGCCGGGCAATGCGTTTATCTGGCGACAGCTTACCCACTTTCTGCCCGCCCTCAGCGGTGAGCTAACCGGCGGAACGGTGCTGACCGGCTGGCGCATCAAAAATCTGCAATGGCATGACCCACAGTTTTCCTTTCAGGCAAAAACACTGGCCTTTGGCTGGCAGCCTGAGCAACTATTTTTCCAATCGTTACCGATCACATTGTTCGAGATTCAACAGGCGACCTTGAAAATTGCACCGTCAAACGCCACAGCCCTTAAAACAACTGACAAAACTACCCTCAACACAACAAAGCCCGTCACCATGCCAATAGATGTATGGGTTCAGCAAGTTAACATCCAAAACTTAACAGTCATCAGCGATACGGTAGAGGTCTCGGTAGGCGCTTTTAAGGGTCGTGCTCAGCTTGTGAACAATGAAATTTTCATTCCTGAAGCACTGACCAGCAATTTACAGATTGTGCACAAACCAACCACCAGCAACGATAAACTGCAAACCCAACTGCCTGAAATAGCCCTGCCCATTCCGATTCACCTGCAAAAGTTTGTACTCACTAACGCCAGCTTTGAGCAGGGTGAAATGGTTGAGCCACTAGCAAGACTAGAGCTCAGTTTCGACTGGCAATCGACTCAGATCAACAACCTGCAAGTAAACGCACAGCAGGCTCGGGCCGACGTTCAAGCCAGTGGCTCTATTGAACTTTCTGGTAACTATCCACTGGCGCTGAATCTGACCGGTGTG
Organism: Endozoicomonas sp.; assembly: GCA_965198415.1. GTDB lineage: Bacteria > Pseudomonadota > Gammaproteobacteria > Pseudomonadales > Endozoicomonadaceae > Endozoicomonas. Next base: position 1,502,440 of record CBDAPN010000032.1, read on the forward strand.
CTCCATGAGGACTTTAACAGGCCTGAGCTGGCAGCCATCAAAGGGGAGCAGTTCTCTTTGCAAGCCCACGGCGATTTGCAGCAACTGCAATTGCAGCTCGATACACAGGGTGTCGTCAATGGGTCACTGGCTGGGCGTGTTTCTGCTTTAACAGCGCAGTTCAATCTACAAGCCACTTGGCCACGGCTGCAATGGCCTTTACAGGCAGCGGCACCTGAATACTCTATGGGAGCAGGTACACTGGAGGTTGCTGGTAACCTGAATAACTTCCGTCTGGGGCTGGATACTGTCGTCAGCCCTCGAAATCTGCCTGCCAGTCAGCTCAGCCTGCAATCCACAGGCAGCCTGACAAGGTTGGATATTAATGAACTGACACTTGGCCCGGCGAACTCACCCGAAAAGCCCGTTAAACTCAGCGGCCAGTTAAGCTGGCACCAAGGCATCCACTGGCAGGGGAAGCTACTGCTTAGCCAGCTCCAACCACAGCACTGGTTTCCTAACGTGGCCGGGCTGCTGAATGGGACGGTAAACACTGCTTTTTCACTGCAAAACGAAAACTGGCAACTGAGCCTCTCAAAGTTGGCTGTAACCGGCTCGCTGTTTAACAAAACGGTTGCGGCCAATGGGCGTGTTGATCTTGCCAGTTCGCCCCATAGCTTGTTCAGTGGTGAAGTTCATCAGCTAACCGCCAGCCTTGGGGATAATCACGTGTCCGTCAGTGGCAAAATAGGCCCACAGTTGGCTTTGCAGGCCTCCGTGGCAGCCAATGCTTTGGAGGCGCTGTCTGCGGATTTAGAAGGTTCCATTATGGCAACAGCAAAACTTGGCGGCACTCATGAGGCGCCAGAGCTGTCGTTTGCAATAGAGAGCCCATCCTTTTACTACCAAGATCTCAGTATTAAAGCCCTAAAGGCCAGCGGTGAGTTCACCCGCTTTGCAATACTTGCCGGTAAGGCCACTATCAACATCGGCGCATTGAATCAGGGCGAGCTAGAGCTGAACAACGTCGCACTGCAATTAAGTGGGGATGAGAACAACCACCAGCTTCGCTTGCAATCTCAGGGGAACCCGCTCTCTGCCACTGCCCTGCTTAACGGGCAGTGGCGCAGTGGAACAAATTCATTGGGCGTGTGGCAAGGGCAGCTGACTAGCGGACAGATCACCACGCCGGTAGATCAGTGGGCTTTGGAGCAACCGCTAACGCTACGCATCAGTGCACAGGAGCTGGCACTGTCGAAACAGTGCTGGTTATCCGCAGCGGCTCAACTTTGCATCAATGCATCCACCGTATCAGCCATGCAGGGCAGCACCCATTTTTCATTAACCAATTTCAACCTATCCAATATTACCCCAATGTTACCCGCCAACCTGAAGTGGCAGGGTTTGCTCTTTGGCAGCGGTGAAATTCAATGGCAAGATCAGCAACCCACCGTTCACCTCAAAGTTCACACAACGCCCGGAACGCTGAGCAATAATGCCGAAGCATTATCAACCCCCCTAAGCTACGAGACGCTCTCGGCGGTAATTAATATTGCTAATGACAACCTTCAAGCCCAATTTGATTTACAGTCAGCCCAATTTGGTGACGCTCATCTTGAACTTGCTGTGAATAACTTATCCACAAACCGCACGCTGCAAGGGCAAATAGCCATTCCCACCATGCACCTGAACCCATTGCAGCCGTTGCTTCCTGAGCTGCAAAATATTCACGGCACCTTATCAGCGGATGCCCGCATGGGAGGGACGCTGGAAACGCCGTTGTTATTCGGCACGGTAAAGCTCAGCAATGGAGAGGTTCTTGCTGAGCTGGATAAAGTCGACATCAAAAACCTCAACGCCGAACTTCAGGTACAGGGCAATAAGGGTGAGCTCAGCGGCAACATGGCATGGGGCAAAGGAGATTTACAGCTTACAGGCCAACTAGAATGGCACCAGTTGCCACTGCGCGGCGTTATTAAGGCTAAAGGGAAAAATCTCAGCGTTCGGTTGCCGGGCCTCCTAGAGCTTAAAGCCTCGCCGGACTTAACCTTGACTCTGGGCGAAACCGAAAGCCTCAGCGGCAAAATTCTGATCCCTCAAGCCAGAGTCAAGATCAAACAACTGCCCAAGCAGGCCATTGCCTCCTCGGCAGATGTTGTCATTATTCAACGCGGCAACCGCCAGACAACAACCCCCACAGGACCGCAACTTGCCATAAAGGTGGATGTGGTGCTCGGGAACGATATCACCATCGACGCCTACGGCCTAAAGTCCCAACTCAGCGGCCAGCTGATGCTCGATCAGCAACCCAACAAGTCAATGGCTGCTAATGGCTCCATTCAACTCATTAATGGGCGTTACCATCAGTTTGGTCAGGATCTTCTTATTAAAGAAGGGCGTATCATATTTTCCGGGCCGTTAACGTCGCCCTACCTGTCGGTCAATGCCGTTCGCAACCCAGAGACCATCGAATCCGATGTAGTCGTCGGCATCAATGTGAGTGGCTCCCCAACCAAACCAAATTTTTCAATCTACTCCGATCCGAACATGGCTCAGGAGGAGCAGTGGTCTTATTTGCTGCGGGGTCACCCCCTTGATGGCGGCGACAGCTCGGCAGTAGAAGCGATGCTGGTAGGCTTTGGCGTTAGCCAGTTCGGCGGAGTGGTCAGTAGCATCGGTGAAAAGATTGGCTTTTCCGATGTCACCATAGACACCCGGGGCAGCGGTGACGACACCCAAGTCACCATAGGCGGCAACCTCTCCTCAAAACTGCGACTGCAATACGGTGCGGGGATTTTCAACGCCATCTCAGAAGTAAAAGTGCGCTATGAGCTCATGCCCCGGCTCTACGTTCAGGCCATTAGTGGCGTTGCCCGGGCGGTTGATCTGTTTTATCAGTTCAGGGTAGACCTCAATGCCAAACAGTAACGGCGTCAGCTAATCCGTTTAAAAAGCAAATCCCAAACCCCGTGCCCAAGGCGATGACCGCGCTTTTCAAACTTAGTGAGAGGACGAAAGTCTGGCCGTGGAGAGTAACTGTTGTCGGCAGCCATATTGGCAAAACCGTCGGCCCGGGTCATAACCTCCAGCATTTGTTCGGCGTAGTGCTCCCAGTCGGTAGCCAGATGAATTACCCCGCCCAGCGCCAGCTTGGGGCGGATCTGCTCAATAAAGGCTGATTGAATCAAGCGGCGTTTATGGTGACGCTTCTTGTGCCAAGGGTCCGGGAAATAGATCTGCACCCGCGCCAGACTGCCATCAGGAATGCACTGTTTTAGCACTTCAACCGCATCGTCACAGTAGGTTCTAAGGTTTTGCACCCCTGCCAGACGGGCTTCATTCAGCAAGCTACCCACCCCCGGGCGATGCACCTCGATACCAATGAAATGTTTATCGCTCTCCCCGGCTGCCATCGTCACCAGGGAGTGACCCATACCGTAGCCAATTTCCAGTACCCGAGGCGCTTCATCAACAAAAGCATTTAAAAAGCCTTCTGCGCCTTGCTCCAGAGTGAGACCCCAATCTTGCCAGCACTCGTCCCAGCCCCGCTGTTGACCAGAGGTCATCCGGCCTGCACGCAGAACAAAGCTCTTAATTTGGCGTTGATGGGGAGGCTGCTGATCTGCTTCATCACCCGGTTTGACCGTATCGTTCATGGTGTTCTTAATTCGTAAAAAATAGATGGCGTAAAATACTTAAAAATAGGAAAAATGCAAATCTGGTGCTTTAGTTTATATTCTTGGAACTTTCACAAGCACCAATGGTCTATGGAGTAACCCATTATGATTCAGATAAATTCATAGAAAAATTAAGCAATGGCAAAATATTTAATTCATCAACCAGTTTGATTCCACGCAAGGATTTTATGATTTAAATACGACTGACATAAGTAATTCAGGAGCATTTGACGAAGTGAAAATTTGCGCTTTTCAAATACACGACAATCAAACGCAGAACGGCATCAACTAATTTTTTTTGAGTATTTATGCAAGGCCTCAATCTGGCTTCTATAATCATTCGTTCAATTTTATGGATTTGATAAATGCCTACCAGCAACATACTAGCAAGTGTGTTCGGTCGCTCTCCGATCGGACCGATTCAAAAACATATTACGTCCGTACATAAATGCGCGACACAGCTGGAGCCGTTTTTTCAGGCGGTTTTTGTCGGCGACTGGGACACAGCCCACAAAGTACAGCAAAAAATCACCAAGCTGGAACATGAAGCCGACGTAATTAAAAGAAGTATCAGGCTTTCATTACCCAAAAGCCTGTTTTTGCCGGTGCCAAGAACCGACCTACTGGAAATTGTCTCAGTTCAGGATAAAGTCGCGAATCGGGCGAAAGATATTGCCGGGCTGGTGGTGGGTCGAAAAATGTCCATCCCAATTAGCATGCACAACTACTTTTTAAACTATGTGCGTCTCTCCATTGCCACCTCCGCGCAGGCACAAAGAGCCATACACGAGCTGGACGGACTGCTGGAAACAGGCTTTCAGGGGCGCGAGGTAGATCTTGTCGAGAAAATGGTAGAAGAGCTCGACAACATTGAGAGCAAAAGCGATCAGGATCAGGTCAAAATTCGCCGTATGCTTTTTCAGCTGGAGGCAACATTGCCGCCGGTTGAAGTAATGTTCCTATACAAAATAATTGATTGGGTGGGCGATCTTGCAGATCGGGCTTCCCGTGTGGGCAGCCATCTCCAGTTGCTGCTGGCCCGTTAACTGAACCGGATGCAAATTGATGAGCATTATTGCTGAATACGGCACTATTTTTCTGATTTTAGCCTGCCTGTTTGGGTTTTTTATGGCTTGGGGCGTGGGTGCTAACGATGTAGCCAACGCTATGGGTACATCCGTTGGCTCCGGCGCCCTGAGCGTTAAACAGGCCATATTGATCGCTATTTTACTGGAGTTTACCGGCGCCTATCTGGCCGGTGGTTCCGTTACCGAAACGATCCGCAAAGGCATTATTGACCCGTCAATGCCCCTGTTGCTTGAGAACCCGAACCTGCTAATTTACGGCATGCTGGCCTCCCTGCTGGCAGCGGGCGGCTGGCTGCTGGTTGCAACACACTACGGCTGGCCTGTCTCCACAACACACTCCATTGTGGGCGCCATTGTTGGGTTTGCTGCTGTGGGAATTTCTGCCGAAGCAGTCAGTTGGGGCAAAGTGGGCACTATTGTCGCTAGCTGGGTGATTTCTCCGCTGATGTCCGGGCTGATTGCCTTTTTGATTTTTATGAGCGTGCAAAAACTCATCCTCAATACCGAGAACCCTTTTCACAACGCCAAGCGCTACATGCCAATTTATATGTTTCTGGTTGGCTTCATGATGTCGATGGTCACACTGATTAAAGGCCTTGACCACATCGGCCTGCCGCTGAACTTTAGCCAAAGCATCAGCCTTTCTCTGGCGTTGGGGCTGCTTATCATGCTCATTGGCAAGGTTTCACTGGCAAAAGTCAAAGAAGATGTTCAAGCGGACAAAACCTTTCCATTCTCCAGCGTGGAGAAGGTTTTTGGCGTCATGATGATTTTTACCGCCTGCTCCATGGCTTTCGCCCACGGCTCTAACGATGTTGCCAACGCAGTTGGCCCTCTGGCCGCAGTGGCTGGCGTAGTACAAAATGGCGGTGAAATCGTCAGTAAGTCCACAGTTCCCTCTTGGGTTCTTATGCTCGGTGCAGTGGGCATTGTGGTTGGTCTGGCGACCTGGGGATACAAAGTGATGGCCACCATTGGCACTCATATTACAGAACTGACACCCAGCCGAGGCTTTGCCGCTGAACTTGCCGCCGCTTCAACGGTGGTGGTTGCATCTGGTACCGGCTTGCCTATATCCACCACCCACACGCTTGTGGGTGCGGTTCTGGGCGTTGGTATGGCTAGAGGAATCGGGGCACTCAACCTGCGGGTAATCGGTACTATTTTTATGTCTTGGGTGATTACTCTGCCCGCCGGTGCGATTCTCGCTATTATTTTCTTCAACTGTCTCAAGCTTATTTTTGGCTAAAATAGCTCCGATCAGGTTTTAAATTTAAGTGGCCCTGTTTATCATCATCAAAAATTAAAGATGGTAATCAGGGTCATGACTACAAAACCAACACTCCAGCACACCTTATCGAGATTGATTGAAACCCCTTCGGTAAGCTCGACCATCGCTGACCTTGATATGAGTAACCTGCCAGTAATCAACGAACTGGCTACATGGTTTGAAGCCCTTGGTTTCCAGTGCGAAATTCAGCCGCTACCCCATGCGCCTCATAAAGCAAACTTAATTGCCACACTCGGTAGTGGCCCCGGCGGTCTCGTGCTGGCCGGTCACACCGACACAGTGCCCTTTGATGAGAGCCTGTGGAAAAGCTCGCCCTTTACCCTGACGCAGCGGGACGGGCGCTTTTACGGTTTGGGCATTTGCGATATGAAAAGTTTCTTTTCACTGGTGATGGAGGCTGTGCAGGATTTTCTGCAAACACCCATGCAGGCACCGCTTATCATTCTGGCCACCGCCGATGAAGAATCATCCATGAGTGGAGCCCGGACACTGGCCGAACTTGGTCGCCCTAAAGCACGCTACGCACTGATTGGCGAACCCACCAGAATGCGCCCGGTGCACATGCATAAGGGCATTATGATGGAGCGTATTGAAATACTGGGGCAGTCCGGACACTCCAGCAATCCGTCACTGGGACGTAATGCGATGGAAGCTGCCCATAAAGTCATCACCGAATTAATGAAATTGCGTGCTGAACTGGCAGAACGCTACCAGAACTCCGGCTTCACCATTCCGGTGCCGACTCTGAATCTGGGCTGCATACACGGCGGCGACAACCCGAACCGGATTTGTGGACACTGCCAACTGGATTTTGATGTACGCATATTACCGGGCATGGAGAGCGAACTGTTACGCCAACAAATACGACAACGGCTACAGCCGATCGCGGCAGCAGGGCAGGTAGAAATATCCCTCCGGCCGATCAGCCCCACGATTGAGTCGTTTGCTGGTACAAAAGGTTCAGAATTGGTTGCAGCCTGTGAAAAACTGACTGGCTACACAGCAGAAAGTGTTGCCTTTGGCACAGAAGCACCATTCTTTAGCAAAATGGGCATGGATACCGTTGTGCTTGGGCCTGGAGATATTGATCAGGCGCACCAGCCCGATGAATATCTGGCTCTTGATCGCATCAACCCCATGATTAACATTTTGAAATCCTTAATCAGGCAATACTGCCTTTAAAACACAGTGTGGCTTGCGTGAATAGAAAAGAGCATGCAGCGGATACCGCTGAACAATACGTGAAGTTTTTCCGCCAATCATCGCCCTACATTCATGCTCACAGAGGCAAAACGTTTGTGATCATGCTCAGTGGCGAAACTCTGGCTCACCCCAATCTAAAACACATCATCAGCGACATTACCCTGATGAGCAGTCTTGGGGTTCGGCTGGTGCTGATACACGGTGCCCGACCACAAATTGATGAACGCTTAACGGAGCGTGACATCAATACCCCCTATTACAATGAGCGACGAATTACTGATAAAAAAAGTCTCGAATGCGTTAAAGATGCAGTCGGGAATATGCGAGCACTGATTGAGTCAAGGCTGTCTGTCGGGCTAGTGAACTCTCCGATGCATGGCTCCCGAATTCGTGTCGTCAGTGGTAACTTTGTCACCGCCAAACCACTAGGCGTGCTGGACGGTGTTGATTTTCAACACTCCGGCGAAGTACGCAAGGTCGATAGCCACGCCATAGACCACTTATTAAACAGTGGCCATGTTGTATTACTTTCCTGCCTCGGGATCTCCCCAACCGGTGAAACGTTCAATATTGAAGTGGAGGAGGTTGCCACCCAGACGGCCATCAGCCTGGGTGCTGAAAAACTGATTCTTTACAGTGAGCATCAGGGCATATTTGACGCTAAAGGCAATCTGGTCAACCGCATCTCTCCCCATGAGGCCAGCTTGATGTTGGCCGAACAAACCGGTGAATCCATGCGCCTGCTAACCGCTGCAATCAAAGCCTGCTCAGAAGGGGTTGAGCGAACACAGATTATCAGCTACCGGGATGATGGCTCATTGCTGCTTGAGCTGTTTACCCGTGATGGCGTCGGCACCCTAATCTCGCGGGATCATTATGAACAAGTTCGCCGCGCCACCATTGAGGACGTTGGAGGCATTCTCGCACTCATCCGCCCATTTGAGGAAAAAGGCATCCTGCGTCGTCGATCAAGAAAAGAGCTTGAGCGGGAAATTCGCCTGTTCAGTGTCGTTTTGTTGGATGGCATGATCATTGGTTGTGCAGCGCTGCACCCTCATTTCGACAATGGCATCACCCGGGCAGAGCTAGCTTGCGTGGTAGTGCATCCTGAGTATCGTCAGGCACAGCGGGGCGACCGACTGCTGGCACACATTGAAGCGTTGGCAAAAGAGAAGGGCATCAGCGAAATCTATGTAATGACCACTCAAACCCTGCACTGGTTTATTGAGCGAGAGTTTACTGAGGTCGCCCACGACGATCTGCCGACGGCATTGAAAACAAAATATAACCCCAAAAGGCAATCAAAAGTACTGATGAAAAAAACCCCGCTTTAACAGCGCGGGGTTTACTTTATTGTTTGGCCAACTCTGAGGCCCACTGTAAAAAGCGCGCACGAGTTTTTTCATCGGCCTGATTGAACCAGTATTGCAGCATGGTTTCACTCATTGGCTGCCCTGCAGCCGGTGCCGGCATTACTGCCCTTTGCGGCTCAGCGGTATGCGGTGTTGCTATATACACAGTACCGGCCAATTCACGCACTGCTGCCGGGTTATCGGACAAATTGAATTTTTGGATATCCTCAACCGTGTTGGCACCAATCAATAGACCTGATTTATTGAGGACACCGAAGTCAAAGGGAATGTTTTTGCCTTTTGCGTCGGTTATTGAAAAGCGAGATTTTGGGGAATAAGAGAGTTTGTTGGCATCTCGGGCAGTCCTTAGCTTAGGCCCGTTAACGGTGAAGAGCTGATCGCCAGACAAATCAAACGTCATAATATAAGGGCTGGAGGTAAACAGTTCTGTATCACCGCCGTCTTTAATCAGACTTTTTAACTGAAAAACTACTTGGTGACGACCGCTATCAAGCGGGATTTTTTTTTGTTCCACCGCACCTTTACCATCAAGAACCAACAGCTTGCTCTTTTCAGGCAAGACCAGAGTATTTGCAGCAAAAACAGGCAAGGCCAACGTAGTTGCCAAAAGTGCAGTCAATAGACGACGCATAAACATAAGACTATGTGCTCCTGAAAATGTCCTCCTATTATAAGTCGGTATAATTACCAGTACGTATTGTTAATTACCGAAACTACCAGCTAAAAATGAGCCGGTTACGCTGATGGATTTCAATGGATTACTCAAGGCATCAACTTCAAAGTGAACAGTGGCCTAGAGTGGATAAGAACGGGCAATAGCAGTGAGTAGCTGAACTGGCAAAACCAGCCTTTTGTCGAGTAATTTGAGGTCTTTTTTTGCTTTAAAACGGCGCCAGCGAGTATAAAGGCGCCTAGCTGGATTTTACTTTCTTGTTCCACTCGGACACTTTATCAACAATGGTATCATGAAAATTCTTGGTGGCAGAGTTCACTCTCTGGTTGATAAGTTGTTGCCAGGCAGAGTATTTGATAATTGCGATGGCTGCTTCTTTATCGCTCATTTCGCTGTATTTCTTTTTATTCGGATCAGGGGTCTTTTCTGAACTACTCTCCTCAAACACCGCCCCTCTTTTACGCGCCCTTTGAAGTTGGCTGCCGATCTTTTCCAGACCTTCAGTCGTGGCTATTAAATCCTTGACCATGGGCTCCACCCCTTTTTTGGCCATAACACGCATGGTGGCTATCTCTTCGCGCTCGGTTCTCTCTCGTTTACCTGTTAAACTCCAGGTGGTTCTCTTTTTTCTTGCCAGAATGTCTTGCTGACGGCCTGTGTTAATTTTTTTATTTACACGCTTTGAATAGAGGCAGATCATATAAAAAACAAAAAACATAACAACACTTTGCACAGTAAGCTGTGGTGCTTCCAGATTACTGAAAATAGCACCAGATCGTGATCGAATGTTTTTAATAATCTTGGTGACAGATGCGAGTATGTATGACTTAGTGCGCCCTTTAAAAAAGGTTCTGAAAACTCCTTTCATAAACAACATTTTGGAGATGACTTTTTTTATCTTCGTATCTTTCAGGGAGAAGTCTTTGGTTTCCGGCTCAGCGTGAACTACTTTTTTTTCAACATCTTTCTGGATGATTTTATCCCACCACGTTATACCTGTTATCTTTATCTCCTGCCCATTAATAACGAGGCTTTTATCTTTGGACAACTCTTTTAGCAGTTCATCCTTTCTGGCTTGCGGCATGTTAGCAAACTTTTCTTCCCACAAGTCGTTTATTTCCTTATGGTGCCTTTGTTGAATAATTTGGTGATGAACAACAACGTTTTCCTGCAGCATATCAAAAAAGAGCATATTTTTCTTTAGCAGCCTGTTTTTTTGCTCATAGCTTGCTTTTCGTTTTTCTAAATTTATTGATTCAGCAAGGGTCAGATCTGGTTTTTTAGCGATTTTATCAATTTTATTTTTAATTTTTTCAAGGTCTGCTGCTGCATCGTATATATCGGCAAAGGTTTTGTATTTGCACAAGTAGGTTAATCGTTTTATTAGCTTTTTCCGCCTTTCATCATCCTCCGGACCAAATTTTGAGTAATCGAAGTCGGCATATTTATTTATTTTCCTCATCGTGTGCAGGAACATAAAGTTCTTGTAAGTCTTTTTAATACCTTTCCAGACCACCATATACGTTAAGTTGCCACTTAAGCTGAGCCCTAACGCAACGCCAAAAGTAATCCCGGCAAAAGGAGGAATGATCATGGACACCGCTGCGCCAACCAAAACAACCAAACCAAAAATAATCTGGCTACGCTTGTTTCTTAATACCAAGCGTTTTGCACTGTTGGCTAGGTCTTTAATTTGTGATGCTGAAAAAGCGCTTTTATTCTCCGCTATTTTTTTGATGTGAGTAATGGTTCTGCTCCGAAGAAAAAAGTCTTTGCTTTCAGGAGGCGTTAATACTGGCGGAGTGATTGTATGTTGCTGGGAAGCTTCTGTAGAGATTTTTGGTGCAAAGTTACTGGTGGAGCGATCTTTCTTAATTCGGATGTCATTGTATACGTGGCTTCCAACTTGCGTATCTTCAACAGTCTCATTGTTATTGAGCTGAAGTTCTTCAACCGATTTAACAATTTCTTTTCTGATTGCATTATCTAAAGCAATCATCCTTTCCATTGAGAAGTTACTGACCTTGGTTATTCCAACATTGTTCATTAGCTGGTTAACTTTCTGCTGTAATACTTTCTCATCCTGATAAATAGCCTGTTCAGGTGTTAGCGACCCTTTCTGGTATTCCAGAGATTTTCTTACATCTGCACAAATCTCAGGAAGCAAAACATTCTCCAAATACCCATGAGGAAGCTTTTTGCCTTTTTCAAGAAATTCAAAAGCTAATGCAACGCCGTCGGACTGTACTGATCGCTCAATTAGATCAATAGCCTCATCTGAGACATGCAAACGCCCTTTTACACTTTCCAACGTGTACTGTTCAAAAGTTACTTTCTTGCCCGTATGCAAAGAGAAGGCTGCAAGGCATTTATGTGGGCTTTGCGCTTTTCTTTTATTGATAAGCTTTTCTATTAAATCTTTAGTTTGATAACTAGGCGAAGTTGGGAGTATTTTATTCTTTATATTTTTGCAAAATGAAACAATTCGATAATGCCATGAAACCCGAATCACTTCTTCTCGAATAATTGAGGAGATATTATCTCGAGATTTGAAATCAGAATTAACAGTCGAATTTCCTATATTTGAACGAATATTATCTGAACTTGGCAATGGAGAATTCCTCATTCATTAAAGCAACCCTGAGGCCCGCTGATTAATTAGAAAAGAGCAATTATAACTTTTTCGGGCAATTTGTACAGAAGTAATAACTAGACATCATCACTTCTTAATTAATAATATTAACTATAGACAACCCGTAATTTAACTATTCGGTGAGATCGTATGGGTTATTTCCGCTGAACGACCTCACTTAACAGCCTGAGTTAATTCACTTTTTCAAGAACCTGATAGCTGTATACCAGCGGTTCGTCAGACTGACTGTCTTTTCGGGATACTTCCTGCCATTGCTGTTGATTAATTTCCGGAAAAAAAGCGTCGCCAGCAAAATCTTTATAAACTCTGGTCAGATACAGACGATCAGCCCTTTCAATAGCCTGACGGTAAATTTGCTCACCGCCAATGACCATAATTTCATCATTTCCGTTAATAAAGGCAATCGCCTCGGCCAGCTCAACAGCTTCGGACAGGCTGTGCGCGACTTTAACCCCTTCATAACCCCAGCTTTTATCGCGAGTGATGACGATATTAGTACGCCCCGGCAGCGGTTTTCTGAGGGAATCAAAGGTTTTACGCCCCATGATGACCGGTTTGCCCATCGTCACCGCTTTAAAGTAGCGCAGGTCACCGGGCAGGTACCAAGGCATTTTATTGTCGATACCGATGGCATTGTTCTGTGCAACAGCGGCAATCATAGCCAATTTCATTTTTACATCCTCGTTTTTATCGTAATGCAAGGGCCGGCAACCAAAGAGGTAACGCTTGTTAAACGTTCATGACTTATCCGGGTCAAATACGCCAACGTGTTCATAGCCCTCTTCCCGCAGGTGCATGGCGTGCAGTTGGCTCATCACCCCTCTGTCGCAGTAGAGCAGATAGTGCCGATTTTTGTCCAGCTTAGGAAAGTGAGTCCGCAATCTATAAAAAGGGATAGTGAGCACTTCGCGTCCTGGCATGCTGAACGGCTTGATCTCTTCCTCAGTGGGATGACGAATATCCACAATCACCTCGCCCTGATGCACTTCACTGACCACCTCAATCTCTTCCCGAGTCAGATCATCGGCAATAATATCATGCACATAGACCGCTCTTTGCTCCTCAATCGCCTGATTGAGCAACGCAAAATCAAAGCGCGCCTCTTCGACGCTTATTTTCTCTTCTTTCGCCCGGGTTGTCGGGTTTTTGGAGATCACCGCACAGTACTCGGGAATATTACGGGCAAACTCCTCAGTGCCAATGTCCATGGCAATATCAATAATTGCTTGTTTGTCCAGAGTAATCAGGGGTCGAAGCACCATCGTATCTGTTACCGATTCAATAATCGCCAAATTGGGCAGCGTTTGACTGGCTACCTGACCGATTGCTTCCCCGGTAACCAGTGCAGCCATTTCCATTTCTTGCGCCACCACAGTGGCGGCGCGGAGCATCATCCGCTTTAGGATAACGCCCATGTAGGCGTTATCCACCTTGGTCAGAATCTCTTCAACAACGCCTTCGAACGGTATGGTGACAAATTTAGCTCGGCTAGAAGACCCAAAACGGTTCCAAAGATAAAAAGCCACTTCTTTCACCGCCAATTCGTGGGCATGTCCACCGAGATTAAAGAAGCAAAAGTGGGTGCGAATACCCCGCCTCATTGTGAGAAAACTGGAAACGGTGGAGTCAAAGCCTCCAGAAATCAAAGACAGCACCGGCTCCTGAGAACCGAGCGGGTAGCCACCAAGGCCAGCTCCTCGTTTTTGGGTAATGAAGTAGCGATCATGCTTAATATCAATTCGTACCGTTACATCAGGCTCCGTTAAACTGACCCCCTTAGCCCCAGTTTGCTGATTAAGACCGGCACCGACGAAACGCTCAACATCGGTGGATTGAAAGCCATGATCTCCAAAGCGATTGCAACGGACACAAAATGTCTTGCCAGCAAGAACCTCAGAATAGGCTGCAAGCGCTTTCTCAAGGATATCATCCAAACTAACCAGCTCATGCTGGGCAACCAACAACCAATAAGTGATACCCGGTATATGGCTAAGCAGATCGCCCACCTCGGCACCTAACACCTCATCATTACGGCTGGTCGTAACTTCAATCTGATCCCATCTGCCTGAAACGGTAATGTTTTCGTCCACACGTTTTAAGATGGCGCGAATATTTTTTCGCAACAATTTGATAAAACGTTTTCTAACCGGCGCACTTTTAATGGTGATTTCGGGAAACAGCTTGATGATGAACTTCATGACAAGAGGACCTTGTTGGCTCCAGACAGGCAGGGGTTTAAATGGTGGCTGACAGCGCATTATACCGACACCCAACACTTTCAGGACACTCTTTTTGCTACAAAACCAAAGTAGGCAGGGCGATCTGGCACTAACCTATTAAAACCTTCTGTACTTTTCGCCCCAACGCCCTTTAAAGGCATGCGTGCACAAATTTTTACTCCAATGTTGACGAAGGCGGTAAACTGACCGACGATTAGTTGCCTGTCACAGTTTTTTCGCACTAGCATGGTGCGTGATATTCGTGCAACGCACCATATCAGCGAGCCAGAGTTAGGAGACTGGTGTTTTTCAGGTTTTTTTGTGCAAAATTCCAGTAAGTATTTGGGCAAATTAAGTGCCTCAGCTGAAAAGCTGGTGTCAAATAGGGCAAATGTTTCTGTAAAAAAAACTGATCTTCCGTTTTTTTTCTGGTTTTTTTTCTAAATTGCTGTCGTTTCCCTGCAACTCTTGGCAACACCACTCGTTTTGGGCGCTTTTTGAGCAAAATTGCATAAAATTGTGTGGTACCTGTGTTTTAGCACTGGCAAAGCTGAAAAAAATGGCATAGCAGTTGCTGAGGCTTCGGCGAGCATATTTCTTCGGCAAAACAACAGTAAGCCGAAGTCTGATCAAAAACGCCTGATCGAAAACCTGACCTGAACACCCCAGCGGTGTTTGTCTTCTGGAGGAGATAATAAATGTCGAAGACCCTTACCTTGATCAAGGAACACGAAGTTAAGTGGGTTGATTTGCGCTTTACCGATACTAAAGGCAAGGAGCAGCACGTATCCATTCCGGTTAGTGAAATCGACGACGAGTTTTTCGAAGTTGGCAAAATGTTTGACGGCTCTTCTATTGCGGGCTGGAAGGGCATCAATGAGTCCGACATGATTCTCATGCCTGACGACAGCACGGCCAATATCGACCCATTCACTGAAGCGGCCACCGTAAACCTGCGTTGCGATATCGTGGAGCCTTCAACAATGCAAGGCTATGAGCGCGACCCCCGCTCTGTTGCCAAACGTGCTGAAGAGTACCTGAAATCCACCGGCATTGCTGACACCGCTTATTTTGGCCCAGAGCCGGAATTTTTTGTGTTTGACGACGTGAAATGGAAAACCGACATTTCCGGCTCGTCCTACGAAATTAACTCTGAAGAAGCGTCTTGGTCCTCCAATAGCCAGTTTGAAGGTGGCAATATCGGTCACCGCCCACGGGTAAAAGGCGGCTACTTCCCGGTACCACCGGTTGACTCTTTGCATGACTTACGTGCTGCCATGTGTGAAGCCATGGAAGCTCAAGGGTTGGAAGTTGAAGTTCATCACCACGAAGTGGGTACTGCGGGCCAGTGTGAAATCGGCATCAAGTTCAACACGCTGGTGAAAAAGGCCGACGAAGTTCAAATTCTCAAGTACTCGGTACAAAACGTTGCCCATGCCTATGGTAAAACCGCAACCTTTATGCCCAAGCCACTGGTTGGCGATAACGGTTCCGGGATGCATGTGCACATGTCTCTATCTAAAGGTGGTGAAAACCTGTTCGCTGGAGACGGCTATGCCGGTTTGTCTGAAGAAGCGCTGTACTACATTGGCGGTATTATCAAACACGCCAAGGCCATCAACGCCTTTGCCAACGCCTCAACCAACTCCTACAAGCGCCTGATTCCCGGCTTTGAAGCCCCTGTTATGCTGGCTTACTCTGCCCGCAACCGTTCGGCTTCTATCCGCATCCCTTACGTCAACAGTCCAAAGGCTCGTCGTATCGAAGTGCGTTTCCCTGACCCGACCGCCAACCCATACCTCGCCTTTGCGGCGATGGTGATGGCTGGACTGGACGGCATCAAAAACAAAATCCACCCAGGCGATGCGGCAGACAAAGACCTGTACGATTTGCCACCGGAAGAAGCGGCTGAAATTCCAACCGTATCAACCAGCTTTGAAGAGTCCCTCGCCGCTCTGGATGCAGACCGTGAGTTCCTCACCGCTGGCGGGGTATTCACCGATGACATGATCGACGGTTACATCGAACTCAAACAGGAAGAGTGTCTTGCTATCAGCCAGACCACACACCCGAAAGAGTTTGACCTGTACTACTCTGTGTAATCATCAAGCACTTAAAAACCTTCTCACCCCCAAGCCAGAGCCTTTGCTCTGGCTTTTTTATGCCTGCACCGCCCCTGCCAACACTGTTAAAAAAACCAGACACCCATTAAGCTAACTGCTCATAAACACGATATAAACTCAACAGTTACCCTGGAGCACAATGCTCATGACAACAAAAAAAGCAATCCTTTACTCACTTATGACCCTGTCACTGATGCTTGCTAACTTTGCCCAGGCCACTATTTATAAAACGACTGATGAAGACGGCAATACCGTTTTTACTGATGTTCGTCCAGAAAACCTTCCCAGTGAGGAGGTTGAGCTTCGTCAAATCAACCCAACCCGCCCTGGCTCTGTTTCCAGAGACTGGCGCCGTGGGTCGGCCTTTGAACAAAATAAAATCACCTACGAACGGGTAGAAATAACAGAACCTGCCAACAATGCCACAATACGCAACCAGCAATCGTTCACCGTGCGCATTAAAACCCGCCCCAAAATCGCCAGAGGGCACAGAGTACGACTGCTGCTGGACGGCAAAGTCGTCGGCAAACCACAGAGAAAGCTCATCTTTACTCTCAAAAACGTCGACAGAGGCACCCACTCACTGACCGCAGAAGTGATTGATAGCAAAAAGAAAGTCATTACATCTTCCAGCAACACCGTGCACGTTCACCGCACAATTGTCAGACCCAAAGCGGCCAAATAGCCTTTCATTCATGCCGCCCGATCGCCTTGAAATTCTCATTGGTCAGGCGCACTATTGCGGTGCATTATCTCGTACAGCATTTTCAAGAACACACCAATGTACACAAGTCAGATTCCTGAGCTGCACCCCTTTACCCATGCGCTTGATTAAGAGTGGTTTAATTTTTGCTTAAACCTAAATACTCCCTGAAATGACAAGCGCAACGCCAAGAGCTGACCATAATGAAGCCACCTCCTAAAGAGACAGCCCCTGAAACAGGAGCCATGCAGAACTTGATTCTGGACAGCCTCAACACAACCGTTATGGTGCTTGATCAGGACTTTAGAATCATCACCCTGAACCCGGCAGCAGAAGCGTTACTGGATACCAGCTTGAAGCGGGTGCAGCATCAATCCGTCACCGATCTTATTCCTGCCGAAAATTTCAAAGCCGATCTGGACCGTAGCCTGAGCCAAAATCAGCAATTTACCCGCCGGGAAACCCATGTCCCCATCGACGGCGAAATGACCAATGTGGACTACAGCATCTCCCCAATGGTATGTGCAGAGGCAAGACTACTGCTAGAAATCACCACCCGGGACCGGGCCCAGAAAATCTCCCGGGAAGAGTCGTCCATTGCCAAACGGGAAACCTCAAAAATTCTGGTGCGAGGGCTGGCACACGAAGTAAAAAACCCTCTCAGCGGTATTCGTGGCGCGGCTCAGCTTCTGGCTCGGGAGTTAGAAGCCAAAGAACTCAAAGAGTTTACCGAGATTATTATTCAGGAAGCCGACCGGCTTAGAGACTTGGTAGATCAAATGCTCGGCCCACTGCAGCCCCCTAAAATGGAAGCCATGAACATCCATGAGGTGCTGGAGCGAGTCATCCAGTTAACCAATGCAGAAACCGGCGGCGAACTCACTCTGCGCCGTGATTATGATCCGAGCATTCCGGATATTCCGGGGGACTTTGAACGACTCATACAGGCTATTTTGAATCTGGTGCGTAATGCCATGCAGGCAATTGATCAAGCCATGCCCCGCAGCGAAGGTCTGATCACTCTGCGTACAAGGATTGCCCGGCAATTCACCATTGGCATGAAGCGCCGTCGACTCGTTTGCCACTTATCGATCATTGATAACGGCCCGGGTATCCCCCCGGAACTTATAGAAAATATCTTTTACCCCATGATCAGTGGCCGTCCTGAAGGTACCGGTCTTGGGCTACCGATGGCGCAATCAATTATCAGCCTGCACCAGGGTTTGGTGGAATGTGCAAGTAAGCCGGGTGAAACAATCTTTAACGTCTACCTACCCCTTTCAATAGATCAGTTACAGGAGTAAAGCATGAGTTCTAAAGTCTGGATTGTGGATGATGATCAGGCCATACGCTGGGTACTGGAGCGGGCGTTAAACAGTGAAGGTATTGAAACGCTGTCGTTCGATTCACCAGAAAAAGTGTTATCCGCCCTAGAGCACGACGAACCACAAGTACTGCTCAGCGATGTAAGAATGCCCGGTATGAGTGGTCTGGAGCTACTGAAAACCGTTCACAACATAAAAGCTGAAATTCCGGTCATCATCATGACCGCACATTCCGACCTCGACAGTGCGGTGTCGTCCTACCAAAGCGGTGCCTTTGAATACCTGCCAAAACCTTTTGATATTGATGAAGCGGTTGCGCTGGTCAAACGAGGCCAAGAGCACCGCGCCCAGCAACAGGCAGAAACCCCGGTTTTACAGGCGGTTGAGGAGCGAGAGATTATCGGCGAAGCACCAGCGATGCAGGAGGTATTTCGCGCCATTGGCCGGCTTTCTCACTCCAACATTACCGTTTTGATCAACGGCGAGTCCGGCACCGGCAAAGAGCTGGTAGCCAGAGCCCTGCACCGCCACAGCCCGAGAGCCGAGCGCCCATTCATTGCACTCAACATGGCGGCCATTCCCCGGGATTTAATCGAATCGGAACTGTTCGGCCACGAAAAAGGCGCGTTCACAGGCGCTGGGGGCATGCGTCAGGGACGTTTTGAGCAAGCCGGCGGCGGCACCTTATTCCTTGATGAAATTGGCGATATGCCCGCCGATACCCAAACCCGTTTATTAAGAGTGCTGGCCGACGGTGAGTTTTACCGGGTCGGTGGCCACAGGCCAGTCAAAGCCGATGTGCGCATCATTGCCGCCACCCACCAAAACCTCGAAAAACTGGTAGAAGACGGTAAATTCCGGGAAGACCTGTTTCATCGCCTGAACGTGATTCGTGTTCACCTGCCAAGGCTCAGTGACCGACGGGAAGACATTCCAAGGCTGGCGCGATTTTTCCTTGATAAAGCCGGTAAAGAGCTGGAAGTAGAGCCAAAAATTCTCCACCCGGACACCGCCGAATACATCAGCACTCTCGACTGGCCCGGTAACGTTCGCCAGCTCGAAAACACCTGCCGCTGGCTGACGGTTATGGCCTCTGGCCGTGAAGTTTTAGTCTCTGATTTGCCACCAGAATTAATGCAAAGCAACCAAGACACCATGACCGGCTATGGCAGCTGGGAGCAGCTGTTCCGCCAATGGTGCGACCGGGAGCTGAATGCCGGCCATGTAGGCATTCTGGATCAGGCCGTCCCTTCTTTTGAAACCATTGTCATTGAGGCTGCTCTGGCCTACACCGGCGGGCGCAAAAAAGATGCGGCAGAATTGCTCGGCTGGGGCAGGAACACCCTCACCCGAAAAATTAAAGAGCTGAAACTTGAGCGCTCGGAGCACGCAGAGGAAGAGGAGGCTCTTGGCGCCTGAGGGCAGTGATGTTTATTTTGAGGCTGAGAATAGCTGCTGCATGGCAGCCTATTCTCAGATTGGCAGAAAGCACTAACTTTGGCAGTTTTCATTAATTCGAATGCTACGCTGCGGTCGGTTTATTTAAAAATGACTTTTTAGGGCAATTTAATCAATGGCCGTATACTAAAATTATTTTTTAAACCTTGCATCTATATCAACAATAGCTACGGAAAAAAATAATGAGGACTGAAAACCAACAAACTCATTGGACTGCCACACAAAAGCTAACTGATAACAAAGAGCGCTCAATTACTGCAAAACTCAACAACAGAAACGTGAAAAAGATAGCATCACCAATTACTTTTTTAAAAACTCACACCAAACCACCACGCCACACAAAAAAGATAAATAAAGACTGGAATATAGGCAACGAAAAAGGGCGAAGCATCATAAAAACCGCATGTAATTACCGAAAAGAACTTGAGAATATTTCACGACAAAAAAAATTGCTACAAGCAAGTCTAGCTAACAAAAAAAATGCCCTGAATAAACCCAATCAAAACCATTACCCTTCCGGTGGCAGCGGTCCCAGTAAACGCCCTGACGATAATTTCTTATCGGGCTTTAAAGGCACCCCAAAATCATTCCAACAGCTACAAACTCAATTAAGAGCATCCTACTCTCCCGATGAGATTAAACAAGCAATGGCGGATCAAAAAACATCGTCACTTTCTGCCCATGAGCGCCTGCGTTATCAAGCTGCGCTAAAAAGAGCTGTTAAAAATCTGGCAAGCAATCCTGATACTGCGCACCAAATAAAGCGATCTTTCATCGAGCAGTCATTAAAAGGCGATAAAGAAGCCATTAGGTTAACTGTTGCCAGCTTAAATAAAGCACAAAATGCGTTTCTGACAGACAAGCTCACCCTTGCCAAAATGGGTAAGCCCTATAAGCAGCCAAGCATCAAACCCACACCAAACTGCTCATTACAAACCTTGTGTAAGCAACTGAACGAGATAAAGTCCGTCAATGATTTTAAAGCGGTTATTGCCAACAGAGCCGCAACAAATATCTCAGGTGATGGGCAGCAAAAATATCAGGGCTTACTTAAAGCGGCACTAACGGGTGCAGCAAAATCCCCTGCCTTTGCTTCTGAACTCACCCGAGGATTCCTTGAATACGCCTTGCAGCATGACCGGCAAGGCTTACAGGAAGTATTGAAGTTGCGGGAGAAAACAATGGTGGCTGTTTTAGAGCGCCGCTTAGAACGACTGAAGCGAAATTAATCAAAACCTGAGGACTAATAAAGTACACGACAACGGATCGTTCCTTTAATTTCCTGCATCTTCAACATCGCTTTCTCACTGTGCTCTGCGTCAACATCAATCACGACATAACCAACCGCGTCATTGGTCTGCAGGTACTGGCCGCTGATATTGATCTGGCTATCCGAAAGAATCTGGTTAATCTGGCCAAGGATACCAGGAATATTCTGATGTATGTGTAATAGACGGTGCTTGCCGGATTGAGCAGGCAAAGCAACTTGAGGGAAATTTACCGACGACAGAGTAGTACCAACATCGCTGTACATAACAAACTTCTCGGCAACTTCCCGGCCAATGTTTTCCTGCGCTTCTTGAGTACTGCCACCAATGTGGGGGGTCAAAATAGCATTTTTTATACCCCGCAATGGGCTGATAAACTCATCGTCATTACCCCTTGGCTCCACCGGGAAGACATCAATAGCTGTACCAAGCAATTTGCCGTTTTTCAGGTACTTTGCCAGTGCATCAATAACAACTACTGAACCGCGGGATGCGTTAATCAGAATGCTATTGTCTTTCATTGCAGCGAACTGCTCTTCACCGAACATCCATTGAGTATCTTGAGTTTGTGGCACATGCAGGCTGATAATGTCGCACATGCCAAGCAGGGTATTCAGATCGTTCACCTGAATAGCATTCCCCATGGAAAGCTTAGTCACCACGTCGTAAAAATACACCTTCATCCCAAGGGATTCCGCCAAGATACTCAGCTGGCTACCGATATTGCCATAACCGATGATGCCCAATTTCTTGCCCCGAATCTCATGGGCATTAGAGGCTGATTTGAGCCAGCCGCCTTGGTGTGCAACTGCGTTTTTTTCGGGTATCCCGCGCAGTAGCAATATCGCTTCAGCAAGCACTAACTCAGCCACAGAGCGGGTATTTGAGTAGGGCGCGTTAAAGACAGGAATACCCCGTCGTGTAGCGGCAGGTAAGTCTACCTGATTCGTGCCAATGCAAAAGCAACCAACGGCGCACAGCTTATTGGCTGCGTTAAAAATTTCTTCACTCAACTGTGTACGAGAGCGAACCCCCACAAAGCGGGCATCAGCAATGCGCTTCTTGAGCTCTTCCCGGGGCAAGGCTGTCGTAATGTAGTCGATGTTTGTGTAACCGGCGGTTTTTAGAGTTTCGACAGCAGATGGGTGGACACCCTCCAAAAGGAGAAAACGAATCTTGCTTTTATCAAGCGATATTTTGGCCATATCTATCTCTTGTTGGGTCTCAAGGCTTTTTTGTTTTAGTTTAATCTGACACTCCCCGCCCTATCGCACCCAAAGGGCATAAACACCCACACCCATAGGGCATGAATAGCCATAGGGCATGAAGGCGAGGGTTCTAAAATCGCTCTCAGAACCTTCCTGCTTCAACACGCCTTCCCTAAGTAGCGGTTTTTAAACCGCCATCCCCGTTCCAGTCGCTCCACAGGCTAACCCCGCCAGTCCGGCGGTTTTTATATTCTTTGCTGCATTTATGTCTCTGTCGTGACGGGTATTGCACTCAGGGCAATCCCACTCCCGAATAGACAACGCCAGACTTTCATTAACAAACCCACAGCCAGAACAACGCCTGGAGCTTGGGAATAATCGGTCTATTTCAGCCACAGTACGGTCAGCCCATTCAGCCTTGTACTTCAACTGTCGAACAAACTCTCCCCAGTTAGCATCAGCAATATGTTTTGCCCGCTTTGGGTTTCTTATCATGCTCTTCACATACAGCGATTCAACGCACACAACTTGGTTTTCGTTAATAAGTGTACGGGATGCCTTGTGGGTAGCATCCATCCGGCAGTCGGCTATTTTGGCATGAAGACGGGCAACCTTGAGCCCTGCTTTCGCTCGGTTATTACTGCCTTTTTGCTTCTTAGCAAGTTGACGCTGAAGATAAGCCAGTTTGCGCTCGTAGCGTCGAGTATGAGGTGGATTGCCGGATTTTTTACCGTCCGATGTGATGAACAGATCGGTTAAACCTAAATCAATGCCCACTGTTTTGTTGGAAACAGGCATTGGTTTAGCTTCAAACTCGCAGAGTATGGAAACAAAGTACCTTCCAGCCCTGTCTTTACTTATCGTGATACTGGATGGTTCAGAAGAAAGTTCCCTGCTCCAGCGGATATTCAACGGCTCTTTACTCTTAGCGATGAACAGCTGGCCATCATTTATGTTGAAAGCGTCCTTTGTCAGCCGAATGCTTTGCTTTGAATGCTTCTTTTTGAATTGTGGATATTTTGCCCTACCAGCCCAGAAGTTCTTGAAGGCTTTCTGCTGATTTCTGAGTGTTTGTTGCAGGATTACGCTGGAAACATCAGCTAGAAATGGAAATTTTTTTTTGAGCGACACAAGCCGTTTTTCTGCGTCAGAGAGCGAAACCGATTGCCCGTCTTTGTAATAGGCATCAGTGCGGAGCTGGAGGGTGTTATTATAGACAAAACGAGCGCAACCAAACGACTGAACTAAAAGAACTTCCTGCTCAGGTGTTGGGTAGAATCGTTCTTTGTAGGCACGTTTTGCTTTCATGTGGCGAATATACACAAACACTAAACATCTGTAAACAAATAGAATTTACGGTTTTGCAGGCCTCCACGGCCTTGTTGCTTATTTCATCGCCTTTATGCAATCTCCGGTAATTTTAAAATACAATTGCATTGATTTACCTGGAGGCATACCTGACATAAGTCGCTTAATGACTCATCAGGACTACTAATAAAAGCTTTATTCCGGCTGCGTCAGGCGCAACATCATAGCACAGGCGAAAAATCATGGTAGCTGGCAAAGGCAAAATAATATCGGCCGGCCTTTAAACAAAAGCCGACACTGTGTGAGTAAATGAGTCTGAGCGTATTAAACACCCATACTCGACAGAGCAAGTATGACTTGCCGAATGGCTTGGGTTAAGCCCGGATGGTCTTCGCTGATGCGTATTGCCTCTTGTTCAAGCTGGTGATTGTACCCCTGAATGGGAATATCACCTTCTGCCTGAGCAACAGCAATTTTGATTTCGTCTGTTATCTGCCTCAGACTGCCTGCTGTACACTCGTCTACCGGCGAGTCTGCAAGCACATCGTGAAGTTTCTGAATATTCAGGTTGAGCTCATCTGACATACTTTGCTCCTTCTGCTATGCAGCCACCTTTTATGATAGTCCGGTTACAGCCCGACAGAATACCAAAAGGGAGATGCTTTTACTGTGCCATTAGCTGTGAAACAATGCTTTGTCATATATACGAGCTCAGTCGTTGTTCTAATCAGGAGTAACTATGTGAGTACAGAACCTAAGGATAATCTATTATGAAGTACAAACACCGATGGATCAGTGGTGATCGTATCAACCTCCCCCCTGGCAAGGTAGTCTGCGTAGGCAGAAACTACGCCGCTCACATAAAAGAGCTGAATAACCCATTGCCGGATGACCCGGTACTTTTTATCAAACCAAACACCGCCATGATGAGTGCCAATCAGGCCATACCGCTACCTCGTAATCGTGGTGACGTACACTTTGAAACCGAAGTCTCCCTGCTCATCAAAGAACCACTCAAAGAGGCCAGCGAACAACAGGCAAATAACGCAATTCTTGCGGTTGGTCTCGGGCTTGATCTGACTCTACGTAACTTACAAAACCAACAAAAAGATAAAGGACTTCCTTGGGAAGTGGCAAAAGCTTTTGATAATAGTTGTCCGCTGTCGGGTTTTGTTGCCATGGGTCATATTCGCAATATTGCCGCGCTTGACTTCTCCCTAACCGTAAACGGTGAACTAAAACAGCAGGGAACAACAGAACACATGCTGACTTCCATTCCGGGCTTGCTGAGCTATATCAGTCGGCACTTTACGCTTTTGCCGGGCGACATAGTCATGACAGGAACACCAGCCGGTGTCGGGCCACTCTATGCTGGGGATGAGCTAGTCCTTTCAATGGCGGATATATTCTCAACCCAAACACGTTGCATATAACAAGATGATTACTTTTTTACAAACTCATTGAAGTTAAAAATAAGTTACATGGTTGAACAAGAGAAAAAATACTGATGCCCATTGAAGATCAAGATTCAGGGTTTTCTTAATCAAACCCTTGCCAGCCACAGGCTGCGGCAAACAACCCATAGCAACTTGACGTTATTTGATTATACCCAGCCTGTTAAGAATCATAAATTCCCACGGCAAACCGTGGGGCGAGGCTAAAGCCTCATAAACAAACAAGCTGCTATGAACCGGTTTGAAATTATGCTTTGAGCTGGCTTAGTACCAGCTGTGTGCTGTTCTTTAACCAGATTATTATTGCCATCGTATTGATAACTAATTTCATGGTAAGCAGTATCTACAGGTTTTTTATTTATTTTCCGCAGGTGTTTCTCTTTAACCAATCGTGTCATGCTGTCATAGCTATAATTGATAATACTTTCGGCTGAATGTTGATCAGCAGTTGTAGTGACTAGTGTAATACTGATGATTAATTTCATTTATCTGACGCCATTTTTTATTAGGGCGATGATAAACCCAATGAACTTCTTGGGTTTTATTGCCAAACAGATCATAAGTATGGTCAACCCGCTTACTAGGAATATGCTTTCCTTCTTTAGTGTTCCAAATGGAGTGAATAGTACTTTTTCTTCATGATTTTACTCTCATACAGGGTGTTTGACGAACATAATCTGTGTTGAAAAATTTTCCATTATTACAGCTAGCTAGAACAAACAAACTGTAGATTTCAAAAAATAATAAACTCATCATGGTAACTAATGAGGTACGGCGTTTTTACCTAATCCATCGTCGCATATATTAAAGTATAAACGTCTGCGATAGAATGAGCTAAGTCACTACGTTTTTCTCAGTTTTTCCCTGCTTGAAAGCTTTTTATGGCATTTGGTTACTACGGTTGACCCCAAAGCGACTTAAGTCGCTTATTTCAATATTCCTTAAATAGAATCGGTAATTAAATAAATTTCTGTTATAACCACTACGGCTCTTAATGTCAGCCGTGCAACCTTCTAAAAGCAGTACCAACACGACGGATGCCATGACAGCTGATATGACTCTCATGCTTGTAAGTTATTAAAGCAAATGGAGGTAGCTCATGCACTTTACACACTCACCTCTTGCCGCCGGCGCACTTTTTACTCTGGCGGCGTTCAGTGGTTTTGCTCTTGCGGCAACCATTGACCTGCGTGTTATGGAAACAACCGACATTCACACCAACATCATGGATTTCGATTACTACAAAGACAAGGCCACCGATAAGCTGGGGCTTGCCCGTGTTGCGACGCTGGTCAGAAAGGCTCGCGCTGAAGTAGAAAACAGCGTATTGGTAGACAACGGTGACCTACTGCAAGGCTCCCCAATGGGCGATTACATGGCCGAAAAGGGCTTGCAAGAAGGTGACATACACCCAGCTTACAAAGCCATGAATCTGTTAAACTACGATGTAGGCAACATTGGTAATCACGAGTTTAACTATGGCCTGAAATTCCTCCGTGAAGCCATAAACGACGCTAACTTCCCCTATATCAGCGCCAACGTGATGGACGCCAAAACAAAGAAGCCTATTTATAATCCTTACATCATTAAATCCCATAAATTTAAAGATACCGACGGCAAACTGCAGACGGTGAAAATCGGCTATATCGGCTTTGTACCACCGCAAATCATGCAGTGGGATCGCAAAAATCTTGAAGGTAAAGTGTTCGCCATCGACATTGTTGAAGCGGCGAAAAAATATGTGCCGCAAATGAAGGCCAAAGGTGCCGATATCGTTATCGCCATTCCCCACTCGGGCGTAAGTAGCGATCCGCACAAAGCCATGGCGGAAAACTCCACTTACTATCTCTCTGAAGTTAAAGGCATCGACGCGCTGATGTTTGGCCATTCCCACGCAGTCTTCCCGGCTAAAGAATTCGGCAATTTACCCGGCGTTAATCTGGAGAAAGGTACCATCAACGGCATTCCCGCCGTTATGCCAGGGCGTTGGGGCAGCCATCTAGGTATAGTTGATCTGAAGCTGGACAACAGCAGTGGCCAATGGAAAGTGGTTGATGCCCTCGCATTTACTCGCCCGATCTTTGATACACTGGCGCAAAAATCTCTGGCCAAATCCGACAAAGCCGTTGTACACAGCGTTAAAGAAGAACACAAAGGCACGCTGGAGTTCGTTAACCAACCCATCGGAAAAGCATCAGACGCCATGTACAGTTACCTTGCGCTGGTGCAGGATGATCCAACAATCCAGATCGTCAATAACGCACAAATGGACTACGTGAAACATTTTATTCAGGGCGACCCGGACCTTGATGGTATTCCTGTACTATCAGCAGCATCGCCGTTCAAAGCCGGTGGCCGAAAAAATGACCCGACAGGTTTCACTGAAGTAGAAGCCGGTACACTGACCTTTCGAAATGCGGCGGATCTGTATCTCTACCCAAACACTCTGGTGGCGTTGGAGATAACTGGTAAAGACCTACGCAATTGGCTGGAACGCTCAGCGGGTGAGTTTAACCAGATTGACCCAAACAGTACCAAGCCACAGCCACTTCTAAACTGGGACGGCTTTCGCACTTACAATTTTGATGTGATCGATGGGGTTAACTACCAGATCGACGTGACCCAGCCAGCTCGCTTTGATGCCCACGGCCGACTGGCACACGACTCTCATCGTATTGTGAACCTGACTTACAACGGCAAGCCGGTAAAAGACGATCAAAAGTTCATCATGGCCACTAACAACTACCGCGCTTATGGCGGCGGTAACTTTGCTGGCACCGGCGATGAACACGTAGTCTTCGCCTCTCCGGATGAAAACCGCACCGTGCTGGCAGGCTACATCAAGGCGCAAACCAAAGCTCACGGCCAGGTAGTGCCCAATGCCGATAACAACTGGCGACTGGCGCCCATCAAATCAGATAAAAAACTCAACATCACTTTTGAAACCGCCAACTCCGCCAAGGCGGCACGGTTTATTAAGGAAAAAGCAGCTTACCCTGTTAAAAAAATTGGAAAAGATGACGCTGGCTTTGCGGTCTACCGGATTGATTTGAGCAAGTAGCTTAACGCTGTGTTTTCACAAGTGACGACTCCCCGTGCTATTGCACCTAAATTCAGACGACCCCTATAAAAAAGCCGCATTAATAAAACAGAAAAACCCCCGAAAGATTGCTCTTTCGGGGGTTTTCTTTAATGGGTGCCTGGCGATGTCCTACTCTCACATGGGGAGACCCCACACTACCATCGGCGATAAGTCATTTCACTACTGAGTTCGGGATGGGTTCAGGTGGTTCTAACTTTCTATGGTCGCCAGGCTTAACTGGTTGCTAATGTCAGGAATTACTTCCCGACAGTAGCCGGAATCCGTTTTAAGCTGTTTTCTTGCTGTACACTCTTTGTGTATGCCGTCTGCTGTTGACTGTTTCTTTGCCAACTTGCTCTCGTTTTTAAGCGCTCTCAAATCGCTTTGGCGTTATATGGTCAAGCCGCACGAGTCATTAGTATTGGTTAGCTCAATGCCTCACAGCACTTACACACCCAACCTATCAACGTCATCGTCTTTAACGGCTCTTCAGGGAGATCTACTCTCCAGGGAAGTCTTATCTTGAAGGGGGCTTCCCGCTTAGATGCTTTCAGCGGTTATCCCGTCCGAACATAGCTACCGGGCAATGCGTCTGGCGACACAACCCGAACACCAGTGGTCCGTCCACTCCGGTCCTCTCGTACTAGGAGCAGCTCTTCTCAAACTTCCAACGTCCACGGCAGATAGGGACCGAACTGTCTCACGACGTTCTAAACCCAGCTCGCGTACCACTTTAAATGGCGAACAGCCATACCCTTGGGACCGGCTTCAGCCCCAGGATGTGATGAGCCGACATCGAGGTGCCAAACACCGCCGTCGATGTGAACTCTTGGGCGGTATCAGCCTGTTATCCCCGGAGTACCTTTTATCCGTTGAGCGATGGCCCTTCCATTCAGAACCACCGGATCACTATGACCTACTTTCGTACCTGCTCGAGATGTACCTCTCGCAGTCAAGCTGGCTTGTGCCATTACACTAACCGTACGATGTCCGACCGTACTTAGCCAACCTTCGTGCTCCTCCGTTACTCTTTGGGAGGAGACCGCCCCAGTCAAACTACCCACCACACAATGTCCCCGATCCCGTTCCGGGACCCGGGTTAGAACCTCAATATTGCCAGGGTGGTATTTCAAGGTTGGCTCCACGCAGACTGGCGTCCACGTTTCAAAGCCTCCCACCTATCCTACACAAGCAACATCAAGATCCACTGTGAAGCTGTAGTAAAGGTTCACGGGGTCTTTCCGTCTAGCCGCGGATACGCTGCATCTTAACAGCGAGTTCAATTTCACTGAGTCTCGGGTGGAGACAGCGTGGCCATCGTTACGCCATTCGTGCAGGTCGGAACTTACCCGACAAGGAATTTCGCTACCTTAGGACCGTTATAGTTACGGCCGCCGTTTACCGGGGCTTCGATCAAGAGCTTCGAGTTACCTCTAACCCCATCAATTAACCTTCCGGCACCGGGCAGGCGTCACACCGTATACGTCCACTTTCGTGTTTGCACAGTGCTGTGTTTTTAATAAACAGTCGCAGCCACCTGGTATCTTCGACCACCGCCAGCTCACGGAGCAAGTCCGGTCACCGGCAGCGGCGCACCTTCTCCCGAAGTTACGGTGCCATTTTGCCTAGTTCCTTCACCCGAGTTCTCTCAAGCGCCTTGGTATTCTCTACCTGACCACCTGTGTCGGTTTGGGGTACGGTCCCTGTTGGCCTGAAGCTTAGAAGTTTTTCCTGGAAGCCGGGCATCAATCACTTCTCCTCCGTGGAGGATCGTCATCAGCTCTCGGCCTTGAGGTTCCGGATTTGCCTGGAACCCCGGCCTACTGCCTTAAACGCAGACAACCATCGCTGCGCTGACCTAGCCTTCTCCGTCACTCCGTCGCAGCCAACAGGGGTACAGGAATATTGACCTGTTTCCCATCGATTACGTCTTTCGACCTCACCTTAGGGGCCGACTCACCCTGCGCCGATTAGCG
>CBDAPN010000032.1:1537500-1790083 GCA_965198415.1 Endozoicomonas sp.
TGATAAACTTCCCAAGCTTTAAAATGCCTGCCAGCAGTTGAATGACCCCCATCAACACGACAGCGGCAAACAGGTATTGAACGCCGTGACTGGCAACCAAGCTAACCATCACCACAGCCAATGCGCCGGTAGCACCGGAAATCATACCCGGACGACCGCCAATAGCGGCGGTAATAAGGCCAACAAGAAATGCGGCATAAAGGCCTACCAGTGGCTCTACACCGGCAACAAAAGCAAAAGCAACCGCTTCAGGAACAAGAGCAAGAGCCACTGTTAACCCGGAAAGCAGGTCATTCTTTATGGTGGCAACGTTTCGAGCATGAGGTTCAAACAAGGGCAATCTCCGGAATTGGGTAAATATGTATAGATGTTAACGACACAAATTGATTATTGGCCATCGGTTGGTGTAAGGCGGGCATATTGCTGTTGGTAGTAAAAGACTGCACCAGAAGTTACGCCTGAATACATCTGAAAAGCTGTTATTAAATGCTATTAGCTACAGCAAGATGTGCCAGTTATTAGCGAATTTGGCTGTTGCCCAATCAAAGTTCGCTGACTGTTCCGGCAGTCTTGTGCCGCTATCATTCAGATGCAAGTTTCATTGTTGAGCGCATTCTAAAGAAGGGAGCAGGCTATGACAATGTCAGAGGAGGTCCAGGGGCATAATATTTACCATGGGCTATCCCGCAGACAATACTTCACTCTTTTCGAGTGCGATTATGATGGGTAAAAGTGTATATAAGTCGGTTAGCTAACCCTTGATAGTTAACGGTGGCAGCGCTGTTGATGACGCCGTTAATTGCGCATTCCAATAGTCCAGCGTATGTAAGGCGTTAATCAAATCATCAAAGCGATGCTTTACCACCTCCCGTTTTTTAACGGTAATCGCGGGCGCAAATAGCACCCCTTCTAGCTCTCGCATAAACGCAGTAATCGTATCAACATCAGCAATATTGGCCAGAATCTGCTGCGAGATGAACATATACGTGGTGCCTACCGTACCACGGTCAATGTTATCCTTACAGGAATTGTTATAACTATCGGCTTTCTCTCTGC
Organism: Endozoicomonas sp.; assembly: GCA_965198415.1. Taxonomy (GTDB): domain Bacteria; phylum Pseudomonadota; class Gammaproteobacteria; order Pseudomonadales; family Endozoicomonadaceae; genus Endozoicomonas. Next base: position 1,538,557 of record CBDAPN010000032.1, read on the forward strand.
GTAACATTGCAAGAGGCAACGTTTTATTAAGAAAATGAAAAATGCAAGCTCTTCGCAATGCGCTGCTCATTGCTTCATTTCTGTTAATGTTTAATTCATTAGCCATATCATCGACGGCTCTTGCAAGAAACTCCCTGAAGTCCCCCTCTCTTTCTGATTTCATTTTTTCCGGGAAAAAAAATCCGGACTTATTATTATCCATTGCATGGACTAATTGATCTTTTAATTGTTCAATGCCAATATCTCTGGCAAAGGCACCCTTCTGTTGGTATAAATCACCATCTGCTGGTAGCGTCACTACAGTCAGCTTCTCTTTAAGACTGCTTGAGTTCTGAAAATTCTCCAAAGCATTTGAACGACTTCCTTCAACCCCCTTTCTTTTCTGACGATTAATGTACAGGTGACGCTTCCCTTCAGCCAAACTTTGCAAAAAAACCTGAAACTCAGGTATTACTACTGCTGAATTTCCTATCTTCTGTTTGGTAGGCGTTCCTATTCGAATATTAGTGACTTGCCTTCCATCCACCCGAAAACGCATCAACGGATATGGCTGATTACCCTGTAGATAAGGGTCATAATTAAGGCCAACCTCCCCCGCTGCGATATTACGTGCTTTAGCCAAAGCCTTTTTAACTCCACGCGCATTGCTGACGCTTTCTTTTTGTGAGCGTATCGCCTCAAAAGTAGCCTGAAGCTGGTCGGCAATTGCTTTACCATTGAGGCTTTCAGGAACTAACTCTTCTTGCCCGGCGTTTTCTTTAATGCTTTGCACCAAGTCAGAATAGAAACGATTATCTCTTGGCTCAAAAAACAACCCATAACCTATTCTATTAACCAATTTTGTACAGTGATCAAAAAATACAGAGCCTTGAGCAAGAGAGCCTGCCAAGATTTTATGCAACTTTCTAAGGCTCAAGATCACCTTTTTGTATCTTCCTCGATGAGTGGCTTTAGGTTTTTTATCGCCAACCTGACTATTACTAACGTTTGCCAACATTGAGTTAATAAGTTCCCGGGTTTTATTTTCAACAATATTACCAGGCTCAGGTAGATCAGCAGATTCTTGAACTGCATCAATACCTTTAACTATTGCATTCAAATTATTCTCATAGTGCTTCTGTCTCCACAAATCATCATTACTTTTGTAGTCAGAACAGGTAGGAGTCGAGCCATCAAGAGTGATGACTTCAACACTCTTATCTTCCAGCCCAACGTTATCAGCAGAGGATGAAATCTCTTGGTTCAGCTCAGAGTTTGGATCAGCTGAAGTTACAGCACTCCCAAGGAAGCTGCCCCTGCGGCTCTCTGACTCATCATTCTCTTGATTGAATGCCTGCTGCGAGGACGCACTTGAATGAGTAACTCCCTTATTATCCATAATATCACTTAATAGTTATTGATATTTTATTAGCCTACCGGATTTACAACGCAATTGAACCTATGACTAACCACTTATACCATCGACAAAACAATGCTAGTCTGAACCTGAAATTTATAACCCTTAACGATCTATTTATATGATACAGCCTATTAATCAATTCCCATAAATTTATGGCTAATCAGAAGAAGAAGAATAGTTATAGCGATGGGCAATAATAGCTGGGCGTAATCCAGAAGTCAGAACAAGACAAAAGCTCAAAATTAAAGAATGAGAAACTTACCTCTCCGTTATAACTAACCAATGACGTCTAACACACCAACAAACTAGCACCATAACTTCAATATTGAAAGATTTGTAACGATGGGTTATTTCAGGTATTCTCCATGCCATTGGCCAACCAAAGAAAACCATCTTTTCTCTACCTTTTTCCTGAGAGAGATAAAATCTACATTGGCCAGTATAATTTTGAGTTAACATTGTTTTTGTTTCTCAATTTAAGGACAACGAAATGTAAAGGGATTTCAGGTTCTTAGTAATTTTGGCAGGTGTACCATGAATGTTTCTTCTACTATTTTTCCTCCTCAACTTCAAAATACCGAACTAGGAAACCATACGGCAAGCCAGCAGCCACTCTCGGAAGACAATAGGAAATTTGATGAGTCCGAATTAAACAATTTCATGGAAAAACTATCCGGCGCTCAAAGACCTGACCATAGTTATAAAGAGATGATCATGGAAAACCTTTTAGAATTATTGCCAGCCTCATCAAAAAAAATTCTATTAGAGACAAACCAAAATGTAAAATACAACAATCTTGCCTTCGCACTAGTTAATATAGATCGCACACATCCTTCAGGTCAGCTAGGCTATTGTTTTGAAGCACATAATTATACGTTGAGCGAAGGCGCCGATAAAAAAGAGCAAGCCGAGTCTGTATATTCTAAACTTGCAACAAACAAAGAAGAACTCTGGTTTTATACTCTGGATGATGTCCAGCAGTTAAGTAAAAATACTTATGAAATAATGCAGTACTATGTAAGAAATAATTTCGATCAAAATGCACAAGAGGATATTATTACTGCGTTAATGACTTTTCGCTCACAAGTTTTTAATCAGGTCAGCCTTAATAAATTGCCACAAGACCTTCTTAACAATCAGCAAATCAGCACAGCCGAATTTTTATTGGAAAGCTTTTTCCCAGAAAAAAATTTATTTTCTGAAACATGGTCACAATTTCTTAACGAGGAAAACGATATCAATAAAGTCTTTTGCTACGAAGACAGCAACATTAAAACCGTGCTAAAGAACAATGCTCAATTAAACGATCATATTATTAATTCTATTTTGCCTTCTCTTAAAAGCCCCATCAGCGATATGTCAGATTCTGCACTCGCTGTTATCTATCTGTCTTTGGCTCAACACTATCACTGTACGGAAAATCCTCCTTTACATGTTCCTAAAAAGATTGTCGAAGGTACATTATCATCTGGTACATTCTCATCTATAGAGAAAATTAAACTTTATATAAAAGCTGTACATGTCAAACGTTTAGCCAGCCAACTGATTGAACAAGGTACTCCACATGCACGCGCCCTTGCCGAAGCTTTTGATAAAAGCAACCAAGCGTTTATTCAACTTCCTCATAAAGATAGGAATGAGGCAAACCTAAAAGAAGCCGCACAACAACTTTGCAAAGAGTCAACCTCTTTGCCAAAAAATCTTAACGCTTTTGTGTAATGGGAGAAGAAACATAACCCATCTTAAAAAATAACCGTATCCCCTTGCCTAACATGGTCGGGCTACAAAGGCCCGGCCGTTTAAACGCCCATCTTTAGTCTTAATATTTCGTATATTTCTTGCTGGTCTGTTCTATGCAGAAAGCGCAAAGCCTCGGTGAGTGATGGCAGGTTATTTCTTATCATCGGTGAATCCAGCAGCTTTCCCAGCTTTTCAATGTGCTTGATATCGGGACGAAACGATTTAATAGGCGATGTTTGTATTTCAGGATTACCCACGACTATTTCTACCAAACTGACTCTGTGCAGCAAGCTTTTAATTTCAATCAAGGCAAACGCCAAATGCTGTCGTGAATGCGGAAAAGGGTTGTTGACGCCATAGCAGATCATTCGGCTGTACATCTCAATCTGAACCAGAGGGACATCATAATAACCCAGAGGATTGTCCGTGCTGTCCATGCTTTGTAATCTGGCCATATCCTGACTCATGCATGACACTGTCTCCCGGTTGAAATATGGTGTGATACTCAACATAGGCCTACCCTCTAAAAAAAGATCAATGAACAGAATGTTCTTTTTATATCATTGATTTATGGGAAAATTGCCTAACAAGACGGCCAGTATCCCTGACAAGCCAATAAAATCAGGCTATATGGCAAACACTGCAGTTAAGCCTTATTTGACCACGCCTACTAGCCTGAATGACTACACGGAATTGACATCCTCCCCGCCCTAAAGGGATTCCAAGATCGCTCTTAGAACCTTCCTGTTTCAACACGCCTTCACTAGATAGCGGCTGCTAGGCCGCCACCCCCGTTCCAGTCGCTCCACAGGCTAACCCCGCCAGTCCGGCGGTTTTTATATTCTTGGCTGCGTTTATGTCTCTGTCGTGGTGGGCATTGCACTCAGGGCAATACCACTCCCGAATAGTCAATGTTACAACCTTATAGGCTGAAGATTTGCTCGCGCTTGAGTGATTTAGCATTTGTCACTTGATCACTCGACAGAGTCATGACTTTTGAATCATCGATGGCCGATACAGGCATACCGACTATAATCAAAGTCAACAAAAACGCTTGAAATTACATATGCCTTACCTTTTATGCGGCTACTGCTTTCCAGCTCTTTTGCCCCTTCAAGATTAGCCACTCTACAGCCAGCTTGATGAACTTTTTGAAAGAGCCAGACTCACTGAACGTCTTTGGACGTACACCTTGTTTATGCCGTTCACTGGTTTTCCTTCTACTGTATGACATGGTTAAAAACCCACTATTTATGACTATCTATTCAAAAATCCACTTTCTCACTACCTTCACTACTTTTTTGTTGTTACCGTTATTTTACCGATTTTACCCCGATATTAGCGATATATAACCTAAATTTATGACTTTTATAACTGTAGCTATATACATTAACAACAGTTGTTAGTTGCCACTTTTTTCAAAAATACCTTACTATGTGTCTCCTGATTTTATACGGCGAATTACTTATAATTTGGCGTAGGAGTCGGCTCAAACGATCTGAGTTTTTATTGTGAAATTTTTGTCGTGTTTTTGCTTGGCTAGGAGTTGCCTGATTGACTTGATGAAGTGGTAAGCAGAGTAAAAATTGTTGTTTTTTCACAGTATTAATATTCAGCAATAATGAGAATGGGCAGAATTTCCGTTACACGTAACGAGCTTTTTTCTTGTTCCGGAATACCCAGTGCAGCAGCACTGGCGAAAAGACCATTAATTTAGCTTCCTGGCTAGGTGACCGAAAATGCGTATAGGGATTCCCAAAGAGGTCCAGGCACATGAAAACCGCGTTGCTGCAACGCCTGACACTGTTGGCAAATTGCAGAAACTTGGTTTTGACGTTGTCGTTGAATATGGTGCGGGTGTAAATGCAAGCTTCGAAAATGAAGCATTTACTCAAGCGGGTGCTCAGGTTGTTGAGCGAGAAGAAGTCTGGGATTCAGACATTATTCTCAAGGTAAATGCGCCGATTGATGAGGAGATCGGTCTACTCAACGACGGAGCGACGCTTGCCAGTTTTATCTGGCCGGCGCAAAACGAAGCGCTGATGAATAAACTCAGCCAACGAAATGTGAATATACTGGCGATGGACAGCGTCCCTCGTCTATCCCGCTCACAGTCTCTCGATGCCTTGAGCTCCATGGCGAATATTGGCGGTTATCGTGCCGTAGTGGAAGCATCTCATGAGTTTGGTCGCTTCTTCAGTGGGCAGATCACCGCAGCGGGCAAGATTCCACCGGCCAAAGTGCTGGTCATTGGTGCCGGTGTTGCCGGTCTTGCGGCACTCGGTGCGGCTGGCAGCATGGGCGCTATTGTGCGTGCATTTGATACCCGCCCGGAAGTTAAAGAGCAAGTTCAAAGCATGGGAGCCGACTTCCTTGAGCTTGATTATGAAGAGGAGCAGGACTCCTCCGACGGTTACGCCAAAGAGATGAGCCAAGCGTTTATTGATGCAGAAATGGCGTTGTTTATGGAGCAGGCAAAAGAGGTGGATATCATCATTACCACCGCTCTGATCCCTGGCAAACCTGCACCTAAACTGATCACCGAAGCGATGGTTAAGGCCATGAAGCCCGGCAGTGTTATTGTCGACCTCGCAGCACAAACCGGCGGCAACTGTGCCTGCACAGTGAAAGATCAGATTGTTGAAGCGCACGGCGTCAAGATTATTGGTTATACCGACCTGCCCAGCCGTCTGCCTACACAGTCCTCACAACTATACGGCACAAATCTTGTAAATTTGCTAAAGCTACTCTGCCCCAATAAAGATGGCCAGATTGACATCAACTTTGATGATGAAGTAATTCGCGGCCTGACCGTCATTTGTGGTGGCAGCATCACCTGGCCGCCACCACCGGTTAAAGTCAGCGTCTCAGCGGCAGCAAAGCCGGAACCAGCGCCTGCCAAACCCCCTGCAAAAGAAGCAAAACCCCGCCCTTGGCTCAAGCCGGTGCTGCTGGCCATTGGTGCTCTTTTATTTGGTAATGTCGCTCATACTGCGCCGAGCAGTTTTCTTGAAAACTTCACCGTGTTTGTTCTGGCTTCTATTGTCGGTTATTACGTTATATGGAATGTGACGTCTGCTCTGCATACGCCATTGATGAGCGTAACCAACGCCATTAGCGGTATTGTCGTGGTTGGTGGGCTGGTATTAATGGGCAGTGACAACAATATTGTCCTTGCATTGTCGGGTATTGCCATTACGGTGGCGGTTATCAATATTGTTGGTGGATTCGCTGTTACCCAGCGGATGCTTAAGATGTTCCGTCTGGATTAACAGGAGTCGCACACGATGTCTCAAGGATTACTGGTAGCGGCTTATCTGGTCGCTGCAATGATGTTTGTTATGAGTCTGGCCGGACTCAGTCGGCAGGATACGGCAAAAAACGGCAATTTATACGGCATTACCGGTATGTTAGTGGCAGTGCTGGCAACCCTCGCCCATGCCCATATTGCTGGTTTTACTCTGGTGACGGTCTGCATGGTGATAGGTGCCGGTGTTGGGCTCTATCTGGCGCTCAAAGTGCAGATGACAGAAATGCCCCAACTGGTTGCTATCTTAAATGGCTTTGGCGGGCTGGCGGCGGTGCTGGTAGGCTTTGCCAGTGCGCTGGAAAATAACGACCAGATATCTGAGCATTTAGCTGATTTAGTCATGTCCGCCGAGCAGCTGATACACAGCTCAGAAATTTTTATCGGGATTATCATCGGTGCAGTAACGTTTAGTGGCTCTGTCGTAGCAGCTATGAAACTGCATGGAAAAATCTCCAGTCGCCCGGCATCATTGCCCGGCAAACACTGGACTAATCTCGCTATCATTTCCCTCGCGGTGTTGATGGGTGTCGTTTATGTTCAGCAAAACAGCATTCTGGCGCTGGTTCTGGTCACCCTTCTGGCTTTGGCATTTGGCGTCACGCTGGTGTTGGGTATTGGCGGTGCGGATATGCCGGTGGTGGTCTCGATGCTTAATGCTTACTCTGGCCTGGCTGCGGCCATGACCGGCTTCATGCTGGGCAATAATTTGCTGATCATTACCGGCGCCATGGTCGGCTCATCCGGCGCTATTCTTTCTTACCTGATGTGTACCGCCATGAACCGTTCATTTATATCGGTCATTTTAGGTGGTTTTGGCACTGAAGAAGGCACGATTGTCGAAAGTGCTGACCAAGGTGAGCATACTGAAGTGAGCGCCGAAGAGGTAGCGGAGCGACTAAAAGAGTCGTCTTCCGTTATTATCACCCCCGGTTACGGTATGGCGGTGGCTCAGGCACAGCATCTGGTGCGGGAGCTGGTGAACAAACTGCGGGAGCGGGGCATCAAGGTACGTTTTGGTATTCATCCGGTGGCGGGGCGCTTGCCGGGTCATATGAATGTACTGCTAGCAGAAGCAAAAGTACCCTATGACATTGTTGAAGAGATGGACGAAATCAACGATGACTTCACCGATACCGACACCGTTCTGGTGATTGGTGCAAACGACACGGTCAATCCGGCTGCCGCTGAGGACCCCAATAGCCCAATCGCTGGCATGCCCGTATTGCGGGTTTGGGAGGCTGCTGAAGTGGTGGTTTTCAAGCGCTCCATGGCAACCGGCTACGCTGGGGTGCAAAACCCTCTGTTCTTCCGTGACAACAGTCGTATGCTATTTGGTGATGCGACGGATAGCGTTGAGCAGATTCTTAAGCAGTTTTGATTAAGAACCCATTAACCGGCAACAAACGTTGCCGGTTAATGGGTTCAGACTGAAACGGTTGGCACTGTTTACCGGGCTCACGCAGCCATCATTTTTAACGCTGAAATTTCGTCCGCCCAGAGGGTGTCGTCTATGGTTTCCAAAACCATTGGAATGCCATCAAAACGGTGGTCGGCCATAATGTAGCGAAACACTTCCCAGCCAATCTCACCCTGCCCAAGGCTATGATGCCGGTCTTTTCTCGAACCAAGCACACATTTGGAGTCGTTCAGATGCATGCCTTTAAGGTACTGAAAGCCGACAATGCTTTCGAAAGCGGCGAAGGTATCCTGACAGGCCTCTTTGGTGCGAAGGTCATAACCCGCAGCAAACGTGTGGCAGGTATCAAGACATACACCAACGCGACTTTTGTCTTCTACCTGATCAATGATCGTGGCAATTTCTTCAAACTGCCAACCGAGGTTACTGCCTTGGCCTGCGGTATTTTCAATCACCGCAATTACGCCCTCAGTTTTTTCCAGAGCAATATTAATGGACTCGGCAATTCGGCTCAGACAAGCATCGATGTCGATTTTTTTCAAATGACTGCCCGGATGAAAGTTAAGGCGATCCAGCCCCAGCTGCATACATCGCTCCATTTCATCAATAAAGGCCTGACGTGACTTTTCAAGCCCCTCTTGCTCGGGATGACCGAGATTGATCAGATAGCTGTCGTGGGGAAGAATCTGCTCAGGCTTAAAGTTCAACTGTTCGCATCGCTCACGAAACAACTCGATATTTTTTGCTGTCAATGGCTTGGCATTCCACTGACGCTGATTTTTAGTGAACAGGGCGAAAGCGGTTGCCCCGATGTTGTGAGCGTTTAGCGGTGCATTTTCAACGCCACCTGCTGCACTAACGTGCGCGCCAATGTATTTCATTTATTGGGACTTCCTGTAGATTACAACCAATATTATGTATTGAAAAACTGATACGCAGTAGCGCCTTCATCAGCTACTGCGGGTTGTCGGTCATGTTTTCCTGCAACCATTGCATGTAGTGGTTGCGGGTTTCTGTTAACTCGTTGGGGAGGTGGTGTTTTGCACCCTCAAGCCAGAGTACTTTCGGGGAATTATACAGCTTATGCAGCCTCTTGATATTGTATTGCCCATCCACCGTAGTATCGTCAGTGCCCTGCAATATGAGCGGGCTGATAGGCACCTGAGTTTTTGAGGCCTCAATTTTTCGTATCCAACGATCCAGAGCTGTCACCCATTGCGTTGGCAACACCCCGGGAGCCAGTGGGTCGTTATGTGCTTTATTGAGAAACGCTTGATCACGAGAGTTGTTGGTAAATTTTCTCGGGAGCTGGCGAATAAATGGCCTGGCCAAATAGAGCTGAATGCGACTCAGGCGCCAAAGCCACGGTCGAATCAGTGGCGCAGACAGAACCACATCATCAAACGACAAAGAATTTTTATTTTCAGCCTGATGACTCAGATAATCGGTAATGATGGCGCAGCCTGTGCTCTGCCCATATGCCAACCAAGGCTTAGGCAGCATGGGCTCGCAATAACGCACTAAATCCTGCAGTATCAATCGGTAAATTGCGAAGTCTGCAATTGTTGCCTCTTTGCCACTGGAGAGTCCGTGACCGGGAAGGTCGTAGGCCAGAACGGCATACCCCTGTTGCAGGTAAAAGCGGATGATGTGACTAAATAAACCCACATGGTCGTAGTAACCATGCAGTAAAAACATCGTGCCTTTGACCTCAGCTTGCTGGTAGAAGTGGCAGGCAATGCGGTAGCCACAACTATTAATGTAGCCAAGACGGTGTTTAACGCCCGCCGTCTGATTTTCTATGTCAATGTCGTAAAACTTGAAATAAGCCGCTTCGTGTGGAAGCGGCGTCACATACCCACAAGACAGAGACCGCATGGTCGATTGAAGCTTAGACTTATCCATTCAATTCTTTTCGGGTACTTTCTTCAGGTCTTTCAGGGCAACCTCAAATTTTTGTCTACCGACAACCTTTTGTTTAATCCCATCATCGGTCTGTATTTTCTTGATATATTCGTACAGTATCTCGCCGCGATCCATGTTTATACCCTTTATAAAGGTGGCTTCAAGATCCTCAAACAGCGGTTTCTTGAGCAAAACCGGCTGACCCACTTTGAAACTATTTGAATTTTTAACGGATGTAATGTCAGCACTACGTTCGAGGGCAAAAGCCTCAATCTGCTTAATCAGCTCATCTCCATCGGGAATAGGATTAGGAAAACAATCAGACTCTTCTTTCGTCAGTCTACCTGAGCTGTAGAGTTGGCGATTAATGCTTTTAAAATGAACAATGTTGGCGACACCAGGGGTACTGCGTATTTTATGATAAGAAGGAAGATCTTTAGTACACAAGTGGATAAAAATATATTTCGGAAATAAAGGGGCGGTGCTGCTTTTTTTCAAAAGCTCCGGACAGTAGATTTTAAAGCCCTGAGCTTCAAGGTTTTTTTTTGCGTAGAACTCTTCCCAACGCTTGGTTTGCAGCAAATACCAACCATCTTTAAAGGTGACATCAATAGACATAACAAATCTTTTACAATGCTCACAAAGAAAATATAACAGTCAAAATCGAAAACTTTTTATACATCTTTTTGTCGTATATTGACTGCATACCAAAATTGATCATTTTTAAACCGATATATTTACACTGCCCAATACCGGAACTGGGTGATCTGTAAGTTTTGATACAAGCATTCTACATGACATTACTATGCAGGCAATAGTCTAATTCTTTTTAAGATAGGCGCGTTTTACATTAGAAGTCAGGATGAGAAAGGCCGGTAGAACCAAGGGAGTTTCCGGCCTTTTTTTGTACGGTTTCGTCTAGTTTAACGCTTCGCAGCTTCTTCAAGCATGGCGACAGCAGGCAGCTTTTTACCCTCCACAAACTCAAGGAAGGCACCGCCACCGGTAGATATGTACGACACTTTGTCTTTTATCTTGTATTTGTCGATGGCTGCCAGTGTATCGCCCCCCCCAGCAATGGAGAAAGCGCCGGAGTGAGCGATAGCCATAGACAGTGATCGTGTGCCTTCACCAAATTGGTCAAATTCAAATACGCCAACCGGACCATTCCACAAAACCGTTTTGGCTGCAGTCAGCACCTCAGCAAACAGCTTTTGTGTCTCGGGGCCAACATCAAAAATCATGTCGTCATCTTCGACTTCATCCACCGATTTGATGATGGCCGGCTCGCTCTCATCAAAGTTTTTACCGCAAACCACGTCAACAGGCATAGGAATGCTACACCTCTCCATCAAGGCTTTAGCCTTCGGAATCAGGTCTGCCTCGTAAAGCGACTTACCAACGTTCTTGCCCGCTGCTGCTAAGAATGTATTAGCAATCCCACCACCAACGATCAGTTGATCGCAGACAGCGGAGAGAGACTCCAGAACGGTTAGCTTGGTAGAAACTTTTGAACCACCGACGATGGCAGTCATTGGCCGTTCAGGCTTATCCATGGCTTTACCAAGAGCCTCAAGCTCTGCAGCCAACAGTGGACCGGCACAGGCGATGGCGGCAAACTTTCCTACACCATGAGTAGAAGCCTGAGCGCGGTGTGCTGTACCGAAGGCATCCATAACATAGATGTCGCAAAGTGCGGCCATTTTCCGTGACAAACTTTCGTCGTCTTTTTTCTCGCCAACGTTAAAACGACAGTTGTCCAAAATAACCAGCTCACCAGCAGCCACATCAAAACCACCCTCAACCCAATCTTTGATCAGGCGAACGCTTTTACCCAATAACTTTGCGATGTAATCCGCCACAGGCTTTAGGGAAAACTGCTCCTCATATTTGCCCTCTGTGGGTCTTCCAAGGTGAGAAGTCACCATCACATGAGCGCCTGCTGCCAAGGCTTGTTTGATGGTTGGCAAAGAGGCGAGAATTCGGGCGTCGCTGGTAACCTGGCCGTCTTTTACCGGAACATTGAGATCTTCGCGGATCAGCACACGCTTACCAGCCAGATCAAGGTCGGTCATCTTTAAAACGTTCATGGGGAGTCCTCTTGATATTCATCTGCAGCTGTGGCCGCAGATTTTTTCAAAGCAGTGAGAAAACGACGGGACAATACCATAGAAATTTTTCAACAGGTATTCATTGGCGCGCCCTGCTGACTTGAATAGTCGGGTTTTACTGGGCTGCACAAGATTTCAGGCTTCGCCAAAGAGAGCCTTTGGAGCGGGCAACCTCAAACTAATAATAGTTCAATGCGCCGAAAGCTGAGACTGCTGTATCAGGCCAACATTTGGTCAGCCAATAAAAAAACCCCACCACGGGTGAGGCTTGTTAAGTCTTTTTATTATCTAATTATTATTGGATTGGATTAAGCAGGTTTCGCCACCCAAGCTTTACACCAGCCATTGGGTTCAACAGAGTTGGCTGGAAATAACTTACACCCTTTATTCGCAGCCGTGTAAAGAGCGCAATTTTCGCACTTGCGACCTTCTTGATGCCCCTCCACCGCTTTGGCTGCTTCTTGAGTTTTTTTATAGGACAACCCCATAGCGACAGGGTTGGTCTCCTCAAGCGGTGAGAGCGATTCGGCAAAGGCCGATGGGCTGGTAATTTTAAACAGTGGGAGAAGAGCAGAGACAGCAGCAAATTGCAAAAATTGACGCCGGGAGGGGCTGCGCTGATCCCGGGTGGGTTTTCAGGCGATCTTTCAGACATAACATTACCTCATCTTGCTTTATATTCATTTCAGGCCTAATGGTATTCAGGCTTGAAACGTTGCTTTAATATAGGAAGGTTTACGCAGGCCAAAATCCCGCGGATCATCGCTACTGTAGCGGTGGTGGGTGAATAAACCAGATACCATATGCGCCACCACCAAAGCCGGGCAGCACCAGTCAAAAGTACAAAAAATACAATATGACTTGACTCGCCAAGCCGAAATCCGTTTAATACGCCTCGCACAGCAAATTGCGCTGTTTTTTTGACAAACAGTGTTAGTTGCAACTCTTAATTCCCGCAGTTAGGGTTAAGAGTCGCCTGGGTAGCTCAGTTGGTAGAGCAGCGGACTGAAAATCCGCGTGTCGGTGGTTCGATTCCGCCCCTAGGCACCATACAAACAGACAAAATTTTCGCCTGGGTAGCTCAGTTGGTAGAGCAGCGGACTGAAAATCCGCGTGTCGGTGGTTCGATTCCGCCCCTAGGCACCATACAAAAAAGCCTTGAGCATTCACTCAAGGCTTTTTTTTTGCACACAAGCTTTGGCTAAGCTCATCCGGTTGAGAATAGCCAAATTGATACGCTATTTGGTTTCTGGCACATACCCCTCTGCAGCATCAACTTCCTGATTGGAAAAATATTTTTCCATCTGATCTGTCAGGTATTTGCGATCGTCTGGCTGGAACAGGCTTAAATGTTTTTCATTAATCAGGCGGGTTTGATGCGCCTGCCACGCCGCCCAGGCTTCCTTGCAGATATTGTCAAAAATCCACTGACCTTTTGGACCGGGTATTGGTGGCACCAACAGGCCTTCAGCTTCCTTTTTCAGTTTTACGCATTGAACCATTCTGGCCATTGTTAACTCACCGCTTCAATTAATTCAGAAGACGGCTATTTTAACGAGAAAAAGCGCTATGAAGAACAGCTAACTTCCAGCTTCTTGCCCCACGGGGGTGGTTCAGCAGCATAGTGGGCAAAATCCGGGTGCTCTTCAAACGGCGATTGAAGTACGCTCATCAGCTTTTCAAGTTCCCCATAATGCCCATCTTGTGCCTGCTCAATTGCCTGTTGTGCCAGATAATTCCTGAGAATGTATTTTGGATTCCGCTGTTTCATCTGTTGTTGGCGGGTTGTGTCATCCATCCGGTTCTTGTTCAGCCGGGTCTGGTATGTTTCTAGCCAGGGTAACAGTGCTCCATGGTTGGCCAGCTTCTGCAGTTTTTCTCGTGCCTCTGTTGCAGGAAAGTCACACAAAGTACGCAAGAACAGCGTGTAATCACAACGACTGTCGTGCAGTACTTGCAGTAAGTCGCGAATTAACTCTGCATCACCTACATCTTCATCTTCGAGCCCCAATTTTTCAGACATTAGTCGTGTGTAGGTTTGGGTGTAGATATCAGGGTATTCATCCAGTGCCTTTTGAATGGGCTCTGGGTCATCAAATAGTGGCACCAGAGCCTGACCAAGTTTGCCGCAATTCCAGTAGCCAATCTCAGGTTGCTGGCTAAAAGCATAACGGCCATGGTGATCGGAGTGGTTACAAATGAAATGCCAGTCAAAATCATCCATAAAGCCGTAGGGACCATAGTCAAACGTGTCACCGATGATGCTCATGTTATCGGTATTCATCACGCCGTGAGCAAAGCCTGCTGCCTGCCACTTTGCAATCATCACCGCTGTACGACGAACAACTTCTGCATAGAAGCATGCATAACCATCTTTATTACCAGCAAAGCGCGGAAAGTTTTGCTCAATGGTGTAATCTGCCAGCTCTTGCAGGGCTTTGTGGTTACCGGTGTAGTAGAAGTATTCAAAATGACCAAACCGGATATGACTTTTGGCTAACCGCAACAGTGTCGCGCCAGCTTCCACGGTTTCCCGTTGTACTGGTGTATCGCTGGTGACCACACATAAAGCGCGAGTGGTCGGAATACCAAGATGGTAAAGCGCTTCAGAGGCAAGAAACTCACGAATGCAGGAGCGCAATACAGCACGGCCATCGCCAAAGCGGGAGTAGGGCGTTTGTCCGGCGCCTTTCAAGTGTAAATCCCATTTTTCACCCCGTTCATTCACCAGCTCGCCGAGCAACAAACCTCTCCCGTCACCCAACTGCGGGTTATAGGCACCGAATTGATGGCCAGCGTACACCATGGCCAGGGGCTCACTGCCCGGCCATTGAGTATTTCCGGAACAGATACTGGTGAGCATGCTCTGCTGCGAATCATCCAGATTCAGTAATTGCCCTGCAGCTGAACTATAGGCCACCAGTCGTGGGTTTTTCAGGGGCATTGCCCCCTGTTTGGTATAAAAATAGTCCGGTAAACGGGAAAACGTGTTGTTAAATAATGTTCTGTCCATGGGTGTATCCTGCTTACCTAACGTTGCTTATACGTCTCTGTGTCAGAATAGGTAGCGTAATTTGGCGATAAATCCGTTCACTTTAAAACTATCCGTCCAACTGTGCGAATAGTTAAAGGCGACGGTGGTATTTTTTGCGACATCCATATTTAAGGTTGCATTAGCCATATAACTATTCCTGTCTCTACTCGACCCCATTAGCTCGAAAGTGGGACCGCCAACCATAAAGTGTGTGTGAACCTGAATGGGGTCCTTTTTGAAATCATGAAAGCCCATCAATTTAAGTTCGGGTCGGATCGTACCGTTATTGATGTCACCCATTAGCTTCAGGCCACCACCTAGCTTCATCACTTCATATTTGGCGTTTTCGATATGCTCAAGAGAGAAGTACCGCTTGGCCGGGTTGTGTGAAACTTCGGTATAGTCGTCGGTTTTGATGGCTCGATAGTTAAACGACACCAGTGGTTGCCAGCTCCACACGCTGCTAAGTGCAAAAGTGTAGCCTGCGTTTAGGCCGACACCCCAACTGCGTGTTTTATAGTCTGAGTCATGGCGACTGTCGTCAATAAAACGACTCCCCTTATGCTTGCCAAAGGCATAACTCATATGGCCATCGAAAAAGAAATTTTCCTCTGAGTAAGAGGAGTACAGACTGGCCACGTGGGTGTTGCTATCAAGATTACGCTTGGCAAAATGGGTGGAGTGAGCCTCGCCTTTGACATAGGTATAGGCTACACCAACATCAATATCCGAATTATTTTTCAGAGCGCTGTCAACACCAATAGAAAAGCCATTGGCTTTGGCATCATAACCCGGATAAATTTCCAGCTGATCTTGCTCTGCTTTTTTGTACGAGTATTGTAGCCAGAAGCCGCCATTAGAAAACAGGTCTCCCATCTCGACACCAGAGTGCTTGCCGGTCAACCTGTCCCCCAGAGATTGTTTAGCCGTATCTAATGCCAGCTTGGTATTGTCTACTGCATTAGGTGAAATGAACGGGTACAGTTCCGCCAGCTTTTCCTTTGACTCTATATTCTTATCAATATATTTCTTGAGCATGCAGCCGGCACTATCAGGGTCTTCTTCGCAGGCTTTTGAGCCGCCTTTAACAATCTTTTTAAAGCCCAAAGGAGGTAGTTTTTTATCCGGCTTTACCGGTATAAACGGTTTAACCTTATCAGCCGAGCTGACCAGCAGCATTCTTTTTGCATTATCCGGATCAATGACGGTGTCAAAATGAATACTCAGTTTCTCAAGACCCCGGATCAAGACAGGCTGGTTAATATTACCGACTGACGATTGCATTAGCAGATATTTCTGACCCTTAGCAGGATTTTTGATGAGTGAGACGTCAAAATCCAGCTCTGCATCGTGACCAATCACAATATTTTCGGCATGAACAATCGGTGGTTGTGCGGACTGCCCGTCATACATTGGCTGTAAGCGCTCGGACTTTGGATCGTTATTGGTAAGCACAAGACGTCCATCTTGCTGATAAGCACCCTCAACATTGAGTGCATAAGGTATTTTTACGGTAGCGCCCTTGTGAATATGGACAGTAGGCTTTGCTGATTTTGACTGTTTAATGACTACTACATTTTTGCCAGTAAACGTCAGCGTACCATTTATGTTGATCAAGCCACTTGCATTCAATAGCGTGCCATCGTAGCGGTTATGGCCACTGAAATGTATATGGTCGATATCCGATAACTGTTTTTTCACCACTGTGTCAGTGGCAAAGAGCTGGTCGCCTTTACCGGCAATACCCCTCACAGAGCCCAATGAGCCACCACTCTGTTTAATAATAAATGCCGGGCGATGCTGATCCGACATCAAGTTTACACGGTGTAAAACACCTTTGGAGTTTATGTTGACCTCACCTTTGAAGTCAGTGAAGCCTGTTGACAAGGTGGCTTTATCTTTTGGTGATGGCGTTAATTGAGCAACGCGTAAATTGTTTACCTCAACTCCGGCCGGAACATTAATATTCTTTGGGTCAACCAACTGGGTGCTTGGCCATTCAGAGCCCACAAGGTTAACGTTGAAGAAATTGCTGGCTTCACGAAGCTGCCCCTTCACGAGGTTCAGCGTGTCTTTCCTGTCGTGCCGCCCTTGTATTTTCCCGGTATCACCACCTTTTTGCATAAACACTAGCTGGGGACGCTTGATACGAGCAGAAAAGTCAAGGTTTTGCAGTTTACCCGCAGGCTTAGAAGCTGCCATGCTTTGCGTTTCAAGGTTGCCGAGCAGCAGATTGCTTTCTCCACCTAAATTGCTGACGATAAGTGGGTTGGATTCGTCGTATACACCATTCTCGTCAAAGTGAAGATACAGCGATTGATTTCTAAACTTATGACTGCCACTCATGGATTTATCTGTAGCCATCAGGTTATCCACAAGCCCACCAGCAGTAATGTGCAATGATTTTAGATTATTCACATCACCACTACTCTCCCAGCTCTGTGCCTCAACCCAGATATCCTTGACGGAGTTGATAAAGCCAAGACTGGCTCCCTTGAAAATATTGACTCTTTCAACCTGTCCATCGGAGTGGATTCTGGAAATATTGAGAGGGTTGCTTGGCTCTGTCTGGATATTCAGCTGTGACTCAGCTAAAGGAATGGAGTGAATTGATCGGGTGTCAGCAATATTTAACACCTTGAGCGAGACATCAGCAAGGAGGTCCCGGGCATTGATCCAGCCATCGGATTTGAAATCGTTATCTTGTAAATGGATTTCTTTAATCTTAGCAATATTCCCTGTCAGGTGAGCGCCCTTAGCAATTGTCAGAGTACCAACATGTTTTGCAGCCAAGTGAAAGGCATGATTTTTTGGCGTAGCCACCACCAGATTTTTCCCCAGAGGAGAAACTAACGGGTTCTCACCGATCAATACGTATCCAAGACTGGTGTCGTGAATAATGGCGCTATCAGCATTGCTGATTTTGCCAAGCTCAAAACTTTCGCTTTCTTTGGCGTGGATCACAACCCGACCACCTTCCATGGACAGATCGCCAAGGCTTGCGTTGCCGTATATGTTGATTGTTCCTGTTTTGCTGCCAGCTACCGCATTCAGTGACATTCTTTGCTCTTTAGCGGTGGTAGCCCTGATGGTTTGTGAGCTGGTTGAGGTCTCTTTAGGAGCGCTGCTCCCATAAACGTGAAGTTCCGACAAGAGACCTTTTTTATTCAGATTTATTGCTTCAATGTTGCTAAACAAGCCAGCAGACGACCACTTCTGACTATCAATCGTTACATTATGAATATGATCGACATTCTGGACGTGTCCGTTTTGCAGAATCAGCGAATCTTTACTGTTTGCATGCCCGACAAACTTCTCAATCCTGCCACCAAAAAGATTTACTTTTGCTGCGGGGCGCTTGTCTTTGGATAAGTCAATGCTGGCGACACCAGACGCTTCAACGTCAATACCAAGCGTACGGGTTTTTGGTAATCTGTCGGTAAAGCGCAGTTGCAGTGTCTGCTTGGTGCCGACGGGTACATCGTCCATTGTATAGCTGACTGTACCATTGGTGGATATATCACGTGGATTAATTACCGGCTTACTGACAACCCAGTCTTTACCCTCAGAGTAGATAAATTCAAAGTTTTGAATTTCACCATCGATAAGTGCGACTGAAGAACTGGCTTTGTCGGTTTCATGTTTTGGCTTGATACGTAAGAAGTCAATGTCGCTGTTACCTACAAGGTTGCCACGCACAGTGCCGCCGCGAAATTCAATCAGATTAAAATCGCCATCCGTGCCGTTAGTAAGGACGGCTCGTTTTTTTCCTTCAGTTAAACTTCCGGGGGAAAGGTGAATAACATTATACGGCCCCGTACAATGGATGGCAGTATCTTCACTGACGATAGAACCCGAGTTCCCCAAGCCTCCTCTGTGAAGACGTACGCCCAACCCTTCCGACTTAGCTCTGATTTCCCCATCATTGGTGACCACGCCAGGCTCCATGGTTTTTCCTTCCCTGGTGTCAAGGGTCTGGGCCAATATGCCGACTGAAAGAGGGCCGGAAACATTGATCTTGCCTTCATTTCTAATGTATCCACCATTGTAAGAGAGCATGGCGGTGCCCTCACCCTTGATTACACCAACTTTGTCGTTAATGACCCCAGCTTTATAGGCAGCCCCCTCTTTTCCCCAATCGGTATAATGCTCAACCCAATGAATATTCTTACCATCGCTGGTCATCCCGATGCCTCTTGGGTTGTCCAGAGTAATTGTCGCCTGGTTGATGACCGTTATCTTGGAGTCGATGTTTTTCTTATCTGCCGTTGCGGTTAATGCCGAGGAGGCTGAACCCACCACCTTGTTATCTTTGTTAATGGTGACACGGTTATCTATTTTTTTACCGTCCAGCTCAGTATCCCCTGACCGGAAGCTGTTACCGACCCCAAAGCTACCTGCTTTTTTTGACAAAGCAGAAATAACCCGATCTTCCCGGAAATTAGAAGCGGTTGGTTCTGCATACGCCACCTGTGCTGAAATAACAGAGCCTATGGCGAGAGCCAGAACTTTCTTATGAAGTTCCTCAATGTTTGAAGCAAGCATGCAAAAAGACCTTAAGTAAGGGGGTTAGCAGAAACCTTTTCGAGCATCGATTAGCCAGAGTATTAACGGTTCCTGCGTTTATATAGGTTTTGCATCCATGCTCAGTACTCAAGGGCACCATGTTCGTTCAGGCTTCTGAGAGGCTGATGACTTTTGAACGTGCTATTTCATGTATGGAGTGTAGACAAAATTAACCCGGTGCTAGCAGCTCACAGGCAAAGGGAATGTCAAAATCGGTGAAAAAAGTTACAAGGAGATTTCATTGAGAGCCAAGACTTAAAGTATTTAACGAGTGTCGTTTAAAATACCGGAGCTTTGACTTTTCTTTGAGTAACACGCCTATAGTCGTCTTATTATCTAGACCACAGCAGAGTAGCGGATTATATGGAGATTGCTTCAGTCTACCCATCAGGGTCAGCATAGACCGTATTTCAAAGAGTTCTGTTGATGGAACACCATTTTCATTAGAAATGAGTAATTTTATTCCACTTATAAATAAAAAATATTAAACGACACTAAAAATCACCCCAAAGATACTGCATCAGGGAAATTGCCACCACAGGCGCAGTTTCTGTACGTAACACCCGTGGGCCAAGAGCCAAAGGGTTGAACTGATGTTGCGCTGCTAAGTCAATCTCCCACTCAGTTAAACCGCCTTCCGGGCCAATCAACAACGAAATGGACTGGGCTGGCGCAAAGCCACTTAAACTTTTTTGCGTTCGGTGATGCAGAACAAAATTCAGTTCAGTAGTGCGCGTTGTGAGCCACTCACCCATTTTTACCGGGGCGTTAATGGTTGGCACAATATTGCGGCCACATTGTTCACAGGCACTGATGGCTACCTGCTGCCAATGCTGCAGGCGCTTATCAAGTCGCTCGGGGTTAAGCTTTACCTCGCACCGTTCACTCCACAGTGGTGTTATGGTGGTCACACCCACTTCCGTAGCTTTTTGGATGGCATAGTCCATGCGCTCCCCCCGGCTCAATGTCTGCCCCAGTTCTATGGTGAGCGGGGACTGGGCATCCCCAGCAATAAACGACGAAAGCGCAACGGTTACTGTTTTTTTACTGACACTTTCCACCACTCCTTGCCATGCGCCACCAGCACCATTAAAAAGCGTGAGCGGCTCACCCGCCTTCATGCGTAAAACACGGCCTACGTGGTTCGCAGCACTGTCGGACAAGGTAACTGAACGCTCAGCCTGAAGCGGCTGCTCACAAAAGATGCGGGGGTTTTTCATGGGCTAATCGTCATGGTGTTTGAGGTTATAGTGGGTAGTGATTATAACCGCATTAGTTAAACAGGTAAGAAATAAGCGAATATCAGATATTATTCAGTGCGTGCAAAAAATAAGTATTAGCACTTACAAAAGCGTAGTTGTTCCCATACAAAGCATGGGAACAAGTAAGGTTTACAACAAAAACTGTTTAATCAAAAAGTAACCGATCCCTGTCACAACAAAAATGCCCATAATATTTAAGACAAATCCTGCTTTCATCATATCAGTAATGTTCAGTTTGCCAGCCCCAAAAACAACCGCATTGGGTGGAGTGGCCACTGGCATCATAAAGGCAAAACTGCAGGCAAGTGCTGCAGGGACTGCCAACATAACCGGATCAACTCCCAGACTGACGGCAAGCGCACCCATAAGTGGTAAAAAACCTGCCGCAGTGGCCGTATTGCTGGTCAGCTCAGTGAGAAAAGTAATAACAGTGGCCACAAAAGCCACTGCCAACAATATAGGCAAACCATCAATAATACTCATAGCATCAGCAATCCAGCTGGCGAGACCAGTGTTTTTGATCTGAGCTGCCAATGCCAAACCACCACCAAAGAGAATCAAAATGCCCCAGGGAATTTCCCGCGCTTTTTCCCAAGACATAACGTAAACACGCTTGCCCTGATTTTTTACCGGAATAATGAACAGGGAAATGGCTGCTGTAATAGCAATCATGGTATCAGAAATTCCGGGTATGTAATCCTTAAGAAACGGTCTCATCACCCAGGAAATCGCTGTCATAACAAAAATAATCGCCACTGTTTTTTCACCGCGACTAACAGGGCCAAGTTCTTGCAGCTGTTTATGGAGTAGTTTGTCGGCCTCGGGATTTTCAGTACCGGAGAGCTTGAAGCCAATGCGGGTAAGCCATACCCAAACGAACAGTAGCATCACTATACTCAACGGCAAGCCAACCATCATCCATTGGGCAAAGCCAATTTCCAGATCGTAATTTTCAGCGAGGAAGGCGGCCATCAGGGCGTTGGGCGGCGTTCCAATTAATGTCGCCAGCCCACCAATACTGGCGCTGTAGGCAATGGCCAGTAGCAAAGCCTTGGAGAAAGCATTGCTTTCATTCTCGCCACCGAGCATGGAAGCCACGGATAAGCCTATAGGCAACATCATTACGCTGGTGGCCGTATTCGATACCCACATACTCAAAAAAGCCGTAGCAATCATAAACCCGGCAATCTGTCGATCCGGACGGACACCGGTCTTCAGTATAATGTGTAAGGCAATGCGCTTATGTAGGTTCCATCGCTCCATAGCTATCCCCAGCATAAAACCGCCAAAGAATAGATAAATAATGGGGTGAGCATAGGAGGCTGTTACGGCCTTGATACTGGCGATGTCCAATAATGGGATTAGAATCATGGGTAGCAAAGATGTAACTGGAATAGGCACCACTTCCGACCCCCACCAAATAGCCATCATGATGGCTATACCCATCATATACCAAGCCTGCGGCTCCATACCTGCCGGTGGTTTTATAATGAGCGTGCTTAGCAAGACCAGTGGTCCACAAATGAGGAAGAACCAATAAAATAAGTCTGGCCCGGATCGTTTAAAGGTTGGATTTTTTAGAGTCAAAACATCATACCTATTGTTGTTTTTATGGGACTTTATATACTCATTGTCGCTTATTATTACTTTATAGCATAGTGATTTAGATCAATAAGTGTCTAATAATGTGCAACTATGTGAATGTATGTAGCGGATATTTGACTGAGAGTAAGACTCGTCAGTCATGCCGCCATGTAAAGAAGAGAGACTTATATAACACGCTCTTGCCGCAACCGGCTTATGTTGAGCCTGTGTTTTTTCAACTCTAACGGTGAAACTGAAAAATACTCCTTAAAACAGCGGTTAAAATAGGAGGGGGAAGAGAATCCGGTAGCCTCCGACAAAGTGGCAATGGAGTCATTGGACTGTAAAAGTAACTGTCTTGCGTGGGTCAAGCGTAACTCCAGATAGTATCGTGAGGGGGATGTTTGCAAGTGGATGCGAAATAACCGCTCAAGTTTACGACGGGATGACCCTATCCGGTTAGCCAGTTGGTCGATTGCCATCGGCTCTTCCATATGGTTCACCATTAGCTGGATGGTGTCTTTTAATGTTTGCGGTGTGGATGGCAAGAATACATCCCGAAATTTAGGCATCTGCGTCGGCTCAGCCGAACGGTCACAAGACAGTATTTCTTTCACGGCATCAACAATCTCTATACCCTGCAGCTCTTCAATCAGTTTTAGCATCATCTCAAGGGCGCTGCTTGGACCTGCGGCTGAAACTACTTTGTCCGTAACTACATAGGCCAGATCAGACAGGTTGCTGCCAGGAAAATGCTCTTTGGCATAAGCATGATTATCCAGATGCAGAGCGTATTTTGCCTCTTTAATTACACCGGCATGGGCCAGTAAAAGTACGCCATTCCATATGCCGCCCAGCCGGGTTTTTCGGGCTGCAATCTGGCGTAGTTTGGACGTTAGCTTTGGCACACCCTCAAGCTGGCTTCTGAAGCCTCCGCAGATAACCATAAAATCAATTTCTTCATTATGAGATAGCTCATCAAGGGTTCTATCCGCAGAGGTGTTAATCCCCAAGTCGCTGGTCACCTCATGGCTACAAACTCCCACTGTCGTAAATTTAAACCGCTCAGAACTGCTGACGAGGTTGGCAGTGACCAGAGCGTCTACCGCACTGGTAAACGACAATAATGAGTAGTTTTCCAACAATACAAAAACAAAATGGGTCGGTGCAGTGTTTGAACGCTCCGGCGGCAGGAAAGAGCGATTGATATCGCGCAGCGTTCCGGTGAATTGTCTACTCTGGCTCATCGTAGTGACCCTGATTATTGTGACCTGTATCCGTGACTTTGTAAGAGTAGAGGGTGTCTCTAACGCTTACATACCAAAGGCTATAGCCAGAAAAGCAGTTGTTTGAAAATCCACCTGACGGGTGAGTTTTTTATTTAGATGCATTTTGCTCTTTACGCATTGCAGCACAGGGCGCATAGCATTGTCGCATAGTTAAACTCACGGACTCAGGTGTAATTTTGCAGTGCCTGAGGTTGCTGTTGCACAAAAACGTAAACGACTAATTGCGTCCACACTGTTGAACATAGATATGAATAGTGGAAAAACAAGCTAACAGGCTATTGACGTAGTTTGCTGCCTGAAACCCAAACTGAAAAATAACTAAGTCAAAATTTTACGTGTCGCAAAATTACTATTTATTGTCGCAAAAAGTCATTCACCTCTGCAGTATGCCTTGTAACATCGAATTTGATCAAACACTCAAGTTGATGTGTTTCATGTTTGTATTTTTGAGCCTATGGAGGGCAGAGCGTGTTTTATAACAATGATCGTATTGAAGGATTTGACGATGAGCTTTGGCAGGCAATGGAAGCTGAGGATCAGCGTCAGCAGGATCACATTGAACTGATCGCTTCTGAAAACTACACCAGCAAGCGGGTAATGCAAGCACAGGGCAGTCAACTGACGAACAAATACGCAGAAGGTTATCCCGCCAAGCGTTACTACGGTGGCTGTGAGCATGTTGATAAAGTGGAAGCTCTCGCCATAGATCGTGCCAAAACTTTGTTTGGTGCTGATTATGCCAATGTTCAACCACATTCAGGCTCTCAGGCTAATAGTGCGGTGTATCTGGCGCTGTTGAACCCCGGCGATACGGTGCTGGGCATGAGCTTAGCGCACGGTGGTCATTTGACCCACGGCTCCAAAGTTAGCTTCTCTGGCAAGATTTACCACAGTGTCCAATACGGGCTGAATGAAGAGACCGGCGAGATTGATTACGAAGAAGTGG
Source organism: Endozoicomonas sp. (assembly GCA_965198415.1). Classification (GTDB taxonomy): domain Bacteria; phylum Pseudomonadota; class Gammaproteobacteria; order Pseudomonadales; family Endozoicomonadaceae; genus Endozoicomonas. The sequence continues at coordinate 1,563,120 of CBDAPN010000032.1, forward strand.
CAGCACTCGCCCGTGAGCATAAGCCAAAAATGATTGTGGCGGGTTTCTCTGCCTATTCGCGCGTCGTTGACTGGCAGCGTTTTCGTGAAATTGCTGATGAGGTTGGTGCTTACCTGCTGGTTGATATGGCCCATGTTGCCGGGCTGGTGGCCACAGGGCATTACCCCAACCCTCTTCCTTATGCTGACGTAGTGACCACAACAACTCATAAAACATTGCGAGGCCCCCGTGGCGGCCTTATTTTGGCTCGTCGCAATGAAGCGTTGGAGAAGAAATTTAACTCCGCCATTTTCCCAGGTGGCCAGGGCGGCCCTTTAATGCACGTCATTGCGGCCAAGGCGGTGTCTTTTCAGGAGGCTATGTTGCCGGGTTTTGCCGACTATCAGGAGCAGGTTGTTAAAAACGCACGCGCAATGGCGGATGTTTTCGTCAATCGTGGCTTTGACGTGGTTTCCGGCGGCACCGATAACCACCTGTTTCTGGTCAGTTTGATCAAACAGGGAATAACCGGAAAAGATGCCGACATCGCCCTTGGCAAGGCGCACATTACAGTGAACAAAAATGCTGTGCCAAATGACCCCCAGTCACCTTTCGTCACCAGCGGATTACGGATAGGTACCCCAGCGGTCACTTCACGGGGCTTTAAAGAAGAGCAGGTTGTTCAGTTGGCAGGATGGATTTGCGACATCCTTGATGATCTGGATAACGAAGGTACCATTGATCTGGTTCGCAGTAAGGCGGCTTCGCTTTGTGCTGAATATCCGGTATATCGCTAACGGTGGCAATGATGGCTATCAGTTTGTTTGACATGCTTAAAATTGGCATAGGCCCTTCGAGTTCACACACGGTGGGCCCTATGCGGGCGGCTTTGCGTTTTGTAACACAACTGCGCTCACAAGCTTTGCTGTACGACGTTCGTCGGGTTAGCTGTGATCTGTACGGTTCACTTGGGGCTACCGGTGTCGGTCACGGAACCGGGCCGGCGGTATTGATGGGTCTTGAAGGCGAGGCACCTGAAACCATTGATCCGAGCAGTGTCAATCCTCGCGTTGCAGCCATTAACCTTGAGGGCGTGTTAACACTTGGTGGCGAACGTAAAATCCGTTTCTCAGATTCTGGTGATTTGCATTACATCCCTCTCAAAAGCCTGCCGGAACACCCTAACGGCATGCGTCTGAGCGCCTTCAGCGCCGAGGGTGAAGTGCTTATTGAGAAGTTTTATTACAGCGTTGGTGGCGGGTTCGTTCTGGATGAAGAAGAGGTGAAACAAACCTCTGCCACCCAAGAGGTTCAATGGCCCTACGCCTACGCTTCGGGTGCACAGTTGTTATCGCTGTGTAAGCAAAACAACTTGCGAATTTGTGAACTGGCATTAGAAAACGAAAAGGCTCTGCGCTCAGAACAAGAGGTGCGTCAGGGCATTTTGAAGTTTTGGCAGGTGATGCAAAGCTGCGTTCAGCGCGGCCTGACGCAGGAAGGCATTTTGCCGGGTGGGTTGAAGGTCAAACGCCGGGCCGCTGATTTGTACCGGCAACTTAGCGCAGAGTCTGGCAGCGACAAAGCCCGGCAAATGATGGACTGGGTTAACCTCTACGCCATGGCGGTTAATGAGGAGAATGCCGGGGGTGGACGCATCGTTACAGCGCCCACCAACGGCGCTGCTGGCATTATTCCGGCGGTGCTGCATTACTACGTAAATTTTTGCGAGAACGCAAATGAAGAAGGCGTTATCCGCTTTTTACTGACCGCCTCTGCCATCGGAGCGTTGATAAAAATGAACGCCTCCATTTCAGGTGCAGAGGTGGGTTGTCAGGGAGAAGTGGGCTCGGCCTGCGCCATGGCAGCTGCCGGTCTCGCTGAGGTGCTTGGCGCAACGCCTGAGCAAGTGGAAAATGCAGCCGAAATCGGCATCGAGCACAATTTGGGGCTCACTTGTGACCCCATTGGTGGCTTGGTGCAGGTGCCCTGTATTGAACGCAATGCCATTGCCGCAGTGAAAGCCATTAATGCTGCCTCCATGGCTCTAAGGGGCAATGGAGAACACTTCGTTTCTCTGGACTGTGCAATACGCACCCTGCGTGAAACGGGGAAAGACATGATGGATAAGTATAAAGAAACGTCCCGCGGCGGTTTGGCGGTAAATATCATTGAGTGCTGATTCAGCCCTGTTGTAGCCCTGTAAAGCAGCTATAAAAAGTAGCTCTATGGAAAATAAATAATGAACGACTACTCTGGATTCGGGCTGTTTAAACATGCCCTTAGCTACCATGAAAACTGGCAGCGGGTGTGGCGTAATCCAACTCCAAAAAAACAGTACGACGTTGTGATTATCGGTGGTGGCGGACACGGCCTGGCCACGGCTTACTATCTTGCCAAAGAGCACGGGATTACAAATATCGCCGTGGTTGAAAAAGGTTACCTCGGCGGTGGCAACACGGCCAGAAACACCACTATTGTGCGCTCCAATTACTTGTGGGACGAAGCAGCCCAGCTGTTTGAGCACTCGTTAAAGTTGTGGGAAGGCTTATCGCAAGAACTGAACTACAACGTGATGTTCAGTCAGCGCGGTGTTTTGAACCTTGGCCACACCCTGCAAGACATGCGGGCTATTGAGCGCCGAGTCAATGCCAACCGGCTTAACGGCATTGATGGTGAAGTCCTGAGCACCGCCGAAGTGCAAGAGTTGGTGCCTATACTCAACTGCTCTCCACATGCCCGTTACCCCGTGCTCGGTGCCAGCTGGCAACCACGGGGCGGCACGGCTCGCCATGATGCAGTCGCCTGGGGCTATGCCCGTGCGGCCGACCGGCTGGGTGTGGATCTGATTCAACAACACGAAGTCACCGGCATTCGCATCAGCGATGGCAAAGTGGAAGGGGTAGAAACCAAAAAAGGGTTTATTGGCGCCAGAAAAGTTGCCTGTGTCGCCGCCGGTAACTCCGGTGAGCTGGCAAAAATGGCGAATATGACCCTGCCGTTGGAATCCCACCCGCTGCAAGCTATGGTCTCAGAACCGCTGAAACCGTGTCTCGATACTGTCGTGATGTCAAACCATGTGCACGGTTACATGAGCCAGTCCGATAAAGGCGATTTAGTCATTGGCGCCGGTATTGACCCTTACCTCGGTTATGGACAGCGGGGCTCATTTCCAGTCATTGAGCACACCATTGCCGCCATCATTGAAATGTTCCCCATTGTCAGCCGGGTGCGTCTGAATCGCCATTGGGGCGGTATTGTTGATACCTGCCCGGATGCTAGCCCAATCATCAGCAAAACCCACATTAATGGCCTCTATTTTAACTGTGGCTGGGGAACGGGCGGGTTTAAGGCTACCCCGGGTTCGGGGCATGTGTTTGCTCATACGGTTGCTCATGATGAGCCGCACCCACTGGCCAAACCATTCAATGTCGACCGTTTTGTGACCGGCCATCTGATTGATGAGCATGGCGCAGCCGGTGTCGCGCACTAACCCGGGAAAGAAAACCATGTTGGAAATTTACTGCCCTTATTGTGGCGAAATGCGTGCAGAGGAAGAGTTTCATTACGCTGGGGAGGCTCATATTATCCGCCCTGTTGACCCGGAATCCATCAGTGATGAACAGTGGGGGCGTTACCTCTTTCACCGCAAAAATACCAAAGGCTCCCATCAGGAGATGTGGGTTCACGCAACCGGCTGTCGCAAATTTTTTAATGTTACCCGCAACACCGTGACCTACCAAATAGAAAACGTCTACAAGATGGGTGAAAGCGCACCATCAAGTTGTGAGGATGCTCTCGGATGACCCAGCAAAACCGACTCAGAACCGGTGGGCGGATTGACCGCCAAACCGCCCTGCAATTTACCTTCAATGGCAAGCAATACCAAGGCTTTCAGGGCGATACCATTGCATCGGCTCTGCTGGCCAACGGTATTGATGTTGTTGGCCGTAGCTTCAAATATTCCCGCCCCCGGGGCATCCTCGCTGCCGGTGCAGAAGAACCCAATGCCATTTTGCAAGTTGGCAGTAACGAAAGCACCACCATCCCCAATATTCGCGCCACTCAGGCAGAGCTCTATGCCAACCTCAACGCTGATCCGGTGGCGGGCTGGCCTAACGTGAATCTTGACCTGATGGGAGCAGTGGGCAAGGTGGGTGGCGCCATGATGTCGCCGGGTTTTTATTACAAAACCTTCATGCAGCCACAAAGCATGTGGATGACCTACGAAAAGTACATCCGTAAAGCGGCTGGCTTGGGCAAGGCGCCCGGCGCCGGTGACCCCGACGTCTACGACAAAATGAACCACCACTGCGAGGTGCTTATTGTTGGTGGTGGCGCCGCCGGTCTGGCGGCAGCAAGAACGTTATCTGGCTCTGGCCTTCGGGTAATGCTGCTGGATGAACAAAACGAATTTGGTGGCGCACTGCTATCGAGCACCCAGACTCTGGATGAGCAGCCAGCTTCTGCCTGGCTTGAAGAAACACTGAGACTGCTGCACGCCGACCCGGACATTACGTTGTTACCCCGAACCTGTGCATTTGGGTATTATGACCACAACCTGATAGGCGCCGTGGAACGACGCACCGACCATTTGGGAGAGGGCGTTCCCGGTCCCCGCCAACGTTTGCATCGTATTCGTGCCAAGAAGGTCATCCTCGCTACCGGCGCACTGGAGCGCCCCTTGGTATTTGGTAACAACGATGTACCCGGCTGTATGCTGGCTTCGGCGGTATCCACTTACATTCAACGCTATGCCGTGGTACCGGGAAATAAACTGGTACTAATGACGACTAACGATCACGCTTACCGTGCCGCCATTGACTGGCATCAAAGCGGTCGGGAAGTGGTGGCCGTTATTGATACTCGCCAACAAGCCAAAGGTGATTTACCCGACCTTGCCCGTGAGCTGGGAATTCGTGTAATCACCGGCCACGCTGTAATCAACGTGACAGGCAGTAAGCGGGTCAATGGCGCTGAAATTGCGCCAGTTAATACCGACGCCTCCAAAGTGACCGGCAGTGTCACTGCGCTCAACTGCGATACCGTTGCCAGCTCCGGTGGCTGGTCGCCGGTGGTGCACTTGTCTTGCCACTGTGGCAGCAAACCAGTCTGGCGGGAGGATATTGCCGGTTTCGTGCCCGGCGCTCCCGTGCAGCATCACTTCAATGCCGGTGGCATTGTAGGCACTTACCGACTGAGCGACGTACTCGCAGAAGGCGCAGGAGCCGCCCTGACAGCTGGAGAAGCCCTCGGCGGTATCATGGTTGAGCAAAATTTTGCCACTCCTAAGGCCAATGACCCGAAAGAGTCTGCCGCCATGGCGCTGTATCATGTGCCACACACCCGGCCAACCAGCCGGGCGCCAAAGCAGTTTGTGGATTTTCAGAACGATGTCACAGCGGCCGGTATTGAGCAGGCAACTCGGGAAGGCTTCGAGTCAATAGAACACGTCAAACGTTACACCGCCCTTGGATTTGGCACCGATCAGGGCAAAACCTCAAATATTAACGGGATGGCCATTACCGCCAAATCGCTGAACCAGACCATTGAACAAACAGGCACCACGATTTTCCGCCCGATGTACACGCCGGTGACCTTTGGCGCTCTGGCCGGGCGCGACGCCGGCCACCTGTTTGACCCTTCCCGCTTTACGTCAATGCATTTATGGCACCTGCAACACGGCGCCAAATTTGAAGACGTCGGTCAGTGGAAGCGGCCCTGGTACTTCCCAAAAGCCGGGGAGAGCATGCAAGACGCGCTCAACCGTGAGTGCCTGGCAACCCGCAAAAGTGTGGGCATTCTGGACGCTTCCACCCTTGGCAAAATTGATATTCAAGGCAAAGACGCCCGGGAATTCCTCAACCGAATTTATACCAACCCCTGGGGCAAGCTGGCACCGGGACGTTGCCGTTACGGTGTGATGTGTAAAGAAGATGGCATGATCTTCGACGATGGCGTGACCTCTTGCATCAGTGATAACCACTTCATCATGACCACCACATCAGGCGGGGCTGCGACGGTACTGCAATGGCTGGAACATTGGCATCAGAGCGAATGGCCGGAGTTGGAAGTGTATTTTGCCAGTGTGACCGACCACTGGGCGACGATGACGATATCCGGCCCTAACAGTCGAAAATTGCTGGAAAAACTGGTGGATGGCCATGACATTTCCAACGAAGGGTTCCCCTACATGAGCTGGCAAACCTTCAAAGTTGCCGGTGTCGATGCCCGGGTTTTCCGCATCAGCTTTACCGGTGAACTGTCGTTTGAGATAAACGTTCAAGCCAACTTCGGATTGTACGTCTGGGAACAGGTAATGGCCGCAGGAAAAGCGTTTAATATCACCCCCTATGGCACGGAAACCATGCATATACTGCGGGCAGAAAAGGGCTTTATTATCGCCGGACAAGATACCGACGGCTCGGTTTCACCTCAGGACATGAACATGAACTGGGTGGTGGGTAAGAAGAAAAGTTTTTCTTATCTGGGCAAGCGCTCTTGGGCACGGCAGGATAACACCCGTGAGAATCGCAAACAGTTTGTCGGTCTGCTGACCACCGACCCTGAGCAAGTATTGCCAGAAGGCGCACAGGCGGTACGCGACCCCAATGAGTCAATCCCAATGACCATGGTAGGGCATGTGACCTCTAGCTACTACAGTGCCTGCCTGGATCGCTCAATCGCTCTGGCCATGATTGAGGGTGGCCTATCCAGCATCGGTGAGAAGGTTTACTTCCCACTGGCGGACGGCCGAACCATCGAAGCTGAGATAACCAGCTCCGTCTTTTATGACCCTAAAGGAGAGCGCCAAAATGTCTGACACAGCAGTAGATATTGAACAAACAGTTAATGTGCGCCACAGCTGGTCACCCCGGTTTGAGTCGCCTTGGCACCACATTGACATTGAAAAATTACCACAGCCCCCGGAACAACCCACCGTGTTCATTGAAGAACTGAAGGGGTTGAGCCATCTGGTACTCAGGGGCAACAGTGATGATCCGTCGTTTGTTACCGGAGCAGAAAATGCTCTGGGCGTCCCTCTGCCAAAAACACCGGGTGCTTCAGAGCACAACGAAAAAGTACGGGTTTTCTGGCAGGCGCCCGATGAATGGCTGGTTGTTGGCTTACCGGAACAGGCAGTCGCTATCGAGTCCACTCTGCGCCAGCACCTCAGCGGACATTTTGCCGTGACCGATGTCAGCGGAGGACAAACACTGGTATCGTTATCCGGGCCTAATGCTGAAAATGTGCTGAAAAAATCAACATCTTATGATGTACACATCAAGCATTTTCCCGTCGGAAAAGTGGTTGGTACGGTATTTGCTAAAACACAGGTGCAACTACGCCGCACTGGTGAACAAGCATTCGAACTGATAGTTCGCCGCAGTTTTGCTGACTATGTGTGGCTCTGGCTGCTTGACGCTAGCCATGAGTACGGTGTGACATGCCGTCATGAGTAAGTAGTTTTTAGTTCTTGGCTTCGGCGTCAGCCAGTCTGAAACCGAAGCAATCGTCGTAAAAAAGGGAGACAAATAATGATAAAAAGAACACAAAGTGCGAAACCCACGTTACTAATGGCACTGCTCCCGATAGTGTTAACACTGTCGATACTGGCGATTCAGCTGTTCGTGTTTGATGACTTCACACCGCACATCCCGTTGGTTATTGGTATTGGTGTAACGGCCTTTTTAGCCTGGATGCGCGGTTACCGCTGGAATGACATTGAAGATGGCATGCTCCACACAGTTCGGGTAGCTCTGCAGTCCATTGCTATTTTGATGATGGTTGGAATGATCGTTGGTGTGTGGATTGCCAGCGGCACAGTACCCATGCTGATTTACTACGGCCTTAGCGCTTTAAGCCCTGGCATTTTCCTCGCCGCCAGCATGTTGCTGTGCTCGGTGGTCTCGCTCTCACTCGGCACCTCTTGGGGCACGGTGAGCACCGTTGGATTGGCACTGGTTGGAATCGGTATCGGTTTTGATATTCCCGTTTACTGGACGGCTGGCGCAGTGGTTTCCGGTGCATTTTTTGGTGACAAGATGTCGCCGCTGTCGGATACCACCAACCTTGCACCTGCGGTTATTGGGGTCAACCTGTTCGATCATATTAAAAACATGTTGCCCACTACCGTTCCTGCCATGCTGTTGGCCTTTGCCATCTACCTTTTTATGGGCTTTGAATCCAGTGGCTTGCAGGCGACCAACTTTGCCAAAGTAGCCGTCATTTCTGAAGGTATTGAGAATAACTTCACTTTGTCTGTCTGGTTACTGCTGCCTCTGGTGCTGGTCTTTGGGTGCTCATTCGCCCGCATGCCCACACTGCCATCACTGTTTGTGGGTGTTATTAGTGGTGCATTGTTGGCGATCTTTGCACAAGGCGCTAGCATCCATGACGTGTTCCGTTACCTGCAAAGTGGTTATGAAATTAACACCGGCATCTCAGAAATAGACTCGCTACTAGGACGTGGTGGAATTCAGTCCATGACCTGGGTAATCACTTTGGTAATGATCTCCCTAGGCTTTGGTGGCGCTCTTGAGCGCACCCGCTGTCTGGAGACCATTGTTGAAGCCATTCTTAAAAACACCCGATCCTTTTTCCGGCTGCAAAGCTCGGCCATCACCACATCCGTTGCCACGAACCTTGTTGCTGGTGACCCTTACCTCTCAATCAGTCTGCCAGGGCGTATGTTTGCACCTGAGTATGAGAAGCACGGTTATTCCAAACTCAACCTTTCTCGTGCAGTAGAAGAGGGTGGAACTCTAGTTTCACCATTGATTCCATGGAATGCAGGTGGCTCTGTAGTCATCAGTGCATTAGGGCTGGGCATTGCCGACGGCAACATTGAGAACCTACTTTATATTCCCCTCGCGTTCGCTTGCTGGATTTCACCCTTGATCAGTATTTTTTACGCAGCTACCAACAAATTTACCCTGCGTAGTGAAGGCAAAGCCAAAGATGAAGAAGAAGGGGTTCTGGTTAGTGACGGTACGTAAATGCTGAAAAACTTCAGCGTAACCAGTGGAGATCACTGGAGGTGACCTCCCTGTTGTAACAAGGATGACAAAAATTGGCCTGAAAATTTCCTGATTTTCAGGCCAATTTTTTACCACCTTAGAAAACCTGAGCAATCACACAATATTATAAAAAATAAATTTCATTAGCTTATGGCGCTTCCGGTTCTGGGGGACTATAAAAAGGACTTACAACCACTTTTATCCATTTCTAACCTATTTTCTGGTGTTTAGAGTGCATACTAAGTCCGTTACTTTCTTTGATCCGCATCTGCAAAAAACCATTCTGACTATTCCTTTCTTTTATGCTTTCAACAAACTGCTACAGCAAAGAAATATATGTCTCCTTATTGCAGGCTTACTGTTGATGCCCATTAGCTTTTTACAAAATGCCAACGCATTAGAGCAAGCTGATAGAGCCGGGAACACGACAACTTATCTTCGATGTTGGTATAGAGTAGTTAATAACCATAATAAGCCGTTCGCTGAAAGAGTGTGGGGGAAAAATGCTGACGGTAGCCGTTTTGTCATTCCCGGCTATTGGTATGATCCCTACAGTTTAGATAATATGTTTTATACATCACTGAAACAAAAGGAGCTCAAAGAAGCTTGTCTGCGTGCTGTACCAAAAACTGCGAACCAGAATGAGGTACTTATGTATGCAGCTGACGATAACTATTCGTTTAACAATAAGATTTGGTTCAATGACCAGATGATTACTAATAAAATTAATAAGATCGTATCTTTTGGTGACAGTCTCTCGGATACTGGAAATCTGTTCAACAAACTAGACTGGAGATACCCTAATTTGCACAGCTGGTTTGTTGGTCATTTCTCCAATGGTTTAACCTGGACAGAATACCTGGCGAATAAAAAGGGTATTCCACTGTACAGTTGGGCAGTTGGTGGTGCTGCTGGGAAAAAGGAGGACTTAATCATTGACAGTATCCATTCTCAGGTTCAATCATTCCTTAAGTTCATGAAACGAGCAGAATATTTTAGCTATGAAAACACGTTGCTGGTTTTAGAGTTTGGCCTGAACGATTTTATCACTTATTTTCGCAAATTAGAGGATACTGAAAACGATTTTCGCTCTGCTATTGAACAGCTAATCAAGGCAGGAGGTAAACACCTTATAGTTCTAACATTGCCTGATGCAACGCACTCCCCCTCATTTAAATACAAAGGCGCTGCCAAGAAAAAAATCGCCAAAGAGAACATTATGAAATTTAATGCTTTTGTTAAGTCACTAGTAAAAAAACACAAAGACCTTGGAATAAATATCACTCTGGTGGATGCGGCAACGATATTTCAAGAGGTTCTTGATAACAACCTTAAATATGGATTTATAAATACAAAAGATTCCTGCTTAAATATTAAAAGATACAATCTCCTGGATTACCTATTTCAGCATCCCTTAACAGATGAGTGCAAAACTCATGGTTCAGATAAATACGTATTTTGGGGCATAATGCATCCAACAACTGCAACGCATAAAATTCTGGCAGAGCAAATAATTAAGGAATCACTCTCAGCACTCAATTTCGCAGAGGAATAATCGCACCAAAAAGCTGTGGATAACTCAAGCTTAAAACTATCCACAGCCAATGGTTTAATCGCTACCAGCAGATAAATTAAGGGAGTTAAGCCACAATATCCAGCAGTTCAACTTCAAACACCAACGTAGTAAAGGGGCCAATCGGACCGGAGCCGGCCTCACCGTAGCCGAGCTTATAAGGAACATAGAGCTTCCACTTAGAGCCGGTTTTCATCATCTGCAGGGCTTCTACCCAGCCAGAAATAACACCGGAAACCGGAAACTCGGCAGGTGCGCCACGCTCTACAGAGCTATCGAAAACGGTGCCATCTATAAATGTGCCGTGGTAGTGAGTACGAACAGTATTGGAGTGAGTTGGCTTTTCCCCACTGCCTTCTTTGAGAACTTCGTACTGCAAACCGGAATCGGTTACCTGAACGCCCTCTCGCTTGGCGTTTTCAGCCAAAAACGCTTCTCCGTCGGCGCGGAGTTTTTCGCCCCCAGCCGCAAGAGCCTGAGATTTCTCAGTTGCTTCCGCTTGCAGGCGCTCTTGCATTTGTGCAAATGCAGTGTGCAGATCTTGATGGGAAACTGCACTTTCAACGCCGTTCAGGGCATCCGCCAATCCCGCCAGCACCGCCTCAATGGATAAACCATCGATGGAATTAGCTCTCAGCTGTTCGCCCATTTCGCGACCAATGCCGTAGCTGACGCGCTCTTCCATAGTTTCGTAGATTTCAGACATTAACTTTCAACTTCGCTGTGAATAAGGCGGGCGAGTATATCACGATCCGGTGGAATCAGCTGACCAGAACGATTAACTGCCCAGCAGCTCAGATCACTGGCCAGACCAATATTGCCGTGGTAAAACTGCACCGCTTCGGTGAGAATCTCATCAATACAGTTGCCGCCCGCTGCACGAGAGCGCTGATAGCGACCACTGAAATGCGTAAGAATTAAGTTAGGCACACCACCCGCTTGCGCTGCTTCTGCCGTCATTCGGGCGGAACTGTGCATCCAGGCTGGCCCGGCCTTCTGCCAGGCGGCATGGGTGAGCGTGGCTTCGTGTACCAATACGTGAGCACCTTGCAGGGCGTTGTGCAGTAACTGGGGTTTATCGTTGTCACCGGCGATGACCGCAACCCGACCGGTGGGTGGGGGTTGCAGCACTTGCTCCGGTTGCACCCGCCGACCGCCAGGCAGTGTTACCACCTGCCCCTTTTGCAGTTCGCCCCAGAGCTCGCCTCTGGGCACTCCCAAAGCTTGTAACTGCTCAATATTGAGCTGAGTGCTGACGGTTTTCTCCATCAAACGATAGGCAAAACACGGCACCCGATGGGACAGTTCATGGGAGGTGACGCTGAACTGGCGATCCTCATAAGAAAAACCGGGTTGGTCACTTCTTATAAATTCAATATCGAATGGCAGATTGGTGACATCCGAATAGGCCAGAGCCGCCTCAACAAATTGCTGTACACCGTTAGGGGCACATATCGTCAGTGGTGCCTCGCGTCCCTGCATACTGGCTGAACAGATCAGTCCGGGCAGACCGTAAATATGATCACCATGAGTATGGGTAATAAAAATGGTTTGCAATTGACTGAGCGTATAACGACAGTGCAGCAGCTGTTGTTGTGTGCCTTCACCACAATCAATCAGGTACCACTGCTTTGCATCATCAATCGCCAGTGCCAAAGCCGTAACATTTCTGTCGGTGGTGGGCGTACCCGCAGAGGTGCCCAGAAAGGTGAGTTTCATGCGCTTTCTCTGAACAATCGTTTGACAGATTGTATCAGATGCCCATGGACTCATGAGAACTTTTCAAGCCGGCCTGTATCTGCTAGCCAAATAAAGGCATACTGAAGAGGTTTTGATTCTGGCTAAAGATACCCCTATGACTCCATCCAGTTCGCTACTCCAAAGCAGCAGAAAAAAAGTGCTGGCAGCACTTTTTACAGCGCTCACAACGCTCGCCACTTTGCCCCTGCAAGCCAATGAGCAGACAACCACCGAAGCACAAATCAAAGCGGTTGAGAGTGATATTGAGCAAATAAAACAACTGCTCGAAACCATCAATGCCGAACGCTCCAACGCCGCGCAGCTGTTGCATGAGAATGAGCAGAACATCCACCAGCTGAACCGGGAAATCAGTGCTTTGGAAACTCGCCTTAAGGAGGGGCAAAGCGATATAAAAAAGCTCCAAAGCCGTCAGCAACAGCTGACGGCGAGCAATGAGCAACTCAAAGCGCAAGTAGCACTCAGCCTGCAATCCCTCTACAAAAGCCCGGGCGACAGTCGTCTTAAACTGTTGCTAAACCAATCAGACCCGGCGCAGGTTTCCCGGCAATGGGTGTATATGGATTATTTTCAGCAGGCGCAGTTTGAGGCCATTGGTAAGTTCGAACAAACGGTAACGGAGCTAAAAACGCTCCAGAGCCAACAACAACAATTGATCACTCGCCTTGACCAGCAAAAAGTTGCAATCAATCTGAAAAAAAAGACACTGGTCGAACAACAACAGGAGCGAAAAAAGCTGCTTGGCACCCTGAGCAGACGTTACCAAACAGGTGGCAAGGAGCTTAAGCAGCTCGAAAAACAGCGCCAACAACTGGATGAAATACTGGCCGACATCCATAAAAGGGCGCTTAGCTCGCAAAGCACTTCCACACTCTCATTCAAAACCCGCAAAGGCAACCTGCCGTGGCCTGTTACTGGCAACGTTCTGTTTAAGTTCAACGAGCCAAACCCACAAACCCGCATGCGCTGGCAGGGCATATTCATTGCTGCACAAACCGGCACCACCGTCAATGCGGTGAACGATGGTCAAGTCATTTTTGCCGATTGGCTTGGCAATTATGGCTTGCTCGCCATTGTTGACCATGGGAATAGCTTTCTCACCCTATACGCCCATAATGACGCTATTCTGAAACAGGAAGGCGATACAGTTCTGGCTGGTGAGCCTCTGGCACGCAGCGGCAATACTGGCGGTCAGCAGACAGAAGGCGTCTATTTTGAAGTTCGTCATAATGGCAAACCCCAGAACCCGTCTTTATGGCTTAGCCGGTAGAGTTTCAATCGGTGATACCGATAAGTAACTTCTAAGAGCCTGACAGCCGTTATCGCGTAGCGCAAGCAAGGTGTATCGACAGCTCATGTATTCAGCAGGCTCCTATACTTCTCTGATTTTAAAATAATGCCTGGGAGCATTCATGAATTTTACATTTAACCTTAACCGGCTTTTTACCGTTCCAACAATGGCTCTGGCAGCTTCAGCCCTAGCGACTACTCTGTCACTCAATAGCTGGGCCGAGGGGTCTGCTGACGTTACCGAAACAGCCGTTGTCGAACAAAAACAAAAAACAGCCGCACCAAAAGGCAGACTGCCTCTGGATGAGCTACGCACGTTTACCGAGGTAATGGAGCGTATCAAAAAAGCCTATGTTGAAGAGGTAGACGACAAAACACTATTGGAAAATGCCATTCAAGGCATGCTTAGCGGGCTTGACCCACACTCTGCCTATCTAAAGCCCGATGACTTTAAAGAGCTTGAAGAAAATACCTCCGGTGAGTTTGGCGGGCTTGGCATTGAAGTGGGGATGGAAGACGGCTTCATTAAAGTGGTCAGCCCCATTGATGATACCCCTGCGGCACGAGCTGGCGTTCAGGCCGGTGACCTGATCATCAAGTTGGACGAAGAGTCCGTCAAAGGCATGAAGTTAAGCGATTCCGTTGAAAAAATGCGCGGCAAGGCAGGAACTCCCATCACCCTGACGATTGTCCGCGATGGTGAAGAAAAGCCTTTGGAGATTTCCCTCAAGCGGGCCGTCATCAAAGTGCAAAGTGTGAAAGCAAAAAACCTTGAGCCGGGCTATGGCTACATCCGCATCAGCCAGTTTCAGGCAGATACCGGTAAAGAGCTGGTGGCAAAACTTAACAGCCTGAAAAAAGACTTAGGCGAAGACGAACTCAACGGCCTGGTGCTTGATTTACGCAATAACCCGGGCGGCGTATTGCAGGCAGCGGTTGGGGTAACGGATGCATTTATCAGCGACGGCCTGATCGTCTACACCGAAGGGCGTATCCCCAACTCTGAGTTGCGTTTTAACGCCACTGCCAACGACCCTTCCCAGGGTGTGCCACTGGTCGTCCTGATCAATGGAGGCTCTGCCTCAGCATCTGAAATTGTTGCCGGTGCCCTGCAGGATCATAACCGCGCCGTGTTGCTAGGGACAGAGTCGTTTGGTAAAGGTTCCGTGCAAACCGTACTCCCGTTAAGTGTGGATTCCGCCAAAGGCCTAAAACTGACCACTGCCTTATACTACACCCCGAAAGGTCGCTCCATTCAGGCAGAAGGCATCAAGCCGGACATTGTGGTTCAGCGCTCCACGGTTACGCCCATTGATGCTCCACAGCGGTACAAAGAAGCCGACCTGCAAAGACACCTCAGCAATGGCAATAAAAACGACAACGGTACTGCAGGAAAAAAAGACTCTGGTGCAATCAAAGCGGCGCAAGAGATTGCCGATATGCTGGCGAACGACTTTCAGCTTAATCAGGCATTGAATGTATTGAAGGGAATGCACATTAACCGAATAACAACGCAAAAAAACGCAGATCTGCAAACCGCAGCATTACCGTCAACAAATACCAGCGCCGTAAGCCAGAAATAAAAATATAGCGTTGGTTAAAAACGGTAAAACATGCCAAAACTGATAACAGGCTGCCAGCGTGCAGCCTCGGTTTCATCGGCACTGTTTTTTGCGACAGATGGCGAGCGGCTAACAGCAGAATCTAACCCTGTGCGTTCTTCATAAACGGCACCAAAGTCAACCCTCATACCCAACCGAGCCTGATCCAGCATTTTCTTCCAGCCCACGCCAAGATACGGTTTTCTGCTGTTAAGTAACGCTTCCCTCGCTGATTTCACAAAGCCACTTGCAGACATACTAAAGCTGTTGTCAAACGGCTGGTAGTCAATCTGAAAACGTTGGGCGTGGATGGGTTTTAAAGCCTGAGAACTCACCTCAACAGTAGAGCCATGATTGGCCATTGAAGTAGGTTGCAAAGAGTGTTGAAAAGAGGAGGGATGAGCTTCATCAATAATGCCATGGTCGTCTGCCTGAGCAGCACTTGCCGCAAACACGCTCAAGGTAACGGACAACAGATAACCCTGCATGGTACTGAATCCTCCTTTCACGCTGTTTATATGCCCGTGGATGGTAAACAGCCAGTGGGTAAGACTATTTTCTTATCCTTACCCTATTTGCAACCATAATCAACTATTCTTTTAAACTGATTCCAACCAAATTTCAGTGCCCTGTTTTGTGTCACGGCTGCCCTTTTATAGTGACCTTTTAACACAAAATCAGGTATCTCCCGTAACAGCAGCTGAACACTCCACCCTAATGTTTGATTCACTCCACTAATAGACTAACCGTTGGTCTCGATTGATTGCGGATAATCCCATGCAAGTTCAAAAAACGCCTAATTATGGTGCAGTCCCTCCAGCTGAAATGGCAAAGCTGGCAGAACAAGCCGTAATAGGAAAAGCCAAAAAACACCCTGAAGTGACGGTCATTCTGGCAATTATGGCCGGTATTTTTATTGCCATTGCCGGCATGTTCTACTCTGTCGTGATGGCCGGTTCCCAGAGCGCCCCCTATGGGCTGGCAAAACTGGTTGGCGGCATTGTGTTTAGCACCGGCCTGATGCTGGTAATCCTTTGTGGTGCCGAACTGTTTACCAGCAGCACGCTATTGCTGATGGGCAAGGCCACCGGCAAACTCGAGTTGAGTAATATCATTAAAAACTGGGGGCTGGTCTACATTGGCAACCTGATTGGCTCGCTTATTTTTGCGTTGCTGGTTTTTGCTGGTGGCGTCTGGGAAGGCGGCCATGGTCAGGTAGGTCTCTCTTCAATGTATATTGCCAAAGCCAAGCTCGGTCATAGCTTTATGCAAGATATTATCCTCGGACTTCTGTGTAACCTGCTGGTCTGTCTAACCTACTGGATGACCCTCAGCGCCCGCACTGCTGCCGGTAAAATGATGGCCTGCATCTTACCCGTTGCCGCTTTCATTGTTGCGGGCTTTGAGCATTCCGTGGCTAACATGTACCTGCTACCGATGGGGTATATTATCAAAGAGTTTGCCGGCCCGGATTTTTGGCAGGCCATTGGTTATACACCAACGGACTTTGATGTCATTACCCTTGGCAACATCTTCAAAAACCTAGTACCAGTCACTATTGGTAACATCATCGGCGGCGGTGTTATGGTGGGTTTGAGTAAATGGTTCGTTCACCTGCGCGCTAACGGTTAGGTGCAAAACAGCAAAAACCCGGCGGCTGTCAGAAATATTCTAACAGCCGCTTTTTTCGTGCTATCCGGTAGCTTTCATAAACTGCTCCCGGAAAACGTATTTATATACTGACAACAAACTCAAAACAGAATAGGAGCAGCAATGAAAAGCGTCGCCATATATTGCGGGTCACGACCCGGGCGTAATGACGTCTACCGCCAAGCTGCCGAAACGCTGGTGGATAAACTCATAGAAAAAAACGTATCCATAATATACGGCGGTGGCAATGTGGGTCTTATGGGCATTGTGGCCAACCGGGCCATTGCCCGAGGTGGCAAAATTACCGGCGTCATGCCCCATGCGTTAATCGAAAGGGAGCACGCCCACCGGGGCCTAAGCGAGTTTATTCAGGTAAAAGACATGCATGAACGCAAACAAACCATGAGTGAGCTGGCACAAGCCTTTATTACTCTGCCCGGCGGCGCTGGCAGTATGGATGAACTGTTTCAGGAGATAGCCCTCCGACAAGTCAGCTACCACAACAAACCGGCCGCTATTCTCAACACCGCAGGCTATTATGATCACCTGCTCGCTTGGTTTAAGCACGCCGTTGCTGAAGGTCTGATTAATCAAAATGCTTTCAATCAGCTGGTGATTGATTCCTCTCCCATAACGCTGGTCAATCGCTTGCTGGAGGCCCGACAGTGAAGCCATTACTCATCTATCTGCATGGTTTGAACAGCTCGGCACAATCGAAGAAAGCCATTCAAACGACAGAATACTTGCAACATAATCCTCTGGATATTGAACAATGGACGCCTGATCTACCCATTTATCCATCCGACATCACACAATACCTGAAGAGCCAACTAAAGCGATTCATCAATCATCGTGACATGTACATCATTGGCAGCTCTCTGGGTGGCTATCTGGGTACCTGGCTGCAAAGTTGGCTGCTGCAAAGTGGGCATCAAAAAAAACTCAGGTTGGTACTGGTCAACCCCGCGGTTGTTCCCGGGGAGCGGTTTGAGACGTACATCGGCCCACAAAAAAACTATCACACCGGTGCCGAATGGGTGATGACCAAAGAATACGTTGAGCAACTGCTGCAACTGGAGGTAACCCCCACCGCTTATGAAGACACTTTATTGCTGCTCCAAACCGGCGATGAAGTCCTCGACTACCGGCTCGCGGTGGCTAAATATCAAGGATGCAAATCCATCGTACAAGAAGGCGGCAGCCACAGCTTTGATCATTTTGATGAGATTTTACCCCGAGTAATGGATTTTCTGACATCTGTTTGAATAAATCCCGAGGCATTCGTTACACTTCCTCCATCAAACGGTTAATCAACAGGGACCCATGGCAAAGAACGACTACAACGCCGAGGCAATAGAAGTACTCAGCGGCCTCGACCCAGTGCGCAAGCGCCCCGGAATGTACACCGATACAACCCGGCCAAACCATCTTGCACAGGAAATTATCGACAACAGTGTGGATGAAGCACTGGCTGGGTTTGCGTCCCATGTCAAGGTAACCCTGCACAAAGACCAGTCACTGGAGGTCAGTGACGACGGCCGCGGCATGCCAACGGACATTCATCCGGAACACGGCATCTGCGGCATTGAGCTGATCCTCACCCGACTCCACGCCGGTGGCAAGTTTTCCAACAAAAACTACCAGTTCTCAGGTGGTTTACACGGCGTTGGCGTCTCCGTAGTCAACGCCCTCTCCAGCCGCCTTGAAGTCAGTGTTCGCCGTGATGGTATTGTGTCGTTTATGAGTTTTAAAGACGGCTACAAAGACACCGACCTGCAACAGACAGGCACCTGCGGACGTCGCAACACCGGCACCACCGTTCACTTCTGGCCTGACCCTGGCTACTTTGACTCCCCCCGCTTTTCCGTACCCCGATTAATGCACATTCTGCGTGCAAAAGCGGTACTCTGCCCCGGTTTGCGTGTTGAGTTTATTGATCATACATCAGGTGACGTTACTGAATGGTATTACGAAGACGGCCTGAACGATTACCTTAAAAGCGCTACCGACAGCTTTACCACCCTACCCTTAGAGCCCTTCACCGGAACCTTAAAAGGGGAAAGCGAAGCCGTTGACTGGGCGGTACAATGGCTACCAGAGGGCGGCGAACTACTCACCGAGAGCTACGTTAACCTAATCCCAACCCCACTCGGCGGCACTCATGTCAACGGCTTACGCACCGGCTTATTGGAAGCCATCCGCGAATTCTGTGAGTTCCGAAACCTGCTGCCCCGGGGCGTAAAACTCGGGCCAGATGACTTATGGGAGAATTGCGCCTACGTATTGTCGGCCAAATTAGCCGACCCGCAATTTTCCGGGCAGACCAAAGAGCGTTTATCTTCCAGAGAGTGCGCTGCCTTTGTTTCTGGCGTTGCCAAAGACGCCTTCAGTCTCTGGCTAAACCAACATACGGCAGAAGGCGAACTACTGGCAGAACTGTGCATTAGCAACGCACAAAAGCGCATGCGCAAAGCCAAAAAAGTTGCCCGCAAAAAAGTAACTCAAGGCCCGGCTTTACCAGGCAAACTGGCGGACTGCTCAAGCCAGGACCTGAGCATGACCGAGCTGTTTCTGGTGGAAGGAGACTCCGCCGGCGGCTCCGCTAAACAGGCTCGTGATCGTGAATATCAGGCCATTATGCCGCTGCGCGGTAAAATCCTGAACAGCTGGGAAGTGGACTCCGCTGAAGTGCTGGCCTCGCAGGAAATACACGACATCTCTGTAGCCCTGGGCGTTGATCCAGCGTCGGATAATCTGGACGGGCTGCGCTACGGAAAAATCTGCATCCTCGCCGACGCCGACTCCGACGGCCTGCACATCGCTACGTTACTCTGCGCCTTGTTCATCCAACACTTCCGTCCACTGGTGGAAAAAGGCCATATCTACGTCGCTATGCCTCCTCTGTACCGCATTGACGTTGCCAAAGAAGTTTTCTATGCGTTAGATGAAGCGGAAAAAGAAGGCATTCTTGAACGAATCCGCGCCGAGAAAAAGAAAGGCAAAGTCAACGTACAACGCTTCAAAGGGCTCGGCGAAATGAACCCTCTGCAACTGCGTGAAACCACCATGTCAGCCGACACTCGACGCTTAGTTCAACTAACCATTGATGACTTCTTAGAAACACACCAAGTGTTTGATATGTTACTGGCTAAAAAAAGATCACCTGATAGACGGCATTGGCTTGAGAGAAAAGGCAATCTCGCAGAGATTTCCTAATGCCACTTGGCCTTAAAAGTCATACAACTTTACACGAAGCTCAGACCAGCGTTTGAGCTTGATTATTTAGCTAAATCGTTGCAAACCCTCGCCTTTATGCCCTTTGGGTATTTATGCCCTCTGGGTATTTATGCCCTTTGGGTACAAGTGGGCGGGGATAAGTCACGTACTGAATCCAGTTCGGGACAATCGCAGGCTCAAGAGGTGGCACCGTTGAGAGCTAATAGAGGAATGGATACGCCTTGGGGAGCGCTATTCTCGCACAGCCTCCCGTTTTATTTTCATACCTGTACAGTGAAACTGTGCTAATTTGAATACGACGATTCATTTATAGTTTAAGCAAAAAGTGGTAACGGTCAGCCTTTTATTAATTGAATATCTATTCTTTGAAACGTTCCTTTTAAACTCAATACTGCAAAAAGGCTACGGTGCCCTTGTGAACGTTGAGCTTGTAAGTCTCTTATGCTTTTCCCTTGCTTTTATTAACCCAAATTCATCCTTTAAGGTAACTGAGCCCTGTAGACACTCTAAAACGACAAAGCAATGCAACGCATAGTTAGTATCTTCTTTTGGTTTGATATACGAGTAAATTGTATGAAGTGTAAGCTCTGTCTAAATTTATTTGCTGTCGTACTCTGTTCGACCTTAATACTTTCTACCTCACAACTTGCCGCCCATTGCTCAATAAGCAAATACAAAGGCTACAACTTGTGTGCTCACCGATCGTGGTCTCTCAAGTGTGGTGACGCTTGGAGTTACTTCTACAAAGCAGATGTCAGAGGTGTGTTATGGAGTATAAAACCTTGCAGTGCAATTAATGCTGAGAACGCAACAGATTTTTTAGTCTGTAATGTTTATTTTTATCCCGATATGCATCCTAATTGCATTTTTGGTCATAAATTGAGTAGCGAAACGGAAAACCCGCCGGCCTTAGAAGATTAAACTGACCGCTCCCTGCTTAATCAAGCCGATATCGGCCTGCATTGAATAACCGGTGTTTAACGCCGGTCTTATTAACAATGCTGACCTGAACCGTAGAACAGATCAAAATAAAGTTGCAGATACTCGATAAAAACTGCGGTGAGTGGAAATTGTCCTCTGTACCCGGCGTAAAATCAGGCATGTGATCATTCTGATTAAGGAAAAATGGCGTCAGCTACTTTTTTACCCTAACTTTAACCCTGCTTGGTTCTGACACAATTTCTCTTATGGAGTGGCAATGACGCAAAGTCCCCTACTGACTGCCCTACTCTGGATTGCCCGGCATCATGGGGTTGATGCCATTGCCCAAACGGTTCTGAACGGCTTGCCTGTTCAAGCTGACACTCTCAGCAGCCAGTATCTTGAGCGTGCCTCACACAATGCCGGTTTAACTCTATTTAGAAAACCCATCAACGAAACCATTCTTAAAAAACAACCTTTAGGCGAACTTTGCCCTACATCCTGCTTGCCCTGCCTAGCCTGGCTGGAAGAATGCCCTGTTATTGTCGTTCATATTGACGAATGCAGTGTCAAATATCATTTACCAGAGCAGAATATGGCACTGCAAAGTTTAGAACTTGATGCTTTTGTTCAACGCATTAACAACGAGCTTGTTTTTTTCAGCCGAGCTAAAATTGATGATGATCGTGATCCGCAATACCCTCCCCACTGGCAAAATCATTGGTTTTGGAGCGCCATTTTGCAGGGGCGGCGCATTTACCGGGAAATCTTGCTAGCTTCTCTGTTGGTTAATTTTCTTGCGCTTACCATTCCATTATTCGTGCGACTTATATACGACCAAGTCATTCCGGGAATGGCATTAACTACGCTGAACACACTCACTATTGGCGTAGTCATTGTCATTACTTTTGAGTTGCTTGTCGACAATTACGCACCCGCTTTATCGATATGGCGGCAAAAAAAACCGACCTGCTCATGTCCAGCCAACTGTTTGCTAAAATTATGGGCGTTCGAATGTCGTCTATTTCACCGGCTGTGGGAGCCTTTGCGCGAAAAATTCAGGATTTTGAATCCATTAGAGAGTTCATGACCTCCACCACCTTGACCGCTCTGGTTGATCTGCCATTTGCCATCCTATTTCTGGTGGTGATTGGACTGATGGGGGGCAGCTTGGTTTGGGTTCCTCTGCTGATTATTCTGACTATGCTGACCCTCAGCCTCGCGGTACAGCCTCGTTTGCGCCTGAGTATTGAGGAGAGTGAACGCCTTGCGTCACGCAAGCACAGCGACTTAATCGAAACCATTACCGGTTTGGAGAGCCTGCGTCTGGCTGGCGCACAAAGTCGTTTTCAACAACGCTGGGAGCAGGCCATCGGCCATATGGCCACCTGGGGTCTGAAAACCCGCGCCATTACCGGGAGTGTCACCGCAGTGGCGGTCTGGTTACAACAGTTGGCGACCGTAGGCATTGTTTATTTTGGTGTCGCCGCCATCCATGCAGATCGCATGAATATGGGAGCTTTGATCGCCATGATGATGCTGTCAGGCCGAGCCATAGCGCCGTTTATGCAGCTGGCATTACTGGGAACAAAATACCATCAGGCGCTAACAGCATTCAGAATGATTGATCAACTGATGCACGCCCCGGATGAACAAGAGGCAAACGCCAGCTACCGCACCATTGAGCGCATTAATGGTGATATAAACATAAATCGAGTGTCGTTTGTCTATCCGGATCGCGTCATGCCGGTACTGGCGGATTTAAGTGTATGCATAAAGCAAGGTGAAAAGGTTGCCATTGTGGGGCGCTCTGGCTCAGGCAAATCCACTCTTGCCCGTCTGCTTGCTGCACTTTATTTGCCAACTCAGGGGCAGATATTTCTCGACAACATCGCCATGACGGACATCCATCCAGCCACCTTGCGCGCCCGGGTTGGCTTTCTGCCACAAGACCCTTGGCTATTTCACGGCTCTGTAATGGAAAACATCACGATGGGCACTACCGGTTTCTCAAACGAGCAAGTTCTGAGCACAGCCAGGAGCTGTGGCGTAACTCTGTTTACTGGTGACTCTCTGGCAGCGTTACAGTGCCCGGTTGGCGAAGGTGGCCGCCAACTGTCTGGCGGCCAGCGTCGTGCGGTTGCTTTGGCTCGGGCAATGCTCATGCAGCCGGATGTGTTGGTGCTGGATGAGCCCACCGCCCATATGGACAGCCTAATGGATGCACGTGTGCAAGAGACGCTTAGGTGTTTACCTGAGCAAACGACGTTAGTTGTCATTACCCATCGCAGCAGCCTGCTTTCAGTGGTTAGCCGCATGGTGATGCTGGAGGGGGGCAAAGTGACTTG
Source organism: Endozoicomonas sp. (assembly GCA_965198415.1). Classification (GTDB taxonomy): domain Bacteria; phylum Pseudomonadota; class Gammaproteobacteria; order Pseudomonadales; family Endozoicomonadaceae; genus Endozoicomonas. The sequence continues at coordinate 1,586,494 of CBDAPN010000032.1, forward strand.
TGATCAACCGGTTTCATTACAGTTAAAAGAGTCGCAAGCATGAAAGCCCGTAGTTGGATGGAGTGGATTCAGCTGTCGTCCTCCAGTCGACAACAAGCGGAACTGATTGAAGTGGAGACCTCCTCCCGCTGGTTCGTGTGGGGCTTGAGCCTCTTTATTATTGCGCTAGTAATTTGGAGTTGCCTGACCAATATGGATCAATCGGTAAACGGTTCTGGTCGTCTTATTCCCACAAGCCGGGTACAGCAGATTCAGAGCCTCGATGGCGGTACGCTAAAGTCAGTACACGTTAAAGAAGGGGCATTTGTCAAAGCCGGAGACTTACTGTTGCAAATTGATGAAACCCGCTACCACTCTTCTTTTCGTGTCAATGAGTCTGAACTGGAGAGCCTACAGGTTAGCATTGCGAGACTTGAAGCCGAGCAGGCTTTACTAGGTGAAAATAACGATGCTAGTGATTTTTCTGAGCGCTTTAGCCATCGCCACCCTCAACTGGTTGCACAGCACAAAGCCTTGATGAACGAGAGAATCGCTGCGCTGAACAGTCAGGTACAGATACTGGATCAACAGGTTGCCCAAAGGCGCCATGAGTTATTGGAGCTGAAAGAAAAAGCCAACACTCTCAGCAAAAGTTTGCAACTGGCGAATGAAGAGCTGTCGTTAAAAAAACCGCTGGCCAAAACCGGGGTGATTACCCGGGTGGAAATTATCGGCCTTGAACGTAAAGTCAATGATTTACAGGGTGATCTGACCAACGCCCAACTGACGGCAACGCGACTTGAGGCAGCACTGGCTGAGTCCACTGGGCGGCGAAACGATTTGGTGATTCGCTATCGGGCGGATCTACAGCAAGAGCTTCAGGAAACCCGGGATCGACAGGGGCGCTTACTCGAAGGGCAGTCTGGCTTGCAGGATCGTGTTCGTAAAGCATCTTTATACGCACCGGTGGACGGGCTAGTCAAAACGGTCAGTGTACACACAGAAGGCAGTGTTATTCAGCCGGGCAGCACCGTTATTGAAATAGTTCCGGTGGATGAATCACTGGTTTTTGAGGCTCGGGTGCAACCTGCTGATATCGCCTTTTTGCATCAGGGGCAGACCGCCCTGATAAAGCTGACCGCCTACGAGTTTGCCGCCTTCGGAAGCCTTAAAGGCCACCTGGAAACCATCAGTGCGGATACGCTGGACGATGAAAAAGGCCAACCCTATTACCGGCTTCGGGTTGCTCTGGCTGGAGATAATAAAACAGTGTCGTTATTGCCCGGAATGACCGGAACGGTAGACATTGTTACCGGGCAAAAACGGGTTGTTGATTACCTGTTGACGCCGGTTTTGAAGGCGTTTAAAAAGTCCGCTAGTTAACTGTGGGGGGGGTAGCGCAAAAAGGACACCATCTCTCGAACCCCATCCATCAACTCATAAACACCCTGACAGGAGCACTTTCCCCCTTTCTTTGTAGCGGGCGCAAATCATGCTCTCGCTTATCTGATTACTGTAGGCTGAATTGCAATCGTCGTTGGATAAATAGGGAACTCTAACAGCCGGCAAGGTGTCAGAGAGTAAGCCTGGCTCCAATGCCTCCCCGCCCCATGCTTTAAAAAATAACGCCGTTAAAAACTTCATTAGATATCAATCGTACTGGCTTAATCCTGTAAGCTTGCTCATTTTTTAAATCCTTTTCGAGGTTGGCACGTTTTGAAATATCCACCTTACGCACAAAAAATAAAGATCCTGTTTACTCCAATGGAGTCAGAAATCTATTACACGGGATTATTCGATAAAACCTTTGAACTCAATATATAAATAATATTCCGGCTCAAACTGCAGGGGAGGCCTTATCATGCCATATTCAGCTCTCATAAGGTGCGAACGGTTCTTTGTAATGTTGATTTCTGCCGCCTTAGCAACGGGCTTATACCATTCAAACTCGAACTGATAATGCACACCCGCCGCGTCCGTTGCAGAGGCTTTGAAGCTTTGCGAACTGTGATGCACGGCGCAGCCAGAGCGAAGTGAAGATTTGAAATTAATTTTTATCGCCGAGGTCCGCCCGGAGGGAATATCAAGCACTTTAGGCTGTACATCATACATACAATAGCTTTCAGACGTAGCCTCAATGTGTACCGGGCCAGACAACTTATTAAAAACAGGGACTAATTCTGAGAAAGCGTTTGAGAGCTGCGAAAATACTATAGAAATAAAAGCAATAAGGGAAAGTGTAGATCGATACTTCATAGATAACTCTCTTTAGCAGGAGCGAATAAACTGTCAATAATATTGAGTAATTAGCATTCCAATTAACAAGAAAAATTACTATCACTGAAAGAATGTGTTGAAAAACCGTAATGGTCAAGTTTTATATTTGATATTAATTAAACTATTTGGAAGAGTACAAAAAGACACTGGCTTAATATTTAAACGTCCACTTTCTGAAACTCAGGTTAACGCATACGAACATATTCATATATTGACTCCATGCGGGCAGGCCACTGGCTCAAGCCATCCCAGCCAGTAAGCAGCAGGCCAGCAGCTGATATTAGTGCATAACCTGAGCCTGCAATGTTTAAAAAATAATTACAAAAGGCTTTATACCCCATGACGATTATCAAGGATAAGGCTATTCATTTTTTAGATGAATCCACTTTACCATTGCATAATAATCCTGGCAGAGAGGAAAAATGCACAGGCCTAATAACCCACATTTATAAAGAGCCAAAATAAGGAGTTTTCTATCATAAAAACCTCCACAGCCTTCATACGACAGCTGACCGAGTTACGTAAGTCCGATCAATATAAGAATTATACCCTTATGTATTTGCCCTTAATGTTCACTCAACCTAAGCTGGATATACCATTGACTTGAAAGATTGAACATACAGCAATTGGTTTCAGAGTTAATAGGGTTAAAGAGTAACCAAGAATTTTATGGTTATTAAGAGTACGAGCTATTCCTCTGTGAGGCTAAACTCTGAAATTTTATCTGAAAAAGAAGGGTGCATGGCTTATGAAGTACAAGTCAACAATCTTTTTATTAACCGTCATTACTTATGCTCAGGCTGTAAATGCAGAAAGTTTTAAATTTAATGTTTATAATAATACCGGCGTAACCATAACCATTCGAGCCACTTCAAGTTACTGTATCAATAGCGCTACTCAATATCTTCAAATTGAGACAAGAAAGCTCAAAGTAATTGATGTAGACTTTAAAGGCTCTTGGGGTTGTGGATTCACTCACAGCAGTCAAGACTTTGAAGTAACTTTTACTAAAAACTCTCATCATTATCATGCTTCGTTTGAGCTTTACAAAGGCGTCGCTGAAAATCCAGTCTATAAAAAGGGTTCAGATCCGGATAACATCACCACTGTCGACAACTCTGTAGTAGTAGTTCACATAGGTAAAAAGCCTTAGCCCGGATACTTCGCGTAATGCTTTGTGGCATCACGGCAACCTCATTTGGCAAGCACGAACAAAACTCCCTTAATGGTTTTAAAAAGTCCCGCTCATCAAAGCACAAAGTTCTGAGCTATGGGCGACTCAAGGCCAAATGAATTGCCACGTTGGCGCCCTGCTCGAAAACTGTAACGCTTCGGGCAGCATTTCACTTTAGCTTGCTCTGCATATCGCCTCAACATAAAAGATAACTGTCGTCCGACACACTTAACGAAAAGCCATAGCTGATAAAAATCACAACGCCTGCCTGCAAAGTGATTTTTATCTGGCCAGTGCGCCTAATGCATTTTCATTCAGACACTTCAAGGGTGTCTGACTCGCTTGGTGCGCCCACCCCGGTCAATGGCAACAAATACCATGGTGGTTTCCGTCAGCTTCTCCCAGCCGTGGTGATTCTCAATCCAGCCTTCAACCACAATTCGGATGGAAGTTTTGCCAATTTCAGACACTCTGGTAAAAAAGCCAATCAGGTCGCCCATCTGAACTGGGCGTAAAAAGCTCATGCCATCAATACTAACAGTCACGACTCGCGCCCCGTTTGAGGCTTTTCGGGCGCAGAGTTCTCCAGCCTGATCCAGGTGCATTGTCACCCAGCCGGCGAACACATCACCACTGCTATTCACTGAGCGGTGATCGGCCAGAACTTTCAGCGTCATATCCCCCTGTGGAGCAGGTGCGCTATCAAGGCTTTCGCTATTGGTACTCATAAGAGAATACTCCGATTTTTTTATTTTTTGCCCAAGTCAGCGGATGTGTCGCTGATTATATATTATTGGCATATTATTCATATTCTTATCTGTTTCATCTATATGAAAAATTGCCATACGCAGTCGCACAAACCCGCACCCTGCACTGCCTTCCTTAAACAGAGTGCTTTTCCTTGAGGGAAACCTGCCCACTTTGCGAACACTGAACAATAGGGTAAGTGTCGTTGATAACTTGCTGACCTTGCACACCGCCTAAAACTTGACTTCGCACCATCAAGGAGTAAAAGATAATTGACTGGGTAATTTTTGAACATCAAAGCGTCGTTTATTGAGAGGGTATAATGTCAAGCACTATAGAAAGACTGAAAGTGGTTATGGCCAACGCCAATGTGCTGTTCACCAAATTGCACAACTATCACTGGCATGTTAAAGGGCCTGCCTTCTTTCAGGTACACGCAAAGACAGAAGAATACTACAACCAGTTTGCCACTATGTACGACGATGTTGCCGAACGCATTCTGCAACTCGATGGCACCCCTCTGGTTACTCTGAAAGCCATATTAAGCACAGCTACTATTGCAGAAGAAGATAAAACCGAATTCCCCGTTGAGCATATTTTCAAAGCCATGATGGCTGACTTTAGCGAAATACAGTCGAACCTGAAAACCCTGTCCGCAGATGAGACCACCGATGACATTACCCGCGCATACTGTGATGAGCAGATCGGTTTTATTGAAAAAGAACTGTGGATGCTAAAGGCAAGCCTCTGAACTACTCCCCCAAAGCTAATAACCTCGCCCTTTGACGATATACTGACATTAGAGCTCATACCGCAGTTAACTGTGGGTGAGCCATTTTCTAGCAACAGGCAAACGCCTGGCCTGAATAATAAAAACAATACAACATCACCATTATGCCAGAGCCAGCAACCATAGCTTTCATGGTGACTGCTCCTCGCCCGATTTTGGCATACCCAAAGGGCATAAATACCCAAAGGGCATAAATACCCAGAGGGCATAAAGGCAAGGGTTTGCGACGATAGAGCCAACTTTCTCCCACCTTTGTTTGCAGCCAAAAACACCAGTCAACTTTTTATAATTAGGAAAATATTGACAAATTCAGAATGTTTACTAGGCTGATGAATCTACGTTTATAGTGAGCCTATTCAAGCTACATTTCACGAACGTAATAGCTTTCTAAAACCTTTCATTAAATGAGTGTTTTTTTGCCTAAATGCATGACCAAATGAAGTCATATATTTCCTCGTTGTCCGTCGAAGTAAGGCTTCGAGACAGCCTGAGAATGGAACGGTCACGCAGGGGCTGAACTTTAAGGAGGTTACCTACCAAAACATTTTTTACAAAACATTTTGAAAAAAATTGAACTTTTAAACCGTTAAAATGACTAACTTAATATGCAAACACACTCAAGTTAATCAAATGTAATTAATTTGTCCGTGCATATAGCTTTTGATTAGGAGTAATTCTGGTCAACACCGACTTTGCTTTCAAAATCAGGAAAGTAGGTTTTCACCACAAAAGCTGCTCTCAAGTGCTAACCGGCAACCCCATTGGTTAATGCGATTGATATTGCAGTTTGATTGCAAAATAACATTTTTAAACCCCCAAACGGACAATAAATCTGTTAACAAACACATATATGGAGAATAACAATGGCTTTATCGCTTCAAGGGCGTATTGATTGCTACAAAAACCTGATGAGTTCAGATCAGGCCTCAAACCAAAACAGCCTCCCTAATACGCTACATAAAATAAAGTATGCGTTGAGTGGCTTTGCAGGTCGCTCTACCACGACTCACCCCGAGTTGGTACGTAATTTCAGCAACAAACAATCGGATGCCACATCAGATGCATCTCTAACATCCAGAGTCGTGACTCTTGCAAAAGAAGTTAAGACCTACATCTATGACCTCGTTAAGTCCTTCTTGCCAGAATGCATGCTATCGCACTCATTGAAGGATTTATTGGCACACAGACGCTCTGTTGGCGATGATGGGTTAAAAGGCAGCCTACCTTCAAAAGTAGCCATAACCAGAACTAACGAACCAGGTCTGAAAGCTAAAGGTTATCCTGATCGCCCGGAGATTGATGAGAAATACATCAGCTGGGACACGCCTTACCCTGAGTACAAAGACTTAGTGCACAACTATACATCCTCAGACGTTCAAAGAGGGCCGGTATGGGCACACCCCCAAGATGTAAAAGCAGTTGATTTTACAACTTTCAAAAATCAGAGCTGGCACGGCTTTAAACGTGACGGAAGTGGACTCCCACTAAACCCACTTGGACGAACCGGAATAGAAGGGCGGGGTTTACTAGGCCATTATGGACCAAACCACGCCGCAGACCCTATAGTTTTGCGCCGGGATGAAGATGGCAACCTGTTCCTTTTGTCAGTAGCAAGAAAAGACAACGATAAAAAACCAACAGGGCAACGAGCTTTCCCGGGCGGTATGGTAGACAAAAATGAAAACTACCTCCGCACTGCATGGCGAGAACTCGCCGAAGAGGCTCTTGGCAAGAGTGATTCGGTATTTACACAAGAGGACCATGATCGCATTAACGGGGAAATTGCTAAGATTGATGAGACACTGCCTAATGAGGAAAAAACTCAGAAGGTCAATGAAATACGCATTGGCGTTATGGTTGACAAGATTTCAGCCTACGACGAATTCAAAAACTGCAAAACTGTTTATAAAGGCGTTGTTGATGATCCTAGAAATACCGACAATGCATGGATGGAAACTGTCGCTGTTGTCGTAGAGTTCGATCACAACAGTCCGCTGGCACAGTTGACAAGCTTGCAGAATCTGGAAGCTGGAGATGATGCTGAGCACGCTGAATGGACACCTGTTACTCGCGAGCTCGTTGAAAAAATGTATGCCAGTCATGGTGAAATTCTGATGAAGTCTACTTCCGTTCAGGATTACCTCAATGACAAAGAACCCCTGGCAGCAAGCGCAGCCTAGGAATCAGCCACTCTAAAGGTTTAGTCTCGTTTCCACCCCCGTGGGGGCGAGGCTGTAGATTTTCAGCGCTTCGTGGCAGCAATCAACTGCTCACCAGGCTGTCTGTAAAAGCTCCAACACTTGCTCATAACTGGCGTCAACCCGGTTATAGAGCAAGGCTCCATCATCAATGCTCATTCTGGCAACATCCGCCAACTGTGAGGATAGAACCTTACCGCTTTCCGATAGGGTGCGCGGTATCCCCGTCGTCTCATAGATTTCATCGCGGATTTCTTTAATGCAACGAATCGCTGCCACTGCCCGCTGGTTCTCCACTGTATTGCTGTAGGTATCAGCACCTGCCAAGGGGAGCAAAAGTTCGCCAATCTCTTTTTCACACTTTTTCAGATTGTACTTCAATACATATGGCAGCATCAGGCTCATGCAAACCCCGTGAGGTAGATGAGTAACTGCACCTAACGAGTGCCCAATGGCGTGCACCAACCCAACCATTGAGTTAGAAAAGGCAATGCCGGCCAAAGCGGCAGATTCTGCCAGTTTCAGCCGAAGGTTTGGATTTTGTGGCTCAGCAATTACAGCGCTTAAGTTGCTGCGAATACCTTTAATCGCAGCGACAGCATAGGCGTCACTGATCGGATTCTTAGCGGTACCAATATACGCTTCGATGGCGTGCGTCATGGCATCCATCGCTGTTGCTGCGGTGATATGAGGTGGCAGTGTTAGTGTCATTCTCGGGTCAAGCACAGCCACATCAGGCATCAAAAAAGCAGAAGCGAAAGGAACCTTGCGTCTGCTCTCGTCGTCACGAATAACGGCGACTTTAGTCACTTCTGAGCCGGTTCCAGCCGTGGTTGGTAGAATGAACAACGGCTTTAGCGGTTTGGTCAGAGAGCCTGCGCCGCAGTATTTAAGCAAGTCATCTCCGCCTTCTGAAGCGAGAATATTGACAGCCTTGGCTGTGTCAATAACTGATCCGCCGCCAATGGCAATTATTCCATCGGCATCCGTCTTGCGGTAGCGTTCGGTAATGGTAGCGACGATCTGCGTTGACGAGTCGGGCGGTACTTCACTATAAATATCGGCAAGCGCCACACCTCCAACCGTCATTACCTGTTTTACTGATTCAATTAAACCGGCCTGTACAACACCGGTGTCGGTGATAATCAGAGGCCGGGTCACTCCAAAGCTCGCCAGCTCATAGGGCATATGCTCAAGCGCTTCATGACCTGAAACAATTTTGACCGGATTAAAAAACTCAAAATAACTGCGACTCATTCAACGGGTCTCCCTGTAATAAAACCGGCCAATACCCCCAGGTAAATTTGGCAGGCGGTCACTGACTTTTTATGAAAAGAAATCGCCGGGTAGTAGCGAACAATTCGCCGACCAATGAATCGGGGCAGCGTGAGTACCTCCAACCGTTCAAAGCAACGCACCAGTTTCATGGAGGCAGGAATATCGCCATCAACCACTATGCGCTCCCGGGCAAAGGCCTGTGCGGTTCCTTCCTGAAAGGAGAGGGTGCTAAAGGCGTGGGCAAGATGTTTAAACTGAATCGCAACGGCTGATTTTTGTTGAGCATTGCCAGAGCTTACTTGTAAGCGGTTGTTGACCTTCTTCATGTTGAGCACGGGGCCGTGCGGCATGATTCCCATGGAGAATGTAAAACCCTCGGGTAGGGAGGCAACCTCTTTTTGGATAACGTGATCCACATCGCAAGCTTTGTTCAGTCCGTGACCAATAAAAGCAAGCATGAAACGAACATAGAGGCGTTTCATCCGCCAAAAAAGCGGGAGAGGAGGCGAGACAGAGAGCGAATTAGAGGCTGACACCAAATACTCCTGCCAGCATATGCTGGACTCATTGTTTTTCTTATTCCTAATTGATCTTATCCAAAATTACCCTTTCGTGCATCTTGTGGTGTCAATATGAATCGAAGGGCTGTTGACATCGAATGATTAAACGATAAATTATACTGTATATATAAACAGTATTAATGCCCGATGCCTATGAATCCCAAACCACTCACACCAAGCCGTCCAAGCAACCGGCTACCCTTTTATCAGACCCCGGCAGCCTGCGGTTTTGCCAGCCCAGCTGCTGATTATTTGCAGGAAACCCTGTCGCTGGACCAACTGCTCATTGAGCATCAGGCAGCGACTTTTTTTGCCAGAGCACGGGGGAACTCCATGGAGGGCGCCGGTATCTTTGACGACGATATTCTGATCATTGACCGATCACTCACCGCCACTCATGGCGATATTATTCTCGCCCTGCTGGATGGAGAGCTAATTGTAAAACGACTTCACCACAAAAATAGCAAGGTGATGCTGCAATCTGAAAACTCGGCTTACCCCCCTATTCTTCTGGACTCTGAGCAATCACTGCACATCTGGGGAGTGGTGACCAACGTGATTCATAACCTGCGATGAAACCAATCATTGCCCTTTGTGATGCCAACGCCTTCTACTGCTCCTGTGAGCAGGTATTTGACCCATCGCTGATTGGCAAAGCTCTTGGGGTACTCAGCAATAACGATGGCTGCATCGTTGCCAGAACCCGCGAACTCAAAGCCATGGGCGTGGCCATGGGAACACCGGCATTCAAGGTGAGAGAGGCGGTAGAGCGTGGTGAGATTATTTTAAAAAGCTCCAACTATGCGCTTTATGGCGACATGTCCGCACGCTTTATGTCGATACTGGAGCAGTTCAGTCCGAGTTTGGAAGTTTACTCAATTGATGAAGCCTTTGTGGATTTAACCGGCTTTGCCCTCACACAACTGCAAACAACCGGCCAAAACATGAAACAGCGGGTACAACGGTGGACCGGACTACCCATTGGCGTTGGTATTTCCACCACCAAAACACTGGCCAAACTGGCCAATTACGCCGCCAAACGTTATCCGGCAACCCACGGCGTTGTCAATCTCACCGACCCAAAGCGACAGCGCCGCTTGATGGAAATCACCCCTGTAGGAGAAGTCTGGGGCGTAGGTCGGCGAATTGAAGCAAGACTTGCTGCCGCCGGAATCCATAACGCTGCCCAGCTGGCGGATGCCAACCGCACATGGGTCAAAAAAAACTTTTCCATAGTGCTGGAAAGAACAGCCTGTGAGCTGCAGGGAGAAAGCTGTATTCCATGGGAGGAAGAAAGTCTCGGCAATAAGCACCAAGTGATGTGTTCCCGCAGCTTTGGCAAAAGAGTGACAACGCCATGCCAGCTGCATTCGGCACTGGTCAGCTTTATTAGCCGAGGCTGCGAAAAGCTGCGGGAGCAAAACCAGTTTGCCAAAGAAGTCATCATTTTTATAAGAACAGACCCATTCAGGAAAAATCGGTGTCAGGCCAACAAAAGCGTGAGAATATCGGTGACCGTTCCCACCAACGACTGCCGCCCGTGGTTACAGCAACTACCACTGGTGGTAGAAACATTATTTCAAGACGGCTGCGAATACAAAAAGGCCGGAGTTCTGTTTATGGAATTATGCCGTGCCAACAACTATCAAATAAACTTGCTGGAGCCCCAAGGAGAGCCACAAACCAGCCCAATTATGTCGGTTATGGACGACATCAATCGTAAGTTTGGCCGCAACAGCCTAAAGATTGGCTCAACGGGAACCAAGGCGCAGAACTGGCATATGAAACAGCAATCCTTAAGCCAGTGCTACACTACCTGCTGGTCTGATATTTTGCAGGTAAAAGCCTGAATTATTGTGCGTTTTCTTTTGGAACAATAAAACCCAAACGCAGGCCAATACGCTGATAACGCATTGAGTCATAGGGCCGACCACAATGCATTACCTGAGAGTTATCCCACAAAACCACATCTCCCTTCTGCCATGTATGGGCGTACACTGTGCAACGACTCAGCACTTCAGCCAACAATGCGTGCCAGTATACTTTTGCGGCCTCAGGCTGACCCTCAAAGCCGTCCGGTATTGCAGTATCTGACCCCATATAAAGACCCTCCTTGCCGGTCACGCGGTGTACAGAAACCAGAGGGTGACGCTTTAGCGGGGTTTGTGCAGTCCATGATGCGGGCGTCTGGAACGGTGGAGCATGGAGCGCCTCAACCTGACGAAGCTCTGCCTGTCGCTCAGGGGGCAATGAGCGCCAAGCCTCCTGCTGATCGAGAAAATGGGTGGTGTGAGGCTGTCCATCAGCGGCCATTGGCGGCACGTTGTGCAGGTGCAGCATCACCACATACAGCGCATGCATCGGAACTCCCTCAAGGCTTGGCAGGGCGTCTTTGTCGTGATGCCATTGCCACGCCGCTGACTCAATCGGACGCTCCGTTGGCCCAAGAGGGTTTCCTAGCACGGCAACATGATTACTGACCAATTCAGGCGGCAGCACCGGACGATTTGTACGACGGCGGTTATCGCCAACCATCATCGGGTCAAAGGTCTCACGGGCAAACTGCTCCATTTCACAGGCGCTGAGGTGCTGGTTTCTGGCAAAAATAACCCCATGCTCCCATAGTGCCTGCTTTAATAACTGCTTTTGCTGGCTATGCAAATCTTTAAGGTTGAAAGACACTTCAAAGCCAAGCCTTCGGTGCTTACCGGTTGTTTTATAGCTGGTCATTGTACGCTGGAAGTGTTGCTGAATAATCAAAATGAATTATAGGAGAGCATCGCAAAGATGCCGGAGAATAGGCGGATTCGTCCCGACTGCGGTGGCAGCAAATTACCCGTTGACGATATGACCAACATTACAGCCAAAGTAGAAAACGACCACGGTCGTGTGAGGTTGGTCAAAAAACCGCCACCCAGTTTTTTGACCTTCTATAAATACTCACTGTCGCTGACGCACGGCCTCAAACAGGCACACACCGGTAGCAACCGAAACGTTCAAACTGCTGACCGCACCCGCCATAGGAATGGAGATCAGAACATCGCACAGATCCCTAGTTAAACGACGCATGCCTTTTCCCTCAGCCCCCATCACCAGAGCCAAAGGACCTTTCAGGTCGGACTGATAAACGCTGGTTGAGCCTTCACCTGCCGTACCAATCATCCAGATACCTCTCTCTTTAAGCCATGCCATGGTGCGGGCCAGATTAGTGACCTGAATCAGCGGTACATTATCAGCAGCTCCACAGGCAACCTTGGTCGCTGTCGCATTTAAGCTGGCGGATTTATCCTTGGGAGCAATAATCGCCTGAACACCGGCAGCGTCTGCCGTACGCAGGCAGGCACCGAGGTTATGAGGATCAGTCACGCCATCTAAAATCAGCAGGAAGGGGGCTACATTCAGGTCATCAAGGATATCTTCCAGATCTTCTTCCCGGTATACCCGAGCCGCAGAAACTCTGGCCATAATGCCCTGATGAACTCCGTCTGCTTTGGCATCCAGTCGACTGCGCTCGACAAACTTTACCGCCACACCTTGCTGCCGGGCCTGATCAACCAGTGCGTTGATTCGCTTATCCGTTCGCCCCTTTTGTACGTGCAGCTCACGCACTCTCTCTGGCGACGCTTCAAACAGGCTCTGAACTGCATGCAGGCCAAATACTATATCGTTGTGCATTGGACTCTCATCTAACAGGAAGCATAAACTCGTTTCTTTGCCGTTTATGAAATATCCGAGTGAATAGAAGAAAGCGCGATATTAACAAAAGGTGAGGGTAAGGAGCTATTCCATCAGCGCTTGTATAGCTCAGATTTTTTGTAGACAGGCGGATTGGTGAAAAATGTTTGGTTAGATCAAGTCTGAACTACTGCAACTGACACTCCCCGCCCTATCGCACCCAAAGGGCATAAATACCCAAAAGGCATAAATACCCGAAGGGCATAAAGGCGAGGGTTCTAAGATCGCTCTCAGCACCTTCCTGCTTCAACACACAACTGGGATGCCTTGTGGGTAGCATCTATCCGGCAGTCGGCTATTTTGGCATGAAGACGGGCAACTTTGAGTCGTCTTTCACTCGGTTGTTACTGTCTTTTTGCGTCTTAGCTAGTTGACGCTGAAGTTGAGCCAATTTGCGCTCGTAGCGTCGAGCATGACATGGATTGCCGGATTTACTTGTTTTTTAGCAAGGCCAGACTCACGCCAAGCATCAATACGTTGTTGCCAAAGAGCTGTTTCATCATGGTTATTTTCATGCGGACCTGCGTATTATCGCAAAGTCTATGGTTTCGTATTTGCGATCAGAATGGTGGGATGCGAGTTAAATTGGCGCTTATAAAAGGAATATTTTTGGACAGACACCAATTCTACAGTCTAACCTTCAGGCTTATAGATATCTGTGCTGCTCATAACCTCTCTACTGAGAACCTGCTGGCTTTTTTTTTGGCTCGCTTTAATCTCTTGCGAACGGCACCTGAAATGAGTTCATCATTCTCAGGCTATAGAAATGTGGAAAGAACTGTACGCCTAAAATTTCAGCCATGTAGAAGTAAATTTCTAGCAGTTCAAACCCTAAGTGAGCAATAGAGAAAATCAACGACTTTCTTAATCTGCATACACAGGAAAGCAATATGAAGCTTAAACTGTACCACGTTGTGTTAATGACGGTAGCATTCATCTCAACAACGGCGGTTGCTATTTTTTGTCCTGAAAAAAGTCACATACCTAATCTAGGTGATTACTATTTGTGTACAAGCTCTGCGTGGGGTACTGATTGTGGTATTGCTTATAATTACGACTCTTCTGGTCAGCGTCGTGTTGATATCCAAGGTTTATTATGGAGCCGATTGCCTTGTGTTTTCATTGGAGCTATATATGCCGAAGGCTATGAGGGGTGTACCATTTTCAAGCAACCTCAAAAACACCGAGAGTGTTTTTTCGGCCACACCAAAAACAGAAAGTAAGAACCAATTTAACCCGCACCCTCTCGCTCTGATCTCAAATACAAAACCATGGATCTGTCGATAATACAGAGATCCGTATAAAAACTACACATGATGAATATTGCTGCCTGACGTTAGCTTGGCCTGAAGCAATCAGTCTACTGTCGTAAGGATGGCGTTAAAGACTCTCAGTCTCTGGTATTGGAACAGGGCCTTCTTATTTGGCACTAACCATCTCTGAATTAGCAGGTCTGTGTGGCCATATACAAGTCAACAATGCTTTTCGAGAGAATAAAGACTCCCCAACAATTAGTGTCCGACAATTAGCTATAAACCCTGGGGTAATTATGGGGTATTTAAGGTAAGCCCCAGTGGTGATAAAGACCATATTCTTAAAGTCCCACTCGGTTTTGGCCTACAGATTAAAGTTGTTTTGCACTGATTTGTTTTCTTAATAGCTCCAATTACGCAGCCGAAAAAGTTTTCAACTGCGTAATTGGAGCTATTAATTTAATCTAGATAAAGGACGCCAAAAAAATTAACTAACTGGTCACCCAGTATATTTTTATTCTTTTAACCACTCCCACACAAGACCAGCTTCTGAAAAAAGAAGACAGTAAAAACCTTATAAACCGAACAGTATGCCCTATACAGCATGGCTCAGTGTGTCCGCAGAGCTTTCTTTTGTGTCAAGAACGAGTTTCCAGAAAAAGACAAAATTATTGCACCTGAATGCTGACTGAGAAATTATTCCGAAGCATCCCGATGAGAAGAAAAATTACCCGCTTAGCTGGACAGAAACGGGGACAGAGCATGTTGCCACCAGCCAGAAGCTGCTGTCAGTTGTCGTCTGCAAGGTATTGATCCCTACCAATACGCGGTTGGCGTCTCTGCAAGAGTCGCCCTCCATCTGTCCCAAAAATCAATGCACTGATTCTCAAAAATTAGCAAGAACATTTTCGGAAATGCCTGTTATAACCACCTCAGGGTAAGCAAGGGTAGTCTGGGCACTGTTTGAGCACTTTCTTATCTAAATCATCGTAAACCCTCGCCTTTATGCCCTATGGGTATTTATGCCCCTGGGTATTTATGCCCTCTGGGTACAATCGGGCGGGGAGTAGTCAGTCTGGGTATTCGTTGAGCTCAACATCGGTCACTGATAAAAAGTCCATCGTGCCCAGTCCCATCAAACACAAAGCAGCTGTAGATATAGCAAACACTAAGGGCAATGTCGCTACTCCTCCTCCAACCCCTGCTGTCAGCATCCCTGCAAGGGCAACAATAGGAAGCACCCCGAGAAGCATAAAACCTACACCTACTAAGCGGGTATCAAATGACTGCCTGGCTTTTAAATGCTTGTTGTTGGAATCATTTTTATCAATACAGGAAAAAAAATTGATAGCGTCACGCTGCTTTATGCTTCGACCATTCATTGTTCCTTGCACAGAGGCTCGTTTAGTCGGAGTTGAATTTCTTGCATCGCCTTGCCCATGGAGCACGCCTGCACTAACGTTCATCATTTGGGATCACCTTTCAACAGTTCAGTAGTCGAAGGCGAACATTGCTTTTGCCTATGGGAAAATTCACTAACATACTTGTTAGCAATACTAACATTTTCAGCATCAAGTTATGGAATTGAGTTCTCTGACGATGAACCGATAGTCAGAAGAGCTTTCGCAGTTAACTATCAGCTCAATGCGTTGGAGGGCAGGTTTGCAGCCAAAAGTCATTCCTACCGGGAATGACTGTGTGCATCAGCTTATTTTGCGCTTTCGGGGCTGCCGGCCTGTGGGCTTGGGTGTTTTTGTAGGCTCAGCCTTTTTGGCCTTCCCTTTTTTTGCCGCAGCCTTCTTTTTATTAGTAGTGCTGGCAGCTGACGGTTTTTTCTTTCCCGCTGGTTTTTTCTTTTTAGCCGCCTTTTTGGTGGATGATTTCCGCCCACCGCTGCCGCTTTTTTTGGCCGCTTCTTCAGCAGCTTTCGCTTCGCGTAACAGCTTTTCTTTTGCCGCAGCGGACTTAAAGCGACTTCCAAGTGCTGCACTACCAGCTGAACGGCTCTTTTTCGGTGAATTTGCTTTGCCTGACGCTTTTCTGCCCCGGGTCTGACTCAGTGTGGAAAGCAGCTCAAAGTCGATTTTTTTATCGTCAAGATTAACCTTGCTAACCATCACTTCCAGCTCATCACCCAGCCCAAATCGTCGGCCGGTTCGCTCGCCTTTCATGCAGTGACGAACATTGTCGTAAATGTAGTAGTCATCCGGAAGGTTAGCGACGTGCACTAACCCTTCAACATAAACGTCTTTGAGTTCAACAAACAACCCAAAACCCGTAACTGCCGAAACAACACCGCTGAATGCCTGGCCAATGTGCTGTTGCATGTAATCACACTTCAGCCAGTCCATAGCATCGCGGGTGGCCAGATCGGCTCGTCGCTCCGCTGCTGAGCAGTGTTCACCTAATGCCTGAATATCACTGGCACTGTATGAGTAAATGCGCTTTTCAGGAATCGCCTGGGCACCTACCCTCACGACATGCGACGAGGGGATTTCAGAGCGAATAATGCGACGAATGGCCCGGTGCACGAGCAGGTCGGGATAGCGCCGGATAGGTGAGGTAAAATGGGTGTAGGCTTTGAATGACAGGCCAAAATGCCCTTGGTTCTCGCTGCTGTATACAGCTTGGCTCATGGATCGCAGCACTACGGTCTGGATCACATGAAAGTCTGGGCGATCTTTTACATTAGACAACAGTAGCTGAACGTCCCGTGGCATTATTTTGCCAGAAGACAATCCAAGACCCAGGCTTGCGAGAAAGCTATTCAGGTTGAGTTTTTTCTCCAGCGTTGGCCCTTCATGCACTCGGTACAACCCGGGTATGCCGTGCTTCTCCAAAAACTTTGCAGCACTCACATTGGCGCAGAGCATGCACTCTTCAATCAGCTTGTGAGCATCGTTTCGCACTCTTGGTACAATCTGATCAATCTTGCGGTGTCGTCCAAAGATGACCTGAGTTTCTACCGTATCAAAATCAATGGTCCCCCGCTCCGCACGAGCAGCGGTCAAGGCTTTATACAGTGCATAGAGCTGGTCAAGGTGCGGCAACAGCGGTTGATACTGCTCGCGCAATGTTTTGCCTTCAGAGCTGAGCGAGAGCATTTCCCAGACAGTGTTATAAGTAAGCCGGGCATGGGAGCGGATGACGCTCTCGTAAAATTTGTAGCCTGAAATTCTGCCTCTAGCGCTGATGGTCATTTCACAAACCATGGCCAAACGGTCCACGTCCGGGTTTAGGGAGCACAGGCCATTGGAAAGAACTTCCGGCAGCATCGGAATAACGTCGCGGGGAAAATAAACAGATGTGCCACGATTAGCGGCTTCGTTATCCAGCGCAGAGCCCGGCTTTACGTAGTGGGAGACGTCAGCAATGGCGACAAACAGACGCCAGCCGCCGCTTTTTTTCGGCTCACAGTAAACGGCGTCGTCAAAGTCCCGGGCATCTTCGCCATCAATGGTGACAAAGGGTGTGGCGCGATGATCGACACGGAAGTTTTTATCGGACTCAGCAACATCTGTCGTGAATTTGCTGCACTGTTTTTCAACATCCTCAGGCCAGACATGGGGAATGTTGTGAGTACGCAGGGCAACTTCAACTTCCATTCCCGCATCTGCCCGACCACCGAGTATTTCTTTCACAATGCCCATGGGCATGTTTCGTCGGCCCGGCTGTTCGGTTATCTCCACTAAAATGTATTGACCCTCAGTGGGTAACAGTGGCCCTGGCTGAATGATGATTTCCCGGCTGATACGGGGGTTCTCCGGCACCATAAAGGCGGCGCCAGACTCGGTGTAGTACCTACCAACGACGTGCGTTGTATTTCTTTCGAGCACTTCTACCAACTGTCCCTGTTTGCGCCCACGATAATCAAAGTCTGCTTCACGAACCACAGCACGATCACCATCAAAAAGCTGGCGCATTTCCCGTGGTGAGAGGTAGAGGTCTTCACCACCGTCGTCAGGGATCAGAAAGCCAAAGCCTTCTTTATTGCCCTGAACCCGACCTTTAATGAGATTCAGTTTGCTAATCAGAGCAAAGGCGTTTTTACGGTTTTGCAGCAGTTGACCGTCTCGAATCATGGCCTTGAGACGAAACATCAGTGCTTCTTGTTGTGCTGCGTCGTTTATACCAAGCTCTTTGCACAGCGCCCGATGGCTAAGAGGAGCTCCTCGCTGTTCGAGAAATTCCATGATGAAAAGACGACTGGGGATCGGGTTATCGTAGCGCTCTGCTTCAAGTGAGGCGTGACTGTCCTGACTTTTCCACCCTTTAGACATGTGGCTATTGCACCTCGCTGGGTAAGCTCAGATGGGCTTTTTGGGGAGTAAGATAGCTGCTCATTATTGGTGGGCTGGAATCCATTCGTTATTAGTACATCTATTGGCAAATCAATGCAAAAAGCTGACGGCCAAATAAAAGAATAGCCGATCAATCAAACGATTAACCGGCTATTTTTTGGTAACTGCTGTTTAGGTGAACAGCTCACGCAGGACAATGGTCTCTACCCGGTCAGGACCGGTGGAGATAATGTCAATGGGGGCACCGGTAACTTCTTCAAGCCGCTTAATGTAGGCCTTTGCATTGGCGGGCAGGTCATCAATACTCTTGGCACCAAAGGTAGATTCAGTCCAACCCGGCATCTCTTCATAAACCGGTCGTATGGCTTCGTACTCTTCTACATCGAAAGGCGTGGTGATGGATTCACCGTCGGCGTTTTTGTAATCCACACAGATGCGGATGGTCTTGAGGCCGTCCAGCACATCCAGCTTGGTCAGGCACAGACCGCTGACTGAATTGATTTGGATGGACTGCTTGAGCGCTACCGCATCAAACCAGCCACAGCGGCGAGGGCGGCCAGTGGTGGCACCAAACTCATTGCCAGCTTGCGCCAAGTGTCGTCCGTCTTCGTCGTCCAGCTCAGTTGGGAAAGGGCCAGAACCAACACGAGTTGTGTACGCTTTGGTGATACCCAGCACGTAGTCAAGATAGATCGGTCCAAAACCAGAGCCGGTAGAGGCTCCGCCAGCGGTGGTGTTTGAGGAGGTAACAAATGGGTAGGTACCGTGGTCGATATCCAACAACGAGCCCTGAGCACCTTCAAACAGGATGTGATCACCACGGTCACGATGCTCATGCAGCCGGTCAGGCACACGCTCAATCATTGGAATCAGCTCTTTGGCCATAGCCATGGTTTCATCCAACACTTGTTGGTAATCGAGCGGTTTGGCGTTGTAGTAGTTTTCCAGAGTAAAGTTGTGATAATGCATCACTTCTTTGAGCTTTTTAGCAAAGCGCTCTGGGTGCAGCAGGTCAGAAACGCGCAGCCCTCTGCGTGCTACTTTGTCTTCGTAAGCCGGACCAATGCCACGACCAGTAGTACCAATTTTGGCCTCACCCTTAGCCAGTTCACGAGCCTGATCCAAGGCAATGTGGTAGGGCAGAATCAGCGGGCAAGCCGGGCTGAGTTTCAGGCGCTGCCTGACCGGTACGCCGGTATCTTCAAGCCGCTTCATCTCTTTTAACAGCGCTTCAGGGGACAGCACCACACCATTACCGATGTAGCACACGACGCCTTCGCGCAGAATGCCGGAGGGGATGAGGTGCAGCACAGTTTTCTCGCCGTTGATCACGAGCGTGTGGCCAGCATTGTGGCCGCCCTGAAAGCGGACTACCGCTTCGGCCTGTTCGGTGAGCAGGTCGACAATTTTGCCTTTACCTTCATCACCCCACTGAGTACCAAGTACAACAACGGTCTTACCCATGGAATCGATCTCTTTGTTTTAATGCAATATATAATATTGCGTGTTTAGCTATTAGCCCGCAGATCACTTGCGGAGAATATACGGCAATCGGTTGCCAACCATGACTGTTAAAGGCTTAACAGACCGTTACAGCGGTTCAACCAACCATTCGCCATCACAGCAAATCAGCTGACGGTCACACCCCATGCTCCGGGCATCTGTTTTTTGCCCGGGCAGTTGCCGCACGACTCGCTCCCCCTGCCGACGCAGAGACTGCACGACGACGGCATCCGCATCCAGCGGCGCAAAGATAGTGATGCCTTCTATGCAGTGTTTGGAGCTTTCTGGTTTTAGTTCCAGCAAGGTTTGCAAATCGGTACTGAAACCAGTTGCGGGCCTGGAACGGCCAAAGGATTTACCAATTCCGTCATAGCGCCCACCCTTTGCCACCGCATGACCCTGACCGGGAAGATAAGCAGCAAAAACAATGCCTGTATGATAGTTGTAGCCACGCAATTCACCCAGATCGAAATAGAGCCCGGTGTTGGGGTGAAGTGCAGTTATTTCTTTAGCAATAGAGCTCAGTTCATCCAGCGCAGTTGAGACCCCTGACGGAGCATCCATGAGCTCACCTCTTGCGCGTTCGAGTATTTCAATACCACCAGCCAGCGTTGGCAACAGCTTTAGCATCCGCGCGGAGGCCTGATTGATTGACCATTGATTGATCAGCTGCTCAACTTCTGAGGTAGCCTTACGCTGCAGCGCATTAAACAGCGCCAGCTCCTGATCTGCTGACAGGCCTGCCTGAGCGGCCAGTAGCCGGTAAATTTGCACATGCCCAAGGTCGAGGCTGATGGCGTCAACAGCGAGAGTTTCAAGCATCAAAGAAATGACTTCCAAATCACTTTCAATACCCCCATGACCGTATAACTCTGCCCCAATCTGGATGGGGGATCTGGATGCACCGAGTGATGTCGGGCGTGTATGGAATACGCTGCCGACGTAACACAGCCGCATTGGCCCGTCCACTTTCAGGGTGTGGGCATCCATTCTGGCCACCGCCGGAGTGGTGTCTGCCCTTAAACCTATGGTTCTGCCGGTGAGCTGGTCGGTCACTTTAAAGGTTTGCAAATCAAGGTCGCGGCCAACGCCGGCTGTCAGTGACTCCATAAATTCAAGGTGAGGTGGAATCACCAGCTGGTAACCCCACCGGTCAAACAGATCCAGCGTTTCACGTCTTAACTTTTCTGCACAGCGGGCTTTGTCTGGAAGAATTTCCTCAATCCCATCAGGCAGCAGCCAGCGTTCTGCAACGGTCATAACGGTATCTCTTGTTGTTTGGAAACCTTACTGAAAAATTTATATGCTCGATGTTGATCGTAATGCCTGAGTCTGCAAAGCCCATAGCAGGCTAACTATTGATCAAATACAACAGAGCGACACCTGCCAGCATGCTAAGCAGCCCACCAACACGTAACTGGCGATTATCAATCTCAGCCAGACGCCGCACTAATTGTCGCCATCGCTGGGGATACAGGAATGGCACCACGCCTTCAAGAACCAGCATCAGGCTGAATGCAATCAGCAACTGTTGGCTAAAATCCATTGTTCGCCCTCACACGAAAAAACCGGGCGGAGCCCGGTTTTGACGATCATACCACGGTTTTCTTTTCCTAACAGCAAATGTTCATTATTTGCCTTGTTTGTCGTGCTTAAAGTAGCGGAAGAAATCTCCTTTGGGTTCGATCAGCATGACATCACCTGACTCACCAAAGCTCTCTTTATAAGCCTGAAGACTCCGATAAAAAGCGTAGAACTCAGGGTCTTGCTGGAAAGCCTTGGCGTAGATGTCCGCTGACTTTGCATCACCGTCACCACGGATCATTTCAGCTTGCCGGTAGGCGTCGGCAAGTACCACACGTTTTTCACGGTCGGCGTTCGCCATGATGCCTTCTGCCATTTCCTGCCCGCGGGAACGGTAGTCCTGCGCTTCTTTCTCACGCTCTGAAGACATCCGCTCGAAAACGGAGTCGCTGACCTGTGGCGGCAGATCGATTCGTTTTATACGAACATCCATAACACTGACGCCCAGCTCTTTTTGAGCGACTTCGTTCAGGGTTTTAGTCAGCTCTTCCATCATCTCATCGCGCTGGCCAGAGACCACCTCATTCAACGTGAGGCTACCAAACTGGTTCCGCATGCTGGACTCAGCCCGCTGCGCTAACAGGTTACTGGCCCGAAATGCATCACCAGCGGTGGCACGGTAGAAATCATAGACGTCATGAATTCTCCATTTGATGTACGAGTCCACAATAACTGCTTTTTGCTCAAGGGTGAGGAATCGCTCCGATGGCACATCCAGCGTCTGCAGGCGACCGTCAAATATCTTGACCTTGTCAATAACAGGAATTTTTACATGTAACCCGGGCGGAATGGAATCACGAACCACCTGACCAAAACGAAGCTGAACTGCTCGCTCCCGCTCTGAGATAACGAAAAGGCTACCCCAGGCAATTAACACCGCAACCAGAGATATAATCAGTCCAGTGAAGGCTTTCTGACTCATCGACTTACCCTCCCTCCACTGACTCGCGGGCTATTGACGCGCTTATTCAATTCTTCTGTCACCCGGGTAGTAATTTCATTGAGCTCCTGCGCCGAAAGATGCCGGGCGGGTATACCGCTATTAGCACCGGGTCTGGTTAGCTTATCAAGGGGCAGGTACATCATGTTGTTGCCACCTTCAACATCCACCAACACTTTGCTGGATTTGCTGAAGACTTCTTCAATAGTTTCAATGTAGAGACGCTCACGGGTTACTTCCGGAGCCTGCTTGTATTCACCGAGCAGCTTCACGAAACGGTCGGACTCACCTTCGGCTCTGGCAACCACTTCATCGCGATAACCGTTAGCGTTTTCGATGATACGCTGAGCCTGACCACGGGCCTCTGGCACAATTTTGTTGGCGTACACCTGTGCCTTATTCTTGGCCCTCTCTTCATCTTCGCGGGCGCGGATAACGTCGTCAAAGGCAGTCTGAACTTCTTTGGGTGCCTGAGCACTTTCAATGTTGACCTTGGCTACATTGAGGCCGGTGCCATAGCTGTCGAGGTAAGTTTGCAGACGTTCACGGACTTCAAATCCCATCACCTCGCGGCCTTCCGTCAGCACTTGGTACATCTCAGACCCACCAACAACATGACGCAGCGCACTTTGCGTCGCTTCTTCGAGGCTGACCAAAGGCTTGGCTACATTCAGGACGTAGTCTTTAATATTCTGAATGTTGTACTGAACCGACATACCTACTTCGACGATGTTTTCATCTTCCGTCAGCATCTGCTGGTTAAGGTTGTAGGTGCGAAGCTCAGTGACACGTTCTTGATACTTGGTATCAAACGGTGGGAAATAAATATGCAGGCCAGGCCCAACAGTCTCGGCATATTCACCAAAGCGCAGAATGACGGCCTGTTCTTTTTCATCAACGGTATAAACAGCGTTCCAGATGTATGCGGCAATGGCCAGAATCAGGATGCCAATAAACATGCCCGAAGAGGAACCCTGCTGAGCACCACCACTGGCACCGCCTTTACGCCCCCCACCTCCGAACATGGAGTTCAGTTTGTCCTGAAAGTTGCGAAAAGCATCGTCCAGGTCCGGTGGTCCTTGCTTGTCGCCTTTGTTACCACCGCCCCATGGATCCTGGTTTTTTCCACCCGGCTCGTTCCAGGCCATATATGTCTCCGTAGAGTCAGCTTTAAATTGAATTTTGGTTTGAGCATCCCTGTTTTCTGGTACTTTTTTGGTTCAGGTTTGAAGTGCCTGACCCCAATGAGTACCGGGGGATGACCGGGTGAGTAAATCAGTTGCCGGTTCATCAGAGGATGTGCATACCATGGTCACCTTCCGGCTTGACAGCCTCTCAGGTATGACATTACGTCAAAGAAAAAATTGTTAGATCATTTACAGACCAAAAGGCTGTCTGTTAATAGCGCCCGAAGTATGGCTGACAAAAAGCGAACGTTTGCGGAGAATAGTAGACCCACCAACCAAAAACACCCGAATTTTCCAATCAATTTTGCGGCCACTGCGGCAATCTATTGCTGGACAGACTCCCAACAGTGTTCACCCTGTTTTTCACTCCACCACAAGAGGTTGAAAAATGCAACGGGGTATTCACTGCCCAAGCTGGTACTGAATTTACTTTATTGCAACCACAGAGCGGTATTAAGACAGTACCAAAGCCAGATTGTAGAATTTGTATAGCGAATAGCGCAAGCCGAATTGGTAAAGACCGCAATGGATTTTCTTTACAAAACTCGAACCAGTGTCGTTTTTTGGCCAGCAATCCATTGCGGCGCAGGTGAAACGGCAACTTAGAAAAACAGCTGTATGAGTGCCTTTCAATCAAACAGTCGCCTTAAAACAATGGTTACTCAGGCTTTCCTGTTTGAGAATGCGCTGAAAATCAGGCCGTCGCAGACGAATGGCCAAAACGATATCACCGTCGTCTGAATAGGCCTCCGATTGAATGGCACCAAGCTTGTAAAGGCGAGCTCGAATACGCCCCTGGCCTGGCTTAAGCGTCAACTGCCCTTCCAACATGTCATCAGACAGCAGTTCTTTTATGGCTTCTTGCAGCAGATCAAGGCCTGCACCGGTGATCGCCGAAACCCAGACCCGAACCGGACGCCCGTCGTCTGCACGTTGTATCTTGGGTTCTACGCCTTGCAGTAGGTCTATTTTGTTGTAAACCTCCAGCTGTGGTACTTCGTCGGCATCAATCTCTTTTAATACCGAATGCACTTGTTCAATATTCTCAAGGCGTTCAGGGTCATGGCTGTCAATAACGTGCAGTAGCAAGTCGGCTTGGCGGGTTTCTTCGAGTGTTGCCCGAAACGCTTCCACCAATTTATGAGGCAGATGACGTATGAACCCTACCGTATCGGCCAATACCACAGGCCCGATATCCGCCAGATCAATTCGCCTCAAAGTCGGGTCCAGAGTTGCAAACAGCTGGTCTGCCGCATAGACGACAGATTCAGTTACCCGGTTAAACAGTGTTGATTTACCGGCATTGGTATAACCCATCAAAGATACCTGAGGCACTTCTGCACGATGCCGTGAGCGTCGCCCCTGTTCCCGCTGTTTGCGTACTTTTTCCAGACGCCGGGTGATACTTTTGATACGAGCCCGTAGAAGACGACGGTCGGTTTCCAGCTGGGTTTCACCCGGCCCACGCAGGCCGATGCCTCCTTTCTGCCTTTCCAAGTGCGTCCAACCCCGCACCAGACGAGTACTCATGTGCTGCAGCTGCGCCAGCTCAACCTGTAGTTTTCCTTCAAAGGTGCGAGCACGCTGGGCAAAGATATCCAAAATCAGACCGGTGCGATCAATAACTCTGCACTTGAGTTCTTTTTCAAGGTTGCGTTCTTGGCTTGGGGAGAGAGCGTGGTTAAACAGTACGACATCAACATCGTGCAATACGACCAGTTGACGAACTTCTTCAACTTTGCCGGGGCCGACGAAAAATCGGGGATTAGGATGCTTGCAGCCCGCTGAGATAAAAGCAGCAGACTCGACGCCAGCGGAGCGCACCAGCTCCATGAATTCCTGGGGGTCTTCCCGCTCACGATCATCATTGACATCAAGATGAACTAAAACCGCGGATTCACCACCCTCATGGCGGTCAAAAAACAATTAGATCTCCTAAGTAGTCACAAGTTTCAGACTTGAATGAAATCGAAGCAGTGCTACAAAATTATTATTCTAAACATCGTGATAGCACCAAGGCTCAGCAGCTAGCCAAGGGTGGGGGAACCGTTGCAACGGAACTACCATCTTATTCCAAGACTCGCCCTACCTTTTGGACAGCAGGAACAAGTCAAGATGGAGTAAGATGCGCTGACCATTGAAAAACAAACCTGCGTGATCGCATTTATATTCCAGCATGGCTTTCAGCATTCCCATCCGGCATAGCACGTTCAGCAGCAGAGAACACCGCATTAGTCGGCTGTCGCCGGCGAGCTTACATCCCCGCACTAAAAATACGAGGTTTAGCTCTCATTCGATAACCGAAATCTGACCGGGAATTACCCCAATGGACACAAACAGTAATTATATTGACCGGAAAGCCCCGGTTGTTTAAACGCATTTGTTACCAGTGGGGCGGTTTGTTCTCAGACAACCGCCCGGGTGCATCAGCAGGATTTACTCTTGCTCCAGCTGGTCAGTACCCTGCATTGGCAAGCGCACTGGACGGCTGGGAACCACTGTTGACACAGCGTGTTTGTAAACCATTTGACTTACAGTATTCTTTAGCAGAATAACGAACTGATCGAATGACTCAATCTGCCCCTGAAGCTTAATGCCATTAACCAGGTAAATAGAAACCGGTACGCGCTCTTTACGCAGTACATTAAGGTAAGGGTCTTGTAGAGAATGCCCTTTTGACATTTCTGTACTCCTTTTAATTCTCGGGTTTTTGAATAGCCTTGATTCATTATGGGGAGGACTATCCGCCAGACCGGCTGTGCCAGTGCTCATTGTTCAATATATGTACAGCTTATAAAGTGCCGGTTCACATTAAGCTAACCCCACACCGCACTCAATAAGTAATACTAGCTACTCCAGATATTCCTGCAGGAACAATTACGAGTTCTAAAGTACCACCTTCGTAAAAAGCGATCAGTATAGCGGCTTAAGAGCACTATTCGTGTAGAAAAGTACACGACACTTCAACAATTCAAGAAGACTGACTGAGAGCACTCTGCACTGCTGTAAGCAGCAAACTGGCCTGTAAATCCGTAAATTCCCAAGCTCATGTGATGCTGCCTCGCAACAGGCACAACTTTCAGCCGGCCTCCGAGGCCAAAAAAATATATCAACACTATTTGAGGGCAACCCCCAATACTTTCAAGGCGTCACCCAGCAGGTTTTCTGAGAGCGAATCGAGCCAGTTTAAATCCGGCCAACTTCTCAGCCAGGTTAGCTGTCTTTTCGCCAACTGCCGGGTTGCTATAGTACTTCTTTCGACCATCTGATCGTAATTTAGTTCCCCATTAAAATAAGACCAGGCCTGACGATAGCCAACAGATCGCACCGATGGCATAGAGGTATTGAGGTCTCCGCGCTGATAAAGTCGTCTGGCTTCCTCAAGAAATCCCATATCCAACATGAGCTTAAAACGTAAAGCTATACGTTCGTGCAGCACAGCGCGATCCTGTGGAGCCACCGCCAGACTGACAATATTGTAAGGTAATTTTTTTTTCTCTTGTTCACGATGCCACTGGCTGAGTGGCTTTTTAGTCAGCTCAAAAACCTCAAGCGCCCGCTGCAGTCTCTGAGTATCCGTTGGCCGAATACGTAGTGCCGCCTCCGGGTCTACTTTGGTTAGTCTCTGATGCAAAGCGTCCCAACCCTGCTCTTTGGCAGTGTCGAGCAGCTGTTGTCGTATATTTTGATCTGCAGAAGGCATCTTTGCCATGCCCTCTTTGAGAACCTTAAAGTACATCATCGTACCACCCACCAGCAGGGGAATACGACCGCGGGCGGTAATGTCTGCCATTAACGCCAGAGCATCCCGGCGAAAATCAGCGCCAGAGTAAGACTGTGCCGGATCAAGGAAATCAATAAGATGATGAGGCGCCTCGGCCAGCACCGCAGGCTCAGGTTTGGCTGTGCCTATATCCATGTCTTTGTAAATCAGTGCAGAGTCAACGCTGATGATCTCAAAAGGCAACGCTTTAGTGAGTGCAACCGCCAAATCGGTTTTGCCAGAAGCCGTAGGGCCCATCAAAAATACCGCCGGTGGCAGCAGAGGCTCCACACCATTACCCTCAAAATTCACAACGTTCTCACTATTCACTAATAATTTCCGAGTTTTCAGACTCAATTTTTACTGCCCGCTCACTACGAGGTCGCCCATACGGCAGTTATGCTCGAACAGCCTCCCAGTCCATCTAAGCAAAAAGCGCCAAAAGATCATTCAGGAATAACCGCCCGGTGGCGGTTGGCCGCAACTTTTTAAGATCTGTTCCAAAAGGTTCCAACAAGCCTTTTTGTTGTGCAAGCTGCACAGGTTGCCATATTCCGTTCAATGACGCTCCCGTGCGGGCCGTATAGTCATTCAGGGCTACGCCTTCGTTTAACCGCAGCGCGTTCATCATAAACTCAATAGGCAGCTCATCCGGTTCAAGCAAGCGCCGACCGGCTTCAAAACCATGCACTAAGGAGCCTTCTACCGCAGAAAAGTGATCAGCAGCCAGGTAGTCCGCGGGCATGCGGGTTTTCCAGTTGCGAAAGATCTGCCCCGTTGACAGGTCGGTGAGTTTGCCATGGGCTCCGGCACCGATACCAATGTAATCGCCAAAATTCCAGTAGTTCAGATTGTGCCGTGAGCGCCTGCCGGGCTGGCTGTAGGCAGATATTTCATATTGTGTAAAACCGGCCTCTGCCAATAGCGCCTGCCCCGACTCCTGAATACCCCACAGTGTTTCGTCCGGTGGTAGTGTCGGTGTTTTTGTATAGAACACCGTATTCGGTTCAATGGTTAACTGATACCAGGATATGTGCGCCGGCTGCAGATCAATGGCCTGTTGCAGATCATACAAAGCATCTTGCGGGGTTTGCCCTGGCAGTCCGTGCATTAAGTCGATGTTAATGTTTTCAAAGCCACTGGCGGCAATCGCCTGACGCGCTTCATCGCCGCAATGGATTCGCCCAAGGGCGGCCAGTTTGTCGTCCTGAAAACTCTGCACTCCCACAGAGAGGCGATTCACTCCGGCATCGCGATAGGCCTGAAAACGCTCATGCTCATAGGTGCCGGGGTTTGCCTCCATGGTAATTTCAACGTCATCAGTCACGCTTGCCAACGATTTAAGCCCATCAAACAGCGCCCGGTAGGCTCTCGCAGACAACAGACTGGGGGTGCCGCCGCCAATAAATATGGAGTTAATGGCTCGCCCCTGTAGGTTGGCAAGCTCACTCTCAAAGTCGTGCAGCAATGCAGTTACGTAAGCGTCTTCAGGTATGTCTCCCGTGAGCCGGTGGGAGTTAAAATCGCAATAAGGGCACTTTTTCACACACCAGGGTACGTGAATGTAAAGACTTAACGGGGGAAGTTTCAGCATGTTCAGCGCACAGAAGCGGTTGCTTCAGTGTTTGATCTCCTTTAAACGGGCAATCAGTTGTTGCAAAGCCTGAGCCCGATGGCTTAATCGATTTTTTAACTCTTTGGGCAGTTGTGCTGCGGTACAGTGTTCTGCAGGCACCATGAACAGAGGATCGTAACCAAACCCGTGATTACCCAGCACCTCTTCGATGATGTAACCCTCCCACTGCCCATGGGCAATGACCGGCGTGGGGTCATGCTCATGGCGTAAGAAGACCAGAACACAGTGAAATCTCGCCGTTCTTTCAGCGGGTTTTACGCCATAGAGCCGACTCAGGAGCTTTTGGTTGTTATCCGCATCAGAAGCAGACGGCCCGGCGTAACGGGCAGAGTAGATACCCGGCTCACCGCCTAGATAATCGACTTCCAGCCCGGAGTCGTCAGCAATAGCCGACAGACCCGATATTTTTGCAGCGTATCGAGCTTTGATGATGGCGTTTTCGATAAAGGTCAGGCCGGTTTCTTCTGCTTCAGGCAGTTGCTTGCCGATACCGAATTCGCTTTGCGGTGTTATGCCAAACTGCAGAGGCGTTAGCATCTGCTGCAATTCAGCAAGCTTGCCTTTGTTGCCGCTGGCAAGCACGATCTGACGAATGTGCTCATTCATAGTATTTTCAGATGAATACCTTAGTGAATAATCGCTGGAAAACGCCTACTTATAAAACATCTGCTCAAAATTGAGTGTTTCACTCAAAGAGCTGCCCAGTGGCGTAACATCAACAGCGAATTTTAGCAGCTCTTCATCGGAAAACGTAAAGCCTGCCAAATAATAAATCGAATCACCTTCTTGCACTTCTGCAAATTTCAGTTCGTTTTTTTGCGCCAGCAGGTTTTTTACATGGCCAGAAACCTTGGCGGTGGTGGCTTTGCCTGGTGAGCCTGACGTGAGATCACGTATGGCAATATTGACGACACCATAACGCTCCCCCCGGCGAAGATTGTATTGCTCGGCAACGGCGGGTGGAATAAATGTACTATTAAAAGCGCTGTAGTGAATTTGATATTGCCCCACCTGTACAGGACCTTTATCAAACACCCGAGCTTCGGGAATCGCTTTTTTCGCCATCACCGGACAAGCCAGTAATAGCATGCAGGCCAAGCACCACGCTACGCTCTGCCTGATTCGGGGCATTGGTTTGAGCGTTACCTTGAGACCAACCCAGCTCATTACTGCGCCCTCCCTTTATTTGCTCTGGTTAGATGATAAATAGCCACTTCACCCATCAGGTTTGGCCATAGACGATTGGCAAAAGTACTATTGTAGGATTGATCCACCACCATTCGACTTAACACTTGGTAGCTTTTCTCCCGGCACAGCGCCTCAAAATCATGAAAGGTGCAAAAGTGGATATTTGGTGTGTCATACCAGGTGTACGGCATAAACTTGGAGACTGGCATACGGCCATTTATGGCCAGATAAAGACGACAGCGCCAATGCCCAAAATTTGGAAATGTGACTATACACTCCCGCCCGACCCGCAGCATCTCTTCCAACACCAGATGGGGAAACTTCATCGCCTGCAGAGCCTGTGTCATGATGACGGTATCGAAACTGTTGTCGTTAAAGTTACTCAACCCCCGGTTCAAGTTCTGTTCAACGACGTTTACGCCTTTTTCGATGCAGGCTTCGATATTCTGGGCATTAATTTCCAACCCATAACCGCTGACCCTCTTTTTCAGCTGCAATTCATACAACAGCTGCCCATCACCACAGGCCAGATCAAGTATACGGCTGCCCGGCGACACCCAATCGGTGATGATTCGACAATCGTCCCTAATCATACGCACTCCTCTGCGACCCGGTTTAAGTAGGCCGCCAAGCCTCGCGCATAGCGGGGAATATCCATCAAAAAAGCATCGTGCCCCTGCGGCGCGTCTACTTCAAGATAGGTTACGTCTTTATCAACACTCATCAGTGCATCCACTATTTCCCGGGAGCGTTCCGGAGCAAACCGCCAATCCGTCGAAAACGATGCCAGAAAAAATTTCGCCGTCACATGCTGCAACGCTGTTGCCAAACAGTGGCCGTGCTCGCTGGCGGGGTCAAAATAATCCAGAGCGCGGGTCATCAGCAGGTAGGTATTGGCGTCAAATTGCCCGGAAAACGTCTCCCCCTGATAGCGAAGATAGCTTTCAATCTGAAACTCCACGTTGTAGTCGTAACTGAGACAGTCGTTTTTCAGCTCGCGGCCAAACTTGGAACCCATGGCATCATCGGACAGATAGGTGATATGCCCCACCATGCGCGCCAGACCAAGACCGTTACGGGGTATGCTGTTGTTTTCAAGGTAATGCCCATCAAAAAACTGCTCGTCGGTCATGATGGCTTGACGGGCAACTTCGTTAAACGCAATATTCTGCGCCGACAAACGCGCTGCAGAGGCAATGATCACGGCGTGACGCAGTTTGTTGGGGTAAGCAATGCTCCACTGCAGCGCCTGCATTCCACCAAGACTTCCCCCAATAACGGCTGCCCACTGCTCAATCCCCAGAGCGTTCATCAGCATCAGCTGACTGTTTACCCAATCCGCTACCGTCACCACCGGAAAGTCGGGGCCGTAAAGTTTGCCGGTTTTCGGGTTTAAGGTAGTGGGCCCACTGCTGCCATGACACCCCCCAAGATTGTTAAGGGCAACCACGTAAAAGCGATTGGTATCAATAGGCTTACCCGGGCCAATAAAATTGTCCCACCAGCCGGGTTTTTGATCTGCTTTATGGTGATAACCTGCGGCGTGATGATGTCCACTGAGGGCGTGGCAGATGAGCACTGCATTCGAGCGTGCCGGATTCAACTCACCGTAGGTTTCAATCACCAGCTCGAAGGTATCTAATTGTGCGCCACAATTCAGCATCAGCGGTTGATCGAACTCGATAACTCTTGGCTTGACAAGACCAACCGAACCAGCAGGCATTACTTCTGGCATAAAATTCCCGTCGTACTTTTCATCCACGTTATTTATCATGAAAACAGTATTTAGATAGGCCTTGACGCATACTTTAGTTGCGAAACTTCTGCAGAGTTAAAGCTGCTTATTGACAGCGTTTTGACTTATATATTTTTCACCTCCCCCCTCTTTTAAGGTTAGGCAGAGGGGGCGAAAAGCAGTTTATCTGCTTTACCTTGGCTTGTCAGCTGATCCCACAAGGTGTAATTGCTAACGCTTAACGACAGGTGACTCAAGCGCAAGTTCTGTTAGCGCCAGAACATGGCTCAAAAAACAACCTTCTATCTGTCGTGAGCAAAAATAAAGGTGTCGTTTATGAATATACTCATCAACGCTCTGGTTATTGACCAGAGATGTATAAAAGGCCCGGATTGCCTCGTCTTCAACGTTCAACTCTGAAATAATTCTGGCACAGGGCTGAGCACTCTCACTCATATGAAACTCCCGAGACAACTTGCCTCTGGGTACTTTGCTGCCAAAGAAAGGCTTTTCTGCAATGAAGTATCATTGGGAAGAACCCGCAAAACCACAGATTACTCTGTTGTCATAGGCATCGTATTGACACAAGTGTATGACACGATTCGTTTGGTTAATTTCATTATAGTCAGGCTTTGCATAAGTTTTTCGATGGCATGAAACTCTTTTGTGAACCCTGTCAACAAAAACGTGCTATCGTATTTTTCCGCAATAGTGCAAACTATTAATCACTACTTACAGACCTCTTGGTGCAACTGTCGCTATGTCTATTGAATCTTTGGGCCAACTTGAATCACGCCTGCAAAATCTGATTGATAAACTGGAACTGTCCAGAATGGAAGTAGAAGACCTCCGGTCTGCTAATACACGCCTGGAAGAGGAGAATATACAGTTGAAACAGGAGCTCAGTGCATGGGGTGAGCGCGTTTCCTCTCTTTTGAGTAAGCTGGACATTGTCGTTGAAGAAGAAGAGAGCAAAGAAACGGAAGTCGCATGATGAAGGGGGGCGTTAACGCCCCACTTTAATTACTTTTTGACAGTTCGCTGTCCTGTTCAGCCGGCTTCAGCACTTTCAAGCGCCTCCAGAGCTTCCATCCAGGACTCTTCAACTTCAGAAATCTGTTGCTTAATGGCGGCTTGTGTAGCCAGATGATCTTTTAGCTGCTCTTTTGCTGCGTCTTCATAAATTGCCGGGACTGACAACGCCTCCTCCACTTCAATCAATGAGGATTGCAGCGTCTCCAGCTGCCTCTCCAGCTTTTCGGCTTTTTGCTTGAGTGGTTTTAACGCCTTACGTTTCTCTGCCTCTAGCCGTCGCGTCTCTTTTTTTTGCTGGCTCTCTCCTTTCGCTTCGTTTTTAGCATCGCGCAGTTCATTGCGCTCTTTGGCACGCAGCTTTACCAGCCACTGGCTGTATTCATCGAGGTCGCCGCCGTACTCTTCGACATGCCCGCCATGCACCAGATAAAGTGCGTCGGTGGTACTGCGAATCAGGTTACGATCATGGGAGACCAGAATCACCGCACCTTCAAATGTTTGTAAGGCCATGGTCAACGCCAAACGCATGTCCAGATCAAGGTGGTTGGTCGGCTCATCAAGCAGCAACAAGTTGGGTTTTTGCCAGCCAATAATCGCCAACGCCAATCTTGCTTTTTCACCACCGGAAAACCCTTGGATGCTCTCCAGCGCTTTATCTCCATAAAAACCAAAACCACCGAGGAAGTTTCGCAGCTCTTGTTCTCTGGCGTCAGGGGATAACCTTTGCAAATGCAGCAACGGGCTGGCGTTGAAATCCAGGCTTTCCAGCTGGTGCTGGGCGAAATAGCCGATACTCAAATGCTCACCCTGATGCATTTCACCGGCAACCAAAGGCAATTCCCCCGCAAGGGTTCTAATCAACGTTGATTTACCGGCACCATTGGCACCCAGTAAACCGATACGACTACCGGGCTGGATGCTGAAATTGAGTCGCAACAGTGAGGTATTATCATACCCCAGCTCAGCCTTATTCAGAGCCAGTAGCGGCGAGGACATTTTCTCAGCCTGTGGAAAAGTAAATGAGAAAGGCGAGTCAATGTGTGCAGCAGAAATGTCTTCAAGCCGTGCCAGCGCCTTCAAACGACTTTGGGCTTGTTTAGCCTTGGTTGCCTTGGCGCGGAAACGCTCGACAAACTGCTCCATATGCGCCCGCAGTTTTTGTTGTTTCTCGAAGGTTGCCTGCTGCTGTTGCAGCCTTTGCGCACGCAGTCGTTCAAATGCCGAGTAATTGCCGCGATATTGAAACAGTGTTTGGTGTTCAATGTGGAGCGTGTGATCGGTAATAGCATCAAGAAAGTCACGATCATGAGAGATCACCAGTAATGTGCCCGGATAGCGCTGTAAAAAGTTTTCCAGCCAGACAATGGCATCCAGATCCAGGTGGTTAGTGGGCTCGTCCAGCAACATGATGTCCGATGGGCACATCAGCGTTTTCGCCAGATTCAGACGCATCCGCCAGCCGCCAGAAAAGTCACGGACACTCTTTTTCAGCACCTCATGATTAAAACCCAGCCCGTGCAGCAGTTGCTCCGCCCGGGAGCGAGCAGTGTAGCCGTCGGCTCTGAGCAGCTGTTCGTGTAGGTCTGCCAGTTTTTCGTGCTTCTCTGAGTTTTCAGCATCGGTAATGGCCTTCTCAATTCGGCGCAGCTCAGTATCGCCATCCAGCACATAGTCCACGGCGTTGCGCTCAAGGGCATCAATCTCCTGCGCCATATGCGCCAAGCCGCGCCCCTTGTCAAAGGCAAGCTCGCCTTTATCAGGCTGTAAATCGCCGGTCAGTAACGCCAGTAAGCTTGATTTTCCGCATCCGTTGGCGCCCACAAGACCAATGTGCTGACCACTGTGAATGGTGGCGGAGGCATTTTCCAACAGGAGTTTACCAGCCCTTAAAAGGCTAATTGAGTTCAGTGTAATCATGGCGGCATTATAGGTAGCTAGCCGGTTGAAATCGAATATCTTTGGCGGGGCAGGGCTAAAAATAATAAGGGGGGAATTTGCATTCCCCCCTTTTGGGTATCAGACAACGAGTTAACTTACTTCTTTTTGGTGGTGGGTTTCTTAACAACAGCCGCCTTTTTCTTGGCAACAGCTTTTTTAGGTGCTGCTTTTTTTCCCGGAGCTTTCTTTTTAACCACCGCTTTTTTTACCGGCGCTTTTTTAGTTGCCGCTTTTTTAACCGTAGTTTTTTTAACAGCTGCTTTTTTAGGAGCGGCCTTTTTGGTTTTTGCAGCCACCTTTTTTGTAACTGCTTTTTTTGCTGCACTCGTTTTTTTGCTTTTCGCTACCGTTTTTTTAACTGCCGTCTTCTTGACAGTAGCTTTCTTAGCCGTAGTTGCCTTTTTAGCTACTACCTTTTTCTTGGCAGTGGTTTTTTTGGCTGCTGATTTTTTAGCGGCAGATTTCTTTGCGCTTTCCTTCGCTTTTTTCAGCGACTCTTTCGCTTTTTCTAACTTCTTCTTAAGCGCTTGGACTTCTTTTTCCCACTTAGTCACCCTGTCGACTGATTTTACGGCTTTTTTGGCAGTCGTTTTTTTAACAGTTTTTTTCACGGGTGCTTTCTTAGCGGTTTTTTTGACTGCAGTCTTCCTTGTTGCAGGCATTAGGTCATCCCTCTTTTTATTAAACCAATCTACTAGTAGTTAGTACTTCGCAATAAAAACCAAATAATTTATATCTAGTTTTTATTCCAACATAGTGTGCTTATTCGTCATCTGCAAATTTTTTTTTAGTTTAATTGCAACTTTTTTTTATTATTTTCCACTATTTATTCTCAGATAATAAAAATCCGTTGACGTTTAACTTTTCCATTAGGATTAAAAAAACCTTATATGCAGTCTTTTTTGCTGTTCTTGACTAAAACCGGGTTGATAATACTAACCGTTTACTAAATCATAGGCAGCAGTATGTTGAGCAGAGCATGACCGGAATTTTCAGGTCAGTTTGCTGCTCCACAGTAGAGCATTCTACTCTTGAACAACCTCTTAGTCACAATATTGAAGAGAGCTTCTGTATGAAATTGAAAGCGCTGGTCAGCATGACCTTATTGTCTTACTCAGTATGTTCATTTGCAGCCCTTGAGTCAGACAACGATAAGTTGAGTTATAGCTTGGGCGTGTTAGTGGCAGAGCAACTGAATCGTTATGAAGGCGTTAATATCGACTCAGTCATTCAGGGAATTCAGGATCAGCTGGCCGACCAGGGCTTACTCTTGTCCTCGGAAGAAATAACCAATTTTAAAAAGCAGGCGCAGATAAACCGTGAAAACAAAAAGCAGGCTGTGCTGCAAGCGTCAGCGCAGGAAAACATGCTCAAAAGCCAAGCTTTTCTTGATGAAAACAGCAAAAAGCCCGGTGTCGTCGTTCTGGAAAGTGGTCTTCAGTATCGAGTTCTTAACAAAGGTAGCGGAATAAAGCCATCGGTCAGTGATCACGTAACCGTCCACTATGAAGGCCGACGGATGGATGGAACCGTGTTCGAAAGCTCCTACCCCCAAGATGAGCCTGGGAGTTTTCAGCTTAACCGAGTGATTACTGGCTGGACTGAAGGCATTCAGCTAATGCCGGAGGGCTCCACATGGGAGCTGTTTATTCCCCCCACCAAGGCCTATGGCTCCCATGGCATTCCGGGAGTAATTGCACCCAACGAAGCAATTGTGTTCAAAGTGGAACTGATTGGTGTGAAAAAGAGTAGCTAGTGGGCAGTGCGCTGTAGAAATTGTAAAAACTTCGTTGCCACGGTGGCCGTGGCAACGAGTTCTGGAGTGTTTTGGAGACGATGCGGGAGGTTCTATGTTCAGGCGCTCTGGCCAACCAGAGAGCTTCGATGAGACTCATGCAGGATTTCTATCATTTTATCCTCCAGGCTGAAGCGCTCTTCCAACGTCTCGCCTAACTCCGACACCGCTTCCTGTAATCTCTGAATGGAGCTGAGTGACTCACCGTGATCGTTAAACTTCAAAAACTTTTCAGTATTGGCCTCCAGCCTCAAAAGTAGTGTCTCAGCTAATTCGATACAGCTGTCATTGAACTCACTTGCTTCTCGAATCAGCTGTTCATAGACTTCAAAGTGACCGGCAGAGGCATAGTCTACTAAAATCTGACACAACTCTTTCAATTTACTTGCCACCGGACGCTTGTCATCATCAAATTGATCCATTCCATTAATGGAGCAATACAAGACGATTAGCTCCTGCCGCTCATTAAGCCAGCGATCAATAATTTCTGAAACGCCTCCCCAGCGTTCTTTAGCCGTTTGGCAACCCTCCAGCATGGTAGACAGTTCCTCTTTAAACAGTTAAATCTCTTCTGCGTGAATGGGACCACATGAGCGCCTCTGCCGAAGATCATGAGTGTTAGGTTATGACAGCGAATTTTTGGCGGCAAGCGTTTATTTTCCTGACCACAATCAAATTTAAAATGCAAGTTTTGCAAGAACAACATAAATTCAATGCCTTCAGGATGGTTCTTCGGCTGCTTGAAAATTTTTTAAACTAAAAAAGATGTTACTAATTATAAATTATTATTTTGATTGCTGGTTTCTGCGTCTATCAGACTCAAATAAACAGCAAAAAACACACGACAATTCCCATAAAAAGCACCCTTAGACGCCGCGCGCCCAAAGAGAGATAGAAATATATTCTATTGCGAACTGAAAAAATTGCGCCATTTTGAGCATGGCACTGTACAAGTTAAAACTGGTAACAGTGCCAATAGAGGTTAATCTGCTGCCATGTAGTCGCGCAGAAATTCATCAAACCCCTGTTTGTCGCCGCACTCTCTAACCTTCTGATCCACAATAGAGCGCTGAGCAATTTGTGCAAAATAAGATGCTCTTTTCGCGCTGAGATGATTTTTCGAGAACTCCAGAGTGTGCTTTTTAGATAACGACATCATCAACTCAACGTAACTTGCGCCCTCTGCTTCAAGGGCCTGCAGCACTCTGGCAGAAGGTGTCAAAGAGACATCGCTGAGTTTATGCCGTTGTGCTTTGAGGCTGTTTGAAAACTCCGTTGAGCTCATTGCACGGTCCAGTATTTCAGCAACGGGCTCCATCTCTGCGAGCAGCTTCTCACCCCATGTTTGCAGTGCGATAGGCTGCCCTTTGTTGGTCAGTTGAACGCCCGGACGACGGCCTTCCAAAACCGCTGTTTTGAAATTTTCACCCACCTCAATGCACTCATCAGCAAGAACAGGCTTGCTGTCTTGCAGCGCACAATAGAGCAAAAACGTATCAAGAAAATGCGCGTCCTGTGCGTTTAAGCCAAGTGGTTCAAAAGGGTTAATATCCAGACAGCGGACTTCAATGTATTCCACTCCCTCATTGCGTAAAGCCGTCACGGGCTTTTCGCCGGAGCGGGCGGTACGCTTTGGACGGATGTTGCTGTAGTACTCGTTTTCAATCTGCAAAAGGTTGGTGTTTAGCTGCAGGTAGGCCCCCTCCTTTTTCAACCCAATGGCTTCATAAGCAGGGTAGGGCGTGCGGATGGCTTTAGACAGACTGTCAACGTACTCACCCAATGAGTTATAACAAATATTCAAAGACGACTGAGCGTGATTA
This sequence comes from Endozoicomonas sp., assembly GCA_965198415.1. Classification (GTDB taxonomy): domain Bacteria; phylum Pseudomonadota; class Gammaproteobacteria; order Pseudomonadales; family Endozoicomonadaceae; genus Endozoicomonas. The sequence goes on from CBDAPN010000032.1 coordinate 1,624,913, forward strand.
CTATAGCCCATATCACTCATACGCAATGAGGTCGCAAAGGGCATATACAGTGTGTCTTTATCGAATGCCTGCAGGCCAGACTGTGCACCACCGTCGGCAAAAAAACTTTTACTCACTGCCGGTGACGCACCAAACAGATACATCAACAGCCATGAGTAGCGCAGGAAGTTTCGAATCAGTGAAAAATAACCCGCCGAGCAGAAATCTTGCAGTGCAATCTCGCCAGCACCGCTATGCTGTTGCAAAAGCCTCCAGTATTGCTCTGGCAGCGAAAAATTATAATGAATTCCAGCAATGGCCTGCATTGGCTTACCGTAGCGATACAACAGTCCTTTGCGGTATATGCTTTTCATCTGCCCAATATTAGAGTTGCCATATTGGGCAATGGGAATGCTCTCATCGCCCTCAAGCAGCGGCGGCATACTGCCTGCCCAGAGCATTTCGTCGGGCATGGAACGACAGGTGTACTGATGCAGCTCGCTAAGAAAAGAGAGCGTATCATCAATACGACAGTGCACCGGTGTTATAAACTCAAGCAGCGCTTCCGAATAGTCGGTAGTGATGTAAGGGTGGGTAAGTGCTCGCCCCAGTTTTTCTGGATGAGGTTTCAGGGAAAGGCGGGCATCGGTTGTAATTCTGAGACCTTCACGTTCAATCCCATGGCAGATACCACGGAGGACTGAATGGTTGACACTGGGCTGGAAAAGCTCCAGATAGTTCTGATACTCAGTAGCCAAGGTATAAATCCAAAATTTAATAAGATATAGGTCTCAATTCCGTTTCAATACGGGGATAACAAACAGCTGTTTGCACAAAAGACCGTAACGGCATAACCAGACCCTTTTAACCGTTATTGTACAAGTCGCTTGTGCAATAACGGTTGGCAGAAAGCTGGCAGCAAATACAAAATCCGTTTTTTTAAAAAACAACATTTACCACCTGAAACCGTCCGCCTATGCTAAAGCCTCCTTGGAGGCCAAGTCATGGTCAGCCTTTAAAATAGCACTAGGCTTAGCAGCCAAGTACACGAAATAATCTATGATAGCAGCCTAAAATGGCTAAATCGCCCTAAAAAGCCCGGCTTGCGCCCGACTTTAAGGACTACTACCAGCTGGCAACGGTTTTACTTACGCAACTGCTTGGCGTTGGCAAACAGATCCGCAAACGTTCCGGCAGATTCTTTTTTTCTGCCACGATTACCAGGCTTATTAGCTGTTTGTGGCTTGCCACGACTGGCCGGTTTTTCTGCACGCGCCTGCTGACGAACCTCGGCACGCTCTTCTGCCTTGTCGGACATTCGCATAGAAAGACCGATTCGCTTGCGAGCCACGTCAACTTCCATGACTTTGACCTTAACGATATCCCCGGCCTTCACCACTTCTGCCGGGTCTTTCACAAAGCGCTCGGACAGCGCCGAGATATGCACCAGACCATCTTGATGTACACCAACATCCACAAACGCACCGAAGTTGGTGACGTTAGTGACAACGCCTTCGAGCTCCATGTTCAGCTTGAGGTCACGAATGTCTTCGATGCCCTCTTTAAACTCTGCAGCCTTGAAATCCGGGCGGGGATCACGGCCGGGTTTATCAAGCTCACTGATGATATCGGTGACCGTGGGCAGGCCAAAGGTTGCATCGGTAAAGTCTGCGGCGTTAAGACTTTTAAGAAAGGCCGAGTCGCCAATCAGTGCTCGTACATCGCGCGCTGATTGCGTGGCAATTTTTTCCACCACAGGGTACGCCTCTGGGTGAACGGCGGAGCTATCTAGCGGGTTCTCGCCATTCATCACCCGCAAAAAGCCCGCCGCCTGTTCAAAGGTTTTGGCGCCAAAACGTGTGACCTTTTGCAACTCCTGCCGACTGGCGAAAGCGCCGTGCTCATCACGATAAGCGACAATATTGTCAGCGAGGGTGCGATTCAGGCCAGAAACCCGTGCCAACAAAGCGCTAGAAGCGGTGTTCAGGTCAACGCCAACGGCGTTTACACAGTCTTCAACCACGGCTTCAAGGGAACGGGACAAATTGACCTGACTGACATCGTGCTGATATTGCCCCACGCCGATGGATTTTGGCTCAATTTTCACCAGCTCTGCCAGCGGGTCTTGTAAACGACGTGCGATGGATACTGCCCCACGGATGGATACATCCAGATCGGGAAACTCCCGAGCCGCAAGTGCCGAGGCCGAGTAAACCGATGCCCCGGCCTCACTGACGACAATTTTCGTCAAACCCAGCTTGGGATAACTGCGCATCAGCTCAGCAGCAAGGCGGTCGGTTTCACGGGAAGCGGTTCCGTTACCGATACTCACCAGTTCAACTTGATGGGTTAAGCAGAGGGTCGCCAGCGTGCCGAGGGCTTCTTTCCATTTTTTCTGCGGTGCGTGTGGGTAAATGGTCGTGTGTTCAACCAGTTTGCCTGTGCCGTCCACTACGGCCACTTTTACGCCGGTTCTCAACCCGGGGTCCAGCCCCAAAGTTGGCCTGAGGCCGGCTGGTGCAGCCAATAGCAAGTCTTTGAGATTTTTGGCAAATACTTTGATGGCTTCGTCTTCGGAGTTTTCCCGAATGCGGGTCATCAGCTCGGTTTCCAGCTGCGACAGCAGCTTGACCCGCCAAGTCCAGCGGACAGCATCTTTCAGCCAGCCATCGGCGGGACGACCATGGTCTTCAACTTTCCAGTAATCCGCCACCAGTTTTTCGCAGGGGTGGGTTGCACGACGGTCTTCCGGTTCATTCTCAAGGCGGATGTCGGCCTGTAAAACGCCTTCGTTGCGACCGCGAAAAATGGCCAGAGCCCGATGCGAAGGAACGCTTTTAAGTGGTTCGTCGTGCTCAAAGTAGTCGCTGAATTTTGCTCCTTCTTGTTCTTTTCCTTCCACGCCACGGCTGCTCAAAATTCCTTCATTCCAGAGCAATTCGCGCAGCTGGCCTATCAGTTGTGCATCTTCACTGAAGCGCTCCATCAAAATGTAACGGGCGCCTTCAAGTGCTGCTTTTTCATCGGCAACGTTTTTATCGGCATCCACAAAGGCTGTAGCTTCGGCTTGTGGGTCTTTTTCTGGCGTATTGAAGAGCATATCCGCCAAAGGCTCCAGACCCGCCTCGCGGGCGATCTGAGCTTTGTTGCGACGCTTAGGTTTGTAGGGCAGGTATAAATCTTCAAGGCGGGTTTTGGTATCCGCACTGCGGATATCCTTTTCCAGTTCTGGCGTTAGTTTATCCTGCTCGGTAATGCTCTTTAAGATGGTTTCACGACGCTCTTCCAGCTCCCGCAGATAGCGCAGACGCTCTTCCAGTGTGCGCAGTTGAGTATCGTCCAGTCCGCCGGTTACCTCTTTTCGATAACGGGCAATGAACGGAACGGTGGAGCCATCATCAAGCAGCTGTACAGCGCTGCCAACCTGTTCAGGGCGGACACTTAACTCTTCAGCTATGCGCTGGGAGATACTCTGCATAAAAATTTCACTCGAATAACCAGAGAAAACACCGGATTATATCGAAACTGAATCGTTTGTATGTAACCAAACCGTCAACATAAAGGAAAAAGCGCACATTACGGCAAAAAAAAGGGAAGCTAACGCTTCCCTTTGCTGTGCACAGAAGAGCTTAACTCAGCGAGGGGCCAGCCGCTACTAAGGCCTTGCCCTCTTCGGTGTCGGTAAATTTCTCGAAGTTGGTAATAAAGCGATCAGCCAAATCCTTCGCCTTACTCTCCCAATGCTCCGGCTCGGCATAGGTGTCTTGCGGATTAAGGATGGTGGTCTCCACACCGGCCACACTTTGTGGAACGTGCAAGCCAAAGTAGGGCAATAGTTTGGTGTCTGCTTTATCGATGGAGCCGTCAAGAATGGCATCAATAATTGCCCGAGTCGCCTTGATGGAGATGCGCTTGCCAGTGCCGTTCCAGCCAGTGTTGACCAGATAGGCCGTAGCTCCGTGTGCCTCCATCTTTTTCACCAGTTCCTCAGCGTATCTGGTGGGGTGCAGGGTCAAAAAGGCTGCCCCAAAGCACGAAGAGAAGGTCGGTGTGGGCTCGGTAATGCCCCGTTCGGTACCTGCCAGTTTGGCGGTAAAGCCTGACAAAAAGTGATACTTCGTCTGCTCTGGCGTCAAACGGGAAACCGGCGGCAGTACACCAAAGGCATCAGCGGTTAGAAAAATCACCTTCTTGGCGTGACCCGCTTTGGACACCGGTTTGACGATGTTCTCAATGTGGTGAAGGGGGTAGGAGACACGGGTGTTTTCGGTTTTTGAGCCGTCATCAAAATCGATTTTACCCTGAGCATCAACCGTTACATTTTCCAGCAGCGCATCACGGCGAATGGCACGGAAAATTTCCGGCTCGTTTTCTTCTCTTAAGTTGATGGTTTTGGCGTAGCAGCCGCCCTCAAAGTTGAAAACGCCATCGTCATCCCAGCCGTGCTCGTCATCGCCAATCAATGCGCGTTTAGGATCTGCCGACAGGGTGGTTTTACCAGTACCAGATAGGCCAAAGAAAACGGCGGTATCGCCCTTTTCGCCAACGTTGGCAGAACAGTGCATAGAGGCAATGCCACGCAGCGGCAGCAGGTAGTTCATGATGGCGAACATACCTTTTTTCATCTCGCCGCCATACCAAGTGCCACCAATGATCTGAATGCGCTCGGTCAGGTTAAATGCCACAAAGTTTTCCGAGTTGAGGCCATGTTGCTGCCAGTTAGGGTTGGTACACTTAGCGCCGTTCATAACGATAAAGTCTGGCTTGAAGCTTTCTAGGTCTTCAGCACTCGGACGAATGAACATGTTCTTCACAAAGTGCGCCTGCCATGCCACTTCAGTTACAAAGCGCACACTCAAGCGAGTTTCGGGATTGGCACCACAAAAACCATCAATCACAAATAGGCGCTTGCCAGAGAGTTGACTGGTTACCAGAGATTTAAGATCAGCCCAGACCGCTGCAGAGATGGCGGTATTGTCGTTTTTGCCCTGATCTGACCACCAGATGGTGTCGCGGGTGGTGTCGTCTTTGACCAGGTATTTATCTTTTGGTGAGCGTCCGGTAAAAATCCCGGTATCCACTGCCACGGCACCCGATTCAGTAACGACACCTTGTTCAAAACCTTCCAGTTCGGGGCGGGTCTCTTCCTCAAACAGGGTGTCGTAGGATGGGTTGTAGACCACATCAAGGACATCCTTGATTCCAACTTCAGCCAAAGCTTCCTTCACGTTTACAAAGGCCATGCAAGCTCTCCTAAGGCATTACGCTCATCTTGACATTGTGTTTTGTTAGATTGTGATGTTGACGGCAAGTAGTGTAATAATACTGCGCCTGTTATTTGTAACGTTGTTCAGGCTTAAGTATTCCTTCCTAACGCCCTGATGTTAGCCACAGGGTCTGCTACGGAAATACATTAAGTCTTTCTTCGGGCAAAAGTGTTGTCCCGAATCAAATTTTTTTGATTTTTTGAACCAAAAAACACTGGTATCGACAAAGTTATGCAAATGAACACATAAAACGACAATAAAATCCAGCCTGAAGAGGACAATAATAAACAATTACGCACAAAATTGAACGTTTGCTGAAGCGGTCAAGAGCACAATTAGGCTTTTGACCGTGGGAATGGAAAAAAATATCAGGCGTCAGGCTTTAATGAATTTGCGGTTTTTCATTAAAAATTGCCTCAATGTCCGCCGCAGTAAACACATAGCGATGGTTACAGAACTGGCAATCCATAGCCACCCGGCCTTCTTCTTCGATGATGGAAGCAATTTCTTTTTGATCCAGAGTGCTGATAATTCTAGCGCTGCGCTCTTGCGAGCAGGTACAGGCAAAGTGCACTGGCTCCATGGCAAAAACTCGCACAGCCTCTTCGTGGAACAGGCGGATTAACAGCGTTTCATGTTCCAACTCCAGCAGCTCGGCACCCTGAACGGTTGCGGCCAGAGTGGTCACACGACTCCATGACTCAGAGCGCACCGTTGACGAAGTCTGCTCACTGGCCGGTAGTGCCTGCAGCAGCAAGCCGCCACAGCTATCACCGTCACAAGCCAGCCATATACGGGTTTGCAGCTGAACAGATTGTGCAAAGTAATCCTCAAGGCTGGCCGCAAGCGTCTCTTTTTCTAGAGGTACAATGCCCTGATAACGATTGCCTTTCACCGGGTCCACCGTAATCACCAAGCTGCCTTTACCCAGCAACTCCTGGAGCGGGGCTTCGGCAATATCATCTTGAAACTGCGCCACTGCACGAAAAGTTTTGCGGTCGGTACATTCAACCATTAACAGGGTTAGCGGTCCTTCACCTCTGGCTTGCAGCGTTAGCAGTCCTTCAAACTTCAAGGTGGAACTTAACAAGACAGCAGAGGCGATCAGTTCACCGAGTAAACGTTTGACGGTTTCCGGGTAGTCGTGGGCCGCAAGGGCATCCACATAACTAGAGTTAAGGGAGACGACCTCACCACGAATATCAGTATTCTCAAATATAAAACGCTGTATTGCGTTATCGCTTCTACTCATGTGCAACATTCCGCGTAAGGTTTATCAATAGCAAGACGTCATCACATGACTCTCATCGCTGAACTGATTAAACCACAGACTAAAAAGTGGGCATTGTATTACGATTTGCGCCAAAACACTCTGAAATGTTCGTGGGGGATATGATGGGACGTAGCGCTTAGCCAAGAAAGCTGTTCCAAGGTGTGCAAGATAACACCCTGAAAACTGCATTAATCAGGGTGAACTCACGCAACATAATGAGGGGTTTAAAAAATCAATCATCTAATTGCCATTTGGCCGGAATGCTAAATGCCACGTTTTTCAGCAAGCGCCCTTCAGCGGCCAGCACCCGGTAGCGGGCATTGGACTCTTGGTAGATAGCAGACACCAGACGGTTACTGGATTGAAACAGTTCATTCTCACCGTCTAATAAATCCAGCAGCGTGCGTTTACCAATGTTAAATTGCTCCCGATAAGCCGCAACAGTTTCCCGGCTGGCGTTTTCATGGAGCAACAAGTACTCCCGCTGTTCGCCAGTAAAACGCAGTGCCGCCCAGGCAACTCGCATTCTTTCTTCGATATCCCGCATAATCTTCATTTTTTGCGAGCGGCTTTCTTCAGCTTGGTAGGCGCTTTCCTTAACCTGAGCCATGTCCCTGCCACCGCGGAATAAATTGTAACGTAGGCGTACCATGGCTACGGTGTCGTTGACATCGCCAAGCTGGCCATCAGCGTTGTGCTTCCAACTTTGGTCAATCTCCGCATCCAGAGTCGGGAGATAACTGCTTTTGCGCGAAGAATAGTTGTACTCTGCCGCCTCAATATCCAATTCTGCAGCTTTAAGCCTCGGATGATCCTGCCAACCGCTTTTAATCGCGTTTTGCAAATCTTCTGGCAATTTCAAGTGTAAAAAGCCGGGATATTCGAGGTCTTTTGGGCTATTCCCAACCATCGCCCGGAACTCACTGCGGGCATCCATCAGATTATTTTGAGCGCTAATCAAATTTGCACTGGCGCGGGCTCGCCGGCCTTCTACCTGAATCAAATCCGAACTGCGCGCTACACCTTGCTGAGTTCGTTGCTCAATTTGCGCAAAAATTTCATTGTGAATTTCCAAATTTTCCTGCGCCAGTTCGACTAACTCCTGACGTTCCAACACTTTCAAATAGACACTAATCACCTCCAGGGCGATGTCTTCCAATGTTGCATAAAACCGCCACTGTTCTGCGGTAGTGCTTTTTTTCGCGCCTTTAAAACTATTGAGCGTCTCAAATCCGGCAAAAAGATTTTGCCTCAGGGAGAGAGAGGCCTCCTGACGGGTAAAACTCTTTTCATTGCGCTCATTAGCAACCGAGTCATCAGGTACATCCCGGTACTGCCCACCAATCCCCCCGACAAGATCGAGAGTGGGCCAAAAGTCGGCAAGGGCTACATCAATCGATTTCCGCTCAGCCCTTAGGCGACTGAGGGCAACTTTTGCCTGAGGGTTAGACATCAGTGTTTTACTAATAACAACTTCAAGAGGTTCGGCAATGGCTCCACTATTAAATGCAAGTAGGCCGGCCATTATGCCAGTTGTGAGAAAAGGAATGCGATTCATGGGTGTCCCTGTATCTGTATACTGAGATTTACTATGAGAGATACATCGCCACCGAGGATGCAGACTTTATAGCTAGTTAGTAAAAACATTATTTGTGTTATCAGCACTTCTGGTAAGCGACAACCAACTTATGATAAAAAAGCATATTGATACGATCCTGATATAGGTTGAAAAAGATTTAAGCTGTTGAGTACGGATCGGACAGAAAATGGCAACAGACCATTTTATTCTTCCGCAGTTCGTCAGGGGAACGTTATGTCAGACGACGAAAAAGGTGACAAAGCTGGCCTCAAGGTCATGGTCATTGATGACAGCAAGACAATCCGACGCACCGCTGAAACATTGTTGCAAAAAGCGGGTTGTCAGGTGGTGACCGCCACCGATGGGTTTGACGCACTGGCTAAAATTGCCGAATCGGTACCGGACATCATTTTTATAGACATAATGATGCCCCGTCTTGACGGCTATCAAACCTGTGCATTAATCAAGAACAACAGCGCGTTCAAGCAAATTCCTGTGATTATGCTCTCAAGCAAAGACGGGCTATTTGACCGCGCCAGAGGCCGCATTGCCGGCTCGGATTACTATCTAACCAAGCCCTTTAGCCGCGATGAGTTATTTGCAGGCATTCGGGATCATTGTCCTGACTATGCGCTGGCGGTTTAACCAAGCTTGCTTGCATTACTTATTCACAATCATTGGGCAACAAACAATATCCATAGCCAGCAACCAGGCAAGGTATTGACTGGAACACTAAGTAAACACCAATAATTTGGGGGATTTATGGCAAAAGTTTTAATCATCGACGACTCACCCACCGAGCTGTACCAACTGAGCGCCATGCTCGAAAAACACGGCCACACCGTACTCACCGCCGACAACGGCGCCGATGGTGTTGCACTTTGCAAAGACGAACAGCCAGACGCCGTATTAATGGATGTCGTTATGCCCGGCCTGAACGGTTTTCAGGCCACACGTCAACTGTCTAAAGATAGTAGCACCGGGCATATTCCGGTAATTATCGTGACCACAAAAGATCAGGAAACCGATCGGGTGTGGGGTATGCGTCAGGGAGCTAAGAGCTATTTAACCAAGCCTATTAAGGAAAAGTACCTGTTAGAAACCCTTAATGAAGTTCTGAGTGAAGTTGCGGCCTGAGACCGCTTTTTCAGTGCTCTCAACCATTTGTGACAAGGAATGTTTTTCACTCAGACATAAATAAGTAAGGGACTCACAAAGGAAGAAGTTAAATGACCAGCTCCCCGCACCCGTTCAATTATTTGGAAGCACTTGAGCAAAGCGCTTCCCTTTACAGTGCCCCTGTACCACAAGCTCAGGAAGATGAGGGCCATTGGCAAGGCGTGAGTTTCACATTGAACGGTCAGCACTATACCGTACAGATCAGCTCCATCTCTGAAATTCTGCCCGTGCCACAAACCACGCCCTTACCGTGCGTAAAGCATTGGGTTAAAGGTGTTGCAAACGTGCGGGGTAAACTGATTCCTATCATCAACCTTGGTGAATTTCTGGACAATCAAAGAGCGAAGCACAGCGCTGAAAAACCCAGTCAGCACAATCGAATTCTCGTTATTGAGAAAAAAGAACTATCCGTTGGCCTGATCGTCGACGAGGTTCAGGGCATGTTGCAATTTGCCAGCAATACCCTTTCAAATGAAATACCCGTTTCTGTACCGGAAGGTGTACGTCCGTTTACCCGGGGTTCATATTCGAAAGAACGGCACTATGTTGTATTCAGTGTTGAAGGCCTCGTGACCAACGAGCGCTTTTTGAAAGCTGCCAGCTAATAAAACAGGATTTGGATTCCAAACCAGATATCGGGGAAAAATATGAAAGGCAACCCAACAAAAAAACGACAGGGAAGCAAAACGAACCGCTCGACCATTTCGTCAATATCCATGCTGGTATTGTCGCTGTCGGTAATGACCGGGTCATTTATTTATAACGACTATCAAGCAAAACACCACTATGATGCGGCGGCTAAGGCCGGTGAACTACGGGTTCTGTCGCAGCAAATTGCTAAAAACGCCTCGGAAGCCGCCTCTGGTAAAGCAGAAGCTTTTCCCTTGTTGGCTGAAGCGACGGCCTTGTTTGAAAAGAATTTCAGGGTACTGCACAACTTTGAGTGCTTCTCTATCCCCTTTCTTCATACTCCAGTCGATCCTATCAAAGAGCAGGTTAACTCTTTGGATGGCGCATGGGCAGAAATGCAAAAAGAAGCCAACAACATACTCGCTGCTAAAGATACCGTGCTCTCTCTGCACGACGTAGCCAATACCCTCAGCGAGACCGTTCCACAACTGCAGGTCGAATACGATGAGGTAGTGGAAATTCTCCTGGAAAATAATGCTCCAGCAGACCTGATCACCATGGCACAACGCCAACCCTGGCTGGCCGAGCGCATCATTCGCAGCGTGTCGAGGGTGCTTGAAGGTGACGAGGACTCCATCATGGCAGCAGACAGCTTTGGTCGTGACACCAAACTGTTTGGTCGGATACTGAATGGCATGCTCGAAGGCAACCCAGCCATGCGTATCAGCAAAGTAAACGATGGCGAGGCGGTGGATCGCTTGCTGGAAATTAGAGACCTGTTTTCATACGTCGACGGTAGTGTGGATGAAATTCTGGAAACCTCGCCAGAGCTGTTTCAGGTACGTGCCGCTTCAGATATTATCTTTACAGACTCACAGCAGCTGCTCCAACAGACCTCTGTGCTGGCAGAAACCTTTTCAACAGCAAGCTTAGAGCAGAAAACCCTGCAATTAATTATTGTTGTCTCAAGTGCGCTTTCACTCTTCTTCCTTCTGCTGACCGCCTTCTTCATCATCAAAGACGCTAACCGTCGTCTGAAAGAGATCCAGGTAGCAAGCGAAACAAGCGAAGCACAAAACGCTGCGAACCAAAAAGCCATCCTGCGACTGCTGAATGAAATGGAAGACCTCGCAGATGGTGACCTGACCGTAAAAGCCACCGTAACCGAAGACTTTACCGGTGCCATTGCTGACTCCATCAACTTCTCCATTGAGCACCTGCGCGCTCTGGTTAACACCATCAACCAAACGGCTGTAAAAGTAGATACTGCGGCTCAGGAGACACAGTCCACCGCCCGTCTGCTGGCAGAAGCCTCTGACCATCAGGCTCAGGAAATTGGTGCCACCACAGCGTCAGTCAACAAGATGACAGAATCCATTGACCAAGTATCCAACGAAGCCTCCGACTCCGCTGACGTTGCCGAGCGCTCCGTACAAATCGCTGCCAATGGTGGTCAGGTGGTAAGAAACACCATCGATGGCATGACCACTATCCGGGAGCAGATTCAGGACACTTCCAAGCGACTTAAACGTCTGGGTGAGTCTTCTCAGGAAATCGGAGACATCATCTCTTTGATCAACGAAATTGCTGACCAGACCAACATCCTGTCTCTGAACGCAGCGATTCAGGCCTCCATGGCCGGTGAAGCCGGGCGTGGTTTTGCCGTGGTTGCAGACGAAGTACAGCGACTGGCAGAACGTGTATCTGCCGCCACCAAACAGGTCGAAGAACTGGTGTCCACTATCCAGACCGACACCAACGAAGCGGTTATCTCCATGGAGCAAACCACCTCTGAAGTGGTACACGGCGCTCGTCTTGCACAGGACGCCGGTGTGGCACTTGAAGAGATTGAACAGGTATCGAACAACTTGTCCGGCCTGATCCGGAACATCTCCGAAACTGCAAAAGATCAGGCTCAGTCTGCATCTCAGATTTCCAAGCGTATGGTGGCGATTCGGGATATTTCGGTCCAAACCTCTTCAGGTACCAAATCAACGGCTCACTCCATCGGTGATCTGGCGGGTCTGGCACTGGAAATGCGTCAATCGGTTACTGGCTTCAAACTGCCGGAAACCGAAAATTCGTGATTATGCAAACTGACTCCGCAAGAGATGAGCACATGATAAAAAGCATGATGCACTGCGTTCAGGGTTTTGATGGGCGAATTAATAGCCAAAACCGTGAGCGCAAAGACGATAACAGGAGCCAGGTATGACTGAACAGCGAGATTTTATTGGTCTGGACTGGGTTATCGGTGAAATTGAAAGCACACTTACCGATGCCCGCCAGAATCTTGAGCAGTACGCTGATTCAGACGGCGATTTAGCACTTCTGGAAAACTGTCGTACAAAAATTCAACAGATTCACAGCACTCTAGAGGTGCTGAAGCAACGGGGCGCAAGACTGCTCACCCGTGAAATTCTGCTACTGCTGGAAAGTCAAAAAGGTGCTTCTGTTAAAGAAACCCGTGAACAGCTGGTGGTTCTGATTCAGGCCATGCTGCAAATCCCGGGTTACCTCACGCACACTTCCAGAACCGGCAAAGACACGCCGGGTCTGCTCAAAGGCCTGCTCAGCGAAATGCGAATGTTACGCGGGCTGCAGGCACTGACGGAAATTGACTTTTTCACCCCCACTATTGAGAACACCATTGAGCCAATTCCAGAGCATCAACTGGACAAGCTGCGTAACAACGGCTTTGCCCTGTTGGTGAGGAAAATTCGGCAAAAGTATCAGCTCTGTCTTGCTGGTGTTTTACGTGACAGCCAGCGCGCTCAGCAGTTGGCGGTTATCAGTAAAATATTCGCCAAACTGCAAAACCTTTGCTGGGGCTCACCCATATCCCCACTGTGGGATGCCTGCACCGCTTTTACCGAAGGTTTGCAAGAAACCTCCATCGCTTTGGACAACCACGCCATTAAGATTCTTCGCCAACTGGATAATGAGCTCAAAAACTTGGCGAGAAACGATGTCAAACAGTTAAATACGGCACCTTCAGAAGAACTGCTGCGGGAACTTTTGTACCGTATTGGTAAAGCCAAAAGCGATAGTTCGCTGATTCTCTCAATACAACGCAGCTACTCGCTGGAAAAAGCGCTGGAAAAAGCCGTTCAAAGTGAACCTCAGGATGCCAACCTAATCAGCTTTGACACCGCAGCACCGGTGGTTAAGGCCATCAAAGAAGAGCTGTCAAACGTTAAAGACGCTCTGGATCTTTACCTGCTAAACCCACAAACCAATAAAGACCGACTGCTAGAGCAGCTACCCACTTGCAAGCAAATTGCGGATACGCTCTCCATGCTTGGCCTGAACAAGCTGCAAAACATCATGCAGCAAGAGTCGCAGAATATTCAGGCAATAGCAGCCAATGACATCCCCCCGAAACAGTTCAACGATACGCTGATCAGTGCCGCAGCACAGCTGTTAGAGGTCGAAGCGGGTCTTAATCAGTTCATGGGCTTTAGCCGCTCGATCACCGGTCAGCCGACTGTTTCTGCACAAATGAATGATATTCACCAAACGGTGATCCACGAGGCTCGGGCGAATCTGGAGCTGGTTAAAGGAGCGGTGGTTGACTATCTCGGCAATGAGCACAATCAGGAGTTTCTAGCCAAACTTCCCCCTCTGCTGGACGGAATTCAAGGTGGTCTGGCCATCATCCCGCTGACTAAAATGGCAGAAATAACTGCTCGTTGCTCGTCACACATCAGCAGTCAATGGTTGAAAACAAACCACAAGCCTTCACTTCAAGCGCTGGAAACTTTGGCGGATACCCTCTCGAGCATTGAATACTACCTCGAACAACTCAGTGCTGGCGCTACCGCCCGTGCTGAGAAAACTCTTGATCTAACCCAGGAGAATCTGGATAAACTTGAGCGTCTAATGGCACCAGAGCCCCTTCAGAAAGAAGCGCCCAAGGCAGAAGCTCCCGAACCAGAAGAGCTCATCGCAGAATCATCAAAACCACAGTCCTTGGAGACAAATCCCTTTAATGAATGGCTGTTGTCTGATGAAGAAAAAGCAGAGCCTAAACAGCAGAAAGAAAAGAAAGAAGGTGTTATTGAGTTCACCACTTCAAAACCTGCTGCTACCACAACACCAGAGCCGGAAAAACAGCCACAATACGACCAAACCATAGAGTTCACAACCGCCAGCCTGTCGACAAAAAGCGAAGTGCAGGCCGACGTCGCTGACACTCAGGAGTCGGAACAACCGGAGATAGGTGAAGTCGTCACCGAAACCGAAAACACCGATGCCCTGACCATTGACTTTACACTGGATGAACAGGAAATTAGGGCCCTCGACACGGTTGCTCCAGCTGAAGAACCTGCATATGAAGAGCTTGAGTTCGTACTCGATGATGTTTTTTTAGAGGATGACGGCGCCATTGAAATAGGCGCAGATTATGCCACCAGCGACACCAATAAACCCGACAACGTCTCAGAAGACAGCCCGCTAACTGCCGAAGCACTAAAGCCAGATACCAGCCTGCCAGTGGTTGGCGATGAAACTGTCAATGAAGAAGACAGCATAAAAATCAGTGCGGAAACTGACTCCAATATAGACGACGAAATTCATGATATTTTCGTCGAAGAAGCCACGGAAGTTCAGCAAGAACTCAAAAGAAATTTCCCGTTACTGAGCAGAAACTACAGCGATGCCCTCTCCATCGACAACATTCGTCGTGCGTTTCACACGTTAAAAGGCAGTGGACGAATGGTTGGTGCCAACGTGATTGGCGAGCTGGCCTGGTCGGCTGAGAACATGCTGAACAAGGTGATTGATGGCAGCATTTCTGTATCTGAGCCCATGATCAAGTTGCTCGGCGAGGTCATTATTAAACTGCCAGAGTTAGTGCAGGACTTTGCCCAAGGCAGTCAGCAGCTCACACCAGAAGTGTTGCTCAGCATGGAAAAGGCCGACGCCTTGGCCAAAGATGTCAGCTTCACCATCGACACTATTTCAGCACCCGCAACTGCGGCGCAAGAGCCAGAGCAAACAGAGCCTGCCATGCTCTTTGGCAACCTTGTTGACCCTGTTGAAAACAGTAACCAACAGGACGAGCTGGTTGACAACGTAACCGTTGAGCTGACGCCAGCTGACACCATTGTGGAGGTAACAGATCAAGAAGCAGCAACCGCTGAAATACTTCTTGAACAGGCCGAACTCACAGTGGAGGCAACGGCAACCGATTCGGCGAAAAGATACCCAGCCACAGCCGATGAAACCGTTGCAGAAGATGCCGGGGAAACTCTTGAACAGATCATAGCCGAGCCAGCAGAAATAAGCCCGGAGCCCATTGCAGTCGCTCCAAAACCTGCTCCTCTGTACGATCAGCAATTGCTCGAAATTTTTGACAATGAAGCAAGAGCTCACCTTGGCGTAGTCAAAGATTTTATCGCCAAGTCCTACGAACTGGGCGGCAATATCCAAATCAGTGACAGCACTCAGCGCGCTTTGCACACCCTCAAAGGCAGCGCTTTCATGGCTGAAATTACGCCGCTGGCGGAGCTGATAGCGGCTATTGAAAAAACCATTAAGGAGTTACGAGCGCATCAGATACCTGCGGATAATCAGGTCATCAGCATGCTGGAGCAGGGTGTGGATCTGGTTGAAAATGCGCTGCTGCAACTACAGTCTTCACCACAAACGCTGTGCCTGAAAGCGGGCAGCTTCCTTAACTGGCTAAAGGCGCTGCACCAACAACGTCTGAGCAGCATTGACAGCGAACAGCAACCAGCAAGGCAGCCACAAGGTCAACAGGCTTCACTATTCCTTGCCAGCGACCTTAACCTGCTACTTGACGCTAACGAATATTTGCAAGCTTGGGTGGAGGGCATTAACCGTAATTCACTGGATCAGTTCAAATTTGAACTGAAGCTGCTGGCGAACAGTGCCAATGATGTCGGACTCAAGACCATGTATGAGTTGTGTGGCGTACTGCTGGATGTCTGCCACTATCTCGAAGACGAGCCCGCACTGCCTCAGCGGCTCTTACAGCCATTCAACGACGGCTTTGAAGCGCTGGTGGAAATGATGAATCAAGTGGCGTCGCAGCAGACACCTGAGCGCCCTCAGGCTGTTTTCAGCGCCCTTCGCCAAGCACTTGAATCATTATTCCCTGAGCAACCGACCAACTTGGATGAGGCTGACCTCACACCAAGGGGTGAAGCGACTGAAATTTTAGAGCAAGAGCTTGCTGACTCTGCTCTGATGTTTACACCGGATGTAGCAGAAGAAATCATTCTGTCGTCTACCCGCACACTAACACAACCAGCAAGCAGCCTGCCGTTTGTACCCGTTATCGAGGAAGCGGATCGGGAGTTGCAGGAGCTATTCATTGAAGAAGCCTACGAGTTGCTCGAAGACTCAGCCGAGGCTCTGGAATCATGGCTAACAGCCCCCCACAACCTGCAACCTGTACACGAACTGCAGCGTAATCTGCACACCCTCAAAGGGGGTGCAAACATGGCTGAGCTAAAGGCGCTTGGCAGCTTGAGCCATGCTCTGGAAGACATCTATGAGTCTATTACCACCGGCAAATGTGCACCTGAAAAGGCGCCGCTGGGGCTGATCCAGAAAACACACGACACCATTGAGATAGTACTGCGAGCGCTCAACAACGGTCAGGCAATGCCAGACACCCAGCTCATGCTGGCAGAGCTTAATGCCTGGAAAAACCATCAAAGAGACGCCTCAGCCATTGAGTTACCGGACTACCTCGGTGGGGCTGTAAAAAACAGAACACCCACACCCCCTGAAGTTGTTCAAACTCCACAGACTGTACTGGAACCCGTTTCCACCGTTCACGCAAAGAGTGAGCCTGAACAACCAGAAGAGGTTTCAACACCGCTTTCCGCCAGCGAAATGATCCGGATTCCTTCAGAGCTGATAGAGACTCTGATCAATCTTGCCGGCGAAACGAGTATTGATCGCTCACGCCTGGAGCAGCAAACGGCAGACGCCAGCCGCACCCTTGAAGAGATGAACCGAACCATTCAGCGGGTTCGTGAACAGTTGCGACGTCTGGATATAGAAACCCAAACGCAGATTATCTCACGCCACCAAGGCGATCTTGGTGGTAACCCGGACTTTGATCCGCTGGAAATGGATCAGTACTCAGAGCTTTCGCAGCTTTCCCGCGCCTTGTATGAATCCGCATCGGATCTTATTGACCTGCGCGAAGCACTGCAGGAAAAATCCCGCGACACCGAAACGCTGCTACAGCAACAGGCCAGAACCCAGATTGAGCTGCAGGAACAGCTGATGAAAGCACGGATGGTCTCGTTCAGTCGACTGGTTCCCCGATTGCGCAAAATTGTCCGTCAACTGTCTGATGAGTTGCACAAACCGGTAGAGCTGATCATCAGCAATGCCGAAGGTGAGATGGACAGAACCATGCTGGAGCGCATTTTGGCTCCACTAGAGCACATGCTGCGTAACGCATTGAGTCATGGCATTGAGAACACACCTGAAGAACGAAAGCGTGTGGGTAAGCCAGAGACCGGGCAAATTCAGCTGTCGATCCACCGTGATGGTGCCGACGTGGTTGTCGAGTTGAGCGACGACGGTCGAGGTATCAACATTGAAGCCGTCAAAGCCAAAGCGGTTCGGCAAAAAATGGTTGACCCGGATGCAATCATCTCCGATCAGGAAGCATTGGAGCTGATTATGAAGTCCGGCTTCACTACCGCTGACAATGTTACTCACATCTCCGGTCGCGGTGTGGGAATGGATGTTGTTAACAACACCGTGCGTCAGATTGGTGGCAGTGTGCAGGTGAAGTCTGAAGCGGGTCAGGGTACGCACTTTTCACTGCGGCTGCCTTTTACCCTGTCCATCAACCGCGCTCTGATGGTTGAAGTGGGCAGTAGCTTGTATGCACTGCCAATGCACACCATCGACGGTATCGCTATGGTGCCGTCTACCATTCTGGCAGACTGCTATCGAAATCAAGCGCCTCTGGTGTACGGAAACGGCACCGAATATCAGTTGATTTATATGGGCGCACTGGTAGGTAGCAGCAGCTCTAAAGTCAGTGATGATCAGTGTCCGGTGATTCTGGTGCAGCGTGGCAGTGAGAATATTGCAGTGCAGGTGGACACCGTTGTTGGTAGTCGTGAAATCATCACCAAATGTTTGGGACCTCAATTCTCCGGATTGCCCGGTGCTGGTGTTAATGGCGTCACCATTCTTGGTGATGGCCGCGTGGTAATTATTCTTGATCCGGCCGCGTTATATCATAAACATCAAACTTCCAAGCCATCGGCGGTGGATGATCACGACAATAACAAAGCCAACCAAGCCATCCGCGTTCTCATTGTTGATGACTCAGTAACCGTGCGCAAGGTAACAGAACGCTTGCTGGCTCGTCAGGGTTATGAGGTTGACTCTGCCCGTGATGGTGTGGAGGCGATGACAAAACTTGCCGAGCAAAAGCCTGACATCATGCTGCTGGATATCGAAATGCCCCGTATGGATGGATTCGAAGTGGCCAGTGCGGTCCGCAATGCTGCGGAACTGCAAGATCTGCCCATTATCATGATCACCTCCCGCACCGGTGAAAAACACCGTAAACGGGCCTTCAGCCTTGGTGTTAATGAGTACATTGGCAAACCTTTCCAGGAAGCGCCGCTACTCGCAGCGATTGAAAAGCTGACTGCAGCCGAAACCGCCCGGGCTTCTTAACGAAGTCCTGCCCCGGGCGGCTCGCCCGGACGCACTTAAATAAAGAGGAACCTATGCCCGGAAGCAACAAGCCCATTTCAGCGGTTCTGATACCGATGCAACAGCGACCACTACTGGCCCCAACAGCGTGTATTGCAGGAATTCAAAATTACAGCCGCCCGGAACCAAACTACCCACAAACACATTGGCTGCTCGGTGATATCAGCTGGCGAGGCATTAAAATCCCCCTCGCCTCCTTTGAACGGCTGAATAATGGCCGCTTTGCTGAGTTCTCCGCCACCAACCGAATTGCCATTATGCATCGCACCGGCAAACATTATGATTTGCCCTTTTATGCCATTGTGGTTCAGGGTGTCCCGCAGCCCCTGACCCTGATGCAGGAAGAGATAAGAAACTCCGCAGAAAAAAAGGGACCATTGGAAAAGCATCGCATTATTTTACGGGATATCCCCGCCGCCATTCCCGACCTGTACCTGCTGGAGCAAAATATCAAAGAGATAGTTGCAAGCACCGAGTTTGAGCCGACCCCTTAAGCGATTGCAGCTCTTTGGGGTGTATAAATGCCAACAAAATCGCCGTAAGACCTCGCCTTTATGCTCTTTGGGTATTTATGCCCTTTGGGTGTTTATGCCCTCTGGGTATTTATGCCCTTTGGGTACGATAGGGCGAGGAACAGTCACCGATACTGATTGACCTGATCCCTAAGCTCAATGGCGGCTTGTCTGGCCGCCTCAGCAAAATCATCACCATTGCCTGCGTAGATAATCCCACGGGATGAATTAACGATAATGCCCTTGCCAGCGCTGTTAAGCCCATTTCTGACCGTGGCCGCAACATCGCCTCCCTGAGCGCCAAGACCCGGCACCAAAAAGGTCATATCGCCGGTGATCTCCCGGATTCGTTTCAGCTCCGCCGGGTTAGTGGCACCGACCACCAGCAAAATGTTGTTGTGTTCATTCCATTGATAACACATGCGGGCAATCACTTCGTAAAGTCTGGCGTTTTCGCCACTAGCCTGCTGCACGGACAGGTTCTGAATGGCTGCGGCACCGGGGTTTGAAGTGCGGCACAAAACAACAGTGGCTTTATCTTTGTAACGGGAAAATGGCTCTATTGTATCAACGCCCATGTAGGGATTTACCGTCACAGCATCTGCCTGATAACGCTCAAACGCCTCAATAGCGTACTGACTGGCGGTGCTCCCAATATCGCCACGCTTGGAATCGAGAATTACGGGAATGTTGGGGTAATGGGTGCGAATGTAGTCAATGGTCAGGGCTAACTGATCTTCAGCGCCACGAGCGTGGTAATAGGCGGCCTGAGGCTTATAGGCGCACACCAAATCGGCAGTGGCATCAATAATGGCCCGATTAAATTCAAAGATGGCCTGCTCCCGCCCGGCAAAAACCGCCGGGAAACGCTCCGGTGCCGGGTCCAGGCCGACGCATAACAGAGTGTTATTGTGCTCCATTGCTGCCTGCACCCGATCAAGAAACCCCATGGTAAACCTCATGCTCATTAAACTGGTCGGGGGAATATAGCAGCATCAGCCTATCTTTACATGCCTTGGATGCTCCCGAACCCGCTTAAGCCACTCCATAATGAAGGGAAAGTCCGTCAGGCCGTAACCGCCTTCTGGGGCAATGTGTACATAGCCGTAAAGGCAGATATCGGCAATGGTGATCCCGCCGCCCACCATCCAGTCACGACCTTCGAGATGGGTTTCTATCACCTGCAGTGCTTTGTAGCCGCCACTTTTTTTACTTTGCAGCACGCTTTCGAACTTTTTCGGTCTGCCAAGGGTCTTGACGATGTAACGGGCAGTGGAAATATAGTTCTCAAGGCTGTATTGCTCAAAAAATTGCCATTGGAGAACTTGTGCCCGCATCAGGCTGTCTAAGGGAAGATAGTCAGTACCGTCGGCAAGATAATTCAAAATGGCGTTGGACTCCCAAAGATACTCTCCATCCGACAACGCCATGACCGGAATCTTACCGTTGGGATTCATAGCCAAAAACTCATCGGTGTGCGTACCCCCACCAAGAATATTAATGTGCTCCCATTCAGACTCAATGCCCAGGTGGCTCATCAGCAACTTGATTTTGTAACAATTGCCGGACTGCGCGTCTCCGTAAACTTTGTACACAGGCTTCCTCCTGTTAGCCAGAGTTTTGCACGACTTTGGTTCTGCCTATTAAAATACGACACATGATTTATTTTTGTTAATAATTAATTGAAAAAAGTCGTTTATTCAAGCACTACCGAAGCAAAATACGTCCAGCCCGAGAAATCAGGTTAAAACCAAGGTTGTTTGTCGCGGGAGCAGCCTAATGGTGAACCCACTTAAAAGAGTGGTTTTTAATACTTCCTCACAAGAAAATACACTTTTCTGCGAGTCAGAGATTAAAATTGTTGAGAATCAACTACCAAAAACGACTTGGACTGATAATGAATAAGCGTTTATTTATTTTAATCGGTCTAGCCTCACCCAAAATAAAGACAAATGTCGTCTAACATACAGATAATGGTTCTTCCTTTATGGGTAAGGCAACATGCCAAACTTCCTGTTGTTCAGCCTTTGCTCTCTTGTTTGGGGTTCAAGCTGGTACGCCATTACATTCCAACTCGGTGAGGTGGACCCGCTGTGGTCGATAAGTTATCGCTTTTTTCTGGCCGGAATAATTTTAAAAGTGGTGTGTTGGTTAAAGCGCATCACGATACAGTTTTCCCCCAGTGAACATGTGCGAATTTTTATACAGGGGGCATGCTTTTGTGGCATATCCTACTGGCTCATTTACCTGAGCGAGCATTACATCACCAGCGCCCATTCGGCGTTGATGTGTACCAGCATACTGTACCTTAATGTATTGATTGGTTACTTCTGGTTGGGAAATCCGATGCATTTGTCGGTTGTTTTTGGTGGTGTACTGGGTTCAATTGGTATTGCTATGATCTTCATTCCTGAGTTAAGGCTAGAAGCTACCAAAGATTTGCCCAGAGGACTGCTGTTATCGTTTGCTGCCTGCATTTTTTTCTCTATTGGTAGCCTAATCTGTGAAATTAATGAACGCAACAGACTGCCTCTGCTGCCAGTGGTAATGACCGCAATGCTTTACTGTGCAGTTGCTACAGCAATGTTTGCACTGGCTCTTGGCAAATGGCCATCTTTTGAGTGGAGCAAACCGTATGTTTTATCGCTGCTGTATTTATCGCTGTTTGGATCGCTGATAGCCACCACCTCCTATGTGGCTCTTATTAATCGCATTGGCGCAGGTCGGGCAGCCTATGTGGATATGATCTACCCCGTCATTGCGCTACTCATTGCCGCTATATTCGAAGGCTACCGCTTGACAACAGTAAGCTTAATGGGCGTGATAATAGTGCTTATTGGCAATTTCATTGCCATGAAAAATCAAAACAACACGGTTTAACCACAATTGAAACTATGTAGAGAGTTTTTTACACACTCGCTGACACCATGAATCAAACGAGCAATAAAAAAATGGCGCCAAAATAAAAATTTTGGCGCCATTCACAGTGTTTAACAATGGCTCTTTAATTAGCCGCTCGTATGCAAAAATTAGATTGCACACTTCACTCCTTATCTTCCCAGCTAAGGCTACGCTCAACCGCTTTTTTCCAGCCTTTATACAGCTCGCTGCGTTGCTCTTCCTGCATCTGGGGACAATAAGTGTAATCAACAGCAACCTTGTCTTTGAGTTCGTCCAGATTTTTCCAAAAACCAACCGCCAAACCGGCCAGATAAGCAGAACCTGCGGCTGTTGACTCTGTGACTGTTGGACGCACGACGTCTTTATTGAGAATGTCAGACTGAAACTGCATCAAGAAGTTGTTGGCAACGGCGCCGCCATCAACACGAAGCTGTTTCATTTCAATACCAGCATCTTGCTGCATAGCTTCAATCAAATCGCGGGACTGATAAGCGATGGACTCCAATGTTGCACGCACAATGTGATTGCGGTTGGCACCACGGGTAAGACCAAAAATAGCGCCACGAGCATAAGGGTCCCAATAAGGCGCACCAAGGCCGACAAAGCCCGGAACCACATAAACACCGTTGGTGTTTTCTACTTTGGTGGCAAAGTACTCAGTATCTGCCGCATCACGTACTAAGCCAAGCTCATCACGTAGCCACTGGACAGAAGCACCACCCATGAACACAGAACCTTCCAGCGCGTAAAGCACCTTGCCGTCGATACCGAAGGCAATCGTCGTCAACAGTCCATTTTCAGACTTGACTGGCTGCTCGCCGGTATTCATCAGCAAAAAGCAGCCGGTACCGTAGGTATTTTTAGCCATGCCTTTTTCATGACACATCTGCCCAAACAGGGCGGCCTGCTGGTCTCCAGCCATTCCGGCAACCGGAATTCGAGTACCGCCTTTACCGCCGATATTGGTTTGACCGTACACTTCAGAACTGGACTTCACTTCAGGCAACATGCTGCGAGGAATACCCAACGCCTGCAAAATGGTGTCATCCCAGTCCAGGCGGTTAATGTCAAACAGCATGGTTCTGGAGGCGTTAGTAACGTCAGTGACGTGAGCACGGCCATTAGTCAACTTCCAGGTCAGCCAAGTGTCAATCGTGCCGAACAACAGCTCACCGTTTTCGGCGCGTTCACGAGCCCCTTCAACGTTATCAAGAATCCACTTGATTTTAGTGCCAGAGAAGTAAGCATCCAGAATTAAGCCGGTGGTTTCACGCACATGGCTTTCTAATCCGTCGCGCTTTAATTGTTCACAGATTTCTGTCGTACGACGACATTGCCATACAATAGCGTTGTAAACCGGCTGCCCGGTGTTTTTATCCCAAACGACGGTTGTCTCACGCTGGTTCGTAATACCAAGCGCCGCCACTTCATCGGAGGGAATATTGGTTTTTGCCAACACTTCAGTGAGCACAGAGCTCTGGGTTGCCCAGATTTCCATCGGGTCATGCTCAACCCAGCCAGGCTGAGGGTAGTATTGAGTGAACTCACGCTGGGAGGTGCCAACAATTTCACCGTCGTGGTTAAAAATGATTGCGCGTGAACTGGTAGTGCCCTGATCAAGGGAAACAACGTATTTTTTTTCGGTCATTTTTCTTTCCTTATTTTATTATGTAAATGCCAAACAACTTAAAGCTACTGTCTTTCATTGGTTGATTAGGCGCTTTTCATTTCACCCGCAGCGACTTCCTGCTGTGCTGGATCAACCTGTTTACCCAAGACATTGATATAAGTCCAGGCACCGGCCATAGCACCACAGATAGGAGCAACAATGGGTACCCAAAAATAAGGGTTGGCACGGGCACCGGTCAGGGCAACTTCACCCCAGCCAGCAAAAAATGCAAACAGTTTAGGGCCAAAATCACGGGCCGGATTCATAGCAAAACCGGTCAGCGGGCCTAAAGATGCACCAATAACAGCGATCAAAACACCAATCAACAGCGCTGAAAGCGCACCATTAGGTAGACCGTTATTGTCGTCTCCGATGGCCAAAATACCGCCCATCAATACGGCAGTAATAACAAACTCAACAGCAAACGCCTGCATGTTTGTCAGGGCGGAGTTGGCGTAAGTTGAGAAAATACCCGCTGTAGCAAGGCTCGCCTCAGAGCCGCGAACGATATCATTGCTCAGCTCATAATTGGCAAAAAGGCCGCTATAGAGGTAATAAACCAAAGCCGCAGAACAAAAAGCACCAAACACCTGAGCAACGATGTATGGGAGAACCTTCTGCTTTTCAAAACCTTTGAATACAGTCAGTGCAAGAGTGACCGCCGGGTTCAGGTGTGCGCCGGAAACACCGCCGGTAACATAAACGGCAATGGCAACGCCAAGACCCCAAACTATTGATATTTCCCACTGACCAAAATCAGCCCCCGCCAACACCAGCGCAGCGACACACCCCACCCCAAAGAAGATAAGAAGACCAGTACCGATGAACTCGGAAAGACATTCCCCTAACAGCGATTTTCTCATAGCAGCTACTTCCTCCTGCATTACACAGGTCTGTATTTTAAAAACACCTTGTCGTTTATTTTCTTGGTTAGCCATAGGCTAACCAAGGTTTTCGCAGCGGATTGTTACAAAAAAGCACAAAGGTAATCAACTCTTGCTTTTCGTAATCGTACAAATAGTTAATAAAATGTTCAGTAAACGCAAATATATGTATAAAAAATAAACACGACAACAGACTTTTGAAGTAATCACATGACTGCATTTCAAGGCGATAAGACTGGCTAACGCCTTATTGATGAACTACCAAAATAAGCTATATTTACTCTGCCTTCTGACCCTCAATATACATTTTAAATTCAACCCTCCGAGCTACACCAAAACCATGCCGACCCGAAAGATTGAATGTAAATCAAGGCTAAACGGGTGAGGTTTCTAGAACACTGATGTGGTTTTTCGTATGAAGCGTATGTTTAGCAAAAACTATAAAACCCGATTACTGTCACTGATATTATCCATGCCGTGCCTTTTGACCACGGCACAAACACTCGAAGAGGCGGTTGCAGCAACACTTAGAACCAACCCCAAATTGAGTCAGGGCATACAGCGGATTCATACCCGCACCCATGAAGAAGGCATCGCCAAAGCGAGCTTCTACCCCAGCATTAACTTGAATGGCGCCAGTGGATACGAATGGACCTCCAGCCCAACAACACGATCCGGTGGCCCTAATACAAACGACAGATTGCACCGGTATGAGTCTTCAATTACTTTTCGGCAAGAAATTTATACCGGTTTCTCTACCCGACACGACACAAAGCGAGCAAAAGCAACT
This sequence comes from Endozoicomonas sp., assembly GCA_965198415.1. GTDB lineage: Bacteria > Pseudomonadota > Gammaproteobacteria > Pseudomonadales > Endozoicomonadaceae > Endozoicomonas. Next base: position 1,650,303 of record CBDAPN010000032.1, read on the forward strand.
ACCCTTTCTGAACAGTACCGCTACATGACAACGGCATCAGAAATAGCACTCGCGGTCGCCAGAGTTTATCTTGGAGTACTCCAATTTGAGCGTGCACTGACGCTTGCTCAGGAAAATCTCAAGCTGCACCGCGATATATCCAATAATATTTTCAAACGATCCAAGTCCGGTATTCAAAGCACAGCAGACCTCGCCTTAATTTCAGGTCGCCTGGCCAACGCAGAAGCCAATGTTATTGCCTCACAAAATAACCTTACCGAAGCCCGCCTACATTTTAAGTACCTAACGGGTGTCGAGGCTGAAAATCTGAAAAAGCCAACTGTCAAGGCAGGTCTTATACCACAAACAGTAGATGACACAATTCGTTTATCAGTAAGCCAATATCCGCTGCTCAAATCAGCTCTTGAAGATAACTCCGCAGCCATGCACGAGTACACGGCATACAAAGGGCGATATCAACCGGATGTCTACTTTGAGGCGGCACGCTCATGGAATTACAACCTTAACGGTATTAAGGGGAGAGATGATGATTACACGCTGATGTTCCACGTTCGCTTCAACCTCTTTAACGGTGGTGGCGATCATGCCCGGGTACACGCTTCTTTAAGCCGTTTTAATGAGTCCAAAGACGTTTATCAACAGACCCTTTTGCAAGTCCGCGAAGAAGCAAGCCTCGCATGGGAAGCGCAAATGCAGTTGAAACATCAGCTACCCAAATTAGAAAAATATGTGAAATATAGCGTTGATACTGTGAAAGCTTACCGGGAGCAGTTTTCATTGGGTGAACGTTCATTGCTGGATGTGCTTAATGCCGAGTATGAAAGAGTCCAGGCTGCTCTGGCATTGAACCGGGCGCAAACTGACAGACTAGAGGCTGATTATCGATTACTGCATATTTCTGGCGAATTGCTCAATGCTCTACAGCAAAAGTTACCGGAAACAATAGATCGAAAAAATGCTCCCTCTAACAATACAAAAACCAAACGACCATCATCAAAAAACACCAAAAGTGAAAAGACGCATACATGACACTGTTCAGATAACAGTGCCCAATTACTGCAATACACACTTGGCAGGCTGTCTGAGAATAGCGCCCGTAACGAGGTGATGGAACAACGAGTCAGAAAATTTCCTACCGCACACTCTGGGCAAACCATTCTCCGCCGGCCTCTACTATCCAAGCTCACGGAATAGAAGTTAACCGAAGGCCACTCTTGTTATGAATAGAATCATTCTGGTAAGTCATACCAGCGTTGTTGCTAACGTTAGCGGTATTGTTTGGAAGCTAGACAAAAACAACCAGCGTCATCTGGTATATAAGGGCGAGGTTCTCGAGGCTGGCGACAGACTTGAGCTGGATACAAACGCCGATGTGCAGGTTCAGTCGTTTGAGCCCCCGCAAAGAATACCCATAACAGCCCCGCAACTGCGAGTGGCTCCAACGGTTCAGCGCGCCTCTCGGCGTTCAGGACAAAATAAAGGGAAGTCAGAATCACTCGTTGCCACCGAAGCCGAAGAACTATTCACTCCGTCCATTACACCAGAAGCAGGCTTTCCTACCGCCTTTACACGCACACCGGCGCCCAAATTTACAAAATATTCAGGCATTAATAAGAATACTTTCTTTGACGACACTGCTGCTATAACCATCAAAACCCCAATCACCCCAGACAACATTGTTAACCTGAAGGAGTCAGGCTCGCTGCCGTTGTCTGGTACTGTTAAGGATATTGAACCCTCCCGCCCCATAATACTCACTTTGACCGACAGCGCAGGCAATACAGTTCAGGTTAATACTAACGTTGATGCAAGCGGTAACCGCTGGTCTGCCACCATAACCGACCTGAAAAAAAAGGGGCTGGTCGATGGCCCTGTCGAACTCACCGCAAATTCCAGCGATTTTGCCGGTAACAAAGCAACGGCAAAAACCACTTTCACGCTTGATACGGTCACAGAGGTAACCCTTGAGCTTGCACCACAAAGCCAGTGTGCCGAACAACCATCCAACCACCTGACAAAAGACACTAAGCCAAAAATAAAAGGCACCGGTGAGCCAAATAGCACCATTCTCCTGACGGTTGATGGTGAAAACTACAGCACCCGCGTTGACCCGAAGGGGCAATGGTCCTTGCAAATCAGTAAAGCTCTGGCGGACGGTAAATACCAATTGCAAGCCAACATCACCGATACGGCCGGAAACACGGCAAATGCAGCACTCGATTTAACCATTGATACCAAAGCGGGCTTATGGATCAACGATATTGACAGTTTCAAAAATGCGAAACTTGAAATCAAAGGCACCACAACGGATATTGAAAATGATCAGCTGGTCAAAATAAGCATTCAAGATTTAAACAGCGGTATACCTGCTTCCTCAGCAACATATTCTGCCAAAGTAAATAATGATGCATGGGGTTTACTCCCACAAAGTATGCCTTTTTCGCCAGTTAATGCTTATGAGATTTCAGCAAAGAGTGAAGACCTCGCCTGTAACATCGCTAAGGACTACCTGCCATTGATAGGTAATCCAAAACAAACAGAAATTAATGAAAAAGGCGGTTTAGGCATAACATACACCGTAGACCCCATCGCCAGTGTTGAAACAAAGCTTACCTTTACCAACGAACTTATTAGCAGCATGCCAAAGGGTGTTGTCGCAATAGATGGAGGAAAAACTTTCCCTCTTAGCTGGCGCCTTGATTCACCCCAGCAACTTCAAGGTATTTACGACAATACCAAGAAGGCAATAACCGTCAACTTACCCAATAATGGTGGCGAAAAGGCGACAGTAACACTGCATCAGCCGCTTAAACATGCTGATGACGTGATCAATCTTGACATCCCTTACCAAAAAGCTCTTTTATCCAACACGCACAAAAAATACCACTACTCCCAAGCCGCAATACCCATTACTGTTATCGACGACAAACCGATACTCACTGACCACAAAGCCGTTGAAGTAATCGAGGGAAAGCAAGTAAATTCAAATAAAAACGGTAAACTGTTCCAGCCTGAAAACTTGGGGGCTGACGGTGGAAAGCTGACATCTATTAATGGAACACCTTTAAGCGCTGAAAACGAAGTAACACTCAAAACGGGCGGGGTCTACCACAAATTTGACGGCAAATATGGCACATTATTTGTCACGCCCAATGGTTCCTGGATCTATGCAGCCAAACCGGATCAAAAGCACCCAGCCAGCGGGAAACTTCGTGAAGACTTCAAATTTACTGTCACCGACACCGATGGCGACAGCGCCTCTGCAAAAATTGCCTTTGACGTACTGGATGGCACCCCGCCATCAATTTCTACCGTGGACGGCATCAATATTAACCAAGACTGTGAAGCGATATCAGCGCCTGCAACATTTGTGGAACCCATTAAGGTAATAAAAGGCTCCGATACCATAAAGCAACTTCAATTTGATATTGAGGCAACAAAAACAGCCATCATTCAATCGTTACAAGGGAAGAACCTAAACAGCGCTGGCGAACCATTGCAACTGGATGCACTCAACCCTGAAGCTAAAGATCAACGTTTCACCCTGAAAACCACCTCTGGCAAGCCAGTCGTTACCATCAGCCTAACAGATGCCAAAACCACCGATGAAGGAGACCTAAACGTCAAATTACAAGTGGCTCTGTATACCAACCTAGAGTATTTCGGCGATAATCCCGCCGCTATTCCGGTAGTATTAAAAGCCAGTGATGCTGACATCAGCTCCGCCAGCCATACGGTCACTGTTTCTGTTCGGCAAGGAAATTTCTCATTAAAAGACGACTCCGCTACTGTACCTGAAGGGAATGAACTGACTGGCAATCTGCTGGCAAACGTCAGACCCTGCCTAAGTCCGCTAAAAGTCGCCAGTGTGTTGGTTGACCCCGCACTGGTCAACAACACAGCCTTAGCCGCAAAACCACGGGTTGAGTTTGAAATTGGCAACGACCCGCTAAAGGTGCTAATGGTAAACAGCGAACTGACAATAGACTCCAAGGGAAACTACAGCTTCAAAGCCAAAGACTCGCTAGATAGTACAACACCCTCTCGTGTCAGCTTTGAATACAAGGTCGAGGACACCTCCGGCAACACGCAAAAAGGAACCTTTAAAGCAAATATTGAGGATGGAGACCCTCCTGCCGGTGGAGAGACGCTCAGCGTAGAAATTACCGAAAAAGACTTGGCGGCAGGTTCATATCCGGCCTTCAGCTCCACCCCACTAACCACCCTGACCAGCGGCTCCGACGCCCTTGATGCCACCAGCGTTAAATTCACCGATATTAGCAGTGCGCTAAATGGTGTGGTCACTGCACAGGGTGCGCCAGTGGTTTTTACAATCGATGGAAAAAAACTGCTCGGCTCGGTTAACGAAGGCGGTAAAACAAAGACGATTCTTACCTATAACCTAGAGGCTATTAAGGTAGGTGAGAAAGATCTGGGTATCAGAGTACATGGTAAGTTGGCACGGCCACTTGACCATCAGGAAGGAACTAAAGGAACCGACTCCATTACAGTGAATGGCAATGATATTACCATTAAACTGCCGTTTACCTACAACGATATGGATGGCACACCAGCCGACAAGCCCGGCTTAGTCACTGCGACTATTTTTGATGGCAAACCACCGAGTATTGAGCCTGAGTCGTCTGTGCAGATTTTAGAAACGGGATTTCCGGTAACAGCCGACGGAAAAATAGCAGTATCCCCGCATTCTGACCCGATTAAACCAGACACTTGGGGCTTTACCGCCGAGCAGCCCGGGCTCAAAGGACTAAGCGCCAGTGGTAAACCGTTATTGTTTTCCATCAGAGGCTCAACACTTTCACTGTACACCGAAGATGCCCCCACAAAGCCGGTTCTTACCGTTGCTCTTAATGACCGGCCGAAGAAATCGACCGTTGCTGAATTAAACTACACTGTCACACAAAATCACCCAGTGGATCATAAAGGGGGCAAATGGTCGGTGAAAGTTGGCGTCTCGGTTGCTGACCAAGATGGAGATATCGCCACTCAACAACTGCAAGTAAACATTAAAGATAGGGCTGACAGTATAGAGGTGAAACCTCACGAACGTGAGTTAACCCTTAAAGAGCCAATATACCAAAGCACCAAAGCAGAAGAGGGCAAAACTGACGTTACAATTACTTCAACCAGCGATGCCATAACTCGTGTTGCCTTTAAACAACCCGCGCAAAATAGTGATGGTTACGCCATTGACGACAGTGGCAATCAATTAAACTCGGATAGACAACCCATTCGATATTTCCCGGTCGGACCCACAACCAACCCCGGTGAAACCTGGGAAGGGTGGTCAATGAAGGGGGGAACAAAAGCCCGCAAAATTTTCACTCTCACAACAAAGCAGCCCGATGGCACCCCCTTTCAGGTTCCTGCCAAGAGCAGTGCCACTAAACCGGTGACCATTGTCTGGCATCAATACATCGACCACCTGACCCGCGACGGTAAAAATACGCCTGAACTTGCGGTTACTTACACCTTGCAGGCAACGGATATTGATGGGACAACCGCCAGCAGTCAGATCACTTTGCAACTGCAAGACGGGGCAGCGGCGGAATTTCCCGAAATAACGCCTATAGAGGTTACGACCACCGACCCCATCTGGGGCATCACTACGGATACAGCGAAGTTTTCATTCACCCCCGGTTCAGACCGCCCAATTCCTGTTTTTGATCTGAAGACTATTAAAGATGAGTTTCAGGAACTGTCATCAAATGGACAAAAGCTCACTCGCTTTAAACTCTCAGGCAAAGAGGACTCCATACTCACTATCAGCACGGCTAATCACGTGCGAGTCTTTAAATTATCTATTGATAAAATAAAAACCAATGGCGCAACAATAAAGTTTCAACAACTTAAAAACATTGACCACCCAGATAATAAAGGCGAAAACAGCGTAAAACTGGATGTACCTCTGCTCTTAAAAGACAGTGATGAAACCTTGGATAGCCCGTCGCTTGAGTTTCATTATACTGTCAAAGATACCGTACCAGTGGCCAAAGACTTCAAGGTTGTTGGCATTGAGGGTCAAACATTAAAAGGTTATTTTTTTGCTCACGTCGATGTAAAAGCCGATGCCAACAGGGCAGCACTGACTGAAATCACCATCCCCGGCGCAACACCAAAAATTTACACGGTCAGCCAGGGAAAAACGAGTGTGATACCTACAAGTATTGGCAAACTTCTGGTGACATCGAGCGGACAATGGCAACTAAAAACCAACGCTCATATTGATCACGCCAGCGGCAAGATCGTCAAACTTAAACTGAACTACACTATTCGCGATGGTGACGGTGATACTGCTAGCGCTCCTTTTGAGTTTGACATAGCAGATAAAGCAGCAACCTTTCAAAACATCAAAAATACCAGCGGCAACGAAGACACCAAAGAGCCGATTCCGGTGCAATTTGCCTTGAATCTGGGCGACACGGATCGCAACGAAACCCTCAAAAACATTGTCATTCCCACCAGTGATTTGCAGGGAGGGCAGCTCACTTTTGCAGGCGAGGCCATAGCAGCGGTGGATGGCCAGATTCAAATTCCTGACGCAGCACTCATTAAAAGCACGGTGAGCGGTAATGTTGTTTTCACAGCCAAAGACTTGGGTTATTTACCCGGCAAAGATAAATCAGACTACAGCTTCAAAGGCGGCAAAATCACTCTGAACCTGCGCGCTACCGTCACGACTAACGACGGAGAACAAACCCCCCAAGCCAAACTTTACATTCACATCAAATGCGTTGCGGATGCGCCGATCTGGCCAGACAAGATTGCTCCGATTACCGGCCTGGAAGATAAAATAATTCCCTTCAAACCCGGCGGTAAACTGGTCACTGCATCTTTAAAAGATACTGATGGATCTGAGCTACTGTCGTACAACGCAAAAGTACTATCTGGCGGCATAAAACTCAGGCTTGCTAATGGCGCAAAAGTAAGTGAAACAAAAGGCCTGACACCTGATCAGTATGAAAAGCTGGCGATCGCTCCCACGAAAAACTGGAGCGGAATGGGAAAAGTAGAGATCAATGCCGTCGCCACCGAACAGGGCAGAAACTGTACAAAAAAACAAGCCTCCACTCCAATGACCTTTACCGTGGGCGTGGCACCGGTGGCGGATAAACCGACCTTAAACGTCTTTCCCACAAGTACCGAAGCTGACTTAACCACACTGTCCGGGCTAGAAGATCAGAAGTTTTCTATTGGTGATCACATTTCAACCAAACTGGTGGATAACGATGGCTCAGAAAGCTTATTCCTGAAAATAACACCACTGCTCAGCAGCGACGACATTGGCAAGTTATTGATAAAAGACCCTGAAAAACCGCAGGGATTTACTGAGGTACCCAAAAAAGGAGATCACTTTATCGTCGAAGGTGAAAATGTTCCGAAACTTTTCTATCAGCCTCCAAAAGATCGCAGCTCTGCTAACTTTCCAACACTGAAAATCCAACTGAACGCCATTAGCCGTGAGAGCACACAAGATGGTATTGCCCCCGCAAAAGGCAAGGAGCAAGCGACGTCGAACCCAGCCTATATTCAATTTAACCTCAAAGGCGTAGTCGATGAGCCTGTTATCACTCCAAATAAAACTTGGCAGATCGACTCAACCGACCGTTTCGTGTTGACGAGCGAGTGGAAAGAAGACATTAAACTACCACTACAATTTTCTTTGAAATCTGGTGATATAGACAAATCAGAGAGTTTAAACGTGGTGGTGAAGCTAAACGATCCAAGATTTTTAATACAAGACAACGATGGAAACTGGCCGCCTATTGCAGGCAAAAACACCTTCCAGATAACGCCAGAAGCAATCAACACCGGTAAATACCTCATAACACCGCCCACAAACTACGCCGGTAAGCCAACACTCACCTTAAAAGTGCAAGTGACAGAGCTTGACGGCGATAACAAGGCCTTCACTTACACCCTTAAACCAAAATTTTGGCCGGTCATTGATACCACAGACCAAACGCTAACAGCCCCAATCTATGGCAAAGAGGTACAGGTCGATCTTAGCGGTAACTACATCAACGGCGGTGCAGCATTTTCCTTGCAGGGATTGGTATTAAAAGACAACAAATCTGAATCCGTAACCGACATCACCCGTGTTGAGCTACCAGACAATGTTAAGTTACTCATCAACGGCAAACTAACCAACAGCGTAGACGGTTCGCTGGCAAAATTACTTGGCGGTGCCGCCCAGTTCCAAGCTGCCATGGCCAGTAAGGCGATTAAGATCATCCCCGTTAACGGCGAAGGTAAAATTGATAGCGACTATCCAACACCTACCAGCCGGAACACGGCGTTTTCATACACCGCTAACATACTTGATCAGGAGAACGGCTTAAAACAAGAAGGCACAATCAAAGTTAACGGGAACGTTCTCTGGACTGGTGAAGTCGATGGCTCCCAGCCACCAGAAAAGCCGTTCAACCCAAAGGAAAATACTCAGGTCTCCATTGATAACCCAGGGCCGGTAACTGGTAACGATTTTCCACTTCACCCACTTAAGCTCCTCTCCACCGACACCGATGGCAGTGAACAATTAGTTCCCAACCAGCATGAAATAAGAGTGTTTAAAAAAGGCAGCGATGTAACGAACCCCAGCGCCAAAATCGTCGATGGTTGGTATCTCAAGTCCGACGGTAGCCAGACCGTACTGTTTGATGATGATGCCTGGCTGGTGCGAGATGGCCCACTAACCGGAGTCTCGGTGCATTTCAACAAAGCGGGGGAATACGTCATTCAGATTAACGGCTTGGTTGAAGACGTTGGTGACCGCGAAGTTCGCTGGGCGCTGATGAACGTAGCGGTAACTGAAGACTCAGCCAACACAACGCAACCGGTTACTCCTGAAAATGTCGTGGCCTGCCCAGAGAGCAATCCGCTCTTAATGAAAGAGGATGAGCGCCTCAAAATACCAGACAACTGCCTTGATATTAGCAAAACCAACACTCAAGCTGATGAAGTTATAAGTTTTAAGATCACACCGCGCGACTTCAAAGGCTGGCAACTTCACAATTATACGACTACCTACTGGGAAAGCTCGGTCGCCAACAAAGTACAAAATTCTACATGGATTATCGCCCAAGATGATTTCGCCAAACTGGAGTTCATACCACCTAAAGACTTCTCCGGCGAACAAACGTTGCCCTATGAAGTTGTCAAACAAAATACCGAATCCGGCTTAACCAGTAAAAACCGCTTTACGATGAAGTTTAAGGTTACACCGGTGGTGGAAGATAAAATCTCTATCAGCTCATCAGCCATAACCACGGAGTGGAAAGACAGTGAAAAGCCTGCTCCGCTAAATCTGGCCATCAAACCAACGGATCAAGATGGCTCTGAAACCCTCGAAACCATTACCTTTAGCCCCCCCAAAGGTATTGTCATTAAAGGTGAAGGTTTAGAAGGCAATAAAGCAATCCGTGGCGCTACGGAGACGGAAGAACAATTTGAAGCTCGCATTGGCAAGTTTACTTTCACCGTTGAAAAAGGAGTACAACCCGGAGCCTACAGGCTACCCTTTTCGGTGCAGGTTAAGGACGCAGGAGCGGGAACAACCGACGAAAAGACGTTCAATGAGTCTATCCCAATAACGATAAACGTCATTAATAATTGCGCCATACTCAAAACAGCGAATCAATCCGGAACTGAAAATAAAGATATTTTCTTAGCGGATCTTTATGCCCAACTGAATGACCAGGATGGTTCAGAGGTTTTGTCGGTCAAACTTTCCGGCGTGCCAAACAACACAGTATTAAATGACGCAAGGGGTAAACAGCTTCCCAATAATGGAGGGGGTGAATGGCAAATACCTGTTAATCTGATTGCCAAAGATACCGGTAAAATAGAGACCATCACACTAAAACCGCCCACCGATCGCAGCGGTATCTTTGATCTCACATTAACCGCCTTCAGCCATGAGAAAAGCCTGAGCAATATATGCACCAATGCAAAAAAATTCAAACTAGCCATTGAACCGTTGGGCAACCCGGTTACCGTTGATAGGCGACTACCATCGGCCATAAAGATTGATGAAAACAGCGACTGGCGAATTCAAATCGATGCAAAAACCACTGACACTTACCATGATGCAAAAGACCTGCCAGAAAGAGTCAAAGCCGTATTCACCATCAACGGGGATGCCTCAATCTTTCCCCGGGAGCCTGACGCAGAAAAGCCATCTTTGCATTTACTAACAGGCGGAACGCCAACATTTTTTGAAAAGAAAGGCGACAGTTACACCGCAGTCATCGAATCCAAAGGTTCAGAAATTGAGGGATTTATTTTCAACCCGGGGGATGGGCACGGCAAGCTCATATTGCAACTAAGCGTACGCTCGGTAGATGAGGCTATCGGATTGAAAACCGCCCTCGGCCCGGAAATAAACATGAGCACTAATGTAACAGTAGTGCCCAAAAGTGACCCACCCACTGTTAAAGTTATTGAAAAAACACTCTCTGGCAACAGCAACACCCCCATAGCTCTGGATATTACGGCGAATGTTGTTAACCCTGCATTAAAAGTCAGAACCCCAATGGGTACTGAGCTATACGCACAAATTCAGGGATTACCGCCATCAGCAACATTAACAAACAGCGCTGGTGAGCCGGTAGGAACAAAACTGGTCGATGGTAGTATTGGCCTGAAGGTAGCACAGTTAACCGGCCTCAAACTGATAGACACACAAAAAGGGACGTATGATTTAACCGTGCGTGCTGTGTCCGATGTAGGCGACGGCTCACCTAAAATGAGTGCTCCAGTGACGATTCCCGTCACCATTAACGAAGCACCACTAAATGATTTCAGCGTAACTCCACCACTGATCGGTGAGGAGTTAGTTTCTATAGCCAGTATTGCGGCCCATACCCCCAACCACGATCAGGAAAGTTCACCACAGCCGTACATTGTTCATAAGCAAAATGGCGACCAACCAAGCGTTGACCTCATTGACCTTGCTGCCATTGAGCAAAACACGACCAACACGATAGAGCTTGCAGAGGCAAACGATATAATTGCGTCGCTAGAACATCATGAAACCATCCAATTGGACGACACTGAATTAACAATAACGAATGACACTTATGAAAATCAGCATACCGAAAGCCTCACACCAGAACTGCTTATTAGCTTTAATGGTAATGAGAGCATCATAAACAATACCGATCATCAACTGTACGATTACACGGATTTGACCGGCAGGAGCTTCGTTATTTGACTTAAAAGCCAATAGCGAACCAACAACAAATTGCCCGGAAACATTTACCAGATTGTGCCGGCAGCGTGGAATTCTATGAAATCATTTTTCATAGCACCACGCTGATTTTCAGTATCGTTCGTACCTTGAGTGTTTAAAATCGAATAGTAAACAATCCTGCGATTTTTCTGGGTCTGCTACATCCTGAACCAAAACCACTTCTAGTTGTGGAAGGCTGGGCTGGTCGGTTTTTATACTGTATCCAAGGCAGACAATAATATTGAGGCTTTTTGAGGCTATTACTGTATTTCTCAAATCAATCAGATTAATACAGGGTTCATAACTGATTTTAACCAGAATATTTTCATATTCTTCTCTACTGACTATTTGAGTGTTTATAAACTTCTGCTGAAGATTCCCGGGTATAAAAATATTGTATTGATCTTGTTTATTCTCACCTGAGGAACACTCTGCCGATGGCATACTAAAAGTGCCAATAGTTGGTTGGTCAGAGTTCTTGTATTTTTCTTGAAAATATTCAACATAATCTTGAATGACTCGTGATGCTATTTCATAGTGTAGAACTACAGCACCCTGATGACAAAAAGAAAGCAACCGATCTCGATGGAAGTTGATGGAACTTTCATTGAGTTTTCTTTCCGCTAAAAGCTGCTCAATCTCTGAAAATAGGCGGTTACATGCATTGTTAATTTCTTCTTTTGAGTTGTACCTTTTTTTTGGCGCCGCAAGGTTATTATCCGTATCAATGATCACATCGCACTTATGGTCATCCTGTAGTACTAACTTAACATAATTTCGCTCAATATCACTAAAAAGCTGATCCCTCAAACTATCTTCATTGACATTATTCTTTGTAAGATCGCTGTACATATTGGCGAAGATTGAATCTATTTCTTTCTGAACGTTATTTATTATAGATTCATCCTTATATTGCTCTAATAGATTCAAATTCTTAAATCGTTCTACAACATCAGAAGATATGACTGGTTCCTCACAACTGACAAATCGGTTGCTTAGTGCGGTAGAAAACTTATTAACTGAATAAACAAACCAGTCTTTGAGGCGGGTAAGAACATCGGGCTGAGCAGGGTGTACCCTCCTTGAGCCACAAGAGGCTGCTTGATGCTTTGGTGGATTTTTGCTTGCATCCATGATTATTCTTGATGAATCAGCAGTGATAGAAGTTTCTTTTAGCATAATTGGGTCCATACTCCGGGCTGAATTTTATTGATAAGTAATAGTAGTTGATAGGTTAAATTTATTCCTTTTTGAAGATAATTTTTTTCAGAGTCATGTGCTTCATTGCAATTAACCATTGTCTTTACTGCATACCAAAACGAAACGGCTGCGGTTTTCTGAAAATCGCCAGTTAGTAAAGGAGGTCGTTTAATCGTTAGATGACAGAAAAGAAAGGCTGCACTAGAAGAAAAAAACACACTAAAACAGATCGTTCAGTACACAGGCTCATGAACAATAAATAAGCAGAATACAGTTCCCGATTCTGCTTATTCTCAGCGGTGATTCAGTGAAGCCGGGTTAGACGGGCAAGTAATTGCTCCGGCATCTCATGAACCAGATCCTTGTTAATATGCTCACCCTGAGGAATATTCTTGGATATAGAGGGCAGTATTTCACCCAACAGTTTTGGCGGCGCGCAGATTCGCAGGGTCGCAAACTGATGCAGCTTGTAAGCGTGATTGATGGAGTTAGCAATCATGCGCGCAAAACTTACTGACTCATTAGCTTTTGGTGAGTTGTCTGTACCCATCATATGAGCATTACCAGTGCCAGCAGAGCCCACGGAACGACCCGGGCTTGAAGTTACAAAGTCATTACGGTGCCATCTGCCTTCTTGGTGATCAATCTCATCCACTATATCCAGCGTTTTTTTTCCTTTGTCAAAATGATATATCTTCGCCTGACTGTTATCAGCCACAAGAACCCAGAATGATGCCATTAGCGCGCACCTCATATACGACTAAGGGAGTACAACAATACAGCAAATGATAGATCAAGATCTCCGGTAATGCCCAACCCTGCTCGATATTGTTAACTACTTTTAACATCTGTAGATAAGGACATGACACGTTGCATTGGCAAAAAAAAGGTGGTTTTATTGGGCACAACGTTTCATTAGAAACGATAACAATACCTTCAATTAATGACTGTTGTGGTGTTAATGCCGAGTTATTCGCAACAGTAAAATACACTCAATAGGGAAGTGTTAAAAGTGAAAAGTACACTACTTAAACCACTTAAGGCTGGAATTTTAGGCCTTGCTGTTGCTATTTCCGGCGCTCTACTAACGACACCCGACACCGCAATGGCCGCAGGCACATTGCGAATTGCCAACATGGGTGAGCCTTCCTCTTTAGACCCGCATTACATTTCTGGCACCTGGGAAAGCGGAATCGTTGGCAACATGTTTATGGGTCTGACCACAGAAGCAGCCGATGGTTCTATTATTCCCGGTGCGGCAAAGAGCTGGACAGTGTCCGACGATGGTCTTGTTTATACTTTTACCCTACGTGACCATCAATGGTCTGATGGCGAACCCGTAACAGCGCAAAATTTTGCCGACTCATTGCAGCGTATTCTCAAGCCTGAATCCGCCGCCGGTTATGCCTCTTTGCTCTACACCATCAAAGGTGCCGAGCTGGTCAACACCGCCAAATCAGGCCCTGAAGCCCTGGCCGTGAAAGTAATTGACGACAAGACGCTACAAATAACTCTTGAAGGGCCTGCACCCTATTTCATTGCTCAGTTAGCGCACTACACTGCTTACCCTGTTCCCACTCATCAGATCAAAGAGCTTGGCAAGGATTGGGCAAAAACCAAAGGCATGATCGGCAACGGCGCCTTCACTCTGGAAGAGTGGACTCCTAATTCACAGATTCGTCTGGTAAAAAACGCGAACTTTTACGACGCTGATAATGTATCAATCGATGAGTTGGTGTACTACCCACAAGAAGACCGCTCTGCTGTGTTAAAGCGGGTTCGCGCTGGTGAAGTGGATATACAAACCGACTTTGCCTCATCCGACCTGAAATGGCTGAGAAAAAATATGCCGGACTATGTGCGTATTGCACCTTACATTGGCATTTACTACTATCCACTGAATTTGAACGACGAAGTCCTGAAAGATAAGCGCGTCAGAAAGGCTCTGGCCATGACCATTGACCGGGAAATTCTCACCGATAAGGTACTGAAATCCGGTGAAATGCCTGCCTACAGTTTTGTGCCACCGGGCACCGGCACTTACGGCAAGCCCGTTGAAGTTAGCTGGAAAGATATGCCTAAAAAAGAGCGCATTGCCGAAGCGCAAAGACTGCTCAAAGAAGCCGGTTACAGTAAAGCGAACCCACCCAAATTAAAGCTGAAGTACAACACGTCAGAAAACCACAAAAAGGTCGCTATCGCCATTGCTGCCATGTGGAAAAAAGCACTGGGTGTGAAAACCGAGCTTTATAACTCCGAAGTGAAGGTACATTACGCCAGCTTAAAAACCCGCGATTTCCAAGCGGCACGTGCGGCTTGGATTGCAGACTATAACGACCCACAAAACTTTCTGAACCTGATGGAAGCACGCAACCCGGCGCAAAACTACAGCGATTACAACAATGCGTCGTATAACAAGCTGATGCGTCAAGCACAGTTGGAAAGTGATGAAGCAAAACGCAACGAATACATGCGACAGGCAGAAACGCTCGCCATGGATGAGCTGCCCAACATTCCCATCTATTACTACGTATCAAAGAACCTGGTACACCCGAAGGTGAAAGGCTGGATAAATAACCCAACTGATATCCATCGGGCACGGTATCTTTCCATCGACGAATAAATACTCCTCTAGTAACTTCCGAACTGCTCCCATGCATGCATGGGAGTCAAAGCGAATTGCGCCAAGAAGGGCCGAACAAGCGAACCATGGAGGGTTTTAAGCCAAGAGCGCATTTACATGTTTTCTTATATTTTCAAGCGCCTGCTCACAGCTATTCCTACGCTGCTGATCATCATCACCATCGCATTTTTTATGATGCGAGTAGCACCTGGGGGGCCATTCGATGCCGAACGACACCTGCCACCTGAAATTGAAGCCAATATTCTCAAAGCCTATGATCTTGATAAACCGCTGTATGAGCAGTATTTCATCTACTTAGGGAATTTGCTGCAATTTGACTTTGGCCCCTCTTACAAGTTCCGCGATTTCACCGTTACCGAGCTTATCCTCACTGGCCTGCCCGCCAGCATAAAAATTGGTGGCATATCTATTTTGCTGGCAGCACTGATCGGCATAAGCCTTGGAACCTTGTCAGCGCTTTACCAAAACCAGAAAACCGACTACGCCATTATGGGGGTAGCGATGACCGGCATCGCCATCCCCAACTTTGTGGTTGCCCCCATACTGTCGCTGGTCTTTGGCGTCTACCTCGCCTGGCTACCGGTGGCTGGCTGGGGTGATGGGGCTGCAAGAAACCTGGTGTTGCCTGTCATCTCTCTGGCACTGCCCCAAATCGCTTACATCGCCCGCCTCACACGTGGCTCCATGGTGGAAGTGCTGCACTCCAACTACATCCGAACTGCGCGAGCCAAAGGGCTACGGGAAAGGCTGGTTGTTATACGACATGCGATTAAAGGTGCTCTCTTGCCGGTAGTCAGCTACCTTGGGCCAGCGGCCGCAGCAGTAACGACTGGCTCGGTAGTCATTGAGTCGATCTACGATATACCCGGCGTGGGTCGCTATTTCGTCAATGCGGCACTGAACCGTGACTACCCACTGGTAATGGGCGTCGTAATCTTCTATGCGACACTGATTATTGTGATGAATTTGATTGTGGATGTTATCTACAGCTTCCTTGATCCAAAACTGAGGGTTAATGGATGAGCGCCTTAACCAAAACCAACGACAAAATGTCAACACTGTTAAACCAGACGTCAGAAGTCAATCAGGAGGACGTCGACGGACGTTCACTATGGCAAGATGCCAGCACCCGGCTGATGCGTAATAAAGCCGCAGTTGTGTCGATGGTGATTCTTCTTATCATCACCCTGATGGCAATTTTCGGCCCTTATTTATCACAACACGCCTTTGATGAGGTGTATTGGGACTTCATTCAGGTGGGGCCAAATTTTGCCGAAGGCTTCTGGTTTGGTACTGACGAAAACGGTCGGGATCTTTTTGTCCGCACTCTTTATGGCGCCAGAATCTCTTTGATGGTAGGGCTGGTAGCCACCTCAGTGTCACTGGTGATTGGAGTCACATATGGGGCAGTTGCCGGGTATATGGGAGGGCATGTCGACAACCTGATGATGCGTTTTGTCGATATTCTCTATTCGCTGCCGTTCATGTTTTTTGTAATCATTCTCATGGTGATTTTCGGTCGCAGCATCTTTCTTATTTTTGTCGCACTCGGCGCCGTTGAGTGGCTCACCATGGCACGGATTGTACGCGGACAAACTTTGGCCATTAAGAAGAAAGAGTTCATTGAGGCAGCTCATGCCAGCGGTGTTTCAACGTTCAAGATTATCTTCCGCCATATTGTGCCCAATATTCTTGGACCGGTAATCGTCTATATGACCCTGACCATCCCTCAGGTAATCCTGACCGAGAGCTTTCTCTCCTTCCTTGGTTTAGGAGTTCAGGAGCCACTCACTAGTTGGGGAGTACTTATTGCGGAAGGCGCCAAGGTGATGGAAAGCGCCCCCTGGATGCTGGCCTTCCCGGCTGCTTTTCTGGCGCTGACTCTGTTCTGTTTCAACTTTATTGGCGACGGCCTGCGAGACGCACTGGACCCGAAGGATCGTTAACAACATGAGCATTATTCTTGACGTAAAAAATCTCAATACACGCTTCGATACCCCCGAAGGCGAAGTATCTGCGGCCAACAACATCAACTTCACTCTGAAAAAAGGCGAAAGCCTTGGCGTTGTGGGTGAATCCGGTTCCGGTAAAACCCAGATTTTCATGGCCATTATGGGCTTGCTGGCTAAAAACGGTACAACCACCGGAGAGGCCGTTTTTAAGGATCAGAACCTGCTTGGCCTACCCGTGGTTGAGCTGAATAAGGTGCGTGGTGTTTCGTTATCAATGATCTTTCAGGACCCAATGACCTCATTAAATCCATATCTGAAAGTTTCACGACAGATGACGGAGGTCTTGATTGAACACAAGGGCATGAGAAAAAAGGAAGCGCTTGAGCGTTCCATCCGCATGTTAGAGATGGTCGGCATTCCTGAAGCTCGCAAACGTGTGCACATGTACCCCCACGAATTTTCCGGTGGTATGCGACAGCGAGTCATGATTGCCATTGCGCTGCTGTGCGAGCCAGATCTGCTAATTGCCGACGAACCCACCACGGCACTGGACGTTACTATTCAGGCGCAGATTCTGGAATTGCTACACAGCCTGAAAGAAGAGATGGGTATGTCCATTGTCATGATCACCCACGACCTCGGAGTCATCGCCGGTATGTGCGACCATGTAATGGTAATGTACGGCGGTCGGGTCGTAGAGACTGGCACTGTGCAAAAAATCTTCAGCCACGCCCGTCACCCCTACACCCGTGGGTTGTTGCAATCCATGCCACGAATTGACGGTGATCATAATCAAGACCTTTACGCCATTCCCGGCCAGCCCCCAAACCTGCAAGCACTACCGAGTGGTTGCGCCTTTCAGCCACGTTGTGAGTTTGCTGACGAAGTCTGCCGCAAAGAGCAACCTGACACACTGTTATTTACAGACCATACGACAGTAGCATGCCATCGAATAATGGAGTCAGCGGGCGAAAACCGGGAGCAGATTTTAATAAGGGAGGGCGTGTGATGAGTAAGCCAATTTTAAAGGTCGAGAACCTCAAGGTGCACTTTCCAGTGGACGTTGGCACGTTCTTTACCAAAAAAAAACACCTAAAAGCGGTGGACGGTGTCAGCTTTGAGCTGAATAAAGGGGAAACCCTATCGGTAGTCGGTGAGTCTGGCTGTGGTAAATCCACCCTTGGCCGGGCGGTTTTGCAGTTGCTGCACAATACCGAAGGTCAAGTGGTGTGGATGGGTGAAAACATCACTGGCTTTTCGGTGCGACAGATGCAGCCACTAAGAAAAGAGATGCAGATTATCTTTCAGGACCCACTGGCAAGCCTTGACCCACGCATGACCATTGGGGAGATTATTGCCGAGCCACTGGTCACACATAATCCACGCTTGCCAAAAGAACAGGTAAAAAACCGGGTGCGGGAAATGATGGACATTGTCGGTCTGTTACCGCGGATGATTAACCGCTACCCCCATGAATTTTCCGGTGGCCAATGTCAGCGTATCGGTATTGCCAGAGCGATGATTTTACAGCCAAAGGTGATAGTTTGTGATGAGCCGGTTTCGGCTCTGGACGTTTCCATTCAGGCTCAAATCATTAATCTGTTAGGGGAGTTACAGCAGAAATTTGGCCTGTCGCTGTTGTTTATCAGTCACGATCTTTCCATCGTACGACACATCAGTCACCGGGTAATGGTGCTGTATCTTGGCAATGTAATGGAAATTGCCCAAAAAGATGAGTTGTATAACTCACCGCGCCACCCTTACACGCAAGCTTTGATTTCTGCTGTACCCGTTCCGGACCCGAACAAGGAAGCACACAAAAAGCGCATTGTCTTAAAAGGGGATCTTCCATCGCCTATCAATCCACCATCGGGCTGCGTGTTCAGAACCCGCTGCCTATATGCCGATCTGGAATGTGAGCAGCAAAAACCCGCTTTAACCACGCTAAACAGTGAAATGCATAAAGTGGCATGCCATAAACAGGCGCAAGTTAATTAACGGTTGACATTGAATCAGTGCAGCCTCCACTCTTGCGAAGGTGAAAACCCCTTTTCCCTTCGCAGTGGTTACGTTTGACAATTAGTGGAACCCTTTAAAGGAGGCCACGCCATTCAACTTGATAGGTATTCGGCACATATATCGAACAATCTCTCTCTGCCTCAGGAATAAAAAGCTCCAAATCAACTACAGGGTTTTGGCTTTTATAAAGTCTGTTTAAACGATTAAGTTCAACCGTATCTGTCTCTACATTTTTTGCAATGCTCGAAAGAATTTGAGAAATAACTGAGCCAGTTACACGTATCAGGTCAAAATCGAAGCTTTTACGGGTCTTTTGTTGATTTTTAAAAAAAGTATGCGAAGTGTGAAAATCTCTATCATCCAGAACTTTAGCCAAACTAAAAAATATCTGTCTACGAATAGATTCTTTTTTATTGCTGGTTAATTTTGTATTGGGGATATACCCAAAAATGGCATCCGCTATTTTTGAAACTGTTTTTGCATCAGCATCAGATATTTTGTCGAGTATTTTACCTTTATTAAGGCCGAAAAAAGTTTTTTTACGGAAGATCTCTTTGACTGTAGATGCACTGGTCCTTTCTTCTTCAGGTGTTTCAACTAAGTAGCTTTTTATACTTTGAGAAAGTTTTTTTACAAGTTTTATTTGGGGTTCGCTTATTTCAAAACAATTACCCATATCTAATATTGAAACATCAATCTCATTGTTGCTATTGAAAGCAATCATAATGTTTCCATCATTCAGATCTCCATGCACAATTTTTTTATTTACCACCATATCCTTCCACTTTAACTGCACCTGCTTTTGTATTTCCTCTAAAAAATAGTCACGATCGTTTTTATATTTATGACGCTCAGCGGATAAAAAACGGGCTTCTTCAGGTTTACGGACATCTGGCTTATAGTCAAGACATTTCGAAAACTCATTGACGAATAGATCTCTATCTCTTTTTAGTTCTGCCAACGTATAGCCTTTGGCTTTTTCCATTATGATTAAGTCACTAGAACGCTTTGATTCAATAATTTCAGGAACCGAAAACGTTAAGTTAACTTGTCTTTGTTCGCCGAAAAGAGGACCAAAGTTAAATTGAGCTTTATTGTCAAGGGACAGCATGGCCCCACGGTATGCCGAGTGTTTCTCATGCTCAGTGGTTAAATCACATTCTTTTCTAATCGAGTGCAGGATATCCTTTTTTTCTCTTTTGTATTTTGACGTAGGAAGAGAAAGTGCAAGATTCCAGAACACCATGTTACTAGCAATTTTATTTTTCGTTTTAGTGGGTACTATTTTAGCCACATACTTTTTACCATCTTGTGCAACAACCTCATGACATGATGCAATAGAGCCAGCCCCAAGGAATTTACTGACTGTATACTTATCACCAAACTCTTTAGTAACCACTTTTTGAGCAAGTTCATCGGGTATTTTAGTTGTTATATTATTATCTAATAATGTTAACAACGTATCTGATATCTTATGAAAATCATTCCAATCTTCATTTGTGTCGCATCCTTTTGAATGTTTCTGTGCAAAAAATTTTGGGTTTTTGTTAAACTCTGAATCTAAGCGCAATAATTTGGCAGCACCTGGACCCATTTTTTTTATCACGCCCTCCAAATAACATTTATCGTTAATTTTTATCCCCAAGACTTTGTGCTTAATAAAATAATACGTTGTCACAATACTCTGAGAAATAGATCTGCAGGCAATAGAGACACAGTTGAGTACATTTTCGGATAAACTCACAATATGTTTTTTAGCATTCACTGAAGCCATTTTTACAGTGGATGCATTAGTAGAAGCAGGCTTCTTGGTTTCACTATGCTGCATGCCTCCTTTAAAAACATCAGAACAATGTAAGTTTGGTGTATTAATCATCTCTAGGCTACCTATTCAAAGTCTATGGTTGATGCTGAATTGTTGTCCATCGTCCAAGGAACAGATTCAGCTTAAATATACATTCAGTTAAAAAAACTACAATGTAAATCCGAGTTGGTCAGGGTCAAAAGGTACTTCGTAAGTAAAACGCCTTGGTGTATTCGGCAGTAGAAACTCACTGTCTATCTGAGATCGCTCGCTATTTATTAGGTTAAGTAAGGGACTAAAATGATCTGTATCATACCCTTTGGCATCAGCAACACATACAAGAATTTTTGATAGTGCTAAATTGGTCAATTTTATTGGGTCAAACTCAAAGAAACTTTTGTCTTCTTGAGATACAACTTCATCATTAGATAACCTATAGGTTGTCATGCTGTTAAAGCGCCTCTTGCTTAGCAGTTCTTCCAGGCAATAGAATGTTTTTCTGTAGAGATACTCTTTTTTATCAACACTGATTCCATTGGTTAAGACATATTTACAGACAATATTCACAATACCTGATACAACGTTAGCTTCATTTGGTTGCAGTTTTTTGAGTATTTCACCTTTGTAATTTCCTGACATAGTCTTCTCAGCAGGAAATTTTTCTTTTATACCGCTTGTCCTCTGTTCCTCAGGGATTTCAGTTAGGTAATACTTTATGTTTTCAGCAATTCTTCTCAAACATGCTATTTGTTCATCTTCAACTTCAAAGCTGCTTCCAAAGTCAATAATTGAAATATTGATCTCTCTGTGCTCATTGAATTGAATGATAATGTTTCCATCATTAAGGTCTCCATGAGCCCAGTTCTTTTTTACCAGAATTTCACTCCACTTTTTATTTACTGCTTTTTTTATTTTCTTAAATAGTATTTCATCATCACTCTTATATTTACTTTCAGTGATAAAGTTTCTGGGTTTTCTGACTTCAGTTTTAATCATGTTTGGCTCACAACCAAAGCATTTCGAGAAATTCCTGATGAATAACGCAGGGTCTCTTTTTAGCTCAGCGAGAGTATAGCCCTCTGCTTTTTCCATAATGAGTAAGTCATCACAACTTTTGTTCTCAACAATTTTTGGAACCGTCCAATTTAATGTTACTTTTTCTTTAGAAATACTCTTTGTACCCTTGAATTCAATTTCGCTTTTAGTATCCAAAGACATAAAAGCATCCCTGAATTTGTTATGATTTTCATGCTCTGCGGTTAGATTACACTCCTCTTTGATTGTTTTTAGAGCATCTTCTCTTCTTTGCATGGATTTTAATTCAGATCTCAGCAGCGGTTTGTTAAATGTAAGAGCGTCAAGGGGTGACGGAATCAATTTCCAAAACTTAATATTGTGCAATATTTTATTTTTGAGTTCAGTGGGGACTAACTTAGCGACATATGTTTTATTATCAGCCGTGATAACCTCATGGCATGCGGCTATTGAGCCTGAACCTAGGTACTTTCCAACCCGGTATTTATCGCCGAAATTCTTATTAAGTACTTGTTGTGCTTTCTCGTCGGAAATCTTGGTTGTTATGTTTTTGTCTAACAGCTCATGAAATAGGTTTGATACATTTTTCAGACTCTTCTTACTGTGGTTATCTAAGTATTTTTCCTCTTTGGTGGTTTTAAGCAGCTCATTTAGTAAGAGTTTTTCCATGTCTTTGTTAAAAGATGGATCCAGTCGTAATAGTTTTGCAGCTGCCGGGCCCGATTGCTTGATGATATCATTCAGCTGATGTAGGTCTTTATCGGTAGTGATTTTTAGGTTGTATCTACGCAAGTAGTATACGCTTACAATAAATCCGCAGATAGATCGCAGAAATATTGATATTTTTTTCCCAATTCCATACAATTTTCTAGCAATAAATGATTTACCGGACAGCGTCTCAACTTTCTTATCAGTTTTTGAAATAGCCTTTCCACTTTTTTTTATATCATTTTCATGAGCACTGCCATAAGGCACTCCTGACAACTGCGTTGTTGTTTTTAAGTTCATGTGCTCTCCTCATATTACTTTGAGTACTGCGCCTTAGACCACAATCAAGCGGCAAAGTTCATTATCATAAGCAATAAAATAAAGCCGGTCGCTATTTCAAAAAATAATTACGATTATTTTAATAAGTATTCAAATACCTTTATGGTTCCTAAATATTGGTTATTTTATAGATCAACTATTTATCTCAGTTGAATGGCCTTTGTTTATGGTAAGACGCCTCCTCAGAGGCGCTATTCTGATTTTTGAGATATTATAGGCTGCTTATTCTAAACACCAACCTCTGCAAGTTTTTGCTTGGGCATTGCTTCAACTACGGATTCTTGCCCCTCCCGATACAATCCTATAAGGCTTGTTACGACAGATACCATAGCCAATACAGCATCCATACCAAATAACAAACTAGGAATTAAGCAGTATGGAGCCAACAATATCGACATTGTTGCAAAACCAATAACTCCCGCCAACGACAGGCCAGCAAAAGTCCAAAACATTATTTTGCGCGCTTTGACGTTCTTATCAACTACGGCTTTGTTTAGCTTGCTTTCAGCAGATTCTTGTAGATGTTTGTCAGAATCACATTGAGTAACACGATGACTGTTATAGCAAACTTGATCATCATTTTGCGAGTCAGACGTTTTTAAATTAGTTAACTCTATATAGTTTGGTAAATTGACTGAATTCATCATAATTAACTCCTTTTTAATTATTGATACACACTGGGTACGCTAAATTACAAAAGCGGGTTGCGTTTGTATCTGCTCACTATGCAAATCACTTTACCTACTTGGCTGGTCGTTTAAACTAACGAATCAGTCAGCATTAGTATCATGTTGATACTTTCAGTGTATTTAAATTGATCTGCGATTTTGTAAAGGGGCTGGCTTTGCCCTAGTGGCAACCGCCTGCTCCTATTCCGTTAGCATTTTCGTAATTTTTATCGTCACTACTTAAGTATGACGACAGCTTCATTCTCTCCCAATATGGGTTATTTTATAGGCCAACTATTTAAAGGTTGAATCGCCTTTGTTTATAGTAAGGCGCCTCCTCATAGGCATTATGCTAATTTTTTTGCCATTTTAGACTGCCTACTCTATTTACCAAACTCTGCAAGTTCTTTCCTGGCAATTTTGTCAGCTTCTGGCTCCATCTTATGCAACCCCACAGCGCTAGCTACGACAACTCCAAAGCACATTACAGCCTCCGCAGATAATATCATGCTAGCAACAAAGACATATGGAGCCAACAAAGCTGCTACTGCGGCACAACAAATTGCTAAGAGCAACGATAGACTAATACAAATCCATAACACTACTTTTCGATCTTCGAGATCCTTATCAACTACGCCTTTATTTATCTCACTTGCGGATGCTTTTTGTAGATGTTTGTCAGAATTACATTGAGTGATGCGATGACCGTTATGCGAAACTGGTTCATCATGTTGCGCACCTGATGCATTAAAAGTATATAACTCTATATGATCTGATTGATTGACTGAATTTATCATAATTAACTCCTTTTTAATTATTGATACACATTAAGTGCGCCAAATTACAAAAGTGGATTGTGTTTGTATCTTTTTACTGTGCAATTCACTTTACTTATCTGGCCGGGCGCTGGCACTAACTAACCAGTCAGTACCACTATCATGTTGAATTTTCATCTCATTCAGATTTATCTGTGATTTTGTAAAGGGGCTGCCTTCGCCCCAGTATTAACTGGCAACCGCCCGCTCCCAGTCCGTTAGCATTTTCATAATTTGCCAGGAGTCGTTCACCGAAGGTCTTTCAGGGGATTTTTTCCCGGCAGAAATGGCTGAGCGAATATTTCTTACCTGATAAAAAAAACCATCGCCTTCTGCGTTAACCTTAAACGACTCTGTTGAATGCTCATAAATTTCTACCGTGATTTGATTACTGGTTTCCGGTAGCCACGGATTTGTATCTAAATGAATAGCACCTTTAGAGCCTAGAATGGTAAAAGTGTGTTTCAGGCCATAATCTTCAGCGGTATGAAGTTGTGCAGTAAGGTTGTCATTAAATGCAAAAATAGCACTCGATTCGCAGATATTACCATCGCAGTTGTGACGCCCAAGCGCTTTGATGCGGTAATTTTGCAAAACTTGGCTGCCAAACTGGCTTTTAAGCACTAAGTGCATCAAAGAGACTGGGTAGCACCCAAGGTTATACAGCGCACCTTTACTGGCGGGGTTAACAAACTGACTAATCGCCGCCACATACGAGCCTTGCACCGAACGAATGGTACCGATGGTTTTTTGCTCTAAAGTGGCTAAAACAGCCTGCACCAGCGGATGGTGTAAGTACATTAAACCTTCAGCAAAAAAGACATCATACTTTTGTATTGCATCCAGTGCCTCCTCGGTTTTTTTCATGTCGATGGAGAGGGATTTTTCGCACAAAATGGCTTTGCCCTGCTGAGCGGCTTTGATTACATACTCATGGTGCAGGTGGTTGGGCAGGGCTATATAGATGATGTCTACTTTAGGGTCTGCTATCAAAGCGTCCATTGAGCCATAGGATTTTTCCACCGTGTGCTCTTGTGCAAACTGCCTGAGTGTATCCGGGTTGCGGCCAGCAACTGCGTACAGGTGGCTCAGTGGGTCACTTTTAATGGCTCTAGCCATAATGCCAGAGATAAAACTTGTGCCCAAAATACCCCAATTCATCATTACTTTTCCTATTGGTTACTATCTGAACGAAGAGTACTGTACAGCTTCTCGCGAAGCTAAGTGTATCTCAGACAACATCAAGGCGATGCCTTTGCTAATCCTTATGGGCAGGATCTGTTTGTTGCGCTTGTTGTTATAAACCTGCTGAAACCTGTAAATTTTTTTATTTTTTGCGGAACTTTTTGCGAAGTTTGGTTGTCTGAGTATTTGTGGCAGGAAAAGTAGCGTTGTGCGCTCTCATTTCCATTGCTCACTGTGTGTTTTGTGTTGATTAAGGTTAGTCGTAGGCTACATCCTAGGTAGCCTAACTTTGCAGCCAGCGTTCTCCCCGAACGCTGGTTTTTTTATGTCAACGCTATCAGCGACAACTCCTGAACCGCCACAGACAGCATCGCAAGGTTTTTCTCTCTGGCAGACTGTATCTCCCTGACCGTGGCTCGCCAGCGTTCAATGGGGCTGGCATGTTTCTCCAACCACTGTGCCAGCAGTTGTTCGGGCTTGCCTTCTGCATGATCAAAAACGTTGATGCAGTTATCGTTGAGGGTTCGGTCTAACTGATCTTTAAGGGAGGATTGCGCTTTTCGCTGCCAGTTGTCACTAACCGGTAGCTGGCGAATTTGTTCTCTTAGCCAGGGTAAGCACAGGCAATCCTCAAGGGCAAAAGCAATAAAAGCGACGCTGGTTACGGAGCAGTCGTGCTCCCGGGCCACACTCGCCATAAACAGCACATAATACAGATACCTCAGACTGGCAGAGGTTTCAGCCAGTGCCTTGGGAACGCCCGCCTCCTCAAGACAAGCCACTTTGCTGTTCAGCCACTGGCTGTCTGCTTCGCCAAGAAGCGTTTTAAGTTGCTCGCTTACGGCAGCCACTGCGGGTTTATAGCAGTTGATCAGTGCTTCGATGTCCAGAGCTTTGCAATGATGTCTCAGCAGCCAAATACACGCTTTCTCAATGTTGTACTGCACCTGAAACAGCTCGGCTCTTTGCAGGTCATCCGCCACCTTCAGGCCCAACGCTTCAAACTGATCCCAAAGGGGCTCTATGGCAAAAATCTCTTTGATGGCCATGTATGCCAGTACACAGTTCAGCTCTGGCTGGCGCGTTTCTTGTTGAATGTAGGCGATAAACGTCTCGCCCATGCGGTTAGTTACCTCGTTACTGAGGTGGGTAGCAAGAATCTCGGCTTTCAGCGGGTGGCTCATGATCTGTTGCGGATATTTATGCACCAGCTTTGGCGGGAAATAGTCCGGCAGTTTTTCCACCAGCAGCGGGTGCTCATCGACTTCAGAGGCAACCAGAGCTTCAAACAAATCGAGCTTGGCATGGGATAGCAAAACGGCTATTTCCGGGCGGGTCAGCCCTTTGCCTGCCTTAACCCTCACTTTGAGCTCACTATCAGAGGGCAGGTACTCAATTTCGCGATTGAGCCGGCCTTTGCCTTCAAATTTTCGGATCAGCGCGCGGTGGTCGCTAAACAGCGCCATATTTTGCTGCAGGCTTAGGCTCAGGCGCTGGCTTTGTAAATAGTTGTGGCGCAGTACCAATCTGGCAACATCATCCGTCATGCTGACGAGCAACTCATTGCGATGCTTGAGCGTTATGTCGCCTTCATCAACCATTTTGTTGACCAGAATTTTGATGTTTACCTCATGGTCTGAGCTGTCAACGCCGCCGGAGTTATCAATGGCGTCGGTATTGATTAGGCCACCTTGCTCTGCAAACTCGATTCTGGCCAGTTGCGTCAGGCCCAGATTACCACCCTCAGCCACCGCACTGGCCCGCAAGTTGGCGGCATTAACTCTTACACTGTCGTTTGACCGGTCACCCACTTCGGCATTGCTTTCGCTGCAGGCTTTTACATAAGTGCCAATGCCCCCATTCCACAACAGGTCCGCAGGAGCCTGTAAAATGGTTTGAATCAGCTCCGCTGGGGCAAACACCGATTTGTCGGTAGCCAATGCTTTTTTGGCCTGCTCACTTAAATGAATGCTCTTTTGCTGGCGTCTGTAAATGCCGCCACCTTTTGACAGCGTGCTAAGGTCATAATCGTCCCAAGTTGAACGAGGTAAATTGAACAGGCGCTGGCGCTCAGCAAAACTTGTGGCTGCATTTGGCGTGGGGTCAATGAAAATGTGCTGATGGTTAAAGGCCGCAATCAGCCGAATGTGACGGGAGAGCAACATGCCGTTACCAAAAACATCGCCCGACATATCGCCAATACCAATGACAGTAAACTCCTGACTTTGGGTATCAATCTCCCGCTCTTTAAAGATACGTTTGACGGACTCCCAAGCGCCTCTGGCGGTGATACCCATTTTTTTGTGGTCGTAGCCTTGGCTACCGCCGGAGGCAAAGGCATCGCCGAGCCAAAAGTTATAACTTTGTGACACCTCATTGGCGATGTCGGAAAAACTAGCTGTGCCTTTGTCGGCGGCCACCACCAGATAATGGTCATCATCGTCATAGCGGACGGTTTTGGCCGGGGGCTTAATCTCCTCAGCCTGCAAGTTGTCCGTCAGGTCCAGCAGGCCTGAAATAAACCCACGATAACAGACGATGGCCTCAGCCTGCACCGCCTCCCTCGAACCATTGACCGGCAGTTTTTTAGCCACAAAACCCCCTTTAGCACCGTAGGGGACAATCACCGCATTTTTGATCATTTGCGCCTTTACCAGCCCCAGAATTTCGGTGCGAAAATCTTCCATGCGATCAGACCAGCGCAGCCCGCCCCGGGCTACCTTGCCGCCGCGCATGTGAATGCCTTCAAAGCGTGGCGAATAGACATAAATTTCAAACATGGGTCTTGGTTGTGGTGAGGCCGGTATTCTGTCTGGTGCCAGTTTGAACGACAGATAACTGACATCCCGCTCATCGCAGCTGCCTTGATAGGCGTTGGTTCTCAACATGGCTTCAACCACGCTGAGGAAGTGACGCAGTATTCTGTCTTCATCAAGCTTGGTAACGTTATCAAGCAGTTGGTAAATTCGCTCGGAACAGGCTTTGGCGTCTGCTTTTCGGCTGTCTGCATCGCAGTTATGGTTGTATTGCGGTAAAAAACGAATGCGAAACAACAGAACAATCTCCCGCACCACCTCCGGATTACTGTTTAACACCTTTTGCATATAGCTCTGGCTGAAAGGCACTTGTAGCTGTAACAGGTATTTTGACAACGCACGGATCAAAACCACCTGTTCCCAGTTCAGGCCGCAGGAGACTACCAAGCCGTTGAAACCGTCGCTCTCCATGCCACCGGTCCAGGTGCGAACAAATACCTCATGGAACTGCTCTTGCACTTTTGGGTCTTCAAGATTACTGCACACTTGTGCATTCTTACCGGTGGACGCTGCCTGTGTTTTTACCGGATCTGCATGAGCTTCCGGCTCAATACTGAAGTCCAGAACCCAAGCGCTGTGCTCACTGCCCTGATTGATGGCGTAGGGTCTGGCGTATTGAACCCGGACCCCCATTTTCTCAAGTATGGGCAGCACATCGGATAGCGCCAGCAGGGAGCCTCTGCCAAGCACGCGAAAATGCCAGCGCCCCTGATCAGAGACCGGACGATACAGGCGGGTGCTGATCTGGTGCTGGTTTTTTATAGACTCTAAGTGCTCAATGTCGGTTACGGCCTGACGCGGGGTGACGTCTTCCCGGTAAGACGCCGGAAACGCCGTCAGGTAACGCTGGATCATCCGGTTACCTTTGGCTTCACCAAAGGTCTCTTTCAGCGCCTGTTGCAAGTGGTCGGACCAGTCGAGCATGGCCTCTGTAATCATCGCCTCAAGCTGATCTACATCAATATTTTGCTGTGTGGCGTGCTGACAATGCACAATAAAATGCAGCTGCGCCATCGGGTTTTCCGACAACTGAACATTAAAGTCGATGCTATTGCCATTCAGTTCACTCAGCAGGATGTGCTGCATTTTCTGCCGCAGTTCAGTGTCAAACTGCTCTCTGGGAACGTAAATGAGCACAGTGATAAAGCGGTCGTAGGTATCTGGCCGCAGAACGACCTTCAGTTGTCGTAATTCCTGGCTGTCGACAATGCTTTCAATCACTCCACTGAGTTGATCGTAACTGGCCTGTAGCAGTTCATCCCGTGGGTAGTCGTGAATAATGTGGCGCAGCGCATTGCCCCGATGGCTGTTGGGTGGGCAGTTGGAATTATCCACCAGTTTGGCGATTTTTTTGCGAATCAGAGGGATTTTTTCCAGCGGAACATTGTAGGCCGCAGAGGAAAACAGGCCGAAAAAGCGCCACTCACCAGTTACCTTTCCTTCGTTGTTGAATTGCTTGATGCCGATGTAATCGAAGTGGGCAGGGCGCTGCACAGTGGAGCGGCTGACGGATTTGGTAATGACCAGCAATTCAGGCGCTTGAATCTTGGAAGCTAAATAAGGTGTTAGCTCCTGCACTTGCGGCCTTTGATTGGAGGCTTCACGAAAAGTGCCGAGCCCGCTTTTGTGATCGGTACGCAGCTTCAGTGCGTGCGTCCCCTGAATGATCTCGTAGTAGCGATAACCGACAAAAAGAAAGTTGCCTTTTTTAAGCCACTGTAAAAACTCCAGCGCTTCTTTCAGGTCTTTATCCTGCACTGGTGCCGGGTGGTTCTTGCACCAGTGGATGGCTTCATCAAGCCTTGCCTGCATGGTTTCCCAGTCCGACACGACGCGGCCAACATCATTTACCACCTGACGAATGCCAGCGACTACTTTTTCCAGATGCTGCTCATCCGGTTGCCGGTCAATTTCAGCGCGGATGAGAGCCTCTTGCGATTGCGCTTTTTTATTGTAAACCGACAACAGCTGGCCGCTTTCATCCCGCTCGGCTAGCAGTGTCGGATGGTTGAGTCGGTACACTTTGATTTTCTGCCGATCCATCTCCATAAGCAGTGAGGAGACCAGAAACGGCATATCGTCCGTTACCATCTCAATAATACTGTGGGTAGAGTGCCAATGGTGCGTTTCAGGCTCAGGGTTGTAGGCGCGGATTTTTATCTGCCCCGACTGCTTCTCCTGCAGAAACTGCCATAGGCACAGCAGCGAACCATAGCTGTCGTTGACGTTAATCTGAGTCAGGTCTTTTGGCGAGATACCCTGATAATAGGCGTTTGCCAAAGACATAATCTGTTCACACTCTTTACTGGACATACTCTTGGCAAAGAGCGCTTGAACCTGATTGATGATAACGGCTCGGAAATCCTTAAAGCGGTTCATCTTGATCCTCGGTAAACATCGGTTAAAAAGCGGGAGTATGGGGGCTACTCTCAAAGCCTCCCTTTACGAAATCACTGTCGTCTATTGCAGTGGCGGCAAAAAGTGCATTAACGACAATGGAAGTTTTTTTGGCTGCACACCAGTTTAAAATCGTCGGTGCTGAGTAGGGTGTTGAGACGGCGATAGCTTAAAAACACAAGCATCTGCTTCACGACATTGCTAAAAGTTAGACGAGAAACAGTCTTAGCGCCTTAGGAAGCACACCCCCTAACTTCAGGCAACCCACTGTATGAGTTTTTTGTTTATTGATTTTTTGCCCTGACGATTACAGGTGGGAGTGTTTATTTCAATAGGTACTATTACCTGTTCAATAAATGGCGCTACTCAGGAGGCTGACGACAAGCAAATAGATAACTCCATTTGCTCATGTACTCAGTGGGTTCAGCACAAGGGCTGTACCCGTTAGTGCTTGAGCATAGGTTGTGCCCAAACAGCGGACATAACCTAATTTTTCATTGTTTGGAAGCAATAGACCACCGAGCCTTTAGCAAACTTCTTCCTCAAACACTATTTCACTGCCATGCGTTGAGGTAAGAAAATGTCCGTACTCCTGCTCAAGTTGATCTCGTTTCAATTTGAGCGTTGGGGTCAGCATGCCATTTTCAATACTCCAAACTTGCTTAGCCACAATTATGTGGTCAAGCCTTTCGTGCGCTTCGAGCTCTCTATTCACTGAGAATAATGTACTTTCCAACTCTTTCTTTTGGGCTTCCCGATCTTTCGACGCCCCCTCCCCTAACACAATCATTGCAATGGGTTGTTTACGACCAACTCCCATTACACAGACTTGCTCTATGTCGGGGTTTCGCCCCAGACTGGATTCGATTGGAACGGGAGATACATACTTACCCTTGCTGGTTTTGAACTGCTCTTTAACACGACCAATAATTTTCCAAGCGCCATCTGCTGTTCTCTCGGCCTTGTCTCCAGTTTTAAACCAGCCATTCTCAAAGGCACTGCGGGTTGCTTCCGGGTTGTTAAAATAGGATGTAAAAACAGCTTCACCCCGAACTAACACCTCACCCTGCTCAGACAGCTTCATCTCAACACAAGACTGAGGGCTGCCAATGGTACCAACATGGTCAAGCCGAAACGGAATATTGCTGCAGGATAACCCAGCAGTTTCGGTCATTCCCCAACCTTCACCAATGCTGATGCCTATCCTGTGAAACCACATTAATACCTCAGGTGATATGGGCGCACTCCCCGAACCGAAAAGAACCGCTTTTTCCAAGCCTAATCCTGTGCGAATTTTCTTCGCTACTAACTTACCAACCAGAGGAATCTTTAAAAGGAATTGCAACTTGTTATTGGGTATTCTCGCCAATATCTGTGATTGAAACTTAGTCCAAAGCCTGGGCACTGAGATGAAACCCGTAGGTTGGGCATAGCGAACATCGTCCACAAAGGTTTCTAGTGACTCCACAAAGAAAATTTCAGTGGGGTTATAAATCGAAGGAAGCTCTACCACGCATCGTTCTGTAATGTGGGCTAGAGGCAAATAGGACATTACCCGACCCTGCGATTGGATCACAAATTTGTCTGCTGCTGCCATGGCTGAAGAGGCAACATTTCGTTGTGAAACCATAACGCCTTTGGCAAGGCCAGTACTTCCCGATGTGTAAATCAGTGAAAACAGTTCATCAAGCTCTGGTGTATATATCGAGTCCAATGGCTCATAACGGCTTAGCCAATCAAGCCAAAGCTCTTTACACTCAAGCGTTGGGTATGGAAAAGCGACACTCAGAAAGTCTTCAGGCATCGCCTCTTTTAACGCTTGAGTACTGTCTAGTTTGCCAACAAAAATGGCTTTAGCGCCACTGTGCTCAAGAACATACTTTATATTATCGGCCCCGGCCGTAGGATAAATGGGCACGCTGATCAAGCCTGCCATCATAATAGCCAAATCACAGATGTACCATTCGGCTGAATTTTTAGCCATTATGGCGACCTTATCCCCTTTGGATAAGCCATTACTTAAAAGCCCCCGGGCTATGCTTCTTGCCTGTTGGTCGGCCTCTTTCCAAGTGTAAGTATGCCACTGTCGATTGACAGGCTGATGTAACCAGATTTGATTCGGATGAGTAGCAACATTGAGCTGCATTTGCTCTAAAGGTGTTCGACGATTGTTCATATTTTTCTTTTTATTATATTCAGAGTTCATACGACTGTAATTTTGAATACCAAAATACTCAAAACACATCTCCAAGATACGCTTAACAGCTGTACGCATTCTTAAAACCCAAGCAGTGGAAACATCTCGAATCTACCCAAACACCACGACAAAAAAGCATCTTTTATCTTGCATAGAACCAAACTTAGAGAACGCAGACGTAACTTTCAACTCACATTAGCCTGTTAGATAAAGCCACACAACACTTAAAGTCAGCTTGATCTTATTTTTTCATCTTGCGATCAGCCCTGACGACAGAACTCCCACGATTGGCCAGTCTGGCTACTGCTGATATATCCTCTGGACGACTGACTCTTGCTGACTTCAATTTGCAACCAGTGGTTAACTCTGGTATAAAGCCCGATCTTTGTATGAGGGTAGCTGCTGGTGAGTCTTGCGGTGGGTCTTGAAGGGTTCTGAAGTGCTCTTGAAGGTCTCTTGACTCTGAAACCATGGACCTGCCCGAAGCAGACTGGAATTCAGTTAAGTTTTCCGGCCTCATGGCTGGTTAGTTTGGTTTATAGAGACGGTTTGAGAGGCCATCCATATGTCAAGGTTTTGCAAGGTTACCCGCAAAAAACCGAAAACCGGGAACAACGTTTCCCACGCTCACAACAAAACCCGTCGTCGCTTTTTGCCTAATCTGCACTATAAGCGTTTTTGGGTAGAAAGCGAGAAGCGCTTTGTGCGCCTGCGTGTTTCTGCAAAAGGCATGCGTATCATCGACAAGAAAGGTATTGATGCCGTTCTGGCCAAATTACGCGCTAGCGGCGAAAAAATTTAAGTGAGCAGGAGCTAAGTCATGGCTAAAGGTATTCGCGAAAAAATCAAGCTGGTTTCCAGCGCCGGCACTGGGCATTACTACACAACCACCAAAAACAAGCGTAACACGCCTGACAAACTGGTGTTCAAGAAGTACGATCCGGTTGTTCGCAAACACGTTGAGTACAAAGAATACAAGATTAAGTAAGTCTTGTTTACTTTGCTCTGGTTCGCATCAGCGGTTCGTTGATGCGAACCGCCACTCCTTTTGATCCCCCCTTCACTCTTGTCTGCTCTCTCCCACCAAATTGAGTATTTTTCGCTCTCGCCGCCTGTTTTCTAGCTACATCGACTATAAAAATCCGAATAAGCCTGTACACACCAATATCTATGGCTGACAGCATCAGCTCATGCACGATAGTTCATAAATAGCTATAAACTCCGACCGTTTTGTGGCCGCAAGAAGCGCAAGCTAACACCCATTTATTGCTGCTGCGAAACTTGCGCTAATCACCCCATGGGGAAGGTCGATAAGCTTTTTATGAATATTACGACCATTTCCCGCCTCTTTCCCGGCTCCGTCCATACCCCTTTGCGCCAGCACCGCCTGTTGGTACTGGAAACTCTGGTGATGCTGAGCAGGCAGCTGCAAAACCACTTCAACCCAAGATGGTATGAAAGACCTGATTGGCTGAATGATTTTCCCGCTACGACTAAAGCACTGAAAGTTGAAGTTCTGACTCGCCTCAAGCAGCCAAGGCTAACCGACAAAGCAAAAGTGCTTGCGTTGTTGCAAACGCAGGAGAACCTAGCACAACTTATTTGCACAATGGCTGAGCGCTTAACTTACAGACCCCTTGAGCTGAACAGTACGTTACAAAGCTCCGTTTTGCGACTCAACCTCTGTTTTGCTGAAACAGTGCAAAGCCTCAAGACAGCCATAGAAAAACAGGAACGGTTCCGAGGCGTTAGAAGACAACTTGTGATGGGGGAAGTTAATCCGATGGAGTCTGTGGGAAATTTGCGCCAGAGCGTTTTAGCAGTCAAAGGTGAGGTGTTTGAAAATGGCGGAGGAGTGCCTCCGCTTGACATGGCTTTGTTGTTATTATCCCTTGAAGATATGGATGATTTAACCCTTTGGTTGCATTCCATGGTTAACCAGATACAACAGAATTAAATGCACAAAGCCATAATTGAGTTAAGAGTAAATTGAGAGCAATTAGTGCTTTTGTACTGCTTTTAGTTAACACCTCCTGTTCTATCTCAATAAAATCTTAACGCTCACTCAACTACACAATCCATACGCTTTTTTTGCGTTCTGTTTAGGAAAGCCTGAAATTCTTTTGGTACTCTGCCTGTGGATGAGCCATGCCAATAGACCGTTTCTCCGGCAGCATTTTGATACTCAAATGTGTGTCTGGTTGCAGTTTTACGGCGCGTATTCACTGATTCACAGGTGTCCAAATCAGCAAGTGTAAGGCCCAGATCGACCATTTCTTTTTGAATCAGGGCAATATCTTTCAGCTTTTTCTGACGCTGAACATCCAGCTCTGCTTTAGCTTGCAGTTTCTCTTCGTAGATTTCTCGCAGGCGATTAAGCACCTTATCAAGGTCCTCAACACTGGTGTCTTTAAAAAGGGAGCGCATGCGGGATTTGCTGGCCAGGCGATGATTTAACTCATCCATTAACTTCATTTTGATGCCTCGGTTAGTTTCCATATTTGGTTATCCATGCAATAAAAGTAATGTATTTTCTGAATTGGCAAGAAAATACATGCACTGATACTGCTATCAAAACACCCCGCACATTAACTTTCAGTAAAAGCACAAGTTGCAGAGTATTTCTTTAGATAAGCTTTTGCTGTTTTAGTTCAATAGAACTGGAAAAAAAATCTGAGCCGTAGAAAAGCGGCAAGTTGTATTTGAATGATCTCGAACTCCCGTCGATAACACAGGCTGTGGCTTGAGTTTTGTCAGGGTTAGTTATTATGACCAATACGCTAGGACGCTTCTTTTTACCGGTTTCACTTCTGTTGCTGGGCTACGGGTTCTGGGTTAGCTCAGAGTTTCAGATGATCTCTGCAGGTGTGGTGATTTTCCTGCTGGGCATGGTTTATCTGGAGAAAGGGTTTAAGGTCTTTACCGGAGGTCTTCTTGAGACGCTTCTGCAAAAAACCACCAATAGCCTCTGGAAAAGCCTTTCATTCGGGATCACATCAACGGCCATTTTGCAATCAAGCTCGTTAGTTTCGGTGATTGTGATTTCATTCCTGAGTGCCAACCTGATTGGATTGAAGGCCGGTGTGGGTATTATTTTTGGTGCCAACCTTGGCAGTACCGTTGGTGCTTGGCTGGTCGCACTTTATGGTATGAAAGTAAAGCTGATTTCCTATGCCCTGCCGTTGCTGGTTTTTGGCTTGCTGTTAAGGGTGCAGAAGAATAAAAACATTCACGGGGTTGGCTTTATACTGCTGGGCATAGGCTTTCTATTCTTGGGTGTTCATTACCTGAAAGACGGTTTTGAGGCTTTCCAGAATGTTATTGATTTCAGTCATTTCTCTATGGAAGGCCTACAAGGGGTTCTGGTTTATACCTTTTTGGGGATTGCCGCCACCATTATCATGCAATCCACCAATGCCACGATGGTGATTACACTGTCTGCGTTGGTATCGGGTCAGCTCACTTATGATAATGCCATCGCTTTGGTCATCGGCTCAAACATCGGCACCACCGTAACCGCAGTTCTGGGGGCTATAGGAGCTAACGCTGCCGGAAAAAGACTGGCAACAGCGCACATTACTTTTAATGTGATCACGACCATTTTGGCCATCTTATTTTTACCTCAATTCAAGAGCTTCATCGACGCATCCGCACAGCTTTTACATATTGGCGCCGAAGATTACTCCCTTAAGCTTGTTTTATTCCACAGCGTCTTCAACGCTTTTGGCATTATCTTTCAACTCCCATTCATTAACCTGCTGGTCCGCTGGCTGGATACTTTGTTTGTTGATCCGCACACACAAACCGCTCTCAATCTGGCGGATCAAAAGAGGCAGGAGATTAATCGCGCGCGGTATTTGTCCCCGGCCACTCTGAGCTATCCCGGATACCGCACTGCGAGCCTTGACTCGGGAGTGCGCGCATTTATACCGCAATACCTTTGAGCTGATCTGTTACGGCATCTATATCACCGGCGACGAACTCAGAAAAACCGACAACCTGAGCGAGCTGATGGACAACTGTGTTCGGGAGGAACAGCCCTGGACCATTAAAGATCTTTACATTCGTCACATAAAAGGCGTGTATGCGGATATCATTCATTACTCCGGCACCATTGAGGCCAACTTGCACAGGCAGCAGATACATGAGTTGTTTGCACTGAAGGTGGCTTGCCGGGGGTTTGTTCAGGCGATTAAGCACGTAAAACACACTTACAAAAATATGGGGGTCTACCTTAACTCCGATAACAAACAGATGCGCCACCAGTACAACCAGTTGAGGTTGTCGCTCGCTTCCGTGCTGAAATTGGTCGATATGCTCGGGGTCAGACGCAATTACAATCACATTCTCCAGCATGCCGAGCAATTAAAACGAGAACTGCGGGAGCAGGATGAGCAGATACACCAAAAGCTCAACGAGCTGATCCGCTCCAATGAAGTGGATTCCTTTATGGCCAGCTCGCTAATGAACGACAGCGCCCATGTACATGACGCATGCACCAACCTTATTGACGGTGCCGTGATGATGCTAACCAGAGATCGCGAGGAGTATCGGGAGATTGATCTGAACTTTGACCCCAAGGCTCGCAAAGAGTGAGCTTTTACCGCCTACTCCACCACCAGTTTGATACCTATTCTAGCCAGATAATTTTGCTCTGAGGCAAAGTTAGCTGCCGTTAGCGGGTGCTGATCAACCCAACCATCCGGGAAGTGTAGCGATATTACCGAACCGCTGACACTGACCGAGTACTCAGGCAACGAACTGCCGCCCCGGCCGTGACTTAAAGCGTTGGCAAGACGCAGCAAAATGATAAGATGCTTCAACTTGCGAGCCACAGCCCCTGACCAATCGGAGAATAAAAATTTTGATATCGAACGCCGGTGCGCCCGCACCAGCAATGCCAGTTGGCGTTGCTCGCCCTTACTGAACCCCATTAAATCAGAGTTATCAATTAAGTAAGCGCCATGGCGATGGTACTGGGTGTGGGAAATATCCAGACCAATCTGACACAAACGCGCAGCCCGAGAGAGTAGATCAAGATCTGCCGGACTCAGCTGCCAAGCGGTAGCGGTCATAGCAAAGCAGTTTTGCGCATGCATCATCACCTGTTCAGCCTGTTGTTCATCCACGTGGTAACGGTGCATCAGAGCGGTTATGGTGCGCTCCCGCACATCTTCGTGGTGATCTCGCCCGAGCATATCGTGCAAAACACCTTCGCGCAGGGCACCGTCAGAATAACGCAGATACTGGATGTTCAGCGCATCGAAACCAGCGAGCAAAATGGCAAGACCGGCAGGGAAAATGGCCTGACGATCAGACTTTAAACCGGGGAAGCGAACCCGGCTGACGTGGCTGAACTTGAGCACCTCACCCTTCAGCATCTCCAACTTATCGCGGGTAATGGTTTCTCCCTCTCCCATCGCCTGCAAAATCGAGCTAACAGAGCGGATCGAGCCCGAAGAGCCCACGGCATCCACCCAGCCAAGCTGGCTATAGGCTTTTTCAATATTCAAAAGCTCAAGTCTGGCGGCATAGTATGCGGACTGAAAGCGCTGTTCAGTTAACGATCCGGTGCCAAAAAATCGGTCGGTAAACACCACGCAACCCATGTGCAGGCTTTCCATCAGTTTTGGCTCAAAACGCTCACCAATGACAAACTCGGTACTTCCGCCACCGATATCCATCACTAAACGCCGATCATTGTCGTCTGACTGAGTGTGAGCAACGCCCAGATAGATTAATCGTGCCTCTTCTCTGCCGGCAATAATCTCAATAGGATAACCAAGGATAGCCTGAGCTTTATCCACAAATGCCTTGCTATTGCGTGCTTTTCGCAACGCATTGGTCCCCACTACCCGGACAGCGTGAAACGTATGCCCTGCTAAATACTGTGCAAATTGCTCCAAACAACTGAAACCGCGCTCCATAGCTTCCACGGTAATTTCATCATGTCCATTAAGGCCCGATGCCAATTGAACCTTTTGCCCTAAACGTTCCACGGGGCGAATTTCACCCTGTTCTACCCTGGCAACAATCATATGAAAACTATTCGAGCCAAGGTCTATAGCTGCGACCAGCGGAAGGCTGCCGGACTTTTTATACCCTTTTTGTGTCATGAGACTTCATAGCTTATAGGTAAAAAAATGTTGCGTTGTTCTATTTTGTTATGAGTTTTTGTGCTGAGGTCTGGCAAACTTATACAAGATAGAACACTCTTTGTAGGGCTCTAAGCAGAACTTTAAAAGAAGAGCTCCAAGATCCACTACGGAGCATAACAGAAGTTGCAAAGCTGCTCTTTAACTGATTTCCACAAGAGCTTGCGGCCACCACTAACAGTCAAACAGCGCAGAATTACCTACGAAAAGCTGACAAACACGCTGCAATCAGAAGTACTCTTAGACTGAAAATCGTCAGGGCGATGGGATTTTTAACGAAAAAAAGCTACAAAAATTTATGATTCAGGCATAATAAGCCAATCGCGGGTCGATGAAACCCTTGGGCGACTTAATAATATCGTCCTCCGTCAAACCCCATGAGTATAAGTTTAAAACTATTAAGTACTTGTTTAAGTACCTTGGTTAGGAGATCCATTCCATGAGTGAAATCGTCAAAGTGACAGATGACTCCTTCGAAGAAGTGGTTCTGAAGGCAGAAGGCCCAGTGTTGGTGGACTATTGGGCTGAGTGGTGTGGTCCCTGTAAAATGATTGCCCCCGTTCTTGATGAAATTGCTCAGGATTACGACGGCAAACTTACCGTGTGCAAGCTGAACATCGATGAAAACGAAGCAACACCTCAAAAGCATGGCGTACGTGGCATCCCGACCCTGATGCTATTTAAGGGCGGAAATGTAGAGGCCACTAAAGTGGGCGCACTATCTAAGTCACAGTTGACTGCCTTCTTGGACAGCAACCTGTAAACGTAGTGCCCTTTGGTGGTTACAACCTGGCTGTAACCACCCATTATTACCGCCCCTGTTTTGATGATTAAACGTTCAGTTTTTAAAAACTATTGAGTTGAAGAAGTCTTTATTCTTGATTATTTTCCAGAAAAGGTTATAGACTGTATTCGCTCAGTGCTGTCAGGTTTCTACTGACCTCAGGGATATAGCCTAGACAGGGCAGCCGTTATAAACACTCGCAGGCATCAATCGATATTAAGCTGTCCTTTATCATAATAAACCAAACACTTTCTGATCTTCCTGCACAGACAACGGCCACTCACCTTTCAATCTAATACTCGCAAACTACTGGTTATGCATCTTACCGAACTCAAGAAAAAGTCTGTTCCTGAACTTCTGGCAATCGCGAATGAAATGGGTCTTGAAAACCTTGCCCGCTCCAGAAAGCAGGATGTGATTTTCACCATACTCAAGCGCCATGCGCGCAGCGGTGAAGATATATATGGCGATGGTGTTCTGGAAATTCTCCAGGATGGGTTTGGCTTTCTGCGCTCCGCAGACAGCTCCTACTTAGCCGGACCTGATGACATCTACGTCTCACCCAGTCAAATCCGCCGCTTCAATTTGCGTACCGGCGACACCATATCCGGAAAAATCCGGCCACCTAAAGAAGGCGAAAGATACTTTGCCCTTCTTAAGGTGAATGAAATCAATTTTGACCAGCCCGAAAACGCCCGCAACAAAATCCTCTTCGAAAACCTTACACCACTTTTTCCGCAAGATCGCTTAACTATGGAAATGGGTAACGGTGCAACCGAGGATTTGACCGCCCGTATTATTGACCTGGTAGCGCCCATCGGCAAAGGTCAGCGTGGTCTGATTGTCTCTCCACCAAAAGCGGGTAAAACCTTGATGCTGCAAAACATTGCAGCGAACATCACCCGCAATAACCCCGAATGCCATCTCATTGTGCTACTAATTGACGAACGCCCGGAAGAGGTGACAGAAATGTCCCGCTCCGTTCGCGGTGAAGTGGTTGCCTCGACCTTTGATGAGCCACCATCACGCCACGTTCAGGTAGCTGAAATGGTGCTGGAAAAAGCCAAACGGCTGGTTGAGCACAAAAAAGATGTTGTGATCTTGCTGGACTCCATCACCCGTCTCGCCCGTGCTTACAACACCGTCATACCCTCTTCCGGTAAAGTACTCACCGGTGGTGTGGATGCCCACGCCCTTGAGCGCCCGAAACGCTTCTTTGGCGCAGCCCGTAATATTGAAGAGGGCGGCAGCCTGACCATTCTGGCTACTGCATTGGTGGATACCGGCTCCAAAATGGACGAAGTAATCTTTGAAGAGTTCAAAGGTACCGGTAACATGGAGCTACACTTGGATCGGCGTGCAGCCGAAAAACGTGTCTTCCCGGCCATTGGCATCAACAAATCCGGCACCCGCCGTGAAGACTTGCTAACCACCGACGAAGAACTGCAGCGCATGTGGATTCTGCGTAAAATCCTCCACCCCATGGATGAAATTCAAGCCATTGAATTCCTGCTGGACCGAATGAAACACACCAAAACAAATAATGAATTCTTCCAGGCAATGAAACGGAAGTAACCCTTATTTGTGCCAGGGAGGCAGTGATGGACGAGCGCACCATCACCGTCTGCCAACCAGCCCACCTACACCAATGCCCGAGCCAAAGAAGAATTATCCATGAAGTACAAGGATCTCCGGGATTTCATTAACCAGTTGGAGAAACTGGGCGAACTCAAGCGAATCAAGTTCCCAGTCGATCCGGTGCTGGAAATAACAGAAATCTGTGACCGCACCTTAAAAAAAGGTGGCCCCGCCCTGCTGTTTGAAAACCCCAAAGGCTATGACATGCCGGTGCTTGGAAACCTGTTTGGCACCCCAAGGCGTGTTGCACTGGGCATGGGGCAAAGCGATATTGGCGCACTGCGGGAAGTGGGTGAACTGCTGGCCTACCTGAAAGAACCAGAGCCACCCAAAGGCCTGCGTGATGCCATCAAAAAACTGCCACTGTTCAAGCAAGTGCTCAATATGGGGCCGAAAGTAGTTAAGTCTGCGCCGTGCCAGGAGGTTGTACTTGAAGGTGACAACATTGACCTGACCCGACTCCCCATCCAAACCTGCTGGCCGGGCGATGCTGCACCGCTGATAACCTGGCCACTGGTCATCACCCGCGGGCCTGAAAAAGAACGCCAGAACCTCGGCATATACCGCCAACAGCTCCTTGGCAAAAACAAACTGATCATGCGTTGGCTCTCGCACCGGGGCGGAGCGCTGGACTTTCGGGACTGGCAGAAAAAATACCCGGATCAACCTTTCCCCATCTCCGTCGCCCTTGGCGCCGACCCCGCAACCATTCTGGGGGCGGTTACCCCCGTACCGGACTCTCTGTCGGAATACGCCTTTGCCGGATTGCTGCGCGGCAGAAAAACCGAGCTGATAAAAAGCCTCAGCAACGATCTACAGGTACCCGCCAGTGCGGAGTTTGTTCTCGAAGGCTTTATTTACCCCGGCGACATGGCCGATGAAGGCCCGTTTGGCGATCACACAGGCTACTACAACGAAGTAGAGTCATTCCCAGTCTTTACTGTTGAGCGCATTACACACCGGAAAAATCCGATCTACCACAGCACCTACACCGGTCGTCCACCGGATGAACCCGCCATTTTAGGACTGGCCTTCAATGAAATATTCGTGCCTATTCTGAAAAAGCAATTCCCGGAAATCGTCGATTTTTACCTACCTCCTGAGGGGTGTTCCTATCGCATGGCGGTGGTTACCATGCGTAAAGAGTATCCGGGGCATGCCAAAAGAGTTATGTTAGGCGTCTGGTCATTTTTGCGGCAATTCATGTACACCAAATTTGTCATCGTAACTGACGACGATGTGAACGCCAGAGACTGGAACGACGTCATCTGGGCCATGACAACCCGCATGGACCCAAAAAGAGACTCCGTATTTATTGAAAACACACCCATTGACTACTTGGACTTTGCCTCCCCAACAGCAGGCCTTGGCTCCAAAGTGGGGTTTGACGCCACCAACAAATGGGAAGGGGAAACCAGCCGTGAATGGGGCACAGCAATCACAATGACCAACTCGGTCAAACAGCGCGTGGATGATATTTGGAATCAGCTGGGTATCGACTAACAGGCAATGAAACGCATTAGTCACAACACTTTATCAGCCACCCATGTATCTAAACCTCGTATACCCAACATGCCAAGAGCTATGCGTCTTGGCGGGGACAAAACCCACAGAACAGCGTAACTAAATGGTTTTCAGACCCAAGAGGCTTTTTTGTTAGATCAACCAACTGACGGTTTTTCCCCAAAATAAATTTTTACCAGTAATTTAACTTAGAGGCAGCGTTATTCGTGCAGACCGACTCGATTTCCATAAATAAATTTCAGGTAACCGACCTTCAACGGCTAACAGAAGGCACCTACCGTATAACTTTGCAGTGCCAGCAGGGCTATGTTCCAGAATACTTTGCCGGACAATATCTGGAAATTATCCTGCCAGAAGGCGAAGCCTGCGCCTTCTCCATCGCCAGCCCACCGACGCCGCAGCAAACACAACTGGAGCTGCACATTCAAAAAGTGGCGGCC
The DNA here is from genome assembly GCA_965198415.1 of Endozoicomonas sp. Classification (GTDB taxonomy): domain Bacteria; phylum Pseudomonadota; class Gammaproteobacteria; order Pseudomonadales; family Endozoicomonadaceae; genus Endozoicomonas. The sequence continues at coordinate 1,693,877 of CBDAPN010000032.1, forward strand.
AGCGCTAACTCCAGCAAACTATTCACAGAATTCGATCGCGGTTTAGTGTCGGTGAGAATGCCGAAGGGAAAGTGTTACCTACAAAATATCCCCGATAAACCGCTGCTATTCATTGCCGCAGGCACCGGCTTTGCGCAGATGAAAAGCATGATTGAGCTGGTGCTAAATAAGCCAGATCATCCACATATGCACCTCTACTGGGGTGCTCGCTCAACAGACGGTTTTTACCTGCCAAATCTTCCCATCCATTGGCTCTCTCAGCACTTGCACTACCACCCGGTAATCAGTGACCCACTGGAAAAAGAGGGCTGGAAAGGTCGACAGGGATTACTTTACGAAGCCGTAATAGACGACAAAGAAAATCTTTTAGGGAGTGAAGTGTACATTAGCGGATCACCACAAATGGTGTATGCAACATATGATGCATTAGTTGCTGAAAATTTTTCACCGCAAAGCATTCATTCTGATGTATTTGAGTACGCACCAAGAGATTGATTGCTAATTTTTGAGGGTAAATCGCTATAAAAAAACCAAAACTACACGACTATGTACTTTGAACTGCTAATGTCGTGTTTTAGTTGCATGGCAAAAGCCTGTCTCTTGTCTATATTCAATTCGAGTATAATCAATACAAGGTACGGTATTCAGCATGCAACCAACACCCTCAAAAACGGATCAGGCAGGATTGAAAACAGGATTGAAAAATAGCCGGGTTCGGCAGAAGAACATTCAAATCATCCTTCAGGCAGCAGAAGACGAGTTTGTAGCCAGCGGCTTTAAAGGCGCATCCATTCGTGACATCGCCCACCGAGCCGGCCTGCCAAAGGCGAATGTGCACTACTACTTTAACAGTAAGGTTGAACTCTACGGCGCTGTACTCAACCATATCATGAGACTCTGGCAGTCAGTCTTCAGTGGCTTAAACCCAGAAGATGAGCCCGAGGCAGCACTCAAAGACTTCATCAAAGCCAAAATGAAATACGTTTTGGCTCACTCAAACGCATCACGCATCTTTAGTAGTGAAATACTGCACGGTGGCCAGCACATAAAAGATCACCTCCAACCTTTCAATGACTGGATTCAGGAAAAGTCGGAAGTCATCAAAGGCTGGATCGCCGCCGGCAAGATGAAAAACGTTGACCCTGTGCACCTGCTATTTACCATCTGGTCGACGACGCAGTATTACGTTGACTACGGTCCACAGGTGGCCTCAGTACTGGGCAAAGGCGAACTGAGTCCGGACGACGTAGAGTCATACACCGAAAGCATCAGCCAGATGATTCTGGCTGGCTGCGGCATAAGGGATTAACTCTACAGCTCTGGATGATTCCAGACACCTCTGCAGGCTAGCCTGCAGAGGTGACCTCAACTTTATCAACCTTCTGGAAACCTCTGGGCAGTTTATTTCCCCGCCTGCCACGCTCTCCACGGTAATGCTCAAAATCTGCAGACTTAAGCGTCACATGACGCTTTCCTGCAAAAAGAGTCAACCTGTCACCTTCACCGAGCACAATGAGATGAGTCATCAACTCCGTTCTGTCTGCTGCCCGGGCCGAAGAAATATTGATGATCTTGTTGCCTTTGCCACGCCCCAGTTTTGGCAGATCCCGCAGCGGAAACATCAGCATTCGCCCTTCATTAGTAATGGCGACGAGCATGGCGTTGGTATCGCTGATCGGAATCGGCGACAACACACTGGCATTTACAGGCAGAGTCAACAGCGCTTTACCCGCTTTATTTTTGCTGACCATATCGGAAAACTGAGCGATAAAACCATAACCGGCATCGCTAGCCAGCAGATAACAGTCGCTACTGTCGCCAACACAAAGCCCTTCAAAAGTGGCCCCTGAAGGTGGGCTGACCCGGCCGGTTAATGGTTCGCCCTGCCCCCTTGCCGAAGGCAGTGTGTGAGTTAGGACTGAATAAGCCCGCCCGGTTGAATCAATGAATACTGATGGCTGATTACTCTTACCCTTGGCTGATAGACGATACTCGTCGCCAGAACGATAATTAAGCGACAACGGATCAACTTCATGCCCTTTAGCACAACGCACCCAGCCTTTATCGGAAAGAATAACCGTTACCGCTTCCGATACCATAAGATCAGCTTGGGAAAGGGCTTGTGCATCTTTACGAACGACAATAGGAGAACGACGATCGTCGCCAAATGTTTTAACGTCTTTTTGTATTTCTTTCTTTATAAGCGTTTTCAGTCGTCTTTCTGAGCCAAGAGTAAGCTCAAGAGATTTTCGCTCCTGCTCCAGATCATCCTGTTCGGTGCGAATTTTCATCTCTTCAAGCTTGGCTAACTGTCGCAGCTTGAGGTCAAGAATGGCCTCTGCCTGAGTGTCGGAAAGGCCAAAGCGCTCCATTAAAACGGCCTTTGGCTTGTCCTCAGTGCGGATGGTTTCAATGATCTCATCAATATTCAAAAAGGCGATCATCAAACCATCAAGAATATGCAAACGCTTCAGGATTTTATCCAGTCGATGCTGTAAACGACGACGGACAGTTTCACTGCGCCAGCCAAGCCACTCGCCAAGCATTGTATCCAGCGCTTTCACCTGCGGACGACCATCAACCCCAATCATATTCATATTGACCCGGTAGGTTTTTTCCAGGTCTGTGGTGGCAAACAAATGGCTCATAAGGCTTTCGACGTCTATTCGGTTAGACTTCGGCACAATCACAAGGCGGGTAGGGTTTTCGTGGTCAGACTCATCTCTGAGGTCTGCAACCATGGGCAATTTCTTGGCCTGCATTTGTGCTGCAATCTGTTCAAGCACTTTTGCACCAGAGGTCTGGTGGGGGAGGGCGGTGACAATGATGTCGCCACTGTCCTGATGATAGACTGCGCGCATCCGCAAAGAGCCTTTACCCTGTTCATACATTTTGACCAGATCAGCCCTTGGGGTAATGAGTTCTGCCTCTGTGGGAAAGTCCGGCCCCTGAATATGCTCACACAGCTGCGCCACTGTGGCTTTGGGGTTTTCCAGCAGATGAATACAGGCGTTGGCCACTTCACGAAGATTATGAGGTGGAATATCGGTGGCCATACCCACGGCGATGCCAGTGGTACCATTGAGCAAAAGGTTTGGCAGCCGCGCGGGCAGGATGGAAGGTTCTTCCAGAGTGCCATCGAAATTGGGAATCCAGTCAACGGTGCCTTGCCCCAGTTCACCTAACAGCGTTTCGGCGTATTGAGTCAGGCGTGACTCGGTATAACGCATGGCCGCAAACGACTTTGGATCATCAGGAGAGCCCCAGTTCCCCTGACCATCTACCAACGGATAGCGGTAAGAAAAGGGTTGCGCCATCAACACCATGGCTTCGTAACAGGCGCTATCGCCGTGAGGATGAAACTTGCCCAGCACATCACCCACAGTGCGTGCCGATTTTTTAAACTTGGCAGTATTTTTCAGGCCAAGTTCACTCATTGCATAAACAATGCGCCGCTGAACCGGCTTGAGGCCGTCCCCGATATGCGGCAGGGCGCGATCGAGAATAACGTACATGGAGTAATTCAGATACGCATTCTCCGTGTATGCTCTCAAGGACTGACGCTCTACTCCATCGTCGCCAATAATGATCTGCTCCGCCATGCTTTTTCCTGTTTCGGGACACTGATAGTAAGCCGGTCATGATAGCAACTATCATTGTTTATCTAAAAGCATGCTTCAATCCGAAAGCCCGGAGGTTCCGCCAGTTTTTATGCCCCGAGCCAAGAGATCGTTCATCGCCTTAACTTTCTGACACTCCCCGCCTATCGCACGATGCTTTACGCAATCACGGGTAGTGAGCTTGTGGGCTTTATTAACTCAAAGTTCAGCGGGTAGGGCTTGCTCTGGGTTTTCCGTTCTCAACTTCAGCATATTTTTAAACTTATCCGGGTCAAGAAACTGGCGAATCTGGCTCTTTTGATGCTCTGCATCCGGGGGTGTTTCCGGGTGCACGAAGGTAATCAGCCGGGAGATCCAGAACCGGAATGCGGCCAAGCGTAACATCAACGGCCACGCCTTTTTTTCGCCGTCGGTGAGTGGGCGTACCTCTGCGTAGGCTTCAACCAAAGCACTCAGACGCTCAGGTTCCAGAGTCAGATCATCGGCCAGACACCAGTCGTTGGCCGTTACGGCCAGATCGTAAATCAGCCAGTCATTACAGGCTTGGTAGAAGTCAATCACCGCTGAAATGCGGTGTTGCTCAAACAGTACGTTATCGTGGAACAAGTCGCCATGAATTAACCCTTTGGGTAGTGAATCAAGGGGCTTTAAGGCGTTGAAAATACTTGCCCACTGTTCTGCCATGAAGGCAGCGCAGTCCGCTTTGAGTAACGGAATCAGTCGCTTTTGCTGGCTATCGAGCCACAAAAGGCCGCGCTGATTTTCCTGATGCAATCCTGCCCCTTGCCCGGCCACATGAATCTTTGCCAGCATAGCGCCCACCTGCTGGCATTGGCTTGTAGAGAGGTTGTCAACGGTTGGGTGTTTGCCCTTAAAGCACTCGACAATCAAGGCAGGCTTGCCTTTGACGGTATGCAGGGCAAGGTTCTGCGTGTCTCTTATGGGGTTTGGTACCGGCAACTGGCTGGCTTTCAGTGCGTCGGTGTAATCAATAAAAAAAGGCAGGGTTTCGGCGGGCAGGTACTCAAACAGCGTCAACACATAGCGCTGTTGCCGGTCCTTATTGTCCACGTCTAAAAAATAGTTGGTATTCTCAACCCCGCTTTCAATGCCCTTAAATGATGTAAGAGCGCCAATATCGTAACGAGCTAAAAGTTGCTCAATGTCCTGCTGAGTCAAATGGGTATAGACCGACATGAAAATCCTGTTCCGTTAACTGGTTGGTTTTATCACTTCCATTCAAAAATGACCCAGGAAGGCACCAGCATGGTGCGCTCGGCAGGGTCGATGGGATTCCCTTCGTTGTCAGCGGCAATAAGGTAATAAGGCCTGCCCACCTTGGGGGTTACCTTAATCGCATAAAGCTGGCCGCCAATCCGGTACTCTTTGTAAGTGCGTGCTTTGCCCGGGCGAATGACTACCGAGGTGTCGTCTCTGCTCTCCAATGCTTCGGGGCGGAGGTTGCGGGGTATCTTTTTAATGGCATCCTTACTGGTTATAACCGCCTTGGTAGAAATCGCTGCAACCTCTCCCCGGTTTGGTTTGGGCGAATGTGCCGCACAGCCCAAAAGAAACAAGGGTACAAATACTAAACCCAACTGCGTTCTTTTCATGGAAGCCTCATGATAATTGCCATGGAAACCATTACACTGCAAAAACATTTTATACCCTGTTTCCCAGAATCGTAAGTGAGCCTTTAATGTCAGAAGCAACCTCCATACCGCCGCTCATCCTTGTTGATGGCTCATCTTACCTCTATCGCGCCTTCCACGCCTCCGAGCGCGCCAACCTGCGAACCGCCGATGGCCGCCCCACCGGCGCCATTCGCGTGATGACCAACATGCTGCGTAGCCTTATGCGCCAGTATCAGGGTAGTTCGGTTGCGGTTATTTTTGATGCCAAAGGCAAAAACTTTCGCCATGAGATGTACAGCGACTACAAAGCCACCCGCAAACCCATGCCCGACGACCTGCGCCCACAAATCGAGCCCATTCACCAGATCATCAAAGCCCTTGGCCTGCCCTTGTTGGTGATTGAAGGTGTCGAAGCCGACGACGTCATTGGCACACTGGCTCGCGAAGCCAGTGAAAAACAGATCAACACCATTATCTCCACCGGCGATAAAGACATTGCCCAGTTGGTCACAAGTCACGTCTCCTTAATCGACACCATGAACAACACTCAAACCGATGAACCGGGCGTGGTCAGCAAGTTTGGCGTTCCCGCCCACCTGATTATCGACTACCTCGCCCTGATGGGAGACAGCAGCGATAACATTCCCGGCATGCCCGGCGTCGGCCAGAAAACGGCGCTGGCACTATTAAACGGCATTGGCAGTATTGATGAGATTGCCGGGCGTTTAGACGAAGTAGCTGCCCTTGGCTTTCGTGGCAGTAAAAATTTTGCCGAAAAATTTGTCGAGCACAAAGAGATTGTGCTCCTCTCAAGAGCGCTGGCTACCATCAAAACCGATGTAGAGCTGCCCGTAAGCGTTGAAAACCTGACTATGCAACCGGCAGATCAGGAACAGCTGCTCACTCTATTCAAAGAATACGAATTCAAAACCCTGATCGCCGAACTGGAAAGCGACAACTCAACCGAAGAACCAACGACAGCCGGCGAATACACCGTCATCACCAAAGAAGCCGACTTTCTCCACTGGCTAACCCAACTAAAAGCCGCAGAACTTTTCTCTTTTGACACCGAAACCACCAGTCTCGACTACATGGTCGCTGAACTGGTGGGCGTATCGTTTGCCATAGAACCCGGAAAAGCCGCTTACGTTCCAGTAGCCCACGACTACCTTGGCGCCCCCGAACAGCTGCAGCGTGATTGGGTGCTGCAACAACTCAAGCCCCTGCTCGAAGACCCGGGCAAACCCAAGGTGGGCCAAAATATCAAATACGATCAAAGCGTTCTGGCACGCTACGACATTCAGCTTAACGGCATCGCCTATGACACCATGTTGGAGTCCTACTGCTTGAATTCAGTGGCCACCCGCCACAACATGGATGCACTGGCCGAACACTACCTCGGCTATCGCACCGTCAAATATGAAGACATCGCCGGCAAAGGCGTAAAACAACTGACGTTTAACAGCATTGATCTGGAACAGGCCGGCCCCTATGCAGCAGAAGACGCCGACATCACCCTGCGCCTGCACCACGCCCTGTGGAAACCCCTGCAAGCCGAGGCTTCTCTGGCCAGCGTTTTTAAAGATATTGAAATGCCATTGGTCGATATTCTCTCTCGTATTGAGCGTCACGGCGCCTTGGTGGATGGCGCTCTGCTCACACAGCAAAGCATCGAAATCAGTGACCGGTTAAAAGAAATTGAGCGGGCCGCCCATGATGAAGCGGGCGAGGCATTCAACCTCTCCTCCCCCAAACAGTTACAGGAACTTCTGTTTGTAAAGTTGCAGCTGCCAGTGATTAAAAAAACCCCGAAAGGGCAGCCATCAACCGCAGAAGAAGTGCTGCAAGAGCTGGCGCTGGACTACCAACTGCCCAAACTGATCCTCGAACACCGCAGCCTGAGCAAACTAAAATCCACTTACACTGAAAAGCTGCCGCAGATGATCAACGGTAGCAGTGGACGCATTCATACCTCTTACCACCAAGCGGTAACCGCGACCGGACGACTTTCGTCTTCTGACCCAAACCTGCAGAACATTCCCATCCGCACACCAGAAGGCCGTCGTGTACGTCAGGCATTCATTGCGCCACCGGGGTACAAACTGGTGGCGGCGGATTACTCTCAAATAGAACTGCGAATCATGGCGCACCTATCCGGCGATAAAGGTCTGCTGGATGCTTTTGCCAATGGTTTGGACATCCACAAAGCCACTGCCGCAGAAGTGTTTGGTGTCACCCTTGAGAACGTCACCAGCGATCAGCGGCGCAGTGCTAAAGCCATCAACTTTGGTTTGATTTATGGTATGTCTTCCTTTGGCCTGGCCAAGCAGCTGGGCGTATCCAGAAAATCGGCTCAGGACTACATCGACCTCTACTTTGAGCGCTACCCCGGTGTGTTGCGTTACATGGACGAAACCAAAGCCTTTGCCCGGGAGCATGGCTTCGTTGAGACAATCTTTGGTCGTCGCCTGTATTTGCCAGAAATAAATGCCCGCAATGGCATGCGCCGACAAGGTGCTGAACGCACCGCCATAAACGCTCCGATGCAGGGAACCGCTGCTGACATCATCAAAAAAGCGATGATCCGGGTTGACCAATGGCTGCTCGACAGTGGTCACGATGCACGGGTGATCATGCAGGTACACGATGAACTGGTACTAGAAGTCGCTGACAATCACCTAGCAGCAGTCACCGAAGGCCTGAAAACCAATATGGCTCAGGCCGCAGAACTGAGCGTTCCGCTGCTGGTGGAGGCAGGCATTGGTGACAATTGGGATGAAGCGCACTGACTTTTGTAAGTTTTTTGTAAACGGCGGAACTTTATTGCCAATACCGTTGTCTTAATTAATGTAACTCCTAAATGAGTTGCTCCTTGTGTGTGTTGATGTAGTTGTGCGGTATTTATTCCCCTTTTAAATAGCGCACAAAGCCAGAGCCCGAAATTGGGTTCTGGCTTTTCTTTTTTAGGCTGGTTGAAAGTGGCGATTCGTGTCCGGCGGGTAATCAATAGCCAAAAAAGAGAAAATTCACTCTTTCCCTCATTTATTCCACCTACTTCCTACCACCGATGCTTTGACCCACTCTTATGAGACGGGAATGCCCAGATTATCGCAGATAACCTGACAGGGCGCTGACTGGTTCAGAGTATAAAAGTGCAAGCCGGGAGCGCCGTTTGCCAACAGCTTTTCACAAAGACTGGTCACCACTTCTTCGCCGAATTTTTGGATGCTTTTTATGTCGTCGCCATAGGACTCAAGCTGCTTGCGAATCCAACGGGGAATCTCAGCGCCGCAGGCATCGGAAAAGCGAGCCAGCCGGGTGTAGTTGGTGATTGGCATAATGCCGGGAATTACCGGAATATCAATGCCTAGCGACTCAATACTATCCAGAAAGTAATAGTAGCTATCGGGATTAAAAAAGTATTGAGTAATGGCGGAGTTAGCGCCGGCCTCAACTTTGCGTTTGAAGTTTTGCAGGTCTTTCTCCATGTTGGGCGCCTGTGGATGCACCTCAGGATACGCAGCAACCTCAATGTGGAAATGGTCGCCGGTTTCCGCCCGAATGTATTCCACCAATTCATTGGCATAACGCAGCTCACCGGAGTCCTGCCCCATACCGGATGGCAAGTCACCTCTGAGAGCGACAATCCGGTCAATGCCCTGCTCACGGTAGAAGCTCAACAGCCCTTTGATCTGCTCTCGGGAATCGCCGATACAGGAAAGATGCGGCGCTGTGTCAATGTTGGTGTAGTGTTGCGTGGATAGTACCGTGGCCAGAGTGCGGTCGCGGGTCGAACCACCAGCACCGTAGGTTACCGAGAAAAACTCCGGTCGGTATTTCGCCAGATTCAGTGCGTGTTGCTCCAGCTTTTGCGCCCCTTCCTCTGTCTTGGTAGGGAAGAATTCAAAGCTGATCGGCGCGTTGCCGTTTATTTGTTTCGCCATGGTGTTCACCAGCAGAATATCAGGCTGAGTTAAACCTCAGCCTTCAAGAGCTTTCAGTACTTGTAGTCGTCGTTTTTAAAGGGGCCATCAACTGGCACATGAATGTAGTCGGCCTGCTCCTGGCTTAACCGGGTCATCACACCGCCAAAGCCTTCCACCATGTAGGCGGCCACTTCCTCATCGAGCTTTTTAGGCAGTAATGTTACCGCCAGTTGTGCCGCTTTTTTATCCTGTGCCAAGTGGGCGAATCCGGCTTTATAAAGATGAATCTGCGCCAGTACTTGGTTGGCAAAAGAGCCGTCCATAATCCGTGAAGGGTGGCCAGTGGCGTTGCCGAGGTTGACCAGCCGACCTTCGGAGAGAAGAATCAGGTGGTCATTGGCGGCGGCATCACGAATGATTTTGTGTACTTGGGGCTTAACCTCTTCCCAAGTCCAGTTGTCTCGCATGAATTGTGTGTCAATCTCGGTGTCGAAGTGTCCGATATTGCAAACCACACAGCCGCTTTTGAGTGCTTTGAGCATGTTGTGGTCACACACATGGACATTACCGGTGGTAGTCACCAGCAGGTCGGTATTTTCCAGCAGAGGCTTATTGATGGCGGCTTCGGTTCCATCGTTGATTCCATCAATGTAAGGCGAGACTACCTCAAACCCATCCATACAAGCCTGCATGGCGCAAATAGGGTCAACTTCAGTTACTTTGACCACCATGCCCTCTTGTTGCAGCGAGGCGGCCGAGCCTTTGCCCACATCACCATAACCGACCACCAGCGCTTTTTTACCCGCCAGCAAATGGTCTGTAGCGCGCTTGATGGCATCGTTCAGAGAGTGGCGACAGCCGTATTTATTGTCATTTTTGCTTTTGGTGACGGCGTCGTTCACATTGATTGCGGGAACTTTTAACGTGTCGTTTTCCAGCATTTCCAGCAGACGATGTACGCCGGTGGTCGTTTCTTCAGAAATGCCGTGGATGTTATCCAGCAGTTGAGGGAATTTTTTGTGCATGAGCAGGGTCAGGTCGCCACCGTCATCCAGAATCATGTTGGCGTTCCAAGGTTTGCCCTTGTCGTCCAGAATGGTTTGCTCTATGCACCACCAGAACTCTTCTTCGGTCTCACCTTTCCAGGCGAATACCGGTATGCCCACCGCCGCAATGGCAGCGGCCGCATGATCCTGAGTTGAAAATATGTTGCAGGAAGACCAGCGAACCTCGGCACCGAGCTCAACCAGAGTTTCTATGAGTACCGCCGTTTGGATAGTCATATGAATACAGCCCATGATTTTGGCTCCCTGCAAGGGCTGCTGGGCTCGGTATTTGGCGCGTATGGCCATTAGGGCTGGCATTTCGCCCTCGGCGATCTGGATTTCTCGTCTGCCCCAGTCTGCCAGGGAGATGTCGGCTACGCGGTAATCCTTTACCGCGATGGAGGTGTCAGGGTTAGTACTCATAAATAGCATCCTATGTGCGTATTATCCGAATCAAAAGTCTAGCAGTGACACCAGCCTGCATCAATAAATTTTGATATAGATTTTTATCGCATTAAAGCCCTGCTGCCTGACGCAACTGCTCTGCTTTATCGGTACGCTCCCAAGTGAAGGTGGGCTCCTCGCGACCAAAGTGGCCATAAGCGGCGGTAGCCTGAAAGATGGGTCGCTTTAGGTCGAGCATTTTCACCAGACCACCGGCGCGCAGGTCAAAGTATTCACGAATCAGTTGCACAATGCGCTCATCAGAAACCTTGCCGGTACCAAACGTGTTAATGGAAATTGATGTTGGCTCAGAAACACCAATGGCGTAAGAGACCTGAATTTCACAGCGATCCGCCAGACCCGCCGCAACAACATTTTTGGCGACATATCGACCGGCATAAGCAGCAGAACGGTCCACTTTTGAAGGGTCTTTACCCGAAAAAGCACCGCCACCATGGCGCGCCATGCCACCGTAGGTATCCACAATAATCTTGCGCCCGGTCAGGCCACAGTCGCCTACGGGGCCACCGATGACAAAAATACCGGTCGGGTTAATGTGGTACTGGGTATCTTCATGCAGCCACTCTTTTGGAAATACCGGTTTGATGATCTGCTCCAGCACTTCATGGCGCAGCTCCTCCAGTGACACCTCTGGCGAGTGCTGGGTAGAAAGTACCACCGCATCAACGCACTGCACATTACCGCTCTCATCGTAGCGTAGCGTCACCTGACTCTTTGCATCCGGGCGCAACCAGGGCAATGCACCGTTTTTGCGTAACTGCGCCTGCCGTTTAACCAGCTCATGGGAGTAGTAAATGGGGGCTGGCATAAGCACGTCAGTTTCATTGGTGGCGTAGCCAAACATAAGACCCTGATCGCCTGCACCCTGCTGACGCTCCTCAGTTTCGTCAACGCCAATGGCGATATCAGGGGACTGCTTGCCAATCGCATTGAGTACTGCCACGCAGTCGCCATCAAAACCCAGGTCACCGTTGTTATAACCAATACCGGTCACCACGCTGCGAACCAGCTCTTCAATATCAACGTAGGTTGTGGTCCGAACTTCACCAGCCACAACAACCATTCCGGTTTTGACCATGGTTTCGACGGCAACCCGTGCTTCCGGGTCCTCTTTGATGATGGCATCCAGAATGGCATCAGAAATCTGATCGGCAATTTTGTCTGGATGCCCTTCAGATACCGATTCCGATGTGAAAAGTGAATATTCAGTCATAGCTAGGTAACCCTCTTTTAAATTAACCAAAATTATTTCGCCCCTGCGAAACTCAACGTCGTAGCGCAAGGCTTTACTCTGGCTGGAAAAAACGTCGGACCTGAATTTGAAAGCCGTTACGCAACCCCAAATACTGGGATTCACCACTGACCAGCTGCGCTTTATCCGCCCATTGCGTCAACTCTTCTGCACTGAAGCCGAGCCACAAATCGCCGCAGGACTCCCGAACCCAGTCCTGATCATGGTGGCTCAGCTCACTGATAAACAGACTACCACCGGGCTTGAGCAGCCGGGTGGCGCCGTTAAAAATATCCGCCGGGCTTGGCACATGGTGCAAGACCATATTAACGACGATGCAATCAAAGGCGCCGTCCATATTCTTCAGCGACTGCAGCTCACCATGAACAAAATTAACGTTGCCAAGCCCTTGCTGTGCAGCTCGCTGCCGGGAGTAATCGAGCATCTTTTCACAGTTATCCACCGCAAAGACCAATTTGAATCGAGCCGTGAGCGACTTCAAAAAATGACCTTCGCCCGGACCCAGCTCCAGCGCCAAGCTCGATTCGGGGAACTTTGTGGCAGCAATCAGATCCGCTACGGTTTCGGCGTAGAGCTGATGTTCGGCAATGAGTTCCTGATGCTGGCGAAGCTCTTCAGCGTTGCGGGCAAAAAATGCCTTCGACTGTTCCGAGCGCTGTTGACGAATGGCCTGAAGTTGCGCCGTCAGTTTACCGGGTAACTGCAAACCATCTACCGCCTGATAAAGAGCGCGAACCACACCCGCTAAATGGCCAACAACAGGCGGTAAGGCCCGGCGGTAGAATATGGTATTTCCTTCTTTGCGAGTGGAGACCAGCCCGGCCTGCAACAGTACTTTCAGATGGTGGCTCATGGCTGGCTGGCGCATATCAAACACCGTGCTGAGCTCCAAAACCCCCAGAGACTCTGTGCTAAGCACTCTTAAAATCTGCAACCTTAATACATCACCACTGGCTTTACTGACCATAGCCAGCTGTTCGAAAGCTTCAGTCAACGTTGGCCTTTCCTTTTCAAACCGCACACACCCAACGGTAAATTATCGACCCTCTCAAGTTGGGTGCTTCGGTGGCAGAGTTTAGCAAGAGCCAATAACTACATCAAAATATTTTTATATACTGCGCGATGATTGCCTTTCCTGCCACCGCTACCGCTTCTCGGGATGACCTTAACCACTCATCTGTCATTAAGAATCAGTAAGTTGCCGAACTTATTGCCGCTTTGTCTGTCGAATTGATAGATAAACCTTTTAAACCAGTAAATCCATTACAAGGCTTTTCAGGCTGGCACTGGTGCTCCTTAAGAGAGTGCTGATGACTCTTATAAACAAAGAAAGGCGTCTGATGTGCTCTGCCACGGTTAGCCCCGAGCCTTAAAACCATGAAGCGGTAAACAGGATTGCACACCCCTATGAATAAGACGTTTTGCACGGACGTTGCGGGCAATTCAAAAACAATGCTTTACCTGCAAATTGCCATGCTGTCCTCTTGTATCTTCAATTTCGACATATTATGGAACCTAAAAGAATCCCTGCTGATCACCCGGCTTGGGGTGGAGGTGATTCCATTCATCAAGCTGTTTGTGGTCATGCCGGCAGCGTTTTTATTTCTGATTACTTACAGTTTTCTGGCCAACCGGCTGAGCAAACGCACGCTGTTCATCGTCGCCCTGATGCCCTTCCTGCTTTGGATGCCTTTATTTTCCAGTTTGATTTATCCCAACATTGAATCCTTTGCTCCCAAACTAATCCTTGAGCACATCACTCCATGGATACCTGACAACCTGCAGTTTATTGCCGGTATGCTTTACTACTGGCCGCTGACACTGTTTTATGTGTTGGCTGAGTTGTGGGGCTCGGCGGTTATCTGCATTCTTTTCTGGACGGCCATTAATGATCTGCACGACACCAAAAGTGCCACCAGCCAATACCCGCTAATCACCATGATTGGCAGCAGTGCTTCAATCCTTTCCGGCCCCATGCTCTATTATTTCGCTTCCCGAGACTTCAAATCCTCGCCTTCAGGGCTACCCGAAACCCTCAAGGCGTTGTCGATGATATTTGTGGTGTTGAGCTTATTGATTCTGGTGCTCAACGAGCTGTTCTATCGCAAACACCCCGATAAGTTCGATCAGCCTGTCACCCACAAGCAAACCACCACCAACCTGCCACTGCTGGACAGTGCTCGCTATCTGCTGCGCTGCCCTTATTTGGGCAGCATTGCGTTGGTCATGATCGGCTATTGCGTGGCCATCAACATGGTGGAGATGGCGTGGAAAAGCCAACTGGTGCAAAAGTACCCAAGTGAGGCCGACTACTCCATGTTTATGGGCAAAGTCGCCTTAATTAACGGCTTTGGCTGTCTGCTTTGCGGCTGGCTAACCAACTTTTTGCTCAAATTCAGCTGGTGGGCTGCCGCCTTGGCCACACCAGCCATTCTGGCGTTAACCGCACTGCCTTTTTTTCTACTGGCTCACTGGCAGCCCTCCCACCTTACTATCCTCGGCTGGTACGACCTTGATATTCCCGTGGTGGTATTACACTTGGGTATGCTCTGCCATGCATTGGGTAAATCGGCGAGGTACACACTGTTTGACGCCACTAAGGAGATAGCTTTTGTTCCACTTGATGCTGAACGCAAATACAAAGGCAAGGCTGCCATTGAGCTGGTGGTGAGCCGGGTAGGAAAATCTGGCAGCTCAATTTTTCAGCAGGTACTGATTGCCCTCTTTGGCACACTCAGCCTTGCCATGTCTTGGCTAACCGGTGCTTTTGTTGTGGCGATAGTGCTCTGGGTTTACGCTATCCAGCTGCTCGAAAAGCATTACCGCTCCCGCATGAACTGACAATAGTTTATCTTTCGATGGTTTAGCCTCCCCGGAGGCTGCCATTGCCCCCCAAAAAACAAACCATAGCGGGAAAGATTCTGCTGCAGATAAATTAGACTCCCGACATAGCATAAAAGTTTGCCGGTTAACGGTTGCATATTATTTCAAGTTTGCCCGGCTTCGCTTTAGAATAGCCGCAAATTTCAACCAGTCAGATGGCTGTCTGGCAAGACTGCCCACTGCATGCAATCCGGCACCAGTTTATTGTCTGCCATGTAAATCCTCTGACACTTCAGGAGCAACGATTTCCATGTCCTCTCGTCGTGAGTTAGCCAACGCCATTCGCGCCCTCAGTATGGACGCCGTCCAGAAAGCCAAATCCGGTCATCCGGGTGCCCCAATGGGTATGGCAGACATCGCAGAAGTGCTATGGCGTGACTATATGAATCACAACCCCACCAACCCTGAGTGGGTGGACCGTGACCGCTTTGTGATGTCTAACGGGCACGGCTCCATGCTGATTTACTCCCTTCTTCACCTTACCGGCTACGATCTGGCCATAGAAGACCTGCAAAACTTCCGCCAGCTGCACTCCAAGACCCCAGGACACCCGGAGTACGGTTACGCTCCAGGCATCGAAACCACCACCGGGCCGCTGGGTCAAGGTATTGCCAACGCCGTGGGTCTGGCGGCGGCGGAAAAAGCCTTGGGCGCTCAATTCAACAAACCCGGGCATGACATTGTTGATCACCACACCTACGTATTCATGGGCGACGGCTGCATGATGGAAGGCATTTCCCACGAGGTTTGCTCTCTGGCTGGCACTTTGGGTCTTGGCAAACTGATTGCCTTCTATGACGATAACGGCATCTCCATTGATGGCGAGGTAGAAGGCTGGTTTACCGATGACACCGTCAAACGTTTTGAGGCCTATAACTGGCACGTAATCCCTAACATTGATGGGCACGATGCAGACGCCATCAAAGCAGCGATTGAAGCCGCCCGCGCACAAACCGACAAACCCACACTGATCTGCTGCAAAACCACCATCGGTTTTGGCTCCCCGAATAAAAGCGGCAAAGAGGAGTGCCACGGTGCGCCGCTAGGTGATGAAGAGATCAAACTAACCCGCGAAAGCCTCGGCTGGCATCACGCTCCATTTGAAATTCCAGCTGACATTTATGCTGATTGGAACGCCAAACAAGCCGGTGCTAGCAAAGAAGCGGCCTGGGATGAAAAATTTGCCGCCTATCAAGCCGAGTACCCCGAACTGGCGGCTGAATTTATCCGTCGCCAAAAAGGTGAGCTACCTGCCGATTTTGCCGAACAGGCAAACGCTTACATTCACGCCTGCCAGCAAGGCAATGAAAAAATTGCCAGCCGCAAAGCTTCTCAAAACACCCTGAACGCATACGGCCCGCTGCTGCCGGAGCTGCTTGGTGGTTCTGCGGATTTGGCCGGTTCCAATCTGACCATCTGGAGTGGCTCTAAAGGCATTAAGCGTGAAGACGCTAACGGCAACTACCTGTTTTATGGTGTGCGTGAATTTGGCATGACCGCCATGATGAACGGCATAGCCCTGCACGGGGGTTTCATCCCTTACGGCGCCACCTTTTTGGTGTTTATGGAGTACGCCTGTAACGCAGTACGAATGGCAGCCCTGATGAAACAACGCTCGATTTTGGTGTACACACACGACTCCATCGGTCTCGGTGAAGACGGTCCAACCCACCAGCCCATCGAGCAAATTGCCAGCCTGCGGATGACACCCGATGTAAACGCCTGGCGCCCTTGCGATACCGTTGAATCCGCCTCTGCCTGGAAACACGCTCTGGAGCGAGTAGATGGCCCCAGCGCTTTGATTTTCTCCCGTCAGGGATTGCCCTGCATGCCACGAACCAAAGCTCAGGTTGACGACATCGCCCGTGGCGGTTACATCCTTAAAGATTGCGAAGGAGAGCCGGAGCTCATCCTGATTGCCACCGGCTCCGAAGTACATTTGGCCATTGACGCCCAAGCCGTGCTGCAAGAGCAGGGTCGTAAGGTACGAGTGGTGTCTATGCCATCTACGGATGTATTTGACCTTCAAGATGCCGACTACCGGCAGTCTGTCCTGCCGCTGGAAGTACCTGCCCGCATCGCTATTGAAGCGGCTTCGGCGGACTTCTGGTACAAATATGTCGGACTGGATGGTCGCATTATTGGTATGAACACGTTTGGAGAGTCAGCCCCAGCACAAGATTTGTTCCCATACTTTGGCTTTACGGTAGAGAACATCGTTGCTCAGGCAGAAGAGTTGCTTGCCTGATTATCCGCCAATAATATCAGCCTCGCACTTAGTACGAGGCTGATCCCAACAAAATAAATTGAACCTTTCTGCAATGCAGTAGTCGAATACAGTAATCGAAAGCTTGCTGAGTTAATTTAGTATTCAGACAGGAGAATGTAATGTCCGTAAAATTTGATGGGAAGCATTTCTCTCTGCGTTATTTTGATAACGTTAGATACGATATACAATCTGGCAATTTAAACCCGCTACGTATAATCACTAATTTTATCAAAGGGGCTTTCAAAGGAAGAAAGGTAACGCTGATTGATTACAATAAGCTTTTGGTTAAATACAGAAGCTGTAAAATAATTCAGAAAATGTACAAGGCCAAATGCCTTTATGACAGAGTCGTTAAAAAAGTCACTTTCAACACAGCAACACTAAAAAAAGCTTATGAGCCAACCACTCGCATTAACTTTGATGGCCAGAACTTCATAATAAATGGCCTTGACACTATCAGGTACAACATTGCTTGTGGCAATCACAACCTTCTAAATATGGCCTCAAACTTTTTCAAAGGGGTCAAAGTTCAACACGCCAAATATAAGGAGATCAAATCAAGAATACCCAATAAAAAAATAATCAATGAGATGCGTACAGCTAAAAGACAATACAAAATGGATAAATATATATCATTGGATATAGATACTATCATGGCCGAACGTAGAGAATATTTGAAGCAGATGAGACTCTCCCGAGAAAGACCCGATTACTTTACTGACGAATTGGCATCAGAACGCAAGATTCAGGGGCATTTTTTTAAAGAGATAAAAAAAGCGCTAAACGCTAACAATATTCCTTTGTCCATATTCGATAATAAAAAATCAGCACAAATACTCTCTGAACTTAAAGAAATGAAAATATTAACAACAGAAACAATGGAAAAAATTGAACTCTACTTGAAAGATGAGCTTGATACGTCACCCTTCTGGAAGTAACGGTAGGAACCTTTTCAAAATAAACGCTTCTGGCTAACAATCTTTACTTTCCTAGCCTGTTAATTTTTTAATTCAGTCTACAAGGCGTGTTTCTTGGCCAAAACTCATCCGCAATGAAAAGAACCCGGTGCTTGCACCGATAACATATATCAAGTTTTCAAGGATCAGATGCCAGCTGCTTAGCCGCTGTGGGTGATCAATCATGGGGTGCTACAGCCGCAGTCGACCCCTTTGGCAAAAACCAGAAAATGAAATTTGCGAACTGCCAATTTTTAAACCACTCTTGGTACTGACAAACGTCAGTGCAAGAGTTTTTTTACGGTATCTACGGCTGTTCGGGTATGGGTTATCACTGGATTCCTAGTTCTGAACCTGTCACATCATTTAAGCTGCATTTGGATGAAGCCTTATTAGTGAGTTTCACAGATAAGTTTCGTCATCAAGTTTAAGGTTTTTGCCATGAAGTATATCTTGCTTAGCCCAAACGACTACGTTGGAGTGACCTTCTGGTTGCTTTCTGCCGCAATGAGTGCCGCAACGCTGTTCTTCTTTATGGAGAGGGACAGGGCGGTTGGAAAGTGGAAGACATCACTTTCTGTTGCCGCTCTGGTGACTGGAATCTCAGCAATTCATTATTTTTACATGCGCCATGTTTGGGTTGAAACCGGAGCTAGCCCTACCACGTATCGTTACATTGACTGGTTCCTCACCGTACCGCTACAGATTACCGAGTTCTTTCTTATCCTCAATGCCATCGCCACAGTGCGCGCCTTACTCTTTTGGAAGCTACTCATTGCGGCGATTGCCATGCTCTTACTTGGCTACCTTGGCGAGATCGGCCATATGAACGTGTGGCTAGCGTTTGTAACCAGTACCCTTGCCTGGTTTTACATTATCTTCGAAATCTTTGCCGGCGAGGCGGGCAAAATCAACGCCGAACAAGGCACCCTCGCCAGTCAAAAAGCATTCTCTGCCCTGCGCCTTATTGTCACCCTTGGCTGGGCGGTTTACCCCCTTGGCTACATTCTTGGGTACACCGGTAGTGGCAACGAAGCCCTATTAAACAGTGTGTATAACCTTGCAGACTTTTTAAACAAGATTGCCTTTGGCGTGGTGATCTGGGTTGCAGCTACGGCTTACGCAAAACAGGCTGAGTAAATCTTTTCGGGCTTTGCCATTGCGGTGGCCAAGCCCTGTAATAGGGGGCTCTATGCTTGAAGTGATCGTTCCGCAAAACCGTCAGGAGCATTGCAGTGCCTTGACCGAACAACTTCTGCAACAGCCACTTTCTGACGCCGGTAAAGAGAGCTCAGCCCTAAGGGCGATCCGCCATCACTTACAATCCGGTGGTGGCAGAACCCGATCGATTCTGGTTCATGAAGTCTCGTCTCTTATCGGTATTGATGAAGGGGATGCGGTCATTTTGGCGGCGGCTGTTGAGGCGCTCCATAACGCCTCCCTGATTCAGGACGACATCATCGACGCAGACAACCACCGACGCCAACAGTCAGCGTGCTGGCAAGTCTTTGGCTGTGGTGTTGCCATATGCGCCAGCGATATTTTGATCACCAAGGCATTTACGGTTTGCGCGCAACTGAGTAATGCCAAAAAAATTGCACCCTGTATTACTCTGCTCGGTGAGGCCGTAGAGCGTACCGTGACCGGGCAGTGTATTGACATGGATACCAATGAGTGGCCTGCGCTTTCACCGGCAGATTATGTGAACACTGTCGCACAGAAATCCGCTCCACTGATTGGCCTCACCGCCACCTTGCCGCTGGTTTATCAGGGGCTGGATTCGGTGCTGCCCCGGTTTAACAAAGTTCTGACTGCTTTCGCCGCAGCCTATCAAATTATGGATGACTTGGCGGACTGGCAAGAGGATGCAGCCAGCGGGCGGTGCAATATTGTCTTGCTCTACGGTGTTGAGCAGAACCCGAAAAGAGCGCTGCTGTTGAGCATCAATCATGCCAGATGCCTATTGCAGCAGGCGCGCCTTCAGCTCAAGGAAGTTCCGAATATTATCAATAGCGTGATCGATGCCCGGCTATTGCGCCTGCAAAACCAGCTGGAAACGTTCAGCCAAAGCGTGGAGCTGTCGTGACGAAGGCCATTGTAATCGGCGCTGGCCTTGGAGGCATGGCTGCGGCCCTGCGGCTAAGAGCCAGAGGCTATGAAGTCACGGTCATTGACCGTTGTGAACAGCCCGGTGGGCGAGCGCAAGTGTTCCACCGTGGTGGCTTTGTATTTGATGCGGGTCCCACGGTGATAACAGCGCCGTTTTTGCTGGAAGAGCTCTACGCCCTATTTGGCAAAAAACTGTCGGATTACACCAAATTGGTACCACTTAAACCGTGGTACCGGTTTTACTTCCCCGATGGCGACACCTTCGATTATGGCGGCTCCCTAGAGGAAACATTGGAGGAGATTGGTCGTATATCCCCACAAGATCGGGCGGGCTATCTGGCGTTGCTGGCGGAGTCTAAAGCGATTTTTGACATCGGCTTTAGCCAGCTTGCTGACCAGCCTTTTCATCGGTTCTTCACCATGATGGGGCAGCTTCCAAACCTGATCCGGCTGCGCTGCCACCGCTCAGTCTGGGATCTTGTGACACAACACCTGCAGCATGAAAAATTGCGTCAGGCTTTTTCGATCCAACCTCTGTTGGTGGGAGGCAACCCGTTTGCGACCACCTGCATTTACAGCCTTATTCACTATCTGGAGCGCAAATGGGGCATTTATTTTGCCATGGGTGGCATGGGCGCACTGATCAGCGGGCTGCACACCCTGATGACAGAAGTGGGCATAAACGTTCACCTTGGCACCACGGTAACCGGGCTTGCGGTAAAAAAACGTAACATCCACCAGCTAAGCACCGCAGACGGACGGCAGTTTAGCGCACAGCTGTTTGTGGCAAACTGCGACCCCGACCACCTTTACCGACACCTGCTACCCGCCCGATCCGTCAAGGTTAGCGCCAAGCTCAAAGGCGCTCTGGCCTCGCGCTCCATGGGACTGTTTGTACTGTACTTTGGCACCCGCAAAAAGTACGAAACACTGGCACACCACACCATCTGGCTTGGGAAAAGATACCGCTCATTGCTGGATGAAATTTTTAATTGTAAAACTCTGCCAGAAGATTTCTCCCTTTACTTGCACCGACCGACCGCCACCGATCCCGATATGGCACCGGTGGGCTGTGATACTTTTTATGTGCTGGCACCAGTGCCAAATTTAGCCGGCGGTGTCGATTGGAACCAAGAGCGGCAACAGTACGGCGATAAAATCATCAAAGCGCTGGAAGACTCGATAATGCCGGGGCTAAGTTCCTGTATCGTCGAACGGTTTGAGATGACACCGCAGGAGTTTCAGAGCGATTACCTAAGCCCCGCTGGCGATGGGTTTTCCATCGCTCCCACTTTGCAGCAGTCGGCCTGGTTTCGTTACCACAACCGTGGCGAAGGTCCTGATAATCTGTTTTTGGTGGGTGCTGGTACTCATCCGGGGGCTGGGCTGCCGGGCGTACTCAGCTCGGCCAAAGTGCTTGAAAACCTGCTGCCAGAAACTGCCCCGGCCACAGCTTTTAGCTCTGGAGTTGCGCCTTGCCCCCCCCGTTACAAACACTGAGCCGATACGGTAAATCGTTCCGTTTTGCCGGGGCGCTATTGCCCGGTCAGTTGCTGCATAATGCTGCCCGACTTTATCAGTTCTGCCGTTGGGTGGACGACCTTGTGGACGACTGCCCGAATCCACAGATCGCCCGAGAGCATCTGCATACTATTGGCACGACCCTGCAAGCGCAGCAAAGTGACCAGCCACTGCTGGCCGACTTCATCGCCTTGCAGCAAGAGGTTGGTATTGATACCGCCATACCCCTTGCGCTGCTTGATGGCATGCAAAGCGATCTGGATACGGTTGCCATCCAATCGCCCCATGAGCTGATTCGCTACGCCTACCGCGCCGCCGGTACGGTGGGGCTAATGATGTGCCCGATTTTGGGCGCCAAAAAAGCCGGACTGCCCCACGCCGTTGACCTGGGCATCGCCATGCAGCTAACCAACATTGCCAGAGACGTTGCCGAAGATGCCGCCATGGGGCGGCGGTATTTGCCCCAAACGTGGTGTCCGTTTTCCCCACAACGGCTGCTGAGTTTCAGCCCACAAGACCGCCACGTGGTGCAACAGGCGATCCAAAAAGTATTGCAGCTGGCTGAGTGTTATTACGCCAGCGCCCGAATCGGGCTAACTTATTTACCTCTGCGTAGTCGGCTTGCCATTGCTACCGCGCTGGTTGTTTACCGGGAGATTGGCGTCAGACTTGAGCAGTGCGGTTGCGCCTATTGGCGGGGGCGGGTTGTGGTTCCCGGTTGGTACAAGTGTTTACTCTGCGCTTCAACGCTGCTGCCAAAAACTCCCAACAAAACGGTTAAGCATAACCGGCAACTGCACAAACCCCTGAGCGGGTTATTTCAGGCACCATAACGTGGAGTCGGTGGATTTGGTCATGGTTGGCGCCGGTATGGCCAGCACCTCACTGGCTTTGGCATTGATTAACAGTGGTTACCGTGGGCGCATGGTGCTGCTCGAAGCAAACCCACAGATTAACACGCAAAAAAACTGGTGTTTTTGGGATACCGGTGCGCTGCCCGACTACTTAAAACCGCTGTGCTGTAAACGGTGGCATCAATGGCGTATCGGTACACCTACCAATCAGCACACAGCCGAATCGGCCAATGCGCCTTATTGCTGTATCCGGGCTGAAGACTTCTACAGCTTCGCACAGGAGCGCTTTGCCCATGCTCATGTGGAAGTCCGCTTGAACAGCAAGGCAACCAAAATCGCAGCGTCTGCCAAACACGCTGTGGTATCCGCCAATGGCGGGGTAATTCAGGCTCGCTATGGCGTCGACTGCAGCTTCAACTTAAAAAACGACAGCGGACTTATTCAGAGTTTTTACGGTGCCTGGGTTACAACCACGGGGCCACAGTTCAACACCGCAATGGCAGGCCTGATGGAGGAGATGCAGGTGGTGGATGGCCAGCTGCAATTTATCTACCGTTTACCATTGAGCCCAGTGTTATCGTTGATTGAAGTGACCCGCTTCGCAGCAGTTTGCGTACCGCCCTGTGCGCTTCGCCAACCTCTGGATGACTATTTAGCAACACGCTTAGTAAAGGGCAGCTGGCATATTGAATCCACAGAGGAGGGCTTGCTTCCCATGCAGGTTATGCCACGTCGGCAACAGCGAGGCTCATGGGTTAAAGCAGGCATTGGTGGCGGGCATTTGCGGGCATCAACAGGGTATGGATTCTTGCCAGTTCAGCGCTGGAGCCAGCACACGGCCAAGAGGTTAATAGATGGCAAAATGGCTTCCTGCGGCGCATCTGCGATCCCCTACCCCTATCACGTTATGGACTGGCTGCTGCTTAAAGTGCTGAGAAACGACATCGCTCTGGCACCAGAACTGTTTGAGGCGCTGGCCAAACGCTGTAATGCTGAAACCTTTGCCCGCTTCATGACGGAAAGCGCCACCTTAAAAGATCTTCTAAAAATCATTAATGCCATGCCTAAAAAACACTTTTTAAGGTCCCTGTTTCGATGACCCGGTTAAATCAATTTCCGCTCTACTGTTTTTGTTGTACTGCCATGGCGATGTTGCTGTTGCAGTTTGTGGGGCAATGGTACTCCATTACTGGTGTGGTCATTGGTTGGATCTACTGCTTTGGTATTCCTCATGGTGGGCTGGATGTGCTGGTTATTCGTCAGCTTTGTCAACGCCACTGGCAAAAACAACTGATCGCCTTTGTTGCTTATGCCGGTTTTGCCACTCTGTGCTTTTTGATCTGGCTGCAGCAGCCGCTGCTTTGTGCAATTCTATTTTTACTCGGTGCAACGTGGCACTTTGCCGAGGACTGGGGAGTTTCAGGGAATAGTTGCCAGCCTTTGGCACTTGGGGCGTTGGCAGTCACCTTTCCTGCGTTAGTCCACCGTCAGGAAACCGGGCAAATCTTTACCATGTTACTGCTGCCAACAGAACAGGCGTTGACCATTGCCCGGGTGATGCAATGTGTGGCGTTAGTAATGCTAACTGCAGTGTTAGTCGGCGCCTTCATGGGAAAGATCAGACGAAAAGCGTTGCTGCCAATCTTCACAATGACGGTAAGCGGTCTGGCACTTTCACCGATGCTCTATTTTGCCTGTTACTTTTGTGGCTACCATGCTGCTTTACACACCATTCAAGTCTCCCGCCAATACCGCCTACCACTGCAAACCCTGCTAGTTTATCTTGTCATCCCGATGATTTTCACCACCGTGCTGTTTTTATTTGCCTACTACGGGCTGGAATCCATACATATTCAACAGCTTTGGCTAAGCACCCTGTTTATCGGCCTTTTTTCTCTGACTATGCCGCATTTGCTGCTGCACTTTTTTGGGCAGCGGTTTGGGCAATCTTTTTAGTAGATGTACAACCTTTAAATGATCTGACACCCAGCACATTCATCTGCACAAAGGCAAGAATTAATTTTGGCAATGGATTCCCACCTTTGCGAGAACAACAAAAGGTTATTTGCAGGCTTTTTTCATGCCTATCAAACCTATGTTCGTTCAGCTCCAACAGAGCAACAGTGGAATGATCAATTGGCGGAACTTTGGTATTGTTTTGGAATTTATTATTCTTTATAGATAACCTTTTTATTCATGTTTTGTTAGTTTTCCGGCTAGAGTACATAAAAATAGGTCATTAAAAAATCCTGCCTTAACATGCATCGAAATCCGTCCCCAAAAAAATCGTACTCAAAGAATACTTCTTTATTCACTAACTGACTTCCTTCTTAATAAGCAATACAACACCTACTTTACAAAAGGTTTTAAATTCTTTTTCACTAGCAGTGATTAGCCCATCGTTGAACCTGCTATATTCCAACAAACATAAACATAGAGATTGGAGAAATTTATGAACCCAATAGATGGAGAATTTTCGCTCATCAACCTTAATAATTATGAATGCAGATCTGGTAACCGCAAATATTCCAGCTGGCCGAAATCGGTTACACAATCAACATCAAAAAAACAGATGGTGTTAATTTTCCCTAAGGGAACAGCTCAAAATAGTGAAAGACCTGAAAATAATATCACCCAACATGAAGTTAATATCAGCGAGCCTGAAATTAACTTCATTAATGTTGCGGGTGTGAACGATGAAACTGACGGAGGTACACGAAAAAAGAAAAAATCCCTATCAACTAATGATTTGCCTGATTTATCCAGAAAAATAGAAATCAAGAAAGAAAATATCAGAAGAATGGAATCATCGTTATTAGATGCTATTGAGAATGAAACCGAAGGCTTGTTCAGAGTGTCCGGTACTTTCAAAACAATAGATGATGCTGAGAAAAATTTTGAAGAGTTAGAATTGAGTGATGACTTCTTATGCAAATATCACAATACCGCCTGCCTATTCAAAAGGTTGCTTAAAAATCAGAATATATTCACATCAAAAAACTTTTGTAGCTTGAAGAAGAAAATGCATAACACAATAAACAGTCCGTCTAAAGATCGGGATCTCAACACTGTCTTTAATAACTTCAAGGTTGACTTAAGCTTTAAACATAAAAATGAGTTCAACAATAATTTCGAGGCAATGAAGAACTGGCTTTTAGCCGAAAAAACAAAGTCAGTCGAACAACAACATGAGGGAAACAAAGAGTTCAAGTATAAAACATTAGAGATTTTTATATCATTATTAGAGAATAGGGATGAGATCATTGCTAAAGCTAGAAAGTTTCATGACAAGAAGCTGCCAAATATTGACGGAGGACTTACAAAAGCCTGCTTCAAAATAATGCAAGAAGCATTCTCAAAAGCGCCTGACACATCAAGTCAATCAACAGGTCTACAGATCCCCACAGCAAAGCAACGACTGTCTAAGTTTGAAGTTGCGAAACTATTTTCTCTGAGTGTTTTTGATTTAGACTGCAGTGTAAAAGCAAAAAATATTCAAGAAGAGTTTAAATTAAATCAACAATACGCAACGGCTATATTATTGCTAATCTTCTCTTGTCCTTCGGATAGCCCCTTCATTCCTGAATCGAGCGGCGAAAGCACTTCCAAGCCGAGATCAAGCGTTCGCAGAAGCTTAAGCAGGACTTTACTTAGAAAGCTAGAAAGGACGTTAACCGCAGAGTAATTAATCACTATATGACTTGTTTCATCAAATATAATTGCCAAGGGTGCCTAAAAAATGCAACACATGGATAGTCATTTTTACGAGAGGGGGCTCTCTGGCCGCCTCCGTGTATTTATCTATTTATCAGCCTGACACTCCCTACTCTATCGTGCCCACTCCCGAATAGACTACGGCAGACTTTCATTAACAAACCCACAGCCAGAACAACGCTTGGAGCTTGAGAATTCAGCCACAGCACAGGATGCCTTGTGGGCAGCCCGGCAATCGACTATTTTGGCGTGAAGACGGGCAACCCTGAGCCGTGCTTTCGCCCGATTGTTACGGCCTTTCTGCTTATTAGCCAGTTTGCGCTCATTTTGAACTTTGGATATTTTGCCCTACCAGCCCAGAAATTCTTAAATGCTTCCTGTTGATCTCTGAGTGTTTGTTGTAGGATGACACTGGATACATCAGCTAGAAATGGAAATTCTGTCTTGAGCGACACAAGCCGCTTTTTTGCCTCAAAATGGGAAATAATTGACCATCTTTGTAGTCGGCATCAGTGCAGAACCACAGCGTGTTGTTATAGACAAAACGGGCGTAACTAAACGACTGAGCTAAAAGAGTTTCCTGCTCAGGTGTTGGGTAGAATCCTTCTTTCCAGGCACGTTTTATTTTCATGTGGCGAATATTACACAAACACTAAATACCTGTACCAACCCCTGAAGGCTCCATCTCAGGTTCTGGCGTTTCCCGGTAATGCTTCACTACCGCAGTAATGCGGCTCTGACCCAGCTGATTACCACTCTTAAAGGGCGGCAAACTTCGGTATCTGCAGCGCTCTCCAACTACAGTCTTACTAACCGGTAAAATGAACAAAAAAGAACAATTATTGCTAATTCTTACCCTTGGTGCTCTCACCGCCCTTGGCCCTTTAGCAATTGACCTTTATCTGCCTGCAATACCCGCCATTGCCAAGAGCATGGGCGAGCCTCTGAGCAGGATTCAATACACTCTGAGCGCCTACACCATAGGCTTTGCTGTCAGCCAGTTGATATACGGACCACTATCTGATCGCTTTGGTCGTCGGGCCGTGATGTTTCCCGGTATTCTATTTTTCACTCTCACCAGCTTGCTGGCGTCTTTATGCACCAATGCTAACGAGCTGATCATTGTGAGAGTTCTCCAGTCCAGTGCGGCGGCGGCCATAATGGTCACTATACCGGCAATGATTCGTGACCTGTTCCCCAAAGAAGAGGTCGCCAAAGTACTTTCATCCATCATTGTGGTAATGACGGTTGCGCCTCTGGTTGCCCCGATACTCGGCGGTCAAATTCTGCTATTTGCCAACTGGCAGGCTCTGTTCATCGTGCTGGGAGCAACCAGCGGGCTCCTCATGATTCTGGCTGTTTTGCGGGTTCAAGAGACACTAAAAACGTCCGACCGCCTGATAGTCCCCCTCTCACAGCTGGCACTTAATTACAGGAACATTTTGCGCAATCGCGAAGCCATCGGCTGTATTCTCTGCCATGCTTTTTTCTTTGGCGGGATGTTTGCTTTTATAACAGGCTCACCTTTTGTCTACATTGAATTGTTCAATATCTCCGCTCAGGATTATGGCCTGTTGTTTGCCGTTAATATTCTGGCGATGATTCTGACCAATATGATCAACATCCGTCTGGTGGGGTGTTTTGATTTACCCGTTATTTTACGTATGGGCAGCTTGATAGCGGCCGCTGCTGCTTTGATTTTGCTGTTTAATGCATTTACCGGTAACGGTGGTTTGGCGGGGCTGATGATTCCGATTGCGCTGTACATTGCCTGTATTGGCTTTACCGGCCCGAACTCCAACGCTCTGGCACTGGCGCACTTTCCAAAGTCCGCAGGCTCTGCAAATGCTCTGGCAGGAGCACTGCGCTTTGTTTTTGCTGGCGTCGCTTCGGCTTTGGTGGGACACCTGCATGATGGCACTGCAATGCCTATGGCCACGGTAATGGCTGGGTGCGGATTGCTCTCTGTGGTGGCGTTTATGCTTTCCGGATGTACAAAAAAGAAGAAAGAACCCGTTTGTTGTTAACAGATCACACTATATACTGCCCCCACCAAACACCAGCAGGGTTAGCGCATCATGGCATACAGAGTTGCTATTAACGGATATGGCCGTATTGGTCAGTGCGTTCTTCGTGCACTCTATGAGAACGGTTACCGAAACCATCCGCACAAGGCGATTGAAGTGGTCGCCATTAATGAGCTGGCCAGTATTGAAACTCTGGCCTATCTGACTCGCTACGATACCAGCCATGGTCGCTTTCCCCACCCAGTTGGCATTGATGGCACGCATTTGTTGGTGGCGGGTGATCGTATTGCAACGTTTAATGAGCCATCACCTCTGCAGCTAAACTGGGAGGATCTTAATATTGACCTGCTGCTGGAATGCTCCGGCTCCTTCAGTGACCGTGATACCGCTAAGGAGTATCTGCACAGCGGCGCTTCCCGACTGTTATTTTCCCAGCCTGCAAAGCCCGATGTTGATGCAACGGTTGTTTATGGCATCAATGAAGAAACCCTGAGTAGTGAGCATCGCATTGTTTCAAGCGCATCGTGCACCACCAACTGCATTGTTCCTGTGCTCAAAACCTTAAACGATGCACTGGGCATTCAGTACGGCAACATGACGACAATCCACTCCGCCATGAACGACCAGCCGGTCATTGATGCCTACCACCACAACGACCTACGCCTGACCCGCAGTGCCTTACAGTCGATCATTCCGGTGGACACCGCACTGGCAAAAGGTATAAACCGACTACTGCCTGAGCTAAAAGGGCGCTTTACAACCAGTGCTGTGCGAGTGCCGACGATTAATGTTTCCTGCATTGATTTGACCGTTCAGGTTGGCAGGGATACGTCTGCACAAGAAGTTAACGAGATTCTGCAACAAGCAACTTGCAACCGCCTGGAAGGAATACTCGGGTTTTCTAACGAACCCCACGCCTCTGTTGACTTTAATCACGACAAACGCTCATGCATCGTCGATGGCACACAGACGCAAGTTTCGGCCCAGCGCTTAGTGCGGCTGCTTTGCTGGTTCGATAACGAATGGGGGTTCGCTAACCGCATGCTGGATGTATCACACTACTGGCTAAGCAAGGCTGTCTCGTAAAGCCTCCTTGCTCACGCCGGCTGTGGGGCTTCTGTTTGCACTGCTGCATTGGCTTGAGTGTAGCGGCTCACCAGTACAGGGCCTTTAACTTGTTGACCAGCTACCGGCGCTGCTTCAGGTTTAGGTGCTTCCTCTACTTTCTTGCTTTCCAGTTTCTTGACCACTGATGCCGGTAGCGCGGCTTTTACCAGCCGGGGGACCTCTTTGACCATGTCGCGGATCGTCAGGAAATAGGCCTTGACGATGTCTTTTAGAGAACAAAGCACGTTAACAAACCTGTCGAGCACCTCCTTTTTGGCCTGAACCCGATCAATGGTTTTGTTAATGTAGCCGTGTAACAGGTTATTCAGTTGCAGCAGATCAGAGGCGGCCCAAAAACGTTCCGCAGCATTTGATATTTTCGATTCACCCCGCTTACCGAACTCGTAAGCCACCAAACAGGTACGCAAAATCGAATAAATCAGTACCCCGATGTTGAACATTAAAAATGTGGGTGACAGTGCAGCTACTTTTACAATGCAAGCCAAAGCACCCACAACCGTAGCGGCACTTTTGAGGAACGAGGAAGAGTTGACTTTAATAGCGCCATCAATGCAATACTCGCTCAGGCTTTTAGTCCTGTTACTGTTAGGGAAAGTTTTAAGATATTTTAAAGCACCATAAACCCCACCGCCTACGGCACCCACTGCTGCCACTACGTTATAACCAACAAAATAACCAATCTTTCCAATAGATAATATGAACTTGCAATGATGGAAAGTGGTATCAAGTAAGCCGTTGGCAATAGGGCTTTTTTTTCGCTCTTCAACTGTGATTTTTTGGTACCGCTGGTTTGGGTAGTCAAGCATAGACTCTAAGGATGTTTTGGTATCCATAATAAATTTTTAACCTTACCTGAAATTCGTTGTTCCTTTTGACCGCAGTGAAGAGAAAATGTTCCGATATATTTTATTTCGGTAAAGTTTTTTGATTGCGCTAATACTGCAAACAAACTTTGTCTGACGATAATTAACCCTTATGACAACAGACGCACGCTTTATGTATAAGAAATTATTCTGGTGATAAAGGGTCAAAAACAGGATTTTAACGGCGGGAACTTTGTTAAATAACGTATGGCTATGAAGTGCCCGACGCAGATAAGCTGCCATTTGGCAAAGGTTCCCATTTGATTTGCGGGTTATCAGCCAACGGCTTGCTTATTAGAACTGGTGAAAGTTTAAAGCCCATGATACGAAACATTGTATTATTCATTGGCTTACTGCCCAATGATTATGTCAACGCAAAGTGGGTCTGGCTAATCCCACCTTTCAAAAAGAGTGATAAAGTCGTTCTGGCTAGTTGGGCTGCACCTTCCATAGCGCCTGCCCATGTAACCAAAATAGAGTTTTACATGATAAGCGTCTTAACGTTTTTCATAGGCTAGCATGCGTAAGCGCTCTTTATTGTTGAAACGACTGTTTTTGATCGCTTCTATCTGCTTTGCTTTTTCTTCGGCGCTAATTCCACTGTGGTCGAGAATCTCCTGCCGGGCGCTCAGGTATTCCTCAACACGCTTTTGCCATTGTGCTCGCTGGTCATCCAATTCTTGAAACCTTTGTGCAGCCTCTACTCCAAGCGCCTCAGTGCGAAATTGGAATACTTCGTGATCATCAGCACCAGAGGCTCGCAATTGCTCAACCTGTTGCTTGATTTCCTTCATGCGCTGTGTGTGGGCCTCTTTTCTCTGCAACCTTTCAGGCTGTTGCGATTTAAGATCAACCAGAGCCTCCTCTTTTTGCCCGGCGTCGAGGGTGTGGTCGGATAAAATCAACAACCGCTGCAAGGTGTAGTCATCAAGCGCATCAGACTGACCAAAGAAAACCTCAACAACCTCTGGAGAGAGAAACCGGTCGCGCAGCTCCCGCTGGGCAGTCAGTTGTTCCGCCAGTTGGCTAAGGTTGTTGCTGGAGATATTACCAGCGAAATAAGCAGGATCAGCCAGCGCTTCTTTAAAATCCAAATACTGCTGCAGTATTAATTCAGCTTGCGCCAGAGCGTCGCCGGTTAGTGTTTTTCCAAGGTATTCTTTAATGCGCATTTGAATAAGTGATGGGTCTTCTGCGGCATTGCCCGATAAGAAAAAATCAAAAACCCGTTTCAGGTCTTGCGTGATCAAGAGATTGTCATACTCATCTTGCAAAACGACCTGATTAAGCTCTGTACCATAAAAGCCTTCAGCCAATGGCCCGTATTCAGAGGTGTAGCCTAATATCGGCTTGGTGCTGACGCCATCGGTTATTACCCCAGACTGAGTAACGCTGGGTATTTGGCTGCTGTCGTCACTAGGTGAAGACATTACGCCAAAAAACACTGCCAACAGTACGATGATTGAAAAGATACCCACGTATCGCTTGTGCACATAAACCATATAATGCCTATTCATTGAAAGCGGCAGAGCCAAAGCTAGCCCTGCCTTTCTTGTTATAATCCCAGACCTTTCAAACGAACTGCGTGGTTTTTAAACAGCGTCAGTGGATTGGTTTCAAACAGATTTACGACACCAAACAGGTGGTTGATGGCATCCACATGGTTCATGTTGTAATCAGTGCCCAAAACATTGCCCCAGTGTTGATCGCAACGCTCTACGAGGCCGTCGTTGGCGTCTTTAATAGTGGCACCAGTAATGGCCAGAAATGCATCAGTTGGGTCAAGAACATTGGTGACCACCTGATCGCCACCCCAGGAAAAGTAATGCACGCCATTGACGAATTGCTCTCCTTCGCCGCATCGTGCGGTGGGAGCGCCATCTGGGAAGCGTTTGTTAAACTCGGCGGCGCCGGCTGAAGTCAGAAAGGTAACGCTGGACAGCGCATCTTGTGCATAATCAGGGTTGCCAGCCAGCGTATCAATTGCGGTACCCAAAGCATTCAGGGTTTTCTCAAGCAGAGATTCTACAGCACCGTCGTATGGAACCAGACCGCGGGCAACGTCGGCAAAGTCTGAACCAAAATTTACTGCGTTGATAGTGGTGGCTGAAGCCACTAACTCCGGCGCTACACCGGCAGCATAGCGAACGGTTGGACCACCGAGACTATGACCAATAAGATTGAATTTCTTGGCACCCGTTTGCGCTTGCAGTTCTTGCAGGTATTTTACCAGCTCCTCACCTCGAACATAGGCATCATTCCACGCCTGTATATTGGGGACGAATACCTTTGCCCCACGGCTTTCAAGGGCGCTGGCAACACCGTAAAAGTAGTTAATACCCAAAATGGAGTCGAACCCTGAAACGCCATGCACCATGACCAGCGGGTATTTGGTTTGATAAAGCTTGCAATCCATCGGCCATACACACAGGGCGCTGGCTCGAGTACTAACGAGCAGAAAGGTCAGTAAAACCAGAGTTTTTTGAATTATTTTCATAATGTGTCCATTAGTTATTTTTAAGAATCACAACAGTACAGCCTTGCTCTGTTGGTCAAACGCCAATAAATGCCTTGTTTCTCTTTTGCCTAGCTGTCAGCAAGGCAGCCAGCAAAAAAAGGCAACACAGTTATTGGGAAGCTGGATTATAAATGAACTCTGTACACTTTATGTACAATGAAACGCATTAAAAATGAGCAATGAGCAAAGTAAATCGCGCCACCCTCCCTTCCATAGGGTGGCGATTCTGGTATTAGCGTTTCTCTGTCCTTGCGGGAGAACTTAAACACCAGCCTTAACCTGACCTGCATCGCTATTCAAAAGACTTTGTGAAGAGTTTGCCACTATGCACAGCAAAGGCTGTTTGCTGTGTCCTATGGGTTTGTGAAACAATGCATTACATTAAATAGTTTGAGTAGTCACCAAACACGCTTGTTGACTTCCGCTGAATGATAGCTTTCCTGACTATGTAAGCCATGGTTTTATTCTGCGTTGCAGGTCACAGCGAGTGACTCCTAAGGTAGCCATATACGTGATTGACATCGACGGATTCAGGCCAAATGTTGGCATTATCCTAGCGAATCATCACGGTCAGGTATTGTGGGCCCGGCGCATCAGGCAAGACGCCTGGCAGTTTCCCCAAGGCGGTATCAATGATGGGGAAGCGCCGGAAGATACGATGTACAGAGAGCTGTACGAGGAGATTGGTCTTCGCTGCGAAGATGTAGAAATCCTTGGCTGCACCCGGGGCTGGCTTCGTTATCGCCTCCCCAGACGGCTAGTCCGCAGGGATCAGCAACCTCTGTGTATTGGGCAGAAACAGAAATGGTTTTTGCTGCAGCTGCTTAGCAATGATGACCGTATCCGCATGGACCAGACCGGTTCACCGGAGTTTGATGGATGGCGCTGGGTAAGTTACTGGTACCCCCTGGGCCAGGTGGTTTCATTTAAGCGAGAAGTTTACCGCAGGGCTTTAAAGGAGCTCGCCCCAAGAGTTGGCAAGTTACAAGCAAACGTCCCTTAAAAGGCTAGCCTTCTAAGGGACGTTAATCGACCGGGTATTTAATAGGCATGCTACACACCCTGCGCAATATCGTACAGGAAGTCAGTTCCGCCTCTGACCTACAGACGGCTCTGCAAATTATTGTGCATCGAGTCCGCAGGGCGATGAAAACCGAGGTATGCTCAGTCTACTTGTACGATGCCGAAAGCACGACTTACACACTAATGGCCTCAGAAGGTCTGAACGCCGCTTCCGTGGGTTCGGTTACCTTGTCTCATTCTGAAGGGCTGGTAGGTCAGGTGGGTCTGCGTGAAGAGCCGATCAACCTCGAAGACGCCGCCTCACACCCTAAATTCCACTACATCCGCGAAACCGGTGAAGAGCGTTTCACGTCCTTTTTAGGTGTACCGATTATTCATCACCGCAGTACCCTCGGTGTGCTTATCGTACAGCAAATAGAGAGGCGGCGGTTTGATGAGCATGAAGAAGCGTTTCTGGTCACCATGTCTGCACAGCTAGCAGGCGTTATCGCCCATGCACAGGCGACCGGTTCAATCAATAATGTCACTACAACCAAAGCCAAAAGTAACAGAATAGCCCGCTTTCAAGGCAGTGCTGGTGCTAGTGGCGTTGCCATTGGTATGGCGGTTGTGGTTTCGCCCCCTGCCGATTTAAGCGCAGTCCCTGACCGCACCTGCCAAGATGTTGAATCGGAATTGGCACTCCTCGACAAGGCGCTGGCGGCGGTTCGGGAAGAGATGAAAGACACCGCCGAACGGCTTTCTGCGCGCTTGCCAGCTGAAGAACAGGCGCTGTTTGATGTCTACCTGAAAATGCTGGACGACAACGCCTTCGGCTATGAAATTCGCCAACGCATTCATGCCGGCTCCTGGGCTCAGGGCGCCCTGAGACAAGTAACTGAAGAGTACATTTGCAGCTTTGAGATGATGGATGACCATTACCTCAGAGAACGAGCGGCCGATGTGCGCGACCTTGGACGACGCATGTTGTCTTATCTGCAAAAAGGTGAACACGCCCGCATTGAGTACCCAACAAACACCATTCTCATCAGCGAAGAACTTTCACCAGTGATGCTTGGGGATGTGCCAAAAGACTCGCTGGCCGGCCTGGTATCAGTCCAGGGTTCGCACAACTCCCACGTTGCCATTCTTGCCCGGGCTTTAGGGGTACCGACCGTGATGGGCGTATTGGAATTACCGGTACAAAAACTGGCGGGAAAACAGTTAATTGTGGATGGCAATCTTGGCTTAGTGTTCTCCTCGCCCGCCCGGGAGCTGTTGGACTACTACATTGAAGTGCTTGAAGAAGAAAAGCAGTTTAGCCAAGGGCTCGAAGCCATCCGTGACTTACCCTGTGAAACACCAGACAACTACCGCATTCCACTCTGGGTCAACACCGGCCTGATGACCGATACCATTCGCTCCCTTGACCGGGGAGCCGAAGGCGTTGGCCTTTACAGAACCGAAGTACCTTTTATGGTGCGGGATCGCTTCCCAAGCGAAGCAGAGCAGGAAAAAATCTATCGCTACCAGCTTGAAGCCTTTGCCCCCAGACCCGTCACTATGAGAACTTTAGACATTGGTGGCGACAAATCCCTCAGTTACTTTCCTATCAAAGAAGATAACCCGTTCCTCGGCTGGCGTGGTATTCGCGTCACCCTTGATCATCCGGAAATCTTTCTGGTACAAGTTCGAGCCATGCTCAAGGCCAGCGCCGGCCTTGACAACCTGCGGATTATGCTGCCTATGGTGTCCAGCATATTTGAAGTAGAAGAAGCGCAACATCTCATCCACCGCGCCCATGCAGAAGTGATCGCTGAAGGCCTTAACGCAACCATGCCCCCGATTGGTGTCATGGTTGAAGTACCGGCGGCGGTTTACATGGTCAAACACTTAGCCCAGCGCGTGGATTTTCTCTCCATCGGCTCCAATGACCTCGTCCAATACCTATTGGCTGTTGATCGCAACAACCCGCGGGTTTCGGGTCTTTATCACTCATTCCACCCCGCCGTGCTGCACGCCTTGCAGAAAATTGTTGATGATGCCCACGAAGAGGGTAAATCCGTAAGTATTTGTGGTGAAATGGCAGGCGACCCCGCCGCCGCCGTACTGCTGATGGCCATGGGCTTTGATTCACTATCTATGAGCGCCGTGAACCTGCTTAAAGTGAAGTGGGTATTACGTCGTGTCAGTATGGATCAGGCGAAAAAGATTTTGTCGGATCTGCTGAATTATGACAACGCTCAGGTCATCCGCAGCTCTTTGGAACTGGCCTTAAACAAAGAGGGCATAGGCAAGGCGTTGGGCATCAAAAACCGCCGATTTTAGCCGGTTATTTGCGACTTGCACTACTTTTAACAGGTGCAGGAACACCCATCAGCTTTACAATCACAGGCTGGGCAGGCGCTTCCCGGTGCTTGAACTTATAAAATAGCTGGATCTTGCTAATCGAGCTTTGCTGCGAAGTAGTCAAAGGCACGGTTCTTGAGTACGCATGCTCACCGTCGGCCTTAATCGTTTGCTGAAAGGCCACATTAAACACATCCCCTTTATCCAAATAGACTTTAGCCTGATGCAGCACAATATCACCGTGGGCAATATGAAAACGGAACTTACTGAATGACTGA
This sequence comes from Endozoicomonas sp., assembly GCA_965198415.1. Taxonomy (GTDB): domain Bacteria; phylum Pseudomonadota; class Gammaproteobacteria; order Pseudomonadales; family Endozoicomonadaceae; genus Endozoicomonas. Next base: position 1,730,291 of record CBDAPN010000032.1, read on the forward strand.
GCACTTCTTGGATGAATAGTCAGATTATTCTCACTAAACCGAGCCTTGGCCTCTCCAAGCTCAACCCACTCATCACTGGCGACAACATTGAACACAAGCACCAGCAAACACAACACAGAAATATTACGAAATACCATAAGAGAACCTCATAACAATAAGCTCTTTAGCATAGTTGATTTCTTCACAGCTTGAACCGGTCTTACCACGAGAAAAAATTGAAAAACTGTTTAACGGTTCAAACCATTCTGACTTATCAGTGATGTATTTATCAGCATTACTGACGCCTTATTTTAACGACGTCAATCGTATAATAAACCAGACAACAACTATTGACTAGCAAGATATAGTCTGTAAATATCGCCAAAATAATAACGACAATAGAAGTTTATTCTGTGTCTATTTAAAAAATAAGGACTCACCTGCCAAAGCAAAAAGGCTTTGTAAGAAAACTTATAAAAATCACACCCTTAGGGAAAGAGAATGTCCGAAGTTGCTAGCCCGTTAAAGCACGAGCCAAACCAGACTATAAGTATTAAAAAACATGAGGTTACCTTTACCGGCTCTGGATTTGAGTATTTCAAAATCTGGATTGTGAATATCATGTTGATGGTGCTGACATTAGGCATCTACTCAGCTTGGGCAAAAGTACGTAACAAACGCTATTTTTACGGCAACACACAACTTCAGGGTGCAAGCTTTGAGTACCACGCCAGCCCAATACAGATCTTAAAAGGTCGCCTGATTGCCTTTGTTGTCCTGCTTGCTTTTACATTGATCAATAATATCTATCCATTGCTTACGCCGGTGACCTTGGTGCTCGCGTTACTGGCTCTACCATTTGTTCTTTGGAGCAGCTATCGCTTTAATACCCGCATGAGTAGCTATCGGAATGTCCACTTTGGGTTTGCATTGCCTTTATCCAGCGCGTACAAATACGCCGCCATTCCCGTGCTAATAGTCATGTGTTTTGTCCTTTTCTTATCCGTGCTGCCTGAGTATGAATTACAACAAAACGCTCTATTAATCAGTGCAGTAGCTACAATTGCTTTTTTATTATTTTACTTTTCCATACCGTATATCATGGCATTTTCCCAACGCCTGATTATCTCTAATTTTAAATACGGCACCTCTCAATTCACCAGCGGGATAAAAGCACCACAATATTACTTGATCTTTTTAATCTGGGCTCTGTGGGCGAGTGCATTAATGGTGATACTTGCTGCGGTCATTACTCTTACAGGCAGCCAAATCTTCTACAGTCTGGCTAACGGACCTGACGTGTTTTACGTTGCGACAGGCCTCTTATTCTTTATTTTCATCTTTATCTCTGCACTACAACAATCGTACTTCATTAGCCGCTTTCGTAATTATCGTTTTAACACGACGATGGTAAAAGACGTACAACTCAAGTCAAACGTTAAAATTATGCCGTTGGCATTTTTGCTCTTCAAAAACAGCGCGCTGGTTCTGCTTACCCTTGGTTTGTATTATCCATGGGCAAAAATTGCCATGAGCAAACTCTTAGCTGAGAGCACATACCTAGAATCAGCGGAAAGTCTCGATCAGTTTGTGGCTTCAGAAAGTGGTAAAGCCTCTTCTTTGGGCGATGAGCTTAGTGAAGCATTTGATACCGATTTAGACTTAGGTGCAGGTTTCTAGGCTAATGATTAAGGGGAAGTGGCATCCGTCTAAAAGTTCTGCGTCGTTTGATGCAGAGCTCGCTTTAAGTGAGCAAGAATACGTACTGCACACATCGCAGGAAGCTCATTCTACCGGCTCAGTAAACGACCTTAAAATAAGCGCTCGTCTCGGTAACATACCTCGTAAAATCGTGCTGCCTGACGGGAGCATGTTTGAAACCAATGACAACAATGCCATTGACGTCTGGCAAAAACAGTATCAACAGAAAAAAAACTGGCTGCATAAGATGGAGTCCAGCAGGCAATTTGCACTGGCAGGTATTCTGGTTACGGCCATCACGGCATTAATATTTTACCAATACGGATTACCGGCCGTTTCAAAAGGCTTAGCCTATGCTATTCCGGATTTCATCAGGCAGAGCCTGACCGAGCAGACCATGGAATCGCTGGACGAACTGTGGTTTGCACCAAGTGAGTTGCCAGAGTCGCAGCAACGTGAAATTCAACAGCATTTTGCCCAAATACTAACCCGGCTAAACTTAAACCCGGAAAATTATCCGGTAGCTTTTCGTCAAATGAGTGTTAAGCCTCTGAACCTGCAGCTACCCTGGGAAGAAAAGTGCGAAGCAGCCGCTGCAGCCACACTACCAGAGTCTTGCAAACAACCCGTAAAGCTAAATATTCCTAATGCTTTTGCGTTACCCGCAGGGCAAATTATTTTTACTGATGCACTGGTTAAACTGGCCCAATCCCAACACGATCTGGATGCAATTTTTTTGCATGAAATTGCCCATGTAGAACAACGGCACGCTCTGCAGCAGTTAGCACAATCTTCAATTATTACCATCTCACTGGCTATGATAGTAGGCGACGTTAGTGGTTTGGAGGAAATGGCTCTGGGTATTCCGGTAATATTACTAGGTTCAAAATATTCGCGAGAGTTTGAGACCGAAGCAGACCAGTACTCTTTTGAGCAAATGGTGAAACTTAACATTGATCCAATCCATTTTGCCAACATCATGCAGCGGATTGATTCGACTCAGTCCTCATTAGAACAGCAGAAAAATTTGGCTGAAACGACGAACCAAAAAGCAGACAGTCCTAACACGGAAGACTCAGAGCAAAGTCAGTTAGAGGCCATTGCCGCTTATCTATCTTCTCATCCGGAAACAAAAAATCGTATTGAAGCGGCAAAACTCGCCTCACAAAACATGCGACGGGATGCTCCGCTGGCTGATCGGTAATTAAATGCATAGCTAACCACCTACTGCCAACTTTACTAATACTTTACAATTAAAGTTGACTCACTTAAAATACGACGAGTGCTGAGTAGTTACAGCGTAACCTCTCAGCAAGCATTATAACTACCAACACAAAAAGGAAAAAAAATGGAGTATTTTGTTACCGCTCTAAAAAAATATGCAGAATTTGAGGGGAGAGCACGTAGAAAAGAATATTGGATGTTTGTTCTTTTCTACTTCATCTTCTATATCGTTGCTGCAGTTATTGACTCAATATTTGGTATGTTTCTGTTAAGCCCTCTTTATTCACTGGGCATGTTAATTCCAAGCATCAGTGTGTGTGCTCGGCGGTTACATGACACTGGTCGTAGTGGATGGTGGCAGCTTATTCACCTTATTCCTTTATTAGGGCAAATAGTAATGCTTGTCTTTTTGGTGCAAGACAGTCGCGACAAAAATGATTACGGTGAAAATCCGAAGTTGGCAGCCGTATAATTTGCCTAATAAGGGCTGGAACCTTCCCAGCTCTTTGCAAACCAGCCTAGATTCACGGCTGGTCTGCCCCTTCTGTAGGGGCAGTTTTCTCAGTGTGAATATTTTAGTTCACCCGGACCTCTATATTTTGGTTTAGTTTTTTCCTGCTTAGGCCGAGCCAACAGCAGCACTCCGTCTTGATATTAAGCATCTACCAAATCATCATTTATAATCTGTGGCAGGTTAAAACTTTTTATAAAACTCAAATTGCAAATAATACAAAAGGTTGAATATGGTACTTAACCGTTCACAAGGCAGTAAGAAACAACAAACAGCTCTTTACCGCCCCTAAATTTACGTTTTTACTAAGGATACTTTGAGAGCAAACTTCACTTTCTTTTTATTCATCAACTTTTGGCTTGACTAGCTCGCTTAAGATTCCTTGGAAAATATCTTCTTTAGTTTGGCTACTCTCAGCAACTTTCTCATCAACCCGTTCAATGATTTTTTCTCCATAGTCCTCATCAATTTTTGTCAGTGAGCTTGAAGATAAGACGTCCCCTAAAGCTTTCATTAAAATATAAAATTGAATATTTGGTTCGAACTTATCCCGTAACTCCTTCTGGCATTCTTCAGTGATTGAGTTTTGATGTTTAGCCAGAATGTCCTTAATTTTACGGTGATCATTCTTCGGCATAGCGGATTTAACAATAAGAGCGTCTAGAGCCTCTTCTTTATTTTCCTCCCATAGCTCTTTAAAAACTATTATTCGGCAGATTGAAGCCCCAATGTCTGGGTGTTTTTCAAGTTTCTTATTTGCTTTTAATCTATCTATGATACATTGTTTTAATTCTATTACTTGGTTGCTACTGCTGTTGTTAGCTATAAATATCTCGAGATTAGCAAGGGTCTTACAGACTTGATCTTGTAATAATTTATTAGACTGTTCAAAGCTAGTAAACAAGACGTTCTTAATGGTTTGGAATATTTTAAAGTCAGGCACTTGCTCTTTATTTTGTAAATTAGAAAATGAAACTTTCCCAGAAGCCAGATTCAAAACAATACCGCTTTTCGAGTGTAACGCTGGCCAATTATTAATGATATTTCTTCTGACTGCTTTACTATAACTAGAAAGCTCCAGCGTACTACCTTGTTCTTCTAGCCGTTCAAAGGCTTCTAAAAAACCCGCTCGTTTATCTAGATTCATTGAAAGGTTATAAAACTCATTAAGAGCCTCCGAGGTTATTGCCCCTTGTGCAAAACTTTCATCACTAATGTCTAAACGGAGGGTGTCTATATTTACTGTGATCTCACCTATTTCTCGCACTTTTACATCTTTAGAAAAAAACTTTTCAGCTAAATTTTCCAGCTCGTCAAGACTAAAATTAGTTTGTATAAATTTGTTTGTGATACTATCAGGTAGTTTTTCAACCAATCTGCGACCAAAAGACTCAGCAGTGTTCTCAACCTGTATACTGCCAGCACATGCAGCTGATTGTTGGTGTGCTTTATTTTGAATAGAAAAATCTGGCATAACTAACCTTTGTTCTTTAGTTTGAAAATAAAAATCAGATATTCCTTAAGCAACCTTCACATTAGACTGTTTCTTGCCTGCTTGACTTCATGCGTTTGTGATTTTCATGTAAAACAAGTGCAAATCTGACCAATGCCTCAAGCTGCCTTGCTGTTGAACGAGCAAAACTGGCCACGAAAAGTGTCGTTTAAAAAACCGTTCGATTGCTCTTGCCGGTTACGACTTGCGAACATTGGCCTTGCCTGTTGGCTATCAAACAACCAAAACACACTTTACCGCCAAATAAAGCCATAACCACCAACCATCTCACTTTGAGGCTGAAAGCGCTGGGCGTAGTACTTAGGATCTGATATTCACCCGCAACAACTTTTGCCGACATGTATTGACAATTACCTTGTCTAAACGTAAGTTTCAAACGGTCGTTTGAATGAGCTACAATTAGTTACATCCACTAATAATAAAGATCGAGGATGATTCCATGCCAGATTATAAAGCCCCCCTGCGTGATATTCGTTTTGTTCGTAACGAGCTTTTAGGCTACGAGGAGCACTACGCCAGCATTCCAAGAGGACAGGACGCAACACCGGATATGGTGGATGCCATTTTGGAAGAGGGCGCTAAGTTCTGTGAACAGGTACTTTCACCACTGAATCGAGTGGGTGATGAAGAGGGTTGTACCTGGTCAGAAACCGGCGTTAAGACCCCTGCGGGTTTCAAAGAAGCGTACCAGCAATTTGTTGAAGGTGGCTGGCCATCCCTGGCCAGTGACGCCGAGCATGGAGGCCAAGGACTACCGGCTTCGCTGGGCGTGGTTCTCAGTGAGTTGATGGGTGAAGCCAACTGGTCTTTTGGTATGTACCCGGGCCTCAGTCACGGCGCCATGAACACTTTGGAAGCCCATGGCACAAATGAACAAAAAGAGACCTATCTGACCCGCCTGATCTCCGGTGAGTGGACCGGCACCATGTGCCTGACTGAGCCTCACTGTGGTACTGACCTTGGCATGCTGAAGACCAAAGCACTGCCGCAAGAAGATGGTACTTATCGTATCACTGGTACCAAAATTTTTATTTCCGCCGGTGAACACGATATGGCGGAGAATATCGTGCATATTGTGCTCGCCCGCCTGCCCGGCGCCCCTGCCGGTACTAAGGGAATTTCCCTGTTCATCGTGCCAAAACACCGTCCCGACGCCATTGGTGAAGGTAACGGCGTCAGCTGTGGTTCTATCGAGCATAAGATGGGGATTCATGGTAATGCCACATGCGTGATGAACTTTGATGAAGCAACCGGGTATTTGATCGGTGAACCGAACAAAGGTTTGAATTGCATGTTCACCTTCATGAATGCCGCCCGCATCGGCACCGGTATTCAGGGGGTGGCTCATTCTGAAATAGCCTATCAAGGCGCCGTTCGTTACGCTCGTGACCGTTTGCAAATGCGCTCACTCTCAGGCCCTAAGAATCCCGATGGCCCTGCAGATCCGATTATTGTGCACCCCGATGTGCGCCGCATGCTGTTGACCATTAAGGCTCTCACTGAAGGTAACCGGGCGCTGGCTTATTACACGGCGAAACTTTCCGATTTGGTCGAAAGTTCCGATGAAGAAGTGAGCAAACAGGCGGATCTGGAGCTGAGCTTCCTGACACCGATCATGAAAGCGTTCATGACCGAAACTGGCTTTGAAGCCGCCAACCTTGGCCTGCAGTGTTACGGTGGGCATGGGTATATTAGTGAGTGGGGCATGGAGCAAAATGTACGGGACTGCCGCATCTCCATGCTGTACGAAGGAACTACAGGCATTCAGGCTCTGGACTTGCTCGGTCGTAAAGTATTGATGACTCAGGGTGCGACCATGCGTCCATTCACTAAGTTGGTGCACAAGTTCTGTCAGGCTCAGGCCGACAACGAAGCTCTGCATGAGTTCATCAAGCCTTTGTCTGCACTTAATAAAGAGTGGGGCGACCTGACCATGCAGATTGGTATGAAGGCCATGCAGAATAAAGAAGAAGTTGGTGCGGCCTCTGTGGACTATCTGATGTATTCCGGTTACTCCTGTCTGGCTTACTTCTGGGCCAAAATGGCACTTACTGCTCAGGAAGCTCTCGCTAACGGCACCACGGAAGAAGGGTTCTACAAAGCGAAAATCCAAACTGCCCGCTTCTACTTCCAGCGCTTGCTACCACGTACTCAGATGCACAAAAGCTGCATTGAGTCCGGAGCAGAAAACTTGCTGTCGATTGCAGAAGAAGACTTCGGTGACGTATAAGCCCCGTAATCGTTAAACCCTGAAGGCTGCTTTTTTAGCAGCCTTTTTTTATGGCATTTCGTCAAGAATCATGAAGCTAAGAAAGGTCGTGGGCAGAGCGATAATCATCACAATAGGAGGCACCGGATTAAGTAACATAAAAACCCCCGCCACCAACCAGATGGTTTTCACCCAACCACGCTTGATGCGCTCCTTTCTCGATAATTGGCGAGCGTTGGCATTGGATGTTAAGCCGATGATTTTCTGCAGCCAGACAGCACAGTAAGTTCGCAGTATTAAACGGAAAAGAACCAGAAAATATCGCATAAAACGCCTGAATATCAGATCGGAATAACAGCCTAACGCAGTGTATTGTCGCCATAAGATCAAAAAATTAAGCTAACTTACTCCATCGGCAAGTGACAACGTTTTGTGACTTATATGATTTGTACTGTTTTGTCAGTCAGGGAAATTTAGTCTATACAAAAGGACTTACTTTTCCCAAGGCTCAGCACGAGCCTGCGCCAACGTAGAGCTGTAATTCTGAGTCATGATGAAAAAGTGTTCTTTAATCACAAAAAGTTGGTTTTTTTTCCTCATTACTTTTGCCGGGTGTGTTTTCTCTGATACCAGTAAAACTTACACAAGCATTACACCGGACTTTCAAAGTAGCAGTATCAACGCCCTCCATCATCGTTTTCCAGCAAACAACGAACTCACTGGCTCATTTGTAAAGTCATACAAAGACGTCTTCACTGAACACGGGATAACCACAAACTCTGCTGTTAGCTACGCCAGTCATTGGCACCATTCGTTAAAAGAGAATGTTGGCGAGTGGGACATCACTCTGTTCGATAAAAATCCAACCGAAAATCAGGCTTGGCTCTGGTATCAAAGCAAAGTAACGCTGGGTCTGGCTTTGGGCGTTTTGGTGGTCATTGGGCTGTTACCCACCCGAATCTCCAAATGGGATAAATCAAACCTGCACCCTTTTAAGAGATGGTGGGACAACGTCTCCCGCGGTCCCGTTGTGGACGATGACAAATGGTATATAAACTACATTGGTCATCCATATTTTGGTGGCGTGTATTATGTCTCGGCCCGATCTTCTGGCTACAACCCATGGAACTCTTTCGTTTATTCGCTGCTTATGTCCACGTTTTTGTACGAATACGGCATAGAAGCTATTTTTGAACGCCCCTCTATTCAGGATCTTATTGTGACTCCCGTTGTTGGCTCAATTTACGGCGAATGGGCTTTTCGCAAAAAAGCAGCCATTATCCAAGATGACGGTCGAGCCATGGGCTCCAAAACAATAGGTACAGTCGCTCTGCTATTGCTTGATCCGGTTGGTCAGGTCAGTCAGTGGATAAAGGGAGATAAAGGCCATAGCGCAATTCAAAACCTCTCAATCCGGGCTGGCTTGGTGTCAACTTTTCCCACTTACCAACAGCAGCCTGGGCAATTTACTCCTCGACATTTCGGAATTAACGTACACTTTGATTTCTAAACAACATAATCCAGAAAACGACTACGGACTTTTACTATCAAAAACCTGCGTGCTCAGGTAATATGCCAGCGACAAAATAGCTATTAATCTTAAGTAATCATGTGCTTATAAAAATCGGTTAGCTTGTGAACGACTATGAGCCAAAATGGTTATTACCACGTAAGTACTTAAGATTTAGCCATCTAAAAATAGTAAAAAAATAATTCCAGGAGCGGAAAGTTATGGCCGAGTACAAAGCCCCCTTACGCGACATGCGGTTTATAATGTATGACGTTTTCAATGCGGCAGAGCAATGGTCACAGTGGCCTGCTGTCAATGAAACCGTTGATCGGGAAACCGCCGATGCCATCTTGGAAGAAGCAGCAAAACTCGCCTCCAGAACTATCGCCCCTTTGAACCGCTCTGGCGATGAAGAAGGTTGTCACTGGGACAATGGTCAAGTCACAACTCCTAAAGGTTACAAAGAGGCTTACAAAGTCTACGCCGAAGGCGGCTGGGCTGGCCTTGGTGGTAACCCCGCCTACGGTGGAATGGGCATGCCCAAGGTGCTGGCAGCTCAGTTTGATGAAATGGTTTGCAGTGCTGGCCTTGCTTTTACGCTCTACCCAAGCCTCGGCGCTGGCGCCTGTCTGGCTATTGATGCACACGCATCATCAACCCTGAAAGAAACCTACCTACCGAAAATGTACTCCGGCGAATGGGCCGGTACCATGTGCCTGACGGAGCCTCACGCCGGTACTGACCTTGGTATCATCCGCACTAAAGCTGAAGATAACGGCGATGGCAGCTATGCGATTACCGGTACCAAGATTTTCATCACCGGTGGCGAGCACGACCTCACCGATAACATTATTCACCTCGTACTGGCCAAGCTGCCCGGAGCTCCTGCAGGGCCTAAAGGCATCTCATTGTTTCTGGTACCTAAAGTTCTGGTGAACGACGACGGTTCTCTGGGTGAAAGAAATACCCTTGGCTGCGGCTCAATTGAACACAAAATGGGTATCAACGGTTCCGCCACCTGCGTCATGAATTTTGATGGTGCCAAGGGTTATCTGGTAGGGGAGATCAACAAAGGCCTGAATGCCATGTTCACCATGATGAACTACGAGCGGGTGTTTGTTGGTATTCAGGGGCTTGGCGGCAGCGAAATGTCCTATCAAAACGCCCTTGAATACGCTCAGGATCGCATTCAGGGACGGGCTGCAACCGGTGCCGTGCAAAAAGATAAGGCTGCCGACCCACTGCTGGTACACGGCGATATCCGCAGAATGCTTCTGAACATGAAGGCTCTGAATGAGGGCGGGCGAGCATTCTCCACATACGTTGCCAAACAGCTGGATATTGCCAAGTTCAGTCAGGATGAATACGAAAGGGAAAAAGCCTCAGCTCTGGTTGCGCTGTTAACTCCGGTTGTAAAAGCATTTTTGACCGACATCGGTCTGGAAAGCTGCATTGCCGGACAACAAGTACTTGGCGGACACGGTTTTATCCGCGAGTGGGGGCAGGAGCAATTAGTACGCGATGTACGCATCGCCCAAATCTATGAAGGCACTAACGGTATTCAGGCGCTGGACTTACTGGGACGTAAAATTGCCCTCAGTGGTGGCGCTTATCTGGAAACGTTCCTGCATGAAATACGCAGCTCAGTTGAGTCTGGCGATGAGTTTGCCGAAACACTGCTATCAGCCGTAGACAAACTCGAAGATCTGACACGAAAACTGCTGGTTCAGGCTAAAAATGACCCTAACGTTATCAACTCTTCTTGTGTGGATTACCTGAATGCTTTTGGTTACGTTGCTTATGGCTGGGTATGGTCGCTAATGGCGAAAACTGCCGCCAAAAAGCAGCAACAAAGCAGTGAGCCCTCGCAGTGGCTGGAAGCCAAACAAATTACCGCCCGCTATTACTTTAAGCGCCTGTTACCCCGCTTTGACAGTGCAGCTGCTTCAGCCTTGTCTGGCACGCAGGAGCTGTTTGGTTTATCTGCCGACCAGTTTTAAAATCGTTCACCGACGACTCCTACGACCCCGCTCTTGCGGGGTTTTTTGTACCAGAAGACTGACCGGGAACAGGCCGCCTTCTACCTGCAGTAATGGCTCTTTTTTTTTCGGTTATGCAAATATCAAGAGCTGATCCATACTCAGTACCAATCATTAAACTAAAGTACCAAATATTCGGTCAGCAAGTCATATCCAAAGCCTGCTGTTAAGTTTAATATTTTCAATTATTTCAGTTAGTTAATTGAATTTTACTGATATTTTCTCCTCTGGGCGTTAACTGATATGGAACAGGTTCAACCAATGAAGAATAAACGACCAATGTATTTTACAAACACTGCACAGCCTTTGGTTGCTCAGCCAAACCAACTCTGAAATTTCTTACACTGCCTCACACGGGGTTCTGTTGCTCTGAAGTGTTTTGCAAAGGAGTGTCGATAAGCAAAACTTTCGCAGTGCATCAGGGTGGCGCAAGTAACAGTATTAATGAAATATCTGGCACGGGTTGATTCATAACTACTTATCAATCCACCCTGTCAGACCACTGCAAATCAAAATAATCTAGGATCTGTCTGTGACCGATTTACTCCAGTGGGGGTTGGGCTTAATTGCCTGGATGCAACAATATCGCAGCCTGCTAACTGATGAGCTGATGCAACACACCTCGGATTTTGGGGGAAAATACTTCATGTACTTCCTACCTGTTTTGCTTTGGTGCCTGAATTTTCGCTTCATGGTTCGCATTGCGACTTTGCTGATACTGTCCTTTTTTATCAACATCAGTTTTAAGGATTTTCTCGCTCTGCCCAGACCTTTTGATATTGATCCCACCATAACATCCCACCGGGAGTGGGGTTACGGTATGCCCAGCGGTCATGCACAAAACTCAGCATTGTTGTGGATCTTACTGGCAGTTGCGGTTGGGAAGCGGTGGTTTTGGCTGATGGCTGTTGCCATTGCATTACTGATAGGACTCTCCAGACTCTACTTGGGCCTCCATTTCCCCGGCGATATTATTGGCGGCTGGCTATTGGCAGCGGTATTACTCTGGGCTTACTACGCATGGGGAGACAAAACGGCCTGCTGGCTTGAGCAGCAACGCTCCACCTTGTTGGTTAAATGTTTTGCTGTGGGGCTGGCGGGCTTCTACTTTTTGTATGCCTGCATACTGGATATGCCGGTTATGGCAGGGCTGGTAGCCATCAGTTTTGGCGCTGCAACCGGTACGATTGCTGCCATTAGAGCCTTTGATTATCAAGGTTTTGGCAGCTATTGGCAGCGTTTACTGCGCGGCCTGATCGGAGTGTGTGTACTGGTGGTGTACATTGAGTCTGCCGCCCACTTTTTACCTGCAGTTCGCAGTGCCACCTATTACTGGGCTTTGCTCATTGGTAATACGCTCGCAGGCCTGTGGCTTACCTTAGGAGCGCCGATGGTTTTTTCTTTGCTGGCACTTGATGGGCATCAAAAAAGTAAGAATTAGTACTTTTAGGCTGTCACTCCGGGGTCACCCGCATCACTTCTTCTATGGTGGTGAGCCCGTTAGCCACTTTTTGCGCACCGGATAACCTAAGGCTGTACATACCTTCTTTTATGCACTGTCGACTTAATAGCCCGACATCCGGGCTTTCGGTAACTAGCGCTTTGATCTCATCGCTCATCATCAGAATCTCATACAGACCGGCACGACCACGATAACCGGTTTCACGGCAGTCAAGGCAGCCCACGGGTCGGCAGACTTCTGCCGGTTCATTGGCCGACCAGGGTTTAGTCAGCACTTTCCATCCCGTGCTATCCAACGCCGCTTTCTCTTTACAATTAGGACAAAGTGTACGCACCAGACGCTGAGCCATAACGCCAATAACGGTATTTTTAATCAGATAAGATGGCACGCCCAACTCTAACAGGCGCGTCAAGGCAGAGGGTGCATCGTTGGTGTGCAGCGTCGATATGACCAGATGACCGGTCAATGCAGCCTGAACTGCCATCTCCGCAGTTTCCAGATCACGAATTTCCCCTACCATAATGATGTCAGGATCTTGCCGTAACAGAGCACGAAGCCCTGAGGCAAAGGTCAGATCGATATTATGCTGTACCTGCATCTGGTTAAACGATGGTTCTACCATTTCAATCGGGTCTTCAATGGTGCAGACGTTCACCTGTTCCGTCGCCAACTGTTTCAGCGTGGAATATAGCGTGGTGGTTTTACCGGAACCGGTAGGCCCTGTAACCAGAATAATGCCATTGGGTTGGCCGGACATTACCTTCCAACGTCGCTCATCTTCCCGGGAGAACCCCAACTCACTAAACGACTTAACCAATACCTCAGGGTCAAAAATCCGCATCACCAGTTTTTCGCCAAAGGCCGTAGGTAAAGTTGATAGACGCAATTCGATTTCGTTGCCATCGGCATTACGTGTTTTCAGACGGCCATCTTGGGGTTTGCGCTTTTCAGCCACATTCATTCGCCCCAGAATTTTCAGACGGCTGGTTACTGCAGTGGCTACTTTGGCGGGCATCTGATAAATCGAGTGCAAAACACCATCAATACGAAAGCGCAGATTACACTGCTCCCGTCGAGGCTCAATATGGATATCGCTAGCTCGCTGTTCAAACGCGTACTGCAACAGCCAGTCAACAATATTCACAATGTGCTGGTCGTTGACATCCGGCGCTTTCATGTTGCCAAGTTCCAGCATCTGCTCAAAATTATTGAGCGATGAGGCATTAACCCCATCATCAGAGCTGGCACCCATTACCGACCTGGCCAGGCGATAAAACTCAACGGTATAGCGGCGAATATCCTGCGGGTTGGCCACTACCCGGCGAATCTCTTTGCGGTTGACATGACGAAGATTATCTTCCCAACTGCGATGCCACGGCTGGGCAGAAGCAATGACAATTTCGCCACTGCTCACCTCCACTGCCAAAATATGGTGGCGCACCGCAAATGCGTGGGACATAACGGGCGTAATGGCAGTTGGGTCAATTTTCAGTGGATCAATATGAAAGTACGGCTGCCCCGCCAGTTCCGCCAGCCATTGGCACAGATATTCGATATCCAGCTTTTTGCCCGGAGTACTCAGATTATCCAGCTCCAAAGTTGCTAGATATTCCAGCGGGTGCATACGTACCTGCTCTGGGGTACGGGAGCGGCCGAGGATGTCATCTGCTGTTTGCTGGTCGATGTGTCGGGTTCTGACCAGATCAGAAACCACCAGCCCAAGATCCAGTATTTGCTCCCTGTGCTGCAGGTTATTTGTTGTCAAATTACTCACTGAAAATACCGTTTGCCGCTGCGGGGGTGTTGTAAGGTAAGTTGCTTCTATTTTCTCTTTTTTCGGCGTCAGAACAACTGGATTTATCAAGATATTAACAGAAAGCCTCTCTCAGCCTTGCTCAAATCCGAGGGGGTAACATCAGCATATTGCGTTAACTCTTGTGCAATGGCCAGCAAAGCGCTTTCGTCACCTTCGAGCAACTCAAGCTCTAACTCACAAATAGGCAACGAGTGATCACCTGCACGCACTTCGCCAAGATCAAGCGCTGCTTCAACTTCAGCGTAAGGTGTTCTCCACAATAGCAGCCATTGTGTGCGCTGAAAATGAGTAGTAAACAGTGGTTCAAGTGCATTGACGCTAACATCTGCAAGCTCTGCCGGCCAAATCGGTGTCAGTGCTTGCCCGTTAAGCTTATTGGTACTAAGAGGCCAATCCCACTCTCCTCGGCGGGTCAGGCCGTTAATGCTCTCGCCCCGGGTTTTCAGGGTTTGTGTGAATTGCTGGTTGATCTCACGAATACGCAGAGCGACACCAGCCTGATTAAGCCTTCGGTCTCTGGTATCAAAATATGTATTGCCAAGGGACAGTGTTTGCCCGGCGGTGGCAGCATGCTTTTGCCAAAAAGGGTGTTTTTTCAGTTGCTCAACCTGACTCTGAGGAACAGCAAGTTTCAATTCAGTTTCTTGCGACATGGATTTATCCATTGCTTTGGAGGCACGCTGGAATTTTAGCGCAGAGTTACTAAAAACAGCCAATTATGAGTGTCAAAACACCGATAATAACAACCGACTACAATTAAGGTATTTAAAATAATCAGGGAAATAAAGATGCGTTTATCCAATATCAGCCAGCAGCAGAACAATTCGGGTAACTCGCCATCACTATTAGAAAACACTGCAAACGAAGCGGATTCTGGAAGAATAAAAAAATGGGATCTTGAACACCGACTTATTGATAAATCTGTGTATCTCACAGATGCTGAATCTCAAGATACAAAAAAATTACTTAATCGCATGATTACAATAGAGAAAAAGCAGAAGCTATTTTTAAATCGACTGAAGAAAAAGGCCTCATTATGCTTTGCCTTAATAATTGGTGCTCTTATAAAGGTTACCGACCTTTTTAAAGTTAAAAAGGTCAGAGCTTCTGTTCTTGAATACGGTGGGTCAATGGACCTTAAATTCAGTCAGTTCGACAGTAGATGGCTAACTCACATGGCCCCAAATCCTGAAACGAGATACGGCGTATGCTGGGGCCTTTCTGTAGCTTGGCTATGGAAAGAATCCAATAACGAAAACCTATCTGATTTCATATATGATGACCCTACTAAGAGGAATATAAGTTCGGAGAGTTTCGATTTTATTAGTAGCTTGCAAATAGCAACAGATCATGGCAATGAAAATATTCGAGAAGTACTCAATTTATTTAATCTACGACGGACTGATAAGAACTCGGGTGTTACTAAGCTGGTTGCAAAACTTTTTAAAGATGACCCCGAGTTTACTAATTCTAACCTTCCTGATCTAACTGAATTTGAAACCATTATAGATAGTAACACTGAAGATCCAGAAGAAATGCCTGAAAGGGTTACGGATGAGATTATTTCAATGGATGGGGATCATAAGGCTCCCCTAAAGTTATTAGGCTTCTTTGGCTATAAATGGGCGCATGCGGTTGCAGTGCATGTGAAAGGAGAAGATATAACATTCTTTGACCCAGTTTTTGGCGCCTTTACATTCCGTGGCAATAAACAACAGTTCAAAAAGTGGTTCTGCACAGCTTATTGGCCACAATCTGGTTACAGTAAGCTATTCAATAAAAAAACTGAGATCATCAATATAAACAAATTGAGCGATTGAATACTGACACTCCCCACCCTACCGCACCCAAAGGGCATAAATACCCAAAGGGCATAAATACCCAAGGCATAAAGGCAATGCTTTACGCAATCACGGGTAAAACAATTGAACCTGAAGACCACCTTGACTGAACAAATCACCAGAAACAACCTGACTGCACCATCACCAGCCAGACACTAATAAGCGCAACACCCAAATACCCTCTTCTTAAAGCTGTTTATCACCAAGACTCAGTACAGTTATTTTCCGCTAGCTCCCTTTAGAGTTGAAACCCCTCGCAGCAAATATTGCCAGCATTAGCCAGCCAGCAATGAACGACACACCTCCAAGCGGCGTTATCATCCCCAAACAGCGAATACCGCTAAGACTCAACAGATAAAGACTGCCCGAAAACAGCAACAAGCCCAAGGCAAAAATATCGCCGCCCATATAACAACCAACTATAATTAAGACATTTAAAATAATCAGGAAAATAAATATGCAATTATCCAATATCCGCAACCAGCTGCGGGGTCTTATGAATAACTCGAAACCACTATCAAAAAACACTGCAAACGAAGTGGATACTGGAAGAATAAAAAAATGGGATCTTGAACACCGATTTCTTGATAAATCTGTGTATCTCACAGATGCTGAATTTCAAGATACAAAAAAAGTACTTGATCGCATGATTACAATAGAGAAAAAGCAGAAGCTATTTCTAAATCGACTGAAGAAAAAGATCTCATTATGCTTTATCTTAATAATTGGTGCCCTTATAAAGGTTACCGACTTTTTTAACATTAAAAAAGTCAGAGCTTCTGCCCTTGAATACGGTGGGTCAATCGACCTTAAATTCTGTCAGACCGACAGTCAATGGCTAACTCACATGGCCCCAAATTCTAAAACGAGAGTCGGCGTATGCTGGGGCCTTTCTGTGGCTTGGCTATGGAAAGAATCCAATAACGAAAACCTATCTGATTTCATATATGATGACCCTAATAAGAGGAAAATAAATTCGGAGAGTTACGACTTTATTAGTAGCGTGCATCTAGCAGCAAATCATGGCTCAGAAAATCTTCGAGAAACCCTCAATTTATTTAATCTACGACCGACTGTTAAGAACTCGTCTTTTGCTTATCTGAATGAAGTATTTCTTGAAGATGAGCCCCCTGATCCACTTGAATATGGAAGACTTATAGAAGGTGATTCTGAAAATCCAAAAGAACTGACTGAAAAGCTTACGGATGAAATTATTTCAATGGATGGGGATAATAAGGCTCCCCTAAAGTTAGTATACTTCTATGGTGGTAAAGCGTCGCATGCAACTGCAGTGCATGTGAAAGGAGAAGATATAACATTCTTTGACTCAGCTTTTGGCGCCTTTGCATTCCGTGGCAATAAACAACAGTTCAAAAAGTGGTTCTGCACAGCTTATTGGCCACAATCTGGTTTCAGTAAGCTATTCTCTGCAGCTGAGGTCATCAATATTAACAAAGTGAATACTCTTGAATGCTGAAACTCCCCGCCCTACCGCACCCAAAGGGCATAAATACCCAAAGGGCATAAATACCCAAGGGCATAAAGGCGATGCTTTACGCAATCACGGGTAAAACAATTGAACCTGAAGACCACCTTGACTGAACAAATCACCAGAAACAACCTGACTGCACCATCACCAGCCAGGCACTAATAAGCGCAACACCCAAATACCCTCTTCTTAAAGCTGTTTATCACCAAGACTCAGTACAGTTATTTTCCGCTAGCTCCCTTTAGAGTTGAAACCCCTCGCAGCAAATATTGCCAGCATTAGCCAGCCAGCAATGAACGACACACCACCAAGCGGCGTTATCATCCCCAACCAGCGAATACCGCTAAGACTCAACAGATAAAGACTGCCCGAAAACAGCAGCAAGCCCAAGGCAAAAATATCGCCGCCCATATAACAACCAACTATAATTAAGACATTTAAAATAATCAGGAAAATAAATATGCAATTATCCAATATCCGCAACCAGCTGCGGGGTCTTATGAATAACTCGAAACCACTATCAAAAAACACTGCAAACGAAGTGGATACTGGAAGAATAAAAAAATGGGATCTTGAACACCGATTTCTTGATAAATCTGTGTATCTCACAGATGCTGAATTTCAAGATACAAAAAAAATACTTGATCGCATGATTACAATAGAGAAAAAGCAGAAGCTATTTCTAAATCGACTGAAGAAAAAGATCTCATTATGCTTTATCTTAATAATTGGTGCTCTTATAAAGGTTACCGACTTTTTTAACATTAAAAAAGTCAGAGCTTCTGCCCTTGAATACGGTGGGTCAATCGACCTTAAATTCAGTCAGGCCGACAGTCAATGGCTAACTCACATGGCCCCAAATTCTGAAACGAGATACGGCGTATGCTGGGGCCTTTCTGTGGCTTGGCTATGGAAAGAATCCAATAACGAAAACCTATCTGATTTCATATATGATGACCCTAATAAGAGGAAGATAAATTCGGAGAGTTACGACTTTATTAGTAGCGTGCATCTAGCAGCAAATCAGGGCTCAGAAAATCTTCGAGAAGCCCTCAATTTATTTAATCTACGACCGACTTTTAAGAACACGGCATTAGCTTATCCGTCTGCAGAATTTCTTAAAGATGACCCCAATTATGCTAATTTTGACCACCCTGATTCACTTGAACTTGGAAACGTTATATATGGTAATTCTGAAAATCCAAAAGAACTGCCTGAAGAGCTTACGGATGAGATTATTTCAATGGATGGGGATCATAAGGCTCCCCTAAAGTTAGTATACTTCTATGGTGGTACAGCGGCGCATGCAACTGCAGTGCATGTGAAAGGAGAAGATATAACATTCTTTGACCCAGCTTTTGGCGCCTTTACATTCCGTGGCAATAAACAACAGTTCAAAAAGTGGTTCTGCACAGCTTTTTGGCCACGATCTGGTTTCAGTAAGCTATTCTCTATAGCTGAGGTCGTCAATATTAACAAAGTGAATACTCTTGAATGCTGAAACTCCCCGCCCTACCGTACCCAAACCCAAAGGGCATAAATACCCAAAGGGCATAAATACATGCTTTACGCAATCACGGGTAAAACAATTGAACCTGAAGACCACCTTGACTGAACAAATCACCAGAAACAACCTGACTGCACCATCACCAGCCAGACACTAATAAGCGCAACACCCAAATACCCTCTTCTTAAAGCTGTTTATCACCAAGACTCAGTACAGTTATTTTCCGCTAGCTCCCTTTAGAGTTGAAACCCCTCGCAGCAAATATTGCCAGCATTAGCCAGCCAGCAATGAACGACACACCTCCAAGCGGCGTTATCATCCCCAAACAGCGAATACCGCTAAGACTCAACAGATAAAGACTGCCCGAAAACAGCAACAAGCCCAAGGCAAAAATATCGCCGCCCATATAACAACCAACTATAATTAAGACATTTAAAATAATCAGGAAAATAAATATGCAATTATCCAATATCCGCAACCAGCTGCGGGGTCTTATGAATAACTCGAAACCACTATCAAAAAACACTGCAAACGAAGTGGATACTGGAAGAATAAAAAAATGGGATCTTGAACACCGATTTCTTGATAAATCTGTGTATCTCACAGATGCTGAATTTCAAGATACAAAAAAAGTACTTGATCGCATGATTACAATAGAGAAAAAGCAGAAGCTATTTCTAAATCGACTGAAGAAAAAGATCTCATTATGCTTTATCTTAATAATTGGTGCTCTTATAAAGGTTACCGACTTTTTTAACATTAAAAAAGTCAGAGCTTCTGCCCTTGAATACGGTGGGTCAATCGACCTTAAATTCTGTCAGACCGACAGTCAATGGCTAACTCACATGGCCCCAAATTCTGAAACGAGAGTCGGCGTATGCTGGGGCCTTTCTGTGGCTTGGCTATGGAAAGAATCCAATAACGAAAACCTATCTGATTTCATATATGATGACCCTAATAAGAGGAAGATAAATTCGGAGAGTTACGACTTTATTAGTAGCGTGCATCTAGCAGCAAATCATGGCTCAGAAAATCTTCGAGAAGTCCTCAATTTATTTAATCTACGACCGACTTTTAAGAACACGGCATTAGCTTATCCGTCTGCAGAATTTCTTAAAGATGACCCCTATTATGCTAATTTTGACCACCCTGATTCACTTGAACTTGGAAACGTTATATATGGTAATTCTGAAAATCCAAAAGAACTGCCTGAAGAGCTTACGGATGAGATTATTTCAATGGATGGGGATAATGAGGCTCCCCTAAAGTTAGTATACTTCTATGGTGGTAAAGAGGGGCATGCAACTGCAGTGCATGTGAAAGGAGAAGATATAACATTCTTTGACTCAGCTTTTGCCGCCTTTGCATTCCGTGGCAATAAACAACAGTTCAAAAAGTGGTTCTGCACAGCTTATTGGCCACAATCTGGTTACAGTAAGCTATTCTCTGCAGCTGAGGTCATCAATATTAACAAAGTGAATACTCTTGAATGCTGACACTCCCCGCCCTACCGCACCCAAAGGGCATAAATACCCAAAGGCATAAAGGTGATGCTTTACGCAATCACGGGTAAAACAATTGAACCTGAAGACCACCTTGACTGAACAAATCACCAGAAACAACCTGACTGCACCATCACCAGCCAGACACTAATAAGCGCAACACCCAAATACCCTCTTCTTAAAGCTGTTTATCACCAAGACTCAGTACAGTTATTTTCCGCTAGCTCCCTTTAGAGTTGAAACCCCTCGCAGCAAATATTGCCAGCATTAGCCAGCCAGCAATGAACGACACACCACCAAGCGGCGTTATCATCCCCAACCAGCGAATACCGCTAAGACTCAACAGATAAAGACTGCCCGAAAACAGCAACAAGCCCAAGGCAAAAATATCGCCGCCAATAACAACCAACTATAATTAAGACATTTAAAATAATCAGGAAAATAAATATGCAATTATCCAGTATCCTCAACCAGCTGCGGGATCTTGTGAATAACTCGAAACCACTATCAAAAAACACTGCAAACGAAGTGGATTCTGGAAGAATAAAAAAATGGGATCTTGAACACCGATTTCTTGATAAATCTGTGTATCTCACAGATGCTGAATTTCAAGATACAAAAAAAATACTTGATCGCATGATCACAATAGAGAAAAAGCAGAAGCTATTTCTAAATCGACTGAAGAAAAAGATCTCATTATGCTTTATCTTAATAATTGGTGCTCTTATAAAGGTTACCGACTTTTTTAACATTAAAAAAGTCAGAGCTTCTGCCCTTGAATACGGTGGGTCAATCGACCTTAAATTCAGTCAGTTCGACAGTCGATGGCTAACTCACATAGCCCCAAATTCTGAAACGAGATACGGCGTATGCTGGGGCCTTTCTGTAGCTTGGCTATGGAAAGAATCCAATAACGAAAACCTATCTGATTTCATATATGATGACCCTAATAAGAGGAAGATAAATTCGGAGAGTTTCGATTTTATTAGTAGCTTGCAAATAGCAACAGATAATGGCAATGAAAATATTCGAGAAGCCCTCAATTTATTTAATCTACGACAGACTGATAAGATCTCGGGTGTTACTGATCTTGTTGCAAAACCTTTTAAAGATGACCCCGAGCTTACTAATTCTAACCTTCCTGGTCTAACTGGATTTGAAACCATTATAGATAGTAACACTGAAGATCCAGAAGAAATGCCTGAAAGGTTTACGGATGAGATTATTTCAATGGATGGGGATCATAAGGCTCCCCTAAAGTTAGTACACTTCTATGGTTATAAATGGGCGCATGCAGTTGCAGTGCATGTGAAAGGAGAAGATATAACATTCTTTGACTCAGCTTTTGGCGCCTTTGCATTCCGTGGCAATAAACAACAGTTCAAAAAGTGGTTCTGCACAGCTTATTGGCCACAATCTGGTTACAGTAAGCTATTCACTAAAAAAACTGAGATCATCAATATAAACAAATTGAGTGATTGAATGCTGACACTCCCCGCCCTACCGCACCCAAAGGGCATAAATACCCAAAGGGCATAAATAAAGGGCATAAATAAAATGCTTTACGCAATCACGGGTAAAACAATTGAACCTGAAGACCACCTTGACTGAACAAATCACCAGAAACAACCTGACTGCACCATCACCAGCCAGACACTAATAAGCGCAACACCCAAATACCCTCTTCTTAAAGCTGTTTATCACCAAGACTCAGTACAGTTATTTTCCGCTAGCTCCCTTTAGAGTTGAAACCCCTCGCAGCAAATATTGCCAGCATTAGCCAGCCAGCAATGAACGACACACCACCAAGCGGCGTTATCATCCCCAACCAGCGAATACCGCTAAGACTCAACAGATAAAGACTGCCCGAAAACAGCAACAAGCCCAAGGCAAAAAATATCGCCGCCCATTTGAGCTTCCGTGAGTTCGGGTAGGACGTTTGTAGCAGGGCAACAAAAACCAAAGCCAAGCTGTGGTAAAACTGATAGTCGCCCGCTGTTTGAAACACGGTCATGGCTCTTGCCGACAACACACCCTGCAACGCATGGGCACCAAAAGCACTCAAAACCACGGCCAACATGGCATTAATGGCGCCAACCAATAAAGCGTTCACAGTTGCTGCTCTGATGGTGGATAGGCAGCACTCTCTGCCGCTAGGCGCAGGCCTTCCTGAAAATAACGAGAACTGGTTTCAAACTCATCAAGACGCGCCAACAGATGACCTAACTCATTGTAAACATCTACACTTTTGTGCAGCTTGAGGCTGGCTTCCAGATACTCTCTGGCCTTACCCCACAGCTCATTTCGCAGCGCCAGACGGCCGAGCGACAACAGCAACTCTGGGTCATTGGTGCGCTTGCTGAGCAGGGACTCAGCAAACAGTAGCTGCTTTTTCAGGTCCTGACCCGGGATTTTGCCATACAGCCGAATAAGAGACTCACTGTAGCAGTGGCTCAGGTTTTCTCGCATAAGCAGCTCCGCTTTTGCCTGCGCCCCAAGACGAACCAAGCAATCGCAGAAACGGTAGAGGATGGCCGGATCTCTTCTCTGGCCTTTGCTCAAGCCAGCCCATATTGTTTCTGCGGGCTTGATTCGCTCGTCGCTGGACCCGCGATTGCGGCCATAGTCATAGGCCTGTGCAAACAGTGCCTGAAATGCCTGCTGTTCGAGCTGTTGATACTCACTGTCTTTAATGACTTTGTGCTTACGCAGTTTGGGCAGCAGTTTTTCAAGGGACCGCCAGTCGTTCAGGCGCATGTAAACCTGCTTGAGCATTTTCAGGATGAAGCCATGGCGAGGATACTTCTTATGCAAATGCGTGAGCGTGGCCAGCGCTTGCTCTAGGTGGTTGCTGCTCAGCTGCAATTGAGCCTGAGTAATGCCAATGGCCATTTCAGCGCCCGGGGCTGAGCTGTCCGCTTGTCGGAGCCAATTGGCGCTGCTTTCATAGTTACCGGCTTCGTGGGCGGATTTAGCGGCAGCGAGAAAATTGATCAGGGGCGAATCCCCACTTTTGGCCGCATGGCCAAAGTAACGCTCAGCTTTTTTCCAGTGCCCTTTGGTGAACTCGGCCAAGCCGCGATCAAACAGTTTGCGGGCTTTCGCTTTTCGCGCCTTTGACGACAACGGGTATATAAATCCAAGCACGCCCAATAGCAAACGCACAACGATGACCGCCAGCCAAATCAACCCAAAACCAATAACAACCAACAACAGCATGCCCCAAAGGCTGCTTTCAAAGGTCATCTGGTCGTAAGCAATCAGCACATAGCCGGAGTCATTGACCATGATGTTTGCCAGCAGAAAACAGGCTGAAACCATCACCAAAAATAGCGCAAATCCTTTCATGACAGCGGTACTCCATTAACTGTCGGCTCAGGTTTTTTCTCATTGGTGGTCGGTGGAGGCATTGTGTCAGTTGGTAATGCCTCTTCCATTGCAGGTTCTTTATCTGGCAAAGTCTCGCTATCCGGTGCAGTCTCTGCATCAGGCAAGTTATCACGAGGCTCAGGAGTAAGCGTTAAGCTCTCTTCATAATCGTTCAAAGCATCCAGGGCACGATGGATATTGGGCATTTGCGCGACGATGGATAGATTCACCAAAGCCTCTATTTCCTGTTTGACTTGCTTGCTCAGTGCGCCACCAAGCATAAAATACTGGCCCAGCAGTTTGTCGGCCTGTTGAAGGCTTTTGTGGTAAACGGATTGCTGACCAGAAATCAACGCCAATTGCCCCTGCTCCAGCAGCAGCTGCAGTTTCTGACGAACAAGCAGTTCCTCTTCACCAAAGAGCAATACTTCAACCGGCTGCGCCCGTTGTTTGTTGACATGAAACAGCGCCGTAAACCGCTCCCAAGTATTAAGTAATATGGCTTTGATGGTCTGTTGCCAGTTCTGGTCGGTGGTTTTTTGCTCTTTTTCTTTAACAGCGGGGGGGGCGATGGCTTTGGTCAGATGGCTATCATCCAAAGTAACCAAGCCAGGAATCAGCTCTTGAATGGCTTGCAGGCGCAACCAGATCTGTTCCTTATTTAGAAAGGTAGTGGATTTTAGCACCGCAATATCTTCCGCCAGTGCTTCTCGCACGGCAAACAGTCCGTAGTCGTCCAGTTGTTGCAGTATTTCTTCGGCGCTGACCATTAACCTAAGTGCGCTGTCGGCATCATTGATAGTGATCAGCCGCTCATTTGCCAGTCGCAACAGGTACTCTACCTCAGCTATACGCCACTGGTTGCGGCTAGAGCCTTCGAGTTCACGCATTTTTACCGCAATTGTATCTACGCGCGACAGCAGTCGTGCTTCACGGTTTTGCAAAGCCTGAAGTTGATCCTCTTGCTCTTCAAGGGTTAGAGACAGGTTTTGCGCCACCTCGGTCAGTCTGGCTTGTTGCCGGGCGATTTGTGTTTGTAGCTGATCCATACCTTCACGGAGGATTGGCTGGTTTTGCTCCAGTGGCTTAGCACGCCAAGCGATGTAAACGCTCAGACCAAGAGCGCACGCTGAAACGATGAGCGCCAAACCCGCGAGCGATTTGCCGGGTGTGCTTTTTGCCGGAGCAGGCTTTGGCCTGATTTGAGGGTGTGCTTCTTGTGGTTTCGACTTTTTTGGTTTCTTGCCAGGTAAACGGTCGGTGTTCTGTTCAGTATCGCTCACGCTTGGGCCTTCCGATTGTTCGAGAGGTTGATCCAGTGGCACTCTTAAACCACTGCTTCAGGTTCCGCTTTGGGTGAAGAGACTGTGAATGAATGGCCGGAATGCCCGGTTATTCACAAGGTAAAGTCTCTAGCGCCTGCAACATCGCGGTATTGCTGGCACCATTGGTGTTGACGACGTGATGGAAACCCAGGTCATAAGCCTGACGGGCTATTCGTGCACTAGGCACCAGCAACCGGTAATGCGCCCGATGCTGTGCGGGAAGGTAATGCCCAAGATTCGCTAAGGTTTCACCACTAGCACAGAGAATGACACTGATTGCATGGCTTTCCAACTTTTTTACCAGCGCATTGTGTGGGTATTTTGGCCGAGAACGCTGATAAACTTCCAATATTTGCACACTGTCGCCTAAGAGCCGCAGCCGTTGCTCCAACAAATCTCTACCACCAATGCCTTTGATGATGAGCACTTTTTCCTTTGCATGCCGCACCGCTTTATTACGCTCTCGCATGTTGAACGCTGGCAGCTGTAAAAGAGCCTCGCTATCTGTCCCTTGTGCAGAGTACTGCGCTCGAATACAAAAGGGCTTAAGTTCATCCGCCGTACCGCTGCCAAGGGCAAACCACTGACTGTGAATGGGCAGTTGAGGCCAGTATTGCTCGATTAACTCCATCCCCAGCTTTGCCGCTGGACGACTGGTGACGATAATTTTATCGAATTGATCCAGCATCAGCAGGCAGTCGCGCATGGCTTGCGTTTGCTCTAGGGCTTCAATGGCGAGCATGGGCATCGACCAAGCTTGACCGCTGGCCGCAGTGATTGCCGTGACCAATGCCCGAGCCTGAGGCTCAGGACGTGTTACCAGCGCTCGAATGTACGACAAGTTCATTGTTTTAGGTAACCGACTCTAGTGGTGGCCAAGCTCGGCAAGAATTTTAGCAGCGCCTTGCTTAAGAAGTGCCTCAGCAACCCGAATGCCGGCCGATTCAAACTCGGTGGTGAAGCATTGGGTTTCACTGCGATAGATGGTTTTGCCATCAGGGCTGCCCACCAGCCCGCGCAGGCAGAGCTGACCGTCCTGAAATTCGGCAAAACCGGCAATAGGTACCTGACAGCCGCCATTAAGTCGCTTATTCATGGCGCGCTCGGCCCCCACTCTAATGGCGGTTTGTTCATGGTGCAGTGGCGCAATCAGCTGCAGGGTTTCAGGGTCGTCTGTGCGCAACTCAATGCCCACCGCTCCCTGGCCAGCAGCCGGCAGGCAGGTTTGTGTGTCAAGGTAGGAGCGGATGCGCCCGCGCATTTCCAGTCGAATCAGCCCGGCAGCAGCCAGAATGATGGCATCGTACTGGCCATCATCCAGCTTGCCGAGGCGCGTATTCACATTGCCGCGCAAAAACTGAATCTTCAAATCAGGGCGGACGGCCAGAATCTGACACTGGCGGCGCAGGCTGGACGTTCCCACAACAGCGCCTGCCGGTAGTTCATCCAGCGTACTGAAGCGATTGGAGACAAAGGCGTCCCGTGGATCTTCCCGTTGGCAGATGGCCCCAAGCCGAAGCCCACAGGGCAGCTCCATGGGTACATCTTTCATGGAATGAACGGCAATGTCGGCACGATCTTCCAACAGGGCGTTTTCCAGCTCTTTAACAAACAGGCCTTTGCCGCCAATCTTTGCCAGAGGGGAGTCCAGCAGCTGGTCACCTTTGCTGACCATTTTGACCAGCTCCACCGAAATACCACGATGGTAATGTTCCAGCTGTTGTTTGACATATTCCGCTTGCCAAAGGGCAAGGGCACTTTTTCGGGTAGCGATACGAATGGTTTTCACAGCAATTGACGGCTTTTAATAATCAATTTAATACCAGCCAGGTCGGCTCAGGAATTGTCCCGAAATAACTTCCCCGCAATCGGGTCTGGGCTGAATCACCTTTCGACTTTACACACAGAGGAAACAGGCAAGTTATTAAAGGATAACTTTCAGGGCGATGATACGACAGGGAGGCACTAAGAAACAGTTTTATTGAGCTTGCCAGGCAAAATTACCTGGCTAACCCGGTGGAGAATCTTCTGCCTTAGAGCGAATGCATGATTTTCTTGATGGCAGGCACATGGCGGCGACTGATCGACAGCGGCTCACTGACCTCTTTAAGGTGCAAAAAACAGTGACCTTTTTCATCCCGAGAGAGGCTTTCTATGGCATCGCGTCGCACCAGAGCGTTACGATGGATGCGTACAAAGTGCTGAGCGTGGCTTTCTTCCAGGTTTTCAGCGGCTCGTCAATCAGCACTTCTCCATGGCGGTGATGCACCGTGACGTACTTGTTATCCGCCATAAAATAGAGCACATCACTCAAAGGTACCAGCTCAATTCCGCGCAGTGTTTTGGCGGCGATGTGCCCCTCATTTTGCTTCTGTGGCAACTGATCGCCCAGCCAGGCCAGCTGCACACGGTTCAGCTTGCTGGCTCGCTCCAGAGCACGCTCCAAATCGTCCTGACGAATGGGCTTGAGCAGATACCCCACCGCCTGAGCCTCAAAAGCCTCCACGGCATGGTTATCATAGGCCGTGCAGAAAATAACTGCCGGTGGTTTTTCCATCTGGGCAATACGGCGGGCGACCTCTAGCCCGCCCATGACCGGCATGCGAATGTCCAGCAGAATAATGTCAGGCTGAAACCGGGTGCATATATCAATGGCATCGCGACCATTGCTGGCCTCATGCTCAAGCGCCGTGAAATTCTCAGTGCGCCTGATTAAGTGGCGAAGCCTTTCCCGGGCGAGGGGTTCATCATCAACGATCAGTACATTCATTATTTCAGTCGACTGTTCCTGTCAGTATCGGTTTGATTAAGCGACTCCATCCATTGGATATTGCACCTGTGCCAAAAACCATTTACCTGCAGAGTGTTCCCGTGTATCCGTTGTCAGCACAGCTCTACTACCGTAAAGCATCTCAAGGCGGGAGCGGATATTATTCAATGCAATTTGATTGCCCTTTGAGATGGTCTCTGTATATGGCATCGGGTTTTTCACCGAAATCTGAACCATGGAATCGCTAACCGAAACGCTAATGTCGATACAACCGCCGTTTTCCAAAGGTTGAATTCCGTGGTAAACCGCATTCTCTACCAATGGCTGCAAAGTGAACTGTGGAATGGCCAACCCCTTGGGCAGTTCGTCCAGATGCCATGCCACTTTCAGGCGATCACCCAATCGTTGTTGCTCAATCCGCAGATAACTCTGACTGATTTGCAACTCTTTCTGGATAGGAATAACTGTACTACGGTTTTGCAAACTGGCTCGAAAGAGGTCAGAAAGATCCTCCACCGCCTGCTCGGCTTTGGCTGGGTTAATCTGAATCAAAGACGCAATAATGTTCATGCTGTTGAACAGAAAGTGTGGCCGGATATTCGCCTGCAGCGAATCAAGACGAGCATTATGGATAACCTGCTGTTGCAAATTAACTTCAAACTGCATGTAAAAATAGCGCAGCAACATGGATGAGATGATTAAAGCCGCTAGCAGATTCCGCCCCACTATCGACCAATCCGGCTCCAGCTGCACCGGAGGCAACAGCATTTGCGCGGACAGAGAAATAGTCAGAGTGATGACCTGCACCCCCAGCACAGAGACCGCAGACGACTGCCAGATGGGCAGTTTTTTCAACAACGGCCTGACCATGTAAAGAAAAGCAGTGCTAGAAAGAACAATCCACTGCACAAACAGCGACACCAACGCCAACCGGCTCCAGCTCAGGTCGCCGGGCAGGGAGAGCACCTGAACCAGAACAAACAATTCTGAGGTCAATACCAGCATAAAAACCGATTGGCCCGAACTCAGGTCCGGTAAGAAAAAGTCATCGCCAACGTCTTCTTTGGCGTTATCTCTATGTGCATTTGGCATAGGGTATTTTAATCTTTTGCGCTGCCTGTTCACGTTGCGACTTATCGTTAAAATGCTGCGGATTACCGATGCACCCATGTCTTGACTGTTATCATCAACCCAAGGAGCTCACCTTATCAGTATCATGCCTTCGCAAGCAGACTTTAACGAACCTTGCACAATTCTCCACCCATAGCCTCTCATTGGTGGGAAAGGAGCAACCTTGGAAGGTTTGAATGGAGATGGATAGCGAAGCTTGCGTAGAGCAAGCCCATGTACTGAACTCAATGCACTGCGAAACCCTACATAATGGGCTTGGTGGCTGAGACAACATCCTACTCGACGACACATAAGCCTCTAGACAAATACTCAAGCCCCACCGTTGCTGGACTAACTACGAGAAACAAATCAGGAAAACAGCTGCATCACCCCATGGATGAGAATCTGGATTTTGCGCCCAACCCTACCGGCAACTTCTCTGCAAACTGGTTAATCACTAGCTCGACAACTTAATCGCCCACAGCGTGCTCTCGCTCAAGACTCTATCCATTGCGAGAATGGTCTGATTTTATAGAGTAGTAGCGAAAACTACCGTTTAACTTTTTACCGTCTGATCAAACAAACCCAAATAAGATTGCCCTGACCAACTGTATAGTCTATTCTCGCAAAGCCTCCAGAAACATGTCGAAAAGCACAGATAATGAACATCACCTGTGACTCCGTCTACAGACAAATTTCTACATTGAAAATTCTGCCCGTCATCACCATCAGTTGCGTACAAAAAGCGACTGAGCTGGCCAGAGTACTGCTCGATAACGGTCTACCCTTAGCAGAAATAACCTTTCGCACCGGGGTGGCGGCGGCAGCTATTCGCGCCATTAAAAAGCAGTTTCCTTTAATGCTGATTGGCGCCGGAACCGTGCTGACTACCGCCCAGGTCGATGCAGCTGTTACGGCTGGCAGTGACTTTATTATGGCTCCTGCCCTGAATCCTGAGGTGGTCACTTATGCTCTTGAAAAAGGCATAACGATTATTCCAGGCACCAACAACCCGCAAACCGTAGATCAGGCGGTTAGCCTTGGGCTGGAAGTGGTCAAACTATTCCCGGCCGAAGTCTCTGGAGGTGTGGAGATGCTCAATGCGCTTTCGGCGATTTATCCAGTTAAATTCATACCTACTGGTGGCATTAACCCCGGTAACCTTAATCGGTATCTGACGCATCACTCTGTGATTGCCTGTGGAGGGTCCTGGATGGTGCCAACGGAGCTTATCAACAATGAAGACTGGGGAGCACTGGGTCAACGGATCCGGGAGACCTTGGAGGGAATTAACTATGCCTGATCTGGTGTTATTTATGGGGTACGCTGCCGCACTTTGCACCACCTGCTCTTTTGTTCCTCAGGTAGTGCACATTGTCAGGACTAAAGACACCCGTTCTATATCTTTGGGCATGTACTTTATTTTTGTGACTGGTGTGATCTTATGGCTGGCTTACGGCACCATTGTTAAAGACCTGCCACTTATTATTGCTAATGCAGTCACACTGCTTCTCTCCGGTATTATTCTCATCATGAAATTCAGAGATGTTTTGCAAGCGCAACAGAGGAGCCGTGATTGAAGGCTGATAGCATTCAGCCTCCTGAAAAAGCATCAACGCATGGTAACAAACTCTTCTGCAGAGGTTGGGTGAATCGCTACGGTATTATCAAAGTCTGCTTTGGTGGCTCCCATTTTTAATGCTACGGCAAAACCTTGCAGCATTTCGTCTGCACCATAACCAATGACGTGTATACCCACAATTTTTTCTTCCTCGCCAACGGTGACAAGCTTCATGCGCGACGGCTGGCGATGTTGCGTCAGAGCACTATACATGGCCGTAAATTGGCTGGTATAGACTTTGACATGTTCACGGCCATACTGATCACAGGCTTCGTGCTCGGTAAGGCCAACAGTGCCGATGGGAGGATGACTGAAAACAACCGTGGCAACATTGTCATAGTCTAAGTGCTCTTCGGGCTTATTGTTGAACAAACGCTCTGACAAACGTCGACCCGCTGCAACGGCCACTGGTGTTAACTCGACTTTGCCGATGTTATCACCAACAGCATAAACACGTTCCACATTAGTGTTTTGATATTTATCAACGCTGATATAGCCCTTCTCATCGGTTTGAACACCAGCCAGCTCAAGATTAATCCCGGCAGTGTGCGGCTTGCGGCCAATGGCCCAGATCAGAGTGTCCACACACATTTCAACGCCACTTTCCAAACGAATATTTAAACTATCGTCGTCGTTTTTTGTAACTTCTTTGATGAGTGAATGCGCATGTAATTGTGGGCCCTCGCTCTGCATCACTTCGACCAGAGTGTCCGAGAGTAAATCGTCAAAGCTACGCAAAGGCTTATGTTTGCGAACAATCAGATGGGTTTCGCTGCCAAGCGCATGCAGCAAACCGGCTAACTCAACCGCTATGTAGCCTGCCCCGACAATCGCTACCCGTTTTGGCCGTTCTGATAAGTCAAAAAAACCGTCGGAGTCGATGCCGTATTGGGCGCCGGGAATCTCAGGAATGGTCGGCTCGCCCCCGGTTGCAATGGTAATGTGGTCAGCAGTGTACTGTTGCCCTTCAACTTCAACAGTGTGATTACCAACAAAACGACCATAGCCTTTTATTACCGTGACATTGTTGTTGCCAAGGACGCGATCATAAGAAGCGTGTATGCGACGGATGTAAGCATCTCGACTCTCAACCAACTTTGCCCAATTGAAGGCGTTCAATTGCTCATCAATGTTTAAGTCGAAACCGTAGTCTGGCCCATAACGACAGGCATCAGCAATCTGTCCGGCAAACCACATGGCTTTTTTGGGAACACAGCCTACGTTCACGCAGGTTCCGCCTAAATGTTTCGCTTCGATGAGAGCAACCTTTTTGCCATACATAGCGGCGCGATTTGCTGAAGCAATACCACCACTGCCGCCACCGATGATCAGATAGTCAAAATGGTTTGGCGTTGTCATTTTATCGTCCTGGTTAGTGAATTTTTGTGAATCAAGCCCAGCTTGCTGAAGAATAATTACTTTTTAAGGCTAAACCGCCAGATTTAAAGTAGCAACTGGGTAAGCGAGCGAAGGGTCTCAGGAAATAGTTATTATCCTTTGCCACATCAGTAAACCTACGAATACCCTTAGCCAAAATAGTACCTTAGTCTTTAGTTATTCAAGTTTAGTCTGGAGCTGTAGCGATGCCTGGCAACAAAGAAGAAACATTGAAAAGTATTCTACTGTCGTTTATCCCAAAAAAAGACGACAGCTCAATAACAGAACTGTTGGAATCAGCCCACAAAGGCTTTACCGTTGGCGCTAATGACTTTGTTGAGCGAGCCAGTAACCGGGATTCAGCAGTGGATATCAAAAATAACCTGCGAACTTATCCTCTTGCCCAGCTTTTAATCAGCATCGTCAAATACCATGAACTGAACAAAGATACAGACGTGATTCGCAGAACCGCTTTAGCCTTACTCGATAGCCTTGAAGGTAGTGCAGCGCAGGAAGCTCTTGTACCTCAAACGGCAGAGACAACTCTTCATTAAGGTACCTCCCCTCTGGCGTCTTCAATCAAGCGAATGGTTGTTTCGGTCAGTAAGCTAACCGAACGCCAGAAGTCATTTTTGCCCTGAGCGGACTCAGGCTCACTTCCTTTGAGTTGCAGTAGGCTTTGCTGTAGTTGTGGCGGACATACCGCTTCACGCACAGGTTCAGTAACACCAGGGTAATTTTCTCTATAAAAACGACACCAATCAAAGCATATACCCGGATCAGATTTGCCCCTGAAGCCGGCAATTTGTTCATGACCCACCACGCACTCAGGGTCTTGCAGCTGCGGATAGTGCTGCTTTAACGTGTCAACTACTTGATGCAGCGATTGGTACTGCGCTTCAGTAAATGGAAATAGGTTGCCGTTGTAATTCACTAACTCTATTCCAACAGAACAATCATTGAAATTCTCTGCTCCATTCCACCGACTTTGACCGGCATGCCATGCTCTATGAGCCTTGCCGTTCAGGCACTCTACCAGCTCGTACACAGTTCCATCCCTATCAATGACCAGATGAGCAGATGCATTAGATTTTGGGTTCGTAAAAATGGATAACGTCTCTTGCAGGTTCACTGCCGTATAATGAATCACCAGATAATCCACCGGTATTGTGCGGCAATCTTGGTTAGGCGTTCTCAGGCGGTTTGCATTGTTCACATAAAAAGTCATAGTCGGGAGTCATGTGCAGCTTGATCGCTTATAATGGTTAGTTTATCTAGATGCATCAAGCTTGGAGATAACACAATGGCCAAAGGCCTATTAAAACATCAAGAGCGTCAGGATGCGCTCAGCCTTTTGGGGAAAGATTTGGCCAGACGCGCCAAATCAAAATGCGAGATTTGTGCAGCGTCCGCAGTGCCACTTGCCATTTTTGAAGTTGCTCCTGTGCCCAGCGAGCCAGATTACGACCACTGCCTTATGTTGTGTGAAACCTGCAGAACGCAGCTGGAAAACCCAAAGCGGCAGGACCCGAATCATTGGCGTTGTCTGACCAAAAGCATTTGGAGTCAAATTCCTGCTGTGCAAGTTGTATCACTCAGGGAGTTAAGAAAGTTGGCTCAAAAGCAGGACTGGGCAGCAGAGGCACTGGAAAATGCTTACCTCACCCCCGATATTGAACACTGGGCAGAAGCCGAGAAGTTGTGACTTGGGCTGACACTATCTTTGCAGTTAGAGCCGCAACGTTCAGCGGCTATCTTCAAAAAATATTTCATTACTTCTTGTACAATGAGTAAGCCGACGGATTCATGCACCTAACCATTACTTTGAGCATGAATTTCTTCAGGTTCTTACCGGCGATTTATTCATGCTCAGGTCGATTCTTTTACCCTTTCTTTATATATTTTATCTAAAAGCTTAATGCTTTTTTCCTGTTCTTGAAGGTAGTTTCTGTTATCAATTCTGTCCATTCGCAGTGTGAAAACATTTGATTCACCAAACACATCATTACTTTGGTAGGTGAATTCATTTTTAGGGTTTAATAGTGGGAAAATTCGCTTATTCTGTCCATCAATAGCAAAAAAGCGCCCAGTCGATTTTGAACGAACCAACATAAATAAATGACCAGCGCCACCTTGTCTTGAGTTTTTCAAGACAAAATATCGCTCCCCATCTAAAGAGCTCATACTGTTCTTGTTTGGATGACTGTCAGCCAACTGCCCTGAAACAACAGCGTCTTTAAAGTTAACATCACAGCCATGGATGAAGGCTGTCTTTTCATCCTCATAATGCCAACAAGGAACAGGGGACACGGCCTTATTAGAAGCTGGGATAACAATCTGTTCTTTAACACCTCTAACCTGCATGTATTTACCAAAGCGGCAGAAATTTTCCATGCTAATAATGAAACTTTGGCAATTTGAATCTCCATGTATTTGATGCTTGTAAAATATTTCAAGCATCTCCCGGTAGAGAGAAAACTCTTCTTCTTCCTTATGACTTAATAAGGTTCTTTCTATGAACGGCGTTTTGTTTAGTCGATCAGTAATATAGTTGGCATTTTTACCTGGCATTTTTTTCAATTTTTCAAACGCTTCATTATAAGGTATTTTCTTGTACGAATATTTCAAAAAAACCTCTTCTTCAGCAAGAGCTGTTTTAGCTTCGTTTTCACTTATTACGCCAGCACTAACATTAGCGGATAAATTCTGGCGCATTTTTGTAAGAGCTCCCTCATATGTTGAATTCACTTCATCATGGTTTTTCGCGCAAATATTTTCACCTAACAAACGGTCAAACTTTGGATTATCCTCTTTAGCAAACCGCTCTATTTTTTGATGCAGACTGCTCAGTTTTTTTGTGTCCTGTTTAAAATCCCAAGAATTATAAAACGCAACAATACTATTGCTGCCCTGCAGTGCAGCTGCTTCATTAAATGACATTTTGAAGGCATTTTGGCCGCCCGGCTCTTGCTCAGTATTAGAGCATTCATTTAAGAATCTAATGAACTTTTCTTCATCTACCGGATACTCACTGTTTTCCCTGATAGTTTTTAGGACGGTATTGCACTTATTTTTGTTATTGTATGGCTCCCTCAAGGTGTTTAGATTATTAAATAGTACTTCGGGATCTTTTACAGGGTTCAGTTGACCGCCTTGGTTATTATTGGGTGGCGTAGCTGGCATTGGTGGTGGAATCTGTGCTGGATTTTGCTCAGGGTCAATCTCGCCGTTATTATTTGACTGCGTCATTTTGGGCTTTACATCTTCTTTAGCTGCAATTTTACGGTCCCTAATGCAGGTGTTTACAACTGCATTCGTGGCCTTTGCAATAATCAGAACCGGAATTACAACTGGGACAATCGCAATACAAAAAAGATTCCATACCGCCCGTTTAATCATAGAAATTGCATTAGATTCAGGAGCCTTCTCGGAGGAAAATGGTAACAGCGATTTCAGTTTTTCTATGAAACCAGTCTTATTCTCTAAATTCATGATTATTGTTTCCTATATTATTTAAAATGGAATTCAAGCGAAGACTATTTATTTTTATGAAGACTATTTAATCTTAGTCCTTCCTGACTGGCTAAAAGTTCAATAAATACTCAAATTTGTGATCGCGCGATCATACATTCAGTACCAAGTTCTGTTTGAGACAACCTTTCATTATTTCAAGTTTAATCAGGAAAAACTCGCTCAGTGTAGCCCATTTACCAAAGCAGACACTCCAATACCCCTGAGCAAGAGTCATCAACGACTTTGGTAGCACTGACTAACCACCTGACTCTAGCAATATATGATGAGATACAGTGGTCACTTTGCGCTGTAGTTTTTATTTTTGCCTTTTTACTCAAGAGTCTTAACTTAAGCCTGATAATTAATATCTAATTTTATCGCCAGCCAAGGGTTGCTCTGTACGTAACGAGGGAATTATAGTCTAAGTCATGATAAAAAAACTGCTCACTCCCCTACTTATAGTTCTGCCAACCAGGCTGTTAGCAGAAACCAGTGAAGAGCCCATAAGCTCCGTCAGTGAGCTTAGTGTTTTACAGGTTCTACTGCCGCTGCTGATGGTTGTCACCCTGATATTCATTCTTGCCTGGCTGGTCAAACGGTTTAATCCCGGCCTGCCCAAAATAGGCAAAGATATTGAGCTTTTATCCAGTATCCCCCTGACGAATCAATCTCGATTATCGCTGGTGCGGGTTGGCGGCAAGGATTTGCTGATCGGTATTACGCCACAATCAGTCTCATTGTTAAAAGATTTTGATGAAGCGATTGTGGATAAGTCCATATCCGCCCAGGCTGATTTATCTGAGCAATTTAAGAAATTGCTGCGCGCTAAACCGGCAAAAAAAACCGAACAAACCAACGAAAAGCCCAACATAGCCAACCATGAATAATTGACTTATTCATGGTTGGCAACAGGAGTTATACAGCTCGCACACAGGTTATCCACAACGTTTTGTATAAGCTCTGCCAACTGCTTTATTGTTGTATCATTTGCGATACCAGAGTCATCATTTTCATTTCTGTCAGGCAGATTTGTTGTAGTGAGTCCCGGCTTTCTTCGCTTAAATGGCTGAGAGGCTCCGTTTGCTCTTGCAGGTCGTGCCATTTCCCAACAGCCATATTATGTGGATAGCTGCTTAACAGTTTTTTTTGCAGCTGGCTCCATTTTTTCTGCAGCACCATTAACATTCCCAGCAGTACAAACGGTGTTTTTCCTGAGACTCTTTGCCTTAGCCTGATGTAATTGGAGTAGAGCATGACGATCCGCCCAGTGCTGTCTCGCAGACATAACAGGCAAAGGTAGGCTTCATCCTCAACGGGTAAACCTTTTGCAGTGCAGTCGTTCGTTTGTACCATCGTAATACCCTTCCCTGAGGTAGTAGATTCTTCAGGTTAATTCAGGTTGGTGATAGATTTCCACAGTTTCCCTTATCAACCCCCTGAATGAGCTGTGGATAAGTCCTTTTATTCCCCATAAGCACTTATCCAAAACAAGTCTGTTTACTATTTGATCAACACTTACCTATCCTCTACGTCTCTTTCAGGATATTCGCCGGCGACTGAGTGATCACCCGGCGAATACCTAACCAGCCGCACACTCCGAGGGCCAGCGTACCGAGTAGTGGCAGGGCAAGCCACACAGGCCAAGCCGGCTGCCAGGGTAGTTCAAACACCTTGGCATTGAGCAAGTAACTGGTCAGCTCAGTACCGCAAGCCGCCAAAAAGCCTGCAATGAAGCCAAAAAGTGCAAATTCACCCACTTGCATCACTAATAACTGCCGCCGGGTGCCACCCAAGGATCGAATGAGAGCGCCTTCGTTTAACCTCTCGTCTATGCTCGATTCAATCACCGCCAGCATAACCAGAAATCCAGCCACCAGCAGCGCCGCCAGCATCGCTTCCACAGCAATTGATGACTGCGCCAGCATGACCTGTACCTGAGTGATCACCGCATCCAGATCAAGCAGAGTCATGGTCGGGAATTGGCTTATGAGCTGGTTAAGCAGGAGCTTGTCATTGGGGTTGAGATAAAAACTGTTGAGCCAGGTAGCTGGCATATCTTCCAGTACAGCCTTGGGAAATATCATGTAGAAGTTGGGGCGAAAAGACTCCCACTGAACACTGCGAATACTACTGACCGCCTCGGTAAACTCCTGCCCCGAAACAAGAAACGTCAACCGGTCGCCTATCTTTATACCCAGCTCAGCGGCGAGCTCGGCTTCAACCGACAACCCTTGTTTGCTCCCGGCTTCCCACCACTCGCCCTGCACCACTTGGTTTTTCTCTGGTAATTTTTGCGACCAGGTCATATTCAGTTCGCGGTTCAGGGCGTGGTTATTACGCCCCTCTTTTGAAACCGCTTCCCTCACCGGCTCACCGTTCATGCGGATAAGGCGACCACGGACGATAGGGTAAAGCTGACTGGTAGTGATGCCGTTGTCTTGCAAAAACTGTGAGTACGCTTCGACCTCAGCAGGCTGGATATTCATGGCAAAGTAGTTTGGTGTTTGTGCCGGTAACTGTTGTTGCCAGCGGGCGAGAAGATCAGTTCGCAGCATCAATACCACTGCCATGGCAAGAAAGGTCAGGGTAAAAGCCAAAAGTTGTGCCGCACTTTTACCCCGGCCCTGTACCAGACGATTGACTCCGGGGCGCCAACTCACCGGCAAACGGGCCAGGCGCTGCCTGCTGCCAAGACGGCTTAACAGCAGCTGAATGCCCAAAGAGATCACCAGCAATACCGCGCCACAGGCCACCGCCAGAATAGAAGCCATCACCAGTTCCCCGGTGTGATACCACAGCAACGCAAATACCGCCAGCAATGAGCAGGTATAGACCAACCACGAGGCGGCGGGCGCAGGTGCCAGATCCCGCCTTAGCACCCGCAGTGGCGATACCGACTGCAAGCGCAGCAACGGAGCCAAACCAAACCCCGCCAAAGTGATAATGCCCGTTGCACCGCCCACCAGCATGGGCAACCAACCAGGCTGTGGCAGCCATGCGGGCAGTACGCCCTGCAACAAAACAATAATACCCTCCTGCAAAATCCAACCCAGTGCCACCCCGGGCAGAGCCACCAGCAAGGCCACCAACGCCAGTTCCCCCAGCAGCAGTTTTAACACTTGCTGGCGGCTGGCACCGAGACAGCGCATGACCGCGCAGTTATCAAACCGGCGCTCTGCAAATCGCTGACTGGCCATGGCCACTGCCACCCCCGCCAATAACATGGCGGCAATGCTGGCAAGGCCGAGAAACTGCTTCAGTCGCACCACGGAATTACGCAGACTGCGCTGGCTGTTGTCGGCGGTTTGCAGTTTTTCACTGGCATCGAGCTGGCTTTTTGCCCAATGGCTGAACTGTTCCAGAGTTTTCAGGTTACCCGCCAACAACAGCTTCCAACCCACCCGACTGCCCGGCTGAATGATACCGGTACTCTCAAGGTCGGCCATGTTAAACATCAGACGTGGTGACAAGCTGTAAAAATCACCGCCACGATCGGTCTCAAGAGTGATGGCACGGGTGACGGTTAGCCAGGTATTGCCCAGCATGACCCGGTCACCAATATTAATGCCAAGCAGAGGAAAGAGCCTTGGTTCCAGCCAGGCTTCACCGGGCTTTGGTGTGTCGCTCACCTGCTGATCTGGGGCGAAGGGCTGCTTTGCGGTACGAATGTGGCCACGCAGTGGATAATTATTTTCCACCGCTTTGGCCGCAACCATCTGCATGTTATCGCCAGCCATTATCACAGAGGGAAACTCCAGAACTGTGGATAACTGCAACCCGCTCTCTCTGGCTGCTTGTAAAATCTGTGGTTTTAACGGCTGTGGGCTGCGGATCATCATATCGGCCCCCAGCACTTCGGCCACCTGCCGACCAAGAGCGAGCTGCAAGCGTTCGCTGAACAGTGCAATAGCAGTACTGACGGATACCGCCATCAGCAATGCAGCCACTAGCAGCCAGAGCTCGCCAGAGCGCCAATCCCGCAGTAAGAAGCGCCAAGCCAGACGAGTGCTGCTAGCGGGCTTGTGGATAACCGTCGTGCTTGTCGACTCTGCGTTTGCACCGTTATTCACCGCTGCACCGCTCATGCCATCTCCTCCAATACACCACCTTGTAGCTTCAATACCCGCTGACAGCGTTTAGCCAACGCCATGTCGTGGGTGACCAAAATAATGGTGGTGCCACTTTCGCGGTTAACCTCAAACAGCAGCTCAATAATGGTTTCGCCGTTTTTTTCATCCAGATTCCCCGTGGGTTCATCGGCAAACAGAATATCCGGCTTACCGGCAAACGCTCTGGCAATGGCAACCCGCTGCTGTTCACCGCCAGAAAGCTGTTTGGGGTAGTGGGCAAGACGGTGAGCCAGACCCACACGAGTGAGGAGGTTGTTGGCTCGCTCTGCGGGTTGATCCACACCGGCTAACTCCAGAGGCAACATGACATTTTCCAAAGCGGTCAGGTTGCCTAACAACTGAAAAGACTGAAATACAAAGCCAGTGTGCTCACCGCGCACTTGTGCCCGGGCATCTTCATCCAGCTGATCAATTTGCTTGCCTGCAAGGCTGACCGTACCTGCTGTGGGCAGATCCAACCCGGCCAGAATTCCCAGTAAAGTGGATTTACCAGAACCCGAGGCACCGACAATGGCAACGGACTCTGCGGACTTGATCTGCAGATTGAGTCCAGACAAGATGGTGAGCGAGTTGGCGCGAGTCGATACTGTTTTCTCAAGATCAGTAGCGGCCACCGCCAAAGGAATAGAGCTAAAAGCTGCCGTCGCTGCCCGGGAATTGGAGAGCATATCACTCATGGGAAGATCCTTGATTCATCGTTTTTTTGTAGGCTTGATCAGGCTATTCAAAGCCGCGCCTTTTTTGGCTTTGTCGTTCACTGCCGCCAATCTTTTAGCCGCAGAGAAAACACTGTTGGTTTATGGCGATAGCTTAAGTGCCGCCTACGGTCTTACGGATATCAATCGGGGCTGGGTGCAATTACTGCAGGACAAAATCAACCGCCAAAAGTATCCGTGGAAAGTGGTTAACGTCAGCATCAGCGGCGAAACAACTGCCGGTGGTTTAAGTCGGCTGGAAAAAGTACTCAAGACCACTCAACCAAACTTGGTACTACTGGAGCTCGGTGCCAATGATGGCTTGCAAGGGAGACCCCTGCAAACACTGAAGTCAAACCTCGATAAAATGATTTCACTGTTAAGGGAGTACAAGTGCGACGTTATTCTCTTTGAAATGAAGATTCCACCCAACTACGGGCCGGTGTACACCCAGCGTTTTACCCAAACGTTTCAGGATTTAGGTGCCAAGTGGGAAATCCCCGTGCTGCCTTTTTTTCTTGCTGGCGTTGCGGGCAATGATGCACTGAACCAACCCGACGGCATTCACCCTACACAGCAGGCGCAGCCAATCATTTTGCAAAACGTCTGGCCGGTATTGAAAGACAGGTTAACGCCTTGAGGGTCTATCCAGCCTCTCAACTGCCTGACGTATTTTCCCGCTTTCTACCAGTTCCAGAAAATCGTCTCCCAGTCTTTTGCTTTCGTCGATGACCCGCTGCCAATAACGCACACGCTCATCGTAGGTAAAGCGGGCAAAGTCATTGCGGTCGGGGATTTTCTGGTACGGTAGCCGCTCAACAAACGCCGGTGAGGGAGAAACCAGCACAACATTGGCTGTATTTTCCCAAGCAGGCTTACGATGGCGGAGCATTTTATCAAACCAGCCCGGCACCATATGGGTATAAAAGTGCGGGTAAAGCACCAACCCCTCGCCCTCATGAAAGCGCATATCAAAATGGTAATCGGTAATACCGCCATCACGATAATAACCCTTCGGCGCGCCGGCAATGTTGCTGACGCCCTCCATCACAATGGGAATCGAGCCAGAGGCCATAATGGCGTCCAGCAGATTAGCCTTGGTCAACGGCACCCGCTCAGTCGGCAGATCGTCGGCGTGATAAAACTGCGGCCAAGGCGGGTTTGCATAAGTCGGGTGAGAAAACAGAGTGCGAGTAAAAAACAATGACAGGTGCTTGCGGCCAATAGCATTAGCAACAGCGGCCATGCCCATACCAGCCATTTGCAGCGGCTTAACTTCAGAAGCCCCTAAGCCGTGACTTCTGACCGCGATCAGATTGAGACGAAAAACAGGGTTATCAAGAATCTGCTGCACACCCTCTTCAGGCACCATACTGGTCACGAGATCTCGCGCTTTTGCACTGATTTCCTCTGCCTGAGGGTTGTCTGAATACTCAGTGTAAAGATAACCACTTTCAAAATTGGCATGGGCAGCCAGAGGATTACTCTGAGCATAACAACTCAGGCGCCAGCAACCGGAAGACGTACCCAAAAGATTCAACGCAGCCGTGCGGCCACGGAAGTACTCTCCCATCAGGGCTTTGTCTAAACCACTGAGCACAAACCACTTCGGGCCACCGGACGCCCCCACCAACATCTGCACACTTTGCTGCGGCAAACCTTCTGAGCGGATTTTCTCAAACGCCTGCTCACCGGCAAGAATTTTTATTGTTTCCATGCTGCGCTCTCAACTCAAAGCCCAATTAACAGCGCAGAGCCTAAACCTGACAGGCTCTGAAAGACAACAGTTTAAATAAGGAGAGGACTGTCCAGCGAACGTCTGATGGCGTTTAAAACTTGATAAAGTGCTGGCGATAAAAGCGCAGCTCTTCGATGGATTCGCGGATGTCTTCCAGTGCGAGGTGAGTGCCTTTTTTCGTGAATTGCTGCAACAACTTAGGCTGCCAGCGTCGCGCCAGCTCT
This sequence comes from Endozoicomonas sp., assembly GCA_965198415.1. Taxonomy (GTDB): domain Bacteria; phylum Pseudomonadota; class Gammaproteobacteria; order Pseudomonadales; family Endozoicomonadaceae; genus Endozoicomonas. The sequence continues at coordinate 1,772,466 of CBDAPN010000032.1, forward strand.
TTGAGTGTGCTGACATCGATATTTCGGTAGTGAAAGTGATCGTGCAGCTCGGGCATATAGTGCCAGAGAAAACGTCTGTCCTGACCGATGGAGTTACCGCACATAGGCGACACCCCTTTATCAACATGCAGACGAATAAACTCCAGCGTCAGCTGTTCTGCCTGCTGCTCACTGACGCTGCTGGTTCTGACTCGTTCGGTGAGCCCGGTCTCGCTGTGGGTTTTTACGCACCAAGGGTTCATGGAGTCCAGAACGTCATCGCTGCGGTGAATGGCTAAAACCGGGCCTTCTTCCAAAAGGTTTAACTGCCCATCGGTAACGATGGTTGCAATCTCCAGAATGCAGTCATTTACCGGATCAAGGCCCGTCATTTCAAGGTCGATCCATATGAGGTTATCCGATTTAGCCATTCAACACCCGGTAGTAGAGTTAAGAAAAAATTTTAACTATTTCGACTTTATTAGTTATCTGCACTTTTATCGAAAAAGCCATGCAAAAGCCGGTTAATTCAAAAGCAACTCACGAATCAGCTGACATAATAAGCCTACTTCATTCATAATTGCAGCGAAATGAGTCCTGTACAAATTTATGACCTTCCAAACTTCACATAGCGGCCATCATGAGTAAGCGTACATTAACGCGCAAACAACGTTGGCGCATCGAAAAAATTCAGAGCGAACGCAAAGCCCGCGCCCAAAAGCGTGAGGAGAAAATTACCCGCGAACTGCAGGACGACGCCTTAGGCCCTGAACAACAGGGGCTGATCATAGCTCACTACGGCTCACAGCTCGATATCGAGCCTCTTGCTGCTCCGGGTGAAACCTACCGTTGTCACCTGCGAGCCAACCTGCCACCGCTGGTAACCGGGGACCACATCGTCTGGCGAGCCTCCAACAAAGGTGATATGGGGGTGGTGGTTGCACTCGATGAGCGCAGCAGCCTGTTGTCACGCCCCGACCCTAGAGGGCAGTTAAAACCCGTTGCAGCCAATATTGACTACATAGTTCTGGTCATTGCGCCGGTTCCTGCTCCCCATCCTAACCTGATCGACCGTTATCTTGTGGCGGCAGAGACCGTGGATATTACGCCGGTCATCCTGCTGAATAAAACGGATCTGCTCGACGATGCCAGCCATAAAAGGCTTAACGACATGCTCGCAGGCTTCAGTGGAATCGGCTATCGGGTGCTGAGGGCATCAACCCAAACCGCTGACGGCCTGAGCGAACTCAAACAACTGCTGAATAAACATACCAGCGTTTTTGTGGGCCAAAGTGGCGTTGGCAAGTCGTCTTTAGTCAACAAACTGTTACCCGGCGTTGAGACAAAAGTAGGCTCGCTGTCTGAAAATACCGGCAAAGGCACCCATACCACCACCGCAGCCAAACTATTCCACTTTCCTGCCGGAGGAATGTTAATTGACTCTCCGGGCATAAGGGAGTTTGGGCTATGGCACATGAAACCGGCACAAGTGCTGAATGGCTTTCGAGAATTTCGTCCATTTATTGGTCACTGCAAATTCAGAGACTGCCGACACGAAAGTGAACCCGGCTGTGCTCTGCGTGAAGCCCTACTCAATGGCGACATCCACCCACGACGAATGGACAGCTACAACAGCATTCTCAACTCCCTTAGCGAAGTAAATCAGTAAAAAAAAACGGAACACAACATGACGATCACACACAAACTGCCCTTGATTCTCGAACCTCAAGAACTTGAATCACTGTTAGTCGATGAAAGCGCTGAACTACAACAACGGCTGATCATCATCGACCTGTGCAACCCGCAACTGTATCGTCAGGCTCACGTGCCCGGAGCAATCAACGTATCTCCAAACATGCTGATTGCCGGCACATTGCCCGCCCGGGGTAAATTACCGGCAATCAGCCAATTAGAAGCCCTGTTCGGCGCTCTTGGGTTTACCGGTGAGGAGCATTTTATTGTCTATGACGATGAAGGCGGTGGCTGGGCTGGCCGGTTTATCTGGACGCTTGATGTTATCGGCCACAAACAATACTCCTACCTTAACGGCGGCATTCATGCTTGGCTAAAAGAGGGACACCAGGCGGAGTCAAAGCCCAATGAAAGAGAGGCTTGCGCTGTTACTCTCTCCACTGATCACACAGCCATAGCCAGCAGTGATTACATACTGGAAGCTCTTGGCAGCCCTGAGCTCGCCATCTGGGATGCCCGTTCACCTGAAGAATTTTCGGGAGAGCGGGTCATGGCGCAAAAAGCGGGTCATATACCCGGTGCTATCAACTATGAATGGACTCGCGCCATGGACCCCAATAAAAACTATCGTATAAAATCCGGGCTAGCCGAAGAGCTCGAAGCCCTGGGCATCCATAAGAGCAAACAGATCATCACCCACTGCCAAAGTCACCACCGCTCCGGTTTTACCTATCTGGTAGCGAAGGCTCTGGGCTTTAAAAAAGTAAAAGCCTACGATGGTTCGTGGTCTGAATGGGGTAATCTCCCGAATACACCAACTGAAATTTAACTGCCATTTGAACTATTTACACAAATTACTGTCATAATATTTGTAGTGAAAAATTTTAATTAGACCAGTTTCATCAGGTTTTGATGAGGGTGTGGAGCACCCTCATAGCTTTCGGTAAAGCGTTTTGAGGTAACAAATGACTATAGAAAATAACCAGTCTATGACCTTATTTAGAACAGATGCTTTTAAATATGTTTGGAAAACATCAAAAAGTAATGTAATTGCCAAGTTCTTTAAAGCGGTTATCAGCTTTTTTTGTGGCAGAAAAGTAACTGTTGCACAATGGCATGATTATCTGAATCGTTCATCGTCCAGCCCTGTGAATACAACCCACACCGCTATGGATAACAATAAAGAATTATCTTCGAGAGTCGTCAAACCGCTACCTGGCCAACCGCCTATAATGCCTACAACGCCCCTTAGTTCAACAGCTGTTAACACTGATCCTAACAATAACATCATTGATAAACCTACTGTAAAGCCTAAGCCAGCGACGCTTATTGGCTTTAAAAACTACGGCAACACCTGCTTTATAAATACGGGATTAAAATGCATATTTGAAGCGCTCGGGCCGCGCTTTATTGAGGAAATAGATGAAGAGCATGCAAAAAATACCTCTTTATTACAAAGCAAAATTGATAATGGAGAATCAACAACTTACAACAAAAATGAACTTGCCAAGCTCGAGTCAATAGAAGAACAAATAGGAGCGTTCATAGCTCTTGCTAGAAACTACTTTGCCAAAAAAAGTGTAACCGATATTGATAAATCATTACAGAAGTTCTTATTATCTTTACGCAAGCATGTAGATCATGACCCTGAGAACAGTGTATTTAGAAATTTTTTCGACACCAGAGTACCATCGAAGGAGCTTGGTGCCAGACAAAACTCCTCAATTGATTTCATTTTAACACTGCTGAGCGCTTTCACTTCGGAACCATTACGCTTTGGCCTCAAAACCAAAACCCTGATTAAATATGAATCTGAACTCAAATTAGACCAACAGCCTGAATTAAGCCTCGTACCTTTACAAAACAACCACAGAACAGTCTACAACCAAATACTCAGACCCGAAAATGGCCTCGTGATGACCAGTGCCGTCGCAATGATGTCCGGCGATTCTATGACCGAATCAGTGGCACGGACCTTAGCCCCAGACAGCGTTGAGGTAACAGGTCAAAGCATTCAATTAGAAATTTGCAAAGGACAAAATTTACCCGAAAACACCCAGCTAAGCATACCAAATGAATTGCAATTTTATACAACATCGGAAAAGAAATACTCTGCCAACCTCGACAAACTCAAATGCATTATATTGGAGCCAATACTACAAGACCTTCAAAATACCCAAAACCTGCAAAATATTCCGGGCTTGCAAGAAGCGAAAGAAACCATGAACCAAAACATTGTTGTTCCAATCACGCATGAAAATACGTCAAAGGATTCATATTTTCATCATGGCCAAGATTATGATGTTGAATTCCAGCCCGTTTGTGTGGGCATACACCACGGGAGAAGTAACAATGCAGGACATAAAGTAGCACTTATTCGAGATAAAAATGGGTCATTCTATGAACACAATGATTTTTACGTTGGAGAACCAAAGGATTCAATTTCGGAATTTAGCGGACTTCCTGAAGGGATTATTTATAAGTTAGTGTCTGTAACCCCTAAAAATAAATAAAAACCTTTGGAAAAAGGTGTCTCCTGATAAAAATTAATGTTGTAACTGCTTAATAACAAATAAGCAGTTATAAATACTGTTTGTAGAAAAAAATTTGCCTTTATAATTAATTTCTGAGAATCATCAACACAGAAAGATAAACGACACCAAAAAGATGAACGTATTAAATAAAGTTATACGCTGCCTGTTTAAACTGTCATTGTCCGTTGCGAGAATATTTCTTGTAGTTATTTACATGATCTTTTTTGCTGTGGTTACCTACGATCATGTGGCACCCGTAATTTATCATTTTGGTAACTACAAAAGCTTCTCTATTGAGTTCTGGATTAGCCAGACATTATTTGTGTTGATAGTTACACTGTTTATTTTACATATCGCCACCAAGAGGAATGTCTTCTTATACGTTTCAATATTCTTATACTTAATCTACTCTACTCAAGCTGTCGTTAAAGCGTATTTTCACCCGTTTATGTTTTTAGGTGAGTATAAGTCTGCCATATTTCTTTACACCGTTCTTGCCATACCTCTGATCAGGTGCCTATGGGCCGTTCACAAGCCTCAAACGCGAAACTCATAAAACCCTGAGCCACTCAACTGAAAAGTGCACAAGCCCTTTGTGGTTCATTGCACCTAACGAAAAATTCCTATATTTCAGGTACAATGCTCGCCCTCGTTAGTGAAAACTCAGGCAACTATCATCGTGAAAGAAAAACTGTTTGCTGCAATTCAATATATGCTGCCCCATCATCTTATTTCCCGGGCTGTATACTATTTTGCTGAATGCCAGACGCCCTGGCTGAAAAATCGCCTGATCCGTTGGGCTATCAAGCGGTACAACGTCAATATGGGCGAAGCCCAGCGCGAAACAGCCGAGGAGTTCAGCAGCTTTAACGACTTTTTTACCCGTGCTCTCAAAGCCGACGCCCGCCCTTTACCACAAGACCCAACGCACATCGTTAGCCCCGCAGATGGCGTCATCAGTCAGATTGGCGATATCAAAAATGGTCGAATCTTTCAGGCTAAAGGGCATGATTACAGTCTGGTAGAGCTTTTAGGCGGAGATCTGAAATTAGGGCAGGAGTTTATGGGTGGTAAGTTTGCCACTATTTACCTGTCGCCAAAAGATTATCACCGTGTGCACATACCTGCAGCCGGAACGCTGCACCAAATGATTCACGTTCCCGGTCGTTTATTTTCGGTCAACCAAAGCACTGCCGAAAACATCCCCAACCTGTTTGCCCGCAATGAGCGAGTGGTCAGTATTTTCGATACCCAGTTTGGCCCCATGGCTGTCATCATGGTGGGTGCAATCAATGTTGCCAGTATTGAGACCGTTTGGGCTGGTCTGGTCACACCACGGCGAGGTCAACCTTGCACCACCACCTACGGAGAGGCTAGTCAGAGTGTTGAATTAAGTCGTGGCGATGAACTGGGGCGTTTTAAGCTTGGTTCTACGGCGATTGTTCTGTTTGGCAAAAAACAAATTCAGTGGCTTGAGAACTGGCAAGCGGGGCTTACCATTAAGATGGGCGAAGCACTGGCTCGCACAAACATTAACGAGCAAGACGCCTCCAATCAGGAATAGCAACAAAATGAGCATCAAACTCGGCATTGTGATGGACCCTATCGCCTCCATCAACTACAAAAAAGACAGCTCTTTGGCTATGCTGTTGGCCGCCAGCAACAAAGGCTGGCAACTGTTTTACATGGAGCAGGCGGACCTCTATCAAAAAGAGGGTGTTGCCATGGGTAGCGTGCAGAGTTTACAAGTAAACGCTGACCCCAATCACTGGTTCGAGCTCGGTGAGCGCCAAGAGCTGCCACTGAATGCTCTGGACGTCATTTTGATGCGCAAAGACCCACCCTTTGATATGGAGTTTATTTACAGCACTTATCTGCTGGAGCAAGCCCAGAGCGCCGGTACTCTGATCGTCAACAACCCGCGCAGCATCCGTGATTGCAACGAAAAAATGTTTGCCACGCTGTTCCCTCAGTGCACTCCACCGGTAATGGTTTCTCGCAGCCCCCGCTTATTGAAGGAGTTTGCCGCCAGCCACGGTGATGTTGTCCTCAAGCCTCTGGACGGCATGGGCGGCAGCTCAATTTTCCGCACTCAGCCTGACGACCCGAACCTAAGCGTTATCATCGAAACACTCACCGAGTATGGTCAGCGCCAAGCCATGATTCAAAAGTTTATCCCGGACATCACCTGTGGCGATAAACGCATCCTGATGATTGATGGCGAGCCTGTACCCTATTGTCTGGCGCGAATTCCGGCAAAAGGTGAATTAAGAGGTAATCTGGCCGCTGGCGGTACCGGTGAAGGAAGGCCACTAAGCGAACGGGATCGATGGATTGCCAAACAGGTTGGCCCTGTACTGCGTGAAAAAGGGCTAATCTTTGTCGGGCTTGATGTTATTGGCGACTACCTGACAGAAATTAACGTAACGTCACCAACCTGTATCCGTGAACTGGATAACCAGTTCGCACTGAATATTGCCGGACAGTTATTGGATAAAATCGACGAAAAGCTCAAGAAGAACCACTGAACAGACGATTATCCCTTTACCCGGAAGATTTATCTCGAACACTCTTCCGGGAGCTTGTATTTTCCGGTGTCTGATGTGGATGATGCCTTGTAGTAATTTACAGCCCTCAGGGTATAGACTGTTTTAGTTAGTAAAATCCTACAGTTAGCTACTAATGTAAGATTTAATCAGTGAAAAATAAGCCTGCAGCAAACCCTTAAATCAGGAGGGTTTATTCCGGTATCAACCAGAACAACTATGCAACAGCGCTTCACCAAGGAAAGCAGTACTCAAACGCTATGACCCAGCCAGCCAATACTCAACCAACAGTCGTCTCTTCTGCTGATCGCTTGGTTTTTACCCTTTTTATGGCAGCCATCATGCACGCTCTGATAGTGCTGGGCCTGACTTTTGGTTATGAAGAAAAACCTGCACCGCCACCACAACTAGAAGTCACACTGGCAACGTATCAAAGTAAAGAGAAACCACAACAAGTGGACTATCTGGCCCAAATCAACCAACAAGGCAGTGGCTCTCTGGAAGAAAAGGCACTGCCATCCAGCGACCAGCAAGCGCAGTTTCAGGAAGACACTATCAAAGAAGTGCAGCCTCAGGCACAGACAGCGGCACAACCAAAACCGATACCCAAACCGCAAACAACCGTCACTACTGAGGGCAAAAGTGATCAAAACATTGCCAAAACCACCGACACAGCACCACAAAAACCTGACTCTGTTGAAGAGGGCAAGCCCCGCGAACGCATCGACCTGAAACACGAAATTGCCAGCCTTGAAGCGCAATTTCACCAGCAACGTCAGGAATACGCCAAGCGACCGCGCAAAATCCGATTGACGTCAGCGGCAACGATGGAGCAACCCGGCGCTTTTTATAAAGAGTCTTGGCGGCGTAAGGTAGAGCAAGTAGGAAACCTGAATTACCCGGAAAGCGCCCGCAAAAACAAGCTCTATGGCCAGTTACGACTGATGGTGGCCATCAACCGGGATGGAACGTTACGAGATATTGAAATTATGGAGTCGTCTGGCCACAAGGTGTTGGATGACGCGGCAAAACGCATCGTCAGACTGGCCTCTCCCTTTGCTCCATTTGATGACTCACTGAATCAATACGACATTGTTGAAATTATCAGAACCTGGCGCTTTGAACCGGGAGATAAACTGTTCAGCCAGTAGCTAGCTGGTTCAATGAAGGAAGTGAATCTAAGCTTGCCATAGACGTCTTTTATCCTGATACTGCCGCTATGAGTGTCCCATTTCAGAATTTCAAAAGCCATTTCCTGATCGCCATGCCGGGCATGGCCGATCCCTATTTCTCTGAAACTCTCACCCTGGTCTGCGAATACAACACCGATGGCGCGCTAGGCATCATCGTCAACCGCCCCAGTACGCTCATCGTCAGTGAGGTTTTTCAGCAAACCGGCATCCATAGCCCTGATAACGCTGGCATTGGCCGGCATATGGTTTATGCCGGTGGACCCGTTGCTCAGGAAAGAGGCTTTGTCCTTAACTCCGGTGAAAAACACTGGGGAGCCAGCTTGGAAATCGCTCCCGGGTTGCAACTGGTCTCATCAACCGATGTACTGGTCGCCATGGCCGAAGGCGGAGGGCCAAAACAGACCCTCGTGGTTCTTGGCTATGCTGGCTGGGGTGCCGGCCAGTTAGAAAAAGAGATTGCCGATAATGTTTGGCTCACCTGCGAAGCCAATCCGGGCATTCTTTTCGAGACACCTTATCACCAGCGCCTCAGTGCTGCCGCCAGTACTTTGGGGGTTAATCTCGACCTGATCTCTGATCAGGTTGGCCACGCATAGATCACCATGACTAACAAAAAACTAAAAACCCTGCTCGGCTTTGACTTTGGTACCCGTAACATCGGCGTTGCCACCGGACAGGTTATTACGCAAACCGCCTCTCCTCTCCCTTCGCTGAAAGCCAAAGATGGCATACCTGACTGGACTCAGATCGAGGCACTGATAACAGAGTGGAAGCCCGATGCCATCGTCGTTGGCATACCGCTCAATATGGATGGCTCTGAATCGGAAATGTCCCGCCGTGCCAGAAAATTTGGCAAACGGATTCACGGACGATTCAACCTGCCATTTTACGAGGCTGATGAACGACTCACGTCTTTTGAGGCCAAAGAGTGGGCCAACCGACTTGGCCATAAAGGGCATTACGGCTCACAGCCTGTGGATGCTATGGCGGCACAGATTATTCTGGAAGCCTGGTTAAACGACAGTAGTAATTCGCATCTGCTGGAACAAGCGCATTAGAAAGGACGCATTTATTCTGAGTTGTTACCCACCCCACCCACGTTACACAGCAAGAGAAACGTTGTAACAGAAAAGCAACGGCCATTGCTTGTATAAAAAAACGGCACTTCTCGCTTACCCCTTATTTACCAAGGCTTACAGAGATTTTTACTTAAATTGGCACAGTGCTTGATATACCAACATTGCAAAACAAAACTCGTCATATAATAACAACCACAACATTGACGAATCCCAGCCAATAAAAACAACAACAGCTGGCAGGGTTACTCAAGCAGACAGGTTTGCAAGGTAAAAGCCTATAAAATGGAGAAATTGCCAAGAAGACTGACTGAGCCTGCTACAGGTTACTAAAGACAGCACGGGCAATTCACAAGGAAGATATAAAAAGCGCTTTTTGTATCTGCAAACCTGTCTGCTTGTTTCTTTATTTCCCATCTTCTGCAAATGCACACCTTCAAACCCACGCTGATTTCATGCACTCAAGCTGTTTACAAAACCACCTGTGTTACGAATGTTACAAGTTAACCAGCGTACTCTTTGCAAGGTAACAGAACTAACGCACAGCAAATAGACAACAGAAACTGAATAATATTTTTTAACTTTATAAATCAGCAGGTTAGAATATTTTTTAAAAAATGGCATGCGAATTGATAAGACTCAGGTGTAAACAACAAATGCCACAACATAACAAAAAGAGTGGCTGCACTGAGACTCTAACAATAAGAATATTAGTCCAGTGAATTAGCGGATAAGTTTACATACTACGCAAACAGCATCAGCTGACTGAGTAATGGAACCACAGCCTTCATCGGGCTGCAAAGCCCAAGGGAGTTGTCAGCAATAACAACAATAAAGATGCGTTGTTGTGTGTAATCTTATCCGCTTACCTTTTTCCTCAGGAATCTGAAAGGTAAACTCGACGATATTCAGGGTTCCAGCGCCTGCCTTTCACTTTGGCTTCCAGATCATCTTGCCCTAACGCCACTGCGTCTTGCTCAGCTTGTCTCGCAACGGCAAGGGCGATCTCCCCGGTAACCTGATGAATGCGAGCCAGCTCAGGCAATAACGGCGCCTTTGGGTTCTCGGTAGCAGGCGACGCTTTAGCCAACGTTTCTACGGCAACATCCAGCATCCCGTCAGTTATCCGTTTAGCTCCACCGGCCAAAACACCCAGCCCAAGTCCAGGGAAAATATAAATATTATTGCACTGCGCAATCGGGTAGCTGTGGCCATCATACTCAACCGGATCAAACGGACTGCCCGTGGCAATCAGCGCACGCCCCTCGCTCCAACTGATGATATCTTCAGGTCTCGCTTCCACTTGGCTTACCGGGTTAGAAAGCGGGAAGATAATTGGCCGCTGATGATTATCAGCCATTTGCACAATGACTTCTTTGGTGAATAAACCCGGCTGACCGGATACGCCAATAATGGCATCAGGTTTTGCGTGAGTGACCACCTCTAACAAGTCAGGATTCCCATCGCATCCCCACTGGGCGAGGGCTGCACTGCTGTGCACTAAGCGCTGCTGGAACGGACGCAGGTTTTCCATTTGGTCATTAAGAATTCCAAAACGGTCCACCATAAATATTCGCTGACGAGCCTCGGAATCACTCAACCCCCGGCCCACCATCAGTCGCACCAACTGCTCGGCAATACCGCAACCGGCAGAGCCCGCACCAAGAAAAGCAATTTTCATGTTTTCCAGTGACTTTCCGGCAGCCTTGGCGGCAGCGAGCAAAGTGGCTGCGGTAACCCCGGCGGTGCCCTGAATGTCATCATTAAATGAACACAGTTCGTTGCGATACTTTTCCAACAGTGGCGTTGCGTGGCTTATGGCAAAGTCTTCAAACTGCAACAGCGCTTTAGGCCAGCGGCGTTTGAGGGCGCGGATAAAATCGGCCACAAAGGCAAAATACTCATCATCGCCAATACGCTCATGGCGCCAGCCAAGGTAGCTTGGGTCATTGAGTAATTGTTGGTTGTTAGTACCGCAATCAAGCACTATGGGCAGGGTTTTATTTGGCGCGATACCACCCACAGCACTGTAGAGGGAAAGTTTGCCAATACAGATACCCATGCCGCCAATGCCCTGATCCCCCAACCCAAGGATGCGCTCACCGTCGGTAACCACTATCACCTCAATGTTGCGTTTGAAATTGGCCAGCATAGCGGCAATATTCTCCCGCTCAGGGTAAGAGATATACACCCCCCGCGGTCGGCGATACAGATCGCTGAAACGCTGGCAAGCCTGCCCGACCACAGGGGTATAAATGATAGGCAGCATCTCCTGTAAATTACGCTGTAATAATGCGTAGAACAGGGTTTCATTGGTATCTTGCAAAGAGCGAAGATAGATGTGCTTGAGGATTTGCGTTGGCTTAATTGAAAACGATTTATAAGCCCGCCGACACTGTTCTTCCATCGTCTCAACCCGTGGCGGCAAAAGGCCATGAAGATCAAGCTCAGTGCGCTCCTCCATTGAGAAAGCTGTGCCCTTGTTTAACAGAGAGTTTTCCAGTAGTAACCGGCCTGTGAGACCGGTATAAATGCATTGCTCTTGATCGCTCATTTGTTTCCTGTATTTGATCCGCCAGCTTGTAAACCGGCGTGTTCTTAATTGTTTGATCAGAATTCAATAAAAAGCATAGCCCTTTGCGTGGGCATAACAAATGCAACACTGTTGTTTACCAAATTTTGTGTAAAGGGATGCTTTTTACGACGATTTAGCTAAACCACCAACAAAACGCTTCTAAGCCTTGCTGATTATCCAAAAAATGACCGCCCCGCAGCATGTGTTACTTCGCCCCAGATGTTACGCCACCGCAGTGTAAACGGGTAACAAATGCTGCCAACTTAGCTGTAGTTATTTAAAACATCTACCCCTCGGAAACTACGTATTTCGGGCACTGCAGCAATAATCGGTGTTTTTGGCATGGTAGTTGTATTAAAGGAGATAACAACAATAATCAGCCCACAATAAAAACAACAACATGGGCAATGCCGACCTCCTCCAATAAAAATAATATGGGGGTTGGCAGTGATAAGCAGATGGGTTTACAAGGTGCTTTTTGTGGATTAAGCACAAACACGGAAACCAGTCCGAAGTAATATCGGAAGACGATTCGGCAACAGGGAAGTTCCTAAAGCTATTAGCCGCACAGCTTGTAAACCCATCCGTTTATTTTCCCAAACCGCCTCCACCTCTTTGCACAGCTACCCTTGCTCCCCGACCGCCTCCTGTGAAAGCCTTGATTTTTTGGATCGCTTAAACTGGGAGAGCAGCATTCCCATCAACATTAAAAAGCAGCCGATCAATCCTGTTGAACCTAGCTGCTCATTCAACAACAACCAACCAGCCAAAACAGCAAACACCGCCTCAAGACTCATAATAATCGCCGCATGGGAAGCAGCAGCGTCTTTCTGGGCAACCACCTGAATAGTAAAGGCAACACCCGTTGACAAAATCCCGGCAAACAACAGTGGACCCATGCTCAAAAAGATGGCTTGCAGGCTGACTTCCTCCAAAAACACAGCCACTGACAGGCTGCAAAGAGCGGTCATCAGAAACTGCACAAGAGAGAGCTGCAAGGGGTGCACCCGTTGTGCGAGCCAGCCAATGAGGAGGATCTGCAACGCAAACAGGCAGGCAGAAACAAACGTTAATAAATCACCCGGATTTAAATTGACCCCATCTTTTACCGTCAGAAAATAGAGGCCAGCCAGAGCAATCGCACCACCTGCCCAAGTGACAGGGCGTGTACGCTGCCCCAGAAAGATACCGAAAAGAGGCACCATAATAATATAAAAGCCGGTAATGAAGCCGGAGTTTCCCGCCGTTGTGTACATTAGCCCCACTTGCTGAAATGAAGAGGCCAAAAACAGAACCACTCCGGTCAAAGGCCCCCATTTCAGTAGCAGCACAGAGTCATAATCGGGAGGGTTGTCAGCTGCTGCCATTTTTTTCCGGCTCTTCGCTTCCAGAAGGAAATAGACCGGCAGTAACGACAAAAACCCCAAAGCAAAGCGGCAGGCATTGAACCAGAACGGCCCCAGATGATCCATACCCTTAATTTGCGCGACAAAGGCAAAACCCCAAATCGCAGAGACTATCAATAGCAGTAAATCTGCACGTAATACTTTGTTTTTCACAAAAAAAACCAATGATTTTGTTTTTAGAATTTACTTGTAACGCAGGCTATTGTGCCACTATTTAGATCTTGACAAAAAGTAAAATTCTGCAGTTTGTACCGCTTTTTCCCTGACTTTTGCATCATTGCCATCGAACAGAGCGAGCCATACTATAACTCATAATAATTTTTCATCTACAGGATCTTCCATGGTCGATACGCATCAAACCTGCTGTTCCTCATTACCCGAATTGTCCGATGGCGATAAAGAGAGGCTGGCCAAAATATTTCAGCTGCTAGGTGACAGTAAACGGTTGCAACTGGTCATCGCCTGCCTGGAAGATCCACAACCGGTCTGCTGCCTTTCCGAAATCTCTGGCATGTCACAACCATTAACCAGCCACCACCTACGTAGTCTGAGGGAAGCACGAATCCTCAAATGCACACGCCAGGGAAAACAGATGCTCTACGCGTTAGATGACCATCACATCCGTCATGTTATTCTTGATCTGGCGAGCCATGTGCAAGAGAAGGGTTAAACAAAGGCATTGGTAGCCGGTGGAATCATTAAGCCTCGGTTACTTTTTCTATGTAAGCATCATGGAAAATGTTCAGCAGCCTCTCAACAATCAATGCTAATATAACTGGATAAAAATAATGACGAACACTTAAAGCAGAATTAACCACAGAGCAGCCCTGATGTCACCTGAGAAAATTTATGTCACCCTTGGTGTAAAAAGTAGCCTTGAATTTAGCTGGCACACAAACCAAAAAGACTTTGCCGTAGTGCGTGTACTGAAATCATGTGTCGCCTTATTTAAGGGTCTGTTAGGTGAATATAAAGTCAATGCCTTGTCAAATACGGTTATATCGCTCGTAAAAGCTCACCGCAATGCTTCATACGTCCCAATCATTGAAGTTGCCCTCAATAAGCGGGGCATTCAATTATGGTCACCGCAAAGTCATCTAACAACGACGAGCCTAGAAAGCAGCGCTAGTCACGACACTATATCCGAGCCTGAGAGAGAATTCTCACCAGATTTTCTAAGCGCAATTGAAGAATTAAATCAGTATGACGGCATTGATCCTCCACCATATGACATGAAAAAAGAATTTCGCGCTATCGAACATGAAATCAAGAAAGGTAAACTTAAAAAAAATCATAGAAACATATTGAATAAATACTTCGACATGTTTGTTAACCTCATGCACCAAAAGAATGTAAGAGAAAAAAAAAGGTTAATGCAAGCAGCTACTGCAGAGCGGTTAATGCTTCTCGGGTTCACCCCTAGTAATAAAAAAACCAAGAAAACTGTAAAAGAATTAATTACAGAATCCAAGAAATCAGAGTTATTTCTTGCGATTAAAACCTCATACTATCTTAGGAGTGGAAGCCAGAACTATTCTCTAATTTTGAAAGACTTGAACAATATCCCTGATGTATTCAAATATCAAAGATTTGAAACAACGGTAGATATCGCAGCAGAGAGACATGATTTGGTTACTGAAGCAAAAACTTACTTGATGCAGCAGTACTTCAATTTCGACATATTTAATTATGGCAAACAAGAATTAGAACCTGGTAGCGAATTAGAAAAACTCCAACGCTTAAATTTGATGTGTTGTATTTGTGATTTTATTAGCTATAGATTCTATGCAGACCCTGAGCATTTCAATAATGCACTAAGAAATCTTTTTGACCATATGAAAAACAAAAATATCAGTAAAAAGTCAATGAATAACTCTGAACTTCTGCTTGGCAAGGTTCTTGAAATTAAAGACAAAGCTTTAATTGAACTTCCAGAAGATCACACACACAACTTCTACAAATTTATGAGAGAAATCACCTACAAAGACGATCATCTGGACTCACATCTGAGAACTCTAAAAAAATTAAAAGAGCATGGGTTTAATATCTTTGATAAGGCTTACGCAAAAGACCCTGCCAAAGAGTTAACCCATCCACTTTTTTCGAATTTCTTCAAAGCCATTATTAACAACAAGTACTCTTACGCAGAAAAACTTATTAATATTGGCTTTAGAATATCTAATAAACAAAGAAAAATAATAGAAAAAATTTATGAAAGTCGCACAGGTAATACAACAACATCACAACAGCGGTTGCTTCAAATACTAGATTTGGCCACCAACAAGATTAAGCAACTAGGATAAAACAACTTCCGACTTATAAACTTTAAAACTCTACACCCATGTAAATTAATACGACTTGCCTTAGACGTAGTATGAATATGGGTTTGTAGTTACCTCTATACTTCCTGACACATACTTCACTCTACTCAAGCTATCATCAGCCCAAAACTGTTGACTCACGTAACTCATAAATTTATATTTATATCAAAATATATTTATATGTGCTGTTGCAGCATACTGTCCCTGCTCCATGCACATAACTGCCATCTAAGTGAGTGGTACCAATATGACTAGTGCACAATTAAGCTGGAACATCTCCGGAATGGACTGCCCAAGTTGTGCGGCCAAAATAGAAAAGGCCGTCCAAGGTCTGCAGGGTGTAAAAGCGGTGCGTGTGGCCTTTGCAACCGAGCGCCTGATTGTTGTTACAGAAAATGTGCAAAGCCCTGAGTTCATCAAGAAAGATGTTTTATCAGCGCTCCACCAGCTCGGCTTTTCGGCCACGGAGGGAACCGCGACCTCCAAAACCGAAAGCTTCCTGAAAAAGTACTGGCGCATCATTGCACTGGCAGCCGTTATGCTCATTGCCAGCATTATTCAAACTGCCTTTCCAACTGTTAGCTCCGGACTCTTCTGCCTGGCCACACTGTGTGGATTGCTGCCCATACTTGCCAAAGCCTGGCAACTGGCACACAAAGGCTCCCCCTTTTCCATTGAAACTTTGATGTCTGTTGCCGCCATTGGCGCTCTTTTTTTGGGCGAAACTGCCGAAGCCGCCATGGTACTTTTGCTGTTTCTGCTGGGTGAGCACATGGAGTCCTACGCCGCAGGCCGTGCCCGCCAAGGTGTACAAAAACTAATGGAGCTAACGCCACAGACCGCCTTGCAGATTAGTACAAACGGCCGACGAGCCGAAGTTTCCGCCCACAAGCTACAACCGGGTGACGTGATTGAAGTCTTACCCGGCAGCCGCCTTCCGGTTGATGGTGAATTATTAACTCCCCACACCAGCTTTGATGAAAGCTCTTTAACCGGCGAGTCGATTCCTGTTGAGCGTAATCAGGGAGATCATGTAATGGCCGGTTCACTCACGGTAAATCGGGTGGCTCGTTTCAGGGTGGTTTCAGAACCCGGCGACAACGCCGTGGATCGCATCATTCGCCTGATTGAAGAGGCCGAAGAACGCAAAGCACCGGTTGAGCGTTTTATTGATGCCTTCAGCCGCTGGTACACACCGCTGATGATACTGATTGCCCTACTTGTTGCACTGGTGCCACCGCTGGCTTTGGCGGCGCCCTGGCAGGAATGGGTCTACAAAGCTTTGACGCTGTTATTGATTGCTTGCCCCTGTGCACTGGTCATCTCAACCCCAGCTGCCGTAACCTCTGCTCTGGCAAGAGCCTCCCGCAATGGCGCTCTGGTCAAAGGCGGAGCGGCAATTGAACTGTTGGGAACGGTAAAAACCATTGCGTTTGATAAAACCGGCACCCTCACCGAAGGCCGACCGGTGGTTACTGGGGTGACACCTTTTGCGTGTACTGAAGAGGAGGTTATACGCTTGGCTGCAGCGGTTGAGTCCAGTTCAACCCACCCTTTGGCCAAGGCTATTGTCAGCAAAGCCAGTGAGCTTGGTTTAGTGCTGCCAGAGGCTACGGAGGTGGAAGCAAAAGCAGGCCTTGGTGTGCAAGGATTGGTTGAAAACAGCACCGTTGTCGTGGCTTCCCCCCCACTATTTGCACAGCCTCATTGCTAAAACCAATGGTGCAACCGGGCAACTGGAGACGCTGGAAAGTAATGGCAACAGCATCGCCGTGGTGATGAGTGAACAGCGCCTGCTGGGTTTCATCGCGCTGCAGGATAACACAAGAAGCGGCGCTCAAAGCGTCATTGAGTCGCTAAAATCCATGGGGATCACCAGCGTCATGCTCACCGGCGACAACCCCCGTGCAGCAGCAGCCATTGCTACAAAGCTAAAGATCGACTATCGCGCGCAATTACTGCCAGGTGACAAATCCTCCACCGTTGAGACGTTGCGTCAAGAAGGCCGCATTGCCATGGTGGGCGATGGTATTAATGACGCCCCCGCACTGAAAGCCGCAGACATTGGCATTGCCATGGGCTCCGGAGCCGATGTCGCCCTCGACACCGCTGACTGTGCGCTCACACACAATCGGGTGGAGGAGTTGACGAGCCTTATCTCTCTCTCCCGCGCCACCATGGCCATTATTCGCCAGAACATTGCTCTGGCCGTGGGTAGCAAGGCGCTATTTTTGCTCACCACAGTACTGGGTATGACTGGCCTTTGGGTGGCGGTAATCGCCGACACCGGTACTAC